>CBDEVZ010000001.1:0-46598 GCA_965243735.1 uncultured Binatia bacterium (SeqCode)
CACCGCCTGCCGGTCCGTGGCCTGCACCTGCTGTTGCAGTCGGGCAACCCGCTGAACAGCGGCCATTGCCTGCTGCTGGAGTTGGGAGACGTTCCGTTCAGTCGCCGTCGCCTGGTTCAAAGTTTCTCTGGCCACTGCGGCCGCTGTTGCCGCCGCCCGTTCCGCCGCCGCCGCCTCCTGTTGCGCCGCCGCCGTTCGTTCACGCTCCGCCCTTGCCGCCGCTTCCCGGGCCCTCGCCGCCGCCTCCCGGGCCGCTGCCGCCGCCCGTTCCGCCGCTTGGCGTTCCCGCTCGGCCCGCTCTTTTGCAGCTCGGACCTCCCGTTCCGCCGCTTGGCGTTCCCGCTCGGCCCGCTCTTTTGCAGCTCGGACCTCCCGTTCCGCCGCTTGGCGTTCCCGCTCGGCTCTCTCCCTCTGACGCTGCTCTACCTTTTCCCGCCCCCGTTCCTGGCGTCTTTTTATTTGTTCTTCATCCCAATCGCGTTCGTCTCCGTACTGACGGGCCCGTCGGTCAGCTTCTTCTCTCTCTATCTCATCTCTTCGATCATCGTTTACGCCGGGCGGGACATAATTCTCATTGCCGTCAAATCGTTGCCTACCGTCCGCGTCCCGCCAGATAACTCCGTCATCTTCGCTGTCGTGGCGGTGGGTGAAACCCGGCACGTTGTGCCGGCACTCGAACAAGCCAAGCCAGGCGTCGCCGGGGTCGGCATACAGCAGCCGCTCGATGCCCTGGAGGTCGTTGTCGGGGGTGATGATGATGTTCAGCATAGAAAATCCTGCCACGGGTTAGTATCCCGACTGTACAGCCCGAACCCGCCCCGCTCAATAATGCAAGTAATGCAACCGGCCCCCGCTTTTCCCGGGAAAACCCGCCAGTTCAATCATCTGACAGCCACCGCCAGCCGACGATGGCCAGCACCAGCATCACCGTCAGCGCCGCCGCTAGCCAGTACGCGGCAGTCTGATTTACCAACGCGGCATAGACGAAGGCGACGGCGGGCATACAAATGCCGCCGGCGATGAAGGGGCCCGGCGTAATCTGCCCCCGCAAAATGGACACCACGACGATGACGGCGCCGGGAATCAGCGACAGGATGATTTGCGTGACCCAGCTGCCGGACGGGTTGCCGCCCGTGACCCACGACGCTATCGACCCGATAGTGGCCGGTTCTACCGTCAACTCGCCGTTGACCGAGCCGCTGCGGTTGCTGGCCTCTACCGTCCAGACAATGGCGCTGCGGTCGGCAATCGTTTCCGACCGCTGGCCGTTATGCTGGGTGCTGATCTGAACGCCGTTGCGCCTGACCGACACGGAATCCGCGCCGGTTACCCTCCAGGCCACCGTCACCTCCTCGTCAACCTCCGGAACCCGGTCGTCAACCGACAGGTCTATGGCCGGTGTGCCCTGGGCCGACACGATGGCGGGCAGGAAGGCGAAAATCAGCAGCCCTATGGCCATCATCACCAGCGCAAGGCGGTGACGGCCGCCGGCTACCTGGCAAACGCCCACGACGGTCAACGTAAATCCCAGGGCGAAAGCGACGGCGGCCCACAGTTGATTGTCGTAAGCGCCGCCGATGGTGTTCAGCACGATGATGGACAGCAGCAGCCCGACCAGGGTAGTGCCAATGAGGATGATGGATAACTTGACGTGTATCGGTTTGAAACGGAACATAAATCACCTAGGCCCGCTGCTTGCCCAGGGCGTGATTGCGGATGGTAACCACGTCCTCGGGCGAAAACTTGAACATCGCCATCAGGTCAAGCAGCCCGCTTTCGTCCTTGCGCCAGCAGTCGCCGCAGCGCAGAACATCCATCATCCGGTCGTTTTCCAGCGCGGTCCCGTCCTTGCCGACCTGCACTATTTTTGTGCCGTCCCTTGGCCGATGCTTGCGGCAAGCGTCCAGGACCACGATGGGATAGTCGTTAGGCATGGTTCTCCTCGGTGGCCGGTTGGGTCAGTCCGGTATGATGGCGGTCCATTCAAGGGGCGGACATTCGGCGTGGCGTTCGACAAACGCTTTGGCCTTTTCGGTGGCATTGGCCTGCTTGGGGTCGATGTCTTTGGTTTCGCCGCAGTTGCGGCAGGTTATTGTTATCGTAACGCTGAAAGCGGTCACGGCTATGCCTCCTCTCTCAATTCAGGGTGTGGGCAACCTTCAACGACGTTGCCGGTGTCCAGGTCGATGCAGCCCCATCGGTGCAAAGCGCGACGACTTTCGGCGTCGTTCACTTCCGATTCCAGCCATTCCAAAAAGGCGGTTTTCGGCATTCCGTTGGGGAAAGTGGGAAAGCCCATGCCCATGGCCGCGTACCTGGCGTTTCTGGCGGCCAAGTTGCGCTCTCGGTCAAACTTACCGGACACTGACCGGGGTTCGTACTCAAACCACGGTTCTGCGTCGGCATCGCTGGCGCGGCTACCTGGCCCCCAGCGAAACATGGTCTTCATTTCGTCGATTATCCGTTGCAAATTTTCGTACATGGTTACCTCCTACTAGCCTTTGGCGGGGCGTCCGCGCTTGGGCGGCTTGTATGCGGCTGATTCCTGGCGGCCGCTATTGGCGCTGCCGGGGAACCGTATGCCCGAACCTGCGGGTACGTGTTTGGCGGGTTCCAACGGTTCGGGTTCGACCGGAAGGCTGCGGTCACAGTGAACGCAGTCCAGGGTCGCCCCGCCCGGGGCCAGCACGAATCGGCATTTGTGGTCGGCCGTCATTTTACTCCTCAAACAGAATTTCGCGTTCGGCCTGGTGCAAGACCTTGAGCACGTCGGATAGGTACTTCTGGTCGTCCTGCCAGAAGCAGGTAATGGGCTTGCCGGTGATTCTCCGGATGGCCAGTTTGAGCGGCATCACGTGGGGCCGGTTTCTGCGGTCGGCGCGGCCCCAGGCGTCGATAGCGCCTTCCAGGGTGTAGGCGGTGTAGTTGCCCCGGCCGTCTTTGGTGCCGCTCACCACGTCCTTGCACCAGCCGACGTTCTTGAGGTAGTCGCTGGGCAGCTCGTACCGTGGCGCTCCGTGGCGGGCCGGCGGCTGTTGCTCTCCCAGCAGACCCCGAACCTTGTTGATGATGTTCATGCCTATGTTCTCCTAATGACACACGAAAATGACATTTAACCTTCCCCTCTGCCCCCCCCCGGCTCCGGGGGCTAACGGGGGTGGCGTTTTAGCGCACCGGGGCCCCCGGGTTGGGGCGAGGCGGGAGACGTGGCGTTGGGTGAGGCCGTAGATGGAAGCAACGGTTTTCACGGTCAGGCCGGCGGCGCGGGCGGCGACTATCCCCAGGTTTCGCTTGGCGGCGAAGGCGGTAGCTTTGTACTCCGCGGTGCCACGTCTGTACCCTGATAGTCGGCCCTTGCGGGCCTGGGATTCGTTGAACTCGGCTTCCGAATACTGCTCTCGAACGTCACGCATCCCCTTGGTTACGATGTCCGATACTTCGGTTAGTGAAAGGCGGTGTTCGCCAAAATTGTTGTCGTTGACGCTGGTCAGGTAATTCCACACCCTGGCGCGATTGGCGTAGTGGCCGTCTTTCCGGCGGCACCGAAAGAGGAAGCGCATCAGCACGTCCCGGAGGTACGAATTGCGTCGGCCTTCGCAGACGGCGTGAATGTGGCAGCGCTGGACCATGTTCTTCCACCGGCTGGCCCCTGGGCGCGGCCCTGAGCTGGTGCGGCGGGATGCTCCGGTGTTGACCGCAACGTCGCCGGTGTCGGCAAGGCTGTGGCTCCGGGCTGCGACCCAGGCGTCTTCCAGCATCATCCATTGCCGGAAGGTCAACGTCGGCGGCCAGCCGATGCCCCAATCCGGTGATGGGGTGTAGCCGTCATTGCCCGGAGCTACCACGTAGGCATTGGGGCCGGCCTTGCGGTCCAGTCCGCCCAGCCGACGCTGTTTCCTCATTTCGGGAGTCGGGTTCTCCCAAACGTAGTAGTAGTGAGTGCCGTGGGGAGTCTTTACCTGCCACGGCGTAAAGGGCAGCAGCTCCTCGCACATGGCCACCGCCGCTTTGTTGTCGGCGTCCACGACCACCAGGTACAGGTCGGGCCGGGTTTCGGGGTCAGGGCGTCCGGTTCGCAGCAGCCATTGTTCCGGCTTGGCGGCTTCCCACAGCATGATCTGGCCGTCGTTGCTAAACTCGAAGCCCCTGGGCTTCTGGTATGCGAACGTCAGACCCTTGCGCGGGGTCTTGTTCTGGCCTGGGATGGCCAACCGCCATAGGTCGGCCATCCGTATCAACCGCAAGGCGTCGGTGCTCATGCTATTCGTCGTCCGCCTCGGCAAAGCGCCGGTGCTGGCGCTGGTCAAGAAGCCGGACGGGAACGGCGCTGCCCTTGCCACACACCAGGCACTTTTGAGGTTCAACGTCCCGGAGATTGTGCTGGTCGGGAACCGGGCCCAGCGACATTGAGGAATCGCAGGATTCGCACTTGTAGAGGATGTAGTAGTTCATGCTGGCACCCAGGTTCCGCAGACGGGGCAACAGACCTGGCCGTTGGCCATACAGTCATCGCAAAGCCCCAGCTCCTGGCCACACTCGCAATCTATGGTCGGCGGGTTCTTCAGGCCGCACCCGCCGCAGGTCGTCCGCGAGTCCTGGCCGGCCGGGTCAACCCTAATGGCTTCACTCATGTTGAGGCCCCCACCGGCGCGTCCTGACGGCTATTGAAGGCGTCAACTGCCGCGGCGGCCCTGTCGCGGCGCTCCCTCTCTTCCTCGACCAGACACTGCTTGCACTTGGACTTGACCGTGGTTTTCGTTACGCCCTTGCGGGTGTACTTCTGCTGGCCGAAGGCGTCGAGCTCCTTGGCCTCGCCACACCTGGTGCATTGCCTGGTGTGGTACCCCAACGGAACGGCCGTAGCGTCTTCCTCGGTCGGTTCCTGCAGGTAGAGCGGCGTCGCAACGAAAGCGTCAATCAGGTCGGCCGTCTTGTCGGCAACCCGCAGGTGGTGGGCCATCAACAGCGCGGCCAGGCGCCGGACCTGGTCGTCGCTCAGGGCGTCCAGTCCCTCAATGTCCATCACCGGGCCGCTGCGGTTGTAGCGGTCGGTCAAGTTGGGAGGCGCTACCCCCAACAGCTCGCGGATGCTGATTACCGTGGCCGATTCGTAAGTCCACTTGGGGTGAAAGTCGCCCATGGGGTGTACCAGGTCAAGGCCGCGCTTGGCGGACACCAGCGAGGCGGCCAGGGCGCGCACGGCGTCAACGGATAGCGGTTCAAGTTGCAGCTCGACGATGGCCGCCGCCTTTTCGTCCTGGCGCTCAATGCCCTTGATGTTGGCCTGCAGTTTCTCCCGGTACTCGGCTTCGCCCTTGGCCAGCTTTTCCAGGTAGTGCTCCTTGTTGAAGCAGGCCAACACCGGATTCTTCAGAAAGAACCGGTCCTTGGACTTGGCGTAGGCCGCGCCGATGGTGCAGCGCCGGCACTCGTCCAGGTCGGGGAACCAGGGCGGAACCCGGCCGCCGTCCAGCCGTTCAACCTGGTACACGTCATCGCGTTCGCCGCGGTCAAGCATTTTCCAGAACTTGGGGCTGCTGTAATTCACGTCCCGAAACTCGGAACGGCTACCCAGGGCCTCGCGCTCGGCGTCGGTTTGGGGCCGGTTGAGGCCGGGCTTTTCCCGGGAAAACACAATCTCCTGCCACACCGGATCATGGGCCAGCAGTCCCTCAAACTGCTTGTCCCGGCTGGGCGGCTTGCGGGCCGCGCCGCCGGCGGGCTTGCTCTCTCCCGACGCCTCGGCCTGGGCGTTGCGCTCCCTGGTAGCCCGGCTCTGCCACCGACTCCATTCCCTGACCTCACTGGTCCAGACGCGGGATTTGGCGTAGTTTTCCAGCAGGAAGTAATTCTCGGAATGCCCGTCGTCGGCCGGGATGGTGTGCAAGGAATTGGGAAAAGCAAGGGAAAAAGCGTCCACGTCGAACGTCGCTTCTCGGTGGCCGCCGCCGGTCTCGTGGCCGGTCTTGGGGCCGATGGGCCGGAAATCCTTTTCTGAGTAGGACACGTTTTCGCTGATGCGCTTGCGGACGTTCTTGCGGCTCCAGTTGGGCGGCACCCTGCCGCGGTGGGTGTCGATGTCCACGATGTGATGGACTATCTGCCTCATATTGTCGTGGTGGGCGTGGTGGGCGTTCTGCAACACCAGAAATTCCCTGGCCACCGTCATGCCCAACTTCCCCTTTGCAGTGCCGACGTGCTCCAGAATAAAGTCGGGCAGCGTCAATACTCGCAGATTGTTGGACAGGGTGGACAGCGGGATGCCCAGCTGCTGGGCCAGGGCGGTGGGCGTCAGCTCGGTTTCGTCCAGGGCCTTGCGGTAGGCCCGCAGGGTTTCTATCTGCGACAGGTCCTTGCGCCTTTCGTTTTCGGTAAGGCCCATCACGGCCATGTCTTCGTCGCTGATAAGGGTTACGTCCATATCAACGTGCCCTTCGCCGTCGCCCCGCTGGTGCAGCAGTTTCAGGGCGGCGACGCGCCGGTGGCCGAAGGCCAGCTGGACGCGCCCCCCGACCGGACGCCCCAACGGGGCCTGCAGCAGCCCCATGTGCTGGATGCTGTTGGCCAGCTCCTCAAGGGCTTCCGGTTCAATTTCGCCCCTGGGTTGCCAGGGGTTATCGTCGATGTTGGCCAGCTCGATCCGCTCTCTAACTTTCGTCGTCATGTTCCTTGTCCTCCTGTAAGGTTTTCCTGATGCTCCAGTAGGTTGCGAAAATGGTCAGCGCCGCCGCCGTAAGCCAGAGGTACGTCGTCCAAACGCCCAACCCAGCCGTAGCCAGCTGGTACACCGCGATGTAGCTGAACAGCGTGGCGATGGCCGTTGTCGTCGCCACGCCCAGGGCCTGCCAGATCAATCCCCGACGTTCCATACCTTCATCCCCTTGTTGGCTTCCCGCGTTCGCAGGCTGGTAATCAGCAGCGCCCATCCCACCTGGCACGTGGTGTCGTCCTGGCCGGGATACATTCGCAGTTGGGCCAGCCCCAGCCGGACGCGCAGCCCGGCCCGCAGGTCAAAGTCGTTTGCGCCGTCAGTTCCGTACATTGCCGTCCCGCAAATGAACCTGAACGTTGAACCATTGGCCGCAATAGCGGCAACGGCCCTCGGACGCGCCTTCGTCGATGTCGATGTGGTGGATACAGTCAGCGTCGCTCATGTGGTACACTCCCGTTGTCCTCTTCTCCTTGCGCCCCTGACGGATTAACCCTCACCGTCGGGGGCGTTTCCTGCCACTGCGGGCCGCGAGGGACGCGGGCCGCGTGAATGTCCTGCTTGACCCGGCCCGATTCCTTGATGCAGGGCTGTTGACGGCCCACGCCGCAGGTCGGGCATTCCCGGTCGGCGTGGGCCAGCCGACGCCGCGCCGTGTGGGTTACCCGCGTTTCGCCGTTGGCGGTGGTGCATTGCTCCCCCGGCACGGCAAAGCAGCTGGGGCAGTGAACGGTGAGCGCTGGGATGGAAAGGCGGCCCATAGCGTCACCGGCTCTCGTGGCCGCATTGCAGGCACTCGACCACCGTCTGGCGGTCGTGGCCTTGGCCGGGATAAACGCGCTCTACCAGGTTGCCGCGGCAGTCGGGCCGTGGGCATACCATCGGGCGGCCGGCCGGAATAGTCGCCGCCTCTCTACGATTCATAAGCGTCCTCCTCGTTGATTGGGTTCCGAGGATTGCCGCCCATGAAAGCGAAAACCCCCGGGTCAATGACACCGGGGGTTGGTGAGAGGCACTAGCGACACGCTAATTGACGTATCGCATCTTGTGCGAAGCAAAATCCCGGCTGTCTTTGACTGCCGGGCATTATGGAAATCAATCTAACGTTAAGTCAATACACTATCGCCTCTTTTTCTTGCCTTTTGCGCCTTTTGGCCGTCCGCCCTTGTTCCGGGGGGCGTGTATGTACGCGTCCAGCTCGTTTTTATCGACCACAACCCGGCGAGCGCCTCTCCCGCCCCGGAAATAGCCCTTCCTTTCCACGCGGCCCTTTTGCACCCACGTCAGCATCGTACTGTGTGAAACACCAAACCCGCCGTCCTCACGGGGTTTGCTGGCGGTGGAAAGGTCAATCAAGCCGGGGGGCAAGGTCTCATATGTAGGAAGCTCCTCCGGCTCAAACCCTTTGGCAGGCAGGTACATCTGGCAGTCGCCGGTTTTCGGGTCTATGTCGGTGTACACAACCATAAGGACACGCTCTGCTGGCATGGTCGGCGCTCTCCGAAGGTTCCTGACGGGCACGACCTCACATCGCTCACTGATGGAACCCCCTTGCGTCACCGTCCGGAGAGGCAACTGCCTAAGCCACCGCATACCCTGATGGGCCGCAAGGAGGCGCGAAGCCTCTCGGAGAGTAGCCATCTGAGCTAGCGCCGGGTATGGTCACTAGTCGCGGTTAGCTTAGGCAGTCGGATTGTAGCAGAATCAAGGGTTGCCGTTCAACACCGGTCAGCGCGGGGTTGGCGGACGTTCTTCGGTGTTGAAGGTGATAGGCGGATCGGGCGTCGCTGTCGGCGTAGGAGTGGGCGTCGGTATAGGCGTTTCTGCTTTCCGTTTGCTGCGGGACTGGTCAAAGGGTTGAGTGCCGACTACCGACCATTTGCTGGGCAAACTAACGGAGTGGCGCTCGCAGTAACTCACCACGTGGTAGGCATGGCTGTCGCTCCAAGTTGGGCCGATGTGCAACAGGGACGTTGAGCTGGGAGGCTCGGTGATGTATGTGAACGACTTCCAGGTTGATTGGTCGGCGTCCCATTTCCAGATGTAGGCGACCCGTTTGGTGGGACGAAGGCCGCCGGTCGGGTTGTCCCAAGTCAGTTTTACCGTGCCATGGGCAAGTGGATAAGCATAAACGTTGGTGACCGGCTTGCACACGCCATAATCAGCGGCTGCGATTGTGATTGAGTAGGTTAGGAGCAGGGCATCATCCGACTTGCGGTAGATGTTCACCGTGCCCGTTCCCTGGCGGCAGGCCGCCAGATAGATGGTGTCGCCGTTGCTGGCGTCTATGTCGTCTTCAATTTCCGCTCCGTTGGTGCAGTGATTGCTTGCCCCGGAGGTGCTGGTGATTTCCATTATGGGCGTATTGCCCCGTGGGTTCACCACAATTTCCACGTCCGCGTCGCTAACAACCTTGAAGGAATGCCATTCACCATCGGCCTTGATTCCGGCCAGGTTCGGGTCGGGCTGGAGGGTCGTCTTGAACGACGACGGCGCTGCTGTGACTTTGACCACATAGCTGGCCAGCAGTTTGCGGTCGTGCTTGCGGTAGATGTTGACCACGCCGTCACCTGCCTTGCAAGCCGCCAGATATACGGTGTCGCCGTCGCTGGCGTCCACGTCGTCGCCGGTTTCGGTTCCGTCGCCGCAGTGGTTGCCGGACTTGGCGCTGCTGGTCAGTTCCAGAATTGGCGTTGACCCCTTGGGGTTGGCCTCAACCTCCAGGTCCACGTCGCTGGCCACCTTAAAGGCTTTCCACTTGCCATTGGGCTTGAACGCCGCCTTCGACGGGTTTGGCGACAGTACGCCGTAGGCGCCGGCGTTGGGGCCTTTGACCTCGACGGTGTACTTGGCCAGCATGGAATCATCGTTGGCGTTGCGGACCTCGATGACGGCGGTTCCGGGCGCGCAGCTGGACAGATAGAGTTTGTGGCCATTGGACCGGGCGGCGTCGTCATTGGGTTCGGGCGGGCAGAATGTGCGAGACGGGAGGTCGGGCGCGATTTCCATGCGCTGGGCAGCCCCCGACGGATTCGCTATGACTTTGACCGGAACGTTGGCCGATACGTTGAACGTGTTCCACTTGCCATTGGGCTTAAACTTGAACGTTGTTGGGTCGGGAACGATTGAGGCATGGGGCCTGGGGACGGTGTTGACCGTGGCAATCGTCAGCGCATAGGCGCCGGTCTGGCCGGCGCTGAGCGCGGCCGCTTCCACCGTATAGGTGCCGGGCAACAGATTCTGGCGCATGGTTGCCTTCCCGTCCGGAGAGCCTTCGCTGTCGGTGGACGCCACCAGTTTGCCCTGGCCGTTATTGCCCTCGGTGAGATAGAGCGCCCCTCCCGCCGTGGCAGTAAGGTCAATGGCGACCTGCTGCAGGTCGTCAACGGCAAAGGTATAGTAATCCGCCCGGCCGTTTTCACGTTGCTTGGAGCTGCAATCGGCGTCCGACCACGCTGCTCCAGAGGATTCGTAGGGAAGGGCGGTAATTTCCAGCGTTGAACACGAAGGCTGCGAGTGATTGCCGGCGGTGGCCACCTGCGTCCAATTCGTAAAGGTGGTTACGCCGTACACCCCTCCGGCCAGTAAGGCCAGCGCAGCGGCCAGGAACAGGGCCCGGGGCTTTGATATTCCGGTGAACATGAATCGACTGCCTCCTTTGACAGTTTGAAGGGCTGGCCCCAAGCGGAAGCCAGCCCGAAAGTAAAGTGACCGCGCCAGAGGCGCAGAGCTGCGGCTACCCGCCCACGTGATGGACGGCGTTCACGACAACGATGTCGCTGGATTCGCTGTACACGTTGCTACAAAGGCTGGTGATGGTGTAGCCGTACCGTTGGTCAGTGTCCGCGCCGCTGTGGGTAAAGTCTCCCTTGTCGGCGTCAAGTTGGAAGGTGTAGAGACCGTTCCAATTTTCGTTCTCCTTGTCCCACTTGATGACGTCGATGATGAGGGAGGTTACCGTCAGGCCGGACGTTGGGTTAGTCCAGCTGGCATGGACTATATCGCCCAGGGCGCGCTGAACCTTGAAATCGGTCGGCGGTTCGCAGACATTGCCGCCTGCGGCAAAGGCCGGCGGGTTTGCGCTGAAATACAAGCCTCCGGCGACCGCGGCGGCCAGCGCGACAGCCCAAAATAACGCCCTGAATCCTGTTTTGATGTTGGCCATTGATTGAAAATCCTCCTTGCGGTATTGTCGCCTCCGAATGTGAGGCCGATGGATTTTATCACTAATAAAAAAAAGTGGGGCCGTTCATTGGCCCCACTTGGCAACCGACTCGAGGAGCTGCGCCTATTTGGAGGGGATGGAGTCGGCGGGATGCGGATACAGGCCCATTCCCATCCGCTTCCGGATGTCAAGGTCGGTTTCCACATACCCCGTCTCCCGGTGAGAACGCAGCGGCGTATGATTAATCATAAGGTGATGCCCTACGTGCTCTTCAGGGTACTCGGCGGTCGGCCAAGCCCAATGCCGGTAAAAATCGTGCGGGTGGATGCAGGTAACCTCTGTTACCAGAATGAAAAGGCTGCGGGTGTTGTGGGGATGGTGAAGCCACCTGTAGGGGATTGTACGATACTTGCCCTGGGTGCCAATTTTCTTGGGGTCGCTCAACCTGGCCAAGATCATGCGGTCGTTGGGGCATACGTCATCCCCCATCGCGGTAATCAACATCTGCCCGTTCCTGATAACGGCGTCCGTATCAAGGGTGTTCAAGTCCCGCACCTTGTCGAAATCAATGGTGATTCCCATGTAGAAGGACTCGACGAGGCAGCGGCTTGTTTCGTGCAAAGCCGGAACGGGGCGCGCGCACGAAAACTCCTCATCTTCCCGAGGGTCATAGATTTTGAAAAAGCTTTGCAGGAGAGGGGTCGGGGAATAACCGGCGTTGTAAAAACCTGGAATCGTGGCCTTGAGCGCCTTGATTGTTGCGTCGTTTGCTCCCTCTGACGCCGCCGAAGGTTGGGATGCAAATGGGATTTCGCTGTCGTTGGCCCTGGCTTGATTGCCGGGCCACGGCGACGTGGCCCAAAGTCCCGCAACTACAGCGACGATGATGATGGCGCCGGCGGTCAGTAATAGCTTGTTCGTGGTGAAATGGGTAAGCATGGGGTATCTAATCTCCTTGGCAAGCTGCGGCTTCGGTTATTTGAGGAAAAACCGCTTGGTGACGGCAAGGACGGCCTTTCTGGACTGGTTGTGCATGGCCACGTCTGCCGGATGCGGGCATGGCCCGCCGGGGTTGCAGTTTCTGTCCGCGCGGTATGGAATGGCACGCTTACCGTTGACCACCAACTGCTGATGCTTGTTGTAAACTGGCTGCCCCTTGCGCGTTTTGAGAACGTCGTGTGAGGGGTCGGGGCGATGGAACCATTTCTTGCCGGTTGGCATTCTCCCCCGTCCCTGAAGCCGGGGATTGTACACACTGATCATATCTCCGTTGTTGTACGTGACCATGGCGACGCCGATGATGCAGCCACTCCCGTACAGGTCCTGCAGATAGTGGGGATTGATTTGGTAGTCAAAGGTTCCGCCCTGCTCGACTTGCACCGCATAGCCTTGCGCCCCGCTATTGTTGAACGTTGAATTGACCAGCACTTGGCATTCGATTTTCTTCCAGCTCTCTGACACATCCTTGACCATGACCATTTCCCCGTCAACGTATTTCACCTGCCCTTTGCTGGGATTCTTGTTCATGGCGTCGTCGTGGTTGTACTTCACGCCAGGGTGGTACATTTCGCCACCAGGAGCAACGATAACGATGTCGGCGTGGGTGATGTCCCTGTTGGGCAGCGTGATTCGCAGGCCGGCGGCCTTGCGCCAAGGAACCTTGTCGCCGTCGGCGTTGATACCGATAACCTTGCTGCCGTAACGTCCCACCTTGTCGGCCGCTTCCGCAGGCGCGGCCGACCCCGCGAGAATGAACAAGGTCGCCAGTGCTGCTATGGCCAGAGCGAACACAAGGACTTGGGGCGACAAAGGCGAAGCTCGCGCAGTCCTCTGATGGCGCTGCCAATTTCCACTGATATTTTGCATGACGCACCTCCTTTGCGGTGTCCCGATGATAACCGACTTTGGGGGTTATGACTAGTCGGGTTGGAGCGCGCTGGGGTTTTCCTGGGAAAAGTTCATTCCGGCTTTCGCCGGAATGAAGCCTTTACCCCAACGCCATTATCAACGCCCGCCCCAAGTTGGCCAGCAGGCTTATCACCAGCACGTCGCCGATAATGCCTTGCACGGGCACGTCAAACGAAGCCGCGGGCGGCACCAAGTGGGATGGGAGTTCGGGGCCGCCGCCAGCGGCGGCCATTAGCAGTTCGGTTCGCACAATATTCATTACGTAATCAACTACCAACCGCCTAGCGCTAGGCCGGCTAGTAGGCGATTGCGGTGGCCAGGGGCCGGGCCAACCCGGGCCGTCAGTTGGCTATGAATCGCCTACCAATCGCTTGACAATCGCCTAAATCTCCGGTAGCCTACTGGTAGCCTAATTTTGGAGGTGGGTATGACCACTATCAACCGGAAGGTGGAGGTCGGCAAAGTATATGACGACGCTGAAATGGCCCAGCGCATCAGCCGAGCTGCTACCATCGAAAAGGAACGGCCGTCGGAGTTTCTCCGCCGGGTGGTGCGCGAAGCGGTCGGCGCCGTGGAGCGCCGCCAGCTGGACGGAGGCCGTCCGTTGCCGCCCCTGGCCGGCCAGTAGCCAGAGCACAACCCCGACGCGGCCGGGAAGGGCTATCCGATTGACAACCCGACCACGCCAGGGCGCACACAAGGAGATTAGCAAAAATGACTACCACCAGCAAGCCCCGTCGCCGGCGCGGCGGCACCGACCAGGACGGAATCATCCGGCGGCGCAGCACGGTAACTATCGAGCTGGACGCCATGGGCGGGATGCTCTACGACAAACCGACCTACGACACCATCAATCGGGAAACACCCGGCTTCCTGGGCAATGCCCGCCAGGACATTATTGAGAAGCACTACATCATCACCACCCGGCGCTACGGCAGCGGCGGTCGCTGGGAGGTCGTCATTAACCACGAGGGCAAGGACTGGCGGCTGCCCGACGAAGTGCTGGCCGCAATCCGGCGCCACTACGAAACCATCATCAAGGCGCAGCGCCAGGAGAACGCCGAGGAAAGCGCCCGCAAGCGACGGGCCGCCGCCCTTGAGCTGGAATACGAAGCAGAGGAGCTGTAACCGACACCGGCGCGCCGGGCCGCCGTTACCCGCCCGGTCGAGGATTGAACCATGACCACGAACAACGGCGACGGCCCGGCGGCCCAGGACGCCCTATCGGAGCGTGTGGCTCGGCTGGAGGGTGCTTACGAGCACTTGGCGACCAAGGCTGATATTGCCGACCTGCGGACGGAGCTGCTGACGGAGATTGCCCAGCTGCGCGGCGAGTTCAGGGTAGAAATGGCCAGGATGGAAACCCGGTTGCTGCTCCGGCTGGGCGGCCTGGTGCTGGTAGGTCTTGCGGTGGCCGCCGCCATCGGTCGCTTCGTCGGTTGAAGCTGCAGCCGGGCTTTTCCCGGGAAAAGCCCGGCTGCCATAAACTGGTTACGGATACGACGCCAACCGCTCCGCCCACACATGAAACGCTAATTCGGCAGAAAGCCCGCCAGACAACGAGGACAATGTGAATCTCAGTTTGGGGGGGGAATCACTATTGGCGCTTACCGTCATAGTGCCAGTGGCGGTTCCGTATGTGTACGTAGTAACGCACCTTGAACCACAACTGGAAGGCAAAGGCCAGGGGACGTAAAAAGCTTTTATTCTAGTGCCCCTTTTCGCATCGGTTTCGGTTGGCTGTTGTAGCACTTGAGGAGCCCAAGGCGCGGTCCTGATGTCTATCAGCATACCCGTAGTCTGGTCTTTCGGGGTAGGGATAATTACGTCAACCCGGTCGGGGTTGGCGTTGAGTCCAGTAGGCCAGATAATCGGATTACTGGTATCGGAGCCTATTGGCCGTCCCGCCCAAAAATCGTTAGTATTGCCCTGCCCGTATTGATGAAACCCGGCCCAACCTACGTACTGCCACTGCCGCACCTTTGCATCGTCAAGCACAGATTGGGATAGCTTGTCCGCCGTCACGACGTGATTAGCCAGTTCCGACGTGCCGACCGCTCCCGGCCCCATCTCGTTGCTCGTTATGCTGTCCTCAACCAGCACGGTAGCCGGCAGCGACCGATGCTTCACAACGCGTCCATCTACCGACTCATCGGCAAAATCATCCGCGGTCAACGTCTGGTCGTGTACGTCATCGCCGGTAAGGGTGTTGTTGACGACGTTGGCAGATTCAATACCATTATTTCCGGTTAGTGCAGTCTTGATTTCCGCTGCGGTCGGGGCGGCAGCAGCGTCCGCTTGAGTAGTGGCGTAAAGGTAATGGCGGATGCGCCGGTCGTTGGGCTGGTTGAACAAGTCGGGGTAACTGCACTCAATCATCAGCCGAAGGTTGCCCGCTCCCAGGTCAACCCAGCGTTCCAGTACGGCATCAGGGTTGGAATCCCCCCGGTCGGCGGGCAGGCCGGTGGAAAGCGGGTCGCCGAGGCTGCTGTTGGCTGGCCCCCATTCGCCGCTTGCCTGGTTAGGGGGATCGTCAGTGGTGTACTGCCTCTGGACGGTCTTGCAGCGCTCCCCGATGAGCGAGTCAGTTTCTATGCCCGCGCCCTGATGCGCCTTCCGAAAACGCAAGGGCAGTACTCCGTAGCCCGTTGTTTGCCCGCTCACCGTCGTGGCGACGAAAGCGGACACGCCGGCGGCCAGGCCGGCCACCACCAGGAGCGCAGCCAGGATTAGCAGGGGCCGGGTTAAGGTTGGTAATGGCATTGGCTAATCTCCTCTATTGTCCACAGCCCCTGAATATATTGACCGGGGGCTGTCCAGGGGTGTTCGGTGAGCAGGTATCGGTGCTGATTGCGGGTAGTCCACGCCCGTTCGCACCCGATAAACGCGGGGCGCAGGTCAAAGGGATTGCTGGCTTGCCGAATCGGTCCGATGTGGCCGCCGTCGCGGACTAGCGCAACATAGTATCCCAGCCCAGGGGCCTCCAGGCCGGGCGGGTCGGCGTCCTCAATGGAGATGCGGTCGGCGGATTCGCTGTGCCAGCAAATTCCGGCGTGGCCGGAGCAGTCGTCAACAATTTGTTTCAGCCGAACCCCTATATCGGATTCGTACGAGCCCAGCGCGGTCGTTCGCGTGGCGTCGGTGCCCCTGGCGTCCACGAGGGCGACGTAGAAGGCGTGCTGCAAACCCGGCGTCTCGGTGGGGAATGGCGTAGGCGGTGGGGCCGGCGTCCACGTCGGGCGCGGTGTTGGCGTTGGGGTTGGCGTAGGAGTGCCGGGGGCAGCAGTGGGGTACGGCGTCGGGGTAGGCGTCGGCGTATGCGTCGGGGTAGGCGTCGGCATCGGCGTTGGAAAGTCCTGTTGCCATTCAACGAAGGGCTGTGCGGTCAGCGCCCGCACCACCGCCGCCGCCTGGCGCTCCCAGCGCAGCCGCAGGCCCTCGCAATCGCCGACCGGTCCAACGCGGACGTGCAAGACCAAATGCCGCTGCGTGGTATCCAGGATGCTGGCATGGTCGGGCAGCACCACCCGCCCGCTGCCGGCGCCCAGATGCAACGTGCCATCCTGCCAGTACACCGGCAGCCGGGCCAGCGGGTACGGCTGCGCTCCGGGCGGCCCCACCTGTATCTCGGCCCACGCATACACGTTGGCGCTGTCCGGCGCGTTCAGCGTCGCCGCGCCGTCCAGCATGACGGATAGCGTCTGCCCGCCCCACCCGCGCCAATGGACGGCCTGGACAAAGGGCGGCGTTGGATCGGGCGGTTGCGTAGGCTGTTCTGGCCCTAAATCATCGTCGTCCGGATCCTGGGTGGTGTTTTGGTCGTCAGGGTTGGTGTTGGGGCCGGGCGCATCAGACTCGATTATTTGTAGATAAAGGACCGCTTCTGCCTGATTAGTGGGGCCGCCGCCGGGGCGTTGCGTGGACGCCTGAACCCTGACCCTGATATTTTCGCCGTGCTTTTCCCCTTCACTGGTGTCGTCATCATGGCATATCGTGATTGGCACGGTGACCGTCAAGTTTCTGCCCACAACCCCTGTGCCAGTGTCTGTCAGCCAATTGTTATTTTCCGGACTTGTGTAATCTGGTCCGTCTTGGCCGCAAGTGCCCTCGGTCGCCGGGTTGGCGTCGGGGGCCTCAAAGAAAACACGCATCGAGCCTATCCCGACGCCGGCTTGCACTTCGCCGGTGATGCTGATAGTTACGGTTTCGGTGTCGCCTACTGGTTCCCGCAGCGTCGAGGGCGATGCCGAAACCTGGAACCGTACCCAATCCGAGCGTGAAGGCGAGGTGTCAGGTTCCGACGAAGGCGCCGGCGTCGGAGCTGGCATTGGCGTCGGGGTGGGTGTAGGCGTGGGTGTGCCAATGAAGATGTGGGCGCGGTCGTCAACCAGCCGGGTGCCGCTGGGCGTGAATTGAGCGGGTAAAACTGCAGCGACAGTGATGGGGGTTGCCGTAGGGATGGGGGATGCTGTGGGGATGGGCGTCCACGTCGGCACGGCAGTCTGGAGCGCCCGCTCGTCCCGTCCCATTTGGGTGGCCAACGGCAACGATGCTTCGCATACGTCTGCGGCCGAGTCATACGACCATGCCAACGATTCCAAGAACCCGTCGGCGTCATACGGGCCGAGCTGCGCGTCCTGGTACATTTCCGCCACCACGTAGCCATCCCGTTCCTCGGCTACCACGTGAGGGTAAGACTGGCTGCCGATGGCTTGTGCCTCCAGCGCGCTACGCACCAGCACCAATGGCGTCGGCGTAGGGCGGTCGGGCGTGGCCACGTCGCGCCCGGGGCGGTTCGGCGTAGGGGTGAGCGTGGGAATCGGCGTAACGTGGGCCACCGACCCGAAGGCGGCGGCAATGGCGACCGCCGCCGGCGTTCCCCACGTCGCCGACACCTGGCCATAGCAATCGTCCGCCGATATGTCGCTCACCTCGATAACGGCGGTGGCCGATTGGGTCAGGCTGATGATGCCGTCCTTTGCCGGGGCGTACACCCCTCCGTTGAAACTGACGCTGGTGCCTTCGGTCACCGCTTGAACCGGGAGATAGGGAATCGTCCGTTTGGCCGTGCCCAGCGTCACGTCGATCCGCGAGTAAATCGTGCTGCCTGCGGGGGCCTTGACGTTGGCCTCGCCGGTTGAACCGATGGCCAGATTGCCGCTGCCCTGCACCTGTATGTTGGCCTCGGCGGACTGCTCGGCCAAAATCTGCTGTCCGGTGCAAGTCATGGAGTCCGCATTGTATAGCCAGTTCCATTCGTCCGCCGTGGTATCCGCTTGGACCAGCGCCACGACCGGGTTGGCGAAGGCGTCCCGCTGGGCGTAGGGAACCACGTCCGGCCCGCCATTTTCGGACGGCGCGTCGTCTTCGCGCACGGCCAGCCACATACCCAGGCCGACGGCCACCAGCACCAGCACGGCAAAACCGAGCAATACCATTCTGAACCAAGTCATTAGTTAATCCTCATCGTCGCCGTCGGCCCACCAGAAATCCCATGCGACCATTGCGCCTATGCTCAACATCCACGCTACCGGCAGCACCGCAATATAAAAGATGCCCAGCAGGAGGGTGAGCGCCTCCGGCGCGGCGTTGGCCACCGGGTCAACGATGCCCACATAGCGGGCCAGCTGGGACACATACCAGGCCAAAGCGCAAAGCCAAGCGATGCGCTGCCAGTACCGGCCTTCCAGCCCGTACCACCCGGCCGCCAGCCCCACCAGTCCCCATACCAGGAGAATGCCGGCGTCGATGGGCGACTGCAGCAGGGTCAGACCGTAAGCCACCAGCAGCTCCCAAATGAGTATCCAGCCGACTAACGCCATTCCTCAAACTCGCGTTCCGTCCAGACGTAAAACGCCATGCCCAATGCAATGACCAGGGTGGCCAACGGCGCCATCCTTATCCAGACGTCGTAAGCCTGGCCGACCCATCCCGACGCGCCCAGCGTCCGCAGGCTATTGCCGTGCCAGGTCAAGGTGATTGGCCAATTCCACGCTGCCGCGGGAAAGGGGTCGCCGGCGGTGTAATTGGTGGTCTGGGTGTAATCGGTGCCGTCCACGCTCCAGGTGACGCCGGAATCGAATGACGCGCCCAATTGACAGCGGCCGTCGGAGCGTTGGCCGACTGCCAGCAGGCGGCCGGGTTGCGCCACTGTCCCAATGCGCCGCCCGACGTCGCCGTCCACGATACAGGCGGGGCCGGATGCGTCGCGTAGGTCGCTGAGTTCCTGGTAGCCATTCCACATAAAGGGAACCAACATCAAGGCGATGGCCAGGATGCCCCCTGCCTTCAGATGGTGCATCGCCCGACCGCCCGTTTCCGGGAACGTGGTGTCATTTTCAAAACTGCCATAAAAAGGGTGTGCGCCGAACCGCTAATTCAAAGCCTTAAAGTTATCTTATCCCTTTTGGGAGGGGGGTGTCGTTGCATTTCCTGCGCTAACTGCGTTAATTGCGTTATTGCGGCGATGGTGGCGGTTTTTCGTATTATCGGGCCATGAGTACGCTGCAAACGCCACTAACCCTGCCAGAACGCCCGGTTAGCCCGGTGCGCCAGGACTGCCCCGATGTGCGGGCAATTGACCGCTTTGGCAAGCACTGGCTGATGGTGCGCTTTGAGGATCGGTCGGCCACGATGCAGGAGCGGATTGAAGCCGCGCTGCGGTCGTTCCGCACCTTCCGCAAGAATCGAGGGGAACCCTTGGACTGCGCCGTTTCGGTTTGGGAAATGCCGCCGCCGGACCCTGAGACGTTGCAGGTCTATCTGGCCGCAACCAAGCATTCCTCGCGCGGATGGCGCGACGCGGTGGTGGCGGCCCTGCGGCTCTACTGTCTGGAAATCGACAACCCCCAGCTGTTCCGGCTGGTGGAGGTGCGCCTTGCTAAACATTAACGACGTGCCGGAAAACGATTCGACGTTTGACCCGCCCGGCGGCGACCTGTGGGACGAGTTTGAGAACCAGGGCGACTTGGTTACGGTCAGCGGCGGCCCCCAGAAGGACGATATGGCCAGCTACCTGGCCTACTCCACGCTGATGGCGGAATGGCTGCGGACGCCCAGGTCCCGGCTGCTGTCCTTCGTGCGTCATTCCAGCTGCTCACCGGACCAGGCGCTGGCCATGGACCGCCATATTCACTGGTTCGAATGGGAGTTCAACTGCTTTGCCAGGAACCGGCGGGGCATCATCAAGGCCACCAAGCAGATTATCGCCAGCATCGTCGCCGAGGCCGACGAACAGGACGAAGAGGAAGAAACGGACGGCAAGTACCGGAAAGAGGTTGACGACGCGCTGGAGCAGGCTAACAAGCACAATTCCGCCAAAGGCCGCCAACGCATCATCGAACGCCGCCCCATCGCCGGTTTGTCCCGCGGCACCGTCGAACACACTCAGAAGGAATGGGAAGAGGAAGGACAGATCATGCGGGGCTGTGATGAAGCGGTCAGCCTGATGCCCGACCGCGCGCGCCACGCCTACGGCAACGCCAAGTATATGTCGTGGGTGGAGTCCACCATTGCCGACGACCTGCAGCGGGGGTTGCCGGTTGACGAATACGACGTAACCGAAATCAAAGATATGATGAGAAGCAACCCGAAGATGCGGCTGGACGAAATTGCGGACTACCTGCCCATGTCGTGGGAGAAGTCATTCCAGATTTCGGAGATGTCGCTGTCCAGTGGCCACGAAACCCGCAACACCGGATTGCAGGCCCTGACCGGCGGCACCGGCTACGTTCCCGAACCCCGCGCCTCCAAAGGCTGGCGCAGCCTGTTCGGACGGCGCAAGCCGAACCCGCCGCCGGCCCCGGCCAGCATCGCCAACCCCGGCGTCCCGCAAAGGCCGGAGTAGCCCGATGTTCAACAGCGCCAAGAAATCCGCTCGTAACAAGGTGGACGGGCTGTCCACCGTCCCGGTCGATATTTTTGTCGGCAACGGGTCGCGCCTGGCTGACAAGGCCGCCGTGGAGGATTATCACGCCAACAGCATCGTCAGCCATGAACACCGGATGTCGTTCAAGATGCGCCGCCCGGTGCGGCTGTATGCCATGGTGCGCGACGGGCTGGCCCCGGTCAAGGTTCGCTCCAAGCATATCTTCGCCCGTTCCGAGCTGCCGCCGTCCTTTGACCTGGAAACCGTCCGGCAGCTGGAATCGGTCTGGTACGCCTCCTATACCGGGGTGTCCAAAGATGAGGACTTTGAGCGCAAGGCCAACGCCTGGACCCGGGGGTTGGCGGTGTTAGGGGCAATTGTCATTGCCGGCGCCGCCATCGCCTACCGGATGTACAACGGCTCAGACGATGCCGAGCGCGTCATCATTCAATCCGTCGAACCCGCCGCCTCGTTGCTGAGGCACGTCGTCGGGGGGATGATATGAGCAACCTGGTCAACGTTATTCTGCAACGCCGCAACCCGTTCAAGGAACTTATAGCGGCTTCGCTGATGGTTTTCTTCGGGTTGGCGCAGGCGGCTTTCGCCGCCGCTCTCCCGGTCGTCGGCGCGCTGACAGGCACACCGAACCTGCTCGATTGGAAAGTCGTTGGCACGTTGCTGATGTTGGATGTGTTTGCAATTATCGGACTGGTGGCAGCTTTTCACGCGGGTCGGCGGGTCAAGCAGATAATAGCGGCCGGGGAGCTGCTATCGGAGGCGGAAACGCTATGACCACTGCCCTAATCACGCAGGACTGGATTGACCAGGCGGTTGACGCCTGCCACAACGACCCCGACCCCGGCATTTGGAACGTCCGCCAGGCCAAGCTGCCGCGCAACGTCAGGATACTGCTGCGGCGCTGGAAGGAACTCAATCAGGTCACCGGGTCGCCCATCATCGACACCTGGATTGCGGCCCTGCTAATCGGACTGGCGGTGGCTGGGGTAATCGGCGGCGGACTGGCCTACGTGGGCTATGAGCGCCTGGGCGACACGGCCATCATGGTGGGGGCCGGCGTGGGCGCGGTGATTGGGTTCGTGGTTGCCTACAACCGCTTCGTTACGATGGTGTACCGGGAGACCTACATTGAGGTAATCGTCAACGAACATCAGTCGGCCATCACCAGCGCCCACGACGCCGAGGACACGGTGGTCGCCTATCTGCCGCGGCTGGGGTTCATCCTGCGCCCCGACGCCATCGAGGGCAACCGGGGCGAAACGGGATTCCGGGACAAGGACGCCCGGATCCGCCTGCGGACGGTGTTCGGCCAGAGCTATCACGACCTGCGGAAGGCGTCGGATTTCTACAACCTGCCCACCGACGAAAACTGGCTGGAGCAGGCCGCCAACATGGAGCGGTACTCTATTGAAACGATGGTGCGGTCGGCGGGACACCTGTACCGCTTGTACGGCGTCCCGCGCAGTCCCGACGACGTGGCCAGCCGGTTGTCGGGCATCTGGCACTGGATTCTGCTGCTGGCGGCCTTCGTGTTGGCCCTGTTCCTGATTGTGGAGTAGCGGACTTTTCCCGGGAAAACCCCCGTGCCAAGGAGGCACCATGATGCAAAGATTGGCGAAATGCAATCCGTTTCGGCGCGAGGTCAAAAGGCCGCTATCGGACGCATCCCTGCAAATGGTCGGCCATGTGTTGATGTTATTCATCGGTGCCTGTCTCCTGTGGGCGGCATTGACCATAGTGGAACTTTTCCTTTTACTGCCGTTCGCGGCGCCCAAGGATCCCGGCGCGGTTGAATTAGCGGTAACGCTAGGGCTATGTTTGGCGGGATTGGTCGCGCTGTTCGAAGTCTGGAAACGCTTGCCCCCCGTCCGCAAAATGAACGCCGTCCTCAAGCAGGAGGAGCAGGACCGGAAATCCGCGCGGGTGAGCGGTGAACGCTAATGCCCGCCCTCAAGTATGGACGGCCCATGGAGGGCCAGCTGCTGGAGGAGTGGGTTCACCATGCTGGCCAGCATCCTGAAAACTGGTACACCGCCGAAGAGCATCACGAGGCGGCCGTTCGCTTTGCCGCGCGGATGGCCCGCACGCCCAAGAAAAGCGCCCCCTTCAAGTCGGTAATTATTGAGGGGGAACCCGGCGCCGGCAAGTCCCGCATTGCCAACTACGTGGCCACGCTGATGGCGGTCAGCTTCGGGTCGCAGGTGTACACCGACATCGGCACCTTCTTCTACGGCATCGCCTTTGACGACGCGGAGATGCTGGGAGCGTTCAACTTTTTGGAGCGCGGCGCCGTGTTCTTCATGGACGAAGCCAACCAGTACGACCGGATGGGGCGGGACAATTCCATCATCGGCGAGCTGCGGGCATCCCATTACCAAGTGGTGCGGAAGAACCAGTGCTTCATCATTAACGCCTCGGCCAACTCCGACCGCATGAGCCGCGGCACTCGTTCCCGGTGTGATGAATGGTGGCATCCCGAAAAGCTCAAGGTGGCATTTTCCGAGGACGCTAAAAAGCGCTTGGGGCGCAAGGGCCAGGGCCAGGGGCCGCGAGGCCGGAACAACCCCAGCAACCATGCCTTTGCCGTGCTGAAAGCCCTTGACCAGCCTCACCGTCCCCGGTCGATGTTTGACGCGGCGCTGGGTAAGGAACGCGACCCGAAGGCCGGGGTGCCCATCTATCGCAATGTGCTGTCGGTGGCGTGGATGCGCAAGGTCACGCCGCTGTTCAATTCGTTCAAGCCGGTGAGCGTCGGCGCGGCGCAGTCCGCCGACAACGAAGACGTGCTGGCCATCGCTCAGGGCAAGGCTCCCAGCTTTGTCAACGGCGTTTCGCAGACGTACCTTGAGGTGGTGGTAGCGCTTTACAAAGCCTTTTGGGACAATCGCCTGCCCACCCCCGTCCAAAGCGGCGGGGACGGCATCTATCAGCCGAAATACTGGCGCTCCGGCGAAATCCTGGCCAAGATCGACCATCCCATCGGCGGGCAAAAGTTTTCGCAGATTCTCATTGACGACCTGGGCGTACCCAGCGTTCGCGGCCGGGGCTACGAGCTGGGCGAATTGTATGAGGCCGTCAGCGAGGCCCTTGCCGACGACGCCATTCGTCCGCAGCTGGAACGGATGATAAACGGCGGCGATGATGCTCCGTTTGACTAGACGCCGCGTCCTCATTTTGGCGCTGCACCTGGCGATGATTGCACTCCTCGCCGGTTTGATTTGGCACGTCGCCCCCACTGAAGCACAAAGCGAGAGCAGCAGCGGCGGCAACGTTACGATTACCGGCGCGACCAACGTGGATGTGGGTCAGCAGGTAACCTATACCTGCACGGGGCAAGCCGGGTCGGGCGGTTTGGTGGCCATGCGGGGCTTTGGTCAGGACTGGTCGAGTTTGAATGCTACTAGTTCAATCGCCGGTTCGTGGAACACCGCAGGTGAGGAAACCATCGAATGCAGGTCGATCAATTCATTCCCTAACGCTGCCCACAGCATCACCGTTACGGTGGGTTTCACCGGCCCACCGACTACGGTGGATGCCGGAGACGGCATAACGGAAGGCGGCAACGCCACTTTTACCATCACCATGAACCCCGCGCCGTCGGAAGCGGTTACGGTAAGCGTGACCATCGAGCAGACCGGCAGCTACGTCGCCTCCCAGAACCTGGGCGCGAAGGACGTCACGGTGTCCACGTCGGGTTCGGCCACTCACACCGTGCCCACCATCAACGACAACGCGGACGAAGCCAACGGCGCCGTAACCCTCACCATCGTAGGCGGCGTGGGCTACACCGTAGGCGATACTGCGTCGGCCTCCGTAGCGGTGCTAGACAATGACGTGCCCTTGGTAACCATTGCTGGCGGAAGCGCCGTTACCGAGGGCGAAAACGCGACGTTCACCCTGTCGGCAAGTCCGACCCCTTACCAGGCCATCACCGTCAATCTCACCATTGCCCAAACGGGCGCTTACGTGGACGCTGACGACATTGGAACCGGCAAGACGGTTACCATCCCCGCCACCGGGTCAGCCAACTACCAGGTGGCCATCGTGGATGACGACGTTAACGAAGCCGCCGGTTCGGTTGCGGCCACCGTTACTACCGGAACGGGATACAGCCCGGGAAGCGTTAATTCCGCGACTGTCAACGTCGCCGACGACGACACCCCGGTGGTCAGCGCCGTGTCCGACGGCCCGGTGTACGAGGGAAACGATTCGGTGTTCACCCTGACGGCGGTCCCCGTTCCCTACCAGGCCATCACCGTCAATTTGACCATCGGGCAGACGGGCGCTTACGTGGACGGCGGCGACATCGGAAGCGACACGGTATCCATCCCCGTCGCGGGCACGGCCACCTACCGCGTGTCAACGGTGAATGACGAGGTTACCGAAGCCAACGGCACCGTGACGCTCACGGTCAACGGCGGCAGCGGTTACACGGCGGGCACCGGCGCGACCGGCCGGGTGCTGGACGACGACATTCCCACGGTGTCCATCAGCGGCGACGGCTCCGTGGTGGAAGGGAATCCGGCGGATTTCACTCTGACCGCAACGCCGGCGCCCAGCTCCCCGCTGGCCGTCACCATTTTGGTGGTGCAAACGGGTGAATACGTAGATTCGTCCCGGATTGGCCAGCAGACGGTGGTTATCACGTCCAGCGGCATTCTCGCTTACTCCGTGCCCACCATAAACGACAACGCAAACGAAGCGCCGGGCAGCGTATCGGTAGCCATCAGTGAAGGCGTCAGCTATAACGTCGGCCTCAACACGGTGGCCAGCTACACGGTCAACGACAACGACCTGCTGAATCCGCCGGGAGTGAACGTGGTGGCCGCGCTCACCTCCTCGGTGGAACTGGCGTGGAATAACCCGCCTGGGCCGCAAGGAACGGGCTATGAACTGCAGTACCGGGTGACTACGGCAACGGACTGGACGAGCTGGGACTTGACCGACGGGCGCACCCTCACCGGGCTGCTGCCGAATACCGAATACTCGGTTCGGGTTCGGGCCATTGGCGACGCTGACCCCAGCCAATGGAGCGCCGTGGTTTCGGCAACCACCTTGACCGGCCCGGACGCTCCGTTGCTCCAAGTCGTCAGGCGCGACGGCGGAACGATTGTCGTCAACTGGAGTGCCCCAAACGCTCGCGGCACCACGATCCAGCGCTACGGACTGCGGTACCGCAAGTCAAGCTCGACCGCCAACTGGAACACGGCCAGTTATCCGTCCGCGTCCGGGCAAGCGACCTTGAGCCAACTGGAACCGGACACCGAGTATCGTATTGAGGTGCGGGCCGTCCCCAACGTGGGGGTGGGCGCGTGGGGCACATTGACGGCAGCCACCACCGCATCGCCCCGAAAAGTGGAGTACCTGGCATTTTCTACGGCCAATACGGCCTCGGCAACCCTGATTTGGGATCCCCCATATAGCGGCGGATACGCCATCACGCGGTACGACCTGCGCTATCGCGTTACGCAGGCGACGCCGCCCGAATGGACTACGGTTGGAAACATCACTCCGTCCGCCAATCCGACCCGCCGTATTACCGGCTTGGACGCCGGCACGCCCTACGAAGCGCAGGTGCGGGGCGTCAATTCCCAGGGCATCGGCCCTTGGTCGGCGACGCTCTATTTTGACACCAATGCCGGGCTGTTCACCGAATCGCCGCCCGGCAATCTGGTCGTGAAAAACCTGGCCCAATCCCCCAATCGCATCGTCGTTGGCGCGGAGTGGGAAAAGGTGCTTGACGCCACGGGCTACCAGGTTGACTTGATGGCGGGGGGAAAGCGTCAGATTATTGATGCCGACGACACCCATCTTGAAATCGTCTATGAGATTCCCGGCGACGACGCCAACGGCGTGGTCCGGTTGTCAGTCCGCGCCCTCCTGGTGCAAGGCGAGGAGACTACGTACAGCCCGTGGTCGCCCGAGGTGCCGTTGGCCTATTTTGGCGAATCCACCATTCCCGTAGTCCCGGTGCTGGGAGCGGCCATCGCCGGTACCGGGGAAACTTCCCAGGGCGTCGCGGACACCCGCACAACCTTGGCAGAAGCGGTTATAGAGGTGGCCGGGCCTTCCGGCTTTGAGCCGGACACGCAGGGCATTCTGGACTTTCTCAGCGTGCTGCCGGCCATGATTATCGTCGGGATGGGCGCTTACGCTGGCATGAAATTCCGGGCGTTGGGCTTGGCGTTGGGCGTGGCCAGCGTCATCGCAGTAATGAGTATGTTCGCTACCTCGTCGGTGTTCGGCCTGGACGTCATCTGGCCGATGCTGGGGCTCTTCGGGCTGATTGCTTTCGGCGTCATATCCTTCATCCGAAAGTACCGCATTTCGACGCCCGTCGTGCTTTACGCGGTCCTGTTCGGGGCGCTGCACATCGCCGCGATTTTCACTCAAAACGTGGCCGGTTTTTCGCTGTCGGGGTCTGCGGACTACGGCGAGTCCATTTGGGCCGGTACGCCGGTTGACGACCTGTTGGCAATCCGCAAGCTCGATTCCTACTTTGACCTGCGGGAACTGTTTACGGCCATGGGCGATATGCTGGTGGGCCTGTTCTCGCTGGCGGTGTTCGACTACGCTGCCTTCCAGGGACAAACCGGCGCGGCGTTGTGGTTCACGGCGCTAATCAAGCTGGTGCTGTCCCTGTCGTCGTCCGCGCTGCTGCTGACGATAATCCGGCAGCTCTTTTCCACGGGCATCTTCAACTCGGCCGCCGGGTTGGCCCTGGTGGTCGGGGGCGTGGGCACCGCGGCCATTGTGTCCAGCGTCGTGGGCGGCGCGACCGGAACGCCCCAGGTGGCTATCGCCGCCGCCGCCCAGGGCGCGCAGGTGGAAGAGGGCAATCCCGTGGTGTTTGTGATTTCTGCGGAGCCGGAGCCGGAGCAGCCGTTGGTGGTGTCCATCACGGTGGCGCAAACCGGGTCTTACGTGCCGGCGTCGAGCATCGGCAACCGGACAGTGACTATCCCCACGTCCGGCGAGGCGCAGTTTACGATACCCACCGAAGATGACACCGGCGGCACCGCCGCGGGCAGGGTGACCGTAACCGTATCGGACGGCGATGATTACGACGTCCGCGAACCCACGTCGGCAACGGTAACCGTAAGGCCGGACGATGCGTACAAGGTCAGCGTTGCGCCGGCCAGCCCGGGGGAGGTGGTGGAAGAAGGCAACTTGGCCAGCTTCACCATATCCTCCGACCCGCGTCCCCAGGAGCCGCTGGTGGTTTCGGTTACCGTCGCGCAAACCGGCGGCTACGTAACGTCGGCCAACCTGGGCAGCAAGTCGGTGAGCATACCGACGACGGGGCGGGCCACCTATTCCGTTCCCACCGAGGTTGTGGCTGGCAGCACGTCGGGCAGCGTGAGCGTTACCGTGAACGCCGGCAGCGACTACGAAACCGTAGCGCCCACGTCGGCCAGCGTAACCGTCACCCCAGACCTGCCGACTGTTACCATCACCGCCGCGTCAACGACGGTGGATGATGACGCGGGGCCGGCGCGCTTTACGCTGCGAACATTCCCAGCGCTCACCACGTCTTTGACCGTCAACGTAAGAGTCACCGAGGTTCTGGTCGGCAATGGCACCAATCACGTGGCGTCGGGAAACCGTGGCAGCAAGACCGTTACGATTCCGGCGGGAGGAATTGGGCAATACAGCGTGCCGCTCACCAACGGCACCGGCAACAGCCAGCTGATAGTCACCGTTACGTCCGGGTCGGGCTACGAAGTCGGCAACCCGTCGGCGGCGCTGACGGTGGTTACACCGTAGAAAGGTAAAATCGCTTTTCCCGGGAAAAGCGGCAAAGACGACTGGCAATCGAGCCAGTGTAAAATATGAATCCCCGCCAAGCGGGAATCGACCGACAAGGAGCAAAGCAAAATGCCAGACCTGACCTATTGGATGGCGGCCCCCATGGCGACCGACGGAGTGTCCATTGACGGCTACCCCGTCCAGCAGTTCACCATGTTGGCCACCGGCGACGACGAAGCCGATTTTTTGACGATGCGGGACCACGTTCAGGCCGTGATAGGCGGAAGCATTGACCCCGACGACCCGGGCCGCGTCGTATTCATCGGCAAGTGGCGCTCCACTTCCAGCGGCGAGGAACGCCACGAGGACGGCAAGGACAAGTTTAGGTGCCATACTCTGCTACACTACTGACACACCGACATCGGAAAGGACGAATAAGCCGCGTACAGCGCTTTTTTGCCTTCCGGCAATGAAGAGCCCCCGGACGCCGAACAAGGCGAACGGGGGCCGTTTCCTGCCAGCAGGGGCGACGCTGCGGCGTTACCAGAAAGCCACCAGGTTGTAAATGCCCCAGGCGGTGACAGACACACCGAGCATCACCATGCCCCAATAGGTTGTTTCGTAGGCGGCCCGGGCCAGGCCCTGGCGTTGCTCAATGCCGCTGTCGTGGTACAGGTAGCGGGTTTGGGTTCGGTCCATAATGTCACCTCCGGCGCTTGGCCGGTTTGCGGCGCCGGCGCCCGCCGGACGTTCGCCTCTTGTGCTTTCCGCAGCGGCAGCCGGGCTTGCATTTCCGCCCGCCGCGTTTCTTGTTCATCCACATGGTGTTGTCCTTTTGTGAATGTGGCCGACCGCTTACGCAGCCGGCCATGTCGTCGATCCTTTGTCGAATGTTGGCCAGTGATTAGGTGGCCATCACGTCGCCGGAGCGAGCGGCCTTGTAGCGTTGGAACGCCTGCCAGCCGAAATACCCGCCCAGGCCGACCCAGCCCGCTGCGAAGATGAGGCCCCAGAACTGTTTGATGGTGCCTGCCAGTCGCGCGAGGGAGTGGCCGTACATGGTGAAGCGGTCGGAGTCAACGGTGTCGTAGGCGATGGAAATGAAATCAGTGAAGTTGCCCAGCAGCGTCACTGCCACAATCGCGCCCAGGGTGGCCACCAGGAACTTGGAGGCTCCGGACATTCCGCCGGCGAAGGTGTTGAGCAGATAGATGCCGATACCGCCGAGCAGGGCGATGGGGCCGACGCCGATGAGCAGGACGGTCACGCCGATCAGGATATTGACGATGGCGCGGTTGTCGTTGAACATCGACGCGGGGGACGCCCACTTGGTGCCGGAGTCCCAAACGGCGGTTGTAGCAGTTGACCCATCGCTCTTTCCGACAAGGGTGCCGTCGGCGGCCATCAATTTGGCGCCTGCAGCTGAATTGCCGGTGAGTACGGCAGATGTAGCACACGCGTCAGAGGATTCTGAAACGGTGTGGCCCTCGTTCCAGTCGTACTTGTTGGGGTCCTCGAACTCGCCTTCCGTGCCGTTGAACCCGGACGATGAGGTGGAGGTTGCCACCACGACCACGCGGTCAAACCGGGTGCCTTCCTTGGTTTCGCAGGAACCCTCCTGCCGGGCTTCCAGGTGCCAGCCCTGGGCCGCGCCGTTGAACGTCGGGAAAAGCGCAAAGGCGAACAGCGCCCCGACGGTGTAGATGATGGCTGCAATCAGCTTCGGGCTGAACGAGCCAATGTCGAAATTGAGTAATCCCATGATCGTTCACCTCGATTGGTGTGTGGGTTGGGGTGTCGGGCGTTACAGTCGCGTCACGCGGCTCTTGTCGCTACGATTGGCCCGGCGCTCGAAATACTTGCGTCCGCTGGCCGACCGACGCAGCCCGGGTTTCTTGGCCCTGAGCTTTTTGTCAATTGACCGTTTGGTTTTGCCCGTGAGGGGGATGCCGGTCTTACGCTTGCTGAGCGGCGTCTTCCTGGAGCGTTTCTTCGCGGGCGCGCTTCGGGTCTTTTTCTTCAGTGGCATGATGGATTTACTCTCCTTTGCGGCTGTGTTTTCCCGGGAAAAGACCGGGACTACGCCATCACGTCGCCGGAGCGAGCGGCCTTGTAGCGTTGGAACGCCTGCCAGCCGAAATACCCGCCCAGGCCGACCCAGCCCGCTGCGAAGATGAGGCCCCAGAACTGTTTGATGGTGCCTGCCAGTCGCGCGAGGGAGTGGCCGTACATGGTGAAGCGGTCGGAGTCAACGGTGTCGTAGGCGATGGAAATGAAATCAGTGAAGTTGCCCAGCAGCGTCACTGCCACAATCGCGCCCAGGGTGGCCACCAGGAACTTGGAGGCTCCGGACATTCCGCCGGCGAAGGTGTTGAGCAGATAGATGCCGATACCGCCGAGCAGGGCGATGGGGCCGACGCCGATGAGCAGGACGGTCACGCCGATCAGGATATTGACGATGGCGCGGTTGTCGTTGAACATCGACGCGGGGGACGCCCACTTGTAATCAGGGCTGACCAGTGTTGCGCCCGCCAAACTTTTGTCGGGACTGGCTTTATCCGTGAAGGTCACGGTGACTTCCGTGCCATCAGCGGTCAGAAACTTGCCCGACCCTGCGGCGGTCGCTGCGGTGGAAATCGTAAAAAACGCTGCCTGCGCGCCGCCCAATGCCGACAAGACAGAGCAGGTTCCACTGACCTCATCGACGGTGTAGCCCTCGTTCCAATCGTACTTGTTGGGGTCGGATTCCTCGCCGGTTATGCCCGTGAATGCGGCATTTATTTTGCCGCTCTCCACTGTGGACGCTCCCAAGCTGAAAGCCCCCGAGCTGTATCCGTATGCCACGATTCGGTCAAACCGGGTGCCTTCCTTGGTTTCGCAGGAACCCTCCTGCCGGGCTTCCAAATGCCAGCCCTGGGCCGCGCCGTTGAACGTCGGGAAAAGCGCAAAGGCGAACAGCGCCCCGACGGTGTAGATGATGGCTGCAATCAGCTTCGGGCTGAACGAGCCAATGTCGAAATTGAGTAATCCCACAATAAGCACCTCTCTCATCCAGGTTGCTTTGTCTCGAATGGATGGCCGGGTTAGGGCGGTGGGCGCGGCACGATACCCTCCCTTTGGCGCTGTCTTGGACGCGCAAAAAAATCTGGGGCGAATGTACGCCCCAGACCGGAGATAAACACTAACGCAACTAACGCAACTAACGCAGTTGCGGGGTGGTTTGGGCTGATTTTGCTTGTCGGCAACCGCCGTAATCGGCCCGGCCAAATGAATGGTGCGGAATCACACCCGGAAATCGTCGTGCTGCTTCAATGCCTCATACTTGGCCTTGGCGGTGGCGAATTTCCGCTCCCAGTACCACGTTTCGATGCTCAGGCTGATGCCCAGCGCCGCGCGAGCAACTTTGTTCGCAAGGAGGGCCCCGGCCCATATCGGGCCGGATATGGCGTGCAATCCCATCAGGTTTGCGTAGGCTGGCGACACCGAATAGACCGCGTCAAAGACGGCGGCGCCACCCGCGAGGACTGCGCCCATGACCACCAGCCCCGTCAACCCGACCGCCGCCATTGACACCTCCAGCGGCCCCAGCACGAAGGGATGGCTAATTATCCGGTTCGATGTTTCGGCCCATGCCGTAACGGTTTGCTTGACCTTCTGCATATCTCCTCCTATTTGACCAGCAGGGTGGGCGGTGGCTTGACCGTCACCGAAGCGGCGGCGGCTTCCTCGGCCCAATCCCGTTCCTTTTGCTTGGGCGGACGGCGACGTCCGCCCTTGCCTTTCGGCCCCCGTCCGCCTTTGGCAATCGTGTCCAGGGCGTCGCGCAACCCGCCGGGGACGGCGCGGGGTTTCATGCCCAACGACACCTGCAGGGCGTCGCGCAGTTCGCTCACCACTTCGTCGGTGTCCCTGTCGCCGGGGCGTCTGGCGGTGCTGGCCCAGCGGTCGGCCCAGGCCAGCGCTTCGGTGCCTTCCAAGTCGTCGCGCCCGGCCTGGAGTTCCTTGATGTAGTCCCGCAGGTCGGCCCAGCCTTCCTTGCCCTCGAAACTTTCCGTGTCCAGCATTTCAAGGGATTCTTCCAGGTCCCGCCGCACGGTATCGGATAGCGGAGGCGGTTCGGGCGCCGGCGGGCGTTCCGGCAGCTGCAACGGGGCCGGCGTGGCTACCTCAACGATGGCGTCCGCGTCGCCGTCGCCGTCCATGTCAACCGGGGTGGGCAAGGGGTCGGCAACCGGCGTCGGTTCAACCACGGCCGGGGGCGGTTCCGGCATTGGCGTCGGCCGGGACGGGTTCAGGTCGGCGTCGATGGCGATTACCAGCGTTGCCGCCGCCTGTCCCGCGTTGCGGTCCTTGCTGGCCGCCCAGCGGTCGGCCCAGGCCAGTACCTCGGTGCCTTCCAGCTCCCCGCGTCCGGCCAACACCGTGTCCATGTACTCGGAGATGTCCTCCCAATCGTCGGGGCCGAAGGTCTCGGTGGCCAGCACGTCGCGGGTCTCCTCAAAGTCGCTACGCCAGGCGTCGGGCAGCGCGATGGCATTGGCAGATTGAGCCGCCGTCGCTTCCGGCGCGATTTCGGCCACTATCTCGGCCGCTTCCTGCGGGGTGTCTGCTTCGACGTGGATCACGGTGTCCCCGGTCTCTACGTCGGTTTCCCGGTAGAAATAGGGTTCATCGGGTTCGGGCGACTGCTGGAATGGCAGCGGCGCGGGCACCTTATCTTTTATGGCCTTGGCGAGTTTGCCGAGACCAATGTCATCCCAGCCGTAATCGGTGCGACGAAAGACCTCGCCTTTGGCGGTTACGACAAAATCCCCCACCTCAACCGGGGCGTTGATAACAAGGCGGTCTCTCACGATTTCCCCGCCTTGCCAGATGGTGCTCTTCCCCCGTTTGGCGACTGGTTGGGCCTCTTGCGCGCGGTCTTTGGCTTCGCTGATGTCGCTCTGGTACCTGGCTTCAAGGGCGGCGTCAGCAGCCTCATCATGCCGACGTGCGGCTTCTCCGGAACGCCAGCGCTGAGCGAGTTCTTCATCAGAAATGCCTTCTATATCGGTCAACGGGAGCAATGACCCACCGTAACGAGCGCGCTCTCGGTCTGCTTGTTCCTTGATCGACAAGGTCAACTCGGAGGGCGGAACGTCGGCAACGTCAGGCGGCGCTGGCGTCGCGTATTCATCGGCCTGCTGGAATATCTCGATGAGCTTGACGGCATCGGGCCGACTGAGACGGTTCCAGGTGAGCAGGGGCATCCCGTAGTTGTTGAAGGATATGCCCAAATGCTCGGCCAGTTCGGGGTTTTCGTGAATCAGGCTGCTCAACAGCCGTTGCTGGGTGACTGTGTTCAGGCTGCCGCGTTTGAGGCGCTCGCCGGCCGTCATGCGCTCTGCCATGCCCTTGATGGAATCGGAGTAGGCGGCGGACGTGGGCCGGATTACGCGCACCTTGATGTCCTGGTGCAGCTGCTCGGCGTAGTCGGCATCCTTCATTTGCTCCTGGATGCGGCTGGCCATCAGCGCGGCGTCGCGGTCCTGCTGAACGTTGATGATGATGCGCTCCAACGCCCGGCGAATGGCGGCGTTCCGTTCGACGGCCGCATTTTGGGCGTCGCCCTGCCGCTCGGCGTTCTGGTAGGGCTGGTCGGTAAGCACCAGCTCGATAACCCGCTGCCGGACGTCCTCGGCGCTGGCGTCCGCCGCCGCCATGTTTTCCTGGGAAAAGTCGGCAGCATCGACTACCCGAACCTCGGTTTCGGCCATGGCGTCGTCAACGGCTTCCGTGCGGTCGGCTACCGTTGCTTCGGCGGTGGACATCGCGTCCGCAACCTCGGCCATTCCGCCGTCGGCCAACTGACCGTCTCGCTCTGCCCGCTTTTTGGCAAGGGTTTGTTCCAGTCCTCGCGTGGTGATGACTTCGTAACTGCTTCGCAGTCGATCTTTCAATGCGGCGAGTTCATCTTCGTTCAAATGGCCGCGGCGTCGCTGAATGCCGTCATTGATGTCAACAATCTCCTCAATCAACCTGACGTGGGCTTCGGGCGTGTTGACGTTGTATGTAAACCCGGCATCTTCCGTTTCAGCCGGAGGTTCGGTTGGCTGCGTGGCAACGTCCAGCAAGTAGCTGCCGCCATAACCGGCGCTGATAAAGTCCTCGCGGGTACGGGGATCGAGTTCACCGTGAATCCCTAGTTCTGCTTCGTGGTCAAATTCGTTGTCATCAGCATCATCGACACCGATACGAATATCAGACTCGCGGAGTTCCTCCCATACGCTCCTGTTTGGCGCGGTCTCTACCACCCCATCCGCCATATCCTCACGGATTACGGTGGGCACCTCTTCCGATTCCAATTCGTCAAACACCGCGTCCACAAAGTCGGGGTAGCCGCCAACCTTCACAACGCCGTCCGGCCCCTCCTTGACCGATATGCCCACATTGTCGGGCACGTCGGCATCCTCTACCACCACCGGAACCCCCGGCCGCTCGGCGATGGCGTTGCCCACGTCCTCGCCAACCTCTTCATGGACGGCTTCGGCGGATTGTTCGCTTTCCACATCGTCCATGGCCCGTTCAATGTCGGCGTCGGTGACGACCACCACGTCGCCGCGGTCGCCGTCGTTCAGCTCCTCGGTTATCTTGTCGGCAATGGCTTCCACCACCTCGCCCTGGGTGATTACGCCGTCATCGTCGGCGTCAACCACCGGGGGCGGCATAGCCTCGATTTCCGCACGGCGCTGGCGTTCGTAGTCCTTGCGTAGCCGGTCGGCAATCAGGGAGTCCTGTTCCTCTTTGGTGGGAAACGAAAAGCCCCGTTCCGTCCGCATCCGCTCCACCAGCTCGGCGGCGACGGCATCCGACGCGGCCTGCCACTCTTCATCGGTAGCGGTTTCAACGTCGTATTCGTCCAGGGATTGGGCGGCAATCATCACCGGCGCCACGGCGGGCGGGGCGCTGACCTCGGTTCCGGTGATTTCGGCCTGCAGCTCGGCAAACTCCCGCTCGGCGTCCTGCAGTTCATCGAACAGGTCAAAGGGCAAGGATTCCTGCTTGCGGTAGTAGTCCTGGGATTTCAGGTTCTGGTCCAGTTTGCGCCGGGCGTCCTCTGCCGCCGCGTCGATGCCGGTAAGCACGTTGCGGGCGCGGGTCACGGCGTTGGCCCCGTCCAGGTTCTTGATGTCGTCGGTCTGGTAAGCGGTTCCGTCCGGCCCGACCAAGGCGATACGATGCCCGGTGTCCAGGTTCGCGCCCTCGATGGCGAATGGGCCGTAACTGCCCAGCTCTTTCCAGCTGCCCTTATAGGCCAGTTTGTCCAGGGCGGCGAGTAGGGCCTTGTTGGCGTCGGCGGTCTTGTCGTAGCTGCGGTTGCCCACCGTCATGGCGAACTCGGCGTCCAGCAGTTGGGCCGCCCGGTCGCGGTCGGCTTCCAATTTCGGAACGCGGTTTTGCAGTGCTTCAACCCGCTTTTCGGTTTCCCGCCGCTGGCTGGCCAGGTTCAACTGGCTCTGCTGGTGGGCGCGTTCCTTGAGGCGCAGGCCAATTAGTTTCTTGTTCAGGTTGGCCAGTTTCAACACGCGGGCATCGCCGCTGGCCAGGGCCTTCGCTTCCGACGCGGACAGCACCAGCGGGTCAATGTCGTCAAGCTCCCGCTCGGTGACGTTGCGCTTGACGATGCCCTTGATGGATTGCGCCTTTTCCTCGACGGCCTGCCACATGAACTCGTCGAAGGAACCTTCCTGGACGTAGGTGTAAATCTGAACGCCTTTGCCCGGGTCGAAAACGTCGCCGGTGTCTTTGTCTATCTTGGGGCCGTACACCAGGTTGCCCTGGCGGATGATTCGGCCCTCGCGCTGTTCCACGTCCCGGGGACGCCAAGGCACGTCGATGTGGTGCAGCGCCGCCGCCCGTTCCTGGACGTTGACGCCAACGCCCAGCTTGCTGGTGGAACCGATGACGATGCGAACGTCGCCGGCGTTCACCTGGTCAAACAGCTTGGTCTGCTTGGGCTTGGTGTTGTAGTCGTGGATAAAGGCAATCTGCTTTTCGGGAACGCCCTTGCTCACCAATTCCCGCTTGATGATGTTGTAGGCGTCCCTGACCATTTCCTGTTCCCGGCCGAGCAGGTCCTCCCCGCTTTCCACCTTGTCGCCGGTGTCCTCGCCGGTGTCCCGGCCCGATCCGGCTTTCGGCGTGGCCAGGTCAAGGAATATCAGCTGCGTTCCCTTGTCGGGGGTCTCCTCGTGATAGACGCGGGCCGCGTTTTCCGCCGCCATCTGTATCTTGCCCTGGGGGTTGGGAACGGGCGTTTCGTCGAAGGGCCAGTTGTCCACCATCCGGATGTCCAGCGCCGCCTTGCGCGCGTCGGTGGACAGTTTGAGCATATTGTCCTCGATGGCGTCGCCGGTCATGGAAGAAACCATTTCAAAGGGTTCGCCTCCCTTGATGGCGTCGGCCCGGTCGCCGATGTACTCCCGGTAGCGGTCCTGGGATGCCGACGCCGGGGCGGCTACGGTGATGCGCTGGGGCCGTCCGCCTTCGTCCCGCAGCCGGGGCTGGGCCTCCAGCATTTCGGGAACCTCGGATGCCACGCGCACGTCGGCGGTGTCCTGGAACAGCTTGGACAGCTCCGGCGCGTTCTTGAACTTGGAAAAGCGGGCGGTGGGCACGTACCGGCCGGCGGCGTTAACCTCGATGTCGGTCTTGACCCGCCCGAAGCTCTTGGCCCAAGTGTCGAAATTGTGGAGTTTGCGCTTGCGTAGGTTCTTCAGGTCAAGGTAGCGCATCATCGTCCACATTTCGGCGATGGTGTTGGCGATGGGGGTTCCGGTGGCAAACACCACGCCCTGCTTGGCGTGGCCCTTGCGGGTTTCGTCGGCAATGTCGGTGCCGGGGATGTTGCCCTGGAGGTACTGCGCTTTCATAAACATATCGAAGGCGCGCTGGGATTTGCTGTCGGGCAACCCCTTGATGCCGGTTCCCCGTCCCCGCATGGACGTGGTGAACTGCAGGTTTTTGAAATTGTCGGCTTCGTCAACGAAGAGCTGGTCAACGCCCAGGTCCTCAAAGTAGCCGCCGCTGTCCTGGCGCTTGGCAATCTTGGCCTGGAGGTCGGCCAGTTTCTTGCGCTCGGACTCGATGGCCTTGCCCAAGTCTTTGGACGTTTCGCGGCGGCCCTCGCGGTCGGCGGCGCGCTTGGCGTCCATCATCGCCTTGACCTGTTCCTCCCGGAAGGCAATCTCGGTGGACGGGCGCACGGGGATGGACTTGAACTGCTCGTAACTGACAATCAGGGCGTCCCAATCGCCGGTCTGGGCGCGGGTCAGGAATTGCTCCCGCTGGCCCTTGCTGAAATCGGGCAGGTACAGAATCTTGGCGTCGGGGTACAGCTCCTGGAATTGCTCCTTGAATTGGGCGTGGGTGGCCTTGGGAACCACGTACATGGGTTTGTTGGCCAGCCCCAGGCGCTTGCGCTCCATGCCTCCGGCCACCATCACGGCGGTTTTGCCGAATCCCACTTCGTGGGCCAGGAGCGCCGTGCCGTCGCTGACCACCCGGTAGATGGCGTCCCGCTGGTGGGGGCGTAGTTTCTGCTGCCAGCCTTCCGACATACCGGGGAAGGTCTGGTGTCCGCCGTCGTAGGTGCGCGGCACCGACGTGTTGTAGGTGGCGTTGTAATGGGCGGCCAGGCGTTCCCGGCGGTCGTCCTCCTCCCAAACCCACCGCTCAAAGTCGTCCTGCATCTTTTCGGCCCGCTGCTGGGCTTCGGCGGTGGCGGCTTCGTCCACCACCTCCCGGTCGTCAACCTTGTCGGTAACGACCACGGGCTTGCCGTCAAGCACGGCGTCCAGAATCTTGGGGGCCGGTGCCTTGCGGGTTCCCCATTCGGTCTGCATCATTTCGGGCGGGGCGGAAATCTTCTGCTCGTTGACCCAGCGCCCGCGCTCAAAGTCGTAGTTGTAGAATCTGTCGCCGTAGTAGGTGTTGAACTTTTCGGCGATCCAGTCGTTCAGGTACTCGGCGGGTATCCAGGACGCGCCCAGCGTCGCCCGGATGTCGCTGGCGGGGATGGGTTCGGGTTGGGCCGCTTCCAGGGCGGTCAGGCTCTCCTGTATGCGGCGCAATGAATCGGGGTCGCGTCGCCAGGGGTGAGCGCCGGCGTCGATGGTGTCGGGGGACGCTGCATCGGCCTGGGCCAGCAGCAGGGAGGACCGGGTGTTTTCCAGTTTGTCCCGAACGTCGCCGGTGAGAAAGTCGCTGCGGGACTGCCAGGTGGCCGTAGGCGCGTCGAAATAGGCCAGGTTCTGGTCGTCAAGGTATCGGGTCACGGCCTCGGCGTCCGCGCCCACCAGCTCGCCGATTTCGGCCATGTCCACCCGGCCCGTCCGGGCGTAGTAGTAGTTATAGGCGTCGTCGATGCTGGACAACGTGGGCGCCGGCGTCGCGCCCAAAACCCGCCGCTCGAAGATGTCGGTGGGTATCCAGTCGTCGCCCTTCTTGCGCTCCAGACCGGCAACAAAGGCGCTGTCCGGATCGCGCCGGAACAGCGAGGCGTTGGCGCTGACGTTCAGCGGGCCAAAGTCGCCCACGAACTCCTCGTATGTGTCCCGCAGCCGCTTGCGCAGGTCGGCTATGCTGTCCTCAGTCCAGTTGCCCTGTCCCCGTTCGGCGGACATCAGGGTGCGAGCCTGGTCGCGCAGGTGCATCATGCCTTCGATGCGCTCGCGCTGCTTCTTATTGCTGAAATGCGGCTTGATTTCCTGCCCGTCCTCGTCCACCACCATCAGGTCGCTCTTGTCGTTGTAAAAGTATTGGCCCACGGGCCGCTCGGAACGGGGGCGCTCGTTGTCGTATGCCGCCGTCCGCACCACCTGGAACCGATGCCCCCGCCCAATGTCCCTTGACTGATTGGTCAGGGCCTCGGCAACGTCCGCCGCGCTGCCGTACACGCCTTTGGCCGATACGGTGTACTCGTTGCCGCCGTACATCGACCCCTGGCCGCTTTCTTTGCCCAGCACCGCGTCGGGATGCTCGACCATCCACTTGTTGACGTCGTATTTCTGCTCCTTGCCGTCCTTGTTGACCAATTCAACCTTGACGGTATCAACCCAGCTGCGGTCGCCCGGTTCCTCGCCCGGCAGCCGCTTCCGCAGATAGATGACGTCGGTCACCACGTCGGTATCGGGGAAGGCGTCCTGGGGCAGCCTCACCGCGCCGAGGAAATCGGCGCGCTCCGCGATGGTCTGCCGCACTTTCTTGGCCGCCGGCGTGTCCAGCGTCCCGTGGGTGGTGATAAAGGCCACCACGCCGCCGGGCCGAAGCTTGTCCAGCGCCTTGACGAAAAAGTAGTTGTGAATCCGGTTGGTGACGTGGGGTTCGTCCAGGTACTTGGGGTCGTGGACGCCGAACCCGCCGAAGGGCACGTTTGATATGGCCACGTCCTGGGAATCGTCGGGTATGGGCGCCTCCTCAAAGCCGCCGATATGCACGTCGGCCTGGGGATAGGCGGCCCGCAGGATGCGGCCCGTCAGGTCGTCCTTTTCAACGGCGGTTACGCTGCTTTCGTCAATCAGCGATGCCGGGCCCAAGCCAATGAATCGGCCCGAACCCGCCGAAGGCTCCAGGACCTTGAGGGTTCCGCCGGGGCCGGAACCCTTGCCCAGCGTGTTCATGGACTGCAGCCCGGCCCACACGCCTTCAATCACCGCCGGCGTGGTGTAGTGCGCGTTCAGGCGGGATTGAATGATGGAATCGTATTCCTGCTTGGTGGTAATGCGGCGCAGCTCGTCGCCCAGGTTGCGCCAGCGCCAATCGTGGGTGTTTGGCTGAAAGGCTTGCTCAAAGGCCGAGTTGCCGAAGCCGGAAAACTTGGCCAGCGTCTCCTGCTGCGCTTTGGTGGGTTCGGCGCCGGTGCGCTCCAGTTCCTTGAGGGTGGTAATTGCCCGAATGTTGGCGTCCCACTGCTCCATGGCAGTGCGGGGTGTTTCAAACTTGGCCATCGTCTAATCCCATTCCTTGCCGTGAACGTGCAGGACAGTAGCGCGCCGCCACGCCTGCGTGTTGATTTCTCCAGCGTCCATCAGGTTGTTTGCCGTTCGGGTAATCATGCGGAGCATGGTTTCCACGTATTCATCCCATTCACCATCGGCCTTGGCTTGCCGATAGGTGGATGGGTCGGCTTCTCGCAGCATTTTGGCCAGGGTTTTCGGCCCGATGCTGCCCTGCTCACGGTAGGGGACTTCCGACGCATTTTGCATCGTGTATTTTTTCTTTGCCATCACACTCTCCTTTGCGGTCTGGCTTTTCCCGGGAAAAGTACGGGTTATTCGGTATCCGATTTTCGACTTGCTCGGTTCTTGCGCACAATTCCAAAGATTCCCAACGCGATGGGGATGCACAACGCCCCGAACCAGAGAGGCGAAGCTGCCCCGATACGCGATATTATTCCGACGAACATTAGCAAAAGGGCCGCCACCATAACCGCCATCCCTACAGCGCCGATAATGGAAGCCCACGTCGGGTAGGGTTTCAGGCGAGGGCAGCAGCCGTCCTTGCACTTGGCAACGGCGAGTTTAGCGTCGTTTGATTGCATTGGGACCTCCTTTTGGCGTTCGGTCACTTGATAAACAGCGTAGGCGGCGGCACCGCTCCGCTTTGGGGTTGCATTTCGTCCAGAAGCTCTTCTTCCGGTGGGGGGCGTCTCTTGCTCGGTCGCCGTCCCTTTTTGCCGCTGCCGGGCGTCCGGCCAGGTCGGCCGGCCGACTTGGCCACGTCCTTGGTTCCCGACGCCGGCAGGCGGGTGGTGCGGGTGGGGATGTTGGCTGCCGACACACCCTGTTCGCCGGATGTAATTTGCACGTTGCCCACCCTGGCGTCGGATTCAACCGGCGGCTCGGACGTGGTGCCGACCACCTCCAGCGACCGCACGTTGGAATCATCCACCGTCTCGGATGTCTTCTGACGGGTGCGGGGGTCGTAGGTAACCTTGGTTTCGCGCAGCCACGTAACGATGTCGGGATACTGGCCCGCCGGGGTCAGGTTTCGGCGGGACTGTGCATCGGCAGGTTCGCCGCCGTCCACAATCTCCGGGTCGGCCGCTTCAACGACGCGCTCCGGCAGCCGCAGCGCCGAATAGCCGGCGTCGGCAATGATTAGCCGGAGGTGGGCAACGTTGGTGTCAGCCGACGCCGGCGGCTGGCGCGTTTCGCCCAGCACCACCACCGAATCAAAGCTGGTAGCGCCAATCTCTTCGGATTCCTGGATGCCCGTCTGCGGGTCGTAGGTCTCACGGCTGTACTCTGACCACTGCAGCAGGTCGGGATACTGGCCGGGTTCGGTGAGGACGCGGCGTTCTTGGGGCGGCTGTTCGTCTTGGCGGTCTGTGCGGCGTGGGGGACGGCCTGCCCTGCCGGCGCTACCGTCACCCGCGCCCCGTCCGGTCCGGCGAGGAACGTCGCCGGTGGGCCGGTCGGGAACGTCGCCGGTGGGCCGGTCGGGAACGTCGCCGGTGGGCCGGTCGGGAACGTCGCCGGTGGGCCGGTCGGGAACGTCGCCGGTGGGCCGGTCGGGAACGTCGCCGGTGGGCCGGTCGGGAACGTCGCCGGTGGGCCGGTCGGGAACGTCGCCGGTGGGCCGGTCGGGAACGTCGCCGGTGGGCCGGTCGGGAACGTCGCCGGTGGGCCGGTCGGGAACGTCGCCGGTGGGCCGGTCGGGAACGTCGCCGGTGGGCCGGTCGGGAACGTCGCCGGTGGGCCGGTCGGGAACGTCGCCGGTGGGCCGGTCGGGAACGTCGCCGGTGGGCCGGTCGGGAACGTCGCCGGTGGGCCTCAGAAAATTAGGAACTTGCCTATCAGGTAGGCTCCGAATATCCCGCCTGTCACCAGCACCGGCAACAAAATCTTGCGGTTGAACTTGGTCGCTTCGGTGCGCCGGCGCTGTTCCTTCGTCATCCCTTGTTTGTCTTTCTGGCTCATCTTGGTCTCCTCTGGGTCGGGTAAAAGCGTCCACGTCCGGCGCTCGCGTCGGAACGTCGCCGGGCCGCTGTTCAACTCTGTCCAAGTCAACGCGGTCAAGGTTATCTTCCGAAACCTCTATGGTGCGATTAGCAACATTACCGTCAACGGGACCGACACGCCCACGGTTATTATTGCCAGGCTCGGCAATTCGCCGATTGCCGTCCGGAACAGAAGATGCAGGCCCGTCGCCCCGAGCATTATCTGGGCTACGAACAGGATTGGTTGCCCCGTCACGATATACGTCGTCAACGCGCTGGCCATCGCTACCAACCCCACTATCCCGCCTACCGCCGGCATTGTTTTCTTGATTCGTTGAACCATCTGCCCCCCTTTGCTGTGGACGTTGCCCGTCCGGTGTGCGGTAGGTTCGAGTTGCCGGGTCAAATTCCGGCGTGGGGCGCGTGGGCAAGTCGGCATCCGGAACGCCCTGCGCCTTCAAGTGCTGCCTTTCCAAGTACAGTTTGGCGATGTTGCTGTACTCGCCCGTTTCGGGGTCGCCCAGCATATTGATGCGGCCGGGCGCGTAGGCTTGCTCTACCCCTATTATCGCACCGTCGCCCCGTGATAGGAATTGGCCAGTCTTGAATCTGTCCAAGTTGCTCGTCAACCCGCGCAGGTTGGCCGCCCTTACGTCGCTGGGCGACAGCGGCACCGAGGACAGTATTTCCGGCTGGTCGTACACCGGCAGCAGCCCGCCCCGCCGTTGCTGGGGACCGTAGCGTACCGAATAGGGCGCGGCAGTGGGCTGGTATATGTCCCGAATGAACTCCCATTCGTTGACTAACTCCCCCCTACCCGTTCTATAGGTTTTGCCGGACTGTGCTACATCGTCCATCGGCAGCAGAATGCCGCCGCCGATACGCTTGTCGCCTATCAGCCCGCTACGCGCTCGCTCCGGCAGGCCGGCCAGCCGGTCAATCAATCCCCGGTCGGCGGCGCTGGCCCCGTCCGCGCCGACGTTGAAAGCGCTGCTGCCCGTCGGCCCGAACCGGCCCAGGTAATCGGGCGCAAAGTATTGCGCCGTTTCGACCGGCGTGGTGGCGATTTTCTCAAAAGGCAACGGCATTGTGGTGTAACTGCCGCTGCGCGCAAACCCAATATCGGGAGAAGCGGCCAGCACGTAGTTGCTGCCCAGCTGGGAACTCAAAGGCGACGGGTCATAGACCACCGTTTGGCCGCTGGGCAGCGTTACGCCGACCCGTTGGCCAGGGTTGGCCTGCGCCATTTCCATCAGCTGCCGGTTGATGTCCTCGGCCAAGCCACGCGGCAGGTTCTCGGAACCGGCGGGAATCAATCCCTGCGTGGTGCCGTAAGCGTATTCCGCGCCTTCGTCAATCTGGCGGTTCAGGTCGGCTATCACGTCCGGATCAAGGCCGGTGGTGTCCAGATTGCGAATGTTGGTGCGTTGGGTTGACCAGAGGTTGCCGGCGCCGGAACGGGTCAACGTGTCGCCGGTAACGAACGCGCCGGTTCCGTAGCGTATTCCCCTCAATCCTGCTGCTCCCGCACCGACCCATTCCGGCAGTAGCCCCAAAGCGACGCCTTCGGCTATGTCCCGCTGGGAGAGAGACCCCTGTTGCCAATACTGCCCGCCCAAGTCGGCGGCAGCTATCGTACCGCCAAGAGCCGCAGCCCCTGCTAATCCTGCCGGCGCAAGCGGGGCCAATGCCACTCCCCCCACGCCAAGAATCGTTGTGCGACTATATGGGTTTGTGGCGGGGTTATCGGCCTTGTCTGCTATTTGCCGCTGCAGGTCTGCGGGCAACTCATGAAATGGCGTCCCATCCGGCAAAAAACGTTCAGGGTCGGTACTGCGGAGAAATGCGGAACCGGGCGTGATAAAGGCGCTGCCGGCATCCAGCAAAAAGTCCTTGTACCCAGCCATGGTGCGATGCTTTACGGCTTCCGCCAGGTCCATTTCCTGCTGGGTCATGGCGCGCTTGTTCGTTACTTGAACCACCACGCGCTGGCCAGCTTCGGCCAATTGCCGTTGCTCCTCAAAGTCCATCCCCTCGGCGCGGGCTACGTTGTCCATCCGCGCCAACTGTGCCGCCGTAACGTCCACGTAGCGATAGGCCTCCGGGTCCCAGACGGTATAGACGCGGGTTGCTTGGGCCAGCTCTTCGGCGGTGGGTTCCTGGATTGCGCCGGGTTGCGTTTCCGGCGGCTGCTCGGTCGCTATTTGTTGGGTGTCGATCCCGACGACCACGGGCGTTCCGGCGGCGGCCATGGGCTGGGCGTCGCCGTAATCTCGCTCGGTCAGGTCAATGCCCATTCGGGCGGCCTCGCTGGCGGACACTCGGTTGATGTAGCCGTTGGGCATCAGGATTTCGTACACCCTGGAATAGGCTTCATCCGGGGCGTCGCCAACCGCGCTTTCGTCGGGTATCAGCTGGGCTTCCCAAGCCCGCAATGCCGCTTGTTCCTCGTTCCACGCCTCTTCATTCCGCTGCGCTTGCGCCTCTTCCGCCGCCGCTTGCTGGCGGGTGTAGGTGGGCGTCAATGCGTCCATTTCGGCGTCGGCCCGTTCGGTTTCCCGCTCACGCCGTTCCGACAGCCCGCGCAGATATTGCTCCTGGGCTGCCGCCAGCACCCCCGGCGCAAGGTCGGCTATTTCGGCGTCCGTCATTTCCTCGGTGGCATAGCCCTGCCGTCGTAACAGCGCTTCCTGTTCCCGCTGGGCTATCGCCTGCTGCTGTTGCGCCATGGCGCGGAGCTGGTCGGCCAGGTCGTCCACGTCGGCGGTTTCAATGTCCAGGTTGGCCCGTTCCGCCATCTGCAGCACTTCGCGCTCGTAGCCCACGTCGGTGAGCTTGCGGTTGCCCTGCTCGTCCACGTCCACCCTGTAACCGGCGTAGCCGTCCAGCCCCATAGCCCTGGCCGTGCCGGGGTCAAAGGTCGTGCCGACCGGCGCGGTTGACAGAATGTCCTGCACCTGTTGGGCCGACGCTGCGGCCTGCTCCCGCTCCCGCGCTTCCCGTTCCATCTGCCGCCGTGCGTCCAGCATTTCCAGGGGTTCTTGCGGCGGCGCGTACTCGCGGGCCGTAACCGGCTGGCTTTTGTCCTCTGCAAACTCGGCCGATACCACCGTGCCATCGGGTTGCATGTATCCGGTGATGCGGTCGGGATTCAGCACCCGCACGGTGTCGCCGGTACGCTGGTCGATGGACTCAATGTATTCCGGCGGCAGGTCCTGGGGCGGCTGCTGGACGGCCTGCAGGTCCGCTGCCGCTGCGTTTTCATCCGCCCACGCCTGTTGCAGATCCTTAACCTGCTGCAGGTAGCGCTCGGCCTGGGCCGTAGTTTCAATGGGGCCGGCATTGGGGTCGTCTTCGGCCACGTCCCGGGCCTCGGCCAGAATGTTTCTGGCCACCACGTCGCCATCGTCGTCGCGGACGGTAACCGCGTCAACGTTGCTCACCCGGTCAGCGTTGCCGGAACGAATGTCGGCCAGCCGGTCTTCGTCCCGCTCAACGTAGGTGCGCCCGTCCTCGGTGTAGGTCACCGTCCCGTCTTCACCGACGTTGTATTCCCGGCTGCCGCCGCCGCCGGGATCATCATCATCATCGTCCGCTTCAATTTGGTTGAGTTTTTGGTGGTGGGCCAGCAGCCGTTCAAAGTCCTCTGCGTTGTCTGCACTAATGGGGATCCGGTGATGCGAGCCGCGGTACTGGAAAGTGACCGATTGGCCCTTGTTGAGTTGGGCGCGGGCCAATTCCAGTTCAGCCGCTTGCACGTCGGCCATCGCGTTCATTAACGAGGTGGCATTGTCCTTGCCCTGGCGGTCGCGTTCTTCTTCCCGGTCCAGCCTGGCCTGGGCTTCCGCCAACTGTTCCTCGGCCGCCTGCAACCGCGCCGGCGTGGCCCCCCGCGTAACCCGCTGTTCCTGTGAGGTTGCCCGTGCTTCCGCGTTCAGAGGCCCGCCAATGACCGCCAAGTATTCGGCGCTGACCCGCTGGGTAGGCGTTGCGGCTGCGAGTAAGGTTGTCAGACGTGCGCTTTCTGGAGCGGATAGAGTACCGGCTTGCCGTTTCGCCAACAGCGCCGCTAACGCCTCTGTCTTTCCGGTTGCGCCCTTCCCCTCTTCCTCCTCATCTGCTGTACCCGGCTGTTCAACCCCCTGATTTGCCCACACATCCGCTCTTTGTTGGGACGCCGCCGCACGCTGCTCAAGTTGCA
>CBDEVZ010000002.1:0-15571 GCA_965243735.1 uncultured Binatia bacterium (SeqCode)
CTCCCGTTCGTGCTGCTTGCTGGCTTCGATCTCCGTGCGTCTCACCTGGTTCCCATTAGCGAGGAAGCCCTCGATTACGGCGACCCGCCCATTACGGCCGGGGACGTGGTGGATCGCGCCACCTTGCAGGCCTTCGTGACGGCAGCGATGGAGTACATCGTCGGATTCCTGGAGTCCGGCGATCCGGCCGCCCTATCAAAAGCCCGGATCGCCCTGCGGGATCCGAACGGGCCCTGGAGACATGGGCCCGTCTACATCGCCATCATGGAACGTGTCGGCAGGCTGATCCTGTTTTACGGCGCGTTCCCGGACCGGTTCGAGCTGCGATACGGAGGGATTTCCCGCGACATCGCGACCGGCGAACTCGTCGTGGATCAGCTCATCGCCGCCGCGGAAAGCGGCCCGGAAGGCGGCTTCTGGGAGTATTATTTCGACAATCCCGCCGACGATACCGACAGTGCCGACATCCCCAAGGTGGGCTACGCCCGCGTATTCACCGCCCGCATCCCGGTGCCGGACGGAAGCACAGTCCCAAGGGACTTCATCATCAATTCGGGGTTTTATCTGAGTTCAGGGGATCTGGGGGATGTGGGGGGGCGGCTGGAGAATCCGGGCCCGCGCGCGTTTCAGAGTGGGATAGGCGCGCTGTGGGGCTGGGTGTGTGAGGCCGAGCAGGTGGAGATCGAGATCAAGACCGAACAGGGGGAGTTCGCGTGGCACGCGGCGGCGTATGGCCTGGAGCGGGGGGACACGCTGGATACCTGTGGGGACACAGATAACGGGTTTGTGTTGTTGCTCAACTGGAACCTGTTGGGCGCTGGTGAACATACCGTGACCGCCTTGGCCGATGGGGTCGAGCTGGGCCAGACGACGGTCACGGTGACGACGCTGGGGCCGGAATTTCTGGAGGGGGCCGTGGGAGAATGCGTGGCGGAGGACTTCCCGCACCTGGGGCAGACGGTCACCCTGGAGTGGCGGCAAACCAGTCAGAACTTCGTGAACCTTGCGCCCTCGTCCCCAGGCGGGCCGCCGCTCCGAGGGGGGAGGAGGAGGCCGCTCCTCCCCCCGCTTGATGGTCCCGATCTCCGCTGGCGCGGGTGGCGTCTGGCTGATCCACAGCGGCAACAGGCCGCCCTTCAGGCCGGCCTGCACCTCCTTGGCGTCCTGCTCCAGTTCGGCCGCAAAGCGGGCCAGCAACCTGACAATCTCCTCGGGCGGGAGGAGCCGGACCAGCTCGGCCCGGTACTCCAAGCTGACCTCGCCCTGGTCGTCCGCCACGATCCGAATCAAGACCTGCTCTCTCCCCCCATGCTACAGTCAGCGGTAATGATTCCTCTTTTGATCCCGAACGAAGAGAGGGCGCACATACTGGTTTCTCTTCGAGAAACAACCCTCTCGGGTTCCCTTCGGGCCTGTGCGCCACGCGGAGTTCCCGATGTCTGACACCGACGAGAGCTTGACCGGCCTTGACCATGCTGGCCGCGCGCGCCAACACCGCTTTGGGTCCCTCTCTTCTCGGGGTGCGCTGTTTCATCTTACCGTGCGGACCGGCTCCCGGTCAAAGGGCCAGTCCGCGCGGGCCTCGGCCGCCTACATCCAGCGGGCCGGCGAGTACGGTCGGGAGCGAGAGCGCGCCGGAGCGGACGATGTGCTCTACAGCGAATCGGGCCATATGCCTGGGTGGGCCGAGGCCGATCCGCTGGCCTATTGGGACGCGGCGGACAAGCACGAGCGGGCCAATGGGCGGCTGTTCAAGCGGCTGGAATTTGCCCTGCCGACCGCGCTAAGCGCCGATGAGCAGCGGGAGCTGGCGGTCGGCTTTGCCCGCCACCTGACCGACGGGGAGCAGCTGCCCTACACCCTGGCGATCCACGCCGGCGGGGGGACCAACCCGCACTGTCACCTGCTCATCAGTGAGCGGGGCAACGATGGGCTGGAGCGCTCGGCGGAGCACTGGTTCAAGCGCTACAACGCGGCCGCCCCCGAGCTGGGCGGTGCCCGGAAGACCGAGGCTCTCAAACCCCGGGCGTGGCTGGACGCCACGCGCGAAGGCTTGGCGGCCGCGACCAACCAGGCCCTGGAGCGGGCCGGCCACGAGCTGCGGGTGGATCACCGGAGTTATGCCGAGCGGGGGATTGCGCGTGTGCCGGGCGTTCACCTGGGGCCAACCGCCCACGCGATGGAAGCGCGTGGGATCGAGACCGAGCGGGGGAACGCGGCGCGGGCGGTCGCGCAGGTGAACGCGCAGTTAGCGGGGCTGCCTGCCCAACAGGAGGAGCCGGCGTATGAGCGAACGAGACCGGAACCAGAGCGTGCTCCGGGCCGTGCAGGAGTTGAGCGCGAAGGTGGCGACGTGGGAGACCGAGCTGGCGGGCTGGGCGCCAGCGATAGGGGAGAGCGTGGGCCGGGCCTTGGAAACGGCGGCCGAGCGGGCCGAGAAGCGGAGCCAGAGCGAGACAGAGACCTGGCGGGCCGCGATGCAGACCCAGCTGACGCAGCTCACCAAGCTGACCGCGCAGCAGCAGCAGGAGAACGCGGCGCTGCGGGGGCTGATCGAGCGGCAGGAGCAAGTGTTGGTGCCGTGGTGGCTGCGGTGGATTCGGGAAGAGCGGCGGGCGCTGATTCTCCCCCTGCTCGCGGGCCTGATCGTGGGCGGGGGCGGGACGTGGCTCTACCAGACGTTCGGGCCGCCGGCCGAGGATCTGCGGACCTATCGCGGGATGTGGGAGGCGATGACCGGGGAGGAGAAGGCGCGGATCAACCAGCGGCTCCGGGGAGAGGAGACCGACCAGTAACGGACGCGGCGGGTCAGGAGCGCGAGGCAGAGCAGCAGCAGGCGCAGGAGCGTAGTCAAGAGCGCGCCGAGCAGCTGATCGCGGCAGGCCAGGAGCGGGCGCAGGCGGAGAAGCGCAGCCAAGAGCGCGCCGAGCAGCTGATCGCGGCGGGCCGGGAGCGGGCACAGGCGGAGAAACGGGAGCGGGAGCGGCAGCAGAAGCTTGAACGGGCACGGGAGCGGGAGCAGCAGCGGGCGCGAGAACGTGATGATTTCGACTTAGAGCGGTGATAGAGGGAGCGTGAGGGAGAGGAGGCAGGTATGGCAGAAACACCCGGAGACGCGAAGCTGGGAGCCGCTGGGACCCATCTCATGGAGTTCAGTCAGAAGATGCAGCAGCAGGACACCCGCAAGAAACGCGGCCCCGCTAAAGTCATCCAATTGCCCTTGTGGCCCGAGGCCAAACGCGGAGTGCCAAATGCCGTCCTACGCGGGGCGCTGTTCCCCGCTATCCAAGGCAAAAACCGAGGCGGCCTGCTGCGCAAGGAGCTGATCGCCACCCAGGACGGTGTCACGATCCGTTATACCGGCTGGCAACTCGACCAAGCCGACCTGGACGTGTGGGAACACGCCCTGCACCTGGCCCGGATGCAGGCTCTCGGCACAAAGTGTTATTTCACCGCCCACGGCTTTCTGAAGGCGCTCGGTCGCCAAACGGGAAAGAGCGGCCATAAGTGGCTTGGGGAAGCCCTGGTCCGACTGGCCGGGGCTGTGGTCGAGATCACCGCCGGCCGGCAGACCTACTTCGGCACGCTGATTGACCACGGCTTCCGTGACGAGGACACCGGCCGCTATGTCGTGGAGATCAATCCCAAGCTGGCCGCGTTCTACGGGCGCTCCCAGTGGACGCAGATCGACTGGGCGCAGCGGCAAGCCCTCCGCCGCAAGCCCCTGGCGCTATGGCTGCACGGCTTCTACGCCACCCACGCCAAGCCCTATCCACTGACGGTCGAGTATCTGCACAAGCTCAGCGGCAGCCAGACTAAGCAGCTCCGAAACTTCAAACAGGCCCTAGCCCGGGCGCTCCGGGATCTCGAAGCCGCCGACGTGATTCAGGGCTTTACGATTAAGGACGGCCTAGTCCACGTCTGGACGGTGCCGAGCAAGAGCCAGCAGCGCCACTTGGCCGCGCGCAGGCCTCCAGCTCGCCGGCGGAAATAGGCACGGCATACGAGGTGCGCAGGCACGGCATACGAGGTGCGCAGGCACGGCATACGAGGTGCGCAGGCACGGCATACGAGGTGCGCTCGGCTCGTCGAAATGCTTCAAAACCCCAGCGTTTTCAACCCTTTAGCGGATCGGCCAAAATCCGCTAATCGTCTTTTAATCGTATATTAATCCGCGCGCGCGAAAACGCGGCGCGCTTGCGGCCCTTTTTGGGCTCGAAAACAAGCCCAAAAACCCCCGCCCCCCACCCGTAGCAAGAATGCGCCAGGAAACCTGTCACACTCTTGCTACTCGGACCCACTAAGGGGGGTCGCTTCGCTCCCCTCTCCAGATTTTTCCCCCTCCAGGATAAAACGAGAGGGGGAAAAATCTTTATGGTTGGCAAAAGGAGAATGCTATGAAGCCGATGTTTGATGCTAATGCCCCGCTGACCACCTACGAACAGGCTGGCCTCAGCTTACAGCAAGCTGGGGTCGATGCTGCACTGGCTGGGGTCGATGCTACACTGGCTGGGGTCGCCGCCCAGCAGGCCGGCAATGACATCGTTTTCTGGGTCGGCATTACACAAGCGGCCGTCGCCCTGACGGTCGGTCTGATTCAAGCTGGAGTCGTCGGCTGGGGCATTCGCTATATGGCGCAGATGGGCGAACGGCGCGAACAGCAGCATGTGGACCGCCATGCTGAAACCATGCGAGCCTTGGAAGCCTTGATCGAACGTACTGCGCCCCAACCAGCGGAGCGCACATGAAGAACGCCAACGCGAGACGATGGTAATGGACATTCAATACCCGGTCGCATACGCCCAGCCACATGAGGCTGTGCATATCAAAGACGCTCAACGCGGCCGCTCTCATTTCTGCTTTGGTTGCCACCGCGAGATGGTGATAAGGCGTGGATCCATCAGGCGTCCGCACTTTGCCCATAAGGCAGGGTTCGTCCAGTGTGAAAAAGACAAGACGCTCCATGAAGCGGCCAAAGCGTTCATCTGTCTGGGCTTTCGCCGGGCGATTGCCACAGGAGGCGAGTACCGAGTCGGATACCCTTGCAAAGGCTGCGAGACTCCCATCAGCCAGAATGTTGCTGGTGGAGGCGCAAGCATCGCTAGCGAGAAAGTAGTGGTCAAAGGCACACGCTCGGATTTGGTTGTTTTTCGGCCAGACGGTTCCCTACGGGTAATCATCGAGATCGTCGTGACTCACGATTTAGAGAGCGACACCAAGCAGAGATACAAGGAAGCGAACTATCCGGTGATTACGGTGAAGCCTTCATGGGACACTCTTCTCGCCTTATTCCAGTCTGCGATTGGCTCTCGAATACTGAATGTAAAGGGCGACACTAGGTATTGTGATGATTGCCGAGCCGCCCAAGCGCCTCAGACACAGCAGCGGAGGGTGTCAGTGTCAGTCTCCGACGATGCGGCTAAAACCACTGAGGCTCTTACGGAACTGGATTTGATGCGAATCCCTTCCTATGCCCGTGCCAAGGCCGAAGGTCGAAAGACGCGCTGGTGAAACCAAAACGGGAATAGGGTCGTCGCTATCGAGCGTGACGGTAATCTGCCCGGCTTTGCAGGCCAAACTGAACAATCTTCGGCCGCTCGGCCGTTTCACCCGCGATTTATTCAGCCGGACCCGACCGGCCGCGCCTCGTAAGTCCCTGATATTCCTAGACCTGCTCTCGGCCGCTGCGTCCGCAGTGTCTGATAACGGGCAAAGTGTCAACTTTCAGTCTAGCGCTGTGTGCTATCCTAAGGGCCACTCTGGCGGGTGGCCCTGTCCCCGCCTCCTCCTGGAGGCCCTATGACGGCACCGAGACGCACGAAGGCCGAACAATCGCACCACACCCGCCGGGCACTGCTGGACAGCGCCCGGACCACTTTCACCTTCCAGGGTTATGCGGCGGCCTCGCTTGAGGAGATCACGCGCCGGGCCGGGGTGACGCGCGGGGCGATCTCGTATCATTTCCACGATAAAGCGGGCTTGTTTGAAGCGGTCTTTGATGAGGTCCGCACCGAATATCTGGCCGCGCTGCGGGCCGACATCGCCGCGGTGGACGGGGACGCCTGGCAGCGGCTGATGACGGGGGTTGAGCTGTTCCTGGACGCCATCCTGGACCCGAGCGTGCGGCGCATCGTGTATATCGACGGCCCGGCCGTCTTAGTGGATTGGTCGAGCGAGCAACGGCGGGCACCGGCCATCGCCTTGTTACGGGACCTCTTCGCGCCGTTGATGGACGCAGGGCTGATTGACCGGCTACCGCTCGATGCGTTGCTGCGGCAGCTGTGGGCGCTGTTCTTTAATGCGGCCGTGGATGTGGCCCAGGCCGAGGAGGGTGGCCTGGCGCTGCACGAGCGGGTCGTGGTGTTACGGCGCATCCTTAACGGGCTCCGTCCGGCGGGTGCCTCGGGGACGGGGCCGCCGGACGACTCATAACGGGCAATGTGTCCACTCTGCGAAAGCCGCCTATACCTGCCGGCTTTGGGTAGTGACGGGGACAGCGGGAGGGCGTAGGATCGCGGGCTGTCTCCTTTCTGGCCCGGCCACACCGGCCGGAGCGGATTCCCTGCCAGGGCCGGTCCAGCAGGCAGCAGTTCTAGCGCCGTGGGAGAAAAGAGGACCCGAAGATGCGAACTGGCACATGGCTGACCCCGACATCGCTGATTCTGAGTGGCCTGCTCGTGCTGACCGGCGTCTGTTCCGATGTACGCCCGGCCTTCGCGCAGGCGCCGCTCGATTGTCCGCTACCTGCCGACGTGACGCCGCCTGCGCCTCCACGTGTGTCGGCGCAACAGGTGGAAGACGGTAGCGCCAGCCTGAGGGCCTTCGCGCTGGCCGCGAGAGACTATTATGTGTTCCGGGGAAGAACGCGACAGCAGCAAGTATACGGTGGATGTCTCCTCAGGCAGGAGGGGAGCCCGTGGCGTTCCGGGTCCACCTACCTCGTGAGGCTGACGCCCAACGGCCGGGTGTACATTCACGCGAAAGACATGGCCTTGTCCGGCAGACAACTCAAGCCCGGGATTTATGGCGCGATCCTTGAAGCAGTGGGCATCAGCCCGGCCGCCCAGACCGACCCTGCTGCGGCCCAGGCCGCCTTCAGTGCCGCCGCAGCCGAGGATGGCGGTCCGTTCGACGTGCCCGATGTCCCGGGCGCCGCCGGCTATGCCACCGTATATCTAACGACCGGCTTGCAGCTCCCGTTCGTGCTGCTTGCTGGCTTCGATCTCCGTGCGTCTCACCTGGTTCCCATTAGCGAGGAAGCCCTCGATTACGGCGACCCGCCCATTACGGCCGGGGACGTGGTGGATCGCGCCACCTTGCAGGCCTTCGTGACGGCAGCGATGGAGTACATCGTCGGATTCCTGGAGTCCGGCGATCCGGCCGCCCTATCAAAAGCCCGGATCGCCCTGCGGGATCCGAACGGGCCCTGGAGACATGGGCCCGTCTACATCGCCATCATGGAACGTGTCGGCAGGCTGATCCTGTTTCACGGCGCGTTCCCGGACCGGTTCGAGCTGCGATACGGAGGGATTTCCCGCGACATCGCGACCGGCGAACTCGTCGTGGATCAGCTCATCGCCGCCGCGGAAAGCGGCCCGGAAGGCGGCTTCTGGGAGTATTATTTCGACAATCCCGCCGACGATACCGACAGTGCCGACATCCCCAAGGTGGGCTACGCCCGCGTATTCACCGCCCGCATCCCGGTGCCGGACGGAAGCACAGTCCCAAGGGACTTCATCATCAATTCGGGGTTTTATCTGAGTTCAGGGGATCTGGGGGATGTGGGGGGGCGGCTGGAGAATCCGGGCCCGCGCGCGTTTCAGAGTGGGATAGGCGCGCTGTGGGGCTGGGTGTGTGAGGCCGAGCAGGTGGAGATCGAGATCAAGACCGAACAGGGGGAGTTCGCGTGGCACGCGGCGGCGTATGGCCTGGAGCGGGGGGACACGCTGGATACCTGTGGGGACACAGATAACGGGTTTGTGTTGTTGCTCAACTGGAACCTGTTGGGCGCTGGTGAACATACCGTGACCGCCTTGGCCGATGGGGTCGAGCTGGGCCAGACGACGGTCACGGTGACGACGCTGGGGCCGGAATTTCTGGAGGGGGCCGTGGGAGAATGCGTGGCGGAGGACTTCCCGCACCTGGGGCAGACGGTCACCCTGGAGTGGCGGCAAACCAGTCAGAACTTCGTGATTACGGATGTGGAGTAGGGACGACGACGACGGCCGGCCCCCCGCCCTTTCCCCCTCCTGGGAGACTTAGGGCCGGCCTGGGGCGCTCCTGGGCGCTCTGCGCGGCTGATAACGTTCAACGTGTCCACTTTGCGAAGCGGAGGGCGGCCATCATTCCAGCTGCTCCCTCCGCCACCACGATCGCCACCACGCCCAAGTTGAAACCTTGCGCCCTCGTCCCCAGGCGGGCCGCCGCTCCGAGGGGGGAGGAGGAGGCCGCTCCTCCCCCCGCTTGATGGTCCCGATCTCCGCTGGCGCGGGTGGCGTCTGGCTGATCCACAGCGGCAACAGGCCGCCCTTCAGGCCGGCCTGCACCTCCTTGGCGTCCTGCTCCAGTTCGGCCGCAAAGCGGGCCAGCAACCTGACAATCTCCTCGGGCGGGAGGAGCCGGACCAGCTCGGCCCGGTACTCCAAGCTGACCTCGCCCTGGTCGTCCGCCACGATCCGAATCAAGACCTGCTCCATGTCCCTCCCTACCTCGTCTTCGGCTTGGGGGAGAGGCCGAGCAGCGCCCGGTCGCGGTCGCGGGTCAGGTAGCGATCCATGTCCGCCAGATATTGTCTCTTCGACAAATCCCCGCGGTCGATCCGGTCCAGGGTCATCTTGCCCGTCAAGATAATAATCTGCGTCTCCCGTTTGCGGTCCTCCTGAATCTTGCGGGCTTTGAGTCGCTGCAACTTCGCGGTGGCCTGGGCTTTCCGGTCCTCCTCTTTCCGAATCATCTCGTCCACATTTCCTCTTGGCATCGGTTCTCCCCCCATGCTACAGTCAGCGGTAATGATTCCTCTTTTGATCCCGAACGAAGAGAGGGCGCACATACTGGTTTCTCTTCGAGAAACAACCCTCTCGGGTTCCCTTCGGGCCTGTGCGCCACGCGGAGTTCCCGATGTCTGACACCGACGAGAGCTTGACCGGCCTTGACCATGCTGGCCGCGCGCGCCAACACCGCTTTGGGTCCCTCTCTTCTCGGGGTGCGCTGTTTCATCTTACCGTGCGGACCGGCTCCCGGTCAAAGGGCCAGTCCGCGCGGGCCTCGGCCGCCTACATCCAGCGGGCCGGCGAGTACGGTCGGGAGCGAGAGCGCGCCGGAGCGGACGATGTGCTCTACAGCGAATCGGGCCATATGCCTGGGTGGGCCGAGGCCGATCCGCTGGCCTATTGGGACGCGGCGGACAAGCACGAGCGGGCCAATGGGCGGCTGTTCAAGCGGCTGGAATTTGCCCTGCCGACCGCGCTAAGCGCCGATGAGCAGCGGGAGCTGGCGGTCGGCTTTGCCCGCCACCTGACCGACGGGGAGCAGCTGCCCTACACCCTGGCGATCCACGCCGGCGGGGGGACCAACCCGCACTGTCACCTGCTCATCAGTGAGCGGGGCAACGATGGGCTGGAGCGCTCGGCGGAGCACTGGTTCAAGCGCTACAACGCGGCCGCCCCCGAGCTGGGCGGTGCCCGGAAGACCGAGGCTCTCAAACCCCGGGCGTGGCTGGACGCCACGCGCGAAGGCTTGGCGGCCGCGACCAACCAGGCCCTGGAGCGGGCCGGCCACGAGCTGCGGGTGGATCACCGGAGTTATGCCGAGCGGGGGATTGCGCGTGTGCCGGGCGTTCACCTGGGGCCAACCGCCCACGCGATGGAAGCGCGTGGGATCGAGACCGAGCGGGGGAACGCGGCGCGGGCGGTCGCGCAGGTGAACGCGCAGTTAGCGGGGCTGCCTGCCCAACAGGAGGAGCCGGCGTATGAGCGAACGAGACCGGAACCAGAGCGTGCTCCGGGCCGTGCAGGAGTTGAGCGCGAAGGTGGCGACGTGGGAGACCGAGCTGGCGGGCTGGGCGCCAGCGATAGGGGAGAGCGTGGGCCGGGCCTTGGAAACGGCGGCCGAGCGGGCCGAGAAGCGGAGCCAGAGCGAGACAGAGACCTGGCGGGCCGCGATGCAGACCCAGCTGACGCAGCTCACCAAGCTGACCGCGCAGCAGCAGCAGGAGAACGCGGCGCTGCGGGGGCTGATCGAGCGGCAGGAGCAAGTGTTGGTGCCGTGGTGGCTGCGGTGGATTCGGGAAGAGCGGCGGGCGCTGATTCTCCCCCTGCTCGCGGGCCTGATCGTGGGCGGGGGCGGGACGTGGCTCTACCAGACGTTCGGGCCGCCGGCCGAGGATCTGCGGACCTATCGCGGGATGTGGGAGGCGATGACCGGGGAGGAGAAGGCGCGGATCAACCAGCGGCTCCGGGGAGAGGAGACCGACCAGTAACGGACGCGGCGGGTCAGGAGCGCGAGGCAGAGCAGCAGCAGGCGCAGGAGCGTAGTCAAGAGCGCGCCGAGCAGCTGATCGCGGCAGGCCAGGAGCGGGCGCAGGCGGAGAAGCGCAGCCAAGAGCGCGCCGAGCAGCTGATCGCGGCGGGCCGGGAGCGGGCACAGGCGGAGAAACGGGAGCGGGAGCGGCAGCAGAAGCTTGAACGGGCACGGGAGCGGGAGCAGCAGCGGGCGCGAGAACGTGATGATTTCGACTTAGAGCGGTGATAGAGGGAGCGTGAGGGAGAGGAGGCAGGTATGGCAGAAACACCCGGAGACGCGAAGCTGGGAGCCGCTGGGACCCATCTCATGGAGTTCAGTCAGAAGATGCAGCAGCAGGACACCCGCAAGAAACGCGGCCCCGCTAAAGTCATCCAATTGCCCTTGTGGCCCGAGGCCAAACGCGGAGTGCCAAATGCCGTCCTACGCGGGGCGCTGTTCCCCGCTATCCAAGGCAAAAACCGAGGCGGCCTGCTGCGCAAGGAGCTGATCGCCACCCAGGACGGTGTCACGATCCGTTATACCGGCTGGCAACTCGACCAAGCCGACCTGGACGTGTGGGAACACGCCCTGCACCTGGCCCGGATGCAGGCTCTCGGCACAAAGTGTTATTTCACCGCCCACGGCTTTCTGAAGGCGCTCGGTCGCCAAACGGGAAAGAGCGGCCATAAGTGGCTTGGGGAAGCCCTGGTCCGACTGGCCGGGGCTGTGGTCGAGATCACCGCCGGCCGGCAGACCTACTTCGGCACGCTGATTGACCACGGCTTCCGTGACGAGGACACCGGCCGCTATGTCGTGGAGATCAATCCCAAGCTGGCCGCGTTCTACGGGCGCTCCCAGTGGACGCAGATCGACTGGGCGCAGCGGCAAGCCCTCCGCCGCAAGCCCCTGGCGCTATGGCTGCACGGCTTCTACGCCACCCACGCCAAGCCCTATCCACTGACGGTCGAGTATCTGCACAAGCTCAGCGGCAGCCAGACTAAGCAGCTCCGAAACTTCAAACAGGCCCTAGCCCGGGCGCTCCGGGATCTCGAAGCCGCCGACGTGATTCAGGGCTTTACGATTAAGGACGGCCTAGTCCACGTCTGGACGGTGCCGAGCAAGAGCCAGCAGCGCCACTTGGCCGCGCGCAGGCCTCCAGCTCGCCGGCGGAAATAGGCACGGCATACGAGGTGCGCAGGCACGGCATACGAGGTGCGCAGGCACGGCATACGAGGTGCGCAGGCACGGCATACGAGGTGCGCTCGGCTCGTCGAAATGCTTCAAAACCCCAGCGTTTTCAACCCTTTAGCGGATCGGCCAAAATCCGCTAATCGTCTTTTAATCGTATATTAATCCGCGCGCGCGAAAACGCGGCGCGCTTGCGGCCCTTTTTGGGCTCGAAAACAAGCCCAAAAACCCCCGCCCCCCACCCGTAGCAAGAATGCGCCAGGAAACCTGTCACACTCTTGCTACTCGGACCCACTAAGGGGGGTCGCTTCGCTCCCCTCTCCAGATTTTTCCCCCTCCAGGATAAAACGAGAGGGGGAAAAATCTTTATGGTTGGCAAAAGGAGAATGCTATGAAGCCGATGTTTGATGCTAATGCCCCGCTGACCACCTACGAACAGGCTGGCCTCAGCTTACAGCAAGCTGGGGTCGATGCTGCACTGGCTGGGGTCGATGCTACACTGGCTGGGGTCGCCGCCCAGCAGGCCGGCAATGACATCGTTTTCTGGGTCGGCATTACACAAGCGGCCGTCGCCCTGACGGTCGGTCTGATTCAAGCTGGAGTCGTCGGCTGGGGCATTCGCTATATGGCGCAGATGGGCGAACGGCGCGAACAGCAGCATGTGGACCGCCATGCTGAAACCATGCGAGCCTTGGAAGCCTTGATCGAACGTACTGCGCCCCAACCAGCGGAGCGCACATGAAGAACGCCAACGCGAGACGATGGTAATGGACATTCAATACCCGGTCGCATACGCCCAGCCACATGAGGCTGTGCATATCAAAGACGCTCAACGCGGCCGCTCTCATTTCTGCTTTGGTTGCCACCGCGAGATGGTGATAAGGCGTGGATCCATCAGGCGTCCGCACTTTGCCCATAAGGCAGGGTTCGTCCAGTGTGAAAAAGACAAGACGCTCCATGAAGCGGCCAAAGCGTTCATCTGTCTGGGCTTTCGCCGGGCGATTGCCACAGGAGGCGAGTACCGAGTCGGATACCCTTGCAAAGGCTGCGAGACTCCCATCAGCCAGAATGTTGCTGGTGGAGGCGCAAGCATCGCTAGCGAGAAAGTAGTGGTCAAAGGCACACGCTCGGATTTGGTTGTTTTTCGGCCAGACGGTTCCCTACGGGTAATCATCGAGATCGTCGTGACTCACGATTTAGAGAGCGACACCAAGCAGAGATACAAGGAAGCGAACTATCCGGTGATTACGGTGAAGCCTTCATGGGACACTCTTCTCGCCTTATTCCAGTCTGCGATTGGCTCTCGAATACTGAATGTAAAGGGCGACACTAGGTATTGTGATGATTGCCGAGCCGCCCAAGCGCCTCAGACACAGCAGCGGAGGGTGTCAGTGTCAGTCTCCGACGATGCGGCTAAAACCACTGAGGCTCTTACGGAACTGGATTTGATGCGAATCCCTTCCTATGCCCGTGCCAAGGCCGAAGGTCGAAAGACGCGCTGGTGAAACCAAAACGGGAATAGGGTCGTCGCTATCGAGCGTGACGGTAATCTGCCCGGCTTTGCAGGCCAAACTGAACAATCTTCGGCCGCTCGGCCGTTTCACCCGCGATTTATTCAGCCGGACCCGACCGGCCGCGCCTCGTAAGTCCCTGATATTCCTAGACCTGCTCTCGGCCGCTGCGTCCGCAGTGTCTGATAACGGGCAAAGTGTCAACTTTCAGTCTAGCGCTGTGTGCTATCCTAAGGGCCACTCTGGCGGGTGGCCCTGTCCCCGCCTCCTCCTGGAGGCCCTATGACGGCACCGAGACGCACGAAGGCCGAACAATCGCACCACACCCGCCGGGCACTGCTGGACAGCGCCCGGACCACTTTCACCTTCCAGGGTTATGCGGCGGCCTCGCTTGAGGAGATCACGCGCCGGGCCGGGGTGACGCGCGGGGCGATCTCGTATCATTTCCACGATAAAGCGGGCTTGTTTGAAGCGGTCTTTGATGAGGTCCGCACCGAATATCTGGCCGCGCTGCGGGCCGACATCGCCGCGGTGGACGGGGACGCCTGGCAGCGGCTGATGACGGGGGTTGAGCTGTTCCTGGACGCCATCCTGGACCCGAGCGTGCGGCGCATCGTGTATATCGACGGCCCGGCCGTCTTAGTGGATTGGTCGAGCGAGCAACGGCGGGCACCGGCCATCGCCTTGTTACGGGACCTCTTCGCGCCGTTGATGGACGCAGGGCTGATTGACCGGCTACCGCTCGATGCGTTGCTGCGGCAGCTGTGGGCGCTGTTCTTTAATGCGGCCGTGGATGTGGCCCAGGCCGAGGAGGGTGGCCTGGCGCTGCACGAGCGGGTCGTGGTGTTACGGCGCATCCTTAACGGGCTCCGTCCGGCGGGTGCCTCGGGGACGGGGCCGCCGGACGACTCATAACGGGCAATGTGTCCACTCTGCGAAAGCCGCCTATACCTGCCGGCTTTGGGTAGTGACGGGGACAGCGGGAGGGCGTAGGATCGCGGGCTGTCTCCTTTCTGGCCCGGCCACACCGGCCGGAGCGGATTCCCTGCCAGGGCCGGTCCAGCAGGCAGCAGTTCTAGCGCCGTGGGAGAAAAGAGGACCCGAAGATGCGAACTGGCACATGGCTGACCCCGACATCGCTGATTCTGAGTGGCCTGCTCGTGCTGACCGGCGTCTGTTCCGATGTACGCCCGGCCTTCGCGCAGGCGCCGCTCGATTGTCCGCTACCTGCCGACGTGACGCCGCCTGCGCCTCCACGTGTGTCGGCGCAACAGGTGGAAGACGGTAGCGCCAGCCTGAGGGCCTTCGCGCTGGCCGCGAGAGACTATTATGTGTTCCGGGGAAGAACGCGACAGCAGCAAGTATACGGTGGATGTCTCCTCAGGCAGGAGGGGAGCCCGTGGCGTTCCGGGTCCACCTACCTCGTGAGGCTGACGCCCAACGGCCGGGTGTACATTCACGCGAAAGACATGGCCTTGTCCGGCAGACAACTCAAGCCCGGGATTTATGGCGCGATCCTTGAAGCAGTGGGCATCAGCCCGGCCGCCCAGACCGACCCTGCTGCGGCCCAGGCCGCCTTCAGTGCCGCCGCAGCCGAGGATGGCGGTCCGTTCGACGTGCCCGATGTCCCGGGCGCCGCCGGCTATGCCACCGTATATCTAACGACCGGCTTGCAGCTCCCGTTCGTGCTGCTTGCTGGCTTCGATCTCCGTGCGTCTCACCTGGTTCCCATTAGCGAGGAAGCCCTCGATTACGGCGACCCGCCCATTACGGCCGGGGACGTGGTGGATCGCGCCACCTTGCAGGCCTTCGTGACGGCAGCGATGGAGTACATCGTCGGATTCCTGGAGTCCGGCGATCCGGCCGCCCTATCAAAAGCCCGGATCGCCCTGCGGGATCCGAACGGGCCCTGGAGACATGGGCCCGTCTACATCGCCATCATGGAACGTGTCGGCAGGCTGATCCTGTTTCACGGCGCGTTCCCGGACCGGTTCGAGCTGCGATACGGAGGGATTTCCCGCGACATCGCGACCGGCGAACTCGTCGTGGATCAGCTCATCGCCGCCGCGGAAAGCGGCCCGGAAGGCGGCTTCTGGGAGTATTATTTCGACAATCCCGCCGACGATACCGACAGTGCCGACATCCCCAAGGTGGGCTACGCCCGCGTATTCACCGCCCGCATCCCGGTGCCGGACGGAAGCATAGGCGCGCTGTGGGGCTGGGTGTGTGAGGCCGAGCAGGTGGAGATCGAGATCAAGACCGAACAGGGGGAGTTCGCGTGGCACGCGGCGGCGTATGGCCTGGAGCGGGGGGACACGCTGGATACCTGTGGGGACACAGATAACGGGTTTGTGTTGTTGCTCAACTGGAAC
>CBDEVZ010000003.1:0-10073 GCA_965243735.1 uncultured Binatia bacterium (SeqCode)
TCGCGCCACAACAACACAGGCAACCCGCCGAGAAATACAAAATAGTCAAGAGAGCATAAGAAAGCTGGCCAAACGCTTTGGCGTCAATCCCAAGACGATTGCCAAGTGGAAGAACCGCGATACCGTCCAAGACCAGCCGATGGGACCCAAACAGCCACGCTCAACTGTCCTTAGCCAGCAAGAGGAAGCCATCATCGTGGCCTTCCGCAGCAAGACCCTGCTACCGCTTGATGACTGCCTCTACGCCCTGCAAGAGACAATGCCGCATTTGACCCGCTCTACCCTGCATCGCTGCCTCAAGCGCCATGGCATCAGCCGTTTGCCCGAAACTGAGGGCAAGCCGACCAAGAAGAAACGTTTCAAAAAGTACCCTATCGGCTATTTTCACCTGGACATCTGCCAGGTCAGAACCGAGCAAGGCAAGCTCTATCTCTTTGTAGCCATTGACCGCACTTCCAAGTTTGCCTTCGCCGAGCTGTTTGAAAGGTCGAGACGCAAAGACGCTTGCGCCTTTCTGCGCCGGCTGATCAAAGCTGTCCCTTACAACATCCACACCATCCTGACCGACAATGGCGCTCAGTTTACGCATCAGGCGCGGGTCAAGCAGAAAAGTCAGTTGGAATTTGATAAGATATGTGAAGCGCATGGCATTGACCATCGCTTGACCAAACCCTATCATCCGTGGACAAATGGGCAAGTTGAGCGTATGAACCGCAGTATCAAAGAAAGTACGGTGTATAGCTACTTCTACCAGAGCCATGCCGAGTTGCGAGAGCATCTGGAGATGTTTTTGCAAGCCTACAATTTTGCCAAGCGGCTCAAGACTTTGAAGGGGCGAAGTCCCTATGAGTACATCTGGGATCGCTGGCGAGAGACCCCCGAGCGATTTCACCAAAAACCCACCCATCTTACTCTGGGACTATACAGTTAGCGCCTCAGCTCGCTTGGCCCTAGCGCTGCCGCAGCCAGCAACGCATCTTGCCTGGCTTTGTCATTGACTCGCTTTGAGTTGAGGCTGCACAATTCCCGCAGTCGCTGCGCCAAGCCGGTATGCCGTTGCGCCACTTTATCGTTGGCGACGGCGATCTTCAGCGCATAGCGAGTCCCCACCAGCACGACCAGTCGCTTGGCGCGGGTGATGGCGGTATAGATCAAGTTGCGCTGCAGCATCATCCAGTGCTGCGTCAAAACAGGCATGACCACGGCCGGGTATTCAGAACCTTGCGAGCGGTGCGTGCTGATGCAATAAGCGTGCATCAAGTTGTCCAGGTCAATCGCTTCGTAGTTGACCAGCCGGCTATCCATAACAATCTGCAAGCTCTTGTCTTGCGGGTCGATGCTGTGGATGAAGCCGATATCGCCGTTGAAGACATCCTTATCATAATTGTTGCGGGTTTGCATCACCTTGTCGCCGACGCGGAAGACGCGGCTGCCCAGCTTGAGCTCGGCGCTGCGAAAATCGCCATTCAGCTCGGCTTGCAGGCGGCTGTTGAGGTTGTGCACGCCGGCCGCGCCTCGATACATGGGCGCGATGACCTGGATATCACGCACGGCGTCCAGTTGCTCGCGGGCTGGCAGCTTGTCGCGCACCAGCAGGACGATCTGCTCGGCCACCGATTCGGGCTTTTCGATATTGAAGAAGAAGAAATCTTTGCTGTGGTTGTCGGTGTAGGGCTGGAACCCCTGGTTGATGCGGTGGGCGTTGCTGACGATGTGGCTGCTGTCGTCCTGGCGGAAGATTTGCTTGAGGCGCGTTACCTTGGCGATGCCGCTGTCGATGACGTCGCGCAGCACATTGCCCGCGCCCACCGATGGCAGTTGGTCGATATCGCCCACCAGCAGCAGATGCGCCGCCGGCTTCAAGGCGCGCAACAGGCTGTAGAACAAGCGTAGATCGAGCATGGAGGCTTCATCGATGACGACCATCTCGGCGGGCAGGGGGTTGTCTTCATCGTGCTCAAAGCCACCATCTTCGGGCGAGAAGCTGAGCAGGCGGTGGATGGTGCTGGCTTCTTTGCCGGTGGTTTCGCCTAGTCGTTTGGCGGCGCGGCCAGTCGGTGAAGCCAGGCTGTATTTGTAGCCCCCCGTTTCCAGCGCGCTGATGAGCATTTGCAGGGTGGTGGTTTTGCCGGTGCCGGGCCCACCGGTCAGGATGCTCAGTTTGCTGGTCAAGGCGGCGCGGACGGCACTCTGCTGCTGCGGGGAAAGCGGCGCAGCGTTACTCTCGCTTAGCTCACCCAGGTAGGCGCTCCAGTCGGTATTACGGTGGTCGGTGATGATGCGGCTTTCGCAAGCGGCGAGGGCTTGCAGCAGCAGCGCTGATTCGCTTTCCGCCCGGTAGAAGCGCGGCAGGTAGACGGCTTCGCTAGCCGGGCAGTCGCGGTCGGCTGGCAGTGTGTCCTGGCGCAGGGCATTGTGGCTGATTTGCTCTTGCAGCGCCTGCTCCAGCGCGCTGTCATCGGTGATATCCAGCAGCTCGGCGGCTTTTTTCAGCAGCAGCTCACGCGGGGCGTAGGTGTGCCCTTCTTTCGCCAATTCATTCAGCGCATACAGCAAGCCCGCGCGCAACCGATGCTGGTCATCGCGCGTCAAGCCCATGTTGCGGGCGATCTGGTCAGCTTTGCGGAAGCCAATCAGGAAGACATCGTCCGCCAATTGATAGGGGTTCTGGTCGATGACGAACTGCGTGGTCGCGCCATACCGTTCGTAGATGCGCTTGGCGATCTTCGCGCTGATGCCCAGCCCTTGCAGGTAAATCATGACATTGCGCAGGGCGCGGTTGTCCGCCCAAATGTCCATGAGCTTTTTTGCCAGTTGCGGCTTCAGTCCACGCACTTCGTGGAGGCGCTGCGGCTCTTCGTCGAGGATTTCGATGGTGCGCTCGCCGAAGTGGTTCACAATTTTCTGGGCAGTGGCGGGACCGATGCCTTTGATGATGCCACTGCTGAGGTAATTGACGATGCCTTTGGCGGTCTGCGGCGGTAGGGGGATGGCTTGCTGCGCCTGGAATTGCAAACCGTATTGCGGGTGGGTTACCCAAGCGCCAATGAACTCGGCATGTTCGCCTTCGCCCAGTTGGGGCATGGTGCCGACGACAGCGATGGTGCCATCACGCGCCTGCGCCTGTGGATAGCGCCGCTCTGGTTTCACCTTCAGCACAGAGTAGCCGCTGTCTTCGCTATAGAAGGTAACGCGCTCGATGCTGCCTGCGATCTGTTCTGGCTGGTCTGGCATAGGCTGTCTCGGCTGATTTCGCGTATTGTAGCACGGGCGGCTGAATCCTTTGACCACAGAGGGCACAGAGGTCTGGTGTAGGGGCGAGGCGGTGACTCGCCCGTTTCAACCCCCTAAGCCACTTCCGACAGGGCGGGAAGCAAAGTACGCGCGAGGATTCTGACTATATCTGGCGAGCGAATTGACACATTGCCTCTACAAATCGACGATTTCGCGTGGATCCGCAGCGTAAAACCTTTACTTTCCTCTCGGCGTACTCAATAAAATCTCGGTGTACTCGGTGGTTAAGCTTTTTGGCGCAGCTTTCATTTTGATGCGATTGCCCTGTCTACTTCCCCATCTCTTTTGTTAGAAAATCCCAACCCGCGACAGAATAAACACCCGCGAATAGAACATAAGTGCTAGCTTGCAATCAAGTCGGCTGGATGGCGCTTGCCGCCCGGCGCTTACCATCGGCACGACAGGGCAAATGCGCCTTGCCTCGTGCTTCATGGCTGCCCGCCCCTGCACCACTCGGTCGCCGCGTGTGGGGGAGGACGAGGCAGCGGCACATCCTTAAGAACACGAGGAGAAAGGCAGCACCGTGCAGGACAAGGTCGTAAAGATGGTTGATGCGCCAGCCGGGCGTATCGGCGGTTATTTGATCGTATGGGGAGAGAGCCGACAGCGCGACTTGCAGGGCGAGTACTTCACCCCGCAGACGGATGTCGGCTTGGATTGGTATGAACAGCGTCCGGTCTTGTATCAGCATGGCTTGGATGGCTCGCTGAAGGCGGCGGTCATCGGGGTCATTGATACACTGCGAGTGGACGACACGGGACTCTGGGCAGAGGCGCAGCTGGACCTGCACAAACGCTATGTGAGAGCGGTGCAGCGGCTGGTGGAGCGCGGAGTTCTCAACTGGTCTTCGGGCAGTTTGCCGCACCTGGTCGAAGTCAGCGCCGAGGGTCAGATCAAACGATGGCCCATCGTAGAAGGCAGCCTGACGCCCACGCCCGCAGAGCCACGCCACACCGATGTGCGCACCCTGCAGAGCGCCTACAAAGCGCTGGGGCTGGATATGTCGCGGCTGGGCTTGGCAGGGGCTGCCACCAGCGACGCATCACACGAGAAAGGACAGGACATGACGCAACAAACGCAGGCTCCGCTCAAGCGCCTGCCAATCGCCGATGAACGCGAAGCGCTAAAGAGCGCGCGCATAGAGGTCGGCAGTCAATTTGACGGCTTGGAGGCGGTGGATCTGCTGCATGGCTATATGCTCTTGCGCAGCGCCAACAACTTCCATGGCGTCAGCGAACGATTTTCGAATGCGCTGGCGCACAAGGTCACGCGCGCCCAGCTGAAAGCCAGCAAAGCCGATGAACTCGCCTATAGCACGCAGACAGGCTTCGGGGATGACTGGGTGCCCGATCTGTGGAGCCAGCAGATCTGGCACAAGGCGCGCAGCGACAACACCATCCTGCCGCTCTTCCAGAATATCGAGATGCCCAGCAACCCATTCGAGCTGCCTATCGAAGGCACCGACCCGACCGTCTACTTCGTGCCTGAAACGCAGGACGAGTCGCAGCTGAGCCTGGGGGCGGGCAACCCCATCCCCGACAGCAAAATCGGCAGCGGCAAGGTCACGCTGAGCGCCAAGAAGCTGGCGTTGCGGGTGGGCTTCAGCAGCGAGCTGGTGGAAGACGCGGTTGTGCCGGTGTTGAATATCTATCGTCAGCAGGCGGCGCGCGCCATCGCCGATGCGATTGACCATGTGCTGCTGAATGGCGATAGTACCAGCGCGGCGACCGGCAACATCAACAGCGACAAAGCCAAGCCAGCCAGCCGCTCAAAGTACCTGGCGCTGGATGGCTTGCGACATCTGCCGCTGGTGGACAACAGCGCAAATGCTCAGTCCATGGCTGGCGCGCCGACCTTGGCGAAGCTGCGGCAGACGCGCTTTTTGATGCCCAGCAAATATGCCGCCCGTCCGACTGACCTGGCTTGGCTGGTAGACAGTGGTACCTACGCGGCGCTGCTGAGCCTGGGCGAGTTTTTGACCATGGACAAAGCCGGCGCGCTGGCGACGGCGCAAACCGGGCAGATCGGCTTCATCGATGGCATCCCGGTCTTTGTCTCGGCGGAGATGCCCTTGACCGAGGCGTCAGGCAAGGTGGGCAGCGGCACGAACAACAAAGGGCAAGCGCTGTGTGTGTATCGCCCCGGCTGGTTTGTTGGCTACCGGCGCAAGATCGCCGTAGGTGTCGATTACCTGCCCTACTATGACAGCTACCAACTGACGGCGACGGTGCGGCTGGCATTCGCGCGCTTCGATAGCGAAGTCGCCAGTTGCCTGTACAACATCACGGTCTAGCCCGTGGGGGCGGGGGATGGCAGAAATCCTCCGCCCTGTTTTCATGGTATAATCGCCGTTACAAACAAGGTGTACAGGGGTTGCGTGGCAATGAAAATCCCGATGATGGTTACTGCAGACTACGCTACAGTTGATCCGGTGACGGGCAAGCTACATATTCTTGGCGTGTTTCGAAGCATCAGCGCCCAGTCCTTTCCCTGCAAGCATTCCAGAATGTGTTTGGCGCTGATAATGGGTCAAATCATGATATCGTTTCTCATCCTGATTATCCGCACTTAAGCGACACCTTACCGAGGCATAGAAAAGTTCCTGTATACAATGTAAAGAAAGCGATTAAGCATATTGACTCCTTGATTAACTTGCAGGATTCAGAGACATCGGGAGATGAAAATTGAAGCGAATATGAAAGAGTCCATCATGAATGCTCGTCGCTTAGAGAAGGCGCAAACCCTGGCTAGGCAAAACTACCGATCGCTTGTCTTTCCAGATAAAACAACAGATGGGGACGCCATCTATGTTGCAGTGCTATTGGATATTCCGGGCTGCAATTCATTTGGATATACCGTGCAAGAGGCATTGGAGAATCTTGAATCAGCCAAGGTGGACTTCATATACTTCTTGCTGGAAGATGGACTTCCAGTGCCAGGACCACAGATGCTACAGAATTCACAAGTCATCAAGCTTGGCGACTACATTGAAAATGTTGTTGATCAGGCTGCCCAGCAAGCTAGCAAGATAGTCCAGATTGACTTTATCAAAGGTAATCTGTATGAACGACAATTGGCGCAAGGCTGAAGAACTAGCCGCGCGCCCTTACCATATCGATTACTTTGGCGAGCGGGATGAAGACGGCAAACACTACTGCTATGCCAAAGTGCGAGAAATGCCCGGCTGCCATTCAGATGGCGCTACCATCGACGAAGCGCGCGAAAACGTGCAGTCGGCGCTGGTTGACTTCATCTATTTTTTGCTCGAAGACGAACTGGCTGTACCCGAACCACAGCCATTGGGTGAGCGCGTTATTGTGAACTTGCGCGAGCGTGACTACTTTCCACAGATGTACCCGGCAACTGAAGCAAGGACCGCTTCCTAGTTGCAGCCAGCCTCACATTCTAGTCCGCCAAAGCGCAGCCAAGCACCGGCTGCGTTTTTTGATTCCACCCCGCTACCCACATACCCGAAAGGAGACCTATGTACACCATCGCCTCGCTATGTATGCTAGAATGACGATCCAAGTTGCAAGGCGTGATGAAAGCGAGGCATAGCGTGAATGTCAAAATGCTGGTTACGGCGAATTACGCGGAAGTTATGTCTGACACTGGACGAATGAATATCTTGGGCATCGCCTTCCGCATTCCCGCGACACATTTTCCAATTACCTATCCTAGGCTCTATTTGGCGATGATATTGGAAGGGAATATTACGAACTACGCAGTTGAAAAAAGAATGCAGATTAGGTTGGCCGACGAAGATGGCAGCATCATATCAGAGGTTGTGGGAAACTTTGTAATGCCTGCCGGCTCGCCCGGTATCCCGCCACTGAAAGGTATGGTTTGCGAATTCAATGGATTAGTTTTTGGCTCGCCTGGGGATCATCTAATATCAATTGATGTGAACGAGGGCGAACTCGAAGCGTCTACGATTTTGCAAGTATATCGGCACGGCACATAAATGGCTGCCAAATCAGAAAAACTCCTTCAACGGATGCGGCGGTCAAAAGCCAACTGGAAGAGTAGAGATTTGAGTGATATGTTACTTGGCCATGGCTTCCAACTTAGGCATGGGGGCAACCATGATGTATTCACTCATCCAGAACTGCCAGGCGAACAACTCGCCCTGCCGCGTCACAGAACCGTGATGAAGGTCTATATCACAAAAGCGATTAAATTTATTGACAAACTTGATGGATAGCCAGACACTATGACTGAGCGGGCACATGCCCGAGAACAGGAGTTGCAAATGGACAAGCGTCGATTGCAGCAAGCCAAAGAATTAGCAAAACGAGCCTATCAGGTGCATGTCTTCTCCGACGAATCTACTGACGGTGATCCTGGCTATGTCGCCTCCGTGCCAGAGTTGCCTATCTGCATGTCTGACGGTAGCACTGTTGAAGAAGCGAAACGAAACTTGGAGTCGGCGAAAGTCGATTTTATCTATTTCTTGCTGGAAGATGGCCTGCCTGTGCCAGAACCACGTCGGCTGGATCCATATGTTTGTGTGGATATGAGCGATTTTTCGGCAGAGGAAGGTGAGCCTGCCCAGCTCCCATCTGCTCATATTGTCGAATTGCAAACCGCATAGCGAGCCCCTCATCCGCCAGCGCCCGTATCGCATCAAATAAAGCCCCGCCAAAGCGCAGCCAAGCACCGGCTGCGTTTTTTGATTCCACCCCACTACCCACATACCCGAAAGGAGACCCATGTACACCATCGCCACTTTGCACGAAATGCACAGGCATTTGCAGCTTGCGCCAGACGACAACAGCGCCGACCAGGATTTGCTGCGCAGCCTGCAAGAAGCCAGCCACTACCTCGAATCTGCTACCCAGCGCCGTTTCTGCCCACGCTTTGCCACAGTGCGAATCGAGTATGATCCAGCCGAGCCTGGCGAAATCGTTCTGCCCGATGACCTGTTGGAATTGCAGGCAATCCTCGACCAGAGCGGCGAGATCGACGCCAGGCGCATCCGCCGGCTGCCGCAGGAGGCAGACCAGCCCGCCAGCGTCCTGCAGATTCACGGCGGTATTGAGGGCGCTGCAACCATCCGCGGCATCTGGGGCTGGCACGATCGCTGGAAAAACTCCTGGCGCGACAGTGGCGAGAGGCTCTTTTTCCAGCTACAGGCGACACATACGACTTTGACTGTTGCGGACGCGGACGGCAAAGACGCGAGTGGGGCAAGCCCGCGTTTCCAGGTCGGGCAATTGCTGCGCATCGGCAGCGAATACCTGCGCATCATCGACATCGACAGCGCGGGCAGACGGCTCACAATGTTGCGCGGAGTCAATGGCGCGCCAGCCAGCGCGCATCCCAGCCGGCTGGGCATAGACATCTATGCGCCACCGCCAGCCGTAGTTGATCTCTGCCTGCGCTATGCGGAGCTGCTGATGCGCCCAGGCAGCTTTGTGGATGAAGAAGCGCCGGAGCTGCTGCGTTTGCGGCGATTGCGACTGTGAGCGCGATTGCTTCTAGCTAGACGGGCGGGACTGCGCTAGGCTAGCCGCTTGTCCTGCCAGCCACGAGCGCGATGCCATGCCCCGTTCTCGACCGCGAATGGTCGCCCTGCGCTACCGTGATTTTCGCTATTTGTGGCTGGGCGAGATGGTCTCTACCACTGGCTCGCAGATGCAGCTCTTCGCCATCAACTGGCATATTTTTGAGTTGCTGCGCGGGCAGGTCTTCCATGTTGCCATCTTGGGGCGACAGGTTGAGCTGGGCGCGGAGGCATTTGGCTTAGGGATGCTGGGCTTGGTGCGCGTGCTGCCGATTGTGCTTTTTGCGCTGTTGGGCGGGGTGCTGGCGGATGCGCTGGACCGGCGGCAGGTCATGCTGTGGACGCGGGTGATTTCAGCAGTGATGGCGGGCGTTTTGACGGCGCTCACGCTCAGCGGGCAGATCGATGTCAACAGCATCTACTTGCTGACGGCATTGGGCGCGGCCGCTACAGCGCTGGATAGCCCGGCGCGGCAATCCATCGTGGCCAACCTGGTCAAGCCGCGGCATCTGGCGAATGCCATCAGTCTGAACACGCTCATCTTTCAGATCGCCACGATATGCGGTCCGGCGCTGGCAGGCTTATTGGTCGCGCAGGTCAATATCGGCGTCGTCTACGGCATCAACACGGCGACATTCCTGGTGGCTATCGTGGCGATTGCACTGATACGGCATCGCGGCAAGCTGAAAACGAGCGCGAATATCGGCTGGGGGGCGCTTTTGGATGGCATCCGCTTCACCATCCGCACGCGCATCATCATGGGCACGATGCTGCTGGATTTCTTCGCCACCTTGTTCGCCTCGGCGCGCACGATGCTGCCTATCGTGGCGGGCGACATCCTGGGAGTTGGCGCGCTGGGCTATGGCGTGCTGGCAACGGCGCAACCCATCGGCGCGCTGCTGGTCGGGCTGGTCTTGTCCTTGCGCAGCGAGCTCAAGCGCCAGGGGCTGGTGCTGCTGTGGAGCGTGGCGGTGTATGGTCTGGCGACCGCTATCTTTGGCATCTCGGTCAGCTTTGCGCTGTCTTATGCGATGTTTGCGTTGACGGGCGCGGGCGATACGGTCTCGATGGTCATTCGCGGCACGATCCGCCAATTGATGACGCCGGACGAGCTGCGCGGGCGCATGGTCTCGGTCAACATGATGTTCTTCATGGGCGGGCCGCAATTAGGCGAGCTGGAGGCGGGTTTGGTGGCTTCGCTCTTTGGCGCGCCTTTCGCTATCTTCAGCGGCGGGCTGGCGACTGTGCTGCTGACGGAGCAAAAAATGAAGTG
>CBDEVZ010000004.1:0-18261 GCA_965243735.1 uncultured Binatia bacterium (SeqCode)
AAAATGCCCCGGCTCCGCCGCCCGGCTGGCGCCGGAGTGCTGCCCGAGGAGGCGCGTATTATGGCTCGACCCCGCAAAGGCGACGGGCTGCTGAGTGAGCGCGTCGTTTTCCGGCTCCGTCCGGAAGAGGTCGCCGGCCTCAATTGGGCGGCGGACCAAGCCAAGATGCACCCAGCCGACCTGATCCGGGCGTTGCTACGGGCCGCGCTGGCGGCCGGTCCGGCCTACTTTGACGACGAGATCGAGCAGATGCAGGCCCTGATCCGGGGGTTCAACAAGTACGGGGGCCGCCTGAACCGCCTCGTCCGGGCTGCCAACCGGGGCGAACCACCCGACCCGGCAGAATTACGCGCCCTGCTCAACACGCTGGGGCTGCTCGCCCACTCGGCCGAGGCGTACTACCGCGCCGAAGTCCGCAAAACCATCAAGAAAGTTCGGGCCGCCGTGGCCGCCGCGCAGTCTCACTAGGGCGGGCGTGCCGTCCTGCCCGGAGCTGACCCCCTACAATCCCACTGTGTGGCCGCCCAGGGCGGCCGTCTCGGCTTTCTCCGGCCCATACCCGCCCCAAGGCCGTGTAGCGGCGTTCGGGCCGCTGTGGGCCGTTTTCGGGCCGAATGGGGGCAGATCGGCCGCGTCGGCGGAATCCGAGCGCCGTAGATGGCCCAGGACGGCCGTAATCGGCTCGGCCCTACCCTGGACCCTCACCAAACAACAGGGGTTTACGCCGGCGCGCTGGTGGCGAAAACGGCGGGACGTGGCATAATGCCGGGGAACAAAACGACGAAAGCCCCACTGGCGACTAATCCAAGGGGCTTTCGGAACACTCGACCCGGGTAGGACCGGGCAGTGATGGGCGTATGGAGACCCTACCCTACCTCCCCTCGCTGCTCAAGTCCCACCCACCGACCGATGAGGGGAGGGGCGGCCCATGCAGCAGCTCATATTACCCGGTATCGACTTTGTCCCGAGCCAGGTCCGGCGGTACGGCCTGCGCGAATTTCATCACTACCCGCTGGCGTCCTACGGCAAGAACGCGGCGGGGATCTGGCTCGGCTCGCGGCGGATGCCGCCGGAATTGGCCTGGACCCATCCCGAGCTGGAACTCGGCCGGACGGCCAACAGCATTCCGGCGCTGATTTTTGACATCGACCGGCCCGACTGGGGGCTGGAGATTTTTGACGGGATGGTGCCGGTCCCGAACTGGGCGACGTGGCGGCGGGCGAATCAGCACGCCCACCTAGTCTACGCCCTAGCCCGGCCGGTGCTGCGGGGTGAGCAGGCGCGGCCGACGCCGCAAGGGTGGCTGGCGCGGATCGGGGAGTATCTGGCGGCCACGCTGCAAGCGGACCTGGCCTACAATGCAGTGCTGGCTCACAACCCCCTGGAGTGGGCCAGTCAGGGCCGCTATCGGACGGACTGGCTACGTGAAGCGCCCTACACCCTGGCCGAGCTGGGGGAGGCGATCCCGTTTGGGTGGCGGCGGCCTCGGCGGCCGCTGACGGTGTACGGGCGGAACGATGCGCTCTTTCGGGCAGGCATGAAATGGACGGGTCGCCCGCGCCATTGGGGCGACTGGCCGGGCTTGGCGACGTACCTGGCAGCCATGAACGCGGAGTTTGTCGTGCCGCTGGGGGAGCGTGAGCTAGGCGGGATCGTCAAGAGCATTCGGCGGATTCAGACTAAGAACTTGGAGAGCGGGCAGACGCAGCGGACGTTCTCGTTTCTCCAGGCGGCGCGGGGCCGGAAAGGCGGCCGAGTGTCGGGAGCCAAGCGGCGCGCTGACACACTGGAACGGGACGCGGGTATCGTAGCCGCTGTACAAGCGGGAGAATCCATGCGGAGTGTTGAGCGACGGCTAGGGCTCGCTCATGGGACGGTGAGACACATCATCAAACGGGGTGGAGAATGAAGCCAAAGCAGGATGATGTGCCTTTCGGGCTCCTGAAAAGTGATTGAAAATCAGGTCCCCTCCTCGCTGGTCTGACAAAATTTTTTTGCCCTGGGCCGCCGAGCGGGGTAGAGCGCAGGATTTGTGCTAAGGAGCGACCTATGGAGAGTCAAACTATCGAACTTGGTGCAGCCACCCTGGCCGCCTTACAGGCGCTGGTCCCGCCGCCAGGCATGACCCCGCTGGCGTGGGTCGCCTTGGGGGTCGGCCTGGGGCAGCTCGTGCTGCTCTCCGTCGGGCTGGTGCTGATGTCCCGGAGCAATACGAACCGCGAGCAGCAGGCCCAGGCGGAGGTGCAACGCCACGCCGAAACGATGGAAGCCTTCCGCCTCCAAGCCGCTGCCAGCCGCGAGCAGCACGAGGAAACGCTCGAAGCCTTGCGCCAACAGGGCGACGCTTTACGCCAACAGGGCGACGCCTTACGGACCCTGATCGAGCGCACCGCGCCGGCCCAACCGTGACACGGTGGCTGAGGAGGCCGACATGGGGCAGGTCCTGATTCAGATCGTGGCGGATGACCAGGGCGAGGTGAGTTTGGAGTACCTGGCGGACTTGGTGCGCCTTCTCCCCCCCCGAGGAGATCGTCCGGCTGCTGACCCAATTTGCGGCCGAGCTGGACAAGGACGCCCAGGAGTTGCAGGCCGGCCTCACGGCGGGCCAGCTGCCTCCGTGGGTTTGCCCCCGCTCACCCATTGATCCGTCTAAGAAGATGATTCAGGAATGACGCCGGCAGCATTCATCACCAAATGGCGCGCCTCGGAACTCAAAGAGCGCTCGGCGTCCCAGGAGCACTTTATCGACCTGTGCCGGCTGCTCGGGGAGCCGACGCCCGCCGAAGCGGATCCCACAGGGGAGCGGTACTGCTTCGAGCGCGGCGCACGCAAGGACACCGGCGGCGACGGGTGGGCCGATGTGTGGAAACGCCATCACTTCGCCTGGGAGTACAAGGGCAAGCGGGCCAATCTTGACGCCGCCTTCAGACAGTTGCGGCAATACACTCTCGCCTTGGAAAATCCGCCGCTGCTGATCGTCTCGGACATGGCGCGGTTCCGCATCCACACCAACTGGACCAACAGCGTCAGTAAAACCTACGAATTCACGCTGGACGATCTCGCGGATGCCGCGATCCGCGACCGACTCAAATGGGCGATGGCCGACCCTGAACGGTTGCGGCCCGGAGAAACCCGGCAGGCGCTCACTGAGCGGGCGGCGGCCACCTTCGCCGCCCTGGCCCACGCCCTGCGGGAGCGCGGCCACGACCCGCAGGAGGTGGCGCATTTCGTCAATCGGCTTGTCTTCTGCATGTTCGCTGAAGATGTGGGGCTGTTGCCCAACACCATGTTCACCCGGATGTTGGAACAGGCGCACGAGCGGCCGGGAGCGTTCGCCACGATGGCCTGTGCCCTGTTCGGAGCGATGGCCGCCGGTGGCTTGGTCGGCTTCGAGTCCGTGGCGTGGTTCAATGGGGGCTTGTTTGACGACGACCTGGCCTTGCCGCTGGAAAAAAGCGAGATCAAGACCACGCTTGCCGCCGCCGCCCTGGACTGGTCGGAGATTGATCCCTCGATCCTGGGCACGCTGTTTGAGCGCGGGCTTGACCCAGACAAGCGCTCACAGCTGGGCGCGCACTACACCGACCGGGACAAGATCATGCTGATTGTCGAGCCGGTGGTGATTCGCCCCTGGCTGGCTGAGTGGGAAACGGCCAAGGCCGAGATTGTCTCAAGCCTGGCCCAGGCCGAGGCCGCCAAATCAGCCGCCACCCGGACCCGGCGGCGCAGGGAGGCCGAGTGGCGGCTGAGTGACTTCCTCACCCGCCTGCGCGCCTTTACGGTGCTCGACCCGGCCTGTGGCTCCGGCAACTTCCTGTATCTGGCACTCCATGCCCTCAAGGACCTGGAACATCGGGTGCAGCTGGAGGCCGAGACGCTGGGCGTGGAGCGAGAATTCCCCGCTATCGGCCCGGCCAACGTCAGGGGGATAGAGATCAATCCGTATGCCGCTGAACTGGCCCGTGTCTCGGTGTGGATCGGGGAAATCCAGTGGATGCGACGCAATGGTTTCAGCGAATCCCGCGATCCGATTCTCAAACCGCTCGACACCATCGAATGCCGTGACGCCATCCTGACACCGGAGGGTGGGGAGCCCGAGTGGCCCACGGCCGATGTGGTCATCGGCAATCCGCCGTTTCTCGGCGGCAAGCTGTTGATCGCGGGTCTTGGCGAGGACTATGTCTCGAAAGTTTTTTCGACATACGCAGGTCGCGTGCCAGCCGAGGCCGACCTTGTCACCTACTGGTTCGTCAAGGCCGCTGAACACATGAAATCGGGTCAGGCCAAACGGGTCGGGTTCGTTGCGACCAATTCCATTCGCGGCGGCGCGAACCGGAGGGCGTTACAGGCCGCGACGGCTGACCGCCCGATCTTCGATGCCTGGTCCGATGAGCCGTGGGTGATTGATGGAGCGGCGGTGAGGGTGTCGCTGGTATGTTTCTCCGGCGCGGACGACGAACACAGGCCGGACACACGTCTCGATGGCGAGCCCGCCGACGAAATCCATACAGACCTCACGGCCAGGCGCGGTGAGACGGGGACCGACCTGACCGGGGCAAAGCGCATTCCGGCGAACATCGGAGTTGCCTTCATGGGTGATACCAAGGGTGGGCCGTTCGACATTCCGGGCGATCTTGCACGGGAGTGGCTGCGGCTTCCGGCCAATCCGAACGGACGGCCCAACGCCGATGTGCTCAAGCCTTGGCTGAACGGCATGGACTTGACCCGCCGCCCGGCGGGCAAGTGGATCGTCGATTTCGGCTGGGAGATGGCGGAGAAGGATGCGGCGCTTTATGAAGCTCCATTCGGGCACGTCGAGGAACATGTCTGGCCGATGCGGCAACGGAACCGCCGTGAGTCCTATCGCGCCAACTGGTGGCGGCATGTCGAGCCAAGACAGGGCATGTGGAAGGCCCTCGACGGCCTTCCGCGCTACATTGCGACTCCGGGTGTCGCCAAGCACCGGCTGTTTGCGTGGCTCGATTCCCGAATATGCCCCGATCATCGGTTGATCGTAATTGCCCGCAACGACGACACGACCTTCGGCATCCTGCACAGCAGGTTTCACGAAGTGTGGTCACTGAGATTGTGCAGTTGGCACGGTGTCGGCAACGATCCAGTCTACAATCCGACTACCGTCTTTCAGACCTTCCCGTTTCCAGACGGGCTATCGCCCGACATTCCCGCCACCGACTATGCCGATAATCCGCACGCCGTTGCCATTGCTGAGGCAGCCCGACGGCTGGTCACATTGCGTGACCGCTGGCTCAACCCGTCCGAATGGGTGGAGTGGGTAGATGAGCCGGCACCCGACTACCCCAAGCGCCCGGTGCCTCGCAACGAGGACGCAGCGAAAGCTCTCAAGAAACGCACTCTGACTAACCTGTACAACACCCGCCCGCAATGGCTCGCCGACGCCCACGCAAGCCTTGATGCTGCGGTGGCGGCGGCCTATGGCTGGTCCGCTGATATTTCTGATGACGAGGCGTTGCAGGAATTGCTGGCGCTTAACTTGGCAAGTTGACACTTTGGCCGTTCTCAGCCTCTCCACCGAAAGGTGGGCCGCGCAAGTAGCGGACATTTTGCCCGGATTGACGCCATCCTGCCCTCATCTCACAATCGGAGTCTGTAGGAGCTTGATATGCTGGATTTCGACGACAACCGCACTTGGGGACCGCTGTTAACCGCTACGGTCGGGGATCTGATTTCGGAGGCGGTTGTGGAGCGACTCGTGTCCGCCGCACCCAAGTTTATCGAGGACGCGCTTGACGTTCTCTTTTCTTGCACGAACCGTGAAGCAATCATCGAGGCGATGCTCGTCTGGATTCGCTCCACGAAGATTGCGGGCTATCACGGTTCCCGCTTGACCGATTCCGAGGCCGACTCGATTCAAGCCCACGGCCTAGTTCCCTTGGATGCTCAAGCTCGCCGCACGCGACTTCGCAGGGCACTCTCATCCCATCCGCGATGGAGCGACGTGGCCGACCAGCTTAATGCTACGTTGCACGAACATAGTGGCACCCAGGGAAAGGCTGGGGGCCGAGAGGGGCAGGTTCATCTGACGCTCTCCCGGTCCGGATTGATCAACAGCTTCAATCACTACCTCACTCATGGGTCCGAATTTGACCAGCGCGTGGCACACGCACTTCTCGGCCACGACGGTAAGGAACTCCTCCGAGGGGATGGCCGGGCCAGGATAATCCGGGTCGCTGTCCCAGGCGAAGACGCATTGAACGCTGCCAATTGGATCTTTTCCGTCGAAACCCAGCTCGCACGAGGCGAAGTGCCCAATCTGGTCCACGACTTCCTCAAGGCTTGGAGCTACGGACTGGCACATCCGGCTTTCGACTGTGGAACCCTCAAAGTCGATTGCGGTATGGGCTTCCGCTCGATTGTGCCCTCTGATTGGATCGTGGACATCGACACGCTGCCCATCTAGAAGATTGACACATTGCGCGTTATCGGCCGGATCGGACGCATCCCGCCGGCCCGCGCCTCACGGCCGGCCGCGCTGGACATCGTGACGGCGGAGGGGGCCTAACCGGCCAGCCACATCACCAGCCATCCCCCCAGGCCAGCCGCCCCCAGCCCCACCAGAATCTCGGGCCAATATTTGTCGAGCGGCATCTCGGAGCCGTTATAGCATGAGCCCGACGCGCCCGCCCAGGAACAGACGCGGCCGCTTTGCCTTCGCGCCAGGGCCGGCGGGGTAGACTGGCCTCGTCCTCTCTTTCCCTCGGGGCCGTGCTCACTCCCCGCCCACCGAGCACGGTCCCACCCTCTCTCCCAAAGTTGACAGTTTGCCCGTTATCAGACGTAGCGGCCGCCGTGGCCGAGGCCGAGTGTAGGAAAATCAGAGACTTACGGGCCGAGGCTCGCCCAGCGCGGCTGAACAAATCGCGGGTCAAACGGCCAAACAGCCGAAGATTGTTCAGTTTGGACCGGAGGGCGGCCGCTCGGACGCGCCGCCAAGGCCCGGCGCGGACAAGCGGGCTGCGGGGTGGAAGGCCGCGGGAGCCTGGCAGACAGCGGCCGTCCGTGCCGTGCTGGAGCCAGTCAAGGCCCTGGCTGTCCTCCGGCACTCCCGGCCGAGGGGAGAGCAGACAAGGCCCTGCTCTCCGGCTGACCCCTTCGCCCCGGTTGACAGGGGGAAAAGGGGGGCGGCCAAGCCCTCACTTGTCCGGGAGCTTCACCGCTGGCTTGTCGTCCACCGTCCAGCCTGTCTTGCTGTCCTCCGGCAGGATCAGAAAGCGGCCCGTCTCCAACTCTCGATAGCCCACGCCCCAGGTGTCCTGCTCCAGCTCGCGCAGGGTCGCTTGCTGCTCCTCGATGTCGCTCTTGAGTTCGGCCAGCGTCTCCCTCTGGCTGCCAATCCGGTAGGCCACCGCCTCTGTGAATCCCCAGGCCACCAGGAGCACGCCCAGGCAGGCCGCCAGGCTCACACACAGGGGCCGGACCCACAGCCGGGTAAAGCTCCAGTTCAGGGTGTTGAGCCGCTCGTCCACCTGGCTCTCGGCGGTCCCGATCTTGTCCTGGACGCGGGCGCTCAGCTGGTCCACGGCGTTCCCGAGTTGCTCCTTGCGCTCCTGAATGCGGGCGCTCAGCTGCTCTCCGGCTTTCTCGAACTGCTCCTCAATCTTCTGGAACGGCGGCGTGGGCGCGGGGGGCGGCTCCGTCGGTGGTGGGGGTGGCTCCGCTGGGGCGGCTGCCTGCTCCGTCGGCGGTGGGGGCGGCTCCGCTGGGGCGGCCGGCGGGCTGGCCTCCTGCGGCTGCGTCCGATCCGCGCGGGCCAGGATGCGCCCGACCGCAATGTGTGTCCATTTCCCGCCCTGCCGCGCCGTGGGGATGCCTTCGTGTTGCAGCAGTTCGGCGATCTCCCGCCGACTCCGGCCCTGGGCCAGCAGCGCTTGAATCCGGGGGAGGACGGTCCTATCGTGCTCGGCTTGTTTGCGATTCATTCCGGCCCCTCTCTGGTTCACCGCCCGGTTCACCACGCGGTTCAATGTCTGGTTCACCGCTCGGTTCAACTGTACCCCCACCTTTCCCACCCTTTCCAGTCTTGCGTTGCCTGGCTCTGTCGGTGCGGCTCGGCCAGCTCAGACCCTGGCCGCTTCCACCCTCTATCGCCAGCCTTCCGCCTTCGGTTGGCCATATCCGCCCTCTGCCGCCCCCGTGTTGCCCTGCTTTTGGGCCAAATGTGGGCTATACTGCGGAGCTGGTGTCCTTGCCGCGTCTTTTTCTGCCTTGTTCGCGGTGGAGTGGTTCACTGTTCGGACCATTCTGTGTGGCAGGATATGCATTTTGTATGACAAAACCCCAAAATGCCCCGGCTCCGCCGCCCGGCTGGCGCCGGAGTGCTGCCCGAGGAGGCGCGTATTATGGCTCGACCCCGCAAAGGCGACGGGCTGCTGAGTGAGCGCGTCGTTTTCCGGCTCCGTCCGGAAGAGGTCGCCGGCCTCAATTGGGCGGCGGACCAAGCCAAGATGCACCCAGCCGACCTGATCCGGGCGTTGCTACGGGCCGCGCTGGCGGCCGGTCCGGCCTACTTTGACGACGAGATCGAGCAGATGCAGGCCCTGATCCGGGGGTTCAACAAGTACGGGGGCCGCCTGAACCGCCTCGTCCGGGCTGCCAACCGGGGCGAACCACCCGACCCGGCAGAATTACGCGCCCTGCTCAACACGCTGGGGCTGCTCGCCCACTCGGCCGAGGCGTACTACCGCGCCGAAGTCCGCAAAACCATCAAGAAAGTTCGGGCCGCCGTGGCCGCCGCGCAGTCTCACTAGGGCGGGCGTGCCGTCCTGCCCGGAGCTGACCCCCTACAATCCCACTGTGTGGCCGCCCAGGGCGGCCGTCTCGGCTTTCTCCGGCCCATACCCGCCCCAAGGCCGTGTAGCGGCGTTCGGGCCGCTGTGGGCCGTTTTCGGGCCGAATGGGGGCAGATCGGCCGCGTCGGCGGAATCCGAGCGCCGTAGATGGCCCAGGACGGCCGTAATCGGCTCGGCCCTACCCTGGACCCTCACCAAACAACAGGGGTTTACGCCGGCGCGCTGGTGGCGAAAACGGCGGGACGTGGCATAATGCCGGGGAACAAAACGACGAAAGCCCCACTGGCGACTAATCCAAGGGGCTTTCGGAACACTCGACCCGGGTAGGACCGGGCAGTGATGGGCGTATGGAGACCCTACCCTACCTCCCCTCGCTGCTCAAGTCCCACCCACCGACCGATGAGGGGAGGGGCGGCCCATGCAGCAGCTCATATTACCCGGTATCGACTTTGTCCCGAGCCAGGTCCGGCGGTACGGCCTGCGCGAATTTCATCACTACCCGCTGGCGTCCTACGGCAAGAACGCGGCGGGGATCTGGCTCGGCTCGCGGCGGATGCCGCCGGAATTGGCCTGGACCCATCCCGAGCTGGAACTCGGCCGGACGGCCAACAGCATTCCGGCGCTGATTTTTGACATCGACCGGCCCGACTGGGGGCTGGAGATTTTTGACGGGATGGTGCCGGTCCCGAACTGGGCGACGTGGCGGCGGGCGAATCAGCACGCCCACCTAGTCTACGCCCTAGCCCGGCCGGTGCTGCGGGGTGAGCAGGCGCGGCCGACGCCGCAAGGGTGGCTGGCGCGGATCGGGGAGTATCTGGCGGCCACGCTGCAAGCGGACCTGGCCTACAATGCAGTGCTGGCTCACAACCCCCTGGAGTGGGCCAGTCAGGGCCGCTATCGGACGGACTGGCTACGTGAAGCGCCCTACACCCTGGCCGAGCTGGGGGAGGCGATCCCGTTTGGGTGGCGGCGGCCTCGGCGGCCGCTGACGGTGTACGGGCGGAACGATGCGCTCTTTCGGGCAGGCATGAAATGGACGGGTCGCCCGCGCCATTGGGGCGACTGGCCGGGCTTGGCGACGTACCTGGCAGCCATGAACGCGGAGTTTGTCGTGCCGCTGGGGGAGCGTGAGCTAGGCGGGATCGTCAAGAGCATTCGGCGGATTCAGACTAAGAACTTGGAGAGCGGGCAGACGCAGCGGACGTTCTCGTTTCTCCAGGCGGCGCGGGGCCGGAAAGGCGGCCGAGTGTCGGGAGCCAAGCGGCGCGCTGACACACTGGAACGGGACGCGGGTATCGTAGCCGCTGTACAAGCGGGAGAATCCATGCGGAGTGTTGAGCGACGGCTAGGGCTCGCTCATGGGACGGTGAGACACATCATCAAACGGGGTGGAGAATGAAGCCAAAGCAGGATGATGTGCCTTTCGGGCTCCTGAAAAGTGATTGAAAATCAGGTCCCCTCCTCGCTGGTCTGACAAAATTTTTTTGCCCTGGGCCGCCGAGCGGGGTAGAGCGCAGGATTTGTGCTAAGGAGCGACCTATGGAGAGTCAAACTATCGAACTTGGTGCAGCCACCCTGGCCGCCTTACAGGCGCTGGTCCCGCCGCCAGGCATGACCCCGCTGGCGTGGGTCGCCTTGGGGGTCGGCCTGGGGCAGCTCGTGCTGCTCTCCGTCGGGCTGGTGCTGATGTCCCGGAGCAATACGAACCGCGAGCAGCAGGCCCAGGCGGAGGTGCAACGCCACGCCGAAACGATGGAAGCCTTCCGCCTCCAAGCCGCTGCCAGCCGCGAGCAGCACGAGGAAACGCTCGAAGCCTTGCGCCAACAGGGCGACGCTTTACGCCAACAGGGCGACGCCTTACGGACCCTGATCGAGCGCACCGCGCCGGCCCAACCGTGACACGGTGGCTGAGGAGGCCGACATGGGGCAGGTCCTGATTCAGATCGTGGCGGATGACCAGGGCGAGGTGAGTTTGGAGTACCTGGCGGACTTGGTGCGCCTTCTCCCCCCCCGAGGAGATCGTCCGGCTGCTGACCCAATTTGCGGCCGAGCTGGACAAGGACGCCCAGGAGTTGCAGGCCGGCCTCACGGCGGGCCAGCTGCCTCCGTGGGTTTGCCCCCGCTCACCCATTGATCCGTCTAAGAAGATGATTCAGGAATGACGCCGGCAGCATTCATCACCAAATGGCGCGCCTCGGAACTCAAAGAGCGCTCGGCGTCCCAGGAGCACTTTATCGACCTGTGCCGGCTGCTCGGGGAGCCGACGCCCGCCGAAGCGGATCCCACAGGGGAGCGGTACTGCTTCGAGCGCGGCGCACGCAAGGACACCGGCGGCGACGGGTGGGCCGATGTGTGGAAACGCCATCACTTCGCCTGGGAGTACAAGGGCAAGCGGGCCAATCTTGACGCCGCCTTCAGACAGTTGCGGCAATACACTCTCGCCTTGGAAAATCCGCCGCTGCTGATCGTCTCGGACATGGCGCGGTTCCGCATCCACACCAACTGGACCAACAGCGTCAGTAAAACCTACGAATTCACGCTGGACGATCTCGCGGATGCCGCGATCCGCGACCGACTCAAATGGGCGATGGCCGACCCTGAACGGTTGCGGCCCGGAGAAACCCGGCAGGCGCTCACTGAGCGGGCGGCGGCCACCTTCGCCGCCCTGGCCCACGCCCTGCGGGAGCGCGGCCACGACCCGCAGGAGGTGGCGCATTTCGTCAATCGGCTTGTCTTCTGCATGTTCGCTGAAGATGTGGGGCTGTTGCCCAACACCATGTTCACCCGGATGTTGGAACAGGCGCACGAGCGGCCGGGAGCGTTCGCCACGATGGCCTGTGCCCTGTTCGGAGCGATGGCCGCCGGTGGCTTGGTCGGCTTCGAGTCCGTGGCGTGGTTCAATGGGGGCTTGTTTGACGACGACCTGGCCTTGCCGCTGGAAAAAAGCGAGATCAAGACCACGCTTGCCGCCGCCGCCCTGGACTGGTCGGAGATTGATCCCTCGATCCTGGGCACGCTGTTTGAGCGCGGGCTTGACCCAGACAAGCGCTCACAGCTGGGCGCGCACTACACCGACCGGGACAAGATCATGCTGATTGTCGAGCCGGTGGTGATTCGCCCCTGGCTGGCTGAGTGGGAAACGGCCAAGGCCGAGATTGTCTCAAGCCTGGCCCAGGCCGAGGCCGCCAAATCAGCCGCCACCCGGACCCGGCGGCGCAGGGAGGCCGAGTGGCGGCTGAGTGACTTCCTCACCCGCCTGCGCGCCTTTACGGTGCTCGACCCGGCCTGTGGCTCCGGCAACTTCCTGTATCTGGCACTCCATGCCCTCAAGGACCTGGAACATCGGGTGCAGCTGGAGGCCGAGACGCTGGGCGTGGAGCGAGAATTCCCCGCTATCGGCCCGGCCAACGTCAGGGGGATAGAGATCAATCCGTATGCCGCTGAACTGGCCCGTGTCTCGGTGTGGATCGGGGAAATCCAGTGGATGCGACGCAATGGTTTCAGCGAATCCCGCGATCCGATTCTCAAACCGCTCGACACCATCGAATGCCGTGACGCCATCCTGACACCGGAGGGTGGGGAGCCCGAGTGGCCCACGGCCGATGTGGTCATCGGCAATCCGCCGTTTCTCGGCGGCAAGCTGTTGATCGCGGGTCTTGGCGAGGACTATGTCTCGAAAGTTTTTTCGACATACGCAGGTCGCGTGCCAGCCGAGGCCGACCTTGTCACCTACTGGTTCGTCAAGGCCGCTGAACACATGAAATCGGGTCAGGCCAAACGGGTCGGGTTCGTTGCGACCAATTCCATTCGCGGCGGCGCGAACCGGAGGGCGTTACAGGCCGCGACGGCTGACCGCCCGATCTTCGATGCCTGGTCCGATGAGCCGTGGGTGATTGATGGAGCGGCGGTGAGGGTGTCGCTGGTATGTTTCTCCGGCGCGGACGACGAACACAGGCCGGACACACGTCTCGATGGCGAGCCCGCCGACGAAATCCATACAGACCTCACGGCCAGGCGCGGTGAGACGGGGACCGACCTGACCGGGGCAAAGCGCATTCCGGCGAACATCGGAGTTGCCTTCATGGGTGATACCAAGGGTGGGCCGTTCGACATTCCGGGCGATCTTGCACGGGAGTGGCTGCGGCTTCCGGCCAATCCGAACGGACGGCCCAACGCCGATGTGCTCAAGCCTTGGCTGAACGGCATGGACTTGACCCGCCGCCCGGCGGGCAAGTGGATCGTCGATTTCGGCTGGGAGATGGCGGAGAAGGATGCGGCGCTTTATGAAGCTCCATTCGGGCACGTCGAGGAACATGTCTGGCCGATGCGGCAACGGAACCGCCGTGAGTCCTATCGCGCCAACTGGTGGCGGCATGTCGAGCCAAGACAGGGCATGTGGAAGGCCCTCGACGGCCTTCCGCGCTACATTGCGACTCCGGGTGTCGCCAAGCACCGGCTGTTTGCGTGGCTCGATTCCCGAATATGCCCCGATCATCGGTTGATCGTAATTGCCCGCAACGACGACACGACCTTCGGCATCCTGCACAGCAGGTTTCACGAAGTGTGGTCACTGAGATTGTGCAGTTGGCACGGTGTCGGCAACGATCCAGTCTACAATCCGACTACCGTCTTTCAGACCTTCCCGTTTCCAGACGGGCTATCGCCCGACATTCCCGCCACCGACTATGCCGATAATCCGCACGCCGTTGCCATTGCTGAGGCAGCCCGACGGCTGGTCACATTGCGTGACCGCTGGCTCAACCCGTCCGAATGGGTGGAGTGGGTAGATGAGCCGGCACCCGACTACCCCAAGCGCCCGGTGCCTCGCAACGAGGACGCAGCGAAAGCTCTCAAGAAACGCACTCTGACTAACCTGTACAACACCCGCCCGCAATGGCTCGCCGACGCCCACGCAAGCCTTGATGCTGCGGTGGCGGCGGCCTATGGCTGGTCCGCTGATATTTCTGATGACGAGGCGTTGCAGGAATTGCTGGCGCTTAACTTGGCAAGTTGACACTTTGGCCGTTCTCAGCCTCTCCACCGAAAGGTGGGCCGCGCAAGTAGCGGACATTTTGCCCGGATTGACGCCATCCTGCCCTCATCTCACAATCGGAGTCTGTAGGAGCTTGATATGCTGGATTTCGACGACAACCGCACTTGGGGACCGCTGTTAACCGCTACGGTCGGGGATCTGATTTCGGAGGCGGTTGTGGAGCGACTCGTGTCCGCCGCACCCAAGTTTATCGAGGACGCGCTTGACGTTCTCTTTTCTTGCACGAACCGTGAAGCAATCATCGAGGCGATGCTCGTCTGGATTCGCTCCACGAAGATTGCGGGCTATCACGGTTCCCGCTTGACCGATTCCGAGGCCGACTCGATTCAAGCCCACGGCCTAGTTCCCTTGGATGCTCAAGCTCGCCGCACGCGACTTCGCAGGGCACTCTCATCCCATCCGCGATGGAGCGACGTGGCCGACCAGCTTAATGCTACGTTGCACGAACATAGTGGCACCCAGGGAAAGGCTGGGGGCCGAGAGGGGCAGGTTCATCTGACGCTCTCCCGGTCCGGATTGATCAACAGCTTCAATCACTACCTCACTCATGGGTCCGAATTTGACCAGCGCGTGGCACACGCACTTCTCGGCCACGACGGTAAGGAACTCCTCCGAGGGGATGGCCGGGCCAGGATAATCCGGGTCGCTGTCCCAGGCGAAGACGCATTGAACGCTGCCAATTGGATCTTTTCCGTCGAAACCCAGCTCGCACGAGGCGAAGTGCCCAATCTGGTCCACGACTTCCTCAAGGCTTGGAGCTACGGACTGGCACATCCGGCTTTCGACTGTGGAACCCTCAAAGTCGATTGCGGTATGGGCTTCCGCTCGATTGTGCCCTCTGATTGGATCGTGGACATCGACACGCTGCCCATCTAGAAGATTGACACATTGCGCGTTATCGGCCGGATCGGACGCATCCCGCCGGCCCGCGCCTCACGGCCGGCCGCGCTGGACATCGTGACGGCGGAGGGGGCCTAACCGGCCAGCCACATCACCAGCCATCCCCCCAGGCCAGCCGCCCCCAGCCCCACCAGAATCTCGGGCCAATATTTGTCGAGCGGCATCTCGGAGCCGTTATAGCATGAGCCCGACGCGCCCGCCCAGGAACAGACGCGGCCGCTTTGCCTTCGCGCCAGGGCCGGCGGGGTAGACTGGCCTCGTCCTCTCTTTCCCTCGGGGCCGTGCTCACTCCCCGCCCACCGAGCACGGTCCCACCCTCTCTCCCAAAGTTGACAGTTTGCCCGTTATCAGACGTAGCGGCCGCCGTGGCCGAGGCCGAGTGTAGGAAAATCAGAGACTTACGGGCCGAGGCTCGCCCAGCGCGGCTGAACAAATCGCGGGTCAAACGGCCAAACAGCCGAAGATTGTTCAGTTTGGACCGGAGGGCGGCCGCTCGGACGCGCCGCCAAGGCCCGGCGCGGACAAGCGGGCTGCGGGGTGGAAGGCCGCGGGAGCCTGGCAGACAGCGGCCGTCCGTGCCGTGCTGGAGCCAGTCAAGGCCCTGGCTGTCCTCCGGCACTCCCGGCCGAGGGGAGAGCAGACAAGGCCCTGCTCTCCGGCTGACCCCTTCGCCCCGGTTGACAGGGGGAAAAGGGGGGCGGCCAAGCCCTCACTTGTCCGGGAGCTTCACCGCTGGCTTGTCGTCCACCGTCCAGCCTGTCTTGCTGTCCTCCGGCAGGATCAGAAAGCGGCCCGTCTCCAACTCTCGATAGCCCACGCCCCAGGTGTCCTGCTCCAGCTCGCGCAGGGTCGCTTGCTGCTCCTCGATGTCGCTCTTGAGTTCGGCCAGCGTCTCCCTCTGGCTGCCAATCCGGTAGGCCACCGCCTCTGTGAATCCCCAGGCCACCAGGAGCACGCCCAGGCAGGCCGCCAGGCTCACACACAGGGGCCGGACCCACAGCCGGGTAAAGCTCCAGTTCAGGGTGTTGAGCCGCTCGTCCACCTGGCTCTCGGCGGTCCCGATCTTGTCCTGGACGCGGGCGCTCAGCTGGTCCACGGCGTTCCCGAGTTGCTCCTTGCGCTCCTGAATGCGGGCGCTCAGCTGCTCTCCGGCTTTCTCGAACTGCTCCTCAATCTTCTGGAACGGCGGCGTGGGCGCGGGGGGCGGCTCCGTCGGTGGTGGGGGTGGCTCCGCTGGGGCGGCTGCCTGCTCCGTCGGCGGTGGGGGCGGCTCCGCTGGGGCGGCCGGCGGGCTGGCCTCCTGCGGCTGCGTCCGATCCGCGCGGGCCAGGATGCGCCCGACCGCAATGTGTGTCCATTTCCCGCCCTGCCGCGCCGTGGGGATGCCTTCGTGTTGCAGCAGTTCGGCGATCTCCCGCCGACTCCGGCCCTGGGCCAGCAGCGCTTGAATCCGGGGGAGGACGGTCCTATCGTGCTCGGCTTGTTTGCGATTCATTCCGGCCCCTCTCTGGTTCACCGCCCGGTTCACCACGCGGTTCAATGTCTGGTTCACCGCTCGGTTCAACTGTACCCCCACCTTTCCCACCCTTTCCAGTCTTGCGTTGCCTGGCTCTGTCGGTGCGGCTCGGCCAGCTCAGACCCTGGCCGCTTCCACCCTCTATCGCCAGCCTTCCGCCTTCGGTTGGCCATATCCGCCCTCTGCCGCCCCCGTGTTGCCCTGCTTTTGGGCCAAATGTGGGCTATACTGCGGAGCTGGTGTCCTTGCCGCGTCTTTTTCTGCCTTGTTCGCGGTGGAGTGGTTCACTGTTCGGACCATTCTGTGTGGCAGGATATGCATTTTGTATGACAAAACCCCAAAATGCCCCGGCTCCGCCGCCCGGCTGGCGCCGGAGTGCTGCCCGAGGAGGCGCGTATTATGGCTCGACCCCGCAAAGGCGACGGGCTGCTGAGTGAGCGCGTCGTTTTCCGGCTCCGTCCGGAAGAGGTCGCCGGCCTCAATTGGGCGGCGGACCAAGCCAAGATGCACCCAGCCGACCTGATCCGGGCGTTGCTACGGGCCGCGCTGGCGGCCGGTCCGGCCTACTTTGACGACGAGATCGAGCAGATGCAGGCCCTGATCCGGGGGTTCAACAAGTACGGGGGCCGCCTGAACCGCCTCGTCCGGGCTGCCAACCGGGGCGAACCACCCGACCCGGCAGAATTACGCGCCCTGCTCAACACGCTGGGGCTGCTCGCCCACTCGGCCGAGGCGTACTACCGCGCCGAAGTCCGCAAAACCGCGCTGGTGGCGAAAACGGCGGGACGTGGCATAATGCCGGGGAACAAAACGACGAAAGCCCCACTGGCGACTAATCAAGGGGCTTTCGGAACACTCGACCCGGGTAGGACCGGGCAGTGATGGGCGTATGGAGACCCTACCCTACCTCCCCTCGCTGCTCAAGTCCCACCCACCGACCGATGAGGGGAGGGGCGGCCCATGCAGCAGCTCATATTACCCGGTATCGACTTTGTCCCGAGCCAGGTCCGGCGGTACGGCCTGCGCGAATTTCATCACTACCCGCTGGCGTCCTACGGCAAGAACGCGGCGGGGATCTGGCTCGGCTCGCGGCGGATGCCGCCGGAATTGGCCTGGACCCATCCCGAGCTGGAACTCGGCCGGACGGCCAACAGCATTCCGGCGCTGATTTTTGACATCGACCGGCCCGACTGGGGGCTGGAGATTTTTGACGGGATGGTGCCGGTCCCGAACTGGGCGACGTGGCGGCGGGCGAATCAGCACGCCCACCTAGTCTACGCCCTAGCCCGGCCGGTGCTGCGGGGTGAGCAGGCGCGGCCGACGCCGCAAGGGTGGCTGGCGCGGATCGGGGAGTATCTGGCGGCCACGCTGCAAGCGGACCTGGCCTACAATGCAGTGCTGGCTCACAACCCCCTGGAGTGGGCCAGTCAGGGCCGCTATCGGACGGACTGGCTACGTGAAGCGCCCTACACCCTGGCCGAGCTGGGGGAGGCGATCCGTTTGGGTGGCGGCGGCCTCGGCGGCCGCTGACGGTGTACGGGCGGAACGATGCGCTCTTTCGGGCAGGCATGAAATGGACGGGTCGCCCGCGCCATTGGGGCGACTGGCCGGGCTTGGCGACGTACCTGGCAGCCATGAACGCGGAGTTTGTCGTGCCGCTGGGGGAGCGTGAGCTAGGCGGGATCGTCAAGAGCATTCGGCGGATTCAGACTAAGAACTTGGAGAGCGGGCAGACGCAGCGGACGTTCTCGTTTCTCCAGGCGGCGCGGGGCCGGAAAGGCGGCCGAGTGTCGGGAGCCAAGCGGCGCGCTGACACACTGGAACGGGACGCGGGTATCGTAGCCGCTGTACAAGCGGGAGAATCCATGCGGAGTGTTGAGCGACGGCTAGGGCTCGCTCATGGGACGGTGAGACACATCATCAAACGGGGTGGAGAATGAAGCCAAAGCAGGATGATGTGCCTT
>CBDEVZ010000005.1:0-22405 GCA_965243735.1 uncultured Binatia bacterium (SeqCode)
GGGTTGGTGCCCCGCCCGGCGTGGATCGCCAGGGTGTAGGGCAGCTGCTCGGCATCGGTCAGCTGGTGGGCGAAGTCGAGGGCCAGCTCCCGCTGGGCCTCGGCTGACAGCTCGACCGGCAGGGCAAATTCGACCTCTTTGTACAGCTGACCGTTGGCCCGCTCGTACAGGTCGGCTGCGTCCCAGTAGTCGAGGTCGCGCTCGGCTGTCCAGGCTGGCATGTGGCCGGACTCGGCGTACACCAGGGCGTCACGCTCGCGGCTGTATTTGCCGTCGCGCGAGACGTACTGGGCGTGAGCGTGGGCGGATTGTCCGCCGGCGCGGCTGCCGTTTTTCACGTGGAGATGGTAGATGGCCATCGAAACGGGCTCCGGGCAGGCGCGCTGTACGCAGCGTACCTGGGGGTGCAGGGTCCGCCCTGCCGCACAGCATATTGTACAATATGCGTATGTGCGCTCTAGCTCTTTCGCTTCGCTCATCCGCACAGAGAATTGAGCCGAGCGGAGGTCATCAAGGTGCGACACAAGACAAACCCTCCGCAGTTGCTCGGCTCTGTGTCCTGTGCTACCACACCCCCATGGATCGAGCAACACGACGAGAGAAGCGCATGCAGCAGCTCGATGAGCAGGCGGCGCGGATACGAGCGGAAAAGCGCCGTCTCAAGGCGCTCGCTTCGCAGGAGGGGCGCAAACAGGAGACGCGCCGCCTGATTCTGATGGGCGCGATGCTGCGGGACCGCATGGCGCGCGGCGATTTGACGGAGAAACTCTTCCAGGCCGATATGGATCGCTTCCTGGTGCATGACCGAGATCGGGAGCTGTTTGGGCTGCCCCCGCGCCAGGACAGCGAGAAAGGAGCAACACCGGCATGAGTGCGCTGGCGTTTGATACCTATAAGGCCGTCACCGCGCTGAAGCAGGTCGGTTTTGAGGAGGCTCAGGCCGAAGCCGTGGTCAACACGATGGGCGAGGCCCTCGGCGGTAATGTCGCCACGAAGGCTGATCTCACGGAGGTCCGCGCTGCCCTAGAAGCTGATATCGCCACTGTGAAGGCCGATCTCACGGCTGATGTGGCGGCCGTGAAGGCCGACATTGAGCAGTTGCGCCTCACCACGCAGGCTGACCTCGCCTCCGTGAAAGCGGATATTGAGCAGCTGCGGAGCGAGACGAAAGCCGACCTGGCGACCATGCGCACGGATATGGAAACCCTGCGGGCCGACATGGCCGAGCAGTTTGCCGTCCTCTACAAACAGCTGTGGATTGTGGCTGTGGGCATTGTCGGTCTGACCGTCACTCTGGTCAAACTCATTCCCTAGGGCTGGCCGTGGGGGCGGCCGGGCGGCTCATTTGCCCGCGCCGCCGGGGCGTCCCATTTTGCGGTAGGGGTATCAAATATCTCTGACACAGATTCCCGAGACGGGTAAATAGCACAGATTTCCTCGTCTCAGCTCTCCTACCCTGTCCATAACGTCCGTTTAGCGGGAGACTACCGACTTATTCGCCGTCCGGGATTGGAATTTCTGGCGGCCGTCCTGCTCCGAGGCGGTTTCTGTCGAATATCCCGGGTATAGCCGCACGCGGGATAATTCGTACAGCCCAGGAAGCGGCCGTACTGGCCGACCCGGGTCTGGAGCCAGCCGCTGCACTTGGGACAAGACTCGATGGAGTAGCCGCAGTCACAGCAACGAAAGCCGCCGTCTGCCTTGACGACCAGTCCCTTGCCGCAATCCGGGCACGGGCGTTGCCGGTGTTCGCAGTAGGGGTAGTTCGAGCAGCCGTAGAAGAGGCTGCCGCTCTGCCTGTTTTCGCGGCGGGTGAGTCGTCCCTCGACGCATCGTGGGCAGGGGATGTCGTCTCCCGGCGGCCGACCTAAAACGGTAACGTCGTACCCGTCCCTGGCCAGTTCCACAGCGAACGAGGACGGCGGTCCGTTCTCGACAAGCAGGAAGACGTGGCGCCTGGCGCGGGTGACGGCGACATAGAGGAGACGGCGCTCCTCAGCGTCCGGATACCCTTCGGCCGACGCAAGAACCAAGTCAAGCAGCGGGTCGTCTTCGATCTCGGCGGGAAAGCCGTACTTCCCGGAACACAGGCCGAGCAGGACGACGTAGTCGGCTTCGAGCCCCTTGGACCGGTGCACCGTCCTGTAGTCGAATCGTAGACTGGGATAGTGCTTGGCCAAAGTGGCTCTGTTCTGTGGCAGCGTGTGCCGGTACCGGCCCAATACCAAGACGCTCGACGGCCCTTCGTGCTTGGCGGCATCCCCGGCGATTCTGTCGAGCGCCTCCTTCAACTTGCTGGGAAGGCCGACATGGATGCGCGGTTCGTCTGCCTTGCGCTCCGACCGGACCGTCTTGGGGAGCTGCGCGGGGTTATGCAAGACGAACTTAGTCGCGACTGCGGCGATGCGGTCTGCGCAGCGGAAGGTCGTCTCCAGACGGAGGTCTTCGCTGTCGCCGAAGCGCTTCCCAAATTCTCGCATGATGCCGATGTCCGACCCGGCACGGCGAGAAAGGCGGCGGCCCGCGCCCGGTCCGGCGCATTGGCGGCGCGAGTCGCTACTTCCGAGAATGTCAGCCGGGCTCCCTTGTAATGGTGCAGGAAGGTCGCCAGCAAGCGGATGAATGGATCAATCCGGCCCTGTTCTTCAAGGACGGCGAAGACCTTGGCAGGCGGGATCGGGGACAGGGAGACGCCATGGGCCTGGAGCTTTGCCGCCAGGTTCTGGGTCAACGTGCCGGCAGCATGTTGGTGGTGCCACGTTCGGCGTGCAGCTGGCGTTTCCACGCCATCGACCGGAGATACTCTTGTTGTGGGACGAATGGAGCGGTCTTACCGTTGGCGTCGATCCCGAAATGCTCGATGTAGATCGCGGCGTCCGGGAGATAGAAGTCGGGGCGGTACGGTCCTTTCCCCGGCGTCCCGGTGGTGTGCTCGTAGATGCGTTCGTACTCGTAGTTCACGCCCTGGAGGTAGAGGAAATTGGCGATTTCGCATTCCTCGAAGCTCTTGACCTTCTCCCCTTTCAGCGACCGGATTTCGTAGCGGCGGATGTAGTCCCAGTATGCGCCCCAGGTCTGGAACTCGGACTGGCTCCGGTAGGGCGCGAATTGTTCCTGGAACCAGTTGAGGAGCGTTGCCGAGAGGGTACGGTCCGTCCGTAGGTCGGCGACGATGCGCTTCAGCAGGCCGGCCAGCGCTCGGTCGTCTTCCGCGACCTTGGCCAGGGCCGGCCGCCGGCCTTCGGCCTTGCCGATGATCGCCAGGCCCAGGCTGTGGAAGGTGCTCACCGTCATGTCGGGTGCCGCATCGTCGCCGAGCCGCTTGCGGAGCCGCTCTTCCAGCTCCTTACGGGCGTCTCTGGCGAAGGCCAGCAGCAGCAGGTCCGGCGGGCGCCGGTAGCCTCTGTGCAGCAGCCATCCAGCCTTGGCCACGATCGCTGAGGTCTTGCCGCTGCCGGCCGCAGCGACCACGAGGTTCCGGTCGCCGTCAATGACGACCGCCCTACGTTGTTCGTCCGTAAGCGGCCGCGCTTCGATCCGGTCGAAGAATTGCTGTGACCGGCCCAGTTCGTTGGCGACAAAGGCGTTGTTGGCTCTCTCCAGGAACCGGACGGGATCGTCCAAAAACTCCCGAATTGTTTTTAGCATGCGGATTTCTGGGGCATCCGACAGCGTGTTCGGCCAATCGGCCGGGAATGGCCCCACCGCCTTTTCCGCGTCGCGCCTCAACGTGGTGAAGGCGCTGCGGGTCAGGTAAGCCGGCGGGTCGGCGGACTGTGCCAGTCGGTCGCGGACCGACCGGAGTGTCTCGATCTGTGCCCCCAGTATCTGGCGCCACCAACGAATCCTGGCCGTCTCCAGCGCGTTGGCGAACGTCCTGGCAGCGCTGACAGCCGGAGCCGTCTGGGGCACGGGACGCTGAACGGGCTTTCTCCGCTGTCGTGCCTTGGTGCTGGCAGCCCGTTTCTTGAATACGCCCTTGAACCAACGGGTTGCTTCTACGATGACAACGCCGCCGAGGCCAACACAGAGGACATAGATGGCAAAGACAACGTATTCCACGGCTGAGGCAACCTAGCAAAACTGAGCTGAGGTGTCTTGGCTCCGTCCAGTTTGCAGGCCAAACTGAACAATCTTCGGCCGTTCGGCCCGTTCACCCGCGATTCATTCGGCCGGACCGCGCTGGCCGCGCCCCGTAAGTCCCTGATTTTCCTAGACTCACCTGCGGCCGTGCAACCCGCTACGTCTGATAACGCACAAACTGTCAACTTTGGCGGCACGGGGCGGCCGGACGACGTATAACGGGCAAAGTGTTAAGCTTCAGGAAGGGAGGAAAGCAGCTATGACGTACCCCGACCCGGTGCAGCGTTCGACATGGATCCGCTGGGAGATTGCTTTGATCGGCGCGCTGTTGTTCTTAATCACGTCCCACGTCGTGGGCCTCAGGCCGGCTAAAGTTCAAGCATCAGAGGATTTCCAGGCTGAATCGGAAGCACTGGAAACGTGGCGCTGCTTCTCGCGGTTTGATTTCTCCCAGGAGACGGTTCTGTTTACCCTGTATAGACTGAAAGAGGATGAAGCCGGTCTTGTGTCGGTTGCCGGTATCATCCACAAGGCAATGTTTTACGTTGCCGGTCTTGAGCGTCGTTGGAACTTCCCCAGCGATGCATTGTTGGCGGATGGGGGCTATCCCTACTCGTTCATTATCGAGCCAGACGGAACTGGTCTTTATTATGACTTCTCAACGTCTGAGGACGGCCAAGCCAGGGCAAGCCAACTTTACACATGTCTGTCGCCCTGAATCTCACATCGGGCTTGTCCCGCCTGTGTGGATCGGCCAGCGGCCGATAACGCGCCGAGTGTCAACTTTCCGTCTAGGTCTCGGCCGAGGCGGCGGCCGTGCCCTACTCCGCGCCGGTAATCACAAAATTCTGGAGGCTTTCTTCCCATCGAATAGTCGTCTCTTGCCCGGCCTGCGGGAAGTCGGGCAACACAAATTCCCCCGTCAAGCCGCGCGGGAACGGCCCTAACCCCAAGGTGCTCGCCGTCACGCTGCGCCGCGCAAATTCCGCCCCGTCGGCCAAGGCCCGCACCAGATGGCGGCCCGCGCCCAGCAGATTCCAGTTGAACAGCAAACTGAACCCATTCTCGCCGTCATCCTCACACACGGCCCGCGTATCGCCCCGGCTCGTCGGATAGCCCGCTGTCCAGCGCGACACCGCGCCGCTCGTGCCGTGCGTAAACTCAATCTCGATCTGCTCGGTCTCACACACCCAGCCCGAGATCACCCCCAGCCCGCTCTGCATCGAGCCCGCGCGCGGGTTCTCCAATACCCGCTCCTCCAGGCGCGCGCCGCGCCGCCACTCCCACGGGGCCACAAACTGGCCGCGCCAGATCCCCCGCCCGGCCGCTGCCGCTGCGGCCTCCTCGGCCACATATGCCTCGGAGAACTGGCGATAGGCCATGGCCCAGCCCTGGGCGACCAGCCAGGCGTTGAGGTCCTGCCCGGCGAGCTGGCACACCGCCACAATGCGCCCAAAGCTATCCCGGTCCCGCTCCTCGCACTGGACCGCCTGATCGCCGATCCGGTCGGTCAGCGCTTCGGTGGCCTGCTCTCCACAGGGCCAGGACTGCCCCGCCGCCCGACACGTCTGGCCGCTCTCCGGCGCGTCGATCCCAGACAGCCGAATCCGGGTGGTCCGCACGGCGATGGTGTCGGCGTCGACCACCACGGCCGGGCCCGATATTTCGACGGGAGGGGTGTCGGCGACGGTGTCCTCATGACAATGCCGGGCGTCTTGTTCCACACCCCACGCCGCGCAGTTCGTCCGGCAATAGTGGCAGCCGTCGGCTGCGAGGCCGCCCGGATGGGCCAGGATCGGGCTGGCCGTGAGGACCACGGCCAGCGTCAGCAACGCAATTCGCATGGGTGTTTCCTCCTCGCCGGGGCGGGGCTCAGCTTGACTCCGGCGCGGTGCGTTCAATCAAGGTTTCCAAGGCCCGCATGGTGGCCGTGTGTTGTTCCCGGCTGGCGGTCCCCTATAGTCTGACTCTCCATCGGTCGCTCCTTCGCACAAATCCGGGCGTTTCACCCCTCCCAACGGCGGCTCGCAAAAAATTCGTTCAGACCAGCGAGGAGGGGACCTGATTTTCAATCACTTTTCAGGAACCAAAAAGGCACATCATCCTGCTTTGGCTTCGGTACGCACTCGTTTTAGGATTTTGCGTACAGCGCCCTCGCTAAGACTGTAGACACGAGCCGTGGCCCTCCTGGACGCGCCTGCTTGCACAGCAGCCACGATAGCTGCGTCCCGTTCCAGAGTGTCAGCACGCCGCTTGGCTCCCGATACTCGGCCGCCTCGCCGGCCCCGTGCCGCCTGGATGAACGAGAACGTCCGCTGCGTCTGCCCGCTCTGTAAGTTCTTGGTCTGAATCCGCCGAATGCTCTTGACGATCCCGCCTAGCTCCCGCTCCCCCAGCGGTGCGACAAATTCCGCGTTCATGGCCGCCAGGTACGTCGCCAGGCCGGCCCAGTCGCCCCAATGGCGCGGCCGACCCGTCCACTTCATCCCCGCCCGGAACAGCGCATCGTTCCGCCCATACACCGTCAGCGGCCGCCGAGGCCGCCGCCACCCAAACGGGATCGCCTCGTCCAGCTCGGCCAGGGTGTAGGGTGCTTCGCGTAGCCAGTCCGTCCGATAGCGGCCCTGGCTGGCCCACTCCAGGGGGTTGTGAGCCAGCACCGCAGAGTACGCCAGGTCCGCTTGTAGCGTGGCTGCTAGATACTCTCCGATCCGCGCCAGCCACCCCTGCGGCGTCGGCCGCGCTTGCTCACCGATCACCACCGGCCGGGCCAGGGCGTAGACCAGGTGGGCGTGCTGATTCGCCCGCCGCCACGTCGCCCAGTTCGGGAGCGGCACCACCCCGTCAAAAATCTCCAGCCCCCAGTCGGGCCGATCTATGTCGAAAAGCAGGGCCGGGATGCTGTTGGCCGTCCGGCCTAACTCCAGCTCGGGAAGGGTCCAGGCTTCCGCCGGCGGCATTCGCCGCGAGCCGAGCCAGAGCCCCGCTGCGTTCTTGCCGTAGGACGCCAGCGGGTAATGATGAAATTCGCGCAGGCCGTACCGCCGGACCTGGCGCGGGACAAAGTCGATACCGGGTAATGTGAGCTGCTGCATGGGCCGCCCCTCCCCTCATCGGTTGGGGGATGGGACTTGAGCGGCGGGGGAAGGTAAGGTAGGGTCTCCATATGCCCATCACTGCCCGGTCCCATCCGGGTCGAGTGGTTCAGAAAGCCCCCTGGATTTCCCGCCAACGGGGCTTTCGCCGTTTTGTGTCCCGGCATTATGCCACGTCCCGCCCTTTTCGCCACCAGAGCGCCGTCAGGCGCGGCCGTAAGTGCCTATTGGCTTGTGGTGAGGGTCCAGGTAAGGACCGGGCCGTCTACGGGCCTCTACGGGCCTCTACGGCGCTCGGATTCCGCCGGCGCGGCCGTCCGGTCCGGACGGCCGCAGGTCAGTTTGGATTTTTCAGTCGTCCTCGCACGGCGAGAGGACGATTTGCACTGGATACTCCCGGTGTTTGTCGGTAATAGCATCGACGATGCCGAGGTCGAGGAAGACGGCCGAAGCGACGATCTTCCCACCCATGCGGCTCGCAATATTCTGAACGTAGTCGCTGCGGCCCGGAACATTACAGGAGATGCGTAGATCGTCATCGGAGCGCCGAATGTGCACCGTCTCTGGAGGGTCAAATTTATAGGACCCGCGCTTGTTCTGGGCGGTGCATTCTATCTGGACCCCTTGACAGCCTGGCGCGACGAACTGGATCGCCTGACTCGGATCATTGGTGATAGTCGCGCAGCCCGATATTGATAGGGTGACGGTGCCGAATAGGATATAACGCAGTACTTTCCTCGTAGCTCCATTTTCTCCCCTGCGCTCTCCCTGTATCACGGCTCTAGCTCCAATTCAGCGCCACCCTCCCGCTCACGGCGGGCCTCCTCCGCCTCCCGCTGACGCTCGCGTTCCCGCTCCCGCGCAGCCTGGTGGGCGGCCCGCGCCTCCTCCAGTTGCTGCAAGGCCAACTCCTCGGCCGCAGCCTGGGCTGCGGCGGCCGCCTCGGCTACTTGCCGGCGGTCCCCTGATCGCGCCGGCTCAGCATCTGCTCGCGCTCCGCCGGCGTCATCACCTCCCAGACTGAGCGATAGGTCGAGAGCTGTTCCCACATCGCGGTCTGCGTCCCGAACCGCCAGTACAGCGTCAGCCCGCCCCCGCCCAGCAGCACGGTCGCCAGCACCCCGATCAGGACCCCCAGCCACCGATCCCGGCTCCAGTTCCACAGCCACGGCTCGGTCTGGCGCTCCAAGCGCTTCACCACCCACTCCAGTCGATTGGTCGCGTTCGCCTGCTCCTTGAGCTGGTTCACGGCTTGCACCCGCGCGGCGGCCTGCTCCTGCCGCTCCGCCCGGGCCTGGGCCTGGAACCGCTGCGCGGCCGTCTCCAAGGTCTCGGTCATGGCTCCGGCCACGGTCTTGCTCACGGCTCCGGGCCACGCCTCCATCGTCGTCTCCCACCGGGGCACCTTCTCGCTCAGGTCCGCTAAGAGCCGGGCGAATTTCACGTTCTCTAAGGCGCGCTCGCTCATGGTCGAGTCCTTCCTCCAGCTGGGCCAGGTCGATGATCTGGCCGGTCAAGCGGTCCACGCTCAGCGCCACGGCCGCCCGCTCGGTCTGAAGGCCCCGCAGCTCCATGGCGTGGACGGTGGGGCCAAGGTGGACGCCCGGCTCCCGGTCGATGCCCTGGGCGGCCAGGCTGCGGTGGTCGATCCGCTCCAGCTCGCCAGCGCGCTCTAGGGCCTGGTTGGCCTGCTCCGCCCAGGCTTCCCGCGTGGCGACCAGCCAGTCTTTGGTTTGGAGGGTGCGCGTCTTGAGCGCCCCGCCTAACTCCGGCGCGGCCCGGTTGGCCCGCTTGAACCACTGTTCAGGTTCGCGCTCAAGCCCGTCGTTGGCCCGCTCGCTCATCATCAGGTGACAGTGCGGGTTGGTGCCCCGCCCGGCGTGGATCGCCAGGGTGTAGGGCAGCTGCTCGGCATCGGTCAGCTGGTGGGCGAAGTCGAGGGCCAGCTCCCGCTGGGCCTCGGCTGACAGCTCGACCGGCAGGGCAAATTCGACCTCTTTGTACAGCTGACCGTTGGCCCGCTCGTACAGGTCGGCTGCGTCCCAGTAGTCGAGGTCGCGCTCGGCTGTCCAGGCTGGCATGTGGCCGGACTCGGCGTACACCAGGGCGTCACGCTCGCGGCTGTATTTGCCGTCGCGCGAGACGTACTGGGCGTGAGCGTGGGCGGATTGTCCGCCGGCGCGGCTGCCGTTTTTCACGTGGAGATGGTAGATGGCCATCGAAACGGGCTCCGGGCAGGCGCGCTGTACGCAGCGTACCTGGGGGTGCAGGGTCCGCCCTGCCGCACAGCATATTGTACAATATGCGTATGTGCGCTCTAGCTCTTTCGCTTCGCTCATCCGCACAGAGAATTGAGCCGAGCGGAGGTCATCAAGGTGCGACACAAGACAAACCCTCCGCAGTTGCTCGGCTCTGTGTCCTGTGCTACCACACCCCCATGGATCGAGCAACACGACGAGAGAAGCGCATGCAGCAGCTCGATGAGCAGGCGGCGCGGATACGAGCGGAAAAGCGCCGTCTCAAGGCGCTCGCTTCGCAGGAGGGGCGCAAACAGGAGACGCGCCGCCTGATTCTGATGGGCGCGATGCTGCGGGACCGCATGGCGCGCGGCGATTTGACGGAGAAACTCTTCCAGGCCGATATGGATCGCTTCCTGGTGCATGACCGAGATCGGGAGCTGTTTGGGCTGCCCCCGCGCCAGGACAGCGAGAAAGGAGCAACACCGGCATGAGTGCGCTGGCGTTTGATACCTATAAGGCCGTCACCGCGCTGAAGCAGGTCGGTTTTGAGGAGGCTCAGGCCGAAGCCGTGGTCAACACGATGGGCGAGGCCCTCGGCGGTAATGTCGCCACGAAGGCTGATCTCACGGAGGTCCGCGCTGCCCTAGAAGCTGATATCGCCACTGTGAAGGCCGATCTCACGGCTGATGTGGCGGCCGTGAAGGCCGACATTGAGCAGTTGCGCCTCACCACGCAGGCTGACCTCGCCTCCGTGAAAGCGGATATTGAGCAGCTGCGGAGCGAGACGAAAGCCGACCTGGCGACCATGCGCACGGATATGGAAACCCTGCGGGCCGACATGGCCGAGCAGTTTGCCGTCCTCTACAAACAGCTGTGGATTGTGGCTGTGGGCATTGTCGGTCTGACCGTCACTCTGGTCAAACTCATTCCCTAGGGCTGGCCGTGGGGGCGGCCGGGCGGCTCATTTGCCCGCGCCGCCGGGGCGTCCCATTTTGCGGTAGGGGTATCAAATATCTCTGACACAGATTCCCGAGACGGGTAAATAGCACAGATTTCCTCGTCTCAGCTCTCCTACCCTGTCCATAACGTCCGTTTAGCGGGAGACTACCGACTTATTCGCCGTCCGGGATTGGAATTTCTGGCGGCCGTCCTGCTCCGAGGCGGTTTCTGTCGAATATCCCGGGTATAGCCGCACGCGGGATAATTCGTACAGCCCAGGAAGCGGCCGTACTGGCCGACCCGGGTCTGGAGCCAGCCGCTGCACTTGGGACAAGACTCGATGGAGTAGCCGCAGTCACAGCAACGAAAGCCGCCGTCTGCCTTGACGACCAGTCCCTTGCCGCAATCCGGGCACGGGCGTTGCCGGTGTTCGCAGTAGGGGTAGTTCGAGCAGCCGTAGAAGAGGCTGCCGCTCTGCCTGTTTTCGCGGCGGGTGAGTCGTCCCTCGACGCATCGTGGGCAGGGGATGTCGTCTCCCGGCGGCCGACCTAAAACGGTAACGTCGTACCCGTCCCTGGCCAGTTCCACAGCGAACGAGGACGGCGGTCCGTTCTCGACAAGCAGGAAGACGTGGCGCCTGGCGCGGGTGACGGCGACATAGAGGAGACGGCGCTCCTCAGCGTCCGGATACCCTTCGGCCGACGCAAGAACCAAGTCAAGCAGCGGGTCGTCTTCGATCTCGGCGGGAAAGCCGTACTTCCCGGAACACAGGCCGAGCAGGACGACGTAGTCGGCTTCGAGCCCCTTGGACCGGTGCACCGTCCTGTAGTCGAATCGTAGACTGGGATAGTGCTTGGCCAAAGTGGCTCTGTTCTGTGGCAGCGTGTGCCGGTACCGGCCCAATACCAAGACGCTCGACGGCCCTTCGTGCTTGGCGGCATCCCCGGCGATTCTGTCGAGCGCCTCCTTCAACTTGCTGGGAAGGCCGACATGGATGCGCGGTTCGTCTGCCTTGCGCTCCGACCGGACCGTCTTGGGGAGCTGCGCGGGGTTATGCAAGACGAACTTAGTCGCGACTGCGGCGATGCGGTCTGCGCAGCGGAAGGTCGTCTCCAGACGGAGGTCTTCGCTGTCGCCGAAGCGCTTCCCAAATTCTCGCATGATGCCGATGTCCGACCCGGCGAACCGGTATATCGCCTGCCAGTCGTCACCGACGGCGAACAGCTGGGATCCCGGCACCCGGTCAAGCAACGCCTTGAGCAGTCGCGCCCTGTCGGGTGAGATGTCCTGGAACTCATCGACGAGGAGGTAGCCGAACGGACTGCGGTAGCGGCCAGCCTCGACATGGTCCGTCGCCCGGTCGATCATGTCGTGGAAGTCGATCTGTCCCGACTGGGCCAGCGTTTCCTGATACCGCGTAAAAATCGGTTCAAACACGGCGAGAAAGGCGGCGGCCCGCGCCCGGTCCGGCGCATTGGCGGCGCGAGTCGCTACTTCCGAGAATGTCAGCCGGGCTCCCTTGTAATGGTGCAGGAAGGTCGCCAGCAAGCGGATGAATGGATCAATCCGGCCCTGTTCTTCAAGGACGGCGAAGACCTTGGCAGGCGGGATCGGGGACAGGGAGACGCCATGGGCCTGGAGCTTTGCCGCCAGGTTCTGGGTCAACGTGCCGGCAGCATGTTCGTGGCTGAAGGTCTCAATCAGGGTGGTGCCACGTTCGGCGTGCAGCTGGCGTTTCCACGCCATCGACCGGAGATACTCTTGTTGTGGGACGAATGGAGCGGTCTTACCGTTGGCGTCGATCCCGAAATGCTCGATGTAGATCGCGGCGTCCGGGAGATAGAAGTCGGGGCGGTACGGTCCTTTCCCCGGCGTCCCGGTGGTGTGCTCGTAGATGCGTTCGTACTCGTAGTTCACGCCCTGGAGGTAGAGGAAATTGGCGATTTCGCATTCCTCGAAGCTCTTGACCTTCTCCCCTTTCAGCGACCGGATTTCGTAGCGGCGGATGTAGTCCCAGTATGCGCCCCAGGTCTGGAACTCGGACTGGCTCCGGTAGGGCGCGAATTGTTCCTGGAACCAGTTGAGGAGCGTTGCCGAGAGGGTACGGTCCGTCCGTAGGTCGGCGACGATGCGCTTCAGCAGGCCGGCCAGCGCTCGGTCGTCTTCCGCGACCTTGGCCAGGGCCGGCCGCCGGCCTTCGGCCTTGCCGATGATCGCCAGGCCCAGGCTGTGGAAGGTGCTCACCGTCATGTCGGGTGCCGCATCGTCGCCGAGCCGCTTGCGGAGCCGCTCTTCCAGCTCCTTACGGGCGTCTCTGGCGAAGGCCAGCAGCAGCAGGTCCGGCGGGCGCCGGTAGCCTCTGTGCAGCAGCCATCCAGCCTTGGCCACGATCGCTGAGGTCTTGCCGCTGCCGGCCGCAGCGACCACGAGGTTCCGGTCGCCGTCAATGACGACCGCCCTACGTTGTTCGTCCGTAAGCGGCCGCGCTTCGATCCGGTCGAAGAATTGCTGTGACCGGCCCAGTTCGTTGGCGACAAAGGCGTTGTTGGCTCTCTCCAGGAACCGGACGGGATCGTCCAAAAACTCCCGAATTGTTTTTAGCATGCGGATTTCTGGGGCATCCGACAGCGTGTTCGGCCAATCGGCCGGGAATGGCCCCACCGCCTTTTCCGCGTCGCGCCTCAACGTGGTGAAGGCGCTGCGGGTCAGGTAAGCCGGCGGGTCGGCGGACTGTGCCAGTCGGTCGCGGACCGACCGGAGTGTCTCGATCTGTGCCCCCAGTATCTGGCGCCACCAACGAATCCTGGCCGTCTCCAGCGCGTTGGCGAACGTCCTGGCAGCGCTGACAGCCGGAGCCGTCTGGGGCACGGGACGCTGAACGGGCTTTCTCCGCTGTCGTGCCTTGGTGCTGGCAGCCCGTTTCTTGAATACGCCCTTGAACCAACGGGTTGCTTCTACGATGACAACGCCGCCGAGGCCAACACAGAGGACATAGATGGCAAAGACAACGTATTCCACGGCTGAGGCAACCTAGCAAAACTGAGCTGAGGTGTCTTGGCTCCGTCCAGTTTGCAGGCCAAACTGAACAATCTTCGGCCGTTCGGCCCGTTCACCCGCGATTCATTCGGCCGGACCGCGCTGGCCGCGCCCCGTAAGTCCCTGATTTTCCTAGACTCACCTGCGGCCGTGCAACCCGCTACGTCTGATAACGCACAAACTGTCAACTTTGGCGGCACGGGGCGGCCGGACGACGTATAACGGGCAAAGTGTTAAGCTTCAGGAAGGGAGGAAAGCAGCTATGACGTACCCCGACCCGGTGCAGCGTTCGACATGGATCCGCTGGGAGATTGCTTTGATCGGCGCGCTGTTGTTCTTAATCACGTCCCACGTCGTGGGCCTCAGGCCGGCTAAAGTTCAAGCATCAGAGGATTTCCAGGCTGAATCGGAAGCACTGGAAACGTGGCGCTGCTTCTCGCGGTTTGATTTCTCCCAGGAGACGGTTCTGTTTACCCTGTATAGACTGAAAGAGGATGAAGCCGGTCTTGTGTCGGTTGCCGGTATCATCCACAAGGCAATGTTTTACGTTGCCGGTCTTGAGCGTCGTTGGAACTTCCCCAGCGATGCATTGTTGGCGGATGGGGGCTATCCCTACTCGTTCATTATCGAGCCAGACGGAACTGGTCTTTATTATGACTTCTCAACGTCTGAGGACGGCCAAGCCAGGGCAAGCCAACTTTACACATGTCTGTCGCCCTGAATCTCACATCGGGCTTGTCCCGCCTGTGTGGATCGGCCAGCGGCCGATAACGCGCCGAGTGTCAACTTTCCGTCTAGGTCTCGGCCGAGGCGGCGGCCGTGCCCTACTCCGCGCCGGTAATCACAAAATTCTGGAGGCTTTCTTCCCATCGAATAGTCGTCTCTTGCCCGGCCTGCGGGAAGTCGGGCAACACAAATTCCCCCGTCAAGCCGCGCGGGAACGGCCCTAACCCCAAGGTGCTCGCCGTCACGCTGCGCCGCGCAAATTCCGCCCCGTCGGCCAAGGCCCGCACCAGATGGCGGCCCGCGCCCAGCAGATTCCAGTTGAACAGCAAACTGAACCCATTCTCGCCGTCATCCTCACACACGGCCCGCGTATCGCCCCGGCTCGTCGGATAGCCCGCTGTCCAGCGCGACACCGCGCCGCTCGTGCCGTGCGTAAACTCAATCTCGATCTGCTCGGTCTCACACACCCAGCCCGAGATCACCCCCAGCCCGCTCTGCATCGAGCCCGCGCGCGGGTTCTCCAATACCCGCTCCTCCAGGCGCGCGCCGCGCCGCCACTCCCACGGGGCCACAAACTGGCCGCGCCAGATCCCCCGCCCGGCCGCTGCCGCTGCGGCCTCCTCGGCCACATATGCCTCGGAGAACTGGCGATAGGCCATGGCCCAGCCCTGGGCGACCAGCCAGGCGTTGAGGTCCTGCCCGGCGAGCTGGCACACCGCCACAATGCGCCCAAAGCTATCCCGGTCCCGCTCCTCGCACTGGACCGCCTGATCGCCGATCCGGTCGGTCAGCGCTTCGGTGGCCTGCTCTCCACAGGGCCAGGACTGCCCCGCCGCCCGACACGTCTGGCCGCTCTCCGGCGCGTCGATCCCAGACAGCCGAATCCGGGTGGTCCGCACGGCGATGGTGTCGGCGTCGACCACCACGGCCGGGCCCGATATTTCGACGGGAGGGGTGTCGGCGACGGTGTCCTCATGACAATGCCGGGCGTCTTGTTCCACACCCCACGCCGCGCAGTTCGTCCGGCAATAGTGGCAGCCGTCGGCTGCGAGGCCGCCCGGATGGGCCAGGATCGGGCTGGCCGTGAGGACCACGGCCAGCGTCAGCAACGCAATTCGCATGGGTGTTTCCTCCTCGCCGGGGCGGGGCTCAGCTTGACTCCGGCGCGGTGCGTTCAATCAAGGTTTCCAAGGCCCGCATGGTGGCCGTGTGTTGTTCCCGGCTGGCGGTCCCCTATAGTCTGACTCTCCATCGGTCGCTCCTTCGCACAAATCCGGGCGTTTCACCCCTCCCAACGGCGGCTCGCAAAAAATTCGTTCAGACCAGCGAGGAGGGGACCTGATTTTCAATCACTTTTCAGGAACCAAAAAGGCACATCATCCTGCTTTGGCTTCGGTACGCACTCGTTTTAGGATTTTGCGTACAGCGCCCTCGCTAAGACTGTAGACACGAGCCGTGGCCCTCCTGGACGCGCCTGCTTGCACAGCAGCCACGATAGCTGCGTCCCGTTCCAGAGTGTCAGCACGCCGCTTGGCTCCCGATACTCGGCCGCCTCGCCGGCCCCGTGCCGCCTGGATGAACGAGAACGTCCGCTGCGTCTGCCCGCTCTGTAAGTTCTTGGTCTGAATCCGCCGAATGCTCTTGACGATCCCGCCTAGCTCCCGCTCCCCCAGCGGTGCGACAAATTCCGCGTTCATGGCCGCCAGGTACGTCGCCAGGCCGGCCCAGTCGCCCCAATGGCGCGGCCGACCCGTCCACTTCATCCCCGCCCGGAACAGCGCATCGTTCCGCCCATACACCGTCAGCGGCCGCCGAGGCCGCCGCCACCCAAACGGGATCGCCTCGTCCAGCTCGGCCAGGGTGTAGGGTGCTTCGCGTAGCCAGTCCGTCCGATAGCGGCCCTGGCTGGCCCACTCCAGGGGGTTGTGAGCCAGCACCGCAGAGTACGCCAGGTCCGCTTGTAGCGTGGCTGCTAGATACTCTCCGATCCGCGCCAGCCACCCCTGCGGCGTCGGCCGCGCTTGCTCACCGATCACCACCGGCCGGGCCAGGGCGTAGACCAGGTGGGCGTGCTGATTCGCCCGCCGCCACGTCGCCCAGTTCGGGAGCGGCACCACCCCGTCAAAAATCTCCAGCCCCCAGTCGGGCCGATCTATGTCGAAAAGCAGGGCCGGGATGCTGTTGGCCGTCCGGCCTAACTCCAGCTCGGGAAGGGTCCAGGCTTCCGCCGGCGGCATTCGCCGCGAGCCGAGCCAGAGCCCCGCTGCGTTCTTGCCGTAGGACGCCAGCGGGTAATGATGAAATTCGCGCAGGCCGTACCGCCGGACCTGGCGCGGGACAAAGTCGATACCGGGTAATGTGAGCTGCTGCATGGGCCGCCCCTCCCCTCATCGGTTGGGGGATGGGACTTGAGCGGCGGGGGAAGGTAAGGTAGGGTCTCCATATGCCCATCACTGCCCGGTCCCATCCGGGTCGAGTGGTTCAGAAAGCCCCCTGGATTTCCCGCCAACGGGGCTTTCGCCGTTTTGTGTCCCGGCATTATGCCACGTCCCGCCCTTTTCGCCACCAGAGCGCCGTCAGGCGCGGCCGTAAGTGCCTATTGGCTTGTGGTGAGGGTCCAGGTAAGGACCGGGCCGTCTACGGGCCTCTACGGGCCTCTACGGCGCTCGGATTCCGCCGGCGCGGCCGTCCGGTCCGGACGGCCGCAGGTCAGTTTGGATTTTTCAGTCGTCCTCGCACGGCGAGAGGACGATTTGCACTGGATACTCCCGGTGTTTGTCGGTAATAGCATCGACGATGCCGAGGTCGAGGAAGACGGCCGAAGCGACGATCTTCCCACCCATGCGGCTCGCAATATTCTGAACGTAGTCGCTGCGGCCCGGAACATTACAGGAGATGCGTAGATCGTCATCGGAGCGCCGAATGTGCACCGTCTCTGGAGGGTCAAATTTATAGGACCCGCGCTTGTTCTGGGCGGTGCATTCTATCTGGACCCCTTGACAGCCTGGCGCGACGAACTGGATCGCCTGACTCGGATCATTGGTGATAGTCGCGCAGCCCGATATTGATAGGGTGACGGTGCCGAATAGGATATAACGCAGTACTTTCCTCGTAGCTCCATTTTCTCCCCTGCGCTCTCCCTGTATCACGGCTCTAGCTCCAATTCAGCGCCACCCTCCCGCTCACGGCGGGCCTCCTCCGCCTCCCGCTGACGCTCGCGTTCCCGCTCCCGCGCAGCCTGGTGGGCGGCCCGCGCCTCCTCCAGTTGCTGCAAGGCCAACTCCTCGGCCGCAGCCTGGGCTGCGGCGGCCGCCTCGGCTACTTGCCGGCGGTCCCCTGATCGCGCCGGCTCAGCATCTGCTCGCGCTCCGCCGGCGTCATCACCTCCCAGACTGAGCGATAGGTCGAGAGCTGTTCCCACATCGCGGTCTGCGTCCCGAACCGCCAGTACAGCGTCAGCCCGCCCCCGCCCAGCAGCACGGTCGCCAGCACCCCGATCAGGACCCCCAGCCACCGATCCCGGCTCCAGTTCCACAGCCACGGCTCGGTCTGGCGCTCCAAGCGCTTCACCACCCACTCCAGTCGATTGGTCGCGTTCGCCTGCTCCTTGAGCTGGTTCACGGCTTGCACCCGCGCGGCGGCCTGCTCCTGCCGCTCCGCCCGGGCCTGGGCCTGGAACCGCTGCGCGGCCGTCTCCAAGGTCTCGGTCATGGCTCCGGCCACGGTCTTGCTCACGGCTCCGGGCCACGCCTCCATCGTCGTCTCCCACCGGGGCACCTTCTCGCTCAGGTCCGCTAAGAGCCGGGCGAATTTCACGTTCTCTAAGGCGCGCTCGCTCATGGTCGAGTCCTTCCTCCAGCTGGGCCAGGTCGATGATCTGGCCGGTCAAGCGGTCCACGCTCAGCGCCACGGCCGCCCGCTCGGTCTGAAGGCCCCGCAGCTCCATGGCGTGGACGGTGGGGCCAAGGTGGACGCCCGGCTCCCGGTCGATGCCCTGGGCGGCCAGGCTGCGGTGGTCGATCCGCTCCAGCTCGCCAGCGCGCTCTAGGGCCTGGTTGGCCTGCTCCGCCCAGGCTTCCCGCGTGGCGACCAGCCAGTCTTTGGTTTGGAGGGTGCGCGTCTTGAGCGCCCCGCCTAACTCCGGCGCGGCCCGGTTGGCCCGCTTGAACCACTGTTCAGGTTCGCGCTCAAGCCCGTCGTTGGCCCGCTCGCTCATCATCAGGTGACAGTGCGGGTTGGTGCCCCGCCCGGCGTGGATCGCCAGGGTGTAGGGCAGCTGCTCGGCATCGGTCAGCTGGTGGGCGAAGTCGAGGGCCAGCTCCCGCTGGGCCTCGGCTGACAGCTCGACCGGCAGGGCAAATTCGACCTCTTTGTACAGCTGACCGTTGGCCCGCTCGTACAGGTCGGCTGCGTCCCAGTAGTCGAGGTCGCGCTCGGCTGTCCAGGCTGGCATGTGGCCGGACTCGGCGTACACCAGGGCGTCACGCTCGCGGCTGTATTTGCCGTCGCGCGAGACGTACTGGGCGTGAGCGTGGGCGGATTGTCCGCCGGCGCGGCTGCCGTTTTTCACGTGGAGATGGTAGATGGCCATCGAAACGGGCTCCGGGCAGGCGCGCTGTACGCAGCGTACCTGGGGGTGCAGGGTCCGCCCTGCCGCACAGCATATTGTACAATATGCGTATGTGCGCTCTAGCTCTTTCGCTTCGCTCATCCGCACAGAGAATTGAGCCGAGCGGAGGTCATCAAGGTGCGACACAAGACAAACCCTCCGCAGTTGCTCGGCTCTGTGTCCTGTGCTACCACACCCCCATGGATCGAGCAACACGACGAGAGAAGCGCATGCAGCAGCTCGATGAGCAGGCGGCGCGGATACGAGCGGAAAAGCGCCGTCTCAAGGCGCTCGCTTCGCAGGAGGGGCGCAAACAGGAGACGCGCCGCCTGATTCTGATGGGCGCGATGCTGCGGGACCGCATGGCGCGCGGCGATTTGACGGAGAAACTCTTCCAGGCCGATATGGATCGCTTCCTGGTGCATGACCGAGATCGGGAGCTGTTTGGGCTGCCCCCGCGCCAGGACAGCGAGAAAGGAGCAACACCGGCATGAGTGCGCTGGCGTTTGATACCTATAAGGCCGTCACCGCGCTGAAGCAGGTCGGTTTTGAGGAGGCTCAGGCCGAAGCCGTGGTCAACACGATGGGCGAGGCCCTCGGCGGTAATGTCGCCACGAAGGCTGATCTCACGGAGGTCCGCGCTGCCCTAGAAGCTGATATCGCCACTGTGAAGGCCGATCTCACGGCTGATGTGGCGGCCGTGAAGGCCGACATTGAGCAGTTGCGCCTCACCACGCAGGCTGACCTCGCCTCCGTGAAAGCGGATATTGAGCAGCTGCGGAGCGAGACGAAAGCCGACCTGGCGACCATGCGCACGGATATGGAAACCCTGCGGGCCGACATGGCCGAGCAGTTTGCCGTCCTCTACAAACAGCTGTGGATTGTGGCTGTGGGCATTGTCGGTCTGACCGTCACTCTGGTCAAACTCATTCCCTAGGGCTGGCCGTGGGGGCGGCCGGGCGGCTCATTTGCCCGCGCCGCCGGGGCGTCCCATTTTGCGGTAGGGGTATCAAATATCTCTGACACAGATTCCCGAGACGGGTAAATAGCACAGATTTCCTCGTCTCAGCTCTCCTACCCTGTCCATAACGTCCGTTTAGCGGGAGACTACCGACTTATTCGCCGTCCGGGATTGGAATTTCTGGCGGCCGTCCTGCTCCGAGGCGGTTTCTGTCGAATATCCCGGGTATAGCCGCACGCGGGATAATTCGTACAGCCCAGGAAGCGGCCGTACTGGCCGACCCGGGTCTGGAGCCAGCCGCTGCACTTGGGACAAGACTCGATGGAGTAGCCGCAGTCACAGCAACGAAAGCCGCCGTCTGCCTTGACGACCAGTCCCTTGCCGCAATCCGGGCACGGGCGTTGCCGGTGTTCGCAGTAGGGGTAGTTCGAGCAGCCGTAGAAGAGGCTGCCGCTCTGCCTGTTTTCGCGGCGGGTGAGTCGTCCCTCGACGCATCGTGGGCAGGGGATGTCGTCTCCCGGCGGCCGACCTAAAACGGTAACGTCGTACCCGTCCCTGGCCAGTTCCACAGCGAACGAGGACGGCGGTCCGTTCTCGACAAGCAGGAAGACGTGGCGCCTGGCGCGGGTGACGGCGACATAGAGGAGACGGCGCTCCTCAGCGTCCGGATACCCTTCGGCCGACGCAAGAACCAAGTCAAGCAGCGGGTCGTCTTCGATCTCGGCGGGAAAGCCGTACTTCCCGGAACACAGGCCGAGCAGGACGACGTAGTCGGCTTCGAGCCCCTTGGACCGGTGCACCGTCCTGTAGTCGAATCGTAGACTGGGATAGTGCTTGGCCAAAGTGGCTCTGTTCTGTGGCAGCGTGTGCCGGTACCGGCCCAATACCAAGACGCTCGACGGCCCTTCGTGCTTGGCGGCATCCCCGGCGATTCTGTCGAGCGCCTCCTTCAACTTGCTGGGAAGGCCGACATGGATGCGCGGTTCGTCTGCCTTGCGCTCCGACCGGACCGTCTTGGGGAGCTGCGCGGGGTTATGCAAGACGAACTTAGTCGCGACTGCGGCGATGCGGTCTGCGCAGCGGAAGGTCGTCTCCAGACGGAGGTCTTCGCTGTCGCCGAAGCGCTTCCCAAATTCTCGCATGATGCCGATGTCCGACCCGGCGAACCGGTATATCGCCTGCCAGTCGTCACCGACGGCGAACAGCTGGGATCCCGGCACCCGGTCAAGCAACGCCTTGAGCAGTCGCGCCCTGTCGGGTGAGATGTCCTGGAACTCATCGACGAGGAGGTAGCCGAACGGACTGCGGTAGCGGCCAGCCTCGACATGGTCCGTCGCCCGGTCGATCATGTCGTGGAAGTCGATCTGTCCCGACTGGGCCAGCGTTTCCTGATACCGCGTAAAAATCGGTTCAAACACGGCGAGAAAGGCGGCGGCCCGCGCCCGGTCCGGCGCATTGGCGGCGCGAGTCGCTACTTCCGAGAATGTCAGCCGGGCTCCCTTGTAATGGTGCAGGAAGGTCGCCAGCAAGCGGATGAATGGATCAATCCGGCCCTGTTCTTCAAGGACGGCGAAGACCTTGGCAGGCGGGATCGGGGACAGGGAGACGCCATGGGCCTGGAGCTTTGCCGCCAGGTTCTGGGTCAACGTGCCGGCAGCATGTTCGTGGCTGAAGGTCTCAATCAGGGTGGTGCCACGTTCGGCGTGCAGCTGGCGTTTCCACGCCATCGACCGGAGATACTCTTGTTGTGGGACGAATGGAGCGGTCTTACCGTTGGCGTCGATCCCGAAATGCTCGATGTAGATCGCGGCGTCCGGGAGATAGAAGTCGGGGCGGTACGGTCCTTTCCCCGGCGTCCCGGTGGTGTGCTCGTAGATGCGTTCGTACTCGTAGTTCACGCCCTGGAGGTAGAGGAAATTGGCGATTTCGCATTCCTCGAAGCTCTTGACCTTCTCCCCTTTCAGCGACCGGATTTCGTAGCGGCGGATGTAGTCCCAGTATGCGCCCCAGGTCTGGAACTCGGACTGGCTCCGGTAGGGCGCGAATTGTTCCTGGAACCAGTTGAGGAGCGTTGCCGAGAGGGTACGGTCCGTCCGTAGGTCGGCGACGATGCGCTTCAGCAGGCCGGCCAGCGCTCGGTCGTCTTCCGCGACCTTGGCCAGGGCCGGCCGCCGGCCTTCGGCCTTGCCGATGATCGCCAGGCCCAGGCTGTGGAAGGTGCTCACCGTCATGTCGGGTGCCGCATCGTCGCCGAGCCGCTTGCGGAGCCGCTCTTCCAGCTCCTTACGGGCGTCTCTGGCGAAGGCCAGCAGCAGCAGGTCCGGCGGGCGCCGGTAGCCTCTGTGCAGCAGCCATCCAGCCTTGGCCACGATCGCTGAGGTCTTGCCGCTGCCGGCCGCAGCGACCACGAGGTTCCGGTCGCCGTCAATGACGACCGCCCTACGTTGTTCGTCCGTAAGCGGCCGCGCTTCGATCCGGTCGAAGAATTGCTGTGACCGGCCCAGTTCGTTGGCGACAAAGGCGTTGTTGGCTCTCTCCAGGAACCGGACGGGATCGTCCAAAAACTCCCGAATTGTTTTTAGCATGCGGATTTCTGGGGCATCCGACAGCGTGTTCGGCCAATCGGCCGGGAATGGCCCCACCGCCTTTTCCGCGTCGCGCCTCAACGTGGTGAAGGCGCTGCGGGTCAGGTAAGCCGGCGGGTCGGCGGACTGTG
>CBDEVZ010000006.1:0-6142 GCA_965243735.1 uncultured Binatia bacterium (SeqCode)
CATAGGGACTTCGCCCCTTCAAAGTCTTGAGCCGCTTGGCAAAATTGTAGGCTTGCAAAAACATCTCCAGATGCTCTCGCAACTCGGCATGGCTCTGGTAGAAGTAGCTATACACCGTACTTTCTTTGATACTGCGGTTCATACGCTCAACTTGCCCATTTGTCCACGGATGATAGGGTTTGGTCAAGCGATGGTCAATGCCATGCGCTTCACATATCTTATCAAATTCCAACTGACTTTTCTGCTTGACCCGCGCCTGATGCGTAAACTGAGCGCCATTGTCGGTCAGGATGGTGTGGATGTTGTAAGGGACAGCTTTGATCAGCCGGCGCAGAAAGGCGCAAGCGTCTTTGCGTCTCGACCTTTCAAACAGCTCGGCGAAGGCAAACTTGGAAGTGCGGTCAATGGCTACAAAGAGATAGAGCTTGCCTTGCTCGGTTCTGACCTGGCAGATGTCCAGGTGAAAATAGCCGATAGGGTACTTTTTGAAACGTTTCTTCTTGGTCGGCTTGCCCTCAGTTTCGGGCAAACGGCTGATGCCATGGCGCTTGAGGCAGCGATGCAGGGTAGAGCGGGTCAAATGCGGCATTGTCTCTTGCAGGGCGTAGAGGCAGTCATCAAGCGGTAGCAGGGTCTTGCTGCGGAAGGCCACGATGATGGCTTCCTCTTGCTGGCTAAGGACAGTTGAGCGTGGCTGTTTGGGTCCCATCGGCTGGTCTTGGACGGTATCGCGGTTCTTCCACTTGGCAATCGTCTTGGGATTGACGCCAAAGCGTTTGGCCAGCTTTCTTATGCTCTCTTGACTATTTTGTATTTCTCGGCGGGTTGCCTGTGTTGTTGTGGCGCGAGGGTGTAGAATCTGTCCCACAATTCGTCCTTTTGCTCCTTGGATACAGTACCAGTATAATCTAGGACTATACAGCTAACCCCTGCTCATAGGCGACTAACGGACAAGCGTCATCCGCACGCCTTCCGTCTGCTCGGGCGCGAAAGTCTTCTTCACGCCGGTCGTCTTAAAGCGCACGGCAAAAGGCGCGGGCGCATTGCTCGCCAGGTGTTCCGCCAGCGCGCCGCCTTTTTTATCCGGCAGCAAGTATTCAAGCGCGTGCCCGCCGACCGACAGCCGCGTGCCGCTCGCGCGCAGCTTTTTGCGCCGCACATACTGCCCGGCAATGCCGCCCATCAATGCCGCCATAATCGGCACGGGGCGCAGGTCCGTCCCCGCCACGGTCAGGCAATCAATCCCGGTGACTCTGTTAGCATGTTCGCGCTCGGCGGGCAGCCGTTCTTCGCGCGGCGTGATGTCTTCAATGATGAAGGGAATGCGCCCCTGGAACTCGCCCGCGACCTTGTTGTTGATCCACCGGACTTCATAGCCATCGGGACGAGCGCGCCCGCCTTCGTACAGGTCGCCGCTGGCCACGCCGGCGTCCAGTAAAGCCTGCTGGTCGGCGCGGATGTCATCGGTAGCCATGCAGAAGTCAACTAAACCGCCGCCGCGCTCTTGCAGCAAATCCCACCAGGGATGCTCTGTCGCCTCTTCATAGAAGCCCAGCAGCTCAATATAACTACCATCGACGAAGCCAATCAGCGCATTATAAGAGCCATACGGATGCCGCCCGCCCTCGGTGACGGTGAAGCCCAAGCCGCGATACGTCTCGATAGCGCGCCCCAGCGAATGCGCCGCGATGACGATATGGTCGATGCCGGTGATCATAATCCCACTCCTTTGGGTTCAGGCTCCCTCAAACATAGCCGCCAGCCACCTTTGTGACCAGGATGGGCTCTTCGCCATTGATGATGACCGTGTGTTCATACTGCGCCGACAAGCCGCCATCCACGCTGCGTAGCGTCCAGCCATCCGTGGCGGTGTTGATGCGCCCCTTGCCAGTGCAGAGAAATGGCTCCAGTGTCAGCGCCATGCCATCGCGCAGCACAGCCCGGTTGCGCCGGTGATAATGATTGGGGATGGTCGGCTCTTCATGGATGTGCCGCCCCACGCCGTGCCCGCCCAGCTCGCGGAAAGTTCGGTAGCCTCGTCGCCGGGCATAGGTTTCGACTGCCCTCCCGATCGCGTTGACACGAACCCCCGGACGCGCCATCTGAATCGCCAAACCCAGCGCGCGCCGTGCTGCATCACACAGCCTGACCAGCCGCTTTTGCAGGGGCGGCACGATGATTGTCGCGCCCGTATCCCCCCAATAGCCGTCCAACACCGCCGATACATCGACATTCAGCAAGTCGCCCGCGCGGATGAAGCGGTCCTTGCGTGGCACGCCATGCGCCGCTTCGTCATTCAAACTGATGCAGGTATAAGCAGGGAAGTCATAGGCTTGCAGCGGAGCCGAGAGCGCGCCCATCTCAAACAGACAGTCGCGACCGATGTCGTCCAGGTCGCGGGTAGACATGCCCGCCTCGGCGCTGTCCAACATGCGCTTGAGCGTCAACCCACAGACTTGTCCGACCTGCCACATGCCACGCAGGTCTCGCTCGCTTTCGATTTGCACGTTGCGAGAATAGTGAAAAAACCGCGCAAATTCAACAGCAGAGCCAGGAGGGAGTGGCTAGTTGTATAGTCCCAGAGTAAGATGGGTGGGTTTTTGGTGAAATCGCTCGGGGGTCTCTCGCCAGCGATCCCAGATGTACTCATAGGGACTTCGCCCCTTCAAAGTCTTGAGCCGCTTGGCAAAATTGTAGGCTTGCAAAAACATCTCCAGATGCTCTCGCAACTCGGCATGGCTCTGGTAGAAGTAGCTATACACCGTACTTTCTTTGATACTGCGGTTCATACGCTCAACTTGCCCATTTGTCCACGGATGATAGGGTTTGGTCAAGCGATGGTCAATGCCATGCGCTTCACATATCTTATCAAATTCCAACTGACTTTTCTGCTTGACCCGCGCCTGATGCGTAAACTGAGCGCCATTGTCGGTCAGGATGGTGTGGATGTTGTAAGGGACAGCTTTGATCAGCCGGCGCAGAAAGGCGCAAGCGTCTTTGCGTCTCGACCTTTCAAACAGCTCGGCGAAGGCAAACTTGGAAGTGCGGTCAATGGCTACAAAGAGATAGAGCTTGCCTTGCTCGGTTCTGACCTGGCAGATGTCCAGGTGAAAATAGCCGATAGGGTACTTTTTGAAACGTTTCTTCTTGGTCGGCTTGCCCTCAGTTTCGGGCAAACGGCTGATGCCATGGCGCTTGAGGCAGCGATGCAGGGTAGAGCGGGTCAAATGCGGCATTGTCTCTTGCAGGGCGTAGAGGCAGTCATCAAGCGGTAGCAGGGTCTTGCTGCGGAAGGCCACGATGATGGCTTCCTCTTGCTGGCTAAGGACAGTTGAGCGTGGCTGTTTGGGTCCCATCGGCTGGTCTTGGACGGTATCGCGGTTCTTCCACTTGGCAATCGTCTTGGGATTGACGCCAAAGCGTTTGGCCAGCTTTCTTATGCTCTCTTGACTATTTTGTATTTCTCGGCGGGTTGCCTGTGTTGTTGTGGCGCGAGGGTGTAGAATCTGTCCCACAATTCGTCCTTTTGCTCCTTGGATACAGTACCAGTATAATCTAGGACTATACAGCTAGTTACGTGGATATGGCAACCAAGCCCCTCATCCCGGCCCCTTGTCCCCAGAACGAGGGAAGGGGAGTCTTTCCTGCGGTTCAGAGCGTTTTGAAGCCCCCTCTCTCATTTTGCGCCGCGTAGACACTGGCGGTCGGGGAGGGGTTTGGGGTGGGGGCAAAGCAACGCGTATCCAGCAGATTCGCCACTCCCGCGATGAACGTAGGGGCAAGACGGTGACTCATCCGTGAGCCTACGTCGCGCCTTCGCCCAATCGCCGCTCGGTACCAGCCAGCAGGCGCTGCAAATTGCCCCAGTGCCGCAGCAAGATCATGCCGCTCAGCGCAACCACATAGAGCAGCAAAATCGGCTTCTGCCATTCCGTGCCCACCAGCACAATCAGCCACAGATTCGCCACGGCAAAGCCAATCAGCACGCCCAGCGACACATAGCGCGTGCGAGCGATGACCGCGATGCCGATGGCAGCCGCCACCAATATCTGAAAAGGCTGGATCATCAGCATCGCGCCAAATGCCGTCGCCGCGCCCTTGCCGCCACGCACAATCAGACGCAGCTTGCCCTCTCGGAATGACGCCGTGAGCACGGTGGCAAAAAGCGACCAATTGTGCCCGACCACCACGCAAGTCGCCGCAACCGACGTCGCCACGCCGATCTGTTCGGGCAAGATCATATCCCGCGCCAGCCACACCGCCAGCGCGCCCTTGCCCACATCAGCCACAATCGTGAGCAGCGCCCAGCCCACCCCCATGCTGCGCGCTACATTCGTGCCGCCCATGTTGCCGCTGCCGACCTCGAAGATGTTGATGCGCTTCAGCTTGCCCAACAAATAGGCAGTCGGAAAAGAACCAATCAGGTAACTGCTGACGATGATGAGTAGAATCTGCGCGGCGTTTTCGCTGTTGAACATCAAACCCTGCCTGAGAACACTGCGCCTGGCGGCGCAACCGCCAAGGATACGGCTTATGAATTGATACTATCCCAAGTTTCGCCCTTGGGCAAGCAACGCGCCAATCGCCAAGCCAGCGACTCTTGTGAACTTCTAACATTTTGCCCCCTTGACCTTCAGGCTGCATGAAGGTTTATGCTCGCCTAGCAATGAAAACCGACGGAGGCGCAAGTGTTTCAAATTGGAGAGTTCTCGCGCATCGCGCAAGTCTCAGCGAGCCAGTTGCGCAATTACGATCAATTGGGCTTGTTCTCGCCAGAAAAAGTCGATCCCCAGACTGGCTATCGTTATTACAGCGCGAAGCAGTTGCCGCAGCTTAACCGTGTCATCGCCCTAAAAGAGATGGGCTTGTCGCTGGCGCAGATCAAGAACCTGCTGGAAAACGGCATCTCCTCCCAGGAATTGCGCGGCATGCTGCTGATGAAAAAAGCGCAGATTGAACAATCGCTGCAAGAAGAGGTCGCGCGCCTGCGCTATATCGAGTCGCGCATAGAACAGATCAACACACTGGGCGAAGCCGAAGATTACGACATCGTGCTCAAATCTATCGATGCGAAACTTCTGCTGTCTACTCGCTGCGTGTTGCCACAGCCAAAGGCGGCGCGGGGGCTCGCGCGCAAGATGCAAACTGTCTTGCCAGCGCGCGTAAACAAACGCGACCTCGGCTACTTCACGGTGATCATGCACGACGAGCATTTTAGCGACCGCGATGTCGATATTGAATTGGGCTTTGAATGGCACGGCGAAGCAGACGAGGCGCTGAGGATACCCCTGGCAGCGGACACGGCATTGCAGTTGCGGCAACTACCGGCGGAAGCGCATGTGTTGACCGTCACTCGCGTCGGGCATCCCAGACTGGCGCACCGCAGCTACAGCGCGCTCGGCACATGGACGCAAGCCAAAGGCTATCAATTCAGCGGTCCTGTGCGCGAGGTTTTCCTCAATCCGCCCAACCCGGAGCGCATCAACGAGACGGTCTGCGAAATCCAGGTACCGCTGCAGCCCGCCGCGACGTAAGAGATTTTGGTGATTCACGGACTTGGAAACCTTCGTCAAGACACCCAAGCCCGTTCCTCACACACTTGCCAACTTCAGTATGAAGGAGAACGACATGAAAGACAAGTTTATCCCTTGCTTGGTGGCGCTGGTCCTAGCTTTGTCCGCCACCGGCCTGGCCGCCGCGCAAAATCCACCCGGCGAACCAGTCATCTATGAAGGCATCGAGTTCCCCGACCTGCCCTACGCCTCACGCTGGATCGAAGTCAATGGCGCGAAGCTGCACTACATGGAAGCTGGCGACCCCGCTGGCAAGCCCATCCTGTTCCTGCACGGCAACCCGACCTGGTCTTACCTCTGGCGCAACGTCATGCCGCATCTGGAAAGTAGCGGACGCCTCATCGCCCTCGACCTGGTCGGCATGGGCAAGTCCGACAAGCCCGATATTGGTTATACCTTCGTCGAGCATCGCGACTACCTGTGGCGCTTTATCGAGCTGATGCGCCTGGAAAATATGGTGCTGGTCCTGCACGATTGGGGCTCGGCGCTGGGCTTTGATTACGCCCGCAACCACCCTGACAATGTCGCGGGAATCACCTTCATGGAAGCCTTGATGATGCCATCTCCGC
>CBDEVZ010000007.1:0-12329 GCA_965243735.1 uncultured Binatia bacterium (SeqCode)
CCATCAATGCTCAGCAAGGGGGCCTTGTTGCTCACGGCAGTTCCTGGAACCGCTGAGGAGATGGAAGTCCGCTGATTGGTTGGGCTTGTAATATCCCTGAATGCCAGATGGCAAATGACATCAGAGCCCCTGAATTGCCCAGAGGGCCAAATGGGATCATGGAAGAGAATGCGGTTCTCTCGTCGGTGACCCTGGTGATCATTCTGAGAGCGAGTTGATGGCCTGTCTGATGAGTGTCTCGATTCGTCGGATTGACTCTGGTAACATCCGTGAGGTGAGGTGAGGTGAGGTGAGGTGAGGTGAGGTGAGGTGAGGTGAGGTGAGGTGAGGTGAGGTGATCTTTTTCAGCACCTCCGATTCGGGGACCCAGTAGCGGGGGACGATCACCGTGTCGGGGTCCTGCTTTTCTCGGGATGTCATAGCGCGGGTGTTGCCTTTGCGGCTGTCCTGTTCTGAGACGTCGGTGAAGGTGGCGAACCGATGGTCGTACTGGTGGAACAGCTTGGCCTCATAGAGGGGCAGATAGCGTTCCTCGCCACGTTCGAAAATGTTGCCGTTCAGCCTCCAGTTTTGCTCCTCGAGTTGCCGAAGGGTGCGGAACAGACCCGAGTCGTTTGACATGTGGAACATGGTTGATAGCTTGACACTCCAAGGGTTCGTGTCGGGTTCGGCGTCGACGCCTTCTTTCCACAGCACTCCGGCGCGTTCGTACATCTTCCGGGCAACCTCCATGTCCCGACGGTGGCGGAAGATCGGGCAGGTGCGGGTGTTGGGATTGAACAGGGCGAAATCTGCGGCGGATAGAGCGAAGCGCCGTTCCCGCTCTTTGAGGTGTTCCGTTTGGTGCATGAAGAAGGCAAACTCCGCACTCTCTTGGGGCCGACCGGCGCCGGTCAGGGTGAGCAGGCAGAACTTAATCCGGCTGTCGATGCCCGGGAAGACCTTTTCGCGATTCTCGAAGTCGTAGAGGCTGACCAGCCTTTTCCGGTTCACGGTCTCATTGAAGTAGGTCCGTGTGGAATGGTCGGTGGATATGCCGGTGGGGATGATCAAACCGGCCCGACCGGTAGGATTGATGAGATCGAGAAACGTCTCGGCGAACACCGGGTAGGTGTTGATGTCACCTCGGCCGGTAAGGGGGTACCTGCTCCCGGTGCGAAGGAACTGACTGGCCGCTTCCGGTTCTCGCTTTGCCTCTTGGAAACCGGCATAGAGCGCCCGTTCAGTTGGTGTGGCTTCGGGGGCCTTGAGTTGTTTGATTAGCCGATCCCGGGCCGCCTTGTTGGGAGCTGAAGCTATCTCCGGCGACCGCCAGGCAAAGAACTCCTGCTCCTGCAACTTGATGCGCTCCCATGGTGGGTTGCCCAGGATCACGTCGAACCCTCCTTGCTGCATGGCTTCGGGGAATCGCAGGTACCAGTGGAAGAACCGGTGCCTTTCGGCCAGGTCGGTAGCCAGAGCTTCTACCCCGGGCCGGGGGCGCATTCCCAGGTCGAGTCGTTCCAGGTCTTCGGTGTGGGGTACGGTGGCCTCTGTTTCGCGTGTCTTGGGCGCGAACCAGGCGCCGGTGAACAGATCGGCTCGGAGCGTCTCTCTTCGGTGAGCCGCGTCCCGGTTGGCCTCCTGCCATGCCTCGGCCTTTCTGATCACATCCTCCAGGGTCTCCTCGGGCATTTGGTCCAACCGGGCGGCGGACCGGGCCAGATCGGGCAGGTCGTCGTCGCTGAACAGGCTCAGGCTGAAGGACTCCGCGGCCCCCTTATTGCGTTTGCGAAGACTTCGGCACACCACTTTGTCATCCCCGGTCAGGGCCTTGTAGGCGTCGCCCGGGATCCCCTCGGCCATGATCTTGGGATCGAGCACCCCGATCAGGCTGTCGCCCATTTGAATGTGGGAATCCAAGAACGACAGAGGCTTTCCGGGCTCCACCGTTTCGATCCAAAGTGCGGCCCGACACAACTCCACCGCCAAGGGGTTGCGGTCCACGCCGTATATGCAGTGCTGCACTACCTCTCGCAGAGCATGTTGGCGAATTGTCTCGTCCATGGTGTCGTCGGCCGACTCCAGCCGGGCGATCTCGGCGGCCATCCGCCGGGCCGCCGCCAGCAGAAAGTGGCCCGAGCCGCAGGCCGGGTCGAGCACCTTCATCCGAAGGATCGCGGCCCGCGGGTCTTCGGGATGGTCAGCCACCGCCTCGGCCAACACCGGCTCCAGGGCCGATTTGATAAGCTCTGCCACCAGCGTGGGCGGGGTGTAATAGGAGCCGGTGAGTTTCCGCTGCGAACCCTTGGCCTTTTGGCCTTCCCCGTCGCCCAGGAAGCGGAAGGACCACGGCCGGCCGTTCACTTCCAACACCGGCTGCAGCTCCAGGAGGCTTTCGTACACCGACCCCAGTTCCTCGGTGTCCATGTCTCGGTAGTTCACCCTGGTCAACCCTCGGCCGGTCCGGAAGAAGCTCAACGCCCGCACCGCTTCCAAGAGATCACGATTGGAGATCGACGCCCGGTCGAGTTCGGGGCATTGCTCCGGTGCGAACAGCCCGCCCAAGGCCGGGAGACCCAGGGCCGGTTCTCCTCGGGCCAAGGCCCCGAAGGTGATCTGCAGACCCTGCCACAGGTCCCGATGCCGGTCGTAGGACCGTCGCCGAAGGGCCCGCTCGCTCAGCCGGGCCAGAGAAAACCCGGCGGCATAGATCGCCTTTTGGTCGTCGGTGACGCTGGGAGCGTGAAGAAGGTCGCGTTCTTCGGCGGTGAACAGGAAGAGGAACCGGTAGACCAACCGCAGTAGCTGTTGAAAGTAGTGCTCTGCCGAGATGGACCCCTCGTGCAAAGCGGCGCACAGATTTCGGTTGTCGGGATGTTTAAGGAAACCGTTGCCAAGTTGTCGAAGGGCGGTGGTCACCCCGTCCCGTAGGTGTTCTCGGGCGCGTTCTCCGGTTTCCAGGGCCTTGGCCCGCCAGGTCTCCATGATGCAGGTGGCGGGTTTCCCGGAGTCGCCGGGTCGAAGACGGCTGGAATGAACCGCCAACCACAGGGCGGCGAAGTCAGAATAGAGCTCTTCTTGGAAGATAAGGTCGAGGTCGGCTTCCAGGTAGGAGGGCCGGGTGAGGCTGGGGTTGTCGCGGAGGACGCGGAGTGTGGAACCGTTGGAGACAATCCCCCACAGACAGTCGTCCTCTGCGTTGAGGAACTCTTGCATCAGGGCGTGGGGCGCCAGTCGTCGCCCTTCGAAGCCGAACCGGGGATCGGCCCGGTCGAGGTCGAAATCATTGGTGACCAACAGGAGGGGAACCGACTCTCCGAAAGCGCGGTGGGTGAGGGTGAACTCCCGATCGCCCAGCGCCACGCTCCGCTTGGAGGTGGCAAGATCTTCATATCCCAAGGGAGTGCGCAGAAAAGGCACCAGCCAGTCCTGCACTCCCACCTGCTGAGATGAAAGCCCCAGCCGGCGGCGGCGTTGGGCGTATCGAGCGTAGTAGTCGCTGCAGACTCGCCAGTATCGGGCCAGTTCTTCCTTCAGCACCAGCGATTTCGACAATCCGTAGTCGGCGCCGGTTTGATGGGGGGCCTGCAGGGATGCGATCTGCCGCAGGTAATCGGGTGGGAGGATTCCCCCCTCCACTCGCAGGCCCACAAAGCCATGACTTGACCGCCTGCGCACTCTGGACACCCTCACCAGCGCACGAACGGCAGGAATACGTATATCCCGATCTTGTCGACCGGAAGGGCCGGAGTGACCGAGTACCGCATGCCTTTCGCCCCCGCCGCGTCGCGGATGCGGCGATGATCGGCCAGAAGCTGCCGAGCTCGTTGTTGGGCGATGCGGTCGAAGTGGGCTTCCATGCCGGCCAACGCCTCCAATTCCTGTCGGATCAGTCCGGTTTTCTGCCCCTCCTCCATGTTGCGAGCAGGTTCGGCACAGAGCAGGTCCAGCGCCCCGGCGTCATCCAGCAGTTGCGCCGCCTGGCCGCTTTCCGCCGCCACCGCCAGGCACTCCTCGGCCAATAGCGTCCGCAGCGGCTGAACAGAACCGCCGGTGGGGCGACGTTCCACACCGATCTGGCTGCGCAACCGGAGCAGATACAGCACCGTCCTGGTCTGGACCTGCTTGGTGAACATGGCATTCACCCGGGCCCCGATCTGCGGGCTGGCGGATTCCAGGGCCTGTTCGGCCACGTATTCGGCGAGGCTGGTGACCAGAGGATGGGTGCGATGAACATAGGAAGCGCCGGTTGGAGCCGGTTGGCGAAAGGCCAAACGAGAGTTCGACTTGAATCCCACCGCATCCAGACGATCCTGCAGAGGCTTGGGAAGATGGCGCACCGGCAGGCGGCTGTAGCCGTTTCGGCGGTCAAGGGAGGCGCACAACGCCTGGGCCGCAGTGCGCACGAACCGGGCCACGTCGTCGGCCCCTCCCAGGATCGACTCGGTTTTCCGCCATTCGGGAAGCACCTCTTCGGGCCGGAGCCGCCTTTGGGCGAATACCGTCTGGGTGACCTTGCCGCGGGCCACCTGCCAGGCGGTGTCCACCTCCGCCTCGGTGTCCCCCAGGTCCAGGGTGCTCTGCCGATTGGCGCTCTGCAGCAGAACCGCCCGCATGATGGCGTCCACCACCTTGTGGTTGTCGGTGGGGAGCGGTACCGCCACGCCGAGTTCTTCTCGGATCTTCTCGGCTTTGCGGAGTATCACTCGCAGCACTGCCCCGTCCACCGGATTGTCCTGGCCGTAGAGCATCAGGGCACGCACCACAGGCTTCGATTGGCCGAAGCGATCGGCTCTGCCCTCGCGCTGTTCGTGGCGGGTGGGGTTCCAGGTTAGGTCGTAGTGAAACACCGAGTCGAAGTGTCGTTGCAGGTTGACGCCTTCGGAGAGACAGTCGGTGGCCACCAGCACGGGCGTCACCTGGTCGTCGAGTTCTCCCAGGTCCTCCACTCGTTCCTCTCGCTGGTCGGGGGTGAGTTCCCCGGTCACAACCGCCACATGGGTCTTTTTGCTTGGCAGGGCCTCCCGCAGTTCGTCCCCCACATAGTGAGCCGTGGCGATGTAACGACAGAACACCACCGGGCGAAAGCCGTCGGAGATGAGTTTTCTCACCTCTCGGACCAGGGCCCGGAGTTTGGGATCGTGTTCGGGGCCCCGTAGCGCATCGGCCCGTTGGATCAGCCCGATCAGGTCGCCTGTCTCTCCGTCGATACTGTTCGGTTCCTCCAAGGTTCCGGCCGGCACACTTTCGTCGAGAGTCAGGGAATCGTCGGCGGCCTCGTCGAGCACCGTCTCCCGCCCGGTTCGTTCCAGTTCCCGAAGCTGGGTCGGCTCGTCTGTGTCCTGGGCGGATCTGAGTCTGGTCCGAAGCGCCAGAGACGCGGCGGCGGGGCTTGATGACAGGCATCGAAGCAACGCCAGAGCCGCCCACCATGACATTCGCTGCTGGAGTTGGGTGCCTCCTTCTGCGTCTTTCACCATGGCGCGGGCATAGGCCAACACATCGTCGAAGATCAGGCCCCAGTCGCCGGTCAGCCGGTAGGTGGCCTCCCGGCTTTCGCGCACCGGGAACCCCGCGGCGTCTTTCCACTCCTCTATGTCGCCTCGGCGTCGCTGCACGAAATGGGCGGCCAGTTCCTGGCGAAGAGAGCGCCGCTCCTCCCCCGAAGGCAACTCGGCCAGTTGAGAGAACCTGGGTTCCAACAGGCCCAGAAGATTGTGGAAAGCCACATCGTCACCGGAATGGGGAGTGGCGGTGAGAAAGATCATCCCCCGCCGGGGTTCGCTTTCGGCAAGGCCCTTCAGCAGTTGGTAGCGCTGATGGCGGGTGTTGGTGTTGGAGCGAACGCAGGTGTGTGCCTCGTCCACCACCACAAAGTCGGGGCAGGCTCGTAGGAAGTCGTTGCGGCGGCGGTCGGACTTGATGTAGTCCAGGGACACCACCGTGTAGGGATATACCTCGAAGATCGACTCGTCGGGGCGAAGGCCCCGCTCCAGGCGGGCGGCGGACCCCGAGCGCACCACCTCGGCGTCGAGGCTGAACTTTTCGGCCAGTTCCTGCTTCCACTGCTCGCACAGGTGCGGTGGGCAGATCACCGTGAAACGTTCGATTTCACCCCGGTCGATCAGTTCTCGCACGATCAGAGCAGCTTCGATAGTCTTGCCGACTCCCACGTCATCGGCCACCAGCAGACGAATGGTGTCGAGTTTGAGGGCCATCAGCAGGGGAACCAGCTGATAGGGCCGAGGCTCCACGGTGATGTTGCCTACGCTGCGAAACGGCCCCGCGCCGGCGCGGAGTTTGAGTCGGAGGGCGTCGCGGAGCAACAGCGCGGCATCCCGAGCGCCGCTCTTTTCAGGGTCGGGCAAATCAAAGGTGGCCGCGGCCGGAGGTTGTGGTTCCAATGGCAGATAGATGAGGGTGGCGTCTTGGTCGGCGCCGCCCAGGGGACGTAGTTTCATCAGATCCGGGCGGGTTTCGGGGAGCACCACCCACTCCCTTCCACGGGCCGACACCAAATCTCCGGGTTGGAAGTTGACCGTCGCCGCCACCGGCCTATCCCCCCTGCGTCCCGTGGCCGGCACCGAAAACCCAGGCGTAGTCAGCGATGGTTTTGTCCCACTCGGCCGGTTCGTCGCCGAACCGCGCCACTGTGAAACCGGCATCCTGCAGGCGGCGGGTTATCCGCTCGTCGAGCACTCTTTGGCGGGCCCGTCGATGGTGGGGGCCGTCGATATAGACGAGAGCCTGCTGTTTTGTGTAGGCGAAATCAGGGCGTGTGTTGTGTTCGGGCAGGTGAGGCTGGGTGCGATCGGGCGGGCGATATCCGGCTTCTTTTATGTAGTCGAGCCACTCCTTCTCGAGGCTCGACAGCGGCCAGTGCCCCCTGTCCTCTTCCCGCGGCCCCTCCCTTCGGTCGGCGTGGACCAACCGGCACAGAAACTCCCGCACCTGCGGTGTCTTTCGGTCCACCAAGGGGTGATCGGGCTGGTTGTAGTAGCTGAGCAGACAGCGATAGCATCCCGCTTCGCATCCCGCCGCCGTATTCTCCAAATCGGCTATCCCGGTCCAGTCGCCCGACCTGGAGCGATAATGACACACCTCCAGGGCCTTGCGAGCCACCCGGGACACCGCTCCCTGATCGGTGTACAGACGGGTCAGCACTCCGGCGCCTCCCTCGGCAGCCTCATAGAAGAGGAAAGCGCGACGGTTGTCCTGATCGGGCAACGGCTCGGCGGCCAGTTCGGATTCTTCCAGTTGAAACTCCTGTTCGATTCCCCTCTTGAGGGCGTATTGCAGGGTGACCATGATTTCGTGGGGAAGGTCGTCCCCGGGTCGGACCAGCAGCACGTTGCGGGTATCTCGCACGAACGGTGTAACCCGCTGGGTGGTTTTGCCCTCGGACACACTGTCGTCCTCGGCGCTGGTCGGCGCTTGGGAGTCCTTGGTCCACTCGCCGGTGTTGGGATCGAGACTGAAGCCGTACACCGACTCTTCCTTGCGGCGTCGCCACCCGAGGTTGATGCACCACAAGGTAGCGGCCGGGCCGTACCTCATTGCCAGCAGCCGCCCCTCCTGGTCCTCCAGCGTCACCGTGCCGGCCGGAGCCTGGCCGGATTCCTCGTGGAATCGGAGAGTGGTGATCATCTCATAACCCTGACGTTGTCTTTCCTCTTCATCGGAGTTGATGCGCCAGGCCCGGCGGGTGGAAACCTGCTCGATGCGATAGAGGTTGGAGATGCGCCGACCTTCCTCCAGTAATGAATCACAACTGACACAACGCTCGAAGTCCCGCTGATCCCCAAAATGCCCACACCCACACTCTGGGCAAATGCGCACCGCCTGCACCGGCAGTCGAGCGGTGGTGGTGACTTCTTCGCCGACCGTGAGAATGGTGCGACGTACCCGATAGGTACTGCCCTCGTGATAGATGATGGACTGGGGCCCGAACTCGGTGAGTCCGAGAAAGCGGGGGCGGCTGAGAATGGAGTCGCGAGCCACTTTGCCCCTTCTTCCCGGGATGAAGGCCAATAGGGGCAGACGCGGGAAGTTGTATCCGGGCAGAAACCCTTCCGAAGCAAGGTAGCGGTAGGTGAAGAAATCGGAATTCACGGTTCGTCTCTTGTGGAGGAGAAGGCTCTGTTGGAGGTAGGCCTCGTCGTGGCGAGCCTTGGCCTCTTTGCGTTCCTTTTCGCTGGCCGCCGCACTGTCGAGAACTCGGCCGGCGGTTTGCATCTGGCTGCGGGTGGCCCGGAACAGCGAACGCCACCGATCGAAGGCCTCATCGAACCGCCGAACCGCCGAGTTGGTGTTCTCCGCCAACCAATTGTCTGTGTACCACGGGGCGGCCTGAGGAGTGAGGTCGGGTTGCAAGGTAGCCAGGATCCGCTCTCCCCGACGGATGGTCTCTTTGACCACCGGGTGACGATCAACCTGGTGCACGATGTCCCCAAGCAACTGCAGACCGTCTTCGCTCTCCAGATCCAGAACCTCGGGCACCGACGGACCCAATGTCACCCCCGTCTCTCCCAGCCACACCGACTGCAGGTGACTTCGGATCAGGTCCTCATTGCCCAGGTCGATGTTGGGCGGCGCCACCGCACCGGCCACCATCCGGGACGGATCGGCAAAGAAATACTGATCGTGGGGAGATCGGGCCGCGCAGTAGGTGACCACCAGGGCCGGTTGGCCGCTTCGCCCTGCCCGACCGCTGCGCTGGGCGTAGTTGGCCGGGGTGGGGGGCACATTGCGCAGGTACACGGTATTGAGAGAGGAAATGTCCACCCCCAACTCCATGGTGGGCGAGCAGAACAGAATCGGCAAGCCGGCAGGTTCGACCTCGCCGTTGATGATCCGCTCCTTCCCCAAACCCTTTCGGAATCGTTTTTCGCGTTCTTCCCGGGCGTCGGAATCCACCTGGGCGGTGTGTTCACGGGCCTCCAGTTGATGAAGGAACCGGTCGTCTCTGCCCAACAGCGCCGCAACATTCCGATAGAGAGCCCGGAAGAAGTCGTTGCCGCCGTTCTGATCGGTGTCCTGGTGTGATTCGGCCAACCGCCATTGCAAGGTTGAGCTGTTCAGTTGATATCCGATGCGGCCCTTCCCCAGGTCGGTGGCTTCCACATAGCCATACACTCCCAGCACCCGGAGAACGTCATCCACCACTGCGTTGTACACGGCCTCGGTGAATTTGGGCGGATAGTGGGGATTGTCAGGACCCCAAAAGGCTTGCGCCTTGAACCGCTGCGCAAAGGCCGAACGATAGGAAACCGCCAATGTCCTCTCCCATTTGGGGCCCTTCGGCCGGGGACGTGGGACCATGTGAGCGGAGGAATAAAGCCGCTCCTCCTCCGACAGCGCCCATGGTTCCTTGAGAAGATTGAAACTCCGATCGACGAGTCGCTCTTGGAATCCGGAGTCGAGATATCTGGTTTTGATGCACAGCCCGCTTCGCATGCGGTCCAAGAGGGCCTTGGCCAGTTCCTGCCGTTTGGCCGGTGGCAACGACCCCACCAGAGGATTACCCCCTCGCCATTCCTCCTCGTCTCGGCAGCATTCCTCCAAATCCCGATAACCGATCTCCAACAGGCCCAGCTGCTCCAGGTTGGGATTGCTGATCCGCCAGCCCCGCTGCAAGTCGAAATAGAGCCGATAGCCGAGCACCCCGCGGAGAGTCTTGCTGGCGTTCTGCGCGGCCTGGCCCTTGGCCGTGGGATTGGAGGCATAGTCATGTGGGTCGAGATTCAGGTGTTTCAGTACCTCCTGGGTCATCACGTCGTCGGACAGGTAGCCATCACGCCAATTATCGATGGCGGACATGAGCGCCCCGCGCAGCAGCAACACCTGGATGAAGTCATTGAAATGACCGGCCTGCAGGCTGGCGTCCTGGCGGTTGTCGGTGAACGCCAACAGCTTTTTGGTCTTCTCCTCCAGATCGGCGCCGATCAAGTACTTCAGAGACGACAGGGCCAGCACGGTGGTTGCAGAGCTCCGCCCTTCGCTGGAGAGACCCGAAAGTTTGCTGATCTCACCCCGACGGCCGGGATAGTAGGCGTCACAGTCCCGAACCAGGCAGAACCGAAATGAACCGGGTATGAACCATCCGGCCACGCCCTCTTCCGCTACTGTCCCCGCGGGATCCACCGAGACACCCTGCGGGCGGTAACGGCGCGCGTAATAGGGCTTCAACCGTACCTCGCCTCGGAAATACTCCAGCCACTCCTCTGGAAAATGCCCTTCCACGTCGTTCTCGTCGAACATCCCCTCCGGGTCGGGCATGAAGTACCCGAAGTCGACATCTTCATCTTCGCCGGATCGTTCAGCCAGTTCCCGGGGGGCGAAGGTGTGGGGTTGGCCGTTAACCGATTTGGTCCACACCGGGAAATACTCCTGGCCGCACACCCGACAAAAGGAAAGGGTGAAGAGGCGCCGCTCCCGGTGACCGGGTTGGTATTGTTGACCCTCCAAGGTTATGTAGCGTTTCCCCGGAACCTCCAACGTCGCATAGGCGTTCCAGGCGCCGCTGATGAACTGGTGAATCCGGAAGGCAAAGAAGCTGTTTCCGGAGGTGTCGCGGCTTCGATAAGCCGCCAGCAGAAACTCCGAGAGATATTCCCCGCATTGTCTTGTCGAGAGCCCGCTGTCCTTGGCCAGCAGCGCGGAGGCTTCGGCCACGGTCCGGGGACGGGTGATCCGCACCAGCCTGCCCTCCTGATTCTCCAGACCGAGCCTTTGTTCCACCCAGGCTGCCACCGGATGCTCCCCCAGCTCCGAGTGAGTGAGTTGATCGGGAACGCCCACTTCGATGGAGCGTCGAAGGTCCGAGGCATTAGTCGAGACGTTCTGGACGGTGACCGGCGACAGGGTCTCGGTGATCACCTCCTGCGGACGAACATCTGATCCGAACAGGCGGCCCGCGACATCGGCGATCGCCCGATCTCGGCCATCAGGCGAACCTTCCGAAGTCATAGTGGCGGAGGTGCCGATGCACATGAGATCTTCGTTGAAGCGTTCCCGCACCCGCCGCACCAACATGGCGACATCTGCGCCCTGTCGCCCCCGGTAGGTGTGAAGCTCGTCCAACACCAGGAATCGGAGGCCCTCGGCATGGGTCCGTACAGCCTTGTCGGTTTCGACAAACCTTGTCATGATCAGCTCGAGCATCATGTAGTTGGTCAAAAGGATGTCGGGAGGGTGGGCGGCAATCCGGTCCCGGTCCCCAGATGACTCTTGGCCGGTATAGCGGGCAAAAGTCACAGGCTCGTTCCCCTCCCCGTATCCCCGTCGGAGGAACTTTTCGAGTTCCTCCATTTGACTGTTGCACAAAGCGTTCATTGGATAGACCACTATGGCCGTAATCCCCCGACATCGGTCACCGGCTCTCTTGCGCCGCAGAACGTCATCGACGATGGGGATGAAATAGCCGAGCGACTTACCCGAACCCGTTCCGGTAGTGAGCACCAAGTTCCGCTTCCGAACGGCCGCCTCGATGGCCTCCAACTGGTGCCGATGCAACACCATGGGCACACCGCCCCCATGGTCGGTCTTGCCGATCCGGAAAACCTGGGCGCATGCGGGATCGAGCATCCCTGCGGCTACCAACTCCTCAATGGACCCTCCCGACTCAAAATTGGGATTCAGCTGAATCATCGGAGAAGGCCAATAACGGCCCCCCTCGTAAGCCTTATCAACCGCCTGGAATATGTCGTCGGCCCGAATCCGAGTGAAACTACGGGAAAACGACTCGTATTCTGAAACCAACTGATCTCGGAAATCAAATACGTCCATCAACAGCTCTCTATGAGATCTCGCACTCTCGCTCGGCTTGTTTACCCCAGCTGAATTTCAACCAAATCATAGGAAGACCGACACTCCACGGGCCCTATCGCCAGCTCGGATAGAGCGTCGATCCTTACCGTAAGGGGACACGGGTGGCGGAGTTGCCGGTTGGGTATAATTCTCGTATGAGTTCTGCCAAGGTTCTGAATAGTCTGGGGCCGGTGTTCTTGACTGGGGAGTTCGAACGGGCCGCCGGAGTGAGGCTGTCTTCGGCATCACGTGCGTTGGGGAAATTGGCGGCCGGGGGCAAGGTGGAGAAGACACGACCCGCATCGCCCACCAAGACAGGGGCCGCGAAGTCAACTGGGCGACCACCCCCGACGCCATTGCCTCCACGGTGTCGACATGAACGGCTCGTGCCGTCTGTGACAGAACCCGACGGTACAGTATTTCTCAAGACCATTATCCCTAGCCGCAGAGCGATGCGGCGATATGGGAGGAGGTAGTTCGTGAGCTATGAATTGAATCCTGGGGAAGAGGAGATCCTGGAAGCGTTCGAGAACGGCGAG
>CBDEVZ010000008.1:0-662500 GCA_965243735.1 uncultured Binatia bacterium (SeqCode)
TGAGGTCGTCGGGGCTGATGTCCAGGTCTGTATCGGGGTCTTCTTCCCACTGTTCGTAGATCGAGAAATAGCTTTGCAGGGTGGCAAAATCGGCCCGGAAGCGAAACTCGGTATTGCCGCGGACGCGCTGATACGAGTTCACGGCTTCGAGATAGTTTTCCTGGCCGTGCTGATACTCGCCGAGTCGAAAGTGCGCCTCGTGGACGGCTTTTGAGCGGTTCCTGGGATCGCGGTTGATCAGGTCTCTGGCCGCGTTCACATACAGGCGGCCGTTGGTCTGGTTCTGCGACTGGGCAAACAGAGCCTCGGCGGCCTTGAACCGCAGGTAGGCGGCGTTGACCACATTTTTGGACGATCCGCCGTTGAGGTAGCTGTCCAGGGTGGTGATCGCCTGGCGCAGCCTGCCGGTTCTGAGCAGCGCGTCGCCAAGGTAGTAGCGGGCGTCCTGTTTATGGCGCTGGGCGCGTGAATCGTCCGCCTCCAGCACCGTCCGCAAGACGGGGATGGCCTTGGCGTACTGGCCCTTGCGAATGAAAGCCGCTGCGTTGTGCCACGGCATATAGGGGTCGAGGGCCACCTTTTCGTCTTCGTTCAGGTTCTGGGCCAGCAGGGTGTCGACCTTGGCTCTCCACGTCTCGTCGGCGTTGTCTGACTCTTTCACCCCCAACACCAGGCCGATTGCCCGTTCCCGGGTCTTGCGGCGCTGCGTGCCGCGTTCCTGCTGGCTGCGTTCAAACAGACCGGTGGCTTCGGCCAGCTGTTGTTCGAGCAGGTCCTCGGGCGAGGGGCCGCGGCGTTTGCCGCGCTTGGCCAGACGACGGGTCTCTGCCAGCGCGCTGGTGACCTTGGTACGCATGCTGGGGCTGGTCGCCTTATCTTTCAGCAGCGCCTCAAAGTCGTTGATCGCCCAGTCATACTCGCCCAGTTCGCGTTCGCTCAGGGCGCGGCCGAACAGGGTCTCGCGTTTGATGCTCGACGCCGGGCCGGAGGCAAACTCGGAGAAGCCGTTAATCGCGTCTTTGAGCAGTTGGGTCTGGCGCTCGCCCTCATACACGAACGAGCCGACATACTTGAGCCAGTTGAGAAAATACAGCGCGCGGGCCGCCACATCCTGGGCGTCTCTCCACCGCGCCTCTTCGTACAGCGCCTCCAGGTCGCCGTCGACGGCCATGATGTCTTGCATCCAGCGTTCCATGACATCGGTGTTGGCCTTGTAGATGGCTTGCAGGGGCGCGCTCAGGTCGGTGTAAATCTGCCGCACGTTCGCGCGCTTGGTCTTGACCGCAGTGGTCAGATCCGAGGCGGCCACAAACTCCATGGCCAGCGGACCGATAACCCCGATGGCGTCGAGTTGGCCGGCCTTGCCGCCGGTCCTCAGCTGGTTGGCCCGGTTTTTGGCCTGGGTGGCGCGGGGCGCCAAGTCCGATATCGTTGCCGCGTGACCCGGCCCTGGGGTGGCCAGGCCGGACACCAGGCAACACGCACCGATGAGGAGGGCGGTATACGAAATGCGGAACCGAAAGGGACAGACAAGACGGAACGCGGAGCGCGTTGTGAGCCCACGGTTCATCGTGCCGACTTCTGCCTTCATCATTAGGGGTGCTCCTCGTGCTCGGGGAAAGGTATGCGTGCTATTAATTTAGCTCAGGTCTCGCAGGAAGCGTTCCATCTCCGTTTCCCAGCGCGTGCCAAAGGTCAGGACGATGATCTGCTTGGTCAGCTGTTTCTCGTCAGTCAGGGGGATGAATTCGCCGCCGCCGGCGGTGGCGATCGAGGCCATGGTGTCCCGGAACTCCTGGTAGAAGCCGGGCAGCGGAGACGGGCTGAAGGCGACCTTGGTCAGATGGGCGGTCTGCTTCCACAGGGCGCGCTCGAAGTCTTCATGCATCTTGTCGGCCAGGTCCATGACGCTCACATAGCCGCCCCCGGCCCGAAAGCTCTGGGCCAGATTCAGGATATTGCTGACCGACTCGGGGTGCGGAGACGAGCCCGACACGATGACGACAATCCGGCGCGATTTCTTGCGCCAGCTGAGGTCGTGAATCGCCACGTCCACGCCCTCGTACACCGCCTCGGGCCAGTCACCCCCGCCGCCGGCTTCAAGGTTGGTCAGAAAACCCTGCAGCTTCGAGGTCGAGAAGCTGAAATCGACCCAGCGGGTGACGTAATCCTCACCCCGATCCCGGTAGGCCACAATGCCGACCCGGGTGGTATCGACCATGGTTTGGAGCGATTCGATCATATTGCTGAGCCGCTCGCGGACCGAGTCGATCACGAACTGCATGCTGTCGGTGGCGTCGACGACGAGGGCGACATCGATGCCAACCCGCCGCAGCCCGCCGACCTGATCGCCCCAGTCACCACCGACCACACCGTTGAGCGAGCCGCTCAGATTGGTGATCTGGGTAGTGACACCCTTGAGATCGTCAGAAGTCCGGCCGACCTGAATGGTGACCGGGCTGAAGGAATTGCTCAGGATCGGCATGGCGGTCGGCTTGATGGCGGCCACCCGGCCGGCCAGCGGCGGTGGGCCGGACGACCATTTCTTGACCCGCTTGTGTGGCAGCATGTCCATCGACAAGGCCCCGGGCAGGTCTCTGAGGGACGGCTCACCTTCCCAGTCGTCCGGGTCTTTCTGGTCCTCGGCCTGCGCGGCCGGGTCCTGGGCGAACGGCAGGGCGGTCACTTTGATGAGATCCTGGCCCTTTTGCATCACGGTCACCGCGGTGGTGGCAAACACCGACAGCAGCAGCAGGTGGGCGACGGTGGAGACGGCAAACCAGCGCGCGTTGGTGCCGAACCGGCCTCGGGACAACCACAGGTCGTTCTCAAGGTCGATCACGCCGGCGGGTTCTTTTTCGGCGGAAGCCATACCTAGTCCTCCTTCTTTCTCTCGCGTCTCTCAGAGCCGAAGGGCTTAGCCTGCCCCCTGCTGGGCGGCAATGGCAATCTGGGTTGCCCCGGCCCGCTGGGCCGCCGACAGAATTTTGACCGCCTCGCCCAGGATCACCGATTGGTCGCCCTCCAGGACGACCGGGGCATCCTGCATCGCTTCGATGATCGGCCGCAGATACAGTTCGAGCTCAGCCAGGGCGACCGGCTGATTGTTGACGAAGATTTCTTTCTGGGGGGTGACCGTGACGATGATCTGGCGCGGTTCGGACTCGGTTTCCTGGACCCGCGGCAGATCGATCGTGGCGCCCGACTGGACCATCGCCACGCTGGTTACCATGAAGATGATCAGCAGGACGAGAAAGATATCGGTCAGCGGGGTGATGTTGATCTCGGACATGACCTCGTCACGTCCGCCCCTCTTTTTGGGACCACTCATGGCCATGAGATTGTCTCCTTATTTCCTGAGCCCTAAGCAGCCTGGGCCGCTTCTTTCCTGCCAATGCGGATGGCGTCGATGATGCGGTCGGAACCAATCGTCATGGCCGTATCAATCCGTTCCAGCTTGGTATTGAAATAATTGTAGAAGATAACGGCGATGATAGCGACCGCCAAACCGAGTGCTGTGGCCACTAATGCCTCGGAAATACCGCCGGCCACGACGGTAAATCCGCCACTGCCCTCAACCGCCATTTGCTGGAAGGACTTGATAATCCCGATCACCGTCCCCAGCAGGCCGATAAACGGCGCGCTGACACCGGTGGTGGCTAGAATCCAGATCGCGCCCTTGAGCCCTTCGGACTCTTCGAGACGACGCTCGTCGGCCAGGCTCGACAGCTGCTCTGGAGATTCGTCCCGCTGGCGGGCGATAATCTCACGGAACACTCGTCCGGCGGGCAATTTGTTATCGGCCTGGCTGGTCTCCAGGGCGGTGTTGAAATCGCCCTGCTGCAAGGGACTCACCAGGTCTCTGGCCAGATGCAGGGTTTTTGTCATGATCCCGCCCAGGTTCCACAGCCGCTCCAGAATGATCGTGATACACACCACCGACATGATGATGAGCGGGTAGCTGACATACCACCCCTGATGAATCATATCCATGACGCTTAAGCCTTCCACTGTCTGTCCTCCTATGGTTAAAAAGCGGATGCTTGGCCTCGCTGTTCATCCTCGTCCGCTTTTGGGTTACTGACCCAGGTTTTCCTCCTCAGCCGAGGAGGCAGGGTGCTGTCTGAGTTCACCGAAGCTGTCTTGCATATCAAGTTCGTGCAGAAATTGTTTGAGCCAGTCGATCTCGGCTTTGTAGTGGACCAGACCGTGTTCAATAATCTTGGCCTGGGTGAGGGTGGCCTTCTTCTGGTCTGTCCAGTAGCTGTGTTGTTCGACAACCCAGGCCAGCCGCTTTTCAGCCCACTCCAGGTGTTTGTTCAGGGCTGTGCGCATTTCGTTGGGGCTGACGAAATGACCGAAGGCCAAGGCCGTGTTGATGGGATCAAAGACCTTTTCTCTGCTCTCGGTGTCAAACAACAGGCGGCGCAGTTCGGTCTGGAGATACTCGCGACCGGTCGCCGTAATCTGGTACACCTGCCGTGTGGGGTAGCGTCCTTTTTGTTCGGCCCAGGCCTTCTCCACATAGCCGGAGCGTTCAAGTTGGCCGAGGTTGTAGTATAAGGACCCACCGCTCAGATTGATGTAGGTCGCGAACAGCCGCCGTTCGACCTCCTGACGCAGTTCATAGCCGTGACACGGTCGCTCGGACAGAAGACCCAGGATGACGAGATGTACGCTCACAGAATACCTTTCTCAGAATAGTTTGCGCAGACTACACGGGTTGGAAGCAATAAAAAGATACTCTCAACAGGCAATGCGCGAAAATGAACCCAGCAGTAGACGGCGGTGACGTGAGAGAGACCCGATATGGGTGATCGTCACGGCTTTGGACTAAGGTTTTACCTTCTTCAAAGTAGTTTGCGCAGACTACATAGAAAAAACTTTGGCGTTTGTCAAGAAAAATTTTTGCCAACGCCGTATTTTTTCGGCGCACGGCAGGACTCAGGGCAGGCGATCTTTCTGGATCACCCCCCGCTCGTGGAGGAGATTGAGGATGATATCGAGGCTGTGGTCCCACAGCTTGACCTTGAGCTGGTCGTACAGGGTGAAGTTGGCCAGCCGCAGCATGGGCCGGTCATCGACAAAGTCGATGATGTTGATGCAGCCAAAGTCTTGCTCAATGTTGAACACGCGCCCGTCGGTAATGCCCAGCACGGAGGCCAGCAGGGCATTATTGCTGCCGCCGTGGGCGACGGCCAACAGCGTCCGCCAGTCAGCTTGGGCGAGGACGCCGCGTAGAAACCGCTCCGTGCGTTGTCGGACCTGGCGGAAACTCTCGCCGCCCAGATACGGCTCGTCCCAGCCGGTAGTCGGACTGGTAAAGAAGCGCTGAACGGCGCGAAAAATGTCGGTCAGGTCCTGGCTGGCGGTCAGCTCCTCGCTCGGCGTAATCTCCGCCAAGTCAGGGTCCAGACTGACCTCAAGGCCCGTTTCGTCGGCAATGATCCGGGCCGTTTCGTGAGAGCGCGACAGCGGGCTGGAGTAGATGCGGTCAAGCCGGACGGCGCGAAACAGCAGGGCTGCGGTGGCGATTTGTTCCCGACCGCGCTCGGTCAGCGCCCCGTTGCCGATTGCCCCCTCGTTGGCGACCCGCTGGTACAGGGTTTCCCCGTGGCGCATGAGATAGATTCGGCGGCGTTCCATAAGCGTGTCTCCTTAGACACCAGGCAGTGGACCAGGATCGAGAGCTGGCGGATCGGGCGTCTCCGAAGAGACGGTCGCCCCAGGCCGATCAGACACCCGTGAAGTGATAGGTCAGCTCCAGGCCGAAGACCCGACCTTTCATCAGCGGTGAGAAGGTGCCGGCGGGCAGCTGGATGTCGCTCCCGAATCGCGTGGAGTCCAGCAGGTTCTTGCCGTACAGGCCGACCACCCACTGACCGTCGTTGATGTGGATATCCAGCCCGGCCTGCAACATCTTCTGCTGGCGGTTGAACCCGGTGTTGTCGTCGTTGGCATACTCTTTGTCACGGTAGGCGTAGATGATGCGCGAGGCGAGCCGATAGCGGCTGCCAAGCCGCAGCGTGTGCAGCAGGCCCAGGCTGTAGGTCCACCGCGCGGCCCGGGGCGGTTTGAGATCCTCGTCCTGTGCGTCCAGCCTGCCGTCGCGGTTGAGGTCGAACTTGACCGCGGTATAGTCCGGCTCGACGTAGCCGAGCGAGCCGAGCGCGATCAAGCTGGAGCTGAGGGCAAACATCCCCTCCACTTCCAGGCCCCAGAATTCGGCGTCGGCCGTATTCCGAATCACCTGCACGATGTTCTGCACGGTTTGGATGGTTGGCCTGCCGTCTACAAAAGTGATGACGGGCAGACCGGTGTCCGGATCCGGGACGGGCAGGTTCTCGCCGAAACTCAGCTCCCGTTGTAGATCGTCGACGAAGTTGTAGAAAAACGCCACGTTGAGGCGGCCGCGGGTGCCGAAGGTTTTCTTGAAGCCGATCTCGAAACTGTCGATCCGCTCCTCGTCGAACGCCTCGGCGTCGAGATCGCGGGCAGCCTTCAGGCCGAGCCGTTCGAGCAGGGCGATCTGGGCGTCCGACAGACCCCTGGTCACATCGTAAAACGAGTCGCGCAGGTTATAGCCGCCGGACCGGAAGCCGCGCGCCCAGTGGGCGTACAGCAGTGTCTCGTCGTCAAACCGGTAGCTCAGCCCGATTTTGGGCGACAGATTATTCCAGCTCGCCTCGTCTTTGAAATGGCTGGGGCAGGCGGGGCCGTCCACGATATGACACCGGGTACCCCCGTTGCGGAGGATATTCGTAATCTCGGCGGCTTTCTCTTCATGGGTGTAGCGCAGCCCGGCGGTCAGCGTCAGCCGGTCGGTCAGGTCATAGTCCCCGGCCATGAACAGCCCGAAGGTCTCAACCGCATAGATGCCGCCGCCGTTGAATTCCGGCATGCCGCCAATATTGTCGCCGAAAAACCGCTGCTCATGATAGTCGAGATCGTTCTGAAAATAGTACAAGCCGGTGGTCAGGAACAGGCGGTCGAGAAACACGCCGCTGTAGCGCAGCTCGTTGCTGAACTGCTCGGCGGCCTGGGCGCCGCCGCCGTGGAAGAAGGTGAGCGGCGTCGAGTCGGCATCGCTCAGCGCATCTCCCGCTCCTTCGCGCCAGCCGAAGATATTGGTCAGCGTACCCTTGCCGAAGGGAATGTCCCAGTCGGCCCGGGCATTGAAGAAGTTGACATAGGTCTTCAGGAAGCCGTCTTCGTTGACGGCGAAGTCGTGGCTGTCGCGGTCGAAGTTGAAAAGCGGGTGGGACAGGCCGGAACCGTTGGTATGGTTCTGGCCTGCCGGGCCGTCGCCGTCGAGGTCCTGATATTCGTAGCGCAGCGTCAACCGCAGAGTGTCCAGGGGCTGCCAGCTGACGACCGGCCGCAGCATCAGCGTATCCTGGGCGCCGAACGCCTTGCCGTCGTACTCATTCTCAAACCAGCCCTGGTCCTGGTTGGAATAGACTGTGAAGCGGGCGCGCAAAGTCTTGGTCAGCGGGGCGTTGAGCGTGCCCGAGACGTACATGTTGGGCGCCTTGCCGCCGCCTTCGACCGTACTGCGAACCGTGGCCTCATAGCGGTCGGTGGGGAGCTTGGTGTTGACCAGGATGGCCCCGCCTATCACATTGCGACCGAACAGCACGCCTTGCGGGCCGCGCAAGACCTCGATGCTCTCCAGGTCGAAGGCGTCGTACAGCACCCCTGCGTTCGTCCCCAGGTAGATGCCGTCGACGAAAACGCCGACCGTCGGATCGATGGACGGAATCGAGCTGTTGATGCCCAGGCCGCGAATCGAGAAATTCGCGATACCCCGCCCCACGCCGGCGTCTTCGAGAGCCACATTCGGCATGCTGATCGACAGGTCACTCAGGTCGCGCAGCTTGAGGGCGTCAATCTGTTCGGCGTCGAAGGCCGTGATCGACAGCGGTACGTCCTGACTCGGCTGAGATCGCTTCTGGGCGGTCACGACCACATCCTCCAACAGGAAGGTCGTGTCGGAGGCGGCCGCTTCAGCTTCTGGTCCGGTATCTGCCGGTCTGGGAGTCTGGGCCTTGGCCGGCAACGCAACAGCCCCCAGCGCCAGGACGACGCTCAGCGCAAGCAGACCTAGGACGGCCGGCGCCGACATTCCGCACAGGTCCGCCTGTTGGTCTTCAGCCACATTGGCCAGAGGATACATGGCCCTCCCGGAGTGCTGGGGCTGGCTCATCTTGGTTTGATCTTGGTTTGATCTTGGTTTGATCTTGGTTTGATCTTGGTTTGATCTTGGTTTGATCTTGGTTTGATCTTGGTTTGATCTTGGTTTGATCTTGGTTTGATCTTGGTTTGATCTTGGTTTGATTGTCTTGGTCAAGTTTCAAACCGGGCCAGTCTCGGGCTAATACGACTTGGCGAAGACGACCCGCCGCTGGCTGGCTTGGCCACTCATCACGCAGCTGCCGTCTTCTTCCGGGGCGTCGAGTGGAATGCACCGAATCGTGACGTTCAGGTCATTCTTGATCGTCTCTTCGACATCGGGCTGACCGTTCCAGTGGCTGAGGGCAAAGCCGGCGTGGATCTCCGGTTTGTCACGCTTTTGGGGGGTAAAGAAGTCGTACAGGTCGGCTTTTGAGTCAATGCGGTGGGTATGCTGATCCCGGAAGCGGCGGGCGCGGTCAAACAGGCCGTGCTGGATATCGTCGAGTTGGGCACCGAGTGTCGCCACAAACTCGGCTCGCGGCTGGCTCACCCGCTCCGACTGCTGTCGGTCGCGGCGGCCGACAAAAACCGTGTTGCCTTCAAGCTCCCGCTGTCCGACCTCGAGTCGGATGGGCACGCCTTTTTTAATCCACGACCAGACCTTTTCTCCGCCTGAGGCGTCCCGCACGTCAAGTTCGACCTGCAGGGGCTGGTCGTCGTAGCGTAGCGCCCGCAGCTCCTGGGCCAGGCTCTCGCAGTAGGCCAGGATTTCGGCCCGGTTTGTATCCTTGCGCAGCAGGGGCAGAATCACGACATGGCGGGGGGCCAGTTTGGGCGGCAGAATCAGGCCGTTATCGTCGCTATGGGTCATGATCAAGCCGCCGATGAGGCGCGTCGAGACCCCCCACGAGGTGGTCCAGGCGTAGGCTTCCTGGCCGCTGGGGTCGGAGAAGCGAATCTCGGACGAACGGGCAAAGTTCTGGCCCAGAAAATGTGAGGTACCGGCCTGGAGCGCCTTGCGGTCCTGCATCATGGCCTCAATGGAATAGGTGGATACGGCGCCGGGGAAGCGCTCGCTCAGGGTCTTTTCGCCTTTGATAACCGGAATCGCCATGTAGCGCTCGGCAAAATCGGCATATACGCCCAGCATACGGTCGGTCTCTTGCTGGGCGTCCTCGGCGGTGGCGTGAACCGTGTGGCCCTCCTGCCACAGGAATTCGGCGGTACGCAGAAAGATACGTGGCCGCATTTCCCAGCGCACGACATTGGCCCACTGGTTGATCAGCAGCGGCAGGTCGCGGTAGGACTGCACCCACTTGGCAAACGTCGCCCCAATAATGGTTTCAGAGGTGGGGCGAACCACGAGGGGCTCGGTCAGCTCTCCGGACGGGACGAGCCGGCCGTCCGGCCCGGCCTCCAGCCGATGATGGGTCACGACCGCGCATTCTTTGGCAAAGCCTTCGACGTGCTCGGCCTCTTTTTGCATGAAACTGAGCGGAATGAAGAGCGGGAAATAGGCGTTTTGATGGCCGGTGGCCTTGAACATGCCGTCCAGGACCCGCTGAATGTTCTCCCACAGGCTGTAGCCCCACGGCTTGATGACCATACAACCCCGGACCGCCGAGGTTTCTGCCAGGTCGGCGGCCCGAATGACCTGCTGGTACCACTCGGTGTAGTCTTCGTCTCGGGTTGGAGAAATAGCCGTCTTTCGGGCTCGGTTCATGCCGCTCCTCCGTGTCTGTCAAAAGAGGCGATTCTCATCGTTCACTTGCGTGAGCGCTGAGCAGGGCCTCTGCCATACGCAGGTCGTCTGGAGTGGTAATCTTAAAATTCCGCCGCTCGCCAGGCACAATCTGGACCGTCCCACCGAATTTTTCAATAAGCGCCGCGTCGTCGGTGACCTGAATCGCCTCATCCAGGGCATGTTGGTGGGCCGCTCTGATCAGCGGAACACGGAAGGTCTGGGGGGTCTGGGCCAGCCACACGTTTTGGCGTGGCAGGGTTTCGACCACCGTCCAGACGGGGGAGGTGAGCGATGATGCCGTGCTGAGGGGGGTATCATCGTCCACCTGTTCAACACGTTTGAGGGTATCGGCCGCCGGTACTGCAACCAGCGCCGCCCCGGCTTGGCTGGCGACTCGAATGCTGGCGTGAATGATGTCTGGACTGATGAACGGACGGGCGGCGTCGTGGATCACCACGATATCGCACTCGGCATCCAGCGCGGCGAGGCCGAGGCGAACCGAGTCCTGGCGTTGGGAGCCTCCGTGGGCCAAGCGGATGGTGCACCGAAACGGCCCGTGGGCATTGAGCAGCTCCCGGCACAGCGCTTCGCGCTCAGGAGCGACCACGACAACGAGGCTGGACAGCAGTCGCGCCCGGTCGAGGCTGCGCAGGGTATGGACGAGGAGGGGCAGCTCAGCCACGGGCAGGAATGGCTTGGGCACCCGCGTCCCCAAGCGTTCGCCCTTGCCGGCTGCAACAATGACCGCGTTTGCGTGCATGACAAAAACAAAGGCTGGGAATATCCCAGCCTTTGCCGTTCAGAGTGAATCGAGAACAGGGGTGAAAACTCAGTGGGCGAAGATGGTTTTCAGATCATCCATGATCTTCTCTTCGGTGTGCGCACTGGCGATGGACAGCTCTTTGACGAGCAGGTTGCGGGCCGTGTCGAGCATTTTTCGCTCTCCAAACGACAGCTCTTTGTCGGCTTTCAGCACAAACAGGTCGCGCAGCACCTTGGCGATTTCCAACACTGAGCCGGTTTTGATCATCTCGGTATACTCGCGATAGCGACGGTTCCAGGTCTGTTGATCGACTTCGACTTTTTTGGTGCGCAGGATGCGATAGACTTTTCTGACCATTTCCTTGCTGATGACCGGGCGGAGGCCTGCCGCTGCCACGTTGGTAGTCGGTATCATGATGGTCATGTCGCTTTCCAGGATCCGCAACACGTAAAACTTCTGCTCGTGGCCGGATATGCTTTTCGCCTGCATTCCCTCAATCACCCCTACACCATGGCCGGGATAGACGACCTTCTCTCCAATCTTGAACATCGGCTTCCCTCCTAGCGGCACTCAGAATCGGAAAATGGTAACGGATTCGGGCGCTGTCGTCAAATTTCTAACTATCCGAAAACAGGCAAGTTTTTTAAAATGGCAGTTCAATCTCGACCACTCTGCCGTGCCCGATCTGCGATCCGACCCAGGCTGCAAGACGTGCTCTCAAGTACTTACTACGGAACATCTCATGGATTCGTTCCGTTTCTGTCGGGTCGTCTACGAACCGGGCCGTACCACTGAAAGCAAGATCTCCAATCTTCAATCCTATCTGACTATTTTTCTTCAGGTTTCGATACCAGGCGGTTTTGCCGTCATTTCCGGCCTGGATGTAAAAGCGGTCGCGCTCATAAATGAACCAGATCGGGATGGTGCGTGGCTTGCCGCTTTTTCGGCCAATCGTCGTGATCTCGACAATTGACTCCGAGGCGTGCGCCTCAAGGGCTGGCCGGCTGGGACCGGTCTCCTGGGCCGAACTCGGCACCGCCCAGCCGGCCAGCATGAGGGCTAGGCCACAGCATAGCAAATGCCGACCAAATCGTGTCATGGCTTCCTCCTGTCAGGCGCCTCTGCCAAGCCGGGCTGCCGCCCGATCCCCCCATATTGCCGTTCTGGTCCGCTGACACAATCCCACTGGGTGATTTAGTTCCCAAAGGACACAGAGTGTGGTAGCCTTTGGCGACTTCATTTCCCAGAGGAGGAATCCGCATGGCTACCCAGTATTACTTTCATATCGCCAATGAGGCCATCGATGTGCAAACCGGTGCGCACGCTTCGCCCAATATCACGATTTCCATGAAGGAGAGTGATTATCTGGATATGATAAACGGGAAATTGAACGGCCAGATGGCCTTTATGAGCGGCAAGCTCAAGATTACGGGAGATATGGGGCTGGCGATGCGCCTGCAAGGGCTGTTTACGGCCCGCGGCTCGGATGATCCCGAGGTCACCTCGGTCCAGCAGGTGATTGATGGCTCGGCCGAAAGCTTCAACAAGGCCGGCGCAAAAGGCCTGGATGCGGTTTTTCAGTTCGACCTGAGCGACTGAGTCGTCGCCTCTCCGTCCGAGTCCCCATGCCGACCCACACCCTGATTGGCCTGATGTCCGGCACCTCGCACGACGGGATTGACGCCGTGCTGGTCGATATCAGCTTTGCCCGCCAACGTTTGCAAACGCACCAGCGCATGTTTCGCGCATTTCCGTATACCCGCCCGGTTCGTGAGCGTCTACTGCGGCTCAGTCAGGGCGCTGCGGTGCCGGCAGCAGAGGTCGCCCAGGTCAATGTCCTGCTGGGCGAGCTGTTTGCCAAAGCCGCCCTCAAGCTGTGCCAGGCAGCCGGCCTGTCGTGTGACCGGGTGGCGGCGATCGGGTCGCACGGCCATACGATCTACCATCAGCCCCGTCAGCGACCGGGACCCGGCTCCACCTTGCAAATTGCTGAGCCGGCCGTTATTGCCGCCCGGACGGGCATCACGACGGTGGCCGATTTTCGGCCCGCGGATGTGGCCATGGGCGGGGAAGGCGCTCCTCTCGTCCCGTATGTCCATTACGCCTTGTTTCATCAGCCCCGTCGGTCGGTCGCCGTCCACAATATCGGCGGGATCGCCAACCTGAGCTATCTGCCCGCCCAACATGGGCTTGACGGCGTTCTGGCCTTTGATACCGGCCCCGGCAATATGATCATTGACGGGGTGGTTCAGGCGGTCAGCCAAGGCAAAAAGCTGTACGACCGCGGGGGCCGTCTGGCCCGTCGGGGTCGAGTCCACCAGCCCTTACTGGCCGAACTTCTGCGCCATCCGTATTTTCGCCGCCGCCCGCCCAAATCGACCGGCCGCGAGGAGTTCGGTGAGCCGTATATCCGCGACTTTCTCAGCCGAGCATCGCGGCTGAGCGCCGAGGATCAGGTTGCCACGGCCACGGCGCTGACGGTCGAAAGCATGGCCCGCGCCTACCGCAGATTTGTGTATCCGCAGGGTGGGCTGGATGAGATCATGCTGACCGGCGGCGGCAGCCTCAACCCGGTGCTGGGTGAGTGGCTGGCGCGGGCTCTGCCCCAGGTCCAGATCCGCAGGCTGGAAGACCTCGGCTTTGAGAGTCAGGCGCTTGAAGCGCTGGCCTTCGCGGTACTGGCCTACGCCACGCTGCACGGCATGGCGTCAAATGTGCTCGGGGCAACCGGCGCCCAGGCGCCGGTCATCCTGGGCAAAGTGGTGCCGGGGCGCAACTATCGCACCACTCGGCTCCAAAGTGGACGATGACGATCGCCTGAGCGAAGAGATACGTTGACCAGCCGGGTCGGATCGCATCCCCCGTGTTTGACCGATAGAGGAGGGCAATTCCATGCCGAAACGTGTTGTTATCATTCCTGGCGATGATGCTGCCCCGGAGGCGATGGCGCCGACGCTCGACCTGTTGAAGAGTTTGGCCCTGGATATCGAGTTTATCGAATTCCCCATCGGACAAGACGGGGTTAAGCAGTACGGTTCGCGACGGGATTTTCACCAGGCTTTGTGCCGAGCGATTGATCAGTCTGACACGACCCTGTTCGGGTCGACAAACGGCACGACCGGTGGCATCAGTTATCTGCGCTGGGGCAAGCAGACCTATGCCAACGTGCGCCCGACCCGCTGGCTGCCCGGCTTCCAGAGTCCCTTGAAACAGCCCGAGGGCATAGATTTGGTCATTGTGCGGGAGAACCTCGAAGACCTGTATATGGGCATTGAGGGAGACCTCGGCGTGCTATCGGCTCTGCCCGAGACGAGTGTGACCAGCTATTTGACCAAAAAACCCCTGGATACGACGCTCGTCGGCAAATTCGCCATCAAGGTGATTACCGTCCAGGCCACCCAGCGGGTCGTCCGCTTTGCCTGTGAGCTGGCCCGCAAACGCAAGGCCCGAGGCGGCCGGAGGCTCGTCACCTGCACCAGCAAGTACAATATGCTGCGGAGCAGCGATGGCCTGTTTCGGCAAGTCGCCGAAGAAACGGCCAAAGCCTACCCCGATATCGAGTATAACCAGTATATTGTCGACGATTTTGCCCACCGTCTGGTGGCAAACCCGAGTCAGTTTGACGTTGTGGTGATGCCGAATCTGTACGGTGACCTGCTCTCGGACGCGGCGGCCGGCACGATTGGCGGGCTAGGGCTGGCGCCCAGCGGCTGCTATGGCGAGAACTACGCCTATTTCGAGTCCGCCCACGGCACAGCCCCGGATATTGCCGGTCGCAATATCATCAACCCGACTGCAACCCTGCTGTCGGCCGCACTGATGTTGGAATATCTTGGCTGGCAGGACGTGGCGGACCGTCTCGAGGCGGCCATCGCCCACATCTATGCCGAGGGGCAGGTTCTGACCCCTGACCAGGGCGGTTCGTCCTCAACCACCGACTTCTGTCGGGCGGTCAAAGATGCCGTTCTCGATAGCTAGAGGTAGCCCGTGCGGACAACACCGGCGCGTCAGTGAAACCGCAGGTGGGAAGGTGTCAGCCTCTATTGAACGCTGTTGAGTTTGCTGCGGCCACGTTTGATGACAATCACGTCTTGGCCGTTGACGCGTAGAGTACGCCGGTCGGCCGGGGCCTGGGCCGGCGTTTTGCGGGCGCGGTCTTCGCGCCATTTTTTCAGCTGTTTCTCCAGATTTTTCTGACTCACATATCCTCCCAGTACGCTCTTCTTGATGAAGGGCTCACCCTCGTTCACCGTGCCGATGTCAGGCTTAGCCGTCAATAAACGCTTCGAGGCTCTTGGCTCGGGTCGGATTGCGTAATTTCCGTAGCGCCTTGGCCTCAATCTGACGGATGCGTTCGCGGGTGACCGCGAAGCGCTGGCCCACTTCTTCCAGGGTGTAATCGGTTTTTTCGTCAATGCCGAAGCGCATGCGCAGAATCTGCTCTTCGCGCGGGGTGAGCGTCGCCAGCACTTTGCGGGTTTGCTCTTCGAGGCTCAGCGCCATGGCGGCGTCGGCCGGAGACAGGGTCTGGCGGTCCTCAACAAAATCACCCAGCGAACTCTCTTCGTCATCGCCAATCGGGGTTTCCAGGGACACCGGCTCTTTGACAATCTTGAGGACCTTGCGGACCTTGTCGGCCGGGACCTCCATCTGGGCCGCGATCTCCTCGGGCGAAGGTTCGCGTCCGAGCTGCTGGACCAGATAGCGCGAGGTGCGCAGCACTTTGTTGATCGTTTCGATCATATGGACGGGGATGCGGATCGTGCGGGCTTGGTCGGCAATGGCGCGGCTGACCGACTGGCGGATCCACCAGGTGGCATAGGTCGAGAATTTGTATCCGCGTTGATACTCGAATTTTTCCACCGCCCGCATCAGGCCGATATTGCCCTCCTGGATGAGGTCCAAAAAGCCCAGACCGCGGTTGACGTAGCGTTTGGCAATACTGACAACCAGGCGCAGATTAGCCTCGATCAAACGCCGTTTGCCCTCTTGGGCCTGGGCTTCGCCGCGAGAGATGCTGTACAGCGAGCTGTGTAAGTCCTCGCTGCTAATGCCTAACTCGGCTTCGATTTTCTGGACCTTGCGCCGCGCGGTGTGGATCACCTGGCTCGCGTTTTGGATTTTCTGGATCTGGGTTTTGCTCAGCTCTTCGGGCCGTCTGCCCGCCCGCTGGACGCCGGATTTCAGACCGCGCGACAGAGAAACGATCTCGGACGCCTTACGGTGGACGATTTCTTCCTGAAAGCGGACCGCCCGTCGGCTCTCCTCTACCAGATCGCCGACTTCTTTGAGCTTGGCGGCAATAACGTCGATATGACGCCGACCGAGGGGAACGCTTTCCAGGGCGAGCTGCGTTTTGTGCTTCACATCGCTCGCCTTTTTGACCGCTTTTTGACGTTCTTTGGCCGGCAGGCGTTTGCGCCTCAGCTCATCGAGCTTGGCCATCTCGCCGGCGATACGTTTCAGCGAGGTCAGCTTGCCGAGGAACAGGGTAATCCGGTGGTCTTCCTTGCCGGTCGCCTCGACGTCTTCGTCGTCGCCAAAGATATAGCGGGGTTCGATTTCTTCTTGTTTGAGCTTTTCGCCCAGAGAGACGACATAGCGGAGGGCCAGCGGCGAGGAGAAGACTTCCTGCTTAATGCGTTTTTCGCCCGCCTCAATCTCTTTGGCAATCGCCACTTCTTCTTCACGGCTCAACAGCGGGATATTGCCCATCTCCTGAAGATACATGCGAACCGGGTCTGAGGTGTCGGTGATCTGCGGCTCTTCGGCCACAACCGTCTCTTCCTCCCAGTCGTCCTGTCCACGCTTGGGAATCTCGATGCTGATATTATTCTCGTCATCGAGCACGTCGGCCGCTTCGACGTCTATTTCCTCGAGGATAGACATGACGCCGTCAATGTCTTCTGCCGGTGCGGCTTTTGGAGCGGAAAGGACATGGGAGGCTGTCGCGGTGCGGGCACCCGTTCCTTTTGAGGCGGAAGGCGGCTTTTTCCTGCTGGTTTCTTTCCGTTTTTCCATAGGACCCCTATATGTGTGATCTGGTGGCACAGTACGGGTGAACGGCGCCGGTAGCAGTCCGGGCGAGAATGAGGGGCACAGAACGTGCCGGTGGAATAGTGTCGCCTAAACGGTACAAATTGGTTAGGAAGGCTCCCCAATTAGGCGCTACATCCTGGTCCGCGATGGAGCGCCCCCCCATCCTAAGAACGCTTGGCCGAGAAGTCAAGAGACGGATTGGCACTTGGCTCGGCAGGAGCGCCCTCGGTCTGAGTGGTCCTGCTGACGGTCCGGGCCGCGCCAATAGCGGTCGCATACTCGGCGTGGGGAGGGATGCTGAAATCTACGCCACGACGGGGCGTCAGCGCCGCGAGCCGTTTTTTGAACGCCTCCAAGCGGGTCAGTTTTCCGGTAAAGACAATGTGTTCATGCTGACGGGTCTGAGCCGCAAACATGCTCAGGCTGAAGGTAATCCAGGCCACCATGTTGACCAGACCCAGGGCTTTGTCGGCTTGAGACGGGTCGGTCTGGAGTTTGCCGAAATGGCTGGCCACCGCTTTGGCCGAGACAATGCCGACCGGTCCGCCCGCAATATCGCCGACGGTCAGGTCAATCTGGCTTAAATCTCCCTGGGCGGCCAGCTGTTCAAGCGTCTCCAGCTGGGTAATGCCGAGACAATGGCGTGCCAGACCGCGCAGCGTGCCACCGCCTATGCCGGTGCCGCCCAGATGCAGGATCCGGTCTTGGCGTACGGAAACCAGGGCGGTTCCCGTGCCCAGGGAGACGACGAGCGCGTCCGACCGGCCGGCCAAGCTGCTCCCGCCGATCCCGATGGCGGTGATTTCCGGAACCTTTACCACCGGTACGCCAAAGATCTGGTCCGCCAATTGGTGGCTGCCTCCACCGCTGGCGGCAATCGCCTGAATATCGGTCAGTTTGTGTCCGGCACTGTTCAACAGCTTGCCCAAAGCCCCGGCCGCCGCCGCTAGCGGGTCGCCGGTCTCCAGGGTTTCGACCCGGATCGTTTCTTTGTCCAGCAGAACGGCGTCGGTTGTTGACCCGCCAATATCAATGCCGACAATCATAGGTCCGCCTGTCTGACCGTGAGGTCCGTCCGATACACCTGTATGGTTTTTTTCCTGGCCGGCTCGTAGTGCTGCCATTTGTCGGCCGGGACCTGTTCAGCCGTCACCCGCCGAAAACCACAGCGTTCGAACAGACGGCTCGCCCCAGCCTGGGAGGTACAGGCAAACACATAGCCCAAACCGGCTACCCGAGCCCGTTCTATCATCGTGCCGACCAAACGGCCACCGACTCCCTCACCCTGAAAACGGGTGATGGTGTACAGCCCCACGACTTCTCCAGCCTGTTCTCCGGGATAGGGCAGCAGGGCACAGAATCCGGCCAGCTCTCCGCCCACCGCTCCGAGCCGGGCGCCGTAGCCGTGCAGCAGCAGCAGCACCGTTTCTTGCTGGCTCCGAGGTTTGAGGTAACCCTCGCGTTCGCCGCGCTGGATCAGCCGCTCGGCCTCATAAAAATCGTCGAGCCCCAACGGCTCGACCCGACAGTAATCGGCCAGCGTCAAGAGCGTGCCCCGCCCCTCATAGGTGAACAGCTCCCGTGCGACATCCGCAGGCCGACACAGCGACACTGAGCCGACTCCACCCTCCAAGGCCGCCCGGATCGAGTCCAACAGCGGGCGGTGGACATCCGGGCCGGCCGCCTGGGGCTGACGCAGGAGTTCGTTCAGCACGCTTCCGTTCATGAAAGACACCCGGCCGCCCCCGGCGCTGAGACCGCCGTCCGGGTCGAGGATGACGAGCTTGTGCACCTTGAGACGAGCGGCCAGGCGTTGCCCGGCGATGCGCCCCTGAGGGGCTGGCCACAGGCCGACAAAGAGCGGGCGGGTTCTGAGAACCGTCCACACGTATTCCAGGACGAGCTTGTCCTCAGCTCCAGCCGGCAGCGAAACAAACCGGACCGCCATGGCCGTGCGCAGACGTTCCAGCCAGCGCCGGTCCGAGTCATCGGTTTCGATCAGCACGATCAGCCGCGCTTCATTGCGCGTCAGCTGTTGGCACACCTCGGCCAGCGTCTCGACCGCTGCCGCGTCTCGCAAATCTCTGGCTCGCAGGCTGAACAGGAAGCTCTTGCCGCGAAATTCTTTGAGGTAAAATTCCTGTTCAGGAAACGCAGCAGTTGTCACGGTCTGGCTCATGCAGTTGGCTCATCAGTGAAATACGGTGAACAGTGCTTCTTCCTCTGCGGCCACTTATCCTCATTCACCTTTCGGGTCTGGGTTGGGTCTGGGTTGGGTCTGGTCAAGCAGGGTCTGGGCGTCTGCCCGGGCCCGGTCATTCCAGGCAAAGTGCACGTCTATGGCCGAGCGGGCGAACAGGACCACGAGATCCTGTACCGGATAGGCGCTCAATTGCTCAAGGGCAAGGGCATACATGGACAGCTCGGAGCGGTAGCGGACAGCTCGGGGCTCGGCCTGCCCGTCAGAAAGTACGTCGTCCTTCAGGCCAACAATGACCCAGGATCCGTTCTCAAGAAAGGCCAGGTCAATCACGCCGTTCAGGACCGTGTCGGTGCGAGACTGCGTCTGGTAGTGCAGGCTGAACGGCAGCTCGGCAAAACATTCCTGGGCGGCGCGGGCTCTGTTCAGCAGTGGGCTGTTCCAGACTGTGTCGAGGTTCGGCTCGGCGCCCCGCTTCAGGGCCATACGCAGGGCGTGACCGAGCGGCCTGGGAGCAAAGGGCAACGATGATCTCTTTCTGATCCAGCGGTTATCATCGTTGCCCTTTTCGGTGTGGTCATAGGCGGCGTGGATGAGAGACTCGACGCTCAGCTCAGACACGGTCTGTGGCCGTCTGCCGTGTTGCCCGATCGCCCGCTGCTCCGCCTGCCAGGCTTGGTAGCGCGCCAACGCGGCCTGATCGGGCAGGATGGGGGGGAGTGGCCCCGAACGGATAAGCCCCGGGCGGTCTGAGGCGGGCATATCGGTTTGCGGAGCCGGGAAGTCCGGCCGGGGTTCGGTGGTCTGGTCCTCGAAGACTCGCCACAGGCTCTGGCCGGTGGTGTCCTCCAACTCGGGCAACGCGGGCACAATGAGTTGGTCGCGAGCCCGGGTTGCCGCGACATACCACAGGCGTCGCTCTTCGGCCTCCTCGCGGCCTCCCTCACGGGACAGGACCTCCTGCCAGCCGAGCGTTTGCCAGGCCAGGGAGTGTGGGCCGAGTCGCAGCTCAAGACGGCCCTGGGGCTGGGAGAGCTGGTCTGACTCTCCCTCAGCGGATGTCATTGACGCCGGTGTGTAGCCGCGTTCGATCAGGCCGGTTCGACTCGGACGGCTTGGGGTGAGGACCGCATCGGCAAGAATCACGACCGGAAACTCGAGCCCTTTGGCCTTATGGATGGTCAGGAAGCGGACGGTCGGATGATGCTCTTCGGCAATCACCGCCTCGCCCTCTTCGGTTGCCTGATGGTGATGGCTCAGAAAGCGGTTGAAAGCGCTCAAGCTGCGGATGCCCTGGTCGGCCAGGCTATGGGCCAACTCGATCAGCTTGAGCAGGTTAGCCGTCCGCTGGTTTCCCTGCGGGCGAAGCGCGAACAGGGGCAGAAGATGGGTCCGGGCATAGAGTTCGTACAGTAATGTTGACGGGCTGCACTGCCGAGAGCGGGCGTGCAGTTCACGTAACAGCGTAAAAGCCGCGGCAAAACGGTCCGCGTCCGGCAGCCCGTCCGGCAATGGCCCACCGGAGTACTGCAAGACTCCCCCCGCCCCGACGAAGTGGGCCAGCGCCTCATCGGAAAAGCCGAACAGGGACGACCGTAAGCTCGCCACCAGGGCGGTACTATCGGCCGGACTGTCGATGGCGCGCAGCAGGACGCGTAGCTCCTCAACCTCGTCGCGCGTCATATATTGGCGCCCGCCCAGAATCTGATACGGAATGGCGGCATTCTGAAAGGCTTCCTCGTAGGCGTCCATGGCGCGATAGGTCCGAAACAGCACGGCAATATCGCCGGGGCTGAGCGTTTGGTCTCCCTCCCCGAGGCGGCGGGTGAGGAAGTCGGCCACGGCTTGGGCCTCGGCCCGGCGCAGGTCTTCACGTTTCGGTCGGGACGACAGCCGGGCTGCGGGGACCGGCACGGGGATGACCGCCGGTCCCGAGTCGAGGGGGTCCGACGGGTTGTCCTGGGGCTCTTCCTGACGGATTGGTTGGAGTGGCCGGTATTGCAGGCCGTCTTCAGCCGCGGCGGAGGCAAAAACGCGGGAAAACGTGTCGTTGATCCAGTCCAGAATCGGTGCCCGGGTACGGAAATTGCTCGACAGACCAACAACCTTGCCCTGGCCTTCGACGATGGTCCGGACGAGCCGATAGACGTCTAAATCGGCCCGTCGAAAACGGTAGATAGACTGGTGCGGGTCGCCGACCAGAAACAGTTTGCCGGGTTTCAGCACGACCTTGCTCCAGTCGCGCGCTCGTGGCGTGTGCTCGGCCAGAAAAAAGACGATTTCGGCTTGCAGGGGATCGGTGTCCTGGAATTCATCAACCAGAAGAAAATCGAATTTGTGCTGAAAATACCGCCGAACCTCCAGGTTATTGGCCAGCAGATCCCGGGTGGAGAGCAGCAGATCGGGAAAATCCAGACACGTTCTCTGGCGTTTCGTCTCGTCATACACCGCCAGATAGCCGCCCAGCCAGCGGACAATCTCAAGCGTGTGGTTGTGTACCCAGGCTGCGCGGGCCTGGCGGTGGGCGACACGCAGCTGGGCAAAACAGCTGCGGACCTCGTCCAGGCTGGAGGCCGGGTGCCAGTGCGTTTTGTTGCCAAGTCGCTCCGAGAGATCCAGCGGGTTGTACAGCAGCCGCTCCCAAAGCGGGTCAGCGTCGTGGTCGGGCAGCTGCTGGCTGAGATCCGTCAGCTGCACAAAGGCCCGGTCGCTCGGCTCGCTGCACGCGGACCCGAGTTGGGACAGCCGCTCGGCAGCCTGCTGAAAGGCGTGCCGGAATTGTGGCAGGGGGGAGGCCAGCGGCTCGGGCAGGAGCGCCACACAGTCGCGCTGCTCAACCACGAAGTCGCGCACGGCCCGCACATGGGCCAGGCTGAGACCGGCTCGCAGGGCGGTTTTGAGGCTGTCGGGCCTCGACTCCATCTCTTGGGCCAGCCAGTCCCGCCAGGTTTGCTCCTGAATGACCCGCCTGCCGACCCCGTCCAGGACGCTGAAGTTCGGATCAACCCGTGCCTCAAGCGGCCGCTCACGGAGCAGCAACGCGCAAAAGGCGTGGACAGTCAGAATCGAGGCTCGCTCAAGCTGCAGACGGGCCGCGCGCAGATTGTCCCGTTCTGTCTGGCTGAGTTGGGTGCTCAGGGCGGTGTCGATCTCGGTCCGCAGCCGTATGCGGAGTTCGGTCGCCGCCTTTTCGGTGAAGGTGATGGCGGCTATCCGTTCCAGGCGGCTCCGACCGGTCCGCAGCACTGTCAGCAGCCGTTGGAGCAGCACACTCGTCTTGCCCGTGCCCGCCCCGGCTTCGACCAGAAAGCTGGTGTCGAGTTCGGTCGCGGCCTGCCGCCGTGGCTCGGCGTCCGTCTCACCCATCTGAAGGGGAGCGCTGATCTCTTCTCGATGGGTGGTCATCATCGCTCCCCTGTGTTGCGTACCGTCGGCCACGCTCTCCCCTCAGTCGATCGCGTTCAGCTGGTGCATCACGGCCCAGCGCGGGTCGTGACGTTTGTGCCGCATGCGTTGCTCGACCTGACTGCCGCAGATGTCAGAAAAAGGACACGGGCGACAGGTGTCCGGGTGTGGAAAAAAGCAGCCCGAGCGTATCCCCTTCAGGACGATGGTCAGGATCTGCCGCAGCACGCCTGCCGCCTCCGGCCAGGTCTCTGAGCTGAAGGCCGGAGCCGGGGTGTGGACCCGCTGGCCCAGCCCGACATAGCCGGCCGATTCCCACACCAGGTCGGGCCGCAGGCTGCGGGCCGCAAACAGATACAGCGGGAGTTGCAGGGCTGTGCCGCGGGCGAATCGACCGCGCGGCGCGCGGCCGGTCTTATAGTCAATGATCCGGGCCTGTGGTCCAGCGCTGGACACATCGATCCGGTCAATCCTGCCCCGTAGGTGAATAGACTCCCCGTCCTCCAGGTCAAAGCCGACCGGTCGGTCGGGAAAAAATCGCTCCTCGGCTGGCTCATGCTGCTCAGCGTCGGGTGTTGAACCAAAGTCAAGCTCAAAGGCCCGGGGCACGAATTCCGACTGGTCCGCGACTTCGTAGTACACCAGGCGCATCAAGCGTTCACGCAGACGTTCCTGTTCCAGCTCCCACAGCAGAGACGGGCCAGTAGGCTGGATGTCGGCAAAGCGGCTGAAATGCGTGTCCGCAATATGCATCAGCCGTTGGATCAAAAGCTGGGGATCTTGGTCGTGCACGGGAAGCTGCCCGGCCCTCCGCAGCTGGGAGAAGAAGTCGGATACGATGGCGTGCAGCAGCAGCCCGCGCTGGCGGGGACTGAGGCCCGCCAACCCTTCAGTCTCATCCCTCGGAGTCAGGCCCAGCACCTGACTGAGGAAGTACCGGAAGGGACACCGGGCGTAGGTTTCGAGAGCGCTCGGCGAGACGCACACCCCGGTCGGAAAGAGCTGACGCAACCGGTGTCTGGCCTGGGCAGCTTCGAGCAGGCCGTCAAAGGCGGTCAGGCGTGGGCTGTCCAGGCGTTGGCCGACCGCCTGCTGGGCTGCGGAAAAGGCGGGCATGGCGAGTGGCAGATAGCCCAGGGCAGCCATATCGCCGCCGGCCAGCGCTTGTTCCACCGTTGCCAGGTGGAACTCGAGGGAATCCTGAGCCTGCTGAACGGGTCCGGCATACACCGGAGCCAGCGGGACGCGCTGACTCCAGGCTTCGAGATCGGCAAAGGTCTGCACCCGGCCCCGCAGCGCCTCAAGAACGCGCAGCAGATACCAGGACGGCAGCTGAGGCCGCCCGCTCAACTGGTCGTGGCTGGGATAGCTCAGGATGAGATGCTCAACCGCAGTCTGGGTGGCCAAGCAGAAGAGCAGACGTTCCTCTTCGTTCCGCTGCCCGCGCTGGGCCACCTCGCAACCGAGCGTCTCGGCCAGGTGCTGGCGTTCGGCGTCGAGCAACAGCGGGTCTTGGCGAACGCTGCGCGGAAAGCCTCCGTCAAGCATACCGGGGATAATGACAGCCCGGAAACGCCGGCCACGAGCAGCGGCCAGATCCCCGATGAAAACACCGTCGGTCTGTCCCGTGGGGTGGGGTGTAGCCAGGGCCTGGCTGACGGCTGTGGCCCAGTCTTCGAGGCTTGGGCTGGACATGCTGAAGCGGTTCGGTTCACCCGCCTCGGCGCTCAGCTGGTGGCTGCCGGGAAGATCGAACTGGGCCAACTCCAGCAGAAGCGCTTCGATTTGATCGGTATGCGACGTTGGGCTGCTATAGGTACGGTACAGTCGCAGGCTGTAGTCTGCCCAGGCGCGCCAGCTCAGCCGGCTCGGCCGCTGCTCGGCCACGGCAAACAGTCCCCGCATAAAGGCCCGGCACGCCTGCACGACGGACAGCTCGGCCGCAGCGTGGTCCGAGGAGTGGGCTTCGGCTCGGGAGGCCGTTTCAAGCCGGGCCAGACCGTCTTGCCAGGCCGTGACACCGCCCACAATCCCTGCCTGCCGGATCAGAGCCTGCCAGCGGTCGAGCTGGGCGTAGCGAGCCGCCGTGTCGGGTGGCCGGCTGACGGTCAGGAACTCAAACACCCGGTCCGGCGCGTAGTCTTCAACCAGCATGCGGCACAGCAGGTGCAGGGCTTGGCCGGCTGCGGTGTGGAGCAACGGCAGACCGCCAGACAGCCAACTCGGGATGTCCAGAGTATCGAAGGTCTCGGTCAGCAGGCGGCCGTAGCGGTCCGGGTCGCGCAGGACGATGCCAATTTCGGAAAAACGGAGCTGGTGATCACGGACAAGAGAGAGCACCGTCCGACTGATCTCACGCGCCTCACGGCTGTCACTCGGCGCAGCCAGGCAGCGGACGGAAGGGGGAACAGCGCCAGCCAAGGCGACACGAGGCAGCGCTTCTTCAAAAAGGGACTGGTGGAGCCGCGATAGCTCCGACTCGGCCGCCCGGGCCAGCGGGGTGTAGGTCAGGCCCAGGCTGCGCAGCCAGCTCAGCGTCGGCGTGGCATAGGCGTACGCCTGGCCCGCCCGCCAGGGAAAGAATACCAGGCCATCACGGTCTTGCAGGGCGGCCGCAATAAGCCGCCGCTGGAGTGGGCTGAAATCGTAAAACCCGTAGACGAACACGGCGCCGGGCGGGGCATCACACTCAAGCGCGGCCTGGTCCAACAGGTCCTGCTCGTCGTACAGCCGCCGCTCAGCGAGAACGCGCTGGTAGTGGGAGTACAGCGTGTCGAGACTTTCAATCTTCGTGCGGTAGGCGCCGGTCAGCCGAGCCCGCGTCACAAAGGTCTGCAAATGGTCTGCGGAGACGCCGGCGTCTTTACACTCGGCCAGGGTCGCCAGCACACTGGCGGGAAAACCGGGCTGGTCGGCCAGACCACCGAACAGGTGCTCGGGCCCGAGTTGGGCGAGCAGGTGTTTCATGATCAGCGGAGCCGCCAGCCGTGGCAGCGGCCGCCAGCCGTGTCGGGCCAGGCGGTCTTCGGCACACTCGCGGGCAAAATCGGCCAGGCTGAAAAATCGCACGCCAAGATGGCCGCGTCCGGCCCGGGCAATGGCCTGGCGCAGGTGTTCGGCCAGGGAATCATGCGGCACGAGGATGGTCAGGGGACTGAGGGACTGGGCCGTCTGGACGGCTTGGACTGCGGCAATGCAGGCGTCTTGCAACACGCCAAACGCATCGGTCACAAACACGCGCCGTTGGGGCATGCTGTCCTGCTTACGGGGTTTGTCCCGCTTTTTCAATCGCTTTCACCATGAGCAGCCCGTCTTCGCCGTCGGCATAATACCCACGCCGCACGCTGACCGTCTCAAAGCCGAATTGTTGGTACAGCCGAATCGCGGCTCGGTTACTGCGGCGGACCTCAAGATTTGCCGTGTGGGCTCCCGCCTGGCCGGCCTGGACCAGGATCCGGTCCAGCAGGGCGTGGCCAATCCCGTGCCGGCGACACGCGGGCTGGACGGCAATGTTCAGGATATGGACCTCGTCAATAATCAGCCAGCTGCACACATAGCCGACAACGTGGCCGTGCTGCTCGGCAACCACAAAACGCCCGTGCTGGTTGTGGAGTTCGTGGACAAAAGCGGTCCGCGTCCAGGCGGTCGGATAGCTGGCGCGTTCGATGTCGAGGATGGCCGGCAGGTCTGCCTCGGTGCAGGTGCGGAGTACAACTGTTTCGCGCCTGCACCGAGCCGTGTCTTTGGCGTTCACACCGCGCTCATCCCAGACCCGCGCTAGCGTTGAAACAGGATCACTTCGAGGGTCTTGTCCCGATAGCGGTGCTTGAAGCTCGAGACCGGACGGTCGAACGTAATGCGCTTGGTGAAATCGGGCGGAAAAGCGGGCGAGACGGCCGCCAATTGCCGGATAGCGGGTTCGGTCACACTGCCCTTGACCAGAAAGTGATCTTCCTGCAGGGACAGCTCGTACTCGTAGTCGGGCATGTCATCACCAATGCCCAGTTCGCGTTTCCTGGCAGAGACCGGCACGCGGCGCGGCAACTCCAGGCGCAACAGATAGGCATTATTCTCGGTTTCAACGCTATACGCCTCGCCATAGCGGCGCGAGCGCTCTGTCTTTTCGTCAAACTCGCCGCTGTAATAGCCCTCGACCGGGATGGCGCCCTGTTCTTGTGAACGCTTGGCGCGCATGCCGAGAAACGGGGCGGTCAGGGGGGCCAGGGCCAGGCCGTAGGGTGCGCCGCGGAAGCGCGCCTCATCGCTGGACACGCCTTGAAACAGGGCTTCCCGCAGGCGGACAACGGTTTCGCCCGAGGCGATCAGCAGGCCGATAAAAATGCTCGCGTTGGCCTGCTGGCTGAACAACTCACCGCCCGTCGCAGAATAGGCGGCTAGACACACGGCCGGATACAGCACCATGTTCAGCAGGACATTCATGCCGGTGGACGAGGCGGCGCTGAAGTAGCGCGGGTCATCCAGGGCTTCTTCCAGGGAGTTTTTGGTCGAAGCGGGCAGTGCGCCGAGCAGCGGTTGGAGGAGAGCAACGACAGAGCCGAGCCCGATATTCGCCCGAGCCGGGGCAATACGGGACAGGGCGGCCTCATAGCTCTCGGCCAGCTCACCGGGAAAGAGGCGCTCGCGCAGCTCTCTTTTGGGAACGGCCACAGGTTTTGGGGCGACCGCCGCCGGTGCCGCCGGTGCCGCCGCCGGAGCAGGAGCCGCGACCGGGGCTGGTTCGGCCGCGCCGTTGGCCTGTGGGGCGGGAGCGTCGGCGGATTCAGCCGGTTCAGCCGGGGCTTCTTCCCCACCGACCTTGAACCGGGACGGGAAGTCCCCCTCAAAGCTCTCGTCCGGGTGCAGCTCCTTGGCGCGCGCAATCAGGACGTCTTCGGTCTCCGGGATGTCTGGGTCGGGAATGCAGCAGTCGACCGGGCAGACCGCAGCACAGGCTTCCTGCTCATAAAACCCCACGCACTCGGTACACTTCTGGGGCACGATATAGAAAATATCTTCCGAGATGGCTGGCGACGTGGCGTCCCCGAGTTCCCAGTCCACACCGCCCTGATAGATGGCGGTATTGGGGCACTCCGGCTCGCAGGCTCCACAGTTAATGCAGTCGATTGTGATCAGTGTAGCCATGGCAGACGAGTCTCCTTCATCAAGACATGTGCCCACTTCGTATCGGTTTTGCCGGAGGCGGTCAACGAGGAGCGGGGGCGGTCGTATGGCGCGTTGACAAACAGGTCGTATGGTATGTTGACAAACAGAATGAATGCGATATGAGCAGTGCAGCGACACAACGCCCGAATACAGCACTGAGGAGGCATTCGTATGGCAAAGTGTGTGAAATATGTCGTGGCCCTGACCCTGCTGATGGCGCCTCTGGGTGGCGCGTTGGCCGACCATCACCGGTATGCCGAGGCAGGCTCCGAACAGGCGGCTCAGGCCGAAGCCGCGCCCGCGCCGGTCAGCATCAACACCGCGAGCGCCGAAGAACTGCAAGCGCTGCCCGGTATTGGTGAGGTCAAGGCCCAGGCCATTGTGGACTACCGCCAGGAGAACGGCGCGTTCGAGTCACTGGAGGATCTCAAGAAGGTTCCCGGCATTGGGGACGCGACCTTTGACGGCCTCGAGTCGCTCATCGAGCTCTGATCTGCGCATACGGTACGGGCGGGGATGAGGCCCGCCCAGCGGCGTTATGATCCCGCGTGTTTGGCGTCGCACTCGGCCCGGCACTGGTTTGAGTACTCGTCGGCCTGGGTGCCGCACTCGCTCAGCCGGTCAAACGCCTCCTGGGCGCGCAGTCTGTCGATACATTCCTGATTGGGCTTCTCCGAGGCCGACCGACACTCGCTCCGGCACGCCGCCAGGGGACTCAGCGGCCTTGGCTTGGGCGGCGGCTCTTCTTCCTGGCAGGCAACCAGAAACACGAGGCCGATACCGAACAGAAGCCCCGCGATTGGTTTCCAGTGATTCCTCCTATGTCCTCCATCAATAGACCGTCGACATCCCGGTCTGGTAGACAAGGGGAACGACTTCGTCAAGAAGAACTCCCCGTTTCCCTTGATGCGCGTTCCGTGCTCTCGTACCATTGACATTGCAGCACGAAAAGGGGAGGAGTCGGCCGGCTTGCCGGTCGCCGACGACCCAAACGCAGCGGGATACACGGCCAGAATACATCATGAATACCGAGGACAAACAGGTGCCGCCCGTGTCCGGGCAGGCGGGCGACTTTGCCACCAAGTTGGCCACCCTGCCGACGCAGCCCGGGGTGTACCTGTTCAAGGATACGCACGGTCAGGTCATCTATGTCGGCAAGGCCAAAAATCTCCGCGCCCGCGTCCGGCAGTACGCCCGGGGCGGGGATGGGCGGCCCCAGATCCGTTTTTTGCTGGCCCAGCTGGTCGATATGGAAGTTGTGGTGACCCACAGCGAAAAAGAAGCTCTGCTGCTCGAAGACACGCTGATCAAACAGTATAAACCCCGCTACAATATCCAGCTCAAAAACAATACCGGCTACTGGCACGTCAAAATTACCGGCCGCGACGCCTGGCCGCGCGTGCTCCTGACGCGTCAGGTGGTCAAGGACGGCAGCAAATATCTGGGGCCTTTTCATTCCAGCAGCGCGGTACAGGACACCCTGGAGATCATTCGCAAGGTGTTCCCCCTGCGGACCTGTTCCGACACGGTCTTCCGCAACCGGACCCGCCCTTGCCTCGAATACCAGATCAAGCGCTGCCTGGGGCCGTGCGCACTGCCGGTTGAGCCGGACGAATACCAACGCCAGCTCAGGGGCGCGCAAATGCTTCTCGAAGGCAAGAATACCCAACTGGTCCAGCAGCTGACCGCCCGCATGAACGAGGCGGCCGCAGACCTGCGCTACGAGGCGGCCGCCCGCCTGCGGGATCAGATTCAGGCCATTATCCGGACCACCGAAAAACAGCAGGTCGCCGCCCCCCTGGGCAATGATCAGGACGTGTTCGGCCTGTATCGCGAGGGCGGCCTGATCGAGGGCCAGGTGCTGTTTGTGCGGGCCGGCAAGCTGGTCGGCAACCTCGGCTACAGCTTTGCTGACAACGAGTTTCCGGACACACAAGTCGTATCCGAACTGCTGACCCAGTTTTATCAGGGCGGACGGTTTGTGCCGGATGAGATCGTGCTGCCGGTGCGGCTCGAAGACGCCGCGGTGCGGTCCGAGCTGCTGGCCGAGCGCAAGGGCAAGAAGGTCGAGCTGGTGTGTCCCCAGCGGGGCGCAAAGCTGCGCCTGGTCCAGATGGCTGTCGAGAACGCCCGGCACAGCTTTGTGGAAAAACGCCGGGGCAGTGACCAACGCGAAAAGGCGCTCGAGGGCTTGCGGGCCGGCTTACGGCTGCGGACCGCTCCCAAGCGCATCGAGTGTTTCGACATCTCCAATATTCAGGGCAATCTGGCCGTTGGCTCCCTGGTCGTGTTTGACGAGGGCGAGCCGGACAAGAGCCGCTACCGCCGTTTTCGGATTAAAACCGTGGATGGGGCGGATGATTTCGCCATGATGTACGAGGTCCTGACCCGCCGTTACACGCGCGCCGTGGCCGACAATGACCTGCCCGACCTGCTGATGGTCGACGGCGGCAAAGGCCAGCTCGGCGTTGCCGTCACGGTGTTCAAGGAACTGGCCATCGATCAGGTCGATCTGATCGGTCTGGCCAAGATGCGGACCAAGCGCGACCCGTTCAGCGAAGAAGTGGATCGGTCGGCCGAGCGCGTGTTCGTGCCGGGCCGCAAAAACCCGATCGTGCTCAAGCAAAACTCCAGTGCGCTGTTCCTGCTCCAGCGCGTCCGGGACGAGGCTCACCGGTTTGCGATCAGCTATCACCGTCGGCTGCGGGCCAAGGAGCGGCTGAGTTCGTCGCTCGACGCCATCCCGGGGATTGGTCCCAGCCGACGCAAGGCCCTGCTGCGCCACTTTGGCAGTGTGAAACGGGTCCGCGCCGCCAGCCGTGAGGAACTCGCCCAGGTGCCGGGCATCACTTCTGCGCTGGCCGACACCATTGTGCGTCATGTGGATTCCTCGCCGGCGACGGACACGGACGCGAGCCGGGCGGGCGGGTGACGCTCAGGCATGCCGCGCAAGACCTGTCCCGCCGTCTGCTCATCGGACTGAGTCTGGCCTATCTGCTGGGCCAGGCCTGGGCCGGCTGGGGCTGGTTGGGCTGGTCGGACTGGCGACCTGTCTGGTGGGTGTGGCGTGGGTCTGGGCCGGACTCCGGTCGGCGGGACTGGTCGGGTGTCTCGTGCTAAGCCTTGCCGCCGGTCATCTTTCCCTGTTGCGCGTTCTTGAGCCGTCTCTGCCGGCCGAGCATGTGGGTCGTCTCAGCCTGCCACAAAAAACCGTGCTTGAGGGTTGGCTGTACCGGGAGCCGGAACGCCTGCCCCATCGGACCCGCCTCTATCTCGCAGTGATGCAGCGCGACGTTCAGGGCGAGGCTCGGCCAGCCATTGGGCGGGTGTTGGTAAGCGTCCGATTCCCGTCCGGTACCTGGCAGTATGGAGATGTCGTCCGCCTGCCGGTGCGGCTGCGTGCGCCGCGCAACTTCCGCACCCCGGGCAGCTTTGACCATGAGGGCTATCTGGCCCGCCGCAGCATCTATGTCACCGCTTTCGTCTGGAATGACGACGAGATTGAGAAAATCGGTACGCGCGGGAATTCGGTCCGGCACTGGCTTGAGCAGATCCGGCGCAGGATTGGGGCCTTCTTTGATACCCATCTGGACCGCCAAAACGCAGCCATCCTGCGCGCCCTCATCATTGGCGACAGGAGCGGCATAGACCGCAGTCTCCAAGACGCCTTTGCCCGAGCCGGGGTAGCCCATGTGTTGGCGATTTCCGGTCTGCATATCGGAATCGTCGCGGCGGCAGCCTACAGCGCGTGGTGGTGGCTGCTGGGTCGCAGCCGGCGTCTTTTGCTGAGCTGGACCATGCCCAGGCTGGCGGCCCTGCTCGCTATCCCGTCGGTGCTGTTGTACGCCGGTCTGGCCGGAGGGCGGGTGGCAACCTGGCGGGCGGTTGTCATGGTCCTGGTCTATCTGGGCTCGATTCTGATCGGGCGTCAGCACGAAGTCTATCGCAGCCTCGCCCTGGCCGCCCTGCTGATCTCGGTGATCTGGCCGGGGGCGATGTTTGAGGTGTCGTTTCAGCTCTCGTTCGTGGCCGTGCTGGCCATTTTTGCCGGCCTGAGTCGCTTGTCTGGGTGGTGGGAAAAATTCAGCGCCGACCGACTGTTTCAGCTTCAGCCGTGGCCCGGCCGGGTGTGGCGGTGGGGGCTCCTGTCCGGTGCGGTGTCCGGCTGTGCGATCCTTGGCACCGCCCCGATTACCGCCGCTCACTTCAATCAAGTTGCGGTTGCGGGATTTGTGACCAATCTTGTCATCATCCCCCTGCTGGGCAGTGTGGCGGTGATTGCCGGTTTGGCCGCCGCAGGGCTGCTTTTTGTCCACGAGGGGTTGGCTCACCTGCTCGCGCTGGCAGCGGGCGGTGTCGTCCAGGTCTCCGCCTGGATCGTGGAGGTGATCGGCGCCTGGCCGTACGCTGCCTTTGATGTCGTCACCCCGAACCTGTTCGAGCTGGCCGTGATGTATGGCATGGGAGCGTGTCTGTTCCTCGGCTTTCGGTCCTCGCAGCCAGTTCGATATACACTGCTCGTTTTATGCGCCGTGCTGCTGGCCGACTGCGCCTACTGGACCTGGCAGCGCTTCTTTCGCCAGGATATGCGGGTCACCTTTCTGGACGTGGGGCAGGGGGACGCTGCGGTCATCGAGTTTCCGGGCTCGCAGGTCATGGTCGTTGATGGCGGCGGCTTTGCCAGCCCGACATTTGACTCGGGCGAGGCGATCATCGCACCCTTCCTATGGGACCGAAAGATCGGGCGGGTTGATACCGTGGTGATGAGCCATCCCCAGCTCGACCATTATGGCGGGCTGGCCTACGTGGTCACCCACTTCGGACCGAGCGAGTTCTGGTCCAGCGGCGAGGAGGCGGACAGCAAGCGGTTTGGGCGCTTGCAGCACGCGCTTGGGCAGGCCGGGCTTGTCAGTCGAGAGATGTGTCGGGGCAGTGTGGTGGAGTCGGTATCCGAGGTGCGGATTGAGATTCTCCACCCGCCCTGCGGGACGCGTGGTCTGGATACCAATAACGCCTCGCTCGTCCTGCGACTCAGCCACGGCAGTGTCGATTTCTTGCTGCCGGGCGATATCGAGACGGCTGGCGAGAGGAGCTTGCTCGCATCGGGGCAGGCGCTCCAGAGCGAGATTCTGAAAGTCCCCCATCACGGCAGCCGCAGTTCAAGCTCCGCCGCGTTTGTTCGGGCAGTCTCGCCGCAGCTGGCTATTGCTTCGCTCGGCTCCTTCAACCGCTTTGATTTCCCGTCCCACGAGATCGTGCAGCGCTACCTCGGGCATGAGGTCGAACTGTTGCGGACGGACCGGGACGGGACGGTGCGGGTGATCAGCGACGGAGCAGGCCATACGCTTGCGCTACCGTTTGCCGACCGCGACTGATCGGCTGGCGTCGTTTGTGCTCCAGGCGCCGGACGCCCGGCGACAGGCCGTGGGTGGGAAAATTCAGCACGCTCCGAGCGACATCTGATCGCCCGTCAGGCGCGTGTGACCAAGCCCGGCAAGCCCTTGCAACAACAATCCCTGCATGCCATGATCGGCCATCTTTATATCTTTAACTGAGAGGTATGCTATGCAGACAGCTTCATCGGCCTATGTGCCTCCCTTCCAACTCACAAAAGGGCAGTCAGCCCCTATCGCGGCGAACGGCGGCTTATCCTACATGTCGTTTGATCAGGACGGGGATGCGGGAACCACGGCGGCAATGGAGGAAGCGCTTCGCCAGGTTGCCGAGGGGGAAGGACAGGCGGTCATTGACATGATCGACAACGCGCCTCCCGGCCCGATTGAGACCAAGTGGGGCGTCGGCTTTCGCACCTACGACGAGTGCCTGGACTATATCCGGGCCAACAACATCGAAGCCCCGGAAGGCGGCGTCGCCCTGCCGCTGCGCTACACCGTCTATGAGCAGCCGTCCTACTCGGTCGTCTCGTCCAACGCCCTATGGCGAGACCCGGCGCGCGAAGCCGTGGCGAAAATGTTTCGCAAGGAAGACCAGGAGATCGGGCGACGGGGTCTCTATTTTCCGCAGATTCTGCGCGACGCGCGGCGGATGGCGGAGTACTACCCGGGGCTGTCGCCCACCAGCGCTGCGTGCATGGACAAGCTCGGCGTCTCGCTCGCCCACTGCGAATCGAAGTGCCAGAATTTCTACGACGCCGCCGAGGTCGAACGCGTGTTCTACCCGGAGATAGAGCAACTCCTCCTCGACTTCTTCCCCGGGGCGACCGATGCGCTGGTGTACAACCACGACGTGTTTAACAAAGAGTACACGGGTCCGGTCAAGGAAGATCAGGACAACAAGGACCCGGGGGTCAATACCTTCTACGCCAACATCGTCCACAACGACCTGAACGACAACAGCGGGCGGGTGCGGTGCCGGGAGCTGCTGACCAAGAACCTGCGCAACTTCGGCCGTCGCCAGCACTACACCGAGGCGGAGGCGGACGCGAAGATGGCGCGGCGGTTCATGTCGATCAACCTGGCCAAGCCGATGGAGACGGTGGGGCAGCACCCGTTTGTGCTGTGCGCCTGGCCGTCGTTTGCCGACCAGCCGTACATCACCAACTACCGCATCTACGACGACCGGGTGGGGGAGACGACGCGGTTCACCTACCGGCCTGGGCACGAGTGGTACTGGTTTCCGCAGCAGACGTCGACTGAGGTGTCGATGCTGAAGTGTTACGACTCGGAGACCGACGGGTCGGTGTCGCGCTGGTCGTTCCACTCGGCGTGTCTTGACCCGACGGCGCCTGCGGACGCGCCATGTCGCAAGAACGTGGTCGTCCGCTCCTTTATCTTCTTCTAAGCAGATAAGCCGACGCAGCGGGCAGAGCGCTGCGTCGGCTCAAACTTAAGACACCACAGACGGCCCGCCTCATAACTGACGCCTCACAAGGGCCGACAATCTGACAATACCGACACAATGCACGGGGGCGAGCAGCTCCGTCGGGCGGCATTTCCGCAAGGACTCCCCCGTCTTGGATTACCCGCTCGCGGTACTCGATGCCCAATCTGCCCGTCCGGCCTTCGTCCTGCTTCGTCGTCCCTCAGATACGCAACGCGCTGCTGGCAGGCATTGACCTGCTTGATGAGTTCCCGACACTGAACGGTGTGTGGGAAAACATGCTGGCCGTACCCGAAGTCCATGCGGTTCTGGACCAGGCTGGCGGCATAGTGCAACCGCTCTTTTTCGATAAGGAAAAATTCGAAGTCTACGCTGACAACGCCAAACCCGAGAAGGGGTTGTCGTCATGATCGGCAATGACGAGCAAGCACGAGCCCCAACCGTTCGTTGAGACCCACGTCACCGGTTCTCAACTACGCTTCGCTGACGACACGGCTCGCGGCTTCGATGGCCCCTTCGCCATGGGGGATGTTCAGCGCTTTCAGACCTGCGTCGATCACCGCGAGCATGCCCAAGGTCATATGCGCATTCACGTGCCCCATATGGGCGACGCGGAAGAAACCATGGTAGGCGGGGTCGGAAGGTTCCGCCATGCCCAGCCCGATGCCCAGGGTCACCCCGGACTTTTTTTCGGTCCAGCGTCTCAGTTCGGTGGCATGAGGGGCATCCATGGAAGCCGCAGTGACCGAGTGGGAACGGTCTTTTGGGTCGTTGATATTGAGACGAATGGAACTGCCCACTCCCCAAGCATCGAACGCGGCCCAGACCGCTCGGCTGAGTTTCGCATGCCTGTCCCAAGCTGCCTCGAGTCCTTCCTCTTCCAGCAGCATGGTCAAAGCTTCACGCAGTCCAAAAAGGTGGTGAGTCGGGGCGGTGCCGAAAAAGTAGTGATAAAACACTTCCGGGTGGATTCGCGGACGGAGATCCCAGTAAGGAGTAACCAGGTCCGCTTTCTTGCGAGCTTCGAGCACCCGCCGGTTGAAAAACATGAAACCCAGTCCCGGCGGAGTCATCAGGCCTTTCTGGCTGCCCGCCACCATCAGGTCTACGCCCCAGCGATCCATTTCAAAGGGTTCACAGGCCAAGCTGGCCATAGCATCGACCATATACAGGGCCGGGTGTCCGGAGGAACGGATGCACTCGCCCAGGGCGGCGAGATCATTTCTCACCGAACTGGCCGTGTCCGTTTGCACGACCAGAATCGCTTTGTAGCGACGGTTCGAATCGGCTTTCAGCTTGGCTTCTACCTGATCGAGGTCCACCGGAGCCGATTTGCCGAAATCTACCAGGTCGACCTCCACCCCTAGCCGTTCAGCCATGCTGGCCCAGAATACGACGAAGCGTCCCGTAGCCAGGGCGAGCACCCTATCCCCGCGCGAGAGGATGTTAGTCAGGGCCGCCTCCCAGGTGCCGTGTCCGTTGGCGATGTAGATGGCGACTTCCCCGGAACTCCTGGCCACCCGGTTCAAATCCGGAATCATGCCTTCCACCATTTCGTGGAGGGCGCCCTCATAGATATTCGGCGCAGCCTGGTGCATTGCCTGCAGGACGCGGTCCGGAATGACCGAAGGACCCGGAATGGCAAGATAGTGACGACCATGGCTTAATGACATCGAATTCCTTAATCGCAATGCCATTTCTGGACTGATGCCGCTCCGCATATCAATGAGGCGAGTCAGCGCTGAAGGGGCAAGTGCGAGATCAGTTGAGGCGTCTCCTTACACTACACCCCCAGCCAATACAGTCCAATGAGGGTGACACAGACCGAGATGGCCTACACTTCAAACGCCATGCGCAAGGGCCAGGGCGCCGTTCTGAGTTCCGTGAAATCAAGAAACACGAAACGGATTTTGACAAAGGTGAGAATCAATCGGAACTAATCGTTTTCGCCGGCCTGTACGGCCGCTTGCCGCCTAAGAGAAGGCGGGCCCGTCGATAACCGCGCTTCATCCGTGGGCACGAAAGCGCCGCCGACTTTATCCAGCAGAATCTGTGCGTTCATTTCGATGCCTTCGCCGCCCGCGGCTTTCATCGTGGGAAAGTGTTCGAGCAAATTCTTCGCAGCGCCCCGGTACACGTGCGATGGGTCGCCAAGCCAGGGCGGTAATGCCGCAATTTGTTCTTCATTGAGGTCCTTCAGGAAATGCCGGGCCTGGGGCTCCATCCGGACAACGTTCGTCAGGCCTTCGAATTCTTTGTACGCGGCTACCTGTGACACGAGAATCCTTTTCTCATAGAACGGATGGTCGCCGAACAGCACCGTCCAGCACGCTTTGCAGTAGAAACGTGTGGTATCAGCCGACTCATAATTCATGAATGCGCCCAGTTTCTCTTCGCCCGTCATGATGCGAAAGTCGTTCGGCAGCCAGCAGCAGTCCGCACATAGATTGTGTGGATATTCTGGGCCGCCACGCTGAGTCGCATACCACAGGGCCGAGATGCAATCATGGCAACAACATTCGTGTCGGAAAAGCTCTGTGTTTGCTGGGAAGTCGATACGAACGGAACTGCATTTGCACGTAATAGTCGCCATAGTTTTTCTCGTGGGTTCGCCTAAGGCCAGACTCGACGTATCCACCCCAGCCATGGGGAAAGATCATGCTGCACGGCCAGCCTGTAGACAAGCGCGTAGCGCTACCCACCAGTAACCTGTGTGAGCAGCAATTGCTGCCCGCCCGCGAGTCGCTCACGAACGTCCCTAGCACCCATGGAGGCGAGGTCGCAAATCTCTTCCGTGGGAACGCCTCTCGTCTCGACTTCGCTCTCGGTGAAGCCGTACTGCCGGAGGACCTGCCTGATCGAGTTCGACGTCCGATCTGTGTCTCCGCACCATACTTTAGCGACCCTCTCAGCCGTTCTCTCGGGCTCCTCGGTCATGTGTCTAGACAAGACGTCTGAAGCATGCCTACGTTGATCCAATCTGGTGATGAGGCTCTCGTCAACAGATCTCACGAAGGTCTGGGTTGCAGCAACCAGGGAGGCCATGTCTTTAAATGAGGGACGGTCGTTCCCATCGAAGCAGGAGAGTGTTCGAGCGATATCGAGACCGGAATGTCGCGTCTCAATATCGCCCGCTGCAGCCAATAGCCGGGCTCGCGTTTCATCGTCTAGCCGGTTCTCAGCGAGTTGATGGACCACGTTGTTTCGCCAAGTAATTGCTAGCTCCACCAAATCCGAACTGATGGGGTCGAGAGAAGGAAGCGCGAGTACCGCTCGGTGGCGCTCGTAGACGGACCTGCCTGCCGCGTCGAGACCCGCCAGAAGGCGAGTGTCCTGGACGACGCTCGGTTTGCGCCGAATCAGACGCAGAAACGTATCCACCGAATCCACGATCCAAGCTAGACTCGCACCTAGCACGAATCCTCTCGCTCCCAGCGCGGCCGCGGCTGGGTTTGAGTCGTCCCATGACGTGCTGAACTTCTCGCCCTTCGTCACAACACCGTCTTTCACACCGTCCAAGCCGATCAGCGTGGTAATCAGCCGTTGGTTGGTCCGACCATTGAGTTTCTTGAAGGCTTTTCTTGCCTGCGAATGACGAAGATGTAGGTACATGGATTCACGAAGCGTCCGGTGGGACTCGCACCCACACCTCTCGCTTTAAAGGGGCCTTGCGGCCCGCGATGAAGGCAAGCGCCTTATCTATGCCGACCTCGGACGCCAAACACGTTTATAGCGGATCAAAGTCCATGCTCAAGCCCTTCGTTCCGTTGCCAGTCCCGTTGCCATCCCTGCGACCGGTCTCAACGCAGCTGCAAGAAATGCTCGTTTCTGTACAGATCGCCGGCTTTCAGCGAGCCGACATCGAAGGCGCGCAGATCCATGAAGTAATCGGGTTTGGCGTCCGGGAAGGGCCGGTAGCGGAGATCGTCGCCGAAGAAACGCAGCACAACGGTATGACGGGTCGAGCAGGCGGCATCAACCGGCGCTCCGCCGTGCAAGGCTCCCGAATGCAGCACGACGGCATCACCGGGCTCCAGAGCCCAAGACAGCACGTCCCACGAATGGGGATCCTTGGCCCGCTCGGCTTCGATGTCCGGCAAGCGCGGGAAATGCTCGGCGCCCCACAGGGGCCGTGTCGGGTCCTTGGCGTCCATAAACGCCGCCCCATCGTACATGGGGCCGATATGGGAGCCCCTGACGACTTCCAAGGCGTTCCGAGCCGGCAGGGCCTCAAAACTGATCCAGATATTCGCCAGATGAGACCCTTCGGCCGGGAAATAGGGCGTGTCCTGGTGCCACAGGGTACGGCCGGCTTTGCCGCCGGCTTTGACAAAAATCTCCTCGCCAAAATACCACACATGCTCCGACCCCCAGAGATCAGCCAGGAACTCCGCGAACCCCAGTTTCTCCAGCATTGGTCGGTAGACTTTGCGTGATTTGGCGGTTCCGAGATCGTTGTAGTGCGAATCGCTCGTGCCTTCGTACACCTCGTAAGCCGTCGGACCTGGGTTCGCCAGGTTGAAGTCAAAACAACGCCGACACTCTGCCAGCTCGGCAGGACTCAACAGCCCCTCGGCTTTGATCACGCCATTGTTCGAGAACGCTTGTCGCATTGCTTCGGTTGCGCGGATCACTGTTCGCCTCCTTCGGTGGTGCTCCCATTCACACCAGATCGTAGATTGGAGCGGGTTGTGTGTGTTGTTCAGACCCCCCTGTCCGCGAAGAGGGCCCCAGCACAGGAACAGGCGACGTAATCTGTTCCATGACACTGGGCCTTCTACACCGGACCTACAGCGAATCTGCAAAGCCTTTGATATCGCGGATGGTGGCCGCGTATACGTCGGGGATGGCTTTGCGGAAAAGGACATCCGCGGCGTGGCAGGTCCCGTTGACGGTCCGGCTGTAGACCGGCACCCCCGCCGCCATGAGCATCTGATAATAGGTGAGCCCCTCGTCCCGCAGGGGGTCTAATTCGTTGACCGAGATGACGTGCGGGGGCAGTCCGTGCAGGTCTTCGCCTGTGGCCCAGTACGGCCAGCACAGCGGATTCTTCGCGTTTTTGCCCTCAGGGTCATAGACGCTCGCCAGCACCCCCATCTGGTGACGGTTGATCAGGTAGTCGTTGTTCTCGTACAGCGAGCGAAGCTCTTTGTCCGGCTGTGCCCACTCTCCATAAATGTACGGGCACAGAGCGTAGACGCCGGCAATCTGTTCGAGGCGTCCGTCCTGCTTGGCCTGCAAACACGTGGCCAGCGCCAGATTCCCGCCGCCAGACTCACCGGACGCAATAATCTTGGAGACCCCCAGGCTGGCTTTATTGTCAAACACCCATTGCAGTCCGCTCGTGCAGTCGTTGAGACCGGCCGGAAACGGATGGTTGCCCAGCTTGCCCGCGCCATTCCGGAATTCCACACCAACGGCGATCATGCCGCAGGCCGCGAGTTCATCGCGCCAGCGTCGATACCCGGGATCGTCGGCTGTCAGGATAACCATGCCGCCGCCGTGCATATGATACACACACGGCAGCGAGCCGGACATGTTCTGGGGCATGTGGATATACAGATTGATGGCGTTCCCGTCCGCGCCGGTGATGACCTCGGTCCGCCGCTCAACATTCGGAATTGCCGGCAGATCCGCGAACTGGGCAGTAAACGTCGTTGTCATGCCGGCCTCGCTTGCCGCACAGAAGTCGAGCTTTTCCGACAAGGGTGAGTCCGCGTTGACCGGCACGGGCGGCAGGGCCACGTCGAGCTTAAAGGGCGCACAGGCGGCAACCAGGCGGGGGTCGGTGCGCGGGTCGGTCTTCAAGACTTGGTCAGGATTGCCCAGGCGACCTGGCAAGACAGGCAGATCGTTCGTGTGAGATACAGCTGTTGACATAGTGTTACTCCTTTCTGAGTCCCTGCATACCAAACCCTCGTGGCAGGGAAAAGAAGTCGGGAGGAGATCCGGTGTCGGCAGACTCGTCAGCAGTCTCGGTCTGGTCTTGCGCACAAAACCTCGGCTGTGACAGACTCGCAGACGGCTGGCGCTCGATGCGGAACCCAGCCCATTATCAGAGGGAGGAGCAGGCATGGAACGCATGACCCCTGAAGAATGCTGGAATTTCTTACGCAATCCGGTGCGAACCGGCAAGCTCGCCACCGTGCGGAAAGATGGTCGGCCCCTGGTCGTGCCAGTCTGGTACGATCTTGAGGGAGAGGTCCTTGTCTTCATGACTGGGCCTGGCTCAATCAAGGCCCGCAATATCCGCCACGAGCCCCGAGTCAGCGTGTGTGTCGACGATGAGGTGACACCGTTCGCGTATGTCGAACTCGCCGGCACAGCCGTCATGTCCGATGATGCAGACCAGGGGCGCTACTGGGCGACACGGATTGGCGGGCGCTATATGGGACAGGCGTTAGCCGAGACCTACGGGCAAATCAACAGCGGGGCAGGCGTGTTGACCGTCCACGTCACGCCAACCCACCTGCACGGCTATAAAGACGTGACCGGTCGGTATCCACAGCCGACGTAGCCGCACGGGTCCATGCGGCTACGTCGGCATGGCAGGTTCCTGGACAACAATTTTTCAGACGGCACGACCTTGCTCAGGCAGGGGTATGGCAGCGGACCGCGCTGGACGCCCGGCGGCAGGCTGTGTAGGTTTGCCCCCAATACCCGAAAGGTCGGTGAGGCTGACTCCCGAGCAGGGATCGTCCCCCCTTTCACGAAAGGCGGTTCTTATGGCCATGTCCGGGACGCCGGAGTTCGATCTGCGCATCTTTTCCTATCTGCCCAACCCTCGCATTTGGAAAGCCACCATTGCCGCGCGGCTGTGCGGTGTCCGGCTCGACCTCAGAGGCGCCAAACCGCGCGATTTGGCGCAGTGGTTGTGGGACTTTGAGGCCCGGCCGCTGACCGATGCCGAACGCGAGGCGCCCCAGGCGACCGAACGGCAGGGGCGGACCGGCTTTTCGGGCCGTTTGTACAAGACCGAGGCGTTTCTGGACGCCCATCCGTTCGGCACCGTTCCGGCCGCCTTCAGCCCGGACGGCAGGGTCGGCATCTTTGAATCCAACAGCATCATGCGAGCCGTGGCCCGCCTGGGCCAGGACCGCTATCCAGTGTACGGCACGGACGCCTATGCTGCGGCGCGTATCGACAGCTTTCTTGACGCCAGCCTGGTCTTTGCCCGGGATATGCAGCTGTATCTGCTGGCCCTGGCCAACGGTTCGCTGACGGCCGACCTCCAGGCCAGAATGCGGGACGCCTTTGGGGTCTTTCTGGCCGGGATTGAGCGGGGCCTGGCGCCAGACCGGCAGTTCCTGGTCGGCGACGCCATCACGCTGGCCGATATCTGCTTTGTCGCCGAACTGACGCTGTTCTCGAACGAGAAGGCCCAGGCGACTCGCCTGGCCGAACAGGGCTTGGAATGTGTCTTTCACGACGATATTCCGGCTCAATTTCCGCGCGCATTTGCCCACTATGCCAAGCTGTGCCAGCACCCGGCGTTTGAGCCAGATGTCGCCCCGTATGTGGACAAGCTGGAACGCGATATTGCCAGGGACAGACAAAGCGGACGCTGAGTGCTGCTTGCTCAGCTGGTCGTCACCGCCCATCTTTTGCGCGGCGCTCAGCGCCCTTCGTAGGGACGGGTTTCAAACCCGCCCCTACTTAGCCCAGCAAATTCAGCAGTTCAGCGGCAAATTCGGACAGTAGCCTGCCGCGTGATGGGCTAGTTATCATCGTGCACTTTTGGCACAATAGCGTGTCTTGTTCAGAGGGATGACAGCTCGGTCGTTCCTCCTTTTCCGTATGCAGCATAAGGGAGACACTGTGGAATCTTTAGGCGACTGGCAGCGCAGCTGCCCGTGTGGAGCCCCTCGGAGCAGTCAGGTGGGGCAAGAAATGGTGCTGATGGGCTGGGTGCACTCTCAGCGCGATCACGGCGGCGTCACCTTCATTGACCTGCGTGACCGCTCGGGGCTGGTCCAGATTGTGTGTAATCCGCAGGTCAGTCCGGCCGCCCACAACCAGGCCAAGGCTCTGCGGGCCGAGTTTGTGGTGGCCGCCCAGGGGCATCTGGAGCGGCGCTCGGCGGACACGATCAACCCCAATCTGCCGACCGGCGAGGTCGAGCTGGTCGTCGATGAGCTGCGCATCCTGAATCCGTCCCGCACGCCGCCGTTTCCGATTGAGGACGAAACCGAGCCGACCGAGAATACCCGTCTGCGCTACCGCTATCTGGATTTGCGACGACCCAAAATGTTCGAGAACCTGCGTCTGCGCCACCGTCTGGCCAAGATTGTCCGGGATTACCTGGACACGGAGGGCTTCCTGGAAATCGAGACGCCGATCCTGACCCGCAGTACGCCCGAAGGCGCGCGCGACTATCTGGTTCCGAGCCGCGTCAACCCGGGTGGGTTTTTTGCCCTGCCCCAGTCGCCCCAGCTGTTCAAGCAGCTGCTGATGGTCAGCAGCGTGGACAAGTATTTCCAGATTGTGCGCTGCTTTCGGGATGAGGACCTGCGGGCCGACCGACAGCCGGAGTTCACCCAAATCGACGTTGAGATGTCGTTTGTCCGACCCGATGACATTTTTGGCCTGATCGAGGGCATGGCCGTGCGGCTGTGTCGAGAGGTCAAGGGCTTTGAGCCGCCGACCCCCTTCCTGCGTCTGCCGTATGCCGAGGCCATGGCCCGCTACGGCACCGATAAACCGGATATCCGGTTTGGCCTGGAGTTGCAGGAATTGACCGAGCTGTTCAAAAACACCGATATCAAGGTCTTCCGCGACGTGGTGGCCGGCGGTGGGGTGGTGCGCGGCATTGTCGTCCCCAAGGCCGGGTTTTCGCGCAAAGAGATTGACGATCTGACGCCGCTGGCGATCAGTTTCGGGGCCAAGGGGCTGGCCTGGTTTCGGATGACCGCGTCCGGCTGGCAGTCGCCGCTGGCCAAATTTGTCGGCGACCAGGATAAACACGCCATTGAAGCAGCCCTGGATCTGCAGGAGGGCGACCTGGTAGTGATTGTGGCCGATGCCGAGCCGGTGGTATGCGATGTCCTGTCCCGGCTGCGGTTGCACCTGGGAGACGCCCTGGGCCTCATCCCCAAAGAAGAGTTCAATTTCCTGTGGGTAACGGATTTTCCGCTGCTCGAGTATGACGCCGATGCCCAGCGCTACACGGCCATGCACCATCCCTTCACCTCGCCGCACGACAGCGACCTTGGGCTGCTGGACACCGAGCCCGGAAAAGCCCGAGCCTTTGCCTATGATCTAGTCCTCAACGGGGTGGAGCTGGGCGGCGGCAGCATCAGAATCCACCGCCAGGACATCCAGCAAAAGATGTTCGGCCTGCTGGGCATAGACGAGGTCGAGGCCCAGGAGAAATTCGGTTTTCTGATGGAGGCGCTGTCCTATGGGGCTCCCCCCCACGGGGGCATTGCGCTGGGCTTTGACCGTCTGGCCATGCTGTTTGCCGGGGCGGACTCGCTGCGCGAGGTGATCGCCTTTCCCAAGACGGCCAAGGCCGTGTGTCTGATGACGAACGCGCCCGGCCAGGTTGATACCAAGCAGTTGCGCGAGTTGAGTATCAAAGTGGACGGCCAGGCTCCTCGTGACGTCCGATGATGCCTGTTCTCGCGAGTATCTTTGGCTGAGCGCCTGGGGCCGGAGATGGTTCGTCGATCTGTCTTGCTGTGCCTCGCCCTGGTGTGCGTCTGTGCGGCTTTTGTCCAGGCCGCACCCGACGATGACTCCGTCCGAGCCCGCGGCTGCGCGGAGCCGCGCGCCAACTCTGATCTAGCAATACGGCCCGACGATCCACGCTGGCCGGCCTTTGTGGCCTGGGCCGAGGACCGTCGGCTGTTCACGTCGCGGCTGCTCGGTTTTCACGCCGGCGCGGGTATCAGCCTTGTGTGGGCCGAGGGCACGGAGTGGGAAGCCCAGGTCACGCTGCCCATGGGTCAGGCCCTGGGCCACTTGATTGCCGAACGCAACTGGCGGGACGTGGATTTCCCCAAGTTTTTTGCCGGACGCGGAGGCGTCTACGGGATAAATCTGGCCGAGCGTCTGGCCATGCTCGACCCGAGCTCTCCCGCTCCGTGGCAGGCGTTTTTCGACAGCTTGACTGACACTCGCCTGTCGGCCCGTGTGTCGGCCCGTGTGTCGGCTATCACGCCGGACGGACAGTCTGCTGAGGTCAGTTTTGGCTCGGGCCGCGTCGTGACCTACTCGGCCGAGCGGCTGTGGCTCGACCTGAGCAGCTTTCTGACCGATTGCCACATTGCCGAGTTTTTGCAGACCCATACTCAATCTGATCAATCTGACCCGCAGCCCCCGGCCTCCGAGCCCGCTCCTGAGCCAACGGCCGCCTCACCCGGACAAGCCGTGTATGAGCGGCAATGCAGCGGCTGTCATGGGATTCGGGGCGACGGCCAGGGGATGTTCGCTGCACACCTGAGTCCCCGACCGCGTGATTTTACGCAGGCCCGTTTCCGCTACCGTTCGACCCCGACCGGCCAGCTGCCTACCGATGAGGATGTATACCGCTCGGTGGCCCACGGCTTGGCTGGCAGCGGGATGCCCGCGTTTCAGGCTTTTCTGAGCCCGGACGACATTCGCGACGCGGTGGCCTATATAAAGCGGTTTTCTGCCCGCTTTGAACGCGACCCGGCGCCACGTCCCCTGGCTCTGCCGGCTCCTCCGGCGGTCTCTGCCGAGCGCATCGCGCGCGGGGCGCAGCTTTACGACGACTCGGGCTGCGCGAGCTGCCACGGCGACACCGGCAGGGGCGACGGCCGCTCCGGCCAGGACCTGAAAACCTCTGAGGGCGAGCCGATCACGCCTCGGGATTTGACGGATAAATGGCGTTTTCGTGGCGGTTTCAGCCCCCAGGCGGTGTTTCAGCGCCTGATGACCGGTATGGACGGCTCCTCAATGGCGTCGTACAGAGACGCCCTGACCGAAGACCAGACCTGGGATCTGGTCTTTTACGTGCTTGAGCTGTCGCCTCGGGACAGGCCGCAGGCGCGAGACGCTACACCACACTCAGGAGGTCTGGATGGGAACACTTGATGGCCGGACGGCAATAATCACGGGCGGGGCGAGCGGGATCGGCGCGGCAACGGTACGGCTGTTTGTCGAACAGGGCGCCCGCGTCTTGATCGCCGATCTTCAGGAGGAAAAGGGACAGGAGCTGGCCGCCAGCCTGGGGCAAGATGCCGCTTTTCTGAAGGTGAACGTGACCCGCGAGGCCGAGGTCAGCGGAGCGATTGATACGGTCGTGTCGCGCTGGGGTCGGCTCGACTGTGTGTATAACAACGCGGGCTTTGGGGGCGCTTTGGGGCCGATTGAGACGACCCCGGTCGAAGAGTACGACATGACCTTTGACGTGCTGCTCAAGAGCGTCTTTCTGGGCATGAAGCACGCCGCGCCGGTCATGAAGCGCCAGCGCGCGGGCAGTATCATCAGCACGGCCAGCGCGGCCGGTCTGGAGGCCGGCATGGCGCCTCACCTGTACAGCGTAGCCAAGGCCGGGGTAGTGCAGCTGACCAAGTCGGTAGCCCTTGAGTTGGGCGAGTACGGGATCCGGGTCAACTGCATTTGTCCGGGCGCGATCGTGACCCCGCTGGCAGTTGGCCGGCCCGAGCCCAGGACCGAGCAGGTTCAGGCTCTGCGGGAAAACGCCGCCCGCATGCACGCCCTCAATCGGGTCGGCGAGCCCGAAGAAATCGCCCGGGCCGCGCTGTGGCTGGCGAGCGACGATTCGAGCTTTGTGACCGGCCAAGCCCTGGCCGTTGACGGCGGGGTGACGGCCGGCCGGCCGTGGCGAAATCTGCCCGAGTTCCAGCGCACGCCGCATCCGATTCGGATGTACCGCCTGCCGGAGGAATAGCTGTGGTGGGAACCGGACTTATGACATCAGAGATTTGAAAAGGAAGCTAATCGCATGAAACGTATCGTCTTTGTCATTTGCCTTGTTACCGTCGTGGTGAGCGGCTGTTCTTACAACCTGGGAAACAAGGCCCTAACAGACGTTGGCCGTTACATGATGTTGCAACCGAACGTCTCTACCAAGAGAGATGTCTATGCGCAGTTCGGTCAACCGCACGACGTAAGGCAAGACTCCAGGGTTTGGGTGTACTATTACACCAAGGCAACTATGCACGGGGCTACGTTCGTACCTATCGTTGGATTGCTTGCGGGTGGACTAAACACGGACAACACCATCACCCGCTTTTCTTTTGACGAAGGCGGCCGATACACGGAAGTCTCTTCCTCAAATCAAGTGAATTATGTTAATCAATGGGAAGGGATAGCAAAGGGAACAGCCAAGCTATTGACGGAGAAACAAACTGAGCGGGTGAGGACAGAAATGAATGCGCTCGGTGTTCGTTTTGATCCGACAGTTGCTCGGTCCGTCAAAGACATCACGGTAGCTCATTAGGATATCTTTGGTCAATCGTGATTGCAAACGAACGCCTGCGGCGATCAAACTATTTAAGAGAAAAATCATAATGGCCAATAATCCCACTAGAATTGCTTTTGATAGCAATTTATCTCATTGGGCAAATTCACATAGCGGATATCAGAGAGATACTCCCGATAAAAATGGATGGATGGTCGAACAAAGGAAAACATACTTTGCACCTAGGGGGTGTCATCAGTTAAGGAGGATCACCGAGGCAGCGAGATAGATGGCTCCGAGAAAGCTGACAGCGCGTTTGTCGTAGCGGGTGGCGAGAGCACGGTATTGCTTGAGTTTGGCGAAGAAGTTTTCAATCAGATGGCGCGCTTGATAGAGGTGCTTATCATAGGGGCGAGGCTGGCGCCGATTGGCTTTGGGGGGAATGACCACCGTCACCTCCGCCTGCTCCAAACGGTCAATGACGCGCTCGTGGGCGTCATAGGCTCTATCGGCGAGCAAAGCCCGCACGTGCTTCAGCAGATGGGGCAAGAGGGCCTCCGCACCGGCCAGGTCAGAGGCTTGGCCGGGCGTGAGATGGAAGCCGGTCGGATTCCCGAGCGCATCGCACGTCGCATGGATTTTCGTGCTCAAGCCCCCGCGGGAGCGGCCGATGCATTCGGCCGCGGGGTCCCCCCTTTTGCCCCCGCCCCATGTTGGTGGACGCGGATGATCGTGGCGTCGATCATGGCATATTCGTTATCCGCATCGGCGGCCAGCTGCTTGAAAACCTGCTCCCAGACCCCACTTTTACTCCAGCGCATGTGGCGCGTATGAATCACGCGAAAATCCCCGAACCGGCTCGGCAAATCGCGCCAGGGAATCCCCGCACGATAGCGGTATAAGACCGCTTCCACAAACAACCGGTTATCCCGCGCCGTGCCCCCGACGTGGCCCTCCCGGCCGGGCAGCAGGTCCTGAATCCGTTCCCACTGATCCTCGCGTAACGCATACCGTCTCGCCATTGTGCACCCTCCCTTCGCTTGGGCTGACCAGGGCAGTATACCGAGACGAGACAGGAAAGCCGACCAGGGGGGCACGCTAACTGATGACACGCCCTAATATAAAAGAAACTCAAGAGGCGCTATTTGCGATAGTAGTAAAGATAAAGATGGGAGAATTTCAGGTTATAGACTTATCGATGATGAGCGGTGTGTTTGAAGATAAGCGAAAACTGCCTGAAGCAGATACCTTTTTTGGATTTAATATTTTCGAGGGTATCAAAGATTTGATTGAGCGGCCGAAATTTTCCGACAAATATCCACTTGAGCTGTTAATAAAACATAGCAATGGAGGACAGTTAAGTGAGATAGAGAAGTTGTATATGAAATATCATATGTCGATTTCCCGCGGGACAGATTACGGATATTCTTGGCAGGATTTACATAGAGACAAAATAAAGCGTGTCGCAGAAGACGAAGTAGAATTGCAGAACATAATAATGGCTTTAGGTGGCGGTAAACATCTTCAAGACGCTTGGAATATGAGGCTTCTTGGTACAAGAGAGTTGGGCGTACAATTTTATCTAACTTACGACCTCAAATTAGTTAGAAAGATACGTCAGAACATCGAGGTGTTTGACTCCATTAGAGAAAAAGTTCTGACTCCGCAAGAGTTTTGTGAGAGTAGGAGTATTGTTCCTATCAAAATGGAAGAATGGCAGAGTCAAATCAGTCAAGTGTGGGGACATGAAAGAAAAGAGACAAATCAGTAGGATAGACCAAGTCAAGGATCGGTAGAAATTAGCAGACAGCGCATTAAAGCGACTGACCTACAATACCAAGAGCGAACCCGAGTTCGCCAACCTCTCCAGTGCGAAGACAGCAGGGGAGTTCCAATGCGCCCGTTACTACTACCGCCTGATTATATAAATCCGAAAACTGTCTCCATACATAGATGCTGTCAACAAGGGATACGATGACAGGCTCCATGAGGCTATCTTTGCAAAATGGGAGGCGATCGAGACCTCCCTGTGAGCCCTCCACCTCCCTAAATTCGACACAGTAGAAGATTATCAGCCGTAAATCGCGGCTATTTGCGGCCGATCTGAACGAATCGCGGATGAAATGGCCCGGCGGCCGAAGATTGTTCAGTCTGGAGTGTGGGTGTGAGACGCGCCTTTCAGCTCGCCAATTTCCCGGTTGAGGGCCAGTAAATTGTCCGTCAGCAGCTTGTTGAGCGCGTCGAATTTGGCGTCGAATTTGGCGTCCAACGTGTCGATCCGGCTATTCAGCCGCCACCACATCGCGCCCAGGGCACCCAGGACTGCAATGAAGGGTACAATTTCTGTCCAGTCCATGGCTCTGTCATAGCAGACTCGCCGAGTGCCCGCCAGGCGTTGGCCTCATGCCATCAGCGCTTTGAACAGAACCGCCACTGTCAGCGCGATCTTGGTGGCAAGTATCCCAAGAGCGAAGCTGGGTGATCGCATCCGAAAGCTGGAAGAACAACGGGCGCGCATTAACGCCGAGATTCAACGGGTCAGGAACCGAGAGAATCAGGCGCTGTTTGATCTGCTGCAATCAGACACCCAATGGAATCGAGTGGGCCAGGGCATCCCCTAAGCCGCCTTATCAATGGTCAGGGAGATACGTGCACCGAGCCGACCTAACACCGCCTCTATGGTGCTGGCCTTCGTGGCATGGTCCGGGTTCAACATCCGCCGCACTTCGTTCTCAGCAATGTTCAGGTCGCGGGCGAGGCGGCGTTGCGAGATGTTGGCCTGGCGATAGGCTTCGTAGAGGGCCGCTTTGAGCGCAATCTGCAACGGCGGAATGACCAACGGCCGCTGCTTACTGGCGCGCGATGGCTCGGGTAAGGGGCGGCCCTTGCGCATCGTCGCGGTAATCAGCTCCCGCAGTAAGTCCTTCGCCTCGTCCAGCGTTTCCTCAAGGGTCGCTCCATCAGTGGCTCCCCACCCGAAGTCTGGAAATGTGACGACAAACCGGCCGTCTTCGTCACGTTCGATCGCTGCTGGATAGTTGAAAGTGTCTGGCACTGGACGCAATCCTTCTTCCAGCCCATGGCTCTGTCTGAGACGCCTTACCCCACTCCATTCTCCTGGCGGGCCTCTTTGCGGGCCTTTCGGCCCAGATAGCCGCCGTGGTGGAATTTGGCGTAGTCGGCCTTGGTAAAGCGCTTTCTGTCCATCAGCACCAGGGCCAGGGCGTCGCCCAGCGCCATCATCGCCGTCGTGCTTGATGACGGGGTCAGGCCGAGCGAACAGGGTTCTTTGATCGCGCCGATACGCAGCACCACGTCGCTCTGGCGGGCGATGGGAGAGCGCGGGTGGCTGGTGATGGCGATGAGCGGCATGCTGTTGAGCGCCTTGGCCCGGTCGAGCATTTCAATCACCTCGCGCGTTTTGCCGCTGTTGGAGAAGGTGATCATGACATCGTCTTTGGTGACCAGACCAAGGTCGCCGTGGGCGGCTTCTCCGGGGTGCAGAAAACAGGCCGGCGTGCCGGTCGATGACAGGGTGGTGGCGACCTTCAGGGCCACGATGCCGACCTTGCCCATGCCGGTGGTGATGACCTTGCCCTTACAGCGCTGCAAGATGTCGATCGCGTGGACAAACTCGGCGGTGAGCGGAAGAGCCCGAATGGCCTCGGCCTCGGCGTCGAGAATCGTCCGGGCTCGGGTGAGTTCGGGAGAGGGAGTGAGCGGCTTCTTCTTGTAAGTCGGCATAGTTATTCTTGCGCTGAGGCCCGGCGGCGAGTGGTCTTGGCGCGGGCTCTGCCCGCCCGGCGGCCCTTCTTCGTCGTTCGACGGTCGGTGGTTTGCGTTACCTCGGATGTTCCGGTTGGGGCGGACAGGCCCAGGCTCTGCTGTTCCAGGGCGTGTAAACGGTTGCGCAGCTCGGCGGCCTCTTCAAACTCCAGGGCGGCCGCAGCTTGCTGCATGGCTTTGCGGGTGTCTTCAATCTGTTTGGCCAGCTGCTGGGCGGACACATAGTCCGGGCTGTCCTCGGCTACGGCTGGAACGTCTGCATAGTCGGCGTCATAGACCTTGACCAAGGGCGAGGCCAGGGCCTTCTGAATGCTCTGGGGCGTGATCTTGTGGCGTTTGTTGTAGGCCGACTGAATCCGCCGTCGGCGCTTGGTCTCGTCAAGCGCCCGGCGCATGGAGACGGTGAGCGTATCGGCATACATCAAGACTTGGCCGTTGACATTGCGGGCCGCCCGGCCAATGGTCTGGATCAGCGAGCGCTCAGAGCGCAGATAGCCCTCCTTGTCGGCGTCGAGAATCGCCACCAGGGACACCTCGGGGATGTCCAGCCCCTCGCGCAGCAGGTTGATGCCGATCAACACGTCAAAGGTGCCGCGCCGCAGGGCGCGCAGGATCTCGACCCGCTCAATGGTGTCGATGTCGGAGTGGAGATAGCGGACCTTGATGCCGATGTCCTGGTAATAATCGGTCAGGTCTTCGGCCAGTCGCTTGGTCAGGGTGGTGGCCATGACCCGTTCGCCCTGTTCCACCCGTTTGCGGATTTCTTCCAGCAGGTCGTCAACCTGGTTTCTGGCCGGCCGGACGATCACCTCGGGGTCGAGCAGGCCGGTCGGGCGGATCAGCTGCTCGACGATGTGGCGCCGACTCTTGTCCAGCTCATAATCGCCGGGCGTTGCCGAGACATAGATGGCCTGGCCCTGCTTGTGCTCAAACTCCTGAAAGCTGAGCGGCCGATTATCAATCGCCGAGGGCAGCCGAAAGCCGTATTCGACCAGGGTGGTCTTGCGCGAGCGGTCGCCCCGGTACATGCCGCCGATCTGCGGCACGGTGACATGGCTCTCGTCGATGAACAGCAGATAATCGTCGGGAAAGTAGTCGATCAGGGTGTAGGGCGGCTCCCCCGGCTGTCTGCCGTCGAGGTGCCGGGAGTAGTTCTCAATGCCTGGACAGAAGCCCATCTCGGCCAGCAGGGCCAGATCGTACAGGGTCCGTTGCTCCAGGCGTTGGGCTTCCAGGAGCTTGTTGTCGGCCCGTAATTCCTCAAGCCGCTGCTCGAGTTCGGTGCGAATTGATGCGGCTGCGGTCCGAGTCCGGTTTGAGGTGGTGACATAGTGGCTGGCCGGATAAATCATGGCTTTGTCCAGCCGGCGCAGTACCTTGCCGCGCAGCGGATCGATTTCCGCCACCGCCTCGACGCTGTCGCCAAAGAACTCGATGCGGACGGCGCGGCTCTCCTCGTAGGCCGGGAACACCTCGACCACGTCGCCGCGCACCCGAAAGGTGCCGCGATGAAAGTCAAAGTCGTTGCGCTGATACTGGATATCGACGAGTTTGCGCAGCAGGGCGTCCCGATCAACCTCGGTGTTCTCCTCGACAAACACAATCAGGTCGAAATACGACTCGGGCGAGCCCAGGCCATAGATGCACGACACGCTGGCGACGATGATGGTGTCGCGGCGCTCCAGCAGCGCCTTGGTGGCCGAGTGGCGCATCTTGTCGATCTCTTCGTTGATGGACGCGTCCTTCTCAATATAGGTATCGCTCTGGGGAACGTAGGCCTCAGGCTGGTAGTAGTCATAGTAGCTGACAAAATAGCGGACCGCGTTGTGGGGGAAGAGTTCGGCGAACTCGCCGTACAGCTGGGCGGCAAGCGTCTTATTGGGAGCGATGATGAGGGCCGGCCGGTTTGCCCGAGCGATGACATGGGCCATCGAAAAGGTCTTGCCCGAGCCGGTGACGCCGAGCAGGACTTGATGCCCGCGACCCTTATTGAGACCCGCAAGCAGTTCCTCAATCGCCTGTGGCTGATCGCCCTGGGGTTGGAACTCCGAAACGAGCTGAAATGTGCCTTCCCGCTGCATGGCCGGCTATCTTAGCAAGAATGCGCCGGAAAGCAGAGGGTGGTCGACCGCAGTGGCGCGGGATGGGTGGGGCCGCGCCGCTCAGGGCGTTGCAAAACCATGGCGCTTATGGCTGACTACCCGGAAAAGAGATGGGGGATGGCTGATTTCTCCAAGATGAGATTGTGATGAATTCAGACGAGATGAGGTCATTCCGCTCTTTCACTGACTCTGCCGGGAGGTACACGACACCATGGAAGTGATGGCTAAACGATCATATTGGCGGACATGTGGGTTGGCTCTCAGCCTTGTGATCTTCGTTTCGTGGGCCACGCCCCTTGCGGCCCAGGACGCGGTCCGCAAGTTCACCGTCGTGAATGTGTTGTACGAGGGCTCGAAGATGTTCCTGCCTTCGGTGTTGGCCGTGTCCCAGGGAGACACGGTTTCGGTCACCGTCATCAACAATATTCCCGGTGACCCGCCCAACCATGGTTTCGCGATCCCGGCCTTCGAGGTCGAGACGGTGGTTAATCACGGCGAGAAAAAGACGGTCGAGTTTACGGCCGACAAGGCCGGGATTTTTGATATCCGGTGTCAGCTGCACCCGGCCCACGTGCATGGCCAGCTGATCGTGGAAGACTGACGACCGGCTTCAGGCTCTGTCCACCTTTTGCAGCAGGGCCTCAATAAGCGTATCTGCCTGCACGCCCTCGGCCTCGGCCTGAAAGTTCAGCAAACACCGGTGTCGCAGGGCGGGCAGGGCCACATCGACAATATCGTCGTAGCTGACGTTCACCCGCTTATCCAACAGGGCGTTGACCTTGGCTCCCAGGGTCATCGCTTGCGCACCACGCGGGCTGGGACCAAAGCGGACATACTGGTTGACCTCGGGCAGGGCCTCGGCATTGCCCGGGGTGGCCGAGGCGATCAGGCGGGCGATGTAGGAGTTCAGCGGCGGCGCCAGTAAGACTTCGCGGACGAGCCCCTTCAGCTGTTCGACCTCGGTCGCGGCCTGTTCTTCAGAGCCGAGCAGGGGGCGCACCTCGGCGTGTGTATCGGTGGTCGTCCGGTTGAGAATCTCGGTCAGTTCCGCGCTGCTGGGCGAGTGAATGACCAGCTTGAACAAAAAGCGGTCGAGTTGCGCCTCGGGCAGCGGATAGGTGCCCTCAATTTCAATCGGATTCTGGGTCGCCATGACAAAAAAGGGCGGGGCCAGGCGGTGTGTCTGGCCAAACACTGAGACCTGGTGTTCTTCCATGGCCTCCAGGATGGCCGACTGGGTTTTGGGCGTGGCCCGGTTGACCTCGTCGGCCAGCACGATGTGGGTGAAGACCGGCCCCGGTTTGAATGCAAAAGACCGCTCGCCGTGGCTCTCGGACAAGACCTCCGTGCCCACAATATCCGACGGCATCAGGTCGGGGGTGAACTGGATCCGCTTGGCGCCCAGGGTCACTGCTTGACTTAAGGATTTCATCAGCAGGGTTTTGCCCAAACCGGGCGCGCTCTCGAGCAACACATGCCCGCCGGCAAAAAAGGCGGTCAGCACTTTGCGCACAATCTCCCGATTGCCGACAATGACGCGCCTGACCTCTTCCTCCAGTGCGCCGAAGAGCTGACAAAAGCGCTGTATGCGGTCTTCGTCTGGGTGAGTCATTGTGTACTACTCGACGATACTCTCTTCTTGCTCAACCGTCCGCCTGAAAGAGTAAACGTGTCCTCCATTTACTCTTTGTCGAGAATGGGCCGGTACTCCAGGGGAATGGGCTGGCCGGCCGGGGTCGAGGCGTGGGCCTGGTCGGTGAGCGGGGCGTTGCTGTAGGGCGTGATGGGCCGAGCCGGGCTGGTGTTGGCCGTACGTTCCTGGGTGTCGCTATGGCCCGTGTCCCCGGCCGGGACCCGGACTTTGACAAAGCGCACATCTTTGGTCAAAAACCCGCCCACTTTTTCTCCCGCTCGACCGAACCGCGGGGCTGGCCCCTGGCCGGGACCAGTGCCGCTACCCGTGGGCTGAGTGCGGTTGGAGTCGGGCCGGAGGCCGGGCGTACTGGGGTCTTGGCCCCGCTGCCCGCCGGGGCTGTCCGGGTCTCCCCCCTGGGCGCGGAGTGCGGGGTCGGGTTGGGCGCCCGCCCGCCGTGTCCCGCCTGCCCCTGGGTCGGATTGGGATTGCTTGTCGCCGTGTTGTTCGGGCGGCTCAAATCGAATGCCGCCGCCCGCCTGTTGGGGCGGTTCGGCCTGACGGTTGCGGCCACCCGCCGCAGGCTTGTCATCTCGCCGGCCCGGCTCTTGGCCGGCCCCTTCAGCCGCCGAGGAGTTCTTGCGGTCTCCTTGCGACTGCTGGTCGCCGCCTGCCCCATCCTGTTCCTGCCGGCCCTGGGTGGCCAGCAGGTCAATCGACAGGAGCTGCGGCAGGAGTTGTGGGAGCTGAATGTTGAGCCTGAGGCGCTTGTGTGTCTCTTTGATGAGACGTTCCTTTTCCTGGGGACTCAGCTCCGGTGCCTTGAGCCTTGCGACCAGGGAGAGCAACTCAGCGCCCGCTTCTCTCTCCGGTCGGGTTTCGCCTTGGGTGGCCAGCTCACGGGCCTTTTTTTCAAGCTCGGCCAGGTGCAGGGGCTGTTGAGACAGGTCGAGAGGGGGCGGAAGCAGGGCAGAAATGGGCTGGGACGACAGCACGAACAGGCCAAAAGCCCCGGCCACACACAGGCCGGACACCAGCAGGCCGAGCGGCACACGCCTGTCCCACCGAAACGGCACATCCCGTTTGGGAACAAAAAACGCCGCCCGCTTGTCCGTGTCACGCTCCAGCAGGGACAGCAAGGTGGACGATGATCTCTTCTTGCCCAGCAGACCGGTGGATGCTTGAGGCTGCGAGAGGGTCGCCAGGGTCAGAAAACGCTCTTTGCCCAGCGTTCTTTCATCCAGCAGCGCGGCTGCGCTGTGGTGTTCGGCGTCGTGTCGGGTATGCCGCAGAGCCGTCCACAGGAAGAACGCCCAGCCCCCGAGGGGAGCCAGCAGCAGGCTGAGCGGCCAGGACACGCTTGCCAGCAGCAGGCCGCCGCCCAGACCGAGAGCCACCCCCAGGGGCAGAAAGAAGCCCAGGACGTTGAGACGCCGCTGGCGGCGCAGGTGCTGGGCCGTCCTGTTGATCAGCGTGAATGCAAGGTGGTGCCGAGCCATGGGCCTGTCTCAGGAGCGCCGTCTCTGAAAACGCCGGACGGCCCGGTTGTGCTCGGCCAGGCTGACCGAAAAATGATGGGTGCCATCACCGCGAGCCACAAAGTATAGATAGTCCGTGTTGGCCGGGTACAGGGCGGCCCGCAGAGCGGCCAAGCCGGGGTTGGCAATCGGGCCCGGCGGCAGGCCACGGATCACATACGTGTTATACGGTGTCGGGGTTTGCAGGTGGTGGCGGGTGAGGTTTCCGTCAAAATTTTTGATGCCGTAGATAACGGTCGGGTCACACTGGAGTCGAATGCCTCTATTGAGCCGATTGTGGATCACCGCCGCGATCAGCGGGCGCTCAGCGACCTGGCCGGTCTCTTTTTCGATAATCGAGGCCAGGGTGACGACCTCGTGCAGGCTCAATCCCAGTTCGGCGGCCCGGCGCTCCAGAACCGGATCCCAGGCGGCATAAAAACGGGCGATCATCCGGCCCAGGATTTCTCGGGCCGGCGCCCGAACCGAGAACTGATAGGTGGCCGGGTAGAGATAGCCTTCGAGGCTGTTGGCGGGTAGTCTCCAGTCGGCCAGGAACTTGGGGTCGGCATTCAGACACAGAAAGCTCTCAGCCACACCGAACCCCCGCTGTTCGAGCAGGTGAGCGATCTGCACCAGGCTGAATCCCTCGGGAATCGTGACGGTCCGGCGCACGAGCTGGCCCTGACTCAGCCGTGTGAGCAGCTCCAGGGGAGAGAGCGCTTTGGGAAAGAGGTATTCGCCGGGCTTGATGTGTCTATCCATACCGCTCCAGCGGGCCCACAGGCGAAAGACCCAGACCTGGTTCAGCACGCCTTCGGTGTGCAGGTGGCGGGCGATGGCGTCCAGTGGGGAACCGTTTTGGACAAAGAAACGGACGGGTTGAGGCAACGGCGGGCCCGGTGTAATCAGAGCCCGATAGCCGAACCAGGCCACGCTTCCGCCGATCAGAAGCGGCGCAAGCAGGCTGACCAGGAACAGGGCGCGCTTTCCCCGCTTGCCTGTTTGCATAGCAGGCAAGACTACCACCCCCCGCTCTTCGACACAATCTCAGCCACGGTCGATGTCCTTGACATTTACGCCTGGGGCTGGCAGGCTTGCCCGTGTTTTTCGCTGGGGTGGATGCGAGATGGGATCTCACAAAAGCGCTCTTCTTACCGGCATAGTGCATGGTCATCTCCAGTCGCTGATCATTGCTCCTGTCCTTGCCCTTTTTTTTCTAGGGATCATTGTCCGCAACGCCAGTTCGGCCGTTGATCATTGGGTTGAGGAGCAAAAGGTCACTGAGCAACTGCAACAGCGTTTGAGTGAAGTTCACAAGACTCATTATCTGTCGCTGTTGGGCCAGCCCCAGGAGGTCCCCGGCCCGGAGTTGGTCGTGACACTGCCTGGGGTGTCAAATGCATCGCCTGCGGTCACAACGCTTGCCCTGCCTGTTGAGTCACCCACACAGGATGTGAACGAAATTCGCATAGCCTACCATCAGTCACCGTTTGGCCAGCCCGAGGAGGCGCCCGGCCCGGAGCTGATCGCGACACTGCCTGGGGTGTCAGACGCGTCGCCTGCGGTCACAACACCTGTCCCATCTGTTGAGCAGCCCCGCTCTTTCCCGTTCCAGACCACGTACACCGTGCGCAAGAACGATACCTTTGAGACCATACTGCGCGGCCAGGGGGTCGGCCGGAAGGCGGGAGCCAGATGGATTACGGCCTGGATTGCAGCCGCCAAAAAAGACCGACACGTACGCAATCTGCAAATCGGTCAGCGCTTCTCTTTTGTTTTTGCCGAAGGTCCCGAGGCGCCGCTGCTGACCAGTCTGCGCTATGAGATGGGCGCCCTGTCCCAGCTGACTCTTGAACGAGAGGCGGACGGGAGCGTTCGCTCGCGCACCGAGAAGCTGCCCACCACCAAAGTGTGGCGCGCGACCGCCGGCCGCATCACCAGCAGTCTGTATGAGGCTGCGGTGCAGAACGCCGCTGTGCCCAGACGTATCGTTGATGAAATGGTCGATCTGGGTTGGGACCTTGATTTCTTTTCCGACCTCAGAGCCGGGGACATCTTTAAGGTCATCTTTGAAGAGTACCAGCGTGAGGACGGTGAGCCGGTTCAGTATGGGCGGGTTTTAGCGGCTGAAATTGTCAATAGAGGCAAGGTGTTACAAGTCTTGTTACCAACCCATGACCAGGGCTTCCTCTACCCGCTGCGCTACACCAGGATTTCGTCCGTGTTTACCACTGCCCGGTTTCATCCTATCCTCAAACGCCACCGCCCCCACAACGGCGTGGATTTTGCCGCCCCGCGTGGGACTCTGGTCCGAGCGGTAGCCGATGGGACCATCACCCACGCCGGTCGGGAGGGTGGATTTGGTCGGCTTATCCGCATTGACCATGCGGGCGGCTACAGGACGGAATACGCCCATCTGGATAGCCTTGCCACCGGGATCAGACGTGGACAACGAGTCAGACGCGGGCAAAAAATTGGCAGGGTCGGCTCGACCGGCTTGGCCACCGGACCGCATCTCCACTTTGGTCTGATCAAAAATGGGAGATACGTGAACCCGCTGAAGAATTTATCCAAGACCGCCTCCAGAAGCGACCGGCAGAAACCGAACCCGGCCCAGGCCGAGTTGAAAAAAACGTTGGCCGCATACCTGGCTCAGCTGGATATCAGCCAGACCGTAGAAACGCGGGTGTTTGCCGCAGTGGCGACGGCCACGTCAACCCTCTAGCCTCGCTCTTGCATGCCCCCCGATCTTCGGCTGCGTGTTGCCCAGACTGGCGTCGCCCGCAGTTGGGAGTTGACACCCTCAAGACGCTCACATAGGTACTCAGGGATGGCATACGCAGTTATCCGAACGGGCGGAAAACAGTACCGGGTGACACCCGGCGAACTGCTCAGAATCGAGTCCTTGAAGGGCGAGCCCGGTAGCCAGGTCGAGTTCAGCGAGGTGCTGCTCACCTCAAACGAGGGGACGGTTCAGGTCGGCCGGCCGACCGTTGCCGGAGCCAGGGTGGTGGCCCAGATCGTTGAACATGGCAGAGAGCGGAAAATTCTCGTGTTCAAGAAAAAGCGGCGCAAGGGATACCGTCGCAAACGTGGCCATCGTCAAGCGTTTACGGCGGTGCGCGTCCAGGATATCAGTCTCGCTCATTAGGCAGGGCATACCCCTACAGATTCAGGAGGACCAACCATGGCGCATAAAAAAGGACAGGGATCAAGTCGGAATGGACGCGACAGCCCGGGCCAGCGGCGTGGTGTGAAACTCTTTGGGGGCCAGCACGCCAAGGCTGGCAATATCATTATCCGTCAACTCGGCACCCGCATTTATCCGGGCGCAAACGTCGGCATGGGGCGGGATTACACGATCTTTGCCAAGATTGACGGCACGGTCTGTTTCGAACGGATGGGAAAGACGCGGAAACGGGTCAGCGTGTATCCGGTCGAGCCACCGACGAATATCGTCGCTGCGTCGTGAGACCGCTTCCTGTTCCGAAACCCCCCGTTTTTGTGAAGCCCCGCACGGGGCTTTTTTTGTGGTATGCGCTTTGTTGATGAGGTTCGGATTTTTGTCAAGGCAGGTGACGGCGGCAAGGGCTGTGTCAGCTTCCTGCGCGAAAAGTACCGCCCCCGAGGTGGCCCGAACGGCGGCAACGGCGGCAACGGCGGGAGTGTGATTTTCCAGGTCGACCCGCAGCTCAGCACCTTGCTCGACCTGCGCTACAACCAGCATATACGGGCCACCCGCGGCGAGCACGGACGCGGCAAGGACCAGCACGGGCGCAACGCCCCGGACCGTATTGTCCGGGTGCCGCCTGGGACGCTTATTCGTGATGCCGACAGCGGAGAGGTGCTGGCCGATCTGACCCGGCCCGACAGTCGGGTCCTTGTTGCCAGGGGAGGAAAAGGCGGCAAGGGGAATGCGTTTTTTGCCTCGGCCAGAAACCGCCTGCCCCGCCAGGCTCAACCGGGACGACCGGGGGAGGAACGTACCCTGCGGTTTGAGTTGCGCATACTGGCCGACGTGGGTCTGGTCGGATTTCCGAATGCCGGCAAATCGACCCTGCTGTCCAGCGTGTCTGCCGCCCGGCCCCGGATTGCAGATTTTCCGTTTACCACCCTGACGCCCCATCTCGGTGTTGTCCGCTACGGAGACGACGGGACGTTTGTGATGGCTGATATTCCTGGGCTCATCGAAGGCGCGCATGAAGGGCACGGGCTTGGCGCGCGCTTCCTGCGTCACCTGTCACGCACCTCGGTCCTGGTCTATTTGCTCGATATTTCGGATCCACAACGCGAGCCGTGGCACGACTATGGCGTCCTCAGACACGAACTCCACAGCTTCGATCCGGCCCTGCTCGAACGGCCCCAGCTGGTCGTGGTCACCAAGTATGACCTGCCCGCAACGCGGCAGCGCCTTGCCGAGGTAACGGCAAGCTTTGCCGCCCACGGGATTGGGCTGACGGCCTTGAGCGCCGCCAGCCGTGAGGGCGTGAGTGAGCTGATCCGGGACATTGCCCGTACTCTCGCAGATATTCGCAAGCGAGCCGGGGACGCTGCTGCCGATCCCCAGGCGTCTGCCCAGCCGGACGAGGAAACGCGGACGTGGGACGAGCCGGGGCGTATGTGAGAACAGATGGAATCTCAAGGACATCACGATCACCTTTGCCATAAGGCCGCCATCCTGCGGCGCGCCCACCGGGTCGTGATCAAGGTCGGCAGCAGCATCCTGTCCCGGCAGGATGGGGTCAACGTCGACAGTGTCGAGCGTCTGGCCCGAGACATGGCGGCCCTGCGAGCCGGAAGCCAGGAGCGGGGCAAGGAGATCGTCCTGGTCAGCTCGGGAGCCGTTGCGGCAGGACTGGGCCGCCTGGGCATACAGCTGGAGCGCTCCCGAACGATTCCGAGCAAACAGGCTGCGGCCGCAGTTGGCCAGATTGTCCTGATGGCCCTGTACGAGCAGGCTTTTTCGCGCCACGGTGCCCATGTCGGCCAGATCCTGCTGACCCACGACGATGTGGCCGACCGCGGCCGCTATTTGAACGCCAAGCACACCGTCCAAACCCTGCTCGAGAACGGTGTGCTGCCGATTGTGAACGAGAACGATAGTGTCGCTGTTGAGGAGATCGAGTTCGGCGATAATGATAATCTGTCGGCCCTGGTCGCCGTCCTCATTGAGGCCGATCTGCTGGTAATTCTGAGCGATGTCGAGGGATTGTACGAGCGCGACCCCCGGCTGCACGCCGATGCCCGACTGGTATCCCTGGTTGAGCGATGTGACGACGCGCTGTCGTATACGACCGGCGCCGCCGGACCGCTTGGGCGGGGCGGGATGACGTCCAAGCTCCAAGCCGCCCGTAAGGCGGCCCTGTCTGGCATTCCGACCATTATTGCCGATGGGCGCCACGACACCAGTCTGTCCGCAGTGTTCAGCCCCGATATCCCGACCGGGACCTTGTTGCTGCCCGTCAGTGATCGCATCACCAGCCGCAAGCACTGGATCGCCTATACCCTGAAACCGGTCGGCAGCCTCCAGCTCGATGCCGGCGCCGTCGACGCGGTCCGGCGGGCGGGTCGCAGCCTGCTGCCGGCCGGCGTGCGGGAGATACGGGGGACCTTTGGGGTCGGCGACTGTGTCGCCTGCGTGGATGACCGCGGACACGAGTTTGCCCGTGGGCTGGTCAACTACCATTCGGCAGCCCTGGAGCAGATCAAGGGTCTGAAAACCAGCCAAATCGAGCAAATTCTCGGTTATAAGGTCAGCGATGAGGTCATTCACCGGGATGATTTGGCTCTTTTGGCGGACACGTGATAACAGAGAACCTCGAACATCACGATTGGGAGAGCAGTATGGACCTCGAACACATGGTCGTAGATATGTGCCAGGCGGCAAAAACAGCGGCCCGTGGGCTGGCCACGACCTCAAGCCAAGCCAAGAACGAGGCCCTGCTCACGTCTGCGGCCGCCCTGCGACGGGAGAGCCACACACTCCTGGCCGCCAACGCCCAAGACGTTGAGGCCGGCCGCGGCAACGGCCTGTCTACGGCCATGCTGGATCGTCTGACGCTGACCGAGGAGCGCATCGAGGGCATGGCGAAAGGTTTGGAGATTATTGTCGATCTGCCCGACCCGGTTGGCGAGACAGTGGCGATGTGGCGGCGTCCCAACGGCTTGGAGATCGGTCAGGTCCGAGTGCCGCTGGGCGTGGTGGGGATTATTTATGAATCGCGCCCGAATGTGACGGCGGACGCCGCCGGCTTGGGGCTCAAAGCCGGCAACGCGGTTATTCTCAAGGGCGGCTCCGAGGCGTTTCGGACCAACGGCGCTATCGTTGATGTCCTGACCGCCGCGCTCGGCGAGGCTGGGCTGCCGCCCGCTGCGGTTCAGCTCGTGCGATCCACTGACCGCAAGTCGGTCGGCGTCTTGCTGCAACAGGACCGCTTTGTGGATGTGATTATTCCACGCGGCGGAGAGGAACTTATTCGGGCGGTGACCGAGCAGTCCTCCATTCCGGTCATCCAGCACTTTTCGGGCTTGTGTCACACCTATGTGGATGCAGCGGCCGATTTGGACAAGGCCATGCGGATTACGCTTAACGCCAAGACCCAGCGGCCCTGGGTGTGTAACGCCATGGAGAATCTGCTGGTTCATCAGGAGATTGCCTCTCGCTTCTTACCGCCCTTTGTGGAGACGCTCGAGCAGGCCGGCGCAGAAGTCCGCGGCTGCGAGCGAACCCGGCACATCGTCCCCCACGTCACCGCAGCAACCGAGGCGGACTGGCAGACCGAGTATTTGGATCTGATCCTGTCGATCAAAGTCGTGGATTCGCTCGATGAGGCCATCGGCTTTATCAACGACAACGGGTCTGGGCTGGCCGACGCCATTGTCAGCGAGGATTACACCAACACGCGGCGTTTTCTGCAGGAAATCGACTCGGCAACCGTGTATGCCAACGCCTCGACCCGCTTTACCGACGGCTATGAATTCGGGTTTGGGGCCGAGATCGGCATTTCGACCAACCGGCTCCACGCGCGTGGCCCGATGGGGCTGCGGGAGTTGACGACGTATAAATATCTGATTTACGGGGACGGCCAAGTCAGAGAATAGGCCCCTATGCACGTCGGCATCTTTGGCGGCACATTTAACCCGATCCACCTCGGCCATATCCGCAGCGCCGAGGAGATTCGCCAGACCTGCGCCCTGGACCGTATTTATTTCGTGCCTGCGGCCCGCCCGCCGCATAAGGATGCCAGTGAGCTGGTGTCGAGCCGGCATCGGCTGCGGATGGTTGAGTTGGCGGTAGCCGATGAACCGGCCTTTTCGGCCTCGGCCGTAGAACTCGAACGCGCCGGTCCGTCGTACTCGGTTGACACGATTCGTCACTTTCGGGCCATGCTGCCGTCCGCCTCGCTGTCTTTTATCCTGGGGCTCGACGCCTTCCTCGCCATTCAGACCTGGAAAGACTATCGCACCATCCCCTGGCTGTGTAACCTGATTGTCACCTCACGCCCCGGCACACCGCGCCCACGCTGCCCGCTTCCCGTTGATTTTCAGTCTGCTTTTTGCTACGACCCGGTGCTAAGGATGTATACCCACCCTTCACAGTCCACCCTTGTTCTCCGCGAGATCAGCGGTCTCGATATCTCGGCATCAGCAATCCGACGGGACATTCGGAACGCCCAGTCCGTCCGTTCCCTCGTCCCGCCGGTGGTAGCGACCTATATTGCAGATCACGATTTGTACCGCAGGTGATGGTGATGGCAGACGCTGTCTTGTGTTGTCACGAGAGGACCGCATTTTGAACGATCCGAGCTGGGAAAAAGCTCTCCAGTGCGCCCAAGCCGCGCTTGACAAAAAAGCCTACGACCTCGTCGCGCTCAAGGTCAGTGCGCTCACTCCAGTTGCTGATTATTTCCTGGTGTGTACCGGCCGCTCAGATACCCAGGTGCGGAGTATTTGCGAGGCTATTGGAGAAGCCCTGGCGGCCCAGGGCCTGCACCCCTTCGCGGTCGAGGGATTTGCCAACGGACAGTGGATACTGATGGATTTTGGTGACGTGGTCATCCATATTTTCTACGAGGACGTCCGGGAATTCTACAATCTGGACGGTTTGTGGGCCAACGCACCCCGGTGTGAGTTGCCCGAACCCTACTCCAGCCAAGCCCAAGACCTCAAGCTCGCAACGGCCTGAGGGGTCGCTCTGCGCCGTGGCGTTGCCCTGTAGGGGGATGGGAATTGGCCGGCGGTGTTTGCCGGAGAGATTCTATGGCTCGTACTTCTACTCCGACCGAAATTCTCTACTACGGGAGCACCCGCCAAGAACAGTACTGGGAAAACGAAGATCAAACCCTGCGGATTGCGCGCAATATCTCCTCGCCGATGTGGCTGGCCTACCGCAAGCAGAGCGGCACCTATCAGCCATTTCCGGCCCGACCCCGCACGGCCGCAACGCGAAAACGCGGTCGCCACGAAGAGACCGAGAGTCTGCCCCTGGCCGGACGCAGCGCAGAAGAGGTCGTCAGCCAGCTCAAAAAGTTTCATAAGCTGCGGTTGTTCCTCGAGCAGCGTTTGCGGAGATGGATGAACAAGAGTTCGGGGGAGCGGGTGCTGGCCTTTCTCGATCCCAACCAGGGCGGCGCGCCGGTGATGACCGACCCCGGGATTCCGCAGTCCCAGCAGGGCCACCTCCACAAAGGGAACTAGGGACGCCTGTCTGCGGGCCGGCCCCTCAGGCCGCTCGCTGAGGGCTGCACGCTCTCCACTTTCCCTCCCTTCGGTAAGTCACTACCAGTGTGTTTGCGTTGGCGCATAGCCGCGGCCCTTTGTCTTGGGGGTGATCGGTGGTACACAACGGGGTATGGAAAAAGAGGCGGTGGAGGCCAAGACGCAACGGTTTCAGCACAAGATGGACCAGCTGCGACCGATCTTGGAGGATCGCAAAAAGGTCTATGCACAGAAAAAAGTGAGCGGCCGACGGCTCAGGAACGGGAGTATCGTGGTGGGGCTCGGTCTGGCCGGCTCGGCGTTCCTGGCCGCCTCCGTATACCAGTCCCCCCTGCTCCGCAGCCCTGAGCATGTCCCCCCGAGTCCAGCCGTTCGCCCGGCCGTGTCCGAGGTCCAAGAAAAACCGGCGGCGGCGGTCGCGGTCGTGAATCCAGCTGCGGCTACTCCGGCTGAAGAGTCCGGCCCTCCACCCAGGCTCGCCTCCGCCGGGGAAACCGAGGCCGGCCCGCCGTCTGTCGCCACCCTGAGCTTCGCTGTCCCGCCGGCTGCCGCCGCCCAGGCTCCGGCTGCCGAAACGCCGCCGACCGCAGCAGACAGGCCGACGGATGCGCCGGCGGCTCAGATCCGGATCGGCCAGAGTCTGAGCTGTCGGGGAGTCCGGGCTCACCAGTGTCGCCAGCCCCAGTCCAGCTTCGCCTTGCACGAGCATAACCAGCCGCACGTCTGGATGGTAGTCTACTCACAGACTGTGCCGCATACCCTCACCCACGTCTATTATCACGAGGACCAGAAATACTGCGAGGTGCCGCTGGGCATTGCCCACCCCCGCACACGAACCTGGAGCCGCGTGACGCTGGACCGCCCGACCCACCTTGGTGCGTGGAGGGTAGAGATTGTGGCCGAGGACGGAGAGGTCTTAGACCGGGTGGCGTTTCGTGTCAGCCCGTAAAGCACCCATCTCAGCACCCCGTCGAGAAAGACTGTCGATGGACGACCGCCGGCCCCCCCTGCTCCGGCACAAAGCCTACGGCCAGGCGTCCGAGTTCATGCCGGCCAAGCTGCTTCGGGAAGCCCGTCGTCAAAAATCGTTGCCGGACGGCCGACTGCCACGGGTGTGTGTGCTCGATCCTGACGGGGATATTGTAGCCAACCTGCTGGCGCGTGGCCAAGCCCAGCCTAACCCGTTCTGGGCGTGTTATCACACCAGCATGTACAATTTTTTCCGGGACCGTATCGAGTGTGGGATTGTCGGCTCGGTTGTCGGCGCACCATTTGCCGTTCTGGTGGCCGAGGAGTTATTTGCCTCGGGCTGCGAGTTGCTCATTCACGTGACCTCCTCGGGCCAGATCGCCCCCAGCTGGCAACCGCCGTTTTTCCTGCTGGTCGAAAAAGCCCTGCGAGACGAGGGCACCAGCTATCACTATCTGCCCGCCGCCGACTTCTCGCACCTGCATCCAGAGCTGCTCGACCTGCTGCATGACGCCTTTGGCGCCCTCGACACGCCGGTCTACCGGGGTGCGACCTGGACGACCGACGCCCCCTTTCGGGAAACCCGGACGGCTATCAGTCAGGCTCAAGCGCGGGGCATTGTGGCGGTTGAGATGGAGGTGGCCGGGCTGTACGCCTTTGCCCAGGCCCGGGCCAAACCGGTAGTGTGTTTTGCTCATATCACCAACCAGATGGGCGACGTCGAGGGCGATTTTGAGAAGGGCGAGGCCCAGGGTAGCCGGGCCGCCCTGGACATCATTCTGGCCACGGCAAAAACCTGGCTGGCCGTCCACCCCAGCTCCCTCTGAGGGCGTGTGGCAGCCAGGTGCCAAGGGTTGCAGAGGCTTGTCGAATCTTGCTATGTATCGGCGGCAAAGGGGCGAGATTGATGGATACAGAACACAGCCAACCGTCTTCACAGCAAAATAGAGAAATTGCCACCCTGGGCGGCGGCTGCTTCTGGTGTCTCGAAGCGGTCTATGTCGAACTTGAGGGCGTCGATCAGGTGGTGTCCGGTTACTCGGGGGGAGCGGAGCCGAACCCGTCTTACGAGGCAGTGTGTGCGGGGACGACGGGCCACGCCGAAGTGGTCCAGGTGACGTATGACCCGAGTGTCATTTCTTTCCAGGATATTCTGCAGGTCTTCTTCGCCATTCATGATCCGACCACCCTGAATCGCCAGGGCGCGGATGTCGGCACCCAGTACCGCTCGGCGATTTACTACCACACGCCCGCCCAGGCCGAGATTTCCACCGCCGTCATTCAAGAGCTTGAGACGGCTGGTGTGTGGGATGGCAAGATCGTGACCGAGGTCACCCCGGCCGAAACCTTTTATCCGGCCGAAGACTATCACCAGGACTTCTTTGCCCGGAATCCCTACCAGCCTTACTGCCAGTATGTGGTTGCTCCCAAAGTCTTGAAACTCCGCAAGGCGTTTACCGACAAGCTTAAACGCTGAACTTTTCTGCCGACTCTCCAGCAGCGGTCACGCGGCAATGCCGGGGTCGCCCACACGGCTCCGGAACTGTCGCGTGTGCACAGACGCCGCGGCTCAGAGCGGATAGCCCTGGCGTTTCAGGCGCCTGGCCGCTTCGCGAAAGCTGAGACTGCTCAGCCGTTCCCTGTTGTGGTGCAGAAAGGTGAGTACCCGCTCAGGCGCGGTGGCCGAATAATCACGCAGCGCCCAGCCGATAGCTTTACGAATGAAGAAGGCGGTTTCGCCCGCAGTCTGAAGGCAGTAGCCAAACAGCCGCCCCTCATCGGTGTCTCCCTTGTGGTGGATCTGGGACAGCAGGGCGGTGCGTCGCAGCCACATATCCTGGTCGGTAATCCAGGCGTCCAGGGTCGGCCTGACGGCCGGGCGATGGTGGTACAAGACCCGGCCGACCAGGTGGATGGCAATCTCATCCACAAAGTCCCACCAGGCGCCGTCTTGGATGAGCCGTTTGTACAGGGTCAGCGAGCGAGGCGTGACAAAGTCGGTGTACAGCCGCGCCAGACGGATGGCCAGGTATTTTTCCTCCCGATGGGGCAGAGCCCACAAGCCTGTTACCGCCTGTTCGTAAGCGTCGTGGTCGGTGATGGGGAAACGGGCTTTGACTGCGGCCGCAATCCGATCCCGCTCGGGCTTGGCCACGCCATAAAACGGCATGTCGGTTTTCATATAGGCGGCCATCGGACCGGCCTTGGCCGGGTCGGCGTGCGAGCCCAACTGGCCGCTCACAAAGGCGCACAACTCGGCGACCGAAGAAAATGCCGGGGCTGACGCCTGTGTCCGAAGCCGCACCATCCCTCCCACCATAGCCAACGCTCCGTCGCCCAACCATCCCCGCCTGGCACGCCTTGTCTTGCCTGATTGGGGGTGCTTTAACCAGCCACAAGGAGGACAGCCATGGCCAGGTTTGAAGACTACGCCGAGAGCTACAAACACGTGCGTATGGAACGGCGCAACGGGATTTTACAGATGCAGCTGCACACCGACGGCGGAACGCTGCGCTGGGGAGAGAGTCCGCATGCCGAGCTGGGACGCTGCTTTTACGATATCGGCAGTGACCCGGATAACAAGGTCATCATCATGACCGGAACGGAGGACAAGTTCATCGCCCGCTTTGCCCGAGAGGAGCGGTTGGACATGACCCCCCAGCGCTGGGACCATATTTATTGGGACGCCAAGAAACTGCTGATGAACCATCTCGATATCGAGGTGCCGATGATTGCCGCCGTCAATGGCCCGGCCACCATCCACGCCGAACTGGGTGTGTTGTGCGATATCGTGCTGGCGACCGAGGACAGTGTCTTCCAGGACGCGCCGCATTTTCCGAACGGCATCGTGCCGGGCGACGGCGTCCATGTGGTGTGGCCGCTGCTGCTGGGCATCAACCGGGGGCGCTATTTCCTGCTGACCGGTCAAAAGCTGTCGGCTCAGGAAGCGCTGGACCTGGGGGTGGTGAACGAAGTCGTGCCCCGCGACCGCCTGCTGGCGCGGGCCTGGGAGCTGGCCGAGCAGATCGTTGACAAGCCGCCGCTGACCGTCCGCTATGCCCGGGTCGCCCTCACCCAGCAACTCAAGCGACTGATGCTCGACAACCTCGGTTACGGTCTGTCCCTGGAGGGCTTGGGGGCCAACGATTATTGGCCGGGCGGGAAAAAGCGCTAGGTGCGGCTACTGAAACGGCGCGTCGTTGGTCTGGCCCAGCAGATACTTGCCCGACAGCTCCGCCACCCGGTCGGGGTGGGCGTTAATGTGCAGCGGCATGGCCTGGAAGTCACGGTAGCGGCGCTCAAAAGAGCCGCTCTCGCGCAGCCCGTTGCCGCCCTGGACTCTGAGCAGCAGACGCATGGCGTCGTCACACAGCCGCAGGGCGACCATGCTGTAGTTCAGCTGGCGCAGATAATCGGCTTCAGTCGGGCTGATGCCGGCTTCGATGCGGGCGTCGGTCTCGGCGCAGCCGGTTTCGACCGCCGCCCGGGCGGCGGCAATTGAGGCGCCGGCCTGACCGATGTTCAACTGCACGGCCGGCCGCTCGGCGACTTTGACGCCAAAGATGGCGACCCGGTCAGACAGTTCGGCGCAGGCTTCCTCCAGCGCAGCGTTGGCCAGGCCAACCGCCTGGGCGCCCAGCCACAGGTCTGACACGGCAACCCAGTCTTCCCGGTAGCGCTGGGCAACAACGGGGGTCTGGGGATCACGGAAGGTGTAGCGAAAATCGAGCGGAAAGGGCCGCAGCAGGGAGACCGGAACCGAGACGGATTCATAGTTGATATGATCCGTGGCAGACGCCCGCAGGCTCATCGAGTTCCAGGTCGGATCGACCGACACCCCCGGGGCGTCGGTTCGGACCAGCGTGAAGCGCAGATCCGGCTTACCCTTGGGCTGTGTCTCGCCACCGTCCAGCGCAAACAGACACGCCGCCCACTCACCGTAGCGCGAACCGGAGGCAAAACTGGCCCGACCGTTGATAATCACCCGGTCTCCGTCACGCCGGCCGTGGACGCTCGTCCCGGCTCCGGCCGGAAAACTGACCCATTCCCGGTCGTCCACAATCTGTCGCAACAGGTCTGCTGCAGCCGGTCCCATTTGGGCCACAATGAAGTGGAACACGCACAAATGATTCCACAGGCACCAGGCGGTTGAGGCGCAACGGGCGGCCACGGCCTCCAGCTCCCTGGCAATCTGGCCGATACTGGCCTCCACACCGCCGATGTTACGGGTGGCCGATAGGCGCATGACGTCGGTCTGTTTCAGGACCCGAATCAGATCCGGGTCCACACTCCGGGTGCGGTCGGCCTGGGGGGCTTGTTCGGCAATGCGGGTGAGCAGGGGGGTGCACACCAACTCGTGCTCACGCCCCATAAAATCGTGTACGTTCTTCATAAACGGACTCCTTCAGCGCGTGTTTCGGCGCATGGTGGCAGCGGCGCCGAAGCGTGTCAAGCGAGCTGCCGTCCAGGCGTGTTCCGTGCTACAGTTCCGGGCAAAGGAGGGGCGATCCATGCAAGACCTGTGCTTTTTGTCGATTGCAGAGTTGGCGCCGCAGATCCAGCGCCGCGAGGTGTCTCCGCTCGAAGTCACCCGCGCCTATCTGGATCGGATTCAGGCTGTTGACGGACAGCTGAACAGCTATATCAGCCTCACCGCCGAGCGCGCCCTGGAGGACGCCAAAGCCGCCGAAACAGCGATCCAGGCCGGGACATACCGTGGCCCGCTGCACGGCATCCCGCTGGCCCACAAAGATATTGTGGCCACCAAGGGGATCAAAACGACCTGCGGCTCGCGGGTGTTGAAAGACGCCCTACCCGACTACGACGGCGCGGTGATTGAGCGTTTGCAGGCCGCGGGCTCGGTTCTGCTGGGCAAACTCAACATGAACGAGTTTGCAACGATCATCCCCAGTCCACATTTTGGCCCGGTGAATAATCCGTGGAACCTGGAGCATAGTCCCGGCGGGTCGAGCAGCGGGTCGGGAGCGGCGGTGGCGGCGGGCCTGTGTGCCGGGTCGCTGGGCACGGATACCGGGGGCTCGATCCGCATTCCGGCCGCCTTTTGTGGAACGGTCGGCCTCAAGGCCAGCCATGGCCGGATCAGCCTGTACGGGGTAACGCCCCTGGCCTGGTCGCTCGACCATATCGGACCGCTGACCAGAACGGTCAAGGACGCGGCGCTCATGCTGCACGCCTTGGCCGGCTACGACAGGCGGGATGTCGTCTCAAGCCAGACGCCGGTTGTCGATTACACGGCAAAACTGACCGGGGAGGTCAGCGGCATGCGCCTGGGAGTGCCAACGCGCTTTTTTCCCGACTCGACCGATCCTGAGGTCCAGAGCGCCTTTGAGCAGGCGGTCCAACTTCTGGCCGGCCTGGGCGCCCGGATTGAAGAGGTCGAGCTGCCCGCGCTTGACCGGGTGTGGCCCGACATCGCCGAGGTGCTGCTGAACGCTGAGGCCAATGTGTGGCACGAACCCTATCTGCAAAGCCAGGCCGATGACTACGGCCCCAAGGTGCGCCGTTTTCTCGAACGGGGCAAACCCACGCTGGCCACCGACTATGTCAAGGCCCGACACGCCCAGGCCCGCTTCCGCCAGGACATGCTGGACCGTTTTGGCCGGCTCGACGCGCTTTTAACTTCGGGTGAGCTGATTCCCGCCCCGCGCCATGACGCCCGCTCGGCGACGATCAAGGGCCGTGAGGTCAAGCTCATGTCGGCCCTGATCTCCGCCACCTGTCCGTTTAATGTGACAGGCCAGCCGGCTTTGAGCCTGCCGTGCGGTTTTACCCGTAGCGGACTGCCGCTGGCGCTACAGATTGTGGGCAAGCCGTTTGATGAGGCGAGCGTGTTGCAGATCGGCCATGCCTACGAAGTCCACACCGACTGGCATACCCGACGGCCGCCGCTCCCGGCCTGAGTATCGAATGGACCGGAGATGCTCGCCCAGCCCTCAGTCTGTGTCTGAGGCGAGCGTGTGGCGCGCTTCCTGGACCATGGCCACCAGCACCTTCCTCGCCTCCTGGCTGCTGCGGACCTCCTGGGGAAAGGCCAGCCGCAGTCCGCGCAGCCGTTTGCCGGTGCGCGCCCGCAGCCGAAAGCCCAAACGGTCGATCCCGACCATCTCGGCCGAATCGGCTTCGATATCGCGGTAGGCCCGACAGTACAGCCGCAGGGCATCGGCGTGGTCGGCGTTCATATGCTCAATAATCCCGGCCGCCACCTCGGCCAGGGGATCCCACTCGGCCCTGGTGTAATCGGCGGCGGCGACCCAGCCCATGGCGCCGAAGCCGCCGACATAGTACACGTCGGTCACGTCCATGCGATAGAAGCCGAAATCGTCAAAATCGACCCAGGCTCGCGCGTTTTCATAGCGCGCCAGATAGCCCGCCCTGCTTGTCTCCAGGTCCGCCTCGGGCAGGGCCGTGACCTGACCCAGCAGCGTTGCCCGTGCGCCGGCCAGCGGATCGCCGGTCCAGCCGGGTTGGCTGACCAGCAGGCTGGCGTGCGGGTCGGTCTTGAGGTTTTGGGTGTGCATCGCCATCACGCTGATCAAAAACACCGGACGGCCGTGGTCGTCGAGGGCATACGGCATGACCGACCCAAACGGCCAGCCGGGGTGTTTGCGGGACATGCTGGACAGGGTGCCCGTTCGGCCCAGGTACAGCAGGGTCCGCACCTGCTCGGCAAAGGACGGTTCGGGAACGCTCGGGGCCGACGAGTCCGTCCGGGCGTGTTGACTGCCCAAGGTGGGTGCTGATCTCTTCCTCTTCCCGAGGTCATCATCACCCACCTGGCCTATCGGTTCTGGCTTGGACGCTTGCGACATGGGGATCTCCTCAACAATACAGACCGCCCTATAGCGGCCTCACGGGCGTTTCGCCTCCAGGTGTTGCCGGACCCACTCCAGCGCGGCCTCACGGCTTGCCAGCCGTCCCTCCAACTGGGCGTCCTCGACCGCAGTCAGAATGTCTTTGAAGCGCGGTCCGGGGCGCAGGCCAAGCCCGATGAGGTCCCGGCCGGTCAGCAGGCGCGGCGGAGCGATACGGGCCGGCCCCAGGCTTTCTTGCTGCTGACGACAGAACGTGTAGGGACGCAGGTCACCGCTCGAGGCCAGGGCATCAATGCGGACCAGCTCCAGCAGTTCTTCGATACCCTCTTCGCGCAGAAAACGCTTGAGTTTGGCCGGGCGCATGGCCGGGGCGTTGAGCGCGCGCAGGTGGTTCTCGACCAGATAGGCCACCCGCTGCCACACCGCACGCGAACGTTTCAGCCGTTGACAGATGGCAACGGCCTGCTCCGCCCCCTTTTCGCAGTGGCCATAAAAGGTGATGCGCCGGCCCTTTTGGCTGCGGCACTGCGGCTTGGCCACGTCATGCAGCAGCGCGCCCAGGGCCAGGGCTTCACTCGGCCGGTCCTCCGCTCCCCGCTTGTCCAGTTCGGCCAGCAGTAGCAGGGTATGGATGAACACATCCCCTTCGGGGTGAAAGTCCGGCGACTGCTCAACCCCGCGTAGCCGCTCAATTTCGGGCAGGATGACGGCCAACAGGCCGGACTCGGACAAGAGCTGAAAACCACGCCGGGCTCCGCCCTGGGTGAGGATCTTGACGACCTCATCGCCGATGCGTTCCCAGGCGATTGTGGCGATTGTCGGCGCGAGTTGTCGGATGGCGGCGAACGTCTCGGGGGCGATGGAAAATCCCAGCCGGGCGGCGAACCGCACCGCGCGGAGCAGGCGCAGGCGATCCTCGCCGAAACGGGCGAACGGATCGCCAATCGCCCGGATCACCCGCTCGGCCATGTCGTGTTGGCCGCCCACATAGTCAAGCACCCGCTCCGTAGCGGTGTCATAGAACATGCCGTTGATGGTGAAGTCGCGTCTCAAGGCGTCTTCCCGCGCGTCGGTAAATCGGACACTGGTCGGGTGGCGGCCGTCGACATAGCGGCCGTCGGCGCGAAAAGTCGCCACCTCGCACACATGCTGTCCGCTCGTTACCAGGACAACCCCGAACTGCATCCCAATCGGGACGGCGTGTGGAAACAGGCTCAGGACCTGCTCGGCCTCGGCGCTGGTCGCCACATCAAAGTCCTTGGCCTCCAGTCCCAGCAGCCGGTCGCGGACACAGCCCCCGGCCAGGTAGGCGCTGAAACCGTGGGCGCGCAGGGTGTCAATAATTGTTCGGGCGTGGCGTTCTTGCGGGCTCACCCCGGTATGGTGACACGGGCCACAAGCGGGATCAACAAGGCCGACGCTGATGACCGTGTTGAATCGGAAAGAGATCAGCGTCCGCCTTGCCAACACACGGGTCGGCTTGTGGGGCATGTCGCGGCTGGTTAGAGTTGGCACAAGGCCGGCCGAGCCACCGAGGGTGCCGAGACGCGGGCGTCGGCGCGGTGCATGGAGACTAAGGAGGAGCGTGAGGCGGTGAAAATAACGGCAGAGCAGGTATGCGCCGCAACAGGCGGGACGCTGACCTCCGGACGGGCGGATACGCTGTTCCGTTCGGTCACGATCGATTCCCGGACGGCTACCCAGGGGGCCTTATTCGTTCCCCTGCCGGGCACCAGGACCGACGGCCATGCCTATCTTGGAGCGGCTGTCCGAGGCGGAGCCGCAGGCTTCCTGTATGCCCACCACGCCGCCTCCGTACTCAGGGAAATCGAGGCTGACGCCGTAGCGGCAGGAGCGGTGGGCATCGGCGTGTCCGATCCGCTGACCGCCCTCCAGGCTCTGGCGGCCTGGCACCGCACCCGCCTGCCCGCCAGGGTCGTCGGTATCGCCGGCAGCAACGGCAAGACGACGACAAAAGAATTGCTGGCCCAAGTGTGCGCCGCCCACAAACCAAGCCTGGCCACCCTGGGCAATCTGAACAACCAGATCGGCCTGCCGCTGACCCTGCTGCGCGCCGACGGCGCGGAAGACCTCCTGATCCTGGAGATGGGCACCAGCGGTCCCGGCGAGCTGAGCCTGCTCGGCCGGCTGGCCCGCCCGCACATCGGGGTCATCACCTCAATTGCCGAAGAGCACACCGAGATGCTGACCGATCTGTCCGGTGTGATCGCGGCCGAGACCGAGTTGATCACCACCCTGCCCGCCAATGGGCTGGCGATCATTAACGGCGATGACGCCGCCCTGGTGGAGGCCGTCGCGCGCCAGGCCAGGTGTCGGGTTGTCACCTTCGGCGAAAAGGATACCAACACCTTTCGGGCGGCCGATATCCGGGTCTCGCGTGGGGGAACGCGCTTTGTGTTGCGGGCGCCGGTCGGGACGTACTCGGTCCACCTCGGTCTGCTGGGCAGTCACTTTGCCCTGGCCGCCCTGGTGGCAATTGCCGTGGCCACCGAGTGTGGCATTGGTCTGGAGGCGGTCTGCCACACCCTGCAAACGGCTCACGGTGCCCCGCGCAGAATGGCGGTTATTGCCGCGCCCGAGCGTGAGCTGACGATTCTTGACGACTCGTATAACGCCAACCCCGCCTCCGTGCGCCAAGCCCTGCTGACCGCCGCTCAGGTTCGAATCGCGGACGAACGGCTGCTCGTCGTGCTGGGCGATATGCTGGAGTTGGGAACGCTCAGCCCCGTCCGCCACCAGGAAATGGGCGAGGTGGTGGCCGACCTCAACCCCCAGCCGGATCTGCTGATCACGGTCGGACACGAAGCCCGGGCTCTCGCCGCCCAAGCCCAGGCCAAAGGGGTGTCGGTCCGGACTTTTGGGGCAGCGGCCGAGGCTGCGGATTTCGTGCGAGACACGGTTGAGGGCTACGCCGGTCCCCAGCTCGTACTGGTCAAAGGCTCACGCGGCGTGCAGCTTGAGATCGTGACCCAGGCGCTGGGCGTAAAAGATAGCGGTGATGACCGCTCTCCATCAGGCTGATATCGCCGATATCTTTCAAGACGTTGACGATGACGGCCAACTGCGCATAGAGTTCGGCTTATGATCTCCGTACACGAAGCAGTCAGCCAGATTCTTGAGACCGTCAGCCCCTTGGCCGGAGAGCGGGTCAGCCTGTTTGAAGCGAGCGGTCGGGTGTTGGCCGAAGCCATCCCGTCTGATCGTGAGGTGCCGCCTTTCGATAATTCGGCGATGGACGGCTATGCCGTGCGCTGGCAGGACATCCGCCAGGCTGAGGCCGACACGCCCGCCGAGCTGTCCGTTCTTGAGGTCATTCAAGCCGGCGCCGTCCCGGACAAGACCGTCATACCCGGCACAGCCAGCAAGATCATGACCGGCGCCGTGCTGCCGCCCGGCGCAGACACGGTGATTCGGGTCGAGGATACCCACGAAACCGACGGTCGGGTCCTGATTCAGAAGTCAAACGAGCTGGGCGCGAATGTCCGGGCCAGGGGAGAGGATATCCATCCGGGCCAGCTGATTTTAGAAAAAGGGCGGGTGTTGCGCCCGGCGGATATTGGACTGCTGGCCTCGGTCGGGCGGAGTTTCGTGCTCGTGCGCCAGCGTCCCCGGGTCGCCATCCTCAGCACCGGCGACGAGCTGGTCGAGGCCGATGGTACGCTGCGGCCGGGCCAGATCGTCAACTCAAACGCCTATACCCTGGCCGCAGCGGTGCAGGACGCCGGCGGGCTGCCGGTGCCGCTCGAAATTGCCCGCGACTCGCTGGACGAAACCCGTAGCGCGCTGCAGGAAGCCGTCCGACACGATGCCGTGCTGTCTACCGGCGGCGTGTCGGTCGGCGATTTTGATTTTGTCAAAGCCGCCATGGATGAGCTGGGCATGCAGCGTCTGTTCTGGCAGGTGGCCCAGCGACCGGGCAAACCGCTGACCTTCGGACTGCTCAAAGACCGGCCGTACTTCGGTCTGCCGGGCAATCCGGTTTCGGCCCTGGTGTGTTTTTATCTGTATGTGCGCCCCAGCCTGCGGCGGATGCTGGGACACACCAGGCTGTTCCCACCCGTTGTGTCGGCCACCGTGAGCGAAGACATTCCCATTGCCAGGAATCTGACCGAGTTTGTCCGCTGCCAACTCAGCCGATACGACGGGCAGTACGCGGTCCGCTCGACCGGCACCCAGAGTTCCGGCGTGCTGAGTTCGCTGTCGCTCGGACACGGACTGATCATCGGACCGCGCGAGCAGACGCTGCTCTCCAAAGGCATGGAAGTCAGGGTCATCGTGCTGGATGACGATGCGTTTGCCAACGAAGAGGCACCGTTCTGAGCGGACGGTGTCCGCTCAGACTGTCGCGCGCCATCGCACGGCGCTGAGTCGGGTCGGGCTGTCGCGTCCGATTCGGCTCAGCCTCGAAAACGGGCTCATCCACGCCGAAACCTCGGTCTTTGACTACGGCTGCGGCCGTGGCGATGACCTGCGCGCGCTGTCCAGCCGCGGCATTCGGTGTCAGGGCTGGGACCCGGTCTATGCGCCTGACACCGAACGCCGCCGGGCGGATGTGGTCAACCTGGGATACGTCGTCAATGTGATAGAAGACCCCCAGGAACGGGCGACCGCCCTGCACAACGCCTGGGCGCTGACCCGGCAGGTGTTGGTGGTGGCGGCCCGTCTCAGCCTGGAGGCTCCGCCTGCGGGTCAGCGGCCGTATCGAGACGGTTTTCTGACCCAGCTCGGAACCTTCCAAAAATATTATGACCAGCAGGAGTTACGGGCCTGGATCGATGGCGTCCTGGGCGTTTCCAGCCTGGCCGCGGCGCCGGGCATCTTTTATGTCTTCCGCGACGCGGATGCCCGGCAGTCCTTTGTCGCGGCGCGCTATCGACGCCAGACCTCCGCGCCACGCCAGCGCCAGAGCGACCTCCTGTTTGAGCGCCATCGGGATCTTTTTGCGCCGCTGATCGCCTTTCTCAGCCGGCGCGGTCGCCTGCCCGCCGATACTGAGCTTGCCGAGGCGCCCGCTGTGTGTCGGGAAATCGGCAGTCTCAAGCGGGCCTACGGCATTATCCGGCGTGTCACCGGCGAGGAGGGCTGGCACCGCATTCGGGAAGAACGCGCCCAGGACTTGCTCATCTATCTGGCCCTGGGCCGCTTTGACGGCCGTCCCCGCTTTTCTCAGCTGTCTCGCGACCTCCAGCTTGACGTCAAGGCGTTCTTCTCGACCTACACCCGGGCCTGTAAAGAAGCCGACAGCCTGCTCTTTTCCGCCGGGGACCGGGCTGCGGTAGACACCGCCTGTCGCGCTGCGCTTGGCAAATTGACCCCCAGCGCGCTGTACGTCCATGTTTCGGCCCTGCCCCAGCTGCCGGCCATACTCCGCGTCTACGAAGGCTGTGCCCGAGCCTATATCGGCGCGGTTGAAGACGCCAACATCATCAAGCTCCACCGAGACTCGCCACAGATCTCCTACCTGTCCTACCCCGAGTTTGAGCGCGACCCGCATCCGGCGCTGGCCGCCTCGCTGCTCGTGCCGCTCCAGACGTTTCGGATTCAGTACCGGGATTACACCGGCTCGACCAACCCGCCCATCCTGCACCGCAAAGACGCTTTTCTCTCCGACGCGCATCCGCTGTATCCAAAATTCTCCCGCCTCACCCGCCAAGAGGAGAAGTGGGGGCTGTATGAGAGAACGGCGCGCATCGGCACCCGGCGCGGCTGGGAACAGGTGCTGGCCGAGCGGGGTGCCAGGCTGGCTGGGCATCGGCTCGTCCGTCGGCACGAACCGGACGACGCCTTTTGATGGTGGTTCGTATCTCTGCCCGACGATCCGGTTGGAAGCAGAAAAAAGCCGGGCGAGAAGGCCCGGCTCTACGTGGTCGTAGCTCGGGCACCGGGCGTGTCTCCGATACCCGAGGAGAAATGGGAGTCTGGCCGCTTACTCTTCCTGTACGCTCAGAGCGCCCGATGGACATTTGGCGACAACGGCCCGGACTTCGTCCTCTGGGGCCGCGCTCGTCTCAATGACGAATTTCCCGCCTTCGACCTTGAAGACCTGCGGCAGGCTGTTGACGCAGTTTGCCGAATGCGTACAGACGTTCTCATCCCAATTGACTTTCATACCCTGCCCTCCTCTCGGGTGTGGATTGCTGCACGATAGCGCCTTTGCCGCACAGGCGGCAAGGCTGCGGCTTGGGTGAATGGGGTGACTGGACAGCTTGAAGAATGGACACATATCACGTGTGCACGTAGTATGTATGACGTGAATATTACTCTGTCCATTGATAATCGAGTTGTGGCTGCGGCTCGGCGTATTGCAGCCACTCGCGGCACCAGCTTGAACCAGCTTATTCGTGATTACCTGGAACAATTGACCCGCGTCAACGACGTAGAGGCAGCTCTCGATCAACTCGATGCGATGTGGGCGGAAAACGTGTACCGTTCATCAGGCCCGTGGACCCGGGAGCAGTTGCATGAGCGGTCGTGAGTGTATCGGCATTGTCGGCTTATGCTCCGCTCACCCGTCTGCTCGCTGCTTTTTCTCGTCATCACAAGGCGTAAGCCGCCACGCCCGGGCAGACTGTCTTGTCAGATTACGCCCCGCTAATCTGACCTACGCTTTATGCAAGAGCGTCCCGTTTGGATCATTTCTTGCCGCTGCTTCTTCCTATCTTAGGAGGATTAGACGGCGGTTTTTGGGGAGACGACTGACTGGCCTTGGGTTGATAGCCCTCTCTGAGGAGCCTGCGCGTATGGTGGTCTTGCCCCTGCTTGGAACGGGAAGGCGGGGCAGGTTTGTTATTCTTGCTCATTGTCATTGCCCGTGCGTTTGCAGGTCACGCCGCCAGTCGGTCGAGCTTCCGTCGAAGATCTTCTTCCGCATCGAGAGACGCCACCGCCGTGTCGGCCACGTTGGTCAATCGGGCCAGATCAAGCCGGGGGATTTCCTGCTGATTCTCAAACACAATAACGGACTCGAAAGAGAGACCCTCAAGCAGGAAATGCGAAAGTATGATCGTCGTCAATCGCGCTTTGTCGCGGTTCGGAACGCCATAGAGAAACACAGGCCGCTCACGCTCGCTCCAGAGACGATAATCCACGGGATAGTTGCTACCGTCTGATATTTTGGGCGGGACATAATCAGCTTCTATCTTATCCGCGTCAACCATGGTGAAGAGCATGGTCCTGAGGTCCTCGTAAAATGTCGAGGTGACATGGGCACGGCTTAGTATGGTCAAGTCGTAGAGCTTGGTTAAGGTTTGACCGAAGTGAAAAAGAGCGTCGGCAAGTTGTTCCGGCGATACTTCAACCGAAAAGACGCCTTCCTTCTCCTGAATCCCGGCCTCCCGAACTATCTGCTCGCGGAGCGCCGCACGTGTTCCATCGAAGAAGACATCCACATCATGCTCATAGCTGATGTGCATCAACGTGTGTCCCCTATCGCTCAAGACCACCCCGCCAGTTCGGGTCTCAGAAAGATAGATCGGGTAGTGGTCGCCGTCCGGAAAGGTGAAGGGTGTGTCCAGCATATGTATGCCGTCGTCGCGTGTGTGAATGCGGACATTGATGCACAGGCGCTCACACAGCGTCTTTTCCAGCAGTGCGTAATCAAGTGCCATGAAGCGGTCTCAAAAATAGGAAGATCGTCGCTTTTGCCCAGGATCGACGGCCTCCAGAGCGCCTATCAGGTATTTTTGAGACCGCCTCATGAAACAAGCCCTCTTTTTCATGCCGATATCGTCTAGGTCATCCTGATTTGTCAAGACTCGGTGGACGCCTGTGTCACCCCTCTACCTCGGCGTCGGGCTGGCCAGCGGCTAGGGCGTTCAGCCAGGCGAGGCGCAAGTCACGCGAGCGGTAGCGGCCATAGGTGGCCGTTTCTTGGCGTTCGACAATGGGGAAGGTTGTATACACGGAGCGCACGGCATCGCGGATGATCTCTTCTCCCTTCTCTTGCAATCATTAGTGGTATCGTATACGATACCATGTTGTTTTGCTTGTAGTACTCGACAGCAACGTGATTGTGGCCGCCCTACGGTCCCGGCAAGGAGCTTCTTTTCAGTTGATCCAGTTGCTTCGGGCTGGAGCATTTGAGATTGCTCTTTCTGTTGCGCTGGCCATTGAGTATGAAGCAGTGTTAATACAGCACGCGGCCAGCTTGGGGCTGCGGCGGTCTGAGGCGGTCGCCTTTGTTGATTATCTGTGCTCTGTGGGCAAACATTCTTCCGTTCATTTTCTGTGGCGTCCCACGCTCCGCGACCCAGACGATGAGTTCGTTCTCGAATTGGCAGTGACAGCCGGATGCGAGTCTATCATAACCCACAATGTGCGTGACTTTGCCGGAGCCCAGCGCTTTGGGGTACACGTTCTGCGACCGGGGCAATTCTTGCACCAATTGAAGGAGTCCTCATGAGTGTCTTAAGCCTGCGACTCCCGGATTCATTACACCGCAAGGTCCGTGAACTCGCCGCTAAAGAAGCCATTTCGATTAACCAGTTCATTACCATTGCCGTGGCGGAGAAGATGTCGGCTCTGCTCACCGAGGACTACTTGACGGAGCGCGCCCAGCGGGCAGACCCCGCTGCGGTTGATCGCATTCTGGCGCGGGCGCCGGATGTGCCGCCGGTCCCAGGGGATGAGTTAGAGCCGAATGGAGCAGATGAGCGGACGAATCGGCAGTCTCGCAGGTCGGGCTTGCCGAAGGCGTAAGCCGACACGCCCGGGTGGACTGCCTTGTCAGATTACGCTCCGCTCGTCTGACCGACTTTTCGTGCAAGAGCGTCCCGTCTGGCTCATTTCTTCCCGCTGCTTCTTCCCATCTTGGGAGGGTTAGACGGTGGTTTCCGGGGAGACGACTGACTGGCCTTGGGTTGATACCCACCTATGAAGAGCCTGGGCTGATGGCGGTCTTGCCCCTGCTTGGGACGGGAAGGCGGGGCAGGGTTGTTATCCTTGCTCATGTGCTTCCTCCTGTGGGCTATTCAGCCGAAACTCTATCGTTCTGATTTCGCCGGCCGAGATCAGTCTGCTCACTTGATCCTGAAGTGATTCCGTACCGCCAGCAAAAACAAAAAGATCATCACCGCCGAGAACAACGTCTGCATTATGCCTAAGACGATTACAGAATCAGGAATTATGGGCCGGAGTGAATCGCAACTAGCGACGCCATAAAGGCGGGCGTATAACCCCGGCAGCCCGCTGCTGAAACTTGACAATGCCGGCAGACTTTTGTGTAGGGACAACAGGAACGCAGGCCACCAAGGTCCGCCACTCCCGTAAGCATAAGCCCAGGCGAATCCCAAGAACACCATGAACCACGCTATCAGCGGACGGCTCAGCGATAGACCGAAATTCGATACAAGCTGGTAGAACACGCCGAACCAAAAGGGCGTGCTCCCCCACTTGTCCGTGACTCCTCTCCGGGCGATCACTTCTTCTTTGAAGAACCGCCGCTCGCTCAGATAGTCTTTTCCCTGTTCCGCCAATCGTCTCAGCGCTCGCCAACGCCCTTCCTTCTCTAAGTCTCCCTTCGTGAAGAACGTCTTGATCTTATCCCAACGGGATAGTTGTGCCTCGATCTTGACGTTGTCCAGCCGCGGTGCTTGCACAAAGGTTGCTTGCTCGAAATTTGGTACTTCATGGAACTCCACTTTAGCTATCGTGAATATGGAGTTTCCTCGAACAGCGTGGAATTCCGCTTCGGCGCGAAAGCTTGTGTCATTAAAGCTTACACCGCCTTCGAAGATAGAAGCCCCAAACTTAGCGTCCTTCTCGAAGGTCGCCTTCTCGAACATAGCTTCGCTCTCGAATATAGAAGATGCAAACCTAGCGGTCCTCTTGAAGATCACCTTCTCGAATTCAGCTAGTCCCTTGAAGGTCACCTTCCAGAAATGAGCATCCCCTATAAATCTCGCTGCCCCGTCCGGAACGAAGTTCTTGACGGAGACCGTCTCCTCGGTCTCAGTTCTCAACGCCCCGACGAGAGCGATAGCCTCGAAGGTCGCTTCGAAGAACTCAGCGGCGCTCTCGAAGGTCGCTCCGCTGAATATGGCGATGCCCGTGAATCTCGCCTTCTCGAACTTAGCGGTGCCCTTGAAGGTCACCCCGCCGAACACAGCGGGACCCTTGAAGGTCGCTCCGTCGAATAGAGCATTGCCAGGAAAGATGAACTCTGAGAAATGTGCTTCCTGAAAGGCGTAGGATCTGAAATCTGCCTCCGCTGCATCCTTCCACGCTTCGCTGTCTTCGCGGCGTGCCAACAAATCGTTGGCCCAGGCATTCCACGTTTCCTTACCTTGCGCGTAGAGCGCGAGAGTTTCTTCCTTGTTCATTTGTGGTTCCTGTCCAAGGAGGTGCCGTCCTCGGTAGTTTGTCGGATCTCGTAGGTTGGGTGAGCCGAAGACGTAACCCGACACGCCTGGGCGGACTGCATTGTCAGATTACGCTCCGCTAATCTGACCTACTTTTCTTTCCTCACCCCTCTACCTCGGCGTCAGGATGGCCGGCGGCCAGGGCATTCATCCAGGCCAGGCACAGGTCACGCGAGCGGTAGCGGCCATACGTCGCCTTTTCTTGACGCTCGACAATGGGGAAGGTCGAATAGATATAGCGCACGTCAGCGCGGTCGGTGACGCCGTACAGGTGGAAGAACACGGCGTCGAGTTTGGCCCGCAGGTAGAGGCGGCGTTCTTCGTCCCACACAAACGGCGGTCTGACCTGCCCGGATTCATTGACATAGCCGAGGTCGCGGGCAAACGGGGCCATGTCGTGAGCGGTATAGGTAAGCTCCAGCACGGCATCCCGAACGATCTCCCCGGCGGTCTTGGGACCGAAGTGGACCGACTCATAGCGGTCCGGTGGCATGACAGGAAGCTGTTCGACAATGAACAGGTTCAAGGTCTGCCCTTGTACTTTCTGCCGCGTCGCAAAGTCGAAAATCGTCGCGTTGAAATTAGCGGCCAACAGCCATTCGGTGCGGTCCGTCGTCTCCGGTTTGAGGATAGGCACCTTGTTCCCGAAACCTACCGCAGGCAGAAGCGCAGCGATGAAGGTTCTAACGTTCGTGGGAGCCGTGATTTCCTTGAAGCCCAGAACCCAACCCGGTCCCGAAGGCCAACCGCATTCCGACGCTGCCACCCAATACTGCGGGTCCGGTAGCCAGGCTGGGTCTTCGTGCTGCCTATTAGTAGCCGGCACGGGTTGCGCAGGACGGTGTTGGTTCGCGCTGTTCACCACTATGTTAGCGGCTCGATGGTCGAAAGCCTGCACCATCTTGCCTTCATACAGCGGCACCCATTCCCCGCTCGGACTGTCGAAGCGGTTGCCACCGATGGGCCACGCGCCTTCCCGCTCCTCTAACTCTTCCCTCGTGCGGAACAAGCCGGAGTCGTTCGTCATATGAAACATTGTGGCGTACTTGACTGGCCATGCCTTGATTTCCCCACCGGTCGAGCGGTCCACGAGCACCGGCAGACGGCGGTAGATTGCGGTCGTCAGCTCGGCATCTCGCCGAGACCGGAAGATAGGAGCAGTGCCGGTATTGGGGTTGACGGCGGCAAAGTCCTGCGCCGACAGCGAGAAACAGCGTTGAGGGTCGTCAATCTCGGCAACATTATGAAGGTAGAATGCAGACTTAGCTGGCTCCGAGACTGATGATGGACTGGCGACAAAGACACAAAATTTGAATGAGGCATGAACGTCGGGGAAGAAAACCTTCTTGTTCTCGAAATCGTACAGAGCTTTCAGCCTGCCTTGGGTCGCCACGCTCTGGAAAAACGGTGCTGCGGTCTTGTCGGACGCGATACCTGAAGGCACCAGCAGACCGACCATGCCGTCCGGCTTCACCAGCGCCATCGCCCGCTCGACAAACAGGGAGTACAGGTTGATGTCGCCCTTGGACAGAAACGGATAGGCGCCACAGGCGCGCGCTATGTGGGCGGTAGATACAGCGCGATTGTTCGCCCGCTCGAAGTCGGCGGCCAACGAGTCGCCGTCCTGCTGCAAGGCCGCGATCATGCGCTTGCGGTCGGCGGCGCGCTGAGTGTGGGCGATGTCGGGACGGCGGGCCGCGAACCACTCGACCTGTTGCAGCTTGATGCGGTCCCAGGGCGGGTTACCGATTACCGCATCAAAGCCGCCGTGTCGTTCGGGGCGCTCCCAATCCGACCAGACCCCGGGAAAGGCGACCTGCCAGTGGAGAAAGCGTTCCTCCGTATCCAGCTTCCGAACGTGGGCAAGGATATCGGCGAAGCTGACGCTCGCGTCATGGCTGGAACGCGGTAGCCTTGCCCCCAGCGCGATCTGGACGGGGTCGCCGAGCGATCCTTCAGAAAAGGCCCGAACCGCAGCCACATCCTGCCGGTCCTTGAGGTGCAGCCAGTCCAAGCCGTGGCTCAGGGACAGAAAGGCGTCGAGCGGCGCCGTGCTTTCATGCACGGTGTCAAATATCTCCGACGAACGGTGGGCCTCGGCTATTTCGGCGTCGGTCAGCGCTTCGATCTCCTGCATTCCGGCTGTTGCCTCGACGGCCTGACGAACCGTCGGCGTCAGATACAGCGCGCTCTCGCCTTCCATCGCCTTTTCAATGCCCTGGCGCACCCAGCAGCCGAACAGACTGTCGCCACAGCGCAGGTGGTGATCCAGGAAGCTGAGCGGTGCTCCTACGGTGAAGGTGTGCAGCCACAGTGACACCTTGGCCAGTTCCACCGCCATGGGGTTCTTGTCCACACCGTAGACGCAGCGCTTGAGCACCATACGCCGGACAATGTGGCGGTCGTCGAGCTGTTCGGCATCAATGCTCCAGCCCCGTTCCGCAGCGTTGTGCTCAATGCGGTCACGAATGGTGTTGATGCGGTCGGTCAGCGGCGAGACATAGCCGTCTTCTGCGGCTTCCGCTTCGGCCATGGCCGTAATCACCCGGTCGGCCAGATAGTCCACCAGACTGACCAGAAAATGCCCGGAGCCCATGGCCGGGTCGCAGATTTTCAATTCCAGAATCTGTTCAGCGGGATCGAGCCGTTTCAGTTCTTGCATCCTGTCAGCCGGAGTCAGGTCGCTATCGGACAGCGTCTCCGCCTTGGCATGAAACGCGGCCGTGCGAGCCTCGACCAGCGGTCCAACCGTCTCTTTGAGGATCAGACCGACGAGGTCGGCCGGCGTGTAGTAGCTGCCCGAGGCTTTGCGGGCGAATACATTCGGACGGACGAAGAGCTGGCCGCCCTCGGGGACGAGTTCGTGCTCAAGAAGACGCTCGTAGATTGAGCCGAGCTGCTGCACGCTCAGGTCGCGGTAGTTGATGTAGCGCCGGCCTTGATCCGTCTTCTCAAAGGACAGGGCGTCAATAACGTCGGCCATGACCTGATCGCCGAGCCGGATACGGGCCAGCAGCGGTGTCCGCTCGCGGTCGAACAGGCCACCGTTGTAGGGCGGCAGACCGATGGAAGCATCGCCCTGGTCAATAGCTCGGCACAAATCGTCAATGACCGCCCAGTATCGGGCGGCGGTAGCAGAGAAGGCGTCGTCCCGATCTTTGCGCTGCCTGATGTCGTCGCGCACCTTTTCACGCAGGCCGTAGTCGTCGTAGCGTTCGTCCCGCACCGGCAGCAGGCTGCGGTCCTCGGCGTACAGGATGAACAGCAGGCGGTAGAGCAGAATCAAGGTAGCGTCCCGCACCTCGGACAACGGCGCATCCGGGGCGGCCTCGGCAATGGCCCGGGCCAGCTTGGGAAAGAGCTGTTTGAAGACCAACTCGGATAGATCGGCGGCAACACGCTCTTCGTAGACGCGGCCTTCATCAAGAACGCGCTGGTGGAGGCTGCGCTCAGTAGCCACACCGGGCAGAAAGGCTTCCCGCCGGAAGAAGAGTGCGAACAGTTTGAGGCAATGACGGCGCTCGGCCTCGGACAGCGCAAACAGGTCGTCGTTGTGACCGGGCAGGTCCAGCACCGTTGCCAGGTTCAGATCAAAGAACTGTTCCGACACAGACCGTGCCCCCGAATAGTACAACCGCCACTTGGCGCCGTTGGTGAGGATACCCCAGCGCAGGTGCCCGGTGGTCAGATCGTCCACCCGCCGCAGGTAGCGCAGCATCTGGGTCGAGGGCGCAGTCTGCTCGCCGACACGCCCGGACCGGCGGTCGAGCGGCCGTTGCCAGCGCTTGGATTCCACCACGGCAAGACCGAATTCATAGCGCTTATATTCCTCGGCGAAAGCATTGGCCCGGTCTTTGGCCGCTGCGTCGGCGAACAGCAGGCCGTCGGGCACGTCGTCCCGGCCCTGAGCGCTGAGGTTCTGCTGCCGCAGGCTGGCTGTCCAGCCGAGGTGTCCAAGAACAGGCCAGCTCAGATCATCCTCGGTCTGGCTCTCGTTGGGTGTCTGGGCGATGGGGAAGCGGTCGAAGAGATCACGCAACGCACTGTCCAGCTCGTCGAGTGCCGCATCGCCGAGCGCCTCCCAGTCGGCCAACTCGACAACGGATTCAGTCAGAAAATCGTGAGCGAACAGACTGCCCTGGACGGCACTCTCGATACGTACCCGCTTTTCGCCCTTCGGAGGTGTCGCCATGTATTGCTTTCCTGTCGGTCAGTTCAAGAAGGGTTTTGTCTGGTGTCTTCGGCTTGATTCGGCAAACCCTTTTCGGTTAAAAGGGGGCAAGGCGAGGCACGTCATGTTGACTGCAAAGAAGCGCTTATTTCTGCGGTTGGGAGACCGCGTCATCCACGCCCATTATGAGCAGTGGGGACTGGGCGCTGTTGTGGAAGAAATGACGTCGAGCATCGCTGGCGGCACCTGTCTGGTGCGCATCCTGTTTGAAGACGGTCAGCAACGGACCTTTAACAACGACCTGGATAATGAGCAGTGTTGCTACTACTTTGGCCTGCGACGTGAGCAACACCAGCTGTTTGGCGCCGCTCCTCGCCGCCCCGCCCGTCCAACCAAACGCATCGCGCGCGGATAAGGCGGCTGCCCTCCGTTTGGCGATAGCTGCCCCGTATCGCCTCCAGCGGCCCGTTCTCACGCCCGGCAACGCGCCGGAAAATCCCCCTTAGTCCTCCTTTTTCCAAGGAGGAAGCCGGTAGGGGCGGGTTTCAAACCCGCCCCTACTGCGATTCCGGCGGGTCTAAAGACTCACCCTTGGGACCCGTCGGCTGAATATTACGCTGCTCAAGCGTCTGGAGCGTATGGGGATTGACCCACGGCAGGCCCATGGCGCACGGCTTGGCCATGCCCTCTTCTTCGACTTCTTCGTAGTGGGGAAAGCCGGCTTTGGCAAAGTTGATCATCAGGCGTTTTCCCATGCCGTATGGCTCCTTCTTCGATTTCCGTCTATAGTCTGTGCAATACGCTTAGTCTGTAGATAAATGTGGGTCATCCTCTCTTCCTCCTACAGGTGGTCAGGCTGACCCGCATTTAAGGTAAGGAAGACACCACGATGAAACCGGTTGCTGAGAATGTCAAGTTCCCCGAGGTTGAGTTGGAAGTCCTGCAATTCTGGGACGACAACAAGATTTTTGAAAAGACGCTGGAAAAAACTCGGGACCAGCAGCCGTTCATTTTTTACGACGGTCCGCCGTTCGCCACCGGCCTGCCGCACTACGGCCATCTGCTGGCCGGGACGATCAAAGATATCATTCCGCGCTTCTGGACCATGCGTGGCCGCTATGTGGACCGTCGCTTTGGCTGGGACTGCCACGGCCTGCCGGTCGAAATGGAAATTGAGCAGGCCCTGGACTTGCACGGCAAGAGTGAGATCGAGCGCTTTGGGCTGGCCAACTTCAACGCCGAGTGCCGCAAGATCGTGCTGCGCTATACCGAGGAGTGGGAAAAGACCGTGCGCCGGACCGGTCGCTGGGTCGATTTTCGCAACGACTACCGGACCATGGACCTGCCGTTCATGGAAACGGTGTGGTGGGCGCTCAGGCAAATGTGGGACAAGGACCTCGTCTACGAGGGCTATAAGGTCGTGCCGTTCTCGACCCGCCTGGGGACGGTTTTGTCGAACTTTGAGGCCAACCTCAATTACAAAGATGTCCAAGACCCGACGGTCACCGTCCGCTTTACGGCCGACGGGGAGGAGCACACCTCGTTTATCGCCTGGACCACCACGCCGTGGACCCTGCCCAGCAATTTGGCCCTGGCGGTTGGCCCGGACATTGACTACGTCAAGGTCCGAGACCATGAGGATGGCGCCCACTACATCATGGCCGAGGCTCGGCTCTCCACGTATTTCCCCAAGCCCGACACCTGCACAATTGTCCAACGCTACAAGGGCCGGGATCTGGTCGGCCGGAGCTATCAGCCGCTGTTTCCGTATTTTGCAGAGCTGAAAAAACAGCACTCGTTCCGCGTCATTGCGGCCGACTATGTCACCACCGAAGACGGCACCGGCATCGTCCACATCGCTCCGGCCTTTGGCGAAGACGATTTCTACGCCTGTCAGCAGGCCGGCATCGATCTGGTCAATCCGGTTGACGACGACGGGAAGTTCACCTCGCAGGTCGCTGACTTCGCCGGCCTGCAGGTCAAAGAGGCCGACCCCACGATCATTGCCCATCTCAAGCGGGACAAAAAGCTCGTCCACCAGGGCACGATCTCCCACAGCTATCCCTACTGCTGGCGGAGCGACACCCCGCTCATTTATCGCGCGGTGAATACCTGGTTTGTCCGCGTTGAAGCCCTCCGTGACCGGTTGGTTGCCAATAATCAACTGACGGCCTGGGTGCCCGAGCATCTGCGCGACGGCCGCTTCGCCAATTGGCTGGAAAATGCCCGTGACTGGGCCATCAGCCGCAACCGGTATTGGGGAACCCCGCTGCCGATCTGGAAGAGTGAGGATGAGAGCGAAATCGTGTGTATCGGCAGTGTGGATGAGCTGGCTCAGAAAACCGGCGTGCGGGTGACCGACCTCCACCGTGAGTATGTCGATGAGCTGAGCTTCCCGGCCACCACCGGCCAGGGCCTGATGCGCCGTGTTCCCCAGGTGTTCGACTGCTGGTTCGAGAGTGGCTCCATGCCCTACGCCCAGATTCACTACCCGTTCGACAACGCCGAGACGTTCTCAAACACTTTCCCGGCCGATTTCATTGCCGAGGGACTCGACCAGACCCGGGGCTGGTTCTACACCCTGATGGTGGTCGCCTCGGCCCTGTTTGACAAACCGGCTTTCCACAATGTCGTCGTCAACGGCCTTATCCTGGCCGAAGACGGCAAAAAAATGAGCAAGCGGCTCAAAAACTATCCCGAACCCGACGAGATCATGGCCAAGCATGGTGCCGATGCCATGCGGCTGTATATGATCAACTCACCCCTGGTTCGGGCCGAGGAGTTGCGCTTCAGCGAGCAGGGTGTGCGCGATACCGTGCGCCGGCTGCTGTTGCCGTGGTGGAATGCGTATAAATTTTTTGTCACCTACGCCCAGGTTGACGGCTGGCGGCCCGATCAAGAGACCCTGGATGAGGCGTCGCCCAATATTCTGGACCGCTGGATTCTGTCCCGACAACAAACCCTGATCCGTCGCGTCAATACCGAGATGGATGCCTACCGGCTGTATACCGTGGTGCCGGCTCTGCTCGACTTTCTGAACGAGCTGACCAACTGGTACGTGCGCCTCAACCGCCGGCGCTTCTGGGGGGATAACTCAACGGATAAAAACTTCGCCTACCGCAGCCTGTACCAGGTCTTGCTGACCTTCTCGAAGCTCATGGCGCCGTTCACACCGTTTCTGGCCGATGCCATCTACCGGAATCTGAGTACGCTTCAGCCGGGGCAGGCGGCGGAAGGAGGAAACGTGTCCACATCTTCAGAGAAAGTGGACGACACGTTTCCTCCTGACAGCGTGCATCTCGAAGACTTTCCCAGCTATGACCGGACTGCGGTTGACGCCGGCCTTGAGGACGCGGTGGCCCGTATGCAGCGCGTGATCCTGCTGGGACGCAGCCTGCGCAATGAACGCAAGGTCAAGGTGCGGATGCCCCTCCAGACGCTCACCATTCTGCACCGACAGGAGTCCGTGCTGAATGACTTGAAACCGCTCGAAGGCTATATCCGCGAAGAGCTGAATGTGAAAACCGTCGCCTACAGTACGGCCGAAGACGAAAAGGTCGAGTTGAGCGCCAAGCCGAACCCGCAGCTGCTCGGCCCCCGTTTCGGCAAGGCATTTGGTCAGATCCGCAAGCAGCTGACGACGCTCAGCCGCGAACAGATGCTGAGCCTGGAAGCGGGCCAGTCCTTGCAGCTAAACGGTCATGCCTTTCAGCCGGATGAGGTGCAGATCCTGCGTCAGGCCAAGGACGACGTCCCCGATGTCCACTCGGATCGGTTCATTTCCATTGAGTTGCCGTGCGAGTTAAACGATGCGCTGATCAGCGAGGGCCTGGCCCGGGAGGTCGTCCATCTGATTCAACAGCTGCGCAAGGATGCCGGCTACCAGGTCGAAGACCGGATTGCCGTGACCTACCAGGCCGCCCCGCAGCTGGCGACCGCGATTGATCGCCATCTGGTCTATATCCGGCAGGAAACCCTGGCGCGTTCGCTCGTCCGGGCCCAGCCGGCCGGCGATCGGGTCGAGAGTGCGGACATCGAAGGTGCGGCGATCACGCTTGGGGTGCGGCGCCAGGCGACCTGAATCGCCACGGATGAGAAAGGCGTGAAAGGCGAACGATGACAAGCACCTCATCAGGAAGCCATCATCGTTCGCCTGTTTGGTAAGCCCGGCATGAGTGACACGAGACGGGCGATATTTCTTGTTGTGGGGACGATTATCGTCCTTGATCAGCTCACCAAGTATCTGATCGATTCCTCAATGCGGCTGTATCAGTCGGAAGAGTTGATCGGCGGCTTTTTGGCCCTGACCTATGTCCGCAATACCGGTGCCGCCTTTGGCCTGCTGGCCAACGCTCCGGCTTGGTTTCGGCAGCCCTTTTTCTACCTGACGACCGGGGTTGCGATTGTCATCCTGGGACTTTTTCTGCGCCGGCTGGAGGAACATGAACGGCTTGCCCGGCTGTCCATTGTGGCGATTGCCGGTGGGGCGGTCGGCAATCTGATTGACCGCATCCGGTTTGGCTATGTGATCGATTTTCTTGATGTCTCATGGCGGGGCTACCACTGGCCGACCTTTAATGTTGCCGACTCGTGCATCACCTTGGGCGTGCTCGGACTGCTGTGGTCATCGGTGTGGGGCACGGCTTCCCGACAAGATGGATGACGGCCAGCTGAGCAAGAGGAAATCGCCGTTCATCTGCATCTCCCGCGCAACTCTGGACGGCGTCGCGGTTTTATATTGACGTGTTTCAGACGGCCCAGTAACATGCACACAACGGGTACAAGGGGAAACGTGATACCCGATTGAGACCGGAAGAGATCACGTTTCCCCTTGACAAGGAGGTGTACTATGGCAATCCAAGGAGTCGTCCGTGCAGAAAAAAATCGCGTTGATGACCGCTCTCTGTGTAGGAAACGGTCAACGCTATTCTTTATGCTGATGGCGATGGTGGTGGTGGTAAGTGGCTGCTCGCAGCCCCTGAGTACACGTGAGAAAAGCGCAATAGGGGGCGGCCTGCTCGGCGGTGCGGCCGGCTCGATTATCGGGGCGGCGGTGGGCAGTCCGGGAGCCGGGGCGGCAATCGGCACCGCTCTGGGAGCCGGCACCGGAGCCTTATACGGTGACAGAGCCCAGAATCAAGAAGTCCAGCAGACGCAGCAACAGCAGCAGATCCAACAGAACGAGTTGGAGCTCCAGCGTCAGCGCCAGGAACTGGAACGGCTCCGACAGCAACAGCGGCGCTATGACGACGACTACTGATCGGACAGGCCGGCACCTCCTCGGGGAACCGGCCCTGAAAGATATGTGGGTGCGCTTCCAACGTGTCGGGCGAAAAGGAACCCACCCCGCCGCTACGCGACGCCCCTCCCAGGAGGGGATGGGGCGGCTCCCCTCCTGGGAGGGGTGGCCGAAGGCCGGGGTGGGTCGTTATCCTTGCTTAGCGTTTGTCCTGGTGGTGCTGCTGGTCGGCTGTTCACAACCCCTCACCACGCGTCAGAAGAGCACAGGAGTCGGAGCGCTGCTGGGTGGGGCGACCGGTGCCGTGATTGGCGCCGCAGTTGGCAGACCGGCTGCCGGCGCGGCGATTGGCGGCGCTTTGGGGGCTGGCACCGGCGCCCTGGTTGGAGACCGGATGCAGCAGCGCGATACCGAGATGGCGCAGCAAGAGGAGCAGATCCAACGCCAGAGTCAGGAACTGGCCCGCAATCGCCAACTCTTGGAAGAACTCAAACGGCAGGGGCTTGAGGCCGAAGAGACCACGCGTGGAGTGGTGGTCAACCTGCCGGATGTCTTGTTTCAGTTCGGCCAGGCAAGTCTGACACCGCAAGCCCGCGACCGGGTGACGGATATTTCGACGATCCTGAACACCCAGGCCCGGGGGCGGCGGATATCGGTTGAGGGACACACCGATGCGATTGGCAGTGAAGACGCGAATCAGCGTCTCTCCGAGCATCGGGCCACTGGCGTGACAGAGGCATTAGTGGACAACGGGGTGTCCCGCAGCCGAGTGAGCGTCAAGGGCTATGGGGAGCGCTACCCGGTCGCGTCTAACACCAATCCGGACGGCACTGACAATCCGAGCGGGAGGGCAAAAAACCGGCGGGTTGAGGTCGTGATTGAAAATTAAGCGCCTATGACACCGGAACTGACCGCCATTATTGCCGCCACTGTCGCGCTGGCCGGTCTCATCCTGAACGGTAACCGTGCCCTGAACCAGCGGATGGACCGGCTGGAGACACGCATGGACCGGCTGGAGACACGCATGGACCGGCTGGAGGCGGGGGTGGGCCAGATGGAGGCTCGACTGAACCAAGTAGAGGTTCGACTGAACCAAGTAGAGGCCCGGTTCACCGGCGTGGAACGCGAGCAGGCTCATTTGGCCGGATTGCTCGAAGGGCTCCGGGAAGCGATTGGCGGTTCCCGGGTCGCCTGATTTCACAACCGCTCTTCTTCAGGCGCGGCTTCCGCCTCGGCCGCCTGTCCGTCTTCTGCCGCCGGCGTATCCCAAAAGTCGGCCGGTTTTTTGTCCAGGCGCTCAAAGACGTAGTCCCGGAGTCCGAAAACGGTCTGTCCCTCCTCGGCCATGGCGAAGACCCGAGTGGCGTCATCCTGGGTGGTCTGGCCGATCAGCAGCCCGGCCAGTTTGTCTTCGGCCGCGTTATAAGCCCGGATGGTGACCAGCGGCTCGTCCAGACCGTAGCCGCTCACGTCCTGGGGCTGATCGGCGACGATCTCAAATCCCTTCAGGCCGTGCAGGTCGGTGACAAACTGGTCCAGCGCACTGCGTTGCAGCTCTCCCTCCAACTGGGCGTCGATCTGCCAGTTGGCTTCTCCGCCGCAGTCCGAACAGGTCAGAAGAAACCCCTCGCCATCCTGACGTTTGACCTCAACCCGGGCGACCGCCTCCTTGGTAAACCGCGCAACCGTTTTGTCCCGGAAATCGTGGGCGGTTTTATTCAGATCACCAAATACCCAGTCTCCGACCAGATACAGGGTTTCGGCATCGCCGCGTTTGACATGTCGCTGTCTTGTGCCCTGATCGGTTGATTTTTCTCTCCCGACCAGTAGGCGAAGGGCAGGCGCCGCCTCTTCGCCATTTTCATTCAGGGTCAGCTTGACGGCCAGTTGGGGCGGGTCCAAACCGAACTCCTCGAGTTCCAGCACGGGTTGCTCAATAAAATCCTGGGCGCGCATCCCGCTCAGGGACGACAGAAAGGTATTCACGCTGGCCTCGTCCGCCTGCCGATCCGGGATCGGCTGGTCAAGCGTCCAGCCGTTTTCGGCTTTGCGCAACACGACCGGCGTCTCGGCTTCGGCCGGACGCTGTACCTCGATCTGGCTGACCCGCTCCTTCTGAAAGACCAAGACGGCCTTGTCGCGCAGGTCTTTGGTCTGTTTGGTCATGCCCAAACGGAAGGCCTGGGGAGTGAGCAAAATGGCGTCTTCTGCCGCCCGCTGGACGTAGACCGAATAGCCGACCGGGGTGTCTTTACCAATGCGAATAAGCGGCAGCTGGGTACCGTCCTCGAGCGTCAGCCGCACCGTGGCCACCGGGCTGTCGAGGCCGTACAAGGTCAAGTCCGGCTGGGGGTCGTCGAGCGTCCGAGAGACTTCGGCCTGATTGACCGCGTTGACCAGGTTATCGACCGCAGACGTATCTGCCCGGGCTTCGAGCGGTGCGGTGATATTCCAGCCGCCGTCGTCTTTTGCCAGGTGCAGCTCACGGTCGGGATAGACCAGAGCCACCCGGGTCACGGCGTCCGAGTCGAATTGGAGGAGTGTCTTGGCGTCCTCTGCGGTCCGCTGCCTGTCCAGATCGATAAAGTAGATATAGCCGCCGAGTCCAAGCAGCACAGCCAGCATCAGCAGGGTTCTGCGCGCACTCATCGCCGACTCCACCACACCGCCAGGCCCGCAATCAGCAGAATCTCGGGGAGAATCAGGACCGACAGATAGAAAATCGCCGTTCCCTGCTCCTGGGTGAACTGGACCCGCGAGGCGCGCATGGTGCGGGGCCGGATCGAGATCAGCTCTTCCTCGCCGCCCAGCCAACTGATGGTGTTGAGCAGAAAATCCCGGTTGAAATACTGGTTGAGGTACTGGTTGTTGGCAAACATCGCATTCCCGAAAACGGCCAGCCGGGCGGTGCCCTCCTGCTCGGCGTCCATCTCTTGGAGATTGGCGGTGACGGCGACGGCGAGCGAAATGGGGCCGCGCCGGTCCTGTTCGTCAATTTTGGCCGTCTGGTTCTGAAAAATACTCTCCAGGTCGGTCTCTGCCCACGAGTTGGGGCCGGTTTGGGCCAGACTGACCAGCGACAGTCCGGTCTGCCCACCCCCCCCTTCAGGAGGAGTGAGGGGGGAGATTGGTTCGACCGAGCGGGAAATGCCATACGAGGTCAGGGCCGCGCCGCCGTGCCGGCCCAGCTCGGCGGTAATGGGGTGCTGACCATAGCTGGTGACGACCGGGGTGAGGGTAAAGGTCCGCCCGCGCAGGAGTTGGAGCTGCTCATCGACAATGACATCGTTGCCGACCTCAACTCCCCAGCCGGCCAGATAGCTCGACAGCTCCGGGGTGACGCGGGGACTGAGCAGAAACAGCGCGTGGCCTTCCCGCTTCAGGTAATGATCAATGGCCTGGGTCTCGTGGTCTAGCAGCGAGCGCTGGGCGCCGGCAACAACGAGCACGCTGGCGTCGTCCGGGACGGCTGTATCTGGAGACAGGACTACGGTGCTGACCGTATAGCCCTCATTCTCAAGGGCGATCTTGAGCTGGCCATACCCCTGGCTTTGCTGGGTGTCGTCAACGCTGGGCTCGCCGTGGCCCTCGACAAAATAGACCGTTTTGGCCTCGGCCTGGGCGACTTTGATGATCCCGTTGGTGATTTCTTCTTCGGAGATGTCGGTCACCACATTAGACCGGTCCCCGTACTGGAGGTGGATGGCCGGCAGTGCGGTGATCAGGAACCGCTCGGCCAAGTCCGGCCGCGTATCCGGATCGACAATAGTGAACGACAGCCGCTCCGAGGCGTAGCCGTAGCTGGCCAGCAGATCTTCCAGCAGAGGATCGTCACCGGCCTGGACAAAGGCGTGGATCTCCAGCTCCTGGTCCAGACTGCCGACCACCTGCTGCGATTGGGGAGACAGGCTGTAGACCCCCGCTTCGGTCACATCGAAGCGATGATAGTAGCGCGTTCCGAGATAGTTGAGCGCGATCAGCACGCCAAAGGCGATCAGCGAATACAGGGCCGCGTTGGCGCCATATTTGGTGGACCGCTCACCCAGAAACGTCCCCAGGCTGTCTTTGGCCGAGGCAAAGTAGACGATCACGGCCAGCAGCCCCAGCAGGGCGTGGATGAAGACATAGGTCGAGACAACCCGGGTCAGATAATACGCAATGCCTGCAAACACGAGCAGGGTGATCCCAGCCACCCCATAGAAACCGCCGAGACGCGGCAAAAGGGAAACGTGTTGTCCTCCTGATATCCGCCGGTTCACACGTTTCTCTTCCATGCAGATTACCTCCAGCGCAGAGATTCGACCGAACGCATGGTCAGGAACAGGGCCAGCCCGATCAGGCTGGCGAAATAGACCAGCGCGCGGGTATCAATGACGCCCTTGACCAGCTCGGCAAAGTGATCGGTGACGGACAGGTATTTGAGAATCGGCCCAAGCACGTCCCCCGCGCCCTGGGCCGGCCAGCCGATGATGTACAGCAACAGCATGGCGACCAGGCCGCTGACCGCAGCGATAATCTGGTTTTCGGTCACCGAGGAGGTGAACAGCCCGACGGCCACAAAGGCAGTGGCCATGAGCAGCAGCCCGATGTAGCCCGCCAGCATCACCCACACCTCTGGATTGCCAAACACGATCAGCAGGATCGGGTAGATGGCCGTCAGACCGATCATGATGCAGATGAACACAAAGGAGGCCAGAAATTTTCCCAGCACGATTTCCCCCGTCCGTAACGGGGAGGTCAGCAGCAGCTCGTAGGTGCCGCCCTTTTTTTCTTCGGCAAAGGTCCGCATGGTGATCATGGGGACCAGGATGACCAGGATGATCGACAGGTTGTTCATCAGCGGCGCAATCACGAAATCGTTGAGATTGAGCTGATCGGCCGCCCCGGCCTGGAACTGGGTATACAGCGATAGCAGAAGATTGAAGCGCGACAAGAGGTTGAAGAAAAACCACCCGCCCAGCAGCAGAAATCCGGTCAACACCACATACGCCACCGGAGAGACGAAATACGAGCGTATTTCCTTCCCGACAATCGTCCAGATATTCCTCATGCCTCCGTTTCCTCTCGGTCCGTCTCGGGTGCCGCCTCGGGCTGAGCGTCAGGCTGGGCGTCTTCCTGGGCGATTGCCCGCAAAAAGACGTCTTCCAGCGATTGGTCCTCGGTCAGGTGGGCCAGAGTATCTTCGAGGACGACCTGGCCGGACCGGATAATTACCACTTTTTCGCACACCTGAGCCACCTCTGGCAGAATGTGGGTCGAGAGCACGACGGTATGCGAGCCGGCCAATTCTTTGATCAGGGAGCGAATCTCGATGATCTGCTGCGGGTCGAGTCCGACGGTCGGCTCGTCCAGGACCAGCACCGGCGGATTGTGAATAATCGCCTGGGCCAGCCCAACCCGCTGCCGAAAGCCCTTGGACAGCTGCCCGGTCAGTCGGTTGACGACTTCGGTCAGCCCGCAGCGGGTGATGGCGGTGTCGAGCGCCTCGCCGACCTCGGCCTTGCGTAGCCCCTTGATCCGGGCCACAAAACGCAAGTACGAGGCGACGGTCATATCGCTGTACAAAGGCGGATGCTCCGGCAGGTAGCCGATCCGTTTGCGCGCCTCGAATGAGTCGCTGAAAATATCGAATCCCTCGACTTTGACCGTCCCGCTCGTTGCCGGCATGAAGCCGGTAATAACCCGCATGGTGGTGGTCTTGCCCGAGCCGTTGGGACCGAGGAAGCCGAGGATCTGACCCGAATCGACCTGGAAGGAAATATCCGAAACCGCAGTCAGGTCACCGTAGCGTTTCGTCAGGTGCTGAACTTCTATCATGGTGTAGGTGACTCACGAATGGAGTATCTTGAGGGTCTGCATTCTCTCAAAGGGAAACGTTTTATTGGATATCAGGAGGACAACACGTTTCCCTTTTGCCGTGTAACTGGCAAAGGCAATCGTGATGTCCCTTCCAGACGGTCTGTTATCACGATTACCTTTGTGGGCAGAAAGGTAGTAGCGCCCCGACGACTTGTCAAGACGCCGGGCGCTGAGGCCCGGTCTGTCGGGAACGAGCAGCCTGAACAAAGGCCGACAGGCCGTCCTGCCAGGCCGGCAGAACAAGGGCGGGCTCCTGTAAGGTGGTGAGGACCGCATAGCGTGGCCGTGGGGCGGCTTGGGGAAAGGCGCTCGCCGCGACCGGGGTAACCGGGGTCGAAAGCCCCAGCAGACGGTACAAGGTCCGGGTCAACTCGAACCGACTCGTCCCACCCGCGCCGGCAATGTGATAGGTGCCGTAGGCGCGGCTGTCGATCAGCCTGAGCAGCGCCTGGGCGAGGTGTGGCGCATAGGTCGGTGAGCCGTACTGATCGCTCACTACCTGCACCTGCGGTCTGTCCGCCAACTCCCGCATCGTTGTGACGAAATTCCGTCCCAGCGTATGGTAGAGCCAGGCGGTTCGCACGATATAGTGTCGGGGGTTGAGGCTGCGCACCGCCTCTTCGCCGGCCAGCTTGCTCATGCCGTACACCGACAGCGGGCAAACGGGATCAAACTCGTGGTAGGGTCGCTCGGCCCGACCGTCAAAGACATAATCGGTTGAGATATGCAGGAGGGGGATGGCCCGCTCGGCGCTGGCCACGGCCAGGTTACGCGGCCCCAAGGCATTGACCCGATAGGCCGGGTCGGGCGTCGTCTCGGCCTCATCAACGCGGGTGAACGCTGCGGCATTGATGACGATACGCGGGCGGAGCTGGTCAATGGCCGCACGCACCACATCGAGCCGGGTGATATCAAGTTCGGATCTCCCGTAGGCCACGACGCGGTCCGTCAGCGCGGCCCGCAACGCTCGCCCGAGCTGTCCTTGTGCTCCAGTTATCAGAATGGCCACGGCGGCCCACAGGATAGCGCCGATGGCTTGCCGATGGAATGGGTTGTCTCTTGCGCCGTGTCGCCCCGGCCCATGTCAGGGGCTTCTATCCGTATTGATACCGAGTGCGAGCAGAGGTTTAATGAACTGGAATCGTGAAGGTTCCAGTTCATCCAGGTGGCTGGGCCTCTGAAAAGAGATCGAGACAATCACACCTTACACCCGCCTCTTCTGGGCCAAATCGGATCGAAAAAACCCCCAGCATATCCACCTGCTGGAACACCATATGGCCGATGTGGGAGCCTGCTTTGAGGCGCTGCTGGCCCAGCCGACTATCCGCCATCGCCTGGCGGTGTCGGGTGGACTGGACGATCTTGATGACGCGACTGTGGCGCGGCTGTGCGTGTTTGCCGCCCTGCACGACATCGGCAAGGTCAACATCGGCTTTCAGACACGCATCTGGCAGCCCGCAGACGCGCCAGCGAGCCAGAAAATGCCGCGCCGCGCCGGCCACATAGCCGACCTGACGCCTGTCCTGAATGGCAAGGATGAGAAAACATCCGGCTGGTTCCTTGAGGCTCTAGGCTGCTGGGACGAGATACTGACCTGGGATGCCACAGACGGACACACCGCGTGTGGATTGTTCGTCGCCTCGCTTTCGCATCACGGGCGTCCGCTTCAGCTTGACGACCCTCGATACGACAAGAACTCGGCAATCTGGCGCGACTTCGGTGCATTGAGCCCTCGGCATTACGTGGAGCGTATCGGCCGACTGGCTCGCGGCTGGTTCCCCGCGGCCTGGACACCTGGTGCATCCCTCCTGCCGTCTGCTTCCGCCTTCCAGCATATGTTCCTGGGCTTGTGCATGCTGGCCGACTGGATAGGCTCCGATCAATTCTACTTCCCGTTCTGCGCCGAGGCGCGCGACGACTACATGACGACCGCACGGCAAAACGCCCGGCGCGCTGTTTCGGGAATCGGGCTGAATCTGGAAAGCCAGCGACAGACCTTTCATACGTTGTCAGCCCTGCCAAATTTCGGCCAGCTGTTCGGCATACCCGACGCAACGCCCAATCCCATACAGCGATCAGCTAGAGCAATACCGCTGGACGAGCGGCTGGTCATCATCGAGTCTGAAACGGGTTCCGGGAAAACCGAGGCTGCTTTGTGGCGCTTTGCCCATCTGTATCAGCAGGGCTTGGTAGATGGGTTGTATTTCGCCCTGCCCACCCGCGCCGCCGCCAGTCAGATTCATGGGCGGGTCACACGGTTCATCCGTAATCTGTTCCCCCCGGACTTTGCCCTCGAACCTGTCCTCGCCGTACCCGGCTATGTGCTCGCCGGAGAGGCGACGGGCAAGCATCTCACGAACTATGAGGTCTGGTGGGACGATCATCCTGATGTTGTCACCGAAAAACGCCGCTGGGCAGCCGAAAGCGCCAAACGATACCTGGCGGCGCAAATTGCTGTAGGCACCGTAGATCAGGCGATGATGGCGGCACTCCAGGTCAAGCACGCCCATATGCGCGCTGCCTGCCTGGCGCGCAACCTGCTGGTGGTAGACGAGGTGCATGCCTCCGATCCCTACATGCGCGTCATTCTCAAATCTCTGCTCGATGTCCATATCAAGGCTGGGGGCTACGCCCTGCTGATGTCGGCCACGCTGGGTTCCGTGGCCCGGCGTCGCTGGTTATCCGAAAACCAGGACGTTCCACCGTTAGGCGAGACGATCAGGGCACCCTACCCCGCCATAACAACTGCTGCGGCTGATGGTGAAAAGATGATCGCCGTCGAGCGCAGTGGACGAGAAAGAACGGTACGGATTGAGGCAAGCTCGGCTATGGGTGATTTCGGTCAGGTCGCAGAGCATGCTCTACAAGCGGCACGCGTCGGGGCTAAGGTTCTGGTCATTCGCAACACCGTACAGTACGCAATCGACACCCAGCAGATCGTGGAAAAAACGACCAGTCCTGACGAACGAGACTTGCTGTATGCGTGCAAGGGTGTTCCCACCTTGCACCACGGCAGGTTCGCAGCCGACGACCGCCGCCAGCTGGACGAAGCGGTCGAAGCGCAGGTCAGCAAAAACCGCCCTGCCGGCGGACGCATTGTTGTGGGAACTCAAACACTGGAGCAGTCCCTCGATATAGACGCCGACCTGCTGATCACCGACCTGTGTCCGATGGACGTACTGCTCCAGCGAATTGGCCGACTACACCGCCACCGACGGGATGACCGGCCTGCCGGCTATGAGACGCCCACCTGCGTCGTGCTCATGCCGGAAGGTGATGACCTCTCGCCCCTGCTGTCCAAAGGCCCCGGCCGGAATGGACTTGGGCCGAACGGGTTCGTGTACGAAGACCTGCGTATTCTTGAGGCCACGCGACGGCTGATTCTCCAGTACCCGGACTGGCGCATCCCGGAGATGAATCGGGAACTGGTCGAGCGAGCGACCCACCCCGACGCGCTGGAGGCCATCACTCAAGAGATGGGAGACGACTGGCGCGTCCACGACACGCAGATGACAGGAGCAGCTTTGGCCGAAAACCTGACCGCTCGTAGCGTCCTTGTTCGTTACGACAAGTCCTTTTTCGGTGAGGACAACCGAGACGTGCTTTTTGGGAGCGAAGAAGAACGTATACGGACCAGGCTCGGTGACGAGGGCGTTGAAGTGGAACTGGACCCGCCAGCGCCAAGCCCGTTCGGCGCAGAACCGATTGTGCAGCTCAGCATACCCCACCATCTGGCGCCCCGTCTGGCCCACGACACAACCGGCGACGAGTCAGTCGTCCCAGACCTGGAGGACGGCGGTTTTACATTCGGTCTCAGCGAGTTCCGGTTTCAGTACGACAGGCGGGGGCTGCGACGACGAACAGTTTGAGAAAAGCCGCCTCTCTGATTGACGCAAAAACGTAGCAGCAAGGAACCCTAGACATGTTCAATATCATCACGGAGAGATTTGTACGGATAAGGGTGGTGGACGGAGTGCGTTCTGCCTCCCTCCCGGAGGTATTCGCAGCACTGATGACGGATGAGGTGGAAACGTTTCCGGCGCTGCGGCCCCACCAACGCCACGCCTGGCACGCCTTCCTAGTGCAGTTGGGCGCAATGGCGATGGGCCGGGCTCGCATTAGCGAACCGCCGGAGAATGCGAAGGAGTGGGCAGACCTGATTCGCCGGCTGACGCCGGACTATCCCGACGACGAACCGTGGCAGCTTGTCGTGGAAGACATCACGAAACCCGCCTTCATGCAGCCGCCAGCCTCCTCCACGGACAAGGAGAAGGAATTCAAGAACACCGTTACGACGCCCGACGCGCTGGATATGCTCGTCACCGCCAAGGACCACGACCTGAAGGCGTCTGTGGCCCAGCGGGCCTCTGTGGACGACTGGCTATTTGCGCTGATTACCTTGCAAACGATGGAGGGTTTCGGCGGCGCTGGCAATTACGGCATTTCGCGGATGAACGGTGGCTTGGGCAGCCGCCCGGCGTTCTCACTGGTGCTGGAGGGAGGCCCAGGCGCTCACGTCAGGCGCGATATTGTGGCCCTTCTTGAGCATCGGCCAGCTATGTTGGACACCTATCCGATGACCGACAACGGCGCGGCTCTGTTGTGGACCTTACCGTGGGACGGCGCCCGGGTCCAAGCCCTGTCAGTCTCGCAGTTAGACCCCTTCTACATCGAGGTCTGCCGGCGTATCCGTTTGAGGTCTGTCGCCAACGGAGACTTGAAAGGGGTCAGAACCAGTTCCAAGGCCGCGCGTGTCGAGTCCAAAGAGATGAAGGGCCGGATGGGCGACCCATGGACGCCGGTTGACCGGAAGGGCGAAAAGTCTCTGACCCTGGCGACCGGCGGTTTTACCTATAAGCGCGTGACGAATTACCTGACTTCTTCAGATTGGGAACGACCCGCCCTGCTGCGACCGACACAGGCTGAGCAGCGTTCTGCCGAGACAATGCAACTCGTAGCGCGGGCAATGGTTCGCGGCCAGGGTAAGACGGAGGGCTACTACGAACGCACGATTCCCATCAGGCACAAGACCAAAATGGCCCTGCTGCATCGTGCACAGACGCAGGACTTGGGCGACATTGCCCAGGCAAGGATTGAACAGGTCGGCACGGTGCAGCGCATCCTCAGCCACGCGATACAGACGTTTGCGGCACGGGGTGACAGCGACAAGATCAGCCCGGAGCACCGCAAGCTGGCCCGTCCCTGGTTGAACCGGCTGGATGCAGTCGTTGACGCTCGTTTCTTCGATGGCCTGCAAATCGAGTTTGAGGCCGAGGAAAGCGAGCGGACCAGCATTCATAACGAATGGCTGCTGAATGTGGTTGTTGCTGCCGCACGGAGAATTCTGCACACCGCCGAGGACGCCCTCTCGTGTCCGGCCATTCAACGGTATCGGGCGCGTGTCGCCGCTGAGGGGCTGTTCGAGGGACGGTTGCGAGGCAACCAGGGATTGCCATTCCTATTCGCTGAAGAGGGAGATGAGGATGACAGCTAGGGGGTGTCATCAGTTAAGGAGGATCACCGAGGCAGCGAGATAGATGGCTCCGAGAAAGCTGACAGCGCGTTTGTCGTAGCGGGTGGCGAGAGCACGGTATTGCTTGAGTTTGGCGAAGAAGTTTTCAATCAGATGGCGCGCTTGATAGAGGTGCTTATCATAGGGGCGAGGCTGGCGCCGATTGGCTTTGGGGGGAATGACCACCGTCACCTCCGCCTGCTCCAAACGGTCAATGACGCGCTCGTGGGCGTCATAGGCTCTATCGGCGAGCAAAGCCCGCACGTGCTTCAGCAGATGGGGCAAGAGGGCCTCCGCACCGGCCAGGTCAGAGGCTTGGCCGGGCGTGAGATGGAAGCCGGTCGGATTCCCGAGCGCATCGCACGTCGCATGGATTTTCGTGCTCAAGCCCCCGCGGGAGCGGCCGATGCATTCGGCCGCGGGGTCCCCCCTTTTGCCCCCGCCCCATGTTGGTGGACGCGGATGATCGTGGCGTCGATCATGGCATATTCGTTATCCGCATCGGCGGCCAGCTGCTTGAAAACCTGCTCCCAGACCCCACTTTTACTCCAGCGCATGTGGCGCGTATGAATCACGCGAAAATCCCCGAACCGGCTCGGCAAATCGCGCCAGGGAATCCCCGCACGATAGCGGTATAAGACCGCTTCCACAAACAACCGGTTATCCCGCGCCGTGCCCCCGACGTGGCCCTCCCGGCCGGGCAGCAGGTCCTGAATCCGTTCCCACTGATCCTCGCGTAACGCATACCGTCTCGCCATTGTGCACCCTCCCTTCGCTTGGGCTGACCAGGGCAGTATACCGAGACGAGACAGGAAAGCCGACCAGGGGGGCACGCTAACTGATGACACGCCCTAGGAGACCTGCACTGGAAGAAGCCGAGGCGCCGACACAGTCAACCCGATCATCCAACCGGGGCGACACCGCCGTATCGATAGCCGGACAGCTGGCGCGTGGCGATTTTCGCCGTGGCGACTTGGCCGAGCTGAGGCGGATGAATGCTGACGCTCCCGAGCCAGCCGTGTTCTGGCGACTAATGGCGGAGAACGAACTGCTAGACAAAGGAACCGCCCTGGAGAGCAAATGGGCGCTCATTCTGCACGGCATCTCCCTGATGACGCCGACCGGTAGCGAGGACAATGCCAGTCGTTCCGCCCATAACGGACACATGCCGGTTGGCCGTGCGCTGTTCCTCGGCAGCGAAACAACCAGACAGAGCGGCTTCTACAGCGAGTCGCGCCTCAACCGTCTGCTGACAGCGCGAGGTCCGATCTTACGGACACTGTTGGCGCGGATGTTTCGGATGCTGGCCGCCGCCGCCGTGTCCTTCAACTGGCGGGAGATGGCGCAGTTTATTCTCAATGACAACTACGACGAAGATGCTGCCGAGATGTCCCGCAGGCGCATTGCCCGCGACTATTACCAGACACAGCGGCGGGCGGCACAATCAAACGACACCTAGAAAGGGAGACGCCACATGACCACACCAAGATTCCTGCAAATCCACAGCCTGCACTCTTACCCGGCGGCGCTGCTGAACCGTGACGACAGCGGCCTCGCCAAACGGATGCAGTTCGGTGACGCCGTCCGAACCCGCATTTCATCGCAGTGCCTGAAGCGACACTGGCGCGTCGCTCAGGACGAGTTCGCTATCCATAATATCCCGGACGCGATAGCAGCCATCCGCTCCCGCAATGTGGTTGAACGCAAGGTTATCCAGCCTCTTCGGGAGGCTGGCGATACTGACCAGGCCGTCTTGGAAACGGTCGAAAGCGCCTTCAATGTCGGTGTTTATGGCAGTAGCGGAACAGCCGAAACCGGACGTCAACCCCTGCTCTTGGGCCTCCCGGAGGTGGAATATCTGCATGAAAAAGCCGCCGCTATCTGCGCCGAGCATCCCCATGACGCCGAAGCTGCCAAGAAGGCTGCCGAAGACCTCTTCAGCACACGCCGGGGAGAGGGCAGAAACCTTGCGGCGTTTCGGGACAGCGCCAGACTGCCCGGAGGTCTGGAGGGTGCGCTGTTCGGTCGGATGGTCACTTCCGACCCCGGAGCCAACATTGATGCTGCCGTCCACGTCGCCCACGCTTTCACCGTGCACCGGGAGGAGAGCGAGAGCGACTACTTCTCGGTCGTCGACGATCTCCAACGCAAGGACGAAGACGCCGGCGCAGCTCACATCGGCGACATGGAGCTGACCGCCGGGCTGTTCTACGGCTATGTGGTCGTGGACGTGCCGGGACTGGTCTCCAACCTGGAGGGCTGTTCCGCCAGCGATTGGGAGAGCGCAGACAAGACACTTGCCGGCAAGGTGGTAGAGCACCTCGTGCATCTAATCGCTACCGTATCACCGGGCGCCAAGCTCGGCTCAACCGCGCCCTACGCCTGTGCCGACCTGATGCTGGTTGAGGCTGGCAGCCGCCAGCCCCGCAGCCTGGCCAACGCCTTCCGCAGACCGGCGTCGGCCCAGGTCGATACCGCTACTGGCGCGCTGTCCGATTACCTGGGCAAGCTGGACGCCGCCTATGGCGCAAAAGAAGCCCGCCGGGTGATGTCCGTAGAGGACTGCGAGATTCCACAAGCGGAGCGCATCTGTCTGGACGACTTGGCGGCATGGGCGGCCGAGGCAGTGCGTAGCGGCGAGGCGGGTTAGCCGTGCGACACTTGATAGTACAATTGGAATCGCCGTTGATGGCCTTTGGCGGCGAGACGATTGACAACTACGGCGTCGTCCGTCCCTTTCCGGCAGTGTCCATGCTCACCGGGCTGCTGGCCAACGCGCTGGGCTGGCGGCGCGTCGAGCGAAATCGACACCAGGAGCTACAGGACAGGCTGGTCTTCGCGGCGCGCATAGACCGGGAGCCAGCCGGCTCTGCTGCGATAACCGACTTTCAGACGGCTCAACTGGGCGCAAACGATCAGGGCTGGACTACGCGGGGAGTTCCTGAAGGCAGGGCCGGCGGAGCGAATACGTACAACGCCCCCCACCTTCGGTATCGGGACTTCTGGGTAGACATGCGTGTCAACATCGCGCTCCGTCTGGAACCGGCCGACGCGGCCCCGACGCTGGGCGCCCTGGCGGAGGCCCTGCAAGAACCCGCGCGGCCGCTGTTCATCGGCCGCAAGCCGTGTCTGCCTGCGGCGTCCCTGTTTGGCGGTTTCGCCGAGGGCGATTCGGCCTTGGACGCGCTACTGTCCGCCCCGCTGGCTGGCGACGCGGCGGAGACGGCGACTGTCAGGCTGCTGTGGCCCGACGGCGAAGGTGCAGACGGCATCACGCCCAACAGAACATATATGCTGACGGACCAGCGCAACTGGATTTCCGGTCTGCACGGCGGAGGGCGGGCAGTATGCGAGGGCACAATTGACCGTGGCCGGTTTCCCGGTCGCCCGGCGCCCTCGGAGCAGGAGAGAAAGGACGAACGACCATGACCGATACTCCCGGAACGGCCGGTATGGCGACAACAGCAATGCCATTGCAGATGATGCGTGCCGACATTGACGTGAGAAATTTCTGGCGCTGGGCGGGCACGAGGCGGCTCCAAGACCTCGACTATGCCATGCACTGTCTGCTGACCGAGTCTTTCGGCGATCTGGCGCCCAAGCCCTTTCGGGTCATCATTCCGCGTGGCGGCTCACGAGGTGTGCTGTACGGCTACGGTACGGGCGACGCGGACACTCTGCGCGAAGCATCTGGAATCTGCGCCGACCCGTTACAGTGCCGAGTCATACCCGCTTCCAGCCTGGACACCAAAGAAATGCCTGCCGAATGGCGACCGGGCAAGCAACTGAGCTTTGAGACGCGGGTTCGCCCCATTGTACGTCGTACTCGAAACGCCGATTGCCGCCCAGGCAAGGAGTGGGACGCCTTCCAACTGGAAGCAGTCCGATATCCCAAAGGCGAGATGCCGCGTAGCCGTGAGGAAGTGTATGCTGACTGGCTGTCCGAGCAGTTCGAGAGGAGAGGCGGGGCGCAGTTGGATGTGAGCAAAACCACGCTGGTATCGTTCCAACGGACACGGGCCGTTCGGAAGCGGCACGCCCGCTATAGCGAGGGGCCGGATGCGATAATGCGGGGCATCCTCACCATTACCGACTCCGACGCCTTTAGCGAGCTGTTGGCGCACGGCGTCGGGCGGCACCGCGCCTATGGTTATGGGATGCTGTTGCTACGTCCAGCCACCAGTGCCACCAATCCATAGAACGCTTGTCACACCCCGCCATACGGTGCGTTCCAGGAGGAAGAATTGCTGAAAGGCAGATTAGGACTTGAGGCTGCGCGGGTTCCTCATGCTGACCGCCACGGCCTGTTGTGGCTGGCACGGGGGAATCTGACCGTCGAAGATGGGACTCTGCGTTTTCGCACCGCAGGGTCTTCGGATATGGCTGCCGGAGATTATGCCATTCCCTTTCAGAACATCTCGTTCATATTGCTGGGGCCGGGCTCGACCGTAAGCCACGACGTTTTCCGGCTGCTTGCCCGCCACGGGACCGGCCTCGTTGCCGTTGGGGAAGACGGCGTCCGCATGTACAGCGCCCAGCCCTTTGGTCCGAGCGACTCACGGAGGGCGCGCCGCCAGGCAAAGCTCTGGAACGACAGGAAGGCGCGGCTACGGATAGCCCGCCGGATGTATGCGTGGCGCTTGGGCGAAGTTCTGCCCGAGCAGGACATAACGATCATGCGTGGCATCGAAGGGGCGCGGATGAAGACCGCCTACAGTCTGCTGGCAAAGAAATACGGAATTGACTGGTATGGGCGTCGTTATGACAGACAACGCCCGGAAATAGCCGACGACCCTAACCAAGCCATCAATCACGCAGCCACGGCTACGGAAGCCGCGGCAATTGTTGCGGTGGCGGCAACGGGAACACTGCCTCCTCTTGGCTTCATCCATGAGGATGCGTCTATTGCTTTTTGCCTGGACATTGCGGACTTATATCGGACTGAGATTACGCTTCCTGTCGCATTCGAGGCGGTGCGCCAGCATCACCGAGACGGACACGTCCCGCTCGAACGTCATGTCCGACGGCTGGCTGGACGCCGATTCAGAGAAACGAAGATCATCTCAAAAATGATCGACAGAATAACGCAACTGATTGACGACGATGACGATAGTAGTAACGCGTGATGTCGCCCCGCGCATCCGTGGCTTTCTTGCCTCGTGCATGCTGGAGATTGCTCCCGGGGTCTATACCTCTCCGAGACTCTCCTCTCGCGTTCGAGAACGCATATGGACGGTGATCGCGGAATGGTTCCTGGGGCTTGGGGGAGGGTCTATCGTCATGACATGGCAGGACTCACGTCATCCGAGCGGCCAGGTCGTTCGAGTCCTTGGGACGCCGCCTGTCGAACTGGTGGACCAAGAAGGCGTCATTCTCTCGAAGCGGACCGGTCCGGCCCAGGACGAATAGCTCTTTGACAATCTGAATTGCGTCTCTCTGTACGACGCAATAGGCACGTCTCAGCAAAAAGCGTAATAAAATCAGTAGAGGTTCCCCCGTACACGCGGGGATAGACCCACCTTATCCAGATGCGCATCAGCTATGGTCAAGGTTCCCCCGTACACGCGGGGATAGACCCGGCGGACGATGCAAGACGGAAGATAACGCGATGGTTCCCCCGTACACGCGGGGATAGACCGCTTCCATGCGTGGCGTGTGGCGTCGTCAATTTGGTTCCCCCGTACACGCGGGGATAGACCCCTGATCCTCCAATTGGCGGTATCTGCTATCGCGGTTCCCCCGTACACGCGGGGATAGACCACAGTTCGACCTGAGCCCCCGGCTCGAGGGTGAGGTTCCCCCGTACACGCGGGGATAGACCCGTGTTGCTATGGGCTGTCTGCTGCGCCCGTGTGGTTCCCCCGTACACGCGGGGATAGACCCTAGACGACATACTTTACAGGGAAGAGCAGGAAGGTTCCCCCGTACACGCGGGGATAGACCCTGGGACGCGCAGCGGCCTGCCTGGGCGGAGACGGTTCCCCCGTACACGCGGGGATAGACCGTTTCGGGTTGCTTAGAGTCCCTCTAGCTATCCGGTTCCCCCGTACACGCGGGGATAGACCTGGGAAGGCGACCCTGTCTCGACTCTGGAGACAGGTTCCCCCGTACACGCGGGGATAGACCGCTTTGGTGGCTAAGGCGATGCAGACCTGGTCAGGTTCCCCCGTACACGCGGGGATAGACCTCTCGGTAATCCCAGCAGCCGAGATCCGTGCCCGGTTCCCCCGTACACGCGGGGATAGACCCCTTATCCATGTAGCTGGCGATGCCGTTGAGGTGGTTCCCCCGTACACGCGGGGATAGACCACAGCCTCACAGCGGTCAGCCGCTGCTTGCCGTGGTTCCCCCGTACACGCGGGGATAGACCGCTTTGGTGGCTAAGGCGATGCAGACCTGGTCAGGTTCCCCCGTACACGCGGGGATAGACCTCTCGGTAATCCCAGCAGCCGAGATCCGTGCCCGGTTCCCCCGTACACGCGGGGATAGACCCCTTATCCATGTAGCTGGCGATGCCGTTGAGGTGGTTCCCCCGTACACGCGGGGATAGACCACAGCCTCACAGCGGTCAGCCGCTGCTTGCCGTGGTTCCCCCGTACACGCGGGGATAGACCGCCACGGAGGGCCTGAGCCTCGAAGCACAGTGGGGTTCCCCCGTACACGCGGGGATAGACCCTCGGAGGATTGCTCCTAAGCCAAAGAAAACGGGGTTCCCCCGTACACGCGGGGATAGACCCGCTGAGCCTGGATCTGGCGCCCTGACTGACCAGGTTCCCCCGTACACGCGGGGATAGACCGCCGGGAAGAAACCGTCCAACTCCTCGACGACAGGTTCCCCCGTACACGCGGGGATAGACCTTTGTTTGGGATGATTCGCTGGAAATTTCGGCGGGTTCCCCCGTACACGCGGGGATAGACCTCACGATGCGAGGGTGGGGACGTATGCGACGGCGGTTCCCCCGTACACGCGGGGATAGACTCTAGTCGGTCTGTTCAAGCATGTGGAAGAGATATTGGCCGTAGGCGTTGTCCTTCATGCTGTCCGCCCGCCGGGCCACATCCGCAGCGCTGATATAGCCCAGGGAGTAGGCGATTTCCTCGACGCAGGCGATCATCAAGCCCTGGCGTTCTTGCAGGGCATGGATAAAATTGCCGGCCTGGAGCAGCGATTCGTGCGTGCCCGTGTCCAGCCAGGCGACCCCCCGGCCGAGTTTTTCGACATACAGGCTCCGGCTCTGCAGATAGGCCAGGTTGACATCGGTAATTTCGAGTTCGCCCCGGGCTGACGGGCGAAGCTGGGTAGCAATATCCACCACCCGATTGTCATAAAAATACAGGCCGGTCACCGCGTACGGGGAGCGGGGCCGGGCGGGTTTTTCGGCCAGGCTGATCGCCCGCCCGGTCGGGTCGAACTCGACCACGCCATACCGCTCCGGATCCCGCACCCGATAGGCAAACACCGTGGCGCCGACGCTGCGGGCGGCTGCGGTGTGGAGCAGGCCGGGCAGGCCGTGGCCGTAGAAAATATTATCGCCCAGAATCAGGCCCAACGGTTCGGCGCCGATAAATTCCCGCCCAATGACAATGGCCTGGGCAATGCCTTCCGGCTGGGGCTGGACGGCGTAGCGGAGGTTGAGCCCCAACCACTGTCCGTCGCCCAGCAATCGGACAAAGGCGTCCTGTTCGTGGGGGGTGGTGATGAGCAGGATGTCGCGAATGCCGGCCAGCATCAGCACCGACAAGGGATAATAGATCATGGGCTTGTCGTACACCGGCATGAGCTGTTTGCTGACTGCTCGGCTGAGGGGATACAGGCGGGTGCCCGCTCCGCCGGCCAGGATAATGCCTTTCATCCGTGTCTCCTCGGCTCCTTACCCGCCCTGGCCAGATTTAACCCTGGTCTGTCCGACCGGACCGAGCCCCAGGCGCTGTCCCTGGTCCGTGTCGGCCAGCACGGTCCTACACCACTCCCGATGGGACACATACCACTCGACCGTGTGGCGCAGGCCGCGCTCAAAATCATAGCTGGGACGCCAGCCCAGCTCGGTTCGCAGCTTGGTCGCATCAATGGCATAGCGGCGGTCGTGGCCCGGCCGGTCCGGCACGAAGGTTTTGAGCGCCGCATAACTCGAAATCCCTCTGCGGCGCAGGCTCGGGTTGTCGGCGGCTGGAAAAACGGCCTCAATACACCCACACAGCCGGTCGACCAGCTCCAGGTTGGTATGCTCATTGCCGCCGCCAATATTGTAACTCTCGCCTGGCCGGCCGTCTTGCAGAACCCGCAGCAGGCCGGCGCAGTGGTCCTCAACGTAGAGCCAGTCCCGAATATTGCCGCCGTCGCCGTAAATCGGCAGCGGCTTGCCCTCAACCGCGTTCAGCACCATGAGCGGAATCAGCTTTTCGGGGAATTGATACGGGCCGTAGTTGTTGGAACAGTTGGTCATCAGGGCCGGCAGACCGTAGGTGGCGTGATAGGCCCGGACCAGATGATCGGCGCCGGCCTTTGAGGCTGCATAGGGCGAGTTTGGGGCATACGGGCTGGTTTCCGAAAACAGACCGGTCGGGCCCAGGCTGCCGTACACCTCGTCGGTTGAGATATGCACGAAGCGAAAGCGCGCCTGCGGCTCGGCCGCCAGCCCCGTCCAGTAGCGGCGGGCAGCCTCAAGCAGGGAGAAGGTGCCGACCAGATTGGTCTCGATAAACGGCCACGGCCCATCAATGGAGCGGTCCACATGGGTCTCGGCGGCAAAATGCACGATGGCCTGCGGCCGGCTGTCGCGCACGAGGCTGGCCATGGCCGCTCGGTCGGCGATGTCGGCCTGCACAAAGCGAAAACGCGCCTGACGAGGGATATCCGCCAGGTTGGCCAAGTGGCCCGCATAGCTCAGCTTATCCACCACGACAACCCGCGCCGCCGTCCGGGCCAGGGCATGACGGACAAAATTACTGCCGATAAACCCTGCCCCGCCGGTTACCAGTATGGTCTGCATGCACGCCACGCCTTGTGTTCACCGCGCCGCCGTCCACCCTCTGCTTTTGCCTCTGCTTTTGCCTCTGCTTTTGCCACGGCTGACTATAGCACGGAGATCGGCGTGAATCAGGCCGTGTGGGAAGGCCGGAGAGCGGCTGCTATGCTAAGCCGAATGATGCTGACCTCCTCATCAAGAAGCGATCATCGTTCACCTTTTGTCAGCATACGACCCGATCAGGAGACGCGCCTATGGCCAGCTATATTGTAGCCGGGGATATTGGCGGGACGAAGACCAATCTTGCCCTCTACCAAGCCGCTCGGGAACGGGACGCATCGCTGGTTCTGGTGCGCGAGGGGTCTTTTCCCAGCGCCCGCTATCCGGGGCTGGAAGAGATCCTCGACGCCTTTCTCGACCGTCAAGAATCGGTCGGGGCGGCGGCGTTTGGCATTGCCGGGCCGGTTCTGGACGGACGCGTCACCGCCACAAACCTGGCCTGGCAGGTCGAAGCGACCCGTCTGAGCAGCCACCTCGGCGGGGCTCAGGTGCGGCTGATGAACGACCTTGAGGCGACGGCGTACGGCGTCCTGGGCCTCGGCCCGGAAGAGTTCCAGAGCCTCAACCCGGGTTGTGAGCGCCGTGGCCACCGGGCGATCATTGCTGCGGGTACGGGTCTGGGCCAGGCTTTTCTGTTCTGGGACGGCCGGCAGTATCGAGCCGCCGCAACCGAGGGCGGCCACGTCGATTTTGCCCCTCGCACTGACCTCGAAGATCGCCTGCTCGGCTATCTCCGCCGGCACTACACGCATGTCTCGTATGAACGGCTCGTATCCGGTCCGGGCCTGGTCCAGATCTGGCGCTTCCTGGTCGAGGCTGAGGGTCGGGAGCTGACTGCCGGGCTGGAGGAACGGATGCGAACCGAGGATCCGGCGGCGGTGATCGGCCAGGCCGGGGTGAACGCCGGGTGTCCCACCTGTGAGGCGGCGGTTGACATCTTGCTGAGTATCTACGGCGCCCAGGCCGGGAATCTGGCCCTGACCATCATGAGTCTCGGCGGCGTGTATGTCGCCGGCGGGATGATTCCCAAACTGTTGCCCAGGGTTGGCCACGGCGCGTTCATGCGGGCCTTTGTGGACAAGGGCCGCTTTGCCGCGCTGATGGCCGACATCCCGGTCCGGATTGTCCTCAACCCCAAGGCGGCTCAGGTCGGCGCCGCCCAGGCCGCCTTGCAGCTTCTTAGTGACGCGGCTTGATGCGATCTTCAATAGCCGCAAACACCTCGTCCGCGCACTCCTCGACAGACCGGTCCACGGTCCGCATATGCAGGGCCGGCTTGTCCGGCGGTTCGTAGGGCGAAGAAATACCGGTGAACTCGCCAATCTCCCCGGCCCGGGCCTTGCGGTACAAGCCTTTTACGTCTCGCTGCTCACACACCTCGAGCGGCGTATCGACATACACCTCAAAAAAACGCTCCGGCCCGATCGTCTCCTGAGCCCGGCGACGATCATCGCGGAAGGGAGAAATCACCGGCACCAGCACAATCAGCCCGGCCCGATTAAACAGGCCGGCGACCTCGCCGATCCGACGGATATTCTCGGTCCGATCCTCGGCCGAAAAGCCCAGATCGCTGTTGAGACCGGACCGCAGGGTGTCGCCGTCCAGGCAGAACACGTGGAAGCCGGCTTCGTGTAGGCGCTTCTCCAGGGCGTGGGCGATTGAGGATTTGCCCGAGCCGGATAGGCCCGTCAGCCACACGGTGAGCGCCGCCTGGGCCAGAGCCGTTTCCCGCTCGGCGCTCGATACCAGGCCCGTCTCGGGTCGGATAGCGGACAAAAGGTGATCGTGATGTCCTTTTTGCTCTCTTTTGTTATCACGATCACCTTTCTCTGGACTGCGGCTGAGCCCGGTTTGGAGGCGGTCGATAATCATGCCCGCCCCGACCGTATTATTACTCAGGCGGTCGATGATGATGAAGGCGCCGGTCGCTCGGTTTTTGCGGTAGGGATCAAAGGCGACCCGTTTTTCAAGCTCAAACGCGCAGCGGCCGATTTCGTTCAGCCCGAGCTGCCCGGCCGTCTCGCGGTGCAGGGTATTGATATCCATGCGGTAGCGGAGCTCGCTAATCATGCCGGGCGTTTGCAGCGTGGCGTGTTTAATCAGGTAGTGTTTGCCCGGCCGCAGCGGCTCTTCGGCCATCCACACCACCATGGCCTCGAAGCTGTGCGCCTCCAGCGGCCGGTTGTTCGGGTGGATCAGAAGATCGCCCCGGCTGATATCGATTTCGTCCTCCAGGGTCAGGGTCACGGCCAGCGGCGAGCTCGCCTCGTCGAGTTCTCCTTCGAAGGTGAGGATCGACTTGACCCGGCTCGTTTGATGCGACGGCAGTACCATGACTTCGTCGCCCGGCCGCACGATCCCGGCCGCAATTGTGCCGCAATAGCCGCGGAAATTGGCGTCCGGACGGTTGACGTACTGGACCGGCAGTCGGAAGTCGATCAGATTCAGGTCCGAGGCAATATGCACGTTTTCCAGCAGATACATCAGGGTTGCGCCCTGATACCACGGCATGGCCTCGCTTTTGGTGACCACATTATCGCCCTGCAGGGCGGACAGGGGCAGAAAGCGGATATCGCCCAGCTCCAGCCGGGCGGCAAAGGCCGCGTAGTCGGCCACGATGGCGTCAAACACCTCCTGGCTGTAGCCGACGAGGTCCATCTTATTGACCGCCACAATGATGTGTTTGATGCCGAGCAGCGCGGCGATAAAACTGTGGCGACGGGTCTGGGTCAGCACGCCGTGGCGCGCATCGATCAGAATAATGGCCAGGTCACAGGTTGACGCCCCGGTCGCCATATTGCGCGTGTACTGCTCGTGGCCGGGCGTGTCGGCGATAATGAATTTCCGCCTGGCGGTTGAAAAATAGCGATAGGCAACGTCAATGGTGATGCCCTGTTCGCGCTCGGCCTTGAGGCCGTCGGTCAACAGCGCGGGGTCAAATTCCGAATCGGTCGTCCCGTAACGCTGCGAGTCTTTTTTAATCGCGTCGAGCTGATCTTCATAAATCAGCTTGGAGTCGTACAGCAGGCGACCGATCAGGGTGCTCTTGCCGTCATCCACACTCCCACAGGTCAGGAAGCGCAGCAGGTCTTTGCGTTCGTGTTGGGCCAGGTAGGCCTCGATATCGGTGGCGATCAGATCGGATTGGTGCGACATGGTAGAAGAGAGTGGTTAGTGGTCAGTGGTTGGTGGTTAGTCAGCCTCTAATGGGTCAGCAAGAGCCGGTCCGAGACGACCTCACCTTCTAGCATCTGTCCGCCCATCTGAAAGCGTCTCAGCATAGATCGTCCGCAGTTCACTGAGACTTCCCGGGCGAACAGCGATTTGGGGATGACATAGTCGCAGCTCTGCGCCCCTGATTTTTTTGAACCATCAAGGCTTAAGGCCACGAACACGTCCCGCTTTTTTGCTGTCTCGATACAGCGGAAAAGATCATCCTGGCTGAAAGACTGCGCCCTATAGAGAATAGCTTGGCTGTGGGAATAGGGAGGATCGCAGTACACCACATCGCCGGCCTGCGCTCTATCGAGAGATTCCTCATACTCCCGGTGGAAAAACACGGTCCCTTTGATCCGTTTCCACCATTCATCGACCCGGCGCCCAAAGGTTCCAAAGTGAATCGGCTTGTGTACCCCGCACGGCGTGGACATATACCCGTCCCGCATCCTGAACCGCATCACCCCGCCATAAGCCGAACGACTGAGGAATAACAGATCAGCAGGGTTTGCACAGGCATTGTAGCGCGCCTTAATCTTCTCATACTGCTCGACCTTCTCGCCGCCCTGTAATTCCTGCCAGCGTTCTCTATACCAGCGTTTCACCGTTTCAGGATCGTCTTTGAGGGTTTGCCAAATACCAACCAGAGGCTCGAAGCAGTCCGCCGCTTCCGCCTGTCTCGGAGCCAGCACGGCCAGCACTCCCCCCGACCCGAGGAACGGCTCATGGTAGACCCCGAATCGTCTCGGGAAGAAAGAGATGATCTCGTGAGCGAATCGCTGTTTGTTCCCGATCCATTTCAGCAACTGCGTCTTGTAGGGGTGCACGTCCAGAGTCGTATTGACGAGCGCGCCGCGCGGCACACTGAATTCCGCTTTCATGCCAGGAGAGAACAGCATTTGAGCCTCATGTGATGGGAACAGAACTGATCAAGAAATATAGGAATTTGGGATATCCCGCAAGAGGATATACAAAAACTTGTGACCAAAATCAGGACGGAACGGCATACTCTCTTGGGGCTGTTGAAAGAAATTCGTACTGAAGCGGGTTTGAGACAGGTCGATCTGGCTGAGAAGCTGCATGTGCCACAGTCCATGATAAGCAAATACGAAGTGGGGGAACGTCGCGTTGACCTTCTGGAACTTCGCGATATCTGCGCGGCGCTCGGGATCCCGCTCATCGAGTTTGTTCGAGAGCTGGAAAAAAGACTCGGCGAGGGGGAGGAATGAGGCCGCTAGAGAGATTCCTGAAAAAGCCCAAATCCTTCTGGGCTTCTGTCCGGTCTTTGAGCCAAAAAATAGGCTACAGCAAGGGTGATACGATCATTGTTCCATCGGTTCAGCGGATGGCCACCGCGTTCGATGACCTTGGGCTCGATCCTTCGCGTATCATGGTCGGAGACGAACCGACCCAGTTGGCGAAGGAACTGGTTAATTACTTTATGGAACGGGCACGGATGCTGGTCCACCACGTTGAGCCGAGGCTGATGGATGCGGCGGAGGCCAGGGCGCTTTTCGAGCAGTTGCGCGAGGAGTTGAATCCGACCTGCCCGATTCCGATGAACAAGCAGAAGGGGGACAAGCGGGCCGAAGCCTACTTGACTGGCCTAGTCAACATGATGGTTGAGCGATACTTGGAAGGGCTGCCGTGCAACTACGATCCCCGTGAACTCACGACGGTCACGCGCGGCGGCGCGCCTCTGAGGACCCTCGCCCGTCGCGTTGACGGGGCCTTTCCCTCTGCGGTCAATCCTATCGCGGTCTGGGAGATCAAAGAATATTACTACACGACGACGTTCGGCAGCCGCGTGGCTGACGGTGTGTATGAGACCCTCTTGGACGGAATGGAGATTGAAGAACTGCGGGAGCATGAGCGTATCGACGTGAAGCATTATCTGATGACGGATGCGCGTTCCACGTGGTGGCAGAGCGGCAAAGCCTATCTTTGCAGGATGTTTGACATGCTGCACATGGGATACGTGGATGAGATTTTGTTCGGCAGGGAAGTTGTCGAAGAAATGCCAAGAATCGTGTCTGAGTGGGTTCAATTGTACAGAGAAAGAGGTGATTGACCTTGAGTGACCTCGAAGAACAGGAAAAGCTGGAGCGCCCGGCGCAAGCCAAGGAGCGCGAAGAGTTGGAGGAGAGTGCCCGGCGGTTGGGCCAGCGGCAAGAGAGGAATCATGAGTGAGCAAGAAGGCAGGGAGACACCCGTGAGTGGCTCGGTCGTCTATCTTTTTGTTGATACCAACCTGCTGTTTCAGTGCCGTCCGCTGGAAGAGTTGGACTGGTCGGCATGGAACGAATTTGATGAAGTGCGGTTGATCGTATCGAAACCGGTACTGCGCGAAATCGACTATCGTAAGAACAAGGGGAATGATCGTGTCGGTAAGCGCGCACGAGACGCGTCCGCCATGTTTCGCAAGATGTTAAACGACGGGGACAAGGTCATCCATGACAGCGACCCCTGTGTCAAACTGTCCGTTGAACCTCAACACCAATATACCAAGGAGCTTGAAGATCAACTCAATCTTCAGGAGCGGGACGACCAACTTATCGCTACGGCCTATGAGTTCGCAGAGCATCACCCCAGCGACGAAGTGCGCCTGCTGACGCATGACACGACACCGCTCTACACAGCCCAGGGTCTCGGACTGGTGGCAGATGTCATTCCCGACGCCTGGTTGTTGCCGCCTGAGAAGACAGAAAGTGAAAAAGAGCTAGCGGCTCTCAAGGCTGAGAATGTACGCCTGAAGAAAGCTGAGCCATCCTTCGTAATCCGGTGCCTTAGCAGTACAGGTACCGAAGTCGAGCGTTACGAAATCTCTTGTCCTCGGTTCAAACCGCTGACCGCTGCCGAGACTACTAGCTTGACGCAGCGCTTGAACGAGCGCTTTCCGTTAGAGACCGACTTCGGACCGCGGAAGAAATCTACGGAACGTAACGCATTGAAAATTCACATCCAGCAGATCCTCGGGCGAGTTTTTATCCCAGCCACGGATGAAGCAATCACAAAGTACCGAGACGAAGCCTATCCGCAGTGGCTGGCGCAGTGTGAAGAGTCACTGAGGAATTATCATCGGACTTTACAAGGCCAAGAGCCTATGCCCCGATTCCTGTTTCGCGCCGAAAATCGTGGTACGCGCCCAGCCACGGACGCGCGCATCACAATTGAAGCGCAGGGTGGCTTTCAGATCAAACTTCTCAAACCTCCTACACAAGATGATGAAAGCAACAGCGAGGAAAAGCTCACAGCCCTCCTGTCCAGTCCTCCCTCTGCCCCGTGCGGGAGGTGGGAGACAGCAAACTCCCTGGTTAATTCCTTTGCCAATAGACCCCTTTATTATCCTGAATTGGTCCAGCCGTTATCATATAGTAGTCCTGATCTTTCTCGGCTTCCGTGGCGGCGTGATCCCAACACATTCTACTACAAGACTGACCGTCCACGGACGCCACAATATACTTTCTGTCTTGAATGCGATCAGTGGCGCCACGAAGACGGAGAAGTGGACTTTGAGGGTGAAATTTATCTCCCAGCTGATCGGAACATGGGTAAGGGGGCGCTTATATGCCGCATTCAGGCGGGAAACCTGTCAAAATCAGAGTACAAACTGATCCCTGTGCGGATAACGACGACTGCACTTGTCAACACTTTTGCCCGGGCGTCTGCAGCAGTGGAGGCGCTTGCCGAGCATTCGGAACGATCCGATATTGAACGGCCTGGCGAGGCCTAAATAGTCAGGAGATAAGAGGGAAGGGAGCATCTGGATTCAAAACACGGCCGCGGGGCTCCCGCAGGATGGCTACTGGCTAGCCCAGCATACTAGAGTAGGCCCGCTCCTACTCCTCGAACTGAACAATCTTCGGGCGCGTGGCCGTTTCACCTGCGATTTGTTCAGAGCGGCCATATGCGGCCTGCGCCGCAAGTCCCTGATTTTTCGACACCCGTTCTCGGCTGCTTGGCCCGCTACGTCCGATAACGCCTAAAGTGTCAATCTTGGCCTCGCACGAGCTGATATAAAGGCTCTACATTTCCCTTAAACTCGTCCGACGCCTTCCACAACGCTTCAAAGTGATCTGTCAGGCTCTCGATCATTCGCGACTCTGAGTATATGATAACTTTTTTGTAGCTAGCAGTAGGATTTTCGAAACGGCCAGCATACCTCAAATCTTCGTTCTCAGGATCGAAAACAGTAAAGTCTTCAAGGCGCTCTATCAGAGGGATTTGGGTGGTAACCAAAAGATGCTCCGCGTCCTCCGAGCCGAGGTATTTGATCGCAACATCAGCTTCGCGGAGTTCATCCATGAGTTTCTTTAACTCGTCAATCTCCTCCTTCTTAGTATTTCTCTCAATGATGAATACTCTGCGAATGGCATGTTTTCCTTCTTGGAGTTGGAGAGTCCGCCGAATGCGGGCGGCCGCCTCTTTATTCATTGCAACTAGTTTCTTGCGATCTCCCCAGAAATTCTCGGGGCCTCCGCTGTTTGTAGCGATGATGGATTTCTGTGCGCTCTCGTAGAATGGACCAGGGTATACGTTCACCTCATCGAAATAGACGGTGTACTTCTGGTCCCGCAGCATATCTCCTGCCTCTCTAATGGTCTTTTGGACCTGTTCTCCGATCTTGCAGTCCTTTTGCCGAATGACAATGGAGGGATAGAGTGTAAGGATTTCTCTGAACTCTTTTTCGAGTTCATCATTCTTAACATGTTCGCTAAAGGTATTCCAAAGTTGTGCTATAAGCTTCTCATTGTCATGGACCTTGCGGTCCAGCGACGATTCTAACGGCGAGAGCCTGCTCTCTAGATCTTGCTTCCAGTCTCTTGCAAACTTCCATAGCGAGATAAGTACCGCGACACCAAACCACCCCGCGGCTGTCGAGAGGTAGCGGTCTAGCCCCGACACAGCTATCCCTCCCTTCTCAAGGAGCCAAGCGGTGATCGGAGTAAATATTGCTGCGGCCGTCAGGAAAATCAGCTGGTAGAAGTGGTTAGAAGCGGTCTCAAAAATAGGAAGATCGTCGCTTTTGCCCAGGATCGACGGCCTCCGGAGCGCCTATCAGGTATTTATGAGATAGCTTCTAAAAAAGTCGCGCATTTAGAGACTCCATTTGACTCAGCCCATCAGCACTTCCCACAGATAGTTCTTGTCTAAGCGTCGGCCGGCGGGAGCAAAGCCGAGCGATCGGTGGAAGTCCATCGACACAGTATTCTCGATTGGACTGATGAGAACCTCAGCATAGAGCTTAAAGGAAAGGAATTGGTTCCTAACGTACTCGATAAGACTCGAACCCAATCTTTGTCGATGATGCTCTGGAGCGACCGCAACCTGATCGAGGAGAACACCCCGTGTCGGAGGCAGCGGTAGGGTTGTCCACTCGACAGCATGTGTCCAAGTTGCAAACATTCCTAGCTTATCGTTTGAGGCGAACGCTAAGGCAAAGCCAACTACGGAAGCGTGTTGGGTACAGACAGCTAGGCAGTCGCCTGATTCTAAGAACTTCCTGTACTCGTCGGCTGACCAAAGATGCACGAGGAATCCGCGATCGCTTAGAGCAGCATTCTCGAGGTGCAGAGAATGGGCGATCGACTCGACTGCGGTGATGTCAAACGCGTCGGCTCGTCGCACGGTCACTCTCGGAGTTCTATTCTTACTCCCTGGCATCATCCTCGTCCACTCCGAACGGCGATTTCCGATTTCTGCATATTGAAAACCAAACGACGAAAATTTCTTTAATCCATCTTTCCTTCTCTCGTCAATACTGCTCCTTCTACCCCTTCTGGGGGATCGCTGGCTTGAGGCTCCTGTTTACGTGGCCGCTGCGTCTGATAAGGACCGATGTGTCACCCTTCACGGCGACAAAGGTAAATCAGGGCCGATAACGCCCAAAGTGCTAAGTTTGCGTAGACTGACGCCGCTCGAAAAATGGTTCGACGTATTCCCATATTCGCTCGACCAGCCTGGCGATTTTGTCCGCATTCTCAGCGAGTGAAAACGCTTTGTTTCCCCGATCCTTCCACCGTTTGTACCACGGCGGCTTGGGAGGGCGCTTATCTTCCACCGTGATTGAGCCAAAGGAGACCGTTGCCATCCCGGCTGTTATAGAAAACCCCGTCACCTCCAGAGTGGTCCTGTCTTTTGCCACTCTTTCCTCCTCTGCGCTATTCGGCCACCCAGCCTACCGTCCGTCCACTCACCGTAGCTCACCGCTCGACAAGTGCCGAACTCCGCTAGAAATAGCCCTCTTTTTTCTTCTCTTCCATCGAACCCGCCTGGTCAAAGTCGATGACCCGGCCCTGGCGCTCCGAGTGCTTGGTCAGCAGCATCTCTTGAATGATCAGCGGCAAGGTGTCGGCCTGCGATTCAACCGCGCCGGTCAGCGGATAACAGCCCAGGGTGCGGAAGCGGACCATCTTCAGCTGGGGTTTTTCCCCCGGCCGCAGCGGCATCCGCTCGTCGTCAACCATGATCCACACCCCGTCCCGGTCCACGACCGGCCGCTGCTTGGCATAGTACAGCGGGACGATCGGGATGTGCTCCAGGTAGACGTACTGCCACACGTCAAGCTCGGTCCAGTTTGACAGGGGAAAGACCCGGATGCTTTCGCCCTTGTCAACCGTGGCGTTATAGATGTTCCACAGCTCGGGGCGCTGGTTTTTGGGGTCCCAGCGGTGCCTGCGGTCCCGAAACGAATAGACCCGCTCTTTGGCCCGCGACTTTTCTTCATCGCGCCGGGCGCCGCCAAAGGCGGCGTCGAAACGGTAGTGGTCAAGCGCCTGCTTAAGCGCCTCGGTTTTCATGATATCGGTGTGTTTTTTCGAGCCGTGGGTGAATGGATTGACTCCGGCTCGGCGGCCCTCTTCGTTGATGTACACGATCAGCTCCAGGCCCAACTCTTGCCTCACATAGGAGTCGCGGAAGGCGATCATGTCCCGGAACTTCCAGGTCGTGTCAACGTGCAGGAGCGGAAACGGGGGCTTGGCCGGATAAAAGGCTTTGCGGGCCAGGTGGAGCATGACGGCCGAGTCCTTGCCGATGGAGTACAGCATGACCGGGTTCTCAAACTCGGCGACCACTTCCCGAATGATATGAATGCTCTCCGCTTCGAGCGTCCGTAAATGGGTCAGGCTCCGAGCCTGTGTGTCTTCTGTTTGCATCGCGTTCATTGTTCCATGGCTGGGGGGAGAGGCGCAATCAGCCATCCATATCACCTGTCTGGTCCCCGGCTCAGCCGCACACCGCGCAGTCGGGATCCTGCTCGACCGGCCGGTCGCTGAATTGGAGCTGTGGAAACTGGCACGTGAACACCCGGCTGGGCGAAGAGGGACCGAGTCCGATCACGCATTTCAGGGCCTCGGTGGCCTGGAAAGCGCCCCAAAACAGGTCGGCCAGCCGCCCAAACGCTGTTTCTTCATGACCCGGGATGGCTCGCTTCTGCCCGGCCGGCAGGCACTCCCAGCAGGCTTGATCCAGCCCGCCCCGACACACAAACAGGTGGCGGTCTGAGGTCTGGGCCCAACTGCAACACACGGGCTGGCCAGCCCTGCCGCAGTGGTCCACCAGCGGGTCGGGCTCGGAGACTAGCAGGTCGTAGGCGGCGATCAGGGCAGCCGCCGACCCGTCCATGTCATGGCGCACGACACGACAGTCCGGGTTTAAACGCGCAAGCGTGGCCACGACCGGGTCATCCGATTCCTCAATGGTCAGGGCCGAAAAGACCGCCGGTCGCTCGCGGCTGCGGAGCCCAATGGTGCCAACTCCAGCGGCGGCCAGGTAGAGCAGAGTCGTGGTCTGGAGGACACCGCCGTTGACCAGGACCCTGGCCCGTAGCAGGGTTTCTTGGCCTTTGCCGCCCAGCTGGGGCAGGATGATTTGGCGGCTGTAGCGTTCGATTTGGGCTTCGGACAGCATGGGAACAGGGGGCTAAAGCCGGGAGCGGACCGACGCAGAGGCTGTGGGTGTGATCAGAGCGGGGGTCCTTCGAGCGTATGCCCTCTACGGCAGACCGGTGAGGCCGGCCCGCTCTTCACGGGTGGCTCAGACTGGGCCACAGTTTCCGCCGGCGATTGCCGGGACGATAGAGACCTCGTCTCCATCTTTGAGGACGGTTTCAAGATTGTCTGAAAAACGGATATCGTCGCCGTTCACAAAGATATTCACAAAGCGGCGAATATTCCCCTGCTCGTCACAGATACGCTCTTTGATCCCCGGGTGGTTGTGTTCGATATCGTTGACCAAGGCCGAGATCGTTGCGCCCTCTGCGCTGACTTCTTCGGCACCACCGGTGAAACGACGAAGGGGGGTTGGTATCCGCACCTGGACACTCATACCGGACACCTCCTGCAAGCAAGATTTCCCTACTGTGACGGTTTTCGATGACGAATGCAATTCCGTCGCGCGAACTTTTCCTCCGGCCTGACAGGCGGCCACCAAGCGGCGATCATCGTCCGCCTGTCTGGTACAGCGTGTCAAACTCGGTCAGGCGGGCGTTGATGGTCTGCGGCTCGGCCGACTGACCGACGACCGCCTCGATGGTCTTATAGCCGTTGCCGGTGATACAGATCACCACTGATTCATCGCGCGGAATACGCCCCTGCTCAATCAGCTTTTTGGTCACCGCCACGGTTGTGCCGCCGGCCGGCTCGGTAAAAATGCCCTCGGTGCGGGCCAGCAGCTGAATCCCGGCCACGATTTCCTCGTCCGTCGCCGCTTCGCCCCAGCCGCCCGACTCGCGAACCGCCTGCAAGACGTAATAGCCGTCGGCCGGGTTGCCGATGGCGATCGACTTGGCGATCGTATTGGGCTTGACCGGATCGATCAGGTCGGTGCCTTTGTGCAGAGCCGTGACAACCGGTGCGCTCCCGGCGGCCTGGGCGGTGTAAATCCTGGGGACTGGCCCGTCCTCGACCAGACCGACGGTCTGGAGTTCCTCAAACGCCTTGGCCACTTTGGGCAGGATCGTGCCGCCTGCGGTCGGCACGACAACATGCTGGGGCAGACGCCAGCCGAGTTGCTCGGCAATTTCAAAGCCATAGGTTTTGGCGCCTTCGGTGTAATACGGCCGGATGTTGATGTTCACGAACGCCCAGCCGTACTTGTCGGCAATCTCGCTGCACAGCCGGTTGACATCGTCGTAGTTGCCGTGGATGGCAATCGCCCGTGGGCCATAGATCGTCGAACCCACGACCTTGCCCTGTTCCAGGTCGGCCGGGATAAAAATCCAGCAGCGCAGCCCGGCCCGAGCCGCGTGGGCCGAGACCGAGTTGGCCAGATTGCCGGTTGAGGCGCACGACACCGTCTCAAAGCCAAACTCCAGGGCTTGTGACATGGCGACCGAGACCACCCGGTCTTTGTACGAAAACGTCGGATGATTGACCGAATCGTCCTTGACATACAGCTCATCCACGCCGAGCACGGCGGCCAGCCGGTCGGCTTTGACCAGCGGAGTACAGCCGCTGTGGAGGCCGATTGTCGGTGGCCGGCTGAGCGGCAGCAGTTCTTGGTAACGCCACAGCGAGGCCGGCCGTGCGGCAATAGTCTGACGCGACAGGCTGCGACGGATGAGGGCATAGTCATACTCGACTTCGAGCGGCCCAAAACACAGGTCGCACACATGGACGGGGGCGACAGGGTATTCCTGGCCGCACTCACGACAGCGTAAACCGGTAACAGTGTTCATACCTATCCTTGGCAAAATCAGACGAACGCTGCCGACCGCTCCATGAAGCGATCAGTGTGCACCTTTTCAGGACATGCCTCATCCGACTTGGCACAGTCCGTCTTCTTCGTAGCGTTCGGGTCGCAGGCTGGTGATGCTGGGCTGGGGGCCGCACACCGGGCAGCGCGGATTGGGTTTCAGCCGGACCTCGCGCCAGCGCGGAATCTGGGCATCGTAGGTCAGCAGGCGGTCGGTCAGCAGCTCTGGGGAGCCGCTCAGATATTTGACCGCCTCGGTCGCCTGAATCAGGCCCAGGCTGCCGGCCGCACTGCCCAGCACACCGGCCTCCTGGCAGCTCGGAATCTCGTCCGGAGACGGCGGCACGGGAAAGAGGCACCGCAGGCAGGTGGTCTTTCTCGGCAGTACGGTCAGGCTCTGGCCCTGAAACTGGACGATCCCGGCGTACGAGAATGGCTTGCCGAGCAGAACCGCCGCGTCATTGATCATGAATTTCGTGGCCGTCCCGTCGGTAGCGTCAATCACAAAGTCATAGTCCCGGAAGACGGTGCTCAGGTTGTGCGGGCTAAGCCGCTCGGGATAGGCAGTGACCCGACTGACCGGTCGTAGGCGGGACAGCTTGTGCCGGGCCGATTCGACCTTGACCTGCCCCAGGTCGGGTGTTGTGTGCAGGATCTGACGTTGCAGGTTCGACACATCAACCAGGTCCGGGTCAATCAGGCCGATTGTGCCAACCCCGGCCACAGCCAGGGCCAGGGCCGCCGGACAGCCCAGCCCGCCGACTCCGACGACGAGCACCGAGCCGGCACGGATTCGTGCTGCCTGGCAGGCGGAGCGGTCAGCGCCGGTATCCGTCAGAGCGGTATCCATTCCGGCATCCACTCCCGTATCCTCAACATCGGATCCATCTCTTCCTCGTAGTCTTCCTCCTCTTCCTGCGGGTCGGCCGGCCCGGAAGCCCAGGGCAGGAAGCGGCGTATGCCGCGCGCCGGTTTTTCTTCCTCCAGTCCGGCCAAGCGGCGTTCTTCGGCTTCTTTCACGTATTTTTCGCGGGCTTCTTCGATCAGCTGCAGTTCCTTGCGTCGGTCTTCCAGGGCTTCAGCCCGAATTTTGGCCTCGTCTTTGCGCAGTTCGGTGACCAGCAGCAGCAGCGGATCGAGGCTGGGCTCAGGCAGACCGGCCAGGTTGCCGTTGGCGGCGCCGGGCGGGACGGCTTCTTGCCCATCTTCCGGCAGGGCGACTTCTTCGGCCACAGAGCCAATGTGTTCCAGCTGCCTGATTTGCTCGGCAGACGGAGGGGTGTTGGCCCGAAAAGCGTGGGCTTCGCCCGCCAGAGCGGCCAGTTCCGATTCCCCTTCCCGGGCCAAGACTTCTTCGAGCTCGGCCAGGGCATCGGTGCTGGCCTCGGTCTCAGGATACTGCTCAACGAGCGACCGCAGACGCACCCTGGCCGCAAACAAATGTCCGATCTTCCGATACTGAGCGCTGATGCCGAGGATACTCGCCGCCAGCGATTCGCGGCACTCCCGGCTCTTTTCCTCGGCCAGGGCGCCAAAGCTGCTGGCGGGGTAGCGCTCCAGCACAATCTGGAAATGTTCGTAGGCGTTTTGGGTCACGGCCTGGTCCCGGTCGGGCGAGCGCATCTGTTCCAGGTAGGACATGCCCCGGTAGTATTCGACGAACGGCAGGTGGGGGCTGGTCGGGTAGGCGCGCTCAAAGTCGCTGAAAGCGGCGATCCCGTCACTGTACTCTTCGTCCAGATAGTAGGCGTAGGCGATTTTGAGCTGGGACTCCTCAGCATACGGGTTGAGCGGGTACTGGTCGAGCAGGTCGCGAAAGTTCTCCGTGGCGATATTGTAGTCCTCGTCCTGGTAGGCTTTTTCTGCCGTATCAAAATACTCTTTGGCCGACGGGCGTTTGACTACCGCCGAACAGCCCGCCAGGCAGACGAGGGCACACACCCATACCGACACTCGAATAGCCCTATGCATAACCTTGCCACGCTAGAGGATTTTCCGGGGGCTTGTCAACGGACCTGAGACAGCGGCCAGAGGTCGGCGGGCAGCCGCCCGGTTGACAGCCCGGAAAGGGACCTTCTAAGATGCCCGAATTCCTTGTGGACACGGATAAAGGCAGGGGGACTATGAAACGCGTCGTCATTACTGGGTTGGGTTTGGTCACGCCGCTCGGTACGGGGGTTGAGAAAAACTGGACCGGACTGCTCGAAGGCCGCTCCGGTATCGGTCCGATCACCCGCTTCGACGTCTCCGACTTTCCCACCCAGATCGGGGGGGAGGTCAAAGATTTCGTGCCTGAGGAGTTCATCGAGAAACGGGAAATCAAGAAGATGGACCCCTTTATCCAGTATGCCTACGCCTCAGCCCAAATGGCCATGGAGGAGGCCGGCCTGCCGATCACGCCGGACAATGAAGACATGGTCGGCGTCATTGTCGGGGTCGGCATCGGCGGCCTGAGCAGCATTGAGTCCTATCACAAAGTTTTCCTCGACACCGGACTCAAAAAGGTCTCGCCGTTCTTTATTCCCAAGCTGATCTCCAATCTTGCCCCCGGTCAGATCGCTATTCGCTACGGCGCCAAGGGCGTGAATTATACCCCGACCAGCGCCTGCTCGTCCGGGTCGCACGCCATCGGCGAGGCGTTTCGGCTGATTCGCCTCGGCGAACAACAGGCGGTGATTGCCGGCGGGGCGGAAGCCGCGCTGACCCCCATGGGGCTGGGCGGCTTTATCGCCATGAAGGCGGTCTCGACCCACAACGACGAACCCCACAAAGCCAGCCGTCCGTTCGATAAGCGCCGCGACGGTTTTGTCATGGCCGAAGGGGCCGGCATCGTGGTGATGGAAGAGCTGGAATGTGCGCGGCGTCGCGGCGCGAAAATCTACGCCGAGGTGGTCGGCTATGGCGCCAACTGTGACGCCCACCACATGACCGCGCCCTCGCCCGAGGGCGAAGGCGCGGCTCGCTGCATGCAGCAGGCGCTGCGCAGCGGGAACATTCAGCCGACCGAGATCGACTATATCAACGCCCACGGCACGTCGACGCCGTACAACGACGCGAATGAGACCAAGGCCATCAAACGGGTGTTTGGCGAGCATGCCGGACGGCTGGCCGTCAGTTCGACCAAATCCATGACCGGCCATCTGCTCGGGGCCGCCGGAGGGGTCGAGGCGGTGTATGCCGCCCTGGTCCTCGACCGGGACACCCTGCCGCCGACCATTAACTATGGAGAACCTGATCCAGACTGCGACCTTGATTACGTCCCCAACACTCCGAGAAAAGCGCCGATTCGGGCAGCGCTGTCAAATTCGTTTGGCTTTGGCGGCACCAATGCGACCATCGCGTTCCGCAAATGGACGGAGTAAAAAGTGAACGATGTGCTCTTCTTGATGTCATCGTCGTTCGCCTTTCGGGTCAGGAGACAGAAAGGGATTGCGCATGGGCGCTCGTATCATCGGCACCGGATCCTCCGTTCCCAAGACCTGTCTGACGAATGCCGACCTGGAAAAACGCGTTGACACGAGCCATGACTGGATCGTCAGCCGGACCGGCATCCACCAGCGGCATGTGGTGACCCAGGACGAGGACATCCTCGACCTGATGCACGAGGCCAGCCTGCGCGCCCTGGACGCCTCGGGCCTGCGAGCCGAGCAGCTGCAGGCGATTGTGGTCGCCACCGTCTCCGGCAACTATGCCTTTCCCTCGACCGCGTGTCTGCTCCAGGCCCGCCTGGGGCTCGACAATATCCCGGCCTTTGATGTGAATGCGGCGTGCGCCGGTTTTGTGTACGGCATGTCCGTCGCCCACAGCTATATCAAGAGTGGCGACTACGACCGGCTGCTGCTGGTCGGCGCCGATACGCTCAGCACCATGGTCAACTGGGAAGATCGCTCGACGTGTGTCCTGTTTGGCGACGGGGCGGGGGCGGTTGTCCTGGATACCCAGAATGCCCGGTCCGACGATCGCGGCCTGCTCAGCACGGTGGTGGAATCGAGCGGCGCGCTGTGGCAGCTGCTGCACGTGCGCTCCGACCATAGACAGACGGTTGACCAGGAAGGCTCGCACCCCAAGGAGTGGGGCATTCAGATGAAGGGACCCGAGCTGTTCAAGGTCGCTGTCCGGGCCTTATCGGAGGTGACCCGCAAAGCCCTCGACAAGGCCGGGCTGTCGCCTGCGGACGTGAGCCTGATGGTGCCGCATCAGGCCAATCTGCGTATCATCCGCGCCGTTGCCGAGCGGCTGCATATGGCGATGGACCAGGTGTACTGCAACGTCCAGAACTACGGCAATACCTCGGCCGCCTCTATCCCGATTGCGCTCGATGAGGCCGTCCGGGCCGGTCGGGTGCGCCCCAACGATATTCTGGCCCTGTGCGGCTGCGGTGGGGGACTGACCTGGGGAACGTCCATCGTCCGTTGGTAGGCCGCCCCGGCCTCGACCATCTCACGGCAGGGCGTGTTGATTGAACTCGACTACGCCGCACGAATTGCGCGGCGCTCGGGACCGTTGGTGACGCAGCCCGGAGAGACCGGCTGGCTGCTGATACTCCTGACCTCCTTCTTGTTGTATATACCATACTGTCCCTGCGAGCTGCCGCTATGGTCAAAGCCTGGAGCTGCATACTGCTCATGTGTGTTTGGATAGGAGGAGCACCCGAGGTGCGGTCCCAAACCACCGCGCTGAGGCTGCACGAAATGCGGTTCTCGGTTCAGGGCGGACAGCGCAGCGTGTCTCTGTCTTTCTCCCGTCCTCCCGATTCTTTCAAGTCTTTTGTCCTGCGGGCGCCGCTGCGGTTGGTTGTTGATATCAGTGGGGCGATTGAACAGCGCCCAGGGGCGACCTTCGATGTGGACGACGCGCTGGTGCGGCAGGTGCGGGTTGGTTCCCATCCGGGCTACATTCGCTTTGTTCTTGATGTGACGGGCACGGATATGCCCCCTTTTACAGTCGAACAGCAGGGGAGTCTGGTCACGGCCGTGCTCGGCGAAGCGGGAGGAGAGCCGGGCGAGGGAACTCCGCCGGATCAGGCGCGGGTGCTCTTTTCGCTGTCAAACACGGCGCTGGCCGCTCGTGCGACTCCACAGGTTTCTGCTTCGCCTCCGCCCTCTCGTACGCCTGCCCCGGTGTTGAAGGACGCGCTGCCGCCAGCATCTGTCCCGCCAGAGGCGCGGGCGCATATGGAACGCGGACAACGCTTGTACGACCAGGGCCAAGTGAATGAGGCGATTGCCGAGTGGCAGCAGACGATTCGTTTAGCGCCCCAGGCAGCCAGGGCGCATCATCGGCTCGGCGTTGCGTGGCGAGACCGTGGTGAGCAGACCAAAGCGATTGCGGCATTCCGGACAGCGCTGCGGCTGGAGCCGGATAATGCGACGACATACGTACAGCTGGCCAGAGCGCTGGAGGTGACGGGAGATACACCGGGCGCCCTGAAAGCGTATCGCGCTGCGCTCCGGCTGGTGCCTTCCGCCCCCTATGTGCATAACCGCCTGGGTCACCTCCTGGCTGCCGAAGGCGACTGGTCGGAAGCGGCGCAAGCGTGGCAACACACGGTGGACTTAGTCCCTGACTATGCCTATGCGTATGTCCATTTAGGGGATGCGCTTGAGCACCTCAATAAAAAAGACGAGGCGCTCAGCGCCTATGAGCGGGCCTTGGCGCTATGTGGCCGCTTTGCCGAGGGGTTGGAGAAGATGGGCAGAAAGGAACAGGCGGCAATCTTTTGCCGCGAAGTCCGGAGCAGTGTGACCCGGCTGCAAGGACAATGATGCCTCTTCCTTTCACATGTCTTGTTCCTGATTACGGTCAAGCTCCAAAAGCAGGTGCCGAGCAAACTGGGCCAATGCTCTGGTCGTTTCATCAAGTTGAGGAGTCACAAAACCGTGGACAAGTGCGTCGCGGGCAGGAAGTGCGTCCTGAGCGATGTCGAGTTCGGTCTGCGAAAGGATGCCGAGCGAGAACAGTTCTTTCACCAGAGCTGAGGAGGGCACTCTCTCAAGTGGCAGTCCCTCGCGTATTGCGGTCTGTCTGAGGAGGGCTTCGACCGAGACCCATATCAGGAGAAATGCAGCGTCTGGTGTGCCTGTTTTGCGCAGGGTATCTGCTCGTTCGATCCGTTCTCTGATATCGTTCAGATCAATCAACGGTTGGGTTGCCGAGGCGACTTCGTCTGCCCTTGAGTCAATGACGACAAGGGAGAATCTCCATCCTGGTTGCTCTTGAACAGCTTGGACAAGTTCTCTAAAACGCTCAGAAGCTGCGGTCTGAGTACCCATTTTCACTTCAACGACTACTGATTCGTTCGGTCCCTGGGCGATAAGATCGGGATGAAATCCCTCCAGAAATTCAGGTAATTTTGCAGGACTCGGTTCAACCAGAACCTTGTAGCCCTGGGCTTCGTATTCAGCGGCAACTTCTCGGACTTTCTGGGCTCCATGACCTGGCTGGTTCATATGAGTTGCTCCTGTGACGGGGCATCACTGACACGCACATAGATAAATTCACCGCCAGACGCAAATCCCTCAATGAGCACTGGTGGGACCCGACTCAGATCGAAGCTTCCTCGAAGCTGTCTGCGGCGGATAATAGCATCGGTCACGAGCGAGTCATCCGAGAAGGCGAGCCCTTTGAGTGCGTCTTGAATAGGCTTCATGACGTTATCAACATCCAAGACTACTTCGTCGTACAGATAGACCAGCGTGATGCAAACAGGACCATTCGCAGGGACGTGAGTCGAAGACCAATACTTAGTCGCCTCTTGTTTCACAAACTCCTTCCATTCCTGGAGTCGTTTGCGGCGGCGGCGCGTCTGCTGAGAGACCGGACGACTCTTGATGAGGAACTCGAACGGTTGCATACACACGCTCTTCTTAAAACCAGAACTCATCCCACAGCAGCAGCGCGACGACCGCCCGACGCTGAGACCGGCGCGTATATGCCTCGGCTGCCCGCAGCGCTTCGGCCTCGCGCAGGTGGTAGGACAGCACGTCACCCTTGCCGTCGGGTCGCTGGGGCGGCTCGCGCAGGACGATCAGCAGTTTCTCCTCTAAAACGGGGAACGATGATCTCTTCTCGATGAAGTGGTCATCATCGTTCCCCGTTACAGGTCGCTCGGTCTCGACTGGAGGCGTAAAGCGGTCAAACGGATAGTCATCGAGCGACGGTCTGGTTCGCGCCCGGCCACCCGGTCTGGTCGTGCTGTAGCGCTTCTCCAGCAGCCAGAACTGGGAGAAGCCGGGCGGAATACACTGCCGCGCTTCATCGTGGATCAGGTCCAAACGGGTTCTGTCCAGCACCATACTCCAGCGTACCCACTTGCGTGTCATGTAGACAAAGACCTGACCCGCATCGCCCTGTCCGGCCCGGGTGAAAGGCGTGCGGGCGGGCAGGAGATTCGACGGAAAATCGCGGTAATACGGATCGTAGGCTTGTGTCATTGGGTCCGCGCCCGGCGTGGCCGCTGCGTCGCGGCTTCTGCGTCAAAAGAGATCAGCCGTCACCGATCCCTTGGAGCGCCGGCCGCCGCTTCCACACCTGGGTCGCCTGCTCAAAGGCGTGGGCAAAGCGCAGCAGGCCCAGGTCGTCCTGGTACTGGCCGACAATCTGGACGCCAACCGGCAGCCCTTCTGGAGTAAAGCCGCCCGGCACCGAGATGGCCGGCAGGCCGGTGACGCTGATGTGATAACACGACTTCATCCAGTCTAGGTAGGTGTCGAGCGCGATGCCGTTGATCTCGGTCACATACTCCTGGGTCACCGGGAAGGGCGGAACCTGGGAAACCGGGGCGATCAGGAAGGCGTAGCGGTCCATAAACTCCCGCATGCGGTGGTACAGCTCGGTGCGTTTGCGCTCCGCCCGTCCGATCTGGGGACCGCTCAACTGCTGGCCCTGCTCGATGTTCCAGACCACCGAGTCTTTCATCAGAGCCCGATGCTCGGTCAACAGCTCGCCCAGGGCCAGCTCAAAATACCATGCCCGCCAGACTCGAAAGATCTCATCCGCATCACGAAAATCCGGTGTGGCCTCCTCGACAACGCAGCCCAGCTGTTCAAAGACCGCCCGTTGCGACTCCAGCACTGCGGTCACCTGCGGGTCGACCGGCAGCCCGCCCAGGGTCGGACTCCAGGCGATGCGCGTTCCCGCAAAGGAACGCTCCAGGTCCTGGCTGAACAGGCTGCCCGGCTCATTGACCGCCTGCGGCGTCCGCGGGTCGGGTCCGGCCAAGACGCTCAGCAACAGGGCCGCATCCTGCACCGTTCGGGCCATCGGTCCCTCGACCGCAAACGGGAACCAGGCGACCCGGTGCGGCCAGGTCGGCACCCGCCCCGGAGACGGGCGCAGGCCGACCACGTTGCAGAAACTGGCCGGATTGCGCAGCGAGCCGCCCAGATCGCTGCCGTCCGCCAGCGGCAGCATACCGCTGGCCAGGGACACAGCCGCTCCGCCGCTGCTGCCGCCACAGGTTTTGCTCAGGTCATACGGGTTGCGCGTCGCCCCAAACACCGTGTTATAGGTCTGTGAGCCCGCCCCGAACTCGGGCGCGTTGGTCTTGCCAATAGTAATCGCCCCGGCCTGACGCATGCGTTCAACAATGATCTCATCCTGGTCAGGAACAAAATCGGCAAAAATGGGTGAGCCCAGGGTCGTGCGTATACCTTTGGTCAGAACCAGATCCTTATGGGCGATGGGCAGACCGTACAACGGCCCCATGTCGGCAGGCCGGGTCTCATCCGCTTGGCGGGCCTGGTCGAGCGCCTGCTCGGCAATCAGGGTGACGATTGCGTTGACCTGCGGGTTGATCCGCTCGATCTGTCTGAGATGCGCTTCCAGCGCCTCCTGACACGACACCTCTCGGCGACGGAGTCGGCCGGCTAATTCGGTCGCGGTCAAAAAACACAGCTCGCTGCTAGACATATGTCCGTTCCTTCATTCAGCGTTCAGCATTCATCATTCAGCATTTTCTTCTAGCCTCTGCCCACATACGGCATCTTTGTCGCCATCACGGTCATGAACTGGACGTTGGCGTCAAGGGGCAGACCGGCCATGTACACGACCGCGCGGGACACATTGGCAACGTCCATGGTCGGCTCGGCCGCAATTGTGCCGTTGGCCTGCGGCACGCCCTTCTTCATTCTGGCCGTCATCTCCGTCTCGGCATTCCCGATATCAATCTGGCCGCAGGCAATATCGTATTTACGCCCGTCGAGGGCGGTCGATTTGGTCAGCCCCGTCATGGCGTGCTTGGTGGCGGTGTAGGGGGCCGAGTTGGGGCGCGGCACATGGGCCGAGATCGAGCCGTTATTGATGATCCGTCCCCCACGCGGGTCCTGGTCCTTCATGATCTTGAACGCCTCCTGGGTACACAGAAAGGCACCGGTCAGATTCACATCGACCACGCTCTGCCACTGCTCATAGGACAGGTCTTCGAGGGGAATCGGCGGCGCGCCGCTGCCCGCATTATTGAACAGCAGGTCCAGCCGTCCGAACGTCTCGCGGGTTTTGGCGAACAGCGCGCGCACCGCAGCCGGGTCGCCTACGTCGGTCGGCACGACCAGGGTCCGTTCTCTTTCAGATTCGGCTTCGGCCACAGTCTGCTCCAACAGCTCGGCCCGGCGGCCGGCCAGCACGACCGCATAGCCCTCTTGCAACAGGGCGAGCGTCAGGTGCTTGCCGATACCCGTTCCGGCTCCCGTCACCAGCGCGACTCTTTGATGCGTGGTCATGATCTTCCCTCCTGTATATCCTGAAAAGATATCGGTGATCTCTCTTTGCGTCGGGATCAGTCATCAGCGATATCTTTCTCACGTAACCAGCCGTCAATCACAAACGGTCCGAACGGCAACAGCCCGGCCAGCACGACCCGCCCAGCCGTTCTGAGTTCCCACTCCAGCGTTCGCTTGACCCGCAACACCGCGGCACACAGGGCCATGAACAACAGGCCATGAATCCAACCTGCGACCGTCACTGCCAGGGGCATATCGCCCAGGTATTTGAGCGGCATGGCGATGCCGAGCAGCACCAGAAATGAGACGCCTTCGGCCAGTCCGATTATCCGCAAACGACTGAGAGCAGGGTTTTGCATACAGTGTTCCTCGATGTGCCTGTCTATTGTTGCTGCTTTCGGCGGCTTTGTCATTCCGTGTCCGGTGTCCATGCTTCGACTTCGCTGCGCTACGCTCAGCACGAACGGGAGCGGCCGTCGGTCCTGAGCGTAAGGCACAGCGCGCCTGAAGTCGAAGGGCTATACGGAATCGTAAATTAGATTAGGATCGAAGGAGGAAACGTCTCAACCGTAAGGACGACACGTTTCCTCTTCGTCGCACGCCCATGACCCACCTGATCTTTCTCCCCGGTTTTTATGGCACCCGTCTGGTCCGAAAAGCCAACGGCAGGCTGGTCTGGATTTCCGCCCGTCAAGCCGTTTTTGGCTCCCAGACCGCAGCCCGGACCGGTTTTGGGGTGAGCGGGGCGCAAGAGCTGGTGCCCGGGACAGTCCTGGACCGGGTGCCGGTCATTCCCGGCCTGTATGATCTCGACGTGTACCGCGATTTTCTGGACGACCTCCGGGCGCGGGTCCACCTGCTCGGCTACGACTGGCGCGAGGACTATTTCGAGGCGGTGAAAAAGCTGGCCAGGCTGGTCCACGACCTCAAAGCTGGGGGCGCGTCGTCAATTATTCTGATTGCCCACAGCCTCGGGGGCGTGGTGGCCAGCTATTACCTGCGCTATGGCGACCAGGAACCCGAGGCCGCGCGTGAAACCTGGGAAGGAGTGCGCGGCCTCGACGCCGTGGTCATGGCAACCGCTCCCTTCCAGGGCTCGATGACCGCGTTTCGGAACATGAAACACGGCGCAAAATTCGGTCTGAACACCAGCCTCATCAGCCCCCACGCGTTCAGCACGTTTACGACCGGCTATACCATGCTGCCGGTCTATCGCCCGGTCTTGCTCGACCACCGCCTCCGTCCGCTGCCCCACACGTTTTTTGAGCCTGGCCTGTGGCAGCGCTACGCCTGGGGCTTGCTGAGCACGGTCGGGACGGTGTCGGCGGACCTAGCTGCAAAGCGGCTGACGTTCATCAGCTGGTCATTACGCCGGGGCAAGCTGCTGTACGAACGACTGCACCAGCCGCTGAGCCGTCCTCCCGAGCGGCGTCTGCGTCTGCTGTACGCCTTTGCCCGCTCGCACGCGACGCTGAGCCGGGCCGTGTTGCTGGAGCGTGATGCGCACAGCCCGGCCCGGGTGATCTTCGAGCGCCGCGAGTTTGAAACCTACCTGCCCGGGCAGCGCTACGGGGCCTTGTGCAGCAACGGGGATCAGACGCTGACGACCGAATCCGCCCAACTGCCCCCGGCCTTCAAACAGGCGCTGCGGGTGGAGGAGCACACCAGTCAGGCCATCCACTCGCAGATCTTCAATGACCGGCGGATACGGAGCAAGATTCGGGCGTTTCTGCACGCTGCGCGCTAGAGCCTTCTGGGAATAGGTTGAATCAGCGAAGTCTGTGCCGCATCCTGCCGGGGTACGCCCCGCACTTTCTGCGGCAACACCGGCTGGAGCCGCTCGATGTGGTTGTCGTCCCTTTTCCTTTCACTGACCGACGGGCTACCAAGCGCCAACCGGCCCTGATTCTCTCATCGGGCGATATCACGCTACACGGGCGCGTTTCCTGCCAGAGCCGCCGCAGCCGAACTTGACACCCTTCGCCCGAATAGGCCAGGATGCCCCTGACCCGCCCGCGTCAAGGCACGGGTCGTCCGGCGCAGCCGGGGCAGGATCAGCGACCACATGGATTCACGCCACACCGCCCATGTCGAATTCGAGCGCGTCTGCAAGAGCTACGACGGACGGGTCCAGGTCGTGCGCGACCTCGACCTGACGGTCCACGAGGGGGAGTTTCTGACCCTGCTGGGCGCCTCGGGCTCGGGCAAAACCACCTGCCTGATGATGCTGGCCGGCTTTGAAACGCCCACCTCGGGCACGATTCGCATCCACGGCCGCTCGGTCCACGATCTGCCGCCGCGCAAACGGGGCATTGGCGTGGTGTTTCAGAACTACGCGCTGTTTCCGCATATGACGGTCGGCGGCAATCTGGCCTTCCCCCTGGAAGTGCGCGGGCTCGACGCGGAGCAGCGCCGTGAGCGGGTGCGGCGCGCGCTGCAACTCGTCCGCCTCGAAGGGCTCGAAGACAGGCGGCCGTCCGAACTCTCGGGCGGCCAGCAGCAACGCGTGGCCATTGCCCGGGCCCTAGTGTTTGAGCCCAGCCTGGTGCTGATGGACGAACCGCTGGGCGCCCTTGATCGCCGCCTGCGCGAGGAAATGCAGTATGAGATCCGGCGTATCCAGCGCAGCCTGGGGGTCACCGTCGTGTACGTCACCCACGACCAGCAGGAGGCCATGGTGCTGTCCGACCGGGTCGCTGTCTTTCGCCACGGCCGTATTGAACAGGTCGCCCTGCCCGAAACCCTGTACGAAGAGCCCGAGCGCCCGTTTGTTGCCAGCTTCATCGGCGAAAACAACCTGCTGCCCGGCCGGGTCCTGACTGTCGAACACGATATCTCACAGGTAGAGACCGGCGGCCAGGTCGTCACCGCCTTCCAGGTCGCGCCGTGCCAGCCCGGTGACGCGGTCACCCTGGCCATCCGCCCGGAGCGGGTGTGCCTGGCGCCCGAGCCCGGACTGTACACCAACCGGTTTGAGGCCAGGGTCGAAGACATCACCTTCTTGGGCGATCACCTGCGCCTGCGGGTGGCGGTGTGCGGACGCAGCGACTTCATCGTCAAGATTCCGAATACCGTCGGCCACGGCGCCGTGCTGGAGGGCGACCGGGTCCATATCGGCTGGACGCCGACCGACTGCCGGGCCCTGGAGCCGGACACCCAGGAGACCACGCCATGATCCTCTTCCCAGTTCGTATCCGCCCCGCAGTCTGCGTCGCCGCTCTCATCGTGCTGATTGGGCTCGGCTGGAGCCGGCCGGCCGTCGGCAACGAATCGCTGACTGTGGTCTCGTGGGGCGGCTCCTACGCCCGAGCGTGTCAGAAAGCCCAGCACCAGCCGTTCACCGCCGAGACGGGCATTGAGATCCGTCTGGAGTCCTACAACGGCGGCCTGGCCCAGATCCGGGCTCAGGTCGAGACCGGTGCGGTGCGCTGGGACCTGGTTGACCTGGAGATGGCCGACGCGGCGCGGGGCTGTGACGAGGGTCTGCTCGAACCGCTGGCCGGCTTTGAGCCGCCGCCGGCGCCGGACGGCACGCCTGCGGCCGAGGATTTCTTCCCCGATATGCTGACCGAATGCGGCGTTGGCCTGCTGTTCTACTCCACAGTCTACGCTTATACCCCCGAGCGCCTGAACGGTCCCGCGCCGACAACGATCCGCGACTTTTTCGACCTGGAGCAGTTCCCCGGCCGGCGCGGCATGCGTCGCAGCCCGCTCGTCAACCTGGAGTTCGCGCTGATGGCCGACGGCGTGCCTGTGGATCAGGTGTATGCCATGCTGGACACGCCGGAGGGCATAAACCGGGCCTTCCGTAAGCTCGACACAATCAAGGACCAGATCGTGTGGTGGGAAGCCGGCGCCCAGCCGCCGCAGATGCTGGCCGATGGAGAGGTGGTGATGAGCACGGCTTACAACGGCCGTATCTTCAACGCTCAAATCCTGGAAAAGCAGCCCTTTGTGATCGTCTGGGACGGCCAGGTGCTTGACCACGGTCTGCTCGCCATCGTGGCCGGCACACCCAGGCTGGAGGCGGCCCGCACCTTCCTCAGCTTTGCAATCCGGACCGAGTCACTGGCTGCGGTCAGTCGCCATATCGCCTACAGTCCGGCCCGACGCTCGGCCACAGCCCTGATCAGCACCCACCTTGAGACCGGGGTGGACATGCAGCCGCATATGCCGACCAGTCCCGCAAACGTCGCTCGCGCCCTGCGCCACGACTGGCGGTGGTGGCGGGACCACGGCGACGAGATGAACGAGCGCTTCAGCGCCTGGCTGGCTCGCTGAAAAAGAGTCCACGTGGCGTCCACCAAGTGTATTCTTTTCGGCCCCCAGCTGCGCGCCGCCGGACTGGTCCTGCCCCTGGTCGCCTTTATCGGCCTGAGTTTTGTGGCGCCGCTGGCGACCATGCTGTCACGCAGCGTGTATGATCCGGTGGTGGCTGACGCCCTGCCCCGCACCCTCGGCCTGCTGCGCGACTGGCAGGGCAGACAACCCCCGCCGGAGCCGGTGTTCGAGGCCCTGGCCCAGGAGTTGCGCCGCGCCCGCCAGGAGCGCAGCCTGGGCCAGATCGCCACCCGCATCAACCGGGTGCGGGCCGGCCTGCGGAGTGTCATCGTCCGCACCGCCCGCCGGGTGGGCGAGACGGACGCTGGGCCGTGGCGTGATACCCTGGTCGGTATTCACGCCGCCTGGGACGAGGTGCAGACCTGGCACGCGATTCGTCAGGCCGGTCAGCGCTTCACCCTGCGTCACTACCTGCACGCCCTCGACCTGGAACGCCACAGCGACGGCAGCATCGGCCGGCGCCCGGCCGAGTACCGCGTCTATGTGCCCCTGCTGTGGCGCACCCTGGTGGTCAGCCTGAGTCTGACCGGGCTGTGCCTGCTGCTCGGCTATCCGGTCGCCGCCTTGATTGCCCACGCCCCGCCGCGCCGGGCGAATCTGCTGCTGCTGCTGGTACTGGTGCCGTTCTGGACCTCCCTGCTGGTACGCACCACGGCCTGGATCGTCCTGCTCCAGACCCAGGGGGTGATCAACTCTACGCTGGTGGCGCTCGGCTTGATAGCCGAGAACGACCGGCTGGCCATGATCTACAACATGACCGGGACGATAGTGGCCATGACCCACGTCCTGCTGCCCTTCATGGTGCTGCCGCTGTACGCGGTCATGCGCGCTATCCCACGGCTGCACATGAGCGCCGCCGCCTCGCTGGGCGCCAGTCCGGTCCAGGCGTTCTGGCGCGTCTACTGGCCCCAGACCCTGCCCGGCGTTGGCGCCGGCTCGCTGCTGGTCTTCATTCTGGCCACCGGCTACTACATCACGCCCGCGCTGGTCGGCGGCCGCAGCGGCCAGCTCATCGCCAATATGATCGCCTACCACATGCAGAGTTCGCTGAACTGGGGGCTGGCCGCAGCCCTCGGCGGCCTGCTGCTGGCCTTTGTAGGCGTCTTCGCCCTGTTCTACCAGCGCCTGGTCGGGCTGGAGCGGATGAGGCTGGGCTGAGATGACACCGGGGAGAGCGTGGGGACGCGCCGGCCGTAGCGCCTACCTGATATGGTGTGGCGGGGTGTTCGTGTTTCTGATCGCCCCGCTGGTGGTGATCGTGCCGCTCAGCTTTAACGCCGAGCCCTATTTCACCTTCACCGAGGGCATGCTGCGCCTGGACCCGGACGCCTATTCGCTGCGCTGGTACCGGACCGTCATGGGCGACCAGACCTGGGGCCAGGCCCTGCTCAACAGTCTGTTCATCGGCCTGTCGGCCACCGCCCTGGCAACCGTGCTGGGCACGCTGGCGGCCCTGGGCCTGAGCAGTCCGGCCCTGCCGGGTCGGGCCGTGATCAGCGGCCTGCTGATCTCACCGATGGTCACCCCGGTCATCATCTCGGCGGCCGGCATGTTCTTCTTCTACTCCAACCTGGGCCTCAGCTATACCTATTCGGGCCTCATCCTGGCCCACGCCACCCTGGGCGCGCCGTTTGTCGTCATCACCGTGACCGCCACCCTGTCCGGTTTCGACACCGGCCTGTATCGGGCCGCCGCCAGTCTGGGCGCCGGGCCGCTGCGAACCTTCCGCCGTGTCGTGCTGCCGCTGATCGCTCCGGGGGTGATTTCGGGCGCCGTGTTTGCCTTCGCCACCTCGTTCGACGAGGTGGTGACGGTGTTGTTCATGGGCGGTCTGGAACAGCGCACGGTGCCGCGTCAGATGTGGACCGGTATCCGCGAACAGATCAGTCCGGCGATTCTGGCTGTGGCCAGCCTGCTGATCGTCTTCTCGCTGCTGTTCCTGCTGACCGTTGAGTGGCTGCGCCGCCGCACGGGCGAGCGCCGCCTCAGTCCCGATACACCACGCCGCGTACCGCCTCGACGACCTTCTTGACGCTCGGAATCACCAGCTCCTCGAGATTCTTGGCGTAGGGCATGGGTACGTCTTCGCCGGTCACGCGGGCGACCGGCGCGTCGAGGGAGTCAAACCCGTCCTGCATGATCCGGTATGAAATCTCGGCTCCAAAGCCGGCCATCGGCCAGCCCTCTTCGACGATCACGCAGCGGTTGGTTTTGTGGACCGAGCGCAGCAGGGTTGCGTCGTCCAGGGGACGCATGGTGCGGGGGTCGATGACCTCGACGTCGATGCCCTGACTGGCCAGCTCGTCCGCAGCTTCGAGGGCGACGTAGACCATCTTGGACCAGGCCACCAGGGTCACGTCGCTGCCCGTGCGTTTGACCTCGGCCCGACCGATCGGGACCAGGTATTCGTCGTCTTCGACCTGGTCCTTACGGCCATACAAGACCTCGCCCTCAATGAAAATCGTGGGGTTGTCGTCGCGGATGGCCGACTTGAGCAGGCCCTTGGCGTCGGCCGGGGTCGAGGGAGCGATGACCTTCAGGCCGGGCACATAGGCGTACAGGCTCTCGACCGCCTGAGAGTGCTGGGCGGCCAGCTGATGGGCGGCTCCGCCCGGGCCGCGAAAAACAATCGGCAGGGACAGCTGGCCGCCGGACATGTAGCGCAGCTTGGCCGCGTTGTTGACAATCTGATCGTAGGCGCACAGCGAAAAATTCCAGGTCATGAACTCGATGATCGGCCGCAGGCCGACCATCGCCGCCCCGATCCCGACCCCGGCAAAGCCGGCCTCGGCAATCGGCGAATCTACCACCCGGCGCTCGCCAAACCGGTCGAGCAGGCCCTCCGACACCTTATACGCCCCGTTGTAATGGCCAACCTCCTCGCCCATCAGGAACACGCGCTCGTCGCGTTCCATCTCTTCGGCCATGGCCTCGCGTACGGCTTCCCGGTAGCTGAGTTCACGCACGGTATGTCTCCTTCACCGGCTAGCCGGCCTGGCGTGCCCGGTGGGGCAGGGAGATGATCTTCTCGTCCGGCAGGGTTTGGGCGTACACATTGTCGTACAGCTCGGACGGGTCGGGGGCGGGCGACTCGTCGGCAAACGCGACCGCCTCGGCGACCTCGGCCTTGGCCTCGTCGTCAATCGCCTTGAGCTGCTCCTCGGTGGCCATGCCCAGGTCGAAGATGCGCTGCTCGAGCAGGAAGATGGGGTCGCGCTTCTTCCACTCATCGACCTCTTGCTTGGTGCGGTATTTGGCCGGGTCGGACATGGAATGGCCCCGAAAGCGGTAGGTCTTGGCCTCGACCAGGATGGGCAGGCTCTCGGTCCGAGCCCGCTGGACCGCCCGGCGGACGGTATCGCGGATCTCCAGCACGTCGTCGCCGTTGGCGATCTCCTGCTGCATGGGATAGCCCTTGGCTCGCACCGCCACGTCTTCGACGGCCAGGGTGCGGTACAGCGGCGTGCCCATGGAGTACAGATTGTTCTCACAGATGAACACGACGGGCAGCTTCCACAGCGCGGCCAGGGCCATGCCCTCGTGAAAGGCGCCCATATTGGCCGTACCCTCGCCAAAGAAACACAGCGTCACGTCGTGCTCGCCGCGATACTTGGACGCAAAGGCGATCCCGGCCGCGATGGGCACGTGGCCGCCGACAATGGCGTGGCCGCCCATGAAACGCTTGGCCACATCAAAATAGTGCATCGAGCCGCCCCGGCCCTTGGCACACCCGGTAGCTTTGCCGAACAGCTCGGCCATGGCCGCCTTCATATCGCCGACCCGGGCCAGATAGTGGCCGTGCTCGCGGTAGGTGGCCACAATGTAATCGGTCGGCTCGGCGGCCGACATGGCGCCGACGGCAACCGCCTCCTGGCCCACGTACAGGTGCAGAAAGCCGCCCATCTTGCCCCGCGAGTATGAGCGCGCGGCCTCCTCTTCGAAACGGCGAATGCGAACCATATCCCGATACAGCGACAGCATCAGCGCTTTATCCATAAATCCGTCCTCACGTCCTGGCTTTTTGCTCCGTCCCACCATCAGCCCCCACCCCGCTTTCCACCTTGCGTATGCTTTCCGTATTCTATTGGCCGCATTGACGGGCAAAAGCAAGGGGTAAAAAACAGAAAATCGGACCGGCCCTAACCAGCTCTGGCGGCCCGGTCGAGCATCTCGCGGGCGTGGCGTTTGGCCTCGGCCGAGACCTCCAGTCCGCCCAGCATGCGAGCCAGCTCGTCGAGGCGTTCGCCTCGGGTGAGACTTTTGGCCGTGGACACGCTGCGGCCTTTCATGACGGTTTTGACCACGGTGTAGGCGTGCTCGGCAAAGGCTGCAATCTGGGGCAGATGGGTGATGCACAAGACCTGCCGCTCGGCTGCCAGGGAGCGCAGACGCCGTCCCACGACCTCGGCCACCCCGCCGCCCACGCCGGCGTCGACCTCGTCGAAAATCAGGGTCGGGGCTTCTCTGGCTTCGACGCTGAGCGCCTTCAGCGCCAGCATCAGACGCGACAGCTCGCCGCCCGAGGCGACCCTGACCAGGGGCAGAGCCGGCTCGCCGGGATTGGCCGACAGGAAAAATTCGAGGCGATCACAGCCGGTCGAGCCCAGGCGCGCCCGACCATGGACGAACGGGTCGGGCGGATCACCGGCATCCGGCGATACGTCCGGCTGGTCAGCAAAACGGACGCTGAAGTGGGCGCCGCGCATGCCCAGGCCGGCCAGTTCGTCACCCATCCGGGCTTCCAGCGTATGGGCCGCCCGGAGGCGGGCTGCGGACAGCTCGTGGGCGGACTGCCAGGCTGCGGCCGCAGCCTCGGCCACCGCCTGGTCCTGGGCGGCCAGGCTCTCTTCACTGCTGTCCAGGCCGGTCAGCTCCCGGCTGAGCTGCTGGTGGCGGGCCAGGACGGACTCGACACTGTCGCCGTATTTTTTTTTGAGCCGCGACAGTACGGCCAAACGGGCATCAATCTCCTCCAGGCGGTCGGGATCGGGGGCCAGCCGCTGGCCGTACCGGTGCAGCTCCAGGGCGGCCTCTTCGAGCTGGGCCAGGCCGCCCCGCAACAGCTCAAGCACCTCGGACAGGCGCTCATCAAGCCGGGCGCAGTCCTGGAGCTGGCTCAGGACGCGGCCCAGGCGGTCGGTCAGCGCGTCCTCGCCCGAGGCCAGGGCGTGTTCGCTGCCGGCCACGCCGTGCTGGAGCTTTTCGGCGTGCAGCAGCACAGTCTTCTCCTGGCGCAGGTCTTCCTCTTCTCCGGCCCGCAGCTCGGCCCGAGCGATTTCCTCAAGTTGAAACCGCACCAGCTCGCGCCGGTCCTCACGCTCCTGGCGGCCCTCGACCAGGGCTTGGCGTTGCGTCCAGGCCCGACGCAGCAGGCTGTAGCCCTGCTGCATCTCGGCCACGTTCGGACCCAGCCCGCCAAACCCGTCCAGCAGAGTCTGGGCGGCCTCGGCTTCGAGCAGGCTGTGCTGCTCGTGCTGGCCGTGGACCTGGAGCAGCGCGACGCCCAGCCGGCGCAGCAGGCCGACCGTGGTCAGGGCGCCGTTGCAGTACACCCGCCCCCGGCCGGTGTGGGAGATGACGCGACGGATCAGGATTTCGTCCTCAACCGGATAGCCGCCGTCCTCCAGCAGGCGGGCGATACTGCGGTCCGGGTAGTCGTGAATATCGAACAGCGCCTCGACCACCGCCTCATGGGCTTTATGGCGGACCAACTCGGCCGAGGCGCGTCCGCCAACCGCCAGGCCGAGCGCTTGCATCAGCAGGCTCTTGCCCGCCCCGGTCTCACCGGTGATGACGTTCAGGCCCTGCTCAAAGGACAGCTCCAACTCGTCAATCAGGGCAAAATTCGCAATGTGCAGAGAACGCAGCATCGCCTCAGCTCCCTGCGCGCGGTCCGGAAGCCTGCAAGCGGTCGCTCAGAATTCTGGCGATATTCAGAAAAATCTTGGCCCCGGTGCGCGGATAGCGGCGCTGCATGTGGGACAGGAAGCGCTCGTCAACCACCAGCGCCTCGACATCCTCGGCCGCCACCACGTCGGCCGTGCGTTCGTGGTTGCGGATCAAGCCCATCTCGCCAAACACGTCCCCCCGGCCGTGGACACGCACGTGTTTTCGGTCGCCGTTGGTGTGGACGTACACGTCGGTCGTGCCGCTGACCAGGACGAACATCTCGTTGCCCATCTCCCCGCGTCGAATAATCGGCTGGCCGCGCGGGAAGGTCTTGACCTCTCCCATCAGGCTGACCAGCTTGGCCTGAAACGGCCGCAGCCCGGCAAACAGCGGAATCGTTTTGTGCGGGTCACGGCCCAACCGGAGGTGCAGCAGTTCCCAGACGGTGATGATCTTGGTCGTGGCGATCAGGGCCGGCAGCAGGACCAGGTCGGCGACCAGGGCTGCGGCCATGGTGATGGCCGACAGGATGCCGAACTCCCGAATTGGGACAAAGCGCGAAAACCCCAGCACCGCAAAGCCCAGCAGCAAGATAAGGGTGGCCAGCACGGCCGGCTTGCCGATGGTGGACAGGGTGGCCAGCAGGGCGCGGCGCTGGTCAGAGGTGTTGTGTACCTCGGTGCTCAGGCGGGTCATGAAGTGGATCGTGTTATCGACCGCGATGCCAAGCGCGATGGCGGCCACGATGCTGGTGCCGAGATTCAGGACCGCGCCGGACAGGCCCATCAGGCCAAAGAAGACCAGGATCGGAAACAGGTTGGGGATCATGGCGATCAGCCCCACCCGGACCGACAGAAACATGCCGGCCATGAGCACGAAAATCACCGTCGCGGCCAGGGCCAGGCTCTGGACCTGACCGGACACGATATCGCCGGTGGTCTTGGTCAGCAGCACCAGGTTGCCGGTGGCGCGGACGCGCAGCTGGGGCGGAAAGGTCTGGGCGGCAAAGGTCTCGACCCGCTCGACCAGGGCCATGATATCGCTCGACTGCGACAGGGTGGTGCGGACCAGGATATTGGTCCGCGAAAAGTCGATGTTGACCACCCGTTCAAAACTGCCCGGGCTGAGGGTGACGATCTGCAACACGCCGCGCAGCTGCTCAGGATTGTCCCAGAACGTGGTCTGGGCGCCGGCCGCCGGAGCCTGGATAATCTCCCCCTGGGGCGAGACGATGAGGTCGCCGCCCGCGCCGGACTGGGCGCCGCGGTCGAGCAGCTCACAGTAATCGACAAAGGACACCGTCTTGTCCACGCCGGGCTGGGCGTCGATATACAGCTGCAAGTCCTTGATGCGCCGCAGCGTCTCCCAGCGATTGATGCTGTTCGGTGCGTCGCCGTCAATCGCCACGTAGAAGGCCATGCTGCCGACCAGATGCTCGTTGATCGCGTCGGTGGCCAAGCGGATGGGATCGTCGGCCCGAAAAAAAGACTGAAAGTTTGAATCGACCCGAATGGAAGCCGTCAGCCACACCGCCGCCACGGCAATCAGCCCGCTCAGGATCAGAACCAGCCGACGCTGGCGGATGTCAAAATAGCACAGCCGCCGCAGGGCGGTGCTGACGCGCGCCAGGCTGGGCTGCGACCCACCAGCGCCGGGCAGAGGCAGGAGGACCAGCCCGGCCGGCACCAGCAACAGCGACAGGGCGCAGGCCAGACTGATGCCGACGGCCGAGAACAGCCCCATGTGCTGGATGCTGACAATCGAGTTGACCGACAGGGACAAAAAGCCGAGCACTGTGGTCAGGGTGGTCAGGCAGATCGGTGGACCGGTCAGGCGCAGAGCCTCGAACACCACCTCGCGCGGGCTGCGGTCGGGGCCGGCCAGCTCGTAATACTCGGCCACCACGTGGAGCGAGTAGGCGGTGCCGAGCACCAGCAGCAGCGGCGGCAGGGCCATGCTGCCCAGGCTCAGACGGTTGCCGCTCAGCACGATGATGCCCAGCGTCCAGGTCAGGCTGACGACCACGGTCAACACCGGCAGCACCACCCCCCGTGCGGAGCGAAAGCTGAGATACAGGACGACCACGATGAACACCAGGGTCAGGGGCACAAAGCGGGCCAGATCCTGCTGCATGCCCCGTGTTGAATAGACCTTGAGGTGGGGCAGGCCGGTATAGTAGATGCGCTCGGGACCGCTTTCCTGCTCAAGCAGGGCGACGACTTTGTCATCAATCCCCAGCCGCAGGAACTCGTCGTCGTTCATATCGGCGAACACGACGTTGATGGCCGCAGCCCGACCGTCGGGCGCGACCAGATTTTTGAGGTAGATCGGCCGATCGGCCAGGGTGTCTCTGAGGGCCGTCATCTCGGCCGGCGTGCGCGGAATCTGGGGCATCAGCAGCGGCGGATCGGTCACGTTGGCAATCGGATCGACCGCATTGGCCAGGCTGATCACGTCATCCACGCCCTCAATGGCCTTGATCTGCTCGCTCAGGCGGACGATTTTTTCCAGGGTCTGGGGGGTGTAGATGGTGTCGGCAATAATGCCCACCACCCCGATTTCATCGCTGCCGAACAGCTGCCGGATCTCGGCGTAATACTGCGAGTCGGTATTGTCGCCGGGCAACAGACTCTCGACCGAACTGTCGAGCTGAATGTGTCGCGCAGACCAGCCGAACACGCCGGTCAGGAACAGAATCAGGCCCAGGATCAGTTTTGGTCTGTCTACGATCAGGCCGTACATGCGTTCCATCTTCTTAGGCCATATACCTCAGACCATGGACGAAGAGAACCGGGGAAAAGATTATTTGTCGGGTTGGCAAATAATATCAACATGATATAGACACGGCATGTCTAACCCTATCCAGGCTCAGCGGGACGAACTGGTCCAAACTCGGGCGCGTCTGGCCGGCCTGATCGAAATCAACCAGCTGCTGATGGGCACGGTCGAAGCCGAGGATCTGCTCAGAGCCATTCTCAGCTCGGCCATTCGCCTCTTTTCGGCTCAGGGCTGTAGCCTGGGTCTGGTTGACGAGGCTGCCGGGCAACTGGCCTTCACCACCATGGAGGGCGAGGCCAGGGTCGAAGAATTCCGTATTGACCTGGGCCAGGGCATTGCCGGGCTGGTGGCCCGAACCGGCCAGCCGCTGGTCAGCAACGACGTGTCCACCGATCCGCGCTGGTTTGGCGGGGTGGATCAGAAGACCGGCTTTCATACCACCTCGATCCTGTGCGTGCCGCTCAAACGGCGCGGGCGGATCATTGGCGTGATTGAGGCGCTGAACACCACCAAGGCCGAGGGGTTCAGCCAGGCCGATATGGAACTCCTGCTGGCGTTCGGCAGCCTGGCCGCCACCGCGCTGAGCCGGGCCAGGGCGTTTACCACGGTCCGCAACGCCAAGGTCGCCTTTCAGGAGGTCATCCAGGACCGCTACCATCTGATTGCCGGCCCGAGCAGCAGCATGGAGGAAGTCCTGCGTCTGGCCCGGACTACCGCAGCCACACCGTCAACCGTGCTGCTGCTGGGCGAGAGCGGCACCGGTAAAGAGGTGCTGGCCCGGGCCATCCACCAGTGGAGCCCGCGGGCCGACCATCCGTTCATTGCCGTCAACTGCACGGCGCTGTCGCCCGAGCTGCTCGAAAACGAGCTGTTCGGCCATGAGCGGGGCGCCTTTACCGGGGCGACTGGCCAGAAAAAGGGCAAGTTTGAGCTGGCCGACGGGGGGACTATTTTCCTGGACGAGATCGGTGACCTGGCGCCTGACCTCCAGGTCAAACTGCTGCGTGTCCTCCAGGAGCGCGAGTTTCAGCGACTGGGAGGAACGCGTGAGATTCGGGTCGATGTCCGGATTCTGGCCGCCACCAACCGCGACCTTCAGCAGGCCATGCAGACCGGCGGTTTTCGGCAGGATTTGTACTACCGGCTCAACGTGGTGTCGATGACGCTGCCCGCCCTGCGCGACCGCCGGGACGATATTCCCGGCCTGGTCCAGCACTTTCTGGAACGCAGCTGCCGGGAGATGAAACGCCCCCAGCTCGGCCTTGACCCGGCCGTCCTGCCGGTCCTACAAGCCTATCCCTGGCCGGGCAATGTCCGCGAGCTGCAAAACGCGCTTGAGCGGGCGGTGGTGCTGGCCGCCGGCCCGGATGTGAGCATCGCCGATCTGCCGGCCGAGATCCGTTCCGCCAGCCGCCGGCCATCCAACGGCGCACCACCGCCCGAGGCGCCCGACGACAGCCTGCCGCTGTCTGTCGCGGTGGAAGAATTCAAACGCCTGCGTGTGCGCCACGTCCTGGAGCAAACGGACTGGAATCAAACCGAGGCTGCCCGGCGCCTCGGCCTGCCCCAGTCGAATCTGTCACGCTTGATGAAACGCCTGGGCCTGCGCTCCTAGGGGTCTTCCCGGTCGTTCTCCGGAGTGGGGCTGGGCTCAGCGGTTGACGGCGCGCCGTTCGACATAGCTCAACGCCGCGCGGGTCAGCAGCCATGCCTCGGTGACCGGCAGAGATTACACCGCTCTCGGCTCTACATCCCTTTCCCTTTAGCCAAGAGAGCCGCGAGCGGGTTGTCGGGCGGCTTTGTTTGCGGAGGTGGCAGTTGCTCCAACAACTTCCGCGACCACGTCTGTTCCGGCTCGTTTACGTATGCCCAGAGATTTTCCGGCAGCCATCCGTCCACGATTTGACGGTTCATTTCCGTCACTATGAACCACGCGTCCGATAAGCGTTTGTGAAGGACAGCGCCGAGGTCCTGACTATTGAGATCGGAGACGAGGATGGCGGCGTACGGAAACGGCGCAACCCACATCTTAACTGCCTCGGTATTGTTAAGCATGGCGTGAACCTGTGCTTGGATGCACGCCTGACTGTACGCGAAAAGATATGCTTTCATGGTCCCTCTTCCTGATCTGTACCGGTCGAGTCCGAGGCTTCCTCGCCTTCGTCCGGCGCATCGGCCCTGGGCAAGTTTCGCGTTGGGTCAGCCAACGGAAGGCTGTCTTCGGGCAGCGGCTCCGGTAATCCTTTGGCCGCAACCATCTGTATGCGAGTCATCTCGTATCGGTACTCCTCGGATTGCAGTCTGTCAGGATCGTTCTTGGCAAATGCTGCGTAATGGCGGTGGTAGCTGTACGGGATATACAGACTTGTGATTACCAGCACCACGGTAATGACGGGAAATCCCATCAGGACAGCCGTTTCTCGGAACAGCCAGGCAAACAGAAGCAAAACGGGGACCGTCATGAGTGACGGCATCAGTGGCCCCATTACCGTGCCACGCCTGACGAGCGCAATGCCGATATCGCGCAGGCCGCCTGCTAGTTTATGGAATACCTGCATTCCGTTCGAGTCCAGAGCACGTCCTCAACTACATCTGTATTTTGTTAAGACGGTAAGTCAAGTGTAAAAAATCGGAGAGTGTCGAGTAGCGGGAGCCTCGTATGTCAGCGCTCGCTCCAGCGCAGCTTGCTGCGCAGCACGTCGAAATAGGTCCGATTGGGCGACTTGATCAGCGACACGGTGATGTCGGAGCGCTGAATGCTGACCCGGTCGCCGCCTTTGAGGGGGTGGCCCTCCTGGCCGTCCAGGGTCAGGATGACATCCTCTTCGGCGGTCTGCAGGATGACGTGGATATCGGTTTGATCGGACAGAATGATCGGCCGGTTGGTGAGGGTGTGGGGACAGATCGGGGTCAGGACGACCACCCCGACGGCCGGGTCGATAATCGGGCCGCCGGCCGACAGGGAATAGGCGGTCGAACCGGTCGGCGTGGCCACAATCAGGCCGTCGGCCTTGTAGGTGCACAGATACTGCTCCTCGACCCAGGTTTCGAGGTCAAGGATACGGGCCAGCGCGCCCTTGTTAATCACCACGTCGTTGAGAACCTGGAAGACGCCGACCGGCCGGTTGTCGCGCGTCAGCGTGGTTTGCAGCAGGCTGCGCCGCTCGACCTCATAATCGCCCTCCAACACCCGCTCCAGGGTGGCCAGGAATTCGTCGGTGGTGGTTTCGGTCAGAAAGCCCAGATCGCCCAGATTAACCCCCAGGATGGGCACCTCGCGCTGGTTGGTCCGCCGGGCGACGCTCAGCAGCGTGCCGTCACCGCCGAGCACAATGGTCAGGTCGGCGCGCTGCATGATCTCGACCTTGCGCCAGCCCCGGCTGAGGCCGATCTCATGGCTGGTGTTGTCTTCGGCCCAGATGGTCTTGCCGCGCTGCTGCAGCCAGGCCACCACCTCGCGGCCCAGGGCGGCGACTTCCGGCTGGTTGCGCTTGATGACCAGTCCGATGTTTTGCCCGATCTTTTGCATATCCGTCACGACCTGCGGGCAGGCCTGGCCCTACCTGCTTTTCTCTGTCCCTGGCGTATAATAACACCGCTATGCCAAGCCAGCACCCGGATCTGTTCGCCCATAGTGCCGCAAAGGCAGCGGCCGAAAAAGCCCCTCTGGCCGAGCGGATGCGCCCCCGGACGATTGACGAGTATGTGGGTCAGGCACACCTGCTGGGGCCGGATCGTCTGTTGCGGCGCATGATCGAAGGCCGCAGTCTGTCGTCGCTGATTCTGTGGGGTCCGCCGGGCAGCGGCAAGACGAGCCTGGCCAGGCTCCTGGCCGGAGCGGTTGATGTGCCGTTCGCGTCCTTTTCGGCCGTGCTGTCGGGGGTTAAGGAGCTGCGTCAGATCCTTGAGCAGGCCCGCCACCAGCAACGCCAGCACAGTACTCCGACCGTCCTGTTTGTGGATGAAATCCACCGCTTCAACAAGGCCCAGCAGGACGCGTTTCTGCCCCACGTCGAACAGGGCCTGATCGTCCTGCTGGGCGCCACCACCGAAAACCCGTCGTTTGAGGTCATCCCGCCGCTCCTGTCCCGAGCCCGGGTGCTGGTGCTTGAGGCGCTCGGCCCGGATGAGCTGAAAACCATCCTGACCCGCGCCCTGGACGACACCCAGCGCGGACTGGGCGGGCTCGGCCTGAACGCCGAGGAGGCGAGTCTCGACTTCCTGGTCCAGCACGCCCAGGGCGACGCCCGGATTGCGCTCGGCAGCCTCGAGGTGGCGGCCGGTCTGGCCGTTCAGCAGCAGCTCGACCGGCTCGACCTGAGCCTGGTCGAAGAAGCCGTCCAACACAAGGCGTTGCGTTACGACAAGGCCGGCGAAGAACACTACAACGTCATCTCGGCGTTCATCAAAAGCCTGCGCGGCAGCGATCCGGACGCGGCCGTGTACTGGCTGATGCGGATGGTCGAGGCCGGCGAAGACCCGCTGTTCATTGTCCGGCGGATGGTCATCTTCGCGGCTGAAGATATCGGCAACGCCGACCCCCAGGCCCTGAGCTTAGCCGTAGCGGCCAAGGAGGCGATGCATTTCGTCGGCCTGCCCGAGGCCCGCATCCCGCTCGCCCAGGCCGCCACCTATCTGGCCACCGCGCCGAAATCGAACGCCTCGTATGCGGCCATGCAGGCTGCGCTGGGCGATGTCAAACAGCACGGCCCCCTACCCGTCCCGCTGCACCTGCGCAACGCCCCGACCAGACTCATGAAGGACCTGGGCTACGGCAAGGGCTATCAGTACGCCCACGACCAGGCCGATGCCGTTGTTGATCACCACCATCTGCCCGACGCGCTGGCCGACCGACGCTATTATCGGCCCAGCGACAGAGGCCATGAGCGGACGATTCGGGAACGGATGGACCGGACCGCACAGACCGCGAAACGCCACGCCTGAAAAGGAGAAGCCCATGCCCACCCCCCAAGCGTTTACGATTGACATCCCTGAGGCGGCGCTGACCGACCTGCGCCAACGTCTCGACCAGGTCCGCTGGCCGGCGGGAGAAATCCCCGGCTCGGACTGGGACTACGGGGCGAACATGGCCTATGTCAAACAGCTGGTTGAGTATTGGCGGACCGAGTATGACTGGCGCGCCCAGGAGCGGCGGATGAATCAGTGGCCGCACTTCAGCGTCAGCCTGGACGGCCAGCAGATCCACTTTCTGCATATCAGGGGCACCGGACCTAAGCCGCTGCCGCTGATGCTGTCCCACGGCTGGCCCGGCTCGTTTTATGAGTTCATGGAGGTCATCGGTCCGCTCAGCGACCCGGCAGCTCACGGCGGGGACCCGGCCGACGCCTTCGATCTGGTCGTGCCCTCGCTGCCGGGCTACGGCTTTTCGGCTCCGACCCAGCAGCGCCAGGTCAATATCAGTCGCATGGCCGACTGGTTTGCCAGGCTGATGGGCGAGGTCCTGGGCTATCGCCGCTACGGTGCCCAGGGCGGCGACTGGGGCGCCATGATCACCTCCCGTCTGGGCTTTGCCTATCCCCAAAACTTGGTCGGCATTCATCTCAACATGGTCGGCATCGCTCCCCACCCGGCCAACCGCCACGATCTGTCTGCGGCTGAGCAGACTTGGCTCAATGAGATGAGCGGCTGGCAACGCGAAGAAACCGGCTATCAGGGCATTCAGGGCACCAAGCCCCAGACCCTGGCCTTTGGGCTGAACGATTCCCCGGTCGGCCTGTGCGCCTGGATTGTGGAAAAGTTTCGGACCTGGAGCGACTGTGACGGCAATCCCGAGCAGGCCTACACCAAAGATCAGCTGTTGACCAATGTCATGATCTATTGGCTGACCCAGACGATTCATTCGTCAACCCGCCTGTACTACGAAGAACGCCACCACCCGTGGCGGCTGGGGCGGGATGAGCGGGTGAGCGTCCCGACCGGCGTCGCTGCCTTTCCCAAGGAACTGGCCCGACCGCCACGCGAATGGGCCGAACGCGCCTACAACGTCACGCACTGGACGCCCATGCCGGCCGGCGGGCATTTTGCGGCCATGGAAAAGCCGGACCTGCTCGTCGACGATATCCGGACCTTTTTTCGCGGGCTGCGTGGCTAGGACGCGCATGGCGATTATTCTGTACGGGGCGCGGACCTCACCGTTTGTGGAGAAGGTCTATCGCGGTCTGCTGCTCAAACAGCTGCCCTTCCAGCTCCAGCAGCCGCGGCTGCCCCGCGATCTGCGTCGTCACAACCCGGTCACCGGCAAAATGCCGGCGCTCGACCTTGACGGCCAACGCCTGTTCGATTCGACCCTGATTCTGCGGACGCTCAACGCCTACAAGCCGACGCCGCCCCTGCTGGACTCAGACCCCTCGGTCGCGGTCCAGCAGCAATTGCTCGAAGACTGGGCCGACGAGTCGCTGTACTGGTACGGCATGGCGTTTCGGTGGACGATTCCAGCCAACGCCGCACGTACCGTCGCACTTGTTCTGCCCACCACACCGGTCCTGCTGCGGCCGCTGGTGCGCCTGGTGGTGCCGCGTCTGATCGCCGCCCAGGTGCGCGCCCAGGGAACGGGGCGGCTGCCCGTCGAGGTGCTTCGGGCCGAACTTGACGGACATCTGGCCAACCTGGTGACGGTGTTGGGGGCCGGACCGTTCTTTTTTGGCGCCGAGCGGCCGAGCCTGGCCGATTTGGCGATCTTTGGCCAGCTCAGTTTTTTACGCGCCAGGGTCTCACCTGAGACACAAGCTGCGGTGGAGCGCTGCCCGGCCCTGGTGGACTTTTACCGCCGTTTGGACCGTCTGACAGCCTGAAGAGGTCAGATCGGACTGCTCCCGGCTGTCTCATCAAGCGGGCGGTTTATCGGAGAGCTGTTGCTCGCTGTGGATCCCCCTTCGTATCTGCGACTGCCCTGCCGTCCCCGGCGCCGTGTGGTCCCCGGCTCCTGGCGCAGTGATCGAGCCTCCCTATTGAGCGGCGCACCATCGGCATCCGTGTTGTCCTGGCACCAGTGCTGGTCCTGCTGGCGGCGAGAGCTGCGCAAGCTGCGATCCCGGATGCGCCCGAGTCGGTTGCGGCCTACAGGCCCGGAGACTGGCCACTGGACGGCATTTATCCCTGCTAATTTATTAGTTTTCCTACTGATTTGTTGGTTTTCCTGCTAATTTTGGCAGTGTCCAGAGCGACGCTATGGGTCATACTGTGGTCTCATGAGCGACCAAGACGCGCTCGAGCGCATCCTGGCGTCCTTCCACGACACCGTGCTTGACGAGACCCTGTGGCCGGCCACCTCAGCCCTGATTGATGAGGCCTGCGGCCTACAGGGCAATGGCCTGTTCGTTGGTGAAGGCCCCCAGGACGATATCCGGGTCATCAGCTCTGGATTCTACTACCGGGGCCAGCGCTACGAAGCCCTGGAGCGGGAGTACCTCACCGTCTACCACCCCATCGACGAACGGGTGCCGCGTGTGCGGCAGCTGCCCGACCACCACCTGGTCCACGTGACCAGCCTGTACACCACCGAGGAGTTGCAGACCTCGCTGACCTACAACGAACTGCTGGCCCGAAACGGCGGCCAGGAGAGCGTGAATGTGCGCCTGACCGGACTGGACGGCTCCCGCATCACTTGGTCCAGCGCGGACCCGGTCACCCCGGGTGGTTGGAGCACGCCGCAGCTGGCACTGCTCAGAGGGCTGTTGCCCCATCTCCAGCACTTTGTCCGGGTCCGGCAGGCGTTGGCCCGGGCCGAGGCAGAAGGCGCGGCCTCGACCGCCCTGCTCAACACCTCCCGGGTCGGCGTCGTCCAGCTGGACCGGCGGGGGCGTATTCTGGAGACGAATGACCGGGCTCGGGCCATCCTGCGGCAGGGTGATGGCGTGTCAGACCGGGACGGAGAGCTACGCGCCGCGCTGCCGGCCGACCAGACCCGGCTGGAGCGGCTGATCGCCGGGGCGCTGCCGTCCGCCAGCCCCGCTGTCGGTGGATCAATGCTGCTCCACCGCACGTCTGTGTTGCCGCGCTTCGTGGTCCACGTCACCCCGGTAGGCGTCCGGCAGCCGGACTTCGGCGCCCACCGTGTGGCCGCGTTGGTGCTGATTACCGAGCCGGGCCACCAGTCCCGCATTGATCCCGGTCTGGTCGCTGCAATCCTGGGGCTGACGCCGGTGGAGAGTCAGGTGGCGGTCTGGCTGGCCGAAGGCCGGACCGTGCGGGAGATGGCGGTACTGACAGGGCGCCAGGCAAACACCGTCTATTATCACCTCAAGCAGGTCTACCAGAAGCTGGGCATCTCCCGGCAGGCGGACTTGGTGCGGCTGGTGCTGTCAATCGCCGAGGTTGTCTAATCGCGCCGACACCCGCGTCCGCCCCCGATCTTCAGGTGATGCCTACCATCTTTTTCTGTTTTCCTGCCAATTCTGGCAGTGCAAAAAGCAGCAGGAGTCTCTAAGAAGATACCTTCTTGATGGGTACACAGCGGCCAGTCACCTTGCCGTCATGCTGGCCTATCGAGTGATCGGTCACCGGAGCCGCGGCGGAGTTTCGGTGACAGGCCACGTCGCGCAGCAGGAGGGGAAGCCGCATTCCCAGCTATGACACTTCCGCGCGGGGTCTGCTCTGTGAACAGCCTCTCCGTGGTCCTTTTTCGGTGCTGGAACAGCTCTGTGTCATCGGCGTGATGTCTACCCTCTTCACCTTTTTCCCGTCCTGTCCCGTCCACGCCTCGGGGAGCATCGCCATTACCCCGGACGGCACGACGGTCTTTGTGGTCAATCCCGACTCCGGCTCGGTCTCGGCGATTGATACCGCGTTGGGCACCACGCTCGATGAAATCCGTGTTGGCCGCGACCCGAGAAGCCTCGCCCTGGGGCCGGACGGCCAACGGCTGTACGTCACGAACCACGCCTCGGCAACTCTGACCATACTGGATATCCACCCACTGGCGCTCTACGCCGCACTGCGCGTCGGGCCAGACCCGTATGGCGTGGTGGTTGATCCCACCGGGCGCCTAGTGTATGTGGCGGCAACTGGCGCCGACCGGATCGACGTGGTGGACACAGACCTTGCTCAGGTGGTGGACACTATCGCCGTAGAGGCCCGGCCCAGGGGCCTCGCCATTGCCGATGATGGCGCGCAGCTGTACGTCACCCATCAGCTGTCGGGTGTCGTCTCGGTGCTTGATCTGACCGAGCGGACTGTCTTACACGTCATCGAGACCGGCTCGGAGAGCAATCGCACCCAGCGTATCGTCGTGGACCTGACGATGAGTCGCGCCTACCTGCCCCATATTCGCTCCAACGTCAGTAATCCGCATCTGCTGTTTGATACCACGCTGTTTCCCGTCCTGTCCGTGATTGATCTGACAACCAACCAGCACCTGCTCCACGAGCGGCTCGACCTCTCGGTGGTGGATCAACCCGTGAACCTGCCGTTCGACGTAGCGCTGTCGTCCGATGGCCAGCGGGCGTACATCGTCTACCTGGGCAGCGGCGATATGTCAGTGATTGAGCTGGCCAGTCGCACCGTCCTGGCTCATCTGGAGGTCGGAGATGGACCGCGAGGTATCGTGCTCACGCCCGACGAGCGCACCGCCTATGTCGCTAATGCCCTCTCGGGCGATGTGTCGGTCATTGATCTCAGCACCTTCGAGGAAGTCACCCGCATCCCCACCACGACCAGCCCGCTCTCACCCCAGCTGCACCGGGGCAAACTGCTGTTCATCTCCAGCCGCTCAACCGCGATCTCGCGGGACCGCTGGATGAGCTGCGAGAGCTGTCACTTTGACGGTGAGCACGACGGTCGGACGTGGCTGTTTCCTGACGGGCCCCGCAACACCGCCAATCTGCGGGGCCTGGCGGATACCCGTCCCCTGCACTAGAGTGCGGACCGGGATGAGGTGCAGGACTTTGAATTCACCATTCGGGAGCTGCAAGCCGGCACCGGCCTCCTTGAAGACCCGCATCCTGCACTCGGCCTGCCCAACGCTGGGCGGTCAGCCGATCTCGACGCCTTAACCGCGTTTATCGAATCGCTCCAACCCAAGCCCAGTCCGTTTCGATATCGAGATGGGACGCTGACCCCAGAGGCCCAGCGCGGGCAAGCCGTCTTTCACCGCCCCGATGTCGGCTGTGCCGCCTGCCATGTGCCCCCGCTGTTCACCGATTTGCTCCTGCATGACATCGGTACGGGCCACGGCCCGGGCGAACTGTTGGGACCAGGGTTTGATACCCCGTCCTTACGCGGTCTCTGGCACACAGCGCCGTATCTGCACGATGGGCGGGCACCGACCCTGCGCGATGTCTTAGTCACCCACAATCCCACCGACACCCACGGCCGGATCGCACACTTATCTGAATCGGAACTGCACGACCTCGTAGCCTTTCTGCACTCTGTAGAAGGGGCCAAGAGTCGGGTCCAAGACCTGGAGCGGGTGGAGTAGAGAGAGGAGCAAGCTATGCTGAAACTGCCTTCTGTCTTGCGTTCCCTGATCCTGGTCTTCCTGAGCGGCTGGATAGGCATTGCCACACAGCCTGCTGCAGCCCAGCAGACCGTCACCCTGTCCGGGCGGGTCACCGACACCGCCGGGCGGGCCGTGCCAGATGCACTGGTCTGCGCCTCCCTGCCTCCCGAAGAGTGGTGGGCGGGCACCTGTGCTGAGACCGAGTCCGAGGGCAACTTTCAGCTTCGCGTCCCTCCAGCAGTGTATACGGTCACGGTCCGCCCAGTGTTCCCCCTGCGGCTAACCCGCCTGCGACGGGTGGAGGTCAGCGGAGAAGGAGTGACAGACCTTGTGGTGACGGTGAGTCGGGACTCCGTGCCGTTCGTACCCGATGATCCCCCCAAGGCCGCGCTCATCAGCCTTTCCCCTCCTACGGCAGACGGGGAGGTGACACTACGCGGGGCAGCAGGCGCAGTTGCTCTCTATAGCGCGGTCGTCGCCATTACCCTGGAAACTGGGCACTTTGCCACTGCCCAGGCCGCGGACGATGGGAGCTTTACGGCGACGCTGTTCGCCCCCGCGGGTACGTCTGTCCTCATCAAAGCCGACCCGTTCGGCACGAGCGTGGCGGAGTTTTTGTCGGCTCCCTGGGGAGACGATCTTCTTTTTAGCAACGGAGAACAGGGCGGAGCTCTCAGTCTGCTCGCAGGTCTGCCCGGCACGATTCTGCGAGTGGTGGACCCCCCAGGTGCTGCTCTTTCAATTGGTGGTGCGGGACGAATCCGTTGGGACGTGCTTCCTAGCTGGACGTTTCACGGCTCCATCAATGCTCAGACCCTCTCTCCCGGAGACTCCCTGCAAGCTCACGGTACGATCCGGGTAGATTCTCCGGCCTTACAGGGTGTTAGTGGCCTACGGGTGAGGGTCACCCTCAGGCTTGAACGGCTCTCCGACACCGACGGGTCAACTATACTCCGCTCGAACACCTTTGCCTCCACCTTCCTCACGCCCACCGGGTTGCCGATTGAGCGAGGACCCTTGTGGCATGATGCGGGCTTATACCACTCCCGAGACCTCCCATTGGTCAAAACGGCGGCCACTCAGGCCGCAGCGGAAGTGGACCTGACACTCGCTCTGCCGCCGGACTTGCCCGCTGGATATTATCGCCCTTTTCTGAGTTTCTGGTTTCCAGATATGCCGACTGAAGATCCTCCCAGCCGGTCGATTACGCAGCTGATCCAGCAAGCGGCTCGGAGTTTCGTATCTGATGCTCGCCTGCCGATTATCCGGGTCGGGAGTCCTGCCTCGCCCCGTCTGTCTTGGTCGATCTTGTTGGACACGCTCAGCAACGGCTCACGGGGAGTCCTAGCCGTGGAAGACGCAGACCACTTTGGGATTGCGCAACGGATTCTGACCACGTCAGAAACGTTTGTGATCCCACGTCTCGGCGCGGCCTCGGGCCAGCCGCTTACCTATCGCCTTGAACCGTTCGTCCCGACTGCAAGTCTCGGGAACGGTTCTGGGGGTCCATCTCCCGCTCCTCCTCGCATCCCCTTCCAGTTTCCCTCGGGCAGTCTCACCGTGACGATTCATCACCCCGATGGGACTGAAACTACCCTGGGACCCGCCCCGTTCGTACAGTCCCGGCTCAGAAGCCTCGTGGACGACGAAGGCAGCCTCCTCGATGGTTCAGCAGGGCATATCAGCGATGTGTACCAACTGACCACCTTGGACCCCCGCTTTGAGGTCGCGTTCACGCAAGACGGTCTCCACATTATTACTGTGGAGGGGACGATCGACGATATCTGGGGAAATACCTGGACGGGAGGCGGCACTTACGAGGTCCATGTCGGCCGGGTTCTCGCCCTGGATACGGCAGTGCTGCCCGGCACCCACTTTGAGGTCGGTGATGGCTTCAATCCGGGCCTCGCGATCTCTCCACCAGTGACGGCTGATGTAGAAGTGCGGCTCCAGCACGTTCCCCACTCAGATGTCCGTCAGCTTCAGGAGCGAGTCATTCGGGGGCGGACGAATCGCTTTGGCTATTTCCAGCCCGCGGGCAACAGCTTCGTATTCGAGCGGCCGGGTGAATACCGGGTCGATATCACAGCGCGGGGTGAAGATGCGCAGGGACAAGTGTGGATGGGCTCGCGGACCTGGGGTGGGGTGGTAGCCCCGGTTGATCCTCTGATTGTGGCCCATGGGCGGCGGGGCATTGATGAGCAGGACACGATTGGGCCGCAATGGTTCACGCGCGATCAGATCGGTATTCCAATTGGTGGCAGTCATGTGCACTTTCCCTTTCAGTCGGGCGATGTGACTTGGCTCGAAAATGCAGACGCCTCCATCCCACTCCTGACCTTTCACGACCCGAGCCGTCGGCTCACCGAGCTGCTGCGACAACGAGCAGACGAGGTGCCTCTCGGATTTGGAGCCGGCAGCTTTGCCGAGCGAGTAGTCGTTGGCGAAACCCCGTTGTTCTCCAGTCGACCCGATGGGAATGATCTCCACCTGGACCCCACCAAGGTGGATCTCTGGGCCTACAGCTATCGCTCGGTCCAACGTCCCCTTGTCCGGGTCCGGGAAGAGATTGGCGCAGAAGCCATTCCGAATCCGTATTGGCGCTTTGATGATCGCTACGCTGACCAGATCGGGGTAGGCGCCCACGGTGACCTGCCTGGCGAGTTCAAGTTTCAGTATGGGGCAGCGGTGCTGTATGGCTCCGCGCTTGACCAAGCGCACTATGCTATCTACGGCTCACTGTTTGTCTTGGTGCCGGATGATGACCCGGATGGGACGCGGACCTTTCCGCCGTTTCAGGGCAACGGCGGTGGCCCTAGCGGCGGCCCCCTGTTCTCCCTCAAAGGCGAAGAGATTGACCTCTTCATCCATCTGACTGGAGTCCGGCCCGGCAGTGTGTTGGAGACGGGTAACACCTTCGCTTTGGTGGGCGCGGTCGGCCCGACGCTGCCCGCAAAGGTGGCCTACACCGTCACAGCCCCCGATGGCAGCAAACGGACCTTCCGTGGGCAGGCGAATGAAATTGGTTACTATTATGAGCCGGAAGACAACTTCATCGTGGATCAGCCCGGGCGGTATACGGTCGATCTACAGGTGACCTACGACGGTCGGACTTCAGCCGGTCAAGTCACTGCACCCTTTCCCCAGGGCGATGTGTTGGGCACGGCGCGGGGGCGCTTCTCTGTGTATGTGGTCGTGCGACACGAAGTCGCTTGAGAGAATGAGTCGAAAGACTCCAGGTAGTATGCAACCTGACACCATGATCCCCATGCGTTGGGAGTAATCCCAGGGTGTGAAGCGGGATCAAACGTCTAAGGAGAAAGGGAACTGTCCCCCGACTCCGGGCAAGGTGTAAGATGGTATGGTGAACGAAAGTGAACGCTTTAACGAAGCCTCGACAGCATTGCACCCTGAAAGCGACAGTTGACACAGGGTTCTGGGAACAAGGGGTCGGGATCGTCATGCCCGGCTCAAAGGCCCATCACTGGCCACACGATGGGACAGCATACCAATTCCCCGGGGTAAAGAGCGCACCTAACCCGTCTCAAGTCTCACAAGCGGAACGTGATAACCCCAATGGAGTCCTCACACGAGGTAGCCAACCCGTAAGGCGCGGTCAACTCTCCAGTGGGTGTAGGAACCCTCAAGAAGCGAATGCCGGCAGCCGAAAGGCACATGGAAGACATAACATGCCGGATAGGGCCATACCCAAGGTGAAAGCCTGCTGACGTGAGGGTGGTGGATTGTCTAAAGACCATTGCAAGGAGCGCTAAGCATGACTGATGGAAAGGTACAGGGACAAGAAACTGTAACCTCGGTTAGGCAGCAACGCGCCTGGGGGGACATAAACTGGAACCAGAACAGGCGCATTGTTCGCAATCTGAGGCAACGCATCTTTAGAGCCGAACGGGAAGGGAACCACCGCAAGGTGCGAGACCTGCAACGTCTCATGTTGAGATGTCGGGCTAATCGGGAGACCAGCATCCGACGAGCCACACAAATCAATGCCGGACGTGAAACCCCCGGAATGGATAAACTGGTAGTTAAGACCCCGGAAGCACGAACCCGGCTCATGGCCGAACTCTCAGCCTATAAGCCGTGGAAAGCGCAGCCGGTACGCAGAGTGTACATCCCAAAGTCTAATGGCAAACGACGACCCCTGGGAATTCCCACCATTCTCGACCGCTGTATGCAAGCAGTCGTCAAGAACGCACTGGAACCCCAATGGGAAGCCCGATTTGAGCCTTGTTCCTATGGATTCAGACCGGGCCGAAGCTGTCACGACGCCATTTCTCGCATCTTCTCCAACGTTCGACCAAACGCTAAAAAACGTTGGGCAGTCGATGCAGACATCAAGGGAGCCTTCGATAACATCCAACACGAAACTATCCTCACAGCCTGCAAGGGATTCCCCGCAAAGGGACTTCTCAAGGCTTGGCTCAAAGCTGGTCTCGTTGAGGATGAACGATGGGTCAAAACCGAGATGGGAACGCCACAGGGTGGAATTATCTCCCCCCTCCTGGCAAACATTGCACTCCACGGAATGGAAGCAGCCGTCGGTATCACCTACCGGAAAAAGAACGGATACTTTCAGATCAAAGGAGAACGAGCACTTGTTCGCTATGCCGACGACTTCGTTATCCTGACACACACCAGAGAAGACGCCGAACAGGCAAAACAAGAAATCGAAAATTGGCTTCAAGAACGCGGACTCACACTGTCAAGTGAGAAGACCAGTATTCGCCACCTGACAGAAGGGTTCAACTTCCTAGGATTCAACGTTCGATTGTATCCAGTCACCAACACGAAGACTGGCCTCAAACTCCTGATTAAGCCAAGCAAAGAATCGGTTCAAGCGCTCAAGCGACGACTCAAAAAGGAATGGCTCAAACATACGGGCCAAAGCTCAAGAGCTGTCGTCAAAACGCTTAACCCAATCATCCGAGGATGGGCCAACTACTTCCAAACAGGAATATCCACAGAAACATTCAGCACTCTTGACCGCTGGATGTGGAGCAGGATGTACCGCTGGACGAAACGCACCCACCCAAGGAAATCTTGGAAGTGGATTACAAAAACCTATTTCGGACAACGACAAGCAGGACGACGAGACAAATGGGTCTTTGGCGGACCACAGGGATACCTGACAAAGTTCGCCTGGACCCACATCATGCGGCACATACAAGTCCCACATGACGCTTCGCCAGATAATGCTGCCCTCAAAGACTATTGGAAGGAACGGGAAAACAAGAAATGCCGATACCTCCGAGGCCGAAAGCGGGAAATAGGACGACGACAACACGGGCTTTGCCCAGACTGTCGGATGAGCCTGCATAATGGTGAACAACTCGATATTCACCACATCACGCACAAAGCCAAAGGTGGAAAAGACAACTTGTCAAACCTCGTTCTCTTACACCTGTACTGCCACCAGAAACGACACGGAGGAACCCATGTTCTACAATCCGCTTGAGCCGTATGCCGGGAAACTGGCACGTACGGTTCTGAGGGGGGAAAGGTCCAGCAATGGACCTGACCTACCCGACTTGCCCCACGGTGCCCCGTTGGAGGTTGACATGCCCGAGTATGACTTCCTGACAGCACCGGCGGACTTCACCGTCACGGCCACGCCACCCACCGGCATGCGGCTCACGGGTGGGCATGTGACAGCGCTCATACCGGGCGTGGTGCTGGAAGATGGGTCGCTGACCGTGGAAAACAACGGGCTGACGTTTGACTACGATCCGGTGGGCTTGGCCGCCGAAGTGCCGATCCTGGATGTGGAACGTAATGGCCAGCCGGTGGCGGCAGATGTGGTCACCGTGAGTCTGTTTGGGGAGGGGCGGGATAGTGCGGGCCAGCCACACTATGCAGCGCGGGTGGTGACACTACACGGCGCGGAGTTCCTGAACCTCACCCCAGTAGCGCCCGACCCCACCGCCATCCGCGACCTCGAACGCTTGGAGTAGCACCTTTGAGACTGCATCCCCAATTCGGAAAGGAGGAATCATCGCTATGTTGAACCATCTCTTCCACAATTTCGTCCTCGCACCCGTAGCGCTCCGTTTCTGGCTGACCCTGGTGCTCCTGGGCAGTCTGCTGACCGCTGACCTGTGGGCGCAAGCTTCTTTGGATTCGCCGGCGCCGGGCTCCCTCCAAAGTGGCATCAATCTGATTCATGGCTGGCGGTGTGAGGAGGCCGAGATCACGCTGGTGATTGACAACGGGACGCCTTTGGCCGCTCTGTACGGCGCCAGTCGCGGCGATACGACCGGCGTATGTCAGAACGACGGCAACAACGGGTGGGCGGTCGCCTATAATTGGAATCTGCTTACCCGTGGCGCGCATACCATCCGGGCGTTGGCGGATGGAGTAGAGTTTGCGCGGGTTACATTTACCGTCGGCCACCTCGGCGAAGAATTTTTACGGGATGCTGCTGGTCGTTTCCGGGCGCGGGATTTTCCTGAGCCTGGTGTGAATACCATCATCCGCTGGAATGAAGCCCTCCAGAATTTCGTGATTGAAGGCATCGAAGAATGAAGGGCTCCCGCCCCGCCCGGTCCAACGTTCCACACGGCTCTGTTGGGCTCCGCCTGGTCTGAACAAACGGGGGTTTTGTGCGACGACGATCTCAGCTTGAGAGGGGGTGGTTGTCGTCCAGCTGTATGGCAAAGGCGAATCTTTCCCGGTACCAGCCGCCGACCCAGCCCAGAATGCGGGCCAACCAGTATTTGCGGAAAAAGCGCGGCAACACCTGGCTTTCAACTGTGGCCGGGTCAAGCCAGGTCGCCCGTCCGCGCAGCCGGGTGGTGCCGATTTGCAGCTCAGCCTCGGGTTTGTGACGCAGATTTTTCACCCACGCAGCGTTCGAGCCCCGTCCCGAGGTCACATAAATGGTATCCTGGCCGACCGTGAACCACACCTGCACCGTGTAGGGTCGGTTTGTCTTGCGGCCCCTGACGGTCAGCGCCAGCATCCGGGTTCTGTTGAGTGTCTCAAGATCAGGCATCCGACACCGTCGGCCCGCTCAGCTCCTCACAAACTGTCCATCCTGGCTGGTCAGGCGCCGGGGCTCAATGCGGATTGTGCGCTGGGCTGAGGCGACCGCCGTGCCCAGCCGCCAGGCGCGGCTGCCGTGGCCGGCGGCCAACTCGATGATGCGCTCCGTGTCCGCCTCGGGCACGACCACACACAGCCCGACGCCCATGTTGTAGACCTGGTACATCTCGGCATCGCTGAGCTTGCCCAGGTCTTGCAGGACCGTGAAGATGGGCGGCGGCTCGGGCAGGCTCTCAATCCGAAAGCCGACCGGTGCGGCGATCCGGCTCAGGTTCAGAAACCCGTCGCCGGTGATATGCATCAGGGCTTTGACCCGCACCTCGGCGGCCAGCATGGCGTTGACTTCGGGCACATAGATCCGGGTTGGCTCCAGCAGTTCCTCACCGATCGTTCGGCCGCACTCGGGCAGGTGGCGGTCCAGACTCAGCGGCGTCTCGCCTGCCAGCACGCGACGCGCCAGGGTCAGGCCGTTGCTGTGAATGCCGCTGCTGGCCAGGCCGATCAAGGCGTCTCCGGGCTCGACATCCTGGCCGATAATCAGACGGTCGAGCGCCACCGTGCCGATGGCGGCGCCGGCCAGGTCAAAGCCGGTACCGACCTGGGCGCCACGGATCATCTCGCGCAGCTGGGCGATTTCTCCTCCGGCAATGCTGATGCTGGCCAGTTCGGCGCCACGGCACAAGCCCTTGCCCAGAGCGTCAAGCATGTCCGGCTGCACCTCTTCGACGGCCAGATAATCGACAAAAGAGACCGGCGTGGCGCCAACGCACAACAGGTCGTTGACGTTCATGGCGATACAATCAATGCCGACCGTATCGTATTTGCCCAACAGCTCGGCCACCAGCAGTTTGGTGCCGACCCCGTCGGTGGTAAACCCGATCCCGAGGTTGAGGCCCTCAAGACGAATCACGTTGGCGAAATAGCCCAGTGGCAGGTGGGGACGCGCCTGGGGGTTGAAGGCGAACGTCTTTTCGATCCAGGTACGCAGGCGGCTGAGCCCGCTGTCGGCCTTGGCGCTATCCACGCCGGCACGCGCGTAGGAAAGACCGGACTGACTCGCGTGATCCATGCTGCCCAGTGTTCTAGCCAATCTGAGGCATAAAGGCAATGTCAGGTTCCGGCGGTCTTGGCCGCCGGGGGGAGCTTTCCGGCTGTAGTGTGGCTCGGGTGCGGCTGAGCCGGAACTCAGGCTTTTGCTTTGGCTGCCTGTCGTTTCAACTCTTTGATCCGCAGCTTGCGAGCCTTGGCCCGGCGCTGGCGACGACGGCGGATTTTTTTATCGCGTTCTCGGTGCATGTTCCCTCCTCAGGTCGCTCATCTCCGAGCCGTTCTTATAGCGCGCTGGTCTCAGGCCGCAAGCGGGTCGGCCCGATGATGCCCGGCCCGCAGCGCTGTCCAATACAGCCCAAGACCACTAGATGTTGTAGAGGCGCGTTTTTTTTGCTACTGAGGGTTGTACCCCTGGAGTTTCACACATGTAGACAGGGGGGATCGGAGAAAAGACCGGGTGGAGGAGGCAGGTGTGTCTGGGGTAGGGGTGCAGCTGTTCAGCATCAAAGGGCTGAAGAGCGGACCGACTTTTCTATTCAATGACCAAGCCGAGTTTGAAGACGTTGTGGCCGCGGCCGAAGAAGAGCTGTCGCGGGCAAACGGATTCTTCCGCGATTCGCCGGTCATTCTGAACTTTGGCAAACGTCTGGTTCAGAAAGAGGACTGGGAGCGCCTGAAAGAACTCCTGCTGCGCGAAGGGCTGTTGCCGCGCTACGCGGTGGCCACGCTTCAGCCCAGCCGCGACATCCTGTACAAGGAGGGCCTGCCGGTCCGGGATGGCCTGCCGCCTCCCAGCCCCGTCCCCCGTCCCCAGGAAACAGCCACGCCAAAGGGCAACGCCCTGTATGTCCGTCGCAACCTACGCTCCGGCCAGAAGCAGACCTTTGAGGGCGATGTGGTCCTGGTCGGCGACGTGAATCAGGGGGCCGAAATCCTGGCTGGCGGCGATGTGATCGTCTTTGGCACGATCCGGGGCGTGGTCCATGCCGGCTATCCCGACAATACGGAGGCGGTCGTTATCGCCCTCAACCTGACTCCGCTGCAGCTCAGGATCGGACCGATCATTGCCCGTGCGGAAGACAATCCCAGGCGATCGCGTCGCGTCCAGCAGCCAGAAATGGCGTGTGTGAGAGACGAACAAATCATGATTTTCTCGTATCGGGGAAAGTGAGTAGGAGGCTGCGTGTCATGAGTGGACGAGTCATTGTCATGACTTCAGGTAAGGGGGGGGTGGGAAAAACCACCGCCACGGCCAATATCGGTCTCGGTCTGGCCAAACACGGCCGCAAAGTCGTGTTGATTGACGGAGACATCGGGCTGCGCAATCTCGATATCATCCTCGGCTTGGAAAATCGGATTGTGTATCACCTTGTTGACGTGGTGAGCGGCCGGTGTCAGGTTCGCCAGGCGCTGGTCAAGGACAAGCGGGTGCCCGAACTCAGCCTGCTGCCGGCGTCCCAGGTCGATCAGAAAGATGCCGTCAACCCCGACCAGATGCGGGAACTCGCCGGCCGCCTCAAGGAAGACCACGACTTCATTCTGATCGACTGTCCGGCCGGTATCGAGCAGGGCTTTCGGAATGCGGTTGCCGGAGCCGACGAGGCGATTGTGATTACCACCCCGGATGTCTCGCCGGTCCGCGACGCCGACCGGGTGATCGGCCTGCTGCAAAACGAGGTCGGCGACCCCCAGTTGATCATCAACCGCATGTCTTCAGACATGGTCAGGCGGGGCGATATGCTCGACCAACAGGACGTGTTGGATATTCTGGCCGTTCGCCTGCTGGGCATCGTCCCCGAAGACGAAGAAGTCGTTGTCGCCGGCAACAGAGGCGCACCGGTCGTCCTGAATGAACGCGCCGCATCGGGACAGGCCTATAATCGTATCGTCCGGCGCCTGCTCGGCGAGGACGTACCGATTCCAGAGCTGAACGGCCACCAAGGGGTGATGCAGCGACTCGGGAATTTCTTGTTTAGGAGATGAGTTATGGCCCTGAACAGGTTTATCCGGCGGCTCTTGGGCTCGAGCGGGAGCAAGGAACAGGCAAAACATCGGCTGCTCACCGTTCTGGTCTCCGACCGCCTCGGGCTGTCGCCCGAACAGATGCAGGCTCTCCGCCAGGATATTCTGGCCACCATCAGTCGCCATCTGCCGGTTGACTCGGACAATGTCCGGATTGACTTCGTGCACGAAAACAATCCGGCCGAGGTGGTCATCAATGCGCCCATGCGCCAGCGTGCAAAGTCCGCTTGAGGCGGGCGGACGGCGGCACGGACTGGGTGCCCTATTCGGTCTCGGCAATCAGTCGCCAGGCTGCTTGCCCCTCAGCGGCATCACGCCGCTCTATCTCCCGCGCCTGGATTTTGGCCTTATCCCGGCTCCCGCCTAAGAAACCGGGCGCCTTCGCATAGTACTCCATCAGATCCCAGCGCGCGGCAACGCTATCCGGGTCGAGCGCGACGGCGGTCTCGAACTGTCGGCGCACTTTTCGGGCCAGCCAGACTTGCCGCCAGACAGCGGCGTGCTCGGCCTGACGACCGTAGGCGCGGCCGAGCCACATATGAAAGCTGGCGTCGTGTTTCCGAAGGGCGACGGCAGTCTCGAACCGGACGACCGCCGTATCATAGTCGTGTTGGCCGAAGGCGATCTGCCCCAGGTAAAAGTGCGCACGCGCGTCGGTCGGAGAGCGGCGTAGCCGCTCGGAGAAAATCTGTTGGGCCTCGGCCCAGCGCTGCTGCTCAAGCAGGGCCAAGCCGTCCTCCAGCCGCTGTTCGGCTGACGCCACGGCCGGCAGCAGACACCCCACCACACAGCCCAGGAACGAGCCTAAGCGCCTGCCCGGGCGGCTGACACGCGCGACTGCCATGGAAACGCTTAGAAACTGATCAGGGGCTTGATGATGTTATCGGCCTTGGTCTCCATCATGTGAAAGGCGGTCTCGATCTCGGCAAACGGAAAGCGGTGGGTGGTCAACGGGGTCGGGTCGATCCGACCGGTCTCCAGCAGGCGCAGCAAACGGCTGGTGACCTCCCGGCCACCCGGACACAGCGCAGTCCGAATCGTTTTATCGCTCATGCCGAGGCCGAACTCGGGCAGAGGGATGCGCAGCGAGTCGCCCGCCTCGCCGTGGTAGCCGATGTTGGAGATGACCCCACCCGGTTTGGTGGCCTTGATACAGTTCTCAAAGGTCACCGGCAGGCCGACCGCCTCAATGGCCGAGTCCACTCCCAGCCCGTCGGTCAGATCCATGATCTGCTCAACCGCGTCGCCCTGGCTGGGATCGACAATCATGTCCGCGCCCATGCGTTTGGCCAATTCCTGGCGGTCGGGCTTGGACTCGACCGCAATCACCAGTCCGGCTCCGACCAGGCGCGAGGCTGCGGTCGCGCACAGGCCGACCGGTCCCTGGGCAAACACGGCGACTGTGCCACCGACCGGAACGTCGGCGTGCTCAGCCCCGGCCAGACCGGTTGACATCATATCCGTGGTGTACAGAGCCTGCTCGTCGCTGAGGGTGTCTGGAATAGGCGCCAGATTGTAGTCGGCGTCGTTGACCAGGAAGTATTCGGCCAGGTTGCCGTCGCGCTCGTTGGTGAACTTATAGCCGCCCAGCATCCCGCCGCACTGTGAGCTGAAGCCCCGCTGGCAGTGCTGACAGCGGCCGCACGGCGTGATCGCGCTGACCGCCACCCGGTCGCCCTCCTTGTGCTGACGCACCTGGGAGCCGAGCTTGTAGACCGTGCCAACGCTCTCGTGGCCGAGACCGCGGCCCTCGGGCAGGGGGATCGTCCCGCGCACGTTATGGACGTCCGAGGTACAGATCAGGGAGGCGGTCGTTTTGATGACCGCATCGTTCGGACCGGGCTCGGGTATCGGCCTGTCCACCACGCCGATTTTGCCGACACCCATAAAGGCCAGCAGTTTCATACACTCCTCCTGTCTCAGGTTTCACGACCCAACAACCGGTACACATCCGACAAGCTGTACGTTCCAGGCAGCTCCCGGCGCTCAGCCATGCCGTCGACCACGTCGGGCAGCAGGGCGTTGACCGGCGTGGCGATCGACAGCCGGCGGCCAAGCTCAGCGACCCGGCCGTTCAAGTAACGCGCCTCGGTCCGGCCGCGGCGGCAGTAGATATCCTGCCACATGGACGGGAACACCTGCTGGGCGCGCTCGGGCAGCGGCTTGGGCGTATAGGCGCCACGCAGCCACTCGACCATCTGCGGCAAGGGACGGTCGCCGGGCAGCGTCTTCATCGGGGTCTCGGCTTTTGACAAGACCTGCTGGGCCTCGTCGAAGACCTCGGCCAGGAAGTGCCGGGTGTCGAGCCGATTCATGGCCTCGGCCCCGGACAGGCCCAGAATAGCCAGCGGGCTGTTGAGCAGATTGACGCAGAACTTGGCCCACTTATAGGGCACGATGGTGTCGGTCAGAATGGCTTCCCGACCGGCGCTGTTGAGCGCCGCAACAACCGCCTCGGCCGTCTCGTCCTGGCCCTCGGGATAGCGTCCGATCACCAGCGTGTTGCCGCCCAGGTGGCTGACCTCGCCGGGGAAGACATACCGGGCGCCCAGGTGCAGGGCGACCCCGTACACCCGGCTGAACCGCTCGGCCGCCATGTCCTCATTGCTCACCGTGTTCTGAAAACAGAACAGCGGGGTATCGGCCGGGACTTTGTCTGCCAGCTGTTCGAGCGCTACCGGGGTATCGTAGGTCTTGACGGCCAGGAACACGACATCGTCGGGCCGGAAGTCCCACTCGTCAAGCGTGCAGCAGGCGGCCGGCTGGGTCACGAACTCACCGTAGCGGCCAAACAGTTTGAGTCCATCGGCCCTGATCTTGTCGACGTGCGGCCCGTCGCCGATGAGCAACACCTCGGCCCCGGCCTGGCTCAGGTGCGCGCCGATGACGCTGCCGACCGCTCCCGCCCCAAAGATGACAAAACGCATACGGCTTCCTCCTTTGCCCGCGTTCGGCTGCGGCCTAGCCGCGAGACCCCGCCCACTGGCTCAGTGGCGGCGGCCCGCCCGCGGTCGTCTGTATGCCCCGGTGGAGGCTGACGACGGCCCGGCCGAGCTGACGCAGGTGGTCTTGAACCCGGTCGTCGACAACCTGGCTGCCCTGCATCTGGTTGCTGCGCACGTACACGCTGCCCGGCACCAGGTGCATGTTGAACCACATCAGAACCGGGCGCAGTTCCTGGTCGATGCTCAGATAGTGATGGTCGGAGGCGGCGTTACCGACCAGGCCGGCCACCTTGCCCATCAAGGCCTCGACCGGAATATGATCGAGCAAATTTTTCAGCGCCCCGGTATACGAGCCGCGATAGATCGGGGTGCCGATCACATAGGCATCCGCAGCCTGGATCCGTTCGACCACCGTAGCTGTGTCGTCCAGATACTCGGCCAGCGGTCGGCCATCACAAAAAGACAGCCGGACATCCCGCAGATCGACCACCGCAGTGGCAATATCCGGAAACGCTTCTTCGGCCGCTCGCAGGACATAGTCGACCAGGGCACGGGTGCTGCCGCCGAACGTGAGGCTACCGGAAATACCGAGCAGGGTGTGTGACATGCCGTTCTCCCGTGTGTGCTGGGGCTTAGAACCGGGACGCTCTCAGCTTGACATCGGCCCGCGCCCAGGCTTTCTGAAACTCCCGCTCGACCCGCCTGGCCGGTATGGTTTTCTTTTGGCCGTGCAGGCTTTGGGCCAGTCCGTACAGCGACCAGCCGTTGTCGGGATTCCGCCGTAAATCCTCCCGGTAGACGGCCTCGGCCTCGGCCGGTCGGCCGGCGTCGAGCAGCACCGCCCCGAGCGATTGGCGGACCGGATAATACCAGGGGGGCGGCTCGCTATAGCGCAGCCGGTCCTGGCCGGCGACCGCTTCTTCGAGCTGCCGGACTGCCTCGTCGGTCTTGCCCGCCCTGGCCGCCAGTTCTCCAGCCACGACCCGGACGGCAATCCCCAGCAGATCGGTGGCCGAATTGCGGCCCATCATTTGGCGTCCTGTGTCAAACGTCGTCAGCACCGCGTTCAGCTCAGTCTGCTCGGCTCTGGCCTCATCCAGCCGGTCGGTGGCGGCAAAGGCCAGGGCTCGGGCGTAGTGCCACAGCCCGATCATATAGCGCAGATCCGCAGGCGGTCGGGGCTCCTCGAGCACCGCCTGCCACTTGCCGAAGCGGACCAGCGCACACAGCGGCATGGCCGTCCAGGCCTCAAGGGCGGGAAACTGGCGGGCGCGCTCGACCGGGACGCGCTCGGCCAGCTTGCGGGCCGTTTCAATGGCTTCGACGCTGCGGCCTTCCATGTGCTGGGCAGCCCACAAGAAGTCGATGTTGTGGGGGTAGTACATGTTCGGATACATCCCCCGTGGGGCTTCCGCCTCGATATAGGTTTCGTCGGCCTCAATCGCCCGGGTATTGCTGAGCGTCGCGTCGTGGTACAGGCCGAGGCGCATATAGATATGCGAGGGCATGTGGACCAGATGGCCGGAACCCGGAATCAGCTCGCCCAGCCGACGGGCGTAGGGCAGGGCGCGTTCGGCTTGAGACGAGGCTTCAACCGCATGGATATAGTAGTGGATAGCCCCGATGTGGTCGGGAAAGCGCTCCAGGACACTCTCCAGAGCCGCCACGAGTTGCAAGGTGTTGGCTTTGGGCTGACCCTCGGGGGTCCAGTAGTCCCAGGGCCGGATATTCATCAGCGCGGCCGCAAACAGGGTCCGGGCGTCAGGATCGTCAGGGTAGCGCTCGGACAGGCCACGCATGGCCTCGGCATAGGCGCGGTTCAGGGCGTCGCGGTCGGCGCTTTCCGGCTCGGCCACATACCGGGTGGCCAGGGCTTCAATATAGGCCCGGTCGTGCTCGCTGGCATACCGGGCCAGGGTGATCGCCTGCTGAATCGCGGCATACGCCTCCCGGCCGCGCCGATCATGCATTGGCGCGTTGATATTTGGTCCCAGGGCCAGGGCCAGCCCCCAGTGGGCCATGGCGCAGCGCGGATCAATCCGCGCCACGTGTCGAAAGGCCCGAATCGCCTCGGCGTGGTTAAAGCCGTACACCAGCCGCAGCCCCTGGTTAAAGTAGCGCTGGGCCAGTTCAGAGTTTGTGGTGACAGAGTGCTGATAGCCTCCCAGCGTATCAAACAGGGGCGGAGGGCTGGGCTCGGCGCCATTCGGCTCGGCCGCCCGGGACAGCGAGGGACCGAACGACAGGCCGAGCAGCAATCCCGTGAGCGCAACAGACTTCAGGGTCGGGTTCATGCGTCACACGCCTCCAGGGCCAGGGAGAGAAGTTCATTAGAGAACTGCATGAACTCGGCATAATCCTTCTGGCCGGTGTTCAGAAAGGCAAACGACAGTTCCCGGTCCAGATCGGCCACACAGGTCTGCCCGCCCTTGCCCGGATGCCCGAAGGTGCGCAGCGAGGCGCCGCGGGCCAGGTGGCCGAGCATCCAGCCGTAGCCGTAGATCACCGGAATGCGCAAAGACCGGTCAATCGCGTCGGCCTCGCTGGTCGGCACGATACTCTGCTCCAGGGTCTCCGGCGACAGGAAACGCTGCCCCTCCCAGCTGCCGTTCTGGGCCAGCATGGCGTACACCTTGGCCATGTCCCGGGCGGCGGCAATCCCCCCGCCGCCGGCCAACACGACCCGGTGGACCTCGGGACGGTTAAAGATATTATCCCACTCGGGAAACGGCAGCTCCTTGGGGTCGAGCCCCTCTTCAAACATGATATCGCGCTGAAACCGAAAGTATTCCTCGTCCGGGGTAAAGCCCATGAGCTTGGCCATCTCGACGATGGCGTCGCGGTCGGCCGGCGCCTCATAGACGCACGCGACCCGCTCTTCTTCCGATTCCGGCAGACCGATGAACAGGCTGTCGAGGCCGAGCGGAGCGGCCACCTCCTGCTGAAAAAACGTCCCGCAATCGCGCCCGTCCGTCCGCCGCATCAGCTCGTTAATCATGAAGCCATAGTTGAGCGGGTGATAGCCGTTGGCCTCGCCGGGCGTCCAGCGCGGGGCCAGCTCCTCCATGGCTCTGGCGCACTGGGCAAAATCTCCCCACTGCTTGTAGGTCAACCAGTCGGGGCCAACGGTATTGCCGATCCGGTGGCCCAGCATATGGGTGATCGTGGCTCGCTCCTTCCCGTTCTGGGCAAACTCGGGCCAGTATTTGCTGACCAGATCGTCATACTCAAACGCCCCGCGGTCGCGCAGCATATGCATGCACAGCGCGGCCAGGCCCTTGGTTGACGAGTACAGCACGAACATCGTGTCCGGTCTGACCGGCTTGTGGTCACTGGCCCGCGCCCAGCCGCCGCCGAGGTCAAGCACCTTTTTGCCATGGCGGAAGACCGCCAGCTGTGCTCCCCAGAACAGCTTTTGCTCCTCAACCGCGTGGCGGAACAGGTCGCTTAGTTTTGCCACGCAGTCGGCGTTCATATCGACCTCGCGCGGCGCTACGTCCGGCTCTTGCTGATACCATGTCATGTCTGCCCCCTTTACAAAGCCTGACAGCTGTGCGTCTACGATACGCAGCGTGGGGGAGAAGAACAAGAGGGCGAACACCTCGACTGACCGAGCCCCGACACGAACGAATCAGAAGGAGGGAACGTCATGAGCGACGACCAGGACAAAACCGCCATCGCCGAGCTGATCGCGCGGTATAATTTCGCCATTGACCACGACGACTACCAGGGCTGGGCCGACTGCTTTGCGCCGGACGGCGTCTTTGACGGAGTAATCGGCAAGTTTGACGCCCACCGGGAACTCGACCGTTTTACCGCCGAGGTCAAACGGCTGGCGGCCGACAACCCCAAGCTGCGCCACTATGTGACCAGTATCCTGACCGAGGTGGACGGCGAGACGGCCCGCTCAAAGTGTTTTCTGCTGCTGACCTCAACCACCAAGGAGGGGGGCAGCCGGGTGGTCATGGCCGGGGAGTACGAAGACCGGCTGGTCAGACACGGGGGACGCTGGCTGTTCTCATACCGCAAGGTCCACATCGACGCGGCCGCGGCATAAGAGCGCCGGTCGTATCGTCCGTGTGCAGCCTTGTAGGTCGGTTTTTTCGGCGAGTTTTCTCAAGCACGCGCGGCCTCGAACAGTTCGCCCTGCTTCTGTACGCGCGGCCGTGCCGAGTCGGGTAGCAGCTCCGCGACCGCAGCCGCCGGGACTCTGCCCAGTTCCTTCGGTTCCAGCTTGTGAAGCCCACCACCGTACACCCTGCCCTCACCAAGTAGCGCCTGCGGGCCAATATCATTCAAAAGCTGCCAGACCTGTCGTCTCAGAACCGGGTTGTTCTTGAGGGCAGCTGCGACCGGCCCCTTCGGGTACAGCAGCAAATACACGTTTGCGGCGGTTGCCCGCGAAGCATTGAGGATGAAGCGAAAGGGTCGTCCGTCCTTGTTGTCACTCCGGCCGAGGTAGGTACAGACGAACGGCGCCGACGGTCGGTCCTCCTGCGAGTACCACGGCGTGCGGTGGCGGCACAGATAGCGTTCCGGGATACCCTGCGCCTTGCCCTCTTCGAGATAGGCCCACAGCTTGGGATACCGTCTTTTGATCTCGTCTTCCTCCAGCCGGCAATTCAGCAGGAACAGCCTGCGTTTCAGCACCGGGTTCCCCTTCTCGTCGGCTGACACCTCGTCGTCGGGCACGTAGCGCGGACTCGGCAGGATCGGCAGGAACGCCTCCATTGGTAGCTCGCGGCGCTCGATCTCTTCGGCCGGGAGAATGAAGTAACTGTTGTTTCCGGTCGCCAATCCGCGTTTTATCTCGAAAAAATCACCCAAAAGCGGTCCTTCCACCGCCTCATGGCCCGCTTCTGCCGGATACCGCGTCCACTTCGAGCTGGGGCGCAAGGTTTTGACCGGCACAAGACGCTCCAGCCGCGGGCGCTCCAGAGAGCCGCCATAGGTAAATCGGACCGCGTGATCCCGCGGCGTTTTCTCCTTGCTGAACCAGACAAGGGCTGATGACACCAGGGCATCTCCGAACTGCACCTCGTTCGGATCGAACCGATGGATGTGACGTAGCATCACCTTATTGAGCAGATAACGCTTCACACACACGCCATAGTTCACGTCCATGAATTCGCTCGGGATCAGCCAGCCGGCAAGACCGCCGTTCGCCATCCACGCATGGCACAGCGCCAGGAAGTAGCAGTACAGCCCGGCCAAGCCCGTGATCTCCACACCACAGGCCGCTTGCGTCCGAGCCTTCAGACGCTGTTTCTCGCCGTGTTCGATATGGTGGTGCCGCACATAAGGGGGATTGCAGATCAAGAGATTGAATTGTTCGGGCTCGGTCGGCGCTTCGGCTCGGGTGAAGTCCTCCAAACGAACATCCAACCCACTGTCTCCCCACAGTTTCGAGGCGGGTATGCCATAGTGGGGGTCGATCTCATAGCCGACAGCGGCGCTGATTCTCTTGTGGGGGAACACGTCAAGCAAGGCGGAATAGAACGAGCCGGTGCCGAGGGCAGGATCAATGAAGCGCACCCTGTTGCTGTCGCCGAGGTGCCTCTTTGCATAGCGGAGGATGTCAACGGCCAGGCCGGTCGGCGTGGCGAACTGACCCATGCGGTTCCGTTCCAACGGAGCCTTCTCCGCGTCCAGCTCTCTTTGCAGGGCCAACCGTCGCTCTTCCAAACTCGCTACCAGCTTCTTCGTCATCTACAGTCCGAATTTCTTGAGATCGTCGATACGGTGCTCCCACACCCAATCGATCCCTTCTGCCGCTTCGTAGCCGAGATAGCCGCTGTCAAAGTAGCCACACAGGAACAGGATGAACCGCACGTCCTGCCCATAGGTCTGTCGCAACTGGCTCATCTTCACGGCTTCTTCCTTGCGTCGCTTATTGACATTCGCAAAGTCGCCCGCTGATTTCGCCTCGATCAGAAACGGCAACGCGCCAGCCCTTGCGTTTTTCGGCATGATCACAGCATCAACAGGGACATTGATCGACCTGTCGTTCCCTTCCTGTTCGACCGGCACGTTCAATCGGAACGAGAACGTACCTGGCTGCATGCGATTGTATCGCGTACCCTCCCCTGCCGGCAGGTTCGAGTAGCCATTGTCCGTCAGCCATTCACCAATGGCGGTCAGTTGCCGCTTTTCCTGCGCATTGCGCACAATTGGATTGGCAACCGCACCGCATAGACGATCCGCCACGACCGTCGCGGCGCGGTACAGTTCCTGTTTCGATGGTCTGTCGCTACGTTCGAGCCACACGAAGATATCCGGGTCCGCCATCCTCTTGATAGTTGCCCCAATCTTCTCAAGGTCGCGGTCTAACGCCTCTCGTGGCATCCGCGGCGGCAGTTCACCCTTCTCCATCTTCGCAACGAGGTTCTTGGAAACACCTGCCAAGCCAACCAGGCGATCTACCGCAAGTGGCGGACAGGTTGCCATCCGAAGCGTCGGCAGGGCAGCCGGGTTAGCTTTCAGCAAGGCCACACCAATATTTGCGAGATTATTCGTCTCTCTCAGCGTCACTTCAACATCTTTTGTCGTCTGTACCCGTGTCGTCCGGTACGCCTCCGGTGCAAACTGCACGAACCAGCGGTTGTACATGTCTACCGACTGCGCAATGTCTCGTTTCCATTGGTCCGGTTTGTCCCTGTTGACTGCCATGACGTGTTTTGCCGTATCTGTTCCTGGCTGGGATTCTTCTCCAGGTTCCGCCCCATTATGGCAGAGTTGCGGGGAATCTCTATATTCCAGGACCCGCAGGCGGCTCTGCAAACTGAGACCGTGCCTCAGCGCCCGCACTGCCCGGTCCATAGAGACGTAGGTATTTGACTTCAATGGGAAAAGCGTTTAAGGAGAGCTGTGGGCAGAAGGCCACTCCGCTGAATGAACGCTCAGCCGGTTTTGCCTTCGTCAGGACGTGTGTATTCTTTACTCTAAGGAGGGCCAAGCATGGCATATCGTATCATCTCTGGGGATTCGCACTTTGTTGAGCCGCCCGACATGTGGGCCGAGCGGATGGATAAAAAGTTCCGCGACCGGGCACCCCGCACCGTCGAGGGCAACAACGGTAAGCCGGGCGAATTCTTCGTGTGTGAAAACATCACCCCGGTTCCGGTGGCGGGTTTCTTTGGCTCGGGCAAGAGCGCCGAAGAGCTGCCGGCCCATATGGAAAAGGGCTTCAGCGTAGCGCCCAAGAGCGTGTGGGACCCGGCCGAACGGCTCAAGGATCAGGACAAAGACGGCGTCAGCGCCGAGGCGATGTACACCTCAATGGGCATGCTGCTGTTCGGGCTCGAAGACGCCGAACTGCGCGCCTCCGCCTTCAGCGCCTTCAACGACTGGGCGTCCGAGTATACCAGCTACAACCCGAATCGGCTCGTCGGCCTCGGCGCGGTGACCCTGGAAGATATTCCGGCCGGCATCGCCGAGTTGGAGCGGATTTCCAAAAAGGGCCTGCGCGGCGCCCTGATCTGGGGTGCGCCCCCGGAAGACCGCCCGTATAGCCATCCCGACTACGATCCGTTCTGGGCTGCAGCCGCGGATATGAACATGCCGCTGTCGCTGCATATTCTGACCTCCCGCAAGGGCCACGGGATTGACTTCAGCAACATCCTGTACGGCTATATGAGCCTGCCCCAGGAAATTCAGCTGACCCTGGCCGACATGGTGTTCGGCAGCGTGTTCGAGCGCCATCCCAAGCTGAAAATCGTCTCGGCCGAGAACGACGTGTCGTGGCTGCCGCACTTCCTGTACCGGCTGGACCACGGTTACGACCGGCTGCGCCACTTCCAGAACGTGCAGCTGACGATGATGCCGAGCGAGTACATCAAGCGCAACGTGTGGTGCACCTTCCAGTTCGAGGATACCTGGATTGACACCTACAAACGTCTCGACGCGACCAAGATCATGTGGTCGTCCGACTATCCGCATACCGATTCGCCGTGGCCGCGGTCGGCCGAGTACATCAAAGAGAATTTCTCTGATGCGCCGGAAGACGTGCTGACCGGTGTGGTCGGTGGCAATGCCGCCGCGCTGTACGGCATTAGCTAAGCCGCGCGACGCCACAACGTAAAAAAGGGCGGTCCGTTACGGGCCGCCCTTTTCATTGTCAGCACTCAGCGCAACCTAAGACGCGAACTTGGGGACCAGGCTGGCGTATTTATCGAGCATCGGCATGAGCGTGTCTCTGTCGGACGAGGGCAGAAACAGAACCGCCCGCTCAACGCCCAGCTCTTGGTGGCTGGCCAGGGCTTCTTCTTTATCTGAAGAACCGAAAATCGAAACCGGGACCTCGTCGGACGAGCGTCCGGCCTGCTCGGCCAGGGCGCGCAACTCCTTGATCGACTCGGGCAGCGTGCTGGTATCAAAGCCGACCGGCACCCAGCCGTCACAGTAGTTGACCACGCGCTTCAGGCCGCCGTTAAACGTTCCCAGCAGAATCGGCGGATGGGGCTTCTGGAGCGGTTTGGGATAGGACCAGATCTTATCGAAGTTCACGAACTCGCCGTGGTACTCGGCCTCCTCGTTGGCCCAGATCTCTTTCATGGCCTCAATGCGCTCGCGCAAGACCTTCCAGCGCCGTTTGAACGGCGTGCCGTGGTTCTCCATCTCCTCGGCGTTCCAGCCACCGCCAATGCCGAACAGCAGGCGACCGTTTGACAGCTGGTCGACCGTGGCCACCTCGTTGGCCAACACGATCGGGTCGCGCTCAATCACCAGACAGATTCCGCTGCCGATCTTGATCTTCTTGGTCGCGCCGGCGGCCGCCATCAGCGCCACAAACAGGTCATGGGTGTGCCAGTATTCCTTGGGCAACTCCGCCCCGCCCGGCCAGGGTGACAGACGGCTGGCCGGAATATGGGTGTGTTCCGGAAACCAGATCGACTCAAAGCCACGCTCCTCACAGGCAGCGGCCAGATCGTCCGGGCGCATGGCGTAGTCAGTCGCAAACATCGTAATGCCAATATCCATACGTGTCCTCCTTCAGGCAGTGCCCTTAACAGGTTCTGGAACGTGGATCAATGTCGGTGACTGTTTTTGGGTTTGACACGAACGGATTCGGGGTGTAAGGGTTAGGGAGGAACGCTGAACGAACGTTCACTTTTATCCCATTCTGAGGAGGGCCGTATGGCAACTTTTGATACCCTCATTCGAGGCGGCACGATCGTTGATGGCAGCCGTCGACCCCGGTACATCGGGGACGTCGGCATCAAGGACGGGCAGATTGCGCAGATCGCACAACCCGGCACGCTCAAACCCGGCGATGCCGCAAAGACCCTGGATGCCAACGGCCTGGTGGTTGCTCCGGGGTTTATCGATCTCCACACCCACTATGACGCCCAGATCAACTGGGACCCCTACGTCACACTGTCCGGCTGGCACGGAGTGACCTCCATCGTGCTCGGCAACTGTGGCTTTGGTTTTGCGCCGGTGAAACCCGATATGCGCGAGCGGGCGATGTTGACCATGTCTCGGGTCGAAGCCATCCCCTACGAGTCGATGAAGGCCGGCATGAAGTGGGAATGGGAAACCTTCCCCGAATGGCTGGACTTTCTGGACCGGACGCCCAAAGGGATCAACGTCCTGAGCTTTGTGCCGATTGCCCCGATCATGATCTGGACCATGGGGCTTGAGGCGGCCAAGACTCGTCCGGCCACCGACAAAGAAAAACAGACCATGAGCCAGATTCTGAATGAATCACTGAACGCCGGCGGCTGCGGCTTCTCGGCCCAGCGTTTGGGCGACGGCTTTGTGTCTGTCCAGCGCGACTACGACGGCACCCCGATGGTGACCGACACCATGGCTGACGAAGACGTGCTCGCCTTCGGTCGGGTGCTGAAGGAACGGGGAGAGGGCTTCATTCAGCTCACCCAATCCAGCCCGGACTTTGAAGCCGATATGCGGTTCTATGATCGTTTGGCCGACGAGTGTGGCCGACCGATTCTGTTCAATGCCACCGCCACGCGTGACGACCGGCCTAGCATCCATCGCCGCATCCTGCGCTGGATGGAGAAGACCAACAAAGCCGGGCGCAAGATCTACAACCAGACCGCGACATTCCGTCAGGGGCTGTACTTCAGTTTTGCCGATATGTCGGGATTGTTCGACGGCAACGATGTCCTGCGCGAAGTGACCATGGGAACGCCGGCCGAACGGCTCGAAAAGCTCAAGAACCCGGCCATTCGCCAGGCCCTGGTCGCCGAGTACGATACCGGCCACACCCCGGTCGTGACCGGATCGCTCAAAGACTTCACAGTCGAAACCGTGAAGAACAAGAAGAACGAAAAGTTCATCGGCAAAACGGTCGAAGAAGTCGCCAAGATGGAGAACAAGCACGTCATAGACGCGATGTTCGACATTGCGGTTGAGGAGAATCTGGAGACCGAATTCTATACTCCGGCTCGCAACGTCCGCGAGGAGTATGTGTCCGAGCTGATGTCCTCCCCGTACAGCATGGCTGGGGTGTCAGACGGTGGTGCGCATACCAAGTTCATCACCATTGGTGCCTATCCGACTGACCTGCTGACCTGGATGGTGCGCGACGCCGGCTTCATGAGCCTGGAAGAAGCCCACTATCGCCTGAGCGGCATGCCCGCCCAGTGCGCCGGCTTCCAGAATCGCGGCGTTCTGCAAGAAGGTACCCGAGCAGATGTGGTCGTCTACGACCTGAAAAACCTCAAGCTGACCCCCGACAAGCCCGAGATCGTACACGACTTCCCGGGTGGCGAGTGGCGGCGGATCCAGAAGGCCGATGGCTATCGCTGGATCATGGTCAACGGCGACGTGACCTTTGAGGACGGCCAGTGCACAAACGCCACGCCGGGTCGTCTGCTGCGGCACGGCAAGGGCTAAGTCCTCTCATCCAACCGCCTCGGCGCGCAGTCTCCAATATGACACAACCGGACGAGCGCGCCGGGCCGATTCATTCGGGCGAGCGTGGCACAGGCGTGAGCTTGGCCGCGCCCGCCCCTATCACAAAGGGAACAACATACTTGAAACACACCAACTGATCCGCTAGACTCTCCCCCGTCTCACTCTCAAGCGTATGGCTCGATAGGTCGGGCCTGCGGTTGAATACCACAGTGGCGTGAGACGGAGGAGTAGCTACCCCCGTCGCCGCGAATAGACCGCACAATCTCAGCCATACGCTGTGAGTGGGACACGGCCCGGCAACTCTCACCCGTCGCGGCCGTGTCCTGCCACAGGAGGCCGCTATGAAGGTGGTTGCGTTCGTGCTCGTGTTCCTTTGTCCGTCCTTGTCGTTTTGCTCCTCCGCTCATGCCTGGGTCCAGCTTGGCAACTGGGTGGTTCCCGCGAAGGAACTGACCGTGGTCATCAGCCGGTTTTGCCTGGACTGGCCGACGGGCTGGCAGCTCTCCACCGGCGACCCATGTCTTCGGTATACGGACGATGAGTGGAGGTCGGCCATCAGCAGCGCGGGCCACGAATGGAATGACGTCGGGAGTAGTTTCACCTTCCATTTCAGAATGGCGCGCGGCGAGGATCATCCCTGTCAACGCTCGGGCGAGGTGTTCGTGATTTTAGCGTTGCCTCACCAAGCGTGTCCGGGGGATTCGCCGATGGGGAGCGCGGCTGGGAAGGCCGTGTTTACGGGGTCCGCAAGTCCCTCCCCGCGCATTTATATCAACGCGCACTACCTCAACGCGTACTACACGATTGGTACGTCCTGGATGAGTCTGCGACGGGTCATCCTGCATGAACTCGGGCATGTGCTGGGGCTCGGGCATCCCCCCGCTCATGTCCAAGCCGTCATGGTGCCGGGTTCCGAATGGCTCCGCTTACAGCCCGACGACATAGCCGGCATTCTGGCGCTCTATCCGCCCGAGCCCGCCCATACGATTGTGGTGATAGAAAATCCGCTCTTCGAGTCGGCCCAGAGCGGGATCAGTGTGATTTCTGGGTGGGTGTGTGACGCGGAATCCCTCCGCCTCTTCATCACGCCTGCGGGGAATTGGTACGAGCATCTGGTTGTCACCGGCATTCCCTACGGCGGAGATCGGGCCGACACCGAGAGTCACTGCGGGGACCGCGACAACGGCTTCGGGCTGCTCTTCAACTGGAACACGCTCGGGGACGGCGAGTACTATGTGATGGTGGAAACCGATGACGGCCGCTTCAGTTGGGCTGCCGTGACCGTCACCACACTCGGGGAGGAATTCCGACGCGGACTGGAGGGGACATGGGAGGTAGACGGCTTTCCCGACCCGAACAGCTCCGTCACGATTGAGTGGTCCGAGGCGCTACAAAACTTCGTGATTGTGGAGCATAATCCTTAGCCCGAAACGCGCCGGGCCAGGGCGGCCACCCTGGCCCGGACCAACACACACCTAGAAGGAGGTTGTGATGGCAAACTCACCAGAAGAGCTAGGGGGTGTCATCAGTTAAGGAGGATCACCGAGGCAGCGAGATAGATGGCTCCGAGAAAGCTGACAGCGCGTTTGTCGTAGCGGGTGGCGAGAGCACGGTATTGCTTGAGTTTGGCGAAGAAGTTTTCAATCAGATGGCGCGCTTGATAGAGGTGCTTATCATAGGGGCGAGGCTGGCGCCGATTGGCTTTGGGGGGAATGACCACCGTCACCTCCGCCTGCTCCAAACGGTCAATGACGCGCTCGTGGGCGTCATAGGCTCTATCGGCGAGCAAAGCCCGCACGTGCTTCAGCAGATGGGGCAAGAGGGCCTCCGCACCGGCCAGGTCAGAGGCTTGGCCGGGCGTGAGATGGAAGCCGGTCGGATTCCCGAGCGCATCGCACGTCGCATGGATTTTCGTGCTCAAGCCCCCGCGGGAGCGGCCGATGCATTCGGCCGCGGGGTCCCCCCTTTTGCCCCCGCCCCATGTTGGTGGACGCGGATGATCGTGGCGTCGATCATGGCATATTCGTTATCCGCATCGGCGGCCAGCTGCTTGAAAACCTGCTCCCAGACCCCACTTTTACTCCAGCGCATGTGGCGCGTATGAATCACGCGAAAATCCCCGAACCGGCTCGGCAAATCGCGCCAGGGAATCCCCGCACGATAGCGGTATAAGACCGCTTCCACAAACAACCGGTTATCCCGCGCCGTGCCCCCGACGTGGCCCTCCCGGCCGGGCAGCAGGTCCTGAATCCGTTCCCACTGATCCTCGCGTAACGCATACCGTCTCGCCATTGTGCACCCTCCCTTCGCTTGGGCTGACCAGGGCAGTATACCGAGACGAGACAGGAAAGCCGACCAGGGGGGCACGCTAACTGATGACACGCCCTAGAAGGACAGATCGTTGCCCTACGTGCCTTTATGGCGCACCTTGCGTTGCGTGTTGCCCCGATCCCGCAAGTCTACGATGATTTTTTGAAGGCGGTGCAAAATGCCCCCATTCCTCCCATTCTCTCTCCCGCTCAGAGCCGGGGCTGGGATGAATTGTGCAAGGGGCTGGCTGCTGACTTGAAAATCATTCGTCCTTGACATGCCCCGACTTTACCCTTTTGCGCTTGGCTTTACCAGTCAAGCGTTTCTTCGGAGGAGGGGCAGGCTGTGGCGGGGTGTTGAGCCCCGCTTTCAGCAGCTCCTCAAAGGTCAGATTGATCTTCGTTGGCATTAGCGCGTCAACTCCTCGTAAGTCAGCCGTTCCCCGATCCCGGCTTTCAGGATCGCATTGACGCGCTGGGCGCTGCTGAGCGGCAGCATGTTCCAGCGGTGCGAGAACTCAGCCAGGTAGCGGGGCAAGTGCTTCTGCGAGAAGTCGTGGAAGACGCCATGATAGCCGCGCTTGAGCAAGGCCCAGAACGACTCCACGCCGTTCGTATGGGCTTTGCCCCGGACGTACTCCCCGGCGCTGTGATTGACTGTCTCATGGGTCAGGCGGTTGAACAGGCTCGGCAGGCCGGTATAGCCGCTGTGTTCGTCCGTGTAGACGGTCGCACCCGGGTCGGTGGCACCTTCCACGAACGGAATGAGCGTGGCCCGGTCGGGCTGGTCGATCTGCCGGGCAACGGCCTGGCCGCTGGTCCGCGACACCACCCCGGCCACGGCCATCTTGTTTGCCGTGCCCCGGCCCGGCAGCTTCTGGCTGTCATGGCGGTTCTTTTGCCGACCGCCGAAGTAGCTCTCGTCGGCTTCGACTGGCCCCGGCAACGTCCCGGCTGCGCTGCCAGCGTGCTCGGCCGCCTTGCGTAGCCGGCCCAGGACGAACCAGGCCGTCTTTTGCGTCGTGCCGATCTCCCGAGCGAGCTGGTAGCTGCTGATCCCTTTGCGGCTCGTCGTCACCAGGAAGGCCGCCAAGTACCACTTCCGCAGCGGCAAGCGGCTCTCCTCGTACACCGTGCCCTTGCGGACGCTGAACTGCTTTTTGCAGTCCCCGCACCAGTAACGCCCAGGCCGGGGCAGCCGGTTAAAGTGGCGCGTGCTCGCGCAGAGCGGGCAAATCATGCCGTTCGGCCAGCGCAAGGCGGCCAGGTGTTCGGCGCAGGCGGCTTCGTCAGGAAAGGCGTCAAGGAGGCCCAGGACATTGTTGTACCCATGATTGTTGCTCATAGGGACAGTCTACTTGATTTCTTACTGTGCGTCAAGTATATTGTTCCCATCACAAACGCCCCAATACACACCACCAGCGCCCAGTCATAACTGCCGGTTGTGTCATAGATCGCACCCAGCACGACCGGACCCAGGGCGCCGGTCACACTCACCGCCACCGTCCCCATCACCCCGCCAATCGTCCCAAAGGCGTTGAGCCCGAAGTTGTGACCGAGAGCGAGTGGCCACAGCACAACCAAGCCCCCGAAGCCCAGGCCGAACAGCGGTACGACCAGCACCAGCACCCAGCTGCCGAGGCTGGGCATGAACAGCAGAAAGCCGAGCCCGAGCGCCTGCACGGCCAGACACACGGCCAACAGCGTATGAGGATCGGTCCGGTACTCACTGATCCAGCCGACCGTAAAGCGCCCGCCCATGCTCATGCCTAGGGCAATGCCGGCAATCGAAGAGGCCAGCTCAAGCGAAAAGCCAGCGTCCTGGAGCAGGGCGACCTGGTGAGCGTTGAACGACATGGCCGCCCCGATCCCGCAGCACAGGGCTAGGCTTAATAGCCAGAAGGTCGGCGTCCTCAGCGCGGCGCCGAGCGTCCAGGCATGCTCGCTGGGCGGCACCAGATCGGGTTCGTCGGGTTCGACCTGACCGCCGTGGCCGAGCGGCAGCAGCCCCTTCTGCTGAGGCGTATCGGTCAGAAAGAACAGCACCAGGGGAAACATCACCCCCAGCGACAGCCCGGCCAGCGAGCGGTAAGCCATCCGCCAGGTAAACTCCTCAATCAAAAATCCGGCTATCGGCACCAGCACCAGCCCACCCATCCCGGCTCCGACTAGGGCCATACCCATGGCCCGACCGCGTTTGGCCACAAACCACTCAGACACGATCTTGCCAATCGTTGTCGGAGCAATACCGGCCAGTCCCACACCCAGAAAAAAGTACAGACAATAAAACGCGAGCAGGCTCTGGACATAGCTCAGCAGCACCAGCGCAATCCCGTCAATCAGGGCGCTCAGCAGAAAGACCAAGCGTGCCCCGACCCGGTCGGCCAGCCAGCCCCAGACCGGAAGCAGGGTGCCGGCCGCCAGCAGATACAGCGAGAAGCCGCCCGAGGTCTGCGCCCGAGTCCAGCCAAACTCCTCGGACAAAGGCTTGAGAAAGGCGGAAAAAATATAGGTGAAGCCGCCGTCGATAATAGACACGACAAACAGAATGGCGACCACAAACCAGCCGTAGAAAAACGGGTCGGTCCGGCCCTGGGGTTGAGCTGCGCCTGGCGTCTCGCTCATGGGATCGGCCATCATTCAGCGCTGTCCGGCCCGAGTACGAACTCGCGGCCAAAGGGCACATAGCTGAGTCCCAGGCCCAGGCTCAGCATCAGGCGCAGGCGGGTCTTGCGGGCGGACAGATGGTTCTCAATCACCACTCCGGCCGCCCGCAGGCCGTCATAGGCTCGGGGATAGTAATACTCGGCCGCAGTCCAGCCGCTGGCAGCACCCGAGCACAGGACAACCGGCAGGCCGCCTGTGGCCAGCCCGAGCACTTTCTCGCGAGCCTGGGGAGGAATTGTGCCGGTGGCCATGCCGGCAATGACCAGGCCCTGCACCTGACCTGCGGCCAGGCCGTTGAGCAGCGCCGCGTCTTCGGCCAGGGCCATGCTCAGAATCGGCACCGAAGCGGGCACGGCTCTCGGAATCCGACCCAGACGCGGCCGCGCAAGCGGCCGCCAGGGACACTCGACCTGATCCCCGATAATCTGCCCGAACGGCGCGCCGCGACGGGCGGTGAAGGCGTCCAAGGCTCCGGTGTCGGCCTTGGCCACGCTCCAGGCCTCAAAGATCTGATCGTTGAGGGTGACCAGGGTCCCGTAGGCGGCCGGGATCAGGCTGGCGACCCGCAGGGCGTTATCGAGATTCCGAATCCCGTCATAGCCACTGGCCCAGCCGGGGCGCATGGCGCCGGTGAAGACAATCGGGACCGGGGCGGCCACGAGTTCATCTACAGCGTAGGCGGCCTCCTCCATGGCGTCGGTGCCGTGGGTGACGACAATGCCGTCAACAGCGGGCGTGGCGGCGGTCCGAATCCGTCGCGCTAGAGCCAGCAGGCCGTTGGCCGAGGCGGTGTCGGGCGATACAAAGTCAACCGCACGCACGCGCAGCTGGTGTCTGAGCGAGGTTTGCGCCAGCAGGTCGGCGGCCGTCCAGGTCGGTACGCTGCGGCCACTGCTATCTTTGAGCAGGCTGATCGTCCCCCCGGCCGCAATCAGGACCAGTCGGGGCTTTTTTGCGGTCCGTCGCATGACTGAGTCTTGCCCGGAGGGAACATGGGTCGTATCAGCGGCCTACAAAACGGAACAGATGCAGCAGGAACCAGGCGCGCTCGTCCGTCCACCGCGCGCACGGTTCAAAGCCGAACGGCCGGAGCTGGGCCGCTACCTGCCTGGCGTCGAATTTGCGTGAGATCTCGGTATGAATCGTTTCCTGAGGTGCAAAGAACACCCGCAGTCCCAGCTCGGTAATCTCGACCTCCTGGGCCAGCTGACTCTGGAGGTGCATTTCAATCTGGTGCTGGTCGCGGTTGTAAAAGGCCAGATGGCGAAACTGCGACAGATTGAAATTGGCCCCGAACTCACGGTTGATGCGCCGCAGCATATTGAGGTTGAAGGCGGCCGTCACCCCAGCCACGTCATTATAGGCGGCTTCCAGAATGGGGATCGACTTTCTGAGGTCGAGCCCCAGCAGGAAATAGTCCTGGGGCTGGAGTGCGGTCGCAAGACGACCGAACAGCTCGGCCTGTTCGCCATCGTTAAAATTACCCAGATTACTGCCCAGAAACAGGACCAGGCGTTGCCGGGCGGGCGGTAGCGCGGCCAGGCCGCTCAGATAGTCGGTGGCCAGGCCGTGGACGGACAGCCGGGGATAGTCGGCGATCAGCCCCCGGGCCGCTTCTTCCAGCATGGAGGCGCTGATGTCGATCGGGACGTAGTGCATGGGATGGCTGCGGCGCTGGTACTCGTCCAGCAGCAGGCGGGTTTTGACCGAGCTGCCGCTGCCCAGTTCGACTAGGCTGCACGCGCCGACCAGATCGAGCAGCTCGGCCGCCCGCTGACGCAGCAGCACGGCCTCGGTCCGGGTCGGATAGTATTCGGGTTGCTGGCAGATCTGCTCGAACAGCTCTGAGCCGTACTGGTCATAAAAGTAGCGTGGCGGAAGAGATTTCCGAGCAGCACTCAGACCGGCAATCACGTCCTCGCGAAAGCGGGGCAGAACGGCGACCGGACACGAGATATGCAAACGATTGTCAACGGCGTGTGGAGTATCCATGAGTGAATGTGGTGTTATCGGGCGCAGCGAAAACCGGCGAAGATTTCTCGGACCCAGGGGTGGTACCAGTTGCGAAAGGTCGGTCGCAGGACATGGCTGCGGGTCGCCCACGAGCCGCCCCGCAAGACCCGGTGGCGGCGGTCAAAATACGGGGTCGAATAGCCGTCGTAGGGATAGGCGCAAAAATCGGGATAGGGCTGAAACCAGGTCGCGGTCCACTCCCACACGTTGCCCTGCATATCCATGCAACCGTAGGCGCTGGCACCGGCCGGATGGTGCTGAACCGGGCTGGTGCCGTCGCGGCGCGCGTCGCTGTTGCAGCGCTGCGGGTCAGGGCGGTCCTCTCCCCAGGGATAGGTTCGCTTGCAGCCGTGCACGGGGTCCCACGAGGCCGCCTTTTCCCACTCAGCCTCGGTCGGCAGGCGTTTTCCCACGGCTCGGGCATACGCCTCGGCCTCATACCAGCTGACCCCCATCACCGGGTGATCGGAAGCGAGCGGCCGGGTGCGCGTCAGGCCGACCAGGGCCCAGCCGCCGCCGGGCTGGCGGCGCCAGTAGCGCGGATACTCAACCGCGTTCTTCTCCCGCCAGGTCCAGCCCCTAGGGCTCCACCAAGCGCGCCGGTGGTAACCGCCGTCCTGGACAAAGCGGGCAAACTGGGCGTTGGTCACCGGATAGCGGTCAATCCAAAACTCGCCGACCTCCACCTCGTGCCGTGTGCGCTCATTGTCCAGGGTCTCGGCCAGGCTGTTGCTGCCCATCGGAAAGGGACCGGCCGGCACGCGCAGCATCTGGTCTTGTACGGACAGACCTGAGTCCTCGCCCTCCGTCGGACAGGGGGGGCCTCCTACGCGGTCAGCGGCCAGCAGCTGAAGCACCAGGGTCATGGTTTCCTGATGCTGGGCTTCGTGCTGGAGCAGCATGCGAAAGATCCGGGCCTGTTGCAGCAACGGATGGGACTCGAAAAAGTCGATCCGGTCGAGGACGGCCAGCATGTGTTCCCGAACCGTATCAAGATAGGCCAGGAGAGCGGCGCGGTCGGGCAGATTCATCCGGTTGGTTTTGGGATTCTCGGTCGGCGAAAAAAACTGCTCATAGGCATCGGACAGACAGGTCCGGCCCTCACACTGCTGCAAGATCCAGTAGCCTTCGGTTACGCCGATATGGCCCAGGTGCCAGCCCACCGGGCTGAAGTCGGGATGCGCCTGGCGCCGGAAGTCGGCGTCGCTGACCTCGGCCAACAGGTCGAGCGTCTGGCGGCGCGATTCGATGAACCAGTCACGCAGCAGCTGACGGTCGGGGCGTGTCTCAGCGGACGGTCGCGCGGGCTGCGACGAGGCAGATGGACTAGGCCGAGGCACGCGACACCACCTCTCTCAGTCGAAGCGCGACACTCTCCGGCTGGAGCCGGGCATCAAAGGCGATCATCCGGTCTTCCTCCACCATCCGCCACGCCCGGCTCGCAAACAGACACTCCGAGGCCAGCAGGCCGGCCCGAGGGAACTCGGCGGTATCAAACGCGCAGTACAGAGACGGCGCCGGGGAGCGTGAGGCAAAACGGCTGGCCACGACGAACTCCCCGTTGGTCAGCGCCAGATTGAGGACCAGCCCCGTTTGGGTCGGCGCAGCCCAGCGGACGAGCTGTTCGATCGCGGCGCCCATCGCGCTCAGCACATTGTGCTGGGTGTACTCGCGGCCGTGCAAGAACTGGAGCAGCAGGGCAAAGACATGCTCGGAGTCGGTCGAGCCCTGGATGGCGGTGTAGTACTCGTCCCGCAGGGCGTCCCGAATCGGTCGCATCAGGCTGTGGCGGAAGTCCTCGATAAAGCCGTTATGCATGAACAGCAGGCGCTGGTAGGCAAACGGCTGACAGTTGGTGTGCGCCACCGTTTGGCCCGGGGTGGCGCTGCGCACGTTGGCAAAAATACACCCGGCGGCGATATGGTGGCCCAGACCGGGCAAATTATGGTCGCTCCAGATGGGGCAGGTATTGGTATACACGCACGGCGTGGGCTCAAGCTGTGGGTTGTACCAGCCAATGCCGAAGCCGTCGGCATTGACCACCCCGGACGTCATCTCCTGCGGCTGGTAGCTCTGCACCACCAGCGAGTGCTCGGGCTCACTCACAACGCGCTCAAGCCGCAACTCGGGTCCGAGATAGGTCATGAAGCGACACATAAAGCAAATGATGAAGTATGAATGATGAATGATGAACGGCAGACGGTCGGGAAATGATGCTTGTGTCTTTCATTCAGCGTTCAGCGTTCCTCGTTTTTCTTCATTGTCCCAGGGCGACAGCTCGGGCCGTTTGAGCAGACGCCGCCGCAGAGCTTCGGCCCCGGCGTGAATCTCCTCATAGCTGTCGCCGAACAGATCGACCTGAGCCAGGACAATACCGAACTCGCTCATCTGTCTCACCTGGCTGCCCGGTTCAAAATACAGCGTGATGCCGGGAACCGTCCGGGCCTGCTCGTGGTCGAGCAGATTTTCGGCCGCGTCCTCGGCAAAGGTAATCAGGTTGAACTGGCCGCCGACGACAGGCCGACGGGCCGGACTCAGGCTGGGCGCCCGACCGCTGGCCAGGCTCAGACCGGCCTCGTAAATGCAGGCGTCCAGGCATTGGCGGTACAGCTGGTAAAAGCAGGTGGCGGCGCGGCCGTTGACCTCGGTCAGGGTCACCCCGTCCTCATGGCACCAGAACTCGATGTTAAAAAACCCGTTGTCCAGGCCCACGCTGCCAATCGCGGCATACGCCTGCCGCTCAAGCTCGGCCTGGACAGGGGCGGGATGACGCGAGGGCAGGGAGAAATTGTCGATCACCCGCGTGCTGGGATAGGTGTTGGTGTCGGTAATCGCCCACAGGTGGGGCTGACCGTCATACACCCAGCCCTCGACCGTCACCTGGGGACCGTCAACAAACTCTTCGACCAGCATCATGTCCTGGACGGCCAGGGGATATTTGTCGAGATCAACATAGCGCCGGAAAAACGGCGTGTAGAGCGGCGACCAGGCCGGGTAGTCGCGGCGCGCAATGTGCAGCGCCCGGTCGAGGTCGGCCGCAGACTCAAGCTTGAAGCCCAGAATGCCGAGGTTCAGCCACGGTGGCTTGAGGTAGCACGGGTAGGTCGCAACCGAGGGGTGGGGGTCGTGCAGGTCAATGGCCTGGCAGCGGATCGGCTCGGGTTCGGCGCGGCGCCCGTAGTATTTGTGCAGGCACAGGAAGACCGACTCGACGCTCGGGCCGGGAAAGCCGAACTCCTCACACAGGGCGGCGGCGACCAGATCGGCCACGTCCCGCGAGTAAAAAATGGCGTCAATATGATGGCGGTGGATATAGTCCCGGCACTGGTCGATATAGGCCAGCAGATCGAGCTCGGGCGAGGGAGTCCGGGGGTTGAGCGGGGCGTCGAGCAGGTGGAAATTATAGCCTGAGAGGCCGGCAATGGCGTCCCGGTCTCGCTGCGAGGGACAGGTGATGAATACCTCCATAGGGCTGAACCTCCGTCCGCTGCGGAGTACGGCGGGAATCCCCCTCCCACCCTGCGCCCCGGCATTCTATTGATTGCCCAGCGTGTGTCAACTATTGCAATGCAAAACGGGTCCGGCAAAAATCGAACCGTTCATCACCAAAACACCCTCAGAGAGGATTGACCCATGCTACTCTATCTTGACACCAGACGTGCCCCCAACCCGCGCAAAGTCCGCATCTACCTGGCCGAGAAGCAGCTCGATATTCCCATCAAGGAGTTGGACCTGTACGCCGGCGAGCAAAAAACGCCTGAGTTCCTGGCCAAGAATCCGTTTGCCGGGGTGCCCATCCTGGAACTCGACGACGGAACCGTGTTGGCCGAAACCCTGCCGATCATGGAATACCTCGAAGAGCGGTATCCCGACCCGCCGCTGATTGGCACCGACGCGGTCAGCCGCGCCCAGGTTCGGGCCTGGGAGCGGCGGTGTGAGATCGGGGTGTATCTGACCGCCTCGCGCATGGTGCTGTCCAAGGGCGATGTCTCAGATCATGCCAAGGGCGTGCTGATGTCGCGCCTGCCGCTGGTCAACGCCGGCCTGGAGGGCAAAGACTGGCTGGCCGGGGCCTTCTCGATTGCCGACATCATGCTGTTCATCGGTCTGGAGACCGCCCACAACAAGCGCTACACAGGCGAGTTTGGACTTGATCCGGCCTGGACCAACCTGCGGCGCTGGTACGAGGCCATAAAGGCCCGGCCCAGCACCTCGGCGTAAGGTGGACCGGCAGAGGAGCCCATGCAGCTTGAGCATATCGAGACCATAGAGAAGCGTCTGTGGGGTGCCGCCGACACCCTGCGGGCCAACCCCAACTCCGCCAGCAACGAGTATTTTCTGACCTAGTTTGCCGACCAGAAGGCCCACGACGCGGAGCTGGGGGTGTGAAAAAAAGACTCGGCTGTGGCACAGAAGCGGCCGGCTACTTTTGCCCGTGTTTAAGAGGGTGAGTCTGCCGTTGATACACGTCGGTTTCGCGTGCCCCGTATGCCATATCCTCAGGCACGGGAGAACTCAGCGTAAAGAAAGTGAGCTGGCACGGCCGATCTTTGAGCGGCGTCAGCTCTATTTTTAGCGGGCCGTTGTTCATGATCTCCAGAATGATTTGTCCGTCCCATCCCGGCTGAATCCACGGTGCGGTCTGATGCATACTCAGGCCGACACGCGCATAGGTACTCCGCCCCTCGATCAGCGCGATCATATTGCGAGGTACGGTGACTCGCTCGTGAGTCATCGCCAAGACGAACTCCCCAGGCTCGACAGTGTACGTCTCAGCTTTGCCCAGTTCATCTTTTTCTCGCAATTCTTTTGTCCGCCAGAAATCGCCAATGCCAAGCGTCCGCAAGCCATCGGCGACCGAAATTTTCACGTCGGACAGGTCCTTCCGCAGCATGGTAAAACTGAACCCAAGCCGTAGATCGACAGAGGCTTCCCCCCACTGATCGTCTTCCAAGACGGGAGAGAAGGCAATATGTCCGTCTTCAACCGCTTTTCGGATATCGGGTTGCGAGAGTACCATCGCGCAGCCGGAATTACGGTGCCGCCCTCACGTTTTCGTTTGCCCAGCTGACGGGAAAGGTCGTCAAGCCCATGGCGGTGGTAAAGAACGAGCCGGGAAGTTGGACAGTGATAGTATCTCCGTCTATCTTCCTGACAATGCCGCGAATACAGCCTTTGGGTTTATTGACGTACTGGGTCTGAACAAACCCCGAAGATGGGCCGTCTCGCGTGTCAAGAGTCACCAAGTATTCACCCGGGAATGCGCCCTTGTGAAGGTCACACGGGATATCGACATATTGTCCAACCTGGAATGTCGCCTCCATCCTGCCCTCCTCCTGCTGGCCATACGTCTAGCGTGTCAGTGCCGGTCACTCAACCCTGGCGCACTCGCCTTCCCACTCCAAAAAAGTTCGAGAGGCTGGTGGTGAGAAGGCGCGTCCTTTTACTCGAAGCAGGGCTGAAGACTCGGATCCACCCGTTCTCACAGTCGTGCGTGTTGACATAAGCCATATTTTTACCATACTTTTTCAGTAAATTTGATTCCCGCGGATGGTCCCCGATGCACAGAAAGGAGGTGAGCCAATGAAGGTCACCATGAACCTCACGGAACGAGATGTAAAAAATACAGAGAAGTTGACCGCCCGGCTGCATTCCAGGAGCAAGGCGGCAACCGTGAGTACCGCATTGTCGGTCACGGCAGCGCTTGCTGACATCATCGAAGATGGAGGCACTTTGATGGTTCGCAACCAGGATGGTTCGATGGAAGGTCTGACCATTATAGGGCTGACGAATGAACTATGATCCGAGGTAGAGGATACCATTATAAAAAGAATTATATCGTTAAAGACCCCAAATTATATGAATACTCACAGAATTAAAGAGAGCACTCGTCAATCTGTATATTCAAAGTTGGAGATCCCATACCCAGGAAGACTAAGATATTAGCAGCCTAAACGAAGACTTCGAGCCGGACAGGCCTCTGTAGGTTAGGTGAGTCTAGCGCAACCTGACAACGGTGCTATGAGGTGGTTTTGGACATTCCAAGAGAGGCGTTTGTATGGACTACAAAGTACCCCTTCTTCTGACGCCCCAAGCTGAGGGTGGATACACGGTGACTTCCCCCTTGTTGCCCGAGTTAGTAACGGAAGGAGGCTCCATAGCCGAAGCCTTGGAAAACGTTAAAGATGCGCTTGCGGCAGTTGTTGAGATATACCAGGATCAGGGACGACCATTACCCCAAAATACTCAGATTCCCGATGCAAATAGTCCCGTGTGGCTAGAAACTGTCATATCAGCCCGGTGAAATATCGCGAAGTCGCTCGGAAGCTCACAGTCCTTGGTTGTCAAGAACGAGCCAGAAAAGGTAGTGGGCCACATCGGAAGTGGGTTGCTCCTGACCAACGAGCAACCGTTATTCCAGATTAGGGCGGCCGTGACCTGAAATTGGGAACGGTTCGCGCCGCAGTTCGACAATTAGGGATTGATTGGCAACACTTCCAAGACGCTTAGTGAGCTCGTTCCTCTGGGATTTCCACCTTGACAGGGCTCGCCCAGCATTTCAGACTTAGCTGGACTTAGCTATTCGGAGAGTCCCATGAAAGTGAACATGCACGAGGCAAAATCGCAGCTTTCGCGGCTCGGTAAGCTGGCCTGGGAGGGCGAAGAAATCATCATCGCCAAGGCCGGTGAACCGTATCTGCGGCTTGAGCCGTATCGGGAGCGTCTGAAGGAACGAAAGCTCGGCGGTTTGGAAGGGCAGATCTGGATGTCTCCAGACTTCGACGAACCCGACGAAGAACTCATCAATGCCATCGAGAACTCGAAAATCTTCCCGGACGAGGATTGACCCGTGCAGCGTCTGTTGCTGGATACCCACACGTTCGTATGGTCTCTGTCCGATGTTCCGAGACTGACAGAAGGCGCTCGCAGCGCAATCGCGGACCCGCGCAACGATGTCTTTGTCAGCGCCATTACCGGGTGGGAAATCGCGGTCAAGCGGGCGAAGGGGCGCATGACTGCACCGGACAATCTGTCAGGGATGATTGAAGAAAAGGGCTTCACGCATCTGCCGCTGACCTTCCATCATGCTGAGCAGGCGGGCAAACTGCCAATGCACCACCGGGACCCGTTCGACCGATTTCTGGTCGCCCAAGCCCAGGCCGAAGACCTCGTTCTCGTCACGAGAGACCGCTATATCCCGCGCTACGACGTGCGGACGATGGCGGCATGAGCAACGGTGACGACATCTACAGCCTATACCGCAAACACTCTGATTCAGCAGACCACCGCCGAAGACCTGAAACACCTGCGGCAGCCTAGCCCAAGCCGGACAGCGCGATCCGCGAGATTTACCTGTGGCTGAAGTAGGGTCGGCCAGCGTCCGAAACATTCTTCTGCACATGCCGGCTTTTGTGACCCGCTCTCGACATCGAACAGGCGGAGACCGTAAGATAGGCGCATGGCACAATACATCGGTATTTTGACCAGCGGTGGTGATTGTCCCGGACTCAACGCGGCTATTCGTGCGGTCGGCAAGGCCTGTCTGGACGCCTATGACATCCGGCTTATCGGCTTTCAAAACGGTTTCCGTGGATTGGTGCAGAATCAGACCCTGGAGCTGGACAGAAAAGCGCTCTCGGGCATTCTGACCGACGGCGGAACCATTCTCGGCACCAGTCGGGATAAACCGCACCGGATGTCCATTGGCGGCAAAATCCATGACATGACGGATGCCGTCATTGATACCTATCGGCGGCATCATCTGGATGCACTGGTCTGTCTGGGCGGAGGTGGCACACAGAAAAACGCGCTGCGTCTCAAAAAAGCGGACCTGAATATCATTACCCTGCCAAAAACGATTGACAACGATATTGCCAAGACCGACATTACGTTCGGGTTTAATACTGCGGTGGGCATCGCGACCGAAGCCATAGACCGGCTGCATTCGACCGCGACCAGCCACGACCGGATTATCGTGGTCGAAGTGATGGGCCATAGGGCGGGCTGGTTGGCTCTCCAGGCCGGCATGGCCGGCGGGGCGGATGTCATTCTTATCCCGGAAATTCCCTATCACATTGAGCGGGTCGCCCAGACTATTCGAGAACGGACCAGACAGGGGAAGCACTTCAGCATTGTCGTGGTCGCAGAAGGCGCGCTGTCTATTAGTGAAGCCCAAAAGGTCGGAGAACTCGCGCACCAAAAAAGAGAGGCCAAAGACAGACAAGAAAAGGACAGGGCCTCGGCCAATCTGGAAAAATTCCATAAGGAACACGTTGGCCATACGATCCATCTTACCCAGGAGTTGGAGCGCCTGACGGGCCAGGAGTCGCGCCTGAGCATTCTTGGTCATCTGCAACGCGGGGGGACGCCCTCGGCCACGGACCGTGTCCTTGCCACCTGGCTGGGCACGCGCTGCGCCCAGTTGCTGCGGGAAGGTCGCGACGGCTTTATGCTGGCCGTACAGGACCAGCAGCTCCGACCCGTGCCTTTGGAAGAGGTCGCGGGGAAAAAGAAACTGGTCTCCCCGGACCATCACCTCGTTGAAGCGGCGCGTCTGGTTGGGACAAGCTTCGGCGATTAAACCTCGGTTGGACTGCGGTCAACAAATCAAGACGGACTCTCGTAGAACACGTATGAGGTCGAATAATCGCTGAACTCAAAGTAGACCTTGGCCTCTCCGTCGTCAGACAGGCCGTTCAGGTTGGCGTCCAGCACGCCGTAGCCGAAGCGGTACGGCCGGGGCACACCGTCGCCGGTTCCGGTTGCGGTCGAAATCTTGTCGATTTCAAGAAAGCGCTTGACCAGCTTGTCGCCCGCATAGATCTCCAGCACCCCATCGGTGCCGGTCCAGTTCTGGACCGCCCGGCCGAACTTGTTCTGGGTCTCCTGGGTACACGCCACACCAATCAGGACGAGGCCGGCAAACACGACAGCCCGCAGCAGCAAATGTCTCATGTCTTCCTCACACCGGGACCGAGCCCTTGAGCAGGATGCGCTGATGGCGCCGGCTCTGGCCGACCGAAAAATCCATATTGACCGAATGGACCAGACACCGATTGTCCCAGACCAGCACATCGCCGACCCGCCAGGCGTGATCGTAGCGGTAGCGGGCCTGGGTCATGTGGGCGTGGAGCCGGTCGAGCAAAGCGTCGCTCTCCTGCCGCTCCAGATCGACAATCCGGTCGGTCCGGTTTGCGTTCAGATAAATCGCTTTGTGCCCGGTCTCGTCATGGGTCCGAATCAGGGGGTGGACCACGTCCGGGGTTTCCTGTTTTTCAACCGTCGAGCGTTGCTGAGCCCGAGCCGGAGTGCGCAGCGTATCGTAGCTATGCACGGCCCGCAGGCCGTCCACCCGATCTTTCAACTCCTCAGGCAGGTCGGCATAGGCGGCCTGTAGATTGCAGAAACAGGTTTCGCCACCGGACTCGGGCATGGCCAAGGCCTGGAGCATGGTCGCCTTGGCCGGGACGGCAAAATACGAGTCGTCGGTGTGCCAGCCCGTCAGGCGCAGCCGGGACAGATCGGCCGGCTTGGACTCAGGCGTCTTATACGAGCTGTCGAGGACCGACACTTCGGGGACGTGGCTATCCCGATACTCGCGCAGCAGCTGGAGCTGAGGCTCGCCAAAGTAGCGGGCGACCCGGACAAATTCGGCCGGGGTCAGGGGCGCGGTGCGCAGGCACAGCAGATGCGCCTCAAGAAACGCGCCGATGATGGCGGCTCTGGTTGCGTCGTCTATGGGTCGCGTCCAGTTAAGCCCGCTGACCTCGGCGCCCAAGGCGTCACTCAGGGGCGTGATGCGGAGTGTCATAATACTCGCCTCCCGATGCAGGTGTGATCGGCGACTGTCCATGCCGAACTTAGCCCAAGGCCGGCCGGAAACCAAGACCGCGAGCCGAGAAAATGGGGCTCCTATTGACCCGTCTGAGGCGACAGGGCATATGTCTTCCACACGGGATTGTCATTCACTATGGACGATCTGATTCAAAAAGCCGACACCCTGCTCGAAGCCCTGCCGTATATGCAGCGCTTCTCGGGCAAGACCCTGGTCATCAAGTATGGCGGCCACGCCATGCAGGACGAGGATCTCAAGCAACACTTTGCCCAGGACATTGTGCTGCTCAAGGTTACCGGCATGAATCCGGTCGTGGTCCACGGCGGGGGTCCCCAGATCGGCCATATGCTGGAGCGGCTGGACATCAGCTCGACATTCGTACGCGGCATGCGCGTCACCGACGCCGCCACCGTGGAAGTGGTCGAGATGGTGCTGGGCAAGCTCAACAAGGAGATTGCGACCCTGATCAACCGCCAGGGCGGCCGAGCGGTCGGCCTGAGCGGTAAAGACGGGGACATGATTGTGGCCCGCAAGATGTTCGTGACAGACGGCCAGCCGCCCCAACGCCGCGATATCGGTCAGGTCGGAGAGGTCGTCGGCGTCAACCCCGACCTGGTCCACTCCCTGACCGGCGCCGATTTCATCCCCGTTATCGCTCCGATTGGCATCGGCCGGGACGGCACCACGTATAATATCAACGCCGACCTGGTCGCCGGAAAAGTCGCCCAGGCTCTGCAGGCCGAAAAGCTCATCCTGCTGACCGATGTCGAGGGCATTCAAGACGACGATGGCGCCCTGATCTCCACCCTCGGCAGCGAACAGGCCAAGACCCTGATTGACCGCCACACCATCAGTGCGGGCATGATTCCCAAAGTCGAGTGTTGTCTTGAAGCTCTGCACGGCGGGGTTCGCAAGACCCATATTATTGACGGCCGCGTCCGCCACGCCATCCTGTTGGAGCTGTTTACCAGGGAGGGGGTCGGCACCGAGGTCGTCCGGAGGAGCGCATGACCAACCAGGACATTATTGATCTGAACACCCAGTATCTGTGCAACACCTACGCCCGCTTTCCGGTCGCCTTTGTGCGCGGCGAGGGCTGTCGGCTGTGGGACGCCGAGGGCAAGGAGTATCTGGATCTGTTTGCCAGCCTGGCCGTCATGAACCTCGGACAGTGCCATCCGGCCGTGGTCCGGGCGGTACAGGATCAGGTTTCCACCCTGACCCATATCTCCAATTTGCACCACACCGTGCCCCAGGCGCGGCTGGCCGAGCTGCTGTGCAGCCACTCGTTTGGTGACAAGGTCTTTTTCTGCAACAGCGGCGCCGAGGCCAACGAGGCGTCGATCAAGCTGGCCCGCAAATACGGTGTGGATAAGCGCGACGGACGCTACGAAATTCTGACCGTCCTGGGCTCCTTCCACGGGCGAACGATGGCCACGATTGCCGCCACCGGCCAGGAAAAGGTCCGCCAGGGCTTCGGGCCGGTGCTGGACGGCTTTCGCTACGTCGCCTACGACGACCTGGAGGCGATGGAGGCCGCGGTCTCGGACAAGACCGTGGCGATCCTGGTCGAGCCCATTCTGGGTGAGGGCGGTGTCGTGGTTCCCCGACCGGGCTATCTCAAGGGGCTGCGCGACATCTGCGACCGCCACGACCTGCTGCTGGTCGCCGACGAGGTGCAGGTCGGCATCGGCCGCACCGGCATGCTGTTCGCCTATGAGCACGCGGACATCGAGCCGGACATCATGCCCCTGGCCAAGGCGCTGGGCGGCGGCATTCCGGTCGGCGCGATGGTCGCTCGGGCCGAGATTGCCGAAAGCTTGAACCTGGGCACCCACGGCTCCACCTTTGGCGGCAATGCGGTCGCCTGCGCCGCAGGCGTGGCGGTCATCGACACCCTGCTGAACGGCGGCGTGTTGGAAAACTGCCAAAAGATGGGCGCCTACTTCCTGACCAAGCTGCAAGACCTGCAAGCCAAGTTCTCGTGCATTACCGAGGTGCGCGGCCAGGGCCTGATTCTGGGCGCTGCGCTCGACCGGGACGGGGCGGACATTGTCAACGCCTGCCTGGACCAGGGCCTGCTGATCAACTGCGCGGCCGGTACGGTGCTGCGTTTTATCCCGCCGCTCATTATTACGCAGGCCGAAATTGACGAAGGCGTCGCGATTCTCGAAAACGTGTTGGCCCAGCAATGAAACGCGACCTGGTCAGTATCAGCGACCTTGAACCAGACCAGCTCAGCGCCATCTTTTCCCTGGCCCAGCGGCTCAAGCGCGAGCGCCGGGCCGACCAGGCCCATCCCCTGCTGAGCGGCAAAACCCTGGCCATGCTCTTCGAGAAGCCCAGCCTGCGCACCCGGGTCACCTTCGAGGCCGGCATGGTGCAGCTGGGCGGCTACGCGGTGTATCTGTCCCCGGCGGACATTGGTCTCGGCACACGCGAATCCCCGACCGACGTGGCCCGCAACCTGTCGCGCTGGGTTGACCTGATCATGGTCCGTACCTTTGCCCACCAGATTGTTCTCGAACTCGCCGAGCAGGCAACGGTCCCGGTCATCAACGGCCTGTCGGATCTCTCCCACCCGTGTCAGATTCTGGCCGATTGCCTGACCCTGATCGAACAGCGCGGCCGGCTCGACGGCCTGCGCATCGCCTTTGTCGGCGACGGCAATAATGTCGTCAACTCGTGGCTGAACGTGGCCGCCAAGCTACCCATCAGCTTTCGGCTGGCCTGTCCGCCGGGCTACGAGCCCGACGCCGAGCTACTGGCGGCCGCCCAAACAGCGGGCGGGGACATCCGGATCAGCCACGCGCTGCAAGACGCCGTGGGCGGAGCCGATGTGGTCTACACCGACGTGTGGACCAGCATGGGCCAGGAAGACGAGAGCGCCGCCCGGCAGCAGGCTTTTGCCCCCTACCAGCTCAACGCCGAGGTCCTGGCGCTGGCCAAGCCCGAGGCCCTGGTCATGCACTGTCTGCCCGCCCATCGCGGCCAGGAGATCAGCGCCGAGGTCTTGGACGGTCCGCAATCCGTCGTTCTGGAGCAGGCCGAGAACCGCCTGCACGTACAAAAAGCGGTCATGGTCTGGCTGCTGCTGGACTAGCCTCCGTACCGGACAAGCCGCATTTCCCGCCCGGGCTGACAGCTTAATAAGCACAACAAGAAGCTTCTTGAACATAGTCACGCGCTCTGGCCAATCTATACAAATATTTGTATATCTGTCTCATGGCGGACGCGCTTAAACCAGTGGTATGGATGGGATCCAGTCGGCGGGATCTGAGGGCCATGCCACTACAGGTACGGCGTGATATTGGCCAAGCTTTGTATGCCGCCCAACAGGGTGAGATGGACCCAGCAGCGAAGCCACTCAGGGGCTTTGGTGGAAGCACGGTGCTAGAGATTGTTGCCGACTACCGGACTGACACCTATCGAGGTGTATATACGGTGCAGTTCCGAGAGATCATCTATGTGCTGCACGTGTTTCAAAAAAAATCGAAAACGGCCAAGGCCATGCCCCGCAAGGATATCGAATTGATTCAGCGGCGTTTGAAAGCTGCGGAACACGACTTTAGGGAAAGGCAGAGCTGATATGAAGAAGGACAGCCCTCCTATTGTGGAAGACAGCAGCGGCAATATTTTTGCGGATCTTGGGCTCCCGAACCCCGGTCAAGAACAACTCAAGGCACATCTCACCTTACAGCTCTACCGGCTTATCAAGGCGCGCGGCTTAACCCAAACACAAGCGGCCGCCGTGCTGGGACTCAAGCAGCCACATGTCTCGCTGTTAATGCGTAACCGCTCGGGTTCCTTCTCTGTGGGAAAACTGATGGAACTGCTGACAAAGCTTGGTCAAGACGTGCAGATTACCGTGCGGCCGAAGCGACGCAGTCAGGCGACCCTGTCTCTTACGGTCAAATAACGTGAGCAGCCCAGAGCACTCCAGCCCTTAGAGCAAATTACGATCCTGTGTAGCGGCCTGTCATTCCTGCGCAAGCAGGAATCCAGCCTCTGAGCCCCCGCCTCTGGATGCCGGATCACGTCCGGCATGATGAGAGCGGAGCGGCTTGGCTACAGCCTAACGTAAAACGCTCTAAGCCCTCGCTCCGTTGTCTTGCCGCTGGCAGCGTGGTAGGCTGCCGCCACTTCATCTCAGTAGGTGTTTTGCTGTGGCGGATATACAAAAAGTGGTTCTGGCGTACAGTGGCGGTCTGGATACCTCGGTCATCCTGCGCTGGCTGATCGAGACCTATCGGTGCGAGGTCATCGCCTTCTGTGCCGACCTGGGTCAGGGCGAGGAACTCGCCCCGGTTGAGGACAAGGCCACCCAGGTCGGGGCGAGTAAGATTTACATTGACGACCTGCGCGAAGAGTTTGTGCGCGACTTTGTCTTTCCCATGTTCCGGGCCAACGCCTTTTACGAGGGCGGCTATCTGCTCGGCACCTCTATTGCCCGGCCGCTGATCGCCAAGCGCCAAATCGAAATCGCCCGCCAGGAAGACGCCCGGGCGGTCTCGCACGGCGCCACCGGCAAGGGCAACGACCAGGTCCGCTTCGAGCTGACCTACTACGCCCTCGAACCCCATATCCAGGTGATTGCGCCGTGGCGGGAGTGGGACATGAACTCGCGCACCGAGCTGATCGCCTACGCCGAGCGCTACGCCATCCCCATCCCCGTCACCGCAGAAAAGCCGTACAGCACCGACCGTAACCTGCTGCACATCAGCTTTGAGGGCGGCGTGCTCGAAGACCCGTGGCAGGAACCCTACGACGACATGTTTGTCCTGTCGGTATCGCCCGAGCAGGCGCCGGATACGCCCGAGTATATTGAGATCGACTTTCAGTCCGGCAACCCGACCGCAGTCAACGGCCAGCCCCTGTCGCCGGCCAGGCTGCTGGCCAGGCTGAACGAACTCGGCGGCAAGCACGGCATCGGTCGGATTGATCTGGTTGAAAACCGCTATGTCGGCATGAAATCGCGCGGTGTGTACGAAACTCCGGGCGGAACGATCCTGCACATCGCCCACCAGGCGGTTGAATCGCTGACCCTCGACCGGGAAGCCCTCCACCTGCGCGACTCACTCGTCCCGCGTTATGCTGAGATGGTCTACTACGGCTACTGGTTTGCCCCGGAGCGCGAGATGTTGCAGGCGGCGATTGACGAAGCCCAGACCAACGTCAGCGGCACGGTGCGCCTCAAACTCTACAAGGGCAACGTGATTGTGGTCGGCCGCAAGTCGGATAAGACCCTCTACAACCCCGAGGTGGCGACCTTCGAGGCCGGCGGAGACTATCGCCAGGCCGACGCCGAGGGCTTTATCCGGATTAACGCCCTGCGGCTGCGGCTGCGGGCGCTGGCCCAGCAATAATACTGCGGTCGGTATGAAGCGCAGAACACAGACGGCCACCGGGACAAAAGCCTGGGCCGGACGTTTTGAGGCGGCGGCCGATCCCAGGATGGAGGCCTTCACCTCTTCCCTGGCCTTTGATCGGCGGCTGGCCCGTTACGACATCCAGGGCAGCCAGGCCCACTGCAAGATGCTGGTCAAACAGAAGCTGCTGACCCCGGCCGAAGGGGAAAAAATCCGCAAGGGTCTGGAGCGGGTTCAGCGAGAGATCGAGCAGAACCGGTTCCCGTTTCTGGCCTCGGACGAAGATATCCACATGGCGGTCGAGCGGCGTCTGACCGAGAAAATCGGTCTGCTGGGCGGCAAGCTGCACACCGCCCGGAGCCGCAATGACCAGGTCCTGTTGGATGTCCGCCTGTACCTGCGCGAGGAAACTCGGCATATCCACAAGCTGCTGACCGCGCTCCAGAAACGCCTGGCCCGGCTGGCCAAGCGGCACCGTGACGTGGTCATGCCGGGCTATACCCACCTACAGCGCGCCCAGCCGGTGCTGCTGGCCCATCACCTGCTGGCCTATTACGACATGCTGGACCGCGACGCCGAGCGTTTGCAGGAATGCCGGCAGCGGATCAATGTGCTGCCACTCGGAGCCGGCGCCCTGGCCGGCACCAGCCTGCCGATAGACCGGGCCTATGTGGCCCGTCTGCTCGGTTTTGCCCGGGTCAGCACGAACAGCCTCGATACCGTGGCCGACCGGGATTTTCTGGTCGAGTTTCTGTCGGTCAGCGCCATGATCAGCATGCACCTGAGTCGGTTTGCCGAGGAGCTGGTGCTGTGGGCCAGCAGCGAGTTTCAGTTCATCGAGCTGCCGGACGCCTTTGCCACCGGCAGCTCGATGATGCCCCAGAAGAAAAATCCCGACGTGCCCGAGATCATCCGGGGCAAGACAGGCCGGGTCTACGGCAACCTGTTCGCTCTGCTGACCACGCTCAAGGGCCTGCCCCTGGCCTATAATCGGGACCTCCAGGAGGACAAGGAGCCGCTGTTTGATACGGTCGATACCGTCAAGAGCATGCTCAGCGTGCTCGAAGCCATGCTCGGCCAGCTGGTGTTTCGGCCTGACCGGATGCAGGCCGCAGCCCTGGGCGGCTTCACCCTGGCGACCGATGTCGCCGACTACCTGGTGGAAAAGGGTGTGCCGTTCAGAAAAGCGCACGACATCGTGGCCCGGGTGGTGCGTCGCTGCCTGTCCGACAACATCGGCCTGGAGCAGCTGTCGCTCGAGGACTGGCAGGGCTTCTCGGCGGCATTTGAGTCCGACCTGCTCCCCCGCCTGAGCCTGGAGGCGGCGGTCGACCGGCGCCGCTCGGCCGGCGGAACCGCGCGGGCCAACGTCCACAAACGCCTGCAAGAGATTGGGGTGTAACGGTGACGCTTCGCCACGTGGTCTCTTTGGCGGTGAGCCTGTGGCTGATCACCGCCTGCGGACACAAGACCCCGGTGTATCCGCCCGAACTCGTGGCTCCCCAGGCCATCAGCGACCTGCGGCTAACGGCCAGCGACAGCGCCATTGAGCTGCGCTGGAATCGGCCCGAGACCTATGCCGACGGCCGCGACATGGACGACCTGGGCGGCTTTGTGGTGCTGCGCGCAGCCCATCCCAAAGCCGGCCAGCTGGGCGAGTTCAGACGCCTGGCCACGATTCCAGTCGACGACCGCGACCGCTTTCGTCAGACCCAGCGCTTCCGTTTCACCGACGCCCAGCTCCATGCCGGCACCCGCTATCAGTACCGCATTCAGGCGTTTACATTAGACGGGGACTATAGTATCCCCTCGAACATGGTCCAGCACGTCTGGCAGGCCGGCTCGTAGTACGCCCGCGCCCGCCGATCCGCGTGATACGGCCAACACCTGGGACACATGACGATGAAACTGCCTTTCACCAAAATGCACGGCATCAGCAACGATTATGTGTACGTCAACACCTTCTCGACCGCAGTGACCGATCCTCCCAGCCTGGCCCGGCGGCTGAGCGAACGGCGGACCGGCATTGGCGGCGATGGCCTGATCCTGATCTGCCCCTCGCCCACCGCCCACGCCCGCATGGAGATGTATAACGCCGACGGCAGCCGGGGAGCGATGTGCGGCAACGGGATCCGGTGTGTGGGCAAATACGTCTACGACCACGGCCTGGCCCGCGACAATCCCTTGAAGATTGATACCGACTCGGGCCTCAAGGTCCTCTTTCTGGAGCTTGAAGACAGCGCCGTCACGCGGGTGACGGTCGATATGGGCGAGCCGATTCTCGACGGCCGACAGATTCCGCTCGCCACACCGGGCCAGATGATCGATCAGCCCCTGACCGTTGACGGGACGGCATATCAGGTCACCTGCGTGTCCATGGGCAACCCCCACTGTGTGACCTTTGTCGAGGATGTCGAGCCCCTGGCTCTGGAAACGCTGGGCCCCAAGTTCGAGCACCATCCCCTCTTTCCCGACCGGGTCAATACCGAATTCATCCAGGTCGTCAGTCCGACCGAGCTGAACATGCGGGTCTGGGAGCGCGGGTCCGGCGAAACCTGGGCGTGCGGCACCGGCGCCTGCGCGGCGGCGGTCGCCGCCATGCTGACCGACAGGGCCGAGCGGCGGGTCAGCGTTCATCTGCGCGGTGGAGACCTTGACATTGAATGGCGGACAGCCGACGGGCACGTGTATATGACCGGCGCCGCCGAAGAAGTGTTTGAGGGCACGGTCGAGGTCTAGGACTCATGCTTTGACCTTTCAGCCACGGGGCGGCGTGTTTGGCGATCAGGCTGCCCCGTGCCATCCGGAGGCGTTATGTTTGCGGGCTCATTTGTTGCACAGGTTACCCCCTTCAAGAACGGCCGGGTTGACGAACAGGCGCTGGCCGCCATGATCGAATGGCAGATCGAGAGCGGCACGCACGGCATCGTACCGTGCGGCACAACCGGGGAGTCGGCCACCTTGTCGCACGAAGAACATACCCAGGTCGTCAAGCTGGCGGTCGAGGTCGTCAACAAACGCGTCCCGGTCATTGCCGGCACGGGGTCCAACTCAACCGCCGAGGCCATCCGGCTGACCCGCGAGGCTCAGGAGGTCGGGGCCGACGGGGCGCTGATGATCTCGCCCTACTACAACCGGCCCACCCAGGAGGGCATTTACCAGCACTATAAAGCAGTCGCTCAGGCCGTGCCCGGCTTTCCGATCGTGTTCTACAATATCCCGAGTCGGACGGGCTCAAATATCGAGCCGGCGACTATGGCCCGCATGGCCGAACTCGACAATATCGTCGGGGTCAAGGAGGCTACCGGATCGATTGACCAGGTCATCAATATCCGGCTGGCGTGTGAGGACAAGCTGGCTGTCCTGTCCGGCGAGGACGCGCTGACCTTTTCCATGATGGCGCTGGGCGGTAAGGGCGTGATCAGCACTGTCGCCAATGTCGCTCCCAAGCAAATGGCGGCGGTGGTCAACGCCGGCCTGGCCAAGGACTGGGACACGGCCTCAGCCCTGCAACTCGAACTGGTGCCGCTCATCCGGGCGGTCTTTCTCGAAACCAACCCCATTCCGGCCAAAACGGCCCTGGCCCTGATGGGCAAGTGCGAGCTGGAACTGCGCTTGCCCCTGGTGCCCATGGCCGAGGGCAATCTGGCCAAGCTGACCACCGCACTCAAAGACGCTGGCTGTCTCGACAGCTAGTTGCGATTGCCTGTGGCACAAAGAGGAAACGTGTCCTCAACCACATGAACCTGTTGACACGTTTCCTCTCTAAGGAGGGACACACGCATGACGGCCAATGTCGTTGTCTGTGGCGCCGCCGGGCGCATGGGCAGGCTGCTGGTCAGCCTCATCCACGACCACGCCGCACTGCATCTGGTCGGCGCGGTCGAGGCGGCCGGTCATCCGGCGGTGGGTAGCGATGCCGGGGAAGTGGCCGGGATAGGCGCGCTGGGCGTCAGCGTTGTTGACGATTACGCGGCGGTCGCCACGCCGGATACCGTGGCCTTGGACTTCACCGTGGCCGAGGCCGCCCTGGACCATCTGCGCACCGCCGCGTCAACGGGCGCGGCAATTGCGATTGGGACCACCGGTCTGTCCGCCGAGCAGCGGGCCGAGGCCGAACAGTTGGCCCCCCGGACGCGAACCATCATTGCGCCGAATATGAGTGTGGGGGTGAATGTCCTGCTCAAGCTGGTCTCGGATGCGGCGCGCATCCTGCAGGACGGTTTTGATTCCGAGGTCATCGAAATCCATCACCGCTATAAAATCGACGCCCCGAGCGGCACGGCCCTGGCCCTGGGCAGGACGATTGCCGAGGCCCAGGGCAAGGACTTCGAGGAGCAGGCGCGTTTCAGCCGGCACGGCATCACCGGCCAGCGCACCGACGAGGAAATCGGCGTCCAGTCCCTACGCGGGGGAGACGTGGTCGGCGATCACACCGTGCTGTTTGCCGGTTTTGGCGAACGGCTGGAACTGATCCACCGCTCTCAGAGCCGCGAGTGTCTGGCGCGCGGCGCGCTACGCGCCGCAGCCTGGCTGCCCGACCAAGTCCCGGGCCTGTACACCATGCGGGACGTGCTCGGCCTGTAGGAAGCCGCGCCCGGACTTATTTGCCCCGAAACTGGGGCTCGCGTTTTTCCAAAAAGGCCGCCACCGCCTCTTGATGATCGTGGGTCTTGAACAGATAGTCGAGTCCAAAGGTCTCGGTCTGCACCGCAGCGTCAAAGTCATTCTCCGCGCCCTGTTGCAGGGCCCGCTTGGCAACGGCCAGGGCCAGCGGCGGGAGGGACGCCATCTGGGCGGCCAGCTCGCGGGCGGCCGCCAGCAGCCCCTCGGCCGGCACGACCCGGTTGACCAGCCCCAGCTCCAGGGCTTCCTGGGCCTTGACCATGCGGGCCGTATAGACCAGCTCCAGGGCCTTGGACAGCCCGATCAAACGCGGCAGCATGAAGGTCGAACCCAGCTCGGGGATGAGGCCCATTTTGGCGAAAATGGCCCCCAGGCTGGCCTCCTGGGCCATGATGCGCATGTCCTGGATCAGGGTCAGGGTCAGCCCGATGCCGACCGCCACGCCGTTGATGACGGCCAGGGTCGGCTTGGGACAGTTGTGGATCGCATACTGGAGGCCGGAGCGGGGGTGGGCAATCGCGCCGCCCCGGGCAGCCTCGGCCTGCCCGCCCTGCTCGCGCTGGTCAATGCCCTTCTGAAACACCCCGCCGATATCCGCCCCGGCACAGAAGCCGCGACCCGCACCGGTCATCAGAATCACCCGCACATCGTCGCGTTTGCCGAGCGACTCGTAGGCGTGGGTCAGCTCATCGCCCATCAGCGTGGTGTAGGCGTTCAGTTTGTCGGGACGGTTGAGCGTGACGGTGGCTATGCTGTCCTGGACCTCAACACGGATGTCTGTGTATTCCATATGCGCCTTTCAACCCAGAAGTGATGTCCGTAGGCTAGCCCATCCACCGCCAAAGACCAACACCGGCGGCTTCGGCGGCTTGCATCCCGCCCGCCGGAACTTGTCTTGACAGTCCACCCCAAAAGTGAGTAGGACTGCCGGATATCTGGCCAGTCCTGGGAGGGGCCGTGCGACTGTTGCGCGAGGGATACAGCGAGTGTCTGTTTTTGCTGACTGATGAGCGATGGGGAACCATCGTCCGCAAACAGACCAAGCCCGAGATCAGCGGCAGCCTGCCGGCCGAGATTGCCTGGCTTGAAGATGTCCCGGCGGCGGTCCACCACTATTTCCCCCAGGTCTTGCGCAGTCACAAACACGCCGACAACGGTCATCCGGTCTTTTATGACATGCCGTATTTCGGTGAGGGCTGGATGGTCCTGTCCGACCTGATCCTGAACCAGCAGCTCGACCAGGAACAGGAGTTGGCCCTGATTGGCCACGTCCTGCAACTCATGTTCGAGGACATTTTTTCGATTACCTATCCTCAGGAAACCGCCGCCTACCCGGACAAGCTGGTCGGCCTGCTCGAGCACTACGCCCACCGGCTGTCCGAGCTGCCGGCCTTCACCGGACTGATGGCCGCACCCAGCATCACCGTCAACGGCGCCAGCCTGCCCAATATCTTTTCCCTCCTGGCCGCCATCAAGGACACCGCCTGCCTGCGCCAACAACTCCGCCCCCGGATCGTCCGTAAAGTGCACGGCGATCTGTATCCGGACAACATCCTGGTCTATGTCCCCAGCATCGGCCAGCCCTGCCCCCAGCTGGTGCTGATCGACCCCCTGGCCCCGCTGGGGATTGGCCGGGGCGATTTTGCCATTGATATCGCCAAGTTCACCAGCTGGCTGTCGGCCGAGCTGTCAGCCCTGCGGCTCGGCCTGTTCTCGGTCACGGCCGAGCACGACGACCCGTGCGCCGACCCGGCCTTTCGCTTTTGCCTGCACACCCAGGACCGGCAGCTCCAGGCCCTGGGCGACAGAGTCCTGCTGCACGGGCTGATGCTGCTGCTGGAAACGGCGGCTTGGGCGCGGCCGATCTGCGACATGAACCAGAACTGGCAGCAGCGGGAGAGTTTCTACAAGGCCCTGTACGCCTTGAGCATGGTGCCGGTCGTGCCCGCTCCGCAGAATCTGGTCCGTTTTCTGACCGGCCTCCAGCATCTGCACGATTTTGTGTCGGGCAAGGGCAGCCTCCAGCACGGCGTGAAGGCCACGCCGGCCCAGGGCTGAGCATAAAGGAGAGAGTATGCGTTTTGGATTCTTCGATCAGCTGCCGTGTGACGACACCCAGTCCGAGCAGCAACGCTTTCAGGACATCCTGGCTCAGATTGAGGTCGGCGATCGGGTCGGCTTTGACGCGGTGTGGCTGGGCGAACTGCACTTTGGTCGGCGCTCGTCCATTTCGGCCTCGCCGCTGATGATCCTGGCCGCCGCAGCCCAGCGCACCCAGCGGATTCGGCTCGGCACGGCGGTGACCCTGCTGCCCCTCCATAACCCGATCAAGATCGCCGAGGAGGCGGCCACGGCCGACGTGCTGAGCGGCGGTCGCCTGGAACTGGGCGTAGGCCGGGGCACCGCGCCGGTCCACTACCTGGGCTATAACGTGCCCCAGGAAGAGAGTCGGGAGCGCTTCGAGGAGGCCCTGGAGGTGATGCTCAAGGCCTGGACCCAGGAGTCGTTTTCCTACCAGGGCCGTTACTACCAGACCCAGGAGCTGTCGGTTGTCCCCAAGCCACTCCAGAAGCCGCACCCTCCGATTCGCCTGGCCGCCAACAGCCCCGACACCTTCACCATTGCCGGACGGCTGGGCACACCCATTTTTGCCTCGCCGCTGATCAACCCGCCGGATAAACTGCGCGAGTACCTCGGCGTCCATCGGGACGCGCTGGGGTCTGAGGTGCGTCAAGACGTAGCCCTGATGTTTCCGATCCATGTGTCGGACAGCCGCGAGCAGGCGCGCCAGGAGTGCGAGGCCAGCCTGATGCACTTCTTCAAGGCGGCGGGCGAGCGTCTCAAGCCCCTGAGCACGGCTCCGGTCAAGAGTTTTGAGGCGTTTCAGCAGGTCCTGGAACGGCTGGAGCGGGTCAACTACGACGGAGTGGACCGACGCATGGGCGTGTTTGGCGACCCGGCCCACTGCATTGAGCGCATCAAGGCTCTGCAGGACGAGTTTCAGATGGACGAATTCATCGGCTACTTCAACCAGGGCGGGCTGATCGAGCCGACCACGGTCAGGCGCTCCATGGAGCTGTTTGCCACCGAGGTCATGCCCCACTGCCGATAGATGGGCTCGACGGCCAAGGACCGCATCCGGCCCGCTTGCGGACGATGCGTCTTCTGGTGTGGCTGTCCGCCGCTGTCCTGGCGAGCGCTCTGCCGCTCTCCGCAGCAGCCGGACGGGTCGGCCACGCGCCCGAATGCGTGGTGCTGCTCCACGGCCTTGCGCGCACGGCCGCGTCCATGGCGCGGCTTGAGGAGGCGCTTACGGACGCGGGTTTCGCCGTCGCCAACATCGACTATCCATCCCGGAAGTATGCCATTGAGCAGCTCGCCCCCCTGGCAATGGAAAAGGGCCTCGCGGCCTGCCACAGCCGGCGGGCCGAGACCGTGCATGTCGTGACCCATTCCCTGGGCGGCATCCTGGTGCGCTACTATCTGGCCGAGTATGATCTGGCCGAGCATCACTTGCCCAAGCTTGGCCGGGTGGTGATGCTCGGACCGCCCAACAGGGGAAGTCAGGTCGTTGACAAGCTATCGGCGCTTCCCGGCTTCGGCCTGTGGAACGGACCGGCCGGCTTTCAGCTTGGCACCGGCGAGGACAGCCTGCCCCGCCAACTCGGGCCAGCCCGGTTCGTGGTCGGCGTCATTGCCGGAACCCGCAGCCTCAATCCTGTCTTTTCCCGATTCCTGCCGGGTGCCGACGACGGCAAGGTCGCGCTTGAGAGCACCAAGCTCGCGGGGATGCAAGACTTTCTCGCCCTGCCCCACACGCATACCTTCATGATGCGCTCGGCCGAGGTGATCCGGCAGACGATTTTCTTTCTGCGCAACGGACGCTTCGACCACACCGGCCGTCCCCGCAACTGATGGAGCAAGGTGGGCTGGCGCGCTTCCCCCTTTGCCAAAGGGGGACTGAGGGAGATTTTCTCGACGGGCGAACCGCAGTCAGAGCAGACAACTGTTCTGGCTTGGAAACTCGCTGCTTGAACGGGGACTGCTTCTCGGCTCCGCAGCCGACTAACTCGGGTCGGCGAATTCGGACGCCGGGTCGCCGGCGATGCGCGCGTGGTACATCACCCGGGCTTCGGTCATATCCCACGGGCAGGACTGGTGCAGCAGGCGACGGTTATCCCACACCACCGCGTCGCCGACCTTCCAGCTATGGTGATAGACGCGGGGCGGCTGGCAGGTATGGTCCACCAGGGACTTGAGGAAGGCTTCGGATTCGTCCGGGTCCATGCCGGGAATGCCGTAGGCGTGGCGGCCAATCAGCAGCGACTTCCGCCCGGTCTCGGGATGCGTTTTGACCAGGGGCCTGAGCGGCGGGTCCTGGACATCCAGACCATAGCCGTTATAGTCGCCGTCGGCTTTGGGCGTGAAGCCGGCCTTTTTCTGCGAATAGCGCAGCGAATGGTAGGCCGACAGCTTGGCGACTTTCTCTTTGGTGGCCGCGCCAAGGGCATCGTAGCCGGCCCGCAGATCAGCCCATCCGGTTTCACCGCGCGACGACGGCACGACATGCGCCGTGAACACCGCGCCCTTGGCCTGTACGGGCATATAGGTGCTGTCGCAATGCCAGCCCATGTTGCCCTTGAGCACCTGAATGACTCCGTCCGCATCGTCTTCGACCCGCACGCTGCCATCCTTTTTCACATTGCTGATCGCCACCAGATCGAACTCCAGCTCACCGAAGCGGGTGGCAAATTCGACCTGCTGGTCATTCGACAGGTGCTGATCCGGGAAGACGAGCAGCGCGTACTCAAGCCAGGTGTCATAGAGTCGGCTGAAGGCGGCATCATCAAGGTCGGCAAGCTTGAGTCCGGTCACCACCGCTCCAAAGCTCGCATCCAGCGGCGCAACATGAAAATCTGTCATATGTTTTCTTCCTCGCTTTCATGAACAGGACCGCCCCCGGTGTAGCATAATGAAAAAGAAGAATCCACGCCTCGGATCGATGCATGGCCCCCTCCCTGCTCCTGTCCGGTACCTCACGCTCTATTCCTTATCCGATCAGCGTTGATTGGACGAACAACAGCGACGCTCTCTGACCGCGGCTCTCGCACCGGAAAAATTCCCCTCGATTCCCCTTTGGCAAAGGGGGAAGCGCGGAAGCGCAGGGGGATTTGTGGGAGAGGAGGGGCCGCCTCCAAGCGAGGAATGCAAAGCATGATCGAGAACGCGGCGACATTCACCCGCTGGGCTGCACCACATGGGGTCCGGGTGCGGGCGGTCAGGCGCGGACAGTATCGGGAGGCGTGAGCCCGCACGCCTGGGCGATCAGCTCATACGACCGCAGCCGGTCGGCAAAGGCATAACAGATTGTCACCACACTCAGGTCGGTGGTCTCGTACAGCTCGGCCAGCCGCTCAAGCTTGGCCTTGACCTGCTCGGGGTCGCCGTCGATATTGACCCGGCTCTGCTGCTCCAGATAGGCCCGTTCCTGGGGGCTGTAGGGATACGCCTCGGCCTCCTCGACCGGCGGCACCCCGGTCCCGCGGCCGCGAATGATATTGAGCCGAACCAGGTTACGGCTCAGGGCCAGCCGGCGCGCCTGTTCTTCGGTCTCGGCGCACAAGACCTGGGCGGCGACATTCACCCGTGGCTCGGCCAAATGCTCGGACGGACGGAAGCGACGCCGGTAGTGCTCGACAATGGCCGGTCCGTGCTCGACGCCGGCGCCAAAGAAATACGCGTAGCTGAACGGCAGTCCCCGTTCGGCGGCCAGCAGGGCCGAGTCAATGCCCGAGCCCAACAGCCATACCTCGGGCTGGGTAGCAGGCGGGCTGGGTCCGGCTTTGATTGCGGCAAACGGATGAGACGGGTCCATGGCGTCGCCCAGATAGGAGATGACATGATCGACCTGTTCGGGAAAATCCTGGATGTCGCGCATCTTGCCTGGGTAGGCCAGGGCGGCGGCGGTGCGCTGGTCACTGCCCGGCGCCCGGCCGATACCGAGGTCAATCCGGCCCGGATACAGCGACTCCAGCATCCGAAAGGTCTCGGCCACCTTGAGCGCGCTGTAGTGGGACAGCATGACCCCGCCGCTGCCGACCCGCAGCCGGGAGGTCCGGGCCGCAATCTGGCCGACCATGACCTCGGGACAGGTGCCGGCAAAGCCGGGCAGACTGTGATGCTCGGCCACCCAGTAGCGCTGATAGCCCAGGGCTTCGACCGCCTGGGCCAGGGCGATGGTTTCGTGCAGCGCGTCGCCAGCCGTCCCACCCTGACGGACCGGGGACTGATCGACAACGCTTAAGCTGAGTTGGACAGGCATGGGGAGGTCGGACGGGACACGCGTCTCAGACTTTGACCTGGGCGCGTTTCTTGGCCGCCATCTTTTTCATGAAGCCAAGCTTTAATCTCAGCTTGCGGCCCAGCCACAGGGCGTTATCCGAGTGGTCGGCCACGTCGTCGCCGGTCTGTGGATGAATCAGCACGTTCAAGTCCTCGTGGTTGAGCATCAGCCAGGGTACGAGTCGGCCGAACTGGCCGGGGTTGAACTTCACCTGATACATCCACTGCGGGTGTGGACCGACCGCCTTGAAGTGGATGCGACCCAACTCGACGTCAAAGTGCTCGGCCAGGCCGTCCCGCACCCGCTCCGCCGCCGTCTGGGTCTCGCGGTCAAAATATACATGGACGTGATAATCCTTGATCGTAGACGACTCTGTCGGCATCAATCGGCCTCCCGTATCACTCTACCCAGCCGTGTTGCAGGGTATGCACCGTGCCCGGTGGATACCACCATTCTCCGCGTTTGCACAGCGGACACCGCCTCGGCATCCCGCCGCCCGCGTATTCCGGCACGCCGGCCAGGGATTTGACCGAGCCGGCAAAGCGTCCCCCGCGCTGGACCTTCTTGGTCAGCATATACAGACCCATGCCACAATCGGGGCAGGACAGAATCGTTCCCGAATGCAGCGAGGATAAGAACGTAATGTCGGCAGGTGCAGGGCGAGGCATGGTCGCTCCCCTTCCCGGCGCGAGCCCTTACAGGCGGTCACGCGTTGCCTTGGGGATACCAGAAATCACCACCGGCCCGCAACTCGGTTGACGGGGGATATTACCACGTCTGCCGTTGCTGGCGCCGGGCGGCCTGCATGCGAGCGGCAAACTCGGCCGGTTTCATGATCAGCGAGCCGGGCGCGCCTTCCTGTCCCTGCTCCTGCGGGTGCTCCTCGTGATAGTGCACGGCAATGCTCTGACGGACCAGATCTTCGCAAAACGGAATGCCTTTGCCGCTGCCTTTTTGCAGGGCCAGGGCGACGGCCAGGGCACGCTTGGCGCTATCGAAACGGGAACGGGCGGCCAAATGGAACGCGGTCTCTTCAAGACGCCGGGCATAGGTCCGGGCGCTGTCGCCGCTGAACAACTCGGCCAGTACGGTGTCGATAATACCCTGGGCGCGGTCCTGCTGCTGGTATTTGTTGAGGACCAGGGGGCTATCCTGGGCCTGGGTCATTTGCTCGACATACGGCTTGGCCTGGTCCTGGTCGAGCAGCCAGCGCTGGAGGTCGGGCTCCTCGAACAGCTGGCTGGAGGTGCTGAGCCAGTTGTCCTGGCTGGCGATCTCGGCCGGATCAATGCCCTCAGGCGGGGGCACCGGGGCGGCCTCGGTCGGGCTGGACAGCAGGTGGGAGCGCAGGGCGGGGTAGGCGTCAACAGGCTGTCCTGACGGACCCGGTGGCTCGGGCTGGCCTTTTGCCTGAGCCCGCTCATAGCCCTCAGACATGAGAAAGTCACAGTAGCGCCAGGGGGCTCCAACCAGGGCGATCTGATAGCGCTCGGCAAGGTCCTGGCGGGCCAGCTTGAGGCCCTTGCGGTTGACGTCGGTGGCCTCAAGGCGGCGCATCCCGTCCGGCTCGTTGATGAGAGCCGACAGGTAGTGGAGTCCGCCCCCGATGCGTGGCTTGACCAGCCACACCAGGCGGTCCCCGTGGCCGTCCATGGACGACAGATAGCCCTCGGGCTCAATCGGGGTCAGGATCGACTTGGCCGGCTCCTGGTCGGGACGTTCGATGGTCACGCCTTTTTGCGACAGCTTGTACAGCGCACGGTGGATGGCCCGCCGCAGGGTTTTGTTCGGCTTGCGGGCCTCCCAGTCGAGCAGCAGCTGGGCGGCCTGGGGGACGGGACAATCGCCGAGCAGGGCGGCCAGGGCCAGATCAGCCCCGGGGTCCTGCCCCTGGCGGGCTTGCAGCTCGTCGAGTGACACGCTCCCGTCCTGGAGTCGAGCCAGACTGATGCCCCACTCGTCTATCAGCTTCTTGCCCGCGGCTAAGCGTGGATCGGCTTTTTTTGCCATACACCCTCCAGAGGAAAACGGGAGCACCTTACCTAGACGGCTTCGGTCCTGTCAATGGTCTGGCACGGACCGGACCTAGCCGCTGCGGACCGTTCCTGATAGACCTGGAAGGGCGTATCTTGAAGACCACGCCAGCCAGCTGCTAAAGGTGATCAGCAATGCGTTTCTGTCCCCAGTGTGGTGTCCAGACCGTCCCCCAGGCTCGCTTTTGTACCGAGTGTGGTGCGGCGTTGTCGGGGACTCAAAAAGCCTCCGGCAAAAAAGACGGCAAGGCAGCCACCCAGGCTCCGGCCTCACCGGCAGCCCAGCACTCCCTGTTTGCCGGACTGGTCGTGCTGTCGGCATACCTGGCTATTGGCGTCGGCCTGTGGGTCTTCGTGCTGCGCTCACAGCCCTTCCCGGTCGTTGCCGTCGCCGAGGGCCCGGCCAGCTCGGGCGGCTCGCAAGCCCTGCCTCAGGATCATCCGCCGATCAGCATTCCCGACGACGCCAAACAGCAGATTGCCACCCTGGTTGACGAGGCCAACGCCAAGCCCGATTCGGCCGAGACCTGGCGGCGCCTGGCCGAGGTGCAGTTTCGGGCCTCCCAGCTTGAGGCCAGCTACCGCAGCGCGGCCCTGTCCTCGTATCAACACGTGCTTGAACTGGCGCCCGACGATCCGACCGCGCTGCGCGGCATCGGCAACGTGTACTACGACTTTGAGGAGCATACCAAGGCCATCGGCTACTATGAGCGCTACCTGGCTCTGCGGCCCGACGACGCAAACGTCCGCACCGATCTGGGGACGATGTACCTGTACACCAACCGGGCAGACCGGGCCATTGCCGAGTATCAGACGGTGATTGCCGCAAACCCGGACTTCTTTCAGGCGCATTTCAACCTGGGCATCGCCTACCGGGAAAAGGCGGATTTGATCCAGGCCCGCCAGAGCTTGGAGCGGGCCAGAGCCCTGACCGACGACGAACGCATCCGCGACCGAGTGGACCATGTATTGACCCAGTTGAACGGCGCCGCTCCGCCCCAGGCCCAGCCGCGCACCGCGTTTCAACACGCGGTTGAGCAACTCTTTCACTCGCACGATATCATGGGCCCGAAAGTGGCCCGAATTGAGTGGTCGGCCCCGGCCGGCGCCAGAGTCTATTTGCAAAATTTTCCGATCCAGGGTATGCCCCCGGACGTTCGCAACCGTTTTCTGGCCAAGCTGCGGATTCAGATCGGGCTGGCCAAGAAGAACAATAATATTGACGACAGTGTCATTGTCGAACTGATTGACGCTGAGACCCGCAGTGTCATGGAAACGCTGCAAACGGAAACATCATGACGGACACCAACGGACAGGCTCCATTCTATCTGCCTATTGGCGATGAGGTTGACATCTTTCGGGCGGCCTACGAGTGCCGCCTGCCCGTCCTGCTCAAGGGGCCGACCGGCTGCGGCAAGACGCGCTTTGTCGAGTATATGGCCCACATGCTGATGCGGGAAGAAAAAGAAGAAGTCCCCGGCAACCTCATCACTGTTGCCTGCCACGAGGATCTGACCGGCAGCGATCTGGTCGGACGCTATCTGATTCAGGGCGACGAAACCGTCTGGATTGACGGGCCGCTGACCCAGGCCGTGCGGCTCGGCACGGTGTGTTATCTGGACGAGATCGTGGAAGCCCGCAAGGACACGATCGTCCTGATCCACCCGCTGACCGACCACCGGCGGATTCTGCCCATCGACAAAAAGGGCGAAATCCAGCAGGCCCACTCCGATTTTCTGCTGGTCATCTCCTACAACCCGGGCTATCAGAGCATTCTCAAAGACCTCAAGCACTCAACCCGCCAGCGTTTCGTGACCATCGAGTTCACCTACCCGCCGCGCGATAAAGAGGCCGAGGTGATTGCCCACGAAAGCACCCTGGAGCTGGAGACCGCGCTCGACCTCGCCCGGCTCGGAGAGAAGGTCCGCCACCTCAAGGCCAGCGGTCTGGAAGAGGGGGTGAGCACACGACTGCTCATCTACGCCGGACATCTGATGCGCCAGGGGGTTTCGGCCCGGCGGGCGTGTTCGGTGGCGGTGTCGCGCTCGCTGACCGATGACGTGGACTCGCAGCGGGCCATCGACGAGGTTATCAACGCGATTTTCCCCTGAGCCACGCCGCTCAGCCGACCCCAAGACCGACCTCAGGCTTGGTCGATGAGTTGGCGGGCCTGCTGAAAGACGGCGTGGAACATGTCCCTGGTCAGCCGCCCGGTGAAGGTGTTCTGCTGGCTGGGGTGATACGAGCCGATCAGCGTTATCCCGTTAAGATCATAGCTGACGCCGTGGCCGAAGCGCGGTTTGGGAGAGGGTACGTCCAGGCCGAGTTCGCGGCGGGCGCTCAGATAGGCCTGAAACGCGATGTGACCCAGGGTGACCACCACCCGGACACGTTTGAGCAGTTGCAGCTCTTGGACCAGGTAGGGTCGGCAGGCTGCAAACTCTTCGCGCAAGGGCTTGTTGTCCGGCGGGGCGCAGTGCACGGCCGAGGTGATGCAACAGTTGCGCAGGACGAGACCGTCGTTCCTGCGGCTGGAGGTCGGCTGGTTGGCAAAGCCGGCTGCGTGCAGCGCTCCGTACAGCCAGTCGCCGCTGCGGTCTCCGGTGAACGCCCGCCCGGTCCGGTTCCCGCCATGGGCGGCCGGGGCGAGGCCGACAATTAACAGCTGGGCTTTGGGAGTTCCGAAGCTGGGCACCGGTTTTCCCCAGTAGGTCCACTCCCGATAGCGCTTGACCTTGTCCCGAGAGATGCGGGCGAGATAGTCCACCAGCCGGGGACAGCGGGCGCAGCCGACGATCTGGCGTTGGAGTTGGGCAAAGCTGGGCATATGGCCTATGTCCCGAGACGCACGCTCAGCATGATCGCACAATGGTCCGGATGGTCTCCCAGCCGGGGAATCTCGCGTATGGAGCCCGGAACAATCCTGCTCACGAGGCCGCCCGACACAACGATATGATCGATCAGGGCGGTGTAACGTGGATCACAGCTGGTTGGCAGTCCAGCCGTCGCCAGATGCAGGCCGAACTGGGCCGACGACAGGACGCGCCAGGCCCAATCGCCGTCGAGCGCCAGGCGACGGTTGAAGTCGCCCAGAATGGCGTAGGGGATGTCCTCCGCCTGTCTGGCCTCGACCCAGGACTTGAGTGCATCGACCTGAAGTCGGAGGGTTTCGCAGATGGCCGTGCGTTCGGCGTCCCGGTCCTGTTCTGCTCCCCAACACCCCGAGACGAGATGGACCGACAGCAGGCGCAGGCCGGCTCCCTGGAGTATGGTGATGTCGGTGCCCCAGGGGATGTCGGGATTGGAGTTGGCCAGGCTGCTCAGGTCCGGGTTGCGCCGAAATGCGACACCCGTCCGGATGGCAAACCCCGTCGCCTGATGGCGCAGGCGCTTGTCGGGCCGCTCCCGACACGGCGCGCGTTGCCCAACCTCGGGACGCGAGGACAGCACGACCTGCCAGTCGGCCGCCGGAAACACACGGGCGGCGGCGGTTTTATTTTCAACTTCCTGTACGGCGACAAGGTCCGGCCCCAGACGCGCGATATGCGTGCGTATGGCCTCGTAGTCGGCGTCTCGTCTGGGGACGCAGCCGACATGGGCGGCGGCGTTAAGGTGTTCAAGATTCCAGGCGGCAAGGGTGAGTGCCGACGCGCTGCAGGGAAGAGCCGTAAGAAAGAGGAACAGCAGACCGAGACACAGACGCGGGAGTGTCACGCCCCCCGCCCCCGTCCGATCACGGCCAGATTCGTTTCGGGCCTGCCCACGGCTCGGCATGCCCCCTCCCCCGCCGTAGCTCACACGCTCATCACGTAGCGTACCAGGGTCCGCACCCCAAAGCCGGTCCCGCCCCGCGGGCTGTAGGGCAGGGCGCTCTGGGTAAAAGCCGGGCCGGCAATATCGAGATGCGCCCAGGGGGTATCGCCGACAAACTCTTCGAGAAACAAAGCGCCGGCAATCGCGCCGCCGGAGCCACCACCGATATTCTTGATGTCGGCCACCGAGCTTTTGATGTCGTCTCTATAGTCTTTGACCAGCGGCAGCGGCCAGAACGCCTCGCCGGACTGTTTGCCGCACGCCATCAGCGCGTCGGATAACTCCTGGTTATTGCAGAACAGGCCCGCCACCCGCGAGCCCAGTGCCACGACGCAGGCGCCGGTCAGGGTCGCCAGGTCAATAATGACATCGGCCCGGTCTTCAACCGCCCGAATCAGGGCGTCGGCCAGAATCAGACGCCCTTCGGCGTCGGTGTTGAGGACCTCGACCGTTTTGCCGTTTTTATAGGTAATGATATCGCCCGGTTTTTGGGCTGTGCCGCTCGGCATGTTTTCGGTTGAGGGCACATAGGCCGTGACCTGCACCTTGGGCCTGAGCTGGGCAATAACCTGCATGGCGCCCAGGACGGTCGCTCCGCCCGACATATCCAGCTTCATCGTCTCCATGGATTTGGGCGTCTTGAGCGACAGGCCCCCCGAATCAAAGGTCAGCCCTTTTCCAACCAGGGCAATTTTTTTTCTGGCACGACCCTCGGGGGTATAGCGCAGTTTGATAAAGCGCGGCTCCTCGACACTGCCCTTGGCCACCGCCAGCAATCCGGCCAGCTTGGCCGTTTTCATCCTGCCGGGGCCGATGATCTCGGCCTTGAGCCCGCCGCTGCGGGCGATTTTCGTCGCCTGCTCGGCCAGATACGACGGGGTGGACACCGACGCCGGCTCGTTGATCAGGTCGCGCGCCAGACACACCCCGGGCGCGGTTTTCTGGGCTGCCTCAAGCGCCCTGGAAAGCGCGCCCGTCTTGCGCAGCCCAGGTCCGATCAGACTCAGGCTGTCAACCGCTGTCTGCCCGGTGGTCTTGTCTGACTTGTACTTGTCAAAGCTGTACGCCGACAGCAGGCTGCCTTCCACAACAGCGGCCAGATCGGCCTCCGGCCGTGCGTCGCTAAAAAACCAGGCCAGGTGCTTTGCCTGCTGGCCCTTGGCCTCGGCCTGGGCTTTTGCCCCACTTCGCCGCCAGATCTCGGTGTCGGCCGCGTCTGTTCCCAGACCGAGCAACACCAGGGTCCGGCTGGGCAGCTGGGTATGGGTGGGGAAGACCACGCTCTGACCCGCTTTGGCGCTGAAACCGGTATGGCTGAGGTGGGTCCTCAAGGCGCCCCCAAGGGCGGCGTCGAGGTCGCGTACAGCCCCGTTTTCGTGCTGTCCCTCGGCCAGCGGGACAACCAGCATATCGCTTTTGATCTTGGTAATTGCCTGTGACTGGACGCGGATATTCATGCCTCGTATCCCCACGCGGCCCGACCTATTCGGCCGGCGCCTCCTGAGCCGCAGCCTCATCCGCGGCGTCAGCCTGCGGCGGCGTGTCGAGCGGCGTCTTGGCCACCTTGGCAAACGCGCGCAATCGGCGCTTCAGAGTCCGAATCCCACGGCGGATCTGGTGGAGTTCGTCGTAGGCTTTGCGCTCGATCGCCGCGTCACGCCTGAGTTTCATGGCCGCGATGTGTTGCTTGATGTCGGCCTTCTCGGCACTCGGCGTCTTTGCTTCTAGCGTGATGCCGTGCTGTTCGGCCAACAGCTGGATGAGAGCCTCTTTTTTCATACCCGTGACGCCGACGATATTGGGGATTTTGAGCGCTTCTTCACGCAGCTTGGGGGTATTCATACGGAGCAGTTCTTTTGCGGTCATAGGCTAGTCCTTGGACGGGCGGTTGGGAGTAAACGTTTTTTTGGCGGCATAGAACAGGGCCGCACCGGCTATGGCATACACGGCCACACCTTCAAGCAGGCCGATCCCGCCCGACAGCACAAAGACCGCTAGCACCAGGCCGGTGCCGATCACGGCCAGGATTTTTTCAATCCGTTCTTCGCGTTTGCGGGTCTGTTCAACGTGGGCGCTGACCGGTGTCTCGCACGTGGGACACCGGCCCGCACGTTTGCGGTAGAGGATCTGCCCACACTGGGGACAGGCGATGCGAAGCGGAACAGGCACGCCACACCTGCTCGGAGATCAGGGCTTCAGGCTACGTCGGGGGCTATTTGACCGTCCACACATTGCCCCGGTTCAGCAGGGCGTCCATGTCGCCCTGGCCCTGCTTGGCCACCGCGTCTTCGAGCTGCTTGGCCATCAGCGCCTCAATCGTCTGCCGCTCGGTCGAATACAGCACACCGATCGGGGTTGGAAAGGCGGGCGGCGTCATCCGGCTGAGCAAAAAAGCCAGGGTATGGTCGTGTTCGTCGTGGACCAGCAGATCGTCGGCGGTCACCCCGTTGCCCAGCTGCACGACCTCGGGCGTCATGCCGTTCATCCGAATCCCCCGGTCCTTGTTTTTGCCGAAGATCATCGGTTGGCCGTGTTCGAGCAACAGCTGGTTATCTGCCTTCGTGCCCTTATCGGTCAGCGAATCCCAGGCGCCGTCGTTATACACGTTGCAGTTCTGAAGAATCTCGATGAACGCTCCGCCCTTGTGGGCCGCAGCTCGGGTGAGGGTCTTCTGCTGGTGTTTGGCCTCAACATCGATGGAGCGGGCGACGAAGGTCGCTTCGGCTCCGAGCGCCAGGCTCAGCGGGTTGATCGGATAGTCGGTCGAACCCATGGGCGTTGACTTGGCCACCTTGCCCAGTTCTGAGGTCGGCGAGTACTGGCCCTTGGTCAGCCCATAGATGCGGTTGTTGAACAGCATGATCTTCAGCTCAACATTGCGCCGCAGGGCGTGGATGAGATGGTTGCCGCCAATGCTCAACCCATCCCCGTCTCCGGTCACCAGCCAGACGTGCAGATCCGGACGCGAAATCTTGAGGCCGGTAGCAATGGCCGGAGCCCGGCCGTGGATGGTGTGGAAACCATAGGTGTTCATGTAGTAGGGAAAACGGCTGGAACAGCCGATCCCGGAGACGAACACCGCCTTTTCCTTGGGCACGCCCAGCTCGGGAAAAATTTTCTGGACCTGGGCCAGAATGGCATAGTCGCCGCAGCCCGGGCACCAGCGGACATCCTGGTCAGACACAAAATCCTTACGGGTCAGTTTTGCCGTCGCTTCTGCACTCATGAGCCTACTCCTCAAAGGTGAGCGATGAACACTGCATTCAGGAAGAGAGTATCGGTCACTTTTCCAGCATACGGTCAATACGGGCCGTGACTTCCGACACCTTGAACGGACGGCCCTGGATCTTGTTCAGTCCAACCGCGTCAATCAGATATTCCGCCCGGAGCAAACGGACCAGTTGGCCGAGGTTCATCTCGGGCACCAGCACCTTGTCAAAACGGCCCAGAATCTCACCCAGGTCGGACGGCAGCGGGTTCAGGTGACGCAGATGCACGTGCGACACGCTCTGGCCTTTGGCCTGCGCCGCGGCGACCGCCTCGGCAATCGAGCCATAGGTGCTGCCCCAGCCGACGAGCAGCAGCTCGCCGCTGTCCGGTCCCTCGATCTTGGTCGGAGGAATGTCCTGGGTCATCAGGTTCAGCTTGCGGACCCGGACCCGTGCCATCTGTTCGTGGTTGGCCGGGGCGTAGCTGATATTGCCGGTCAGATAGTCCTTCTCAATACCGCCGATGCGGTGCTCAAGTCCGGGTGTGCCCGGCCGCACCCAGGGTCGGGCCAGGGTTTCCTCGTCGCGCAGATAGGGGAAGAAGCCCTGGGGATCGGTTCGGAACTCGACCGTGATGTCGGGCAGATCGGTAAAGCGGGGCAACAGCCACGGTTCTGCGGCATTGGCCAGAAAGCCGTCGGTCAACAGAATCACCGGCGTCATGTATTTCACCGCCAGGCGGACCGCCTCATAGGCCGTCTCAAAGCAGTCGGCTGGTGTCGAAGCGGCAATCACGGGAACCGGCGATTCGCCGTGGCGGCCATACACGGCCTGGAACAGGTCGGCCTGCTCGGGTTTGGTCGGCATGCCCGTGCTCGGACCGGCGCGCTGGATATCGGTGATGATCAGCGGCAGCTCGACCGAGGCGGCCAGAGCCACGGTTTCGGCCTTGAGGTTCATGCCCGGACCGGCCGTGGTGGTAATGGCTATCGCGCCGCCAAAGGCGGCGCCGAGGGCCGAACCCACCCCGGCAATTTCGTCCTCGGCCTGGAAGGTGTAGACGTTGTAGTTCTTAAGCTCGGCCAAGTCGTGCAGCACGTCGCTGGCCGGGGTAATCGGATAGCTGCCCAGGAAAATCGGCAGGCCGGCCTTATTGGCTGCGGCCACAAAGCCGATCGCGGTGGCGGTATTGCCGGTAATGCTGCGGTAGGTGCCGGGTGCGATCTGGGCCGGCTTGATTTCGTACGAGGAGGCGAACAGCTCGGTGTTCTCGGCCAGATTGTAGCCGCCCTTGAGCGCCAGGGTGTTGGCCTCGGCGATTTCAGGCGTTCTCTTGAACCGGTTTTGAATCCACTCCAGGGTTGGCTCAATGGGACGGTTGAACAGCCACGAGACCACGCCCAGCGCAAAAAAGTTGCGGCAGCGCATGACCGTGCGGTTCGGCAGGTTCAGGCTCTTGAGCGCCTCGGTCGTCATCTTGGTGACATCGACCCGGTAGCTCTGGTAGCCGTCCAGTGTGCTGTCATCCAGCGGGCTGGTCTCGTACTGGGCTTTTCTGAGATTGGCGGGATTGAACTCGGCCGTGTTGACGATGACAATGCCGTTGGGCTTGAGGTCGCCGAGATTGGTCTTGAGGGCGGCTGGATTCATGGCCACCAGCGCGTCGAGATCGTCACCCGGGGTGTAGACCGTGTCGTTGCTGAAGTTGACCTGAAAGGCGCTCACCCCGTACAGCGTTCCGGTCGGCGCCCGGATTTCGGCCGGAAAGTCCGGCAGCGTACCAATGTCGTTGCCCGCCAGAACGGACTCCGTTGTGAACTGGTTGCCCGTGAGCTGCATACCGTCGCCAGAGTCTCCGGCGAAGCGGATCACCACATTGTCCAATTCCTGGACGGGTTTTTCCAGCGGAGCCCCCGCAGGGTTCGTTGCCATGCGTGTACCCTCCTCAACGTGATATTTGCGACAGACCGGATTCAGTTCAAGCCTTGTCCCCGAGGCCAGTGAAAAGACGGCGGCAGAATAGCTAAGCCCCCCTGCCATTACAAGCTGCTAACCAGCGGTTTGGCCGTCTTTCGCACAATCCTGCGCCCTAGGTTACAAAAAACGAAACGACACCGGCAAAATAGCCCAGATTCGATCCCGCTCCCACCACGGTCGGCTGCCCGCCACGGGTCCACCGTCCGGCCCGAACCCCAGTTTGGGCAGCAAACGCCGCAGGCCGGGCAGGCGCCACAGGGAGGCCGGACGAGGGAAACGTACCAGCCGCACAGGCCGGTCCGGGGCAACTCCAAGCTGCTGTTTGAGTGTGGCAATAGCCTCTTCAAGTCCGCCCAGGCTATCGACTAGGCCGTGAGCCCAGGCCTGGCGTCCCGTCCACACCCGGCCCTGCGCCAGCGGCTCCACCGCAGCCAGGCTGAGACCGCGGCAGTCGGCGACTTTGTGCACGAAATCGCGGTAAAACGCCTGAACTTCGAGGTCAAGCCGCTCCTGCTCGGCAGGGGTGAAAGCCAGGTAATCAGAAAACAGCGCCGCCCGTTGGCCGCGGGTAAGAATATCCTTGCCGATCCCGAGTTGAGTGTACAGATTGTGCAGCACCGGCTTGCCGGCAATGACGCCGATCGAGCCGGTGATACTGGCTTCTTCGGCAAACACTCGAGTCCCGGCCAAGGCCAGATAGTAGCCGCCCGAGGCCGCCACGTCACCCATTGAAACGACGACCGGCATGCGTTCTCGGACGCGGAGCAGCTCGTGCCACATGAGGTCGGACGCCAGACCCGAACCGCCGGGGCTGACAATGCGCAGCACCAGGCCGGCAATCTTGGACTGGTCGGTGAGGGATTGCAGGACGCGGATGAAATCGGTCGAGCCAAGCGTCCGCCCGCCACCGGCCCGTTCGGTGGTGTGGCCGTACTTGATCGGGCCGTTAACCGTTATCAGGCCGATGGTGTGAACCTCGTCGCGCCACAGCTGCCGCCGTATCACCCCCGCCCGCCGACGCCGGTAGGCCGCAGCCTCAATCGGCTTCACCTCGCCGACCAGCGGCTCAATCAGTGTGGGCAGCTCGTCCGCATACGCGACATGATCGACCAGACCGTTGGCCTGCGCTTCCGCAGCCAGAAACAGCCCCTGATCGATCAGCTCCCGCACCGCAGCCTTGTCCTTGTTCCGACCACGGGCGACAGCCTCGACGATTTGATCGTATACATCGTCCAGCAGGCCGTCCATCATCTCCCGATGGGCGGCGGACATGGACCTGCGGGTAAAGGGTTCGCCGGCCGCTTTATAGCGACCGGCCTGACTGACCTGGGCCTCGATTCCGAGCGTATCGAGCGCGCCCTTGAAGAACACGACCTCGGTTGCCAGGCCGAGCACGCTCAGGTGGCCGGCCGGTGCCAGCACGAGCGTGTCGGCCGCGCTGGCCAGATAGTACTCCCGCATACCTCCCTCGGCCAAGTGGACCCACACCTGTTTGCCGGCCTGGCGGAGGGTGAGCAGCGACCGGCGCAGGCTCTGGAGCCGGGCCCAGCCCATATCGAGTTGTGACACGCTGACCACCACGGCCCGGATGCGGTCGTCTTCGGCGGCCCAGCGCAGCAGTGAGGTCAGTGTCAAGAGATCGGGCGGCTGGGGACGCAGCAAGGCGTGTAGCGCGGACGGCGGCTCTTCGGCCGCTGAGGCGTCGATATCCAGCAGCAGAGTATTGTAGGCCGGGCGGCGGCCCAACAGGAAAGCCAGTCGGTCGGTCGCCCACAGCAGGCTGCGAACCGCCGGTCGAATCAGGCTACGGCACACGCCGGCAATGCGCGAAGCGACCGCCATGGCTCTAAAGAGGAAACGTGTCAACCTCTTGAGAGTGCCGGAGGACACGTTTCTTCTTTCAGGACAGGAGCTGCGCGGACGCGCTACGCTGGCCAGCCTGGCCGGCCAGCTGACGGGTTTTCCAGTCCAGCAAGCCCTGGCGCAGGGAGGTCGGATGAATCTCAAACGCCGCGCAGATATTAACGAAAGAAAACAGCCAGCCCGGCTCGTCGGCCAAGAACCACAACTCGGCAGTGTCGTGCAGCTGGCGGTGTTTACGATCTGTGGCCCACAGGTGTTTCTGGAAGCACTCAATCGCGTCTTCCAGAATGGCCAGCATCAGCCGCCGTTCCCCCTCGGCCGGAGCTTTGTGGCGCAGCCCGGCAAAAAACTGCGCCGGAACAAGAATACTGGGTTCAAAGATGCCGACCAAGCCATCGACACTCGTTGTGTGTTGCATAGAGCAGCTCCATTGTTCTTGGTGAAGGATTTCCCCTCAGCCTCAATCCACCACATCCACACCTCCCTCTCCAAGCGAGCCGCCCCGGAAGAGCTGTTCGCAAGAGATGACAGGTCAGTCTTCGTTCTCTTCGTTATATAGTGCGAACCACGCCATTTGTATAGCCTCTAGCTTGCCCTCGCTCACATCTTTCGGATCATCGACAAAACCGTCGAGTTGGGTCACCCATTTGAGCAGATCGGTAAAACGGATGCTCAGCGGCTCGGTCGCGGGGTGGGCGTCCAATAGGGCCTCGGCAATTTCTTCTACGCTGTCCCAGTACAAGGGCATGGTTTACACCTCGGATAAGCGCTTCTCAGCGAGCGCGGCCTGGATCGAGGTATCCATGATACGCTGGGCGAACGGCTCGGTAACCTCGCTCAGAGCCTCGCTCAGTTCACGGATCAGATCGAAGTCCTGGCCGGCGGTGGCGGTCTGGAGCGCCTCGACCGCCGCGTTGATGCGGTCGGCTTCGTCCTCTTGGAGCGCTGCGGCGTTGCCCTGGAGGGCCTTGTGGGTGGCGTTGAGAATCGTCTCGGCCTCAACCCGGGCCTCAATCAGCAGTCGCTGGTCAAAGTCCTGTTCGGCATAATCGATTGATTCTTCGAGCAGCAGCTCGACCTCCTCGTCATTCAGTCCGTAGGACGGCTTGACATCCACCGACCGCTCGCGGCCGGTCCGCAGATCGAGCGCCGAGACATTCAGGATGCCGTTGGCGTCGATCATGAATGTGACCTCGACTCGGGGTACGCCAGCCGGCTGGGGCTCAATAGGAATCGAAAATTGGGCCAGGCTGCGACAGTCTTGAGCCAGCTCGCGCTCGCCCTGCAGGACATGCACCTCGACTGCGGTCTGATCGTCCACCGCAGTGGTGAACATTTCTTTGACAATGGCCGGAATGGTGGTGTTGCGTTCCAGAATCTGGCTCATCACCCCGCCCATGGTCTCGATGCCGAGGGACAGCGGCACGACATCGAGCAACAGCATGTCTTTACGCCGCCCGGATAAGGTATCGGCCTGCACGGCCGCGCCGAGGGCCACGACCTGGTCTGGATCGAGGTCGGTCAACGGGGAGCGGCCGAAGAATTCTGCCACCCGCTGGCGCACGAGCGGCATCCGGGTCGAGCCGCCGACCAGGACCACGGCGTCAATATCGGCTGCGGCCATGCCGGCATCCTTGAGGGCTTGGCGACACGGGGCCAGGGTGCGGGCGATAATATCGTCCACCGCAGACTCCAGTTCATGGCGACTGAGGGACTGCTCGAAGGCGATCCCTCTGTCGGGCAGGCTGAGCGACAGCTGGGCCTGGGGCTGGGCCGACAGAGCCTGTTTGGCCGCTTTGGCCGCAGCCTGGGCCTGACTCAAGACCTGGGCGTCATTTCGCAAATCTTCGGCCAATTCACTGAGCACAAAGCGCTCGGCCAGGCGCTGGTCTACATCATCGCCGCCGAGTCGGGTATCCCCATTGGTCGCCAGCACCTCAAAAATACCCGTATGGAGGCGCAGAATAGAAATGTCAAAGGTCCCGCCGCCAAAATCATACACGGCAATCAGGCCCTCTTCCTGCTTGTCCAGACCATAGGCCAGCGAGGCCGCGGTGGGCTCGTTGACCAGACGAATGACCTCCAGGCCGGCCAGCCGGCCGGCGTCCTTGGTGGCTTGGCGCTGCGAGTCGTTGAAGTAAGCCGGCACCGTAATCACGACCTTTTTGATCGGTTCGTGCAGGGCCGCCTCAGCCCGTTGGCGGAGATCGCGCAGGATGGCGGCAGACACCTCGGGCGGGGTATAGCTGCGATCATGCACGGCAAAGCGGACGATGGCCTGGTTTTCCTGCTCGCCATCGTCCGGGACAAACGCGTAGCGCCGACGGTCCTCGTCGCTGACATGCTCCATGCCCAGGCCCATGAAACGCTTGACCGAGCGCAACGTGGTCAGGGGATGGGCGGCCTCGCGGAGGACGGCCCGGGCGCCGACCAGGGGCGTGCCGTCGGGCAGAAAGCTGACCACCGACGGCAACAGGCCGCTGTCGGTGTGGGTATCGGTCAGCACTCGGGGGGTCTCCCCGTCGATGTAGGCGATCAGGCTGTTGGTGGTTCCCAGATCAATACCGACTATGCGTTCCACGGTACCTCGTTTTCCTTTTCCACATCCCGTAAGAGGGTCCGCAGATAGGCCATCTCAGACAGGACGCTTTTCAGCTCGGCCAGCAGGGCGGATGCCTCACCTTTGTGCTCCTGCCAGCGAGAAAAATTCCGGGTCAGGGCGGCCTGGGTTTGCGCCCGCTGCTCTTCGAGCTGGGTTCGCAGCTGGCTCAGGGCGTCGTCAACCTCGGCCTGCTTGCCCGCCCGACGGGCGTCGCGCAGCTCTTCGAGCTGTTCCTGGACCGCAAAGACCAGACTGGCCAGCTGGGGCGGCACCCGGTTATTGTTCGCGCCGAGCTTTTCGCCGTGGAGTTCCAGCCAGTACACCCCGCGCTGGACGGGGTCGCGCAAGGTCCGGTAGGCCCGGTTGATGATCGCGCTGTTGTGCAGGCTGGCCTCGCGTTCCTGGACGCTGGCGGTCTGGTACAGGTCGGGATGGAGACGACGGCTCAGCTCATAGTAACGAGTGGACAGGGCGGATTCATCGAGCGCCGGGTTCCGCCCCACCTCCAGAACCCGAAAATAGTCGAGCTGGCTCGGCAGCGGCTGGATCGCCCCACAGCGCGAACACAGCACCGCGGCCGGGACCTCGCTCTGGCAGCGCCAGCAGCGGATCGTCTCAAGGGTGGTCATGGGAACGAGAGCAGGGAAGAATCGCTACACGGAGAACGAGCTGCCGCAGCCGCACGAGCGTTTCACATTGGGGTTGTTGAGCTTGAACCCGGAGTCCATCAGGCTCTCGGAGTAGTCCAGCTCGGTGCCCCGGAGATACAGAAAACTTTTGCGGTCGACCAGAACTTTGACGTTCTCGCGCTCGAACACCCGGTCCCCGTTGCGTTCGGCGTCGAGGTTCATTTTGTACGACAGCCCCGAACACCCGCCGCCCACGACTTTCACCCGCAGCCCCTGTCCTTCCAGACCCTGTTGGCTGATCAGGGCGTGAATCTTCTGCACCGCATTGTCGCTGATACCAATTTTCAGTTTTGAAGGCTGTGCCATGGCGTGTTCCTCAGGCGGTTTTCCACTGCACGGACTTGAGGTCAATTCCCTCTTTGGCCATCTCATACAGCGGCGACAGGTCACGCAGCCGCTGCACAACCTCAACGATACGTTTGGCGACGCTATCGACCTCCGCCTCGGTGTTGAAGCGGCCCAGCCCGAACCGAATCGAGGTGTGGGCCAGCTCTTCTCCCACCCCCAGCGCCTTCAATACATACGAGGGCTCGAGAGTCGCCGAGGTGCAGGCCGACCCGGACGACAGCGCCACATCCTTGTTGATGCCCATCAGCAGCGATTCGCCCTCCACATACGAGAAGCTCAGGTTCAGGTTGCCGGGCAGGCGCTGGGTCGGATGTCCGTTCAGGTAGACTTCTTCGAGTTCCCCAGTGATGCCGTCGTGCAGCCGTGTACGCAAACCGATGAGCTTTGCCGCCTCGGTCTCCAACTCCTGGACGGCCAGCTGACACGCCTTACCGAAGCCGACGATGCCGGGCACGTTCAGGGTGCCGGACCGCATGCCGCGTTCGTGCCCACCACCGTCGATGATCGGGGTGAGTCGCACCCGCGGACCTCTGGCCCGCACGTAGAGGGCGCCGCAGCCTTTGGGACCGTAGAGCTTATGGGCGCTCAGGGACAGCAGGTCGATGCCGTCCTGCCCGACATCCATCGGGATTTTTCCTACCCCCTGGGTCGCGTCACAGTGAAAGAGCACGCCCCGGTCTTTGGCAATCCTGCCGATATCCCGAACCGGATGCAGGGTGCCGATTTCGTTGTTAGCGGCCATGATAGAGATCAGCACGGTTTTGTCGGTGACGGCGTTGGCCACGTCATCCGGGCTGACCATGCCGTATTGATCGACCGGCAGATAAGTCACTTCGGCCTTGCCCGCCCGTTCCAACGCCTTACACGAGTCGAGCACTGCCTTGTGTTCGGTCACACACGTGATGACATGGTTGCCCTTGTCCTTATAGAACTCGGCCACGCCCTTGATGGCCAGATTGTCGGACTCTGTCGCGCCGCTGGTAAAGATGATTTCCTTGGGCTTGGCGCCGATGGACTGGGCAATCTGGCTGCGGGCGGTATCGACGGCCTCTTCGGCCGTCCAGCCAAAGGGATGGTTGCGGCTGGCGGCATTGCCAAAGTGTTCGTTGAAGTACGGCAGCATGGCCTCCAACACCCGTGGATCCATCGGGGTGGTGGCTTGGTTGTCCATATAGATCGGCTGTGGCATGGCTGAAATCCTCACACGCTCATGGGGGAATCCGGTAAAGTGGACTCTATAGGTCGAAGATAAAACGTTCCCCCAGAGCTGTCAAGCTGGCACGGTCAAGCGGCCTCAGGCGGAGGCTAAAAGCGGGCGCAGAAAACGTCCGGTATGCGAGTGTTCCACCCGGGCAAGCTCTTCGGGCGTCCCAGCCGCCACCACTCGGCCGCCCTGCTGGCCGCCCTCGGGACCCAGATCCAGCACAAAGTCGGCGGTTTTGATCACGTCCAGATTGTGCTCAATGACGAGCACGCTATGACCGGCCTCCACCAGCAGGTTCAGCACCTGGAGCAGACGCTGAATATCGGCCAGATGCAGCCCGGTTGTGGGTTCGTCCATCAGGTACAGGGTGTGACCGGCCGGGCGACGGCTGAGTTCGCGGGCCAGCTTGAGACGCTGGGCCTCGCCGCCCGACAGGCTCGGGGCGGGCTGGCCGAGCCGGAGATAGTCCAGGCCCAGGTCGCGCAGGGTCTCCAGGCGGGGACGAATCTTTGGCAGGTCGGTCAGGACTTCAAGCGCCTGGGCAACGCTCAGATTCAGCACCTCGGCAATCGACAGCCCCCGGAAGCGGACCTCCAGGGTCTCCCGGTTGTAGCGCAGGCCGCGACACACCTCGCACTCGACGTACACGTCCGGCAGAAAGTGCATGTCCACACCCACCACCCCGCTACCCAGACACGCCTCGCAACGGCCGCCCTTGACGTTGAACGAAAACCGCTCCGGGCCGTAGCCCCGCACCCGCGCGTCGGGCAGTCGGGCAAACAGCTGGCGCAGAGGAGTGAACAGGCCGACATAGCTGGCCGGGTTGGAGTGAGGGGTGCGGCTGATCGGGCTCTGATCGATCTGCACCAGCTTGTCGATCATCTGCCAGCCACCGAGGGTCGGCGGGGCATCCGCGGGCGTGGCCAGCGCCCGAGACACGGCCGGGGCAAGCGCGTGGAGGACGAGGCTGCTCTTGCCCGAGCCGGACACTCCGGTCACACAGCTGAACACCCCGAGCGGAAATGAGGCCGTCACGTTTTGCAGATTATGGACCTGCACCCCGCCAAGGGTGAGGTAGTGGTCGGTTGTTCTGCGCCGGGTCGGGACCGGAATGCTCAGGTCTCCGCGCAGATAGCGACCGGTAATCGAGCCGGCCTGAGCTTGGACCTCGTGTGACGTTCCGGTTGCCAGCACCTGTCCCCCAGCCTCCCCCGCGCCCGGTCCGAGGTCGATAACGTAATCCGCAGCCCGGATTGTCTCAGGATCGTGCTCGACCACGACCACGCTGTTGTTCTGGTCCCGGAGCTGGCGCAGGGCGGCCAGCAGACGCGCGGTATCGCGCGGGTGGAGGCCGATTGAGGGCTCGTCGAGGACGTACAGGATGCCGGACAGGCCGGCGCCGAGCTGGGTGCTCAGGCGGACGCGCTGGGCTTCTCCTCCAGACAGCGTCGGCAGCGGCCGGTCGAGGCGCACATAGTCGAGGCCGATATCGCTCAGCGTCTGGAGCCGGCTGCGGATCGCCTGGCACAGGGGCGCCGCAATAGCGGCCGCCTGACCGGAAAAGGACAGGCGCCGAAAAAAATCGAGCGCCCGGGCAATCGACAGTCCGCTCAGCTGGGCAATATCGCGATCCTGAATCCGCACGCCCCGGCTCTCGGCCCTGAGCCCCGTCCCGGCGCACGTCTCACATTGATCTACAGACGTTTTTTCAGGCCCGGGTTTTGCCCCTGCGGCCCGCCTGCCCAGCCCGTCACACTCCGGGCAGGCGCCCTCGGGGCTGTTGGGCGAAAAGAAGGCCGGTGTCAGATCGGGATAGCCGAAGCCGCACGCCGGGCAGCGCAGCGTCTGGGTAAACAGGTGCTCGTGGTGGGTCCCGTCCATCCCGGTGTGGCCGATTTTGACCACATCGCGGCCGTAGCGCAGTGTGGTTTCGACGGAGTCGGTCAGCCGCCGGCCGATTCCGCTTTTGACAATCAGACGGTCAACAACAAGATCAAGCTCGGTCGCAACAGGTATGGGGTCGGTCAGCTCGTAAGTCTGGTCCGCGACCCGCACGCGCACAAAACCCGCCCGGCGGAGTTCCTGCATGGCCAGGTCAAACTGCGCCCGGTCCGCGACGCGGATGGGCGCCATGATCTGGAGCCGGCTGCCCTCGGGGAAAGCCAGCACGCGGTCAACGATCTGGGGCACGCTGTGACGGGTGAGCGGCCGGTCGCAGCGGAGACAATAGGGAGTGCCGACCCGGGCGTACAGCAGGCGCACATAATCGGCAAGCTCGGTGATGGTGCCGACTGTAGAGCGGGGCGAGCTGGTCAGGACGCGCGGCTCAATCGCCACGGCCGGGGACAGACCGCTGATAGAGTCAACCTCGGGTTTGGCGCGCTGGTCAAGAAACTGACGGGCATATGCCGATAGCGATTCAACATAGCGGCGGCGTCCCTCGGCGTACAACACGTCAAAGGCCAGGGACGATTTGCCCGAGCCGGACACGCCGGTGATAACCACCAGCCGGTTACGGGGAATGTCAACACTGATGTTCTTGAGATTGTGTTGGCGGGCACCCCGGATGCTGATTGTTTCCATGGGCCGAGGAGAGCGAAGTCAGGGCTGACGTCGCCAGGCCAGGACCGGCCGGCGCGCCGCGCGGGTTTCATCCAGACGCCCCACCGGCGTCGAAGCCGGCGCGGCTTTCAGCGCCTCGGGCTCGTCCTGGGCTTCCCGGGCAATGGCCAGCAGCGCGTCGGCAAACGCGTCGAGCGTCTCTTTGGTCTCGGTTTCGGTTGGCTCCATCATCAGCGCGCCGCTGACCACCAGGGGGAAATAGATCGTCGGGGCGTAAAAGCCGTAATCGAGCAGGCGCTTGGCGATATCCAGGGTCTTGACCCCGGTGTGCTGAAAGGAACGGTCGGAAAACACACACTCGTGCAGACACGGCGAGGCTGAGGCCAGCTGATAGGTGGACTCCAGGCGTTTGCGCAGATAGTTGGCGTTCAGGACGGCCATCCGGGTGGCCTGGCTGAGCCCGTCGCCGCCCATGGCCAGGATGTAGGCATAGGCGCGGACCAGGATGCCGAAATTCCCGAAAAAGGACCGTATCCGGCCGATTGAGCGCGGGAAATCCTCACTCCAGCGATAACGCTCCCCCTCGGCCACCACGCGCGGGAGCGGTAAATACGGCTCGAGGATTCTTTTGACCCCCACCGGGCCCGCCCCCGGTCCCCCCCCACCGTGTGGAGTCGAAAACGTCTTATGCAGATTGAACTGAATCACGTCGGCGCCCATGTGCCCCGGTTTTGCCACCCCCATCAGCGCGTTCAGATTTGCTCCGTCCATATAGACCAGGCCGCCCCGGGCGTGGACCAACTCGGCAATCTGGACAATATCCCGCTCAAACAGCCCCAGGGTGTTGGGGTTGGTGACCATCAGGGCGGCGACTTCGTCATCCATATACTGCCCGAGCGTGGCCGCTTCGAGTGTACCGTCCGGCCCGGCCGGCACCTCAACCACCCCATAGCCGCACAGCGCGGCCGACGCCGGGTTGGTGCCGTGGGCGCTGCCCGGAATCAGCACCTTCTTGCGCGGCTGGCCGTGCTCGACATGGTAGGCCCGAATGAGCTTCATGCCGGTCAGTTCGCCCTGGGCTCCGGCCGCAGGCTGGAGGCTGATGGCGTCCATGCCGCTGATTTCGGCCAGGCTGTGTTCGAGACGGGCGATCAGCTCCAGGGCGCCCTGGGCGTATGCGGCCGGCATGAGCGGATGGAGCTGGGCAAAGCCCGGCAGGCGGGCCACCACCTCGTTCACGACCGGATTGTACTTCATGGTACACGAGCCGAGCGGATACAGCGTGGTCGCGGCGCTGAAATTCCACTGCGACAGACGGGTGAAATGGCGGACCACCTCACCCTCGCTGACCTCGGGAAAATCTGCAAGATCGGCCCGACACAGCTCGGGCGGCAGATCCTGGGCGCTATCGCGGGCCGGGATATCGTCCACCGGTAGAGAGTAGCCGATGCGCCCGGGCGAGCCCCGCTCGGTGATCAGCGGCTCATTCAGCACGGCGCGCTTGGGCGGTCCGGCCGAATGCTGCCCGGGAGAAGCGGTTTGCGGGACGCGCGGCAAATCGGAGGGCTGCGGCATGGTGGTTCCCTATTGCACGGCCTCGCCGCCAGCTCCAAGGCTGTGGGCCAGCCGCTCAATGGCCGCCCGGGGGTGCGTTTCGGTCACGCACACCAGCAAACAGTCGGACAGCTCCGGATACCACTCGTACAGCGGCAGTCCGGCGACGAGCCCCTCGGCCTTGAGCCGGTGCCAGACGGCCTCGGCGTTTGGCACGCGCAGGACGAACTCATTAAAAAACGGGGCCGAAAAACGCGCCTGACACCGGCTGGAGCGGGTCAGCAGGTCTCGGGCATAATGACTCTTGGTGACATTTTGCCGGGCCAGCCGGCGCAGCCCCTGGCGGCCCAGCAGGCACAGGAAGACCGTCACCGCCAGGGCGCACAGACCCTGGTTGGTGCAGATGTTCGAGGTCGCCCGCTGACGACGAATGTGTTGCTCGCGGGTCGCCAGGGTCAGGACAAAGCCGCGCCGCCCGTCGTGATCGAGGGTCTCGCCGACCAGCCGCCCGGGCATATTGCGCAGGTAGGGCTGGCGACAGGCGAACAGACCGATGCCCGGCCCGCCATAGCTGACCGGAATCCCCAGGCTCTGTCCCTCCGCCACCGCGATATCCACCCCGAGCTCGCCCGGTGACTTGAGCAGCCCCAGCGCCAACGACTCGGTAGTCGCACTAATAGTCAGGCCACCGTGCTGATGCACGATCTGACTGACAGCCGCCACATCCTCAACAATGCCAAACACATTCGGATAGCCGACGACCGCTCCGACGACGTTGTCATCCAGCTCGCGCTCCAGCACCGTACGGTCCAGCCGCCCGTCTTCGGCCCACGGCAGCTCGCGCAGCCGGACGCCGGGAAAGCCGTCGAGGTAGGTCCGCATGACCTGCCGATACTGGGGGTGGAGGGCTCTGGAGACCAGCACGGTTGAGCGCTTGGGCAGGATGCGTTTGGCCATCAGAACCGCCTCAGCCGCAGCCGAGGCGCCGTCATACATGCTGGCGTTGGCGACATCCAGGCCCAGCAGGGCCGCGATCAGGGACTGAAACTCGAACACCGCCTGTAGCGTGCCCTGGCTGACCTCGGGTTGATACGGGGTATAGGCCGTAGCAAATTCTCCCCGCTGGATGATCTGGTCAACAACGGCCGGAACGTTGTGGGGGTAGGCGCCGGCGCCCAGAAAAACCGCAGTCGCGCCCAGATTCTGGTCGGCCAGCTCGGTCAGCCGGTCCCGCAGTTCAGCCTCGGACACGCCGGGCGGCAGCGCGATGTGAGCCTGGGCGCGCAGGCCATCCGGCAGGTGGCTGAACAGCGCATCAACAGACTCCAGCCCGAGGACCGCCAGCATGGAGCCGATATCCTGCTCGGTGTGAGGGATGTAGCGCATACCACTCAGTCTACCGCCCTAGTCCTCTTGATCGGCCCGCTCTTGTTCGACAAACGCGAGGTACTCCTCGGCGTCCATCAGGTCCTCGAGTTCATCCGGCTCGCTGACCTGGATCCGAATCATCCAGGCGTCGCCATACGGGTCGTTATTGACCATTTCCGGACTGCTGGGCAGGTCGATATTGACCTCGACCACGGTTCCGCTCATCGGCGAGAACAGATCAGACACGGCTTTGACCGACTCGATCACGCCAAACGGCTCCTCCTTCTGCACCGCAGTCTCGACCTCGGGCAGTTCAACATACACGACATCGCCGAGCTGATCCTGGGCGTAGTCGGTGATGCCGACCCGCGCGATGCCATCCTCGACAACGACCCACTCATGTTCGGTTGAATAGCGAAGCTCTTTTGGAACATCCATCGACATCTCCCGACTCCCTACTCCTTGCTCCTCCGATAGAAAGGGGGCTTGACGACCCGGGCCCGGACCTGGCGGCTGCGGATCTCCACCCACAGCTCCGTGCCCGGGCTCGTCTCCGACGGTCCGTAGCCCAGGCCGATGCCAACTCCCAGGCTCGGCGACTGGGTTCCGCTCGTGACATGACCGAGCACCCGTCCGTCTCGTCCCAGGCGATATCCGGTCCGTGGAATACCCCGCTCTTGCATGCGCAGTCCGAGCAGCTTTTGTGTCACCCCCCGCTCTTTTTGTCGCGCCAGGGCCGCGCGGCCGATAAAGGCGCCGCTCTCAAAGTGCACCAGGCGCGACAGCCCGGCTTCAAAGGGCGAGACGTGGCGATCCATGTCCTGTCCGTATAACAAATAGCCGGCCTCAAGCCGCAGGGTATCACGCGCGCCAAGACCGACTGGGACGAGACCGTCCGCCCGGCCCGCCTCCAGGCACGCCGTCCATACCCGGACGGCGTGCTCGGCGGGCACGAACAGCTCAAAGCCGTCTTCTCCTGTATAGCCGGTCCGGGCCACAAGTCCAGTTGTCCCGGCCAGCTCGGCCTGGGCTGACCAATAGCGCCGCAGGGCGGACACGTCCAGAGGCGTGAGGCGCCCGATAATGGCGGCGGCCTGCGGGCCTTGGAGGGCGACCAGAGCCGTCTCGGCACTCCGGTCAATCAACTCGGCACGGCCCCGGTTATGGGTGTCCCACCAGGCAAAATCGGCCTCACAACACGCCGCGTTAACACACACAGAGTAGCGCTCCGAGCCGAGCCGGTAGACAAGCACATCGTCAACAATCCCCCCGTCGGCATCACACATGAGGCTGTACTGAGCCTGGCCGACGGCCAGCCGTGCCACATCAGTCACCAGTAGTTCCTGACACACGGCCAGGGCGCGGGAGCCGCGCACCTCGATCTCGCCCATATGGCTGAGGTCGAACAGCCCAGCCCGGGCTCGCACGGCCCGATGTTCGGCCACAATACCTGTGTACTGGACGGGCATGTCCCAGCCTCCAAAGACAGTAAAACGCGCCCCCAGAGTGTGATGGGTGTCGTACAGAGGAGTTCGTTTCGGCATGGCTCAGCTGGGACGGGCGGACTGAAAGAGGAAACGTGTCCTCCATCCCTCTCACAAGGTTGACGCGTTTCCTCTTTGGCGGTGGGCCGCTTTGAGCGTGTTCTGGAGGAGCATGGCCACCGTCATCGGACCAACCCCCCCAGGGACCGGGGTGATAAAGGCGGCCCGTTCCTTGGCCGCCGGAAAATCCACGTCTCCGGCCAGCGAGCCGTCCGCCAGCCGGGAAATGCCGACGTCAATAACAATCGCGCCGTCCTTGATCCACTCTCCGCGAATCATACCCGGCTGGCCGGTAGCCGGAATGACAAGATCGGCCTGGCGGACTTCGCCGGCCAGATCGGTCGTCCGGGAGTGACAGCAGGTGACGGTCACATGGTGTTCCAGCAGCAGAAAAATCAGCGGCCGCCCGACCAGGTGGCTGCGTCCGATAACGACTGCTTTTTGACCTGCCAGAGGCAGACCGGTGTGGGCCAACAGGTGCATCACCCCGAGCGGGGTGCAGGGTCGAAACCCGTCCTCGCCGCGCAACAGCCGGCCCTGATTGAGCAGGTGCAGGCCGTCAACGTCTTTGTTCGGGTCGAGCGCCTCAACGAAGCGCTCGTGGCTCAGGGGCGGTGGCAGGGGCAGCTGGATCAAGATGCCGTTCACGTCCGGCCGGGCGTTGAGTTCGGTGATAAGCGCCAGGGCCTTGGATGCGGGCGTGGCCTCGGGCAGCCGATAGCTGAAGGACTGGATGCCGACTTTGCGACACGCTCTTTCCTTGGTGGCGATATACACTCGGGAGGCGGCGTTATCACCGATCAGGATCGTGGCCAGTCCCGGCGCGCGGCCGTATTGAGCCCGAAAACCGTCGACCTCTTCCTTCACGGACTGGCGGACCGACCGGGCGATCGCCCTGCCGTCAAGAATCGCACCCCGAGCCATATACGGATCAAAATACGCGAATCCCTGTGCGGATGCAAAGCCAATGGCGAGACGCGCCGCAAAGAGGAAACGTGTCCTCCATCACTCTCAAAAGGTCGACACGTTTCCTCTTCTCAGAATTCAAGCCCGGCCCGCACATAGTAGAAGCCGCCGCCAAAGCCATAGGGCGAAGATTCCGGGTACCTGGCGCCCGTGTCGCGCGCATACGGATTGCGGCGCGGGTAGGCGTCGAACACGTTTTCCGCCCCGACTGCAAGGATCACCGCCTGGCTGAAGGGCAGCGTCAGCACGGTGTACGAGGCTTCGACGTCCACCAGCCAGCGCTCGCCGGCGTCCAGAAAGCGCGTGTCGGTGTTGGCGTGGGCTTCGAAGAATTCGTCGTAGAAATACAGCCGGGCCAGCAGCCGCCACGGTCCCCAGACGTGATCGGCGGTCAGCGAGAAACGGAACTCCGGCAAGCCGTCCTCCATCTGACGCACCTGCATGGCATTGATGACGTGCGGGTCGAAGCGGTCGAGGTTCAGCCGGTTCCAGTTGCCGGCAAAGGTCAACACGGTGTCGCCGGCCCGCGTTGCCAGCGGATAGGTCGCCACCACGTCAAGCCCTTGGACGGTCGTGTCGAAGGCGTTGGTGAAGTAGCGGACCGAGGTAATGGTACTCGCGTCGGGAGCCAGGCGGTTGAAGGCCGCCCGCTGCGCAGCGGAGACTTTGAAATCCTGCGTCAGCCCGATACGGTCCTGAATCTTGATCCGGTAATAGTCGACGGTCAGGCTGAAGTCGTCCGCATTGAACACGCTGCCGACGGAATAGTTGACCGATTTTTCCGACTCCAGCGGCCGGCCGCCAAAGAAGGCCGCGACCGGGTGATGGGCGGGGAAGATGCCCTGGTCGACCAGGCCGGCGGTGGTGAACTGGGAGTTGATTTTACGGATGTTGGCCTGCCCCGGCGTCGGGGCGCGGAAGCCCGAGCCGACCGAAGCGCGCACGGCCAGGGCGTCCAGCAGTTGCCAGCGGAGCGCAACCTTGCCGTTCAGCGACTCGCCTATCGCGCCGTCGAAGTTTTCATACCGCCCGGCCAGACCGAGGCTGAGGGACGGCACGACGGCGGCTTCCAGGTCCATATACAGCGCGTAGTTGTTGCGTTCGAACACACCGGCCGAATCCGGCCGGTAGCCCGAAAACCCGTTGGAACCGATGCTGAAGCCCTGATGTCTCAGGTTTTCATCGATGAACCACGACTGTGCCTCTCCAACCTTCTGCTCGAATTCCTCCATATGATGCTCAAATCCGAAGGCGGCGTTCAGCGGGGAGTGGAAGAGGCCAATATCCAGACGCCTGGCGATATCCAGGTTGAACGTTCGCTCAAACTGCACATTGCCACCGGGTCGGTATGTGGTGGGAATAGCGGTGCGCATGGCGGCCAGCTGGGGGTTGATGGTGTTGTGGATGAAGTAGTCCACGCTGTGGTAGCCAAAGGAGGCGCTGGCGTCGTACGACCAGCCGTCGAGCAGGGCCGAGGCGCTCGTCGCCTCCCCGCGCAGGCCAAAGGCGATGCTCCAGTCCTGGAGGGTGCCGCCGAAGCGCGGCGTAAAACCACCCGGGAGACGTTCGTTGAACAGGAAACAGTGCTCGGGCAGATCCACGCCGGTGTAGTCGGCCGCCGGGTTGGTCGGCACCGCCGGACAGCCGAGACCGCTGCCCGACAGGTCGGCCACTCGGACGGTGGGCGTGCCGTCTGCCAGCGGGTCGCCCCGGAAGATACCACCGCGCGTATTGGGATTGCGGAAGAAAAAGCCGCCCTCGACCCGCCGCTCGGCATAGTTGCCAAAGGCGTACAGACGGGCGTTGATGGCCTCCAGGTCGAGGCCGAGATTGCCGAAGAACTTGTAGTCGTACTGGATTTCGGGTGCACCCCAGATCTGGGCCGCCGGCCGCCGCACGTCCCTGTTGCCGGCCTCAACCAAGGCTCGCGCGTCCCGGCGCTGCACACTGCGGCTGGTTTCGTCGGCGTTCAGGAACTCAAAGCTGAGGTTGGCAAAACCCTTGTCGGTCAGCGGCAGGCCGAGGTTGGCGGCCACCTGCACCTTGTCGCCGTCGCCGTGGTAGGTCTGGCCCCAGCTGGTGTGCAGCGACAGGCCCCTGGCCGCCTCCTTCAGCTTGAAATTCACAATACCGGCAATGGCGTCCGAGCCGTACTGGGCGGCCGCGCCGTCACGCAGGACTTCGATCTGCTCAAGAGCGATGGCCGGGATGACGGACAGGTCGGCGCCCTGCGTCCCGCGATTGCTGCCATCCGCGGAGAAGGCAATGACCGCAGAGCGGTGGCGGCGTTTGCCGTTGACCAGCACCAGGGTGGAATCGGGCGGCAGCCCGCGCAGATTGGCCGGTCGGACAAAGGTGGCGTCCCCGCCGATGGGATGCTGGTTGACATTGTAGGACGGCACGCTCGCGGCCAGCAGGGCGTCCATGTCGCGGATGCCGTAGGTCTGCAAGTCTTCGCCCTGGATGATGTCCACCGGCACCGGAGAGTCCTGGGCTGAGCGTCCGGCCAGACGCGAGCCCACGACTTGTAGGGCATCGAGCCCGACAACCTCCGCCTGCGGCTCCGCCTCTTGGGCTTGGCCTGTTGATGCTCCCAGCAGGATGAAGAGCGCCACTCCTGCCCAGCCTGACCAGGTCTTCATCGTCATCCTCCGTACTGCGCTTTCCAGAATCCTGGCCCATTCCTCAACTAGAATTCGAGGCTGGCGCGCGCGTAGTAGAAGCCGCCGTTAAAACCGTAGGGCGAGGTTCTGGGATATTTTGCGCCGGCCAGCCGGGCGTGCGGATTTCTGGCCGGGTAGCGGTCGAACAGATTCTCGGCGCCAAACGCCAGGGTCAGCCGGGCCATGAACGGCAGGGCGGCGAAGGTGTAGGAAACGACGGCGTCCATGAGCCAGCGTTCGGCGGCGTGGATGGGCAAGTCGGCGCTGTTCAGATGGGCCGCATAGAACCCATCGTAGAAATGCAGCCGGGTCAGCAGCCGCCACGGCCCGGAGGTGTGATCGCCGGTGAGCGAGAAGCGAAACTCGGGCAGACTGTCTTCGAGCTGACGCACCCGCCGGTCGTTGATGACGGTCGGATTGCGGCGGTCCACCGTGGTGTCGTTCCAGTTGCCCACCAGGGTGAACAATGTGTGACCGGCCCGGGTCGCCACGGGATAGGTCGCCACGAGGTCAACGCCCTGGGTGGTGGTATCGAAGTCGTTGGTGAAATACCGCACGCCGGTGAAACTGCTGGCGTCCGTCACCCCTCGGGCCAGGAGTGCCGCAATATCCGCCTCAGTCAGCGTCAGCGTGCTGGTCAGTCCGATCCGATCCTGCATCTTGATGCGGTAGTAGTCGACGGTCACCTCAAGCTGGCCCAGGCTGAACACCGTGCCGACCGAATAGTTAACCGATTTTTCCGGCTCCAGCCGCCTGCCACCCTTCTGCTCGGCAATCGGATCAGTCGGGGAGAGCGTCGCCTCGTCCGCCAGTCTGCCGTTGATGAACGTCGTCGTCACGTTCCGAATATTGGCTTGGCCCACGGTCGGCGCCCGAAAACCCGAGCCGACCGAGCCGCGCACGGCCCAGTTGGTGAGGAATTGCCAGCGGGCCGCAACCTTGCCGTTCAGCGTGTCGCCGACCTGCTCATAGTCCTCATAGCGCCCAGCCAGCCCCAGGCTCAGCTGGTCGAACAGGCTGGTTTCCAGGTCCAGATAACCGGCATAGCTGCCCCGGTCGAAGGTCCCGGCATAGGTCGGGCTGAGCCCCGGAAAGCCGTTGGAGCCGATGCCGAAGCCCTGCCGGGCCAAATTGGGATCGATTGCCCAGGAGTTCGGCTCGCCGGCATCGGCGGTGAATGCTTCTTCGCGGTACTCCAGCCCAAAGGCCAGACTCAGCGCGGACGACAAGACACCGAGGTCAAGCGGCCGGGAGATGTCGAGATTGAATACCTTGTCGAACTCCGTGTAGCTGCCGGGTCTGTACGAGGTCGGGATAGCGGTCTGGCGGTGGGCGAGCTGGGGGTTGATGGTGTTGGAGATGAACAGATCAATGCTGTTCTGACCGAAACCGGCGCTCAGGTCGTAGTCCCAGCCGTCCAGGAGCGGGCTGCCGGTGTCAGACAGTGCGCCGCGCAGCCCGAAGGCGACACTCCAGTCCTGCATGGTCCCGCCAAAGCGTGGGGCAAAGCCGCCTGGAAAGCGCTGGTTGAAGGCGAAACAGTCCGGATTGGCGGCGACCGCAGCCAGCGCTCCTGGGTTCGGGACGTTCTCCACAATAGGCACCGTCGGGCAGTTGGCGGACCTGCCGTCCGCAGACAGGTCGGCCACCAGAAGCGTTGGGTCGCCATCCACAACCGGCCCCCTGAACACCCCGCCCCGGGTGTGGGGATTACGGAAAAAGAAGTGGCCGACGGCCTTGCGTTCGGCATAGTTGCCGAACGCATACAGACTGTGTCTGTCGCTCAGGTCGAGGCCCAGGTTGCCGAAGAATTTATAGTTGTACTGCACTGCCGGCGTGCCGAAAATTTGCGCCGGCCGACGCACCCGGTCATTGCCGGCGGCAATCAGTCCCAGCGCATCGCCCCGCTGCACGCTGCGCCGGGTCTCGCCGACGTTGGTGAACTCGAAGCTGAGGTTGGCAAAGCCGGCTGCGGTCAGCGGCAGGCCGATGTTCCCCGCCACACTCACTGTGTCGCCGTCGCCGTGGTAGTTCTGACCCCAGCGCGTTTCCAGCACGGCTCCTTCGGAGTCGTCGCGCAGCACAAAATTCAGGGCGCCGGCAATGGCGTCGGACCCATACTGCGAGGACGAACCGTCCCGCAGCACTTCCAGCCGTTTGAGGGCAATCGACGGGATGACCGAAATATCCGCTCCCTGCGCCCCGTCCGAAATGCCGGCGCCCAGAAAGCTGATCACCGCCGCCCGGTGCCGGCGCTTGCCGTTGACCAGGACCAGGGTCGAGTCGGGCGGCAGGCCGCGCAGATTGGCCGGCCGGACCAGCGCAGCGGCATCGCCGGCACGCCGGTTGACGTGGTAGGACGGCACGCTGGTGGCCAGCAGGGCGTCCATGTCGCGGATGCCGTAGGTCTGCAAGTCTTCGCCCTGAATCACGTCCACCGGAACCAGCGAATCCTGGGCCGAGCGGCCCAGCAGACGCGAGCCAATCACCCTGAGATCGCCGAGCTTGGCCACCCCCGCCTGCGGAGGCGCGTCCTGGGCGGCGACCGTCGGTGCGGTGAGGAGGATGAGGAAGCCGGTGACCAGCCCGGACCGCCAGTGCGCTTTGCGGAACATTTAGAATTCGAAGCTGGCCCGCACGTAGTAAAAGCCACCGTTGAAGCCGTAGGGTGAATTTGGCGGGTATTTATTGCCGAGCACGCCCGCCCAGCGACTCTTGCGCGGATACTGGTCGAACATGTTTTCCGCGCCGAATGCAAGCGTTGCCACCCGCATGAACGGCAGGTTCCTCAGGGTGTAGGAGAGTTCCATGTCGGTGAGCCAGCGTTCCCCGTTGATGGAGGTCAAACCGGCCTCGACGATATCCTCGAAAAAGCCGTCGTAGTAATGCACCCGGGTCAGCAATCGCCACGGTCCCCAGGTGTGGTCGGCCGAGAGGGAGAAGCGGAACTCCGGCAGAGCGTCTTCATACTGCCGCCGCCGCCTGGCATTGATGACGTTCGGATTAAAGCTGTCCACCTGGGTGTCGGTCCAATTGCCCACAAAGGTCATCACGGTGTAGCCGGCCAAGGTTTCCAGCGGATAGGTCGCCACGACGTCTACGCCTTGGGTGGTGGTGTCGAAATCGTTGGTGAAGAAGTTCACCCCCGAGAAACTGCGCGCGTCTGACACGCCCTGGGCCAGCAGTGTGTCGATATCCATCTGGGTCAGTTTCAGATTACTCGTCAGCGCCATGCGGCCCTGGACCTTGATCCGGTAATAGTCGATCGTGACGTCGAGGTCGCCCAGGCTGAACACCGTGCCGACCGAATAGTTGATCGACTTTTCCGGCTCCAACTTCTTGCCGCCTTTCAGGACTGCCGCCGGGTGATCCGGCGGCAGGATAGCGTTGTCTACCAGCCGGCTTCCCTCCAGTGAGGTCGAGGTCTTGCGATAGTTGGCCTGCCCGACGGTCGGCGCCCGAAAGCCCGAGCTGACCGAGCCACGCACGGCCCAGTCGGCCAAGAATTGCCAGCGGGCCGACACCTTGCCGTCCAGGGTGTCGGCTATCCCTTCATACGTCTCATACCGTCCGGCGATGCCCAGGCTCAGGTTTTCGACCACCTCGGCTTCCAGGTCGAGATAGCCGGCATAACTGCCCCGGCTGAACGTGCCGGCGATGTCCGGCCCGAAGCCCTGAAACCCGTTCGAGCCGATGCCGAAGCCCTGGGCCGCCAGGCCACCGGGACTGTTGTCGACATGCCAGGAGTTCTGTCCCCCGGATCTGATCTCGAACTCCTCCTCGCGGTGCTCCAGCCCAAAGGCAAAGTTCAGTGGAGAGAAGAAGAGGCCGACATCGAACGGCCGTGAAATATCGAGATTGAACACCTTGTCGAACTCCCGGTAGCCGCCCGGTTTGTACGAGGTCGGGATGTTCGTCCGCATGGCGGCCAGCTGCGGGTTGATGGTGTTGTGCATGAAGAAATCTACGCTGTTGTGGCCGAAGGAGGCGCTGGCGTCGTAGAACCAGCCGTTCAACAGCGTGTACGCACTCTCGATCTCCCCACGCAGGCCGAAGACGACACTCCAGTCCTCGACGACTCCGCCGTAACGCGGGGTAAAGCCACCCGGAAAACGCTCGTTGAAGGCAAAGCAATGGCCGGGCAAGCCTGCCAACGCCGCGCCGTAGTCGGCCGCCGGGTTCTTGGCAATTGCAGGACAACCCCGACGGTCGTCCGACAGGTCGGCGGTCAGGATATTCTCGCCCCCGTCGAAGATTCCCCCGCGCGTGTTGGGATTCCGAAAGAAGAAACCGCCCTCCACCCTGCGCTCGGCATAGTTGCCGAAGGCGTACAGCCGACTGTTGATCTGCTCCAGGTCCAGCCCCAGGTTGCCGAAGAATTTATAGTCGTACTGGACCTCGGGCGCGCCCCAAATCTGCGTCGCCGGTCGGCGTACATCCATATTCCCCGCTTCGATCAAGGCCCGGGCATCGTCGCGCTGGGCGCTGCGGCTGGTCTCGTCAGCGTTCAGAAACTCAAAGCTGAAGTTGGCAAAACCGTTGTCGGTTAACGGCAGGCCAAGGTTGGCGGCCACATTCACCTTGTCGCCGTCGCCGTGGTAGTTCTGGCCGTAGCTGGTCTGGACGGTCAGCCCCTCCCGGTCTTCGCGCAGCCTGAAGTTCAGAATACCGGCGATGGCGTCCGAGCCGTACTGGGCGGCGGCGCCGTCGCGCAGGACCTCGACCCGCTCCAGAGCAATGGCCGGAATCGCGGAAATATCGGGCCCGTGCGAGCCGTTCGAAATGCCTCCAAATTCAGGGATGACGGATGCCCGGTGACGGCGTTTGCCGTTGACCAGCACCAGGGTCGAGTCGGGTGGCAGGCCGCGCAGGTTGGCCGGACGAATCAGCGTAGCGGCGTCACTGATGGGCTGCTGGTTGACATTGTAGGACGGCACGCTGGCCGACAGCAGCGCGTCCATGTCGCGGATGCCGTAGGTCTGGAGATCTTCTCCCCGGATGATGTCCACCGGCACCACGGAATCCTGGGCCGAGCGGCCCACCACCCGCGAGCCAATCACGTTGAGCGTTCCGAGCCTGGCGACCCCCGCCTGCGGCTCCGCCTCCTGGGCTCCGCCTGTCGCTGCCCCGAGGAGGATGAAGAACCCCGTCACAAACTCGCACCGCCACCACCTCTTCGGGTTCTTCATGCGCTCCCCCGTGTTCACGCAGTGCCGTTAGAACTCAATACCGGCCCGCACATAGTAGAAGCCGCCGTTGAAACCGTAGGGCGAGGTTTCCGGGTATTTCAGGCCGGCACCGCGCGCCTGCGGGTTTCTGCGCGGGTACTCGTCGAACACGTTTTCCGCGCCAGCCGCGATGGTAACCGCCTGCGTGAACGGCAGGTTCAGGAGGGTGTACGAGAGTTCCACATCCATCATCCAGCGTTCGCCGGTATTGAAGCCGAAAGCGCCGTCGGTCGGATAGTCGCGGAAGCGGTCGTAGTAGTACAACCGGGACAGCAAGCGCCACGGTCCCCAGTTGTGATCGGCCGTCAGCGAGAAGCGGAACTGCGGCAGGCCCTCTTCGATCTGCCGCACGAGCTTATCGCTGATGAACGCCGGGGTGCGGCTATCCACCTCGGTCTTGTTCCAGTTGCCGACAAACGTGAACTCGGTGAGGCCGGCCATGGATTCCAGCGGGTAGCTGGCCACGAGGTCAAGGCCCTGGGTGGTGGTGTCGAAGTCGTTGGTGTAGAAGCGGAGCACCGTGATCTGGTTCGGCCCAACGACCTCGTCGAATGCCGCCCGGGTAATGCCGAGCCTGGTGAGTTCATTCGCTACATTGAATCGGCTGCTGCGGACGATGCGATCCTGCATCTTGATCCGGTAGTAGTCGAGGGTGACCTCAAGCTCGTCCCAGTTGAACACCACGCCGGCAGAATAGTTGACCGATTTTTCCGGGGTCAGCGGCTGGGCGCCAAAGAAGGCCGACGCCGGATGGTGGGCAGGAAAGGTCGCGTCGTCCACTAACCCGCCAAGATCGGCGGCAAAGGACGTGGTGATTTTGTTCACGTTGGCCTGACCGGGCGTGGGCGCGCGAAAGCCCGAGCTGACCGCGCCGCGCACGGCCAGCATATCCAGCAGCTGCCACCGGAGCGACACCTTGCCGTTCAGGGACTCGCCGATCGGTGCGTCAAAGTTCTCGTAGCGTCCGGCCACACCCAGGGTGACGGCCTCGATCACCTCGGTTTCCAGATCCATGTACAGGGCGTAGTTATTCCGTTGATACTCGCCGACGATGTTGGGGCCGAAGCCGGTGAAGCCATTCGAGCCGACGCCAAGACCCTGAGGACCGAACCGGTCGAAATCGGCGTACCAGGAGTTTTCGCCACCGAGTTTCACCTCGTACTCTTCGATGTGGTACTCAAAGCCGAAGGCCATGTTCAGCGGAGAGGCAAACACCCCGAGGTCCACCAGCCGGGAAATATCCAGGTTGAAGGTCTTCTCGGACTGGCTCACGCCGCCGGGCCGGTATTGCGTCGGGATGTTCGTTCGCATGTCGGCCAGCTGCGGGTTGATGGTGTTGATGAAGAAATAGTCAACGCTGTTCTCCCCGAAGTAGGCGCTCATGTCGTAGTACCAGCCGTTCAGCAGGGAATAGATGCCGCTGAACCCTTCCAGGTCGCCGGTCAGGCCGAAGGCAATGCTCCAGTCCTTCACATAGCCGCCGAAACGTGGCGTGAAGCCGCCCGGAAAGCGCTCAATAAACGAAAAGCAGTCCGGGCCGTTATCGGCGACTTCAGCAAACTGGGGAACGTTCCCTCGGATGGGAATATCCCGGCAGCCACCCGACATGCCGTCGTGCGACAGGTCAATCACATCGACCGTGTTGGTTCCGTCTTCAAGCGGGTCACCCCTGAATACACCGCCCCGGGTATGGGGATTCCGAAAGTAAAAGCCGCCTTCGACCCGGCGCTCGGCATAGTTGCCAAAGGCGTACAGCCGGCTGTTGATCTCTTCGAGGTCGAGGCCGACATTGCCGAAAAACTTGTAGTCGTACTGGACTTCGGGCGCGCCCCAGATCTGGGCCGCGGGCCGGCGGACATGCTCGTTGCCGGCCTCAATCAAACCCCGTGCGTCGCTCCGTTGGACGCTGCGGCTGGTTTCGTCCACGTTCATGAACTCGAAGCTGAAGTTGGCAAAGCCGGCCTCGGTCAGCGGCAGGCCGAGGTTGGCGGCGACCTGCACCTTGTCCCCGTCGCCGTGGTAGTTCTGACCCCAGTTGGTGTGGACCGTCAGGCCCTCGCGGTTCTCTTTCAGCACGAAGTTCAGCACCCCGGCAATGGCGTCCGAGCCGTACTGGGCGGCGGCGCCGTCACGCAGGACTTCGACCCGCTCCAGGGCAATGGCCGGAATGGTGGAGATGTCGGCCCCCTGTGAGCCCCTGGAATTCGGAGACCCCAGGAAGTTGATCACCGACCCACGGTGACGCCGTTTGCCGTTGACCAGCACCAGGGTCGAATCGGGTGGCAGGCCGCGCAGCGTGGCCGGCCGGACAAAGGTCGCCTCGTCGCTGATCGGCTCCTGGCCGACGTTATAGGACGGTACGCTCGCCGACAGCAGAGAATCCATGTCCCGGATGCCGTAGGTCTGGAGGTCTTCGCCCTGAATCACGTCCACCGGGACCGGCGAATCCTGGGCCGAGCGGCCGGCTACACGCGAGCCGATCACCCGGAAGACTTCGAGTCCGAGGACATCCTCTTGCTGCCCAGTGTCTTGGGCTGCGGCCGGCTCCGGCTGGCTCGCCTCCTGCGTCTCCTGGGCTTCCAGACTCGGGGCGCCCATCAGCATCAAGATCCCCAATACTGCTCCTAGATATATCTTTCCCTGCATCGCAGTCCTCCCCTTGAGGTGTTATGTACTCCAGGATGTTATGCAGACAGGACATTCAAAATTCAAGCCCGGACCGCACCTAGAGTGTATCATGTTGAAAATTTTGGCCAGGACAAACGGAATAGGTCACCCTCTCACATTCCCTCTCGGGCATCGGGCTCTTCTCTCGGCAACCGTGCCCGACACGGACGCGCACACGGGAACCTCAGTCCTCTCTACAAGACTGCCCGCCGTTTGTCGCCACCAGAATTGGTAGGCCGTGCGCCCCCGCTCCAGCCTCAGCACACAAGGCAGGAGCGGCGCTCCACGATAACCGAAGCAGAGCCGAAGGGCGGAGCGAAGTCGAAGCAGGGATGCCGGGCGTGATAGCGTCCTCTTTCCCGCGCCTACACCCGCTGCGCCCGTTCGACCGTGGGCAGCACCCGATCAATCCAGGCCATGGCCCCGCCGTCCGCAATCTCGGTGCCCATCTGCTGGGAGAAGGTCACGACGCCCTGCGCCCCGGCGTCCCGGTAGCGCTTGAGTTCGTCTTCCGAGGGTCCGCCCTCTCCAGGATCGACGATGACCGTGATGTGTAAGCCGTCCGGGTCACGGCCCGCCTCGGTGGTCAGCTGGCGCAGGCTTGTCATCTGCTTGGCAAAAGAGTCGGGGCTCTGGACCAGCGGAAACCAGCCGTCATAGCTGCGCGCCACCCGTTCCAATGCCTTGGGGCCGTGGGCGCCGAGCAGGACCGGCGGCCCGCCGGGCTGAGCGGGTTTCGGCTCACAGCGGACGGCCGGAAAACGGACCAGGTCGCCCTCATAGGCGGCTTCCGGCTGGGTCCACAAGACCTTCATCGCCTCGACCGTCTCCCGCATGCGCTTCCAGCGCAGCCGGAATTCCGTTCCCAGGACTTCGGTTTCTTCCCGTAACCAGCCGGCCCCGGCTCCAATCACCACCCGCCCGCCGGAGTACAGGTCAAGACTGGCGATGGTTTTGGCCGTGACCAGCGGTTCCCGTTCGGGCAGCAGACAGATGCCGGTCCCCAGCTTGACCTTTGTGGTCACCGTCGCCGCCACGGTCAGGGCGATAAACGGGTCGGCCCAGCGGTTGTAATGCTCCGGCAGCTGCCCGTCCGCAGCCGCCGGAAAAGGGGTCTGGTGGCCAACCGGAATGACCGGATGTTCGGGAATCCACAGCGAATCAAAGCCCTCGGCTTCGACCCGGCGGGCGACCTCGGCCAGATCGCCGCTCTGGGCGGTAGCGGTCACTAAAACGCCAACTTCCATGCGTGTGCCCTCCTCTGTAACGTGTCGTACACATTCCCGGGAACCTGTGCTCGCTAGACGGGCCGGGGACCGTCGGGTCGGGGAAAACCCACCCTGCCGCTATCGCGGCACCCCTCCGAGGAGGGGATGGGGCGCGGGGAATTCCCCTCCGAGGAGGGGTGGCCCTGAGCTTGGCGAAGGGCCGGGGTGGGTGCCTTGGTGCGTTACATGTTTGTACGGGTCTTATACCAGGCACCGGGACGATAGCCAACGGGCCGAAGCAGCGCAGCCGGGCAGCTCCCGACCCGAGCCTCGCTCTTTTCATTGACAGCCCAGGTCTCGGCGCATAGGTTCAGGCCGTGGTATCCAAGCCGGCACCTCTCGCCCACACACAACTCCAAGAATCCGAACCTGCACCGCCGGCACCGGCCAGCGCCTTCGGCTGGCAGCTGCCCTACAGTCTGCGCGCGCTCCAGCACCGCAACTTCCGGCTGTTCTTTGTCGGCCAGTTCGTCTCCCGGACCGGCTTCTGGATGCAATGGGTGGCTCAGGGCTGGCTGGTCTACCAGCTGACCCAGTCCGCCTTCATGCTCGGCCTGGTGTCGTTTGCCGGGCAGCTGCCCTCCCTGCTGCTCGGCCTGTTCGCGGGCGTGGTGGCCGACCGCTTCAACCGCTACCACGTCATCCTGCTCATGCTCGTGCTGGCCATGCTCCAGGCTGCGGTGTTGAGCGTCCTGACCCTGGGCGGCTGGATTACGGCCTGGCAGGTGTTTTTTCTGGCGCTGTTCGCCGGGATAGTCCAGAGCTTTGAGATGCCGGCCCGGCAGAGCTTTTTGATGGAAATTGTCGGCCGAGAGGATTTGCCCAGTGCGATTGCGCTCAACTCGGCCCTGGTTAACGGCGCCCGGATTCTGGGCCCGGCGCTGGCCGGCATTGTCGTGGCCTACGCCGGGGAAGGGGCGTGTTTTTCGGTCAACGCGCTGTCCTACCTGGCCATTATCGGTGGGTTTCTGGCCATGCGGCTGCCGCCCCGGACCCGCACCGCCGCCTCAAAAAGGTCGGTGTCGGCCTTTATCAACGAGGGGATTGTGTACGCCATCCGCACGCCGTCCATCCGCCTGCCCCTGATCTTGATCGGTCTGGTCGGCCTGCTCAGCACCCCCTATACCGTTCTCATGCCGGTGTTTGCCAAGGATATTCTCAACAGCGGACCGAGCGGCATGGGCCTGCTCATGGGCGCGGCCGGGATCGGCGCGGTGATTGGGGTCAGTTTTCTGGCCCGGCATCGGGGGACCGACAGGCTGGGTCGAGCGATTGCGTTTGCCCTGGTCCGGTTTGGCCTGGGGCTCATCCTGTTTGCCTACTCTCGTAACCTGTGGCTGTCGCTGCTGATTCTGCCCCTGGTCGGCTCAGGCTTTATGGTCCCGATGGCTGCCGTCAACACCCTGCTGCAAACCATCGCCCCGGATCACCTGCGGGGCCGGGTGATGAGCCTGTACTTCATCATGATCATGGGCGCCGCCCCGGTCGGCAGCCTGTTGTCAGGCAGTGTGGCGCCCTACATCGGCGCACCCCTGACCGTCGCCCTGACCGGCGCGGGCTGTCTGGGCGCCGCAGTGTGGGTGAGCCTCAACCTGCATCTTCTGCACGACAGGCAATAGGGGCAATCAAGAGGGCCGGGGTGGCTGAGGGCGCAGGGAGGCACGCAATCTGCGCTTCCAAGTGCGCCTTATTTTCCTCGACATGCAGCGCTCTCGATGGTAGCCTGGGTTCCACCATGGATACCCGCAATCCGCCCCCAAAGCAGTTGCTCGAAGGAGTCCGCGACTGGAGAAGCTATGTCGAAGCCCTGCGTAAGTGCGACGAATGGTGGCGCGATCGGCGGCCGTGGTCAGTCTTGGGCGACCAGTGCAGTTACCTAGAAACCGTCAAGGTCTTGCACGATGTCATAAAATGGAAAGACTGGGACACGCTTAGTGACGATAACTGTCGTCGCCTCCTCGGTCTGACCCCTGGGAAGAGCTGGGCACTGCTCGGCCGCATGAGAGATACTGCCAAGCAAACGGTATTTGGTGCCGCTCGGGAGAGGATACAGGAAGTCGTACGCAACGTCGTTTCCGCCGCCGATGATGCCTTTCCGCAACTCGCATTCGAAGCCTATGAGGACCTTTGGAATATCCAGGGGGTCGGCGCAGGGATTGCAACGCGACTGCTCACGCTTGCCAGACCGGATCGCTTTGTCTCGTTGAACAAGGCATCAAGAGTCGGCCTGGCAGACTTTTCCGGCCTTGCGCCCTCCACCTTAGGGGGTGTCATCAGTTAAGGAGGATCACCGAGGCAGCGAGATAGATGGCTCCGAGAAAGCTGACAGCGCGTTTGTCGTAGCGGGTGGCGAGAGCACGGTATTGCTTGAGTTTGGCGAAGAAGTTTTCAATCAGATGGCGCGCTTGATAGAGGTGCTTATCATAGGGGCGAGGCTGGCGCCGATTGGCTTTGGGGGGAATGACCACCGTCACCTCCGCCTGCTCCAAACGGTCAATGACGCGCTCGTGGGCGTCATAGGCTCTATCGGCGAGCAAAGCCCGCACGTGCTTCAGCAGATGGGGCAAGAGGGCCTCCGCACCGGCCAGGTCAGAGGCTTGGCCGGGCGTGAGATGGAAGCCGGTCGGATTCCCGAGCGCATCGCACGTCGCATGGATTTTCGTGCTCAAGCCCCCGCGGGAGCGGCCGATGCATTCGGCCGCGGGGTCCCCCCTTTTGCCCCCGCCCCATGTTGGTGGACGCGGATGATCGTGGCGTCGATCATGGCATATTCGTTATCCGCATCGGCGGCCAGCTGCTTGAAAACCTGCTCCCAGACCCCACTTTTACTCCAGCGCATGTGGCGCGTATGAATCACGCGAAAATCCCCGAACCGGCTCGGCAAATCGCGCCAGGGAATCCCCGCACGATAGCGGTATAAGACCGCTTCCACAAACAACCGGTTATCCCGCGCCGTGCCCCCGACGTGGCCCTCCCGGCCGGGCAGCAGGTCCTGAATCCGTTCCCACTGATCCTCGCGTAACGCATACCGTCTCGCCATTGTGCACCCTCCCTTCGCTTGGGCTGACCAGGGCAGTATACCGAGACGAGACAGGAAAGCCGACCAGGGGGGCACGCTAACTGATGACACGCCCTAGGGAAACCGAAAAACTACCGCCGTCTTCTGACAAAAATCTACAACCAGGAGTGGTACAGGGCACCGGCTCCGAGAGATGAGGACGAACGAATCATCTCTTGGATGCGAACTGCCTTGTTGGACTCCTTCGTTTACGCTGCTCAGGACTCCGTCTGACAACGCTGACGAGGATGACATCTTAACAATCTTCGGCCAACTCGGCCTTTCACCCGCGATTCATTCAGCCGGGCCTGACCAGCTTCGGTCCGTAAGTCCTTGATTTTTTTACACCCGCACGTGGCCGTTCCGCCCGCTACGTCTGATAACGGGCAAAGTGCCGACTCTGCGCAAGCGCTACGGCGGCCGGCTGCCGTAGCGCGCCGCTGAACGGCCCAAGGGCTGGGGGAGGGGCTCAGGCTCGCTCATACCCGGCCCGCGCCGCGTTGTCAGTCAGGGGTGGACGATAACCATGTCTGATACCCCCTCATCCTCCTCAAGTTCAAAGAGGATTTCCATTTGGGAGCCGTTCAAGTTCGCGCGACGGATTTCTCTCGGGCGGGTGCGCGTTTCCCAGTACACCTTGCCCGCGGGCGCATCCACGACCAACATGTCGGGTCCGTCAATCATACCCTCGTCCTGATACTCATCGGGCTCTTCGAGTCTGTTGACGACGATTTCCCGCTGCGAGCCATTCAGGTTCGCCCGCAAGAGTTCGCCCCCGGTCGTCCAGTAGATCTTGCCGCTAGTGGGATCGACAGCCATGTCCCGTATCCAGCGCCCCCGCCAAGCGGTGATCACGGTGAAGAGGACTTCCACTGAGGAGCCGTCCAGGTCCGCCCGCCGAATTTCGCGTCTCCTCTGGCCTTCCTGCCGCGTGTTCTCTCGGACCGTCCAATACACCTTGTTTCCGGCGACGATCAGATTGAAGAACGCACGCAAATTGCTCTAATTGCGAGTCGCACGGACGATGGTTTCTGCCTGTGAACCGTCGAGATTGGCCCGCCGAATTTCCTGCGTGGAAGTGGTGTCACTGATCCAGTACAGCTTCCGGCTGTGAGGGGCCACAGCCGGAGCTGAAATATAAGCGTTGGAGTCCGTGAGGCTGACCACGGTTTCCACCTGTGAGCCATCAAGATTGGCCCGTTCGATGTCTCCCCTGGAACCACGCTGCACTGATTTCCAGTATAGTTTGCGTCCAACGGGGTCCACGGCTAAACCAGAAAAGACCCCCCTCCTGCTGAAAACAGTTTCCATCTGCGAACCATTGAGATTCGCACGGCGGAGCACCCCGTCATAAGGCGTGGAGTCTGTCCAATACAGCTTACTCTGCGCCAGCGGAACCGGATCAACGGAGTCGGGCGGCCGGTCCACCACACGTAGCTCTAGGTGTTGGGTGGACTCGTTCCAGATAAAGTGTCCCGTCTCCCCAGGCGCAGGAAAGTCGGGCACGGTGCACTGAGCCGTCACATCCTCTAGGAATGGACCACCCGCAGTGGCGACCGTGAACGTACTGCGGGCAAACTCGCGGCCGGTGTCGTAGACCACCACGGTATGCCGGCCGTCTCCCAGCTCGGCCCAATTGACCTGGAGGATATAGCCTGTGTCGCGGTTCTGGCACGGGCCACCCCGCGAGACGTGCGTGTCGAGGCGGTCGTTGCCGTACAGCACAGGGATGGGCGCCCCGCTGTCAATCCGGACGGTAATCTCTTCGGCATCGCACTTCCAGCCGGATATGAAGCCAAGGCCAGAGAAATACGCCCCACGGGCGGGACTTTCTAAAACCGCTGCGTGGAGCGGCGGTGCTCCGATCAACAGAGCAAGGGTGGCAACACAAACCCGGAAACACCGCTTCATGGCACCTCCTCCGTACGTCTGAGGGATCACGGAACGGAGCCTCTGCGCCGCAGCCCCTTAGGTTCGGTTGCGCGCAACGTTGGCTGCCCACAGGAGAGGACGGAGGTTCGAGAGGGCATCACTCCCCCCGTCCTTTTTGGGGACAATATGGTCGATTTCCCACCCGTAAGTTGAGCCTCTGTCTCCATAATCGCTGTACTTCATGAGACAGCCATAGACATCGAACCGCCACTCATCAGGCGGGTAACCGGGTTTGGTAATCCCTTTTTTCCAGACGGCCTTTTTGGTCGTTGCGTCCATATCCTCCCCTCTTCGCTATTCAGCCTCCCGCCGCTGTCAATATGTCCAGCACGGCCAGCCGCGAGGCGCGGTCGATCCGGCTGATACCGGGCAAAGTGTCAACTTTCAGCCAGCACGGGGGTTCCGTTCCCGGCCGGGCCGGTGCGACCAGCGCCACCCGCACCCGCACTCGCGCCGCGTCCAGTCCCAGGACATCGCAGACCCACGGGAAAGAGCCGACGCCCGTCCAGGTCTGGTCCGCAATCCAGGCCCGCGCCGCTGCCATCATCTGCGCCCGCTTCTGGGACTTTTCCCGGTTCAGACTCGCGCCGCCGCGCAGGTCAGCAAGCGCCTGCGCCAGCACGGCACCCCACAGGGCTTGTTCCGCGCGCGCCGGGACGCGCGCCACGCTGAATTGCGACGGTCGCACGCCGTCTTCGGCGAAAAGTGGGTCAGTGTCTCGCATCGTTCAGCCTACACTGTACGGCCCCGAGGGATAGGGAGGCCGCCAGCGTATGCCAGCCGGCTTTTTGGAGCCAGCCTCCAATTTTGGTGGCGACAGGAAGGGCGCGGGTCGCCTATAGTCGCGGCTATGATACACGGCTCTCTCCACTTTCCGGCCGCACTGCTCCGGCGCTGCTGGATCGGCATTCTGTTGGGGCTGGTCGCAGTGGGGCTGATCGCGGTGGGGCTGGTCGTCTTGTAGTTCCGTACTGACCAGAACGCCCCCCGCCCCCCCGAATGAGCCGCCGGTGGGGCGGACCAAAGAGAAGAACGATGGTGTCGTACCGGCTGATTATCCTCCTGGGGGCCGTAGCGCTGCTAGGAACTGGGTGCGCCAGTGAGGACGATCCCCCCATTCCCTTCCTCCAGGCGTTTCACCACCTGGAGACGAACAGGCAAAAAGTGCACCATTTGCGGAACTGGCATCACGAGATGGGCGCGCAAAATGGGCTTGCTGCACGCAGTACCCAGCGGTTTCAGGCTTTGTTGGCTTTCTTTCTCTTTCCCCATGTGAACGCTGTCGGCGTACTGGATTGTGCAGCCCTGGCCGAAGACTTATCCCTCTCGATACCCTGTTTCTTCGAGATCGACGAGCCGGGGTATCGGATGTACACGCTCGTCGTTGCAGACCTGTGTCCCGCTCAGCAAGCCGCTATTCGCGCTGGGTGCGTCAAACGTCCATGACCCTCAACGTCAGTAGCCCCCACCCCGACTGATAACGCCCAAAGTGTCAACTCTCCGCCCGCCCGCCTCCGTAGCGCGCTGCTGAGTGGCCTGAGGGCCGCGGGAGGGGTTCACTCCTTCCTATGCAGTCTATGGCTCATTCGGCTCAGCCTGCTCATCTACTCCTCATCTCGGCGCTCCACAAAATGGAACAGAATTCCGCCCGTGCTTTTGGGATGGATGAAGGCAATTTTTGAGCCCCTGGCGCCGGGTCGTCCGGCGTCGTCAAGCACGCGTAGTCCTTTGGCCCGTGCGTCTTGAATCGCCTCCTCAATATCGGCAACGCGCAGCGCAATGTGGTGGATACCCTCGCCCCTTTTCTCGATCCAGCGGGCAATGTCGCGCTGATCAATACGCTTGTCGTCCGTGTCCGGCGCCCGGTCCTGGAGAAACTCAAAATCGGTCTCGCCAATCCTGGCAAACGCGCTGCGCAGCCCGCCGTAGGGATCGGCGTCCTCACGGTCGTGGATCTCCAGCCCCAGGATGTCGCCAAACAGGCTGAGGAATTTATCCAGGTCTCGCACCGCAATCCCGATGTGGTCGATTTGACGAATGTTCATAGCCCCTCCCCTTCCAGGCTTCAGATATCGTCCAGCGGAAACACCGGACGACGAATCTTTTGGTGTGGCAGGCGACCCGGAATCTGGTTGGCCAGCCCCGGCGTATCCACGTCAAGAATCTTGCTGGCGATGCCCTCAAACGCGGCCCGGTGTTGCAGCTCTGATTTGCAGGTCAGAATCTGCCGGGCGGTCGGCTCAATGCCCAGGCTGCGGAAATGGTTGACCTCAAAGCCGTGGGTTGGCCGTGAGGTCAGGATCACCTCCACCCCGCCGCAGTCGATGACAGCGGTCGCTCCCCGGCGGTAGTTGCCGGCGTTGAACCGGGTGGCGGCAGTATACCGCCCGTCGTGGATCACCCGCACTTTGCCGCTGATCTGCACCGGCTCGCCGTGGAAGCGATCAATCTTGCCACCGACCGTGAGTGTGACCTGGTGACCGATCCCGGCGCGGGTCGCGGCCTGGACAGCGGCCGGGTCGGTGATATTGCCGACCACCGCACCCTGCGCGTTCTGTTTCAGCAGCTCGGCCAACAGCACCGTTCCGTCTCCGGGCGTTCCGGCTCCGCCGCTGTCAGCCAGGTCGCCCAGCACGACCGGCCCCTCTGCGGTCTCGATCGCTTCGCGGACCCCGTCCTCTACCGACACGATGTCGACCTGAAACGCGTGGCGCTTGGCCCAGCAGGCTTCCGAGATCTGTTCGGCAAGTTCCCGGGCCAGACCGGGCTCCCGGTCGGTGGTCACGGTGACGCTGATCCCGGTCTCGGGGATATCGGAACAGAAGAAGCCGCCTAGCAGCGAGACGTCCACCACACGCGCCTCACCGGCCACCAGGTTACGCGCCTCACGCATGAGCTGATCCATGGGCCAGCCGGGGGCGACATACAGCTTTTGGAGGGCCGGAGCCAGGGCCGGTTGAGCCCAGGCGCTGGTCGGCGCAAGGCTGCCGGCAAACATGCCGGCCATCGCCCGGCCGGCCGCGCGTCCAACCGCCACAAAATCATAGTGCGGGTTGGTCTTGACGCCGATCAGCACACTGGCCTGCTCAACCATGAGGGGGGTGACGTTGGCATGGCCGTCCAGGCAGGCAATAAGCGGTGTCGTGTCTCCCAGCACCTCGCGCACCGCAGCCAGGAAATCTCCCTCGCAGTCGTCCACATGCTCGGCTGCGGCCGCGCCGTGGAGCTGCAAAAACACCCCGTCCACGCTGCCGGCCTGACGCAGCAGGGAACGGAAGGAGTCTTTGGCATAGTCGTGGGCCTCGGGGCTGATCTTGCCCCCAATGCCGGGCAGGATGAACTGGAGCGGCACCAGCTCCCAGCCCTCGGCCCTGGCAACATCGACAAGCCCGGCAATCGCACTCCAGCCGCGTCCGGTTCTGAGCAGCCGCTCGCCACTCAGGGTAGCGGCCTGGAAGCGTTCCAAGCCCACCGTCTGGGTGGCAAAGGAATTGGTACAGGTGAGATATCCACCCACGGCAACACGCATGACACAGCCCTCCTCTGGTATACGCCAAGGCCCGCCCTTTGTACTCCCTTCAGACGTGTGATGCAAAAGGAACCCACCCCGGCCTTCGGCCACCCCTCCGAAGGAGGGGATGGGGACGGCGGTTCCCCTCCTGGGAGGGGTCCGGCGAAGCCGGGGGGTGGGTTCTCCCCTTTTCCGACTGAACGTTTACTCATGTCATCCATTGTAAAAGCCGGCCCGGGTGTGCTAGAAGCCAAAGAGTCTCTTGAATCCGAGGATGACAGGCTGCACGAAAGTGCGGCCAGGCACATGAGATTTCACGTCATTTTTTGGTCTCACCATTAGCCTGCTCGTATGAGCAAAAAGGAGGATCGCATGGCTGATTATGATCTGCTTATTAAAAACGGCAAGATCGTTGATGGCTTGCGGATGCCCGCGTTCCGAGGGGACATCGGCATCCGGGATGGCAAGATCGCCGCGATGGGCAATGTTCAGGGCAGCGCCCAGCGCGTCATTGATGCCACCGGGTTGGTTGTGGCGCCCGGATTCATGGACATCCACACCCACTACGACGCGGCGCTGACCGGCTGGGATCCGTATGCCACGCTGTCAGGCTGGCACGGGGTGACGAGCGTCGCCATCGGCAACTGCGGTTTTGGCTTTGCGCCGGTCCGTCCCGAGGATCGCGAGCGGGCGATGCTGCGCATGGAACGCACCGAGACGATCCCGATGTCCATTATGCAGGCCTCAATGCGCTGGGATTGGGAGACTTTTCCCGAATTCCTGAACAGCATTGACCAGCATGGAACAGGGGTGAATGCAGCCTCGCTCATTCCCTACTCGCCGCTGCGCGCCTGGGTGATGGGCACGGACGCGGCCCGCGATCCGGACTACAAGGCCAGCCAGGAACAGGTTGACCTGATGAAGCACCTGGTACGTGAGGGCATAGAGGCCGGCGGCTTTGGCTTCTCGGCCAGCTTCAGCATGGCCAACCGCGACTACGACGGCGGCTATCTGCCGACCCACGTAGCCCCGCGCGAAGAGTTTCTGGAAATGGCCAAGGTCATGCGCGAGTTCAACCGCGGCTCGATTGAGTGGACCATGGGCCACGCCCTGCAGGGTCTGGGGCGCGACTTCCTGGTCGAGCTGGCCAAGACCAGCGGACGGCCGGTGAACTGGAACGCCATTATCTATGATCCCACCAACCCTAGCGTCTGGCGCGACCAGTTGAAGTGGACAGAAGAGGTTTTCAACGAGGCTGTGGTGCTGCCGGTCAACATCTGCCTGCCGATCGAATTTGAGTTCAAATTCGAGACCGTGGGGCTGTTTGACCAGCTGCCGGCCTGGAATGAAGCCACGGTCGGCACCCACGAAGAGCGCAAGGCCAAGCTGTCTGACCCGTCCCGACGCCCGGCCCTGAGGCGGGATATGGACAATACCCCGACCCTCATGGAGAAGAGGCGGGATGACGGCGAAGCTGCCCAGATATCCCTCTTCAATTGGGAGAAGACAACGATCGCCGAGGTGTGTCTGGAAAAGAACAAGCACCTGGAGGGTCGGACCATAGCCGAGGTCGCCCAGGAACTGGGGAAATCTCCAGTTGACACCATGCTGGACCTGGCGGTCGAGGAGAACCTGGGAACCGAATTTGCCCTGCACGACTTCATCAACGGCGATGAGGAAGCGGTGAGCGAGATCGTCAAGCACCCGATGAGCCTGATCGGCGCTTCGGACGGTGGCGCGCATACCAAGTTCCTGACCACCGGTCGCTATCCGACCCACTTCCTGGGACACTGGGTGCGCGATAAGCAGCTCATGTCACTGGAAGAGGCCCACTGGCGGCTGTCGACCATGCTGGGCTGGGCCATCGGCATCCGTGATCGCGGCTGGCTGCGTGAGGGAATGCCGGCTGACATCATCGTCTATGATTTGGAGAAGCTCCAGGTGTTGCCGACGGAGATCGTCACCGATCTGCCGAACAACGACTGGCGGCGGGTCCAGAAGGCGGATGGTTACCACTATACGATCGTTAACGGCGGTATCACCTTTGAGGGCCAGAAGTGCACCGGCGCGCTGCCGGGCAAGATGCTGCGCAGCTACGATACGGCCGCTGCCTAATCACCCACGAGCAGGGTTTCTCCTGCTCTGACCGTTGATGCGAGCGCCGGGTGCATACCCGGCGCTTTTGTCTGTCCCCTGACCGGGCAGCCGTCCCAGCCTTGTCGGCCGCCCGTGTCCCGCGTGCCCAAACCCAGCTGTCACCACAGGGAGGACACGACGATGCCGGTCGAAGAAGGCAAAGCCGCCCCGGCCTTCCGTCTCAAAGATAGCACCGGAAAGACGGTCTCGCTCAAAGAGTTCAGAGGCCGGGATGTGATTCTCTACTTCTATCCCAAGGACAACACCCCCGGTTGTACCAAAGAAGCCTGCGGTTTTCGTGATATCTGGCACGCTATCCAGGAGCGACGGGCGACCGTGCTCGGCATCTCTCCTGACAGTCAAGCCTCACACCAACAGTTTGTCACCACACACCGGCTGCCGTTTCCCCTGCTGTGCGATCCCGACAAGAAAGTCATGACCAGGTACGGGGCCTATGGTGAGAAAACGCTGTACGGCAAAAAGACGCTCGGCGTCATCCGCTCGACCGTCTGGGTAGGACCGGACGGCAAAGTAAAAAAGCACTGGAAGAAAGTCGCCAAAGCCGCGGACCACCCGCGCAAAGTGTTGGAGGCCCTGCTCCAAGATGTGCAAGATGTGCAAGATGTGTGATGCAAAAAGGAACCCACCCCGCCGCTGGCGCGGCACAAAGAGGAAACGTGTCTCCAATAGGACAAACACAGGTTGACACGTTTCCTCTTTCCCTCCAGAGGAGGGGATGGGGGCGGTTCCCCTCCTCGGAGGGGTGGCCCGAAGGGTCGGGGTGGGTTATCCCCGGCTCGGCATCCCCCTGCCCGTCCGGCGAGCGCTGGTTCCTGAGGATACGCACCAAAGGAGGATATATGCATATGGATAGGGACACAGTTGTGACCGAGATCAGCGGGCGGTCCACCCCGCACCGGGAGGCGAACATGAACAGACACGAACCAGACACATGTATCTACCGCCCGGCGGCAGCCGCCATGGTGTTGGCGCTGGCCGGCCTCGTGTTGCTGGCTGACCCCGTCCAGGCGGCCATAGACGAAGAGTCACAGTTTGTCCTGAACACCTTCTCGTTTCTCATCTGGGGCGCGCTGGTGATGTGGATGTGCGCGGGCTTCACCATGCTGGAGTCCGGCTCGGTGCGTACCAAGAACGCGTCCGTAATCTGCCTCAAAAACATCGGCCTGTATTCAATCTCCGGGCTGACCTTCTACTTCATCGGCTACAACCTCATGTACGTCGATGTCGGCGCCTGGATCGGCTCGGTCTCCTTCCTGTACGGTCCTTCGGCGGATGAGCTGGCCCTGCTCTCCGGTCAGGCCCAGGCCCAGGCCGCCGTCCTCGGCCAGAGCTACGCGACCATGTCGGACTGGTTTTTTCAGATGGTCTTTGTCGCCACCGCAGCCTCTATCGTATCGGGGGCGCTGGCCGAGCGGGTGAAGCTGTGGTCGTTCCTGGCCTTCACGGCTATTTTGACGGCGATTATCTACCCTATTGTCGGCGCCTGGACGTGGGGCGAAGGCTGGCTCAACCAGATGGGATTCCAGGACTTCGCCGGCTCCACCATTGTGCACTCGACCGGCGGCTGGGCTGCGCTGGCCGGCGTCATCATCGTCGGGCCGCGGGCGGGCAAGTTTCGCAGCGACGGCGGCGTCAAAGTCACGCCCCCCTCAAACGTGCCGCTGGTGACCCTGGGCGTCCTGATCTTGTGGTTTGGCTGGCTCGGCTTCAACGGTGGCTCGCAACTCGCCTTGGGCGGCGTGACCGATGCGGTGGCCATGAGCAATGTGCTGGCCAACACCAATCTGGCCGCCTCGGCAGGGGTCGTGGCCGCCCTGTTTCTGTCGCGGCCCATCTTCGGCCGGATCGATCTGCTGGCCATCCTCAACGGCGCCATTGCCGGTCTGGTGTCGATTACCGCCGGACCGGACATTGTCGAGCATTACTGGGCGGTCATCATCGGAGCGCTGGGCAGCGCGCTGTGCCTGGGCGGCATAAAGCTGCTGGAAACCCTCAAGTTGGACGACGTGGTCGGGGCGATTCCGGCCCATCTGGTCGCCGGCATGTGGGGCACGCTGGCGGTCTGCATCGCGGCCGGCGGAAACCTCGGCGTCCAACTCCTGGGAGTGGTTGCGATAGGCGTCTTCGTGTTCGGGACTTCGTGGCTGACCTGGATGGCTCTGGACAAGGTCTTGGGCGTCCGAGTCGCGCGCAACGTCGAAGAGATTGGTCAGGACGCCATGGAACTCGGCATCGAAGCCTATCCCGAGTTTGTGCTCATGCCCGACCCGGACGAGGTTGCGGAACTGCGGGGCGGCGCGACGGCGTCCACCGACTAGAAAGGAGACATGGCATGGCGGGAACGGTTGACGGACAGGTTGCCCTGGTGACGGGCGGCAGCGGCGGCATCGGCCGGGCGACCGCGCTGGAGTTTGCCCGTCAGGGCGCCCGGGTCGTGGTGTCGGATGTGCTGGTTGAGGCCGGCCAGGAGACGGTCCGGCTCATCGGCGCCGCAGGCGGCCAGGCGACCTTCATCGAAACCGATGTCACCCAGGCAGCTCAGGTCCAGGCCCTGATCGGGCAAACCGTCGAGACCTGCGGCCGTCTCGATTGCGCGTTCAACAATGCCGGCATCGAGGGCGGCATGGCCAAGACCGGCGAGTATGCGGAAGAGCGTTGGGAGCAGGTCATCCGCATCAACCTGAAGGGCGTGTGGCTGTGCATGAAGTACGAAATCCAGCACATGCTCGGCCACGGCGGAGGCGCAATCGTCAACACCGCCTCGGTCGCCGGCCTGGTCGGCTTTCGCTACGGCCCGGCCTATGTGGCCAGCAAACACGGGGTGAACGGCCTGACCAAGACCGCCGCCCTGGAATATGCCAAGGCCGGCATCCGGGTCAACGCGGTGTGTCCGGGGGTGATCAGGACGCCGATGTTTGAGCGCGGGCTACAGAAAAATCCCCACCTCGAAGAGCGCTTCGCCGGCGTCCATCCGGTCGGACGGATTGGCCAGCCCGAGGAAATTGCCCGAGCGGTGGTCTGGTTGTGCTCGCCGGCCGCGTCGTTTGTGACCGGCACGCAGCTGCCGGTCGACGGCGGCTTTGTCGCCCAATGAACAGCCCCTACGAGATTCCCTATGCCGCCCCAATCCCTAGCGCGTTTCACGTTAGGCTGTAGCTCTGCCGGACGCGATCCAGCATCCCTGCTTCAACTTCGCTCCGCTCCGCTCAGCACGAACGGGAGGCCGTTGGGCCTGAGCGTCAGGCGCAGCGCGCCTGACGTCGAAGGGCTACACAGCATCGTTATTCGCTCTAGGCTTGGCTCTGCGCCTGAAAGACCGCTTCAGCCCGTTCATTGATTTCTGTGGGCGAGAGGTCTTCTTTGTGGGTCGCGAGCGTCCACACATGTCCAAAGGGGTCCTCCAACGTACCGGCCCGGTCTCCATAAAATTGGTCTGTGACTGGCCGAAGCGCTTTCGCGCCCGCAGCGATTGCCCGGTCGAAAAGGGTGTCCACATCTTCGACATACAACAAGATGCTCACGGCTGAGCCACCAAGCGAGTGTGGTCCGCGAAAGCTTTCGTCGGGCGACTCATCAGCCAGCATAATAGGAGAGTCCCCGATTTTGACCTCAGCGTGACCCACCGCTCCGTCTGGAGCGACGAGACGCATTAGCTCCGATGCCCCAAACGCTCGCTTGTAGAAATCAATTGCCTCGGCAGCTTGGTGAACAATCAGGTAGGGCGTTACCGTGTGATATCCATCTGGAATTGGCTTGGCTGTCATCGTGCCTCTCCTTTTTCTCTGGTAGAAGAAAGTGTTATTGAACGCATGGCCATTGTGGCTGCATTATTGTTGAGCGCTTTTCGGGAATACTGTATTTAATTACAGCATCAGGAAAAAATGTCAAGCATCTCTCTTACCGCGCGCCAAGAGCGCTTGTTACGGATCATCGAGACCTCGATTGACAAAAAGGGGTACGTGCCAACACTCCAGGAAATGGCGCAGGCCATGAGCATTTCTTCGCTCCAAGGCGTCAAAGACCATCTGGCCGCATTAGAACGCAAAGGGTATATCCGACGCTCCCCCGGACGCCGGCGGGCCATTGAAATTCTCCAGCGTGTGGCTCAGCCAGAGGGAAACGTCCCGATTATTGGACGCGTGGCTGCGGGCCGTCCACTCCTCGCTATTGAGAATCAGCAAGGCAATCTGAATCTCAGCTCTGAATTCTTAGGCACGGGCACCCACTTTGCCCTGCGTGTCCAGGGCGACAGTATGATTGAGGCCGGCATTCAGGAGGGCGATTATGTTATTGTCCGGCAAAAAGAAGCGGCTGACCCTGGGACGATCGTTGTTGCCCGGCTCGGAGAAGAGGTCACGGTCAAGCGCCTCAAGAAGAAGGGCAAGATATTATTCTTGGAGGCGGCCAACCCCGCCTATGATCCCATTCCCTTAACCCCGCCTGCCCAGTCAGCTTCGTCACCGCGTATTGTGGGGATTGTTATTGGTTTGTATCGCGACTTTGAAAAAAAGCGGTAAGGGCGGGTTTGAAACCCGCCCCTACACGACCCTTCGCCACCCTCGGCAATCGTCCTGCGCTGGCGCGCCCTTCGACAGGGCTCAGGACAGGCTTCCCCCTTTGGCAACGGGGGATTGAGGGGGATTTTCTCAGTACAAGACCTGGCGTTCCTTCAGCTGCGCGATGTGCTCGTCGGAATAGCCCAGTACGTCGCGCATGATCTGATCGGTATGCTGGCCCAGCAGCGGGGCTTGATTCTGCACCCCGTTGGGCGATTCGCTGAGCAGCCAGGGAATGCCGGTGTGCTTGCGGACACCGACTTCGGCGTGCGGCAGCTCGGCAAAGAAGCCGCGCTGCTTGAGGTGCGGGTCGTCGGCCAGGTCCTTGCTGTTCATGGACGGAAAGGCGGCCACGCCCCGAGCCTGCAAGGTCTCGGTCACCTGCCACTTGTCGCGTGTCCGGGTCCAGGCGGTGACGATGGTGTCCAGCTCGTCCTCGTTGGCCTTGCGGTCCTGGACGGTTCGGAAACGGGCGTCCGTGCCCAGCCCGGTCTGGTCCATGGCCCCACACAGCGCCTGCCACTCGGCGTCGTCGCCGCAGGCAATCGACACCCACTCGTCCTCGCCCGCACACCGGAAACAGTTATGCGGGGCCATCAGCGGGTCACGGTTGCCGCGACGGGTCGGCTCAAGGCCGTTCATGGCGTAGTCCATCCAGCCCTCGGGCACCAGCGCGGCCACCGACTCCCACAGTGACACGTCGATGTACTGGCCTTTGCCCGTCCGTTTGCGGGCGGCCAGGGCTGCGGTCACGGCCACCGCAGCGTGGATGCCGCTGTTGGGATCGCCGTATGAGATACCGACCTCCTGGGGCGGGCCGCCCGCATAACCGGTCATGGCCGACAGCCCGGTCAGCGGCGCAATGGCCGGGCCGTAGCCCATGTAGTTCTGAAGCGGGCCGCTGTGGCCGTAGCCGGAAACCGAGGCCATGATGATGTCGGGCTTGATCTTGACCAGATCGTCGTAGCCGAGGCCCAAGCGCTCCATCACCCCGGTCGCAAAATTATCGACCACCACATCGCTGTTTTTGATCAACTCCTTGACCACGGCCAGCCCCTCGGGCTGGGCGAAGTTGATCAGCACGCTCTTTTTGCCCAGGCTCCACTGGTTGAACAGCCCCGAGCGGTTGACCCCAGCTTTCATGCCCTTGGGATACAGCGGCAGGCGCCGGGTGATATCGATGCGGGTGTTGGACTCGATCTTGATGACCTCGGCCCCGAGGTGGGTCAGATACATTGTGCCGTAGGGGCCGGCCCACACCCAGGTGAAGTCGGCCACCCGCACGCCCTCAAGCGGACGACGGGTTCTGGGGCTGGGAGCCGGCGGCTGGGGAGCCGGAGCCGGCGGCAGCGCGTCCAGGACTTCGTCGGTGTGCTGACCCAGCAGCGGCGCCGGACGACGGATCTGCCACCACGGGTCGCGCAGCTGGTAGGGTGGGCCGAGCTGGGTGACCGTCCCGGCCTTGGGGTGATTCACCTCAACAAAGAAATTCCGGGATCGCAGCTGTTCCTGCTTGCTCAGCTGCTCCATGCCGAACACCGGCGCAAAACAGATCCGCCGTGACTGGGCCTGGTGCCACAGCTCCTCGACCTTCCAGTCCTTGACCCACTCGTCGAGGTACATCTTCATCACGTCCTGATTTTTGGATCGCTCGGTGACGCCCTTGAAGATTTCCCAGCCGGCCCACTCGGGGGTGTCCATCAGTTCGACGATGCGCTCCCACTGGTCTTCTTCGACCGCCAGAATAAAGAGCAGCCCGTCCCGGCACTCGAAGATGCCCCACGGATACAGCAGGCGTTTGCCCAGCCGCGAGGCGATCCGGTCGCTGTACGAGTAGTAGACAAAATTCTGCTCCAAAAAGGCGGCGATAAACGCCTGGGTGGACAGGTCGATATGCTCCCCGGCGCCGGTTTCCAGAGCCCGGTGATAGGCGGCCAGAGACGCCATGGCGCCTGACACGCCGCCCTGGAAATCGCACTGGTGGCCGGCGACCTTCAGCGGCGGGAGGTCCGGGAAGTCCGAGGCGCCCGGGCTCAGCCAACCCCAGCCGCCGCCGTGGGACACGTTCAGCTCATAGGCATTGTAGTCCTTGTACGGACCGGTCAGTCCAAAGGGCGTAATCGAACACAGGACCAGCCGGGGGTTGATGCGTCGAAAGGCGTCGTAGTCGATGCCCCGCTCCGCCATCTGGGCGGCCGGGTAATTGTGGACCACGATGTCGGCCCAGGCAACGAGCTGGGCGAGCCGGTCCCGGTCCCGAGCCAGATCGAGCGTGATGCCGCGCTTGTTGGTATTCAGCGCCAGGAACAGGCCGCTCTTTTCCGGGTCGGCCACACCGCCGGGAAACGGCCCACGCCGCCGGGCCAGGTCTCCGCCCGGTTCTTCGACCTTGACCACATCGGCTCCCAGGTCAGCCATGATTTTGCCAGCGTATGAAGCTGAGACCAGCTGTCCCAACTCGACAACCTTGACACCTTCGAGTCCTTGCATGCCATACCCTCCTTCGACTGGGCTCAGGACAGGCCCTTCATCAAGCCTGCCATGATAGACTTCTGCCCCGGCTTTTCAACATCTGCGGTATCACGCGGTCTTGAATGCTGCGGCCAAGCTGGTATGCAGAAATACACGGAAGGAAAGAGAAACCGCATGGCAGAACAACGTTTTTCCCTGATTACCGATGAATCCCTGGCCGCCTTGCGGCAGCTGATCGGGGTGCCGATCGAGGACTCGCTGGAGCCCTGGTGCTACGAGGCCACCCGCGACAACATCCGTCACTACGCCCACGGCATCGGCGACGACAATCCGCTGTGGTGCGACCCCGACTACGCCGCCACCACCGCCTACGGCAGCCTGGTTGCGCCGCCGTCGTTCGTGTTTCCGCTGAACCGTATCCTGAGCGGCTATGTCGGCGGCCTGCCCGGCGTGCACGCTATGTGGGCCGGGGCTGATCTCGACTGGCACGCGCCCATGCTGCGCGGCGACGCCTTCACCACCACAGCCTGGCTCAAAGACCTGATCGAACACGACACCCGCTTTGCCGGCCGGGCGATTCAGCAGGTCTACCACGTCGAGTACTACAACCAGCACAAGACCTTGGTCGCCAGCGGCGACAGCTGGTGTTTTCGGACCGAGCGCGATACCGCCCGCGAGCGGGGCACCAAGTACACCGAGGTCAAACAACGCCAGCCGGTCCAGTACTCGCGCGACGACATTGCCGAGATATTCGCCCAGTACGCCGAGGAGACAGTCCGGGGGGCGACCCCGCGCTATATTGAGGACGTGCGGGTCGGCGACAGCCTGCCCACTATGGTCAAGGGACCGATGACGGTGACGGGCTTTATCTGCTACGCCCAGGGCTGGGGCGGCCTGTATATCCGGGCCAACCGGCTGGCCTGGAAGCAGCTCAAGAAACATCCCGGCCTGGGCATTCCGGACCGCTTCGGCATTCCCGACGTGCCCGAACGGGTACACTGGGACGGCGACTTGGCCACCCTGGTCGGCACGCCCGACGCCTACGACTACGGCCCCGAGCGCACCTCGTGGATGACCCACCACCTGACCGACTGGATGGGCGACGCCGGCTTTCTGCGCCACATCCATGTGGAAATTCGGCGCCACAATCCGGTCGGCGATACGCTGTATATCAGCGGAGAAGTCACCCGCATCTTTGAGCAGGACACGGCTCACTATGTCGAAATCGCCCAAACGGCGAAGAATCAGAACGACGAGCTGTCGGTGCGCGCTACGGCCACGGTTCGTCTGCCGTCGCGGACGGCATGATCCCACAAGGAGGACGCTATGGAAACGCTTGCACTACCCCGACAGTCAGCGGTTCGGCCCCGGTGGTTGGCCACGCGCTCCAATTTCTCAGAGACCCGATTCCGCTGCTGGAACGCGGCTATCAGGAGCACGGTCCAGTGTTCTCCCTACGGCTCGGCAACAAGCCGACGGTCGTCCTCCTGGGACCCGAAAACAACCGCCTCTTTTTCACCGAAACCGATAAACTGCTGTCGATTCGGGAGGGCTACCCGTTCTTCATCAAGATGTTCCACGAGCGGTTCTACTTCTTTGCCGAGTTCGAGGAATACCTGGAGCAGCGGGCGATCGTGCTGCCCCGCTTCCAGGGCCAGCAGATGACCCAGTATGTCTCGACCATGGCCCAGGAGACCGTCGATCTCATGGACCAGCTGGGTGACAGCGGTTCCTTCGACCTGATTCCGACCCTCGGCCCGCTGGTCATGAACATCGCCGCCCACTCCTTTTTGGGCTCGGATTTTCGGAGTCGCCTGGGCGGGGAGTTCTTTACCGACTTCCGGCATTTCTCGGGCGGCATGGAGCTGATCCTGCCGCTGTGGCTGCCCTTGCCCAAGCTGCTCAGAAGCCAGAAGGCCAAGAAGAAGCTGCACCGGGTTCTGGGCGAGCTGATCCGCTCCCGTCGCCAGCAGCCGGTCGATCCGCCCGACTTCCTCCAGACCCTGGTCGAGTCACGCTTTTCCGACGGCCGGCTGCTCGACGAAGAGATGACCATCAACCTGATTCTGCTGCTGGTCTGGGCCGGCCACGAAACGACCGCCGGTCATATCAGCTGGGCGCTGATCGACCTGCTCCAGCATCCCGACTACCTGCAGACGGTGATTGACGAACAGGACGCGCTGATTGGCGACCGTCAGGACCTGAGCATGGCCGATGTGCGTCAGCTGTCGCATATTGACTGGGCGGTCAAGGAGACCGAGCGGCTCCATCCGGTGGCCTATATTCTGATGCGCATGGCGGCCGAGGATCTGGAGATCCGCGGCTTTCGGGTGCCCAAAGGCAGTCAGGTGTTTGCCGCGCCGTCGATTTCTCACCGTATGCCCGACGTGTTTCCCGAGCCCGAGCGTTACGTCCCGGAGCGTTTTTCTCCAGGCCGCGACGAGTCCCGCACGCCCCACAGCCTGATCGGTTTCGGCGGCGGCATCCATCGTTGTGCGGGCGTCAATTTCGCCTATCTGGAAATGCGAGTCGCCCTGACCCTGCTGCTCCAGCGCTACGAGTTCAGCCTGCTCGACCCGGCCCCGCAGGCCGTGTCAGGTCCCAAGACCAAGTGGCCGGCCAGCCCCTGCCGGGTGCAGTACCAGCGCCGTCACGGGGTGCCCAAGGGCGTGGCGCGTGCCGAGCAGCACGGGGCCGGCCAGTGCCCGGTCGAGCACGACACGCCCGCCGGGGCCGGCCAGTGCCCGGTCCATCATTAGAACCGTCCAAGCGGAGGGGCGGGTTTGAAACCCGCCCCTACTCAGCCGCCGGCTCCCTCCCCTCTGCCACAGGCGCAAGGCACTGCCCCATCCCCCCTTTGCCAACGTGTGATGCAAAAAGAAACCCACCCCGGCCTTCGGCCACCCCTCCGAGGAGGGGAACCGCTCCCGTCCCCTCCTCGGAGGGGTGCCGCGTGAGCGGCGGGGTGGGTTATCTCCAGGTACTCCAGAACCCGGAGGCGGTGACAGAGCGTATTGGCAGCGTGGTACGTAAGAGGCTGGAAGAAAAAAATCCCCCTCAATCCCCCTTTTTCAAAGGGGGAAGCGGAGGCCCGTAACATCAGCGGATCAGCGTGACCTCCAGGTCCAGGTCCAGCCCTGCCCACGCCTGGTCGGCAGTCATCGCCGGAACCCCCAACCCGACCGCCAGCGCGACACACGCACGATCACCGAGCGACAGGCCATATTGGCGCGTCTGACGGCGCAGCAATCCGGCGCGACGCGCCTGCGCCACGTCAAACGGATGAATCGTCAGCGCCAGCGCGTCGAGTGCGCCCAGCGCCTCGTCATCGTCGAGGCCGTTATCGACCAGCTTGGCGATGACCTCCGAAAAATTCACCGCGCTTATCGAACCACCCACCAAGACCTGTTCGACCAACCCGGCACCGGGCTCGCCGTTGAGGACCGCCAACACGGCCGAGGCATCGAGGACGACGCTCATTCGCCCTCCTCACGCCGTGCCTCGGCTCGCCTGTCCGCAATCAGCTCATCGACCACGGAGACGCTTGGGGAGACTTTCTCTCGCATCCGTCTCTGCAACCTGAGGACTGCGGCCTTGGGGGCCAGCACCCGCAGCTCGCCTTCGACCACGCGCGCAGTCAGACAGCCCGTGTCGTCGATCAGCATTGCCGAGCGCATTGCGGCGGGTATGACGAGGCGGCCGTCTGGGGCAATATGCAGCTGCTGCGATGCAACATTGGCGGGCTCATCAGACGGGGCGGAGCGGGCCTGGGCGGCCTCGGATTTCGGCTGGCCTCGCACCAGAACGTTTCGGACGTGCTGGTAGCGCTTGCCGAGGAATCTGGCGATGTCGGCGCGCGCATAGCCGGCGGCGTCGAGAGCGCGAATCTTGGCGGATGTGGAAGGCAGACCTTCCACGATACGTTTCATCTCCGCAACGTTTGCTTGCATTGTGCTCTCCACGAACGGGTCGATAGATATTCATGTCATACAACATATTTTCTGACAATAATCAATATTATCTTCCAGGACAAAGGGTTGTCGGCCTTCCCTGAGCAACTTGATACAGCTCCCATAATTATGGGAATATGGCAACATGAAAACGACTGTCGAACTCCCTGACGCCACGCTCCGGCGGGCCAAGGCCCTTGCTGTCAGCCGTGGCATGACGTTGAAGCGGTTCTTCACCGAAGCGATTGAGGAACAGATTCGCCGCTGCACAGGCGCACGCCGAACAGAAGCCCCCTGGATGGCCGGGTTCGGCGCGTTGTCCGACCTCTCGGACGAAAACCGCCACGTCCTCAGCCTTATCGAAGAGGAATTCGAGACCCTCTCCCCCGAAGATCTCGCATGATTCTCGACACCAATGCCGTATCCGCGTGGGCGGAAGGACTGGCGACGGTTGAAGCCTCTTTACGATATGCTGACCGGCTTGTCGTTCCGAGTATCGTCCTCGGTGAGTACTATTTTGGTATCCGCCAATCACGCTACCGAAGCCGCTATGAGGCTTGGCTACGCCGCTATCTGCCCTTGACTGAAATCGCGGTCGTCACATCCGCAACGGCAGATGCCTACGCCAACATTCGCCTGGAATTAAAGCAGTTGGGCACCCCCATCCCGTCCAATGACGCCTGGGTCGCAGCCCTCGCCCGCCAGCACTCCCTCCCGGTGCTGAGCAACGATGCCCATTTTGATGTTGTCGGCGGTATTCGTCGGATTGCCTTCTGAACTGCACGGAATCGTGCCCTGCTCCGGTCCGTGAGTAAAGGCTTATACATCCTCGGCGTAGCGCCCTCGGTTGAGCGTTTCACGAGAGACGACGATAACGGGGTGTGGCCCGGCCGGTCCGAAATCGGCCATGTCAATCTCGCCCGGCTGGATCATGGCGCTTCATTCATACGGCCAGCGGCGTTTCGTAAGGCCACGGCATGAATCTCCTGCTGACGCTCCTCTTCCTCCAGAAGCTCCTGGATAGCGGCATAATCCGCCTCCCGGATCAGGACATAGGCGGTGTTAGTCCGAGGATCAATGGCACGCGGCAGGCTGGTTTCTTGTCTGTCCAGAGCCTGCTGTTGCTGCGGGGTGAGTTGGATGCGCATGATGCTCTCCTTCACAGGGCATTCTACTCCTCCAGCCGGAAAAGGACACCTGACGGTTATCCCCACATGCCACGTCGCGCCTGTCCTGAGCAGAGTCGAAGGGCCGGGGTGGGTGCCTGGAGCGCGCCCACGAGCAGAAGACGCAAAAAGGCCGACTGAGTTAATCAGCCGGCCCCGTCTGTCGTATAGAACAGGAAGAAGAGAGGGGAGGCCACGCGACCTCCCCCGATAACCGCAATTCCCACTCTGCAAAAGGCAGCGCCCAATCCCTCCCTTTGCCAAAGCCTGTCCTGAGCCTAGTCGAAGGGGGGGGTCAAGGGGAATTTTGGGGCTACTCGAAGTCGACGATCTGGAAGTTCTGGGACGGCTGATCCCACTCAAGGATCGTCGTGTCTCCCTGGCGAGGGAAATTCTGCACAGGTATTCTGCCACTGCTCAGCCTGATCTCAAATTCCCCACCGATACGGACGACCCGGAACGTATTCGTCTGACCGCCAGGAGTCAGGCCAATCTGATCGCCGTCCACAAAGGCTTCGACCGTATACGTCCCGGCGGGCAGCAGGTTGTAGTTGTACTGGACCGCAAACCCAATACCGTCAGTCCTCCGGTCGCAATGCTCGTCTATATCCACATCACCCCGGTCCGAGCCATACGGGGCGATGAAGTTTGCAACTTCTTCTCCGTCAGCATCAGTGATTGCGATCTCAACGCCCTCGCCACCGTCCTGACACACCCAGCCCCGGACGAGCCCAATGCCGCTTCTGGCGCTACCGCTAGCGGGTTCGTCTAAGACGCCCCTCGGGTCAGGATCAGGAGCTGGCGTTCCAGTCCCGGGCGTTCCAGTCCCAGGCGTTCCAGTCCCAGGCGTTCCAGTCCCAGGCGTCTGCGCAACATCAACGCCCTCTACGAAGTTCACCACTAAGGTGTAAGCAGCACCCGTCACACTTCGATTCTGCCCTTCTACCGTCACAATATACTGCCCGGCCTCGACATACTCGGTGATCAGGAAATTCATGTCGGCGCCACTGTTATCGTCTGTCGCAATCTGCCGGCCATCCGGCCCATAGAGAATCCCAACCGTATCGGTCATCCCTGTCGTTTTCACTTGCAGGGTGCCCGCTTTTGTCACGGTAATGGAGTGAGGGTCTACCTCCCCCGCGTTCGTAATTTCACTATCCGTCGCGCTCTCCGAGATTGCATCTGGGGCACTCCCCCGACTAGGAGCCGTTGTAGAGGTCGTCTTCAATACGTATTTCCCTTCCGTAGATGAACGCGACCCCTTCACCTCGATAATGTAATCTTTTCCCGACGCGATTGGCGTACGCAGCAGAAAATTATTGCCAGTTCCACTATTCGTATCCGTCACAATCTCGCCGCCCTGCCCATAGAGTGTCCCTGTGGTGTCCGTCTCCGTTGTGACGTCCATGTGCTTTTCTGTCTCTACGGTCAGGAAAAGGTTTCCTGCATCAGCGCTAGCAGTAGGAAAAAAGAAGTAATCCGCCCGTCCAGGCTCAAGCGTAACTCTCTCGTCCTCGCTCCCGTCCGTAGCGTCGCCGAGAATGGTGTCTGTATAGTCGCCAGTAACTAAGTCCTCAGCGACGCCGAACTCCATCTTCAGGCCGTAATCTCCTCTCTCACCGCGGGTCTGTCCCTCTACAGCTACGATATAATCAGCATCATTATCCATTGGCGAAACGATCTCAAAATTACTCCCGCTGGGCTCGTCCATTGAGATATCAGCAGTGCCATCGTTAAGCGTGCCTTTCGTATCCACCGCTCTCCCTGTCGTCCTTACGGTCAGGAGCCCAGGATCGGTAGCCCTGAGGGTGTGGGTATCCCGCTGATTATTCTGTGTAAACGAGCCTCCGGCCGGAGCAGTTGCGACAGTAGACATCACCCCTTCGAATCCGATGTTCAATGTCGGTGTAGCAGTGGCACTCGTCGGGACCGAAATGACCACCACATATTCTTCATCTCCCGACGAGATCACGGCGTTAATGGAGAAGGGCATATGAGCGCTTAAGGCATGGGCGGCGGTGCGTAGGGCGGTGGCAGCCACGCCTAAGGCGGTGGCTTCGAGGCTAGCGTCCCCGTCTGTAGAGGCCCCTGTATCTGTAGCCGGTGCTATAGCATCTCGCCCGCTAGCCACGCGGGCGGTGTTGGATTCGTCGATGGCCGCGTTGGCGGCAGTGGTTAAGTCGGTGGCGGTCTGGCCTGAGGCGGCGGCGGCGGCCCTGCGTAAGGCGTGGGCGATACCGCCCGTGAGGGTGGTGCCGCTGTAACTCGCTAAGGCATTGGCGGCCGTGTTTAAGGCGCTCCTGGCGGAACTTTCGGTCCCGGTGGCGGCAGCCGTTTGGGCCCTGATGGCCGCGTCGGCGGCACTGTCGGCAGTAGTATGGGCCGACGCATAGCTCGGTCGAGATGACACACTGCCCTCTTGACGTCCACAGAGAATCGCCTCCGAGGAATAATTATTTGTGATTGTAGTAGCATCAGACACCATCAGCTCCCCTGCCGTCAGCGCGGGGACTGTAATCTTGGCGTAGTAATAGCTGGCACTACCCTCGCCGCTTGCACCGGTTCCTTTCTTTGGCGTCGGAGCTGGGGTGTTGCCGGTTAAGGCACCACCGCTCAATGAAAGGTCCGCCGTTTCAGCATCTGCCAAAAAATTAGCAGCCGTAGGAAGGCTACTACAACTCGGATCGGTCACACTGTGCGCCTGAACATGATGGGCGGCCAGCAGCATTCATACTGCAAGGACGGAAAATCCAACTAGGACCACACCAGCCTTCGTTTTCATAAATGCCTTCATTTTCCCCTCCTCCGGTGATCCATGATCTCGCCACATCTGCTTTTTTTCGGTTTTCATAGCGCCCCAGAGTATCAGAGCCGCTGTCCGTTCGTCAATGTGGCGAGGGGTGGCGGTGCTGGCTCAGTGTGAATTTCTCCGCAGGTGGCGGCCCCTCCGTGGGCAGAGGCGCTGCTTGCCAAATCGACCCTTGCCCGCTGGCTCGTTGCTGGGTACGGTGAGCCTCGGAGAGGGAGCGAACGGTACGTCCTCCGCCTCCGCCCCCTGCCCAATCGGCTCGTTTCCTTCCCGGAGCAAACGCCACGAGTATTGATATGAGTATTGAATTGATGAGTGTCCTGATAGCCGTCGTGGCGGTTGGCGCGACCCTGGCGGGCTTGCTGCTGACCGGCCAACGGGCCATCCGCACCGAACTGGCCGCCCAGCGCCGGGAATTCAATGAACGGTTTACAGTCCTGGAGCAACGGTTTACGACCCTGGAGCAGCAGCTCGCCGCACTGCGCGAGCGCATGGCCCACCTGGCAGGCTTGCTGGACGGCCTGCGCGAGGCCATCGCCATCCAGCGGGGCGCCGCGTAACGACGGGGTGGGTTTCGTCGGACTGCGGCGCCGGGTCAGTCCAACAGCTTTATCAAGGTGACGGTCAGGCCGACAATGCCCGCAGCCATGACCCACAACTGGCGGTAGAACCGGGCTTCCAGGCCGCTCATGTCAGCTCTGACAGCGGCAATATCGGCCTTCAATTCGGCTTTGACTTCGGCAATGTCAGTCTTCAACTCGGCCTTGACTTCCGCCAACTCGGCCTTGACTTCCGCCAGGTCATCCTTGGTGGCCAAGTGCTCGGCCGGCGGAATCGCTCCTGCGGCAGCCTTGGCTTTGGCCTCCGACGCCCCGGCTTCAATCAGGGCATCGTAGACTTCGGATACGATCAGGCTCATCGTCCTGTCTCTCTGACGCGCCTAATACCCCCGCAGCCGCGCCCAGCGCTCACGGTGCCAGGCTGCGTCGCCAAAGGTCATCTCGGCCACCCGAGCCCGCTTGATGTAAAACCCCGCCTCGTGCTCATCCGTCATGCCGATCCCGCCGTGCATCTGCACGCCCTCGTTGGCGGCCAGCACGAAGGTATCCGAACAGCGCGCCTTGGCCAGGCAGATGAACGTTTCGGCCTCGGCCTCGCCCGCGTCAACCGCTCGGGCCGCAGCCATGACCGTGGAGCGGGCCAGCTCAATATCCATGAACAGCCGCGCCGCCCGGTGCTTGAGCGCCTGAAAGCTGCCGATCACCGCCCCGAACTGGGTCCGGGTCTTCAAGTATTCCAGAGTGTTGTCGAAAATCTGGGTCATGCCGCCGAGCATCTCCGCGCAAAGGCCAACGGTCGCCCGATCAACGACCCGAGAAAGGACTTGGGACCCCGCTCCCTCGGCACCAATCATACTTTCCGTCCCGATTTTGACGCCGTCCAGCTCCAGCAGAGCCACGGCGCGACAGTCAACACGCGACTGGGGCACGATGCTGAGGCCGGGGGCGTCTTTGGGCACCACAAACAGGCTAATGCCGTCGGGGTCGGCCTCGGCTCCGGCGCTGCGGGCCGAGACGATCAGCGCGTCCGCGGCGTAGCCGTCCAGGACCTGGATCTTCTGGCCCGTAATGCGCCACGCCCCGTCCTCGGCTGTGGCCGTGGTGCCGACCCGGTTGAGGTCGTAGCGGCTGTGGGCTTCCTGGTAGGCCAGGCTGAGGATGGTGTCGCCGGCGGCAACGCCCGGCAGCCAGGCCCGCTTTTGCTCGGGGCTGCCGGCCTCGACCAGCAGCTGGCCGGCCAGCAGCACGGTTGACAGAAATGGCTCGGGCGCCAGGTTACGGCCCAGGGCCTCCATGACCACGGCAAAATCGGCCAGACCCATGCCGGCCCCGCCGTACTCCTCGGGAATCAGAATGCCGACCCAGCCCAGCTGGGCCATGTCCTGCCACATTGAGCGCGAAAAGCCGACTGGGTCGCCGGCGTCGCGCAACTCCCGCACGCGCGAGACCGGCGAGTTGGCCCGCACATAGTCCAGGGCGGTCTGGGCCAGCAGTTCCTGGTCTTCGGTCAGAACGAGTTGAGCCACAATACTCTCTCCTGTTCCCTTGCTACTGAACAACGGGCGGCAGTTGGGTTTTTACCGTGAGAGGGTTCAGCGGAGCGGGAAAAGGCAGGCCGTCTTCTTTCAAGACTTCGAGCCAAGCGCACACCGCGATTTTGATCTCGTCAAGCGCTTCTTCGGGCGTCTCTCCGTAGGCCGAAAGATCGGGGATTTCCAGACACCCCGCCTGGAAGCCGGTCGATTCAGGGCATTTTGTCCACGTGTATGAATAAGACGGCAATTCTTGCACATTCATCGGAAACCTCCCTAGCGAATCAATCCCATGTCTCTCGCCTGCTTCAGCACCTCTTTCACCTGCTCCGGCTTCGCTTTTCCACCCTTCAATCGTTGCAGATTGAGAGGGCGCGGGTAGATATCTTTACGAGCTTTCGGATGGGAAAAGATATGGTGGCTGCCTTTTACATTCCGAAGCTTCCATCCGAGTTGTGCCACGAGTTTGCATAGATCGTCAAAGGTGAAATTCGCAGGAGCGTTCTTCGCCCTGTCTATAAGTTTTTCATCGACCGCCATTACGCGACACGAACAAGCCGTGTAGGTCGGGTTAGCCGTAGGCGTAACCCGACATCCCGTACTTGTCGGATTACGCTCCGCTAATCCGACCTACTACTCCCCCCTTTGACAAAGGGAACAACATACATAGGACACCCATTCAAAATAATGTTGCTCTCTTTCATTGACTATTCCGACTTGTCTTCGAGTAACTCCGTGCCGCTTCCCCGGAAGTCGATATCCGGCAAAATCGTCTGCGGCTTAAAGGTGACACGGTAGTGATAGGCGCTCACATCCGCCGTTTCCAACTGTTCCGCGAAATAGGTCACATTATCGGACAGCCCCAGGAAGTGCTTTTTGTAGGCATCCTGGCTGACCTTGCACACCACTTCCAGTTGTTTTCCTTGATCGTCAATAGCGCAGCGCCCATCTATGGTGAGCATGTACGTGTCGGTGATGCCGTTGTAAAAGATGATACGCCGGTCGATCTCAAAATTTTCCGCTGCTTTCGACAAGTTCCTGGACGCTATCTTGGCATCGTCGCAGCCAGCAAACGCTGCCAGCATGAAACTCACCACCGCAAGCATCGTCCAAACTTTGTGCATTGGATTACTCCTTCCGGGGTGTCCTAAGAAGGGAGGGGAGGTTTGCTAGTCCGGCAGGCCCAACACCCGCTTGGCAATCACGTTGAGCTGAATCTCGCTCGTTCCGCCCTCAATCGTGTTGCCCCGCGAGCGCAGCCAGTCGCGGGTCAGGGTCAGCTCGCGGTCGTCAAAGCCCGGCCCCTCCCAGCCCAGGGCCTGGGGGCCGGCAATCGACAGCAGGAGTTCCTGGCGGCGCTGGTTGAGTTCGGTGCCGTAAATCTTGAACATGGAGCTTTCCGGGCCCGGCGGCCGCCCGGCCTTGGCCGCGTCCCGGCTGCGGTCGGAGGTCAGCTTGAAGGCCATATTGTCCATCTCAAAGCGGGCCATGCGCTCCCGCAGCGCCGTGTCGGCGATCCGCTCGCCGTCGAAATCCACATATTTTCTGGCCCAGTCGCGCATGCCGCGGCGCTTGCCGCCCCCGCCGCCAAAGGCGGTGGCGATCATCGACCGTTCGTGGTTGAGCAGCGCCTTGGCCACGGTCCAGCCCTCGTTGACGGTGCTGACCACGTTTTTGGCCGGCACCCGGACATCGGTCAGAAAGGTCTCGCAGAACGGCGACGAGCCGCTGATGAGTTTGATCGGCCGGGTTTCCACCCCGGGGGTTTCCATGTCCATCAGGATGAAGGTGATGCCCCGGTGCTTGGGCGCGTCCGGGTCGGTCCTGACCAGCATGAACATCCAGTCGGCGAAGTTGGCGTATGAGGTCCAGATCTTCTGACCGTTGATCGTGTAGAAGTCGCCGTCGAGCACAGCCTTGGTCTGGAGCGAGGCCAGGTCGCTGCCCGAGCCGGGCTCTGAATAGCCCTGGCACCAGCGAATTTCGCCGCGCACAATCCTGGGCAGGTGTTCCTGCTTCTGTTCTTCGGTGCCGTACTCCAGCAGGGTCGGGCCGATCATAGTCAGGCCAAAGCCGATCAGCGGCACCGGCAGCTTGAGCGCGGCCATCTCTTCGCGCACGATTTTGGCCTCGGCCTTGGACAGTCCGCCGCCGCCGTAGCGGGTCGGCCACTCAGGCGCGGTCCAGCCCTTTTCGGCCATGCGGTCGAGCCAGACCTTGGCGTCCGGGTTGGTATACCTGGCCTTGCGGCCGCCCCAGTTGCCCTCCAGCTCGCTCGACGCCGTGCCGACAATCGAGGCCGGGGCGTTGTCCGTGAGCCACTGGCGGGTTTCGACGCGAAAGGTTTCAAGATCGGCCATTGCTGAGTCCTCCTGCTCAAAGGCGTAGCTTGGGTTAGCCGAAGGCGTAACCCAATGGGCAGCTGCTTGTCGGCTTACGCTCCGCTAAGCCGACCTACGGAGGGCTACTGTAGCCGATAGTGCGAGAAGGCGAAAGCGGGACGGGGGTGGGTCGAGAAGAGATCGGGAAGGCCTGCTCCGCATAGCCCACAGCGGCCCTCTCCCGCGCCGACACTTGCGCCGGGGATCACCCACCCCACCGCTGACGCGGCACCCCTCCCAGGAGGGGATGGGGGCGGTTCCCCTCCTGGGAGGGGTGGCCGAAGGCCGGGGTGGGTGCCTTGTTGCACCACACGTTGGCAAAGGGGGAAACACAGGGGGATTTCGGGAGTAGGGGCGGGTTTCAAACCCGCCCCTCCTGGGTGCCCGGCAACAAACCGGCGGGCAGGAGTTGGGAATGCAGGCTCAACGGGTCTTCCGCTCAGCCTGCCTCATTCGGCTCAGGCGGCCTTGGAAGCCGGCGCCGGCATGTTGGTCAGCGGCTGGGGCGTGACCAGTGGGGTGGTGTCCCACTTCTTGAGTTCGGGCAGGACGTGCTTGGCAAAGCACCTGAGGCTGCGCTCGGCCTCGTCGTAGGGCATGCCAGCGTAGCTCATGTTGCACATGATGCCGTTCATGTCGATCATGTCGCGCATGTTCTCAATCTTGCGCAGCACCTGGTCCGGGGTGCCCCACGGCATCAGCTTGACGAAGTCCTTGGCCGCGCCGTCCATGCCGTGTTTGCTGATGTACTTACCGACGTTGCTGTAGAACTCGTAGCCCTTGTGCGAGCCGAAGTGCTTGCCGGTCATTTCATAGTGGCGCATGGCGGTGTGATAGTAGGCGCCAATCCACTTGTAGGCGTTCTCCTCGGCCCGCTGGGCGTCTTCGTCGACATAGAAGAAGCCCCCGCACAGCGGCTGGGGCGGCTTGGCGTCGGCCCCGTACTCTTCGCGCCAGACCTTGTGGTAGACCTCGAAATCCTGCTGCACGACTTCCCAGGGTTTCTGCGGGATGACCAGCAGGCCGATGCCCAGCTTGGCCATGATCGGCATCGACTCGGGGGACACCGCTGCGGCATAGGTGCGGCCGGCAAAGGAGTATTTGGGATACGGGCGGATCTCGCGGCGCGGCTGCTGGGTCTCCAGGCCGCCCTCCATGTAGCCGTTTTTCAGGCCGTTGATGACCAACTCGGCGTATTCGACAAAGCGGTTGCGGCCCTCGTTCTGGTCGATGCGGAAGCCCTCGTACTCGACCCGGGCCAGGCCGCGGCCAAATCCCAGGATCATCCGGCCGTCCGACAGGTGGTCGAGCAGCGCGATCTGCTCGGCAACCCGGACCGGATCGTGCCAGGGCAGGACGATGACCATCGTGCCCAGCTTCATATTTTTCGTCTTGCCGGCCATGTAGGACAGAAACTGCACGGCGTCCGGGCACATCGTATAGTCGGTGAAGTGGTGCTCAATTGACCACACCGAGTCAAAACCCAGCGGTTCGGCCAACTCGGCCAAACGCAGTTCCTCTTGATACACTTCGGCGTCCGACCGCACATTGCCGGGGTTCTGAAAAACCGGGGCATACCCAACATGTAATGACATAGTCTCCTCCTTCAGCGTGCTCTACAGATTGTCCAGTTCATATTATATACTCCAGGGTGTATACGCCCTGCGCCCCACCGGTGTCAAGCAAACCGGGACTTGCCCGGACCGCGCCAGACAGGCTACAAGAACGCGACATGCTGACAGGCAAACGCTCCCGCAAACGCGCCGCCGTGGAAGAGGAAATCCTCAAAGTCACGGCCGACATGTTCAGCCAGCGCGGCTACCACGCCACCACTCTGGACGATATTGCGGCTGCGGCCGGCATTTCCCGGGCCGCGTTCTACTCCTATTTTCCGAGCAAGGAAGAACTGCTGCGTCGCATGTACAACCAGGTCATTTCCTCGACCCAGACGGCGCTCGAGCGCATTGCGGCCGAGGATTTGCCGGTCCAGGAGAAGCTGCGCCGCATCACCCGTCACCATGTCCACTACCTGGCCACCCATATGCCGCTGGCCCAGGTCTTTTTCTCGGAGCTGTTCAATCTGCCGCCGGAGATGGAGCGCTCGGTCACCCAGGCCAACCGGGCCTTTGGTCAGGTGATTGAGAAAGTGGTCGAAGAGGGGGTGAACACCGGCGTGCTGATCCCGGTCCACCCCAAGCGTTTTACCTATGCCCTGATCGGCATGTGGAACTGGATGCACCGCTGGTACCGGCCGGAGGGCGAGTGGACACCGGAAACTGTGGCCGAGGAATTCATCCGCATCCTGGAGTCGGGCTATCTGCAACGCCACGCCGAGCCCGAGTCCGAGGCGCTGTGGCGCGAACTCAGAGCCCTGCGCCAGGAGGTGGCGGCTCTGCGGACGAGCCTGCGGGACGAGCCTGCGGACGGCGGACAAAGCTGACAACGTCAACTGAAGAGAGGAGTATGAGTATGGCTGGTCAATTAGACGGAAAAGTCGCCCTGGTCACAGGCGGCGGTTCGGGTATCGGCCGGGCCACCTGCCTGGCCATGGCCCGAGAGGGCGCCAAGGTAGCGGTCGCTGATGTGGTGGTCGAGGGCGGCCAGGAAACGGTCAGGCTGATCCAGGACGCCGGCGGTGAGGCGATCTTCATCAAGGTCGATGTGTCAAACGCGGCCGAGGTGGAAGCCATGGTCCAGCAGACGGTCGCCAGCTACGGCCGGATCGACTGCGCGTTCAACAATGCCGGCATCGAAGGACCGGTGTGTTCGACGGCCGAGTACACAGAAGAGGACTTTGACCGGGTGGTGGCCATTGACCTGACCGGGGTGTGGCTGTGCATGAAGTACGAAATCCCGGTCATGCTCGAACACGGTGGCGGGGCGATTGTGAATACCGCCTCGGTCGCCGGTCTGGTCGGCTTTCAGGGCATCTCGGCCTATGCGGCCAGCAAGCACGGGGTGAACGGGCTGACCAAAACGGCCGCCCTGGAGTACGCCAAAGCCGGCATTCGGGTCAACTCGGTGTGTCCGGGGGTGATCGAAACGCCGATGGTCAAACGCGCCTTTGAGAAAAGCCCGGCCATGGAGGAAGGGGTGGCTACGATGGAGCCGGTCGGCCGCCTCGGTCAGCCGGAAGAAATTGCCCAGGCCGTGGTGTGGCTGTGTTCCGACGCGGCCTCGTTCGTCACCGGTCATCCCATGACGGTTGACGGCGGCCTGGTCTCTCAGTAAGCCCGCGCGCGCCCTTTGGAAACGTGTGATGCAAGAAGAAACCCACCCCGGCCTTCGGCCACCCCTCCCAGGAGGGGAGCCACCTCCAATCCCCTCCTGGGAGGGAAAGAGGAAACATGTCAACATCTGTCTGGTCTGTTGGAGACACGTTTCCTCTTTGTGCCGCGATAGCGGCGGGGTGGGTTATCTCCGATCCGGCAGTCGGTACCCGACGGGAGAACTCAGGTTCCTGGGAATGTGTATCACACGTTGAAAAAGGGAGAACCAGGGAGAGAAGCAGAAAGCACAACCCATGCCGCTGTCAGGCGTCCGCGTCATTGAAGTCGGCCTCAACCTGGCCGGGCCGCTGGTCGGCGCCATCCTGGCCGACCTGGGCGCCGATGTCATCAAGGTCGAACGGCCGGACACGGGCGATGACTCGCGCGCCTGGGGGCCGCCGTTTGTGGCAGACGCCTCGGTGCCCTACCACGTCACGAACCGCAACAAACGCTCGGTCACGGTCAATTTCAAAGACCCGGCCGAGCTGGCCAAGCTGCGCCGACTCATCGCCCACAGCGATATCTTCATCCACAACCTGCGGCCCGGCGTGGCCGTCGATATCGGCCTCGGCCCGGACGTGCTGCTGGAGGCCAACCCGCAGCTGATCTACTGCGAGATCTCGGCCTTTGGTCAGAAGGGACCGCTCAAGGACAAGCCCGGCTATGAGATCCTGCTCCAGGCGTTCGGCGGTCTGATGAGCATGACCGGCGAGGAGGGCGGCCCGCCGATGCGGATGGGCACCTCGGTCGTTGACTACGGCACCGGCATGTGGACGACGATCGCCGCCCTGGCCGCGCTGCGCCAACGCGACCGGACCGGCCGGGGGTGTGTGATCCAGACCTCGCTGTTCGAGACGGCCCTGTTCTGGCTGAGCAACGCCTTTGCTTCCTATAAGGCCAGCGGCAAAGTCCCCCAACGCCACCCTACCGGCAGCCCCCGGCAGGTCGCCTTTGGCGCGTTTGAGACGCGCAGCGGTCCGATGGTCATTGGCGTGGCCAACAGCCGACTGTTCGTCAAGCTGGCCCGGACAATCGGCCGACCCGAATGGGCCGACGATCCGCGCTACCGGACCAACGCCGACCGCCTGGCCCAGCGCGACTACCTGGTCGGGGAAATCCGGGCCATTCTGCGCCAACACACCAGAGAGCACTGGATGGCGCGCTTCGATCAGGCCGGCGTGCCCAGCGCGCCCATTCTGACCATCCCCGAGGTCCTGGACCAGACCCAGACCCAGGCCCTCGACATCCTGTGCAAGACGCCCGGCGATCAGGTCGAGCTGTTCGGCCTGCCGCTGTCGCTCGACGCCCAGCGCCCGGGCTTCACCAAACCGGCGCCCAGGCTGGGTGAACACACGGACGAAGTCTTTGCCGACGAGAGATTGGACCGCCTGCCCAAAAAGGAGGACGGCGATGGCTGACATCCCGGCCGAGACACACGCGCCGCCGTTGTCCGACCCGGCCGAGGCCGCAGCCTGGATCGAGTTTTATTATCGCCAGGGTTGGAGCGACGGCCTGCCCCTCGTCCCGCCGAGTGAAGACTCGGTCCGGGCCATGCTGGAGGCCGGCAAGCTCGACGCGGACGCCATGATCGGCACCATCCCCGAACGCAACGCCCGGATTCCGGCCGAGAAGGTTGCCATCAACGCGGTCATGGCCGGCTGTCTGCCGGATTATTTCCCGCTCGTCGTGGCGGCGGTCACAGCCCTGTGTCATCCGGACTTTGCCTATCATAATCCGGCCACCAGCACCGGCGGCTCGGCCCTGGCCATTATTGTCAACGGGCCGCTTGGGCCGGCCCTGGGCATCAACGCCGGCAACAACCTGTTCGGCCCCGGCCACCGCGCCAACGCCACCATCGGACGGGCGCTCAGGCTGGTGATGATGAACGTCCTGAATACCCGCCCCGGCCTGCTGGACCGGGCCACGCTGGGCAACCCGGGCAAATACACCCTGTGTTTTGCCGAGGACGAGGCCAATACGCCGTGGCAGCCGCTCCACGTCGAACGCGGCTTTCAGCCCCACGACAGCACGGTGACGCTGTACGCCTCCAACAGCCTGTGTGGCGTCTACAACCAGCTGGCCAGCAGCCCGGAGCCGCTGCTGCTCGAATTTGCCGATGCCGTGTGCAACCTGGCCACGCCCAACGTGTACGGCTTTAACCAGACCCTGCTGGTCCTGGCCGGAGAGCACACCGCCGTGCTGGCCGACAGCGGCTGGAGCAGACGCCAGGTCCAGGAGTTCGTGATTCAACACGCGCGGCGCACGGTGGCCGACTTCAAACGCGCGGCCCGCCTGCCCGGAGAGATTACGCCCGACGACGAAACCACCTGGCGCTATGTCATGCGCCAGCCTGAAGACCTGCTCATCGTGTGTGCGGGCGGCCGGGCCGGCAGCTGGTCGGCCTGCCTGCCGGGCTGGGGCAATAGGTGGACCCGGAGTATTACCGTCCCGATTGCATGAACCACAGGAGGAGCGGCATGCCGCGCACAGTCTTTGACCCAACCGTCCCGCCTCAGCAGCCAGTCGCAGCAGACGACCGGACGAGAGCACCGCTGTCTTTTTCCTACGCCCCGCGTCCCCGCTCGCTCGACGGGCTGCGGATTGGCCTGGTTGAGAACACCAAGTTCAACTCCGATGTCCTGCTGCTGAAAATCGCCCAGCGCCTGCACGGCCGCTACGGCGCGACCATGGTGCATCTGGACCGCAAAAAGTCGTCCGGCCATAGCGTCAGCGACGAATCCCTGGCCTATTTTCGGCACCACGCCGACCTGGTGCTGGCCGGGGTCGGCGATTGAGGCTCGTGCAGTTCGAGCAGTGTGCTCGACGGGATCAAGCTGGAACATGCCGGCATTCCGGCCGTGTCAATCGTCACCCAGCCGTTTATTGCCACCGGTCAGGCCATGGCCGAAACCTGGGGCGCTCCGGACTATGCCTTTGTCGTCACTCCGCATCCAATTGCCAACCTGAGCCCGGCCGAGCTGGACGCCAGGGCGGATGAGCTAACGGACCAAGTGGTGGCTTTTATGCAGCAGTCAATGGACACGGCAGGGGAGAGAGAATGAGCCGGGGACGGGCGCGTATAGCCTAGCCCGCCCTCCCGTCTACCACCTGCTCCAGGCTCTCGACGCTGGACCAGCTGACCATATCGTCCCGGCCGGTCGGCTTTGCCCGCCGGAAATACATCACCCGGCGTTTGTTGCATACCACGTCCATGCGCGGGCCGACCGGACAGCCCGACTGACAGTCGGTTTCGTGGACGCTGACCGTGGCGCCGAGCCGCCGAGCCGCCACCACCGACCGGACCGCAGCCAGCAGGCCGGGGCCGTTATACGAGCGGGTTCGGCTATCGGCGCTGTACAGTTTGACCTGCATGGACTTGGCACTGCACTTGCTTTTCGTGCAGATATAGATATCAAGCCTGTCCACGGACTCACACATGGACCCGCACTATGAGGAAGGACCGCCATGAACGCAACCGAGCTGATGGAATACCGCCGTGCCACCATCCCGGTTTTCAACGACAATAAAATGAAGCTGGGGGTGTTCGGGTCGAACTGCAGCAACGGCTGTACGATTACGCACGCGGAAACGACCTATGAGGCGACCTACGAGCATACCCTGGCGATTGCCCAGCAGGCCGACCGGCTGGGCTTTGAACTCCTGGTGCCGGTCGGCCGCTGGCGGGGCTTTGGCGGCTCGACCGACTTTAACGGCACCTGCATGGAGACCTATACCTGGGCGGCCGCTCTGGCCGCTCAGACCGAACACATCATGCTGTTCTCGACCTCGCACGCGCCGACCATCCACCCCATTGTGGCCGCCAAACAGGGGGCGACGATTGACCATATCTCCAACGGGCGCTGGGGTCTGAACATCGTGTGCGGCTGGTTCACGCCCGAAATGGAGATGTTCGGGGCCACACAGATGGGTCACGCCGAGCGCTACCGCTATGCCGGGGAGTGGATTCAGGTCATCAAGCGGATGTGGACCGAGCAGGGCTTTGATCACCACGGCGAGTTTTTTCAGGTCAAGGACGGCTACCTGCTGCCCAAACCCGTCCAGCAGCCCTACCCCACGCTGATCAACGCCGGCTTCTCGCCGGCTGGCAAGGACTTTGCCGCCCGCGAGGTCGATTTCAATTTCATGGCGGTCGATACGCTCGAAAACGGCCAGGCCATCACCACCGAGGTCAAACAGCTGGCCCGTCAATATCAGCGCGAGATTGGAGTCATGACCTACGGTTTGGTGGTGTGCTGCGATACTGAAAAAGAAGCCCGCCAGAAGTATCGCTACATTGTGGAGAAGGGCGACTGGGAGGCGGCGCGGACGATTCTGGGGCTGCTGGGCATTGAGAGCGAGTCCTTTTCCGAGCAGCACCTGACCGAGTTCGCCGAGCGCTTCATCGCCGGCTGGGGCGGCTATCCGCTGATTGGCACGCCCGAACAGGTGGTCGACGAGCTGTGTAAACTGTCCCAGGTTGGCCTGGAGGGCATCATTCTGAGCTGGCTCGACTATAACGAAGAGATGCGCTACTTCGGCGAGCGGGTGCTGCCGCTGATGCGCCAGGCCGGGCTACGCCAGTAGCTGCCTGGTCTCCCGCGCAACCCGTAAATCCCATGCAAGCCCAGGCTCCAAGCGGTTCGGTCTGGCGCTGTGCGATTCTGGTCCTGGCCGCTCTGCTGATCCTCGCCGGCGTCGGCCCCGCGCGCGCCGAAAGCGGCGCTGTCCCCTTCGACTGGACCGAGCTATACGCCGGCGGCTTCGCCGGCGTCGGTCTGGCGGACAATCAAATCGTTGATATCGACGGCTTTGCGAACTGGGGCCGGCCCGGCTGGTCGGTCGATTACGACAAGACTGGAGGCGTCGGCGGGATGCTGCTCGGCAAGCGATTCGACACCGGCCTCATCCCACTCAGGGTCGAGCTGGACGCCACGTTCGGCAGCCTGTCGGCGGACACCAACCGGCTCGACCCCAGGGACCTGGACGAGACGGCAAGGTCGAAATACCGCTGGATCACCACGGCTCGCGCCGGGCTTGAGCACACCGTCGGTCCGGTCACGCTGTTTGCCAGCGGCGGGCTGGCGCTGGCCCGGATCGCCAACGCGGTGACCGATATTGATTTCGGTCCCGACATGCCGACGCGCAAGGATCCCGACGACTCCTTCAGCGAGACCTCGACCGAGGTCGGCTGGGTGGTCGGGGCCGGGATCGAAGCCCCGTTCAGCGAGGTCTGGACGCTGCGGCTGGAGGGATCGTATCTCGATTTCGGGTGGGGCGGTCATGAGGTGAACCGGTCGGGCAACGGCCGGTGCGGGCCGGGCAACCCCCGTCGGCCGTGTCCCTACAGGATCGAGAACACGCTTGGCCTCATACGGCTGGCGATCATTCGTCGGTTCGACTGGTAGGACGAGAGCAGCCCGGAGAAACGGTGCTACCGAGGCGTCAGGCCGGGCTACGTCGGTAGCCCGGCGGTCGGGGCAAGAGTCGGCTTCCGCCTACTCCATTCTGTACAGCTTGATCGCGTTATCGGCCACGATCTTCTGGGTGACACGCTCGGGGACATTGGCGAAGTCCTTCTCGATCACCGCTTGCGACTCGGGCCAGGTCGAGTCGGTATGCGGGAAGTCGGAGGCCCACATGTAATTATCCTCGCCAAAATACTCCCAGGTCGAGGGACCGATGGGATCGTCCTGGAAGGTCGCGTACAGCTGACGCCGGATGTACTCGCTGGGCGCCATGGGCAGGGCGTCTCTGTCAAAATAGCGGAACTTCTCCCAGGCGTGGTCGGCCCGGTACATATAGTGCGGCAGCCAGCCGGTGTCATTCTCGGCCGACACGATCAGCAGCTTGGGAAAGCGCTCCAGAACGCCGCCCAGGATGATATCCGTAATCGACTCCTGGACCTCGTGGATCAGCCGCATATACACGCTCTGGCGGCTGGCGCGGACCACGTTGGCGGGCGGCCGCTGGCCGGTGTTCTTCTTTTCCCGGTTGCCCTTTTTGCTGGTCACCACATGCAGGCTGATCGGCATGTGTAGGTCTTGGGCCGCAGCCCAGAAGGGATCGTACTCGGGGCTGCTGTACGGCTTTTCGCGCGGCGGCGAGCCCCAGATCATGACCCCCCGCATGCCGTTCTTGGCCCCCCGCTCCAGCTCTCGGACGCCAGCCTGAATGTCTTCGAGCGAAATCAGCGAGATGCCGAACAGGCGCTTCGGGTCATAGTTGCAGAACTCGCTCAGCCAGTCGTTATAGGCTCGAAAACACGCCTGCTGGAACTCGGCATCGTCCAGACCGAACAGCGACATGCCGAGCGTAGTGTACAAGACCTCGGCCTCAACCCCGTCAATCTCCTGGTCCTTGATCCGCTCGGCCGGGTCCCAGCCGCTCGGCCGGGCGCCCTCGTAGCCCTTTTCCCAGGCTTTGGGCAGATCTTCGGGTTTGTTGCCCGCAGCAAAGCCACCCGCGACCGGAAACGGCCGCAAGCCCTCGACACAGAAAAAATGGCCTTTCTTCCCGTTATAGCCCTCGACAACGCGGGGCGCCCTGTCCCGGTATTTTGTATCCAGGCGGGTCTGCCACAGGTTGGCCGGCTCCATCATATGCGAATCCGCAGATACCACACGCATGCGTCTGCCTCCTTATAGGAATGTCTGCAAGAATATTCAGACCCGGGGGCGTAGCCTCCGCAGTCTTGGCGCCCATTGTCTGCCCAGCCCTTGCGGTTTGTCAAGGAGCAGATAGGCTGAGGCGGTACAAGGAGGAAGCGCATGGATTTTGGCCTGTTGATGCCTTTTCACAACCCGGCCCGCTGGGCGCGGCCGTTTCCGGAGTTGTACCAGGAGCAGCTCGACCACATCGTCGCGGCCGAGCAACTGGGCTACGATACGATCTGGCTGACCGAACACCATTTCGATCAAGACGGCTGGTCGCCCTCGCTGTTGCCGTTGGCCGCCGGGATTGCCACCCGCACACAACGGATTCGGGTCGGAACCTGCATTCTGATTCTCCCGTTTCAGAACGCCCTGCGCGTGGCCGAGGACGCGACCACGGTCGATATCCTGTCCAACGGCCGTTTCGATCTAGGTGTCGGCAAGGGCTACCGGGTCAACGAGTTTACCGGCTTTGGCATCCCCCGCCAGACCCGCGACGCCCAACTCAGAGGGGCTGGAGGTCATTCAAAAGGCCTGGACCGAGCAGACCTTCTCGTATGACGGGGCCTATTATCAACTCCAGGATGTCGAGATGACCCCGCGCCCGGTGCAAACGCCCCACCCCCCGATCTGGATCGGCGCCCGGGGCAAGCGCGCGGTGGAGCGCGCCGCCCGGATGGGCTTTCACCTGATCGGCACCGGCGAGGTTGAGCAGCAGCGGGCCTATGACCGGGAGCTTGAGCGCCAGGGACGCGACCCCGCAGCCTACCACCTGTGTCAGCTGCGCTGGGTGTATGTGGCCGCCAGCCGGGACCAGGCCTGGAACGAGGTTGGCGAACATCTGTACCACCTGTTCAGCTCGACCTTTCCGCTGTTGAAAAAGGCCGGCGATCTGCCCGCCGACCGGGCCATGGCCGAACTCCCCAGCCTGGAACAGCTGCGCAACGTTGACCCGACCATTCCGGGCGGCACGCCGATTGTGGGCACGCCGGATGACTGCATCCGGGCGATTGAACGCTACCAGCAGGAAACCCGGGTGAGCCATTTGGCCATGGGTATGCATCTGCCCGGCCTGGCGCCCGAAAAAGTGCTGGCCAGCCTCGAACTGTTCGCCCGTCAGGTCATGCCTCGATTCCGGTAAGACAGACTGAACACTCATTCAGCCTGCTCCCTCGGCGCTCTTGCTGAGGGGCGAAAAATATGCGATAGGGGGGTCAGGTGTTCTTCGTTGGGGATTGTGTTGAACAGAGAACTTGACATTTGACCCAGGTGTGAGTATGCCGAGGACGAAGGCATTCTCGAAACAATATCTTACCTGAAGGAGGGTAGTTATGCCGCAGTTTGACACTATCGTGAAAGGCGGAACCGTTGTCGATGGGACGAAGGTTCCGCGTTACCAGGCCGACATCGGGATCAAGGACGGCAAGATCGCCGAGATTGGCAAGCTGAATGACAGCGACGCCAAGAAGGTTATCGACGCCAATGGCCTGATCGTCGCTCCGGGCTTCATTGATCTCCACACCCACTATGATGCGCAGCTGCACTGGGACCCGTACTGCACAATCGGCAGCTGGCACGGCGTGACCACCGTCACCATCGGAAACTGCGGCTTCGGCTTCGCTCCGTTGCGTCCGCAAGACGCCGACCGGGCCATGCTCGCCCTGTCCCGGACGGAAGCCATCCCTCTGGAACCCATGCGGGTGTCGATGAAGGTTGACTGGGAAACCTTCCCCCAATACATGGACCGTCTGTCCCGCATGCCGCTGGGCGTCAACGTCTCCCACCTGTTCCCGATTGCGCCGGCCGTGGCGTATGTGATGGGCGGTTTTGACGACGCCAAGAAGCGCTTCCCCAACAAGCAGGAGATGGACACCATCATCGGCCATTACAAAGAGGCCGTGCAGGCCGGAGCGGCCGGTTGGTCGGCTCAGCGCCTGGTGCCCGAAGGCCGTGCGTCGGTGCAGCGCGACTATGACGGTACGCCGATGATCACCGACATTCTGCCCGACGAGTTCTACATCGACATGGCCAAAGCCATGAACGACGTTGGTCAGGGCTGTATCCAGTTCACCCAGTCCGGCGCCGCTGAGAGTTCCTTTGGTGTTGAGGACGACTTCAAATTCCTGGAAAAGATGACCAAGGCAGCCGGCCGGCCGCTGCTGTACAACGCCATTGTGATCAGTGACAAGCATCCCGAGTCGCACAAAGCCCAGCTCGACTGGGTCAATGCCGCCAACGAGCGCGGCGCCCGCGTCTTCGGTCAGGCCGTCACCGCCCGTGCTCCGGTTCGGATGACGCTGGAAGACTGGAACCTGTTTGACAGCGTTCCGGCCTGGAAAGAGGCCACGATCGGCACGGTTGAAGAGCGCAAGGCCAAGCTGTCGAAGCCTGAACTCCGCGCCGAGATGCGCGCCGACTACGATGACGGCGGCATGGAGACCTTAGACGTGATCTTCGGTGGGTTTGAAACGTACATCGCCCGCAAAGTCAAGAATCGCGACCTCAAGCTGAAATACGAAGGCATGTCAGTGAAGCAGATTGCTGAAGCCGAAGGCAAGCACGTCATTGACGCCATGCTTGATCTGTCGGTGGCGGACAACCTGCAGACCGAGTGGGCTGGTTCAGTCGCCAACTCGAAGGTTGAGGGCTACAAAGAACTGATGAGTTCACCGTACAGCCTGCCGGGTGTCTCGGACGGTGGTGCCCACGTGAAGTTCATCACCCCGGCGATCTATCCGACTGAAGTGCTGTCCTGGCTCGTCCGCGAGACCGGCACCATGTCGCTGGAAGAAGCCCATTTCCGCCTGAGCGGCATGTCGGCCTGGGCGGCTGGCCTCAAGGATCGCGGAACCCTGCGTCCGGGTATGGCTGCTGACATTGTGATCTACGATAGCGACACGGTCGCTGCGGCTGAAAGCGAAATCGTGCATGACCTGCCGGCCAACGAATGGCGGCGTGTCCAGCGGGCCGAGGGCTACAAGCACATCATGGTCAACGGCGAAGTGACCTTCGAAGACGGCCAGTGCTCCGGCGCTACCTCGGGTGCGCTGTTGTACAACGGCGCGGCTCGCTAGGCTGACCCAAGCGTAACGCTCGGTCTCCTCCTGAGAACTGAGCGTTCAGTCACACGGGCGGCAGGACACATGTCCTGCCGCCCTTTATTTTTTTTAGCTCAGAAAGCTTGACATTCCGCGCCAGTGCGAGTAAGCCCGGAGCTAAGGCATTCCCAGAACACCAAAAGAAGGAGGGTAGCTATGCCACAGTTTGACACTATCGTGAAGGGCGGAACCGTTGTCGACGGAACACGGGTCCCGCGCTATCAGGGCGATATCGGCATCAAGAACGGTAAGATCGCCGAAATCGGAAAGCTCAACAACAACGACGCGACCAAGGTGGTCGACGCCGACGGACTCGTTGTGGCCCCTGGCTTCGTCGACCTCCACACCCACTACGACGCCCAGCTGCACTGGGACCCCTACCTGAGCATCTCCAGCTGGCACGGGGTGACCTCGCTGACCATCGGCAACTGCGGCTTTGGCTTTGCTCCGCTGCGTCAAAAAGATGCCGACCGCGCCATGCTGGCCCTGTCGCGCACCGAGGCGATTCCGCTGGAGCCCATGCGGGTGTCGATGAAGGTCGATTGGGAAACCTTCCCGCAATACATGGACCGCGTCTCGCGTATGCCGCTGGGCGTCAACGTCTCCCACCTGTTTCCGATTTCGCCTGCGGTGGCGTACGTGATGGGCGGCTTTGACGACGCCAAGAAGCGCTTCCCCAACAAAGACGAGATGGACACCATCATCGGCCACTACAAGGAAGCGGTGAAGGCCGGAGCGGCCGGCTGGTCGGCCCAGCGGCTGGTGCCCGAGAGCCGGGCGTCGGTCCAGCGCGACTACGACGGTACGCCGATGATCACCGACATTCTGCCGGATGAGTTCTATCACAACATGGCCAAGGCCATGGGTGAGGTCGGCGAAGGCTGCATTCAGTTCACCCAGTCGGGTGCCACCGAACACACCTTCGGCATTGAGGACGACTTCAAATTCCTGGAAAAGATGACCAAGGCGGCCGGTCGTCCCCTGCTGTACAACGCCATCCTGATCAGCGACAAACATCCCGAGTCGCACAAAGCCCAGCTTGACTGGGTCAACTCCGCCAACGAGCGTGGCGTGCGGATCTTCGGCCAAGCGGCAACCGTTCGGGCTCCGGTCCGGATGACGCTGGAAGACTGGAACCTGTTTGACAGTGTTCCGGCCTGGAAGGAAGCCACACTGGGCACGGTTGAAGAGCGCAAGGCCAAGCTGTCCAAGCCCGAGCTGCGCAGGGAGATGCGCGAGGACTATGACGGCGGCGGCATGGACACCCTGAATGTCGTCCTCGGCGAGTTCCCCAAGTACATCGCCCGCAAAGTCCACAACCGTGACCTCAAGCTGCAGTACGAGGGGCTGTCGGTCGAGCAGATTGCTGAGAAGGAAGGCAAGCACGTTATCGACGCCATGCTGGACCTGTCGGTTGCCGACGACCTGCGCACCGAATGGGCCGGCCCGATCGCCAACGGCAACGTCGAGGGCTACCGAGAGCTGATGGACTCGCAGTATACCCTGCCTGGCGTGTCGGACGGTGGCGCGCACGTGAAGTTCGTCACCCCCGGCATCTTCCCGACCGAAGTGCTGGCCTGGCTGGTTCGCGAGCAAGGCGTGCTGAGTCTGGAAGAGGCGCATTTCCGCCTGAGTGGTCTGACGTCCTGGGCGGCTGGCTTCAAGGATCGTGGCACCCTGCGGCAAGGTATGGCGGCCGATATCGTGGTCTACGACCCCGACACGGTCAAAGCCCTGCCGAGCGAGATCGTCCACGACCTGCCGGCCAACGAGTGGCGGCGAGTGCAGAAGGCCGAGGGCTACCGGCACATCATGGTCAACGGCGAAGTGACCTTCAACGACGGCAACTGCACAGGCGCCACCCCGGGTACCCTGCTGCGTAACGGTGCGGCCCGCTAGGCTCGCTCCTGCTGATCGTTAGGTTCCCATAACAGGCGGGGAATCGGAGGATACGCCTCCGGTTCCCCGTTTTTTTGTGCGTGCCCTGTGTTAGATGCTGGGGCATCCCTGTCAGAGAAAGGAGAGCCAATGCCAGACACTCTCACCTATGTTTCCGCCGATGGTCATGTGGTCGAACCGGCCGACCTGTGGACCACCCGTATGGATCGCAAGTTTCGCGACCGGGCGCCGCGCGTCGAGTCGCGCGAAGACGCCGATTACTACATTATTGAGGGAGTGAGCGAGTTTCCGGTCGGACTCGAAGGGGTCACGATTGAGGAAAAAATTCAGGGTCAGGTCACCACACCAAAGGGCCGCCGCCACGCCGAAACGCGGCCCGGCGCCTGGGACCCGCAGCCCCGCCTGGCCGATCAGGAGCGCGACCATCTGCGCGCCGAAGTCATTTATCCGGGCGGCTTCGGTCTCCAGTTCTTCCATATTCACGACGCCGACTACCAGCGAGCCGCCATCAAGGTCTATAACGACTGGCTGAGCGAGTTCTGCGCGGCCGCCCCGGACCGGCTACTGGGCTCGGCCCTGCTGCCGACGCGGGGGCCGATCGAGTGGACCGTCGAAGAAGCCGAACGCGCGGCCACACTCAAGGGCATCAGCTCCTTCCTCATTCCGGCCGAGGTCGAGCAATCCTACGGCCGGCCCGAATACAACCGTATGTGGGAAAGCCTCCAGGACATCGGTTTCCCGGTGGCGACCCACTCCGGGACCGGGACTGAGGAATCCATTTTTGCCAAGATTGACCGCATCGGCATGGGCATGGGCGTGACCGACAACAAGGTCTTTCAGCCCATGCGGGCGATGGCCGATCTGATTTGGGGCGCCGTGCCCGAGCGTTACCCCAAGCTCCGCTTTGTGATTGTCGAGGGCGGCATCGGCTGGGTCGCCTCGCTGCTCGGTTTCATGGACCACTGGTGGAACGACCACCATCGGTGGATGGAACCCAAGCTGACTGAGCCGCCCAGCACGTATTTCAAGCGCCAATTCTGGGCCACCTTTGAAGACGACCGGGCGGGTATCCTGACCCGCGAGCTGGTCGGGGTGGACCGGCTCATGTGGGGCTCGGACTACCCCCACACCGAGGGCACCTTTCCCTACTCGCAGGAGCAGATCATGCGCGACTTCATGGGCGTGCCCGAGGCCGAAGTCGAGCTGATGGTTCGGGGCAACGCGGCCAAGCTGTACGGGCTGGACGGCTGAGGCGCCCAATCCGGCTGCCCTTTGTCCCTTCTCCGCTAGGTGCGATGCAAATCGTCAGGCGGTAGGGGGCGGGTTTCAAACCCGCCCCCTACGATCTCTCTTCCGTCCTGGGCTACGGCCACAGCCCAATCACTTCGAGAAGTTTCCGCAAGTGTGGATCATGTGCGGCTGCCCGCCGAACATCGTCCAGTGTGAAGCGTTGGCGCAACTGCTCAGCGGTTGACGGTTTTTGATACTCGGGCCATATCTTTCGCAGCTCGCTTCTTGAGTCGGATGCCTGAATCTTCCTTTGTTCCTGTCCTCTATGCAGCCGAACCAAGAGTCCTTCCAGATTTGGGTCCTGAAAAACAATCGTGAGCTTGTAGCGAGCTGCGGCAGCCTGAGCCTTAACGCCTTCTTGCGGTTCGGCTTCAATCCGGTCGCGGTCCAGCAATACCAATCTCGTCTTATACTCTCGTTTCGGAGGATTCCTCTCCAACCAGCGCCCCGCCTGCTCAACGACGTTTACCGCGCCACCACCGTCTTGAGGCTTGGCGTCAAGGTAGACATGCAAGCCGGCCTCATCGCACAGGGGCTGGAGAAACCGCGCGAAAGCACGATCGCTTTCACCCTCCGTACCGATGAAGATGGGTTTCCTTTGCGGAACGAGACGGCGGCGGCTCATTCGAGTTAACCGATCTTCGGCAGGCCGCCCAACACCCCAGAGCGGTACTTGGGATAGAGCCGCGTGTCACGTCGCAGACCGCTCACGTCCTGGGCGGCGTGGACACGGGTTGCGCTGTCCGGGCCTTTTTCAACAATGAAGAGTTCTTCCTTCTCCAGATCGTCAAGCAGGCCGACATTGTGGGCGGAGACAATGAGCTGGGCGTTGTGTGGATTGGTCTCAGGACTGTGGAACCAGTGAATGATCTCACCAACAATATCCACATGCAAATAGCCATCAACATCATCAAGGATGAGTAGACCGCCAGCCTCAAGAACCATGTGGATCTCAGGCAGAGCGTGGAACAAACAGGAGGTGCCTGTGGACTCGGACATTAAAGGGACCTCGCGGTCAAGGCCGTGATGATGAAAGAACGCCTCCATCTCGCCACCGTTGCTCTTGATAATCACGTCATGGATTGCCAGGTCACTGCGCTGCATCTGTTGCTTCATCCAGCTTTTCGCCTTGCTATTCTTCTCAAAAAAATCCAAGACCTGTTCGGTATCCGGCTGCCAGGTATCCTCATCAGAGTCGTCGATTGGCGAGAAATCCCCCCTCTGCGCTTCAACTATACGCATAGCCAAAGGAACATTGAGCGCCGCAAACGCGGTAATGACAGAGGTATCTTTCCGAACCGCATCCAAGCGTGCATCTTTTGGCTTCAACCCAAATTCGGGAGAGGCGTAGATCGTCTCCCCAGGCGCACCCCGTTCAAAGAGGCGTTTAGGACGGCCTTTCGGAAAGTGGAACAAGGCTTCGTGCAAAATGACAGGATGCCGCTCGGACGGAACGTGTCCTATTGAGAGTTCGTAGCGGAACAAGTCTCGTGCTCCGCCTATCTGTAGCCAGTCAGCATCAAATTCCAGGCGAAATCGTGTCGGCTCTTTTGCGGCCTTGTCTGACCAGAAAGGAAGAACACGTTTCATTCTCGCTTGTGACGCCGCCAAGTCGGGACCAAAGGCAATACGAGTCAGATCCAGCAATGCCCGAAGAAGAGTCGTCTTGCCCGAGCCGTTCGGCCCCATGATGACGGCCACAGTCGGAAGCCGAACGGCGGGTTTGGCCTGGCAAGGCCGAAAATGCGGCAAGTCGGGCGCTGTGCCGGGGATGCGTAAATCAAGGACGACTTCCTCGTAGATCGAACGATAATTCGATACAGAAAGATCGTGAATCATGAGTGCCATAGAGTCATCTCAACATTTTTTCGTCAGAATTACAATAAAATATGTCAATAAGACTGCCTCAGAAACTGAATTGAGTACCAACTTTCTAGTCCGAAACCGGAAGGTGGCTTCGCACCTTGTGTGGAATTCGAGTCCTTGAGCTGTGGGCCGCGTCACAAGCGTTTGACACCGCACACCACCTTGGATATGACTCAGCCCGGACAGAGAAAGGACAGTCATGTCAGACATGCTTACCAATGGCTATGTATCTGCTGACGGCCATGTGGTCGAACCGGCCGACCTGTGGACTACCCGCATGGATCGCAAGTTCCGCGACCGGGCGCCGCGCATCGAGTCGCGGCCCGAGGCCGACTACTATGTAATTGACGGTCTGGCGCCGTTCGCCGTGGGGCTCGAAGGCGTGACCATGGAGGACAAGATCGCCGGCGAGATCACGACGGTGATCGGCCACCGGCATGCTGAAACCCGACCCGGCGCCTGGGACCCCCAGGCCCGCCTGGCCGACCAGCAGCTCGACCACTTGCGCGCCGAGATGCTCTACCCCGGCGCGTTTGGCCTCCAGTTCTGGACGATTACCGATGCCGAGTATCAGCGCGAGTGCTTTCGGGTCTACAACGACTGGCTGAGCGAGTTCTGCGCGGCCGCCCCGGACTGTTTGCTCGGCGCGGGCCTGCTGCCGTTCAGAGGACCGATTGCCTGGGCGTGCGAGGAAGCCCGGCGGGCGGCCGACAAGGGCCTGTGCTCGCTGTCCATCCCGGCCGACATCGCCGACCAATCCTACGCCGACCCGGAGTTCATCCCGTTGTGGGACACCCTCCAGGACCTCGGCCTGCCGGTGTCGATTCACTCCGGGACCACCACCGGCGAGCCGTTTGCGACCAAGTTTGAGCGGATTGGCATGGGTATGGGGATTGTCAACACCAAGATCAGCCTGCCGATGAACGTCCTGGCCGGCCTCATCTGGGGCGCGGTTCCTCAACGCTATCCCCGGCTCCGGTTTGTCATTGTTGAGGGCGGCATCGGCTGGATCGCCTCACTGCTGGGTCTGATGGACCACTGGTGGACGGACCACTACCGGTGGATGGAACCCAAGCTGGATGAGCTGCCCAGCAGCTATTTCAAGCGTCAGTTCTGGGCCACCTTTGAAGACGACCGGGCCGGCATTCTGACCCGCGAGTTGCTGGGCGTGGACCGGCTCATGTGGGGCTCGGACTATCCCCATACCGAGGGCACCTTTCCGCACTCGCAGGCACAAATCCAAAAAGACTTTGCCGGGGTGCCCGCCGATGAGGTCTATCAGATGGTCGTCGGCAATGCCGCCAGCCTGTACGGACTTGAGCTAGAGAAGGAGAGCACACCATGACAACACCTATCACCGGCGGATATGTCTCGGCTGACGGCCATGTGGTCGAACCGGCCGATCTGTGGACCAGCCGCATGGACAAGCGTTTTCGCGACCGGGCGCCGCACGTCGAATCCCGCCCTGAGGGCGATTATTACGTCATCGACGGTCTGAAGCCTTTTCCGGTCGGGCTCGAAGGCGTGACCATGGAAGAAAAGCTGGCCGGTAAGGTCACCAAATTCATCGGCCGCCACGCCGATACCCGACCGGGGGCCAACGACCCCCAAGCGCGTCTGGCCGACCAGGATATGGATCACCTGCGGGCCGAGGTCATTTACCCCGGTGCGGGCCTGTTTCTGAGCGTGGCGCCCGACCCCGACTACCAGCGCGAATGCCTTCGGGTCTACAACGACTGGCTGAGCGAGTTCTGCGCGGCCGCTCCGGACCGCCTCCTGGGGGTTGGTCTGCTGCCGATGAAAGGACCGATCGAGTGGGCAATCGAAGAGGCCCAGCGGGTCGCCACAAAGGGCCTGCGCTCGGTATCGGTCCCGTGTGAGATAGCCGACCACCCGTATAGCGATCCGGGCTACGATCCGCTGTGGGCCGCCCTGCAAGAGTTGGGTTTGCCGGTTTCCTTTCACGTCGGGACCGATGAAGCCTTTTATACCAAGGCCGACCGTTTGGGGCTCGGGGTGGCTTTTGTCGATACCAAGATCTGTTCGGTGGAACGGGCCATGACGGGCCTGATCTGGGGAGCCGTGGCCAAGCGCTATCCCGGGCTGCGCTTTATCCTGGCCGAGGGCGGTATCGGCTGGCTGGCGTCCGTGCTGCGGACCATGGATCACTATTGGTCGGATCACCAGCACTGGATGGAGCCCAAGACCGACGAGCTGCCCAGCACCTATTTCAAGCGCCAGTTCTGGGCCACCTTTGAGGACGACCGGGCCGGCATTCTGACCCGCGAGATGGTCGGGGTGGATCGCCTGCTGTGGGGCTCGGACTATCCCCACACCGAGGGAACCTTTCCGTATTCCCAGGAACAGGTCAAGAACGATTTTCTCGGCGTGCCGGAAGGCGAGGTCTACCAGATGGTGGCCGGCAACGCGGCCAAGCTGTACGGGATAGACGCCTAGTCCGGGTCGGTCTGAGACTCCCGATAGGCCAACTCGCCCGCCTCAATCCGCAGCCCGAGCCGGTTCTGCCGGGTCGGCAGCGGACAGGTGGTGAAGGGATTATAGGCGCACGGCGGGTTGTAGGCGGTGTTGAAATCCAGGACCAGCCGGCCGTCGTGCGGCATGGGGGCGTGCAGAAAGCGGGCCGCCCCGTAGGTCTGTCTGCCGCTCGTCGCGTCTCGAAACACAAAGAACAAATCATCCGGTCCTCCGACGACCGGCTCCAGGCGTACGGTCTGTCCGCGCAGTTCAAAGACGACCTGGCCCGGACTCTGAAAACGTTCGAGATCACCCAGAATGTTGAGCATGGTGACCGGCTTGGGGCGCTCGTAAGGCTCAAAGCGCGCCTCAACCCGGTAGGCCGCATCAACCGGAAACCAGCGCAGACCGGTGAACGTCTTGCGCAGCAGGTGGTCGGGGTCTCTGAGCCGAATGGCAAAGCGCTGCCCGCTGGTGTGCACCCACAGGCTCAGCCGGCCGATGCCGAGCGCGTCCGAGGCGGCGCCCACCCCCAGGCTGGCGGTCTGGACTTTTTCCCCGTGCTGCAACACCTCGACCCCCGGCTCGGCCCGAAACGTCGTCGTCCCGTGCTCAAGCCGGAAGACGCCGACATGGGCCGGGGCCGCGTCGGCTGGCAGAACAATGTCATTGTCCGCAGCACTGCCGACCCGGTTGTCGCCGGCTTGAAGCCAGTGCAGGCCGGCTATGGTCAGCCAGCCGGTTTCCGACCTGAGACGTGACTCGCGCTCCTGGCGCCAGGTTTCGATGCGCTGCGTGTACGCCTGCTCCTGGCCGACCGCCGGTTCGGGCAGCAGCAGCCCGGCCAGGCAAACCGCAAGTAGCAGGACACGCATGGCCTAGGCGTCCTGAGACGGGTACAGCGGCGTGCCGCGCAGGGCGGACGGGTAGTTGAGGGCGGCCGCGCGTTGATAGGCCGGCCGCGCCGTCTGGCGGGCCGTATAGTCCAGCAAGACTTGGTCCAGGGGCTGTTTATAGGCATCCGCCCAGGTCAGACAGCTGGTCAGAATGATGTCGGCACAGGTGAAGGTTTCGCCCAACAGATAGGGTCCGCCGGTCTGGAGAGCCTGGCTGATAACGGCCACCTGCCGGGCAAAGCCCTCTTCTGCAGCGCTGATGGCGTTGGGGGCTTCTCCGTACAGCGCGGCCAGATCGCGGTGGCGGCGTATCACGTACAGGGTGTGAGCGTCCAGCTCGGTCATCATGAAAAAACACCACTGGTCGTACACCGCCCGCTGGCGCGAGTGGGGCGGAGGCACCAGGTCGGTCTCCCGGCCATAGGTGTCGACCAGATAGGTGACAATGGCCGCGCTCTCGGCCAGGACCAGATCCCGGTCGCACAGGACCGGAATTTTTCCACGCGGGTTCAAGGCCAGGTACTCCGGGGTCTGGGTCTCTCCGGTTCGGGAACCGATCAGACGCCGCCCATAGTCGGTGATGCCGAGTTCGTGCAAAACCCAGTGGACCCGCATTGTGCGGGTCGTGCCTCCGCCCCAGACGCTCAGGTGCTGATATTCGCCGGCCATCGCTTGTCTCCAATCTGCTGGCAGTATAGGAGAGAGAGACGCAGAATCAAGGAGGGCGCATGGCGGAGGAAAAGCTTGCGTATCGCTGGTGGGTGTTGGCCGCCAGCGTTCTGGTGTTCACCTTTACCTTTGGCATGGGCTGGACCTACATCGTCATGGTTGTCCCCCAGGTTCGGGCCGACCTTGGTCTGAGTCTGGCCGACTGGGGCTCGCTGTGGTCGGCAATCGCGTTCGGCACAACGCTGGCGGCCATTGTGGGCGGGGTCCTGGGCGACCGCTTTGGCATTCGGCGTATCGTCGGACTGGGAGTCGTACTGATGGGGACCGCCCTGGTCTTGCGCGCCACGGCGTCCGATTTCCTGTCCATGTACGCCTGGATGTTCCTGTTTGGGATTGCCCTGGCCCTGACCTTCCCCAACGTTCCCAAGGCCCTGGGCATGTGGTTCCCGCCCCGAGAGTTTGGCTTGGCCAACGGGGTGTCCCAGGCCGGCTACGGGATGGGCGGGGCGCTGGCCACCGTCCTGACGCCGCTGGTGCTGGGACTGCTCGGCGGCTGGCGCCCCCTGACCTCTGTGCTGGGCTTTGCGTCTATTGGGCTGGGCGTGCTGTGGGTGCTGACGGTCAAAGACCGCGCCCCGGTCGCGCCCCCAACCGACGGGTCACCCGGGGCCGACGCAGGAGAATCCGGCCTGGGTGCTGTCGCGGCAATCCGGCAGGTCTTGCGGGTCCGCGATGTCTGGATTCTGGCCGGCTGCTACATGCTGTTTTTGGGTGGCTATATCGGCATCATCGGCTATGCGCCGACCTATTTTGTTGAGGAGCAGGGCATGACCCAGGTGGAGGCGGGTTTTGTGGTGTCGCTGCTGCTGTGGGCCTTTGTGGTGGGCAGTCTCATCCTGCCCGCCGCGTCCGACCGGGTCGGACTCAGAAAACCGCTGTATATCCCGGGCATGCTGGTCACCGGCGTGTGCATGGTGCTGGCCGCCTATGCCACCGGCTACTCTCTGTGGGTTGTCGTCATTGTGTGGGGTCTGCTGGGCGGGGTGGGCCCGATTGCCTTTGTCGTTCCGCTGGAGATGGACGGGGTGGGTCCGATTCTGGCCGGTTCGGCGGTCGGCATCGCGCTGACCGCCGGCTATCTGGGTGGCATGCTGGCACCGATCATCGGCATGAGCCTGGTCGAGATCAACCCGCTGGCCGGTTTTGTGTTTTGGGGCGGCTGCTACGCGCTGGCCGGCCTGCTGTTCATGGCTCTGAAAGAAACCGGGCCGCGGGCGGGCTAAGCAAACAAGGAAAGCCCGATGAAGCACTACAAGATATTCGAGCATCCTGCCGGCAACATTGAGGCGGTGAAGCTGGGCTGGTCATGGCCGGCATTCTTCTTTGGTTTTCTCTGGGCACTGGCTAAGAAAATGTGGTGGTTGGGCGGTGGTCTTTTTGCCGCATTCTTCTTTGCCGAATCCTTTGATGCTTCAGCAGATGAGGCGCTGGATGGACTCATAACAGTTGCCGCCCTGGTTCTCGCCTTTCTCTTTGGTCTGAACGGTAATCGCTGGCGTGAGAACAATCTGCAATCGCGCGGTTATGATTACAAAGAGACCCAGACCGCAGCAAATCCAGACGGAGCGACGGCTCTCTACTTGAAGCAGAAATCAAACGCTCCTGTTCAGCCTGGCTCGGGACGGCTGTAAGAAAAACAAGCCTGGCGAAGCTCGTACCGGGAAGCCGGACTGTTATCTGCCCCGCCATTGCGGCTTGCGTTTCTCGGCAAAGGCGCGCGGCCCCTCCTGCGCGTCCTCGCTCCGGTACACCGCATCGAACAGATGCCGGGCAGCCTCAAGCCCGGCCATCCGACCCATATCCGTCGTCATGTACACCATCTCCTTGGCTGCAGCGACGGTCAGCGGAGCATTCTCGGCAATCGTTTCGGCCAGCGCCAGGGCGCGCGGCATCAGCTGCTCGGCCGGTACGACATGGTTCACAAAACCGATCTCATACGCCCGCTGGGCGCTGATCGGATCGCCGGTCATCAGGATTTCGAGCAAGACCTTCTGGGGGATCATGTGGATCAGCGGCACTGCCCACGGCATCCCCCGACCGACCTTGGCCTCGGTAATGGCAAACCGGGCGGTCTCGGCCGCCACAACCAGATCGCACATCTGCACCAAGGCCCAGCCGCCGGCATACGCCACCCCGTTGACCGCAGCGATCACCGGCTTGCTGAGCTGGGTGTTGACGTTCAGGGTCGGCAGAAAATTACGCGGCAGGCGGCCGAGCTTCTTGAGCGCCATCTCCTTGAGGTCGGCTCCGGCACAAAAGGCCTTGTCGCCCGCGCCGGTCAGAATGGCCACGCGGGCGTCGGCATCGTTGTCAAAGCGCTGCCAGGCGGCCGCCAGCCCTTCCCGTACCCCGCTGTTGATGGCGTTGCGCGCCTCCGGCCGGTTGATCGTGACCACGGCGACCTGTCCACGGTTTTCATACACAATCTCGTCTGACATGGCTGTCTCTCCTTAAAAAATCTCGTCCGCCCCTGTTCAGCCCGGCGCGGGACGGCTATAGGAGAGACAAGCCTAGCACACAAGGAGGAAACCCTCATGGCAGACGAACCCGGAATTTTTGAGATCATGTACTCCACCCGCGCCATGCGCCGACTCAAACCCGACCCGATACCGGAAGCCACCCTGAAAAAAATCGTCGACGCTGGTATTCGGTGCGCCAGCGGCGGCAATATGCAGGACTGGGCGTTTATCATCGTCCAGGACGCGGAGCGCAAACGCTTCATTCGGGATTACTACTGGAATACCTGGCAGCAGATGCGGAGCGGTGGCACGCTCAACTATGACGACATGCCGGCCCCCCAGCAGCGCATGCTGAACGCCGCCGCCCACCTGGCCGCCCACATGGACGAGGCGCCGGCCGTGCTGCTGGCGTGTACCCGCGACCACTATCCGCCCATCGCCTCAATGGGTAATGAACGGGCCAGCAGGATCGTGATTTACGGCTCCATCTTTCCCGCCGTCCAGAATATCTTGCTGGCCTGTCGCGCCTTGGGCGTGGGGGCAACGCTGACGACCATCCACTGCTTCTTTGAGGATCAGCTCAAGGAAAAGCTGCATATCCCGAACGATATGGAAGTGGCGGCGCTGATCCCGATGGGTTATCCCCAGGGCAAGTTCGGGCCGGTCACCCGCAAGCCGGTCGAAGAAGTCATCCACTGGGACGAGTGGGGCAATACCAGAGCCTGAGCGGTCAGGGCGACAGCAGCCCGACCCGCCAGCCCCGCTCGGTACGGACGAAGAGTTCCCGGTGGTGGAGCCGATTGTCGCGGTGGGTCCAGAACTCCAGGCTGTCGGGAATGAGCCGGAAGCCCGTCCAGCTGGGCGGGCGGGGGACCGCGCTGGCCCGGTACTGGCGGGCCAGCTGGCGGCGACGTTCTACCAGGACATCACGGTCGGCCAGCTTTGCGCTCTGGCGTGAGGCCGAGGCTGAGAGCTGGCTGGCGCGCGGTCGGGTCTGCCAGTAGGTATCGGCTATGTCGGCCTCGACCCGCTCGACCCGGCCCTCCAGCCGCACCTGCCTGCCGAGACTGGTCCAATAAAACGTGGCCGCAGCATGGGGCACGGCTCGCAGCTCGCGGCCTTTGCGACTGCGGGCGTCGGTAAAAAACACAAAACCGTTCTCGTCGACGTGCTTGAGCAAGACAAAGCGGACCGAGGGCAGGCCCGTCTCCCCCACCGTTGCCAGCGCCATGGCTTCGGGCTGGGGCACCTGCTTGCGCTGGGCCGTGGCAAACCAGTGCCGGAAGCGACGGATTGGATCGTGGGTCATGTCCCTCTTCATACCCGCCGACTCAAAATGTTGTCAAACACGCCGCCGCATCCGCTTTGTTGACACGCCCATGCGTTTCGCCGGATAATCCGCTGAACGCTGCGCACACAGGGCGACCACCGGGGGCGTCCCACGTGAAGAGCTGGGAGTGAACGCATGGCTGAGACCCGCGAGCAGACCCGACATGTCGTCCGCGATGTGTACGACTTTATCGGCGAGCACCTGTACCTGAACCGCCCTGACCTGGACCTCGGCGGAGAAAAGCTGAACTCGACCCTGCTGCTCAGTCTGCTGACCGCGCTGCTCGGCGGCAAAGCCCTGATCATCGGTGAGCCGGGTCTGGGCAAGACCACCTCGGCCGAATATATCGCCTCGCTGTTGTACCGTATTCCGCTCGGTGTCATCTGGGGCAGCCAGGTCGCCGGCCATCCCGAACAGACCGAAGAGAAGATCATCGGCCGACCCAATCTGGGCAAGCTCAACCAGGGCGAAGAGCATGTGGTATGGAGCAACTTCGCCCAACTGCCGGTCAAGATCATTGACGAAATCAACCGTCTGCCCGAGACCAAACAGAGCCTGATCCTCGACGGCGTTGACCGCGGCAACTGGGAATACCTGAACCAGTTCCTGCTCCACGACGAGTACTGCCTGTTTGCCACCGCCAACTACCAGGACCCCGGCACCCATCCGCTGATTCCGCCCCTGCTCGACCGCTTTGACGTGATGATCGAGTCCAAACATCCGGGCGCTAATCTGGCCTTTTTCATCGGCCAGCAGGAGAACAAGGAAGCCCTGCTGCGCGACCCTGCACAGGAGCAGGACTTTTATGAGGTGCTGGGCGATGGCCAAATCTCGGCGGGCCAGGACGCCCAGCTGGAAGACGCCTGCCAGCGTTTTGCCGCGTGGTTGTCCGAGCAGCACGGCCTGACCACCTTCGGCAAGGCCGAGCGCCAGGCGGTGCGGGACGATATTGGCGGCATCGGCTTCAGCCAGGACGCCAGCGCCTTTGCCCGGACAGCCCTGGCCGAGTTTTCGTTCTGCTGTTTATACGGCCAAAAGCGCTCGAACGAAGAGTGTCCCGAGGGCTGCCACTACACCGGTTATCTGTGCTACCAGGTCCAGAACTGCGCCTCAAATCGGCTGCCGATTTCCCTGCGCCGCTACGCCCAGGCGCTGGTCTGGTTTCTGGGCGGCGAGCAGGTCGAGGCCGAACACGTGCGCTGGGTGCTGCCCTTTGTCCTCGCCCACCGCACCCAGTGGCGAGACGCCTATGTCGCCGCTCGGGAGCGCGAGTCGCGTCGCGATCCCCTGCCCCTGCATCTGGCCAAACAGGCTACGGCCGAGAGCTGGCGGCGCTTTGCCGAACAGCGCGAAGACATCATGGGCGCGCTGGCGGTCGCAGCCCGCATTCTGGCCGGCGAGGACGTGCCGCCGAGTCAGGGCGATCATCCGATCTTTGCCGAGATTCAGCGCGACCTGGGAATCGAGACGGCATGGTAAACCCGTTTGCCGAGTTCCAGACCTATCGACCGCGCCGGCGCAGCCTGCCGCTCGACCGTATCATCGCCGTCCGGGACGCGATTCTGGAACAGCTGGTGAGCAGCTATACGGCCTATATCGACCAGACCGAGCTGGACTGGGAGCAGCTGCCCGACCCCCGTCCGGTCGAGCGTGCCTATCAGAGCGCCCTGCGCCACGTGGCCGGCCTCGCCTACAGCCACGACGACATCGAGGATTTCTGTTTCAGCCTGGAGCAGCTCCACACGCCGGCGGCCGCCCACGACCTGCCGGACGACTCACCCAGTCTGTGGGGCCTGTCCGGCCTGTACCTGTCGGCCCTGTGCAACCAGACCGCCAGCCGTCAGCTCCAGCTGCGCCTGCAGTGGATGCCGGCCCGGGTGCATCTGCTGGGCTATCAACTCCCCGCCGGCAAGCGTCTGGACATCGAGGGCCTATGTGGCGACTTCCTGGGTATGGCGCTGGCCGGCGGAGAAATCAGCCTCCAGGGCAGCGCCTTTCACAGCGTCGGGTTTGCGTTGCAGCGGGGCAAGATCGTGATCTCCGACAACGCCGGCGAAGATGTCGGCCAGGACATGCTCGGCGGAGAGATCCACGTCCTTGGCGGTCGGATTCGGGGCGTTGGGCGAGTGCGGGGCGGCAGCGTCTATCTGGGTCAGCGGCGGATCGCTCCGGCCGAGTCGGACGAAAACGGGGAGCGGGCGGGCGCATGAACCTCCAAGCGGTGCTGGCCGAGGTCTGGCCCCGAGCCCGGCGCAAACATTTTTTTCCCGAGCTGCCCCAGCCCCAGATGACCGACGGACTCAGCCAGGAGGCGGTAGACGTTCGCCAGCGACAGATCATTCTGAACCCCAGCTTTTGCCAGCAGCTGGCCGAGCACCTGCCCATCGCCGAGGTGATTGAAGCCCTGCTTGACCACGGCATTGCCCACCACACCCGCTGCCCGTGGGACTTTGCCACCCATCTGCGCCTGCACGCGGCCGCCAAAAGCGAACTCGGTCGGCGCGATTACGCCCAGCGGGCGACCGATATTTTCATCGACGTGGTGGCCAACACCCACTGTGTGAAAGACTTTGAGACCGCCCTGCCCCAGGTGTATCGCCACCTCCAACACCTCAGCGGCCGCCCGCTCGACCGGCTGATGACCGCCCTCTACGGCCTGATCTGGGGCATGGATCTTGAGGCCAGCGGCCCCGAGCCGCTGCTGCGTCGCCTAGCCCGGATTCCGTATCTGGACCGCCGCCGCTGGGAAGAGAGCATGCGGCGGTTTTGCCGGCTGATTCATCCGGTCCTCGATCAGGAACGCCAGCACTCCGAGATTCTGCCCACCGCCCTGCTTGGCCGCCACGGCCTGTCGCAGCATTCACACAACGAGGTCGAACGCGGCCTGCGGGCGTTTGCCCTGCACGTCGATAACCCGCGTGAATTTCGCACCACGATTGCCGATTTCGACGAAGAGCTGGTCGCCCAGGGGCATGCCGAAGAGCAGGAGGGCATGGGCCGGGGGCGCGGCGAGCAGATTGACACCGGCCTGCTGTACTACATGAAACTGACCGAGCAGTACCAGCTGCCGGTGTCCGAGGCGCCGCTGCACAGGAGCAGTTCCTCAGACCCGTATATGCATACCCCGTGGGAGCTGGGCAAGCCGATTCAGGACCTGGACGTGTGGACCAGCTTCGGCAAGATTTTCCCCGGTCTGTCCCAGGCCTGGTTATACCAAAACGGCCTGATCTACGGCCGTCGGGAGGGCGTGCCGGACTGTATTATCATTCTGGACTCCTCGGGCAGCATGGCCAACCCGCGCTATCTGTTGAGCCACGCGATTCTGGGTGCGGGCTGCGCGGCCGACGCCTACCTGCGCGCCGGCGCCCAGGTGGCGGTCTACAACTTCAGCGACGTGCCGGCCGGCGACAAGCTGTTGCTCGACTTCAGTAACGAGCGCAAACAGGTCTATCAGGCTCTGTGCCGCTATTTCGGCGGGGGGACGGTCTTTTCGTTTGAAGAAGTCGACGAGTTGCTGCGGCTGGTCGAACACGACATGCCGGACATCTTTTTCATTACCGACATGCAGATTCCCAACCTGCAAAGCCTGATCGACTATCTGTCAGAACTGACCGGCCGGATTACCGCCGTGCATATCGGCGACACCGACTCGGCCGCCATCTTCAAGAAAGAAACCGCCCGCTGGAAGAACGCCCAGGTGTTTTCCGTCCAGCGCCGGGAAGACATCCCGCATATTGTCCTGGGTCAGGTCAAAACCTATCTGGGCTACGGCCAAGCCGATCAGTAGCGGTCCCGCGGGCTCGGCCTCTCGCTCAGCCCTCAGACACCCTTGAGAGGGCTTTGGAGCAGCACAAAATCTTTCCGGGGAGAAACCGCCCGCAGAAGTTGGTCCAGTTTTTCCACACTTGGAACCGAGGTCCCTCGTTCGTAGCGCGCGTAGGCATTGCGCGATTTCGCGCCCAAACGCTCGGCCGCAGCAGCGAGCGAGAGTCCGTTGAGTTGGCGCTGACGTTGCAGCAACAAACGGATCATGAGCCGGGTATCGGAGGCTTCGATCTCAAACTCCCCTTTTATGCCGCGATAGACGCTCACGGAGAAATCGGGACAGTCGGCCACAGTCTCAAACCAGTCGGCAATCATTTCCAAGGCTTCCTTGCGGGTACGCCCCTGTGTCATCGCGTCGAAGATCGGGACTTCGGCAAGCCACACGTTGCCGTCTTTGTACACCTTACCCTGAAAGCGCATGGCTAATTTCTCCCCCGTGCGCGTCGCAGGATCGAGCGCGCCAACTTTTCATGTATGTCTGCGTGTCGAGGAATGGGTTCTTGGCCTTCACCATTCGTCCAGACGTCATGTCTTGCTCCATGCCGCAAGAACCGCCAGCCAAGCTTCCGTAGCCGTGCCTCCAGTTCTCTCTTTTTCATTTTTCTTCGTCCTTGTACACGTATTTGTGTACAAAACAAGTGATACTGACGGAATAGACACAGAAAAAACGACGGAGTAGGGCAGGAGTGCCTCAGTCAAAAAGCACCTGCGCGACGCTCAACTCGCTCGTCTGATACGGGGCAAGCAGAACGCGTCGTCAGCCCAGGGAGATGTAGTAGTAGGCCGAGACTGCGCTGTTCAGCACACCGATGACCGCCAGACCGATATAGCCGGCCTCGACCGCCGCGCTGAAGACGTAAAACTTGCCGGTAAAACCGACCAGCGGCGGAACGCCGGTCAGCGACAGTATGAAAATCGCCATGGCCAGATATTTGTAGTGACAAAATACTTAACATCGCCTATTATATTGTACATACCATAAAGCATGGACAACAAACACAGCTACTCCTGGAACGAAACCAAGCGCCGGACCAATCTCCGCAAACACGGCCTGGATTTCGCGGACATGGTGTATTTCGATTGGGATACCGCCCAGGTCAGGCTGACAGACCATCCGACCGAGGAGCGCTGGAAGGCCCTGGGTTTCCTCAACCTGACCCTGTGTGTTGTTGTCTATGCCGAGCGGGGCGATCAGTTCCGCATCATCAGTCTCAGAAAAGCCACCAGAAAGGAGCGACATGCGTATGCCAAAAAATAATCTCCCCACGCTCTCGACACCGCCGACCGAGGCCGAACTGCATCTGCTGGCAGGCAGCCGGTATGCGTTTACCACGCTGGCCACCCACTACGGCGAAGAGGTCGCTATTCAGGTCGGGATTCTCCGCGACCCGGACAACCCCGAGTTGACGTCGGACGATATCGCGGCCATGCGGCCTGCGCGGGAAGTCCTGCCGACCCGCCGACGCCTCGGGCGGGGCAAACAGAAAGCCCCGGTGAAAGTCCCGGTGAGCCTGCGCCTGGATGCCGATCTGGTCGAGCGGTTCCGTGCCAGTGGCGCGGGCTGGCAGACCCGGTTGAATACGCTCCTACGGAAAGCGGTGTTCGGTGAGGAGAAGCGATGAGGGGCTGGCATGAGGACACTGCCCGTGGCGCGCCTTCAATTGCTGGAGGCGTACCTCAAGCCCTTCGCAGAGTTGCGCCATCAGCAGCAGCGACACCCCAAGCACCTCAGAGGTCATGGGCTTGTTGCCCAACAGCCTGAGCAGCGCGGCGAACCGGCGCAGTTCTTCTAAGGGGCGGGCAGGCCGCTCACTCAGCCCAGGGACAGGAAGGATTCGCGGGCGATTGAGATCGAGGCCGAGGGGAAGATCCCGAGCAGGACCGTGCCGGCTGCGGCAATGATGATCGCCGCGCTCAGGGCCGGCCGTAGGGCGGCAATCTCGAACGCGGCGTCGCCCTCTTCCATATACATGGTGACGATCACCCGGATGTAGTAGTAGGCCGAGACTGCGCTGTTCAGCACACCGATGACCGCCAGACCGATATAGCCGGCCTCGACCGCCGCGCTGAAGACGTAAAACTTGCCGGTAAAACCGACCAGCGGCGGAACGCCGGTCAGCGACAGCATGAAAATCGCCATGGCCATGCCCAGGGCTGGATAGCGGAAGCCCAGACCGGCATAATCGCGCAGTTCTTCATTGGGTTGGTCCTGACGGTTGAGGCTCAGCACCACCCCAAAGGCGCCCAGATTCATGAAGCCGTAGGCGACCAGATAATACATCATGGCCGCGCCGCCCAACTCTTTGCCGGCCACCATGGCGACCAGCACATAGCCGGCGTGAGCCACGCTCGAATAGGCCAGCATGCGCTTGATGTTGGTCTGGACCAGGGCCGTCAGGTTGCCGACCGTCATCGTCAGCACGGCAATCACCCACACCACGCCCTGCCATTCGGCATGGACCGCAGCCAGCGCGTATAAAAAGACCCGGGCAAAGGCGGCAAAGGCGGCAGCTTTCACCCCCACCGCCATGAAGGCGGTAATCGTGGTTGGCGAGCCCTCGTACACGTCCGGCGTCCAGACGTGGAAGGGCGCGGCGGCAACCTTGAAGCCAAAGCCGACCAGCAACAGCCCCATGCCGACCAGCAACAGGGGCGAGGAGCCCTGGGCCGCCACCTGTTCGGCAATCACGGCCAGCTGCAAGCTGCCCGTGACGCCATAGATCAGGGCCATGCCGTACAGCAGAAAGCCGCTGGCAAACGCGCCAAGCAGAAAGTATTTGAGCGCGGCCTCATTTGAGGCCAGGCGCTGGTGCCAGATCCCGGTCAGCACATAGACCGCAATCGACATGGTCTCCAGACCCAGAAAAATCGTAATCAGATCGGTTGCGGCGGCCATCAATACCATGCCGACCGCAGCAAACAGCAGCAGGGCGTAATACTCCCCCTGGCGGATTTTGGTCAGGTCCAGATAGCTGCCCGACATCAGCACGGTCAGCACCCCGGCCAGGCAGAAGATGCCGTTAAAAAACAGCGCGTAGGAGTCGAGAGCCAGAGGGCCGCTTGCGTCGGCCTGGCCCCACAGCCCAAACGACACCGCCCCGGTGAGCACAAAGCCGCTGATAGTCAGCCATACCAGGTGTGGGCGGTCTTCCTCCTGAATCCACAGATCCCAGAACAGAACCAGAATCGCGGTCAGGACCAGCAGCCCGGACGGCACAACGGCCAGCCAGTTGATGTCCGGAGGGGGAATAGGCGTCATGGCAGGGGCACCCCCGGCGGCTGTTCTTTAACAGCCAGGTGTTGCACGGACAGCGCTGAGGATCGCTCCGCGTGCATGGCGGCGGTCACATTTTCCATGCGGGCCAGGGTCGCCTCAACCGACTTTTCCATACGGGTCAGGAACGGCCGGGGGTAGAGGCCCATAAACAGCATCAGGGCCAGCATCGGGGCAAAGACCAGCACATGCCTGCGGTCGAGGTCTTTCAGCTCGCTGTTGGCCGCATTCGTGACCGGTCCGAACATGACCCGTTGAAACATCCACAACATGTACACCGCGCCCAGCACGACGCCGGACACGGCGATTGCGCCGAACAGCGGACTGGCCTTGAACACCCCAAGCAGAATCAGGAACTCGCCCACAAAGCCGTTGAGACCGGGCAGGCCAATCGAGGACAGCATCACAAACAGGAAGACCGAGGCGTAGACCGGCACCTGCTTCCACAACCCGCCGTACTCGCTGATCAGCCGTGTGTGGCGCTGTTCGTAGACCACGCCGACCAGCAGAAACAGGGCGCCGGTGGACAGGCCGTGGCCCAGCATCTGGTAGATGGCGCCCTCGGTGGCCTGCACGTTGAAGGCAAACAGCCCCAGGACGACAAAGCCCAGGTGACTGACCGAGGAGTAGGCCACCAGCTTCTTCAGGTCTGGCTGGACCATGGCTACCAGCGCGCCGTAGATAATGCCGATCACGGCCAGGGCCATGATCAGCGGAGCCGCCTCTATGGCTGCGGCGGGGAAGAGCGGCAGGGCAAAACGCACAAACCCATAGGTGCCCATCTTCAGCAGCACCCCGGCCAGGATGACCGAGCCGCCGGTCGGCGCCTCAACGTGGGCGTCGGGCAGCCAGGTGTGAAACGGGAACAGCGGCACCTTGATTGCGAACGACAGGGCAAAGGCGGCAAACAGCCAGCGCTGGGCGTCGAGCGGAATGACCAGCTGGTACAAATGCAGCAGATCGAAGGTCACCACCCCCTGCTGGCTGTGGTGCAGATAGGCCACATACAGGATCGCCACCAGCATCAGCAGGCTGCCGACCATGGTGTACAGCAGAAACTTGAGCGCCGCATAAATGCGGCGCGGCCCGCCCCAGATGCCGATCAGGAAATACATCGGGATCAGCATGACCTCCCAGAACACGTAGAACAGGAACAGGTCAACGGCCACGAAGGTGCCCAACATGCCGGTCTCCAGGAGCAGGAAAAAGAACTGGTACTCCTTGACCCGGTGCCGCACATCACCCCAGCTGGCCAGCAGCACCAGCGGGGTCAGAAAGCTGGTCAGCAACACCAGAAACAGGCTGATGCCGTCCACCCCGACGTAGTACTGGATGCCGAAATCCTCGATCCAGGTGTAGCGTTCGACAAACTGGAAGTCGGCCGTCTGGCTGTCAAAACCGGCCAATACGCCCAGCGACACGACAAAGGTCAGCAACGCCGTGGCCAGCCCCGCATAGCGAATCCTGGTCTCCTGCTCCTTGGGCACAAAGAGCACGTACAGGGCGCCCAGCACGGGCAGAAAGACGAGCAGGCTTACCATAGGTAATATCCCAGAATGAGCATGGCTCCGGCCAGAAACGATAAGGCGTAGGTCTGGACATTGCCGGTCTGCCACAGGCGCAGGGCCGAACCGCTGGCGTCGGCCGTCTGGGCCGTGCCGTTCACCAGCCGGTCAATCACCTGGGTGTCCCACACCTGCCACAACCACTGCGAGGCGTTCAGAACCGGCCGGACAAAGACGGCCTGATAGATTTCATCGATATAGTACTTGTTCAGCAGCAGCCCGTGCAGACTGGACAACTGCTGGCCCAGCCGCTCGGCCCGGCCCGGCTCGCGCACGTACAAGACATACGCCAGTCCGATGCCGGCCAGACCGACCAGCGTCGGCAGATAGCGGATCACAAACGACACGTGGGCGGGGTGGTGCTCGAACACCGCCGCCAGGAAATGGGGCACCGAGAAGTAGCCGCCAATGACCGACAGCCCGGCCAGCACAATCAGCGGGCCGGTCATGACCGAGGGCGACTCGTGGATATGGTCGGCCACCTCGGGCGCGGCCCGGGTCTCGCCCCAGAAGGTCACAAACAACAGCCGGAACATGTAAAACGCGGTCAGACCGGCCCCCAGCGTCCCCAGCAGCCACAGCCCGACCGAGCCGTGGGGGGCGGCGTAGGCTTCTTCCAGGATCAGGTCTTTGCTGAAAAACCCGGACAGCAGGGGCACCCCGGCAATGGCCAGGCAGCCGACCGCAAACGTCCAATACGTGGTCGGCATGCTGTGGCGCAGCCCGCCCATCTTGTTGATATCCTGCTCATCGCTCATGCCGTGGATGACGCTGCCGGCGCCCAGGAACAGCAGGGCCTTGAAAAAGGCGTGGGTCATCAGGTGAAACACCGCCGCGCCGTAGGCCCCGACCCCCAGGCCCAGGAACATATAGCCCAGCTGGCTGACGGTCGAATAGGCCAGGACTTTCTTGATATCGGTCTGGACCAGAGCAATCGTGGCTGCAAACAGCGCCGTCCCCGCCCCGATATAGGCGACCAGGGCCAGGGCGGCGGGCGACATCGCGTACAGGAAGTGCAGGCGGGCGATCAGGTAAATGCCGGCCGTGACCATGGTCGCGGCGTGGATCAGGGCGCTGACCGGGGTCGGTCCGGCCATGGCGTCGGGCAGCCACACGTAGAGCGGAATCTGGGCCGATTTTCCGGTCGCGCCGATAAACAACAGCACACACACCAGTGTCACCGTGCCGACCGACAGCAGCGAGGCGTTGGCCTGAATGTCGGTGAACGACAGGGTCCACACCCCGTGCTCCCCCAAGCCCCAGAACAGCACGAACAGCCCCAGCAGAAAGCCGGCGTCCCCGATCCGGTTGACAATAAACGCCTTCTTGCCGGCGCTGGCCTTCTCATCGTCGGTGTACCAGAAGCCGATCAGCAGGTAGGAACACAGTCCCACCCCCTCCCAGCCGACAAACAGCAGCAGCAGGTTCTCGGCCATGACCAGGACCAGCATGGCGGCGGTAAACAGGTTGAGATAGGCAAAATAGCGCGCCACATCCGCATCCTCGGCCATGTAGCCGACCGAGTAGACATGGATCAAAAAGCCGACCCCGGTAATGACCAGGATCATGATCGCGGACAAAGCATCGACCCGCAGGGCAAAGTCGACGTGCAGCTCTCCGGCCGTAATCCACGGAAACATCCGGTCAACCAGCGCTCCGCCGTCGGGCAGCTGAAAAAAGGCTGTCACGGCCAGCAGAAACGAGGCCAGGACCACACCCGGGCCAATGGCGTTGACCGCTCTGCGGCCCGCCCGGGCGCCGTAAAACACATGGAATACCACCCCTAGCAGGGGCAGCAGGATGATAAACCGCAGGTACGGAAGCGGAACGCTCACAGCCTCGTGCATAGCCTCACCACCGGAGCAGGGTCAGTTCATCCGCATTGACCGTCTCTTTGCCGCGAAACACGAGCAGGACGATCGCCAGCCCGACCGCCGCCTCAGCCGCCGCCACGGCCATGACGAAAAAGACGCTCAGCTGCCCGTCCATGGAACCCAGCTGGCGGGCAAAGGCGACAAAGGACAGGTTGACCGCGTTAAGCATGAGTTCAATCGACATGAAGATAATGATCGCATTGCGGCGCACCAGGACACCCATCACACCAATGGTGAACAGGATGGCGCTGAGGATGAGGTGATAACTGAGGGGAACCATGGCTTTCGCTTTCAGCCTCAGGTCTGGCGCTGGGCCAGGACTACCGCACCGATCACGGCCACCAGGAGCAGCACCGAGGTGACTTCAAACGGAATCAGAAAATCGGTGAACAACCGCTCGCTCAGCCCGACCACCGTGCCGAATCCCTCCGGCAGCTCGGCCGTCGCCTCGGTCGGCGCCCGGCCGAGCAGCACGACCAGCTCGACGATCAGGATCGCCCCACCGCCCAGGGCGACCCGGCTCAGCCCCCGGCCCAGGCTGGGCTGGGGGTCGGTCTGGAGGTTGAGCAGCATAATCACAAACAGGAACAAGACCATCACCGCCCCGGCGTACACGATGATCTGTAACACGGCCACCATGTGGGCTTCCAGGAACAGATAGTAGACCGCCAGCAGAAACAGGGTCAGGACCAGAAACAGAGCGCTGTAGACCGGGTTGGGGTGCAGCACCACCAGACCGGCAACAAGGACCAGCGGAACGGCCAGGGCAAAAAAGGTGATCGGGTCCATACGCTATTCCACCAGGAGAATGACCAGGGCGGTGGCCATCACATTGACCAGCGCGAGCGGCAGCAGAATCTTCCAGCCCAGGCTGATCAGCTGATCGTAGCGAAAGCGGGGCAGGGTCCAGCGAATCATGATTTGCAGCCAGCAGAAAAAGACGACCTTGAGGGTAAACGCGCCGACTTGCAGCAGGCTGACCAGCAGCGACGGCAGGCCGATGCTCAGCCCGCCCGGGAACTGAAACCCCTCGCGGCCCAGAAAAGGCACCTGCCAGCCGCCAAAAAACAGCGTCGTCACCAGCGCGGCGACCACCACCACCTCGACAAAATCGACCAGCATGAAGGTTGCCTGCTTCATGCCCGAGTACTCGGTGAAATAGCCCGAGATCAGCTCCGACTCGGCCTCCGGCAGATCGAACGGGTTACGTTTGCTCTCGGCAATGCCGGCGGTCAGAAAGATGAAAAAGGCGACCGGCTGCAAGAAAATCCCCCAGGCCGGGATCACCCCGCCCCACAGCTCGCCCTGAGCGCGCGAGATTTCCTGGAGGTCGAGCGTACCAAAGCTCAGCACCACCCCGATCAGCGACAGGCCCAGGGCGATTTCATACGAGATCATCTGGGCCGAGCCGCGAATGCCGCCCAGCAGCGCCCAGCGGTTGTTGGACGCCCAGCCGCCCAGCACCACGCCGTACACCCCCAGCGACACCATGGCCAGGACGTACAGCAGACCGACGTCGAGCGAGGCCGCCTGCAGGGTGATGGTTCGCTCGCCGATAATCAGCACATCCCCGAACGGGATGACCAGAAACGTAATCAGAATCGGCAGCAGGGCAATGATCGGGGCCAGGGTGTGCAGCACCCGGTCGGCCCCGGGCGGGATAAAGTCTTCCTTGGTGATCAGCTTGATCGGGTCGGCCACCAGGGTGTTGATCAGCCCCAGGTTGAACGGCAGCTTGCCGAAGATGGCGGCCCGGTTGGCGCCGATCCGGTCCTGCAACACCGCGCTGCCCTTGCGCTCAACCCACAGCAGCAGCCCGCCCAGGTTGATGACCATGAACAGGACCAGCAGGGTGAGCACAAAAGAAATGATGAAATCCAGCATGCGGGTGTCAGGCTTTCTCGGCTAAACCGTCGAGCAGACGCACAACCTGGTCCGGGGTCAGGTTTTCATGGTAGTCGTCGTTGACCTGAACGACCGGGGCCGTGCCACACGAGCCCAGGCACTCGACCTCGCTCAGCGAAAAGACCTGATCGGCCGTGGTCTGGCCCAGCCTGATGCCAAGCTTGTCCTGGACACAGTCCACAATCCGGTCTGACCCCCGCAGGCGGCACGACAGATTGGTACACACCTGGAGGTGAAAGCGGCCCATCGGCTTCCTGTACAGCATGGTATAGAACGAGGCCACCGAGGCCACGTAGGCGGGCGACAGCTCGAGCAGCTGGGCGACATACTCCATGGCCTCCAGGCTCAGATAGCCGAACTCCTCCTGGGCCAGCCAGAAGGTCGGCAACAGCGCCGCCTGCTTGGTCGGATAGTGACTCAGGGTCTCTTCGAAGCGCTGGTAGGTCGCGTCTGAGAATTGTACCGCCATGCCGAATCCGCTGAATCCTTGGCTATCGGTCGCACTCTCCACCGATCATGTTGACCATGCCGAATGTGGTGATGATATCGGATATCAGGTGGCCTTTGAGCATTGTGCCGAGCGCGGCCATGCCAAAGAAGCACGGCGGACGAACCCGGACGCGGTAGGGCCGACCGCTGCCGTCGCTGACCAGGTAGAAGCCCAGTTCGCCGTTGGCCCCCTCGACCGGAATATAGACCTCGCCGGGCGGGATTTTCACCCCCTCGATGACCAGCTTGAAGTGGTTCATCAAGCCCTCGATATTGCCGTACACGTCCTTTTTGTCGGGCAGGCTGATGCGGGGGTCGTCAACCCGGACGGGGCCCTCGGGCAGCTGCTCCAGGGCCTGCTCGACCATGCGCTTGCTCTGCCGGAGTTCTTCAAAGCGGACCGCAAAGCGGTCGTAATTGTCACCCTGGGTGCCGGTCGGAATATCGAAGTCGAGCCGGTCGTAGACCAGATACGGCTGGGAGCGACGGATATCGTGGGGAATGCCGGTTGCCCGCAACAGCGGACCAGTCAGGCTGTAGGACACCGCGTCCTGCTGGGAGATGGCGCCGACTCCGGACATGCGATCAATGAAAATCCGGTTCTTTGACAGCAGCTGATCGCAGTCGGACAGGATTTTGTCGATATCCCCAAACGTGCTGCGCACCCGTTCGGCAAAGCCGTGGGGCACATCCTGGGTCACTCCGCCGACCCGGGCATAGCTGACGGTCAGGCGCGCCCCGGTCACGGCCGAGACCAGGTCGTAGAGCAGCTCGCGCGTTTCCATCATGTAGAAGCCGACCGAGATGGCGCCGGCCTCGGCCGCCGCCATGCCCAGGCAGGTCATGTGGTCGGTGATGCGCGAGATTTCGCTCATGATGGTCCGAATATACTGGCAGCGTTCCGGCACCTCGATTTCCAGCAGCTTCTCGGCCGCCAGGGCAAAGGCCACATTGTTGATCAGCGGCGAGGCGTAGTTCAGCCGGTCGGTGTAGGGCACGACGTGGTTCCAGGTGCGCTGCTCGCACATCTTCTCGAAGCCGCGGTGCAGATAGCCGATCTCGGTATCGAGGTTGAGGATTTTTTCGCCGTCGAGGATCAGGTCGAACTTGATCGTCCCATGGGTGGCCGGATGGGACGGCCCCATCTGCAGGGACATCACCTCCGAGGTCGGATCGAGGCTGTCGGCGGCTGAGGGTGCCTCTTGTGCCATGTTATTTCTTATCCCACGGGTTGGCGATCGGATCGCGCTCTTCGACCAGGGGCTGGCGCTTGGCGACCGGATAATCCTTGCGCAGCGGATGGCCCTGAAACTCCTCGTACATCAGGATGCGGGTGAGCTTGGGATGGTCCCGGAACGACACCCCGAACATGTCCCACACCTCACGCTCCAGCCAGTTGGCCGCCTTCCACAGTTCGGTCACCGACGGCAGCCAGGCTTCGTCCTCGGCCACCCGGACCTTGACCCGCAGGCGGTGGTTGAGCCGCAAGGAGTACAGGTGGTAGACCACCTCAAAGCGCGGCTCCTGGCCAAAAAAATCGACCGCGCTCAGGTCGACCAGCATATTAAAGGCAAACTCGGAATCGTCTCTGAGGCGGGTCAGAACCTCGATCAAGTCGGCCCGCTCCAGCACAATCGTGGCGTTATCGTGGTGCGTGTGGCTCTCGACAATCTTGCCCGAAAAGGCGCTCTCGGCTTTGCTCAGCAGCTCCATGGCCGTCTCGCTCGTCGTCGCCTAGGCCGATTCGAGCGCCCCTTTTTTAATCATATACACCAGCCCGACCGCCAGAATCAGGACAAAGACCAGCATTTCCACAAAGCCGAACAGCCCCAGCCGTCGAAACACCACCGCCCAGGGGTAGAGAAACACCACCTCAAGGTCGAACACGATGAACAGAATGGCGACCAGGTAGAACTTGACCGAGAATCGGCCCCAGGCCGAGCCGCTCGACGGATTGCCGCACTCGAACGGCTCATCCTTGACCGCCGAATGCTGCCGAGGCCCGAACAGGGTACTGGCAAAGACCATCGCCCCCGACACCACTCCGGCCAGGATCAGCGCTATCAGGACCGGAACGTACTGCTCCATATTCCCCTCGATCAAAACAAACGATGATTTCTGCCGATTCGAGTGGTCATCATCGTCCCCTTTGTGTGCCGCAGGCATAAAAACAGAGGCCGTCAGGGGTGTCAAGCCAGGACAGGGTCATGCCGCCAGTTTCTTGCGGTCCCAACCCGGAGGTGGTACAACCCCTACACGTATGCGGGAGAGGTGCCAGAGTGGTCGATTGGGCACGACTGGAAATCGTGTGTGCCTTTACCGGTACCGAGGGTTCGAATCCCTCCCTCTCCGTCAGTGGTGATAGCTAGGTCCTGCGCAAGGGAGGTCGGGAACCCCGTCAGGTCCGGAAGGAAGCAGCGGTACCGATTTCATCCCTGTGCCGCAGGGCAGCCTAGCTATCACCACTGACGGCAGAAGGGCGGCTCTCCGCAGCGTTGCCAGCCATGAGTTATCTTGTTCTCGCCCGCAAGTGGCGTCCCCAGACCTTCGATCAGGTGATCGGCCAGGAGCATGTGACCCGGACCCTGCAGAACGCGATTCAGAGCGGTCGGATCGCCCACGCGTTTTTGTTCACCGGCCCGCGCGGCGTCGGCAAGACGACCATCGCCCGGCTGCTGGCCAAGGCGCTGAACTGCGAGGACGGCCCAACGCCCCAGCCCTGCAACAGCTGTAGCAACTGCGCCGAGATCAGCGCCGGCAGCTCAATCGACGTGCTGGAAATTGACGGCGCCTCGCATACCGGGGTCGATCACGTCCGCGACATTACCGAGGGGGTGCAGTACCGCCCGGCCAAGAGCCGCTTTCGGGTGGTCATTATCGACGAAGTCCACATGCTGTCGAATCAGGCCTTTAACGCCCTGCTGAAAACCCTGGAGGAGCCGCCGGACCACGTCAAGTTCATCTTTGCCACCACCGAGGTCCAGAAAATTCTGGCCACGATTGTGTCGCGCTGCCAGCGCTACGATTTCAAACGCATTTCGCTGCGGGATCTGCTCGGCCAGTTGAGCGCCCTGGCCGAGCACGAAGGCTTTGCCTGCGACGAGGTCGGCCTGTCCCTGATCGCCCGTGAGGCGGACGGCAGTCTGCGGGATGCCGAGTCGCTGCTCGAACAGGTCGTGACCTGGGGTGACGGTCAGGTCAACGCCCAGACCGTCCGTCAGGCACTCGGGGTGGCCGACCGCCAGGTCCTGTTTCAGATTGTCGAGGCCATCCTGGCCAACGACCCGGCTGCGGTGCTGCGCATCGCCGGCGATCTGTACGAGTACGGCTATGATCCGCGTCGGCTGTGCCGCGATCTGCTGGAGCACTTTCACCATCTGGTCATCATCAAGGTATGCGCCGACCCGGCCGTGCTGAGCGACCTGCCCGACCATGAAGTCGCCGCAGTCCAAGACCAGGCCGCCACACGCTCGCTCGAAGACATCCAGCGTTTGTTCAGTCTGCTGTTGCGGGCCGAGGAAGAGATCAACCAGACCGCCTATCCCCAGCTGGCGGTCGAAATGAGCCTGGTCAAGCTGGCCAGCCAGCCGCCGGTCATGCCGATTGACGAGGCCCTGGCCCAGCTTCGGGCGCTGCGCGAGCAACTCACAACCTCCAGCCCGAACCCGGTCCGCGCGCAGGAGCCGGCTCCGGCTGACCCACAAGAGTCGGCTCCGACCCCCACTCCGGCGTCCGCGCCACACCCGCCCGCGCCACCACCGCCGGCCTCACCCGCCCCCAGCCCGAGGCCCGACACGCCCCCCCCGGCCGACACGCCCCACTCAACCAAGACACCCCACTTGCAGCCGGTTCCTGACCCTCCGCCCAGCCCCGACAACGGGGACCCTTGGGAGCGCCTGTTGGCCGCGGTCCAAAAGGACAAGCTGTCGTTGTTTTTTGCCCTCAAGTCGGGTCAACTGCACGACCTCGATCAGACCGTGCTGACCATTGGGGTGCGCAAAGAGCCGTATTTCAAAGAACTCAGCCGCCAGGAGAACCGCACGATTCTGGAAGAGGCCGCAGGCCGGGTCTTTGGGCGGCCGCTGAGGATTGAGGTCACCAAAGGCGAGCCGCCACAGGCCGCCACACAGGCTGAGCCAAACGGCACGGCCGCTCCGGCGTCCCCAAACGGGTCGTCGCCGGTTGCGGCCAGCCCGGCCGACGGACCGGCCGAGACACGCCCCAACAGTCCAGCGACTACAGACGAAGACCCGCTGGTCCGGACCGTGCTCGACGTTCTGGGCGGAGAAGTCCAGAAGACCCGCATCCGGGGCGGCAGCGGTCGACAGAGCGGGCAATGATACGCCCCTGAGCAGAAAATCTCATCGTCCGCCGTAAAGGCACAGACAGGAGTCGGTATGGCAGATTTTAATATTGGCGACATCATGAAACAGGCCCAGCAGCTCCAGAGCCGGCTCAGCCAAGTCCAGGAAGAGGCCGCCCGCAAGACCGTCACCGCCACCGCCGGCGGCAGCATGGTCAGCGCCGAGGTCAACGGCGGGCTGGAGCTGGTCTCGCTGACCATCGATCCGGTGCTGCTGGACGGCGACGAGGTAGACAGGGAGATGATTCAAGACCTCGTCCTTGCGGCCGTCAATCAGGGCCTCAACCAGGCCAAAAAGATGATGGCCGATGAGGTCGGCAAGCTGACCGGCGGACTCAAAATTCCCGGCCTGACCCCATGAACCTCACCCCGTCTCTGGCACGTCTGGTCGAACAGCTCGGCAGGCTGCCCGGCATTGGCGAAAAAACGGCCACCCGTCTGGCCATGTTCATTCTGAACGCCGACCGTGAGTATGCCGAAGCGCTGGCCGAGGCGGTCTGGGCGGTCAAGGCCGAAACAACCCTGTGTCAAGAGTGCTTTGGTCTGGCTGAGGGCGAGCGCTGCGCCATCTGTCTCGATCCCAAGCGCAACGACGAGGCGATCTGTGTGGTTGAAGAGCCGGCCGACCTGATAGCGCTGGAAAAGGTCCACGAGTATCGGGGCAGATATCACGTCCTGCACGGAGTCTTGTCGCCCCTCGACGGCATCGGTCCCGAAGAACTCAAGATCGCCCCGCTGCTGGAACGGCTGCGCCGCGGCGTAGCCCAGGAAGTCATCATCGCCACCAATCCGACCACCGAGGGCGAAGCCACCGCGCTGTATCTGGCCAAAGTCATCAAGCCGCTTGGTCTGCGGGTCAGCCGCATCGCCCGCGGCATTCCCATGGGCGGCGACGTGGAATACACCGACGTTGTGACCCTGAGCCGGGCTCTCGAAGGGCGGCGGGAGATGTAGCCGCCCGGCTCGGCTGGACAACGCGCCATACTTTACACCCGCCCGGCCCTTTGCTACAAAAATCTGCCCAGACTGCGGCACTCACGCACATGATCCTCGGTAGCTCAACCGGCAGAGCAATCGGCTGTTAACCGATGGGTTGTAGGTTCGAATCCTACCCGAGGAGCCATTCTTTCCACCGCCAACTCAGGCGACCCGCTAAGACGTATCGTTCTCTAACAACGTCGCGCCCTCAAGCCGTGCCGCCTTCTGATCGAAGGTGTACACAGGCAGGGCTCCGGCTCGTTCGGCGGCAGTCACGATCATCAGGTCGGAAAACCCGGCACCTCCGATACGGTAGCGAAATGCCGCGTGAGCGACATCGTCCGCCTCCTCAATCACAAGACCGTCAGTTCTTCCAGTATCGTCGCTATCTGGTCAAAAGAGGAAACGTGTCAACCTTATTCATGCGGCTGGACGACACGTTTCCTCTTTCGGGAATAGCTATAGGCCCGTTCCAGCACCCAGACGCATTCGACCGCAACCTCGCGGAGACGTAGCCGGGACGGTCGGCCGTGAGTGATTCCAGCAACGCCCGGGCGGCCTCTGCCTGTTCGGCGTCGTCGCGGACCAGATAGCGGACCAGCACGTTGGTATCGAGGGCGATCATCCCTTGCGCGCCCCGTCGGCAACGGCCTGCTCCATTTCCTCCACCGTGACGGCAGGACCGTCATGCCGGAGCGCCCCGAACAGCCGACCGATGGGGCGTACGGGCAGAATGCGCACCTCACCGTCGGCAATGACGTAGCGCACCCGATCTCCAGCCTGAAGGCCAAGCGTTTCCCGCACGGGTTTGGGCAGGGTCGTTTGCCCTTTTTTCGTTATGGTAGATTCGATCATGGCATCGTCTCCGTTCGCCTTTTAAGATAAAGAGATGCCTTACTTAAAGCAATAAAGGAAGGAGTTTGAAGGAGGGCCTGACCTTCATGACACACACCACGCACCTCATGCTATGGACCGGGCGATTGCGGCCGAGCCGTGTGTCCATGGCCGCGCTGATTCGCCAGGCGGTCAGCGAATTTCGGATGCGGGAGGAGGGGTGGCCCGGAGGGCCGGGGTGGGTTGCCGCCGGATAACGCACATAACACGTTCCCGGCGGGAGAGGAGAAGGCTTGGATGGGGGGCGAACAGTTCGCCCCTCCTACCGGCCATCAGTCATGGTCGTGATCATGGTCATGATCGTGGTCGTGGTCATCGTCCTCGTCCTCATCAGTGATCTCGGTGACGATAAACCCCTGGGCTTCGGTCGACCACTCCAGCTCAAGCGTCTGCGTCCGCCCCATGGCCTCTGCGTCGTTGGGGTCGGAGAACTGAACGCCGTGCAGGGCGATGGCGTCTCCATGCATGTCCGCAGTGGCACCCGACAGCATGGCCTCGGCATATTCAAGGCCGCCAAACTTGAGCACCATGATCTCTCGACTGATGGCAAAATGCGCCCCGCCCATGGCACTGGTTCCGCGCAGGGTCAGCCGGTGCGCGCCCGGGTCGAGCACGCCGTAGTTCATGACGAGACCGAAGCCGCTGTCCTCTGCATCCATCTCGTCGGGGAAGTTGGCGGCCACGTCACCACGGGGCGAGCCGACCGCAGGAGACCCGATTGGTTTTCCATCAACGAGCACTTCAAGGGTCAGGGGGTCGTCGTCCATCATGTCCATGTTGGACGCCATGTCGGACGACTCAAAGGCCCAGCCCCGGATCAGGCCGATACCGGCCACCGGGCCGGCCGTCGGTTGCTCAAGCGCGGCGTAGAATTCGCGTTCCTCCACCAACTCGAAGGTCAGCGTCGCTATGGGCTGGTCTGAAAACGGCGCGACACCCTGGGCGCTCATGATGCTGACCGCCGGCATGCTGTCGGCATTGTCGGTCGAAAACATCATGCCGTCCTCAGTCCCGGCATCGTAGGGGAACAGCTCCACGGTGTGCGAGGCCAGCCAGTGGTCATGGCCATCATGGTCCTCCTGCAAGGACAGGCCGGAGACGCCGACGAACCAGTCCGGGCTGGGCGCGATCTTGCTCGCCAGCGTGATCCTGGGAAAGGCATCGGTGACGGAGAAGTAAAAGGTCATGGTGACGGTCCCATTGCCGTCCGCCGGGGGCGTCTGGACAACGGCCAGCGCGTCGCCCATGCCGATCTGGGCTGCGACTTCCTCCTGCAACATGTCCGACATGCCCGTTTCCGCGACCTGTTCGAGCCCAGGAGTGGCCATTTCCCCATCCATCCACAGGCTGGCGTCGTCGTTGTGCACGGCACCGACGATGGCGGAGAAATGCGGATTGCTCGGATAGCCGGTGGGGTGGTTCTCGGCCGTCCAGGTTCCCTCAAATACCGCCCGGTAGGTCGCTGAGGAGAGCGATTGGCCCCAGACCGGGCTCGGGGCGCTGAGGAGCAGGGCGATAAGGCCCAGCCCGAGCCCGATGCCCCGGATACGGGCGCTGAGAAAGATAGGTGTTGCCATGCAGTGTTCCTCCTTACAGGGTGTGTTTTGTATTTTTCCTACTACAGTAGGGCATACAATATTGCAATGGTATTGCATTTTCTCGCTGTCGATGCTTTGGGCTGACGAAGAGTAGTGCGGTTGACCAGATGAGCCCGTTCTTGGCAGAGTGACCGACGCAATGGCGGACAAGAACCGGACCCCCGAACAGCAGGCGCGCGACACCATTGACACGATGTTGGAACAGGCCGGCTGGACGGTGCATGGGCGGCCAGCTAACGAGGCAGACAGGCAAGTCACCGGGCAAGTCACCGATCCTGTCGAGCAACTTGTGGCTGCTCTCACCGGAGAGATGAGCCGTGCCCAAATCCAGGCAGTATTGCAACTCAAAGACCGGCACAACTTGACGACGGTCTATCTGAAGCCCGCCCTCGAAGCCGGCCTGATTGAAATGACGCTCCCCGGCAAGCCAACCAGCCGGAACCAGCGTTATCGGCGAACCGCAGCCGGCGAAGCCCTGGTCCGACAAACCATAGGAGAGGGTTCGTCCGCATGAACACCGCTCCTATCGTCTCCAAAGTCTGGAGCTTCTGCACCATCCCCATCCCCTCCTTTTTTAATGACTCCCAAAACTCCCATTATTCGGGTGGCGGTGGTGGGTTGTCTCCGTTCCTGGAGAGGACAACCCACCCCGCCGCTGACGCGGCACCCCTCCGAGGAGGGGATCGAGAAGGAAGTATGACGACGCAGCCTCAAGATGGCCGAGGAATACGCCACACCGCCAACCAGCGCTTGCGACCATTTTCCGAGTAATGATATCGGATGAAGCCATGAGCAAAGGACTTGTCAGAACAGTGATTAGCCTGGATGACGAACAGAAGGCGTGGCTGGACCAGCAGGCCGCGTTGCGCCGCGTGTCCATGGCCTCGCTGATTCGTCAGGCGGTCAGCGAATTTCGGATGCGGGAACAGCGCGGCTCGGCCGCGTCGTTTCAAGAGGTGCTCAAGCACACGGCAGGCATCTGGCAGGCCGGGGACGGCCTTGAGTATCAGGAGCGTATTCGCAAGGAATGGCCTTAGAAGGCAACCCATCCCACCGCTGACGCGGCACCCCTCCGAGGAGGGGATTAAGAAGGAAGTATGACTGCACAGCCTATCGTCTCCAAAGTCTGGAGCTTCTGCACCACCCTGCGCGATGACGGGGTGAGCTACGGCGATTACCTGGAGCAGCTCACCTATCTGATCTTCCTCAAGATGGCCGAGGAGATCCTCGAGAACCTCGAAGCCGGCCTCAGCAGCTTCCGCCAAGTCCTGGCCGGTTTGGGATCGCGCTGAGAAGCGGCGGCGCTGATGAAGCACCTCGTGGTCAAGGGCGCACGGCTCCATAACCTGAAGAACATCACCGTCCGTATTCCCAAAGGGCAACTGGTGGTCGTGACCGGGGTCAGCGGTTCGGGGAAATCCAGCCTCGTCTTCGACATCGTCTTTGAGGAGGGCAAGCGGCACTACCTGCAGTCCATCGGCCTGCTCCCGGCACTAACCGAGGAAGACGCCTTCGATGAGATCGCGGGCATCGGTCCGACGGTCGCCGTTCAACAGGCCATCATCCGGCAGAGCAACCCGCGCTCGATGGTCGGCACCAAGACGAAGCTCCTCGCCTACCTGAGCCTGCTCTACGCGCGCGAAGGGCGCATCGCGTGTTCGACCTGCGCAGCGACGGTCGGTGCCGACCTGGTGTGTGGACAGTGCGGACACACCGAAGAGCGCCTCGAAGCCAGCTACTTTTCTCCGAACTCCCCCAAGGGCATGTGCCTCCAGTGCGAGGGGCGCGGGGTTCAGTTCGAGCTGGTGATGGAGAAACTGGTTCCGCATGCCGACATGACGCTGCGTCAAGTGCTGGCCAAGGCCGGGGTGCTGGCCAGCTTTCAGCACCTGCTGACACGACGCCTCAAAGCGTATGCAGACACGCCGTTCTGCCAGCTGCCCGACGAGGCCAGAGACCACATTCTGTACGGCAGGCAGGTGCAGCGCCCCTACCCCCGGCGCAGCCTCAGCCTGTTCACCCGGCTGCGCTTTCTGCTCTCCCGCGGCCAGGATGTCGGCGGCGCGATGGTGATGCTGGCGTGCCCCCAGTGCCAGGGCTACCGGGTCGGGGAGGAGGCGCGCAGGGTCACGCTCGGCCGGCAGCACATTGGTCACCTCGGCCACATGACTATCGCCGAGTTGCGGGACTTTTTGACCACCTTGGCGGCCCACCAATCCGTGTCTGCCTTTGGGCAAAACCTGATCCATGAGGTTCTGCGCAAGACGCACGCCCTGGTCCGGGTCGGACTGGGACACCTGACGCCGTATCGGCCGCTGCCGACGCTCAGCGGAGGCGAGATTCAACGCATCTTCCTGACCTCGCACCTGGATTCCAGGCTGGACTCGCTGATCTACATTCTCGACGAGCCAACGGTCGGACTCCACGAGCTTGAAAAGGCAGACCTGCTCGAACAGCTTGAGGCGCTGCGCAGCCTGGGCAACTCGGTCATCGTCGTCGAGCATGATCGCAACACCATTGAGCGGGCGCAGCATGTCATTGATGTCGGGCCGCTGGCGGGCAGCGGTGGCGGGGAAGTCGTGTACCAGGGGGACTACGCCGGGCTGCTCACATCCGAGCGCTCGGTTACCGGCCAATATCTGTCGGGCCGCTGCGGCGTGCCGCGCAAGGCTCCGCACGAGTACGCCAGCGTTACCGACGCCAGGGCGCGCCTGAGCCTGCGCCACGTCAGGACCAACAACCTCAAGGATGTCACCGCAGACTTCCCGCTGGGCGTGCTCGTCGGCGTGGCCGGGGTATCGGGCAGCGGCAAGAGTTCGCTTGTGTCAGGCACCCTGATCCCACTGCTGGAACGTCACTTTACGGACCTGCGACAGGCAGAAGCCACCGACTCGGACGCGGATGAGGAGACCGACTTTATCGTGCCCGGTCCGGTTGCAGCGAGTATCGACGGCCTGGCGCACATCGACGGCTATGCCCAGGTCTCTCAAGCGCCAATCGGTCGGCGGAGCATTTCCACCCCCGCCTCCTACGCCAATATCTGGGGCCATGTCAGAAAGCTGTTCGCCCACCAGCCGCTCGCCGAGCAGCGTCGCTACACCCCCGGCCACTTCTCGTTCAACGCCGCAGGCGCCTGCTCGGCATGCAAGGGCTTAGGGCGCGAGCGGTTCTGGTTGGGCGGCAGTTCGTTTGTGACCAGCGTGTGTCCCGAGTGCCAGGGGAAGCGATATCGGACCGAGATTCTGGATGTCACCTATCGGGGCGCGAGCATTGCTGACGTGTTGGATATGAGCGTCACGGACGCGGCCACGCTCTTTCATGATACGCCCGCTGTCCACGCGATGCTGCGCGTGCTCGAGCAGACCGGAATGGGCTACATCAGGCTCGGACAGCCCACGGCGACACTGAGCGGCGGCGAGGCGCAGCGGATCAAGCTGGCCAAGGAAATCGGCCGTCGTCGCAAGGGCAACATCGTGTATGTGTTGGACGAGCCGACCACCGGCCTGAGTCTGCACGACACCGCCGGTCTCCTCGCCCTCCTGGATGCTTTGGTGAAACAGGGCAACTCGGTCATCGTGATCGAGCACGACCCAATGGTGTTGTCGTACTGCGACTGGTTGATCGAGCTAGGTCCCGGCGGCGGCCAAGACGGCGGCCAGATCATCGCCCAGGGCTCGCCCAGCGATCTGAGGCGAAATCCCCATTCACGGACCGGCCCGTTCCTGGCAGCGGAGTCACGGTGAGTTCTCGGCCTGTTCAGGACTGGCGCCGGGCAGACCCCGCAGCCGTGGGCATACGCGCCGAGCTGCTGGCGGACCTTGAACGGGAGGTCAGCGCCCGCTTTGGGCGCATCAGGGCGGTGCTCATCGCAAGGAGAGGCCGGCTTGTTTTTGAGCAGTACTTCGGTGGCTGCGGTCAAGACGACACCCATCTGGTCGCTTCGGTCACCAAGAGCGTTATCTCGGCTCTCGTCGGCATTGCCATAGACCGGGGCTTCATCAGGGATGTTGACCAGCCTGTCCTGGACTTCTTTCCGGACTACGCTCCCGGTACGCACGAGCAGCTGAAGCGTCGGCTGACGCTCAAACACCTCCTGACCATGACGGCCGGCTTCCAGTGGCGCACTGGCCCACGAGGTCACGAGCTGTTCCTCGACCGCCTGCGCCGGAGCCGGGACTGGGTCGCCTTCATCCTCAGCTTACCGGTGAAAGATGGAGCGCTGGGGACGTTTCAGTACAACAGCGCCGCTGCCCATCTGCTCTCGGCGATCATCACCCGCAGCACCGGCAGGTGTGCCCGGGAGTTCGCCGCCGAGCACGTATTCGGCCCGCTCGGCATCGATCTGCCCGCCGACAACACGCCCCACGGCCAGAGCCGGGCAGCCGTGTTCAGTAACCGGGGCGTGAGCTGGCCCACGGACCCGCACGGTAACAGTACCGGCGGCTGGGGACTCGCGCTCAGGCCCAGGGACATGGCGCGGTTCGGCCTGCTGTACCTCAGCCGCGGTCGGTGGAACGGCTCACAGATCATCCCGACGCGGTGGGTTGCGGAGTCCGTCGTGCCCCACACCCCCGGCTACGGCTACCTGTGGTGGCTGCGAAACGTGAACGGCGTTTTCGTCTTCTCGGCTGCCGGTCGCGGGGGACAGCATATCTTGTGCGTCCCCGGCCACGAGCTTGTCGTCGTCGTGGCATCCAAGCCGGGTGAGAGATTCCGCGATCCGTGGCCGTTGCTGGAGGACTTCGTCATCCCGGCGGTGGCGCGCTAGGGCGTGTCATCAGTTAGCGTGCCCCCCTGGTCGGCTTTCCTGTCTCGTCTCGGTATACTGCCCTGGTCAGCCCAAGCGAAGGGAGGGTGCACAATGGCGAGACGGTATGCGTTACGCGAGGATCAGTGGGAACGGATTCAGGACCTGCTGCCCGGCCGGGAGGGCCACGTCGGGGGCACGGCGCGGGATAACCGGTTGTTTGTGGAAGCGGTCTTATACCGCTATCGTGCGGGGATTCCCTGGCGCGATTTGCCGAGCCGGTTCGGGGATTTTCGCGTGATTCATACGCGCCACATGCGCTGGAGTAAAAGTGGGGTCTGGGAGCAGGTTTTCAAGCAGCTGGCCGCCGATGCGGATAACGAATATGCCATGATCGACGCCACGATCATCCGCGTCCACCAACATGGGGCGGGGGCAAAAGGGGGGACCCCGCGGCCGAATGCATCGGCCGCTCCCGCGGGGGCTTGAGCACGAAAATCCATGCGACGTGCGATGCGCTCGGGAATCCGACCGGCTTCCATCTCACGCCCGGCCAAGCCTCTGACCTGGCCGGTGCGGAGGCCCTCTTGCCCCATCTGCTGAAGCACGTGCGGGCTTTGCTCGCCGATAGAGCCTATGACGCCCACGAGCGCGTCATTGACCGTTTGGAGCAGGCGGAGGTGACGGTGGTCATTCCCCCCAAAGCCAATCGGCGCCAGCCTCGCCCCTATGATAAGCACCTCTATCAAGCGCGCCATCTGATTGAAAACTTCTTCGCCAAACTCAAGCAATACCGTGCTCTCGCCACCCGCTACGACAAACGCGCTGTCAGCTTTCTCGGAGCCATCTATCTCGCTGCCTCGGTGATCCTCCTTAACTGATGACACCCCCTAGAACAAACAACGCTGCTGTGTCGCCCTTCGACTTCAGGCGCGCTGCGCCTTACGCTCAGGACTAACGGTCTCCCGTTCGTGCTGAGCGTAGCGGAGCGAAGTCGAAGCACGGAGGCCGGACCGCGTCCAACACGGCTACAGCTTACCGTGAAACGCGCTAGGTGTGTCCGGCCGGCGTACCGGCATGTCTGACGGGCAGAGCATGGCTCTCATTTGCATTCGCGCTACGGCGTGACGTATGGTTCCTGGCAAAAGGAGACTAGCCATGCCTGTACGAATGCCTACCCATCAGGATCTGCGCGACGCCGGCCAGCGTTTCGGTTTCGAGGTGAATGACGAAGAGGTCGAAGGCTTCTCAATGTACATCCGCGAGATGCTGCCGGCCTACCAGCGTCTCGACGAGCTGGTGGCGCCCACAATCCCGGTCAAGTATCCGCGGCGAGATTTTGGGGCGCGGCCGTCAACCGAGGACAACCGGGACAACGGCTGGGCGTGGCGCTGCTCGATCCCAGGAGCGCCGGACGGCCCACTGTCCGGCAAGACCGTCGGGCTCAAAGACCACATCCGCGTTGCGGGCATTCCGATGCTGAACAGCTCAAGCGTGCTGGAAGGCTACGTGCCGACCGAGGATGCGACCATCGTCACCCGCCTGCTTGACGCCGGCGCCGAGATCATCGGCAAGGTCGTGAACGGCTCGCACTGTTTTGACGCGATCGGGCTCAGCATCTACCCCGGGCCGCAGCCGATCAACCCGGCCACGGGCCGCCACTGTCCGGGTGGCTCGTCAAACGGCAGCGCGGTCGTGGTCGCCAACGGCGACGCGGATATCACGATGGGCGGCGACCAGGGCGGCTCGATTCGCGTCCCGGCCGCGTGGTGCGGCATAGTCGGACTCAAGCCAACCTTCGGCCTGGTGCCGCACACCGGGCTGGCCGGCCTCGATAATACGGTCGATCACACCGGGCCGATGACGAAGACGGTGCGCGACTGTGCGCTCGCGCTGCAAGCCGTGGCGGGTGCGGACGGCCTTGACCCGCGCCAAAAGGACGTGCGTGTCGAAGACTACACCGCGCGGCTCGAAGACGGCGTTGCCGGCTTGCGGATAGGCATTCTTGCCCAGGGCTTTGGGCACGAGCAATCGATGCCGGCGGTGGACGCCGCGGTGCGCGAGGCGGCAGGTGTTCTGGAACAGGCCGGCGCAACCCTGGCCGACGTGTCGGTCCCGATGCATCTCGACGGCAACGCGATTTTGTGGCCGCTGCTGATCCAGGGCGGGAACGAGACGAACAAGCAGGACGGCTGGGGCCACGGCTGGCAGGGGCACTACGCGCTGGACCATGTGAACTTCACCCACCGGGCGGTGAAGGCGCGCGCGAACGACCTGCCCGTGGGCTTGAAGCTGGTGCTGCTGCTCGGCGAGTACACCTACCGCCGCTACGGCATGCATTACTACGCCAAGGCGCAGAACCTCACCCGCACGCTGCGGGCGGCCTATGAGGAGGCGTTCACAGACGTCGACGTGCTGCTCATGCCGACGGTCCCGTTCACCGCCCCGCCGATACCCGACGAAGAACTGTCGACGTATGGCTTCCTGTCGATCTTCGCCAACATGATCCACAACACGGGGTCGTTCAACGCGACCGGCCATCCGGCCCTGAGCGTGCCGTGCGGTACGCACGAGGGGCTGCCGGTCGGGCTGCAACTGGTCGGCCGACACTTCGAGGACGACGTGCTGCTGCGGGCGGCGTATGCCTATGAACAGAGCTAAGCTGCGCTCGCACCATGAGCGAGATCGCGGAGCTTTTTCTTGCTCATGCCTGACGGCCTATGACAACGCTGCGGCGAAGGCATGGATGTCACGGATGGTCGCCCGGTATACGTGGGGTAGTACGGCCAAGGTCTCGGTGTCTCCGCCGTGGGGCGTGCCATTGACGGTCCGGCTCACCGTCGGGACACCGGCCGCCATCAGCTTGCGCGCGTAGATCAGCCCTTCGTCGCGCAGCGGATCAAGTTCATTCACCGAGATGGTGTGCGGCGGCAGTCCCGCCAGGTCCTCTGCCTTGGCCTGGTAGGGCCAGGCCAGCGGGTCGCTGTGGTGTTGTCCGTTCGGGTCGTAGGCCCTGACCAGGGCTTGGCACATATCGGGGTCCAACTGATAGCCCTCGTTCTCGCGCCACGAGACGAGTTCGGGCGGAGCGGGGCTGTAGGTACCCGCGATATAGGGGCAGCACGCATAGACACCGGCTATCTGATCGATCCAGCCTTCCCGCCTGGCCTTGAGCGCCGCGGCCAGGCACAGGTTGCCGCCGCCCGATTCGCCCGAGACGACAACGTGCGAGATGCCGAGATCGTCCTTGTTCTGGCAGGCCCACTGCGTACCGCTCGCGCAATCGTTGAGGCCGGCAGGAAAGGGATGGCTGCCGAGCTTGCCCGCCGCGTTGCGGAACTCGACACCGACGACGCACAGCCCGGTGACGGCCAGTTCGTCCCGCCAGCGCACGTACTGGGAATCCGCGGCCGCGCACATGACCATGCCCCCGCCGTGGGTGTGCAGGATGCCCGGCAGGGAACGATTCCGCTCCGTGGGCTCGTGGATGAAAAGACGGATGTCGTTACCGTCAACGCCTGTGATGACCTCGGTGCGCCGGCTGACGCCGCGCACGGGCGGCAGACTGCCGAAGGTCTCGGCGTAGACCGGATCGAGCTCGGACTCAATGGCGCCGATGTAGTCGAGTATCTCTGCATAAGGGGAATCGGGGCCTACGGGTGTCGGCTCTCCCAGAGCAGCGTCCATGCCCGCCACGGCTGCGGCCAGCCGGGGGTCGAGGCGCGGGTCGGTGGCGAGCGTCAGGTTCGGGTTCCCCAGTCTCCCCGGCAGCATGGGTGAAGATGTAGACATAGTGTGTTCCTCCGTGTCCCCACGGACGCGCGCAGGACAGGCTGCGCCTCCATGTGTCAGCGCAAGTTCGAGAGCTTCTCCAGGTTGACCCGGCGGAGATCTTCTGCCGTGTGCCCGACATCGTAGGCGGGAGAGAGGATCAGTTCCGCCTGTGTGATGGAGATGCTGACGAAGCTCTGCATGAGGTCAAGATACGGCGCCCAGTGCCGCTCGAAAGCGGGCAGCAAACGCTTGGCCGCCGCCGACTCCTTCTCGACGATCTCGGCCCGGCCCTTTACCCGTACCGCACGTCGGGTCAGGACATCGATGAAGTTCACCTCAACGTCGGGACGCGCTCGGATGTTTGTTATAGTGCCCGGGGAGCGGATGTTTCCAAACGCGAGGCATCCAGCGTCGATGACGACAAAGGTGGCCTTGGGCGAAACCGCCGGCGTGCCGTCTGCGTTGACGCTGGCCACCGCTCCGGCGCTGTAACTCTCGATGAGCGTTCTCATTGGTGCGGTCAGTGTACGCACGGGCTTTCCCTCCAAACCTCTTCATGCAGCGAATCGACAAGCGCTTTGAGAATGTCCAATGCAGCTGCTCCCGGACGCAATCAATTGTACAATTGACCATATCAAGGTCAAGCCAGCGACGGTGAAACCGAAAGACGCTGGGCGAAGAGATTCCGAAGAGATTCCGAAGAGATTCAATGCGTCGAGGCTTCAGCGGGCATGTTCTCCATTGTATCGTCCCTCTGTGCGTTCCGTGGTAGGCTGACCAGTAGAACACCAGCCCGCTCAAGAGACGACAAGGAGGGCAGCGAATCACGATGGACACAGCCGGCCGCATCCTGGTGACCGGAGCCACCGGCTATATCGGCGGCAGGCTGGTCCCGCGCCTTCTGCAGGAAGGCTATCGGGTGCGTGTCCTCACCCGCAGCCAGCGGCGGATAGGCTCGCGCGCCTGGTCCGACGAGGTGGAGGTCGCGGTCGGCGATGCGCTGGACGCCCACAGCCTGTCCACAGCTCTGGCCGGAGCCGAGTGCGCCTACTACCTGATTCACAGCATGGCGCGCGGAACCGGCTTCCACGAGCTGGATATCGAGGCCGCCCGGCTGTTCGGTCGCGCGGCGCGGCAAGCCGGCGTGCGCCGGATCGTGTATGTCGGTGGCTTGGGAGACCCCCGGGCCGACCTGTCTCGACACCTGCGCTCCAGACAGGAGACGGGACACGCCCTCAGAGAAAGTGGCGTTCCGGTCACCGAGTTCAGGGCGGCGGTGATTGTCGGCTCGGGCAGCATCTCCTTTGAGTTGATTCGCTATCTGGTCGAACGGCTGCCGATCATGATCTGTCCCCGCTGGGTATATTCGCGCGTCCAGCCGATTGCCGTCGCCGACCTGCTGGACTACCTGGTCGCCGCGCTGACCAACGCCGAGTGCGAGGACAAGGTCATACAGGTCGGCGGCAGAGATGTGACCACCTACAAGGGCATGATGCTGGGCTATGCAGCAGCACGAGGGCTCACACGCTGGCTGCTGCCCGTCCCGGTCCTGACTCCCCGCCTGTCGTCCTACTGGGTACACTGGGTCACCCCCATCCCGGCCAAGGTCAGCGGACCCCTGATCGAGGGACTCCGCAACGAAGTGGTGGTCACCGACAGCTTGGCCCGGCGCCTGTTCCCCTGCATTCAGCCTCAGGACTACGCTACGGCGCTCGCCCGGGTGGTTGCGGAGCTTGACGCAGGGCAAATCGAGACCGCGTGGAGCGATGCCCACAGCCCGTCCCTGGCGCAGGACGATCCCATCCGTCTGGAATCGCAGCAAGGGATGATTCTTGAGCGCCGTCGGCGGCAGGTAGCCGCGCCGGCCAGCGCGGTCTACCGGGTGCTGACCGGCATAGGCGGCCAGCGCGGCTGGTATTACGCCAACTGGGCGTGGCGCGTCCGGGGAATCGTGGACCGCCTGTTGGGTGGGGTGGGGCTGCGCCGGGGTCGCCGCCATCCCGACGAGCTGCGGGTTGGCGACGCCCTGGACTTCTGGCGGGTCGAAGCCCTGGAAGCCGATCATCTGGTCCGTCTCAGAGCCGAAATGAAGCTTCCGGGCCGCGCCTGGCTCCAGTTCGAGGTGCGGGATACCGAGGCTGGGACAAGCCAGCTGGAACAAACCGCAGCGTTCCTGCCCAAGGGACTCGGCGGGCTAGCCTACTGGTACGGCCTGTACCCCGTGCATGCCCGGATCTTCGACGGCCTGGTGAGAGAGATTGCCAGACGCTCCTGTGCTGCCGAGGCGAGGCCCGACACACGGCGCTCCCCCCTCTCACCGTAAGCCCTGTTCCAGTACGCCGCAGTCTTTTGCCAAGGCCGAACAGACCGGCTAGACTGAGCCGGTCGAGTACGCCCGACCCGTGCCCTCCCCATGAGCAGGATACGCCTATGAGACTGATTGGCGTGGACGTTGGCGGAACGTTTACCGATGCGGTGTTTGCCGACACCCAGACCGGCCGGCGGGCCGTTCACAAGCTGCCGACCTCTGCTGACGATCCGTCGCTGGGAGTCCTGACCGCAATTCTGGAGCTGTGCCGAGCCGAGAGCGTGGTCCCGGACAGCATCGACCTCGTGTATCACGGCACGACAATCGCCACCAACGCGCTCCTGGAATACAAGGGGGCGCGAACGGGCCTGGTCACCACCCAGGGCTATCGTGACATTCTGCACATCGGCCGCCACCAGCGCCCGCACCACTACTCCATCCAACAGGAGATTCCCTGGCAGGACCGTCCGCTGGTCCGTCGCCGCTACCGCAAGGGCGTGCCCGAGCGGCTGATCCCGCCCCACGGCGAGGTGCTCGTCCCGCTTGACGAGGCGGCGGTTCGCCGGGCGGCCCGCGAACTCAGGCACGCCGGGGTTGAATCCATTGCGGTGTGCTTCCTGTTCTCGTATCTGAATCCCGCCCACGAGAACCGTGCCCGCGACATCATTCTTGAAGAGTACCCGGACGTGTTCGTGACCACCTCGGCGTCGCTCTCGCCCCAGTTTCGGGAGTTTGAACGCTTTACCACGACCGCCATCAACGCCTTCATTGGCCCCAAGGTGCACGGCTATGTTTCACGGCTTGAGGCGCGTCTGCGCGACGCCGGGCTCCGCGCCGAGCTGCGCATTATCCGTTCCAACGGCGGTCTGGCCCCGCCGCAGGTCGTCGCCCGGCGGCCGGCGCTGACCCTGCTGTCCGGCCCGGCGGCCGGGGTGCTCGGTGGCGCGTGGACGGGCCACGGCTCGGAGCGGCGGCGGCTCATCACCTTCGATGTGGGCGGTACGAGCGCCGACATCGGCGTGGTGACCGACGGACAGTTCAGCGAGGCCAGCGCCCGCGACACCTGGATCGCCGGCTACCCGCTGCTCGTGCCCATGATCGACATCCATACCATCGGCGCGGGCGGCGGCAGCATTGCCCACGTCGATGCCGGCGGCGGCTTCCGGGTCGGCCCGCACAGCGCCGGCTCGCAGCCCGGTCCGGCGGCCTACGGCAGGGGCGGCAGCCAGCCGACGGTGACCGACGCGCATATTCTGCTCGGCCGTTTGGACGAACACAACTTTTTGGGCGGCGCGATGGCGCTCGACCACAACGCCGCCCGCAGCGCGATTGCCGGCCTGGCCGGGCGACTCGGGCTGTCGGAGCTTGAGGCTGCCGAAGGCATCGTCACCATTCTGAACAGCAATATGGCCAACGCCATCCGCTCGCGCACGGTCCAGAAGGGGATCGACCCGCGCACCTACAGCCTGGTCGCGTTTGGCGGAGCCGGACCGCTGCACGGCGCCGAGGTGGCCCGTATGCTGGGCATTCCCGAGTGCATCATTCCCGCCTACCCGGGTATCACCTCGGCCGTCGGGCTGCTGACGACCGACGTCAAATACGACGCGATGCGGACCGCGTTTCAGGTCTCGACCGCCTTTGACGCCGCTCGGCTGAATGACGCCTTCGACGCCATGCGGGCCGAGCTGTCGGGCCAGTTCACGGACGCCGGGACCAATCCCGAGAGCGTCGGCTTCGAGCGCTTCGCCGATGTTCGCTATGTCGGCCAGGGCTATGAGCTGCGCATCCCCGTCCCCGACGGCCACCTCGACGCCGCAGCCCTGGACACGGCCGTACAGCGATTTCATCGTCGCCACGAGTCGGAGTACGGCCATTTCTTTGCCGACAGTCCCATTGAGGTCGTCACCGTGCGCCTGGTCGGTATCGGTCGCGCCCCGAAAATTGACTCGCTCAGCCACGCCCGCCCGGACACTCCACAACCGACCGGAGCCGGCTCGCTGCAGCGGGCGCTGCTCAAAACCCAGCCGAGCGTCTTTCGGGTCAACCACGTGCTGCGCCGCCTGGACACCGCCTTCTATCGGCGGGAATATCTGCCGCTGGACGACCCGGTCGCCGGGCCGGCCGTCATCGTTCAGACCGACTCAACTACGCTCATCCCGCCGGACTGTCGCTTTCGGCTCGACCCCCGGAGCAATCTGATTATCGAGATAGGAGGGGTCACATGACCGCCCCCGACCGTCCCATTGATCCGATTACCGCCAGCGTCATACTCGGCGCGCTTGAGAACATCGCGATTGAGATGGGCTACAAGCTCATGCGCATGTCGTACTCGAGCATTATTCGAGAGTCCGAGGATTTCGGCACCGCCCTGGTCAACGCCCGCGGCGAGCAGCTGTGCGAGTCCAAGCAGAGCACGCCGCTGCAATCCGGTCCGATTCCGGGTTATGTGCGCGGTATGCTCAAGGCGCTCGCCGAGCGCGGTGAAGAAGTCTCACCCGGCGATGTCATCATGCACAACGATCCCTACGGCGGGGCCAGCCACGGCCCGGATGTCGGGTTTTGCGTTCCGGTGTTCTACGACGGCAGCTGCGTCGGCTATTCGGTCACCACCGCCCATCACCTGGACATCGGCTGTCAAACACCAGGCAGCACGGGCATTGTCGAGGCGTTTGACGCCTACGCCGAGGGGCTGCAATTCAAGGCCATCAAGGTCTACGAGCGGGGTGAGCGCAACGCTGCGGTGTGGCAGTTGCTGCGCGACAATATCCGCATCTCCGACCTCGTGGTCGGCGACATGGAAGCCCAGATCGCGGCCTGCCGTATCGGCGCCGAGCGCTATGTCGAGTTGATCGACCGCTACGGCCTGCCCACGGTCGAGGCGGCCTGCGCGTCGCTGTTCGACTACTCCGAGCGCCTGATGCGCCAGGCCATCGACACCATACCCGACGGCAGCTATGCGGCCACGGGCTATATGGACGGCTATATGGACGATCCCAGCCCGAGCCGTCGCAATCTGCGGATTTGTGTCAGGCTGATCGTTGAGGGCTCGCGGCTGACCGTCGATCTGACCGGTACGGCTGCGCAGGTGTCCGACCGGCCAATCAACATGCCGCTGGTGGGGACCGTCGATGTTGCCATCTGGCTGGTGCTGCGCTCGGTCCTGCTCGACACCGAGGTGTACGGCGACCTGCCGCAAAATGCCGGGCTGTACCGACCGATCACAATCGTTGCGCCGCGCGGCACGCTGGCCAACCCCATCTTTCCGGCTCCGACCATCGCCCGCTTCGTGACCGGCAACGTCCTCAGCGACACGGTCATGAAAGCCCTGGCTCAAGCCGTACCCCGGCAGGTCAGCGCCGGCATCGGCAACCTCAAGGCCATCGCCTCGAGCGGCATGGGCGCCGAGAACCGCCCCTGGGTCCATCTCGAAATCTTCGAGGGTAGCTATGGCGGACGCTACGGTCACGACGGCATGGATAGCGTGGATACGCTGTACGCCAACACCCGCAACAATCCCATCGAAGACGTCGAGTCCCACGTCCCGCTCCGCGTGGAGCGCTACGAGCTGCGCGAGGACGCCTGCGCGCCGGGTCGCTGGCGCGGCGGCATGGGCTCGGTCAAGGAGCTGCGCTACCTGACCGACGGCGGCACCTCAGTCGAAGCCGACGGCTTTGTGTACGGCGCCTGGGGCTACGCAGGCGGGGGAAGCGGCATCCCGGGCACGCTCACCCTCACAGCGCCCGACGGCACGCAAACCGCCCTGCCCTCAAAAGTTCCCTACCGCGCGGTCCGCGCCGGCGAGCGCCTGATCACTATCGGCGCAACCGGCGGCGGCTATGGCGACCCGCTGCTCCGCGACCCCCAGCAGGTCTTGGACGACGTGTTGGACGAATACTACTCGCGGGAGACGGCCGAGCGGGATTACGGTGTGGTGATCACACCGGACCGGCGGCTGGATGTGGAGGCGACCGAGCGGGTTCGACGCGAGCGGCGCCGGTCGCAAACGTCCACCTCCGAGCCGCCTCGGTAGTGCCTCAGTTCGAACTTCCCTCTTCGAGGAGGACCAACCTGCTCCAGAAATCCCCCTACGCTGGCGCGCCCTTCGACAGGGCTTCCTTCGCCTTCGCTCCGCTACGCTCAGGACAGGCTTCCCCCTTTGAAAAAGGGGGACTGAGGGGGATTTTCTCGATGTGGCTGCCACGGTCAGAGCGAGTCACTGCGAGTTAGAGAGAGTGTGGTAGGTCGGATTAGCGGAGCGTAATCCGACACGTACGGGATGTCAGGTTACGCCTCCGGCTAACCTGACCTACACGGCTACACGGCTACGCATAGTGGTGAATTACTCCAGCATGGACTTTTGCTCGGTTCCTGGGCTAAGCTTTTGTGGTTCGCATATGGACGCACCGTGCAGCTCAACCACGACCGACTGCTGGACAGCCTGAGACAGCTCGCCCAATTCGGAAAAACCGGAACCGGCGTAAACCGCCTGACGTTCAGCCCCGAAGATCGAGCCGCGCGGGCCTGGCTGCTGGAGCAGATGCGGGCGGCGGGCCTCGACGCCCGCATCGACGGCATCGGCAACGTGTACGGACGGGCGACCGATGTTGACCGCGCCGTACTGATCGGCTCGCACACCGACTCGGTACCCAAAGGCGGCTGGCTGGACGGCGCCATGGGCGTGCTGTACGGCCTGGAAATCGCCCGTGCCCGCCACGAGGCGCAGTCGTCTCTGGCCCAGTTAGGCGTTGATGTCATCTCTTTTGCCGATGAAGAGGGCACCTACCGAGCCCTGGCCGGCAGCCTGTCGTTTTGCGGCCAGCTGTCGGATACCGATATCGAGCAGGCGACGAACACCGACGGCGCCTCACTTGCCGAGGTGCTCAGCCACGCCGGCTATGCCGGGCAGCCGCGCGCCCGACTCGATCCGGGCCGACACCTGGCCTACTTTGAGGGGCATATTGAGCAGGGACCGCGGCTTGAGGTCGAAAACCAGAAAATCGGTATCGTCACCACCATCGTCGGCATTCGCCGCAGCCGCCTGAGCTGTCTCGGCCAGGCCGACCACGCGGGCACGACGCCAATGCACCTGCGCAAGGACGCCGGCGCGGCGCTGATCACGCTGTGCGCGCGCCTGCTCGAACGCTTCGAGCAGGCGCGGAGCGAGCTGAGCGTGTGGAATATCGGCCACATTGTTTTTGCGCCCGGAGCGGGCAACGTCGTGCCCGGCTCGGCCCAGGCCCTGGTCGAATTCCGCGACCCCCGGCTGCCTGTCCTCGACCGCCTGCAAGGCGAAATCGATGCCGCAGCCGCCGAGTTGCACGGCCGGGGCGGGGTGACGGTCGAGGTCGAGCATCTGCTGGGCATCGCCCCGGCCGATATGGATGCGTCCCTGGTCGACACGCTCGAAACGGCGACCCGCAACCGGGCGGTTCCCGCCATGCGCATGCCGAGCGGCGCCGGCCACGACGCCATGGTGCTGAGCCGCTACCTGCCGAGCGCCATGCTGTTCATTCCCAGCATCGGCGGCCGCAGCCACGACACAGCGGAGAACACCACCGAGCAGGATATCTGTCTGGGAGCGGACATTCTGGCTCACAGCCTTGAGCTGTGGGCGCGACAAAAGGGGCTGGCATGAGGATCAAGATCATCAACCCCCGGGAAAGTGAGGGACCGACTATGACACACCTGCCGACCCAGCCCGTGAGCGTATCTGACTGTTACGCCGCCCTGGAAGAGCGCATCCTGGCCCGCGATCAGATCGGCGCCAGCGAGGTCTACTACGACCTGTACCGCCAGGGCCGCCCGCTCGACGAGCTGCTGCTCGAAGCGATCCGGATTCACGGCCCCTATACCCACGTGCCCTACCACGAGCGCATCGACGACGGCTTCGTCAACTTCGTCAACAACGATCACTGTCTGCTCAGCGCCCGGGCGACGCTCAACCTGGTCAAACTGCTCCCGCCCGAGGCGGCCGGCCTGGCCATGGCCCAGACCATCTGGTACATCCCGACCGGTCTCGACATCTGGAACCAGAAGATCCTCAAGGCGCCGGGCCACTACGCTCGGGGAGCCGAGCTGCCCCCCGGGCCGCCACCTGCGCCTGTGGTGCACTGGCCCGACCAGGAGCCGGAGCACCTGGAAGGCCCGCTCAGCGAGCGTCTGGGGCACTGGCTGACCCTGGTCCATCGGGGCCAGGTGCCGGAAGCGTATCGGGTATTCCTCGGTCTCATGCAAGAGCCGCAGCATCGACGTGAGGTGCTGGCCGAACTCGTGTTCGCCGGCCTCATCGATGTGCAGGACCGGATGCTCTACAACCGGTCGTATACCACCGGCCACAAGGGCTATCGGGCGCGTTCGACCGTCGAACTCGGCGAGGCGATCGGCTGGGACCGCGCCCAGCCCATCCTGTACGCTGGCGTACCCGACATGGCGGTCGGTCCGCGCTGGTATTCGACCTACGAGATGGCCTGCAACGCCATCACGGTCTACATCGAGAACGACAAGATTTCGGCCATTCCCTACGCCGGCACGACCGAGCGCGAGCGCGCCCTTCTGGCCAACGCGAAGCCGATTGACCCGGCTGAGACGCACGACCTCGTACACCGCCTCATCCGTGAGCCGGAACCGGCCGGGATCGAGCGCATCGCCGAGCTGCTGCGGGCCGGCACCCGCCTGGCCGACCTCCTCGACGCGATTCGACTCGGCGCCGCCCAGACCGTGCTTGAGACCAGGAACCCGAATAACTTCGCCATGTCTCAGCACTGCTACGAATACGTCAGCAGCCTGGGATGGTTTATGGACAACTTCGACCATCCACACCGGGTCAAGCTGCTGTTCCTGGCCGCCTCGTTTCTCGAACGCACCGCCCACCATCAGGCTCACACCGGGGACATGCAGCCCGGCCAGATCGAGGCGCCGGCCGGATCGGACCGCCTCACGCCCGAGGCGATCCTCGACCGTCTGGAGGCGGCTGCGGTCAGCTTCGATAAGGAGGGCAGTACGGCCTGGACTCGGGCCTATCTCGACTCCGGCGCCGACCGGACGCGGCTCGTGCAGCGGCTGGCCCTGGCCGCCTGCCGCACCGGCAACGACCCCCACAACCAGGAGATCGCCCAATGTCTGCTTGAGGACTGCGTGTCGGGTCGGACTGCCGACCCGGACCGGCTGCTGCTGGCCTGTGCCCACCACACCGCCGGCCATCGCAAGTACGGCGACTTCCTGGAGGCCAGTCGGCGCTTCGGGGCGGCCTTCGACCTGCCCGGCTTGCAGGCCTGACGCACACCGCCCCTAGCTCTGCCCCGACCCAATGGGCTATAAGGACTGCCCAGACGCGTTGCCAAAAGGAGGACCGTATGGCGGGAGCATTAGACGGAATCAAAGTCCTGGAGCTGACCCGGGTGGGACCTGGGGCGTTCTGCACCATGATGCTGGCGGACATGGGCGCCGAGGTGCTCAAGATTGAGGCGCCGCCGTCGGGCAAGCTGGCCGGCTCGGGCGCTTCGCCGACCCCAGACCAGGCCAAGAAGCTGGCCACCAACTTCACCAACCGCAACAAAAAAAGCATCACCCTCAACCTCAAGGAAGCCGCCGGGCAGGCCGTCCTGCAAGACCTGGCCAAAGACTATGACGTGCTGGTCGAGGGCTTCCGGCCCGGGGTGATGGGACGCCTGGGCGGCGATTACGACACGCTCAGCAAACTCAACCCGCGCCTGGTGTACTGCTCGCTGAGCGGCTTTGGCCAGGACGGACCGTACCGGGACTATCCGGCCCACGACCTGAACTATCTGGCTCTCGGCGGCGTGCTCAACCTGATCGGTCAGCCCGAAGGGCCGCCGGCCATTCCGCTCAATATCATCGCCGACTACGCCGGTGCGTCCATGCACGGCGTGACCGGTATCATGTTTGCGCTGTTCGCCCGGGAACGCACCGGCAAGGGCCAACTCGTCGACGTGTCCTACCTCGACACCACCATCTCCCTGCTGGCGGCCACACCTAATGTCCGCGACTATTTTGCCGACGGGACCATGCCGGGTCGGGGCAAGGGCGTTTTTGGCGGCGGGTTTGCCTACTACAGCGTCTACAATACCAAAGACAACAAGCAGCTCAGCATCGGCTGCACCGAGCCGTGGCTGTGGAACAATCTGTGTGACGCGCTTGACCGCCCGGACTGGAAAGACTGCGGCATGAAGGCCGGCGACTTCTCGCAAACCACGACCGAGCGGCACCAGCAGGTACGTCAGGAACTCCAGGCCGTGCTGATGACCAAAACCTGCGACGAGTGGTACGACTTTTTGACCAAGGCCGACGTGTGTGTGGGCAAGGTCTACGACGTGCCGGAGGTCTTTGACGATCCCCAGGTTCGCCACCGCCAGATGGCGGTCGAACTCGACCACCCCCAGGCCGGCAAGGTGACCCAGGCCGGGGTAGCGGTCAAGCTGTCCGACACGCCGGGCTCCATCCGCTCCTTTGCCCCGTCAATCGGTCAACATACCCAGGAAGTGCTGGACGGCCTGGGCTATAGCGCGGACAAAATCGCCGCCCTGCGCGGCAAACGGGTGGTGTAGGGGCAGGCCCCCGTGCCTGCCCTCCCCACGCAGGTCCGACGGCGTAGGGACGACCGGCCGGTCGTCCCTGCCACTGGATCATATACGGGAAACGAGTGTGGCATAGGGGTTAGAGATGCGCCTCCGCTTCGACCTCGGCACCGTAGTGGTGGACGAGCCGCCGCACGACTTCCAGCCGCCGCCCTGCCTGCACTGGGACGGCCGGGTCGACCGCTGGCGAGCCCAGGCCCACCACTACCGCCCGCTGCTCGAACACCTCAAGGGGGCCGGCCTTGAATGCCGCAACGCAGCCCCGGCCTATCCGACGCTGACACTCAGCAGCCGTCTTGAACACGACCCGCATCCGTTTCAGACCGAGGCGCTGGCCGCCTGGCAGCGGGCCGGGCGGCGGGGGGTGATTGTCCTGCCGACCGGCGCGGGTAAGAGCCAGGTCGGCCAGATGGCGATTGCCAGCGTGCAGCGCGGGACGCTGGTGGTTGCCCCGACCATCGACCTCATGAACCAGTGGTATGACCTGCTGTGCGCGGCCTTCGGCGAGCACATCGGGCTGATCGGCGGCGGCTATTACGAGCCCCAGGCCCTGACCGTCACCACCTATGACAGCGCCTATCGCCATATGGACCGCCTCGGCAACCGCTGGGGGCTGGTGATTTTTGACGAGTGTCACCATTTGCCGGGCGAGATGTACAGCCACGCCGCCCAGATGTGTCTGGCCCCGTACCGGCTGGGGCTGACCGCCACCCCGGAGCGGGCCGACGGCCAACACATTCTGCTCGACGATCTGATCGGTCCCCGGGTGTACGCCAAAGGCATCAAAGAGCTGTCCGGAGAGTATCTGGCCGACTATGTGACCGAGCGCCTCACCGTGCATCTGACCCCCGAGGAGGAGGCTGAGTACCGTCAGGCCAGAGGCCGATTTTACGACTTCATTGTCGATCACGGCATTGTGCTGGACGGCCTGGCCGGCTGGCACCGGTTCATCCGCGAGAGCGCCCGCAGCCGCAAGGGCCGCCAGGCTCTACTGGCCCACCAGCGCTCAAAGAAACTGGCCCTGGGCACCTCGGCCAAGCTCCGCACCCTGGACTTCCTGCTCAAAAAGCACGCCCGGGAGCGGACGCTCATCTTCACCAGCGATAACGATACGGTGTACGCGATTTCGACCGCGTTTTTGATTCCGGCCATCACCCACCACACCCCGACCAAAGAGCGCAAAGCCATTCTGGAGGGCTTCAACCGGGGCGACTACCTGGCCCTGGCCACCTCAAAAGTCTTGAACGAGGGCGTCAACGTACCGGAGGCGAGTGTGGCGGTGATTCTGTCCGGTTCGGGCTCAACCCGGGAACACGTCCAGCGGCTGGGTCGGGTCTTGCGTAAACGCGAGGGCAAACAGGCCGTGCTGTACGAGGTCATCACCGCCGGCACGGTCGAAGAGGGCATCAGCCGGCGACGGCGGCAACACGCGGCGTATCAAAATGACGAACGCTGAACAAAAGACGCGCGGCTGGGCGCACACTCACGAGTCGCGCCCCAGAGCCCGTCTGGTCTCCCTGACCACAAGAGGCGCCAGCAACAACACGGCAATCAGATTCGGCACCGCCATCAGCCCGTTCAGCGTATCGGCCAGACTCCACACCAGCTGGAGGCCGCCAATCGCTCCGACGTACAGAAAACCCAGAAACACCAGGCGGTAGGGCAGGACCACCCAGCTGCCGAACAGGTAGGCCCAGGCGGTCTCTCCATAAAAGCTCCAGGTCAACATCGTGCTGTAGGCAAACAGCACCAGACAGGCCAGCACCAGGGGCCCGCCAACGCCCGGCAGCCCGCGCGCAAACGCGGCGGCGGCCAGCCCCGAGGCGGGAATATCGGGTTCGCCCAGCACGCCGGTCACCAGGATGACCAGCCCGGTCATGCTGGCCACGATCAGGGTATCCACGCTCACCTCCCAGATGCCCCAAAAGCCCTGTCCGACCGGCGTATTCTTGGCCTGGGCATGGACAATGGAGGCCGAGCCGAGGCCCGCCTCGTTGGAAAAAATGCCCCGCGCCACCCCATAGCGGATCGCCGCGCCCAGGCTGGCGCCGGCCCAGGCGCCGAGCGGAGCGGCCGGCTGAACCGCGTGGCTGATGATCGTCAGCACCGCTCCGGGCAGGGCCGAGGCGTGCAGGAGCAGAATGACGCTGCCGCCGAGCAGATACAGCAGCGCCATGCTCGGCACCAGATACTCGGCGGTCTGGCCGATCCGTTTCACCCCGCCCAGAATCACAATCGCCACGCCGACCACGACCACAATGCCGGTCAGCGTGGGAGAGACGGCAAAGCTCTGGCTGACGCTGGTCGCGATAGTGTTGGCCTGGACCATATTGCCGATGCCGAGAGCCGCCACCCCGGTCAGAAAGGCATACACCCCGGCCAGCCAGCCCTGACCCAGGCCGTCGGTGATATAGTACATCGGCCCGCCGGCCATCCGGCCGTTTGTCGTGCGACGGTAGTACAGGCCCAGGACGACCTCGCTGAATTTGGTCGCCATGCCGACCACAGCCGTCATCCACATCCAGAACAGCGCGCCGGGTCCGCCCAGGGCCAGGGCCGTGCTCACCCCGGCGATATTGCCGACCCCGACCGTGGCGGCCATGGCCGAACTGACAGCCTGAAAGGAGCTCAGCTCGCCGTCCTGCTGTTGGGTTCGGGACGCCAGAAAACGGCCGAACGTCGTCCGCCAGATAAAAACGAAGTGGGTGAACTGCAGGAAGCCGAGCCGGACACTCAGGTACAGGCCGGTTCCGATCAGCAGGGCCATGAGCGGCGGTCCCCACACCACAGCGTTGACCGCCGAGTTGATCTCGTCGATTCTGGTCAGCATACAACTCCCTCCCTGTCCGGGCTGAGGACACGACACTTTGACGGAAGCACGGGCCGGAGCCGCCTTCTCCCCTCCTGGGACGTGTGATGCAGATTACCCGGTAGTGTAGGAGGAGCGTGTCGAGGATAGGCTCGACTCACATTCCCCACCACAGGAGGTGAGCCATGGCCATCGATCTCGACACGTTCCTGGTCGCCCTCTATACCATCGTGGACGACCTGTACCAGCAGCGGCCGGGGCTCCGGCGGCCGGAGCGGCCGGGCGCCCGGCCGACGGTGGCGGACAGTGAGATCCTGACCCTGGCGTTGTGTGCGCAGTGGTGGGGGCGCTCGGAGCGCGCCTTTCTGCGGTATGCCCGGGCGCACTGGCGGGCGTATTGTCCGCGCTTCCTGAGCCAGAGTGCCTATAACCGGCGGTGTCGGGCCTTGGCGGAGCAGCTGGTGGCGTTGGTCCCGCTCGTGGCCCGGGACCTGCGGGCGGCGGGCGCGGCGTATGAGGTCCTGGACACGGTCGCTGTGCCCTTGCTGCGGCGCTGTCGGGGACAACACCAGCGCCTGTTTGGGACGACCGCCGCCATTGGGCGGGGCGGGAGCGATAAGGAGTGGTATTACGGCTGTAAGCTGCTCGTGGCCGTCACGCCTACGGGCGTCGTCACGGGCTTTGTCGTGGCTCCGGCCAACACCGAAGAGCGGTGGGTCGCCGACGCGCTGCTGGGCTGGCGGGCCGACCCGCACGCGGCGCCCCTCCAGGTGGCCGACTTGCCCTCGCCGCGCCGCCCCAACGGGCGGCCGTATGTGGGCCCCACCGGCCCGCGCTGGCCGCCGCAGGGGGCCGGGACGCCCAGCCGTGGAGGGTATCTGGCCGATAAGGGCTTCTGGGGCCGGTGGTGGCAACAGCATTGGCGGCAGGACTATGGGGCGGCCCTGACCACGCCCAAGGACTATTCGGGCCCGGCCGCCGCCCCGGCCCGCCGCCAGCACCGGCGCCGGTGTCAGATCGTCGAGACGATCAACAGCCAGCTGATCCGCTCCTTTGGCTTGCACTTCCCGGGCGCCCGCAGCCCCCGGGGCTTGCTGACGCGCCTGGCGGCCAAGCTCGCCGCCGTCAATCTGGGCCACTGCCTCAACCAGCTCTTCGGCCGACCGGCCTTGGCCTTGGCTACGCTCTTCGTCGGCTGACGCGACAATACGCATCACACGTCCCAAGAGGGGATTGTCGGATGCCTTTCCCCTGGATTCCCGGTCTCTGCAACAGTGGCGTGTCCTGAGCCCTGTCCGGGGCAGACCTTACACCATAGCGCCGCCGGACACCAAGCCGCTCCCGCCGCAGACCGATGGGGCAGACAAGCCGGGGGATTTCTGAAAGACATACCGCCATGCTTCACCCTGCGGTGCTGACCCTGTCACTGGCCGTTTTCGCCACCATGCTGGGCAACTGCATGGTCATGTCCTTCCTGCCCATCTATGTCCAGCAGTTTGGTTTCGGCGAGCTGGGGGCGGGCCTGCTGTTCAGCGTCCACGCCGCCACCCGGACCCTGATCCTGCCCTTTATCGGCCGCCTGTCCGACCGCTGGGAGCGGAAATACTTCCTGCTGGCCGGCCTGTTCTTTTACACCGCCACCTCGTTTGCCTATCTGCCGGCCGATACGGTCGCCAGCTTCATTCTGATCATGATCGTTCACGGTACGGCCACCGCCATCATGCACCCGGTGGCCATGGCTTATGTCGGCGACCTGGCCCCCGCCGGACAGGAGGGCCGCTACAGCGGCTCGCTCAACACGGCCATGCTGGGCGGGGTTGCGGGCGGACCGCTGCTGGGCGGAGTCATCAAAGACGTGTGGGGCATGCCGGCCAACTTTCTGATCATGGGCGGCCTGAGCCTGGCCGCCCTGGTGGCCCTGGCAGCGTTCCTGCCGCGCATCGCCAGCAGCACCAATGCGACACGCCCCGCCGCCGCTTTCCACAGCCTGTTCGCCTCCAAACCGCTTGTCGGCATGGCCTGTTTTCGTTTTTCCTACGCCCTGACCAACGCCCTGACCTGGGTGTTTCTGCCCCTGCTGGCGACCCGTCTTCTGCCGCTCAACACGACCGAGGTCGGCATTCTGATTTCCCTCAATGTTATTGTCAGCACCCTGCTCCAGACCCCGTGCGGCCGTCTGGCCGACCGGGTCAATAAAGCCTATCTGATCGCGCTGGGCGGACTCGGTGGAGCGCTCGGCCTGACCGTCTTCCCGTTTGCCGGGGAGTTCTGGCATCTGTTGATGCTGAATATCTGGGTCGGCGCCATGTACGGGCTGGCTTTTCCGTCCCACACCGCGCTGGCCATGGAACACGGCCAGCGCTACGGCATGGGGACGGTCATGAGTCTGCTGATGATGGCCCACGGGGTCGGCATGATGGTTGGGCCGGCCGTGTTCGGTACGCTGGCCAGTCAGTCCGGCCTGGCCGGCGCCTTTTGGATCGGCGGGTCGGCGGGGGCGGTGCTGACCGTTGTGTGCGCCGTCCTGGTCAACGCCGACCTCCCGCGGCCAGCCGGCCGGCCCGCAGCCCGCACCCAGCCGGCTGTCGCTGACTGAGGAGCCCGCCCCGCTCAGGAGAAGGTAATCACGCTGCGCGCCACCGCGCCCTGCTTGAGCAGGTCGTAGGCCTGGTTGACCTGTTCGAGCGGCAGCGTCTTGGAGACCAGCTCGTCGATTTTCAGCCGGCCGTCCATGTACATGTCGATCAGGCGGGGCATATCAACCCGCGGCCGGGTCGAGCCGTAGTACGAGCCCTGCAACTTCTTCTCCATCATCATGAAGACGTTGGGGTTGAGCGAGATGCGCGAGCCGTCGGGCGAGACGCCGACAATCGTGCAGGTTCCCCCCCGAGCGGTCATCTTGAAGGCCAGCTCAATCGTCTTGGGCGTGCTGATGACCTCAAAGCCGTAGTCCACCCCGCGTCCCTGGGTCAGCTCCAGGACGGCCGGCAAGGCGTCGTCCTGAGACGGGTTGACACTGTGGGTGGCGCCAAAGGTTTTGGCGAATTCGAGCTTGCTGTCGAGCAGGTCAACCGCAATGATCTGGCGCGCGCCGGCAATTGCCGCGCCCTGGATCACGTTCAGACCGACCCCGCCGCAACCGATCACGGCGACCGTGCTGCCCGGCTGGACCTGGGCGGTGTTAATCGCCGCTCCGACCCCGGTCATTGTGCCGCAGCCAACAAAACAGGCCCGGTCCAGGGGCACGTCGTCGCGGATCTTGATCGCGCAGCTCTCGTGTACGACCGTCTCCTCGGCAAAAGACGCGGTGAAGGCAAAGTGGTGAATGTCGGCCCCGTTTTTGTGCAAACGGGTCGTGCCGTCGATCAGTACGCCGGCGGTATTGGGCCGGGTTTCGCACAGGTGCGGGCTGCCCTGGGTGCAGTAGAAGCAGGTGCCGCACACCGGGTTGAAAGACAGCACAACGTGGTCGCCCTCCTTGACCGAGGTCACCCCGGCCCCGACTTCCTCAACCACCCCGGCTCCCTCGTGGCCCAGGACCATGGGCAGGGGCTGGCGCATGTCACCGGTCATCACGTGCAGGTCGCTGTGGCAGGCGCCGTTGGCCGCGACCCGGACCTTGACCTCGCCGGCTTTTGGCGGGTCGAGCTGTAAATCCTCAACGATCAGGGGTGTGCCAGGCTCGTACAAAACGGCAGCTTTCATAGTCTGGTGTCTCCTTTCGTGGCCGCAATGGTACGCCAATTGCGCGACTCCCGCCAGAGGCGGACAGGCGTATCAGCGTTGCCACAACCGCCGTGTCGGGTAACGCAACGACCCGGTGCTTCAATGAGGCCGGGGCAGATAACTACCCCGGAATCGCCCTGCTCAACCCGGTGGCTATTATCCTCCAGAATCATGGCCTGCACGCACCCCTGCACCCGCTCCGGCTCGTAGGCCTCGGCAGCGACATGCGGTCGCTTGCCCTTTTTGAAGTCCACCGGCATGGCCGCACCGTCGCCAGTCTCGACCACATCCATTCACCACTCACGGAACAACCTCAAAGCGCATCTGGCGGAAATGATGGTCCAGCGTCAACGCGCGACGAATGCGCAACTCTCGCATCACCGCAAAGCTACAGCAGTCGGTGAAGGAGAAGTCTTTGTCCCGATACCGGAAGAAGAGCGCTCGCGCCCGCTCTCTTCGCGGTTCGTCAATGGACTCAATCCTCAGGCGGGTCGAGCCGTCGATTTGCAGCCACCATGCCTCAGCAGCATCAAGCCCGAGGCGGAACCGGATGGTGGTCAGCGTTTCATCAATCACATAATCGGTTGTCGTCAGCAGGCCTCCAGACGACAGCCATCGGTCCCGTGCGTCCCGGACAGCCGAGCCCGCAGCATCGCGGCTATCCGCAGCTGCAACCCATGCAGCCGTATCCACGAACATTTGCCTCACCGGTACAGCACCTCGTCATGCCGGGCAGCGGTATCTCCCGATTCAGACGCGCCAACAGCCGGAGCCTGGTAGAGCGGGTCTGATTCCAGCGGGCTACTGTCAAGCGGAGGATTCCCAACCGGTACGATGTCGAAGGCCGGGCGACTGCGGTACAAAACGGTGAAGCGCCCGCCGTGTCGCACTTTTTCAACGACATCCTGCAATCGCGCTCGCAGCTGTTTGGCGCTAATCATTTCGGGCATAGTCATGTCCCTTTCAAGTTTAACTCAAGATGATCTTTACCCGAGTGCGATACATGTGTCCAGGCGTCACCGGTCCGAGGCGAACAGGCCACCACCCTTGTGGCTGTCACGACTCAACATAACCAGCCCCTTAATCGCAGTGGCAAAACGAAGACAAAGGCGGGCTGCTATTCCTCCGCCCTTTGGCCCGGTCTTCAAGTCCAACACTTCGACTTCTGGTCCAGGAATCTCCCACCTGCCACACTCACGGCGGTATGGGGCGCGAGCGGTCAGGACGGGACGGGCGGCTCCACGCGGACCGTGATCACGTCGGTGTCGTGGTACTGCTGGTGGCGCACCGACGAGGCGTAATAGCGCAGCAGCCGTAGCGACAGCTCTTCCTCGGCCGGCACGCCTGCGGCATGGTCGCCGAGCAGCGCGATCTGATCCTCAAGATTCGTCTCATCGGTCGCGGCAATGAACTCCAGCTCGGCCGCGTCGTGGTCGGCGCGTGCGATCAGCAGCAGGTGCCGCTCCGCACCCCCGTCTTGGTCACGCCGGATAAGGGTCAGCAGGATCTCTTCGCCGACCGCGCGCAGCCGGGTGTTCATCTCGCCGGCCCAGCCCAAACGGGTGGCGAAGTCCGACAGAAAGGTGTCGAGTTGTGGCGAGGCCGCAGCGTTCAGGGCAGTCCTGACGCGTCCGCGGCGGGCGCTCGTCAGGTCCACAAACAGCATCAGGACGATCACGCTCAGGCCGCCGACGGTCATCGCGTTTCCGAACAACTCGCTCAACGCGCCCTGGAAGTATTCGGGAAAGACCCAGTCCAGCTGAAACGCCACCCCCAGCCAGAAGGCGAGGCCGACCACGAGTCCCTTGCGATAGTCCAGCCCATCCTGAAACAGGATCCGCATGCCCATGACGAACAGGATGGCCATCACCACCATGAAGTAGGCCGCCACCACCGGGTTGGGTATCGCCATCACAACGGCTATCGCCTTGGGCAGAAAGGCCAGCACGACAAAGATGACCCCAACACACGCGCCAACCCACCGGGACGTTACGCCGGTCAGTTCGGCGACCGAGATGCTCGTCGCGTACGTCGTGTTGGGCACCGTGCCGGCTAAGCCGGACAGCAGATTCCCCAGGCCGTCGGCGTTCAGCGCGCCCTGGATGGAGCGGAAGTCAATGGCCCGCGGCCTGCGCCACGAAACCTGCTGGATGCCGATAGTGTCACCAATCGTATCCAGAGCGCCGACCAGTGTGACGAACACAAAGGCCGGCAGCAGAGCCCAGAAAGCCGGGCTAAAGCTGAGGTCGAGCCCGGGCCAGGCCACCGCCGGCAGGCCGATCCAGGCTGCCTCCAGGATGCGCGTGGTGTCGTAGATACCGAAGCCCAGGCCGCCGATCAGGCTGCCCGCGCCGATGCCAATGATCGGAGCCCATAGCCGCCACGCACCAGCGCTGCGCAGCGCGATCGCCACGATGATGACCAGTGTCACACCCGCGCTCACCGGCGCGGCCAGCGGCGAGGCGCCGGCCGGAACCTCGGCGATCTTGCCTAGGATGAGCGGGCCGATGGTCACCGGAATCAGCATCAGCACGGTACCCGCCACCGTCGGGGTGAAGACCCGTCGGAACAGCGACAGCTTGGCCGCCAGGGCGAACTGACACAGCGACGACGTGATGATCAGGCTCGCCAGCAGCCCCGGCCCGCCCTGTTCGAGCGCTGACACACACACGGCCAGAAAGGCGCTGCTACAGCCCATGATCAGGATATAGCCCGCACCGATACGTCTGATACGTGTGGCCTGGGCCACTGTGGTCAGCCCACAGATCACCAGCGCGGCAAACACCGCCCATGACAGATACGCCTCCCCACCACCCGCAGCTCTGATCATGATGACCGGTGTCAGCACGATGCCGGCGACAATGAGCAGGGTGTACTGGAATCCCAGCCCGACGCCGAGCGCGAATGGCGGACGTTCGTCGGGCTCGTACAGAATCTCCGCATGGGCGTGAGCGGTCTGGGGTTCCATCCTTCCTCCTCGTAAAGGCCCGATGCTACGGGAATCGCTTCCCTCCCGCCAGTGTGCAGGAGTTGCCAAAGACCCCCCAGTCAGGCAAAAAGGAGCGTATCTCACACAAGGAGGAAGGCCATGGTCACCTTAACCGCCAAGCTGAAGATCAAAGAGGGAAAAGAGGGAGAGTTTGAGGCCACTATGCGGGACAAGGTCGTTGCCGAGGTGCGCAAAGAACCCGGCAATCACGCCTATACGTTCTGCAAGTCCAAGAAAGACCCTCGGGTCTTCATGTTTTACGAAGAGTACACGGATGACGCCGCGTTTGAGGCGCACCGCAAACACCTGGGCGAACTCGGCGTTGACCTGCGCGCCCTGCTCGACGGCGCTCCAGAGCTGGAGTTCTACGACAAAATCGCCGAGTAGATCGGTATAAAAAGACGCCCCGTTGGGGCGTCTGAGCGGGAGTCCGCCATGACGATGATCGAGGTTCCCGACGGTCTCATGCACAAAGAGATCGAAGTCGGCAGGTTTGCAGTCACGGCCGACGACATCCGGGTCTTTGCCGAGGCGGTGGACGATCTGAACCCGCTGTATCTGGACACCGAGGCCGCCCGCCAGGCCGGCTACCCGAATGTCATCGCCCCCCCGACCTACTGCATGCATATGCGGGGCAGCAAGATTGTTCCCGAACTCCCGCTGGCTCCGGGCCTGGCCAGCCTGTACGCCGGCCAGGAGTTCGAGTTTCACGACGAACTCTATGCCGGCCGGACGTATACGGTCATGGCTCGGTTGGCCGAGGTGTACGAGAAGACCGGCCGCAGCGGCCCGCTCGGGGTCATCGTCCGCGAGATGCTGGTCAAGGATGACAGCGGCGCCACGGTGATGATTCTGCGCGAACGCCAGATGGTCCGCTCGCCGAACAAGAAGATCTGAATATGGACACCCCCTCTCGCCTCGCCTTCGACGCGGTTGAGTTCGGCGACGAGATCGGTCCCGTCGACTGGGTTCCGACAACCGATATCGTCCGCCGCTACGCTGCTGCGGCAGGGGTGACGGACCGACGCTTCATCGACCCCGAACGGGCGCGTCAGGTCGGCTTTGCCAAACCGATTGTGCCGGGCCCGCTGAGCGCCTCCTTTCTGGCCAAGGTTCTCAGAAATCATTTTGTCGGCTGGCGGATTCGCATGCTGAACACCAGCTTTCGCACCCCGGTCGCCCACGGCGACACGTTGAGCTGCTGGGGCATGGTGACGGAGAAAAAACTGGAAGACGGCGTCGGCTCGGTGGACTGTGACGTGGTGATAGAAAACCAGAACGGCGACCGGGTGATCGTTGGCACGGCGATCCTGAGCTGTCGGGTCCAGACCTGAATCCGTCTCCAGCCCGTGGTCTGGGCGAGCGGAGGAAAACGGGATGCATATCGCCTTAGACCCGTGGGGCAGTGATTATGCCGGCCAGGTTTCGGTGCCGCACGAGGCTGACGGAGCAGAGACTACGGTCCAGGCCCTGGAAGAACCGATTGAGCCCGGCCCGTGGACAGCCCGCCACCCCCAGCCGACCAGCCTGCCGGCCATGACCGCCATGGTCGATGGGGTCATGCGCACCGACGCCCGAGCCGTGGTGAGTCAGGGCGAGAGCCGTTTTCTGGGGCTGTTCTGCTCGCTGGCCGGCGGGGCGGTGGTGCTTGAGCGGCAGGTCAGCATTGCCGACATCCACGTCAAACGCCTGTTTATCACCGGCAGCGGCCAGTCCGGGCCGGACACCATCCTGGTCCCGGCCGGCACCAGCCCGGCCCTCAGTTACGCCAGCCTCAGCTCGGCGGCCACCACCCCGGACAAACTCAGCGAGGCGCTGATGACCGAGATGCGTCAGACCGAATCGGTCATTGCCGAGCAGCTGTCGGGGCCGGATCACCTGATTCTGGCCGACGGCAACCTGACCTATATCGGCGGCAGCTCCTCGGTCGTCGGGGTCATCAAGTCGATCCACCGCATGTATCTGTCGAGCCAGCGGACACAGATTCTGGAACAGCTCCAGCCGGGCGAGCGAACGCCGCTGTTTCGGATTCAGGGCGGCACCAAGCGGGAGAGCTATGACGTGTTCTCGTGCTATCTGCGCCTGACCCAGCCGCGCCCGATTGAGCACGCCTTCGCCGGCCTGGTGCGGCTCGAGGTCAAAGCCTCGCTCGGCCCGCACAAGGCAGTCGGGCTGCTCGACCAGGCCGGCCTCACGGTCTTCGGCCTGGCCTCGCGGGCGCCCAAGGATCCCCGCGCGCCGCAAAACCTGCTGCCGGTCGGCGGCTTAGAGCGTCAGCTGCGGCGCCGGCTGGGTGACCCGCAGCTGGTCCGTCGAGGGATTGAAAAAGCCCTGCTGCGCGGCCAGCAGGGCCTATAGAGGACACACCATGGGCAGAGTGATCGGTACCCAGGACGCCACCCCGCTGGAGTTCTGGGTTTTGCTGGAAGAGGGCGAAGCCGTTCAGGTTGACGAGGCGGTGGTGGTCGAAACCGACTCGCCGCAGGGGCCGCTCAAGCTGTTCGGCATGGTGGACATGGTCCGCTCGCGCCACCAGGGTTCGACCTTTGACTCGGATGTGGTTGAGGCCGAGCACGGCCTGCCGGTCGAACTGTCGATTGCCGCCCATGTCAAAGTCACCCGCCTGATCCCCGAGTACTATTATCCCCCGCTGCCGGGCAATACGGTCCGTACGGTCGCGGATGACGAGTTCGCCCAAGCCCTGTTCATGGACAAGATGGAGCGCAAGTTCCCGATTGGCCTGTCTCTGTCGGGCAAAGAGGTCGTGTACGGCAACCTCGATTTTCTGAACGGCCGCAAGGGCGCGCATATGAACATCAGCGGCGTGTCGGGGATTGCGACCAAAACGACCTACGCGACGTTCTTGCTGCACAGCCTGCTGCACTGCGGCCAGCTGAGCGACGCGAAAAATACGCACGCCATCATCTTTAATGTCAAAGGCGAGGATCTGCTGTTCCTGGACAAAGCCAGCAATGCCATCAGCCTCGAAGACGAAGCCCTGTACGCAAAAATGGGGCTGCCGGCCGAGCCGTTTGATTCGGTCCAGTTCTATGTGCCGCCGACGGAAAACGCGCGGGGACCGCTCATGCCCAAGGTCGGCTCGCGCCGGGCCGACGAGGCCACGCCCTACTTCTGGACCGTCCGGGATTTTTGCCGGCAGCGCCTGCTGCGCTACCTGTTTTCCGAAGGCGGGGAAGATGCCTCACTGCTGTCAGCCCTGACCTACCAGGTCGAACGGAAACTCCTCGAAGCGGCCGAAGACGCCGAGAAAGACGGCCCGGGTCCGGGGGTGTTTCTGCCGCTTGACACACAAGAGGAAAGCCAGGAGGAGGAAAGCACGGCGCCGGTGACCGAGATTCGCGATTTTCCGACCCTCCTGCGAGCGATGGAGACGGCGGCGAGTGCAACCAGCCATTCGCCAGGCACGGTCGGCGCGTTTATGCGCCGTCTGTACAGCGCAGAGGATAAGGTTTCGTATCTGATCCGCGATCCCGCAGACGCCGACGCGACCCGGCACGCGATCAACTGGCGCAACAAGCAGGTGACCGTGGTCAGCCTGAGCGGACTGTACGAGGTCGGCAAGAGCTTTGTGGTCGGCTCGGTGCTGCAACAAATCCAGCAGGAAAAAGAAGCTACCGGCTCGGCCGAGCCGCTGTGTTTCATCGTCGTTGATGAGCTGAACCGCTATGCCCCACGCGACGGCTGGTCGCCGATCCGCGAGCGGCTGCTGGAAATTGCCGAGCGCGGGCGGTCGAGCGGCACAATCCTGATCGGCGCCCAGCAGACGGCGTCCGAGGTCGAGCGCCGGATTGTGGCCAACCCCGCCTTTCGGATCGTCGGCCGGCTGGATGCGGCCGAGGCCGAGCGTGCCGAGTACGGTTTTCTGCCACCCAGCCTGCGCCAGCGGGCGGCCATTCTGACCTCTGGGCGGATGATTGTCTCTCAGCCCGACATCCCGACCCCGGTCCCGATTCTGTTTCCGATGCCGGCCTGGGCCACCCGGGCCGAGGAGCAGAAGCTGCCCAAGCCCAGCCTGAAACTGGCCCGGGTCCGAGAGCCTGAGTATTAGAGGGCCGGCCATGAAGTTTCTGCATACCTCGGACTGGCACGTCGGCCGCACGATTCGCAATCGTTCGCGGATGGATGAACACCGGGCCGTGTTTGCCGACATCGTCGATATTGCCAAACGCGAGCAGGTCGATGCCGTGCTGGTCACCGGCGACATCTTTCATGAAAAGCGCCCGCCGCTCGCCGCCGAGGAACTGGTGGCGCAAACCCTGGCCCAACTCGCCCGCGAGAACATCGTGTCTGTCGTCATTCCCGGCAACCACGATGACGCCGCCCGCCTGCGCACCCTGAAACCGCTGGGCGATTTGCTCCAGGCCTACATGGTGACAGACCTGAGCGCCGACCCGTCGGAGCTGATTGTCACCGTTCCGCAGCGGACCGGAGGCGAGCGGGCGCTGGTGGGGTGTCTGCCCTACCTGCACCCCCACCAGGTGCTGACCGCAGCCGAAGGCGCCGACAGAAGCGAGAGCGAACGCCTGAGCGCCTACCAGAGTATGGTCCAGAGCTATCTGGAAGAATTGGAAAAAGAGGCCCTGCGGATGGACAGCAATGCGGTGTCCATCGTGCTGGCTCACGCCCATATTTCGGGCACGGAGTTTGGCGGGGGGGAATGGCGTTCCAGCGTCTTTCCCGTCGATCCCGGGATTTTGCCCGGTCGGGTGCACTATGTGGCCCTGGGGCATATGCATCAGCCGCAAAAGGTGCCCGGGACGGCTGCCCAGACGCGCTATGCCGGCTCGATCCTGCAGATGGACTTTGGCGAGCGGGGTCAGCAAAAAAGCGTATGTCTTATCGAGGCTCGCCCGGGCAAACCCGCCGAAGTCTCGCTCGTTGAGCTGACAACGGGCAAGGCCCTGCTGCGTCGGACGGGCACCGCCCCGGAAATCCTGTCCCAGGCGGACGAGTTCACCAATGCCTGGGTTGAAGTCGTCCTCAAGCCGGAAGGCCAAACATCCGAGCTGATTGAACGCATCCGGGCTCTGCCGGGCGTAGTGTCGGTGCGGTTCGAGGACGCGCAGACGGGCGAGACGGAAAGCGAGGCGATACACAATCCGAGTGAGCGTCCCGCAGCCGAGCTGTTCACCGACTATTACAAGTCGAGACGCAAAGCCGAGCCCGAGCCGCAGCTCGTGGCCCTGTTTGAAAGGCTGTACCGAGAGGTCGGCACCGCTCGGGACTAGCTACTATGAACGCCGCTGCCCGCTCCTTCTTCCCCTGAGAACGTGTGATGCAAAAAGGCACCCACCCCGGCCCGGCGATCCCGCACGGCCGGCGAGTGCGGATTCCCGGGAAGGTGCATCATATATGTTGAGAGAGGGCTGGGGTGAGGGCATGGAATGAGATTTTATCCTCCCTCCCCTTTTGTGTAGGACGACGAATGCCATGCGCCCCCAAAAGCTCAGCCTCAAAAATTTCATGCCCTTTCGGATGACCGGCGATCAGGTCCACGAGGTGGACTTCTCACAGCTCGATCTCTTCGCCATTACCGGCCCGATGGCCAGCGGCAAGTCCGCACTCATCGACGCCATGGTGTGGTGCCTGTATGGTCGCACCGCCCGCTATGGGGCCGATTCCAAAGGCGTGATTTCAGCCGGCGAGCAGACCTGCGAAGTCGTGTTGGACTTCAGCGTCGGGGAGCGCTGGTTTCGAGCTGTGCGCCGCACGGGCAAAATGACGGAGTCGGGGCTCAGTGAACGCGAAGGGGAAGAGTGGATACAGGATACCTCCGGGTCGGCGCTCCTCACCAGACGCATCGAAGACATCCTGGGTCTCGACTTTGACAGCTTCATCAAGACGGTCATTCTGCCCCAGGGCCGCTACGCCGAGTTCCTGACCAGCGAGCCGAGCAAACGCCGCGAGTTGCTGGCAAAAATCCTCGAACTCGGCGTGTACGGGCGTGTGCGTGAGCAGGCCAGAGACGTTGCCAGGCAGGCCGAAACCCGGGCTGCTACGCTACGCGAAACCCTGGCCCAATACGCCGGGCTGAGCCAGGAGCGTATTGCCCGCCAAAAGGAAGAGGCATCGGCCCTCAGACAACGTATTGAACAGGTGGCTCAGCACGAGAACATCCTGCAAAGCGTGGTCCACCACGTCGATCAGGTCGCCGGGCTGCGCAGTCGGCTTGCCGAGCTTCAGAGTGAAGTCCAGGCACGCACTCAGGAGAAAGAGCTGGCGCGAACGAAGACTGAGGAAGCCAGCGCTCAGGTGGCGACGCTGACGCAAGAGTTGGCGCAAATCAGCCAGGAACGAGAAGCGCTGGGCTATGACGCGGCACGGCATGAGGTCGTCAAACGAGCCGCCACCCATCTTGAGCAATGGGAAGTCGCCCACAAGGACGCCGAGCGGAAAAAGACTGAACGAGCCGCTGTCCAGGGAGAAGTGGATACCCTTGTACAACAGGTCGCAGTCTCTACGCGGCAAGTCGAACAGGCGCGGACTCAACAGCAGTCTCACTCTGCCACGTTTGCGGATCTTGTTGCCGAAGCCGGCGACGTGGCCTCACTGACGGAAAAGCTCGGTGCCGCAAGGCGCTGGAAAGAGCTGCAACAGGAACAACAGCACCTGGCCTCTCGGATAGAGGCTCTGCGCCAGGACCACACCGCGGCCCAACACCGTCTGGATGACCTGAAACGACGAGACGCGAGCCACGAGCAGACCGTCCGAGCATTACAAGACAAACTCGAAGGAGCAAAAGAAGACGAGCGGCAGAAGCGCCAGTTGATCGCTGAAGCCGAACGCGTGGGCCGAGAATGGCAAGAGGCGGCTGAGGCGGAAGAGCGCGCCAGGGATGAACTTGGAACTGCCCGTACTGAACTGACCGGGGCAGAACACGCCGCCCAGCAGGCTCGGCAGACGCTCGCTCAAACAGAAGAACAGGAGCAGGCGGCCCGCACCGCGCTCGAAGACAAGCACCGCCAGCACGAAGCCGCCCATCTCCAGGCCACGCTTCGCGTTGGTGCCCCCTGCCCCGTGTGTCAGATAACCGTCAGCCGGCTCCCCGTCACTCAAGAAGTCGGGGACGACCTGAAGAGGCTTCAGACTCGCATGGAGCGTGCCGCACGGGTCGCTCGACAAAACCGCACGGAAGCGCAGGAAGCAGACACCACGCTTGCCATGCGTCGGGCGAGACGTGATGCTGCGGAGCACGGGCTGAAAGAACGTGAACACCTCAGGCAAGAAGTCCAGAACAGCTTCGCGTCACGTTTCCCTGACTATGTGTCTCCTTCCGGAGCCATTCAGGCCGTGCAGCTTCAGCAAGAAGAACTGAGTCTCGCGCTCAGAGACATGGAGGCTCAGTTCGTATCCGCCGGGCAAGAAAAAGCGAGACTGTCGGGCCAGCGTGAAGATACACAGCAAGAAGCCGCAAGGCTGGGGGGAGAGTTGCGCGGAACAACCGAGAGGCTGGAGGCTGATACACGCGAGTCGGAAGTGCTCGGACGCGAGATTGCTGCATTTCTCACGACGAATGGCGACCCTGAGCACGGTGTGGCACAACGCCGGACTGCGGTGATACAGGCCGAACAACAGCTGAAGGAGGTGGAGAAAGCCTTACGTCAGCTCGAATCGACGCTCAACTCCTTGAACACAACCCAGGTCCAAAAAGATGGCGCCCTCAACTTGCTTGCCGCTGAGTACGAAGGTGCGCTGCTCCGAGCCGAGCGCGAAGCGCAGGCCGTGCGTGCCCGCCTCGGTCTGGCGGAAGACGCGCCACTGCCACAGACTGAAGACGTAGAAGACGAACTCAAGGCGTTGTCAGACAAGCAAACCCGGTACGCAAACTTGTTGCGGCGTGAAGAAAACGCACGGGCGAGGCAAGAACGGGCTGAAGGCCAGGCCAAGGAGTCACATGCCGACCTGCAAGCCCGAATACATGTATTGGAAGAGGCACGCGAAAAGCAGCGACAGGCTCAGCACGAGCTCGAACACGAACGGGAAAAACTCCAGGCGGCTATTGCTCAACACCAGCTCACCGAGGCTGGCGAAGACGGACAGCACATCAAGGCCCAACTTGAAACCGTTCGGGGCCAGAGCATGTCTCTTCGAGAACAGCGCGGACGTTTAGAGACCGAGCACGCCGAGGCTGAACGCCGCTGGCAGGAGAAAGAGCAGGAAGAAGACAAGCTGCGCGCCGCAGAAACCGAACAGCGCCTGGCCTCGGACCTGCGCAAGCTCCTGGGCTCGGAGTTTACCGACTTTCTTTCGCGCGGAGCTATAGAAGCCCTGATGCGCGATGCGTCCAGGCACCTGCAAGGGCTCACCCACGGGCGCTACACCTTTGACATTGCCTCTCGTGGTCGGGCGATCAATCTCCAGATTGTCGATCACGAAAACCAGCGCCTGGCCCGTCCGACCCATTCGCTGTCGGGCGGCGAAACGTTTCTGGCGTCGCTGGCCATCGCCCTGGCTCTGTCGCAAGGCTTCCGGGCCGTGGCGACCGGACGGGCGGCAAAGACCTCGACCGAATGCCTGATTCTGGACGAAGGCTTTGGGACGCTCGACCGGGAGGGCGTGCAGATGGTGACCGAAACCCTGCAAGAGCTGCGCGGCGAAGAGGGCCGCATGGTCGGTATCATCACCCACGTCGAAGAGGTGGCGGCAGCCATGCCGATGCAGATCGAGGTGCGCAAGGGCAACCGCTCAAGCACGATTGCGGTCTCGTCCTAGGCCGACCGTCGCCAGGCAGCTCGGTTCTCAGCCACAGCGTTTTGTGGCAGGATAGCGCCCACTATGTCAGACACCCGTCCCAAACCCCTGCCTGCGGTAGACGCGCTGTCCAAGCCGTTCTGGGACGCCGCCAAACAGCACCGGCTCGTCCTTCAGCGCTGCGCGGCGTGCGGCTATTTCAACCATCCGCCACGGCTGGCGTGTGATGCCTGCCAGTCGCAGCAGCTGGATTTTGCACCGGTCAGCGGCCGGGGCAGGATTTACAGCTTCACAGTCATGCACCAGCCCAACATCGCGGGTTTTGAAGACGAGATTCCGTACCTGAATATCCTGGTCGAGCTGGAAGAGCAGGCCAAGCTGTTCATGGTCTGTGACCTGCCGCTGGCCGACCGTGACAAGGTCACCATCGGCGGGCCGGTCGAGGTCTGGTTTGAAGACGTGAACACGGAGATCAGCCTGCCGCGCTTCCGGCTGGCGTAGCAGGCTCACAGGACAGCAGACACGGAGACGCGTATGTGGACCGGACGAGGCAAAACCGCAATCGTTGGGGTGGGCTATTCCGAGCTGACCCGGCACTCGGAAAAACCGCTCGGCCTGCTGGCCCTTGACGGGTGTCGAGCCGCGCTCGATGACGCGGGGCTCAGGCCGGAGCAGATCGACGGGCTGGCCACCTTCCCCGAGGCGCCGTTTCTGGGCGCCGGCCACAAGGACGGCGAGGATATTGTCAGCGTCGAGTACATTCTGAACCACCTGCCGCTGGCCCCGGATATTCGCTGGTACGCCCAGATTGAGACCGGCATGATTGCCAGTCCGATCATCGAAGCGGTGCACGCCCTGCTGGCCGGGGCGTGCGACTACGCCCTGGTGTGGCGGGCGATGCACAACCCGCGTGGCCGCTACGGGGCGTGGAAGAGCGACCGGGCGGCCGGCGATGCCCAATTCATCGCCCCCTACGGCTGTACGGGTATTTTTCAGTGGCACGCCATGGCCTGGCAGCGCTACATGCATCTGTACGGGGCGACCCGCGAGGACTTGGCGACCTTTGTGACCAACAGCCGCCGCAACGCCAACCTCAACCCGCACGCCTATTTTTACACCACGCCGATGAGCCGCGAGGACTACTTCGCGGCGCGCAAGATTGCCGAGCCGCTGTGTCTGTTTGACTGCGATATCCCGGTCGAGGGCTGTGTCGCCCTGATACTCACCACGTCCGAGCGAGCCCGGGATTTACCCAACCCGCCCGCCTACGTGGCCGGCTATGGCCAGAACACGAGCCGGCGGCGCAACCTGTTTCACTACTCGCAGGACGACTACATGGAGTGTGGCGGCTCCCTGGCCACGAAGCTGTGGGCGTCGTCCGGGCTGGGTCCGCACGATATGAGCGCCGCTCAGCTGTACGACGGGTTCAGCCCATCGGCGATGTATTGGCTGGAAGCGGCCGGCTTTTGTCCCCAGGGCCAGGCCCACGCCTTTATCCAGGACGGTCGGATCGCGCTGGAGGGCGAGCTGCCGGTGAATACCTTCGGCGGCAGCCTGAGCGAGGGCCGTCTGCACGGCATGGGCCATATTGCCGAGGCGGTCTTGCAGGTGACCGGGCGGGCCGACACACGCCAAGTGCCGGACGCCGGCGCGGCCTGCGCCATTGACGGCTCACCCATGCTGCGCGGCAGCGGCCTGGTCGTCACCCGGGAGCCCTAGCATCCAGACTACCCGAACCGGGCTTGGCAGACCGACCCCGGTCCAGCTAAGCTGGAGAAATATTCTGCATAGGAGGCTTTGTCCATGGAAAAACTCGAGATGTACCACAACCCCGGCTGAGGCCAGTCCCGAAAAGCGCTCGAAATTCTGCGAGAGCGCGGCGTCGAGGTCGACGTGACCGAATACCTGAAAAATCCCTTAAGCCGAGCCGATTTTGAACGTTTTCTGACGCTCCTGCCCAACCCGGCGGCGGAGCTGGTGCGCAAGGACAAACGCTTCAAGGAGTTACAGCTCAACGAAGCCGACTACACGACCCCGGAGACGGTGGTCGCCGTTCTGCTCGAACACCCGGAGCTGATGCAGCGACCGATCATTATTCGTGGCGAGCGGGCGGTTTTGGCCCGGCCCGGAGAGATGGTCGAAGAGCTGTTGGACTGAGAAAAAATGAGGAATGCAGAACGCTGAAAGTGTCCTCATTCAGCGTTCATCGTTCCTCATTCAGCGTTTCCAACCCCTCCCCCACCAGCGTATGGGCAGTTGCTGAGGTCACGTTTACCCGGACCAGATCGCCCGGCTGGGCACCGTTGGCCGGAAAGACCACCGTCTTGAACTGCCGGCTCTTTCCGGCCAGCCAGTCCTTCTGGCGTTTTGCCGGCCCCTCGACCAGAACCTCGACGCTGCGGCCCACCTGTCGCTGGTTCAGCGCGCCGGAAATGCCTTCCTGCAAACGAATGATCTGTTGCAAGCGTTGGCCTTTTTCTTCTTCCGACAGCGTCTCTTCCCACTTATAGGCTTTGGTGCCCTGGCGGGCCGAATACTTGAACATGAAGGCCGAGTCATACTCGACGGCCCGCATGAAGTCACAGGTGGCCTGGAAGTCGTCCTCATCCTCGCCCGGAAAGCCGACAATGATATCGGTCGAAAAGGCGAGGTCGGGAACGGCTGTCCGCAAGCGTTCCATCAGAGCCGTATACGCTTCAATGGTATAGCCGCGTTCCATCCGGGCCAGCACCCGGTTCGAAGCCGACTGGAGCGGCAGGTGGAGGTAGGGGGCGACTTTCGGACAGTCGGCCATGGCCTCGATGGTCGAATCGGTCATGTCCGAGGGGTGGGGCGAGGTGAAACGGATACGCTCAATGCCATCGATGGCTGCGGTCCGGCGTAGCAAGGCTCCAAAGTCGCACCCGTCGTGGTGGTAGGCGTTGACGGTCTGACCCAGATACACGACTTCCTTATAGCCCTGCTCGGCCACGTCCCGGACCTGGTCGAGCAGGGTCTGGACCGGCACGCTGCGCTCACGTCCCCTGACGTAGGGCACGATGCAGAAGGTGCAGAATTTGTCGCAGCCGCGCATGACCGTCACCCAGGCCCGCACCCCCTCAGCCCGGACCGGCGACACGTCGGCGTAGGTCTCGTCCCGGTCGAGCCGTACCGAGACCAGAGGATCGGCGGGGTCGTCCTGGTCCAACAGAGCCGGCAGATTGCGGTAGGCATCGGGGCCGAGCACGAGGTCGAGGAAGGGCGCTTTGTCCAGCAGCTGGTCGCGGTGGTGCTGGGCCATACAGCCGGTCAGCCCCAGACGCACCTCGGGACGGCGGGTTTTGTGATGCACCAGGGCGGCCAGGCGTTTGAGCACGCGCTCCTCGGCGTGCTCCCGAATCGCGCAGGTGTTGAGCAGAATCACATCGGCGTCGTCGGCCTGCCGGGTCGGCTCATAACCGTGCGGTTTGAGCAGCCCGACGAGCAGTTCGGTGTCGGCAATATTCATCTGACAGCCGTAGGTTTCAATATAGACCTTGCGCGCGTCCATTGCGATTTTTGTAGCGAGTCTCCCCAGCTAGGGCAAGGGCTTCGTTGCGGCCCGGGGGGCGGGATGGTAGCTTAGGTCGAACCGAAAAAACATACGGGGAGCGGGTGAAACGCTGAAGTATGAATGCTGAATGATGAACGGCAAACGGTGTGGCTATTGCTTTTACCCATCGTTCGCCGTTTTGCGTAACGTTTCCCGCCCAGGATCGAGATATGTCTCAGCCACAACGGATTGTCTCTTTGCTTCCGAGCAGTACCGAAATGGTGTGCGCCCTTGGCATGGCTGAACGTCTGGTCGGCGTGTCGCACGAGTGCGACTACCCGGCCGAGGTGGTCGGTCTGCCGATCCTGACCGAACCCAAGCTCGACCCGTCCGGGACAAGCCGGGCGATTGACGACCGCGTCCGCCAGCTGGTCCAGGACGGCCTGAGCGTCTATCGGCTGAAAACCGACCTCCTCCGTGATCTTAAACCCGACCTGATTGTCACCCAGGACCAGTGCGAGGTGTGCGCCGTGTCGGTGTCCGAGGTAGAGCGGGCGGTGCAGTCTCTGCTGGCCTCGGATGTCGCGCTTGTGTCGCTGAGCCCCCAGCGCCTGGGGGATATCTGGTACGATATGCAGGGCTTGGCCCAGGCTCTGGGTCAGGACGAGCAGGCCGAGGATTTGCTGCGTGCGCTCAAGAAACGGGTCTGGAAGGTCGAGCAGCGCACCCGCCATCTCGAACGCCCGCGGGTGGCGTGTCTGGAGTGGCTGGACCCGCTGATGGCCTCGGCGAACTGGGTTCCCGAAATGGTCGAGATCGCCGGCGGGACGTACGACCTGGCCGCTGCCGGGGATCACAGCCCGACGCTGAGTTGGGACCGCCTGCTTGAGACACAACCGGAGGTGGTCGTCATCATGCCGTGCGGCTTTCCGATTGCCCAGTCACAGGCGGAGCTGCCGACCCTGACCGCTCATCCCGACTGGCAACGGCTGCCTGCGGTGCAGGCCGGTCGGGTATATATTGTTGACGGCAACGCCTATTTCAACCGGCCGGGCCCGCGCATTGTCGAGAGCATCGAGCTGCTGGCCGAGATGCTCCATCCCCAAGCCTGCGCCGGCCTGGCGCCCGAGGGCTCGTATATCCCGGTTTTGTAGGGGCGGGCCGCCATATCACCAACCCAACGGATATGCCCCTACATATCTTCACCCGGATTGATGAGCTGCATGTTGCCGTCCCGGAACTCCTGGCCGCGTTCTTTTACCAGGCCGGGATAGGCATGGTAGAACTGTCCGCCGAGCCGCAGAAACGACTCCACCTCCGTCTCTTCCAGATCCAGCGCCTCAATCGCCTCGGCCGCTGCCTGTGAGCTTGCCGCAGCCAGCAACGCGTCGTAGATGCGCCGGCAATCGGCGATCTGAAAATCGTCCCGCTCGGGCAGGGCCTCACGGTCCTGAAGACTGCGGGGGTGGTATTCCAGCAAATAGCGCAGGGCTTTGAGTTCATGCCGCTGCTGATCGAGTTTTTTAATCACGACGGCCACAGGTGTTCCTCCACAGGGTTGCGAGAGTGTCGGCTGAGACTATAGGATGTGGTCAGTAGTCAGTGACGAGTGGTTAGTGAGTAGCGAGCCCATCTCTTTCCACTAGCCACTCGTCACTTTTCACTCTTCACCCTTCATTCAGGATACTGCTATGGCGGTTCACGAACATAAAAACAAGGCCCACCGTACGGTCCGCTGCGCGGTCATCACCCTCAGCGATACCCGCGACGAAACTACCGACAAGAGCGGTCAACGCATCAAAGCCCTGCTGGCCGAGCACGAGCAGCCGGTGGTCTCCTACCAGATTCTAAAAGATGAGCCGGACCAGATCACGGCTGCGGTCCGAGCGCTGCTGGCCCGGCCCGATGTGGACGTGATCCTGACCAACGGCGGGACCGGCATTGCGCCGCGTGATACCACATTTGAGGCGATTCAGGGCCTGCTGGAAAAAGAGATTCCCGGCTTTGGCGAGATGTTTCGCATGCTGAGTTATGAAGACATCGGCTCGGCCGCCATGCTGACCCGCGCCACCGCAGGCGTGGCCCAGGGCAAGGTCATCATTTCGCTGCCGGGCTCGACCGGCGCGGTCGAGTTGGGCATGACCAAGCTGGTCTTGCCCGAACTGGGCCATATGCTGTTTGTGTTGCAAGGTGGACGAGGATGACCATACGAACAGGAAGAGATCCTCGTTCACCTTGTCGAGGAGAGCGCCATGCGCATTAGGCTGCGCTACTTTGCCTCGCTGCGCGAACGGCTGGGTAAAGCCGAGGAAACCCGCGAGATTCCAGACGGCGCCAGCGTGGGTCAGGTGTGGGAGCTGCTGGCCGAGGAGCGGCCAGAGTTGGCCGAGCTTGAGCGCTCGGTCGCCTTTGCCGTGGCCCAGGAATACGTTGACAGGGAGTACCGCCTTCGAGATGATGACGAGCTTGCATTCATTCCGCCGGTGAGTGGGGGAGTCATGCCGGAAACCCGTATCTTAGCCAAGATCACCCAAGAGCCGATCAACATGCAGGAGCTGAGCGATTTTGTGGCCGACCCGGGTGCCGGAGCCATGGCCAGCTTTGTCGGCACCACCCGCGATACCAACGAGGGCCGCCAAGTCATCCGTCTGGAGTACGAGTGCTATCCGGGCATGGCCGAAAAAGAGATGACCAAAATCGGCCAGCAGGTCCTGGAGCGCTGGCCGGTCCTCAAGATCGCCATGATCCACCGCCTCGGCCGTGTCGATATCGGTCAGGCCAGCGTGGCCATTGCGGTGTCCTCAAGCCACCGTCACGCGGCCTTTGAGGCCTGCCACTACGCCATCAACACCCTCAAGGAAAGCGTCCCGATCTGGAAAAAAGAACTCTACGAGGGCGGACAGGTGTGGATCGGCTCCCAGACCGGCAGCCACGGCAGGCTGCACCAGGTCGGAGAAGAGGGCAGCGGCTAGGTCGTTCGCCTCACAGGTCGCATACGTTATGGATATTCGCACCCTCGGTATTGTCGGTGCCGGTCAGATGGGCAGCGGTATCGGACAGGTCGCCGCCCAGGCCGGATTTTCGGTCCTGCTGTACGACGTGACGACCGATCTGGTTGATCGCGCGCTGGCCAACATCCAGCGCAACCTGGTCCGTCTCACCGACCGTGGCACACTGTCCGCTGAGGAACAGCAGGCTATCCAGGAGCGTCTGCGCGGCACCAGCAATCTGGCCGATATGCGGGATGTGGATCTGGTCATCGAAGCCGCTCCGGAAGACTATGCGATCAAAAAAGACCTGTTTGAACAGCTGAGCCGGGTGACGCGGCCCGAGACCATCCTGGCCAGCAACACCTCGTCCATCTCGCTGACCCAGCTCGGAGCGGTCACCACCAAACCTGAGACGGTCATCGGCATGCACTTCATGAACCCGCCGGTGGTGATGCAGCTGGTGGAGATTGTGCGCGGTCTGGTGACGGCCGACGAAACGCTTAAGACTGTTGACGACCTGGCCAAGCAGATGGGCAAGACCACGATCCTGGCCAAAGATTACGCCGGGTTCATTGTCAACCGTATTCTGCTGCCCATGATCAACGAGGCCATCTATGCCCTGTACGAAGGGGTTGGCGGGGTCGAAGATATCGACCAGGGCATGAAGCTGGGCACCAACCAGCCCATGGGCCCGCTGGCCCTGGCCGATCTGATCGGGCTGGACACCTGTCTAGCGGTCCTGGAGCGGCTCCACCACGGCTTGGGCGACGACAAATACCGGCCCTGCCCCCTGCTGCGGAATTATGTGGCCGCCGGCTATCTGGGCCGCAAAGCCGGCCAGGGCTTTTACGGCTACGGCAAATGACACCCGGCTAAGGAGGAGCGTATGAGCGCCGAGCACGAACAAAAGGTCACCGACTTTCTCAACTCCTGGCACGCTGCGGATATGGGCAAGAGCGTAGAGTATCTGGCGGACGATGTCGTGTACCACAACATGCCCTGGGAAGCGGTCAGCGGCCATGCCGCAGTGCGACACATCCTGGACCCGATTGTCCATGGCGACAACAACGCCCTGGTCGGGATGGACATCACGCATACCGCTTCGTCCGGCAATATCGTCATGAACGAACGCCTGGAGACCTGGGCGCTTGACGACGTGCGGCTCGAGCTGCCGGTGGTCGGCCTGTTTGAGCTCGATGCGACGGGAAAAATCTGCCGCTGGCACGACTATTTTGACGCCAAAACGAGCGAGGCGTTCATGGCTGCGGCCAGCAAACGCCAGTCCTAAGCAGCATCAAGGAGGAACCTATGAGCGCCGAGAACGAAAAGAAAGTGACCGACTTCTGCCTGTCTTTGGAAGACGGTGAGCTGGCCAAGAGCGTCCAGTATCTGTCAGACGATGTGGACTATCATAATATCCCCTGGAAGCCGGTGACCGGCCATGCGGGGGTGCGCCAGGTTCTGGAGAGTTTTATCGAGGGCGACAATAACCTACTGCAAAAGATGGATATCAAGCATACCACCTCGTCCGGCGATACGGTCATGAACGAGCGGCTCGAAACCTGGGTGGTCGGCAATGTCACCGTCAAGCTGCCGGTGGTCGGCCTGTTTGCATTCAACGCCGAGGGCAAGATCTGCCGCTGGCACGACTATTTTGACGCCGAGACCATTGCCCCGCTGACCGAAGAAATGAAGCGCGTCCGCGGCTGAGGCCCGCTCAGGCCGTCCGATCAGGAAACAACACCAGTCCCCGGCGTGGCCAGGCTCGGGTCACCACCCGGCCCAGGCCCGACTCGGTGATGTACAGCGTCGTGTAGTCCGATCCGCCAAACGCGACGTTGGTGACGGCCTTGTCCTCGCAGGCCAGAACATCGACCTGCCGGCCGTCCGGGTCGAAGACGACAATACCACCGCCCAGCACCCCACACACCAGCACATAGCCGTCCTCATCCACACAGAAACCATCGGGATGGTAGCCGCTGGGCAGGCTGCCGAACGGGCGTTGTTCGCCCAGCTGTCCGGGACCGAGAATGGGGAAGGCGCACAGCCCGGCGGCAAAGGTTTCGGCCACCATCATCGTCCTGCCGTCCGGGCTGAGGCCGATCCCGTTCGGATGCTGGAGGGGGCCGGCTACCTGCCGGATGAAGCCGCCGTCGGGACTGGCGTAGTAGACCCGTCCGGGTCGAGCGGTCGGCCGGTTGAGAGGTTCGCGGCGGGTCGGGTCGCGCTGAATCGGGTCGGTAAAGTAGAAATTCCCCTGGTCGTCAAAGACCAGATCGTTAGGGGCGCTGAGCCGCGTCCCGTCACACTCGGTATACAGCCGCCGGACCGTGCCGTCGGGCTCAATGCGTTCGATTCGGCCGGTTTCATAGTCTGCGGCCGGTCCGACCGGCAGGCCGTTGTGCCACGCAAAGCCGCCGTTGTTCGTCACATACAGGGCGCCGTCGGGTCCGCGGGCCGCGCCGTTCGGCCCACCGCCCGGTGTGGCGAACACCGACAGCCCGCCGTCAGGAGCAATGCGCCGGATCTGGCCGGCCCCAATCTCGGTGACGTACAGGCTGCCGTCGGCCGCCCACACCGGGCCTTCGGGAAAGGCCAGGCCGGTGGCGATAACACTCGGCATCGGTCGCTCTCGGTCGGCGCGGTCAGGCTGCCTGCCGCTCCTTGGCTCTCAGCAGCTTGGCCACAATCTGATCAACCACGCCGTCCACTAGCCCGCGCACCTCTTCCGGCAGCTTGGGCTGAATCGGATGCGGCACCAGGACGGGCTCGTACTGGGGCAGCCCCAGGGCCGTACACTGGGCGTGGGCTGCGGTCATAAACTCGGTTGTGGCAACATTGGCGGTCGGAATGCCGTGTTCTTCAAAACCCACCACATCGTGCGAACTGCACGAAATGCAGGCCCCTCAATCGCTGAGGGCTTCGATCACCGCGTCGCAGCGCTCCAGCAACTCCTGTTTGACCTCAACCGGAACGGTGCGGCCCGGAGTCACCTTGCGGCGGCGCAAGACCTCTTTGACCCCGTATTGCTGAACCAGGACTTCTTCCAGACGGTCCAGGAAAAACTCGCCCTTGGCCTTATTGATATCGAGCAGGCCGATCGTTGTCCCGGCCAGGCTCTCCAGCCGTGGGGCAAAATCGAGGCTCTTGCGTTCGACCTGAGAGGTCGGATCCAGTAAACGTGTCATGCGTTCCTCCTTATGCAGGCTGAATTGCTTTTGTGGTGATGGTACTGCCCGAGCTGCCGCGCACCAGGCCGGGCACGGCTGCGGAAAACCGGCCGGCCGTGCCGCCGGCGACAAGGATGAGGATGCTCTCGGGCTTGGGGAACTTGGGGTACAGGGTGTCGTCGGTCGGCGGCTGTTTGTCGGCGTTGACCCCTCTGAGCATGCTGACACCGGCGCCCTCGCCGCCGTTGACCCCAGGCTGGAGTTCGCGGTATGGGCGGCGGATCTTCTCGAACAGAAACTGCCGAATGTCATCTTTCGACCAGCCGTCCTGGGCAAAGGTCTTGGCGTGCTCCGGTCCCAGAATCAGGGCGGTATCGGAAAAAACCGGGAAGTTCTTGTGGTTCCAGACCGAGGTCATGGTCCAGCCCAGGGACAGGGCCAGCTGTTCGGCCGTGCGGCTGGCGTGGTCGCTGATCTGAAACGGTGAGTGCCCGCCAAACAGGGTCACTGTGCTCTGCTCGGGCCGAAAGCCGCGCTCGACGTGCAGCGGCTCCCAGGGACTCTCCTCCTCGTCCTCGCCCACACAGAAGGTGAACTGGGCGGGATGACCGAGGGTGGCTTTGCAGATTTCCTGCGGCTTGGCGCCGCCGATATTGAGGATAATCAGACGAATCGCGCGGCCGATGGTGGCGTTGGCCCGAAAGCCGTGGCCCAGGGCGTTATGGCCGCAGTTGACCCCGATCTGGCGACGGATCGGGCCGTTGATGATTGTCAGCGGCGTGGCCGAGAAGGTAGTGACGTTAATCGCGTGCAGGGCAAACTGCTCCTCGCATATGGCTTCCACCGCAGCCACAACCACCGGAAAGAAGCTCGCATGGCAGCCGGCCATGACCGCATTGATGGCGACTTTTTCGACGCTGGCCGGACCGTAGTTGGGGCCGACCGCGCCAAGGACCTCCTGGGGATCGCGGTCCACCGCGTCAAGCATGGCCTGCACCCGCTCTTCGGTCGGCGGCACGACCGGCAGTCCGTCGGTCACCCCGCGGGCAAACAGGTCTTCAATCAGGTCGTCGTACTGGGTTTCAAGATGCGGAGACTGTAGAGACGCAGTCTGAGCCATGCTCTTCTCCTTTTTGACCCGCCTACTCTGGCATTCTTGTTGTTCGGCTGTCAAGATTGTGAGTCGATATTCCCCATACGCAAAGGAGGCAGCTATGGCACGCCGCAAACTTTCAGACACCGAGATTCAGACCGCCTTGACGAGTCGGCCCGGCTGGACCGTAGTCGAGGGCAAGCTCCACCGCGAGTTCAAGTTTCAGGACTTCGTGCAGGCCTTCGGTTTTATGACCAGCGCAGCCCTGGTCGCCGAGTCCATGAACCACCACCCGGAGTGGTTCAACGTCTACAGCACGGTCCGGGTCGATCTCAACACCCACGATGTGGGCGGCATCAGCCAGCTCGACTTCGACCTCGCCGAAAAGATGGACGCCCTGGCCGGCCAATAAGCCTAGGGCGTGGGTCGATTACCCAAGCCTCCGGTTTGAACGACTCAACATCGACAGGCAGACACCCTCGCGTTGTTAAATGACTCCCTCTTTCTTCAAATCCTTGACCGCTTCAGGGCTCAGCCCCAGCAGGTCTTGATACACCTCGGCGTTGTGCTGGCCCAGGAGCGGGGCGGGTTTGAGGTCGAGCGGCGAATCGTCGAGCTGAACCGCGCAGGTCGGCATGGTGATCTCACCCCGGGTGGGATGCTCTACCGTTGCCACCATGCCCCGCTCGCGCAGGTGGGGATCGCTCAGGATGTCCTGGGAATCGAATACCGCACCGCACGGAATCCCAACCTCACCCATTTTGCGCATGACGGTGAACTTGTCGTGCTGCCGGGTCCAGGCGCTGATGATCTCGTACACTTCGTCAAAACGCTCGTTGCGTTCGGCGCGCTTGGTGTAGCGCGGGTCGTCAATCAGGTCGGCCCGCTCAATGACCCGCAGCAGGGCGTCCCACATCGCCGGGGTGGTGGCCATCAGGTAGACGTAGTCGTTGGGTCCGCCGGGATGGCAGGGATAGGTGTCGGTCGGGGCGGCATGGCTGAGCCGGTTGCCGCTGCGCTCCACCACCGCGCCGGTCTGAAGATGGTGGCGCATGGGCACCCGCCCGTAGTTCACCATGGCGTCCTGCATGGCGACCTCGACGTGTTGGCCGCTACCGGTTTTGTCGCGCTGGAGCAGAGCCGACAAGATACCGACCGCGCAGTGCAGGCCGGTCCCGGTATCGGCGATGGTCGGGCCGGGCTTGATCGGCGGTCCGCCCGGCAGGCCGGTGATGCTGATCGCACCGCCGGTGGCCAGGGCGGCCGAGTTGAAGCTCTTATAGCTGCTCCACGGACCGTAGGTGCCATAGCCCTTGATCGTCGCGTAGACGAGGCGGGGGTTGATCTCGCTGAGGGCCTGGTAGCCCAACCCCAACTCCTCCATCGTGCCCAGCGAGAAATTTTCGATCACCACATCGACCTGGCGGGCCAGCGAGCGGAACAGGTCTTTGCCCGACTCGGACTTGAGATCGAGAGTGATGCCGCGCTTATTGGCGTTCAGCAGCACAAACAGATATGAGTCCACATCCGGCTTGTCACGCACGAAGCTGCGGCCCGGCTCCCCCCGGCCCGGCGGTTCGAGCTTGATGACATCGGCGCCTAAAAAGCCCAGCAGCTCGGTGCAGGCCGGTCCGGCTTCGTAATGGGTCAAATCGAGAATGCGAATATGGTCGAGTGCCGACATGGGACCTCCCCTGTTCCACTGGCGCTGCAAACCGGGCCAGCTTACCACCTCGGAGGTCGGACTGCCAAGCTTGCAAAAGCAGGCGGTCAAGGAAATAATCAGCCTCACACCGTTTCATGAAGGAGAGGAAACATGGCCCAGCCCAAATACGACCGCAAAACGCAGGACGTTGGCAACATCATCGGCATGGAACACGTCAATGTGACGGTTCCCGACCAGGAACTCGCGCTCCGCTTCTACATCTCAGGACTCGGCCTGACCCGCGACCCATATATGATGGTCGGGCCGGAGAATATGTGGGTCAATGTTGGTGAGCAACAATTCCACCTGCCGACCCGTGACCCGCAGGTGTTCACCGGCTGTATCGGTCTGGTCGTGTCCGACCTCAATGCGCTGCAACGGCGGCTGACCAGACTCGAAGATAAACTGTCCGGCACGGCCTTCGGCTGGAAGGCCCGCAAAGACCACGTCGAGGTGACCTGTCCGTGGGGCAATCAGATCCGCTGCCACGCTCCGAGTTCAGAGTTCGGCGATATCAGCCTGGGCATGCCCTACGTAGAGGCGCTGGTCAAACCCCGGACCGCCCGGGGGATCGCCGACTTCTACCGCACGGTCATGAACGCCCCGGCGACGGTGGTCAAAGACAAGCAGGGCACAATGGCCCAGGTCGGCATGGGCTGCGCCCAGATGTTGCGCTTCCGGGAAACCGACCGGTCCCTGCCCGAGTATGACGGGCACCATATCGCCGTCTATGTGGCCGACTTTTCGAGCCCCCACGCTTTTCTCAAGCGCCACAAGCTGATCACCGAAGAGTCCAACGACTATCAATATCGGTTCCAGGCCATTGTGAACCCCAAGACGGGCAAGCTGCTATGCGAACTCGAACACGAGGTCCGCAGCATGCATCACCCGATGTACGGCCGCGAGATGGTCAACCGCAACTCGGCCCAGAATATTTTTGCCTACGCCCGAGGCCGGGACGCCTTCGTGCAGTAGAGGAAGCCCCAGGTCTCAGTAGCCGCCGTGTTTATCGACCACATTGTCGAGCGTCTCACCCCGCAGGAACTTGGCCAGATTGGGTCTGAAGACCTCGGTCGCATGCTTCCAGTACTCGGAGCGTAAGCCCGAGTAGTGCGGGGTCAGGATCACATTCGGCAGCCCAAACAGCTCGCTGTCGGGCTGCGGCGGCTCGGGGTCGGTCACATCCAGGGCGGCCCCGGCAATCCAGCCCTCTTTGAGGGCGCGGACCAGGACCGGCTCCTGAATGATCGGGCCGCGCCCGACATTGATGATATGGGCGGTCGGCTTCATCAGCCGCAGTTCCTGCTCGCCGATCAAACCGGTCGTCTGCGGCGTGAGCGGGGCGGCGACGATGACAAAATCCGACTCCTGCAACAGACGCGCCAAGCCCTCGGGAGCCAACACCTCATCCACACACGGCGGTACGGCCTCAACCCGGCGCTTGGTGGCAATCACCCGCATGCCCATGGCCTTGACCCGCTCGGCAACCGCCAGGCCGATGCCGCCCAGGCCGATGATCCCGGCCGTGTGGCCGTACAGTTCGGAAAAGGTTGGGTACAGGTCAAACATCTCGCGTCGCGGCCATTTGCCTTCGAGCTGATGGCGGTAGGCCACGTGGAGTTGGCGAGCCAGAATGATCATCACGCCCAGGATGTGTTCGGCAATTGGAATGCCGTGCAGCCCTCGCGAGTTGGTGATGACGACATCGCTGGCGACCATCTCCGGGAACAAGACGTGGGTCGCCCCGGCCGAGGCCAGGTGGAGCCACTTGAGCCGTTGGGCGCCCTGCAAATCCTGCGGGCTGAAACGGACGGCAAACAGCACTTCGGCGTCGGCCAGCTCGGCTGGGCGCTGAGCCGGGTCCTGGATGAGGCTGATGCGGGCGGCGGGAAACTCGGCCTGGAGTTGGTCTGCCAGTTCCGGCGGGTAGGCCGGGAAGCCGCCCAGCCCGGACGATCCGGCAAACGAGATACACACTTTGCTTGTCATGCTGGCCCCTTTCTCCACTTTCTCGGGCTGGGGAAGCGTCGGCCTAGGCCGGTGGAATGATCGGCAACACCAGGTGTGACGGCCGGGCGCCGCCGTGCCACACTCGCTGGACCGCAGGCCGGCCCGCAGCCTCAAGACCGAGCGGGCCACCGGTGTTGAGGTTGCGATCAAAACGCGGGAAATTACTACTCGACACCTCCAGCCGGATGCGCTCGCCCGGGGTAAACTGAAAGCTGGTCGAACCGAGCTGGATGCGGTACTCGTAGACCGTGCCGGGTTCCAGCAGCTCCGGCCGGGACAGGCCGTTGCGGTAGCGCGCCCGCAGAATGCCGTCACACAGGTTGAGGGCGCGCCCGTCCGCAGTCACGGCAACCAGCTTGGCGGTAAAATCGGTGTCTTGCCCGTCGGTGGCGGCAAAAATCACCGCCTCGACCGGTCCGGTCACCTCGGTCGGCCGGTCCACGGGCTCAGAGGTATAGACCAACACGTCATCCCGCTCCTCGACCGGACGCTGGTCGCGCGGGCCGGCGCTCTGGGCGCCGGGAAACAGCGTACAGCCACCCCGCGAGGGCACCGGCCGCTCGGGGTCGTACAGGAACGTGTCAGCGGTCTGCCTATCGGCCGGCTGGCTCAGCAGGCGGCCATCGCCGCTCAGGCTGTTGGCCCGGCCCTGGCCGGCCAGATAGTAGCGGGTCTGCACGGCGCGGGCCAGCGGCCACTCGTTCTCATTGCGCCAGGTGTTGGCGCCCATGACGAAAATCCGGACCGGCGCGCTCGAATCGGGCGCATCCCGCAGGCAGTGATCAAACCATTTGAGATGCATGCCGCCCAGGTTGACCGCATCAAGCAGCACGCTTGGCCCAAAATCGACCTCACCGACGACCCGATCAAACAGACCGTGCAGCCACGGTCCGACAAACAGGCGCTGCCGCTCGCGGGTCCGGGCGCTCTTGGCATGACGGCGCATGCCGACATAGTTGCGCAGCGTGCCTTCCAGAAAAATGTCGTACCAGCCGCCGATGTGCAGGGCCGGCACATCCAGGTCAGCGTACTTCGACTCGATCCGCCATGCTTCCCAGTAGTCATCCTGGGACGGGTGGCTGAGCCACTCACGGTAGTGGTCCATCAGACCCGGTACTCCGGCCGGCGCAAAGTCGCTGAGGGGCAGGCCCTGATAGGCATCGTTTATGCCGAAAATCGTGCCGTACAGCCTGGGCAGCGCGTCGTCCGGCGCGCTGCCCAGGCGCCCCAGGGTTTCCACCGCCAGGCCAGCGGTCCAGAACTGGATAAACCCCTGCTGAAACGCCCCGCCCTGATAGGTCCAGCCCTCGTGGTAACCGGACGCGGTGATCGTCGGCACCATGGCCTTGAGGGCCGGCGGCCTGGCGGTCGCGGCCAGCCACTGGGTCGCACCGTAGTACGACGCGCCAAACATGCCCACCCGGCCGTCTGACCAGGCCTGGTCCGCGCACCAGGCGATGGTGTCCGCCCCGTCCCGGGCATCGTCGGCAAACGGGACAAACGTCCCTTCCGACTTGAAGCGGCCGCGGGTGTCTTGCAGCACGACCGCATAGCCGTGTTTTGCGGCGCGGACCGGACTGAGCAGAGACAGAGTAATGAGGGACAGGTCTTTGTTGTACGGCAGGCGTGCCAGCAGGACCGGATGGCGGGCGGTATCGTCGGGGCGATACACATCGGCCCGCAGCACGACTCCGTCCGGCATCGGAACGTCCACATTGCAGTCGATTTTTATCGCCGTCGCCATACGCCCCCTCCTTTGCAACACGCTCGACTGAGCAGGTTCTCTCGGCCTTATAGGCGGGTCGGCGGATTGTTGCAACGGTCGGGACCCGAGCGCTATGCTGAGATTACACCTGTACGCGCCGAGTCGTCAGAAAGGATGTGTCGCGCGCGGTCGAGCCCGGTGAGTGACCCAGGCCCCGACCTTCGAGCGACGGAAGAGTCTTGTCCAACACGAATCACGCTTCGGCTTACTGGCCGCCGCCATGGCTGACACGCACTGTCCGGGCTCTGCCCGTGTGTGGGGCGGCCGGGCTCGGAGGGGTCTTTGTAGTCTGGACCTGGCCGGTGTGCCTGCTTGCCCTGCTTGGCTTCGGGCTATGGTTGAGAGATCGTCGCGGCAGGCGGCTGGGGGCAATCGTCGCTCCGACCGTCTGGCCCGTCGTGCTTGCCTACGGGGCGCTGTCAGTCCTGCTGTTCGTGTTCAAGGGCCTGTCCTACAGCCTGGACCCAGAGGGGTTGCGGCTCATCGAGCACGGCTTGCTGCGGTTTCAGATCGGGCTCAAAGCCTATACCGCCTGGTCGGTCGGGCTGGGGGTGGCCGGTCTGCTGGCCTGTCTCAGCGCAGGGGCGGCGCTTTGGGGAACAAGCAGGAAGCACCTGGCCGGAGACACTCGCGTCGTCCGCGCGCTAGTCGTCCTCGTCGCGCTGAGCAGCCTGCCTGCGGTGTGCGATATCGGCCTCGGAGCGTGGACGTCTCAGGTCCTCATTCAGCGCTACCACGTTCTCATCGGCCAGGAGGAAACGGCGCTGGCCAGGTATCTGGCCGCCGAAAGCATACGCCACGGCTGGACGAATCTGGACAAACCGGACATCAGAGACGTGCGGCAGACCTTTCGCTCCATACTGGAGGACGACGACGCGCACGCCGAGTGGGTCGCACGCCAGCACAGCCGGGAGATATTGGCCGTTCCGCCAGTTCTCATTTTTCGGGACAGTGACAGACTGCCGCCGCCCTACCCGCGCAAGCCGCCGTCCGACGCGGCACCGGCTCTGCGCACGCCTGAGGACTGGCGGGCCTTTCCCTCTCTGCTGGCCCGACAGGAGCACGACACCACCTATGCCACGGCCAGAGCCCACGCATCTCTCATCGCCACCACCCGAGTCTTCTCGGAAATTGCGAGGCGGACACTGCCAGATTCCGCATCCCTGGCCCAACCGGACGGCTTGATAGACGTCTATCTGAACGCCCTGGTGGCGCACTACGCCGAGCTGATTTTCAGGCCAGTGGTCAGCAAGTGGCGCAGCGATGGCGAGATCGCCGCCAGGGACCGAGAGGAGCGCTTCCGTCGTCTGGGAGTGCTCTTTCCGTCCTTCAATCTGGCCAAAAAACACCTCCAGGCGGTGTGGTGGAAACGCGGTATTCTGGAGCGCGAGCTGAACCTGCGCGACCCCAGCCAGACCAGTACCGAGGCCGGACGGATGAGCAGGCTGATCCGGGAGCGGGCGGCCAAGCGGCGGCGCTGGATAGCCGAACAGGAGCGGCGCTGGAAAATCGAGCGAGCGCGGCGCTGGGGAACCAACGATCAGCAACTCCTCAGCCCGCACTGATTATCCGCAGTCGTCTGTCCCATGAAGCCTGTCCTAACCGGTGTATGAAAGCAGCGGCTTACAGCAGCGTTCCCGAACAGCTATCATGATCTGAGTATAGAATTTTCGGAGCCCCGACCATGATTGTCAGCCATATCACAGTCAAGAACTGGCGGAACTTCCGAGCTGTGGATGTCGATCTCCGTGAGCGCCAGTTCATCGTCGGACCGAACGCTGCGGGTAAATCGAACCTCCTCGACGTGTTTCGCTTTCTGCGAGATATTGCCAAGCCCGAAGGAGGAGGGCTCCAAAAGGCAGTCAAAGATCGGGGAGGGGTGTCGAAGATTCGGAGCCTGGCGGCGCGACAGGACCCGGAAATCGCCATGGAGATTCACCTTGCCGAGGGCGCAGGCGAGCCCCCGACGTGGCGCTATGCTCTTGGTCTGCGCCAGGAAACGCGAGGCTATCGCCTCCCCTACCTCACCCACGAACGGGTCTGGAAGGAAAACCAACAGATTCTGGACAGACCCAACGCAGAAGACAGAAAGGATCGAGACCGACTCACCCAGACCTTTCTCGAACAGATAAACGTCAACAGAGATTTCCGAGAGGTCGTCCGCTTTTTTCAGGCGGTCACCTATCTGCATGTGGTTCCCCAACTCCTGCGATTCGCCGATGCCATACAGGGACGTATCCTTGAAGACGATCCCTTTGGGCAGGGGCTGCTGGAACGCCTGGCGAACACACCTGAGAAAACCCGTCGATCTCGTCTGTCAAAAATTGAACAGGCCCTGAAAGTCGCCGTCCCCCAGCTTGAGCAGCTCCAATTTATCCGAGACTCGGCCACGGGACGCCCACATCTCCAAGCGCTCTACTCTCACTGGCGCCCGAAGGCGGGCTTGCAGCGAGAAGACCAGTTTTCCGACGGTACGCTTCGTCTGATCGGCTTTCTGTGGTCGCTCCTGGAAAGTGATGCGCTCCTCTTGCTGGAGGAGCCAGAGCTTTCGCTGAACGCGGCCATTGTGGCACAGCTCGCTCCTCTCATCTCCCGCATGCAGCGCAGCCGTCGCAGACAAATCCTGGTCAGTACCCACAGCGATGCGCTTCTGACAGAGCAGGGGATTGACGGCCACGAAGTCCTGCTGCTCACGGCCGCGAAAGAAGGAACCAAGGTCAAAGTAGCGGCCGATATTGATGAGGTTCGCGCCTTGCTCGAAGCAGGTCTGACCGTAGGAGAAGTAGTCCTGCCCAGGACGAAACCGGTCGGCGCTGAGCAGTTGGGCCTCTTCGAATGAACGAAAAAAGAGCTGTCCTGGCGGTTGAAGATATATTGGGCGAGGCTGTCTCAACGCGGATTCTGACAAGCCTGGGCATTACTGTCAGCCTACGCCTGGGGCTGAAAGGAAAAGACTATCTTCAAAACAAGGCTCGCAGCCTGAACCAGGCGGCGAAGGGTTTTGCCGTCTTCATGCTGACCGATCAGGATTCGCCCGATCCGTGTCCGCCACAACTAATCCAATCGTGGCTCAGGGGAGCACCGCAGCCCCGCTTCTTCCTCCGTATCGCGGTTATGGAAGAAACCGACAATGCCTCCTAGTCGCCTCTATAAGCATCTAAAGCTGTAAGAAGTTTTATAAGATCCTGAGGTATCTCGTCTCTCTGAAAGCCATCAATGAGGCGGATATCTGTAGGTGTAATACCCCATTCTGATTGACAGCGTTGCCTGAATGCCTTCAAGATTTTTTTACCTGGAACCAAAATCATTCTTGTGTCTAACGTTGCCCATTCGCTTTCAAAGCGGGAAAGGGCTTCAGAAGTCAATGTTGCTTGATCACGTCCGCTACTTCGGTGATATTCGCAATACTTGCTTACATACTGGCCTTGGCAATCTGTTTTGACCTCATTGGTAAGGAATGTAAGAAGATCCATGACATTCGCTTGGGGAACTTCATCGATCCCATTCCGTCTTGCCTTCTCAGCAATCAGCTGCATTACTACCCTTTCGAGAACAACAGGGACGAGGAGATAGTTTTCAATCTCTTTTCTCTGATGGATATGGGCAAGCTGAATTTCCGTATTAAGAGAACTGACCAACTCATCAATTTCCTCACCACACTGATAGTCCCGATCATATACCGCAGCCACTTTCAGTTCAGTGCCTAGTGTTTTCCGAAACCCCCAGGCGAGAGCTTTGACACGAGGCCATGAAGAAAATCCTCCTGATTCCAGCGCAGTAATGCCGTTCCCGGAAGCCAAGTCAGTCAGGGCAAAATTCCTGGCAAAGCGTCGGATGATCTTGTAGTCATTTAGCCCTTCGACGAAAAGAAGCTTTCGGTTTCTTGCAAGTTCAGTCAGAGTAATGTTTTGAATGGAGCCAATGACATCAAGAGCTTGTTGAACTCCCTCAGCATCTCGAAGTCGTTTTGCAGAACGTCTAGCCTTATCAACCAGGAGTATTTCACTTGGGTCGGCTTCTCCTAAAATTTCAGTTGAATGAGTTGCGAGAACAACATCAGGCCGAACATCCCTCAGAATTCCAAGCAACTGACGCTGGACATCCGGGTGCAGATAAACTTCAGGCTCGTCAACGACTAAAAGGTCAGACTCACCACAGCGTGACACGTAAGTCAACAATTGGCACCAAACTTGAAATCCAAGTCCTGCCCAGTAGAGTTCACGGTCCATACGATTTTCTGAACAAAACATGACAAGTTGGGGGTTATCCAGTGAGGAGATGAGCTCCGGGCGACCGATAGACATTCCTGACCATGTCTGTTCTATAAGTGACCGAAACTGTTCAAAGCCATTGGGATTCTTATACCAATAATTGCGAAAGTGCCGACTTGCTCGGAGCGTACCAGATGCTCGTCGAACTGTTTCATCTGTGACAATTTGCTCTTCTTGCTCAATAGGGCCAAGCACTGGAATAACTTGTACTTGGATCGGAAATTCTCGCCGAAACGCAGCGGGTGTTACGGCAGGTCTCCCTACTACATCCCAATAGAGAATACATCCACCGCTGGCAGGGAAAAAGAGAAAGAGCTTGTTTTTGTTCGAGAAACGAAACTCGATACGTCTATCTTCGTCCGTATAATCAGAATGTACGTTCTCCATCGGGATTGGTACGGTTGGCTCTGGGATGATGTGACCGTCTGTCTGATTCCCCGTATGAGCTTGAACGCGAGTGGCCCGACGGGAACGGGCCGTTCTCATGGCTTGTTCAAGAACGCGGAATGCACTCAATATTGTTGACTTTCCGCAGTTATTGGGTCCTACAAGAATATTCATCTGTTGAAGAGAGACGGAGTAGTCTCTGAGCGCTTTGAAATTCCAGAAACGGACAGACGTGATCGACATGAAGATATCCCTAAAAGAAGAAGGAACCTGAGCGTTTCACGATAAGCTATAGCTTTGCCTGGGCCAGTTCGTAGGCCGATTGAAGCTAGCACCAAATCTCGGCGCTGCCGCCGAATGCCTTGTCGAGACGAACCGCCATTCCAGGCGCAATGCCGGAGCGACAATTCACGATATCTGAAAGCTGCTTACGACTAATACCCAGCCTGTGCGCCGCCTCTGAGACATTGAGTCCCAGGGTCTCCAGGCAATCGTGGCGTACAGATAGTCCCGGATGGGGCGGATTCTTCATTGGCATGTCGAAGTCCTCCTGATGGTAATCGGCCAACTCCGTGTGCCAGACTAACCCATCACTGGGCAGTTCGCAATTAAGAAAGAAACTGTCCGCAGTCTACGTCCCTTCAAACAACATCTTCACATATGACTCGGGCAGTCGTTGCGTCGCTTTGTATACAACGTAGGTATAAGCGACCGACATGGATTCCCCTATCGTTGCACAAGAGAACGGACTCAGTCTCCCGGCGTGAAGTCAGGTAGCGGCAGTGTTCAGCACGCCGGGCACGTCCTCGCGCACCAAGCGATGATTGCGAAAGGAACGGAATTTTCTATAGCCGTCGGTCCTCAGGTGATGCCCTTAAAAGCTCGGCTTGGTCGAAAATGGCGTCAATTGGAGTTCGTGCGTCCAACAGGATTTGTCTTGGGTGTGTAAATAATAGTACGCCTCAGCGATCTTAACGGGATCCATCACCACTTCAGGCCGCTTCTGGGCCATCGGCAGGGCGCGGGTGCCTGGAGAGTCGATGAGGCCGTCTATCACGACGTTAGCCACGTGTATGCCATGCTCGGAATATTCTTCCGTCAGCACCTGCGCCAGCGTGCGCATCATCACTCTCGGATAGTACAACGACTGTCCTGTCAGTCGCTTCCGTCCGCGCAAGGACGCCGCGTTATTAGAAATGAAGAAAGAGCCGGTGCCTCGCTCTCGCATGGCGGGCAACACCTCCTTGGCGACTAAGAACGGGCCTCGGCTGGAGATGTGCTGCGCGGTGTCAAAGAGTTCGACCGGGATATGCTCAAGCAATTCTTTCTCTGGCGGCAGGTCACGCCCCTCCAGATAGCCCGCGTTGAAGATCAAGACATTCGGGTCACCGGCTTGCTCCCGAATCTGGGCGAACGCCTGTGATATGGAGTCGTGCGACACGAGGTCCAGCTCGACAATCATGCCTTCGCCACCTTGCTCTCGGATTACCTGCTCCAACCCAGACGCATTGGCGGCATTCCGGGTCGTCAACACGACGAAGAAGCCTTCTGTGGCAAACTTCTGAGCCACGGCACCGCCGATGCCCCAGCGCGCACCGACGGGCATATCGCTGTCGTCGATCACCTTGCCGTGCGCGAGTTTGGTATTACGGCCGTCGGACTGCCACTTGGATGTTGCTCCCACCACGACGGCGACTGGTTTACGGGTCGAGTTCATATCGGACTCCTTTGCCCTTGTTGCAAGTCGCCCAAGCGTAAGGAAAAAGAGCCACATTTACAACGGCAAAAGGTCGGCCCCGGCTATAATAGCCGCATGGGAGAGTTTGTCCGCAGGAAGTGGGGATATCCAACGCGCCAGCGCGGTTTCCGACAGCTTGAAACGCACGCTGGCACGCTGGCGCACCTTCTCGATTCGCTCCTCAGTTTCCGCCCTGAGGCAGCTTCCCGGCTCGGCCAATTGTCGGCAATCTCACGTTCCCGGCTGACGGTCCATGGCTGCCAGGCCCTCCAGAGCCAGGCCATAGCCTAGCCCGTCCCGCATCAGGCGCTTGAGTTCCTGGGTCAGGGCAACCCGCGCATAGCGCAGGGTCAGGGGCGGTTTTTCGGCCAGCTGCTCGGCCAGTTCCCAGGCCCGGGCCAGCAGGGCGTCTCGGGGCAGGACTTCATTGACAACCCCCAGGTTCAGGGCCTCCTGAGCCGACAGCTTCTGACCCGTCAGCAGGAAATACCGCCCCCGGTTTGCTCCCAGCACCAGCGGCCAGACCAGATGCACCCCGTCGCCCGGCACGACGCCGTTCGGAAAATGCGGCGCGTCCTGGAAGGCGGCCGTGTCCGAGGCCAGGACGATATCGCACAAGACGGCAATTTCGGCGTGGATCAGCGCCGGACCGTTGACCGCAGCAATCATCGGCACCTCAATGTCCAGCAGGTTGAGCAGCAGGCGCTTGCCCTCCCAGTAGATCTTGTCCCAGCCACGCGGCGTGCCCAGATCGCCGCTGAAGCTGGAGAAATCGATATCGGCGCAAAAGGAATCGCCGGTACCGGCCATGATGACCACCTTGTTTTCCGGGTCGGCGCCGATATCGGTGCAGGCATAGGCGAACTCGCGGTGGATGCTTTCGTTCCACACCATGGGTCCGCCGTTGTTGTGGAGGGTCATCTCCAGAATCCCGTTGCGGCGCTGCATACGGATATCCTGGTATTTGTTGGCGTAGTCTTCGAGTTTCGGCATAGTTATCCTCCTTTTGCCGTATGTTGGGATCTTACTCGGGTTCACTCCGGGGCCGCTCATCCGCGCCGTCCAGTTGGGTTTTGGACCAGTAGCCCCACTGGACCGGATAGTGCACCAGCTCCAGCTTGATGCCGTCCGGGTCGGCAAAAAAGACCGCATAGTAGTGCGGCCCGTACTCAGGGTAGGAGGCCGGTGGGTCTGAGACGGTCACCCCCTCGGCCACCAGAAAATCGTGGAAGCGGTCAACGTCGTGGCGGTGTCTGACCCGGAGCGCCAGATGGTGCAGGCCGGCTCGGAACCGGTTGTGACCGATGGCTTTCTCTTCCGCCGCCGCCTCCTTGACGCCGATGATGAGGTAGGCGTTATGAAACCCGGTGTAGTGCGGGTGGATCATCTTGCGAAACCCCAGGGCGCCCAGAATCTTTTCGTAAAACGGTACGGAACGGGACAGGTCGGTCACCGTGATATCGAGGTGATCCACCCCCAGGACCTCCGGCGGCTCCCCATCCGGCCCGGCCAGAGGAAACGAACCGGGAATCATGGCCGTGCGCAGATACGGCTTTTTGAACACCTGCTCCGGAGACATATCCGCTCCTCTCTCACTCCCAGAGGTTTACCCCGGCTGGGGTGGACGGGTCAAGGAAAAGCTGGACGTACTTTCTCTGACGTGGACGCGGGACCGCGTACCTTGCTCTCGTGGCTTGAAGCCTGTGGGAGAATCTCCCACCCGGCTATTCCTTTGTCCCAACAGCTACTATTTGCCCCAAGGCGCGAAGTATGGTTTGGAAGTCGTGGAAGAACTCTCGGCGGTGGAAGTCATCAGCCGCGAGACTCAGACCAACACGGACGACCCCGCTCCAATGCATAATGCAGCCTGGATCTTTGGCTACGGTTCCTTGATCTGGAACCCGGGCTTTGCCTTCACTCGGCGCAAAACCGGCTATATCCGGGGCTGGACGCGACGCTTCTACCAGGGCTCGACCGACCACCGCGGCGTGCCCGGCGCGCCGGGGCGGGTGGTGACTCTGGTCGCCGAGGCCGAGGCGGTATGCTGGGGGGTGGCCTACGGCGTCAGCGAGCGTTCTCTCGACTCGGTCTTGGTCTACCTCGACCGACGGGAACAGGGCGGGTTTCAGCGCCGCTGGATGCCGTTTTACTCCGGCGCGTCCGAGCCGTCCGGCAAAGTGTGCGTCTATATTGCCGCAGGTGACAACCCGGAGTATCTGGGACCCGCACCCGTGTCGGCCATTGCCCGCCAGATCCGTCACGCAACAGGCCCGAGCGGCTCAAATGCCGAGTATCTGACCCGCCTGGCCGACAGCTTACGCGCCCTGGGAGTAAGGGATGCGCACGTGTTCGAGTTGGAGCGTCAGGTGCGTTGTCTCGGAACCTCGGACGGGACGGGCGAACCCGGGCTTTAATCCGACAGTCCAAAGGCAATCACCGCATCGCCGAGCGGAAAATCGAACAGGCGGTGGCCGCCGGACGCGACCGCCACGAACTGCGTGCCGTCCACCGCGTAGCTGACCGGCGGGGCGTTCACCCCGGCTCCGGTGTTGAAGTGCCACAGCTTGGCGCCGTCGGTGGCGCTGCGGGCGACAAACTCGCCGTTCGACTGACCGTGAAAGATCAGCCCGCCGGCGGTGGCAACCGAGCCACTCAGCAGCGGCAGGTCGGTTTTGACCTGCCAGACGATGCGGCCGCTGCGGGGATCAACCGCGCTGAGCGTTCCCCAGCGCTCGGCCCGGGAATCGAACGACAACACCACCCCGGCCGGCTGGCCGGCTTGGCCCGGCGCAAGCTCGTAGCGGGTAGGATTGTGGCTGGCCGACACGTACAGCCAACCCGTTTGAGGGCTGTAGGAGGTCGGTGGCCAGTTCGCCCCGCCGCCCGCGCCCGGCGCAATCACAATGCCCTCGGGCGTCGGTCGGCGGAACATCAGCTCGTTCTGCGGCACGAACGCCTCGGAGCGCCGCAGCACCTCGCCCGTCGCCCGGTCGAAGAGATACACCCAGCCCGATTTCGAGACCTCGGCCACGGCCCGCACCGTTGTCCCCTCGGACACGAAATCGAATAGGACGGGCGGATTGGCCACGTCGTAGCCCCAGATGTCGTGCGGCACGAGTTGGTGATACCAGCGCAGACGGCCGGTTGTGACGTCCAGGGCGACCAGCGAGGCGGTATACAGGTTGTCGCCCGGGCGTGTGGCGTCGGCATAGCCGGGCGAGGCGTTGCCGGTCCCGAAATAGATCAGGCCCAACTCGGGGTCGATGGACGGCGAAGAATAAATCGAGCCGCCGCCGGTCTTCCACGCCTCGCGGTAGGTCTCGGCACTGGCCCGCTCGGCAGCCAGATCGCGCTCCAGGACATCACCAAATGCGGTTCGTCCGACAAACTCGCCCTCCCAGCCCTCGGCTGCGGTTGAGTACCAGCGCCATACCAGACTGCCGCGGGCAGCGTCGTAGGCGGACAGAAAGGCGCGCAGGCCGCGTCGGGTGCCGGCCCGTCCCAGCACCGACGGACTACCGGTCTCGGCCTCACCCAGGACGGCGCTGTAACCGGTCCCGCTCACCCCGACAAAGACCTTGCCGTCGTACACCACCGGCGCCATGTTGCCGGCAAAACGAGTCCAGTCGGCAAAGCGATCAGACGACGCGACCTCGGCCGTTGTGAGGGCGGCCAAATCGTCTGGCTTGCCGCTCATCGGATCAACCACCGGAATGTCCCACACGACCGCGCCACTGGCCGCCTCCAGCGCGATCAGGCGAGCATCAGCGGTGATCATGTACAGCCGCCCATAGCCGAGCGCCAGCCCCCGGTTGTGCGAGCCGCAGCACAGCGTATCGACGGCCATCCGATGGGTGTAGCGCCAGCGCAGGACTCCGCTGGCCGCGTCCAGGGCAATCACATGGTTGCCCGGGGTGGTCAGGTACATGACCCCGTCGGCAACGATCGGGCTGGTCGGGAAGGTGCCAAGCACGCCCGTCTGGTATATCCACTTGGGCACCAGACGCCGGACGTTTGTCGTATCAATCTGGCTGAGGCCGCTGTAGCGCTGGTTGGCATAGCCGTGCCCATAGGTCAGCCAGTTGTCGTGGTCGTGGTGGGCGCCAAGCAGGCGTGCCTCGTCCACGGCGAACGCCGGACCCGAGGTCAGGACCAGGCCGGCGGCCAGCAGCGCGCGTCCGAGCAGTACGCCGAGGGCCTGCCTCATTGCGCCCAGGCCGCCCCGTGCAGGGCCGGCAGCACCGCCTGATTGAACAGCCGGTCGTGCAGCGTCAGGTGAAAACAATCGACCCCCAGCTCGTGAAACTCGCGCATCCGGCCCAGGATGGTGTCCGGGCTGCCGATGAGACGGCTGGCCAAGCCCTCGTTGCTGTCCAAATGGGTCAGCGGGTCATCGCTCGGCTGCCACATGCCCTGGGCACCGCTAACCTTTTGCCGCCGCCGGGCCAGGACGGCCGTGTCCTGGGCCTCGACCATGGCCCGAATGGCCGCCTCAGCCTCGCCGTCGGTCTCGCGGCACAGGGGAATGGCGTACAGGGCAAAGCGGACCCGGCGGCCCGTCTCGGCCGTCCGCTGGCGGACCGTCTCGATGATCCGCCCGATCTTGTCCGGCCGCCCGCCGTTCAGAAACATCCAGTCCGAGTGGCGGGCGGCCAGCGTCATGGCGGCCGCCGACTGCCCGCCCTGAAAGACTTCGAGCCGGGGTGACAGTGGTCTGGGTTCCAGGCGCAAGCCGCGAACCTGGTAGAAGCGTCCGGTGTAGTCGAACTCCTCGTGGGTCCAGGCGCCGCGCAAAATCTCGACAAACTCGCTCGTCCGGGCGTAGCGCTGGTCGTGTTCGATCAGCTCCGCCCCGTACATGCCGAACTCGGCCTCGTGCCAGCCGGAGGTGACATTGATCGCCCAGCGGCCGGCCGTCAGCCGGTCGAGCGTGGCTCCCCATTTGGCAATCGGTGCGGGCAGGAAAAAACCGGGATGGATGGCCGTGATCAGCCGCAGCCGCCGGGTCTGGGCGGCGTAAAAGGCGGTCATGGCCAGACAGTCATAGCTCGAACCCTCGATTTCCTGGCCACTGCCCCACCAGCGCTGGGCAACGAGCAGGTAGTCAATGCCGAGCGCCTCGGCGGCCTGGACCGGGCTCAGCATGCGCTCGGTCAGCTGCGATCCGTGGAGTTCGGCCAGACCCAGCGCCCGGTTTTTGCCGGTCAGCTGGGGCACGGCCAAGGCGGTCGGTGCCCAGGTGCAGGTCAGGATGCGCGCCATAACAGATCCGTCACCGGCCCCGAACAGGGCCACACGAGACGCGACATGTGAGCGGGGTGGAGAAACACGCCCGTCTGCTGTCGGCAGCCGGACGGGCGGGCAGAGGGCGACTTAGCCCATGCAGATGGCGTTCAGTTTATTGCCGTCCAGATCGCGGAAATAGCCGATATAGAACCCGGGGCCGCGTTCCCCCGGCGCTCCTTCGTCGGAGCCGCCCAGTTCCAGGGCCTTTTTGTGAATCGCGTCAACCTTCTCGCGACTCGAGGCCGCCAGGGCGACCATGACGCCGTTGCCGACGCTGGCGGCGTTGCCGTCAAACGGGGTGGCCAGGGCCAGGTTTGGCGCGCCGGGCTTGCCCCACAGCTTGATGCGGCCTCCATCCATCACGACCTTGATGTCAGGATCGAGCTCGGCCAGCAGGGCGTTATAAAAATTGGTCGCCCGGTCCATATCGCTTGTGCCTAGGGTGACATATGCAATCATCGCTGCTCTCCTTGCTTTTTCCTCTGTTGTATTAGACCTCCGGCAGCCTGAGCTGCCGGGCGTGTCAAGAGGACTGGTCAAAATTTGGCATAGTCTGGGGGTATTGGGAAGGCCCCCGGGCGCGGCCTCAGTCGTCGGGCAGCTGACCCAGCGCCTGTTGCATGGTGTCGATATGCCCCTGGGCGTCCAGCCCGCCGCCCAGGGTGCGCAGACACAGGTGGCTCAGCCCGGCCCGGCGCCAGCCGGACACCCGGTCGCGCCACTCGGCCTGGCGCGGCCCGACGACCGCTACGCCGGCCTCGGCGCCGATGGCGGACGGGTCGCGGCCCGCAGCCCGAGCGTGGTGCTGAATATCGGCCTGGACGGCGGGGAATTCTTCGGGCGGGCATAACACAAACCAGCCGTCGGCCTGACGGCCGATCCGGCGCCGAATGCGGGCAATCGGGCGGCTGTTGGGGCCGATCCAGACCGGAATCGGCCGCTGAACGGGCAGCGGGTCGAGGCCCGCGCCGGACACGCTGTCCCAGCGTCCCTGAAAGTCAACCGTCGTCTGGGTCCACAGCTGCTTGAGCAGCTCCAGCTGTTCTTCGCAGCGGGCGCCGCGGGTCTGAAAGTCCACGCCCAGGGCCCGGTACTCCTCCTGGCTGGCGCCGACGCCAATGCCCAGACGCAGGCGTCCTGCGGACAACACATCGAGTTCGGCGGCCTGCTTGGCGAACAGCACAGTCTGGCGTGAGGGCAGGACAATGACGGACGGCACCAGCTGTATCGAGCGGGTCAGCGCCGCAACATAGGCCAGCAAGGTCAGGGGTTCGTGCAGGTAACCGCTGTCAGGACGCAGGATCTGCTCCGGGACACGGAGGTGGCTGAAGCCCAGCTCGTCGGCCGTCTGGGCAAAAGCCTTAATGGCCGCCAGATCGTTTTTGAGTTCTCGCACGGGCAGGGAAATACCGATTTTCATGAAGGCGCTCCACACTTGGGTCTGAGGCGTCGGTCGTGTGTATGGAACCGTCGCTCAGGAGGCCGCCCCGCCGGTGTTCCACACCTCTGCCTCGTCAGCCCCGGACAGCTGGTCCAGGCGGGCGTCGAGTTCGGGTAGCACGTGCTCGAAGGTAAAACGGTACAGATGCACGCCCATAAACAGGGTATACAGCGAGTTCGGAAGCTGGTCGGGCCGTTTTTTCAGCAGCGCCCAGATGAACCGCAGGCTCTCCCGTTTATACTCCTCGGGCAGCTGTTGAAACGCGTTCCGGATCACGCTCAGACGCGCCAGCAGACCGGCGGACCGGTATGAGGCGCCAGCCGCCGACCGGACAACCGTGCTGCCCAGGATATGCCACGTATACCGCAACCCTTTGCGCACCCGGCCGAGCGACGAGGTCGGGCCGGGCTGTCGGCACAGGGCATCGAGCAGACGCTCAAAGAACTCATGCGGCGTGTAGATCGTTTGCAGGATCTTGCGATAGCCTTCGAGCAGGGCCTTGCGCGGTAGGACCGGGACAATATTGGTGAAGCCGCCGTGGGTCGTAAACCGGTCGGAGTCCGCAGCAAGCAGCCGGCCGGCCTGTTCCAGACGTGTATACAGGGGCGTGCTGGGCAGGGCGACCAACAGCCCGACCATGGCGTTCGGAACGGCGATCTGTCGGATGAAGTCGATCTGCCGATCAAAAATATCTTCGCCATCGCTGTCAAAGCCCAGGATGAAGCCCCCGGTGACCATCAGGCCGGCGTGCTGGATGGCCTTCACCGAATCGACCAGCGGACGTTTGATGTTCTGATACTTCTTGGTCTCTTTGAGACTGTCGACCGACGGTGTCTCAAGACCGAGGAAGACCGTCTTGAAGTCAGACGCCACCATCTGGGCGACCAGCTCCTCATCGTTGGCCAGATCGACGGTGGCTTCGGTGATGTAGGCAAAGGGGTGATCGTGGGCCTCGTTCCAGACCGCCAGCTCGGGCAGCAGCTTTTTGACCTCCCGCTTGTTGCCGATAAAATTGTCGTCAACGATGAACACACTGCCCCGGTAGCCGGTCTGGTACAGGGTCTCCAGCTCGGCCAGCACCTGCGCCGGCGTCTTGGTCCGAGGCCGGCGGCCGAACATGACGATGATATCGCAGAACTCGCACTGGAACGGGCAGCCGCGCGAAAACTGAATCGGCAGCGAGCTGTACTGATTGATATCGAGCAGATCGAAGCGGGGCGTCGGACTTTGGGTGACATCGGGTTTTTCAGTCGTGGTGTAGCTCTGCTGGTAGGTACCGGCCTCAAGGTCGGCCAGAAAGGCCGGCCAGGTGATCTCGCCCTCGTTCAGCACCAGGACATCGGCGTAGGGCTGACACTCCTCGGGGCAGGCAGTCGGAAACGGACCGCCAAAGACCACCAGCTTGCCCGCCGCCTGACAGCGCTCGGCGACCGCAAACAGCGAGGTCTTCTGCGAAATCATGGCCGACAGACACACCATGTCGGCCCACTCCAAGTCGTCATCGGTCAAGGCCTCGCAGTTGAGATCGACCAGCCGAAACTCGTACTCGGCCGGCGTCAGGGCGGCGATGGTGATCAAGCCCAGCGGCGGCATCAGGGCTTTCTTGTCGAAGATGGGCAGGACGTACTGCATCCCCCAGTAGGTCAGGGGAAATTCGGGGTAGACGAGCAAGATGTGACGATAGGGGTGCTGCATTGGCGTCCCTCCTCCTCCGCTATAGCGGACCTGGGTGGCGCTTGTACAGGGGCGGGGCAGAAACTAGGGATAGACACACCGCGCCCGGCAACGCTAATTTATCGCTAATACTGCCAGATACGGCCCGAGCGGCGTGTTTTGGCGTCATACAGAAAGGTTTCCACATGACCCATTCAGTCTCGTACACCAGAGATGGCGACATCGGCGTCATCACCGTCAACAACCCGCCCGTGAACGCGCTGAGCCAGCACGTTCGTCAGGGCCTGCTGGACAGTTTTCGCCAGGCCGCCAGCGACGACACCGTCGCCACAGTGCTCATCTGCGACGGCCGGACCTTTATCGCCGGTGCGGACATCACCGAGTTTGGTAAGCCGCTCCAGCCGCCGAGTTTTCTGGGCACCATGGAGATGATCGAAAACCTGCCCAAGCCCGCGGTCGCCGCCATCCACGGCACGGCGCTGGGCGGAGGGCTGGAAACCACGCTGTGCTGTCACTACCGGGTTGCCGTGCCGTCGGCCCGGGTCGGCCTGCCCGAGGTCAGCCTGGGGCTCCTGCCGGGCGGGGGCGGCACCCAGCGCCTGCCCCGCCTGATTGGTCCCGAGGCCGCCCTCCAGGTCATCACCAGCGGCGTGCCGATGACGGCCAGCCAAGCCCAGGCGGTCGGGGTGATCGACGAAATCGTTGCCGAGGGCGATCTGCTGGCGGGCGCCAAGGCGTTTGCCCACAAACTCGTCGCCGAGGCCGCCCCGCTCAAGAAAGTGCGTGACCTGAACGACAAGGTGACCGGCGTGGATCCGGCCATGTTTGACGCGGCGCGCCAACGGGCAAACGCCGAACGCCGCGGCTTTGAGGCGCCCCAGCGCTGTATTGACTGTGTCGAGGCCGCCTGCAGCCTGCCCTTTGACGAGGGTCTGGCCAAGGAACAGGAACTGTTCAGACAGGTGCTGAGCAGCCAGCAGTCCGCAGCCCAGCGTCACATCTTCTTTGCCGAACGGGCTGCGGCAAAAGTCGCCGACATGCCCAAGGGCACCGCACCCCTGCCGATCAAACGCGTTGCCGTCATTGGCGCCGGCACCATGGGCGGCGGCATCGCCATGAATTTCGCCAACGCCGGGATTCCGGTCACCTTGCTCGAGGCCGGCCGGGAGTTTCTGGACAAGGGGCTGGCCGTTGTGCGCGCCAACTACGACCGCAGCGCCAAGCGCGGCCGCTTCACCACCGCACAGGTCGAACAGCGGATGGGTTTGATCATACCCAGCCTGAACTACGCCGACATTGCCGAGGTCGATCTTGTTGTCGAGGCCGTGTTTGAAAACATGGACGTGAAAAAAGAGGTATTTGCCCGGCTGGATGCGGCTACCAAGCCGGACTGCATCCTGGCCACCAACACGTCCACGCTCGATGTCAACGAAATCGCCTCGGTAACCCAGCGGCCCGACAAAGTCCTCGGCACCCACTTTTTCAGCCCGGCCAACGTCATGCGTCTGCTCGAAATCGTACGGGGCGAACAGACCAGTTTTGAAACCCTGGCCACGGCCCAGGCGGTGGCCAAGACGATCAACAAAATCGGCGTAGTGGTTGGCGTGTGTGACGGCTTTGTGGGCAACCGCATGCTGCACTACTACGGCGGCCAGGCTCAGTTTTTGCTCGAAGAGGGCTGCCTGCCGCAGGATGTCGATGGGGCGGTGTACGACCTGGGGCTGGCCATGGGACCGCTGGCCATGGGCGATCTGGCCGGACTCGATGTCGGCTGGCGCGTCCGGCGCGAGCGGGGGCTGCCCGAGCGCCTGCCCGAGGGGGCGCGTTACTGTGCAATTCCCGACCTGATTTATGAGAAGGGCCGCTACGGCCAGAAGACCGGAGCCGGCTACTACCGGTATGAATCGGGGGATCGTAGCCCGCACCCCGACCCTGAGATTGAGCAGTTGATCATCAACTACTCCAGAGAGAAAGGCATTGAGCGGCGCAGCATCGGCCGTGAGGAAATCGTCGAGCGGACGATGTACGCGCTGGTCAATGAGGGCGCCCGGATTCTGGAAGAGGGCATTGCCCAGCGCGCCAGCGACATTGATGTCATCTACGTCTACGGCTACGGCTTTCCGGCCTACCTGGGCGGTCCGATGTTTTACGCCGATACGATTGGCCTGGACACGGTCTACAAGCGAGTGTGCGAGTTTGCCGAGCAAGATCCGGCCTCGTGGCAGCCCGCGCCGCTGCTCAAGCAACTGGCCGAAACGGGCGGCACCTTCAATTAGCCGCAGACAGGAAGGAGAGGCACGACCATGGCACGAGGAACACTGGACTGGCACTATCACCGACCGAGTTGAGTGACGTGCAAGAAGGCGCAAGAGTTTCTTGCCCAAAACGACTGCACGGCCACCACCCAGGTCAACGCCCGCAAAGAACCCCTCGACCGTGAGGCGGCACTCCAGCTGCTGCAGAGCGTCTCGCGCGTCATCGCCGTCAAGGGCAAGAAAGTCCTCCGTTTTGCCCTGAAAAAAGGCTACGGTCCGAGCGACGATCTCATGGCGGCAGTAATCGGTCCGTCCGGCAAGCTGCGCGCCCCGGCCATTCGCAAGGGCAAGACCCTCGTCGTCGGCTTTCATCCCGATGCCTACGCCGAGGTGGTGTGAGGCGTGCGCAGGTCGGCTTGCACGCAAAGCGCTCAGCCGGCCTGCGATGCTGAATGCGCCGCGACGTATGAGATCGAACAGCAGCGAGTTGATAGCAACACAGAAGTCACCGCTGGGGAGCAGTCATGAAATTGAAAGTCGTGGTTCATGAAGCGGAAGAAGGCGGTTATTGGGCGGAAGTGCCGTCTATACCAGGGTGTGCAACTCAGGGCGAGTCTTTTGAAGAGCTGTTGAAGAACATCTACGAGGCCGTTGAGGGTTGCCTGTCCGTAGAGGTCCAAGATGTCACCATCTCGGAGAAGGACAGAGTGATCGAAATCGCGGTATGAAGGCCGTCAGCGGCAAAAGCCTCTGTCGGCTTCTTGAGTCGCGAGGGTGGCAGTTGAAGCGGATCAGCGGTAGCCACCACATCTACGCCAAATCGGGAGTCACCGCCCGCATCTCCGTTCCGGTCCATGGTGACACAGCTCTGAAACGTGGCCTCCAGAACCACCTGATGAAAATCGCTGGAATCGATGAGTCCGAACTGTAAAACCAGCCTGGAGCCAGCCTCGGAGTTTCTCGACGATCTGCGGCGGTGAGGGTTTTCCACGGCTGCATCACCCATAGCCGGGCCGGCGGCCGGTGTGATAAGAAGCCCGACCGATAAACGGATGAGCGTGCTATCACACGAAGGCGGACCGACAATGAACCCAGACCTCGGCCGCCGGGCGGCTCATCAGGGCAGGTGGTAGCAAGCCGAATCTTGAGGACATTCCGCGCCGCAGAAACGAGATTGCGGAATGATCCTCACGGAGAACGGCCTAGTGGTGCGAGGACGGGCCTGCGAACCTGGATATTGTCGGCCTACGGTACTCCCAGCGGAGGTAAGCCATGTTCACCTGTGAGGTCTGTCATGCCAAGGAGAGCCGAGAGGCGGTGGTAGATGAAATTTTTCAGATTGATGGGAAGTACGTCCGAGTCGATCATATCCCCGCCACTGTGTGTGTCCGTTGTGGAGAAGAGACCTTCAGCCGCGAAACCACGGAAACAATTCGTCTGATGGTTCATGGACAAGCGAAACCGGCAAAGTCTATTACTCTGGAAGTCTTCGAGTTTACACATGCCTCGAAAATCTAGTGGAATAGTGGCTAGTGGTCAGTGATGAGTGGTCAGGGGCCAGCAGGGAGGGGAACTCGCCACCGGTCTGTGGCCTTGGTTTTCCCGATTGTGGAAACGGTCCGGCAGCGGTTGACGGGGTAGCAACCGGTCGCTACCTTGAGAGTATGAAATCGGTCGGAATCAAGGTTCTGAACAGCCGGTTGAGCGAGTACGTCCGGCTCGCTGCTTCGGGCGAAACGATTCTCGTGACGGACCGTGACCAAGTGGTAGCGGAGCTCGGTCCGCTGAGGGAGACCCGGAGCCCGATCCTTGCCGATGCCTTCCTAGCCGACGCCGTGCGGTCCGGCGCGCTGACACCGCCGACGCTGGCTGCCTCGGGGCCGCCGCCAAAGCCCGCGCCGGTTGCCCGGCTGGACGAGGTACTGGCCGAACTGGACGAGAATCGGCGCGACCGGTGATCTATCTCGACACGTCCGTCGCGATCGCGCATCTCCTCGCCGAGGACCGCCAGCCTCCGGGTTCGCTCTGGGAGGAGACCCTGATTTCCAGCCGGCTGCTGGAATACGAGGTGTGGACCCCCCTGCACGCCCGCGGGCTCGCTACGTCCCACGGCGAGGCGGCGCGCTGGCTGATCGGGCGGATTGCGCTGCTAGAGCTTACCCCATCGGTGCTGGCGCGGGCGCTGGCTGCCTTTCCCGGGCCTGGCCCGTTGCGGACGCTTGATGCCCTGCATCTGGCGTCATGTGCGTACCTGGTCGATCACGGCCAGGAGGTCGCCCTCGCGAGCTATGACCGGCGGATGACCGCCGTCGCCCGCGCTATGGATATTCCGCTCTTCGATCTGGAAGCATCGCAAACCGCATGAACGGGTCGCGCGCAAAAGCGGACAGCGGGGAGTAGTAGTCAGCGAATAGTAGCGAGTGGTCAGCAGGACCCCCTAGACACTGGCCACTCGCCTCCCGACCTTGCGTCGGCGGTTCAACCTCCTACTAAATGGCGGATAACGTCCCCTTATATGGCTTCTTCATGAGGAGTATCCATTAGCGAGGCGAGCAGCGGCGACGAAATAGGGGAAGCCAGTCAGGGAGCGGACCCGAGCGAGGGAATAGTGGCGGAGGCGGGTCGTCAGTAAGGCCGATAAGGCGTCTAACGTGGTCGGCTGGCGGGGGGCGAGCCAATCTTTGAGGTCCCGCCAGAGGCGTTCGATTGGATTCAACTCTGGAGCATAGGGCGGGAGGAAGAGGAGACCGACATTGGGGGGCCGGCGCAGGGAGCGGGCCTTGTGAAAGGCCCCATTATCGAGGACGAGGAGATGGAAGTGGGCCGGCGCAGTGGCGGCCAACTGCTCCAGGAAGAGTTGAAAGAGAGAGCTGGTCAGCGCGGGCAACTCCAGAAAGAAGCTCTGGCCCGTCGTCGGTTCCGCGGCCCCATACAGATAGAGACTCTCGAATCGATAGGCGGCCGGGACCACGGGCTGCAAGCCCCGGGCGGTGATCCGGCGGCGCACGATCGGCAGCAAGCCACACCGACTTTCATCCTGCGCCCACACCCGGCACTGGGGATAGCCGGCGCGCCGGGCCTGGCGCCTCCAGTACCGGAGTTGCTGGGCTAGCGTCCGGCGAAACTGGGCGACCGCCGCAGCGTTTTTTTGGGATGTGCCCGCCGCGGTGCTTTGGGCTTGGCACCCAACTTATAGCGGACCAGCCCGTGGACGGTACTGTAGCGCAGGTGCACCTGGTGCGCCTGGGCCAGATAGCGCTGAATCTCGCCGTAGCTCGCAAAGCCCTGCGGCTGCGCCAGCCGCTGTTGGAGGTGGGCCAGGATCGCCGGGGTCAGGGCGCTCCGTTTCCCTGGCGCGGTCTTGATGGTCAGCAGCCTGGAGAGGCCGCCCGCTTCATACCGCCGCAACCAGGCGCCAATGGTGTGGCGATGGACGGCGAGCAGGGCCGCCAGCGCGACGCGGGACGTGGCTTGGCCACTGGCCAGCAGATACAGCGCTTGTAAGCGTTGGCGCTTGGGAGCCGCGGGCTCCGCTCGCAACCGCCGTTGGAGATACTGGGGGCTCTCAGTAATCGTTGGCAGGGCCTTGTTCATAGCCCGCAAGCTTGCCCGCATAATGGCTACTTGTCAAACAGAAATGATATTAACGCCCCGTTACAGGGAGAGGAAGCCCCATGCCCCGACGCTCGAAGAAGACGGCCAAGACTGTCGCAACGCTCACCCACCAAGACGCCTCCCGCAGAAACATTCCCACCGCCGAGTTTCAGGCGGTGATGCGAGAGGAGGAGCATCCGACCGCTCGCTCTTCTCAAGCTATTGCCTTGCCGTGCCATCCCATATGTGGTGATAGGAAAGATATGAAAACGACGCTTGATATTCACGACGAACTACTGGCACGGGCGAAACGCCACGCCAAGAAGACGGGCCGCCCCTTGCGGGCTGTGGTTGAGGACGGGCTCCGTCAGGTTCTTGCTGCGCCTCCCTCACGGGACTGCTACCGTCTGTCCGATTTGAGCACCGGCCAGTCTGGTGCGGAAGACCCCCTTGAGGTTTACTTGTGGCAGACCCTGCGCGGAGTGATCTACGGAGAGACGGAAACCCGATGATTGCAGTCGATACGAACCTGCTCGTCTACGCCCACCGCAAGGAATCCCACGTGCATGAAGCGGCTTTTGCGATTATGCGTACGCTTGCCGAAGGAAGTCAGATGTGGGCGATTTCCTAAGCCGGCCTGCAATACTGAGGCAATATGGATAACCGCTTTTTTGAACAGCCGGTCCTGAATTCTCCCTACGAATATCCACAGCAACACTGGGAGCTTGACGAGCAGGGCCAGCCAACGCAGCAGATCATCAACAGCCGTCGTCGCGTTGCGTTCATCACCCCCATTCCCAAGCCCAGGAAACACAAGCAACAGCTGGAACTGGCCCTGGACGAAGGCCGGGGGCTCTCGACCACACAGCAGCGATACGATCCGACTCCGATCATTAACGCGCTGCGCCGACAGGTGGATCAGTGGCGCAACCTGCCAAATCCGGCCAACTGGCGCGTTACGCCGGAAACCGCCCGTCTGCTCCAACATTGGCGGCAGCACGAGTTCAACGATATCCGACCGTTTTTCTGTCAGGTCGAAGCGGTTGAGACCGCCATCTGGCTGACCGAAGTCGCACCGAGCGCGGGGAAGGCCGGCAGAGACTTCCTCGAACACCTGACCAATGCCAATAACGACGCCAACCCGGGTCTGACACGCTTAGCGCTGAAGCTGGCCACGGGAGCGGGCAAGACCACTGTCATGGCCATGCTGATCGCCTGGCAGACCATCAACGCCGTGCGCCGTCCGACAAGCAGCAGATTCTCCCGCGGCTTTCTGGTCGTCACCCCAGGTTTGACGATCCGTGACCGGCTGCGCGTGCTACAACCAGATGATCCAGACAGCTATTACGCCAGCCGAGAGCTGGTCCCAAACGACATGCTTGGCGACCTCAAACGCGCCAAGATTGTCATTACCAACTACCACGCCTTCAAACAGCGCGAGCGTCTGGAACTGTCCAAGGGCGGCCGTTCCCTGCTCCGGGGCCGAGGCCAAGCCTTGAGCACGCTGGAAACCGAAGGACAGATGCTCCAGCGGGTCATGCCCGACCTGATGGGCATGAAGAACATTCTGGCGCTGAACGACGAGGCGCACCACTGCTACCGCGAGAAGCCGGGAGAAGCCGACGAGGGCGCACTCAAGGGCGATGACAAAAAAGACGCCGAGAAGAACAACGAGGCGGCCCGCCTGTGGATCTCGGGTCTCGAAGCCGCGGGCCGTAAGCTGGGGCTGGCTCGGGTCATAGACTTATCGGCAACACCGTTTTTCCTGCGTGGCTCGGGCTATGCCGAGGGCACGCTGTTCCCCTGGACAATGAGCGACTTCTCGCTGATGGACGCTATTGAATGCGGTATCGTCAAGCTGCCGCGCGTCCCGGTGGCCGATAATATCCCCGGCGGCGACATGCCCAAGTTCCGAAATCTCTGGGAGCATATCCGCAGGAGGATGCCCAAGAAAGGCCGGGGCAAGGCCAAGAGCCTCGATCCGCTCAGCCTTCCACTCGACCTTCAAACCGCGCTGGAAGCCCTTTACGGCCACTACGAAAAGACCTTCAAACTGTGGCAGGAAAGCGGCATTCAGGTTCCCCCGTGTTTCATTGTGGTATGCAACAACACCTCGACCTCCAAGCTGGTGTATGACTTCATTTCGGGCTTTCATCGGAAAAATGAAGACGGCTCGACGACGCTGGTGCCTGGCCGTCTGCCGCTGTTTCAGAACTTCGACGAATACGGCAATCAACTGGCGCGTCCGCGTACCCTGCTCATCGACAGCGAGCAACTCGAATCCGGCGATGCCTTGGACACCAAGTTTCGGGAGATGGCGGCCGACGAGATCGAGCGTTTCCGCCGCGAGATTATCGAACGGACCGGCGACCGTCGCCAAGCCGAGAATATCACCGACCAGGATTTGCTTCGGGAAGCCATGAACACGGTCGGCAAAGCGGAGCGCCTCGGCGAGTCGATTCGGTGTGTAGTGTCAGTGTCCATGCTGACCGAGGGCTGGGACGCCAACACCGTCACCCATGTATTGGGCGTGCGGGCCTTTGGCACCCAACTGCTGTGCGAGCAAGTCATCGGCCGGGCGCTGCGCCGCCAATCGTACGACCTGAACGAAAAAAGGCTATTCAATGTGGAATACGCCGATGTGCTGGGGATTCCGTTCGACTTTACGGCCAAGCCGGTGGTCGCTCCGCCCCAACCGCCGCGTGAGACCATTCAGGTCAGAGCGATCCGCCCCGAGCGCGACCAGCTCGAAATCCGGTTTCCACGGGTCGAAGGCTACCGTGTCGAACTGCCCGAGGAACGGCTCAGCGCCAAGTTCAACGACGACTCCGTTCTGGAGTTGACGCCCGACCTCGTCGGTCCATCCGTCACCCGCAACGCCGGCATTATTGGCGAGGATGTCGATCTCAGCCTGGAGCACCTGGAGGACATGCGCCACTCCACGGTGGTGTTCCACGTCGCCAAGCGGCTGCTGTACACCAAATGGCGCGATCCTGGTGAGGAACCGAAACTTCACCTGTTCGGTCAGCTCAAGCGTATCACCAAGCAGTGGCTCAACACCTGCCTGGTGTGTAAGGGCGGCACCTACCCCGCCCAGCTCATGTACCAGGAACTGGCCGACATGGCCTGCGAGCGTATTACCGCAGGCATTGTTGGCACTCTGGTGGGCCAACGACCGGTCAAGGCCGTGCTCGACCCCTACAACCCCGCCGGCTCGACCATGCATGTGAACTTCACCACGTCGAAAAAGCACCGCTGGCAGACGGATGCACGGAAGTGTCACATCAACTGGGTCATTCTCGACAGCGACTGGGAGGCCGAGTTTTGCCGCGTGGCCGAGTCTCACCCTCGGGTTCGGGCCTATGTCAAGAATCATAACCTGGGTCTGGAAGTCCCCTACCGCTACGGCTCGACCACGCGGAAGTATATTCCCGACTTCATCGTCCTGGTAGACGACGGTCATGACGATCCGTTGCACCTGATCGTCGAGATCAAGGGCTATCGAGGCGAGGACGCCAAAGAGAAAAAGGCGACGATGGAGACCTACTGGATACCCGGGGTCAACAACCTCGGCCAGTATGGCCGCTGGGCCTTCGCCGAATTCACCGCAGTCTTCGAGATCGAACAGCAATTCAGCGAGTTGATCGGACGATTTTTGGCCGATGCCCAGACCTCGGCTGCCGAGCGGCTCATCAGGGCAGGTGGCAGCGAGCCAGACATTGAGGACATTCCGCGCCGCAGAAGCGAGATTGCGGAATGATCCTTGTGGACACCTCAACGGAGAGAGGATCAATAAGGGCAATTTGCTCCATGCCAAGTTGGGCTTGACAATCGTGCAAAAATGCACGACGTAACGCCTGATGAGGAGCGGCGAATTTGTCAGACGAGCCAAGCGTTATGCAAAAAGAGCTGGGCTTGTATCCCACTTCAATCCACGCCGCGGCAAGGGCAGTCACGGGCGGCTTCACATCGGGGATAGCTTTACTACCGTGCCACGCAAAGAAATCGGTCCGGGTCTGTTGGCCGCCATGTTGAACGACCTGAACATCGACAAGAAGGAGTTCTAATGCGGTACGTTTATCCATGCGTTTTGACGCCTGAAGAAGGCGGGGGCTTTTTCGTGCGCTTCCCCGATGTGCCGGGAGCACTGACCTGTGGTGATGACCGGGCCGAGGCGTTGGCGATGGCCGAGGATGCCCTCGCTGTGGCCCTCGCTGGCTATGTTCAGCAGCAGAGGGACATTCCCATCCCAAGCCCTGTCAAAGAGGGCCAGGAAATCGCGACCCTACCGCCACTTGTCGCCGCGAAGCTCGCGCTGTACACGGCAATGCGTCAGCAGGGCGTCACCAAGGTGGCCCTTGCAGCTCGTTTGGGCCTGAGCGAGTCCGTCGTACGCAGGCTTGTGAATCTCGATCATCGCTCCCACATCAGCCACGTTGAAAAAGCCCTCCGCGCCGTCGGACGCAAGCTCGCGGTTGAGGATCAGGCAGCATAAAGTCTGTTGCCCGAGAGGTCTTCGAGTTTACACATGCCCCGAAAATCTAAGCGTTCCCAAAAGACCGTCGCAACGCTCACCCACCAAGACGCGTCCCGCAAAAACATTCCCACCGCCGAGTTTCAGGCGGTGATGCGGGAGGAGGAGCAGAGTCCCATCCGTGTCGCCTATGAGCGCCGCAATCGGGACTTGGACCCGCAACTGGTGTGGCGCGGCAAGGACGAGCAGGACTGGTCGGACCTCGTGGTGCAGGCTCCGCCGTTGTACATCCAGGACAAGGTCCACCCCAAGGTGCTGATTGACGACCTGCTGCGGCAGACGCAGCAGACCGAAGACACGCAAAAAGAACAGCTTGATTTGTTCGCCGACTTCAACGGCCTGTCCGACGAGGCGCGTTCGACCGAGTTCTACCAGCACGACGCCAACTGGACCAACCGGATGATCCTGGGCGACAGCTTGCAGGTGATGGCGTCGCTGGCCGAGCGCGAGGGGCTGCGCGGCAAGGTGCAGTGCATCTACATTGATCCGCCCTACGGCATCAAGTTCAACTCCAACTTTCAGTGGTCCACGACCAGCCGCGACGTAAAGGACGGCAAGGCTGACCACATCACCCGCGAACCGGAGCAGGTCAAGGCGTTTCGTGATACGTGGCGCGACGGTATTCACTCGTATCTGACGTATCTGCGGGATCGGTTGACGGTCGCCCGCGACCTACTCACCGAAAGTGGCTCGATTTTCGTGCAGATCGGGGACGAGAATGTGCATCGGGTGCGAGCGCTGATGGATGAGGTATTTGGGGAGGACAACAACGTTGCTCAAATTTTCTTCAAAACCACTTCCAATCTCGGAGGCTCATTTATAGGCGGCAGCGGAGACTATCTGCTTTGGTATGCCAAGAAAAAGCAAATATCCAAATATCGGCAACTGTTTCAAGAAAGCGGTCTGGAGCAGGACACGGGCAACCGGTTTACCCGAGTCCAAACAGACGATTACATGAGAAGGCCGATGCTTCCGCCTGAACGTGCTCGTGAACGGATGGCATTGGCCAAGGTGCGAGTATATCGCCACGATAATCTCAAGTCGCAGAGTGGTAGCGAGACCACCGGTTTCGAGTATGTCTATGAAGGAAATCGCTTCAGACGCGGACATGGGTCACACTGGAAGACAAACTTTGCCGGCATGAACCGCCTCGCAAGAGCTTGGAGGTTAGGATATCCGACAAAAAATTCTCTGTCGTATGTGCGGTTTATTGACGACTTTGCGGTAAGTCCGATTACGGACCTGTGGACGGATACCCAAACGGGAGCATTCACCGACGAAAAAACATATGTCGTTCAAACCAATACGAAAGTCATCCAACGCTGCATCCTCATGGCTACCGACCCTGGCGACCTCGTGCTTGATCCCACCTGCGGCTCCGGCACTACTGCCTATGTGGCTGAGCAGTGGGGCCGCCGCTGGATCACTATCGACACCTCCCGCGTGGCATTGGCGCTGGCCCGCACCCGCATCATGGGCGCCCGCTATCCCTACTACCTGCTCGCCGACAGCCGTGACGGCCAGCGCAAAGAAGCCGAGATCGTCCGCAAGGCGCCCTCCGAAGCGCCTACCTACAACGACATCCGCCAGGGATTTGTGTACGAGCGTGTCCCCCACATCACCCTCAAGTCCATCGCCAACAACGCCGAGATTGACGTCATCTGGGAGCGATGGCAGGAGACGATTGCGGCGCTGCTCACTCAACTAGGCGCTGTTGTAGGGGCGACCGGTCGGTCGCCCCTACCGGAATGGGAAATACCACGAGACCTGCCGGACGCCTGGCCGCCGGAGGCCGCCCCACTGCACGCACAGTTCTGGACGGCGCGGATTGCACGGCAAAAGGAGATAGACGCTTCCATCGCGGCCAAGGCCGACTACGAATACCTCTACGACAAGCCCTACGAGGACAACAAGAAAGTCCGCGTCGCTGGCCCGTTTACGGTCGAGAGCCTGTCGCCGCACCGCCTGTTGGGCGTTGATGAGAACGACGAACTCATCGACAACATCGCCGAAACCAAGCTCGGTTACGGCGAAAAGCAGGACTTCGCCGCAATGATCCTGGAGCACCTCAAAACCTCCGGCGTCCAACAGGCGCACAAAGACGACCGGCTCTCGTTCTCCGGGATCACGCCGTGGCCGGGCGACCTCATCTGCGCCGAGGGAACCTACGTCGAGGGCGACGTAGACGCCGGCACCGAAAAACGCGCCGCTATCTTCATCGGCCCGGAATTCGGCACCGTCTCCCGCCCCGACCTCGTGCAAGCGGTCCGCGAGGCTGCGGACGCCGACTTCGATGTCCTGCTGGCCTGCGCCTTCAACTACGAGGCCCACGCCTCGGAGTTCAACAAGCTCGGTCGCGTCCCGGTCCTCAAGGCCCGCATGAACGCCGACCTGCACATGGCCGACGACCTCAAGAATACCGGCAAGGGCAACCTGTTCGTCATCTTCGGCGAACCCGACATCGACATACTCGATGCCGAGGACGGACAGGTTCAGGTCAAGATCAACGGAGTTGATGTTTTTCATCCCAATACCGGCGAAGTCTGCAGCGACGGCGCCGACGGCATTGCCTGCTGGTTCATCGACACCGACTATAACGAGGAGAGCTTCTTCGTCCGCCACGCCTATTTCCTGGGCGCCGACGATCCGTATAAGGCTCTGCAAACCACCCTCAAAGCCGAGATTAACCAGGAAGCCTGGGCCACGCTCCACAGCGACACCTCACGCCCCTTCGCCAAACCCACATCTGGCCGGATTGCGGTCAAGGTGATCAACCACCTGGGCGACGAGGTGATGAAGGTCTTTCGGGTGTAAGTGGCTGTGGAGACGTGATGGAATTCCGCATCGCCGATACATTCACCGCCAGCCTCGCCAAGCTGAATAACGAGGAGCAGAAAGCGGTCAAAACCACGGCGTTTGATCTGCAACTGAACCCGGCCAACCCGGGCATGCAGTTTCATAAGCTCGACAAAGCCAGAGACCCCAACTTCTGGTCGGTCCGGGTGAACAGAGACATCCGCCTGATCGTGCATAGAACCGAGACAAGCCTGCTGCTGTGTCACGTCGATCATCACGACGACGCCTATCGCTGGGCCGAGCGGCGCAAGCTGGAAACGCACCCAAAGACCGGAGCAGCCCAACTCGTTGAAATCCGGGAGACCATCAAAGAAATCACCGTCCCCAAATATGTCGAATCTGCTGAGGTCACAGAAGCGGCCAAGCCACCCCTGTTTGCTCAGGTTACAAAAGAAGACTTGCTCAGCTACGGCGTGCCAGCCGAATGGCTGGACGAGGTGCGCCAGGCGAATGAAGACAGCTTGCTGGAAGTGGCTGAGCATCTGCCGAGCGAGGCTGCGGAAGCGCTGCTGAATCTCGCTACTGGTGTGACGCCGCAGCTTGCTCCGCCCGTGGCGGTGGGCACAGACCCGTTTGACCATCCCGACGCGCAGCGCCGCTTCCGGGTGATGAGCAGTGTCGAAGAGCTCGAACGCGCCCTCGATTACCCCTGGGAAAAATGGACGGTCTTTCTGCATCCGGCCCAGCGCCAGTTGGTTGAACGAGACTACAAAGGACCCGCCCGGGTCTCAGGTTCGGCGGGAACGGGCAAAACCGTTGTCGCCCTCCACCGGGCCGTCTTTCTGGCTCGCAGCAAGCCTGACGCCAGAGTGTTGCTCCTCACGTTTTCAGAGACCTTAGCCAAGGCGCTCGGTGTGAAACTGCGCCAGTTGATCAGCAATGAACCGCGTCTGGGCGAACGGCTGGAAGTCCACGCCATGCATGCGATTGGGCGGCGGCTGTACAGGTTGCACTTCGGCCGTCCGCAGATCGCTACTCAGACAGTGATCCGCCAACTGCTCGAAGAAGCCTCCGGGGAAGTCGAGGAACACAAATTTTCCGCTCATTTTTTGATCACAGAGTGGGAGCAGGTTGTTGATGCGTGGCAGTTGGAAACCTGGGAGGCGTATCGTGACGTTCGGCGCTTGGGCCGCAAAACCCGGCTACCGGAATCTCAGCGCGCCGTGCTGTGGTCGATTTTCGAGCGTCTACGCTCCAAACTTAGGGATCGAGAGCTGGTAACGGATGCCGGGGTGTTCAACCGCTTGGCGTCCGAGTTTGCGCACGGCAAGCACCTACCGTTCGAGTGTGCCGTTGTGGACGAAGCCCAGGATATCGGCGTGGCCCAGCTCCGCTTTCTGGCCGCCCTGGGAGCCGACAGACCAAACAGTCTCTTTTTTGCCGGCGACCTTGGCCAGCGGATCTTCCAGCAACCCTTCTCGTGGAAGGCGGTGGGCGTCGATATTCGCGGACGTTCCAGCATCCTGCGGATCAACTACAGGACCTCGCACCAGATCAGGCTGCAGGCCGACCTGCTGCTGGAACCTGAATTGTCCGACGTTGATGGCAATACCGAGGATCGGAGTGGGACGATTTCGGCCTTCAACGGACCAAGACCGGGCATCAGCACGTTTGACACCCAGGAAGAGGAGATCGAAGCGGTCGGACAGTGGCTTTCGGACCGGACCGAAGAAGGTCTGGAGCCACATGAATTGGGGGTCTTTGTCCGTTCTCCGGCTGAGCTGGGCCGGGGGAGAGCAGCGATCAAGAAGGCCGGGCTGTCTGTCAAGATACTCGACCAGAACGTTGAAACGACCAGCGACCATGTTTCGCTCAGCACCATGCATCTGGCCAAGGGTCTGGAGTTTCGGGCGGTTGCCGTCATGGCCTGCGATGACGAGGTCATTCCGTTGCAAGAACGGATCGAAACGGTCTCGGACGACGCCGACCTGGAGGAAGTGTATAACACCGAACGCCAGCTGCTGTACGTGGCCTGCACCCGTACACGGGATCATCTGCTGGTGACCAGCCTGGAGCCGGCCTCGGAGTTCCTCGACGACCTGCGGCGGTGAGGTCTTTCTATACCCCCATCAGCCATAGCCGGGGCGGCGGCCGGTGTGATAAGAAGCGCGGCTGAAGGAGGGACTCGGCTATGACACAACCCCTGTATACCGTTCGACAGCTGGCCTACGTGGTCAGAGACATGGATGCGGCCCTCAAGTATTGGGTCGATGTGCTGAAGGTCGGCCCGTTTTTTGTGTACGAACACTGCCCGCTGGAAAACCAGCGCTATCTGGGCCAGCCGTCCAATGTGGATGTGACCCTGGCGCTCGGCAACAGCGGCGACCTGCAAATCGAGCTGATCTTTCAGCACGACCAGACCCCCTCGGTGTATAAAGAATTCCTGGACGCCGGACGGGTGGGCGTGCATCACTTCGGCCTGATGCCGGAGGACTATAAGGCGGCCTGTGCGCAGTACCGGGCGCTCGGCCATGAGGCGGCGTTTGAGTGTACGGTCGGCGGCGCCGAGCTGGTGTATTTCGACACGGTCAAGACGATCGGGCATTACACCGAGCTGTGGGACAACAACGACGTGTTCAAGAAACTGTTTCTGATCGTCGAGAATGCGGCCAAGGGCTGGGACGGCACAAACCCGGTTCGCCCCGGTCCCCTGTAAAGGCCGGGCCGCAGCAGCTACACACACCGGAACCATTCAGCACAGGAGGGCACGTGCTATGAAGTGGAAGATCGGTGATGTCACCATCACCAAAATCACCGAGATCGAGTACCCGGAATTTTCAGACGTCATCCCGTCCGCAACCCCGGACGTGGTCAAGACCGTCCCCTGGCTGTCGCCCCATTTCGTGACGGCCGAGGGCATGCTGACCCTGAGCATTCATTCACTGATCGTCGATACGCCGGGCGCCAAGCTGGTGGTCGATACCTGCATCGGCAATGGCCGCAACCGCGCGCCGGTGGACATCATGAGCAATCTGGCCACCTCGTATCTCGAAGACATGACGGCCGCAGGCTACCCGCCCGAGAGCATCGACTACGTCTTGTGTACCCACCTGCACCTCGACCACGTAGGCTGGAACACCCGCCTGGACAACGGCACGTGGGTGCCCACCTTCCCCAACGCGTCCTACCTGATGGACCAGAAAGAACTCGACCTGTTCGGCAATATCGACCCCAACGCCGAGGACGACTTCTTACAGGTCCAGCGGCGCGTGTATGGCGACTCGGTCCAGCCGGTGATGGACGCCGGTCTGGCAAAGGCGGTCGAAGGACCGATCCCGGTATGCGACGGCGTGCGCCTGATCGCCACGCCCGGTCATACCCCCGGTCACTGTTCCGTCATCATTGAGTCCAGAGGCGAATCGGCCATGATCACCGGGGACTTCATTCACCACCCGATTCAGTTCCACGACCCGGGCCTGGTCAGTCCCTTTGACGTGGATAACGACGCGGCGGTGGCCACCCGGCGGCGGGTGTTTGCCGAATACGCCGGGACACCGACCCTGATTATCGGCACCCATTTTGCCGACCCGACCGCAGGCAAGCTGGTGCGGGATGGGGACGGCTATCGCCTGGATGTGTAAAAGTCGCAGGTCGGCTGGCGTCGGCTCAGGCGCCGGGCGCTCAGCCGACCGACGTTCCTGTCTCACCCGCCCTCGGGCTTGCTGAGCACGACGCACAACCCTTGCACGGGAGCGTTGTTTTCAACCCACAGCCCAGCCGACTCCAGGGCGGTGACACGAAAGCCGCACTCCGCAGCCCGCTCGGCCAGGTAGCCCCGACCGTGGGTGTAGAAGGCCGAGCTGTTCACACTCAGTTCCTGAGTCGGGTTGTCCTGAGCGGTAAACACAAACACCCCCCGGTCCTTCAGCGCGCCGAACGCAGCCCGGAAAATCCGCGCCGGATCGCCGACATGCTCAAAGACCCCGGCGGCCACAATCGCCCCGTAGCGGCCGGGTTTCTTGTCCAGGAAGGAGTACAGGTCGCCGACCTCCAGCCGGTTATAGATCCGCCGCTGTTTGGCCTTGGTCACCATCTGGGGGGACAGGTCCACCCCGTCCAGGCGTTTGGCCAGCGGCCGCACGGCCTGACCGCACAGGCCGGTCCCGCAGCCCAGGTCGAGAATGGCGAGTTTTCCCCGACAGTGCTGGCGCAGGGCGTCCAGGATGAGCTGCGGACACCGGTAGCCCAGGCCGTCCACGAGCTTGCGGTCGTAGGTCTCGGCGTAGCTGTCGTAGAAGCGCGTGATATAGGCTGGTGGCGGTCGGTCGGGAGGCGGCTCGGCGCCCGTATAGGCCAGCAGCAGCCGTGCCCCGATGTGATCCTCGGGCACTAGACGCAGGTAGTGGCGCAGGTGCGTGGTGGCCTGGGTCCGGTCATCACGGGCGAGGAACAACCGGCTGAGGGAGGCGTGGGCGCGCGGTTCGTCGGGCTGGATGGCCAGCACGCGCTGGAAGCTCTCGATTGCTGCGCTGGCGCGCCCCAGCTTTGTCAGGCTGACGGCCAGCTCGAAGTGGGTGCGCAGTATGGCCGAGACCAGCTCGGCCGCAGTCCGGTCGCGCGGGTTCAGGCGCAGCGCCTCCAGGTAGAGCAGCAGGGCCTGGTCCAGCTGACCTTTGACGTGACAGGCGATGGCCTGATCCAGTCTCGGGTTGTCGGCAGCCATGGCGTGTTCTCAGCCTCCGCGCGCCTCGGCTCACAACTCGGGAACGTGGGCCGACGGTTTTCGATGCAGGGTCGCTTGCTCAAAGGCGTAGGCCAGGGACAGCAGATCGGCTTCGCGGTAGGGCAGCCCGACCATCTCGAGTCCCACCGGCAGATTGGTGTCCGTAAATCCGGCCGGTACGCTGATCGCCGGCAGCCAGGTCTGGGCGGCAATCAGCGTATTGGTCGGAAACTCCAAGAGCGGCCACTTGCCCCCGTCAAGCTCGGCTCTCGACGGTGCGGGCACCTGGGCGGTGGGAAAGACCAGGGCGCGCGTTTCGGCCTGGGCCATGGCGTTGATCACCAGCCGCTGGAATTGCTCGCGCGCCACGTAGCGCTGGTAATACTCGGGATCGGCGTATGGGTCGCTCGGGCCTTCGGCTAGCGCTTCGAGGAAATCCAGCTTGGGATGGTATTTTTTGGCGGCCAGAATGTCTCTCAGGCGTGTCATCGGCAGCTGCGGGCGCGCGGCCAGAAAGGCATCGATATCGTGCCGAGAACGGATGAGATACAGCGAGGACCGTTCGATATAGTGCTGGAGATCGGGAAGCGTCACCTCGACCAGGCTGGCGCCCGCCTCTGTCATCGCCGCCAGGGCGCGTTCGATCACCGTGTTGACCGCTGCGGCCTGCGGGTCGGCGGCGTCGCCAAAGGCGTGGCGCACCACGCCGATTCGCGCTCCTTTCAGACTCGCCCGGTCGAGCAGCTGGCTGTACGGCACCTGGCCGGCAATGACGGCGGTTGCGGTGTAGGGATCGGCTGGGTCAAATCCGGCCAGCACCTCCAGCAGTTTTGCCGCGTCGCTCACGGTTCGGCACATCGGTCCGGCCGAGTCCTGAAACTCCACCAGCGGTGACATGCCGGCCCGGCTGATGAGGCCCGGCGTGACCTTGAGACCAACCAGGTTATTGAACGAAGCGGGCACGCGGATCGAGCCGCCGGTGTCTTCGCCCACCCCCAGCGTCCCGAGATTGGCGGCGACCGCCGCTCCCGTCCCACCGCTTGAGCCGCCCGGGTCGTGGGCCGGATCGTACGGATTCCTGGTCGTGCCGACCTGTGACGAGTAGCCGAACCACGAGGTCGCAAAGTCGGGCATGGCGGTCTTGGCCAGGATAATCGCTCCTGCGGCCCGGAGCTTGGTAATCGCCGTCGCGTCGGTGTTGGGGATATAACCGTCCAGGGCAATCGAGCCAAAGGTCGTCATGATGCCGGCCGTTTCGACCTGGTCCTTGACCACAACCGGCACGCCGTGCAGCGGACCCGACAGGCTTCCAGAGGCGGCCAACCCGGCATCCAGGCGTGCGGCTTCGTCCCGGGCGAGCGGGTTGACGGTCACAATCGAATTGAGTCGCGGCCCGCCGCGGTCATAGGCCGCAATCCGCGCCAGGTAGCCATCGGCGAGTTCGACGCAGCTCACCGTACCGGCCTGGAGGGCGGCCTGAATCTGGGCAATCGTGGTTTCTTCCAATCTGAACGACATGGCTCTCTCCCCCAAAGACCGGCTGGGTCGCGGCGACGCACTATCCCGGTGTCGGTCCCATCGCTCGCCGTATCTTGTCCTGGGTCACCGACAGCTGCTCGTTGAACTCGGTTTCAACCAGGCGAATGCCCAGGGTCTCGGCGACTTCCCGGTCTGCGGCTTCCCAGCCGTCTTCGACCCAGATGACCTGATTGCCCGGCCGGCACAGCCCGGCCAGGCCGTCGGTCTTGGTCCGCTTCCAGGCCAGCGAGGGCAGACACACACCGAGTGTGTCCAGCTCGCGGTGGATCTCGGCCTGCCACGAGGACAACACCATGACCACATCAAAATTCTGCTGACACCAGGCCAGAAAGTCCTGGACACCGCGCTTCCAGTCTGAGCCTGGAATCGACCACGGGGCGCCTTCGAGGCTCTTGACCACCCCGTCAATGTCGAGTAGCAGAATCCGCGCCATCACCCGCTGTCCAGATCCGGACGGTTCGCCCCGCAGCCGGCTATTGAAAGGAGTCGTCACACGCCGCGATGGTGTCTGGATCGGTCGCCACCAGATCGGCCCACTCACGGGTCTCGAACCAATACTGGCGGCGCTGCTCAAGCCAGCCGTTCGCCGTGTTGACCTCGATCCAGCTGTTGAAAAAGTTCAAGGTATCCAGGTCTCCTTTGCGCACGGCTATGGCCAGCGATTCCGAGGAAAACGGCTCCTCGGAGGGCAGGTGCAGGGTCTCCGGGTGGGCTTCGACCCAGGTGGTTCGCGTTGTGGCGAATGCCGCCGCCGCATGCGCCTCGCCATCGACGATGGCCTGGAGGACCTCGTTATCGGTATCGAGCAGCAGAAGCATGGCGTCGGGAAACACATTCTCAAGCGCCGGGATGGACGAGGCGCCCCGCCGGGTCGCAATCGTGACGCTGGCACTGTTGAAATCTTCCAGTGTTTCCAGGTCGGCAGTCATCTCCGTATTTGCCACCAGGTAGATACCGGTAAAATTGTAGGGGGCCGTGAAATTGACCTTGAGGTTGCGTGACGGCAGGATCGTCATCCCACTGACGATGACGTCAAACTCCTCGGCGATCAGGGCCGGGATGATGTAGTTCCAGTTCGTCCGGGCGAATTCGAGCTCCACCCCCATGTCCTCGGCCACTTTGGTCGCCACATCGATCTCGAAGCCGATCAGCTCACCGTCGGCATCACACGCCGACCAGGGCTCGAACAACCCGAGGGCGACGTGCAGCGTCCCCCGGTCCTGGACCTCCTCAATGACGCTGTCAAACGCCCACCAGGGGAAGAAGTCGGCCAGGGCGCGCGAGCTGAAACCACCAATCAGAGCCACAACGACCAGACCACACACGACGTGTTTTGTCCGCATGAGACACCTCCTTCGAAGATTCGCTCCGAGCCCTAGCACAAGCGCGGCACGGTTTTCAAATGCAGAAGGTTTGCGTTATCTGCCTCCAGGCGAATGTGCTCCTCTGGGAATGAGCGACATTGCTTACGATCCACGCCTCATCATCCAGGCTCGCATTCCTCAATCCGTTCACGCGCGCCACACCGGCTCCCGGCCTTGCACAATTGCACAGAATCAGGAAATACTACGGAGACCCGCGAGGCAGAGTACACCTATGCAGAAGCAGATTCGCTCCAGAGTGCTTGCGGTCGGCCGTCCCCTGCGTGTCGAGCTTCAGCTCGACGGCGAGTGGCTCGAGCGGCTCCGCAAGCTCCTTCAAGACATGGGCGAGGGAGACGCAACGTATCCGCTCCATCGCTATCTTGAAGAGCTGCTTGAGGCCGATATCGTCCATAGGGAAAACCATAGTCGTCGCCACGCCCAATACCTGGAACGAGAGACGATTATGAGTTGGTTTGAACAGGGACGTAAGGCAGAGAGCGACGCCCAGGCGGCTGTCGCCAAGCGTTGAGCTCCGGTTCCGGCAGCCAGCGGGAGAGAGGCCCGCATTTTCCGTGCGCCGTCCAGTGTGCTTTTTCGGCGAGCCGTTCGCGTGAGACCGGTCTATGAGCCTGGCCAAACTGTGCATCATCCTCGTCCGTCCGAAATACTCGGGTAATATTGGCGCGACCGCCCGCGCCATGGACAACTTCGGGGTGCAGGACTTACGTCTGGTTGAGCCGCCCGCCTTTCGCCGTCAGGAGGCGGATACCATGGCGGTCCACGCCCGGGGCGTGCTGGACCGGCTGCGGATCTATCCGTCGCTGCGCGAGGCCAGCGCTGACTGCCAGCGGGTCATCGGCACCACCTGCCGCTCGGGCCTGTACCGTGAGGGCGGGCGGGCGCCACGCAGTCTGGCGGCCGAGCTGGTACCGGCTCTGGACCTGAACCGCAGCGCGCTGGTGTTCGGCCCCGAAGATACGGGCCTGACCAACGCCGACTTGCGCTACTGCCACGGTGTGGCGACCATCCCGACCGCCGCTCACTTTCGCTCCCTCAATGTCGCCCAGGCCGTCCTGATCTGCTGCTATGAACTCTTTCTGGCCGGCCGAGATACCGCGACCGGCGACCCGTCCAGCGCTCGATATCCAGGCGATGGGGACGGACCCGTCCACGCCGCAGCCCGTGAGCTTGCGCTTGCAGAACGCCAAGAGTTCATGTACGACAAATTGCAGCAGGCGCTCCTCAAGCTTGGGTTCCTGCACCGTGATAATCCAGACCACATCATGATGGCGTTTCGGCGCATACTCGGACGGGCGGGTCTGGAAGACCGCGATGTTCGCATTCTCCTGGGTCTGGCGCGCCAGATCGACTGGTATGCCACACATGGCTGGAGGTCACAGTCCTCGGAGCCGGCACGACACAACACGCAGTCAGCACACCGCAAATAGGCGAACCGCCGAGACACGGCCAGCCGACACCCACGCACCCAGGACGAGAACGACACAGCATGGCGGACATCATCTCCATACGCAGTCTTCGCCAAGCCCGGCGCCGACACCAGGAACAGGTCGCGCTCAGCAGCTGTCTCACGCTTATTGAACAGAGTTTGCACAATCAACTCGACGAATTTGCGTCCGCCCCTGAAGAAGAATGGCCGGTGCGGGCGAGTAAAATTCGGAAGTTGGGAGAATTATTGGAATACACGACCGGTCTGCTCTGAGGAGCTGCCCGGGCTCGAACGTCGCCCCGGTCACACGTCCGGTCCGTTACCCTGAAGCGTCCCCACCTTGCGCTTCAGGCCAGGAAAGGAGTGTCATGGCAAAAGCTGCCGATTCGACACCGAAACGTGGAAAATCCACGGCCAAAACCGCAACCAGCGCAAAAACGAGCGCGAGTGCGGCAAAAACAACGGCGGCCGCAAAACCGCGCAGTCGGACGACGAAACAGGCTGCCGCGGCATCCGCCCTGGAACAGCCGCTGGCACAGCTCACGGCCCGGGTCGACGCTCTGGAAGAAACCATCGCCACGAGCGTGTCTACGCTCCACACTCAGCTGCAAGCAATGCAGACCGAATGGCAGTCCATGAAGGACCTGCTGCAGACGGTGCAGCACGCCCAGCACGAATCCCAAGAGCGCCAAGTCAGTCGGGCGGCCAACAACGGCACCGATCCCGAGGAGCCGTCAGAGACCTTTTTGCCGGTTGTCGCCGACCTTATTCGACGCAACCTGGCCGAGCACCTGTCGCCCATGACCGCCACCCTGCGCCGGCTTGAGGAACGGATCGGTTTTGTCAGCAATCGCCTCAAACCTGCTTCGGGCGGCCAACAAAAACAGTGGCGCCGGGACCAACGCGGGGACCAGCGCGACCAAGGCCACAATTTTCGCTCCCGCGGCCAGGGCGGGGCTCGTCAGGGACAGTCGGGCCAAGCCTGGACTCCCCCGTCTGCGGCGTCTGTTCAGGGACATTTTGCCCCCCGCCGGTATTCCAGCGACTTGCAGATCGGGGATGAAGAGGAGTAAGGGGGCCGGCGTCCCCGGCCGGCCGCCGAGGAGAACCTGCGAGGCAGCCGGCTAATCCAGGGCGTGGGGGTCGGCGCGCAGGCCGATATCACGCAGCGCAGCGCCAATCTGGCTCTTGCTCCGCTCCAGAGATTGAAACAGGGCAACCGCATCGGGGACCTCCGGGTCCCAGTAGGCGACTAACTCGCCGTAGCGTTTCATGAGCGCCTGATTATCGGCAAGATCGTGGACAACCCGAGCCCAGTGATTCTTGCCGCCTTTGACCAGCTGGGGTTCGACATCGGGCGTCTCGTCCCGAGCCGTCAGGGCATCCTGGAGGAGTTGGACGACTTGGTCCTGTTGTTCGGCAACCGCTCGGAGTTGGTCCGCTCCGGCGTGATGGGGAGCCCGCTCGGCATGCTCCCGCAACTGTTGGGCGAGCCCCTGCTCTTCGGTACAGCTGAGCACAAGATCCGACACAAGACTGCGCGCATCTTTGCTGGACGCCGGGTCTGATCCAATCAGACGTTCCCAAAAACCCATGGCTTTCTCCAGATCGGTCCGAGCCGCTGTCGGGCTCTTCAGGGGATCGGAAGTAGCGTGCCGGCAGCGGCTTGTCAAGATCGGTCCGGGGCGCTGCTCCGTCCAGACGGGCAACGGAGGTTTCTTTCCCAGCCGCTTTTCGTTATGAATAGGGCATACGTCTGAGCGTTCACCCGAGGAGGAAGAGACATGGCCCGGATCACCGTCGAAGACTGTCTGCACAAGATTCCCAACCGCTTCGAGCTAGTCGTCGTGGCGGCCCAGCGGGCCAAAGAACTCCTCAAAGGAACGCTACCCCTGGTGTCGTCCGACAACAAAGAAGTCGTCACCGCGCTGCGTGAAATTGCGGACGAACAGGTCTGGAAAAAAACGCCCCAGGAATCGGACCAGGAACCGGAATAGTCCGTCCTCCCGCCCAGGCCTGAACAGGCTCTCCAGCCATGCCCCACGAGCTTGATAAGACGGCGCTCGAAGTCGGCCCGGCCGAGCCCCCACGGCGAGCGGCTTCGAGCGCACCCGAAAGCCCTGAGACCGCGCCTGCGGACACCCCGGTCTCGCCCGAGGTCGAGCCGCCGCTCGGACCGGACGCCGACACCGCGCTGGTCCCGACCGATTCGCTGAGCCGCTACATGGCCGAGATTCGGCGCTATCCGCTGCTCAGTCCGGAAGAAGAGCATACTCTCGCTGTCCGCTACAAGGAGTACGGCGATGTGCAGGCCGCCTACCGACTCGTCACGGCCAACCTCCGACTCGTCGTGATGATCGCCCGCAACTACCAGCGGGCCTTTCGCAACCTGCTCGACTTGATCCAGGAGGGCAACGTCGGCCTGATGGAAGCGGTACGCAATTTTGATCCCTACCGTGGTGTGCGCTTCCCCTCCTATGCCGTGTGGTGGGTGCGGGCGTATATCATCCGGTACGTCATGAACAACTGGCGGATGGTCAAAATCGGAACCACCCAGGCCCAGCGCAAGCTCTTCTTTAACCTGGAACGGGAAAGAAAGCGGCTCGAAGCCGAGGGTTTCTCGCCCGGTCCCAAACTGCTGGCCCAGAATCTGGGCGTCAAGGAAGAGGAAGTGGTCGAGATGCAGCAACGGCTGTCTTCCCGAGACCTGTCTGTCGATACCCCGCTCGATGCCCACGACGAGTCGTCGAGCATGCTCGACTTTCTGGCCGACCCCCGGGCCACGGTAGAGGAGGAGGTCTCGGCCACCGAGTACCGGGCGCTGATCAGAGAGAAAATGGACGCCTTCGCCCAAACCCTGAGCGGCAAGGACGCCGTCATCTTTCACCAGCGCCTATTGGCCGAGGAGCCTCTCACCCTGCAGGAAATCGGCGATCAGTACGGTATCAGCCGAGAGCGGGTCCGTCAGCTGGAGAGTCGGCTGAAAAAAAAGCTCAAAGCCCATCTCGTCCAGGAGTTCACCGATCTGCAAGACCTGGATGTCGCCGTCGCCGATCAGCGCTGAGCCTGAGCCAGCCTGACTCGGTCGCGCCCCAGGCGTCCGGCTCAATCTTGCCCTTGGCCGTGAAATAAGGCTATAGTGCCGGTGTGCAACAGGCGCGGCAAGAACGCACGGCGGGCATTGTCATCATCGGCAATGAGATCCTCTCCGGCAAGACGGTCGATTCCAACTCGACCTTCCTGGCTCAAGAGCTTCGCAAAATCGGGGTGAGCCTGCGCCGAGTAGTGGTCATTCCGGATGAATTAGACCTGATCGCCTCGACCGTCCGCGACTTCCACCAACAGTTTGACCTCGTTTTCACCTCGGGCGGCATCGGTCCGACCCACGATGACATCACCATGGAGGGGATTGCCATCGGTTTGGGCCGCCGGGTCATCCGCCACCCGGTTCTGGAGAATAAGCTGCTCGAATACGCGGCCAAGCGAACGCCCAACGCCGCCTATATGCGCATGGCGGATGTTCCGGAAGGGGCCGAGCTGTTGTCAGAGGACCGCCTGCGTTTTCCGACCGTCAAAGTCGAAAACGTGTATATCCTGCCCGGCATTCCGGAAATCTTGCGACAGAAATTTCTGGCCCTCAAAGACCGCTTCGCAACCAGCCCGTATTATCTCAAAACCATCTACACCGACGCCTATGAGAGCAATATCGCGGCGTCCCTGAACAACACCCTCGAGCACTATCCCAAGCTGCTCTTGGGCTCCTATCCGAAAATCAACGATCCAGACTACCGGGTCAAACTGACGCTGGAATCAAAAGACCAAACCTATGTCGAGCAAGCCTTTACGCATTTGATGAATGTCTTACCTCCGGGTTGTGTGGTGAAGACGGAGGGGTGAGAGGAGGACGCCATGAGAAAAATGGTACACCGCTGCGTATGCGGCGCGATCGTTGCGGGTCTGTTGGCCTGGCCGCAGCTGGCCGGCAGCGCCCGAGCCGACTATTTCGAAGAAACGGACATCCGAGCCGGCTCGGTCGCCCCCAACTATCTTGAAGACGCGGGCATTGGCACGGCAACCGTTGCGGCCAACGTGCTGTATATTCCGACCAAGCTGGGCTATGCCCTGCTCGGTGGGCTGACCGGAGGCGTAGCCTACGTCCTGACCGGAGCAAATTATCAGGTAGCGGAGCGCGTCTGGAAGCCGTCGATAGGGGGCAATTACATCCTCAACAGAGACCATCTGCGCGGCATCGAGCGGATCTCTTTCAGCGCCCCAACGTCTCCCTAGAACGAGAGGCGGAGCACACGATGAAAACCGGACTGTGGGCGCTGCTCACCCTGTGTGTGATTGGCGCCGGATTTCTGGGTGTCCGCTATTACCAGGCCAGGACCGCGGCCGCCGCCTGGGACGGACCGGTCGCCGAGATTCTCAGCGAGACGCTTGACAAACAGGACGATACCCTGCGGGTCGAGTTCACCTCTCGGCTCGACGTCCCGGTCGCGCGGGTGATGCGGGCGCTGACCGAACCCGAACGAAGCCAGGAACTCAGCGACTCGGTCTACCGCTCCGAACTCGTCCGCCACCACGGCAACCGCAAGGTTGTTGCGTTTGAAATGCGGGTCTTGGGCCGCCCCCAGGAGAGCACCCTGGCCTTTACTTTTTTGCCCCAGGAGAATCGGGTTCTGCTCGAAACGGTTGAGAACCAGCTGACCGAGTTGAGCGCAGAGTATGTGTTGACGCCGTCTCCCGACGGCAAAAAAACCCTGCTGACCTACCGGGCCTCGGCCAGGGATAAGACCCATATGCCGATTCCCCTGGCCCTGCAAAAAAGCGCCATGCGGGAGGCGTTCGTCCTGACCCTGCGGGGCCTCAAAAAAGGGCTGAGCGGCCAAGCCCAATCCTGAGTTCCCGAACGGCCTTAGCCCTCGGTCTTTTCGCCCGTGGCAGCGACCGATTCCTCAACAGCGGCGGACAGCTCGTCCTTATGCTGGCGCAGGAACTGGGCCACGCTGGTGCTCGCCCGGAGCAGCATCTCCAGGTATGCGGTCTCCTCGCTGCTCGAGGCGGCCAGCGCCCGATAGTAGGCGCCGAGCGCAGCCAGCAAGTCCGCCTGCTTGTCCGGCACCACCTCGAGCCGCTCGGACAGGCAGGCGTTGACCCCTTCGGCCAGGGCTTCGACCGTAGCCGAGCGCTCCTCGTCCATTTTGCTCGACAGCATCTCCTGCCATAACATTTCGACCGCATAGCGAGCAGCGTGCTCGCGTCGGAGTCCGGCGCTCAGCTGATACAGCTGCGTGGCCAGGGCCGAGGCATCAGCCGGGCGCTTGCGCGAGACCAGGGCGTTGGCTTTCATCAGCTTGGCGTGAAACTGGGCCAGACCCAGCTGCTCAACCAGGCGTGTGATCAGATTGGTAAATTCTTGGGCGTTCAGCTGCGCCACCGCGTCGTCCCTCCTCCTCCCGTTCGGAGCTGCCGGTGATGATGACAAAAAGCGCACCGGGCCGCAATCGGGCCGCCACCGCTCAGCTTGCACCCCGCAGCCGCTTCCGCTAAACACACCAGCATGGAGAATGGAGCGCGATGAAAGCCCTGGTCTTCTCTGCTGAGCGGCAGCGCAAGGCGGCTCCCGCCTATCTCCCCGGCCTGGCTAATCTGCGCCTGACCGATGTCCCGGTCCCCGACCTGCCCGACGACAACTGGGTTGTGGTCAAAAGCAAAATCGCCGGCATCTGTGGCAGCGACCTCGGCTTCCTGCGCTGGAAGTCGATGCCCTCGGCCGAGCCGTATTTTCAGCTGCCCATCATTCCCGGCCATGAATTATTCGGCGAGGTCGAAGCCGTCGGCAAGCGGGTGGCCACGTTACGGCCCGGCCAGCGCGTGTCCATTGACCCCAGCCTGGGCTGTCGAGAACGGGGGTTCAGAAAGCAGTGCCCGCAGTGCAAAGACGGCAACCCCGGAATCTGCGAGCACCTGGCCGAGGGTCGCCTCAAACCCGGCATTCTCATCGGCACCTGCCCGGACACCGGTGGCGGCTGGGGGGAATATTTTGTGGCTCATAGCCGCCGCTTATTCCCGGTGCCGGATACGATTGGCGACGACGAAGCTTCCCTGCTCGAACCCTTCTCGGTCTGCCTGCGAGCCGTGCTGAACAACCCGCCCCGCAAAAGAGAGCGGGTCGTGGTCATTGGGGCCGGGACGATTGGACTGATGAATATTGCCGCGCTCAGGGCGGTTGAGCCGAGCTGTCGGGTGGCGTGTGTGGCCAAGTACCCGTTTCAGGCCGAGCTGGCCGGCGCCCTGGGCGCGGACGAAGTCATTGACGCCCAGCACGACGACGTGATGGAACGGGTCGGCGCTCTGGCCGACACGAAAGTCTACAAGCTGTCCGGCGGCGGAGCGATCCTGGCCGGCGGCGTACGCCTCGTCTACGATACCATCACCAGCTCGCTGACCCTGAACCAAGCCCTGCGCATGGTGCGCGGCAAAGGCAGTCTGGTCGTTCTGGGTCTGGCGGCGCTTCCCGAGGGCGTAGACTGGACTCCGGTGTGGATGAAAGAGGTGTCGATTGTCGGCAGCCTCACCTACGGGGCCGAGGTGTTTCAGGGCAAACGCGCCGACACCTTTGCCCGGGCGATTGAACTAGTCGCCCGTCGCCGGGCGGACCTGACCCCGATTCAACCCCGTAAATACCCGCTCAACCAATACCGTCAGGCCCTGGGCCAGGCGGCCAGAAAAAAGAACTCGGGCGCAGTCAAAATCTCGTTCGTGCCCTGAGACGTGTGATTCACCCTCCATGATCGGCCCCCGGACCACGACGCCTCCAGCCGCCCTCTTGTGCGGTTGACCGTTTGTATGCGAGACACAGATCTCTCCGCCCTCGAGTTTGACGCTGTGCTCCAACTGCTGGCAGACTGCGCCGTGTCCGCGTCCGGCCGGGAAGCGTGCACGGCAATTCGCCCGGCCACCGACCCGCAGCAGATCGGAGAAAACAGCGAGCGAACCTGGCAGTTTTTCCGCCTGCTTGAGGAACAGCTCAGCCTGCCCCTGCATGAGTTTCCAGATATCCGACCAACCCTGCAAGCGGCCAGCCACGTCGGGGCGGTTCTTGACGGCCCACGGTTGCTTGAGATCCACACCACGCTGGCCGTATCACGCCAGCTGGCCCAATTCTTTCAGCGTCATACCCAGCCCAACTCGCCATTGGCCGACCTGCCGGCCCGCCTGCCCGCCCTGCCGGCCCTGGAACAGACGCTCGGGCGCTGCCTCGACGACAGCGGTGGCCTGAAGGACGAGGCCAGTCCGGCCTTGCGCACGCTGCGGCGCAGTGTGCGGACCCTGCGGGACGAGATTGAGCGGCGCCTGCGCGACCAGCTGCGTTCGTCCCAGCTGAAAGACGTTATCGCCGATCAGTATATTACGATTCGGAATAACCGTTTTGTTATCCCGGTTCGAGCGAATTTTCACTCCCGGTTGCAAGGGATCGTGCAAGACCGTTCCGGGTCGGGCGAGACGGTGTTTATTGAGCCGCTGTTCGCGGTCGCCCTGAATAACCGACTTACCCTGGCCAACAAGGAAGTGGAGGCCGAAGAGCACCGTCTGTTAGCCTGGCTGACCGGGCTGGTCAGCCAGGAGTTGCCCGAGTTGGAGCATCTCTTTGACACCCTGACCGAGGTTGATGTGCTGCACGCCAAGGTCGCATTGGCCCGCAAACAGGGCGGGACCAAACCACGCTTTGGCGGCACGGCGTTTCGTCTGACCAAGGCCCGCCATCCGCTGTTGCTGGCCTCGGGTCAGGCGGTCGTGCCGGTCGATCTGCACATCCCCCAGGACAAGCTGGGCCTGATTATCAGCGGCCCCAACACGGGCGGAAAGACCGCCGCCCTCAAAACCCTCGGCCTGCTGTGTCTGATGGCCCACAGCGGGCTGCTCATTCCGGCCGAAGAGGAGAGCCAACTGCCCTTCTTACGCGGGGTGTTCAGCGATATCGGTGACCAGCAGTCTCTGGCGCACAGCCTTTCGACGTTTTCTGCCCATATCAAAAACGTGTCGGACATCCTCCGCGATGCGGTTCCACCCGCCCTCATTGTGTTTGACGAACCGGGCGGCGGGACCGACCCGATTGAGGGCGGCGCCCTGGCCTGCGGTCTGCTCAGTCACCTGAAAGACCGAGGTATCTTCGTAGCCGCCTCAACCCATCTGACACCGGTCAAGCTGTTTGCTCTGGCCGATGGAGACTATCAGGTTGCGGCCGTCAACTTTGATCTGGAAACCCTCACCCCGCACTACGCCCTGGACTATGACACGGTCGGCCAGAGTCTGGGGCTGCCCATGGCCCGGCGGCTGGGTCTGTCGGAAGACGTGTGTCTGGCGGCCGAGGCGTCCCTGTCCCACGAAGCCCGCCAACTGTCCGAGGCCATGACCAGGCTGGAAACCTCACAGGCCGCGCTGGACACGGAGCGTGGCCGGGTGGCCGAGGAGTGGAAAAAAGCCGCAGCCCTGCGTAAAAAACACCGGGTTCTGCTGACCGAGGCTGAAGAGCACAGACACCGCATGTGGCAGGACGAGTTGGCCGAGGCCAAGACCCTGGTGCGCACTTTGCGCGAAGAAGGTCGCGCCCTGGTCACCACCCTCCGCCGCCGGGCGACCGGTCCGCAGGCCGAGCGTCATAAGGCGCAGCGGAGCCTGGGCCAGTTCCTGCACGAACAACGGGGCACTATTGCGCGCAAGGAACACGCGCTGCGCCCGGCCGTGAGCGACGGGCCGGCACCGCCCCGGATCGGCGATCAGGTCGAAGCCCAGAACGGCAAGATTCGGGGCGAACTGGTCGCCCTGAGCGGACAGCGGGCCCGCATTCGGAGCGGCGGATTGACCTTTGAGATGGCGCTTAACAAGGTCCGCAAGGCCGGCAAGGTCAAGCGCCAGCGCGCGATCCACGTCAATGTCCAACGCGCCGACACCGTCCAGCCGGAGGTCAACCTGCTGGGCTTACGGGTGCACGAAGCCCTGCCCCGTCTGGCCGAGTTTTTGGATCAAGCCATGCTGAACCGTCAGTCGTCGGTCCGCGTCGTCCACGGCTTTGGCAGCGGAGCCTTGCGCCGGGCAATCCAGGACTTTCTGTCTCAGTCTCCGTACTGCGCCTCGTATAACGAAGCTCCACAAAACGAGGGCGGCGGCGGAGCGACGATCGTCAATCTGGCAGGTTAAGGACCATGCCGTTGCGCCTGGCCACCCGAAACCTGTTGGCCGAGTTGATCCTCGACGCCCTGGACAGTCCACGCGCCGCCACCGCAGTCCGCTGTCTGGCCGCCTACGCCCGGACCGCCAGACGCAGCCCGCCAGTGGTCAGCCCCGGACAGCTCCTGGCTCCCGCGCCGGTGGCCGAGCGAGAGCAGGTCCGACGCTATTTGGAAGGCCACAGCCTGTTAAGCTGGCGCAGGCGCGAGCCGGTCCGGCAGGTGACGCTGGCGTCGGAACTCGGGCCTGACTGGAGCCAGGTCGCGGCCAAGCTCCAGCGCTACGGCCACGCCCTCGCAGGCTGGCAGCCCCGACCAGGGCTCCCCGAACTCGATCTGGCCGTCCGCAAGGGGGTGCTCCTCTTCAACCATCGGCTCTTTTTTGAGGTCCACGAGGTATTGGAAGCCCAGTGGATACAAGAGGTCGATCCCGAGCGGCGCTTCCTGCAGGGACTGATTCAGATTGCGGTGGCGTTCTACCACCTCGGCAACCACAACCTGGGCGGGGCGCTATCGCTCCTGGACGACGGTCTGGACAAGATCAGGTCCCACGCCCCGACCTATCTGGGGCTGGAGCTGTCCGATTTTGTTGTCGGCTTGGAGCGGTGCGGTGAGGAGATGAGACGGCTCGGTCCGCAGGGCCTGGAACGGTTTCAAGACGCCTGCATCCCCAGCCTCCAGCATACCGAATCCTGAGCTATTCCTCCTTCACGTAGTCCTGTAGCCAGCCAGCCTTGCGGCCACGCCTGACGAACTCGGCCACAGAGCGGCCGGCAATTTCAGAGAAGGCAATCGCGTCGTAGGTCTCGGGGTTATACATGCACGCCCGATCCTGGTTCTCCATGAATCCCAGGCGGCTCAGCAACTGCTGAATCGAGGGCATGCGCAGCATTGCGGCCTCAGTCAGAATGCCGGTGCGTTTTGTGTCGGGGACCGGGGCGTCCTCGCCGTCGGGTTTGCGAATCGCGGCCACTTTGTAGAGGGCCTCGACTTCATACCAGCCGCGCAGCCGGGCCCGATCCCAGGCCACACAGACCAGATCCATACCCAGCGAGATTTCAACAATCCTGCCGCTATCAGGACCCTCGACGCGATACGCACCGCCCAGCGTGACGCGCTGCCGGTCGGGTAACACAACCTCGTCTCCAAGGTCGGGAAGCAATATCGGCATAGTGCGGTCTCCTTGTCTGCTCAGCCACCCCGGGGTGGCGTATGTCTGAATTCAAAATTCCTCCTGCATACGCAGAAACGAGGCAAAGCGGGGGACACCGGCCTGGGTGAAGCCCTGGTGCTTGAAACGAACCGTGCTGCCGACCGGCGGCGGATTGTCCCGCTCGGCATCGGAAAAGCCCGAGCCAATGGCAAACTGCACGCCGTTGGGGAGTTCGACCCGCAGGGAGCCGAGACGACCGGCGTTCCGTCCCGAGCCGGGCAGGTGTTCGAGGACGAGCGCTCGGCCCTCTTGAAAGGTTTTGACTTTGAAGATGGCGGCGGAGCGCCCGGCAGTATAGGCAGACTCGGGCCGGCGCAGGATCAGCCCCTCTCCGCCCAGGGCTTCGACTTCGGCGAGTTTTTGGCGGAGGTGTTGCTCGTCCCGGCAGGTCTCGTGCTCAACGATAGACACCTGTGGGTTCGGGTGGGCTTCAAACCACTCACGGGCAAAGGCCAGACGCTGCTCGAATCCGCCCTCGGCCTGGGGCGCATCAAAAATCATATACTGAACGGAGCGCCAGCCTTCGTGCGGTGCCTGGCGGCGCACGATGCTGGAGATTTCGGCGAACTGCTGCCGACCGGTCCATAGCTCTCCGTCCAAAGCAACCGTCGGAAAATTTGCGGTAAACCAGGCCGGCACGGCAAAGGCATTGCCGGCCCGAGACACGAGTTGGCTCCCGGTCCAGTAGCCCCGAATGCCGTCCAGTTTCTCACTCATCCACCAGCCCCGGATGTCCATGCCCGGCTCCCAGCTCCGAGCCAGTATGACCGGGGCGGGCTGCGGCTCGGCAGGACCGGCGGCCGGAGTGAGAAACAGGCAGGTAAAGCCCAGCAGCCACACACCGACAAAGAGGAAACGTGTCAACAGTCCACGCAGGGAAGGACGACACGTTTCCTCTTTAAGGCCGCGCAGCCTGACGTGTCGTCGGGTATCCACTCACCACCGGCTAGCTGTCATGGACAACCGACACCCGGCTATCCGGGTCGGTGACTTCGAGCAGCTCGACCACATTCCCGTCCGGGTCGCGTCCATAGGTCGCCCGCAGGCCGTTTCCGGCTCCCTGCGGCGGACAGTGAAAGCGCATCCCGGCGGCTTTCAGGCGTGCGTACTCGTCCTCGATATCGCTCACCTCCAGGCACAGGTGGGTAATACCGTGATCGCACACCGGCCGGTTTGGATCGCCCGCTTTGGGGCTTGGCGCGGCGTACTGAAACAGCTCCACACACGCGTTGCCGGCCCGCAGCATCACCACTTGGGCGGCCGAGTCGCGCAGGCCGGTGATGTTATCGACCACGGTGTTGCCGGCCTGCCACCCGAAATTGAACACCTCCTCAAAACCGAGGAGATCCTTGTAAAACCGGAGCGCACGTTCCATATCTCCGGTCGAAATCGCGGTGTGATGAATGCCTCGGATCATAGCCAGCCCTCCTTCACAGTGAATGATGATCTCTTCTTGCTCAGGTAGTCTTCCTCGTCCATTTTGTGATCAATCAGCTTCGATTGGCGACCTTGATAATCGACGTCTTCCAGACCTCGACCGCCGGCCGGTCGTTCAGATAGTAGGCCTGATAGAACGTCACCCACTCGTTCTCGCCCCGCTTCCACTTCTTGATCGGCGTACAGCGCAGCTCGACCTCATCGCCGACCCGGATCAGCTGGCGGGTCAGTATTGTGCTGCCGGTGTGAATCCAGAACGGCATCACAAACTGGTGCTGGACCGCCATGCTACCCTGGGCCATCAGCAGCCCCGGGTGGAGCGGGGGCGTCTCACCCTCCACATACAGCGGCAGCCGGTCGTGGGTCAGATCACAATAAGTGTTCTGCTGAGCAGATTTGACCCGAAACTGGAAGGGCCGAAACGGCGTGTTGAGCGACATGCGCTGCCAGGTTCCCAGCTGCCGCTCGCCCTGCCAGTCCTGGGGCACGAGGGCGGCCAGAGGATCGGGTTCGGGCAGCGCGGCCGGCATATGGGTGCGCATCTCGATCAGTTCCTGGTTGTCGGCATTGGTGGCCTGAATCGAAAAGGCCGGGTCACCGGCGTCGCTCGTTTCCGGCCTGATATGGGACGTGACGTAGTCGTCGTCATAGGCCGGAGCCTTGAAGCGCAGGCTGAACCAGTGCCGTCCCAGCCAGTGCTCCCCGTAGCGCTCGACCAGGGGCCGGATCATCTGCCCATACACGATCGCCCCGCCGACGATGGAGCCCTTAAAGCCCATGGCCTGGGCGCCCTCGCGGCTATGCGCCTTGTTCTCACCCTCGCGGGTGTTGCGGGTCTGGAAAACGTAGGGTTCAAAGACGGCGGATGTCGATGCGGATGTGCTCATGACCCTCCCCCTGATGCGGCTTTCCAAGCGGCACTAAAGACAATCGTGATAACAGACGGATGAAAGGAAATCACGATTGCCTTTATAGGAAGGCGTGTTCTGAGCGTCAAGGCGCGGGCGAGGCTGAGTTGGCACGACTATTCCATTCGGGAAGGTACAAGTAAACTTTTAATGTCGTACGACATTATTAACGTACGACATTATTGACGTACGACTAAAAAAGCGCATAATGGGCTCTGTCGATACTGAAAGAAGGGAGCTTTGAAATGCCTATACAGCCACATGACAACAAGATAAAGGCCAACCCCGGCGGCCAAATCGACCCCAAGGACGTAGTTGGGCGAGACGACTTAATCTCACGTATCTGGGACCATCTCGACCAGCAATCTGTTGTTATTGATTCCGTAAGACGCATCGGTAAGTCATCCATTGTCAATAAGATGAAGGCAGAACCACCAGAAGAATGGCTTCCCATCTATCGGGATTTGGAAAGAATTCAGTCTGCGGATGATTTCGCCCAGAATGTGCACAACAGCGTCCAAGAGTTTCTTAGCCGTGTAAAACGTGGTCTCAATGTCTCCAGAGCGTTCTTGGAAAAAATACAGATTAAGGGAGTCAGCTTCAAAGGAAGGCATTGGACTGAGATTCTGGAAAGTGCAGTCCGTGACGCCGTTAAGACCGAGCAAGACAAGCGACTGGCCTTTTTCTGGGATGAGCTTCCTTACATGGTCGAGAACATTCGTAAAGTAGAAGGAGAACAGGAGGCGTCGAGAGTGCTGGATACGCTCCGCAGTCTCCGTCACCAATACCCAGAGATTCGCATGGTCTATACCGGGTCAATCGGACTCCATCACGTCCTAGCGAAAATAGCAGCCGCTAAGATCCCATCGCGCCCGACAAACGATATGTACGAAATCGAGGTGCCCCCGCTGATGCGACGCGATGCAGAAGACCTCGCAAAAAGGCTCATCCGTGGAGAAAGTCTACGCTGTACGAACCTTAACCAAGCGGCCTCAATAATCGCATCCGAAGCAGGCTTTATTCCCTACTATATTCACCACATTGCTCTGGGACTGAAACGAGACAATGTTAGCGCCGAGTCCCGACAGATCAAAGAACACGTCACACGTCAACTGATCGCCGATTCTTGGAACTTAGCTTATTACCGTGACAGAATTGCCATCTACTACGAGGAGAACGACGCGCCTTTAGTCAGCATTATTCTCAATACACTCGCCAGAGGCGACGAAGCGCAGAACATCCCCACTCTGCTCAAAACAGTGAACGCACTCTCCGAGGACTACGACGACCGTGACAATCTTCTTCGGGTGCTGCGTCTCATGGAACGAGACCATTACCTGGTGCGGAATTCCGATAACATGTATCGCTTCAAGTTCCCGCTGATTCGACGCTGGTGGAAACTTGATCGGGGGCTGTCATGAGCAACAGAAATTTCATCTGGCGGTTCACCCCCAGCCGTACGGATCCGGAACTGCTCGAATCTATTTTCGTGCAGCGCGAGTCGTTGCTGGTCGATGTTCTGGAACGTATCAAAGACAGCGCCCAATCCGGCAACAAACACCATACTTTGCTGATCGGGCCGCGTGGCATCGGCAAGACCCATTTCGTAGCGCTGGTGCACAACCGTGTTCGAAACGATCCAGAACTGACAGGTGCGGTTCGGATTGCCTGGCTCAACGAGGATGAAACCACCACGTCATTTGTCCAGCTACTGATGAGAATTTATCGAGCACTTGTTCAGGACTACGCCAACGAATTTTCGGCTGAATCGCTGAGCGAGCTGCTAGATAATCCGCCGGACGAGGTGGAACATCGGCTCGAACACATTTTTATTCAAGCCTTTCAGGACAAAACTCTGCTCATTCTGGTCGAGAATCTTGATGCGCTGTTCGACGGCCTTGGAGACATAGGACAGAAAAAATGGCGGTCGTTGATGCAAGAACATCCGTTCACCAGCATTCTTGCCACCTCACAGCAGCTGTTTCACGGCGTACAGAACCAAAACGAGGTGTTCTTTGGCTTCTTCTCCCCGATCCACCTCAAACCCTTAGAACTCGAAGACGCTATTCAGCTGTTATCCAAGGTCGCTAAAGCGGATGGACAGCCTGACCTCGTCGCCTATCTTGCTACGCCTGAAGGACGTTCGCGAGTACATGCCATTCGCCATTTAGCTGGTGGCAATCACCGCCTCTTCATTGTCCTGGCGTCGTTTATGACCCGAGATGCATTGGATGAGTTGGTTGAGGCGTTTGAAAAGATGGCAGATGAGCTGACGCCCTACTACCAAGAGCGCTTACAGTGGTTGTCGGCCCAACAACGTCAAATTGTCGAACTACTGTGCTCGTCCTCTTCTCCCCTGTCTCCCTCAGAGATAGCGAGAAGGTTGCTCGTTCCAGCGAATTCCATCAGCGCTCAGTTTAAGCGTCTCACAGGACTGAAGTACGTGACACATGCTCGGAGAGGTCGAGACTCCCTCTACGAGCTCACAGAGCCGCTAATGCGACTAGCAATCGAGGTAAAGGAACGCAAACCTCTACGGCTTTTGGTCAGCTTCCTGCGCGTCTGGTACCAGCCCGAGTACCTGTCTCGAATGTTGCAAACAACGCAAAACGAGACGCTAAAATCACATTTATCGTTGGCAATTAAAGAAGCTCAATCGAGTCCGGCTCTCCAGTCGGCTGCAATCCAGGCCGACATAGAACAGGCAGAAGAAGATCTCGAAGAACAGGCACGAATAACCAATTCTGCAGAAGATTGGTTAAAGCTAGGCCATTATCATCACAAAACGCATCGCTACGAAGAAGCTATCAAGTATTACGACAAAGCCCTTGCTGTAGCTTCTGATAACATCGTTGCATGGCACAACAAAGGAAGGGCGCTGCACTACCTGGGACGGTACGAGGAAGCAATCAGCTGTCACGACAAAGTCCTCGCCACTGAGCCTGAGAACGTCGCTGCATGGAACGACAAAGGGGGGGCACTCTGCCACCTGGAACGATATGAGGAGGCTCTTCAGTGTCACGACAAAGTCCTTGCCATTGATCCCGAGAACGTCGTTGCATGGAACGACAGGGGAGGGGCACTCTGCCACCTGGAACGATATGAGGAGGCTCTTCAGTGTTACGACAAAGTCCTCGCCACTGAGCCTGAGAACGTCGCTATATGGAGCAACAAAGGAGGGGTGCTCTACTACCTGGAACGGTATGAGGAGGCTCTTCAGTGTTACGACAAAGTCCTCGCCACTGAGCCTGAGAACGTCGCTGTATGGGGCAGCAAAGGAGGGGTGCTCTACTACCTGGAACGGTATGAGGAGGCTCTTCAGTGTTACGACAGAGTCCTCGCCGCTGAGCCTGAGAACGTCATTGCATGGAACGACAAAGGAGGGGTGCTCTACTACCTGGAACGATACGAGGAAGCTATTAACTGTTATGATAAAGTCCTCGCTGCCAATCCTAAGGACGTTGCTACATGGAATGCCAAAGGAATAGCGCTCTGCCACCTGAAGCATTATGAAGAAGCCTTGATAGACTTCAACGAAGCGATCCGTATTGATCCAAAGAATGCTTATGCGTCGTTTAACCGGGCTGAGATCCTATTTGCGCTTAATCGCTGGAAAGGAGGTCTTGAAGCTCTCGAAGAAGCGCTGAGCCTAGATCAAAGAGAATTCTTTGGCGATACAGCTTCAATGCTCACACTCATCCAGCGAAGTGCTGCAGACGAGTGGGAATCTCGTCTGACGAACATCGTTGAAAGCTACGCAAAAGCCGGACGCCTCGAACCGTTGGGAGAGGGCCTTGTTCAGAGTCTCACGAGGATAGATGAGGAAATGTTGAGCAAGAAAGCCCTCTACCGCTACCGTGATACCTGGCTAGAGCTGGGTCGCGGTCACGTCGAACTCGAAGTGCCGTTACGCATTTTCAGCGTTGGAATCAAATACCTGGCCAAGAAGCGAGACCCCAAGGTGCTGCTTGACCTGCTCAAGAGCGAGCGCAGCATTCTTGAGCAGGTATTTGGGCTTGTTGAGGAAGGCGAGGAATAGGCGCGGCTCTCGGCCGCAATCGGTGAAGAGACGGCCGGTCAGTCAGCCGCAAAACGCCGGATCGCCTCCAGCACGCCCTGGGCAACGGCACGCGGTCGCTCGGCAATGCCGTGGACATGCTCTTCTTGTCCACGCGGGTCGACCTCGGCAATCTTCGTGCCCTGGCTGACCTGAATGCCGTCTCTGGTCAGACCGCGGATGATGCCGGACACCTGGGCGCGCAGCTCGGTCTGTCCAACCCGTCCCAAGACCTGCCCGACCCGGACTTGGCGCCCCACGTCCAGAGCCGTCCGAAAAACGCCGTCGCTCGGCGCATACGTATAGCGCTCCCTGGCGTAGCCCTGAATCGCAATCGGCCGGCCGGTGTAGGCTTCGGCGCTGCCGCTGGTGATGATCGCGCCCAGGTTCGGTCCGCGGTTGGTTTCAATCACACAGTGAACGGTCTCGCCGGCCGAAAAGCCCGGTCCCAAACCAATGACCAAGGGAGCATGGTCAATCTGTTTTTCGGCAATTTGGCGCTTGCGCATCCGGGCATCGATCAGCACACGGGGCGACAACGCGCTCAGCAGGGTTGCAAGCGGCCCGGTGTAGACCGGCACGCAGCCGCCCTGGTCGAGCAGGCCAGTCACGCGGTCGAGCGTCTCGACGTGCTTGGCCTGTACGCCCTCAAGCTCAACCGTGCCCTCGAAGATCGCCGCTGCAAAGGCCATGCTGCGCCGGGTGGTTGCCGGAGTTGGGCTTTCGACAATCACCGGTCGATAGCCGTGGCTGAAGAGCTGGTGGGCGACGGCTGACGCCAAGTCTCCCCCGCCCTTAATCACGATTGGCCTTGCGTCTGGTGACATAGCTTATTGGGTGGGCCATCCGTCGAGGTAGCAGTCTACGTAGGAACGGCAGCTACCCGAGACACCCGCACCAGCATATCCAGCAAGTCCTCTACCACGAGCGCGGGGTTCTGACACAAGCCGGTGTGTACCGGCGAGGTCTGAATGATCGTACTCCGAGGAGCGACCAGCCAGTGGAAGCGCTCCTGCTGCGGTAATTGGCCAATCGGTCCTGCCCTCTCACCAGCGGTACAGATAGCAGAGATAGACGCAAGATGCGCTCTCAGGGTTGCCATATCGAGCGTGGCATCCACGGCGCGCAGCCGCTTTTCGTCGATTTCAATGCGCGCTTCCAAGAAGTCTGCGGCTGGGCAGAAAACGATCACGCCAACGTTGAGAAACTCTCCCCGCTCAACCTTGGGCACGACACGTATGACAGCGTAATCATACGGATAGGGACCGGGCACGGAGCGCCTCCTCCAAAAAATCGCGCGGCGGCGTGAGACGGCTGAGAAAATACTCAATGTAGGCGTTTCGGTGTTGGTCGCTCGTTTCGAATGGAGCATTGTCAAGCAACCACGCCTCAGGAATGCCGTTCACAATGCGTTCAATGACGTGCGGTGTCAGCCGTGCTGCCAGCTTCGCGTCTGCGTCTTGAAGCGCGCTCGCAAACGGCAGCAACACATGGTCTTTGACCAGTGGGAAACGGTCTCGGCTGCGTTTCAGATACGTGCCGCGACTGTGGTGGAAGTACAGCGCCGCACCATGATCGATGAGCCATACCTGACGGTGCCAGACCAGCATATTGACGTTGCGCGGTGTCCGGTCAATGTTCGTCACGTACGCGTCGAACCACACGACCGCAGAGGCAAGGTCTGCATCGGGCCGCAACGCAACCGGGTCAAACGTCACTGAGCCGGGCAGATAATCGAGCGCCAGGTTCAGGCCGGCGCTGGCTCGGATCAGATCTTGTATTTCCGGGTCGGGCTCAGTCCGAGCCAGCGCTGGATCGAGTTCAACAAGGACAATCTCAGGTACGGGAAGTCCTGAAGCACGCGCAAGCTCGCCTGCGATCAGCTCTGCAATGAGCGCTTTCGGTCCCTGACCCGCGCCGTGGAACTTCAGCACATACATGCCATCATCATCGGCCTCGATAATGGCGGGCAGGGAGCCACCTTCCCGCAGGGGGGTGACATATCGGGTGGCTGTCACTGTTCTCACGGCTGTCCTCAGACTGCCCATTTCCTGTCTGTGTTGGTATGGTCGATCATCAGCTTAAAAACTGTATCGCATTTCTCTTCGAACTCGTTGTGGAAACCGCCTACCCGACTGGAGTTGCTCTTTGGTCATTATTGTTCGTCCCAATCATCGAGATAGCGATCTTTGAGCTGGGCCAGTAGCCCGGTGAGATTGCCCACCGCCACCACGCGCCACACGCCCGCGTCGGATTTGCGCATGCCAACCTCAAGCTCCTCCCCGTCCTGTAGCGGTATCACAAACAGCCGGACGCCGTCCCGCGTTTCGCCGACAAAGATCGCGCCGATGATCGCCAGGGTCGGAATGGCCGGCAAGGGCCGACTCCGGTCACGAATGACCTGCTCGACCACGAGCGCCGTCCCGGCCGAGACAAGGCTACGGAACTCGCCACTCAGGGCTCGCAGGCCCTGCCGCACCAGGTCGGCCAGCGAGCCTCCGCCAACCGGCTCGTCCGGTTCGGGCGGCTTGAGCCCCAGTTCGTCAGCCGCATGGTTGACCACACTGTCGATGTCCACATAGCGGGCAAAGCGTTCATAGTCGTGCGTGTCCAGGGCCCGCTGGATGTGGTACAGCGAATAGGATGGGGTGAAGGTCCAGGCCAGACCTCCAACCAGCACAAACAGGATAAAAGAGATTGATGATATCATCCAAAGAGAAGTGGTCATCATCAATCTCTTTTCAATGATACCGAGGCCAACGCTGAGCCGATTTGATCGCCGTGATTTTGCGGATGGGGGCTGTTCCATAGCGCCCCATCATATACGAGGAAGACCCTCGCCGTCAGCCGGTCCTATTGGGGAAGAGGAGCGGAACAACCCCTTGACACAATTCCGACACTGAATAAAAATGATCGAACTGTTCAGTATTGCAACTCTCCAGTAAACCAGAAAAAGGAAGCTGCCATGCAGAAATTACCATCCCACGCCCACGAAGTCCCCGCCAACGGCCCGGCGGTTGTCACCCAATTTCTTGATGTGGAAACACCGGAAATGCGCAGCTTGTACGAGAAGGCCAAGCGCGATCAGTGGAACGCCTCAAGCGATATCGACTGGGACAGCGGCCTGGCCCCGGACTGCGGTATTCTGCCCGACGGCCTGATCGACATTTACGGCACCCCGTACTGGGAGCGGATGAGCGCGGCCGAACGGCTCCAGCTCAACCGTCATTTTTCGGCCTGGCGGATCAGCCAGCTCATGTACGGCGAGCAGTTCGCCCTCATGGTGTGTGGACAGATCGCCAACGCCGTGCCCGGCATTGATGCCAAGTTTTTCATGGCCACCCAGGTCATGGACGAAGCTCGCCATTCCGAGGTTCTGGCCCGCTATCTGTACGAAAAAGTCGGCGTCACCTACCCCCTCACCTCGAACCTGAGCGACATGTTTGACCGTGTTCTTGAGACGCCGCTGTGGTACCTCAAGACCGTCGGCACCCAGCTGGTGGCCGAAACCCTGGCCGTGTCGCTGTTTCGGATGCTGGCCGACCACAGCCCGGACCCGCTGATCAGCCAGATCTGCCGCCGCATTCTGGCCGACGAATCCCGGCATATGGGTTTCGGCATGCTGAGCCTGCCCGAGCAGGTCACCGAGCTGTCCGACCGGGAAATCGCAGAAGCCGAGGACTTCGCCTGCGTCGCCACTGCCGGCCTGCTCCAGGGGCAATTCCCCCAGGAGGCGTATGAAGCGGTCGGTTTCAGCAAGGCCGAGATTACCGACATCAAAACCATGCGTCGCACAGCGGCCGAGAAGAACGAATACGTCGCCTTCCGCCAGTACTTCAAAAAGGACTTCCACACCGCCTTGTGGAGCAATATGGACAAGGTGGGTCTGCTGAGCCAACGCGCCATCGACAAACTCGGCACGATGGGCATCTGCGCGCCGGAGCGCAGCGCGGCCGCAGCCTGACGGCCGCCGTTCGATCATTCGGGTGAGCCGACCAGGGGCGATTCACGCATCGCCCCTGGAGCTTTTTCGGCCCCGGTGTTGTCTGCCGGCCCGGGTGTGGCAAAAATATCGATCTGGCGCCAGTGGTCCTGACAGAAGCGCCAGCAAAACCCCAGCCCCAGGATAATCACATTCGCCGTACCGGCCAGCCACGGGCCGAGCGACTCAAGATTGGTATACGCCACCGAGCCGAGACTCAGAGGCGCGAAAACCAGGAACAACACCGCCAGGGTAAAGCCGGCCGGCCAATGCGTATCACCGGCGCCCCGCAAGGCGCCGAAAAAGGTCATGCCCAAGCCGTCGAACAGCTGAAAGGCAACCGCGCACAGCAGAATGTTGGCGCCCAGCTGAATGACCAAGGGATCGGTGCTGAAGACGCCAATCAGGGAAAACCGGAACACAAAAAAGAACACGCCCATCAGACCCATATAGACCAGACAAATACACAGCGTTTCGTACACCCGCCGGACGGCCGTCTCCCACTCCCCGCGCCCAATATAGCGCCCGACCAGGGCCGACAGGGCCTGCGACAGGCCCAGCGCCGGCATGAACGAGATCATCATATACTGCACGGCGATATTGCTGGCGGCCAAATGTTCCTTGCCGAACTGGCCCACGATCATGACGATCAGCAGCCCCCAGCCCAAGATGTCGATGGCTCCCTGCACGCCCGCCGGCCAGCCGATATGGAGCAAGCGGCGCGCCCGTGACCAGTCGGGAGACCAGACCAGATGGGTCGAAAATTCGGCCCGGTAGCGCGACGACAGGAACACGCCCAGCAGCACGCCCAGCTGGACGACAAAGCTCAACACCATAGCCAGACCGGCCCCGGTCAGGCCGAGCCGCGGGGCGCCCCAATTGCCGAAGATGAACACATAGTTCAGGACCACGTTGGTGCAGTTGGCGGTCAGCACGCCGACCAGGGCGACCCCCGGCCGATGGATGCCGTAGAAAAAGCCGCTCAGGGCTCCGATCATCACCGACAGACCGATGCCCCACAAGCGGACGCGAAAATAGGCCACCTCAAGCACCAGGACTTCCGGCTCATGCCCGAACAGCGAGAAGAAGCCCGGCGCGAGAGGCCAGAACACCACACAGGCCAGACCGACAAGCGCACCGAAATATATCCCCTGCCAGGCGTAGGCTGCGGCTTCGTCGGGCTCGTCACGTCCGAAGGCCTGGGCCGCAAACGTATTCACACAACGCGTAATGCCGAGCGGCAGAGCCGTCAGGGTAAAGGCGATGACGCCGCCCGGCATGGCCGCCGCCACTTCTGCGGTGCCGACCAAGGCGACCATCCAGGTATCGACAAAGCCCATGACGGTGAATGAGGCCATCGAGGCGATGATCGGCAGGGCCAGGCGGAGAATTTCGCGGAGTCCGCTCAGGGTGGGAAGCGTCATGGTATGTCCGTTGAAAAAGCAGCCCGGCCAGGGCCACGGCAGAATGTTTCTAAGTTGATCGTTTTATACTAGACTGCGCAAGAGCCCAGGATGAAGGAGGAGGCACCCATGGCGACATCGCGAGCAGCAAAAACGGCAAAAGCCATCCGTCAGCCAACGGCAAAATCCGCCCAGCGCAGCGCCCGCCGCACGGGCGCAACACGGGCCGGGGCCAAGGTCGCGCCCATGGATGATTACGAAGGGGTGCGGCAAGTCCTGAGCCGCTACTGCTTTGCGCTGGACAGCGGCCAGCTCGATCTGCTCGGCCCCTTGTTTCACCGCGAGGCCAGCTTCTCCGTCTCGTTCGAGGCCGGCACAACCCATACCGGCCGGACAAAGATTCAGGCCTGGTACGAGCAGCTCTTCAGCCAACGCGCGGACCAGGTGCGCTGTGTGCGGCATAAAATCTACGAGCCGCAGCTGAGCATCAGCGGGACAGCGGCCAGCTCGGTGGTATATTTTGATGCCGACTCGCTCCAAGCCGACGGCAGCGTCCGGGTTGTGGCCGGCCGTTATGACGACACGCTGGTGAAGGAGCGCGGTCAGTGGTTTTTTAAGGACCGGACCATTACGGTCTTGTACAACTACACCCCAGGCAAGGGCCAGGAAGGAATGTAAACGTTATGGCAGACTATATCAGTGTTGACGAAGCCCGGACCATGTCCGGCCTGAGACTGGTCCTGACCCCGGGCGTGCCGGGCCCGTGGAGCGAGGCGGCCAAGGGTATCTTTGATGTCAAAAAGCTCCCGTATGTCCGTGTCGCCCAGGAACTCGGCGGTGAGAACAAAGCCCTGATCGAGTGGTCGGCCCAGGCCACCGCTCCGGTCGCAGTGTGGAACGACGAGCCGCCGCGCTCAACCTGGATCGAGCTGCTATACCTGGCCGAGCGGCTCGCCCCCGAGCCGGCCCTGATCCCGACCGCGATTGAGGACCGGACAACCATGTTCGGCTATTGTAACGAGCTGTGTGGAGAAACCGGGTTCGGCTGGTCGAAGCGGCTGATGCTGGTCCATCCGGTTCTGAGCGATCCGAACGCCAGCCCTGAAAACCGGGGCTTCGCCAAATATATCGGCGATAAATACGGCTATGAGGCGACGGTGGCGGGGAACGCCCCACACAAGACGGCCGAGATCATCCGCTTCCTGTGCGCGCGGCTTGAGCGGCAGCAGGCTGCGGGCAGCCGGTTCTATATCGGTCAGCAGCTCAGCGCGCTGGATATCTACTCGGCCGCGTTCACCGCCCTGATTAAACCCTTACCGGACGAACTGTGCCCCATGCCCAAGGCTATTCGGACCATGTACGTCAACACCGACCCGGTTCTCGACGCTGCGGTGCAGCCGATTCTGATCGAGCACCGCGACTTCATCTACAACGAGTATCTGAAACTGCCGATCGACCTGTAGACCACAGTTGGAATACCGTCTGGCATTGGTCCCGATTTCTCTCGGGAAGGCATAACTTGCTTGCCCTACGCGTTCCTTCGAGCTCGTTCTGATTCCATCCAGAAGTAGAGCGCATAGAGATGATTGGGGAATTGGTATCCACCTCGAACCTCGGGATCTACATCAAGGGCTCCGAGTCCTTTCATCCGTCGCAGGAAGCTGTCCAGTACTTTCTGTTCGGCGTCCGACAGGCGAGCCGCGAGTTCCAACCTGCGAAACCGCATTGTCTGGGGCTCATCTGCCATCTTACGAAGGATTGATCGGTATCGTTCGCTTCGAATAGCGCTGAATACCTGAGGCTCCAATAGCTTTCGTCCAATGACTTCAGCCGCAGAAACGATCCCTGCCGTAATGGCCCCCTGATCAATTTTCGGGCTTTGGGCCGAGCGCCACACGGCATCACCGATCTCATGCGCCAATACCGGCATTCCGCCGGTGTACCGAACGAGTATGGCGAGATCGTCGTCAGCGATCTCTGCGTTCCCCGCCTCAAATGATCGCCGGTAGAACTCGATCACTTCTTCGTCCGACCAAGGAGTGATGTCAGTCAACTCGAAGACACGAGCGAGCGAGGGCTGACGCGCCACTAGCTCCTGACGCCGCTCTTCAAGTCCGACCACGAGGATACACAGCGGGACATGCTTTTGGGAGGTAGAGATCTCGTCCACCATGCTCTTCAGCCAATTGGCGAACACGTCCGAGGTCGCAAGACCGTTGATGTCGTCGAGAATGAGCAGGATCGAACTCCGGTCCGTCAACTTATCACATAGCCCTACGATTGCCGAAACGAAATCATCGGCAATACTAGACAGGTCGCTGTCATTGAGCTTCAACTCTAGCGTGATACCGAACAGCCCGACCTTACGGACTCGATCCCCGAAGAAGCTTTTGATCTTCTCGTGCCACGGCTTGTCCACACTCTCCTTGAGCAGGCGCTCAAACGTCCTTCGCAACATCTCCTTCAGATCCCGGACACCGCCAAGGAAAACATGACATGCCGCAAGCTTGCTTTCCTGCTCGGACAGGAGGCGAACGAAATAGGCGAGAGAACTCTTGCCAATCCCTCGCTCACCGCTGACAAAACCGATCTTGAGCCGCCCGCGCGCGCTGGCTCTCACCATGCCACGTAGGCGCTCGATTTCGTCGACTCGCCCCACAAAGAACTCACTTGGCACGGGCTGCCCCGGCCTAAAGGGGCTCGATTCGGGATTCACTACGCGCTCCTCTACAGAGAATTGCCGATAGCTGAACGCTGGCCTAAGCCGTGTCGGTTCCCGTCACGCACGGAAGGATGCTTGGTCGTAGCGGAAACGTAGGCTGCCGAATTCATATCCTCACGACGGCGGCTCGTCCGCCTCTGCGGCCGGATCGCCCTCGCGCCCAATTTCCACCACATCGACCTTCATAAGCGTGAGCCGGCGTCTGCGCTGCTGAAACATGCCTTCTATCTGCAGTGGCGTGCCGGGCTGGGCCTGGGAGATTTTCGACAACAGATCGCTCGGACCGATGATGTTATAGTCAATAGAGTATCTGCCCGTCTGTTGAAGAATATGGCGGCTGGTGACGATGTGCTTAGGCAGGTTGACGGCTCTGACCTCGACCACCTCGAACTGGTAGGTCTCGCTGAATTTGGCGATCCCCATGCTGACAACGGCCAGACTGCTGGGGTCGGGCCGCGAGTTGATAAAGCCTCTGAAACGGACCATAAAAGGCGTCCGCGAGTCCTCAGAAGACGGGTTATCACCACCCACCCCGAACGACAGGCCCGGAACCGGGATCTGGGCTGTCGCCGACGACAGCACGCAAAGACTCACCAGGCCGCTCACCACGAGCACTACACTTGCTCTTGCCACATGCTTCATCATCGCCCTGCTCCTTCTTGCCTCAGCCGGGTTTCCAACAGCTCCAGTGCCGCGCGGGTAAATGTCCACATGTTGGCCTCACGGTCGGAGTGGCGGGTTTCAATCGTCAGCGTGTGTTCGACCGGGCCGGCAATGGCGATACAGGCATGGCCGGCCCCGTCCCCGTAGCGGTTGCCGGTCGGGCCGGTCGCACCGGTCTCGGCCAGTCCCCAGGTCGTGCCCACATGGTCTCTGACCGCTCGCGCCATACGCAGCGCATAGGGTTCGCTGCTCGGCCGGACGCCGGCAAAATCCTCGTCCGCCAGCGCCAGCAAGGTCCGCCTGGCCTCAAGGGTATAAATCACCCCGCCGCCGACGAAATACGCCGAAGCGCCCGGCACGGCCAGCAGCGCAGCCGAGATCAGCCCTCCGGCCGACGACTCGGCAACCGCGATTGTCTGTTTGCGTTCCTTGAGCAGGGCGCCAACGGCCTGACCCATGGCGGTTAAGTCATGCATATACGCTCCATAAGACTGAGTGATTCACCCCTTCAGGGGTATCCCATTTGCGGTCTCCAGACAAGCATATGGCTCCTCCAGATACTGTCCTAGTTTGCGGCCGCACGGCCCACTTTGAGCCGTGACGGCCTAATTTGCTTTTGGGGCGCAAGCGAGTACAGTTGGGGTATGTCAAGGACGAATGATTTTCAAGTCAGCAGTCAGCCCTTTGCGCAATTCGTCCCATCCCCGCCTCAGACCCTCGGATGGAAGAGGAGGAATGGGGGCTTGCTCCACCGCCTGCAAAAAGTTGTCGTAGACTGGTGGCGGGGCAACACGCAAGGCCAAGTGCGCCAGAAAGGCGCGTAGGGCAACGATCTGTCCTTCTAGCTCTTCGGGTGAGTTTGCCATCACAACCTCCTCTTAGGTGTGTAGTGGTCCGGGCCAGGGCGGCCACCCTGGCCCGGCGCGTTGCGGTTAATACCGCGTTGCAGTCGCCGGCACTCCTGGCCCGCCACGGGTACTCCCTGGGCCTGCTCCTTCCCCGTCCCAGGCGAAACCTTCGGTCGTCTCCGGCCCGGTAAACTTGAACACATACAGCACCCAATAGGTTGAGGATTCCCAATAGGCTGTATGGGTATAGCCTCGGGCGAGCCACTGAGGGGAATACGTCTCCGAGTTCAACACGACGATGAGACTTGCCCGGCGCAAGGTGCGACCGTAGGCCGTGTCTCCGGCTGCAGAGGTAATGATGAGCGCCGTATTTTGGGAGGGCGTGAGGTCCGATCTGAAGGACCAGTTCGTCCCGACGAGCTCGTCAAGCGTGGGCGGAACAAAGTCGTCCGGCATACGGGCCACAAACTTCGAGAGTTCCAAGTGTTGAGTGGCCTCATTCCAGGTAAAACGCGCTGTCTCCCCCTGCTCAGGGAAATCCGGGATCTCACAGGAGCCTGCCGCGTTCTCGACGAACGGCTCTCCAAAGGTGGTGACATAGAACTCGCGGTGGGCAAACGAGGAATCCTCGTCAAACAGCTCAATGGCATGGGCACCGTCGCCCAGCTCGGCCCAATTCACTTGGAGGATAAAGCCAGTGTCTTGGTGGTCGCACGGGCCGCCCCGCGAGACGTGCGTATCGAGCCGGTCATTGCCATACAAGACAGGGATCGGTTCCCCGCCGTTAATGCGGAGGGTGATGTCGCTGGCGTTGCACTTCCATCCAGAGATGAAACCCAGCCCGGACACTGTGCGTCCCCGAGGCGGGCTTTCCAACATGGCGGCGTGGGTGTGGGCGGAGGCGACGGCGAGGAGACTCGCGCATAGGAATCCACTGATTGCAGTCTTTGTCATTCTGCGGTCCTTTCTGGTTTGAGGTTCAGCCACGGGACGGGTTGCCGGGCCGGACAAAGACCGCACAGAGTGAGGCTCCTGCGTATTCGCCAAGACGCGGGGAGCGACCCCGCGCCGGGTATAAGGCTTTTCTATTAGCAGGCGACCCGACACATCGGGTCCTCTGTACAGTCTTTGTCTGCTGCCAGAGTGGCAATTCCGGTCCCACGTCAGGAAAGACGCAGGGCCGGCGGGCCACGGGAAGAGGGCCGCACCTCAGCCTCCTCCTACAGCGGCCGCTGTAGCGTCAGCCAGTCCTGAATCCTCTGCCAATCCTCGCCAGTGAGGTCACGCAGGGGCAGGAGCAGCTTGGTATACGGCTTCCCGCAGAGAATACCGCGAGAAATCTCGGGGTTAGGAATGTCAAGAATTTCGATGCCAGACCATTGAGGCGGCGCACCGGTACTGATAAGTTGAGGCACGGATGGCCTCCGATTCTGGCCTCCCTGGTCAGACAGGGAGCCGGACGCTTTGTGATTGGCAGCCCAGCTTTCGAGCTGGGCTGTCGGCGTCTTATGGCTATACTCACACCATTGGGTGAGCAGGTCAAGCCGGCGGTCAGGCTTGACTCACCACCCCAAATCTTATAGAAAAATCAGGCAGTTAGAGGGTTTTTTGGCAATAAAAAACCCCGGCACGAGCTGACGACTCATACCGGGGTGAACTTCCGTATTCGGTGCTCCAATCGGGAAGTCCTCCAACACCTTCCGTATAGCACTGGACACGGCCCAAAGGAAGGGGGCCGGTGTGAACCATCTTTCCCTGGCGCGTCAGGTCGAAGTCATTTCTCTGCTGACTGAGGGCATGGCCATCCGCGCTGTGGCCCGGCTGACCGGCATCCACCGCGATACGATCATGCGGCTCAGTCTCACGGTGGGGCGGGCCTGTCACCTGCTCCATGACCGCACGATGCGGGAGCTGCGCGTCCCGCTCATCCAGCTCGACGAGACGTGGGCGTTCATCCACAAGAAGCAGCACCGCGTCCAGCTCCACCACCCGCCCGAGCACGGCGACTGCTATCTCTGGCTGGCGCTCGATCCGGTCAGTAAGGTCATTGTCACCTACCGCCTTGGCAAGCGGACGGGAGAGCAGGCCCTCGCGCTGTTGCTTGACCTGCGCGCCCGTATCCTGAACCGACCGCAGATTACCAGCGACGGCTATGCGCCCTATGTGGACGCCGTGGGAGCGGCCTTCGGCTCGCAGGCTGACTACGCCATGATTATCAAAGAGGCCGATTTCGAGAAGCGGGTTATTCAAGGCGACCCCGATTTGGAAGAAATCAGCACGTCGCTCTTAGAGCGCTGCAACCTCACGGTGCGGATGCACCTGCGCCGCCATGCTCGGCGGACCAATGCTCACAGCAAGACGCTCGACGGCCACCGGGCGGCCGTGGCGCTGCATATCGCGTTCTACCACTGGTGTCGGGTCCATGAGACGTTGCGCGTGACGCCGGCGATGGAGTTGGGCTTGACGAATCACATCTGGAGCGTGGCGGAGCTGATTGAGCGGGCGCAGGAAACGCCGGTGCCGCCTCCGCCCCAGCTGCCCCGCGAGCGGCCGAGACTGCGACTGATTCAGGGCGGCAAGGTGTCTCAGAAGTGAGACACGGCCTAATTTGCTTTTTGCAACGGCCTAATTAGGACAGTACCCTCCTCCAGCACGCTCCTCGCCCTTCGCCCTGGATTATGCTAGACAGGCACACGACCGCCCCCACAGGAGAGTGATTATGGACACACGCTACGGAGACGTTGAGGTGAGCCTGGCCGACCATGTTGCAACGGTGGAGATTCAGCGCCCCCCCAATAACTTTTTTGATACCAACCTCATCCGTTCTCTGGCCGCCGCGTTCGAGGCCCTGGATGCCGAGCACGACTGCCGCGCCAGCGTCCTGGCCGCCCAGGGCAAGCACTTCTGCGCAGGCGCAAATTTTCATACCGGCCAGGCCGAGCGGGACCTCCGCAATGTCGAGAGCGGCAACCCGCTGTACGCCGAGGCCGTGCGGCTGTTTGCCTGCAAAAAACCGATTGTCGGCGCCATTCAGGGCGCGGCCATCGGCGGCGGCTTTGGGTTGGCGCTGGTGCCCGACTTCCGGGTGGTGTGTCCCCAGACGCGCTTTTCGGCCAACTTTACCAAACTCGGCTTTCATCCCGGTTTTGGACTCACCTATACGCTGCCGCACCTGATCGGCGAGCAGCGCGCCAACCTGATGTTCTACACCGGGCGGCGGATCGGCGGTGAGGAAGCTTATGCCTGGGGGATGGGCGATGTGCTGACCGAGCAAAACGCGGTCCGCAGCGTAGCCCTGGAACTGGCCAAAGAGATTGCCGAGAGCGCGCCCCTGGCCGTTCAGTCGGTGCGAGCGACCATGCGCGGCGCGCTGGCCGCCGCGATCAAGCAGGCCACCGACCACGAGTTCAAGGAACAGCACTGGCTACAGAAAACCGAGGATCACAAAGAGGGCGTCAAAGCCGTAGCCGAGCGGCGCCCGGGCAACTTTGTGGGCCGCTGATTCGCCCTGCGGGCAAGCCCGACCGCCTACCAGGTATCCACACACGGCCGCTTCTTGCCCTCGCGGGCGGGCGGCGGCGGCACCGAGCGTAGCGCGGCCATGATCCACCGCCGGGACTCCGCCGGGTCAATCACATCGTCAATCTCAAAGTAGGTTGCGGTGCTGAGCGCCTTGCCGTTCTCATACATCTTGTCGACCAGCTGCTCGTATAACTCCTGGCGTTTCTGAGGGTCTTCCAACTCGGCCAGCTCTTTGCGGAAACCGAGCTTGACCGCGCCTTCCAGGCCCATCCCGCCGAACTCTCCGGTCGGCCACGAGACAGCAAAGAAGGGCGCCTTGAAACTGCCGCCGGCCATGCCCTGAGCGCCCAGACCGTAGGATTTGCGCAGCACAATCGTGAAAAAGGGCACACTGACGCTCGACCCGGTCACAAACATCCGACAGCAGTGCCGCACCAGGGCGGCTTTCTCGGCCTCGGGTCCGACCATATTGCCCGGCGTGTCGCACAGCATCAGGATCGGAATATCGAAGGCGTCGCACAGCTGCATGAAACGCGTGGCCTTGTCCGCCGCCTCGCTGTCGATCGCGCCCCCCAGATGCTTGGGATTGTTGGCGATAATCCCGATTGGCCGCCCTTCGATACGGGCAAAGGCGGTGACCATGCCCAGGCCGAAGTGACGCCGGATTTCCAGCACCGAGTCGGTATCGGCCAGCGTGTCGATGACATCGCGGATTTCGTACACCCGCAGACGGTTTTCGGGCACAATGCGGCGCAGCAGGCGCTGGTCGGCGCACTGCCAGTCGGCAATCGCGCCCTGGAAATACGACAGATACCGCTTGGCCGCGACCACGGCCTCGGCCTCATCCTTAACCGCAATATCCACCACCCCGTTCGGCACCTGCACATCCATCGGGCCGACATCTTTGGGCCGAAACACGCCCAGGCCGCCACCCTCAATCATGGCCGGACCGCCCATGCCGATGTTGGAGCCCTCGGTGGCGATAATCACGTCGCAGCAGCCCAGGATGACCGCGTTGCCGGCAAAGCAGCGGCCCGAGGTCACGCCGACCAGCGGCACCAGACCGCTCAGCCTGCCCCACAGGTGAAAGGCCATGACATCCAGGCCGGCCGGACTCGACCAGTCGGTATCGCCGGGGCGGCCCCCGCCGCCTTCGGCAAAGAACACCACCGGCCGCTTCCACTTCTCGGCCAGCTCGAACATACGGTCCTTTTTGTAGTGGTTCTTGAACCCCTGGGTGCCGGCCAGGACCGTGTAGTCGTAGGCCAGCACGATGCACTGGGCGCGCTCGTCGTCAAACAGATCGCCGTTGATGCTGCCGACACCGGCCAGCATGCCGTCGGCGGGGGTGTTCTTGATCAGGTCTTCGAGCGAACGGCGCTGGCGCTGGGCGGCGATGACCATCGGGCCGTACTCGACAAAGCTGTCGGGGTCGCACAGGGCGGCGATGTTCTCACGGCTGGTGCGCTGGCCGGTCTTGCGGCGGCGGGCAACGGCTTGGGGCCGGGCGGCGTCAAGTCCGATCTCGTGCCGCTCGACCACCTCGGCCAGGTCGGGGCGAATGTAATCCAGATCGATCTCCTGCTGCTGGTGTGAGGCGGCCACGTCGACCTCGCCCTCTTCGATGAAGACCAGGGGATGACCCTCATACACCGTATCGCCCTCGGCCACCGTGACTTCTCGCACAATGCCGCTCGACTCGGCGGCGATGACGTGCTCCATCTTCATGGCTTCCATGATGAGCAGCTGCCTGCCGCTATACACCGCCTCGCCCTCGTGGACATCGAGGCTGACAATCGTGCCCTGCATGGGCGCCGTGACCGCGGCGCTGCCCTCCGGTCCGACAATCTCAACCGCAGGTGCGGCGGCCGGTGCAGCAGTCGTTGTCGACGCCTGCCCATCGCCCTCGCCTTTGCCGAAATGCAGCACCGCCAGGGGATCGCCCGTATCGACCTTCACGCCCGCCAGCCTGGATTCCGGACCGGCGTCCGCTGCTGGCGCAAAAAACAGCTGCTGATGTTGCTGTTCAGCCGACACCAAGTCTCCGATATGCTCTTCAACAAAGCGGGTATACACCCGGTTGTCTCTGAAATCAGGATGGCGCAGCAGGCTCTGCAAGAACGGAATATTGGTCGCCACGCCTTCGATCTTGCACTCGCATAGGGCGCGATAGGCACGCGTGACCACATCGCCAAATGCGCGGGACGGCGAGGAGGCAACGAGCTTGGCCAGCAGGGAGTCGAAGCGCGGGCTGGTCCGATAGCCGGCATAGCCGAACGAATCGACGCGCAAGCCGGGGCCTGAGGGCAGCTCAAATGTATTCAGCAGCCCACCTGCGGGCCGGGCGTCGCCGTCGGCCTGCATAGTCTCCATATTGATCCGGGCCTGCAGGGCAAAGCCGCGCGGCTGGGGGACATCGGCCTGCTCAAAGGCCAGGCCGGCCAACGACTGTCCGGCCGCCAGCTGGAGCTGGAGTTTGACCAGATCAAGCCCGGTGATCTCTTCGGTCACGGTATGTTCAACCTGCAGACGGGCGTTGGTTTCAATAAAGGCGTACTCGGCCCCGTCTCCCGCAGTCGTGGCGTCAACCAGGAACTCAAACGTACCGAGACTGTTGTACTTGACGGTCTCGGCCAGTCTGACCGCCGCAGCAATGAGTCGGTCGCGGAGCGGAACCGGCAGTCCGGGGCTGGGGGCGACCTCGACCAGCTTCTGATGGCGACGCTGGATACTGCACTCCCGCTCCCACACGTGGCTCACCGCACCGGACCCGTCGCCGACAATCTGGACCTCGATATGTCGCGCGCGGGGAATCAGGCGCTCAACATAGACATCGCCATTCCCAAACGCGGTTTTTGCCTCAGACTGGCAGCGCGTATACGCCTCCTCAAGCTCATCGGCGCTGTGAACCATACGCATCCCGCGTCCCCCACCACCGGCCACGGCCTTGATCAGCATGGCTCCGCCGTCGCCCAGAGAGGCGAAAAACGCGCGAGCCTCGTCCAGGCTGGTCGGCTGGGTCGTGCCCGGTAGAATGGGAACGCCCCAGCGCTGGGCCAAGGCCCGAGCCTGGACTTTATCGCCAAACAGCTCGAGGATGTCCGGCCGGGGTCCGACAAAGGTGATATCCGCCTCGGCACACCGGCGGGCGAAGTCGGCATTTTCACTCAGAAATCCGTAGCCCGGATGAATGGCCTCACAGCCGGCCTGTTTGGCCAGCTCCACAATCCGCCCGGCGTCGAGATAGGCGGCCGGACCGCTCCCGCCCAGCGGTTGGGCGTCATCGGCCTTGCGGGTATGCAGCGACTGGGCGTCGTCCTCGGAAAACACGGCCACGGTCCGCAGCCCCAGTTCGGCGGCGGCCCGCGCAATACGAATGGCGATTTCGCCTCGATTGGCGATCAAAAGACTACTCAGACTCATACGGCTCACTTACTGAAAGAGCGGCGCGGCGTCAAATACCGACACGGCCGAGCCTTGTCTTTTTTCCGTTGACAGACGGAAAGCGTGTGCGGGATAATCAGGCTTTCTATGAGCCAGGAGGGACGACGATGGCAAACGGCGCAATTTTCTCGGCGGACTCGCATACCATGGAACCGGCCGACCTGTGGCTGGAGCGTATTGATCGGACGTTTCGTGACCGCGCCCCGCGCGTGATCAAAAACCACGAGGGCAAACCGGGCAGCTTTTTTGTGGCTGAGGGCCTGACCCCATTTCCGGTCGGGGGCGGCTTTGCCGCTGGCAAAGACCCCAAAGACCTGGAAACCAACCAGAATGTCGGCTACGAAGAGGCCCGGCCCAGCGGCTGGGACCCGGTCGAGCGCCTCAAAGACCAGGACATTGACGGGGTCGAGGGCGAGGTGTTGTACACCACGCTGGGCATGTTTCTGTTTCACCTCAAAGACGTCAATCTCCAGTGGGCCAGCTTCCGGGCCTATAACGACTGGATGGCGGAGTTTGCCGGCCATGACCCGAAACGGCTGATCGGGCTGGGCCTGATTGCCATGCAGGATGTTGATCAGGCCGTCCGTGAACTCCAGCGGATTGCTGACAAGGGACTCCGGGGCGCGATGATCAACGCGGCCGCGCCCGGCGACGTGCCGTTCAGCGACGCCCATTTCGATCCGTTCTGGACGGCGGCTCAGGACTTGCAGATGCCAGTCAGCCTCCACATCCTGACCGGCAAGCAGAACATTCGGCTCAGGAAGGGCCGGGTGGCGTCCAATATGTCGATCATCCACGAGGTCCAGTATTCGCTGACCGACCTGATCTACAACGGCGTACTTGAGCGCTTTCCCGGCCTCAGGCTGGTGTCGGCCGAAAACGACATCGGCTGGGTCGCCCACTATCTCAACCGGCTCGACATCTCCTACGAGACGCTGCGCTATATTGACCCGACCCCCATCAGCATGCTGCCCAGCGAGTACTTCACGCGCCAGGTCTACGCCACCTTCCAGGACGACCGGCCCGGCGTGCTGACCAGCCAGCTCATCGGCCAGGACAACTTCATGTGGGCGTCTGACTTCCCCCACCGGGCCTCGACCTGGCCCAACTCACGGGCGATCATCGAGCAGAACTTTGCCGACGTGTCAGAGGAGATCAAGCGCAAGATCACCTACGAGAACATCCATCGGCTGTACGGCTTCTAGCGCCGCCGCTCAGTTCAGGACCTCTTTTTCCTTCAGTCCGGCCACCTCGGCCGGGCCGAGGCCCAGCACCTCGGTCAGCACATAGTCGTTATCCTGTCCAAAGGTCGGAGCGTGTCGCCACACCTCACACGGGGTGTGCGACATCTTCCACGGAATTCCCAGGTGGCGACGCACGCCGATCTCCGGGTGGTCGTGCTCGACATAGGTGCTGCGGGCTTCAACCTGCGGGTCGGTCAGCATTTCCCGACCGTTCAGAGCCGGATAGGCCGCCACCCCAACCGCTTGGAGCGTCTCGGTCGCCTCTTGGGCGGTCCGCTCCCGGGTCCAGGCGGTCACGATCTGTTCCAGCTGGTCTTCGTTGGCCTTGCGGTCGGCGGCGCTGGCAAAGCGCGGATCGTCGGCCAGCCCGGGCTGACCGATCACCGCGCAGCACTGCCGCCATTCGTCCTCGGTCCCGACCACAATGCTGACCCAGGCGTCATCGCCCTGGCTGCGAAAGACGCCGTGGGGCGCCATGTACGGATCGCGGTTGCCCATGCGCGGCGGCTGATTGCCGTTCATGGTGTAGTCCATGATGGCCTCGGGCAGCAGCATGGCGCAGGCTTCGCGCTGGGAGAGGTCGATATACTGGCCGTGGCCGGTTTTTTCGCGGTGCAGCAGGGCGCACATGATGGCGTACGAGCCGTGAACGCCGCCGTTTGGATCGCCGTACGAAAAGCCGGCCTGACGCGGCCCGTCGTCAATATAGCCGGTCAGGGCCGACATGCCGCTCAGCGCCACCTGGGGCGGTCCGTACGATACATAACCCTTCTCCGGGCCGGTCTGACCGTAGCCCGACAGCGAGGCCATGATGATGTCGGGCTTGAGCGTGCGCAGGACCTCATAGCCCAGGCCCATTTTTTCCATCACCCCGCCGGCAAAGTTTTCGATCACAATATCGCTTTTGGCGACGAGTTGTTTGGCCAGCTGTATGCCCTCGGGCTTCTTCAGATCGAGCGACAGGGAGCGCTTGCCCTGATTGTACTGGTTGAAATAGCCGCAGCGATTGATGCCCGTCTCGTTGTCGGCCCAGGGGGGAATCATCCGCGACGGACACAGCCGGGTCTGACTCTCAATCCGAATGACTTCGGCGCCCAGATGGGCCAGCTGCAGCGCTCCGTAGGGTCCGGCCCAGGCCCAACAAAAGTCGGCAACACGAATTCCGTCCAGTGGTGGTTTGCTCATGGCGTGTCTCCCAGTTAGATAATGCCGTCCTGCTGAAGCTGCGCCAGCTCCTGCTCAGCCATGCCCAGCTCGGCATACACCTCGGTGTTATGCTGGCCCAGACACGGCGCCGGGCGGCGCAGCGTCCAGGGTGTTTCGGACATGGTGTGAGGGGCGGTCGGGTAGGTATGGGTGCCGGCCTCAGGATGGGCGACTTCGGCAAAAAAGCCTCGGACTTTCAGATGCTCGGAGTTCAGCAGGTCGCCCATGGTCGAGACCGGGGCAAACGGGATGCGACGAGACTGGGCCAGATGGTACAGCTCATCGACCGACTGCTCTTTGACCCACGGCTCCATAAACAGCTGGAGCGCGTCCCAGTTCTCGGCCCGGTCCAGCCGGGTCTTGAAGATCTCCTCGTCGGCCCAGTCCGGGTTGCCCATCAGATCGACAAAGCGCTGCCACTGGTGTTCCTCAACGCAGGCGACATAGATCCAGCCGTCTTTGCACTCCATGATGTCGAGCGGCCGGATGGCCTTATTGCCGGTAAAGCGCACCACGACCTGATCGGCATAGGTCGGCATGATGCCGGCAAACTCGGAGATGCCCATCAGACACTCCTGGATTGAAAAATCGATGTGCTGACCGTGGCCGTCCTGAAAGCGCGAGAACAGGGCGGCCAGCGAGGCCGTTGCGGCGTGAATGCCGGCCTGAAAGCCCGACTGCTGGCCGAACACCCGCAGCGGCGGCAAATCCTCGCTACCCGGGCCGCCACCGTTCAGGTAACACAGCCCGCCCGCGTTCCAGCTCGTCAGGTCGTAGGCTGCATAGTCCTTGCGCGGCCCGCTGAGGCCAAAGGGCGTGATTGAGGTCATGACCAGCCCGGCGTTCAGCCCGGCCAGACGCTCATAGTCCAGGCCCTGGGCGGCCATGCGGGTCGGATGGACGTTGTGAATCAGCAGGTCGGCCTTGGCGACCAGCCGGTCGAACACCGCCCGACCGCGGCTGTCGGTCATATCCAGAGTCACGCCCCGTTTATTGGTGTTCAGATACAGGTACAAACCGCTTTTTTCGGGGTGGGATGTGCCGCCCGGAAACGGTCCCCGCTGGCGAGCCGTGTCGCCGCCGGGCGGTTCAATCTTGATCACCTCGGCGCCCATATCGGCCATCAGTTTGGCCGCATAGGACGCGCCGACCATGTCGCCGCATTCGATAATTCTAAAGCCTTCCAGTGCAAGCCCCGGCATGAAACCCTCCTTCTTGACCCGGCCGCTACTCGGTGCGGCACGGGCCGGCGTCCGCCAACTGTAGTCAGCCGTGCTCAGGCCGTCAAGCTGAGAGGCCACAGCTGGCCCCCGCCCCGGGCAACCACGGGGGGTTGCCCCTACAGGTTCCAGACCGCACAGTAGACCCAGCGCCTATGGATGTCATTGAAATCTATGTGCGGGTCCAGCGGACGGACATCGCCTACATCAAATTCATCCTCGAATCGTACGAGGACCTCGGCATTGTGCGGACGGTTGACCGCAAAAAAGCCACGATTGTGGTCCTGGCCATGCCGGATTTTATCGACCACGTCCGGGCGGTCTTGCACGCCCTCAGTCAGGAGCTGGAGCTGTACGAGATTCCTCCGCCAGCCGAGCAGGAGGCGGATGGGGACTGGCTGGTGGGGAAGATCCGGCGCGGAGAATAGGCTCAGCTGTCGGTGTTCTCGTCCGGCGCTCTGGCAAACACGTAGGCCACCCCGATGCTCAGCCCGTACAGCAGGATCAACGGTCCGGCCAGCAGGAGCTGGGAAATGGCGTCGGGCGGGGTCAGCACCGCAGCCAGGACAAAGATCGCCAGAACGGCGTAGCGGAAAGCGCCGATCAGGGTGCGGTGGGTCAGCAGGCCGATCCGGGCAAAGAAAAAACTCAGAATCGGGAGCTCAAAGGTCACGCCAAAGGCCAGCAGGGTGCGCGCGCTGAAGCTCAGGTATTCGCTGATGCGCAGGGTCGCCTCAACGTCGATGCTCTCGAACTGCTCAATAAAAAAGACGTAGGCAATGGGCAGGACGACTGTGTAGCAAAACCCGCCGCCCAGAACGAAGAAGAACGAACAAAAGCCGACAAACGGCCACACATAGCGCTTTTCATGGGCGTATAAACCCGGCGCCACAAAGCGCCACACCTGGTAAAACACCCCGGGGCTGGCCAGGAACAGGGCGGCAATAAAGGCGACCTTGATCTTGGTGAAGAAGGCTTCGGTCGGACTGGTGCCGATCAGGCTGCAGTCGGGACAGGCGTGCAGCAGCGGCTCGCGCAGAAAGCCGAACAGCCTGTCGGCAAACACATAGGTCGGCACGAACGCCACGGCTATGGATAGCAGCGCCTTGACGATGCGGGATCGGAGTTCTTCCAGATGACCCATGAGCGACATCGTGGTGTCGTCAGGGGTCATTGAGCGGGCTTCTCCTGCTTGTCGGGCGGGGACGCGGCGTCCGGTTGCGACGGGGTATCGGCGGCGGCGGCGGCGCTAGGCGCTTCGGGTGGCGCGGGCAAAGTGGACGATGCTCTCTTCTCGATCTGATGGTCATCATCGTCCGCTCTGTCACCGGCCCGCGCGCTGTGTTCGGCCTGGCGAACCTCCTCTTCGAGCAACACGCGGGCGTTGTCCAGCTCTTCGCTCACCCCGCTGGTGGCGCGTCGAAACTCACCCAGCGTTCTGCCCAGCCCCCGGGCCAGCTCGGGCAGGCGTTTCGGGCCCAGCACGACAAGGGCAACCACGAGAATCACAATCAATTCAGGCGCACCAATACCGAACATCGCTCACCCTTAGCTTTCGCCAGCCACGCTAGTATAATCGGACAATCGACGCAAGCGAAGGGGGACCCAGCATGCTTCGGACAGGTCTCGTTATTGACACCCGCTACCAGGACCACCAACCCGGTCAGCAGCACCCGGAACGGCCGGCCCGGATCGGCAGCCTGCTGCGGGCGGTCGAGTCCTACCAGCGACCCGGGCTGACCTCTGTATCTCCCCGCCTGGCCAGCGAGGACGAAATCGGCCTGATTCACGATACGGCCCATATCGGTCGGGTGGCGGCGACGGCCGGCCGACCCAGCTTCGCTTTTGACGCCGATACCCAGGTGTCGGCCCTGTCCTACGACACCGCCCGCCTGGCCACCGGCGGCCTGCTGGCCATCCTCGACGCGGTCATGGACGGCGAGGTGGACAACGGCTTTGGTCTGGTTCGCCCGCCCGGTCATCATGCCGAGCGCAACCGGGCGATGGGCTTTTGCCTGTTTAACAGCGCGGCCATCGGCGCCCAGTACCTCCGCGAGCGCTTCGGCCTCAGCCGCGTGCTGCTCATGGACTGGGACCTGCACCACGGCAACGGCAGCCAGCACAGCTTTTACGACGAGCCGGGCGTGCTGTACGCCTCAACCCATCAATACCCCTACTATCCGGGTACCGGCGCGGCCGAGGATGTCGGCCAAGGTGCGGGCGCGGGCTATACGGTTAACCTGCCCATTCCGGCCGGCTGGGGAGACGCCGAATACCAGCACCTGTTCGAGACGGTTCTTGACCCCATCTGCCGCCAGTTCGACCCCCAGTTTGTGCTGATTTCGGCCGGTTTTGACGCCCATGTCCGTGACCCCCTGGGTGGCCTGCGGATGACCGAGGCGGGCTTCGGCGGCCTGGCCCGGGTACTGCTGCGGATCGCCCGCGACCACGCCGGGGGGCGCTGCGCGGCCCTCTTGGAAGGCGGCTATGATCTGACTGGGCTCGAAAAATCCACCCTGCGGGTCTTGGACGAAATGGGTGGCGAGCAGCTCGACATGCCGCTGCCCGAGGTCGCCAGCCGGCCCCTGTTGCCCCAGGTCGTGACCGTGCAGCGGACCTATTGGGAGCTGCCACACAAATCCTGATAGCGGTCGGCCAGGTGTCCCCCCGTTCAGGACAGAGCTGCCTCAAGTTGCAGCAGGGCGCGAATGAGCACTTCCAGCCTGGCAGGGTCATGTGGACGCGGGATTGTTCGGGTGTATTATAGGGCCGCTGAGAGGGCATCACAGATTTCTGCTCACCACCCCAAGGAGGACAGACACATGGCAAACAGAGGATTTTCTCATATTGGTCTTTCAACCCTCGACCTTGACAAAACCCGCGAGTTCTACGAAGACCTGCTCGGTTTCGAGCCGGTGGTGTGCGATACGATCGAGATAGAGGAAGGGGGAAAGATCCGTCACATCTTCTTCGATACCGGCCATCACCAGCTGATGGCCTTCATGGAAGCGCGCGATGTACCCGGCGTGCCACGTGAATACGATGCGGGCATCAACAGCGGGCTCGGCGTGCCAGGCGGCTTTTACCACTTTGCGTTCGAGGCCGGCAATGAGGCCGCCCTGGCCCAGAAACGCGACGAACTCCGTTCCAAAGGCGTCGAAGTCAGCGATGTCGTCGATCACAACTGGGCCAAATCGATCTACTTCAAAGATCCGAACGGCATCTCCTTAGAGTACTGCTGCCTGGTGCGGGAGTTCACCGCCGATGACGCGCGCATGCAGGATCGTTTCAAGCTTCCGCTCGGAGCGCTGGCTGATCCGGTCAAGGCCCTGTCATCGCCGGATAAACACTAAGCTTGAGACAGCCAAGCCTGCACCTTCATTCTTACACATAGGGACAGGAGAGAGACGGGATGAAAATCGGCGTGTTTTGTATTTTCGATCACTGGCCCGAGGTCAAGTCAGCCCAGCAGTATCTGACGGATTTTCTTGATCTCACCCAGCGGGCCGAGGAGCTGGGCTTTGATTCCGCCTGGGTGTCTGAGCATCATTTCACCCGTTATGGCGGCATCCTGCCTCGCCCTCAGGTGCTTTTGGCGGCTATGGCCGAACGTACCAAACGGATTCGCCTCGGTACGGCGGTGAGCCTCGTGCCCTTTGACAACCCCGTCCGCGCAGCGGAAGATTTTGCCCTGGTTGATGTGCTGAGCGGTGGGCGGCTGGACTTTGGGGTTGGGCGCGGTCTGTTCCCGTTTGAATACGACGGGATCGGCGTGTCGCAAGACGAAGGCCGCCAGCGACTTGAAGAAGGGGTCGAGATGATTCTGCGGGCGTGGCAGGAGGCCCCTCTCAGCTTTGAAGGACAATTCACCAAGGTCACCGACCTCACGATCTTGCCGCGTCCTCTCCAAACCCCGCACCCTCCCCTGTACGCGGCCGCGCTCAGCCCCGAAAGCTATGACTGGGCCGCGCGCAAAGGCTATAGCATTCTCCAGGTGCCTTATCCGCTGCCCATCGAAGTGACGCAGGGCCAGATTGCCGCCTACAAAGAGAAACTCGGCCAGCATGGCCATGGCGGCACAGAGGTCATCGCCCTGTTCCATACCTATGTGGGAGAGACCGCAGCCAAAGCCAAGGCCGAGGCCGAGCAGGCGGTGATGAACTATGTGAACCTGGCCGGCTCGCTCTTTCCCAAAAAGATCAAATCCGAGCAGTACAAATCGTACGCCCAGTTTGCTCCGACGATGCAAACGCTCACCTATGATGTCCTGTACAATGAGCGCACGCTGATTGGCGATCCCGACCAAGTTATTGCCAAGCTGGAACGCTTTCAAAAAGACTTGCAGATGGACCAGTTCATCTATTTTCTCAACTGGGGTGGGATGAACCACGATCTGGTGCTGCAATCCATGCAGCGCTTTGCCAAATATGTCCTGCCCCATTTCCAAAAAGGCGATACCCAAGCTGAGAAAACGCTGGCCGCACTGTGAGGAAATCTTTCTCCCCGATAATGCCAAGCGGCTCCAGGCCGACGGGGATATCACCCTCAGCTTTGACTACTGCCCCATGACTCGGATGAGGCGGCTTGAAGGGCAGGGGCTCATGTCTGTCGCATCGTCAGACAGTCCGGCATGAGTTGACCCTGCACCTCAACACTCTGTCCTTTCCGTCATGAACGAAGAGAGCACGCTGCCCCGTTACTGCGCCACATAACCGCCATCCACCGCCATGGGATGGCCGGTCACAAACGAGGCCGCTTCAGAACACAACCACGCCACGGCTTCGCCGATCTCACTCGGTTGGGCCATACGACCAACGGGTTCTGCGGCGCTGATCCCTTCGGCCATTCCGGGCACTTTTTCAAAGGCGCGCTTGAGCATCGGCGTCTCCACAGCGCCTGGACAGACCGCATTCACCCGAATGCCGGACTTGGCGTACTCAAGCGCTGCGGTCTTGGTGAGTCCGACCACCCCGTGTTTGGCTGCGACGTAGGCAGACCCGGCTGGTATACCTTGTAAACCTGCCACTGAGGCAGTGTTGACAATCGCGCCTCCACCTTGGCTGAGCATCTGCTCGATTTCCGCTTTCATGCTGAGCCACACGCCCTTGAGGTTAATACCGATCACCCGATCCCAGGTGGCCTCAGGATAGTCCGGCGTTGGCACGAAGTCGCCTTCGATGCCGGCATTATTAAAGGCGCAGTCCAGCCGGCCATACGTCTCCACCACTTTTTTGACCATGGCTTCTGTCTCAGCCGCTTGGGATACGTCAGTCTGGATAAAGATCGCGTCGCCCCCAGCGTCTTTGATCAGGCGCACGGTTTCCTCAGCGCCTTCGACATTCACATCCGCCACTGCGACTTTTGCGCCTTCCCGAGCAAAAACCTGGGCGGTCGCCCGGCCGATTCCGGTACTCGCACCCGTGATTAAAGCGACCTTTCCGTCTAAGAGTCCTGCCATGTATGACCTCCTGTTCAAAAGGATTTCACTCTCGAACCATCTTCTGGATGATTGAGAGCTCGACTAAATGCATGTCCTCGTTTCGTGGGCGGGGCTGTCCGTCAGCCGGCCGCTAAGAAATCTTTCACCAACTGTGAAACCTGGGTCTGCTGTTCGACGTATGGGACATGCCCGGCGTTGTCGATCAGCCGAACCCGCGCGTCTGCAATCCGCGAGGCGAACTCGTCTGCGTAGACAACTGGCACCAGGCGGTCTTGCTTGCCCCAGACGATGAGTGTTTTTGCTTTGACGCGACGGAGTCGTTTGGCTAAGCCGCGTTCCGGGATCGGCCAGATAAAATGCGAGGTGCTGGCAACAGCACTCACACTGTGGACCATTGCGTCCACTTTTTCATCCGGGTCTTCCGGCAGACGCAGTCGGGCCGCGACCTCAGGCGTGTTGGGATCATGGTACAAGAGTTCGACTTGTGTTTCCGGCGGGACCATCACATGGTCACTGACCGGAGCATCATCCCGCCACAGTCCCAGGGCATCGATCAGAACGAGTTTGCCAACTCGCTGGGGAAAGCTCGCCGCCAGCTCTGCCGCTACCATTCCGCCAAAGGAGTGGCCAATCAGATCGACCTGGTCGAGACCCAGCGCAGCCAACACGTCATCGTAATACAGCATCAGGTCCCACAGGTTATCGAGCTGGTGTAAATCGTTGGGCTCGGCAGCGCCCGGATGCGCCGGGGCAAAGATGGTGTGCCGAGCGGCCACATCATTCAGGAAGCCGCTCCATTCCTGGCCAAACGGACCGTGCAGAAAAACGACGGGTGAGCCCTCGCCTCGGACGAGCGTCGTATTCGGCGCAAAGCCGCCAGGCAGGCTGACAGACTGTGAAGCGGGCGGACTCACGAGTGGGCTCCCTTGGCCGTCATGTGCGGAGCGTCGCTCTCGCTGCGGGTCGCGCCATGGGCAGCGTCGCTGCCATTCACCTGCGGACTACGGGCTTGGGCGTTGCGGGTTGCCCCCTGCGGCCACCAGTGATCCTCATAGCCCTGCTCATCCCAGATCCCGCGAATGCGGGGCAGGACCTCTTCGGCGAACAGCCGCGTGTTCTTGGCCGTCAATTCCGGCTCCATTGACTGGATCTGGAGAATCACCATCAAATGGCCGACTCGGAGGTTCTTGACCGCCTCGGTGAGACGGTCAGCGACCGTTTTGGGACTGCCGCCAATGACAATGCCCTGCTTTTCTACCTGCTCCCGCCAGGTCATGTCTTTCCCCGAGACGGCTCCAAATGGGGTCGCGCCACCTGAACGCTTGAGATTAAATTCCAGGCTGCGTTTGGTCATATAGCCAGGGACGGCGGCATGGTGACCGGCGATATACAGCGACTTATCGAAGAAATTACGGATATGCGGCAGATACTCTTTCTCGGCTTGGGCGTCGGTTTCGCTGACCACAACGAGCTGCGCAAAACCGGCCCGGTACGGATTATCATCGCGCCCTGAGGCGGCCACGGTATCCCAGTACCGATTCATCATATTTTGCGCGGCCTTATGGCCCAGAAAGCTCAGATAGCTATAGGTGTAGTCATTCTCAGCCGCAAACTTCCACGTCTCAACCGACCCGCCACCCGCACACCAGATCGGCGGATGGGGTTTCTGAATCGGCTTCGGCCACAAGTTGACATAGCGCAGCTTGGTGAACTTGCCGTTAAACGGAAACGGGCCAGGCTTGGTCCAGGCCTGTTTGATGAGATCATGGGCCTCATAGTAGCGCGGTCGCACTTCGGTCGGCGTAATGCCATAGCAGCCGGCTGTGTCCATGGCCGAGCCAACCGGCCAGCCAGCGACCAGGCGTCCCCCGCTCAGACAGTCGAGCAACGCCATCTCTTCGGCCACTCGGAGAGGCGGATTGTAGAGCGGCAAGGTATTGCCCAGCATGACAATCGCGGCATCAGATTTGCGGCGGGCCAGATTGGCCGCGATCAGATTGGGCGAGACAGGAAAGCCATACGCGTTTTGATGATGCTCGTTCAGTCCGAGCCCGTCAAAGCCGAGATCGTCAGCCAGCTCCAATTCGTCCAGATTCCAGTTCAGATACTTGCCGACCGTTTCCGGATCGCACAGTTCGTCAGTTGGCGGGGTTACCCAGATACTCTCATACCGATCACGGAAGTCATCCGGCAGATCCCGGTAGCCTTGCATGTGAAACCAAATCGTCTTCATCGCTATTCCTCCCGCCAGTTGCCTCAGGCCCGCCAGGCGCGTGCCGAATAGTCAGGCCGGCCCAGTATGATCATATTGATCCGGTCATGCGGGCCACAACGCCGGACATAATGCAGTCCAGTCTCCCGTTCGTCAGGCAGGAATATGCACCATCGGATAGCGCATCGCAAGAGGAGGACACGCTGGACACACGCGTACACCAAGCGTCTCCCGCACCTGATCGCTCGCATTCCGCTTGACAAGCGCATACCACTAAAAGGACGATGGATGGGGCCGAGGGGCCAGGGCTGCCTCCTAACCCGATGCAAACCCGAATCGAAACCACGCGCCTGATCCTGCGCAGGGCTGCCGAAGCAGACCTCGCGTCGTACTGCCAGCGGATCTATGGTGATCCAGAGGTGATGCGCACGCTGCCGGGCGGCAAAGCGCTGGCCATGGTCGAAGCCCGTTCGAGAGCGTCTGCCAATTTGATCGACCACTGGGAACAGCATGGTTTTGGGCCGTGGCTGCTGGTGGCTAAACAAAACGAGCGCCTGCTGGGACACTGCGGCCTGCGGTACTGGCCCGAGACACAAGACGTGGAAATTCTCTACGCGATTGAGCGTCTGGCCTGGGGCCACGGCTATGCGACAGAGGCGGCGGAGGCGAGTCTGGCGGCAGGCTTCGGACAGCTTGGGCTGGAGCGTATCATCGCCGGAGTCCTGCCCACCAATCGGGCATCCATTCGCGTGTTGCAAAAACTCGGTATGCAAAAGTGGAAAGAGTGCGCATTTGCTGGCCTCCACGCCGTGATGTACGAAATGTGGCGGACACAGTTTGTCGCCAGACCGTACTCTGCCGAAACGAACGGCCTGACAGGCGCACGCCGCGGCGTGTAACGGACAGGCATCCAGAGGGGGGACTATGGTCATTGTCATATTTCGTACCCGACTCCGAGCGGGAGCGGACCAGGCTGCTTTGGGGCAACTCACGCGGGAGATGCGGACTCTGGTGCAGACCATACCGGGCTTTCTGTCCGTCAAGGACTTCATAGCCAGTGACGGTGAAGGCGTCTCTGTTGCAGAATTTCAGACCCTGGCGGCGGCCAAAGCGTGGCGGGAGCATCCCGAACACCGGCGTGCCCAGGAGAGGGGCAGGCAAGAGTTCTTCTCGTCCTACCATGTCCAAGTCTGTGAAGTCGGGCGGGAGTACTCGTTTCCCGCCTCAGAAGCTCGCGGAATTCGAGGAAATGATCCAGAATCCGGTTAAAGAATACCGAAACTCACCTGCGATAGTGTCGGAGACTCAAAAGGAGGATCCTAGGGGACCAAATTTTGATCGTTTTGTTGTACGGCCCCGCCAGGATATCAACCCCTGGACCTGATAATAGCTCTTGCGCTATAAGAGAAGAAAAAACGGGAGGTGGTTATGCCACAAGTGATTGGTGGAGAAATCGGTAATATTAAAGAGGATCTATGGTCCTGCGGTCCCTGTCGGGACGCCGGCCTCAAGCATAAAGCCAGCCTGGCCAAGGTGCTGATCTGCTGTGCCACCAAGTACGGTGCCTGGGAAACCGCTCAGGACGCCGAGAAAAAGATCGTCACAATTAAGTCCCGAAAGGCGGACCGCTAAGCGCCGACGCTGACCAGCGCTCCTCGCGTTGATACATGGACAAAGTGCGTGAGGAGAAGGCCGAGTTTGTCCCGAAAAGAAACTCGTCGTGCTGGAAAACATGGTCCATGACGACGTGTACCGAGGCGAAGGCTCTGAGCAGACCAGGCGGCACACCAGTGTCTGGTTTCAGGAACATCTGCCGGCCCGGTAGTGCTCCTCATCGTTCGATACAGCAGACAACTCTCTGAGACCGCAGGTCGCGGTGCCGCCCTCAATTTGGCGCGAGCCGAAGCGGTGCGGGCCACGCCAGACCTGTCCCGCCACGTATTCTCCATGGCAAATCGGAAACAACGCCCCGCCCGAGACGATTCCTGAGCTGCTGCGAATTCACCGCGAGGCGGCGGCCCGCCTGTGACGGACGGGCTGCGGTTCCCAGCCGCCGGCCGATTCGTATGGCGGAATAGCGGGGCGGAGAAGACCGGAGTGGAACAAGGAGAGGAGATATCTATGGACGCGGAACAAAAACAAAAACTTGCCGACCTCTGCGCGCAGCAGCACGTGGGGGTACTCACCACTCAGGGTGAGGAGTGGCCGACAGCCCATCTCCAGGCGTTCGGACAGACTGACGCTCTCGACCTGATTGTTATCATGCTGGTTGACGCCGAGAAGTATCACAATCTCCTCAAACGTCCGCACGCGACGGTGGTGATTGACAACAGAGACACGGGCGACGTTTCGACGCTGCAAGTCGCCCGAGCCACGATTCAGGGGCTGGCGAAAGAAGTCGTTCGGGACAGCGCCGAATGGAACGAGTTGAAAGACAGCTTTCTGAAAAAGAACCCGTTTGAAGAGCCGTTCTTTGGCTACGATACGCTGCGCATGATGCGCATTACGCCCAAGCGTATCTCGTATGCCAATGGCTTGGCCGATACGTTTAAGCTTGAGTTATAGGGACAGCTCAGGCAAGCCAAAGATGGGAAACGGCATGACCCGATTCCAGGTGTACCCCAGCAATGAGCGGAGGTGAGGGGCTACTACAATGAGCAGGCCCATCAGGAATTCGTGCAGGCCGGGTTCTCTCGCATCCTGCAGCCCCGTCGGTTTGGCGGCTACGAGTTCGATGTCCCCGCCTTTTTCAAGATCATGGTCGAAATCTCCCGGGGAGACCCGAGGACCGGTCTGACCACAAGGAAACACTATGGGTTCAGTACACCACCGGGTCCTCAGGACGAATGGCATCAACATGCATATCGCGGAGCAGGGTCACGGGCCGCTGGTCCTGCTGTGTCACGGCTTCCCCGAGCTGTGGTACTCCTGGCGCCATCAATTGCCGGCCCTCGCCGCAGCGGGCTACCATGTGGTCGCCCCTGACCAACGGGGCTACGGGCAAACCGACCGCCCCGACGAGATCGAAGCCTATAGCCTCCTCCACACAACCGGGGATATGGTTGGCCTTGTCCAGGCCGTGGGCGCGGAACAGGCGGTCATTATCGGACACGACTGGGGGGCCCCGGTGGCCTGGTTTTGTAGCTTGGTACGGCCCGACCTCTTTCCTGCCCTGGGGCTCCTCAGTGTGCCCTATTTCCCGCGCGCCGATAGCCCGCCCTCAGAGGCGATGCGGCTCGTTGCGGGGGAGCAGCAATTTTATCAGCAATACTTTCAAGACCCGGGGAAGGCCGAGGCCGAGTTTGAGGCGGATGTCCGGACCAGCCTGCTCAAGTTTCTCTACTCGAACTCTGGAGACGCGCGGCCGGAGCAGCGCTGGCAGTTTGTCTTTGGGAAGGAGGCGCACTGCCTCGACAGTGCCACCGTCCCCGAGAGGCTGCCGCCGTGGTTGACGTCCCAGGACCTCGCCATTTTCACCCAAGCGTTTGCGCGCACGGGGTTCCGCGGGGGGCTGAATTGGTATCGGAATACTGACCGCACGTGGGAGTTGACGTCGTTTCTGCGGGGCGCGAAGCTGCGGCAGCCGGCGCTGTTCATCGCTGGGGAGCATGATACGCTCATGCCCCTCAACCGTCCGGCCATCGACACCCTCGAAGACGTGATGCCCAAGCTGAGGAAAAAGGTGGTGCTGCCAGGGGCCGGCCATTGGATTCAGCAGGAACGCCCGACGGAGGTCAATGGCTTGCTCCTTGAGTTCTTGGCCGGCTTGGACACCTGACCCCGCCCCGCCCCCATGGGCAAGAGATTAGCCTGACCGTGGCTACGGCTGACGTGGGGCAACCGGCGGGCTAATTCCCTCGGCCAGGGCAGGGTGAAGATGAATGACTCCCATGTTGTCGCGCTGGTCTATAAGGTCGAGTGCGGTCAGTCGGTTTGTTACCAGGAAGCGGAGCCACCTCGACCGCGATACATTTCCCCAGCACCGCAAGATCAAGCTGCCGGCCGTTCTCCAGGAACGGATCGCGGCCCAAGAGGCAGCCGGCAAAGTGCGAACACAGCCGAACAAAAGAGAGGCGATCATGATACACGACAGGCCCGAGGACATCCGCATAGAGAAAAATCTGTTCATCCCGCTGAGCGACGGGGTCTCTCTCGCCGCAGACCTCTACGCCCCCCACGGTGAGGGACCCTTCCCCACGCTCATCAGCTACTACCCGTATCACAAGGACGACCTGATCGGCGCGATGCTTGAATACCCCCGCCGTTACTTTGCGGCTCACGGTTATGCCCACCTGCTGGTGGACCTGCGCGGCCTGGGCAACTCCGGGGGCGTGGCCTGGGAGACACTTGATGCCCGGGAAGCGGAGGATGGGGCGGAAATCGTGGAATGGGCGGCGCGCCAGGCCTGGTGCGATGGCAACGTGGGGATGTGGGGCTTGTCCTACGGGGGAGTCACCACCCTCCAGACCGCTTCCCGGCGCCCCCCGCACCTGAAGGCCATCGTTCCGATTGAAACCCTCACGGATATCTACCATGAACTCCTGTGTCGCTTCGACTGCCTGCCCTGGTACGGCAACTGGGGCACCTGGATGGTCGGGATGAACCTGATGCCTCCCGGCTATCAGGACGCCCAAGGACGCTGGTATGAGGTCTGGAAGGAGCGGCTGGAGACAGGCTACCCGCACATTTTCGCCGCGCATGACCGCCCGACGTTTGAAGAATACTGGCAATCGAGAGTCATCCCGGTGGAAAACATTACCGTCCCGACCTTCTTGATTGGCGGTTGGCGCGATGTCTTACCCGACAGCATGATAAACATCTACGAAGCGATCTCCGCGCCCAAGAAGCTTGTCATGGGGCCCTGGACGCATATCCTGCCCGACCTCTATCCCTTTGAGCCGTGGGATTACCTGCACGAGATGAAGCGCTGGTGGGACTACTGGCTCAAGGGAGAGCAGAACGAGGTGCTGGATGAACCCCCGGTGACCCTGTTCGTGCAGGGCAGGAACACCTGGAGGCATGAGCCCGCATGGCCGATTCAACGCAGCGGCGAGCGCCTGTTTTTCCTGTCCGGCGGCAGGACCCTGACACACGGGACGCCTCAGCAAGAGGGCAGCGACCCGTACCGGGCCAATCCCACCGTGGGCGCCATGGCCGGCCTCTTTGACGGCGTCGGTCTGGGCATCGGCACCCCCCTGGACCAGGGACCGGATGACCTGCAATCCCTGACCTACACCACGGAACCCTTGGCCGAGGATGTGGAAGTCACAGGAGCCCCGGAAGCGGTCCTGTCCGTGACGCTGGAGAGCGGTGACGACGTGAACCTCGTTGTCAAGCTGAATGACGTGGGGCCGGATGGCAGTTCCACGCTGATGACGCTCGGCTCCATCAAGGGGAGTACCTATTTCTCGGACGAACATCCCGCGCCCCTGAAAACCGGACAGGTGTACCAGTTCCGTATTCCGCTCTTCAACACCTCGTACCAGGTGCCGAAAGGGCATCGACTGCGGGTGAGCGTCTCCTGTTCCGACTTTCCCCGGCTGTGGCCCACTCCCACCAATCCGGAGATTCGCCTGTTTTTCGGCGGCTCGCACGATTCGACTCTCCGCATCCCCGTCGTGCCGCCTGCCGCCGACCCGGCGCCGGAGCCTGAAATCCGTCGCCCCGACCCCAGGGTCAACCGTGTCCCGCTTGCCACCGAAGGTGCGCCCCGCTGGAAAATCGAACAGGACTTGATCGCCGGGAAACTGGCGGTGACGACCGGCGCGCGGCAGCAAATGACGATCCCCAGCGGCGGGACAATGCTGATTGACACGACGATTACGGCGAGCGTCAGCGCCGACCGACCGGACAACGCCAAACTCGAAGGTGAGGGCGTCGTTCGCCTCGAACTCCCGGCGACGGGGCTGGTTGAGGTCGAAAGCCAGACCCTGCTTACCCGGACGCGGATGCTGCTGGCGGGCAAGGTGACGGTGAATGGTCAGCTGTTCTTTGAGAAGCGCTGGCAGAGGTAAGCGAGGCACAGGACAACCACACTGGGGGAAAGTACACGGCTCGACCTCCGACCCGGCGCACCGGCTACGCCTCATCAAACCGTCTATGCTTTCCTCCTCTGGCTTGCTACGCTGCCGGTCATTCTCAGGTGTCCGGCAAGGAGGAACGCATGCGTACAATACGAAGACGCTGTCGCCCCGTCACGCAGCTGGTCTGTCTCTGCGCCGCTCTCATCCTGGCAGGAAACTGGGCGGTACCCACCGCCGCCCGGGCCGCCGAAGACCAGAGCTATCAGGCGATGATGAACTGGCTCGAACACTACCGCGAAGCCCCGCCGACATTCGAGCCCGGCCAGACCCTGGGCCTGCAAGACCGTGAGGCGCTCGAACCCTTTCTCCCCCAGTCGATCTGGGAGTACTACTTCTTTGACGACATGGAGATGGAGATTGCCGCAACGGGCGAGTATCCGCCGCCGCCCGAGTGGGGCCAAAACGTCGTGCCCGGCTACTTTCTGGATGAGCAGGGCGTGCTGGTCGATTTCAAGGGTGGCGGGTTCCCATTTCCCGCCATTGCGCCCGATGACCCGCAGATTGCGGTCAAGGTCATCTGGAACATGCTGTGGCGGCCGGGGACCGACGACTATGTGATGCCAATGGTCGCCTGGTCGCGCAGCGAGCACGGGAAGCTGGACCGGGAATTCGAGTTTACCTCGGTCAACGCCCAATATGCGCTCGGCGCCAACTGTCTGGTACCGGGCTATGAAGAGGTCCGCAGCAAGATGTTGATGGAGTTCCGCTCGCCCCGGGACATGACCGGGGCCAAGAACCTGTCGATCATCTACGTCGATCACTACAAAGAAGACAGCGGCTGGATGTACATGCCCTCCGAGCGCAAACCGCGTCGTACCCTGGCCTCGGAGCGCACCAGCGAGATGATGGGCATGGATACGATCCCGGAAGACATGATGGGTTTTGGCGGCAAAGTCTATGAACAGGACTGGACCTACCTGGGGCGTAAGAAGGTGTTGGCGACGATCAATCTGGAAACCAACCCCGAGGCCGGTGGTCCCCACCTGTGGGTGCCGAACAAGGCACGCTGGGAGCTACGCGACACCCACGTGCTGCTGATCGATCCCAAGAGCGAGGACCATCCTTATAGTCACAAGATCGTGTTCATTGACGCCGAAACCTACTGGACCTTGTGGATGGTGGCCTTTGATCGGCAGGACGACCAGCTCCTGCGGCTGGGTCAGCAATTCCTGAAGTACTCGGAGAGTTATGCCGATGAGCCGGCCATGCAGGCACCCTACCTCAAGCAGGACTTCTCCAACAACGTCGGCCACCATGTCTTCATTCATATCGGCCAGGCCGACATCAACGCCAAGAAGCCGCACGCGACCTACTCGCACTGTTATGTGATGAAGCGGACCTTCTCGTCGGGCCGGGCCAAACAGTATTACTCGCTGCGCAATATGGCCAGCGGCCGGCGCTGAGGAACCCAATGGCAGCCGGCTTGACACACACCACAGATGAATCCGAGCAGCTTGTTGAAGCTGCCCGCGCTTTAGGCCCGCAGATTCGGGAGTCCGTTCAGGAAATGGAACACGAGCGGCGTTTACCGGTGTCTCTTGTTCAGGCCATGCAGCAGGCTGGCGCCTTTCGGATGACTATGCCGAAAGAGTGGGGTGGGCCGGAGGCTGATCCTCTCACCCAGGTGCGAGTCATAGAGGCATTGTCTTCGGCTGATGGCTCAGTCGGCTGGTGTTCCATGATCGGTTCGGACGGTGGCTATTTCACAGCATTTCTTGACCAGGCAGTCGCCCGCGAGATGTATGCGGATATGAACGCAGTGACCGCGACAGTGCTGCGTCCCTCGGGTAAGGCCGTTCCGGTCAAAGACGGCTACACAGTCAGCGGCCGCTGGAAGTTTGCGAGTGGCTGTCAGCACAGCACGTGGATCGCAAACGCGTGCGTGGTCTTCGAGAACGACAGCCCTCGACTGACCACAAAAGGCACCCCCGAGGTGCAGGTCTGTTTCGCACCCGCCTCTGAGTACGAGATCATTGACACCTGGACAACGACGGGCCTGCGCGGAACCGGGAGCCATGACGTTCGGGCCACAGAGGTATTTGTCCCACAGGAGCGGACCTTTAATCTTGCCAAGCCAGTCAGCCATCGGCAGAGCCCGTTGTACTCCATGCCCTCGTTGTTTCTGTCCAACGCGCCTGGCGTGCCACTGGGTATTGCCCGGAGTGCGATTGATGCCGTGATCGATCTCGTCGGCCACAAACCAACCATGTTCGGCAATACCGTCCTGCGCGAGGAGGCCCATATTCAGGCATCGGTGGGGCAGGCCGAAGCGCTCTTGGGTTCCGCCCGGAGCTATTATTTTGAGGTGATGGGTGATGTGTGGGAAACGCTGTGCGCGGGCAACCCGCCCTCCCCCGGCCAGCGCGCCAGCTACCGGCTGGGTATGGCTCATCTGACCCAGGCGTGTGTCCAAGCCGTCGCCCTCATGTATAAAGCCGGCGGGGGTTCAGCCTTATATGCCGAGCATCCTCTGGATCGCTATTTCCGTGATATCCATACCCTGAACCAGCATGTCATCATGTCCCAGAAAACGTATCAGACGGCGGGGCGGGTATTTCTCGGACTGGAACCGGGGGAGCCGTTCTTTTGAGCTGATCCACCGCATCGGCCCGGCTTCTTAGGGCTCTGCGGAAGGTTGCTCCGTCGTACAGAACCATTGATAGCTCTCGATCAAATTGCAGAACTCCACCCAAATCGGGTCCTCAGCAAATTGCAGCATCGTATCTTTATCTGCACGCTCTTTTAACGAGTGGGGAAAGTGATTGATCCACAGTACGCGCTTTCGCTGACCATCGTCACGCACGGCCCAGAGATGCGACCGCCCCCCGACCTGTTTGATCCCCTCGTGTTGTTGCCGCACATTGTGGAGGAGCGGCTCCCAGTTGACGGCCAGGACATCAAAGATGTTCGTCCCGAAATACGGCGCCGGGGTACTCGTAAACTGTTCGGCGAAGACCACGGCCCACGCTTTTCTTTCTGACGCAGGTATCGGCATGCTCTTTCCTCCCTCCAGCAGCAGCTCCCCCGGCGTGTTGACCCGCTCGTATGACACATGACGAATGTAGAAACGCCTTGAGAGCCGCACGGATGAATTTTATAGGTTATCTGAACGTAATTTTGTCAGCCTCGCTCACCCGTAATCCATAATCTGCCCTCCTTGTTCTTCATAGGCCGCCCAAGCTTAACACTGTGGGTGTTAGACGCAGGAGGAAAGAGGCGAACCCCGCCGCTAGGAACTCGTGTCGCTCAGATCGCGCACCTGATCGGTCGGCCGCACGACCTCCGCAGAAACAGGCATGCCCGGCGCCTCGTAGCCCCCGCTCAGCCGCCACGTCGCGTATCCCAGTTGCGCCCGCAAGGCAGGCGAAAAGGACTCCATGATGTCGTCCGGGGTCGACAAAAAGGCATTCACAAACGGCCGCAACCAGGGACGGCAATAGTACGAGGAAACCGCCAAGCGGGTGCGATCAGCCGACAGGCTCTTCCCCGCCCCATGGACCAAGCGCCCTTCGAACACCATACAGGTGCCTGCCGGAGCAGTCGCCGGGATGCTGCCGGCCGGATTCTCCCCGACTCCATTGCCAGCGACCCCGAGCCCTTCATACACGCTGGCCACTTGCTCTGGGCTCCACCGATGGCTACCGGGCACCACCCGCGTCGCCCCATTCTCTTCCGTAAACTCGTCAATCATAAAGAACGCATTGGCCACCAAGGCGAACGTGGCCGGGACGCCGAACAGAAACTGATCCATGTGTAAGCCTTGGGCCTTGGAGCCGGGCACGATTTGCAACCCGCAGATGTTTGAGATCAGAAAACCATCGCCGAGCAAGTACTCTATCAGGTCGTCAACCACCGGCTGCAGGACTGTCTTTTGGTAGATCTCGCCTTTGTTCAGCAGGTTGCACACGGCATGGACTCCCGTGGGACTGGGGAGGCCGCGGCCAATCCGCGCTTCCGCTTCCCATTGGCGCTCAAATTTCTCGCGCAGCACGGTCCGATCGGTGGGGGATATGGCATCGGCCACCAGACAGTAGCCGTGGGCATCCAGATCGGCGCGGAGTTCGGCGAGGTCGCGCGTGGGGGTTGGCAAGGGGCGATCTGCGGCCACGTCTTTATCAGCAGATTTGGTCCATAATTCCTGACGATATGTTGCATCAAATTCAGAGGTCAGGGGACGGTTGGTAGCCATAGACTTATCCTCCCTGGCTGATTCTGCAAGCTGCGACCTATATCATACCAGGCCGCCGTCAACGGCAATGGTCTGACCGGTTACCCACCGGCGTCCCTCTCGTAACGGACGGCACAGCCACGCCCTGCCTCGTCTCAAGGATCGAGGTCAGGACCGAGAGATTTATTTTGCATCGAAGGTCCCGCCAATGGCGGCTGTGTCGTTGTATTCACGCAGATAGGCGAGCTTCCCGTCCGGCGCGAAGCGGAACTCCCACACAAACGGCATGTCGCAGGCGCGACCCGTTTCTATCGACTTGCCGTTTTTTTCGACTCCGGGCGCCGCCAGAATGCGCGTCTCCGGGTCGAAAATAAAATCGTGGAAGACGAGTTCGCCGATGACCCACTTCTCTGACAGTTGGGCCAAATACTGTTGCAGTCCCGCCACGCCCTCGTAGCGGCCGCCAAACGGCACCTGGGACGGCAGAAAATTCTCCCACACAAAGTCGTCGGTCATCATTTTCACGCACGCGGGGAAGTCGGTCAGGAGGAGTTTCAGATATCTGTTGACTGTGTCGATCGCCTGTTGTTTTGTCATGTCCTCTCCTCGCTCGGGTGCGTTTCTCACCGAGGCGCAGGCGGCACACGCGCCCGGCTACGGCTGTCACATCTGCTGTCACACCTCTGGTTCAGCTCACAGGCTGCTCCGCATCGCTTCGGCGGGGCGGTGGATCGGACAGGTGTTTTCGCGGTCTGCCAGATCGAAGCAAAAGAGGAACTTCGCAAACCCGCACAGCACGGCCATTGTCATCCCGAGCTCGAAAATCTCTCCGTCGCTGAAATACGCGGCAAGCTCTTGGTGCAGCTCCTCGGTCATATACCCGTGGAGGTTGGTGAGCACCATCTGCTCGCACAGCCTCAGCACGGCGCGGTCGCGCGGCGAAAACACCGCGTTCTCAATATCGTCCGGCAGGGCGTCAATCTGCTCCGGGGTCAGGCCAGCCTGTCTCGCCGAGACAGTGTTGACCCGGTTTCATAAAAAGCAGCCGTGGGTCTTCGAGAGTTTGAGACGCAGCAGCTCCTTGGTGCGCACATCGACGCGGCCCTCGTAGAACACCCGCTTGTAGAAGCTGTTGAAGTACCAGTCGAGCAGTTCGGGCGCGTTGGCGCCAACCTCGATAAGCCGCGCGTCGCCGGCCTCGCGCAGACATTCGTCGTACAGCCCGGTCAGGGCGGACGGGAGTTCCTCACGGGTGAGGCGTTTCATTGCACATGCTCCTTTGCGCAGCTCATAATGACACACTCAGCGAACGAATCCGCCGGCTAGGGCTTGCTCTTCAGCCAGCCCAACAGCTCCGCATCAAAGAGTCCTGCCTCCTCGAACTGGGGCGTATGACCGCTGCGCTCAAAGACGCGCACAGTCAGGTCTTTGAATGCCGGCCGGACACGGTCCCAGGACGACGGAGGCGCAACCAGGAAGTCGTAGCGTCCGAGGGCAAGAAACACGGGCCGGTCCAGGGCGTCGAGGGACTGGGTGATGTCGATGGCGGGAAAGACCTCACCCCAGATGTGTTCGAAGACCTCGTTCAGCTCGACCCCCTCCCACAGTGGGGTTGAATCGAACTTGGGGTCGAACCATATCTTCGCCCCATTGCGAATGTAGGCGGTGATGAATCGCTCAGAGAGCGGCAAATGCGCCAATTCTTCATCAGGCAGGCGTTGGAGATTAGCCTCGAAGAGCGCCTTTCGTTCGGGAGACACCGACTCGCGCCAGTAGCGTGCCACCGCTTCCACGCTGTCGGCGCTGAGGTCCGGGGCAATGCCAATCATGACCACGTGCGACACACTGTCGGGGTAGCGCTTGGCGTATTCGAGCGCCATGTAGCTGTGGCCCGAATGGCCTATCACCATCACCCGTCCCAAGCCGAGCGCCTGGCGGGCTTGCTCAACGTCGTCGACCACGGTTTCCAGCCTGAAAGAAGCGGGATCGATAGTCGCCGGAGCCCGAGCAAAGCCGCGATGGTCGAGGAAGACCAGCCGCAGATGCTCCCGAAGCTGGTTTGAGAAGACGCGGGGATAGTACAGCGCGCTGCCGATGACGATAGTGGGTGGCCCGCTGCCCTCGATCAGGTATTGAAGCGTGAAGCCGCCGGCGTCGATAGTTCCGCTCTCGCTGTTCATGGTTGCCTCCTGTCGTGCGTGGTCTGTCGCGTGTAATGCCCAGTCCCTTATCCCTCACGCCCCGGTGAGGCAAGGGCTGCAAGGATAAGGAATCCTAAGAGAACGTGTCCTATTTGCCCATCCGCAGGAGTTCCATCAGGTCATAGCGGCGCGGCGAGTCCGGCCCGTTGAGGCGGGGCGCGCCCGCCGTAAACACCGCTGCATCCTCGCGCTGCACATTGACCCAGCTCATACCCAACGGGACCGGCATGCGAACCCCCTGCGCTCCGGGCACATGGTCCGGGTGACCGTGCACGTTGAGGGTCAGGCGGGCGAACTGCCCGTCGGCGTCATAGCTCAGCACGGCCAGCAGGGCGTAGGTTTGCACGTCCAGATAAAACACCCGTCTGCCGTAGGGGTGGCCCGCTTTTGGCATCGACTCGACCGCCACGACGCGGCGCAACTCCCACGGCGCCTCCGGGTACCAGTTGTTTTTGCCGCCAAAACGCACTGCGTCGGCCTGCAGAAAGCCGGGCAGGAGCAGCACCCGTTCTGTGAGATAGGTCCACTCGTACTCGTGCAGATAGCCGATGAAGTACAGGGGCGGTTGCTCTTCCATCAGGATGTCATAGCGGCCGCCGCCCATGCGGGCCAACAGGTTTGAGTGACTCTTGCGGATACGCCGGTTCAGGGGATTATAGCTCAGGATTTCCTGCGGCTGACTGTCATCGTCAAAGACGGTCATGATCCGCATCCGGCCCTCCTGATCGGCGGGCGCGATGAGCCGAAAGGTGGCTCTCATGTAGATCCCTTTTTCCTGCCACTGGGGATCGTTGTGTTCGTCCCCGACCCGATGCATGCCAAAGCGCATCCGCATCCGACCGACATTCGACCGATCAATCGTCCCGGCACTATTGATTCCGCGCACATAGGCCCGAATGTCGAGCGTCTGGGGCAGGTCTCGATACCGAAAATTCCACAGCGCCCTGAGGCCCGCCTGCGGGTCGGCCGCGTCCAGCACGGGGAACGGCCGACCCGCCTGGTAGTGTTCTACCTGGCCGGTCTCGGTCAGCCGCGCCTGTTGGGCGTGGACCAGGCTGGCCTCGAGATAGGGCGTCCGAACCGGCAGATCGGTGGTCGCCTGGACTCGGATACGAAAATCACCGGCTTTGATGAGGCTCAGGATTTCGGGCAACAGCACCGCCTCGGCAGCCTGCCAGTTGTCCTGACCAATGGTCATGCCGGGCGCAATGCCCGGTTGTTGAGGCAAACCGTCCTGGTACGGAAAAAAAACAGCTCGGACTGACTCGAGGCTTGCGGCCGGGACGGCAAAAGCCGGGACACAGGTGAGGACGCTCAGGACAATCGCTATGCACGCGTTTCTCCTCATCAGTCCTCCCTGACTTCAGCGGCGGGCGGCGGCCCGCTCAGCCAGGCCCCGATTGCGCCGGTCGTTTCGATGTTCAGCTGGCCGGCCAGACCGGCGGCACGGTGCAGGGCGATTTCCTGCATCTTGGGCGATTGCATCATGGCCAGCATTGCGCCCCGGGAGGGATACATGGCGATAGCGACCTTGTCCCACAGCTCCTCGACCTCGCCCAACATCAGACGTTCGACGGACGCGCCGAACATCACCCCGCCGCCGAATTCGGTCAGCAGCCTGGATACCTCTGCGGCGTAGATGGCGTAGGCCTGCTCGCCGGTCAGATTCGACTCGCGGCCGTCGGGATACTCGGCTTTGTCTTTGAACTTCAGGAGGTTGAGCATGTAGATCGGCCCCTCGGGTCCGGGTTCGGTAAAACCGCGAATTTGGTCCTGGTTCGGATAGATGCTGTTATGGACTTGCATGCGCTGCTCTCCTTATCTGGGGCTACGCCCGGTGCATGGACCGGGCAATGGATTGGGTGTCGTCAGACTCGGGCGCGCTCGGCAGTTCGGCCAAGGTGCGAAGATGATTCGGAGCGCGTCGCGGCCCGACCTCCGATACGGGCGCCTTACATCCAGGCTTCCGGTCTATACAGGACAGACCGACGGGCACATTGTAGGGGCTGGCGGCTGACTCGTACAGGGTGCATCCGTGCATCGGCGTATACGGCAATGGAGAAGCCGCGTAGGGCTACGACTTGCCCTCCTGCCTGGCCGCCATCACCCTGGCGATGATCGCGTCAACCTCGTACCTGTCGTCGCCTTCTTTGTACGGGGCCTGCTTATCAAACGCCGCCACAATCTCGGTCGCCCGCTCCTCGACGTATTTGCGGACATGCGAATGGGCGACGATATAGAAGTCCCCGCGCTTGACTCGTGTCTCGTGCCGCACTAGAACCATGGCAGTCTAGAGCGTGTTAGGAACTTCTGACAACCCGTTGATTTTATTCAGGTTTTTCGCAAGGCTACACAAGACTGTCTGCCGAGGTAGCTCCTGCAAGGCAACGATTTCTTTGGGGAAAATGAATTGCAGCAGAAAAGTGCGCAACACCCTCTAGGTCAGCTTGACAATCCTCCGATCAGTGCTGTAATAAAGTTTCTATTACAATTATTATACAACAGTAACTTCCCACGCACCGAACAATCATCATCTTTCCCATCATGATGATCCGGGTAAAGTCGCGGGTTTTCCGGTAAGGAGGAGAAAAAATGAATCGATACCTTTTGGCTGCGGTCGTCTTCACCATGAGTGCGGTTCCGGCCTTTGCGCACCACCCGCTCGGCGGTATGCCAATGGAAACGCTCAGCGACGGGCTCTTATCCGGCGTTGGGCATCCGGTCTTGGGTTTTGATCATCTTTTCTTCGTCATCGCCGTTGGCATTGCGGCGCTCTACACCGGCCACACGAAACTGGCAACGGCCGCCTATATTGGCGCGATGATGCTTGGCTGTCTGCTGATGGGTTTCGGCGTTGGCCTGCCTGTCAAAGAATTTGTGATCGGCATTTCGCTTCTCGTTGTTGGCGGCATCCTTTTGTCCGGTCGTACCACGAGCCTTGCTCTGGCTGTCGGACTTTTCGCAGTTTTCGGCCTTTTCCACGGATCAGCCTTTGGCGACACGATCGCGGCCCAGGAAGCAGGAACAGGCGTTCCCGTTCTGGTAGGCTATTTGGCCGGGCTTGGCCTGCTGCAATACGGCTTGGCACTCCTGGCCGGATTTGTTGTTCACAATCTGCTGAAGGCGACCGAGGCGGAGCATATTCATGCCCGCCTCGCCGGCGCTGTTGTTGCCGGTGTCGGCACGTTTCTCATGCTTGAGAATATAGAAGGCCTCGTCTTCAATATGCTGGGTCTGGCTGTCTAGTAATCCCAAGCCAGATCCCGGACCGGGCCCGTCGCATGACCGAGGAATCAGCATGACCGAAACTGCCTCATCCGTTTTGGTGAAAGGGTCACCAACATCTCATGGCGCCTTTCGGTCAGCCGTACTTCATGTGTGCACGTCCTGTAGGGCACCTGGCTCCCCGCGTGAGCCACGAGAGAGCCGAGCCGGCTTCAAACTCTATCAAGAGCTTCGCGCGACGTTCCATGACAGCCCGTTGGGCGACCACGTGGAGGTCAGGTCCACCGAGTGCCTGAGCATATGCCCGCGCCCCTGCGGAATTGCGCTCTCGTCGCCCGGGGCGTGGACTTACCTCTTCGGGGATCAGCGCCCGGGCGAGAGCGCACGTGACATCGTAGAGTGCGTCTCGCTCTACATCGGTACCGGAGACGGGTTTATGCCGCGGGAGCAACGTCCGAAGTCCCTCCGCGCAAGCATACTGGGGCGTGTGCCGCCATACGAGGGAGGGCGCTGATGCATCTGGCAGAAGGTATGCTTCCGCTCAGCCAGGCCGTCGCGTGGAGCACCCTGACCGCACCCACCGTGGTCTGGAGTCTCCGTCGCTGTCCACTTGGTCAGACGCAGCGTGTGTGTTGACGAGCGCTGAAACGCCTGCCGTGACGCCATCCGGCCCCATCTTCGGTCTCGCCGTATCGCAGGGAGAAGAGAGAGAACATGTTGATCAACACATCACCACGTCGCCCGAACCGCGAACGGGTTCGACATATCAAGGAGGCATTGCGCGCAGCGCTGAGCCTTCCCGATGGCACGACGGTGACGGTCACCGAGCTGGCATGTCTCGAAGAGGGCTGTGCGCCCATTGAGACCGTGGTTGCTCTGCTTCGGCCCGATGCCCCACCGCTGCAACACAAGCTTCACAAACCCACGGACGCCGTTGACGCCGAAGACCTGGCCCAGGTCTGCACGGCCTGGGGGTTCGACGTCCAAATTCCAATGCTCGTACCCCTGCTCCAGGAGAACTAGATATGGACACGCCACGGAAAATACCTGTTTCCATCCTCACCGGCTTCCTCGGCTCTGGCAAGACGACCCTGCTCAACCGGATCTTGAGTGAGGAGCATGGCAAGCGCATCGCCGTGATCGAGAACGAGTACGGGGAGGTCGGCATTGATCAGGCGCTCGTCATCGACGCTGACGAGGAGGTCTTCGAGATGTCGAACGGCTGCATCTGCTGCACGGTGCGCGGAGACCTGATTCGCGTGCTCGGCAATCTCATGAAGCGCCGCGACAAGTTCGACTATGTGTTGGTGGAAACCACAGGGCTCGCCGATCCCGGCCCGGTCGCTCAGACGTTCTTCATGGACGACGAGATTCGCGCGGAATTCTCGCTTGACGGGATCGTCACGCTCGTCGATGCAGCCCACATCGAGCAGCAGCTCGGCCGAAGCGACGAGAGCACGGAGCAAGTCGCGTTTGCGGACATCCTCGTTCTGAACAAGACGGACCTCGTCAACGGCGAAGCGCTCGACAGGCTCGAAGCTCGGCTCCGAGACATGAACCGAATGGCGCGAGTCGTGCGCAGCGAGCGGGCGAACGTTCCCGTTGATACGGTACTCAACCTCGGTGCCTTCGACCTGGACAAGGTGCTCGAGCGTCGCCCCACCTTCCTCGAGCCGGAGTATCCGTTCGAATGGACTGGAGTCTATTCGCTTGATATCGGCCGCTACGAACTCAGCCTCGCCGACGGACCTGATCCGGCGATGTCGCTCGTCGTCGTGTCCGACCAGGGCACAGATGACGCTGCCCTCCGTGAGGGGGCGGAGTGGTGTGTGCGGCGCTACGCCGAATCTGCGGAATGCATTCGCCCGGGGGAAGAGATTCCTGTCGGAAAGCATGTCAACCTCCGGCTCGATTCCCCGGGGCGCAAGTCGTTCTTCCTGGAGGTCGATACGCAGGTGCGGGTTGGCCTCTACGCCCAGCACACCGCGGAAGAGTTCGATCTCCGACTGACGAACGCGGAAGGAGCGATAATCAGGCCAGAGGTCGAGCGAACCTGGGTCGCACAGCACGAGCACGACGCCGAGGTGGGCTCGATCGCGATTGAGAGGGACGGCGACGTCGATCCCGACAGGCTCAACGCCTGGCTTAGCAAACTGCTCCGTGAGCGCGGAGTGGACATCTTCCGAATGAAGGGCTTCGTCAGCCTCGCGGGTGAGTCGCAGCGCTTCGTCTTCCAGGGGGTTCACATGCTCTTCGATGGGCAGCCGGATCAGCCCTGGGGCGACGCGCTCCGGCGTAATCAGCTCGTCTTCATCGGCCGCAACCTCGATGAGCAAAGCATGCGGCAGGGGTTCGAAGCATGTCTGATTTGAATGTTGACAGGAGGAGTCTGCATGAGCGACACCGAGAGCAGTGAAATCGTCTATGACGTGGTGGTCGTCGGCGCCGGTGCCGCAGGCGTGGGTGCTGCGATAGCTCTCAGGCATGCTGGCATCGAGAACTTCGTCGTTGCCGATCGTCACACGGTCGGCGCAGCGTTCGCCTCATGGCCGGCCGAGACTCGCTTCATCACGCCCTCGTACCCAACCAATTCGATCGGCATGCTCGATTTGAACTCGATCGCGATTGGCACTTCACCCGCGTTCACGTTGGGAGTCGAGCATCCGACGGGTGAAGACTACGCGGTATATTTGCGTGCAGTCGCACAATTCTTTGAGTTACCTGTACGCCAGGATACCGACGTGAGACAGATAGCAAAGGTTGGCGACGGCTTTCGCATCGATACGGCCGACGGGACCTTGCAAGCCAAGCACGTCATTTGGGCCGCTGGCGAGTTCCAATACCCACGCTTAGGTGGATGGGTTGGGAGCCAATTGTGTCGCCACACCGCGACCATCGCCAGCTATGAAGAGCTCGACGGTGACGACTTCATCGTTGTGGGTGGCTACGAAAGTGGGGTTGACGTGGCCTACCACCTGGCGTGTCGCGACAAACGCGTGCGGTTGTTCGACAAGGGTTGCCCGTGGGAGAACGAAAGTTCCGATCCCAGTGTCACGCTTTCCCCGTTCACGCTCGAACGGATGCGTGAAGACTGTTTTACCGAGCAAGTGGAACTGTTTCCGAACACGCCTATCGAATCGGTCATTCGCGTGGACGCCATGTATGAAGTCACGGCTCAGGACGGGCATCGGTTTCAAACCCGCGTGCCGCCACTATTGGCAGGCGGATTTGAGGGGAGTCACAAGTTAGTCGCGGATCTGTTTGAACGACGCGACGATGGCTTTCCGCTTCTGAGCGAACACGATGAATCGACCATCGTACCGGGAGTGTTTCTGTGCGGTCCCGCAGTTCGCCATGACAATCACGTCTTCTGCTTTATCTTCAAGTATCGACAACGATTCGCCATCGTCGCCAAAGCAATTGCGACCTCGTTAGGGCTGTCGGCGAAAGAGATGGAAGAGTACTACCGCAGGTGGGGCATGTATCTCGATGACCTCTCCTGCTGTGGGGTGGAGTGCGTATGTTGACGAGAAACGACGAAGGGGCCGTCGCGTCTGGCGCGGGGCGAAGCCGACTCGCCAAGGTGCGGAACATCGAATGGCTCGGACAAACGACTGCCAGCGTTTGCTGGATTGGCAGCATGCTGACTTACGGGATCAGATCCGGTGGGGACTGGTTGCAGTTGCTTGCTGCATCCGCATGGCTGTTGGCCAACATCGTAGCGATTGCGACTGCCGAGGCTGATTGAGATGGTGGTAGCCCTTCAAGGAGTCGGCATGACGCGCGCTGCCACGCCGCCCGAACCGCGAACGGGTTCGATGAGTCGCATCGCTTCGTCTTCCAGGGGGTTCACATGCCAAGGGGTGTTCTTCGCCGGGGCTGGTCTGCGACAGTCGGCGACTACGCCATCGCCGGGGGTTGGAGCCTAGGCGGTAAGGCGCTGATGGTTGGGGATGCTGCGGGTGGCGTCTACGCATTCGACGGCAAGTCTGGTGCGACCGCCTGGGCGCAGCGCGGAGTTCATGAAGGCGGCGTGCTCGCGGTGGCGATTCACCCAAGCGGAACCGCGTTCGCTACGGCCGGCCAGGACAGACGAGTCTTAATCTGGAGTGCCACCGAAGGCCAGGTAAGCCAGGCTATCGACGTCGGAAGCGGTTGGGTGGAAAACGTGGCGTGGTCGCCGGACGGCCAATGGTTGGCAGCCTCCTGCGCCCGGCAGGTTCGTGTGTATGGTGCGGACGGCGCGGAGGTTTGGCGATCTGATGATCATCCCAGCACCGTCAGCGCGATCGCCTGGTCGAGCGCAGGGGAGCTGGCGACGGCTTGTTACGGTCGAGTGACGTTCTTCGACGTGTCCACTGGCGAGCTTCGCCAGAAGCTGGAGTGGAAGGGCTCCTTGGTGTCGATGGTACTGAGCTCGGACGCGGATATCGTGGCCTGCGGCAGCCAGGACAACTCGGTGCACTTCTGGCGCCGTTCCACGGAGGAGGACTCCATGATGTCAGGATATCCTGCCAAGCCGTCGGCCCTGGCTTTCGATGACACCGGCACCCTCTTGGCCACCAGCGGAGGGGAGGCGGTGACGGTCTGGAGCTTCCAGGGAAGTGGTCCCGAAGGCACGCAACCCGGCCTCCTGGAGCTTCATGCTCAACCCGTCACGACGCTTGCCTTCGCTCGCCGCGCGATGCGCCTGGCATCGGGAGGCCGCGATGGTGCCGTGGTTGTGTGGTCGCTTCAGAGAAATGGAGAAGGCGATCCGATAGGGACTGCGGTTGTGGCGGGCGTAGTGGCCGAATTGTACTGGCGGCCAGACGGACGCGCGCTTGCCGCGCTCGACGCGCGGGGCGGCGTGACGGCTTGGCGGACAGGCTGAACACAGGCCCGCATTGCCCGCGCACACGCAGTGCTGCGCCGAGGCTTCGTCGTCAACATATTGGGTCTGGCTGTCTCGAAAACCCAAGCCAGCCGGTTTTGACAGATGACACGGCTCCTCTCCCCTCGTGGGAGGAGCAAGTCCGGTCTGAGCACGGCTTGATGGAGAGATAGTCCATTCGTCGAGGCGGGCGAGCACGTCGCGCAGCAACGGATGCGACGTTTTCTGGCACGTTTCACGTTAGACTGTAGCCCTGCCGTTTCGCTCTCGTCAGGCCGGACATGATCCGGCATACCTGCTTCGACTTCGCTCCGCTACGCTCAGCATGAACGGGAGGCCGCTGGTCCTGAGCGTCAGGCGCAACGCGCCTGAAGTCGAAGGGCGACATAGCATCGTGAAGTACGCTGGCGTAGCCGCTCATAGAGCTTGGCGCCTGACTCTCACGGTGTTTCCTCTACGGCGGTATGCATCCGGCTCATATGGCAACGGCAGCCCTGCCGCAGAGCGGCGTACCGCTACGACTCGCCCTCCTGCATGGCCGCCATCACCCTGGCGATGATCGCGTCGACCTCGTACCTGTCGTCGCCCTCTTTGTACGGAGCCTGCTTATCGAACGCCGCCAGAAGCTCGGTCGCCCGCTCCTCGACGTATTTGCGAACATGCGAATGGGTGACGATGTAGAAGTCCCCGCGCTCGACACCAGCCACGGCTTGGCGACCGATCTCACGGGCGTCCACACCGTACTCCATCATCACCCGAGCCTCGGGGGCGCCGTCTTGTGGACCGCCGAACGCCTGGGGCCGGTTCCGGGCCGCATTCCAGATATCCGTCCGGACAATCCCCGGGCACAGCACGCTGACACCGATGTTGTCAGGCACTTCCCGACGCAGCACGTCCGACAGGGCCAGCACCGCGTGTTTCGTGGCGGTGTAGAAGCCAATCTGGGTATTCGGGATACCCAGGCTGTGCTCCGAGCCGGTGTTCACAATATGGGCCGGGGTTCCCTGGCTGCGGAAGCGCTGGCCAAAGACCCGGCAGCCGTGCCACACCCCAAACACATTGACGTCAAAGAGCCAGTGCAGCTCATTCGCCGTCGCGTCCAGGAGCGGCCCGCCGCCAGCCACACCGGCGTTGTTGAACAACAGCTCAACATGGCCAAAATGCGACCAGGCGCGCTCAGCCAACTGTTCCACCGCACTCATGTCTGCAACGTCGCACTGCACCGCCAAGGTCCGAACGCCGGCCTGGGCAATCTCCTGGGCTGCCGCTTCGGCCGTGTCGGGCTCGATGTCAGCCACGACGACATGCGTCCCTTTGTCGGCCAGCGCCAGGCCGATGCTTTTGCCGATACCGCTCGCGCCGCCAGTGACAACCGCGACTTTATCTTTCAGGTCTTTCACCGTATCCTCCGCGTTCAATACTGCGCCATCCGTCCGGGGGAGAGGAAACGTCAGCCATCACAACACCCCCAGCGGTCTCTCAGCCATAGGACTCCTAGGTGGCGCCCCTGGCGGACTCCTCCTCTTTCAGGTAGCCGTCGTCCTGGCCCGCGTAACGAATGCCATGGTTGTGGCCGCTGTGGACCTCCGTTCCCTTTAAGACTGCGGTCTTCCGCCTGAACTCGAATTTCACGCCGTCATTCACTATTTTTCCAACGTTCTCGTACTGCCACGCGCTCACCGTCTTCGCGTGAGGACGTGCGGCCAGTGTCTCGAACCAGGCCCTGACCTTCGGGTGCTGCTCCCACACCCCGTCTGGAATGATCTTGCCGGCGTCATGAGAAACGAGGTCCTGGTGAGCGGTCAGATCCGCATAGCTGATCTCGGCGCCACACAGATACTCGCGGTCTTTGAGCCAGTAGGTCTCGAGAAGGTCAAGCGACTCGTACAGCAGATAGCGCCCCTTCTTTATCTCCGCGGAGAAGTCCTTATCGTCCCCGTAGATCATCGGGGCGAAGATCGTCCAGTGGAACGCCCCTCCCCCGAGACGGAGCGTGTAGGCATACCATTGCAGAAACTGCTGAATAAGCCCTCTTTGCTGTGCGTCGCGCCCAAACCAGTGGGCGGGACACTGAAACTTCTCGTTCAGGTAGAACGCAATGGCCGCGCTCTCCCAGATCACGAAATCACCATCCACGAGAATCGGCACCTGCCCGGTCGGGTTGTACTTCTCCCTGAACTCCGGCCGTTCGTTGATATCTGTGGTGATATCGATCAGCTCGGCTTCAAACGGAATATCGTTCTCCAGCATGAATTGATGCGCCGCGCGGCACGGCTGTGACGCGGGGTGGTGAAGGTAACGCAAGGTCGTGCTCATTTCAGGCTCCTCCGTCCTCTGGTGTTAGCGATATTAGGAGGCATTGTCGGCCCGGGGAACGGCTTGTCAAGAGGTGAGCCCAACGCGAGCGCCTTTGCCAATAGTGTCCACCATTTTCAGCCGGCGCTCGATGGCGTCGCATCACTCGATCAGAACGGTTGGGTATTGAAATTCCTGATGAGCGCAGCACAATCTCGGGAGAGGAGGGTGAATGCCAATGACGCTGTACTCAGATTCTCGCTACCCCGTTTCTCCCAGGCTTGAAACCTTACACGTCGGCGAACTTCAGTCCTATGCGCACAGCGGTACGTGGGGCACCGCAGCACAAAGAACCGCCATTGCCGCCACGGCGCGTATCGCGCACTGCGAACACGGCTCACAAGAATCGGTTGGCGATGAGGAACTGGCCGCCCGGGCCAGACTCCCTGACGCGGCAGTGCGGTTGGCGCGCGCGGTGGCCGTTGATTCGCAAAACATCGACCGCACGTTTTGCCAGGACATACAGGCCCAGGGGGTGAGCGAGGGCGCGTATGTTGAAATCGTCGCGCTTGTGTCGCGCCTATCCAATCTTGACGTCTTTACCCGCGGTCTCGGCATACCAGTCCGAAAATTACTGGAGCCCGCCGATGAGACGCGCCCCTCTTTCGAGCGCCCCGCCGAAGCCGTCAATGAGGGATTTTTTACCGCCAGCGTACCCAGCGCTCCGCAAGGTGGCGCGTTGGCCGAATCGTTATACGGAGAAAGTCCGGCGGGGAATATTTTTCGCGCCGTCAGCCTCGTCCCCGATGAAGCCCGCCGCGTGATGAGCCTGGTCAGCCGGCAGTATTTTGGAGCTGAGCACTTGCTCGATTTTCACGCCATATCAGACCACGCCCTGTCGCGAGCACAAATAGAACTCGTCGCCACCAAGGTTTCGGAACACAACCAGTGTTTCTACTGAACCACGTGGCACGCTCATCTGCTCCGGGAGAGCGGAAAAGCGCACAACCGAAACTACGAGTTAGCTGGGGCGATCAATGCACGTATTGACAGCGGTGTGGAACACGGGTGCGAACTCGTGCGGTTCGCCGAGGCGTTGATGAAACCCGATACCGCCGCACTGGCGACAGCGCGTGCCGCCATCGCCGAGCGATTAGGTCCTGAGGCGGTCACGTCGGCGTCGCTTATCGGCGCCAACTTCAGCATGCTGGACCGCGTCGCCAATGCGATCGGCATCAGCGTTGATTCGATGATCGTGAAACCCACCGCGGATTTCCGGGAAGCGCTGGGGATCAATGCGTTCCCGTCCGCAGTGCATACGCTCGGATCGGCTTGACCCCGCCCTACTGGGCTGTCCAGCCGCCATCAACCGCCATCGGCTGACCCGTCACAAAGGACGCTGCGTCCGAGCACAGCCAGACGACGGCTTCGCCCACTTCGGCGGGTTCGGCCATGCGCCCAATCGGTTCGGCGGCAACCACTTGTTCCTCAATCCCTGGGTTGTCACGCGCTCCGCGTTCAAACATGGGCGTCCGAATCGCCCCCGGACACACAGCGTTGACGCGAATGCCGGACTTGGCATATTCCAGCGCCGCTGTCTTGGTCAATCCATTCACCCCATGTTTGGCTGCTACATATGCCGAGAAGCCAGGCAGACCAAGCAGGCCCGCAACCGACGCCGTATTTACGATCGCGCCACTGCCCTGGGTGAGCATCTGCTGGAGTTCATACTTCATGCACAGCCACACGCCGGTGAGGTTGATCGCTATGACCCGGTCCCAGTCTGCCTCGCCATAGTCCACCGTCGGCTGGACCACGCCCTCAATGCCGGCGTTGTTGAAGGCGCAGTCGAGGCGTCCGTAGGTCTCGACCGCTTGCCTGACCATGGCCTCCGCGTCGGCGGCTTGGGCGACATCGGTCTTGACAAATGTCGCTTCGCCCCCCGCATCGGTAATCAGGCGCACGGTTTCTGCGCCGCCCTCAGCCCCGACATCGGCCACCACGACCCTGGCCCCCTCACGAGCAAAAATCCGTGCGGTCGCCCGGCCTATGCCTGAGCTGCCACCCGTCACCACTGCGACTTTTCCGGCTAATCGGTCAGCCATCCTCGTCCTCCTGTAGTGGCGCAGGCCGGAAAGTCCTTCCGGCTACGCCGTCGGCCGTCGTGGTTCGTGCCGCTGGGCTCACGCGGCAGTGTATTGGCGAGCGTCGAACTCCGCCGGCTCCGCGAGCGGCTCGGTCTGCCACCGCTTCAGCTCGGGCAATACGCTTTTGGCAAACAGCTTCAGATTCCGTTCGGCTTCGTCGAATGGCATGCCGGCGTAGCTGAAATTCAGCATAAAGCCATTGGCGTCGATGGTATCGCGGACCGTCGCCAGCTTCTCAAGCACCTGGTCCGGAGTCCCCCAGGGCATCAACTTCGCAAAGTCCAGCGCCGCCGTGTCGATCCCATGCTTGCCGAGAAACTTGGTAATCTGACTGTAAAACTCATAGTTCTTATGCGTCCCAAACTTCTCCGAGGTCATTTCGTAGTGCGTAATCACGGTCTTGTATTGCGCGGCCAGCCACTTCATGGCCATCTCTTCGGCGCGATCCTTGTTCTCATCGACAAAGACAAAGCCACCGCTGAACGGTTTCGGGGCCGGCGTATTGCCGTGATACTGCCGCCAGGCGTCGTGATAAACCTCGAAATCTTTTTTCACCGCCTCCCACGGCTTTTGGGGAATGACCAGGAGCCCGACCCCCAGCTTGGCCATGATCGGGGATGAATCCGGCGAGACCGCAGCCGCGTACGAGCGACCTCGAAATGACTTGAACGGAAACGGACGGATTTCACGCCGGGGTTGTCGGGTATGCAGACCGCCCTCCATATAGCCTTTCTCCAAGGCTTCGAGGATCAACTCAGCGTACTCGACGAACCGACCGCGGCCTTCGTTTTGATCGATCCGAAATCCTTCATATTCGATACGCGCCAGACCCCGCCCAATCCCTAAGATGAAGCGTCCGTTCGAGACATGGTCGAGCATCGATATCTGTTCTGCGACGCGAACCGGGTCATGCCAGGGTAAGACGATCACCATCGAGCCGAGCTTCACCTGTTTGGTTCGCCCCGCCATATAGGTCAGAAATTGTACCGGATCGGGGCACATGGTGTAGTCGTCAAAATGGTGCTCAATCGCCCAGATCGAATCGAACCCCAGCGGTTCCGCCATCTCCGCCAGGCGGATTTCATTCTGCCAGACCTCGCGGTCGGTCAGCTGGTTGTTGGGATTTTGAAACACTGCTCCGTAGCCTACATGCATGGTATCCTCCTTCCATAAAAGCGGACGGCATTCTCGCTTGGGTGAACGAACACAGGCCGGCTCATCACATCTTCAAAGAATGGTAGGTCGCCGCGATAATCCGCGCCGAGCGCTGATCGCCGAGCGTACTTTCGCCCATGCGGTTCATCACATAGGCGATCGACGTGCGGGTGTCGGGGTCAACCACGGCGATTGACCCGCCCCAGCCACCCCAGTAGAAGGCGCCGGGGCTCGGCGTGAACGGAATCCGCGGGTTCATCAAACCAAAGCCGAGGCCGAAAAGCATCCACACGCCGAGCACCAGATCCTTGCCGTTGGTCTGCCGCCTCCGGGCCAGTTCGACCGTTTCGGGCGCCATCAGCCGGACGCCGTCAAGCGTCCCGCCGGCAGCCAGCGCCCCGTGCACGCGGGCGACGGCGCGGGCGTTGCCGATGCCGCCGGCAGCCGGAATCTCCGCCGCCCGCCAGGCGCGCGTCTGCGGCTCACGGCCCGTTAGCGCGGCGGACCGAAACGTCCGCGTGGCAACCGAATCCGGGTCGCCGGGCATCTGATCCATCGTCGTCGCCGGCGGCGCCATCTCGCCCACCCGGCCGTCGTGGCAGGCATCCAGGCCGATATGAAAATCGGCCTGGAGCGGGGTGGCGACCTCGTCGCGAAAGAATGTCCCGAGGCTGCGTCCGTCAACCCGACGCAGGATTTCTCCCTGCAAATAGCCTTGGGTGATGGCGTGGTATCCCGAGGCCGTCCCGGGCTCCCACCACGGCGCCTGACGGGCCAGCCTGTCGCACATGGCGTCCCAGTCGTAGAGTTCCTCGATCTCGACACGCGAGTCGAAACCGGCCAAGCCGGCCGAATGGCTCATCACATGGCGAACCAGCACGCCCTCCTTACCGTTCTGGGCGAACTCCGGCCAGTAGCGGGCCACCGGCGCGTCAAACTCGATCAGACCCCGGTCGGCGAGCATGAGCAGGCACACCGCAGCCATGGTTTTGGTGGTCGAGTACACGTTGACGATGGTGTCCTGCTGCCAGGGCGCGCCACTCGGGGCTGCCGAGCCGCCCCACACATCAACGACGACCTGTCCGTCGTGGACGACACACGCGCTGGCGCCCAGCTCCTCGCCGGTCGTGAAGTTCTCCTGAAACGCCTCACCAACGGCCGCGAATTCATCTGCACAGTATCCTTGGAGTTCCATCATGGCTGTCCTTTAGGCAGTTTCCTGTCCGATGTCAACGCACCGCCCCCTGCTCTTGGCCAGGCGTCCCGTTCGCTGTCGGTTTTCTCTTTTCAGGGTTCGTGTCAGGCGCACCGCTGCTGCTCTGGTTCGTATCGAGGCAGTCGAAGGCCAGCCGCGCTGCTAATGTCGCCTGAGCCTGGAGGGCAGCGGCTGCCGTGGTCACCGCTCGAGAACGAGACTGGCCGAGCCGTTTCAGAGCCGCACTCAACTCAACAAGGCTCAGCTCACCCGCCTCATAGGCCCGGCGGCTCAAATTTCCTGTCTGAACCAGAGCAGCGAAGTAGTCTGTTCCATACGCGGCGCGCTGCTGCCGGGCGAGTTGGAGGCCTGCATACGCGGCGGCGACCTCGTGGCGCACGCTGAGCGTTCGGGATTTCAGCTCCTGGCGCGCCATCTCGACCTGCGCCGTTGCCGCCGTTATTGCGTGTGTCTGGCGATTGAAGAGGGGCAGCGGAATGGTCAGCGCACCGCCCACCACCTGGTCCTCATTGTCGAGCTTATACATTGGACCAAGGGCGATATTCGGCAGCCGGTTCGCCCGGGCGAGGCGCAGTTCGGCCTCTCGGGTTTCTACTTTGCGGCGCGCGGCCTGGTAGTCGGACCGATGCTCCAGGGCGCAGGCGATGAGTCCCGCCTGTGGTGGCAGGGGGTCTGGGAGAGCGTCGAGCCGAGAAGCTGCAAACAGGTCTCCAAGTGCAACGAGCGGTTGCTCTACGCCAAGACCGAGGAGCAGTCGGAGCTGTTTTACCGCGAGCACACGCTCCTGCTGGCTGGCGAGCAGACGGGCGTGCGCCTCATCGGCATCGAGGCGGAGCGCGTCGAGTTCCAGCACCGAGATATCTTCTTGCGCATAACGCTCACGGCCGGCCTGCAAGAGTGTGGCACGGGTCTCCAGACCGTCCCGCCGGGCCTGGATGCTTTCTTGTATCGCCAACAGCTCATAAAACGCGCGCATGACTTCCAGTTGCAGGAGCCGTTCCGCATCGGCAATGACCCATTCCGTATAGCTCAGATGAGAGGCGGCTGCCTGACGACGATGTGTGGCTTGTCCCGCAATTTCGATTTCCTGAAGGACTGAGACGGCGGCATCCGCAGTTGACCTCCCGGTGGGGGTACGAAACCGCCGGTTGCGGTAATCCGCCTCAATACTGACCCGAGGGTTTTCTTGAAACAGCAGCTCGGACTGCTGGACACGCCCCTCGGCCAGCCCCAGAGCGTGACGTTTTGCTCGCAGGTCGGGATTGTCCCGCAGGGCAAGTACCAGCGCAGTCGGCAAATCCACCCGCAAGGCGGCGGGTGTCTCCTGTGCCTCCCCTGGCGCAATCTGGCCGGTCAGCAGGAACGTCCACATAGATGCGAGCAGCACCCAGCGTGTCTGCTTCATCGCTCCTCTCCTTGTACGGTGAGTGGTCGGCCAAACCTGAGGTATAAGGCCGGAACAACAACGAGGTTGAGCGCGGTCGAGGTGGTGAGACCGCATAAAATGACAATCGCCATGGGCGTGAGTATTTCGCTGCCCGGGTCGCCGGCCCGCACGACCAGCGGCAGGAGAGCCAGCCCGGAGGAGAGGGCGGTCATCAGAATGGGCGAGAGTCTTTCCAGTGCGCCGCGCTCCACCGCCGCTCGGAACGGCTCGCCTTCCTCTTCCATCAGGTGACGAATATGGGTGACCAGCATGATGCCGTTTCGGGTGGCGATGCCAAAGAGCGTAATCAGCCCCACCAGCGAGGCCACGCTCAGTATCCCGCCAGACGCAAACACCCCCATGACGCCGCCAATGAACGCCAGGGGCAGATTGACCAGGATAATCAGGGCGTCACGGACAGACCGCAGCGCCGTGGTGAGCAGGAGCAGAATGCCGCCCACCACGAGCAGGCTCAGCAGGCTGATCGTACGCGCTGCGGCCTGGGCGCTTTCAAACTGGCCGCCATACACAAGCTCATAACCCTGGGGCAGCGACACATCGGCTTCGACCCGACACTGCATCTCCTGCACGACATCCTGGAGTGCCCGGCCCGCCACGTTGCAACTCACCACGATGCGGCGCCGCACGTTCTCGCGCCCAATCGTGTTTGGCCCGAGCGACCGGCTGACATCGGCCAGCAGCCGGAGCGGGACTTTTCCCCCGGCCGGCGTATCGATCAGCGTGGAGCGAATCGTGTCGAGGTCTTTTCGGGCCGTATCCTCGTAGCGCACGACCAGGTCAAAGCTCCGCCGGCCTTCCAGGATGCGGGAGACGGTCTTGCCCGAGAAGGCCGTTTCCAGGGCTTCGGCCACGGCGCCAACGGTGAGCCCGACCCGCGCAATTTGCTCCCGCCTGAGTTGCACATGAAGAATCGGCAGGTCGGTTTGCTGCTCAATCGCCAAGTCCACCACACCCCGCACCTGGGCCATGCTATCCCGGACCGCCTGGGCCAGGCGGCGCAGGCGGTGTAGATCGTCGCCAAAGACTTTCACCGCGATATTGGCCCGGGTGCCGGACAGCATGTGGTCAATACGGTGGGAAATCGGCTGGCCGATGGTGATGCTCATGCCCGGCACAAGCGTGAGATCGCGGCGCAACGCGTCGAGGAACTCCGCTTTCGAGCGCGCCTGCATCTGGAGTCCCACATCGATTTCGGAGGCTTCGACCCCTTGGGCGTGCTCGTCCAGCTCGGCCCGTCCGGTCCGCCGGGCCGTGGTTTTGACCTCCGGAAACGACAGGAGCATGTCCTCGACCGTCTGTCCGAGTCGGTCAGACTCGGCCAGGGAGGTGCCTGGCAGGGTGACCGTATTGATCGTGAGCGTGCCCTCATTGAACTCCGGCAGAAACGACCGGCCCAGGAGCGGGGCGAGGGCAAGCGTGCCGGCAAACAGCACGGCGGACGTGAGGATCACCAGACCGGGACGCGGCAACACGTGGCCGAGCAGCTTTTGGTAGCCACGCCGGAGGCGGCCCACCAGGGGATTGTCCCTGCGTGTGGTGACGCCCTTTGCAGTGGGCAGCAGCAGCGAGCAGAGCACGGGCGTCAGGGTCATGGCAACCAGGAGCGAGGCAAACAGCGCGACCAGGTAGGCTACCCCCAGCGGGACGAGCAGGCGGCCTTCAACGCCGCTGAGGAAGAAGAGCGGGACAAAGACCAGGGCAATGATGACGGTGGCAAAGGTGATGGACGGACGAATCTCCAGGGACGCCTTGAGCGTGACGCTGAGCGGGTTGTCACGTGCCGGCTGCGGCAACGCCGCGTTCTCTCTCAGTCGGCGAAAGACGTTCTCGACATCAATAATGGCGTCATCGACCAGCGCCCCGATGGCAATGGCCATGCCGCCCAGGGTCATCGTGTTCAGCGTGCCGCCGAAGAGGTGCAGCGCCAGGACGGCGACGAGCAGGGAGAGCGGAATGGCGACCAGGGTGATGAGCGTGGCGCGGATATTCAGGAGGAAGAGGAGCAGAATGCCGACCACCACCAGCACGCCGTCTTGCAGGGCATCGACGACGTTTTCAATCGCCACGGCAATAAAGTCAGCCTGGCGGAAGATATGGGCGTTCAGGCGCATGCCGTCCGGCAGGCTGCGTTGGATGGCGGCCAGGGTGGTGTCCAAGGTCTGGGTCAAGCTCAGGGTATTCGCCCCAGGCTGTTTGTGGAGACTGAGAATCACGGCCGGCTTGCCCTGGACGGCCCCTTCACCGCGTTTCAGCGCCGGCCCGACCCGTACCTCGGCCACCTGATGGAGAAACACGGGCTGCTCGTCGTGCCTGGCAATCACCGTCTGCGCGATATCTGCCGCCTGGCGGACACGCCCCACGCCATGAATCAGATACTCTTGGCCGCCGTCCACGTAGAAGCCCGCCGAGGTGTTCTGGTTGGTCAGGCGCACGGCGTCCGTCACTTCGGTCAGGCTCAGCCCGTAGGCCGCCATGCGCTCTGGGGACAGCAGCACCTGATACTGTTTGACCCCGCCGCCGATGGGGATGACTTGAGACACCCCAGGGATGGACAGCAGCCGCCGGCGTATCACCCAGTCTGCGGTCGAACGCAGTTCGAGCGGCGAATGTTGTGCGCTGGTGAGACTCACCAGCATGATTTCGCCCATAATGGAGGAGACCGGCGCGAGAATGGGCGGCTCGACGTGTGGCGGGAGAAGAGCCCGGGTCAGCTGGAGTTTTTCATTCACCACCTGCCGGGCCTGATACATATCCGTGCCCCAGGCGAATTCGACCCACACCACGGAAATGCCGGTCGCGGACGACGAGCGGACACGCCGCACCCCGGCTGCTCCGTTCACCGCCGCTTCGAGGGGGAAGGTGATCAGCGTCTCCACTTCTTGTGTCGCCATCCCGTGCGCCTCGGTCAGGACGGTGACCGTTGGCGCGGTCAGGTCGGGGAAGACATCGACCGGCATGCGGACGGCGACCAGCGTGCCGCCGAGTACGACCGCCAGGGCGAGCGTCAGGACTATCTGACGGTTAGCTAAGGACCAGTGAATAAGCCGATTCATGCCCGTGTCCTGTGGCTAGTGCGCATGGTCATGCTCGGGGAGCGCGCTGGACAGGGACGCCAGATGCACCCGGTACGCCCCCTGCGTCACGACGCGTTCACCGGCGCTGAGCCCTGACCGCACCTGCACGAAGTCGTCCTGCCGGACGCCAAGCTCCAGTTCTCGCCGCGCAAACGTCTCTCCCCGCACCTGGACAAAGGCCAGCGGCAGGCCCTTGTCATACACGATGGCGCCGACCGGGATGGCGAGGGCATGGACGACTTCTCCGGTTGGCACGCCGAGCTCGCCATGCATGCCGATTTTCAGCCGGCCCTGAGCGTTATTGACCGCCAGGATAAGCGGCACGGAGCGGTGCTTGGGGTGCAGCACGCTGCCCAGGGTCACCAGCTGCGCGTCCGGCGGGGAGAGGAGCAGGGGCGAGCTGAGGGCCGGAGCGGTAAAGCGGGCCTGCTCCACCTGGCCGACTTTGGCGATGTCCGCCTCAAAGACGCGCCCGCTGATCCAGACCCGCTCCAGGTTCATGATGGTGAACAGGTGATGGCCCGCTTCGATCAGTGCTCCGGGAGTGAAGTTGGCCGTGACTACCGTTCCGGCCATTGGTGCGCGCAGGAGAAAACGTTGAGCCCGCAGTGTGGGGGGGGTCGCCGCACCGGCGGGGTTCACATCGAGCAGGGAGAGTTCTGCGCGGGAGGCAGACAGCCGTGCGGTAAGGACGGCCACGTCTTTTTGCGCCTGCTCCAGGCGCCGCTTGGGAATAATGCGGTCCGCATACAGAGCCTGCACACGCGCCAGCTCGTGTTGAGCGGCCTCAAGCTCAGACTGGCTCGCCCGCGCGGCATAGACGAGTTCGGCTCGACTCTTGGCGGGCAAGGGGAGCAGCCGGGCGAGCGGTTCGCCCGGCTCAACACGCTGTCCGGGCGTGGGAACGCCTTTCTCCACGGCCACCGCCCGCCCCATGATGGGGGCGGTAATGTGGACTTCTCCCCCGGCCACGGGTTTGACTTCCGCGTGGAGCTGGAGCGTGGGGTGTAGTTCCCGAGTGGTGACTGCCTGCGTCGCTAAGGCGATCTGCCACTGCTGCTCTTTCAGAAAGGGAATGCCGTCACCCGCCGGCTCTTGGGCGAGACTGGCTCGATCTTCTTCGGTCGCCACCACGACCACTCCGCCCGCGTCAATCGTATCCAGCACGGTCCGGGTGTCGGGATGAGAGCGGCTGAACCGCAGACGATACGTGCCGGGTTCGGTGGGCGTGAGCACGGGGCGGTAGATGCCTGGCGATGCTGGTGTTTCCGAGCGGACAGTCAGTTGCCGGCCGTCTCGGCCTTCCAGCGTCGTCATGAGGACATCCTCGGAGACCGCCTGAAATGTCTCCAGGTCGGTCAGATGCACGGCAAAAGGCGTGGCCTTGCCCACGACTAAGGGCGCAAATTCCACAAAGAGTTCGGTCCGAGTCGTCCACTCGGTGAGGCTGGTCGGTTCAGGGGCGTGGTCTTCGGCGTGGTCTTCGGGGAGGCGGGCGCTATCCAACTGACAGCTGGTCAGCACCAGCAGCGCACCAAAGCCCAGACAGTAATGCCGTAACATGGGCGCGGCCCTCCATAGGGGAGACGCGACTTGGGGCATGGCGGGACTTCACCATGCCGAAGTCCTCTCCTTATTGACGTGTGATGCGAAAAGAAACCTACCCCGGCCTTCGGCCACTCCTCCGAGGAGGGGAACCACCTCCATCCCCTCCTCGGAGGGGTGCCGCGCTAGCGGCGGGGTGGGTTCTCTCCGGCCAGCGGCTTCTGCACGGCTGGGAAGAGGAGATTCCGGGCAATGCGCATCATACGTTATTGGGGGGATAAACGACGGCCGGAGACGAAACCTAGACGTGACAGGGAGGAGAACGGGGAGAACTGGCCGGGAAACAGGCCGATGCTATGGGTGGTGGGTGGTCAGGCTGGCACGCCCTCGACGTGGTCGATGCTTGTCGGGTGTTGGCCGAAAGGACAGCCGGAGGAGCGAGCGACAGGTGTTCGAGGGCAGCGCCGAGGAACACAAAGCTCCGCGGCAGCAGCGTGGAAAGGCTCGTGCGGGAATCGGACCCTGAGGGGTGTTCGGCATGACCTGAGCCGTGCTCGTTGTGGTCATGAGACAGCCAGACGAGGAAATCCGCGTGGAGAATCGCCGCGTGGCTGTGGGCAGTGTCGTGGCCATGCGCGTGCTGCTGTTCAGGATGGGTGTGGAAAGTCGGCAGCAGCAGCAGGACTGGCAGAAGAAGGGCGAGGAGGCCAGTCCGCAAGAACGGTGAAGAGATATTCAGCATACGCCTACAAAAAACCAGAGCAATTCACCATTAGGTGCAGCCGTGGAGGTCGGGTTAGCCGGAGGCGTAACCCGACAGCCCGTACGTGTCGGATTACGCTCCGCTAACCGACCTACTACAGTTATTGCAGCACAAAGTCCTCATAGCCCTTTGCCGCCGCCTCGGCGCACTTGGCCCGATAGGCCGGGGCGGGCAGGGGATTGAGGAGGACGGCGCGGGGCTTACCAGGAATATTCGTGCCCATGAACCACGCCGACTTGGCCTGAGTAAAAATCGAGCCGGCGGCCACCTTGTTGATGTACGCCATCCAGGCGTCTTCCACCTGCGGCTTCGGAGCAATACGCCGAAAGCCCTTGTCGCGCATGTGGCGGATGCAATCGGTGATCCATTCGACGATCGACTCGGCGCACACCGTGTAGTTGCAGAACGCAGAGTTGATGGCCATGAAGAAGTTCGGGAAGCCCGCGCTTTGCAGGCCCAGGTAGTTGCGTGGTCCGTTGGCCCACTTGTCCTTGATTGTTTGTCCGCTTTGGCCGCGAATATCAATCCGGGTCAACGCTCCCGTCACGGCATCAAAGCCCGTGGCGTAAATGATGACGTCGAACGCATACTCCTGCTCGGCGGTCTTGACGCCGCTCGGCGTGATGCTCTCGATCGGCGCCTCACGTACGTCGACCAGCGTGACGTTGTCCCGGTTGTAGGCCTCGTAATAGTGGGTTTCCAAAGGAATGCGCTTGGAGCCGAAGGGGTGATCCTTGGGCACGAGTTTTTCCGCGACCACCGGGTCCTTGACCCGGGCGCGGATCTTGTTGCGGACGAACTCGGAGAAGTCCTCGTTGGCATCCAGGTCGGTCATGATGTCGTGAAAATTGCTCAACCACTTGGTGAAGCCGGGTTTCGCCCACAGCTCTTCATAGAACGCCAGCCGCTCTTCCTGCGGAACGTCAAACGTCTTGCGCGGGTCGAACTCGTGCCGCAGGCCGACGGTCGTTTCGCGAATCTGCTTGTGAAGCTCCGGGTAGGAGGCTTTCCACTGGCGCTGTTCTTCGGGAGTCACTTCCGAGTTCCGGCACGGCGCACAGTAGTTGGGGGTGCGCTGGAAGACGGTCAGATGGCCCACTTCCGGGGCGATTTCGGGGATGAGCTGCACCGCGGTCGCGCCGGTGCCGATGACGGCGACGCGCTTGCCCCTGAAGTCGACTTTTTCCTTTGGCCAGCGGGAGGTATGAAACGACTCGCCTCGAAAGCTCTCGATCCCCTCAAACGGCGGGGTGTACCGAGCCGACAACAGGCCGACGGCCGCAATCAGAAACTGGGCCTGGGCGCGCTGACCGCTTTCCAACCGGACGTCCCAGCGATTGGTTTCCTCGTTGTAGACTGCGGATCCAACCCGGGCGTTGAACTGAATGTCTTTGCGCAGGTCGAATTTGTCCGCCACATAGTTGAGATATTTTTCGTTCTCCGGCTGGCCGGAATAATGCTCCTTCCAGTCCCACTCTTGCAGCAGTTCTTCCGACCACGAATAGCCGTAGGCCTCGCTCTCGGAATCGAAGCGGCAGCCAGGGTAGCGGTTCCAATACCAGGTGCCGCCGACACCGCTGCCGTCCTCGTAGCAGCGCACCGAGAGGCCAAGCTCCCGCAGGCGGTACAGTTGATACAGGCCGGACACCCCGGCGCCGATCACAATCGCGTCATAGTGCTCAGCCGGCTCGGCTCCATTTGTTGGCGTTGGCTGTTGAGAGCTTGTCATTTCGTCCCTCCTGTATTGGCTATGAACTTTCTTGGCCTATGTAGCTCCTTCGGGGACCGGGTCGGTGAGATGGGGGAGGGCCCGACGAGAGGAGACTATCTCTCCTGGAATGTCGTCACTCTCTCAACTCCCCCAGTTTTTCCTTCAAGACCCGGAGCGCTTTTTTGTTGGCGTTCCTGATCGCCTCCATCGTCGGTGGCTCGCCACTGATATCGCCGAGTTCGGCCAGCACGACATGCACGTCGTCGTGTCCGTCAACGCGTTTCATCTCGTCCAGCCAGCGGCGCACATTGGGGAAGGGTTCAAAATCGTAGACGTTGGTAAAACCCGGTTGCAGCTGGCCGATCTCCACATACGCGGCAAAGTCGGCCAGGCTGAGCTGGTCGCCCGTCAGATAGCGGGATGTCGCCAGCCAGCCCGACTCCAGGGCGCGGAGGGCGTTGGTCAGGGTCGCCCGGGCGGCCTGTTGAAAGGCGTCCGGGATATTCAGGTCCTTGCGGATCCTTGGCGCAACCAGGCCAACCGAAGCGTCCCGGACATTGCGATGGTGGTAGTGCAAATACCAGTCCACCTTGGCCCGCAGCCGATGATCCGCAGGATACACGTCGTCCCAGCCGTGCGTGTTGCTCAGGTAGCACATGATGGCGTGCGCCTCGCTGAGCACGAAGCCGGTGTCCGGCTCCTCAATCGTCGGGATCGTCCCGCCGGGATTTTTGGCCAGATAGGCCGGATTCCGGCTCCCGGTCTCCCCTTTTGAGCCCGGGTTGATCAGGACCATTTCAAACGGCGTCCGCTTATACAGCATCAGCCACATGACTGCGCGCACCGGTTGCGAAAACGGTACGCCGTACAACAGGAGAGCTTGCATCGTAGTCCTCGTCAGGATGATCGTTCCAGCAGTGATCCATACACCCGGGCAGCGGCTTCGCTGAGCGCGCTCACTGGGCCGTCATGCCGCCATCAAGCACCAGCTCCGCGCCAGTCATATACGACGATTCATCGGAAGCCAGAAACAGGGCGCCGTTGGCGATCTCGTCCACGCTGCCAGGCCGGGCGAGCGGCGTCATCTGCTCAATCATCTTTTGCCCCTCAGGATCAATCCCGGCCACCATCAAGGTGGTGATCAGTCCGGGATGAATGGAATTACACCGGATATTCTCCTTGGCGTATTCGGTCGCCACACTCTTGGTGAGAATCCGCACAGCGCCCTTGGATGCCTGGTAGGCGGTCGCCCCGCCGCCGCCGACCAGACCGGCGACAGACGAGATGTTGATGATCGAGCCACCTCCCGCCGCCCGCATGGCCGGCACGGCAAACTTCATGCCCAGGAACACGCCGGTCTGATTGACGGCAAAGACCTGGTTCCAGATCTCCAGCGTGGTGTCTTCAAGCCCCTCGACTCGCAATATCCCGGCATTATTGACCAGGATATCGAGTTTGCCGAAGCGCTGGACTGTGGCGTCAATGGCCTGTTGCCAATCCGCCTCCTGGGTCACGTCGAGATGCAGGTAGACGGCCGTGCCGCCTGCGGCTTCGATTTCGCGCGCGGTCTGCTGTCCCTCGGCATCAATTACATCGCCAAGCACGACCTTGGCTCCTTCTGCGGCAAACAGTTTCCCTTCAGCCGCACCCTGACCTCGTGCGCCCCCGGAAATGACCGCGACTTTTCCGTCTAAACGTCCTGGCATCAGTCTTCTCCTGTATGACTCAGAGCCGCACGAACCTACTTCACAATCAGACCGGCGAAGTCTCCCTGTTCGCGCCAGCGGGCGAGCATGTCATAAAAGGCCAGCGCGCCCTTGGGGTAGACGGACTGGAGGAAGCCCTGCCCCTCGTTTGTCCCCTCGCCGTTGTAGTAGCCCGGCGTACAGACGTTCTGGTAATTCGTCATCATGTTCGGTCCGGTCACCAGCTGCACCCACTCGGCCTCCGCCTCGGGGGTCGGCTCGATGGATTGCGCGTTGCGGCGACCCACCAGCGTGATGAGCTGGGCCACGTGCTGGGCCTGATTATCGAGCATATAGGTAAAGTTCGCGGTCAGGCCGGTCTGGGTCAGCCCCATGTGAAAACAGTTCGGAAATCCGCAGCTCAGGAAACCGTGGAAGGTCCGCATCCCGTCGGCCCAGGCGTCGGCCAGCGACACCCCGTCACGGCCGTACATGCCGAACTCGGCCCGCCGCGTATAGGCGGTCCCAACCTCGAAGCCCGTAGCGAAGACCAGACAGTCCACCTCGTACTCGACCCCGTCCACCACCACACTGTGCTCGGTCACCCGATCAACACCTTGTCCGTTGGTGTCCACCAGCTTGACGCCGGGCCGGTTGAAGGTCGGCAGATACTCGTCGTTGAAGGTCGGGCGCTTGCACCACTGGCCGAACCACGGCTTGAGCGCCTCGGCCGTCTGCGGATCGCTCACGGTGGTGGACACGCGATCACGAATCTCGTTCATCTTCTGAAAGTCGGCAATCTCGGCCAGGCGCGCCTTGTCCCGACCGGACAGATCCGAGTCATTCTGGCTGCCGAGCAGATCGCTGAGCTTCTTGAGCGGGCTGGTCCACTTGTCGCGGACCTGATCGTCCTCAAGCTGCACCCCGTCCAGGAGGGCGGTGAAGTTGCGGTTGCGATACGTCTGCCAGCCGGGTTTGAGCGTCTTGGCCCATTCCGGGTTGGTGGGCGTATTGTTGCGTTCATCGACCGAGGACGGCGTGCGCTGAAAGACGTACAGCTGCTGGGCATGCTCGCCCAGGTGGGGGATGCACTGGATGGCGGTCGCCCCGGTGCCGATAATGCCGACCCGTTTGTCGTGGAGTTTGTGTAGCCCCCCGGTGGTGTCGCCACCGGTGTAGTCGTAGTCCCAGCGACTGGTATGGAAGGTGTGGCCTTTGAAGTTTTCAATGCCGGGGATGCCGGGCAGCTTGGGCTTGTTCAGCGGCCCGCTCGACATAATCACAAAGCGCGTCTTGAACTCGTCGCCGCGATCAGTGGTGACGATCCAGCGGCCCGCCTCTTCATCCCAGCGGGCTTCTTTGACTTTCGTCTGGAAGCAGGTTTTGTCGTACAGCTTGAACTGCTTGCCGATCCGTTGGGCGTGGCTGAAGATTTCGGGCGCAAAGGAGTAGCGTTCCTTGGGGATGTAGCCGGTCTCCTCCAGCAGGGGCAGATACAGATAGCCTTCGATGTCACACTGGGCGCCGGGATAGCGGTTCCAGTACCAGGTGCCGCCGAAATCCCCGGCTTTCTCGACGATGCGAAAGTTGGTGATACCGGCCTCTTGTAGCCGCACGGCCGCCAACTGGCCGCCAAAGCCGCCGCCAATAATCATCACATCGAGATCTTCGTGCAGCGCGGGGCGGGTGAAGCCCGGCTCGACGTAGGGGTCGACGTTATAGTGCGCGAACTGACCGGTGATTTCCCGGTATTGATTGTTGGCGTCCGGGCGCAGACGCTTGGCGCGCTCGGCGGCATACTTCTCGCGCAGGGCGCCGGGGTCAAAGCCCAGGTCCTCGGCAGTTGGGACACGGCTCGATTGGGATTCGGTTTGACTCATTCTCGCAGTCCTCCTTGTGAGACTTCGGCTCTGCCTGCAAACCTGAGGCAGGCAGCATATCCTTAGGAAAATCCAGTGAGGTAAACGTGAGATACCCGGCTGACAATAGCCTGTCAACGGTCGTCGTCGCTCCGTTCGTTTCCCTGGCGTCGCCACACCAGCGGCGACCCTTCACCCAGTTCCCGCTCTTGCGCGACGGTCTCTACGTGGTAGGGGCGACCGGCCGGTCGCCCCTGCTGGGTCGGCGGTGAGGCGACTCAGTCCAGGGCGTAGATCGTGCCGCTGAGTGACCGCGCCGCCAAATCCCAGGCTTCGACGAAGAAAAGGCACTTCCCGTCTGCGGCCATGTTGATCGCCTTCACTTCCCACTGCTGGTGCCCTCTCTTGCGCCACACCCCGGTGACGACCTGGGGCACCACGCTGCCATCCGGGCGAAAATCCTGGACCCGGCCCGTCAATGGACCCGTTTTCCCGATCGTGTCCACCGCTGGACCGAACGTTGCCGTATACAGGTAGGTGCCGAACGGCCCGGCTTCTCCCTCGGCATTGAGAACGGTGCCTGTCTCCGCCAGCGTTACTGACGTGACCTGCCCTGTGTAGTCCGCAATCTTCTCCCCAATTGCGCCCATCGCTCCACTCCTTTCCTTTCCTCCCCTTATACCTCTACACAGGCGTGTCTTTGCAAGCTGCGGGAAATTGCACCCCGGAGCCGTCTCGAGTAGGCTGGAGCGCTGAACGGACGAGCAGGGAGGTGCGCATGCCAAACGAGCCCGAGAAGCTGTGGGACTATGACGCGGTGGCCATCGGCCAGGCCGGAACCGAGACGACGGTCACCCTCACCCTGGACACGCTGCGCGAGTACGCCCGGGCCACCCAGCATGCCCGTGGGTCGGAACTGGATCGGCCGAACGATTCGGCGCCCCCGGCCGAAGTCCTGGCCATGCCCAGCATGGTGTTGGCCTACGCGCCGCTGCTGCGCTACGACCTGGCGGAACACAACGGTTTCGTGGCGCTCGAAGACTCCAAGACCGCCCGTCGCCAGACGCCGTTTGCCAAGTGCGACATTCGGTGGCACGCGCCGGTCGTGGTCGGCGATTGCATCACCGCCACCCGTCGAGTCCTGGACAAGTATGAACGACGTGGCAGCAAGTTTGTGACCTTTCGCGTGGAAGCGCTGAACCAACACGGGGTCAGGGTCGCCGACTACGATTACACCTGCATCTTCGCCTACGCCCAGGGACAGAAGAGCGTGCCCGCCTCGGGGGGAGCCGAGACCGGGGGAACGTCGGTCAAGCCCGGGCAGCCTGTGGCCGAAACGCACCGGGTGCTGACGGCCGGGCAGGCCGCAGTGGGCACCCGGCTAGCGGCGCTCCAGGTCGCGGAGAGCCGGGACACGATTCTGGGCTATAACGATGTCCAGTTGGCGGGCCGGCTCATGACGAGCAATATCCATACGGACGAAGAGTTTGCGCGCCACAACATTTTTGGTGGGGCCGTCAACGCCGGGCCGGCCACCCTGTCCTACGTGGAGCAGATGCTCAGCCTGTCGTTTCCGCTGTCCGCGTTTTACTCCGGCGGCCGCTTGCTCATGCGCGCCATTGAGCCGTTTCGGGCCGGGCATGTGGTGACCCTGCGGGGCGAGGTGACGGCGGCCCACGCCAGCGGCGATCACCAGCAGGTCGGCTGCACCGTGCGCGGCACCAATCAGCTGGGCTCGCTCGTGTGCCTGGCCGAGGCCAGCTTGAACCTCCCTCTTACCGAGGAGTAGGCCGGCGTCCTTATGCAAAAAGAATTCGCGTTGCCTGAGGATACGAGCTTCAGGGCAAAATACCGTGCCAGGTGCCACTGCCGGGCTGTCCAATACGAAGTGAGCGCCGATCCGGTTGACGCGAAAATATGCCACTGCGTGGTCTGTCAGACGCTGCATGGCGCGCCGATGCAGTGGGCGGCTATTTTTCACAAACGCCACGTGCGCATCACGCACGGCATCGACCGGCTTCGCTTCTACAATAGCGAGCTGCGGCAGTATGAGCGCATTCTGCCCTGCAAAGTCAGCTGTGGCGTGTGTGGCACGCTGATTGCGGATGAGGGCCGCAAGATGTGGCTGGCGTTTCCCTCCCTGTTTGATTTCGGGCGCCCGCCCCAGGTGCCGGCGAGCTTCAAACCCACGTGTCACATTTTCTATGGGACGCGGGTCATGGATATGCCCGACGATCTGCCGAAGTGGGCGGGCCACAAGAACAAGTCCGTCCTCTTATGAGCAGGAGAGCTGGGGGCCATCTTAAGCGAAAAGCAGATTCCTGGTAGGAATGCGTCAGTAGCATTATTATGAGCGGCACGAGCCCCAAAACCCTCGCCGTTTTCCTCGTATCAGAGGTGAGATACCAAGCTCCTTCAAATTGATCAGAGGCTCTTATGCGAACGAGTCAAGACAGCATTCTTACCACCCACGCTGGCAGCTTGCCGCGCAGCGAACCGCTGATGCGTATGCTGCTCGATAAAGAGCAGGGCACTGCGCTGGATGAAGCGAGCTTTGAGTCTCAAGTCAGGGACGATCTGGCTTTCATCCTGCAAAAACAGCGTGAAGTGGGCATTGATATCCCAAACGATGGCGAGCTGCCGCGTCTGGGCTTCTCGTTTTATGTGAAAGACCGCATGACCGGTTTTGGCGGCCATGCCCAGCGGGGCACGGTGACCGATTTTGCCAAGTTTCCAGGCTATGTCGCGCTCAAGACGGGCCGACCGGCTGGTGAAGAGATCAAACAGAGTGCCACCCTGTACGCCATGCCCGAATGTCAAAGCGCCGTGCTGTATGATGCTGAGAAACGCGTTGCCCACCAGGAACTCCGACTGTTCAGCCAGGCATTGGACAACGACAAGGCAACGGCCGAGACCTTTGTCACCGCCGCCACACCCGGTATCGTCTCGACCACACTGTTGCGGAATGCGGACAATCCCGATTACGCCACCGACCGTGATTATGTACTCGCTCTGGCCGAAGAACTCCGCCACGAATACGAGCTGATTGTTGAACAGGGCCACATTCTGCAACTGGACGCTCCGGACCTGGCGCTGGAGCGTCAAATCATGTTTCTCAATCAGCCGCTGGACGCGTTTCTCAAGCGGGTTGAGCTGCACATCGAGGCCATCAATGCCGCCCTGGTGAATATCCCGCGTGACCGGGTGCGTATGCATGTATGCTGGGGCAACTGGGACGGGCCGCATATCGACGATATGGACTTGGAGCCGCTTCTGCCGCTTCTCTATCAAGCCAAAGTTGGCGGACTGAGCATGCCGTTTGCCAATCCCCGCCATCAACACGAAGTGAAGCTCTTCAAGCGCTATCCCCTCCCGTCAGACATGGTCCTGATTCCCGGTCTCATTGACGTGACGACGAACTACCTCGAACACCCCGAAGTGGTCGCCGACCGAATTGAGACGATCACGAATATTGTTGGGGATCCAAAGCGAATCATCGCTGGCACGGATTGTGGCTTCAGCACCTTTGCCGGTTATGTCATGGTTGCTCACGATGTGGTGTGGGAGAAACTACGGATGTTGTCAGAAGGCGCCAGGCTTGCCACCGCGCGACTGTTTTCATAGCCGTTACAATACAATTAAGGAGGACCTATGGAGCCCAGAAATCCAAGCCGTGAAGAGTTAGCGCAGCGGGTCGCTCGCTTTGACCAACTGCAACCCATGTCCACGGCCACAGATCTTGCCGACATACCCCAGGAGGCGATGGACATCATTTTTGCCCGCACGCTCATGCCGGTGATCCTGGAAAAGACAAAAAATCCGTTCGGCGACACGGCCGCGATTTACGGCGCAGCAGGGACCACGATGAACGTCTCGGTCTGCCCGCCGGGCCAGGGGCCGTGCCTGCACTCCCATAACCACACCTATGAAACCTTCATGGTCCTCGACGGTGCGTTCGAGTTCAGCGTGGGTGACGACGGCCAGGAAAAGATCACCCTGAATAAGTGGGACGTCTTTTCCTGTCCGCCAGGCATGTACCGGGGCTTCAAGAATGTGGCCGACACCGACAGTGTCTTGCTGACAGTCATTACCGGGGCGGTGCATGAACGCGACGATGTATCAGTCCCGCCCCGAGTGACCGAACAAGTCCGCGACGGCTATGGCGAAGAGGTACTCAACGCGTTTAAGAAAATCGCCACGTTCAACGAGCGCGGTGAAGGCGAACAGGCATAAGCGTACGCCGTATACCGTTCCCTATTGCAATTCCCCTCAGTGAGCAGCGTTGCCGTTCGGCATCGCCGCGAGGAATGACGATGTCTAACGCAAACCTGATCGAGAAATTTAATGCAGCCATCGACGCGCTGATACATGCCCCGGAGAAAGTAGCGGATTGCTTCGCTGAAGATGTGCTCTGGATCAACTACGTGCCGCCGCATCTGCCTTATGGTGGCGAGTACAGGGGACTTAACGAACTGGCCAAGCTTTTCGCTCAATATATGGCAGCGCTCGAAATTGGAAAGCTTGAGTTCGATGAATATTTTGTCACCGCAGACGATGTTTTAATTGTAACGGGGAACGAATGCGAGAGTCGGGTGAAATCAACCGGAAAGCATTACACCATGCCGTTTGTTTGGGTTGTCCGTTTCAATGAACATGGAAAAATCAACTATGTCCGCGAGTACAATGACACGTACCCGATGGCAGAAGCATTCAAAGCCTGAACAGATCAGCCGGCACCGCCCCCTGTTGGCTCTGTAACGCTCGCTCTCGATTCAGCCTCCGACTGGTCCCAGTGGAACGGGACCGGTTGGGGGATATGAGCCGTCCGTGTCGTGTACTTCCTTCCCGGTCAGCGGTGGGTCGAACACGCTGATGCCGTGAAAATCGCTCAACGCCTTGACGTGATGACGGTCTTTCGGTCCCACCACATACAGGCCGCCGGGACCGATAATCTGTACGGCTCTGGTGGCGGAATCGGTCACCTCAAGCCTGCCGTCCAGCACCACGTTTGCTTCCCAGTGATGTTTGTACCACAGGTCTGCTTCCCCGCCCGCTTGCAGACGGACCACTGAAAAGGAGAACCCGAGCTGGTCGGCGGCGGTCAGATAGCGGGCCGTGATGGCGACGCCGCCCGCGACCACCCGCTCCAGGCCCGCATTGCGAACATCGGCGAGAGTTCTGACGAACATACGGTCCTGACCTTGAGGGGCCTCACCCGTTGGGGGATAGGACCCATCTGCAGCGTGGGTCTCAGTGCCTTCGAGCGGCGGGGAGAAGACACTGATGACACGCAGGTCTGACGGTTCCTCACAGATGATGCGATGCCGGTCCTGAGGACCAACGCAATACAGCACGCCGGGTTCCAGGGGCCAGCGTTCTTCCGTGGTCCGGTTCTCCAGCGTGGCGTTCCCCGAATACACGTAGTTGGCTTCCCAGTGGTGTTTGTACCAGACATCCAGTTGTCCGACCTGGCGGGTCCGGGCTTCGGACACGCTGAACCCGAGTCTATCGGCTTTGGTCAGCAGACGAACGGCCGTCGCTTTACCGTGGGCAATCGAGATGACCCGGCCGTCGGCTTCCAGTTGGTTCATCGTACGAATCAGCATAGAGGGCCCCCTGTGATGGGCTCGGTGCGAACTGCATGCGTTACGGTCGTCCCTCTGTATAGCGGATGGCGAGACAAAACCATCCCCCGCGAATCTTGTTTTTGCGCGCTGCCAGGGCTGTCAGGCCACACGCTTTTGAGACTGCTTCTCGTGATGCTTGCTATCCGAGGCCAGCGGACGATATGATCCGTGGCCATAACAGGCTCGGAAATTCAGCGTGCGCTGATGACCAGGTGGAAGGGGAAAAAATGAGCACAGTCTCAACACCAGCGATGAGCGACACAGACAGTGTGGGCCGACTCAATTACCTCGACGCATCCATTCCAAGCTCACTGTACCGAAATGGTACGCTGTTCACCCTGCGCAACGCTGACGGGACGGACGGCGGAATTGAAGGCGTGATCTTTGATGAGCGACAGATGCCGGTTCACAACGCACGCCTCCTCCATGGACAGGAGTGTCGCAGTGTTGAGAAAAACGGCTTTGCACTGCTGCCTCGTCCTCTCAAGCGTCCAGACCTTGACTTTTTTGATCACCAGGCCGTCATCCACGACTACTACCGCGAGTGTGAACACGCCGTCCAAGAGGTGACTGGTGCCACCTCTATTATTGCCTTTGACCACAACGTCCGCTCAGCAACTGGAAAGCAAAAGCAGCAACGCATTCGCGGCGGTCAGGAGGTCCAGGGTCCGGCCAGTATCGCCCATGGAGACTACACCCTGCGTAGCGGGCCAGAGCGCTTGCAACGTCTGGCACAACCCCCGGCTACAAATGACACGCTCCGCTCAATCATCGGCGAGGGAAGAACTTTGCTCGATCCTGAAAAGGTCGAGCGAGCAATTGGCGAAGACGGTCGTTTCGCCATCATCAATGTCTGGCGTAACATCGCCGACGAGCCAGTCGCGACACATCCATTGGCGTTGTGTGATGCCCAGAGCGTTCACCCCGAAGACCTGGCTGTCTTTGAAATTCGCTATCAAGACCGTGTTGGCGAGAATTACTTCTCAAAGCATGCTTCCCGCCACCAGTGGTATTACTATCCAGCCATGACCCGTGACGAGGTGCTGCTCATAAAACAGTGGGACTCTGCCGGACCGCTGGCCCGCTCAAAGGGAGCCGATTCCGATAGCACCAACCCCCAAGCACCGTGCACCTTCAGTTTTCACAGCGCTTTTCACGATCCAAAAACACCTCCCGATGCACCCGCACGGTGGAGTATCGAGGTTCGATGTGTCGTAATGTATGAGTGCTGAGTAGCCTTCTTGAATCGCCGCTTGTGCGGCTGGAGCAGTTTACGTTAGGCTGTAGCCCTGCCGTGCCGCCCTCGTCATGCCGGACGCGATTCGGCCTCCCTGCTTCGACTTCGCTCCGCTACGCTCAGCATGAACGGGAAACCGCTGGTCCTGAGCGTAAGGCGCAGCGCGTCTGAAGTCGAAGGGCTACACGGAATCGTAATTTGCTCTAAGGTATATTTCGGCGTTCATGAGGAAAGAGCTGGCGGCACCAATCAGCCGCTCTACACCCCCAGCCAATACAGTCCAATGAGGGTGACACAGACCGAGACGGCCCACACTTCAAACGCCATGCGCAGAGGCCAGGGCGCCGTTCTGAGTTCCATGAAATCAAGAAAGACGAAACGGATTTTGACAAAGGTGAGAATCAAAATGGCGGTGGTCGCGTAGTGGAATTTCTCCCCAAAACCGAATCCATGCCCGAACTGCCACGACAATCCCGTCGCCACTAGTAGGCCGGCCCAAATACCGGTCACTCTGGATTGCAGTGAAACGGCCATGCGTCACCGCACCAGATACAGCAGCGCGAAAAGCGCGATCCACAAGATGTCCACAAGGTGCCAGAAACACGCTCCGCTTTCGAGCACGCCCACGCCTTGAGCATCAAGTTCCGCACCGCGCACGGACTGCCAGAGGAAGACCAGAACGCCAATTCCGATCACCATGTGCAGCAGATGAATCCCGGTCATCAGGTAGTAGTACATAAAGAAGTTATTCGTCTCTATCGTCAAATCGGCGGCAATCTTTTCGCCCCACTCAAAATATTTGACGACGACGAAACCAATCCCACACAGGATTGCCGACACGAAACAGCTGCGAGCCCGCGAAAGCTGGCCTGCCCGAGCGCCGTGAACGGCGAGTGCGACGAGCCACGAACTCGTCAGCAGGAGCGCGGTGTTGAGTAGCCCGAGGGTTTGGTTAAGCAGTTGCTGCTGTTCGACGAATAACGCGACTTCTTGCGATCGGTCGTAGACAAATACCGAAAACAACAGAGAAAAGACCAGGACGTCGCCGATGATGAACATCCACACGCCGGGCTCGCCAGGCAGGTGCGGCCTGACCGAGTCCGGCAGCTCGGAAGCTGAAGACATTGGTGATGCGTTTCTCTAGGCGGCTACCGCCGGCTCAGATTGCGCCTGCCGTTGTATCGTGCCCAGCAGGATGTAGAACATGGCCAGATACCAGGTAAAAAAGACCAGAAACGGGACCCACCAGACAAACAAGCCATCCCAGGCGAAAGGCCCCGTCTTGAAAAAGGTTAAAAGCCCGCCAGGCACAAACAGCACCGCCACCCAGAGATTGTAGTACCCGACCCAACGCGGGAATATCGGCTCGGCCTGCGTATCACTCAAGATACACAGGCCGAGGGCAATGTTCTGGATGATGAACGGCGCAAAGGTCATGAGCAGCGTGATCCAGCCAATATCGTTCAGCATCCGGGTCAACTCAGGGTCGTGATCAGGCCGGAATGCCGCCCCCGTCCAAAACACGGCGGCAAACACAAACACCAGCGTAGTGACACAGCCGGCGCCAAGTTGCGTGTACGTAAAGACGGGGGTGAGATCGCCTTCGATACGTTTCATCTGCATGGCCAGCGCCGCAGCGAACGAACAAATAAACCCGGCACTGCTCATGATCAGCAGAATCCCGAAACGCATGGCCAGGGCGTTTTCGCGATAGATCGCCGCAACTTCTTCGGCGCTGAGGTTCGGCGAAATCGGCGGAATGAAATTCGCGAACAGAAACCCGACCAGACAAATCACGGCGAATCCCATCGCCGACCAGGCACAGATCAATTGGTTTCGAATATTCATCTGCCCTCCCCCTGAGTCCGAGCTGGCGTTCGAGTCTTAGGGCATTTCAGGCCGCACTGTCAAGTTGCCAAAACGGAGCGAGAACATCATGCGTGGTATGAGAACGCATGCCTCACTGACGACATAAGACACCCAGATTTGGCAAGCCCCTCGTTAAGTTGGCTGTAAGTGGCAATGCCTTCTCTCATTCTACGGGTATGGCTACGGGTATGGCAGCGTTACGTTGGCGCGGTAGGGGAGGATACTGATTCCCAAGCCTGATTTGACGGCTTCAAGCTGTAGGAGTACCTTGTTCAGCCGGTGGCGGACCGGGACGCTCGAGAACGGGGTTTCCTGCCTTTGTCTTCTTCTAGGGAGACAAGAAGACGCAACGGGGAGAGGGCGATAGTTCGCGTCTTGCATAAAAAATCAGGGGAACGGTCACGTCGGTTCCCACTACAGAACGAAAGTAAGAGGGGGCACAAAACCCACCCCGGAAAGGATGCATCATGCACATCGGATATATGGCAATTGGCGTCGGTCTCGTGGCCGACGGGGAGACGATCGGAATGACCGCGCAGCGGGCCGAGCAGGCCGGCTTTCACTCCATTTGGGCGCCCGAGCATATCGTGCTGCTCGACCAGTATTCGTCCAAATACCCCTATTCGCCGGATGGGAGAATTGCTCGCAGCCCCACCATGCAGTTCGATATTCTCGACCCATTCTCCACGCTAACCTTCGCCGCGGCGCAGACCACAAAGCTGCGCGTCGGCACCGGGATCTGCCTCGTACCCGAGCGGAACCCGCTCACCACGGCCAAAGAAGTCGCCACCCTGGACAAGTTGTCCGGAGGCCGGTTTGATTTTGGAGTCGGCATCGGTTGGCTGGAAGAAGAGTTCACCGCACTGGGCGTTCCCTGGGCGCGTCGCAATGCGCGGACGCGGGAATATCTCGCCGTCATGAAACGGCTGTGGACCGAGGAAGAGACGGCGTTCGAGGGCGAGTTTTGCAGTTTCCCGAGTGTTCGCTCCTACCCCAAGCCCGCTCAGACCCCCCACCCACCGATTATTTTCGGTGGCGAAGGCGACCCGGCGCTCCGGCGCGTGGGCGAGGTCGGCAATGGGTGGTTCGGGATGAATGTCTCCGTAGCCGACGCCAAGCCTAAAATCGACAAGATCAAGGGCTTTGCCAAAGCCGCCGGCCGGGACCCGGACGCGTTCGAGTTCTCCATCTCGCCCGGTGCCGGTGTCTTACCAACCAAGGACGATCTCAAGGGCTTCCAAGATGCCGGCGTGCACCAAGTAATCGTCTGGCCCCCCTCGGCCGATCTGCAGGCCGTGAAAGACGACATCGACAAGCTCGGAGACGAGGTCGTCGCGCCGGCCGCGAGCCTGTAATCCTCCCACTCCCTCCCCTGGCCTAGCCCGCCGAGTCCCAGGCCAGGGGCCGCATGCCATTACCGTATCTGTTCAAAGGAGCAAAGATGCACGACAACGACCAAGCCATGCGCGAGTTTGCCAAGACCTTAGCGCTGCCAGAATTTGAAGAAACCGCTTTCACGAAACCACCACCGCTGCGAGAGGCGCGCGTGGCGATCGTGACCAGCGCCGCGCTCCACCGAATCGGCAGCCCCAAGTGGCAGGTTGAGGATTTCCACTTTGAGACCTTGCCGAATGACGCCCGCGATCTGAAGCTCGGCCACCTGAGCCCGAACTTTGACCGGGCTGGCTTTGCCGCTGACATGAACGTCGTCTATCCGGTCGACCGCCTGCAGGAACTCTCCGATCAGGGGGTGATCGGCAGCGTCGCTCATTCCCACTACGCCTTCGCCGGCAACCAACCCGAAGGGCTATCCGCGCTGCGCTTGGATACGGGTCCGGCCTGCGCTCAAAAGATGCGTGAGGATGGAGTGGATGTTGTCCTGCTCACTCCGGTCTGACCGCTGTGTCCGCGTACCGTGTGTACGCTGGCCCACGTCTTCGAGGCGGCTGGCCTGTCAACGGTCGTGATCTCGCCGATGCGTGATGTTGCAGAACGCCTGCGTCCACCACGCGTGCTGTATGCAGAATTTCCATTAGGGCTGCCTCTCGGCAAGCCCCGCGACGCGGCCTATCAGCACCGGGTGCTCGAAGCGGCCTTTGCCCTGCTGGAGCGGCCGAGTGGACCGGTTCTCGTAGACTTCCCGGAGACGATCCAAAGCAGGGGCGGGGAGCCCTTAGCGTGTCCGCTTCCGCCTCATTACGATCCGAACCTGCATCCAGCCATTGACGAAGCACAAGCGTTACGCGCTGCTTACGACCGCGCTGTAGCGAAAACTGGGCGGACCAGTGTCGGCCGGGTGATCGATGCGGCTCAGATTCCTGCCGCACTCGAGAAGTTCGTACGTATCGCCGAAGGGGAAGCCTGGGATCAGGTTGGACTCGAGGGGACGACTATGCAGGTCGCGCACGATATTCGGGCCTACTACGAAGAGTTGGCCTGCGAACTGGTAGCCGACGAGCCCCTTCCGGCGTGGGGCGCCGAGCGTTGGTTCTACGATAAAACCGAGGCCGGTAAGGTGTTGCTGACGGCACGCCGTACGCTGAAGGAGAGTGGGGCGGACCGTCCGATTTGGTTTTTCATGGCCCCGGGCTCACGCCAGTAAAGTCGGCCGTAGTGGACAGAGGCGACTATTCGCAGGAAAGTGGGCCACCTGAAGTCAAAAGCGTCGTGATGTTTACCACTTGTCATTGCTGTGATCACTCTCCGTGAAGATGGGCGGGACGGCGGTTTCGGCTACTCTCCTCCTCATTCACGAATCGTACTGGGTGGCTGGAAAACTCGCGTGTGCCCCGACACTTGCGGGCGCTGCTCGGTACGAAGTGCCTCCATGTGATCAGCTCCGTCTAAGGCCTCATCTCTCAAAATGGCCCAATTTACCCCGAATCGTTTCTGTCACCCTGGATGGAATCACATATTCACGGCAGCTGAGACTGAACCGATAGCAGAGCCGGCTAGCGTGGCGATAATCCGGGGCGGGAACCGGTGATTCTTGGAGAGACTTGTGGTACGAGTGAGCACATCGTGAGTCGTGCACACCACAGTGACTTCTTACGAGGGGGCAGCAATTCGGCGACACGGTACGCAAGATAACACACGTGACTGCGGTCACGTGCGGAAAGGAAGGTCTCAGATGACATCGACAGCGACTGAACTGTATACCGGCAGCTACGGGATCATGGACACGGACGGGCATATCATTGAACCGGCTGATCTCTGGACCGGCGAGCTGATGGAAGCCAAGTATCAGGAGCGGGGTCTCCGCTTCGGTCGGACTGCCGAGGGGCTGCATCTCCAGCTGGACGGAAAATTCCTCCGAGGCAACGACCTCAAGAGTATCCAATCGATCATGGGTATGGGGCGGACACTCGCCGAGATGAAGGGACTCAAGATGGAATGGCCGGGGGACGCTGATCCAGCTGGCTACGACCCCGCGGCGCGACTGGCCCGAGCGGACGCTGAGGGACTCGAATATACCGCTATCTTCACCTCCCTGGGGCTGGTGTGGAACACCCACATCACGGATATCGAGTTGGCCCATGCCATGTGCAGGGCCTACAATCGGTGGGTTATTGACTTCTGCTCCGGGAGCAACGGCCGGCTCGTGCCGATAGCGCATTGCTTTCTCGGGGACCCCAAGGTCGCTGCGGAAGATCTCACGGCGGCGGTGAAGGCAGGCGCCAAGGGGGCGATGATCGTGACCTTCAATATCCGGAGATTACCCTTGGGGGATGCGGAATGGGATCCCTTCTATGCCGCAGCGCAGGATCTGGACGTGCCTATTTGCATCCACGTGTCTGGCGAGACCCGGGAGTATCGGCCGTTTACCAGAATCCAGCCGAAGATCCTGCATGACGGTGGACAATTTCTCATGTCCGTCCTGGGCGGCAGAGTGGCAATGGAAATCGCTCTCGTGGACATGTTTCAGTACGGGCTGTTCGAGCGCTTCCCGCGACTGCGCGTCGGCTTCTTCGAAGGAGGCGCGGGGTGGGTCCCCTCCCTGCTCGATAAGATGGAAGCGGTCTTCGATACCCAGGTCGGTGAGCGCAGCATCAAGCGAACCGCTCGACCGAAGGAGACGTTCGCTCAGCAATGCTTTGTGAGTGGCGATCCGGACGAAACGGGCTGGGCAAAAACAATCGAAGACTTCGGCCCCAATCAGTTCGGCTGGGCGTCGGATTTTCCGCATCCGGACCATCCCGGAAACTACATGGACCATCTCGCTCACCTGGCCGAGAGCCTCCACACGCCGGAAGCCCGCAACGGCCTGTTAGGAGACGCTTCGGTCCGGTTTTTCGGGCTGGTTTGAAAACCCGGGTTGACAAAAATCCACACAAGGAACCCCAGATGCAAATCGGATATTTCACCGAACGGCCGTATCGCTGGCTGCCGGAAGAACTCGTTCTGAAGAATCGGGCGTTTTTCGCCATCCCGAACGAGCATTTCGACCGTGAGAAGGCGGCCGACGACTACAATTACTACCTCGACGAATATTGCTACGCCGAGGAGCTGGGCTTCGACGCCCTGGCCCTGAATGAGCATCATGGCAACCCGATCTGCATGGGATCGGTCATGAATGTCGAAGCCTCTATCCTGGCGCGGATTACCAGCAAGGCCAGAATTGTTCTGGTCGGGAACCCCTTGCCGGTCATCAAACATCCGCTACGGATGGCCGAAGAGCTGGCCGAGATCGATCTCATCTCGCGCGGCCGCCTGGTCACCGGCTGGGTGCGCGGCGCGGGCAGTGAGCAGTTCTTCAATAATGCCAATCCGGCCTACAACCGCGAGATGTTCAACGAAGCCCACGACTTTATCGTGCAGGCCTGGACCAAACCGGGACCGTGGCGCTACGAGGGCAAACATTTTCATTATCGGCATGTCAATCCGTGGGCGCTGCCCTACCAGAAACCCTATCCGCCGATGTGGATTCCTGGGACGCTGAGCCCCGAGACCGTCGAGTGGTGCGCCGCGCACCGGTATCCGTATATCGGGCTTGGCACCCCGCTGCCGGCTACGTGCGATCTGTGGGACTTCTACGCCGACGAAGCGGCCAAGCATGGCTATCAGGCCGGGCCGGAGAATTTCGGCTATATGGTGGCGACGGCCGTGGGCGAGACGGAGGAGAAAGCGCAGCAAGCCGCCGCCGGATTCGTCTATGGGGGAGGGCAGAATGCCTTCTCGGCGACTGAATTCATGATGCCGCCGGGCTACAACTCGAAAGCGGCCATTCGCAACTTGGCGAAGACCCAGTCCAGCGTGTGGCTGGGGATCAGCGGCCAGAAGCTGAGGGAGCAGCAGCAGGGCGTGGCGGACGAAGAGATCGATTATGCCGCTATCCGGGGCAAGTTGCAGGCGGCCCTGGAGCGTGGGCAGAAAAATATGCAGGTGATTGTCGGCACGCCCACGACCGTGATCCCCAAAATCAAGGCGATCATGAGCGTCCTGCGGGTCGGGGTTTTCATCATCCTGCACCTGCAGGGACCGCACGGTGATGACGAGCGGCGCACCAGCATGCGCCTATTCGCGGAAGAGGTGATACCGGCGCTGAAGGATCACGCCCGAGCGATCGGTATCACAGACCCGTTTGAGCGCCAGCCCGGCTCGGTGTCCTTGGGAGCCGGGACCAGGCGCACGCCCGTCGCGGATCGCGGTCCACTGCCCGAGTTGGGATTTCACTAGCCCACTTCACGAGATGGAATCCCCAGTGCTCATCGGGCTCCTCGTTCTCGCCCTCGGCGTCTTTGGCCTGTGGATCGGGCTGGAACGCTTCTGGGCACGCCACGGCCGGCCGGACATTCGGACCGAGCCGCTGCAACGCGCCCTGAAACTCACCGGCCCGGATGCGGACGCCCGTGCCGTCCGCTTTCATCAGCCCGGCGATGCACGCTGGTTGGTCTATGAGGTCAGCACCGACTCGCGCCAACACCGCTGGCTTGCCGTCCTGCAAGGCTCTCGTCGCTCCGGCTCCTGGACGGACAGACTCAGCTACCATCCTCCCATCGACAGTGCATCCTTTCTGCTGCATCCGGACGCGCCTGCGTCCCTGCGCCTGTCCTTCCGCGCCCGCTTGAGATCGTACAGTCGTGTTCTGTGCAAGGTGGACGTTCTCCTCGAAGGGGGTGCCGCCCGTGCCGTTGAGTAGGGCTGCTCTTTGCCAGGCCGGGGCGGCAGATCGCCCAGCTGCCGGTCGCGGTCCACGCAGCGCTCCAGCCCGCCCTTGACTCGAAACCCCGACAACTCGCGACTCTTGCCAAGGCACGCCCTGCGTGCCACGATTGGGCATCTTTAACTGAGAGGTATGCCATGGCTCAACTCGATGCTACTCAGAACCAGGTTGTAGCGGCTACGGAGATGAATTCGTCGTCCTATGTCCCTCCCCTCCAACTCACAGTAGGACAACCAGCCCCCATCGCGGCGAACGGCGGTATATCCTACATGGCGTTTGACCGGGACGGAGATGGAGGAGCTGCGGTGGCGACGGAGGCGGCGCTGCGCCAGATTGCCGAGGGGGAAGAGCAAGCGGTCATTGACAGGATCAATAACGCGCCTCCCGGCCCGATTGAGACCAAGTGGGGCGTCGGCTTTCGCACCTACGACGAGTGCCTGGACTATATCCGGGCCAACAACATCGAAGCCCCGGAGGGCGGCGTCGCGTTGCCGCTGCCCTACTCCGTCCTTGAGCAGCCGTCCTACTCGGTCGTCCCGTCCAACGCCCTGTGGCGAGACCCGGCGCGGGTGGCCGAGGCAAAAATGTTGCGCAGGGAGATGCAGGACATCAGCCGGGGCTGCCTCTATTTTCCGCAGATTCTGCGCGACGCGCGGCGGATAGCGGAATACTACCCGGGGCTGTCGCCCACCAGCGCTGCGTGCATGGACAAGCTCGGCGTCTCGCTCGCCCACTGCGAATCGAAGTGCCAGAATTTCTACGACGCCGCCGAGGTCGAACGCGTGTTCTACCCGGAGATGGAGCAGCTCCTCTTGAAGTTCTTCCCGGACGCGACCGATGCGCTGGTGTACAACCACGGCGTGTTTGACAAGGAGTACACGGGTCCGGTCAAGGAAGATCAGGACAACAAGGACCCGGGGGTCAATCGCTACTACGCCGACATCGTCCACAACGACCTGAACGACAACAGCGGGCGGGTGCGGTGCCGGGAGCTGCTGACCAAGAACCTGCGCAACTTCGGCCGTCGCCAGCACTACACCGAGGCGGAGGCGGACGCGAAGATGGCGCGGCGGTTCATGTCGATCAACCTGGCCAAGCCGATGGAGACGGTGGGGCAGCACCCGTTTGTGCTGTGCGCCTGGCCGTCGTTTGCCGACCAGCCGTACATCACCAACTACCGCATCTACGACGACCGGGTGGGGGAGACGACGCGGTTCACCTACCGGCCTGGGCACGAGTGGTACTGGTTTCCGCAGCAGACGTCGACTGAGGTGTCGATGCTGAAGTGTTACGACTCGGAGACCGACGGGTCGGTGTCGCGCTGGTCGTTCCACTCGGCGTGTCTTGACCCGACGGCGCCTGCGGACGCGCCATGTCGCAAGAACGTGGTCGTCCGCTCCTTTGTCTTCTTCTAAGCAGACACAGCTCATGCTGCGTCTGCCCCGCAGCCAGGGGCGGTTTCGTTTCGCTCACCAGCTTCCGTCATCCGTTCAGGGTGGCGGAAGCGTTCTTCTTTATTTCTCGGATGCGTCCACCCCCGCGCGCGAATCGATTGAGTGTCGAGTGTTGGTGGAGTGTGTTGTGTCCGGCCAAGGTCAGGACGACGTCAACTAAGATGGAAGGAGCATACCCTATGGCAGCAGTTGCATCCCCAATGACCGCCCACCAGTTCGATGCTCAGCACATTCAGTGGCGCGAACTCGAGGGCTTCAAACACATGATGGTTTCGATCTTCTTTGTCGATGAAGTCCGCAACCGCGTCGACTTGTTGATCAAATTTGACCCGAATGAAAAGGTGTTGCTGCATCGGCATCTCGCCGATACCAATACCTTTGTCGTTGAGGGGGATCATGTGATTTATGAACCCGACGGGAGCGTCAGAGAGGTGCGCCCGGTGGGCCAGTATACCTTCGGCACGGGGCGGGATGCCCACGATGAGGGCGGCGGCCCCGACGGTTGCGTTTTGTACTACAGCGTGCGTGGCGAGAGCGACGCCTTGTTCGACATGCTCGACGCCGATCTGAACGTGACGGCGACATTACACACCGCAGACTTCAAAGCAATCTTGGACGCCCAACAGCAGGCCGCCTGATACCATGTCGACGTGCGAGGGCACGACTGATCCCTTTGCAGACGATATGAAGAGCTGGGCGGGTGAGGAGAGTGACGATGTCAGGACAGATCGCATTCGGGATGTTTGACTGGCTTGATCGCGGCCCGCATTCGGTCGGGGAGCTGTACGAGGCGCGTCTCAAACTGATCGAAGCGGCGGACCGGGCCGGGTTCTACGGCTATCATCTGGCCGAACACCATTCGACTCCGCTCGCTATGGCGCCCTCCCCCTCCGTGTTCTTCGCCGCACTCGCGCAGCGGACCACGCAGATCCGCTTCAGCCCCATGGCGTATCTGTTACCGATGTATCACCCACTGCGTCTCATCGAGGAAGTCTGCATGCTGGACCACCTGTCGAACGGGCGCATGGAACTCGGCATCAGCCGCGGCGTGTCGCCGTACGAAATCGCTAACTACAGTGTCGATCCGGAAAAGACCCGGGACATCTTCACCGAAGTCCTCGATATATTCCGTCAGGGGATGTGCAACGAGGTGCTGAATTACACCGGGCAGCATTTCGAATTTCGGGATGTGCCCATGCCGCTCAAACCGGTCCAGGTCCCGTATCCGCCGCTGTGGTATCCCTCGTTCAGCGAAGCCGGGGTCGAATTTGCCGCGCGTGAGGGCATGCACTTCATGACCCTCGGCCCCCCGTCGCTCGTCACGACTCTTATGGCGCGCTATCGAGCCGTCGCCGCTGCCAGCGGCCCGGGCGACACCGACACGCTGAAACTAGGCGCCATGCGTCAAATCTATGTGGCGGAGACCGACGAGCAGGCGCATGCGGTGGCGAGGCCGGCGTACGAGGATTGGTACCACTCCATCCTGCAGCTGTGGCATCAGCACAACGATCACGCCTACGACAACTTTTTCGCCTGGGACGCCTGCCTGGCGGGAGAAACGATACTGATCGGCTCGGTTGACACCGTCCGTGAGCAAATCCAACGCTTGGTCTCGGAGAGTGGGATCAACTATTTCGTCGGCTCGTTCGCCTGGGGCTCATTGAGTCCGGAGGAAAGCCAGAGATCGCTTGCTCTGTTTACCTCCCGCATCGTGCCCCACATACACTAGCCGAAGCCGACACGACTTCGACGCACGACACGCCGCATGATCGCGGACAGCCTGTTTTGCAGGCGAGATTGGACTGGCATAGAGACGAATGGAAGGAGTACGTCTCATGGAGATCGTTCCCAGCCAGGCAACACTTGGGGCAAGTATCTACGGTGTGAATCTGCATCGGCTTGATGATCGAACCGGTGAGCGGATCGTTGAAGCCTGGCACGAATACGGCGTGCTCGCCTTTCCCGAACAACATCTCGATGAGGCGGCTCACATCGCCTTCAGCCGTCGCTTCGGCCATCTGGAACGTCTGCTCACAACGGCAATCGAGGGCACCAAGCCCGAGATATTCCGCGTTGCGAATGTCCGGCCGGATGGCGCCCTCGACTCCGCAGGAGGCCCCTATTCTGCGTTAAACCGGGGCAACCAGCAGTGGCACTCCGACAGCTCATACAAACGCATTACCTCAAAGGCTTCAGCTCTGCGAGCCCACACTTTGCCCTCGTCGGGAGGAGAAACCCAGTTCGCCGACATGCGGGCGGCATACGACGATCTCGACACCGCGCGTCAAAACTGGCTGGCAGACAAGCTGGTCGTGCACGACTTTGCGTACAGCCACGGGAGAGCTGCCGATTTAATGACCGACGCCGAACGAGCAGCCCTGCCGCCTGTCGCGCACCCGATCGTCCGTATTCATGAAGAGACGGGCAGAAAGTCCCTCTTTATCGGCCGGCATGCCAGCCACATTGTGGGCGAAGATGTTGAACGCAGTCGCTTATTGCTGCGTGAACTGACGGAAAGCGCGTGTCAGCCGCCGCGCATTTTTACCCACCGGTGGCAGGTCGGTGACCTGGTGATCTGGGATAACCGCTGCGTCCTGCATCGCGGTCGTCCATGGCCCGCTGGTGAGTCAAGAATTCTCTTTCGGACGACCGTTGCTTGCGATGACCCGGACAATGAGTGGCAGCTCGGCCGATAAGGCATGGGCACAGCTGCCTCGGAGTGAGATATGCCCAGACCGCTGTTGTTTTCGGCCTTCGTCATGAACACCACGTCTCACATTCTGCATGGCGCGTGGCGACGACCCGATGCCCGTCAGATTGAATTCAACTCCCTGGAGCTGTGGGTCAAGCTGGCCAAGGAGCTGGAGGCCGGGCTGTTCGATGTCGTTTTTTTTGCGGATGTCATTGGACTGTATCACGACTTCAATGGTTCCTACCGCAAACACGTCGAGGCAGGCTTACAGATTCCCAGCAACGATCCGTCGGTCATCCTGTCCGCCCTGGCGTACAACACCGAACACCTCGGGCTGGCCTTTACGAGCAATATCGTGCAGGAGCATCCGTTCAATTTTGCGCGGAAGATTTCAACCCTCGATCACGCCTCCAAGGGACGCATCGCCTGGAATATCGTCACCAATCCCTTGGTCAATGCCGCCCACAACTTTGGCCAGGAACGTCCGCCGCACGATGAACGCTACGAGTGGGCCAGCGAGTATGTGGACGTTACCTATAAGCTGTGGGAAGGCTCGTGGGACGACGGCGCGCTGTTGCAGGACCGCCGAGCGGGGATTCATGGAGACTTTGACAAAGTCCACCGTATCAATCACGTCGGCAAACGCTATGCGGTCGCAGGGCCGCACCTCGTCTCCCCTTCGCCGCAGCGCACGCCCCTGCTGTTTCAGGCTGGAGCGTCCGCAGCCGGCATGCGATTCGCCGCCGCCAACGCTGAGGCGCAGTTTATAGTCGTCCCTCGGCCCGAGGTTGCCGCCTCGATCATCGAGACCATGAGCGGTCTGCTCAAACAGGCCGGCCGCCGCCGCGCGGATGTCAAATTCTTCCAGGGCCTCTCGTTCGTGGTCGGCAGCACCGAGGCAGAGGCGCAGCGCAAAGCCCGCGCCCTTGATGAGATGATCGACGATGAGACGATGATCTGCCATCAGGGCGGCGCTCTGGACACCGATTTGGGCGCCTACTCCCCGGACCATCCGCTCACCGACATTCAGACACAGGGCGTCCGCAGCATACTCGACTGGGCGCGGGCAGCGGCTGTGGGACGCGAGGCGACGCTGCGAGACATCGGCAGGCTGGCCGGCACGTCGAGCCGCGTCACCGGCACCCCCGAACAAATCGCACGGCAACTTGCCACGTGGCAGGAAGCCGGCATCGACGGTGTCAACGTCATCAATGCGACGATCCCCGGTAGTTACACCGAGTTCATCGAGCACGTCATGCCCGAGCTGCGCAGGCGGGGCCTTGCCAAAGAGGCGTATACCCCTGGTACCCTGCGCCGAAAAATCTTCGGTCACGACAGGCTTCCGCCGACCCACCCGGCGGCGGCGTACCGGGGCGCCTTTCGGTAGCAGCTCATTCGACGGTCGTGTTGTCCTTAGAGCAAATTACGATTCCGTGTCGCCCTTCGACTTCAGGCGCGCTGCGCCTGACGCTCAGGACCAACGGTGTCCCGTTCGTGCTGAGCGGAGCGGAGCGAAGTCGAAGCAGGGAGGCCGGAGCGCGTCCGGCATGACGAGCACGTAACAGCAGGGCTACAACCTATAGTAAAACGCTCTAAGAGCGTGGCTCTACCAGCGGCTCAGTCTCAGCTTCTGTGAAGCCGAGGAACGACGTGAGCAATGATCTCAGACGGAAAGCGGTGTTTTCTCCTCGAATTCGTATTTCGCGCCAGCGATACGCTAGACCGGACGTGAGAGGATGTCGTTCAGCGATTGGCCGCCTACGTCCGTGGCTTCCAGCCGAGCCCGATACCGAATCGAGATACGCAAGAAGCGAAACCGCCAGCGATCTGCTTCGCGACGGAATCGATGTTGATACGTCCCGATCAACACCTGATCGTTGGCGACGATCTCGAAAAAGTACGCGAGCGTCGTGGCCTCGTCGCCCTGGAGCTCGATCTGCATGTTCGTACTCAGATGGCCGGTGACGAACAGTGGCTTGGCGCCGTGCGGAAGCACAGACCCGGTCTGCCGATAAAAGTCGTTGATGATCGTCTGGCGGCCGCAGTACTGACCATCTAGTCCCTCGATCAGATGGTTTAGTCCATCCATCTCGAGGACGGCATCCTCGGTGAACACATCGCCGAGCGCGCTCCAGTCCGCGGAATCCAGGCGCATGCAATAGTCCCGCCACGTATGCCGAATGGCTTCGAGGTCTTCCAAGCGTGTCAGACGCGCCACCAAGTCGTCAATCGTGTCGCTCATATGATTTTCCTCCCCTAGGAAAATGCCCCGGCATCTCAAAAGAAGCTGGGGCCATATCTTCTCGTTTCCTCAATTTTGTCAAGCCTTGTTGTCGCTGGACTCCAATGATGGCGGGTGGAAACCGATGATTCTTATCCGAGCCTGTGGTAGGTAAAGGCAGCCTATGATGACTGCTGGCTGTAAACCCATAATCGGAAGGACGGCAAACCATGAGTGACAAGATCGAAGCTTTTCGCATTGCGGCAACTGACGCGCAGCTCGACGATCTCAAGCAGCGGCTGCGCAACACCCGGTGGCCCGAGCCGGAATGTGTGGACGACTGGACCCAGGGTATCCCGCTCAGTTACACACAGGAGCTGTGCCAATACTGGCTCGAGCACTACGACTGGCGGGCGCGTGAGGAGCAGCTCAATCGCTTTCCGCAGTTCAGGACCACGGTCGACGGACTGGGGATGCATTTCATTCACGCTCGCTCGCCGCATCCCGATGCGATGCCGCTGGTGATGTCGCACGGCTGGCCGGGCTCGATCGTCGAGTTCCACAAAGTCATTGAGCCGCTGACGAATCCGACCGCGTTCGGGGGCGATGCCGCCGACGCCTTTCACGTGGTTGCCCCGTCGCTGCCGGGCTACGGATTCTCCGATAAGCCGTCACGCACCGGCTGGAATGTGCAACGCATTGCCCGCGCCTGGTCGCAGCTGATGCAGCGGCTCGGCTACACGCGCTATGCCGCCCAGGGCGGCGATTGGGGTGCGGCGGTGACGATGTATATCGGCGTGCAGGACCCGGACAACTGCCTCGGCATCCATATGAACCTGGTGCTGGCACCGCCCGATCCGACGATGGACGATTTGACGGACCAGGAAAAATCCGCGCTTGAGGGAATGAAGTACTACAACGACTGGGACTCCGGCTATTCCAAGCAGCAAAGCACCCGGCCGCAAACGCTCGGCTACGGGCTGACCGACTCACCCGCCGGCCAGGCAGCCTGGATTATTGAGAAGTTCTGGGCGTGGATGGACTGCGACGGCCATCCGGAGAATGTGGTCACCCGCGATGAGCTGCTCGACAACGTGATGCTGTACTGGTTGCCGGCGACCGCCACCTCTTCCGCCCGGCTGTACTGGGAGAGCTTCAACGAAGCCTTCGCGCGGCGCGATCCGGTGAACGTCCCCGTCGGGTGCTCCATCTTCCCCAAGGAAATCTTTCGCACCTCCAGACGCTTGGCCGAGAAGCGATTCGCCAACGTGGTGTACTTCAACGAACTCGACAAGGGCGGCCATTTCGCCGCGTTCGAACAACCCGAGTCGTATCTGCGTGAGGTGCGCGCCTGCTTCCGGGGGCTGCGATAAATCGCGTGGTGGCGGTCGGCGGCGTCTCCCGAGCAGGCGGCCTCACTCCGCGTCGACCCAGCGGTCGTACAGCCGGTGGAAATGCCGCAGCTTGGTCTCGGCATAGCTGGCAAAGGTCACGCAGCCGGGCTTCTTGGCCGCCTCCAGCCCGCGCTGGACTTTGGGCAGGTTGTAGACGTCCTGGTTGAACACGCGGGCCAGCATGCCCAGCTCCGGGGCTTCGGTCCAGTCGTCGTCCGCTCCCAGCCAGTGGATGGGGACGGCCGGCGGCCGTTCCCCCGGCGGGTAGGGCGCCAGATACATGCACTCCATGATCGACATCCGGTGATCGTCGCCGTAGGGACGAAAGCGGTAGGTGATGCGGTTGAACGCCCCCCACGGGTGGAAATTGGGAAACAGGGTGAAGTAGAAGCTGTCGGTCATCTCGGCATCGCTGAAGCGCTCCACGCCGTCGCCAAAGATGGGCTGCATGGCCTGACGGCCGGTGGTCCCGACAAACTCGCGGGCGGTCGTCCCGTCGGGGAGGCTGGCCGCGGGCGGATCGTCGAGATTGCGGTCCATCATTGCGTCCAGCGTGTCCTGCTCGGTCGGCGTCCAATTCAGATGCGGGCTCGGCGTGCCGTTGGGCGTGATCGCGCGGCTGTAGTTGCCCCACACGTCATACTGCGAGTTGGCGTCGCCAATGCCGGCCAGGATCTGCGGATGGGTGGCAACAACGTGGTAGGCTTCCATGAACGCCTCCTGGGCAAGCTTCCAGTTGCAACGCAGGATTTTTGCCACATGGGCCTGCTTGAAGCGCTGCTCCAGCGGCCACGGGGCAAACTGCTGGGGCAGGTCGCCCAGAAAGCGCTCCAGGGGCTCGCAGTCCGGGTCGGGATTGATAAAGACGAAGCCGCCCCAGCGCCCGACTTTGACCTCCGGCAGGCGGTATTCCTCAGGCGTGACCTGTGGGAAGTCCCACTGGCACGGCACCTCCTTCAGCGAGCCGTCCAGATGCCAGCACCAGCCGTGAAACGGACAGCGGAGATCGTGGGAGCGGCCCGGCTCCTCGCGCAGCAGCCGTCCGCGATGGCGGCAGGCGTTATAGAACGCCTGGATCGTGTCCGGCGCGGAGCGAACCACCAGGTAGGACTGCTGGGCGATATCGTAGACCGTGTAGCTGCCGACTTCGGGAATATCCTCTTCCCGGCACGCCATCTGCCACACCCGGCTCCACAGTCGTTCCTTTTCGCGTTCGTGCGCCTCGCGCGAGATATAGCGTTCAATATCGACCTTCTGGACTCCACTGGCCAGCGGATTCTCCCGGCGCAGCACCGCAGGCACGGGATGGGAATCCGTATTGAGCAGTTCCTGATACGACACACCGTCCGAACGGTCGCCTCTGGCGGATACAATCTCGGTCATAGCTTCCTCACCCTTGTCTCAGTCATGGACCAGATCTTCGAGCGCGGCACGGTGGCGCGCGGGCAACTGCGGCCCGGCCAGCCACAAGCACATATGCGGGTCGGCATGGGTCAGCGCTCCGGCGACCCATACGCCCCCGGCCGTAAACACCCCTTCCTCGCCCCCGCGGGTCACGACTTTGACCTGCCCGTCGTCCTGTAATTCATAGATCGCCCCGGTCAGGGGGTGTTGCCGTCGGTGTGCCACTGTTGACCTCCTTCCCGATGCGCTTCGTAGTAGGCTCGCAAGATCGCGTTAATGCGACTCTGGTACCCCTTGCCCTGGGCTTTCATCCATTCCAGCACGTCTGCATCCAGGCGTAAGGTCAGTTGCTTTTTTCTGGGAGGGAATACCACGCGCGCCTTCTTGAAGAAGTCCTCGTCCAGCTCAGGGATATCGCTGTAATCAATGTCCTGGTCACCCTGGGCATCAATCCGTTTCAAGTCGCTTTTGATAGATTTTTTGCTCACGGCTGTTGGCCTTTCTCATAGAGATGATACGCGTTCTCTTACCTCGCCTGGTGTGGGCGATGACCACCACACGGCCTTCCAATTGGCCTAATGTGATGAACCGTTCTTCTCCATAGTCGCACCGTTTGTCTTCGAATGTCACGCACCTTCCAGCAAACACGAGGGATGCGTCTTCAAAGCTCAACCCATGCTTGACGAGATTATCGCGCCGCTTTGCCTCATTCCATTCATACATGACTCTTATCTTCAGGAGTAGTTACAATTGTAGCTCCAAAAAATTTGTTCTGTCAACAAAACGAATACTTGTACGACAGGATGCAGCCCAGTGAGCATGGCCCCATGTACCAGGAAAAAACGCCTCGCATCCCAGCTCAAAAACGAGAGAAGCGACACATTCGGATAGAGGCTAAGCGAGAGTAGTAGGTCGGATGAGCGGAGCGTCATCCGACACGTCCGGGCTGTCGGGTTACGCCTACGGCTCACCCGACCTACACGGCTGTTTACCTCCTTACCTAACCGTCTGTGCACCGGATAATCTCAAAGATCGTCCGCTCCATGTCAATGGGCCAAAAGACGAGAAATGGGAAGTCTACCGCCCCGATGGGAGTGACGATGTTCGGAAACATAGATATCTTGAATGAAGAACGAGCCGGGAGAGAGGAGACAGACGATGGATCGAAACTACTGGGCCAGTATTTTTGTCAGCGGCGGGCTTGACCTCACGAAGGCGGCCCGAGAGTACGAAGAGGGCGGGCTGGCCGGCCTGGCAGTCCCCCAAGTGTACGGCCCACCCTTCGCCGGCCTGGCGGCGGCGGCCGCTGTCACCACCCGCGTCGAGCTGGCCTCGGGCATCGCCATCGGTCTGACCCGCAGCCCGTTTGAGACGGCCATGGCCGCCCTTGACCTCGACCATCTGTCGCACGGACGGTTTACCTTAGGCTTAGGGACCGGCCCGGTACACTTTGTCAAGGGCTATTATGGGATGCCGTATGATAAGCCGGTTTCCCGGCTGCGCGAAGTCGTCCAGATTTTGCGCCACGTGGAGGACGGGGCTCGCACCGGCACGATGGACCCGTGGCACGGCGACTGCTATCAGCTTGAGTTCCATGGCTACGAACCCACCTCCCCGCCGCATCGCGAGCGGATTCCCGTCTGGATCGCGGCGCTGCGTCAACGGATGTGCGAACTGGCCGGGGAAGTCGGCGATGGGCTGATCGGTCATCCGGTATGGTCGGTGGAATGGGCCTTAGGCCAGGCCCAGCAATCCCTGGCCGTCGGCGCGGCTCGGACGGGCCGCGACCCGGCCACGATTCATTTTCAGCCCTGGGTGATGGCGTCGATTGATCGGGACCCCCGCGCTGCGGTCAACGAAGCGAAGGCGTCGGTTGCCTTCTATGCAGGCATCGCCCTCTATCACCCGTATTTTGAAGCCCACGGATTCGGGCCTGAAGCGCGTAAGCTTCAGGAGGCGGCAAAGACGATGAGGTGCGAGAAAGCAGCCCCACTCGTTCCCGACGAAATGGCGAGGACTTTTGTCGCCTGCGGGACTCCGGATCAGGTTCGCGAGCACATTGAGCCGCTGTGGCAGCGGGCCAATTCTATGCTGATTCTGCCGACGAGTTGGGGCTTAGGTCCTGAACGGCTGGCAGCCAAGGCGACGGCGATTGCCAACACCTTCTGGACGGTCTGACAGTCGCAGCCAGTATTGAGGCGTGAGGCCCTTCACGGGCAGACCGCTCGCCGCCTTAATCGCGACTAGAGCGTTTCCCGATAGGCTGTAGTAGGTCGGATTAGCGGAGCGTAATCCGACACGTACGGGCTGTCGGGTTACGCCTACGGCTAACCCGACCTACACGGCTACACATAATGGTGATTTGCTCTAAGGTGCTGGCCTCTTCGCTCTTGTCGCGGCCTCGTACCTGCCCCTTCAGCCAGGAGCGTTCCCTTCGTTATTGCGCTTCGTCGCCGTCCTGGATTTCGACCTCAACAAAAACCGCGCCGGTCCATTCCGCTCGCTTATACGTCCACGGGCGCAGTTTCCTGAAGCCCGCGCTGCTTCGCTCGGGATCGTCGAGAATGGGGGTGGCCCAGCCGGCAACCTCCGTTCCCTGAATGAGCATGGTGACTTCCGCGCCGCCTTCGAGGTGTTTCCACCAGTCGGAATCACTCCCGATATAGACCATGTTCTCCTCGCGCAGATAATCCACCGGAAAGGTTTTCATCTCCGACGAGTCCCGCTTCTTAAGGGTGATGAGCATGACGCCATCGCTCAGCAGCCCATGCCGCTCGGATTGCAGGATGACCGGCACAAGGGGGTGGTAGGCTGCGGCGAGGACGGACAGGCCGGCCAATACGGAAATGATGATGACCATGCGTTTTCTCACAATTCTCCGTTCCGTTCTGGTGTTGAAAATTACGTGGCCGGACGAATGCGGTAGCGAATCGGGACGTGCTTGGGGCCGCCGACAAACGTCGTTGCCGTGTACTCGGGCTCGCCGTTCAGTGCAATCGAGTCAAGACGTGACAACAACTCCTGAAAAAAGGCTTTCATTTCCATTCGGGCCAAATGCACGCCCAAACAAAAGTGGACCCCCAGCCCGAAGGCAAGATGGTCTGCCGCATTCCTGCGTCGGATATCGAAGCGGTCCGGCTCGGGGAAGACGGCCTCGTCACGATTGGCCGACAAGTACGATAGCAGCAGCACCTCACCAGCCTGAATGGGCGTGCCGTTCAGCAGGTAGTCCTGTTGGGCGGTCCGGAGAAAATGGCGCACCGGCGAGACCCAGCGAATCATTTCGTCGATGGCGGTGTCGAGGAGGCTCGGATCATCACGCAGCGCACGGAACTGATCGGGATGCTGGAGGAGTGCCGCCAGACCGCCGGCCAGCGAACTCGATGTGGTATCGTGGCCGGCGGTGGCAATAATGATGTAATACCCAAGCGTCTGAAAGTCGCCCAAAGGCTCGCCATCAAGCGTCGCGTTGGCAATGGTAGAGGCAATATCATTCTGAGGCTGAGCGCGCCGGTCTGCGGTCATGTGGTTGAAGTATTGCATCATGTCACGCAGGGCGGAGATGATAGCTTTCTCCCGGTCGCCGCCAAAATCCGGATCTTCACCGCTAAAGAGTTTCTGTGTCAGCGCCAGCATGAGCGACTCGTCGGATTCGGGCACTCCGAGCACACGCATAATCACCCGGAGCGGGTAGTACAGCGCAATGTCTGCCGCAAAATCACACTCTCCGTCGAATTCGAGCATGCGATCAACAAATAGACGGGCGAGTCTTTCGATTTCGACCTCAAGCGTTTGGCGCAGGTTGGCGGGCTTGAACCAGTCATTCGTAATCCGTCGATAGGCGCGGTGCTCGGCACCATCCATCTGGATCAGGGTCTTGATAACGGCACCCTGCGCACGTGCGGCCTCAGCCGCCCCGCGCTCGCGCAGGATGGAGTTGATGGTGTTCCAGAAGATGTCGTTTCGGCGCTCGATTTCGGTCACGTCGGCATGGCGGGTGATAGCCCAAAACGGATCATAGCCTTCGGCATTGACGCGCAGGATCGGGCTCTCGCGTCGGAGCTGAGCGGCACTCTCATGCCAGGCACCAAGGTCGGCATACGCCTGGGGGTCAACAAAGATACGACCAATCTCAGGATCACAAGCCAAGCTCATACATGTCCTCCGTTAGGAACTAAAAGAGGAAACGTGTCCTCCAATAGGCACCAGATGCTGGATACGTTTACTCTTTTGCAGCATACGTCACACCCGTGCACTGCTCCGGCAGTTCCCAAAGCCTTTGGGCGTTTTCTTCTTCACGGGCATGTTTGCTCAGAAGCGACACGCTCGGAGAGAGACTGGCTAGGCGGCAGCCTCCTGATCGAACTCAAGATGCAGAGCCTTCAGCCCCCGCAGGATGAAACTCGGGGTGTGCCGATAGTCGTTTTTGTCCTCGGCCAGGCGGATATGCTGGAGGCGGCTGAGCAGGGTCTCAAACGCCACGGTCGCTTCGAGCCGGGCCAGCGGTGCGCCCAGACAGTAATGAACCCCGGCCCCAAAGGCGACATGATCCTTGGCGTTGGCCCGACAGACATCGAAGCGCTCGGCCTGGGGGAACTCCTGGTCATCGCGGTTGGCCGAGGCGTACATGAGGACCAGGCGTGAACCGGCCGGGATTTTCACCCCGCCTAACTCGGTATCCAGCCTGGCCATGCGAAAGAGTCCCTGCACGGGCGACTCGCAGCGCAGGGCTTCCTCCACACAGTTGGGGATGCGGGAGTGGTCGGCGCGCACCGTAGCCAGCTGCTGCGGATTTTGCAGCAGCAAAAGCATGGCGCTGGCAATCAGGCTGGTGGTGGTTTCGTTTCCGGCCACCAGCAGCTGTTGCAGGATGCTCAGCATCTCGGCGGTATCGAGCGGCGTCTCTCCCTCAAGCCGGGCGTTGATCAGATCGGTCAGGATATCGTCCTGGGGAGCCGCCCGCCTTTCATCGAGCTTGGTCGCAAAATAGCGCTGGAACTCGACCGTGCTCTTGGCGCACTCCAGCTCCCGTTCGGGCGTAATCATGCCGCCCAGGGGCGCCACCGCATCGTCGGACCAGCGCTTGAAATGCGCCTGATCGGCGGGCGGAACACCCAGGGCATTGGCAATCACCGTCAGCGGCAGCGGGACGGCGAACTGGCTTATCAGCTCCACCCGCCCATCGGCAATAAAGGCATCCACCAAGTCGTTGGCAATGGCCCGCACGTTCGGTTCGATGACAGCCACCCGGCGGGGCGTAAAAGCCTTATTCACCAGCCCCCGGTAGCGGCGGTGGGCAGGCGGATCGTTGGTGAGCAGGGTGTCCACCGGCAGCCAGCCCTGGGACAGGATGTCCACCACCTCTTTAGGCGGCTCCTTGCGCACCCCGGGGCCGGTCTTGGAGGTGAAGGTTTGGGTGTCGAGCAGCACCGTCTTCATATCCTGATAGCGGCTGACGATGAAGAAGCCGGCGCCCGGCACCTGATAGACCGGAGCCTCGCGGCGCATGGCGGCGTAGAACGGATACGGACACTCGACGGTCTCGGGGTCGAGCGGGTTGAAGTCGGACACAGACATTACACCATCTCCTTGTCGGCCTGATGCGGTCATGGTCATCAAGCGAGTGGCCTAGCTATACCAAGAGGCCGGATATGACAAGCATCGGGGCCGTTCGTCGTGAGCAAGCAGCCCTCGATGCTGTCCCAGGGCTGGCTGGGTCTGTCCAGTCTCGGCACCGCGTCCGTCCTGCTTTCATAGCCTGTCCTGATTTGGGGAGTCGGGGTGTCCTAACTTGACTTTGTCACCGACTTGGTGTTTTTCTGGCCTTGCGATCATGCCCGAGATGCAGTGAAGGCACGGGCGTGATAACAGCCGCATATGGCAGCTATCTGGGGTTGGCGCAGTTCGGGACTTTTATGGCACGGGAGATGGGTATGGCATTGGCGCGACTGAACCTCATGGTCGGCGTGGCCAAGCTTGAGGGTATAGCCAAGAGCGGTCCCGGTTTAATCCCGCTCGTCGCAGCTGCAAAGGCGCTCGCTGCCAGAGTCGGCGTCAGTCAAACGCCTCTTCCCCTGCCACCTTTGGCGGGAGGGAGCGCACCATGACGAAAAAGCTCTCTCGGCCTGTTGGCAGACGCCCCCGCGGCCGCCGGTCGAAAGCGGGTAGCGATGCTGCGGCTCCCCCTCTGCAGCTCGACCTGCCGCTCAGACCGCGATTCCCTCTTGTCTTCTCGCATCTCGCACCGGCGAAGGTCTCTGAGGTCTATGAGAGTTATTGGCGCTTCGCCGCCGAGCGGCAGGCAATTTTTTTCCGGCGTGCGCACGGCGAAACACAGCCCTGGACAGACGATCTCGTGCTGGCAACCTACAAGTTCACCAACGCCTATCGCGCCGCCGACCGCGTGAGCCAATTTTTGATTCGCCATGTCATCTATTGCGACGATCTGCCCAGCACGCCGCGCGAGGTGTTTTTTCGCATCCTGCTGTTCAAATTGTTCAACAAGATCGAGACCTGGGAGCTGCTGGTGCAGGCGTTCGGCTCGATCACGTTCGAGGACTACCGCTTCGCTCGCTACGACGCAGTCCTACAGCGCGCTTTGAAAGATGGGTACCGCCTCTATTCCGCCGCCTATATCATGCCGCCGGGAAGCCAGGCGTTTGGCCGGTCTGCCAAGCACCAGAACAACCTGCTTCTCCTTGAACGTATGATTGAGGAGCGGCTCCCTGAACGATTGGCGGAGACCCACACCATGCAGGACGGCTTCGAGCAGATGCGGAGCTATCCAACCATTGGAGATTTCCTCGCGTATCAATTCATCACGGACATCAACTACAGCGAGATTACCGCCTTCAGCGAGATGGATTTCGTCGTCCCAGGTCCTGGCGCACGCGACGGTCTACGCAAGTGTTTTGTTGATCCTGGCGGCCTCAATGATCCGGACTTGATCCGACGGATGGCCGATTTGCAGGAGGAAGAGTTCGAGCGCCTGGAGCTTGACTTCCAATTCCTCTGGGGACGGCGGCTCCAGCTGATCGACTGCCAGAATCTTTTTTGCGAGGTTGACAAGTATGCGCGCGTCGCCCATCCGCAGATCCTCGGTCGTACCGGTCGCACGAGGATTAAGCAGAAATTTGCACCAACGTCGGCACCAATCGATTATTTTTTCCCGCCGAAATGGCAATTGAATGAGAAGGTACGCACGGGTGCCAGGGGGCCGCTCAACGCCCTCGGACCGAACCTGGGCACTCGGGTGTCAGGTGTCGAAGGAGGGGGAAATGAATTTCGACCATTATCAGAAGGAAGCACTACGAACTGACCGCGTACCCGTCCGCGATAATGCCGACGAGGTGCTTTCCCTCGTCGTGCCGATGCTGGGTCTCGCCGGCGAAACGGGGCAGTTACTGAGCGAGTATAAGAAACATCTACGCGACGGCGAAGCGCATCGGCTCTTCAAGGAGCGCGTGTCTGAAGAGCTGGGCGATCTCCTCTGGTATATCGCCAATGTCGCAAGCAAGTTCGGTCTTGAACTGGACGAGGTCGCTGCTGCTAATCTTGCCAAGCTGAAGGCGCGCTGGGCCAGCGAGCGTGTTACCCCGCCCTGCTTTGACGCAGCGTTTTCGGCAGGGGAACGCTTTCCGCGCCGGTTCGAGGTCGAATTGGCCGACGAGGATGACGGGTGTCGCCGCCGGGTGCGCGTATCCATCAAGAACAGCCCGTACGGCGATGTCTTAACGGATAACGCCTACGACCCAGATGGCTATCGCTTTCATGATGTCTTCCATTTGGCTTACGCCGCCGTGCTCGGTTGGTCGCCTACTACCCGCGCACTGCTCCGGCGCAAGCGTAAGAGCCACCCGCTCCTCGATGAAGTTGAGGATGGTGGACGCGCGGTGGTGATCGAGGAGGGTATTGCTGCACTCGTCTTCGATTATGCCCGCCGCCATCACATGCTTGAAAGTGTAAGTACGCTTGATTCCCAGCTCTTGCGCACGATCAAGGATATGACCTCACATCTGGAGGTCCGAGAGTGTACAACAGGCGACTGGGAACAGGCGATTCTGCAGGGCTTTGCAGTGTGGCGTGCCGTTCTGGACAATCGCGGCGGCTGGATCGCTGTTGATCTTGACCGGCGCTGCCTTGAATACCTCGGCCTGAGTAACGCCGGCTAGCCACGTTATAAACCGTCGCGGTAAGGCCCACGGCGGCCGCCGACAATAGCGCTTGCCACGCCGCGAGGAGCGTGAACAGTAAGGGAGTATGCTCAATGGCACAGCCCCACGCGATGTTCTGGAGCGGCGAGACCTTGAAAGAGCACTCGACATCGCTTGTCAAGCCCTTCGACTCGGAACGGGTTGACTGTGCGGCCTACACATTATCCGTGGGCTGTGAAGTGTATGTCTCACCTAGTGACCAGACGGCTGACCCGACGGCGGTCACGGTCCGTAAGCTCGCCCAGGGTGAGGCGTTTAATATACCGCCAGGCCAGTTCGCCTTCTTGATCACCGAAGAGGTTGTCACCGTCCCAAGTGACGCCCTTGCTTTCATTTCTATTCGCGCAAAGATCAAGTTCCATGGACTGGTCAACGTCTCGGGGTTCCACGTAGATCCGGGCTACGAAGGGCAACTGACCTTCGCCGTCTTCAACGCAGGGCCACTGCCAGTTCATCTCAAGCAGGGCCAACCGATATTCCTCATCTGGTATGCGAGTTTGGACCGAAAATCCACTTCGAGGAAGTATGGTTCTGTCAAGAGAGGTCTTGATACCGAATTGATCAATGCTATCCCTGGCAAGTTACAGTCCTTCGCTAGTCTGTCCAACAGGATACAAAAGGTAGAAAGAGCTCTGGATAATTTTAAGTTCTTAGCCTCCATGGCGATAATGCTAGGGGTAGCGATAATAGCTGGCTTAGCGGTTGCTAAGCTGAGTCCGATCTCGCAAAGTGTTCAAGGCAATGGGCTCCCTAAACCGCCTGCAGCAAGCAGCGTGAAGCAGTCCGAGGAATTTGGTCCGGGTCAGGATCCGGAGGCAATAGGAAAAACCGCTCCGCTCGCTACAGACGGTGACACATCGCTACCAAAGCGTCACCAAAAGTAAGGGAATGGTGCTGCCCGCTTTTGATCCAGGTCGTCGGCCTTCCCGTGGCGCGGTGGCGGAGATGGCAAAAAATACAACCGGAGGATGACGCATATGGCAGGAAAAACATGGCGGATTCTGGCTGGCCTGGTGTGTGCCACCGCGTTTTCAGGCATCGCTGCTTCCGACGAAGTCCACTGGGACTACGAGGGCCCTGGCAGCCCCGAGCATTGGGGATCGCTGAACCCGGCGTTTGCGGCGTGCGCCAGCGGAACCGAGCAGTCGCCCGTCGATCTTACCGACGCGACGGTGAGCGACCTGTCCAGCCTCGCGTTCGACTACGCGCCGAGCCCCATCACCATTGTGAATAACGGCCACACCATACAGGTGGACTATGCGCCAGGAAGCGGCCTCGTCCTTGACGGCGTCCGCTACGAGCTGCTCCAGTTCCACCTCCATCACGGCAGCGAACACACAGTGGACGGCGCCCGGTTTCCGCTGGAGCTGCATCTGGTGCATCGCAACACCAGCGGCGCCCTCGCGGTCGTCGGCGTTCTCTTCGAAGCCGGGAACGCCAACGAGACGCTCACACCGCTGTGGAGCCAGCTGCCTGCCGAAGCCGGTCCCGCGACCAGCGTTGCGGGCGAGGTCGATGCGGCGGCGCTCCTGCCCGAGCGTCGCACGACGTGGCGCTACCCGGGTTCGCTCACCACGCCGCCCTGCACCGAGGGCGTGTCCTGGATCGTCATGACCGAACCGGTGGCGCTGTCGGCGGAGCAGATCGAGGCGTTCGGCGCGATCTTTCCCAACAACGCTCGTCCCGTGCAGCCGCTCAACGAGCGCGCCGTGCGGCGCGACGCTGAGGCGCGGTAGCAACCTGTCCGCGTCCGAATCGGTGCGACGGCGGCCTTGCAAGAGCCCGGTGGCTCGGTCTATGCCTGTGGGCATGGCACATGACGACTCGGTCAACACCGATATTTCCCTGCTCGATGAGATCAAGATTCAGGCTCGGGTCCTGATTCCCGTTCTGCGCGCACTGCGGACCGAACTGGGGGAGGACAAGGCCAACCGGCTCGTCCGAACCGCCCTGCGGGACTGGTCACGCCAACTGGTCGAGGAGCTGGGCAGCCAACTGCCGGGCCGGCCCCGGGACAAGTGGGAGACCGCCCGCAACGCGCTGTATCCCAGAATCGGCGACGATATCGATATCGAGATGCTCAGGCAGGAGCCCGACGCGATTGAGTTTAATGTGACCGGCTGTCGCTATGCGGACTTTTTTCGGCAACTGAACGAGCCCGAACTCGGCGCGGTCCTGCTGTGCGAGACCGATTTCCACCGGGCGGAACTGGGCAGTCCCGAGGTGGAGCTGCGCCGCAGTCAGACCATCATGGAAGGCGCGCGGACGTGTGACTTTCGCTACCGGATGAAGAGCACCAAACCGTCGCTGGACTAAGGGAGCGCGGCAAGGAGGGCGGGGCGAGTCTCAGACCTCCTTCTCCACCAGCACCCCGGCCTCGCGCAGCTCCTGCACCTGCTCTGGGGTCTGACCCAGATAGCCCGTCAGAATTTCCTCGTTGTGCTGGCCCAGGGTTGCAGCCTCCAGCGGCAGCTCCTCGGGAAAGCCCGAGAACTTGATCGGAAAACCCGGCACGTCAAGCTCGCCGTGGATGCGGTCGGTGATGGTCCGCACCGTGCCGCGCTGGCGCAGATGCGGATAGTCGAGCGTGTCCACGACCGACAAGACCGGGGCGACGGGAACCCCGAACTTTTCCAGCTGGGCAACCGCACTCGGCACGTCGGGAAAGGTCTGGAGCCAGTCTTCGAGGATCCGGGTCACCGTGTCGCGGCGTTTGAGACGCAGGTTATCGGTCTGGAAGTCCGGGTGATCGACCAGGTCGGGGCGGTCGATGGCTTTGCACAGGTCTTTCCAGTGGTGCAGATGGGCCATGATCACCACGTAGCCGTCGGTGGCCTGAAACACCCCGGCCGGACAGGCATAGGTCATGTGGCGTCCGGCGGGCCTGGGCCTCAGTCTGCCGTTGGTGGCCCGCGGCTGGTGCACGTTGACCTCGTGGTAGTGGTAGTACACGTCCAGCAGCGCCACATCGAGGTGCTGGCCCTCGCCGGTCTGATCGCGGTGGCGCAGCGCTGCCAGGACGCCCAGCGCGGCGTGGACGCCGGTGCTGACATCGCCCAGGCCGACTCCCGGAATATACGGCGCGTCGTCGGGCTCGCCGATCATTGAGGTGATCCCGGCATAGGCCTGGGCAATATAATCGTAGCCGGGCTTATGAGACAGCGGCCCGGTCTGGCCCATGGCCGAGATGGAACACAGGATGATGTCGGACTTGAGCGCCTTGAGTCGGTCGTAGTCCAGACCCATATCGGCCATCACCCCGGGCTTGAAGTTCTCGACCACAATATCGACCTGGCCGACCAGCCCGGCGACCAGGGCCATGCCACGGGGGTCGCGCAGATTGACGCACAGGCTCTTCTTGCCCCGGTTGTGCTGCACGTAATACAGGCTGCGCTTGTTCCGAAAGGTGCTGGCGTTGCGGACCATGTCCCCGTGTGGGGCCGATTCGACCTTGATGACCTCGGCGCCCATCTCGGCCAGCATACGGGTACAGCTCGGACCGGCCAGGGCACGGGTCAGATCAAGGACGCGGACACCGTTCAACACGTGGGGCAAAGACTGAGACATCGGATACTCCTTGGCTCCGTCGGGAGAGACGACACGGACCGGGCTAGCTGTTCTTCTCCAGCAATACCCCGGCCTCGCGCAGCTTCTGCACATCTTCGGCCGAGCGGCCCAGGTAGGTGGTCAGGACTTCTTCGTTGTGCTGTCCGAGCGTGGGGGCCACCAGCGGCAGGGGCTCGGGAAAGGCCGAGAACTTGAGCGGCATGCCGGGCATCTCAAACTCGCCGTGGACCGGGTCGCTGACCGTCCGCACGGTTCCCCGGGCCCGGTGGTGAGGATGATGGACGGTGTCGGCCACCGACAGCACCGGCGCAACCGGCACCCCGTGCTGCTCTAAGCACTCGACGGCGCTCGGCACATCGGGGAAGGTCTGGAGCCAGTCCTCGACCATGGCGACGATCTCGTCGCGCCGTTCGAGCCGCTTGACGTCGGTCACATAGTCCGGATGGTTGGCCAGCTCGTCTTTACCCAGGGCTTTGCACAAGTCCTTCCAGTGGTGCAGCAGGGCCATGACGACCAGATAGCCGCCCTTGCCCCGAAACACCCCGCACGGACAGGCGTAGGTCATATAGCGGCCGCTGCGGGTCGGTTTGATTTCCCCGCCGCTGCCGCTGTAGGTTTCGACGTTGGCCTCGTGGTAGTGGTAGTAGACGTCGAGCAGGGCGATATCGAGGTGCTGGCCGACGCCCGCGCGGTCGCGGTAGCGCAGGGCCGACACAATCGCCAGGGCGGCGTGGACACCGGTGCTGACATCGCCCAGCCCGACCAGCGGAATATACGGCGCGTCGTCCGGCTCGCCGATCATTGATGTGACCCCCGAGTAGGCCTGGGCGATGTAGTCGTAGCCGGGCGTATTGGCCAGCGGGCCGCTCTGGCCCAGAGCCGAGATGGAGCACAGGATGATATCGGATTTCAGCTCTTTGAGCCGCTCATAGCCCAGCCCCATATTGGCGATCACCCCGGGCTTGAAATTCTCGACCACCACATCGACCTGGGGGATGAGTTCGGTCACCAGGGCTAGGCCCTGGGGGTCGCGCAGATTGACGCACAAGCTCTTTTTGCCCCGGTTCTGCTGGACGTAGTACAGGCTGCGGTCATTGCGAAAGACCGAGATACCGCGGACCATATCCCCGCCCGGTGCGGGTTCGACCTTGATGACCTCAGCCCCCATTTCGACCAGCATACGGGTACAGCTCGGACCGGCCAGGGCGCGGGTCAGGTCGAGAACGCGTAAGTCAGACAGCAGGTGATCCATTCCTTGGGCCATGGGTGTTCCTCCCACTCATTTTGTCAGTCCCACATCAGGCCGCCATCGACGTTGAAGGACTGGCCGGTGATATTGTGAGCCTCGTCTGAGGCCAGGAAGGCGGCCATATTGGCAATGTCGTCCGGGGTGTTGGAGCGCTTGAGCGGGATGGAGGCGTCCATGCGGGCAATCGCCTCGGCCTCGCTGATGCCCTCCCGCTCGGTGAGCTGCTCCATCACCCGGTCGTACAGGCTGGTGCGGGTCGCGCCGGGGCAGATGGCGTTGACGTTGATGTTGTGCTTGGCCAGCTGTGAGGCGCCGATGCGGGTCATGGCAATGACCGCCCCCTTGGAGCCGGCATACGAGATGTTCGAGGTGCCGCGAAAGCCCTTGCCGGCAATCGAGGCGATATTGACGATGCGGCCCTCGTTGCGCTTGGCCATCTCGCGGGCCACCTCCTGCATGCAGAAAAACACCCCCTTGGCGTTGACCGAATGGATCCAGTCCCAGTCCTCCTCGGTCACATCAAAAAAGCCCAGGCTGCGGGTTACCCCGGCGTTATTGACCAGAATGTCAATCTGCCCGAAGGTGTCCACGGCTTTGGCGACCATCGCCTTGATATCGGCCAGCCGGCCCATATCGGTCTTGACGAACAGGCCGCGGCGGTCATGAGCGCTGACCTCGGCTGCGGTCTGCTGGCCGCTGGCCTCGTCAATCTCGGCCCCCACCACGTGGGCGCCCTCCCTGGCGTAGCGCAGTGCGATCGCCTTGCCCATCCCGGTCCCGATCCCGGTGACCACCGCGATTTTATCCTTGAGTAACATAGCAGTCCTCCTTGCCTCCTTGTTTGTCCTCACCTGAATTCCGGCATGACTTCCTTGGCAAACAATTCCAGTCTCCGCTTGACACGCGGGATATCCTGGCCGCCGGCGTGAAAATAGAACGCGACCTGATCCAGCCCGAACTCGTCGTTCAGCTCGGCCAGCCGCCGCCGGCACTCTGCCGGGGTGCCGACCACGGCCCGCTCTTCGAGCTGGTCGGGCATGGCCCGAATGAATTGCAGAAAGGCTTTGAACGGGTCGTCATCTTTCATCCGATTCATCAGTTCGGGCGGCACGAACGAGGTGAACAGATTGGTATAGGCGCGAACCGCCTCGCGGCCCTCACGAACGGCAACGTTGTGGTCGGGATCGACGAGTAGCCAGAAGATAAACGTCATCCGTTTTTGCCCATGACCGTGCTCGGTGAGCAGACTCCGGTAGCGCTCGATGCGCTGTCTGACCTTGGGGTGGGGGCCGGTCAACCACGGCACGACAAACGCGTTGTCGCCGGCAATGGCCGCGCTCTCGTAGGACTCGGGACTGATCGTCCCCCGGTAGATCGGCGGGTGGGGTTTCTGGACCGGCTTGGGACTCAGCGACAGGGACGGAACCTGCCAGAACTCGCCCTGATATGCGACCGGATCCTGGGTCCAGGCCCGCCGGATGATCTCCAGCGCCTCCTCGTAGCGCGCCCGGCTCTCCCGCATCTTGACCCCGAATCCCTCAAAGTGCTTCTGAATAATGCCGCGCCCCACCCCGAAATTCAGCCGCCCGTCACTCAGGATATCGAGCATGGCAAAGTCTTCGGCTTTGCGCAGCGGGTTGTCAAACGGCAGCAGGCTGATGGAGGTGCCCAGACGAATACGGGACGTTTCCCGCGCCAGCGCGGTCAGAAACAGCTGGGGGCTGGGGCAGATCCCGAAGGCATAAAAATGCTCCTCGCCAAACCACACCGAGTCAAAGCCGAGCTGCTCGGCCGCAATGGCGATGTCGAGCGTGTCGCGGTAGTACTGGATCTCGTTCTGGCGATCAGGGAAGAAGTCAAACAGGGAGAATAAGCCAAACTCCACACCAGCCTCCATTCAGTCTGGAATAGGCGCCATGCGCTCAGCATCAGCAATATACGCCGCAGCATCGTCTGCCAAGAGCAAACCCTGGTCTTGCAGCGTGGTAACGGACCGCCGGATGGTATCGACGTAGGCCGCCCTGCTCGGATAGCGTTCGGCTAGAGACAGACGCGGGTCGCCGCTCGCCTCGCGTTCGGCTGTGGTCCGAGTAAAGGGGATGAACTGTCCCCAGTTGCCGCACATGGCGCCCGGTACATCGGCCCGCACCGCCCAGCCGGTAGAGGTGCCGAGCGGAGCCGCGATATCGGGCAGGCGGATTCCGGCCAGATCGTTGCCGTCGGCGTCGGTTTTGGGAACGAGGCTGGTGTAGCGGGCCTGGTCCCCGGCGGTGTGCGTGACCAGCGTCGGATTGAGGTCGTCAATGTGTGTCAGCCCCGGAATGGATGGAAAGCCGGCGGCGCTGTCCTGGGCCGAGACCAGGCTGCCAGCCTGACGGGTGGGAATCCGGCTGGCTGGCGGCGAGCTGCCCTCATGCACCCATGTATGGAGCGCCAGCAGGAGGGCGCGCATGACCGGCCCGCGAAAGGCCGGGTTGTGTTCCTGCGTACACGGTCCCTTGGCCAGCCGCTGGCCCAGGGAGGTGGTGATGGGGGCGGGATGCAGGGCAAAATGCTGGGTGCTGGCGAAGAAGTAGAGCCGCACCGTGTCAGGGATGGGCACGTCATTCCCGTGGCTATCGGTATGCAGCAGGGACGCGCTCTTGCGCCAGTATTCGCTGGCGGTGTTGGTGACCATGATCAGCGGGTCAAAGCCGTCGCCGGGTTTGCCGCTGCCGGCACGCAGCAGGCCGTCGTGTTTGCCGGTCAGCGGATCGTGTTGTGTGGCATAGGCAAACGGAAACCAGTTTTCTGGAAACCCGAAGTCCTGGTGACCGCCCTGGGTTCGGCCCGGCTGGCCAAAGGAAAAGTTGCTGAAGGTCTTGCCCGCACCGCCGATGTCGGCGATCAGTCCGTCAAACACGCTGCGTTTGTGCTCGTCCTGATTAAAGCCGGCCCAGACGTGCTCCTGGAGGTAGCGGCCCGACTGTGAAATACCGAAGGCTAACGCTTTGCGTATCCCGGTGTCGTGTTCGTTCAGCCGCAGCGGATTGGCCGTCCCCCGCTCATCGGCCGTTTCATAGCGCAGGAACGACACCACATCACGGGTCACCGCAAATCCCAGGCCCAGAACGGGCGGATTTTTGCCGGTATAGACAAATTCATACAGCACGCCTGACTCAAACCCGGGCTGTAAACGGACAGTCTGCTCACCGGCAAACTGCCAGCAGCGCTCCGCCTGGCCTGACTGGGCGCAGACCGGGATGGGCTGCGGCTGCTCGCCGCGCGCCCTGGCCCGGACGCTGACCTGCATCAGGCGCGGGTCTGTTGAGAGCACGGGATAGCTCAGGCTGGCGGTCTGCGGCTCAGTCTGCTGACGACCGACAAACAGGTCGCGGACAGGGCCGCTGAGCGGCCTGCCGTTCTCCAGTGCGACCGGGAGGGCGGCGCCCATCACTCCCGGCGTGTCCGGGACACAGCACTGGGCGCCGGCTGTGCCGCGCGCCTGCCAGCCGCTCCAGACAATCGTATAGCCGTGGCGCATGAGAAAGCCGTTACCGGCGTCGGTCGCAGTATGAGGCGTATTCGTCGACGGACCGTAGGGCACGTCGTTGAGCAGGACTAGATCGATCTTATTGCCGCGGTTGAGCACGCCATAGAAAAGCGTGCGATTGCCTTTGGTCGGGTCGCGTGGGCGGAGAATGACGAAGTCGGTGCTGTAGGAGACCCGCCCGGCGCTGTCTGTGGCGGCCAGCTCCAGGTTCACGATAGCGGCATTTTCCGTCGCCCCGGGATCGACTGCGCCAAACGCTCGGCCCGCAATTTTCTCGTACTGCCCGACCGCACCAAACGCTCGGCCCGCAAAGGTCGGCGATTCGACCCGGTCGATTTCAATATGGGTGACGCGCGCCGCAGCCCTAGGCGGGACACAGGTCTCCCACACCAGGAGACACACGAAGAGCATGAGCGCGGCAGACATCGTGCGCCTGTCCTATCACCCCTTTTCGCACCATCGCAAGCTGCTCGGCCTTGACTTCCGGGGGTCGGTTCAGGATAGTTCCGGTGTCGGTCCGTGGTCTATATGGAGATGTTTTTAACACAGGAGGACGTATGAAGCTCTACAGTATACCGCTCAGTAATTTTGCCTCGAAATGCCGTATCGCCGCCTATGAAAAGGGGCTGGATGTCGAGCTGACCGAACCGCCCGGCGGAATGGGTTCGGACGAATACAAGCAGATCAACCCCCTGGGCAAGGTCCCGGCGCTGGATACCGGCAGCCAGATCATTGCCGAATCCGAACTCATCAACGAGTATTTTGAAGACCGGTTTCCGGAAAAGCCCTTGCTGCCCACGGACCCGGAGGCGCGGGCCAAGGTGCGCAGCTTCACCCGCCTGCACGACCTGTACCTCGATCCGCCGCTGCGGGCCTGCTTTCCGAAGCTGTTCGGCCAAGACCTGGAGCAGAGTTTTATTGACGAAAAAATGGTCGAGATTCAGGGCCGCCTCGATCATCTCGAGTCGCAGTTATCGGACGCAGGCTGGGCGGCCGGTCCTGATTTTTCCTTGGCCGACGCGGCGCTGACGCCGACAATCTTCTTCATGAACACCTTTCTGCCCGCCTTCGGCCAAAAGCCGGCGATTGAGGGGCGTCCAAAACTGGCCGCCTGGTGGGGCAAAATTCAAGACCGGGAATCCACCAAGCGGGTGCTGGGCGAGCAGGGCGCCGCTCTGGAGGCGCTGCAAAAACAGCAGCAGGGCGGCTGATTCCAGTGGGGCAAGCTGTGGGCTTGCCCCTTTGTGGAGCGCCCGGCCTGCGGGTCGGGCGAGGATTGAAACAAACATGAAGTTCGGCTATTTCACCCTAACCGATAACCCACCCGCCTATGGCGCCGACCGGCGCGACCCTAATCAGTTCCTGCGCGAGGTGCTGCGCGAGTGCCAAGTCGCCGAAGAACTGGGCTATGAGTCGGCCTGGGTCCCGGAACACCATTTTGGCCTGTTTGGCTGCCTGCCCGCCCCGGCCGTCTTTTTGTCGCACCTGGCGGCCCAGACCAGCCGCATCAAGCTGGCCCCGGCAACCGTGCTGCTGCCCTGCCACCATCCCCTGCGGGTGGCCGAAGACTTTGCCCTGTTGGACTTGTTGAGCCAGGGCCGGAGCGTGTTTTCAGCCGGCCGGGGGTATGACAAGCGCGAGTACGACGCCCTGGCTATCCCGTTCGAGGAAAGCCGTGACCGCTTTGCCGAGGGCCTGGATCTGCTCCGCATAGCCTGGACCCAGGAAGAATTTACCTACCACGGGCGGTTTTACGACTTGCCGGAGCCGGTGACCTGCCTGCCGCGGCCCGTCCAGCAACCCCATCCGCCCATCTATGTGGCGTGTTTCAGCCGCCCGACCGTTGAAATGGCGGCCGACAAGGGCTTCCATACGCTGTTCGCCCCCTTTGCCGCAGCCATGATGTTCGGCAGCGTTGGCGAAGCCGTCCAGACCTACAAAGGGCTGGCCGCCGAGGCCGGGCACAGCGAGGCGCGGGCCAAGTGCTCCTATTTCGTCAATGTGGTCGATAGCCCGGCCGAGGCGCTCCAGACCAAGGCGCGCCTGCTACGCTATCTCAAATCGGTGCTGCCGGCCTTTCCCGCCGACCGCGACAGCGCACCGCCGCACATTGCCTATTTTGCCGATATTGTCGAACGCTTGCAGAGTATGCAGCCCGAGCAGGTCGGGGAACGCAGCGTTGTCACCGGAGACCCCGAGGCGTGCATTGCGACCCTCAAGAAGTGCGAGGCGGCCGGGATTGAAGAGGTCATTCTGTACTTCAACTTCGGCCACTTCAGTCATCAGGATACGCTCCGCTCAATGGAGCGTTTCGCCCGGGACGTGATGCCCCATTTCAGCTGAGACGCCGGTGATACAGGGACGAGGCCATCTGCCTCGTCATTTTATTGGCACTGGGGGTCGCAGGCCGCCATTTTACCGGCTGCGTCCAGTTCGCACGACTCGCTGGTCTCGTAGGTGTTGTTTTTTTCCAGGCAGTCGAGGATGTCATTAATCGGGACGGTCATACAGTTGCGGTAGCACACGGGCGAGTCGTTGCCGCCAGCCGCTTCGAGTTTATCGTTCATATAGGTAGTGACGGCCGCAAAACGCGCTAACACGTTGGTCCCTCCCTCAGCGGCCGGCTCCGACGGACTATAGCCCTCGGGATAGCCGTCCTGAGCGGCGACCACGCCTGGAGCGATGAGACTCATTCCGGCCAGGGCGACACCCAAGACGATTGCATATGCCAGGCTGCGGATTGGCTGTGTGTGACCCATACCTTATCCTCCTCTTCACACTTGCTGCGCTGGGCCTTTCTCATATCGTCCTGGCCTGGCTTGCGCAAGGCGGGGCTTGGCCAGCTCTCAAGGCAGCTGGAGGGATGCAGCCTGGATCCTCATCTAATTTTCGGCTCATCATATGTGGCAGTAACCGGACCCTCTCCCGAACAGGGCCCTCATCAGCAGTCGAGGTTATCGAAATAAAAAACGCCCATGGGTTGGATAGCCCGCGGGCGCTCTTCGAAAATTAGCAAAAAGCGATTTTATTCCTTCTTCCGCTTCAAACCAAAAAACTTCTCGTACTGTAATTTGACCTTTTTAGTGTAGACAGGTACTCCGGCTTGATGTTCTAGGGGCAGCTCAACCTCTTCACCATTGTCTCCTCCTTCGATTACCATCTTAGAGGGCAATTCGTGTGTTAGTAGTCGTCCCTTTCTTGTTTTGTCACTCATTTGGAGCCTCCTTTCCCTGGTGACAGAATCATCTCTTCGCTCACATCCCGCCTCTAGAAGGTGAGCGGACAAAAGACTCTAGAATCACTCCCAGAACCGTTAGCAGTTCTGCTAGGGGGTGTCATCAGTTAAGGAGGATCACCGAGGCAGCGAGATAGATGGCTCCGAGAAAGCTGACAGCGCGTTTGTCGTAGCGGGTGGCGAGAGCACGGTATTGCTTGAGTTTGGCGAAGAAGTTTTCAATCAGATGGCGCGCTTGATAGAGGTGCTTATCATAGGGGCGAGGCTGGCGCCGATTGGCTTTGGGGGGAATGACCACCGTCACCTCCGCCTGCTCCAAACGGTCAATGACGCGCTCGTGGGCGTCATAGGCTCTATCGGCGAGCAAAGCCCGCACGTGCTTCAGCAGATGGGGCAAGAGGGCCTCCGCACCGGCCAGGTCAGAGGCTTGGCCGGGCGTGAGATGGAAGCCGGTCGGATTCCCGAGCGCATCGCACGTCGCATGGATTTTCGTGCTCAAGCCCCCGCGGGAGCGGCCGATGCATTCGGCCGCGGGGTCCCCCCTTTTGCCCCCGCCCCATGTTGGTGGACGCGGATGATCGTGGCGTCGATCATGGCATATTCGTTATCCGCATCGGCGGCCAGCTGCTTGAAAACCTGCTCCCAGACCCCACTTTTACTCCAGCGCATGTGGCGCGTATGAATCACGCGAAAATCCCCGAACCGGCTCGGCAAATCGCGCCAGGGAATCCCCGCACGATAGCGGTATAAGACCGCTTCCACAAACAACCGGTTATCCCGCGCCGTGCCCCCGACGTGGCCCTCCCGGCCGGGCAGCAGGTCCTGAATCCGTTCCCACTGATCCTCGCGTAACGCATACCGTCTCGCCATTGTGCACCCTCCCTTCGCTTGGGCTGACCAGGGCAGTATACCGAGACGAGACAGGAAAGCCGACCAGGGGGGCACGCTAACTGATGACACGCCCTAGCAAAGGTTCATTCACTCTTGCTTCTTCCCGAGAATCAACACTCAATACGCCGAGAAAGCGGCCTTGATGATCAATGAGGCCATAACAAAAAATGTGACGAACAGCGATCATATGATCGCTGATGTCTCGAACAATGTCCTCTGGTAGCTTGAGTTCCTGCAGGTAATAGTCGACAAACGCTTGGCGGTCTGGAAAATCGGGAAAAAAGACCGATGTATACGTCTCTAAATTTTCCCAGGCTCGCCCTGTGTATCCCATCCCTTTCTGGTACCGCGCCTTTGATCGGGGAACGCCGGAGTCGTCTGCTTCTCCAACTTCAAATCGTGCGTACGGTGTGATGTAATTTCGATGAATGGGATCGATACGAAAGAAAGTAAACCGATGTCCTGGCTCTCCACCAAAGAGGCGCTTATTCATGTAGTGAAAAAAGTCACGGATAGTACAAAGCTGAGTCTGATTTATCTCTCTTCTTCTTCTTAGGATATAGACGGTACGGATGATAACCGTTGTCGTATAAGTTGCGGCAAGGCCTAAAATCCAGGACGGATATTTGGAATAAGCCAAAACTGCAATAGCAACGATGATTATATTGGCAAAAGCATCTAGGACAGTTGAGAGACGAAAATACGTTGTTAATCCCTTCAGCGCTTGATAACGAAAGGAATTAAATGGAAACAGGTAGGATATAAACGCAACAAACACGAGACGGGTACCTTGTTCCTATTAGAGAAAGAATCTATCCAAAAACATATTTATACTTCTTACAGGGACGCCCTAGCCGGACGTCCCTCCTGAGGCGGCAGCGTGGGCCTGACTAGGCGCTGCGCAGCACCCGGCCGGCCAGGGCGCCGGCGTGCTCCAGGCCCTCCATGAAGACCTGGCCGTTGACCAGGGTGTTTTTGTAACCGGACGACTGCTGAATATAGCGGCCGGCACCGGCCGGGAAGTCATACACGAAGGTCGGCGGCGGCAGGTGCAGATTGTCGTAATCAATGACGTTCAGATCGGCATGCGCGCCCGGGCGAATCACTCCCCGGTCTTGAATCCCGAACAGCTCGGCCGGGTCGGCGGTCAGTTTCCGAATGGCCTGCTCGACTGTGAAATGCCCGCGCTCCTGAACCCAGTGTTTGAGAAAATAGGTCGGCAGGCTGGAGTCCATGATCTGGCCACAGTGGGCGCCGGAGTCGCCCAGGCCGATCACCACATGGGGATGATCCAGCATCGTCTGCACCGCATCAAAACGGGGATTCAAAAAGGGATAGTTGAACAGTGCCTTGCCGTCCCGCTCGACGGACAGCTGAATGAATGCCTCGGCCGGGCTGACGCCGAGCCGCTCGGCGTGGGCCTGGAGGCTGTCTTGGACCTGATGGTCGTAGCGGGCTTCGGTGTCGGACAGGACGAAGATCTGACCAAAATCTATCGGCGGCGGGTCGGCCAGGGCTTGTTCGATCATGGTCGCCCGATATGCGGGGTTGCGCAGCTTGGCGACTTTTTCGTCCAGACGCAGGTCGCGTAAGGCCCGCCAGGACGGCGCCCGATCAAACGGGGTGCGGTTCACAAAGCCGAACAACACGCCGATGCCGCGGGTAGTCGACTGGGCCACGACCTTGGCTCCCCTGGCGTTGCTGGTGCTGATCTGGTCGAGCATAGCGGCAAACGCCTGGGGGTGGGGACGACTCTGGGCCAGGCCGAAGGTCACCGGTCGGCCGGTGGCCAGGCTGACCTCGGTCATCCAGTCGACTTCGCGTTTGAGATCTTCGGGCTTGCCGCTGTCAATCCCCGGCGCGGCTTCGACCACACCACGCCCCAGCTTGCCCAGCGCGCTGGTGATGCCCATCAATTCCTCGGCGGTGGCAAATGTGCCGGGCACCGGCTGGCCTTCCGGCGTGCGGTGCAGAATGGTGCGGGAGGTGGAAAAGCCCAGCGCCCCGCCGGCAATCGCCTCTTCAACAATATCCCGCATGCGGGCAATCGCCTCGGGACCGGCCGGCCTGTTCTCCAGGCTCTCTTCGCCCATGGCCCAGTAGCGCACGGCGCAGTGGCCGACCAGACCGCCGACGTTGACGCCTTTTGGCAGGCCGTCGAGCGCTTGAAGATACTCGCCATACGTCTCCCAGGTCCACGGCATGCCGGTCATGATGCTCTGGGCCGGGATGTCCTCGACCGACTCCATCAGATGCGCCAGGTATTCCCGGTCTTTTGGATGGCAGGGAGCGAAGGTCACCCCGCAGTTGCCCATCACGACCGAGGTCACGCCGTGCCAGCACGACGAGGACGCCATCGGGTCCCAGCTGATCTGGGCGTCCAGATGGGTATGGATATCAATAAACCCGGGGGTCACCAGGTGCCCCTCGGCATCAATCGTCCGCTTCGCCGTAGCGCTGATAGTCCCGATTTCGGCAATCCGGTCGCCCTGCACGGCAACATCAGCCTGGTACGCTGGCTTGCCCGTCCCGTCAACAACGGTTCCGCTTTTGATCACAACATCGTAGGCCATGCTTTCCTCCTGACTCTCAATCGGTTGGGATGCCCCGCCGGGGCGCCCCCACTGTGCGCGATCCGGTGTGGTGTGTCAACGATTCGTGTTGACTTCTCCCGCCGGCTCACGATACAAGGTGGCGGCTTTCATCATCGAATCTCCCAGCCTGTCCAAGGAAGATCGCCAATGAAAAAAATTGCGCTGATGGCTATCGTGACCTGTTTTCTCCTGACCGGGGCAGCCTTCGCCCAGACCGGGAACGGCATGGCGATGTTGGAAAACCCCGCGCCCGATTCGTACCAGAGCGGGATAGCGGTGATCTCCGGCTGGGCCTGTGACGCACAGGAGATTGTGATCGAGATTGACGCTATGTCCTTCACCGCAGCCTACGGCACAATGCGCGGGGACACCCAGGAGATGTGTGGCGATACCGACAACGGCTTCAGCTTCCTGTGGAACTGGAACAACAGTGGGGATGGGGAACATACCGTTCGTGCCTTGGCCGACGGCACCCCGTTCGGCGAGGCCACGGTGACCGTCACCACCTTTGGGACGGAGTTTCTGCGCGATGCACACGGCGTGTATTCCCTGATGAATTTCCCGACTACCGACGAGGAGACCCGTATCCAATGGGAGGAATCCCTCCAGAACTTTGTCATCCGGGATAATCCGACGACCTTCACCCGCGACTTCGTGCAAGCCGCGCTGGACCGCTATGACCGAGACGGGCGAGAGGCAATGGCGGCTTACTACAACTCCGAGGCCAGCGTCGAGGGGCAGTGGTATGTGTTCATCACCGATGAGAACGATCTGTTCATTGCCCATCCGATTATGCCCGAACTGATAGGCCAGGATATCAAAACTGTTGTTGGCTCGGACGGTTACGAGCTTGGGCGGGAGATCGCCAGGGCAACCGAGGACGGCCACTGGATTCATTACCGGTGGCCCAACCCGGTCACTGGAGAGGAAGAGCCCAAGCATACATGGGCTATCCGTCACGGTGGGCTCATCTTTGGGTCAGGCTACTACGAGTCGCTGACTGACGACGCTACGCCTCTCCCGGTCGGCAATTCCCAGGTCGCTGGTGTGGCTGCCGTCCTGGAGAATCCCGCCCCGGGCTCGTTCCACAGTGGGATGGCTGTTCTTTCCGGCTGGGCGTGTGAGGCGGAGGAGATTCTCATTCAAATCAACGATATGTCACTGACAGCCGCCTACGGCACGGTCCGCGGGGATACTCAGGCTGTCTGCGGCGATATCGATAACGGCTTCAGCCTGCTGTTGAACTGGAACATCCTCGGCGACGGAGTGCATACCGTCCGGGCTTTCCTTGACGGCACGCTCTTCGCTCAGATTCCGGTTACTGTCACCACCTTCGGAGTCGAGATGCTCGGGGATGAGGAAAAAGCGACCTTCACCCAGAACCTCGTCCAAGCCGCGCTGGACCGCTATGACCGGGAGGGACGTGAGGCGACAATCGCCTACCACAACTCCCAGGTCAGCGTTGACGGAGAGTGGTATGTGTTCATCACGGATGAGAACGATCTGTTCCTTGCGCATCCGATCATGCCCGAACGGATAGGCCAGGATATCAAAGATATCGTTGGATCGGACGGCTACGAACTCGGGCGAGAGATCGCCATGGCGACCGAGGCCGGACACTGGATCGACTACCTGTGGCCCAACCCGGCCACTGGAGAAGAAGAGCCCAAGCATTCATGGGCCATCCGTCACAACGGACTCATCTTTGTGTCAGGATACTACGGCCCGCCGAATTTTCAGGAATACGAACTGGCGGACTTCCCCGGCGCCGGCGCGACACTCAGCCTGCAATGGTCCCAGCCCTTGCAGAATTTCGTGATTACGAGCGTGATGCCGTCTGAATAATGTGCGGACATTGCCGGTCGCCCTGAACGGCAACATCGGCCCGGTACGGCAGTGTGTCAACGATTCGGCTCAGGACAGCTCGGCCAAGAGCGTTCGGGCCTGCCCGATATCACGACTCTCCCCGGCCGTATCACACCCGACCAGACTGTCTTCCAACAGCTTCCGCGCCTCGGTTCGCCGTCCCCAGCTTTGCCACGCCCGGCTCAGACCCACAACCGCCCGCAGCTCCCATAACCTGGCCTGCTGTCGGCGGGCGAGCGCAATCGCCCGCTGAAAACACTCCTCAACCAGAGGTCGGGTTCGCGAGTCGTGCCCGCTGCCGTTCGTGCCGTACCGCTCGCCTTCCCGGGCCAGCACAAGCTCGGCTTTGATTCGGTACAGCTCGGCCTCACAAAACCGCTCGTGCGTCTCCCCGACCAATGCCACAGCCTCGTCAACGGTCTGCAAGCCGTCGGCCAGCCGCCCTGCCGTGGCATACGCCTCGGCCAGAACCGCCAGATAATAGGGGCGCATGACCTGCGCTCCGGTCGCGCCCCAGTCGGCCAGTCCCCGGCAAATCTGCCCGATCCCGTCCACCGCCGGATTCTGCTGATTGTGGCCGTCGGCCACCAGGATCGTTCCCAGGGCCAGCCAGTAGGCGAAGCCGTGTTCCTGCGACACCGCGATCGTCTCCTCGGCAAACGCCCGGGTGTCGTGTTCATCCCGGCACATATGCGACACAATGGCCGCACAGCCCAGCGCATAGGCCAGGCTGTGGGGATGGGCGAGCTGGCGGGCCAGGGACACGGCTTGGCGGGCGCTATCGCGGGCCTGGTGCGGAAAACCGAGCAGGCACAACGATAGCGCGGTATACGAGCGACATACGACACCCGGATCCTGAACAAATCCGTCAGCCCGACGACGGTGGGGATCGTACAGGGCCAGCCCTTGCTCGAAATGATCCCGTGCCCGGCCGAACTCGCCCAGATGAAAGTGCGTAATCCCCAGGGTGTTATGAGCCGAGAGCAGCAGGGTCGGCTCGGTCTGGCGCTCGGCCAGGGCCAGGAACTGCTCTCCCAAGCGGCGGGTAGTGTGGAACTCGCCCCGAATCAGAGCCGCCGCGCTCAGCCCGCGCAGCGCCCGAAAGAGCTGACGGGTCTCGCCAATTGCCTCACACAGGCTGCGCGCCCGGCTGTAGACCTCCTCGACTTCTGGAGCGGCATAGCCTTTGGTCATGGCCAGCGGCACGCTGAGGCTGAGCGACAGGGCGATTTCCTGTTGGGCGCGGTGATGGTCCGGTGGTGCAAGAGTGGACTCGGTCATCATCGTCCGCTTGCCTGTCGGGTCTTGCCGACCGAGCAGAGACAGGCCGCGTGACAGATGGGCGATGGCTTCCTGGTAGGCGCACCGTTGCAGGGCGTTATGGGCCGCCTGTTGCAGATAGGGAACGGCGCGGTCAAAGATCCGCGCCTGCTCAAAGTGCATGGCCAGTTCGGCCGCAATCTCTCCGGCCCGTTCGCCATACGCCTGCTCTTCCCGTTCTCCAATGGCGCGGTGGAGCTGGAGGCGGCGGCCGACCGGGATACGCCCGTACAAGACGTTCTGGTACAGCGAATGGATAAATCGATACCGGCCGGCCACAGTGCCGTCCGGCCATTCGGTCCAGCCGTCGGCGGACAGGAATTTTCTCTGGCGGGCCAGGGCCTGGCAGTGCTCCTCAGCCTGTATGAAATGTGAGTCAGCGTGGCCCACAGCGCCGTCCAGAGCTGCGGCGGAAAACTCGACCCCGGCCACACTGGCCGTCTCAAGCAGCTGCTGTTGGTGTGGATTCAGGCGGTCGATTTGTTTCTCGATCATCTGCCGTAAACTGTCGGGCACCCAGTCCTGGCCATCATCCATACTCGCCAGGTCGAACAGCCGCGCTTGAACTTCCCAGCGTCCGTTGACCTCGCTCAGGGAGCCGTGGGCGACCAGATAGTCCAGCAGATTCACCAGAAAGAGCGGATTACCGTCCGTCTGCCGGTGCAGCAACGCGGTCAGCCGGGCGTGGTCCGGGGCAGCAAGCGGGAAACGGTCGGCCAGATATTCCCCAACGGCCGACGCCGTCAGAAATGCCAGCGACAGTTCTCCACACTGGCGGTGCAGGTGCAGCTCTTGGCTGAGGGCGGCGAGCGGATGGGCGGCGTTCGAGATGTCGGCCGGTCGGTAGGTCGTCAGCACCAACAGGCGGGCCGCCTCTTGCCGCTGGGCCAAGACCGACAGCAGGGCCAGGGTGGAGTGATCGCTCCATTGCAGGTCTTCGAGCACCAAGACCAAACAGATCTCGGTGGTCAGGGCTTCCAGGGCTTTGACCATCTCGCGCAGCATCCGCTCGCGAGTGACGCCCTGAATGCGGCGCTGGAGCGCTTCGAGTTCGCCCGGCTCAAGCAAAGAGGGCAGCTGCGCCAGCCAGCTTGGGGCGTGTTGGGCCAGGACGGCCATCAGACGCCGCCCGTCGGTCCGCCGACATAGCCGCTCCAGGGCTTCCAGCACCGGCATATATGCCTCGCCCGCCCCGTGCTGCTCAATACACTGTCCGCGTCCGACCCACACCGAGGCGGGGTGTTCGACCTGAGCCAGAAAGGCCTCAACCAGCGTTGTTTTGCCAATGCCGGCCTCGCCGGTCACAAACACGATCTGGCGGGCACCGGCCTGAGCCCGGCCGAACCAGTCGTGGAGCCGGCTCAGTTCCTGCTCGCGGCCGACGAGCGTAGGCAGGCCGGAGTCGGCCTGAGGCGGCCCGACTCCGGCCGCCGAAGACAGCGGGGCAATGAACCGATAGCCGCGTCGATGGACGGTCTCGATGAACCGGGGTTGTGTTGCCGCGTCGCCCAGCGCGCGCCGCAGGCGACGAATGCAGACCTTGAGCACCCCGTCGCTGACCGTTGTCCCAGACCACACGCTGTCGAGCAGTTCCTGTTTGGTAACCAGCTGTCCGGGCTGGTCCACCAAACACTGTAAGACGGCAAAATCCTTGGGTTTCAGGGCGATGGACTGGGTTCCATGCCACAGACATTCATTCCCCAGATCAAGGCGAAAGGGGGGAAAGTTGATGTGCACTCCAGGTCTCATATCCTCCTCATATCATCCCCGAGCTTGACCACAAGACACCGTAATGTCACCGTAATATCACTTCTCAAGCATGGCGACTCGGACCAAGTCAGGTTAGATTTGAACAAGAAAGGCAAGAAGAGAGGAAGGAGAAACGTATGCAGGACAAAACGTATGTGATTACCGAGATCGTTGGGGTCTCGGACACTTCGATCTCTCACGCGGTGTCCAACGCCATTGATCGCGCCAACCAGACCCTCAAGGCCCTGGACTGGTTTGAAGTCAAAGAGGTCCGCGGGACGGTTGTCGAGGGCAAGGTTGGGCAGTATCAGGTCACGCTTGACGTTGGGTTCCGTTACCTGAGCGACGAAGAGATGCGCAGCTGGGCCACCGGATAGGAGGGCAGCCACCCACACTCGGCAAGAAACATGTTCTCCGATGGATTCTGAAGGTCAACACGTTTCCTGCTGCCGACACACCGACCCAACACATAGAGAGGAAGAGCCGTATCCATGCAAGAAAAAACGTATAAACTGATCGAACTCGTCGGCGTCTCAGAGACATCCATTGAAGACGGGATCCAGAACGCCATCAGCCGCGCCAACCAGACCCTCAAAAATCTGGACTGGTTCGAGGTAGTCGAAGCTCGCGGCCTGATTCAAGAAGGCCGGGTCAACCAGTTTCAGGTCAAAATCAAAGTCGGCTTCCGTTTGAATATGTAATCTCCTCGTCCTGGCCCCCGGGTTGGAGCCGTAGGCTCCAACCGATCCGCTCCAAAGAGGAAACGTATCAGCCTCTTCATACGGTGTGGGCGACACGTTTCCTCTTCACATGCGAGAGAGGAGACGCATATGCAATTCACCCTTCACCTGACCCCCAAAGACCTTTCTCTGACCCGCGCAACAGTCCATCACATCCAAGACAAAGCCGCCAAGCTGGCCGCCGTCTATCCCCGCCTTCTGAAATGTCGAGTTGTGCTGGAAGGGCCGGTTCACCACCATCGCAAGGGCGGTCCGTACACAGCCCGGATCGATATGACCGTCCCCGGAGCCGAGCTGGTGGTCAACCACCACGAAACGGCCGACCTGCGACAGGCGATTCGAGAGGCGTTTGAGGCGGCTCGCCGACGTTTAGAGGACTATGTCCAGCATCGGCGCGGGGAGGTCAAACGACACCAGCCACCCCATCACCGGCCTGAGGAAACGGCCTCTCTGGAATTCTAGGCCCTGGCGGCTTCACTCAGCCGGCCACGGGCGACTGTTCGATTCAAAAGGGAATCGTGATAACAAATCAGAGGTCGTCCGTGCTCAGGCGGACAATCCGCCGGCGAACCTCGGAGGCAAACGGCGCGGCCGGGTCAAGCAGGACCGCTTGTTGATAGGCCTCCAGAGCTTCTTTCTTTTTTTCAATCTGTTCCAGAGCTTCGCCTAGGTTTGCGTAGGCGTAGGAATAATCCGGCTGAAGATCGGTCGTCTGTTGCCACTCTTTGACGGCGCCCTGCCAGTCGCCCTGAGCGGCGAGCAGATGGCCGAGCCGATTGTGGACGTGGGCCGATGTCGGCACCAGTTCGAGGGCCTTGTTATAGGCGCCCAGCGCGCCCTGACTGTCCCCTTTGGATTCCAAAGCCTGAGCCAGATGCACGTAGGCCGTGGCGTTTTCGGGATCGAGACGTACCGAGGTCTGGAGTTCGCCGACCGCTTCTTCGGTATTGCCCTGGTCCTGCAGGGCAAGGCCCAGCAGGTGGTGGGCCTTGGCATGGTTGGGCGCCAGGCGGGCCGTCTCTCGCCACTCGGCGATCGCCTCGGTCAGCTTTCCCTGATCGTACAGAATCTGTCCTTTTCCCAGATGACGCCGGGCCTCCTGAGACAGGCTGGGCGCAGGCGGCGTTTTTTTGGACGGCCGCCGCAGCGCATCGCGGGGAGAGATGGCGGCCAGTTGGCGAGGCGACCGCGCAGACCGGGCCGCGCCGGTGCGGCCGGCAGACGGCCGCGCCGCGCTCTCCCGGGCGGTGCCGGCCGGGCTCAGCAGGGAGTACGGCCGCTGCGCCGGACGCTGGGGAGAGGAAGAGGACGGACGTATGAGCGAAGCTCCAGGCATGAGAAGAGGGGCCGTGGCCGTGTTGTCGGCTTGAGCGGAGGGGACACGGGCGCTCCTCGTCCGGGCCGCCTGCTCTTCGGGCCGGAACAAACGTGACGCTCGGGCAGGCGGCGATGGGCTGGGCGCAGGCGCAGGCGGCTCGGGAGGCCGGGTCGCCTGGACGACCGGCCGAGGGGGAGAAGGAGCTGTGGCAGGAGTCCGAGCCGCCTGGACGACCGGCTCGGCCTGACTCGTTTGAGTCGGCTGGTCGAGAGCCCGCGCTATGGCCGACGAGCTGCGGCGTGAAAAGAGAACCTGAGACGTGGCGTCAGCAAAGGGAATCGTTCTGTTATCACGATTCCCTCTGGCGGCAGTCTGGCCCAGAACCTGAAGACTGGCGGTCACCGTCGCCTGTTTCTGCTCAATAGAAAAGGGCGGAATAAAGGTCCCCTTTTTCAGGTCGAGCACGAAGCGGATGTACTCCTTATGAAATCCGACCCGCACGCGCTGAATCAGGCTGTCCTGGGCCGCATATGTGGCCGACGGAAAGGCTCTGGGCGACCCCTGGACGTCGATCACGACACGGGACGGGGAACCCAGGGCAAAAGCCTTGAGCGCAGTCGGAGGCTGGGAGAACTGCAAGGTAACACGCTTGGCGTGGCCGCTATCAACCAGCTCGACCTGCTCCAGGCGCAGCGCCGCCCGTGTCGCGCCTGCCGGAGTTTGGGAAAAAGCGGGCGCCGCCCAGCTGCTCATCCAAATCAGCAGGAGGGCGATCCGTCGTCGGTGCAGATATCGTCCTGTCTGTGTCATCCCTTTTCCCATAGAGCTGACGGGGCTCAGCGTCCCGCCACCTGTTTTCCCGTCGTCAAGGTCTGGTCGGTGCGGCTTGGACCGGAGATAATGATACGAAAGCCCTGTTCGATACGCTTTTCCACGTCCCGCGGGCTGGCAAACACGGCGCATGGCACGCCAAATTCCTGACAGGTTTTCAACACCTGCTGCACGCCCTCTTCGACTCGCGGGTCGGCCATATTCCCCCGCGTCCCCAGCTCAATCGACAGGTCGCCAGGCCCGGCCCAGATCGCGCTGATACCCTTGACCTCGCGCAAAATTGCCGGGAGATTGCGCACCCCCTGGACGCCTTCAATGATCGGCATGAAAAACAGCTCACCGTTCGGGTCGAGCGGCCACAGGTCGGCTACATCATAATATTCCTGGACCCCCAGTCCCCAATACCGGGGCGCGAGGCGATACCACCAGCCCCGTTCGCCCACCGGCTCAAAATCGTCCACCCCTTCGGCCTGGGGATAGCGGCTGGCAATCACTGCGGCTTTGGCCTGCTCAACCGTGTCCATATGCGGCACAATCAAGCCATACACCCCGGTGTCCAGGGTTTGTTTGATGACCCACTGGTTGCGCTCGCGGGCGTTTGGCGGAACCCGGACAAACGGCACTACAGTGGGCTGCAAGGAGGCGTGGGCGACAATCTGCTTGCGGTTCAACAGAGACTGGAGCGAGTGGCGCAGTCCGGGCAGATCGAAGCCCTCGTGCTCCATTTCAAAAATAATAAAATCATAGCCGAGGTCGGCGTACGCCATGGCCTCGTCAGCGTTGCCGGTCCAGACCATACCTCCGCCAAACACCACCTGACCAGCCTCAAGCAGCTCAATGACCTTGTTCAAACGGCCCGCCATAGCACCCTCCTGTTCAGCGTGGACACGAGACGATCACCAGCCTCCCCTTTTGGACTGGGGATGTTACCACGATTACCTTTAGAAGGAATGCCAGGTCAAGGCACACATCTGGACTCCCGGCGATGGACGATGCATGATGGGAGCATGCTGAAAGCCGTGTTGAGACGTCAATCCGGTCTGCTGCGCCGTCTCGGGCTCGCGGCGATCTGGAGACTGGGGGGTATGCTGTTGGCCCTCCTGATGTGGCAGGCAGGGGGAGTGCAGGCGGCGTCTGTGTCCGACCGGCGGGCCGGTCCACTCGACTGGGCCGGAGACCTGCGGCCGATCCCAGTGGACGCCTGGAGCCGTGACCGGGCGGCCCACCTGTTGGAGCGAGCCGGCTTTGGCGGCCCGCCTGAGGAGATCAATCAGCTGGCTGCTCTGACACCACAGCAAGCGGTCGAGCGGCTGGTCAACTATCACACCATTGCCAACGGCCACCTGCCAGCGTTTGACGAATCCAACATCTTTGATCCCCCGGTTGAGCCGTTTCCCAAGAGTCGGGTTGAGGCCGTGCGGATTGCTCGGGAAAACGGCGAGGCCATGGGCGTCACAATCAAGCCGGGTGGCGACCGCCCGCTCCAACCGGTGGTCAACCGCTTCTTTTACTGGCTGCGGGCCGACTATCTGGAAGTGCGCCGGGCGGCCCAGTGGTGGGCCAACCGGATGCTGACCACCCAGCGACCGCTGGAGGAAAAGCTGGCCCTGTTCTGGCACGGGCATTTCGCCACCTCGGATACCAAGCTGCGCGACTATCGCAAATCCCTCAAACAGCTGGCCCTGTTCCATCAACACGGCAGCGGCAGCTTTCGCGATCTGCTGATTGGCGTGGCCAAAGATCCGGCCATGCTGGTGTATCTGGACGCCGGAGAAAATATCAAGGGCAGCCCCAACGAAAACTTCGGTCGGGAAATCCTGGAGCTGTTCACCATGGGCGTCGGGAATTATACCGAGACCGACATCCGCGAGGCGGCCCGCGCGTTCACCGGCTGGACGAATGACGGCCTGCGCTTTGTGGTCAAACCCGAACTGCACGACGACGGTCACAAGACCTTTTTGGGACGCAGCGGTAATTTTGACGGGGTGGAGATTATCGACATCATCCTGGAGCAGCCCGTCACCGCCCGCTTCATCGCCGCCAAGCTGTACCGCTATTTCGTGCACGACGACCCGTCGGCCGAGTTGATCGCCGAGTTGGGCAAACGCTTTCAGGAAGGCGGCTACGATATCGGCGACCTGCTGCGGACCATCTTTGTGTCGCGCGACTTCTACAGCCCGCCGGCCTACGCCACCCAAATCAAGAGCCCGGTTCATCTGGTGGTCTCGACCTATCGCAAACTCGGACTGCGCGAAATTCCGGGCGTGCCCGACTTCAACACGATCACCCGCAGCCTGGGCCAGGAACTCTTCCACCCGCCCAACGTCGCCGGCTGGGAAGGCGGGCGGAGCTGGGTCACCCCGGCCCTGCTACTCGAACGGGGCAATTTTGCCCGAGAGGTGCTCTTTCCCGATATTGCCAACTTTCAGCCGCCCGACCAGCGCATGCCGGAGCTGAACCGTAAGGTAGCGGTGAAAATCACCCAGGGCTATGAGATCAGCCAGGCGACCATCGAACGCAGCCCGGAAATGCAGATGGACGCCGGGGCAAGTGACAATGCCATGGACGGCGAGGGCATGGCTGAGGTCTCCATGTTCAACCAGATGGCCGGGGCGGACGAGGACTTTAATACCCGCTACGGCAGCACCCACGGCTGGCTGGAAGCCTTCCGGCGGGTCAAGCCCATTCCCCGCCAGGCAGCGCAACTCAGCCTGACCGCTATGGTGACCGAGGCCGGTTTGCAGACCAGCGCCGAAGTGGTGGAGTATTTTGCCGCCCACCTGCTGAGGGTGCCGCTCGGGACGGATGAACGGCGGGCCTTGATTGATTTTTTGAGCCAGGAGCTGGGTACTGACGAGATTGCTCCGGCCCTGAGCTATCTGGAAGAGCCGCTCCGGCTGCTGGTGCATTTGATCATGAGCACCTCCGCCTATCAGCTGGGATAAGGAGAAGCATCTATGTCTGCCACTCGTCTCTTCACCCGTCGTCAGGCGCTGCGGGTCGGCGCCTACGGCCTGGGCCTTGGCCTGGGAGCGCTCCACCGCCCGCTTACGGCCTGGGCCGATGCGCCTAGCCGGCCGACTACCCACCCTGAGCGCATTCTGGTGGTGGTTGAACTGTCGGGCGGCAACGACGGCTTGAATACGGTTGTCCCCTACGGGGACGATAGATACTACCAACTCCGTCCCACGCTCGGCATTCCGGCCAAGAGTCTGCGCACGATTGATGAGCACTTCGGTTTTCATCCCGCCCTGTTCGGCTTTGAGCGGCTGTACCGGGACGGCAAACTCGCCATCGTACACGGCTGCGGCTATGACAAGCCGATCCTGTCCCACTTCTCTTCGATGGGCTTCTGGCACACCGGCATTCCCCACACCGGCGAAAAACTCGGCTGGCTGGGCCGCCTGGCCGACGCCTTGGACCCAGAGGTGAGCCGCAACTATCTGGTCAATATCGCCACCGCCCAGTCCCTGGCGGTGCGTAGCCGCCATCACTCTCCGCTGGTCTTTTACGATCCGGAAAGTTTTTCGCGCAAGGGCGTGTATCAACAGCAGCCCGTCTTTCAGCGCCTGAGCCAGGGCCGGTCGACGCCCAACGCTTCGCTGGCCTTCCTGAATGGCCTGGTCGAAAACGCCACCCACAGCGCCGCCTTTGTCCGCCAAGCCTGGGCCGACTATGACAGCCCGGTCGATTATGGCGCTCGCTCGGCCGGTCTGGGGCTGGACCTGCGCAAGGTCGCCGCCCTGATCAACGCCGACATGCCGGCCCGGCTGTACTATGTCAGCTACGCCGGGAATGTCTTTGACACCCACGTCCACCAACTCGACCTGCACACCCGGCTCCTGACCTACTCCGCGGATGCGCTGCGGGCCTTTATTGAAGACCTGGGACGGATCGGCCGGGGCAAGGATGTGACCGTCATGGTCTTCACCGAGTTCGGCCGCCGCGTCCCCGAGAACGCCAGCAAGGGCACCGATCACGGCACGGCCACCCCGGTCTTTGTGCTGGGCGACAGTGTCAGAGGCGGCTTGTACGGCAGTCCCCCCAGCCTGACCGAGCTGGACGACGGCAATCTGCACTACACCACCGACTTTCGTCGGGTGTACGCCACGCTGATCAAAGAGTGGCTGGGCTATCCTGATCCGGCCGCGCTGCTGCGAGGTGAATTCGAGACGTTTGGCATGTTTGCGTAAGTCGGCTCCCTCACAGGAGAGTTAAGGAGTAGGTGAGATGAAAAAGACTTGGTGATGTTCGCGGAAGCCTATCTGAATCTGATCCAAGAAATCCCGGCCGAGGAGATTACGCCTAAGATCATCTATGGCGCCGTCTTCCTTGAATCCGAGATCCAGATCGAACGTACCAATATTGAACTCATCGGTCCCATGTAAGATCAGTCGTACCGGATGGAGCCTGCCTGAAAAATTCCCTCCAGCAGAGGTGGTCCATGAAAAAGAAGATCCGTCGCTGGCATTAAGACCAATGGCTCGAGCGCAATATGCACTGAACACCGACTTTTCAGTACCTGTGTCTATGAACGTATCTGTCTCGAGTGCTCGCGTTTTGTCCCGAGGATTCACTAGCTGAACCAAGAGCCTCGGAAATAGCCTGCCAGTCGTTTCATCAGCGCCATAGGGGATTTCATGGATGTAATCTACTCTCACCATAGACTATAGCCCTGTACGGCTTGCATCTTCTGGAGCATCATCAACAAAGAAGATGTAGGGGATAGGGATATCTTCTGCTCGCGCTTCTACTATCACCCCATACGGATCTGTCCCGTGGGCGATAACTTTTTCCCCCTCCAACACAACATACTGTCCAGCATATTGAAGGAGTTCCTCTCGGTGTGTCCGACGCCATTCCAGTTCTACTCGTCGTCCCCCTGAAGCAGGGCGGGCTTGTGGGATTGCTTTTGATGGCTGCTCCCCTCTTATGGGTTTAAGTTCAGTCAGCAAATACTTGCCCTTGATATCCAACGCCTCAGATGAACCGAAGAGTTCCTGACCGCGAAAAAGGCCGAAGAGTGGAGTAATCCCAGAGGAATTCGCGAGATTCTGCCGAGCATATCTCCCGTCTGACGGCCCAATGGAAGGTGGCTTGACAAGGGAAAGTGCGAACTCCATCAGCCTTTCTCCTCTTCTTGACGTTGCTATTTCAAAGTGGTCTCAAGCAGCTGGATTTTTTCTTCAAGCCATTTTGTCAGAGACCGTGCCTGTTCGAGACTGATCATCACTCCGACTTCAACCTCACGAACAATTCCTTCCTTCCTCTCACTCTCAGCCGCTATCTCTTTTCCTAGTTGGCCAGACGCAGTTACTTCCTGGGTTATTTTTTGTGGAATAGGGCTACGTTCAGAGAAGAAATCCATATGGATGAAGCCTCTCGGAGTCGCCCCTCCGTAGACACCATCAGCGTGAATCACCCGGAAATGGTTAGATTTAATGTAGTGAAACTCGACCTTGCTTTGAACCGCATCAGAATCCGAGCGAGATTTGTCGTTTTCAGCCATACGTATCCTCTGCGCCTTGAGCTACACAGCCAGCTTCTCCCTCAAGAGTTCCACGGAACTATCACGGTACTCACATCTTTTCTACCAGAAATCCTGAGACGATGGAAAAACAGAGCCCATGCTATCAATCAGCGACGAGCGGCTCTTTGTCCGCCGTCGGCTCGGCCGGGGTCACCGGTAAGACGGTCAGCATATAGCAGGCAATCGTCACCAGCAGGCCGAACAGGCCGCCGCTGTAGAACACGCCGTTCAGGCTGTAGAGATCGATGACCAGACCGAACAGCATCGGCCCGACCGTCATCGCAAAGCTGTGGACCGTCAGCAGCAGGCTCATCACCGTCCCCATGCCAAAGCCCTTGGCGTTCTCCATGGCCACCGCCATATGAGCCGGATAGGCCAGACCAAACGCGGCGCCGACGAGCAGATTGAGCACCACCAGATGCCAATAGGTCGTTGCAAGCGGAAACAGGGCTAGCGACACCGCGCTGACCAGTCCACCGATCACAATCAGCGTGACTTTATTCGTGACCCGGTCGGCCAGCCGGCCGCACGGCGCCTGCATAACCGTGCTGACCAGCACATTGAGCGAAATCAGCAGACCGATCTGGGAGGTACTGAGCGCCAACAGCTGGGAGGCCAACAGGGGCACGAAGACCCAGATAGCCGCATTCGCCGCCGCATAGCTGAGACGAAAGACCGACATGCCGACCAGCGGATGACACGAAAAGATCTCACGCAAGGGGAGATGCGCGGTGGTATCGGTGTTCTTTTCATGGCGGACCTCGGGCAGGAACAGCCACAGCAGGATCAGAGACAGCAGGCTCAGGATACCCAGCAGAATGAAGCTGGCCTGCATGTTATACAGGTCTCTGACCACGCCGCCCAACACCGGCCCACCCGCCACGCCGCCCAGAAAAGCCGTATTGATATAGCCGCTATACCTGCCCTCCTGACCCTTAGGCGTCAGATCGCCGACATAGGCCATGGAGATGGGCTGGACCATGGCCGTCGCCACACCCTGGAGGGCCATCACCAGGGTCAGGACAAACAGACTATTGGCCAACAGAAAGGCGACCGAGGAGGCGGCATACAAGGCCAGGCCCCACAGCAGAAATTCCTTTCTGCCGCGGCGGTCGGAGGCTCGACCGATGAAGGGCAGCAAAAAGGTGCGCGAGGCCGAATGCGAGCCAAACAGAACGCCGATGGTGAAGCCCTCGGCTCCGAACTGCTGGGAATACAGCGGGATGAACGGCATGACCACCCCGTTGCCCAGCATGGTGGCGAAAATAGCCAGGGCCAGGACAAACAGACCGCGCGTCATGGGCTCGCCACCGCCAAGGGCTGCCAACAGCAGGGAACGTGTTGTCCGACAGGGTCCACCAGTTCACACGTTCCCTGCTGACGAAAAGGGCAGCCACACGGCCCCGGATGCGGCACTAATACAATACTTTCTCGTCTTGCAGCCGGGCGACCTCTTCACGGGACAGTCCCAGCAGGTCACAGCACACCGACTCGGTGTGCTGGCCCAGGCACGGCGCCTGGCCATACTGGGGTTCAAAGCCGCTGTATATGCCGGGGATGCCCGAGACCGGATGCCCACCGGTCTCGGGATGGGGGGGCGAGACCATAAATTCGCGGGTTTGAAACTGGGGGTCGTTGAGCAGGCTCTCGGTATCAAAGACCGGCGTGGCCGCCACCCTGACCTTTTGGAGCTGGTGCATGATATCGGTATTGGTGCGCTCGCGTGTCCACGCCGTCAGCAGCTCGTCAAGCTCGATCTCGTTGGCCTTGCGACTCTTTTGATCCTTGAACCGCTCGTCTTCAATCCACTCGGGATGGCCGACCGCCCCACATAAGCTGCGCCACTCTTGTTCGGTCTCGACAACAATCGTGACCCAGCTGTCGTCGCCTTTGGCGCGATACACATTATGCGGGGCCATGAGCGTGTCGTGGTTGCCGATCCGGCCTTGATCGCGCCTGTTCATGGTGTAGTCCATGACCGCGTCGGGCAGCATCGAGGTCACCACCTCGGCCATAGCCAGATCGATATACTGGCCTTTGCCGGTCCGTTTGCGGCAGAACAGCGCCGCCTGGACGGCGTAGGACATGGCCACCCCGACCATATAGTCCGGCCAGGAGCCGCCCAAACTGCTCGGCGGCCCATCCTCATAGCCGGTCAGGTGACAAATCCCGGCCGAGGCTTGGGTAATCGGTCCCCAGCCCACACAGTGACTATCCGGACCGGACTGGCCGACGGGCGTCCCCGACACCATGATGATGTCGGACTTGAGCTGGCGCAGGTCGTCATAGCCCAGGCCCCAGCGTTTCATCACGCCGCCGGTGAAATTTTCCACAACGATATCGCTGTGTTTGATCAGCTCCTTGGCCAGGGCGATACCGCGCGGATGACTCAAATTGAGGGTGATGCTTTTTTTACTGAAATTGAGGCCGCTAAACAGCGGAGAGCCGTTCGGCGTAATCTCTTTGCGGGGGTCTTGGCCCAGAAAGCGAATGATGTCTATGCGCTGGTGCGATTCAATCCGAATGACCTCGGCACCCATCGCTCCCAGCCACGCGGTGCACTGTGGTGCGGCCAGAATCCAGCCAAAATCGGCAACGCGAATCCCTTCGAGTGGTAATGGCATGCTCTTCCCTCCTTATCCAGATGAACGGTTGGGTCTGTGCCCCAGCCTGTTTCAGATCACCCCATCGCCGTGGAGCTGCTCCAGCTGCTGCGCACTCAAGCCCAGCCGCTCGCCATACACCTGGCTGTTGTGCTGGCCGAGCTGGGGCGCAGGCGAGCGAACCTGCCACGGAGTGACCGAAAACTTGAACGGGGCACCGGGATACGTGATCGGCCCGGCTGCCGGGTGGTCAATATCAATAAAAAATTCGCGGTCCCGGAACTGGCTGGACTCGACGACCTCTCGCATGTCGCGCACCGGAAAAACCGGAATATGCAGCTCCTGGCCTTCTCGGGCCAGATCATCGCGTTTCTGCTCGGCAATCCAGGCGGCGACCGACACTTCCAGCGCGTCGAGATTCTGAAAGCGGCTCATCAGGGTCGTAAACAGCTCGCTGTCCGCCCACTCAGGCCGACCCATCAGCACCTTGAGACTCTCCCAGTGCTGATCGGTCAGCGCCAACAGCGCAACATGGCCGTCTTTGCACGGAAAGACATAGGCCAGGCCCCACTTTGTCCGCCGCAGAAACCGACTGCGGTTGGGACCGTCCGGCGGCTCGTGCGTATACAGCGCGGTATTGGGACGAACCATGTGGGCGACCGCCTCGACCTCGGAGATATCAACGTGTTGTCCTTCACCGGTCTGTTCGCGCAGAAACACCGCGCTCATCGTCGCCGACGCCGCAGTCCAGCCGCTCAGCAGGTCCGCCTGCTGACCGCCGGCTTTGACCGGCGGTTCGTTCTCAGGATCGGTCACATAGTTGAACGGCGTCTCATACCCGACCACACCGGCATGAAAGTTATTGAGATTGTACGCCTTGTACTGATGGTAGGGGCCGGTTTGTCCGAACGGGGAGATCGAGGTCACAATCAGTTGGGGCGCCAGCTGGTGGAGACTCGCATAGCCCAGCCCCAGATCGTCCAGAAAGCCGGGGGTCTGGGTTTCGACCAGGATATCGGCGTCTTTCACCAGACCCCGAAACAGGTCCGCCCCCTGCGGCTGGGTGATATCCAGCGTAATGCCGATTTTATTGGTGTTGAGGTACAGAAACAGGGCACTGCGGTCGGGGTGCGGCTCATCGCCGGGAAATGGACCGCGCGTGCGGGCGACATCGCCACTGCCGGGCTTTTCAATCTTGATCACCTCCGCCCCCAGGTCGGCCATGACTTTGGTACAAAACGGACCTGTCACCCGTTCGCTCAGTTCAACGATCTTCAGACCAGTTAGGGCACCATCAGGCATAGTTCTCCTCCCAAAGCGGTGTGGATCATCCTGACCGCCACACAAGGAGGTGCGGATGATCCATGTTCATCAGACACCGGCCACTCTACTGCAAGCCGAGGGGAAAGAAAAGCTTTGGCAACGCGGACCGGCGGCGCCAGATCACGGCGGGAGAAGGGCGGCCGGACAGCTGCGGGGAAGAGGATCGGGTGACGCGGGCGACGGCATCCGAGCCCCATTCACACGCCAGCCTAGGCCCGCACCGGCGGCCACTTGTCGGCCCACGGTCGGGCCTGCTCCAACTGGGCCGCCAGCCGAATCAGCACGTCCTCACGCCCGGAGGCCGCCACCAGATGCACGCCGACCGGCAGGCCGTCAGCATTCCACGTCAGCGGCAGCGACACGGCCGGCTGACCGGTCACATTAAACGCAGGCGTAAAAGGCGCCAGGCTGGCGGTTCGCCGGGCGGCCGCCATGGGATCATCCGGCGTGGCGACGAACTGTCCCAGCCGGGGCGGCGGTTCGGCCATGGTCGGCGTCAGCAGCAGGTCAAAGCCCTGCTCCCACCAGTCGGCAATCCGCCGGGCGTCGGTGTGCAGCCATTCAACAGCCTCAACATAGCGCCGCGCTGTCCGCGTCCGGCCGATTTCAGCCGCTGTGCGGGTGTTGAGTTCGAGCACGTCAGGTTCGAGCGTCTGGCCGGTTTTTTTGCTCCAGGCGTCGAGACTGGCGGCCACCTGACTGGTCAGTACAGCCCAGAAATGCCGGCCGCGCGTTTTATGGTCATCCAGGGCCGGGGGGTACGACTCTTCCAGCCCGTGACCGAGCGACTCCAGCAGCCGCGCCGCGTCCCGGGTCGCGGCGACACAGTCCGGATGAACGGGAATGACGCCGCCGGGCGCGCTGGTCATGAGGCCGATACGCAGCCGGCCCGGATCGCGGCCGACCTCGTGCCGATACGGTCGGGCCGGTGGCGGGGCGGTGTAGGGGTCGCCCGGCATCGGACCGGCGACAACATCAAGGATGGCCGCGCAGTCGCGCACCGAGCGGGTCACCACGTGCTCGACCGCCATCCCCTGCCAGAACTCCCCGTGCTCCGGCCCCAAAGAAATTCTGCCCCGCGAGGGTTTGAGCCCGACCAGCCCACAGGCGCTGGCTGGAATACGAATCGAGCCGCCGCCGTCGTTGGCGTGCGCGGCAGGCACCATGCCTGCGGCAACCGCCGCCGCAGAGCCACCGCTTGAGCCGCCCGGCGAGCGGCCGGTGTCCCACGGATTACGGGTCGGGCCATACGCCTCGGGCTCGGTCGTCGGCAGGATGGCCAGCTCCGGCGTGTTGGTCTTGCCGACAAACACAAAACCGGCCTGGCGCAGCTTGGCCGCCATATACGTGTCCTGCTCAGCCACCCAGTTCAGGTCGCGCAGAAACCGCAGGCCCTCATGGTAGGGGTCGCCCGCCGAATGACAGCCCAGGTCTTTCAGCAGGAACGGCACGCCCCGGAACGGACCGTCGGGCAGCTCGGCCGAAGCAGCTCCGGCCCGGGCTTTGTCAAACAGCGGGGTAATCACCGCGTTCAGCTGGGGGTTGACCGCCTCAATCCGGGCGATGGCGGCCTCGACCAGTTCGAGCGGCGTGGCCTCGCCACGGCGGACGAGTTCAGCTTGGGCGGTGGCGTCGAGTTGGACCAAATCTGTTGTCATAGGTGAATCCTCCCGGCACTGCTGCTTCTCGTAGCAAATTGTGGACGGCGGGAAAACAGGCTGCTGGCCTGCCTGGCCGGGTTTCACCCAGCAGCGCGGTGTACTATACAGGCGGACAGGAAAGACACTGTTCTCTCCACATCGCCATGTCATCGCCGTTTTCTCTCCCCCCTCACCAGCAGCTGGTCGCACCGGGCAAATGGCCGTATGTCGGTGAGCCCGGCCCAGATCCGGCTCGGCGGGCTGAGCCGTGGCGGGTACGGGTCAGCGGACTGGTCGCGCGGCCACACAGTTGGTCGGTGGAAGAACTCTGGGCTCTGCCACAGGTAGAGGCGCGGATTGACATCCACTGTGTCACCCGCTGGTCGAAGCCTGGGGCGCGTTTTGGCGGCGTGCCGCTGCAAACCGTGCTGGACGCCTGCCAGCCCTTGGCCCAGGCGCGCTTTGTGTCGTTTGTCGCCCGCAGCGCCCGCAGCCACAGCACCTCGCTACCCCTGGCCGACGCTCTGGGACTGAACACCCTGCTGGCCCTCAGCTACGAGGGACGGTCCTTGGCGGAACGCCACGGCGGCCCGGTCCGGACCGTCGTCCGCGAGCGCTATTTTTATAAAAGCCTCAAATGGCTCGAAGAGATTCGGGTGTTGGCCGAAGACGCACTCGGCTACTGGGAAAAAGAGGCCGGCTATCACAACCTGGCCGACCCATGGCAGGAGCAGCGCTACATTGTTCCCCACATCGATAACCAACTGTATCGGCGCCTGCTGAAGGCGCGGGATTTTTCCGACCGAGAGCTGCTCGGCATTCGCGCCGACGGTCGGAATCTGACCGGTCTCAGAGCCCGACGAGCCGTGCTGCGCGACGCGCATTTCGAGCGCTCACAGCTCGATGGGGCGTGTTTTGACGGCGCCAATCTGTCAAACGCCCACTTCGAGGGCGCGCGTCTGCGCACTGCGTCGTTTCGTGCCGACCGGGGACGGGCGGCCGACCTGGAAGGCGCGGACTTCCGGGGGGCGGATCTGCGCGGCGCAGACCTGACTGGGGCGTCCTTATTCGGGGCGACGTTTTGTCCCGAGGGCGGCCAGGAATCAGAAGACTGGGGCTCGGCGCTGCTCGATCAGACGACCCGTATCGCACCGGCCGGGCTCGACAGCCTCACGCCGAGACAGAGAGACTGCGTCGGCAAACTCCTGGGCTGGGGAGACATCCCGAGCCGGGAAGAGTAGAGCAGAAAGAAACGTCAGTCTGAATGACTTGTTCAAGAGTCCTGGGCAGCGTACAGTCTCTGCGTACCAACTCTCGATAAGAGGGGCTTTGCACGATGGCAATTGACCCGACACAAGAAACGAACGGCCCTCCCCAAAATAGCGGACGCTTCGACCGGATTACTTTTGACTCACGGATAATGGGCGGACGGGCGTGTGTCCGTGGGATGCGTATCCCGGTGTCTGTCATTATGGGCCAGATCGCCCACGGAGCAGACTTTGAGGAAGTGCTCAGAGAGTATCCCGATCTCGAGCGGGAGGACGTTGAGCAGGCATTAGCCTACGCCGCCTGGCTGGCTCGCGAAGACGTGCACCCTGCGTAAGAGTCAATGCGCTTTCTCGGAGACATGAACATTCCCTCCGGTGTTATTCAGTGGCTGCGAGACCAAGGACACGACGCGATCCACCTGCGAGAGCAGCGCTTGGCGCGTCTCCCAGACGGTGAAATTTTTCACAAAGCCGACACCGAAGAGCGCATTATCCTCACGTGTGATTTAGGGTTTGGGGAAATACTGGCCTTGTCTGGCACGCAGACGGTAAGCGTTGTCGTCTTTCGAGCCCAGAACAAAAGAGCCCCTCATTTGATTGCTCGCCTCCAGAAGGTTTTAGAGGAATCAGCGCAAGACCTGGAGGAAGGGGCTATTATCTCTGTGGGCGATAGAGATCACCGCGTGCGGCTGCTTCCGATTGGACGAGAGAAATAGGACGGGTGGCTCTTCACAAGATGCTACCCGCTAGAGCAATTCATACACTCGTCCTCTCCGTAGTTGCTCGACTACAGAGGCAGAGTCAGCCACATCCTCTTGGCGCCGAGCACGAATACGCTCGCGCAGCGAGCGGGCGCGGACCAAGGTTCCGGCCGCTGCCTCGCCCTGTCCGTCTTTGTCCATATCGGCATAATAGCCATGTCTCTTGAGAGAGCAATGCAACGGGCAGCTTCTCGCGGAAGATCATGGCGGCCTGACCCGAACGGCTGGGCTTCAGGCCGGAAGCGCGGGCGTTACGGCGTACCTTGTTTGAGAGTCCTGGGCAGCGTACAGTCTCTGCGTACCAGCTCTCGATAAGAGGAGGTGATGCCTATGCTTTCTACATTCCTTATCCTACTCATGCTCTGCCTGGCCGGGCTTATTCCAGGCATGGTCCAGACGGCAGCGGCCCTGGACAGCGACACGATTGCTCAGCTCCAGACGGCCAAGGAGATATATCTTTCCACCAAGCGCAAGAGTGGCGAATGGGGCAGCGCAGCGCCGGTCTGGTTCTGGTATGCCGATGGGGTGATCTATCTCACCGCCTCGCCAAGCTCGTATAAAGCCAGGCGCATTCTGGGCGGGCGCGACACCGTGCGTATCGCCGTCGGGGGGGAAGACGGTCTGACCTTTACCGGCAAAGCCGAGATTTTTACGGACGCGGCTATCGTCGAACGCATGGGTGAAGCCTATAGCAACAAATACTGGCTCGCCTGGCTGGGCTTTGCGCTGCCACGCGTCAGCCGTGTGGAGTCGGGCAAGACCGTCGCTATCAGAGTCACCCCAGATGCTCAGGAATGATACGGCTGAGCTTTAGGCCGCAAGCGCGGGCGTTGCTGAGCAGCGACCACGACGGCGGCACTGTCAGCAACGCGATAGCCGCGTCAGGACTCCTCACGCAGCATCAGGACGCTGCCCTCGGCGTCGCCAGGGATGTAGATCGTCCCGGCCGGGTCCACGGCCAGACTGCCGCCAAAGGCCATGGGACCGCGCGACAGCCCGGGCGGATTACCAACCGGCAGCTGGCTGGCCAGGGTCTGGCGCTGGCGGGTGGCCAGTTCGACGCTCTCCAGGGTCTTGCTGCCGTGGTCGAGGATCAGCACCGCGCCGCGGCGCACGGCCATGGCCAGCGGTTGTTGCAGGCCGTCGGCGACCGCAGACGTGTTGCCGCTGGCATCGATCCGGCTCACCCGCCCAAGGCCCAGCTCGCTCACCAACAGGCTGCCGTCTTCGGCCACCACCACACTGCACGGTTGTGACAGGCCGCTGGCAACGGGCGAGGACTGCCCGTCGGCATTGACCCGCAGCACCGAGCCGGTGCCGGCCTCGGCCACCACAATGCTGCCGTCGGCTTCACGGGCCAAGCCGTAGGGCTGGTCGAGTTTGCGGATTGCGTAGCTGAAAGACAGCGCCTCAGGATGGTAGCGGACCACGTCGCCGGTCATGGTGGTCAGCAGCAGCTCGCCCGGAGCGCCGGCCGCCATGCCTCTGACAAAACCGGGAAAACTGTTGTCGAGCAGACCGCCCAGCCGACCCACCTCGCCGGCCGGCGAAAGCGTGGCCAGGCTCAGCCCATCGGCAATATACAGGCCGCCGTTCTCGGCGCACGCCAGCCCCCACGGACCGACTAGGCCACCCGGCACCACAACCCGCTCAGCATTGCTGCCGTCGGTCGCCACCTCAGACACCCCGCCGTCCACAAAATGCGATACAAACAGCCGGTCGTCCGGGTGGATGGCGATATTGTCGATACCGGGCCGGACTGTGGCCAGGACGGTCTTCGCCCCGGTCTGGATGTCGATACGGACCACCTCGCCGCTGCCGGCCTGGGGAACGATGAGTTCTCCCCTGGAGTTGAATTTCACCGCCGGCGGGCCCTTGAGGCCCTCGGCGACTTTCTCGGTGTCTCCCGTTTCAACATCCGCCCGCCACACCTCGCCGAGCGGCACCAGCGGATAGTACAGCTTGCCGTCGGGTCCGACTGCCAGGGCGTTCGGTCCGCGCTGATCGTCCACAATCACCCGCGGCGGACGCTCGTCATACGGATACAGCTCAAGGACACGCCCGTGGCCGCGGAACTCATCGGCAAACAGGCGATCCTGGTGGCAGGTGATGCCGTTGACCGCCGGCAGCTTGTCGGCCAGGATGCTGACCTCGCCGGCCGGGGTGCGCTGACACACCCGGGCGCTCATGACCTCGGTGACATACATTGTGCCGTGCGAGTCAAAGGCCACGTCGTCGGGCGCAACAATCGCCCCGCCCAGGGGCGAGATCAACTCGGGCGCACCGGTCTCGACATCAAGCGCGGTCAGCTGGCTGCCAAACGCCTGGGTGACGTACAGCCGTCCGTCGGGACCGAACTGCATGCCGTTTGCGCCGTACAGCCCACTCGCTGGCAGGCAGCGCGAAAGCTGCCAGCCTGAGGCCGCCTGGGGTTCCGCGTAGGCGTCCCCGAGCAGCAATGCGTATCGGTTTATTGTCATATCTGGCCTCCTTTGCTCAGTGTGTGGCGTGTCTGTAGCGGACAGCCCACCGGGGTTCTAATCCGGTTTGGAAGCCGCAGGAAAGACGCGCTTCCAGTCGTACACCCGCTCGTCAAACACCATGTCTCTGGGCGTCACTGGGCGGCTGAAGACCAGCCCGTCCAGGGACGTACAGCGGCTGAGCGCCACATAGGTCTGACCGTGGGCGAACGCGCCGCGACCCAGGTCAATCATGACCTTGTCGAAGGTCTGGCCCTGGCTCTTGTGAATGGTGATCGCCCAGGCCAGGCGGAGCGGATACTGGGTAAAACTGCCGACTTCCTCTTCCTCAATGCGACTCGTTTCCTGATTGTAGCGGTAGCGGATGTTGTGCCAGGTCTCGGGTTCCAGCTCATACACCGTCCCGCCGATCTCGACCCACACCTGGGTGTCGGTCAGGCTGCTGATCCGCCCGATGCTGCCGTTGACCCAGCGTTTGTAGGGATCGTTTCTGATCAGCATGACCTGGGCTCCGGGTTTCAGCTCCAGCAGTTCTTCGGTCGGAAAGATGGATTCCTCAAACTGGCCGCTGACCTCGGCCGGGTAGGTATGGGCGGGCTCGGCAAGGCGCTCCAAACAGGCCTGGTTCTTGCGCAGCGCGGCCTGGTTGGTGGCGGTCAGGGTAATGAAAGACGAGTCCTGGGGCGGCTCGCCGCCCCGCCGTACTCTGGCGTTCAATAGGGCCAGCAGTTCGGCGTCTACATCGTTTTCGCGGATTTTATTCAGCACATAGATGAAATCCTCATCGTGCTGGCGGTAGATCGTCGTCAGTTCGACCGAGCAGGGCTGAAGCTCCTCAAAAACCTTGGCGCAGAAAAAGTACGGCCCGCCGTACTGCTGGTCAAAAAAGGTCTGCATGTCCCGCTCGCGGACAATCGGCGGCAGCTGGAACAGATCGCCGCACAGGATGACCTGCACCCCGCCAAACGGCGTCTGGACATTGTCGCGGTGGAGACGCAGGGCCGTATCGATCCCGGCCATCACGTCGGCCCGGACCATGGACACCTCGTCGATGATCAGGGTTTCCAGCTTTTGGAACAGCTTGGCGCTCCGGCGTCTGCGCAGCGTAGCCGGGTCGATCAGGGTCGGCGGAAACCGAAAAAAGGAATGGATGGTCTGTCCCCCGACGTTGAGGGCGGCCACACCGGTCGGCGCCAGGACGGCCGTGGACCGGTCGGTCGTCTCGCGCAGGTAGTGCAGCAGGGTTGATTTTCCGGTGCCGGCCTTCCCGGTCAGGAACAGGCACGGGCAGTCCTGCTCGATCAGGTCGAGGGTGTGTCGAAACTCGGCGTTGAGATCAATCTGGTCCAGGTCCTGGCTACGCTCTCCGACCGTACGAAAGGCGGACGGGGCGTTGTGGTGCGGCGGCACAGTGGCGATACCTCCCTTGGCTGTTCTGGGCAGACTATACCAAAGTGCACCCTGCTGACTATCTCCGGCTCTTGCAGGAATGACCCAAGCCGCATAATTTCGGCCTGCATGGAAGCCGAACCGGATCTGTCCCAGACCTTCGACGTGCTGGTCATCGGCGGGGGAAACGCCGCCCTGTGCGCGGCCATGACCGCCGCCCGGAGCGGGGCCAGCGTGCTGCTGCTGGAGTGTGCGCCCGAGGCGTTTCGGGGTGGTGACAGCCGCCACACGCGCAACCTGCGCTATGTGCACACGCGGGCCAACGCCTTCCTGACCGGGCCGTACGACGAGGACGAGTTCTGGGACGATCTGCTGCGGGTCACCGCCGGCAAGACCGACGAACGCCTCGCCCGCCTGACCCTGCGCGAGTCCACCGACATCGGTGTCTGGATGGAGGCTCACGGCGGTCGCTTCCAGGCTCCCCTGCGCGGCACGCTGAACCTGTCACGCACGAACGCCTTTTTCCTGGGCGGAGGCAAGGCGCTGCTGAACGCCTATTATCATACCGCCCAACAGCTCGGGGTGCGGATTGCCTATGAGTCGGAAGTAACCGATCTGATCATGCGCGACGGCCGCTGCTGCGGCGCGCTGGTCGGCTCGGGCGAGGCGGCCCGGCAAATTCACGCGCGGACGGTCGTGGTGGCCGCCGGCGGATTCCAGGCCAACATCGCCTGGCTCAAGGAGTACTGGGGTGCGGCGGCCGACAATTTCCTCATCCGTGGCACCCCGTACAACACCGGCACCCTGCTGCGGGTCCTGCTCGACAACGGGGCGCAGCCGGTGGGCGACCCGCGCCAGTGCCACGCCGTGGCGATCGACGCTCGGGCGCCCAAGTTTGACGGCGGCATTGTCACCCGCCTGGACTGCGTGCCGTTCGGCATTGTGGTCAACAAGCAGGCCAAACGCTTCTACGACGAGGGCGAGGATTTCTGGCCCAAGCGCTACGCCATCTGGGGCAGGATTGTGGCCCAGCAGCCGGACCAGATCGCCTATGCGATTATTGACGCCAAGGCGCTGGGGAAATTCATGCCGTCCGTTTTCCCGCCCATTGAGGCCGCCTCCATCCTTGAGTTGGCCGGCAAACTCGAACTCGACGCGTCTGAGTTGGCCCACACCCTGGCCGCGTTCAACGCCGCCATCCGGCCCGGTCGATTTGACCCCGCAGAGTTGGACGGATGCGCCACCCACGGCCTCGACCCGCCCAAGAGCCACTGGGCCGTGCCGCTCGACACGCCACCGTTCCTGGCCTATCCGCTCCGGCCGGGCATTACCTTTACCTATCTGGGCGTCGGCGTGAACGAACGCGCCCAGATCGTCATGCACGACGGGAAACCCGCCCCCAATATGTATGCGGCCGGCGAGATCATGGCCGGCAATATTCTCGGCCAGGGCTATATGGCCGGCTTTGGCATGACCATTGGGACGGTTTTTGGTCGGATTGCCGGACGGGAGGCGGCCCGCCATGCCCTCAACTGAACTCCTGAGCGAAGCCCAGCGGCTGATGACGATCTGCAATGCGTGCCGCTATTGCGAGGGGTTTTGCGCCGTGTTTCCGGCCATGGAACTGCGCACCAAGTTTGACGCCGAGGATACGGTCTACCTGGCCAATCTGTGTCACAACTGTCGGGGCTGTTACTACGCCTGCCAGTACGCGCCGCCGCACGAGTTCGGGGTCAACGTCCCCCAGACCCTGTCGGCCCTGCGGCTGGACAGCTATCGGGACTTTGCCTGGCCGCGCGTCCTGGCCGGGCTGTTTCGACGCAACGGGCTGGCGCTCGGCCTGATCAGCCTGGCCAGCCTCGGTCTCATCGTGGCGCTGGTGCTAGGCTGGCAGGACGCCTCGGTCGTCTTCTCGTCGCACACCGGCCCGGGCGCTTTTTACGAGGTGATTCCCTACCGGCTGATGGTGGTGCCGGCCCTGGTCCTGAGCGGCCTGATTGTGCTGGCCCTGGGCATCGGTCTGGCGCGGTTCTGGCGCGCCATAGGCGGCCGGTGGCGCGATCTGGCCGACCTCCCAGCCCTGGCCCGGGGTGGCTGGGACGCCCTGCGGCTGACTTATCTGGGCGGCGGCGGTCACGGCTGCAACTATCCCGACGCGGGTTTCTCGCAGCGCAGAAGATGGTTGCATCACCTCACCTTTTACGGGTTTGGGCTCGACCTTTTGGCGACCAGCACGGCCGCCGTCTACCACCACGTTTTTGCCTGGCAGGCGCCCTACCCGTACACCAGCCTGCCGGTCGTGCTGGGCACGGTCGGCGGGCTGGGGCTTTTGGTCGGTCCCGCCGGCTTGCTGTGGCTCAAGTGGCGCAGCGACCCGCGACCGGCCGCAGAGGGCGTCTGGGGCATGGATGTCGGCTTCCTGGTCCTGCTGTTTCTGACCAGTCTGAGCGGTCTGGCTCTGTTGGCCGCGCGGGAGACCGCAGCCATGGGCAGCCTGCTGGTCATTCATCTGGGCTTTGTGGCCGGACTGTTCGTTACCTTTCCGTACGGCAAGTTCGTCCACGCCGTGTATCGCTACGCGGCGCTGGTGCGCTACGCCCAAGAAGGGACTCGCAATAACACAAGCTCTTCATAAGGACAGCACGCTTCCCTTCCAGGAACAGGTGCGGCATGACGGGTGAGCGGTCCTTCGACTTCGCTGACGCTACGCCCAGGACCAACGGCCTCCTCTCCGTTCGTCCTGAGCCTGTCCTGAGCAAAGCCGAAGGGCGCAAGGCGCAACGCGCCTGAAGTCGAAGGATGTGCAATATTCTCGACACGCGAGCGTGATTTCTGTAACGTTCTAGGCGGAAGAGAACCCCGGTGCCGGAAATCGAAGCCAAATTCCTCGCTCAGGACGCACAGCACATCGGTCAGCTGCTGGCCGTGCTGCGGGAGCTGGGCTACGGGGTTGAACCGCACGCCAACCAGACCATCGTTGACCGCTATTTCGACACCTCGGATTGGACGATTTTTCGGGCCGGCTGGGGCTATCGCCTGCGCAACAGCAACGGCAAGCAGACCCTGGCTCTCAAGGGGCTGGGTTTGCGCGACAGCGCCATTCAGGTTCGCGAAGAGATCGAACAACGGCTGCTCGTCTCCCACAACCGGCTATCCGCTCTGCCTTCGGGACCGGTCCAGAACCGCCTGGCCGGCCTGCTCGGCACCAGGAAAGTTCGCGAGCTGTTCGTGGTCCGCAACCAGCGCAGTGTGTATATGCTGTCCAGCCCGGACGAGCCGCCGTCGACGGTGATCGAACTCGCCATTGACCAAGTCCAGATCAGCGGCGACACACACGCCAAGCTGGCGCCGGGCGTGCTGCACTTCGGCGAAATCGAACTCGAACTCAAACGCGGCTCTCAGGAACCGCTGGTGCAGCTGGCCGGCCTGCTGCCCAAAAAAGTCGATATTCTGCCCGCCCGGCTGAACAAGTTTCAGCGCGGCCTGCAAACCACCGGGCTCTCCGCCCCGACCGAAACGACCACACCGCACCATCCCTTGAGCCCGACAGACCCCTTGATTCAGCTGGCGTATTATCATCTGGCTCAGCAGGCCCGGATATTGAGACTCCAGCAACCCCGCGCCTGGGAGGGTCTGGAACCCGAGGGCGTCCACCAGATGCGGGTGGCCATGCGGCATATCCGGGCTGCCCTGCGCGTCTTTCGGGAGGTGTTGCCGGCGCGCGCGGCCGCCAGTCTGAATGCCGAGTTTCGCTGGGCCGCGCGGGTCTTGGGCGAGGTCCGCGACCTTGATGTGTACCGCGAAAACCTCAAGCACTACATGGAGGCCATTCCGGCCGACGATGCCGCCCACCTGGCCTTGTACGAACGCCACCTGGCCGAGGAGTGGCAGCACAGCCGGCGGCGGTTGATCAAGACTTTCAGCAGTCGGCGCTATATCCGGCTGATGGAACGCTTCGAGCGCTTTGTGCGGCGCGGTCCCTCGGCTGTGGCCCTGCGTCAATTTGGCGCGATACGTATCTGCGACGCGGCCGCCCCGGCCGTGGACCGCAACCTCAGGCAGCTGCTCAAACGCGGCCGGGCTATCGAGCCCCACTCTCCGGCCGAACTGCTGCACGCCTTACGCATCCGGGGCAAGCGCCTGCGCTATCTGCTGGAGTTTCTGCGTGAGGTGTATAAAGTCTTCGGGGACCCGCTGAAGAAACCCATTGACGCGATCAAGCAGCTCCAAGACGTGCTGGGCAACCACCAGGACGCGTGTGTCGCCTCAGAGCGCCTGCGCGACTATGCCCAGGCCGTGCCGCTGCGCAAGACCGACCGGCGCTTATTGCTGGCCCTCGGGCAGCTGATCTCCAGTCAGGATCAACACGCCGCAGCCGAGCACCACCGGTTCGGCAAGGTGTGGCGGCGCTTTGAGAAAACGGTCTCACGCAAACGGCTGGCGACCGTGCTTCAGGCCGGGGATAAGCCTTAGAGCGTTTTACTATAGGCTGTAGCCCTGCCATTACGTGCTCGCCATGCCGGACGCGATCCGGTATCCCTGCTTCGACTTCGCTCCGCTACGCTCAGCACGAACGGGAGACCGTTGGTCCTGAGCGTAAGGCGCAGCGCGCCTGAAGTCGAAGGGCTACACGGAATCGTAATTTGCTCTAGGCGGCTCCGATTCGCTCCATCAACTGCTGAAGCACAAATCCTGCGCCCCACCCCTCACGGCAGACCGGGGCAAAAATTTTTCGGTCTTATAACTCGTCTTCCTGGATGAGCTGCTGGGCGTCTTGCAGGTTGCGCTGGGCGCGCACGAAGTTGGCGTTGAGCCGCACCGCTTCTTCAAAGGCGAGGATGGCCTCGTCCCGGCGGCCCAGGCGCAGGTAGAGTTCACCGAGTTCGTTGTGAGCCACGTCGTCAGTCGGACACAGGGTCAGGCCCTCCCGGTATGTGGCGATGGCCGCGTCGCCGTCCGCGGCTTTGCGCGCCTCCTCAAACGTGTAGAAGGCGGTGTTGCAGTCCTCGCGTTCCTTTTCGGCCTGCCGGGCCTGCTGTCGCAGCGCCTCGGTCTCGGCCTTGACCTGTTCGGTCTCGGCCTTGAGCTGCGCGATCTCGGCCTGCTGCTGCTCAATCAGGCTGCGGTCAATGACGAGGTCCCACATGCCGTCCCAGGCGCTGCACGCCGGCAGCAGCAGACACCCGACCAGGAGCAAAAACATGTGAGTCACCCTGAGCTTTGGATCAGGCTGAGAGGATGAACCACATTGCCAGCGCCGGCCCATTCAGAAATTGTCCTTGAGGTAGCGGGTGCGCTCCAGCACAGTCACGTCGTCGAGTTGCAGGCTGGGGAACTGCTTTGTGATAGTGGCCCGCAGCTCCTGACTGTCCACCCGGATAAACGGATTGATCGTCTTTTCCTCGGCCACGGTTGACGGAATGGTGGGCTGATTCTTGGCCCGGGCCTCCTGAGCCCAGCGCAGCTTGGCCGCGACCTCGGCGTTGTGCGGCTCCAGGGTCAGGGCAAACTCCAGGTTGTTGATCGTGTACTCATGACCGGGGTAGATGCGGGTGTCGTCGGGCAGGGCGCTCAGCTTGAGCATGTTGTTGTGCATGTCTGCGGCCGTGCCCTCGAACAGCCGCCCGCAGCCGGCGACAAACAGCGTGTCGCCGGTGAAGGCCACCTTTTCGGCCGCAAAATAGGCGGCCACATGCCCGCTGGTGTGGCACGGGATGAACAGAAACCGACCCTCCAGATTGCCGATGCTGACCGTATCGCCCTCGTCCACCATGTGGCTGATGCACGGCGTGCGGGTCTCGTCGCGTTTGTGGCCGTAGACCCGCAGGTTGGGATATTCCTGGACCAGCTCCTTGTTGCCGCCGACATGATCCCAGTGGTGGTGGGTGTTGATGATGGTGGTGAAGTTCACCCCCTCGCGCTTGACCGCCTCGGCCACCGGTCCGGCTTCCGAGGGGTCTACCACGCCGGCCTCATTCGTGGCCTCGTCAATGATGAGATAGGCATAGTTGTCGGACAAAACGGGAATGGTGAGAATTTTCATCGGCGTCTCCTTGTGCTGGTGTGAGCTTGAGAACGGGGCCAATCTATCGGACGCCTCTCGGCGGGGTCAAGCCAGTGTTGCGCGACCGACCCGTCCTCGGCTAAGACAGACATACCCCCCGTTCTTGGAGGCAGGCCATGCAAGGCGTTCTGGATCATATCGTGCTGAATGCAGAAGATGTCGAAGCCCTAGTGCGGTTTTATACCGAAGTCGTCGAGCTGGCGCCCGAGCGCCTGGACGCCTTTCACCAGGGTCAGGTGCCGTTTCCCTCGGTCCGGCTGAACGCCGGCACAATCATTGATCTGGCCCCCAAGGCCATGTGGCAGGCAGCCGAGCCCCAGAACCGCGGCCGGCCCAACCTGGGCCACTTCTGTCTGACCCTGGACAAGGCCGACTGGGAGGGGCTGCGCGCCCGGGTGGCGGCCCGGCACATTCCGATTGAAGGCCCGCTACCCCGCTGGGGCGCGCGGGGGAATGCCACCTCGATCTATTTTCACGATCCCGAGGGCAATGAGATTGAGGCGCGCTACTATGAAGAGGAAACGTGTCCTCCAACCACATGAACCTGTTGACACGTTTCCTCTTTGAAGACTGAGGCTGGAAGACTGAGGCTGGCCTCACACCAGCCCAAGCTCTAGGCTGACACCTGCTCGCGCAGAAAGCCGCCCACGATACGGTTGAACTCGTCGGCCCGCTCAAAATACACCGAGTGGCCGCAGCCGGGGACTTTGATGAATCGGGCGTGCGGCAGCTGGGCGGCCACGCTCTGCATGGCCGGCGGCGGAGTCAGGACATCTCCCTCGCCGACAATCAGCAGGGTCGGAATCCGGCGCTCGACAATCGGCCGGGGATCGGCCTTGAGGCTGAACAGGGCCGCGCCCAGATTGGGCGCCACATGCAGGTTGAGGGCCACAATTTGCTGGTACAGGAAAGTCAGCACCGGCTCGCGCTGGGGAAACGTCGGCGAGTAGGCGTTCTTCAGCAGCTCGGCCAGGCTGCCGCGCGAGCGTTCTCGAATCCCGGCCTGGGCCTGGGCGGTCTGGTCGGTTTCGATCCCACCCAGGGTGTCGCACAGGATCAGGCCGTTGGTCCGCTGGGGGTGGGCGGCGGCAAAGCCGCACACCGTCCAGCCGCCCATTGACTGGCCGGCCAGCACGGCGTGTTCCACCTCAAGATGATCGAGCAGGCCAACCAGATCCTGCACAAAGGCTGTGGGGCCGGGACCGTTCGGGACATCCCGCGACAGTCCGAAACTCCGGTGGTCAAAGGTAATAACGCTGAAGGAGCCGGAGAAGGCCGGCACCTGTTGCCACCAGCTCAGATGGCTGCCGCCCCCGCCGTGGGCAAAGACCAGGGCCGGACCCTGACCGTGGACCTCGTAGTACAGCTCGATCCCGTTAATGCTGGCAAAAGGCATACGCTCCTCCTTAGCTCGGACCCCTTGATGTTATTTCTCTACAGTCCTTGGATTCATGTTGTCAGGTCGGCGTACAAGTCCCGCAGATGGTCCTTGAGATCGTCCAAGGTTTCGCCCTGGGTCCAATAATCAGGGTAGTCTTGCAGATAGCCGAGCCACGCCCCATCTTCTTCCCAGTACACAAATTTTGTCGTCTGCATGGGTGGCTAACCTCCTTCTCGTCTCAGCCTCTGGAGCGGGGCAGACCTTCTTTATCTCATTCAGCGCTTCAATTACCGAGACGGTCTGCTTGCCGCAGCCGGCACGGGCTAGCCCGATGGAGAGCTTGCACGTTCGGCCGCAATCTCGGCCTGCGAGGCCACGACGCGGGCGGCTTTGAGTTGGGCGATATGTTCTTCCGAGTAGCCCAGGATGCGGCCTAGTACCGCATCGGTGTGCTCGCCCAGTAGCGGCCCAGGGGCGCGAACCCCGCCGGGCGTGGCCGACAGCTTGATCGGCGTGCCGTCCAGCACGGCCCGACCCTCGTCCGGGCTGTCCACCTGCGCCCAGTAGCCCCGGGCGCGGAGCTGGGGGTCACGGTCCAGGTCCTCAGCGTTGGCCACCACCCCGGCCGCTACGCCGGCCTGCTGGAGCACACTCATGACCTCGTGGGGCGTGTGCTGGCGGGTCCAGGCTTCAATACGGCGGTCCAGCTCGTCCTGGTTGTCCAGACGCGCGTCGAGGCTGGCGAAGCGTTCCAGGCGGGTCCAGGCCGGGTTGCCCAGCACCCGGCACAGCGCCTGCCACTCGTCTTCGGTAAACACGGTGATCGCGCACCAGCGGTCGTCGCCCCGGCAGCGATAAACGCCGTGCGGCGCGGCCGGAGCCTCCTGAGAACGGTTGCCCGGTGGGCCGAGAACCGTTCCGTTGGCCGCACTGTCGAGCAGAGCCGGCCCGACAATGCTGGAGATCGTCTCAAACTGTGACAGATCGACGAACTGCCCCTGACCCGTGCGGCGGCGGTGCCACAGGGCCATCAGCACGGCCAGGGCGCCGCTGTAGCCGCCCGACATGTCGGCGTAGGAATAGCCCCAGCCGGCCGGCTCCTTGCCGGCGTGGCGCATCAGCAGGGTATAGCCGGACAGGGCCTGGAGGGTCGGGCCGTAGCTGACGTAGTCTTTATGCGGCCCGGTGTGGCCAAAGCCCGACATGCTGACGGCAATGATGTCGGGCTTGATCTGGATGAGGCTGTCGTAGTCCATGCCCCAGTTACGCATCACCCGGGCGCTGAAGTTGTCGATCACCACGTCCGAAACCGCCACCAGCTGGCGGGCAATCTCCACCCCGCGCGGGTCGGCCATATTGACCACGGTGCTGTGCTTGCCGCGGAACAGGTTGCCGGTGAAGCCGCCCCGGCGGGTGCCCAGATCGAGCGAGTCGCGCCGCTCGATCTTGATCACCTCGGCGCCCTGGTCGGCCAGGATTCGGGTTGCCACCGGCCCGGCCACCACCCAGGTAAAGTCCAGGATGCGTACGCCGCTCAGCGCCCGGCTCCGTGCTTGCTGCTCGCTCATATCGCTCGTCCCGCCTAGCGCGTTTCACGATAGGCTGTAGTAGGTCGGATTACGCCTGCGGCTAACCCGACCTACACGGCTACATATAATGGTGAAGTGCTCTAGCCACTCACCACAATCTTGCCGAAGTGGACCGCGCTTTCCATACACCGCAGGGCGTCCTGGGCGTGCTCAAAGGGAAACACCTGGTCGATCACCGGCTGGGTGTGGTTGATGGTCATGGCTGCGTTCATGTCCTCGAACATGTCCCGCGAGCCCACATAGATACCCTGCAGCTGTATGCTCTTTTGCAGGATCGGCATGGGATTGGTTTCGCCGGCAAAGCCTGACAGAACGCCAATCAGGCCGATGAAACCACCTACCCGGGTGGCCTGAAACGACTGGCCCAGAGTGCCGGCCCCGCCGACCTCGACCACATGATCGACCCCCACCCCGTCGGTCATGTCCAGGGCGGCTTTGCCCCACTCGGGGGTGGTCTTGTAGTTGATCAGATGATCGGCGCCCAGCTGCTTGGCGCGTTCCAGTTTTTCGTCACTGCTGGAGGTGATGATGACCTGGGCGCCGGCCGCCTTGGCGAACTGCAGGGCAAAGATCGACACCCCGCCGGTGCCCATCACCAGGACCGTATCGCCGGCCTTCATCCGGCCGACCGTCACCAGGTCTTGCCAGGCGGTGACTGCGGCGCAGGGCAGGGTGGCCGCGTCTTCATACGACATATAGTCGGGGATGCGGACCACGCCATCCTCGTCCAGGACCACATACTCGGCCCACATGCCGTCCAGCGCCCCGCCCAGGGCCGACTGGCCGTGAGACGCTTTAGGGCCGCCCGACAACCAGGACTGAAAGAAGATGCCGGCCACCCGGTCACCTGTCTTGACCCGGCTGACCCCCTCGCCGACTGCCACCACTTCCCCGGCGCCGTCGGACAGTGGAATCAGGGGTTGCTTGAGGCCGCGCAGCCCGCCGTGTTTGACCGTCATCAGATCCCGGTAGTTGAGCGAGGTAGCTTTAACCCGGATGCAGATCTGGTGGGGACCCGGCTGTGGGTCGGGCCGCTCAATGCAGTGGAGCTGTTCGATGCCGAACTCTTGGTTGATTTCCCAGGCGCGCATAGGAGACTCCTTGTGTGAAAGAAATGTCTTCAGTCTTCGGTCTTCGTCTTCAGTTTTGCCCTTTGCCTTTCTCGGAATTTTACTCGGCAAAGGCTTCGACAATGTTTCGCCAGCGTTTATCGTTGACCCCCGGCCGGTCGGGGTGGTAGAAGGCCACCCGGTCGAGCAGGCCGTGGTAGCGTTCCTTGAGCAGGGCCGGGATTTCGTCCGGGCTGCCGGTCACCGTATACACGTCCAGCATCTCATCGGTGATGTCCCTGGCCATGGCCTGCCACTCGCCCTGGGCCGCTTTTTTGTTGAGCGCCAGACACACCTCGCCCCAGCCGTGCACGTCGAGCACCGGCTGATAGGTGCGGGTTGAGGCGTAGAAGGAGATCTGGCTGCGGACCTTTTCACGCATGGCGTCGATTTCCTTCTGGCTGTCGCCCATGATGACGAAGGCCGAGCTGGAAACACACACGTCTTCCCGGCTGCGTCCGGCCTTGGCCGCGCCCTCGGCAATCTGGGGAATGACGCGCTCGCGCAGAAAGCGGGCCGAGTGGAAGGGGTGGGCGTGAAAGCCGTCGCACAGCTCGCCGGCCAGGCGACACATATAGGGGTTGACCCCGGCGATATAGATCGGCACCTGGGGATGGTCGATCCTGCCCGGGCTGAAGGCCGGCGTCATCAGCGTATGATTGAAAAACTGGCCCTCGAAGCGCAGCGGGGTGCCGTTCTGCCAGCAGTCCCAAATCGCCCGCAGGGCTTGAACGATTTCGCGCAGTTTCGGACCTGGGGATTGCCACGGCACGCTGTAGCGGCGCTGGTTGTGACCCTTGACCTGGGTGCCCAGGCCCAGCACAAAACGGCCGCCCGAGGATTTCTGCAAATCCCAGGCGGTATAGGCCAGCGACATAGGGCTGCGGGGAAAGGACAGGGCGATGGCCGTGCCCAGCCTGAGCCGGCTGGTGCTGGTGGCGGCCACGGCCAGGGGCAGAAACGGATCGTGGGTGTTCTCCATGCTCCAGGCCGCGTCAAAGCCGACCTCTTCGGCGTAGCGGGCAATGGCGATGGCTTCCTGCAACGAGCTGGCCGTCATCAGGGTGTCGAGTTTCATCTCCAATCTCTCCTGTGCGGGGTGGTTCCCGGGCCGGTCTTGGCCGTGGGCTGAGACAACCATATGCCCGGCCGGAAATCAACGCCGGACTGGCGTCCCTGCGGCGTAGTGGGTGTCTGCTTCACCACGTTTCAAGCCACGGCCGCAGGACGACCTCGAAGGCCCAGGTTGACCGGTGCTGACGGTGGAGGTGCAGGTAGGTCTCGGCAATGGACGCCGGGTCCGCCATGTTGTCATCCACCGTCGTCCCGGCCAGACGGTGCCAGCGGGTTCCGTCGTCCTGGGTCCAGCCGATTGCGGCGTCAATCGGAACGTGCGCAACATGGATGCCCTGCGGCATGAGTTCTCTGGCCATACTCTGCGCCAGCCCCGATTTCCCGTGGCTGGCCATCGCAAACGCGCCACTCCTGGGGAAGCCCTTAAATGCCGCGCTGGCATTGGTGAAGATAATGGTGCCCCGGTGGCCGTCGGCACCGGGGGGGCTGGCGAGCATGCTCTTGGCCGCCTGTTGGCCGACCAGAAAGGCGCTGTAGGTGGAGTTCAGCAGGGTGTCGAGCGCCAAGCCCGGGTCGGCTTCCGTGAGGTCTTTACGGAAAATGGCCGGGGTTCTTCCGTCGATGTTGTGCACGACAAGCGTCGGCCGGCCAAGCTCATCCTGGACCGCGCGAAACAGTGCCACCACCGAATCGGGTTCCCGCGCGTCGCACGCATAGCAACGCACGCCATGCTCGCTCTCCAGTTTCTTGAGCGCGGGTTTATCCGGGGTCCGCGCGGCGACCGCGACGCGCATGCCCTCGCGGGAAAAGAGTCTGGCGCAGCTCGCGCTGATTCCCGGGCCGCCGCCAACGATCAGGGCTACCTGTGTTGTCATAGTCTTCTCCTCATCCTTCCTAGTATCCCAGCGCCCGGGCCGCGCCTTCGAGGACAACCGGCACCGACCAGGCGGTGCGGGCGAGGCGGATGTCGTCGCTCTGACCCGTGGCGTACAGCCCCGCCGCACTCATCCAGAACGCGGCCGAGCGCAGTTGATACAGCATGCCGTAATAACGGCAGGCCGCCTCGTCGATGGCTATGCCGGTCGCCTGCTCATAGTCCCGGAAAAAGGCGTCCCGCTCGACAAGATGCGACAGGAGCGGACTGCCCTCGCGGTTCAGGTCAGTCAGGACATACGCCACGTCGTACATCGGGTCTCCGATGACTTCCAGCTCCCAGTCCAGAACTGCCGAGACCGCGTCCCTGTCGATCAGCAGGTTGCCGGTCCGATAGGCGCCGTGGACCAGTCTCAGACGCGTGGTGTCGGGCGCGTTGGCCTTGAGCCAGCCGATGAGGTCGACGAGGATGGGATGGGGTTCCTGCTGGGAGATTGCGACCAACTCGCACCACTTGTTGACTTCGCGCAGCGCAAAATCCTTGCCCGCCCCGGGCACGCCCAGGAACGACAGCCCGGCCGCTTCCCAGTCAACGGTGTGGAGGGTGGCCAGGGTGGCGGTGAAACTCCGGGGCAGGCTGCCGCGTGCGGCAGCCTCGGCGTAAAAGCGCCGGCCAGCCGAACCCCACGGACTCGGGCAGCTTCCCGCGACTTTCTCCATCACCAGAAAGGGTGTGTCGAGAATGCCGCTATCGCTCTCATACCAGTACGGCCTGGGGGTGGGCAGCGGTGTCGAGGCCAGACACTGGAGCACCCGAAACTGCACGCCAAGATCGGAGAAGTGCCGCAGCAGGGCGTTGCCCGGATCACGCCGCAGGCACAGGCCCCGCGTTTTTGAGGCGCCGTTCTCGGTCCAGTGGACGTCAAACAGCCAGGTCTCGTGCGACCAGCCCACGGCAATGCGCTCCAGGGCTTCGAGGCGCAGGTCGGCCGCGTCCGGCATCCGGCTCTGAATGTAGCCGCGGATGCGTTCGGCCATATCCCGGTCGTCGGTAGGCGTGCTCATGCGGCGTACACCATCTCGCGGTCGATGCGTGCCCGAAGCCGGGCGCGTACACGACCGATGAGGCGGTTAAAGCGTTCCTCGCCCAGCTCGGACCGGGTGGCATACAGGGCTTCGATGAGTCGTGACACGCTGGCCGTATCGCGGTCGTGGCCCAGGCTGTGTACGGCAGCCCGCAGGGAAGGCGGAGTGGCCAGTGTGGCCGTATTGAGTTCTGTGGCCAGTTCTGCCGCGAGTTCGTGCAGATCGCGCCGGTCGGCTGCGGCGTGGTCGTCCGCCAAGCGCAGTTGGCCGGCGAGTTTTTGCAGGACCACCGCCGCCATGAAGGCTTGCGTCTTGGGGTAAGCGGCCTCGACCGCCGGGCCGATGTCGGTTTTGAGTGTACGGGCGATGCGTTCCAGGAGTGCGGCCGGGGCCAGTTGGATGTAGTCCGGCATCAGGTCCTCCCTGCGTCTGCCGCCCGGGCGCTGCGCTGCATACGAGACCAACGGTGAACGGGCCACATGTCCTGGTCCTCGCCGTGGCCGTCCTCGCCGTTGATGTCCCAGCCCATCAGGCTGTTGATATCGATAAAGGTGTGGCGATTAATCACGATCCGACTCAGCGGCTCGCCCACCGCGTGGAGTTCACGGCCTGCGCTGTCACGAGCCTCGATCTCGACGCGGGTGATCCAGCCGTTTTGTGGATCTCGCTCAACCCTGCGCTCGCCCTGAGTCAGCGGTCGCGTCTGTCCGTCGCGGTGGAGGAAGCCATAGGTGACCGGATTCCGACCGTTGTCCACGTTGGTCACAGCCAGAAAGCCGTGCCGGGGGGTGGCTACGCCGGTGACATAGGCCGCTTGCCGGGGGCGGTCCTCTCGGCGCCGTCCCCAGGTGCGGTCGCGGACGGCCAGGCAGTCAATCGGGATCGTTTCGCCGTGCAGGACGAGGCTGCCGCTCACGCGTCCGATCTGGTCGAAATGCTGCGAGCGCCCAAATGTCGAGTCGGTGCCGGTCAGCGGCTCGGGCGGCATCACGCCGTCAAAGCGCAGCGCGGCCCGCAAGCGCGGCGCATCGTCATAGCCCAGGGCGTAGGACATGCACGGTTCGATGACCCGAATCGAAACGCCGGTCGGCAGGCGGATGTTGTCCAGGTCGTGCTCGCGCGGCAATTCCAGGGCGGTATAGTTGGCCGAGTACAGGACTTCCCAGGGCAAATGGGCCGAGTCGTCCCAGACCCAGGCGCCGCCGGCGACGGTGCCGATGGTGGGCCGCGCCAGGGTGTACAACCAGCCGCCCAGGCGCCGCTCCGGGTGGAAGAAGGAGAACCAGACCGTCTCGGTCGCCCACCAGTCTGCGCCCAGCTCGTCAAAGTGAAAACAATCGTCACGGTCGGTGAAACGGCTCTGCTCAGCCATACTGTCAGCCATACTGCGTTCTTTCTCCCAGAGCGTGTCAGGCCGCCCACGGATCGACAAGCGTCACCTGCATGTCCGTGAAATCCCGGATATTTCGCGTAGCCAGCGTCAGACCGTTCCGCAACGCTACTGCGGCGATCTGGGCATCCGCCATGGGCCTGGGCCGCCCGGTCCTGTCGCCCTCGCCCATAATCGCCCCCCAAATGACCGCCGCTTCCCGGTCGAAGGGCAGGATACGGCCCTGAAACTGCGCGGTCAGATCGTGATTGATCCAGCGGGTGAGGCGCTCCCGCTTGGCCGTGTTCTTCACTCGGTGGGCGCCACGCACGAGTTCTCCAAGGCTCACCGCAGCCAGGAACAGGTCGCCGGACATCTGACGGCTGATCCATTCGAGCGCCCGAGGGTCGGGGCGCGGTCGGAAGGTCTCGCTGATGACATTCGTGTCGATGAGAAAGGCCACTATTCGAAATCCACCACGCGGCCCGGGCTGCGGTCGCGCTCGATTATCAGGTCTTCCCCCACGAGCGGAGAGGCGCGCAAAAAGGCCAGCAGCTCGGCGCCGGTTCGCGCCGGTTCGCGTGGCGTGAGGCAGGCCAGCACGTCGCGCACCCACCGGGCCTCGTCGCCACCCGTGCGGAGTACGCCAGCGACGGCTTTGACGATGCCGACATCCTGGGCTGGCACGGTGACCTCAACACGCCGTGTGCCCTGAGCGGCGAGCTTTGCGCGGTGTCGGGCGAGCCGCTGCTTGGCTCCGTCGTGTTTCGGTTGCATGACCATATCCCTTCAGTCGGAAACGTTACCGGAACATAAGACACTCAGGCGGGTCGGTCAAGCATCGGGACACTCTTCCTTGCTCCGACCCGCCGGTCAAGATAAGACAGGGGCAAAGGAGGACAGGTATGGCAGCTGGCAACACCCCGTGCGGGATCGCGATTCCTCAGGTTTTTCCCGACTCCAGTGTGGATATGGGCTTTGTGAGCGCCTTCGTGCGGCGGGCCGAAACGCTGGGCTATGACAGCCTGTGGGTTCAGGAAACCATCCTGAGCGATTTTCCGATTCTTGAGCCGGTGACGCTGTTGACCTATGTGGCGGCCCTGACCGATACGGCCAAGCTCGGCACCTCGGTCATGCTGACCACCCTGCGCAACCCGCTCCAGCTGGCCAAAGCCCTGTCGAGCCTCGACTGCATGAGCGGCGGGCGGCTGATCGTCGGCGTGGGCGGCGGCGGGCATGTGCCGGAAACCGTCTTCGGCTACACCAAAGAGCACCGGATGCGGCGCTTTGTCGAGGGTCTGGACATCATGAAGGCGCTGTGGACCGAGCCCACGGCCAACTACGACGGCAGCTTCTGGCAGCTCAAAAACGCGGCCATGGAGCCCAAGCCGGTGCACAAGCCGCATCCGCCGATCTGGTTTGGGGCGCGCTCGGAGTCGGCCCTGCGACGGGCGGTCCGCCACGGCGACGGCTGGATGGGGGCCGGCTCGTCGTCCAGCGCCGATTTTGTAAGCCAGTACGGTCATGTCCAGCGCTGCCTGGATCAGGCCCAGCGTGACCCGGCCGGCTTTGCGATCTCGAAGCGGGTGTACGTGGCGGTCGATAACGACCGCGACCGGGCCGAGCGCCGGCTGCGGGAGTGGTTCGGGGTGCGCTACAAGAGCGCCGACATGGCCTCGCAGGTTTCGATCTGGGGCAGCCGTCAGGAGTGCATCGACAAGCTCGGGGCGCTGGTCCAGGCCGGGGCACGGCACCTGATGATCAACCCGGCCTTTGACGATATGGAGCACCTGGAAATCTTTGCCCAGGACATCATGCCCCGGCTGTGAAGGCGGCCGGTCCGGGCTGAGAGCCGGACAGCCCCAGAACGCTCAGATAAAACACGACTTCGAGCACCTGTTGGGCGGCGCCCAGACAGTCGCCGGTAAAGCCGCCGATCCGCTTGAAAAAGTAACGGCTCAGATACCAGCGCACCAGCAGCAGCGGGATGAGGACGAGCCCGTAGCGGAGGTCGAGCAGCGCAAACAGGGGCAGCAGGCCGAACACGGCGGCCAGCCCGGCGTGTGAAGGAGCGAGCGGTGCTTTGCCGATGGGCTTGGCCTTACTGTCCTCGTTTTCGCGAACGTAGGATAAACTGAGTCGCAGGCTGACCGCGCCGAATCGACTCACGGCGTGGCCCGCAATCAGCACCGCCGGCACCAGCTGGGCGGGCAGGGACACCAGCGCCGTGAACTTCAGCAACAAGACCAGCGACAGACCGATCACGCCGTAGGTGCCGAGGCGACTGTCTTTCATGATGGCCAGGACGCGGTCCTGACCCCAGCCGCCGCCGAAACCGTCGCAGGTGTCGGCCAGGCCGTCTTCGTGAAAGGCGCCCGTTACCCAGACACTCGTCAGCATGGACAGCACCACGGCGACCGATGGCGCAAAGAACTGGCAGGCGAGCCAGTACACGCCCGCGGCCAGGCCGCCGACAATCCAGCCGATGAGCGGAAAGTACTTGGGGTTGTGGCTCAGATAGGCGTCTGTATGGATCACCCAGGCCGGGACGGGAATCCGGGTGTAGAACAGCACGGCCGAGAAGAAAATGTGGAGTTCTTCGGTCAGCCTGCTCACTCCGCGTCCTTTTTTCCCGCCACCCCAGCCTGCTCGAAGCTGGCCATGTCGTTCAAAAAGCGCACGCTGGCGTCTATCAGGGGGTAGGCCAAGGCACAGCCCGTTCCCTCTCCGAGCCGCAAGCGCAGGTCGAGCAGGGGGGTGGCCCCCATATGCTTGAGCAGGCGCCGGTGGCCGTGTTCGTCGGACACGTGGCAGAAAATGGCATAGTCGTGCATGGCCGGCTGGAGCTGAGCGGCAATCAGGAAGGCGGCGGTGGCGATAAAGCCGTCAACCAGGACCAGCAGGCGATGGCGGGCGGCCTGTAGCATGGCGCCACACATCTGGACCATTTCAAATCCGCCAAACGTGCGGAGCACCTCAAGCGGCCGACGGACGGCGTGGTGGTGCAGGGCGCGGCGCAGCACCTCGATTTTGTGCCGCAGCTGGCTGTCGCCCAGGCCGGCGCCGCGTCCGACACACACCTCAAGCGGCAGCTCACACATGCGGCTCATGATAGCCGCTGCGGCTGCGGTGTTGCCGACGCCCATCTCGCCAAAACCGACGATGTTACACCCGCCTGTACGAATGCGGTCGATGTGTTCCGCCCCGAGTTGTAGACCCCGGTGGCATTCGTCCTGGGTCATGGCCGCTTGGGTCAGAAAATTCTTCGTGCCGTAAGCGATCTTGGCCTGGGTCAGGTTCGGGTGAGCGGGCAGGTCGTGATTGACGCCCGCGTCGATCACCCGCAGGCGGATGTCGTGTTGGAGGGCGAAGACGTTAATCGCCGCCCCGCCGTTCAGGAAGTTCAGCACCATCTGCCAGGTTACGTCTTGCGGGTAGGCGCTGACCCCTTCCGCAGTAATACCGTGGTCGCCGGCGAACACGAGTAGATGCGGGGAGTGGAGGGCGGGCGCCAGGGTGTTTTGGACCAGACCGATTTGCAGCGCCAGCCGTTCGAGTTGGCCCAGCGCACCGAGCGGTTTGGTTTTGTGGTCAATCTTGTGTTGGAGTTGTTCGGTCAGTCCACGCTCAACAGCTGGGATGGCGAACAACGGCGGCTCCAGCATAGCTCCGTTTTATGCCTGGAAAGTCGCACGGGGTCGAGAGCGGCGTGCCGTGCGGGCTTAGCCCGCGCCGTCCACACGCACGGTCACGATATCAATGTTGTGGTACTGCTGGTGACGGACCGACGCCTGCTGTCCGCAAGCCACCACAGGAACGCACGGGTGTCCAGCAATGCCTGCACGCTATTTCTCCTCGTCAAGGTCGAGTGAACCGGGGCCGAGCAGGAAGCCATGAAGGGCATGCAGAGCCCACACCGTCCGCTACGCCCGGTCACCGGACGACCATCGGGCTTATCCAGACCGGGCGTTGGCTGAACCGGAGGAGGAATCCGACCGGACGGATTGACACAGGCTATTGTCTCACTGGATGATATTTCAGTCTGTTTCTCCGAGAGAAATTATGAAAACAGTGAGCACCGCTGAGGCCAAAACCCACCTGTCTGCACTTCTGGATGAGGTCGCGCGTGGAGAGACCATCATCATCACCAAGCGGGGACGCGCGGTAGCCCGGTTGGTCCCACCGGAAGCGCCCGACCGGGAAAACGCTGTTGCTGCGGCCAAAACCCTCCGCGCTCTGCGCAAGCGTATTGGGTGGGCGACAACAGAGGACATTCTTCAGATGCGTGATGAAGGCCGCCGATGAAGGCCGCCGTCCTGGATAGTTCTGTCACCCTGGCCTGGGTACTCAGGGATGAGCAATCGGCCCGAGCCGACGCGGCCCTGGAGCAAGTGGCGAAGATTGGTGGAATCGCTCCGGCGCTGTGGTGGGTAGAAGTCCGGAACGTACTGGTTATCGCCGAGCGCAGGGGACGTTTGACGCCTGAAGACACAGCGGTAGCAGTGCGGGCTCTTGACGCTCTGAGCATCCATTTGGACCACGCACCGGACAGCGTCTCCCTCTTCCGGCTGGTCAGGACTCATGGATTGAGCGCGTATGATGCGTTGTACCTGGAATTAGCGGTCCGGCAACAGCGACCACTTGCAACCCTTGACCGCAAACTCAGCGCAGCGGCACAGGCGGAAGGCATACCGCTAACGGCCTGAGAGCGGGTCTGGGTCGGCAGGGCCGTAGGAAGGGAAGTCTCGACAGGAGTAGTCTGGCGGCGTGATATCCACACCCAACACGGGTTCGTTGGTAACACTTCAGGTCCGCGGCAACGAGGCCGAGCGCCCGCCTAGACCCAGCTGTCATTGTCGGCAGTCAAGTCGCCACCGGCGTCGCCTGTATTGACCGTGCCTGCGGGTTCGACCAGCAGAACGTGACATTCCTTTTCAGCCCACGGCTTATGCTCGACGCCTTTCGGCACGACAAACATCTCTCCCGCCCTCAGCTCAACGCTTCCATCCCGAAAATCGATCTGCATTGCCCCCTGTATGACAAGAAAGACTTCATCCGTATCAACATGCCTGTGCCAAACGAAATCGCCTTTGAGCTTGACCAGCTTGAAATGATAGTCATTCATCTGGGCGATAATTTTCGGAGACCAATGATTTGAGAACGTGCTGAGTTTTTGCGTCAGATTGATGGGCGTATGCGTCATGCTGACCCCTCCCGTTGTTCTAATCGATCACGTCGCTTCCCTGGGTGTTCTTCGATCAGAAGCATGGCGCGATACTGCGCTTTCAAGTCCTGTAGGTCAGGTTAGCGAAGCGTAACCTGACATCCTTTCTCGCTGGCCAGTGTCTCCCGCAACATTGCTTCCGCCAACCGCCCCCGCGTTGCGTCACCCCTAGCAAGGCTCACCTCCAGCCGGCCGTATACCGCCATCAGTTCATCGACTTTGGCGACGATGCGGTGCTGGTCGGTGAGGAGTGGGAGGGGGGTCGAAAGCTCTTCCATCGATTTGTTCACACTTATGCGGCGATGCCGGGCCAGCTCCTTCAAGCGGGTGTGCGTGTCATCAGACAGACGGACCGTCAGGGTCGCCATTGTTCATTCCTCCGACTAACGCAGGTGCTTAGCATCTTCCGGTCATGCTTGACAATGTAGTCAAATATGACAACCTCCTGATATGAACTACGATACACGGCCCATTGGATGGATCAAGAGCGCACGGCGAGCGTTCGAGAGATTTGCGGAATCAAGACACCGAAAGCGGAGATCGACCTGATCCGGGCGCGGCTGGGACGATTGAAAAAGGAGTTGTTGTCATGACTGAGAATGATTTTGAGCTTGTCCGAGGAAGCGGGAATGTGTTCCGCGATTTCAACGATCCTCACGCCGATCTGAAGCAGGCTAAGGCCATCCTTGCGGCCCGGATCATCGCCGTGCTGGATAAGCGCTCCTTGACGGTGCGCAAGGCTGCTACCCTGACCGGGTTTGCCGCCGCCGATTTCTCCAGAATCCGTAGCGCAGACCTGGGCCGCTTCACCCTGGATCGGCTCATCAAGATGCTTGCCGCCTTGGACAGCAGCATACGGGTAACGGTTCATGTCGCTTCAGAACCGTCTGACCCCCCAGGCACGCCACCACGCAGCGGTTGACCGTTCTCACGGACCGAGGCGTAAAAACGGTTGAACGGTGATCTTGCTATGGGGAGGCACGAAGCGCAGCCAAACACGAGACATTGAACGAGCGCGGACATTCGCAAGCTTGCTCGACAAGGAAGAGACATAATGGCAGGTGCAACGACGAGAGAATTTGATGTCGCCGACCACCTCGGCAGCCCCGAGGAGATCGCCGCGTACTTGGACGCTGTTCTGGAAGACGGAGATGACAAGCTCTTGCTGGTTGTGCTCCGTCATGTTGTCAAATCGAGGGGTTTCGCCAAGGTTGCCCAAGGGGCCGGTTTACGACGCGAGACCTTGTACCAATCCTTCTCGGCAGACGGCAATCCCCGACTCTCCACACTGGGCGACGTTCTTGAGCACCTGGGCCTGCGGCTCAGTGTGACACCGCGGGCGAAAAGCGCCTGAACCAAGGAAGTCCCGCAGCTCCGTGGGTCAGCTTAGCGAAGCGTACCCTGACAGCTTTGATTACAACCGGTCACGGAGAGCCATCAGCTCATCGACCTTAGCGACGATACGATGTTGTTTACGCCGAGAACTGGAGCTTGACGCCACACGCGGCGGCCACTTTGGTAAGGGTGTCCAGCCGGGGATGACGCCGACCCGAAAGGGCGCGCGACAACGCGACCCGGTCCAGCTTGGCTTGCCGCGCCAGCGCGGACACGCCGCCTTGCGCCGCGGCGACGTTGCGCAAGGCTTTCATGAGCAAGCGCGGGTCCTCTCCCATCTCCTCAATCGCCGCGTTCAGATAGGCTGCGACATCTTCCGGTGTGGTGAGATAATCACTCGCCTGATGGGCTTTGACGGGCATGTCGTCTCTCCTGTTTGTACGCCTGCCAACAGGCCTGGGCAGTAGCAATGTCGCGGGCTTGGCGGGTCTTCGTCCCTCCGCCCAACAGAATCACCAGAGTGCTCCCCTCCCGGCCGTAATACAGCCGGTAGCCCGGGCCAAAGGCGATTCGGTCGAAGTGGGTGAGCAGGTGTTCGACGTTCATTGCAGCAGAACCTCGGTCACTATCGCTTTCGACCGGTCCCATAAGTCCGCGCCCTCAGTCCGTCCACGGATTGAAGACCCGGAGGCCTGTCTGACGAAAGTCATCTTCGTTTCGGGTGCAAACGACAAGAGCATGGACATATGCGGTAGCCGCAATGAAGAGATCAGGCTGACTGAAAGTAATCGAATTTTCCCGACCCCGGGCCACCATCCGACGCCATTCCAGGATGACCTCCTCGCCCACAGGCAGGATACGCCCAGCAAACCACGGCCGCAGCCGGTGATCGAGCCACACGGTCAGCTCCTGGCGAAACGTGGGGTCGGGCTGTCTTTCGATGCCATACCGAATCTCAGCCAGTGTGACGCTGCTGAGGAAGAGGCTGTCTGCGGTTTGCGCGTCCGACCACGCTTTGACGTGCCTATCAGGCCGCTGCTTTCGGAGTTCGGAAACAACGTTGGTATCGAGCAGCCAGCCCGTCACAACTCAACCTCACGGACCGGGCTCCGAACCCCGTCTCCCCCGAACGTGATACGGCTCAGCGGAGATTGGGACAGGAGTTCGTGCAAGCTGCCTGATTGCTCCCGGGCCTGGAGGGCGTCGAACGTCTCCGCCGCAACAATGACTACGGCGTCTTTGCCGTGAACCGTGACCCGTTGCGGCTGCCCGGACGTGGCAAGACGCACGAGTTCACTGAACTTTGCCTTGGCCTCTCCCAACTTCCAGCCGGGAGGCGGCGTTGGACTGATCTGCCTGGCTTGACGGGATGTCTTCACGGACGTTTCTCCTTATGACTAGATTGGTCAAATTTATGGGAAACAGCAGTATGCGTCAAACGCGCTCCGCCGCTTGGATGAGCCGGAAGCGTCATCCGAAACACAACGGCGGATCAATCGGTGAGGCGGCGGATCAATCGGTGAGGCGGTCGAAGTGGGTGAGCAGGTGTTCGGCGTTCATTGGAGAGGTGACGCGGAGATTAGGCGGCCTTCGTTTCCGGGGGTTTGGCCGTCACGCTCAGTTTCAGTCCAAGACTCTTCAACACGGCCTCAAGCGTAGAAAAGCGAGGGTTCCCCTTGCGGGACAGTGTTCGGTACAAGCTCTCCCGGCTGAGTTGCGTGTCCTGAGCGAGTTGTTTCATGCCACGAGCCTTGGCGACATCACGCAGGGCTAGGAGAAAGACCTCTGCCCCCTTTGCGTATTCGTCGTCCAGGGCGGCGTTCAGATATGCTACAGCCTCTTCGGGGTCTTGGAGGTCCTGATAGAGGAGGTCTTCGTACGGAATAGTACGCCTTGCCATATGCTCATCTCCCAATATAGTCAGCCCCGTCGGTGGAATTAGCCGTAGGCGTAATCCGACATCCCCGGCTGAGGCCGGTCTTGTCCATGGCGATGCGCCTTGCGCTACGGACCGGACGCACTCCCGCCGGCTGAAGACAGCCGGGCCTGAAGGTCGGCGGCAATCCGCAGAATAGTGGCGCGAAAGGAGGGCTGGATGTCCGCCCCGGCGTCGTCGAGCGCTCCCATCATCATCAGATTGTCGGCCATGGCAAAGTCCTCGACCGACTGGCCGTGAATGTCCCGCTGGGGGTTGGTCGGGTCGAGCGGGTAGTGTTTGGCGACTCTGTCCGCATACACGCCCGGTGATTCGCTCGTGCCGTAAAACGGCTCGGCGTCGTAGTAGGCGTACACCGGCTTGCCCGCCCCGCGCATATAGCCCATCTCAAACGCCGTGCCGACATCCATGCTCGGACCGCGAAAGCGGACCATGTTGGCCGCAATGACATGCGCCTTGTCCATCAGCGCGATATTGGCCCGGTAGATGCGCAGGCCGGTGTCGCGGTCGGGCTTGAAGTCGGGAATGTCGGTGTCCAGCGGATACAGGCCGGCGAGGCGGAAGGGCCAGTCGTGCTCGTCGTTGAGGCGCGCAATCAGGGCCGTCTTGTCGGCGCCGGCCTTGACCGGGTCGGGCAGAAAGACCTCGGGACCGGCCAGATAGATGTAGTACACGGGCAGAGGCTCGGCGGACGGCGCTTCACACATGAGCACAAACAGGACGGTGGTCAGGCAACGGATGGCGCGCGGCACGGCCTTCCTCTCTTTCTGTCGGTCGGCGTGAGGCGACGGGCGACATCCGTGGCTGGAGCTATTTCATGCCCGAGGCCGGTAGCCGTTCGTCGCCGTCGGCCGCCGGTTCGGCCTCCTGCGGCTGTTTGGGTGGAAACAGCAGGGAGGCCACGACCGAAATGGTCAGAATGCCGGCAATGATGCCCAGCGACAGGCCGATGGGAATTTTATAGATGTCGGCCAGCAGCATCTTGATCCCCACAAAGCTCAGCACGAAGCCCAGGCCGTAGCGCAGGTAGGCGAACAGCTCCAGGACGCCGGCAATCAGGAAGAACAGGGCGCGCAGACCCAGTATGGCAAAGACGTTTGAGGTGTAGACAATGAAGGGATCGTCGGTCACGGCGAAAATGGCCGGGATCGAGTCAACGGCGAAGACCAGGTCGGTGGTCTCGACCGCGACCAGCACGACCAGCAGGGGGGTGGCGAACAGCTGACCGCCGCGTCGGACCAGAAAATGCTGGCCCTCATAGCCTTTGGTGATCGGCATGAAGCGCCGCAACAGCCGGATGGCCGGGTTGTGGCTCGGGTCGGTGTTCTCCTCGTGCTTGGCCAGCATGCGGATGCCGGTAAAGACCAGGAAGGCGCCGAAGATGTACATGACCCAGTGGAAGTGGTGCAGCAGGGCGGCGCCGACCACGATGAAGATGCCACGCATGACCAGAGCGCCCAGAATGCCCCAGAACAGCACCCGGTGGCGGTAGATGGCCGGGACTGAAAAATATGAGAACAGCAGCAGAAAAACAAAGATGTTGTCGACGCTCAGGGATTTTTCGATCAGATAGCCGGCCAGAAACTCGAGCGCCCGCTCCTTGCCGTACAGGAAGTAGATGCCGAGGTTGAAGAGCAGGGCCAGGCAGACCCAGAAGGCGCTCCACACCGCAGCCTCTCTTTTCGAGGTCACCCGGGCGTCGCGGTGAAACACGGTCAGGTCGAGCAACAGCAACCCCACCACCGCAGCGGTAAACGCGATCCACATCCACACACTGACCTGCATGCCGGGCTCCGTTTGTTAGGCGTCCATCAGCCGGGCGCTGATTTCCTGATAGCGGGCGGCGGCCCGCTCGATGATTTCGGCTGGCAGGTGGGGCGCGGGCGGTTTTTTGTCCCAGTTGATGGACAGCAGATAGTCCCGAATGATCTGTTTGTCGTAGCTGTCCTGGGCGGTTCCGGGCTGGTAGATATCGGCCCGCCAGAAGCGGGACGAATCCGGGGTAAAGACCTCGTCGATGAGGAGCAGCTGGTCGTCTTTGAGGCCGAACTCGAACTTGGTGTCGGCCAGCAGAAAGCCTTTTGTTTTGGCCAGAGCCAGGGCTCGGCGATACAGGGCCAGGCTGATGTCCCGGACCTGTTCGGCCAGCGACGTGCCGATCAAACGCTCGACCGCGTCAAAGGCAATGTTCTCGTCGTGCTCGCCCTCGGGCGCCTTGGTCGAGGGGGTGAAGATGGGCTCGGGCAGTTCCTCGCTCTCGCGCAGTCCGGCCGGCAGCCGGATATTGCACACGCTCTGGGTCTGGCCGTACTCCTTCCAGCCCGAGCCGGCCAGATAGCCGCGGACGATGCACTCGACGGGCAGCGGCTCGGCCTTTTCGACCAGCATGGTGCGGCCCGCCAACTGGTCGCGGTAGGGCTGACAGGCGACCGGAAAGTCGGCCACCTCAAGCGAGATCAGGTGGTGGGGAATGAGGTCGGCCAGCTGTCCGAACCAGAAGCCCGAGACCTGGGTCAGGACCTGGCCCTTGCCCGGAATCCCGTCGGGCAGGACCACGTCAAAGGCCGACACCCGGTCGGTGGCGACGATCAACAGATAGTCGTCGGTCTCATAAATATCCCGCACTTTCCCCCGGCGGGGGACCGGCAGGCCGTCAATAGTCGTCTTCAAGACAAGCTCACTCATAGTCCTCTTCTCGTCCCGTGTTCCTTATCTGTCATTCATCCCTCACCCCGGCCCTCTCCCAGAGGGAGAGGGAGTGAAAAGGGTGCGGCGTCTCTTCTGCCGTTCACCATTCAGCATTCATCATTCATCATTCCGATAGCGTCTGCTCCAGCACCCTGGCCGCCTGCCGGGCGCGGTGGGCCTTGAGGCGCTCGGCCAGGTCGGAGTCCGACAGCGACAGAATCTGGGCGGCCAGCAGACCCGCATTGCCCGCCCCGGCGTCGCCGATGGCCAGACTGGCGACCGGGATGCCCTTGGGCATCTGGACGATGGACAGCAGCGAGTCCAGACCGTTCAGGGCTTTCGACTGCATGGGCACGCCCAGAACCGGCAGCAGGGTCTGGGAGGCGATCACCCCGGCCAGATGGGCTGCCCCGCCCGCCCCGGCAATAAAAACGCGCACCCCCCGGGCCTCGGCGTCGCTGATGTAGGCGGCCAGGGCGTCCGGGGTACGGTGGGCCGACAGGACGCGGTTTTCGTGCGCCACTTCGAGTTCGGTGAGGATGTCGCTGGCCTGGCGCATACTGTCCCAGTCGCTCTTGCTGCCCATGATGATTGCCACCCGTGCCATGTTGTCTCCCTTACGCTGAGCTGTGAACCGTCCTGTTGTCTCAAATCACGCCGTCTTGCACAAGCCCGGCCAGCTGTTCGGCGCTGAGTCCCAGCTCTCCGCCCAGGATTTCGGCGTTGTGTTCGCCCAGCAGCGGCGGTCGGCGCGAGATCCGCCACGGTGTCTTGGTGAAAAAGAACGGGCCGCCGGGATAGCGCAACGTGCGGCCGAGTTCGGGGTGCTCACACTCGGCAAAGAAGCCGCGGGCGGCCAGCTGCGGGTCGTCGAGCAGGGCTTCGGGCGGCCGAACCATGGCGTACGGAATACGTCGCAGTTGGGCGCCCTCCATCAACTCGGCCACGCGATAGTCCTTGGCCCAGTCGTCGAGCAGGTCGAACAGCTGCTCGGCGTGATCCCGTCGGTACTCCAAATCCTCCCACTCGGGCGCGTCCAAGCCCGGCCCCTGGTCATCGCCCCTGACCCATTCGACGAGCGAGGTCCAGTCGCCCAGGGTGCAGTGCATGACATAGCCGTCCTTGCACCGCGCGACCCGAAAATAGCGGCTCCAGTGCAGGCTGCCGCGACGTGTCTCAACGCCCAGCCCCTGGTGGTAAAACGGCGACACGTGCTCGACTGCGGCGGCCACGGCTTCGTGCAGACTGATATCGACCCACTGGCCCCGGCCGGTCGTGTCGCGCGCCCACAGCGCCGACATGGTCCCGATAGCGGCAAAAAATGCGGCGCTGTGGTAGGCTTGCAGGCCCAGTCCCCGCAGCGGGGGTTCATCGGGAAAGCCGTTGACGTACACCATGCCGCCCAGGGCCTGAGCGACCGTGTCTGAGCTGGCGTAGTCGGTGTACGGCCCACTTCTTCCAAAAGGGGTGATTGAGGTCAGCACCAGGCGCGGGTTGAGGCCGGCCAGGGTGTCATAGCCCAGCCCGAGGCTGTCCAGGCTGCCGGGAGGAAAAGACTCGACCACCACGTCAACCTTGGCGACCAGCCGCTTGAACAGAGCCTGGCCGGCCGGCGTGTGGAGGTCGAGGGTCAGGCCGCGTTTGCTGGTGTTGTAGAACCAGTACAGCAGGCTGCGCTCGCGGCCTGGGCGCGCGTCGAGAAACGGCCCGATCTTGCGCGTCGGGTCGCCGCCGGGCGGCTCGATTTTCATCACGTCGGCGCCCATATCGCCCATCAGCTTGGCGCACATGGCGCCCGTGAGGTCGGTCAGGTCGAGCACCCGGAGGTCGGACAGGGCAGCGGCCGGCGTATCCGTCATAACTGTCGCCCCTTGTTTCACTCAGCTCCACACCTGACTGAGGTCGAGCACAAAGCCCGGCAGTTCAGGATCTCCGCTGATAGCGTTGACCTTCTCCAGACGCTTGACTGGCACCCCGGGACGGTAGACGTACACCCGTCGGTATGGTGGATCGATGAGCCAGCCCAGCAGCACACCATTTTGCATGTATTCCTGGAGCTTGTCTTGCAACGCTTGGAGGCTGTCTGTTCCGGAACGAAGCTCAATCACAAAGTCGGGGCACAGGGGGATGAAGGTCTGTTTTTGGTCTAGCCTTAAGCTCTCCCACCGCGAGCGCCTGAGCCAGGCGGCATCCGGCGAACGCATCGCGCCATTTGGCAACACAAAACCGGTCGAAGAGTCGAAGACCAGACCGCTGCCGTCAATATCGGCCCAGTTGGCCAGGTGTTGGGTGAGTTTGGCATTGCGTCGCCCGGTTTCCCCCGCAGTCGGCGCCATAAGCAGCAATTCCCCTTGCGCGGTCCGCTCGAAGCGGAGTTCCCGATTCGCTTGACACAGCAGATACAACCGCTCATCCGTCAGTTCCATGACGGGTCGGAGGTTGAGACGCAGCGTCGCCGTGGGCTGGACGGCAATGGCCTCAGGCATCCGAACCTCCCGGCAGCGGATGGGTCTGCTTCCACTCGGTCGCTACCTGGCCCATGGTCTTGAACGCGACCCCGTCATGGCCCTGGAAGTAGTCGATGAGCCGCTCCAGCATCAGCAGTCGGTGGCCGCGGCCGATGACCTGGGGGTGCATGGTCAGGGTGTAGACGCCCTGGCCGATGCGGTCGTACAGAAAATCGAAGTCGGCCGCCCAAATCTGGTACACCTCGTCGGGGGTGCGCAAACCAACGTGATTGGCCGGCCAGTGGAGGTTGAAGTACGGCCAGTCGTCCAGACTCCAGTCCAGCGGCATTTCGAGCACGTCGATCTCCTGGCCGAAGACATACGGGGCGTCGGTGCGCATCTCGTCTCCGACCCGACAGTAGTAGGGGGTGAAATCGTCGGCCATCATGCTGGAATCGTACACGAAGCCGTACTCCAGGAGCAGGCTGTGGGTGACGGGGCTGACATCTGCGGCGGGTGAGCGATAGCCGATTGGCGCTTTGCCGGTCACCCGCTGCAAGCAGGCGATGCCCCGCTCCAGAATGTCGCGCTCCTGGTCGGCCGACAGCGAGCGCGGGTTTTCGTGGCAGTAGCCGTGATGGCCGAGTTCGTGCCCGGCGTCGGCAATACGCTGGACGCTGTCCGGGTAGGTCTCGGCCGTATGACCGGGGATAAACCACGAGGCCGGCAGCCGGTAGCGGTCGAGCAGGTCGAGGATGCGCGCCGTGCCGACCTTGCCGAACTCGCCGCGCGACAGGGTGCTGGGTGAGCGGGTCCGAAATGAGCCGCTCCAGACCGATATCCCGTCAAAGTCAAAGGACAGACACACCGCAATGTCTTTGCTCGGATTCATCTTTTGGGCCTCCTTACAGGTCCACAAACACGTCTTTGACCCCTTCGCTGGTCAGCTGGGAGACGGTGGTGATCTTGTCGCTGAATTCTTTGAGAGTGCCGAGTGAGCTGGAGCCCACGTCGATCAGAATAGAAAACAGGGAGAAGCCCAGGGCGTCTTTGTCGCGGCGGAACTGCTCGGCCCAGTCGGGGCCGACCCGACACTCGCCGTCGGTAATAAACACGATATCGCCCCGCCTGAAGCGCGCCTGACGCAGTCCCTCGACCGCAGCGTTGAGCGGCGTCTCAAAGTCGGTGCCGCCGCCGGGGAAGTACTCGGCCAGTTCCATGACCTTGGACATTTCGACCTCGTAGCGCTCGCGCGGATTGAGGTCGAGGATGTGCAGCGGGCTGGACGCCGAAGAAAAGCAGATGGACCGGAACAGGCGGCGCTGGCGGCGGGCGATTTCCAGCAGGGTCAGGGTCAGGGCTTTGGCCCACACCTCTTTGTCGCCCATCATGGACGAGCTGCCGTCCAAACACACGATTACCGGCCCTCTGCCCTTTTCTTCGATGCCCCGCAGCGAGTACAGGAGCAATTGGTGGTCCAACAGGCGCCGGGTGAAATCCTTGCGCAAGATGGGGTGGTGGAGGGCGACCAGTTCGTGCGGCAGCAGGCGGCTGACTTCACTGCCCAGGCTGGCTTCAAACAGCTCTTCTGAGCGGCGCTCAAAGATTTTGCGCCGCAGGGCCAGGGCGTGGTACTTCATGCGGCCGACCATGCGGGCCAGCTTCTTGAGCTTGTCGTTACCGGCCAGATGCTTGCCCAGCTCGATCTGGCGGCCGGGCGAGGACTGATAGCCGCCGCCGACCGTCGTACTCCACGACTCGGCCTGCTGGAGCGCGTCGTCCAGGTTCTGGGTGGCGCTGATGGCTTCTTTGCGAAAGCGGTTGGCGACCTCGGCCTGCATATCGGACAGCTCGGCGTCGAGCTGTTTGGCCTGCTTGCGCAGTCGGGCGTCCTCGGCCCGGGCCTCGCTGGCCAGCTTGTTGGCGGCCTGTTCCAGCAGTTCTTTGGTCTTTTTGGACAGGTCGCCATCCTCGGCCAGTTCCTTGGCGACCTGTTTGGCCTCGTGGGCGGCGTCGGTCTTGTCCTGCACCGTTTCCTCCTGCTGGCGCAGGCGCTGCATGTCGAGCATGTGGCGACGGGTGAGGGTCTTTTCGGACTTGAGCAGCCCGAGTGCCCCCTCGCCCAGCAGGACTGTGGCCAGGCCGGCCCGGGTCTCGTCCAGGACGGTCGCCTCACGCAGAAACTGGGCCAGCTCGCCGTGGTGCAGGGCGTCGAGCAGGGTCTTGTTCAGCATGGCGCTGGGCAACACCGCGTCGGCGTCGAGAAAGAGGACGTTGTACTTGAACAGGGCGCAGAACAGGTCTTGCAGCAGCGCCCCGAACTGCGGGACCAGGGTGTTGCCGGTGTCTTCCAGAGTTTGCAGCGACGACGACTCGTCACGCAGTTTGCGGTAGACTGTGCGGTCGTAGGAATCGCTCTCGATCCAGCACGCGTTGTGCGGGATGGGGGCGGGCGGGGAGAGGATGAAGCGGGATTTTTTCCTGGTCGCGGCGCGTCGGGGCATGGGCTCGCTCTCAGTCCTGGGCGTCGAGTTCCTGCTGAAGCCGTTCGGCAAGCCAGGTCCGAGCCAGGCTTGCCGCACTTGTCGTCCGTTGCTTGGCCAGACTTTGAATGGCGGTCTTCATGGAAAAAGGGACGCGCAGGGTGAGCTGGGCTGTGTGTTGCTCGTCAGTCCGTCCCGGATGAATTTCTACGACCTCAGATATCCCGGAATCTAAGCGTGTCCCGAGATCGTAGGTCTCCGTCCACTCAATAATTGCATCTTCTGTCGCATCAGGAGGCAGCAGCGGAATCGTTTTTCTGTGTCCCATTACAGCATTCTCCGGTAGCGCCGTCTGTGAGCAGGTGTCATACGCGCAATATGGAACACCCGCCAGCGGCCGTCCGGCAAAAGACGATACACGACGTGGAGGTAATCTCCCCCAAAATTCCGTCCAAAAATCTCATACACATCAGACACTCCTCGCTGGCTCCGGACTTTTATATAGCGGCTCTGAAACATCTCCTGTAGATCGTTCTGTGTATAACCATGTCGAAAGGCTGACGAAGTAAAGACCAACTCTGCCACCACACATCCTAACGGAACTCACTCTGTATCTTTTCCTGTCCCTGCTGGTGATTGATGGCGGCTATACCGCCTCATATCTTCTCCAACAGTTGTTGCTGAATGCCCTCAATCTCCTGGCGGATGGCCACGACTTTCTCGAGCGGCCGGCCGCCCTGCTGGGCCTGCTGGCTGATCTCTTCGACCTGGGCCAGGATGCGGCGGATCTTGGTATGGGCTTCAATGACCGCTCGGGCGTGCTGTTCTTCGTCGTCCCACTCCCGTTCGGCATAGTCGCGCAGCTCACGGGTCTGGAACAACAGCTCCTGGACGGTGTCCTCATAGCCGTGAATCAGGCTCTGGATGACGGCGCGCACATCGCCCTGCTCTGAGGGCTCTTTCCACAGCACGTGTTCCAGAAAAAACAGGTCCGACTCGTTCACCTCGGTGCGACCGTACAGATAGGCCAGGGCCTGGAGCAGAGACAGGCTCTGGCGGTAGCGCCGGTCCGAGGCGACGATGTTTTTCTTGCCCAGCTCGCGGCGAATATCGGCCAGGACGCTCAGCACGGCGTCGGGCACCCGGATGGCCCGGACCTCGTCCTGCATCTGGCGCAGTTCGTCGAGGCTGATGGTGGTGGACTGGGCTGGTGGGGTGGCCTGCAACATTTTGAGGAAACGGAAGTCTTCGCTGATGTAGTTGACCACAAAGCGCAGCAGAAAACGGTCGTACAGAGCCAGCAGTTCGTCGTCCTCGGGCAGCTCGTTGCTGGCGCCAAACAGGCTCAGGAGGGGGACGGACATGATGTCTCGTCCGTTGTGGAAGAGGCGCTCGTTGATGATGGTCAGCACGGCGTTCAGGATTGACGAACTGGCCTTGAAGACTTCGTCCAAAAAGGCGATCTGGGCTTCGGGCAGCTTGTGGTCGGTCACCCGCCGGTAGTCGTCGGCTTCCAGGGCCTTGAGGCTGACCGCGCCAAACAGCTCTTCGGGGGTGGTGAATTTGGTCAGCAGCCACTGGAAATAGGTCCCGCCGGTAATCCGCCGACACAGGGCGTCGGCCAGCATCGACTTGGCCGTGCCCGGCGGGCCGATGATCAGCACATGCTGGGAGGACAGCAGGGCGGCCAGGGCGCCGTCAATCAGGTCGGCGCGCTCCAAAAAAGTCTGTTGAAGTTCCTGGCGGATCGCGCTGAATTTGTCGTGCGGGCTCACCCCTCAGGCTTAGCAGATCGCTCCGGCAGGGACAATGCGTGGTCGTCTGACCGGACGGGAAAAGGCAGCGGTCAAAACGGAGGAGATGTCCTAGTGGTGGGTCTGTTGGGTCTCTTCAATGACGTCGAGGCCGGCCGCGATGAGGGTCATCAACTCCACGTTGTCAGCCTCTCTGGCCAGCAGGCGGTCAATTGTCTGCTGGAGAATCTCCACCAGCGGCTGGTCTTGGGCGATTTCCCTGAGCGCGGCTCGGACCGGCTCGATTTTGTCGTCATAGTCGGTGCCCAATTCGCGCTTAAGAGTCGTCCGGATGGCGACGAGTTGACCGGTCAGGGAGAAGACGCTCTTCGGCTGTGACATAGGTTCCAGGAGAGCAAAGGGCGTGGGGGGCTGTCAAGGGATGGGAGCCCGGGTGCGGTTCAGTAGCGCTCCAGCCAGGACCGGATCAGGGCTCGCTCAAACCGTTTGGCCCGTCTGGTCCAGGCTCGTGCCGGGGCCGGGGTGCCGTCAATGCGGCTGTCAAAGGCAGCGTCAAGAGCGTCTCGCCGGGCGAAGTCGGTCAGCAGAATGACAAAGCCCAGCCGTCGGCCACGGCGGGTTCGCACATAGCCGGCCAGGCCGTCGGCGTAGTGCATGGTGCCGGATTTGGCCCTGACATGTACTCGGTCGTGTGCGGGGGGGCTGCGGCGGTGGACATCCGGAAGCAGAGCCGCAAAGTCAAACGTGATCGCCCGGTCTGTGGACGGGCGCCAGCCGTGGCGGAGAATGGCCGCCAGCTGACGGGGAGTATGACGCGAGCGGCTGCTGAGGCCGGAATGGTTGCGGCTGTCAAAGGCTTGCCAGTCGGTGTCCGGCAGCAGCTGACGATACCAGGCACTGAGCGCGGCGGCCGACTCGCCAATCGCCAGGGGACGGCCGGTCAGGTATCGGCTTGCCACCTGACCGATCAACTCGGCCGACAGATTGCTGCTGTAGCGCAGGGTGTCGGCAATCAGTTGCGACAGAGCCGGGCTGGCGTGGGTGTACACCGGCTGGGCGTCGCCGGGGGCCAGTCCCGGCTGGGGCAGGGGGAGTTGGATCCCGTGCGTGTCGCACAAGGTACGGAAGATGAGGGCGGCCACACGGCCTGGGTCGGTCCGAATCGGCAGGGTCTGCCAGCCCTGGGGCGGCAGGCTGCGAGACAGCAGCCAGCGGTCCAACTGCGGGGCGCTATGCAGAAACTTCATGCGGCGGTCGAGACCCGGGGCCTGGATGCCAGTCTGGATGGCGCGCAGCGGCAGGTTGCCGCTGTCAGCCGGCGACCAGACGTTGATCCGGAAGTCCGGCCTGCCGGCCGTGTGCCGCCACTGGAGCTGGATGCGGTTGTAGTTCAGGGACAGCGCGCTGACGCCGGGATTATACGCTGCTGCGGTCGGCTGGTGGGCGTTGATGGCGGATGTGGACGGCAAAAAACTGTCGTCGAAAAAAAAGCGGCCGGCCACGCGTTGAATGCCGGCCTTTTTCAGGGCCGCGACAAAATGCCGGAGGGCATCGCTCGACAGGGATGGGTCTCCGCCGCCCCGCAGGTACAGGTCGCCGTGCAGGCTGCCGTCCTGAACCGGCCCGTCTCGCAACAGCGCGGTGGTAAACCGATACTCGGGTCCCAACAGGTGGAGTGCGGCCAGGCCAACGACAATTTTTGTTGTCGAAGCCGGAATCCGAGCGGTGTCGGCGAGGTGGGATTCGACGACGGTCCCCTGAGCGGGGTCGAACAGGATGGAGCCAATCACGTCAGGGGTGAAGCGATAGCGCCGGGCCAGGGCGTCAAGCGGCGCGGCGTCGGCGCTGGCGCCGAGCAGCACCAGGCTGGTCAGGACACAGGCCAGCAGCCGGCGGCGGAATCGGCGCTGCCGAGTGGTCTTCATGGGGAGCGGGCTCAGCCCTGGCGATGGGCGATGATATTGAGGCGCACGTAATCAATCGAGGCCGTCCCGGTTTGACGCACGACCGTGTGGGCGACCGCCTCGGCAAACTGTCGACGCTGATCCGGAGCCAGCCGCAACAGGTGGGTGCCCAGCACGATTGTCTCCAAATAGTCGGCCAGGTGGGTGGGCGATGCGAGCTCGACCGGCTCCGGGTTCAACCAGGTATCGAGCGGCTCAAAACCCGCCCGGCTGAGACGCTGGGCGGTGAGCTGGGGCTGGGCAAATTCCCACGGCTCCCGCCAGTCGGCAAAGGCGGCTTGGAAGGGCGCGGTGTGCATGACGGCGGTGATGGCCGCCCGGACCGTGGCGATATTGCCCGCACCGCCACACTGGGCAACCAGCTGTCCCCTGGGTTTGAGCACCCGGGCGAGCCGGGCAAACAGGCTGTCATGGTCGAGAATCCAGTGGAAGGTGGCGGTCGACAGGACGGCGTCAACCTGGTGCGGCAGGTCGAGGCTCAGCAGATCCGCTGTATGCAGGCTGACCTGTGGGCTGGCCCGAAACCGCTCGGCGGCTTGGGCAATCATGGCCGCCGAGCCGTCAACCCCGATCACCCGGCCGCGTGGCAGGCGGGCCAGCAGCTGCTCAGTCACCCGTCCCGTCCCGCAGCCGGCGTCCAGGACGGTTTCGTTGCCGCTCAGGTCCAGGCGCTCAAGGACGTGACCGCCCCAGCGGGTCATGGGGTCGGCCAGCCGTTCATACTCGTCTGCGTTCCACTCTCGTGCCATGCCGCTCCTCTCAAGGCCGGCCACATTGTTCCCTGTCGCTCGGCTCTTGTCCATGCGGCCCGGCCCTCGCGTCCGTGTGCCATCCGTGCCAGAATAGCCGGCCACAAAAATTCTTGCGTGGAGTGGACAGGCGACCGAATGCTGCGACGGGTGCTGACGATGGTCTTGGGCTGTATGGTGTTGGGCGGTGTTGCGCGTGCGGATGACCGGCCGCCAGCCTACCAGCCGGTGCTGGAGGAGACGTTTGAGCAGTATGCGGTCGGGACGTTTCCGGGTCGCTGGGAAGTGCGGGGGGATGAGGCTGAGGCACGAACGATTTATCGGGTTGCCGAAGAGGAGGCGGGCAACCGCTTTTTGCGCGCCTCGGCCGAGCGGCAAGACATCCAGATCGGGCTGACCAAAAAGTTCGGCCCCGAGCAGTATCCGGTGCTACGCTGGCGCTGGCGGGTCGCCCGGCTGCCGACCGGTGGGGATGAACGCGCCAAACCGACCAATGACTCGGCCGCTGCGGTGTACGTGGTGTTTGACAGCCGCATCATGCCCCGAGCCATCAAATACGTCTGGAGTACGACCCTGCCGGTCGGCAGCACCTTCACCAGCCCCAATTACTGGCGGGGCAAAGTCATCGTGCTCCAGAGCGGGCCGCCGGACAGTCCGGCCTGGCGCCAGGAAACGGTGAACTTTTATGAGGACTATAAGAAACTGTTCGGCTTTGCCCCGGGCGAGGTCCAGGGGGTGGCGATTCTGACCGATTCGGATGTCACCCGGAGCAGCGCCCAGGCCGACTATGACGATCTGGCCGTCCTGCCGGCCGCAGCCCTGGACGGGCGAGATACGAAGGCGACACAAGTGTCTGCCCTGTCAGTCCGGGAGAGACGCCCCGACGGGGCGTCTGGGCTCACTCGTTATCGTAACTTAGGTCGTGGGCGACCGCCTCAACCGCATTGGCGGCGGGGTCGAAATAGTTCAGCGTCTCTTTGGTAATGTCACCGCCGTAGATATGGACGCTGACAGTCGGCTCTTGGCTGGAGTTGATAAAATCGTGAACGACCTCGTCGGGGTACTGCACGTGGGCGACATCGCCCGGGTACATGTCCAGAGCCGCCGTCTCGTGGAGTTCGGCATGGCCGGGCCGGCTACCGTCGTCCTGGCGTGTATAGCGGACGGTATGCAGGGTGTTCCGATATACGCCTTCGACAACCCAGTTTCCGGCGTGATCGTGTACGCCGCTGCCGCCGCCCGCGGGCCAGATTGCGGCCATGATATTGAAACGATCATTCGCTCCGCGATACAGGCGATACAGGCTAAAATCTTGATGGGCACTGGCCGTCCGTCCGGCAGCCGGTTGGCAGTACTGCTCGGGCAAGGTGCCCGCAGCCAGAAATCGGGCTAACAAGGGTTCGAGTTGGGGAACGATTTTTGCCTGTTCGGTGTCGCGGGCGACAACAGCCTCTACGTCCGCAGCGAGTTCTTCAACGCTATATGTATCCTGTTGGTGGGCAAGGTTGCCTGCCATAGATCTTACCTCCTTATGAGTCCTGCCGAGTACTATTTCACCACAAAGGGAAAAGAGTCAACACAAGAAAGTCCGGCTCAATCGAACGGGCATGGCCTAGCCTGACCGGTATGGATTGGAAGCCGGCCCACTTCTTTGCTATGGTTCGTTGCCGGAGGGGCGGCCCCCGTGGCCGTCCGATGAAAGGAGCACGATCCATGGCTGGAAGACTCGCAGGAAAAGTTGGTCTGATTTCCGGGGCGGCGCGCGGACAGGGAGAGGCCGAGGCGCGCATGTTTGTGGCCGAAGGGGCAAGCGTCGTGCTCGGCGATATCCTGCTCGAAGAGCAGGGTCGGGTGGTGGACGCGTTGGGTGACCGGGCGACCGGGGTGCGGCTCGATGTCACCCGTGAGGAAGACTGGCAGGCGGCGGTCGAGACGGCGCTGTCCAGCTACGGCAGGCTGGATATTCTGGTCAATAACGCCGGGATTTTTCCGATCGAAAAACTGGAAGAAACCGACCTGGAGCTGTGGAATCGGGTCATTGCCATCAATCAAACTGGGGTGTTTCTGGGCATGAAGTACGCCGTTCCGGCCATGCGTCAGTCCGGGGGCGGCTCGATCATCAATATCTCCTCAATCGCCGGCCTGATCGGCTCCGGCATGGCCACCGCCTACCACGGGACCAAGGGGGCGGTTCGGCTGCTGACTAAAACCACTGCACTGGAGTGCGCCAAGGATAATATCCGGGTCAATTCGATTCATCCGGGCGGGGTCGATACCGCCATGCTCGACGTGCTTGATCCCGAAGCGCGCCAGGCGTCGACGCAGATTCATCCGCTGGGCCGGTTGGCGACCGTCACCGATATTGCCTATGGTGTGGTGTATCTGGCCAGCGACGAATCCTCGTTTGTGACGGGGACCGAGCTGGTGATTGATGGCGGCTATACCGCCCAATAGCGGCGGTCATCCCGACCGCCAGCCCGCGAGGCATCCGGCAGGCCGGAGTCCGAGGAGGACGTAGACATGGCATACGAAACCTTTACCCTCGAACGCTCGGGACCGATCGTCACAGTCGGCTTCAACCGTCCCCAAAAGCTGAACCCGATCAACGAGAAAGTCCTGCGCGAGTTTGTGGCGATTGCCTATGAACTCCAGGAGGACGAAGACGCGCGGGTGGTCATCCTGACCGGCCACGGTCGGTCGTTCAGCGTGGGGGCCGATATGGACGCCCTATCGGCCGGCTCCCAGGCTGCGGTCCAGGCCCAGCTGAGCGATACCGCCAAGCTCCGCCTGGCCAAACTCGGCTGGCGGGCCATGGACGAGTGGGAACGCCTGGACCAGATCAGCATTGCGGCGGTCAACGGCTTTGCGGTGGGCGGCGGCGTGTCGCTGGCCATGGCCTGCGACTTTCGGATTGCGGCCGGTGGAGCCCGTATGTGGTTGCCCGAGGTGCGGCTCGGTGTGCCGTATATGTGGGGCTCGATCACCCGCATGATCAATCTCATTGGCATGGCCAAGGCCAAGGAACTCATCATGACCTGTGACGAACTCACCGCCGAGGAAGCCCTGGAGGTCGGCCTGGTCAACCAGGTCGTGCCGCCGGAACAGCTGGGCGACGCGGTCCGGGCGTTTGCCGCCAAACTCCTCAACAAACCGCCCATGGCCCTGCGTCGGACAAAGGAGTTTTTCAAGGCGCTGACGACCAACAAGGCCGGTGATATTACCTATGCCGACGCGCATCTGGGCTTGGCCTGCACGACGGGAGAGGATATGCGTGAGGCGGTGGCCGCTTTTCGTGAAAAGCGCGAGCCCGTGTTCTTCAATCGCTAAGCGCGCCGGTTCGTGCTGGCGCGATGCATCCGCAGGCTGTAGACTGCGGGGTCTGCAACACCCGACTGTAAGGAGTACGAAACCACATGGTTCAGGCTCAATCGCTACGTGCGCTGTTAGCCCAAGACCGGCTCTTCATGGCCGCCGGTGCCTATGATGTGATCTCGGCGCGGCTGGTCGAAGAGGCCGGTTTTCCCCTGGTGTATTATTCCGGCGGCGTGTCGGCCGGCGCGCTCGGCTATCCCGACTTTGGGATGCGGACCCTGACCGAGATGGTCATGCAGCTCGAAGGGGTGTGCCGGGCGGTGAGCGTCCCGGTGATCGCCGACGCCGAGGCCGGCTTCGGCACACTGCTCAACGTCGTGCGCATGATTCAGGAGTACGAGCGGATCGGCGTCGCCGGGCTGCATATCGAGGATCAGGATCTCCCCCGTCGGTGTGGGCATCTGGGCGGCAAGGTGCTGGTCTCGGCCGAGGATCACGCGACAAAAATCCGGGTCGCGGTCGAAAACCGCAGCCATGACGACACCGTGATTATCGCCCGCATTGACGCCATTGCGGTCAACGGCTTCGACGATGCCCTGGCCCGGGCCGAGGCGTATCTCGAAGCCGGGGCGGACTGCCTGTTTTTTGAGGCCTTCGAGTCGGTCAAGCAGATGGAGGCGGCCTGCCGTCGTTTCTCTGACGTTCCGCTTCTGATCAATCTGGTCGAGGGCGGCAAAACGCCCTTCCTACCGGCGCCGGATCTGGCCGATATGGGCTTTCGGATCGCAATCTATCCGGTGGCCGGGGTGTTGGCGGCCGCCTATCAGATGAAAAAGGTGTACGGCGCGCTCAAACAGACCGGCACAACCCAGGGCATGTGGCACGAGATGCTGCCGTTTAACGAGGTGGTCAACGGTCTGCTGGGCTGGGATCAGGCGCTGGAGTTTATCGACCACTATACAAAAGGCAATCGTGATAACAACAGAGATTAATAAAGACCTCACGACTGCTTTTTCCAAGCAGGACTGACCCCTGCCTCGCCCCTGTCCCTGCCTATGACCGCCCCTGCCAAACCTCCCGCCCCGCCCCCGGACCAACTCAGCGGCCTGCCGGCCAAAACCCGCCAGGCACGTATTCTGGCCTCGCCCCGCAGCCTGGACCTGGTCCGCGGCCTGTCGTCCGAGAGCCTGTTCTACACCCTCAAAGAGATCGGTCTGACCGACGCGGGCGGGCTGCTGGCGCTGGCCTCGCCCGAGCAGGTGCGGGACATGATGGACCTGGACTGCTGGCGCAAAGACCGCCTGGACGGCCAGCGGCTGCTGAGCTGGCTGATGTTTCTGGATGAGGCCGGCAGCGGCAAGCTGGCCGAGTGGGCCTTGCAGGCCGATGTCGAGCTGCTGGTATGGCTGGTCAAGCGCCACTGTGAGGTTGTGCGCAAGGCGGATGTCGAGCGCGAGCCCGATTTTAATCCTAGCCGCTATTTCAGCTTTGACGACCAGTATCTGCTGCGTTTTGTTGGGGATGAGGAGCCGATTTTGGGTCTGCTGCTGGAGCGGCTGCGGGTGCTCGATTATCGGTTTTATACCCACATCCTGGAGCAGACCCTGTTTGAGCTGGAGACCCAGCTGGAAGAGGAAGCCCTGCGCTGGCGGATGGCCCGCCTGGCCGACCGTGGCTATCCCGACTTCGAGCAGGCGCGCGAACTCTTCCGTATCGTCCCACCCCATACGGTGCGGCCCGAGCGCTATCCGCGGACGGGACCCCCGCCGTCGCGTTCGCGCGACACCGAGGCGGTGATTCCGCCCGACCACGCCGTGCTGCTGGTCTCAGAAGCCCAGTCCTTTTTCGGCACCGCCCTGTCGGCCGCTGATCCTGCCATTCGGGAGCGGCTGAGCATCGAGCTGGCCTATTTGACCAATCATGTGGTCATGGCCGAGGCGTGCGATACCGGGGAGCTGAGCGAGATTCGCCGGTGTGCCGAGCTGGTGTGTGACGTGCTGAACATCGGGCTCGAATACGCAGCCCAGGGCGATCCCGGTCGAGCCGCTCAACTGGTACAGGACAGCCAACTCCACGCCTTTTTCCAGATCGGTTGGAGCTTGGTGCTGGGTCTGTATCAGCGGGCCAAGCATCTGGACACGGTCCTGCAACAGAAAGGCGAGGCGGACTGGCAGCGCTGGGTGGATACGCCTTTCCGTGAAGCCTACGCCGGGGTGCGGCGACCCATGCCGGTTTTTTTTCGGGGGCTGGAAACGCCCGGTGAGGTCTTGTACCGACGCTTTCGGGATCTGGCCGATGTGCGGCGGATCGAAACCGTCCTGAGCCATATTCCGCACTGGTTTAGCGCGCTGCGGCCCTGGTTTGATGAGGCCGACCGTGCGGCAGCTCAGGGGCTCAGCCTGCAAGCGGTGTGGAACACGGCGTGTATCCGCTGGGTGGTGGACCGGGTGCCCACGGTTCAGCCGCTGCAACGGGCGGAGGTGGAGGAGTTTCAGCGCGCGTTTGCCGGCGCGTCTGACGAGCGCTATGCGGAGTTTCTGAGCCTGGCGGCCCGACGCTTGGTGTGGAGTGTGGACGAGGATGCGGCGATGCGGCTCCTGGCCGCAGCCGCCCGCCCCAAACTGCAAGAAATTGTCGAGCTGCCCGAGGTCGATTTCAGATTCACGGCCGGACTTTTCCTCCACGTCTGAGTTCTTCTCTCTGCCGCCTGGAGCCGGTCAGGAGGACCGATCCTCGGCGTGTGACGGGCGGAGCTTCTTGAGGGCTGCGGCTGCGGCTCGGGCCAAACTCGGGTCTGGGCCGGCTGCGGCTTGGTGCAGCGCGTTCACGACCGCAGGCGAACGGCTACCGCGCTGGCCCAGGCTGGCCGCGCTGGCGCGCCGCACGCCGCTCACCGGGTCGGTGGCCAGGAGCCGAATCAGAGCGGCGTCGGCTTCAGTGTCGGTATTATGGGGCGGACAGCGGCCAAGGCACGACAGTCCGGCCAGTCGAACGCCGGCCTGCTGATCGCTCAGGCTCGCCAGGTAGACCTGCCGGGCTGCCGGGCCGGTCTGATTGGCGTCCCGCAGGCAGTACAGGGCCATGCGGCGTTGCACCGGATTGCCGCTCCGGGCCACGTCCAGCAGCCTGGTCAGCACCGACGCGTGACGTTCCAGGAGCTGGAGCAGGGCGGTGGCGGCCGCCCAACGCAGGTCGCTCTCCTGGTGACCCAGATTTTCGATCAGAGCCGCCAGAGGCCAGGGCTCGGGTAGCGGGAGCTGGGCCAGGGCGTAGGCGGCCGTCCAGCGGATGCGTGGCTGGGGATCGTTCAGCCTGTCGCGCAGCAGTTCGATAATGGCGGGTTGTCGGGAGGAAAAGCGGATCAGCTGCTGGGCTGCTCGGCGTTGGACGGCCTTATTGTGATCGCCCAGGCAGCCCAGCAGGGCGTCCACCACGGCTGATGGCAAGACGAGTTCATCGCTGGCCTGTTCCAGCTGGGCCAGGGCGGCCAGCCGGGTAGAAGATGGGTCATCCTGACTGGCCGCAGGAGAAAGAGAGGGTGATCCATCTTTCTGGGAATTGTCCAGGCTGAGTCGGTCGCACAGGCGTCTAAAGTCCATAGGCGTGTAGAATCGTTTCTGGAATGACCCGAAGGTGCTGGGGACCTAAAAAATAGTGCTCGGGGGAGAGAAAGATCTGATCCATGCTGTGTTGCAGGGCGGAGATGGTCAGGGGCTGTCCGCTGAGAGCCGATTGGAGGCTCTCAACGGTGTGGACGGGCGCCAGAAAATCTCCGCTCAGCTGGAGCGCCGACAGGGTGTGCTGGGGAGTGACATCAAAACCGATAGTCAGGCTGCCGAGGGGTGTGGGCAGGCTGGGCTGAAAGGCCAGATCGTGGCGAGCCGGCCAGCTAGAGAGCCAGGCTTCGGCCTCTGCACTGTGGGCCAGGCGGGCGATGTGCTCCTGCTCGGTGTGGCTCAGGTCCTGGACCACGCAGGTCTCGGCCAACTGGGCGAAGCCGTGCTGGAAGAGACGCGTCAGCTGGACCAGCGAGGGTGGCCGGCCGGCCACCTGCTCCAGACTGGTAACCTGGTCGGGGGCGAGAAACTGGCTGGAGATCGCGCCATCCGGATCGATGGTGTCCAGCAGATAGGGCAGCAGGCTGAAATCGCGCCGCACGGCCAGGCTGCCCTCGATCAGCGCGGCGCCGTTTTTTTCGCTGGTCCACGACACCCAGCCAACCGTCCGGCGGTCAATGGTCAGAAAATCCCGACCCGGGTAGAAGAGGGTGACGCCGGCGGCCTTGAAGCCGTGCAGCACGCTGCGGACGTGGCGGTTGAGGACTTGAAACGGTGCCAGGTAGAACGGGTCGTCCGAGAAAAAGGCCGAGCGGTGGGGTAGGATCAGCGAGAAGTGGACAAAGCCGTGTCCGCTCGGTACGACCCGGCCTCCGCTCAGGCGACGGCTGACCGTCACCCGGTCGGTCGCGTGCGGGCCTGCGACGGCGTGGTAGCGACCGAGCCGCACCACGTCGCCCGGGCAGGTGTACACGCGGAGGACGGCGGTGGTGTCCACAGTTTGCAAAAAGAACCGGTCGCTGGCCAGGCTCAGGCCGGGCGAGATGTCTTCCTGACTGACCACACGCAGCTGCATGAGATCAGCATACGGTAGGCGTCGGGGACCGGCAATGCGTCTGCCTCGGCTCGGCGCCGTTCTTTTTTCTTCCCCGGGCTTGTGCTAACCCTGAGCGAAGAGTCACCCAGCCTGTCAGGAGGATTGAGACGCCATGGATGATTTATGGGACCGCGCCGAAGCATTACTGGCTGACGGCAAGTCGTTTGTCTTGGCGACGATTATCCGGACGCGTGGTTCTGTCCCGCGTGAGGTCGGGGCCAAGATGGTCGTCCCGCCCGAGGGACAGCCGTTTGGCACAATCGGCGGCGGGTGTGGGGAGGGCGAGGTGCTGCGTCGAGCCTACCCGGTGTTGGAGCAGAATCTGCCGCCGCGGATTGTCGAGGTCGACCTGACCGGCGATTTTGATCAGGACGTGATTCAGGTGTGTGGCGGCCTGATGGATGTGGCGCTCGACGTGTGGCGGCCCGAAGAGCACCGTGAGCTGGCCCATAGCCTGGCCGAGGCGACCCGGGCGCGCCGCCCAACGGCTCTGGTGACAGCCCTGGATGCGCTTGGCGGCAGTCTCAGTCCGGGCGCCAAGGGGTGTCTGTCGGTGGGACGCGGCGGACCGGCCGTGAGCCCCGCGCTGTCGCTTGACCAGACTCTGGTCGAGACTTTCAGTGCGTCTGTCACCGATGGCAAGTCCCAGCTGTTTGCGGTCTCGCCCCAGGGCCAGGCGGTGGAAGAGGTCGTCGCCCGCCGCGAAGACTGGCCCAGAGTCTTTGTCGACGTGCAGTCGGGTCAGCAGACCCTGATTATTGCCGGGGCCGGCCATATTGCCCAGCCGCTGTGCGAGATCGCTCACCTGATGGGTTTTCGGACAATTGTGGTTGATGATCGCTGGGCGTTTGCCAATGCCGAGCGGTTTCCCCACGCGGCCGATATCCGGGTCGGCCCCTTTGGCCAGGTGCTGGACAGCCTGGAGATCAACGAGCAGACCTTTGTCGTGGTCGTCACCCGGGGCCATGTGCATGACGAGGAGTCGGTGCGGGTGGCCTTGCACAAGAGTCCAGCCTATCTCGGCATGATCGGGAGCAAACGTCGGGCCAAAACCACCCTCGACCGCCTAGCCGAACAGGGTTTCAGCCCCGAACAGCTGAGCCGTATCCACACCCCCATGGGTTTGGACATTGCGGCCGAGACGCCGGCCGAGATCGCGGTGGCTATTGCGGCCGAGATCGTCCGGGCGCGGCACCGCGGGTCGCTGGAGACGCTGTCCCTGGCCGCCAAGGCGCGGTCGGGCGGTCCGTTCAAGTTCGGCGGCTGAGCCCGTCCAGCCTATGATCTCGGGTATTCTTCTGGCCGCCGGTGAGTCGCGCCGCATGGGCTCGCCAAAAGCGCTCCTGCCCTACCAGGGCCAAACGTTTCTTGAGCGTATCTGCACGGCTTTTTTCGACGCCGGGGTGGATGAGCTGATCGTCGTGCTGGGCGCCTGGGAGGACCGGCTGCGGCCCGCCCTGCCCCGGCATTCAGCTCTGCGCACAGTCGTCAATCCGCACTATGCGCAGGGCCAGCTGTCTTCTCTGGTGTGCGGGCTCGGCGCGCTGTCGCCCGACAGCGAGGCTGCGGTGGTGAACCTGGTTGACCATCCGCTGGTCAGGACGGAGACCATCGCCGCCCTCATCGCCTCGTTTCGGACCGACCCGCTGCCGATTATTATTGCCGCCCATCAGGGCAAGCGCGGCCATCCGGTGTTGTTCTCCCGCCAGGTCTATGCCGAGCTGCTGGCCGCCCCGCTTGATAAAGGCGCCAAAACGGTCGTGCGTAAAGATCCCGCCCGGGTACGGCAGGTGCCGCTCGACGACCCCGGTATTGTGGCCGACATCGATACTCCGCAGGACTACCTGCGCTGGACGAGGCTGACCACGCCCGGCTCGTGATATGCACGCCCCAGCTCGCCTGTCCCACAGGGTCAAGATCGCCTACGGTTTCGGACTATCGGCTGAAGGCATTAAGACCAACGCCTTTACCCTCTTTTTACTGTTTTATTATCAGCAGATTGTCGGGCTCGATCCCGGTCTGTGCGGCGTGGCGCTGTTTATCGCCCTGCTTATCGATGCGGTGACCGATCCGGCGGTCGGTGTCTGGTCGGACGGCTTCCGCTCTCGACTCGGCCGGCGTCACCCCTTCATGTATGTCGCCGGCCTGCCGCTGGCGGTGTGCTTTGTGGCGGTGTTTCTGCCGCCCCGGGGTTGGAGCCAGGCCGGGCTGTTCGTGTGGCTGCTGGGTTTTGCCTCGGCCACGCGCTTTGCCATGACCCTGTTTGCCATTCCGCACCAGGCCCTGGTGGCCGAGCTGAGCCAGGACTATGACGAGCGCACCTCGCTGCAAACCCTCCGCCTCGTCTTTGCCTGGCTGTTCGGGCTGGGCTACGCGATCCTGGCCTACGCGATATTTCTGCGCGCCACCCCCCGCTATCCCCAGGGCTTGCTCAATCCCGAGGGCTATGTCGGCTTTGCCGTGTGGGGCGCGGTCATCATGGTCGTGACGACCCTGGTGTCGGCGCTCGGCACCCAGCGAGCCGCCCTGCGGGCGCAGGTGGCCGACAGCCGTATACAGCCGGCCCGCCTCAGCTCCCTGCCCCGGGACATACGGGCGGCGCTGGACAGCCCGTCGTACCGGGCGGCCGTTGTCGGCGGTCTGTGTCTGTGGGTTTCCTTCGGGGTGAACCAAAACCTCAATAATTACCTCAATACCTTTTTGTGGGGATTCAGCTCGGAGCAGATCACGCTGTTCATGTTTGTTCTTATCACCAGCTCGATGTTGGCCCTGGTCGTGACACGCCCGCTGACCGAGCGGCTGGGCAAGAAACGGCTGATTCTGGCCACCGCCGTGGCCGCGCCGCTGATTTTGGCCACGCTCATTTTTGTACGGCTGGCCGGTCTGTTACCGGGCAACGGTGAGCCTCTGCTGGTGTGGGTCGTGGGCGCAACGATCTTTGTGAGCTACACCGCCATCATCATCTCCATGACCATGGTCGGGTCAATGATTGCCGACGTGACCGACGAGCATGAGCTGCGGCTGGGAACGCGCCAGGAGGGCCTGTTGTTTGCGGCCAACGCGTTTATCGCAAAAGCCTCATCCGGCCTCGGGGTACTGGTCTCCGGGTTTGTGATCAAACTGGCCGCGTTTCCGGCCGGGGCGACCCTGGGCAGTGTTGCCCCCGAGGTGGTGTACCGCCTGGGGTTGTTCAGCGCCCTGGTGACCCTGCTGTTTGGCGTCGGCATGGTGCTCGGCTTTCTGCCCTACCGGCTCAGCCGCGAGCGCCACGCGGCGATTGTCCACGAACTGCGTCAGCTGCGCGAATCGGCCTGAGGCGCCGCCCGTCTCTGCCTTTGGGTTTTCCCCTACTTGACAGCGAAAGATTTTGCCAACAGAATTGTAGCCAACAGAATTGTTGGCTTGGAGGCAAAAGCATGGCGCTCAGGAAAGCAGGCGCAAACTGGGTCGAAGGGGACCGGTTCTACGACCGGGAGGGCGAGCTTGAGGCGCTTACGGAACGGGTCCACGACGGCGCCCATACGCTGCTGACGGCACAGCGACGAATGGGCAAAACGAGCTTGGTCCGAGAGCTACTCCGCCGCCTAAAGCACGAGGAGAGGTTCGAGACGATCTTTGTCGATCTGGAAGCCGCTGACACTCCGGCAGACGCCATTGCCGAGATAGGAGCCCAGTCGAGGTCTGCGCAGGGCGCTTGGCGTCGCATCAAGTCCAGGTTTACCAATGTCTTTCAGGGGGTGGTTGATCGCGTCGATACGCTGACCGTCACCGAGGTTCAGGTGAAACTGCGCGCCGGTATCGACGCCGGCAACTGGCAACACAAGGGGGACGAAATTTTCGCGGCACTGGCCGAAAACGAGCGGCCGGTAGTTCTCGCGATTGACGAATTGCCCATCCTGGTCAATCGGCTGCTCAAGGGCCAAGACTACCGCATGACGCCGGAGCGCAAGCAAGCGGTGGACGGTCTCATGACTTGGCTGCGCAAGAACGGCCAAACGCATCGTGGCCGAATCTGCCTGATCCTTTCCGGCAGTGTGGGACTCGAGCCGATCCTCCGGCAGGCTGGACTCAGCGCCCATGCCAATATCTTCTCCGCTTTCGATCTCAAACCGTGGGACGAGGAAACCGCTACACAGTGCCTCGCTGCACTGGCGGAGACCTACAAGCTCGACCTGTCCGCCGCCGTGCGGCACGACATGTGCCGTCGCCTGCGATGTCAGGTGCCTCATCATGTTCAGCAGTTCTTTGACGGCCTGCACGAATATCTGCGCCGAGCCGGTCGGCAAAACGCCACGCCGCGGGACGTGGAACATGTGTACACCGACGAGATGCTCGGCGCGCGCGGGCAAACCGATCTGGATCACTACGAGAGTCGCTTGAAGATGGTACTCGGGACTGAGCTGTACCGGCTCGCACTCGATCTCTTGACTGAAGCCGCAACGGATGGCGGCAGGCTGCGCAGCACTGCCGTCGAGCAGTACGCCGCGCATTTCTCGGGTCCGGCCGAGGCCGATCCAGACCCGGTCACGAACGTGCTCTACGTGCTTGAGCATGACGGCTATCTGGCGCGACAGGGCGACGACTACCGGTTTGTGTCGGGATTGCTGGAGGACTGGTGGCGGGCGCGTCACGGCCGCCACTTCGTCCCCATCGCTCAACGCCAAGTCTGAACGGAGAATACCGCGATGGCTGCCCCCACCAGGAAGTACAATCCAGGGTTCCTGTCCGATGATGAGATAATCGCCTCGTTCTGTGTCAGGACGAACGAATTCGCCTCGCTCGTCGAGATGCTGCGCGAATGCACCGGCAACGCGAATCCACATCAGCTTGTGATCGGCCCACGTGGCAGTGGGAAGACAAGCCTGCTTCGGCGCGTTGCGGCCGAGATAGGTCGGGATGACGCCCTGTCAGCCAACTTCTTTCCTGTTGTCTTCGCCGAGGAGAGCTATGAGGTAGCGACGGCTGGGGAGTTCTGGCTGGAATGTCTGTCCCGCCTCGCCGTCCAGGCGCCACGCCGGGAAGGCAGCCCTGACCTGCATCGTACCTATGACGAGTTGCGCACCATTGACGACGACCAGACGCTGGAGAACCGCTGCCTTACGGCCCTGCTCGATTTTGCGGATCGCGAGGGCAAGCGGCTCGTGTTGATGGTCGAGAACCTGAACATGATGTTCAGGGACATGGTGGACCGGGACGCGGGCTGGCGGCTGCGCAAGGTTCTCCAGACCGAGCCGCGGGTCGTGCTGCTTGCGAGTGCGACGAGCCGCTTCGACCAGATCGACAATCCCGACCAAGCCTTGTACGACCAGTTCCGAGTGCGGCTGTTGCGGCCACTCGACACGCAGGAGTGCGCCGTACTGTGGAAGACGGTGTCCGGTCACGATGCTCGGTCAGAGACGATTCGGTCGTTGCAGATCCTGACCGGTGGCGACCCTCGCCTGGTGGTGATCGTGGCCCGGTTCGGGGCGGGTCGATCCTTTCGCAACCTGATGGCCAATCTGCTTGACCTGGTCGATGACCATACGGAGTACTTCAGAGGCCATATTGAACTGCTCCCGGCGCAGGAAAGGCGGGTCTATCTCGCGCTTGCCGAGCTGTGGAAGCCGGCCACCACAAAGGAAATCGCGGACCGGTCTCGTCTCAAGCCGAGCCCGTGCAGCGCCCAGCTCACCCGTCTCGTGGAACGGGGCATCGTCGAGGTGGCCGGGGGCACGGCGCGTCGCAAGCAGTACTATCTGACCCAGCGCCTGTACAACATCTACTACTTGCTGCGCCGTCCCCGCGGGCCGGACCGCTTGGTCGAGGCTCTCATCCGCTTCATGGAGGCGTTCTACGCGCCGCAAGAGCTGAGAGACATCGGAATGGGGATGGCCCGAGAAGCGGGCAACATCAACGGGGAGATGCGAATGCTGCATCAGACCGCCCTCGCGCAGTTGTTGGCACTGCCGGCCCTGGCTGAACATCGTGACACCTTGCTTACGATGATTCCTCAAGACCTTTCCGAAGTCCTCGCCCAGGGCCTTGTGTCTTCGGGCGGGCCGGAGCCCCCGTGGACCGGTGTAGAATCGGCTCCCGATCAGGGAAACGCGGTCGCCTCTGCGGAGATGACTGCCAGGGAACTCATTGAAAAGGGAAAAAAATTCCGCAAACTGAAGCAGCCCGAGGACGCCTTAGCAACCTATGACGAGGTCGTGAGCCGATATGGGACAAGCAAAGTTCCGGCGCTTCAAGAAGCGGTTGCCAGAGCCCTCCACCGTGCAGGAACCCTCCTTTGGGATCTGGGGCGGCGCGAGGACGCCTTGGTAGCCTGTGACGAGGTCGTGGGCCGGTATGGAACGAGCGAAATGCCGGCGCTTCAAGAAGCGGTTACCAGAGCTCTCCTCACTAGGGCGGGAGTACTGGGCGAACTGAAGCGATCCGGGGACGCCTTGGCAGCCTATGACGAGGTGGTGCGTCGCTACGGGACGAGCGACGTTCCGGCGCTTCAAGAAGCGGTTGCCAGAGCCCTCGTCACTAGGGCGGCAATACTCGCCGAACTGAAGCGCCCTGAGGACGCCTTGGCAGCCTATGACGAGGTAGTGCATCGCTACGGGACGAGCGACGTGCCGGTGTTTCAGGAAGTGGTCGCCATGGCCTTTACCAACAAAGGGGCAGCACTCGCCGAACTGAAGCGTCCTGAGGACGCCTTGGCAGTCTGTGACGAGGCAATGCGTCGCTATGGGACGAGCGACGTGCCGGTGTTTCAGGAAGTGGTCGCCACGGCCTTTACCAACAAAGGGGCAGCACTCGCCGAACTGAAGCGTCCTGAGGACGCCTTGGCAGTCTGTGACGAGGCAGTGCGTCGCTATGGGACGAGTGAAGTTCCGGCGCTTCAAGAAGCGGTTGCCAGAGCCCTTGTCAATAGAGCGGCAGTACTGCGCGAATTGAAGCGCCCCGAGGATGCCTTGGCAGCCTATGACGAGGTAGTGCACCGATTGGGTGAGAATACAATCTCTTCAGACCAGAGGTTCATAGAGTACGCTCTCATTGAAAAAGCGTCTTTAGAGCTGGAGCGCCACAGGTACAAGGCTGCCATTAGGACGGCTGGTCTGGCCCTTGAACAGTGCCGCGCGGAATCACTGGAGAACCGAGCACGCGGTCACCTCATCCGGGCCAGTGCAATCCTTGTGAGCGGCCATCCCTCTGGATGTGAACAAGACATTGTGGCATTCCTCAGCCTTCTCCCGGAACTGGACTCCCTTCGAAGAGGTGCCCTTGCTGCATTGATGAAGTTCAGCATTGAGCTTGGGCCGGCGCGTATGCATGAGCTGATTCAGGATTCGCCGGCGGCGCCTCTGCTGCTGCCACTCACGACCGCCTTGGAGCAGGAACTCGGCCTTGAGCCCCGAGTAGCGCGGGAAGTGGACGAGGTCGCTCAGGATATCCGGAAAGAACTGGCAAGTTTAAGAAGCGCGAAGCGGCGCGAGAGTCTCAAAACAGAGGAAGAAGAGGGCTGACCGAGTGAGCGGTCGCCATGCCGTCACGCGTTCCTATGCGCCAGCTACGCGAATCAGCCTGAGGCGCTGTCCGTTCAGCCGTCGCGCAGCAGGGCTGTGACATCGCCGTGCAGGCGCGGACCCAACTGCGAGACGACTTTGCTGGACAGCCGGCAGGCCAGGCGGGCGGCGTCTTCGGCCGTGTAGCTGTGAGTGATGGCGTACAGAAAGGCGCCGGCAAACATGTCGCCCGCGCCGGTTGCGTCGAGGGCTTGGACAGGAACGGCCTCGACCTGAAACGTGGTCCCGCCAAACGTGCCCCAGGCGCCCTGGTCACCCCGCGTCATGACGACATTCGGGGCGCTGTCTTGAAAGCGTGGAAAAATATCTTCGGCCCGCTCTTGGCCGACATAGGCGCCGGCCTCCTGTTGGTTGGCAAAGACCAGGTCGCACTCGGCCACCGCCGCGCGCAGCGCATCGCCACAGGCTTCGACAATGAAGCGGTCCGAACACGTCAGGGAGACCTTGACTTGATGTTTCCTGGCCAACTCAAGCGCCCGGCGGGCTGCGGCTTGTCCGCCGGGTGTCGAAAACAAATAGCCCTCCAGGTATAGCCAGGTGGCCTGTTTGAGCGCGTCTTCGGTCACATGCTCGACCGCAAAGACGCCGCTGGCGCCGAGCGAGGTGTTCATGGTGCGTTCGGCATCTGGGGTGATGAGGATGATGCACGTCCCGGTCGGCTGGCCGCTGACAGGCGGGGTATGGAGGTGGACGCCCAGCGACTGCATTTCATCAAAAAAAAAGCGTCCCAACTCGTCGTCGCCGACCAGACAGCCATAGGCCGCCCTGCCGCCGAGCTGGGTCAGGGCAATCATGGAATTGGCGGCCGAGCCGCCGCTGGCGCGATGTGCAGACAGGTGCCGGCAGTAGTCGAGCAGGATGTTCTGCTGGGCCGTATCAACCAGCCGCATGCCGCCTTTGTCGAGGTCGAGGTCGTGCAGGGCCTGCTCGCCGACCTGGAACTGCACGTCGACCAGGGCGTTGCCCATACCGTACACGTCAAATGTTTTGTCCATCGTGTTGTCGTAGCGGAAAGACGGGGGCTTGGAAATGCCGAACCGTGCTCAGCGTTCGCCGACCAGGGGCGAGGTGACCTTGCGGAAGGTCTCGTCCAGGGAGGTGCGGACGTCGACGACGGTCGGTCGGTCGCTGGCCAGGGCGGTGTGCAGGGCCGGCGCCAGCTGGTTCGGGTCCTCGACCCGTATGCCCTCGCAGCCCATGGCCTGGACAATTTTGGCGTGGTCGAAGTTGGCAAAGTCGCAGGCGATATTACGCTCCCCCTGGCCGTGTTTGACCCAGCCCAGGGCCTGGTTGTTGAAGACCAGGTTGACAATCGGGATATCTTCTTCGACCGCAGTCATGAAGCTGTTCAGGCCAATGGCGAATCCGCCGTCGCCGCACACCGCAACGACCTGGCGTTCGGGATACAGCAGCTTGGCCGCCAGCGCGGCCGGGGCCGCATAACCCATGCCGCCCACCCCGGCCGGTTGCAGAAACGTCCCGGGCGCCTTGGTCTGGAAGTAGTGCATCATGAACAGCCGGTTTTCGCCCGCGTCGCAGGTCACCAGCGCGTCGGGTGCAATGGCGCGCTGGAGTTCGGCGATGACCCGTTGGGGCAGAATCGGCGCAGCCGGAGACCGAAACTCCGGGGCGTCGAAAAAGCCGTGCTGACGACGGGCCGTGTGTAGCCGGGCTTTGCGCTCGGAGACGGCCTGGGGGGATACGGTCTCGTTGGCGACCAGGGCTTCGCTCAGCTGGGCCAGGACTGTTTTGGCGTCTCCAATCAGGGCCATCTCGGCCGGATAGGTCCACGAGGCGTTTTTGGCCTCAATGTCAATCTGGATCAGGCGCTGGCGCTGGGGGTCGAGCAGCTTGGCGGTTTCAAAGGCGGTATCGGTTGCCGCCAACTTGGAGCCGATAGCCAGCACGAGGTCGGCCGCCCCGATTTCGGCGTTGGCCAGGGGGGTGCCGAAGTTGCCGTACACGCCCAGAGCCAGCTCGTGGGTTTCGGCAAAGCAGCCCTTGCCTGAGGCGCTGGTGGCGACCGGGGCGCCGATTTCTTCGGCCAGGGTGACCAGTTCCATATAGGCCTGAGCGATCCGTACCCCATTGCCGGCGATGATCACCGGTCGCTCGGCCTCGGCCAGGGCTCGGGCGGCCTGTTCCACTAGACGCGGGTCGGCCGGCGGAGTCGGAACCGCCAGAAAGGGCTCGGTGGCGTACAGGGGCGGAACCGACTCGGGACCCACCCGGCCCCGCAGCGCCTGGCTGTGCAGCAGCACGGCCACCGGTCCCCGTTCTCCGGACAAGGCGTGCTTGAGCGCGATTTGCACGCTGTGGACGCCTTGGACCGGATCGGTGGCAACAAAGGTGCGCTTGGTGATGGCCGAAAACGCCTGTTTGGCGTCCCAGGTGCCGTAGTCGCCGGTGCCGGCCTGGTAGGGGCCGTGCTGCGAGTAGGGGGCATTATCGCTCAGGTCGGTCAGCAGCAGCATCGGCGAGCTCGACAGATGGGCTTCGACCGCGCCGAGGCTGGCGTGCAACAAAAAGGCGGCTTGGCCGATGGCCACGCCCGGCTTGCCGGTCAGACGGCCGTAGGTCTCGGCCATCACCCCGGCGCGCGCCTCTTCACGGACGAGTACCGTCCGGATCGTGTCCCGGTGGTCGTACAGGGCGTTGAACAGCGCCCCGGTATAGCCGCCCGGAATACCAAAGACCATATCGATTCCGGCCTGTTCGAGGACGCGGACAATGGCCTCACGCGGCGGAACGGGTTGGTGAACAAGCGGCTGTGCCATGCGGCTTTCTCCTCATTCGTGCGAATTTTCCGCTCAGTCTGTCAGCTGCAAGAACTCGACCGGCACCCCGTCCGGGTCTTCGGTGTAGAAGCTCCGCATATTGGGCGCAATCTGGATGATGTCCGAGGTGATGGTGACATCGCCCCGGCTTGTGAGTTGGTGGTATTTGGCCTCAACGTCTGCGACGTACAGCGAGATATGCGGGCTGCCGACGTTGTTGTGATGGAGGTCGAGCGTGGTGCCGCCGGCCGCGACGTACTCGATCAGTTGGAGCAGGAATGCGCCGGCTTGCATGTAGATGACCTTGAGCCTGGCCCCGGGGTTGTTCGTCAGCCGGTCAAAGGCCGGGCTCTGGACCTCAAGAGATTCACCCGCCTGCATCTCGGCGATGTCTCGGTAGAAGGCGATCGAGCGCTCCAGATTTTTCACCGTCAGGCCGATATGAAACAGTTCCGCCATAGGGTTGCCCTCCCGTTCCTGCCCATACCACACGCGGGGCACCAAACCCAAGCGCTCGTGTCTGCCTGTCCTTTTTGCTTGCGTGGAAAATCTGCGGATGGTATAAGAGCCTGCGGTTCGGCACGGCGAGCGTCTGTCCCTAGTCGGTCACTCCGATATCCCGATTCGGGCCTTGCCTCCCCGTGCATAACAGTGGACTTTGTTGCAATTTGCATTTCAGCTGGCCCGTGGCAAACATGGGCTCGAACAGGAGGGAACTTTGCAAGCATTTACATACGACGCGCCGACGTCGCTCAGTCAAGCGCTCAGCCAGCTGGCTGCTGCCGGCGACAACGGGCGGCTGTTGGCTGGAGGCACGGATCTCATTATTCAGATGCGTGCGGGTGTCAAACAGCCTGGGGTCATTATTGACGCCAAGACGATCCCTGAACTCCAGGGCTGCACCTTTAGCGCCCAGGATGGACTGCGGCTTGGTGCCTCGTATCCCTGCTGTAAGTTCATCGAAGACGCGACCCTGCAGCAGCACTATCCCGGCTTGGTTGAAGCGGCCGGTCTGATCGGCTCGGATCAGATTCTGAGCCGGGCCTCGGTCGGTGGCAACCTGTGTAACGGCTCGCCGGCCGCGGATACGCCGCCGGTTCTCATCGCGCTCGGCGCGAGCTGTCATATCGCCGGCCCGAACGGCGAGCGGGATGTGGCGGCTGAAGATTTCGTGACCGGTCCGGGCGAGACTGTTCTGGGAGCGGGCGAACTCTTGGTAGAATTCCGCATTCCGGCTCCCCAGGGCCGGACGGCCGACTGTTATCAACGGTTTATTCCGCGCAATGAGATGGATATTGCGGTGGTCGGTGTTGGCTCGTGTGTGGCGCTCGACGGCGATACCTGTACGGCGGCGCGAATCGGCCTGGGTGCGGTGGCGCCGACCCATTTGTTTGCCGAGGAGGCCAGCGCCTATCTGGTTGGCAAGCCGTTCACCGACGAGAATATCGCGCGGGCGGCCGAGCTGGCCCAAGGCATTGCCACGCCCATTTCCGATATGCGCGGCACGGCCGAGTTTCGGACCCATTTGGTTGGCGTGTTAACACGCCGGACGCTGAAACAGGCGGGTGAGCGAGCCCGCGCAAAAGCGTAATACGCCGGACGTGAACGGGAGGCGGGCGAAGCGGGTGACAGTCCGGCTTCACCTGTCCTCCGAGACGCACGGCTGTCTCAATCAGGAAGGCAGGAGAAATATGGCAAGAAAGGTCCACGTTCAAACGACACTCAATGGCGAAGTCGCGGAGTTCCTGTGCGAGCCCCGCCAGAGCTTGCTCGAAGTGCTGCGCGATGAACTCGGTTTTACCGGCTCAAAAGAAGGCTGTCTGACCGGCGACTGCGGAGCCTGTAGCGTGATTATCAATGGCCGTACCTCGTGTTCGTGTCTGGTGCTCGGCGTCGAAGCCGAAGGCCAGGAGATCACGACGGTTGAGGGCTTGGCCGACGGCGATACGCTCCATCCGCTCCAGCAGAAGTTTCTGGAGCACGCCGCCCTGCAGTGCGGGATTTGCACGCCCGGTTTTCTGGTCACGGCCAAGGCGCTGCTGGACCGCAACCCCAACCCCAGCGAACACGAGGTGCGTTATGCTCTGGCCGGGAATCTGTGTCGCTGCACGGGCTACGATAAGATTGTGAAGGCGGTCTTAGACGCCGCTTCTGTCATGCAAGGGAGGTAAGCAATGGCGCAACAAGAGGCGAAATTCAAGGTCATCGGAACCCGTCCGATTCGGCACGACGGGGTGGACAAGGTCACCGGTCGGGCCAAGTATGGGGCGGATATCGATCTGCCCGGCATGCTGCACGGTAAGGTGCTGCGCAGCCCCCACGCCCACGCCAAGATCAAATCCATTGATGCGTCGGCCGCGCTCGCCCTGCCCGGTGTGAAAGCGGTTATTACCAGTGCGGATCTGCCGGATCTGCCCGGCGGCGTAGTGCCCATGGGCGAGCTGCCGATGAACCCCCGCCATCTGTCGCTGAACGTCATGGCCCGCGATAAGGCGCTGTACGACGGACACGCAGTGGCGGCGGTGGCGGCGACCAACCCGCATATTGCCGAGGAAGCGGCCAAGCTCATCAAGGTCGACTATGAAGTCCTGCCCCACGTCCAGAGTGTGGTAGATGCGATGCAGGACGACGCGCCGATCCTGTTGTCCGATCTGCGGACCAGCGGAGCCGAGGAGAAGAGCGATAAAGAGACCAACGTGGCCAGCCAGCTGCGCTTTGCCCGGGGCGACCTGGAGGCCGGTTTTGCCGCAGCCGACGAGGTCGTCGAGCGCGAGTTCGATACCGCGATGGTCCACCAGGGCTATATCGAGCCGCACAACGCGGTCGCCCAGTACAATCCTGACGGCCGCTCGACGATCTGGGTCAGCACCCAGGGCGCGTTTACCGCCCGCGACCAGACGGCCATGATTCTGGATATCCCGGCCAGCTCGATGAAGGTCGTGCCAGCCGAGATCGGTGGCGGTTTTGGCGGCAAGATTTCGGTCTATCTGGAGCCGCTGGCGCTGGTGCTGTCAAAGAAGACCGGCAAACCGGTCAAGATGGTGATGAGCCGTGGCGATGTCCTGCGCGCCACCGGGCCGACCTCAGGCTCGCACATCAAGGTCAAAATGGGCGCCACTAAAGACGGCAAGATCACCGCAGCCCAGATCTGGATGTCCTACGAGGGCGGCGCCTTTCCCGGCGCGCCGGTCGGGGCGGGCTGTATGACCGTGCTGGCCCCGTACGATTTGGAGAACCTCCAGATCGACGGCTTTGACGTGCTGGTCAATAAGCCCAAGACGGCCGCCTATCGCGCCCCGGGGTCGAGCAATTCGTCCTTTGCCGGCGAGACGGTGATTGACGAGCTGGCCGAAAAGCTCGGTTTTGACCCGCTTGAATTCCGACGCATCAACGGCGCCAAAGAAGGCACGGCCCAGCCGGCCGGACCGCAGTTCGGCAAGATCGGCTATATCGAAACCCTGGATGCAGCCCAGAACAGCGACCACTACAAGTCACCCAAGCCGCAGTCCGGGAACGGCAAGAAGCGCGGCCGCGGGGTGGCCTCGGGCTTCTGGTTCAACGCCGGCTTTCAGTCCAGCGCAACCGTCAACATCAATAGCGACGGCACGGCCAACGTGGTGACCGGCTCGACCGATATCGGTGGCACCCGGGCCTCGTGCGCGATGATCGCCGCCGAGGTGCTGGGTCTGAAGGCCGAAGAGGTCCATCCGGTTGTGGCTGATACGGAGTCCATCGGTCATACCGATATGACCGGCGGCAGCCGGGTCACCTTTGCCACCGGGACGGCTGTGTACGAAGCCGCCCAGGATGTGGTCAACCAGCTCAAGGAACGCGCGGCAAAGGTGTGGAAGGTTGAGGCCAAAGACGTCGTGTTCCAGGACGGGGTGGTGTCGTGTCCCAGTGACGAGAAAAACGAGCCCATGGACCTCAAGGAGCTGGCCACCAAACTGCCCCGGACCGGCGGACCGGTGTCGGGCCGAGCTCAGGTCAACCCGCGCGGAGTCGGACCGGCGTTTGCGACCCATGTGGTGGACGTCGAGGTCGACCCCGAAACCGGCAAGGTCGATGTCCTGCGCTACACGGCCACCCAGGACGTGGGCACGGCCATCCATCCGAGCTATGTCGAGGGTCAGATCCAGGGCGCGGTGGCCCAGGGCGTGGGCTGGGGTCTCAACGAAGAGTACTTCTACGATGAGAACGGCACGCTGCGCAACGCCGGCTTTCTGGACTACCGGATGCCGACCTGCCTCGACCTGCCGATGATCGAGACGATCCTGGTCGAGGTGCCTAACCCGGGTCATCCGGTTGGTGTGCGCGGCGTGGGTGAGGTACCGATTATCCCGCCGCCGGCTGCCTTGGCCAACGCCATCCACAACGCCCTCGGGGTACGGATGGAAGAGCTGCCGATGTCGCCGGGCAAAATCGCCAAGGCGGTCATCGAGCAGGGCTAGCGGAGAGGTCAGCGTAGGGGCACGGCATGCCGTGCCCCTACTTTCCGGCATTGACAATTCAAATAGCTATGGCCTCGACCGTCTTCATTCCTGCCCTGATGCGAAAGCTGTCGGGCGGCAAAGACCGCACAACGGCGACGGGTGCAACCCTGCGTGCCATTGTGGAGGATCTGGAGCGTCAGTTCCCCGGCTTTCGGGATCGGGTGGTTGAGGATAACGATCTGGCCGGCTCGGTGGCGGTCTCGGTCAACGGAGAGATCATCACCGGCGGCTTGTCGGAGTCCATCCCGGCCGATAGCGAGATCCATTTCGTGCCGGCTATCGGGGGCGGCTGAGGCGACGCGCAGTGAGATTTTATAGGGAAGGGCTGGATTGGCTCTTCCCTATTTTTTTGAGCATTTTCCAGCTACATTTCGGGCAGGTTTGCAAAACGGCAGTAGGGTGGGCCGCCCGTGGCCGCCCAGGGCAGGCACTGGGGTCTGCCCCTACCGAAGCCGAGGAGGAAGACATGGCAGCGCAGCACGAGCATCAGTTCAAGGTCATTGGCACGCGCCCGATCCGCCACGACGGCGCCGATAAGGTCACCGGCCGGGCCAAGTACGGGGCCGATATCCACCTGCCGGGTCTGTTGCACGGCAAAATTCTCCGTAGTCCCCACGCCCACGCCCGGATTGTCTCAATCGATACGTCTGCGGCCCTGGCGGTCCCCGGGGTCAAGGCGGTGGTGACCGGCCAGGATTTTCCCGAGATTGAGGACGGTCTGTTGCAGATCGGCGAGAACATGGTCAACCCCCGCCACCTGTCGAGAAACCTGATGGCCCGCGACAAAGTCCTGTACGACGGACACGCAGTTGCTGCGGTGGCCGCCACCAGCCCGCATATTGCCGAGGAGGCCGCCAAGCTGATTCGAGTCGAATACGAGGTGCTGCCCCACGTGCAAAACGTGTTGGAGTCCATGCGGGACGACGCGCCTATCCTGCACCCTGAGCTGCGTACGGGTGGGACGCCGGACGCGTCTGACAACCCGACCAATATCGCCAACCAGGTTCGCTTTGCCCGGGGCGATCTGGACGAAGGCTTTGCCGCCGCCGACCTGATTGTGGAAAAAGAGTTTTCGACCTCAATGGTCCACCAGGGCTATATCGAGCCGCACAATGTCGTGGCCCAGTATAATGCCGATGGCCAGTCGACCGTGTGGGTCAGCACTCAGGGACCGTTTGCAGTCCGGGAGCTGTGTGGCGGTCTGCTCAAGCTGCCGCCCAGCAAGGTCAAGGTCATCCCGGCCGAAATCGGCGGCGGCTTTGGCGGCAAGACGACCGTCTACCTGGAACACGTTGCCCTGCTGTTGTCGAAACTCTCGGGCCGACCGGTCAAAATGGTTATGACCCGCAGTGAGGTCTTACGGGCGACCGGTCCGACGCCGGGCTCGCATATCTATGCCAAGATCGGGGCCGATAAGGACGGCCGGATTACGGCCGCCGAGTTGCGTTTGTCGTTTGAGGCGGGCGCCTTTCCGGGCTCTCCGGTCGCGGCCGGCAGCATGACCGTTTTGGCGCCCTACGATTTGGAGAACTTCCAGATTGATGGTTTTGACGTGGTGGTCAACAAGCCCAAGACCTGCGCCTACCGGGCACCTGGGGCGACGAATCCGGCCATGGCTGCGGAGACGGTGATTGACGAGCTGGCCGAGAAGCTGGGGATCGATCCGCTGGAGTTCCGGCTGCGCAACGCGGCCCGCGAAGGCACGGCTCAGCCGGCCGGACCGCAGTTCAAGCGGATCGGCTTTGTCGAGACGGTCGAGGCGATCAAGAATGGCGAGCACTACCAGTCTCCGCCGCCGCAGTCTGGAGACGGTAAACTGCGCGGTCGGGGCGTGGCCTCGGGCTTCTGGTTTAACGCCGCCTTTCAGTCCTCGGCCACGGTCAGCATTAACACCGATGGAACGGCCAATGTGGTCACCGGTTCCCCGGACATCGGGGGCAGTCGGGCGTCGTGCGCCATGATTGCCGCCGAGGTGCTGGGTCTGGCTGCCGAAGACGTGCATCCGGTCGTGGCCGATACCGAGTCGATCGGCCACACCGATACGACCGGCGGTAGTCGGGTGACGTTTGCGACCGGCATGGCCGTGTATGAGGCAGCCACCAACGCGGTCGCCATCCTCAAACACCGTGCGGCAACGCTGTGGAAGGTCAAGCCCGAAGAGGTGGTTTTTCAGGACGGCGTGGTGTCGTGCACGACCAACGGGCATGAGTCGCTGAGCCTCAAACAGATGGCGCCCAAGCTGCCGCGCGCCGGCGGACCGGTGATGGGCAGCGCCTCGGTCCGACCTCGGGGGGTGGGTCCGACCTTTGCCACCCATGTGGTTGATATCGAGCTTGACCCGGAGACGGGCAAGGTCGATATTGTGCGTTACACGGCTTCACAAGATGTTGGCAAGGCCGTCCATCCGAGCTATGTCGAGGGCCAGATTCAGGGCGGGGTGGCCCAGGGTATCGGCTGGGCGCTCAACGAAGAGTATTTCTACGACGAAACGGGCACGCTGCGGAACACCGGGTTTCTGGACTACCGGATGCCGACCTGTCTTGACCTGCCGATGATTGAGACGATTCTGGTCGAGGTTGCCAATCCCGGCCACCCGATCGGCATTCGGGGCGTCGGAGAAGTGCCGATCGTGCCGCCGCCGGCGGCGATTGCCAATGCCATCTACCGGGCGGCCGGCATCCGCCTGCAGGAACTGCCCATGTCGCCGGCCAAGGTCGTCAAGGCGATGCTCGAAAAAGATGCCTAGCGCGGACACCGGACGAGGCATGATGGCACGCGCACGTGATCATTTTGCAAGCGTCAACGGCCTGCGGCTCCACTATCTGGACTGGGGCAGTCCGGGCAAGCAAGCCCTGATCCTCTTACACGGAGGTTCGGCCTACGCCCAGTGGTGGGACTTTTTCGCCCCGGCCTTTTGTGATGATTTCCACGTCATCGCTCCGGACTGGCGGGGCCACGGGGACAGTCAGCACGCCGACCCCCCGGCCTACAGTACCCGCCACTACATCGACGATCTCCACAAGCTTCTGGCCGAGATTGGCGTTGAGCGGCCGGTGCTGGTGGGGCACTCCATGGGCGGGCACAACGCGGTCATCTATGCGACCGAGCACGCGGATGAACTGACCGGCCTGGTGATGGTCGATACGACTGTGAGCTATCCCGAGTCGGCCGTGCAGTTCTTACGCAAACTCGGCCAGAAACCGGCCAAGGTGTTTGCGTCGCGGGCCGAGGCGATCAGCCGTTTTCAGGTCCTGCCGCGCGAATCGTTCTTCTCCCAGGAGCGGCTGGAGTACATCGCCGGCTTTGCCTTCAGCGAACGGGCGGACGGCAAGTGGGTGGCTAAACTCGACCGCCGGACCCTGTTTCGTGAGCCGGTTGACGGCCGCCGGCGTTTGGCCAGTATCAGCTGTCCGACCCTGGTGGTGAAAGCGGAAAACAGTCCGGTACTGAACCACGACAAGCTGGCCACACTGTGCGCCGACCTGCCCGACGGCCGCTGGGCTGAGGTCAAAGACTGCTACCACCACGTGATGCTGGACAATCCGGAGGGCCTGATTGCGGTGGTGCGGGAATTTTTAACGGAAGTCGTACCGGGCGCGTGAGGCGTGCCGCCCGGTTTGCAAGGCCAGGAGGAGAGCCTCCTGGCCGGTGTCGGATTGGCGGACTCGGACGGCTTAGTCCAGGTCCATGCGGTAGACTTTGACCGCGTTATCGAACACGATCTTTTTGGTGACCTCGTCCGGGACGCCGTCGAAGTCCTTGGCGATCCACTGCCGGGATTCCGGCCAGGTCGAATCGGTGTGCGGGAAGTCGGACGCCCACATGTAGTTGTCTTCGCCGAAGATCTTGTAGGTGGCCGGACCGACCGCGTCATCCTGGAAGGTGCCCCACATTTGACGCCGGACATAATCGCTCGGCTTCATCGGCAGCGGGTTCTTCTCCATGATGTTGAACTTCTCGTAGGCGTGGTCCATGCGGTACATGAAGTGCGGGAACCAGCCGATGTCGTTTTCGGCCGAGACGATTTTGAGCTGAGGGAAGCGCTCCAGCACGCCGCCGAAAATCAGGGTTGTCAACGAGCGCTGAATCTCATGAATCAGGTTCATGTAGAAAGAGCTGATCTGCTCAAAGTTGACCTTGCTCTCCTTGCTCTTGCCGGTGATGACGTGCAGTGAGAGGGGCATGTCAAGGTCGGACGCGGCCTGCCAGAACTTGTCGTAGATGGGGCTGTTATAGGGTGTGTCTTCCGGAGGCGAGCCCCAGATCATGGCGCCGCGCATGCCAAGCTTGTGGGTGCGCTCGAGTTCCTTGACTGCGGCATCAATGTCGAACAGCGAGATCAGGCTGATACCGTACAGACGTTTAGGGTTGTAGGAACAGAATTCGGCGACCCAGTTGTTATAGGTCTTGAAGCAGGCTTCCTGCAGCGCGGCGTCTTCGAGGCCGAACAGCGACATGCCCAGTGTGGTGTACAGCACTTCGGCCTCAACACCGTCAATGTCCTGATCTTTAATCCGTTCGGCCGGATCCCAGCCGCTCGGCCGGGCAGCCTCATAGCCCTTGTCCAGATGGTCTTTGAGTTCCTGGCCCGACCGGCCCGCTCCAAACCCACCGGCGACCGGAAAGGGGTCGATGCCCTCAGCCACAAAAATCAGTCCGGGCTTATTGGGATTGTCAATGACTTTGGGGGCACGCTCTCTGTACTTGGCGTCAAGACGCTCTACCCACAGTTCGGCCGGCTCCATCATGTGGGAGTCTGCCGAGACAACACGCATGGCCATACTAGATCCTCCTTACGGTTTGCTTACAGTTTGAGTATCGGCCTCGGGCGGAGGGATACCGCCGTCGGAGTTCTGAGACAGTGTGTTGCATATTGGGGGCCAGGCTGTCAAGCGAGGCTGAATGAGCGTTCAGTAAACAGGAGTGCCGCCTCAGGCGATGAGTTCCAAAAATCCGCGCAGCATACGGTAGGTCAGGCCCCAAATCGTCTTTCCGCCGTACAGCAGGGCCGGAACCTGGATTGAGGTTCCGTCGTGCAGGTCGCGCCGAACCTGTTGCTCAACGCCGTCCTGCTGCATGAAGGCCAGCGGCACCCAAATTGTATCCTGCACTTCAACCGGGTCGGGCTCGGGGTGCGCCTGGGGGGACACCAGGTAGACATATGGGGCGACGGTCATGGGGATGGCGCGTCCACGCGCCGTGGCCTGAACGGCCTGGAGGTGTCCCAGGTACTCGCCGTGCTGGTTGAGGTCAATGCCGACTTCTTCCTTGGTTTCGCGTCGGGTGGTGATCTCCAAGCTGGGATCATCCGGCTCCTGGCGACCGCCGGGAAACGCCATATGGCCGGACCACGGGTCCTGAGGGTGCTGGGCGCGGTGGATGAACAGTATGTGCAGGTCGTCGCGCCGGGGCTGCAAGAGGAGGGCGACGCCGGCCCGCATCCCGGTTTCCAGTGGCGGCGGGGTGAATGTGTTGCCGGCCAGGCGCCGACGAATGTGCGCGATCTTTCCTTCTAGCATGCCACCTCCCGAGCTGCGGGCCACAGGCACGACTGCACGGGGCGCCAAGACCGGCTTACTGCTGCGAGCTTTCTTCCTGGTTGGCGTCTTTGAGGGCGTCAAGGACCGCGTTGGCGCGTTGGACGTGGACTTGAACCTCGAGAATCTGGTTGAGCAGCCGGCTGATGTAGGTGCGGGCTTCTTCGGTCTGGGGACCGAGACCTTTGACGAGCTGGGTTGCGGTGCCGATCCCCTGCGTCGCCTGGTTGACGGCGCTTTTGATCTCCCCAAAGGTCTCTGTATCAATAATCATAGCCTCTCCTCTCTGGAGGTCGGGACTCGGCCGGGCTGTCTTTCCCTGCACTGGCAGAGTATTAGGCAGAATCCGGCGCAGGTCAATCCGGCTGTCGGAAGTCGGAAGCTGCCGGCCGTGACCCTTGACTTGGCGGACCGAGATGGCCGATACTTGCCCCTTGCCGGCTCAGAGACGGGTCGGAACGCGACATGCCGAGAAAGATCGATCAATGAAACAAGCCCTGAGTGGAATTCGTGTTGTTGACCTGAGTCATTATATCGCCGGGCCGTACTGCACCAAGCTGCTGGCCGACTACGGGGCTGAGGTGATCAAGATTGAGAAGCCCCAGGCGGGTGACGGGGGCCGCGGGCTGCCGCCTTTTTTTGCCGACCGGCCGGGACTGGAACGCAGCGGCCTGTTCTGCTTTCTGAATACCAACAAGCAGGGCATCACGCTCGATCTCAAAACCGACCGGGGCCGCGAGATCGTGTGTCGGCTGATGAGTCAGGCCGACGTGGTGGTTGAAAACTTCCGGCCCGGTGTCTTGGAGCGTCTGGGCCTGAGCGCCGAGGTGCTGGAACGGGCCAACCCCCGCCTCGTCCACACCTCCATCTCCAACTTCGGCTCTTCCGGGCCGTATCGGGACTACAGCCTGACCGACGGGGTAGCCTACGCCCTGGGCGGCTGGACCTATCCGATGGGAGAGTTGGACCGTCCGCCGGTCCAGCCGGGCGGCGCCTTTGGCCAGTATGTGGCTGGACTGTATGCCGCCATCGGCACCCTGCAGGCGGTCCGTAACCGGGCCGCCCTCGACGCGGTACAGCACGTCGAGGTGTCGGTTCAGGAAGCCCTGATTGCTACCACCCTGTACGATTTCGTGGCCTTCTCATACTCCGGGTTCGTGCGCCAGCGCTCCGGTCGTCAGTTTCACCTCGGCTTTCCCAACCTGGCCACCCTGCCATGTGCCGACGGCTATGTTGGGATTCATGCCGGTCTGCCGCACCAGATCTTTGCCCTGCTGGAGCTGGTCGGCAGAGCAGACCTGGCCAATGACCCCCGCTTTCAGACGCTGACCACCCTGGGCGCGCACGCCAAGGAGCTGCACGACGCCCTGCTGCCGTGGCTGCGCGAGCAAAACAAGAATGATATCTACCACGCCGCCCAAGCCCGCGGCATTCCGGTGTGTCCGATCCCGTCGCCCAAGGAAGTGGTGGAATGGGTGCAGCTCAAGGAACGCGGGCATTTTCTTGAGGTGGAGCATCCCGAGGGCGGCCGGGTGAAGATTCCGGGTCCGCCGTTCCGGGAGTATGGCCAGCCGCTGTGGTCGTTGACGCGCGCGCCCCTGTTGGGCGAGCACACCGAGGCGGTGCTGACGAGCCGCTTGGGGTATGCGACGGCCGAGGTGCAGCGCCTGCGGGATGAGGGAATAGTCTAACGAGGTGAACGATGATGACCGATCATATCGAGAAGAGATCATCGTTCAGCTTGCCTTGAAGGAGACAGTCATGACCAAACCACTTCGTATCGTTGATCTGACCAACGGCTGGGCGGGACCCATGGCCACCTGTTTGCTGGGCGATTTTGGCGCCGAGGTGATCAAGGTCGAGTCACCGTCGCATATGGACTGGTGGCGCGGGGCGGGCCTGCAGGGCTCGGATGACGGCCCCAAGCTGTACGAGCAGTCGCCGACGTTCAATACGGTCAACCGGAATAAGATCGGTATCGCCCTGGAGCTGACCCATCCGCGCGGCCGCGAGCTGTTCAAGGAGCTGATTCGGGCCAGCGACATCCTGGTCGCCAACTATCCGCCGCGCATTCTGCGCAAACTGGGCATTGACTTTGCGGCCCTGTCCGCAGTCAACCCGCGTCTGGTGATGGTGACCCTGCCGGCGTTTGGCAACACCGGTCCGGAAAGTGAATATGTCGGCTTTGGCTGTACGACCGAGGCGATGGCCGGGATTACCGGAGTGACGGGCTATGAGGGCGGACCGCCGCAGATGCTGAGCAACGCCATCGGTGATCCGGTTTCGGCGCTCAACGCGTGTTTTGCTTCCCTGGTCGGGGTGTTTGAACAGGAGCGGCGTGGCGAGGGGGTGTCGGTCGATCTCTCGCACGTCGAGGGCCTGCTTCCGCTCAACGCCGAAGCCCTGCTCGACTACACCGTAAACGGGCGGGTGCAGGGGCCGGTCGGCAACCGCCATCCGACTCTGGCGCCCCACGGCTGTTATCCGTGTGCGGGCGATGATGAGTGGGTGATGATTACGATTGCCTCTGACGCCGAGTGGCAGAAGTTCTGCCAAGTCTTGGGCAACCCGGCCTGGAGCCGGAACGAGAGCTTTGCCACTGCTGCGGGCAGGAAGGCGGCTGAGGATGAACTCGACGCCCACATTGCCGCCTGGACCAAGAATCACGAGCATACCGCGCTGATGGAGCAGTTGCAGCAGGCCGGTGTCACGGCCGGCGCCGTCCTGTCGGGACCGCAGGTCATGAGCGATGCCCAGCTGGCCGCCCGCGAGTTTCTGTTGGCCATTGATCGGGCAGAGGCCGGCACACACCTGTATCCGGGCTTTGTCCCCAAATTCCATCCCACGCCCTCGGAGGTCAGAACGCCGGCGCCGTGTTTTGGCCAGCACAACGCCGATGTGTTTGGCCGTATTCTGGGGCTGTCGGCCGAAGACATTCAGCAGCTTGAGAGCGAGCGGATCATCAGTCAAACGCCGCTTCTGCCCTAGGTCTGGCTCAGCCCCAGCTGCCCCGTCGGGTGGGCAGGCTCAGGGCTTGGCTCAGCCGGGCCAAGAACTCGGCGCGGGGGATTTCGTACGCCCCCAGGCTGTGCAGGTGGGGATTGCTGATCTGACAGTCGAACAGGCTGAAGCCCCATTCCTCAAGCTGTCGAGTAAGGCTGAAAAACGCGACTTTGGAGGCGTTGGAGACGCGGCTGAACATGGATTCGCCAAAAAAGGCGCCGCCCAGACTCACCCCATACATGCCGCCGACCAGGCGCTGCCCGTCCCAGGCCTCAACCGAGTGGGCGAATCCGGCTTCATGCAGGGCGCAGTAGGCATCAACCATATCGCGGGTGATCCAGGTACCCTGGCCCTTGGCCAGGCGTGTTTCGGCACATGCCCGAATGACCGGTCCGAACGCCCGATCCAGGCTGATGGTAAAGCGTTCCTGTTTGATCAGTCGCTTGAGGCTGCGCGAGGCGTGAAATTCTTCCGGTTGCAGAACACACCGGCTCGGCGGGCTCCACCACACAATCGGGGAGCCCTCTTCGTACCAGGGGAAAATGCCCTGGTGGTAGGCGAGGAGCAGACGCTCAACCCGGAGGTCTCCGCCAACGGCCAAAACGCCCTCCGGGTTGGCCCATTCGGGGTCGGGGAAGACCAGCGCTTGGCTCAACTGGTAGACTGGCATCGTAGCGGGGAGTGATCAGGCACGGTCAAGAAACGCGTTGAAACGGTTCAGGGTTTCCTGGGGGGATTCGGTGGCCGGCTGAGCCGGGGCAGGCGCGGGCTCGGCCGGAGCCGGAGGGCGCGGTCCGGCCAGGCACTGGGACACAACGAGACTCAGGCAACTGACGACGAGCGACCGGCCGATCAGACTGCCGGCTGAGCGTATCCGGTGTGGGACGGCTGTACGGTTTGGCATGTTCACTTCGACCGCTTGAGGTGTGTCGGGAGCGACCTCTTGTCCTATACTGGGCGCGGTCTTGTCGTGCAAGAGTGAACAGGCTTGTGCCGGGCCGCCAGGTTCAGGCTGAGCCGAGCAGAACCCTGCCCAGGATGATGCCCAGACCCACGCCCAGCAGACCGAGGGCCACGCTGCCAAAGAGGGTGAGGCAGGCGAGGCCGCCCTGTCCGGCCTGCAAAAGCCCGAAGGCTTCGTAGGTGTAGGTGGAGAAGGTCGTGTAGGCTCCCAAAAAGCCGACTGCAAAAAACAGGCGGTAGGGAGAGTCCAGCAGAGCGTGGTGGCTCAGGACAACCATGAGCACCCCGAGCAGAAAACTGCCGCTGATATTGGCGATGAAGGTACCGTAGGGAAACGTCAGGCCCCAACGCTGGACCGCCCAGTCGGCCAGCAAGGCCCGGGCATTCGCCCCCAGAAATCCGCCTAAGCCTATCCACACATATTTCATGGCTCGGTTTCAGTCGCTGGAGTGAAACGTAAAGACAAGCTCGCGTTCCTCCCGTGGTCCCAGCTCAAGCCGGGTGCGCTGCACGCCCAGGCGCTCGTGCCAGGCTTCCAGCACGTACACGCCCGGTGGAACCTTGGACAGGGAAAATTTGCCCTCAGCGTCGGTCAGGGCAAAATACGGGTGGTCAAAAACGGCCACATAGGCGCGCATCCAGCCGTGAATGTCACAGGTGATGGGAATGATGCTTTCCGGTGTGTGGACCTGAATCGTTTTCGAGGCTCCCATGACACCAAGGCTCAGGTTCCAGGGTCGTGCCCGCTGCGGCCAGCCATGGACATTATGGGCGATGGGGTCGCTGTTGACGAACCGCAGTGGCTGGTCAACCCGGACGGTCAGAATGCGGGGGATGAACACGCAGCCCCGCTGGTCGCTGTGGACCGGTTCCTGGGGGACGGCAAAGACGCGCTCTCCCAAGCCGTGGGTGATAGACACGAGGGCGTTCTGCAGCCAGCCGTCCCGGACCAGGAGGTCGGCGACGGCTGGCAGTCCGTCCGGGTGCTGGACGCGGCACGCCGACCAGCCGCCGAGTTGCAGCGTGGTCGGGGTCGGGACAGGCCCCTCAAAACGGACCTGGCCAGAGATGGTCCCGACCTGCGAGAGATCGAGCGGGCTTGGGGAACGGGTCGGCGGAGACGGTGGAGAGGGCTGGCAGGCACACAGCGTCAGGAGTAGGGCACAGATGCTCAGCGTCCAGAGAAGTCGCATGCCGTCGTTCATCAGCCGAGGCGGTGTGGGCAGACGCCTCAGCCCCGCTTGGTCTGCACCGCTTCCCGGTTGACGCAGTTGATCGGCGGCTGGCCGGCCCGGATACGGTTCACGTTTGCAGCCAGCCCGCGCGCGATGTCGTTGTACGACAGGTCTGTGACGCCTGCGGTGTGGGGTGTGGCAATGACATTATACCGAAACAGCGGGTCGTCGGGATCGGTCGGTTCGTCCCAGAATACGTCGAGTCCGGCGCCGGCGATCTGTCCCTGAGACAGGGCTTCGACCAGGGCGTCATGGTCAATGACCGGGCCGCGGGCGACATTGATGACAAAGGCCGTGTCTTTCATTGTGGCGAAGGCTGCGGCGTTCAGCATCGCCCGCGTCGCAGGCGTCACCGGGAGTGCCAAGACCACAAAATCGGCCTGGGCCAGAACCTGGGCCAAATCGTGCTGGGTGCCAAGAAAATCAAAACCCAGCTCGCGTGTGAGGGCGTCGGAGGGGTGTTGTTTCATGCCCAGTAGGCGGACCTGAAAGGGTTTGAGACGCAGCGCGAGCTGGCGGCCGATGCTGCCGACACCAAGAATGGCAACCGTCTTGCCCATCAGCGCCGTGCCGAGCGGGGCGCCCAGGACGCGCTTGCGGACGCTGGCCTGAGCCTCGGCATAGCGACGGGCCAAGCCGAGCATCAGAAAGATGGCGTGCTCGGCTACCGAGGCGGCGTTGCCCGCGCCCTCGTGGCCCGGCACATTGGCGACGTAGATGCCACGGCGGGTCGCAGCCGGAATATCCACCCCTTCGATGCCGACGCCGAACTGATTGATCAGTGTCGCCGAGGTGTTGTCAATCACCCCGGCGTTGACCCGGTACATGGCCGGGACCAACACGTCGGCCTCGGCCGCTCTGGCAACAACCTGCTCGGCCGGGCAGGCGATGATCGTATCGTCCGGCAGGTGGTGACGCAGGACTTCTGCACAGTGCGGAAAATGGGTGGTGCAGATCATGACCTTCATGGCCGACCCTCAGCCCTCTCGCACCGCATCCATGATCCTGGCGATGTCCAGCACGCGCGGGCCGTCCCAGCTCAGCTCGACCTCCCACGCCTCGTCGGCGCCGACCGGAATCTCGCGTTCCCCGTCCAGAGCCAGGATGGACGGGCTGAAGGTGACCGGGGCTCGGTCGCCGATCCGCAGCCGGGTGTGGCTCTGGACGCCAACCGCAGTGACCAGTCCCGGCGCGATGGCTGCGGTGACCGCCCGGCCGCCGTCGCCAAGTTGCAGGCACAGCCCTGCGGATTCGTCGGGCCGGACGGGGTCGAGCATCCCGCCGACCGAGGCCATGCCGATGTTGGTCGGCTGGCCCTGGGTCAGGAAGAGCTGTTTGAGCCGGCCGACTTCCCACAGCGCCCGCGCGCCCACAAACTGATAGTCACAGACCGCCACATCGATTAGCGCCACATCGTCAAAGCTGCCGTTGCGGTACAGGTTCAGGCGTTTTGTCGGAAAGGAGAATGTGTCCGCAGACAGCCCTCGGGCCGCGTAATAGCCGGCCGCCATGCCGGCCAGGGTCGATTCGACAAAGCGTGGAAACGCGTTATTGGTGCCCGTGGACAGGGGCACCAGGGGCATGGCGTCACAGCCCTTGGTGACCACCCGGTTGGTGCCGTCTCCGCCCAGCACGATGACACACGCCACGCCCTGGTCGCGCATCAGGGCGGCCGCCCGCGTCGAGTCGGCCGCTTCGTCGTAGACCGACATGTCCAGCATACGGATACGCGCCTTTCTGTTGCCCTCAATACCCGACAGCGCCTTCGGCCCGATCGAGGCCGGGTCGGGGAAGAAGACAATCTCGTCGACCCCGGCACCTTCCAGACCCAGGACGGCCCGGCGCACGATGTAGACCTTTTCCTGGGTGTCGAGGACCGAGCCGTGGGCGACCAGACGCCGGATGTCTTTGCCCGCGCGTGGATTGGCGATGATGCCGACGGAACTCATAGGTACAGCTGGGGCTCGGACGCTTAGAACAGGGCCAGGGCGGCTTCGCTGACCTTGGTCGCGTTCGGCAAATAGTGGTCTTCCAGCGTCGGGCTGAACGGCACCGGCGTATGCGGTGCGCTGACGGTTTTGATTGGCGCGTTGAGGAAATCAAAGCCCTTATCGGCGACCACAGCCGCAATATCCCGAGCCACGTTGCAGCGCGGGTGGGACTCGTCAACCACGACCAAGCGGCCCGTCTTTTCGACCGAGTCCAGCACCGTCTGTTCGTCAAATGGCGACAGGGTGTGCGGGTCGATGACCTCGGCGCTGCGACCCTGTTTTTGCAGTTCCTCGGCCGCCTGTAGGGCGTGGTGGACCATCTTGCCAATCGCCACGATGGTCACGTCGGCGCCCTCGCGTTTCACCTCGGCCTGGCCCAAAGGAATGGTGTACGGATCTTCGGGGACCGGACCCTTCAGGGCGCCCAGGGTGATGTCTTCAAAGAAGATGACCAGATCGTTGTCCCGAATCGACGAAATAAGCAGGCCCTTGGCGTCGTACGGCGTGGCCGGCACCACGGTTTTCACCCCCGGAATGTGGGTGAACAGGGAGTACAGGACCTGGGAGTGTTGGGCTGCCGCCCGAAAACCGCCGCCGCAAATGGTGCGGATGACCAGGGGCACCTCGGCCTTGCCGCCAAACATGTAGCGCAGCTTGGCGCCCTGATTCAGAATCTGGTCAAAGCACACGCCCATGAAACCGACAAACATCATCTCGGCGATGGGCCGCAGTCCGGTGGCCGCAGCGCCAACCGCAGCGCCAATGAAGCCCGACTCGCTGATCGGCGTATCGAGAATGCGGTCGCGGCCAAACTCCTGGACGAGTCCTTTGGTCACGCCCAGCACCCCGCCCCAGGCATCCTCGCCCTCCAGGTGCTCAACGTCCGCTCCGCCGGCGACGTCTTCGCCGAGTAGGATGACTTTGGGGTCGCGTTGCATCTCCTGGCGCATTGCCTCGTTGAGCGCCTGATTAAAATTGAGCTGTCTTTCGGCCATGCTTGTCCCCTCCGGCAAGAACGCCCGCTGCGGTCGGCAGCCGGACCGCAGGGCGTCCTTCAGTAATCGACGTACACGTCGGTAAAGGTTTCGGCGACATCCGGAAACGGGCTGTCGTCGGCAAACTGGACCGCCGCTTCGATCTGGGCTTCGATTCGCTCCTCGATGGCCGTGAGTTCGTCCTGGGCGACGAGCTGACGGGACATGACGCTGTCCTTGAAGAGGCTGATCGGGTCCTTTTCGGCCTGATATTTTTCGTTTTCCCCGGGGATTTTGTAGGTCTGCTGATCGCCCTCGTAATGGCCGTAGAAGCGGTAGGTTTTACACTCCAGCAGGGTCGGTCCCTGACCCGACCGAGCCCGCGCCACCGCCGAGGCAGTGGCTTCGTGGACGGCGAAGATATCGTTGCCGTCCACGCTGATGCCAGGCATGTTATAGGCCGCCGCGCGGTCGGCGATGTTCTCTACGCTACAGTGGTAGTGGGCGGGCGTGGACTCGGCGTAGCCGTTATTCTCGGCCACGAAGACGACCGGCAGTTTCCAGATGGCGGCCAGGTTGAGGCTCTCGTGCAGGGTGCCCTGCTCGGACGCGCCGTCGCCAAAAAAGCAGATTGTGACCTGATCGGTCTTGTTGGTCTTGGCGGTCAGACCCGAGCCGCAGGCCAGCGGCGGACCGCCGCCAACAATGCCGTTGGCACCCAGCATGCCCTTGTCCATATCCGCGATATGCATTGAGCCACCCTTGCCCTTGCAGGTGCCGGTGGCCTTGCCAAACAGTTCGGCCATCATGCCGCGTGGATCAACGCCCTTGGCCAGGCAATGGCCGTGGCCGCGGTGGGTCGAGGTCATGTAGTCGCGATCAGTCAGATTGGCGCATATCCCAACCGCAACAGCTTCTTCGCCGGCGTACAGATGGACGAAGCCGGGGATTTTGCCTTTGCCGAACTCGAGCTTCACCCGGTTTTCAAACGTCCGAATGAGCTGCATGCGCTCGTACATCCACACCAGCTGGTCTTTGCTGAGTTCCATGCTGCCTCCTTTGTCGGTGCCCCTGCGTATGCTCGGCTTCATAGCACGAAATACAAAGGGGGGGAACACAAGCGGATGGCCAGGCTGAACCTGAGTGGTCACGCGGGCCATTCGTAAATGGCAAGATTCGGGTTCGGCAGGGCAATGGTGGCGGGCACGGTTAGATTCGTGACCGACGCGGACTTGAAGCGACGGAGAGAGGTCACCGGGCTCAGGCGTCTTCGGGCGGCCGGTAGGCGGTACCCTCAATCAGCCGACCCACGTTGTAATTCCACTCACCCATCCATTTTTCGACCAGGCTATAGGCCGGACACTGGCCGCGGGCGATTTCCTCCCGTAGACGTTCGAGGTAGAACGTCTCGTTTTCTCCGTCCTCGTTGACTTCGTTCTGACGTTCCAGACCCTGCCAGGCAATGGAGACCAGTTCCCTGGCATAATCGTGCAGGCGGATGCCCTGGACCCGCACGCCGAGGGCTTCTCGGTGGGCGGCTTTATAGGCCGCGAGACGTTCTTCCCAGCTCCACTTTTTGACCAGATCCCAGGCCGCCCACAGCGGATCGTCGTCGTAGAAAATGCCTTTGCACAAGGCCGGTACGGCCAACATCAACTCATGAGGCTGGCTATCAAAACAGCGCAGCTCAAGGTAGCGCTTGATGCGCACCTCGGGGAAGAGCGTGGTCAGGTGCTGGTTCCAATCTTCCAGAGTCGCCCGGTGTCCGTCATGGCCTTGCTCAAGATAGTGCCGAAACGGCGTGCCGGTCATGTCGATCCATTGCCCCCGCCGAACAATGAAATACATCGGGACGCTCAGGGCATACTCGGTATAGTCCTCGAAGCCGGCCTGGTCGGAAAAGGCAAACGGCAGCAGACCACACCGATGCGGGTCGGTCTCGGTCCACACATGGCTGCGCATGCTCATATAGCCGTTCAGCTTGCCGTCCGAGAAGGGCGAGTTGGCAAACATGGCGGTCAGAATCGGGACGAGGCCCATGCCGATCTTGAACTTGGTCATGGCGTCGGTCTCATCGCTGAAATCGAAATTGACCTGGACCGAGGCCGTTTGTTTCATCATCCGATGGCCCAGCCTGCCGACCTGCTTCATATACGGGGCCATGAAGTGGTAGCGCGTTTTGGGAATCCACTGGATATCGTTGAGGGGGCTGACCGGCTGCATGCCGAGATTCAAAAAGTCGAGTTCAAGGGCATCCCCGGCCGCCAGGAGATGGGTGAAGTGGTTGTCCAGTTCGGCGCGGGTGCAGTGAATGGTTTTGCACTGCTCGCCCGACAGTTCGACCTGAGCCCCCGGCTCGAGGGTGATATTGGCCCGTTCGCCACGCAGGGCAATCACATGGCCCTCTTCCTCTTGCGGCTCCCAGCCCAGCGAGTCGGCCAGGCGGAACAACAGACGCTCAATGCCCCGGTTTGTCGAGTAGCGGGCGGCGCGACCGCTGCGGCGCGAGACGCCGACCATTTCGTACTCCGTCCCAATCCGCCACTCCTGGCGTGGCTTCCCGGCCTGATAGAAGTAATCAATGAGTTGGGATTGGTGCTCAATGACCTGTTCGGCATCAGGTCCCTCGACGTATTGCGACATGCGTCCCCCCTTGACACGACTCCCCTTCCGCCTCAAAGCGGCCTTAGACTAGCAAACACGCTTGCTAAGGCAAGGGGTTTTTGCCGGGCAGCAGTGCTCCCCGGCGGCTTGCGGACATGGGGAAAGGTGGTATCGGTAGGCGCTGGAGGAACCTGCCCATGCCTGAGCTGGCGTCGGCCTTGGACCGCTGGGAAGAGTTGCTGCCCCGACTGCGCGAGAAGCGACCTGCCGTTTTCCTGGATTATGACGGAACCTTGACGCCCATTGCTGCCCGGCCGGAGCTGGCGGTGCTGTCGGAGGCGATGCGCGAGACGCTTCGGGCGCTTGCCGCCCGCTGTCCGGTCGCCATTGTCAGCGGTCGGGATCGGAGCGATGTGCAGAGTCTGGTGGGGATTGAGGAGCTGATTTATGCCGGCAGCCACGGCTTTGATATTGCCGGGAGGGGCCTGCAATACGAACACGGGCACGGTTTTGTGGCCAGCCTGGATCGGGCTGAGCAGGAGCTGCTGAAAGCTGTGTCGGGAATCGATGGGGCGCGCGTTGAGCGCAAAAGGTTTGCTATCGCCGTCCACTTTCGTGAGGTTCGACCTCAACACGCGGGACGCCTGGAGTTGATCGTGGATGCCGTGTTGCGGGGCTGTCCAGAGCTGCACAAGGGCTTGGGCAAAAAGGTCTTTGAGCTGCGGCCGGCCAGTGAGTGGCATAAGGGCAAAGCCGTGGTGTGGCTGTTGGAAGCGCTGGGCTTGGCCGGGACCGATGCCTTGCCGGTGTACCTCGGCGACGATGTGACGGACGAGGACGCGTTTGGCGCTGTGGCCGACTGCGGCCTTGGCATTCTGGTGGCAGAGATGCCACGGGTGACTGCGGCCTGCTATCGGCTCACGGATACGACCGAGGTTCAGGTTTTTCTCCACAAGCTTACGACCGTGCTTGGCACGAGGAGGGATTGAGCACCTCAAGATCAATCTGAAGCTGACGGGGTGCGAGGTGGTGATACAGGAGCTGGACAGGAGGGAGTAAGAAGGGAGGGACAGGGAACGGGGGGGCTGGCCCCTGCCCGGGGGGCTCAGGTCGACAGGGCGTTGATTTCTTCCTCGGCCAGCTGATGAATGTCCGGGAAATTGGACGGACGATCTTTGCTGACCAGAAAGACGGCGCGAATGCCGAGAGGGACAATTGTAAACCCGTCATGGCGGCTGATGCCCGATAAGGACCGTTTCCAGCGCCGCGAGACAAAGATCGATATCTCCTCGCTGCGCTGTCGATACACGAGCTGGACAAAGACTTGCCTGAGCGGCCGACTGACCCGGGCTCGGACAAGGTGGAAGCCGACCGGGCTGAGGTTGGGAATCTCGGTCAAGCCTTCTTGACGAAGTACGTCTTTGAGGCTGTCCGGGTCAAGCCAGGGCAGGGAAAAGGTGCTGTTATCATTCAGCCAGATTTTGTGTGTCAGCGCGCCGCTGAACGCCCGGGCTTCTGGATCGTAGGGGGCTGAGAAAAGCTGCTGGCCGATGACTAGGAAGAGGATTGCGGCGGCGGCCACTCCAAGGCTACGCCAGCGCCGGTTCCAGGTCTGCGGCGAACACAGCGCCATAACCGAGGCGCGCAGTTCGTCAGTCCCACCGACCGGCCTGTGTCCGGCTTCCCTGAGCCGTGTGTCGAGCTGCTGCATGGCTACTAGTTCTTGCTGACACGCCGGGCAGACATCAAGGTGTTCAGCCACAGGAAAGGTGTCACGGGCGCTGAATTCGTTATCAAGAAAGGGGCTCAGGAGTTTGTGTGCGTCTTTACAGTCCATGGCCTGAGGTCCCTTCTTTGTGCAGCAGCCCGGGCTCGGCCAAGAGGCGACGCAGCTCACGCCTGGCACGGTAGAGCCGTGACATCACCGTTCCTATTGGAATATCGAGCATCTGGGCGGTTTCTTTATAGGCAAATCCTTTAACCACAACGAGCCATAACACCTGCCGAAACTGGGGGGTAACTGGTTGACCGCAGCAAGAATATCCTGGCCCTCTCCCCTTTCTTCCCCACTGGCGGGAAACAGACTGACGACTTTTGAGGACGTTTCGATGTCCTCGGCGCCAAGCAAAGGGTCGCGCCGCTTTTCCCAGCCGTTTTCTTTAAGACGTTCAGGAGAATCTTAAACAACCAGGCCCGACAGTTGGTGTCCGGCGTATAGGTTTGAAATGAACGCTAGGCGCGCAAATAGGTTTCTTGGACCGCGTCTTCCGCGCGTGCCCGGTCACCGCTCAGGCGCAGTGCGGTGCGCATGAGGGTGTCAAAATGGGGAATGGCCTCCTTCTCAAATGAGGCTTTTCTCGGCACGCGCGATTTCTCCTGGAAGGGCCTGCTCTATCATACAATTAGGACGCGCCCGACTTTATTCCCGTCCCCGCTCTGTGTCCTGCTCAGGCGGCGAGAGCCGCAGGTAGAGGCTCCCGTTTTCAGCTTTGACCGGATATACCGTCGCCCGAGCCGGGCGTGGGCTGGTGCCGTCGCGTAACTCGAACCGCCAGCCGTGCATCGGGCATTTGATGCCGCCCCTGTCGTCGACAAAGCCTCGGATAAGCGGCCCTCTACGGTGGGGACAGCGATTGTTGATGGCATACACCGTGCCGTTCAGGTTGAATAGAGCGATCTCTATGCTCTTCAGCTTGACCAGCCTGCGGGCTCCGGGTGGCAGGTCTGCGGTGGGACAGGCTTCGAGCCATTCGGCGGCAGAGTCTGGAGGCATGAATCGGAAACGTCAAACGTGGGGGCTGGCGGCGGATGCCGCTTGGAGGTCTAGGGGATGTAGCCCCACAGCCGCACCACCGCCTGGCGGTCTGGACTGCGGTAGGCTTTGTATTTCAACAGGGTGTCAATCCCGTCGCAGGTTCGCTCCAGGTTGGTCTCCAACTCGGGGAAATCACCCCAACCGCTGGGATTCTTATTGCTGAGAATCCAGTCCAGGCCGCGTTCAACAGTCTCCTGGCCGCGGGCATCTCCCAGCAAACGGGTCACCACCATCAAAGACCGCGTACAGTCCATGGTATGATCAACATTTTCCCCGTCCCAGGAGCCGTCTGCGGCCTGCCACTCATACAGCTTTTGTGCCCCTTTGGTGCACGACTCCCGCACGCCGCTGAGTTGGCCGTCCATGGCCAAGTCGGCAATCAGGGCATCTTGAATCAGGTGGGCGGTGATCTCAACGCCCGAGGGGTGGAACTCATTGTCGTACCAGCCTCCGTCCGGGCTTTGATTGTCGAGAATGAACCGGGCTCCCTTTTGCCACGCTGGTGCGACTTCGGACCACCGATAGGGCTCGCCCAAGGCCATAACCACGTTGAAGAAGCTGACTGGATGGCTGGTGGTATCGAGGTCGGCCCAGCTGGGATCGACCCATCGACCGTCGGCGTGTTGGGTGTCGAGAAAATAGTCAATCGCTCTACGCACGGCCTGACTGATCCGATCCTGGTGTAAAAAACGATTGCCTCGGATCAGCATCAGTCCGCAAAAGGCTGAGACCCACACCGTGCTCTCGGAGTCAGCCGAAAACGGACTCCAGCCCCCGTCCTGCGCCTGGCAGTCGGCCAGGGCCAGATAGTCGGCCAGGAAGTCCGGGCTGGTGCGGGCGTGCAGGATGACCCGCAACGCATGGGCGACCAGCTCTAGATCCTGGGGGCCGTGGGTCAAACTCCAGCCCTGTTTTTTCTGAATAAAAAACGCGTATTCATCCTGCACCAAGCGATCAATCTGTTCGAGAGCAAGTCCCATCGTCCGTTACTCCTCTCGGCCATTATTTCATTTTCGCCCACGCCCGACGATAATCTTCAAAGGTGTCAATTTCCAGCCAGCCTTTATAGATATCCACACACGCGACCTGATGGTCGTGGTTGACCAGTTCCTGCAGCATGTCGGTAAAAGCGGCCCGTTGGATCGAGATGGCCTCGTGAAAGCGGCCGGTGTGAAACCGTTCGCGGGCCGTCTGATAGGTCTGACGCAGGAGCCGAGCGCCCGTCTCGGAGAACATGGCCAGACCAATAAACTCTCCATCGGCGTCTTGGGCCGATAGGTTGCGGCCAATGCGGGCCAGCGTCGTGCCTTCCGTGGTTGGTAGAAAGCGGTAGCCGGGCTGGGGCGGTTGGTGGGTGACGACGAGGTCCGGCTTATTTGTCTGGAGGTCTTCGGCTGAGCGAGGCTGATCATTCCACGCCCGATCAACCACGATGCTGATATCGGCCTGCGACCTGAGCAATTTTTCGACGATGGTCGGGTCGAAGATGATATCGGAGTACAGAAACAGAAACGGTCCCGACATTTCCGTTTCGGCCACAAACAGCGAGATCAACTCTCCGGTATCGAGAAACGCGTCGTTGTCGTAGTAGCGGATGTTGGGCAGATTGATCTGTTCCTTTTGGTAGCCACGCACCACGACGATCTCTTTCACCCCGCACTCGTTCAGAGCGCTGATCTGGCGCTCAAGAATTGTCTGGCCCTTGATTTCCAGCATCGCCTTGGGACGATCTTCAATGAGCGGCAGCAGGTTTTCTTCAAAGCCTGCGGCGATAATAATGGCCGTGACTTGGTGCCCGCCCGGAACGAGAAATTTTTGCTCGTTGGCCTGTAGAACGGGGACGCCGACCAACTCGTAGATGTCGGACAGGCTGGCAATCTGGTCATCTACTGCAGCCGGCCGTTCCTCGGCCTTGAGGGTGGTCAAGGCGTGGCGCATCGCGCTGACGGCCGCCCGCAAGACTTGGTTGGCAAAGATGATCAGTCTGAATCCGGCCGCCGCCAGCTCAGCTGCGGTGGTGTCGGCGTAGGTTGTCGGCACACACACCAGGGGGCAGACGTTATCCCAGTCGGCCGTGAAGTCTTGGAGTTCCTCGAAGCTTGCCGCTTTGGAATGGACCAGAATGGCGTCGGCCCCGGCTTCGGCGTAGGCCCTGGCACGCTTGAGCGCTTCGTGTTTGCCCCAGCCGGCAATCAGGGCCTCGGTGCGGGCGATGACCACAAAATTGGGATCGTCTTGCGCTGCCTTGGCAGCCTGGATCTTCCGGGCGTGCTCGTCAATGGGAACCAACTCGCGTCGCACCCCGGCGTAAAAGCTGCACCGTTTCGGAAAGATATTGTCTTCAATGCACAGCCCGGCGATACCCGCCCGCTCGTATTCGGCGACCGTGCGGATGACGTTGATGGCGTTGCCAAAGCCGTTATCGCAGTCGGCAATAACGGGGATGTTGACCGCCGCGCTCATGCGCCGGACCGCGTCGAGCGTCTCGCTCATGGTCAGGATATTGGCATCGGGCAGGGCGCTGACCGCAGAAATGCCAAAACCGCTCGCCCAGATCGCATCAAACCCGGCTTCTTCGGCCAGCTTGGCCGACAGCGCATCGTGGGCTCCGAGGACGAGGCTTGGCTGGGAACGGCGGAGCAAAGCCCGCAGTTTTTCTGTCATCGAAAGGCCAGGCATGGCCGAGACTATACGACCTCGGGTCCAGAACGACAAGTGCCCGAGCGGCCCGGTGCCTGGCTTGGCGGTCGTCTGTTCAGACGGCTGGATCGATGCGCTGGAGGTCACCCAAGGCGAGGCGAATTTCGTCCACACAGTCGTCCAGGGCGGTCGGCGAATCAATCGCAAACACGGCTCCCTGCCAGCGGTCGGGATCACGGAGCCAGGCCGCAAGGATGACACTGGCGTCGATTTCTTCCGGTCGTAGGGGCAGGTCACGGTCCTGGCTAAAACGTTCCCGAGTCAGACGGGCAAAGGCGGCGATATCGTCCTCTGAGCGGATGGGGCTGCCATGGATGAGCCTCCCGTTGAGCACCAAATAGGCTTGGGCAGCTCCGGGTTGGCGGCTGGGCAGGAGCAGAAAGGCGTGGGCGCGGGTGATGATCCAGTCGAAGCGGCGGTGCATATTCAGGATATGGTCGAGCAGCTCGAGGTCTTTTTGCAGACGGGCTGCGCCCTCGAAGCGCAGGCGGGCGGCTAGCGCGTCGCGCTTGGCCAGCAGGGAATCTCGCAGTCCAGTATCATTGCCTTCGAGAAACCGCTGAAACGCCTCGACCTGTTCTTGATACGCGGCACGTGACACCCGCACATTACACGGGGCGCTGCAGGCGCCGATCTGACCGCTGACGCACGGAGAAAAGTCCGGGTCCGGAGTCAAATTGCCCTGACAGGTACGCAGACCAAACAGGCGGGCTAACAGTCCCTGGGCTTGTTCGGCAAGCGCTCGGCTCCGAAAGGGGCCGATGTATAGGGCCCGATTGCTGGCCGGCTTGGTGGCCAGGGACAGACGGGGAAACGGATTGGTCACGCTCAGTTTGAGGAAGGCAACCCGGGGCAGGTGTTTTGAGCGAGTGTTATAGGGCGGCTTGAGGGCACGGATGAGGCTTGCCTCGCGGAGCGCAGCCTCTAGCTCTGAGCCCGTTTGTTCGTAGCTGATGTCGTGGACATGGCGTACGAGGTCGAGCACTTTGTCGCTGTGGCCAGCGGAGTTGGTGAAGTACGAACGTACCCGCCGTTTGAGGTTTTTTGCCTTCCCGATATACAGCAGCCGGTCCTCGCGGTTCAGCATGCGATACACGCCGGGTCCGTCCGGGATATGGGCTAGCGCTGGACGTGGCAGCTGATATTCAAAGCGGCGCCCGTCGCGGGCGATATGCTGAAAGTCGAGTAGCTGGCCGAGGGTCGTGATGCCACGCGCCGGCAGCTGTTCCAGAAAGATGAGAAACACCTCCGCGGTGATCCGTGCGTCGCCCAGGGCGCGGTGGCGGTCAGGACCTGACACGCCACACTGTGCGGCCAGCGCATCGAGGGTGCGGGAACGGAGGCCTGGCAAGAGACGTTTGGCCAAACGCCGAGTGCACAGGACAGGGTTGAGCAGCGGGCCGGACATGAGGCGCTGTGCGTCATGATTAAGGAAAGCCAGATCGAAATCGGCGTGATGAGCGACAAGCGGGGCAGGACCGATAAAGGTCTGGAAGTCCGGCAAGACCGCATCAATACGCGGCTGATCACACAGTATGTGGTCGGTGATGCCGGTCAGCCGGGTCACGGCTGGCGGAACCCGTCGGCCGGGATTGACCAAGGCGTGAAACTCGTCCGTCAGCCGTCCGTGTGTGATCCGAACCGCAGCCATTTCGGTGATGGCTGCCGGGCCTGGTTTGAAGCCGGTCGTTTCGAGATCGAGGACGACAAACTCGGTATCGGCAATCGCCCGCTGGAGAGCGCTATGGATGGTCGCGTACCAAAGGTCACTCGCCGCGTCATACGCAAAATGCGGGTCGGTACCGATCGCCGTATGCAGAAAACGGGTATCGAACTCGAGCCTCCGATTGGGCCTGAGGCCCGAACCCGCTCCGGGTGTGAAGAGCAGGTTCAAGAGCTCGGCCGAGCTGACCCCTCCGGGTCGCGCGACCACATAGTCGTAGAGTTTCTGGCGCACGGCAGGGAGCATCCGGTAATCGTAAGACTTGCGTCGCCTCTGGGCTAGCTGTAGAATCCGGTCGCCAGCATAACGCGAACAGTCCGGCTTTCCAAGGATTTGTGGCGTGAGTGATCTGCTTGAAGATATCGCCCGAGCGACCGCCTTACGTGAGGGTGCGGCCGGCGTGGCGCTGGTCCTAAGGACGATTTATCGCACCCAGCGCATTACCTTGAGAGAACTGTCGCGGCAGACTCATCTCCCCCTGCCGGTGCTCGCCGCGGTGCGACGAGAACTCGAGCGCACGCGCATCGTGGATCGGCAGGCAGGCCTCGTCCTCACCCCGCACGGCAGAGACTTTGTTGAGCAGACGCTGCGGGTACGCACGCGTCACGACGCAGGCTGCCCGACGTGTCGCGGCCACGGGATTGTGATTGGCGAGGAGTTGGCCTCCCTGGTGCGACGCCTTGAGCTGTACGGCTCCGAACTCCCTAAGGCGGATGTGACCTTGGACCAGACTCCGTGCACTCCGCAAACGGCCGTGCGCCGCGCGCTGCATATGTATCAAGCTGGAGCGCTGGAAGGAAAACGGGTTATTTTCCTGGGCGATGACGACGCGATTTCCGTGGCGGTTGCCCTGTTGGGAAAAATGCTGGGATACCGACACTTGTGCCGGCAACTGACGGTGGTGGAAACGGACCGGCGGTTTCTCCGCTACATACAGGATATCGCCCGTGCTGAGGGTGTGGAGATAGAGTGTATTGAGCACGATCTTCGACAGCCGCTGCCCGAACCGCTGCTCGGTCACTACGATACGTTTGAAACAGACCCGCCGTATACGCCGGACGGGCTGGCCCTGTTTGTCTCGCGCGCGATCAGTGCTGTGAAGACCGGACCCGGTCAGCAGGGCTTTGTCTCTTTTGGCATGCAGCCGCCCGACGCCTTCCTTGAAGTGCTCCGCCGTGTGGTCACGATGGGCCTTGTCGTGCAGGAAATCATCCCGGGCTTTAACGACTACCGGGGCGCCTCAATCCTGGCCGGCACGGGCCAACTCCTCCACGTCTGCACATCACGTCAAACGCGCCCGTTCTATCCCAGCGCCTGGGATGGCCGGGGGCTGTATACCGGCGGGCATACGCCGCGGGTTCGGCGCTATTGCTGCGGACGGTGCCGCACCGAGCTGTTGGTGGGACGCGGACACGAGTGCCAAACGATTGAGGCCCTGCAGGCGAGGGGCTGTCCAAGGTGTGGATACACGCGTTTTCGCTACAGTGGTCGGATTGTCGCTGAGGGACCAGCGCGCCAGGATGGATAATGCACATTCGAGTCGCCCGGGAAGAAGATTTGCCGGCCCTGGTCGAGTTTGAGATTGCCATCGCGCGGATCTCGTTTCCCGAAGACCCGGTCACCTCGCCCGCGACACAGGAGAAAAAACTTCGCAAAGCCTTGCAGTCTCCCCAGGGCATGTTTGTAGCCGAGGTGGATGGCCAAGTGGTTGGCTGGCTGTGGGTGACGCTGAATACGCAGTTTCTGACCGGGAAAAAGTACGCCAACTTTCGCAGCTTCGCCCTCCATCCAGAGTGGCGTGGCGGAGAGACTGGCTATCGCCTCATGCGGTTCTGCGTTGACTATTGTCGTCAGCAGGGGGCGGAGTGGATTTCGGGCAAGGTCCATATGAAGAATCTGGCCATGCGGGCGTTGTACGCCGCTCTGGAATTTCGTCCCAAGCACCTGACGATGGAATATCGCTTTGACACGGACGATGAGACTTCGAGCTGACCCTCCCCACCAGATCAAATGCGTGGTCTGGGATCTTGATCAGACCCTCTGGTCTGGAGTGCTGCTCGAAGGGGATGTGCCCGCCCTCCGTCCTGGAGTACGGGCGACAATTGAGGCGCTTGATCGGCGTGGCATTCTCCACAGTATTGCCAGTCAGGGCGACCATGCTCTGGCGCTGTCAGCCTTACGGACGCTCGGTCTTCAGGACTATTTCCTGGCTCCGCAAATCGATCTGCTGTGTGACAAAGCCGAGAAAATTGCGACAATTGCCGAAACGCTGAACCTTCGGCTTGAACATCTCGCCCTTATTGATGACTCGGCCTATCAACGCGCCTTGGTGACCCACAGCTTCCCAGCAGTAGCCGTCTTTGATGCTCAGCAAACTGTTGAGCTGCCCGCTCTACCAAGCTTTAGCGTCAGACAATCAACCGTAGAATCCCGGAGCCGCCGTCGCCTGTACCAGGCTGATCTGCAACGACAGACGGCACAAAAGACTTGGACTGGGAGCCGACTCGACTTCTTGCAATCGTGCCAGATGCAGATCGTGCTACGTCCTGCCCGCAGGCAGGATGGTGAGCGTATTGGCGAGCTGTTGGCACGCACTCATCGCTTGAACGCATCGATGGCCACCTACAGCCGGCAAACACTCGATGGTCTGATCGACGCTGGAGCCTCTCGGGTGACGGTTGCCCAGCTGTCGGACCGTTTTGGAGACCAAGGACTCGTCGGGGTGCTGATCCTTGGACAAGAACCAGATCGGTGGGAGATCGAAACCCTTCTTGTCTCGTGTCGGGTGATGGGTCGGGGAGTGGGAGAGACGCTCTTGGTGTATGGCATGATCGTCGCTAAACAGCAGGAGCAAAGGCGGCTCTGGACGAGATATCAACAGACCGCCCATAATCGTCCGATATCCCTGCTGTTTGTGACGCATGGATTTCGACCGAATCCCCCTAAAGACGGAATTGTTTCGTTTCGTCACGATCTTGCCCAGATCCCGGACTATCCGGCCTGGGCGTCGGTGCGGCTGGCATGAAGACGAGCGAGACGATTGAACAGCATCTTCGCTCTCTGCTGGCCGAAATTAGCGGCCAGCAGGGGTTCTCCCTTGATACTCCGCTGTTTCGTGGTGGCTTAGAGCTCGACTCCTTATCGGCCGCCACGCTGATTGCTGCGATTGAGCGGGATTTTGGCATTGCCGTGGCCGAAGAAGATCTCAGCTTGGCGTCTCTCTTTTCCCTGCGAACCTTATGCCAGTTTGTGGCCGCCCGAAAGCGTTGCAGAAGTAGCTGATGAGGGTGGCGGGATCCTGAAGATTATGAACCAGGACTCACGGTTGACTTCTTCGTGTAAGAGGGCTATAGAGTCCTTGGTGAAAGAGGCGTATACGTGCCTCTACGTGATGCTGCTCAAGCAGACTTCTGGGAAGCGCTCTTGACACGGGAAACGAAAATCCCTATACAGGAGCACCTGTCCACAGCAGCAGGCTCTTTGAAAGCTAAACAGTAAGATATCCTCTTTCCACGAATGTGGAAGGAGATGCCAGTGTAGAGAACACAGTCAAACCTCTCGTCAGGGAAGGGATGCCTTTCCTGACCCCCAATCTAAGTGGAGAGTTTGATCCTGGCTCAGAGCGAACGCTGGCGGCGTGCTTAACACATGCAAGTCGAGCGAGAAAGAGGGTTTCG
>CBDEVZ010000008.1:670000-5221352 GCA_965243735.1 uncultured Binatia bacterium (SeqCode)
TGTATATGGGTGAGATTAGCAGCCCCGGGCAAACCGCGACGACCAATCTGTCTGCTGCGCAGGAGATGATTGATATCATTACCATGTTGCAACACAAAACCGCAGGCAATCTTGATCGTGGCGAAAGAGAGATGCTGGATACGGTCCTGTTCGATCTGCGCATGCGTTATGTTGAGTTGGCAAATATACGCTCCAGGTAGACAGGGTAGGTAGTGCGCTCTGAGACAAAACCGGGAGTGCGGAGCGAACGGAGCGAGGACCCAAAGAAGACGCTTATGCAACGGGCCGTGTGGAGCATTGTTCTCATCGGCTTTCTGGTCCTGCTCGGCTGGGCGGGCGTGTCGGGGTGGCGGTTTTATCGCCAACTCGAGCAGGAAGTGGTGGCGCGGTTTGATGGGCATAGCTGGCAAGTCGCGTCCAAGATATACGCCGAGCCGCTCCTGCTGTATCCCGGTCAGAAAATCCTTGCCCGCACCCTTATTGAGCACCTCACCCGGCTCGGTTACCACGCCGCTTCCGGGTCGGCTCGTGTGCGTGGGGAATATGCCTACGACGCTGAGCAGGGGCATATCCAGCTCTTTCTGCGCGAGTTTCCTGCGGTTTCCCAGCGAGGCTCGGCACGACGCATTCATATCGTGCTGGGGGAAGACACGATTGAGCGCATCGCCGATCTTGAGGCTGACGAAGCCGATCTCAACGCGATTGATCTCGATCCTGAGGTGATCACAAAATTGTACGGCAAAGTGTGGGAAGAACGCCGTATTGTTAAACTGTACGATCTGCCTTCTCTGTTGGTCAAAGCCCTGCTGGCCGCCGAGGATCATCGCTTCTTTGAACACCACGGCATTGACCTGTGGCGCATCGTAGGAGCGTCTCTCGCCAACTGGCGGGAGGGCGACTTGGTTCAGGGGGGCAGTACGCTGACCCAACAACTCATCAAAAATTTCTTTCTCTCTCCGGAACGGACCCTAGGACGCAAACTGCTTGAGATTTGCATGGCCCTGATTGTCGAGCACCACTACTCCAAATTGGAAATTCTCGAGAATTATCTTAACGAGATCTATCTTGGACAGCGCGGCCCAAGGGGGATTTTCGGCGTCTGGGAGGCGGCTCGGGTCTATTTTGGCAAGGAGCCGCGCGATCTGACCCTGAGCGAAATGGCCCTCTTGGCAGGCATCATAAAAGCGCCGAACCGATACAATCCAAGCCCCCACCTCGACCGTGCGCTTCAACGGCGCAACTATGTCCTGCGTCGAATGCGCGAACTGTATCCGTCCGAAATTCCCGAGGAAGACTATCAGGCGGCCCGAAACGCTGAGATCGTCCTGCGCCAGGCGACTCATGGCCGCAATAACCGGGCGCCCTATTTTGTTGACGCGGTCCGTAAGGAGCTTGAGGACGAGTATCCCAGTGAAGTGCTGACAACGGCAGGACTGCACATCTTCACTTCCTTGGACATGCGTTTGCAACACATCGCCCAGGAGGCCGTACGCAACGGTCTTGCCAAGCTTGAGGAACACTATGCTCACCTGCGGCGAAAAAATCCCCAGGAACGCCTGCAAGCCTGTCTGATTGCGCTGCAACCTCAGACGGGGCGGATCCGGGCCATGGTTGGCGGACGGGATTATGGCCTGTCTCAATTCAACCGCGTCACACAAGCCCTGCGCCAGCCCGGCTCTATTTTCAAGCCGGTGGTCTATCTCGCCGCGCTGACCAGCAAGGGCGAACAACGCTACCATCCGGATACGCTGATTGAGGATGCGCCTTTTTTATGGGAATTCGGCAATCAGGAGTGGAGCCCCAAAAACTATACCAGGCGCTACCGTGGACAGGTGAGCTTGCGGAGTGCTCTAGCCCTGTCACTGAACGCGGCTACGGCTCGTTTAGCCAGGGGAATTGGGCTCGACCCGATCCGAGAGACGGCCTGGACGATTGGATTCCGCAGCCCACTGCCCTTATACCCGTCACTTTCCCTGGGAGCGGCAGAGGTGAGCCCTTTTGAAGTGGCGGTCGCGTTTGGGACGCTGGCCAATAATGGGGTTCGGGTAGCGCCGCGCGCCATTACCGGTATCGTCAATCATGACAGCGAGATCGTGTCACATGAGAGTTTGACTTTGACCCCAGCGATTTCTCCCCAGGATGCCTATACGATTACCAGCATGATGGAAACCGTTCTGGATTGGGGAACCGCTTGGCGGACAAGGCAACTCGGCTTTACCCGTCCCGCAGCGGGAAAAACGGGCACGACAAACGACTTTGGCGATGCGTGGTTTATGGGCTATACGCCCGATCTGTTGGCCGTTGTCTGGGTCGGCTTCGACCGCCGCCAGGCGCTGGGGCTGGCCGGTGGACAAGCGGCGCTTCCGATCTGGACAGAGTTTATGAAACGGGCTCTTGAAGGCCAGCCGAACCTTCCCTTTGTCCGGCCTGCCCAAGATCCGCTTGAATCTGTCGGTCGTTTTGTCCCAGCTTCCGCCGCCACACCGCTCCAGCCAGGTCTGAATTTTTCGGTCCAGTCGCAGGAGCGTGACATTCAGGCTCCCATACCGACCCCGGCTGGGCTGTCTGCGTCAAACCGGGTCAATGACCCTTAGTCTATCTCGTGGGTGTTGTGAAAGCGTGGACCAAACAGATCTCCCTGCGGCGTTCCCATCCTCGCCGGCCGATGGTGTGGGCGCTGCTGTCCCTGGTATGGTGCTATGGCGTCGAGTGTCACGCTCAGGCAGAGCGGGACGGCCTTCTGGATGACACGATTCGTGGAGCGCTCCGCGAGGAAGATCTTCCGGCCGACCTGCCTCTCCAGCATCCTCTGGCGGAGCCGACCGATCTGCCCGCCGAGGGTCCTCTGCCGAGGCGTGGTTTGGGCGCTCCCTCTTTGCCTGAGCCCACGCTCCCTCAGCTGCCCCTGCCGGCTGAGAACGGACCCGACCTGGACGAGACACGGCGCACTCCAGGAGGGAACGGCGAGCCCACAGGGCTGTTGCCGAGCGCTCGTGTCGCCCTCCGTTTTGTGAAGGAAGGGCGGGATCTCTTAGCCACGGGAGAGTTTGAGCGGGCGCAGATCGTGTTCGAGCGGGCGGTCGAACTTGCCCCGTTCCAGCCGTATAGCTACTATTTCCTCGGTCGGATCTCTTTCGCCCAGCGGAAGCTCCAACAAGCCCTGGCGTTCCTGCAAAAAGCCGAGCTGCTGCTGCCTCGAACACAAACCGCATGGCTGGGAGAAACCATCTGTTTACGGGGCCAAGTGGCTGAAGATCTCGGAAATATCAGGGAAGCCCGCTCCGCCTATCAACGCTGCCTCCATTTCACTCCGGACAGTCTCCAGGCACTGACGGCCTTGGCGCGTTTGTCTTAGGAAGCTGCGTCCGTTTCACCCCCCAACCGCTCCCAAACGAATGTTTTCCAAACACAATCTGACAGTGCTGGGAGTAGAGACGTCCTGCGATGACACGGCCGCCGCCGTCGTACGGGGCCGACAGATCCTGGCCAGTCTGGTGTCCTCCCAGGACGCCGTTCACAGTCCGTATGGGGGCATCGTGCCGGAACTCGCCTCGCGTCACCATGCAGGGAATATTGTCCCGATTGTAGACTCCGCCCTGCGACAGGCCGACATAGATGTGGAGGCCCTTGACGGTATTGCCGTCACCTGTGGGCCGGGCCTGATCGGCTCTCTCCTGGTCGGGCTGTCGTTTGCCAAAGCCATAGCCTTCGCCCACGCCATCCCGCTTGTGGGGGTCAACCACCTGGAGGGACATCTCCTTGCCGTCCTGCTTGAGCAGGACATGGCTTTCCCCTTTGTCTGTCTGCTGGTCTCCGGCGGTCATACCTGTCTCTATCATGCGCGTGCCCCCGGGGCCTACGAGCGGCTCGGTGCGACCCGCGATGACGCCGCGGGCGAGGCGTTCGATAAAGCCGCGAAGATGATGGGCTTCGGCTATCCCGGAGGGCGCATTATTGATCGGCTGGCCCGGCAGGGCGATCCTGCGGCTTTTGCCTTTCCGCGCGCCCGCTTAAAAACGGGCACCTACGATTTGAGTTTCAGTGGCCTGAAGACGGCCCTACGCCAGTTTCTCCAGACTCCTCAGGGACAGGCGTTAGCCGCTGCCGATATTGCGGCCAGCTACCAAGAAGCCGTGGTCGATATGCTGCTGGAACCGACCCTGCGCGCCACCCGAGACCTGGGTCTCAAGCGGGTCGTCGTCTCGGGCGGGGTGGCGGCCAACTCTCGCTTGCGGGCACGGATGGGAGAAGAAGGCCGGCGGCACGGCCTCCAGGTGGTGGTTCCGTCGCTGCCGTTGTGTACGGATAATGCCGCGATGATTGCCTTTGCCGGAGCGCGGCGTCTGGCCGAGGGGCAGCGCGCCGACCTCGATTTGAACGCTGCTGCCAGCCTGCGTCTGTAGGCCGCCTCTCTTCCCCATGCCGAGCCTGCTCCAGCAAACCCGTTTCGCCCTGAATGAGCTGGGAATTCGTCCCCGGACGCAGCTCGGCCAGCATTTTCTCATTGATGCCGAGGTGGTTCGGCGTATGGTCCAGGCGGCTGAACTGACTCCAGATATGGCCGTCTTGGAGATCGGGCCGGGATTAGGCGTTGTGTCCGATGCGCTGATGGATATCGGTGTCCGGCTCTATCTGGTTGAGCTTGACCGGCTCTTGGCCCAGCGCCTGGCCCGCCGTTTTGGGCGTTTCGAGACGGTTCGGGTGCTGACGGACGATTTTTTGAAGCTTGATGTAGCGCACACCTTTGCTCATAGCCCTGTCCGAGTTGTTGCCAGCCTGCCGTACCAGGTGGCGACCCCCATTCTTTTCCGCCTGCTCGAACATCGGGATCGCTTCTCCCAGGCAACAGTCATGCTCCAAAAAGAGGTTGCCGAACGCGTCGCTGCCGGGCCGGGAACAAAGTCCTATGGTGTGCTGTCCGTGCTGATGCAGCTGTACGCTGAGGTCGCACCGGTCTGTGCCGTCGGACCCCGGAGTTTTTTCCCCGCACCAAAGGTGCACTCCCAGGTCATCAAACTGGTCTTCCACGCCCAGCCTCGGGTGGCGGTCCACGATCCGTCCATGTTTACCCGGGTGGTGAAAGCCGCGTTCGCCCAGCGGCGCAAGACGCTGCGGAATACACTCCGTGCCGCCGGATTTACAGCGCCTGAGGACATTGCAATGCAGGTCGGTCTTGACCCGCAATGTCGCGGAGAAACCTTGGGCCTGGAAGAATTCGCCGCCCTGGCAAACGCGTTCAGCCGACGGGCCGTACCGAGTCCGCCTCGTCCGCCCGGCACTGCCGGTAGGCGTTCAGCAAGGCGTCGAGATCCTGGGCCGAAAAATACTGCCCGTGGGGATCGAGTTTTTTGATCGACCGCTGCAAGCGTCGCAGGGTGCGCCGGCGACGGGCGGCTTGGAGCGGGGCTGGGAAGACGCACGCTCGATCAAAATCAATCAATAAGACCCTCGGAGTCTCTGCCTCAAAACGAACCAGGACGTTGGTCAGATTGAGGTCTGCGTGCTGTATGCCCGCCGTGTGCAGGCGGGCGATGACGTGACCAACGGCCCGGACAAGTTGCCGGCGCTGCTGCGGGCTCGGCCGCATCCTCAGCCAGGTCCACCAGTTGGTATATCCGTCGGCAGCCCGGGAAATCAGCACGCCGCGGTACAGGCCGAAAGACCGCCATTTGACACACGCGCCGAGAACCTCGCCGGTCGGCACTCCGCGCCGCCGCGCAAGCTGGGTAGCGTACAACTCGGCCAGCGGCCGCGGCGGCCGGTCCCAATACGTGTCCCGTACGAGGTGGCGGACAAAACCGCCGCGCCGGTAGCGGCGGATCAGCAGGCTGCCCCGCTCGCCCAGCCCGACCCGGACCATCGGCCCCCGCCCGCCCTGAACGGCAAGGGCGCCAGCCTCGGCCGAGCGGACAAGCGCCGCCCGAATCGTTTCTTCCCAGCCAACCTTTAACCAACAGAGCTGCTGAGAAGAGACCTCCTCCACAAATTCGTGCGGAGGGCGGAGTTGTGGTTTGTACAACAGCATGGGAAAAAGGCGCGCTGGCGATCACCCTAGGAGGGTTTGCGGTCTTGGTCGAACTCCCACAGTTTCAGTCTGCTCACAAACACTTCATAGGCGGCAAAAATCGCCTCGCCAAACCCGGCCATGCCGCGCCGCCACCCGCCCCGCCACACATAGGCTCGCAGAAAGACCAGCCCAGGCGTGCATACGATGGCCCACAGACGCGCCTTTTTGCCCTCGGCGGCAAGCTGGGTCGCCCGGCGCGAGGCCGCCTCGTTCAGGGTCTGAAAGCGCTCACGCAGGGATTGGTCATGACTCGGCATGGGATGCGGTAGAGCAGAGCAGTTGATCGACACCGGCCAGCACATCGTGGATGCCGATCAGGCGCATACAGGCTTCCGTACGGCGGGGGCAGCGCGGCCCGCCATGCCGACCGCACGGCCGACAGGACAGCTCTTTGCGCTCGACGATGATCGACTGCGGGCTGTACGGGCCGTATCCCAGGCTCGGTGTGGTCGCGCAAAAAATTGCGACGACCGGCACGCCCCGAGCGACCGCGAGATGCATGGGCGCACTATCGTTGCTGACGACAAGACGAGCCCGGTCGATGAGCGCCATAAAGGTTTGGAGGTCGGCTTGACCGGTCAGGTTCACCCCCCGCCCGGCTGCCTGACTGTGAACGGCTCGGGTCACAGGAAGATCGTCGGGACCGCCGCAAATGAGCACTCTGCCATAGCTCCGCTCCAGGGCTTGGACGAGGCCGGCGTAGCCCTCAACCGTCCACCGTTTGGTGAACCAGACCGATCCGGGGCAGACAATAAAGAGCGGCTGTGGAGTGTCGAGTTGATAGCGCTTGAGCAGCGTCTGGGCCTTTCGCCGGGCGACCTCGCCATACGCCACCCGTGGCCGGGCCGTATACGGCCGGGGGTCCAGGCCAAAGACCCGCAGCAGACTCAGAATCCGTTCGACCTCATGCGCCTGTGCATCCCGAACCGTTGTCCGGTGGTATAAAAACCAGCCCGGACTTTGTCGAAAGCCCACCCGATACGGGATTCCCGCCAGGGCCAGCAGCAGCGCGGTGCGCAGCGATTTATGGGGCGCAACGGCCAGGCTGAAGTCCTGGCGGCTGAGCTGGCGGGCGGTTCGCATCAGCCCGCCGAGTCCTCGTCCGTGGGTCCGCTTGGCATCAACGACGACCGCGTCCACATCTGGATGCTGGGCGAGCAGCGGCGCGGCCTGGGGCGTGGTCAGGACGCTCAGGGAAGCCGGCGCAAGAGCCTGACGCAGCGCGCTAAGCAGCGGCGTGGTCAGAATCGTGTCGCCCAGAAATCCGGTCTGGGCGACAAGCAGACGGGGGTGAGCGGGCAGCTGCATGGGCTTAGCCGGTCCGCTTCCGAAAGCGCACGACCAGATTATCCTCCATCATCACCCGCGGGTGGACGAGCCAGGACTGCAAACGCAGGTTTTCTTGCTGCTGGCGCGGATTCTTTTCCCGCAGCTGGAGGGTGTACCAGGTATAGGCCGCAATTGGCAGGCCAAACACGACCCACAGCAAGCGCGAATAGCCCTTGACTTTGCTGTGGCCCAGGCGTTCGATTTCCAGACCGTTTTGTTTACCCAGATAGTACAGAATAGGCAGATCGATCGGATAGTTGTGAAAGCGATGGGCGTTCTCAAGCGGCGTATCAAACGGGATGAAGCGACGCTTGGTTTTATGATAGCCGCTCAGAAAAAAATGGAGCCGCGAGTTCAGGCGCATGATATTGGGCGTGGTCATGATCAGGAGACCGCCCGGCTTGAGAATGCGTGCCAACTCGGTCAGGGCCAGGCGATGATTTTCCAGATGCTCGATCACCTCGACCAGCAACAGCACGTCGAAGCTGGCGTCGTCATACGGTAGGGGATGGCAGAGGTCCACCCCATAGTCAATCGGAATGCCGTCCAGGCTCGGACCGCTCGCTTCGAAATTTGTCCCGCGCAAGACAAAACCGCGCGAGCGCAGGATCTGCAAGATTTCGCCCTCTTTACAGCTCACATCCAAGAGCCGTTGCCCCGACGCCGGCACATCGGCCAGCAGTTCGGTCACGGCTTTGATGAGGAACGGCGCGGCCATGTCACCCCGTCTTTTCGGTCTTGTGCTCCAGTTGACGTTCGATCCTGCTGAGCAAACACTCTGCGTTCCTGACCTGCATGCGGACCCGCAGCGCCACCAGTTTGCCGGTCGGAAAAGGAAACCGCTCCAGTTTGACCAGATCCTTCTCGGTGGTGACAATCAGGTCACAGCGCCGGCCTGTCGTTACAATAGTCTGCCAATCCGCCTGTGTATAGGTGTGGTGGTCGGCAAAGGACATGACCTCGGTCAGTTCGGCGTCGCGTTCCTGCAAGAGCGCGTAGAATGGGGCGGGGTCGGCAATACCGGCCACGGCCAGCACGCGCCGACGGTGGAGCAGGCTGAGTGATAGCTCCTGCCAGTCGCCCTGGACCGACTCAACCAGACTGGTGGGAACGAGGTCGCCGGAAAAGACAGGCGGCTCGGCCTGGTTCGACTCCAGCCCCGCGCGTGGTCCACCCTTGGTCATAATCACCATATCGGCCCGCCGGGTGGCCGATGGCGGCTCGCGCAAAGGGCCCGCCGGCAACAGCCACTGCCTGTCGAGCCGGGGGCGCTCCTGGCGACCGGCGAGAAGAAGCAGATCAACGTCGCGTGTGAGCCGGCGATGCTGGAAACCGTCGTCAAGGATGACCAGCTCGCTGGCAAAATCCTGACTGGCCAGTTGGGCGGCTTTCAGCCGGTTCTTGCCGGCAATGACAACGCCCGAAAAGCTGCGGGCCAGCATCACCGCCTCATCGCCGACCTCGGCCGGAGTCGCCCAGCTCTCTCCCCCGGCGCCAACCGCAGTGGTGTCTGACCGGCTGCCCTTATAGCCGCGGCTCAGAATAGCAATGCGATAGTTTGTGCGGTGCTGGAGGGCCTGGGCCAACCACAGCACAAAAGGGGTCTTGCCGCTGCCGCCAACCGTCAGGTTACCAACGCTGATCACCTTTGGTGTGGCCCGTCTTATCGGCAGCAGTCGCCAGTCGTACAAGGCGTTACGAGTCCGGGCGAGAGCCGAAAAGCCGAGCGCAAAAGGAACCAAAAGCAGCCACACGAGTCGGCTCCAGCGCTGCTGGCCTTGCCACAGGGTTTGGATCAGGCGTGCCACAGCCATCATATCTGCTCATCCTGCTCGAGGCCCGAAGCGCCGCTCGCGTATAACACTCAAGGTCCGCTCGACCGCACCGTGCTCTTGCCGGATGGCCGCATACGCCCGCCGGCCGACCTGCTGGCTCACGCTGAGGTCGCTGAGGAGAGGGAGCGAATGATGGGCCAGACTGCCGGCATCCGTCACCTCTCTCCCCCCGCCGGTCTGTTTGAGAGCTTCCACGACCGAGGCAAAATTGCGGGTATGGGGCCCAAACACAACCGGCACTCGGGCCAGGGCCGGCTCAATGACGCTGTGTCCGCCCGGGCCTTTGACCAGACTGCCGCCGACAAAAACGACTGCCGCGGAAGAGTAAAAAGAGGCCAGTTCGCCCAGGCTGTCGAGCAGGAACACCTCGATGGCGGGATCGCCAGACGGCTGGCTCCGCTTGGTATAGCCTAGTCCGGCTTTTCTCAGCAGGGTTTCGACCTCGCCAAAACGCTGCGGATGGCGCGGAGCGAGCAGCAGCAGGAGAGTCGGAAGGTGTGTCCGCAACCGGCGGTAGCCGTCGAGCAGGATCTCCTCTTCCCCCCGGTGGGTGCTGGCCGCTATCAGGACCGGCCGGTCGGCCAGGCCGAGTTCGTGCAGGATGGCTCTGCCCCGATCATCGGACTCGGTACTCCCGTCAACCTTGAAATTGCCGGTCACCACAACCCGTTCGCGGGGGACTCCGGCAGCAATCACGCGTTCCGCATCAGCCTGGGTTTGCATGCAGCACAGGCTGAGGCTGCGTAGCACCGGCCCGAACACCGGCCGCAACAGTCCGTAGCGGTGCGCCGCCCGAGCAGAAAACCGGCCGCTTACCAGGACGGTCGGGACGCCGTGTCGGTGTAAGATCGACAGGCAATTGGGCCACAGCTCAGTTTCTGTGAAAAAAAAGACGCTGGGTCGTATCTGCCTCAGCACACGCCTGACACACAGCGGATGGTCAAGCGGAAAGTAGATGACCGCATCGGCCTCCGGCAGCCGGCTGGTCGCCGCGCGATAGGCCGTCGGGGTTAAGACCGACAGCACCACGGTCACATCGGGAAACTGTGCTTTCAGACCATGCACAAAAGGCCGGGTGGCCAGACTCTCACCGACCGACGGGGCGTGCAGCCACACGACCGCTCGGCTCCCGAGGCGCTGGGCGACGGCGGGCGGCAGCCGGCTCAGCCGCTGGCTCAGACCCAAACGGTAGCGCGGCCGAATGAGCAGGGCCAGGCCGATGAACGGCAGGGCCAGGAGGCCGCCCAGGCTCAGCACACAGTTGTACACCAGCCGACCCATGGCGAGGCTCATCCGCTGCGGTCCGGGCCGAAATAGGTGTCAGCCTGGGCTGTAATCTGCCGCAGTCGTCCTTCCAACTCCCGGCGCTTTGTTTCCATCAACTCGGCCGAGGCATCGGCCGGGACATGTATCGGCTGTCCGGCGATGTACACAATTCTGCTGAACGGAAAGGGGATGAGCAGCCGGTCCCAACTGCCAACCGTCGTTTTCCAGGCTGCGCTATAGGTGACCGGATAGACCGGAGCGCCGGTGGCGCGGGCCAGCTGCAAGACCCCGGGCTTGGCCTGATAGCGTGGTCCCCGCGGTCCGTCAGGCACAATAATCAGGTCATAGCCGGCCTGGTAGGCCTCGACCATGCCTTTGAGCCCGGTGACCCACCCCCGGGTCGAAGAGCCACGCACGGATATGATTCTGAAGCGCCGGATGACCCGCGAGATGATTTCCCCATCCCGGTGAACGCTGTTCATGATGCAGGCCTTCCGGCCCCGGTAGGGGAAGGGCATCAGGACCATGCGGTTATGCCAAAAGGCCAGAATGACCTGTCCGCCCCGTGCCCAGCGGCCAAACAACTCCTGCGTCCCCACATACTCGATGCGCATGGTCTTGCTCAAGCCCCACAGGGCGCCCAGGGCGAGACCGGCCCAGGCCCGGATTTTGACTTCCTCAGCCCCGGAAAAACGGGGCTGCTTAATGAAGGGTGGGAGACTGGAACTGGAGGTCATACAGCTTGCGGTACTGGGCGTTGTGGGCCAGCAGTTCTTCGTGACCGCCCTCTTCAACAATCCGCCCCTCATGGATCACCACAATCCGGTCGGCGCGATGAATCGTCGACAGGCGGTGGGCAATGACGAGGACCGTGCGATCCGTCATCAACCGCTCGATGGCCGCCTGAACCAGCCGCTCCGATTCGTTGTCGAGAGAAGAGGTGGCCTCATCGAGGATGAGCATAGGCGCATTCTTGAGCAGGGCGCGGGCAATCGCCAGCCGCTGGCGCTGGCCGCCGGACAAGCGCACGCCAAGCTCGCCGACCACGGTGTCATAGCCCTGGGGCAGGGCCGTAATAAAATCGTGGGCATAGGCCGCCTCGGCTGCGGCGACGACTTCTTCAAGCGGCCGCTCCGGTCCGCCGTAGGCAATATTATTGCGCACGGTGTCGTTGAACAGAAAGGTGAACTGGGTGACGACGGCGATCTGGGCTCGCAGGGATTGCAGCGTAATATCGCGGATATCGGTGCCGTCAACGCAGATGTGGCCCTGCTCGACATCGTAAAACCGGGGGATCAGATCGGCCAGGGTGCTTTTGCCGCCCCCACTCGGGCCGACCAAGGCCACGACTTCACCGGCACGGATATCGAGGCAGATATCCTTGAGCACCCACTCCTGGCCATAGCGGAAAGAGACGTGCTCGAAGCGCAGCCCCTGGGCAACCCCCGGCAGGCGCTGGGCCCCAGGCCGGTCGCTCACCTCGGGCGGCTCGTCCAGCACCTCAAACAGGCGTTCTGCCGCAGCCAGGCCGGTTTGGATGGCCGCATTCGTCCGGGTCAGATGCTTAAACGGTTCGTACAAGAGCAGCATGGCGGTCAGAAAGGCCACAAACGCCCCCTGGGTCCGCTCGCCCTCAATCACGCTTGCTCCGCCATACCACACCACTGCGGCAATCCCGCAGGCGGCAACCAGTTCGACCATGGAGGGGACAAACGCCCGTAGCCGGCCGGCCCGCATGGAGTGGCGAAAGATCCGCCGGTTCTCCGCCGCAAAGCGGTGTTGCTCGTAGGCTTCCATGCCAAACGCCTTGACTACCCGGTTGCCCTGAATGGCCTCCTGGAGCAGGGCCGACAGATAGCCGAGCGCCCCCTGGCCCCGGCGGCTGAAACGGCGGACTTTTTTATACACCTGCATCAGGGGCAGGATGGTGAGCGGAAAGACGATGAACGCCAGGATGGCCAGAAACCAGTCTTTCACAAAGGCCACAATGACCAGGGCGATCAGCGTCGTGCTGTCCTTCATCATCGAGGCCGAGGTCTGGGTCAGCGCCTCGCGGACCAGGCTCGTATCGTTGGTCACCCGGGACAGAATGGTCCCGGTCGGGTTGTTGTGGAAGTAGGCCACCGACAGATACTGGAGATGGCGGTTGAGGCGGTTGCGCAGGTCTTCAACGATGCGCTGGCCGACATATTCCATCAGATACGTGTGACCGAAATTGACCAGACTGCGGACCACGAACACGCCGATAATGACGAGCGGCAGAATACGCAGCGCGTCCAGATTTTTTGCGGCAAAGATGTCGTCGAAGACGTGCTCGACCACAAACGGGAGTGCTCCACTCGTCACACTGAAGACCACCATGCAGCCCAAGGCCAGAAAAAATTGGGGCAGATAGGGGCGTAAAAACGGCAGCAGACGACGGTAGATTTTCATGGCGAGCACGCGGCTCCGAGTCGTGAGCTTTTCTCCAGCATGTCCAGAATCAGGCCGGCCGTGCGTTCGGCTGCGCCGCCGTTCCCCAAGCGCCGGCGGACCTCCCGTAAGCCGTGCTGCGCCACGCTATACGCTTGGGGGCTGTCGAGCAAGCGCCGGACTTCATGGACAATCCGGTCTGGGGTCACCGCGCCCTGAATCAGCTCGGGGACGACCCGCTGCTCGGCAATCAGATTCGGCATCCCGATAAACGGCACGTCGACAAACAGGCGGGCCAGCGCATAGGTCAGCGGTGCCATCCGGTACACAATGACCATCGGTCGTTCGAGCAGCGCAGTCTCAAGGGTGGCGGTTCCCGAGGCGACGACCGCCAGGTCTGCCGCATGAACGAGGTTATAGGTATCGCCCTGCACAACCCGAACACGACTCGGTCCAACACTGTCCCGGGTGAGTTGCGCCTCAACCGCAGCCCGGTCCAGGCTCGGCGCCAGGGCCAGGACGGCCTGGCAGGCCGACCCAAGCTGTGTCGCCGCCCCGAGCAGGGGAGGCAGCAGATAGCGCAGTTCATGGGCGCGACTGCCCGGCAGCAGGGCGATGGTCGGTCGGTCCGGGTCGAGCCCATAACGCCGCAGGGTGTCCTGCCGCTGCCGGCTTGCCCGCACCCGGTCAACCAGCGGATGGCCAACAAACTCCACGCTACAGCCGTGGGCGGCGTAAAAGTCCGGCTCAAAGGGGAACACCACGGCCAGCTGATCGACCCGTTTAGCAATGGTGTAGACCCGGCGCCTGCGCCACGCCCATACCTGGGGGCTGATGTAGTAGAACACCGGCACGCCAGCCTGTTTGGCAATTTTGGCAACGCGCAGATTAAACTCCGGAAAATCAATCAAGACCAGCAGGTCGGGCGGCTGGGAACGGAGGAGTGCCCTGAGCTGGCGGTAGGCACGAATCAGGTTGCCGACCTTATCGCTGGCCTCGAACAGGCCCATGCCGGCAATCGCGGCGCTATCGACCAGGGTTCGCATCCCGGCCGCCCGCAACGCCTGCCCACCAACGCCGAAGACTTCGATGTGGGGTGCCCGGTTTCTCAGCGCGCTGACCACGTCCGCGCCATGCACATCGCCCGAGTCCTCGCCGGCGACCAGCAAAATACGCCGTGTGGCGGGCTGAGAACCGGAGGCTAGGGGCTGACTGGAGGACAGGGCGGGCATCTAGGGGATCTCGAGGCTGGCAATGATCTGTTCGGCCAGTTCCAGGGCCTGGAGCCCTTCGCGGCCGCTGACGACAGGCGCGGTCCGGGTGCGCACGGCGCGCAGAAAGTCACGGATTTCTTCCTCAAGCGCGTCCTCCCCGCCGACCTCACGTTCCTCAAAGCTCAGGTTCGGCAGACTGCCGGACGCCTCCCCGGGCTCGCGCCGGCAAATACGGATACGGTGCTCGCCATAATCAACCACCAGATAGGTGTCGGGCTGAAAAATGCGCATTTTCCGCTCGCGTTTGAGAGCGACCCGGCTGGCCGTGATATTGGCAATACAGCCCGAGACAAAGCGCAGGCGGACATGGGCGATATCCGGCTCCGAGGTCAGGACCGGCACGCCAAATGCCTCAATGGAGCTGGGCTCTGAGCGGACGACGCTCAGGATCACGTCCAGGTCGTGAATCATCAGGTCGCGCACCACATCCACATCGGTGCCACGCTCCACAAAGGGCGCTACCCGCTGACATTCGATAAAGCGGGGCGTGGTCAGGATGCCGCTCAGCGAGCGCAGGGCCGGATTAAAGCGCTCCAGATGACCGACCTGAAGGATCCGCCCGGCTCGGGCGGCCAGCTCGACCAGCTCACGGCCTTCGGCGCCGGTGGCGGTCAGCGGTTTTTCTACCAGCACATCGACGCCCTGGGCCAGAAAGTCCCGCGCAATCGCATGGTGGAGCTGGGTGGGGACGGCAATGCTGACACACTCGACCCGACCGAACAGGTCTCGATAATCGACAAATGCCTGGGTCTGGTACTGGCTGGCCAACTCGACCGCTCTGGGCTGATCGACATCAACCACCCCGACCAGGCTGACATCGGGCTGGGCGGTGTATTTCTGGACATGAAAACGCCCCAGATGGCCGACGCCGACAACACCGACCCGTAGGGGTGCAGCGCGAGCGGTCATGAATTGTATCCGGCACGGCGTGGGCGGTCTGTGTTCATGGGCATTGGAACGAACGCTGTTTCAGCCACTATGGCAGGTTTTAGCCTGGAATCCAATCTGCCCAATCCCGCTCTGAAGCCCATAAGAATCTCCAGCTAATCCGGGTCGCACAGTGCTGAGCGCCTGCCTGTCTCCGGCCCGAGTGCGCTATTTTTGAGAATTTTCTATCCATTTGGATAGGGCCTACCGCGGCAGCAGTGTGTAAAAACTCTCCTCATTAGTGGAGCCAAGACACCGAGGCTGGCGGCGGCAACAAAAGGGAGCAAACTGAGACGCTCCCCATCCTCTAGCGATATTGACCGATGTCGGCGCCCCTGTATAAGGTCCTCTAGCATATAAATGGCTTGTGTATAGAGAACGTAGACGAGCCATTTCTCCATCAGAATTTTTCACCGTGGGATATCACCATGAACTCTAGGGGGTGTCATCAGTTAAGGAGGATCACCGAGGCAGCGAGATAGATGGCTCCGAGAAAGCTGACAGCGCGTTTGTCGTAGCGGGTGGCGAGAGCACGGTATTGCTTGAGTTTGGCGAAGAAGTTTTCAATCAGATGGCGCGCTTGATAGAGGTGCTTATCATAGGGGCGAGGCTGGCGCCGATTGGCTTTGGGGGGAATGACCACCGTCACCTCCGCCTGCTCCAAACGGTCAATGACGCGCTCGTGGGCGTCATAGGCTCTATCGGCGAGCAAAGCCCGCACGTGCTTCAGCAGATGGGGCAAGAGGGCCTCCGCACCGGCCAGGTCAGAGGCTTGGCCGGGCGTGAGATGGAAGCCGGTCGGATTCCCGAGCGCATCGCACGTCGCATGGATTTTCGTGCTCAAGCCCCCGCGGGAGCGGCCGATGCATTCGGCCGCGGGGTCCCCCCTTTTGCCCCCGCCCCATGTTGGTGGACGCGGATGATCGTGGCGTCGATCATGGCATATTCGTTATCCGCATCGGCGGCCAGCTGCTTGAAAACCTGCTCCCAGACCCCACTTTTACTCCAGCGCATGTGGCGCGTATGAATCACGCGAAAATCCCCGAACCGGCTCGGCAAATCGCGCCAGGGAATCCCCGCACGATAGCGGTATAAGACCGCTTCCACAAACAACCGGTTATCCCGCGCCGTGCCCCCGACGTGGCCCTCCCGGCCGGGCAGCAGGTCCTGAATCCGTTCCCACTGATCCTCGCGTAACGCATACCGTCTCGCCATTGTGCACCCTCCCTTCGCTTGGGCTGACCAGGGCAGTATACCGAGACGAGACAGGAAAGCCGACCAGGGGGGCACGCTAACTGATGACACGCCCTAGCACTCCCTCCCGACTCCTCTACGCATTCGTTGCAATCCTTACCGGCGTCCTGGTCGGCGTGATGACCGATCATATACGCTTGCCAGGCATGTTAGAGAACTCCGGCCCGGGGAACAAACCGGCAGGCTGGGAGGGGCTCCCGGGCTGGGAGGGAGTGCTGGCACCGGCCGTGGTCCAGGCGCAGAGTTCGGCCGGGAACCTGGAGAGTCCCAACCCGGGAGGCAAGCTATCGGGCCTGGGCTTTATCTCGGGCTGGAAGTGTAATGCACAGGACATCACGGTCCGGATCGACGGGGACGGCCACATTCCGGTGGAGGCGATAGGCATCCCGCGCGATGATACCCGGGTGGTTTGCGGGACGACGCTTAACGGCTTCCTGACCCAATTCAACTGGGCGTTCCTGGCCGATGGGCCTCACACCATCGTGGCCTATGATGGCGGCGTCGAGTTTGCCCGCAATACGTTCACGGTGACGACGACCGGGGAAGAGTTTGTGGAGGGCGCGGAGGGCGAGTGCTCGATTGAGGACTTCCCGGCCCCAGGGGAGACGACGTGGTTTGAGTGGAATGAGGCTACCCAACATCTGGAAATGGTCCCCGGCCCTGGGAGCGTCGACCCCGGGCGCGTCTTATTCTCGGAAGACTTCGAGTCTTACACGGTCGGCTCGCTGCCCGAGGACTACGTGATCGTCTACAACGGCCTTGGCACCGCGGAGCAGCGGATTGAGACCGCAGGAGGCAACCAGCACCTGCGTACCGCCGGGCGGAGTGGTTGGGGGCTGAGCATACGCAAGGACTTCGACTTCGACCTGCCTCCGGTCGTGAGCGTGAGCGTGCGGATGCGGGTGGATAACGACTTGGACCGCTATTCATTCACCTTGCCCAATGGCGCCAAGTATGCCGTCTTCGCATCCTTTGCGGTGAAGAACGCGGATGAGAGCAGGGCATCCTTCGGCATCGCCAAGTTCGAATCGGATCAAAAGATCGTGGCAGTCTGTACCGGTGGCATTCGCGGTCCCGAAGTGCAGCTCGGCGTGTGGACCGAGTTTCGTATGGAGGTCGATTTCGCGGCGGGCCGACAGGCGATATATGCGGGGGGTGAGAAGTTCTGTGAGTTGGCTACCGATCTGGTGTCGGTGGGGGGATCGTGGGGAGAGTCAGCGGGGATAGTCTATGCTAGCGGCAATAGTGGTTCCGGCGCGTCGGTCACGCGGTTTGACGACATTGTGATCCGGGGGACGGAGGAATCGGACGCTAACGCTGACCTCGTTGTGCAGTCCCCTTCGGTGAGCGGCGACACGCTCACCCCGGGGCAGAGTTTCACGTTCTCGGCCACGGTACGCAATCGGGGCGATGCGACCGCAGGCTCGACCACGCTACGCTACTATAGGTCCAGCGACAGGATAATCAGCTCCGGGGATACGAGTGTAGGCAGGGACTCGGTGGGCAGCCTGGCGGCAGGGGCGAGCAGTGCGGAGTCGATCAGTCTGACGGCGCCGTCGACGACGGGGGTTTACTACTACGGGGCGTGTGTAGGGTCGCCGAGTGGGGAGAGCCCCCACACCAACAACTGTTCGGGTGGGGTGCGGGTGAGCGTCGCTCAAGTCGCCCAGCCGTATGACCTCGCGATCCCTACCGGAAACTTTGAGGTTGACGGCTCTAGAGTTGGACTTCTCACCGTATCGCCGGGCCAGAGGATAGATTTGGATGTCACTGTTACTAGGGCGTGTCATCAGTTAGCGTGCCCCCCTGGTCGGCTTTCCTGTCTCGTCTCGGTATACTGCCCTGGTCAGCCCAAGCGAAGGGAGGGTGCACAATGGCGAGACGGTATGCGTTACGCGAGGATCAGTGGGAACGGATTCAGGACCTGCTGCCCGGCCGGGAGGGCCACGTCGGGGGCACGGCGCGGGATAACCGGTTGTTTGTGGAAGCGGTCTTATACCGCTATCGTGCGGGGATTCCCTGGCGCGATTTGCCGAGCCGGTTCGGGGATTTTCGCGTGATTCATACGCGCCACATGCGCTGGAGTAAAAGTGGGGTCTGGGAGCAGGTTTTCAAGCAGCTGGCCGCCGATGCGGATAACGAATATGCCATGATCGACGCCACGATCATCCGCGTCCACCAACATGGGGCGGGGGCAAAAGGGGGGACCCCGCGGCCGAATGCATCGGCCGCTCCCGCGGGGGCTTGAGCACGAAAATCCATGCGACGTGCGATGCGCTCGGGAATCCGACCGGCTTCCATCTCACGCCCGGCCAAGCCTCTGACCTGGCCGGTGCGGAGGCCCTCTTGCCCCATCTGCTGAAGCACGTGCGGGCTTTGCTCGCCGATAGAGCCTATGACGCCCACGAGCGCGTCATTGACCGTTTGGAGCAGGCGGAGGTGACGGTGGTCATTCCCCCCAAAGCCAATCGGCGCCAGCCTCGCCCCTATGATAAGCACCTCTATCAAGCGCGCCATCTGATTGAAAACTTCTTCGCCAAACTCAAGCAATACCGTGCTCTCGCCACCCGCTACGACAAACGCGCTGTCAGCTTTCTCGGAGCCATCTATCTCGCTGCCTCGGTGATCCTCCTTAACTGATGACACCCCCTAACAACGGACCAGGAGATTTTCCCGAGACGACAAGAGTCGTCTATTACCGCTCGACCGACCCGACGATCAGCATCCTTGACACCCAAGTGGCCACGGATACCACGGACAGTGGTGGCATTGACGCAGGGGACAACGATTCTGAGACTGCAACGGTGTCGGCGCCCTCAACACCCGGGAACTACTACTACGGGGCGTGCGTGGAGACGCCGAGCGGGGACAGCAACACCGGGAACAACTGCTCGATCGGGCTGTTGGTGACGGTCTCCCGGTCGGCGTTTGATCTGGCAGTTGGTAGCTTTAGGGTTTGCCCTGCGGGGGCTCTTTGTCGTGATCCAGTCACCGTATCGCCGAGCCAGAGCTTAACATTGTATGCGACCGTTGATAACGACGGAACGGGAGATTTTCTTAGCACAACGACCGTCCGCTACTACCGTTCGACCAACTCCACGATCAGCTCCAGTGACACCGAAGTGGGCACGGACATCGTGCCTGCCATCAGCGTAGGAGACGACGAGACTGAGTCTCTAACGGTGACGGCGCCCTCAACGACGGGAACCTACTACTACGGGGCGTGTGTGGATGCACCGAGCGGGGAGAGCGTCACTGGGAACAACTGCTCGTCTGGGGTGCAGGTGATCGTCCAGTGAGTGTCAACGGCCCCTGATTCTCATTCAATGCTTGGGAGGGGAGCCGTCACACTGCTACGCTGCCGTCCGCCGGGGCTGCACCTGCACGGCGATCTGATCGCCCGTCTCAATCTCCGCCTGGCGCAACTCCCAGGTCTGTTGCAGGTTCAGCCACAGCTGCGACGGCGTCCCGAAATAGCGCGCCAGCCGCAGCGCCGTGTCGGCCGTTATCCCCCGCTGACCATGCAGGATCAGCGTAATCCAATTGACCGGTACGCCCAGCGCCTACGCCAGCGCATTGGCCGACAGACCGAGCGTGTCCAGTTCCTCGCGCAGGATTTCTCCTGGATGCACCGGCCTCCTCATTCCGTTCCTTGCGTCCATCGTCATCTTCCCTCAGTGATAGTCTCATTCCCACCGAACACACAGGCACCACTGCGTGTTGATCCGTATGCTGTCGTGCCCGGCGCGGTCCGGCGCTCGCTTGCCCCAGGGCTGGAAACCTTCTATGTATGCGGGCGTATCTGAGCCCTGAGCCAAACTCTGAGCCGAGATGAGGAGTCACATGGACTATCCCAAACTCCGTCCCGTCGAAGTCTTTCCGGTTGGGGTCGAAAACGACACCCGTCTGTATATGCGTGACCCATTGCAGTACGCGACCCAGCCGCTGGTGTTTCCCCAGATCACCTCCTTTGTCCTCAGCCATTTCGACGGCCAGCACTCACTGGTGGATATCCAAGAGGCGTTTGCCCGCAAATTCAGCCAAGTGCTGCCCGGCGAGCAGCTGCGACAACTGATCGAACAGCTCGACGCCTGCTATTACCTGGACAACGAGCGCTTTGCGCGGCTCCAACAGGATACCCTGAGGGCCTTTCGTCAGGCTCCGGTGCGTGACATGGCCCACGCCGATACGTGCTACTCTTCCCAGGCCGCCGAATTCAGCCAGCAGCTCAGCGGCTTTTTCTCCGGGGACGAGGGGCCGGGACTGCCCCGCGCTACGGCGCAGCCCCAGCCTCCGCTGCGCGGCCTGATTGCCCCCCATATTGACCTGCGGGTTGGCGGCCCGACCTACGCCTGGGCCTACAAGGAGCTGGCCGAGCGGTGCGAGGCCGACCTCTTTGTCGTGTTGGGCACCTCCCACCACGGCTCCGACTCCCTGTTTGTCTCGACGCGCAAAGACTATGACACGCCGCTCGGCCCGGTCAAAACCGACCAGGACTTTCTGCACGCCCTCCAGGCCAATTACGACCAAGACCTGTTTGCCGATGAGCTGTTGCACCGCACCGAGCACTCGCTCGAATTCCAGATGCTGTTCCTGCAATACGTGCTGGCCGACAGGCGGGACTTTACGGTCGTGCCGATCCTGGTGTCGTCTTTTCACCATATGACCATGACCAGGACGCCACCGACTGAGACCCCCCGAGTAGCGGATTTTCTGACCGCCCTGCACAAGACGATTGCCGATAGCCGGCGCTCGGTGTGCGTAGTGGCCGGGGTGGACTTTGCCCATGTGGGACACAAGTTCGGCGATCCGGGCGAGCTGACTCAGGATTTTCTGGACTGGGTGGAGGCCGAAGACCGACGGCTGATCCAGGCCCTGGAAAACGTCGATCCGGGCGATTTCTTTGAGCAGATCGCCAAAGACGCCGATAAGCGCCGGGTGTGCGGTTTTGCGCCCATGTATACCATGCTGCATCTGCTCGATGCCGAACGCGGCACGCTCCTCAAATATGACCGCTCGATTGATCGCCAGACCCAGTCCTCGGTCAGCTTTGCCAGTCTGGCCTTCTACTGAGCACGGGCTGAGCGACTCTGCCCCTCATAGCTGATCCGATACACCACATCGGCTCGGTCGTCGGAGACCAACAGCGCGCCGTCGGGCATGACCAGCACATCGGCCGGCCGGCCCCAAGCCAAGCGACCCTGCAACCAGCCCTGGGCAAACACCTCGTACGAGATTGGCGCGTTGTCCTTCAGCCGGACCAGGCTGATCCGGTAGCCAATCGGGTCGCTGCGGTTCCAAGAGCCGTGCTCGGCAATGAAGATCTGGTTGCGATAGGCGGCCGGGAACATCGTGCCGGTATAAAAGCGCATACCGATCGCCGCGACATGGGGGCCGAGTTCCTGGGCCGTGCCGGTAAAATCGCCGCACGGCCGGCTGCGGCCAAACTCCGGGTCGGGAATACGGCCGGCGTGACAGTACGGAAAACCAAAATGCAGGCCCGCTTGGGGGGCGCGGTTCAACTCGTCCGGGGGCACATCATCGCCCAGGTTGTCGCGCCCGTTATCGGTAAACCACAGCTCCCCGGTATGCGGGTGCCAATCAAATCCGACCGTATTTCTGATCCCCCGGGCAAAGACCTCGACCTCGCTGCCATCGGCGTTCATGCGCAGCAGCGAGGCGTAGCGTTCGTCCGCCCGGGTGCAAACATTACACGGCGCGCCAACCGGCACGTAGAGCTTGCCGTCCGGTCCAAAGCCGATGAATTTCCAGCCGTGCCAGCGGTCGGTCGGCAGCCCGCCGTTGACCACCACCGGCTGGGGCGGGGTGTCGAGCCGCGCCTCAATATCGTCAAAGCGCAGGATACGGTGGATTTCCGCCACATACAGGGCTCCGTCACGGAAGGCCACGCCGTTTGGCGCAAACAGGCCGTCGGCTATACGCACGACTTTCTCGGCCTTGTGATCGGCGTCGCCATCGACCAGCGCATACACGCTGCCCTCGGAGCGAGTGCCGACAAAAACCGTTCCCCTGTCACCGAGTGCCAGGGAGCGGGCGTTAGGCACATGAGACGCGTACAGGCTGATCGAAAAGCCGTCCGGTAGTCGAATCAGGCTGAGGCTGTCCGACGACTCGCTGCGGCTCGAGGTGCAGGCGACAAGGCCGACAAGGACGGCCACACCCACCCATACGGACAATTGTGACGACACAGACATAGCGATCTTTCGAAGAACAGGGCCGAGTGTGGCACGCCCGGCCCTGTCTATCAAGTGATGGCAGGCTGTTGATTCGCCTTTTGTTCGCTGGCATAAGGGAGAGGTGAGGAGGGTGGCATGATTTTGACCCGCAGACAGAGAGAGATTTGGGAGTATCTGAACGCCTATACCGACAGCCACGGCTACGCGCCAACCCTGGAAGAGATCGGGGCGCATTTCGGGCTGTCTTCGCTGGCCACCGTCCATAAGCATCTGAGCAACCTGGAGCGCAAGGGGGTGATCGCCCGCAAGTGGAATCTGAGTCGGGCGATCGAACTGACGCCGCCCCAGGAAACGGCTCAGGCCCTGGAACTGCCTCTCCTGGGTCAGGTCGCGGCTGGGGTGCCGATTGAGGCGGTGGAAACTCGGGACGCTCTGGCCGTTCCGGCCAACCTGGTCCGGCGGCCCCACGAAGCCTTCGCCCTGCGGGTCACCGGCCGCTCGATGATTGACGAGGGTATCCTGGACGGGGATTTCATCGTTGTTGAGCAGCGCCCCAGCGCCGAGAGCGGGGAGACGGTTGTGGCCCTGATTCAGGGCGAGGCCACAGTCAAAAAGTTCTACCCCGAACCGGGCGGTCGCATTCGCCTGCAGCCCGCCAATCCCGAGATGGAGCCGATTGTGGTTGACGCGGCCGAGGTCGAGATTCAGGGCGTGGTCAGCGCGGTGCTGCGGAAGTACAAGTAGGAGCACCAGCCGCGCCCCCGCCTTGGCTGAGCGCCATGTCTTTCTCCCTGTACGTCCACATTCCCTACTGTCTGATCAAGTGTCCCTACTGCGATTTTAATGCCTATGGCGGGCGCAGCTGGCCGGAAGAGCGCTATGTTGACGCCCTGTGCGCCGAACTCCGCCACGCGGTCGCGCAGCCGGCCTGGCGGGCCGAGCCGATTGAGACGGTCTACTTTGGCGGCGGAACGCCATCGCTGTTTGCCCCGGCCTCAATTGAGCGTTTTCTGCGGCTGGTGGCCCAGCTGTGCCCGCTTGCCGCACAAGCCGAAATCAGTCTCGAAGCCGACCCGGCCTCGGTCAGTCGGGACAGCCTTGCAGGTTTTGGGGCTGGCCGGGTCAACCGGCTGAGCTTCGGCGTCCAGTCCTTCCAGTCCGGGCTGCTGAAAATCCTGGGTCGCCTGCACCGCGGCCCCGACGCCCAGCGGGCCATAAGCTGGGCGCGTCAGGCCGGCTTTGCCAACCTGAATCTCGATCTCATGTTTGGCGTACCGGGCCAGACCCTGGCTCTGCTGGAGGCCGATCTGGAACAGGTTTTTGCCTGTCGTCCCGAGCATATCTCGATATACAACCTGAGCTATGAAGAGGGCACGCCGTTTTTTGTATGGCGTCAGACCGGTCGCTTGCGGCCGCTTGACGAAGAGCTGGAAGTGGCCATGCTGGAGCTGATTCAAGACCGCTGCCTGAGCCACGGCTATCACCAGTATGAGATCTCCAACTTCGCCCGCCCGGGCTTCGCCTCCCAACACAATCGGCGCTACTGGACCGGCCACAATTACCTTGGTCTGGGCGCCGGGGCGCACTCGTTTTGCCGGGAACCGGGCTGGGGCAGACGCTGGAGTAATGAGGCCAGTCCGCGGACCTATATGGACAAAGCCCTGTCGGACGGAGAAGCGTGCTGCTTTGCAGAGGACCTGAGCCACGATCAGGCCCGGACCGAGTTCATGTTTCTCAGCCTGCGCCAGCTCAACGGCTTCGCGCCCGAGACCTTTGCCGCCCGGTTCGGGTTGAGTCTGGAGGCCGCCTTTCCCCAGCTACACGATCTGATCGCTGCCGGTCTGCTGCACCACGCGGCCGGGCGGCTGAAACTCACCCGGCGGGGGCTGCTGATCGCCGATACGGTGTTTGCGGCCTTTGCCTAGCAAAAAGCGGCAGGCCGCTTCAGGGCTGGGAGAAGTATTCGTACAACACCTGCATGTACGGTCCGCATGCGCGCCGGGCTTTGACGAAGTCCCGCGCCTCTTCCAGCCCCAGGCCGTGATGGGCGTGCAGATAGGCAATGGCCAGAGTCGGTGCCCGGTTACAACCCGCGTTGCAGTGTACAAAAACCGACTGGCCAGCTTGGACAAAGTTGCGCAGCGCGTCCAGGGCTTGGCTCAGACTGGCGGCCAGGCTCTGACAGTTGAAGTCGGCGACCGGCACCCGGCAGCAGGCGATCTGGTGCTGGGTGTAGGCCGCATCCAGAACGGGCAGACTGAGCTGGTGGAGCGTCAGGTCGTCGTCGTCTTGCAGGCTCAAGACGGCGCTAATCCCGAACTTGTCATGCAGCCACCCAATGTCTTCAAGTCGGGGGTATTCGCCGACGAACAGGCCGGGAAGCAGCTCGCACACCTCGGGCCGTCGGTCACGGACAGACACACCCGCAGCAGGCGAGAAAGGATCGTAAAAATCAGCCATAGCGGCAGGCTAGAGGAGCGTACCCGGCGGGTCAAGACAAGCCCGGATCACGCCTCGCCCAAGAGGCTTGCCAGGACTGGGGTATTTCCGCTAGGTATAGGAAGCCAAGACGCTACAAGAATGATACCCATTCCCGAAAAGGAGGATTTGATATGAGCGCAGACAACGAAAAACTGGTCACTGACTTTTGTCAGGCGTGGTCACGCAAGAATACCGACGAGGTGTTGAGCTACCTCGCGGAAGACTGCTTCTACCATAATATCCCGATGGAGCCGATGGTCGGCCACGACGTGATTCGGAAATTTCTCGAACCCTTTCTGCGTGGCGCGGACAGCGTCCAGTTCGACATCTTGCACACCACCTCGGCCGGCAATGTCGTCATGAATGAACGGGTGGACCACTTCGTCATGGGCGAAAAGAAACTCTCGCTGCCGGTGGCCGGGGTGTTTGAAATCCAGAATGGCAAGATTGCGTCGTGGCGCGATTACTTCGACCTTGACACATTCAACAAGCAGATGAACGGCTGAGGGTATCGACCCCGAACGTTCCTAGGCAAGAAAGGCCGATATATGGATAAATTTGTTCCCGGGCTCGAAGGTGTGCCCATTATGGAATCGCAGGTTGGCTTTATCGATGGACAGCAAGGCGTCCTCGAATACCGCGGCATTCCGATTGAGGAACTGGCGGAAAAAAGCTCCTACGAGGAAGTGTCGCACTTGTTGTTGTGGGGAAAGCTGCCCACGCGTCAAGAGTTGGAGAAATTCGATCATGACCTCCGCACCCATCGGCGGATCAAATATCGGGTCGTCGATCTGCTCAAATCGTTCCCGGAAAACGGCCATCCCATGGATGCGCTGCAATCGGTGGTGGCGGCCCTGGGCATGTTTTACCCGGCAAAAGACGTGGCCAACCAGGAGCAGAACTACTGGTCGATCGTGCGTCTGATCGCCAAGATGCCGACGATTGTGGCCGCCTTTGAACGCATGCGTCACGGCGACGAGCCGGTCAAACCGCGGGACGACCTGTCCCATGCGGCCAACTTCATGTGGATGTTGACCGAAAAAGAGCCCGACCCGCTGGAAGCCCATATCATGGACGTGTGTCTGATTCTGCACGCCGAGCACACCATGAACGCCTCGACCTTCAGCGGCCTGGTGGTCGGCTCGACCCTGGCCGACCCGTATACCATGGTGTCGTCGGCCATCGGCGCGCTGACCGGTCCCCTGCACGGCGGGGCGAACGAGCAGGCGCTACGCATGTTCCGCGAAATCGGCACGCTCGACCAAGTGCGCCCCTATATCGAGGCGAAGCTCAAGGCCAAGGCCAAGATCATGGGCGTCGGGCACCGCGTGTACAAGGTCAAAGACCCGCGCGCCTACGCCCTACAAGGTTTGGCCCAGAACCTGTTTGAGCAAAAGGGCGAGCACCCGCTCTATAAGGTCGCCCAAGAGGTGGAAACCGTCATTGGCGAGCACGTCGGCCGTAAGGGCATCGCCTCAAACGTGGATTTCTACTCCGGGGTGGTGTACGACAAGCTCGGTATCCCAATTGACCAGTTCACCCCCATTTTTGCCATCGCGCGGGTGGCCGGCTGGCTGGCCCACTGGGTCGAGCAGTTGCCCAACAACCGGATCTTCCGCCCCACCCAGATCTACACCGGCGACCACGCCGCCCCCTATGTGCAGGCCGAGCAACGCGACTAGCAGACCCGCACCGTCTGGAAAAAGGGAAACGTGATACCCAATCACGTTTCCCTTTTTTTATCCTCTGCCCGGCACCTCTGGCAACAGGAAACGTGATAACAGATGGCACCTAAAGGAGATCACGTTTTCTGTTGTTGATGCAGTTCAGCGGCGCCTGTCCGTGCCTGACCCGATTCACATTCTCGGCCACTCTTTTGCCGATACCCCCTAGACTCAGGTCGGTGGCGCCGCCGAAGTGCGGGGTGGCAATCACGTTATACGAAAAGATCGGATCGGTCGGATCGAACGGTTCCTGCCAGAACACGTCGAGACCAGCCCCGGCGATCCGCTTGTCTTTGAGCGCGGCCAAAAAGGCGTCGTAGTCCAGGACCGGACCGCGTGCGACATTGATGATGAACGCGCCGGGCTTCATGCTGGCAAACTCGGCGGCGCCGATCAGGCCGCGCGTCTCGTCGTTCAGGGGGGGCGCGACAATAACAAAATCGGCCTGGCCCAGCACCTCGTGCAGGTCGTCGAGCCGGCCGTGAAAATCAACCCGGATGGCGTTCTCTTCGGGCGTGCCTTTGGGGCCGCGTTTGGAGACGGCCAGGATTTTGTCCATTTCAAAGCCGGCCAGACGACGGGCAACCTCGCGGCCGATGCCGCCATACCCGATGATCGCGGCGGTACGGCCCTTGAGAGTGCTGCCCATGGGCGTACCGAGCCTTTTTTGGGCGATGCTCTCCTGAGCTCGGGGATAGTGGCGAGCCAGGGCAAGCATGAAAAACAGACTCAGTTCGGCCACCGATTCGGCATTTCCGGTGCCCGCGCTAGGCACATTGGCGACGTATACCCCGGCCTGGATGGCGGCCGGAATATCGACCGAATCCAGGCCAGCACCGTACTGCTGGACCAGCTTGAGCGTCGGCGAGGTAAAGGCTGAGGGACCGATTGGTGACACCGTCGGAATCAGCACATCGGCCTGCTGGGCGACCTCGGCGACCTGTTCGGGCGCGCAGTCCAATATCTCGTCGTCCGGCAGCTCCTTTTGCAGGACGTTTCTGATATAGGCCAATCCCTGACGACAGAAATAAATGCGCATGCTTGTTCTTCCCTTGATCGTTGGGGGTGCGTGACAGATAATGGGCCGCCTGAGTACGAAAGGAAACGTGGCAACAGATTCCTGCGGTTGGAGATCACGTTTCCTTTTGAAGGAGGCATCACTATGGATTACAGTCGTTATCATCACCTGAGCGCCGAACGCAAGGACAAGATTCTGACCCTGGCCTTTAACCGGCCGGACTCCTTGAACGCCATCAATGCCGAGCTGCATACCGAGCTGTCGCACATCTTTGCCGATATCGCCCACGACCAGGAGACCGGGTGGTGATTCTGACCGGCAAAGGCCGGGCTTTCTGTGCCGGCGGAGATATCAAGTGGTTTCAGGACATGACCGGACCACAGCTCGACGCTCTGTTCACCGAGGCGCGCAAGATCATCATCGACATGTTGGAGGTCGAGCAGCCGATTATTGCCGCGATCAACGGTCCGGCGACCGGCCTGGGAGCGACCCTGGCCCTGTTCTGTGACGTGATCTATGCCGCCGAAAACGCCAGGATCGGCGATCCACACGTCCGGGTCGGGGTCGTTGCCGGTGACGGCGGGGCGATCATCTGGCCGTGGCTGGTCGGCGCGGCTCGGGCCAAGGAGTTTCTGATGACCGGCGACCTGGTGAGCGCCGAAGAGGCCGAACGCATCGGGCTGGTGAACCATGTAGTGCCCAAGGAGGAACTGATGGACCGGGCGACCGCGTTTGCCACCCGCCTGGCCAACGGTCCCAGCAAGGCGATTCGCTGGACCAAAGTGTCGGTCAATAAGATTCTGCGCGACACGGCCAACCTCGTCCTGGACACCTCCCTGGCTCTGGAGAAGCACTGTTTCCATACCGAGGATCATCAAGAGGCCATTCGCTCCTTTGTAGAAAAGCGCGAGCCCAAATTCAGCGGCAAGTAAAAGATAATCGTGACAACCGATGAAGGAGCCCCGATGAGCCAGACACCCAACCCGCTCGGCAGCCTGCTCGACTTCTCCGGCAAAACCGCTCTGGTCGCCGGCGTGCTGGACGAACACTCGATCGGCTGGCCGATTGCCAAGCTGCTCAGCGACGGCGGGGCACGGGTCGCCCTGTCGATTCAGCGCAAAGCCGTGCGCCGCATGTTGGGCACAATTCCCGAGCAACTCAATAATCCGCTCATCCTGGAGTGCGACGTGAGCAAGGACGAACAGCTCGAGCGGCTGTTTGACGAGTTGGGCCGGGAATTCGGTCGGCTCGATTTCCTCATTCATTCCGTCGCCTACGCCCCGCCGCAGTCTTTTCAGCAGCGTTTCCTGGATATCGGGCGGGCCGACTTTCAGCTGGCCATGGACGTGAGCGCCTACTCGCTGATCGGGCTGGCGCACGGGGCCTTTCCGTTGATGAAGGAGCGGGGCGGCTGCATTCTGGCCATGACCTATTATGCCGGCGAGAAGGTCATCCCCGGCTACCAGCTGATGAGCATCAGCAAGGCGGCGCTCGACAATATCATCAAGAATCTGGCCTACGATCTGGCTCCCCACCGCATTCGGGTCAACGGCCTGTCGCCCGGTCCGACCGCCACCAAGGCCGGGACGAGTATCCCCGGCTTTGACATCATGCAGAACCACATGAAGCAGTTTGCGCCCCTGCAGGCAGAAATCCTGAACTCCGATACGGGCAAGGCCGCGCTGTTTCTGTGCAGCCCGCTGGCCGAGAAGATTACCGGAGAGATCGTCCATATTGACGGCGGCTACAACATTCTCGGCATGTCGGTCCAGCGGCCGCCGGTCGAATGAACAGGAGGACACACCGTGCAGACTGTTGATCCCAGCGCAGTCGGGATGGATCCCGAACGTATCGAGCATCTGTTTGGGCATATTGAAAAGATGAGGGGTGAGGGCTGGCTGTTTGGCGGTGCCTTTCTGCTGGCCCGGCGCGGCAAGATTGTGGTCGCCCGGGGGGTCGGACAGGTGGAACCGGAACAGGGCAGGCCGGCCAGGGTTGACGATATCTTCTGTCAGTTCTCGACCACCAAGCCGATCACCGCGACCATGCTGCTGATGAAGGCCGACCGGGGCGAGGTGCAGCTGTACGAGAAGGTGTCGGCTTATATTCCCGAGTTTGGGGCGGCTGGCAAACGGCATATTACGGTTGCCCAGGTGCTGACCCATACCGCCGGCTTTCCGACTATGCCGCTGGATTGGCCGATGGCCAAATGGGCCGACTGGGACGCGACCATCGCCCGGCTGTGCGCCCAGCCCTTGGAACACGAGCCGGGCGCGGCCGTCCACTACCACGCGCTGACCGGCTCGTGGATTCTGGCTGAGATCGCCCGGCGGGTGGATGGCGGCTCACGCAGTTTTGCCCAGATGTGCGAGGACGATCTGTACCGTCCGCTGGGCATGCACGACTCCCACATGGGCGTCCGGCCCGATATGCACGAACGACGGGTCCCGCTCCAGGCCCTGGACGAGGGTGGGGCGCCGTTTCCCATGGCCTTTCTGGAAGCCTTCAACCGGCCCGAGATTCAAAGCGCGGCCATTCCGGGCGGAGGATCGTACTCAAGCGTGGGCGATATGGCCCGCTTCTACCAGATGTGGCTGAACCACGGTGCGCTTGACGGCGTGCGGTTGCTGAGTCCGGCCATGGTCGAGTTGGCCACCACGATCCATACCGGGGACCTGGAGGATCGCCTGTTGGAGCCCATTCGGGTCGCCCGCCAGTGGCCCAAGGCGCCGGCCAACAGAGGGCTCGGCTTCTGGCTGCGCGGCAGCGGGATTTTCCCCACCTACTTTGGCTCCCTGGCCTCGCCCCGCACCTTCGGCCACGCCGGCGCGAGCAGCATCATGGCCTGGGCCGACCCGGCCCGCGAGCTGATTTTCGTCGGCATGACGAGTGGGCTCATCGAGGAGCCGCGCAGCATCACCCGTTGGCATGTCCTGTCCGACCTGGCCCAGGCGTGCGTGGTGGAGTGATGGCAGGCAGACCGATCCCGCGTGCGTCTATCCTGATCGGGCTGCTCTTGGCAGGACTGGCAGTCGGAAACTCTCTGCTTTTACCCGCCGGCGCGCTGGCCGTGTACTTTGTCGGCGCTCCCCTTGGGGTGGCCCTTGTCCTCCTGCTGACCCTGCCGCGGCTGCTTAGCGTAGCTGGCCAGCCGCAGGCGCCAAGTGCGGCTCCGGCCGAGACCCAAGACTCTGCTCGGCCGCTGAAACCCGACTCGGACGCCGCCGTCCAACTCCTGGCCCTGTTGCAGCGGGACGGCCGCTTGGTTGATTTTCTGCGGGAGGACATTCAGTCCTATGACGACGCCCAGATCGGCGCCGCTGTCCGTACCATTCACCAAGCCTGTCGTCAGGTCCTGACCGAACACCTTCAGCTGGAGCCTGTCCTCACCGGACGGGAAGGGGACGAGGTCACCGTTCCGCACGGCTTCGATCCTTCAGCCATTCGTCTGACCGGCAACATCAGCGGCCAACCCCCGTTCCGTGGAGCGCTGCGGCACGCCGGCTGGCGGGCCAGCCGGGTCACGCTGCCGGACCAGCCGACAGGCCAGGACCCGCGCATTGTTGCCCCCGCCGAAGTCGAGATTGAATAACCCCCTCCTATGACATCCTCCCGCTACATCGTCGGCATTGATCTCGGCACTACCAACTGCGTCGTCGCCTACGTCGATACCCAGCCGGCGGAGACGCAACCGCCCGCCATTCGGCTGTTCCAGATTCCCCAGCTGGTGACGCCCGGCAACGTGGAAGAGCGCGCCCTGCTGCCGTCTTTTTTGTATCTGCCCAGCGCGCAGGAACTCCCCCACGGGAGTCTGGTTCTGCCCTGGACGGACGAGCTGTCTTTTGCGGTCGGCACCTTTGCGCGAACCCGAGGCGTGGAAGTTCCCGGGCGGCTGATCTCGTCGGCAAAGTCGTGGCTGTCGCATGCCGGTGTTGATCGGACCGCCTCGATTTTGCCGTGGACAGGCGAGACGAACAAGACTGAGCTGCAAAAAATGTCTCCGCTGGAAGTCTCGGCTCAGTATTTACGGCATATCCGCCAGGCCTGGAATGCGGCTATGGCCCAGGACAATCCACACAACAGATTGGAGAACCAGGAGGTCTTTCTGACCGTGCCGGCCTCTTTTGATGCGGCGGCCCGCGAGCTGACCGTCCAGGCTGCCGAGCAGGCCGGCCTGCCGTCGGTGAGCTTGCTCGAAGAACCCCAAGCCGCGTGCTACGCCTGGATTGAGGCGACTGGTGACCGGTGGCGCAAACACGTCCGGGTCGGGGATGTGATCCTGGTGTGCGATGTGGGTGGAGGAACGACCGATTTGAGCCTGATCGCGGTATCGGAAGAGGCTGGCGAGCTGATGCTCAAACGGATCGCGGTCGGCGACCACATCCTCCTCGGCGGCGACAATATGGACCTGAGCCTGGCCTACAGCGTCCAACAGCGCCTCGCCGCTGAGGGCACCAAGCTCGACGCCTGGCAGTTTCGCGGACTGAGCCAGAGCTGCCGGGCGGCAAAAGAGAATCTGTTCCAGGCCGAGCACGCCGAGAGTCATGCCGTCACAATTCTCGGACGCGGCAGTGGGGTGATTGGCGGCAGTATCCGCACGGACTTGAGCTACCAGGAAATCGAAGCCGGTCTGGTCGATGGGTTCTTTCCCCGGAACAGTATTGCCGAGCGACCCAAGACGAACCGGCGGGTCGGCTTTCAGGAGATGGGGCTGCCCTATGCCGCCGACCCGGCGATCACCCGCCATCTGGCAAAATTCCTGACCCAGCACCGCTCCCCGGACAGTCCGCATAGCTTTATGCATCCGACCGCGCTCCTGTTTAACGGCGGGGTCATGAAGGCTGCCGTGCTGCGCCAGCGTCTGACCCAAGTCCTCGACGAGTGGCTTGGTCAGGAGGGGGGGGAGGCTGTTCGAGTCCTGGCCGAGACCGAGCTTGACCATGCGGTAGCCCGGGGGGCGGCGTATTATGGACTGGCTCGGCGCGGAACCGGAGTCAGGATTCGGAGTGGCACGGCACGGGCGTATTATATTGGTATTGAAACCGCAATGCCGGCGGTCCCGGGCATGCCGGCACCGCTCAAGGCGCTGTGTGTCGTCCCGTTTGGTTTGGAAGAAGGCAGCCAGAGCGATCTCCCCGGTCAGGAGTTTGGTCTCGTGGTTGGCGAGCCGGCGCAGTTTCGTTTTCTCGGCTCAAGCACCCGACGAGACGACCGGCTTGGGGATCTCATCGAAGAACCCGGCGATGAGATCCAAGAACTTACGCCGTTGGAGACTAGCCTGGCCTGGACCGGCCAGGAAGGCGTCATGGTCCCCGTGCGCCTGCATACCCGGGTGACAGAGGTCGGCACGCTTGAGTTGTGGGCGGTATCGCGGGATGAAGCCCAGCGCTGGAAGCTGGAGTTCAATGTGCGGATGGAGGGGGAGGGGTAAGGCTTCGTCTGGCACGTCACCCGTGAATGTGCACAAAGGGAAACGTGATAACCGATTGATTCCAGATGAGCTCACGTTTCCCTTTGCCTGTGTGAACCCCTTGCGATGGCCTCCTCCCGCTACATCGTCGGTATTGATCTTGGGACAACACATTGTGCGGTGGCCTATCTGGACACCGCTCAGTCCTCCGCTTCGGCCTCCATTCAGCCCTTTGCCATTCCCCAGCTGGTCAACGAAGCCACTACCGCAGCCCGACCAAGCTTGCCGTCATTCGTGTATGTCCCGGGGGAGCATGAGCTGCCGATCGGCAGTCTCCGTCTGCCCTGGGAAAACGAGCGGAGCTATGCCGTGGGCGAATTTGCCCGGGTCCAAGGCGCCCGCGTGCCCGGGCGCCTGCTGGCCTCTGTCAAGTCCTGGCTCAGTCATAACGAGGTAGACCGTGAGGCGGCCATCCTGCCCTGGGGCAGCCCGCCCGAGGTGCCCAAACTCTCTCCGGTCGAGGCATCTACCCGCTATTTGCTGCATATCCGAGAAGCCTGGCACCACGAAATAGGGCAGCCCCTGGACGCCCAGCAGGTGATTCTCACTGTTCCAGCTTCCTTTGACGAGGTGGCTCGGGAGCTGACCGTCCAGGCTGCCGAGCAGGCGGGCTTAGGCCAGGTCATCCTGCTGGAAGAGCCACAAGCCGCCTTTTACGCCTGGTTGGCGGCCCACGCCGATACGTGGCAGGAGCAGCTGCGGGTTGGGAGCCGCATCCTGGTGTGCGACATCGGCGGCGGCACGACCGACCTGAGCCTGATGGCGGTGACGGACGGGCCCAGCCAGGTTGAGCTGCGGCGCGTCGCCGTTGGCGATCATCTGCTGCTGGGCGGCGATAATATGGACATCGCTCTGGCCCGTCTGGTAGAGCGCCGTGTGACCAAGGGGGGGCGCTTGGACGCCCAGCGTTGGCACATGCTGTGTCACCTGTGTCGGATGGCCAAAGAAGAGCTGTTTGCGGATGCCAATCGAGACCGTATTCCCCTCAGCCTGGCGGGCCGTGGCAGCGCAATCGTTGGTGGCACGTTGACAGACCACTTGGCCCGCGATGAGGTCGAGAGCGTTGTCCTGAACGGATTTTTCCCCCGCCTTGACTCAGGCTGTCTGCCCCGGCGCGGTGCGCGGACTGGCCTGCAAGAGTTTGGCCTGCCGTATGCCAGCGAGCCGGAGATTCCCCGTCATCTCGCGCTCTTTTTACGCCAGCATGCCGCGCCTGATACGGCTGAGACCGTCGCTCGCGTCGATGCCGTCCTCTTCAACGGGGGTGCCCTGGCGCCCCTGGCCGTTCGCGAACGTGTGCTTGATATCCTGTCCGACTGGTTCTCGCCCGCCTCCGCGCCGGCCTGGCGACCGAGCGTGTTGAGCAATACCAGCCTTGCCCTTGCGGTTGCCCAGGGGGCGGCGTACTACGGCTTGGTCCGACGCGGCCACGGGATTCGTATCGGCGGAGGGAGCGCCCGCGCCTATTATATCGGGATTGGTGGACAAGCTGCCGCTCCTGACCACGACGCTGGAGAAACGGTTTCGGTGCTGTGCCTGGCCCGGCGCGGCATGGAAGAAGGGGAAGAGGTCCACCTGACCGCGCCCGAATTTGAAGTCATCACCAATCAGCCGGTGAGTTTTCCCTTATACGCGTCGAGCGTCCGCCAAGCGGACCGGCCCGGGGCCGTACTGAGTCTGTCGGCCCAAGAGGTGTCCCGCTTACCGGCCATTCGGACGGTGCTCCGTTTTGGCAAGCAATCGCGTAGTGTCAAAATTCCCGTGGTGGTCTCTGCCCGCTTCACCGAGGTCGGTACACTTGAGCTGTGGTGTGAGGCGCGCCGGACCACGCATCGCTGGCGTCTGCAATTTCAGCTGCGCGGCGAGGGCAGTCCTCCTGCGCGGTCTGTCCTGTCGCAGACCGGTGTCAGAGAAGAACATGTCGTCGATGAGGAGCGTATGGCCGAAGCGCGCCAGTTCATTCAGGCCGTGTTTACCCTTTCAGACGCTCCCCACAGCCTGACCCGCCGGCTCGAACAGGCGCTCGGCACGGCCAAAGAGAGCTGGCCGCTCGGCGCGATCCGTGCCCTGTGGGACATCGTGTCGGCGGCCCAGGACGGCCGCCGACACAGCCCGGAGCACGAAGCCCGCTGGCTGAATCTGAGTGGGTTTTTACTCCGTCCCGGATTTGGCCAGGCTGCGGATGAATGGCGAGTCCAACAGCTCTGGAAACTCTATCCCCAGGGACCGGTGCACAAGAACGCCGTCCAATGCCATGCCGAGTGGTGGAATGTCTGGAAACGGATTACAGGCGGACTCAGTCGCCAGCAGCAGAACGTCTTGTATAACGATATTGCGCCCTGGCTCTTGCCCACGCTGAAAGGCAAGATCAAATCTGGCCGTTCCAGGCTGGGGACCCAGGAACGGCGTGAAATGTGGCAAGTCCTCGGCAGTTGTGAACGACTCAGCGTTGAAGCCAAGGCCAGGCTTGGCCAAGAGCTGGTCCGAGTTGTGGCAAAAGGCAAGGCCTCAAGCCAGGAGACCTGGGCCTTGTCGCGTCTCGGTGCCCGCTCCCTCATCTACGGCCCGGCCAACTGTGTGGTCCGGCGCGAAGTGGCGGCAGGGTGGGTCGAAAAGCTATTAGGCGGAAAAGCACGCAACAGCGAGGCTGTTGCGTTTGCCATGGGACAGCTCGCCCGGTGTACCGGAGACCGGACACGTGACCTCGACGAATCCCTCCGCCAAAAAGTTGCCGCCCATTTTTCGACGCTTCATGCCGGACAGCGCCTCGCCCGGCAAGTCTTGGAGGTCGTTCCCCTTGAAGCTCAGGAACAGGCTCGCATTCTCGATGAGTCTCTGCCGGTGGGGCTACACATACGGATCGGAGAGGAGTGATGGCCGACAGGGGCGATGCTGTCAGACCTTGCTGCCCACGGCGTCGCGGATATGGCTCAGACCCTCCCTATCGAGGAGCCGGCTCAGACCCTGGGCAATCCGCCGGGGCAGAAACGGCCCTTCGTAAATCAGGCCCGTATACACCTGAACGAGCGACGCTCCGGCACAGATCCGTTCATACGCATCCGTGGCCGAGAAGATGCCGCCGACTCCGATAAGAGGCAGCTTGCCTTCGACGGCCTGAAACAGCGTGCGCAGGACTTCGGTCGCCCGCTTGGCCAGCGGTCGGCCGCTCAGCCCGCCGGTCTCATTGACCGGGCTGCGTAAGCCCGGCCGCTCAACCGTGGTATTGGTGGCAATCAGGCCGGCAATGCCAATGTCAAGCGCCAGCTTGGCAATCTCCTGAATTTCGGCTTGGCTCAGATCGGGCGCAATTTTGACCACAAGCGGTTTGGGGGCGGTGCCGGTCTGTCGGGCGAGTTGGGCTGCCTGCCCTATGAGGGCTTCGAGCAGCTTGGCCAAGTGGTCAACCTCCTGGAGCTTGCGCAGTTCGGGGGTATTGGGCGAACTCACATTCACAACGAGGTAGTCCGCAAACGGCAGGAGGAGGGCGCCGCTCTCCAGGTAGTCCTTGACCGCGTCTTCAAGCGGCGTCGTCCGAGACTTGCCGATATTGAAGCCCAGGGGAATAGGGCAGCGCCGGCCCGCTAACAGCCGACCCAGCCGCTGGGCAGCGGCGGCTGCCCCGTCGTTATTGAAGCCCAGACGGTTGATGCACGCCCGGTCCTCTTCCAGGCGAAAAATCCGTGGCTTGGGATTGCCCGGCTGGGCTTGGGCGGTCAGCGTTCCCAGCTCGGCAAAGCCAAACCCCAAGGCCGACCAGGCCAACGGCACCTCGGCGTTTTTGTCATAGCCGGCGGCCAGGCCGACCGGATTGGGAAAACGGATGCCCCACACCTCCTGACTGAGCCGGGGGTCGCTGGGCGGGCTTGGCCGGAGCGGTGCGGCCTGGACCCAGTGCAGAGCCTGAAGCGCCAGCCGGTGGGCGTGTTCGGGGTCGAGCGAGAAGAGAAACGGACGCAGGAAGGGGTAGAGCATTGGACGAAATATCAAGGGAGTTTCCGGACATGGGGATAGGAGAGAATTTTTGTATCAACCGTCATTAACGGGACATCATATATGCGGGCTGTCGAAACGATGAGTTGGTCTGCGGGGTCTCGGTGAAACGTTCCGGGTAGTTGAGTAGAGTCAGCGACAATTCGAGGTGTAAGATCAAGCAGCTGGATCCCCGGATAGTGGAGCGCTTGGTCAAACCATTCTGCAATAGGGCATGGCAGGACGAGGCGTCTTTTTTCTACCAATTTTGCGACTTCCCAACAGGAGATAATACTAACGCCGAGTCCCTGCTGTTCATGAGTCTGGAGGGAGAAACGATGGGGGTCAGGTAGCTGGGGACTCCCGTGAGTCCACCAGATCCAAATATGAGTATCTAAGACGATCACTCTCCGGCTTCCCAATCCTCCTCAGCCACCGGCTCGATTGGATCCACATAATGTAGCGACGTACCACGCAGGGGATAGGAATTCTTTTGTGACGCAGCCGCTGCCTGAACGACAATAAGAACCTCAACGGATTCTCCAGCCTGGAACGGCAAGTTTCGTAGCGTCAGAGTCCCATCTTTTTGGAGCTTTGTTTCTACCCGGTATGTTTGCATAAACGTCACCTTAAGGAAGTGGAGGACTGAAGTGTTGACCGTGGGTTCTTCTGGCTGTGGCTCACAAGACAGCACACCGTCGGTCGTTCAAGTTTTCGGTCGGTATAGCCAGCCCTCCACTTTACAAGCGCTTCTTTCGGAGGTCCGGCTATGCCGGACCTTCCCGCTAGCCCAGCCCGTACAGGCGGGCGCAGTTGGTCGAGATCATCTTCTCGACCTCGGCCTCGGGCACGCCGGCAAAATCGCGTTGAATCACTTCCTGCGATTTTGGCCAAGTCGAATCGGAGTGCGGAAAATCCGAAGCCCACATCAGGTTTTCGACTCCCACAAACTCGCGGGTCAGCACACCGATCCGGTCGTCCTGAAAGGTGGCGTACACCTGGCGCTTGAAGTAGAAGCTGGGTGGCTGGGGAATGACCGCGTCCTTCTCCAGATACTGATACTTCTCGTAGGCGTGATCCATGCGCTGGAGATAATGGCCGATCCAACCGATATCGTTTTCGGCCGAGATGATCTTCAGGCTGGGAAAGCGCTCCAGCACCCCACCAAAGATCATGTCGCTCAAGGACCGCTCCAGGGCGTGGGGCAGGCAGGGGTAGCTCTTCATCACGCTGTCCCCGATACCGCTGCCCTTGCGGCCGGTCAGAATATGCAGGGCCAGCGGCAGGCTCGCGTCCTGGGCTGCGGCCCACAGCGGATTCCAGACTGGATTGTCGTAGGGCCGGTCGTCGGGCGGGATGCCCCAGATCAAGCCGCCTCTGAGGCCCAGTCCGGCGCTCCGCTCGATCTCGCGGACGGCCTGCTGCACGTCATCCATGGGAATCAGGGCGATGCCGGCAAAGCGGCTTGTATCGTAGCCGCAAAACTCGGCCAGCCAGTCATTATAGGCCCGAAAGCTGGCCGCCCGCAGCTCGCCGTCCTCAATGCCGTACAGCATCATGCCCAGGCTGGTGTACAACACCTCGCCGGCCACGCCGTCAATGTCCTGGTCCTTGACCCGCTGTTCGGGGTCCCAGGCGCCGGGCCGCACGCCGGGGTAGCCCTTGTTCATCTCGTCCGAGTAGGCTCTGGGGTCAACCCCGGCAACGGCAAAGGCCGACACCGAGAAGGGCTGGAGTCCCTCGCACACGAAGAAGTCGCCTTTGATCCCGTTGGCTTCTTTGATGATATGCGGCGCCCGGTCGCGAAAACGGGCGTCCATGCGTGACGTCCACACGTCGGCCGGTTCAACAACGTGGGAGTCGGCGGAAAAGATTTGTGCTGCGTTCATGTGTCCTCCTTGGCTGTGGTCTCACTCAGTGTTTACAGACTTCTGCCGGGATCGTAGCCCCGAGGCGGGGGGAGGGTCAAGCTTGGTCTGGGTCAGATCGGTTTTGCAGTTCGGCTAGGGTCTGCGAGGCGGCCGCCTGGTGGGCGCTTTTTTTGCGCGGTCCCTCGCCCCGGCCGTAGGCTTTGCCGGCGATCATGACCTGACTGACAAAGCGCTTCTGATGGTCGGGGCCGGTGATCTCGACCACCTCATAGGTCGGGGTCTGCTTGAAAATCTTCTGGGTCAGCTCTTGCAAGCGGGTCTTGCTGTCAAATTGGCCGACGGCCGGTTTGTGTTCGAGGTCTGGAGCGAAGTGGTCGGCCACCAGCCTGAACGCCGGACCAAAGCCGTCGTCGAGATAGACCGCCCCCAGCACGGCCTCATACGCACAGGCCAGAATCGAGCCTTTGTGCCGGCCGCCGCTGCGCTCTTCGCCCCGACCCAGGCGCAGCCAGCGGCCTAAGGCTAGAGACTCGGCTTTTTTGGCCAACGCTCGGGCGTTGACCAGGGCGGCGCGCATTTTTGACAGCTCACCCTCAGACGCCTCGGGAAAACGCGTAAAGAGCAGAGCGCTGATCGCCAGGCTGAGAACCGCGTCGCCCAGGAATTCGAGTTTTTCGTTGGTGTCCTCGCCCGGTTCGAGAGGCAAGGAGCGATGCGTCAGGGCCAGGCTCAGCAGCTCACGACGGCGGAAGCGATAGCCGAAACAGGACTCGAACTCGGTGTACGATGGCTGGCTGTCCGGCATGGGCTCAGGGCTCGCGACTCGGCCGCAGTGCGTCGGGGGAAACGATCGTGCCCCGCAGGCTGTCGGCGTCGAGGTGGCTGAGGCGGACCGGTAGTTCGCGGTTCATGCACGCATCGCCGCCCGCAGCCAGCACCCGCAGATAGTTGCGGCTGTAGCCCTTGAGCAGCCCGGTGGTCTTGTCGCGGCTGTGCTCGAACAGGACCGGCAGGGTGTGGCCGACAAACCGAGCGGCAAACGCGGCTTTCTTGCGCGCGCCAAGCTGACGGACCTGACGGGCGCGGCGGGTAATGGTCGGCTTGGGGACGCTATCGGTGAACTTTGCTGCGGTGGTGCCGCTGCGGACGGAGTACGGAAAGACATGAAAATAGGTGAACGGGCTGTCTTCAAGGAAACGATAGCTGTGGCTGAACTCGTGCTCGCCCTCGCCGGGGAAGCCGACGATCAGATCGGTGCCCAGCGCGGCCTGGGGCAGGGCGTCTCGCAAACGGGCCAGCACATCGCCGGCCAGGGTCCGGTCATAGCGGCGACGCATGCGGGCCAGGATGCGGTCGTCGCCTGACTGGAGGGGAATATGCAGGTGGGGGCAGACGGTCTGGGCCTGGGTCAAGAGGTCGATCAGAGCCGGGCTGAACTCGTGCGGGTCGAGCGAGCTGAGCCTGACCCGGGGGACCGGCTTGCGCTCTTCAATGGCCGCCACCAGCCAGGTCAGGTCGATCTGCGGGTCGAGGTCGGCGCCATAGCCGCCGAGGTGGACACCGGTCAGGACGACTTCCTGAAAACCCTGCTCGGCCAGCCGGTCGAGCTGATCAAGGACGCGACGTGGGGGGACGCTGCGGCTCTTGCCACGCGACATGGGCACAATACAAAAGGTGCAGAACAGGTCGCAGCCTTCCTGGATCTTCAGAAACGCCCGGGTCTGAGCCGGAGAGGGAGACGATGACCTCTTCAGGTGGTCGTCATCGTTTTGCGAGGTCCAGGTGTCAAAGGTCTCAATCCGGGACGCTTTGCGCACATTGCCGACAGCGACGGGTTGGGGCAGCTCGGCGGTCACGGCCCGCAGGATATCGTCCGGGCGGTTGAGGCCGATCACATAATCGACCTCGGGCAGACGGGCGATGGCCTGGGGCGCGACCTGGGCATAACAGCCGGTCATGATGATCCGGGCTGCCGGATTCTGGCGTTTGGCGCGGCGGGCGAGCTGACGGCTCTCGGCGTCGGCCTGATTGGTGACCGTGCAGCTGTTGACGATATACACGTCGGCCGTGTCGGCAAACGGCACCAGGCGGTGGCCGGCCGCGCTGAGCCGGTCGGCAATCGTTGCCGTATCGTACTGGTTGACTTTGCAGCCCAGGGTGGTCAGGCCAATTCTGAGAGCGGCTGACGGCATGGCTTACACGCCTCCCTCGATCCACCCGCCGCCCAGGACGTGGTCGCCGGCGTAAAAAACAACCGCTTGGCCGGGGCTCACACCCGGACAGGCGTGCTGGAACCAGACCGTGGCCGTGGCGTCCGGGCCGGGCACGACGCGAGCCGGAATCGGCGGATGGCGGTAGCGAATCTTGACCTCGGCCCGCAGCTCCTGGCTCTGGTCGCCGGCGACCCAGCTGACATCCTTGGCGCGCAGGCCGGGGGTCTGGAGCTGGTCCTTGGTGCCGACCGTCACCCGGCCCGTGTGGGCGTCGATGTTCGAGACGTACACCGGCTGGGCAAGACCGCCAATGCCCAGGCCGCGGCGTTGGCCAATGGTAAAGCGATGAATGCCGCCATGCGAGCCGAGCTGCCGTCCGGTCTGATCGACCACCGTGCCGGGTCTGAAACGCTCGGGTGACAGGCGCTGCTCCAGAAAGCGGGCATAGTTGCCGTCCGGCACAAAACAGATGTCCTGGCTCTCGGGTTTGTGGGCGATCCGCAGGCCGAGCACGTCCGCCTTGTCCCGGACCTGGGCCTTGGTCAGATGCCCAACCGGGAACAGGGTCCGGGCCAGCTGCGCCTGGCTCAGGGTAAACAGAAAATAGGACTGGTCCTTGGCTCGGTCGGTACCGCGCCACAGCTGGTAGCGGGCCGTGTCGGCGTCATAGCGAATCCGGGCGTAGTGACCGGTAGCCACATACGCGGCGTCAAGCTCCCGGGCCCGTTGCCACAGCAGGTCGAACTTGAGGTCGCGGTTGCACAGCAGGCACGGGTTGGGGGTCCGGCCGCGCAGATATTCCTCGCTGAACACGTCGATCACCCGGCTCTGAAAGGCGTCTTTGAGATTGAGGACGTAGTAGGGAATGTCCAACTGCTCGGCCACCCGCCGGGCGTCTTGAAAATCGTCAATCGAACAGCAGCTGCCCTCGTGGCCGTCGGCAGTGCCGGCCAGCAGCATGGAGATGGCGATCACCTCATAGCCGGCCTCGACCAGCAAGGCGGCGGCAACCGCGCTATCGACCCCGCCGCTCAGGGCGGCCAGCACGCGCCGACCGCTGCCGGTGGCCTGGGGCTGGGTGGTGAGGTGGGGGTTTTCCGTCTGGCTCATGTCTTCTCTCTCAAAAAGCGACTGCTCTTCTCTTCCTGTGAAGGCGTCGTTGTCATCCGCTCGTCTGCCCCGCCGCTCGGACCCGCTCGACGATACCGGGCAGGACGGCCACGACCCGGTCAATATCCTGCCGGGTGGTGTCTCTGCCCAGGCTGAAACGAATCGCGCTCTTGGCCGCCTGTGCGTCGTGTCCGAGCGCCAGCAGCACGTGCGAGGGTTCGACCGAGCCGGCGGCGCAGGCTGACCCAGTCGATACGGCAATGCCGGCCAGGTCAAGCCCCATCATCAAGCCCTCTCCCGAGGCGCCCGGAAAGCTGAGGTTGAGGGTGTTGGGCAGGCACTGCCAGCGGGGTGTGTTGCGGACCACGTCCGGGACGCTGGCCTGAATCCCGGTCCACAGCCGGGTGGTCAGCTCGGTCAGCCGGGCCGATACCGCTGCAAGCTCGTCCTGGGCTCGGATGGCCGCAACTCCAAAGCCGACAGCGGCGGCCACGTTTTCCGTGCCGGCCCGTTTTTCGCGCTCCTGTGGACCGCCCCGCAGGACGGGCACGAGGCCGGTGCCGCGGCGCACATAGAGCGCTCCAATGCCCTTTGGGCCGTAGATTTTATGGGCCGACAGGGACACCATATCCGCGCCCAGCTCCTCCATATCGAGCGCCAGCTTACCGGTTGCCTGTACCGCATCAACGTGCAGGACAAGCCCCCGCTGGCGGGTCAGCCGACTGCACGCCGCAATCGGTTGCAGGGTGCCCAGCTCAGGGTTAGCCAGACCGATGCTCACCACTGCGGTGTCGTCACGCAGGGCTGCGGCCAGATCGTCGGTCCGTATCCTTCCTTCGGCGTCGACCGGCAGGAGCGTGTGGCTGAAGCCCTCCCGGCTCAGAGCCTGAACGCAGGCCAGGACCGACGAGTGCTCGACCGGGGTGGTGATGATATGGGTCTTGGCCGGACTCTGGGCGCGGGCCGCTCCGACCAGCGCCAGGCTGTTGCTCTCGGTCCCCCCGCTGGTGAATAAGACCTCGGCCGGTGTGGCCCGGATACAGGCCGCAACCTGCTCCCGGGCTTCTTCCAGCCCCTGCTTGGCCCGCCGCCCGGTCCGATGCACGCTGGACGGATTACCGAAGTGGGTGTGCAGGTAGGGCAGCATGGCTTCGAGCACGTCCGGCCGCAGCGGGGTGGTGGCGTTATAGTCCAGGTAGATCTGCTGCATGGGCGTTCAGGCCGACTCCCAGCCGTGCTCGCCGCGAAGTTTGACAAAACGGCACTCGCCGCAATACTCCTCGTGGATGCCGCCGGGCTCTTTCCAGATGCACACCAGGCTTTGCAGGTCTTCCTCGCCCATGGGGACGACCAGGCGTCCGCCTAGGCGCAGCTGATCGAGCAGCGGCCGGGGCAGCCCCGGAGCGGCCGCGCCAATCACCACCGCGTCGAACGGGGCGTGGGCCTGCCAGCCCAGGCTGCCGTCTCCAATATGGACCTCCACGCTACGGTAGCCCAGCTCGTGCAGGGTCTGTCGGGCTCGGGTGGCCAGGCTGGAGCTGATTTCCACCGAGTACACCTCGGCCCCCTGTTCGGCCAGGATGGCGGTCAGATAGCCCGAGCCGGTGCCGACTTCGAGCACCTGTTCGCCGGGGGCGAGTTTCAACACCGCAGCCATGTGGGCGATCATATACGGCTGAGAGATCGTCTGGTCTTCGCCGATAGGCAGCGGGTGGTCCTCGTAGGCCCGATCACGCAGGTGCTCCTCAACAAACAGATGCCGTGGCACCCGCCGCATGGCGTCCAGGACCAGCGGGTCGTTCAGCCCCCGCTCAAGCAACTGCTCCTGGACCATCTGCTGCCGGGCCTGGGTGTAGTCTAGTGCCATGGTAGCTGTATGCCCCGCATGCTTTGCAAAGCCTGATAGTTGGTCAGATCGACGTGCAGCGGGGTGACCGAGATGTAGCCCTCGTTGACGGCAACACAGTCGCTGCCCTCCTGGGGGTCAAAGCCCAGGTCGTCACCGCTGATCCAGTAGTAGTGTTTGCCGCGCGGATTGGGACACACCTCGATCTTCTCGCCATACAGACGTTTGCCTTGGTGGGTGAAACGGTAGCCCTTGAGTTCAGAGCGGTCCAGGTTGGGCACGTTCACATTCAGCAGGGTGTTGGCCGGCAGGCCGTTGGCGGCGACATGGGTGGCCAAGCTGGCGGCAAACTCGGCGGCCGGACCAAAGCGGTAGTCGGTCCGCAGGTCAACGACTGACACGGCCAGCGATGGAATGCCCAGCAACGCCCCCTCGATGGCCGCTGCGACTGTGCCCGAGTAGGTAATATCATCCCCCAGGTTGGGGCCTTTGTTGATGCCCGACACCACCATATCCGGCCGGACCGGCAGAAAGCCCTTGACCGCCAGATTCACGCAGTCGGTCGGCGTGCCGTTGACCGCGAAGCGGCGGGGTGCGATTTCGTCAATACGCAGTGGGCGATGCAGGGTCAGGGCATGGCTGACGGCGTTCCGCTCCCGGTCGGGCGCCACGGTATACACCTCGCCGACGCTTTTCAGCGTCTCTTCGAGCGCCAGGATGCCCTCGGAATGGATACCGTCGTCGTTGGACACCAGAATGTGCATGCCTGCATTTCAGCAGAAAGCCGGAAAAAAGAAAAGGCGATTGGCCAGCCAACCGCCTTGTCCATCGGGGTGAGCCGATTTGAACGGCCGACCACTCGCACCCCAAGCGAGTGCGCTACCAGACTGCGCCACACCCCGTTATGTGTGCCTGTCATACCCCTTGTGAGGCGGGGGGGCAAGGGCCTGGGCCGCAAGGATGAATTATGAATGATGAACGCTGAACGGCTGAAAAGACTGTGTTTTCCGTTCATCATTCATTGTTCTGCATTCATCATTTTCTTCCGCCTAGCCTTGCCGCGCCCGCAGGCGCGCCAGTTCCTCGCGCAGGCGCGCAGTCTCGGTCTCGGCTTCCTGCCGGGCGGCTTCAGCCTCTCGTCGGGCGGCCTCGGCTTCGGCATGGGTTCGCAGGCGCTCCCCGGTCTGGGAATCGTACAGGCGCAACCGGTTCTCTTCGACGACCAAGTCCAGACCCAAGGCTGCGCTGGATGGGCGAGGTCCGACCAGCGGGATATATTCGCCGCCCTGCAAACGAAACCCGCGCAACTGGGGCGTCAGGCTGCCGTCGAGCGGATCGAAAAAAAAATATTCGGCCACGCCCAGGTCGGCGTAGATGACCCGCTTGTTGCCCAAATCCTCCACTTTGGTGTGACGCGAGGTCAGCTCAATCACGACATCCGGGGCCTTTTTCTCGACATCCAGGTTGTAGATACGTCGGCGCTTCTTTTCGATCCCGCGGACGACAAAGATATCGGGACTGATTGCCTGACGCTCGCCCTCGGGGTTGCGAAAGTAGAGGAAGATATTGCCCGTCACATAGACACGCGGGTCGGTGCGGAAATATTCCTCCAAACAGTTCAACAGCTCAATCATCTGGCTGCGATGCACGTCGGTTTCGGCCATGGGTTTGCCATCCGATTCCGGCAGATACTCCGTCTCCGGGACTGGAGACGGGGAGGATACGTCGCGTCGTGCTTCTCGGGGGGTTGTCATGGCTGCCACCGCTCGCCTTTTCCGTATGCTAAGACGAAACATAACGGCTGACAAGCTAAGAACAAAAGGAGGGGCGGGTTTCAAACCCGTCCCTACTCATCCGAAATCAACAAAGGATTCGAGCTGCCACATAACAGCAGAATCTTTCTCGCAATCGCAAGCTTCCTCAATATGACCGCATTCTGCCCAATATTCAGCGTGGGTGCAGGTGCCGTCCTGATATGCAAGCGGTATCTGCATGACACCTAAGCCTGCGTCTTTGTCAGAGTTTTCGACAATCCACTGCCGAGTTACCCTTTCAGGCATTCCATATTCTGCCGGCTCAACATCATTTACACTTCCGTGCAACCCGCCAAATTGAGGGATTTCTCCACAGCGCGGACACCTTGTCGGTGGTATTCCGTGAAGCATCCAGGCCTGTGCTTGTTCAGGATGACCATTTGGACAGGGAGTGCTATTTCGCCCTTGAGATTTCTCCTCTTCCCTTGCTTGCCTGCGCCTCTCAGCCCTATTCACACTGCTCATAAACCTCCCCTACGTCATTGGGTAATAAAGTCACCGTCGGCGGGAAGTTCCCGGCAGTGATAGCTGTGTGGGAAATGCAATCCGGTCTGTGGGACTGATCCGCTTCAGCGTCCGCGAGCGTACCTTGCCATCTGGGCGTAGAATCTCAATTTCCTTTTCTCGGGAAAGTTGAAGCACGATCTCGTCGAGGTCTGAGAATCGGGCAGCCGTCCTGTTTGCCAAAACGTGCCGCATCGTGTCTATGGTGATCGGCGCTTCGGATGCCAGGCTGAACAGTTCTCCAGGCATCGAATTGAGAAGCTGCCTCCGCATCTCCCTGGCTTCGAGATCCTCAAAATGGAACAGGGGCAGGGTTCCCTCGGATTTCAGTGGGTCCCAGCCCAACATGTCAAAGTCGCCAGAACCATAATGCTCGAATGTATTGAAATTGTTCCAATGGCATTGGATCATGACATCCCGCGCGGTGGGATGCCGCGATAGATGGAGGAACCACAGGGCGCGACGAGACTGTGCGGGTCGGATGAAGAATGGAGTGTCATAGGCCGCACCGGTCACTGAGCGAATTTGATCCCGTAATACCCTTTGAACGAGCGCTCTTCCGCCATCCCCCTCCTTGAGTTGGACCAAGTCGTGTATTTGTTTTTCGGTCAGATCGAGGGGGGCGACCGCCTTAACAATTGTCGGTTCCTCCGTAAGGAGGTTGGTCAGAGTATCCGCCGCGAAAGTGAGAATGACTTCCGCCGCAGATAAGCTCCGAAAAATTCGGGCAACAAGTGCAAGTTCCACTTGTGAAAAGCCACACTGGTCCAGAAGAAAAAGCGAACGCCCGGCTCTTGGCTGACGGCGGCGAACTTCGGCGATGATGTCGTCCACCGCGTCCTCGAACCGACTGTTGTAGACAACAATTTTTTCGTCATCGACTTGATAGCCGCGCTCGCTCAAGACTTTGCGGAGATGGTCTGTATGGGCAGCTTCCTTATCGACAAAATAGTGCTTGAAATCGAAGCGTAACGGCTTGGTGCGGGCTCGACTCAGCCTCTCTATCGCGGCTTGAGATTCCTCAAGCATTATCAGAGGCGTGCCGGACACGATCCCGGAGTTGTCCCGAAACGTGCCTCCACCGGCAAAGCCATCGATCAGGTCGAGCTTGAATTCATCACGGGCGAGCCTGACGCCTAGTCTGTCGAAATAGGCGTGAAGATAGCTGCGCAAGACATCAAGTTTTGCCTTGCTATGTTCTTCTATCAGGGGCGGGGGTTCATCAGGGTGCCATTTGAAATCCGCCATCTTCCCCCGCCTCCAGATACCTGGGTCTCCCGTTATGCTCGATTCCCTCTAATACACGCCCCTTTGCTTTCGGCGTTGGGCCGCCCCACTGTTTGAAAAAGAAGGGGACGCCTTCCCGCTCGCAGCGGTCCCGCACGTCAATGACCCACTCAGGCTGCATGGGCCGGGCTTTTGGTCCGCTTTCTCCGCCAACGATGACCCAGGCGATTCCCTTGAGGTCTATGTCTCCCACGGGGCCGAGCAGGGGTTCAATAGAGAGGAAGCGCGTGGAGATGGGAGCCTGCTGAAGATGCCGGACCCTGGCGGTCGCCGTGCGGTCTTCAACGGACACGCCACACCAGATATGCCGTGGAACCGGACGCGATTGATAGCGGCGCTGAACATACCTTTTCATGAGCGTACTGCGTTTCGTCAAGAGCTGGAAAATATGCCAGTCGGCCGCTTCCATTGTGTCGAACACTTGGTCGATGAATGCTGTGGGCACTCGCTTGTGGAACAGGTCACTCATGGAATTCACAAAGATCATGCGTGATCGTTTCCACGTCAGTGGCTGGGAAAGGCGCTCAGGCCGTAGTGTCAGATCGAACCCGTGTTCATAGGGGTGTCCGGGAACGCCACGGAAGCGCTCGGAGAAGCGTTCAGCGTAACAGTGGTCACAGCCCCGAGTGATCTTGGTGCAGCCTGTCACTGGATTCCAGGTCGCGTCCGTCCACTCGATTGCAGATTTATAGCTCATGGCGACACTATGCTACGTGATGCGCACGGCGCACGCTACTTGGTTGTCTCAGTGTTGGTATGAATCTATAGACGAAGAGAAAGCGAAAGTAAAGTCTGTACCTGACGTGAATTTCGCTGAAATATGTTGATATTCGTACAGAAATGTCTATTTTCAGGGTCGGTGAACGATACGGAATTCATCAAACGCGCTAAACGCTACGCAAGGAAGACCGGGCGGGAATGTCGTTTTGAGCCGGGCTCAAACAGCTTCGGATCGAAAGGCGCGACTTCTGAGGAGGGATCATGCAATACGTCTATCCATGTAATCTCACCCCCGATGTCGAAGAGGGAGAAGGATACGTCGTCACTTTCCCCGACGTGCCCGAGGCCATCACCGGCGCACGAACCAAAGAGGAATCCCTTGTGCTGGCCGAGGACGCCTTAGCCGTCGCGCTCGGCGCGTACGTCGAGAACCGTGAAGACATCCCCATTCCAAGCACTGCCGTAGACGGCCAAGTCCTGGTCGCCCTCCCGTCCATCGTTGCCGCCAAATTGGCGCTCTACACGGCTATGCGCCGCCAAGGTATGACCAATGTGGCTCTGGCCGAGCGTCTAGGCTTGAGCGAGTCTGCGGTCCGTAGGCTGATCGATCCCCATCATCGTTCGCATATCAGCAGCGTTGAAGCGGCCCTGCGCGCCGTTGGCCGTGGCTTAGTGGTGGGAGACCGGGCGATAGCGTGACGCACGGAGGAAGAGCAATGCAAGGCAAAGTGATGACCGTTCTTGGCCCGATTGAGCCCGACGCCCTGGGGATTACTCTGACGCATGAACACCTGCTCAGCGATCTCCGGGTGTGGTGCGAAGAAACCGAAGACGAGGAGCAAAAGGCGTTCGCGCACGCGCCGGTGGAAATGGCGACGCTCGGCGCCATTCGTCGGGAGCCGTTTGGCAACCTGGATAACTGTGTCCTTGACGACACCTCCCTGGCGGTTGAGGAATTGCGCCGGTTCAAGACTGCCGGCGGGGGCAGTGTGGTGGACTGTACGAATAACGGCCTTGGCCGCACGCCGCTGGCCTTGGCGGATATTGCCCGGGCGACCGAGATCAATATCGTCATGGGCTCTGGGTATTATATTGGCCGTTCCCACCCGTATGACATGGTTGATCGGTCGGTTGAAATGATCGCTGATGAGATCGAACACGACCTCATGCAGGGCGTTGCCGATACCGGGCTGCGCTCCGGCCTCATCGGCGAGATCGGCACCAGCTTCAAGGTCCGCGAGAATGAACGCAAGGTGTTGCGCGCCGCCGCCCGCGCCCAGCGTCGGACCGGAGCGCCGATCAGCGTGCATCTGCTGCCGTGGCAGAAAAACGGGATCGCCGTCCTCGATATTCTTGAGGGCGAAGGCGCCAATCCGCATCAGGTCATCCTGTGTCATCTCAGCCCGACGAGCGATGACTTGGCGTATCATACGACTCTGGCCACACGCGGGGCGTATGTTGAGTACGACTTCTTTGGCATGGAATACTACGTGGACAGCGTTGGCCGCTACCTGGGCTCGGACGCCGGGAGTGTCGCCGCGCTGAAACGGCTGATCGACGCCGGCTGTCTGGAGCGACTGCTGCTGTCCCACGATATTGCGATGAAGGTCCAACTCACCCGCTACGGTGGCTGGGGCTACGCCCACCTGGTCAAGAACGTGGTGCCGATGCTGAGTCGCAGCGGCCTTAGCGCCGAACAGATCGACACCCTGATCGTGGCCAACCCCCGGCGCGTGCTGACGTGGGGCGCGCCGGTGTAAGCTCGACAACGCGCCCACGCCCGCCCGCGTCCGTGAAAGGAGGCAAAAGATGGCCGACAGACTGACGGATAAAATTGCGCTGGTGACCGGTGGCGCTTCGGGGATCGGGCGGGCGACGGTGCTCCGCTTTGCCGAAGAGGGGGCGGCGGTCGTGGCCGCCGACCGCAACCCGGGCGGTCTGGAACAGACCAAAAGCCTGGCCCGGCAAATCAGCCCGGATATCGAGACCGTGACCGTCGACGTTTCCAAATGGGATCAGGTCGAGCGTATGGTTGACGCTGCGGTTGCACGTTTCGGTCGCCTGGACGTGTTGGTCAACGCGGCCGGGGTCCTCATTCTGACGCCGCCGTTGGCCGAAGTCGATGAGCGGCACTGGGACCTGATGATGTCAACCAACCTCAAGGGGCTCTTCTTTTGCTGCAAAGCCGCCATCCCGGCCATGCTGCAAAACGGCGGCGGCTCAATCGTCAACATTGCCTCCATGGCCGGTGTGCAGGCCTACAGCCAATCCCTGCCGTATGCGGTCAGTAAGGCCGGCATCATCCACCTCAACTCGGTGGCCGCCAGCCAATATACGTCTCAGGGCATCCGGATGAACTGCATCGCGCCTGGTTTTGTGGACACGCCGCAGGCGCGCGGCAGTACCCAGAGCACCGAAGCCATACAGAAAGCGGCCCGCCATCATCCCCTGGGCCGCATCGGTCGGCCCGAGGAGATTGTGAACACGATTCTCTTTCTGGCCTCCGACGAAGCGTCCTACATCAGCGGTTCGACCTTTGTTGTGGACGGCGGCTCGTGGTCGGTTGCCAGCCGGCTCTAAGGGGGGGCGTATGGAAAAGCTCATCGAGATTAGTAATAAGGCGGTGGCGGATTACGGTTTTCGGCAGATCGTCCAGTGGAGTCCCGAAGATATCGTTGCCCAGTGGCAGCTCTCAAGCCGCGAGGCGGAACTCCTCAGCGGCGTTATCAAAGACGAGTTGGACCGCCTGCCGATTCCGGTCGAACCGCCGCAGGTGCCGCAGGAACAGGAGCGGGTGGCCGGGATCATCCGGCGGGCCTTGGCTTAGCCGGCGGCCATCGGGCGGAGCAGGGCGACAGACAATCGCGTAGGTCAGCTGAGCGAAGCGTAAGCTGACGAGCCGAGGCGTCGGATTACGCCTACGGCTCATCCGACCTGCGAGACTGCGCCTGAACCGCCTCCTCGGCGGTCATGACCACCACGTCGCCCGGCCCGGCGCTGACCTCGCCGCCGTCGACCACATAGGTCATGCTGGTCGCAAACGTCCCGGCCGGGCTGGCCAGGAACAGGGCCAGCCCGGCGATTTCGTTCGGCTCGCCCACCCGCTTCTGCGGGTTGATCGGAGAGCCGCTGGTCTCAACCGCCTCGACCAGGTCCTTTGCCAGCTCGGTCCGGATCAGACCCGGCGCGATGCAGGTCACCCGAATCTTATCGGCCGCCCATTCCTTGCCCAGGAGTTGGGCCATATTGATGAGGGCCGCCTTGGACAGGGCATAGGTGCCGATGCCCATGGACGGTCGGACCCCCTCATTTGAGGTGATGTTAATCACCGCGCCCCCGCCGCGCTGACGCATGGACTTCCGACACAGGCGGGCCAAGTGCAGCGGCGCCCACACATTGGTCCGCATCACCCTGAGAAAATCCTCTTCGTTCTCCTCGGCCAGGGTCACCAGTGAAGCGCCGGCGGCGTTATTGACCAGGATATCGACGCCGCCGAACTCCTCAACCGTGGCCTGGTACAGCGTGTCACAGTCCGCGCTGACCGACATGTCCGCCTGTACGGTCAAGACGCGGCGACCGGTTGCCGCGACATCCTGTTTGGCCTGCTCAAGGGCTTCCAGGCCGCGCGCGGCAAGCACGAGATCCGCGCCATGCTCGGCAAAGGCCAGCGCAATCGCCCGGCCGATGCCTTTGGAACCACCGGTCACAATGGCGACCTTGCCGTCCAGAGAAAAATCAACAATGCCCATACACTCCTCCTTTGAGCCTCGGCCATGCTAGAACGGAGCACACTAGCTGACAAGCCGAGAAGGAGGGAGATATATGCCACGCTACCAGGGCGGCTGCCACTGTGGCCGGGTTCGATTTGAGATCGACGCCGAGATCGGCACGATCCTTGACTGTAACTGTTCGATCTGCGCCAAGAAGGGTTTTCTGCACCTGATCGTTGACCCGCAGCAGGTGCGTATGCTGAGCCCTGCGGACGCGGTCAGCCTGTATCAGTTCAACACCAAGACCGCCAAGCACTATTTCTGTCCGGTGTGCGGCATCAGCGCCTACTACATCCCCCGCTCACACCCGGACAAGATTGATGTCAACGTGCGCTGCCTGGAGGGCGTTGAGCTGGAAGGCCTGACGATTGTGCCGTTTAACGGCCGGGAGTGGGAGAAAAACCGGGCCAGTCTTGAGGTCTGATGGCGAGGCTCAGTCCAGATCGAGCGTCACAAACCGGTATCCCAGGGCCTTGCCGTGGGCGACCAGGCTGTTCCGAATGGCGGGCTCAAGCAGCCTGACCCACTCCTCGGCCGGCGCCTGGATACAGACGGTTTTGTCCTCAACGCGGACTTGGTATAAGGGCAGCCCGAGCGAACGAAAGACCGCCGCCCAGGCGGCTGAGGGGTCGGCTGTACGGTCCGTCATGGGCCACGAGTGTACTACAAAATCGAATCCCGACAAAGGAGTGGATATGGCACAAGCCGGGGTGATCTTCGATCTTGACGGGGTGTTGATTGACTCCGAGGGCTTATACTACCGGGCCTACAGCGAGGTCTTAGAAACCTATGGGGTCACGATCAGCCGCGAGGAATACGAAGACCACTGGATTGCCACCGGCACCGGGCCGGAATATATCGTCGCCAAACACGGCCTGTCGGTCTCTCCCCAGGAACTCCGCCAGCTGCGCTCGCCCGTGTATGTGAAGCTGCTGGAACAGGAGGGGCGGCTGATGCCCCATGTCGAACAGACCCTGGCCGGGCTGGCCCCGCATTTTGCCCTGACGGTGGCGACCAACAGCAATCGGGATGCGCTTGACCTGATTCTCCAGCGCTTCGGCATCGCCCGCTTTTTTCCGATGACGGTGGCCCGCCAGGACTACACCGGCGCCAAGCCCCTGCCCGACGCCTTTTTGACCGCCGCCCGCAAGCTGGGACTCGCGCCCGGCCGCTGCGTGGTCGTCGAAGATACCTATAAGGGCGTGATGGCTGCGGTGAATGCCGATATCGCCTGCATCGCCGTCCCCAACCAGTACACCCGCCGCAACGACTTCAGTAAGGCGTCTCTCGTGCTGCCGGATCTGGGAGCATTGACCCCCGAGATCGTTCGCAGCCTTATCCACAGCTGACGGCACCCACCCCGCCGCTCACGCGGCTCCCCTCCTCGGAGGGGTGGCCGAAGGCCGGGGTGGGTTGTCCCCTGCCCGAAGGAGAGGCAGCGGTCTTCTCTCTTCCCTCCGTGTTGCTTTTCCTCTATCCTGATCCCCGCCTGAGTTCCCGCGTGGCGGGAGAGGCGAACGGCACAGCTGACAAGGAGGGGAATGCATGACGGCACAGTCAACCGATTGTTATGTCGAGGCCAATGGACTGAAATTTCACTACCTGGACTGGGGCGATCCCGCCAACCCCCCGCTGGTCCTCCTCCACGGAGTCGGCCAAACCTGTCATACCTGGGACTTGTTCGCGGCCGCCATGTCTCCCCACTTTCACGTCATGGCTTTTGACCAGCGCGGCCACGGCGATACCGACTGGGCAGCCGACAAAGACTACTCGCGCCGCAGCATGGTCAAGGATGTCGAGGCGTTTACCACCGCGCTCGGCCTGGACCGCTTTTTTCTGACCGGCATGTCAATGGGCGGGGCCAACTCGCTGTCGTTTACAGCCAACAATCCGGATCGGGTTGAAGCCCTGGTCGTGGTTGATGTCGGCCCCCGGGTCGAAAACAAGGGCGTGCAGAATATCCGCAACTTCATGAAGGATTTCCGCGAGTTCGATTCTCTGGACGAGGCGGCCGCGGTCATCCACAAGTTTAACCCCCGCCGCCCCCTGGAGATCATCCGCAAGTACACTGTGGTCTACAACCTCAAGCAGCTGCCCAGCGGCAAGTGGACCTGGAAGTACGACACCTATTTCAGCGAGGGCCATCGCCGGGGCGATATCAAACAGATGCAGGAAGAGTTGTCCCAGGAGGTCAAAAAAATCACCTGCCCGACGCTGCTGGTCAAAGGCGCCGAAAGCGATGTGCTGTCGCTGGACGGGGCGCGGCTGCTCCAGACCGCCATCCCCGGCTCGGAGTTTGCCCTGGTCGCCGGGGCGGGCCACTCGGTGATGGGCGATAACCCGCCGGGCTTTGAGGCGGCGGTGCGGGAGTTTTATCTCAACAAGGGCTACCTCAGGGCCTGAGTCAGGCTCTGCCTGAGCTTTCCCGTTTCTGCCCAGAGAGGTGTGTGATGGATCTCGGATTGCAAGACAAAGTCGTCATTGTCGGCGGCGCCAGCAAAGGCATTGGCCGGGCGGCCGCCCTGGGTTTTGCCCGCGAGGGTGCCAAGGTCACGATTGCCGCCCGCGACCCCGACCAGCTGAACGCCACCGCAGCAGAGATTCGCCAGAACACCGGCGCGGACATTCTGGCCGTGCCGAGCGACCTGGCACAGGCCGAGGCAACCGACCGGGTGGTGGATGAGACCCTGGCCCGCTTCGGTACCGTCCATGTGCTGGTCGCCAATACCGGCGGTCCCCCCATGGGCGGCTTTGACAACATGGATGACGCGGCCTGGGAAGCGGCCTTTGCCCTCAACTTCCTCAGCACCGTGCGGCTCATGCGACGGGTGCTGCCGCATATGAAACAGCAGAACTGGGGTCGCCTGCTGTCCGTGATGTCGATGTCGGTCAAGGAGCCGATTGACGGCCTGATTCTGTCAAACGGCGTGCGGCCGGCGGTGGTCGGCATGGCCAAGACGCTGTCGCGGGAAGTCGGCAGCCACAATATCACCGTCAACACCGTCCTGCCGGGTCTGATTCTAACTGATCGCTTGCGCAGCGGCATCACCGCTCGGGCCGAGCGGGCCGGCCAGTCGTTTGACCAGGCGCTGGAGGCCAGCGCCGCCAATATTCCGCTGAAACGGGTCGGCGACCCCCAGGAGATGGCCAACGTCATCGTCTTTCTGGCCTCGGAAGCGGCCAGCTATGTCAACGGGGTCAGTATCCAGGTTGACGGCGGGGTGGTGCGCGGGCTGCTGTAGCGGGGGTGTCTGCATGGACGCCATTATGTCGGCCGCAATCGAGGCGGCCAAAGCCGGCGGTGAGATCGCCCAGCACTATTTCCGAACAAATCTCAGCGTTGAAACCAAGGCGGATCGCACGCCGGTCACCCGCGCCGACCGTGAGAGCGAGGCGTGCATCACCCGCATCCTGAGCCAGCGCTTCCCGGACCACGGTTTCCTGGGCGAAGAGCTGGGTGAGCGGCTGGGCAGGGGCGACGCGCGCTGGATCATCGATCCGATTGACGGCACCAAGAACTTCATCCGCGGCATCCCGTTTTTTGCCGTCCTGGTTGCCCTGGAAGAAGCCGGCCAGATTACGGCCGGGGTGATGTATGCGCCGGCGCTGGGCGAGCTGCTGTACGCCCGACACGGCCAGGGGGCGTTTGTCCAGGACCAGGCGGCGTCAGCCAGTGATCGGCGGGTGCGGGTGTCGGATGTCGAACACCTGGACCGGTCCATGCTCATTCACGGCGGCTTGAACGACCTGAAGAGCTGCCCCTGCTGGCCGGCTTTTTTATCCCTGGTGGACGCGACCGCCCGGCAGCGCGGCTTTGGCGATGCGCTCGGCCACAGCCTGGTGATCGGCGGCCAGGCCGAGGTCGCGCTTGAGCCGGAGATCAAACCCTGGGACGTGGCGCCGACCAAGATCCTTGTGACCGAGGCGGGCGGGCGCTATTCTGACTTCAGCGGCAGTCCCTCGATTTATAGCGGCACGGCGGTGGTCTCAAACGGACGCGTCCATGACGCCGTCATCGCCAGATTGCAGGAAAAAAGGGGAGAGTAGCTATGGATACGCCAATCGAAATTATCGAGTTCTCCGACTATCTGTGACCCTGGTGCTATCCTGCGGCCGTGCGCCTGCAGAAGATCAAACAGCACTACGGCGATAAAGTCAGCATCAAATGGCACCCGTTTGCCCTGCGTCTCCAGTATGACCCCCGGCCGTTTCAGTTTCGCGACAGTTATGCCGAGAATGCCTGGAAACGCGCCTCGGCGCTGGCCGAGCCGGAAAACCTGTCCTACACCATGTGGCCGCACGAGGAGTTTCCGCGCTGGAGTATGCCGGGCCTGGAGGCCGGTGTAGCCGCCCAGCGCCAGGGTGAGGAGCTGTTCCTGAACTTCCACACCCAGCTCTTCCGGTCCTTTTTCATTGACAGCAAGAGTCTCATCGACAAGGACAACCTCGTGGCCGTGGCCCGGACGTGCGGCCTGGATATGACCGCCTTTCTGCGCGACATCGAGGACAAGGCCTTTCAGGATCAGGTCCGCCAGCAGTGTGTCGAGGCGGTTGATGCCCACCTGGTCAGCGCGGTGCCGACGGTCATCATGGGTGGCAAGAGGCGCCAGATCGGCATGGTGCCGGAAGAAGCCTACTGGCAGGATCTGGCCGCCCTGGGCCTGGAGCGGTAATCAGCGGCGCTGGATCAAACAGTTCCTGAAGGCCGTCCGCATCCTGGCGCGGAAGAAGGAGCAAGCATGATTTCCCTGACCGTGAACGGAACCGAACATCGCCTTGAGGTCAGCTCTGACATGCGCCTGCTGTGGGTGCTGCGGGATATCCTGGGGCTGACCGGCACCAAGTTTGGCTGTGGCATGTCCCAGTGCGGGTCGTGTACCGTCCACCTCGACGGCGAGGCGGCACGCTCGTGCGTCATCCCGGTTTCGGTTGCCGTCGGCAAAAACATTACGACCATAGAGGGCCTGTCCGCAGACGGCAGCCACCCTTTGCAGCGGGCCTGGGTTGAGCACCAGGTGCCCCAGTGTGGCTACTGTCAGACGGGCATGATTATGGCCGCAGCCGCCCTGCTGGCAAAAAATCCCAAGCCGACCGACGCCGATATCGACGGATCGATTACCAATATCTGTCGCTGCGGCACGTACGCGCGGATTCGCGCCGCGATTCATACTGCGGCCGGAAAGCCGGCCTCGAACCCCCAGCAGAGCGGATGAGGAGGCGACGATGAAACAGCTATCCCGTCGTGCGTTTCTGTTACGGTCCGCCGCAGTCGGCGGCGGCCTGCTGTTGGAAGTCGTCCTGCCCGACCGCGGCGCGGCCGAGACCGCGCAGGCGGCCGCCGAGCAGAGCCCGGAGGTCACGGCCTGGATCCTGGTCCACCCGGACGACACGATTACCATTCGGGTGGCCCGGGTGGAGATGGGCCAGGGCAGTTTCACCGGCCTGCCGATGCTGGTCGCCGAAGAGCTGGCCTGCGACTGGAGCAAGGTGCGGGCCGAGTATGCGTCCACCAGCGAACACCTGAGACGCGGGCGTATTTTTCACACCATGGCGACCGGCGGCAGTCGGTCGATCCGGGACAGCCAGGAGTATCTGCGCCAGGCCGGGGCGGCGGCCCGGTTGATGCTCACTGAGGCGGCAGCCCTGCACTGGGGTGTGCCGCTCTCAGAGTGCGTGGCCGACAACAGCCTGATCAGCCATCCGCCGACCCAGCGTCAGCTGAGTTTTGGTGCGGTGGCGGCCGATGCGGCCCGGCTGCCGATTCCCGCCGACCCGCCGCTCAAGGATCCCGCGACCTGGAAACGGCTCGGCCAGCCTGCGGCCCGGTTCGATATCCCGGACAAGGTGACCGGTAAGACCGCATATGCGATCGATACCCGGCTGCCGGGCATGGTCTATGCGGCGATTGCCCAGTGCCCAGTGTTCGGCGGCCGGCTGAAAAGTGTCCAGGCCGATAAAATTGCCGACATGCGCGGATTTATCAAAGTCCTGCCCCTGGAAGACGCAGTCGTTGTGGTGGCCAAGGAGAGCTGGTGGAATGCCCATCAGGCGCTCCGCGCCCTGCCGATTGAGTGGGACTTTGGTGACAACGCCACGGTCAGCAGCGCCAGCATCATGGACTTCCTGCGCGAGGGCCTGGATCTCGAATCGGCTCCCGTCTCGCGCCACCAGGGCGATGTGGACCAGGCCTTCGCCAGTGCGGCCAAGACGGTCGAGGCCGAGTACTACGCGCCGTATCTGGAACACGCCACCATGGAGCCCCAGAACTGCACCGTGCTGTATACCGACGCGCGGGTCGATGTCTGGGCTCCGGCTCAGAACAGCGAGGCCACCGTGGCGGTGACGGCCGAGACGGCCGAGGTGCCGGTTGAGCGGATCGAGGTCCACAAGGTCGATCTGGGCGGCGGCTTTGGCCGCCGGGGGCTGTATATCGAGTTTGTACGCCAGGCTGTCAGGATCGCCAAAACCATGCCCGGCACCCCGGTCCAATTGATCTGGTCCAGGGAAGAGGATATCCAGCACGGCCGCTATCGACCGGTCGCGCTGGTCCGCATGAGGGCCGGCCTGGATGCTGCGGGTGAACCCAGCGCCTGGTACGTGCGCCAGGCCGAGCAGTCGATTTTCAGCACGGTGCGTCCCGGTCTGGTCCGGGACGGGGTTGACATGGTCGGGGTGCGGACCTTTGCCGACGCGCCCTACGCCTTCCCCAATGTCCACATGGAATACGCCATGCGGAACACCCATGTGCCACCCGGACCGTGGCGGGCGGTGGCCCATACCCACAACCCCTTCTTTCGGGAGTGTTTCATTGATGAGCTGGCCCAGGCCGCAGGCCAGGACCCGTATCGGTTTCGCCGCAAACTTCTGGCCGGGGCGCCTAAAGACCTGGCTATTCTTGATGCGGTGGCCGAGGCTGCGGACTGGGACACCGCGCCGCCAAAAGGGGTACACCGCGGCATTGCCGTGCAGGACGCCTATGGCAGCTATACCGCAGCCGTTATCGAGGTGTCGGTCAACGACGCGGGCGCCCTCCACATCGACCGGGTGCTGGTCGGCATCGACTGCGGCTATGTCGCCAACCCCGACTCGGTGCGAGCCCAGCTCGAGGGCAGCGTGGTGTACGGGCTGACGGCCGCGCTGTACGGCGAGATTACGATCAAGGACGGCCGGGTCGAACAGTCCAATTTCCATGACTACCAGATGATGCGGATTGCCGAGATGCCCAAGGTCGAGACGATCCTGGCCCCCAGCGGTGGTTTCTGGGGCGGAGCTGGAGAGCCGGGCATGTCCCCGCTGGCCCCGGCGCTGTGCAACGCGATTTTCGCCGCCACCGGCAAACGCATCCGCTCCCTGCCGCTCAAGCATCATGATGTACGCTGGGCATAGATGACTGCCTCGTTCAATCATTCACCGTACGGGCGACTGCCGCGCCGCCGTCTGCTGGGCGCGCTACTGGGCCTGCCGCTGGTGTCGCTGCTCAAGCCGCGCCCGGCTCGGGCGGTCGAGCCGGGCCAAGCCATCGCCCAAGACGTCTTGCCGGAAAAGCTGAGACCGCTCATCCGTGACGCCACGGGCGGCGTGCTGCCCCGGCTCGGGCGGGTCAGGCTCAGCCTGCCGACCCTGGCCGAGAGCGGGAATTCGGTGCGGCTCAAGGTCGAGGTCGAGAGCCCGATGACGACCGCGGCCTATGTGCGGCAGATCCATATCTTCTCGGAGAAGAATCCCCGCCCGCTTATTGCCCGCTTCTCTCTCGGCCCGCGTGCCGGACGGGCCGAGGTGAACACGCGGATTCGGCTGGCCGGCACCCAGCGGGTGCTGGCCTTGGCGGTGATGAACGACGGGTCGGCATGGCTGGATACGGCCGAGGTGGCGGTCACTGCGGCGGCGTGTGTCGAGGGCAGCTGAGCGGGCTGGGCTATGGCGGCAGCGAGAATACACGTTCCGAAGCGGCTCACAGCCGGCCAGATTTTTGAGGTGCGCCTGCTCATCCGCCATCCTATGGAAACCGGCCTGCGGTATGACAACGTCGGCCACAAGATTCCAAAGAATATCGTGCATACGCTTGTGTGTCGGTATAACGGCCAGGAGGTGTTCCACGCCGAGCTGTTTCCCGGCATTGCCGCCAACCCGTATTTCTCGTTTTTCACCACCGCCGAGTCGTCGGGTGAACTGGAGTGCACGTGGACCGACGACGCCGGAGTCACCACCTCCGAGCGTGTGGCAATTACGGTCGGCCAGTGAAACCCCATGCGGTCCTGCAGTTTGGACATGCTTGCCCGTAGAACCCACACCAGCCTGCTCTCAGTCCGCTACTCGCGCCGGGAAAATCCCCCTCAGTCCCCTTTTTTCAAAGGGGGAAGCCTGAAACGCGGAGGGATTTCCGGGCAGGAGAATGCTCCTCCAGGAAAGAAATGCAAACTGAGACACTCCTCGATCCTGGGGCTGGTGGCGTTTCTGGGGCTGCTGTTCGTCACTCATCCGGCCGGCGCTGATCCGCCCGCCGCTCGTGGCGCGGCCCTGGCCTCGGCGTGCGCCGTGTGTCACGGTCCGGGCGGGCGCAGCCGGGGAGCGATTCCCGGGCTCGATGGCCTGTCGCCCGAAGCCCTCAGGCAGGCGATGGATGCCTTTCGGACCGAAAAACGTCCGGCGACGGTCATGCAGTATATTGCCGCTGGGCTTGCCCCTGCGGATATCGAGGCCGTGGTCGCCCATTTCGGGCGAGAGGGTGAATCCTGAGCAGCTTATCTCCAGGAGAGGAGTGCTGCCACATATGCCGGTGCTGACGCGTCGCCAAGCGTTGGGCCTTGTCGGCAGCCTGCCCCTGGCCGGGCTGCCGAGATCCCGCCTGTGGGCCAAGCCCTCCGGCCAAGTCGTGGTGCTCGGCGGCGGCTTTGGAGGGGCGACATGCGCCAAATATCTGCGCTTGGCCGCCCCCGAGCTTGAGGTCAGCCTGGTGACAGCCGAAGAGCGGTTTATCAGCTGTCCGTTCAGCAACACCGCCCTGGTTGGTCTGCGTGACCTGGCCTCCCTGACCCATGGCTATCGCACGCTCCAGGACCGCTATGGGGTGCGGCTTCTACACGCTCAGGCCACACAGATCGACCCGGCCCGGCGCCGCCTCGATCTGACCGACGGCCGGAGCCTGACCTACGACAAGCTGGTGCTCTCGCCAGGGGTTGAGCTGCGCTGGGGAGCGCCGCACGGCTACGACCGGGCTGCGGCCGAGGTGTTCCCCCACGCCTGGCAGGCCGGGCCACAAACCGTCCTGCTGGGCCGCCAGCTCACGGCCATGGAGGATGGCGGGCTGGTGGTGATTGCGGTTCCAGAGACGCCCTACCGCTGTCCGCCCGGACCCTACGAGCGGGCGAGTCTGATCGCCCACTATCTCAAAATTCACAAGCCCAGGTCAAAAGTCCTGATCCTGGATGCCAAAGACACGTTTACCAAGGACCGGTTGTTTCTGGCCGCCTGGCAGCGCTTGTATCCCGGCCTGCTCGAATGGGTGGCGGGCAGTCAGGGCGGACGGGTCATTGAGGTCGATAGCCGGACGGGCGTCGTCCGCGCCGAGTTTGACGAATACACACCGGCCGTGGCCAACATTATTGCGCCGCAGCGGGCGGCGGCGATTGCCCGCACCGCCGGACTTGACCAGGATCGGGGCTGGTGTGCGGTCAAAGCCAGCAGCTTTGAGTCGGTCGTGCATCCGGACGTGCATGTCATCGGTGACGCGGCCATCGCCAACCCCATGCCCAAGTCGGCCTTCAGCGCCAATATTCAGGCCAAGGCCTGCGCGCTGGCCATCGTCGCCCAGCTGCGCGGCCAGCCGCTCGCCCAGCCGGTGTTGATGAACACCTGTTACAGTCTAGTTGCGCCCGACTACGGCATTTCTATCAGCGCGGTCTATCGGGTTGAAAACGACACGATTCGGGTTGTGCCCGGCTCAAGCGGGACCAGCCCGCTCGACGCCCCCGACGCAACCCGCGCCCTGGAAGCCGACTATGCCCGATCATGGTACGCCAATATCACGGCCGATACCTTTGGCTAGGATGTTTTTTCTCAATGCTCTTTCGGCGGTCCTGGCCGTCCTGACCGGCGTGTGGGGGCTGTGTCTTGCCTCTGGTCTTGCCGATGGGTCCGCTCCGAGCCCAAAACCCGCTCTGCCGGCTGCCCTCAGCGACCAGCCCGGCGATATCGAACGCGGGCGACGTATCGTGCTCGACCGCGAGCGTGGCGACTGTGTGGTGTGTCACGCCATGCCGCTGCCCGGGCGTCAGTTTCACGGCAGTCTGGGGCTGCCCCTGGATGGCATCGGCAGTCGCTCCGGCGCGGCTGAGCTGCGCCGGCGGCTGGTCAATCCCAAGGCGTTCGACCCGCACACCATCATGCCGGCCTATTATTCCACCCAGGGGCTGCACCGGGTGCGTGCGTCCTACCGCGGGCGGCCTATTCTCACTGCCCAGGAGATTGAGGATGTGGTCGCCTATCTCCTCAGCCTGCGGGCGGCTGGACCGGCCGAACTGCCGGCTTCCCGTCCGCATCGCGTCGATCCTGACCGCACGGAGACAGGCTCACCCACTGTGGTGGACGGTCGCCGTTCGGGCTATGTGTATCTGTCGGAGGAAAACCAGCGCTTGCAGAATGACGCATTCGGCAATCCGGGCCTGCTGTGGATCGAGCGGGGAAGTGAGTTGTGGACACAGCCGCACGGCCCGAGCCGTAGGTCGTGCGCCAGCTGTCACACCGACCCTGCGGTCAGCATGCGCGGCACCCGAACTCGCTATCCCCGTTTTGATACTCGTCACAACAAACTGATCAATCTCGAACAACAGATCAACCGCTGCCGTGACGAACGGCTCGGGGCGGCCGCCTATGCGTACGAGTCCGAGGAGTTGCTGGCCCTGACCGCGCTGGTCGGCTTTCAGTCGCGCGGCTTGCCGCTCCAGGTTGAGATCGAGGGACCGGCCAGACCGTTTTTTGAGGCTGGTCGGGATTTTTTTGAGCGCCGCCGGGGTCAGCTCGATATGGCCTGCGCCCAGTGTCATGACAGGTACGCCGGGCAACGCCTGCGCGGCGATATCCTCAGCCAGGGTCAGATCAACGGCTTTCCGGTCTATCGCCATACCTGGCAAAGCCTCGGCTCCAGCCACCGCATGTTCGCCTGGTGTAATACCGCCATCCGGGCCGAGCCACTGGCCTCCGGGGCTGACGAGTACGTCAATCTTGAGCTGTATCTGGCCTGGCGCGGGCGTGGTCTGGGGGTCGAAACGCCGGCCGTGCGGCGGTAGCGCCTTTGCGGGTTGGTCGGAGCAGCGGCGTCAAGTGTCTCGCCCAAGTTCTGTTCAAAGCATTCATATTCGTCTGGCGGAATATCCATAGTGGGAAGGTCTCTGGTGTTGATCTGATCCCACTGAACATCAACATTCCGCAGATACGGGAGCGAGTGGTAGCCGGTGATGCGCTTGGAGTCGAGCATCTTCCCAAGACACTGCGAGTATCTATGGCGCAGAGCAGCGACCTGCCAATGCGCCGGCACGTCGCCCAGCCACTCCACGCCGGAGGGCCTGTAGGCCGGGTAGGGCTGGCCGGTACGCACATCGATCTGGCCGGTGACGGCTTGGTGGATGATAGCCTGCTTCTGCTCCTCCAGCAGCGCCATCAGCTTCTGCTTGGCGTGGATGTAGCGCTGGATGCGCTGGTCTGCGTGGTCCAGGAAGCGGACGATGGCGGTTTGTTCGGGGAGGGGAGGGACCGTGAGTGCGAACCCAGCCAGCTTCGCCCGAGAGAGTTCGGTGAAAGTGCTTCCTTGCCCCAGTGATTCCAGCTCGGACCGAACGACTTCCAGCTCGTAATAGAGGTATTCAGACTGAACAGCTTCAGTTGGCACCAGCAGTCTACACCCTTGGTTGACACATGCTGTGGAAGACAGAATACCGAGGTGTCCAATCGGTGCCCGTGTTGAGATAGCCAGACTCCTTGCCGGAGCGAGGGTAGTTCCGTAAGCATGATACCACCCCTCGTTCGTTATTCTTCGTACGCTCTTGTTGACATATCGGCTTGGTAGCTGTCCTAAATCCTCCGGCGTGAGCCAACTGATATCGCCCTCCCAATATTCAGGTCTGTTGCTTGCGGGTGTTGCGCCGTTGATTATCTGCGCTATTGACCGAACTCGCCGTACCTCCCAATGCGCCGGCACCTCTCCCAGCCACGGCACGCCGGAATCTTTGTAGGCAGAGTAGGGTTTGAGATTGTGAAGACCCGGTAGGGGCGACGCATGCGTCGCCCCTACGTCGCGGATTGCGGCGTCGTGGGTGGTATCGTGCGTCGCCCCTATGTCTCCGGCCTCGCGTGTCCTGCCAGGATTCTTGCAATCAGCGGTCATGCCTTTTCTCTTTATGCGATTGCCGCGCCGGATTTTCTGGGTCTTCCGCCCATCTAGTCGGGTTGTCCGCAATGTATTGCCGAATCCGATTCAACGTGGCTTCATTCCGGATAATGTGTTCGTAGTAATTGCGCTGCCAGACCGCTACGCCGGGGGTGCCACGCATTGTGTTGATGCGTTTCGACACAGCAGACTTGTAGGAGCCGACAATGGCACCAATGGAACGTTTCGGCGGACCGGACGGGCGTTGTAGGGGCGACGCATGCGTCGCCCCTACGGGTGGACCGACAACAACGATAACGCCATGTATATGATTCGGCATGACGACCCAGGCGTCTCTTTCCACCTGGGGAAAATGGGTGGAGATTTCCTCCCACGTCCTATGCGCGACCCTCCCGATATCGTTCAACTGCATCTCTCCGTTCAAGATTTCGCCGAATAGACAGGCTCGGTTTCGGGTACAGACGGTCACGAAATACGCCTCTTGCTGGGTATAATCGAACCGGGGGAGACGCAGAGACCGGCGCCGGTTCGTTGTAGGGGCGACGCGTGCGTCGCCCCTACGGAGGCCGTCATCACGTATGTTCATGACTTGCTGTTACCCCCGATGATCTCGTCGAGCAGCCCCTCGGTCTCCTTTCCCAGCGCCAGGATGTCGGCCCGGATCTCATCCAGGCTGCGTAGGGGCTGCGGTTTGTAGAAGTAGCTGGTGAAGCTGATCTCGTAGCCGATCTTTACACTGTCGGGCTGATACCAGGCGTCGATGGCGTAGGGCAAGACCTTGTGCCGTAGGAAGGCTTCGATACCGCCTGCCTCTTGCAGCGGGCATCCGGCGGTCCACCTGCGGCCAGTACTTCCACCAACATACCATCAGTCTTCTCTTCCAAGACGAGGATGTCCGTCCTACCTCTTCTCGACCAGCCGGCCCGAGAGGTATTTGTGGATAACGCTGGACAAGAGCGTCTGATACGGGATGCCCTCCTCCCGCGCCCGGGCGTGGGCAAGACTGAAGTCACGTTCGGTCACCCGCAGGTTGACTCGCCGGGTCTTGTTGAACGTATTGCGAGCCGCTTGACGAGCCTGGTCGCGCTCGTGCTCGACGTTGGAAGCAGGTCGCAACTCGCCCCGCTCGAACTTCTCCAAAATTTCCCGCTCTTCGGAATTCAGCTGGTCGTTCACGATGATTGCCTCCTTAATCGAACGGATGACAGCGTCAGAAATACAGACGCAGCTGGGCGTAGTAGATGCGTGGATACAGGCCGTACTCGCTCCGCAGGCGTGTGCCACGAATGCGGGCGCCCCACGGAAAATAGGCGCCCAGCCGCAGGTCGGCCTCATCGCTGATCGACACGCTGATGAGCGGGCCGACCAAGCCGCTCAGATCGAGCAGGTTCCACTGGCCGAACAGGAAGCCTTGGACCAGGGGATGAAATTCATAGTCGAGCAGGCCGCCGAGGTAGTGCTGGCCGAGATTGAAGATCTCGCCCCGGGCCAGGCGTCGCGAGGTCGCCAGGCGGGTATACGAGGCTGCATCGGCCTGACCGAAGCCGTTGTAATAGTATTCCAGGAGTGCGTACAGGCCGTTGAGAAAACGGTAGTCTACGCTGCTGACGGCCCGGAAGAAGGTCCGCCGCTCGGAGACCCGCCCGGCGTTGTTGCGGGTAAAGGTGAACTCGCCCCGGACGCCGACTCCCCGCACCTGGCCGTCAAAGAAGGGACCGACCACAAGGTCGTGGAAAAACCGCCCGGCCATCAGGCCGAGGTCGAAATCCCGCACGCTGGTCTGGCCGCGCAGCCCCATGGCGTGGTGCCGAAAGCTCTCATCAAAGGCGGCGTACACGATGTCGAGTTGGGAAAATTGGCCCAGCGAAACCTTGGTCCGGAAGGCGTCTATACCGGGCTTGAACTCCTGGTCGATGGCAACTGGGGAGAAGGCTACAAACAGGTCGGCCGGCGTCCACACCCGGCCCACCCCCCAGGACACGGCCTGCCGCCCGATAATGATATCGGCCGCAGGCAGGCTCAGCTGCACGTTGGCGCGGTCCAAGGCATGACGCCACACAAAGCCGCTGTTGTGTCTGGCCGTCCAGTCAAAAGGCAACACGGAAGAGCCGTCTGTGTGGCGGTCGCCGGAAAACAGACCCGCCCGTGTTTCCGCACTCGGATTGATGATGCCGATATGCTCGTAGTGGACCGTCCAACTCAGCCAACTGCCGATATCACCTTCGAGCATCACTCGCGCGCGGGTGAGGTCGGTGGCCGTAGCGGACAGGCCGGGCAGGGCCGGCTCCTGGCCCAGGGCCAGGGTTTTGACGTAGCCGGTCAGGCGCAACGGGCTGTCGGTGGGGTCATCCCACAGGGCGTGGGCATCGGGGAGGAAGCTCAGGTGGACGAGCACACATACCAGCAGGCTGAAGCGCAGGCGGGCCGTCATGACTCGGGTGCTGAGCTTGGCTGACGCTCGTCGCTCACAATCCGACCGTCCCGCAAACGGATGAGACGCCGGGCGCGTTCCATGACCTGCGGGTCGTGGGTGGAAAAGATGAACGTCGTGCCGTGGGTGTGGTTGAGCTGCGCCATGACATCCAGCAGGGCCGCCGCCGTGGACGAGTCGAGGTTGGCGGTCGGCTCGTCGGCCAGGATAAGGGCCGGCTGGGTCGCCATGGCTCTGGCAACGGCCACCCGCTGCTGCTGGCCGCCGGACAGCTGGGTGGGCCGTCGGTCTTCGAGACCACTCAGGCCGATCTCGGTAAACAGCTGGTCGATACGCGCCCGCCGCTGTGCTTCGGAGACCCCCTGGAGCAGCAGGGTGAACTCGGCGTTCTCCCGGGCGGTCAGGACCGGGATCAGGTTATAGGCCTGAAACACGAAGCCGATGTGCCGGAGCCGCAACCGGGCCAGCCGGCTGTTGGATAAGGTGTGAAAATCCTGACCGGCTACCCGTACCTGTCCGTCGTCGGCCCGGTCGAGGCCACCGATGATGTTCAGCAGGGTGGTCTTGCCCGAGCCGGACGGCCCGGCGATAGCCAGGAATTCGTCCGTGGCGATGTGGAGGTCAACGCCCCGTAGAGCGGGCACTTCCAGGCCGTCGGTCCGGTAGGTCCTGGTTACGTCTTTGAGTTCGACCGCCCAGTCGCTCATGGCTGTTCCTACATGGTTCGGAGTGCCCCGGGCAGTTCGGTGCGGGCGGCTTTCCAGGCCGGGTAGGCGGCCATCAGGAGAGCCAGCGCGCCGACTATGCCGACCGCCCAGATAATCCGTGTGATACTCAGCGAGGAGTACAAGATCGGGTCAAAGACGGTCCCCGCAATCGGCAGGTCGGTCTCGGTGAAGACGCGCATATCCAGGCCATAGGTCGCAAAATACCAGTGACCGCCCAGCCCGAGGATCAGGCCCAGGATCAGGCTGAGCAGGATGAGGAGCACCGACTCATACATGACCAGGGTCAACAGCTGAGCCGGCTGGAGGCCGACCGCAGCGCACACGCCGAGTTCGTAGCGCCGCTCCAAGACCGCCATCAGCATGGTGTTCAGCACGCCCAGGCTGACCATGACCAGGATCATGCCGTTCATGACATAGTTGAAGGCATCGTCGAGCCAGACAAATCGGGCCAGCTCGGCCAGGGCTTGACGCCAGGTCAGAACCTCAATCTCAGTCGGTGTGAATTGGGTCCGCAAGGCGTCTGCCGCCGCCACGGTGGCGCTATCCTGATGCAGGAAAACGGCGATCTGGCTGAGCTGATCGTCCGCCTGTAAAAATGCCTGGGCTGCCGGCAGGGCGAGGTGGACCAGATAGGCGTCCAGCTCGCGCAGACCGGTGTGGAAGATGCCGACGACCCGGAACAGACCGCTCTGAATCTCTCCCCCGCCTCCGTTCCGGCTGCCCGTCTGCGGATGGACGGCCTGGGCCATGAGAACGACTTTTGAGCCGACCCGGACCTTGAGCTTTGTGGCCAGCTCATCCCCGATCACAAGCCCTGAAGACTGCTCTCCGTTCAGATACGAGCCGGCGACCATACGCTGCGGAATCAGCGAGACGATCTGCTCAGCGTGTGGCTGGACGCCGACAATACCCACACCCGAGGCGTTGGCCGCAGAACTGAGCAGCCCCGAGGCCAGCAGGCGGGGGTTGACGCTATGAAGCGCGCGGTCGGTGCCCAGGGTGTGGTCAACGCTTGAGACGAGATGGGCGGGAATGAGCAGATCCTGGGACTGGCTGAGCTGATAGCCCTCGGCCTGAATCACCACATGACCGCCGCCCAGCTTGATGCCGTTGACGATCATCTGTTCATGGCCGCCGTCACCCAGGCCCAGCGACAGGAGCAATAAACCCAGCCCCAGGCCGAGCGCCAGGACGGTCAGCATGGTCCGCCGCGCGTGTCGCCACAGGTTGCGCCAGGCCAGGCTCAGGAGCAGGGAGGCTCGTCGCATGGCTCACACCCGTCGCATGGCCTCAACCGGCCGGAAGCGCGCCGCTCGAATAGCCGGATAGAGCGCCGATACCACGGCCACCAGCGCCAGCCCCAGCGCGGCCCGCAGATAGGTGGGAAAGTCGTGTTGGCCGTACCAGATGGGGTCGAGGACGACACCGGCCAGGGACAGCTCTCCCATGACGGTGCGTAAATCAAGCCCATAGGTCTGGAGATACCACACCAGCGGCCCACCAAGGCAGGCTCCGAGGGCGACGCTCACCCCGGCCAGCAGACTGGCTTCGAGCACGATCAGCAGGGTCATGGACATCGGCCGGAGCCCCAGGGCCATGAGCACGCCACACTCGCGGGTCCGTTCAAACACTGCCATCAGCATGGTGTTCATCACCCCGATGATGGCGACGAGAAAGATAATCGCAAAAAGAAAGGTGTTTGAGCTTTCGTTCATTTGGACATAGCCGGCCAAGGCTGGGGACAGTTCGGGCCAGGCCCGCACCCGGATCGGCAGCGTCCCGCCGAGGTGGCTTTCGAGCCGGCCGGCAACCGCGCTGGCCATGTCTGCGGTGGTGGTCAGCACGCCGATTTCATGAATCCGGTTGGCCGTCAGGCTCAGCAGCTCCTGGCTGGCGGCCAGGGGCATCAGGACAGTGCCCCGGTCGATGGCCTCAGACCCGGTCCGCAGAATGCCGACCACGGTGTACAGGTCATTGCCCATTGAGCCGTCCGCAGCCTGGGTGAGCAGGATGATCTCGCTGCCCGGCTCGACGGCAATGGTACTGGCCAGCTTCTCGCCCAGCACGACCTCATTGGCGCCGTCCGTGGCCTGCGGATTGAGAAAGCGGCCGCTGGTAAGGCGGGTGTGAAAACGCGAAATCTGTTGCTCACGGGTCGGATCAATGCCGAGCAGGTCGGCTCCGGCCGAGTGGTCGGTGCCGCTCACCAGGCCATAGCCGTACACCCGCGGGGCGACGGCCAGGACCTGGGGTTGGGTGGTCAGGGCCGTCAGCAGCCCGTCAAGCTCGGTTCCCGTCCGTCCCCCCAGCGTATGGTGGAGTGAGCGGTCGGGGTAATAGTCCGGGGCGTGGACCTGCATATGCGACAGTCCCATGCGCGTGCCGTTGTCGATCATTTGCCGGCTCAGGCCGTGCAGCAGGCAGGCGAACAGCAGCAGCATGGCATAGCCCAGGGCGATCGCCGTGACGCTGATGAAGGTGCGTCGCGGGTTGCGCCACAGGTTGCGCCAGGCCAGCTGCACGAGTCGGATGCTCACCGCTAGCGTTCCAGATTGCGCAGGGAAAAGGTGTCGGCCGCAATCGGAATGTCGAACTCCAGGTCGTCATACACAATCACGGTCTGTTCCTGGGGTTTGTCCTGGGGCTGCATGACCATGCGGGCCGGCACCAGGCGGCCGCCCAGGGTGGTGTAGGCCGAGAACAGCAGCTCGCGCATCAGCGTCCCGTCCTCGTCGTAATAGCGCTGCCAGGTCGGCATCAGGTCGTCCTGGCGCACTTCGAGCTCGATTTTCCCCCACACCACCGGCGCTTCGGGCCGGGGGGTGAGCAAAAATTCATACACCGGGGCGCCATCCCGGTCGCCCTCAAAGGCGATCTCCAGAAAATAGTCACGCACGAGGAGGCTGTCTTTGACCAGATCGTCATTGGTGAAATGGCTGCCCATCCAGGAAGCCATCATCATCGAGCTGGGAATTTTGATTGTGCGACTGACCTTGGGCAGATAATTCCAGATATTAGTATCGACTTTCAGGGTGGCCGTACCGGCTTCCTTTTTGGGCTGTCGTATCCGCACCAGGGCATTCTGGGTGCCCTGGGACAAGATCTGCATGGTCAGGCTGCGTTGCCAGTTTTCGGTCACGATCTGCATGGTCACGGTCGCCCGGCTCGAATCGCCCCGCAGCAGGCGGTCAACCCGGTCAACAATCTCCCGGGCGCGCTGTTCATCGGTGGCAAAGGCCGGGCTGAACAGGCCGAGTCCGACGCTCAGGACGAGCAGTCGTAGGAACCTCAGGCGTCTTGTGTGCACGGCCCTAACTTTGCACCCCTCCCCGTTGGGGACAAGCCCCCCGGTGTTGATGAAGCTGGTCCTCATCGTTCACCGTGTTTGACAAATTCGCCGCGCGTGGCACTCTCAGGGCGAGTCCGCCGAGCGCCACCCAGCAAAGGGGAACGATGATAAGCCGCTGAATCAAGAAGAGATCATCGTGCCTCTTCGGAGAGAACCGTATGCCTGCCGCACCGCATTTCGATCACAGCCCGTATCTCGTCAGGCCCGGCCACAAGGTCCGCCTGAACGATTACCGGACAAAAGCCGGCCCCGAGTTCAAGAACAAGTCCGAGGCGCGCACGGCCCTGGGCGAGAATATCGCAGACCTGACAGAATCCCAGCGCGTCCTGTGGGCAAGCGCCGAATACGCCTTTCTCATCATCCTGCAGGGGCCCGACGCCTCGGGCAAGGACGGTCTGGTCCGGCATGTGTTTTCGGGCGTGAACCCGCAGGGCTGTGTGGTCCACAGCTTTGCGGCGCCCAACGAAGAGGAGGTCCGACACCACTTCTTGTGGCGGCCGAGCCGCTACCTGCCGTCCAAAGGCCAGATCAGCGTGTTCAACCGCTCGTATTACGAAGAGGTCTTGATCGTGCGGGTGCACCCAAAGTTTCTCGACGCCCAGCGCTTCCCGCTCGGCCAGCCCGGAGAGGACATCTGGCAGCTGCGCTTTGACGACATCAACAGCTTTGAAAAGGGCCTGGTGCGGAACGCTACCCAAATCCTCAAGTTCTATTTGCACCTGTCGAAAGAGGAACAAAAAAAGCGCTTTCTGGCTCGGCTGACCGAACCTGAAAAACACTGGAAGTTCTCCGACGCTGATATTCATGAACGGCGACACTGGAAGGACTACCGCCAGGCGTATGAGGATATGCTGGCCCACACCAGCACCGACTGGGCTCCCTGGTATATCGTTCCGGCCGACAACAAATGGTATGCCCGGGCTCTGGTTGCCGATATTGTCGCGGCTCGGCTCGGGGCGCTGCCGTTGCGCTATCCCCAGCTCGACCAGGACCAGAAAAGACGCCTGCTGGAGGCAAAACGCGAGCTGGAGAGCGAGTAGGAGGGTGCCGTGCCGGAGACTGAAGAACGGACGTTTCGCCTGCGCTTTTCTCTGAGCGCAGATATCCCGGCCGAAGCCTGGGACGATGAGGATTTTGAGGGCGATGAGTGGCTGGACGAGTGGGAAGTCGGGATCAAGCCGGGCTTGATCCGCCACGTCGTGTCCTACCTGCGGACGTTTGAGGGCTGGACCTGCCACCTCCGCAATCGCGGCCTGTCGCCGCTGGATGAGATCGAGATCGTGCTCAAGAAAGCCTGGCCAAAAGATACCTAGAGACGCCTGGATGGGGCGTCTCTAGGCACCATATCAGACCTATCAGGTCCGTTAGACCTGGGTTGAGCCCAGCAGGTTGCCGCCCAGCGACGGATGGCCGAAGCGCTTGTCGCCCAGCACATTGATGAGTGAGGTCTTGCCGGATTTGAGCGCCCGCTCCAGGGCGGGGATGATCTCGTCCGGGGTCTCGGCGTGCTCGGTATGCACCCCCATCGGCTCGAACACCTTGTCGTAGCGAATATTGGGAACCATATCGAACGGGTCGGTCCGGCCCTTGAGCAGCGGCATCTGCTCGAAACTCGGGCCCCACGAGCTGTTGTTCCACAGCAGGCAGATAATCGGGAGGTTGTATTTGGCGGCGGTTTCCATATCCATGCCGCCAATGCCCAGGCCGCCGTCGCCCGAGACGATAATGACCTGTTTGCCCGGTCGGCCGAGCTGAGCCCCAATCCCCATGCCGACCCCGTGCCCGACCGGGGCCAGCGGCCCGGCGTCCACGATTTGTCCGGTGGTATGGGCGGTGAACCACTGGCTGGTATAGCCGCTCAGGGTGAAGCTGTCGATGATCAGGGTGGCGTCCTTGTCGATGACCGAGACCAGGTCCTTGGTCAGTCGGTCGGGATGAATCGGCACGTCACTATGCGTCTTGGCCGCCCGCTCGTCGATCATGCGTTCGTAGTTCTGACGCACTTCGACCATCTGTTGCAGCCACGGGCTTTCGCGCTTGGCGCTGAAGTCGAGCTGCATGGCTTTGATGGCGTCGATTATCTGACGCAGGACGAGCTTGGGGTCGCCGACAATGCCGACCTCGGCCGGGACGTGCCAGCCCACGCGTTGCGGGTCGGTATCGACCTGGATATAGGTGGCTTTATCCGTCCAGGTCGGCGGTCCCCCGAATTTTTCACCGCTCCAGAAACGAAAGCCCACCGCCAGCACCACGTCAGCGTTGCCGGTAAAGGGTTTCTTCCACGCTCCACGGATAGCCAAGGGGCTGTCCTCGTCCAGGGCGCCCTGACCGGCCCGGCGGCAGTAGACCGGCGTACTGGTCAGCTCGGCCAGCTCTTTGAGTTCTTCCTGGGCGTCGGACCAGAAGATCCCGTCACCCCCGGCAATCAGTGGACGCTGGGCCGAGAACAGCAGTTCGGCCGTCTTTTCGATGCTGCGCGGGTCGCCCTGTGAGCGAATGGCATCGGTATCGTAGATTTTGGCCCCCCGACGCTGTTTGGTCTCGTCGTCGGTCTGGTACAGGATGTTGGTCGGGATTTCCAGCATGGACACGCCCTGGGGCGGATTCTTTGCCTCGCGGAAGGCCTGGCGCAGATCAACCTCAATCGTCGTCCAGTCCAGGACGCGTTTGCCGAACTTGGCAAACGAGCTGACGACATCCGAGCCGTAGGCTTCCTGAAACGATCCGATGTAGTCCTCGGTCGTTGGGTGCTGGCCGGACAGACACACCACCGAGCTGTTGGTCAGGGCTGCCCCACACAGTCCGGTCACAGCGTTGGTCAGACCGCAGCCGGCGGTCACGCAACACACGCCCGGTTCGCCGGTGACTCGGGCATAGGCGTCGGCCGCGTACGCCGTGGCCTGTTCGTGGCGCATGTGGATCAGCTTGATGCCGTTATCGCGCAGGGTTGCCAGAATGGGGAAGGTGTGCCCGCCGTTGACGGCGAACATGTATTTTACGTTTTGTTCTTTGAGGATGCGACCAATCAGCACTCCTCCATCGACACTTGCCATACGACTGCCCTCCTTGTGGGTATGAAGACGCGGGATCTTCCCATATTTTCCCGGAACAAAAAAGGAGGGGCGGGTTTGAAACCCGCCCCTACCGTCTGATGGTCACGATATCCAATCTATACGCGCGGGCGGCGAATGCTGGAATGCATGCCCGGCCCCGCGTCGTATAGCTTGTCCGCCGGCTTAGGCGATAATGCCTTCTTTAGCCGCCCGCAGGAAGAATTTCGGTCTCCACAGCACGAGCGCGGCTGGCACGAAGGTACACGCGCCAAAGAAGCTGATGCCCATCCACAGCGCCAGCAACAGACCCATTTCGGAACAGAAACGGATGCTGGCAAAGGCCCACAGCATGGTCGCGGTGATCAGGGTGGCAGCCGTAAAGGCCACCGCCTTACCCGCCGTATGCAGCCCCATGCGGACCGATTCGCTGACCCGGTACGACTCCAGCTCTGTTTCGCTGAGATCCTTGCCGGCCGAATACTCCTCTATCGATTTGGCCACGGTTGGGCCGTTGTACTCTTCGACCGCCCGACTCACGATATACAGGCCGTAGTCAATGCCAAAACCGACTCCGACGGTCACGATCGGCAGCGACTGGAGGTTAATCCCGATGTTGCGGAAGCCCATATAGGCGTGCACAACGCCGTTGGCCAGGAACAGGCCGGTCATCATCACCAGCGAGGCCACCGGCGAGCGGTAGGTAAACATCACGATCAGGAAGATCGTGCCGAAACCCAGGAGTTGCATCAGAATATCGTTTCTCAGAATCTCTTCGTTGGCCGCCGCAGTCACCCCGATCAGGCCACCGGCCAGGCGATAGTCGGCGGTGTCGAGCGGATTAGCGTCCACGTACTGCTGCACGAAGTGCATGATCCGGGCGATATTGTCGCCCTGGTGATTGGCGCAGTAAAAGGTCACCCGGGTGGTGGTATAACTCGGGTCAAGGAAGCGCCCGGTTTCGCCCGGCGGCGCACCGGCGAAGAAGAAGAAGAACAGCGCGCTGACTTTTTGGCGTTCCTGCGGAATCACGCCCCAGCGCGGCTGCATATCGTAGAACGTCATATTGATCGACTGGATGATATCGGCCAGCGAGAAGCTGTAGCCAATATCTTTATCGCGCTCCATGTAGCGCTGGAAGCTCTCCATATTGCGCAGCAGGGTGGGATCTTTGAGGACATCCTTGTCCCGGCCTTCGAGCACGATAATCAAGGGTTCAATGCCGCCAAAGAACCGCTGAATTTCGAGGTGAGCCTGGTTATAGGGAGAATTCAGGTGCAGCAGCGGGGTGCTGGCGCTCGGATCGCCGATGGTCAGGTGGCGGACCTGGGTCATGGCCAGCAGAAAGGCGATAACCCAAAACACGATGACCGTCCTGGCGTTGCGAGGAACCACAATCCAGGCCGCGCATGCGCCAATCAGATTTTGGAACCAGCCCTCCTCTCGTTTAATGACTTTTTGTCTGTCAGGGGCTCTGAGGTAGTAGTAGACGACCGGGTTGAGCAGCAGCTCACTGATCGCCACCGAGGCGACCCAGATGGAGGCCGAAATGGCGATCCGCTGGAGAATGACCACCGGAACGATGATGATCACCAGCATGCCCAGCGAGTCGGTAATAATACCGCTCAGGGTCGGCACGAACAGCTCGGCAAAGGCTGAGACGATAGCCTGTTCCTTATTCCAGTTACAGCGCCGGTACTCCTCGTAATAGCGCTCGTGCATCTGGACCGAGTGACTGACCGCCCGCGCCGTCACAAAGAAGGGAATCACCAAGGCCAAGGGGTCCATGGCAAAACCCATCAGGGACTGGATCCCCAAGCCCCAGAAGGCTGAGAGAATACCGGTGATGGTCGGCCGCAGAGCACCCCGCCAGTCGTGGAAGTACAGGTACAGCAGGATCCAACACACTACGGTTGCGGCCAGAAAGACGTAGAACACCTCGTTGGCATAGTAGTAGATCCAGCCGTACAGCTGTGGCTCGCCGGCGACGTAGATCTCGTGGTTTTCGGTTTCAAACGGTTCTTTGACCGTCCGGGAAATTTGATCGAAGATCTCCTTGTAGTCGAGACGGCCCTCAATGAAATTGGCCTTGATCAGCAGTGCCCTGCCGTTCAGTGAGACGAGCTGGCCATAGATGGATTCGTCGTTATAACAAATCTCCTTGATCTCGTTGACCTCGGCATCGGTCTTGGGTGGTCGACGCATGACCGGTGGGGTGGCGATCGTTCCCCCCAGGACGGTGAGATAGCGGGTGGTGCGGTGACCGATCGACTCAATCTGGTCGTGGTTCACCCCCGACACCCGGTCAATCGCCTGAGTCATGTCATAGATCTTGGTCAGCAGCTCTTGAGTAAAGACATCGCCTTCATTGACCTTGAGCATGACGTTGACGTTGTTGGCGCCCCCAAACTGCTCGGCAAAGCGGAAGTGGACCTGAATCCAGGGGTGCTGGTAGGGCAGCAGGTTGCTGAACTGGGTGAACATTTCTATCTTCGAGGCATGATAGGCCATGAAGCCGGTCAGGAGAGCGACGCCAACGGTAATCGGCAAACGGAGCCGAATAAGCCCTTCGCCAAGGCGGTAGAGGGCGGGTTTTTCCGCGAGGGCGTGCGATTGTTCCGAGGTGTTCGTTTCATCAGCCATGAGGGTCTCCTTTTACTGGTCTTCAATCGGACGCCACGTTTTGCCAAAGTCGCTGGTCAGCAGGATACTCCCCTTTCCGCCGACCATCACGCCTTTGCCGCTCTCTGCGATATCAACCCCGTTTAACCAGGTAAACACGTCAGCCTCGGTGGTTGCCGGTGTCCAGTTGTCGCCGTTATTTTCGGAGTTCAGCACCAGGCCGTTCGAGCCGACGAGAACCATGTCGCCGTCGGAATCCGGCTGGACGAGGTCGTAGATCGGTGTGTTCGGGAGATCGGCGTGCGTCCCCTCCCGAGAGATCCAGTTCCAGGTCTGACCGCCGTCGGCGGTGGAGGCGACCGCGCCGGCGCCACCAACGATGATGCCGTTATTCTGGTCGGTAAAGTGGACGCGGAAGAAGGCTGCCAGCGACATCACATCCGAGGCTGCCACGCCCATCCTTCTCAACGAATCCAGCAGGCTGCCGTGCTGAGAGCCCCAGGTCTGACCGCCGTCGGTGGTGTTGCGGACGTTGCCGTATTCTCCCACCATCCAGCCGTGCTGGGCGTCAACAAAGTGGACGCCGTAGTACATGATATCAGGGACGGCCAGCCGCATATCGTCGTTGAGACCGACCTCGGACACTTCGATGCGCTTGTATGTCCAGGTTTCCCCGCCGTTATCCGTCGAGATGACTGTCGATTCGTCACCACTCGCCCAGCCGTGCAGCTCATCGGCAAAAGAGACGGAGAACAGGGTTTTCTCGGTCTCCGACTGCTGCTGGGTCCAGGTTTTGCCGCCGTCGCGCGAATGGAGCACGGTGCCGTAGTGACCGACCGCCCAGCCTGCATCGTCGATGAATTGCACCTGGGTGAGCGCCCATTCCGCAGGAGACTCGACCTCCGTCCAGGTTTCGCCGGCGTCCTCGGAGCGGATGATACGGCCGTTGTAGCCGACGATGACAAAGGTATCGCCCGTGGCATGGGCAACATCGAAGAACTTGTCGGTGCGGCTGATCATGTTCTCCACAAATTCTTCGCCATAGTCCCGTTCACAGCCGGCGAGCCCAAGACCAAGTACGACGGCTAGGGCAAAGAAACTCAGACTTGTGCGGGCACTGCCGGCCCTGTGCGTATCCATCGTCTGTGACCTCCTTTGAGATGGTGCGAGTGTGTTGATCCCCGGTAGGGCGGTGTGACCTCCGTCCTTTGCACGGTTTTTCTGGAAAAGTCAAGAGTTCAAAGGGAAAGAGATAACGATGGAGAGTGATTCGAATACGGTCATGGAATGGGAGGGGAGCGGGGCTCAGCGGGTCAAAAGTGATGCGGGCGGGAGGAAACGCCTCCCGCCCGGGTTAGGGCTACCTAGATGACGTAGTAGGTGAACTCAAACCAGACCATATCCTGGTTGGCCAGGTAGTTGAGCGCCGACCACGAGTTGTCGTTCTGGCTGCCCAGGAACCAGGCCGTGCCGAACGACAGGTCAAGCGGCATGCTACGCAGCTCACGCCACCACCACTGCGAGAACAGCAGCACGTGTGAACCTTTCGGCTCCCAGGCCACCGCGTTGCGGCCTTCCAGCTTGCCCCGGAAGTAGCCGTTGCCGGCAAACGCCAGGGTGAACAGGTGGTTCCAGCGCTTGGAACCGCAGCCGCGCACCGCGTCGCGCTTGGGCGCCAGCGGATCGTCCGGGTTGGCCGGGTCGTACTTGCCGTCACCCTGGGTCCGCAGCGCAGCGTCCGGTTCCGGAATGGATTCCGGGAGGCCCTGGGCGAAGTTCCAGTTACACATGTTGTTGCTCATTCCCGAGCGGCCGGTGTTGTTGTACATCATCAGCCACTGACCGGTCAGGAAGGAGGTCTGGACGCCGAACTGTCCGGGCAGGTGGCGGGTCCAGTTCATGCCGGGATAGCTCATCAGGGACTGGATCAGGTCAAAGCCGAACATGCTGCGCCATACGCCGGCGCTGTTCAGAATCCGGCCCCGGCGCCGAGCGCGGGAATTCGCGTCTATTGGGTTATCCTGATGTGAGGTCAACGTTCTTTTGTTCATGGCTTCTTTGGTGCTGTAGCTCTGCTCAAAGCGGAACACCGCGCCAGTGTAGTCGAAGTCGTTGTAGGTCAGGGTGAAGCCAATGACGTGTGAGTAGCGCCGCTGGTGGCTGAAGCCGTTGGTGCAGTAGGTGTAATTGCGCCGGATGGCGTGAGCCTGCTTGGCCTCGTCGGTCGGCAGACCGTTCGCGTCGACGTGGCGCTCGCCCCAGTCGTAACCCAACAGGTCGGTCCCGTGCAGGCCGATAAAGGTTCCGCCGTTGGTCCGGCCATTGCCCCCTACGTGCTGCTTGCCGCTGGGCGACAGACAGCGCAGCAAACCCTCGCGGAAGCTGCCGGCAGCCTCAATCGCCGTCCCGTCGATAAGCCCGTCGCCATCCATATCGTCCCCATACCGCCTGAAATCGCTGACGGTGTTGGCGTTGGCATAGGTGAAGGGAACGAACAGGTAGTTCAAGGAGAAGTCGAGGTTGAACCAGGTGCTACCGACAAGACGAAGGCCGCCCGCGTGCCAGTGCCCCCGGCTGTGGTGGTGCGAGTTGCCCTTGGGCAGGTTGACGATGATGCTCGTCCGGTCGCCCGGGACATCGGCCGCACAACGCGCGCCAGTCTCACACAGGAAGTCAGCCGAGTCGGTGCGGGCGTTGTTGCCGGTGATCTGGAGCGACCAGGGGTGGTCGGAGCGTCGGCTGCCGACCCAGGCCGGCCGGTAGGGTAGCATGCGGATCCTGCCGTCCGAACCCACCGATCCGCAGTCGTGCATGGACCAGTCGTAGTACACCCCATCCTTTTCACAGCCGCGCATCTGAAACTGGTTGCGCCAGCCGTCTTCGAGGACGAGGTCTCTTGAGCCATACCGGAACTTGGGCGTGTAGAAGCCCTCGAAGCCGAAGCCCGAAACCCAGGTACCGATGTTGCCGATGTCGTACAGCACCTTGACGGCCAGACTCGGGCTGCGGAATTCGTCGAACTTCTCACCTACGCCGAAGTTCTGGTCAATCCGTAAGGGGTTAACAATATCAATTGAGCGGAACAGGTCGGACTCGCCCCAGACAATCTGCTGATAACCCCAGCGGGTGGACAGCCTGCCCGGCCCCACATGGCCGTGGTCAAGATCGACGTAGAGGTCCCGGAAGCCGTTCTCCGGTACCAGCCAGTTCGAGGTATGCTCTTCGTCGTACAGGTTTTTGTAGTGATCGCGGATGACGTAGACCGGATCGACCCGGGATCGCCAGCGGGCGCTCACCGAAGCACTGTTCACCATGGGTACGGGAATCTCGAATTTCCCGAACCATTTGCCGCGGTAATAAAAGTTGTCGTAGGTCAGCCAGATGAAACCCTCATTCCGCCACTGTATCCAGTCAAAATGCTCGCTGCCGTCGGTCTCGAAACTGTGGCGCATGCGGTACCAGGCCTGGAGTTCGATGTCTGGAGCCAGTCGGACCGAAGCCCAGGCATCCGTGCCCCAGGTCAACAGCCCAAGTGCGCCGGCCAGTGCGCCCAGGACGAGTCGTCGTCCTAGCGTTTTTGCTCTCCTCATTAGGTGCCCTCCTTGCTCAGGTTGTACGAGCAAAAATCCTTTTTGTCCCATCCTCTTCACTTCCTCATCCTCCAGTGCGCAGAAAATATTCCTCCTGTGGATCATGCTGTGGATTATGAACCGGATTATGAACCTCCTCTCTCAGGTGTATGCATTCAGCAGGAAAAATACGCCTACCCTCCCTTCCGTTGGCTGGTGTGGCTCGGTTGTACCCCCTGCCTGTCAAGAGATGCCCTCTCTTGTTCTGCGCTCTGCGCCTTATACCGAAAAGCGTCTGTTTGTGCAAGTTTCTTTACCATTTTATGACAGCATGAAAAAAGTGGAGCAAATACAGGCACATACGTCATCCGAAATGGATACGGGGGAAAGCCGGGCTTAGGTAGGAGCGCGGGTGCAGGGTCCACCCGCGCTTTTGTGACGGCGCCCGGTCTTTAGCCGGGACGCCGGGGTGAGGGGGAGGCGGGACGACGCAGGCGTCATCCCGCCTAATGGCTAGATGATGTAGTAGGTCGCCTCAAACCAGACCATGTCACGGTGGCTGAAGTAGTTGAGCAGCGTCCACGAGTGGCTGTTCGAGCTACCCAAGAACCAGGCTGTACCGAACGACAGGTCGAGCGGCATGCTTTTCAACTCACGCCACCACCACTGTGAGAACAGCAGCACGTGCGAACCTTTCGGCTCCCAGGCTACCGCGTTACGGCCTTCCAGCTTACCCCGGAAGTAACCGTTGCCGGCAAACGCCAGGGTGAACAGGTGGTTCCAGCGCTTGGTGCCACAGCCGCGCACCGCGTCGCGCTTGGGCGCCAGCGGATCGTCCGGGTTGGCCGGGTCGTATTTGCCATCGCCCTGGGTCCGCAGCGCGGCGTCCGGTTCGGCAATGGCTGCCGGCAGCCCCTGGGCGAAGTTCCAGTTACACATGTTGTTGGTCATCCCCGAGCGGCCGGTGTTGTTGTACAACATCAGCCACTGACCGGTCAGGAAGGAGGTCTGGACGCCGAACTGCCCAGGCAGGTTGCGGGTCCAGCCCATGCCCGGATAGTTCATCAGCGCCTGGATCAGGTCAAACCCCGCCATGCTGCGCCACACGCCGGCGCTGTTCAGAATCCGGCCCCGGCGCCGCGCCCGGTCATTGGTCATGGGTTGCTGATGGGAGGTAAACGTTCTTTTATTCAGGGCTTCCTTGGTGCTGTAGCTCTGCTCAAAGCGGAACACCGCCCCGGTGTAGTCGAAGTCATTATAGGTCAGGGTGAAGCCAATGACGTGTGAGTAGCGCCGCTGGTGGCTGAAGCCGTTGGTACAGAAGGTGTAGTTCTGGCGGATGGCGTGAGCCTGTTTGGCCTTGTCGGTCGGCCGACCGTCCTCGTCGAGGTGGCGCTCTCTCCAGTTGTAGCCAGACAGGTCGGTCCCGTGCAGTGTGCCAAAGAAGTTGCCGCTGGTCCGGCCGTCAGCTGCGACCTGTTCCTTACCGCTGGGCGACAGACAGCGCAGTAAGCCCTCGCGGAAAGAGCCGGCGGGCTCAATCTGGGTGCCATCGATAAGCCCGTCGCCATCCATATCGTCCCCATACGCACTGAAATCAGTGACGGTGTTACCGTTGGCAAAGGTGTAGGGGATGTACATGTAGTTGAGGGAGAAGTCGAGGTTGAACCAGGTGCTGCCGATAAGACGGAAGCCACCCGAGTGCCAGTGGCCCCGGCTGTGGTGGTGTGAGTTACCCTTGGGCAGGTTGACCCGAGCACTCACCCGGTCGCCCGGCACGTCGGCCGCACAGCGGGCACCGGTCAAACACAGGAAGTCGGCCGAGTCTCTTCGGGCGTTATTGCCGGTTGCCGCCAGCGCCCAGGGATGATCGGAGCGCCGTTTGCCAAGCCAGACCGGTCGGTAGGGCAGCATGCGGATCGTGCCGTCCGAACCTACGCTCCCGCAGTCGTGCAGAGACCAGTCGTAATAGATCCCGTCCTTTTCACAGCCGCGTATCTGCTGCTGAATCCGCCAACCGTCTTCGACCAGTAGGTCGGTCTGACCGCCACGAAATCTGGGTGTGTAATACCCTTCGAAGCCGAAGCCCGAAACCCAGGTACCGATGTTGCCGATGTCGTACAGGACCTTGAGGGCCAGGATAGGGCTGCGAAATTCGTCGAATTTCTCACCCACGCCAAGGTTCTGGTCAATCCGCAAGGGGTTGACAATATCAATCGAGCGGAACAGGTCGGATTCGCCCCACACGACCTGCTGATAGCCCCAGCGGGTGGACAGCCTGCCCGGCCCCACATAGCCGTGGTCAACATCGACGTAGATATCCCGAAAGCCGTTCTCCGGCACCAGCCAGTTCGAGGTATGCTCTTCGTCGTACAGGTTTTTGTAGTGGTCGCGGATGACGTAGATCGGATCGACCCGCGAGCGGTACCGCCCACTGAACGAAGCGCTCTGTACCAATGGCATGGGGATCTCAAATTTCCCGAACCATTTGCCGCGGTAATAAAAGTTGTCGTAGGTCAGCCAGATGAAGCCCTCATTCCGCCACTGCACCCAGTCAAAATGTTCGCTGCCGTCGGTCTGAAAACTATGGCGCATGCGGTACCAGGCCTGGAGTTCGATGTCTGGAGCCAGGCGGACCGAAGCCCAGGCGTCCGTGCCCCAGGTCAACAGCCCAAGTGCGCCGACCAGCGCGCCCAGGACGAGACGGCGTCCCAGCGTGTGTGTTCGTCTCATCATATGCCCTCCTCGATACGGCCTCTAATACGGTTTCTGCTGCAACACGAAAGAACCCTTGGGTAGACCTGCCCTCCTTTCTCCGGGGGACGTTCGCTGCATCCCCATGCCTCTCGATGAGAGAGGTGCCCTCTTCAGCGCGTCCCGAAAGCCTTGTGCGGTGCGCAGAGCCGATGCGGGCCGGCGGAGTCTTGCCCCACGTCCGTCGCTCCGGCTATGGCAACCAGTATGAAAGATTGTGTCATGTCCGTTCCCTCCTGTGTCCGTTGTGGACCCCCGGTCCGGCGTTGGGAGGGCCGGGTTACGAACACGCCACACGGGAATGTGGAGTGGGGAGAGAAGGAAGATTCTCAGTGCAAGTGACCCGATGGAGGGCCCCTATGCGGAATGTTCGCCGCCTACAATGCCAGAAAAGGCACAAAAAAGTCAACAAAAAAGTTGGGGGTGTCTCAGTTTGAAATTCTCTCTTCTTCAAAGTGAGACACCACTAAAAAGTCAACGGTTTAATGCCACTCCTGGAAGGGCAGGGGGAGTGGCGTGTGGGGAACGCCGGACAAGACCGGCCCTTACCCAGATCTTATTCGGGCAAGCCTTCGCCGGATGTTGGCGGCGCGGCCTGCGTCTGCTCGGCCGGGCCAGGAGTGAGGAGGCCGGCCTTTTCAGCCAGCTGCTGGAGGTTGGCGTTGGTGGTCATGACTGCCTGTTGAGCCTGGAGAAGATCGTTGTTGGCGCTGGAAAGCTGCCCGTAGTCCCCACGCTCGGCGGCATCAACCGCAGCCGCAATGGCAAATTGCTGCGCCCGCCAGCCCTCAATGTACTCCTGATGGATGTTTGAGACCTGTAGGGTCTGGGGCTGATAGATTTCAAGCTCCCGAATGTGGTTCTGGCTCATACCAATGAGCGGCCTCAGCACATTAATCGTCAGATCGTCGTGGACAAAGTGGTCGCGACGGACCGTTTCTACGGCTGTATTCATGCGGTTCTCGGTCAGCGACCAGTCCTGTTTTTTTTCAAGATAGCGCGTGATGTCGTCCTGAATGCTGTGCTCCTGGGGTGGCGAGCAGGCGCTCCACAGCACCCAACACAGCAGGCTCAGGAAGAACCATACTTTTCTGGAGAGGGACGGCATAGGGCGATGACAGAGCCTAGCCCTGTTCAAGAGCCTGGTCCTGTGCTGGCTCCTGCGCTGGCTCCTGCGCTGGCTCCTGCGCTGGCTCGGCGGCCTCGGGGCTGCCGTTTGGTCCGGCAGTGAAATCGGTGGCGGCCTCAAACAGGAGTTCTTCGTAATAGAACGCGCTATAGCCTAGCAGCACAATCTCTGGAGAACCCTCTTTGCTGGCGTACACCGCAGTTGAGGTGGGGTTGCGACCGCCAATAAAAATGGTGGCCAGCTCGCTCTCGGTCCTGCCCTTGAGAACGATGGTGGCGTGTGGCGGGTTGAGACCGTAGGCGGCCAGATCATCGGTCGCTTCCTGCACCACCCGGGTCTCTTGTTCCATGGTCAGGTTTTCAATCAGGCTGGTTACCAGCGATGAGGTGGCGTAGCCCCCCAAGGGTTCAACCACCTGCCAGCTGTCCCCGTCAAACAGACACCGAACCACCTGTCCCTCACGGTGCAGCTGAAGCTCTTGGATAGAGTCCCGCGTGAAGGGCAGGAAACGACTTTGGGTCGGCGAGTATTCTCTGAGGTGAGGCCTCTCACCGACCGGATCCCACACGAAGGCAAAGAAATACGCGCCGAACACGACAGCCAGGCCGTAGTAGAGGCCAATTCGCCGCCAACTCATCCGCGCTGCCTCCGCCACATGAAGACGCCGATGCCGATGAGCAGAAAGGAACTCGGCAGGATGACCGTGCTGACAATGAGGATCCGCCGACCTTGTTCATCGGTCAGGTAGAACTGTTTTTCTCCTGCCGGCTGTCTGGTGGCCCGTTCGCCGACCTGACCGACATCGTCGGCCAGCCAGTTGACGGCATTGATAAAGAGGTCTCGGTTGCCGCCCTGCTCGAGCAGGGCGTTGTGGGCAAAGTCAACATCACCAAAGACCACGATCCGGCCGGGACGTTCCTCCTGCTCGCCATTGGTGAGAATCACTTCTCCGGCAATCGGGACCGGACCGCGCAGGTCTCGGCCGACAACAAACTGAAACTCTTGCTGGGCTGAAACACGCTGCTCGGCACTCCCAAAGCCGGACCCCGAGGTTGCCAGAATAGGTGCGGCTCTGATGCCTTTGTCGAGATCCTGGCGCACTTCGACGACCCGAGACAGGGAAAAGATCGGTGGGACGTTGACCGCTTTGAGCATATCGTGGGTGACGGCGGTCCGTGAGGCCCGAAAGGTAATGGCTTCTCCGGCATAGATCCGCTTTGAGGGATCGACAGCGATATAATCCAACAGGTAGACTCCGTATTGCTCCAGAAAGGCGTCGAGATTCGACGCATTACTGGTGGGATCAATCATGACAAACAGCGCGCCCCCCCGTTTCAGAAAGGCGTCCAGGGCTTGCAACTCAAAGGGTAGGAACGGGTCTTTGGGACCGAGCAGGACAACGACTGCGGCATCGTCCGGTATGCCGCCGGTGTCGGCCAGCGAGATCTGCTTGGCAACGTAAAACTCATCCGCCATGGCGCCCCGGAGTTTGGTATAACCGTCTTCCGGTTGCGGATCGCTCAGCTCTCCCTCTCCGTGGCCGGTCGTAAAATAGATCGTCTTTTCCGCGCTGCGGGTGACGTGCAACAGGGCGGCGACAACGTCGTTCTCACCGGAGCTCAGGGAGGAGTGGCGGCTGCGGCCGGCTGACTCAAACACAATCGTGCCGTACCGGCGTGCGTTGTACTGTTGGGCTGTGGCCGGGCTGCGGTTCATATCGACAATGGTGTAGTGAAAGTGTGGCGACAGGGCCTCCATGCGGCCCAACATGTCGGCCAGAAAAAAATTCTCGGGGCGGTCCGGATGGATGAAGGCGATGGCGCGGACCTCTTGTTGCAGGTTTGACACCACGTGCTGGGTGCGGGGAGCGAGGGTGAACTTCTGCTGCAGGGTGAGGTCAATACGGTGGCTATAGTGGGCGAGGACCGCCTGGATGGCGATCAGCATGGCCAGAAATCCGACTGCCCCGACAATGAGCTTGAGCGTGCTACGCAGATTCGTACTCATCGGCGTCCCTTCCATTGGCGAGATTCGAGCGAACGGAGGGTCAAGAAACTAAAGAACAACACGAAGGCGAGAAAGAAGGTGACCTCTTTTGCGTCAATAAATCCCAGGGCAAAACCCTGAAAATGGGTGACCATGGAGGTTTGGGCCAGCCAGTACAGAAAGCCATCGCGGGTGGCGCCCTCATTCCAGCTCAGGATCCAGAAGAACAGCAGCGTACACAGCGCGGCAAAACCGGCCACCACCTGGTTGTCGGTCAGCGAGGAGATGAACAGACCGCAGGCGATGCTGGCCAGGGCAATGAGGATGAGTCCGCTATAGCCGGCCAGGACGAGAGTCCAGTTAAACGGCTGAACCCAGTAGACCAGAACGGGGTAGATTGCGGTAAAGGACAGCATGAACAGGGTGGCCAGGCTACAGGCGACAAATTTTCCCAGATACAGCTCGGCGTCCCGCATCGGATAGGTCAGCAGCAGCTCAATCGTTCCGAGCCGTTTTTCTTCGGCAAACAGCCGCATGGTCAAGAACGGGGTCGCCAGCAGCAGCATCAGGCGGATATCGGTAAAAAGAAGCTGCCAGAAGTTTTCGATGATGTTGAGGCCAAACCCGAACTGCACATAGAAGATCAGGTCGGTATAGAAATAATAGCCGCTGACCAGCAGAAAGACGGCAGTGACCAGGTAGATGAACGGTGACAGAAAATACGAGCGGAGTTCTTTGGCAACCACAGCCCGAAAGTTTGTCAGGAACATGTGTGTCTGGCCCATGTTCAAATCCCCTACGGAGGCGCTCACTCCGACCCGGTCGGGCGTCGCTATTGACTAGGCCGCCGGCTGCTGTTCCTCTGTTGTCAGGCGCACAAATAGCTCTTCCAGACCAGCGGTGAGCGGATTGAGTTCGTGCAGGGGCCAGCCCCGGTTGACCACCAGCTCGGCGATTTGGTGGCTGAGCGTGCGGTCTTGGGAGTGGACGAGAAAGCACTGGCCCGGCTGTTCGCCCTCTTCCGGGGTGTCCTGAAGGCTGACCTCGCTCACCCCGGGCAGGGCCCGCAACGCGTTTTGAATATCCTGGACTGGACCTTCGACCCGTATTCGCGTCTGGGTGGCGGACTGCAGGCGTTCGCTGAGTCCCGCCGGAGTATCCTCGGCCAAGATTTGGCCTTTGTCGATAATGACGACACGGTGACAGACTTGGGCAACTTCGGCCAGAATATGGCTTGATAATAAAATCGTGGTTCTTCCGCCCAGGCTTTTAATCAGCTCCCGCATATCGATCAGCTGGTGCGGGTCGAGACCAATCGTAGGTTCGTCGAGAATCAAGACCTGGGGCTCGCACAGCAGGGCTTGGGCGAGGCCGACCCGCTGTCGATAGCCCTTTGACAGGGTGCCGATGTGGCGGCGGGCCATGTGGCTGAGGCCACACACGTCGAGTACGCGCTCGACCTGCTTACGCCGTTCCGCCCCGGTGGCCGTTTTCACCCGTACGCAGAAGCCCAGAAAAGCGCGGACCGTCATATCCGGATACAGCACGACGTTTTCGGCCAGATAGCCGAGCTTGCGGCGCATCTCCAAAGACGCGGTTTCCACGTCGTAGCCGGCCACCACGACCCGGCCCTCGGTCGGCGGGAAGAAGCCGGTCAGGATACGCATGAGCGTGGTCTTTCCCGAGCCGTTAGGGCCCAATAGACCAACGATCTCCCCTTCCTGGACGTTAAAGGAAACCTGATGGAGAGCCCGAACCTGACCGTAGTATTTGGTGACGTTGTGGACTTCGATCATACGGCCTTCATTTATGCGTCTGGAGCTGCCATTGCTTCTGGTGCTGGCGCGGCAGTTTTGAGTTGGTCGAGCTGGGTTTGCAGGTCTGCGGCTCTGTTCTCTGCCTGTTCAAGCTGTCGTTTAAACGTGTCGGCACGCCGGCTGAGCACGTCACGGTCTTGGGTGACGGTTTTGAGATTCAGTTCATATTCGGCGTTTTGCACGCGCAGGCTGCCGACCTCTCCGGGCAGGACTCCGGAGAAGAGGGTCGTGGTGAGTCCTAAGCGCTCAAACGCGATACCAGTCAAGACCAGGGAAATCCATAAGACTCCGACGCCGAGATAGCCCCAAGTGAGCTTCGAGAGCGATTCATCTTCCGTACCCTGTTGTTCTTCTACTTGTTCTTCTGCCATAGGTCCCTCTCTTTAGTTTGAGATGTGTATGAGGGAGTACGTAGCAAAAAATTGGAGAGGAGGAAAGGCAGTGGTCCTTTTATCGCATAGGCACAGGGGGAGTGAACAAGGTGCCAAGGCACCTTGTTCACCGTCGAGTATTAGCGAGCGCTCCGGATCAGGAAGTTCACCGAGAACGCCTCCGGGGTGTTAATCGGAGTCTGCTCGTTGAAGTACCACTCCTGAGTCCACTCATCCGCAGAACGGGCATAGCCGGACGGCGCGTCCCACTTGGTGGCGTGCGCCAACTGCAGGTCAGAGCCCATGCCGTGCGGGGTGAAGGCCCACACGTCTTCGTAGTTGTACTCGGCGCCTTCCAGCGGGTTGGTCGGAAAGCCTTTGTACGGCGTGCCCACGTAGTTGAACAGGTTGAACCAGAACTTCCACAGCTCACCACCCTGGTCGTACATCTCCGCAAAACTCATCCCCCAGAAGTCCTTGTCAATGTACATGATCCGCTTCGAGTAGGCGTACTGACTGTACGCTGACGGGATCCCTTCGGTCACGTACACCGAGCGGCGTTCCCACGGCACGTTGCAGGGAATAAAGGCTGTGATCCCGCTCGTGCCATCGGGCTCGGCGCACCACACGTTGCGAGTGCCATACAGGCCGATATGCACCGGAGCCAGGATATCTTTCTCCGCCAAGACCCGGAAGGTCCAGTAGGAGTGCTTGGAGTTGAACCCCCACAGCGAGTCCAGATCCATGTCCGTGCCCCAGAAGGCGTCGCTGCGGTTGGCCACACTGATCCGGCGCACCCGCCGGAGCTCGGGCAGGTACATGTAGGAGTCATCCGGCACGTCCATCCCCAGATAGCGGTTGTTGAGCACTCCCGCCCCCTTGAGGTCGTTGGGAATGAACAACGGCCCGAACTGCTCCGTGTAACGCATCGGCGGGTTGTTGGGCACGACCGGCTGAGGATCGGTGTACAAACGGCCCGTCCACATCATGCGCCGCCAGAACTGTGACCCATAGGTCCGCTCCAACTCGCCCTTGCTGTTGACCAACTCACAGATCCACTCGGTGCCGACATTGTCCACATACTGCGGCTTCTGTTCCTGATTCCACATGACCTTGGCCCCAGCCAGCGGGTCGTTGAGGTCAATGTTGGGAAAGGGCAAGCCCGCCACATAGTTGAACATCTCCCGCCCGTCGGGCGAAATCTCGACCTGGCCCGAGAACTTCTCGGTCGCTTCTTGGAAGAGGCGGGGCAGGGGGATCTTGATCGTCTCGATGACCTTGATCTCCATCCCGTTGTCGACGTACCACTGCACGCCCGGGATGATCAGGTCACCGGCTTCGGCGATATTGTCTTTGTTGAACACCTCACCGGTGTATTGGTGCTCAGGCCCAGTACACTCGACCAGCGTACAATCTTCATACGCGGCGTTGACCGGCACCGCCAGACTGAACGCGCCCACGGCCAGCGCGACACAGGCGGTTCCCACAAGTTGCTTCAGCTTCATAGAATTTCCTCCTTCCGGGGAGTCTGTTGTGCAATTACGATGATTCGGGTGCCGTATGGCGGACCACGTTCCATAGCCTTATCCTCTCCGTACTGCCAGACGATAGCAGACGAGCCAAAAGGTCAATAGTCCGATCAGAGGCTTTTTTCACCGCCCTGGGGAGGGCTCTTCGCGGCTTTTCCGTTCCAGCATCCCGTCGATAATGGTCTCAAGATTGGTCTGGGAAACAGTGGTGACCCGGATCCAGCCGTCAAGAACGAGGCCGGGCACCGAATCGACCTGGTAGCGGCGCCCCAGGGCTAGGCTCCGGGCGACCTCAGCCTTGCCGTCTTCGCCCGCCAGGCGGGTCAGCAGCAGCTCCGGGTCAAGCCCAATCCTGTCCGCCACGCGGGCCAGGCCGTCCCGGCTGGTGATGTCGAGCCGCTCTTCAAACTGGACCTGGAAGAGCGCCTGCTGCATTTCGTGTCCTAATCCAAACTCGTCGGCTACGGCATAGGCGCGAGCCGGAATGGAGGACTTGGGGTCGACGATCGGGTAGCCGAAGAACTCGACCCGCAAACGCACACCATATTTCTTTTGGAGGCTGGGGATGAGTTGGCTCACCGTCTGGTAGCAGGCCGGGCACAGAAAATCCTCGAAGACGGTCAGTCTGATCGAATCCGGTCGCGCCTCCTCGGGAGCGCGCCGGACAAAGTGGTAAGAGCCGGGGATGGAAGCGTAGTGGTCGAGCAGGTGCTCGTCGGCCCACCTCGGCTGGGCCAGGCACAAGACGGTCAGCAGGCCGAGTCCGAGGCGGCTGAGCCGCTGTCTCCAGAGGGGACGAGGCATGGGTGTGGCACTCCGGTTGCGCGGGCGGGTTTGCCCCAGGCTTGGACCATACCCGCCCGCTCGGTGCAAGAGGCGGAGAAGCAGGTCCTTGTCTGCCCCTGCGCTGGCGGGCTATAGTGCCGGGGTGTTTGCCAGTCTTCGCGGAGTGAGGAGGATATCATGCGCCGGCTGTCGTTTGTGATGTTATCGATCTTTTTGGCCTTTTCCTTTGCCCTGGTCGCACTCGGTGGGGCAGCTCAGGAGGAGGGCCTGAGTGCCCTGAACGGCGTCAAAATCGGCTATGTTGACCTGGTACGGGCCATGGCCGAGTGCGAGGCCGGCAAAAAAGCCCAGGACCAGCTCAAGAAGGAAGTCGAGAATTCAGAGCAGCGTTTGCTGAAGCAGCGGGAGCGGGTCGAACAGCTCAAGGATGAGCTCGAAAAAAAGGCCATGGTCCTGCGCGAAGAGGAACGCGACGCCCTGGGACAGGACTACCGTCAGAGTCTGCGGGAATTTGAACGGCGCTATAAAGATGCCGAAGAAGATCTGAAGATCAGGGACAGGCAGCTGACCGGTCGGATCATGATGCAGCTACAACAGATTGTGGCCGAGCTGGGCGAAGAGGGTGCCTATACGGTGATTCTGGAGGGCAATAACACCGTCGTTCTCTACGGCCAGCGGGATATCGACCTGACCGACCGGGTCATCCAAGAGCATAATAAGCGTTTCTCCCAACAGAGTTAGCCGCCCGGGGACGGGCTTTCAGTCGCCCGTCCCCCAGGCTGGCCGCCTAGGCCCGGGCGACCAGCTGTCGCAACACATAGTGCAGAATGCCGCCGTGCCGATAGTATTCGACTTCTATCGGCGTATCGATCCGAACGCGGACCGTGACTTCCTGGCTCTGTCCATCCGCCCGATGGATGGTCAGCGTCGCGTCCTGCTGAGGGCTGAGGTCGTCGCCGATGCCGGTCAGGTCAAAGGTCTCGCTGCCGTCCAGACCCAGCGCTTGGGTGCTGGTGCCGTCTGTGAACTGACACGGCAATACGCCCATGCCGACCAGGTTGCTGCGGTGAATCCGCTCAAAGCTCTGAGCAATCACGGCTTTGACGCCGAGCAGGGCCGTGCCCTTGGCCGCCCAGTCGCGTGAGCTGCCGGTCCCGTATTCCTGGCCGGCAATCACGACCAGCGGCGTCCCGGCCGCCTGGTACTGGACCGCCGCGTCGTAGATGTCCATCTGCTGCCCGTCGCAGTGGGTCACCCCACCCTCGGAACCCGGCACCATCAGGTTTTTGATGCGGACGTTGGCAAACGTGCCCCGCGTCATCACCCGATCGTTCCCCCGCCGCGAGCCGTAGCTGTTGAAGTCTGGGACGCCGACCCCGCTGTCTTGCAGATATTGGCCGGCGGGCGAAGTCGGTTTGATCGCCCCGGCCGGACTGATGTGGTCGGTGGTGACCGAATCGCCCAACACGGCCAGCGGCCGGGCGCCGATAATCGGGCTGATGCTCCCCGGCTCGGGTCCGAACGCGGCAAAAAACGGAGGCTCCTGAATATAGGTCGAAGCCGGATCCCAGTCGTACAGGGTGCCGGTGGTGCTGGAGATGTCGTTCCACAGGGGGTTGTCGGCGCTCAGGTCGGCGTACAAGCCGCGATAGGTGTGCGGCTCGCGGGCGGCCTGGATGAGAGCCTGGATTTCCGCGGAGCTGGGCCACAGGTCGCGCAGGTAGACCGGCTGGCCGTCGGTGCTCGTGCCCAGCGGCTCGGTGTTCAGGTCGATATCGACCCGACCGGCCAGGGCGAAGGCCACGACCAGGGGCGGGCTCATGAGAAAATTGGCCTTGATGTTCTGGTGCACCCGCGCCTCGAAGTTCCGGTTGCCACTCAACACGCTGGCAGTAATCAGGTCGTGGCTGGTCACCGCCGCCTCGATGTCGGGGTCGAGCGGGCCCGAGTTGCCGATGCAGGTGGTGCAGCCGTAGCCGACCAGGTGAAAGCCGAGCCGATCCAGATAGGCCTGGAGTCCGGTCTTGTCCAGATATCCGGTCACCACCCGCGACCCCGGACCCAGAGACGCTTTGACCGTGGGGCGAATCGTCAGGCCCTTTTCAACCGCTTTTTTGGCGACCAGGCCGGCCGCCAACATGACGCTCGGGTTTGAGGTGTTGGTGCACGAGGTAATGGCCGCAATCAGCACATCGCCGTGGCCGATGTCGCCCGAACCCCCCGAGCCGTTGACTGGGTAGCGCCGACTAAGCTCGTCCGGCGACTTGGCATACCCGTTCTCGCTCGCCGGTTGCTGAAACAGGTCGGCAAAGGTCTGTTTCAGGTCCGGCAGATTGATCCGATCCTGGGGGCGTTTGGGACCGGCCACCGCCGGCTGGACATCGGCCAGGTCGAGTTCCAGAACCTGGCTGTAGCTGCACTGGTCTTTGCCCGGAATGCCGAACATGTCCTGAGCCTGGAAGTAGCGTCGAAAGGCATCGACCTGCTCTTCGCTGCGACCGGTTGCTGCGAGATACCGGCAGGTCTCTTCATCGACCGGGAAAAAGCCCATCGTCGCGCCATATTCCGGGGCCATATTGGCAATCGTGGCGCGGTCGGTCAGCGGTAGCTGGGCCGCGCCCTGGCCGTGAAACTCGACGAACTTGCCGACGACTTTTGCCGCCCGCAGCAGCTCGGTGCAGTGCAGCACCAGGTCGGTTGCGGTCACGCCCTCTCGCAGCGACCCCGTCATATGCAGACCCACGACATCCGGGGTCAGGAAGTAGACCGGCTGACCCAGCATGCCGGCTTCAGCCTCAATGCCGCCAACGCCCCAGCCGACCACGCCCAGGCCGTTAATCATGGTGGTGTGTGAGTCGGTTCCGACCAGCGTGTCCGGGTAGTACACCCCGTCTTTTTCCAGCACCCCCTTGGCCAGGTATTCGAGATTGACCTGGTGTACGATGCCGATACCGGGCGGCACGACCTTAAAGCTGTCAAAAGCTTGCATGCCCCATTTGAGAAATTGATAGCGCGCCTGGTTGCGCTCGAATTCTCTCTGCATATTCCGCTCAAGGGCGTTGCCGACACCGGCATAATCGACCTGAATCGAGTGATCGACCACCAGATCGACCGGCACCAGCGGCTCAATCAGCTTGGGGTCTTTGTCCAGCTTGGCCACCGCCGAACGCATGGCCGCCAGATCGACCAGCAGGGGGACGCCGGTAAAATCCTGCAAGACAATCCGGGCCACGGTGAACGGAATTTCTGCCGTCCGGGTGTCGTGGGGTCCCCAGCCGGCGAGATTGCGCACGTCGCCTTCCTCAATGCGCGTCCCGTCGTAGTTGCGCAGCACCGATTCGAGCACGATACGGATGCTGATCGGCAGGCGGGATATCTGGCCCAGGCCGTGGCGTTCCAGTTGGGGCAGGGAGTAAAACCGGGCCGTCTGACCGTTGCCCAGCTCGAATGTTTGCAGGCTATCAAAAAGATTGTGTGGCATGGCTCTTCCTTTTCCGGACAGGAATGAAATACGGCACCTGGGGTCCCCGGGTTCGGCCTGTTTTGTATACGGCTTGGGGGGGGACAAGGCAAGCCGGCGGTCTTTTCCCGGCTATGGATTTCGCGTACATCCAAGGGGAACGGTGATGACCACCTCATCGAGAAGAGATCATCGTTCACCCTGCGGGCGAGAGCCCCGAACCCGGCGGAGGAGGCGCGATGAAAGTCCGTGCGACCGAGCTGCCCGAGGTCCTGATTGTCGAACCCGAGGTCTTTGAGGACGAGCGGGGATTTTTCCTCGAAACCTATCACGCCCGCAAGTATGCCGAGGCGGGTATTCCGGTGGTCTTTGTCCAGGACAATCATTCTTGCTCACGGCGACACACCCTGCGCGGCCTGCACGCCCAGGGGCGGCATCCTCAGGGCAAGCTGGTTCGCGTGGCTCAGGGCGAAATCTTCGACGTGGCGGTCGATATCCGGCCCCGCTCGGCCACCTTCGGACGCTGGGTCGGGATGTGGCTGTCGGCTCAGAGTTTCCGCCAGGCGTATATCCCGCCCGGCTTTGCCCACGGCTTTTGCGTGATGAGTGAGAGGGCCGAGGTGGTGTATAAGTGCACCGAGTTTCACGATCCGAGCGATGAGATAGGGATTGTGTGGAACGATCCTGAGATTGGTATTGCGTGGCCGGTGGCGGCGCCGATTCTATCCGACAAGGATAGACACGCGCCGCGCCTGGCCGAGGTGACTGACAGGCTGGGCTGACAGGACGGGACGTCCCCGACGGGATTTGAACCCGTGTCGCCGGCGTGAAAGGCCGGTGTCCTAGGCCAGGCTAGACGACGGGGACTGATAACGGAGCGGAGGGTGTGAGCCGACCGGGGCTCGAACCCGGGACCCTCTGCTTAAAAGGCAGATGCTCTACCGACTGAGCTATCGGCTCGGTCTGGTCCAGAACATAGCTGATGACATCGCGGAACTCAAACCCCTGCGGCGAGGTTCCTGGCCGGCCGGCGTTGACTTGCTCCTCAGCCGCCTGTTAGCGTTCGGCCATGACACGCGTTCGTTCACGTTTCGCCCCCAGTCCGACCGGCTATCTGCACATCGGCGGCGCGCGTACTGCGCTGTTCGCCTATCTGGCCGCCAAGGAGCACGGCGGCACGTTTGTGCTGCGTATCGACGATACCGACCGGCAACGCTCGACCCCAGAGTTTCAGGCCGACATTCTCGACGCGCTGGACTGGCTCGGGCTGGCAGGCGACGAAGGCCCGTATTTTCAGAGCCAACGCACGGCTGTGTACCAAGAGGCGGGCGAGCGGCTGCTGACCCAGGGCCGGGCCTACCGCTGTTACTGCACGCCCCAGGAGTTACAGGTCAAACGCGAGGCGGCTCTGGCAGCAGGTCGTCAGCCGGCCTACGACGGAACCTGTCGCACGTCCACCCCGCAGCCCGGTGACCGGCGGGCGTTCACGCTGCGCTTCAAGGGACCGAGAGAAGGTCAGACGGTCGTTGACGACATTATCAAGGGGCGGGTCGTTTTTGAGAATCAGGAACTTGACGATCTGATCCTGGTCCGCTCGGATGGCTCGCCGACCTATAATTTCTGTTCCGTGTGCGATGATGCCGACCTGCGGATCAGCCACATCGTGCGCGGCGATGACCATCTGACCAATACTCCACGCCAAGTTTTGATCTTCCGGGCGCTCGATGCCGACCCGCCGGCCTTTGCCCACCTGCCCCTGATTCTCGGTTCCGACCGGGTACGGCTCAGCAAACGGCATGGGGCGACCGCGGTACGCGCCTATCGTGAGTCGGGCTATCTGGCCGACGCCCTGGTCAATTTTCTGGCCCGTCTGGGCTGGTCACACGGCGACCAGGAGGTGTTCTCACGAGCCGAGCTGCTGGATACTTTCCGTCTTGCCGATGTCGGCAAATCGGCCGGGGTGTTTAATGCTGAGAAGCTGGAATGGCTCAATTTTCAGTACCAGCAGGCTCGCCCGCCGGCCCAGATTCGCCAAGAGGTCCAGCCCTTTCTGGCCGACAAAGGCTATCGCCTGCCCGACCCTGGGCGGCTCGAACAGATGCTGGCTACGCTCCAGCCCCGGGCCAAAACTCTGTGTGAGTTGGCCGAGGCGGCGCATTTTTATCTCACTGAGCGGGTGACGTTTGAGGACAAGGCGGTCAAAAAATTCCTGACGCCAGACGGTTTGGTCCTGCTCGAACAGGTGCGCCAGCGGCTCGGTCGCGCTGCGGACTGGACCGAACACGGATTGCAGACCGTCTTCAGCGGCCTGATGCACGACCTCAACCTCAAGCTAGGCAAGATCGCCCAACCGGTACGGGTGGCGCTGACTGGCGGGACGGCCAGTCCGGGTATCTTCGAGGTCATGGTCGTCCTGGGCCAGGACCAGACGCTGGCCCGCCTGGATGCCGCCCTGGCGACCCTGGGGACAGGGAAAGGGCAGATTTCGGCTTGACTTCGGCCCGGCGGTTCTTTATTTTTTGGGCTGTTGAGGTGTGGGCTAATTGGTAAGCCACCTGACTCTGGATCAGGCGATTGTAGGTTCGAGTCCTACCACCTCAGCTTCCAGGTCCCATCGTCTAGCGGTTAGGACGCCGGCCTCTCACGTCGGTAGCACGGGTTCGAGTCCCGTTGGGACCATTTTCCTGCTCGCTCTCTGGCTACTCGTCCCATTTCTTGACGGACAATTTGCGTCCTGGGCCGCTCGTCCGGCAGCGGCGTGTGCTAAGAATTTCCAGCCAAGAGAGCCGGCCACGGTCGGTACCTTACCCGGCTCTGGTATTCCTCGTTCGCTGTGCTAATTGGTATAGAGAGTGCCGAAGAGCAGAGAATGCCTGAGAACAGACAACCTGTAGCGCAACCATTCATCAGTATTCAGGGGGTGGAGATGGATGAAAACAGCAAGCATGAATTTGAGCGGCTGATCCAGGAAGACCGCGAGAACCGCGAGAGCAAGCACTGGAGCGGCACCTTTATCGACTACTTGGAAAAGGTCAGACAGGACCCCTCCGTCGTCAAGCACGCCCACGCGCGCATCTACGATATGATCGTTCAGGAGGGGGCGACGGATATTAACGAGACCGACGACCCGCGCGTCAGCCGCCTGTTCAAAGACGAGTCCCTGAGAGTCTACAATTTCTTCAAGGACGAATTCTTCGGGATCGAAGAAACGCTGGCCCAGATTGTCCGCTACTTTCAGTCCGCAGCCATGCGGGGCGAGGAGAACCGTCAAGTCCTGTACCTGATGGGACCAGTCGGGGCGGGCAAGAGTTCGCTGGTTGAAAAATTGCAGCGCGGCCTCGAGGGCCTTGACCCGATTTACATGATCGAGGGCTCTCCGATGTTTGAGGAGCCGCTGCTCCTGATCCCCCGCCATCTGCGTCAAGAGTTTGAAAAAATGCTCGACGTGCGGATTGAGGGCGACCTGTGTCCGGTGACCCGCTGGCGGCTGCGCGAGGAGTTCAACAACGCCTACGAGAAGATGTCGGTGACCACGGTTGGATTTTCAAAACGCAACCGTCGTGGCGTCGGCATCGTACCGCCGGTCGATCCGAATAACCAGGACACCTCGGTGCTGATCGGATCGGAGGATATCTCCAAGCTCGACCGCTACTCCGAGGGCGACCCGCGGGTGCTCGAACTCAACGGGGCGTTCAACGTCGGCAACCGGGGCATGGTGGAGTTTATCGAGGTCTTCAAAAACGAGACCGAATACCTGCACGCCATGATCACGGCCACCCAGGAGAAGTTTGTTCCTGCTCCGGGCCGTCACGGCACCGTGTACGTGGACACGGTCATTGTCGCCCACTCCAACGAGGCCGAGTGGCAGAAGTTCAAGGCCGACCATACCAACGAGGCGATTCTGGACCGCATCGTGGTGGTCAAGGTGCCCTACAACCTGCGTCTGTCCGAAGAGGTCAAGATCTATCAGAAGATGCTGCACAACTCGGACTTTCGGGCCAGCGTCGCGCCGCATACCCTGGAGGTGGCGGCCATGTTTGCCATTCTGTCGCGCCTCGAACCCTCGGCCAAGTGCGACCTGATGACCAAGCTCCACCTGTACAACGGGGAAGAGGTAGTCGAGAAGGGCCGGACCAAGAAAATCACGGTCAAGGAGCTGCGCGAGGACGCCAAGCGGGAGGGCATGTTCGGGATCTCGACCCGTTTTATTATGAAGGCGCTCGATAACGCCCTGTCTGAAGGCGGCTCGTCAATCAATCCGATCAGCGTCCGTGAGGCCCTGATCCGCATGGTCAAGGCCATGGACGCCCCGGACGATACCCGTAAACAGTATCTCGAATTCCTCCAGGACGTGATTCACAAAGAGTATCTTGAACTGCTCGAAAAGGAGATCACCAAGGCGTTCGTCTACTCCTACCAGGAGCAGGCCGAAACGCTCTTCCAGAACTACCTCGATCACGCCGAGGCGTATGTGAACCAGACCAAGGTCATGGATCGCAACACCAAGGAAGAGCTGCTGCCGGATGAGGGCTTCCTCAAATCCATCGAAGAGCAGATCGCCATCATCGGCTCGGCTGCGGACGGCTTTCGACAGGAGGTGATCGCCTATCTGTGGGCCTCTTCACGGCGCGGCGATCGGGTGACCTACGAGAGCTATGAGCCGCTCAAGGACGCGATTGAGAAAAAGCTGATGGGCTCGGTCCGGGATATCAGCCGGGTCATTACCAAGGCCCGGACCCGGGACCAGGACCAGCAGCACAAGCATGACGCGATGGTCCAGCGCTTGATTGAACTCGGCTATCCCGAGGACAGCGTGGATATCGTGCTGAAGTATGCGGCCAACCATCTGTGGAAGGACTGAGCCGGCCAGAGCGCATACCATCCGCCCACGGATAGGGGCCGGAGTGGAAGACTATGTCAGACACCATCTTTCGTCCCTACTCATCCTCTGACTCCCTGCGGTCCGACCGGAGCGCGACCGACCGTCAGCGCCACCGTCAGAAGGTCCGTGAGGCGGTCCGGGAGAACATTGCCGACCTGATCGCCGAGGAGTCCATCATCGGCAAAAACAAGGACAAGATCATCAAGGTGCCGATCCGGGGGATGAAGGAGTACCGCTTCATCTATGGCGAAAACGCCCCCGGCGTCGGCCAGGGAGACGGAAACTCCCAACCCGGTCAGGTGGTCGGCAAGGCCAACGGCGAGGGCCAGGGGCCGGGCGAGGGCCAGGCCGGTGATCAGGCCGGGGTCGATTATTATGAAACCGACGTGACGCTCGAAGAGCTGATCGACATCATGTTCGAAGACCTCGAACTGCCCGACCTCGAACGCAAGACCCTGCGCGAAATCCCGTCCGAGCGAGTCAGCAAGCGCAAGGGCTTCCGCAAGATGGGAGTGCGGGTCCGGCTCGATAAGCGCCGGACGGCAATGGCCCGGATTCGCCGCAAGGTCGCGGTCATGCGGCGCGACGGCCTGAGCGAGTGGGACCCCGAACAGCGCTTTCCGTTTCACACCGACGACATGACCTACCGTCACCTGGTCGAGGATGTCCGCCCCGACTCGAACGCGGCGGTGGTGTGTATCATGGATACCTCCGGATCGATGGACACAATGAAGAAGTACCTGGCCCGCAGCTTCTTCTTTCTGCTCTATCAGTTTGTGAGTACGAAGTACGACAAGGTCGAACTCGCCTTCGTCGCCCATCATACCGAGGGCCGCGAGGTCACCGAAGACGAGTTCTTCTATAAGGGCGAGTCGGGCGGCACCTTCATTTCCTCGGGCTACAACAAGGCGCTGGAGATCATTCAGGAGCGCTACCATCCGAGTCTGTGGAACGTCTACGCCTTTCACTGCTCGGACGGCGATAATTTCGAGTCCGACAATCCGGCCACGCTCAGGGCTGCCCAAGAGCTGTGCGAGATGTGCAACCTGTTCGGCTACGGAGAGATCAAACCCCTGGGCTCGCGCTATTACGAGAGTTCGATGCTCAATATTTTCCGACGCCTCGAGGCCGACAACTACCAGACGGTCCTCATTGAGCGTAAAGAGGACATCTGGCCGAGCTTCCGGTCCTTCATGTCAAAAGAGCAGGGCGAGCGGACGCAGGCCAGCGCCAAGTCGGCCGCCGAACAGCCGGCCGAGTGAGGGACCGCCGAGGGGGACAGGCTATGGCAGACTGGGACGTGCGAGAACTCGAACGCTGGGACGAGAAGATTCAGGCCAAAGTCGAGGACTTCGGCCTGTCCTGCTATCCGCAGGAGTTTGAGGTGTGTGACCATTCTCAGATGCTGGGCTATATGGCCTATCACGGCATGCCGTCACACTATCCGCACTGGTCGTTTGGCAAGAGCTACGAGAAGCTGAAGACGATGTACGACTACGGGGTGTCGGGCCTGCCCTACGAGATGGTCATTAACTCCAGCCCGGCCATCGCCTATCTGATGCGGGATAACTCCCTGTGTCTGCAAATCCTGACTATCGCCCACGTGTACGGACACAACGACTTCTTCAGGAACAACTTCACCTTCCGCCAGACCGGGGCGGAATCGACGATCGACCGCTGCAAAATCCACGCCGAGCGGGTCCGGGCGTACAGTGAAGATCCGTCAATCGGGGTGGAGAAGGTCGAGGCCCTGCTCGACTCCGCCCACTCCCTGGCCATGCAGTGTCGGCGCAATCTGGCCATCAAAAAGCTCGCGCCCGAAGAGGAGCGCAAACGCGCGCTGGAAGACGCCCAGCCTAAAGACGACCCCTTTCACACCATTCATAAACCGCAGTCCTATACCCAGCCCGACCTGCACAAAGTCCCCCTCTCGCCAGAAGAGGACATCCTGCTGTTCATCCGCGACTATAATCCGTATCTGAGCGAGTGGGAGAAAGACCTGCTGACCATCGTCCACGAGGAGTCGCAGTATTTCATTCCGCAGATGGAAACCAAGATCATGAACGAGGGCTGGGCCAGCTTCTGGCACCGTGAGATCATGAACAGCCTCGGGCTGCCCCAGGAGCTGTATCTCGAATTCCTGGTCCGTCATAATCAGGTCGTCCGCCCGCACCCCCAGGGCATCAACCCCTACCACCTCGGTCTCAAGTTGTGGGACGATATCAGGCGTCGCCATGACGAGCCCACACCGGAAGAAATCGAGAAGTACGGCCGGTCCGAAAAGACGGGTCTGGAAGCGATGTTTGAGGTCCGCGAGGTTGACCGCGATGTGTCCTTCCTGCGGCGCTTTCTGACCGAAGAGCTGATGCGTGAGATGGACATGTTTCAGTACGAGCCGCGCGGTGACGAGCTGGTCATCTCACACGTGTCGGACAAGGACGGTTGGCGTGAGGTCAAGGAGACTCTGCTCAAGGCCGTCGGCATGGGCACCGTCCCGGTGCTCAAAATCGAGGATGCCGACTACAGCCAGAACCGGACGTTGCACTTGAAGCACTACCACGACAGTCGAGACCTCCAGCTCGAACACGCCGAGCGCTGTTTGTCCTACCTGCACCGGCTGTGGGGCCACGAAGTCGTGCTCGAAACCGTCGTCAACGGCAAGCGGGTCATGCTGTCCCACAGCGACAAAGGCTTTGCCGCCCGGCCGCTCAAATAGGCCGGACCGGACTCACCCTTGTTCTGATTCCAGCAGCACAACCGCCTCGGCCAGCATGCCTTCCCCACGCCCGATATAGCCCAGCTTTTCGCCTGTCGTGGCCTTGATGTTGACCGCTGCCGGCTCGGCGTCGAGGGCTGCGGCCAGCTGCTCGCGCATCGCCTGTCGATACGGCGCCAGCTTGGGCTGCTGGGCAAAGACCGTAATATCGGCATTACCCAGGCGAAAGCCGCGCTCCTTGACCAGGGCCATCACGACGCGCAGCAGCCCGAGGCTTGACGCCCCCCGATACTGTGGGTCGGAGTCGGGGAAGTGTTGGCCGATATCCCCCGCCCCAATCGCGCCCAGCAGGGCATTGCTCAGCGCGTGACACACCACGTCGGCATCCGAGTGGCCAGCCAGGCCCTTGCCCCACGGGATATGGATGCCGCCCAGAATGAGTTTGCGGCCCGGCTCGAGGCGATGAATATCGGCACCGTGACCCACACGAAATCGCACGCCACGCCTCCTACAGGCTGCGGACCATCAGATCCGCAACGCGCTGGTTAAAGGCCGCCGGGTCGGGCAGTTCCGAGCCCTCGGCCAACAGGCCATAGCCGAACAACAGCTGGGCGTACTCGCCGAGCGCGGCATCCTGGCTGTCGTGCTGATACCGCTCGTAGAGCCTGGTCAGAATCGGATGGCTGGGGTTTAACTCCATGATCCGCTTTTGTTTGGGCAGGTCGGTCTGGGTCTGGGCCAAGAGCCGTTCGAGCTGTGGGCTATGGTCGTGCTCGGCGCCGACCAGGCACACCGGCGAGCTGGTCAGGCGGGTCGACAGCCGGACTTCCTTGACGTGCTCGTCGAGTTCCTTATGGAGGGCTTCGAGCAGTCCGGCATAGTCCTGGGCCTGCTCTTTGAGGGCTTTTTCAGCCTCTTGCCGCTCGCTCTCACTGCCCAGCTGGACCGTGCCTTTGCCGACCGACTGCAAGGTTTTGCCTTCGAACTCGGTCACCGCCTGTACGACCAACTCATCCACCGGATCGACCAGGTATAAGACCTCATACCCCTTGTCCTTGAAGGCTTCGAGGTGGGGCGAGTTTTCAACGCTGCGGCGCGACTCCCCGGTCAGATAGTAGATTGCGGTCTGCTCGGTCCGCATGCGCTCGACATAGTCCTTGAGGCTGGTCAGTTTTTCCGGGTCGTGCGAGGACGGGAAACGCAGCAACGGCAGCAGGCGGTCCTTGTTCTCGGAGTCTGCACTCACGCCCTCTTTGAGCGTGCGGCCGAACTGCTCCCACACCGTGGTGAAGGCATCGCTGTCTTTGTCGGCCAGGTCGGTCAGGGCGTCCAGCACCCGTTTGCTCAGCCACTGGCGGATCTGGCTGATATGGCGATCCTGTTGAAGCCGCTGGCGCGAGATATTGAGCGGCAGGTCGGCCGAGTCAACTACGCCTCTCAGGAAGCGCAGATAGCGCGGCAGCAAGTCCTCGCAGCGCTCCATGATCATCACCCGTTGGGCGTACAGTTGCAGGCCAAACGGGGCGGTGTGGTAGTACAGATCGAACGGCGCCTGGGACGGCACGAAGACCAGCGCCTGGAATTCAAAACGCCCCTCGGCGCGGAAGGTCAGGGTCTTCAGCGGCGGGTTCCAGTCGTGGGCGACATGGGTGTAGAACTGGCCGTACTCTTCCTCGCTTACCTCTGACTGCGGCCGGGTCCAGATCGGCTTCATGGAATTGAGGGTCGTATCCTCAACAACCACGCGGGTAGAGCCGTCCTCTTTGGGCGTGCCGTCCGCGTCGCGTTCCGGCTCGTGACGCTCCTGCTTCATTGTGATCGGGTAGGACACGAAGTCGGAGTGGCGTTTGACGATACTGCTGAGCGTCCACTGCTGGGTGAAGTCGTCGAGGCCGTTCTCTGGGTCGGCGGGCTTGAGGTCGAGGCTGATTGAGGTGCCGTGCTGGGCGCGCTGGGCCGGGCTGAGGCGATATTCCCCGTCGCCACTCGATTCCCAGGCGGTGGCGCTGTCCTGGCCGGCCCGGCGGGTGATCAGGCGCACCCGGTCGGCGACCATGAAGGCCGAATAAAACCCCACCCCGAAGCGCCCGATCAGCTCGGCCAGGGCCTGCTCGGATTGCCCCTCGGCCCTGGCCTGATCGAGCAGGCTGCGGGTGCCGGACTGGGCGATGGTGCCGATGTTGGCGATGAGTTCCTCACGGCTCATGCCGATGCCGTTGTCGTGGAGGGTCAGGCGGCGTGCGTCGCTATCGACCTCGATCCGGATTTCGGGTGTGTGGTTTTCGGCCACCAACTCCGGCTGGGTCAGGGCTTCGAAACGCAGGCGGTCGATCGCGTCCGAGGCGTTTGAGATGAGTTCGCGCAGAAAGATTTCCTTGTCGGTATACAGGGAATGGATCATGAGCTTGAGGAGCTGGGTGGTTTCCGCCTCAAAGCGATAGGTTTCGGCCTGAGCTTCCACGGTGTCTGCCTCCTTTGCGCTACCGGGCTGTTCCTGCTTGAATAATCATTCCTGGGCTCACGTCAATCGCGCGCTTTCTTCCCGGGGCCACTTCCTGCTATGAGCAGGGCATGTTGCAAGAAGAGTGAGCAGAAGAGCGAGCAAAAAAGGGGGAGCCAATGCACACAGCGGTTCGAAGCCTGGTCGGTATGGCCGGTCTGGTCTTGGCGGTCGCCAGCGGTGGACTGGCCACCGCTGCGGAACAGACCACAGAGTACGATATCACCGAAACCAAGATGGGCTGTGAGGAGGCGCACCGGATCACCCGTCGGGCGCTTGAACGGCTGCACTACAAGGTGGCCGACGGCCCTCCAGCGACCGACACGGGAAGCACGATCAGCGCCCAGCGGATGGGCTTCTGGGGAGAGCCGGAGCCGGTGTCGGTTGCCATCTCGTGTACGGCCGACGGTGTCCAACTCGTCCCTCGGGCCGCTATTCCGCCGTGCGAGCAGGCCAACCGGATCATGCGCAAGGCGGTTGAAAAGACCGGCTATGCGGTGACGACCTATCAGCCCGCAGCCCTGGGCGGGAGGGGTCGGATTCGGGGCGAGAAGCCCGAGCAGGAGCCGCTGGAGCTGATCATCACCTGCGAGGTGGAGCGCAACCGGGTTATCATCGATACCAGTTCCGAGAGCCCGCTGATGGCTGCCGATGCTGGCTTCTATGACGCCTTTTCGGACTTCCAGCGCGGCTTTTACGCCATGTTTCGGGCGGTGGTGGACGAGTTTGCCTACCGCCAATCTGCCTACCATCAAACCCAGGTCGCCAACATGGATCAGGTCCAGATCGGCATTGTGCCCATGCTCCCGGCAGATATTAAACGCCAGTTTGGCGACAGTCTGACCGCCCTTCTTCCTGTCCGCATTACGCTTTTCAACTCAACCACCAGCGCCTATGTTCTGGAAACCGACAACATCGTGCTGCTGGCCGATTCGGGACGGCGGGTCAAGCCGGCCGCCCCGTCCGAGCACACCCTGCCCCAGCCGCCTCTGGCCAACCAGACGCTGCCGCCCGGCGGTTATGTCGAGGGCTATCTGTTCTATCCGTCCGGGGTGTATACGGGTGCGCGCGGCTTTCTGACCGAGCAGGAACGCCAGGAGCGCGAGGGATTCAGCGTACAGTTCTGAGGCGCTGTCTTGATCGTCGGCTTTTTTTCCCATACGCTGACGAACTGACCAAGCGCCCTCCACACACTCTAGCTCAGCACCAACACACGCCCATGAACGAAGCAAAAAACGACATCCCTGAGAGTCCGCCCAGCCTCCAAACCGAGTCTCACGAACTCCAGCGTAAAGATTTTGCCAGCGACCAGGACTATGCGCTGCACTGCCTGCGCCACTCCTGCGCCCATGTGCTGGCCCAGGCCGTGTTGGAGCTGTTTCCGTCCAGCCGGTTGGGAGTCGGGCCGGCCGTTGAAAACGGCTTCTATTACGATATTGAAACGCCTCAGCCCTTGTCCGACGAGGATCTGGCCCGGATCGAAGAGCGGATGCGGGAGAACATTGCGGCCGATCATGCCTTTGTGCATGAGAACTGGTCGCGCCAGGAGGCTGAGGACTATTTCGGTCAGCGCGGCCAGACCTTCAAGCTGGAGATCATGCGTGACCTGGGGCTGGAGGACTGCTCGATCTATAAACAGGGCGATTTTGTCGACCTGTGCCGCGGTCCGCACGTCCAACACACCGGACAGCTGCCCCACTTCAAGCTGCTCAAGATTTCCGGCGCCTACTGGCGCGGGGACGCCCACAACGCGCAGATGCAGCGCATCTACGGCACCGTGTGGCAGACCGCAGAAGAGCTGCAAGGACACCTCGAGCGGCTGGAGGAGGCCGAGAAACGCGACCACCGGAAAATCGGTCAGGACATGGAGCTGTTCGCCCTGTTTCCCTTCAGTCCGGGCTCTCCGGTGCTGCTGCCGAACGGCCTGACCGTCTACAAGCTCTTGCAGGACCGTATGGGCCGGCTGCTCAAGGCCGAGGGCTATCAAGAGGTACGGGGACCGGTGCTGTGTCACCAGAGCCTGTGGGAGACCTCGGGGCACTGGGAAAAATTCAAAGACGATATGTTCTTGATAGAGCAGGAGGGCGGCGCGTATGGGCTGAAGCCGATGAACTGCCCGGTCCACATGAGCATCTTCAAGATGAAGACCAAAAGCTACCGCGACCTGCCGTTCCGCATCCACGACGAGAGCACCCTGCACCGCAACGAGCTGTCCGGCACCCTGGCCGGCCTGGCCCGGCTGCGCATGTTCCATCAGGACGATACGCATATTTTTGTTGCCAAGGAGCAGGTTCCGGCCGAGATCGAACGGCTGCTCGACATGGTGGACCGGATCTATTCCGCCTTTGATCTGGAGTATTCGTGCAAATTCTCAACCCGGCCGGACAACTTCATGGGCGAGCAGAGCCTGTGGGATATGGCCGAAACCACCCTCCAAACCCTGCTCGAAGACAAGAAGATCCCCTACCAGATCGACCGGGGCGGGGGAGCCTTTTACGGGCCGAAGATCGATATCGATGTCAAAGACACCCTGGGCCGGGCCTGGCAGCTGGCCACCACCCAGGTCGATTTTCAGATGCCGCAACGCTTTGAGCTGAAATACGCCGCTGCCGACGGCTCGCTGCAAACGCCGGTCGTCATCCACTCCGCCATCTATGGCGCGATTGAGCGGTTCATGGCCCTGCTGATCGAAAACTGCGCCGGCCAGTTTCCGGTCTGGCTGGCTCCCGAACAGGCCAGGGTCTTGCCGGTCAGTGATCGCTTTCAGGACTACGGCGACGAGGTGTGCCGGCGCCTGGTCGACCACGGCTTGCGGGCGACCCTGGACACCAGCTCCGAGACCCTGTCGGCCAAGATTCATAAGGCCCACCCCTACCGTATCCCGTATCTGCTGATTGTCGGTGGCAAAGAGGTCGCCAACCAGACCGTGTCGGTGCGCACCAGAGGCTCGCGCAAGAGCGAGGTGGTCGGCGTCGAGCAGTTTCTCGCCCGACTGCAAGAAGAAGACCGTCGCGGCTTTGACTAGGCGTGTCCGTCGTGCAGCCCCTCCGCAAACCGCCCCGGCTGCGGCCCGGTGATTGCATCGGTGTCATCTCTCCGGCCGCCGGGGTGGACGCCGAACGGCTGCGCCGCGGCTGCCAGGCCCTAGAGGAACTGGGCTTTGTCGTCCGGCTCGGCGAGCATGTTCTAGCCCGCCACCGCTTTTTGGCCGGCACCGATGCGCAGCGCGCCTACGAGCTGTCCACCATGTTCCATGACCCCGCGGTACAAGCGATCTTCTGCTCCCGGGCCGGCTATGGAAGCGGGCGTCTGCTGCCCCGGCTTGATTTTCGGATGCTGGGCCAGCGGCCGAAGATTTTTCTCGGCTATAGCGATGTGACGCTGCTGCTGAACGCCCTTGTGCAACAGGCAGGGCTGGTGTGCTTTCACGGTCCCCTGGTGGCCGGTGAGTTTGCCGACGGCCTGTCGGCCGGCTCCCGCTCCCACCTGCTGGGTCTGCTCAGTCACGGAACCGGCCGAGCGCGTCTGGCCTTCCCCACGGCGATCCGGCCGGGGGTGGCCGAAGGGCGCCTGCTGGGCGGCTGTCTGTCCGTTCTGACGGCGAGCCTGGGCACGCCGTTTGCGGTCGAGACACGGGGCTGCGTGCTGTTTCTTGAGGATGTTGGCGAGCGGCCGTACCGAGTGGACCGGATGCTGACCCAGCTCAAACAGGCCGGCAAGCTCGAAGGGCTGGCGGGGGTGATCTTCGGCGAGATGAGCCGCTGCTGGGAAGAGCAGGGCGAGCTGGGTCCGCTGCTGGCCGTTGTTGAGGATATTTTTGCCGACTCCGCCTATCCGGTCGGTTTTGGCTTGCCGGCCGGACACGGGGGGGAGAATTTTGGCCTGCCGCTCGGAACGCGGGTGCGTCTTGATACGGAGCGGCGGGAGTTGCGGTTTCTGGAGCCGGCCGTGGTCTGAGAGATGGTGCCCGGCCGACACCGCCGCCTGGGCTGGAAGAACGAGAGGGCGAGCGGCCGGCCGCTCGAGGGCAGGCCGAGACCACGGGAGAGGTGAGGAGGTGAGGGTGGATTTCTCTTCGGTAGACAGACTGCTCACACACGCAGTTCGACAAGCCGTCTTCCCCGGCGCCGCGCTCCTGGTGAGGCAGGCCGGCGAGGTTGTCTACCGTCGGGCGTGCGGGCTGCGGTGTCGTGAGCCGCAGCCCGCGCCGATGACGGCCGAGACCGTTTTCGATCTGGCCTCGCTCACCAAGCCGCTGGCCACAAGCCTGGCCGTCTTCCTTTTGATTGCTCAAGAGCAGCTGCGCTTGAACGACCCGGTCAGCCGCTTCGTGCCCGATTTTCGGGGCGGGCAAAAAGACCGGGTGACGATCCGCCACCTGCTGAGCCACGCGTCCGGTCTACCAGCCTGGCGTCCCTACTTCGAGGCGCTCAGTAGCTCGGAGCAGCACGCCACTGAGAGACCCGTGCTGGGCACCCGCCTGGGCCGTGAATGGGTGTACGCCCAAATCCAGCGCGAACCGCTCGATACTACACCCGGCGAGCGGGCCGTATACAGTGATCTCGGCTTTATACTGCTCGGCGCGCTCGTTGAACGGCTGAGCGGACAAGCCCTCGACGACTACTGTGGGCAGCATATTTTCGCCCCCCTGGGTCTGCACGCCACGTCTTTTGTCAATCTGGACAAGCCCAGTCCCGGCTTTGGGTCATGCGCTGCCACCGAACGGTGTCCGTGGCGCGGACGGGTCGTGTGCGGGCAGGTCCACGACGAGAACGCCTACGCCATGGGTGGGGTGGCGGGCCATGCCGGGGTGTTTTCAAACCTGGACGACGTGGACCGCTTGGTCGGCTGTCTGGTGGACTGCTACCACGGCCGGCATGCTTTCTTGCCCGCCGCCCTGCTCCACGAGTGCTGGCAGCGTGACGCACGCGTGCCTGGCTCGAGCCGGGCGCTGGGTTGGGATACCCCCTCGGCCCAGGGATCGAGCGCCGGCCAGCTGTTCTCCGCCCGCTCGGTCGGCCACCTCGGGTTTACCGGCACCTCGGTCTGGATCGACCTGGAGCGCCAGGTCCACGTTATTCTTCTCACCAACCGGGTACATCCCAGCCGTGACAATACTGCTATTCGGGCCTTCCGCCCACGCCTGCACGACGCCGTGCTGCGCGCCGTGCTGAGTAAAGATGAAGGCAGAGCGCTGAACGATGAATGAACGCACTCCCCACTCCCTGCCCCCCCAGGCTCACATCCACCTGATTGCCGTTGCCGGTGTCGGCATGGCGACACTGGCCCTTATGCTCAAGGAACGCGGCTATCGGGTGACGGGTTCGGATCACGGCATCTACCCGCCGATGAGCGAGGTGCTGGCTCAGGCGGGCATTGCGGTGATGCCGGGCTACCACGCCCACAATTTAGACCCGCCGCCCGATCTGGTCGTGGTCGGTAACGCAGTCTCGCGTACCAACCCGGAAGTCCAGCGACTGCTCGACACCCGGATTCCGTATGTGTCTTTCCCGCAGGCCATGGCCGAGTTTTTCCTGGCCGACAAGCGCCCCCTGGTCGTTGCCGGAACGCACGGCAAGACCACCACCACGGCGCTGCTGGCCTGGGTGCTGGAACGGGCCGGGCTCCAGCCCGGCTTCTTGGTCGGCGGGCTCAGCCAGAATTTCGGCCGGGGCTATCAGCTCGGGGCCGGCGCCTACTTTGCGATTGAGGGCGACGAGTACGACTCGGCCTTTTTTGACAAGGGACCCAAGTTCCTGCACTACCGACCCGAGGCGGTGTTGCTCAATGCGGTCGAGTTTGATCACGCCGATATCTACACCGATTTAGCCCACATCACAGCGGCTTTCTGTCGTCTGCTCGAAATTGTGCCGGCTACCGCCCCGGTCCTGATCTGCCACGATTTTCCCGCCGCCCTGGAAGTGGCGCGTTCGTATCAGGGCGAGTACGCCAGCTTTGGATTTCACCCCGAGGCCGACTGGCAGGTTCGTGACGCCGTTGACGACGGAAGCCGGTTTCACTTCAGCGCCATCCACCACGGTCAGGAGCACGGCCGCTTTTCCCTGCCCTCAATGGGCCGCATGAATGTGCGCAACGCCCTGGGCGTGATCGCCCTGACCCACGCGCTCGGTCTGTCCGGCGGGCAGATCGCGCCCGGCCTGGCCGGTTTCAGCGGCGTGGCGCGCCGCCAGGAACTGGTCGGAGAAGCGCGCGGGGTGACAATCATTGACGACTTTGCCCACCATCCCACCGCTGTTGCGGTGACTATCGAAGCCGTGCGGCTGCGCTACCCCCGGCGCCGTCTGTGGGCGGTCTTTGAACCGCGCTCCAACACCTGCCGGCGGCGGGTGTTTCAGCAGCCGCTCACCCACGCCCTGGCTACGGCCGATCAGGTGGTGATTGGTCCCGTTTTCAGCAAACCCCAAGACCCGCTCGCCACCCAGGACCTGTTCTCCCCGGCCGAGCTGGTCGCCGATCTCCACGCGGCCGCAAAGAGCGCCCATCAGGGGCGTAGCGTGGATGAAATCTGCGCCTTTCTGACCGATGCCTGCCGGCCGGGCGACGTGGTGCTGATCATGTCGAACGGGGCGTTTGGCGGGCTGCCGCGCAAATTGTTGGCCACGCTGGAAGAAAAGACCGCCGCCGACGGACGCTAGGCCCGGGCCGGCAGTCTCAGACACTCTCCGGTGCGGCCTGTTGGCAAAAGGGTTCTGCCTCGCTCCGTTCGATCTGGAGGGTCGCGTGGTCAATGCCGAAGCGGTCGCGCAGACGGTGCGAAATCTGGTGCACGAAGCGGTCATCGGACCAGCGATGGGGAACGACCAGATGGGCGGTCAGGGCCACCTCGGTCGTGCTCATCGCCCAGATATGCAGATCGTGGACGGTGGCGACATCCGGCAGGCCGCTCAGATAGGCTTCGACCGCCGCCGGATCGATCGTGTCGGGCACCGAATCCAGGGCCAGATTGAGCGAGTCGCGCAGCAAGCCCCAGGTACTCATCAGAATGAAAGCGCTGATAATCAGGCTGATCGCCGGATCCAGCCACAGCCAGCCCGTGGCCAGAATGGCGAGGCCGGCAATCACCACGCCCAGCGACACCCCGGCATCGGCCGCCATGTGCAAATACGCGCCTCGAATATTCAGATCGCGCTTGCGGCCCGACACGAAGAACAGCGCCGTGGCCGTATTGATCACCACCCCAAGCCCGGCCACCACGATAATCGTCCCCCCGCTCACCGGTCGCGGGGTGGACAGCCGCCCGAGCGCTTCCCAGGCAATCCCGCCCAGGACCAGCAGCAGCAGGATGGCGCTGAGGAGCGAGGCCAGAATGGTCGCCCGCCGAAACCCATAGCTGTGCCTGGGGGTGGGTTTGCGGGTGGCCAGGACGCTCGCCCCCCAGGCCAGCAGCAGGCTCAACACATCGCTCAGATTGTGGCCGGCGTCGGCCATCAGCGCCAGCGAGCCGGTCAGAATGCCGTAGGTCGCTTCGACACCCACAAAAACGATATTGAGCGACACCCCCAGGCTGAAAGCCCGGTTGTAGTTGAAGGCATCGTGCTGATACGCCATAGCGGATGAGTGGTTCGCGAACAACGAGAGGGTTCAGTGCAGTTCCATTCCGCCGTCCACATTCATGGCCTGGCCGGTCACGTTCTCCGCGCTGGCCAGGTACACCGCCAGCTGGCCGATGTCGGCCGGTGTCTGAGCCCGGCCCAGGGGAATCAGGGTCGTGAGGTAGCGCTGCCAGGCGTCTTCTTTTGTTTCGTCGCCGCGTTTCATGGTCTCGGCCAGGTACTCCCACATCTGGGTGCGCAGAATGCCGGGGCAAATCGCGTTGGCCCGGATGTTGGCCGAGGCGAGTTCTTTGGCCAGAGAATTGGTAAACCCCACCACCGCAAACTTTGAGCCGCAGTAGTGCGATAAGCCCGCCGCCCCGTTCTTGCCGGCCACCGAGGCAATATTGATGATGCAGCCGGCTCCCTGTGCTTTCATGGCCGGGATGGCGGCCTGGCAGGACAGAAACACGCCTTTGACATTGACGTCAAACGTCAGATCCCAGGCTTCTTCGCTCATCGTCTCTACCTGGGCGATATTCACCACGCCGGCGTTACAGACCAGGATGTGGACAGCGCCCAGCTGTTCACGCGTGTCTGCCACCATGCGCTGGGCGTCGGCTTTTTGGGTCACGTCAGCCTGGAGGGCGACGGCCCGTCGGCCCAGGTTTTTGATCGCTTCGACGGTTTCCTGGGCGGCGCTCAGCCCGCCGACAGCCGCACTTTGGTACTGCTGAGCGGAGCTGCTCAGCTGTTCAATGTCGGCAATTGCCACGTCGGCCCCGGCCTCGGCCAGGGCCAGGCTGATCCCGCGCCCAATCCCTCGGCCGCCGCCGGTCACCAGGGCGACTTTTCCGCTCAGTTGTGCCATGTGGTCTCCTTCCTGTGGGTGAGCCGGGCCTGCGGACCCAGCGAGATGACGGCGTTTGTAGGCTCATACAGCCGTCGATAGGTACGATAGTTGCGGAGCACTTTTTTCACATAATTGCGGGTTTCGCGGTAACTGATGTGTTCGACAAACTCGTCGGCTGCGGCGTGCGGGAAGCGGCGGCGCCACTTTTCAACCGCATCCGGCCCGGCATTATAGCCGGCCAGTCCCAGGATCAGATTGTCCTCATAGCGGCTGAGCAGCTGGCGCAGGTAGCGTGTCCCGAGCGCGATATTGCGGTCCGGGTCGGCCAGGCGCAGTTCCGCGCCCGGCAGAGGCTGGAGCAGTTTTGTCGCGGTGCTGGGCAGCAGCTGCATCAGACCGTAGGCGCGAGCCCGCGACACAGCCTGGGGGTCAAACAGGCTCTCCTGGCGGATCAGGGCCAGGACCAGGTACGGGTCGAGCCGCTGGGCCTGGGCGTGGGTCTGGAGGACATCCCAGTAGGCCAGCGGAAAGTCGTAGCGCCGGCGTTTGCCGACCGCCAGGGCGCGGGCCAGCCGCAGGGCTCGATTATGGTCCTCCAGCCGGTGGTATTCGGTCAGGAGAAATTGACGAAAGGTCGGGTTTTTGGGGGCGGCTTGGTGGAGGCGATCGAGTTCGCGTCGGGCGAAATCGACGAGCCCCAGCCGGAACAGGGCTTGGCTGCGCCGGTGGTAGGTGGCCAGACGCGCCGAGAGCGCCGGACGGTTGAGCGTGGGCTGAGCCCCCAAGGCCAGCGGCCGGGGCGCTTGGCCGAGGCGTTTTTCCGCCCATAAGGCGTAGTAGCTCTCGGTCTCATCCTGCTCATCCTGGATCAGCCGGCGATACAATGCCTCGGCCCGGTCGTGTTTGGCCTGTTTGCCGAGGCTGCGCGCCTGCCAGTACAGCGCGCTACGCGCCTCCGGGCTGTTGGGAGCCAGGCGGACGAGGCTGGCGAAGCCCCGCTCGGCCTGGCCGAAATCTCCACGCTGATAGGCCATCCAGCCCTGGCGCCAGCGTCCGTCCCGGGCCACCGTAGTGGCGGGAAAGCGCTCGGCCAGCCGTTGGTAGATGCGGCTGGCGCGCGCATCGTCCTTGTGGGTCTGGTGGATGCGACCGATGGCGTACAGGGCCTCGGCCGCCAGCTTGTGACGCGGGAATTGCTCGGCCAAACGCTCAAACAGGACAAGCGCCCGCTCGTCCTGATCGGTATTCCACAGCAGTCTGGCCCACACATACAAGGCCCTGGCGCTGTTTGGGGAGCGTTCGGCCAGGGTTTGCAGGGCTGCGACCGCGTCTTCGATCCGGTCCTGGGCCTGATAGATTTTGGCTGTGGCACGGAGTTCTTTGGCCGAGAGCTGGCCGAGCGAAAAGTGCTGCTCGAACTGCTGGCTCAGGGCTGCCAGAGCCGGGCGGTCAGCCTCCAGGGCGAGGAGCTGCATTTCTTCAATATAGCTAGCCGAATCCGTGGGACGAAGTCTCTCGGACGCCCGGCGGAGCCGGGCAACGTGTGTCTTTGCAGCGCGACCGACGCTGGACAGCGCGGCCGCGTGGCGCAGCTGTTGATACAGCTCATAGGCATCGTGGGTCTGGCCGACGTGCTCCCGGGCCTGGGCGGCAACAAGCGTTGCCGCGTGCCGAACCGACTCCGGTGCCGTCTCGACGCTCCGGGCGCGGTCAGCCTGTCGGGCCGCCTCTGCCCAGTTTTTTTCCGCCTGGGCCAGCCGGGCCAGAGCCAGGCTGGCGTGTGCCTGCCAGGGGCTGGTGGGGTGTTCTTCCAGCAGTTGCAGCCAGGTGTGTTTTGCCCGAACGGGCTGACCGGTCTCGAGCTGGGCCTGGGCCAGGTAGTGCAGGCTGTAGTCGGCCAGCAGCGGGTCGGCCGCCACCGCCTGCTCCAATACACGCTCGGCCTGGGCGAAACGGCCGTCCTGGACCGCCCGGTGGCCCTGGCCAAAGAGTTGGCCGGGGCCGGCCGGTGTCTCGGCGCGGCCAGGGTCGGCAGACCAGGCCACAGTCAGACACGCCAGGCACGCCAGACACATCAGGCACGCCAGCAGGCGAGTGAGCCTCAAGCCGAGACTCGGTTTTTCTTGGGATGTTGAGGAAGACGACATTTCCTATTATTCTCGTCCGTCATAACAAAAAAGAGGCGAGGACGCGAACGCATGTGGACGAAAAACGGTGAACACAAACCACGATTGGGCTGGCTGGCGGTGGGCTGTATGCTTCTGCTGCTGGGCTGTAGCTCGATCCCGGGTTTCCGGTCTGAGCCCGAAGACGAGGGCGCTGATGTGGGCCAGCGGCTGTACCTGCAAGTCTCGCCCGAAGAGGCGCTTGATATCCTGACCGCGCTGGCCCCGGAACACGGCTGGGAGGTCAAAAGCATTGGCAACCAGTATGACCTGACCGGACCGCGCGGCAAATATTTCCGTCTCGAAACCCAGCGGCTGCTCGGTGGCCCGTCCGAAATGAGCGGGGTGTTTTTCAGCGACTCCAAAGGCAGCTATGTCCTGGTCGGCAAGCGCGAGATGGGCTTGCCAGAAGACCTGGTCGCTCCGCTCAAGTCGGCCATTGAGGCTGAGTCAGGCGCCGAAGCGCCGTAGCCGCAGCGAGTTGCTGACGACTGACACCGAGCTGAGGGCCATGGCCAGGGCGGCCAGCATGGGATTGAGCAAGACCTGGAAAAACGGGTACAGCACGCCTGCGGCAATCGGAATACCGGCTACATTATAGGCAAAGGCCCAGAACAGGTTCTGCTTGATCAGCCGCATGGTGCGGCCGGACAGGCGGAGCGCCGTCACCACCGAACCGAGGTCAGCCCGAACCAGGGTGATATCCGCAGCGTCCATGGCTACATCCGTGCCTGTGCCGAGAGCGATGCCGACATCGGCCTGGACCAGGGCCGGGGCGTCGTTGATGCCGTCTCCGACCATACCGACGACGTGCCCGTCGGCCTGCAAGCGTGCGATCTCGGCAGCCTTGTCCTGGGGTAGCACCTCGGCCACGACCCGGTCGATGCCGGCCTGGCGGGCAATCGCCTCGGCCGTGGGCTGCCTGTCTCCGCTGAGCATCACGATGTCTAAGCCCAGCCGACGTAGCTGCGCCAGGCTGGCCGCCGCCTCGGGTCTGAGCCTGTCGGCCACGCCGATCAGGCCGACGGCCCGGTCGTCGATGGCCACAAACAGGGGTGTTTTTCCCGACTCAGCGAGCTGTTGGGCGTCCGCCTGGAACCGACCGGCGTCAACCGCCCGTTCGTGCAGCAGGCGCTGGGTGCCGAGCAGGACGGCCCGGTCTTCGAGTCTGCCGCTCACCCCCTGACCCGGAAGGGCGGTAAAAGCCTGGGCCTCGGTCAGGCTCAGCCGCCGGGCCTGGGCGTGGCGGACAATCGCCTGGCCGAGCGGATGTTCGCTCGTGCGTTCCAGGCTGGCCGCCACCCGCAGCAGCTCGGTTTCCGCCATGTCCGGCGCGATCACGTCGGTCACCTCCGGCTGACCGGTGGTCAGGGTGCCGGTCTTGTCGAAGACCAGGGTGGTCAAGCCTTGGGCTCGCTCCAGGGCCTCGCCGCTCTTGATCAGCACCCCGTGCTGGGCGCCCCGGCCGGTGCCGACCATGATGGCGGTCGGGGTGGCCAGACCCAGCGCGCACGGACAGGCAATAATCAGCACGGCGACAAAATTCATGACCGCAAGAGACAGCGGTCCCCACACCAGCCAGACGACACAGGTCAGGCCGGCCAGGCCGATGACGCTCGGTACGAAGTAGGCCGCGATGGTGTCGGCCAGGCGCTGGATCGGGGCTTTGGTGGTCTGGGCGTGGCGGACGAGGCGGACGATCTGGGCCAGCCGGGTGTTCTGCCCGACATGGGTCGCCTCAAAGGTAAACGCGCCAGTCTTGTTCAGGGTCGCCCCCACCACCGGCTGTCCGGCCCGCCGGTCAACCGGGAGGCTCTCCCCGGTCAGCATGGACTCGTCAATCACCCCGGTTCCGCTCAGGATGCGGCCATCGACCGGGATCTGTTCGCCCGGGCGGACCGCGATGCGGTCGCCGACCCGGACCTCGGCCAGCGGCACTTCGACTTCACGTCCGTGGCGGACGAGGCGGGCGGTCTGCGGCTGTAAGTCGAGCAGACCCCGAATGGCGTCGGCCGCCCGTCCCTTGGCTCGGGCTTCCAGAAAGCGGCCCAGCAGAATGAGGCTGATAATCATGGCTGCGGTTTCAAAATAGACCTGGGGCGTCTGGCCGGCGGCGACGAACAGGCCGGGCGCCAGGGCCGCCACCGCGCTATAGCCGTAGGCCGCCGAGGTGCCGACCGCGATCAGCGTGTTCATATCGCTCGTGCCGTGGCGGGCCGCGTTCCAGGCACCGCTATAGAACTGCCGGCCGAGCCACAACTGGACCGGCGTGGTGAGGAGCAGGAGCACCAGGGGATGACTGAGGAGCGGCAGGCTCAGCATCGAGCCGAGCATGATCAGGCTGGTCAGGCCGGCGCTGAGGCCGAGCCTGCGCTTCAACTCGGCCTGCTCGGCCTGCTGCTGTTGGTCTTGACTGGCCTGGTCGTGTTGCTCAAGGGCTTCAAAGCCGACCGACTGAATGGCCGAGCTGAGCGCGGCCGGGCCGGTCTGGTCGGACCGGTAGGCAATCAGCGCGTCCGCGCTGGCCAGACTGACGCTGGCCCGCACGACCCCGGGGGTGGCCAGCAGGGCGCGTTCGACCTTGCTCACGCACCCGGCACAGTGCATGCCGCGAATCCCGACGACGGTTGTTGTTGGCTCGTGCTCTGCAAGCGATCCGGCTGCCATGACGTTTCCCCTTCCCCCTCCTATACATCCTGCTCCTGAACGCCAAGGTCAAGGCCCGTTGTTTGACCCAACCTGGGGGCTGTGACACAGTGACGGGTCAGGAATGCCGCGCTGCCCGGAACGGAGGACACACCATGGCCGATACCAAAACCGTTGCTGTCGTATGCGGTGACACGCGCGTCGATGCCCAGCTGCCGGACCGTACCGCAGTTCTGCGCGCCCCGGCGCCGCTGCCCGCGCTGGCCGATCCCCAGGCCGCGATTCGAGCCGCCCTGGCGCATCCGATTCAGCATGAGCCGATTGCCAAGCTGGTCGGCCCAGCCTCAAAGGTCACGATTGCCTTTGACGATCCCGTGATCCCCCAGATGCCGATGAAAGCCCCCGACTTTCGGGCTCTGGCCATTCCGATTCTGCTCCAGGAACTCGACAAGGCCGGTGTTCAGCGCCACAACATCACCCTGATCTGCGCCAACGCCCTGCATCGCAAATGGACGACGAGCGAGCTGGCCACCATCCTCGGACCCGAGATCACCAACACCTTCGGGCCGAGCCGCCTGTTGTGTCACGACGCCGAAGACCCCGACAACCTGGTCGGCCTGGGCGAAACCCACCGCAGCATCAAGGTCGAGGTCAACCGGGCGGTCCTGGACTCCGACCAGGTCTTTTATGTCAACATCACCAGCCTGCCGTTTCACGGCGGCTGGAAGTCGGTGGCGATTGGCCTGAGTTCCTATCGCTCGATTCGCCATCACCACCGGCCGTTTCGGGCGGCCAGCGGCAAGTCGGTCATGGACGCCAAGCGCTCAGCGTTCCAGAAGCTGGTGGGAGAAATCGGGGCGGTCATCGACCGGGCGCTGGCCGCCAAGGGCCGCCGTATCTTCACCCTCGAATCGGTCCTCAACACCGCCCAGCCGGCCGAGCTGGCCGCAGTCTTTGCCGGACACATCCCCGAGGTCCACGAGCGGACCCTGGACAAGCTGTACGAGCAGCAGGTGCTGTCCGTGCCCCAGCAGACCGATGTCGGCGTCTTCGGCATTCCCGACCAGACCTACTATGCCAACCTGTCCACGACCAACCCGATCCTGATCCGCAACCAGGCCCTGTCGTACAGTTTCGGCCTGTATCAGCAGCGCCCCCTGATCCGTGAGGGCGGGATCGGGATTTTTGTCAATCCGTGCCGGTCCGGCTTTCACGCCCGGCACCATCCCTCCTATATCGAGCTGTACGACGAGCATCTGTCCGAGACCCAGGACCCGTTTGAGCTGTGGGAAGTGTACGCCGACGATTTTGCTCACCGGCCCGAGTATGTCCACAAATACCGCTACGCCTACGGCTTTCACGGTGCGCATCCGCTGATTTTATGGGGCCAGGGCGCGTTTCCGCTCAGGCATATGGGCCGCGCCTTTCTGGCCGGCGCCGAAGACCCCGAGGCCGCCCGGCGGGTCGGCTTTGAGCCCTTTGCCACGCTTGAGGAGGCGGTTGCCGAGGCCGAGGCGTGTCTGGGCCAGGACTGTACGATCACCCATCCGTCAATGCCGCCGATGTTTGTCACCGCGGTGGGCGCCTGAGCCGCCGGCCGAGAGCGTTTCACGATACGTTGGAGCCGTGCCCCGTCGCTCCCGTCATGCCGGACGGGAGCCGGGCTTGCGATTGACAGCACAGTGCTCACACCGCTTGCTGCTGTGAGCAGCCTGACCCCCTCCCCCCCCTCAGAATGAAGCGTTGCAAATCAGGGACTTGGGGCGAAAAATTGCTGGATTTCCCCGGCCAGCGGGGAAAGGGGAGCCAGCCGGGGGAGCCACGGTCTCCGTCGGCGAGACAATCCCGGTCGGAGGGAACGGATGGACCGAAAAGGGCAGGCAGCATGTCCTCAGCATAGCATGAGGAGCGGGGAAGAGTGGAAATGACTGCTCCGAGCGTTGCCCCCAGGGCGCTCCCTCAGTCCACCCCCGTAATGACAAAGTTCTGTTGATGCTGTTGCCACTCCAGCGTCACCCGCTCGCCCAGGCTCGGGAAGTCCTCCACCACACATTCCCCCACGGCTCCCCGCAGAAACTCTTCCTCCTCTCCCTCCCCCGCGACCGTCACCGTCACCGTGGCGCGGCCCAGTTCCACCCCGTCCACCAACGCGCTGACGTCATGGGTACCCGCGCCCAGCAGGTTCCAGTTGAACAGCAAGCCAAAGCCGTTGTCCGTGTCCCCGCACAGGACTGCCCCATCTGGAGTCGTGCGCGTGTCCGCCCGCGCGGTGCCGTAGGCCGCCGGCTGGGTCAGCACGGTGCCGTCGGCCCGCGTGAACTCGATCTCCACCTCGTCGGCTTCGCACACCCAGCCCGAGATGATCCCAATGCCGCTCTGGAAGGAATGCGGCCGTGGATTCTCCACAGCGCTGACCACCAGGCGCAGCCGCAGGCTGTAGCGTCCCGTCTGCCCACGCTCTCCGGCCACGGCAATGACCGCCTCTCCCGCCTCGACCGGCGCGTGCAGCCGGAAGTTGCGCCCCGCCCCCTGTGGCCGTGGCCACGACAGCGTCCGCCTGCCACACCGTGCCCTGGGTATCGGTCCGCCCGGTGGTCTCGACCACCAGCACGCCGGCCTGGGGTACGTGGAGCCGAAAGTAGTCCCTGTCGCTGCGGGTGTGGAGTTGGCCCGCGACGGCGGCCTGGCGCGGCGTCTGGGACCGAAAGGCGACGGGGGTCGCGCGGCTCGCGCTGTTGCCGTGCTGGTCGCGGTCGCCGCCGCCGGTATTGCTGCCGCCGCTGGTATTGCTGCCGCCGCCACCGCTGGTATTGCTGCCGCCGCCGGTATTGCTGCTGCCGCCGCCGTCACCCGTCATCGGTGGCGGAGCGTACTGGCCGACCCGGAAGTAGGAGAAGTGCTGCACTTGGGCGCAGACCTGTACCCTGTCGGTCTGCCGCCCTGCGGTCTGCCGCTCCCAGCGCCCCGCCTGGCCCGCCTCCTCCGCCGGCTGGTAGCGGTACAGATAGGCTTGCGCGTGCGCCAGGTCATAGAAATGGGGGAGACACACCTGTACCGGCGTGTTCAGAAGCCCCGTAATGGCGTTCCCTTCACTATCGAATACGGTGATTTCGTAGATCAATTGCCGCGCCGGAAAGGTGGTGTCGGCCGGCTTGCTCACGGTAAAGACGGTATGCGTGGAGTCCGTCTCCCGCTCGATGGTGTGCGTCTTGACGGCGTGGTCGGTCGGTGGGGTCACGGCTTTGAACCACTGCACGTCTAGCCCCGCCCGACTTGCCAACGCCTGCGGCAGGCCGCCCGTCAGATTGGTGAAGCTGAGGTCGAGAAACTTCAACTTCTCCAAGGCGTACTCCTCGCCGCCCCACCCGGACGGGACCTTGCCGGTCAGGGCGTTGGTGGAGAGATGGAGATAGTGCAGGTTGCTGATCTTACCCAATTCCTCGGGGATCTCCCCGCTCAGGTGGTTGTGGGAGAGAACGAGCCATTGCAGGTTCGTCAGCGTACCCAATGCCGCGGGGATGCTCCCGCTCAGGTGGTTGTCTTCGAGATGGAGAAGTTTCAGGTTGCTGAGTTCGGCCAATTCCTCGGGGATCTCCCCGCTCAGGTGGTTGTCGGAGAGAGCGAGCCATTGCAGCTTGCTGAGGCTTTTCAAGTCCGTGGGGATCTTCCCCTCCAAGCGGTTGCCGTTGAGATCGAGAAGGGTCAGGTTGCTGAGGTCTTTCAAGTCCGTGGGGATCTGTCCCTCCAAGCGGTTGCCGTTGAGATAGAGAAGTTGCAGGTTGGTTAGCTTGCCCAAGTCCGTGGGGATGAAGCCGGTCAGTTGGTTGTCTTGGAGATAGAGCCATCGCAGGCCGGTCAGGTCGCCCAGTGCGGGGGGGATGGAGCCGCTCAGACCTCTTCCACGGAGCGTCAAAGCGGTCACCCGAGGCGGCGTCCCGGCTAGGCTGTCCGGGTCGTCGAGACCATCCCATTGATCTATCCTGCGATCCGCACTCCAGTTCAGGGTGTCGAAGCCTGTGCCTGCGTACTCGGTCGCGGCCTTGATTCCCAACAGCGTGTTGCAGTCATCGACCAGGCCGGTCCGTTGGGTCTCTTCCGTTGAGGCCCAACTCACGGCTGTGCTGTCCGTGGCACAGGGGGGCGTCTGGGCGGTCACGAGCCCAGGTGCGACCAGCAGCAATAATAAGACGGGCAGCCCAACCACCAGGACCAGCGGGCCGGACGCATCACGGCTCCTCATGGCTGCACCCTACGGGCGGGGGCTGTGGGCTGTGAGCAATCGTATTCTGCTGCCGCTTTTGTCAAGCCCTTTTTCCTGTTTCCGCGTACGTCTTGCTCTGATCTGGTGGCCAATATCCGTTCCTTTCCGCTCTGCTTTAGACAGATGCCGTGAACGTGAATTGAGCCTAATACTTCATCTGCTCCTATTTTGTTCCCCCAATTTGGGAGGACTTCGTGAGAAAAATGAGAAGATTTTTCTTGAAAAGGGGCGAGCCGGCGGGGGGTGGGGGGCTCACGGCACGACAGCGTGGGAGAGGGGACGGGATATGAGGGGGGAGGTCTTCATCCCCTTTTGGGAGGGGTGCCGCGTCAGCGGCGGGGTAGGTTGTCCCCCGCTCCGCTCCTGCGGCTGCGTCCGCCTAGAGCAAATTCCGATGCTGTGTAGCTGTCCGTCATTCCTGCGCAAGCAGGAATCCAGTCTTCCAACCTCCCGGCCTCTGGATGCCGGATCACGGCCGGCATGACGAGAGCGGAACGGCTTGGCTACAGCCTGACGTGAACCGCGCTAGTCGAAGCGCGCGCGATAGAGGCGTTGGCGGCGGGAGCTGTCGGCCAGCTTGCGGAACAGCCGGCCCCGAAAGACCATCAGCACGTACAACAGCCCGGCGTTCAGGGCGGCTACCAGCAGCGCGACCGGCGAGCCCGACAGCAGGCCGCTGAACAGGGTCGGAAAAGACAGCCGGCCGATCTCCAGCGGCGCGGCCAGGATCGACAGCGGCAGCACGACCGCCGATACCAGGGCCAGCACGACCAACGGGACAAACCACTCCACCCCGTTGTCCCACAGAAAATCCAGACTCTCCTGGAGCATGGCGAAGCCGGCGCTGCGGCCCTGATAGATGATCTCGGGGATGGGGTTCAGAATGATCAGCAGGACCAGGTTGATGATGGACAAGATGGTCTGCGAAGACTGGCCCGGCACGACCAGAATGCCGAGCAGGGTGCGCAGGATGAACACGAAGAACAGAATGCTGATGACCGAGCCCCAGTACGGTCGCCAGCTGTCGAGCAGCTCTCGGGGCTGAACGCGGTTGCCCTGCACGACCTCGGCAATGAAGTAGAGATACGAGCCGCTGCACATGGCCAGCACGAAACCCAGGATAAAACCGCCGACTATGCCCAGCGGGGCGGCAAAGACGGAGGTGACGAGCAGGATCAGCAGATACACAAAGGGCAGCAGGGCCACCCACCAGGCGCGCTGAATTCTTTGCCAGGTTTCGAGGGCGGCGGTGGCATACAGGCGCAGCGTGGCCCGGATCAGGGCAGCCCAGTCCATGGTCTGTCCGCTCTAGGAGTAGGGCGTGCCCCAGCGGTCCTGAAACGTCACCTCTTCGAGCCCCAGCCGCGATACCGGCCCGAACGTGCCGACGGGATAGCCGATCGGCAGGATGGCAAACGTCTCGGCGTTGTCGGGCAGTTCCAGGATGCGTTTGACCTCGTCTTCATACAGCAGATGGCGCGTCGTCAGGGTGGCGCCCAGGCCGAGGCCGCGAGCGGCCAGCAGCATGTTCTGGATGGCCGGATAGATGGACGCGCCTGACATTTTCGGCAGACCGATGGACGCAGCAAAGTCGCCCACCAGGCAGCCGACAATCAGCACCGGCGCCTCGTGGAAGTGCTCGGTCAGATAGACGACCGCTCTCAGCATGCGCTGTTTTTGCTGCTCGGTTTTGCCGGGCGGGGGCGGGTTGGACTCGTAGCGCGCCAACACCTGGTCAAGCGCCTTTTTGTACACGGCCTGGAGCTGCTGTTTGATGGCCGCATCCTTGACCACAATGAACCGCCAGTGCTGGACATCGCCCCCGCTGGGAGCGCCGAGCCCGGCGGCGATAATCCGCCGGATCAGGGCATCGGGCACCGGGTCGGGTTTCAAGCGGCGCATCGCCCGCATGGTGTGCAGGGCTTCAAACAGCCCAATGTCGTCCGCCATACAAGGTCCTCCTGTGGGGCTGCTTGTATCACGCGGGACGGCGGAAAGGAATTGCCGACCTCAGAACAGGTGCAGCGACTGGGCCAGAATGGTGGCGATGGCAATCGGTGCCACATAGCGAATCAGAAACAGCCAGCCGCTGTACAGGCGCTGGCTCATCCCCCCGGCCATGAACTCCTGGCGGCGCACGGTCTGGCTGAGGACCCAGCCGGTGAAGATCGCGATCAGCAGGCCGCCCGTCGGCAGCATGTAGTTGGTGACAATACGGTCGGCCAGCCCAAAGAACCCGGCGCTCAGGTCTGAGGGAATGCCGCACAGGAAAATCACCCCGCCAATACCCCAGGTCGCCCGACTCCGGCTCCAGCCCTGTTCGTCAATACCGTAGGCGACCACAGCCTCGAGCACGGAGATGGCCGAGCTGAGGGCGGCAAAGCTCAGCAGCACAAAAAAGACCAGGGCCAGCAGCTGTCCGGCCGGCAGCTGGGCAAACGCCGTCGGCAGGGTCTGGAAGATCAACCCCGGCCCGGCGGTCGGCTCCAGCTGGAAGGTGAACACGAGCGGAAAAATCATCAGGCCGGACAGCAGGGCGACCAGCGTGTCGCCGCCCGCGATATAAAAGGCGGGACGGACGAGGTCGGTTTCTTTTCGCATATAGCTGCCGTAGGTGACCATGATCCCGCCCGCGATACTGAGCGAAAAAAACGCCTGGCCCATGGCCTCCAGCACCGACCGGGCGGTCAGCTGATCCCAGCGCGGACTCAGCAGAAAGGCGATGCCGGCCCGTGCTCCGTCCGTTTGCACGGCATACACCAGCAGCCCGCACAGCATGACGAACAACAGCGGCATCATGATCTTGTTGCCGCGCTCCAGACCGCCCGCCACGCCGCGCACGACAACCACAACCGTGGCCAGCATGAAAACGGCGTGCCAGCCCAGCTGGCTCAGGCCGCTGGTGGTGAGGTCGGTGAACAGACCGCTGATAGTCTCGGCCGACTGCCCGGCGAAGCTGTTGGTGAGGGACAGGACAACGTAGTGGAGCACCCAGCCGCCGACCACGGCGTAGTAGGACAGCACCACAAAAGACGCCGCCGCCGGCAGCCAGCCGGCCAAGGCCCAGGCCGAGCCCGGCCGCAGGGCTTGAAAGCTGCCGACAACGTTACGCTGCGTGTGGCGGCCGATCAGAAATTCGGCCAGCATGACCGGAATGCCGACGGCCAGCACACAGCCCAAGTAGACCAGAACAAAGGCCGCGCCGCCGTTCTGGCCGGCAACGAACGAGAAGCGCCAGATGTTGCCGAGCCCGACCGCCGAGCCGATCGCGGCCAGGATAAAGCCATATGAGCCGGACCAGTGCCCGCGTGCCTGCGCCATGCGTGTCCCTCTCGGCCCGTCGGGCTGTACAGATGGGCTGCAAAAAGGGCGGAGGAGTACCCCGCCGGCTCTTTAGTCTGCCGGCTGGTATTTGATGAGCACTCGCGAGCCGTCGGCAAAGCCCGACCGGAAGCCGCTCTCGAACGACTTCCAGCCGCTGGGGTATTTTTGAGCCAAGCGCTCAAACAAGAGTGCGGTCAACTCGGCATCGTTGACAATGGATCCGGCGGCGTCAAAAGCCGGACCGTCAGGGCTGCCCAGGGCGACCCTGGCTTTGGTGCGGCCAGCCTCGATGCGTCTGGCCCGGTAGGTCGCCTTGGGCGTCCCGACCCACACCGCTCCGTCGTGGTACATGTACCAGATCTCGGCCGGGCTGCCCAAGTCGCCGCTCTTCCGTTCGGTCGCAATATAGGCATATCTGCTGGTGGTGAGAGCCTGCTCAAGCTCGGCCGAGAGCTCGACGGCGGACACCGGCTGAGACACGAGCAGCAGGCCGCTAAGGGTGAGAAGGCTACCTGCCAGGACTGCGCTTGCCCATACATGTCGCATGGTCTTCCTCCTGCCGCTATTCGGCTGCGACTTCTTTGGCCGACTGAATCATCACCGGCGTGACGGGCACGTCGTCGTGCATGCCGCTGCGCCCGGTGGCCACCGCCTCAATCTGGCGCACCACGTCAAGGCCCTCGACCACTTTGCCGAACACGCAGTAGCCGAAGTTGGCCTGGCCCTGGTGGTTCAGAAAGTCGTTGTCTTTGACGTTGATGAAGAACTGCGAGGTGGCCGAATCGACCACATTGGTGCGGGCCATGGCAAGCGTGCCGAGTTCGTTTTTGAGGCCGTTGGCGGCCTCGTTCTTGATGGGCGGCTTGGTGCTCTTCTGCTGCATGTCCGGGGTGAAGCCGCCACCCTGGATCATGAAGCCGGCAATCACCCGGTGAAAAATCGTGCCGTCAAAGAAGCCGTCGTTGACATAGCCCAGAAAGTTGCTGACGGTCTCGGGGGCTTCCTTGTCATACAAGTCAATCTTGATCTCGCCCAGTGAGGTTGACAGGAGTACCACACATTCTCCTTTTGTGTGCGGTCGGCGGCCCTAGCCGTCGGCCGGTTCGGCTGCTGCATCGACTGTGGCAGACTGAATCACAATCGGCTCCAGGGGCACGTCATCGTACATGCCGTGGCGTCCGGTCTGGACGCCTTCAATCTGTCTGACCACATCGAGACCCTCAATCACCCGGCCAAACACGCAATAGCCGAAATTGGCCTGGCCCTGGTGATCCAGAAAGGAATTGCGAGTGACGTTAATAAAAAACTGAGAGGTCGCCGAATGGATGGCGTTGGTGCGCGCCATGGCGACCGTTCCCTCGTCGTTCTGGAGGCCGTTGTCGGCCTCGTTTCTGATCGGCCGCTTGGTCTGTTTTTGTTGCATGTCCGGGGTGAAGCCGCCGCCCTGGACCATGAAATTGGGAATCACCCGGTGGAAGATCGTGCCGTCAAAGAAGCCGTCGTTGACATAGCCCAGAAAGTTTTGCACCGTCTCGGGCGCCTCTTTTTCGTACAGGCCGATCTTGATCTCGCCCATTGAGGTCGAGAGCACGACAACCGGTCCGCCCGGTGGATCGGCCTCGGAACAGGCCGGCAGGCTGATGAGTAGAGCGCCGGTCAGAGTAATGATGCAGGCAACACTCCGCATACTGTGGTTCCCCTCTCGCGTTGCGGTTCGGGGCTTTTTGTATCCCAGCCAGAGGGGGAAGAAAAGACCCTGGCGGGAGTGAGTGGCAAGTTCCCCGCCCGCTCATCTGGAGGGATGGAGGAATTTTCTCACTAAAGAGATATATGATACTCCGCGTACATCACTCATGAGGATACGCACTATGCGCGCCACTCGACGCAGACGTCCGCAAAGACGTGAGATTCTCGTTCCGTCTGGCGTTGATCTGAACGGCTTGGCCAACCGGGCCGTGTATATAGGCAGTCCAGAACACAAGGACATTCCCAGCTTCGCGGGTCAACCTCGTCTGCGAGCAGATGCTTCATGCTGTCCTCGGGAGATCGTAGAGCTGGGCCAGAAAGTTGTCTGTGGGTGGCTGCGCTCCGCAATTCGTCGAGGCGCCATAGGCGCGCCCTGGGAAGGAGGATTTCCACGCTACGTATGGTACAAGGAGGACGACACTGTCTTTGAGGGTCGGCTTGTGAACCGCGGGACCGGTTCGTATAAGGGATATCCGATTGACAAGGACGAGTGGCCGAGAGGCATTGAGAAGAAATATGCCACAACTTAGCTTCGAGACCGACTGGGTGGATGCGGAAGGGATCAACGGCCCGGAATTGTCCGCGACCTGGGCATCCCTGCGAATCCGGGCTGGCGACGCGACCATCACCCGTGTTCTGGACACGCGGGCAAAGACGGTTCGCGACTTTGTGTACGTCCCGCTTTACCCGTTGGCGGAGTGGTTGGCCACAAACTGGTGGTTTCTGACGTACGAATTCGGCAATCCGGCAAAGGAAAGCGATCCCGCCTTCCACCGCCGACATGCGTTGGGCCCAAATCGGGAGGGGTATGCGTTTCCCGGCTTGGAAGTAGTCTCCTCCGGCGCTCGGACACATCTCGTCTGGAAGTGCGATCCATGTCCGTGGACGAGGGTTGAGTTCCTGGACCAGGGAGAAATCTGGATAGAGAGCAGCGAACTCCAAGAAAGTTGCGCCGACCTTGTTGATCGAGTGATTCGACGGCTCGCCTCTCTCGGTGTTGATGGCACCCTTCTGCAAGAAGAATGGGGAGCAATTCAGGCCGCGGATGAAGAAGAATACCAATTCTGTAAAACAGCGGCCGGGCTGGGCTGGGATCCGTATGCCCTTGATGACGTGAGGCGTGATTGGGTCCTGCTGCTCGCCAAGAAGTTGGGCGATGTGCTTGACGAAGCAGTACCAGCCCTGGATACCAACGACCTCTACAAGGACTGGTTCGCCATCAACGACACTATTGAGGAGGCCAAAAGATTCAATAGCCTTCCTCTGGAACGTATCCGGTCCTTTCGCGACGAAGCTCGCCTGGACGCGACAACGGAAGGCGCTCCCTGGAGTGTGGGCTACGATTGTGCGCGACGCCTGCGACGGACTCTGGGCCTGGATGGTGAGCCGCTGCCTACCATCCCGCACATGGCGGAGGCGCTTGGCGAAGACGCCGAGTCAATCAAGAAGGTCACGACGCAACGGGTGGCCTTCGGTGGCTGGCCGGCGCTGGTCGACGGTGTGATCACCCGTAACGATGACGAATGCCCCGCTTTTGCCTTTCGTCGGCTTGGTGACCACAGCAGGCGCTTCCACTTCTGCCGCGCCCTCGCCGAAGTCTTGCTATCGCCCGGCTCGGATACCTTGCTCACGAGAGCGAATTCCGAGCGGCAACAGCGCAACCGCGCCTTTGCGGCCGAATTTCTGGCGCCTTCATCGGGCCTGAAGGAGCAGGTATCTCGCCCCGTGTTGGATGGCGAGGACATTGAGGAACTGGCGGCCGAGTTTGGCGTTTCTTCGCGCGTAGTCGAGCACCAGGTCAAAAATCACTCAATCGCCCAGGTCTCAGGCCTGTAGGCAGATTTGACTGTCCTGTCGAATACGAAGCCTGTCCGGTGTTGGTCGGAGTGACCACACGGAATCGTGAAGCGCTCAAACCTCTCATCCTTGCGCTACAGCCGCTCCAGGTAGGCGAGCACCTCGCTGGTGCGAACCACATCGCCGTATTTGGCCCCAATATCAAACACGTTGGCCTCGTGCGGCTCCTCGGCGCGGTCGCCGATGGCTTCGAGCGGCACGATGGGACGGAAGCCGTTGGCCAGGGCGTCCATCACCGTTGCCCGCACGCAGCCGCTGGTCGTGCAGCCGGTAACAATCAGGGTATCGACGCCCTTCATGGTCAGGGTTGAGGCCAGGTAGGTGCCGAAGAAGCCCGAGGCGTACTTCTTAACGATCAGCAAGTCGTGGTCCTGGCGGTCGAGGCGCGGGTCGAGTTCGACCAGCGTGCTGCCCAGGGTCAGCAGGCGCAGCGACGGCACTTTTTCCGGCCACAAACCGGCATCGTCCTGGCGGTGGGGGTCGTAGCCGACCACGGTAAAGATGATCGGCACGGCTTTGGCCCGGGCGGCTGCAATGAGCTGGTTTGTGGCCGCCACCTCGGCGTCAAGATTCCCGGCCAGGGGCGACTGCTCCGGGGCGGTGAACCCCAGTTGCAAATCGACCACGACCAGGGCCGGCTTTTTGCCGTAGCCGAGGGTATGGCCGAGCTGGGCGCGCTGGTAGATGGCGTGTTTGTCCTGTGGCATGGCTGCTTCTCATTTCCGCTGGGGTTTGGGAGCCATGAAGACCAGGACGGTCAGCCGGCCCGGGCCGGGGTTGCGGAAGCCGTGCTCGGAGCCGGACGGGGCGAGCGCGATCTCGCCCGGACCGATGTCTCTGGTTTCACTGCCGAGCTGGACGCGGCCGCTGCCTTCGAGCACGTAATAGACCTTGTCCGAGCCGGTGTGGGTGTGGGGCGTCTGCTCCTGGCCGGGCTCAAAGCAGTACACGTCGCAGAACATCCGCTCGGTGGTAAACAGGTTGACCTTGTTCATCTTCTCGGCTGCAAACGCGACCTGAGCTGCTACGTGTTTGACGCTGTCCATGGCTGTGCTCTCTCCGAAGCTTATAATCCGCGGGGCTGGACCACCTGGCCGACAAACCGCCCGCTCGGTGCCTGGCCCACAATCTCGCCGTTTTCCATGACCAGGCCGCCCCGCAAAAAGGTCATGACCGGAATGCCCTTGACCCGGCGTCCCTCCCACAGCGAGTAATCCGCCCGCGAACGCATACGGTCCACGCCCAGCACGGCTTCTTTCTCGGGATCAATGACGACGATATCGGCGTCGGCACCCAGCGTCAGCGCGCCCTTTTTGGGGTAGACGCCGTACAGTTTGGCGGCGTTCTCGGACAAGACCTTGGCCAGCGTGACCAGATCGATCCGTCCGGTGTTGACCCCCTCGTTGAACATCAGGGGCAGGGTATCGGCCACCTGGAGGTTGATGCCGACCCGACAGTCCCAGAAGTCCCCGTCCGTCTTGAACGACGCCGAGTAGGTCAGGCTGTCCGTGCCGACCACCGACAGGCTGCCCTCTTGCAGACCCTGCCACAGGCGTTCCCGGTCGGTTGCAAATCGAATCGGGGGCTGGATTTTGGCTTTGCCGCCCATGCCTTTGGCGTCCATCTCGGGTGCGGTGGTGTTGAGAAAGCAGGCCACGGTCTCGCCTACGACGTTCAGACCCTGGCTACGCAGCTGCTTGACCGTCTCGACCGTATGGGCGGCGCTGATGTGCACCGGATAGATGGGCACGCGCAGCTGGTTGGCGATCAGGCCATAGGTATAGACCTGGACGCTTTCGGCCCAGGCCGGGCTGGACTCGGCCCAGGCGGTGAGTTGGTCGGCGCGGCCCGTCTGCCGCAGGCGGTCAATCAGGATGCCCCGCACATAGGGGTCTTCGGCGTGAATCTTGGCAAAGGTTGGCGGCCCGCAGCGGGCCAGCTGTTCGCAGGCCTGGTGGAAGAAGGCCGGGGTGATGCCCTCGGGGTTCATGCCGAAGGCCTCGGCCTGGGAACCGGCGTAGCCGGTGAAAAATTTGTAGGACACGCCGCCCTTGTGGGCCACTTCCGGAATGTCGGCCACCTGGTCGAGGGTATTGACCACGCAGGTGATCTTGAAGTCGCACCACGAGTGGCCGGTCCCGCACTGCAACGCCTGATCAAACAGCTGCGGCAGCGGCTCCTGACCGATCAGGGTAGTGGTGGCGATTGTCGTCACCCCGCCGATCAGACAGTCCTTGGTGTCGCGCAGAAAATCCTCAGTCATGGCGTCATCGCCAAAGCGGTCGGCAATGCCGAAGTGGACGTGGGGATCGAAGGTCCCGGGGAAAATGATTTTTTCCCCTACGTCGATGGTCCGTTTTGCCTGGCCCAGGCTCGGGCTGGCCCCCACGGCGACGATCTGTTCTCCCTCAATGGCGACGCCTCCCCGTATAACGCCGTTTGGAGTGACGACCAAGCCGTTCTTCAGGACGGTGTCATGTGCCATGTGTGTTTCCCCCTTTTTCCCCAGGCGGGGCGATTATCCCGCTACGCCCGGTCGGCTGTCAACACGAAGAAGACAGGTGAGCGGGCTCATAGCTGACCTTCAGCAAAAACAGGCCCTGGGGTGGCGCCGTTCGCCCGGCCTGGGTCCGGTCGCGGGCGGCAAAGATGCGGGCGAAGCCCTCAACGCTCAGCCGGCCGCGCCCGACATCGTACAGGCTGCCGACGATATTGCGGACCATGTGACGGACAAAAGAACGCGCCTCAACCTCATAGGCCAGCACCTGCCCGGCCCGCCTGACGTTGCTGCGCAGCACCGTCCGCACCGGGTCGTGCTCGACCGAGTCGGCGCCCTGAAAGGACGAAAAATCGTGGCGGCCGACCAACATGCCGGCGGCCTGGTCCATGGCGCCGATGTCGAGCCGTAGCGGCACATGCCAGCTATAGCGGGCCCATACGGCCGAGCGGTCGGGCCGGTTCCAGATCTGGTAGCGGTAGGTGCGGCTGCGGGCGTCACGGCGGGGGTTGAAGGTCTCGCTGGTGGTTTCGAGTCGCCTGACGGCCATATCCGCCGGCAGGAGGGCGTTCAGGCTGTGTCGGAGCCGCCCGGGATCGCGGGTCTGGCTGGTGCGAAAGGCCACGACCTGGCCCAAGGCGTGCACCCCGGTATCGGTCCGACCGGCCGCCCGCACCCGAACCGGCTCGTTGAAGAGACGGGCCAGGACGGCTTCCAGCCTGCCCTGGAGGGTTTCCGCGTTCGCTTGTAGCTGCCAACCGTGGTAGGCGGTGCCGTCGTATTCGAGAATGCATTTATAGTGCATGACGCACGTCATCATAGCCAATTCCGGTGTGAGCAGACAGCGCTCGAACCGGTCTGTATGTCACATACCGGCTTGCAAACGCGCGACAAAATAGCATAGTCTTTCAGACCGTTGTTCCAGCCGCCTGGAGCAGAACAGAAGGGAGAACATATGGGCGTTTTATCCGGGTATAAGGTCGTTGAGTTTGCGGGCATTGGTCCCGCTCCGATGTGTGCGATGCTGCTCTCAGACATGGGAGCCGAGGTCCTGCGGATCGACCGGGCTGAGGATGCCAGCCTGGGCATCCCGACCGACGCGAAGTTCAATCTGCTGGGTCGCGGGCGCCGCTCGGTGGCGCTCGACCTGAAGAAAGAGGACGGCACCGAGGTCGCCCTCAGGCTGGTCGGGCAGGCTGACGCGCTGATTGAAGGCTTCCGACCCGGGGTGATGGAACGCCTGGGACTCGGACCGGACGTGTGCATGGCTCGCAACGAGCGGCTGGTCTACGGTCGCATGACCGGCTGGGGCCAGGAGGGGCCGCTCGCCCCGGCCGTGGGTCACGACATCAACTACATCTCCCTGGTTGGCGCCCTGCACTCGATCGGTCGCAAGGGCGAAGCCCCGGTGCCTCCGCTGAACCTGGTTGGCGACTTTGGCGGAGGCGGGGTGTATCTCGCTTTGGGCGTGGTCGGAGCGCTGTTGGAAGCCCAAAAGTCGGGGAAAGGCCAAGTCATTGATGTGGCCATGATTGACGGCGCGGCGTCGCTGATGACAGCGATTTTCGGACTGCGGGCGGCCGGCCGCTGGACCGACGAGCGGGGGGATAACATCCTCGATACCGGGGCCCACTATTACAACGTGTACGAAACCAGCGACGGCAAATACATCGGCATCGGCTCGATTGAGTCCAAGTTCTACGCCGAACTGCTGCGGCTGACCGGCCTGGAAGGCCAGGAGCTACCGCGTCAGAACGACAAGACCGCCTGGCCGGACTTCAAGGACCGCCTGACGGCCATCTTCAAGACCAAGACGCGCGACGAGTGGGACCAGATACTGGAGGGTAGCGACGTGTGTTACGCGCCCGTCCTGAGCATGGAAGAAGCCCCCAATCATCCGCACAACAAGGAGCGCGGGACGTTCGTGGAGATTGACGGGGTGCCGCAACCCGCCCCGGCGCCGCGCTTCAGCCGCACGCCGAGCGCCATCCAGCGGCCGCCGGCCAACCCCGGCGAGCATACCGAGGAAGCCTTGATCGACTGGGGTTTTGAGACCGCAGACCTTGAGCGGCTGCGCACCAGCGGCGCAATCGGGGTCCGCGCGTAGCGCCGTGTGGACCGGCCCGAACCGGTGAACGCCCGTTCTGGGAGACGGGCGTTCTGCCCGTCCCACCGGGAACATCGCCCGCGGCGGAGAGGAACGCCTACTCTTCTGTTTCATCATCGTTGCTTTGACAATATTCGAACGAGCAGTAGGGCCCTCAGACGAGAATTATAAGAAGGGATGGTCCTAGTTACCGTCTCGGCCCTTTCTTCTTCTGATTCGGTCGGCATCCTCAATGAGAGGCAAGATTTGATCGCCTTTTGGCTTCAGAGAATCATGGCCAGTGCTGTTCTTCGCACGGGAGATAAGGGAGATTCTGATGAGCGAGAAGAATAAAACGAGTAGCCTCAGCACGAAAGCATTTCGGAATTAGCAGCCTTGGGCTTGACAAGCACGACTGATTCAGGTACACTCTTAGGTAGACAAAGGAGAGTACACCATGAATCTGTTCAGCATTTTTCAACAGTTTCCGACACAGCAAGCCTGCATCACGCACCTTGAAGAAGTCCGCTGGCATGATGAGCCCGAATGTCCCTTTTGCCAGAGCGAGGATGTGGCGCGGAAGCAGGAGAAGGGGCGCATCGGGCGCTGGAATTGCCACGGTTGTAAGTCGAGCTTTAACGTGTTGAGCGGGACGATTTTTGAAAAGACCCAGATTCCGCTGCAAAAGTGGTTCTTGGCTATCGGGCTGATGTTGAACGCAAAGAAATCCCTCAGCAGTTGCCAGTTGAGCCGAGACATTGACGTGAACCAGCGGTCAGCTTGGTACATGCAACAGCGGATTAGAGCCGCCATGACCGAGAACGACCGGATGCTTGAGGGCATTGTGGAAGCGGACGAGACGTTCGTGGGCGGTCGCCCTCGGCGGAGCAACCGGAAAGACGACCACACCCCGAACAAGCCCGGACGTGGCACCAAGAAGACCGCAGTCATCGGCGCGATTGAACGTGGCGGGCAGGTGGTGGCGCAGGTGGCGAAGGACTTGACCGGCAAAGCGCTGGCCAAGTTCCTCAAGGATCACGTGGCCGTGGACAACGCGCTGCTGATGACGGATGAGTACCGAGGCTATCAGGCGGTTGATTCGTTCATGGACCGCTCGGTTATCACGCATGACGAACAGTACGTAGCCGGGGACATTCACACGAACACAATAGAAAGCTTCTGGGCGCTGATAAAGCGGGCGTGGTACGGTCAGCATCACCACTACTCGAAATTGTACATGCCGCTCTACATCGCCGAGACCGCGTGGAAATACAACGAACGCAAGAACCCGAATGCTTTCGGTTCATTCCTGCGGGGCTGCTTCTGATGGCAAACACGAATCTCCATAAGGCCAAGAAACAGAAGAACGATGAGTTCTACACGCAACTCGTAGACATTGAAAACGAGTTGCGTCACTATCAGCAGCTTTTCCGAGGTAAGGTGGTCTATTGTAACTGCGATGACCCCAAGGTGAGCAATTTCTTTCGGTATTTCTTTCTCAATTTTGCGTTTCTCGGTCTCAAAAAGTTGATAACGACCTGCTACAAGAACCAGGATGCCGAGCTATTCAGTCAACACAGGTCCGAAAGAGCAGTTGGCTTGATTTGTGCAGAGAGAGAGAGAGAGAGAGAGAGAAGAATAGTGACCCTTGTGAACCGGACATTGAAGTCTTCGAGTTGCAAGGGAATGGGGATTTCCGTAGTCAAGAGTGTATTGAGTTGTTGAAAGAGGCAGATATTGTCGTGACGAATCCGCCGTTCTCGTTGTTTCGTAGGTATGTGGCGCAACTAATAGAATACAGAAAACGGTTTCTGATTATCGGAAATAAGAGCGCCATCACGTACAAGGAGATTTTCCCGTTCATTCGAGATAATCGGATATGGCCTGGGGTAACGTCTTTTTCTGGTGGTTTGTGGTTCGATACACCGACAGGTAAAAGGAATGTCTCAGCAATTTGGTTCACGAATTTGGATCATGCCAAGCGCCACGAAGACTTGATTCTTTACCGCCACTTATCCTCAGAGAATTATCCTCACTACGATAATTACGACGCGATAAATGTGGATAAAACTGCTGATATTCCGCAGGATTGGGCCGGGGTAATGGGTGTGCCTATCACATTTCTGGACAAGTATAATCCAGAGCAATTCGAGATTTTAGGTACGAGCGATAATGGTATTGTGAATGACGAAATCAAAACTACTCCGGGTTTGAGAAAAAAATTCGTGGATGACTATTATATGTCTGGCGGCACTGGCAGCTATCGAGAAGGCAATCCCACAGCTGGTTATTACAAAAATGGTGTGGCAAAGATGGCCTATAAGCGAATTTTCATCAGACGGAGGCCCACCCCATGAACATCACGCTCAAGACCATTCCTATCCGTGACCTTGTGGACGGCTACCAGGACGACGGAGAGGGCGGCGTGACGGGCTACGGCGGTCGGCTCGACATCCGCCCGCCGTATCAACGGGAGTTCGTGTACAAGGAGAAGCAGCGGAACGCCGTTATCGAAACGATCAACAGCGGGTTTCCGCTGAATACGATGTACTGGGCCGTGCGTGAGGATGGGAGATACGAGGTGATTGACGGCCAGCAGCGCACGATCTCGGCGGCGCAATACGTGGCCGGGGACTTCTCGCTGAAGGGACGCTATTTTCACAATCTTCCTGAAGACGAAAAGCATCAGATTTTGAACTACGTTCTCCAAGTCTACATCTGCAAAGGGAAACCGAGCGAAAAACTCAAATGGTTTGAGACGGTCAACATGGTCGGTGAACGGCTGACTCCGCAAGAGCTACGCAACGCCGTCTTTGCTGGCCCGTGGGTATCGGATGCCAAGCGGTATTTCAGCCGCAAAGGAGCCGCATGTCCAGCGTATGCTATCGGAAGCCGATACGTCACTGGCCGCACGGATCGGCAAGAGTACCTAGAGACGGCTATCTCTTGGATTGCAGGTGCTTCTTCCGCGAAGGATACGGATGAGACGATCAGAGACTACATGGGCCAACACCAGCAGGACACCAGCGCCGCAGAGTTGTGGAAGCATTTTCAAGCGGTCATCAGCCGTGTGGAAACGGTCTTTCCTGGCTATCGTCCGGCCATGAAGGGCGTAGACTGGGGCGGTCTCTACGAACGTCTTAGAGACGAAATTCGAGAGTCTGAAGCGTTAGAAGTTGAAGTCAGCCGTTTGATGCTGGACGATGATGTGACGAAAAAATCCGGTATCTGGCCGTACCTGTTGACGGGACAGGAACGGCACCTCAGTATCCGGGTGTTTTCCGTTGCCATGAAGCAACAGGCGTTTGAGAAGCAAGCGGGAATCTGTCCGCGATGTAGCGAACAGTTTGAGATCGTAGCAATGGAAGCAGACCACATCACGCCCTGGTCAGAAGGGGGGCGAACGATTGCGGAAAATTGTCAAATGCTCTGCCGAGATTGCAACCGGAGGAAGTCAAGTCGATAAGCCCAAGGCTGCTAATTCCGAAGCATTTAGAGAGATCTTGAAAAAAGGGATGGAGGATAGCGCAGGAAAAAACGGTTGGAAATTGAGTATTTCTAGTGAGCAAGGCTACGCGTTTCAGCATTGGACTGCCGAAGTGTTCTGTGACTATGATCAAGGAATTGAGACTAATCCTCAAGATTCTTTGCTGTTCTCAAATGACCTCAAGGCCGATGTTGTCCTGGAGGATAGTTCACGCAAGCATCTAATCATTGCACAGTGTAAATATATGAGCCTATCGAAAAATCCTCCAATAGATGAAGAAGGTGTGAACGATTTTTTCGGGCGACACTCACTTTATTACGATAGGAGTTGGGTGGAGAAAAATGGTTCATACGCTGCTCAGGAAGCCTTGCGAGACTATGGAGACAAAATTGCCGACGGATACTCTGTCGACATGTATTTCGTGTCAACGGGACGCGCGTCCAAAAGAGTCGCAGGACTCGCGGAACATTATACCAAGCTCTACGCTGATCAGGAGCTTGTTATAAACTGCTACCTTTTGGATATTGCAGCCCTCAAGGATTTCTACGTCAGATCTTTATCTCTTAACGCTTCTATTCCTGAGGAAGTCCAGATTCAGCTTCCTTCCGAGCGATGGATTCATAAGCAGCAGCCCTTTGAAACGGTTATTGCCCTGATCAAAGGGAATGCGCTTTGCAATTTATATCGTAAACATAAACAAGCCCTCTTTGCGTGGAATATCAGAGGCTACCTGGGTAATCGAAGTGTCAATAAGGAAATAATTGAAACCGCGAAATCAAGGCCATCTGATTTTTTCTATTTCAACAACGGGATTTCTGCCATTTGTACCGATCTAGACATAGATATAGAAGACAATATTCTGGTCGCGAAAAATTTTCAGATAATAAATGGCGCTCAAACTGTTGGGGGTTTGTCGGCCGCAGCTCCGACTACAGATGTAGACGTCCTTTTCAGAATTACGAAAACCGAAAGTGTCGAAACAGAAAGCGGCATCAATTCCGATATAATTCGCTGCAATAATACTCAGAACGCAATAAAATCGTCAGATTTTAGGGCGAACGATCCCATCCAAAGCTGGCTCGAAAGTGCTTTCAAAGATCAAAGACCGAAACATTCGCTTCCAAAGATAGCTTACCAGCGCAAGCGAGGATCTAAAAAAGCTCCTGCAGGTAGCAGATCTATTCAACTGGAAGACCTAGCCAAGATTCGATACGCATACCTTCGTGAACCAACGCTCGTAAGCGCTTCCCCCAAAGATTTGTGGTCTCTCCAAAGCGATGGTGGCTCGTATCATTGGGCTTTTGGAGTCGACGGACAGATCATGGAGGCATGGCCGCCGGATGAGTTCCGAAAAATGCTGACGGCCTTCAACCTCTATTTCCACATCGAGGACACTGCCCGTCAAGAAGGAAAAGAGAACCCGCAGGTGAAGTATCTTTATCGTCTCAGATATCACGCTTTATCGTTGGGAGGATTTTATATTCGAGGACAGGAAAAATGGCTTGGACGAGAAATATCTCTCGGGATGGCGGCAGATTTTGATAGCTTCTGGAATGAATTCTGGAATGAGGCTCGGCGGACGCTGATAGATGCGTATGAAAATGCTCGAGAAAGAGATGAAACGACAATGCATTCCTTTATCCGTAGCGCTGAGAGGTGGAGTCAGATGAAGAGACGCTTTGGGCTGCATACGAATACACCATTGCCCCCGGCTGCTTGAAGACATAATTTTAGTCACGACTCGGCAGACTCATTATGATTATCCCCGAAAGAGAATAGTATTCTCCTGGCATGACCTATGAGTTCATATCCAGCCCTCAGTAGAAGCCAGCTCGGAGGACGTTCACCAGTGGATCGCCAGAACCTGACATACGCCATGATCCGATGAATAAATACGCATCTCGGAATACCCTCGAGTTGACTACCGAGACTGCGAGAGACTGCGCGGGCAGACTTGCCGCCTTGATCCAGTCGTGGATGGAAGGGAGCGACGCCAACGAACAGGGGGAAACAATCGCATATCTCATCCGTGCTCTGGACGAAGACCGGTTGTCTGACCGTAAGCTTTTCCCAAGAGAACTGAAAGGCAAGAGCTGGTGAGCCGGGTCATCCCGCTACCCGGAGAAAAGCGCCGCGCCGTGCGCCGTCTGTGCGGCTGGGCGTGGTGTATCGTCGTGCTGGTGTGGGCGGCAGGTTTGAGCTATGGCCAGGACACAAGCGGCGGGCAAGAAGCCGGGCGGGCAGCCGCCGAGTCAACCCAACGGATGCCGCTGATGACGGTCACCGAGCGCCGTCCGATCAGTGCGGCCACCGAAACACGGGTGCGCGAAAGCGACTTTGCCGTCCGGCCGCACAACACGGCCTGGGAAATGCTGAATAACCTGCCCGGATTTGTGGCCGGTCAGCACGCCGGGGGCGGTAAAGCCATGCAGTACTTTCTGCGCGGCTTTGATAATGACCACGGCACTGACGTGGCCATCAGCGTTGACGGTATCCCCGTCAATATGGTCAGCCATGCCCACGGGCAGGGCTATGCCGACCTCAATTTTTTGATCCCCGAAGTCGTCGAGTCCATCGATTACCGCAAAGGCCCGTATTTTGCCGACTCCGGGAATTTCGCTAACTCAGGCTCGGTCAACTTCATCACCAAAGACGATACCACCCAAAATTCGCTCCGCGCTGTGGGCGGGTCGTTCAACACCATGCGCTACGTCGGCATCCTGTCGCCGCGCCTCGGTCCGGTGCAAAGCCTGATTGCCAACGAAGTCTACTTCACCGATGGGCCGTCCAAGCAGGACGAGCATTTCGTCAAATATAATTTCTTCGGCAAGTTCACCCTCAGGCCCAACCCGCGCTCCAAGCTGAGTCTGTGGACCTCGCTGTATACCGGCGATTGGGACGCCTCGGGCCAGATCCCGCTCCGAGAGGTCAACAGCGGCCGGCTGGACCGCTTCGGCTCGCTCGACCCGAGCGAAGGTGGGCGCTCCGACCGGGAAAACGTGAACCTCATCTACACGGCCACCCCAAGCCCGGAGAAAAGCTGGTCCGTGCAACTGTACTTCAGCCGCTACCGGCTGCGCATGTTCTCGAACTTTACGTTTCTCAGCGGTGACCCGGTGCGGGGCGACGGTATTGAGCAGCTCGACACCCGTGTGCTGTCTGGCGGCCGGGCGCAGTATCGGCGCATGTGGACGCTCGGCAGCCTGTTGCTTGAGAGCAGCCTTGGTTTTGAGACGCGCAACGATAACGCCGATATCGGCCTGTTTCGGCAGCAGCGCCGACAGCGGTTTTCTACCACTCAGAAAGTCGAGGTGTGGGAGAACGCTTTCAGCGGCTACACCCAGCACGAACTGTTTTTACGGGAGTGGCTGCGGTTCATCGTTGGTCTGCGCGGCGATTTCTTTGTCTTTGACGTTGACGACCGGTCTCGGCACGGCGCGACGGACGCCCCACGGCTCCAGGGTAATGCAACCGACGGCATTGTCAGCCCCAAGGCCAGCCTGATCGTGTCGCCCTTTATTGACCCGGCGAGCCTGTGGCACCAGACCGACCTGTTTCTCAATTTTGGCATGGGCTATCATTCCAACGATGCCCGGGATGCGGTTCAGCCGGGGGGCAGCGGGCTGGCCCGCTCGACCGGCGCGGAAATCGGGGCGCGCACAAGGCTGTACAATCGGATCGAATTGGCCGCCTCGCTGTGGTGGCTCGACCTGGGCAGCGAACTGGTCTTTGTGGGTGACGAGGGCACGACCGAACAGCGTGGCCCCACCCGCCGCTGGGGCGTAGATGCCGAGGTTCGGGCCGAAGTCTTGCCCTGGCTGCTGCTCGACTATGATCTGACCTATGCCGACCCTCGCTTTCGCGTCACCGGCGAGGCCGTTCCCCTGGCGCCGACCCTGCTGATGAACGGGGGGCTGACGGCCTATCTGGTCGAGAATCTGTCTGCCGCCCTGCGGATGCGCTTCCTGGACGACCGGGCCGCCAATGAAAACCGCAGCGTGATTGCCCGAGGCTATACCCTCATTGACCTGCTCTTGCGCTACCGCTGGCGTAACATCGAGCTGTCTTTTGATGTGCTCAACCTGGCCGACACCGACTGGCGGGAAACGCAGTTTGCGACGGAATCCTGTCTGCGGCGCGAACTCGGTCGAGACAGCCGGTGTCCTCGTAGCGGTGGCGGACCGGGGATTTTGGACACGAATTTCGTGTCCGGCTACGGCATCAATGTCCGCGGTGGGCTGACCGTGTTTTTCTAGGTGAGCCCCTCTTTTCCGCTCTTGCCTGTCCGTTTTTTATTGCGGCAGCGGGGGGTCCTTGATAACATGCCATTTACAGTAAATTGCATGGAGCCATCATGATCCAGCTCACTGACATTCATTCCCTGTCCGACTTCCAGCGCAACGCTAAGGCTCATCTCAAGCAGATGAAAAAAACCGGTCGGCCCCGGATCTTGACCATTCATGGCAAGGCCGAGTTGATCGTCCAAGACACAAAATCCTACCAAAAGCTGTTGGACGCTGCCGAACGGCTCGAAGCGATTGAGGGCATCAAACGCGGCTTGGCCTCCTTGCAACAGGGAGAAGGCCGTCCAATCGAAGACGCATTGGAGGATCTCCGAAAAAAATATGAGATTCCCTCGGCATGACCTATCGGGTCTATATCCAACCCTCAGCAGAAGCGGACCTGGAAGACGCCTACCGATGGATTGCTGAGGATGCTCCCCTGGCAGCTGCCCGCTGGTACAAAGGGCTTGTTGAGGCCATGCAGACCTTACGCTCGTTTCCTGAACGCTGCCCCGTCGCTCCAGAAGATCATGCTTTTCCAGAGACCATTCGACAGCTGCTGTATGGCAGGCGCCGGCATCGCTATCGGATTTTGTTCACCGTCCAAGACGACAGAGTCGAGATTCTTCACATCCGGCATGGAGCCCGTAAGCCCCGCTGAATAATTCCCTCAATCCTCCTGCCGTGCGCCGTCGATCTTTTCCCCGAATCTGTGGACTAATCAGTCGCCCAGCTTGTACACCTGAGCCACATTCTCGCCGATGATCTGCCGACGAGCCATATCGGACAGTGGCGTGACGAGGCGTTGCAGGGCCGGCATGTAATCATCGCTGTGATCTGGATGCGGAAAATCCGAAGCCCAGAAGAAGCGGTCGGCGCCGACAAATTCAATGATCTGCGACAGGGCTTTCTCGTCAGGGTCGGCTGAGATCCAGCACTGGCGGCGGAAGTAGGTGCTGGGCGCCTCCTTCAGTTGGGTCGAGCGTGACAGGGGACCCTCAAACACCGCGTCCATCCGGTCGAGCAGATAGCCAATCCAGCCGGCCTGCGATTCCAGGATCACGGCCTTGACCCGTGGAAAGCGCTCGAACACACCGTAGTGGAACAGGGAGACCAGACACTGCTGCATACCCTGAGCGACCAGCACGTCAAAGTACCAGTTGAAATCAACCGGTTCTCCCATCCGCAGATCGTCAAAGCGGGTGTGCACCGTATGGCTCGGCGGCTCAAACGTGGGGTGAATGGCCAGGGGCACGTCGAGTTCCTGGGCGGTCGCCCACAGCGGATCGAAATCGGGATGGCCGGGCGCTTTTTTGTCCCACGAGAAGGGCGCGATAAAGCCGCCCTTGGCCCCGGATTGCACCGCCCGTTCCAACTCGTGGGCCGCTTCCTGGGGGTTGCTGGCCGGCACGTGAGCAATCGGGACAAGACGTCCGCCCGACTCGGAGCAGAAATCAACAATCCAGCGGTTATAGGCTCGGCAGTAGGCGGCTGAGATCTCGGGATCCTGGACTTCGGCCTCCCACAGCAGGCCGATTGTGGGGTACAGGATGGCTTTGGACAGTTTTTCCCGGTTGAGTCGCTCAACGCGTTCTTTGGCGTTCATGGAGCCGTACGGCGCGCCCCTGAGATAGGTGCGCTCGGGGCTGGGCACAATGTCTTCGGCGCCCATTGCGCCCATCATCCCCGGCATGCCGGCACGCACCAGCCTGGACGCCTGCCCGTCAAACTCCAGGTACTCCAGCCCCTCGTCGTTGGTCCGAATCCGAATCGCCCGCTCCCGGTACTGGGGGTCCAGATAGGTTTCCCATAAATCGGGCGGCTCCAGGATATGCCCGTCACAATCAATGGCTCCGTCAACATTGGCCAGATTCTCGGCCAGATTTTCTGTCGTCATGGGGAGTCCCTCCTTGCTTACTTTATCTGTTTGTCTTAGCCGAAATGCACGGTCCAGACCAGAGCTGTATCTCCACAGCGGCCCAGGTGGCGCCATGTGGGATTGACACCCACAAGCGGTGTCGGCTAATACATCCTGCTACCGGGCGAAAGTGGCGGAATTGGCAGACGCGCAGGATTCAGGATCCTGTGGGGTAAAACCCGTGGGGGTTCAAGTCCCCCCTTTCGCATTGGAGACGGGGCCACTCTCGTATCGAGACAGGCCCTTTTTTTGTGTACACTGGGGGGCCTTGCCCCCGGTCAGAGCTGGAAAGGCAACAGGCTCTTGACCCGCTTCCCCGAGGAGGCTCAGCATGCCACAAGCCCTTGCGCCCCAATACGATCCGTCCGGCCTTGAGCAGCACATATCCCAGCAGTGGGCTGAGGCCAAAGCCTTTGCCGCCATCCCCGACGACAACCCGCACCGCTATGTCATCATGATGCCGCTGCCCAATGTGACCGGCGCCCTGCACATGGGTCATGCCATGGATAATGTCATGCAGGACATGCTGACCCGCTGGCACCGCATGCTGGCCGACAATGCGCTGTGGATGGCCGGGACCGATCATGCCGGTATTGCCACCCAGGCGGTGGTTGAGAAGCGCCTGCTGGAGCTGGAGGGAAAAACCCGCCACGATATCGGCCGGGACGCCCTGGTGGAAAGAATCTGGGACTGGAAAGAGCAGTACCAGGCTCGCATCGTCAGCCAGCAGCAGGCCATGGGCTGTTCGTGTGACTGGGACCGGCAGCGGTTTACCATGGACCCGGTGTGCGCCCGGGCCGTGTCCTGGACCTTTTTTCGGCTGTTTGAAGACGGCCTGATTTTCCGCGGCACACGGCTGGTCAACTGGGACTGTCATCTACAGACTGCGGTGGCGGATGATGAAATCGTGTATGAGACCGTCCAGGGTCACTTCTGGCACCTGCGCTACCCAATTATCGATCCCCAGCCAGGCGAGCCCGACCATGTGGTGGTGGCCACCACCCGGCCAGAAACCATGCTGGGCGATACTGCGGTGGCGTGTCACCCCGACCCGCGCGGCGCGCTCGAAGATCTCATCGCCAAGACCCAGGCCCGTTTGGCTGCGGCCAGCCAGAAAGAGCGGGCCGAGATCGAAGCCGAGCTGGCCCGGCTGACCCAACGCCGTCAGACCCATCTGCCGCTGTTGGAGCGGCTGACCGCCATGGCCGAGGCGGGCCGTATGGTCCGCCTGCCGCTCCTCGACCGCTCCATTCCCCTCCTGTGCGATGAGTGGGCAAAACCCGAGTTGGGCAGCGGCTGTGTCAAAATTACCCCGGCCCACGACCCCAACGACTACGAGGTGTGGACGCGCCACAGCGAGACGATTGGTCTGATCAATATTCTGGATACGGACGGCTCCTTGAACGCCAACGCCGGTCCCTACCAGGGGCTCGACCGCTTTGCCGCCCGTGACACAATTGTGGCCGATCTTGAGTCTCAGGGATTGCTGGAGCAGGTCGAAGACCGCGAAACCGAGATCGGCCATTCCGACCGCTCCAAGACCCCGATTGAGCCCTATCTGTCCGAGCAGTGGTTCGTCCGCATGGGCGACGTTGCGGGCGGGGTGGTGTGTGGCCGCGGAACGGACAAGGAATTCACTACCCCGGGGCTGGCCCAGGCTGCGATTGATGCCGCCCAGGAGACGTGGCGTTCGCCGTCCGGACGACAGGTCTCGTTTCATCCCGACGTACGCTACCGCAATACCTATCTCACCTGGCTGGCCGAGAAACGCGACTGGTGCATCAGCCGTCAACTGTGGTGGGGACACCGCATTCCGATCTGGGCGATCCGCCTGAGCGGCCGGGCTGTGGCCGACAAGCTGGCTTGGCTCGAACCCCATCTCGACCGACCGGATCTGGTGGCCCGCCTGCTGTACGCCGACGGCTCAAGCCGGCTGCTGCGGCCGGGCGGTGACCGGCGCCCGGACGAGGACGCCCAATATGCTGAGGACGCTGAGGTCCAACTGCTGGTCTGTCTGCGAGAGCCGGCCGAACAAGAGCAGCTGGCCCAGGAACTTGAGGCGGCCGGCTTCGAGCGCGATCCCGACGTGCTCGATACCTGGTTTTCGAGCGGGCTGTGGCCCCACAGCACGCTGGGCTGGCCCGATCCCGACACTGCTGCGGTCGAGCCCGGTCAGACGCCCCTAGGGCAGCCCGGCGGCGCGGACTGCCTGTCGTTCTACTATCCCGGCAGCTGTCTGGTGACCGGGCGCGATATCATCACCCTGTGGGTCGCCCGGATGGTCATCCTGGGGCTGTATAACCTGGGCGATGTCCCATTTACCGATGTCTTCATCCACGCCACGATTCTTGATGGCAAGGGCGAGCGGATGAGCAAGTCCAAGGGCAACGGCATCGATCCGGTCGATATCATTGAGCGCTATGGCTGTGACGCCATGCGTTACGTGCTGTGTGAGATGCAGACCGGCTCGCAGGACATTCGGCTGCCGGTCCAGGCTCTGTCGCCGTATACCAATACGCTGGTCGATCTGGCCACGGCCAAGCACGGCCGGACGATTTTCACCTATGTGTGTCCCGAGACCGGCAAAGAGTTTGACGTGCTGGGCAGCATGCCGGATGTCCCGGCCGCCAAACTGGTCAGCGAGCGGTTTGAGGTCGGCCGCAACTTCTGTAACAAGCTGTGGAATGCGACCCGGTTTGCGCTGCTCAACCTGGAAGGGGCGAGCTTCCGGCCGCTGCACGCCCCAGACTTGGCGCTTGAGGATCGCTGGATACTGTCGCGGCTGTCACGGGCCACGGCCGAGGTCCAGGCTCAGCTCGAAGCCTATAATCCGGCGGCGGCGATCACCGCCGTCCGCGAGTTTTTCTGGTCCGAGCTGTGCGACTGGTATGTGGAGATGATTAAACCCCGCCTGCGCGAGGCTGGGGAGGCCGATACGGCCCGTCAGGTGCTGGCCTTTGCCATCGATCAGGTCCTGCGCCTGCTGCACCCGTTTATTCCGTTTTTGACTGAGTTTCTGTGGCAACGGCTCAACGAACAGACGCCGCAGCGCGGCATCGACCAAGCCCTGCCAAGCCCGCAGCTGCTGGCTACGGCACCCTGGCCCCGCGCCCAGGCCGACTGGCAGGACACCCAACTTGAACACGAGCTTGACTTCGTGCGCGAGACGATCCGGGCGATCCGTGATATTCGCAGCCAATATACGGTTGCGCCCAGGCACACCCTGGCGGTCCGCATCAGGGTCGAGGCTGCGGACGCAGCGGCCGCCCGCATGCTCCGGGCCGGGACGGCCCACCTGCGTTCCCTGGCCGGAGTCGAGTCCCTGCAGATTGGCCCCGATGTGGAGCGAACGACCGATGCGGCAACCGCAGTGGTGGGCGAGGTCGAGGTCTATGTGCTGGGGGTGGTTGATGTGGAGAAAGAACGCGTCCGGCTGGCCGGCCAGATCAAAAAACTGACCGGTAGCCTGGAGGGCACGCGCAAGAAACTGGCCAATGAGAAGTTTGTCTCCCGGGCCAAGCCCGAGGTCGTGGCCAAAGAACGGGGCCGGCTGGCAGATATGGAGTCGCAGCTGGCGACTCTGCACGCCAACCTGAGCGCCCTGGGGTAAAATCCATGCATCCTTTTGATCATCCTGCCGTGACCCGTCTGATCGCCACCGCCCTTGAGGAAGACCTCGGCCGGGGTGACGTGACCACCGCAGCGACCATTCCGACCGAGTGTCCGGCCGAGGGAATAATCACCGCCAAAGCGGCGCTCACCCTTGCCGGACTGCCCCTGATTGAGCGGGTGTTGCAGGCCGTGGACCCGAACGCCAAGGTCAGCCTGCGGCTTGGCGAAGGCACCGCAGTCGAACCGGGCAGTGTGGTGGCCGAGGTGTGGGGTCGGGCGGCCGGTCTGTTGATGGCCGAGCGGACCGTGCTGAATTTTCTCCAGCACATGTGCGGTGTGGCAAGCCTGACCCGACACTTTGTCGAGGCGGTTGCCGGCACCGCGTGCACGATCATTGACACGCGCAAAACCCTGCCGGGGTTTCGGTTGCTGGATAAATATGCCGTGACCCAGGGCGGGGGAACGAACCACCGGATGGGTTTGGACGACGGGGTGTTGATCAAGGACAATCACATCAGTGTGTGCGGCGGGATCGGGCCGGCCGTCCGTCAGGCCCGGCAGCGGGCCTCGGCCCTGCTGCGGGTTGAGGTCGAATGTACCAGCCTGGAACAGGTCGGTGAGGCGTTGGCGGCCGAGGCCGATATCCTGCTGCTGGACAACATGACGACCCGAGACATGCGGGACGCGGTCCAGCTGGTGGAAGGCCGCGCCCTGCTCGAAGCCTCGGGCAATATGAGCCTGGAACGGGTTCGGGAGGTCGCCCAGACCGGGGTGGATTTCATCTCGGTCGGTGCCCTGACCCACTCCGCGCCGGCCGTTGACCTGAGTATGGCGGTGTCGCCCCAGACCTGAGGCGTCCCCGGTCAGGAGTCCCCAGCCATGTCCGAACCAGACTTTGGTGTTGCCGTCGGGAGCCGCCTCAAGACGCGTTTGCTTGGCAGACCGCTCCATTTCTTTGAGACGATCGACTCCACCAATACCTACGCCATGCAGCTGGCCGCCGAGGGCGCAGCCGAAGGCACGCTGGTGGTCGCCGACGCCCAGACCGGCGGCCGGGGTCGCCTCGGCCGCAGCTGGGTTTCGCCGGCTGGGGTGAACCTGTACTGCTCGCTTGTTCTGCGCCCGCCTATCGCCGCCAGCCTGGCTCCCCAGATCAATCTGGTGGCTGCGGTGGCGGTGGCCGACACCATTGCCGGGCTGGACGGGCCGCCCCCGGCCATCAAATGGCCCAACGATGTGTTGCTCTCGGGCAAAAAGGTGTGCGGCATCCTGGCCGAGATGCAGACCCGGGGCGAGCACTTGCAGGCCATCATTCTTGGCATAGGGGTGAATCTCAACGCCCGGCTTGAAGCGTTTCCCCAAGAGCTGCGCGACAAAGCGTCCTCGCTGTTTGTGGTGACCGGTACGCCGGTTGAGCGCGACGCCTTCGCCGCCAGCCTGCTGACCCACCTTGAGCAAGCCTATCTTCTCTGGTTAGAAGAAGGCTTTCCGGCTCTACGCGCGGCCTGGGAGCGCTACGCCGCCGACCTGATCGGCCGCCAGATTGCGGTGGCCGCCCAGGGTGAGGCGATCAGCGGGACGGTCTTGGGCCTGGATACGGACGGAGCCTTACTGGTGCGGGAGCAGACAACCGAGACGCCGCGGAGGGTGGTGGCGGGTGAGGTCAGCGTGATCGGCGGGTATCAACAGGGTGGAACACATGATCCTCGTGATTGACGTGGGCAATACCCACACCGTGCTCGGCATCTATCAGCACGATACGCTCAGCCATCACTGGCGTCTGACGACTGATGCGGGACGCACCTCGGACGAGTACAGCGTGCTGCTGAGCAGCGTCTTTGCGGCTTCCGACGTTGCGTTCGCGTCGATTGAGGGTATCGTCGTGTCGTGTGTGGTGCCGCCGATGATTCGGGTCGTCGAGGAATTGAGCCGCTCCCTGTTCCAGCGCTCTCCGCTGATTATCGGTCCCGGCACCAAAACCGGCATGCCGATCCTGTACGACGTGCCGCGCGAGGTGGGCGCGGACCGGATTGTGAACGCCGTGGCCGCCTATGAGCGCTATCAGGAGGCCACAATCGTGGTTGATTTTGGCACCGCGACCACGTTTGACTATGTGACGGCCAACGGCGAGTACCTGGGCGGTGCGATCGTGCCCGGCGTCGGGATTTCCCTCGACGCCCTGTATACCAAAACGGCCAAGCTGTACCGGGTGGAGTTGACCAAACCGCCCAAGGTGGTCGGCCGCAACACCGTGCATGCAATCCAGTCCGGGATTTGTTATGGATATACCGCGCTCGTCGACGGCATGGTTGACCGGATTCGCCGGGAGAACGCCAGCCGCGCCCGGGTCATTGCCACTGGAGGATTCGCCGAATTGATTGCCGACGAATCGTCCACCATCGAGGCGATAGACGAGTTCCTGACCCTGGCCGGGCTCCGTATTTTATATGAACGCAACCACTGACACGGGGCGCCGCCGACCGCGCCCCGGCCGCGACACACAGGAGGGCTCCGATGGCTGATGACATCCACCGTATTCGTACTATTGGTCTCTTGGCTGAGGGGGGAGCGGGGAAAACAACCCTGGCCGAAGCCCTGTTGTACGCCTCTGGCACCACGACCCGCCAGGGCCGGGTCGATGACGGCAACTCGACGTTTGATTTTGAGCCCGAGGAGATCCGTCGCAAAGCCTCGCTGTCCACCGCCTGCCATTCCCTCAGCTGGCAGCGTCACGCCATCTGCCTCCTCGACCCACCCGGCATGGCCAACTTTTTGTCCGACACGCGCTACGCCATGGAGGCCATGAGCGGAGCGGTGTTCGTGGCCGGTCCGGCCGGCCAGCTCAAGGTCGAGAGCGAACGCGTGTGGGGCTGGGCCAACCTGTTGCAGCTACCCCGGCTGGTGTGCCTGTCGCGCCTCGACCGTGAAGAGGGCAGTCTGGAGACCGCCCTCGGCGGGCTGCGCGACACCCTCGAAGGCCAGTTTGTGCCGGTCCAGATCCCGATTGGTTCTCAGGCCGACTTCAGCGGAGTGGTGGACCTGCTGACGATGAAGGCGCTCATGTTCAACGGGGATAATGGCGCAGTTGAGGAGCAGGATATCCCGGCTGAGGTGCAGGACGAGGCCGATACCCGGCGTGAGCAACTGGTCGAGGCGATTGCCGAACTCGACGACGATCTTCTCAATCGCTACCTCGAAGGTGAGGACATCACCACCGACGAACTCAAACAGGGCTTGGCCAAAGCGGTCGCCGCCGCCCAGCTATACCCCGTGCTGTGCGTGTCGGGTGGGCAGTGCGCCGGCGTCCAGCCCCTGCTTGACGCCCTGGTCGCCTATCTGCCCCCGCCCGACCAGACGCCGGCGGTGACCGGCAAACATCCCAAAAGTCAGGACGATGAAGAGCGGGCGCCCGATCCGGCCGCGCCGTTTTCGGCTCGGGTATTCAAGACCCTGGACTCGCCGACCGGTCGTCTGTCCCTGGTGCGGGTGTGTTCGGGCACGCTGGCCAGCGACTCGGTGGCGTATAATGCGAGCCGTGATGCCAGAGAGCGGCTCGGCCAGCTGTTTGGTCTGGACGGCAAAAAACAACAGCCCGTGGCCTCGGCCCTGCCCGGTCAGGTGGTGGCCATTGCCAAGCTCAAGGAGACCCGCACCGGGGATACCCTGTGTGACGAGAAGGCGCCGATTGTGCTGCCGCCGATGACGGAGTTTTCCCCGGCGATTTCTTTTGCCCTGGGGCTCAAGGCCCGCGGCGACGAGGAAAAAATCCTGTCTTCTCTGAGCCGCCTGGCCGAGGAGGACATGGCGCTCAAGGTTGACCGTGATGCCCAGTCGAACGACATTCTGATTTCCGGAGCCGGCCAGCTCCACATTGAGGTCGTGGTCGAGAAGCTCAAGCGGCGCTACGGAGTCGAGGTGGAGCTGAAAGCCCCCAAGGTGCCCTACCGCGAGACGATCAACGGCACGGCCGAGGCCCAGGGCCGGCTCAAGAAGCAGTCCGGTGGACGCGGACAGTTCGGGGACACCTGGATCAAGCTGGAACCCCTGCCGCGCGGCGCCGGTTTTGAATTTGTCGATAAGATTCGGGGCGGAGCGATCCCGCGCCAGTATATCCCGTCGGTGGAAAAAGGGGCGGTTGGCGCCCTGGCCAAGGGCTTTCTGGCCAACTATCCCATCGTCGATGTCAAAGTAACACTGTACGACGGGTCCTACCACGATGTGGATTCGTCCGATATGGCCTTCCAGATCGCCTCTTCCATCGGCATTCAGAACGCCCTGGAAAAGGCCAAGCCGGTCATTCTGGAGCCGATCATGCAGATGGAGATCACCGTTCCCGAGGAGTATACCGGCGACATCACGGGCGACCTGAATCGCCGCCGGGGACGGCTGAACAATGTTGATGCCAAAGGCCACAATCAGGTCATTCAGGCCTCCGTGCCAATGGCTGAGACTCTGACCTACGCGCCCGATCTGCGGTCGATGACCAGTGGCCGGGGAACCTTTGAGATAGCGTTTTCGCACTACGAAGAGGTCCCCCACCATCTGACCGACAAGATCGTCCAGGAGTCCAAGCAAGCCCAGGACGAATAGCCGGGTGTGACATTGACAAGCCGAGTCCGCCTGTATTACAGTCGGGGCGTCGTCCAAGTCTCAGGAGGACCCGTATGGAAGCCAAAGAAGAAGAGCTGATCCGCTCGTTGATCGATACCGATCCCGAGCTGCGCCGCTGCTACGAAGAACACCAACAGCTCAAGCACCGCCTTGAACAGCTCCGCCAACAGACCCACCTGACCGAGCAGGAGGAGCTCGAGGAGAAGCGGATTCAGAAACAGAAACTGGCCGGAAAAGACCGCATCATGCAGATTCTGGCCCGTCACCGACAACGGACCGCAGCCTGAACGTGTCGCGATTTTTCCTGCCGTGTGAGTCTGTGTGAGGGGGGAGCGGGAGCGGTCCCCCCTCACTTTCTCCCACACCCTTCCTCACGCCGAAAACCGTATGCGCCACACTATCTCCATACTTGTCGAAAACGAAGCCGGCGTCCTGGCCCGGGTGGCCGGTCTGTTCAGTGGCCGGAATTTCAATATCAGCAGTCTGTGTGTCGCTGAAACGACCGATGACACCGTGTCCAGGATTACCCTGGTCACCGACGGCGACGATCAGGTCGTCGAGCAGATCACCAAGCAGCTGCATAAGCTGATCTGCGTCATCAAGGTGATCGATTTTCAGGACAGCCCGCACGTCGAGCGTGAGATGGCGCTCATTAAGGTGGCGCCGGATGAGCGGGCGCGCAGCGAGGTGCTCAATATCGTCAATATCTTCCGGGCCAAGGTCGTTGACGCGGGTCCGCGTTCCTACGTCATTGAGGTGACCGGAGACGAAGGCAAGATTACGGCCATTCTGGAACTGCTCAGACCGCTCGGCGTCCGAGAAGTAGTCCGCACCGGCAAGGTTGCTATCCAGCGCGGCGTGCAGGTGCTGTCGGCCGCCAACGGGGGCGAAACGCTGGAACTCAACAAGCGAAAAATCCACAAGGAGAAGGCAGCATGAACATTTACTACGACAGAGACGCCGACCTGTCCCTGCTCAAGGACAAGAAGATCGCCATTGTCGGCTACGGCAGCCAGGGCCACGCCCACGCGCTCAACCTGCGTGACAGCGGTATGGACGTGCGGATCGCCCTGAAGTCGGGCAGCGGCTCGTGGCCCAAGGCCGAAAACGCCGGTTTTCTGGTCCAGGAGGTCGCCCAGGCGGCCAAAGAGGCCGACATCATCATGATCCTGACCCCGGACGAGGTCGCCAGCGAAATGTATGCGGCCGATATCAAAGCCGGGCTGCGGCCGGGGACCTGCCTGGCCTGTGCCCACGGCTTCAACATCCATTTCAAAAAGATCGTCCCGCCGGACGACGTGAACGTCTTCATGGTCGCGCCCAAGGGGCCGGGCCATCTGCTGCGCAGCGAGTTTGAAAAGGGCCAGGGCGTGCCGTGTCTGATCGCCATCGCCCAGGACCCGTCGGGCAGCACCAAGGATATTGCCCTGGCCTACGCCTCGGCCATTGGTGGCGGCCGGGCGGCGGTTCTGGAGACGTCGTTCAAGGAAGAGACCGAGACCGATCTGTTTGGTGAGCAGACCGTGCTGTGCGGCGGGGTCACCGAACTCATGCGGGCCGGTTTCGAGACCCTGGTCGAGGCCGGTTATGCCCCGGAGATGGCCTTCTTCGAGTGCATCCACGAGATGAAGCTGATCGTCGATCTGGTCTATGAGGGCGGCATCACCAATATGCGCTACTCGGTCAGCAATACCGCCGAGTACGGCGACATGACCCGTGGCAAGCGGGTCATCGGCGAGGAGACGCGCACGGCTATGAAGGGGATCCTGGCCGATATCCAGTCCGGCAAGTTTGCCGATGAGTGGATTGCCGAACACCGCTCCGGCTCGCCCAACTTCAACGCTCTCCGCGAGGCGGCCAAGGGCCATCAATCCGAGGTGGTCGGCGCCCATCTGCGGGGCATGATGCCCTGGATGCAGCAGAACCGCCTGGTGGATAAGGCGAAAAATTAGGGGTGCGGCGCCGGGCCTCCGACCCGGCGTCCCGCGTATGCACTTTGCGCCACAGGGATATCCCTGGATCTTCGGTCTGGGTTCGGCCTCGCTGATCCTCGGCCTGCTTGAGTTTCGTATTCCCAGCCTGGGGGTCTTCTTTCTGTGTCTGTTCGTCGCCTATTTCTTCCGTGACCCGAACCGCACGCCTCCCGAGGGACAGCGCCTCATTGTTGCGCCCGCCGACGGCAGGGTCGTGACGGTTGAGCAGCCGTGTCAGGACCCCCGTTTTTTGCCCGCCCCGACCATTCGGGTGGGTATTTTCATGTCGCCGCTTGACGTGCATGTGAACCGCGTGTCCATATCGGGCCGGATCGAGGCGGTCCGCTATCAGCCCGGAAAATTTCGTCCGGCCTTTGCCGAGGCGGCGGCCGAGGTCAACGAGCAGAATGCCGTGACCATCCGGGACGAACAGGGGGGCAGGATTGCGCTGGTCCAGATTGCCGGTATCCTGGCCCGACGGATCGTGTGTCGGCTGAAAGGCGGCGAGCGGGTCGAACAGGGTGCGCGCTACGGCATGATCATGCTCGGCTCTCGGGTCGATGTGTACTGTCCGCCCCAGGTCACACTCCGGGTCGAGGTCGGACAGCGGGTGAAGGCCGGCGAGACAGTTCTGGCGGTCTATCCTCCGACCAGCGGCGAAGACGGAAGGAGTGAAACGGCATGACACAGGCCACCCCCCAGACAAAGCTGCGTTCCCTGCCGCGACGCAAAATGGGCCCGCCGCTGCGCAAAGGGGTCTACCTGTTGCCCAGCCTGTTTACCACCGGTGGGCTGTTCTGCGGCTTCTACGCCATTATTGCCACCCTGGGCGAGGCGTATGTGTTTGCCGCGATTGCGATGCTGGTCGCCATGGTCTTTGACGGGCTCGACGGGCGTATCGCCCGGCTGACCAAGACCTCGAGTAAATTCGGCGTTGAGTATGACTCGCTGGCCGATCTGGTCGCCTTCGGGGTGGCGCCCGGTGTGCTGGCCTACTGCTGGGCGCTCGAGTCGTGGCAGGTCTGGGGCTGGCTGGCCGCAGCCCTGTATGTCACCTGTGGGGCGCTGCGGCTGGCCCGCTTCAATGTCAAGTCTGAAACCGCAGATAAGACCCATTTTGTCGGCCTGCCGATTCCTGCCGCCTCGGCGGTGGTGGCCACGACCGTCCTGCTGGACGATTTTCTGGGTGGAGCCGGGGGTAGCACCAAGCAGATTGCCCCGCTGGTGCTGATCTATACCCTGGCCGGTCTGATGGTCAGCAATATTCGCTACTACAGTTTCAAGGAACTCAAGCTGCGCGACCGCAAGCCTTTCTGGTTGCTGCTGCTGTCCATCATTGCGATTCAGATCATGATCGCCCAGCCGCACGTCATGCTGTTTGGCGCCTTCTGGTGTTATGCCGCCTCTGGGCCGCTGTGGCTGATGGTCCGGCTGGGTCGGCTCGGGTTGGGCAAGCTGAAAAAGGCGTCGCCCGCCCCTCCGCTGGAAAACGTTCGGCCGCTGCAGACGCTTGACACGGATAAGGAAGGTCCGTTATAGGTGGCAGGATACAGTCTGCAACGGAATGAGAATGATTGCGCACAAGGTGACTCTTGGACTGTTCGATGAGTTGGGGCGTGGCCTGCTGCTAAGCCTGCTGCTTAGCACCCCGCCTGCTGGTTCCAAGAGACACGCGTAAATACAAGAGCTGTCGGGGACCACGGGCGGGATTTTCAGCCTGTGGCCTCGTTTTCGTCAAAAGGGCTGCGGGATACCTCGCAGCCCTTTTCTTGTGACATCGAAGGAGGACCGCCATGGAACGGGAGATTGTCCAGATTTTTGACACCACACTGCGTGACGGTGAGCAGTCGCCCGGCGCCACCATGAACATCGAAGAGAAGGTCATGGTCGCCCGCCAGCTCGAAAAGCTGAACGTCGATGTGGTCGAAGCCGGGTTTGCCGCGTCATCAGAGGGAGATTTTGAGTCGGTCAGGCGGGTTGCCGAACTGATGCCGACGCCGATCGTCTTAAGTCTGTCGCGGACCAAGGAGGACGATATCCGACGGTCGATTCAGGCGGTCGAGCGCGCCAAAAACCCCGGCATTCATATTTTTATCGCGACCTCGGATATCCACCTCAAGCACAAGCTGATGATGAGCCGCCAGGAGGCGCTCGACGCCTCGGTCTGGGCGGTCAGCTATGCCAAAAAATACCTCGACTATGTCGAGTTTTCGGCTGAGGACGCGTCGCGGACCGACCCCGATTACCTGGTCGAGATTTTTGGCGAGGTCATCAAGGCCGGGGCGGTCACCGTCAACGTGCCGGATACCACCGGCTATGCGGTACCCGAACAGTACGGCCAGCTCTTCACCTTTCTGCGTGACACCGTGCCCGGCGGCGAAACGGTCAAGTGGAGCGCCCACTGTCACAACGATCTGGGGCTGGCGGTGGCCAACTCGCTGTCGGCCATTGAGCACGGTGCGCGCCAGGTCGAGTGTACGATCAACGGCATTGGCGAACGGGCCGGCAATACCTCAATGGAGGAGGTCGTTATGGCGCTCAAGACGCGCGAGGACGTCTTTCAGGATGTCACCACTCGTGTCGTCACCGAGCAGATCTATCCGTCCAGCCAACTGCTGTCACAGATTACGGGCATTACCGTCCCCCTGAACAAGCCGGTGGTCGGGGCGAACGCGTTTGCCCATGAAGCCGGTATTCACCAGGACGGAGTGCTGAAGAACAAGCTGACCTATGAGATCATGCAGCCCCAGACTATCGGTCTGGCCAGCAACAAGCTGGTCCTGGGCAAGCATTCCGGTCGCCACGCCTTTGTCGACCGGCTGCAAACCTTGGGTATTGACTACACCGGGACCGACATGAACAAGGCTTTTGCGCGTTTCAAAGCCTTGGCCGACAAGAAAAAGAACGTCTACGATGAGGATCTGATCGCCATCGTCACCGAGGAGACTGTCCGGCTGCCGGATCAGTACGAGCTGCTGTATCTGAATGTGACCTCGTCGAGCATGGCCGTACCCCACGCTACCGTCAAAATGAAGGTCGGCGAGGACGAGATCGTCGACAGCGCGGCCGGCGACGGCATGGTGGACGCCTGTTTCAAGGCGGTGACCAAGATTGCCGGTCTCGACCCCCAGCTCGAGCGCTATACGGTCAAGGCGATTACCGGCGGCGCCGATGCCCAGGGCGAAGTGTCGTGCATGATCCGTGAGAACGGCACCTCGGTCAACGGTCAGGGCTCCCACACCGATATCATCATGGCCAGCGCCCTGGCCTTTGTGAACGCGCTCAACAAACTCGCCAACCGCGAGCGTTATTATCAGAGCCAGACGGCCGCCGGACGGGAGGGGCCCTAGGCAGCGGCCCGCCGACCCACACTTGTATAAAAAGAAGGAGACAGCATGGCCCACAAAATTGCGGTCTTTGCCGGCGACGGCATCGGCCCTGAGGTGATTGGCGAGGCTCTGGAAACCCTCACGCTCGTTGAAAAACGGTTTGGCCTGAGCCTGGCCTGTGAACAAGCTCTGGCCGGCGGCTGCTCGATTGACGCCCACGGCGTGGCGCTGACCGACTCTGCGCTGCGGGTCGCCACCGAGAGCGACGCGGTTCTGCTCGGCGCGGTCGGCGGCCCCAAGTGGGACGACCCGCAGTCTGCGGTCCGGCCCGAGCAGGCCATCCTGGGGCTGCGCAAAGAGCTGGGCCTGTACGCCAATCTGCGGCCGCTCCAGGTCAATCGGCATCTGGTCCACGCCTCAACTCTCAAGCCAGAGGTGCTCGACGGGGTAGATCTGATTGTCGTGCGTGAGCTGACCGGCGGGGTGTACTACGGCCGGCCGAGCGAGCGCCGGACCGGACCGGACGGCCGTGAAGCCGTGGACACGATTTTCTATACCGAGGCGGAGGTCGAGCGGCTGATGCGAACCTCCTTTGAGCTGGCCCGCAAACGCCGCAAAAAGGTCACCTCGGTGGACAAGGCCAACATCATGGCGACCTCGCGGATGTGGCGCGAGGTTGCCAATGAGGTGGCCAAGGACTACCCGGACGTTGAATACGAGGATGTCCTGGTCGATGCCATGTCCATGCATCTCATCCGCCGGCCGCGCGATTTCGATGTGATTGCCGCCGAGAACATGTTCGGAGATATTCTGACCGACGAAGCGTCGATGATTGCCGGCTCCATGGGCCTGCTGCCCTCGGCCTCATTAGGTGAGGGCTCGCGGGGGCTGTTTGAGCCCATCCACGGCACCGCGCCTGATATTGCCGGCCAGGACAAGGCCAACCCCCTGGCTGCCCTGCTGTCCACGGCCCTGATGCTGCGTTTGTCGTTTCAGCACGAAGACGCCGCCCAGGCGATTGAAGCCGCCGTCGACGCGGCTCTGTCCGAAGGCTACCGCACGCCCGATATTGCCCAGCCCGAGTGCCGTCTGGTCGGCTGCAAGGAGATGGGCCGCATTGTCCGAGACAAGCTCGGCTAAGGCGGTCTCGCAGGGCGACTTAGCCGAGTGTAAGCCGCCCTGCTGTCTGTTCAATCACATGGACCGGACAATCAGCCAGGCTAATCCACCGACCATCACAAAAGCCCGCCGACCACCACTAAGGCCAATAGTCTCGTAGCTCGTGCTGTTTCCTCCAGCGTATTGTCGGATTACGCTTCGCTAATCCGACCTACCGGCCAGCAGGTCGTACCAGTGAAAGGCTACGACGACCAGGGCGTGGGTGATCTGCCCCCGACGAATGAGGTCTGGGATATTGGCCAGTGGGACCAGGACGACCTCGGTTTCCTCGGTCGTATCAAAGTGGGTCTCAAACCGCTTCTGCACGTTGCGGGCCACAAAGCTGTGGCAGCGGTTGGCCTGAATGGCCGGGTTGGGGTGGATCGCACCCAGGGCGGTCACCTCAGCCGAGTCATAGCCGGTCTCTTCCTGCATCTCGCGCCGCGCGGCGTGAAGCGGGGAGGGGTCTTCCGCATCGACCATACCGCCCGGAATCTCCAGCGTCATGGCCTCGACCCCGTGCCGGTACTGCCGAATCAACACCACCTGTTCGTCGGCGGTCAGCGGAATGATGTTCACCCAGTCGCCCGCCTCCAGGACGTAGAAATCGTGTCCCCGGCCGGTCCGGGGGGAGCGTTTATGGTCTTCCCGGAGCGAGAAGATGCGACACGAATAGACGATCTGAGAGCGGAGACGTTGCCAGGCTTTGAGCGTGGTTGAGCCGTCGGAACTCATGCCGCGTCCCGACGACTAAAAGAGGCGGCGATACTCAATCGCCGGACACCGATCCATCACCACCGTCAGCCCGGCCTGCTGGGCTTTGCGGGCGGCGGCCTCGTCAATGACGTCGAGTTGGAGCCAGAGAATCGACGCTCGCTCGGCAATGGCTTCGTCGGCGATCTGAGCCACGAACTCCGAGCGACGGAATACGTCAACCATATCGACCGGCTCAGGAATGTCGCCCAGGCTGGCGTAGCAGTGCTGACCGAGGATTTCTCGGCAGTTGGGGTTGACCGGGATGACGGTGTGACCCCTGGCCTTGAGCAGGGCGGCAATCTGGTGGCTGTCGCGGTCCGGGTTGGGCGAACAGCCGATCACGGCAATCGTTTTAGGCGTGGCCAGAATGTCGTAAATCTCGGGATCCGACGGGTTTTCAAAGGTATGCATGGGCCAAGCTTAGCAGATCGTCAAAGGAGTTTTCCAGACAGCGTTGGATCTCGACCATACGGGCTCGAAAGGCGTCTTCGCCCTGCATGGCCGGGTCGTCGATATCGCCCTCCTCGCCGGCAAACTCCTTGAGGGTGTGGGTCGGTTTGCCCTCGGCCTCGGGGTAGGCGTCGAGCATGTCTTTCTGCTCCTGGGTCATGGTCAGGATCAGGTCGGCCTCGTCGATCAGATACCGGTGGCGTTTGAGGTCGGTCGAGACAAAGTCTTCGGCTTGCAGGTGAATCCCGTGTTCACGCAGGATCAGGCGCGCGTCGAGCGAGGCGTACATCCGATCCCGGGCGTAAATCGCAATCCCGCCCGAACGAATGGTGATATGCCCGACGTTCCGTTCCTTGAGCATCTTCTCAAGCAGGGAGTGGGCCATCACGCTGCGGCTGGTGTTGGCGTGACAGACGATCAGCACGCGGTAGGGGTGGGAATGGGTCACGGGGCTGTGGGAGACGTGCGGCCGCAGGTCGCGGCCGCAGTGGAGGATTCAGGATTTGAGCGATTTGAAGACCGAGCCGAGTTCTTCTTTGGCCGTCCCGCCCTTGGCCAGCTCGCCCTTGAGCTCGTCGCCGAGCTCGTTCGGGTCCCAGTCGCCGAGCTTTTTGACCGTCCCGGCCGAGTGCCAGCCCTTCATCAGCCACACGCAGCCGCCGCCGACACGGAAGACCTCGCCGTGGACCCCGGCTGCGTCATCACTCGCCAGCCAAGCCACCAGCGGGGCGACGTGGTGGGGGCTGAAGTAGTCGTGCTCGCCCTCTTTAGCGTCCATCAGGCCGGCCGTCTGGGGCGTGGCGTCAACCGTCAGGCGGGTACGCGCCAGCGGGGCAATCGCGTTGCCGGTTACGCCGTATTTCTGCATCTCGCGGTCGACGATGATCGCCATGGTGGCGACCGCAGCCTTGGCCGGACCGTAGTTGGGCTGGCCGGGACTGCCCAGCAGGCCGGCGTCCGAGGAGGTGTTGATCACCCGACCGTTCAGGATAGTGCCCGCCTTGTGCTGTTCGCGCCAGTACTCACAGGCGTGACGGCTACAGTTGAAGGTGCCTTTCATGTGCACGTTGATGACCGCATCCCACTCTTCTTCCGACATATTGAAGATCATCCGGTCGCGCAGGATGCCGGCGTTGTTGACCAGAATGTTCAGCTGTCCGAAGCTGTCGAGCGCCTGCTCGACGATCCGTTTGGCGCCTTTGAAGTCGGTCACGCTCTCGGTATTGGCCACCGCTTCGCCTCCGGCGGCTTTGATTTCATTGACGACCTGTTGGGCCGGACCGATATCCGAGCCGGTTCCGTCGAAATGGCCGCCGAGATCGTTGACCACCAGCTTGGCGCCGTGTTTGGCCATGAGCAGGGCTTCTTCGCGGCCGATGCCTCGACCGGCGCCGGTGACGATGGCAACCTTGCCGTCTAGTAACATGATAGACTCTCCTTTTGCGGCATGGGCAGAGTAAAAAACCCCTCTTGTCTGCCTGACTTGCCGGGATTTGTCAACCGGTTTGAGCCTGAACAGAATCGGGCCGGAAAGGGAAAAAACAAAAAGGGGGAAGGCTTCTTCCCCTTTTTGATATCCGTCAGACGGGCTGTGGTTTAGACGTCGTAGTACAACGAGAACTCGTACGGGTGGGGCCGCAGGCGGAGCGGATCGACCTCGTTCTCGCGTTTGTAGTCAACCCAGGTCTCGACCACGTCTTTGGTGAACACGTCGCCCTTGAGGAGGAACTCATAGTCGTCCTCCAGGGCGTCGAGCGCGGCGGGTAAGGAACCGGGCACGGACGGCACGCCGGCCAGTTCTTCGGGGGTGAGCGAGTAGATATCCTTGTCGAGCGGATCGCCCGGATTCAGTCTGCGCTCAACACCGTCAAGCCCGGCCATCAGCATGGCCGAGAAGGCCAGATAGGGGTTGCTCGACGGGTCCGGAAAACGGACCTCAATGCGTTTGGCCTTGGGACTCGGCGAGTACATCGGGATGCGGACCGCAGCCGAGCGGTTGCGGGACGAGTAGGCCAGGTTGACCGGCGCCTCAAAGCCGGGCACCAGCCGCCGGTAGGAGTTGGCGGTCGGGGCGACAAAAGCGCACAGGGCCGGGGCGTGGGCCAGGACGCCGGCGATGTAGTGCAGGCCGAGTTCGCTGATCCCGCCGTAGCCGTCGCCGGCAAACAGGGGCTGGTCATCTTTCCACACCGACTGGTGGGTGTGCATACCTGAGCCGTTATCGCCAAAGATCGGTTTGGGCATGAAGGTGGCGGTTTTGCCGTGCCGCTTGGCCACATTCTTGACAATATACTTGTACCACTGGAGCGCATCGGCCATTTGGACCAGGGGCAGAAAACGCATGTCGATTTCGGCCTGTCCGGCGGTCGCCACCTCGTGGTGGTGCTTCTCAATCCGGATCCCGATGTCCTCCATCGTCCGGATCATTTCGGTTCGAATGTCCTGGTAGGAGTCCAGCGGCGACACCGGGAAATAGCCCTCTTTGTGACGGGGCTTGTAGCCCAGGTTCGGCCCTTCCTCCTGGCCCGAATTCCAGCTGCCCTCAACCGAATTGACGTGGTAGTAGCCCTCGTGGGCGTTCTGGTCGAAGCGGACATCGTCGAGGATGAAGAATTCGGGCTCCGGCCCGAAATAGGCTACGTCGCCCACGCCGCTCGATTTGAGATACGCCTCGGCTTTGCGGGCGATATTGCGCGGGTCGCGCGAATAGTCCTCTTTGGTGATCGGATCGACGATATTGCAGATCAGGGACAGGGTCGGGGTTGCACAAAACGGATCGATGACGGCGGTAGCCGGGTCGGGGATGACGAGCATGTCCGAGGAGTCAATCGACTGCCAGCCACGAATCGAAGAACCGTCAAAGCCGAGCCCGTCCTCGAAGATTTCCTCTTCGTATTCGCTCAGCGGGATGGAAAAATGCTGCCAGGTGCCGATAAAGTCCATGAACTTGAGGTCCACGACCTCGGCGTTTTTCTCCTGCGCTAAGGCAATCGCGTCTTTGGGTGTCATACGTCTCCTATCCTCCTGTAATCCAATGCGTTCGGATTCGTCAGCTTACACGGCGTCTTTGCCGCGTTCGCCGGTGCGGATGCGGATGACGTCTTCAACCGAAGAGAGGAAGATTTTGCCGTCTCCGATCCGTCCGGTATTGGCCGCCTTTTCAATCGCCTCAACCACGCTGGCGGCCAGATCTTCTTCCACGATGATTTCAAGCTTGACCTTGGGCAGGAAGTCAACCACGTACTCAGCTCCTCGGTACAGCTCGGTGTGGCCTCTCTGACGCCCGAAGCCTTTGACTTCGCTGACCGTCAAGCCACGGACACCGAGGGAGTTCAGACTCTCTTTGACTTCGTCGAGTTTGAAGGGCTTGATGATCGCTTCAACCTTTTTCATAACGCCTTCCATAGAGTTGGCCTCCTCAAGCCCTCTCTAGTGTAAAACCATCGGCTTGTAAAGCATCACTAGAGATGAGCAAAAAGAATACCAAACCCCTCGGCCTCTGAATAGGCGATTTCTGGCCCACGGCTTGCCTATTTCGCGGGCAACGCTCTTTTTTTAGGCAGAAGAATCAGGCTCTTCAGGTGGGGTGTGTTTTCCGTCGGAGGCGAGTCGGAAGGGAGCCTCCTGGCCTTTCCACAGGCGCCTGATGTTGTCACGGTGGCGGGCGACGACGAGCAGGGCCAGCAGCGAGACGGCGAATAGATAGGGCCGGGGATAGGCCAGAACGACCAGAAGAGGCGGCACGGCGAGTGTCGCGGCCAGGGACGCCGCAGATACGATCCGGCTGGCGGCAAAGACGCCGGCGAACACAACCAGGGCCGACAGGGTGGCCAGCGGAGTCAGGCCCAGCAGCACGCCGAAGCCCGAGGCTATGCCCTTGCCGCCGGTGAAGCCCAGGAAAATCGAAAACATATGGCCGACCACCACCGCCACCGCGGTCGCGGCCTGAACGACCTCTCCAAAGCCGAGCAGCCGCACTGCCAGCACCGGGAGCAGCCCCTTTGCCATGTCGCCGGCCAGGGTCAGCAGGCCGGCCGTTCTGCCGGCGGTGCGGGCCAAGTTGGTGGCGCCGATATTGCCGCTGCCAGTCTGGCGGACCGCGATGCCCAGACGGCGGCCGATGAGATCACCGGTCGGGATCGAGCCGCATACATAGGCGATGAGGGGAGACAGCAGACAGGCGACACAGGCGAGTTCTTGCATGGCCGATGCGGGAAGAAGACCGGGGGATGGAACAAACGTGGTCGGGGTGACTGGATTTGAACCAGCGACCCCACGGTCCCGAACCGTGTGCTCTACCAGGCTGAGCCACACCCCGACACGTCCCTCTCCTAATAGCGCCTGCCAGGGAAGAGGGTCAAGTAGGGGATAGTGAGAAGAAAAGGCAAAGGTCAAATGTGAAGCGACTTGGCGGGCCGCCCTTGAGGGAAGGGCCAAAGGCGGTCACCCCAGGGGACAGGCGAACAGGGGGCCGGCTGCGGCGAATCCGTTTTGTGTCAACAACTGTCGGTCGGCTCGGTCGGATTGCACAAGCAGCTGTTGACAGCCTCGTCGCCGGGCGCGGGCCTTGGCAAAGTCGAGCAGGGTCTGAGCGATATCCGGTGCGACAGCGGGACGAACAATGAGGTCAAGCAGGGCCTGCCAGCCGGGCGATCCCAGGGTTCGCATATAGCACACCAGCAGCATGCCCTGGACGGCGCCGGCCTGTTCGGCGACGTAGAAGTCGAGCCGCGGGTCACTCGCGAGGTGTCGCCAGTGGCGGGTCTCGGCGCGGCTGATCGACTCGGCCGCAGCCGGAGCGGCGAGGAGTCGCAGGGCCGAGATGTCGGTCCGTTTTGCGCGACGTATGCGGAGTCCGTCGTCCGATTGCTGGGCCATGGCCCGCCGTACTTAACATAAAGCCCGCTGGCGCGGAAGGAACGCTACGGACCGCTATTGCCTCGGTTCGGATTGTTGCTCCAGAGGGGGCTTGCTGCGGGTGGGGTGGTGACCTCGTGGGGGCGGGTTCAAACCCGCTCCTCCCGTTTTCCAAACCGGGCAGCGGCCGCATGCCCGCCGCTCTTTACGTCCGGGGGGAGACGGTTTAGGGTGCAGACACCGTGACTCCAGGCACCCCTGAAGCGCTGTTGAAGCCTATGTCCGCTCAGTCTCACCATCTCACCATTGAGCGCCTGTCCTACGGCCCGGCCGGCGTCGGCAGGCTTGACGGCAAGGTAGTCTTTGTGCCCGGTACGGTGCCCGGCGATACGGTCGAAGTTGCGATTGAGGAGGAGAAAAAGACCTATGCCGTGGCCCGGCTGGTGGCTGTCCTCCAGCCCTCGGCTCAGCGCCGGCAGCCGCCGTGTCCGTATGTTCCCCGCTGCGGCGGCTGTCCGTGGCAGCACATAGACTATGCCGAGCAGCTGCGGGCCAAACAGGCGCTGGTCGAAGAGCACCTGCGGCGGATTGGCGGCCTGTCCGCCCCGCCGGTTCTGCCTATCATTCCCAGCCCCCAGGAGTGGCACTATCGACACCGCATTCGGCTGCGGAGCACCCCGCCGGCCCGGCTGGGCTTTTATCAGGCGCGCTCGCACGATCTGGTTGAGATCGAGTCGTGCCTCATCGCCGGGGAGACGAGTCCGCAGCAGCTGCGGACGGCGCGCCAGTGGTTGGCCGGGCTGCAAACGGTCGTGCGGCGGCTTGAGTTGCTGAGCGGCGAAGCCCGAACCGGACCGTCCCCAAGCGCGCTGGTCGGCAATGCCGAGGGACCGTTCCAGGCCGCTGACGCCGAGACGTGTGAGCGTTTTGTGGACGACCACCCCGAGCTTGGCGGGCTGGTGTTGTTTGGCCGTGGCTGGCGTCGTGAGTGGGGCGAGGTCGGGATCAGCCTGGATCTTGGGGTTGACAATCTCTGGCTGTCCGTCAGCAGCGGGGTTTTTACCCAGGTGAATCTGGCCGGCAACCGGACCCTGATTGAAACCGTGCTGCGGCTGGGCGACTTCAGCCCCCGCGACCGGGTGGTCGAGCTGTACTGCGGGGCCGGGAACCTGAGCCTGCCGCTCGCTCCTCGGGTGGGGTCGCTGATCGGCATAGACCAGGATCGGGTTGCGGTCGCCAATGCCCGCGCCAATGCGGCGCGGCTCGGGTTCGACACCCTGCGCTTCATGCGCGCCTCGGTGCGCCGGGGTATTGAGGCCCTGCTGGCCAGCGGACAACAGGCCGACGTTGTGGTGCTGGACCCATCGCGGGCTGGAGCCGCGGATATTATCGACAGGCTGCCGCAGTTCGGGGCGCGCAAGATCGTGTATGCGTCGTGCGATCCGACCACCCTGGCCCGCGATCTGCGGCGTCTCGGACAGCATGGCTATCGGCCTGTCAGCCTGCAACCGATTGATCTTTTTCCCCACACCTACCACGTGGAGACGGTCGCCCTCGCTGTATTGACTTGACGATATTCAGCCCCTATGCTTCCTGGCGCCAGCGATGAGTTCCGGTGTGGCAGAGGACGCAGCAGGCGTATGAGTCGGAGGTGAGCCATGTCAACGACGACCCAGAAAAGCCCCAACCCAGAAAGCCCCAAACGACCCAAAGTTACCTTGATTCCCGGCAAGGGAGTCTCACTGACGATCAACTATCTGCTCGAAGACCGCGATGAGCTGGAGTGGCTCGTCGCCGTTGGCCGCAACAAAAAGGGCGAGATTTTCTTCTACGATACCGGCGGGGATATTATCGAGGACCTTGGTGCGCTGGAGTATCTGAAACAGCGCCTGAGCCGGGCTCACCTCGGCGAAGAGTGGGACTAAGGGCGAGAAACGGCCGGCGCAGCACCGGACACAGGTCCTTTCAGTCGTCCGGCGCTTCGGGTTGCCCGGCAATGACCTGTCCGGCCTCGATTGTGAGCGGCACCTTGGCCAGGAACTGACCGCACGGTGGACCGAAAATACACTCGCCGGTATCCGGCTCATAGGCCGCGCCATGGGTGGCGCACAGAATATAGCGGCCGTCCTCATTCAGAAACTGGTTGTCCACCCAGTCCATCGTCATCGGCACATGGCGGCAGCTGTTGACGTAGGCAAACAGCTCGCCCCCATAGTTGACAATGAAGCACTCGGTATCCCGTCCGTTCACGGTACGGATGAATTTCTTTGTACAACCGGGTGGAATCTCGCCCAGCCGAGCCACAACCCGTCCGCTGGGGTAGGCTTGTTCGTCGTCGTTCTGATACGCCACGTGTGTCTCCCGTCTCGCCCTTGTACCACACGGCCGGGGAGAGCATAAGAAGGTCAAGTCAAAAGGCCAAGTTAAAAGGCAAAGCGCACATGGCAAAGGGCACCTGGCAAAAACACTCGGTTTGCCTGTTGGTTGGCATGGCGTGGGGGCTGTGGCTGGTGGCGAGGGCCGTGGCCCAGGACGGCGCTCCGGTGCCGCCGCTGGAGGCCGGGCTGGTGCTGACCCTGCACCCGGTGTTCGTCCATTTTGCGGTGGCGCTGACAGTCTGGGGCTGTGTGCTGGACTGCGCGGGCAGTGTGTGGCGCCGGCCCGGCTGGCAGCGGCTCGGGCGGCCGAGTTTCTTTGCCGGGGTCGGGGCGCTGGGTCTGGCCGTGCTGAGCGGCTGGATCGAGCAGCAACTCCCCCAGCCGAACAGTGTCTTTGATGCTCAGATCCAACAGCTGCTCGTCTATCACGAATATCTGGGCTATGGCCTGTTCGGATTTTTTCTCGTCCTGGCGGTGGTGCGGACCCAGATTGCGGGCCGTCTGCCGCTGTTTTTCGTGCTGCTGACCGGTCTCGGACTGGCCGGACTGGTCGTGCAGGGCCACTGGGGAGGGGAGCTGGTGTACCGCTATGGGACGGGGGTGCGGGCGGTCCACATCCTGAGCCAACCGGCGCCCACACACGACAACGCCCCGAAGCGTGTCTCCGGGGCGTCTGGTGTGGACGAATAGGGGAGCTTAGCCGGCGGTTTCTTCAGCCACAAAGCCGCAGCTCTGGTGGGTTCCGTCACAAAACGGTTTGTTGGAGGACTGGCCGCAGCGGCACAGATACATGGGGTCTTCCTGGCCGGTGTACTCGGCCCGCTTCTGATCGGTGAGTTTTGCGCCGCCCCGCACCTCGTACGGACCGTTTTTCAGCGCACGAATCGTCACATCTGCCATACCTGTCCCTCCTTGGTGTATGAAAAAGTGCCATATCGGTCTGGCGCGGGGATTATGACATACCCCCTATCCAGCCGCAATCTCCGCCCGGCTGTGGGGGCTGCGATCTCACTCGGCCTCGTCTCGGTGGGGGTGCGGCTCGGCCGGCAGACCGAACGGCTCCAGCGACAGGCCGGTGCGGCCGGTCGTAATCAGCTCGCTGATCAGCTGCCCGGTAATCGGGGCCAGGAGAATACCGTTACGGTGATGGCCGGTGGCCAGCACGACATTCTCGAGGCCGGGCGCTCGACCGAGTATCGGTCGCCGGGTCGGAGAGTAGGGGCGCAGGCCCGCCCAGCAGCGGTTGAGGGGGGCTTTGCCGATGCCCGGCACCACGCCGTCGGCCCACTCGGCCAGGTGCCGCACCGCTTCGAGCGTCACCGCCTTATCGTAGCCGGTGAATTCAACTGTAGAGCCGAGAATGACCTCGCCGTTCTTGCGTGGCACCAGATAGCGGTCGTCGCTCGCAATGACGTGGCGGAGGTGGTTGGCACGAATGGCCAGCATCTGTCCCTTGGCCGGTCGGACCGGAATCCTCAGCCCAAACAGCTCACCAACCTGGGCGGACCACGATCCTGCGGCAATCACCACGCTGTCGGCACTCACCCAGTCGTCACCGACCCGGACCTCCGCGACCCGCCCGTTCCTGATACGGGCCTCGGTGACCGTTGTCCCCGTGTGCAGGCTGACCCCGCGCTGGCGTGCGGCCTCAGCCCAGGCCCGGGCCAGCTTGCCGTTGTGCAGGTGGTGGTCTGCGGCAAAATGGACGGCCGCCCGTAAGGTCGGCGTAAGGCTCGGCTCGTGGTGCCGGGCCGCCTCGGCCGACAGCCAGCTGACGGCGTGGCCCTGCTCGGCGCGGAGTTCGTACAGCCGCCGGTAGCGCTGCTCATCCGCCTCGGTCAGCAGAATCTCGAAGATGCCGGGGGTTTGATACTCGATATCGATCCCGGTGCGTTCTTCCAGCTCACGCACCAGGGCCGGATACAGCGCCTGGCTGGCGCGTTTGAGCTGATACATCGGGCCGCGCTTGGAGCCGCCGCTGGTAGCGGCCAGCATCCCGGCGGCGGCGGCCGACGCTTCCTGGCCGGGCTGCCCCTTGTCCACCAGCCAAGTCCGGACCTTGTGTTCGGCCAGATGATAGGCCACCGCGATGCCGATGACTCCTCCGCCGATAACGACGACATCCGTTGTGGTTGCCATGGCCGGTTATTGTAGCGAGGGGGCGGAGAAAGAAAAGCTCAAGCCGGGTCGCTGCTGAAGGCCGGCAGACGGCCGCCGAGCAGGGCGCCGAGGTCAGCGGCCGCAACCCGCAGGCCCAGATAAAAGGTCCCGAACAGACCGTATACGGCGCTGGCCTCATCAAAACGCATCTCATACACCAGCTGCTTGAAGACCTGCGGGTCGTCGGCAAACAGGTCCACCCCCCACTCCCAGTCGTCAAAGCCGACCGAGCCGGAAATGATCTGGTTGACCCGACCGGCGTAGCGTCGGCCGACCATCCCGTGTTCGCGCATCATTTTCTGGCGCTCGGCAATCGGCACGTGGTACCAGTTGCGGACCTCGCCCCGTTTTTTATCCATCGGGTAGAAGCACAGGTAGCGCCGGGCCGGTATGGCCGGCGCCAGACGTGCGGCCATGGCTTGGCGCTGGCGTTCGCGTTCGGCCGCCACCGCCTCGTCCCAGTCCGGCGTATAGGGCTCGAGCCCCCGCTCGTGCAGGTCCGTATACAGCCGTACCGACGCCTCGTACAAGCCCAGTTCGACCGTTGACAGATACGAGCTGCTGGGCTCCAGAAACTCCAGCAGTTTCAACTGGGCGAGCCGGAGTTCGACCGCGTTCAGTTCGTCAAAGCTGGGCCGGAAATGGACCAGCATCAGGTCGCCCTTGTGGCCGAGCTGGGAGAACACGGCGCTGGTGTTGGCCTGTTCCATGTCGGTCAATACGCGGGCGGCGTCTTCCACCATTGCCTGCCGTTCGACAGTCGCCACGGCGTTCCAGGCCGGCCAGCGAACACGGAACATCTGGTGCAGAATGGCAGACCCGTCAAGGGTGAGCGGAACGGGCGGGATAGGCTCGGCTGTCATACGCGCGTCCTTTCAGCATCGGTGTCTTTCATCTAACGGCTGCGGTCTGCCCTGTCAAAGCGCTTGTGGTGGGGGTCACCCGTGCCTGTGTAGTGGTCGGGGACGCGGGCAAAGTCTCAACATGCTGCGCTTTCTTCCGGTCGTCGGCCTGTGCTAGAGTCCGACGGTATTCCGTCTTGCGACAAAGGAGGGCACAAACATGGCGAGACCGCTGGATGGTATTCGGGTGCTGGACTGGACGATTTTTCAGCAGGGACCGGTGGCGACCATGATGCTCGGCGACCTGGGGGCCGAGGTGATCAAAATCGAAGAGCGGGTCGGCGGCGACCCCGGACGGGGAGTGATGCAGATTGCCGGCAGCAAGACCGGCGGCACCAAACGCAACTACTACTTTGAGGCCAACAACCGCCAGAAAAAAAGCCTGACCCTGGACCTCAAAAAGCCCGAGGCGCGGGAGATCGTGTATCAACTGGTCGAGAAATCCGACGTATTTGTCCAGAATTTTCGGAAGGGGGTGGCGGCCAAGCTCGGCGTCGATTACCAGACTCTGTCCCGCCACAATCCCAAGCTGATCTACGCCAGCGCAACCGGCTACGGCCCGAATGGACCGGATTCGGGCGAGCCGTCGTTCGACTACATGGGCCTGGCCCGCTCGGGGATCATGAATACGGTCGGTGAGCCGGACATGGACCCGATGAATATCACCGGCGGGATTGCCGACCAGATGGGCGCCATCATGCTCGCCCACGGGATCGTCGTGGCCCTGCTGGCGCGTGAACGCCTGGGCGTCGGCCAGGAGGTGAACACCTCCCATCTGGGCAGCATGATGGCCCTCCAGGGCTTGAATCTGGCCTGTCGGCTGACCCTGGGCAAGGAGTTCAAGCGCTTCTATCGGACCGAGGCGGTCAACCCGCTGTGGAATCACTACAAGTGTCAGGATGACAAATGGATCTGCCTGGCCATGCCGCAGGCCGACCGCTACTGGTCGGATTTCTGCACGGCGCTGGGCATCGCCCACCTGGAGAACGATCCGCGCTTTGCAACCATGCGGGCTCGGGGCAAGAATGCCAAGGAGCTGATCGCCATTCTGGACGAGATCTGGGCCGGCAAGCCGCGCGACGAGTGGATGACTATCCTGAAAAACGGCGGCGACTTCATCTATACCATCGTCAACAGCATCAACGACCTGCCCGACGATCAGCAGATGATCGACAACGACTATGTGGTCGATTACGATCATCCGTCCTGGGGACCGAGCAAGATCGTCGGCTCGCCGCTCATCCTGAGCGAAACTCCGGCCGATCCCAAGGCGCCGGCGCCCGAGTTTGGCGAGCACTCGGAGCAGATTCTGCTCGATCTGCTGGGCTATTCCTGGGAACAGATCGGTCAGCTCAGAGAGCAGGAAGTGATTTAGCGCTTAGCGCAAATAACGATGCTGTGTCGCCCTTCGACTTCAGGCGCGTTGCGCCTTACGCTCAGGACTAACGGCCTCCCGTTCATGCTGAGCGTAGCGGAGCGAAGTCGAAGCAGGGATGCCGGATCACGTCTGGCCTAGCGAAACGGCAGGGCTACAGCCTCACGTGAAACGCTCTAGCGGAGGAGGAGGGCTTCTCCTCCCCCAGCTGGCAGACACGCTCGAACGACACCCTGCGGCAGACGGTCTCCGGTCGGGGGGAGTGACTACGCCTTGGCGCTCGGTCGTGAGGACACGTCTGCGTGCCAGCGCTTGGTGTTGGTATTGGCCTCGGGAATGCCCATCTTGGCAAAACTGGCAAAATCGACCACGCACAGCGCGGTGATATCGGCAACCGTGTACCGCTCCCCGGCCACATAGGCGCTCTGGCTGAGGCGTTGTTCCAAGCGCTCATAAAAACGCTCGACGCCGGCCTTCCCCCGGGCGGCCAGTTCGGGAATGGCCTGGACATTCTCCAGACCGGGCAGCCCCCGATTCTTGAAGGGGTCAAACGAGTTGCGAAACATCTCGCCCGTAGGATTGAGACCGTCGAATTCCATATGGCGCTGCCACGACTCGATCTGGGCCTTCTCCAAGGCGTCCCGGCCCATGAGGTTCGGCTCCGGCTGCGTCTCCTCGATATAGCGACAAATCGCGATGGTCTCGTCAATGCGGCTCCCGTCGTCGAGTTCAAGCGTGGGCAGCAGGCCGCGTGGATTCACCGCCAGGTATTCCGGCTTGAGGTTTTCTCCTTCGATGATACTCACCTCGGTCTTCGGAATATCGACCCCCTTTTCCGCCAGAAAGACGCGCACCCGACGTGGGTTGGGAGCCATTTGGCAATCATACAATTTCATACTGCTCTCCTTTCCTGTGGTGTGAAGACCGGGGAGAACAATAGCCCTCCCGAGCGAGGATGCAAGCCCGGCAGGGCCGGACGCGACAGCAGGCGGTCCCGTAGGCGAACGCGCTGACGGGCTCTTCGTGGGAACAGACCGGCCGGCTCAGAGCGCAGGAAGTGGTTCAGTGCCAAGCGCGCGGGGGGACTTTCCCTCCCGCGCCGCCCGTTCCTAGTCCTTCACCATCTGCATGAGTTCGAGGGTTGTGCCAAACGGGTCTTTGCAATACACCGCCTTGGCCGTGCCATAGCCCTCGAGGCTGAACGTCTGCGGGCGCGAGTAAAACTCCACGCCGTGGCTGCGCAGCGCCTCGTAGGTCTTGTCAATATCTTTGACCCAGAAGGCAATCTCGGTAATCCCGTTGTGAGTGAGGCCCTCATACGGCTGTCCGCCCTGTCTGGCGGATTCGTCGAAGCACAGCAGCTCAACCGGGGCGCTACGCTGGTCGTCATCGTTGCGCAGGAAGACCGACCGTACCTTCGTGCCCGGCACCTGGATCATATCACTGATCTCTTCCCCCTCGACACTGAAATCGCCAATCACTTTCAGCCCCAATACGTCCTGATAGAAGGCAATGGCTTTGTCCATATCCGGGACGGTAATCCCTACGTGTGCGACAGCTCCGAGCATGCTGACCTCCTTGTGGTCTGTATGGCCGAGATTGTCCTGCCATCGCCGGCGGTTTGTCAAGCCGGCAAGGCTGCGTCTCAAAAAGCCTTGCAGGGTTCGCAAGCCGAGTCCTATAATTCTTTGGCCGAGAGCACTCTTGCATTGCCGGACCAAGTCTTACAGATGGTTGACCAGCAAGGAGGGATGAGCATGGGAAATTACAGAGTCATTTCATCCGATAGTCACGTCTTTGAGCCCCCGGATTTGTGGACCAGCCGGGTGGAGTCGAGGTTCAGGGAGCGTGCCCCACATGTGATCCATCGCTCGGAAGATGACACCGACTGGTGGGTGTGTGAGGGAATGAAAGGAGTGAGTGGGGGATCGGGCGGCTCCCAAGCCGGTAAGCGGTTTGACGCACCCGAGACGCTCACGATGGCCGATAAAATGGAAAACGTGCGGCCGGGGGGGTACATTCCCGCAGAGCACCTCAAAGACATGGAGTTGGATGGGGTGCAGGCGAGTATCGTGTATCCGAGTCAGGGCTTATTGCTGTACAGCGTCCCCGATGGCGAACTGCTGTCGGCCCTGTGCCGAGCCTATAACAATTGGCTGGCCGATTTTTGCCAGCCGTTTCCTGGCCGGATCAAAGGCATTGCGATGCTCAACCTCGATGATGTGCAAGAGGGCGTGAGCGAACTCACCCGGTGTGCCAAGCTCGGACTCGCGGGAGCCATGATCACGGTGGCTCCACCTGCGGGCAGGAGCTACAACTTGCCGGAGTATGAACCGCTGTGGGCTGCGGCTCAGGACTTGGCCATGCCTTTAAGCCTCCACGTTGCCACCAACCGGTCCACCTCGCAGAACTCGACCTTGGATCTGGAAGCCTTCGACCCAGCTTTTATCACCAACATCGACCACTGGGTGCGCATGTCCCTGGCCTCTATCATTTTCGGCGGTGTCTTCGAGCGCTATCCCCAGCTCCAGATCGGCTCGATAGAGCAGGAGCTGTCGTGGGTGCCGCATTTCCTGGACCGGCTCGATTACACCTATACCCAGCGCGCTCCGAGCAAAGCGTGGCGGAAGTTCAAGACCGACCTGCTGCCCAGTGATTATTTCCACCGCAATGTGTTTCTGAGCTTCCAGGAAGATGCCCTGGGCATCCGCGACCGGCACCTGATTGGCGTCGATAACCTCATGTGGGGTTCAGATTACCCGCATCCGGAATGTACCTTTCCACGCTCGCGACAGGTGCTGGAAGAGATCCTGGCCGAGTGTAGCGAGGCGGAGAAGGCCAAGATTGCCGGGGGCAATGCCGCCCGGGTGTACCGTTTCGATTAAGCGTTTGTGGTGGATGGGCTCTGCTCATCCACCACACGGGGCTGTCACGCAAACGCCCCTACCCACGCATCAGGGAGGTATGACGCACGAGTCTTGCCCGGCGCGCTACAGGGTCGGGTGTCGCTCGTGCCATCCCGCCGCCTGTTCGTAGGCATGGCCGACCTGGAAAACCGTTGTCTCATCAAACGGTCGCCCCGCCAGTTGAAAGCCAATCGGCAGCCCGGCGCTGCTCACGCCGCACGGCAAAGCCAGGGCGGGGAAGCCCGTCAGATTGAACAACGGCGTATAAATAGCGAAGTCCGGCGCCATCAGATACAGGCCGGGCGACTCCGACCGAATCGGCGCTGGCATCACCCCGGCGCCGGGCAGCATGAACACATCAACCGTCTCCAACTGCCCTAGCATGTGCGTGCGGATCTGCTCCCGCACGCGCTGACATTGCAGGTAGCTCGTGCCTCTGACCAGATTTCCGAGCGCCAGCATGAGGCGCAGGTCGGGATTGTAGTCCTGAGCCTGGGTCTGCATGTCGGCCAGGTGATACGCGGCCGCGTCAGCACAGGCGAGCGGCCAGAACGTTGCCTGGAGTTCGGCATGGGTGATGGAGTCCACATCGACGATCTCAGCCCCCAGCGTTTCCATTTGGGCCACGGCGGCATTGAATGCGCCGAGAATCTCCTCCTCACAGTTGTCTTGGAAGAGGGTGCGGAGAATACCCAGACGCAGGCCCTTGATATCGTGTTCCAGCTTCTCACTGAAATTGGGCACGGGGATATTGGCGGATGCCGGATCGAGGGGATCGTAACCGGCACAGGCCTGGAGCATGAGTGCATTGTCCCGAACGGTCCGGGTCATGGGGCCGGTATGGTCGAGATTCCACGACAGGGGGAACACGCCCACTCGGCTCACTCGGCCATAGGTGGCCTTCATGCCAACAATGCCGCAGCAGAACGCCGGCCAGCGGATGGAGCCGCCCGTATCACTCCCCATCGCCCCAAAAATCAGTCCGGCAGCTAGCGCTGCTCCCGAGCCGCTACTCGATCCACCCGGATCATACTCGAGATTCCACGGGTTGCGGGCCGGTTGGAAATGTGAACTCAGCGTCGGTAAGCCGGCCGCAAATTCGTAGGTCGCCAGTTTGCCGAGCAGCAGTCCGCCGGCGTCCTTGAGTTTCGCCACCGTCGTGCAGTCCTGCTCAGCGGTATAGTCTGTGCGTAATTTTGAGCCGCCGGTCGTGCGGCCGGCCTCATAGATGTCTTTGACGGCCAGCGGAATACCGTGCAATGGCCCCTTATAGTTCCCCGCCCGGATTTGTGCTTCGGCCTCCTGGGCGGCGGCTAGCGCCTCTTCGGCAAAGACGGTGACGTAGGCGTGGACCTGCGGGTCGAGCGCCGCAATGCGTTCCAGCATGGCTTGAGTCAGCTCAACCGGCGAGAGTTCTCCGCTTTTGATCAGATCAGCCGCCTCAGCCAGCGACAGGAAAGCGAGTTCCGCGCTGTCGTGTGTCATGGTTCAGCCCTCCACTTTTGCCTTGAAAATCAGAGCCGGTTCGGTCTCCGGTCGCACCATGGCCTGCACCACAGCTTCCCATTCGAGCAAGGTGGCATAGGCTGTGGTGAGCTGCTCAAGGTCCTCATTGCTGAGCGTGATGCCGACTTCCAGCAGCTTGGCCTCTACGAGTTGTCGGTGGTCCATCCGGTCCATAGTGCACCTCCTTGAATGTGCGCGCGACACCCCCGGCTCAGCGGCCCAGGCTGGCCTTATCTGTCGGATCGTACAGACCCAGGGACTGTTCGTACTTGCTCAGTTGTTCCTCTGGCAGGTATTTCTCCTCCCATTCCCGCACCTCGGGGAAGCCCACCAGGTCAAAGAAACGCAGGCCACCCAGGGGGTGGTCCTTGGTCCGCTGGAGGAACTCCTGTTCTGCCTCGACACCCCGCCGCTGAAAATCCTGGAGAAAGTCCCACGAGGCGATCATCCCGGCAAAGGCGGCCAGGGCGGGATAAAAGGCCGCGCTCAATCCCAGTTGCTGCATCTCCTCCAGTGGCGGTGACGGCTTGATCGCCACTACCGTGGCCATCAGCGGGCCTTCGATCTCCTGGCGTACGATTTTCACCTCCTCCAGGGACTGCGGCGCCTCAAAGTAGACCACATCTACGCCCGCCCGCTTGAAGGCTTTCATCCGGGTCAGGGCCTCTTCCAAGCCGCCGCCCACAGCGGTGCGGGCATCGCACCGGGCGATGATCACGAAGTCGGGATCCAGCTCTTGTTTGGCCTCGACCGCCGCCCGGTACTTTCCAACCGCCTCCTCCAGCGGAATGATTTCCTTGCCTTTGACAAAGCCGCAGCGCTTGGGGAAGGGCTGGTCCTCTATGTGAATGCCGGCCACCCCGGCCTGGATAAAGGACTGGACGGTACGGCGCACGTTGACCGCATTGCCGAAGCCCTGGTCTGAGTCCGAGATAAGGGGCAGGGAGGTGGCGCTGGCCATCCGCCCGGCGTTCTGGACCATCTCGGTCATCGTGATCAGCCCCGCGTCGGGCAGGCCCAGGACATGGGCGGCGGTCAGGGCGCCCGACATATAGGCGCACTCAAAGCCACACGCCTCGACCATCTTGGCGTGCAGCGCACATCCCCCTCCAGCGATCACAAAAATCTGCTCTTGCTGAAACAGCTCTTGCAGGCGGCTTGTCTTTTTCATACGTCCCTCCTTGGCTTCCCTGTTGTTAGCAGATGACATCCCTGTCCGCATAGGCTCGCGGGCAGGCGGAGGGCCGTGGGAGCGGAAAAACTTTCGATTGACATCGCTTTGGTGAAGCGCCTATAGAGCGTGTCAGGGGCTTCTCAAAATCTCGTCAGGATCTTGTCGTCAGGCTTGGACTCGGGTGCCCGTGGGCGCAGATTGGAGTGAGCATGAGCAGCGTATGGAGTAGGCGTAGTGTCGTGTCCGCTGGGCTCGTCGGGCTTGTCCTGCTCGTGACGCTCGGGCATCGACTCGGCTGGGCGCAGGAAACGACCGGACCGGCGGTGCTTGAGAACCGTTGCTCGGGCTGTCATCCGCCGCACGAAGAGGGTGGCCCTCTCGCCTCGATCGAATCTCAGCGCAAGACCCCCGAAGGCTGGCAGATGAACGTCTACCGCATGGTGCGTTCCCACGGGGCGCAGCTGCAACCCGGCGAAGCCAGAACCCTGATCAAATATCTCAGCGATCAGTACGGCCTCGCCCCGTCAGAGGTCGAGCCATTTCGCTATGCCCTTGAGCGGCGGAACAACACCATAGAACAAAACGTTCCAAAGTCCGTCCAGGGAGCCTGTGCCTCGTGCCATTCGTACGCCCGCATCGCGCTGCAACGTCGAACCCCGGCGTCTTGGAACGAGCTGCCGGACCTGACCGCCGCCCTGCTGCCGAATATAGAAAACCAGACGGCTTCGACCGGGTTGCTGGACGACTTCTGGTATGAGGTGGTGAAGAAAGAAACCGTGCCCTACCTGACCACTGCCTACCCGTTTGTTTCTGAGGCCTGGACACAATGGCAGGCGGCGCCAAAGCCGAATTATGCCGGGGTCTGGAACGTGGTCGGTCACGACCCCGGCAAGGGTGGAGACTATACCGGTCGCATGACGGTGACCGCCCATGGCGATGATACGTACGAAGGGGACTTCTCCTACACGTTTGCGGATGGGTCGAGCCTGTCCGGGAAGACCACCGCCGTTGTGTATACCGGCTTTCAGTGGAGAGGCGTTGCCGAGGTTGACGGTGAGAAAATTGACGGCGAGAAAACCCAGCGCGAGATCTTTTTTGCCAACGAGGACGGCACGGTGATACGCGGCAGACGCCTGCTGACCGATATCGGCGACCTGGGGATGGACGAGACGCTGTACCGGAATGCCGGTCAGGCCAGGCTGCTCAGCATTATTCCGACCGCCCTGCAAACGGGCACGACCCACACGCTGCGGCTGTTCGGCATGAACCTCCCCGCAGATCTCACCGCCGCCGCCATCTCTTTGGGCCAGGGCGTGCGGATCCAGTCACTCAGCAGGCCGGATGCCGATAGCCTGGTGGTCGAGGCCAGGCTCGATGCCGACGCCTCGGTCGGGCGGCGCCAGGTCAGCATCCAAGGGGTCGCAGGCGAGTTACCGCTGACGGTATACCGGACCGTTGATTACATTCGCCTCAGCCCGGAACAGGCGTTCTCCCGTCCGGGGGGAATTCGCACGCCCAAGGTTTTGCAGCAGTTTGAGGTCTTCGGCTATCTGAACGGCCCGGACGGGCGGAAAGGCACGGCGGACGATGTCAGGCTCGACCGGGTGAGTCCGGTCCGCTGGAAGCTCGAAGAATACGTCAAGCGGATCAACGACGACGATGTCCGGTTTGTCGGAGCGGTGGACGAGCACGGCCTGTTTACGCCCGCCGAGGACGGCCCGAATCCACAGCGGCGCTTATCGACCGGCAATGTCGGAGACGTGTGGGTCGAAGCCTGGTACCAGCCCGAGGGCGCAAAACGGCCGCTGGGTGCCCGCGCGCATCTGCTCGTGATGCCGGCCAAGTTCAACTTTCAGCCGATTGAGTGAGGACAAATCCTGGTATTCCACAAACGGATATGCTAGACGGCGACCAAGGAGACGGTCATGAAACATCTCAAGGCGGCGAACCACAAAGCCCAACAGGTTGAAACCGCGACGCACAACCCCGCCCCACAGGACGATGTCGTCGGTCTGGCTCAGCCTATGGGCTGCACGACGATCTTCAACCCCGGCTGGGAGGCCAACCCGTGGGGCGGCACAAACGGCATGTGCGCCCCGGTCGAGGCTGATCTTTTGGGCTGTGCCAACGCGTGCTGGTGGCCGGCCCAGGTGCCCGATAGTTTGCAGAATTATCCAGAGTGGGCCAAGGCCTGTTCCGGGGTGAATGCGGAGGACTGGCGCAACCTGGAGGTCGTTTTCCCCGAAACAAAATAGCTGCCGACACGAGGAGGGAGCGATGCGCAGCATGGACAGACACTGGCTGTGGTTGAGTGTGAGCGCCTGCGTTCTTGTGCTGTGTCTTCCTGGGCTGGTGTGGGCCAAGTGGTATATCCTGACCGCCGCTCTGCCAAACACCGTCTACATCATTGATGCCGATACGGACCAGGTGGTCAAAACCATTCCTCTGGAAGGACGGGGGCCAATCTCGACCGTGGTCCCCAACCCGACTCGCCCCCAGTTCGCCTACGTGGTGACCGACCTCAATCAGAGCGTGGCCGTGGTCGATCTGGATGAGGGCAGAGAGGTGCTGCGCTTCGACCTGTCGAACGACAACGAGTTGGTCAGAACGATGGCGGTCGATGTGAACCCGGACGGGGACCGGCTGTATATTCATGAGATGCCGCTCAAGAAAGATCTCGGCACATATGAGATGCTTGAGACCCGCATTCGGGTTGTTGATTTGGAGACGAATACGGTCAAGCAGGTTTTTCCCGCGCCGCGGCAGGTGATGGCTCTGGCGGTATCTCAGGACGGGAAAAGGCTGTACGCCTTCAGCATCAGCCGGGACATCACCGTCCTCGACCCGGAAACCGGGCAGGTCGTGGACACGATTCCAATGGCCAACTGGCAACTGACGGGGGCGGGCCGGCTTGAGGGTTTACCGGTATGGAGCGCATACCAGGAAAACGACTATATTGCCTCTTTTGCCGTCGGCATGACGGACACGATCACCCACAACACGACCGTTGGCGTTGCCTCCCTCGACCTGAAGCAGGCGGCGCCCGAGCTACAGGTGTTTGAACTCCATCCCTTTGCGGCCGAGTGGTACACGGCCCACGGCGTCATCGCGGCCAAGACCAACAAAGCCTATCTGGGCTGGGACAAGCTGTGGAAGGTCGATATCAAGACCCGCCAGATGGAAAAAGTGGCGGAGTTTGAGACCAGTAGCCACTTCGCCAGTTTTTTGCATCCCGAGGGAAAGAAGGTCTATTGCGGCGGGAACTGGAGTACGGTGTCTGTTTTTGATGCCGAGACGCTCGAGCCCTTGGGAAAGGTTGATCTGGGACACTCACAAGCCGGGGCTGGGATGCGCTTCATTCAGCGCGAAGAGGGCTTCTGATCGCGCCGCCTGTGACCCTATCTGGCTGCCGTCCCTCCCAGGCCAGACTATTCTCATCACAGAGGAGGTATGCGGATGATCTACGAATGGCGGACCTACGAAGCAATGCCGGGCAAGCTGCCGGCGCTCAACACCCATCTCAAAGTTGCGGCGGACTTGTTCCACAAGCATGGACTGGGCGTGCTGGGATTCTGGACTGAGGAGTTTGGCACTAGCCTCCAGGTCACCTACATGTGGATGTATGAAGCCTTTGAGGAAAGACAGCAGAAACTGGCCGCGTTTGCGTCAGACCCGGCCTGGCAGCGGCAAGTGGCGGAAGAGACGGAGCGGGAAGGCGCCATTGTCGCCCAAGTCCACAACACGATGCTGTTACCGACCCCCTACTCGCCTGTCCCCCAGCTCAAGACAAAGGTCCAGGAGTGGCGCATTTACGACGCAGTGCCGGGCCGCCTGCCCGACCTCCACAACCGGTTCGCCAACCATACCCTGGGTCTGTTTGAGAAGCACGGTATAGAGAATATCGGCTACTGGACCGAAGTCGTTGGCACCAGCAATCGGCTGGTCTACATGCTCGGCTATCCCAGCCTGGGCGACCGGGAACAGAGCTGGAAGGCATTCATGAAGGATCCTGACTGGCAGCGGGCACGGGCCGCGTCGGAGGAAAACGGCCCGCTGGTGGCAAAGGTCTCCAACACAATCCTGCGGCCGACTGGCTACTCGTTCAACAGCTGAGGTCTCGGGCGGGCGTCGGCCGGCCGGCCTGGTAGCGATGGCGCAAAAAGCCCATGGCGTGGCCGGCCGGAGCCGAAGTCTGGTCAAGATGAGGCCATCGGGATTTTCCGGCGGCTTTTGTCAGTGAATCCAAACGACAATCAGGGCGTAAGGTATCTGCCGCCGCACTGCTGGTTTGAGAAAAACGAACTATCGAAAATCCTGACGCTCTGCCGCAAGTATCGGGATGACGGCGCTCCTGAAATCCTCTACTCGGAGGCATTGGCACTGGTACGCCTCGGACGCAACGAGGAGGCGTGGACGGCGCTGGAGCATTGTGTCGTTGAGCTGCCCCTAGTCGGCAGGGAGCTGCTGAAAAAGAGACATCCCAGGCCGAAGTCCGTGCTGGAAGGCTTCATCAGACCTGGAGGAGCCGACCAGGCGTATTACTATTGGAAATCGTTCGGTGAGTACTGGTCGGAGACGGAATCCGCTCTGGAACTGTTGAGACAGGTTATGAAACGCTGACTCGGCACGGACGGTTGCCGATTTGCAGCCATGGATTCTCTACATTGAGAGTGCGTCCTGTTCCCTCGCCCCTTGGGGGAGAGGGCTAGGGAGAGGGGTAATTTTGAGAGAAGCCCCATAGTCAGCAATCCACGATGAATCTTTTTCTCATTTTTCAATACAGCCTTGTCGGCGCGTTTGTCGTATTACTGGCAACTTTCCTGTTGGTCATGGCCTCCGAAAGCGTAGAAGGCTGTGTTTCTCCGCTTTTCGGCCTGGATGCGAAAAACGAAACGCTGACATTTCTCGGTATCGGCATGGGCGGCGTACTGCTCGCCCTGCAAGCCCTGATGTCCTACAGACGCGCCAAAGCGTTGGAGGACACAGTGCGGAACACTGAGCAGGGGCAACGGCAGGAACGCCTAAAAAACGCTATTGAGCACCTGGGACACGACAAGGACTCGGTGCGACTGGGCAGTGCTTATGAACTCTTCCATCTGGCGCAAGATACGAAAGACTTGCGTCAGACCGTGTTGGACATTCTCTGCGCCCATATCCGCCAAACGACGTGCGAAGACGAGTATCGAAAAAAGCACCTGTCTAAACCCTCCGAAGAAATTCAGAGTCTGTTGACCCTGCTGTTCGTGCAGGACCATGAAGTCTTCAGGGGCCTCCGCATTAACTTACAGGGAAGCTGGCTGAATGGGGCCAATCTTGAACAGGCACGCTTGGTAAGGACTGTTTTGACTAGGCGCATCTGAAAAGGGTTGCTCTTTCGGATGCAAATCTGCAAGGGACGAATCTTGGTGGAGCACATCTTCAAGAAACTCGTCTTTGGAGGGCATCACTGCAAGGGGCCGATCTGGAGTGGGCGTGTCTCCAAGAGGCTCATTTCTGGAAGGCTCGCCTACAAGGAATTAATCTTCATATGGCACGCCTACAAGGGGCTTCGCTTCAGGCTGTACGCCTACAAGGGGCCTTTCTTGGTGGGGCGGGACTGCAAGGGGCTTCGCTTCAGGCTGCACAACTACAGGGAGTTAGAAGCCGAGCCGATGATTGGCCTCCTCCGGCATCTTTTGCTGAGCGCATTAGGAAGCATATCGGTCAGGAGAGCGATCTATGCCGAGTTACGTTCGAGGGCGGATTGAATTCCCAAAAAATGGAGGCCTTAGTCAAAGATTTGTCTTCTGGTGAAGAAGCAAACGAATTGCGAGATGAGCTGATACCGCATCTCGATCGGCCGCCAAGCCATGAATTACCAGAAAACAGCGGCGCAAGCACTGGAGCCTACACCGCAGAAGAAGCTGAAGAATGGATTGCCGAATACAACGAAGCCATGTCAGAGGTCCCGACGGAGAGTGATAACTGATGCCCACCCTGCACTGGCTGACCCGAGACGAAGACCTCCACACCGCCTCCCGTGTGCCGTATCGGCTGCCGGAAGAAGCGCCCGACCTGTCGGCGGGAGAATTGGACGCGGGCAACATGCTGATCCAGAGCGACAAGCGTCCGCATGGTGGCAATGTGTTGACGCGGGCTACGCTCGCTACGATTCGGGAGGAGGTTGAGCGAACGTATGGGCGTTTCAGCGGTCCGCTGACAGTCTATGGCGAACAATCGCGGCTGGCTTCTACGACTTTGGAGCGGGCTGGTATCACCTTCAAGCAGATGCCGTATGATGTGAAGGTGAGAACCTGATTGGTTGACGAGCGTTAGGACAATTTGTACCTGATTATCAGATTATGACTCCGCAGGAGGGCAGAGGGATGCAGCAGACCTTTCGAGTGAAAGCCGTGTGGGACGCTGAGGCAGAAGTGTTCTACTCCCAAAGTGATATTGAGGGCTTGCATATCGAGGCGGCCACCCTGGATGAATTTGAAGCAATCATGTTGGACGTGGCGCCCGAACTCATCATGGTGAACCATCGTACTTGAGAGGGCAGACCCTTCGACTGGACTCAGGAAAGACTCGTGCTTCGACTTCGCCCTTCGGGCTACGCTCAGCATGACCGGTTATCCGACCCGTTCGTCCTTCGACTTCGCTCCGCTACGCTCAGGACGAACGGAGGACCGTCGGTCCTGAGCGTAAGGCGCAACGCGCCTGAAGTCGAAGGGCGCTCAGCATGACCGGGCAGATACGGTTGCCATGAGTTTCTGGGTCTACATTTTACGCTGCGGAGACGGGTCCTATTACACCGGTCATACGGATGACCTTGAACGCCGTCTTCACCAGCATCAGACTGGGACTTTCGGAGGATATACTTCGTCCCGGAAACCTTTGTCGTTGGTTTATTCCTGTCCATTTCCGTCAAGGGAAGAGGCACTGCAAGCGGAACGACAGATTAAAGGGTGGAGTCGGAAGAAGAAAGAAGCCATGCTGCGCGGAGACTGGACCGCGGTCAAGCGGTTGTCCCGTGGAAAACATAAACATCAACGGGTGTAATGGTCCTTTGACTTCAGCCTGTCCCGAGCGTGCTTCGACTTCGCCCCTCTGGGGCTACGCTCAGCATGAACGGAGGAGAAGCCGTCGGTCCTGAGCCTGTCCTGAATGAGCCGAAGGGTGCTCAGCAGCGACGGTTGCCTCCCGTTCGTCCTGAGCATAGCGGAGCGAAGTCGAAGGATGAACGGGGGCCAGAAGAAGACGTGGTATGCAACTCAAGCAATATCAGGCAGGCGCGCTGGCCGCTCTGCGCCGCTTCTTTGAAGAAACCCGCATGGCCGGACCGAAGAACGCCTACGAAACCATCACCACAGAACCCGACTATGCGGACCGGCTCGGACGCTACGGCGGAAGGTATAGCGCGCCGCTCACGGACCTGCCGAATGTGTCGTATGTCTGCCTGCGCCTGCCGACCGGAGGCGGCAAGACCATCCTGGGCGCACACGCCGTTGCCGTAGCGCGCAACGCCTGGGTAGAGAAGGACTATCCGCTGGTGATGGGCGGCTGTTGTCGAATATAAAAGGGCGCATATCGCGGACAGAGCGGATACCGCGCAGAAGTGGGCGAATCGACGGCAAGGGGATGCGTCGGCAGTTGGTGGAGCGTATCGGAGCCGCTTGAGACAACACCACTCCGCTCAACAAGACTGCTACGGGTGCAGCACGGTCTTGCGCTGGGTGACGGCTTCGATCTTGTCCCGTGAGTACAGGACGGGAAAGTATTTTCCTTCCTCCCACAGTGGAACGAGGTCTCGGTAGTGCGGATCGTCGGGGTTGCCGGACTGTCCGGGCGCGTTTACGCCCAGCGAGCGATCCCAGTCCGACAGGTCGGCAATAATCCGAAAGGACGCTCCGGTCTCCTGGGCCGCACTGTTGTCGGTGTTGTTGAGCGTGAAATTATCTCCGCCTCGGGCGATGGGGCCGACCTCAAAACGCCGCGCGTATTCCGCGTTGACGGCCTTGCCGAGCGGGTGGGGCATCAGGATGTGATGATACTCGGCTTGGCCGTAGGTCCAGGCCTGCGGCTCGGGACCGAAACGCTCGGTCAGGCTCTGCACGGCCTGTTCCAGGCTGGTCAGGACAAACTGGTCGCGGCCTGCGGTTGGATCGTCGCCGTAGCGCTCGTCCGGGGCGAGCAGACTGTTGATCACGGGCTGGAGGACGATATCGGGAAAGTGCTCGTGCAGGGCCGGGGGGACGGAGCGGTCAAGGAAATTCTTCCACAGGCGCTCCTGCCAGGCCGCATAGATGCCGGCGGCGACCGAGTCTTTGGCCAGGATAGAGTCCCAGGCGCGCAGGGTTTCGAGCGCCTGCTGGACTGGCGGCTGGTCGGAGTGCAGACCGCTGAGCAGGGGGACGAGCGTGCGGGCCGGAATGGACAGCTCGTCGTTCTGTAGCCGCATCATGTCCATGGTGGTGAATTGCCGGCCGCTGGCCAGGACTTCCTGGGCGCGGGCAAAACGGTACGGCTCGATCCAGAAATAGCTGATCGGGTAGGGGTAGTCGGCCGGCAGGTTTTCCTGGTTGGCGGTAGCCCAGAACCCCTGGGGCGGATTGAAGACGTGGGGCAGCTGTTCGATCGGCAGATAGCCATCCCACTCGAAGCGGCCGTCGCCCGGCACCGGCAGCAGACCGCTCCAGTTCGGTCGCAGGGGAACAATGCCGACGGCCTGCCAGCCAATGTTTCCCTCCAGGTCAGCCCAGACCATATTCTCCGAGGGCGCTCGGGAGTAGGAACACGCCTCGCGGAACTCCTCCCAGCTTTTGGCCTGGTCCATGCGCAGGCTGGCCAGATACGGCGCCCCGCCGATCTCCCGCCAGGCGGCCCGCAGGCCGTAGGCGCGCCGGGTGTCCGGGTCGGTTTTGAGGATCGGGCCGTGGCGGGTGTAGCGCAGCTCAACCCTGACCGGTTCCTGGCCTTTGACCGGTATCGTTTCCGTATAGACGCGCATGTCTTGCCACTCGCCCAGGTAGCGGTACTGGTTCGGGTTGTCGGGATTGGTCTCGTACACGTACAGATCTTCGGTGTCGGTCGGAAAGATGGTCAGCCCCCAGGCGCCGTATTCGTTGTGGCCGATTGACACGCCGGGCAGGTGCGGCTCGCCGCCGCCAATCACGTTCCAGCCCGGGGCGACCAGGTGGACCCAGTAGCGGAGCGATGGGGCGGTGATGGCGCGGTGCGGGTCGTTGACCATGAACGGCTGACGGCTCAGGGTGTGGGAGCCGGCCACCACCCAGTTGTTGCTGCCCTCGCTGTCGGTCTGTGTCGGCTGGTCGGCGGGCGCGGCCGGCTCGCCGTGGTCGGCAGGCGCGGCCCGGGCGGCCGGGTCAACAATATCCTCGGGCTCGAACTCTACCGGCTGTCGGGCGGCGGTGTAGTATTTGTCAACATCGGCCGGTATGGCGGCCAGATCCAGGCCCTCGGCAACGCTCAGGTCGGGCCTGCCGGGATGCAGATTCAACAGCTCACGCGCTGTGTCCGGTCCGAGGTCGGGCAGAACCCTGGCCAGACGCAGTTCGGTCTGGAGATTCAGAAAAATCCCACCCAGGCGAGACACCACGATGTCCGGGGTCCAGTCTTGGGGCTGGATGCCGAGCAGCTGGAATTCGACCGGCAGGAGTCCGGGCTGCTGCCGGGTCTGAGCGATATAGGCGTTAATGCCGTTGACGAAAGCGGTGATGATCTGCTCGCCCTGGGGATGGTAGTGGTACATATCGAGGCGCAGGTCGCCCCGGGGTCGCAGCAGGCGCGCGCCAATATCACGGTCGAGTGCCTTGGGACCCTGAATCTCGGCCATCGTCCCGGTGACCCGACGACGCCAGATTTCGAGCTGGAACAAACGGTCGCGGGCCGCGTTATAGCCCTGGGCAAAGAACAGGTCGTCCTGGTTGCGGGCGTAGATGTGGGCGATACCCCAGCGGTCGGTCAGGATTTCGACCGCTTCGTTGAGGCCGGGCACCTGCACCCGAGTCGCTTGCTCCTCGGCTCGGAGGGTGGAGAGCGGGAGGCTGAGAATGACGGCAAGGAGGCTCATGACAACGACTTGGACACCACCAGATTTCATTTTCTCTGCTCGCGTAGCAACATCAGGATGAGGATGTGGTCCGCTGCGGAGCTTAGCCAATTGCTCGGGGGGTGTCTACGTCAACGAGCCGAGGCGCCCGGCCACACTGGAACAGCAGATATTTCCCGGTGTGGAAGACCGTGTCGGGAGCTAGGAGGTCATTGGACTCTGATCGTCCCGAAAGCGGTCCAGGGCGGCGAAGAGTGCCTGTCGGAATTCTTTGGGTTTGAAGAAGCTCAGCCCGCGACTCACGCCCTGGTTCAGCACATTGGCGAACTGAGTAATGGTATGGAAGCGCTGGTAGGCCTCGGTCGTGCGGAACAGCGGCACGATTGTTTTATTGGTCAGCAGGGGGTCGGCGTCGGGCGGAAACTCGCCGTTTTGCACGGCCCGCTCGTAATCTGTGGTGCCCGGAATGGGCGAGAAAGACGCCAGCCGGGTTTGGACGCCCAGGCTGTTGGCGTACAGAATCGTCTCAATGACCTCGTCCAGGGGCTGTCCGGGCAGACCCATGATGATGTAGGTCTCGAGCTGGTGCGGAGCATAACCGGCCTTGACCAGGTGCTGGACGGCCCGCGTCATTTCACCCGGCGTGATCTTGTTGTAGATATCCCGGCGGCGTTCGGCCGCGACCGATTCCAGGCTCAGCCGGACGGTCGTGAAGTTGGTCCGGTGCATCAGCTCGGCCAGCTCTTCGTCGATATAGCGGGCGTGCAGACCGTTGGGGGTATGAAAGCGGAGCGAACGGCGGCTGCGTGCAATCTCGCCCAGCATGGGTTTGATGCGCAGCCGGGGCTGCATGAGTAGGGCGTCGTCATAAAAGGCCACGTCACGCACCCCAAAACGCTGGGTCTGGTCGAAGATTTCATCCACAACCGAGCGCGGCTGGCGCTGCCTGAAGTCCGCATCGACCTTATACGTTGCACAAAAAGTGCAGCGCATGGGGCAGCCGCGCGAACTCATGACGACCAGGTAATCGTTCTTGCGCAGCAGATCGAAGGCGGGCGGCGGAAAGGCGTCGAGCTGGTCCGGCACGTCTTCCGCCAGGGCCGGTACGCCTAGGACATCGGCCAACAGCTCGGCCAGCTTGTACTCACCCGGACCGGTCAGCACATAGTCGGCCCGAATAGTCCGCTCGGCGTGTTCGGGCATCAGGGTGGCATAAATTCCGCCCAGAATGACGGGCACGCCCGGAAACACCTCGCGGCACAGTTCGACCACCCGTTGCGGGCCCATATACCAGTAGGTCATGACCGAGGTGACGAGAATGGCGTCCGGTCGCGGGCGGCCGCTCAGCTCACGACGAAAAATGTCTTCGGGCAGACCGTAGCGGGAAAACCGGCGGGGGACGAAGCTCAGGCAGGCCGGGGTTGGCACGGTCTCCCGATGAAAGTGGCCGGTGCCGTACTTGCGCAGCTTGGGGCTTGTGCGTTGCTGACGGCGCAGCAGTTCGGGCTGCCACTTGTCCAGACAGTCGATGACCTCGACTCGCACGCCGCGCTGGCGCAGAAAGGCCGCGATATACAGCAGACCCAGGGGCTTGGTCCACAGGTCGTAGGCCGTGAAATCGTAGATCCAGGGATTGATGCACAGAACGGAAGGTGGCCGCATGGGTGGCCCGATTCTGCGCTATTTGGCAGCGCCGGGCAAGCGTGGCTCGGCCGGGTCTTGGACGGGATAGGGCTGCAACACCTGTTCGAGCGAAGAGGTGTGGTCAAAGAAGGACAGGGTGCGCAGCAAGACCCGATCAACAACCGCGTCGGGACACGAGGCGCCGCAGGTCAGGGCGATATCGAGTGGACGCTTGGTCGGGAGCCAGCCGCTCGTGTGGGTGATTCGGTGGGTGTCCAGCAGAAAGTGCCGGGCCGTGTCTGCGGACACGATATCGTCGGCATTCTGGATGAAATAAGTCGGCATGGCAGCCTGGCACAACTCAACAATGTGGGAGGTGTTGGAGGAGTTATAGCCGCCGACGACTAGGCCGAGGTCGGCGCCGCGCTCAATCAGCGCATAGGTCGCGTTCTGGTTCTCGTTGGTCGCATAACACAGGGTGTCCGAGGTGTCGGCAAAGGTCTCGACCAGGCGATCCTGGCCGTAGCGGTCGGCCAGGGCCTGGCTCAAGACCCGGGCAATCTGCCGGGTTTCCGAAGCCAGCATGGTGGTCTGGTTCACCACCCCGATCCGGCCCAGATGGCGGTCCGGGTCAAAGCCCGGGGAACATTTATGTCCGAAGCGGTCGAGGAAGACGGTTCGGGTCGCCGGCCCGAATTCGCCCCGGATGATATCCCCCAGCAGCTGGGCTTCGGTCAGGTCAAGGACCACCACGGTCGGCGCATTCTGCACACTGTGGGAAAAGGTCGCCCGGGTTTCCTCGTGGGTGGCTTTGCCGTGCACGACCACCGTGTAGTGTTTGGTGCCGAGCTGGGCGCTGCGCTTCCACACCCGTTCGACGAACGGACAGGTGGTGTTGTAGGTGTAGGGGTCGAGCCCTCGGGCGGCCAGGCTGGCCTGGATTTCGAGCGTGGTGCCAAAAGCCGGAACGACCACGATATCGTCCGGGGTCAGCTCGTCCCAGGCAATCAGCTGGCGGCCGGAAGAGGAGAACAGGAAACGCACCCCGCGGTCCTGCAAGTCCTGGTTCACGTCCGGGTTGTGGATCATTTCACTCAGAAAAAAGATGCGCCGCTCGGGATGGGCGGCCAGCGTCTGGTAGGCGATTTCCACCGCGTTCTCAACGCCGAAGCAGAACCCGAAGTGACGGGCCAGAATGAAACGCACCGGACCGAAGTCGAGCAGGCTGGGGCTCAGGTCTTGCTTGCGCGGATCCTGCTGCTGGCGCGCCTGTTTGACCCGCGAGATGATCGGGCTGGTATAAAAATCCGGGATGTCAAACTGTCGGGCCATGGCACTGGACGCTCGTTGTGTCGGCTGGCGACCGCACGGTGCTAGCAGATTCGGGTTCGGGCCGCAACGGGTCGGGTGGCGGGAGCTAGCCGTGCTTGGCGATCACCTCATCGGCAAACCGCTCCAGGGCCGCGTCGGTGCTGTCGTGGCGCAGAGCCCGGACGTTGATTAACAGACGGTCCACTCCCAGCTCCTGGTAGGCCGGCAGGCTGTCGGCGCCCTGGCGGTAGTAATCCCAGTAGGCGGTAATTTCGAGTTCGGCCCGATTGCGACCCTGACGGCGACACTCGTCGTCCAGCGCCCGCATATGTGCCCGGTACTCGTCCAGATCCTTGCCGATCACATACCAGCCGTTGCCGTGGCGCACGGTGCGTCGAATGGCGGGCGCGCTTACCCCGCCGATGACCAGCGGCACGCCGCCGGCCTGAGCCGGGGCGGGTCGCATCTGAAAGCCCTGCCAGCGTACGAATTCACCCTGAAAATCGACCTCCTGGCCGGTCCAGACGGCCTTGAGGGCGGCCAGATACTCGTCCGAGCGTTTGCCGCGCTGCGCAAACGGGACGCCAATGGCGGCAAACTCCTCTTGCAGCCAGCCGATGCCCAGGCCGAGCATCAGACGCCCCTGGGACAGGTGATCGATCGACGAGGCCCATTTGGCCAGATACAGGGGATTGGTCTGGGGCAGGATATTAACCCCGGTGCCGAGCCGCAGACGGCTGGTCGCTGCGGCGATAAAGGTCAGGGCGACCAGCGGGTCAATGATCGCGGCATCGGGCCGAAACGGCACTTTGCCGCTGGGGTTGTAGGGATACACCGAGTCGTAGTGTTTAGGGATGATGACGTGCTCGGCCGTCCAGACCGACTCATAGCCGAGACGCTCGGCCTTGTGTACGAACGGAATCAAGACCTGCGGGTCAGTGAACTCCCCCAGATTGATCGGGACGATACCGAATTTCATGGCCGCTTCCTTTCTCCTCGGGCGCGCGTGGCCGGTGTACGAGGGCGTCGAAGGCGTGGCGATTGCCGGCAAAAACGTTCAGGTCAACCCGGCCGCTGATGCCGGCCACCCTGCCCCTAGCACTGTACTGCCAAAAGGTCCAGCGGTTACGGAAGACGCCGCGCGGTGCCATCAGCACCTCCCTGACCCACAGCCGCTTGAGCGGCAGTCCCTGGAGATAGGCAGCGTAAAAATCGTACGTGGTATAGATCACGGGTCGCGTCTGATACGCCTGTTCGAGACGATCCAGAAACACCTCCAGTTCGCGCTGAAACTGAGCCGGTGTGGGACGTACCTTTGAGTTGCCGCTGAACTCAAGATCGACCGCCGGGGGCAGGGCTGCGGCCTCGTGAGGAACGGTGGCCACAAAGTGGGCGGCCTGTTTGGCGCCGGGCGTGCGCAGGGTGAAAAAATGGTAGGCGCCCCGTCTGAGGCCCAGCCGGTCCGTTTCGGCCCAGTTGCGAACAAACTGGCGGTCAACCCAGTCGCCCCCCTCGGTGGCCTTCATATACACGAAGTCAACCCCGGTTGCGACGACCAGCGGCCAGTCGATGCGGCCCTGGTGATGGGAGACATCGAGCCCGCGGATGGGATAGGCGGCCCGGCTCGGCGTATTCGGGATCCACACCCCGGTCAGATAGAGCCACGCGCCGCCGCTCAGCAGCGTGCCGGCCAGGGCCAGACCGCCGATACCCAGTAGTAGGACGCGCAGTGCGGGCCGGGCCAGGCCCGGTCCGGTCGGGCTGTTGCGCTCAGCCACTACACGACGCCACTTGCCCATGACACCTGACGCTGGCCGACCGGGGACCGGCTGTGGTAAAGAGCAGAAACACAAAGGAGGACAAGACCATGGCGATTCTGATTACGGGCGGAACCGGATTTCTGGGCCGCCATCTAACCCGCCACTTGCTGCAGCACGGTGAGCGGGTGGTGATTTTCGACGCGGTGCCCAACCGGGGGGCGGTGGCTGAGGTGGCCGATCAGATCAAGATCATCCAGGGCGACGTGATGGAACCGACGTCCCTCATGGACGCCATCCGTTCCAACGATGTCGAGGGCATTGTTCATCTGGCCTATTATCTGGGAACCGGAGGAATGCGCAACCCGCTGCCGTCGATCAACGTCAACTGCATCGGCACGACCAACGTCTTTGAGGCGGCCCGCCTGAGCGGTCTCAAGCGGGTGGTGTACATGAGTTCGGTGGCCGTGTATCCGATGCGCACGACGCTGAGCGGCCCGGCTCTGGACGAAGACGCTCCGCCCAGCCCCGACGCCGATAATCCGGGCGGCCTGTACGGGGCGTGCAAGCTGTTCAACGAGCACACGGCCGAGTACTACGCCAGCGCCTACGGTCTGGAGCCGGTCGGCATTCGGCCAACCTCGGTGTTTGGTGAGGGGCGCGGCCAGCGCCGTGGCGCGGCCGGAGATCACTTCATGGTCCTGCCCGAACTCGCCCTGCTCGGCCAGCCGGTCGTCATGCCGCCCGACGAACAGATTGCGGATTGGCTGTATGTGGCGGACGCCGCCGAGGTCTTCCGGCTGGCCTATCATGTCCAGAACCCTCCCCACCGTGTCTTCAATATGAGTGGGCCGAGCCGCAAAACGGGCGAGATCACCGCCTACCTGCGCCAGATCCTGCCCGGCGCCGATATCTCGGTCAGCGACAAACCGTTTGTGATGACTTCACTGTTCAACACTGATCGGCTGCGCGACGAGCTGGGCTTTACGCCCCGCTATACGGTCGAGGAGGGGATTGTGGCCTATCTGAACGACGTCCGCCGGCGCGAGGGCCTGCCCCTGGAGCCGCGCTAGGTCGCGCGGGGGAGACGGTATGGACTTCGGGGTCAGTTTTCAAACCCATATTCAGCGCAGCTGGAAGCACGCCATGCTGGCCGAGCAGATGGGCTTTTCACACGCCTGGTTTATCGACAGCCAGATGCTGGCGTCCGACGTGTACGCTTGCCTGGCCCTGGCGGCCGAGCATACCACGACGATTCGCCTGGGCACGGCGGTGGCCATTGCCGGGACACGGATCGCGCCGGTCATCGCCCACTCGATCGCCAGCATCAACCAGCTGGCGCCCGGCCGCCTCATTCTGGGGCTGGGCACCGGCCACACCGCCTGGCGGGCGATGGGCATGCCGCCGGCGCGGCTCGACGACTTCCGCCACACGATCGAGGTGTGTCGGGGTCTGCTGGCCGGGCGCAGCGTTGACTATCACGAGCGCGGCCGCACCCGTACGGTGCGCTTTTTTGACCTGGAGCACGGCTATGTCAACGTCCGCGATCCAGTTCCCATCTATGTGGCGGCCGCCGCGCCCCAGGCGCTGGCTGCGGCCGGCGAGCTGGGCGACGGGATCATCACCATCAGTGTCTTATCCGCGGACACGCTGCGTACTACCCTGGCCGGCGCGACTGAGGGGCGGCGAGCGGTCGCTGCCGGGGCGGCCTGGCCGGTCGTGACCGTCGGCGTATCGTGCGTCCTGCGGCCCGGTGAAGCGCTGGACAGTCCGCGGGTCATCGCCCGAGTCGGGCCGCGCATCGCGGTCGGTCTGCACTTCGGCTACGAGGCGGTCAAACACGGCAAGCCCGCCCCGGCCTCTATGCAGGCTTTTCTGACCCCGGCCTACCGAGCCTATCTGGACGAGCGCTGGCAGGAGATTCACGCCACCCACTCGCGCTTTCTGCATCCCGGCGAAGAGCAGTTCATCATCCCCGAGGTGGTCAGCGCGATGAGCCTGACCGGAACGCGGGAGGAGATTATTGCCCGCATCAGGCAGCTGGAGGCGGCCGGGCTGAGCCAGATGGTCATCTCGCCCCCCTGGGGCTATGTCGAGGAGAGTATTGTCGAGTTCGCCCAGGAGATCATCGCCCATTATTAGGCGCGCCGTGAAGGTGAACGACGATCTCTTCCTGACGAGGAGGTTGTCAGCGTTCACCTTCTTGCCCTGGTGAGCCGTACGACTTAAGCTCAGAAAGACTGCGTTGAAAACATGAAGGAGAGCGGAGTATGGCAGACCACAACTATAGCCGACCGGAGATGCTGGTCGAGACTGACTGGCTGGCCGAGCATCTCCAAGACGTATGCGTCGTTGATTGCGATAACCGTGAGGCCTACCGCCGGGCACATATTCCCGGCGCGGTGACATTTCGCGGCCACCACTACCTCAAGGAAAAAGAGGGCGCGCCGCATATCATGGGGCCCGAGCAGTTTGCCGAAACCATGGGCGGGCTGGGGATCGGGGACGACACCCTGGTTATCGCCTATGACGGGTTCAGCGGGCTGTACGCCACCCGTCTGTGGTGGGCGCTCAACTACTATGGCCACACCCGAGCTGCGGTGCTGAACGGTGGCTGGGACGCCTGGCTGGCCGAGGGCCGGCCGCTGACTAACGTGCCGGCCAGACGGGCTGCGACCCGCTTCAGCCCCCAGGTGAATGAGGAGTTGATCGCCCGCTGGGAGTATGTCCGGGACTCGATTGATCAAACCGACCGGGTGCTGCTCGACGTGCGCTCCGACGGTGAGTGGAGCGGGCAGAACGCGCGGGGCACGAAGCGGGGGGGACGTATCCCCGGCGCCGTACACCTGGAGTGGCTCAACTATGTTGACGATCAGACCAAGAAGTTCAAACCCGCCGCCGAGCTGCGGGCCATGTTTGCCGAGGCCGGCATTACCCCTGAGTCACAAGTCGTCACCTATTGACAGGGGGGTATCCGTGCGGCGCACGGACTCTTCACCCTGCGGTTGATCGGTTTTGACACGGTCCGGAACTATGACGCCTCGTGGGCCGAGTGGGGCAATCGGGAGGAGTTGCCGCTCGAAAAGGACTAGCGGGCCAGGAGAGGAATGGCCGCCAGGGCCAGCGCGCCGGCGACCAGAATGACCCCGATCCCCCAGGCCGGCGCCCGGTGTCGGTCGAGTGTTGCGCCACAGTAGACGCACGCGGACAGAAACGAGCCGCCGGTCACATACACCCGGTTCCACTTGTGGCACACCGGACAGCGGGGTTTTGGACGGCTTTGAAAAAGGGCAGCGAGTTGAACCACGATACTATCCTCACCAGACGCTAGCGCAGTCTAGCATAGGCCGGTCGTGGCGTCGAGATCGGGCGGCCGCTGTCGCCTCTTCAGCGACGCGTTTCCGCCCGGTGGCGCTGACCCAGACGGGGCGTTACCACGGCCATGAGCTGGGGGTGGAGGAGCCGATTGCTGGCCACCAGCCCCTGCAGCAGGGTGGTGGCTTGGTTGAACACCACCGGCTTGCCACTCAGCGTGGTGAGCAGACCGCCGGCCTCTTCGATCAGCATGGCGCCGGCACACAGGTCCCACTCGTTCTTGGGCACCAGGGTAAAGGTCGCATCGGCCTCGCCCTTGGCAATGGCAGCCAGCTTATGCGCCATACCGCCCGCCGGTCGGGCGTGGAAAAGGGATTGAAACGGGCGCCATTCGCCCCGTTTTGTCTCCGAGCGGCTGGACAGCACCGTGGCCTCGGCCAGGCGCTCGGTCAGGCTGACGCGCAGCCGCGTGTCGCCCGTGTCGCCCGTTCGGCGCCAGGCGCCCTGGTCGCGCGCGGCCCACAGCAGCTCGTCCAAGGCCGGGTAGTAGATCACGCCCAGCAGCGGCCGGCCATCCTCGACCAGGCCGATCGAGACGGCAAACTCGGGGATTTTGTCAATAAATTCCCTGGTTCCGTCGAGCGGATCAACCACCCACACGCGGCGTTTTGACAGCCGATCCGGGGAGTCGGTGGTTTCTTCCGACAGCCAGCCATCGTGCGGAAAGGCGTGGTGGACGATCTGGTGGATGCGGTGGTTGGCCTGACGGTCGGCAACCGTGACCGGGCTGTCGTTGTGTTTGTAGTCTACGCGGTACTTCGTTTCATACACCGCCCGAATCACCGTCCCGGCCGCCTGGGCGGCGGCCACTGCAGTGGTTTTTTCACGCGCCAGCCGGTCTGTCATACGCCCTACATTCCCAGCACATAGGCAAACATGAGCGGAGCCACGATCGACGCGTCGGATTCGATGATATAGCGCGGGGTCTCCACCCCGAGTTTGCCCCAGGTGATTTTTTCATTCGGCACCGCCCCCGAGTACGAGCCATAGCTGGTCGTGGAATCGCTGACCTGGCAGAAATAGCTCCACAGCGGGGTCTGGGTGCGGCGCAGATCCTGGATGAGCAGCGGCACGACACAGATCGGAAAGTCGCCCGCAATCCCTCCGCCGATCTGATAAAAGCCGATCGGGCTGGTCCGACACACCTCCTCATACCACTCGGCCAGAAAGCGCATGTACTCAGTACCGTTGCGGACCGTCTGGGTGCTGGTAAGCTTGCCCGTCATACAATGGCTGGCAAACACGTTGCCGGTGGTCGAGTCTTCCCAACCCGGCACGACGATAGGGAGATTTTTCTCCATGGCGGCCAGCAGCCACGAGTCCTTGGGGTCGATCTGGTAGTAGGCTCGCAGCGCGCCGGAGCGAAGAATCTGATAAAAATATTCGTGTGGAAAGTAGCGCTCGCCCCGCCGTTCGGCTTCCAGCCACGCCTCGAGGATGGCTACCTCTACCCGCCGCATGGCCTCGTCCTCGGGGATGCAAGTGTCGGTGACCCGATTCATATGCCGCTCGAGGAGGTCGGCTTCCTGAGCCGGGGTGAGGTCGCGGTAGTGGGGCACGCGTTCATAGTCATTGTGGGCGACCAGGTTAAACACATCTTCTTCGAGGTTGGCCCCGGTGCAGGATATGGCGTGCACGCAGTCCTGACGGATCATCTCAGCCAGCGACAGACCGATTTCCGCCGTACTCATGGCGCCGGCCATGGCCACCAGCATCTTGCCGCCCCGGTCGAGGTGACGCTTATAGGCATCTGCGGCCTCAATCAGGCTGGCCGCATTAAAATGACGGAAGTGGTATTTGAGAAAGTCGGTCACCGGCTGACTGCTCATACGCTCCTCCCTGCTCCAGACACGGACGGGCCACCCGCAGGCTAGCATCCCGCTCCCGCACCGGCTAGCCCGAACCACCTCAGGCGCCGATGTCTGGCGGCTTGAGACACGCCCGCAGCAATTCCACCGCGACCTCGGTTGATGGCTCGGCACACGCCTGGCGTAAGCGCCGTCCATGTGGACTTGCCGCCAAGGCCGCCTGCATCAGCCGCCGAAAATCGACCCGGAGCTGGGCGCTGTACAGCAGCCGGAGCAGCGCCAGCCGAATGGCATAGGCGTCTATGGCTTCTCCGGCCCGTAGCTGGGGAGGCTGGTAGGCACGCGTTTCGTGCAGGTAGGCGGCCGTTTCGGCGGGAACGTGGGCGTCGATTGAGCGCCCGCTGGCCAGCGCGTGTCGAACGGTGGTAGCCGACAGGTCGTTGAGCGCGCTTGCCGCTGCGGACAGCCCAAAGAAACGGATGGCCGGGCGAAAGACCCGATTGGCCGGCTGGGCCAGCAGCCGGTGGAACGCGGCCTGGTCCAGCTCTCCCCGGTTGGCGACGATCAGGCCCGCCAACTCGAACAGTTCGCGCAGGGACGCATCCCTGTCCTGGTAATAGCGGGGATCGAGGATCTGAACCAGCTTGTCCATGCCGGTCAGGAAACACAGCTCAGTGTCCGGTCCCAACAGGCGGCGGAAGGCGCGGGCCTGTTCGACGTATAAGCCGCGGTTGACCAGCGCCACACTCATCGACGGTCGGCCGGCGGCGTAGAGTGACAGCAGGGCCAGGCGATCCTCAAGACCCAGGCCGGTCACCTGTTCTTTATCGACGGTGCGTGTGGCAAGGCTCAGAAACACCTGGTCGAATCGCCAGGTATGACAGACCTGTTCGGCCAGCTGACTGTGGGCCAGGGTCAGGGGATTGAACGAGCCGCACAGAATACCGATGCGACGGGAGCGGTGGGTCGGCCCGGACGCAAGCACCCGCACCTGGGGCGGCGCGCCAGGATCCAGGCTGGTGACGGCCTCACGCAGGGAAAACAGACGGCCCAGGTCATAGACGGCTTGGCTGACCTGGGACGCGCTGGAGGATGGCTGGCTCACACTACACGGCTCTCCGTGGCGGCAGCTTATAATCCCCCAGCCGACAGGGCAAGCTGTGCGGCTGGTCGCCGGGCCGCACTGATTGACCGGCTCTTTCCGTCCATGATACCTTCTGGTCATGTCCGTGCGGCTCCGGCTGGGAGGGCTCTCCCGGCTTCCCATTCTTCTTTTCGGCCTGCTGTCGGCCTGCGCAGCCCGCGGCCCTACTCCGCCCCCACCCCGTCCGCCCGTTGCTCCCGTCCTCGCTCCGACGGCACCCACCATCCCCGGTAGTCCGGTGGTCTTGAGCGCCAAGGAGCGCGCCCTGGCCCACTTTCTCACCAGCCGCGTGGCCCAGACGCGGGGCGATTACGATACGGCGCTGAGCAGCCTGGCCCGCGCGGTCGAGCTCGACCCCGATACGGCCCTGCTCCGCTTTCGCCTGGCCAAGCTGTACGTGCGGATGGGAAAGACCGAACAGGCCCTGCAACACTGTCGGATCGTGGTCGAACAAGAGCCCGAGAATCTTGAGGCGCAGATGTTCCTGGCCGGTCTGCTGTCTTCGACGCGTCAGGAAGACGAGGCTGCGGCAGTCTACGAGGCCGTCCTTGAGCGGCGACCTGACAACCAGGAGCCCTACCTGTATCTGGGTACCTTGTACGCCAAGCAACAGCGTTTTGAAAAAGCCTCGGCGGTGCTGCTGGCGCTGGTTGAGCGCTACCCGCGCTCGCTGCTGGGCTATTACTACCTGGGGCAGATTTCGGCTGCGGCCGGCCAACTCGATACGGCCGAAACCTACTACAAAAAGGCCCTGACACTGAACCACAGCTCGGAAATGGTGCTACTCGGTCTGGCACTCGTGTACGAGATGCAGGAGCAGTTTGACCACGCCCGCGACATGTATCAGCAGGCGCTCGACTCCAACCCCGACAGCGAGCAGGCGCGCAAACGCCTGGGACGCTTATTTCTTGAGGAAAAAGATCTCGACGGCGCCCTGGAGCAGTTTCGTGAGCTGGAAAAGATCCAGGAGCGGATTCAGGCCGACCCCCAGGAGACCCGGCTGCGCATCAGCCTGATCTACAGCGAGAAGGGCGAGTACGACCGGGCGGTCACCGAGCTGAATCTGGTTCTGACCGCCCAGCCCGACAATGCCCGGGCCCGTTACTTCCTGGGCGTCATCCTGACCGAAGCCGAGGAAGACGACAAAGCCATCGGCGAGTTGCTCAAGATTCCGACCGATACCGACTACTACGCCGATGCGCGTCTGTATCTGAGCCATATCTACCGGCGCCAGAAGAAGCTGGCCCAGGCCATTGTCGAGGCCACCCACGTCCTGGGGGTGAAGCCGGATAACCTTGAGGTGCTGGAATATCTGGCTGGCCTGGAGCGAGAGAACGGGAATCGACCCCGGGCGATCCAAATCCTCGAAAGAATGATCAGCCTGGCTCCCACCAACGACGTGTATCATTTTACGCTGGGAGCCATCTACGACGAACACAAAGATAAAGCCCGCTGTGTCGCCCATATGCAGAAAGCGATTGACCTCAACCCGGAGAACTCTGCGGCGCTGAATTATCTGGGCTATACCTGGGCCGAGCAGGGCATTCGTCTCGATGAGGCCGAGGATCTCATTCGCCGGGCGTTGCAGGTCGAGCCCGACGACGGCTTTTATATCGACAGCCTGGGCTGGGTGTATTACCAGCGTGGGGAGTATCCCGAGGCCGTCAAGTATTTGGAGCGGGCCGTCGAGCTGGTCAACGATGATCCGACGATTACCGAGCACCTGGGCGATGCCTACGAGAAGGTCGGCCGGACCGGCGACGCGTCCCGCACGTATCGGGCGGCCCTGGACCAGGCGACCGAGAGCGATCAGCACCGACGCCTGCGGGATAAGATTGACAGCTTGGCTCAGCCCGGTCAGGAGACGCGTTCCTCCGGGCTCGAATAAAAGAGCAAGCGTGTCCTCCAAGCACATGAGCATGTTGACACGTGTACTCTTTCGGGGGGGCTGAGCGCATGGTCGAGTCAGCCCGATCTTTCGGATTGATCCGGCCGGCCTGTGTGTTGCTGATATGTGTGCTGGGCGCCTGCGGTGTCCGTCCGCCGCCGTCGCTGTCTCCGCCGCCGCCATCCTCTCCCCCGTCCGTTCCTAAAGCGAGGGCATTACTTGACCAGCTGCACGACCGGCGCCAGACGCTCGTGCGCGTTCGCGGCTTGGCCCGGGTGAGCTATGCCGGTCCGCACGGAAAAGGCACGGCCAGGCAGGCGATTGCGATTGCCACACCGGACCGGTTCCGGTTCGAGCTTTTCTCTGCGCTTGGTCTGGCCGCCCTCACCAGTTGTAACGGTCGCCGTCTGGCCGCCTATTTCCCGCATGACAAAGTGGTCTACCGGGGGCAGGCTGACCCGCTGACAATTGCCCGCTTTACCCAGGTCTTGCTGTCGGCCCGCGAGGTGGTCAATCTGTTGCGCGGTGTCCCCGCTCTGCCTCCGCCCGAGGCCGCCTGGTCGGAGTCTTTCGACCGGCAGTCCGGCTGGCATCGCCTGGAGCTGAGCGTGGCCGAGGTCGAGACCCACCGGGTGTGGTTTGAGCCCACCACGTCCGTCCTGCGGCGTTGGGACAGACTCACGCCGCAGGGGCAACTCGTCAGCCGGGTCGACTTCGGTCGCTATCAGACAGTTCAGCGTCAGGCGTTTCCGTTCGAGATCAGCCTGTCCGATGTGTCCGGACGGCAGCAGGTGACGGTTGTGTATGAACAGGTCGAACTCGACCCGGTCCTGTCCGACGAGCTGTTCTCCCTGGATCTGATTCCCGGAGTCCAGGAGGTGTGGATCGATCCGGGCAATGTGGAGCCGCGCCAGGGCCGGAGCAATGGGCGCTAGGATTCCGTCTAGCGCAAATAACGATGCTATGTAGCCCTTCGACTTCAGGCGCGCTACGCCTTACGCTCAGGATCAACGGTCTCCCGTTCCTGCTGAGCGTAGCGGAGCGAAGTCGAAGCAGGGATGCCGGATCGCGTCCGGCCTGACGAGTACGCGACAGCAGGGCTACAACCTATAGTAAAACGCTCTGGCCGGTCTGTCTCGACCAAGCGTCCATATGGAAAGAGGAGTGGCGTTTTATTTGGTGCCTTAATCTTTTTGGTCTACGTTTCATTTTTCGGAAAGAGCGGTATTCTTCCGGTTTTACATATCGCCAGGACTGTGGGACCACGAAATGTGGAAGCCGCTTCCGTAAGGTCTGTAAACTCGCAGGGTATGCGTATTCCCACACGTCCGTAATTTTCAAAGCATAGGCAACAGTCCGCCCCGCGTAATAGTTGTCGAAATCTCGCTTCTTGACGCCCGCAAGTTCGGATACCTCGTTCCAGACATCTTTAGGGGAGCCCTGCCACACTTGACCGACACGAAAGCCACCCCGAAGTCGCCTGACTGGGCTGGAAACGTAGATAAATACATCACGGTCCTTCATATCTAACGTGAGGCGTCGTCGTAATTCAGCGTGTTTGAGCCCATCGAAAACCAGGTCTGCGTACTGAGGCTTCAAGGAGAAGAGTAGGGGCTTCATTTTTGCGCTCATGCCTGCTCCGGGTATCCAAGGCGAAATAGTTTCTGGAATCTTCCCATTGGTATCCTTGAGGGAGATTGTAGGGCGGGACGAACGCCATCCTCTTGATAGACGGTTCGCATTGCATTCAGAGAAATCGGCTCCTGGAAAGGAAAGGTGTGCGAAAATTTCAATACCATAATCTCTTTCAATGGATCGCCTCTGCACATTTGGAAAATCTCTCCCCACTTCAGTATTCCGAACTTTTTGAACTTCTTGAAAAGGGTTTGGGGAGTACCTATCTCCACAGCGTCGAGATGGGAAACGGATATAATCTGTCTCTTCGGCTCACTCTCATACCACAGAATCCGGGCTGGCGGCTTGAGCATATGGTGGTGAGTCTTGCTTCGGTAATATACGTTATCCCAGCGCAGCAGTACGTTGGTTTCACCTCCGAAGAGATCATCGGCTGACTGAGAGTTATCAACAAGACTCATTGCGTAGCCGGGTTTGATTGGAATCAAAAAATAATCCCGGTCTGACGCCATGCTCAGGGGCGAACAATGGCGTTCGAGTTCGACATTCGACATGTCCTGATAATTGTTTATAGATTCTGGACATAATTTCGAAATTGCAGATAATACTTCTTCATGGCTCAGGCAGCGTGGAAAGCAAAATCTCACAAAACTGTCATTGCACCTTGTAAAACCGACCTCTGAAAGGTCTGGCACTAGGCTAGATGTGAGGGCAGATGCCTCAAATTTCACCATGTCCAGGTTCCTTTCTACGGCTTTGCGGATCGTATCTGCGATGAGAAAACGTCCGAATAACAATCGGTCGGCAGAGTGCGCTAGCCTTGCTAGGAGTACCGTGAGCCCCCTAGCAGGATTACGTGTGAGGGCTCGAATAGCAAGAATGTCGTTCCCTGTTCTGAGCAGCTCACACTCATTATGACTGGGATCGGCGAGTAAGGAGTACAATTTTTCTCTGAATTTCCCCTTCCTTTCACGATGATTGAGAAAAGATGTTAGCGGAAGAGACGCAAGGTCAGCCGAGGCTGGGCGTTCCCATTTAAGGTCAACGCCAGAAATCCTTTTCGATACGTATGATTGTTTTTCGGAAAGCTCGTGGAGTTGAATAATTAAGTCAGTAGGCGACAACACTCTGAGATTCGTCAGTGCGGAGATTTTCTTAGATTTTCTGAGGAGATTTTGATCCTCGGTGACGAAAATATCTATGCCGGAGGCAGCAGTCTTTGCCAAATGCCTTATGTCAGATTTCTGGTTTGGGCTGTTGTCTGGCAGAATTGTGCCCAGTACCTCCTCGAAGTGTTCCATTGACTGTGAATTGTATTCTACTCTTGCAAAATCCCGCGCTTTTTCCCTGGACTTTTTCCGCTGGCTCAAATTTTTTGCCCGGCCAATCTCAGCGAACAGTTCATCGGTTATCCAAAGTTTGAGGGAATCTACCAAAAAATCATGAAACAAGGCTTTAGAAGGTTTCGTTTTGTCGCTATCCGGTTCGTAAAAATCGAAGAAGATTTGCGCGTCAATGACGACATCAAGACTCTCTGCTGCTGTCTTTGCCTGAAACAGGCTCAATTGGTCGTCTGGAGCCAGCGTAAGGCACCAATGGGTTAGAAGGCGACCGGCAGCGGAGCGGCCGGGTCTCTCATCCAAGGGCACGAACCCCAATTCAGGCCACATTTCATGAGCTGGAAAATCATTCCGACAATTAAGCTGTATTCTTTTCTGGGTAGTGGTTGTTGCCTTCAGAGCATCGACAAGTCGCTTTGCAATGCCTTGTTTGCGAAAATCTCCCGATACGCAGAGTTGCGCAATGCGGTAATAGTCTGGATAAGCCGCATAGAGAAGATATCCGATGAGTTGACCTTCGCTAGTCTTAGCTCCTAACACGCCTCCTCTTTTGAAAAAGTCACGAAGGGCCTCCATCGGAAGGAAACCGAGCGTCCTGCTGTTACGTTTCATCAACTCGTCTACTTCGTGGATATCAGCAGACGGCAGTTTTGAGATAGTGATGCTCATAACCTGTTTCTCATCGCCACGAATTCCTCACCCACCAGCCCATACCGCCCATACATCAGCCAGTCAATTGCCGCTCTCCGATATTCCGCCCGGTCAGTCCCGGTTCTCTGGCAAGCAGGGCGCGAACCGGGGCAAGTGAGGGCAGGCCGAGGACGCTGCACAGGGCATCATCAATGCTGATGCGTACGGGGTCGGCATCCAACTGTGCCAGCGGGGCGAGCGATTGCGAGGCGACTTCGTCATAGGCGTTGGCAAGCGCTGCGAGCTGTTCTTGCGTGAGACTCCGTACATCAAGGACCGGCATTGATTCCCAGGCCGGTTGCTTCATCTGAACAAACGCCCCTTCGGTCGTCACCCGGCGCGAGAAGAAAGCGAGAACACACAACGAACTGTTGAGCCATAAAACGAGGGCCTTTTGCATTGGTACGTCAAGCTGCTTGGTATTCAGTGCCCACCATGTGTTGCCGAGCACCTTTTCAGGGAAGAGCGCGGCAATAATGCGCTGTGTATTGGTGCGCATTCGCTCTGCGACCAGGATATTTCCTGCACGCTACCAGAGATGAGACCCGTAGTGTGGCCCCCGCGGGGAGTCCTTCCACTCCAGCAGTTTGCAGTTGGGCGTCTGAGCGATTGTCACCACCTCGTCCGACTTGTGTCCCCAGAAACCGGGAAAGGGCGTCCAGTCGGATTTCGTGACCTTGAACCCCTCGTGTATCCGCTTCCGGTCTGGGCCGAGATCGCCGAGGTCAGCGAGTGGACACAGCGGGATCGGCGTTTTTTCCGTTGAGCCTGGAAGCGACAGCCGGCCCCGCGACAAGTGCCAAGAAACACGCAGCAATTCCGCTTGGGCAAAGAGCGCGCCAAGCCAAATGTCATCCGGCGCCGCGGCGGGAAGCGTCATCAATTCGGCCAGTTTTCCTTCTCCCGACATGGCCCCGGTGATGCCAGACTCTTCGATCCCAACAACGGAGCCAACATGCTCAATCGCGTTCGCCAGGTGCATGGCCTCATGAATCGAGCGCGGATTGCGCCACAAGCTGATGTAAGTCGTTCTGCCCGGCTTCTCGTCGCTGTCGAGTTTGCGGGCGATGAACAATAGTTCGGACAGATCGGTGTTCTCCGAGAAGTTGGGCCGTTCGGCGTCGTGGCTCGAAACCACGGTTTCCAGGTGGTAGTTGTCGGCGAGCAGTTGGCGCGTCGGTCCCCAGTATTCACCCGAAGCGAGGCCCGCCGGTAGCACGAAGGCCAGCCGCCCGCCGACCTCCAGGTGCTTATCGGCCAGGGCGGCAAACGCACTGCCCAGGCCCACGGTCGCGTTTGCCGGCAGGTGCTTGAGCCGCTTCTTGAGGTCCTTTTGCAGTACGCCACGTTCATCAGGCAGGGAGCCGAAGAGCAGGTTGCCGCCCACGCTGCGGACAAAGGGCGGATTCATCACGCACAGATCCAGCTTGGGGAGGGTGGCGTTCGTCTCCCGCGACATGGCCGCGCCGGTGCGGATGGTCTCAATCTGCGAATAGTCGAGCGCCATCTGTGTTCTGATCTCTCTGCCGTCAAGAAAATCCAGGCTGCCGAGACGTGCCTGCCCCTGGTCGATGCCGAGCGGCATGACAAAGAGATTCATCCGCACGAAAGCAATGTCCGGGGCGAGCAGGGCCAAGGTGGAGGCGGTCAGGTGTACGGCTGAGGGCAGCACGTCATAGCCGTGCAGCATGTTCTCCATCAGCGTGCGATGCAGGATCGAAAGTTCCTGGTGTCCCAGCGGTCGGTCTGAGGCCGCACGTGTTCTGATGTATTGGTCGGAGAATGCCTGGGCCGCAGCCATCAGCAGCGTGCCCGTTCCGCAAGCGAGGTCGGCTACCTTGAACCGCGCCAATTCCGCAGGGTCGCCCAAGTCTTGCTTCCATTCTGCGGCCAGGGTCAGCTTGAGCAGCAGCGTAGCGGCGGGCACCGAGGTGTAATAGGTGCCGAGATATTTCGCTTCGTGCAGCAGCCAGTGATAGATGCGGCCCATCAGGTCGTGGCGCAGGGCGGCCTGCTGCTCGCAAATGGCTCTGGCTTGTGTCAGCACTGCACTGACTGCCCGCGTGGTGCTGGGCGCGCTCGGCAGTTCATCAAGTACCCGCTCACCGAGCTGGAAAATCGGCACATAGTTGATGTTCTCCCATATCCAGCGCCAATGCGTCGCCAGAACGCCAACGAAATCGGCTTCCTTTTCGATCTTCCGTAGCGGCCTGACACGGCCATTGGTCATCGCCAGTTGTTCTTGAAAAATCAGCGCATTTGCCAGCACGAGGGCCGAGACCTTAGCGGCTGTCTCGCGTCTCCCTTCGGCTTTTTCTGGCGTCTCGCCCTTTGGCGGTGTGATACCAAGAATGTTTGACAGACGGTCGCACGCCCCTGCCTGTCCGAGCCAGAGCTGGGCAACACTGACCAGTTGGCCGTGCAGCGCTTTGGCTGTCCGCTCAACAATATCATCCTGGCTGAGTGCCTCTTGCGCCCGGCGCAGGGATTCCATCAGCGACGCCGGATTCCCCTCAAACCAGTCGTTGCTATCGGAGGTCTCCGTAATAATGCAGTACCGCAAGCGCGCATCGGAGAGCGTGTCAAGAATCTTCGTGGTGGGTGTAGTGCGAAGCGCGACGGGATAGACGGTCGCCGCAGCTATGTGGGCAATGCCCGCGCGAACACGCTTGCGGGCGTCGTCCAGGACGATCTGTTCGGCGTTCGCTACATCGGCGAACTTGCCTTCGATGACTGCCCGCAGACCACGCAGCTGAAACAGCACATCGGGCCGGTGGGTGCCGTGGAGATGGATGGTTTCCGCGTCGGCGGTGACGCCGAGCTTGGAGATCAGCACCGCCAGTTGTGTATTGACGACCTCTTCACGGTTGCGGTGCTGGCTCATCTGTACTTGGTCGAAGCAGGGATGCCGGATCACGTCCGGCATGATGAAAAGCGTAGGGGCAGGGCTACAGCCTAACGTGAAACGCGCTAGGATTCCGTGTCCGACGCGCTGTCCGCGTTCGGCTCGGTCACGGGCAGCACGTTTTGGGCTGCCCCGGCTCGCTCGAACTCGGGTACCTTCTTGACCACGAAGTCGACCGCTCTGCCCTCGTCGAGGGTTTCAAAGGCGAACCCCGGCTCGATATCGGTAATGTGAAAAAAGTAGTCCTGTCCGTCAGCGCCCTGGATAAAGCCGAAACCGCGCTCGGCGACCTTTTTCTTGATCAGGCCTCTGAGCGCTGCGCCGAGCTCGACCTGAGCGCCGGCCCCGCCCGCTGCGGCGTTGCCGCTCAGATACTCGTGTTGGATTTCCTGCCGTTGCTGGGCAAACGCTTCCCGACACGCGTCGCAGAAGAATTTCTGACCTTTGCGCGGGTGGAAAGTCGTCCACACCCGGCGGTCGCCGGCGTGGCCGGGCGACTGGCAGTCGAGTTGGTGGCGTTCGTATTTGAGTTCCAGGCGGTGGAGGAGGTCGTCCAGCCAGATGATATCAAAATCCTTGACCCCGGCTTCGTCTCGAGGGTCGGCGAACTCCGGCGCGCAGCTGCCCTGGATACTGACCAGCGCCACCTGTTTGCCCAGCCGCCGAGCGTGCTGCAAGACCGGTTTGAAATCCTGATCGCCAACCACGGCCACGGCAATATCGTAGGCGTTGGGCATGGCGGCGTAGTACAGGATGGAGGTGGCCAGGGAAATATCCACGCATTTTTCTTTGGGTTCGAACGGATCGCTGGGGTCGCGATCAACCCGGCGCAGGCGCCGACCGCGAAAGTTGATTGGGAAGGTCTCCAGCTCGTAGTGGTACTCTTCTTTGAGCCGAAAGAAGAAATCGAGACGACGCTGGACGACCTCGTGGTCCTGCGGGTCATAGTTGGCGGCATAGCTGCCGAACAGGTAGGTGCGGACGACGTGGACGTCGAGCTCGTTCAGCTGACTCCGAAGCTCTTCGGCCAGGACCTGAGGCAGACGGCCAAAGTCGAGTTGAAAGTCTCCCTTGCCATACGAATCGGCCAGACGGGGCGTGTTCGAGTACAGCCACGTCCCATCAATGAACAGCATTATTTTGAGCATTGTTTGTCTTCTTCTGACTGGTGTCCCCGTCTTGGAGGTAGACGAGGGCAAAGCCCACCTGGGAGAGGCTGAAGGTTTTATTCGTTCGGACCCGGACCGACGCCGCTCCCTGGCCAAAGCCGGACAGTTCGGTCGTCCAGTCCGGATAGGCGTTAAAGGTATTGACGTGATTGACATCTTGGACCGGCAGTAAGATGACGGCGTGGGCACCGAGCTGACAGGCTTCAAAACGGATCAGGTGTTGCATGCGGGGCAGCTCGTCCTGTTTGTTGCCGTAGGACCAGATTTGGGCAATGGTTTCGTGGGCTCTGTCGGGCGGGGTTTGGAGGACCGCCATCTGACAGTCGTGGGGACGGGGGCTGGGATAGATCGGCGCGGTTCTCTGCACCCAGGCCACCGGTTTGCCCTTGGGCGAACACGCCGTTAGCAGACATCCCGACACGACCAGCAGACAGCAGCAGATGAGGTGCATGGCTCGCCTTCCTTTGTGGGCCGGAGTCAGCCAAGTGCCCCCACCATAAACCGCCTGACCGGACGGTGCAAGCGTCGCTGCGCCACACCAGCAACGACAGGCGAGAGCTGGACCGAGAAGGGACACACCACCTCTGCGGCATCGGTCTGCCGCACGATGACCTCGACCTGCCAGCTGTCGGTGTACAACCGCAGGCCGCCGGTCGACCGATAGCGACCCTCTCCTATCGGCGTGGCAACGAGTGTCGTGGTCGTGCTGCCCAGGATGCCCAACTCCAGCAGCGGGGTGAAGGCAAACACCACCCGGCTGACCGCGGTCGGCGGCTGGCCGGCGCTATCTCGAATGGCTGCGGTATAGGTGGGTGTGTCGGCCTGTCCGTAGCTCAGGGTGAAACGGACCTGCAAGTCGCCGCAGGTCTGGGTCTGAGCCTGAGAGGGTGGCGGTGGACGAAAACTGGGCTGGGGAGCGGTGGCGCACGAGACGAGCAGGGCGCCTGCCAGGCCCAGCCCGGCGCACAACCGGCCCGAGCAAACTGGCCGGCCACAGATCGCCGGTGTCTCCGACGCGGGGTGCCGGGAGAAGGTCATCGGCGGCTCAGGCGGTTCCGACGAGGGAGGCGTGGGGGCCCGACTCCGGCGCCGCGTCGGGCAGGTGATGGGCGGTCTGCCAGGCGGCCAGGTCGTACAGCGCCCGCTGGGCCAGGGCGGCCTTTTTTTCGCGTCCCCGCAAGCGTCGCGAGAGGGGCGGAAACAGGCCGTAGTTGGTGTTCATGGGCTGAAACTCGCGGCGTTCGCTGCTGGTGACATAGGTGAACAGGGAGCCCAGGGCGGTCGTCGCCGGGGCGACCAGGAGCGGTGTCTGTTGGGCGTAGCGGGCGGCGTTCAGACCCGCCAGCAGCCCGGCTGCGGCCGACTCCAAATAGCCCTCTACCCCGACCATCTGGCCGGCAAAGAACAGGTCGGCGCGGTCCCGAAACTGTAGGGTTGGTTTCAGCAGCCGGGGGGAGTCGATAAAGGTGTTGCGGTGCAGGCTGCCCAGCCGCACAAACTCGGCCGCCTCCAAACCCGGGATGGTCCGAAACACCCGGCGCTGTTCCGGGTAGCTCATCTTGGTCTGAAAGCCGACCATACCCCACAGGCTGCCGGCTCGGTCGTCCTGGCGCAGTTGGACAACCGCATGGGGGCGACTGCCCGTGCGCGGGTCGCTCAGTCCGACCGGCTTCAGCGGTCCAAAGGCCAGGGTGTCTCTGCCGCGTCGGGCCATTTCCTCGATCGGCAGGCAGCCCTCAAAATATACCGCCCGCTCAAACTCTTTGGTCTCGACCTTGCGGGCCGCCACAATGTCGTCAACGAGGCGCTCATACTCGTCCCGGCTGAGCGGGCAGTTCAGATAGTCGTCACCGCCACGATCATAACGAGAAGCCCGAAACACAACGGCCTGATTGATGGAGTCGGCCTGGATGATGGGAGAGATGGCATCGTAAAAATACAGATAGTCCCTGCCAAGCAGGGCCTGCAGGCGGGCCGACAGGGCGGACGAGGTCAGGGGACCGGTGGCCACGACTGTGACGCCGCTCGGTAGGCGGTCAACCTCTTGGCGCCGGATCTCGATCAGCGGATGACCGCTCAGCGCCTGACCCACCGTGCGCGAAAATACCTCCCGATCCACGGCCAGGGCTTGGCCGGCAGGAACCCGCGAGGCATCCGCCGCGCGCATAATCAAGGAGCCCAGGTGGCGCATTTCCTGTTTGAGTAGTCCGACTGCGGCTGTCAGCGACGCGCTGCGCAGAGAGTTGGAACACACCAACTCGGCAAAGCCGTCCGTGTGGTGGGCGGCGGTCGGCCGCACCGGCCGCATTTCGTATAAACGCACGGCCAGGCCGGATTGGGCGATTTGCCACGCGGCTTCGCTGCCGGCCAGCCCACCGCCAATGACTGTGATGGTTTGCATGCTGGGTCAAAGTTCAGAAAACGGGCTCATCATACCGAACGGCGCATTGCCGCCAGTCATCGTTCTGCATTCAGCGTCCCTCTTCAGCCGGCCACCTGTTCGACCGGTGGATCGACTGTGGGCAGTTCCTGCCCCAGCGGTGCGGTATAGTCGCACTCGTCACGAAAACAGCGCCGAACCGTACCGGCCCGCTTGGTTGTTTTTTCAACCACAAAGGGCGCCTGACACTGCGGGCAGGGCGTGGATACGGGTTTGTCCCACAGAGCAAACTTGCACTTGGGGTAGCGGTTGCAGCTGTAGAAGGTCTTGCCGCGCCGGGACTGCTTCTGTTGCAGCTCGCCCTGCTGGCAGTCCGGGCAGGTGATGCCCAGGGATACGGCTGCGGCCCGGCCCGGCTTTTTGATCGTCTTGCACTCCGGATAGCCCGAACAGCCCAGAAACTTGCCATACCGACCAAAGCGGACCTGCATGGGCCGGCCACACTCCTCGCAGGTTTCATCGGTCTGGGTTTCGGCCGTGTCTTGGGGTACGATCTGCCCCTGTTCGTCGCGGCTGAAGTTACGGGTTGCGGTGCAATCGGGGTAGTTGGTGCAGGCCAGGAACTCACCGTTGCGGCCCCACTTGATGACCAGCTTGCCGTTCGCACATTCGTTGCAGGCGAGGTCGGTCGGCGTGCCCGCGCCTTTGACATCCCGCATTTCTTTTTCAGCCCGTTCGAGGCTGGCCGAAAAGGGTTGGTAGAAGCGTGCAATGGCCTGCTGCCAATGCTCGTTCCCCTCTTCGATGTTGTCGAGGATTTGTTCCATCCCGGCGGTGAACTCGGCGTTCAGAATACCCGGGAAGGACTCGACCAGGAGTTCGGTGACCAGCATGCCGAGGTCGGTCGGCCGCAAGCGCCGTTGCTCGTCTTCAGAGACGTACTCTTTATTAAGAATCGTACTCATGATTGACGCGTAGGTTGACGGACGACCAATCCCGTCCTCTTCCAGCTCTTTGATCAGCGTAGCCTGGGTAAAGCGGGGTGGTGGCTGGGTGAAGTGCTGATTGGGCGTCACGTTCAGCAGGGTCAGGATTTCCCCCTCAGTCAGCGGTGGCAGCTGCTTCTCTTCGTCCTCATCGGCCTTGGTCGTATCGTCTGTCCCTTCCGCATAGATACGCAGAAACCCATCGAAGCGCATGACTTGACCGGTGGCCCGGAACTCACAGTCATTGGCCGCAATATCAACACTGGTCTGTGCAAACTCGGCCGGGGCCATCTGGCTGGCCAGAAACCGGTTCCAGATCAGAGTATACAGTCTGAGTTCTTCCGGCTTGAGATACGGGGCGACCGACTCCGGGGTGTAGTCCAGGGAGGTCGGACGAATCGCCTCGTGGGCCTCTTGGGCGCTCTTTGCCGAGCGATAGCTGTTCGGTCGTTCGGGGACATATCGGGCGCCGTAGCTGGCGGTCAGATACGCCCGCGCGGCCGCCGTCATCTGGGGCGAGATGCGCGGCGAATCCGTCCGCATATACGTGATCAGTCCAACCTCTCCCTCCGCACCGAGCTTCACCCCCATGTACAGGCGCTGGGCGATGCCCATGGTCCGACTGGGAGCGAAACGCAGCTTGCGGGAGGCCTCTTGCTGGAGGCGCGAGGTGATGAACGGCGGGGCTGGCTTCCGGCGTCGGTCACGCGTGGTCACACCGGTGACCCGCCACTCGGCCCCCTCGATCCGCTTCAGCACCGCCTGGGCTGCCTCTTGGCTGCCAATCCGGACACCGGCGGTGCCCTCCGTCTCCTCGCCGACGCCAGCCGGCAGTCCGTTGGCATCCAGCACCTGCGTGGCGGCGGTGTCCACCCGCAGCTCGCCGACCTTGGCCAACCGGGCCTCGAACTGCGGTGGCAGCTGGCCTTCGAGATTGACCCGAATTGACCAGTATTCGACCGGCTCAAAGGCACGAATCTCTTGCTCGCGTTCGCTGATGATCCGCACCGCCACCGACTGGACCCGCCCGGCCGACAGTCCCCGGCGGACTTTTTGCCACAGAATCGGGCTGATCTTATAACCGACCAAGCGGTCCAGAACCCGGCGCGCGATCTGGGCGTCGTAGCGTTCGCGGTTGAGTTCCTTGGGATTGTTGAGCGCGTCTTTGACCGCCTGTTGGGTGATTTCGTTGAGCAGGATGCGGTAGAGCTTGGTATCTTTCAGGCCGTTTTTGCCGCCTATTTTTTCAGCAACATGCCAGGCAATGGCTTCGCCTTCCCGGTCCGGATCAGAAGCGAGAAAGATACGCTGTTTACCCTTGGCCGCCCTGCGCAGATCCTCAACTACCTTGGCCTTGCCGCGAATGACTTGGTATTGGGCGGCAAAGCCGTTGTCCACGTCCACCCCCAGCTTGCTCTTGGGCAAGTCCATGATATGCCCGACCGAGGCCTTGACCTGGTAGTCACGGCCCAGGTATTTGCCGATCGTCCTGGCTTTGGCCGGAGATTCCACAATCACCAGATTTTTCGCCATTGTACTGTTCCCACTCCCTGTCCTGGGCCGCTACACGGCCACAGCCACGCTCCTCCTGGTCCCTCATGCCCGGATAAAATGGGTGCCGGGCAGTTGGGTGACCATCCCTTTGAGTTCCAGCCCTAGTAATACCTCAAGCACACGGGCCGGCCCAAGTCCACTTCTGGCAATCAACATATCAACATGCAAGGGCTCCCCGTCAAACAGCTGCACCAGCCGCTCCTCGTCCGGCTCAAGAGTACCAATCCCGGCTGGTTCAAGGCTAGACTCCGCTCCGTCGTGCGGTTCGGTCTGAAACGTGACCGCCGCAGCAATTTCGCTCAGGATATCCTCGACGCCATGCACCAGTTTGGCCCCCTGTTTGATCAGCTCGTGCGGTCCCCGGCTACGGCTGGCGGTAATCTGACCCGGAACGGCAAACACTTCCCGGTTTTGCTCCAGGGCACACCGGGCGGTTATCAGCGAGCCACTCTTTTCGGTCGCCTCAACCACCACCGTCCCCAGGCTCAGGCCGCTGATCACCCGGTTGCGGTAGGGAAAATGGCCGGCTTCGGGTCGGCTGCCCAGGGCGAATTCCGAAATTACCGCCCCGTGCTGAGCCATATCGTGGGCCAATCGTCGATGCTCGGGCGGGTAAATCACGTCGAGTCCTGAGCCCAGCACGGCAATCGTGCGCCCCCCGGCTTCCAGCGTCGCCCGGTGCGCCTCGGCGTCAATTCCCCGGGCCAGCCCACTGACCACCGTCACCCGTCGGTGGGCCAGATCGCGGGCCAACTGTCTGGCCACCTCTCGCCCGTAGGCGCTGGCAGACCGCGCGCCGACAATGGCGATGGCGCTCTGGTCCTGCGGCGCCAGGCTGCCCCGGATATACACAAAGGGCGGCGGGTCGTGCACATGCGTGAGATTCACCGGATATTCCGCATCGGCCCGGGTCACCACACGTACCCCAGCCTCGGCGATCCGCTCCAACTCGGTGTCAACCGCCGACCATTCATCAAAACGAACAATGGCGCGGGCCACGGTCGGCTGGACTCCGGCTTCTGTCAGCCCCGCCACAGAGGCGGCGAAAACAGCCTGTGGCGACGCGAAACGCTCAAGCAACATCCGGTAGGTGACATTGCCCACCCCACGCACCGAACGCAGGGCCAGCCATTCGCGCCACTGCGCCGGCTGTACGCTGAGCCGGCTCGGGCCGGCATCGTGTCCTGCGTTCTGGTCCAATTCTACATTCCCAGCCAAAAAAATGACATAAAGTCGGGACCGACGCAAATTGCCGCGTGTAGGGACTCTTGCGGAGTCAGAACGGCATTTGATACATGTGCCGATGCCCAAGCCAGCCCTGTATCAGCCGTCATGTCAACGATTCAACAGCTACTCGAAGAAAAAACCGCTGCGGCCCTGACTGCGGTCAGCGGCCTGTCGGCGCCCGCCCTGGTCAACCCGGCGGCCAATCCCAAGTTTGGCGATTATCAGGCCAACGGCGTCATGGCGGTCGCCAAGACGCAAAAGAAAAACCCCCGCCAGCTCGCCCAAGAGGTCAGCGACCAGCTGAATCAGATGAATCGGAATCCCGACGAGATTCCGGCCAGCTGGGAGATTGCCGGGCCCGGCTTCATCAATTTTCGTCTCGATCCCGGCTGGCTCGGCCGGACCGTCCTCAGAACCGCGCTCGACGCTCGGCTGGGGGTGGAAGCGGTGGCGCGGCCGGAAACGATTGTGATTGACTTCAGCGCGCCCAATATTGCCAAGCCCATGCACGTCGGCCACATCCGCTCGACGATCCTGGGCGACGTGCTGAGCCGTGTCCTGCGCTTTCTCGGTCATCGGGTGGTGACGGACAATCATGTCGGCGACTGGGGCACCCAGTTTGGCATGCTGATCGTCGGCTATCGAAGCGTCTTGGACCGAGACGCCTACCGCCGCGACCCGCTGAGCGAAATGGAGCGCATCTACAAGACGGTCCAGGCCCAGACCAAGACCGACCCGGCGGTCGCCGAGCAGGCTCGCCACGAGCTGGCCAAGCTGCAGCAGGGCGATGCCGATAATACGGCCCTGTGGCACGAGTTCATGGATATTTCGCGCCACGCCTTTGAGCGGCTCTACAGCCGGCTCGACGTCCGCTTCGACCACTGGCTGGGCGAGAGTTTTTATAATCCGATGCTGGCCGGGGTGGTGCAGGACTTGCAGGACAAACGCATTGCCCGACCCAGTGAGGGGGCGGTGTGTGTCTTTTATGACGATGACCCGCAGCTGGTCGAGCGTCCGTTTCTGATCCAGAAGTCGGACGGGGCTTTTCTGTACGCCACCACCGACCTGGCGACGATTCGGTATCGGGTCGAAACGTTTCAGCCCGACCGCATTGTGTACGTCACCGACGGCCGCCAGCAGCTGCACTTCAAGCAGCTGTTTGCCGCCGCCCGCAAATGGGGCTATCAGCCCCGGCTCGAGCACGTCTGGTTTGGCACCATCCTGGGCGAGGACGGCAGGCCGATCAAGACTCGCGAGGGTGAGCCGGTCAAGCTCGAAGCGCTGCTCGACGAAGCCGTCCAGCGCGCCCTGGCCGTGGTCCACGACAAAAACCCCAGCCTGTCCGAGGCCGAACAGCACGAGGTTGCCCGGGTGGTGGGGCTGGGGGCGGTGAAGTATGCCGATTTGATGCAGAACCGGACGGCCGACTACCGGTTCAGCTGGGACAAGCTGCTGGCCTTTGAGGGCAACACGGCGCCCTATCTCCAGTATGTGTACGCCCGCATCCGCTCGATTTTTCGGCGCGGTGGCTTGGCCGACTGGCAGCCCAGCCCGGACATGGAGGTCCGGCTTCGGGAGTCCCAGGAACAAGAGCTGGCCAAGCAGATGATTCGCTTTGGCGATGTCTTGCTCGAAGTCGAACGCGCCTCCAAGCCCAACCTGCTGGCCGGTTTCTTGTACGAACTGGCTACCAAGTTCAACCTCTTCTACCAGGCTCATCCGGTGCTGAAAGCGCCCTTAGACCAGCGCCCGACCCGTTTGTTGCTGTGTCACCTGACCGCCCGCTATCTGAAGACGGGCCTGGAGCTGCTGGGGATTCAGACCCTGGAAGCGATGTGAGGCTCTGATGCCGATAACCCGCCACACGCCCGACCCGGTCTCGATTGCCTACGATATTGTCGGCAGCGGCCCGCTGCTGGTCTTTCTCCACGGTATCGGCGGCAACCGCACCAACTGGACCGGTCAGCTCGAATTCTTCGGCTCGCGCTTCTGTGCCGTAGCCTGGGATGCCCGCGGCTATGGCGACAGTCACGACTCGCCCCAGACCCTGCGCTTCGGCGATTATGCCGACGATCTGTCGCGTTTGCTGGATCACCTGCAGGCCGAGCGGGCGCATCTGGTCGGCCTGTCCATGGGCGGGATGATTCTTCAGGACTTCTACGACCGGTATGCCGAGCGGGTCGCCAGCCTGTCTCTGGTCGATACCTCGGCCGGTTTTGGCGGAGCGCCCGAGGAGGTCGCACGCGACTTTCTGGCCCGCCGTCTCGACCCTCTGGAGCGGGGCCTCAGCCCGCGGGATATTGCCCCGGATGTGGTCGAGGTGCTGGTGGCCGCAGGCGCGTCTGCTGCGGTGCGGGCAAAACTCCAGGCCTCGCTGTCGGCCTTACGGGTCGAGCCGTACAAGCAGGCCCTGCACGCCATTGTGACGACCGATTTCCGACCCGTGCTGTCGCGGATCAGCGTGCCGACCCTGGTCATTGTCGGCGAGGAGGATCAGGTCACCCCGCCCCAGGCCTCAGAATTTCTGGCCGACAGTATTGCCGGTGCCGCCCTGGTAAAAATTCCTGCCGCCGGTCATCTGACCAACCTCGAACGCCCCGAGGCGTTTAACGCTGCCTTGGCCGCCTTTCTCGACCGGCAAGCCGGGGGTGCGTCGGTGGTGTCGGCGGGCTGAGAAGATTTCACCGCGACTGGAAACCGCGTAGGGCTTGCCATGAAAATCGACTTTTACTGCCACTCGTTTCCCGAAGCCTTCTTCTTGAAAATCAAAGACTACTATCCCGACGAGGTGGTCTTGGACCACGACGCACGCGGGCGTCTGATCGGCATCTGGGCCGGCACGCCCCTGCCGGCCTGGGATCACGGCCAGCGTCTCGAAGATATGAATACGGGCGGGGTGGAGGTCGAAATCTTGTCCAACCCGTCGATGTATATCCGGGTTGACGAGCACAGCCCGGAGCTGTGTCGCCTGGTCAACGACACCTATGCCCATCGACAGGGAGTCTCGACCGAGACGCTCGTCAACGTATGGCTGACAGAAAAATTGGCGACGGCGGGACAGTAGGAGTGAGGGAGTCGCCCGCCTCACCTCATTTCGACGGTGCTTTCCAGATCCCCCGCTCCTGCATCAGCCCAATCTGCTTGTCGATGACCTCGGCCTTGTACTCGGCGTGTTTGCCGGGGATGCGGTCGAGATAGCGATTCTTGGGATAAATCGGCTTCTCGTAGATGAGCTGAGCCATTTCGGCCCGGATGTCTTTCATCCAATTCGTCACCTGGGCTGTGGCCCGGTGGTGGCGCAGGGCTTCGATGTCGATGACACCTCTGACATAGGTCGAGCCGTTGGTGTCGCGCTGCTTGCCGACGATCGCGCCTTTGTAGTCAACGATCATGGACTGGCCGCTGCCGGCGTCGATGGGCGTCTGGCTGTCCGGGTAGAGATGGTAGCCGCCGATGTTGGGCGCCACCACGTACATATTGTTCTCCAGGGCGCGAGCCCGGTTGGAGATCTCGAACATGTCGTTCTGGGTGAACGGACCGGGCAGGGAGGCGCGGTAGACCAGCTCGGCCCCGTTCATGGCCAGGCCGCGGCCGTTCTCGGGGTAATTGCCCTCCATCGCCATCATGATCCCCAGCCGCCCAATCGCGGTATCGGCGACCGGCCAGAAGGCGTCCAGGCTGCGACCGTATTTGTCGACCCACCAGTCGAACACGTCGTGCGGCGAGACCGAGCGCTCGCACGGCAGCAGGGCAGAAATCTTGTAGTGCTTGAGGATGAGTTTGCCGTCCGGGTCAAGGATGAAACCGACGTTAAAAAACAGGTTCGGCCAGTCCTCGTGCCGGGCCTTGGCCTGAGCCATGATGAACACCCCCCACTGGCGGGCCAGCTCGCCCAGTTGGTCGGTCTCGGGGCCGGGAATATCAATCGCGCAGGTGCGGGCGAATTCGGTGTGGTCAACGTCCAGCACCTCGTCGTTGAAACCCTGGAGCGCCCCCTCCGGGATGGCCAGCAGCCGGACCGGGATATCGAGGTTCGACAGCCAGAACGCGGCCGTGGTCAGGCTTTTGATATGCTCGATGTTTTTCTGCATATCCTCGCGCTTGCGAATGCCCCAGAACGTAGGCACTAATCCGACGGCATTGTAGGGTTCAATCATGCGTCTCCTCCGTATCGGCAGCCCTGACGATACAAGACCGTCTTGGGCTTGTAAAAGGCGGGGCGTGCGCTAAAGGTGGGCACACAGGAGGACTCGCCTATGCAGACCGAAGAGACGCGCGCCCTGATCACAAGCTATTACGAAACCCTGCCGACCGGGAATCGGGACAAGCTGGCCTCGTTGCTGGCCGAGGACGTGGAGTGGTACCCGCCCGAGAGTGCGCCGCTGGAGGTCGTCAGAGGCCGCGAGGCCGTCACCAAAGAGCTGGGGGGAGATACGCCCAAGCGCATCTTCGACATGAAGACCTTCCGCCTCAACATCCACCGCATCCTGGCCGACGGCGATACTGCGGTTGTCCAACACTCCATTTCGGCCAAAACCCGCCAGGGCCAGCAGTACGACAACGAATACTGCTGGGTCTACCACTGTCGGGCCGGCCAGATCGCCAAAATTGAGGAGTACGCCGATACCCACAAGGCGGCGCGCATCATGGAGTGGGAAGACTGAGCTGTGGGTGTCGGGTCTGGCCCGACGCTCGGCTCAGACTTCGAGGCCGAACAGCGTGGCCGCATTGCCGATCACCATCTGGTACACCTCGTCTTCGGGCACGCCGACAAAGTCCTGGGCGATCTGGCGCTGAGATTTTGGAAACGTGCCTTCGGTGTGCGGATAGTCGGCGCCCCACATCAGGCGATCAACACCCATCAGTTCGCGGGTCAGGATGCCGGCCCGGTCGTCTTCAAAGGTGGCCCAGAACTGCCGCCTGAAATAGCTGCTGGGCGGCGCGTCGAGCTTGGGCTGCATCCAGCGGTGATGATCTTCCCACCAGTGGTCCATCAGACGCAGGATGCACGCAATCCAGCCGATTCCGCCCTCGGAGATGATGAACTTAAGGCGGGGGTGGCGCTGGGGAGCGCCGCTCCAGATCAGCTCGGTCAGGGCGTTCATGGGCTGAAACGCCTTCTCGTCCATGAAGGCCATGCCGGGACCGTTCTTGCGCGCCTTGGCGACGGTTGAGGCGCCGATATCCGCAGCCGTGCCCGAGTGGGCGACGGCCGGCAGGCCAATCTCTTCCAAACGCTCCCACAGTGGCTCATAGTCCGGATGGATGTACGGCTTGACGGGCACGGCGGCCGGAATCATGACCGCCTTGAGTCCGAGCGTGGCCGCCCGTTCGGCCTCTTCGGTCGCCCATTCCAGGGGGCCCTGCATGGGCAGAATCGCCGCGCCGAGCAGGCGCTGTGGGGCGTAGGAACAGAACTCGCTGAGCCAGTCGTTATAGACGCGGACGGCCGCGCGCTGATACGCGGCGTCGGCAATGCGGTAGAACATCAGACTCCACTGGCCGGGATAGATGACTTCCGCCCGCAGATGGTCCAGATCCTGGTCTTTGAGCCGCTGGTGGGGGTCTGAGGCGCCCGGCCGGGTATCCGCGTGACGGGCCACCGGCGACTCGACCTTGCCGGCGATTTTACTCTCCAGGGCTGCTCCATCGAGGCCGACGGCGACTGGGTCGAGCCCATCGACAACGTAGAAGTCGATCGACTTGCGGGTTTCGATATGGGGCGCCCGGTCGCGAAAGCGGGCCTCCATGCGGCTGGTCCACAGATCGGCCGGTTCGACCACATGACCATCGGCTGACACGTATCCGCCGGCAAGGCTGCTTGACATGCTGCGTCTCTCCTTCGCTGAACAGTTGGTGATACACGCGAACTGCCCGCCATCCTAGAGTATCGGTCTCGGCTTTGGCAAGATGCGCCACCGATAGCCGGAACGCCGTTTGACTCCGGCCGAGCCAGCGGCTATAGCTCCGCAGTCAGACACGGGCAGCTCAGCCCGGACAAGGAGAAATAGATGGTCAAGTTTGTTGCCTGCGCCCGTCGCAAAGCCGGTATGACAACCGCCGAGTTTCAGGACTACTGGAAAAACAACCACGGCCCGCTGGTCCGCAGCGTGCCCGAGTTTTGGGCCTATGTCCGCCGCTATGTCCAGGGCCACACGATGGGTGACTCCGTGCCCGGCTTCCCGCCCCAGGACGAGGCCCCGTTCGACGGCATTGCCGAGCTGTGGTTTGACAGCGTCGAGGACATTGGCAAAGCCTTCAGCCATCCCCGCTATCTCGAAATCATCCGGCCCGATGAGCTGAAGTTTGTCGACTTTGCCAGCTCGCGCGTCTTCATTGTCGAAGATGTCGAGATTTCGTGAGGCTGTCTCCCGTCAGTGGGACAGCGCAGGGCTTCAACTCTGACGGAGTAAGGCTATCAAGACTTGGAACGCTTTTACATATCGGGGGACAACCTACTCTCTCGATCACCTGGCAGAATTTGAATGGGAATTCACCCAGACGGCAAAAGCGGGCAAGCAAGAGCAGAAATACAGGTTTGTCATCGAGTTCGGCCTGCACTGCTTTACTCGCGGCCCAAACACTCACCACAACGAAGAGTTGCGTCACGTGGATAGTGTTTTGCACTATTCGGACTCGCGGGAAACACGGATTTTTTGCTTTGACCGGTACGCCCTCTCGTTCAATTTGCCGGAGATAGCGAAATCGGTCGATAAACGACCTTGTTTCCACACTGGGAGAGACAATTTTTTTGTGATCGAGCTGGTAAGCGGGAGCGGGGAAAAGAGAGAGTATGAAGTCTATTTCCAGGTGTCGAGAGCACGTGGCGGCCTGCTAAGGCTCTTTGTTGAAAGTGCTTATGTCAGAGATGAAGATCATGACTCTTCGCAGCCGAAGAGGAAGAAAATCGGGTTCTTCGTCATTGCCCACAACAGACAGGCAAACAAGCTGATTAAGACCCCACAATGAAAAAGCCCCGCACTAAGCAGGGCTTTTTCTTAACTGGGCTCGCTTTATAACCGCTCTTGGGCAGGTAGCCGGTGGCCGGAGGAACGCACAGCAAGCTGTCCCGTTCATACGTTCAGTGTGTCATGACAACTAACAGTTTTTTTCTGTCTAAACAAGAGAAAATCTGCGGTTTTGCAAATCTTTTGTGGGGCGGCGGGAGCAGGTCTTACCCAGTCTCATAAGCGCTGTTGGCGCGCTCTATTCTGTTCGCAACTTGAGGAGGGAGGAACGGAAGGCAACACAGGCGGTTGCGCGCGAGCCCGTCGGCGGAGAGACATCGCTCAGGGATCAAGCGGAGGTTGTCACAGCCCCGTGCCTAGGGCAGGGGCGTGACCGGCCTGTTCTACGACCTCCTGGACTCAACAGCCTTTCAACAGAGCCCAGGGTTTAAGCGGCGACTACAAACCCAGAATCTCGCGCTTCATGGCCGCCCGGATATGACACGGGCTGCCGGCCATCTCCGAGATCCGCAGATCGGCCGCTACACTGGCCAGTATCGCCGCCTCGGTCATATCGGCGTCGGTCCGCTCGACCAGCAGCCGGGCCAGTTCGTCCACAGCCGCTCGCGCCGCCGCTTCGGCCGTCTCGCCGCTGCCCATGGTCTGGACCTCGTCCTGGGTGATCACGATTGGCTGGCTGAGGGGCAGTTCGGTGGCGACGTGGCAGCGCAGGGTGACTTCGGCTGCGATCTCCACCGCCGAGGCGGTGGCTTCGCCGTCGCCCATCCTGGCGTGTACGTCTTCGATGGTCAGCAGCCCGCCCTCGACAAACACCGGCAGAAAGACCGTTGAGCCAATCCCCAGCTGGCTGTTACTCAGCTGACCGCCAAAATCCCCGCACGCCCCGCTCGGCTGCGAGCCCTCGGCCGGCGCCAAGCCGATCTTGCTGATGTTGGGGATGAAGGGCAGGCTCAGACTGTCGTTGTAGCGAATACGGTTGCCCTCAATCGGGACGACTTTTTTCCGAAACTCGACCTCATCTTTGAGCAGGCCAAAACCCGGAATGGCCACCACATAGCCAAAGCCCTGGGCGGCTTTGATGTCCAGGACTTCCACCGCCAGCACCTGGCCGGGCTGCACCCCCTCAATATGGACCGGCCCGGTCATGACCGTCAGCTGCTCCATGGGCCATTCCCCGCCCTCGTTCCAGTCCCGAAAGCGGTCGTTGGTTTCCATCACAAACACCTCCCCGGGCTTGACCCTGGCGGCTGCGGGGTGGTCGGCGTCAAACGTGCGCACGATGTGCTCTTTGCCAATGGTTTGCATCTTCGGTTTCCTTTCTGTGACGATCAGTCGGCAATGGCGTCCAGCCCGGCCTGGGAGCAGGCGATGTCCTCGTCAACCGTCCCCCCTCCGACTCCGATGCCGCCGATGACTTCGCCGTTGACCACAATCGGCAGGCCGCCGCCGACCAGGGTCGCCCGCGAGAAGTGGGACAAGCCCACGACCAGCGACAGGTCGTCCTTGATGACACCGTACAGGTCTTTGGTGCCAACGCCGAACAGGGCGGTAAATGCCTTGCGTTGGCAGCCCTCAATGCCCAGCAGCAGCGCCCCGTCCATACTGGCCAGGGCCTTGAGATTCCCGCCACTGTCAATTACCGCCACGTTCTGTTTGCAGCCCAGCTCCTCGGCTTTGGCAACCGCCGCCGCCACCATCTTGGCTGCGGTCTCGTACGAGAGCATCTGTCTGGCATATGTTTTGGCCATAGGCGTCCCTCCTTTGCTGTTACAGGTCAACGATGACAACCGCCCCGTCGGAAAGAGATCATCGTTCCCCTTTTCCGTACTCCGCTCGTGCGCCAGCGTCAAGTTTGCCGGGGCGGCCGGTTTGACAAAGGTGGCCGAACAACAGAATAATCGCCGGGAAACGGGAGGCTTAGCGTGTTTCGCATTCGCGCCATCCAAAACGCCCTGGCTCAGCCCGCCCCGGCCGCAGGACCGTCTCAGCTCGACCGCAACCGGACTGCGGTGGCGCTCGTTCTGGCCGGCGCCGAACCCGACCTGCACCTGTGCGTAATCCGCCGTGCCGACCGCGACGGCGATCCGTGGTCGGGAGACATGGCCCTGCCGGGCGGCCGGGCTGCGACCGAGGACGCCAGCCTGCAGGAGACGGCCGAGCGTGAGACGCGCGAAGAGGTCGGCCTTGTCCTGACGCCCGCCCAGCGGCTCGGCGCGCTGCCCGAAATATCCATCCTGCTGCGCGGCCGAGACCGGCTGCTGTTCCTGGCGCCGTTTGTGTATTACCTGGGACCGCGCCTCGCTCCGCTGACCCCCAACAACGAGGTCGGGGCGGTGTACTGGATACCCCTGGCGCATCTGTGGAACGAACACAACGCCACCTCGCTCAACCTGCCGACCCCGGACGTGTCGCTGTGGTACCCGGCGATTGGCTACCGTCAGGAGGTCGTGTGGGGCATCACCCACCGGGTGCTGATGCTCTTTTCGGATGTCATCGGACATCCCCTGCCGCATCTGGAGGCCATCCCCGGACTCGGCCATTGACCGGTCCGCGCCGCAGCGATTTCGGAGGGAGACAACAATGGAGATTGTGGGCTATGCCGATCAGCTGAGTGTCGCTCCCCAGGACACGATTCGTTTTCATGTGAGCTGTCAGCGGCCGACCTACCGGGCGGATATTGTCCGCCTGATCCACGGCGACCCCAACCCGCGCGGACCGGGTTTCAAAGAGGACCTCGTGCCGACGACGGTCAGCGGCGAGTATCCGGGCCACCGGCAGGCGATCCACACCGGCTCACACATCGTTGTAGCCGACGCGCCGCAGCTGCGGGTGTCCGAGGGGCTGACCCTCCAGGCCTGGATTTGGCCTACCACGCCCCACAAAGGCCGGCAGGGGATTGTGAGCAAATGGTCGGAGGTTGACGGTGGCTATGCCCTGGTGCTGGATGAGGGTGGGGTCTTGACCGGTTGGCTGACCGATGCTGCGGGACACACCGAGCAGGTGCGGATCGCTACTCCGCTACGTGAGGCTGAGTGGTATTTTGTGGCGCTGAGCTTTGACGCCCACAGCGGTCGGCTCGCGGTGTACCAAGAGCCGCTGCGCAGCTGGCCGCAGGATCAGACCCGGGCAAGCGAGACCGCCTCGACCGACAGCCGGGACGTAGCGGCGAGCCGGGCCGATTGTCTGGTGGCCGGCCTATGGCAGTCCGGCGCTGACGGCCAGGTCCGTGTCGGCCACCATTTCAACGGCAAGATCGAGCGCCCGTGCGTGTTCCGGCGCGGCCTGAGCCGCGAAGAGCTGATCTCGCTCCAGCGCGGCGCCTCGCCGCTGGCCTTTGGCGATGACCTCGTTGCCGCCTGGGATTTTTCGCTCGATATGGCCTCCGAGCAGGTCACCGACACTTCGCCCCACGGCCTGCACGGCCGGACCGTCAACATGCCCGCCCGAGCCATGACCGGCCACAACTGGAGCGGCAGCGAGACGGATTTCCGTAACGCTCCACACGAGTACGGGGCGATCCATTTTCATGACGACGACCTTGAGGACGCCGGCTGGCAGGTGGATTTCAGCTGGACCCTACCGGCCGATCTAAAGAGCGGGGCCTACGCCGCACGCCTGCGCACCGAGGGCGGCGAGGATCACATTCCGTTCTTTGTCCGTCCGCCGCGGGGCCGGGCCACGGCCGATATTGCCTTTCTGGCCCCCACCAACAGTTACCTGGCCTACGCTAACGAGCATCTGAGCGAGATTTCTCCCGAGCTGGCCCCAAACCAGAATCGGGGAGAGCTGACTCCTGAAGATCGCTATGTGGCGGACAACGGCCTGCTCAGCCTCTACGACCACCATACCGACGGCAGTGGGGTGTGCTATTCCTCGCGTCTACGGCCGATCATGAATATGCGCCCGCGCTATCACATGCGGACCCTCAGCTGCCCGCACCAGTTTCCGGCTGACCTGCACCTGATCGACTGGCTCGAAGCCAAGGGCCAAGCCTATGACGTCATTACCGATGAGAATCTGCACGCCGAGGGGCTGGATCTGCTCGCCCCGTACAAGGTCATCCTCACCGGCAGTCATCCCGAGTACTGGTCGGGGCCGATGCTGGACGCCCTGGAGACCTATCTGCATAACGGCGGGCGGCTGATGTATCTGGGCGGCAACGGGTTTTACTGGATCACCTCGTCCGCCCCCGGCCGTCCCCACGTGGTGGAGGTCCGTCGCCGGGTCGGCACCCGCAGCTGGCAGGCCAAACCCGGCGAATACCACCACAGCACGACCGGAGAGCCCGGCGGCGTGTGGCGCGACCGAGGCCGAACACCGCAGCGTCTGGTCGGCGTCGGCTTCACCACTCAGGGCTTTGATACCAGCGCGCCGTACCAGCGTAAGCCCGATAGCTTCGATCCTCGGGCGGCGTTCATTTTTGAGGGGATCGGCGCCGAAGAAGCCATCGGCGCCTTTGACTCGCTGGTCTTGAACTACGGGGCGGCCGGTTTTGAGCTGGACCGCGCTGAGCGTTCCCTGGGCACGCCCGCCCACGCTCTGGTGGTGGCGTCCTCGTCCGGCCATTCGGACGCCTATCAACATGTGGTTGAAGAAGTCCTGCTGAGCGACTCAAAACAGGGCGGCACGGTCAACCCCAAGGTCCGGGCCGATATGGTGTATTTTGAATATCCCAGGGGCGGGGCGGTCTTTTCGGCCAGCTCCATTGCCTGGTGCGGCGCCCTGTCTCACAATCAGTACGACAACACCGTCTCGCGGATCACCGACAACGTGTTGCGCCGCTTTGCCGCCGAGGGCCCGCTCAGCGAGTGAGTGAAGCGGGGAGAAAGATTATATTCTCGAATACGTATGGTTGAACTCAAAAGCGTGCCAATCATTTGACTGCCGCTTCGTCGGGGAAGACCCAAGCCATGGTGACCGAGCAATCGAGAACAAATGCCATCAGTGCTTGCGTCCTTCCTCGATCATCTGGCGAACCGACAGTCCTTCCAGACTGTGCGTTTCCTGAAACGCCTTCAGCCTGGCAATCGCCGCGCGTATGCCGCATCTACCCTGAATGACAGCCAGAAAAGAGGCAACCAGCCGCTTCAGTTTGTCCGAGATACACCACTGAATCCACATAGCGGATAATCTGACGACTCAAACGACAAGCTGTCAAGATCTGAGCCCGAGATTGCTACGCTTTACCCAGGTGCTTGAGAAACCAGGCAATCGTCCGGGTGGTGGCGTCGGTGTTCTCGGGAAAGGTGGTGATGCCGTGCGTACCGTGCGGATAGAGCGCCAGTTCTGACTCCACCCCGTTTTCGAGCAGGGAGCGGTGAAACTCCAGAGCCTGGGTGGGCGGCGTGTTCTGATCGAGCGCCCCGGCGATGTTCAGGGTCGGCGTTTTCACCGCCCGGGCGAACATGGCCGGGCTGCGCTCAAAGAACAGGCCGCCGGCTTCGTAGGCGCTGCCGTTCAGAAAGTACTCGTCAAAAAAGCCGATCTGTGAGGTCCGATGCTGGCTGTACCAGTTGGTCACCGGCGAGTTGGACACCGCAGCGGCGAAACGCTGGTCCTGGGTGATGAGCCAGGCCGACATGAAGCCGCCGTAGCTGATACCCATGGTGCCGATCCGCTGTGGGTCGGCCAGGCCGTGGGCGACCAGAGCGTCGAGACCGCTCAGATAGTCGTGGGTATCCTCGCCACCCATGTCGCCCTTGACCAGGCGGGCGAAGTCCTGGCCCCGGGCGCTGCTGCCGCGCGGGTTGGGATAAAACAGCGCAAAACCGTGGTCGGCGAGAATCTTGGCACCGCGCAGCCGTCCGTGCCAGTGGTTGCGGTAGACCCACACCGGGCCGCCGTGCACGTCCATGACCAGCGGGAAGGGACCGTCGCCCGGCGGACGGACCAGCCAGCCCTGAAGCTCCAGCCCGTCACGCGCCTGCCAGAACATGGAGGAAATCGTGCCGGTGTTGAAGCCCTCGCTACGGCCGGCCTCGGTGGCCAGAGATATCACAGTCTGGTATTCGCCCTGGGCCGAGATACGCACCAGCTCGGGCGCGGCCTGATAGGCTTCGGCAAACGCCACGACTCCGCCCCCGGCCAGCGGCCAGGCGGTGGGATAGGCCCAGCCCGCGCCCGACAGGCTGCGGTGTTCACTGCTCCACCACTCGACCGTGCGGTCGTGGGTCACATCGACCTCGCCGACGACAGTCTGATGATTGCGCAGGCCGACGTACACCAGGTGGTCGTCATCCCGCCAGGCCAGATGGACAAGGCCGGCCTGCTTGGTGTCAAGCGTCCGGGTGTGTCCGGTGTGGACATCCATCATCCGTAGCTCGCCGCACACCAGCCAGCGGTCGCTGCACACCGCCTCGGTATAGGCCAGCCAGCGTCCGGACGGCGAGCCGACCGGTCAGCCGAGTTGATCGTCGGGCGTGTGGGCCAGCTTTTCCCGGCCGCTGGCGGTGTCGATCAGATACAGCCCGGACTCATACCAGCTGCCCTCCGAGTGCGAGGGCGAGGCGACCGTCACAATCTGGGTGTCTCCGCACCAGTTGGCCTCCCACGGGTTGAGCCCCGGACGGGTCACTCGATGACACTCGCCCGTCTTGGTATCGAACACCCACACGCTGCGCCACAGGTTGTCGGCGTCGGCCGTCTCGACCTCCGGCAGCCAGTCGGGCAGGTCATCCTGAGTCTCAACCGTCCGGCCACCCCCCTGCATGCCGGCCTGATCGGCGCCAAAGCCGGCCAGGCCGAGCAGGATGTGGCGACTGCCCGGCGACCAGTGAAAGTACTCCAGGGTGCCGTCGAGGACCGGGGCGGCGTGGGTCGGGCCGCTGCCGTCGGCGGTCGTCCAGTACAGCTGGAAATTCCCGGCCTGGGCCCGGTCGGACAGGAAGGCCAGTCTGTGGCCGTCGGGCGACCAGCGCGGCAGCCGGTCGCTGTGCTGGGCCGGGGTCAGCTGCCGCAGGGTGCGGCTGTCGAGATCGACCAGACACACCCGCGTGGCCGGAGCCGACCGCAGGTCCTGGAACACCGTCCCGGTAAACGCGGCCTGGCGCCCGTCGGGCGAGACCGTCGCCTCACAGCCGTCGCTGACCCAGTCCGTACCCGGCTGATACAGGGCCGTGAAATACGCCTCGACCTCTTTGTACAGGGGCTGCTGTCTCAGGTCGCGTTCCATGTCACACTCCTCTGTTCAGGGCTGAGCGGTGGGACGTTGCAGGTGCCAGTCGGTTTCCTGCTGGTAGGCCCAGGCCACCCGCAACAGCCGGGCTTCCTGCCAGTGCGGGGCAACCAGTTGCAGGCCGACCGGCAGGCCGTTGCAAAACCCGCACGGCAGACTCAGTACCGGCACTTCGGCCAGGCTGAACGGATAGGTGAAGCGGGTGAGCAGGCGGGTGGTTTCGACACCCTCACTGGATTCAATACCAGGCGCGGGCATGCCGCAGGTCGGGGCCAGCAATATATCGAAACGGGCAAAGGCCCGGTCCAGCTCCCGCTGCCAGCGGCGTTGCTCCTGACGGTTGCGCGCGTACTGACTGCCGCTGACCCCGGCGCCGATCCGTAGCCGGGTCAATACGTCAGGCCCAAAATCTTCGGCCCGCTCGGCCAGCCGGGGCTGATGATAGGCTGCGGCTTCGGCCAACAGCATTTCGCTGGTGCGTTCAATCGTGCTCTCGGCCTCGGCCAGCTCCACCTCCTCGATCTGGGCGCCGAGGTTTGCATACACCTGGGCCGCTCGGCTGATGGCGTCTCTGACCTCGGGCTGGGGCTCGGTCTGGAAATGACCGCCGAGCAGACCGATGCGCAGGCCCTGCACCCCCCGACGCAGGCCGGACAGATAGTCGCTGGCAGGCTGATTGACAGAAGTCAGATCCTCGGCATCGTAACCGGCCAGCGTTTGCAGCAGGCGGGCCACATCCTCGGCCCGCCTGGCCAGCGGGCCGACCGTATCAAACGTCCAGCTGACCGGGATTACGCCCCGGTTGCTGATCCGGCCGACCGTCGGACGCAAGCCGCACACGCCGTTCAGGGCCGCCGGGATACGGACCGAGCCGCCGGTGTCGGTCCCCAGGCTGGCCGCTGCCATATCTGCGGCCACGGCCGCACCTGAGCCGCCACTGGAGCCGCCGGGAATCCGGTCGGCAGCCCAGGGGTTGCGACACGCGCCGTAGTGCGGGTTGCGGGTAGTGGCGCCGATTGCCCACTCGTGCATGTTCAGCTTGCCCAGCACAATGGCTCCGGCCGCCCGCAGGCGGGTGACGACCTCGGCATCTATTGCTGCAATATGGTCCTGCAAGAAGCGGCTGCCGGCCGTCATCCGCACGCCGGCAACGGCGTAGTTGTCTTTGAGCGCGATGGGTACGCCGTGCAAAGGACCCAGGCCGTCCGTGTCGCGCAGCGCGCGCTCGGCCGCTCGGGCGGCAGTTCTGGCCTCCTCGGCCATGACCGTGAGGTAGACGTTCAGGCTGGCGTTGCGAGCGTCGATCCGCTCCAGATAGCCGTCAACGAGTTCGACCGGAGAGAGTTGACGGGTCTGGACCAAATCCACAATATCAGTAATGCCGAGCTGGACGAGGTCGGATGGTGTCATGGTGTTATCCTCTGCCGTTGCGTCGTATTGTTGACGAAAGGTGGCGGATATTCAACGCTTGGCCTTGAGGAAGGGTTGTGATGCACACTCGTTTTGTCGTTATTGGGGCGGGGATTGCCGGCGCGTCGGTAGGCTACTGGCTGTCCCGGTACGCGTCGGTCCTCGTGCTCGAACGGGAAGAGCAGCCGGGCTATCACACCACCGGCCGCTCGGCGGCGATGTTCATCGAAACCTATGGGCCACCCCTGGTCAGGGCGCTCACCCGGGCCAGCCGGGCGTTCTATGAAGCGCCGCCCGCAGGTTTCACTGAATCGCCCATTCTGAGCCCACGCGGCGTGCTGATGATTGGGACCGAGGCCCAGCTCGGCCTGCTCGACGAGGCGTATGCGATCGCGCGTGAGGGCGGCTCCGAGGTCCTCCGTTTGTCTGCGGCCGAGGCTCGCGCTCGTCTGCCCGTACTCCGGGCCGAATACGTGGCTGGGGCCATCTACGAGGCCGACCCGGCCGATATTGATGTGAACAGCCTGCACCAGGGATTTCTGAGCGGCATCCGCCACAACGGCGGACAGGTGCTCACCTCGGCCGAAGTGACCGGCCTGAGCCGTCAGGCCGAGGGCTGGCGGCTTGAGACAACGGCCGGTGTGTTTGAGGCCGAGAGCGTAGTCAACGCCGCCGGGGCGTGGTGCGACGAGATTGCCAGGCTGGCCGGGGTGCCGCCAATCGGCCTTGTGCCCAAACGGCGCAGCGCGTTCATCTTTGCTCCCCCTGAGGGGATGGATATCGGCGCCTGGCCGACCGTTGTTGATGCCGCCGAGCTGTTCTACTTCAAGCCCGAGGCCGGGATGCTGCTCGGCTCGCCGGCCAATGTCGACCCGACCGTTCCCCACGACGTGCGGCCCGAAGAACTCGATATTGCGACCGGCATCGCCCGCATTGAAGCGGCGACAAGCCTGACCATTCGGCGCCCGGCCCGGACCTGGGCCGGGCTGCGCTCCTTTGTGGATGACGGCGAGTTGGTCGGCGGCTTCGACGCCAGCGCGCCCGGGTTTTTCTGGCTGGCGGGCCAGGGCGGCTACGGTATCCAGACTGCGGCGGCCATGGGTCAGGCGTGCAGCGCGCTGATGCTCGGCCACCCACTGCCCGAACCGCTGGTGAAGCTCGGCATTTCGGCCGCCGGCCTGTCGCCGCAGCGCCTGCGCGGTTAGGAAGCGTGGGACCTGCGCAAGAATCCAGCCCGCCCGTTGGTATGGCGATAAATTGCTGAACGCTGTCGTTAATGGCACAATGCAGGCATGTCAGTCCAGATCACCATACGAGGCGTTCCTGAGGCAGTGCGCAACGAGCTGGCGGCGCGTGCAGCGTTGCAAGGCCAGTCCGTGCAGGAATTTTTGTGCTGCGAGTTGGAGCGAATCGCAGCACGGCCCTCCCTCACCATGTGGATGCGAGAAGTCCGCGAGCGTAAGGCAGCCGCGGGGACCTGTGTTCGCCCCTCCCGCATCCTGAGGGCCCGTGACGCGGATCGCCTATGAAGGCAGTCGTCGATGCGTCCGTCCTGGTCGTAGCCCTGATCGCTTTGGGTCCCGAGGATCAGTGGACGGAATCCGTGCTGGCCGAGGCGAGCGACACCTTCTGCTGCTTCATGACGCGCCCCTAAATAGAGGAAAATATGATACCGGCCAGAGGTAATCGTAAGGTTATTGACGAAATCTTGGCAGTTCGCAGCCGCCTCCGTTTTGAAATGCGGGAAGCAGAACTTTCCGTACGTTTGATGGAGATAAAATCCGCATACAAACGTGTCAGCCCTGAGCTCACGGAGCTATTACGTTACTTTCCTATTGCTCTTGTAGCATGTATGGAGTCCTACTTTAGGCTGGTAATTAAAGAACTGGTAGATTCGGGAGAACCGTATTTGAGTAATTCAAGTGATTTGCTGCGCACGGATCGGTTTGATTTCGATGTGCTGAAGGGTTTACATGGGCAGACAATTACTATTGGAGATGTAATTTCACGTTATCCTCCGATCAGCAATCTTGGACACATTATGAAATTAATGGACGGCCTTCTGGGTTACGATTTTCGAGAAAAGCTATGTGGTGTTTATAGTCGGTGGGAAGTTGAAGTCATGGAAAGTCCAAAGCAATCGATTATTAGAGATATCCATGAAACCTGCCGATACGTAGAAAGGTCCTTTCAACTTAGACATATTTTTTGTCACGAGACCGCTACAGCAATTGACGCGGAAAAAGAGGAAATCGACAATTGCGTTCATCATACCTCTCTTTTCCTTAAGGCGTCAGACGAACTGATTTCACAAGCGCTGTTTCCAAATGCTCCTTTAACGCAAACAGATATGAATATTGTGTCTTACGAAGACTATCGAAAGGAAGAGGAAAATTTGGCCTTGCTTTTGAAAAAAGTGACTGAGATGCTCTCTAGCGAACAGAAAGAAAGATTTCATGATGCCAATGGAGCCTGGCATAAGTTTGTCGAAGCGAGTGTAGAGATCGAAGGCTTGGTGTATGAAGGTGGATCGATTAGACCAACGATAGAGAATCTTGCAGCTGCTCGATTTGCGCGGGAACGAAAGGATCAGATCGAGAAATTGCTCGTGTACCTGAGCGAACCGTGATGCCACCGGTCGAAAGACGATTCGACATTGGCTGAGGAAGCGGTCAACCTTTAGGTCAACTGTCAATCTCAGTTTGAAGTTCGAGCTCGCTCGAAGCGTTCTCCCCGAGAAGCTTTTACTCGACCGTATTCGGTTCCGACGCCATTTAACTCACCCACTATTCTCTCGATATCCCACGGCAGAGGAGCCACGTTCAGTGCCGCAAGGGCGGGCGGTACTCTCAGCACTGTCGGCTTAAGGGAAACCGCCATAATGTACTTGTCCAACTCCACGCTCTTTCTGATTTCCCAATCTACCGCTTTGCTCCGATGCGTTGTTCCACCGATCAAGCAAAGCGTGACACTACAGGTTCGAATGAGTCGTTCCGCGTTTGTCTTCCAGGCGTGTTCAAACGTCTCCTTGATCGAGTAGTCACGAAACACAAGGGCCGCTTGCCTGTCCCTCGCTTGGCTCCGAAAGAGATCGACAAGACCCTTGTCTTCCGTGCTGAAACTCAGAAACACGTTGAGCCGCTGAGTACGAATCGTATGCACGTTTTCAGGGCGGAATTCGGTCGTCCGTCCGGGCTTGAGCTGCCTTTGGCGAATCGCCCCTGCCTGCTTGACACTTGCGGCCAAACGCTCAAAGTCCTTTTGCTTCATAGCCCCTCTAACAATAATTGCTCCGACGACTGAGGCAACGAGAGGTGAAAGCATCACTTTTCGGTCTACGCTTCATCAATGTACCGCTGAGCCAGTTTCACAAATGCATCAAGTTCCGGTTCGCTTGTGGTCAAGCGGAGGTGGGAGCCGAGAAAATTTTTGGTCATGCCTTCCTTGCGAACGAGCCCGCTGAACGCCTCGTCCAAGAACGATGCTCCAATGCCGACCACTTTGTCGAAAGTCACCTCGACCTGCTCGTTGTCCGTCAATGCGGGGATCAACACTTCCGTGCGAAATGTTGCCGCATTGTATTTACCGTCGTCGGGAAAGCGACCGGCGGGATATGGGGAAAAATCCTCGGCTATTGAGATCTTGCTCTTGTTCATAGCGCCTCGCTTTGTTCTTTTGGTCAACCGAGGCGAATTGTGGCATTCGCCTCGGTTCGGATCAACGCCGGGGTGGCTCCCTGCTGGTCTCAGAATTATCTTCACCTCTCATTTTACGGACTGCACTCTGAGAACGCTTCGTCAGGAATTCTGCTCGGCCCAGCTGGTCTCGTAGTCGGTGCTCATCCGCACCTGGGCGCGCAGGTGCTGAATCTTCCACTCGCCGCCCACCTTGACGTAGTCGTCCTCGTAACGGACCGCCTGCCACTTTGCCGTGGTCTCGCCAAAGGTAAACGGGCCGATGAAATACCATCGGCCGGTGGCGCGCTCGCCCTCAACCTTGATGACCGGGTTCATCACCATGTGCTGGGAGAAGCTGATCATTTTTTGGAAGCCCTGGAACAGCTCCCGGATGCCGGCATGGCCCTCGCCCTTGCCAAAACCTTTTGCTTCCCAGATGCCGTCTTCGGTAAAAACCGTGGTGATGCGACCCGGGTTATGATCGTCGTCGCAGATGTCGCAATACTCGGCCTTCAACTGTTTGATGGCCTCGATGTCTTCCATCCGGGTGAGACGTTGTTCGAGTTCTGCCATGTCCATTGTCGTTCCTCCTTTGTCGCTCGGTTGTCGTTGACGCGGCCATTATAGCGACGGCCGGCGCTCCCGCATACTGTGGCCGGGCGAGCGGAAAAGTGCTAAGGCTCGGCTTCATCCGGCCCGCCAAGGAGTCCCTATGCTCATGCAGCAGCCGATTGGCAATTACACCTTCATCAAAGGCATTGGTCCGTTTTGTTCGGGCTGTAAGGCCCAGCCCGGCTATGAGATCGTGCACGCCCGCTTTCATCCTCAGCCTGCCTTGCAGGCCGGCTTTGGCCTGATCGAGCGTCACCTGCAAAGCCTCGGGCGTCCCATCCAGGCGCTGTGCGGCATGGAGCTGCGCATACCCCAGCCGTTGTCAGCCCAGGCGTTTGCCGAGTTCAACGCGCCGTACATCACCCGCCTGACCGACTGGGGACTGCCCGTCGATGGGGTGAACCCCGTCGCCCGAACGAATGTAGCGCCTGCGGTCCACCCGCCCGCCGAACCCGCAGTGTACGGCTTCTCGTATACCCTGCCCAGCCAGTACCGGGGCACGACGTTTGTCCTGTCCGGTTCGGCCGAAACCCAACGCCGATCCAACAGGGGTGAAGGCTACGACATTGTGAGCCACGGAGATGTCTCGCCGGGGGGCCTGACCAGAAAAGCCGACCATGTCCTGGATATCCTGGCGGCTCGCCTGCGCGAGCTGGAAATCGGCTGGGCGGACGCCACCACGGTCCAGGTGTACACCGTTTGCGATATCCATGCCCTGCTCGAAACGAGCCTGCGGTCGGCTCAGCAGAGCCGCCACGGCCTCCAGTGGCACTACGCCCGTCCGCCGGTGACGGAACTGGAGTACGAGATGGACGCCCGGGGCGTCCGGCAGGAATGTGTCGTGCCGGGCGTGTGAGCGACGCTCAGTCGAAGTCGTAGTCCTCGAGGTAGTCGCGGATGCGGCTCAGCGCGGTTTCGAGCCGCTCGTGGGACTGGGCGAAGCACAGCCGGAAGTGGTCCTCGTTGCCCGGCCCAAAGGTGAAGCCCGGCGCCAGGCCGACATTTTTCTCAGCCAGCAGGCTCTGCACAAAGTCCAGACTGGAACGCAGGCCGCGAACACGGGGAAAGGCGTAGAAGGCGCCCGCCGGCTCGCTCAGCTCAATCCGCGGGTGGGGGGCCAGCATCTGCATCACCAACCTGCGGCCGGCCCGGTAGCGCTCGCGCAGCTCACGCACGAAGGACTCACCCTGGGTGAGGGCGGTGATGCCCGCCATCTGGATAAAGGGTGGAGCGCCGGTGTTGGAGCACTCGGACAGGGCGGTCATCTGCTCGCCGTAGCCGGCCGGTATGACCATCCAGCCCAGTCGCCAGCCGGTCATGGCAAACGCCTTGGAGAAGCCGTTGACAACGATGAGCGGGTCGCCCGGTTCGGCGATGGACAGAAACGAGGGGGCGACATCGCCGTCGAAGACGTTGCGGTGGTAGACCTCGTCAGCGATGATGACGATGCCCCGCCCGCGGCAGAAATCGAGCAGCCGTTGCTGTTCGTCGCCCGGCATGACCCAGCCGGTGGGGTTGCAGGGACTGTTGAGAAAAAGCGCCTTGGTTTCCGGCCGGACGGCGGCGAACAGGTCGTCAAGCTCCAGCCGCCAGCCCTGCGGCTCGATCCGTTGGCGCACGAAGTCAAACCTCGCGCCCGTCATCTGGAAGGCGCGGTCGATGTTGGGCCAGTTGGGGCTGACGATCAGGCCGTGGTCACCCGAGCCGAGCGTCATCCGCGCCGCCATGGAGATGCCCAGCATGGTCGAGCCCGGCACGACGACGCGACCCACGTCAAGCTCAATCCCGTACAGACGGTCGAGATAGTCCTTGATCGCCGCCCGCAGATCCGGCCGTCCTGCGGGATGGTTGTAAAAGGTCAGTCCGTCGTCGAGCGCGCTCTTGGCGGCGTCACGGATGAAGTCCGGAGTCGGCAGGTCGCCCTCGCCGAACCACAGGGGGATAACCGACGGATCGCCGATGCGGGGCAGGCCGACCTTGGTGATGCCGTTCTGGCGCAGGCTCTCAAATTCGCGGCGCAGTATGCTCATGCCGTGGCCGTCCCGTTCTCCGCTCCGCCCGAGTCACGCTCTGTCTTATCCGTAGCGCCGCGCCAGGGCTCGACCTCGACCCGGCAGTCGTAGAAGGTGCCCCCGCCGCCCAGGTCGGTCAGTTTGGCCGAGGTCACGTTGTTCACATTGCCCTTGCCGCCGGACAGCTTGTCCCACCAGCCCCAGAAGGTGGCGACCGTGCCGGGCGCGACATTGGCCGAGATTGTGAGCGGCATGACGAACGCGCCCCGGGCGTTGAACACCCGGACTTCGGCGCCGTCTTGCAGTCCCCGGGCCGCAGCGTCATCAGGATGGATTTCCAGGGTCCGGGCGGTGTTTTCCTGGCGGCGCATTACCGGCAGGTGGCCGTAGGAGGAGTTCAGCGAGTCCTTGTGCTTGCGGGGCAGAAAGTTGAGCGGGTAGGGTCCGTCACTCAGCGTTTCGTGGGGCGGCACAAAGCCGGGCAGGGGGTCGAGCCCGTCGCGGGCCAGCTTCTCACACCAGAACTCGAACTTGCCCGACGGAGTCAGAAAGCCGCCCCGGGCGCGCGGCAGCAGGTCCGGCTCGGGCCGGGTGCGGGCAAAGGGCTGGCTGAGAAAGGCGTCGGCGGGTACCTGCTTTTTGAGCGACTCGGCCGTCAGCTGGGAGGCCGAGGCGTACACGGCCGGCTCGGTGATGCCCAGCCCGGCGGCCAGCAGCTGAAACACCTCGGCATTGGACTTGGCCTCGCCCAGCGGGGCAATCGCTTGGGGACTGAAGCTGCCGAAATCGCCGCCATAGGCCAGGACGGCGTCGTCGTGCTCCAGGGGCGAGGTGGCCGGCAGCACGATATCCGCGTAGTCGGCGCTGTCGGTCAGAAACATGTCGTGGACGACGGTGAACAGATCGGGGCGTTGCAGGCCGCGACGCAGGTTGGTCTGGTCGGGCAGCGAAGCGGCCGGGTTGCAGTTGTAGTTGTAGATGACCTTGATCGGCGGATCGAGCGTGGGGTCGAGCAGGTGCTCGGCCAGGCGCACCATGTTGATCTCCCGCGTGCCCGGCGGAGACAGGTCGGGCCGCATGGCCGCAGCCATATCCTGGGCGGTGAACATCGCTCCGCCAAAATTACACAGTCCGCCTCCGACCTCGCGCCAGGCGCCGGTCAGGGTCGGCAGACACGCCACCGCGCGGATCGCGGCCGCAGCCCCGCCGCTGCGCTGGATGCCGATTCCGATGCGGATGGCGGCCGGCCGCGTCGTCGCGTAGTCGCGGGCCAGCTCTTGGATCTTCTCAACCGGGATACCGCAGGCGGCTGACAGCTCGGCCAGAGACAGGCTGCGGAGTCGGTCAACAAGGGCCTCATAGCCGAGGCTGTACTGGCGCACATAGTCCTCATCGACCAGACCCTCGTGCTCGATGACCTTCAGCATGGCCAGGGCCAGGGCCGCATCCGTACCCGGCCGGATAAAAACATGCTCGTCACCCGCCCGGGCGGTGCGTGAACGGTAGGGATCAATCGTTATCACGCGCGCTCCGCGGCGGCGCGCCTCCTGGACCAGAGGCCAGACGTGGAGACCGGTGTTGAGTGGGTTTGAGGCCCAGAAGATGATCAGTTTGCTGTTGACCAGACCCTCGGGGGCAAAGCCGAAAAAAACGTCCGAGTAGGCCAGCGCGCCGTACAGCCCGCCCGCGCAGATGGTCCGCGCCAGGGTTGACGCGCCCAGGGCGTGAAAGAAACGCCGGTCCAGGCCGTTGCTCTGATACACCCCGTTATTGCCGCGGTAGGAGTAGGGCAGAATCGACTGCGGACCGTGCTGGTCGATCGCCGCCCGCATCTGGCGGCAGACGGTGGCGATGGCCTCGTCCCACGAGATTTGCTCAAAGCGCGCGCCCGGCCCCTTTGGGCCGACCCGCCTGACCGGATGCAGCAGGCGGTCGGGCGCGTACACCCGGTCGAGAAATTTGTTGACCTTGGCGCACAGTGCCCCGCGCGTAAACGGATGGTCTGCATTGGCCCGAACGCTGACCGCCCGGCCGTGGTCTATAGTCACATCCATCAGGCACGAATCGGGACAGTCGTGGGGACACGCGACATGGGCAATGTGTGACATAGCTGCCTCCTCTATATGTGTGCGTGTAGCACATGCGGACCGGAGCGCGCAAAGCGGACCGGGCCGGCTTGACCGAGTCTAGGGTCGGAACTGCAACACCCGTGGCACCAGCCGGGCCGGCTGCGACACCAGCTTGTAGGCCACCTCCAGCCACTCGCAGACCAGTTTTCGGGTGTCCCTGGGGTCGATCATCTCCTCGAGCTGAAACTTGGACAGGGGCCCCAGCGGTCCCCGGGCGCTTTCGATCCGGGCCATGAGTTCCTCGCGAAACGCCTGGGGATCGGCGGCTTCGGCCAGCTGCCGCTTATAGGCGGCCTCAATCCCGCCCTCGGGCGGAATACTGCCCGCGTCCGCAGCCGGCCAGGCGACGCGCATCGACGGTTGTGAGCGCGGGGTGACGTAGTTGTTGCCGGCCACGCCAAAGCTGCGCCGCATCAGGACGGTAAAAATGGGGACGTGGACCTGGGCGAAGGCGATCATCCACTCGCCGCCGCGGCGGATCGTGCCGGTCGTCTCGTGCTCCAGACCGACGGCAAAGCCCGGGTTGTCGACCAGGTTCAGGATCGGCAGGTGGAACAGATCGCACAGATCCAGGTGGCGCGTCAGCTTGCTGCAGCCGTCGGCGGTCAGCGCGCCGCCGTTAGCGTGCTGGCTGTCCGAGGCGATGACCCCCATCGGGTAGCCGTTGAAGCGGACAAAGCCGGTGATCTGATCGGTGCCCCACAGCGGCCCGATCTCGAAGAAGGAACCGGTGTCGGCCATCAGGCTGATGGCTCTGCGCATGTCAAAGGTCGTGGTGCGCTTGCGCGGGATGAGGCTGAACAGCTCCTCCTCGCGGCGGTCGGGCGGATCGTCGGAGCTGGGCGGCAGGACCGGGGGCGTCTCGTACACGCTCGACGGCAGGTAGGACAGAAAGCGCTTGGTCATCGCCAGTGCTTCCTGTTCGGTTTCGGCCAGGTTATCCACCGAGCCGTTGCGGCAGTGGACCTGCCAGCCGCCAAGCTCCTCTTTGGTGATGTCGTAGCCCATGGCGTGGTGCACGACCGGCGGGCCGGCCACAAACAACTGGGCGATATCGCGGACCATGACCGAGAAGTGGCCCAGGACGGCCTTGGCCGCCCCGATGCCGACCACGCTGCCGAGCAGCAGGTTGACCACAGGCACGCTGCACAGCTGCTCGGTGTACATGCTGCTGCCCAGCTCCCCGGGCAGGGAGGAGCCGCCGCCACCGGCAACCCGCGGCCGGCCGGCCTTGATCGCGCCAGCGCTCTCTTTGGCGCTGCTCTCGCCCTCTTTTTTCTGGGCCGGGACCATGGCCGCTACGCTGCCGCCGCCCGACGAGCCGTCCAGCAGCCGTATCGAGGGCAGGCGCAGCTCCAGGGACAGACGGTCCAGATACATGCTCTTGGCGCTGACCGCTCCGTCCGCGTGGCCGCCCCGCGAGGTAAAGTCGTCGGCGCACACGACTGCGGAACGGCCGTCGATCTTCCCCCAGCCGCCGACATGGTTGGCGGGCGTAAAATCCAGAATGCCGCCGTCTTCGGCGTAGGAGGCAAATCCGGCCACGCTGCCCACCTCGCGGAAGCTGTCGTCGTCCAGCAGCAGTGCGATGCGCTCCCGGCAGGTCAGCTTGCCGCGGCTGCGCTGACGGACGACGCCGGGGTCGTCGGAGCCCGGCGCCAGCCGCTTCAGGGCCAGCTGTTGCAGGGCCGTGACCTGGTCCAGAACCGGCGCCCAGGTCTGCGCGCCGGTCGGTGGCTGTGGGTGGCGGGTGTCTGCGCCGTCAGTCGGGGTGAGCACCATCACCACCTGTCCGGCAGCCACGTTGTCCCCGACGCTCAAGGCTTGGGCGGCCGCCACCACGCCCGCGCACGGCGCCGTGATTACGGACTCCATCTTCATCGCGCTGAGGATCAGCAGGGTATCGCCCTCAGCCACGACAGCGCCCTCCTCGACTCGCAGCTCCACCACCGCCCCGGCCATCGGACACGCGACCGCGCGTTGGTCGGGACCCACCTCCAAGTCCGGTGTGAAGGAGGCGGACGGCGCATGCACGTCGGTCGGCGCGTCTATGCCCAGGCTGCGCGCCTGCTGTTCCAGCAGCGCCACGGCGCCGTTGCCCGTGTCCGGGGACATGGGCGCCAGGAGCTGGGGTTCCTCAGCCAGCAGAGAGGTGCGGGCATCGCCGGCCCGGACGGCCGGGTGGGAGAGGATGGTCTTGAGCTGGGCGAGGTTTGTCGGCAGCCCGGCAATATGGAACTCGTCCAGCGCACGCAGGGTTCGGTCGAGGGCCGAGGCAAAGGACGCCGAAGAACTCGATGAGCACACAACCTTGGCCAGCAGCGGGTCGAACTGGGGCGGTGGGCTGTAGCCCAGGTAGCCGCAGGCATCGACCCGCACGCCCGGTCCCGAGGGTTCCTTGTAGGCGCTCAGCGTCCCCCCGCCCCTGGCAACGACCCTGGCCTGGACGGCAAAGCCGCGCGGGGCGCTCACTGCTCGCTGGTCGCCCAGACCCAGAGACTGGAGCGTCGCACCGGCCGCAATCTGGAACTGGGCCTCAACGAGGTCAAGACCCGTCACCTGCTCGGTGACCGTGTGCTCGACCTGGATGCGCGGGTTGCATTCGAGGAAGAAGTGCTGGCCGGTTTCGGGCGCGACCAGGAACTCCACGGTTCCGGCGTTGACATAGCCTGCGGCGCGGACCAGCTTGAGGGCGTCGGCCAACAGCCGCTCCCGAACCGAGCTGTCGAGCGCCGGCGCCGGCGCGATCTCCACGACCTTCTGGTTTCTGAGCTGGACCGAGCAGTCCCGTTCGTACAGATGAATGGCGTTGCCGTGGGCGTCGGCCAGGATCTGGACCTCGATGTGTCGCGGCCGGCGAACGAGTTTTTCGATGAACACCGCGCCGTCTCCAAAGGCGGCCTGGGCCTCGCTGCGGCAGCGCTCGAATGCCTCGGCCATGTCCTCGGCGCGTTCGACCGTGCGCATGCCGCGTCCGCCGCCGCCTGCGGTCGCTTTGAGCATGACCGGGTAGCCAAGCTCAGCGGCCAGCCGTGCGGCCTCGTCCGCCGAGGTCAGGGGCTGTGCGCTGCCGGGCGCGACTGGAATGTCCAAAGACTGGGCGAGTTGGCGGGCGCGCAGCTTGTCTCCGAACAGCGCCAGCGCTGCAGGCGGCGGACCGACAAAGGTCAGACCCTCGGACGCGCAGTGCTCGGCAAAGCTCGCGTTCTCGGACAGGAAGCCGTAGCCCGGGTGGACGCAGTCGCAGCCCGCAGCCTTGGCTGTGTGGATCAAAGCCTGGCCGTCGAGGTAGGCGCGCACGGCGTCCGCCGCCTCCCCGTTGTGGCTGGCGATCTCGCGTGTCTCGGTCGTGAACCGGGTATGGAGCGACAGCGCGTCGACCGGAGCGTACACGCCCACCGATTTCATGCCGAGGGCGGCCGCAGCCTTGGCGATGCGAATGGCAATCTCGCCGCGATTACTGATCAGGACGCGTGTGAGGCCGGTCTCTTCTCGCCCGTGTTGACTCATCGAACCCTCCTTTGCCGGTGCAGCCGGGACCGCACGCCGACACGGTCAGCGCGCTCTGGCGCCGTGGCTCGGCGCGCGCTCAGGATGCCATCAGCCACACTGCCGCTCAACCCGGCCCCCGCCACACGGATTGGCGGTGGCGGGCGCTCGCCGGACCAACGCAGCGCTGGACAAGAGCCGGCCGGGTGTGCCATGTAGGGCCTGCACGCATATGACCGGCACAGCGGAGGACAGTATGCGACACACCGGCACGGGAATGCTGATACTGGCGGTGATACTCGCGCTAGCGGGCTGGACGCCCCAGTCCGCCCAAGCGCAGAACACGGTCAGCGTCCTCGTTGAGGGCTACGTCAAGCCCATCGAAGGACGCCAGCCCATGCCCGGCGTATCGGACGACGGCGCCCGACACGTGGCCGGCACGGTCGTCCTGGTGCGGGGCGAGGCTGTCACCCTGGTGGCCGACCCCGGTATGGTGACTGATCGGGCGCTGATCATCGATGCGCTGCAAAAAGAGGGCGTCGCGCCCGAGGAGGTGAGCCATATCTTCATCAGCCACCACCATCCCGACCACACGGTGAATATCGCCCTGTTTCCCAACGCCGAGTTGGTCGACTTTTGGGCGCGCTATAAGGGCGACCTGTGGCAGGACCACGGCGAGGAGTATGAGCTGGCGCCCGGTATCAGGGTCGTGCGCACGCCGGGCCATACAGAAGAGGACGCCTCTCTGGTGGTCGAGACCGACCAGGGCACCTACGTCCTGACCCACCTGTGGGCGTTTGCCGATATCCAGCCCGGCGAGGATCCGCTGGCCTGGAGCCAGGACAGCCTCGACGCCAACCGGGAAAAGATCTTGCAGATCGCCGACTGGATCATCCCCGGCCACGGCAGCCCGGTGCAGAATCCCCACAAAAACTAGGGACCGTCAGCGCGGCCGGCCCCAGCCGTTCCAGTAGGTGACCTCTTCGACCGGCAGCCGCTTGGCCGGTCTGAAATCGTCGCCCGTAAAGTGGGCCACCGGCAGCAGCGCGACCTGTAGAATATTGTCTGGAATATCCAGAATCTCGGCCGCCTCCTTCTCGTAGACCAGGTGGACGGTGGTCCAGGCTGAGCCCAGGCCGCGCGCGCGCAGGGCCAGCATCAGCGACCAGGCGGCGGGCAGAATCGAGCCGTACAGCGAGGCGTGGTAGAACGAACTCGGCGTGGGAGACTGGAACAGCAGCGGGTAGTCTTTGACCCGGGTGTTAATGCAGGGGATGATGTGGACCGGAGCCTCATGGACGCGCTCGTTGAGGTACATGCTGGCGTCCAGCATGCGCTGCCACTGGCCCGCCCGCAGGCTGTCGGTCGGATACTGGGGCGGCTGCTGGTTCTGGAACTCCACATAATCGCGCATGGCCCGGCGGTAGACCTCGCCCAGCGCCAGGCGTTTGTCCGGGTCGGTCACGACCAGGAAATACCAGCCCTGGGAGTTGACCCCGGTGGGCGATTGCAGGGCGATCTCGATACAGCGCTGGATCACATCGGGGTCGACCGGGCGGCTGAAGTCCAGGCGTTTTTTCACCGACCGCGTTGTGGTCAGAACATGGTCTATGCTCGCAAGGTCCATGGGAGTCCCTCCTTTCGGGCCTGGTTGGTCTATACACTATCGGACGTGGAAATCAGAGCCTGGCCGGCCTTTGACAAAGACGCTCTGAGCGCAGGATAATCCGGGCTGACAAGGAGGTCCAGACGATGGGCACGCACAAACACTACGCAGGCTATCGCTCGTATCAGTACCTGGATGCCGAGTCCGACTACAAAGCCTTCAGACTGGCCAAACAGGTCGGGCGGGTGCCGTCGGCCCGGGTCGCCCTCAGCTCCGGCCAGGAACAGCGCGCCCAGGACCTGTTGGACCGGCACGTCGCCATCTCGATGCACGATCATCCGGTCGTGGTGCCCGAGGACGTGAGCGAGATCTTTGAGCAAAAACGCCTGGGACGCGACTTCAGCGGTTTTGAGGGCTTGGCGGCGTCCGGCCTGGACGCCGTTTTTGACAACCTGATGAACGGCCTGTGTACCATCACCTCGCAGGCCGGCTGGAAGTGGAGCGACATCATCCACGACCTGGGCATGCGTTTGTGCGATCTGGCTCACCAGGACTTTATCGTCGTGTGTGACGGGGTGCGCGATATCCTGACCGCCCACGAAACGGGGCGGCTGGCCCTGGTGCCGACCCTGGAGTCGGCCACACCGATAGAGAACGAACTCGATCGGCTCGACGTGCTGTACGGGTTCGGCGTGCGCAGCATGGGTATCACCTACAGTGAATCGAACGTGCTGGGCAGCGGCCTGCGCGAGACCGGCGACGCCGGTCTGACCGATTTTGGACGGCAGGCGGTGGAACGCATGAACAAGCTCGGCATCCTGATCGATACCGCCCACTGCGGCGACCGGACGACCCTGGACACGATTGAGGTCAGCCAGCAGCCGACCGTCATCTCGCACGCCGGTGCGCGGGCCTTATGGGACACACCACGCCTCAAGCCCGACCACGTCCTCGAAGCCCTGGCCGCCAAGGGCGGTGTGCTGGGCATTGAGGCCGCCCCGCATACGACCCTGACCGAGCGTCACCCTCGGCACACGCTCGACTCGTGCATGGAGCACTTCGAGTATGCGGTCCGCCTGCTGGGGATCGATCATGTCGGCTTCGGGCCCGATACCATGTTCGGCGACCATGTCGGATTGCACCGGGCCTACGCCGCCCAGCTGTCGGTGACAAAAGTCCTCGGCAACAAAGCCTTCCAGCCGGTCGCGTACGTGGACGGGCTGGAGAATCCGGCCGACTTTCCCAATATCGTCCGCTGGCTGGTCAAACACGGCTATGGCGACGAGGATATTGTCAAGGTCATGGGCGGCAATGCGCTGCGAGTGCTCAAACAGGTCTGGGTCCGCTGAGCGCCGCGCTCTCGTTTTAGCCCGAGACAATGCGCCCGGCTTCGACATCCTGGATGAAGCGCACCAGGTCACGGAAGTAGGCGTCCTGGTCGTCGTACATGGCGCAGTGACTGCCCCGCTCACAGATCGACACCCGGGCGTGGGGCATCAGGCCGGCCATGCGCTCGATGTCCGCCACCCGCATGGTGTCGAAACGTCCGACCGACAGCAGGGTCGGACACGCGATCCGGGACAGGTCGGCCCAGCGATCCCAGTCCTTGAAGGTGCCCGTGACCACGAACTCGCTCGGCCCCTGCATGGTCTCGTAGACCGGCTTGCTCAGGTGGCGGAACATGCGGGTCAGCGGCTCGGGCCAGGGGTCAAGCCGGCAGATATGCTTGGTGTACAGGTGGCTGAACAGCGCGTCTTCGTATTCGGGAGCCGTATAATCCTGGCGGGCTTCGTAGTCTTCCAGCAGGCGCAGCACGTCTGGGGCCAGCTGCTGGCGCAGCTCGGTGGTATAGGCCACGTAGGACGCGATGCTGGCGGTCATGTTGGAGACGATCAGGCCCTTGAGGTGGGCCTGGTGGTGCAGGGCGTATTCCAGCCCCAACATGCCCCCCCAGGAGTGGCCGAACAGGTAGAACTGGTCCAGCTCCAGCGCCTGCCTGACCTGCTCGACCTCCTGGCAGAAGCGTTCCAGCGTCCACAGGCCGGGGTCGTCCGGCTGGTCGGAATAGGCCGAGCCGAGTTGGTCGTAATAGATCAGCTGGATGTCATGCTGGGGCAGAAAATCCTCGAAGCAGGCGAAATATTCGTGGGTACAGCCCGGCCCGCCGTGCAGCGTCAGGAGCGGAATCGAGCCCGAGCCCAGGCGTTTGGTCCACACCCGGTAGCCGCCCGCAATGGGGATCATCCGGATACCGCCGGTCTTGACCTCGCTCACCGCGCCCTCCCGCTTATCTTGAGGTGTCGTCAGGGTATGACGGCAATCGCCTCGACCTCAATCAGCAGACCCGGAAACGCCAGGCCGGCCACAACAACGGCCGTACTGGCCGGTGGGTTGTCGCCAAAGATATCGCCCCGGGCCTCCAGCATGTCCATGAATTTGTCGGCGTCGGTAATATAGGTGTTGATTTTGACGACATGCTCCATCTTGGCCCCGGCAGCCCTGAGGACGGCCTTGATATTCCGAAATACCTGGCGGGTCTGGGCCTTCATATTCCCCTTGCCGACCAGTTTTCCCTGGGCGTTAAAGGCGACCTGGCCGGACACGTAGATGGTGTTGCCGATCTGCTTGGCCTGGGCCAGCGGCAGCTTGTCGTCCCAGCTCCAGCCTGGGTCGATGATGCGGGCCAGGCCGCTGTCCGGGGCGGCGGTCTTCTGGGTGCGAGACGTGCGACGTGCGGTCTGGGTTGCCATATGCTCTACTCCTTCCTTCCCGTACGCTACTTCAGTCCTTCTCCGCTGGGGTCATCGATGATGAACCGCCAGGTTCCGTCGGCCTGCTTGCGGACAACCTCCACGCTGTGGAGGGGCGTGGTGACCGGCTTGCCGTCAGGACCCGGACTGGTGCTGCTGCCCTTCACCCGGGTGACGGCGATAGACCCGTCGGCGCTGGGGACGGCGGTGACCGACTCAATGTTGAACGTCGCCTTGGCGGCCATGAAGCCCTGCATGATCTCGCGGATAGCGGCCTGGCCGGTGACCACCTGGTCGGTAGATACCACAAAATTGGCGTTCGGCTCGTACAGCGCTACCGCCGTCTCGAGGTCTCCCTTTTGTCGGGTAGGTCAGGCCCATTACTAGGCCCTTCCCCCCTCAGAACCGTACGTGCCAGTTTCCCGGCATACGGCTCAAGCTGATTGTGGAACATGGGTTCCTCCGTGTCGTTTCTGGTGGCAGTACAGGTGTAAGAGAACGAGGTTTGAGAGGGTGTCTCTTCCGCCCTTGGCCTTATGCGTGATGTGGTGTTCTTCCAGTCGTTCACCATTATGGAGACTGATATGACAGTCCGGGCAGAACCCGTGTTGTCGTCGTCCCAATTCCCGCTTACGGCCTTGGAGGAATCGACACTTTTTTTCTTCTCGTTTTTCCCAGTAGTCTTTGAGGGAAGCATTGTCGGGTGATGAGTCGTGCTTCACTTGAGTGTGTCGCACGATAAGGTTCCAGGCGAATTTGGTCAGGTATCCATCTGGTCCGCCGAAAACCCATTTATCATTCCGGCCTGGCTGTCGTTTTCCGAAGTAGGTTTGTGTGATCCACTTCCAGGATTTTCCGGGGTGGGTGCGCTTTGTCCACCGATACATCCTGTTCCACATCCATCCATCGAGGTGATGGAATATCCGTGAAGCAATGTTCGTGCGGAAGTAGTTTGCCCATCCTCGGATGATCGGGTTGAGCCTTTTCACGACGGCGCTTGAGTTCTGGCCGACAAGGTTCAGCCATTCCTTTTTGAGTCGTCGTTTGAGTACTTTTACCGATTCTCTACTTGGCTTGATAAGGAGTTTGAGTCCGGTCTTCGTATTGGAGACAGGATATAATCGAATGTTGAACCCCAGAAAGTTGAACCCTTCTGTCAGGTGGCGAATACTGGTCTTTTCCTCTGAGAGTGAGAGTCCGCGTTTGTGGAGCCAGTTTTCGATCTCTTGTTTTGCTTGTTCGGCGTCTTCTCTGGTGTGAGTCAGGATTACGAAGTCGTCGGCATAGCGTACAAGTGCTCGGTTTCCTTTGATTTGGAAGTACCCATTCTTTTTGTGATAGGTAATTCCAACAGCCGCTTCCATTCCATGGAGTGCGATGTTTGCCAACAGGGGGGAGATTATTCCTCCCTGAGGCGTTCCTAATTCGGTTTTGACCCATCGCTCATCTTCAATGAGACCTGCCTTGAGCCATGCTTTGAGAAGGCCCCTTGCGGGGAATCTCTGACAGGCTGTGAGGATGGTTTCATGTTGGATGTTATCGAAGGCCCCTGTTATATCTGCGTCTACTGCCCAGCGTTTCTTGGCATTTGGCCGGACGTTGGCGAAGATACGTTCAATGGCGTCGTGACAGCTTCGGCCTGGTCTGAATCCATAAGAGCAAGGCTCAAACCGAGCCTCCCATTGTGGTTCCAACGCATTTTTGACCACGGCTTGCATACAGCGGTCAAGGATGGTCGGAATTCCAAGAGGGCGTCGTTTGCCATTGGACTTTGGGATATACACTCTGCGAACCGGCTGCGCTTTCCATGGCTCATAGGTCGAGAGTTCGGCCATGAGTTTGGTCCGTGCTTCCGGGGTTTTTACGACCAGTTTGTCAACTCCGGGGGTTTCGCGTCCTGCATTGATCTGTGTGACTCGCCGGATACTAAGTTCCCGGTTTGCTCGACATCTCAACATAAGACGTTGTAGGTCGCGCACCTTGCGGTGGTTTCCTTCCCGTTCGGCTCTAAAGATGCGTTGCCTCAGATTGCGAACAATGCGCCTGTTCGTATTCCAGTCAATATCGTTCCAGGCGCGGTGTTGCGTGTCTGAGGTCACAGTTGCCTGTGTCTGTCCATCAGTCATGCTTAGCGCTCCTTGCACGGTCTTTAGACAATCAACCAACCCCACGTCAGCAGGTTTTCACCTTGGGTATTGCCCTATCCGGCAGGTTATGTGTTCCCTGTGCCTTTCGGCTGCCGGCCTTCGCTTCTTGGGGTTTCCTGCACCCGCTGGAGAGTTCGGCGTTCCTAATGGTTCGCTTACCTATGGAAAATTCCATGTGGGACTCCATCGGGGTTATCCTGTTCCGCATAGTGAGTCTTTGTGAACAATGTAGGTGGCCTCTATACGCCGGGGATATATGGTAGACGTAGTCAGCATTTCATACAGATGTTGACCTAGACCGCTCAACTATAAAGCGATCCCTGATCCCACGATCCTGTCCCGAATAACGACGCGTCATTCAAGGCTTCACTTGCGTTCACCATATTGCTCTTCCTCTTGCCCGTGGGGCTTCCCCCACTTAGGCTTTTATCCCCGCTTCACACCCCAAGATTACTCCTGACGCATGGGGGATATGAGGGCTAGCCTGTCTACTGGCTAGGGTCATGTATGACCGTCTCCTTATGCAGCATCAGGTCGCACGTATGGCGTCAATCAAAAGCAGATCGCACTCTTCGGGTTTGTGTGCTGGCATGACTCTCTCCTCCTTTTTTCCGTAGCATTTCGCTCGGGTGTCTTCTCGCACCTCCTGTGTAGCCCCGCCGCAGTCCTGGAGTCAAGCCAGAGCCTGACGCCTTGGGCGCCGAGGGAAGGGGGATGAGTCGCTGGTATTTGGCTTGACACTGCTCTTGGGCTGGGGCGATAAGGACGGGTGTGGAGGATGCGCGTATGAACTTTCAGATCAGCCCGGAAGACGAACAGCTGCGGCAACGCAGCCGGCGACTGGCCCAGGGCTTTGTCGCCCGGGCGGCCGAGCACGACCGGGAGGCCAGCCATCCGCTGGAAAACTATGCGGCGCTGCGCCGGGAAGGGTTCTACGGACTGAACATCCCCCGAGACATGGGTGGGGAGGGAGTCGGCCTGCTCGGCTATTCGCTGGCCGCCGAGCAGCTGGCCCAGGGCTGCCCCTCGACCGCGCTGTCCTTTAACATGCACGTGTCGATTGTGGGGCCGCTGTTCGAGAGCCCGGAAGTCTCGCCGGCGACCAAAGACTATCTCGCCGCTCTGGTGGTGAAACAAGGCAAATTGATCGCCGGGAATTTCTCCGAGCCCAGCAATTCCGGCCTGCTGGCCACCTATAAGCCGGCCGCACGGGCGACGCGGGTGGCTGGCGGCTATCGGCTCAACGGCCGAAAAGCTTTTGCCTCCATGATTGAGGCGGCGGACTTCTGCGCGGTCCTGGCCCATCCGGATGAGTCTGCGAGTTCTGCCGCAGCCATTCTGGTCCTGGTTCCCCGCGAGGTCGCAGGACGGCGCGTCGATCAGGTGTGGGACACCCTGGGGATGCGCGCCACGCGGAGCGACTCGCTCATTCTGGAGGACTGTTTCGTGCCCGAGCAGGCCGGCCTGTATCGGGTCGATGACGTCCTGCCCTTCATTCGCAACGCGGCGAACTGGTTGTGGGCCTCGTATACTGCGGTGTATCTGGGCGTTGCCGCAGCCGCCTACGACGCGCTGCGCGAGATGGTCAGGCAGCGCGTGCCCAAGGGCTACAGCCAGCCGCTGGCCTACCACGCGGATGTCCGCCGACGGGTAGCTGAAATGAGTGTCGATCTGGAAGCGGCGCGGCTCATGACCTATCACTCGGCCTGGCTCAGCGATAACCAAGGCCCGACCCAGCAGACTCTGGCGGCGCTGTTCCGGGCCAAGTATCTGGTTGGCGAGGCGGTAGCGCGGATAACCCGTAGCGCGCTGACCGTTGGCGGAGCGCACGCCCTGTTCAAGACGACTCCGATAGAACGGCTGTTTCGAGACGGGGCGGTCGGGGCGATTCAGTTCCCGCCGAGCGACTTCTGCCTGTCCAGTGTGGGCAGCCTGGAACTCGGCCTGGACCCGCGCGAGGTCATGCCGCCGTTGAAGTAGGACCGAAAATTGCCCGATCCGCACCAGACACCGACGGTCTGACGGTCAGGCTGGCGGTGGGCCGCAGCGAGCGTTGCGCCCCTCTTGTCAGGCGCTCAAAAACCTGCATTTTTTGAGAAACAGCGACTCTCGGCACGGTGCCTGGAGGAGCCGTCCGAGGGCATGCCGTCGAAGGGGGCAGGGATGGAGGATTCAGCACGCGGCGTTAGGCCAGCCCGGGGCAAACTCGGTGTTCTGCTGCCCGGCATGGGAGCCGTCAGCACGACCCTGATTGCCGGGGTTGAGCTGGTCAAGAAGGGCCTGGGACGGCCCATCGGGTGTCTGACCCAATACGGCAGCCTGCGGTCGGCAGCAGACCCTGAGGTCCGGCGCGTTCAAGACTGTGTGCCGCTGGCCGCCCTGGACTCCCTGGTCTTTGGCGGCTGGGATATTTTTCCGGACAACTGTTATGAGACGGCCGTACACGCCGGCGTTCTTGAGCCCCACCGGCTGGCGCCCGTCCGTGAGGAACTCAGCGCTCTCAGGCCGTGGAAGGCGGTTTTTGACCAGCACTACGTGCGCCGGCTGTCCGGCCCCCACGTCAAACAGGCGCCGAACAAATACGAGCTGGCCCTTCAGCTGCGGACCGACATCGCCGATTTCCGCACCAAGCATGGGCTGGCCCGGCTGGTGATGCTATGGTGCGGCAGCACCGAGATTTTTCTGCAAACAGACCCGGTCCATACCACCCTGCGGCGTTTTGAGCAGGGACTGAAAAACAACCACCCGGCTATCACGCCGACGATGATCTACGCCTACGCCGCGCTCATGGAGGGGGTACCGTTCGGCAACGGCGCGCCGAACCTGGCGGTGGAGATCCCGGCCCTGCGGCAACTCGCCGACGAGAACGGCGTGCCGGTGTGTGGCAAGGACTTCAAGACCGGTCAGACCCTGCTGAAAACGATTCTGGCTCCCGGCCTCCGGGCGCGCAGCTTAGGGCTGCGGGGATGGTTTTCGACCAATATTCTGGGCAATCGGGACGGCGAGGTGCTGGACGACCCGGCCTCGCTCCAGACCAAGGAGCACAGCAAGCTGTCCGTCCTGGATTCCATTCTCCAGCCCGAGGTCTCCCCGGAACTCTACGCTGACTATGAGCACCAGGTCCACATTCATTACTACAAGGCGCGGGGCGATGAAAAAGAAGGCTGGGATAATATCGATATTTTCGGCTGGCTCGATTACCCCATGCAGATCAAGCTGAACTTTTTGTGTCGAGACAGCATCCTCGCCGCTCCGGTGGCGCTTGACCTGGTGTTGTTGCTGGACCTGGCCCAGCGCGGCGGGCTGGCGGGCGTCCAGGACTGGCTGGGGTTTTATTTCAAGAGTCCGCTGTGTTCCTCGTGCGCCCCTCCACAGCACGACCTGTTCGCCCAGCTGGCCACCCTCGAAGACACCCTGGTATCTCTGGGCCAGGCGACCGCCTCTTCCGCTGCGAGAGCACCCTGAGCGGCGCTGCTGACCCGATTCAGTCCTGGACTCTTTCTCCCAGCCGGCGTGCCGCATCAACCAGTGGCCGCACCAGGGCCGCAACATCCGGGTCGGCGATGCTCGTGATCCCGGTCGGATTCGAGGCGAGCTGGTCGGTCTCGACCCGGCGGTGGGCGATACGCCACTCGCCGTCGTGCTTGACCAGCCGGTCGAGATAGCGACCCTGGGCAAAGATCTTGTAGCCGCCGGGCGTGGCCAGGGTGGCCAGCATACTGCACTGTCCGCTGGCCTGTTCGCCCTCAACCCGGTACAGGAAGTTGGCCATCATGTGGCGGCAGCGGATTTCCCGGACATGCACGTCGGCGTAGCCCCGCAGGGCGGCCTGGCCCTGCATGGCCCGCCGGCCAACCTGAAACACGCCGTCGGGGTGGAAGCAGGCCACCCAGGCCTCGGGCTTGAGGTCGTCGATCGCGTGGGCGTAGCGGGCGAAGAGTTCTTGGATAGCCATTTTTTCGATCCAGTCCTGATCCATGGTTCGCCTCCTCAAGCCGCATGATAGCCCCGGTGCTTTCCAAGCGGCAAGCTAGGTGTCTTTTTCCAGGGGAATAAAGCGCGCAATCTCAAAGCCGTTGCTGAGCTGGGGTTGTTTGTACAGCTCGACCGCATTGGCCACCTCCATCAGCGACAGCGTTAGCCATAACAGGCGCTGGGCATCCGGGGGCATGTCATCCACAGGAAACTGATCGAGATAGGTCGCGCAGGCCTCCAAGCGTGGTCGCAGGGCGTCGTAAAAAGCCCGGATGGCGGACATTGGGCTTGACACGCGCCTGGCGGTCCGCTCGCTTTCGGTGGCCAGCGCCCAGGCGCCGTAGACTTCCAGGTCTTGAAACGGTGCGGGGAAAACACGGGGGGGATGTGACATGGGTGTCTCGCTCCGTCAGGTCCCGACATAGCCTTCGAGAACCCGATGAAAGTGTCGGATCTGTATCTCCTCATCCTGGAGCAGCACATACTTTTTGGCCCGTGAGGCGAGACCGGCCTGGATCTGTTCGTGGGAAAAAGCGTCTTCGTGGAGAATATCCCGCAGCAGGCACTTCATGTATTCCTGCCCGATGCGCTGGCTGGCGCGGGCTACGGGTGGGAAGTACAGAGTGATGTCCCAGCGGGTCTGATCGACGGCCAGCGGCCAGAAACTATAGGTGAGATAGTAATCCTGGGAGACGCCGCGGAACAACAGCAGGGCGAAATTCGGAAAGATGGTGTAGAAATCAAAATCGCCGATCAGCGGCAGGCGCCGCTCGGTGTCGGAGGAGAGCAGACGATAGGCCAGGCTTTCGACCGGTTTGGGGAGCCGGTCGGCCGGGACCCGGGACGAGTACACGCTGTGATGGTGGTACAGCCTGACATCCAGCAGGCGGGGGAAACGTCCGTCTTTGAGGGTGCACGAATCGGGGATGGTATGCCGGTGCTGGAAGGGCAGGTGGTACAACTCGTTCTGGGCGTCGAGCGCTACCTTCCAGTTGGCTTTCTCGGTGACGCTATAGGCGTGGGCGCGGGCGAGCTGCCCGAAGTCGGCCGTGGCGAGCTGCCGGGTAATGCCGCCGAGATAGTGGGGCAGGCTCTCCTGCGGGTTGGCATCCAGGTTGATAAAAATAAACCCCTGCCAGACCTCGGTCGCAACGGGGGTCAGGCCGTGTTCGCTTTTGTCGAGGTCGAAAAAGTTCTCCTCATCCGCAACCCAGGTGAGCCGACCTGTCGTGTCGTAGGTCCAACTGTGGAAGCCGCATGACAAGACGCCCGGACACGAGCCCCTGTCATCCCAGACCAGCTTGTTGCCACGGTGCGAGCAGACATTGTGAAAGGCGCGAATCACCTTGTCCGTGCCGCGGATGACGAGAATGGACGCTTGGCACACCGCGATGTCTTGAACGAAATAGTCTCCCGGCTTGGGAATCGCCTCCGCCCGGCCGACATAGAGCCAGGTCCGACGAAAAACGCGCTCACGTTCGCGCTCGAAATATTCTGGAGAGATGCACGGCTCTGCCGAGACCGGGCCGGTGCCGACCTCGGGATATTTTTTCACCCAGCGTTTGTCAGCGATGACCATCTCCACGCTCGTCTCCTCCCAGATCAAGATAAGAAGTGAAGCAGCGTCTTCCCCATACCCTTCGGGCCGGCCGGGCGTCAAGAAGACATGCTACGGCAGCGCCTTGTCGGTTCCGGCCGGCCGGAGTAGACTCGGCGGCTATGTCACACGCGCCCCAGCCGGCGGCAGACGCGGCCGAGCCCCTGTTCACCCGCAATTTCCTGGTGCTGTGCGTTGGCACGCTGCTGTTTTTTGAGAGCATGTTCCTGTTGCTGGCCGTTCTGCCGGTCTTTATTGTCCGGGAGCTGGGCGGCACCGAGGCCCAGGTCGGCGTGGTCGTGGGGGTGTTTGCCCTGGCCGCAGTCATGATTCGGCCGACATCCGGCTGGCTGGTCGAGCGCTGGAATCGCAAGCTGGGGCTGGCGCTCGGTGCGCTGGTCTATTGTGTCGGGCCGCTCCTGTACACCACGGCCGACTCGGTGCCGCTGATGATTGCCTACCGCTTTTTCCACGGCCTGGGAATTGCCCTGTTCACCACCGCGTCGAGCGTCCTGGTCGCCGATATCGCCCCGCTCGCCCGCCGCGGCGAGGCCATGGGCTACTACGGCATGATGATGAATGTCGCCATGGCGACCGGGCCGGTAGCGGGCGCAGCCCTGGTTGAACGCAGCGGCTTCAACCAGCTGTTCTGGCTGTCGGCGCTGCTGGCCCTCGGCAGTCTCTTTGTGATTGCGCTCTTGGCCGAGCCCGCCCGCCAACCCTCTGTGGCTCGGCTGTCTCGCCCGTCCCTGCTCAGCCGCTCGGCCGTCTTTCCGGGCTTTCTGGCCATCTGCATGACCATGTCGTTTGGCGCGGTCTTGTCGTTTCTGCCGCTGTTCGTGCAGGCCCGCCAGCTCGGTAACCCGGGCTGGTATTTCATCGTCTACTCGGTCGCCGTCATTCTGGCCCGCCCCGTGTCCGGCAAATGGTCCGACCGCTTTGGCCGCGCTCGGGTGATTATTCCGGGGCTGCTTCTGCTGACTGTGGCCATGACTCTCCTGGCCCAGGCGACGTCCGTGACCTGGCTACTCGGTGTGGCCGCCCTGCAGGGCCTAGGCTTCGGCGCTGTGCAGCCGGCGCTGATGGCCTTGTGTGTGGACCGCGCGACCGAGCGCGAGCGGGGTCCGGCTCTGGCCACCCTGATGCTGGCGTTTGATATCGGCCATGGGCTGAGCGCAATCGGCCTGGGCCTGCTGCTCGAACAGACGAGTTTTCCGACCATGTTCCTGTTCACCGCTGGGGTGTCCCTGCTTGGTGCGGTCGCCCTGGCCGGCGCGTCCTACGGCTCAGCGGCCACAGCTGCGGGGCGTGCGGACAGACCTGCCGCCACCACACCGGCACCAGGCCCAGACTGAGGATTGGCAGCACCACCAGCCAGACCGAGCGCCAGGGAAACCAGCGCGGCGCCGGACTGGAAAAGAGCCAGCTGCCGAGGCCGGTCAGCAGCAAAAAAACGGACAGGGCGGCGCTGACTACGGCCAGCAGCGTCCGGCCCAAGCGACGGCGCTCGTGCTGGGGCGCCCGGCCCAGCGCCTGCTGCTGAGGTCCCCAAAAGCCCGGCGGGCGGACCTGGCGGTAGAAGGCCTGGAGCCGGGTGTCGTCGGCTCTGGCCGTGCGTAGCGAGGCCCATATGCCCGCGCCGGACGACACGCCGGCGACGAGCAGCAGGCGCAGGGCCTCATGGCTGTCAGGGACGGTTAGCAGCAGGATTGGGGCCAGCACGCACGACACGCCGATGGCGGTCAGTTCTCCGACAGCGGTAATCCGCCACCACAGCCAGCGCAGGACCAGCATGACGCCCATGCCGGCCCCAAACAGCAGGCTGATCTTCCAGGCGGTCTGAATCGAGGACAGATGAAACATGATGAGCAGGGCAATGGCCAGCAGCCCGATATTGGCCCCGCGGGCCACCCACACCAGCGAGCGCTGGCTCGGCTCGCGCCCCAGCCAGCGTTCGCATATCAGGCGACGGTAAATGTCGTTGCTCCAGTACGACGCACCCCAGTTCAGGTGGGTGTCCACGGTTGAGGCCAGGGCGGCCAGCAGGCCCAGCAACATCAGGCCCTTGAGACCGGACGGCAGGAGTTCGGCAATTCCCCGGACAAAAGACGCCTCCCGGTCGGCGACCAGCGCGCCGCCGCTCAGGCTCGGCTCGGGCGGCAGCAGCACGAGCAGGCTCAGGCCGATCGCAATCCACAGCAGGCTGCGCACAAGGACCTGGGCCAGGGTGAATACCAGGCTGGCCCGCTTGGCGTCCAGGTCGCTTCGACAGGCCATGCTGCGCTGGGCCAGGTAGCCGGTTCCGTCGGCATTCATCTGGACCAGCCACTGGAGGGCCAACAGAGCCAGAAACGCGCCTGACACGTCTTTGGCCTGAGACGGGGTGAAGGCCAGCAGCTGGCTGGCCCGGATTCCGCCCGGCCCGGCCTGCCCGGTGTAAGCGGCCGACAGCCGGGCGACTAGGCCGTCCAGACCGCCGACCTCGGCCAGGACCCAGCCGGCGTAGGCGGCCGTGGCCAGCATGGCCACGCCAAATTGCAGCACGTCGGTCGCCACCACACTGCGCAACCCGCCGGTGGTCGAATAGAAAACGGTCACCAGCACGATCAGGCCGATGGACAGCAGGTTGTCGGTTGAGCGAATCCACACCTCGGGGCTGGCGTCGGGAAGTGTGGTCAGAGGGGTGTCGAGCCAGCGCACGGCCGCCAACAGCGGCTCGTACAGCTCGGGGGCGAGCCAGGCGTGCCAGACCAGAAAGGGCTCGGCGATGCGGGTGGTGGCCAGCAGCACGATGGCCAGGACAGTACAGTTGAAGATCGTGCCAAAATAGATCGCCTTCACCCCGCGCAGCAGCAGGGCGGCGGGCTGGCTGTAGCGCCGCTCGGTCAGCTCGGCGTCGGTCAGCACGCCGGCCCGCCGCCAGGCGGGCGCCAGGACAAAGCCGACCAGCAGAAAGGACAGGGCGTAGGACCAGATCCACCACAGCGAAAAAATGCCGGACACCGCCAGCAGGCCGGTGCATAACAGCGGCGTGTCTGCGGCAAACTGGGTCGCCGCCATGCTGATGCCGGCCCGCCAGCCGGTGAGACTCCGTCCGGCCAGAAAGTATTCTTCGAGATTCTGTGAGGCCAGCCGGCGGGAACGCAGACCCACGGCGACGGCGTACACCACAAAGGCCGCCAGCATGCAGATGTCAAGCGTTTCCAGGCCCATGCGTGTGTCCGAGCGCGGTCACAGAGGAAGGGAAGGGGAGAGTCATTTTACTCTTTCGGCCGCATGCATTATATTTGCCCCCGCCCGCCGCAATCAACAAGCATGAACACGCCCTGTGTTGACCCCGCGCTTTCCCGCCTGCACCGCCAGTGGTGGTCGATCAGCCTCGTCTCTGGCCTGAGCCTGGGGCTGGGCTACACGCTGCTGGCCGCCAGCTGGCAGCCGGCGGCCGCCCGGTGCTGGGCGCTGCTGGCCGGCTGTGTGATGGCGGTCGAGCTGGTTTTCCTACGGCGATGGCTGCCGGACAACTTCAGACAGCCCGGCCAGCCCCTGCTGCCGGCCCTGGGTCTGGGAAACCTGCTGACCATCGGGCGTGGCCTGCTGGTCGGCTTGCTGGCCGGCTTTGTGGGCCTGGGCTGGCCGCCCGGCTGGCTGGCCTGTCTGCCGGCCGGCCTGTACAGCCTGGCCGCAGTTGGCGACTCGCTCGACGGTTATGTGTCTCGAAAAACGCACTACACCACCCATCTGGGTCAACGCCTGGACATGCAGGTCGATGCTCTGGGACTGCTGGTGGCGACCGGTCTGGCCGTGCAGTATGGTCAGCTGCCCGTCTGGTACCTGGGGCTGGGGCTTGCCCACTATGGCTTTGGACTGGGCCGGTGGTGGCGCAGACGACGGGGAAAACCGGTCCACAGCTTGCCGCCGCGAGCCGCCCGAGCCGTGATCGGCGGCTGCCAGGTCGGCTTTATCAGCGTCGTGCTGTGGCCCGTCTTCTCGCCCCCGCTGACCAGCCTGGTCGGCCTGCTGTTCGTACTGCCCACCCTGGTCAGCTTTGGCCGTGACTGGCTGGCGGTGAGCGGCCGGCTGGCGGCTGCTGAATAGGGATATTGTTGCATTTTGCGGGAAATCGTGCATGTTCGTGTGTCGGTGAGGCGCGGGTAAAGTCGAAGGAGGGCCGACCATGGGTGAAGCAAGCGTTCAGCCGATAACGCGTGCCCGTATCCCGACTCCCGACGGGGAGTTTCAGCTGTGCGTGTATAAAAACGGGCAGGCCGACAAGGAACACCTGGCGCTGGTGCTGGGGGAGGTGGCGGATCGTCCTGATGTGCTGGTCCGGGTTCACTCCGAGTGCTTCACCGGCGACGTGCTGGGCTCGTTGCGCTGCGATTGTGGCTCCCAGCTGAACCGCTCCATGCAGTGGATCGCCCAGGAGGGGGCCGGCATCATTGTCTATCTGCGTCAGGAGGGCCGGGGAATCGGCCTGTCCGACAAGCTGCGGGCGTATAATCTCCAGGATCAGGGCTATGATACGGTTGACGCCAACCTCCTGCTGGGTCACCAGGCCGACGAGCGCGATTACGCCGTGGCGGCGCAGATTCTCAAAGACCTGGCCGTCCCGTCCGTCCGTTTGCTGACCAACAATCCGTTCAAAATCGAGAGCTTGCAGGAGCATGGGATGCCGGTCAGCGCCCGGGTGCCGCTGCCCGCCCAGGTGACGGCCGAGAACGCCGACTACCTGCAAACCAAGGTCCAGCGCATGCACCATCTGCTGAGCCTCGACGCGATTGACTCGGCTGAGCCCGCCCGCGCCAACGGCGCCCCGTCCGCACCGCTTCGGCCGTCCGCCCCCTACGATCCCTATCGGCGCGCCCTGCTGGCGCGCATGGTTGACCATCGCCAGCGCACCGGGCGTCCCTTCGTCACTCTGAGTTATGCGCAGAGCGTGGACGGCTGCATCGCCGCCCGCCCCGGCCAGCCCATGGCTCTCAGCGGGCCGCAGTCGCTCGTCCTGACCCACCAGCTGCGGGCCGACCATGAGGCCATTCTGGTCGGCATCGGCACGGTGCTGGCCGACAACCCGAGCCTGACCGTTCGTCTGGTCGCGGGTCGCAACCCCCAACCGATCATCGCCGACAGCCGCCTGCGCTTTCCATCCGACGCCACACTGCTCCAGCACCCTGACCGGGCGGCCTGGATTGCCAGCAGCCAGCAGGCCGACGGCCAGCGCCAGGCTGCCCTTGAGGCGGCCGGGGCGCGTATTCTGTGGCTGCCGCCAAACGCGCGCGGCCAGGTCGATCTGGCCGCGTTGCTGGAACGCCTCGGACAGCTCGGCATCAATAGCCTGATGGTCGAGGGCGGCACCCGCATCATCACCAGTTTTCTGTCCGAACGGCTGGTCGATTCAGTCGTGTTGACCATCGCCCCAACCCTGTTGGGCGGGCTGCGGGCGGTGCGCAAACTGCGGCTGCTCGATTCGGTCCATCTGCCGCGTCTGCGCAATGTCCGCTATCACCAGCTTGAAGACGACATCATCATGTGGGGCGACCCGGTGTGGGAAGCCCGAGAGGATCGGGCGGCTCGGGAGCAGCCATGAGGCGCCAGGCTCTGTACTTCACCGCTCCGTATCGACTCACGGTGCGGGAAGAGCCGCTGGCCCTGCCGCTGAGCGGACAAATCCTGGTCCGGACCGTGCTGTCGGCCATCAGCGCCGGCACCGAGCTGTTGGTCTATCGCGGTCAGGTCCCCAGCGACATGGCGGTTGATGAAACCATTGCCGCGCTGGGCGGCGCCTTCGGCTTTCCGCTGAAGTACGGCTATGCGGCCGTCGGGCGCGTGCTGGCCGTGGGGCCGGACGTCGCCCCGGACTGGGAGGGGCGGCTGGTGTTTGCCTTTCATCCCCACGAGAGCCACTTTGTGACCACGCCGGCCGAAGTGATGCCGCTGCCGGACGGCATGACGCCAGACCGGGCCGTGTTTCTGCCGAATATGGAGACTGCGGTCAATCTGCTGCTGGACGGCCAACCGCTGATTGGGGAACGGGTGGTGGTGGTCGGTCAGGGCGTCGTCGGTTTGCTGACCACCAGCCTGCTGGCCCGGCTGCCGCTCGGCCGGCTGGTCAGCCTCGATGGCTATGCCGGGCGTCGCGACCGCTCGTTGGGGCTGGGCGCCCAGGCCAGCCTGGATGCTGGGGCGGCCGATGTGCTGGAGCGGCTGGGCCAAGCTCTCGAAGACGACACGCCGGCCCAGGGCGCGGACCTGACGTACGAGCTGTCGGGCAATCCGGCCGCGCTTGATCTGGCTATCGCCGCGACCGGCTTTGCCGGGCGGGTGGTGATCGGCTCGTGGTATGGACACAAGCGGGCGGCCATAGACCTGGGCGGGCGCTTTCACCGCAGCCGGATGCGTCTGATCAGCAGTCAGGTGAGCAGTCTCGCTCCGGAGCGGACCGGCCGCTGGACCAAAGCGCGCCGTTTGCAGCTGGCCTGGCGGATGCTCGAACAGCGCCCGTCTGGACCGCGCCTGACCGAGTTGATCAGCCACCGTTTTCCGTTTGGGCGTTCGCCCGAGGCCTACGCCCTGCTCGACCAACAGCCGCAGCACGCGCTGCAAGTCGTGCTGAGCTACGAGGACTGCAAAGGGTAAACGTGTCAACACGTTCGGTTGGAGGACACGTTTACCCTTGGTGAGAAACAGGGAGGACACGCGTATGTATAAGGTTGCCATTAAGCGGGATTTCATGGCCCAGCACTTTCTGATCGGAGGCGACTGGGGGGCCGAGAATGAGTGGCACTCACACCATTACCAGGCCGAGGTCCAGCTGGAGGGCGATAGCCTGGATCAGCACGGCTACCTGGTTGACATCGTTGACATTGAGGCCAATCTGGACGCCCTGGTAGCATACTTCCGGGACACTACCCTGAATGAAAAGCCCGAGTTCGAGGGTCTCAATCCCAGCATTGAGCGCTTTGCCCACATCTTCTGCCGGGCGCTGGCCGAACGCTTGCAGGCGCCGACCCTGACGGCCATCACGGTCATCCTGTGGGAGCACGAGAACGCCTGGGCGTCGTATCGGCAGGAGGTGGCGTGCGGGTCGGGCTCCTGATTTACGGCAGTCTGGATATTCTGACCGGCGGTTTTCTGTACGACCGCCTGCTGGTCGACTATCTGCGTCGTGAGGGGGATGAGGTCGAGGTCATCAGCCTGCCGTGGCGGACGTATGGGCGTCACCTGAGCGATAATCTCTCGGCCGCTTTTTTCCAGCGCCTGTGTCGGGCGTCGTGCGATGTGCTGATTCAGGACGAGTTGAACCATCCGTCGGTGTGGTGGCTCAACCGCCGGCTGAGACGGCGGGTCCACTACCCGCTGGTCAGTATTGTCCACCTGCTGCGTTCGAGTGAGGCGCGGCCGGCCTGGCAGAATCGTTGCTACCGCTGGGTGGAACGGCGCTACTTGCAGACCCTCGACGGTCTGATTTTCAACAGCAAAACGACCGGCCGTCAGGTCGAAGCCCTGATCGGACCGGGATGTCCGAGTGTGGTGGCCTATCCCGGCTGTGATCATGTTCGGCCCACGCTGAGTCCCGACGCCATCGCCGCCCGGGCCGAGCAGCCCGGCGCGCTGCGGGTGCTGTTTATCGGCAATCTGATTCCGCGTAAGGGCCTGCACGTGCTGATCGAGGCCCTGGCCGGTCTGCCCCGGGCTGACTGGCAGCTCACGGTGATCGGCGCTCTGGATATGGACCCGGCCTATGTCCGTCGGGTGCGCCGCCAGATCGACCACGTCGGTGCTCGGGCTCAGATCAGCCTGCTGGGATCCCTGCCTCACGAACACGTCGTGCCCCACCTGGCCAGTCACCAGGTGTTGGCCGTACCCTCGCTGTACGAGCCGTTCGGGATTGTGTATGTCGAGGCGCTGGGCTTTGGTCAGCCGGTCATTGCCACCACGGTTGGCGCGGCTCACGAGATCATCAGCCACGGCCGTGAGGGCTTCCTGGTCGCGCCTGGTGACAGTGCGAGTCTGGCTCGCCATCTCAGCCACCTCCATAACGACCGCCAGGACTTGGTGCGGATGAGTCTGGCCGCCCGGCAGCGCTACCACAGCTGCCCGACCTGGGACGACAGCGCGCGCCGCATCCGCCACTTTCTCTTTAGCTTGGTTGGGCCATGAGCCGTTTCCCGGGCTACTCCTACCCCCGCTACCTGGCGGCCAAAAAGAGCCTGGACGACCGCTCGCTCAACCGTCAGGTGTGGCGACGTTTTGCTGAGCTGCTGCCCCAGGCCAGCAGGGATCGGCCCCTGCGTCTGCTTGAGGTCGGGGCTGGTATTGGCACGATGATCGAGCGAGTCCTGGAAGGGCGGCTGCTGAGCCGGGCGACCTACACCGCCATTGACGTGGACGTGGCCAGTATCGGCGAGGCCGCCCGTCGTCTGCCGGGCTGGGCGGCGCAGCACGGATTGCGTGTCAGCCCCGCGAGGCCGTCCGGCCCGTCCTCTCAGGAACGTAGTTGGCGGTTGCGCTTGCAGTCCGGCCAGAGAGCCGGACCGGATGCCGTCCGGGATGTGACGGTTGAGCTGGAAGCCGTGGAGCTATCAGCCTTTGTGCGTCGCGAACAGGGCAGCCAGACCTGGGACGTGCTGCTCGCCCACGCCTTTCTGGACTTGATGGACGTGGCCGCGGTCTTGCCCGAACTGGTGTCCGTACTGTCACCCGGCGGACTGTTGTACTCCACGCTGACCTTTGACGGGGCGACGATTTTTCAGCCTCAGATTGACCCCCGGCTCGACGCTCAGATCGAGACCCTCTACCACCGGACCATGGATCAGCGGCACGTCGCCGGGGCTCGGTCTGGGGGCAGTCGGGCCGGGCGGCAGCTGTTCGGCCATATGCGCAGCGCCGGGCTTGAGGTGACAGCGGCCGGTAGCTCCGACTGGGTGGTGTTTGCCGGGCCAGACGGCTATCCAGCCGACGGGGCGTATTTTCTGGGCTGTATTCTTGACACGCTTGAGACCGCCCTGGACGGCCATCCCGAGCTTGATCCTCGGCGCTTTGCCGACTGGCTGGCCCGACGTCGCTCTCAGCTTGAGGACGGCTCCCTGGTATATATCGCCCACCAGCTGGACCTGCTGGGCCGCCTGCCAAAAAAACCCCCTGCCTGAGCAGAGGGTTTTTCAAGAGCCACCCATCGGAGTCGAACCGACGACCTGCTAATTACGAATCAGCTGCTCTACCAACTGAGCTAGGGTGGCAGAATGGACAGGCGCGTCGATGAAGAGGGATAAATGACCGCCGACCCAATGTCAATCGGCCTTGTCCGGCGGGCCGAGTCGGGCCAGCAGCTCGTGTGCCGCTCGGCTCGGCTCGGCCGCAGCGCTGAGCGCCGAGATGAGGGCGACGCCGTGGGCGCCCGCGTTACGCACGGCCGCGATCCGGTCGGCGTGTATGCCGCCGATGGCGAAGACCGGAGCCGGGCTGTGGCGGACCGCCTGGCGCAGACGCGCCAGCCCCTGGGGCTGGCCGTAGTCGGCTTTGGAGGGGGTGAAATACACCGGTCCGAAGACCACAAAATCAGCCCCCTGGGCGGCCGTGATTTCGTCCGGCGAATGGGTCGAGACACCGATCAGTTTGTCTGGACCGAGGAGCTGGCGGGCCGTGCTGACCGGAAGAGAGGTCTGTCCCAGGTGGACCCCGTCAGCACCAACCGCCAGGGCCACGTCGAGGCGGTCGTTAATCAGCAGCCGGGCCGCATAACGAGCGGTGAGGTCGCGCAGCCGGCCGGCCAGCCGGTACAGCTCCCCGCCCTCCAGGTCTTTCTCGCGCAGCTGAACGGCGCGGACGCCGCCGTCGAGGGCGGCGTGGACGACATCGGACAGGGGCCGGCCAGCCGTCTGGCGGCGGTCGGTGACAAAGTACAGGCGGAAGTCAATCAATTTATTCGAGGAGACCCTGGAGGGGGCTTGAGGCCGTGGCGTACAGCTTCCTGGGCATACGCCCGGCCAGGAAGGCTTTGCGCCCGGCCTGGATGCCCAGCTTCATGGCCTCGGCCATCAGGATGGGATCGTCGGCCGCAGCAATCGCCGTGTTCATCAGGACCGCGTCACAGCCCATTTCCAGGGCCACCGCCGCATCCGAGGCGGTGCCCACCCCGGCGTCGACAATCACCGGTACGCTGCTGTGTTCGCGGATGATCTGGATGTTGTAGGGATTGCGAATGCCCAGCCCCGAGCCGATCGGGGCGGCTAGCGGCATGACCGCAGCGCAGCCCATGTCTTCGAGTTTTTTGCACGAGATCGGGTCATCGTGAATATACGGCAGGACGACAAAGCCCTCCTTGACCAGCACCTGAGCCGCCTCCAGGGTGGCCGGAATATCGGGGAAAAGGGTCTTGTCGTCACCGATGACTTCCAGCTTGACCAAATTGCCGACTCCGGCCTCGCGGGCCAGCCGGCAGGTCCGGATCGCGTCGTCCGCGGTATAGCAGCCGGCGGTGTTGGGCAGAATGGTGTAGGTGCCGGGATCAATGTAGTCGAGCAGATTCTCCTTGCTCGGATCGGTGATATTCACCCGCCGTACCGCAACGGTGACGATCTCGGCCCCCGAGGCTTCGATCGCCCGTTTGGTCTCGGCAAAATCCTTATACTTGCCCGTCCCGACGATGAGGCGCGACTGGTACTCTTTGCCAGCAAGAATGAATGGGTCATGCATGGTCCATCTACCCCGTTGTGTGTGTCCGCGCTTATCCCCCGCCCACAAAGTTGACGACCTCAACCACATCGCCGGCCTGAAGGCGCTGCCGGCCATAGTCGGTGCGGGGGATGATGTCTCGATTCACCTCGGCGGCAATGCGCTTATGGGTAAGACCCAGATCGTTGACCAAGTCCGCCAGCGTCCAGCCGTCCTGACACTCGCGCTCTTCGCCGTTAAGGACGATCCTCATAACCGCCTCACCATATGCCTTCGCCTGGAGATTGACAAGCCATACGGGCCGTCCCTGGACAAGCTGCGGGGCTTTTGTTATTCCCCTCGCACATGCGCAGCCAGACAACACGGAGAAGCCTATGCCGAGCGTCAGCCGGGCGCTGATCAGCGTCAGCGATAAACGCGGAGTGGTCGAGTTTGCCCGTGGCTTGGCCGCCCTCGGCATCGAGATTGTGTCAACCGGCGGTACCGCCCGGGCGCTGACCGAGGCCGGTGTGGCGGTCGTGCAGGTCGAGGACTTTACCGGTTTTCCGGAGATGCTTGACGGACGGGTCAAGACCCTGCATCCACGTATCCATGCCGGGATTTTGCACCGCCGGGACGACCCCCAACATATCCGGGCGATGGACGAACACGGCTTGCAGCCGATCGATCTGGTGATCGTGAATCTGTATCCATTTGAGCAGACGGTCGCTCGCCCGGACTGCTCGTTTGCCGAGGCGATTGAGAATATCGACATTGGCGGACCGTCTCTGCTGCGGGCGACGGCCAAGAATCATGCCCACGTCGGGGTGGTGGTTGACCCGGATGATTATCCTCGGATTCTGAGCGTGCTTCAGACCGATGGCAGCCTGTCGGCCGAGCACAGGCTTGAGCTGGCCAAGAAAGCGTTTCGACTGACCGCCCGCTATGACGCGGCCATTGCCGATTATCTGGGTGGACTCGACGGCGACGCAGACGCCCCGTTTGGCGATACCGTCCACTTCCAGTACGTCAAGGCCCAGGATTTGCGCTACGGCGAAAACCCGCACCAGCGCGCCGCCTTCTACCATGCCCCGGAGATTCGGGAGGCGTGTATTGCCAACGCCCGCCAGCTGCAGGGCAAGGAACTGTCGTTCAATAATATCGTCGATGCCAACGCAGCCTTTGAGCTGCTGCACGAGTTCGAGCAGACGGCGGCGGTGGCCGTCAAGCACACCAATCCGTGTGGCGCGGCCACGTCCGAGACCTCGCTGGCCGAGGCTTTCCGCAAGACCCGGGCGTGCGATCCGGTGTCGATTTTTGGCGGCATTGTCGGCTTCAACCGCGAGCTTGACGCGGATACGGCCCAGGAAATCCTGGATCTCTACCAGCACGGATTTCTGGAGATCGTACTTGCCCCGGGCTTTTCCGCTCCGGCGTTGGAGCTGCTGGCCTCGTCCAAGCGTCTGCGGAATATCCGACTGCTTGAGATCCCGGCGCTGGCCGATCCCCAGCCGGCTCGCTTTGAGGCCAAGCCGGTGGTGGGCGGGCTGCTGCTTCAGGAGCGCGACCGCGGCCGTATCCGGGTCGAAGACTGCCAGGTGGTGACCAAGCGCCGTCCCAGCGCCGAGGAGTATCGGGCGCTGGACTTTGCCTGGCGGATTTGCAAGCACGTCAAGTCGAACGCCATTGTCCTGACCGGACCGGATCAGATCGTCGGGGTTGGAGCGGGTCAGATGAGCCGGGTCGATTCGGCCAAGATTGCCGTGTCTCGGGCGCGCGACCTGGGGCTGGAGACCCGGGGCTCGGTGGTTGGTTCGGACGCCTTCTTTCCCTTTCGGGATGGTCTCGATGTCACGGCTGCGGCTGGGGCGACGGCGGTCATTCAGCCCGGCGGCAGCCTACGCGACGCCGAGGTCATTGCCGCGGCCGACGAGCACGGCATGGCGATGATCTTTGCCGGCATGCGCCATTTCCGGCACTAGCATGAGGGTCCTGGTCATTGGCGGCGGTGGCCGTGAACACGCGCTGGTGTGGAAGATTCACCACAGCCCGCGGGTGTCCCGGATTTACTGCGCCCCGGGCAATCCGGGTATGGACGGCTTGGCCGAACTGGTCGCGCTCAGGCCCGAGGACATTCCGGGTCTGCTGCGTTTCGCCCAGGCCGAGCGCATTGATCTGACCGTGGTCGGACCCGAGCTGCCGCTGAGCCTGGGCGTTGTTGACGCCTTCGAGGCGGCCGGCCTGCGCATCTTCGGACCGCAGCGTCAGGCCGCACAGCTGGAGGCCAGCAAGGCCTTCACCCGCGAGCTACTGCGCGCCCAAGGGGTGGCCTCACCCGCCTTTTACTCCTGTACCGACCCGGACGAGGCGCGTCGCTATGCGGCCGATGTTGGTCCCCCGCTGGTGGTCAAGGCCGACGGTCTGGCCGCCGGCAAAGGCGTGCTGATCTGTCCTACGCTTGAAGAAGCCGACGCCGCGGTTGAGCGCATCATGCGCGAGCGGGCCTTTGGTGCGGCCGGCGAGCGGGTGGTGATTGAGGAGTTTCTGGAGGGCGAAGAAGTCTCGTTCCTGGCCTTGAGCGACGGCACGAGCGTGTTGCCGTTGGCGTCCTCGCAGGATCATAAACGCGTGTTTGACGCCGACCGGGGGCCGAATACCGGCGGCATGGGCGCCTATTCTCCGGCTCCGGTCATTACGCCGCAGCTGTCCGAGCAGATTGTTGATGAGATTTTGTATCCCACCCTGCAGGGGCTGAGACAGCGCGGCATTGTCTACAAAGGGGTCTTGTACGCGGGTTTGATGATGACCCGGGACGGTCCCAAGGTGCTTGAATTCAACATCCGTTTCGGCGACCCGGAATGCCAGCCGCTGATGCTCCGCCTCAAGTCGGACTTGGTCGAGGTGATGGAAGCGGTGATTGATAAACGCCTGGCCGAGGTGTCCCTGGTGTGGGATGCGCGTCCGGCCGTGTGTGTGGTGCTGGCGTCCGACGGCTATCCCGGCGGCTATGAAAAAGGGCTGCCGATCAGCGGCCTCGACACGCTCCGCGACTGGTCGGATGGGGTGGTCTTCCACGCCGGCACGGCAAAACAGGGCGACCGTTTTGTCACCAACGGCGGACGCGTCCTGGGCGTGACCGGCTGTGGCTGCGATTTTCAGGCAGCCCTGGCCACCACCTACGGCGCGGTTGAGCGGATCAGCTGGCCGGGCATGCACTACCGACGTGACATTGGTCGGCGGGCTCTCCAAGAAAGGCCATCGTGATAAACACACGATATCCAAAAGAGATCACGATGGCCTTTTGCGCCGACTGACAGGACTCATGGCATACATTCGACCCTTTCGCGGTATCCGTTACAATCCGGCTGTGGTTGGCGACCCGCAAGCGCTGGTCTGCCCGCCGTACGACGTTATCTCTGAACGCCAACAGGCTCTGCTCCACAGCCAGAGCCCCTACAACGCGATTCATCTCGACCTGAATCAGGCCGCCGAGCGCTACACCACGGCGGCCGAGCTGTGGCGCAGCTGGCGTGAAAAACGGGTCTTGATACAGGAGCCGGAGCCCGCCCTGTACGTCTACAGCCAGGACTTCAGCCTGCCCGACGGCAGCCCACGCCGCCGCACCGGAATCTTGGCTGCGGTTCGGCTGGAAGAGTTTGCCAGCGGCGTCATTCGCCCCCACGAGCAGACCTTCGAGGATGCCAAAAAAGATCGCCTGGCTTTACTCGAAGCGTGCCAGGCCCAGCTCAGCCCGGTGTTTTTGTTGTACGCGCGCAAAGACTGGTCAATTGAACAGGTGCTGGCCGGGGAACTCGCCGAGCCGATTATCGCCGTCAGCGACGGACAGGCCAACCGACACACCGTCTGGCGGGTGACCGACCCGGTCCGGATCGCCGAGGTCGCGGCGGGGCTGGCTGCGGAGTCACTGATTATTGCCGACGGCCATCACCGCTACGAGACTGCGCTGCGCTATTGCCGCGAACACCCTGGGGCTCCGCCCGACGCCGCGTTGCGCTACGTACTGGCGTATGTGACCAACGCCGAGGACGAAGGGGTGGTGATCCTGCCCACCCACCGACTGATTCACGACGCGCCCCTGCCGAGTGTGGATGCACTGCGGACCGTTTTTAGCCGAGACTTTCGACTCCGACTGTACCCTCGGGATCGGACGGCCGAGTTCTTTGCCGCCCTGGGCGACGGTGCGACCGACTCAGAGAGACGGATCGGCTGTGCGCTGGCCGGTGCCAGACACTACTGGCTGTTGTGCTTTGACGAGCGTATCCATCGGGGCTCGAACCGGTCTGCCGCGCTGCGGTCGGTTGACGTCACGGTGCTCCACGACGTGCTTCTTCAGCGTGTCCTGGGCTTCACGCCTGAGCAGCAGGAAGCAACGGTCTCCTACACCAGCAGCACTCAGGAGGCCCTGCAAGCGGTGATTGAGCAGCGCTGTCAGGCCGCCTTTTTCCTGAACCCGACTCCATATGACCAGGTGCAACAGGTGTGCGGCGGGGGGGAGACCATGCCCCACAAATCCACCTACTTTTACCCCAAACTCCTGACCGGCTTGGTGTTTTACAGCCTGGCGGCCGGCGCTGGTGGGGGATAGGGGGCGGGATCTGACGTTGCGACGGAAAAGGCGGACCCGGGCTAATAGCGCCGCCGTCCGCCGCCGCCGCCCCGGCGCTCTTGCGGTCGGGCTTCATTCACTTTGAGTACACGTCCGAGGTGGGTCTGGCTGTCAAAGCGCTTGATGGCTGCTTCGGCCTCCTCTTTGGAACCCATCTCAACAAAGGCAAAGCCTTTGGATTGGCCGGTCCCACGGTCCGTCACCAGACTGACACTGGCCACGGCGCCGGCTTCTTTGAGCAGCGTCTCAACGTCTGAAGCGCTGGCGCTGTAGGGCAGGTTGCCGACAAACAGACGGGTTCCACGCGAACGTGGCGGCCCGCCCGATGATCGGCCGGAATCGCCCCCGCCTGAGCGTGAGCCTCTGTCTCGCGGCCCTCCACGCATCAGGCTGGCTTCGTTGACCACGAGGTTGTTGCCCTCAACCTCGTGGCCGTTCAGAGCTGTTACGGCGGCCTGGGCGTCTTCGTTGTTGGTCATCTCAACAAAGCCAAAGCCGCGTGACCAGCCGGTTGCCGGGTCGGTGATCAACTCGGCAGTGGCGATCTGACCGAATGGTGTGAACAAGTCTTCCAATTCGGGAAAGCACAGACGTGAGGGCAAATTTCCAACGTACAGACGTGTGCTCAAGACGACCTCCCTGCCTAGCGTTTCAGATAATACCGCGTCACGGGTGTCTTACCAGCGTTCGCGGCCCTCACGCGGTCCGCGCGGTTCCTTGGGCTTGGCCTCGTTGACCGTCAGCGGCCGCCCGCTCAACTCGTACTCGTGGAAGCGCTCAATGGCCGCCTGGGCCTCTTGGTCACTGCCCATTTCGACAAAACCAAACCCGCGCGAGCGGCCGGTAAACTTATCCATGATGATATTCACCGATGTCACTGCGCCCGACTGAGCAAAGAGTTCTTCGAGATCCTGATTGGTGGTGCTGAACGGCAGATTGCCAACAAAAAGTTTGTTTGCCACGTTTTCCTCCGTCGTGGTAGAAAAAGGCCCGGAAACCCATGAGCGGGTTCCCAGGGCCTTTACTCTCGAACCAACTCACTCAGCGAATACATGGTCAGCTGATGACCGCCGGCCACTGTAGCAAATTCTGTTCGGCGAAACAATGCAAAAGAGCGGGGGGTAGTGACTCACTTTGAAATTTGTTCTGTGTTTGCCACATTATTCCCTCGCGTCCGAGAGCCTGCGGTCACAGTCGCGTCTCGTTCCTGCTTTGAAATCAGGGCAGGAGCAAGATAGGAGCAGTGACGATTTCCTGCCGATTGGGGAATGACAACCGGCAGGCAGTTATGTATAGATACCGGGTGGCTCCTCGTGCCCGCGTTAGCGCCACGCACGGGAGTCGAGAGGAGGACCCGAAGATGCAAACTGGAACCTTGCTGACCCCGATATCGCTGATTCTTGCCAGCGGCCTGTTTTTGCTGGCCGGCGTCTTATCCGATACACGCCCGGCCTTCGCCCAGGCGCAGCTCGACTGCCCACTGCCTGCCGGCGTGACTCTGCCTGCGCCTCCACGTGTGACGGCGCAACAGGTAGAAGACGGCAGCGCTACCCTGATGGACTTCGCGCTGGCCGTAAGAGATCAGTTTGGCCAGGGAACAACAACGATGCCGCAACGGGCGTTATATGCTGGATGTCTTCTCAGACAGGAGGGGAGTGTTTACCGTTCCGGTTCCACCTACCTTATCCAACTGAGGCTCGACGGCAGGGTGTTCGTTCACGCGAAGGACATGTCATTGTCGGGCAGGCAACTCAGACCCGTAATTTATGGAGCGATCCTTCGGGCATTGGAAATCGACCCGGCCGTCCTGACCGACCCTGCTACGGCTCCGGCCGCCTTCGCCGCTGCCGCCGCCCGGGATGGCGGCTCGTTCGACATACCCGGTATCCCCGGCGCTTCCGGCCATGCCGTCGTCTATGTCTCGGTCAAATTCGGGAGTCCGGTCGTGCTCCTCGCGGGATTCGATCTCAATGAATCTCACCTGGTTGAGGAAGACATCGATCATCTCGAACTGGCCGTTACGGCTAGGGCGTGTCATCAGTTAGCGTGCCCCCCTGGTCGGCTTTCCTGTCTCGTCTCGGTATACTGCCCTGGTCAGCCCAAGCGAAGGGAGGGTGCACAATGGCGAGACGGTATGCGTTACGCGAGGATCAGTGGGAACGGATTCAGGACCTGCTGCCCGGCCGGGAGGGCCACGTCGGGGGCACGGCGCGGGATAACCGGTTGTTTGTGGAAGCGGTCTTATACCGCTATCGTGCGGGGATTCCCTGGCGCGATTTGCCGAGCCGGTTCGGGGATTTTCGCGTGATTCATACGCGCCACATGCGCTGGAGTAAAAGTGGGGTCTGGGAGCAGGTTTTCAAGCAGCTGGCCGCCGATGCGGATAACGAATATGCCATGATCGACGCCACGATCATCCGCGTCCACCAACATGGGGCGGGGGCAAAAGGGGGGACCCCGCGGCCGAATGCATCGGCCGCTCCCGCGGGGGCTTGAGCACGAAAATCCATGCGACGTGCGATGCGCTCGGGAATCCGACCGGCTTCCATCTCACGCCCGGCCAAGCCTCTGACCTGGCCGGTGCGGAGGCCCTCTTGCCCCATCTGCTGAAGCACGTGCGGGCTTTGCTCGCCGATAGAGCCTATGACGCCCACGAGCGCGTCATTGACCGTTTGGAGCAGGCGGAGGTGACGGTGGTCATTCCCCCCAAAGCCAATCGGCGCCAGCCTCGCCCCTATGATAAGCACCTCTATCAAGCGCGCCATCTGATTGAAAACTTCTTCGCCAAACTCAAGCAATACCGTGCTCTCGCCACCCGCTACGACAAACGCGCTGTCAGCTTTCTCGGAGCCATCTATCTCGCTGCCTCGGTGATCCTCCTTAACTGATGACACCCCCTAGGGACGTGATGGACCGGGCAACCTTGAAGGCCTTCGTCACGCAAGCAGGGGAGTACATTCTCGAACTCGCACAGCAGCAGAATGGCGATATTTTGAAAGCAAAGAACGCTCTGCGGGATCCGAACGGGCCCTGGAGACACGGTCCCGTGTACCTCTCCATCTTGAACCGTGCCAGCAAACTCATCCTGTTTCACGGAGGGTTTCCGGACCGGTTCGAGCTTCGACGAGGAGGGATTGCTACCGACATCGCGACCGGAGAACTTGTCGTGGATCAGCTCATCCGCGCCGCGGAAAGTGGCCCGGAAGGCGGCTTCTGGGAGTATTACTTCGACAATCCCGCCGACGATGCCGACAGCGCTGATGTCCCCAAGGTGGGCTACGCCCGCATATTCACCGGTTCATTCCAGAGAAGAAGTGACGGAGCCTTACTCCCAATTAGCTTCATCGTCAATTCGGGATTTTATCTGACCTCAGATGGTCTGGGGGATCTGGGGGGACGGCTGGAGAATCCGGGCCCGCACGCGTTTCAGAGTGGGATCGGCGCGTTGTGGGGCTGGGTGTGCGAGGCCGAGCGAGTGGAGATTGAGATCGAGACCGAACAGGGGGAGGTCGGGCGGTACATGGCGGCGTATGGCCTGGAGCGGGGGGATACGCTGGATGCCTGTGGGGACACGGACAATGGATTTGTCTTGCTGCTCAACTGGAACCTGCTGGGCGACGGCGCGCATAGCGTGACCGCCTTGGCCGATGGGGTCGAACTGGGCCGGACGACGGTCACGGTGACGACGCTGGGGCAGGAGTTTCTACAGGGAGCCGCGGGGGAATGTGTGGCGGAGGACTTCCCGGCCCTGGGGCAGAGTACCCTGTTGGAGTGGCGGCAGAACAGTCAGAACTTCGTGATTACGGATGTTGAGTAGGGGCGAGGCATGCCTCGCCCCTACTGGTGGTTCTGAAACAGTGGTCTCGCCCGGTCGGCTCGACTGTGCCCGTTCAAGACCCCGGCCGTGGCCCTTTCTGCGGAACGGGACTTCGAGGAACTGACACTACTGATTTCGAGAAATTACGGAGTGATCTTTCAGTAGTGTCTCACTTTGACATTTCTTCTTCTCACCGCTGAGTTCCTCCCCATTTTTTCGGCGCCCACGCCATTGTTTTGTTCCTTGCGGGGCACGAGACGCTGGTCCCCGCGGCTGGGCTTTCGGCTAACTCTGGGCTTGGTTGGCGGCGGTAAACAGCTTGCGGATATCCCACAGAACAACGGCGCCGACCAGCACGACCTGTGGCGCGTCGTTGATCTGGGCGTACAGGCTGCTCTGGACCGGGTTGCGGGTGCCGATCTGTAAGCGACGCGTTTCCTGAGTGTCCAGTTCCAGGGTAATCGAGGCCTGGGGCGGCTTAAGACCGCATTCGGCCAGCTCGTCCTGTATCCCCTCGACATTGCCGAGGTGGAGCAGCTTACCGAGATTGCTCAGAAAGTCCTGTACCGCTGCGGGCCGGACCGCCCTGCCGGTTGTGCGGCCACCTGCCAGCCGTCCTGGCTGCGCTGGCAGACCAGGTGCTGCTGGTTGTACACCAACTCAATCCGGGTGACCTCCTCGTCCGTAAAGTTGAGGGCCGGGCGTTCCCGGTCGGTCGCGGCTTGTGGCCCGCCGCGCGGCCGGCTTGCGGGAGCGCTGAGATAAGTGTAGCTGCCTAGGACTAGCGCAATCAGTCCCAGGAGTATGACCCGTCGGCTTTCTGCTGACAGCTTCATCCGCGTTTTCTCCGTCGAACGGCCGCAAACAGACCGGCGGCCAGAACCAGGACAGGTTCGAGGACGACCATCAACCAGAAGAAGCGATTCTTCTGCAACTCGGACAGGTACAAGCTGGGCCGGATCGAGACCGATCGTCGGCTCATCGAGGATCAGGGCCTGGGGTTTGTGCATCAGCGCCTAGGCAATGCCGACCCGTTGACGATAGCCCTTGGACAGGTGGCCGATAATACGGCCGCTGACCTCCTGCAAGCCGCAGGCTTCAATGACGGTACTGACTGATCTCTTGCGTTCAGACCGGGGGACATCTTTGGCTTCGGCCACAAAATTCAAAAAGCTCTGAACTGGCAGGTCGGGATACACCGATACCCGTTCAGGGAAATAGCCGATCAGCTCTTTGACCTGGTGGGTGTCGGTGACGACATCATGGTCGCCGATGCTGGCCCGCCCCGAGGTGGGCGGAAAAAAGCCGGCCAGAATGCGCATAGTGGTGCTTTTCCCGGCCCCGTTCGGACCCAGGAAACCGATCACCTCACCGCGGGAGACCTGAAAGGAGACATTGTCAACGGCCAGGATGGGACCGAAGCGCTTGGTCGCGTTTTCAACGCTGATCATACTCATAGGGGCATAACCTCTCAAACGGCATGATTATTCCTATTCGAATACTGTTGAGCCCGTTTCTGTTTTCATGAGATTCGATTTCAGAGACATACCCGCCATTTATCCAAAACGCTCCGAACGGTTCAAGACTTGCAGCGCAGGCCCCATCCTGCATAGGGACAAATCCCTGACCAAGGCCACTACATCAAACTCCGTCGATCATTTCTCGGGTCGGGGCTGTCGGCACGATTTGAACAGATAGCATTTTCTGCTATCGTGGAATGGATGAATCGGCGGTATCAGAGCACTTTGAACGAGATTTTTAGCACGCCGATTCTTGGGACATTGGAAAGAAGCCAAGCCCTACCAGGTGCGGGACGCCCAACATTTTCTCCGACAGGCAGGAGTAAAGCCATGAACACGATGATGTATAGAGGCTATGCCGCTCGCATCGCCTATAGCGAAGACGACGGCTGCTTTGTCGGCCATGTTGCCGGGATAAAGGATGTCGTGGGCTTTCATGGCGAATCGGTCACAGAACTCCGCGACGCTTTTGAAGAAGCGGTTGACGATTATCTCCAGACCTGTGAAAAGCTGAACCGCTCGCCCCAAAAGCCTTTCTCTGGAAATCTGATGTTGCGCATTCCGCCAGAGGTGCACGCCGGGATTGCCATGGCGGCTGAAGTCAGTGGCAAGAGCATCAACCAATGGGCGGCTGAGACATTCGCCGATGCCCTCCAGACGGATTGACGATAAACCCAGCGCCGGAGGTCAGGTGGGTGAAGCGTAATCCGATATCTCCTTGCCACAGTCACTGTTCACCCGCCCCGCGTCAGATTCGATTTCAGAGGCATACCCGCCATTCATCCAAAACGCCCCGAACGGTCCAAGAGTTGCACCGCAGGCCATCATAGCCGAAAAGGGCGGCGCCAAAAACAACCCGGGCGGCGCATCCGCCGCCCGGGTCAGAACTGCCCGTGGGCGGATGCCCACGGACGTAATGCCAGCTGTCGGGTCGATCAGTACAGCAGGTACTGCAACTCGAACCAGACGCTGTCCTTGAATTTGAAGAAGCCGATTCCGGTGTATTTGCCGTCAATAAAGTTGTAGCGGATGCTGAGCCGGAACGGATCGTAGAACCACCAGTCGATGCCGGGCTGCAACAGGTAGGCGCCAGCCATGTCGTAGAACACGACAAAGCGGGGCCGAACATTTCCGGCGTTGTAGCTGGTCGTGATCGCCAGGGTGAACATCTGCGAGACGGACTGCATCTGCAACAGCCGCTTGAAATCGCACGGTGGGGCGCTGGAGCCGTCGGCATTCGCACACGCGGCAGTCCGGTTGCCGATTCCACCAACGCGGTCCGAGGCTTCTCCTCCGGTCGGGGAGGCCGAGCGCGCGGTGACGCCGATGGAGTGGGTATCGTTGTCCCGCCCGACCGGGACGCCTTTTTTGTAGCGCTTGACGTTGTTGGTGTGACGGTGGAAGTACTGACCCGAGAACACGAAGCTGTTGCTCTTGTTCAGGAACCGAATCCACTGAATGTGGTCAATGCCGAGCACGAAGGCCCACTGGTCACGGCTCGAGTGGTGGCCGCTACGGCAGCCGCGGATGCCGTTGGGACCCCAGCCCATGTGATCGTCGCAGTTTCCCTCGCTGGCCGAGAGGCCGTCGGTCAGATAGCGCGGATCGTAGAGCGTATGACTGGTCACGCCCACGTGGTGCAGGGGCCGGGTCATGAAGCGCTGCATGTTCGTCAGGGATTCACTACCGCCGCCATACTGCTCGCGCAGCAGGTTATTGCGGGTGTAGGTGAACTCAGCCCGGATGGTGGTGTACAGGTAGAACAGCGGGCTGCTGCTGTCCACAAACATGCTGGTCAGGGCGTTCAGCGGAAAGGACAGGCTGCCGCCGGTGATCTGCACCCGCTTGGCATGAATCGGGACGGGCAGGGTTCGCTCGACCGTGCATGGGGTTCCGGAAAATACACCGCCCGGGTCGCCCCGATTGCACGGATCGTTCGGTCCCCAGGGGTTGTTCTCCGGGGTGGCCTCCAGCCCGGTCAGGGAGGTGAACGCGTCCGGCAGCGTGTCCCAGGCCAGGTGCATGGGCGTCGGAGAGCCGATCGTCGCATCGCTCAGGATGCTGTCCGACCAGGTGTAGTAGTGGGCCAGGGAGAAGGTGAAGTCACGGATCGTGCCAATGATCCGCCCCCCGCCACGACTATCGGCTATGCTGCTCGACGGTCCCCGCCCCCGGGTTGAGCAGTTGAACTGATTGCCGTTGCTCATAAAGCCCAGGTTGCCGGCTTTCTTGAGGGCTTGACCGTAGATCGGCCCGCCGCACGGCATACGATGGACGCTGACCGGCGAGGTGTTGGTCGGCACACTCCACATGCTGCCCTGGTGCAGGGCGGGCACTGCGGCTGTCCGATGGTCGGGAGCCACGAAGCCTTCCAGGGTCAAGTCCTGAATCGGCCCGACGCGGCCAAAGTTCCACTGCGCCCGGACCATGAACAGCGGGATGCGCCGTTCGTCGAGCGACGTGGTGAAGCCGCCGAACCCGTTGTCGAGCGGGTTGATCTGATCGAGCAGCCGGAAGGAGTCAGCCTCACCCCAGGACAGGTTCTGGCGTCCAGCGCGTAAAAACAGCGGTCCCTTGGTGATATTGAAATACCACTCGAACAGGCGCAGCTGCTGGACCTTCTTCTCCAGAAAGTTCTGGCTGCTGACATAGCCGAATTCTTTGTAGCGGGTCAGTTCACCGGGATATTTTTCGACGAAGTGATTCCCCTGGGCGTCCATCCGCCGGCCGTAGTACTTGTCCCAGAACTCGGTGCCGCCGCCGCCGTCGAGCGGCCGACGGGCCGACGCGCCGCCGTACTCCCAGATGCCCTCAAACTCCTCACGGACGTTGAGGTAGTAGTCAAAGGCGTCGAGGTTCACGTACCGGAACAGGGTGCCGATAGTCGGAAACTCGCGCGACAGGCGGTTCAGGTTATGCCGCCACTCCAGGGTCAGGTAGTTGCGGTGCTGGACCACATTGCCGCGTTTCCACAAGCCTTTCCCGGTCCCGATCTCATCACCTTTGCCGGTCTGGATGGTGGCCCGGGTATAGGCTTGGCCGGAGAGACTCATCTCCTGGCGCTCATCGAAGAAGTAGCCCCAGGCGCTTGGGGCCGATAAGAGTAGGACAATCCCTGCGGCCAACAGCCGCCTCAATCCCTGCCTATACCCCCTCATAAGAAGCCCTCCTTGTGTTAGGCAAGTCTCAGTCTACTGTCTGCCCAGTCAGCAGCAGAACCCCCCCTACTGCCGCAGCCTCATACACCCGCGACAAATGATATGGATTCTTTATGAGGAGTCTCCATTAGCGAGGTGGGCAGCCGCGACGAAGAAGGGGAAGCCGGTCAGGGAGCGGAGCCGCGTGGGGGAGGAGTGGCGGAGGCGGGTCGTCAGGAAGGTCGATAAGGCATCTAACGTGGGGGACGGGCGGGGAGCGAGCCCATCTTTGAGATCGCGCCAGAGGCGTTTGATCGGATTCACCTCCGGAGCATAGGGCGGCAGGAAGAGGCGGCCGACATTGGGCGGCCGGCGCAGGGAGTGAGCCTTGTGAAAGGCCCCATTATCGAGGACGAGGAGATGGAAGTGGGCGGGCGCGGTGGCGGCCAACCGCCGCAGCGTTTTTTTGGGATGGGCTCGCCGGGGCGCTTTGGGGCTTGGCCCCCAGCTTATAGCGCACCAGCCCATGGACAGTACTGTAGCCGAGGGGCACGTGGTGCTCCTGGGCCAGATAGCGCTGAATCTCGCCGTAGCTCGTAAAGCCTTGTGGCTGCGCCAGCCGCTGTTGGAGGCCCGCCAGGACCCGCCGGGGTGAGGGCGCTCCGTTTCCCGGGCGCGGTCTTGATGGTCAGCAGCGCGGGGAGGCCCCCCGCTTCATACTGCCGCAACCACGCGCCAACGGTGTGACGATGGACGGCCAGCAGGGCGGCCAGCGCGCCGCGCGACGTGGCTTGGCCACTGGCCAGCAGATACAGCGCTTGTAAGCGTTGGCGCTTGGGAGCCGTAGGCTCCGCTCGCAGCCGCCGTTTGGAGGTCCTGGGGACTTTCGGTAATCACCGGCAGGGCTTTGTTCATAGCCCCAATCGCGCCCCTCTAATGGCTACCTGTCGAACAGAAATGATATGAGACTACCCAAGAAAGAATTGTCAACAGGCCGGTCTGAATTTTTAACTGGTGAGTAAAAATATCAGACTGGTGGGTCTTAGAGGGCTGGGAGAGCCTGGGTCGTGTCTCAGTTTGAAAATGATGGCCTGTCTCATCTCCGGCGGCCCGCTCCGAGGACGCTCCGTACGCCGGAAAAATCCCCCTCGATATCGACGCCGTGTAGGGGCGACCGGCCGGTCGCCCCTACAGCGGTGATCTGATGACGACCGCCCAACTGAAACCACAGCGCAGCAAAGACAAAGGCACCCTGCATCGTTGTCGGTCGAAAAGGATTATGCGGGGTGGCGGGGGGGGGGGTTGCTTTGTGCATCGCACGTCTGGACCGGGGCGCTCCCTCAGTCCACCCCGGTAATGACAAAGTTCTGCTGACTCTCCTGCCACTCCAGCGTCACCGTCTCCGCCGGCGTCGGAAAGTCCGGCAGCTCGACTCGCTTCGTCAGCCCTCGCACGAACGGCTCCGTTGCGTCTACCACCGTCACCGTCACCGTCGCCCGGCTCAGCTCTGCCCCGTCCACCAGGGCGACCACCTCGTGCGCACCCGCCCCGAACTCGGCCCAGTTCACCAGCAGGCCAAAGCCGTTGTCCACATCGCCACACCGGTCCAGCGTGTCCGCCCGCTCCGTACCCGCAGCTGCCGCGATGGGCTGCCCGTCGATCTCGATGAGCACCTCGTCGGCCTCGCATACCCAGCCCGAGATGACGCCGATACCACTCTGAAAGGAGGCGGGCGCCGGGTTCTCCAATACGCCTTCGATGGCGCCGGAGCTGGGCGCGGGGGCGACTGTTGCTCCCAGCTCCACCGGAGCCAGCACGAAGTTCTGCTGAGACTCCTGCCACACCACCCGCACCTGCTCGCCCTGCCGGGGAAAGTCCTCTATCGGAACGCTGCCCGCAAGCCCTTTGACAAACTCCGCTCCCAGCGTCGTCACCGTCACCGGGGCACGGCCCAACTCGAGCCCATCCACGAGCGCCGGGACTACCCCGAACCCCGGCACGACCCGCACGCCCAAGGCCACGCCATTGACCAGCACCCGAACCGCATGGTCGCCGTCGCCCAGCAGGTTCCAGTTGACCAGTACGCCAAAGCCGGTGTCGCTGTCGCCACACACGTCCGCCGTGTCCGCCCGCGCGGTCCCATACGCCGCCGCCAGTTCCACGAGGGTTCCGTCCGCTTTCTCGATCTCGACCGTGACCCCTTCGGCTTCACACACCCAGCCCGAAATCACGCCCAGCCCACTCTGAAACGAGGCCAGTCGGGGATTCTCCAGATGGCCCACGACCAGGGCCGTCTGGAGGGTATAACGGCCGGTCTGCCGCCCGGTGCCCCGCACGGCAATCACCACCGGTCCGGCCTCGACGCGCACGCTGAGCCGGAAGTTCTGCCCACTCCCGCCACTGTCGGCACTCGCCACTTCTACGCCGTCCTGCCATACCGTGCCCCGGGTCGCGGTCGAGCCGGTCGTCTCGACCACCACCACCCCGGCGTGGGGCGCGGTGAGGGTGAAATAATCGACATCGCGGGTGGTGTGAAACTGCCCGGCGGTGCGCCCGCCGGGTTGAATGCGGGTCGCCCGCCCGGCGGTGTTGCCGTGGTCGTCGCGGGGACGGCTGCTGCCACCGCCACCCCCGCCCCCGCCGGGGGGGGGTGGTGGCAGGGGCGCTAGATTGCCGTTCACCTTGTGGGCGCTGTCGTGGGGCAGCCCCGTATGCTCCAGCCTCGCGTCCTCCTGGCTGGCGGTGAACTTGATCGTGCCGCCGTTCAGCTCCAGCGTGTCCTCCAGCACGGCGATGCCCTGCGTGGACACGTTCCCGCTCACCACCTCGTATTCGAACCGCAGCGTCGTGCCGCTCCCGCTGGCGTAGTCCGCCCACTTCTCGCCGTAGGTCGGGTCCATCTTGATCTTCAGCCGCGGCGTGCCGCCGCTCGTGTCGACGGTCACGGCTTCGACCAACGTCAGCTGGATCTGGATGGTTTCGCCGAGCCTGTAGGTGTCACCGGCAGGCGGGGTCGAGGCTACCGAGACGCCCGTCACCGCGGGCTTTGCATTGCCGTAAACGGCGACCAGCAGCGAATCGGCGCCGAGGGCACCCCAGGTGGTGGCGTCCCAGGTCCGCGTCCTACCGCCGTTCCCGATGCTCCAGCCTGTCGCCGCGCCGGGATCCTCGTCGTCCGTACTCACCTGGTACCTCAGCCACTCAGTAGTTGACGAATTCGAGTTCTCGGTGATGTCGAACACCAGCCAGTAGGTCGTATTGGCCTTCAGGTCGATGCCGCCGCTCGGCGCGTTGTGCTTGGCCAGGCCGGCGGAGCCAGGCCAGGCCGACGGGTTGGTCAGCGTGCCCACCTCGTTGCCCGGGGAGCTGGAGGAGTCCGAGTAGATGCTGGCGGTGTAGGTCGGCGCGGTGCCGCTGCCGCCCAGCATGCGGATATCCGCGCGGGTCAGCTCGTAGCCGGGGCGGTTGCTGCCGGTGGTGAACGACTGAGCCCAGTCAACGTTGGCGGCCTGGACCGCAGGGCCTGTACGCGCGGTGTTGCCGACCAGCTTGAGCGAGCCGTTAACCTGGATTCGCAGGCCCCAGTCGGTGGTGGGAATCCAGGCCGGGAGGCCCTCCCTGTCCCAAATCCTGTAGTGGTAGCCATCGGCGACGCTCCACCCGGCAGCGCCGCCTGAATCTTCTGCGAACGAAGTCGTGAGCGACAACCCGAAAGTCTTATTCGTGGTCTTATCGAGAAGCAAGAAATACGTCGTGTTGGCGTCCAGGTCGATGCCGCTGCCGGATGCGGTGAACGTGTTGAGCCCGGGAACGAACGGATCCGGGTTCGTCAGCGTGCCCACCACGTCGCCCAGGTTCCCGCCAGAAACACCGTTGATGCTCGCGGACAGGCTTACGGACGGATCTACTGAACTGGTCTGGACGTCCACACTGCTCACGTAGCTTGGGGAGCTGCCCGTCGTGAACGCCACCACATAATCGACACCGGGATTTCCGGTGGCACTCTGAGGCTGCCCAATTGTGCCCACGAGCTTACTCTGCGCCTGCGTGACCGCGGGGACAGCCAGCAGGGCGAGGGCACCGGCGAGCAGGCGCAGCGGCATCCGGCACCAGAATCGGAGTCGCGCTACGGACGTGAGCATGCCCCTCATGGCCGCACCTCGCACCTCGCGGCGCTGGGGGCAATCATCACTGCCCGGCGCGTTTGTCAAGGCCCTCTCACTCTTTGTGCGAACAGGCGGTGCGGGATGGATTCTCATGGGGGGTCTCTCCTGCTGCGTGGTGTGGAGCCTCGGAGGCTGTCGGCTCCCCTCTCTAGCAAGCTTGCTCACTGTTTGTCGCCTCCAAAATTGGTGGATCGGGGCACCTTTTTTACGCATGCCCGGAGCGGCGTTCCACGAGAACCGCAGGCGCTCGGACGGGAGGGCGGGGCGGGCCGAACGCGGAGAGGAACGCCAGCGTGTTTCACGTTAGGCTGTAGCCCTGCTGTGACGCTGTCGTCAGGCCGAACGTGCTCCAGCATCTCTGCTTCGACTTCGCTCTGCCACGCTCAGCACGAACGGGAGGCCGCTGGTCCTGAGCGTCAGGCGCAACGCGCCTGAAGTCGAAGGGCTACACAGCATCGTTATTTGCGCTAGGCGAAGGGAGACACGACCGCCTGTTCCGTTGCAAACTGGCGCAGGACTAGCGCCTGGCATCTCTCGCTCCTGGCAGCGCACCTGTGTTATACTCGGCCCGTTTTTCCAGGGGAGAGGTATGTCGGAATACGGATGGGCAGAGCGCTGGTGCCGGTTGCTGCTACGTCGGCGGTGGCTGGCCGTCCTGGCGGGTGGGGCGGTGCTGGTCTGCGGCGTGTCCGCCGCCCGACAGCTCGGTCTGCGCGTCAGCATGACCGACTATTACCCCGCCGGGCATCCCCATATCCGGCTGTATCAGGACTTCCCCGAAATGTTGCAGATGACCAATGCCGTGGTCGTGCTGGTCTCGGTCAGAGACGGAGACCTGTACAATAGCGAGACGCTGGGCAAGATTCATCGCCTGACCGTCGGCCTGCTCGAGACCAGGGGGGTGAATCCGCACGCGGTCGTGTCGCTCACCCATAGTCGCCTTAACGACATCAAAATCCGGGACGGCATGATCAACATTCTGCCGGTCGTCCGCACCCCCACCCAGCCCCAGAGCCCGCAGGAACTGGCCCAGATCAAGAACGCGGTCTACACCAACCTGGGCATCCGCGGCGTCTATGTGTCGGAGGATAATAAAACCGCCCTGATCCGGGCCGGCTTCTGGGACGCCGAGGTGAATGCCCGAGACGTGTTCAGCCGGCTGCGACGCTTGGCCGCGCAGGAGCAGGACGCCAACACCGCGGTCGCCTTTGCCGGCAATATCGTCCTGGCCGCTATGGGCACAGTTGTGCTGCCGGCCAGCCTGGCCATTCGGGCTGACGCCGCCCCTGCTTCGGAAGGCTGGGACGGGCTGGACTATGCCCTGGTCGCGCTGGCCGCGGTCAGCCTGGGAACAGCGCTGGTGTGGCTGTTCTCACCGCTGCGTTTGCAGACCGAGATGGGCCTGTACCTGTTGGTCTTGAGCCTGGTCAACAGCCTGCTTCCGTTCTCGCTCCGGGCGCTCGTCAGCTCGGGCGAGTCGGCCCAGACCCCGGAGCCGACAGCATGAACGACCAGGCGCCACGGCTGGACGCCTCGGCGTTGATTCTGGCCGGGGGCAAAAGCTCCCGCATGGGCCGGCCCAAGGCCCTGCTGCCGTTTGACGGGGAGCCGCTGATCGTCCATACGGTCCGCAGTCTGGCCACCCGCTTTGCGGATATCGTGGTGGTGGCCGCCCCGGGACAAGAGCTGCCGCAACTTCCGGTGACCCTGGTCCACGACGGGGTTGCCTATCAGGGACCGGTCGGAGGAATCTCTTACGGCTTGCAGGCCGCCCGTCGGGAGGTCTGTTTTGTCACCTCATGCGATGCCCCGTTTCTGAATCTGGAGCTGGTGGCGTGGCTGGTTTCACTCAGCGCCGACTCCGATGCTGTGGTTCCGGTATGGCAGGACCGCTTGCAACCCCTGCACGCCGTCTACCGACGCAGCCTGCTTCCCCGGCTGCAAGCCCAGCTTGCGCGTGGCCAGCTGCGACCGGTTGCCCTGTACGACACGGTTCGGACCAGGCGGGTTGATCCCCAGGAAATCCGCCAACTCGATCCCCAGGGCCACAGCTTTCGCAATCTGAACAGTCCTGAAGACTATCAGGCTGCCCTGGAACTGTGGCCGAGCCTGCATGGGGGTGTGAGGTGTACGGTTGAGCTGTTTGGAGTCGCCCGGCTCAGGGCCAAGACCGGTTCAGTGTCGCTGAGCCTCCCGTCCGGGGCCGACCTGGCCTCCGTGCTGGCCGCCTTGGCCGACCGCTTACCGGCTCTGCGCGGGTCAGTGCTGAGCCAGGACGCCCGGCGACTGGGCCGGGGCTTTGCGTGTAATGTAAACGGCGAGGCCTTCATCACGGACATGCGGACGCCGGTACGCGAGGGGGATAGCGTGCTGATCGTGTCGAGCGACGCGGGTGGCTGAGGCAGAGACGGAAAAGGCAAAGGTCAAGGATAAGACATCGTTCCTCTCTTCTTTCTTTTTGTCCGTCGATTTCCTACAAAGGCAGTATGTACGGATTCCACGGTCGCCTGGTGCATATTGATCTGTCGCGCGGGACCGCCAGCTGGCACACGCTGGAAGAATCGCGTCTGCAAGCCTTTCTGGGTGGCATCGGGCTTGGTACGAGCCTGCTGTACGACTACGCGCCGCCGGGGGTCGAGCCGCTTGCGGCCGAGAATCCGTTGATCTTTGTCAGCGCGCCGCTGGTCGGCACCGGGCTGACCACCACGGCCAAGCTGGCGGTAGTGACCAAGTCGCCACTGACCGGCGGGATTGCCGACTCGCTGTCGTCGAGCTTTTTTGCCCTGGAGTTGAAACGCCTGGGCGTGGACGCGCTGATCGTGAGCGGTCGGGCTCCGGCGCCGGTCTGGGTCTGGATTCGGGACGAACAGGTCGAGATCCGCGAGGCGACCGGGCTGTGGGGCAAGAGTGCCCAGGAGACGCAGACCAGCCTGCGTGAGGCGCTCCAGACCGCCGAGGCGCGGGTGGCCGCAATCGGTCCGGCCGGAGAAAATCGCGTCCGCTTCGCCACCATCAGCAATGAGGGCCGGCATGCCGGCCGGGGTGGGGTGGGGGCCGTGATGGGGGCTAAAAATCTCAAGGCGATTGCTCTGCGCGGACAGCGCAAAACCGCGGTGGCCGACCCGGCCGGGGTTGAGACGCTGGCCACGGCCCTGCGCCGGCACAGCCTCGGTCCGCTGACCGCCAAATACCGGGAGATCGGCACAGTGGCCAACCTGTCGGTCTTCAACCGCCTGGGCAGCCTGCCGACCCGGAATTTCCGGCAGTCCAGCTTTGCCCAGGCCGAGGCTCTGAGTGGTGAGCAGCTGTTGGCCAATACCTTCAGCCGGGCTCATGGCTGCGCGTCGTGTACGATTCGGTGCGAGCGTTTGTTTACGGCCCTGAACGGTACGGAGCAGCGCCTCGAGTATGAAACGCTTTTTGCGCTCGGTCCGCTGTGCGGCATTGAAGACCCCGACGTGGTGCTGCGAGCGGCCGGCCTGTGTGACCACTACGGTTTGGACACGATCAGCACCGGCGGCACAATTGCCTGGGCTATGGAGTGTGCCGAGAGGGGCCTGTTTCCCCAGGCTCGGGCGGTCGGCCTGGGCTTTGGCCAGTCCGAGGCCCTGTTGGCGACGATTGCGGCGATTGGGGAACGTCGGGAGCTGGGAGAGCTGCTGGCTGAGGGCTCGAAGCGCGCCGCCCAGCAGCTGGGGCCGGAAGCCGCGCACTGGGCCATGCAGGTCAAGGGTATGGAGCTGCCCGGCTATGAGCCGCGCAGCCTCAAGACCATGGCCCTGGGACTGGCGGTGAGTCCGCGTGGGGCATGCCATAACCGGTCCGGGGCGTATGAGGCGGATTTTTCCGGGCAGGTCGACCGCTTGCGGGTTGATGATAAGCGGGGTGGGCTGGTGGCTGCGGCCGAGGATTTCGCCGCAGTCCTGGACTCGTTGATCGTGTGCAAGTTTCTGCGCAAATGCTTCAGCGACTTCTACCCCGAGGCGGCGACGCTGCTTAACTGTGTGACCGGCTGGTCGGTGTCCGACCAGGACCTGCGTCGGGTTGGGGAGCGTATCAACACGCTGAAAAAGCGCTTCAACATCCGTGAAGGCTGGCAATTGCAGGACGACTGGCTGCCGCCCCGCCTGCTGAGCGAGACACTGCCGGACGGGGCGGCCGCGGGTGTCGGGCTGACCCCGGACGAACTGCGCGGCATGATTCAGAGCTATTATCAGGCCCGCGGCTGGCGGTCGGACGGCACGCTTCCCGCCCACAAACTCCACGCCCTGGGGCTGGCCTGAGCCTGGGCCGGGCCGATTGCCGCCTCTCAAACCGGCCTATGCTTTCTCCCGTCGGCTTGCTATGCTGCCGGCCATTCTTAGCTGTTCTGCAAGGAGGAACGCATGCGTGAGATACGAAGACACCGACGCCCCGTTACGCAGTTGGTCTGTCTCTGCGCCGCCCTTATCCTGGTAGGAAATTGGGCGATACCCGCTGCAGTCCACGCTGCCGAAGACCAGAGCTATCAAGCGACGGTGAACTGGCTCGAACACTACCGGGAAGCCCCACCAACGTTTGAGCCCGGTCAGACCCTGGGTCTGCAAGACCGTGAGGCGCTCGAACCCTTCCTCCCTCAGTCGGTCTGGGAATACTACTTCTTTGACGACATGGAGATGGAGATTGCCGCAACAGGCGACTATCCACCGCCGCCCGAGTGGGGCCAAAACGTTGTGCCCGGCTACTTCCTGGATGAGCAGGGCGTTTTGGTCGATTTCAAGGGCGGTGGCTTTCCGTTTCCCGACATCGCCCCGGATGACCCGCAGATTGCGGTCAAGGTCATCTGGAACATGCTGTGGCGGCCGGGGACCGACGATTATGTGATGCCGATGGTCGCCTGGTCGCGCAGCGAGCACGGTAAGCTGGATCGAGAATTCGAGTTTACCTCGGTCAACGCCGAGTATGCGCGGGGTGCGAACTGTCTGGTACCGGGCTATGAAGAGGTCCGCAGCAAGATGTTGATGGAGTTCCGCTCGCCCCGCGATATGACCGGGGCCAAGAACCTGTCGATCACCTACGTCGATCACTACAAAGAAGATAGCGGCTGGATGTATATGCCCTCCGAGCGTAAACCGCGCCGCACCCTGGCCTCGGAGCGCACCAGCGAGATGATGGGCATGGATCTGATCCGGGAAGACATGATGGGTTTTGGCGGCAAAGTCTATGAGCAGGACTGGACCTACCTGGGACGCAAGAAGGTGTTGGCGACGATCAATGTGGCCACCAACCCCGAGGCCGGCGGTCCCCACCTGTGGGTGCCGAACAAGGCGCGCTGGGAGGTGCGTGACACCCACGTCCTGCTGATTGACCCCAAGAGCGAGAATCATCCCTACAGCCACAAGATCGTGTTTATTGACGCCGAAACCTACTGGACCTTGTGGATGGTGGCCTTTGATCGGCGGGACGACCAGCTGTTGCGGCTGAGCCATCACTTCCTGAAGTACTCGGAGAGTTATGCGGATGAGCCGGCCATGCAGGCGCCCTATCTCAAGCAGGACTTCTCCAACAATGTTGGTCATTACGTCTTCATTCATGTCGGTGAGGCCGACATTAATGCCAAGAAGCCGCACGCGACCTACTCGCACTGCTATGTGATGAGGCGCCTCTTCTCGGCGGGTCGAGCCAAACAGTTTTACTCGCTACGCAATATGGCCAGCGGCCGGCGCTAAGGAGAATAGTGATGAGACCGTGGTGGGCTGTTGTTGTCGGACTCGGTATTGGCTGGTGTGTGCTGACCGAGGCGCGGGCGGATTCTTTCCGCCAGCGTGTGATGCAGCGGCTTGCCCCGTATGAGGCGGGCACGCCGCAGGTCGCGGGCGTCCAGCCCGGCATGACCCTGGACAGCACCAACGCTGCGGCGGCGGCTGCGGTGCTGCCGCCCGAGATTCTCCGCTATGTCGAAGCCGGGGATTTCTCGATCACCGTCCAGGAAACGACCAATCTGCCGACCCGCCAGGCCTTCCTCGACGCCACCCTGCAACACGCCGAGGGGGTGGTCGTGGCCGAAGATGTCCTCCAGAACTATGTGTCCGGCCTGCCGTTTCCCCTGCTGGAGGCCGACGACCCCCAGGCCGGTCTCAAGGCGGTGTGGAATCTGCGCTACCGTGACCAGGGTGATACCAGCCAGATGTGGGCCGTGAGTGGACTGCTGAACGACGCTGGAACGGTCGAGCGTAGCGAGCGCTTTTCCTTCATGGCGCGGTACGGTATGCACCGGCCCGACCCAGCCTGGAATGTTGCCCAGTGGGAGCGTCAGGGTGTCTTCTCAAAGAACTACTCGCTGATGGTCGCGCCTTCTGACATGGAGGGCAATCAGCTGGTGGCTATCACCTATGACAACGACACCCAGCCGAACGAACAGTGGGCCTACGATCCCCAGAGTCGGCGGACGCGCAAAATTGTGTATACCCCGTATGTCTCGCCCGAGCGGGGCGTCTTGCTGATTGAAGATCGGAGCGGCTTCATGGGCTATATCTCCGACTACGACTGGACCTTTATCGAAGAAAAAGTCGTGTTGGCCCCCGGCCCGATCAAGGCCGACAGGCCGACCTGGGGCGGCAAGGCCAACTGGTATCTGGTCGATCCGTGGGAGCTGCGTCTGGCGGTCGCTATCGAAGGGAAACCCAAGGGCTCGCATCCGCTGTACAGCCGCCGCGTGCTGTACATGGATGTGCAGACCGCCCTGCCGCTGTACGCGCTGACCTACGATCACGACGGCGTGCACAAGCGGACGTTTTTTATCGTTGCCCGCCACCCGGACTACGATCCGTGGGATAACAAAGAGTGGTTTTCCCAGATTGCGGCCCAGGGCTCGGTTGACTACCAGCTGCAGCGGGCCAATACGTTCGAGATCTACAGAATTTTCATCAACCGGCCGCTGAGCGCCAATCAGTTCAGTGTGATGACGCTGATGTTGCAGGGCAAATAGTTCAGAGGGGCGACGCGTGCGTCGCCCCTCCCAGGTGCGCGCTGGCCTGCGCTCCTCTCGGCAGGGGGGCCTCGTAGGGGCGGGTTTCAAACCCGCCCCTTCTTTATCGCTTGAACGAAGACGCCGGCGGTGGTGAAATCGCCCGGCTGGAATTTTCCCCGAAAGCGCCCCGCAAAGTGCCGGTCGTCAGTCTCTGAGGGATGCAGGTCTCGCTCTTCGTGCACGATCCGTGGAAAAAATCTTAAAACTTTTGAACGCTTGGACTGGAGACAGGGGGAGCGGCTTGACTGACCCAAGGGTGAGCGAGGAAAAAGAAGTATGCAGCAGAGATTGAAACGCATCAAGATTCAGGGCTTTCGGTCCATCAAAGAGATGACCTTGGAACTCCGACCGCTCAATATTTTGATTGGGGCCAATGGAGCCGGGAAGAGCAACCTCATTGCGTTCTTCAAGCTCGTGAATGAACTCATGGGCGGCCGGCTTCAGGAACATATCGGAGTGACGGGCCGGGCCACGGCGAATTTACATTTTGGTCCCAAGCAAACCCCCCAATTGGAAGCGGAGCTGGCGTTCCAGGTGGATAATGGGACAGACACGTACCGGATGAGGCTCTTCCGCGCTGCCGGTGATACGTTGATTTTTGCCGAAGAGACGCTGTCCTTCCATCAACCAAGCTATCCGCAACCGAAGGTTGTGCGGCTGGGGGCTGGGCATCAGGAAACGCGCATTGGAGACGCGGCAGAGCTAAACGAACCTGTGGCCAAAACACTGAGGTTTTTGTTGAATCATTGTCGTGTCTATCACTTCAACGATACCTCGCCGACGGCGGGAGTCCGACAATATTGCTATATCGGCAACAGCCGTTGGCTCATGCCCGACGCGGCGAATTTGGCCACGGTCCTGCATAAGCTGAAGTTCAGCAACGAAACAGTGTATCGCCGGATTGTGGGGACGATTCGTCAGGTAGCGCCGTTCTTCGAAGACTTTGATCTGGAGCCGACCGCCTCTCGTGACATCATTCTCAACTGGCGACACCGCACCTCCAACAGTGTTTTTGGTCCGCACCAACTCTCGGACGGCACACTCCGGTCCATCTGTCTCATTACGCTGTTGTCGCAGCCCAAAGAGGATATGCCCCTCCTCATTGTAGTGGATGAACCTGAACTCGGCCTACACCCGTATGCGCTCAATGTCATTGCGTCGCTGTTCCAAACAGCAAGCTACCACACTCAGGTGCTCGTCAGTACGCAGTCCAGCGCGTTTCTCGACAGTTTTGAGCCGGAGGATATTGTGGTTGTTGAACGCAATGGCGAAGTGACAGAGTTTGCGAGACCGGATGCCGATAAGCTCGCTGCCTGGCTGGAGGACTATTCGCTCGGGGAAATCTGGGAGAAAAACATCATCGGGGGAGGACCGCACTGATGGTCCGCCTCTATCTCTTCGCCGAAGGCCCTACAGAGCAAACCTTTGCTGATACGGTCTTGAAGCCGTATCTCGCGCGGTTTGGCGTCTATATGCAAGGACCGATTGTGGTTGCCAACGCCCGGAAGCGAGGCAAGGTGTATCGCGGGGGTGGAAGAAATTTCGCCGCGATGCAGGATGACATCAGTCGCTTTCTAAAGCAGGAGTCGAGCAACGAGGTGTTTTTCACCACGATGATTGACCTGTATGCCCTGGACGTGAAATTTCCCGGCTTTGAAGAAGCTGAAAAATTGCGCCACATCCCGTATGAACGCGTCGAAGCGCTCGAAAAGTCGTGGTTCGACGAGGTCCACGACCGGCGCTTCATCCCGTTCATTCAGTTGCATGAGTTTGAAGCCTATCTGCTTGCTGGCGTCCCCCGGTTCACGGCTTTTTTTGACAACGCAGATTCCCAAATCGCTGCGTTGCAGAAAATCGTTGATACTGTCCAATCCCCAGAGCTGATCAACGACGGACAACATACGGCTCCATCGAAGCGTATCATTGCTCAGTTTCCTGAATACGAACACTCGAAAAAAAGAGTAGGCCCACAGATGGCCGAGCGGATTGGATTGGAGCACATCCGGTCCACCTGTCCCCACTTTAAGGGCTGGATTGAGAGACTGGAGGGACTCGGCACGCCGTCCCCCCTCCACCCGGCAACCCGAAGACTAGTCCCCAAGTAACCTAGTCCCCCGCCGACGGGCCGAAGATTCTTCAATGTGACCTGTAAACCGGACACACGGGCATGGTAGCAGGTTGTTTTTGACGTTCCGGCTCGTGTTGCGATGAATGGGCGGACGGAGGTTGCTGCCTCGGAGGAGTAGGGGGCAGACAATAGAACGCGTCACAGCGGCAGCCTGTGACGCGCTGGCCGCTCGCTGATCCGTCGATCAAGAGTGCGCTGAGTTGATTCAGACGAGTCTCAGATGCCGTAAGGCGTTGAGCACTAACGCCCGCCCTTCGGGTTGGGCGAGGATTGAATCGGTCCGCCGGCGGGCGGCCTGTGTGACTGGGAGGCGCGGCGAACAGTCAGCATGACAAGACCGTCTCGTACTACCCGGCCCGCGTTGCGAAAGGCGGCCAGGGCGATGTCGGCTGGGAAAAAAGGAGCGTGTGATGAAAAAGCCGACCGGCAAGATTTTAGATTTCACCGTGGACGAGTGGAATCAGCTCGGGGCGGACGCAGGCCGCAAGGCCCGAGAGGCCCGCTTTCGGAAGGGCTTGCCCGTAGTGATTGAGGTGGGCGGCGTGACCATGCACGAGTATCCGGACGGGACGCGCAAGACGACTGCGGAGTACGACGCAGAGCAGGAGCGCGCCTTGGATGAGCGAAAGGCCGGATAGCCCGTCGCGCTTCACCGTGGTGGGTGGGCCAAACGGCGTCGGCAAATCGATTTTTGTGGCGACGCTGCGAGTGGCCCGTAGGGAGTATCAAAGACAGCGTGTGGCGCTAAGAGAGGAATACAAGCGCGGCTGGACGGCCTGTGCTCCTTACGTCGGTTTCCTGAACTACCCGTTTCAGGCGTGGGTCTGGACGAAATCAATCACGACTGGCGCGGTTTGCTCCGGCTGTTCAATCATGTGATAGGTCCCGCCGCCCTTGTCGATCAGCTTGACCTCGGCCTGCGGGCAGTGGTGGGTGAAGGCTTCAAGCGCGGCGCGCTGATTGGGCATATCGGCCCCCAGCTGACCGGAGTTGCCCATCAGGACCAGGACCGGCATGTGCAGCTTGGCCACATCGGCCGTGAGGTCGGTGTGGGCGAAGGTGTCCAGGGTCTTGGCCAGCGAGGCCAGGCTGAAGTTGCGCTGAAACGACTCGATTTCAAACACGGCCAGCTCGTTGGCCAGACCACCGAATACGTTGTGCTCGGCGCAGCCGATCCACTGCGTCAGGCGTCCCAGCGCCCCATAGCCAAAGGTCTCGGCAACCTCCTGAAAGAGCTGAAACATGCGTCGCCCGGCCGGGCTGGAGAAGACGCCCGGATAGGTAATGAGGCTTTTGATCCGGTCGGGATAGCGAGCGGCAAACCGCACCGTCAGCGGAGCACCAGTCGAGGTGCCCCACAGATGCACGGCGGGCAGACCGACATGGTCAAGAATCACGGCCAAGTCGTCAACCCAGCGGTCGAGAGGATAGCCGCCCGGCCACGCCCGGTCGGAGCGTCCGGCCCCGCGATAGTGCCAGTCAATGACTTGCAGCTGCGGGGTGAGCAAGGGACGAATTTTGGCGAACTGATCGTCGAGCAGGCCAAAGCCTCCGCTCAGCACCAGGGGCTCGCCCGCCCCGCTGACGTCATACCACAGCTCCACCCCGCCATCGTTGGCAAACGGCATGTATTGTCCTTAGAAGCGTTGCTTGACCCAGCCCTGATCGAACGGAGTCCAGAAGTTCGGGATCAGGCGCAGCTGGTGAATTTTCCACTCGCCGTTCTGTCGCACGTACTCCTCTTCGTAGCGCGCCGAGCCCCAGACCGCCTGTGCCCCGCCTTCCGACAGCATGGTACACGGCTCGAGCAGGTACCAGCGGCCGCTGGCCTGGTCGCCGTTGACCTCAATCTGGGGGTTCATCACATAGTGGACGGCAAACGACAGGCGGTCGGGAATGGCGCGGAAAAAGGTGCGGATCGCGTCCCGGCCCTCATAGTGGCCAAAACTTCCGCCGTCCCAGCTGGCGTCCTCGGTAAAGCAGCCGACAAACGCCTCTTCGTCCCGTTCATCGGCCCCCGCGCAGTAGCGGGCTTTGAGCTGTTTGATGGCTTCGATGTCTTCCAGGGTCTGGATGCGTTGGTCGAGTTCTTCGAGTTGCATGGCTGCTCCCTCCTTGCGCTGAGCCGAGCTTAGCCCTTGGGCCCGCTCGGGGTCAAGCCGAGCCCTGCGCTCTACCTTGACGCTCCCAGCGTTTCCTCTTACACTCCGGGCTGCAACGGGGGGTGGGGTAATGGAAAAAGGCGAACCGGGACGGGTGCTTGTGCTCCACGGCCCGAACCTCAATATGCTCGGGCTGCGCGAGCCCGAAATTTATGGCTCGACGACACTGGCCGACATTGAGGCCAGCCTGCACGAGTTGGGCCGCGAGTTGGGGCTTGAGGTTGACACTTTCCAGTCCAACCACGAAGGCGCCCTGGTTGACCGCATTCAGGCCGCCCGCGGGCGCTACGGGGCACTGCTCATCAACGCCGGGGCGTATACGCATACCAGTGTGGCCATCCTGGACGCGCTGCTGTCGGTGAGTCTGCCGGTCGTCGAGGTCCATCTGTCAAACCTCTACACACGCGAGGAATTTCGTCACCACTCCTACATCGCCCGGGTTGCCGTCGGTCAGATCTGCGGCTTTGGAGCCGACAGCTACCTGTTAGGGCTGCGAGCGGCGGCCGGGATACTGAACAATGGAACTTGACGATATCAGAAAGCTCATTGATCTGATGGAAGAAAGAGGCCTGGCCGAGCTGGAACTCAAGAACCGGCTCGGCGAGGTCCGTCTCGTCCGCAATAGTGTCCGTCCGGTTCATGCGGCTGAGTCCGTGGCCTCACCAGCCGCAGCTCCGGTAGAGGCTCCGGCCTCGAACCCCGTCAGCCTGGAACCGGTCGAGCCGGGTCTGGCTATTCGTTCGCCCATGGTCGGCACCTTCTACCGCGCCCCGAATCCCGACGCCGAACCCTACATCGAGATTGGCAGCGTGGTTGAAAAGGGAGCGGTGGTGTGCATCATCGAAGCCATGAAGATGATGAACGAGATTCAGGCCGAACAGCGCGGACGGGTGACCAGGGTCCTGGTCGAAAACGCCGAGCCGGTCGAGTATGAGCAGCCGCTGTTTGTCCTAGAGCCGGTCTAGGCCCGGAGCGGTCTTCCCTCGCACCCGCTCCGACCCGAAATGGAGTGCCCGTGTTCAGAAAAGTCTTGATTGCCAACCGGGGCGAGATTGCGGTTCGGATTATCCGGGCCTGTCGCTCGCTCGATATTGCGACCGTTGCCGTGTATTCGACGGTCGATAAGGACGCCCTGCACGTGCGTCTGGCCGACGAGAGCGTGTGTATCGGACCGCCCGCGCCGGCCAGCAGCTATCTCAATATTCCGGCGATTGTCAGCGCGGCGCTGTCCTTTGGCGCCGACGCCGTGCATCCAGGCTATGGCTTCCTGTCGGAAAATGCGGATTTTGCCGAAGCCTGTCAGCGTTCCGGGCTGGTGTTCATCGGTCCCCGGGTGCGCAACATCAAACTCATGGGGGATAAACCGCGCGCCCGGCGGATTATGGAGAAGGCCAAGGTTGCGGTCCTGCCCGGGACGACCGCTGCGGTTTCGGATGTCCGTGAACTCCAGGCGGTGGCTGCCCAGATCGGTTTCCCGGTCCTGCTCAAGGCGGCCGCCGGGGGTGGGGGGCGTGGCTTGCGCATTGCGCACGACCCGCATGAGTTGGCGTCCCTGTTCGGTATTGCCCGCGACGAGGGGGAGAAGGCGTTTGGCAACGGCAGTTTGTATGTGGAGAAGTATTTGGAACAGGCACGGCATATCGAGTTCCAGATTCTGGGCGACCAGCACCGCAACGTCATCCATCTGGGTGAACGTGAGTGCTCTATCCAGCGTCGCTACCAGAAGCTGATTGAAGAGGCGCCGTCGCCGGCCTTAACCAAGCGGCAGCGGGACCGGATGGGGGCGGCGGCGGTCAAGGCGGCCCGGGCCGTCGGCTATACCAATGTCGGGACAATCGAGTTTTTGGTCGATGCCAGAGGCCGGTTCTATTTCATCGAGATGAATACCCGGGTTCAGGTCGAACATCCGGTAACCGAGATGACCACCGGCATCGATATTGTCCAGGCCGGGATTCGCTCGGCCGCAGGCGAGCCGCTGGCCTGGAAGCAGCGAGACATCACCGCCCGCGGTCATGCCATCGAGTGTCGGATCGTGGCCGAAGACCCGCGCAGCATGCTGCCCTCACCGGGCAGGATTCGTGGCTATGCCGCCCCGGGCGGGATCGGTATCCGGGTCGAGTCGGGCGTGGCCGACAACTCCCTGGTGCCGATGCATTACGACTCGCTGGTGGCCAAGCTCATCGCCACCGGGACCAGCCGTGAGGAGGCGATCCGGCGTATGCGGACGGCGCTGGCCGAGTATCAGGTCGGTGGGATCAAGACCAATATCCCCTTTCATCAGCGGATTCTGCAGGACCCCGATTTTCTGGCCGGGAACATTCACACCAAGTACCTGGACGAGTTCCTGACCGCTCAGCACGACGCCGACCAAGACGTGAGCCAAGACGCGAGCCCGGACACGGTGATTCGGCAGGTCGCCTAGCAGACGGGGAAGCGGACCATGGCTGACAAGGGATATGTGGGGTGCTGGGCGAGGACGCTGGCAGCCGTCGGGGTCGGACTGTGGGCCGGTCTGGTCCAGGCTCAGGACCCGGTCCCGAGTTCTACGGCCCAGCCCGCTTCGCAGGTGGTGGAGCCGGACACGGCGGACGACAGCCCTGTCCCAAGGGCCGCGCCACGGATCGTGTTCGAGCAGCCGGTGCACGACTTCGGCACGGTCGAGCAGGGCGCAAAGGTGACCCACCTGTTCCGCTTTCACAACCGGGGGGAAAGAGACCTGCGGGTTGAGTCGCTCAAGACATCGTGTGGCTGTACTGCGGCCGTCATCTCAGACAGCCGTATTCCGCCCGGCGGACGGGGCACGATCAGCGCGACCTTTGATACAGCTCAGTTTCTGGGCGAGAAAAAGAAGACCGTTGTCGTGCATACTAACGATCCCCAGCGGCCGGCCACGACGCTGACCCTGCAGGGCGAGATCCGGGTCGAGGTGGCGGCCGACCCGCCCCAGCTGTACGTCGGCCGGCTGGCCTACGGCAAGGCGGTCCGCCGGCGGGTAGCGCTTGTGGTCGACGCCGACGCGTCGGTCGAGATCACCCAGGTGGCCAATACCAACGCGGCGGTTACGGTGCAGACCGAGCCGCTCGAACGGGACGGCCAACGCGGCAAGACCCTGATCGTAACCGTGGCCGAAGACGCTCCGCTGGGCCGTCTGAACGACCAGATCACCGTGACCACGACCAGCACGAAACGTCCGTCTGTGGTCATCCCGGTCTTTGGCAGTGTCGAGGGGGAACTCGTTGTCCGGCCGCCCCAGGTCACTTTTGGCGTTGTGCAGCCGGGTGCCGACACGACCCGCACCGTTACCATCACCAATCGGTCCAAGACGCCGGTCCGCATCAGCCGGGTCGCCAGCACGGCCGAACAGGTAGCCGCCCGGCTGGCAACCGTCAGCCCGGGGCTTGAGTATCGGCTGGTGATGACGGTCTCGGCCGACAGTCAACCGGGCCGCATCCAGGGCGACCTTCAGGTCTTTACCGATCACCCGCTGGAAAAAGTGCTCAGCATCCCGTTGTACGGGCGTGTGGCTGAGCCATCCCAGGCGCGGCGTTGAGACCGACGCCAGCGTGTATCTCCACGACCATGGCTGCTGACCCGCTCGTTTCCGCTGAGCTGCATCCCTTGTCCGATACCCAGGCCGAGGTGTTGGCCGATCTGCCCAGGCTGGGGCCCGGGCAACGGCTGCGCATCGCCGGTCTCAAGGGCGCGGCGCGGGCCTTTTTCGTTGCCCGCTGCCTGCAACATCAGCCGCGCCCGACCCTGTGTGTGCTCGACTCGGACCAGGCCGCAGAAGCCTTTGCCGCAGACTTACGGCTGTTTCTGGGTCAGCCCGAGCCGAACGGAGCGGACCGCCAGACCCCGCTCACACCCCACCTCTACCCGGCCTGGGACGTGCCCGCATTCGAGGGGCTGTCGCCCAGCGGGGACGTGGTCGCGGCACAGCTGGAGGGCCTGTATTATCTGCTCTCGCTCAGCGCCCCAGTGATCGTCACCTGTGTTGAGGCGCTCAGCCAGCGGGTGATGCCCCAGGAAGAGTTCATGACCGCTACCCGACGGCTCGGTCGCGGGCAGGAGACGCCGCTTACCGAGGTCGCTGACACCCTGCTGGAGTGGGGCTATCGACGGGTTCCGGTGGTTGAGGAAAAGGGTGAGCTGAGTGTCCGGGGTGGCCTGCTCGATGTGTTTCCGCCCCTGTCCGAGGCGCCTGTCCGGATCGAGTTCTTTGGCGATGTGGTGGAGTCTGTGCGGACCTTCGATCCGTCCTCGCAGCGCTCACAATCTTCGCTCGACGAGGCCATGCTGCTGCCGATGCGTTTTTTCTCGGTGGCGCGTTTGCAGGCCGCCAAACGGCCGATTGAAGCCGCGCTGGCGGCCGGCGAGCTCCCCCACCGGGAACAGCAGCGCCTCATCGAGAATGTGAAAAGCGGGCTGTTGTTCCCCGGCGTCGAAGCCTTTTTGCCGTGGGTGTATCCCGAACTGGAGAGCGTGTGGGACTATCTGCCGCGCAATACGCTGGTCTGGCTGGTCGATCCGCTGGCTCTCGAGGCCGGTCTGGAACAGGGCTGGGAGGCGCTCAGCCAGCGGGCCGAGGCGGCTCACCAGCACGACCATTTTGCCGCCCAGCCCGAACAGCTGTATGTCCGACCCGATGGGCTGCGTGATCAGCTGGCCGCCAGCCCGGTGTGTGAGCTGCCCGGGCTCGAACACCTGGAGGCCGCCCGGACGGTCAGTTCCTCGCTACTGCGCAGCGTCCTGCCCAAGGCCGGCGCGGGCGGCTTGGCCGGCCTGGCAGAACGGCTGCGGCAATGGCAGCAAGAGCGCAGCCGGGTGTTTCTGAGCGTGTCGAGCCGGGTCCAGGCCGCCCAGCTCCAGGAGTTGTTGCTCGGCCATGAGCTTGAGGCGGCAATCGTGCCGGCCGCCGAGTGGCGCACACTCGCACCCAGACCTGGCCTGACGATTCTGACCAGCCCTGTGTCCCAGGGGTTTGTGCTACCGGCCGACGGCCTGGTGTTTATCGCCGAGGAGGAGATCTTCGGCGAGCGCCGCCACCGCCGCCGCGCCCGTCCGCGACCCGTTGCCGACTATCTGACCGGTCTGAGCCAGCTGCAAGTCGGCGATTACGTGGTCCATATCGACCATGGTATCGGCCGTTATCAGGGGCTGCGTCACCTGTCGGTGGCCGATACCGAGGGCGACTATCTTCAGCTCGAGTACGCGGGTGGAGATCGGCTGTACCTGCCGGTTGCGCGGATCAATCTGGTCCAGAAGTACGCCGGGAGCGGTGAGCGCAGCCCGGCCCTCGACCGTCTGAGCACCCAGAAGTGGGAACGGGTCAAACGCAAAACCAGGGAAGCCATCCTGGCCATGGCGCGTGAGCTGCTGGAGATGCACGCGGTCCGGGAGGCCGCCCAACGACCCGTCCTGGCGGTTGATGGACCGGAGTACCGGGAGTTCGTGTCCGGCTTTCCGTTTGAAGAAACGCGCGGTCAGCAGCTGGCTATTGACGATGTCCTGGCCGATCTCAACAGCCCCAAGCCGATGGACCGGCTGGTGTGCGGCGATGTTGGCTACGGAAAAACCGAGGTTGCTCTGCGGGCCGCGTTTCTGAGCGTTCTGGGTGGTAAACAGGTCGCGGTGCTGGTGCCGACCACAGTCCTGGCCCAGCAGCACGCTGAGACCTTTGCCCGCCGCTTTGCCGACTATCCGGTGCGGGTCGAGGTGTTGAACCGTTTTCGTTCGGCCCAGGACGCCAGAGCCGTGGTGCGCGGCCTGGCCGACGGCCAGGTCGATATCGTCATCGGTACCCATCGGCTGTTGCAGCGAGACATTGTGTTCAAACGGCTAGGCCTGATCGTGATTGACGAAGAGCACCGCTTTGGGGTGGTGCACAAGGAAAAGATCAAGAAGCTGCGCCACCTGGTCGACGTGCTGACCCTGTCCGCCACGCCGATTCCCCGGACCCTCAACATGGGCCTGATCGGACTGCGCGACCTGAGTGTGATCGAGACGCCACCGGTCGACCGTCAGGCCATTCGGACCTATGTGACGCGCTTTGACGAGGATCTGATCCGGTCCGCCATCCTGCGTGAGCTGGAGCGGGGGGGACAGGTCTTTTTTGTCCATAACCGGGTGGAGACGATTGAGCGCATGGCCGACCAGCTGCGGGCGCTGGTGCCCGAGGCCAGCCTGGCGGTTGGCCATGGCCAGATGGCCGAGCGCGACCTCGAAACGGTCATGCTCGACTTCCTGCACCACCGGACCAATGTGCTGCTGTGCTCTTCGATCATTGAGTCGGGTCTTGATATTCCGACTGCCAACACGATCATTATCAACCGGGCCGACCAGTTTGGTCTGGCCCAGCTGTACCAGCTACGCGGTCGGGTCGGCCGCGCCGCCCAACGCGCCTTTGCCTACCTGCTGATCCCCGGCCAGCACCGGCTGACCAAGGATGCCAGCCGGCGTCTGGAGGTGCTTGAGGAGCTGGACGATCTGGGCGGCGGCTTTCGCCTGGCCGCCCACGACCTGGAAATCCGGGGCGCCGGCAACCTGCTGGGCAAAGAACAGTCGGGCAATGTCACTGCGGTCGGCTTCGAGCTGTACGCCCAGATGCTGGAAGAAACCGTCACCGAACTCAGAGGTGGGCGCATCACGGTCCAGATTGAACCCGAGATTCAGCTCGGTATTCCGGCCTACATTCCCGAAGCCTATATCCCGGACGTCAACCAACGGTTGGTGTTTTACAAGCGGCTGGCCAATGTCGAAGCCCGGGACGAGTTGGAGGAACTCGGCGAGGAGCTGGAAGACCGTTTCGGCCCTCTGCCCGAACTCGTCTTGTCGCTGATTGAGGTGATGGACCTGCGTCGGGTCTTGCGCGCCTGTCTGGTCACCGCCGTCTCAAAACGCGCCGAGTCGGCCACCATCCATTTTCACCCCGATTCGCCGATCAAGCCCGAGCGGCTGGTCGCTTTCATCGAGCACGACAGGCGGCCCGCGCAGCTGACGCCCGACCTGCGTCTCAGCCTGGGGCTCAAGCCGGGCGAGGATGTCATCCGGTCAGTCAAGACACTCTTGCACGACCTGGGCGAGTCGTGTTAGCCCAAGGGCGTCTGCCACGCGCTCAACCTCGGGAGACAGATGATGATGAAGAGACTCGCTTGTGTATTTGCCGTTCTGGCCACCGCAACAATAGGGCAGGCCGAAACCATCAACCGCATCGTGGCTACCGTTGACGGGCAGCCGGTCACGCTGCGGGAACTCGAGGCCTACAGTGGTCAGATGAACGACCGGGCGGCCATGATGTATCCTCAGGGAACGGCCGACATGAGCCAGCGCGACTTTCTGGACGCCTTGCTCATGAACAAAATGATCGAGAATGAGGTTGACACACAGGGACTGCGGGCCAAAGCCGTGGATATCGACAGCTATATCGAACGGATCAAGAACCAGGGCGGTCTGGACGACGAACAGCTGGAAGCGGCTCTGGCCGACCAGGGCATGAGCATGGAGCAGTACCGCAAACAGATTGCTCAGGAAATTGAGCAGGCGCTGTTGATGAATAAGGAGGTCGGCTCTCGGGTCAGTGTTCCCGATGAGGCTGTCCAGCGCCATTACGAGGCGCACCGCGAGGACTACGCTACCCCCGACCAGGTTCGTATCCGGCATATTTTTCTGCCTCTGTCGCCCGGCGGCGGGGCGGACGAGGAGCTGAAAATGACGACCCTGATGGAGACCCTGCACGGCCGGGCCGTCCGCGGGGAGGATTTTTCGATCCTGGCCTCGACCTATTCCCTCGGGCCGGGCGCGGACCAGGGCGGCGACCTGGGGTTTTTTGAGCGCGGCCAGATGGACTCCGACATCGAACGGATCGCCTTTTCGATCCCCGAGGGAACGATCAGCCAGCCTTTTCTGACTCCGGCTGGCGTCCATCTGATCAAGGTCGAAGAGCGCGACACCGAAGGGGTGAAACCGCTGGCCGAGGTGCAGGAAGAGATCCGGACTCAGCTCTACAGCACGGAGCTGAGCAAGCGCTACCGCCGCTGGTTCCAGGACGACCTGCGCTTCCGTCACCATATCGAGGATTTTCTCACCGACCCGGAAGGAGTGCCCTACACGGGTGTTCAGCGTGTCCAGGAGGCTCAGGAGCTTGAGGACGAGCTGTTGGACGAAGAGGACGCCTACGCTGAGGAGGAGGACGCGGCCACGCCTGTTGCCCAGGATCAGACCCAAGATCAGCCGGACCAGCCCGAAGAGCCGGGTTTCTTCAGCCGTTGGTTTGCCGGTGACGAGGCCGAGGAAGATGCGGAGGCCGAGGTTGCCGCGCTCGACGGCCAGGCTCGGCCCCAGAATCAGCCTCAGAATCGGCCCCAAGATCAGTCCCAGGATCAGCCGGAGCAGCCCGAAGAACCGGGTTTCTTCAGCCGTCTGTTTGCCGATGACGAGGTCGAGGAAGACGGGGAGGCCGAGGTTGCCGCGCTCGACGGCCAGGCTCAGCCCCAGAATCAGCCCCAGAATCAGCCCCAGAATCAGTCCCCGGCTCAGCCCCAGGACCAGCCCAAAGATCCGGGTCTCTTGAGCGGTCTGTTTGCGGATGACGAAGAGGAAGAAAGCGAGGAGGTCGCAACGACTGCGGCCGAGCAGGCTGCTCCCACCGCCCAGGCTGGCGAGGAAGAGGACGGAGGCTTTCGGCTGCCGTGGTTTTAGCGCCCGGTGCCCCTGGCCTGGGCGAAGGGTAAGTGCGTGCCCGGACACTCCACCCCGCCGCTCGTTGGCGTCACCATGGGTGACCCCGCCGGCATTGGCCCCGAGATTGTGCTCAAGGCGGTCCAGACCCTCGAATCCGGGCGGCGTCTGGTTGTTCTGGGCGACCTGAGTGTCCTGGCTGAAACCGCCCGTCGTCTCGAGCTGCCGCTTCGACCGGTCAGCTGGGCGGTGTCCCAAGCCTATCCCCCAGCCCCTGAGGTGGTGCCGGTGATTCCCCTGTCGCGCCTCCCGGCTCAACACCGGATGCCCAGCCGACCGACTCCGGCCGGCGGCGAGGCGTCCTACCGCTATGTCGAGACCGGGGTTGGCCTGGCCCGCGACGCAACTATACAGGCGCTGGTGACGGCGCCGATCAGCAAGGCCATGTGGCGGGCGGCGGGGCGAGACTACCCCGGCCATACCGAGCTGCTGGCCGGTCTCACCCACAGCCCGGATGTGCGCATGATGCTGGCCGGGAGCCGTCTGCGGGTCGTTTTGGTGACGACCCATATTCCCTTCACCCAGGTGGCTGCGGCCCTGTCCAGCCGTCGCATTGTGACCACCCTGATCCTCACCGCTCGGCACCTGTCTCGCTTTCATGGTCTGAGCCGACCGCGCCTGGCCGTGGCCGGGCTGAACCCGCACGCCGGCGAGGGCGGGGCGTTCGGCGATGAGGAAGACCGGCTGATCAGTCCGGCGGTTCGACAGGCGGCTGAGCAGGGACTGTCGGTGGCCGGTCCCTTGCCGGCCGATTCGATTTTTGTCCGGGCGGTCAGCGGCGAGTTTGATGCGGTGATCTGTCAGTATCACGATCAGGGCCTGATACCGCTCAAACTGCTGTCGTGGACCGATGGGGTGAACGTGACCATCGGCCTACCGATCATCCGCACCTCGCCCGACCATGGCACGGCCTTCGATATTGCCGGGCGCGGCACGGCCGACCCCCGTAGCCTGCAAGCCGCAATTCGGCTAGCTGGCCACATGATCGCACGGACGGGAGCGCGCGCAACGCCATGAGTCGTGTCAACCCGGCCATTTTCCGGGAGTACGATATTCGGGGGGTGGCCGACCAAGACTTTGATGCCGACTTTGCGTTTGCGCTCGGCCGCGCCTATGGCAGCCTGGTCGTATCGCGTGGGAAGCGGCGGGTTGCGGTCGGTCGGGACTGTCGGCTGAGTTCCGATGGCTACGCCGCCGCGCTGCGGGAGGGTCTGTGCGCGACCGGGCTTGAGGTCCTGGATCTCGGGGTGTGTCCGACTCCGCTGCTGTATTTCTCGCTCCACCACTACGATCTGGACGGGGGAATCCAGGTCACCGGTAGCCATAACCCGGCCGACCACAACGGATTCAAGATCTGTCTCGACAAAGTCACGCTGTACGGTCGGGACATTCAGCGCCTGCGGACTCTGATTGAGCGTCAAGACTTCGCCTCGGGCCAGGGCCGACAGGTTCCGACTCCGATCATCGGTCCCTACCAGGAATTTGTGAGCCGGCAGTTCGGGCGTCTGAAACGCGAGCTAGCGGTTGTGGTTGACGCCGGGAATGCGACCGCCGGGCCGGTTGCGCCGTCAATCTTTCGTGCCCTGGGCTGCCGGGTGACGGAGCTGTTTTGTGAGCTGGACGGCCATTTCCCCAACCATCATCCTGACCCCGACCGTGCCCGAAAATCTGGAGCAGCTGATCCGGACGGTCAAACACACCGGGGCCGAAGTCGGCCTGGCCTACGACGGTGACGCCGACCGCCTCGGCGTGGTCGGTCCGAGCGGACGTATCGTCTGGGGCGATGAGCTGATGATCCTGTTCGCGCGCGACATTCTGGCCAGCCATCCTGGCGCTGTGATCGTGTCTGAGGTCAAGTGTTCCCAGACGCTGTTCGACGAGGTAGCAGCGTGGGGTGGGCGACCTGTCATGTGGAAAGCCGGCCACGCGCTGCTCAAAGCCAAGATGCGCGAGACCGGGGCGCTGCTGGGCGGGGAAATGAGCGGTCACCTGTTTTTTGCCGACCGCTATTTCGGCTACGACGACGCGATCTACGCCTCGTGTCGGCTGCTGGAGCTGCTGAGCCGAGCCGAGTTGAGCCAACTGCTGGCCGACCTGCCGTCGTCGGTGACCACGCCCGAAATTCGGCTGCCCTGCCCGGACGAACTCAAGTTCGCCCTTGCCGAGCGGGTCTGCCAGCGCCTGCGCGGCAGCCATGACATCACCGATATCGACGGGGTGCGGGTCAGGTTTGCGCACGGCTGGGGACTGGTCCGGGCGTCGAACACCCAGCCGGTTCTGGTGCTGCGCTTTGAGGCGACGACCCAGGCCAAGCTGGACGAGTACCGGACCTTTGTCGAGAGGCTGGTGGAGGAGGCACGGCGGGAGCTGAGAGAATCGGACGCGAACTGAAATACGCCTATGGCCGAACCTCTGTCACCCACTTTTGCCGGCCGAAGCTGGTCTGAGATTTTTGGAGGTTTGCCCCAGCGGGCTCACACGCACGCTGGGAAGTGTCTTGAATGAGTCTAGCATTTGATAACAGACAGTCCGGGAATTTTGGGAAAGCTTCGTTCGTCACAAGTGACAATCTGCCAGTCGATTGCCAGAGCAGTAGCGGCGATAAGAAGGTCGTGGGCTCCTATCGTGACTCCCTGTGAGGTCAATTGCGCCCATACCCGAGCATGAATACGTGCGGCAATCAGGCCAAAGGGAAGGATTGGAATTTGAGCCAACAGTCCTTCGACAAATGCTTCTCGACGACTGCGCTGAGCGGCTGTCTTTGCCCGGTGTACTCCATGGAGCAATTCTGTAGCTGTGATTGCCGAGAGTCCGAAGCTTTCATCCGCATAGGTCGTGAGGAGAGCTGATAAATCCAGCTGTCCGCGTTCTGCGGCAATGAGGACGCTGGTATCGATTAACGTTCCCATGGAGATTGCGGCAAATCTGAGTACTGATGGGTGGCTTCTTCAACGCTATCCCAGAATCCGGCATCAGGTTTCGGCAGGGATTTGAGAAGCTCTCTCAGTTCCGCTCCAGTGTAGTGCAGCGGTTTTACTGGAGAGATTGTGCAGACCGGCTCGCCACTCCGTTCAACGATGAACTCCTCGCCTCGGTAACAGACGCGATTAAGCAAGTCAGAGAATGTTCGGGCAGCTTGAGTCGCTGAGATACGTCGCTTCATATGGTCTGATTATCAGATATTCAGATTTTGTCAAATTATGACCTTTCCCGGTCATCCAGCGTCTTGCGCAGGGTCTCCAGCTCGTGGGACAGCCGGCCCTGCTGGCGGGACAGAGAGAACATGTACACAAAGACGATCAACCAGAACGCGCTGAACGCGCCAAACAGATACCACATGTCCGTTCTCTCCCGCGTCTATGAGGCAGCCACCGCCCGGCGCCGTAGCTCGTCCAGTTCGGCAGTCAGGTGCAGGCCGCGCAGACGCAGCCACATGATCCAGGCAAACAACACCAGGAAGGCGGCGCTGCACCCCAGCAGCGTCCAGGCCATCTGCGGCGCCATGGTTTCAACCTTGGGGTGAATGCCCCGCCACAGACGGATGGCGATGTAGAGCAGCGGGATGTTGAAAACCCCGAGAATGCCCAGGACGGCGGCGTAGCGGGCCACGTGTTCGGTGTCGCCGCCGATCTGGCGCAACAGAATATACGCGGCATACACAACCCACAGGACGAGCGTCATCGTCAGTCGGGGGTCCCAGGTCCACCACACCCCCCAGCTGGCTCTGGCCCAGACCGAACCGGTGACGATGAACAGGGTACAAAACAGCATGCCGACCTCGGCCCCAGCCCGGGCCAGCTGGTCGGCTCTGCGCTCGCCTTTCCATAAGAAGGCGACGCTGGCCCCGGCCACAATGAAAAAGCCGGCGAAGGCATTCCAGGCGGCGGGCAGGTGATAATAGAAAATGCGCTGCACGACTCCCAGATTTCTCTCCGTCGGGACGTACAAAAAGATCATGCCCAGGGCGGCCAGCATGGACACACAGCTCAGCCAGGGCAAGACCGTATCGGCAAACGGGACAAATTTTTTCATGCGTATTTCTCTCGCCGACCGCTGTTGCTCTTACTCGTAAACCGCTTGCCCAAACAGCAGCCAGCCGGCCACCACAAAGACGACATCAAAAGCGATCAAGACCCGCAACCACACCCCCGTCCACTCTCCGTCGCTCAGGAGCGCGCCCGTGGTCTGGACGGCTGACAGCAGGAGAGGGACGAGGAGCGGTAACAAGACCAGGGGAAAGAGCACCTCGCCGGCTCGGGTGCGTACGGCCAGGGCAGCGAATATGGTCCCCAGGGCTGAAAAGCCGATAATGCCCAGCAGAACGATAAGCGGCAGGCCGAGCAGAGACCACGACACCGGCAGACCGCACAACACAATGGTGATCGGCACGACAATCGCTTGGACCAGCGACAGAAAAACAATGTTGCCGAGCAGCTTGGCCACAAAGATGTCACTCGGCGGAATGGGGCACAGCAACAGGCCCGACAGACAGCCCCGCTCCTGCTCAATCAGAAAGCTGCGTTGCAGGCTGAGCATGCCGGCGAACAGCAGCCCGACCCACAGCACCGCCGCGCCAATGTGTGGGTCGCGGGCCTGCTGCGGGCCGAGGGCGAATATCCACACCAGCACAATCAGCACCGCCAGCACAAAAAACGACGCCAGCCGCTCCTTGGTCCGTAGCTCAAGCTGAATGTCCTTCCACACAATCGCCCACATCGGCTCAGTCCTGCCTGCCACGTGCCGGGTGACGGGTGAGATCGGTATAGATGTCGCGCAACTCGGCCACCGACGGCGTGTCGGCAGCCGACTGCCACACGATGCGGCCCCGGCACAGCATCAGGACCCGGCTGCACAAGGCTAGGCCGCGCTCAAAATCGTGACTGCTGAACACGATTGTCTTGCCGGCCTGTTTGGCCCGCAGCAGGCTGGCGTGTAACAGTTCCAGGGCCTCGGCGTCCAGGCCCGTGTAGGGCTCGTCGAGCAGCAGCAAATCGGGCTCGTGCAGCAGGGCCCGGGCCAGGGCCAGGCGCTGCTCCATGCCGCGCGACAGGCTGCGAACCGGCGTGGCCGCCCAGTCTTGCAGACCGACGTATTCGAGCATGGCCTGGATGCGAGCCGCTCCGTTGTCCAGGCGGTAGGCGTGGGCATAAAAGCGCAGGTTCTCAAACGGGCTCAGGTCGGGGTAGAGAAAGCTGTCGTGCCCCACGAAGCCGATACGTCTGCGCGCGCGCGGGTCGTCGGCCGGCAGCGCGAACAGCCGCAGGCTGCCCGACGAGGGCTTGAGCAGGCTGGCCAGGAGACGCAGCAGGGTCGTTTTGCCCGCACCGTTGGGGCCAAATACGGCCACCGCCTGTCCGGCCTCAACCGTGCACGAAATGCCGCGCAGGACCGGCGTCCAGGCAAACGTTTTGTGCACATTTTCAGCCGTTACGACACACCCGTTCATAGCCGAGCCGTCCACCCCCCGGGCGCCATGAACGACCGCCTGAGTTTCGCTTGACACGGGCCGGGCGGTATTCTTTCATAGGGGCCGAACAGGGAGGACCTATGACCGGGACAATCAAAAAGATCATCAAGGCCAAGGGCTTTGGTTTTATCACTCCTGATGAGGGCAATGAGGATGTGTTTTTCCACAGCTCTCGTCTGGCGCCCAAGATGTATTTCGAAGACCTGCGCGAGGGCGACGAGGTCGAATTCCAGGTTCGCCCCGGCGAAAAAGGCCCCCAGGCCTTCAACCTCAAGACTCGTTAGCCCGAGCGGCCGAGCCCCGCTCCAGCCGGTCGAGCTGGGCCATGGCGTCCAGGGCTCGGGCTTCATACTTGTCACGCAGCGCGCGGTAGTCCTCATCGGTGAGTTTGCCGGTTTGGAGGTCAAACTCGGCCTCCTTGAGGGCCGCGTAGGCCTGGTTTTTTTGTCCCTGCCAGCGTTCCAACTCGGGCGCACTGGCCTGCGGCCGGTCGGTCCTGACCCGGTCCGGTCGCAGCAATGGCAGGGCAACCAGCGCGGCTACGCTGGCGATAAGCACCAGACCGGCAAAATACAGCACAAAGGACATACGCGTCTCACGCTGATGGGTGACGCGGGCGGCGCTCCTGCTCAGTCGTCAAAGTCGGCCAACTCCTTGTTGAGGCGCTCCCGATAGGCGTCGGCGGCGGCTGGGACGGTGCGCGGTGCCGGTGGCGGTCTCCGTCTGGCCCAGCGCAGGCTCATTAGCACAATCACCAGCCCTCCGATCAGGATGGCCGCAAACGGGGTAATCCAGGCTGCCAGGTTAAAGCCACTGGTGGTGGGCGCGGACAGCACCTTTTCCCCGTAGTCGGCGACAAAGGCGGCCAGAATATCTTCACGGCCTTTACCCTCAGCCAGGAATTGAGCGATCTCTTGTTTTCGGGGAATAGCAAAACCGCACTGCAGGTGGTTGCAGCTATGGACCGTGAGCCCGCATCCACACTGGCAGGTCAGGGCTTCCTCCAGCTCGGTCTGGGTGGGACGTGGGCCGGCGCCCAGGCTGAGGCCGAAGACGCACAACACCAGGACCAGACGGCTAATCGGCAACAGCCTCTCCCTCCATACGTTCGGGCGTACGGGCCAGGGCCAGAGCCTGGCGTTCGGCCGGATTGGGAGCCAGGGTGATACACGTGCCCAGGATGAGGACAAAGCCGCCGATCCAGATCCAGGACAGGAGCGGATTGACAAAGACCTGAAAGGTGGCCAAGCCCGACGGAGCGTCATAGCTGCCCAGCACAACGTACAGATCTTCCAACAGGCTGGGGCGAATCGACACCTCGGTGGTCGGCTGTTGTTGCTTTTTATACACCCGTTTTTCCGGCCGCAGGGTGTCGAGTTGGCGTCCGTCCACAAATACCCTGACTGTGGCAATCTGGGCCGAGTAGTGGGCGTCGTCGTAGGGCGTGATGCCAGCGTATTCCAGGCTGTAGCGTCCAATCTCAAAGCGCTGACCGTCTTCTACCGTGCGTTGGTCCTCAAGCTTGAAAAAGGACGAGCCGGTAATGCCGATGCTGATCAGCACCACGCCGACGTGGACCACATAGCCGCCGTAGCGACGCGGGTTCTTGCTCACCAGTTTGCCCAGCGCTTGGGGCGAACTCTCGTCCAGCATGGCCTGGCGGGCCCGCGTGCCGCGATAAAACTCGACGACAATGGTACCCAGCACAAAGCCGGCGATGGAAAAGACGGTCACGGCGTAGTAGTGGCGGTAGCCAAAGAGAAAGAAGAGTAGCCCGGTCGCCAGCCCCCATATCAGCGGGGCGGTGAAGTTCCGCCGCAGACTCTTGATGCTCGCCCGCCGCCAGGCAATGACCGGGCCGACGCCGGTCAGAAACAGCAGCACGACTCCCAAGGGGGCGTTGACCTGATTGAAGAAGGGCGGTCCGACGGTGATTTTGACGCCCCGCACCCATTCCGAGAGAATCGGAAAGACCGTACCCCAGAAGGTGGCGAAGGCCAGACCGACAAAGACCAGATTGTTCAGCAGAAAGGCCGATTCGCGCGACACGATGGAGTCCAGCTCGTTGTCGCTTTTGAGCTCGGGCAGACGGTACACCAGGAGGCCGAACGCACCGGCCAGGACCAGCACCAGAAAGGCCATGAAATACGGGCCCAAACCGGACTGGGTGAACGAGTGGACCGAAGAAATCACGCCGCTGCGGGTCAAAAACGTGCCAAAGATGGTCAGCGCAAAGGTGAGGATGACCAGCACCATGTTCCACACCTTGAGCATGTTCTTCTTCTCCTGGATCATGACCGAGTGGAGGTAGGCGGTGGCCGTAAACCAGGGCATGATGGCCGCGTTTTCAACCGGATCCCAGGCCCAATAGCCGCCCCAGCCCAGGACCTCATACGCCCAGCGCCCGCCCAGCAGATTGCCCATTGACAGGAAAAACCAGGATGTCAGCGCCCAGCGCCGGGTGGTCTGAATCCACACCGGGCCGAGTTTGCCGGTCGCCAGGGCGGCCATGGCAAAGGCAAACGGGACGGCGGCGCTAATATAGCCCAGGTACAGTGCTGGGGGGTGGATGGTCATCCAGTAGTTTTGCAGCAGGGGGTTTAAGTCCGAACCCTCGGCCGGGGTAAACGTCAGCCGCTCAAAAGGGGGGGTCAGAAAACACAGCAGACCCAGAAAGAAGAGGCTGATGGTCATCAGGCTGGCGGTGACATACGGCATCAAGTCCCGATTTTTGTCCCGATTCTGGACCTGGACGATGGCGCTGAAACACACCAGGATCAGGGTCCAAAACAGCAGTGAGCCCTTTTGGCCACCCCAAAAGGCGGCAATTTTATACTGAATGGGCAAGGTCGAGCTGGAATAGCTGGCCACGTACTCGACATTGAAATCTTCGCTTAGCAGGGCGTGGATGAGGGCGGCTGAGGCAATGACCACACAGCCGCACACGGCATACACCGCCTGCGCGCCGCTGGCGATCCACACCCGACGGCCCTGCCGCACACCCCACAGACTGCTGGCCACGGCATAGACCGTCAGCACCAGGGCCAGATACAGAGCAAGAGAACCAAGATGTGTCACGGCTGCGTCATACAGGTTCAGGGACGGCGGAAGCGCTCAGGAGGGCAAAGCCGGGTGCAAAGTGATCGCTGATGTCTTCGTAGGTGATTGGCTATCGGTGTTCACTTTGTCGAGTTCGGCCTCATACTTTGACGGACAGCTGGTCATGACGGTCGTGGCGTGCAGTGTGTCTGCTCCGGGCGTGTACTCGCCTTCCACGATCACATCCCGCCCCTCGGCAAACATGTCGGGCAGCACGCCCTGATAGTGCACGGCCAGACCCCGGTCTGGGGTGTCGACTGGCTGGCCGTTTTGGTCGAGGCCGATCATGGTGAAGTTGAGCTTGAGATTCTTGGGATTCCAGTCAACCGAGCCGCTCTTGACCCGCCCGGCGACCCGCACGCCGGCGTTTGCCAAGGCGTCCTTCTGGGGCAGGAATTCTTCCAGAGTCAGGTAATACGTGCTCGTTTCGCGGATGCCGGTATACATCAGGTAGCCGACCGCCGCTACCATGAGGGCGACACCGACGAGGAATTTTGCTTGGGTCGTCATCAACCTACAGCTACCGTATTTCCTGTTTGCACGCAAGCAAGCCGCCGCTCGAATTGATTGACTTTCCGGTCGCCATTTTATATGTGAGGGGAGCCCCTGTACGTCTCCTGGGATTCCTATGTTTGAAGCGCTGAGCGAAAAACTGGACGCCGTCCTGCGCCGGGTGCGTGGGCCGGGAACATTGACCGAAAAGAATATCGAGCAGGCGCTGCGTGAAGTGCGTCTGGCGCTGCTCGAGGCCGACGTGAACTTTCGGGTCGTCCGCGACTTTGTCGAGCGGGTCAAGACCAAGGTCCTGGGGCAGGAGGTCACGGCCGGTCTGTCGCCCGGCCAGCAGCTGGTCAAAGTCGTCAACGACGAGTTGATCGAGTTGCTGGGCGGACAGCACGCCGAGCTGAACCTGTCGGCCGCCCCGCCGGTAGTGATTCTGCTCGTTGGGCTGAACGGCTCGGGCAAGACCACCACTGCCGGCAAGCTGGCCCGCTATCTCAAGGCCGAACAGGCCCGCAGACCCTACCTGGTGCCGGCCGACACCTTTCGCCCGGCCGCCATTGATCAGCTCCGCATCATTGGTGAAGAGGTCGGGGTGCCGGTGTATCCGACGCCCAATGACGGGTCGGCCACCGATTCGGTCAGGATCGCGGTCGCCGGTGTTGACGCCGCCCGACGCGACGGGGCGGATGTCGTCATCATCGACACCGCCGGCCGCCAGCAGGTCGACACCGACCTGATGCGGCAGCTCGGTCGGCTCAAGGCCGCCGTCACCCCCCATCAGATCCTACTCGTGGCCGATGCCATGACCGGCCAGGAGGCGGTCAATGTCGCCCAGGGCTTTCACACCGAGCTGGCGCTCGACGGCGTCATTCTGACCAAGGTTGAGGGCGACGCCCGCGGCGGGGCAGCCCTGTCGCTGCGCTCGGTGACCGGCCAGCCGATCCTCTTCATCGGCATCGGCGAAAAGCTCGACGCCCTGGAAGCTTTTTATCCGGACCGGGCTGCGTCGCGTATCCTGGGCATGGGCGATGTGCTGTCGCTGGTCGAAAAGGCCGAGAAGGTCTACGATCAGGAACAGGCCGAGGTGCTCGAAAAAAAGCTGCGCAAAAACCAGTTTACCCTGGCCGACTTTGCCGAGCAGATGCGCATGCTCAAAAAAATGGGCTCGATCTCCGACCTCATGTCCCTGCTCCCGGGCGGCAAAAAGGCCATGCAAAACACCGACATGGACCAGGCCGAAAAAGAGTTCCGGCGCGTCGAAGCCATTATCTCGTCCATGACCAAGCAGGAACGGCGGCGGCCCGAGGTGTTGAACGGCAGCCGGCGGCGGCGGATTGCCAACGGCAGCGGGACCCGGGTGGCCGAGGTGAACCGCTTCCTCAAGCAGTATGCCGAAGCCAAGAAGATGATGCGCAAACTGTCCCAGTTCGGCGGCATGGGCCAACTCGGCGATATGCCCGCTGGGGCCGAGCTGGCCCAGCTCGGTCAACTGGGCCAGCTGCCAAAAAAGGCCGGCCAGTCGGCCAAAAAATCGGGCCGGCCGGGCAAAATGAGTAAACTGGCCAAAAAGGCCCACAAAGCGCGCAAATCGCTTTCATTCTGGAGGTAAGAGGAAACAACCTATGGTCAAAATTCGGCTGGCCCGTCACGGGGCCAAAAAGCGTCCTTTTTATCGCATTGTTGCGGCTGACTCGCGTTCTCCGCGCGACGGCCGTTTTATCGAACAACTCGGGTTCTACGATCCGACCAAAGATCCGGCCGTGGTGCAGCTCAAGACAGACAAACTGAAAAAATGGCTCCAAAACGGCGCTCAACCGACCGACACTGTTGCGCGGCTGATTCACAAGGCCGAGCAGGAACCTGTCGCCTAGAGCGCACGGGGAACACCGTATGAAGGATCTCGTCTTATACCTGGCCAAGGCTCTGGTGAACCATCCCGACGAAATCGAGGTGAACGAAATACCGGGCGAGACCGCCTCGATTCTTGAACTCCGCGTGGCAAAGGACGATCTGGGTCGGATCATTGGCAAACAGGGACGGACTGCCAAGTCGATCCGGACGCTGCTGAATGCCGCAGCCTCACGGACAAACCGCAAAGTTGTCCTTGAAATCGTCGAAGAAAAATGACACGCCGGGCGCTGACTGCCTTGTTCCGCTCGGTCGTCTGGTCAAGACTCACGGCGTAGGCGGAGAACTCCGTCTGCGGCCTTACGCGTTCCCCTGTCCGACCCTCAAAACCGGTCTGGTGGTCCAGCTTCAGGATCGCGCCGGGCAGCTGATCCCGGTGCGGATCACCCGGCTGCGCCCCCGCCCCCCGTTTCTGCTGGTCGCCTTCGAGAGCGTGGTCTCACGCGAGCAGGCCCAGGCTCTGTGCGGCCGCACGGTTGCGGTTGGCGAGCACCAGCTCCCCCCGCTCCAGGACAACGAGTTCTACTATTATCAGGTGGTCGGGCTGACTGTCCTGACTACCGCTGGGCAAGAACTCGGCACGCTGCGGGAGGTCTTCTTCTCCGGCGGACACGATGTCTGGGTTGTGCGCCAGGGCAGGAAAGAGTACATGATTCCCGTCACCCAGGAAGTCGTCCGCAGCATTGACATCCCCGGCCGACAAGCGGTGATTGAGCCGCTGGACGGACTGCTTGACTGAGAGCGCTATGCAGTTCCATGTCGTGACCATCTTTCCCGAGTTGTTTGCCTCGCCGCTGTCGGTGAGCCTGCTGAAAAAGGCGCAAGACCGGGGGCTGGTGACGTGCCATGTCCATAATCTGCGCGACTACACAGCAGACAAACACCGTTCCACCGACGATGCGCCGTATGGCGGCGGCCCTGGCATGGTCATGAAGCCCGAGCCGATTTTTGCCGCACTCGAAGCGCTGGGGCGTCGGCTGGAGCGGCCGAAACGCCTTCTGTTATCCCCCCAGGGCACGCCACTGACCCAGCAAAAGGTCAGCCAGCTGGCCGCCGAACAGACTGTGGTCCTGGTGTGCGGACGCTATGAAGGGATCGATGAGCGGGTCCGAACGGTGGTCGATGAGGAAGTGTCAATCGGCGATTATGTGTTGAGCGGTGGGGAAATTGCCGCCCTGGTCGTCATTGACGCGGTCGCTCGTCTCGTTCCCGGGGTGGTCGGTCGCCAAGAATCGACCCAGGACGAGTCGTTCAGCACCGGACTGCTGGAATACCCCCAGTATACCCGGCCCGAGGAGTTCAGGGGGCTGCGCGTGCCCGAGGTGCTGCTATCCGGCCATCACGCCGACATTGCCCGCTGGCGACGCCGTCAGGCGCTGCTGCGGACTCGTGAGCGCCGCCCCGAGCTGTTGGATACGGCCCCCCTCAGCCTGGAAGAAAAACGCTGGTTGGCCGAGCAGGGATTATCGCCCACCTTTGGGGAAGAGTAAACGTGTCCTCCAATAGATCAAAGCTGTTGACACGTTTACTCTTTGTGACACATGGCTGAGCTGTACCTGGCCCTGCTCCACCACCCGGTGTACGACAAAGAGCGCAAGGTGGTCACCACCTCGATCACCAATATGGATATCCACGATATCTCTCGCTCGGCAAAAACGTATGGCGTCAAGCGCTTCTTTGTGGTCAATCCGGTGCCGACCCTGCGCGCCCTGGCCGAAAAGATCCTCGATCACTGGCGGGCCGGCTACGGCAGCACCTATAACGCGACCCGCAAAGACGCGCTCGAAATTGTTGCCCTGAGCCAACGTCTGGAGGACACCCTCGAGGCTGTGCGCCAGGAGGCTGGGGAGCGCCCGCGGCTGATCGCTACCTCGGCCAGAGACGGCGGCGCACGGCTGTCGTTTGCCGCACTGCGACGCCGACTTGAGCAGGCCGGCCCTCCGGTGTTGATCCTGCTCGGCACCGGCTGGGGGTTAACCGAAGCAGTCCTGGACCAGGCCGACGACTTTCTTGAGCCCATTCGCGGCAGGGGAGGCTATAACCACCTGTCGGTCCGGGCCGCAGCGGCGATTATCCTGGATCGCCTGTTGGGGGCGCCACACTGAACGCTGCTCTCTTCGTGTTGCTACGTGGTCATCAGCGTGTGGTCGCTTGACCGACCGACAGGGGCAGGCTAAGCTGGCCGGCTCTTAGAGAGAGACGACCTTAGCGCTTGGCATTCAGCCATCGGCGTTCAGCGAGCATAAGGAACGAGGTTGACCGAAGGCGGGCAGGCCGGTCCCTGTTCGTCGGATTCGCCCCACCGTGCTGACCGCCCGTGACGCGCAGAGAGGAACATGGCCATGAGCACGAGTATTGATCGGCTTGAAGCCAGCCAGCTGAGAACGGACCTGCCCGATTTCAAGTCTGGCGATACGATTCGCGTCCACGCCAGAATCGTCGAGGGCGATAAGGAACGGATTCAGGTCTTTGAGGGCGTGGTCATCAGCCAGGCCAATAGCGGCAACCGGGCAACGTTTACCGTGCGGAAAATTTCCTATGGCGTCGGCGTCGAACGCGTCTTTCCCCGCCACTCACCGCGGATTGACAGGATCGAGGTGACGGTGCGCGGCAAGGTCAGGCGGGCCAAGCTGTACTACCTGCGCGGGTTGCGGGGCAAGGCCGCCCGGCTGAAGGGCGAGCGCGTGCGTCCCGTGTCCGAGGGGAAAAAGGCCAGAGGCGCAGCCCAGGCTACGCAGGCTGCGCCGGCCAGCCCTGAGGCGGCTCAGCCCGCAGAATAGTCCTCCCGCGAACCACGGCCGGCCCGTCGACGTTCCCACCACACCAGGCCGGCCACCACCCCGACCAGCACAATCGGGCTGGCATAGCCGTAGGCGGGCGAGGCGTAGCCCAACAGCTCGTCAAAGCGACCGATCAGCAGCGACATGCGGGCCATGACCGTATAGCCGAAGGCCGCGCCAAAGGAGACCATCAGGAAGTACATGCCGGTGCGCGCCACATACCGCGTGCCCGGCCCATGCTCGACCGAGAAGAAAAAATAGAACAGCACGCTCACCACCCCGACCAGGATCAGGCCGGCGTTCAACTCGGCCAGACCAAACGCCCAGCCGTCGGGTCCGACCGACACCAGCGGTGTGAGGGTGCCCTGGATCTGTTGCAGGACAAACGAGGACAGAAATCTGGGGATGGCCACCCCCGAACTGATGCCCAGGATAAAGGCGAACGCAATCCGGCTCAGCCAGGCCCAGGCCGGTACCAGACGCGCCAGCATGAACAGACCCAGCCCGGCGGCGATCAGTAGCAGCCAGTCGCCCTGCTCGACCAGCGGCACGTACAGCTTTTTGAGCATCACCTCGTGATAGGTGATGCTCAGCACATAGCCGACCGAGACGCCGACAAAAATATGTTCGGCCAGCTTGAACAGCGGGTTGTCCTTGTACAGAAAACTGTAGATGAAGAGACTCAGCAGGCTGGCCGCCCAGGCGCCGAGCAGGATTTCGCTACTGACCGACTGGGGATTCATGACCCGCGTCTCCCCGACCCGCGTCCGGCGCGGCCGCTCAGAAAATACAGGCCGTTACACACCACGATCAGCCCGATAATCAGAAAGTGGGTCGCCGACTGGGCGTCCATACCGGCGCGCGCCTTGCCCGGCATGTTGAGCAGGGTTTCATACTCGGCCGCACCCCGCAGGCCGCCCAGCAAGCCCTGGATCTGGCCGGTATTGAGCAGCGGATAATACTTGGGCACGCTGACCGCCACACTCCCGCCGCCCAACTCAAAGCCGTATTTCTCCTTGCCGTACACGTACCAGGTATCGAGGCCGGGAAAACCGGCGCTCAGGCTGAAGACATACGCGACATCTTGCAGGCTGCGAATCGCGTTCAGGACCGGGATCGTGGGTGTCGGCGTGCCATAGTAATCGGTCGGAAAAGCCGCATACAGGTCCTGACCCATGCTCAGGATGGCGTTGGCCTCGCCCGGTGCGTAGCCCAGAAACACATAGTCCTGGCCGTACACCTTGCCGAACTCCCGGCCAATCCGAGTCAACTCCGACTCGGCCATGCTCGTTCCGGTCGGCCACAGGGTGAGACCGATGAGGCGCAGCTTGCGGCCAAAGGCATGGCGCAGGATGGCGACCGTCATCGGCTGCAGCTCCGGTTTGGAGGCCGGGTCATAGTCGAGCGAGATCACCATCCTGGCGCCCTCGGGCAGACGCTCAATATAGTCATACACCCGTTGCACCTCGGCCGAGACCCGGACCGGCAGGCCGATTGGGTAGAGCAGCGGAATGAGGATGACCAGACCAATGAGGATGAAAATGAAGCGACGGTCGAGGCTGAGAATGCGGTCGGCAAAGTCTCGCATGTGTCACTCGTCCTCCCCGCCCAGATAGGCCCGCTCAATGCCGAAAATAATCTTGATCGAGGTCGCAATGCCGCCCAGGCTGACGCCGATCAGGATGGCCCGTTGGGCTGCGGTGTTGGGCACCTGCATGATCCAGTCCGAGAGTTGGCCCAGGCCGGCCAGCAGATATTCGCCAAGCGGGACCCGGCCGGCCATGACGATGATGGCGGCCAGCAGCAGGACGCTCGCCTCAAGGCTGCGAGCCCGAAAGGCGCGGTAGGCCGCCGAGGCGACAAAAAAGGCCAGCAGCGAGAACATCGTGCTCTGCAGGGCCACAATGACATAGCTGTACAACCAGCCGAACAGGCTGCCCTCGGAGACGCCCCCGGACCACAGGCCGGCCCCGAGGACGATCAGCATCGACACGAACAGGACGCCGCTATAGCCCCAGCCGGCCTCCTGACGGGCGATCCTGAGGTAATGGACGCGCAGCAGGCTGCCGACGCCGAGGATGATGGCAAAGCCGGCGATGATCTGGTTCCAGACCGAGGCTTCGGTCAGCAGCGCCTCCGAGACCGGGTGGGGGATGTAGTACTGGGCGGTGAAGGTCAGCCCCAGTACAAAGGCGATCAGCAGCGGCAGGGTCCGTTTCCAGAAGGTCATAGGCTTTTACCGAAAGTCCGAAAAAATCTGCACCAGCATGTCCACTCCGTCCAGCGGGCTGAACTCCTCCAGGCTGAGGGCCAGGCTGCCGACCAGCAAGACGCCCAGCAACACGGCCTTGCCCAGATCTTGGCTGCGCAGGGTGCCAACCAGGGCCGGCTCACGGGACAGGTAGGCGCTGGCCGCGTACAGTTCCTCGCCGATCAGGGTATAGTCGCAGGTAGTGATGAAAAACGGCAGCTGATGGTCGGCATCGGTGCCGGCGATCTGGATCGCCCCGGTTGACGCTCCGGTTTCGGCCAGCAGCAGGGATTCGGCGTAGTAATAGCCCATGAAAATGTTGGCCGCAGGTTTGTCGCGCAGCATGATGCCGTCGACCGCTGCGGTATACGCAAACTGGTCCTGGGTAATGAAGAAGTTGGTCTCTTCGGTGTAGGCGTCCGGCCGGCCGGCCGTCAGATAGGCTTCTTTGACCATTTCCTGGCAGATGGCCATGACAATCGCCGAGCGGTGGGGAACCCGCAGCTCGGCGCCATAGCTGGCCACTCGCTTCGACACCTCACCCAGAATGACTGTGGCGGCAATGGTTGACAGGTTGGATGGATCGCCGCTGCCGTTCAGTTCGCCGCTGCCGGTCAGATACAGGACCGGCCGCCCCATCTCGGTCGCCCGCCCGACCGCCTCTTCGACCGCCTCGAGACCGGGGATGCGGCGCAGAAAGATATGCGGGTTGCTGCGGGCGCGGCGAATAGACACCAGCACGGCCGCGCCAAAGGCCAGGACCAGGACCAGATTGTTGAGTTTCGACCAGCGAAACAGGTTGGCCCGGGGGATGGCTGAAACCGTCCGGCTCTCGAAACGGTGCTGGCCCGCCAGCAGCACGAGCCTGAAAAACGCCGCGCCGTCGCTCTCCAGCTCGACTTCCAGCCGGTGCCAGTCGGGCCGGGGCGAGCCCCACACCCACCACGGGTCGGCTTGGTCGGTTTCGTAGTGGCTGGTGGCGGCAAACTCGACAATGGGGCTGAACGGACCGTCGGGCTGCTGGCCGTGCAACACCTGATAGCTGGCCTCGGTCGTTTCGGCCGGCAGCGCCTGCCAGCGCAGCACAACGCTGCCCCCGGCATCGCCCGGCGTATCAAATGCTTCAAGCGCCATATCCTGCGCCATATCCTGGCCAAAGACCGGCACGGCCGCCAATACAGCCCAGCAAACTATCAGCCGACACAGCCGCAGAGGCTTATGGTCGCTCATACGCCACTCCCTCGCCCTCAACGATCTCCACATTCGCCCGCGGAATCGTCACCTCCCGCCCGTCGGTCAGGCGGGCGACCAGCACCCGCACCCGACTCTCGGTCGGGGTGGGCTGCAACTCGGCCGGCAGCGCCTGCACCCGAGCCAGCAGACCAAAGTGGGGCTCCCGAATAATCCGCACCATGTCACCGATGTGTATACCCGAGGGCTCGGCCGTTTGGTTGTCAGGCGCGTCCGTGTCCGTTTCCTCCCGCCCGAGCGGAATAATCACCTCGGGCCGCATCACGCCGGCTCGAATCTGGGTCGCCCCGCTGCACGACGCGGACTGCCCCTCCTTGGCGCTCAGCAGCTCGAAGCTGCGGGTGGCCATCGGGATGCACCCAAAACCCTCGGTCACCAGCAGGCTGAAGCCGAGCCGTTCGGTCCCGGTAATGGCCGCGCCCAAGTCATAGCCCAGCAGCGCTTTCAGGTCCTGGTCATGGACGCCGCCCACGACCAGGGCGTGGACCCCCAGGGCTCTGGCCCTGGCAAAGGTGTCGGCTTGGGCCAGCGCTCCGCCGATTACGATCCGGCCGGCGTGTTCCGGCCGCAGATGCTGTGGGGTCAGGATTTCATCCGGCCGTGAGACGGCCCGGCTGAGCCGTCCCGTTGTTTCTCCGCCCAGCCCGAAAATCGCCTGGACCAGGGCACAGCGCGTTTCAAGCACCGCCCCCTGGCCGGGAATGACCTCGACGACCGTGCCGTCGATATAGGCCGACAGGCGAATCACCTCGGGCGGCTCGCGCAAAAAGACCTGGCCGCTGACCGTTGAGATGCTGTCAACTGTGCCGCTGACCGGAGACCGGACCTGGGTCTGCAACCACCGCAGCCAGGGGGTGTTTTCGGCCAACACTTCGCCCTTTTCGATGGTCTCACCCTCTCGTTTGAGCAGATAGGCGTGAACCTCGGCCGGCGCGATGCTGAGCCGGTTGACCACGTTGACCGGGTAGACCGCGCCGGGCAGTTCGGTATGGGCCAGCTGGGTTTGGGCTGCGACCCGCTCGCCCCGGGTCACCACAACCTGGCCGGGGATGGGCAGCAGGCGTTGCTTGCGAAGAGTGGTGTCGGCCGCAACACGCAGGCCGGGGGTATAGGCGTGGGCCATGGCTCAGTCCGAATCGGGGTACAGGTCGAGCGCGGTTTGCCAGGCTCGGAGCTGGGCGGTCCGGCCGGCCTCGTCCGGGGCCAAGCCGAGCGGTCGGCCTCGGGCGTCGAGCACGAGGCCAACGGTTCCACCCACAACCGGAGCGCTGAGGGCCTTGCCCGGACCGGCCCCAAAGTCAAAGCCCCGCCTGGGTGTGAGTTCGAGCCGCGCTTCGTGGCCGTCGGCCAGGCTGAGTCGCTCCAGGCTGCCGCAGCTCAGGCTGCCGTCAAGGGTCTGCCCGTCGGGTTGGACGAGACGGTAGGAGAAGCACGGCTGGCCAACTTTTCCGCGACCGCTCGGGGCAACGCAGGTGCCGAGTGGGATCAAACAGTCCTTGAGCAACACCTCGGTCGCCGCCTGTTCATGAACGGTGGACAACACCCCGAGGTGGGGCATCATGAAAATACTATCGACCGCCAGCCGGGTGATGCCGAGCGGTTCATAGGCATCAATCAGCATCAGCATGGCCTGGACCCGACGCGGGGCGTGGGACAGGCTGCCGCCACTGCCGATGATCAGGTCCAGGGCCAGCATGTCTACCAGGCTCTGGCCCGAGGCGGTCTGGGCAAAGGCGTCCGACACCGAGCGTTCCTGCTGAACGCCCTTGAGTTCTACCGCCAGCTGTTTATGGTGCTCCAGGGCCAGACGCAGCGCCTCGCGGGCGAGCGCCTGCTCAATCTGGAGATCCCTCACGGTTTGTGGGATGGTTGTCGGCCGGATCATCTTGTTTTTGATCTGGTTGCGCAGGTTTTGCTCGTCACATTCGAATGGCAGCCAGCGCCGGACCTGGTCCAGGCCGGCCTCGGCCAGCACGTTGGCCACGCTGTAGCTCATGCCCAGATTGGCGCTGACGGTCCGGTTGAAGATGGTCCGAAAGACCGAGAAGACATCGGTGGTGGCCCCGCCGATATCGACCCCGATGACGTTCAGTTTGGTCTGACGAGCCAGGGTCTCGATGATCATCCCGACGGCCGCCGGCGTCGGAATGATCGGTGCGTCGGTCCAGTCAATCAGCCGCTCATAGCCCGGCGCCTGGGCCATGACGTGTTCGAGGAACAGGTCGTGGATTGTGTGCCGGGCCGGCATGAGGTTTTCGCGCTCCAGAACGGGCCGGATGTTGTCGGTGATGGACAGGGCCGCCTGGTCGCCCAGAATGTCCCGGATCTGCTCCCGCACCGCGCTGTTGCCGGCATACACAATCGGCAGCTGGTAGCCCAGACCTAGGCGTGGCCGCGGCTGAGCCGCCGCAATGTACTCGGCCATCTCAACCACGTGGGAGACCGTGCCGCCGTCCGTGCCGCCGGCCAGCAGGATCATATCCGGGCGTAGACGGCGGATGCGCTCGATCTTTTCATAGCCGGGCCGCCCATCGTTGGAGGCCAGACTGTCCATCACAATCGCCCCGGCGCCCAGGGCGCAGCGCTGGGCGCTCTCGGCGCTCATGCTTGTGACCACGCCGGCGACCATCAGCTGGAGACCGCCGCCGGCACTGCTGGTCGAGACATACATATCGACCCCGGTCTCGGCCCGAGCCGGGGTGAGAATGCGCTCGCCGTCGAGGATCGTCCGGCCGGACAGGTCTTCGACCTCCTGAATGGCGTTCAAGACCCCGCGGGTAACGTCCTCAAAGGGCGCTTCGACCGTTGTTGGGGCTTCACCACGGTGGGTCTGGCGGTATTCCTGGCCGCGCTTCTGGATCAGAATAGCTTTGGTCGTCGTGCTGCCACAGTCGGTGGCCAGGATGACGTTGAGGTCGTGCGGATTCATGCCCGGTGGGAGAGCAGCGCGGTGAGCTGCTCGACGCTATCACGGCGTTCGAGCAGGACGGCCAGGCGTTCCAGCTCTGTCGGGTCGCACACCAGCTCCAGGAACGGGCGCAGGCCGTGCAACACCTGGCTGCCAATGAAATTGAGCGGCCCGACCGATTCCAGAAACAGGATGGCCGGCGCCTCCAGGCGCCGCTGGGCCAGGCGTTGCGCGATGTGTTCCAGCAGCGCGCGATCCTCGGCCGTCAGCGGCGCGGAACGGGCCGGCACGGCAAAGGCATGGCTGAGGGCGCGACCCAGTTTTTCCCAGACAGGCACGCGCTTGTATATCTCAGATTTGTTGTGCCGGAGCAATGGCAGAGGAGATGTCCGCCCCCGACAACACCCTCGTGGCTCGCTCCGACTGCGGCTATCGGGCCAGGAAAATCCCCCTCAGTCCCCCTTTGGCAAAGGGGGAAGCGCGAAAGCGCAGGGGGATTTTGAGGGGAGGATGGGCCGCCTCCAGCACGGCCGAGTTGGTCTCGGGGATAACCATCTCGGCTACCCGGGAGACGGCCGCTGCGAGCCGCCTGGCTGGGATCATCCGAGGTCGTAGCGATCAAGGTTCATCACCTTGTCCCACGCGGCCACGAAGTCGCGCACGAACGCCTGCTGCCCGTCGCCACACCCGTAGACCTCGGCGATGGCTCGGAGTTCGGAGTTCGAGCCGAACACGAGGTCGACCTCGGTGGCCGTCCACTTGACGTTGCCGGTGGATACATCTCGACCCTCGAAGGTGCCGTCGGACGACGCCTGCCACTGGGTGCTCATGTCCAGCAGGTTGACGAAGAAGTCGTTGCTCAGCGTCCCCGGCCGGTTGGTGAACACGCCGTGTGCGGACTGCCCGGTGTTGGCGTTCAGGGCGCGCATGCCGCCCACCAGCGCCGCCATCTCGGGAGCCGTCAGCGTCAGCATGCAGGCCCGCTCCACCAGCTGCTCTGCCGCCGCTGCTCCGTTGCCGCCCTTGACGTAGTTGCGGAAGCCGTCCGCGACAGGTTCCAGCACTGCAAACGACTCCACGTCGGTCCATTCCTGCGTCGCGTCGGTGCGGCCCGGGGCGAAGGGCACCTGCACGCTCTGCCCGGCGTCGCTGGCCGCCTGCTCGACGCCCGCGCACCCGGCCAGGACGATCAGGTCAGCGAGGGAGACCCGCTTGCCGCCGGTCTGGGCGGCGTTGAACTCGGCCTGGATCCCCTCCAGCGTCGATAACACGCCCGCCAGCGCGGCCGGATCGTTTGCCTCCCAGTCCTTCTGCGGCGCGAGGCGAACGCGAGCCCCGTTGGCACCGCCACGCTTGTCGGTGCCCCGGAACGACGCCGCCGAAGCCCAGGCCGTCGAGACCAACTGGGACACGGACAGGCCCGAGGCGAGGGCCTTGGCCTTGAGGTCGGCGATATCCTGCTCACCAATCAACTCGTGGTCGACGTCGGGCACGGGGTCTTGCCACAGCTGCGGCTCTTCAGGGACCAGTGGACCGAGGTATCGGCTGCACGGGCCCATATCGCGGTGGAGCAGCTTGAACCACGCCTTGGCGAAGGCGTCCTCCAGGTCGGCCGGGTTCTCGAGAAAGCGCTTCGAAATCGGTGCGTAGGCCGGGTCCATCCGCAACGAGAGGTCTGTTGTGAGCATGAAGGGGGCGTGTTTCTTGGCGGGGTCGTGAGCGTCCGGCACCACGGCCACTTGGGCGGCATTCACGGGCTGGTACTGCGACTTGCCGGCGGGACTCTCCGTCAGCTCCCACTCGTAGTTGTGCAGGTTCTCCATGAAATTGTTGTCCCACTTCGTGGGGTTGGTGGTCCAGGCGCCTTCCAGGCCGCTGGTGATCGCGTCGCCGGCTTTGCCGCTACCGAAGCTGCTCCCCCAGCCAAAGCCCTGCGCCTCTATGCCGGCGCCCTCCGGCTCGGCGCCGACGTGAGCCTCAGGGGCGGCGCCGTGCGCCTTGCCGAACGTGTGTCCGCCGGCGATGAGGGCAACCGTCTCCTCGTCGTTCATCGCCATGCGGGCGAACGTGGTGCGAATGTACTTGGCCGCGAGATTGGGGTCCGGGTTGCCGTTCGGCCCCTCCGGGTTGACGTAAATCAGGCCCATGTGGTCGGCGCCGAGGGGTCCCTGGAGTTCGCCGTCGGCGTCGTGGCGCTGGTCGTCAAGCCACGTCGTCTCATCCCCCCAGTCGGTCTCGTCCGCCTCCCAGACGTCCGGGCGCCCGAAGCCAAAGCCGAAGGTCTTAAAGCCCATCGACTCCAGGGCGCAGTTGCCGGCGAAAATGATGAGGTCAGCCCACGAGAGATTACGGCCGTACTTCTGCTTGACCGGCCACAGCAGGCGGCGCGCCTTGTCCAGGTTGCCGTTGTCCGGCCAGCTGTTCAGCGGCGCAAAGCGCTGGTAGCCCGAGCCGCCACCGCCCCGGCCGTCGGCAATGCGGTAGGTGCCGGCGGCGTGCCACGTCATGCGGATGAAGAGCGGCCCGTAGTGGCCGTAGTCGGCCGGCCACCAGTCCTGCGAGGTCGTCATCACCCGTTCGATGTCCTGCTTCAACTCCTCGACATTAACGTTCTTGAAGGCCTCGGCGTAGTTGAAATCCCTGCCCATCGGGTCCGACAGGGAAGAGTTTTGACGAAGTGCCTTCAGGCTCAGCTGATTCGGCCACCAGCTTTGGTTTGTAGTCATGGCATCCCTCCTTCTGGCAATCTGCCGACTGTAATGTGACTCTCCAAAAGCGTGACGCGTCAACTATATTGTAGGCCCAAGCGTGGACCCTTTGGAAGACCAGCAGTGCAGAAATCAGGCTGCCGCAGCCTGCATGAGAACCCGGCGCCGGCGCTCCTCCGTCGATGGACGCCCGTCTCCAATGATGAGACGGGTGCTACTCGGCACTCAGCAATTCAGCCAAGCGCTCGTCGGCGTGGTACACCACAATCACGCGTTCGGCGAAGTACCACTCCCCGCCCTCACGGACAAAGCGGTCGTCGTAGCGCCCGATTGCCTGCCGCGGGGTGGTTTCGTCTTTGGCGATGAGGTCGGCGTCCATGTAGGACACGACCCGCGCCTCGTCACCGTTCAGGTCAATCTGGATGTTGGAAATCTTGTGCCGCAGGTGGGTCAGCCTGGCGCGAAAGTATGTGTGGTAGTTCACGAACCATTGGCGCACGGCCTCACGCCCGTTATACCCGTCGTTATCTTCAAGACTGACCGCCAAGCGCCCGTTGGGGTGAAAGAGTGCGGCCACGTCGTCCGCGCTGCCGCGATCAACCGCATGACAGTACCGATCAATCACCCGGCGGATTGCGGCTTCGTCCATGACTCGGCGCATTTCATCACTCATTGTTTTTCCTCCTTCGTGCGGTGTGTTCTTCTTCACACTTCGTAGCCTAGCGGGAACGTCGCGGAATCCGGGGGACGAACTGAAGTCCCCTCATTCCGTTCCGGCCTCCCACTCCACCTTCGGCGGCTCGACGGTGTCGCCGAGAAGTTCGATTCTTCCTCTGTCGATGCCGAACAGACTCTTTGGTTTCTCTCGGTACGGCACGAGCCGCGAAATCGGGCGACCGTTTTTGGTGATGACAATCTCCTTGCCGCTGGCCGCCACCTCGTCCATCAGCTTCAGACACTTCGCCTTGAACTCGGACGCCTTGATCGTCCGAACGCCACCTGTTCTGTCGTGAGTCATTCCCTACCTCACCCCAAGATTTCCAGATGCTTCTTGGCGCATTCCAGGTCAATTTCAAGGTGGCGAATCATGCGCTTGATATGACCCTTCTGGATTTCCGGGTCCGCTTTTCCGTGTTCTCCTTTCGGTAAACGAGACGTTTTCCCGTTGTAGAAGACCCACTGCAAATGTTCCTTTGGCTTGATCGAAAAACCGTCAGCACACGCCTCAAGCATCGCCACCACTTTGCTCATACGAGCCTGTCCCCCGGTTGCCATAGGCTAGGCAGCAAGATCGTATTCTTGCTCAGTCTGGTGCTCCAAGACAAGCTGTCCAATACGCTCAACGGTGACTTTGACTGGCGTATCAGCCGGGCGCTTTTTCAGGGATTCCTCAGTGTATTTCTCCACCCTGACCTGGTGAACGGCCCGCCACCACATCTTTTGTGATGTTACGCACACTTCATCAAAAAACGCCCGAACCTGCGACTCGAATACTTCAAAATCCTCCGCCTCGGCGGCAATATCGAGCAGGACACACCTGAAAAATTCCCTGAACTTCCTGTATGCTTCTCGTTCATCCCTTCCGCCCTCTGCAATCCCGCCCGGCTGGACGCCGCTGACCCACACCTCCCCTTCTTCCTCAGCACCCCGTTCGAGCAGCGCCCGGCCCTGCGCTACCACCTGTGCCTGAAAACCCAGGCCAGGGATGGTGTTGTTGAAGAAAAAAAGAATTGGCAGCTTGTCCATAACAACCTCCTTGATTAGCTAATACCAACGCAGCGACAACCGTCTGACCTTAACCCAAGGTGCGTCATTGCTGACGGAAATTCAAGCTCTTGTAAATCTCCTCTCTGGGGGCCTTGCTCCCCTCACCGGGTTGTTGGGTTTCAATTCAGGGCAGTATCTTTTGCCAGCGGGTCAGTGACTGTACAGATGACACCACACCCGGTGCTCGGCGCCGTTGTGCTTGAGCCGTACCAGGGGCGGCTCAACCGTTTTGCAGTGGTCCATGGCCTGGGGACAGCGGGTGTGAAACCGACACCCGCTGGGCGGATTGGCGGGCGAGGGCACGTCGCCGCGTAGGACGATCCGCCGGCTGCGAGCCTTACCCGGGACCGGAATCGCCGACACCAGGGCCTGGGTGTAGGGGTGCTGGGGTGCGTCGATCACCGCCCGGGTTTCTCCCACCTCCACCAGCCGGCCCAGATACATGACCGCCACCCGCTGTGAGATGTGGCGGATCACGCTCAGGTCGTGAGAAATGAACAGGTAGGACAGGCCGTAGCGACGGCGCAGGTCAACCAGCAGGTTGATGATCTGAGCCTGGATCGACACATCGAGGGCGCTGACCGCCTCGTCACACACGATGAATTCGGGCTGGAGCGAAATAGCCCGCGCAATACTGATCCGCTGGCGCTGGCCGCCCGAAAACTCGTGCGGATAGCGGTACAACGCGCTGGCATCCAGCCCGACCTCGCGCAACAGACGGGTGGCGACCGCGTCCAGGCTGCCGTCAAGCTGGCCGTGCTGTCTGAGCCCCTCGGTGACAATGTCGCGCACCGCCAGGCGGGGGTTGAGCGAGGAGTAGGGGTCCTGGAAGATCATCTGCAATCGCCGACGCAGGGGGCGCAGGGCTGCTTCGCCGAGGCTCAGCAGATCGTGGCCGTTGTACACCACCCGGCCGCCGCTGGCCCGCTCCAGGCGCAGGATCGTCCGGCCCAGGGTGGTTTTGCCACAGCCCGACTCGCCCACCAGTCCCAGCGTCTCGCCCGGATAGAGGTCGAACGACACGCCGTCCACAGCCTTGATAGAGCCGCGGCTGGGCGAGAACAGCAGCCGGCGGGTGGGAAACCAGGTCCGCAGGTCTTGTACGCTGAGCAGCGCTCGGCCCGAACCCACCTCAGCCATGCCGACCCTCCTCGTCCGCGAGCGGCTCGGTCGCGCGGAAACAGGCGACCTGGCGGCCGTCGGCCAGCCGCTCCAGCGGCGGCGCTTCCACGTGGCAGCGCTCAATCGCAATCGGGCAACGGGCGGAGAAGTGACAGCCGGGCGGATAGTCGAGCGGGGAGGGCACCTGGCCGTCAATGGCTTCGAGCTGCTCGATCTCGGCGTCCAGCCGGGGCATGGCCCGCAGCAGGCCGCGGGTGTAGGGATGGCGGGGATCGTCGAACAGCGCGTTCTTGTCGCCCGCCTCAACAATGTGTGAGGCATACATCACCAGCACCCGGTCGCACAGCTCCCAGATCACGCCCATGTCGTGGGTAATCAGCAGCATCGAGGTATCGTCGGCCTTCATCTCCCGGATCAGCTCAAAGACCTGGGCCTGAATCGTGACGTCGAGCGCCGTGGTCGGCTCGTCGGCGATCAGCAGGGCCGGGTGCAGCATCAGGGCCATGGCGATCATCACCCGCTGACGCATTCCGCCGGACAGCTGGAAGGGGTAGCTGTGCATGCGCTCGGCCGGCTCGGGAATGCCCACGCTGGCCAGCCAGCGGGTGGCGGTGGCCCAGGCCTGGGCTTTGCTCAGCCTGGGCTCGTGGACGCGCAGGATTTCGACCATCTGGCGGCCGACCCGTTTGAGCGGGGACAGGGCGGTCATCGGCTCCTGGAAAATCATGCCGATCTGCTTGCCCCGAATCTGGCGCAGCGCGCCAAGCGGCAGCGACAGCAAATCCTGGCCCTTGAACACAATCCGGCCGCGCGCAAAACGTCCCGGCGGACGGGGAATCAGGCGCAGGATGCTGAGCGCGGTGACCGACTTGCCGCAGCCCGATTCACCCACAATCCCGACCACCTCGCCCGCCTTGACCTCAAACGACACGTCCTCGACTGCGGTCAGCAGCCCGGCTTCGGTGGCAAACTGCACGGTCAGCTCTTTGACTTCCAACATCACGGGTTCTACTCCAGACGGTTGGCGCTGCGGGGGTCGAACGCGCTGCGCACACCCTCACCGACAAAGACGCCCAGCAGAATAACCGAAAACAGGGCGGCAAACGGGTAGACAATCAGGTACCAGGCGTCGGTGTGGACCTGGGCCTGGCTGAGCAGCTCACCCCAGCTCGGGGTTGGTGGCGGCAGGCCGAAGCCCAGGTAGTCGAGCGCGCTGAGCGCGCCGATTGCGCCAACCAGGGAAAACGGAAAAAAGGTAATGATCGGCACCAGCGAGTTGGGCAGGATGTGACGAAAGATAATCCGGAAGCTCGGAATACCCAGACACCTGGCGGCCTCGACAAAGGCGGTTTGGCGCAGCTTCAGAAACTCGGCCCGCATATAGTAGGAAATACTGATCCAGTTGAAGATGGCGTAGATGAACAGCAGCAGGCCAAAGCTGCGGCCAAACACCGAGCCCATCAGAATAATCACATACAGAAAGGGCAAGGCGCTCCAGATCTCGATCAGGCGCTGGCTGGTGATATCGAACCGGCCGCCAAAATAGCCCTGGATCGCTCCGATAAAAATCCCAATCGCAAAGGTGGCGGCAACCAGGATAAAGCCGAAGTTGAGCGAGATGCGGAGCGCGTACAGGATGCGGGCAAACACGTCGCGGCCGGCGTTGTCGATACCCATTGGATGCTCGGCCAGGGGCGGAAACGGAAAGCGCACGTCGAGCCGGTCGAAGCGCGCCCGAAAGCCCTGACCGGCCAGCCGCAGGCTGTGGTCCTCCACCACACGCTCCAGGCGTTGGGCTGCGATCGCGGCGATGCGCGTCTGTTCGGCCTCGGACAGCCGCGACCACAGCTCGGAGTCGGCGGTCTTGAGACGACGGTCCGGGCCAAAAACCAGTCGGGCCGGGCGGGCGTGGGGATCGGCGGGTTCGCTAAAGCGCAGCCGGACTCTGGTCGGTGGGCGTTGCCGGGGCTGATAGGCGCGCAGCGAGACCAGGGCCGGCTGGCCGGCGTGGCTGCGCAGTTGGGTTGCAAAGGCTGGAGTCGACCGGTTGGCAAAACGCTCGGCAATCGCGCCGCGCAGGTCTGGGCCGAGCGGCCATGCGTCGTCCAGACCTTGGCCGCGCAGGGCGCGGTCGGTGTCGGCGGGCATGAAAAACGTGAAGTTGGTGGCGCGGTTGATGTGCAGGTCGGCGCGCAGGTCAACCGTCCCGACCTGGGCCTGGGGGGTCAGGCTGACCGTGACATCCCGCGAAACCGGGAGTGACTCGGCCGGAATGATCTCGTTCGGGCCGAAACGGGCCGGCGGGAAGATCATGTAGTTGTCGGGGCTGGCGGCAAAGCCGGGCAGCTGGTTCAGCTTCTTGTAGTCGGGCGGGGTGAGCACCCCGTTGTGCACAAAGATGTCCTCGGGGTAGACGCCCAGATTGAGTCCGAGGGCGGTGTAGGCGGCCAGAAAGGGGAAGTAGGACCGGCCCTCATAGCGGACGTAGTAGGGGTTGGCGTTGCACACCAGCTCGGCCGCCAGCCCCAGGACGTACAGGCCGACCAGCAGCCACAGCGAGACAGAGGCGCGCCGCAGCCGCTTAAAGGCGCGCAGCCGCTGCTGGTTGATCGGGTTGAGCATGGGCAGCCCTTCACACCTCAGCGGCCCTCAAAATTGATCCGCGGATCGATCAACACATAGGCCATGTCGGTCACGATATTGCCGATCAGGGCCAGGCCCGAGGTCAGGCTCAGGATGGCCATGAACACGGCGTAGTCGCGGCTGACAATAGCGTCGAGACTCAGCTTGCCCATGCCGGGAATCTCGAACACGCTTTCGATCAGGACCGAGCCGGCAAAAAAGACGCTCAGAATCCCGCCCAGGCCGGTCGCAATCGGGATCAGGGCGTTGCGCAGGGCGTGGCCCCAGATCGCCCGGCGCAGGCTGCCGCCGTGGGCCAGCACGGTCCGCATATAGTCCTGGCTGATCTGCTCCAGCAGCGAGTTTTTCATCAGCAGGGTCAGCACCGCAAAGCTGCTCAGCATGTAGCACAGGACGGGCAGGAACATGTGGTGGACCCGATCCTTCAGCTGCTCCCAGGCCGACATAGTGGGGAAGTCTTCCGACTCAAAGCCGGAGACGGGAAACCAGTCGAGCGACGGAAACAGGCCGAACACGTCGTCGGCCGTGCCCGACAGCAGCATCTTGAGCAGCATGCCAAAGGCGAAGGCGGGGATGGCGTAGCCGGTAAACACCGCCAGGCTGCTCAGCACGTCGAAGGTCTGCCCGTCGCGCAGGGCCTTGGCAATGCCCAGCGGGATGCACACCACATAGGTCAGGATGAAGCCGATCAGGCCAAAGATGAGCGAGACCCGAAAGCGCGACACAATGACCTCCCAGCTGGGCTGGCCGCGCCATTTGTAGGACTCCATCAACAGCCCGGCGCGTTTATGCCACAGCCAGTCCCAGTAGCGGGCCAGCAGCGGCTTATCAAAACCGAACTCGGCCCGGAGTTCCTCCAACAGCTCCTGGGTCAGGGCTGCGCTGGCCTGCCCCCCGCCCCCGGCCTCGACGCCGGCGCCGACTCTGAGCTGGGCCAGGAGCTGCTCAATCGGGCCGCCCGGGACAAACTGGCACAGGGCAAAGACAATGAAGGTGATGCCCAGAAAGGTCGGCACGATCAGCAGGACACGCTTGATGAAGTAGTCGAGCCGTTCCATGGCAGTGCGGGGGCACGCTGAGGTCTGACTGCTGGGCTCAGCCGCCGGCTGTGGGCGCGAACACGTCCTCGAAGCGCACCTCGGGCGGCTTCGGAGGCAGCGCCTCGCCGTTGGCCATGGCGTCGTCGAGGTCGGCCACCGAATCCTCGTCCAGCCACCAGTAGGTCAGGGCCGAATACTCGTTGCCGTATTTGGACAGCAGCCAGTCCGGCGTCCCGAACTTGTTCCAGTACAACAGGCGGATGTTGTCCGCGTACCACAGCAACAGGTAGGGATAGTCGGCAAAGATGCGCTGGTCGATTGTGCGCAGGATGTCGTTGCGCTGGGTAATGTCGAAGATGGTCCGCTGCTGGGCGATCAGCTCATCAACCCGCACGTCCTGAAAGCCGGTGATATTCGAGCTGGTGTTGCGCTCGGCCTCGGCCCCGGACCACAGCTGTTCGGGGTCGCGGCGCAGGCTGGCCCCCCAGGCCGCCCAGGTCATATCAAAGTTGAAGGCGTCCATATCCTTGACCCAGGCGGCCAGGTCTTTCTGGTCGATGGACAGCTCAACGCCGACCTGTTTGAGGCTCTCGCGGTAGATGGCCAGAAAGCGGTTGGCCGACGCATCGCGGGTCAGGAAGCTGACGCCCAGCGTGCGCCCGTCTTTCTCGCGCTTGCCGGTGGCCGGGTTGACCGTCCAGCCCGCCTCGTCAAGCAGGGCGCGGGCCGTCTCCAGACTGTACTCGGTCAGCGGGTTGGGCGTGGGATTGGCTCGGGTGTACAGGTCTTCATAGTACGAGCGGTGCAGGGCGTAGTCGTTATACATCAGCAGCTCGTTCATCCGTTTGCGGTCGATCAGATGGCCCAGCGCCCGGCGGACGCGCAGGTCGTCGTAGGGCGCCCGGCGCAGGTTGAGGGCAAAGCCCTGAAAGCCGACCGGCGCGGCGTTGAACACGCGCTGTTTGACGATCCAGTTCTTGTCGAACCTCTCGCCCCGGGTTTCTTCAACCCAGATGCGCGAGGTGTACACCGCATACACATCAATCTCGCCCTTTTTGAAGGCTTCGAGCGCGTTGGGACGCTGGGCAAAGAAGCGAAAGCGAATCGTGTCAAAATTGAATTTGTGTTGGTTGCGCTGAAAGGTCCGTTGCCACCAGTCCGGCTGCCGGCTCAGGCTGACGGACTGACCGGGACGGCGCTGGGCTATGCGGTAAGGGCCCGAGGTGACCCGAAACTCAAAATTGAGGTCGTCGAGCGGGGTCTCGGCCAACAGGTGGGCGGGCAGGATGGCAAAGCCGCCCAGGGTGCTGAGGTTGTTCCAGTGAACCTGCTTGGCGGCGAAACGGATCTGGTCGGCGGCAACAACTGTGGGCGACGCAAAACGGCTCAAAAACAGCCGGGTCGGACCGGTGCGGGGACTGGCCAGAATGGCGTCGAAGGTGGCTTTGACATCGTGGGCGGTAATGGGCTGGCCGTCACTCCAGCGGGCGCGCGGGTCGATCCAAAAGGTGAAGGTTTTTTTATCGGCGGCAATCGACCACCTGGCGGCCAGGTTGGGTTCATCTTCAACTGTCACCGGATTGGTGCTCAGCAGCGACTCGTACATGGCGCCAAAGATCAGCTGGACATGGCTGAAGCCGTCCAGATAGCCGTTGAGGCTGCTGGGTTCCTGCGCCAGAAAGAAGGTCATGCCGCCGCCCGGAACGGCGTCTGGGCTGGCCAGCGGGTCGGGGGCGTCCCGCCAGTCGGCTGGGGGAAAGACCTGGGCGTCGGCCGCCGGCCCGGCGGGCTGTTCCTCGGCCGGCGCCAGCCGTGGCGCCATGACCGTCATGACCGTCATGACCATCCACAGACTCACCACGGTGAGAATGCTCAGCACACTCGGTGTCCGGCGGTTGGTGTGTGTGTTCATGATCGTCTCCGTCCTCACTCCTCGCGCCATAATTGCCGGCAAGCCGGCGACTCAAATGCAGCCTAGCCGGAACACCCAGACTTGGCTACTCCTGTTGGCTACTCCTGGCCGTGCGCATGGCTGAGCGGAAAAAATCGGTGTATGATACCGGCACTTTTTCCCTGTGGAGTATGGCTATGGCTGAGACCTACGACATCATCATCATCGGCGGTGGGGCGGCCGGATTCAGCGCCGGCATGTACGCGGCTCGAGACGGCTGCCAAACCGTCCTGCTGGAGCGCTTCTCGGCCGGCGGCCAGGTCCTCAACTGCGAGCACATCGAGAACTACCCCGGCTTTCCGGACGGGGTGGCCGGCTATTCCCTGGGGCCGCTGTTGCAGCAGCAGGCCATGAGCTTTGGCATGCAGATGCAGCTGACCGAGGTGGCGTCCGTGCGTCTGGAGGGCGACGACCGGGTGGTGGTCACCGACGCCGGCGAGCTGCGGGCCAGGGCGCTGATTGTGGCCACCGGTTCACGCTTCACCAGTCTGGATATTCCCGGCGAGGAAGACTTTGCCGGCAAAGGCGTGTCGCACTGCGCGTCGTGCGACGGCGCATTTTTTATCGACAAACCGGTTGTGGTGGTCGGTGGCGGCGATGCTGCGGTGGACGAGGGCCTGCATCTCACCCAGTACGTCTCCCAGGTCACGCTGGTCCACCGGCGGGACACGCTGCGAGCCTGCCGCGCCCTGCAAGACCGCGCCCGTCAGGCCGACAAGCTCAGCTTTCGATGGAACACCGCGCTCAGAGCGATTGAGGGCGGGGAGGGTGTTGAGCGGGTGCAGCTCGAAGACCTCCAGACCGGCCAGACCTCCCAGCTGGAGGTGGCTGGCGTGTTCATCTACGCCGGGCTGACGCCCAACAGCGGCCTGCTCGACGGGATCGCGCCTTTGAACGGCAACGGCCAGATCGTGACGGACCTGTGGATGCGCACGGCCGTGCCGGGCATCCTGGCCGCCGGCGACGTGCGCGGCGAGTCCTCGCGGCAGCTCATCTCGGCGGCCGGCGACGGCGCGACCGCAGCCCTGGCTGCGGTGCGCTACGTGCAGACCGGGGAGTGGGCCGGCTGAGCAATCCATACGGGCCGACGGCGGTGGAGGGTGGAAGATGAGCGCTTCTGAGCGACAAGACAGAGTCCTGGATATCCGAGCGCTGCTTCAAGAGATTGAAGAGAAATCCTCCGATGACGATTACATCTACCGAGGCGAGCCTAAACACTATGAGGAGGTATCTTCAAGCCTGTACCGTCAGTATCGTCATATTGACGTAGAGTATTTCGACATAGATGTCGTCCAAAAGGAAATTCTGAACAAGGCTAAAGAGTATACTCAGGAAAGCGACGAGTTTGAAATCCTAGCCGAACTTCAACATCACGGCGGCAAAACCAACCTGATAGATTTTACAACCGACTATCGCATAGCTCTCTTCTTTGCCTGCGACGGCTTCCATGACAAAGATGGCAGGCTTGTCTTGCAGAGAAGAGAAGCGATACGGGATCAGATTAAGCGGCCGCAGAACCCAGTGAATCGCGTTATCGCTCAGAAGAGCGTTTTCGTTCAGCCGCCGAGAGGCTTCGTTGAACCCGAGGCGGAAATTAACGTCCCAAAGGACCTCAAACAGCCCGTACTGAACCATTTGCGGAAGTATCACGGCATATCTACTGAAACCATCTACAATGACCTACACGGCTTCATCAAGAACCAGGGAATCCATCAAAGCGCCTACACGGAGTTCTACACGGCTCGCGCCTCTTCGGACGCGACGAGACGAATAGAGCAACAATGAGGGAAGTGAGGTTGCTATGAACGAAAAGAAACGGCATTCCTACGAGAAGGCTATAACACACTACACCAATGCCTTGGAATTGAACCCAAATTTTCCTGACGCCTACAACTACCGAGGGGTCGTCAAGGCGAACCTTGGCCGACACAAGGAGGCAATTACCGACTTTGACGCGGCGATACACATCGATCCGCAATATGCCGATGCCTATTACAATCGGGGGAGCGCTAAGGATAGTCTAAAGCAGTACGAGGGGGCGATAGCGGACTATGACGCGGCCATCCGTCTCAATCCACAAGATGCCGATGCCTACAACAACCGAGGAAACGCTAAAGATAGCTTAGGCCAGCATGAGGGGGCGATAGCGGACTATGATGCGGCCATCCGCCTCGATCCACAGCCTGCCGATGTCTACAATAACCGAGGAAATGCGAAAGATAGCCTAGGCCAGCATGAGGCGGCGATTGCCGACTTTGACATGGCGATACAGCTCGATCCGCAACTTGCCGCTGCCTACAACAACCGGGGAGTCGCTAAACGAAGTCTTAACCGGAGTGAGGAAGCCCGCATAGATTTTCAAAAATGCCTCGGCCTGGCAGAAGAGCAGGGTAACACCGAGCTTGCCGAGAGGGTTCAAGAGGCACTGGACAATCTTGAGTTGGAGTAGTTGAGCTGCACGACTTCAGGGATGAGACTGAAAATAATGAGATACGTCAAGACGATGTTTTCAAAGGGGGTGCTCATACCCCAGGAAAGGCTCGGCCTCGAAGAGGGGAGGCAGGTGGTCATCTCCATCGCAGACTCGTCGCCCGAGCGTACCCTTGACGCGCTGAGATCGACGGTGGGCGCGTGGAAGGGAACCCATGAGCCAGAAGCGCTGAAGCAAGCTCTCTATTCCGACCGGCGCGCCACATCTTTGCGATAAGCTGAGCGGAGATGTTATGAGAAAGCGACGCAGCGAAGGGTGAATTGAAGGGATTTTAAGCATGGTCAGTCAACAACAGACCGCTGAATTCAGCGGTGAAGTGGTCCGTAACGGCGTCGCAACAGTAACGTGGTGCGCGCAACCCTTGGAACAATCAGAAGTGCAGAGCCGAAATTGGCTCGCAAACCTGAATCCAGACCGCAAGAGGGATGAATTGCGGCGCACCGCACGAGAATTATCCGGCGGCTTCCGGAAAAGGCACGACGCCGTGACCGCTGTCTGCTCCACCCTTCAGGAGCGCCTCCTGAAAGCGGCCAGAGATTTCTCGCCGGGCCAGGAAATGGACCCTGACGATATCGCGGTGCCCGAGCTGGAGAAAGGCGAGGCATACTTCCACAAAGAGAGGGAAGACTTGCGCGATATCAGGGACGTTCTACAGCGGACAGGGGGGCCGCAAGCATACGGAGCCAAGGTCTTCGCAGAATTGGAACGCCTGGACAAGCTGTTCGAACATATCGTTGCCTCGTTCCAAGAGTTGCGTTGGATCATCATGATTCACGACGGATCACTCGCCCAGAGTACCGATAAAACATGCCAAGAGGGGGCGGAGTTCATGGCGTATCTCTACAATTCCCGCCGTGCAGCAGCTCATTCATTCGTTTGATTGACAGCATCCAAACAGGAGAAACTGATGCAGGCATTTGCGTACGCGAACTCACCCTATCCGATCCGTGACGATTTACCCCGGACCTACCGGGCGGCCTGGCAACAGCTCGCTGCACCCGGCACCTGGTGGTCGGGCGCCGAGCGGGTGGCCCTCGCCCAGGAAACGAGAAATGCGCTGGGGTGCGAATTCTGCGCCCGGCGTAAGGCGGCCCTGTCGCCCTTCGCTCCGCTGGACGGTGGGCACACCACCACAACGGATTTGTCGCCCACGGCTGTTGATGTCGTGCACAGGCTGACCACCGACCCGTCTCGGCTGACCGATACCTGGGTGGAGGAGGTGGCTGCGCACGAGCTGAGCATGGGCCAGTATGTTGAGGCCATCAGCGTCGTTGTCACCACGCTGTGCATCGATGCCTTTCACCGTGGGCTGGGGTTCGAGCTGGAACCCCTGCCGCAGCCCGAGCCGGGCCAGCCCTCGCGCTACACGCCGCCCGGACTGGAGCGCACAACCGCCTGGGTGCCGATGATTGAAACCGCGGGTGAGCAGGAGGCGGACCTGTGGGGCCGCGCCAAGATGGCGCCGAACGTGCTGCGGGCCCTGAGTCTGGTGCCGGACGCGGTGCGCTCGTGGAAGGCGCTGTCGGACGCCCAGTATATCCCGCTGGCTGAGGTGTCGAAGCCGGCTGCGGACGGCGGCCGGGCGATCTCGCGCGCCCAGACCGAGTTCATTGCCGCGCGGGTGTCGGCCCTCAACGACTGCTTTTATTGAACCACCTCGCATACTGTGCTGCTCCGTGCGAACAGCAAGCTGAACGACGAGAACCCGAACCTGCACGCCATCACCAAAGGCACGGCGGTGGAGAGCGGCGTTGCCCACGGCGAACTCCTGTCCGAGCTGGTCGAGCTGAGCCTGGATTACCGCCACGACACGGCCGAGGGGCTGGCTGCGGTCCGACACAAGCTCGTCGAGGCCATGAGCCCGGAGGCGCTGGTGGATGCCGCAGCGGTCATCGGCAACTTCCAGCGCATGGTGCGGATCGCCGATGGCGCGGGCATCCCGCTCGATACGCCGATGGTGCTGATAAGCGCCGACCTGCGCGCCGAACTCGGCTACAACGGCTTCGGCTCGGCCAAGAACACTCCCGAGGCGGGACGGGTCATGGGCTGGCTGGGCCGCCTGCTCAGGCCGCTGATGCTCAAACGTCTGGCCAGCGGTCGCGTCTGAGTGTGTGGCCGGCGTCGGTTATAGCGGGCGTACTTATTCCTTGTACAGTTGAGTGACAATGAGCTTCCTAACGGATCGGCTTTTCCGCTAATGCTTCAAAGCCGGCCAGTTAAGTTGAACGTTCGGCGATAAAGATATGGCTGACATCCCACAACCGTTGATCGACGACATCGTCGGTAGCAAGTGCCTTCCCTTTATAGGCGCTGGCTTCTCTCTGAACGCGAAACTTCCTAGCGATAAAAAAATGCCCAACTGGCAGGGCTTGACAGAAGCTTTGGCTGCCGATGCGGGTGTGTCTCCACAGCGATCTGGACCCGACGTTGCATCAGCCTATGAACGCCGCTTTGGACGGGTCCAGTTGATTGAGGCGATTCGCAACGTGCTCCACTCCGATTCGGTCGAGCCTGGGGACGCGCACCGTGGATTTGCAAGTCTCCCCTTTGACACGATCTATACGACCAATTTCGACTTATTGCTCGAGGGAGCCTACGAACTGACCCGGAGACCGTACCGTTCGCTCGTCGGAGAGCTTCAACTCCCCTTCCATGGCGGAGCGCTAAGCACGAGCATCGTGAAGATGCACGGCGACCTGCGACATGAAGAACATATAGTTGTGACAAAAGAAGACTATGATCAGTTTCTGGAACGCTATCCTGTCATTTCGACACATCTGTCAGCGATGCTCATAACGAGAACTGCGCTGTTTGTAGGCTATAGCCTTACTGATCCGGATTTCGTTCACATTCGAGAAATTGTGCGTTCACGTCTCGGTAAGTTCCAGCGCATGTCATATGTCATCCAGTTCGATCAGTCCGATGAGGACATCGAAAAGATGCTTGACGAGCATCTTCATGTGATTAACATCAGGCTTCCGCGCGACCAATCTCGCACGGCGGCCCTCGCTGATTGCTTTCGTCGCATTCAGGAGGAATTGGATGCTCACACCGCGCCCAGAATACGCGTTGCTAAGCCAGAAATCTTCGAGGATATCCCGCAGAGGAAAATCAAGGAGGCTAGCCGTTCGCCGGATGCCTCAATGCTGCTGTCGAGTTCCTCTAATCTCTGTTTCGTTCTGATGCCATTTGAAGAGCCGTTTAATGATATCTACCATTCGATTATCGTGCCTGCTCTGAGACGGGTTGGTCTTGAGGTCATGCGTGCAGATCAGATTCTCGCTCCTGGTTCGATCATGGAGCAGATTCGATCTGTGATCCAGCAATCTCGGCTGTGCATTGCCGATCTAACTGGCCGCAATCCTGGTGTTATCTATCAACTGGGAATCGCTCAGACTCTCGGCAAGCCGTATCTCCTGCTGACGCAGGATATGGAAGACGTGCCCTTCGATATTCACCAGTCCCGAGTGATCCAATACGACGCTCAACTCACAAATTCGGAGCGAGTGCAAACAGATCTAGTGCGTTCAGCCATGGCGGCTCTTGGTGAGGATCGTCTTGATGAGGCAGAACGCTTGATCGAAAACGGCTCGGTTCGCGCAGGTGTTGCCCTGTTAGGTGTTCTCTTGGAGCAGACGTTTAAGTACTTGCTCGTGACTGCGAACTTGGTCGATGTCCGACTTCGCGATTCGTTCTCTCGCGGAATGACAATGGGACGTATGCTGAATATGTTATCTGAGGCAAAACAGATATCTAAAGATGATCGGACCAAACTGCGTCGCGCCATCGAGATGCGTAATCGAGCTGTCCACGAACTTCGTGATCCAGACAAGCTGGAGGCACTCCGCGTTTATGAAGACATTACAGATTTCATACAAAAAAAAGGGGTGAATGCCGGAAAATAGAGGACATTCTTGAATGACCAAGATGGCTTAGCAGGCCGATTCTATGATGCCATGGCGATCCTGGAAATCGTGACTCCCGCTTGGCAGGGAACCCCTGCAAAAGACGCTCTGAGCCCTTCCACCAGCTAGAGAACAAACACCGCTTGGATTCACTGAGGATGTCTGGCGTGCCGCAACCCAATCTGTTTCCATTGTCAATGGTTCTATACGCTCCTACGGCGTGTACAAATGGCACCACACGCTGTGGTCTCGACTGAGCTGGGTGTGGCCCGGTTCAACGGTCTGACACTCGGGCCGAGCCGAGGGACAGCGGGGATGAAAATGACAGCCGCGGGGTGGGTTGATCGGCGAGGGCACGTCGCCCGACAGACGGATTTTTTCCAGGCCGCTGGCCGGGTCGAGTTTTGGCACAGCCGACAGCAGCACCTGGGTGTAGGGGTGACGCGGGTTGCGGAAGACCTGCTCGGTTGTTCCCCGCTCGACAATCCGGCCCAGATACATGACCGCCACCTCGTCGGCAAAGTATTCGACCAGCCCGAGGTTGTGGGTGATGAACAGATAGGTCAGGCCGAGCTGGGCCTGGAGGTCGCGGAGCAGGTTCAGAATCTGGGCCTGGACGGACACGTCAAGGGCGCTGGTTGCCTCGTCACACACCAGAAAGTCCGGCTCGACCGCCAGACAGCGGGCAATCCCGATCCGCTGGCGCTGGCCGCCCGAAAACTCGTGGGGGTAGCGGTGGATCATGTCGGGGTCGAGACCGACCTGGGTCAAGAGGTGCTTGACCCGTTCTTCGCGCTCGGCGCGGTTGTTGCCGATGCCGTGGGCGGCCATACCTTCCATGACGATTTCCCCGACCATCATGCGCTGGTTGAGCGACGCGTAGGGATCCTGAAATACGACTTGCAGCCGCCGCCGATAGGCGTGCAGAGCCTGACGACCCAGGGCGGTCAGGTCGGCGCCGTCAAACCACACCTGGCCTGCGCTGGGACGGATCAGTTGGAGCACGGCCTTGCCCAGGGTGGTCTTGCCACAGCCGGACTCGCCGACCAGGGCCAGGGTGTGGCCGCGACGGATGTCGAGATCGATCCCATCGACCGCCTTGACCGAACCGACGCTGCGTTTGAGGACGCCGCGGCGGATGGCAAAGTGGACCTTCAGTCCGCTGAGCCGCACCAGCGTCTGATCCGAGGCGGGCTGGGCCGGACTGGGCTGGGGGCGGACGGACACAGCCGCAGGAGTCGGGCGACCTTCCCGGCCCCGCGCGTCATACAGCAGGCAGGCGGCGGTGTGGTCTGTTTCCACCGTCACCAGGGCGGGATCGTCGCGCCGGCACCGGTCCTCAACCAGGTGGCAGCGGTCGGCAAAGCGACAGCCGGGCGGAAACTGGGTCGGTGCGGGCACACGGCCCTCAATGGTTTGCAGCGCCTGGCGACGCTGCTGGCCGGATGGCAAGGACTGGAGCAGCCGGATGGTGTAGGGGTGGGCCGGATTGGCAAACAGCCGCTCGCGGGGGGCGTGTTCGACGATCCGCCCGGCGTACATGATCGCCACCCGGTCGGCCGTCTGGGCGACCACGGCCAGATCGTGGGTGATGAGCAGAATCGCCATGCCGTTAATCTCTTGCAGGCTTTTCATCAGCTCCAGAATCTGGGCCTGAATGGTCACATCGAGGGCGGTCGTCGGCTCGTCGGCAATCAGCAGCTTGGGGTCACCGGCCATGGCCATGGCGATCATCACCCGTTGTTTCATGCCGCCGGACAGCTGGTGGGGATACTCCTCAAAACGCTTGGTCGGGTCGGGGATATTGACCTGGCGGAGCAGCTCAACCGCCCGCTGGCGCGCCTCGTCCGGCGTCTGTTGCCGGTGCTGGCGCAGCGACTCGACCAGCTGAAAGCCAACGCTCAGGACCGGATTCAGGGCGGTCATCGGCTCCTGAAAGATCATCGCCAGCTGGCCGCCGCGCAGCCGGCGTTTGTCCGGCTCGGACAGCCGAGTAATATCCCGGCCCAGGTACTCGATGCTCCCGCCGGCGTGATAACCGACCGCCTCGGGAACGAGCTGCATGATGGACAGCGCGGTCACGCTTTTGCCGCTGCCCGACTCACCCACCAGGGCCAGGGTTTCGCCCCCGGTCAGCTCAAACGACACCCCATCAACCGCCCGGGCCGGACCGGCCTTGGTCCGAAAATAGGTCTTGAGGTCGCGGACCCGCAGCAGCGGGGCGGACGCCGTGTTTTCCTGTATGCTGGTACTCATCAGCCTTCTCCCCGTCCCTCACTCCGTCCGCAGGCGCGGGTCAAGCGCGTCCCGCACCGCATCGCCAAACAGGTTGGCCGGCAGAACGAGGCCGAGCATGAAGACCAGGGCGGCAAACAGGTTCCACCACACGATCGGTTCGCGGGCCAGCTCCAGGCGGGCCTGGTTGATCATATTGCCCCACGACTGCATGGACGGATCGACCCCGATCCCGACATAGGCCAGCACGGCCTCGGCCAGCACCAGGCCGCTGAAGCGCAGGACAATGGAAATCAGCACAATGTGCATCACGTTGGGCACCAGGTGGCGCAGCATGATGGTCAGGCGGCTGAGCCCGAAGGCCTCGGCCGCCTGAATGTACTCGACCGTCCTGAGTTTCAGCACTTCAGCCCGGATCAGGCGACACAGACCAGTCCACGAGGTAATGCCCAGAATCACACACAGGTACACCAGGCGCTGGTCGGCCGAGATCAGGGTTTCCTGCTCGGCCAGTCCGACCTGAAAGATGAGCATGGCGGCGGCGATCAGCAGAATATCGGGGATGGACGACAGGGTGGTGTACACGTACTGAATGCAGTCGTCCACCCAGCCGCCCAGATAGCCGGCTAGGACGCCGCACAGCAGGGCAAACGGAGTCACAATCAGGGTGGTCAGGGTGCCGATGATGAGGCCCGTCCGCACGCTTTTCAGCCCGATATACAAAACATCCTGGCCCGTCTTGTCCGTGCCCAGGATGTGGTAGTGGGGGCTGAGCGCCAGGACTTCGGCCACCACGACCGCCACCAAGACGCAAAACACGCCCGGCCACACGCTGCGCCAGCGCCACCACACCAGGCCGAACAGCAGCAGGCCCGCGCCCAGGCTCCAGCCCAACCCGACCACCAGCCTGCGGCCGATATCGGCCATCCGCTGGTCGGGATCGCCGAGGTGGCTGCCGGCGTGCTCAAGACGGGGATAGATGCGGGTCTGGCCGCTCGGGGTATGGCGGGTTTCTTTGGTGAACTGGTAGACGGCGAACGGGGCCGAATAGGTTTTTTCGGTCTCGGCGATGAAGCCCTGAGTGAGCACGTCGAGCACGCTGTGGATGCCGCCGCCGTGCGGGTTGTCGGCCGAGACCAGGCGCAGGTGCAGGGTGTCCAGCAGCCCGACCGTGGCGTACACACACACCACGCCAAAGCTGAGCATGGCCAGCCGGTTGGCAACGACCTGACGCACGGCGCGCCGCCAGTACTCGCGGCGCAGGGCCAGCCGCAGCCACACGCCGCCGCCGAGGAACAGCAGGTAGATCAGCAGGTCGCTCCACAGCACGACCGGACGAAAGCCCAGGGCGAGCCACAGCGCTTGGAGAGGGTCGGCCACGGCGTTTACTCCAGACGGACACGCGGGTCGACCAGGGTGTAGCTGATGTCGGTCAGCAGCAGGCCGACGATGTACAGAAACGAGCCCAGCGAGACCATGGCCTGGACAATGGCGAAGTCCTGACGCTGAATGGCCTCAAGCATGAACGAGCCCATACCCGGAATGGCGAAAAACGACTCCAGCAACAGGCTGCCGGCAAACAAGAAGGGCAGGCTGACGACGACATTGGTCAGGATTGGAATCATGGCGTTTTTCAGGGTATGGACAAACAGCACGGTCCGTTCGGGCAGGCCCTTGGCCCGCGCCGTGCGCACATAGTCCTTGCCGATCTCCTCCAGAAAAATGGTCCGATAAAAACGCACGCTGCCGCCCAGGCCCATGACCACCGCAATCAGGACCGGCAGGACAATGAACTTGAGGGAATAGATGCCCGAGTCAAAACCCGAGATGGGCACCAGGCGGAGCGCTTTGGCAAACACGACCTGGCCGGCAATGATGTAGAACAGGGCCGAAACCGACATCAGCAGTACACACAGCAGCACGCCCCAGTGGTCTACATACGTCCCCCGGTACAGGGCCACGCCCATGGCAAAAAAGATGTTCAGCAGCAGGCCCAGCACGAAGGCCGGCAGGGTGATGCTGAGGCTGGGACCGATGCGCCGAAAAATCTCCTGGCCGATGTCGCGGCCGTCGTCTGAGCGGCCGTAGCGAAAGAACAGCATGTGAACCGAGCGCTGGAAGAAAATGGTCCGGGTCAGGCGGGCTGCGGCCGAGATGGGCGCCTGGTACTCGACGATCAGCCGATGGCCGGGGGAGGGGTCGGAGACGCGCAGGCTGAGCCGCAGGATCGGCGGCGGGGCGTCCGGCGTCTCCGCCGGGGGAGCGATGCGGAACACAAAACGCTGGGGGTCGGGGGTCGGCGGCAGGTCCAGGCTGCCGTCTGGGGCAAAGCCGTCGGGCAGGATCAGACGCAGCGGCTGGGAGCAGTCGAGACGCAGGCGGCGAACCTGATCGCCAGACAGCGGGGGCGCCTCGACGACCAGCGCATAGCTGCCGCTGCCGGCCGTGTGGAACTCGGCGCTGGTCTCGGGCTGGGTGCCCAGCAGCGCCCCCAGCCGCTGCCAGCCGGCGTTGTAAAAATAAGGCAGGTCGAGCGAGCGCTCGCGCTTCCAGCCGTCGATCTGCTCGGGCGTGACCCGCTTCTGGCCGAGATGGGCGCGGGCCATATCGTCCGGCGAATTCACAAAAAAGAATAAGACGAAAACGATCAGATTGACGCCGACCAGGATGGGCAGGGCGTACAGCGTACGGCGGACGATATAGGCGATCATGGGGCGTCGGCTCGTGTCCGGGCCGGCCGGCCGCGGCGGTAGATGGTGAGGGTGGCCGGGATCATCGTCAGCACGAACAGGCCGGCCAGAATCCAGAGCGGCAGGGTCACCGGACGATTCCAGTCCTGGCGGCTGACCTGTCTGAGCGCGGCATCGACCCGTTTGTATTTCAGCGAGTTGCGGCCGAACAGCATGGGCTTGGCGTTGTGATACCAGGCCGGGTAGAGGCCGTAGACCACCGGGTGCATGCCCCACGCCCAGGGTGCGTCGTGCTGGATGATTGCGGTCATCCGCTCGATCAGGGCCAGCCGCTGGGGCGAGTTGCTCATGTTCTCCATTTCACGGAACAGCGCGTCAAAACGCGGGTTGGCATAGTTGACGTGATTCTCGCCTCCGTGGTGAGCCCGGCCGTTGGGGCCGTACAGCAGGAAGAAGAAATTCTCCGGGTCGGGATAGTCGGCGCCCCAGCCCCAGCGGATGATTTGAAAGTTGCCGGTCCGGACCTTGGTCTGAAAACGGTTGAAATCGGTCGAGCGGATCTGGAGCTGAATGCCCAGGCTGGCGAATTGCTTGCGCAACCAGTCGAGCGGTGCTTTGGAGCCCGGCCCGGCCGCCACTGTATCGAAGAACAGGATCAGCGGTTTGCCGTCGGCGTCCTGCCCGTTGGCATAGCCGGCCTCGGCCAGCAGCCGTTTGGCCTCGGCCAGGCTCTTGCGCTGCGGCTGCTCGATCCCGGCGTCCCAGTCGTAGACCACCGGGTTCATGCCGGCCCGACCCTCCTGGTAGCCGAACAGGCCGGGTGGCAGCAGACTGTGGGCCGGAATGCCGCGACCGTTCAGAAAGATCTGGATATACTCCTCCATGTTCAGGGCGATCGACACCGCCTGGCGCAGGCGGCGCCGCTTGTCGTCATAGCCGCCGATGACATCGTCCAGCATATTAAAGCCGTAGTAGCTGGTGGACGGGGACACCGCGCTCAGCAGCCGGAAATTGCGCTCCTGCAAGGTCGGGGCCAGCTCAAGCTCGCCGCTGGGATCGAACTGCACGACCTGATCGAAGGCGTCGGGGTTGATCCCGGCCCGGTCGTAATAGCCCTGAAGAAATTTGTTCCATTCCGAGATCGGCTCTTTTTCCAGCACGTAGACCAGCTCGTCAACAAACGGCAGGCGTTTGCCGCGGTCGGCCAGCAGCCCCTGTGCCTCGTCCTCGGGCGTGCCTTGGGTCGGATAGGTTTCGTGGTGAAAGTTGGGGTTGCGCCGCAGCACCATGCGATAGTTCGACTGGTTGACGGCCAGGCTATAGGCGCCGGTGCCGACCGGGAAACGGTTCAGCGTCATATTCTGTTCCAGGGCGGCCGACTGGCTGTAGAACCGGTCCGCCTCCCAGGCCATGGGAGCAAAAAAGGGCATCGCCAGCCAGTACACGAACTGGGGGTATTTGCGACTCAGGCTGATTCGCAGGGTGTAGGCGTCGAGCGCCCGGACGCCGGGCAGCTCGTACTGGCGCAAATCCAGGTAGATCGGATTCGTACGTTCGTCGGCCTCCTGGTTATACAGCGCTCCAGCCGCCCGGCGGCGCTCCTGGCGCAGCCGGGCGACTTCCTGGCCGAGCCGCTGGTGAAACTCCTCGAACCCCTCGATGTAATTGCTCAGCAGAGAAAAAATCGGGCAGGCCAGTAGGGGCGAGGCCAGCCGCTTGATCTGGTAGACATAATCGTCGGCGGTCAGCTCACGCGAGCCGTGCTGCGGCAGCTCATTCGGATGGCTGATGGGCGGAAAGTGCTCGCCGGGCTGGAGGAACCAGCGGTGCTGCCCGTCCGCAGTCCGGGCAAAGCTGGGGTGATCCTGGTAGCGGATGCCGGGTGTGATGGCGATGGTGTAGACCGCCTTGGCGACCTCGCGGGCCGGTGCGGTGGGGGGCAGCAGTCGGCCCTGGGCGTCGTACAGCTGGGCCTGGGGGACCTGTGTGGCGGTCAGCGGCACCAGGCTGTAGGGGCGTTTCAGAAAGTGGTACTGAACCAGGGTCTCATAGATCTGGCTCAGGACATCGAGCTCGTTGGAGACATAGGCCAGGGCCGGGTCGAGGTGTTTGAGGTCTTCGCGGAAGGTCTCGTACAGGACGTTTTTTGCGGCCTCCTCCGGCCGGTAGGGATTATTGGTGCAGGCCGTGGCCAGGGCCACGACGAGCAGCCAGACAGGAATGAAGCGGGTCATGTGTCCTGGTCATCCTGTTGCCAGTACGGCTCATTGTCCAGCGGCGGGCAGGTCTCGGCCAGCTGGAACAGCACGCCACAGGCGCTCTTGGGCGAAATAAAGGCTTCGATGAAATCGGGTCCGTCCAGGTGTTTATCCACCACCCGCAGCCCTTTCTCTTCCAAGCCGGCGACCTTTCTTTTCAGGTCCGGCGTCTGCACGGTGAGGTGGTGTACGCCTTCGCCCCGTTTTTCCAGATACCTGGTCAAAAAGCTGTCTTCGGTGGCCGGCTCAATCAGCTCGATAGTGAAGTCGTGCAGGTCGAACACCGCAAAACGAAAGCTGCCGTCGCGCGACGTTTTTATAAAACGGAATCGCGCTCCCAGCGTCTCTTCAAAAAAGGTCCGCGCCCGCGCAATGCTGTGGACTGCAATACCAATATGATCCAAACGGCCAATCTGCTCCGCTGCCATACCCGGTTCTCCTTTTCAGCCGCATGAATACGGTTGACACATTTCCTCTTTCGAGGGTTTAGCCTGTCAGGCTCGGACGGGCAAGCCGCAGCGCTCTTCCGTTCCCCATTCAGCATTCATCGTTCAGCATTCCCCATTCATCATTCATCATTCATCATTCATCATTCATCATTCATCATTCCATCCCCTCCCCCTTTGACTCCCCTCCCGCAACACGCCCATAATACGCCCGAAAGGAGCGCGCCATGGCCCAGGAGCACACCGTCCCCGTTGGTCCCGCACCGGGTTCTGTTCAGAGCTGGATTGAAGCCAGCCGGCCCTTCTCGTTTACGGCGTCGATGACTCCGGTCCTGATCGGCTCGGTGCTGGGCGCGCTCGACGGCAGGTTCTGGTGGGGACTCTTTTTCCTGGCCCTGCTTGGTTCGCTGTTCATCCACATCGGGACCAATATGATCAACGACTATTACGACCACCAGAGCGGGGTTGATAGCCTGGAATCCAAGAGCGGCAGCCAGGTGATTCAGCGTCACCTCTTGCCGGCCGACCAGCTGTACTGGGGCGGGCTGGTCAGCTTCGGGGTCGGCAGCCTGTTCGGCCTTGTGCTGGTCGCGCTGTGCGGCTGGCCGATCCTGGCGCTGGGACTGCTGAGTGTGCTGGCCGGCTATTTTTATACCGCCCGGCCGCTGTCGCTGGCCTATGTCACGCTGGGTGAGGCGACGGTCTTTGTCTTCATGGGGCCGGTCATCATCATGGGCGCCTACTATGTGCAGCGCCAGACCTTCGCCCTGGACCCACTGCTGATGTCGCTGCCGGTCGGCTGTCTGGTGGCGGCGATTCTCCAGGCCAATAATATCCGGGATATTGAGGCCGACCGGGGCCACGGCAAAAACACCTTGGCCACCGTCATCGGACGCCGGGCCGCAAACTGGGAGATGGCCGGCCTGGTGTACGGCGCTTTCGTGCTGACCGTGGCGCTGGTGGTGTTGGGCTACGCGCCGTGGCCGGTGTTGCTGACCCTGCTGTCCCTGGCCCTGGCCGTTCCGGTCGTGCGGACGATCTTTCAGACCCAGGAACTCAAAGACCAGGAGATCGATGCCCAGTCCGCCCAGCTCCACCTGGCCTACGGAGTCCTGCTGATCCTCGGCCTGCTGACGAGCCGCTTTGCGCTCTAAGGGCTGGACTCATCATCAGTACGGCAGCCGCCGGCTTGTTGCAGCCAGCCGTATTCGATACTCTCGCACGTCCCCCAACGAACCGACAGAAAGGACCCAACTGAATGACAAGCACGCGCACTGCCGAGACACCGCTGCATACCTTTGATGACCGCAATATGCGGTGGTACAAACTGGGCGATTTCGAGCATTTTGTGTTTGCCATGCTCGATGTTGACACCGAAAAGCTCATCGTCGACTTCATTCTCAAATTCCCGGCTCACGAGCAGATATTTCTGCATAGGCACTTGGCGCTGACCAACACCCTTGTCGTGCAGGGCGAGCACCGGCTGTATGAGCCTGACGGCTCACTCCAGGAGATTCGTCCAGTCGGCAGCTACACCTCCAGCCCGCCGGGCGATCCGCATCGGGAAGGCGCCGGTGATGGCGGAGGCGTCGTCTTTTACAGCGTGCGGGGCAAGGACGGCGTGCTCTTCGAAGGGCTCGATGAAAACCTCAAGGTCAACGTGACGCTCAGCCTGGACGATTTTGTCGGCGCCCACGAAGAACAGCAGAGAGCCAGGTAAAAAGCGCTAAGACCCGCTTTCGCCCTGCGCTGACGACTTGGAATTTGAGGGATGGCAGTTCGCTGCTTCCTGTTCCATTCCTATCGGAACCCTCGATTCAGACGTGTGATGCAAAAAGAACCCACCCCGGCCTTCGGCCACCCCTCCGAGGAGGGGAACCGCCCCCATCCCCTCCTAAGGAGGGGTGCCGCGATAGCGGCGGGGTGGGTTATCTCCGGCCCAATGGCTTGCGCACGGCTGGTAAGAGCAGATTCCGGGTAAGCTGCATCACACGTTTCAGGCGGGGGTAACCCGTCCGGTGCAGCCCGAGTTGACAGCCCCAGGGCGCGATCTTACCGTAATAGTAAGACTTCGCCACGGAGGTGCTGATTGATGCTACGCACGACACTTTTGCTGGGGGCCCTGACCGGACTGATCCTGCTTTTTGGTCAGTATATGGGTGGCCAGGGCGGTCTGGTGATCGCTTTTATCTTTGCCGTTGTCATGAACTTTGGCAGCTATTGGTTCTCGGACAAGATTGTGCTGCGCATGTACGGGGCGCAGGAGGCGACCGAGGCCCAGGCGCCGCAGCTGCACCGCATCGTACACAATCTGACCGTGCGGGCCGGGCTGCCGATGCCCAAGCTGTACGTCATTCCGTCCGAGGGCGCCAACGCCTTTGCGACCGGCCGCGATCCGAGCCATGCGGCTGTGGCCGTAACCCAGGGGATTCTGCGCCTGATGGACGAGCGTGAGCTGACCGGGGTCCTGGCCCATGAGCTGGCCCACGTCAAAAACCGCGATATTCTGATCAGCTCGGTTGCCGCCACCCTGGCCGGGGTGATCATGATGCTGGCCAATATGGCCCAGTGGGCGGCGATTTTCGGCATGGGTCGGAGTGATGACGACGAAGACGGCGGGGGCATGCTCGGGATGCTGCTGATGGCTTTTCTGGCCCCGCTGGCGGCCATGATTATTCAGATGGCGATTTCACGCACACGCGAGTTTGCTGCGGACAGGACCGGGGCGGCGCTGAGCGGCGATCCGCTCGGGCTGGCTTCGGCGCTGTCGAAGCTCGGCCTGGCTGCGGAGCGCATCCCGATGGACGCCTCGCCCCAGACCTCGCACTTCTTCATCGTCAACCCGCTGAGGGGTCAGTCGGTGGCCCGCTTCTTCAGCACCCACCCGCCGCTCGAAGAGCGCATTGCGCGCCTGCGGGCACTGGCCAGGTAGGCCGTTGCGGCCGATCAGAGCGGTCGGGGACGGCGGCGCGTCCCCGACCGGCATAGCCGTCCTGCGGGACGGCTTTTTTTCGGAATGCAGTCGGAAAGATTACCCGGAATGGAATAGCAGGACAAAAGAAATGCCAGAACATGGAATCCGCAGCACCTATTCCCAATGCCCATTCGAACTGCAAATGCATGACCAGCATGGCTTAATTGCGACAGGAACTGCGTTCTTTTTTGAAATGGATGGGCGATGGTTTCTCGTAACAAATTGGCACAATGTCAGCGGAAGGCACTTCCTGAGCAAAAAGTTGTTAGGCGATCGCTTTCCGACCTATTTGCAAGCCAAACTGTTTTCGTATGAACTTGGAAATCCGAGTGAGAAATCATTCGGTATAGCCCCTTACCGAGTGCCTCTTTACGAAGAAAGCGAACCGCTCTGGTTTGAACATCCCCAGCTCGGTTCTTTTTGCGATGTTGTAGCACTACCTATAGAGCGCCCCAAGTCGTGTCCAGAATTCATGCACAATGCCGCCAATCGTATCAGCGATGTTCGAATTCCTGTCGAGCCGGGAGGTACGGTGTTCATTATCGGATTTCCTCAATCCATAAGCGTCGGGTTTGGGTTGCCGGTATGGAAGTCAGGCTACATCGCGTCTGAGCCACATTACGATGTGACAATTGGCGGGGAGCATTGGGAATACGGCGGTCTTCGTGGCGGCAGGAAATTACCCGCGTTCTTCATCGACTCTCAGACTCGGGAAGGTATGTCGGGTTCTCCGGTATTCGCACGTTTTCATGGGTCATGGGATAAGACTGACCCATACCGTCCCGTTGACCCGGATGAACCAGGATTCTGGAAGAGAGAAGATGTAGCTATTTTCGGTAGCGAAGGCACGGAGTTTGTGGGTTGCTACAGCGGGCGTATAATGCCGAAGGAAGATGGAGCAGCTCTTGGACTTTGCTGGCGCAAGGATGCGATAGAGGAAATCTGCCGCAGCAGGAAAAAAGGTGAAAATCCGCATTCTTAAGTCGGCGTCAACAGGATGAATCACCGCGCTACCTCTAATCTGCCGCTCAGCTTCTAATACGCTTTCGGAATGCGGTCTGAGGGTGGGCAGCGCGCCCGCCCTTTCCCCTATTTAATGGCCAGAGGATTGAGCGGGCTGCCGACCGCATTGGGGATATGCAGTGGCGGGGCGACCCACAGAAACTCATCGCCGCGTCTTGGCCGCGTGGCGTCGAAGCTTGATCCTCTCCCGCCTGCGTGCCAGGATGCTTAGGGTAGAGTTAGCGAGAGAACCTCATGCATGTTCGGCGGCTGAGCATCAAGAACATTCGATCCATACGGCGACTCGAATTCGATTTGAGGAAGCAAGACTTAGCCGGCTGGCACGTCATTCTGGGCGACAATGGCTCCGGCAAGTCTACAGTCGTGCGCGCCCTGGCCTTGGTGCTCATGGGACAGCCGAACGCCTACGCCACTCGTGAGGACTGGTCTCGCTGGATTGCGGCAGGTGAAGGGTCGGGTTCTATCAGTGCCGAGTTGATCGCTCATCCGGAAGATATGTGGACGGGCCGGGGGCGGACGACAGGCACCCGCTCGACTCTTGCCGAGGCGGAAATCCATGCTAACTCGGGCCGCGGCCAACAAAATGGGGGTCAACTGTCGATTGAGTTCTCCTCCCGCCGATACGCCAACAGGACCGTTTGGGGGAGTGGTAGCGGCTGGTTCTCCTGTTCCTTCGGACCGTTTCGCCGTTTCTCCGGTGCTGACCCGGAGATGGACCGCCTCTACGTTACCCACCCCCGCTTGGCCCCCCACCTCTCGGCGTTCGGAGAGAATGTATCGCTGGGTGAAAGCCTTCGATGGTTGAGAGACCTTCAGATCAGGAGGCTCGAAAACAACAACGCTGAAGCGGAGAAGATACAGAGCGCGGTGATCGACTTCATCAATGGTGCCAATCTGCTACCGCACGGTGCCTGTATCTCTGGCGTAAGCTCGGAGCAAGTACAGATCGTTGACGGCTTTGGCTCCCAGGTAGCTGTTCAGGAGATGAGCGACGGATATCGCTCGATCCTCAGTTTGACGTTCGAGTTGATGCGTTTACTGTTCTCTGCTTTTGGTACTGACACGGCCCTGCACGGCATCGATATGAAGGCCGGTACGATTACGCTGCCCGGTGTGGTGGCGGTCGATGAAATCGATGCTCATCTGCATCCCGGCTGGCAGCAACTCATCGGTGACTGGTTCGTCAATCGCTTCCCCAACATGCAATTCCTGGTGACCACACACAGCCCGATTATCTGTCGTGCCGCGCACAGCGGCACTGTTTGGCTGCTGCCGACGCCCGGATCCGAGGAGCAACCCCGGCGTGTAGTTGGGCCCGATCTGAACCGTTTGCTCGACGGCAACATACTCGACGCCTATGGCACGGAACTATTCGGCAGAGAAGTCACTCGGTCTATACGATCGAGGACTAAACTCAGGCAACTCGCGCGGCTCAATCGCAAGCGCCTGATACAGTCCCTGTCATCTCGCGAACAGCGCGAATTGGAGCAGCTGCGGGAAACGCTGCCGAGCGCCCCGAACAATACGGCTGCTGATTGAGCGTGTGATGCTGCATCTCGACGATCCCGGCCTTGATGAGACAACGGCGCGGGGCTTGAGGGGTTATCAGTATGAAGTGGATAACGCCGGTGCCTATCCTGAGCAAGTAGCGGCAGGCAAGCGTCTTTTTGGGCAGTATAACCGTCAGACAAATCGGGTGTTCAAAGTCGTTCGTGGGCGCCTCGCGGATATGTGCGCTGGCGCCCGGCGGTGTGGCTATTGCGAGGACTCGGTCGGCGACGAGGTTGAGCATATAAAACCCAAGGACCTCTATCCCGAGCGAGTCTTTGTGTGGGAAAACTACTTGCTGGCCTGTGGGCAGTGTAACGGTGGCAAGAGCAATCGCTTCTCGGTGATAAATAGAGGTCGCTTGATAGATGTGACCCGTCGTCGCAACCGTCCGATCCGAAGGCCGAGGGCGGGTTTCTCGGCTCTGATCAATCCGCGTGACGAGGATCCTTTGAAATTCTTCGACCTTGACCTCATGGGAACTTTCGTTTTTCTGCCGCGCATAGATTTGCCCCGAATTGACGAACAGCGAGCCTCCTACACAATCGATGTTCTGGACCTCAATCGCGACGTGTTGCTGGAGGCGCGGCACGAAGCCTATCGCGCATATCGAGCTTGGCTCGTCGAGTATCGCCAATACCGGGACGATGGGGTGGCTGAGGCTGATCTCAGACAGCTGTCCGACGCAATTACGACCAGTGCCCACCCGACGGTATGGCGTGAGATGCAGCGTCAGAGTTCTCTTATCGGTGAGCTGTGGGATTTGTTTTCAAGCGTTCCCGAAGCTTTATCCTGGTAGCGACGCGCTGCAAGGCATCTCGGCGGGACCCGCCCGGCGGGTCCTCGGGCGGGCACGGTATCTGCCTGTTCGTTATTTAATCGCCAGAGGATTCAGCGGGCTGCCGACCGCGTTGGGAATATGCAGCGGCGGGGCGACCCACAGAAACTCGTACACGCCGTCGGCCGCACAGTCCTTGGCCAGCTCCTCAAAGGTAAAAATCTCGCCCAGCGTCAGACCCAGGTCTCGGATCGCGACCTGATGGAAGGGAATGAACTCACCGTCCACCTCTGAGGGCAGGCGCTCGACGGCGATGTTGTCCACCGCAATGCACGAGATCTCTTTGCGGTGGACCCACTCGGCGGTGGCCACCGCCATGCCCGGCTGGGCGTGAAAATAGGCGTCCTTGTCCTCGGCCGTCTCCAGGCCGTACCAGTACGGCACCCAGCCGGTCCGCAGGCATAAGGCGTCGCCGCTTTTGATGGTCACGCCCTGGGCCTGGCAGCAGCCGTCGAGGTCGTCGATGCTGATCGGATAGTCCTTGGGCAGGTGGCCATCGGCTTCACAGCCCTTGTAGCGGACCATGTCGAGCAGGACGCCGCGGGTGACAAACGACTGGTACAGCTTGCCGATATCGTTGCGGGCCGCTCCACCGTGGGCGGTCACGGTGCTGGTGTCGGCGTCGTTATAGAATTTGCCGTCGTAGCCGACGTGGGCCAGGCTGTCCCACTGGGTCGAGCCCTGGAGATACATCGTAATATAGTCGTCGTTGGCGATGGCCGAGCCGGCCAGCCCAACTTCGTTGAGGGGTACGTTCAGGATCGACATAAAGCGCTGCGGCGGGGTGCGGGTCGGAAAGACCGGCCCATTCTGGTCAATCGGAATACAGCAGCAAAAGACCGCGCCCTTTTTGACCAGCTGCGCAGCCGCCACAACCACCTCCGGGGTGATGAAATTGGCGGTGCCTTTTTCGTCGTCCTTGCCCCAGCGCCCCCAGTTGCTGACCTTCGGAATAGCTTCACGTCCTGGCATGGCATCCTCCTTCTCTGAGCCGAAAAGATGGCTGCTGTTATAGCCAGCTTGGCGCCGGTTTTGTAGAGGCGCGCCCGTGGCTTGACGCTGGGGCTGAGCTGCCGTACAAGCGGGCCAAACTGTTCCACAGGAGGCGATGTATGCCCGGACCGCTGGCTGGAGTGAAGGTCATCGAAATTGCCCAAGAGATTCAAGGCCCGTACGCCGGCCTGTTCCTGGCCGATATGGGCGCCGACGTGATTAAGATCGAGATGCGCGAGACCGGCGACCTCAGCCGCTTTATGCTGGTCCAGTTGATCGCCGGGCCGGACGCCCGACACGCCGATTTCAGCCATTACTTTCTGGCTATGAATCGGGGCAAACGCAGCCTGACGCTGGACCTCAAAAAGCCCCAGGCCAAACCGATCCTCGACCGACTGCTGGACTCGGCCGACGTGCTGCTGACCAACTATCGGCCGGGTGTGCTGGACCGTCTGGGGTTTGGCTATGAGGCGCTGTCGAAACGTAACCCGGGGCTGATCTTTGCCCAGGGCTCATCGTGGGGGCCCGAGGGACCGTGGGTCAGGCGGCCGAGCCGCGATACCCTGGCCCAGGCGGCCGGCGGGGTGATGGCCAAGAACGGCATGCCGGATGACCGACCCCTGCCGTGCGGCAGCCTGGTCGCCGACCATTCGGGGGCGTTCATGCTGATGGCGGGAATTCTGGCCGCACTGTACGCGCGCGAAAAAACCGGCAGGGGCCAGAAGGTGGACGCGTGTATCTATGGCACCGTGATTGCGATGCAGCCGATGGAGATCAACTATACTTCGGTCAGCGGCCTGGAGACCCGGCGGGCTGGCCGGGGGCATCAGTTTCTGCGGGGCGTGTGGGGTTCGTTTCCGACCCGCGACGGCTGGATCTGTCTGGCCGGGGTGGACGACAAACGCTGGCCGGACTTCTGCCGGGTGATGGGCATACAGCATGTCCGGGATGAGCACGAGTACAGCGACAACGTGATTCGGAACTTCCGGGGCGACAAGATTGAACAGCTCCTGGACGAGGTCTTTCCGACCAAAACGACCGACGAGTGGATGGCGCTCCTGAACGCTATCGATGTACTGGCCACGCCGGTGCAGAACTACCAGGATATTCTGAACAGCGAGCAAGCCCTGGCCAACGGCTATATCTCGGAGATGGACCATCCCCAGATCGGGAGAGTGAAAGTCGTTGGCACACCGCTGTCTCTGAGCGAGACGCCGCTGAGTACCGCTACTCCGCCGCCGGAGCTGGGTCAGCACAGCGAGGAAGTCCTGCTCGAAACCGGGTTTTCGTGGCAGGACATTGCCGAGTTTCGCTCCAAAGAGGTGGTGTAGCTGCTTAGGGCCGGCCGGAACGGGCGGCCTCCAAGCGGTCGAGCAGGGCCGGGATGTGGACAAGGGCGCTGACCGAGAGAGCGGTGCCCGGCTCGTCGGATGACTTGGCCCGGTCAATCAGAACCGGCCGGAGTCCGGCCGCCCGGGCGCCCAGGACATCCATCTCGTAACTGTCCCCGACGTGAACGGCGCATTCGGGGACGAGCCCGTGGCGGGCCAGGGCGTGGCTGAAGATGGCGGTGTCCGGTTTGGCCGCTCCGGCCCGGGTCGAGATGACGGTCGGATCAAAAACCCGGGCAATCCCCAGCCCGTCGAGCAGGCCAAACAGACGCGAGTCAAAATTTGAGATTACCCCCAGCCGTATGCCCCGGGCGTGCAGGGCTTCTAGTGCCGGCCGGGTATCGGGATAGAGCCGCCAGGCCCGGGGCTGGGCAAAAAAGTCGTACAACTCTTCAAAATAGGCGTCAAAGGCGGGAAACGGGCCGAGCGGGGAAAAGACCTGGAAGACCAGGTTCCGCCACCACTGTTTCTCCAGAGCGGGAATCTCGCCGGCTACGGCTCCGGGAAACGCCATTGGCGGGGCGGCGGCAAAAGCGCGGCCAAAGCCGGCTTCGAGATCGGCCACGGCGACCGTTTTGCCGTGCGCTTGGGCCAGGCGGGCGTAGATGCCGCCGACAGAGCCGTTGACGGCGATCAGCGTCCCGGCCGCGTCAAAGAAGACCGCTTCGATCCGGGTCATGGTCAGCGCCGCCTGCTCACAGCCGCTTCAGCTGCTCGTCCAAGGCCGCCAGCAGGGCCTCAAGGTCGGCCCGCTCGGTGTAGTAGTGGATCGAGATACGCAAGCCGCCGATCCCCGAGCAGTAGCGGACGGTCGGATAGATCAGCTGGGCCTGGAGGGCCTGGTCGAGCTGATGGACGCGTTCGGCCTCGGCAAAGGGCTCGCAGGTGACAATGCCGGACCGCAGGTGGGCCTCGCGCGGTGTCCAGACCTGAATGCCGCGTCGGGTCAGCTCCTCAATCAGAAATTCGCCCAGGCCGAGGATATGGTCGCGCAAGGCGTCCCGGTCGAGTCGATTCACGTAGGCCAGGGAGGCGGCCAGGCCAGCCGTGCCCAGCATCTTGGGCATGCCGTGAATTTCAAACCGGCGGGCGTCCGGCGCCAGGGGCAGGGATACAAACGGGGTCAGGCCCGGGTCGCCCAGGTATTTGACCCAGCCGCCGGGCGGCTCGTCATAGGCAAACAGGCCGTGCGCCAGGCCGGGCTGCACGGTGTCGTGGACCCGCTGCGAGATGTACAACAGGCCGGCACCGAAGGGAGCGTTCAGCCACTTCTGGCCGCCGGCCGCCAAAAAATCGACCCGCAGCCCGGACAGGTCGAGCGGAATCGCCCCGAGCTGCTGGATGGCATCGACGACCAGGAAGCACCCCCGCTCTTCGGCCAGCTGAGAAAAGGCGGCCAGGTCGGTCCGCAGGCCGTTGATCCACTGGACCGAGCTGACCAGCATGAGCCGGGTGCGGTGATCGACCAGGGCGGCGTAGTCATCGACGCTGACGACGCCCCCGGTGTGGCGGGCGACGCGGATTTCGACCTGGCTGCGCTGCTGGGGATGGGCGGCGCTGATTGCGACCTGCGGATACTCCAGGTCACACAGCACAATGTTATCGCCCGGCTGAAAGGGCAGGGCGGCCAGGGCGATATTCAGTCCCATGGTCGTATCGTCGATAAACGCGATTTCCGGGGGGCTGACGCCGAGCAGTCGGGCAGCCTCGTTTTTCGCGCTGGCGGCCGCCTCGCCCAGAGCCTGGTAGTAGGCGCCATAGCCCAGCTGAGCCGGTCCCTGGCCCAGCAGCCCGCACACCTCCCGGACGGCGTCGAGGGCTGAGCGGGGCGGCAGGCCGACGCCTGCGGTATTCAGGTAGACTTGTTGCGAGGTGCCCGGAAAATCCGCCTTAATGGCCGTGACGTCAAGCATGGCGCTCCTGTGGACGGACGACGGCCGAGCCGCCTCCGTCGGCCTAGTGGTACAACACGCCTTCTTCCGAAGAAGACCGAATTTCGTTCAGCAGGCGGTCGATAGCGACACGGGTCAGCTGTTGGTTTTTTGTGAGACGCTCCTGGCTGTCCTGCAGCTGCTCGGCGTCTCTGCGCTTGCGTGCCCGAAAGTAGTCGAGTTGAATCTCAAGGCGCTCGGCCAGCAGACGGTCTACTACCGCCAGGGACGGCAGATGGGTGACGCTTTTGCCCATCTCGTCGGCAATGGTCAGCAGGCGGCTCAGCAGACCGCTGTGGTAATTGGCGATATCGGACAACAGCTCGGCATCGCGACGGACCGGACGGAGAAAAAACGCCTCGCCAAACAGCCGGACGGCTCCGGCAAAGTCGCCCTGTTCGATCAGGGCGTCGCCCCGGCCGCAGCGCAGCCCCGAGCGCCGAAAGGCGGTCCGCTCAAGCACTCCTCCGAACACGGTCTGAAAGGCGGCCAGCAGTACCAGCACGAGCGGCACGAGTATGCCAAGGCCGAGCACGAGCATGCCAAGGCTGAGCAGCAGGGTCAGTGGGGATGTCGTGGCTTCAACGGGCGGCATAGGAACGAGCCTCCCCCCGAACACAATCACAGCTGGCCAGGCCGAACAAGCCCCCGCTTTGGACTCTCTCACCTATGACGGGGGGGATCTTGACGGCGCGATTGAAGTCTTTCGCAAGGCCACCCGGCTGAACGCCCAGGCGTATTACAACCTCGGCAACGCCCTGGAACAACGCGGTGACATTGAGGGGGCGCGCGACGCCTACCGCCACTATCTGGAAACACGCCCGTCCGGCGCCGAAGCCGCCGTCCTGCACCAGGCTCTCGAATCCGGTACCAGCCCAACACCGGCTGCGGGCTCGGCTCAGGATCATTTTCAGCGCGGCGTTGACCTGCTGACCCAGAACGATGCCGCAGCCGCAGGCTCGGCGTTTCTGACGGCCATGCGTCTCAAGCCGAATTATGTTGAGGCCTGCAACATGCTCGGCCAGGCCTTCCACTTGCAGGGCAAGCTCAGCGAAGCCATGGGCGGGTATATGATGGCCCTGCGCCTGGACCCCAACTTTGGCGCGGTCCACCGCAACCTGGGCCAGGCGTTTGAGGAGACCGGCAACCCCCAGGCGGCCGCCCAGGCCTATGACCGGTATCTGGTCCTGGCACTCGGCGCCGACGACGCGACCGAGATTCGGGACAAGATTGCGGTGCTGCGCCGCCAGCCTCGCTAAGAGTGAGTTTCGCCCCATGTGGCCCTTGTGCCCGACTGGACGAGCGGTTAAGCTCGCGGCGAGGAGGGCTACGGTCATGCGGACGATTTTGCCAAAGACGGGTAGGGCAGACCCCCCGTGCTCAGCCGCTACGCCATTCCCATCGCGTTCCGTCCGGGTGGGTCTCCTCGGCTTGCTACTGCTACTGGCTTTGAGCGCCGGTCTGGCCGTGTCCCAAGCCCCGGCCGCTCAGGGCGAGGCTGCTGGGCAGGCGACCTCCGTTTCTGCGGACGAACGGACGCCTGAAAATCCCGAGCCGGCTCAGGCGCCCGAGCCGGCCCCGGCCCTGCCTCCGGCCGACTGGACCAGACGTGTCCTGACTGTGACCGTCACCGATTTTCAGGGCGCATATGTTCCAGACCTCGAACCCCAGGACTTCCGCCTGTATGTCGATGGCGCGGCGCAGAAGATCGTCTACTTCAATACCGGTCGCCGGGAGCCAGTGAGTCTGGGCCTGGTGGTTGATGGCAGCGGCAGCATGCGCGCCAAGCGAGGTCCTGCCCGCCATGCCCTGCGGGGTTTTATTGAGCAGATCAAACGCGGCGATGAGGTCTTTCTCGAACAGTTCAGCCACCAGCTGACCCTGCTCCAGGACTTCACCGACAGCCGCATGCTGCTCGCCCAGGCGATTACCCAGCTGCGGCCGCTGGGTGGCACGGCACTGCACGATGCCATTGTGGACAGCCTGCATCGGGTCAAACGTGGTCGCCACCAGAAAAAAGCCCTGGTTGTGATCAGCGACGGCTATGATACCGCCAGCCTCACTCCGCTCGCCGATATGCTCGACGCCGCCCGGCGCTCCGGGGTCCTGATCTATACCATCGGTATCGGCAATCCCCACAGCTATCTGGGCGACCGACGGCGCATCATGATCGGCCGCTTCGCCATGCTGCCGAATCAGGGCGTTGAGCGGGTCGATGTCGAGACCCTGCAACAGATCAGCACCCAGACCGGCGGAAAACATTTTTTGCTCAATACGGGTGACGACTATGGCCTGCGCGACACGCTGGTCCGGGCCACCCAGACGATCTCCCAGGAACTGCACGCTCAGTACAGCCTCGGCTATGCGGTCCGGGAGGCTGGCGGGACGCACCGCGTGCGGGTAGAAACCGACCGCGACGATGTGGTCGTCCGCGCCCAACAGACGCGGGTCGAATAGCGGGGCGGCTACTTTTTCTTGAAAAAGTGCTCTCTGACCTTCTCGCGGTCGAGCGGACTGATCTCCAGCGTATCAAAGATACTGGCCAGGGCTTGGATGCAGCGCACGAAGTCGGGCCACACGGTGCGGGGACCGGAAAAGCTCAGATGGGCCGACTCGATCCGCTCATGGGTATGCGTCACCCCACCGCTGCTCGTGCTCTCCACCTCAAAAGGCTGGATCGGGGTCTTGATACTCAGGTGAAAGACGTCGTTGTCTTCCTCTCCGACCGGGCGACGGAGTTCCATGTGCAGCTTGCCCTCGCCCCCGTCAACCTCAACGATGTACCACTCTCCAGGGTAGGCGCTCGATACCTTGATGTGGGGTATTTTTTCTGACGAATCGTCTGCCATAACGCGCTTCCTCGTGTCTGACTCAGAGAACGGACGGGCGGCTGCCATACATATCGACACCAGGCCAAAAAGAAAAGGCCCTTGGTACCGGCTGAATGCGGTCATGCCGATGTTGAACCTGCCACACTCCAGTCTGAAGTGCGCCCAGGGCCAGCCCCCAGACCTCACGGGGCTGTTTTTTGGCCGGTATACGCCTATAGTATGAAGATCGGTGGGAGTGTTCCGTCGACCTGTTGCACCTTGCGGGGGGCTTGTCTATGACGACGATTTTTGTCCATCCGACCGACCGGGCGGCCGATGCCGCTTCCCTCAGCCTCGGCCTGTCCCGGTCTCGACCCGGCGATGTCGTCGTGCTCGGGGCGGGCAGCTATGGGCCGAGCACGAGCGGAGAGCGGCTGCCGCTGCGCATTCCGGTTGGCGTGGCGGTCGAGGGGAGCGGTGCCGAGGACTGCATTCTCGACGGCGAGGGCCAGTTCGAGCCGTCTTTCGATCCGATTCGGGCTGCCCGGTCGGTCGTGCTTCTTGAGGACGGAGCCAGCCTGGCCGGCGTGACGGTAACCAACGGGGGTGGCCACGGGATTGGCGTCCCGCTCGGGGCGAGCGTCACGATCCGCAACTGCCACCTCAGCCGCCACGGCGATCACGGGGTTTTTGTGGGTGGCGCCGCCCAGGCCGTTATCACTAACTGTGTTTTCGAGCACAACGGTCTGAAGCGTTTTGCGCCCGAGCTGCCACGCGGGGCGGGCGCTCGGCAGGGACATCATATTTTTGCCGAGGCACGCCACGGCCAGGCCAATCAGCTGCTGATCAGCGACAATACCATGCGGGACTGTTTTGCCGACGGGATCGCCTTTGTGTGCTTCTTCCCGGAGCCGAACGAGGTGAGCTTCGGGGCGCGCATCCTGCGCAATACCATAGAGGCCAGCGAGCGCGGAGGGCTGCTCTTCTCGTGCTCGTTCGGGCCGTGCCAGAATCGCTACCAGATCCTGGCCGTGGATAATGTGCTCAAGGACAACCAGCAGTTTGGCCTGAATATCATGACTGCGGTGCCGTTGGCCGACCGGGTTCCGCAGCACAACCACCTGCACGGCCTGATTGCCGGCAACACTATCTCCGGCAGTCCCCTCGGTCTCGCCGTTCACGGCGCACTCGGCGAGGCCCACCACAATCGCTGCGAGGTGACGCTGGACCGCAATCGCATCACCGGCTGCCCCACCAACGCCATCCGTCTGGTCGGGGCCAGCGGCGCGCCCGGAGTCGCCAGCCGCAGCAATACGCTCGAAGCCACGGTCTGCCGCAACAGCCTGTCGGGCCGGGTGGTGATCCAGGCCGCCGGCGGCCCGGCGGACGCCGAGCTGGAGGAGAACAACGTCAGCGTGCGGCTACGCGGCAATACCGGAACGCCCGAACAGGCGCTGCGGGTGAGTGACGGGCCGGCCGGCAACGCGGTCACGGTCCAGGACGACAGCCAAGCCTATCTGCGCACCCGGGACAATCTGATCTAGCCGACTGCGGGCTGGCCGCCGAAGTCCTTGCCGGTGGCCCTGAGGACCCGGCGGACGACTGCCGGGTCGCAGTCGAACGGAATCGCCGCCGGCTGGGGAAACGCCAGACCGGGCAGCCAAAAGGGCAGGCGTTTGATCCGTGTGTTATACACCTCGGCCAACAGGGCCGGCAGGTGGATCACATCCTCCAGATTGTAGCGCAGCAGCGTCTCCAGGGCTCCGGCTTGGCCCTGCACATGGTACTGCCACAGCAGCACCGCGCACCAGCCGTCCAACAGGGCCAGCGGCCCCTCGCGTTCCAGCCCCAGCCGCTGCTCGATTTTTTTCAGCCCGCCCGTGTAGCCCAGGGCGGCCAGCGGATGGCGCAGATCGATATGCGCCTGGCGAAGCGGCAGACCCAGTTCGCGGCGGATGAACGGCAGGTCGAAGGCCTGCCCGTTATAGGTAACGAGCAGGGTGAACTCTTCGATATCCGCCCCAAAGCAGGCCAGGTTGTGTCCCTGCACGTAGGCCCGCGGCTGGTGTCCGTCGTACACGCCGATAACAGTAATCGCGCACTCGTGGGGAGACGTTCCGGTTGTCTCGATATCGAGGTAGGCCACCCGCTGACAGAACTCCGGATACAGGCGCCAGTGCAGGGCCGGAGCCAGCCGTTGACTGAAATACTGCGCGTCGCGGCGTCTCAGGTGGTGCAGCGACTGTTCGAGCTGACGACACAACGCGTCGCGGTGCTCCTGCCTCAGCGGCGCCCGCTGGGGCGCATCCAGAAAGGTCTGCCAACTGGTCAGGCCGGCCGCCCAGATTTTTTTCTCGGTCTTTTCTCCAATGCCGTGAATGTGTTGGAAGGTCGAGGTGAGCATCGCTGAGACGGGCTGAATAATGGGGGCGCGATTCTCCCCTCAGCACCGGGCGCAGTCTAGCGCGTTTTGGGCCGGGCAACAAGAAGCACGGCCCCCGGACGCGGGCCATTTCTTCTCGGGCGGGATTGGGGTACAAAGGAACGCAGTGCGGTGTGGGCAGGAGATGAGGATGAACAAGTGGGTTGGGGTGGTGTGGCTGGTGGTGCTGTGCACGGCCTGTGGGCCGCACAAGCCGACTCCGCCTTCCTCCCATTTTGTGACCTGGAGCCAACAGGAGTCGAGTCCCAGGCGGCTGTGCGTCCTGCCCTTCACCAACGAGAGCGGTCAGCCCGATGTCGGCGGTCAGGTACGCCGCAGCTTTGCCGGACACCTGAGCATCAAGCGCTTTCGCGATGTCGAGCTGCACGAGATCGACTCCAGGCTGCCGTCGGACTGGCGCCAGCTGCCGGCCCAGTCGCTGGGCGAAATCCTGGGCTGTCACGCCTTGGTATACGGGATCGTGACCCAGGCCGACCGCCTGTATTTGGGACTGTACGCCGATATCGCCCTGGACGGCGGTATTCTGCTGATCGATACCCAAACCGGCCAGACCCTGGTTGAGGAGTCCTACGCCACCCGTTTTCGGCACGGCGAGGTGCCGCTGTCTCTCCTCGGTATCGCGCCGAGTGCGGTGCTGATGCTGCGCCATCTCACCAACGAACAAATGCTGCGGGCCATTGATGACCTGGGCCGCAATCTGGCCGCCCTGGTTCCCGATCTCCCGTCCCCGCCGCCCGTGTCGAGTCTGGACCCCGCAGAGACGGCGGACACCCCCTCAGCCGCGCCGGCCGGGGCGGTCGTGTATCAGCTCCAGGTCGCCGCATTTCGTTCGTCCGAACGGGCGACCCAGGCCGCGCAACTGCTACAGGACGAGGGCTACCAGGCCGAAGTCGTAGACCTGCCCGGAGCAGACACGCACTGGTATCGGGTGGTGCTCGGTCCGTTTCCCTCGGCCGCGCGCGCCGAGCAGGTCGCTGCGGCCATCGGCCGGACTCTTCCGTTTTCACCTATTGTGAGGATTTCTCCTCTGCCCTAGCCGGCCCGTCCCCTTGTCTTGGCCGGTCCGGGGTGCTTTAACCCAGGGCAGGAAGACTGCGCGGAAGGGGAGAGACAGCGATGGCCGGACGATTTGATGGCAAGGTGGCCGTGATTACGGCCGGCGGCTCGGGTATTGGCGCGGCGACCGCCCGCCGGTTTGTGCAGGAGGGGGCGGCCGTGGTGGTTGCCGACCTGAGCGGCAAACGCGCCCAAGCCGTAGCCCAGGAGCTGAGCGACGGCGGGGGGCGGGCCGTATGGTTGAAAATGGACGCGGCCGAGCCCGAGGGGGTAGAGGCAACCGTCACGCTGGCACTCGACAGCTACGGCCGGCTCGACGTGATGTTCAATAACGCCGGCCTGGCCGAACTGGGACGCCTGGAAGAGTACAGCCTGGAGGGTTGGAACCGGGTTCTGGCCGTGACCCTGACCAGCGTCTTTCTGGGCATGAAGTACTGCCTGCCGATCATGCACAGACAGGGGGCGGGTACGATTATCAACACCGCGTCCATCTCGGGAACCGGGGCTGACTATGGCATGGCCTCGTACAACGCCGCCAAGGCCGGGGTGATCAACCTGACGCGCACCGCCGCGATTGAAAACGCCACACGCAATATCCGGGTCAACTGCGTGTGTCCCGGGGCGATCAATACCCGGGTGGCACAGCTGCTGGGCGGCGAGCGGGCCGATGAGTTTCGTCAGGTCCAGGGTCAGGCCCACCCGATCGGTCGGATGGGCGAGCCCGAGGAGATTGCCAATACGGTCCTGTTTCTGGCCTCTGACGAGGCGTCGTTTATTACCGGCGAGGCGATCCGGGTCGATGGCGGTGTGACCGCCCGGACCGGTCTGCCCGACCTGTCGCGCTTCCGACGCGACTAGGCGTATGGACTGGAACGCCTTACGCTCCGCAAAAGACGCCGAGCTGGCGCGTCTGACCGAGTTGCCGCTGAGTGAGGTGCGCCCCAGCATCCGGGCCTTTGCCCAGTATGTCACCACCCACAAGCAGGAGCTGGCCTGTATTGCGGCCCTCAAGCGGACCGATCCCCGTACCGGTCGGAGCTGGTCGCAGACCGACTTGGTGGCCCTGGCCCTGACCTGTGATGAGGCCGAGGTCGGCGCAGTCGGCGTATACACCGAGCCGAGCCTGTTCGGCACCTCGCTCGACGACCTGCGGGCGGTCTCGGAGGCGGTCAGCGCACCCGTGTTGCGGCTCGACCTGATCATCCATCCGCGTCAGATTCTTCACGCCCGGCTGTGCGGTGCAGACGCGCTTGTCGTGTGGGCAGGCGGGCTTGAGCCTGAGACCTTGAGCCATCTGGTCAGCGTTGCCAGCGCCAGCCACATGACGCCGGTGGTCGCGGTCCAGACCCCGGCTGAGGTCGAGGAAGCCTTGAGTGCCGGGGCGTTTGTGTTGGGCATCAACTCGTCGTCGGGCAGGATCGAACTGGAACAGATTGAGCAGCTCACCACTCTGATCCCGCCCCACAAGACCGTGATAGTCCTGGATGAGCTGGCGGCCGCCGACGAGTGCGCGGCCCTGCACGGCAAAGTGGACGCCGTGCTGGTGGGGAATATGCTGCTCGACGCGCCCGACGCCGGGGCGCTGCTGGCCAGCCTTGCTGAACACTGAAAAAGGAGGAAGCGACATGAAATTCGGTCTGATGTATGAAATCCAGATTCCGGAACCCCACTATCCGGGCATCGAACAGGATACCTATAAGCAGGTCATCGCCCAGGTGATGCTAGCCGAGGAAATGGGCTTTGAGCATTTCTGGACGGTCGAGCATCACTTTCTGACCGAGTTTTCCTACTGTCCGGCCCCGGAGGTGTTGTACGGGGCGATCTCTCAACGGACGAGCACGATTCGGATCGGCCACGCGGTGGCGCTCCTGCCGGCCCAGTACAACCATCCGATTCGGGTCGCCGAGCGGGCTGCGGTGCTCGACATTTTGAGCGACGGACGGATGGATCTCGGCACCGGACGATCCACCACCCTGATTGAGATGGGCGGCTTTGAGATCAACCCGGAAGAGACCAAGGCCATGTGGGAAGAAGCCATCAGCATGATTCCCCGTATGTGGACGGAGGAGACGTTTTCGCACGAGGGCCATTATTTCAAGGTCCCGCCGCGTTCGGTCATTCCCAAGCCGGTCCAAAAGCCGCATCCCCCGCTGTGGGTCGCCTGCGCCCAACCGGACAGTTTTGCCAACGCCGGCCGCAAGGGGATTGGCGCGCTGTGTTTTCATATCGGCGACCCTGAGGAACTGCACCGGCGGGTGGACATCTATCGGCAGGGCATCCAAGAGGCCGAGCCGGTCGGGGCGTTCGTCAACGACAACGTTGCCGCACTGGGGATTGTGCACTGCGCCGAGACCGATAAACAGGCCCGCGAGGTCGGTGGCCCGGCCGGCCAGTGGTTTTTGAACAAGTCGGTCCAGCTGTATCGGCCGTGGCAGGAGCAGGGGGTGAAGGTGCCCGACTCGTATAAATTCGCGGTCGGCGCGGTGCAGGGCGAGCGGACGGGCAAGACGCTCGACGACCTGATCGAGGGCGGGACTTTTTGTATGGGTGATCCCGACACCTGTATTCGTATTCTGAAAAAATACGAACAGACGGGCATTGATCAGGTGCTATGCTTCATGCAGTTCGGCGGCATCCCGCACCAGAACATCATGGACTCGCTCCGCCTGTTCGGCAAATACGTGATCCCCTACTTCCGGCCCTAGAACGTGTGGTAGGGGCGACCGGCCGGTCGCCTCTACTGGTCGTACTTGCGCAGCTCCAGGCGCGCGATCTGGTTGCGGTGGACCTCGTCCGGGCCGTCGGCAAAGCGCAGGGTCCGCGCCTGGGCATAGGCTTTGGCCAAGCCGAACTCTTCGTCCACCGCTCCCCCGCCGTGAGCCTGCATGGCCCAGTCGATCACCTTGAGGGCCATGTTCGGCGCGGCGACCTTGATCATCGCAATTTCGGCCCGCGCGGCCTTATTGCCGACCGTGTCCATCATGTGGGCGGCCTTGAGCGTCAGCAGCCGGGCCTGTTCAATGGAGATACGGGCCTCGGCGATCCGCTCCTGGGTCACTGTCCGTTCCGAAACCGGCTTGCCGAAGGCGACCCGCGACTTGGCCCGTTTGCACATTTTCTCCAGGGCGCGCTCGGCCTGCCCAATGAGCCGCATGCAGTGGTGGATACGGCCCGGTCCCAGCCGGCCCTGGGCGATTTCAAAACCCCGGCCCTCGCCCAGAATCATGTTCGAAGCCGGGACCCGGACATCCTTGAACTCAACCTCGGCGTGGCCGTGGGGCGCGTCGTCATAGCCGAACACCGACAGCATGCGAACGATATTGATGCCCGGCGTGTCGCGTGGCACCAGGATCTGTGACTGCTGCAAGTAGCGGCTCGGGTTGTCGGGGTCGGTCTTGCCCATGAAGATGATAATCTGACAGCGCGGGTCGCCCATGCCCGACGACCACCATTTGCGGCCGTTAATGACATACTCGTCGCCGTCACGCGTGATGCTTGACTCGATATTGGTCGCGTCGGATGAGGCGACCGCCGGCTCGGTCATGGCAAAGCACGACCGGATTTCACCGTTCAGCAGGGGCTGCAACCAGCGGTCCTGCTGCTCCTGGGTGCCGTAGCGTGACAGGACTTCCATGTTGCCGGTATCCGGGGCCGAGCAGTTGAACACCTCGGACCCCCAGTGCACCTGGCCCATGATCTCGGCCAGCGGCGCGTATTCCAGGTTGCTCAGGCCATAGCCGTAATCGCTCTCGGGCAGAAACAGGTTCCACAGGCTCTGGGCCTTGGCCTTCTGCTTGAGTTCTTCCAGAATGGGCGGAATCTGCCACCGGTCGCCCTGGCTGTCGAGCTGCTCGGCATACGTTTTTTCGTTGGGGTAGACGTGCTCGTCCATGAAGCTCTGGACTTTTTGGCGCAGCTCGGTGACCTTGGGTGAGTATTCAAAATCCATGCTGGGGCTCCTTCCGTGGCCGGCGTGTCGGCGCCCGCCACCTTAGGAAATCGCCGCATTGAAGTCAAATACGGGTTCAGTCTCAGGCCTCGGCCTGCTGCCTCTCACCCTCGGGGACGGCGGAGCCGGCAAACGCAATTGGCCGAATCGGTACGACGAGCAGGATGGCCGTGCACACGCAGCCGACCCCGGTAGCGACAAAAAACGGCAGAGTCCAGGTGCCTCCGCCGGCCAGCATGAAGCCGGCGGTCATTGGACCGAAGATACCGGCGAAACTACCCAGGCAGTTGATCATGCCAAAGATTGCCCCGGCAAAGTGGGGGTTGAACTCAATCGACACGGTCGTATAGCCGGCCGCCGCGCTGGCAAAAAAGAAGTAGAAGACGATCAGAAACAATATGGACAGCGTGGTCGAGGGCACCACGGCCGCGCCGAGCAGAAAGGGCAGGGACCCGCCGACCCCGAATCCGGCCAGCCGAGCCCGGGCAAACTGGGCGCTCCAACCCGTGCGCAGCAGCCAGTCCGAGACCGCGCCACCGGCCAGGATGCCCAGGAAGCCCGCCCCGTGCAGCAGGACGCCCATGAGGCCCATCGTTCCCAGCGACATCTCGCGTCCCTCAACCAGATAGGTCGGAAACCAGAACAGAAACATCCAGCCGATGTAGGCATAGCCCATATAGCTGAGGCACACGGTGAACAGCGGCCAGCTGCGAAACAGAGTTCTGATGGGCAGCGGCTCGCTCGGCTTGGGCGACAGGTTGGACTCGATATAGTCGCGTTCGGCCTGGCTGATGCGCGGGTGTTCTTGCGGCGTGTCGGTCGCATACCACACCACACCGCAGCCCACACAAAGCCGAGCAGGGCGTTGAAATAAAACACGTGCGGCGACCGAGATATTGACCCGGTCGATGTAATTGACGACCGAGCTGCAGAACAGCAGGCCAATCATGTTGTAGCGAACCGGTCGTGCCATGGGGTCCCCTTCTTCACCTCCGACCGCGGACAGCGGGGCCGACTCTACTATGGCTCGGGAAGAGGGGGCAAGGCTGGATGAGACGCCATTCACCAGCCGAAATTTCCCACGCTCGGGCGCTTGCCCATTCCTGCCTTTCCTCGTCACCACAAATCGGCCATAGTCCGCGCATGAAACGCTACGGTCCGGGTTTTCTGGTCGTGGCCGCCTTTATCGGGCCGGGCACGGTGACAACGGCCAGCCTGGCCGGAGCCCGCTTTGGCTATGACCTGGTGTGGGCGCTTGTTTTTTCGGTCCTGGCCACGATTGTCCTCCAGGAGATGGCCGCCCGGCTCGGCCTTGTCAGCCGTCGGGGTCTGGGCCAAGCCCTGCGGACGGTCTTTGCCGACTCGCGTCTGCGGTTGCCTGTGTGCGCTCTGGTCGTGGCCGGTATCGGTGGCGGCAATGCGGCGTTTGAAACCGGCAATATCACCGGAGCGGCCGTCGGTCTGGCCCTACTGAGCGGCGGTCCCGCCCAGCTGTGGGCGCTGGGCATCGGGCTGCTTGTTGTCTGCCTGTTGGCCCTGGGAACCTACCGGGCGATTGAGCGCTGCCTGCTCGTCCTGGTGCTGGGCATGAGCCTGGTGTTCGTCCTGACCGCCCTGCTGGCCCGCCCGTCTGCGGCCGAGCTGATCCGGGGGGCGGTGTGGCCGCGTCTGCCCGCCGACTCCGTGCTGCTCGTTGTGGCTCTGATTGGCACAACGGTCGTGCCCTATAACCTGTTCCTGCACGCCGACGCGGTACGAGAACGCTGGACAAACGGACTGCCCCAGCCGACAGCGCTGCGCATCGCCAGGCGTGATACCTGGCTGTCGGTGTCAATCGGAGGCGTGATGACTCTGGCGGTTGTTTCAACGGCCGCCGGCGCGTTTTTTGTTCGTGGCATTCCACTGGACAATGTCGGAACCATGGCCGACCAGCTGACGCCGCTGCTGGGTTCGGCCGCCCGGTCTTTTTTCGCCGCCGGCCTGTTGTGTGCCGGCATCACCAGCGCCATTACGGCTCCTCTGGCCGCCGCCTACGCCACGGCCGGCGTCCTGGGCTGGCAGCGCGATCTGCGCAGCTGGCGGCTGCGGGCGGTGTGGGGCGTGATCGTGCTGACTGGAACAGGGCTGGCGGTGGTCGGTCAGAGTCCGGTGGCGGCGATTATTGTCGCCCAGGCGATCAATGGCGTGCTGCTGCCGGTCGTCGCCGTCTTCCTGTTGATCGTGATGAACCGCCGAGAACTCCTGGGCGAGCACACCAACGGCTGGCTGGCCAATCTCTCAGGTACGCTGGTCGTGGTGGTGGTGTCGGCCCTGGGACTGTTTCAGCTGTGGACTGCGGCCGGACGCCTGTTGCCGGGCGGCTGAGCGGCCGGTCCCGTCTTCACCAGCGGGTCTCGGCTACACCTCGAGCACCAGGCCGTCGGTCGCGCACTCCAGCCTGAGCTGGGGCAGACGTTCCAGGACCTCACGGCCAAGATGGCTGAGCAGCAGGCGTTTGCAGCCCAGGCGGGGGGCGTGTTCGGCCAGCTGTGGATAGCTGATGTGGTACGAGGTCCGGGTCTCAAAAAAGCAGCACTCGCAGATGAACAGGTCCGTGCCCTGGGCGTGGCGGACCAGGTCTTCGTTCCAGCCACAGTCGCCGGAGTACAGGAGGGATTTGCCGTCAACCGTCAGCCGGTAGCCCAGGGAAATCTCGTCTACCTGATGCGGGACGCGAAAAGGCAACAATTCGACCCGACACACCCGGGCCGGCCGGCCCGGCGGGAGCTGATGAAATTCCAGGTCAAAGGACGGATTGCGGGCCGACAGCTCGCCGTACATGACGCGGTGGAGGGCCAGGACGCGTTCCTGTATGCCCGGCGGCCCGGCAATGTGCAGCGGACGGCTGCGCGGCTGCTCATACAGGTATTCGAGGAACAGAAAGGGCAGGCCGCCGAAGTGGTCGCCGTGCATATGGCTGATGGCGACAAAGTCGATCCGTTCGGCCGGAATCCGCAGCGTTTTCAGCGCCAGCAGCGTGGTCGTGCCGCAGTCCAGCAGAAACGTGGCGCTGTCGGTCTCGACCAGATAGCCGCTCTGGCGCTGACCGCCGCTGCTGAAGGCGTCGCCCGCGCCCAGAACCGTGACACGCATCGCTCTGCCTCTACTTTCCGGTCTGCCCCAGGGCTGCAATCAGGCCCGCCTCGTCCAGGCTGTCCTGCTGTCCGGTGGCCAGATTCTTGAGGCTGTAGGTCTGCCGAGCCACCTCGTCCGGGCCGATGATCAGGGCGTAGGGGATATGTAGATTGTCGGCGGTGGACAGCTGACGGCCGAGTTTTGCCTGTTCCGGATACAGCTCGACGGTGATCCCGGCCTGGCGTAGCCGGGCCGTCAGACCCGTCACCGCAGCCAGCGGCGTGTCGGGCAGCGGACACACCATGACCTGCGCCCGCAGCTGGAGGTCGGGGAACATGCCGCCGTCTTCCATCAGCAGCAGAATCCGCTCCAGGCCCAGCGAGAAACCAACCGCCGGCACCTGTTTGCCGCTGAACATGCCGACCAGGTTGTCGTAGCGTCCGCCGCCACCCAGCGAGCCGCTGAAATCCGGCGAAATGATCTCGAAAATCGGGCCGGTGTAATAGCTGAGGCCCCGAGCCAGAGCCGGGCTGAGACGCAGCAGCGGACCGGCTGGGGTGTCGGCGCTGAGCGTCAGAAGCGTGTCCAGCTCATCAAGCGCCTGCCGGGCTTCGGGCGAGGTGAGGGCGGTGCGCAGCTCACGCAGGATGCGGGTGTTGTCGGCCTGCTCGGTGCCGGTCGTCAGCGCCAGCAGCCGCTCGGTCGACGCTTCGCTCATGCTGCGCTGGATCAATTCCTGGCGCACCCCGGCGGGGCCGATTTTATCCAGCTTGTCCAGGGCAATCAGGGCCGAACCTTCCAGGGCCGGGTCGATGTCGGCCGCCTCAATCAGGCCGCGTAAGAGCGCGCGGTGGTTCAGCGCGACGGCAAAGCCGGCAAAGCCGAGGGCCAACAGCGCGCCGCACACGGCATTGATGACCTCGACCTCGGCCAGCAGTGAGTTGGTGCCGGTCATATCGACATCGCACTGGTAAAACTCCCGAAAGCGTCCCTTGGCCGGCCGGTCGGCCCGCCACACCGGCTGAATCTGGTAGCGCTTGAAAAAGCGCGGCAGCTGCTGACCGTAGTGGGCTACCACGCGGGCCAGTGGTACGGTCAGGTCATAGCGCAGGCCCAGCTCGGCCAGGGCGGCCGTATCGACCGAGGGCTCGGCCAGGGCCCGGCTCAGCTTGTCGCCTCGGTGCAGCAGCCGGTACAGCAGCTGGTCGCCCTCTTCGCCGTATTTGCCGAGCAGGGTGGACAGGTTTTCAATCGCCGGCGTTTCGAGTGGCACAAAGCCGTGGCGCTGAAACACGCCCTCTATGGTCGCCACCACGTAGCGGCGTCTGGACACGGCTTCGGGCAGATAATCACGCATCCCACTCGGGGGCTTGGTACTTGGCATGGCTTCCAACTCCTTGGGCTACCCGGTTGGAAATCAAGATATGGCCGGCTGGTCAAGGTCCCGGCGTCTGCTCGCCGGCCTGGCCAGCGTTGCACTCAGGGCAGGCTGTAGAGAGAATTCACATACTCTTCAGCCTCGCTCGCTTCCCACAGCAGATGCAACCACTCCGCCGCTCTGCCTACCGGCAGCTTTCGCGATACAATGAGCAAGCCCGGAGAGGTGTGATTGGCGATAAAGCGGGCGAAATGCCCTGGCATTGTTCTACGGTCATGTGACACCAAAAGGCGGCCTTCCCGTGCGGCGAGTTCCAGCACGCGGTCATCCGGTACGCGTAAATGCAGGCCGAGTGCCGAAGCTGACTGAAAATCAATATCTTGATTGAGGCGTCTCGTTGCCGCAACAATGCGCTGGTCAAGATCGTTATCGGCCTGAAACCGGATTTTCATGGTCAGAAGGCTGAGCAGACCGAAGCAGTGTGTCGAGTTTCTGACTCAGACGCGGATGCTCGGTGCGGACATGTTGCCGAAAGCGTTCATCCTCCTCATCCGCGGTTTTGAGATAGGCATCAATCTCGGCACGATGAGCCAGGTAATAGGTAATCGTCCCATAGACCTGTTCGAGGCTGAGCCCCGAAAAACACTCAGCGATGCTCTCTGGCGAGAGTCCTTCGCGGAAGCGATACACGACCGAGTCCAGGGACACGCGCGTGCCCTGCACCCAGTAGCCGCCTTCGCGTTGTTCAACGTATGCGTGGTACATCAATGCCCCGAGCCGGCCCAGATATTTCTCCCGGCACTATACCGCCGAGGTGCCGCAAAGGCAAACCTTGGCCTGCTCTTCCCTCTTCCTTCGCAGGGAAAAGCCTTATACTCTACTTCCCCGACGGAGAAGGATGTGGCCCGGTGGCCGCACCGGTCTTCAAAACCGAGTTGCGTGGCGTAAGTTGCGCGGATGGTTCGACTCCATCCCTTCTCCGCCAGTCTCGTTCAGTCGGTCCGCGCTGTGGCAGGAAGCAACTCGTGGGGCTGAAAGACGCCCCGCAAATCCAACATGAAGGCGTCGTCCCGAATCCGGCCCAGGATGGGTGTGGGCGCGGCTCGAAACCGGGCCGCAATATGCTCGGCCGAAAGCCGGGGGTGGCGAATCACTATCGCCCGGCTGGGCAGGTTCTGCTCAGGCAAGGCGCCGCTGCCGATCTGAGCCGTGGCGTCTTCGAGCGTGAGGTGGAAGTCCCGACCCAGCCGCTCGTGCAAGAGCGGCATGGCCTGGGCGGCAATCGCGTCCAACTCTGCCACGGGTCGGGTGAGCCAACGCAGGGTTGGAATTGCGTCGCTCAGACACGGCGACTGGCGGTACAGCCGCAGGGTTGCGCCGAGGGCGGCCAGGGTCAGCTTGTCGGGCCGCAGGGCACGTTTCAGCGGGTTGGCCTTGATGCGGGCAATCCACTCCCGGCGGCCGACAATCAGTCCGGCCTGCGGACCGCCTAACAGTTTGTCGCCGCTGAAGGTCACCAGATCGGCGCCCGTCGCCACCCGCTCGGACACGATCGGTTCTTTGGGCAGGCCGTAGTCGGACAGGTCAATGAGCGCCCCGGCGCCCAGGTCTTCCATGACCGGAATCTGGTGGGTGTGGCCGAGGGCGACGATGTCGGCCAGGCTGACCTCACTGCTGAAACCGACGATCCGGTAATTGCTCGGATGGACTTTCAGCAGCACGCCGGTCTCAAACCCAATCGCCTCGGCGTAGTCGTGGGCGTGGGTGCGGTTGGTGGTGCCGACCTCGCGCAGCACGACACCGCTCTTGCGCATCACGTCGGGAATCCGAAACGCACCGCCAATCTCGATCAGCTCACCCCGTGAGACAATGCCCTCCTTGCCTTCGGCCACGGAATTCAGGGCCAGCAGGACGGCTGCGGCGTTATTGTTGACAACGGTGGCCGCCTCGGCACCGGTCAGGGCCAGCAGATCAGCCTCAATCAGGGCATCGCGATCCCCGCGCCCGGCCGCGCTCAGATCGTACTCCAGAGTCACCGGCGTGGTGGCCGCACGGACGACTTCGTCCACCGCCGATTTCGCCAGCAGCGCCCGGCCCAGATTGGTGTGCAGCACGGTGCCGGTGGCGTTGATGACCGAGCGCAGAGGTGAGCGCTCGGCCTCGGCCAGCCGCTGCCTGACCCGGTGGCTGATGGCCGACTGGGTCAGCTCCTCGCTCAGCGAGCCGTCCAGGATGTCTCGGCGCAGACCGGCCAGTACATCACGGACGGTGTGTGTGATATAGCCACGCTGATAGCGTTGGAGGAGAGGGTGGAAATCGGACGATGAGACCAGCTTTTCAACTGCGGGGAGACGGCGCAGCAGCTCGCGAGCAGCCTGCTCGGTCGCGTTTTTGGCGGTCTTCATGGCGCGGCCACCTTGGCATATGGGTGTGCCTCTTGCAACTGTGGGGAGGGGAGGCTAGCTTTGCCTCACACAAGGAGGGCCGTATGGCGATCTCAGCGGCAGACTATCAGGCCATAATCAGCGCTCAGGAAGAAAAAATCCTGGTCTTCCTGCGGGCTTTCGAGTGGCTGCAAGAGCACATGCATCTGGGCCAGATCAAGCAGGCCAAGCAAGACGTGTTTGACCGGGCCGGGGGCGATGTCTTTCCCCCCCTGAACGCCGAGCTCGAGGGCCTCGAAGTGCCGGACGGTCGTGAGGCCTTTCACACAAAATGGCTGGAAGCCCTGGAACAGCTGGAGGACGCCTACACCTCTTTTCTGACCGGCTCCGAGGCGAATTTCATTGTCGCTTATATGCAGAGTCGCCGGGCCTTCTCGCTCGGCAAATACGTCCTGTACGATCTGCGCGCCGAGCTGCCGAAGCTGCGGGAATACTGGGTGCTGCCGGACGCCCTGGCGCGCTGGGATGAGCTGGAGACGCCGGTTGCGGGTGTTGAGGCCGAGACCGGGGTCATCCACCGGCCGAGTACCGACAAGCACGCCGAGTATTCGCTGTACGTGCCCGAGTATTACGACCCGAGCCGCGCCTGGCCCCTGGTGATTACCCTGCACGGCGGGCATGGCCGCGGGGACGACTACCTGCTGACCTGGCTGCGGGCGGCCAAGAGCGCGGGCTATATTGTGCTGTCGCCCAAGTCCTTGGGCGGGACGTGGTCCTTACAGCGACCGGGGGTTGATATCCGCTCTATTCTGTCGATGGTCGAGACTCTGCTCGACGAGTACAGTATCGACATTGGCCGGCTGTTTGCCACCGGCCTGTCCGACGGCGGCTCGTTCAGCTATGCGCTCGGGCTGAGCTGCCCCAAGCTGTTTGCCGGTGCTGCGCCGATTGCCGCAGCCGGCATGATCGTCGGCATGTTTAATCTGGACAAGGCCAAGGATTTACCGATCTATATCGTCCACGGCGGCAAGGATTTCATGTTTCCGGTGGCCACCGCACAGATGGCCTACGAACTGCTCCAGAAGAGCGCCTTCACCAAGGTGAAGTATGAGGAGCTGCCCGACTGGGGCCACGCCTACACCTACTCCATCAACGACAGCCTGGTCTTGCCCTGGTTCAACAGCCTGCCGTCGCGCCAGCCGCAGGCCGAAGACTCGGCTAAAGACTAGGGTGGCAAGGCGCCAGGCGGACGGGGAGGGGCTGGTCGGCACTTTCCCCACAACCTGTCTCACGGGTGGGGTGGAATATCGCTCAGGATAGTCAGCTCGGCATCATCATCCTCGCCGCCGGCCTGGGCAAGCGGATGCGTTCCGCGCAGGCCAAGGTCCTGCACCGCGTGGCGGGCAAACCCCTGGTGTCGTACATCATCCATGCCGTCCAGCGGCTGCACCCCGAGCGCCTGGTCGTCGTCGTCGGCCACCAGGCCGACGCGGTGCGGCAGGCGTGTGGCGGTGCGGATGTCCGGTTCGCCGTCCAGCCCCAACAGCGCGGCACCGGCGATGCGGTGCTGGCCGCCCAGTCAGCGTTTGTTGACTGGCAGGGGCAGGTCTTGATCGTGTGCGGCGATACGCCGCTGCTGACTACGGCGACCCTGGCCGGTTTTGTTCACGACCACCGGACGACGCGGGCGACCGTGTCGGTCCTCACTGCGCGCGTGCCCGACCCGGCCGATTACGGTCGGGTGGTGCGGATGCCGGACGGTCGGCTGAGCAGAATTGTGGAGGCGCGCGACGCATCCGTCCAGGAACGGCGCATCACTGAGATCAACTCGGGCATCTATTGTGCGCAGGCCGCATTTCTGTTTCCCGCCCTGCGCGCCCTGCGGCCTGACAATGCGCAGGCCGAGTACTATCTGACCGATATCGTGGCCCAGGCCGTGGAGGCCGGGCTGCCCAGCCGGGCGGTGTTGGCGCAAGACGCCGGAGAGCTTGGCGGGGTGAATTCCCGGGAGGATTTGGCCGCTATGGAACACACAAAACAGGAGCAGCTGCGTAAAAAGTGGATGGCCCGCGGGGTGACTCTGGAAGACCCCCAGACGGTCTATTTTGACGAAGACGTGACCATCGGTCAGGACACGGTCATTGGGCCCAACACCCAGCTCAAGGGCCGGACCCGGATCGGAGCCCGGTGCCGGATCGACGGCAGCGCGTATATCGAGAATTGCCAGATCGGCGACGATGTCCACGTCCTGTTTTCAGTCGTTCTGTCTGACAGCCAGCTGGCCGACCGCAGCTCGGCCGGACCGTTTTGTCATCTGCGCGGTCAGGCCGTGCTGGCCCCCGAGGCTGAGGTGGGGAATTTCGTAGAAGTCAAGAAGTCGGTCATCGGCCAGCACACCAAGGCCAAGCATCTGGCCTATATCGGGGACGCCGAGATCGGTAGAGACGCCAATATCGGGGCTGGCACAATTACCTGTAACTACGACGGCTTTCGCAAGCATCGGACCCGGATCGGCGACCGGGTCCAGGTTGGTTCCGATACCACCCTGGTCGCCCCGATTACTATTCACGACGATGTGTATATTGCCACCGCCACCACCGTGCGCCGCGACGTGCCGGCCGGAGCGCTGGTGTTCAACCCCCGTCAGCAGCACACGCGCGAGGGCTGGACTGCGGCAAAGCGGGCCAGAGAGACAGACAGACAGGCCGAGAAAAAAGATACCGACGGCTAGGGACCAGGGACATGTGCGGCATCATCGGCTATGTCGGCCACCGTCAGGCCGCCCCGCTGTTGTACCAGGGGCTGCAACGTCTGGCCTACCGGGGCTATGACTCGGCCGGGCTGGCGGTGGCCGGCACGGGCAACCGGATTGTGCTGCGGCGCTCGGCCGGCAAGCTGGAGAACCTTGACCACGCCCTGCGCGCCGAGCCGGTCCAGGGTACGGTCGGCGTGGGCCATACCCGCTGGGCCACCCACGGACGACCGTCCGAGGAGAACGCCCACCCGCACCGCGCCGGACAGGTGGTGGTCATCCACAACGGCATCATCGAAAACTATCTCGACCTGCGCCACGAACTGCGCGCCGGGGGGCGGCGCTTCAGCTCGGAGACCGATACCGAGGTGATCTCGCATCTCATTGACCAGCATATCCAGGATGGGCTGACTTTCGTCGAGGCGACCCGGGCTGCCCTGAAACGCCTGGCCGGCTCGTTTGCCATTGTCGCCCTGTGCGAGAGCCAGCCCGATACCATTATTGCGGCCAAGAATGCGACGCCCATCGTGGTCGGTCTGGGGGAAGGCGAGAACTTCATCGCGTCCGATATCCCGGCCCTGCTGGACTACACCCGCCAGGTTGCTTTCCTCGACGACGGTGACCTGGCCGAGGTCAGCCGCCAGGGGGTCCGTTTCTCCAACTTTGACGGCCAGCCGGTCGAGCGTGCGCCGCACCACGTGAGCTGGGACGCGCTGACCGCCCAGAAGGAGGGCTATAAGCACTTCCTGCTCAAGGAGATTCACGAGCAGCCGCAGGCCATTATCGACACCATGCGGAGCCGTATCCGAGCCGAGGAGGGGCATGTGTGGCTGGGCGAACTCGAAGCCCACGGCCGGGTCCTGGACTCGATCAAGCGCGTCGCGCTGCTGGCCTGCGGGACGGCCTGGCACGCGTGTCTGCTGGGCAAGTTTTTCCTGGAAGAGTTGGCCCGTATTCCGGCCGAGGTGGATTACGGCAGCGAATTCCGCTATCGCAACCCGCCCCTCGACGCCGACAGCCTGGTCCTGACCGTGTCGCAGTCAGGCGAAACAGCCGACACCCTGGCGGCACTGGAGGGCGGTCGGGCGGCCGGCGCCACAACCCTCACTATCTGTAATGTGGTCGATGCCTCGATCCCGCGCAAGGCCGACATGGTCGTCTATACCCACGCCGGACCGGAGATCAGCGTCGCCTCAACCAAGGCGTTTACGACCCAGGTCACGGCACTCTACCTGCTGGCGGTGTATCTTGGCCGACGGCGCGGCGCGCTCGACCAGGCCACCGGTCAGCGGCTCCTCGAAGACCTGGTCAACCTGCCTGCTCTCGTCCAGCAGCTCCTGCATAAAGAGCGCAGCGTTGAAAAAATTGCCAAAAAATATGGCCATGCCGACGATTTCCTATACCTGGGGCGTGGGGTGAATTATCCCATCGCGCTCGAAGGGGCGCTCAAGCTCAAGGAACTGTCGTATATCCATGCCGAGGGCTATCCGGCCGGGGAGATGAAACACGGCCCCATTGCGCTGATTGACGACCAGCTGCCCGTGGTCGTGCTGCTGCCCAAAGATCGGGTCTACGCCAAGACGCTCAGCAACATGAAAGAGGTCGAGGCGCGGGGCGGACGGATCATCGCTCTGACCGACGCGCCGTCGCCCGAACTGGAAGACATCGCCTGGGAAGTCGTTCAGGTTCCCAGGACCCACCATCTGCTGATGCCGATCGTGCTGACGGTTCCGCTCCAGCTGCTGGCCTACCATATTGCCCTGTACCGCGGCACCGATGTCGATCAGCCCCGCAACCTGGCCAAGAGCGTGACGGTGGAGTAAGTCTACTGCAAACCCCAGCTATATTTGAGCCATGGCTGAACGACAGCTTCCCGATGATCCTGTCGCATTTATTCGGCGGTGCCTCCGTGATGGCCGGATTTTCTGGACCTACCACGTCAATATGCGTCTGGGACAACGATTTATTGCCCGCGAGACAATCCTTGCCGCAGCTGAGAGTTATGAGGTCGTCGAAGCATACCCGGATGACAAATATTTTCCGAGCTACCTGCTCTTGGGGCGACGCGGTGAGGAGGCATTCCATGCCCTGTTCGGAACCGATGTGGACGGACAAAACGTGCGTGTTATCACGGCGTACCATCCCAGCCCCGAAGAGTGGCAGGGAGACCTGAAGACCCGAAGGAGAAGCCCATGAAGTGTGGCGTCTGTGGCGATCATATGATTTCGGCACTGACCAATTTGCCGTTCAAGCTTGCCGAGGAACGCATCGTCATCCTCAAGCAACTGCCGGTCTTGCAGTGCACATCCTGCCGCGAGTATCTCATCGAGGACACGGTTATGGCGCGGGTTGAGATACTCCTCGTGCGCACCGATAGCACGGCGGAATTGGAGGTGCTTCGGTATGCGGCCTGAGCGCTGCGTCTCAGCAGCATCGCGACCGCTGCCCATTCCTACTTCTTGATCCCGGCCAGCTCGCGGGCATAGTCGGCTGCGGTCGCAAAGTCGTACTCGCGGTAGGTCTGGAGCTTCTCGGCTTCCAGCGAGCCCTCGGCGTGGACGGCCAGCACTTCCTGATAGCCGCCGTAGTCACCGGCCGTTAGGTCGGAGATCAGGTGCAGCAGCCGAACACGCTCTTCAGCCGAGGTGCCCTTTTTGCCGCCGTAGTATTTTTCGAGATACGGCCCGGTCGCCTCGCTGCGCCAGTCCTCGGCCGCCGGGCCGGTGACCAGCAGGCCGCCGCTCACGTCCTGCACCATCTGCACCGCAGTGTGATAGTTCGAGGCGAACTGGTATTTGGCGACGTTGGTCAGCAGGGTGTTCGGCACCGCAATGTCCGGCGCCACAATCTCGTGGTTATGGGCGGCGGCGAAAATCAGACCCTGGACCGTGGCGTGATAGGTCGCCAGTTTGGTCAGCTTCTCCCGGATGTGGCCGGCCCGTTCAATGCCGTTGTACTCGGCAATCGCCTGGGCCGCGCCGGCCAGCAGTTCCAGCAGGGGCAGCTTGTACGACACTGCGGTAAAACGATGGAATTTGACAAAGGTCAGGGCCAGGAAGCCGGCCGCTTCGGTCTCGCCGTTCAGGAACACGCGCTCCCAGGGCACGAACACATCGTCAAAAACGGTCAGCGTTTCCATCATCTTGTGACTGGCGCTGATCGGGAACTCAAACGGGTCTTTGGGTATCCCGCCATAGGAGCTGGCCAGCAGCTTGAGCCCCTTGGTCGCGGCCGGCAGGGCAAAGGCCACGGAGTAGGCGCCGTCGTCCGGCTTCATCGCTCGGGTCGGTAGGACGATGACCTCGTCCGTGTTGGTCAGGACCGAGGTATGCGTCTTGGCGCCGCGCACCACAATGCCGTCCGCGCGCTCTTCCACCACCCGCAGGTAGTAGTCGTCGTGAGCCTGACCCTGGGGGCCGAGCCCCCGGTCGCCCTTGACGTCGCTCTGGGCCACGGCCACGCCGTAGTCCCGGTCGCGGCACAGCTCGTAGTATTTGCGAACCCGTTCCTTGTATTCGGGCTTGCCGCGTTTGGCCATTTCTTCGGCGACAACATGCAGGGCAAACAGGGCGTCGGTGCCGATCTCTTTAATCAGCACGACCAGGGTCGCACCCTCGCGGGTGCTGGCCGCAATCAGCCGGCTGCGTTGCAGCAGGTCCTCGGTATTGCGGGGGATGTGATAGTAGCGCGAATAGTCGCCCAGGTCGGGATCGCTGACCACGGCCAGCTCCCGGTAGCGGGGGTCTTCGGCCAGCTGGTAGTCGATGCAGGCGTGGTTGACCGCCTTGCCGATGACCGGATGGGCGGTGACATCGGGCACCAGCTCTCCCCGATAATAGACCTCGCGGCCGTCCCTCAGGGCGTCTTTGTACTGTTCGGGTGTGCGCAGACCCATCGTCTTGTCCTCCTGTTCAGATGACCACCTCGAGCTGCACGATCAGGTTGTCGCGGTCACGTAAAAAACCGATGCCGTTATACTGCCCGTCAATATAGTTGTACTGGATGATGAAACGGAACGGGTCGCGGGTAAAGGTAACGCCCGGCTGCACCAGCCACGCGCCCTGCCAGTCGTACAGAAAGACCAGGGCCGGCGAGATCGCGCCCGAGCGGTAGGCGGTTGAGATGGACAGGGTGTTGACCAGCTGATGCTGGTCCATGTTCACAAAGGACGTATTCCTTCGGTTCGGATCGAGGACCGGGATGGCGAAGTGGCCAAAGCCGAAGCTGTCCCTGACCGAGCTGAGCTTGGTGTCGTTGAAATCCAGGATATGGGTGCCGAAAATTTGGCCGCTGAGCACAAACGACTGCTGGGGATTGAGCAGCTGGATATAGCGATCCATGTCCATACCCAGCGACCAGCGGATCACGTCCGAGCGGTCGATGTCGCTCTTGTAGCGCAGGCACATGTCGTTGCTGACCGAGGGCGGGCAGGCGACCTGACTGTAACCGGGGGTGAGGGCGAAATTGTCCGGATCGGCGATCGGCCCCAGCAGCTGACTCGGGCTCGCGTTCTTGAAGAACGGCTCGGCGTAGAAGTAGGCAAACTCGCTGCGCACGATGGCCGACAGGCTGGGCAGGCCGAAGGTCAGGGTGGCCCCGCTGATCTGGACCTTGGGAAACAGGATATTGGTCTGAAAATTATCAAAGATGTAGCGTCCGACTTCACCCTGTCGGGCCGCCTGGCGGAATTCGCTGAGCCTGAGCGGGGAGCCGCCGGTCGGGGTGACGACGCGTCCCGTCGCCCCGTCGAGATAGGTGTAGTAGTGGGCCACGGTGAACATGAAGTCGCCCCACACGCCGACGACGCGTCCCCCGCCCCGCATGTCGGTGAAATTGCGGGCCGGTTTTTTGAGAGCAGACCGAATGCCGGCCGGGTTGGGGGTGGACCACGGCGAGCCGGCCGGGGTGGGCGTGGAGACTTCGTCGTCGGCGACCATGAAGCCCTCGAGGTTGAGTTCCGACAGCGGTCCGACGCCGCCCAGGCCGTACACCACCCGCAGCATGTCGAGCGGGATGCGCCGCTCGTCCAGGGTGACCAGAAAGCCGCCAAAGCTGGCGTCCAGGGGGTTGATCTGGTCCAGCAGGCGGAACACGTCGGTCTCGCCCCACGACAGGTTCTGGCGACCGATGCGGATAAACAGCGGCCCCTTGGTGTAGTTGATATACGCCTCAAACAGCCGGTGCCGACTGCGCCGGCGCTGGCGCGTATCGTCCTGGGTGCAGCCGAAGGCCTGGGGCTTTTTCTGTTTGACCTTGCTCGCCGGTCCGCAGTCGCTCAGCAGCGGAAAACGCTCGCTGAACACGTCCGGGCCAAAGTCCCACACCCCGTCGTACTCGCCGCGATAGGTCACGAAATACTCGAAATCGTCGGGCGCCAGAAAGCCGAGCGGGCTCAGCAGGGACTGGAGTGTGGCCAGCGGGCCGTCAGACCGGCCCATGATCAGGTCGGTCAGGTTGTGACGCAGCTCCATCTGGACGAAGGTCCGGTTTTGCAGCATGTTCCAGCTGTTATACGGCGTCTGGATGCGGGTATTGTCGGCCGCACTGTTGACCGCCATGGCCGTCCGGTTGTACACCCGGCCGTTGAAACGCATGGTTTCGGCCTCATCGACAAAGATCGCCCAAGCCGAAGAGGCGAGGAGACTGAACAGGATTCCCACGCCCAGGCCCAGCCACACCGAACAGGTCCTACCGGTATTTCTCATAAGTGCTCCCCAAGTCGGGGCAGCATACCGAAAAGCCGGGGCTGCTGAAAGTAGGGTTTGGGGCGGGCTAACGCAGGGCCACCGCCCGTACCTGGTCGTAATCGGTCCAGCCCTGGAGGACTTTGCGAATGCCATCCTGGACCAGGGTAGTCATGCCCTGGGCCAGCGCGACCTGGCGCAGCTCGGCGGCGGTGGCACGGCTGTGGACCAGGCGTTTGATGTCATCGCTGGCGACGAGGAGTTCGTGCAGCCCCAGGCGTCCCTTGTAGCCGGTGTGCTGACACGCCTCGCAGCCACGTCCTCGGTACAGCACGAAGTCTGCGGTATCGGGCAGGTCCAGCTCGGCGAAGGCGGCCGGACCATAGCCTGCGGCTAGGGCCTCGTACTCCTGCCTGGACGGCCGGTAGGGTTCTTTACAGTCCGCACAGATGGTCCGGGCCAGACGCTGGGCCAGGATACCGAGCAGGGCGTCGGCAAAGTGAAACGGGTCCATGCCCATTTCGAGCAGGCGAGTGATGGTCTCGGCGGCACTGTTGGTATGCACGGTGCTCAGGATCAGGTGGCCGGTCAGGGACGCTTCGATGCTGATCTGGGCGGTTTCCCGATCCCGAATTTCACCGACCATGATCACGTCCGGGTCGGCGCGCAAAAAGGAACGCATAGCCGCCGCAAAGTCGTAGCCGATTCTGGGCTGGACCTGGCTTTGGCGCAGGCCGTACTGGGTGATCTCAACCGGGTCTTCCGCAGTCCAGATTTTTCTGTCGGGCGTATTGATGGCGCCGAGCGCCGAGTGCAGGGTGGTGGTTTTTCCCGAGCCGGTCGGACCCGAGCACAGGATCAGGCCGTAGGGCTTGTCGAGCAGCGCCCGAAAGGCTGTGAGGTTGGCGTCCAACATCTGAATCTTGTCCAGGGGCAGGGCCTCGCCCGCAGTCAGAATGCGCAGGGCGACATCCTCATTGTCGGTGCCGGCGGTCGGAATCGTGGCTACCCGTAGCTCAATCTCTCTGGTCGGCAGACGGAACTTGAGCTTGCCGTCCTGGGGTTTGCGCCGCTCGGCAATATCGAGATTGGCCATGATTTTGAGGCGTGAGGCCAGGGGACGGCGGTACTGGGCCGGAACCTTGAGGTATTCGTGGCAGCGGCCATCGACCCGAAAGCGGATCAGGGTTTCTTTCTGCTCGCCATAGGGTTCGAGGTGGATGTCCGAGGCGCCCTGCCGATAGGCTTCGCCGATCATGCGGTTGACCAGACGGACGACCGCGCTGTCGTTCTCGTCGGGTCCCTCGTCGGTCGGGGTGCGGGTCGGCGATTCCGCCGCCAGCTGGCGCAGAATGGCCTGGAGCGAGTCTCCACCGGCCGCCGGCTCGCGTTCGCCGACCAGGGCCCGGCTGATCTCGCGGATGTCCTCGACCAGGCCGACCCGGTAGGCGATCTTCAGGCCCGGGAAGAGCCGCTGGATATCGTGCCGATACTGCACCGAGTGGGGCTGGCTGGTCAGAATTTCAACGCCGGTGTCGGTCGCCTGGAGCGGTAGCCAGTCGTTGTTTTGCAGATAGTTGACGCTGATCTTCCTGGCCAGGTCGGCGTCAATCACCAGCTGTGGGCTGGGTTCAAGAAACGGACAGCCGTAGTACTGGCTCAGTGAGCGGCCAAGTTCGTGTTTGCTGATCTTGTAGCGTTCGAGCAGGATGGCCTCCACGCTGCGGCCCGACTCACGCGCGCGGTCTTTTGCCTGGTTCAGTTCGTCCTGGCTCAGCAGGCTGGCGGCCAGCAGATAGTCGAACTTGTAGGGCTGGCGCTTGGCCAGCTGATACTGGTTGTGCAGCGCAACGCCGAGGGTGCGGGCCAGCTCGCCGACCTGCTCCTCATCGGCCCGGGAGAAATGTGCCGCACCCGTCTTGTTGAGCAGTTGCAGCACACCGGTCAGCGCGCCGTCTGGACCGCACACCGGAACCGTCAGGACTTGTCGGGTCCGCACCCCGGTTTTTTCGTCCCAGGAGCGGTCAAAGCGCAGGGCCGGGTGGAGACGGGCCAGCTCGGCGCTATCGTAGGCGTCGGCCAGATTGACCGTGCGTTTACTGTGGGCGACAAAGCCGGCGATGCTGCGCTCGTTCAGGTCCAGCCGGATTTCCTGCACGCTGTCCAGATCGAGAAACCGGGAGTAGAGTTCACGCGTGTCGTAATCCACGGCGTACAGGGTCAGGTGCTCGGCCTCAAACAGGTTCAGCATGTCGTCCCGCAGGCTGATCAGCAGCTGGTCGATATTTTGGGCCGCGTGGATGCGGTTCATCAGCTGTTTGAGGCGTTCGGCGTAGGCGAGCCGGTTCTGCAGGGCTGTGACGTGCTCTTCCGGATGTGGCCGTAATGACATACAAGCCTCCTGTCTGTAACGGGGCTCATGTGCCTATCGCACCCTTGGCGTCTTTTTGTCAACGCCGGTCCGCGCCTTTTCCTGGCTGGGGGGGTGTGGTAGACACTCGGAGCATGACTCTGGCACAGGTTTTTTGGCGGCGTCTCAGCCGCGACGGCAGCCGACCGATCTTTGAGCGGCTGGAGCCAAACGGACAGGTGAGCTGGCGACAAACGCGCGGCGAGCTGTTGGAGGACGCCTCGCGCTGGATGGCCGCTCTGCGGACGGCGGGGGTCGAGGCCGGCGACCGGGTGGCGCTGTCGCTGGGCAAGGCGGACGGCTTGGTCACGGCCCATCTGGCTATCCTGGGCCTTGGGGCCGGGGTGGTGCCGCTGAATCCTGCCCTGGCGCCGCGCGAGGTTGAGGCCGTCTTACGCCGGGCCGAGGTCAGGCTGGCCATCACCACGCCGCAAACGCTGAGCCGGGCGCCGGGCATGACGGCTGCGGTCGCTGGGCCGTGGTGGGTGAGCGGCAGCGCTGCCGACCAGCCCCAGGGAACGAGTCGGGTGTCCGATATTCTGGCCACGGTCCAGGCCGGCCCGGAGCCCATTGAGCGGGACGAGCATGAGTTGGCGCTCCTGCTGTTCACCAGCGGGACCACCGGAACGCCGAAAGGGGTAGGTCTGACCCATCATAATCTTCAGGCCAACCTCCAAGCCCTGCTGGTGGACACCTGGGAGATGGGAGAAGACGACCGCCTGCTGCACGCCCTGCCGCCCCACCATCTGCACGGCTTGGGGCTCGGTCTGTACGGCAGCCTGTACACCGGCTGCAGCGCCGTCCTGCTGGAGCGCTTTGAGCCGGCCGTGGTCGTGCGGGCGCTGGACAGTCAGCGCATCAGCGTGTTCATGGGCGTGCCGACCATGTACCACCGCATGCTGGATGTCGAGGACGAGGTGTCGCTGGCCTCCATGCGGCTGTTCACCTGCGGTTCGGCTCCCCTGTCGGTTGAAACCTTCCGCCGCTTTGAGGCCCGCTTTGGCTTTGCCCCAGTTGAGCGTTACGGTCTGACCGAGACGGTCATCAATACCTCCAACCCCCTCCGTGGGCAGCAAAAAGCGGGCAGCGTCGGGCTGCCGCTGCCGGGGGTGGAGGTCGGGGTGTTTGACCCGGAAACACGCCGCGCGCTCGACAACGATCAGACCGGCGAGCTGTGGGTCCGGGGCCCGAATGTGTTTGGCGGCTACTGGCAGGACGCCGAGGCGACCGCCGCCGCTTTCGATGGCGACTGGTTTCGGACCGGCGACCTCGGCGCGGTGTCTGACGACGGCTATGTCTCGATTCTGGGCCGGATGAAGGAGCTGATCATCGTCGGCGGCACCAACGTCACCCCCGGAGAGGTTGAGGCGGTGCTGGAGCTGGAAGCCGGGGTGCACGAATGCGCGGTCGCCGGCCTGCCCGACCCGGACCTCGGCGAGATCATCGCCGCCTTCATCGTGCCGCGCCAGGGACACGACCCGGCCACGCTGGAGGCCCGGCTCAGAACCCGAGTTGAGCAAGACTTGGCGCCCTACAAGCGGCCGCGGCGTTACTGTTTTCTGGACGAGATTCCCCGCAACGCCATGGGCAAGGTGGAGCGGGGCAAATTAAAAGACCTGGGTGGTCAAGACTGAGCGAGGCGCTACTACGTCCTTTGTGGACAGAGGAAACCATGAGTACGAGAGACAAAGCGTCCGGCAAGACTCCCGCGCCACGCTCGGGTGTCAGCCGCCGCGCGTTTCTGAGGGGCGCCGGCGCCGCAGGCTTGGCCGCGACCCAGCTCGGCCTGCCCGCCCTTGAGGCTGAGCAGACCCGGCCCGACGAGGCGGCCGCCCTGGGCCCCGATCCGGTTCCGGTCCGCTTCCACGTCAATGGTCAGCCATATACGGCGCGGTGTGAGCCGCGGGTGACCCTAGCCGACGCGCTACGGGATCATCTGGGGCTGAGCGGAACAAAAGTGATCTGCGACCGGGGCGCGTGCGGCGGCTGTACCGTGCTGCTCGACAACGAGGCGGTCGTGTCGTGCATGGTGCTGGCCGTTGCCGCCCAGGGCAAACACATTCAGACCGTTGAGGGTCTGGCCCAGGGCGACCGACTTGACCCTCTGCAAGACGCCTTTATCGCCCATGACGCCCTCCAGTGCGGCTATTGCACGCCGGGGATGCTGATGAGCTGTAAGGCGCTGCTGGCCCGGAATCCCACCCCCAGCCGGGCCGAGATCAAAACCGCGATCAGCGGCAATATCTGCCGCTGCGGCACCTATCCGCACGTCTTTGCCGCAGTCCTGGCCGCCTCGGGGCAGCAGGATGAGGGCTAGACCATGGCCCGTAGCGTTGCGCTGAAAATCGGCTACCAGGGTCATTTCACCACGGTGACCCGCTCCATCCCCGAGGACGACCCCCCGCCCTGGGACGCCGACACCCAACTGCGGGTCGTGGGCCAGCCCGTCCCCCGGATTGACGCTCGGGAGAAAGTCACCGGCCAGGCCAGCTACACCCGTGATCTGCGCCTGCCCGGCATGCTGTACGGGGTGATCATCCGCTCACCGTATGCCGCCGCCGAGGTTGAGGCGGTGGACACCTCGGCTGCGGAAAACATGCCCGGGGTGCGCGCGGTCTACGTGCTGGAGCGTAACCGGGTGCGCTATCAGGGACACGAAATCGCCGCCCTGGCTGCGGACAGCCAGGACCAGGCCGATGACGCGGCGCGGGCGGTGCGGATTCGGTTCAAACCCCGCCCGTTTGTGGTCAGCCTGGACCAGGCCATGCGAGCCGACGCCCCGCTGGTGATGCCGGGTGGACCGGCTGCGGGCGAACAGGTCAAGGCTAGGGGCGGGGTGCGGCCGGTCGGTCTGGCCTGGGCAGCCCAGGGACCGGCCCAGCAGGGTAACGTCGTCGGACCGGCCCAGGGTTCGCTGTTCGGCAAAAATCGCGGCGACGTGCCCCACGCGGTCCAGATCTCGGACGCCGTTGTTGAGCAGGAGTTTCGCACCCCGGTTCAGACCCACAGCTGTCTGGAGACCCACGCCGCAGTGGCCTATTGGGAGGCCGCCGACCGTCTCGTCGTCCACTGCGGGGCCAAGTCGGTCACCCGCGCCCGAGCCGAACTGGCCGACTATTTTGGGCTATCGTACGCCCAGGTGCGGGTTCGCAACGATTTCATCGGCGGGCATTTCGGCACCAAAGCCTCGGCTCTGCCGTACTCGGTCATGGCCGCCCAGCTGGCCAGACAGGCTGGCCGCCCGGTCAAGATCGTCCTGTCCCGCCAGGACGAACACCTCGTCGGCGGCAACCGCCCCCAGAACCGGATGCAGGTCCGGGTGGCCGGCATGCGGGACGGCACCCTGGCCGCCGTCGAACTGGTCAACCACGGCTCGGCCGGTGCCGGCTTTGGCGCAGGCGCGGCCGGGCCGTTTTTCAGCGTGTACGACTGCGCCAATGTGGCGGCCGCAGATTATGACGTGCTGATGAACACCGGCCCGGCCTGCGCCTTTCGGGCGCCGGGTCATCCCCAGGGCGCGTTTGCCCTGGAGGTGGCGATCGACATGTTGTGCGAGCGCCTGGGCCACGATCCGGTCGAGTTCCGGCTCCTCAACAGCTGTCAGCGCACGCCCTGGCGGGCCGAGGAACTGCGCATCGGGGCTCAGCGTATCGGCTGGAACACCCGCCGCGACCCGATGCCCGGAGCGGCTCAGGGACCGCTCAAGCGCGGCATCGGGGTGGCCAATAGCGTCTGGTACAGCGTGTACAACCCCGGCGCCCAGGTCGAGGTCCAGCTCAACAAGGACGGCAGCGTGGTGGCCTTCACCAGCACCTCGGCGCCGGGCGGAGGCTCACGAACGGTTATTGCCCAGGCGATTGCCGAAGAGCTGGGACTGGAAGCTCGGCGCATTGAGGTGCGTCTGGCCGACGCCGACTATCCCTACTCTCCGGCTCCCGGCGGCAGCAAGCTCACCTCGACCGTCACCCCGGCCGCCCGTCAGGCCGCCTATCGGGTCAAACACACGCTGCTGCGCGGCGCGGCGCGCCACCTCGGGGTCGGCCCCGAGACCGTGCGTCTTGAGCCGGGTGGGACGGTTGTGGCCGAGTCGGGCGAGCGCCTGGACTGGCAACAGGCCTGCGCCCTGCTGCCCGGCGGTAAGACCGCAGCCCTGGGTGAGCGGCCCGACGATTACGACGGACCGGCCGTGGCCTTTTCGCGCCTGTCCATGGGCCACGACCTGATGGCCGGCGTGCAGTTTGCCGAGGTGACGGTTGACGAACGCCTGGGACAGCTGACGGTTGACAGGATCGTCGCCGTTCAGGACTGCGGCCGGGTGTTCAACCCGCTGCTGGCCGAGAGTCAGCTGCAGGGCGGCATCATCAATGCCCTGAGCTTCGGTCTGTTTGAGGAGCGGGTCATGGACGAGTTGGAAGGCCGGATGCTGAACCCCGACTTTTTGTTCTACAAGCTGGCCGGGGCGCGCGAAATGCCGGACATCGACACGGTGCTGCTGAACGTCTACCAGGGGCAGACCAGTACCGACGCCCGCAACCTCGGCGAGCCGGCCAAGGTGGCCACCATTGCCGCCGTCGTTAATGCCGTCTACAACGCCACCGGCGCCTGGATCACCGAGCTGCCGATTACCCCGGCCCGGCTGCTGGCCGCCCTGGCCGCGCGTGACCGCCGTCGGCAGACCTGAGCGGCGCGTACAGGAATGAGCATGGACCGCTTTGCCTACATCCAGGTCGAGACCCCGGCCGCCGCCCTGGCCGCCCTGGCCCGCCACCCACAGGCGGTGATCAAGGCCGGGGGGGTTGATGTGCTGGATCTGATGAAAGAGCGCATTGTAACGCCGGCCGTGGTCATCGACATCAGCCGGGTGGCGGACTGGGGCGGGATCGCGGTCGAGCCGCAGACCGGGACGCTGCGGCTCGGCGCGCTGACCAGCCTGGCCCAGCTCGCCCGGCACACCGAGGTGCAGCGCCACTGGCCGGCCCTGGGCCAAGCCATGGCCAGCGCGGCGACGCCGCAGATCAGGAATATGGCCACCCTGGGCGGCAATCTGTGTCAGCGACCTCGCTGCTGGTATTTTCGCCAGGAGACCTATCCGTGTCGCAAAAAAGGCGGCTCACGCTGTTTCGCCCAGCTCGGCGAGCACCGTGACCACGCCATTTTTGCCAACTATACGTGTACCAGCACCCACCCCTCGGCCGCAGCCGTGCCCCTGCTGGCCTACGATGCCGGGGTAGAGATGGTAGACCAGACCGGGGCGCAACGGAGTCTTCCGCTGGCCCGGTTTTTTGTTGCTCCCGAGCGTGACGTGCAGCGGGAAAACGTGCTGCGACCGACCGAGTTTCTGACCGCAGTGACGGTTCCCCGACCGCCTGAGGCGAACGCCAGCGCCTACCTGAACTTCAAGCACAAATGGTCGTTTGACTGGCCGCTGGTCGAGGTTGCGGTGGTCTTGCACAGGGAAGCTGGTGTAGTCAAGGACGCCCGGATTGTACTCGGTTCGGTCGCACCCGTTCCGTTTCGGGCTCAGGCCGCCGAACACATTCTGGAAGGCCGGGCGGTTGATGCCGAGCTGGCGCGGCAGGCCGGGCAGGCTGCCACCCGGGGAGCCACGCCGCTGGCCCACAACGAACACAAAGTGACGCTGTTGGCCGAGCTGGTGCGGCGGACCGTTCTCAAGGCGGCCGGCCAGCTGCCAGTCCAGGACGAGGTGATGGTCGTATGACCAAACACGCACCCTTTCAGCCCAACCCGATTCGGACTCCCGGTCCGCCGTGCCGGTTTCTGCGCATGCAGAGCGCCTTCCGGCTGGGGCCGACCGAGTATGACGAGACGACCCGTTTCTGGTGTGTGCGGGCCTTGGATAACTGCGGACCCGACGGAACCGCCGTCCACGCCGCCTGGTGTCAGGCCGGCAGGAGCTGTTACAGCGCGCCGCCGACCCGGGTCTGAGACGGGCTACCTCGATTTGAAGGCTCGCTCTGACTGAATCACCCGCGCCAGAAAAATCTCCCTTCTTCAGCGTGCGATACGCCTGACCCGGACTCTGCTCTTGTCAGCCGTGCGGTAGGAGCTACCCACCCCCCGGCTTCGCCGGACCCCTCCAAGGAGGGGACGGGGGCGATTCCCCTCCTTGGAGGGGTGGCCCGAAGGGCCGGGGTGGGTGCCTTCCAGGCCGCTGGATAACGCACTATGCAGCGGAGGTTGAAAGAGGGGGATTGAGGGGGATTTATCCGCCGCGCTTCCTTGCTACAGTGCCGACGTGTCGCCCCCCGCCCCACCTGCCCACCCGTCCTCCCGTTCCGGTCTGGTCCGCAAGGGCCGCCCGATCGTTATCGCCACCCTGCTGAGCCGGCCGCTGGGTTTCGTGCGTGAGGCCGTCCAGGCCGCCCTGTTCGGCGCCTCGCGGCTGACCGACGCCTTTCTGGTCGCCTATAACGTGCCGGAAATGATCCAGACCCTGTTTTTCAGCGGGGTGCTGAGCAATTTCTTCGTGCCGGTCATCACCCGCTACCGAAACCGGGCGGCCGAACTGAACCGGGTCTTCAGTCTGTCCCTGGACGCCGCCTTTGGCATCGCCCTGGTGCTGGCCGGGGTGTGTTATGTGGCCGCCCCGGCCATCCTGACCGTCGCCGCTCCCGGCCTGGGCGGGGACGATCACGACCTGGCGGTCTTCCTGTTCCGCCTGATGCTGCCGATGCTGGTCGTGCACTGCCTGCTGGCCGTGATCAAGGGCACGCTGAACAGCCTGGATCACTACGCCATGCCCGAGTATGCCGGGGTGTTTTTCAATCTGGTGATGATTGCGTGTGCCCTGAGCCTGACCGGGGCCTACGGCATTCGCAGCCTGGTCATCGGGGTGGTGGCCGGCAGCCTGGTCCAACTGGTCGTGCAGATCCCGGCCCTGGCCCGAGCCGGGATTCGGTACCGACCCAGCTTCGCCTTTCGTCATCCGGCCCTGCGTGAGATGGGCGGGCTGGTGCTGGGCGCGTTTATTGCGACTGCGGTGGTGCCGATCAACGCCTTTATTGCCCGCGCCCTGGCCTCGACCCTGGCCGAAGGCAGCATCTCGGCCCTGGCCTACGCCTTCCGCATCTTCCTGCTGCCGGTGAGCCTGTTTGCCGTTCCGGTGTATACCGTGTTGCTGACCGACCTGTCTGCCGCCCATCAGGCCGACGGGGCAGAGCGGGAGTTCAAAGACAAAGCCGCCGCCGGCCTGTCCCTGCTGTTTGCGGTCGGCCTGCCGGCCACGGCTCTTGTGGTTGGCCTGGCCACGCCGATCACTCGCCTGCTGTACCAGCGCGGCCAGTTCACGCCCGAGGATGTCGTGCTGACCAGCCAGGCGCTCGTGGCCTACGGCGTCGGGATTGTGGCCTACGGCAGCAGTCAGGTCATGGTCCGGCTGTTTAACGCGACCAAGGACACCCGCACCCCGGCTGTGGTCGGTCTGGTTTCGGTCGGCCTCAACGCGCTTGGCGGCTGGCTGCTGATGCAGGTCTGGGGCCACTGGGGCATTGCGCTGATGATCTCGCTGGCCTCGGGTCTGAACACGCTGATCCTGTACGTCATTTTTCGCCGTCGTCGCGGGCCGCTGAACGAGGCGCTGCTGGCCCGTCAGTTCGCCACCCATTTCCTGCTGGCCGCAGCCCTGGGCGGGTGTGTGTTTGGCTTGAGCCAGCCATTGGCCAGCGTGCCGGGCTCGCTGATGACGCCGCTGCACCTCGCCCAGCTGGCCGCCATCGTCACGGCCGGGAGCGGGCTGTACCTGGTGCTAGGCTTTGTGTGCAAGGTCGAAGAAGTGTGGGCGCTGTGGCGGCTGCTCAGACAAAAGCTGGGACAATGACATCTGTATACAAGCGAAAAATTTGGCCGGTTTATCTCAAAAATCGAAAAATGAGATGACCGCCCAAAAGGGCCTGTACACGCCCTTTATACCCCCCAGAAGCGTCTGTCCTGGGGGTGTTTCGTGAGCGGACATGCGAAAATTTGGGAAAAACGTTGATATTTTTGAACGCGATGTTCTTATTTTTCAGTCACTTACGGTGAAAATGCTTGCAACTGCAAGCGCCGTATGAGCTTTTTATGGTCACCTTGAGTGCTGAAGCTGGAGCAGAGGCACCCGGCCTGCCAATTTTGGTGGCGACAGACGGTGGGCAGTGTTGTAAGGAGGGCCCGAAGTTATGCCGCGTAACGATCAGGTGACCCGCCAGTGGCTCCTGTTGCAGAAGCTGGAGACTTCCCGAGGAGCGACCCTGCAAGAATTGGCTGCGTCCCTGCCTAGGGTGTTATGCACTTTTTTGCTGCAATTCATTTTTCTCAGAGAAATCGCTTCAGGAGAGCAGTGCCGGATGTCCCCTCTCTTCACACGTCTTTTCTTCGTCCTTTGCCTCGCGGTGGTCTGCGCTCGCCCGGCCGCGGCCCAGTCATTGCTTGACCGCAGGTGGATGGCCGCCGCGTCCCCTGCCGCAGTGCAAGCGCTGCTGGACCAGGGGGCGGACCTCCAGGCGCAGGCCCGCGAGGGCGAGACGCCCTTGCACCTGGCGGCGCAACACAACCAAACCCCAGCCGTGACCGCCCTGCTGCTGGACCGGGGGGCGGACCTCCAGGCGCAGGCTCTGGGCGGCATGACACCCTTGCATGTGGCGGCAGCGTGGAACGCGAACCCGGCCGTGACGGCGCTGCTGCTGGACCGGGGAGCTAGTCTCCAGGCGCAGACCCGTGGGGGCAAGACGCCCTTGCACCTGGCGGCGCAACACAACCGCACTCCGGCCGTGACAGCGCTGCTTCTGGACCGGGGGGCGGAGGTCAACGCGCGCTATGCGACAGTCATCGATGAGTTACCAGGGGGGCTAGTTCGGCCACGCTTCATTGCCCCACCTCGGGTCAAGATCGACGGGCGGACCCACACGCTTGGCCAGACGCCCTTGCACCTGGCGGCCGCGGTGTGGCAGGTCCTCCCGGCCGTGCTCAGTCTGCTACTCGACCGGGGAGCGGATCTGCAGGCCCGGACCCTCAAGCACGAGACACCCTTGCACCTGGCGGCATTCTTGAACGCTGATCCGGCCGTGACGGCGCTGCTGCTGGACCGGGGGGCGGAGGTCAACGCCCGGACCCGCGAGGGCGAGACGCCCTTGCATCTCGCGGTGACCCACAACCAATCTCCGGCCGTGACGGCGCTGCTACTCGACCGGGGGGCGGATCTCCGGGCTCGGACCCGCAGGTTTGGCGAGACGCCCTTGCACCTAGCGGCCGCGGCGGACCCCGCTCCCCCGGCCGTGCTCAGCCTGTTGCTGGACCGGGGGGCGGAGGTCAATGCCCGGACCTTTAGGAACGAGACGCCCTTGCACCTGGCGGTGGCGCGCCACAATCCCACTCACATCTCGGCCGTGCTCAGCCTGCTGCTGGACTGGGGGGCGGAGGTCAACGCGCGGACCCGCGAGGGCCAGACGCCCTTGCACCTGGCGGTGAAGCAGTACGCCGCCTCGGCCGTGCTCAGCCTGTTGCTGGACCGGGGGGCGGAGGTCAACGCGCAGACCCGCGCGGGCCAGATGCCCTTGCACCTGGCGGTGGCGGCGCGCACCAACCGCACCCCGGCCGTGACGGCGCTGCTGCTGGACCGGGGAGCGGAGGTCAATGCCCGGACCCGCACGGGCCAGATGCCCTTGCACTTGGCGCTGGCGGCGCACTACAGCCAAACTCCGGCCGTGGTTGCTCTGCTGCTGGACCAGGGGGCGGAGGTCAATGACCGGGCTCATATGGGCCAGACGCCCTTGCACATGGCAGCGCGCCGCCAACCCCCAGCCGTGCTCAGTCTGCTGCTGGACCGGGGAGCGGAGGTCAATGCCCAGACTCGTGCGGGCGAGACGCCCTTACACATGGCGGCAGGCCAGACGCCCTTGCACATAGCAGCGCGAGACAACCGAACCCCGAACAGCGTGCTCAGCCTGTTGCTGGACCGGGAGGCCGAGGGCAACGGGCGGACCCACGCCGTGCTCAGCCTGCTGCTGGACCGGGGAGCGGAGGTCAACGCCCGGACCCACACGGGCGAGACGCCCCTGCACCTGGCAGCGCGCCGCAACCAAACCTACGCCGTGCTCAGCCTGCTGCTGGACCGGGGAGCGGAGGTCAACGCCCGGACCCACATGGACCAGACGCCCCTGCACTTGGCGGTGGCGGCGCGAGACAACCAATCCCCGACCGTGCTCAGCCTGCTGCTGGACCGGGGGGCGGAGGTCAACGCCCGGACCCACATGGACCAGACGCCCCTGCACTTGGCGGTGCGCCACAACCAAACTCCGACCGTGCTCAGCCTGCTACTCGACCGGGGAGCCGATGCCTCACTCCGCGACAACAGAGGTCGCTTGGCTGCTGATCTTATCCCAGAGCACGACCGGAATACGATTGTGCACAGGCCGCTCCATGGCGGACGGTTTTGAGACCAGCCGGCCCTTTCCGGTACGTCTGCGCCTGCCGAACCGGTTGACCCGCGGTCTGTTCAGATCGGCCGCAGACCGGCCCGACATGACCGGCCCAGGCGTCCGATAATTTCTATTGAGGAGAGGGATATCTCATGAGGAGGACGGACCGGAGGGCAGACGAAGGAAAAGGAGGAGGGAGGAGGAAGAAAAGAGAACATCAAACAAAGGAGTTACGTATGTACAACCCTCCACACCCGGGAGGCATGGTGAGGCGCCAGTGTCTGGAGCCGCTGGGCCTGTCTGTGACAAGGGCGGCGCAAGGGCTGGGCGTCACGCGGCAAGCCTTGTCCGATCTTGTCAATGAAAAAGCCGGCCTCTCGGTCGAAATGGCCTTCCGTCTCTCGAAAGCGTTTGGGTCGAGCCCAGAGACGTGGCTTGGGATGCAGATGGCCTACGACCTCTGGCAGGCTCGGCCCCGTGCCGAGCAACTGACGGTCGAGAAGTTCGCGGCGGCCTAGTGCGGTGTCACGGAGGTCCGCTAAGAGTCCCACGGCCAAGTCTTCGCCTCCATTACCCAAGCCCTTTTGGAAAGCTCTTCATTGAAGCGGCGAAGGCGTCGGATGGACACACGCGGGGAGTCCTCAGCGCCTATATTGCTGGTGTAATCCCAGATGACGATTCGTTTTGGGAAGCCGCCAGATCTCAAGAGGTTGATGTCCGTCGAGGATTTTTGGGCTCGAAGAATAGATCGAAGCAAGACGCTGCTTCTTTGTCAAAGGGGGAAGCGCGAAGCAGAAACTTGCGGAAGTCAGGCGGGCTGGGCTATGGTACGGCCAGCGATCTTGAGGAGGAGGCCGTATGATTAAAGGATTTGCGCTCATTCCCAAGCGACCCGATGTCAGCGACGAGACATTCCACACCCACTGGCGGACGGTCCATGCCGACCTGGCGGTCCGCATCTCGGCCCTGCGCCGCTACGTGCAGAGCCATAAGATGGCTCACGCGATTCCGGGCTTCTCCTCGCCGTATGACGGTGCGGCCGAAATCTGGTTCGACGATCTGCCCACCGCCCAGGGGCTGAAGGACAATCCCGAGTATGTCAATGGGGCGTTTCAGGACGAGCCGAATTTTATCGACGTACCTCAACTGCGGTTCTTGAACACGCGCGAGAATGTGGTCGTGGCCGGCCCACCCCTGGCCAAGGATACGCCGGTAGTCAAGGGCATCTTCCTGCTCAAACGCAAACCCGGCCTGAGCGTGGCCGAGTTCCAGGACCACTGGCGCAATAAACACGCGCCACTGGTGCCCAAAACGCCCGGCCTGTGCCGCTACGTGCAGTGCCACGTCTGCCCCGAAAGCTATGACAACGATACGCCCGCCTTCGATGGGGTGGCCGAGCTGTCGTGGCCCGATCTGGCCACCTTTGAGCAGTCGTGGGTGTCTGACGAACTCCAGGTCGAGCAGTTTGAGGATGTCAGGCGGTTTGTTGACGGACCAAACTCGGTCGGCTTCCTGGCCGAGGAAAACCGGGTGATCTGGCCCTGAGGACGACACTATGGATCAGACCCGACTGCTCGATATTTTTCGTACCGCCCTGCTGAGCCGGCGGTTTGAGGAACGCATTGTGAGGCTGGCGATGGCCGGCGAGATCCCGGGCACGCTGCACGCCGGCGCCGGTCAGGAGGTGTGCCAGGTGGCGGCCATCGCCGCCCTGGACAGTGCAGATTACGTTTTGTACGGCCATCGCGGCGTTGCCTACATGCTGGCCCGGGGGGTGAGCCTGAGCGGGATTCTGGCCGATATGGCCGGCAAAGAGGGCGCGACGTGCCGCGGCAAGGGCGGGGTCATGCACGTGGTCGATGTGGACAAGGGCGTCTTGGGCGAGAGCGGCACGCTGGGTGGCGGCTTTGTGATTTCGGTCGGGGTGGGCATGGCGCTCAAGCGCCGCAATCCCGGCCAAGTGGTGACCTACTTCTTTGGCGACGGCACCTCCAACCGGGGCACCTTCCACGAGTCGCTCAACTGGGCTGCGCTGCAAAAGCTGCCGTGCGTCTATGTCTGTGAGAACAACGGCTGGGCCGTGTCGGTGCCGACCAGTTCGTCCACCGCTGTCCCCGACATCTCGGCCCGGGCCGCAGGCTACGGCGTACCCGGGGTAGTGGTTGACGGCAACGACCCGGCTGCGGTGTACGAGGTCATGCAGCACGCCGTTGAGCGCGCCCGGTCGGGTCAGGGGCCGAGCCTGATTGAGGCCAAGCTGACCCGGCTGCAGGGCCATTTCGTGGGCGACCAGCAGACCTACCGGGCAGACGCCGAACAGGCCCTGGAACGCGACCCCCTGCCCAGGCTGGAGCGCGGTTTGCGTGAGGCCGGCGTCCTGGATGCGGCCACACTGGCCGAGCTGGAGGCCGATATCGAGCGACAGATTGACGCTGCGGTTGAAACAGTCAAGGCAGCCCCACTGTTGGCGCCGGAAGTCGCCCTGCAGGATCTGTACGCCGAGGGCTAGGGCTATGGCAAACATCACCTACAGTCAGGCCATCAACCAGGCCCTGGCCGAAGAGCTGGCGCGTGACGAGAACGTCATTGTGTACGGCCAGGACGTTGCCGTGTGGGGTGGGATCTTCAAGGTCACCCAGGGGCTGTACGAGCGCTTCGGGCCGGAGCGGGTGTTTGACTCGCCGATCTCTGAGAATGTCATGGTCGGCGCCGGGGTCGGCGCGGCGGCCATGGGGCTGCGACCGGTCGTGGAGTTGCAGTTCGCCGACTTTATTCTGACCGCCGGCGACGAGGTGTTTCTGAAAGCCGGCATGTGGCGCTTCATGCACGGCGGGGCGTTCCGCGTTCCGCTGGTCATCCGCGCGCCGTCCGGCGGCTCGGGCTTCGGGCCCGAACACTCGGCCTGTCCCGAGGCGTTTGTGATGCACGCCCCGGGGCTGTTGTGCGCGGTGCCGTCCACGCCGGAAGACGCCAAGGGGCTGCTCAAAGAGGCTGTCCGGCTGGATAATCCGGTGGTGTATTTTGAGCATAAGCTGCTGTACGCCACGCGTGGCGAGGTGCCGGACACCGACTATACGACGCCGTTCGGCAAAGCCGTGGTGCGTCGCCAGGGTGGGGCGGTGACGCTCGTCGCCTGGCAGGACATGCTGCGGCGCAGCCTGACCGCAGCCGAGCGGCTCAGTCAGGACGGCATTGAGGTCGAGATCATAGACCCGCGCACCCTCAACCCGTTTGACCGCGACACGATCATCGCCTCGGTCCAGAAAACCGGCGCCTGCCTGGTCGTCGAAGAGGCGTACCGGACGCTCGGTGTCGGAGCCGAGATCGGGGCGCTGCTGATGGAGCACGCCCTGCCGTATATGGACAAGCCGTTCAAGCGCCTGGCCATTCCCGACGTGCCGGTGCCCACCAGCCAGCATCTGGTCGATGCCATCGTCCCGTCGGTGGACGACATCTGTCAGGCGGTGAAAGACCTTGTCGGCTGAGGCCTCCACCGCAGTCCAGAATACGCCGGTTCTGATGCCCAAAATCGGCCAGGCGATGACCGAGGGGACGGTGCTCGCCTGGCACGCCGCAGACGGCCAGCGGGTCGATAAAGACGCGCTGCTGGTCACGGTCGAGACCGACAAGGCCAGCTATGACCTCGACGCCCCGACCAGCGGCCGGCTGCACATCCATGTCAATGAGGGCCGGGAGGTTGCGGTCGGCACGGTCCTGGCCGAGATTGGCGACGCCCCCCGCCGGGCCGCTGGAACACCCCCGCCAGCCCCGCCTCCTGCCCGCACGGCCTCCGCCACACCCCGTCCACAACGGGTGCTGGCCTCGCCCAAGGCCAAACGCCTGGCCGCCCAGCACGGGCTCGACCTGGCTCTCCTGACGCCGTCGAGTCCGGACGGCATGTTGTCTGCCGCGGATGTCGAGCGGGCGCTGGCGGCCGCGCCGGCTGAAGCATCGGCCCACGGTGAACGCCTTCAGCTGACCGGCATCCGCAAAACCGCAGCCCGCCGCGTGCAGCAGGCCTGGCAAACGATTCCTCATATCGTCCAGATGGTCGATGTTGATGCCGCCGGGCTGGTGTCGATCCGAGACCGGTTCCGGGACGAGGCGCCCGGACTGAGCCTCAACGACGTGCTGCTCCACACTGCGGCGGGTGTTCTGGCGCAGCAGCCCCAGCTGAACGTCAGCCTTGAGGCTGACACGCTGGTCTCCCACGACGGAGTGGATATCGGCTTTGCGGTCGATGCGCCCCGGGGCCTGCTGGCGCCGGTCATCCGCCGGGCCGACCGACGCTCGCTGGTTGACCTCGCGGCCGAGAGTCAGCGCCTGATCGCGGCCGCAAGATCTGGACGGCTGGCCGCCGATGACATGGGTCGGGCCAGCCTGACCGTGTCCAACCTGGGCATGTACGGCATTCGCTTTGGCACGCCGGTGATCAACCTCGGCGAGCCTATCCTGATCTTTGTTGGTGCGGTTGAGGAGCGGCCGGCTGCGGTTGATGGACGGCTGGTGATTCGTCCCACGCTGACGCTCAGCATCGCCTATGACCACCGGGTGACCGACGGTGTGGCTGCGGCCGGATTTACCCAGGGCCTCAAACGTGCGCTCGAAGACTTGGGCTCGGCCGGCCCGGATGCGCCCCAAGCCGGTCTTGACAGACGGGAAATCCGCACTGTCTCGGACGCTGACGCCTATGCCGTTCACGTCCGTAGCCACAACCATAGCTGGACCCTGGACGAACCGCTTGACGACGGCGGCGGTGATGCCGGGCCGGACCCGGTGTCGGCCTTTCTGGCTGCCTTGGTGGCCTGCCTGACGATTGCCTTCAAAGCCACGGCCCGTCGCCGCGGGGTGACGATTGAGCGGATTGAAGGCCACGTCCGGGCCAATCCGACCGGGCATCTCAAGGACATTCGGCTGGCTCTGGAGGTCTGGGCGCCGGCTGATGAGGCGCAGCTCAGGGCGCTGTTGGAGCCGGCCACCCGCAGTTGCTATGTGAGCCGGACGCTCACGCCCGAGCTGGACTATCGGGTTGAGCTGTCCGTGCATCGCACATAGCAAATCCTTCGCAGGTAGGGGCTTCGCGCTTCCCCCTTTGAAAAAGGAATTATATACCATCTTACCCAAGCGGTCAGTTGACCTAATCGCTGACCGCTGAAAAAATCCGTATCGAATCTGCTTTATGTACCTGAAAACACTTGACTTTCTCGTCCGCTTTGGGTAAAATTTTTCCGTAACCTGGAGGAACGACATGGTACAGAAAGCCCCCGGCAAGCACTACCGCAACGGCATGACCCTGGCCCAACTGCTCAAGAAATTCCCAGACGACGCGACCGCTGAGCAGTGGTTCATTGATACGCGCTGGCCGAACGGCGTTCGCTGCCCCAAATGCGATTCTGACAACATCCAGGAGCGGACCACACGGAAGCCGCAGCCCTACCGTTGCCGGTCCTGCCGCAAGGATTTCTCCGTCAAGACAGGGACGCTGATGCAGGGATCAAACCTAGGCTTTCAGACGTGGGCGCTGGCGTTCTACCTAATGACGACTGGCATCAAGGGTACGTCTAGCATGAAGCTGCACCGAGACTTAGGGATCACCCAGAAGTCAGCTTGGCATCTGGCCCACCGTATCCGGGAAACCTGGGCGGACAACACCCCGTCTTTCTCCGGCCCGGTTGAGGTAGATGAGACGTATGTTGGCGGCAAGGAGAAGAACAAACATGACAGCAAGAAGCTCAAAGCCGGGCATGGCACGGTCGGCAAAACTGCCATTGTCGGCATGAAGGATCGGAAAACGAACACCGTCCAGGCGACCGTAATTGAGCGCACCGACCGCCCGACCCTAAGCGGCTTCGTGGCCGACTACACCGCCCCCGGGGCCAAGGTCTACAGCGACGAACACAGCGGCTATGACTGGGTTGAGAACCGCGAAATGGTCCGTCACAGCATCAAGGAATACGTCAACGGCATGGCGCACACGAACGGCATCGAGAGCTTTTGGGCGCTGCTCAAACGGGGCTATGTGGGCACGTACCACCGGATGAGCAAGAAGCACCTAGGCCGCTATGTCAACGAATTTTCCGGGCGGTTCAATCAACGTCCGCTGGACACCGCTGTCCAGATGAAACAGATGGTGCGGGGACTGGCGAATAAACGGCTGCGCTATTTGGATTTGATCGGGGAGCAATCATTTGACCAAGAAGCTCTCTAAAAAGCGCCGTGAGAACCAGTCCAATAAACGCCACGCCAATAGCCGATACGCCAGACAAAACCCACACTTTCAGCTTTTGGAAGTCTTCTTTGGTGGCGAATGAATCAAGTCGTGTTTCAAGGCTGGAAAGCCGCTTCTCTATTTCGACTTCCGTCGATCTACCACTGAACCCAGAGGGAATAGGAGGCCCTGGTACTGGCAGATCGCCATTCATGGCTAGGCCGCTTTGGCTACCTGCTCAAAGTACGTAAGTAGTCGCTTTCTCTGATCTTCCGGGAAAAACTGCCCAATGACATTGCGTTCTCCATCAAGAATCCGCCTCTCCTCTAGCAATTTCTTGTCATCCGGCTGAAGAACTACTAACGTGCGCCCATGCAACTGCTGATAGAGCACCCATTCGTAGAGACGAATGGAAGATTGGATAAATTGCGCAACACGCTCCTCATTTTCTGGCTGCTCAGCAATTGCCGCCAGTTCATTGAGTGCCGTGTACATGTCATCTGTCATATCGAGAGTGATCTGTCTCATAGCGCACCTGCGAAATATGCAGTGGGTCTCCTAACCCTGTTGGCCGCCAGCCGCCTTCTTCATGTGGCTCTTTCTTTTCGCCCGACTTTTCAGGAGGCTTTCTGGGGTCCACAGAGTTGAAGGGGGGTTCGGATTCGGATTCTTCAGGCATAGAATCCCGTGTGGCGTTCCGATCCACTCCGCTGCCCTCCTTAGTATAGAACGATTCAGGTCGCCTGTTAGGCTTGGCCTTCCGTAAGATACCGCCACTTTTTCTTTGGCGGTCCCTGCATCGCGGCCAGCGCAACGTTCTCCAGGGTGTCGGGGATCAGCTCAGGCATCGGCTTGGGGGGCCGACCGCCTGAGTTCTTAGGGCGCTTGGGGGGCAATTTGGTTTTGGCGGTCATACATGTCTCCTCCTTTATGACGAGAGGTCAGGTGTTTTTGCTCCAGGCTTCCCGGCTCACCTAGAGAGCCTCCTGCCCCTCGGGCTGACTTCAGGAAAAACGACTTGGAAGCCTGTCGTTTTTCCTGAAGTTAATTTTTCTCCAAGATTTCGGCTTGTCAAGACCTTGACTTCCTTGGCTACATATGGGTGACGTTGGACGGCAGGCCCGATTCAGGGCCTGCCGCTTGGGTAAGATGGTATATAATTCCCTTCTCGACTGGGACAGTACCAAACCCTCTGAACAGGCGCATCCGGCTCTTTATTCGGCAAAGGCGGCCTTCAGCGCTGCCGCCGCCTCTTCACGCGCGATCCTGGCCGGCTCGATGGCTGGGGCCATGCCCATGAAGCCGTGGATCAGACCCTCGTAGCAGGTGTACTGCACGGCCACCCCGGCCTCTTCCAGTCTGGCCGCATAGGCGGCGGCTTCGTCCCGCAACGGGTCGAACTCGGCCGCAGCAATGAAGGCCGGGGGGAGTCCGCCGAGGAGCTGGTCTGAGGCTCGGAGCGGCGAGGCCAGCGGGTTGTGACCGTCGGCCGCATCGTTCAGATACTGCTCCCAGAACCAGGCCATCATGTCGCTGCTCAGAAAATAGCCCTCGGCGTTGTCCCGGTACGACGGCGTGTCAAAGGCGTGGTTGAGGACCGGATACATCAGCAGCTGGTAGGCCAGGCGCGGCAGGCCCTGCTGGCCGGCTTTGAGGGCAACCGCAGCGGCCAGGTTGGCGCCTGCGCTCTCCCCGCCCACGGCAATCCGCGCCGCGTCTACGTTGAGCGCTGCGGCGTTCAACGCAACCCAGCGGGTGGCCGCATAACAGTCGTCAATGGCGGCCGGAAACTTGTGTTCCGGGGCCAGGCGGTAGCTGGACGAGACCACGATGCAGCCGGCCAGGTTGGTCAACGCCCGGCATGAGGCGTCAACCGTGTTGGGACTGCCGACCACCCAGCCGCCGCCGTGAAAATAGACCAGCACCGGAAACGGGCCGTCGCCCTCCGGGCTGTAGATGCGTACCGCCTGGGGGCCGGCCAGGCCCGGAATCTTGCGGTTTTCGACCGTACCGACCGCCTCGGGTTCGGCCGCCGGACCCCGCATGTCTTCCATCAGGGCACGCGCCTGCTGGGGCGGCAGGGTGTGCAGCGGTGGAATAGTCTCGTTCATGACCGTCAGGGCTTTTTGGACCTCGGGATGAAGTGGCATGCCGGGATTCTCCTGTTCAGGCGTGGACAAACTCACCGACCAGTTGGCTGAAGGCGTCGGGCTTTTCCAGCGGCGGGCAGTTGCCGCACTCGGGCAGGACTTCCAGACGTGCGCCGGGAATCGCCTGCTGGTAGCGCTGGCCGCACTCAAGCGGCACAATCCGGTCGTCGCGTCCCCAGACGACCAGGGTCGGGATGTTCAGCCGCGACAGCAGGTAGGGCAGGCTGCGGTCGTACATATACGGCTTCCAGCAGTAGCGCACCACGGTTTCCTGGTTTTGGGTCAGAATATTGCGCTCTTCCCTGGACGGTTTGCGGCCGAACAACTCGTCGTATTCGGGCACGTTTTTGGGCTCGAAGTAGGTCAGCTGACGGGTGCCCTCCAGACCGTGCAGAAAAATATCGCTAATCTCGCCCTGCTGGGGCTGGATGCCGGCCGCATCGACCAGAATCAGCCGGTCGATCAGCTGGGGGCTCATGACCGCCATTTCAGCCGCCAGCCAGCCGCCGATGAAGTGGCCGCCGAGGGCGGTTTTCTCCAGCCCCAGAGCCTGGACCAGCCACAACGAGAAGCGCGCCAGATCGAAAAAGCTCTCGACCCAGTCCGGCCGCTCGGACGCGCCAAAACCCGGCAGGGTCGGCGCATACACGGTACACTGCTCGGCCAACTGGTCGTGGTAGCGACGCCAGCCCAGGCTGCCCTCAATGCTGTGGAACAGCACCAGGGGGTCGCCCTGTCCGCCCTTCAGGAGCTGGATTTTCGCCCCGGCCACCTCGACAAACTCTTCTTGATATGGTGTTGGCATGCTGGTCTCCCTATGGTGCTTGCTCGAACGGTCCGGGCAGGTCGAGTTCCTGGCCCATTTCCCTGACTGCCGGCAGCACTTCCTTTTCCATCAGTTGCAGGCAGCGCATGGTGTCCGCATGGTTGATTGTGCCGTCGTTGGTCCACACGCCCAGGATGCCCGGCCGGACCTCGGTCAGCATCTGGCGGATCTTTTTGATGACGGTGTCCGGGCTGCCGACGATGACCCGGTTGCTCTCGACCACCTTGTCCCAGCCGGCGGCGTCAACCCCGCCGTACAGGGGGTCGGGACGCAGCGAGTGTTTGTACTGCTCGATCAGGCGCCGGGTGCCCTCGCGCGAGTTGTAGCCCGGCGGGGCCATGAAGTCGCCGGGCAGCGGCACCCGGCCGACGCCGGCGTTGCCGACCAGAAAGCCCTCGCCGACCTCATAGGCTTTTTCGTCCGTGTCCTGGACGTGGATGCGCACCAGATAGCCGAAGTTCTGTGGTCCCGGTCTATAGCCGACCTCGGCGGCGGCCTGGCCGTAAATCTCCATCATATCCAGGGTGACCTGGGGGTCGGTCTCCAGGTAGATGTACGGATAGTGGTGCCGGGCGCACCACACCAGGGTCTCGGGACTGCCGACGCCCGGAATCCAGATCGGCGGGTGAGGGTCTTGGAGGGGGCGTTCAAAGGGATTGACGACCCGGAACTGATAGTGCTTGCCCTCCCAGCGGAAGGGGCCCGGCGTGGTCCAGGTTTTGATGATCAGGTCGTGAGCCTCCTGGAAGCGTTCGCGGTTGTAGGCCGGGTTGGTGTTGGTCGCCCAGCTCTCAATGCCGGTGCCGCGCACAAAACCGGAGATCAGCCGCCCGCGTGAGATCATGTCGATCTCGGCCAGCTCCTCGGCCAGCCGAATCGGGTTGTCAAAAATCGGCAGCGGGTTGCCGAGCAGCACAATCTTGGCGTTTTTGGTCGTGCGGGCCAGGATGGCGGCCTCCAGGTTCATGGCCGCGCCCATGCACGTCGGCGTGTTGTGGTGCTCGTTGAGCATCAAGCCGTCAAAGCCGATCTCATCCGCGTACTCGTACTCGTCGAGATACTCGTTGTACATGTCCGAACCCAGGCCGGGATTGAAATGCGAGTTTGGAAAGGTCAGACGCACGGAGCTGCGAAAGCTGTTCCGGACATCCTCTTCGGTGTACGCCACATACGCGCGTTCGGTGAACCGCATCAGAAACATAGCTGGCCTCCTCTTCGTGCTCAGGCTGGACGCTGCTGGCGATGCGGCGGTGGTCGGCGTCCAGCCTGCCAGAACACTACCCCGGCTGGCGGGCACATGGCAAGCCGACGTCGGGAGTGTCGCAGTTTGCATTTCTCCCTTCGAGGAGAACCAGCCACCTCCAGAAATCCCCCTGCGCGTCGCGCTTTGAGAAGAGGAGGATTTTCCAGTCTCAGATCGGAGCGCCGCGGGTGAGACGGGTAAGAATTTTCACACCGAGACATCACTCCGGCCCCTACTGTCGGCCGGTCGAAGATGGTATACTCGGCGGCCCCCAAACGGGCGACACAGAAAGGACGAGGCGATGAAAGACGGTTTTCGGGTGATTGACAGCGATCTGCACGTGATTGAAGCGGGCGACGTATACGAGAAGTATTTTGACGAGAAATACCGCGACCAGCGGCCCAAGTATCTGGGCTGGAGTCCGACCAATTTTCCCCACTGGCAGGTCCACGACCAGCTGATTCCGCCCTGGGCGCGCTCCGCAGATGTGATCGGCCCCCAGAAATTCCTCGACGCGCCGACCGAAGACATCTACCGCTCGGTGCGCGAGCGTAAATACGAGGCCAGCGCCACGCTCGAGGCCATGGACGCCGAGGGCATTGATATCGGGGTCGTGTACCGCACCTTCGCCCATATGGTGGTGTCGATTGACGACCTTGAGCCGGACTACGCCGCCGCCTGCTGTGCGGCCTTTAACAACTGGCTGGCCGACTACTGCCAGACCAATCCCCGGCGTCTCAAGCCGGCCGCCATCGTGTCCCTGCACGATCCCGAGCTGGCTGCGGCCGAGGCCCGTCGGGCGGTCGAGCATAAGGGCCATGTCGGCGTGATCCTGCTGCCCATGCCGGTCAACGGCCGCTATTTCAACGCCCCGGAGTGCGACGTGCTGTGGCGGGAGATCTGTCGTTTGAACGTGCCCCTGGCCTTCCACGGCACCAGCGGCGGGGCGTCCAAGGACTACGCCAGCAACCGTTTTCGGGGCCATTCCAACTTTCGGACCCTCAACCACTCGGCGGCCTTTCCGATGGAGCTGATGCTGGCCCTCGGGGCGATGACCGTGGGCGGGGTGCTGGAGCGGTTTCCCGGCCTGCGGGTCGGCTTTCTGGAGGGCAACTGCGGTTGGTTGCCGTGGTGGCTGAACCGGCTGGACGATCAGTGGAAGAAATACGGCGGCGGCGAGTCGATCAAGCTGCCGGCCCTGCCCAGCGAGTATTTCAAGCGCCAGTGTTTTATCGGCACCGATGTGGACGAGGAGCTGCTGGGGCTGGTGGTGGACGAGATCGGCGACGACAACATCGTCATGTCGGTCGACTATCCCCACGCCGACGGCCCCTTCCCCAACGGGATTCGGACCTTTCTCGACGAACATCCCCGCGTCAGCCAGGAGTCCAAGCGCAAGATCATGTGGGATAACTGCCTCAAGCTGTACGGGTTTTCCGAACAGCAGCTGACCGCCGCAGCCTAGGACGTTTCATAGCGCCCTGCCGGCAGGAGCCGGTTGGCTGTACGGGATCACGCAGTGCTCCAAGGCAGGGGCCGACTACGTTGTTGCCGTTCTTGTAATACCAGACGACCGCATCCCAGTGGTCGCTGCCCGCATAGGGTTGCTTCCCGTGTCTGATCTGCTTTACGAGCCTGATGAACGCCCGCCGTACGCGCTTGCCTTTGCCATCAGCGTACAACGGGCGATGCCCATGGCGCCCAGCCTGGTGCTGATCCCGACCATTATCATGCGGGCGGCAGAGCAGGACGAGACCTACCTGGCCTGGGCCATCTTCGCCATGTTGCTGGTCAACGCCGCGACGACGGTCTTGCAGACGCTCCGCCTCGGGCGCGTGGGCTCCGGCTATCCGCTCGTGATGGTGACCAGCAGTGCCTTCATCGGCGTGTGCATCAGCGCGCTCGGTGCGGGCGGGCCGTCCCTGATGGCGACCCTGCTGCTCGTGTCCGCCGCCTTTCAGTTCGCGCTGGCCACCCGTCTGTCCTTGCTGCGGCGCTTCATCACGCCGATGGTGACCGGAACGCTCCTGGTCCTGATTGCCGTCTCCATCATGCCGGCCATCTTTCGGATGCTGACCGCGGTGCCGGACGGGACGCCGTGGGCTGCGGCCCCGACGAGCGCGGCGGTCACCTTTGCCACAGTCGTGGCGCTCCTGCTGCGCGCCTCCGAGTGGTGGCGCTTGTGGGCGCCGCTGATTGGGATCGCGCTCGGCTGCGCGGTGGCCGCGTTGTTTGGCCTGTACGACCCGGCCCCAATACGGGCCGCGGCCTGGATTGGTTTTCCCCTGAACGCCTTGCCGGGGCTGGACCTGAGCTTCGGGCCGGCCTTCTGGTCTCTCCTGCCCGCCTTCCTGTTCGTCATGCTGATCGGCACGACGGGCACCCTCGGCCATGCCGTCTCCACCCAGCGGGTGTCGTGGCGTCAGCAGCGGGCGACCGACCTCCGCTCGGTCCAGGGCGCGGTGGCCACCGTCGGTGTGAGCAATGTGCTGTGTGGCCTTGTGGGGACGATCCCGACCGGGACCGCCCCGTCGAGCGCCCCGTTTGTGGAGCAGTCCGGCGTGGCGGCCTGCCGGGTCGCGGTATGCGTCGGCATCGTCTTCTGTGTCCTGGCCTTTCTGCCCAAGGTGATGGCCGTGTTGATCGCCATTCCGAGCCCGGTGGCGGCCGCCTATCTGGCCGTGCTGTTCGGCCCCATCCTGGTCCAGGGCATGCAGCTGGCCCTCCAGAGCGGCAACGACTCGCGCAAGACGCTCATTATCAGCATGTCGGTGTGGGTCGGGATCGGCTTTCAGTCGCAGGCCATCTTCGCCGACTATCTGAGCGGAATGTGGGCGGTCCTGCTCGGTAACGGCATCACCGCCGGGGGGATCATGGTGGTGGGCCTGACCGCCTTCATGGAGCTGACCGGTTCCCGTCGGCGGCGGCTCGAAATCGAGCTGGGGATCGCCAGCCTGCCCGAGCTGACGGAATTTCTGCGCGAGCTGGCCTCCCGCCTGAGATGGAGCGAGGAGGCAACTCAGCGGCTGTACCTCATCGGCGAGGAGGCGCTGACGAGTCTGATCCAGCAGACGGAGGCCAAGGCGGCGGAGCACACCACACCGCGCCTGCGGGTGCTGGCCCGCCAGGACGGGGCGGCGGTGGAGTTGGAGTTCGTGGCGGCGGTGGGCGAGGAAAACCTCGAAGATCACATTGCGTTGCTTGGGGACCGGGTGGAGACGCCCGACGAGCGGGAGTTCTCGCTCCGGCTGCTGCGCCACTTTGCCTCGTCCGTCCGCCACCAGCAGTACCACAACATTGATATCGTGACCGTGCGCGTTGACGGCTCGGGCTAGGGTCTGGCCTCTAGCCTGAGTGGATGACCACACCCTGGGCGGCGTCGGTGTCGGGTTGGTCGGCCGGGAAGGCAATCGCCCGCAGCTCTTCGCCGGTCAGGGTTTCCTTGTCCAGCAGGGCTCGCGCCGCGTCCTTCAATATCTGGGTCTTAGCGCGCAGCAGGGCGGTGACCCGCGCGTACTGGGCGTCGATGATACGCCGGATTTCGGTGTCAATCGCCCGCGCGGTTTCCTCGCTGTAGTCGCCCGGACCGGGGCTCTGGCCATTTGGTAGAAACATCGGTTGCTGGTCTTGATCGAAGCTGATCTGGCCCAGCTGCTCGCTCATGCCGTAGGCTTTGATCATGTTCTTGGCGATGTCGGTGGCTTTGAGCAGATCGTCCCGCGCACCGGTTGAGATCTCCTGGTAGATGATCTCCTCGGCGACCCGGCCGCCCAGGTACACGGCGATTTTGTTCTCCAACTCGGATTTGGTGATCACAAAGCGGTCTTCGGTCGGCAGCTGTAGGGTATAGCCCAGGGCGGCCACACCGCGCGGGATAATCGAGATCTTCTGGACCTCGTCGCTACCCGGCAGCGACAGGGAGACCAGGGCGTGGCCGATCTCGTGATGGGCGACGCGTTCTTTTTCGGCCTGGTTGAGGACCCGGTTCTTTTTTTCCAGGCCGGCGACCACCCGCTCAACCGCCTCCTGCAGCTCGGGCAGGCCGACCGAGTCTTTGCTCATGCGAACCGCCAGCAGCGCGGCTTCGTTGATGATGTTGGCCAGGTCGGCCCCGGCAAAGCCGGGGGTCATGGCCGCCACCACGTCGAGGTCGGCGTCCGGGTCGAGCTGCACATTGCGGGAGTGGACCTTGAGAATCTCCAGCCGCCCGATCTTGTCCGGCCGATCAACCACCACGTGGCGATCAAAGCGTCCGGCCCGCAGCAGCGCCTGGTCCAGAATTTCCGGCCGGTTGGTGGCGGCCATCAGGATCACCCCGGTCCGCTGATCAAAGCCGTCCATCTCGACCAGCAGTTGGTTCAGGGTCTGTTCGCGCTCTTCGTGGGAGACCGGACCGACACCGCGCGCCTTGCCCAGGGCGTCCAGCTCGTCGACGAAAATAATACACGGCGCCTTTTCCTTGGCCTGGACAAACAGGTCGCGCACCCGGGCTGCGCCCACCCCGACGAACATCTCCACGAACTCCGAGCCGCTGATCGAAAAGAACGGCACGCTGGCCTCACCGGCCACGGCTTTGGCCAGCAGGGTCTTGCCCGTGCCCGGCGGACCGACCAGCAGGATGCCCTTGGGAATCTTGCCGCCCAGCCGGGCGAACTTTTCGGGTGTCTTCAGAAAGGCGATCACCTCCTGGAGTTCGGTCTTGGCCTCGTCCACACCGGCCACGTCGTTGAAGGTGACCTTGACCTCCTGCTCCATGTAGACCTTGGCCTTGCTCTTGCCAATCGACATGAAGCCGCCGCCCAGACCCTGTTTTTGGGCGAAGCGGCGCATGAAGAACAGCCAGATGCCGACAAACAGCAGGACCGGGACGATCCACGACAGAAAATCGCGGAGAAAGGTCGTCTCGATTTCCCCGGCATAGCGGATCCCGCTGGTGGCCAGTTTGTCGGCCAGGTCGGGTTCGACCCGAATGGTCACAAACTGCTGCGGCTGGCCTTCCAGGGGCCGCTTCAGCGTGCCCTGGATATAGTTGTTGCTGATCCGGATTTCTTCGATCAGGTCCTCGTTAAGGTAGGTCTGGAACTGGCTGTAGGGAATCTGTTCGATCCGGGTGGCCTGGAGCCACAGGTTGTGCAGCAGAATCACCCCCCACAGGGCGATAAATACATACCAGATATTAAAACGGATTTTCTGGTCCATTTTCTTCATGGGCTAATTCTAAGTCTCCTGAGGGGGTGCATCAAGTCTCTGTGGCAGATAGCCGGCTCGAACGGGTCGGGTCGGGGCTACGCGCAGCTCCAAGCAGGGCATTGATGTCCAGGGCTGCGGACAGGCTGTCGGCCAGCTCATCGAGAGCCGTCTCGACGCTGACCTCGTAGTCCAGGGTTGAGGCGGTATGGCTGCGGATACGCTCCAGCCAGGCGCGACGATAGCCGTCGTTGGCGAACAGACCGTGCAGATAGGTGCCTTCGAGCCGCCCGTCCCGGCTGCGCGCGCCGTCGGCGCCGGTCTCAAGCTGAAACAGCGGCCGCTCCAGGGCCGGCCCCTGGGACTGGCCCATATGAATCTCGTAGCCTGCAACCGGGGTGGCGGTCAGGACGCAGCGTCCCCGGGCAGGGCGGACGGTTTTCTCCGCAATCATCGTGGTCTCCAGCTCGAACAGGCCCAGCCCGTCCACCGATCCGCCCGGGCCGTCCACCCCGGCGGGATCGTGGACGTGGCGGCCCAGCATCTGGAATCCGCCGCACAGCCCCAGCACCCGGCCGCCGCTTCTGACGTGGGCCATGATGTCATGGTCCCAGCCCTGGGCGCGCAAAAAGGCCAGATCGCCGATGGTCGATTTGGTGCCGAACAGGATCACCACGTCCACGTCGCGCGGAATCGGCCGTCCGGGCGGCACAAAGCTGAAATCGACCTGCGGCTCCAGGCGCAGCGGGTCGGCGTCGTCAAAGTTGGCGATGCGGGACAGCAGCGGGGCGGCAATCCGCACCCGTCCGGGCTGTGTCGGGTAGAGCTGGGGCAGCGGGACGGCGTCTTCGGCCGGCAGCCGCGAGGCTGCCGCAGTCCAGGGGATGAGGCCAAAGCACGGCCAGCCGGTACGCTGCTCAATGACCGCAATGCCGGCCTCGAACAGGCTCGGCTCACCCCGGAACTTGTTGACCGCAAAGCCGACGATCAGTGCGCTGTCCTGCGGGTCGAGCACGGCCTGGGTGCCGACCAGGGCCGCGATAACGCCCCCGCGATCAATGTCGCCGACCAGACATACTGGGGCGTTCACGCGCCGGGCGAAGCCCATGTTGGCAATATCGCCAGCCCGCAGGTTGACCTCGGCCGGGCTGCCCGCCCCCTCGACGATGACCAGCTCGTGCGCCGCCACGAGCCGGCCGAAGCTGTCCATGACGGCGCCCATCAGGCGCTGGCGACCGGCCGGGTAGTCTGCTGCGTCCAGGTTGCCGACCGGCCGGCCGTGGACCACGATCTGTGCGCCCCGGTCGGTGTGCGGTTTCAGCAGCACTGGGTTGAAATCGGTGTGCGGCGCCAGCCCGGCCGCCCGAGCCTGTACGGCCTGGGCGCGGCCAATCTCTCCGCCGTCGGCACAGGCGGCCGCGTTATTGGACATGTTCTGGGGTTTGAAGGGCGCCACGCGCAGCCCCTGCCGCCTGGCGATGCGACACAGACCGGCGACGATAACGGATTTGCCGACATCAGAGCCGGTTCCCTGGATCATGATGACCCGCGCTCCCATACCGCCCGTGTCTATCACAGCCTCCGCGTCCCGTCCGCCCCCGCCTGGGCGACGATCAGGTGTTGACTGTCGAGATCATCCGTGCGGGGTATGGGCGTGATGTGGTCGTTCAGCGCGCTACGCCGGCAGCTGCGCTCCAGATTGTTCTCGCTATCTCCTGCGACCGATGGCAGCTATTTGCGGATTCTGTCGCCGGAAAATCCCGTTCACGTCTGGCCCGGGCCGGACGACAGCCTGCGGCCGCTGGCCTTTCTGGTCGGACACTTTTACGGGCACGGGTACTACACCGGGCGTCCGGGTGGCTTTCAAAAAGAAGTCACCGGTGGCTGGGAGGCGGGCGGCCGTTTCCTGTCCCTGCGCCTGGGGGTGAATTATCCCCTGGCCGACGGTCGCAACGACTGCCACCAGGCGCTGGTGATTATCGGCCTCGATTCCGCCACCCGGGCGCTTGAGGGCCGGGCCTATACCGACGCGGGGTCCGTGGTGACGTATCCCATCGAGTTCGACGGCCAAACCGTCCGTTTCCCCGACCGTCCGCCCGGTCATGGCGCCGGCCGCAGGCGCGCCCGCAAGGTGTTGCGGCCGACCGCCGACGGCTATGAGGAGCGGCTCGAAGTCGAACAGCCGGACGGGCGGTTTGAGGCCTATTCGATTCTTCAGCTGCGGCGGGTAACGAACGACAACACGCAAGACTAGGGCAGGTGGGTGCGGACAAAGGCTTGCACGGCCGAGAAGTCGTTCTCAACCACGGCTTGGTCGGACAAGCCCTCGATGTCGGCGCGCCGGTCGAGGTAGGCAACCAGGGGCCGGCCGTAGCGCAGGGCCAGATCGACCTCACTCGCCGTTCCTGGTCCGCCGGGCAGGGCGATCACCACGTTGGCGCTCAGGATATTGATATGGTTGCGCGACAGCGGCTCGGTGCCGCTGTCGCCGCTCAGCGGCAGGTGGGTGTAAATCGGAATCTCAACCCAGGGGTTGGGGTAGCCCGTTTTTGGTCCGGCCAGCGGGTCATGTGTTGCGCTGGGAATAATGCCGATGACCAGCCCCCGGCGTCCGACGGTCTCGGCAAACGCCTGGCTGACTGCGCTCATTACTCCGCGGCCGCCGCCGGTCAGCAGGTGCACCCCGGTTCGGGCCAGCCACGAGCCGACCTGTCGGGCGCGCACGGCGTGCGGCTGGCTGCCGGAACCCATGACGCCGACAATCGGCAGGCGGGTGGCCACACGGCACCTAGCGGGGGGTGTGGCCGTGTTCGGCCAGCCGCTCGCGCACCCGCACAATGCGCTCCGCCCCCCAGAACAGCTCGCCGTTGACCACGTAGCTGGGCACGCCGAACACGCCATCGTCCTCGGCGGCGGCCATGACCTGGTCGTGTTCCTGGCGTCCCTGGCCGTGCAGGTAGTCGAGAAATCCTGCGGCATCGAGGCCGACCTCGGTCAGCACCCGGCCGATGAGTTCCGGGTTCTCAATATCGAGTTCGCGCCGCCAGAAGCGTTCATATACCGCGTCATGATAGGCCCGGAAGTCGCCCCGGTGCTTGGCGTACAGCATGCCGATATGGGCGATCGAACTGTCGAAGATTTTCCGTGGGCCGCGAATCACCAAGCCGCGTCGGTTGGCCTCGCGCCGGCAGTCCATATAGCTGTACTTGACCCGTCGCCACTGGTGGGCGTTGCGGTTTTCGCGCAGGACTGCCCCGTCGGCGCCGACCTCGGCCGAACCCAGAAAGCTGGGGATGTGGAGGGTCAGCGGCAGCCAGTCGATTGCTACGTCAAAATCCCGGGCGAGCTGATAGGTCTCGGCCTGGGCCAGGTAGGCGTAGGGGCTTTTGTAATCAAAATAGTGGGTGATTTTTTCCAGGGCCACGGGTCTTCCTCCGTCCTGCGCTTAACCGGCGAACAGGGTGTAGCTCACGCCGGTGAAATGGGTCAGCTCCTGCGGCAGCAGCAGACGCCGGTCAGGGGCAAATACCCGCCGGGCGATTTCCAGGTTGATGGGCGGGATTTGGTCCAGGGCTTCGATTTCGGCGAGCGTCAGATAAGCCGCCCGGTCGACCTCGTCGTTGTCGGGCTGCGGCTCGCCGCTGACCGGATGCAACAGCAGCACGATGTAGATGCTGTTGCCGATGTCCGGGTCGTAGCGGTTGCGCAGGCCCAGCACGCCCTCGACCGCAGCCAGCACCCCGGCCTCTTCCCGAACCTCTCGAATCACCGCCTGTTCGATGGTTTCGTCGGGTTCGACAAAGCCGCCGGGCACCTGCCAGTTGCCGCGCCCACGGCGCGAGGCGCGACGCACCAGCAGCAGACGGTTGTTCCACGCCACCGCGCCGCCGACGCCGAGGTTATAGCCGGTGTTATATCGCTCGGGGAGTGCCATACGCGTGAGGCCCCAGCTTGTCACTTGCAGGTCGGCTTTGCAAGCTGAGACGCAGCCAGGATTGACACCGGCGCGCGTCTCGGACCATAGTGAGCAGCGCTGAGAAACAGGAGAACAGGCATGCACGACAACGCGGTGTATCTGGAAACCCGGGGCGAAATAGCCAGTCTGGTGCTGAACCGCCCGGACAAGCTGAACGCGCTCAACTCCGAGGTCCTGGAACGGATCAAGGCCGCCACGGCCGAGGTGGCCGACAATCCCGATATCAAGGTCATGATTGTGCGCGGAGCCACGGCCAAGGTGTTCTCGTCCGGGGCGGATATCAGCGAGTTCCCCAAGGTGCACGCCACGCCCGAGTCGCGTGAGCGGTTCAACGATCTGTTCCGCTCGACCCTGGACGGCATCACCGGGCTGGAGAAACCGGTCATTGCCATGATCGCCGGCTATTGCTTTGGCGGGGGCTGCGCCCTGGCCCTGGCCTGCGATGTGCGCTACGCCGACCACACCGCCCGGTTCTGCATTCCGCCGGCCAGGCTCGGCGTGGCCTATACCCTGCACGAGACCAAACGCCTGGTCGATCTGGTCGGCCCGTCAAAGGCCAAGGAAATGCTGATGGGGGCCAAGGTGCTGAACGCCGAAGAGGCTCTGACCTGGGGTCTGGCCACTCGGCTGTTCGACCCCGAAACCCTGGCCGACGAGACCTGGGCCTTTGCCCACGAGCTGTGCCGTCTGTCGCAGTTCACGATTCGGGCGGTCAAGACGACCGTCCGGGAAATCGTCGCCGGCGCCCACGACGACACGCCGACGAGCCGGGCGCTACGCGCCCAGACGTTTGAGAACCCGGACTATTTCGAGGGCCGGGACGCCTTTCTGCAGAAACGCAAACCCCAGTTCCGGTATCGCTGAACCCCCGTGTCCTACAGCGCCTTGACCTGGGCGTAGTCGCCGACCGGGATGCCGAACGCCTCGGCCTGGTGAATCAGATCCAGCGCGTTGCGGACGTGGGCGTAGTCGATCATCATGCCGTCATAGGTCACGGCCGCCCGGCCGGCCTGCTCGGCCTCGGCCATGGCCTGCAAGATGCCCTTGTTCCACTCGATCTCTTCTGCTGACGGGGCAAACACCTCGTTGGCCAGCGGCACCGCCGACGGGTGGATCAGCAGGGCGCCGCGAAAACCGATCTCTCGGGCGCGTCTGAGCTGAGCCTTGACCAGCCCGGTATCGCCGACCTCCAGCGAGCCGACGCCGAGCGGGTACTCAAAACCGGCCGCCCGACACGCCAGCAGGACGTGGGAACCCATGTACAGGCTCTCCAGCCCCTCCCGGGTCCACTGAAAACCGACCGCCTTGGTGACATCGCCCGAGCGCTGGCCAACGCCACCGATCACGGCTCCCACGCGAGGACAGGCCGAGGCCAGCTCGTAGGCGTTCATGATCCCTTTGGCCGTCTCCGGGATGGCCATGATTTCGACTGTGCCGAGGTCCAGGCCGGCCTTGCGCTCGAACAGCTCGATCCAGGCGTCGATTTTGCGGATCTCGTCGGCGTTTTCGAGCTTGGGAATGGCAATGCCGTCGAGTCCGGCGGTGACAATGGCTTCCACGTCTTCGCCCGTCAGTCCGGTATCCAGCCCGTTGACCCGGACAAAGACGCCGACCGCGTTGTCCCGCAGGCGCTCAATGCCGGCCCGCACAATCGGACGCGCCTGGACCTTTTCGGCAATCGGTACGGCGTCTTCGAGATCGATGATCAGCGCGTCCGGGTCGTATTTGGGCGCCTTGTCAATCCAGTCCGGGCGGTTGCCGGGAACAAACAGAACCGAGCGGTACAGTTTCATGGGCGTTCTCCTCCATGGATGTGATGGCTGCCAGCATTGGCCGATTCTTCGCCCAGGTCAAGAATCCCGGCTCTCAGGCAGCGCGGTCGGGCTGCGGCTCGGCCCGAAAATAGTCCACAATCGCCCGGCTGAACGCCGCAATCGTATACTCCTGGGGCTGGATGCTGATGCGCAGTCCATATTCGCGGGCCGTCTCGGCCGTAATCGGTCCGATGCAGCCGAGCGCCGTCGTGCCGAGCAGGGCCGGAATATCCTGATCGGCAGTCTGGTCAGCAGTCTGGTCGGCATCCTGGTCCGCAAACGCGGCCATGAAATTGCGGACCGTGCTGGAGCTGGTGAAGGTGATCAGGTCGATCTGACCGGCTCGCAGCAGCTCGCGCAGCTGTGCGGTCCGGGTGGTGGGACGAACGGTCTGGTACACGCCGATTTCGTCGACCTCGGCGCCGGCGGCGCGCAGGGCTTTGGGCAGGATGTCCCGCGCCTGGGTCGCCCGCGGCAGGAGAATCCGCTGGCCGGCGACATCACCGAGTACGGGCAGCAGGGCTTCGGCGCGGTACTCTGCGGGTACGGCCTCAACCCGCACATGGCGGGCTTCCAGGGCGCGGGCCGTCTCTGGGCCGATCGCCGCCAGGCGCACCCCGGCCAGACTCCGGATGTCGAGTCGGCGCTCGGCCAGGCGCTCAAAAACGTAGCGCACGCCGTTGACGCTGGTGAAAACCGCCCAGTCATAGCTCGGCAGCGCGTCCAGGGCCGCGTCCAGTCGGTCGGAGGCGGCGACCGGCACAGTTTCAATCGTCGGAAACTGGACCACGGCCGCTCCGTGCTGTTCGAGTTGCTCGACAAAACCGCCGGCCTGAAGACGGGGTCGGGTGACCACGATACGCCGACCGAACAGCGGCTTGGTCTCAAACCAGCGCAGCTGCTGGCGCAGCTCGACCACTTGGCCGACAACCGCCACCGCCGGCGGCTCAAAGCCCCGCCGCTCAACCAGATCGGCAATCGTCTCGACCGTGCCGACCAGCACGTCTTGATCGGGCCGCGTGCCCCACCGAATCAGGGCCACCGGCGTGCGGCCGGAAAGCCCGTGACGCATCAAACGCTGCATATTATTGCCCAGCTGGCGGGTGCCCATGAGGAACACCAGGGTGCCGCCCACCCCGGCCAGGGTGGCCCAGTTGAGGTGCGGGGCGGTGTCCCAGACTTCTTTATGGCCGGTCACAATCGCGACCGCAGACGCGTGGTCGCGGTGGGTGAGTGGAATCCCGGCATAGGCCGGGACCGCCAGGGCCGAGGTGACACCCGGCACAATCTCAAACGCAAGACCGGCCTCGACCAACTCCTGAGCCTCTTCGCCGCCCCGCCCGAACAGAAACGGGTCGCCGCCCTTGAGCCGGACGACGGTCTGGCCCTGGTGGGCGCGGTCCACAATCAGCCGGTTGATATCGGCCTGGCTCATGCTCGGGCTGCCGCTGCGCTTGCCGGCGTAGATCAGCTCGGCCTGGGGACGGGCGTGGGCCAGGATGCGCTGATCGACCAGATAGTCGTACACCACGACATCGGCCTGTTCGAGGCAGCGCTTGGCCTTGAGGGTCAACAGCCCCGGGTCGCCGGGACCCGCGCCAACGAGATACACCGGCATACGGCTCAGACCTCTGTTGCTTCCAGGGCGGCCAGGATGTCCCGGCCGCCCCGGTCCAGCAGGAGGGCGGCCGTCTCGGTCCCGATCTGGCCGGCCGTTTCGGTCGGACCGCTGATCTCGTGGCGCAGCAGGCGTTTGCCGTCCGGGCTGGCGACCAGGGCGGCCAAGCGCAGGCTGGCGTTGGCGACCGTGGCCCTGGCCGCCAGGGGCGTGCGGCAGCTGCCGCCCATGCCGCTCAGAAAGGCGCGCTCGGCCTCGATCGCCCAGGCGGTTTCGGGGTGGTGCAGGGGAGCGAGCAGGGCTGCGACATCGTCGCCAGCCCGAATTTCAATCCCCAGCGCACCCTGGCCGATGGCCGGCAGAAATTCCTCGGCGTCGAGCGGAACGCCGTTTTTCAGCCTGAGGCTCAGCCGTTTGAGCCCGGCCGCAGCCAGGATGGTGGCGTCCACCCGGCCTTCCAGCTGGCGGCGCAGACGGGTTTCCACATTGCCCCGGAGTACTTCGATCCGCAGGTCGGGGCGCAGGTGCAGGAGCAGGGCCTGACGACGCAGGCTGCTGGTGCCGACGCGGGTGCCCCCGGGCAGCTCAGCCAGCGACGAACCCGTGGCCGAAATAAGTACGTCGCGGGGATCTTCGCGTTCGGGGATGGTGCTCAGGCGGAGTCCGGGCGGCAGCTCGGCCGGCAGGTCTTTCACCGAGTGGACGGCCAGATCGACCCTGCCGGCCAGCAGCGCCTGCTCGATTTCTTTGACAAACAAGCCCTTGCCGCCAATCCGGGCCAGCGAGACGTGCTGGATTCTGTCTCCCGAGGTGGTTATCGGCACGAGTTCAACCCGCAAATCCGGCCAGTGGGCTTCGAGCCGCTTTTTGACCCAGCCGGCCTGCCAGACGGCCAGGGTACTGCCACGGGTGCCAATCCGAACGGTGCGTTTCATGGGCTCAGTCCTGGTGGATCAGTCTTGGATCAGTCTTGGATCAATCTTGGATCAATCTTGGATCAATCTTGGTCGTCATCCAAGCCGAACATCTGCCGCACTGCGGTCACGCTGGTCGCACCGTCCTCGGCATTCCCGTTCCGGGTGCGGTGTTTCAGATACCCGATTGGCGGGTGGAGCAGCTTGTTCATCAGCGACGTACTCAGCCCCTCAATTGCACGGCGCGTTTCGGGTGAACAGTCTTTGAGCCCGGCCAGGGTTTTTTCGACCTCGCGCTGGCGCACGGCCTCGACTTTCTGGCGCAGGGCAACAATGGTTGGACTGATGTCTCGACTGGCGTACCACTGCCAGAAGGTCTCGACTTCCTGGCTGACAATGGCCTCGGCTTTGCGCGCCTCAAGCGCTCGCTCGCCCTGATGGTCGGCCACGATCTGTTCGAGGTCGTCAATATCGTACACAAACACATTCTCAAGGTCGTTGAGGCGGGGATCGAAATTGCGCGGCACGCCGAGGTCAATCAGAAACATGGGGCGCCGTTTGCGCTCTTGCAGGGCTTCGTGGACAAGATCCGGGGTGAGGTGATAGGCGCTGCCCCCGGCCGAGCCAATCACCACATCGGCCAAGTGCAGCTGCCGGGGGAATTGCTCGAACGGCACGACGGTCCCGGCGCAGGTACTGGCCAGCTCGACCGCCCGCTGGAAGGTCCGGTTGGTGATGAGCAGGGTACCGATGGCCCTGGCTCGAAGCTGACGGATGGCCTGCTGGCTCATCTCTCCCACGCCAATGACCATGGCGGTCTTGTCGGTCAGCTGGTCAAAAATCCGACACGCCAGCTCGACCGCCACCGAGCTGACCGAGACGGGTTTGGCCGCAATGGCGGTTTCACTCCGCACGCGCTTGGCGACCGAGAAGGCCTTGTGGAACCAGCGGTGGAGCACCGTTCCCAGCGTACCGAGCGAGGCCGAGGCGGTATACGCGTCTTTGATCTGTCCCAGGATCTGGGGTTCGCCCACGACCAGGGAATCGAGGCTGGAGGCGACGCGGAACACGTGTCTGACCGCCTCCCTGTCGGTATGGGTGTACAGATGGGCTTCAAACAGCTGAAGCGGCAGGCCCTGCTCCTGGGCCAGAAAGGTTTTGATGTGGCGGCTGGCCTGTGGCGTATCGTGAGCCCAGGCCACGACTTCGACCCGGTTGCAGGTCGAGATGATCGCGCCTTCCTGGATGCCGGGGGCTTCGACGAGGCGGGGCAGGGCGTGGTGCAGCATGCCATCGCTGAAGGCCAGCTTCTCGCGCACCTCGACCGGCGTCGTATGGTGGTTGAGGCCAACGACCATCAGGCTGGGGTCCGGCTTAGCCAAATTCGCCCCCATGCCGACCCGGCAAGAACCGCACGCCCAGGAATGAGACCAGAAGTACGGCAAAACACACAATGGTCAGGGTCGCGGCGCGGCGTCCGCGCCAGCCGACGCTACGATAGTGGAGCAGGAAGGCGTACAAGACCCAGCTGACCAGGGACAGGACCGGCCGCGGCTCCCAAATCCAAAAATGGCCCCACGCGTGGCGGGCCCACACCGCGCCGCTGACAATGCCCAGGGTCAGCAGCGGAAAGCCCCACGACAGGGAGCGATAGTTCAGCTTGTCGAGGGTCTCCAGGGAGGGCAGGTGACGCAGCACTCCGCCGATTTTTTTGCCCTTGAGCCGCTTTTCCTGAAACACATAGATCAGGCTGGCAAAGAAGGCGACGCAGAATACGGCGTTGCCCAAAAAGGCGAGCGTCACGTGGACCGGCAGCCAACTGCTCTGTAGGGCCGGTGGCAGGGCCCGTGCCTGGGTATACAAGACAAACACGCCCAGAGTCAGGATAAAGCCAATCGGACTGACCACTGCCCCCAGCACGGTCAGGGACGAGCGCCACTGGACCAGCAGGAACAGGCCGCTGGTCATCCAGGTGAAGAAGGACACCGCCTCATACGGGTTGGTGACGGCGATATAGCCGACCGACAGCGAACGCACCATAATCGCCCCGCCGTGGGCGGCGCAGGCGACCAGCAGCAGGCCGGGCGCGATACGGCCAAAGAGCTGCTGGGGCGACACCAGGGCGAGCAGAAAACCCACCGTGCTCAGCAGATAGAAGACGAGGGCTGATGTCAGCAGGACAATTTCCACCGGTCATACCTGAAAGTCGAGGTGCTCCAGACTGTAGGCTTCTCCCAGGGTTGCGCGTAGCAGGGCGTCGAGCTTATCAATTTTCCGATCGCGGAGATAGTCGAGCAGGGGAGAATGGACGAGGCTGTGAAAACGGTGCTGGCGTTCCTGGCTTGACAGCCGCTCTCGGGTCACCCGCTCTCGGATACGAGCCAGCAGTTGGAGCGCCTGGGCGTACTCGGGACCAAAGTCTGCCGACAGCTGGCGGCGGATTTTCTGGGCCATGGCCGGGCTTGTCCCGCTGGTGGACACGGCGATTCTCAGATCGCCCTGGGAGACGACGGCGGGGACGATGAACGAACACACGGCCGGGCGATCCGCGACGTTCAGCAACACGCCTGCGGCGTCCGCCTCCGCAGCCAGGCGTTGGTGCAAAGCCTGGTCTGAGGTGGCCGCAAACACTAGACGAAAGCCGCGCAGATCGCCGCTCTGGTAGACACGCCGCAGCGTCCTGAGCCGCAGTTCGGCGGCCCAGGCTTCGAGCTGCCGGGTCAGTGTCGGGCTGATCACGCTGACCCGGGCTTGGGCGTCGAGCAGAGACGCCACTTTCCGCTCGGCGACGCTTCCACCCCCAATGACGAGGCACGGCTGGCCGTTCAGGTCGACAAAAATCGGATAATAGCCCATAGCGCGCTTCCCGATAGGGTGTAGTAGGTCGGATTAGCGGAGCGGAAGCCGACAAGGACGGGATGTCAGGTTACGCCTCCGGCTCACCTGACCTACACGGCTACACATAATGGTGAATTGCTCCAGCGTTCGTGTCCGGCCCAAAGGCTCGATCAACAAGGCGGTTGATGATCTCTCCCCTGTGAGCGGTCATCATCAACCGCCTTGCCGGAACGCTAGCACAGCCGAAAAAGCAGAGGAATGCCCTGCGCGTCCCGGCGTGGGACGCTGTCGGTCAATAGCTCAGGGGGATGTATAAGGTCTGGCCGATCCGCAGCAGACGGGGGTTCTTCACCCCGTTGAGGCGCTTGAGCACGCCCGCAGTCGTCCCGTAGCGTTTGGCAATCGTGTCCAGGGTCTGGCCGCGCTGGACCGTATGGGTCGCGTAGCTGCTGGGCAGGCGGAGTTGCTGGCCGGGACGAATGAAGTTCACCCGCTCGATGCCGTTGAGTTTCTTGAGGGTGGCCACGGTGGTCTGATAGCGCTGGGCGATCGTGCCCAGGGTTTGACCGCGCTGGACCGTATGGGCGTAGTCTGAACGGCTGGATTCGGGTTGAGGCGTGTGGGACGGAGCTGGGGCGACGGGCGCCTGGGCCACGGTGGTCGGTGGCTCGGGGTCGGCTTCAGGCGGCGTGGGTTGGGACGACGCTGGAGCGACAGACGCCTGGACGACGGCGGTTGGCGCCTGGGACTGGGGCAGCCGCAGGCGCTGGCCGATCCGGATGAAATTGACATTCGGGATATGGTTCAGCTCTTGCAGGGCCTTGACGCTGGTTCGGTAGCGCCGGGCGATGATGTCCAGGGTTTGGCCGTTTTGGACCGTATGGGTGTCGTCTGAAGGGCCGGGTTGCGTGGTGTGAGGTGGAGCTGCGACGGTGGGTGCCTGAGCGATGGCGGTCGGCGCCTGGGACTGGGGCAGGCGCAGGCGCTGGCCGATCCGGATGAAATTGACATTCGGGATATGGTTCAGCTCTTGCAGGGCCTTGACGCTGGTTCGGTAGCGCCGGGCGATGATGTCCAGGGTTTGGCCGGGCTGCACGGTATGCGAGTTGATATCCAGGGCCGCATACTGGCGGCGGAAAGAGTCGGCCGTGCCATCCGGGAGACGCAGCCGGTAGCCGCTGGGGATGAAGCGCCTGCCCCGACGGATAGATCTGCCCAGGGCGGGGTTGAACTCAATCAGCCGCTCGGTCGAAATGTTGGCGCAGCGGGCTGCGACGCCCAGCGACAGATAGCCGTCCAGGGCGACCTCGTCGTAGCGAAATGGGGCGTCGCGCTTGATTTCACCAAAGTAGGCGGTTGCGTTTTTTTCGACTTCGAGGGCGGCCAGAAATTCGGGATAGAAGTTGCGCGAGGCAAAACCGAAGCGGCGGCTTTTGTAGGAACGGATAATACGGGCAATATCGGTGGTGCCGAGCCTTCTGACCGCTCTGACCATGCCGGCTTGACCGTGGTTGTAGGCGGTAATGGCCAGCGGCCAGGTGCCGAGTCTGTCGTAGTTCGCTTTGAGCAGCTTGGCCGCCGCCTGGGCGGCCAGGAGTGGGTCGCGACGCTCGTCAATCAGCCCATCGACCCGCATGAACAACCGCCCGGTCGAACGGATGAACTGCCACACCCCGGCCGCGCCGGCTTTTGAGTAGGCTTCGATATTGAACGTGGATTCGACCAGCGGCAGACGGGTCAACTCGACCGGCAGGCCGGCCTGGCGGAAAATCGCCTCCATCTCGTCCAGATAGCGCCCCGAAATCTGGATGCCCCGCCGAAATTTTTCGCCGATCCCGGTTTGCGACCGAACCCGGCCCTTGGCTGCGGCGCGGAGAAACTTCCTGGAGCCGGAGATGTCGCTGAACAGCCGCTTGATCCGACGCTCTTCGGCCGTCAGCCGGGTGGTCCTGCTCGCGCGGTGCAGCTTGCGCAGGATCGCCCGAATGTGCCTGATCTCGCGCTCGACGCGCTGTTTTCTCAGTCGAGCGAGGGTGCGCGGCCGGTTCGCATGCGTCTCATACAAGGACCGCAGGTCCAGCTCCTTGTAGATCGTCATGTGAACGTTGTCGTGCAGAATGACCGTCTGTCTCGAGGTGGTGAATACCCGTTGCCAGAACTCGACCTGTGGCCTGAGGGCCGGCGGATAGGGAAAGAGGTGAGATGTATGCGCAGTCTGCTCGGCCCGGAGTCCACCGGGCGGCAGGACGAGCACGATGCCGAGCAGGGTTCCGATGACGACCCGTAAGATGTGTACCGACCGCATGACTCCTCCATGCCTCTCCACAACGTCCACCTGGCCACACAGTATGGCTGGGCTTAGCGTAAACCTAACTCCTCCAGCGGTCCCCGGTCGGATACCGGAGCCGGGGAGACACCCGACTGCAGGGCGACCGAGCCCGGCGTGCGCTGGTATGAATCGGGCAGGTCGATTTCTTTGGCGTACTCCCGCAGCTCGGGCATGACCTCATTGGCGATCAGCCGCATGCTGGTCAGCCGGTCTTCATTGCTGACCGTGCCCTGGACATTAAAGAACACGAACACGCCCGGTCGCAGAATCTGCAACAGCAGTTTCAGTTTGGGGATGACGGTCTTGGGCGAGCCGATAATCAGCTGATGGTTGTTCTGCACCTTCTGGTAGCCGGACAAGAGCTTTTTGCGGACCACATCATAGTCGGTCTCCGGCCGCAGTTCGCCGTCTTTGGACTCGCGCAGTTTGTCGGGGCTGACGCCCAGCCAGCTGCCGCCCGGGTGGCGGGCCAGCATCTTGATCGCGCCCTTGGAGTTATAGCCCGGCGGCAGGGTGTGCTCGGGCCGCGAAAAGGCGTTTTGCCCCCCGCCATACACGAAATTTCTGCCCAATTCCTGGGCTTTTTCGTCCGTTTCGGCCACGAAGCTCGGAATCAGATAGCCGAAGTTCTCCGGGCCGGCCTGGTAGCCGAGTTTGGCCGCCTCGTCGGCATACATATCCCACAGGTCGCAGGTCGGACCGAGCGCGGTGCCAAGGCCGATATAGGGGTAACGATGCTGAGCGCACCAACGTACCGTCTCCGGGCTCAGGACGCCCGGAATCCACATCTGGGGGTGGGGTTTCTGGTAGGGCAGAGCCCACGGGTTGACGTGGCGGTAGTGGAAGTGCTTGCCCTCGTAGCGCCACGGGCCGGGCTTGGTCCAGGCCTGGACGATGAAGTCGTGAGCCTCGTTGAACATTTCGCGGTTGTAGGCCGGGTTGGCATTGTTGAAGAACTGCTCGCTGCCCGCCCCGCGCACCCAGCCCGTTACCAGCCGGCCACGCGAGATGAGATCGATCTCGGCCAGTTCCTCGGCCATGCGCAGCGGATGCTTGATGACCGGCAGGGGGTTGCCGATGAGGACGATTTTGACCTTGTTGGTGATGCGGGCCAGGATGGACGCCTCGACGTTCATCACGCTGCCCATGCAGAACGGGTTGCCGTGGTGTTCGTTGAGGGCCACCGCGTCAAAGCCCAGTTCCTCGGCGTAGCAGTATTCGTCCAGGAAATAGTTGTAGTCGTCGGCTGCTTTGTGATGATCGAAGTGCCGGTTCGACAGGGCAAAAAATGCCTTGTTTTTCAGAACCTCGTCCTCGTCGACCCAGCGGTACGGCCGTTCGGTGAAATAGGCGAGTTTCATGGCGTCCTCTTGCGGGTCTACGAGGCCAGATAGTCTCTGACGATGCGGATAAACTCGGCCGAATTCTCGATCTCCGGTCGGTGGCCCACCCCCTCGATGGTGGCGACCTGGGCGTGGTCAATGACTTTTTTGTACGAATCAATACAGCCCTTGGGGACGATGGTGTCGGCGCTGCCCCGGACCAGCAGGGCCGACAAGCCTTTGGCGCCCTCCAGCAGATGGGGCAGACTGGGGTTGTGCATGTACGGCTCCCAGCCGATCCGGGCGGCTTCTGACCGGGCGTCCTCAAACGCCTCAAACTGGTCCGGGGTCATTTCGCCGCCGTAGATGTCGCCGAACTCGGGCGTGTTGATATCGGCAACCGTCGCCCGCATATGGGTGCGGATGGTCAGCGGGAAGATGTCGGCGATTTCGCCCTCTTCGGGCTTGATGCCCATGGGCGCGACCAGGACGAGCCGCTCGAACATGGCCGGGTCGGCTGCGGCCATCTCGGCGGCCGCATAGCCACCGGCGGAAAAGGCAATGGCATCAATCGGACCCAGGTTCATTTCCCGGAGCATGCGGGCGTAGAAACCGCCCAGGTCGCGGTAGGTACGGATCCAGTCCACGCGGGGGGTCTTGCCGCAGCCCGGTTGGAGGGGAATCAAAAATTCACGCTCCTCGGCCAGAGCCTCGTTCCATGTGACCCAGCCGGGAAAGCCAAGCTCATCGTGGAGCATAAAAAGAGGTTTGCCGGAGCCACCTCTGACGAGAGCAACGTCGGTGCCGCCGACATTGACCGTTGTTTCGGTCCAGTTTGCCAATGATCTTTCCTCCTTTTCTCTCTCACTATAGCGCCTTTTTGAGTAGCAAATGGCCCTGTGTGCTGTCAATCGCCTGACCGACCGGCGCATATCTTCTCTCCTGGCTGGAAGTCGGCTATAGGAAGAGGCCATGCAGCAGCCGTTTTCCCGCTTTGCGGTCGTGCGGCCGGCCGTCCGCCGCATGCACGGCTATGTGCCCGGCGAGCAGCCCCGGGAGTTGGACCGCTATATCAAGATCAATTCCAACGAGAATCCCTATCCGCCCTCGCCCCACGTTGTGCGCGCCCTGCAACGGGCGGTCGGTGACGATTCCTCCCGCGCTGCCCCCGGCCGACAGCTGCGCATCTATCCGAGTCCCAGCGCCGAAGACGTGCGGCGCAAGGCGGCCGAGGTGTACGGCCTGGAGCCGGATCAGGTCCTGGTCGGCAACGGCTCGGACGACCTGCTGACCATGCTGATGCGCACATGTATCGACCCGGGTGACCGGGTCGCCTATCCGGTCCCGACCTATAGCCTGTACGATATTCTGGTGGCCATGCAGGACGGCCGGGCTGTGCATGTCCCTTGGCCTGAGGATTTTTCCTTGCCACTCCAGGCGCTGGTCGAGAGCCGGGCCAAGCTCGTCTTTGTCGCCAACCCGAACGCGCCGTTCGGCAATTTCACGCCGCTGGAGCAGCTCGAGGAGCTGGCCCGACAGACCTCGGGGCTGCTCGTGGTTGACGAGGCGTATGTGGATTTTGCCCACCACACTGCCCTGCCGCTGCTCGCCCGTTATCCCCAGGTGGTGATTCTGCGCACCCTGTCCAAGTCGTTTTCGCTGGCCGGGCTGCGGATCGGTCTGGCCTTTGGCCACCCCGAACTGCTCGGCGAGCTGATGAAGGTCAAGGATTCGTACAACATGAACCGCCTGAGCATGGTGGCGGCGGTGGCGGCGCTCGAAGACTACGGCTGGATGCGGGCCAATGTGGCCAAGATCCGGGCCACCCGCGCACGGCTGAGCGCGGCCCTCCAGGCTCTCGGCTATGACGTGTACCCCTCGCAGGCGAATTTTGTGGTGGCGCGCAGGTGCGGGGTCAGCCAGCAGCCCCTGTACGAGTGGCTGAAAGCGCGGCGGATCCTGGTCCGCTATTTTTCCGAACCCGAGCTGAGCGACTGCGTGCGCATTTCGATTGGCAGCGACGAGGAGATCGATCAGCTGCTGGCCGCCGTGCGCCAGTTTCTAGAATGAGCACTTCATCAGGAAGAACTCATCGTTCAGCACAGGCCCAGCCCAGACACAGGGAGACAGCATGAGAATATCACTCTTTCATCTACCCAGCTTTTTTCCTCAGCTGCACGACAGTGAGTACGAGTTCTACCAGAATATGCTGCTTGAGACCGATAAGGCCGAGGAGTACGGCTTTCATTCGGTGTGGTTTGCCGAGCACCATTTCTACCACTACGGCGGCCATATTCCGTCGGTGCCGGTCTTGGGTACGGCTGTGGCCCAACGGACCACAAACATCCGCATCGGCTCCGGCATCGCCCTGCTGACGCTGCAAGACCCGATTCGGATTGCCGAGGAGTTCGCCATGCTCGACTGCCTGTCGGGCGGGCGGCTGGAGTTTGGGATTGGCCGCGGCTTTCAGCGGGGCGAGTTTGACGCCTTTGAGCGCGATATGGGCGATAGTCGGCGGCTGTTTGAGGAGGCCCACGACATCATTATGAGGGCCTGGACCGAGCCCCGGTTTTCCTACCGGGGCAGGTTTCGCACGGTCACCGATCTGCAAGTCCTGCCCAAGCCGGTCCAGAAGCCGCCGCCCGTGTATGTGGCGTGTATCTTCACCCCGGAGTCTTTTGAATGGACCGGCAAACAGGGCTATCACCTGATGGTCGTGCCGTATGCCGCCGCCAAGCCCGAAACCCTGATCGACAGAATCACGCTGTTTCGTGACACGCGCACCGCCCACGGCCATACCGACGCCGCCGAAGTCCTGGGCGTGTACCATTTCTACTGTGGCGAAACGCCCGAAAAAGCCAAACGCGAGCCGCAGGCGGCGATGATGCGCTACATCGAATCTGTCCAGAAGGCCAATCCCGAGTCAGCCTACTCTGAGCAGTACGCGGCCTATAAAAATCTGCGCAAAGGCTTCGAGGCCATGGATTACGAGAACTATCTGTATCCCCAGCGCGTGCTCTTTGGCGATCCCGAGCAGTGTATTGAGCGCATTCGGCACATCAAAGCCTCGGGCATCACGAACGTGAGCCTGCTGGCCGACTTTGGCGGTCTGCCCCGGCAGCAGATCCTGGCCTCGCTGGATCGCTTCGGCAAGCACGTTCTGCCGCACGTATGAGGAGGCCAGCATGAAAATCCAACACGCAAAAGGCACCGTTCCCAAGCAAGCCCACGTCGCCATTCCCGAGGGGCTGTACGAAGAGGAGCACGGCCGGCAGGGCTTCTTTGGTCCGGCCAGCCAGTTCTACCACACCCATCCGCCAACCGACTGGAAGCGGATTGAGGGGCCGCTGCGGCCGCGGGCCTTTCACGCCTACGACCTGGTGCCGACCGACCGCGCCGACCCGCACGGCGAACCGTGCCAGGTGTTGTACAACGACGATGTGAGCCTGTCCGTCTCGCAGCGCTCGGAGCCGATGCCGCACTGCTTCCGCAATGGCGACGGCGACGAGGTCCATTTCATTCATAAGGGCCGGGGCGTGTTACAGAGCGATTTCGGGCCGCTGGCGTATGTCGAGGGCGACTATCTGGTGATCCCCAAAGGCACGAGCTACCGCCTGGTGCCGGACAGCCGCGACAACTTCTCGCTGATCATCGAGTCGCGCGGTCCGATCAGCTTCCCCGACCGGGCCGGCGTCGGCCACTATGCGCCGTTCGACTATGACGTGATCGAAGTGCCCGAGCCCGGGCCGGTGACCGAGCAGCGCGACGAGTGGGAGCTGCGGATCAAACGGCGCGGCGCGTACACGTCCATCTTCTACGATTTTTGTCCGCTCGACGTGGTTGGCTGGAAGGGCAGCCACTCGGTGTTCAAGCTGAACGTCAAGGACTTCCGACCGCTGATGAGCGAGGGCGTGCATCTGCCGCCCAGCGCCCACGGGACGTTTGAAGCCGCAGGGTTCGTGATCTGCACCTTTGCCCCGCGTCCGCTTGAGGGCGACCCGCGCGCCTTACGGGTGCCCTGGTACCACCGCAATATCGACTACGACGAGGTGTTTTTCGTTCACAGCGGCGAGTTCACCCTGAGCCGCAAGAGCGGCACCACGCCCTACGGGGTGATTTCGCTGAATCCCCAGGGGCTCCACCACGGGCCGCAGCCCGGGGTGTGGGAGAACAGCGTCAAGAACTGGAAAAAAGACGCCCGGCTGGAATTTGTCGCCATCAATCTGGATACCGAACAACCGCTCCAGATGACCTCGGCGGCCTACGAGGTCGAGATCGCCGGCTACGCCGACCTGTGGGCCAAGAAATAGGCACCTGCGGTCTGACGTTCAGAAGGCGTACGATGTTCGCACGTAGTAGAAGCCGCCGTTGTAGCCGTACGGTGAGACGACCGGGTATTTCATGCCGTGGCGGCCGGCATACTTGTTTCTGGTCGGATAGGTGTCGAGCAGGTTCTGGGCGCCAAACGCCAGGGTCACGCCGCCGAGCGCGCCGCTGAAGAAGGTATATGACGCTTCCAGGTCGAGCAGGGCGCGGGCGTGGGCATGGACGGGGTTGGTGGCTCTGAAGATCGGGAAATCCTTGAAATCGTCATGGTAGTGGAGCCGGGTGAGCAGTCGCCACGGTCCCCAGCTATGGTCTGCGCTCAGCGTGAAGCGGAACTCCGGGGAGGTGTTCTCAATTTGGGCGGCCCGCAGGTCATTGGTGATTCTGGGGTTGCGCTTATCGACCTCGGTGGTGTTCCAGTTGCCGGCAAAGGTGAACAGGGTCGAGCCGGCCCGGCCGCCGAACCACTCCAGGGGGTAGGTCGCCACGACATCCAGCCCCTGGGTCGTAGTGCTGAAGTCGTTGTTGAAGTAGCTGACCTGGCCGCCCACAATGTTGATGCCGACGGCGGCCAAGGCGGCTCTGTCGGCCTCGGTGAGGAGGAAATTCTGGCTCAGCATGATCCGCCGGCGAACCTCCATGTTGTAGTAATCGGCGGTGACGGACAGGTCGCCGAGCGTGAGAATCGCGCCGACGCTGAAGCTGGTTGAGTGTTCGGGGCCGAGCGGCTTGCCGCCCTTCTGCTGGGCAATCGGATCGTTGCCCGACAGCACATAGGTCAGGTTCAGTTCGCCGGTTTCGGCGTTGAGGCTCGAGGTGATGTTCCGATAGTTGGCCTGCCCGACGGTTGGCGCCCGAAAGTTGGTCCCGATGGAGCCGCGCAGCGCCAGGGCGTCGTCAAGCAGATTCCAGCGGGCGGCCAGCTTGCCATTGAGTGATTCACCGACGCCGGCATGGTGCTCAAACCGACCTGCGGCGGTGAGCAACACATCGGCCACGACATCGGCCTCCAGGTCGAGATAGGCGCCAAAACTGTCCCGGCTGGCCTCGGTCGCCTCCTCGGGCGAGGTGCCCGGGTGGCCGGAGACCGCGACCGCTAGGCCCTGCCGGGCCAGCACCTCGTCACGAAAATAGGAATTCGGCTCCCCGGTTCCGCTCTCAAAGGTTTCTTCACGGTACTCCAGGCCGATGGCGACGTTCAGCGGAGAGGCGAACAGGCCGAGATCGAACGGACGGGACAGGTCGAGGTTGAAGATCTTGTCCCGCTCCTCGTACCTGCGGGTCCGGTACCGGGTCGGAATCGCGGCCCTGAAGCGGATCAGATTCGGATTGACGCTGTTCCTGAGGTGGGTGTCCATGCGGTTCTGACCGAAGCCGGCGCTCAGGTCGTAGTGCCAGCCGTCCAGCAAAAGAGTGAACGTGTCCGCCAATAGATCAAAGGTGTTGACACGTTTACTCTTCAGGATAGAGGTGCTGCGCAGCTCCCCCCGCAGGCCGAAGACGAGGCTCCAGTCGTTGACCACGCCCCGGAAGCGGGGGGTGAAGCCGCCCGGGAATGCCTGGGCCAGGGCGTAGCAGTTGTCCCGGCCTGTCAGCGGGGCCAGGGCGGCCGGACCCTGCTCAACATAATCGCCGGCCGTGATCGTCGGACAGTTGGCGGACCGCCCGTCCGCAGACAGGTCGGCGACCAGCAGCTCGTCGCCCTGGGCGAACACGCCGGGAAAACTGGCCGGATTGCGCCAGTAGAAGGTGTCTTCGATCTCGCGCTCGGCGTAGTTGCCGAAGGCGTACAGCTGATGGTCGGTGCCAAGGTCGAGGCCGAGGTTGCCGAAGAATTTATAGTCGTAGGTCACGTCCGGCGCGCCCCAGGGCTGGGCTGCGGATCTGCGGATAAAGGCGTTGCCGTTCTCGATCATGCGCCGGGCGTCGTCGCGCTGCACGCTGCGGTTGGTCGAATCGGCGTTGGTGAACTCGAAGCTGAGGTTGGCAAACCCGGCCTCGGTCAGCGGCAGGCCGATATTGGCCGCGACATTCAGCCGGTCGCCGTCGCCGTGGTAGTACTGGCCCAGATTGGTCTCCAGGCTGCCGCCCTCGGGCGCGTCGCGCAGCACGAAGTTCAGCACCCCGGCCACCGCGTCGGACCCATACTGGGCGCCGGCCCCGTCGCGCAGGACTTCCACCCGCTTGAGGGCGATGGACGGGATGGAGGCGATATCCGTCCCGTGCGAACCGCTGGCCAAGCCGTAGCTCCAGCGGGTAATCGCCGAGGAGCGGTGGCGGCGTTTGCCGTTGACCAGGACCAGGGTCGAGTCCGGCGGCAGGCCGCGCAGCTTGGCCGGGCGGACCAGGGCGGCCTCGACACCGATGCCGTACTGAAAGACCTTGTAGGACGGGACGGTCGCCGACAGCAGGTCGTTCATGTCTGTGGTGCCGTAGGGCTTGAGACTGTCGCCGGCGATGACATCCACCGGCACGGGCGAATCCGCAGCCGAGCGACCTGCCGACCGGGAGCCGACTACCCGGATTTCTTCGAGGCCGACAATCCTGTCTGGCTGATCGGTCTGCTGCGCTCCGGCCGGGGCTGAGATCAGCAAGACCAGGAGCGACACCAGCAAGAGTACACGTGTCCAGCATCTCATGGCTATTGGAAGGGCACGTTCACTCTTGAGACCGCATGGCCCGCATTGCCTCATACGCCTGCCTCGCCTGTTCAGTGTGCCTGGTGGGTGAGTGCCAGCAAGAGTAAATGTGTCAGCTCGACTCAGAATGCGTACGACGCCCTGAAGTAGTAGAAGCCGCCGTTGTAGCCGTACGGCGAGGCGACCGGGTACTTCTGGCCGGCATCATAGGCATCGCGATGCAGACGGCCGACCTTGGTCGGATAGGTGTCGAGCAGGTTGTCCGCACCGACCGCCACCGTCATCCCGAAGGCGAACGTGTACGACGCTTCCAGGTCGAGTAAGGCCCGAGCCTTGGGGCGGAGGGAGGGGCTGATGAAATAATCCTGGTACGGCTCGGTGAATTGGTCGTAGTAGTGCAGCCGGGCGAGGAGCCGCCACGGGCCCCAGGTGTGGTCCGCCATCAGCGAGAAGCGGAACTCCGGCTCGATCTCTTCAACCTGGACTTTGCGCACCGAGTCGATGACCTGCGCGTCAATCGAATCCAGATTGAGTTTGGTGTCGTTCCAGTTGCCGGCGAAGGTCAACAGGGTCGTGCCGATGCGGTCGCTGAACAGGTCCAGCGGGTAGGTAGCCACCAGATCGATGCCCTGGGTGTAGGTCTCGAACGCGTTGGCAAAGAACTTGACGGTCGTCACGCCCCGATTGTCGACGCCCCGCGCCGCCAGGGCGGTGATATCGTGAGCGGTGATGGTCTGGGGGGCGGTCAGCCCAATCCGGTTTCTGACTTCTATGTTGTAGTAGTCCAGGGTGACGGACAGCTCACCAAGGGTGAGTACCGTGCCGATGGAAAAAGAGAAGGAGGTCTCGGGCGTGAGCGGCTTGGCCCCCTTTTGTTGGGCGATCGGGTCGCTGGCCGGCAGCGTGGGCTGCTCGGTCAGGATACCGTGCTCGTCAAGGCCGAAGGTCGTATCCCGGTAGATGACCTGTCCCACGGTCGGGGCGCGAAAGCCGGTGCCCAGCGAGCCGCGCAGCGCCAGGTAGTCCGCGATCACGTCCCAGCGGCCGGCCAGCTTGCCGTCCAAAGACTCGCCGACGCCTTCGTGGTGCTCGAAGCGGCCGGCGGCGGTGAGCAGTACGCTTTCAATGACATCGGCCTCCAGGTCGAGATACGCACCAAAGCTGTCCCGGTTGGCCTCCACGGCATTCTCCGGCCGAATGCCGGGATAAGCCTGGCCGCCGATGTCGAACCCCTGGGCCGCAAGACCGTGTTCCTTGGCCTGTCCGTCGCATTCTCCCTGGTCGTCGATGCACCAGCCGTTTTTCTCGCCGGATTCGATCTCGTACTCTTCCTCGCGGTACTCCAGCCCGAAGGCCACGTTCAGCGGAGAGTAGAAGAGGCCGGTATCGAACCGCCGGGAGAGGTCGAGGTTGAAGGTCTTGTCCCGCTCCTCGTAGGCGCGCCCCAAGTATTCCGTCGGCATCTCTTCTCTGAGGCGCAGGAGTTGCGGGTTGACGGTGTTCCAGATGAAGTAGGTCGTGCGGTGCTGGCCGAACACGGCGCTCATGTCATAGTTCCAGCCGTCGAGCAGCAGGGAGGCGTTGTGCAGTGTCCCGCGTAGGCCGAAGGCGATACTCCAGTCTTCCACAGTGCCGCGCATCCGCGGGGTGAAGCCGCCCGGCAAATTCTGGGCCAGCGCGTAGCAGTTCGGGTCGCCCTGCAGACCGGCCAGCGCGGCCATGCCGTTTTGCGCAAACTCGCTGCGCGGGATGGTTGGACAGTTGCCGGACCGTCCGTCAGGCGACAGGTCGGCGATCAGCACGTTGCCACTATCCTCATAGACCCCGCCTATCGAGGCCGGAGATCCATACTGGGCGGTTGGGGAGCGGAAATACCACGAGTCCAGGATCTCGCGTTCGGCCCAGTTGCCGAAGGCGTAGGCGTGGTGGTGGTCGCCGAGGTCGAGGCCGAGGTTGCCGAAGAATTTGTAATCGTACGGCACGTCGGCCGCGCCCCAGACCATCGCCGGGGATTTGACGGGCAGACCCGCGCCTCTCAGTGCCTGCTCCGAGTCGAGCGCATAGCTGCGGTCGGTTGAGTCGGAGTTGACGAACTCGAAGCTGAAATTGGCGAAACCGGCGTCGGTCAGCGGCAGCCCGATGTTGGCCGCCGTGCTCACCGAGTCGCCGTCGCCCTGGTAGTATTGCCCCCAGCGGGCTTCGAGCGTGCCGCCCTCGGGCGCGTCCCGCAGCACGAAGTTCATCACCCCGGCTACCGCGTCCGAGCCGTACTGGGCGCCCGCCCCGTCCCGCAGCACCTCGACCCGTTTGAGGGCGATGGCCGGGATCGAGCGGATGTCGGCGCCGTGCGACCCCTGGGCCTGGCCGAAGGTGAAGATGCTGATCGCCGACGAGCGGTGGCGGCGTTTGCCGTTGATCAACACCAGAGTCGAGTCGGGCGGCAGGCCGCGCAGCTTGGCCGGGCGGACCAGGGTGTTGGCATCCCCGATGGCGTGTTGGGTGACGTTGTAGGATGGGATGGTCGCGGCCAGCAGGTTGTTGAGGTCGCGCACGCCGTAGTTCTGAAAACTGTCGCCGTCGATGATATCGACCGGCACGGGCGAATCGGCCGCCGAGCGGCCGGGCATCCGAGAGCCGACGACTTGCAGCTCGTCGAGGCCGACGACCTCGTCTTGTGGCTCGGCCTCCTGGGCTCCTGCCGACGCAAAGCCGCCCACGAACAGCAGGATTCCCATCAGACCACCCAACCATTTCGCGATGCGTTCCATGCTAACTCCTTGTATATCTGGATCAGCCTGACCATTTATCAATCTCCCGCAACTTATGCAGGTGGACAGGAAAGAGCAAGTGGAGATGCTTGTCAAAAAGAGGCGTTCGGGCAATAGTGCCGGACAAGACTTTCCGTACTGCCTGTCTATGTGTGAACTTAACAAGAGGTGAAAAATGTCCGCCGCATCCCCTGGTCCCAGCCTGGACATCCGCTACGAACCCAATGAGCGGCCGCCGCATCTGCTGTCCCTTGGCCTTGGCTTTCAGTACGCCCTGCTGGTCCTGGCCGGTATCGTGCTGACCCCGGCGATTGTGATCCGGGCGGCCAGCCAGAGCGAGGCCTACCTGTCCTGGGCGATCTTTGCGGCGCTGGTGATCTGCGGGCTGACGACCGCCCTGCAGGCCGCCCGGCTGTGGCGCATCGGCTCCGGTCACGTCCTCATCATGGGCACCTCCGGCACCTTCATTGCCGTGTGCATCGCCGCTCTGGTCGAGGGTGGGCCGGGGCTGCTGGCGACCCTCATCGTTGTCTCGTCGCTGTTTCAGTTCGCGCTGTCGGCGCGGCTGGCCCTGCTGCGGCGGATCATCACGCCGGTCGTGTCGGGGACGGTGATCGCCCTGATCGCCGTCACCATCATGCCGATCATGTTTCAGCTGTTGACCGATGTGCCCGAGGGCACGCCGCCGGCTGCGGCTCCGCTCAGCGCTGCGGTGACTCTGGTCACCAGCGTCGTCTTCGTGCTGCGCGCCTCGGGCATCTGGCGTCTGTGGGCGCCGGTCATCGGCATTGGCGTGGGCTGTGTGGCCGCCTCACTGTTCGGTCTGTACGACATCGGGCAGGTGGGCGCAGCGGCCTGGGTCGGCTTCCCGACGGGCGGCTGGGCGGGGTTTGACCTGAGCTTTGGTCCGGCCTTCTGGGCGCTCTTGCCGGCCTTTGTGTTCGTGACCCTGGTCGGAGCGATTGAGACGGTCGGCGATACGGTCGCCGTGCAGCGGGTCTCGTGGCGCACGCCGCGGGCGGTCGATTTTCGCACGGTACAGGGCTCGCTGGCCGCCGACGGCCTGGGCAACCTGCTGTCCGGCTTTGCCGCAACCGTGCCGAACACGACCTACTCGTCGAGCGTACCGCTGGCCGAACTGACCGGCGTGGCTGCCCGCAGCGTTGGGGTGTGCATGGGGATCATCTTTGTCGTGCTGGCCTTTTTTCCCAAAGTCACGGCGCTGCTGCTGGCCATTCCAAACCCGGTGGTCGGCGCCTACGCAACCATGCTGATGGGGTTGTTGTTCATGCAGGGAATGAAGATCGTCGTCCAGGACGGTATTGATTACCGCAAGGCCGTGGTGGCCGGACTCTCCTTCTGGATCGGTGTGGGCTTCCAGAATGGGGCGATCTTCGCCGACTATTTCAATGAGACCTGGGGTGCCTTGGTGGGCAACGGCATGACCATGGGCGGCTTGGCCGCAGTCGTTCTCAGCCTGTTCATGGAAGTGACCGGACCGCGCCGCCGGCTTGAGATGAGCTTGAACATCGAGGCCGTGCCGAACATTGAGCGTTTTCTGCGCGGTTTCGCCTCGCGGCTGGGCTGGAATACCGAGTCAACCGAACGCCTGTGCTCGGCCGGTGAAGAGACCCTACTGACTCTGCTGCGGTCAGAGGATGGCGAGCAGGCGGCCGAAGGACGGCGCCTGCTGGTGGTCGCGCGCAGCGACGCGAACGCCGCAGAGTTGGAGTTTGTGTCCGCGACCGGTGAGCAGAACCTCGAGGACCAGTTGGCCCTGCTCGAGGAAGGTGCGGCCGGGACGCCGGCTGCGGATGAGCTGTCGCTGCGCCTGCTGCGTCACTTCGCCTCGTCCGTACGCCACCAGCAGTATCACGACACGGCTGTGGTGACGGTCCGGGTCGAGGCCAGCGGCGCCGCATAGAGCGCCGGAGTATTGCGAAACCCTATATTTTTCAGACCTTTAGCATTTTCTTGGACGCTAGAGGTCAGCAATTTCTCCGTTTACTCAGCCGCCCCGATATGCTAAGCACGAAACCAGAATTCATCGCGCAGGAGGGCCATTCCCATGTCCGGCCACTCTAAATGGAGTACGATCAAGCACAAAAAGGCGGTCAAGGATGCCCGCCGGGGCAAACTGTTCAACAAACTGATTAAAGACCTGACGATTTCGGCTCGCATGGGCGGCAGTGATGTGTCGGCCAACCCGCGTCTGCGAACGGCCCTGGCTGCGGCCAAGGCGGCCAGTATGCCGAACGACACGATTGAGCGGGCGATCAAAAAAGGCGCCGGTGAACTCGAAGGCGTCCATTATGAGGAGGTGGTGTACGAGGGCCATGGGCCGGGCGGGGTGGCGATCATGCTGCAAGTCCTGACCGACAACAAAAACCGCACGGTGGCCGAGATCCGCCATTTTCTGACCAAGCATGGCGGTAGCCTGGGCACCTCGAATTCGGTCGCCTGGATGTTTGACAAAAAGGGCATTATTTCGGTCGAAGCCGAGCAGGTTGACGAAGACCAACTGATGGAGATCGTCCTCGAAGCCGGAGCGGAAGACGTGAGTGGCGGCGAGGGCGCGTTCGAGGTGGTGACCAGCCCGGAGGATTTTGACGCGGTGCACACCGCGCTTGAGCAGGCCGGTCTGGCCATGCCGTCGGCTGAGGTGACGCTCATCCCCCAGAACACGGTCAGCCTGTCCGGGAAAGAGGCCGAGCAGGTGTATAAACTGCTCGATGTGTTGCAGGAACACGACGATATCCAGAGTGTGGCCGCCAACTGTGAGTTCTCTGAAGAGGACTTCGAGCGCTTGAGCGCGGCCTGAGCACGCACAGAGGTGGGGGCAAAACTCGTCAGCGTTAGCGTATCGACACGCCGACGAGTGTGAGGAGGAGACAGGTGGGACGCACGGAAACAGCAGAGCGAGTGCTTGGGGTAGACCCCGGGACGCGGCAGACCGGCTGGGGCATTGTTGACCGCCGAGGCCGGAATCTCGCTTTCTGTGCCGGTGGTGTGATCTCGACCGCCGGCTTCTCCTCCCTGCCGGAACGGCTGCGGGTGGTGTATGCCGGCATCGCCGAGGTGATTGAGCAATGGACGCCTCACACCCTGAGTCTCGAAAAAGCGTTTGTGGCCTATAATGTCCAGAGTGCGTTTCGGCTCGGCGAAGCGCGGGGCGTGATCCTGCTGGCCGCCGCCCAGGCCGGGCTGCACATTGCCGAGTACAATCCGACCGAGATCAAGACTGCGGTGGTCGGTTATGGCCGGGCGGATAAGACCCAGGTGCAGAAAGCGGTGTTTGCGCTGCTGGGCAACGCACAGGCTTTGCCGACCAGCCCGGACGCCACGGACGCCCTGGCCGCAGCGGTGTGCCACTGTCATACCTCACCGCTGGCGACCCAGATTCAGACCCAGCTGGCCGCACTGACAGGAGGTCGGCGCAAAAGCGGTCCACGTTCGTGGCGTCAGGTGTCTGTTGACAGTCTGGCTCCCGAGCGGGTGGTCGGGGGGCCGGCACGAGGCCGGGGCTGACGATGATTGCGCGTCTGAGCGGCAGAGTTGAAGACAAGGCGCCGGATCACCTGATTGTTGATGTCGGAGGGGTAGGCTACCAGGTGTTTGTCTCGCTGCAGACGTTCTATCGCCTGCCCGAGCGAGGCCAGCCGGTCAGCCTGCATATCCATACCCATGTGCGTGAAGATGTCTTGCAGCTGTTCGGCTTTCTCGATGAGCAGGAAAAGGCCGGGTTTGTGCTGCTCAAGGGGGTGAGCGGGATCGGCCCCCGACTGGCCGTCAGCATCCTGTCCGGCATTCCGGTCGAGGACCTTGAGGACGCTCTGCGCGCCGGTGATGTGACCCGTTTGCTGGCGGTCCCGGGAGTCGGGCGAAGAACGGCCGAGCGTTTGGTCGTTGAGCTGCGAGAAAAGGTCGGGACGTTTCCCGGCAGTGACGGCGCGGCCATTCCCGGCGCCCAGGTTCCGGTTTCTACGGATGCGGTGTCGGCCCTGGTCAACCTGGGCTATCGCCAAGCGCAGGCCGAAAAAGCGGTCCAGCACGCCCTGCGGGATGGGCGCTCAACGCTGACCGATATTATCCAGGAGTCGCTACGGAGTCTGAGCGCGTGAGCGAGCCAAAAGCATCACCCAGAGACCCCGTGCTCGATCTGGAGCCGTCGCCGGAAGACGGCGGCGAAGCGGTCGAGAGCGGCGGCGAAGCGCGACTCGAGGGCTCGCTGCGTCCCCGCAGCCTGGACGACTACATCGGCCAGGAGAGTACCAAACAGAACCTGCGCATCGCCATTCAAGCGGCCAAACAACGCGGCGATGTGCTCGATCACCTGCTGTTTTACGGCCCTCCGGGGCTGGGCAAGACCTCGATGGCCCATATTATTGCCCGGGAAATGGGGGTAGATATTCGGGCCACGACCGGGCCGGTGATTGAACGGCCGGGCGATCTGGCAGCCATCCTGACCAATCTCGAAGACGGGGATGTGCTGTTCATCGACGAAATTCACCGCCTGAACCGGGTGGTGGAAGAATTCCTGTATCCGGCCATGGAGGATTTTCAGCTTGACCTGGTGGTCGGCCAAGGCCCCTCGGCCCGCACTGTCAAGCTGTCGCTCAAGCACTTTACCCTGGTCGGCGCGACAACCCGCTCGGGCCTGCTGACCTCACCCCTGCGCGACCGTTTCGGCTCGACCTTTCGCCTCGACTTTTACCGGGCGGCCGAGTTGGACCAGATTATTCGTCGCTCGGCCGCTATCCTGCACATGACGATTGACCCTGACGGGGTGGCCGAGATTGCGCGCCGGTCGCGCGGTACGCCGCGGATTGCCAATCGTCTGCTGCGGCGGGTACGCGACTTCGCCCAGGTCAAGGCCGACTCGGTGGTCAGCCTGGAGGTAGCCCAGGCCGCGCTGCAGCTGCTGGAGGTTGATGAGGTCGGTTTCGACAAAATGGACCGGACCGTCCTGCTGACGATTATTGACAAGTTTCAGGGCGGCCCGGTTGGGATCGAAACGATTGCGGCGGCCATCGGCGAAGAGAAGAATACGATCGAAGACGTGTATGAGCCGTATCTGCTCCAGGAGGGCTATCTGCAGCGCACCCCCCGCGGGCGGCTGGCGACCCTGAAAGCCTATGCCCATTTTGGCCGGGCCCGCGCCGACGGGACGGACGGCTCGGGTCAGGACCGGCTGTTCTGAACCCCGCGACCGTCGAGCAGGTGAGACCTATGGACACGCGACCGCCGTCCGCTTCCCCGTCCCCTGAGTCCGAGCAGGCGAAACGCCGCCGACGCTGGGAAGGCGTGCTGATTCTGATCGCCGCTCTTGGCGTGGGGCTGTTTGCCGTCTTTCAGAGTCCGCTGCCGCAGCTCAGCAACACCCACAGCCTGAGCAGCAATATCGTCTTTGTGCTGCTGATCAACCTCAATATCATTCTGCTCGTCCTGCTCGTTTTTCTGGTCGGTCGCAATCTGGTCAAACTCTTTTACGAGCGGCGGCAGAAGCTGCCGGGCGCGTATTTGCGCTTTCAGCTGGTCCTGGCCTTTGTGGCGATTTCCCTGCTGCCGGCCATTCTGCTGTTGTTAATCGGCATCGGCTTTGTCAACCGGTCCATCGACAACTGGTTCTCCAGCGAGATCGAAAACTCGCTGGGCGGAGCGCTCAGCGTTGTCGATGCCTTCTACGACCATTTGGCCGATGAGGCCCTGTTTCACGCCCGCGGCCTGGCCGCTGAGATAGCGACTCAGAGAGCGACCGCCGAGCACGGTCAGGCGCTGCTGCCCCTGCTTGAGCAGACCCGCCAGCGCTTCGAGCTGGGCCGGATTCTGGTCTTTGGGCCCCAGCGGCAGCTGGTGGCGAGCGCCTCGGGATCGGACCGTGCACTTGGTGAAGACGACAGCATGGACGCCAAACTGCTCGACCAGGTGTTCCGCAGGAGCGCCGTCCGCCAGACCTATTTCCTGGGCCAGACCGAGGTCGTGCGTGGCGGTATGCCCATCCTGGACCGCGGTGAGGTGGCCGGAGCGGTGGTCGTTGAATATGCGGTGCCGCCGCATGTGGCCCGCCAGGGAAGCCAGGTGGCAAACGCCTTCCGCGAGTATCGGCAGCTCAGAATCCTCAAGCAGCCGATGAAGAATAACTATTTGATCACCATGTTTCTGGTCACCCTGGTCGCGGTCTTTGCTGCGGTGTGGCTGGGTTTCTTTTTGTCGAAGAAGATTGCCGTGCCCCTTCAACAACTGGCTGCGGCAACCCGTGAGGTGGCCCAAGGCCACTGGACCCATCGGCTCGAAGGAGAAGGCGAGGACGAGGTCGGGACTCTGGTGGCCGCCTTCAACCGGATGACGACCGACTTGCAGCAGAGCCACCACGAGCTGGAAGCCCGCCGGCGCTACATGGAAATCCTGTTGGCCAATATGAACACCGGGGTCGTCTCCCTGGACCGGACCGGCCTGGTTTCGACGGTCAATCGAGCTGCCGAACAGCTGCTCGGGGTAGCGGCCGAGCGGGCCGTTGAGCGAGACTACCATGAGGTGTTCGGGGCGGGCGAGTTCGCCGAACTGCGACGGATGGTCGGCGCCCTGCTGAGCGAATCGCTCGACCGCCCGAACGCCGGGGACGAGAGCGGACCCAAACACCAGGCCCAGCTGCGCCTGCTGCGCGACGACCACGCTCTGACCCTGCTGGTGACGGCTGCGCCGCTGACCGATGAGCGGGGGGATGTGTTGGGCGGAGTGTGCTTTTTTGAGGATGTGACGCAGATCATCCGGGTTGAACGCATGGAAGCCTGGCGCGAGGTCGCCTACCGCATTGCCCACGAGATCAAAAATCCGCTGACCCCGATTCAGCTCGCCGCTCAGCGCCTGCACCGCCGCTTTGCGCCGCAGCTGTCCGATTCCCAGGGTATTTTTGACGAGTGCGTCCAGAGCATTGCCCATGAGGTTGATACGATTAAACGGCTGGTCAACGAGTTTTCGACCTTTGCCCGCCTGCCGACCGCCGAGTACCGGCCGGAGAACCTGAACGCCCTGATCCAGGAGGTGATCGTCATCTTTTCCGAGGCGCACCGGGACCTGGAGTTCAGCCTGTCCCACGACCCTGAGTTGCCGCTGCTGGACCTTGACCGCGAGGGTATCAAACGGATGATTCGCAACCTGCTGGACAACGCGGTGGCCGCCTGCCGGACACCGGTCAACGGCAGTGCCGACGCGGGCCGCATTGAGGTGGTGACCCGCTTTTTCCGCGCGGTCGGTATCGTCCGGCTCGAGGTGGCTGACACCGGCTGCGGTATTCCGGCCGAGATCAAGGATCGCTTGTTCGAGCCCTATTTTTCGACCAAAAAGGACGGCACGGGTCTGGGCTTGGCGATAGTGGCCACGGTGGTGGCCGACCATCAGGCGTTTTTACGCGTGCGGGACAATCTCCCCCACGGCAGTCGCTTTATCATTGAGCTGCCGGTCCGCCGGCGGGAGCAGCTGAGCCCGGACCGGGCCGCACCGCCGCAACCGAGTGCAAACGGCCAGTACAGCTAGGAGGACGGTATGCAGGAGACCATTCTGGTGGTTGATGACGAGGAACAGATTCGGACCACCCTGCGCGGCATCCTGGGCGATGAGGGATTTCAGGTCTTGGACACCGGTGACGGGACCCAGATCCTCGATTTGGTCCGCACCCGTCAGCCCCGTCTGGTCATCCTCGATATCTGGATGCCGCAGCTCGACGGGATCAGTCTGCTCGAACAGCTGAAAACCCAGCAGCCGGAGTTGCCTGTCATCGTCATTTCCGGCCACGGGACGATTGAGACGGCAGTGCGGGCAACCAAGCTGGGGGCGACCGATTTTATTGAAAAACCGTTCTCGCTCGAAGCCCTGCTGCGCTCGGTGTATCGGGCGATTGGACGTGAGGCGGCTGGTTCTGCGGCCCGAGGAGAATCCCGCGACCTGCCACCCAGCCGTCAGGCTGCCGTGCGGCCGCGCGAGTGTGTCCAGGCCCGGACCATTGGGCGCAGTGTCGTGCTGCGCGGTCAGGGCTTGCACTCCGGTGTGCGCACCGGGGTGATCCTCCAGCCGCTGCCGCCCGGCAGCGGGATTGTGTTCGGCTCTTTATCGACCGATGTGGTCATTCCGGCCTCGGTCGACTATGTCGGCTCGACCGGCTATGCGACAAGTTTGTATCGGGACGGCGCTGTGGCCCGGACGATTGAGCATCTGATGGCGGCCCTGCACGGCTATGGCATCAGCAATCTGATGGTCAAGATGCAGGATGAGATTCCGATTCTGGACGGCTCGGCGCGTGAGTTCTGTCAGCTGCTCGACGACGCCGGCGTCGTCGAGCAGGACGAGACGGTTGAGGTCATTGCGGTTGACCGGCCGTATCAGGTTGGCGACGGGGGAGGCGGTAAGAGGCTGCTGATTGAGCCGGCCGACCATTTCTCGGTCCGTTATATTCTCGAGTATCCCCCACCGGTTGGCCGTCAGGAGCACTGCTATGTCCACCACGGGACCGAGAGCTTTGGCGCCGAAATTGCCCCGGCCCGCACCTTCGGATTTTTGAAAGAAGTCCAGGCCCTGGAACAGATGGGCTTGGCCAATGGTGGACGGCTGGACAACTGTATTTTGATCGGCGACCAGGGCGTGATTAACCCCCCGCTGCGTTTTGACGACGAACTCGCCCGCCATAAAATCCTGGACCTGATTGGCGACCTCTACCTGTTGGGCCGGCCGCTGCGGGCCAAGGTGACGGCCGACCGGACCGGCCACAGCGATAATATCGCCCTGGTTCGAGCCCTGCGCGAGGGGCTGGGCTTGCTCCCGACGCTGCACTGAAGAGCCGCTGAATGGCGGCCAGCACGCACCTGTGTGGAAAACCGGCTCTGACCGGCTATGATGGAGGCATGCTCAAACGCTGGCTCTCCCTCAGCCTCGCTGGCTGTCTCCTTTGTGCGCTCCCTGTCGGATTGGTAGCCGACGGCTTTGGCCAGAGCCGGCCGTCCTTCAGCCAGATTGTCCGCTACGTCCAGCTCGCCCAGCTCGAACGGGTGACCGACCGTCTGCGCTCGGCCATCCCCAACCTGCCTCAGTTTGAACTGCTGGTATTTGACGATCCGTCCATCAACGCCGGAGCCACCTCCGGTCGCGTCATGGTTTCGACCGGCATGCTGAACTTTGTCCGTTCGGACGACGAGCTGGCCGTGATTGTCGGCCATGAAATTGCCCACCTCAGCCTGGACCACGTGTCGCAGGGTGTCTTCAGGTCCAGCCTGCTCGGGCTGGCCAGCCTGCTGGTGGACAGCATCTATCCGGGCATAGGCCTGCTGACTGGCCAGGTCGGGCGTCTGTTTTTGAATCACTACAACCAGGACCAGGAACGTGAGGCGGACGCGCTTGGCCTGCGCTACGCGTTTGACGCCGGGTATGATCCCCGGGCCGGGGCTGAGGTCATGCGTCGCATGGCTCGTGAGGTGCCGGAAACCGCGACGGCCGGATTTTTCTCGTCGCACCCGTCCTCCCCGGAGCGGGCTGCAACGCTGCGTCAGCTGGCCGCCCGGCTGACGGCGAACAGCCCCGGTCCGGCGCCCGTCGCCCTGTCGCCTCCGTCCCCGCCGGCGCCCCGGTTCGAGCGGGACGAAGACGCCTGCCGCCGGGCGCGGTCGTACTTCTACCGGGCTCTGGCCGCCCGCTCCCTGCGCCAGAAAGCGCGGCTCTACGACTGGGGCCTGGCTATCTGTCCGCACAGTCCGCGGGCACGTTTTGAGCTGGCCGAGGTGTATACCCGTCTGGGCCAGACCGAGCGCGCGGTCGCCCAACTCCGGGCGGTGCTGCGCTATGACCCGGCCTATCCCGGCGCCCGGCAGCGCTTGCGCAGCTTGCAGCAGCGCTGAGGCCGCGCACTCAAGACTGTTTGCCGGCCGCGATGATCTCACGCACCATTTCAGAAAGCGACGCTGTCGGCGAGGTTGGTTGGGTTGTCGGCGGTCGCACGAGCGCCCGGAAGAGGCTCGACTCGCGCCGAAAAAATCCCTCGGTGTGATACGACTCGCGCAGCCCCAGGTAGGTGAAATCGAGGTGATGGCAGACCTCGTGCAGCAGGGTGCGCAAATAGGTCCGAAAGGCCACGACCTGGCCGCGTTTGGCGGTGCGCATCCAGACCTGAATGGAATCCTTGCGGCTGCCGTTGTTGTACTGGGTGTACAGGCCGTGCAGCTCGCCGCGGCGGTTTGACGGGCGCACCCCCTGGACCTGGACCCGCACGCTGCGTACACCGAGCCGCCGGCATATCTGGTTCACGATTCGCTGAGAGATGGTCTGGACCTGAGGCCGGTCGTCCCACTCCAGGGCGTCGGCCAGGCTGGTCACCGCGTCCGACAGTTGGGGGCTGGGAGGCAGCTCGATCGAGCTGATGGCGGCACTGCGGGCATAGATCCGTTGCTGCACTGGACTCAGTCTGGTCTGCCAATTCCGCATCCGCCTCTCCCTGATAGAGCGCCATTGTGGCCCGAACGGGCGGACACCGCAAGCCGACCGAAATTCTTTCCTTCGTGCCTGAAATAGCGTACAGTAGGCCCTTATTGCATACCCCATAATAGGCAGGAGGCAGCATGCGATCCCTCGTCAGACGCTGGAGCTGTGTGACCCTGGTCATGCTCGTAGCCGGCACGCCTATGCGAGTCGCCGCGTGTTTTGCCGATTTCTTTCCCAAGCAGAAGGTTGGTCAGGAGATAACGCTGACCGGCCAGTTTCACCGTTTTTCCTATACGCGGCGCTTTTTTCGGCGCGACCCCAAGACCCGTCAGGTGGACTATTTTACCTTTTTTGGGGTAGTGGTCGTGCCGACCACGATTATTGGCAATGGGACCATGTCGCAGGAGCCGAAGCAGATCGATTCCCTGCTGCTGCTGTATCCCGACGAGGAGCTGGTCCGAGGTCTGCCGGAGACGGGGGATCAGATCTGGTTCACCGGCACACTGCTCGGCTATCAACACGGGGCGAGCGGCATTACCGAAGCCTTCGGCATTGGCGGGATGCCCTATATTCTGCTCAAGGACTTCTCTGACCAGGCGCCGGCGCCCTGAACTGTTCGGCGGCCTTGCCAAGACGCAAAAAAATCTGCACGGTCATAGCAATATGGCTTGGGATGCGTGGTTTACCCTGGCGGTTGTGGTCGTCGGTGTCGGGGCCTTGATGCGGGACCTGCTGGCCCCGGATCTGATCTTTGTGGGGATGCTGGCCGTGCTGCTGGCGAGCGGGATTGTGTCGCCCCAGGAGGCGTTTGTCGGGTTTTCCAATCCGGAAATTCTCGCCATCGGCGCCCTGTTCGTGGTGGCCGGTGCGCTCCAGCATACCGGCGCTCTGGGCTTTGTGGCAACGCGGCTGTTCGGCCAGATTACCAGCCACCGGCGCGCCCTGCTGCGCATGATGCTGCCCACCGCCGGCATCTCGGCCTTTTTGAACAACACCCCGATTGTGGCCATGTTCACGCCGGTGGTGTTTGACTGGGCGCGACGCCATCAGGTATCGCCGTCGCGCTTTCTCATTCCGCTGTCCTACGCGACGATTCTGGGCGGGGCGTGCACCCTGATCGGAACCTCGACCAATATGGTCGTCAACGGCTTGATGGTCGGCGCCGGGCAGCCGGGCATGTCCTTCTTTGAGCTGAGCGCGGTCGGGGTGCCGTGTGCCCTGGTCGGCGTGGGCTTTGTGGTGCTTGCCGGCCGCGTCCTGCTGCCCGACCGCAAGGAGCTGCTGGAGAGTCTGGGCGAAACGCGCCGCGAGTATCTGGTCGAGCTTGAGGTGACGGCCGAGTGTCCCCTGGTCGGCCACCAGATCGAAGAGGCCGGTCTGCGCCACCTGCCCGGCCTGTTTCTGGTGCGGATTGAGCGATCCGAGGGAACCGTCTCTCCGGTCGGGCCGCAAGAGCGGATTCGGGTCGCCGACCTGCTGGTCTTTACCGGGGTGGTAGCGACGATTGTCGATCTGCAAAAGATCCGGGGATTGGTGCCGGCCGGGGATCACCGCGATGGAGTCGAACGGGTCGGGGAGGGCAATAATCTGAGCGAGGCGGTCATTTCTGAGGACTCGCCGCTCAACGGGGTCACGATTCGAGACGCCAATTTCCGTACCCGCTACGGCGCGGCCGTGGTCGCGGTGCATCGTGGCGGGCGCCGGCTGAGCGGAAAAATCGGCGATATTCTGCTCCGCGCCGGAGATACCCTGTTGCTCGAAGCCTCGGCCGGTTTTGCCCGCACCTACCGCAACTCGGCCGATTTCTATCTGGTGTCCGAGGTCGATAACAGCGCGCCGCCGCGGTACGACAAGGCCATTCCGGCCCTGCTGGCCCTGGTCGCCCTCATCACGACCGTGACCATGGGGATATTGCCGATGATGACTGCAGCCCTGCTGGCCGCGTTTGGCGTCATCGTGTGCGGCTGTCTGTCGGTGGGCGAGACCCGCCGCGTTGTCGATGTCTCGATCTTGATTCTCATCGCCGCCGCGTTCGGGGTTGGCCGAGCGCTGGACAAGACCGGGGCGGCTGAATTTCTGGCCTCGTTTCTGGTCGAGGTCGGCGCTGGGCTGGGGCCGGTAGGGGTGCTGGCCCTGGTGTATCTGGTCACCCTGGTCTTCACCGAGTGTATCTCTCACGCCCCGGCCGCAGTCCTGATGTTTCCCATTGCGGCCGAGACCGCCGAGCAGTTCGGGGTCGATATGCGGCCGTTTGCGATCACGATTGCGATTGCCGCCTCGGCCGCGTTTGCCTCGCCGCTCAGCTACCAGACCCACCTGATGGTCTACGGACCGGGTGGCTACCGCTTTACCGATTTTCTGAAAATCGGCCTCCCGCTCGACCTGTTGATCTTCGCCGTGGCCATGATCTGCATTCCGTGGATGTGGCCCTTCTGAGCCGTCCGACCGTGAGGTCGCGGTCAGTTAGGTGAAGCGCGGCATGACCTTTTCGGCGAACAGCTCAAAGCTGCGCAGCACCATATCGCGGGGCAGCAGGCCGTCGCCAATCAGGAAGAACATTTCGTCGGTGCCGATTTTAATCGCCAGTTCGATTTTGCGCGACACGCTGTCCGCGTCCCCGATCAGCGGTTCGGCCACCCCCAGGCCGAACGGAATGCCCCATTTCTCCCAGAACCAACGGGTGTCGGCCAGGGCGCGCTGGGTCTGGGCGGCGCTGTCCGTCACCACCAGCTGGCCGCCCAGGGCCAGCTCGGTGCCGGGCGGAACGGTGCGGCCGGCCTTGTCGGCCTCTTCACGGTAGATGCTCTGCAGCCGAGCGCACAGCTCTTCGTGCAGGAGAATGATGATCGGTTTACCGCCCTCGCGGGCCCAGTAGCGGATCGACTCGGTGTTATGGGTAAACCCGGCGTACAGCGGCGGGTAGGGCTTTTGGTAGGGGCGCGGAGCGATGCCGACCTGTTCGATGTGCATATCCTGCGTCACCCCCGCGCCGTAGCGGGTATAGGCTTCCATGGGGTGCGGGTTTGTGGCGCCTGGAGGCGGAAACTGCCAGAACTCGCCCCGGTGGCAAAAGGTGTCCTCGGTCCAGGCTTTCTTGATGATCGCCACGCCTTCTTCAAACACCCGCCGGTTGAGCAGGTCGGAGGCCTGTTTTTTATTCCAGTGGCCGACCGCCTCGACGCCCGGCCGGGTGGCATAGTTCTGGACCCAGCGCGCCTGATAGCCGCGGACAAAGGCGACGTTGAGACGGCCTTGCAGCATATGATCCATCATGGCCACATCCTCGGCCACCCGCAGCGGGTTGTGGGTGTTGAGCACATAGCCCAGCACGTCGACGCGCAGCCGCTCGGAATGCTGGCCGATGAACATGCTCAACAGACCGGGGCTGCCGGTCGCCTCCATCCCCTCAATCTGCAGGTGATGCTCGGGATGGCCGAAGCCGGCAAAGCCGGCCTGGTCACACAGCCGGACGTAGTCCTTCAGATCGTTCAGCATGCGCTGGTACAGGGCCGGATTTTTCCCGGCCATGCCGGCCTCCAGCTCCGGGCGGGTGCCGACCGTCCCGTAGGCAATCGCGTGAAATTTCATCGTGTCCCTTTCGACACGGCGATCGAGTCCTGTGTGAGAGGCGATCGCATGGCATCGGCGTCCTTGCGCAGTTGTTGGCGTTACTCGTTTTTCCGACCCCGCCCGCAGATTGTCATCAGCGAGGAGCCAACCAGGCTCCGAATCAAGAATCGTATGGGGAGAGGTCGGGATGCAGAGCCATTATTTTTTCCTGAGGACCAATTTTTTGAAATGCAAGTTTACTCTTCTCTCGATTCTTAGAACATTTTCTGGTTTGTCGTTCAGGTCGATTCGATGTCTGTTATCCGTTGGATACTTGCTGATTCTAATTTGCCTGATGGTGACAAAACGGCTTTGATAGTTCGCTCCGAGAAATTCTGGTCGTCCCCAAAATGCACGACCAATCTCACGACAATAGGCTACGAAGCATTGTGCCCCTTTCAATTGCTCGATAACCTTCTTCAGTTTATCAGTTGTTCCTTTCATCTCTATGTAAAGTATGAAATCTCCTTGATCGGAGTTAGGGCGTGTCATCAGTTAGCGTGCCCCCCTGGTCGGCTTTCCTGTCTCGTCTCGGTATACTGCCCTGGTCAGCCCAAGCGAAGGGAGGGTGCACAATGGCGAGACGGTATGCGTTACGCGAGGATCAGTGGGAACGGATTCAGGACCTGCTGCCCGGCCGGGAGGGCCACGTCGGGGGCACGGCGCGGGATAACCGGTTGTTTGTGGAAGCGGTCTTATACCGCTATCGTGCGGGGATTCCCTGGCGCGATTTGCCGAGCCGGTTCGGGGATTTTCGCGTGATTCATACGCGCCACATGCGCTGGAGTAAAAGTGGGGTCTGGGAGCAGGTTTTCAAGCAGCTGGCCGCCGATGCGGATAACGAATATGCCATGATCGACGCCACGATCATCCGCGTCCACCAACATGGGGCGGGGGCAAAAGGGGGGACCCCGCGGCCGAATGCATCGGCCGCTCCCGCGGGGGCTTGAGCACGAAAATCCATGCGACGTGCGATGCGCTCGGGAATCCGACCGGCTTCCATCTCACGCCCGGCCAAGCCTCTGACCTGGCCGGTGCGGAGGCCCTCTTGCCCCATCTGCTGAAGCACGTGCGGGCTTTGCTCGCCGATAGAGCCTATGACGCCCACGAGCGCGTCATTGACCGTTTGGAGCAGGCGGAGGTGACGGTGGTCATTCCCCCCAAAGCCAATCGGCGCCAGCCTCGCCCCTATGATAAGCACCTCTATCAAGCGCGCCATCTGATTGAAAACTTCTTCGCCAAACTCAAGCAATACCGTGCTCTCGCCACCCGCTACGACAAACGCGCTGTCAGCTTTCTCGGAGCCATCTATCTCGCTGCCTCGGTGATCCTCCTTAACTGATGACACCCCCTAGTAATAATAACATAATCAGCTCGCCTGCATTCTCCTTTTTGACACTTGAAAATTGAGTTCGGGGCGGAGAATTTATCTGTTTTAATTACTATGGTGTCTCGCGGGATACCTTTTATCGTTATTGAATACGGAGATTTTCCAGGGCTAGCGGATTCTTCAAGGATTACTGATGACTTTTCTCCGCGGGAAGCGTCTATGAGTGAAACGGAGGCTTCTCCCTTAATCAAATCCTGTAGAATGTCGAGATCAGACATTAATCGTCGTCTCCCCATATGAGAGACTCCTGTATTTCATTCATCTTATTAATTGTTTCATCGAAACTGGGCGCGTCAATACCCAGTTTTGGATCTATTTTCGCCTCGACCAAGGTTTGGCAGCGGCTCTTCCGTTGATTTCCGTCAAGTTGAACAAGGGCTTCTTCTGCAATATGCACTTTTATTTTTTCAGCATCTATAAGCTCAGAATTATCGTATCCTTCCCGCTTAGCGATTTTTTTCATGTATGGCTTGTCCTGGTTCAACATTATTAAAGTATTGATCTCTTTAAGAATGTAGTCGCTATGCGTAGTGACGAAGACCTTGATACCCAGATTTACCAGACGTACAAAGAGGCGTGCTATGCGACGTTGGTTTTCGGGATGCAGATTCAGTTCCGGTTCGTCGATCATAAGCAGATCGCCGCGCTCAGCCATATGGTGTAAATAGAAAGAGAGATGAAGCATTGAACGTACGCTGCTGGAGCTTTCGTCCATACTTAGCTTTACTCGTCTGCCCTTTGGAGAAAAATATAACTCACCATTACGAGTTATCTCGTAGGTGCCGCCGATGATATCGGCGAATTGGACTAATATCCCAGAGTGCTCTTCAGCTAGAAAGCTTGTTGTTCTCGCAATCCTCTCGAGTCGGTACATAAGATCAACATTATATTCAATCGGAGAAGCATAGTCTTGATAGGATTTAGACAGCAGGTCCAGTGGGGTGATATCACCCTCCGACCGTATCATTTCTTTCAGTAAACGATTACGGGCGAAGTTCAATTCTCTACGAAAAATTGTAGTGCCGGTACGCTCGGCACTGCAGATAAAGGTATCAGGAAAAACTTGGCCAAAAACAATCTCACTTATGGTCTGTGCTATTATCTTTTTAATGATAAGATTAGGTAGGTCCACTTCTTCCTTGTCTACTAGCAGCGATATTTCCAATTCCATACTGTCCTTAGTCTTAGAAATTGAGAATATCCGGTGCCGTTGAGCGCCAACTGTGCTATTAAAAGGAACTGGTCTCACTGAACTGAAAAGAGCGGCATTGTCCAGAAATACATGAAATCGACTGTCCAGAAACCTCTTCTTCGGCCCAGCAAAAACGTCTGGTAAAACCGTGGTATACCAATCGCACATATCGTCGAGGATCTTTTCTGCTTGCTGAACGTATCCCGTGAGATTGATCCGTGTGGCTCCATCCCTCAGCAGGTCGCTGGTCACTCTGCCGGGAATGTGAACGGAGTCTATTAAGTCTATGCCCGATCGCCATCTATTCAAAAAACCGTACAAGGCGTAAGTCGCATAGGTTTTGCCGGTATTGTTGCCACCGCAGATGATGGTGAGGTCGCCTAGGCTGAATTCTGCCTGTCGCAGTACACCGAGATTTTTTACCTTTACTTTCACACCGTAGCCCCTACAATCGTTATGGTGTCATTGCCAGGAAGAGCCACAACTTTGATGGTGATTTTGGGCTGGTCCGGCGAGCAGTCCTGGGAGATGCTCCTCAAATGTCTCTTGTGGTTTTCCAGCGCGGAAGCTCTGCCATTTGTTCTCGATAAGGAGAATTGCTGGTTTACCGCCATCCGCTCGCCTCTATTTCTGGATTTCATACGCATACGATCTCACGTTTGCTCTCAAAATCGAAGTCCACTGGCCAATAATCTATCCAGTCGGCCCAGTGTTAGGCAAGTTGTGTCTGGTATTTGCTCCTGTCAGGTTTTCTCTAAAACGGCAGAAAGCCCCGAAACAGGCTACCGTCGTCGTCGGCCTCGGCGGATGGGCCAAGCTCTTCTTCGTCTGAGGCAAAGGGGTTCAGACGGGCGAACAGACCCGGCTTGACGATCACGTCCCCCTCTCGGGGTTCCACGTCTTCGGGACTGGCATAGACCGGCATCTCTGACCGGACGTTCTCGTCAATGTACCGCTTGCCGACGAGATGGTCTTCGTTATCGCCGCCAAAAATCCAGAACGAACACCCGCTCAGCGCCAGACACCACCACACACCCAGGAACACCTGTTTCATCGCCTTCTTCTGTCCTCCTCTCGCCTCCTCGTGGCCCGGACGGCTCATTCGGCCGGAGGGCCGAACAGGGTGCGCAGACTAATGTCGCCGAGCAGCAGGAAAACAGCGGCAATAATCATGACGTTGTCCAGCGGATGTAGCTGCCTGCGCTGACCCTCCCGCTTCTGGTCCACCAGTTCGTGGGGGGCGGGGTCGAGCTTGCCGCCGCTGCCCTCGGCCAGGGCGCGCAGCAGGTCGCGGTTGGGGTGCTGTTGGCGGTACTCGTCGAGCGAGGCATCGGCCGTGCGGCTGACCATGACGGTCTGGGTCTTCTGGTTGACGACCTGGCCGTCTTTGCGCTTGATGATCGTGACCGGAAAACTCCCCTGCTGCCGACGGGCCATGACCGCCTCGTACACCCGTGGGGCGACCGGCATCAGGGTGATCAGGTCGCTGGTCGCGCCGCGGGGTAGGCGGGCCTGCAGAATGCCGTCCTGGTCGCTGTCGTACGACTCCACCCGCAGCACGGTCCGGTTGCGCCGCTGGGGCATGCTGATCCGGTATTCCCAGGCCGTCTCGTCGCGCATTGACCAGCGCACGGCCTGCGACCAGAACTTGCCGAAACCCGGCCAGCGGATCCAGTTGCCCGCCCCGCTGCCGCTGGGATCGAAGGTGACGGCCACGACCTTGCCCAGCCCGTACTGCCAGGTAGCCAGAATCGGGTCGCGTTCTTCCTTGGCATCGGTATACAGCTGGACTTTTGCCCCCTGCTTGGGATTGGTCAACATGTATTCGTCGAGGTCGGGGAAGTCGTGCAGGCCGCTCAGAATCTGGCCGCGCACGCCGACCAGGGGCTGGATCTGTTTGGGCTCCTGATCCTCCTCCTCCTCGTCTTCCTCGTCGTCCTCACCCAGGGTCTGCCGGGTGTCCTTGACCAGCAGCTGGGGCAGCCGTGCCGCGTCGGAGACGTGATAAAACCGGCCCTTGGTTTTTTCGGACATGTAGGACAACAGCCGCATATTGACGGTGTCGGCCCCGATCCGAATCGTGGTAATCGAAATCTGGCGCTGGGTGATCAGATTGACCAGGGGATAATGATCGGCCGGGCTGCGGTTGGTGTCGCCGTCGGTCAGCAGGATAATATGGCGGATGGCACGACGGGTCTGTCCCAGCTGGTCGGCTGCGGTCTCCAGGGCTCTGAAAAAATCGGTGCCGCCGCCGTACTGTAAGCGTTCTATTTTATCGCGCAGCTCGTTCCGGTTCTGGGACAGGGGTTTCAGCGCAGACAGAACATACGCCTCCGAATCAAAGGCGACCGCTCCGGCCATATCGTTATTCTTGAGCTGGCGCAGCACGGCCAGGGCCGCCTGCTGGGCGTAGTGCATTTTCTGGCCGTCGTGCAGTCCCCGGACCTTGCTGTTGTAGCCCATGCTGTTGGAGCGGTCGATGATCAGAAACAGAGCGATCGGGATGCGTTTCTTTTTGAGCGTTTTGGGCGCGGGCGGGGGTTGCTCCTGAAAGGTGATGGGTAAGACCCGCTCGACCGGCGTCTCTCGAAAGGCTAGATCGCCAAAAGACCGGGTGCCCCCGGCCATCAGAAAGCCGCCGCCAAAATCGCGCACGTAGCGCTCGATGACCCGCATCTGGCGGTCGGTGATACCGCCCCGGCCGATATCGTCAAACACCAGACAGTGATAATCGAGCAGATCCGACAGCCTGGTCGGGATCCCCTCGGGACTGCGGAACTCGATATCGACTTCCTTGAGCTGAAGCGCGCGGGCCAGGTGGGTGCGCGGGTTGTCGGTAATGACCAGCGAGCGCACCTTGCCCGAGACGGCCAGGGTGGCGTGTTGGCGGTTATTCCCGGCCACGGTATCCGGCTCGGCCCTGATTTCGGCTCGCAGCAGATAGTTGCCGGGCTGCATGATCTGGGCCGGTACCTCGAAAACCGACAGGCCGGGCCCGAGTTGGACCGACTGATTGGTCAGCCGATCCCGGTTGGCGTGGATGGTCACCCGGCCCTCGACCGCCTGCTCGTTGCCGTTGCGGACCACCAGGCGCAGGGTAAACACGCTGCCCTCCCGGACCAGGGGCGGGATGACGAATTTCTCCAGGGAGATTTCGGGCTGTTGGCCCGAGGGCGGAATGACCGGAAAAATACTGATGCCCATCTGCCGCGCCAGAGCCAGATGCTGGCGCGCTGAGCCGCTCGTCTCGTTGCCGTCGGTCATCAGCAGCAGGCGCTTCTGGGCCTGCTCGGGATAGAGGGCAAACACCCGCTCCAGGGCTTCGGCGATATTGGTTCCGCCGCCGGTGTGGGCCTCGTCCGGGTCGACCGACACGCTGACCGAGGTCGGCGGGCCGGGCGGGACAAGCAGGCTGGTATCGGTGGCAAACGACAGGGCGGAAAACTCCTCTTCGGCGGTCAGATGACCGCGCAGCTGGGCCAGGTAGTCGTTCATCCACTGACGGCCCTCACGCGAGATGCTGTCCGAGGTATCCAGCGCCGCAACCAGGGCCAGCTTATGCTCGGATAGGGTGGTTTGCAGGTTCAGGCCGGCCAGGGCGGCGACCAGGGCGACTGCGGCCAGGCTGCGCAGCACGGCGGCGCTGAACAACACCCCTCGTCCGCGCTGCCACACCAGCGGCAGCCACAGCAGCGGGACCAGGGCCAGTAGCCAGAACCAGTCCGGCTCAAGAAAGACGTAGCTGCGTCCGAAAATATCGTAGCTCATTCCGCCCTCGCTCGGGTATACCGCCACAGCGCGTACAGCCATTCCAAAAACAGCAGGCCTGCGGCGCCGTAGTACAACAGCTGGCCAAACTCGACCGGCACGGTGCGGCTGACCTCGTGGGAAGACTGGGAGGTGTCCAGAACGACCGGCGCCGCCTCTGGAGCGGGCTCAGCCTGAGGCTGGCGTCCGATGTCCGACTCGAGTTCATCGAACAAATTCGCGTACCACATGGTTCGGTAGTCGCCGTTTTGCAGCCGATAGGCGCCCACGTGAGGAATATCCACCGCTGCGGCTTCGAGTGAGCGCGTTTCGCCGTCGGGCAGGGTCAGCTCCAGGGTCTCAAGCGCAACCGAGGTCGGCACAAAGAAGGTTTCGCCGGGCGTGGTCAGGGCCGGGACGCTGGGGTCTGGCGGCAGCAGCCAGCGCACCGCGTTCAGAAACAGCAGCAGCAGGCTCAGATTGTCGGAGTCGGTCAGGTTGCCCCGGCCCAGGTCAAAGGCCAGGCACACCACCCGGTGGCCGTCTTTTTCGCCGGTCAGTGCCAGCGGCACCTCGCCGCCAGCGGTGCGTGACGAGATCAGGACTTGGGCCCACGACGGCAGGGCCAGCACCCGGGCCTTCTTGAGCGGCAGGGCGTCAACATACTGCAGGTTATGCAGAATCTCGTGGCTCTCACGCCAGTCCAGAATGCTGAGATCTTTGGCCTCGGCCACGACCGGAAAGAGTGGATTGTCCAGGGGCGGGAAGACGTACAAACTGTTGGCGGCGACCGCCGTGCCGGGGACGAACTGGTGGAACAGGACGATGTCCTGGGGCTCAAGGCTGAGCGTGGAAAAGTCGTCCGGGCTGACCGCAGTCAGGCTGAGGTTGGGAATCGAGCGGCTGACCCGTTGCAGCTCGCCGTGCAGGCTGGTGCTGGCCGAGACCAGGACGAGGCGGCGCTCATGACCCTGGGCCACCCAGGCCAGGGCCTGGTTGTCGACCGACAGCCCGTCGTCGGGACTGATTCGGGCGACCAGCTGGCCGGCCTCGCTGAAGTTGCCGATTGAAAAGGACGCGCTCTCGCGGGCCGGCAGGCTGAACGTCTGGCGGAAGATCTGGCGCTCGTTCAGGTGGACCGTCAGGCTGCCCCGCTTGGTGCGTGCGGCGTAGTTACGGACCAGAATATAGGCGCGGGCCTGCGAGTAGTGCTGAAACGGGTTCTGGTACAGGTTGAGGGCGGCCAGGGCGATATTATCGTCGTTGCGACCGACCCGGTGATAGACCAGATGCGCCAGCTGGTCCTGGGGCAGACTGAGCTGGGTCTGGGGCACGTCGGTGAAGACGTGAACGCTGGCCCGCTGGCCGGCCCGGTCGCGCTGAGCCAGGGCCAGCTCGACCCCGAGGTCGAGGTTGGTCGGGCTGTCCTCGGGCCGCAGCGATTCGAGCAGATGCAGAAAGACGCGGTGGTCGGTGGTGAAGCCGCTGACTACTCGGGGGCGGGCCGCCACGCTGATCAGCATCACCTCGTCGAGCGGTCCGAGGGACCGCACAACCTGGACGGCTTGGTCGCGGGCCAGGCTGAAGCGCTGGGTGGTGCCCTCACGGACCTGCATGCTGGCCGACACGTCAAAGACCAGAATGTGGCGGTTGCCCTGAACCTCGGTGACCGTATGGGGGCGGTAGGGGTGCAGCAGCCCGCTCAGCAGCAGGCTCAGCAGCAGGGCTTGCAGCAGGAACAGCAGACTCGGCATGAACCGCCGGACGCGGACGCTGTCCTCCCTGATCTCGTTCCAGAACATCAGGCTGGACACCTCAACCCGTTTCCGCCAGCGCTCCCGCAGGTAGACCAGGATCAGAATGCCCAGCAGGGCAAACAGCGGCAGGGCGGCTGGATTCAGAATGCCCATGGCACGCGTGTCCTAACGCAGGGCCAGCAGCCCGGTCCGGGTCAGCTCGTGGCTGACCACCTGGCTGACCGTCTGACGGGTCGAGACCCGGCTGTATAGAATCTGGTGCTGATGACAGAAGTCACGCACGGCGTCGAGGTGGGCCTGCAGCAGCTCCTGGTAGCGGCCCAGGTTGGCCTCGCTGAGAGTGATCCAGCGCTCGGCGCCGTCCTCTACGTCGTACAACTTGCCGCGGCGGAAGAGACGCCTGGGGTCCAGCTCGGCGGCGCCCAGGACGTGGACCGCCTTGACCTCATAGCCGCGCGCCTTGAGGAAGGCCAGCGACTCTGCGTACTGGTCGGTCGGGGTCATGAAGTCCGAGACGATGATCGCCACCCCGGGCTCCAGGGTTTGCCCGATATAGGCTCTGACCGATTCTCGCAGAGCGGTCTTGCCGCTCGCCGACAGGCTGTCAAGAAACGGCCGGAGCCGAAAAAACCGGCTGCGGTGGCGCAGAAACGGAGTGGCCCGAAAGGCCGGCGTCCGGGCGTCGGGGGCGGCCAGGGCAATCAGCCGCAGGGTGTTGTTGTTGGCCAGCACGACATAGCTGAGGGCCGACATGATATCCAGGGCAAAGCCGAACTTGTCGTCCACGGCCGGCACGCCCATTGAGGCGCTGGTGTCGAGGAAGAGGTGGAACGGAATCTCGCGTTCGGCGGTGAAAGTCCGAACCATGAGCTGGTCGAGCCGGCCCACAGCGTTCCAGTCCAGATAGCGGAAGTCGTCGCCGGGCGAGTATTCCTTGAAGGATTCAAACTCGATGCCCGAAGCCTGGCTGGTGCGCGGAATCGGGGTTTCACCCGGGCGATGGCCGCGCGCCGTGCGGACACGAATATGAAACCGGTTCAGGGTCTTGAAAAAGGCGGAATCAAGGCTGGCCACGGTCGGATCGCCCTATTGGAGTTGACGTGCGCTGCTGAGGATGCGCTCAATCAGGCTGTTGGGATCGACATTGTCGGCCTCGGCCGCAAAATTGAGCACCAGGCGATGGTTGAGGGTCGGCCCGGCCACCCGGTTCACGTCGTCGTAGCTGACGTTGGCCCGGCCGTCGAGCAGGGCCACGACTTTGGCCCCCAGCATCAGGGTCTGGCCGCCGCGCGGGCTTGAGCCAAAAGACACGTAGCGGTTGATCTCCTCGTCTTTGGCCAGCGTCACCGCAGCCTGATCCTCCGCGCTCATATAGTTGGCCTCGGCCGGAATCGTGGCGTGAATCAGAGCCGCGATATACTCCTCTATGTGCGGGGCGACGATGACCTCGCGCACCAGATGACGCAGAGCCATGATTTTTCCTGGGGCCGTGCCTTGTTCAAAAACGGGTTGGATCTCGGGCAGTTCGGTCGCCGTGGTCGCGCTGATGATGCGCTGGACTTCCTGATGGGTCGGGTAGCGCAGGCGGACCTTGAAGAAGAAGCGGTCCAACTGGGCCTCCGGCAGCGGATAGGTGCCCTCCATCTCAATCGGGTTGAGGGTGGCCAGGACAAAAAAGGGCGGCGCCAGACGGTGGGTGGTGCCGGCCACCGTCACCTGCAGTTCGGCCATGGCTTCGAGCAGGGCGGCCTGGGTTTTGGGGGTGGAGCGGTTGATCTCGTCGGCCAGCAGCACGTGCGAGAAGATCGGGCCCGGCACAAAGCTGAAATCGCGCCGGCCGTCCTCGCCGTCCATGATCATGCGGGTGCCGGTGACGTCGGCCGGCATGAGGTCGACCGTAAACTGAATCCGGCTGAAGCTGAGGTTCAGCGCCTCGGCCAGCGAGCGGACGATCAGCGTCTTGCCCGTTCCCGGCACACCCTCGATCAGGACGTGGCCGCCGGCAAAAAAGGCGATCAGGATGTTCTCGATCAGCTCGTCGTGGCCGACCACGATCCGGGCCACTTCTGACTGGATGCGGCGAAACGTTTCCTGGAATTCGGCGACGAGGCTGGCCGCAGGAACTTCACTTGCGGTTTGGCTCAGCGTTTCGCTCATCTCGGCTCTCCTCGGGAAAACAGACGTTTGACAATAGCCTCGTATTCGGGCGGGATCTTGGCCTTGCGGATGGCGTCGTCCAAAGACTGCTCCTGACTCAGCCGCCGGCGTGATTTGCTGGGCGGCAGCTCGCCCTCGTACTTGACCGGCTCGCCGTCCCCGCCCCGGGTGAGCTCATAGGTGCTGTCCAGCGACAGCTGGAAGGTCTGCGGACTGTCGCCCAGGCTGGTCCGGTCGCCGAACAGGTTCGGGTCGGTGCCGCTGCCGGCTCCCATACCCGCTCCGCCCGCACTATCACCGCTGCCCGGCGTCTGTGGGGTCTGGGGTTGAAAGCTGCCTCGGGCGTTTTTGCGGTCCAGGCGAGCCTGGCTGAGCTGTTGCAGGCCGCTGCCCTGGGTTGGCGTCTGGGCGCCCGCCGGGCCTACGGCGTCGCTCGCCTCACGGGTGCGTCCGTCCTGCGATCTGTCTGTGCCCTGGAGCGAATAATCGGCCCTGTCCCTGGGCGTGGTGGCGGCTTGTAGGGCGTCGAGGTCCAGATGATCGGGCAGGGGTGGGACGGTGGGTGCCTCGGACTGGGCTGACGGGTCTGGAGTGGACGGAATCGATAAGCCGTGCAGAGTGTCACGGATCGACTGCTGGAGTTCGTCGGACAGCGAGGCCAGGGTTTGCAGGGCCGGGTTGGTCGTGTCGCCGTCCATGGCGGTGGGCTGGTCCGTGGCTGCCGACATATCGTGCTCGGGGAACAGGCTGCTCTCGCCCCAGTTTTCCGAGGCGGAGGGGATAAGCGACATTTTTTCGTCAATCAGCTTTTCTATGCGTTCAGGCAGGTTTTGGGCCAGCTGCTGCATATTGACCAGGCTGAACGGGTCGTCCTGCTGCTGGGAGGAGAGGGGCGGAATCAGGCTGGTCAGGCTCAACAGGCCGAGTGCGGCCACAAAGGGCAGGCTGGTCCACGGAATCCGGCGCGGGGCGATCTTGGGCAGGTCCCAGTCGGCCAGCCGGGCGGTGTTGTCGGCTAGCAGGTGCGGCCACAGGCGCGAGGGCGGGGCTGTGCCGACCACGCCGTCCTGGAGCTGGGCGGCCAGGGTCGAGACCCGCTCTTGCAGGCCGGCGCGCTGGTCGGCCCGGCGGGCGGCCCGGACTATATCCGTCCAGTCCCGCACGCCGCGACGCAGGCTGGCATACAGTAGGCCGAGCAGGCCGAGGCCGAGCGGCCAGCTGACCCAGGCAAAAAGAGGGGAGGCAAGCTCGAGCTTATAGGCGCACACAATCAGAACGCAGCTGACCAGGGTCAGGGCCGTGCCGAAAATATACACGCGATGCTGGAAGGTGTAGCGATTCAGCCGTCCCCGCAGCCGTCGCAGCCGGTCTTCTATGTCTGCCAGGGCCAGCTGCTCCTGTGTTCCTGGGACACCTACCATTGCTGACTGCTCCCTTTCTTATGCGCAAGTATGTCCACGTTCCGGTTCCCCTGTGTACAGACCGCCGTTCGGCTCGTGTCGGGTCTCACTCAGGGCCTCACCCGCCCTAAGTGCTTGATGTTCCTGGCCGTACCGGCGTCTCGTGCGAAGCGCTCCCAACAATAGTCGAGAGCATGACACAGGTCAACTCGGGAAAACTGCCGCCGGCCACCCCTCGGCACGGGTGGCTCTTGGCTGTGCCGAGGCTCATCGTCTATACACACAGCCATGACCGCGCACCTCCGAGTCCTCAGTCTGGTCGGCCTGCTCACGCTGCTGGCGGGCGCCTGCCGCGAGCCTCTGCGGCCGCCATATATCGTGCCCGAGCTGCACAACTGGCCCGAGACGTATAATGGCACTCCAGGTTTGCGGCTGCACGTTTTTCAGACCGGCTGGCTGACCCTGCCGAGCCGGCTGGTATATGAGGGCGGTAGCGTCTTTGGCCGGACACAGCTCGACGTGCTGGTGTTTGCCATTCAGCATCCCGACCAGGGGCTGGTGCTGGTCGGCACCGGGCTCAACCGGGCGCTGGCCGACTCCTCGGCCGACGGTCCCCAGACCTACCTGGAAATCCCGCTGTCAGTCATCGGACGAGCCCGGCTGGAGGGCGGGCAGGACATTGTCGCCCAGCTCGAAGCCGCCCGGCTGGCGCCCGACGGGCCGACGCATGTCATCCTGCCCGACCTGCGACCCGATCATGCCGGAGAGTTGGAGCATTTTTCCGAGGCCGTGGCGGTGGTGAGCCGCGCCGAACACGCTGCGGCGCTGGGGCAGACCGGGCTGGGAGCGTACCTGCCCAAAGAGTACGACCAGGTCACCCGATGGCGGTTCATAGATTTCGGCCAAGCCGAGCCGCTCGGCCTGCTGGCTGCGGCCGAGGACGTGTTCGGTGACGGCAGCCTGGTGGTGCTCGACGCCAGCGGCATGACTGCCGGCGGCCTGGCGGTGCTTGTCCGGCTACCCTCCGGGCCGGTACTGTTGTGCGGCAGCCTGGCCTGGACCAGGGAGCAGCAGGTGTATACCCGCCTGCCGGGGCTGGCCTTTGATCGGAGCGCCTGGTGGGATAAGATCTGGCGGGTGAAGAAGTGGAGCCAGCTCGCGCCTGAGTTGACGGTTTTGCCCGATCATGACTGGCGAACGGTTGAGGAGCGGGCAACGGCCGATATGCAGCTCCACATGTTTGAGGAATGACAACCGACATGGGAGGGGCTCGCCGCCCCGACGACTCGTTGCAGACGATGGAGGTCACGATTCTTGGCCACGGCTCGCTGATGAGCGGGCGAGGCTTAGCCTTCTCGGGGACGTTTGCCGTTCGCCGGGCCGGCATTGTGGCGCTGGCCGGCTGTCGGCGGGGGTTTGCCAAGCTGTCGATGTACGGCAACCGGTTTGCCACCGATGTCGAGCTGTCGCGACTGCCCTTGCAGGGCCGGCGGGTTTCCCCCCACACCGGCCGGGCCGATGGGACCGAGACCCTGGCCCTGAGCGTCTCCCTTGACGACGGCTACCGGCTGATGAAGCGGGAGGGGTATCAGCCCGAGGCGGCCCGGCAGCTGGCCCGTCTCGGGCAGCGGCAGGGCCTGGGGTTGGCCGATTTCCTGTGGCAGGTGCAGACCGAGGCCGGGCACGATGTGGTCGGTTATCGGCGGCGGCTGTTTGAGCTGACGGGCTATACCTCGCCCCACTATATCCCGCATCCGGTGCGGATTGACGGCGACGAGACCGCCCTGATCTTTGTCGCGCCCGGCTTTGAGGCCACCGGCTCCGAGGCGGTCATCTCTGTCCGCCAGCAAACCGGCGTGCGGGGGCTGATGTCCGCCGGGCGGGCCTGGCAGCGCAAACCCAACGACGAGCAGCTGAGCTATATGGTGTCGTGCGTCCTGGGCGGCGTCCACGGACTCAAGATTGACGACCTGCTGCCCCGGCCTGGGGATGACACGCGCCTGATCACGGCCCTGCGCGAGCGCTTGCGACTGGAGATCACGGTCGAGCCGACCCGGTTCAAGGAAACCGTCGGCCTGTCGGCCGAGCAGTATGGCCGCGCCTTTGGTGAGCCCGCGCAGTTGCTCAGACGGAGCGGTTTGCACGACTTTGTGGCGGGCAATCTCGGCCCGCCTGCCTGACGTATGGAGACGATACGATGTCTTTCTTTTCAGTCGCCATCGGAAAAGACCAGTTGCGTTTCACGGCCGCCCACTTCATTGCCTTTCCGGGCTTCCGGGAGCCGCTGCACGGCCATACCTATCAGGCCCAGGTCACGGTCAGCGGACCGGTCGGACCGGACGGCTATGTGGTCGATTTCCTGGTCCTCAAGAAGATTGCCGAAGAAGAATGTGCCCGGCTCCATTTTCGGACTCTGTTGCCCGACCGTAGCGACTGCCTGGACATTGCCGAGCGTGACGGGCAGGTCGAGGTCAGCTGTGAGGACGGTAGCCGTTTTGTGTTGCCGCGCCAGGACGTGTGCCTGTTGCCGATTGTGCACTCGTCTTCGGAAGAACTCGCCCAGCACCTGGTCGGACGGCTGCGGCTGCGGCTGCGTGGCGAGCGCAACAGCATCGAAACCATTGAGGTCAGCATTGAGGACATCCCCGGTCAGCTTGCGGTGTGCCGCGAAGCCTTTGGGGAGACCGGATGAGCCGGGCCTGGTGGGCTGGGCTGTGTCTGATGCTATCGACTGGGCTGGGTTGTGGTCCCGAATTGCCCGAGGCGGAATCCGCAGCCGCCGAGGTCTATGTCCGGCGCTGTTCGGGCTGTCACCGCGTGTATCACCCGGGACTGCTGACGGCCCAGATGTGGGACTTCATGCTGACCCGGATGGATGATGAGCTGCGGCGGCTGGGCAGACCGCCGCTCCAGGGACACGAGCGGCGGACTGTGCGCGCCTATCTCCACAAGCACAGCGGCAGGTAGGGGCAGGCACGGGGGACTGCCCCTACGGGTTGGGCTGCAAATTGGACTGATCGTACAGCGCCGGCAGCTCCAGTGTGGCCTTGGCCCGATCTTGCAGTTGGCGCAGATGGGCGCTCAACGCCTGCTGGCACGGACTGTCGGCCAGGCAGTCCTGGAATGGGGCGGGTGCGACGGTCATGGCCCGCTGAAGGGTTTGCAAGACCCGGGCGGCCTCGGTTTTTGCGATCGGTGGCGCGGGCGGGCTGGGCGGTGGAGCCACCGCGACCGAGGGTGGTGGCGGGGCCGGACTCGGTGGGCGGGCAGTGCTTGGCTCCGGGGTATTTGAAGACGCGGAGGAGGAGAACGACGGCAGACGCGAGGTCGAGCTGCCCGGAATGACCGTGCCAATCGCTCCAAGCACGTCGCGCTGTTGCTGAACCGTACAGCTGGTGAGGAGGAACAGACTGCCGAGCCACAGGCAGATGTATCACCGTATGTATCGCATGGTGGTACTCCCTCGGGCTGGACCGGGCTCGCTGACCTTGACTTGCGTGCGTAAACAGCAGACTGTCTGGCACATATGGAACACAAGCACACCTATCCGGAAGCCCTGAAGACCCTGCTGAGCCGTCTGCCCGAACTTGAGCTGGTGCTGGGGCCCCAGGCCAAGGGGGGCCTTGAGTCGGTCCAGCGCTCGCTGCAACAGGCGATTGCCCTGCGGGCCGACGGCGACGTGCCGCGCGCCGTGTCCCACATTGCGGCGGCCATGGACCGTCTGTCTCAGCTGGCCGATGGGCTGGGTCCGCAGGAGGCGATGATGATGCGGATGCTGACCGAGCAGTTCCGTCAGGCGTTGCTCGGCGGGCACGACAGCGAGGCGCGCCGAGTGTCCGACCTGATGCGTGACAAGTCGGGCACGACGGTTCGGAAGTAATTTACAAAATATACCGCGACAGATCCTCGTCTTTGACAATCTCTTCGAGCTTGTCTCTGACGACCTGGGCATTGATGGTGACTTCCTGCCCATCAAGCTCCGGGGCGTCGAAGGACAGATCCTCGACCAGACGTTCGACCACGGTATGCAGGCGACGAGCGCCGATGTTTTCGGTCCGCTCGTTGACGATGGCGGCGATCCGGGCGATCTCTTCGACTGCGTCGGCTACAAAGGCGAGGGTCACGTTCTCGGTCGCCAGCAGGGCGCTGTACTGGGTCAGCAGAGCGTTCCTGGGCTCGGTCAGGATGCGGATGAAGTCGTGCCGGTTGAGGGCGTCGAGCTCGACCCGGATCGGAAAGCGGCCCTGGAACTCGGGAATCAGGTCGGACGGTTTGGCGGTATGGAAGGCGCCCGAGGCGACAAACAACACGTGGTCGGTGCGGACCATGCCGTATTTGGTGCTGACCGTGCAGCCCTCGACCAGGGGCAGGAGGTCGCGCTGCACGCCCTGACGCGAGACGTCCGGACCCTGGGCGTGGTCACGGCCGGCGATCTTGTCGATTTCGTCGATGAAAATAATGCCGGTTTGCTCGACCCGACGGATCGCCTCGCGGACCACCGCCTCCATATCGACCAGTTTGTCGGCCTCTTCCTGGGTCAACAGCTCGACCGCCTCGGGTACCTTGAGGCGCCGCTTTTTGGTCTTCTGGGGCATGATATTGGAGAACATTTCTTTGAGCTGGTTTTCCATGTCTTCCATGCCCTGGGGAGCCATAACCTCGATGAAGGGTGAGGCGGGCCGCGTCAGCTCGATTTCGACCTCGCGCTCGTCGAGTTTTCCCTGGCGCAGCATGCGACGCATCTTCTCGCGGGTGGCCTGTCCCGGCTGCTGGGTCGGGTCGTCGGTGTCGTGGCCGTCGGTCTGACTGAAGCCGGCCCGCGAGGGCGGAGGGGGCAACAGCAGATCGAGAATCCGTTCTTCGGCCTGGGCCTGGGCCTTGACCTGAATCCGTTCCTTGGCCTCCTGCTTGACCATATTCACAGACAGTTCGGTCACGTCGCGGACCATGGACTCGACATCGCGGCCGACATAGCCGACCTCGGTGAATTTGGAGGCCTCGACCTTGACGAACGGCGCCTGCGCCAGCCGGGCCAGCCGGCGGGCGATCTCGGTCTTACCGACCCCGGTCGGGCCGATCATCAGAATGTTTTTGGGCGCGATCTCATCCCGCAGCTCCGGCGGAACCTGCTGGCGACGCCAACGGTTGCGCAGCGCAATGGCCATGGCCCGCTTGGCCTTGGCCTGGCCGATGATGTAGCGGTCGAGTTCAGATACGATTTCGCGCGGAGTCATAACCGGCAGCACCGCTTCTTGGGGCTCGGGATCGACACGGGTGGCAGCATTAACGGCGTTCGCCATAGGACAGCTCCTCGAGCGTGATGTGGGCGTTGGTGTACACGCAGATCTCTGCGGCCGTACGCATGGCTTCTTCGGCAATCGTCCGGGCGTCCAGCTCTGTGTATTTGAGCAAGGCCCGGGCTGCGGCCAGGGCGTAGTTGCCGCCCGAGCCGATAGCCAGAATGCCGTCGTCGGGTTCGAGTACGTCGCCCGAGCCTGAGATCAGCAGCGACGAGTCCTGGTCGACGACCGCCATCAGGGCTTCCAGCCGCCGCAGCACCCGGTCTGAACGCCAGTCACGGGCCAGCTCGACCGCAGCCCGGCGCAGGTTGTTATTGTACTCTTCGAGTTTTTTTTCAAACATGTCGCACAGGGTCAGGGCGTCAGCCGTGCTGCCGGCAAAGCCGGCCAGGATTTTGCCCTGGGACAGTTGGCGGATCTTGCGCGCCGTGTGTTTCATGACCGCGTCACCCAGACTGACCTGACCATCCCCGGCCATGACAACCCGACCCTGATGGCGGACCGACACGATGGTCGTGCCGTGCATGCTGTAGCCTTTCATGAGCCGCCCACCTCCTGTTGCGGAATGCAGAACGCAGAATGCAGAACGCAGAACGGAAAACGCAGCGCAGTAAAGCAGGTCGGTCTTCCGCCCATAGCCTTCCCTCCTGCCTCGTTCCTCATTGGAGCACCGCTGCGCTAGGCGCGCGGGTGCGCCTTATCGTACACTTCCATGAGGTGGTCGAGGTTCACATGGGTGTATTTTTGAGTCGTGGACAGACTGGCGTGACCGAGGAGTTCCTGGATGGCGCGCAGGTCGGCCCCAGCCTCGAGCAGATGGGTGGCAAAGCTGTGGCGTAGCGCGTGGGGACTGGTTTTCAGGCTGATGCCGCAGGCACGGGCATAGTCCGCCACAATACGGGCCACGCTGCGGGTGGTCAGACGTCCGCCACGACGGTTGAGAAAGACGGCCGGACAGCTGGGCGAGCGGGGGCTGGCGTCGCGTTTCTTTGGCGTCAGCAGGCTCGGAATCTGAGCCCGGTAGCGGGCCAGGCTGTCGAGCGCACGGCGCCCGATCGGCACCACCCGTTCGGTATTGCCCTTGCCCTGCACCCGGACAACTTCCAGGTTGTCATCGACATCGTCCCAGTCGAGGCTGACGAGTTCGCTGACCCGCAAGCCGCATGAGTACAGGACTTCGAGCATGGCTCGCGCCCGCAGGCCGACGGCCGAGTCGGGCGGCGGGGCGTCCAAGAGACGAAACATCTCGTCGACCGGCAGATAGCTCGGCAGCGGATGGTCTTTTTTGGGAGACCCGAGCTGCAGGCTGGGGTCGCGCTGCAACTCGCCCTCGCGGACCAGAAAACGGAAAAAGCTCTTCAGGGCCGAGAGTTTGCGGCTGATCGAGCTCTTGGTGTGATCGCGGTACAGGCTCGACAGAAAAGCCTGGATCAGATGGTGATCAATCTGCTGGATGCCGAGCGGGCGCGGGTTGGCCCGTGGAGTGGGTCTTTCCACAAAGGTGAAAAATTGGGCCACATCACTCAGATAGTTCCGCTGGGTGTGGGTGGAGAGGTTGTGCTCCACCCGCAGGAAAACCTCGTAGCGGGCCAACAGGCTGGGAATAGTCGGTATCTTCATAGTCTGGACAAGAACGGGGCAATGGTATCAATAAGTCTGTGCCGAATAAAGAGCGGTGTCGAGAAACGGAGGATGCGCCATGCCACAGTCGCCGACCTGTCACCAGTGCGGGGCCGAAATCCATGCTGTCGAGCGGGTCGGCCGTCGGGACAGCTGTCCGGGCTGTGAGGCCGAGGTGCGTTGCTGTCTGAACTGTGTGTTCTACGACCCCCACGTGTCAAATGCCTGCCGCGAGCCAAACGTCGAGCCGGTCCGGGACAAAGACGCGGCTAATTTCTGCGACTATTTTTCGCTGGGGAACCCGGCCACCCGGCCCACGGTCGAGCCGAGCCAAGCGGCTGACGCCCGGGCGCGCCTTGAGGCATTGTTCGCCAAGAAGAAAAATTAAGCCAAGGACAGTCGAATGAACCGCTTGCTGCTCTGCTTGTTTGCGCTCGCTCTCGTCGTCGCCCTGAGTGCCTGTCAGCCCGACCCGAACAGTCCGCGCGGCGTGGCCGAACGCTTTCTGGACGCGCACTATGTGCGCATGGACCTGCAGGCGGCCAAGGATTACTGCACTGGTCTGGCGCTCAAACGTGTTGAGGACGAGATTCGCCTGACCGAGGGGCAGGCGATTGACGCCAACACCCGGCTGCCGCGGGTGTATTACAGCCTGGTGAAAGAAACGCCGCGCGGCGACACCAGCGTATCCTTCCAGTATCAGGCCAGGATTACGGTGGCCGGGGGCGGGGAGTTTCAGAAAGAATTGCTGCTCAGCCTGCGCAAGGGGCAAGACGGCTGGCGGGTGATGAATTACAGCGAGTTTGATTGAGCCGTCAGCCCATGGTGTTGTTCCGCCAGCCGGATGCGGCGCGGACGGCCGCCTTTCTGGCCGTCCAGGCCGGTTGCCCCTACAGCTATGCCGAGACCGGCGCGTCGCGCACCAGCCCGCCTCCGGGCTGTGCAGTCGATCATCATCGGGTCTTGTTGGGATACGGGCGGACGACCTTTCGAGCCGCCCGCGCGGCGCTGGACAGCTGGCGGATGTTTCGGCTCGGCTGGGTCAGGCTGCGGCCACAGGCGAACGCTGATAGCCAATTGAGCGGGAAGATGTCCGCCTTTCCCTCTGTTGAGCGGCCTGTAGCTGAAGGGCAGGTGGTCGCCGTCATCGCCCGGCTGGCCGGGGTGTGGTTTCTGAACGCCTGCCGGGTTGTCTACGTGTGGCAGGATGCCGGAGCGATTGACCGCTTTGGTTTTGCCTATGGCACGCTTGACGCCCATATGGCGCGCGGTGAGGAGCGGTTCAGCGTCGAGTGGCACCACACCGACGATTCGGTGTGGTACGACCTGCTGGCGTTTTCTCGACCCCGGCACCTGCTGTTTCGTCTCGGTTACCCGCTGGGTCGGTGGATGCAGCACCGTTTTGCCCGTGACTGTGCCGCAGCCATGACCCGAGCCGTGGCCGGGGCGCCAAACGGCGGACAGGCCGGGGTTGGCGAAGTCCGGATCGTGCGTCGACATACCCCCCGGACCGAGCTGGCCCGCTGGCTCGGCTATTGGGCGGGGATTGTGGGGCTGTTGGGCGGAACGTTTTGCTGGCTGGGGTGAAGACGAATGAGAATTTCTTCTGGAGAATGACTTCCTCCTCCAGAAGAGATCCGCGTTCACCGTTGTGGTCGGTAACGCCTATTTCGGCTGGGAGACGAGCCGCAGGTAGGGTTTGAGGGTCTTCCAGCCCTCGGGATATTTTTCCTTGGCCTCGGCGTCAGACACCGCAGGCACGATGATCACGTCTTGGCCCTGGCGCCAGTTGACCGGGGTGGCGACCTTGTGCTGAGCGGTCAGCTGCATGGAGTCCAGCACTCGCAGGACCTCGTCGAAGTTGCGGCCGGTGGTCATCGGGTAGGTCAGCATCAGCTTGATCTTTTTGTCCGGCCCGATCACAAAGACCGAGCGAATGGTGGCGTTGTCGGCTGCGGTACGCGGGGCGCTGCCACTGGCCTCGGGGTGGATCATGTCGTACAGCTTGGAGACGGCCAGGTCGGCGTCGCCGATCAGCGGATAGGTGACCGCATGCCCCTGGGTTTCTGCGATGTCTTTGACCCAGCTGGTGTGATCGCTGACCGGGTCGGTGCTGAGGCCGATGATCTTGCAGTTGCGCTTGTCAAATTCGGGTTTGAGGCCGGCCATATAGCCCAGCTCGGTCGTGCACACCGGGGTGAAATCCTTGGGGTGGGAGAACAGAATCGCCCAGCTGTCCCCAATCCAGTCATGGAAGTTGATTGTGCCCTCCGTTGTGTCGGCGGTAAAATTCGGAGCTTCTTCACCAATATGGAGCGCCATGCTTGTCCTCCCCTGAGAATGATGTGAGCTGAAGGTGAACGAGACGCGCTTCCCGCTGCGGTGGTCGGCCGCGTTCGCCTTCCCTTTTCTAGCGATTTCCCACCCGAGAGTCTAGCCTGACCTGCGCCTAAAACCCTTCGAGCTGGGCCAGCCGCTCGCGGTGGTAGGTGGCATCCCCAAAGGCGAACTCGTTCCACTTGGCGCGCTTGAACCAGAAGTGCATATCGTGCTCCCAGGTGAAGCCGATGCCACCGTGCATCTGGACCGCCCGGTTGGTCGTGCGGGCATACACGTCTGACAGCCGGGCCTTGGCCAGGGCTGCGGCTCGGGATGCCTCGGCGGGCAGGGCGTCAAAGGCGTAGGCCGCATACCACACCAGCGACCGGGCGGGCTCAATGTCGCTGGCCATCTCTGCCGCCATATGCTTCAAGGCCTGGAATGAGGCGATGGGTCGGTTGAACTGGGTGCGGGTTTTGGCGTACTCGACGGCCAGCTCCAGGGCTTTCTGCGCCCCGCCCAGGCTGTCGGCGGCCAGGGCTACACACGCCGCGTCAAGCAGCCTGGCCACGATTTTCCAACCCTTGTCCTTTTTGCCGAGCAGGGCGGTTCTGGGGACGGCAACCTGCTGGAACTCGGCCCGATACACCCGGCGGGTCTGGTCAACGATATCGAGCGGGGCGAGGCTGAGGCCCGGAGCCTGACGCTCGACCAGGAACAGGCTGACCCCCTGTTCGGCCTTGCCGGAGGTCCGCGCCACCACCAGCAGCACGTCGGCGACCTCCGCAAACGGGACAAACAGCTTGGTCCCGGACAGCACATAGCCGTGTTTGGTTTTTTTGGCTTTGAGCCGCACGCCCCGGGCGTCGAGACGGTCGTCGGCCTCAAGAAAGGCCAGCGTGCCAATCGCCTGGCCCGCAGCCAGACGCGGCAGCCAGGTCTGCTGCTGGGCCGGACTGCCGGCCTGGACCAGGCCCAGCGTGGTCAGCACCGACGAGAACACAAACGGGCCGGGCACGACCGCCCGTCCGATCTCTTCGAGCAGAACCGCCATATCCAGCATGCCGAGCCCCAGGCCGCCGTAGGCTTCGGGGATCAGCAGACCAGTCCAGCCCAGCTCGGCCGTCTTGCGGTGGAGTTCGGGCGAAAACCCCTTGGGATCGTCGTACAGCTCTCGGACCAGGCCGGGCGGACACTCCTGGCTCAGAAATTCTCGGGCCGTGTTTTGCAGCAGCTCCTGTTCGGCTGACAGGCCAAAATCCATAGCGCTCCCTCGACTGCGGTTCAGCCCGACTTGGGCATGCCCAAGCCCCGCTCACTGATGATGTTCTTCTGGATCTGTGAGGTGCCGCCGCCGATAATCAGACCCAGGGTGAACATGAACTCGTACTGCCACACGCCGTTATCGATCACCCGGTCTGCCCCGCGTTTGAGTGGGGCGTAGGAGTTCATGATCTCGAGCGCCAGGGCACAGATGTCGTGGTTCAGCTCGGTGCCGACCAGCTTGTTGACCATGGCTCCGAGCCCGGCCCGGCGGCCTTTGATAACATCGGTCAGCTGGCGCAGCGAGTGGTACTTCATGGCCTCGACCCGACCGAGCAGCTCGGCCAGCTTCTGGCGGATGACCGGATCCTCGGCCGCCGGCTTGCCGTAGCGCCGATGGCTGCGGGCCAGCCGCAGCAGATTGTGCATCATCATCTGGGTGCGGGTTGTCGAGCCCAGCATGTTGCGCTCGTGAAACAGGGTCGCGTTGGCCACCATCCAGCCCTGGTGCAGTTCGCCGACCAGGTTGTCCCGGGGCACGCGCACATCCTCGAAAAACACCTCGTTGAAGCCGGCGTCGCCCGTCATCTGGACCAGGGGGCGGACCGTAATCCCGGGCGTTTTCATGTCGATCAGGACGTAGGAGATACCGCGGTGCTTGGGCGCGTCCGGATCGGTTCGGACCAGACAGAACATCCAGTCCGAAAACTGCGCGCCCGAGGTCCAGACCTTCTGGCCGTTGATGATGAATGCGTCGCCGACCAGTTCGGCCCGCGTCCGCAGGGAGGCCAGATCCGAGCCCGAGCCGGGCTCGGAATAGCCCTGACACCAGATCTCTTCGGCGGTCAGCAGCGTGGGCAGATAGCGCTGTTTCTGCTGCTCGGTGCCGCACTGCAAGAGGGTCGGGCCGAGCATGGTCAGGCCCGAGGCGCCGATCAGGCCCGGCGCCCGGGCCAGGACGAGTTCCTCGTTGACGATGGTCTGGCGCATGACATCGCCGTCGCCCTGACCGCCGTACTCCTTGGGCCAGCCCCTGGCCACATAGCCGGCCTGATGCAGGCTGCGCTGCCAGGCTTTTGCGCGCTCGATGCGGCGTGGATCGTCGGGCGCCAGCCTGCTGAGCGATGTGTCCTTTTTGGGGACGTTTTTTTTCATCCAGGCCCGGACCTGTTTGCGAAAAGCCTTATCCTGTTTGGAATAGCTGAGATCCATACCACCCTCCGGCGTGGGCTACAGGTTGTACAGCCGTCTGGCGTTTTCTCCGATGATCTTGGTCCGGGCCGCCTCCGACAGCGGCGCGCAGGCTTCCCGAACCTCCTCGACCACGCCCGGGAAGGTGCAGTCGAAGTGCGGATAGTCCGAGCCCCAGATTACGCAGTCTTCCAGGCCCATGGCGACCATGCCCTGCAGGGTACGTTCGTCGGGGTCGAGGGCGATAAAGCACTGCTGCTTGAAATGTTCGCTCGGTTTTTGCTTCAGCCACGGCACGTAGTGGCCCATTTTCTCGAAATGACCGTCCATGCGGTCGAGCCAGTAACCGATCCAGCCCACGCCCGATTCCAGAAAGGCGACCCGTAGCCGGGGGAACTTGCTCAGCACCCCGCCGCAGATGATATCCATGCACGCGCCCTGCTGCTCCCAGGGATGGCAGACCATGTGGAAGAAAAACGGGTCTTTGTAGCGCTCCTGGCCCAGCGTCGGCATTTTGGTGCCAAAGCTGCCATGAATGGCGATTGGAATGTTCAGTGCCTCGGCCTCGCGCCACAGCACGTCATAGGCCGAATCGTTCAGCCGGCGACCGTTGAACGGGTTGGGACGGATGAACACGGCCCGCATGTCCAGCTCTCTCACGACGCGGCGCATCTCGGTGACCGCCTCATTGACATCCTGGAGCGGCAGCGGGGCGACGGCAAAGAAGCGCTCGGGGTACGGCTTGCAGAAGTCGGCAATCCAGTTGTTATAGGCTCGGCACGCGGCCGCGGCCAGTTGCGGGTCTTCCAGGTCGCCATAGATCAGCCACAGGCTGGGATAGAAAAAGGCTTGCTCAATGCCTTCGAGGTCCATGTCCTTGACCCGGGCGTGGGGGTCATAGCCGCCCACAACGATCTCGTCCCAGCCCATGGTCCGGGCTTTATGCGGGTCGGACAGCCCGCCCGGCGTACACGCTGCGGCAATCGCCATGTTGCGGTCGTGGCGGACTTGGCCGTTGATCCTGAGTTTGTCAATGCCGTCACGGTCACGAAAAATCTGAATCACCCCGTCGCGATAGGCCGGCTCGGTATACTCCTGCCAGACGCTCGGTGGCTCGAGAATATGTCCATCCGCGTCAATAATCTGGGCCATGGCTGCTCTCCTGTGTGGCGTTTCTAGGCGACGATCTTCACTGTTCACTACGCGCAGGCGGCGCGCCCTGTCAACCTGACACTCCGGGCAGGCCGACGACGACCTGATTGCTGATCCGCTCCACCTCACCGTCGGCCCGCAGGCCCTTGAGGGAAACCGTACAACACGTGTCTGGATCGCTGAGATCGTCCCAGTCGATGTCGGCCTCGGCCGGGATGGGAAAGCTGACCGAGACCAAGCCGGCGTAGCGCTTGAAGGGATCGAGCGTACCGGCCAGCCTGACCTCGGGTTCGAGCGGAAAGACCAACACTTCGAGGTAGGGCAGAGGCAGCTCGACGTCCTCGGCCAGGTCATATTCGAGCCGGACGGTCAGCGATTCGGCGTTAAAGCGGAGCAGCTCAACCTGTGAGATGTGAATCAGCTCCTTGCTGGGCTCTGAACCCGAGCAGCCCCAGAGCAGCAATCCGGCCACAAGAAGAACGCCGGGCAGATACCTGAATCCGCTTTTTTGCTGAGAAGTGGGTGCCTGTTGTCCGCTCATGTTCTATCCCTCGCCGTGCGAAGACCACCTGGCGCCAGGGCGATTTCAGACTTGGACCGGGCTAAATCAGCTTCACGTCCCGTGCGAAGCGTTCCATCATGCCGGCCATTTCTTCATAGCTGCGGGCAAAGTTGAAAAACGCCAGGTACAGATAGCTCGCTCCCAGCTCCTGGTAGCGAGGAATGTCATCGACGATGGCCTCGGGCCGTTTGCCGCGGGGCGACACACACAGGGTAATCGTTGACATGTCCCGTCCGGCCTTGGCCGCCCTGTCCCTGAGTTTGTCCACCCGTTCGGCAAACTCCTCGGGGCTGAACACCACGGCCGCCCAGCCGTCGCCGTATTCGACGATCCGGCGCAGGGCCGGTCCGGTATGCCCGCCCAGCCAGATCGGCGGGTGGGGACGTTGGACCGGTCGGGGCTCGCAGCACAGCTCGGGGAACTGGTGAAAGCGGCCCGAGAAGCTGGCGCTGTCTGTGGTCCACAGGGCCTTCATGACCGCCACACTCTCATCGCTCAGCGGGCCGCGGTCGGCAAATGGGGCGTTGAGGGCACGAAACTCCTCCTCCATCCAGCCCACGCCAACCCCCAGGATGACCCGGCCGGCGGACAAGACATCGAGGGTGGCGACCGTCTTGGCGGTCACCACCGCATTCCGATGGGGCAGGACCAGGACGGCCGTGCCGAGACGGATGGTGGTGGTGCAGGCTGCGGCAAAGCTCAAGACTGTCAGCGGTTCAAGGATGGGCGCGTGCGGGTCAAGCGGAAACGCGCCGTTGGCGGTATACGGATATGATGAGTTGATTGCCAGCGGGGTGACGATGTGATCGCCCACCCACACGGAATCGTAGCCTAGGGCTTCGGCCGTTTGGGCGGTGGTCCGAATGTTGTTCAGCACGTCGCCTCTGGCCAGCGGACCGATGTGGGGTAAAAAGGCACCGTATTGCATGCTGTGTCTCTCCTCTGGGGCTCTCGACTGGCCAGGCTGAACGATGAGGCCTGCCTCATTGAGAAAAGATCATCGTTCCCCTTGGCGGTCAAGACAAGGCTGCCGGACAGGTCGGGAGCGGCCCGCAATCTGGCAATCCGGGGCCGGACGTGCTAACACCACCTGAACCGCAGTGCGCCCGAAAACCCACGAGTCTGACGAATCGAGATTCATGAGGAGAGCCATGGAGGGGGTCCGTATACTCTTGGTCCGACACGGAGAGACGGTGTGGAATCAGGAAAACCGCTGGCAGGGCCAGGCCGATGTGCCGCTGAGCGACAACGGGCGTGACCAGTCGTGGCGTCTGGCGCGACGGCTGGACGCGGAAAAGCAGTCGGTCCAGGCGATCTATACCAGCGACCTGATCCGCGCGGTGGATACGGCGATGATTCTGGGCCAGGCCCTGGGGGTCGAGCCGACCATTGAGACCGGCTGGCGGGAGATGAATATCGGCACCTGGAGCGGGCTGCGGACCGGCGAGGTGATTGCCCGCCACCCCGAGGAGTGGGAACGCTTGCGGGCGGGTGAGGATCTGCCCCGGGGCGGCGGCGAGACCTTCGCCCATTTTCAGGGCCGCCTGATTGATGCCGCCCGGTCACTGGTCACCAGGCACCCCGGTCAGCAGGTGGCGGTGGTGACCCACGGCGGTGCGGTGCGGGCGTTCTTGCTGCACTGCCGCGGTTTGGCCATGAGCGAGTTCCGCAAGATCGACAAAATCGGCAACACCGGCCTGAGCAAGGTGACCCTGAGTGCGGATGGCAGCGCGCTGATCCATTATGTGAACGATACCAGTCATCTGGATGGGGTGGCGTTGTCGGGCGAGACGGTTGACGCCTGAGGACAGGCGGCCAGTCTGGAATATCAACCCAGCAATCGTTCAGTTTAATCGAAAGGGAGATATTCAATTCGATTCGCCATGTCTTCTGGGTCAAGCGCCTGGCACAGCAGTTCGAGATCCAACACGTACTTCCCGATCGTAGCGGCAAGTTGATGGCCGTAGATCAGACCGGCAAAGAATACGCTGGAGAGTTGGCGTTCCCGAGCGATTGCAATTAAATCCTCATCCTGACTGAACAGCACCCGCTGCAATGCGGTCGCACGGTCGAGCAACAGCACATCTTCAAAGCGCTGGCTTCCGTCTTCTTGAGCTGTGAGCACTTCTATGCCTCGCCGCCTCGCGCCGGCGGTGATTGCAGCGCTGACGTGGACATCCATGTACAATCGCAGCATTATTCGGCTGGACGCATCCGGGCTGAAGCGAGTTTTGGGTGTGGTATGTGTTGGCGACGCTGGCGCTCTGCTCGGTCATAACTCGCGCTCAGAGCCGCATCCATGGCTTCTTGGTGGTCGTAATAATAGGTGAGAGCGGCATGAACCTGGGCGGGCGTCAGGTCAGGATAGTGCATCACGATTTGCGCTGCGCTGTAGCCATGTGCGACGTGATCCGCAATGATATCGATGACCCTGTGTCGAGTTCCGTCTATGCAGGGACGACCCCGAGCATTGAAAGTGATGTGGGGATAAACGATGTCTTTAGGCTGGTCTGTTCTCACGGGATGCTTCTCCTAAGGCTGATGATACGAAAGCTAGCACGATGGCTTCAGGAGAGAAAGCGAGTATCGTAGGAGGACGCCATGGGAGAGATTACCGTCAATGTGACGCTTGAAAATCCCATTGACCGCGGGGTTTTTGAGCGAGGAGGTGGCGAGGAATCCGCTATTCGTCGTTCCAGCGTTGACGCGATTGTCGATACCGGTACCGTCATGCTGGTTCTGCCGCAGAATGTGGTTGAGCGGCTCGGCTTGGAAATCCGACAACAGGCAGAGCGCCCGGTGGCGGGTCCATTGACCATCCGCATCGGCAACCGTTTTATGAGCACCGACTGTGTTGTCCGCCCTCCCTTGAGTGAGCCGCTGATCGGCCAAATCATCCTCGGAGCCCTGGATCTCATCGCCGATTGTACCAATCGGACCCTGACGCCGCGCCCGGAGTCGCCGGACTACCCGTTGCTGAAGCTCAAATGAGCGGTCCTTACTCGGGGCCGCTCGACCTGGCGACGGGTCTCTTGCCACGCTACCCGATACCCCGCATAGCTGGCCGGACAGCAAAAATCCAAGCCTTACTCCTACGAAAGCCCTCCTCCCTTGTCTGTCTTTTCTTCCCGTTGGTTCCAACTCGGCGTGAGCCTCCTGCTCCTCGGCGTGCTGTTTGTGTCGGCCGATTGGCGGACGTTTGTCAGCCAGCTGCGGGCCGCTCAGCCCGGCTATGTCGCAGTGGCCTTTGTCGGCTATGTGCTCGGACAGGTGCTGTGCGCGTATAAGTGGCGCTGGCTGGCCCGGGCTGTGGGATTTGATCAGCCGCTACGGGCCTGTGTCAGCTATTACTTTGGCGGCATGTACCTCAACCTGTTCGCGCCAAGTACGATCGCCGGGGACGTGGGACGCAGCGTCTTGCTGGCCGGCGGACGTCAGGGGGTCGGTCGCGCCCTGCAGTCGGTGCTGGCCGACCGGGCGAGCGGTGTAGTCATGCTGATATGGGTCAGCGCCCTCAGCTTTCTCGTGCTGGGACCGACCGTCCTGCCGGCCGTGGTGTGTTACGGAACGATTGCGGTGGCGGTTGGCTGTGTGCCGGTGTGGTGGCTGCTGCCGCGCCTGGCGAGGCTGCTGTTCGAGCCCGGTCACCTCATCCGGCGGAGCAGCGAAAAGCTGTTTGCGCCCTACCACAGCCGGCCGAGGCTTGTCCTCGGGGTGTGCGGCTTGGCCTTTGGCTTCCATCTCTTGCAGATTAGTCTGCTGCTACTCCTGGCCCATGCGCTCAATATCAGCGTCCCCTTGTGGTACCTCCTGATGTGTGTGCCGCTGATTACGCTGCTGAGTGGCCTGCCGCTGAGCTTTGGCGGACTGGGGGTCCGTGAGGGCAGCTTTGTCTTCTTTCTGTCGCTCGTCGGGGTCGTCCACAACGAGGCATTGGCCCTGAGCCTGAGCTGGACAGCGCTCATTTTCGGCGCCGGGCTGGTCGGCGGGCTGGTGCTGGCCGTCTCGCCGGACACGCGGGCGCGCTTGCAGGGGCTGGGCCGACCGACCTAGGGGGTGTCATCAGTTAAGGAGGATCACCGAGGCAGCGAGATAGATGGCTCCGAGAAAGCTGACAGCGCGTTTGTCGTAGCGGGTGGCGAGAGCACGGTATTGCTTGAGTTTGGCGAAGAAGTTTTCAATCAGATGGCGCGCTTGATAGAGGTGCTTATCATAGGGGCGAGGCTGGCGCCGATTGGCTTTGGGGGGAATGACCACCGTCACCTCCGCCTGCTCCAAACGGTCAATGACGCGCTCGTGGGCGTCATAGGCTCTATCGGCGAGCAAAGCCCGCACGTGCTTCAGCAGATGGGGCAAGAGGGCCTCCGCACCGGCCAGGTCAGAGGCTTGGCCGGGCGTGAGATGGAAGCCGGTCGGATTCCCGAGCGCATCGCACGTCGCATGGATTTTCGTGCTCAAGCCCCCGCGGGAGCGGCCGATGCATTCGGCCGCGGGGTCCCCCCTTTTGCCCCCGCCCCATGTTGGTGGACGCGGATGATCGTGGCGTCGATCATGGCATATTCGTTATCCGCATCGGCGGCCAGCTGCTTGAAAACCTGCTCCCAGACCCCACTTTTACTCCAGCGCATGTGGCGCGTATGAATCACGCGAAAATCCCCGAACCGGCTCGGCAAATCGCGCCAGGGAATCCCCGCACGATAGCGGTATAAGACCGCTTCCACAAACAACCGGTTATCCCGCGCCGTGCCCCCGACGTGGCCCTCCCGGCCGGGCAGCAGGTCCTGAATCCGTTCCCACTGATCCTCGCGTAACGCATACCGTCTCGCCATTGTGCACCCTCCCTTCGCTTGGGCTGACCAGGGCAGTATACCGAGACGAGACAGGAAAGCCGACCAGGGGGGCACGCTAACTGATGACACGCCCTAGAAAAACGAGGGCCGGATCAGAATCGTCTCTTCCCGGCCGGCGCCGACCGAAATCATTTTGATCGGGATGTCCAGCAGGCTCTCGATGCGCTCAACATAGCGCCGGGCGTTCGTCGGCAGGGCGTCCAGGCTGCGAATATCGGTCAGCGGTTCGGTCCAGCCGGGCAGCTCTTCATAGACTGGGGTGAGGTGTTCGAGCATGTGGGCGCTGGCCGGAACCTCATCATAGTCCTGACCCTGGTAGCGGTAGCCGGTGCATACCCGCAGGGTGTCGAGGCCGCTCAAGACATCAATCTTGGTCAGAGCCAGGCTCTCGACCCCGTTCAGCCGGGCTGCGGTGCGGACGACTACGGTATCCAGCCAGCCGCACCGTCGCGGCCGTCCGGTAACTGTCCCGAACTCGCCCCCGGCCTGACGCAGCTGATTTCCCTCGGCGCCAAACAGCTCGGTGGGGAAGGGGCCTCCGCCGACTCGGGTGGCGTAGGCTTTGGAGATGCCGATGACGCTGTGGATGTGCTGTGGTGCAACACCGGCGCCGGCGCACACGGCTCCGGAAACGGTATTCGAGGAGGTGACGTACGGGTAGGTGCCGTGGTCCACGTCGAGCTGGGTGCCCTGGGCGCCCTCAAACAAGACTTTCTTGCCGCCCCTGATCGCGTCGTGCAGGTAGCGGGAGGTGTTGCCGATGCACGTCCGCAAGCGCTCGCGGAGTTGACAGTAGGTGTCAAAAACAGCCCGGAAATCAAGCTCCGGCTCGTCCAGAATGGTGCGCAGATAGGTGTTCTTGTCCTCCACGTTGCGGGCCAGCTTGGCCTCAAACAGGGTCTCGTCGAGCAGGTCGACAAACCGAATGCCGACCCGGGCCATCTTGTCCTCGTAGCAGGGCCCGATGCCCCGGCCGGTCGTGCCGATCTTGGCCTCACCGCGTCGCTTTTCGCGCGCCAAGTCAATCGCCTTGTGGTAGGGCATGATGAGATGGGCGGTTTCGCTGATTTTGAGCAGGTCCAGATCGGTCAGACAGCCCTGCTGCTGGAGGGCGTCGATTTCTTCCACCAGGGTAGCGGGGTCAATGACCATGCCGTTGCCGATCACACACACTTTGCCGGCGTGCAGGACGCCCGACGGAATGAGCCGCACAATCGTTTTTTTGCCGCCAACAACCAGGGTATGGCCGGCGTTGCTGCCGCCCTGGAAACGGACGATGATATCGGCCTGGCGTGCCAGCAGGTCGACCACCTTGCCCTTGCCCTCATCTCCCCACTGCACGCCGACGACCACCAGAGTACTCATACCCTTCTCCTTAGAGGTGAATCTGCTGCGCCGAAATGACCGACTCCAGACCGCGCAGTTCGTCCAAGACCTCGGCCGACACATGGGCGTCGACATGGACCAGGGCCAGGGCCTGACCGCCGGCCCGTTCGCGCCCGAGTTCGAGCCCGGCGATATTGATCCCGCGCTGTCCCAGCACCGTCCCGACACTGCCGACCACGCCCGGCACGTCGTGGTTGTGCAGGACAATGATATGGCCTTCGGGCACGGCTTCAAGATACGACGTGTTGACCCGCACGAGCCGGACCACATTGTTGGTGAAGACCGCTCCCTCGACCGTGTTGGTGCCGCTCGCGCTGACAACGCTGACGGTGACCGAGTTGAGAAAATCGCTGGGTCGATTGCTGCGCGACTCGACCACCCGCACGCCCCGTTCGCGGGCGATGTGGGGGGCGTTCACGTAGTTGATGTCCGATTCCAGAATAGAGCTCAACAGCCCGCGCAGAACCGCCGCAGTGGCCGGGGCAAGGTCGTAATCGGTAATAGCGCCGGTGTATTCGACGTGGACTTCAAGCGGTGCTTCGCCGGTCAGCTGGGCCAAAAAGCTGCCCAGTTGTTCACCCAGCCGCAGGTAGGGCTGGAGGAAGGCGATCAGTTTTGGGGTCAGCGATGGAAAATTGACCGCGTGCTGAATCACGCCCCGAGTCAGATAGTTGGCGACCTGGTCGGCGATTGCCACCGCGACATTGATCTGGGCTTCGTCGGTGGCCGCGCCCAGGTGCGGGGTGCAGATGACGTTGTCGAGCCGCAGCAGGGGGTGCGAGGCCGGGGGCGGCTCTTCGACAAAGACATCAAGGGCGGCGCCGGCAACGCAACCGGTCTGGAGGGCGTGCAGCAGCGCCTGTTCGTCAATGATCCCGCCCCGCGCGCAGTTGATCAGCCGCACCCCGGTTTTCATCCGGCCAAAGGCGGCCCGATCAATCAGCCCCCGGGTGTCTTCGGTCAGCGGGGTATGAACGGTAATAAAGTCGGCCTGCGCGTACAACTCGTCCAGGCTCACCAGCTCGATCCGCAGCTTGGCTGCGGCTTCCGGGGTGATGAACGGATCAAAGGCGATGACCCGCATGCGCAGTCCCAGCGCCCGTTCGGCCACAATCGCTCCGATGTTGCCCAGGCCGATAATGCCCAGAACCTTATTGCACACCTCGCTGCCGGTGAATTTGCCCCGCTCCCAGCGTCCGGCTCGAATCGAGGCGTTGGCCTGGGGGATATTCCGAGCCAGGGCCAGCATCATCGAGAGGGCGTGCTCAGCGGTGGTGACATTATTCCCGCCCGGCGTATTCATGACCACAATGCCGCGCTTGGTCGCCGCTTCGACCGCGATATTATCGACCCCGATCCCAGCCCGCCCAATGACCTGGAGCTGGGTTGCGGCGGCAATCACCGGAGGGGTGACTTTTGTGCCGCTGCGGATGATCAGCGCCTGGTAGGCCGGGATGTGCCGGATCAACTCAGCCGTGGCCAGCCCGGGCCGTACTTCGACTTCGAGGCTGGGGTAGGACTGGAGGCGCTCCAGTCCTTGCGGAGCCAGGGAATCGGTGATGAGGACCTTGGGACTCATGGTCGTGCTGTGTGTCAACGGCCTTTGCCTGCCGGACCCGTCTCTGAGACAGGGTTTAACTCGGGCCAGCCCGTCAGCAGGACTTCCTGGGCCGCCCGAACGCCACGGCCGAGTTCGATATCGCAGCCAAACGAGACCAGGGCCATCTCCAGGGCGCTGACGGCGGTCATCACGTCAAAGGGGCCGGCATAGCCGATATGGGAGATGCGCACGATCTTTCCGCTCAGCTGGTCCTGGCCGCCGGCAATGTCTACCCCCATGTGCGTGCGCATGGCGTTCAGCAGCCGTCCGCCGTCTACCTCGGGGGGCAGCCACACCCCGGTGGCCGCCGGGCTGGGGTGCTCGGGAGCCAGCAAGCGCAGGCCCAGGGCCTGCGCTGCGGCCCGGGTCGCCCGGGCCAGATGCGCGTGGCGGGCGTACACCTGGGGCAGTCCTTCGTCCTGCAGCAGACGCAGAACCTCGTGCAGGCCAGTAATCAGCGAGACGGCCGGGGTGTAGGCGGTCGTATGCTTGTGCTGGGCCTGACGCTCCCGGCGCAGGTCAAAATAGAAGCGCGGCAGGCTGGCTGCTGCGGCCCGCTGCCAGGCCCTGGCGCTGAGGGCCACAAAGGCCAGACCCGGCGGCAGCATCAGGGCTTTTTGTGAACCGCTGACCAGAATATCAATCCCCCAGCTGTCCATCGGGATTGCGGTTGCACCCAGGGCAGTAATGGCGTCGACGATCAGCAGGCGATCAGTGTGGCGGGTCAGGCGCGCCAAATCCTGGACGGGATGCAGAACCGTGGTTGAGGTCTCGCTGGCCTGGACCAAAACGGCCCGGACTTCAGGGTGCTGCTCAAGCGCCCGGGCGACCGTCTCGACGGCCACCGCTTGGCCCCATTCGACCCGAATTTCGACTGCGGTCAGGCCTGCCGCCCGACAGATCTCGAGCCACCGCTGGCCGAATTTGCCGCCGTTGACGACCAGCACACTCTCCCCGGCCGAGCAGGTGTTGAAGACCGCCGCCTCCATCGCGCCGGTGCCTGAGGCGGCCAGGATGAGCACGTCCTGGTCGGTTTGGAACAGCCGCTGTAAACCGGCTTGGACCTCGGCGAACAGCCGGCTGAATTCCGGGCTGCGGTGGTGGACCATCGGCTGCGACATGCGCAGCAGAACCTCGGGCGGAACCTGGGTCGGTCCGGGAGTTAACAAATACCGCTTTTGCATACGCTGCTCCAGCGCACAACCACACCAAAAAAACGCCCGGACCGTGTGATCGGCACGGTCCAGGCAAAAGCTTTCTTTCGACAAATCCTTGCTGCTCGCAGAAAGGTGTATCGGAGCCGCAGGGCTGAGTCAATGCAGGTCATGTGGCGGCAAACTGCTTGAGTTTCCTAGGATTTTTGCTTGACAGGCAAAATGCTGACGATTATAGTCGAAGGGATGTGTCGCAGACGACTGGGAGGTGGTGGATGAGGAGCGGCAGTGTCTGGCGGGCGCCACGAGTTCTCTACGAAATCGTGTTTCGGTTCACCCCTTTTCCCCTCGCGCCTGTAACAGACTGATATGGACCCGTGCCAGCATACAGGCCTCATGGAGACGGTCTTGGCCAGCCCGTCCCGTGCCCCTGTTTCAGGCCACCTGCCGGTGATGCTTGAGGAGACGCTCGCCCAGCTGCGGCTGCGGCCCAACGCCGACGTGCTGGACGGCACCTTGGGCGGCGGCGGCCACGCTGCCGCGGTGCTGGCTGGCACGGGGCCGAAGGGTAGGCTGCTGGGACTTGACCGCGATGCTGACGCGCTGGCCGTGGCCCGACAGCGCCTGGCCGATTGGGGCGCCCGCATCACCCTGGTCCAGGAAAATTTCAGCCGCTCGCTGGTGACCCTGGCCCGGCTGGGCTGGTCAGGCGTCGACGCCGCAGTGCTCGACCTGGGCTTTTCCTCGCTGCAAATTGAGGATGCCGAACGGGGCTTCAGCTTTCTGCGTGCCGGTCCGCTCGATATGCGGATGGACCGGACCGAGCCCGGTGGCGCGGCCGATGTGGTGAATCACGCCAGCCAGGCCGAGCTGCGTCAGATCTTCCGCGAGTGGGGCGAGGAGCCGGCCGCTGGTGCGCTGGCCCGCGCCGTGGTCGAGGCGCGTAAAAAGTCTCCCTTGACGACCACCGTCGCCCTGGTCCGGACTATTGAGCAGGTCATCAAGCGGCCGTCCCGCTCGACCCGTTCGCCCGTCCATCCGGCTACCCGGGCGTTTCAGGCCCTCCGCATCGCGGTCAACCGGGAACTCCACCATTTGTCCACCTTCCTAGCTGACGGCTATCGTCTGCTCAAACCGGGTGGTCGGCTGGTCATCCTGGCCTATCATTCTTTGGAAGACCGGCTGGTCAAGACCGCTTTCCGGCGCTGGGCAGCCTCATGTGTGTGCCCGCCCCGGCTCCAGCTGTGTGCCTGTGGGTGGTCTCCAAAGGTGAAGATCCTGACACCAAAACCGTTGACCCCGACCCGATCAGAGGTGGCTACTAACCCGCGTGCCCGCAGCGCGCGGCTGCGTGCGGTAGAGCGTTATGGCTAGAGGAAGATTGGTGGAGAGAGGGAGAACAGCATGCCGCATTCGAGTCCTGCGCGTCGGTGGCTGGGTCATGGCCTGGTCGCCCTGCTCGGCCTAGGTCTGGTCTGTGCCCAGATTTGGACCCGGCTGCAGGTCGTGGCAACCGGCTACGCGCTGTCGGACACGCGCCACCTGCTGCAAACGCTCGAGGCCGAGCAGCGCCGCCTCGAAGCCGAGTGGAGTCGGCTGACGGCATCGGGTCGTCTTACCCAGTTGGCACGCCAGCGTTTGGGACTCGGCCTGCCTCGGGCGGGTCAGGTCAAGCAGGTCAAGACGGTCCGCCAAGAACGATGAGGAGGGGGGATGAAAAAACGGTTGTGGGTCGCCGCGTTGTGTATGGGCTTGGGCCTCGTGCTGGTCGCCGCTCGGCTGGTCGAGCTGACGGTTCTCCAACACCGCGAGCTGGCCGACCAGGCGGCCAATCAACACCACAAGCGGATTCGCTGGACTTCGCCGCGGGGGACGATTGTTGATCGGAACGGGACGCCGCTGGTCCTGAGCCTGGCGGCCGAGTCCCTTTTTGTCCACCCCGCTCAGCTGCCGGACGGGGTTGATGAGCGGCTGCCGGCTCTGGCCGCCGCCCTGGGTCTGCCGGCTCCACAGGTCGCCCAACGGCTGAAAAAATCTGCCTCGTTTGTCTGGTTACAACGCAGGGTCTCGCCCCAGCTGGCGGCCCGGGTTCACAGCCTGGGCATTGACGGGATTGGCAGCCAGCCGAGTGAACGGCGGGTCTATCCTCAGGGCAGTCTGGCTGCGCCACTGCTCGGCTTCACCGATATTGACGCCAAGGGGCTGGCCGGCGTCGAGCAGTCCTATGACCACTATTTGCGCGGCCGACCGGCCGAACTGACCGGACTGCGCGACGCCTTTGGCCGGGTGATTTTTGCCCAGGGGGTAGACACGGCACCCAGCCAGACCTTCGAGGTTCGCCTCAGCCTCGATGCCAGACTGCAATACATCGCCGAGCACGAACTGGCCCGGGCGGTTGAGGCGCATGCGGCCAAGGCCGGCACGGTCGTCATTCTCGACCCCCGCAGCTTTGCCATCCTGGCCATGGCCCAGGTGCCGAGTTTCGATCCCCACAACCCGGCGGCCACACCGGCCGCAGACCGTCGCAATCGGCTGATCAGCGAGGTCTATGAGCCCGGCTCGACCCTCAAGGCCCTGCTGGCCGCAGCCGCGCTGGACAGTCGGCTGGTCCACGCCGAGGAGCAAATCTTTTGTGAACAGGGTCGCTATCGGATCGGTCGGCGGACGGTCCAGGACCATCGGCCGCACGGCTGGCTGAGCTTTGCCGAGATCATCAAGCACTCGAGTAATATCGGGGCGGCCAAAGTCGTCGAGCGGCTCGGTCAACAAACCTACTTCCGGTATCTGCGCGCGTTCGGTCTGGGCCAGACCAGTGGGATTGATCTGCCGGCCGAGAGTTCGGGCCTGCTGTCCGCGGATCGGCACTGGCCGGATATCAAGCTGGCCACGGTGAGTTTTGGCTACGGGGTGGCGGTCACTCCGCTGCAGCTGGCCGTCGCGTTTGCCACCCTGGCCAACGATGGGGTGTTGATGCGGCCGTATGTCGTCCAGGACATCCGGGATAGCGAGGGAACGGTGCTCGAGGCCAACCGTCCGCAGTACGTCTGGCAGGCGGTCCGGCCCGAAACGGCGAAACAGGTGGTCGGACTGCTCGAACAGGTGGTTGAACCCGGCGGAACCGGCTGGCGAGCCCGGCTCGAAGGCTTTCGGGTTGCCGGCAAGACCGGAACGAGCCAGAAGCTTGACGACGAGGGCGCCTATTCGGCTCAGGCGCATATTGCCTCTTTTGTCGGCATCGTGCCGGCCGATGCGCCGCGCCTCGTGATCGCGATCACTGTCGATGAACCGCGCCAGGGTGGATACTATGGCGGCCAGGTTGCCGCGCCGGTTTTCCGGGCCATTGCCAGCCAAGCTGTGGCTGCGCTGGGCGTCGAGGCCGCACCCGTTCCGGTCCAGGTCGCCGGCCCGACCCGGTCCGACCCGTCTCCCAGCTCGGATGGGTTCGGGCGGCCGAATTTCCTGGGTCTCAGCCTGCGTGAAGCCCTGCGTCTGGCCGACCGAAACGGCTGGCGGGTCAGCACGACCGGGAGCGGCTATGTCGTCGCTCAGGCCGTGCAGCACGACCCACACACCGCCCAGCCGTTCTACCGTCTGAGCCTGGCTCCGACCCGGCTGACCGGTGTTGAGGAGGGGGTGCTGTGAGGCTGGCCGAGCTGTTGCCCCCGGGCCTCGATGTGCAGACCGCGGGCTGCCTGGACATTCCCATCGAGCAGCTGGCCTATGATTCACGGCAGGTGCGGCCCGGGGCCGTGTTTTTCGCCCTGCCGGGGACGAAGACCGACGGTACGGCGTTCATAGACCACGCCCTGCGGGGCGGAGCCGCCGCCCTTGTCGTGGCCCACGACAATTACTCCGCCGTCCAACGGCGACTGTCGGGCTCTGCGCGGCCGCTCAGCCTGATCGGTTGCGCAGAGCCACGGCGTCTGCTGGGGCTGATGGCCGACCGGTTCTACGGACAGCCGAGCGCTCGGCTGTCGCTAGTCGGCGTGACCGGCACGAGCGGGAAAACCACCACGACCTACCTGCTGGAGGCCATCTGGCTGGCCATGGGCTGGTCGCCCGGCGTGATTGGTACGGTCAATTATCGCTACCAGAGACGCCAACAGCCGGCACCCTTTACCACACCCGAAGCGGTCGAACTCCAGTCCCTGCTGGCCACCATGGCCGACGCCGGCGTAGATCACGCAATCATGGAGGTCTCGTCCCACGCCCTGGTCCAGGAACGGGTCCGCGGCTGCCAGTGGAACGGCGCGGTGTTTACCAATCTGGGCCGAGATCACCTCGATTTTCACGCCGACCTGGACGACTATTTTGCCGCCAAGGTCAGACTGTTTCGCTCCGGGCTGGCCGACTCGCCCAAAGCCGAGCGCTTTGCTGCGGTCAATGTCGATGACCCGTGGGGTCGGAAGCTGGCCGGCTACCGGTTGCCCGGCCGGCTGATCACCTACGGCTGCCGTGCCGACGCGCTGGTCTCGGTCTCGGCGCGTGAACACAGCTTGGGCGGCCTGCGCGGGGTGTTGCGTCTGGAGGGCCGACCGGTCGCGTTTTCGTCGGCCCTGATTGGGGAGCCGCACCTGTACAATATTGTCGCCGCCGCCGCCACGGCTCACGCCCTGGGCGTGCCGGCCGAGACGATTGCGGCCGGTATCGCCGCCTGTCCCAGGGTACCCGGGCGTCTGGAACGGCTCGATGTCGGCCAGGCGTTTGAGGTGATTGTCGACTACGCCCATAAACCCGACGCGCTTGACAAGACCCTGCGCTCGGTGCGTTCGCTGACCCCCCAACGTCTGGTGACGGTCTTTGGCTGTGGTGGTGACCGGGACCGGGGCAAGCGGCCGCTCATGGGTCAGGCTGCCGGTCGGCTGAGTGATCTGGTTGTTTTAACCTCGGACAATCCGCGTAGCGAGGATCCGCAGCGCATTCTGGCCGACGCCGAACGCGGTCTGGTCGAGGCCGGCCTCCAGCAGCTGGGCGAACCGTCGGCCCTGGCCGCCGCCCGGCACGGCTATGTGATCCTGGCCGACCGTCGGGCCGCGATTCGGGCCGCTCTGGCCGGGGCCCGGCCCGGAGACGTGGTGGTGATTGCCGGCAAGGGGCACGAGGACTACCAGATTATCGGAACCCGCAAGCATCACTTTGATGATCGGGAGGAGGTCCGCCACTATTTCTCCGCACGGGAGGTTGGCTGATGCTCTACCTGCTGCTGTATCCGCTCCATACCAGCTACTCGGTGCTCAACGTCTTCCGCTATATCACCTTTCGGACGCTGCTGGCCGCCATCATGGCGCTGACGGTGTCCTTTTTCCTCGGCCCGCGGCTGATCGCCTGGCTGACCGCCCTGCAGGTCGGACAGCAGATCCGGCCTGACGGTCCGCAGGCGCATCTGAGCAAGGCCGGAACGCCGACCATGGGCGGGACGCTGATTCTGTTCTCCCTGACGGTCGCCACCCTGCTCTTGGCCGATCTGAGCAACCCCTATGTGTGGCTGGCGCTGGGGGTGACGGTCGGCTTCGGGGCGGTCGGTTTTGTGGATGACTACCGCAAGCTGTCGCGTAAGAATTCGGTTGGTCTCAGGGGGAAATACAAGCTGTTGTGTCAGCTGGTCCTGGCCCTGGGGGCAGCCGTGTGGCTGATCTGCCTGCCGGGCTTTGACACCAGCCTGACAATTCCGTTTTTCAAAGACCTGCGGCCCGACCTGGGCTGGTGGTATGTTCCGTTTGCCGCCCTGGTGATTGTCGGTGCCTCAAATGCGGTCAACCTGACCGACGGGCTGGACGGCTTGGCGATTGGGCCGGTGATGATTACCGGGATGACCTACGCCCTGTTCGCCTATGTCAGCGGCCATGTCAAGATGGCCGAGTATTTACAGGTGCCGAATGTCCCCGGTGCGGGTGAGGCGGCCATCTTCTGCGGGGCGCTGGCCGCCGCCGGACTGGGATTTTTGTGGTTTAACGCCTACCCGGCCCAGATGTTCATGGGCGACACCGGGGCGCTGTCGCTGGGGGCTGCGCTGGGTATTGTGGCCCTGATCTGCAAGCAGGAGATCGTCCTGATCCTGGCCGGGGGAGTGTTTGTGGCCGAGGCCGCTTCGGTCATTGTTCAGGTTGCCTCGTACAAGCTGCGCCACAAGCGGATTTTTCGTATGGCTCCGCTGCACCACCATTTTGAGTTGCTGGGCTGGCCGGAACCCCTGATTATTGTCCGGTTCTGGATTGTGTCGATTATTTGCGCGCTGCTGGCGCTGTGTACGCTGAAGTTGAGGTGAGGTGCGGGCGGATGGTCGCACCGCGACAAACGGGGTAAAGATGGAGAGCAGGACGCAGGCAGACACGGCTCGCAGCGAAGGCCGGCCACCGGCTCGTCTCAGCAGCGGAGCGCTGGATGGCTGGCTGCTGACCAGCGTGCTGCTGCTGCTGCTGATCGGTCAGCTCATGGTCTTGAACACCACCTATTTTTATGCCGCCGAGCACGGCGATCAGCCCTACCGCTTTGTCTGGAAACAGGCCCTGGCGCTGGTCCTGGGCCTGATGGCGATGGGGCTGACCGCCCGGCTGTCATCGGCCAGCTATTGGCGCTGTGCCTATCCGGCCCTGCTGCTGGCAGTGGTGGGGCTGCTGGTCGTCCTGCTGTCCGAGGGAAAGGTCCAGCGCTGGATCCATCTCGGTCCGATCAATGTCCAGCCATCCGAGTTCGCCAAAGGCGCGGTCGTGCTGTACCTGGCCTTCTCCCTGGTTAGAAAGGCCCGGCGTCTGCACGATTTTGTGTCTGGCGTGTTGCCCCACGTCCTGGTCGTTGGGCTGGTCGCCTTTCTGATTGTGATAGAACCCGACCTGGGTGGGGCGGTCTTTGTGGGCCTGACGCTGCTCGTCCTGCTGTTTGTCGCCGGAGCGCGCAAACGGCACTTGGCTCTGCTGGTCGGAGTCGGCCTGGTCGTGGTGACGTATGGGATCATGGCGGCCGAATACCGCAGCGCCCGGTTGCTGTCTTTTCTCGACCCGGCCGCCCACCGCCAGGCCGGTGGCTACCAGCTGCACCAGTCCTTGCTGGCCTTCGGGGCGGGTGGGACCCACGGAGTCGGCCTGGGCCAGAGCAGCCAGAAGATGTTCTACCTGCCCGAGGCGCACACCGACTTTGTCTTCGCGGTGGTGGGTGAAGAGACCGGGCTGTGGGGGACGGGGCTTATCCTCGGCCTGTTTGTCGTCGTCGGTGCCCGCGGCCTGCGGGTCGCGCTGCTCCACCCCCATCGCTTCGGTCAGCTGCTGGCTTTTGGCTGTGGCTTTCTGCTGGTCGGTCAGGCCGGCCTGAACATGGCGGTGGTGCTGGGCCTGCTCCCGACAAAAGGTCTGCCCCTGCCGTTTATCAGTTATGGTGGGTCGTCGCTGTGCATGGCGCTGGTCTATGTGGGTATCCTGCTGGGCCTGTCGCGCGAGATTCGACCGGAGAACCAGATGCATGCCTAGGACGCCCACACCCAGACGGCTGCGGCTGCTGTTGGCCGCCGGGGGAACGGGTGGCCACCTGTTTCCGGGAGTCGCGCTCGCCCAGGACGCCCAGCGAAAAGTGGCGGCCGAGGTGTTGTTCGTCGGTACGCCGTACGGCCTGGAGGGGCGGCTGGTCCCGCGCCTGGGTTTTCCGCTGCGGCTCATTTCCGCCCAACAGCTGCGGGGCAGGGGCTGGTGGGGCGGGCTCCAGGCCGGCTGGGCAGCCCTGCGCGGGATCGGCTCGGCGTGGCGCATCCTGGGCGAGTTCAGACCCGATCTGATTTTCAGCCTGGGCGGCTATGCGTCCGGGCCGACGGTCGTGGCGGCCTGGCTGCGGCGCATCCCGTGCGTGCTGCTTGAGCCGAACGCGATTCCGGGTCTCACCAATCGGTTGTTGGGACGCTTTGCGAGCCGCGTGTGTGTTGGCTTTCCCGCTACCGTGGCCCGCTTTCCAGCCGGAAAAGCGGTCTATACCGGGACCCCGGTGCGCTGGCGGAGCGCCGAGCCGGCACCCGTACCTGCGGAGCCGAACGGCGCCGGGCAGACCAGACCGTTCGGCGTCTTAGTCCTCGGCGGGAGCGCTGGCGCTCGACGCCTCAACCAAACCCTGCCGTTGGCGTTTGCCGCCCTCGGCGTGCCGTCCGGCCAACTCCGTATCGTGCACCAGACCGGACAGGCCGAGCACACTGAGGTCCGCGCTGCGTATACTCGGCTTGGCGTTGAGGCCGAGGTGGTGCCTTTCATCGAGGCTATGGACGCGGCCTATGCGGCGGCCGATCTGGTCATCTGCCGGGCCGGCGCCATGACCCTGGCCGAGCTGACAGTCCTGGGTAAGCCGGCGATCTTTGTGCCCTACCCGTATGCGGCGGACGATCACCAGCGCGTCAACGCCGAGCAGCTGGTCCGAGCCGGAGCGGCGCTGATGATTCTGGACGCCGAGCTGAGCGCGGAGCGGGTTGCGCAGGCTCTCAGCAGCCTGATGCGTGAGCCGGCCCGCCTGCACGCCATGGCTCGGGCGGCGGCGGCTTGCGGCCAAGCCGATGCGACGACGCGTGTCTTGCGCGAGTGTCTGGCCTGTGTCCCGGCTGCAGTCCAGCTCGCGACCGGAGAGGCGGGGCGCTAATGGGCGAAAGAACACCGACCACGGATCTCGGCCGGCCCGGGAATGGTCCGGCTGGGACGCTCGGTCCCCAGGGACAGGTGTTGTTTGACACCAACCGCCATATTCATTTTGTCGGCATCGGGGGGATCGGCATGAGCGGCATTGCCGAGCTGCTGCTGAATCTGGGCTATCAGGTCAGCGGTTCGGACCAGGTCGAGTCGGACACGACCCGTCGCCTGACCCGCCTCGGAGCCCGGATCGCCTATGGACATCGGGCTGAGCACATCGACCTGCGAACCGACGTGGTGGTCATCTCATCGGCCGTGAAATACGCCAATCCAGAGGTCAGCCGGGCTCGGGAGCTGCGTATTCCGGTCATCCCGCGGGCAGAGATGCTGGCCGAGCTCATGCGTCTCAAATACGGGATTGCGATTGCCGGCACCCACGGCAAAACCACCACCACCTCGCTCGTGGCCAGCATCCTGGCTCAGGCCGACCTGGATCCGACGTGTGTGATCGGCGGCCGCCTCAACGTTGTCGGCTCGAACGCGCGCTTGGGCCAGGGCCGCTTCCTGGTGGCCGAGGCCGACGAGAGCGACGGGACCTTTCTGCTGCTGAGTCCGACGATTGTCGTGGTCACCAATATTGACCCCGAGCATCTCGATTTTTATGGCGATATGGACCGGGTCAGAGACGCCTATCTACGCTTTGTCAACCGTATCCCGTTTTATGGCCGGGCCGTCTTGTGCCTGGACAGTGTCAATGTCCGGGCGCTGCTGCCCCACGTCCACAAGCGCTTTGTCACCTATGGGCTGAGTCCGGAGGCCGACCTGATGGCCCGTGATGTCCGCGTGTCGGGCATGACCACCCGCTGTGAGGTCTGGGCCGGCGACGAGCGGTTGGGGCCTCTGCGCCTTAAGCTGCCGGGCCGCCACTCTGCGCTCAACGCCCTGGCTGCAGTGGCGGTGGCGCGGGAGTTGGGGATCCCGTTTACCTGCGTGCAGCACGCCCTGGCCGGCTTTGACGGCATTCAGCGCCGTTTTGAGGTCAAGGGCGAGGCCGCCGGGGTGCTGGTTGTTGACGACTATGCGCACCACCCCGAGGAACTGCGGGCGACGCTGCGGGCGGCCCGTGAGGGGAGCTGCCAGGCCGACCCGGCGCGGCGCCTGGTGGCGCTGTTCCAGCCCCACCGCTATTCGCGCACCCAGGATCTGTTTGACGAGTTTCTGTCCGCTTTTGATGATGCCGACACGGTCCTGCTGACCGAGATCTACCCGGCCGGCGAAGAACCGCGGGCCGACGTGTCGGGCCACCGGCTGTACCGGGCGCTGCGTCGGCGCGGTCATACCGAGGTCCGTTTTGTTGCCGACCGGGAAGGGCTGGCCCGGGCGGCTCTCGACTGCGTCCGGCCGGGTGACATGGTCATGACCCTGGGCGCTGGGGATATCCATCGGACTGGGGACGAGCTGCTGGCGCTGTTGCACAAGAGAGGGACGGGTGCAGGCTGAACGGAAAAACCGACTGCTGCGGCTGCTGAGCGACCACGTCTGCCAGGTCCGTCGCGATGTCATACTGGCCCGCTATACGTCTTTTCGGATTGGCGGTCCGGCCGACATCTTTGTCGAACCCCGCAGTCTGGCCGAACTCCAAGCCGTCGTCGGGCTGGTCAGGGCCGAAGGACTGCCGCTTTTTGTCCTGGGCGGCGGCAGCAATCTGCTGATCAGCGATGCGGGCATCCGCGGTGTTGTCGTCAAACTCGGCAAGGGGTTTAATTATAGCCGGTGGAGCGAGTCCGGGGCTGACCGGACCAAGCGGCGGGTGCGGGTTGGCGCTGGACGTTCGCTGGGCCGCTTTGTCCGCGAAGCCGTGGCCAAGGGCTATGCCGGGGTGACGTTTGCCGAGGGCATCCCCGGCAGTGTGGGCGGCGGGCTGCTGATGAATGCCGGCGCTTTTGGCGGGGAGTTGAGTCAGGTTGTGGAAATGATTCGGGGTGTTGATCGTGCCGCTCGGGTGGTGTGTCTGTCGGCAGAGCAACTCGGCTTTGGCTATCGTCGCACCGCGCTGCCACCCGACTTCATTGTGGCTGAGATCGGTTTTCGCCTGTCCCCTCAGGAGCCGGCCCGGCTCGGCACGGTAATGCGCCGGGCGCAGACACGCCGCCGGACCAGCCAGCCGCACGGCTCTCCCAACGCGGGCTCGGTGTTCAAAAATCCGCCCGGTGCCTATGCCGGTCGTCTGATTGAGCTGGCTGGGCTGAAAGGCGCCCGTTGCGGGAAGGCGCAAGTGTCCGAGCAGCACGCCAATTTCATCCTGAATACCGGTGGCGCGCGGGCGGCCGAGGTAAAGCGGCTGATGGAACACGTCCAGCGCACGGTGTGGGCCGCCCACCAGGTGTGGCTTGAGCCGGAGCTGCGTCTGGTCGGAGACTGGAAGCCGGGCCGGGGGGGACCGGGTCTGGCTGTCCACGCATCTGAGAAGGGGCCATGAGTACCGAGAGCCCGCGCTGGCGCGGAAAAACGGTCGGCGTGCTGCTGGGCGGCGTATCGGCCGAGCGCGAGATTTCGCTGCGAACCGGGAGTGCGGTGTGTAAGGCATTGCGCAGCCTGGGCTACGCTGTGACCGCCATTGAGGTGCAGGCTGACGGCGGGTGGCTGAGCCAAGCGCGCCAGGTCGATGTGGTGTTCCTCGCCCTGCACGGAAAGTTTGGCGAGGACGGCACGGTCCAGGCCGTCCTGGAGGTGTTGGGGATCCCGTATACCGGCTCGGGCGTCCTGGCCAGCGCGCTGGCCATGAACAAACCCATGGCTAAACGGATATGGCACACCCACGGGATTCCAACTCCAGCCTGGGAGGTGATCGATACCCGGGCGGCGGACAGGAAGCTCGCCACGCTGTCGTTTCCGGTTGTGGTCAAACCGAGCGCCGAGGGCTCGAGCGTAGGGGTGAGTATCGTGCGCTCCAGCCCCGATCTGCCCGCAGCCCTGGCCGAGGCGTCCCGGTTTGACGCGGCTAGCCTGGTTGAGGCGTATATCAGTGGCCACGAAGTCACGGTCGGGATTCTGGGCGAGCAGACGCTGGGGGCGATGGAGGTCATTGCCAAGGGAGAATTTCACTCCTACGAGGTCAAGTATACGGCCGGCCGAGAGGAGTTCCTGATGCCCGCCCCGCTTGCGCCTGCGGTGTATGAGCGCGTGCTCAGGATTGCCCTTGAGGCCCACCGGGCGCTGGGCTGCAGTGGCTATAGCCGGGTTGATACGCGGGTGACCGAAGACGGGCAGATTTTTGTGCTGGAGGTCAATTCCTTGCCCGGGCTGCACGAACTCAGCTATTTGCCGCGCATTGCCGCCCACGCCGGGCTGGACTACGCGGCGCTGGTCGAGGCGATTTTGCAGCGCGCCACCCTCTACGGCCAGGGGAGGGCGGGGTGAAACACACGCCGCTGACCATGCTCTCGCCAAGAACGCGTTCGGCTCGATCGTGGGGCACGAGGCTGCTCGTCCTTATCGTCCTGCTGGGCGGCCTGTGGATCGTGGGGGGACAGCTGATCCGTTTCGTCGCCGACCAGCCCTATTTCGCCCTCCAGCACATCGTCGTCCACATTGATGGGCGGCTGTCGCAGGCCGATATTCGGCGCTGGAGCGGTCTACACGCCGGTATGTCGGTCTTCGAGGTCGACCGCCGGCAGGTCGAAACCCGGCTTCTCGACCAGGCCCGGATCCGTCAGGCTCGGGTCGAACGCCGACTGCCCGACGCCGTTCACCTCTGGGTCGAGGCGCGTCGTCCCGTCGCCGTTGTCCAAGGGGCGCAACTCGTCTATCTTGATCGGCACGGCGGCTACTTTTTGAACCCCGAGCTTTCGACCGTCCGACTCGATCTGCCCTATGTCAGTGGTGTGGCCGACCTGCGGCTGGACGCGCCCGCCGCCCGCCGTGCACTGGGCGGCGTCCTGCGGCTGTTGGCGGCGAGTCGGCTGTGGCGGGAGCAGCTGTCTGAAATTCGCTGGGAGCGGGACGCGGGCTATACCCTGTTCCTGGCCCGGCGACAGATAACGATTCGGGTCGGCCGGAAAACGCGGTCCGAAAACTTGGCCCGTGTTGGGCGGGTGCTTGAAACCTGGCCGGTCGATGGGCCGGCGGCCGTGTTTGACGCCCGCTTTCGTAATCAGGTGGTGGTCCGTCCGGTTCCGGCGGCCACCCCAGCGCTGGCCCGCGGGGGAGCTGCCGAGGGAGAAGAAGACGATGCATAAGGATGCCGCTCTCCTGGTGAGTCTCGATATTGGGAGTTACAAAACCGCGGTGATTGTGGCCCGCCAGAGCCTTGAGGGATTGGAAATCCTGGGGGTCGGCAGCGCCCTGTCCCAGGGCTTGCGCAAGGGCCTGATTCTCAATGTCGAAACGACCGCCCAAACCATCCGCAAAGCCGTCGAGGAAGCCCAGACCGGTGCCAACTGCGACATCTATGAGGTGAGCAGCGGCATTGTCGGCGGCTATGTCGAGGGGATCACCAGCCAGGGCCTGGTCATTATTGAGAACCAGGAGGTGCAGGACGAAGACCTGCGTCGGGTTATTGAGGTGGGTCGTACCCGGGCTCTGTCCGCCGACTGTGAGATCCTGCACGTCATGCCGCAGGAATTCCTGGTCGACGGCCAGGACAGGGGCACGAATCCGGTCGGCAGCTCCGGCGTTCGTCTCGAGACGGCGGTCCATCTGGTGGCGGTGTCCAGCAGCGCCGTTCAGACCATCACCAAGTGCTGTGAGCGGGCCGGTCTGTCTGTGCGCCGGCTGTATTTTACCGCCCTGGCTGCGGCCGAGGCCGTGCTGACCCCGGAGGAGAAAGAAATGGGGGTGGCGCTGCTCGATATTGGCGGCGGGGCAACGAGCTTGATTGTCTTTGCCCGTGGCGTGCCCCAGCATACGGCGGTGCTCCGGGTCGGCGGACATAATATCACCAACGATTTGGCGGTCGGCTTGCGCACGCCGCTGGCCGAGGCGGAAAAGATCAAACAACAGCACGGCTGCGCGCTGACGGACCTGATCCTGCCCGGCGAAACGATTGAGATGGCGCGCCTCGGCGGGCGCGAGCCGGTCCAGTTGCTGCGGCGCCGGCTGGGGGAAATCATTGAACCGCGGGCCGAAGAAATCTTCAGTCTGACCAAAGCCCAGCTCGAGCCGACGGGACTGCTCGACAAACTCGGTTCGGGCTTGGTGCTGACCGGCGGCGGAGCCATTTTGGCGGGCATGCCCGAGCTGGCCGAGCGGATTTTTCAACTGCCTGCCCGACGCGGGACGCCGCACCAGCTGGACGGCCTCATTGACGAGCAGACCAGTCCCATGTACGCGACTGGTCTGGGGATTCTCTTAGCCAGCGTACAGGAAGGACATCAGAATGGTATTGGGCCCCTCCGTCAGGATCGCGGATGGCAAAGCGTCCGGGAACGTGTGGTGGAGTGGATTCGCGATTTTTTTTAGCGTATGGACTTCCCGCCGAGGGAGGGACTGAGCAAGGAGGTGTGAGATGCTTGAGTTTGTGGAGAATGATAGAGATGGGGCGCAGATCCGTATCGTCGGCATCGGGGGCGCGGGAGGCAATGCCATCAATACCATGATTAGTGCCGGGCTGGTCGGCGTCGACTTCATTGTTGCCAACACCGATGCCCAGGCCCTGCAGATGAATCTGGCGCCGACCAAGATTCAGCTCGGCAACGATTTGACCAAAGGACTGGGAGCCGGCGCCAATCCCGAGATCGGACGCCGCTCCACGATTGAGAGCGAGGAGGAGATCGGCGGACACCTGCAGGGGGCCGATATGGTCTTCGTCACCGCCGGTATGGGCGGGGGCACGGGCACCGGGGGGGCTCCGATTGCGGCCCGGATTGCCAAGGAGACCGGTGCGCTGACTGTTGGTGTGGTGACCAAACCCTTCCTGTTTGAGGGGCGCCGGCGCATGCGCCAGGCCGAAGAGGGGATTCGTGAGCTCAAGGACAACGTCGATACCCTGATCTCGATTCCGAATCAGCGGCTGCTGGCCGTGGCCAGCCGTAGCCAGCCGCTGCTCGAAGCCTTCCACAAGGCCGACGAGGTCTTGCTCCAGGCGGTGCGCGGCATTTCCGACCTGATTACGGTCGGCGGCCTGATCAACCTCGACTTTGCCGACGTGCGGACGATCATGGCCGAGATGGGCATGGCGATCATGGGCGCGGCAACGGCCAACGGCGAGGGGCGGGCCGAAGAAGCCACGCGACGGGCGATTGCCAGCCCGCTGCTGGAAGATATTTCCATCAGCGGGGCGAGAGGCATCCTCATCAATGTGACCGGCGGACCGAGCATGACCCTGCACGAGGTCAATGAGGCGGCCACCCTCATCCAGGACGAGGCGGACGAAGAGGCCAACATCATCTTCGGCGCGGTGATTGATGAGTCAATGGGAGAGGATCTGTCGATTACCGTCATCGCCACCGGCTTTGAGGAGGCCGAGTCGGCGGTTCAGCCCGCCCGCTCGCCGACGCTCAGCTCGGTCAAGGGTGGGCTGCGGACGCAGGCCGGACCGCGTAAGGTCGTCCACCTCGGCACGCTCGTTGATGACGATCTCGATACGCCGACCTGGCAGCGGAAGCGGCAGACCGGCGAGACAGCCGAGGAAACCGCCGATACACCGCCTGCCGCCGAGGCCAACGATAGCTACGATATCCCGGCGTTTTTGCGCAAGCAGGCGAAGTGAGGCGCTGTGCTAGGCAGGGCTGGGCGCGGCTTGCGCCGACACCAGCGGGCGGATAGTGTCGGGCCATGTGGTTGACGACACAGCGCGCCCGTCTCCGCCTGGCGGCCGAAACACGGCTGTTTTCGGCCGGCCCGGACGGCGAGTCGCCCGTGTGTCTGATTTATCCCAACCGCTACGCGGTTGGGATGGCCAACCTCGGTTTTCAGGCTGCCTATCGAATTTTTTCTCAGGATTCCCACTGCCGCTGCGAGCGGGCTTTTCTGCCCGACCCGGACGAAGCCGTTGCGCTGAGCCGAACCCGCACCCCGCTCGCCTCCCTGGAGAACCAGCGACCCCTGGCCGACTTCGAGTTGCTGGCCTTCTCCGTGTCTTTTGAAACCGATTATCTCCACATCCTCGATATCCTGGCCGCCGCCCACCTGCCGCTCTTGGCCGCCGAGCGCCAGGACCGGCATCCGCTGGTCATTGCCGGTGGGCCGGCCACCTTTCTCAACCCCGAGCCGGTCGCCGATTTTGTTGACCTGTTTTTGATCGGCGAGGGCGAGGAAATGATTCCGGAGTTCCTGGAGCGCGACGCCCAGCTCCGGACGGCGGGTCTGAGTCGAGCCGAGCGGCTCGAGCGGCTGAGCGTCCTGGCCGGCGCCTACCTGCCGACCCAGTTCAGGCCCTCCTATGACGATGCCGGACGTTTGGCCCGGCTCGACTACAGCGGTCCCGGACAGCCCGTCGTGCAACGGCGCCTGGTCCGGGACTTGGACGCCTATCCGACCCGCTCGCAGATCCTGAATTCGGAAGCGGTGTTTGGCGACATGTATCTGGTCGAGGCCAGCCGGGGTTGCGAGTGGGGCTGCCGTTTTTGTGCGGCCGGCTATATGTATCGACCGGTCCGTTACCGCAGCGCCGAAAATATCAAACAACAGGTAACCGATGGGCTTAAGCAGCGTTCGACCATCGGGCTGGTTGGCGCCGAGATGGCCAGCCAGCCGGGGATCGCCGGCCTGTGCGAATTCATCGGTCAAGCCGGCGGGCGGGCCTCGCCCTCGTCGCTCAAGGCAGACGTGGTGAGTCAAGAGCTGGCCGTCGCCATCGGTCAGACCAAAAATCGCTCGGTCACCCTGGCTCCCGAAGCGGGCTCGGAGCGGATGCGGCGGCTGATCAATAAGAACCTGACCGAACCCGAGATCCTGCGCGCCGCCGAGTGGCTGGTGGGCGGTGGGGTGCCGTCGCTCAAGCTGTACTTCATGCTGGGTCTGCCGACCGAGACGCCAGAGGATGTTGAGGCGATTGCCGAGCTGAGCCGCGAAATTTACCAGCGCCTGTCCGCCGCCGGCGCGGTCGTCGGCGGGCTGACCCTGTCGGTCAACGCCTTCTCGCCCAAACCCTGGACGCCCCTGCAGTGGGAGCCGATGGAAGCGCTCTCCAGCCTGCGGACCAAGCTGAACGGGCTGCGCCGACGCCTGGCCGGTCTGCCGCGGGTGCGGGTTGACACCGAGTCGCCCCGCGAAGCCTACTACCAGACTCTGTTATCCCGGGGTGACCGTCGGGCCGGAGAGCTGCTGCTGGCGATACACCGTGCCGGTGGTGACTGGTGGAAGGTTATTCAGCAGCGTCGGCGGGCGGCCAAATCCGCCTCCGAGGGCCAGCCGCCCAGCCCCGATTTCTTCGTCCACCGCCGCTACGACGCCCAAGAGCTGCTGCCGTGGGATTTCATCGATCATTCGGTCAGCAAACAGTATCTGTGGGTGGAGTGGCGTAAAGCCCTGCTGGGGCGACAGACACCGCCGTGCGACGTGAGCACCTGCCACGCGTGCAGCGCGTGTTAGGCCTGGTCGTGTTCCATGATCGTCGCCATCGGCACCGACCTGACCGAAGTCGAACGGATTCGGGCTGCGGTGACCAACCCGCGTAGCGGGCGACGTTTTCGGGATCGCGTGTTCACCCCTGGGGAGCAGGCCTACTGCGAGCGGCGAGGGCGGGCAGCCTATCAGAGCTATGCGGCCCGTTTTGCGGCTAAGGAGGCCGTCATGAAGGCGCTGGGCCAGGGCTGGGGGACGCGGCTCGGCTGGCTCGACATCGAGGTCCGGCGCCAGCCGGGGGGTCGCCCCGAGGTTCGCCTGTCGGATCGGGCCAAAGCCTACGCCGCCTCACTCGGTGTTCGGCGTCTGCACCTCACACTGACCCATACCGCAACCCTGGCCGAGGCCCAGGTGGTGGCTGAGGGAAAAGGGGAGGGCTGACGAGCGGCGGGCTGCCCGTTCGGGTGTCTCCCAAGGCCCAGGGCTGGAGGGACCCTCACTCCACGTCCATAATGACAAAATTCTGCTTGGCCTCCTGCCACTCCAGTGTCACCGTATAATCCGGCGGACCCGGAAAGTCCGCTACCTCGCACATCCCCGCTACATCCTCCACAAACTCCCCACCCAGGGTCATCACCCGCACCGTGGCTCGCCGCCACGGCTTCCCATCAACCAGGGCTACGATCGTATGCTCGCCGTCGTCGAGCAGGTTCCAGTTGAACAACAGCCCAAAGCCATTGTCCGTGTCCCCGCACAGCTCCTCACCCTCCTCCGTATACTCCGTGTCGGCCCGGTCGGTGCCGTAGGCCGCCATCAGGCGGTGGGCGCCGTTAATCTCGATGTCCACTGTTCTGGCCTCACACACCCAGCCCGAGATGATCCCGATGCCACTCTGAAAGGAGTTCGGCGCCGGGTTCTCCAGGAAGCCCGACGGCCCGCCCGTCAGCGCGGGATCGCCCACCGGCGGCTCACTCCCATCCGTAATGACGAAGTTCTGCTGTGATTCCTGCCATACCAGCGTCACCCCTTCGCCTGGGCGCGGAAAGTCGGCCACCTCACACCTGCCCTCCGCCTCTTCCACAAACTCCTCGCCCAGAGTTTGCACCTGCACCCTGAGCCGTCGCCACGGTTTCCTGTCAACCAGGATCGAGACCCTATGGACGCCGTCGCCGAGCAGGTTCCAGTTGAACAACAGTCCAAAGCCGTTGTCCATGTCTCCACACTCCTGTCTCGTATCGGCCCGGTCGGTTCCGTAGGCTGCCGGCAGGCGGTAGGTGTGACCGTCAATCTCCACCTCTACCTCCACCGTGTTGGCCTCGCAGATCCAGCCCGCGATGACCCCGATGCCACTCTGGACAGAGTTCGGCTCTGGAATCTCCAAGTGCCCGGCCGGCGAACGCTGAGCAGAAGCCCGGCTGACACTTCTGCTTTGAGTACCGGGGGAGTTGCTGCCGCCGGGACCGTTGTTGACGGGAGGATTGCTCGAAGAGGTATCCTCGACCGTTACCGTGAACTGCTGCGTCGCGGGGGTGTTCGATCCATCCTCGTCGGTCGCCGTTACTGTGATGGTCGCCGTGCCGGCGGCCAGCGGCCTGAGCGTCACAACACTCCCTGCCACGCTCACGACTTCGACGATGGTGGCGGCGTTCGAGCTTGCGCCGTAGGTCAAGGTGTCGTTGTCCGGGTCCTGGAATCCATTCTCTACATCCACCGTCTCATCCGGCTGCCCGACTTGCAGCGTCAGATCGTCTAAGGTCCCCACCGTCTGCGGCCGCTGGTTCGGCGGCGGCGGAGGAGGGGGAGGCGGGTTATCACTCCCGGGCGCCGCCTCGACGGTCACCCGGAACTGCTGCGTCACGCTGGTGTTTGAGCCATTCGTATCGGTGGCCGTAACGGTGATGGTGGCGGGACCACCAACGGTCACCGGCGTGAGCGTCACCACGGTCCCCGTCATGCTGACGGTCACCACGGCAGTGTTGGACGAGGTGGCTGTGTAGTCCAGTGTGTCGTTGTTGGGGTCTCGAAATGCTCCCGCTACATTGACGGTCTCTGGCGTCCCGACGTGCAGTGTCCGGTCTGCCAAGGTCCCTACTCGCTGCGGCGCCCGGTTCGGCGGTGGTGGGGGTGGGGGCGGCGACGTGACGGTCACCTGGAACTCTTGTGTCACGCTGGTGTTCGAACCATCCGTGTCGGTGGCCGTGACGGTGATGGTGGCGGGACCACCAACGGTCACCGGCGTGAGCGTCACCACGGCCCCTGTCATGCTGACGGTCACCACTGTCTGGTCGGACGAGGTGGCTACGTAGTCCAGCGTATCGTTGTCGGGGTCTCGAAATGCTCCCGCCACATTGACGGTCTCTGGCGTTCCGACTCGCAGCGTCTGGTCTGCCAAGGTCCCTACTGTCTGCGGCGCCTGGTTCGCGTCGGCCGGTATGGTGACACTGACCCCGGTACATGCCGCTTCGCTACCCAGCACGACGACCATGACCCGATAGGTATAGGTGGTTCCGGGGTGTTACGCTGAGGTCGGAGTAATCACCTGCCTCGGTGTTCTCCGACAGGGTCTCGACGGTGGTCCCGTCGTCGCGCACGAGGACGTAGCTCACGTCCGGCTCCGGGTCCCAGTGATCCACCGCCAGCCCGGTCCACTCCAGGTCCACCTGAGCCACGCCTTCAGGCATCGTTGCCGTCAGCACTATGCTTTCCCGAAACTGATAGCCGAACTCCTCCCAGCTCGCCGTCTCATCCCCGTCGAAATCGACTACCAGCACCGGATATTCGTCGTTTTCCCCAAAATCCCAGGGGGCGTCGTTATTGCTGTCGCCGTCCAGGTCTATGTCGTCCCAGGTGTCATAAATGCCGGTGTAGTCCGTGGGTTCCTGCAACTGCGCCGTGGTCTTGCCCGCCGCGCCGGCTGTCTGCGATTCCGTGCCCTCGATGACGCCGTTGTTGTCCGCATCGTCCGTACCGACTCCCACGTCCATCCCGGAGGTATCCGTATCCCAATAACTGGCGGTGATGGTCCCTTCACGGCCATTGCTGACGTTTCTCCCGACCAGGCCACCGACCTGGGTACTACCTATCACATGGCCGGTAGCATAGCTGGCGGTGATGGTCCCCTCACCGCGTTCGTTGATGTTGCTCCCGACTAGCCCGCCGACATCGATCCTTCCTATCACAGACCCGGTGGCATAGCTGGCGGTGATGCTGCCCCTGTTCTCTCCGACCAGCCCGCCGGCATCGTTGCTACTCCCTACCACACAGGCGGTAGCATAGCTGGCAGTAATGCTGCCGCTGTTTATTCCGACCAGGCCGCCGGCGTGGGAATTCGCCACCACCTGGCCCGTAGCATAGCTCTCGGTGATGGTGCCGCTACTCGTTCCGGCCAGCCCGCCGACTGCAGAACCCTCACCCTCTACATATCCGGCGAAATAGCTGGTGGTTATGGTGCCGCCGTTCGCTCCGACCAGCCCGCCGACCACATTATGCATTCCCACCACCCGACCGGTAACATAGCTGTCGGTGATGCTAGTGCCACTGCCGAGCGATCCAACCAGCCCGCCAACAATGTGCTTTCCGCCCGTTACATCGGCATCGATCAGCCCGACGTTGCGCAGCACACCGGGCGAGTCGATCTGGTCGAACAATCCCACGGAGTATCCCGCGGAGAAAGAGCCCTCCCGCTTGATAAACAGGTTGCTGATGGTGTGTCCGTTGCCGTCGAAGATCGCCGAGAACGTGCCGATGGGCATCCAACCTGAGCCCTCGTTCCAGTAGGCGTCGCCCGCGCCGGCAACGCTATCCCCGTCGGTGTCAAAGTCGAGGTCCTCCTTCAATTCGTATCCCTTGCAGGCACCGCCGCAGTCGATCTGCCCTCTCTCGGTTACTCCCCCCTGCGGGAATGCCTCGGCATATGCCGTGTCCTCACCGTATGCCGGTCTGCCGTTCCCATCCAGGTCATGGCGTATGGCGTCGAGCTGGGCCAGGGTCGCGATTTCGATCAGTCTGTCATTGTCGGTATCGTAGTTGCGCAGGACCGTCACCGTGAAATCCTGTTCCACGCTGGTGTCTGACCCACCCGTGTCGGTCGCCGTCACGGTGATGGTCGCCGTACCGATAGCCTTTGGCGTGAGCGTTACGACGTCAGTGCCCTCCGCCATACTCACCTCGACGACTGTAGCGCCGGATTTCACGATTGCCGTATAAGTCAACGGATCGTCGTCTGGATCGCTGAACCCATAGCCTATCGACACCTCCTTCGACACGTCCATCCGCAGCCACTCGGCATACAGTTCGTATGCTTTCTCCGGTGGCTGGTTCGTATCTGACTCAGTCTCTGTTTCCTGGGCGTGGACAGACCCGCCCAGCAGCAGGAACACCCCCAGCAGCCACACACATAGCAACGCGCAGAGAGGGACGAATATGTTAATCGAAGGGAGTAAGAATGAGGCGCGTCGCGCCGTCATATCTCTGGCCGCATGATCCCGGCCGTGTGCCTCAGCCCGGAATACCGGATCGGACTGATGACTTTTCACACCCAGGGGGACGATGGGTCTCCCCGGCTCTCCCGCCACTCGCAGCAGACAGACTGCCGCCCTGATACGCAACACCACAACCACCTCCAACCACCACCCCACCTCATGGGCGGCTAATCAACCAAGGCCATCCTAACACAGCGCAGCGCGCCGCACAATCTTCAGAGAGGGTCGCGAGCTGGATCGGTTCGATCCGTAAGATGCTGATTTTCTTGGTAGAAAATCCCGCTGTCGGGTTGTTGCGTGTCGGGTTGATATGCCGCGAACCTGGCTGCGGCTCACAAGCCGTGACCGGACGAGCAGGAAACAGGTGGGGAGCACTGGCCGCTCGGGCGAGCGGCCGGGTCTAGTCCACCGCCAGAGCAATCCGGTTGCCGTGCGACAGCAGGTCGGCCACGCTGCCCAGAAAGGCGCCGGCTGGGGCGCCGTCGATCACCCGGTGGTCAAAGGTCAGGCTCAGGACCAGCATCGAGCGTCTGGCGATTTCGCCCTGATACACGACCGGCTTGTCGACGATGCGGCCAACGCCCAGAATCCCGGTCTGGGGCGAGTTGAGAATTGGGGTAAAGGCGTCAACGCCGGCCATACCCAGGTTTGAGACGGTGAAGGTCCCGCCGCTGACCTCTTCGAGCTTGAGTCGACCCGCTCGGGCTTTCTCGGCCAGCGCGCGCGCCTCCTGGGCAATAGTCTTGAGCGGCTTTTTGTCCGCGTCGTGGATAACCGGGACGATCAGACCCTCGTCGAGCGCCACGGCAAAACCGACGTGGACCGCGCCGTGCAGCTGGATCGCATCGCCTTCGAGCGAGGCGTTCATGCGCGGGTGCTGGAGCAGGGCGTGGGCGCAGGCCTGGATGATGAAGTCGTTGTAGGTGGTGTTGAATTCGCGCCGGACCTCTTCGCGGCGTTCGATGAGCTGGGTCACATCGACCTCGGTCGTAATGGTCAGCTGAGCGGTGTCGGTCAGGCTTTTGTGCATGCGCTCGGCAATCACCTTGCGCATGCCGCGCAGCGGGACCGACTGATCCTGAGCCTGGTCTTGGGCCTGCTCCTGGGCCGGGGTCGAGACTTCGACCGGGGCCTGGGCGGCGTCAATGGCCTGCTGAACATCCTCTCGGGTGATGCGTCCGCCGGGTCCGGTGCCGGTCAGGCTGGCGGTGTCGATATTATGCTCGGCGGCGAGTTTGCGGGCGGCGGGGGTGACCGGCGCCCGCTTGCCGGCAGCCGGGGCCTGAGCGGCGGCGTCAATGGCCTGCTGAACATCCTCTCGGGTAATGCGTCCGCCGGGTCCGGTGCCGGTCAGGCTGGTGGTGTCGATATTATGCTCGGCGGCGAGTTTGCGGGCGGCGGGGGTGACCGGCGCCCGCTTGCCATCAGTCGCAGGCGCGACAGGTGCGGCTGCGGCACTGCCGGCGCCCGGTGTCGGCGAGCCGGCCGGGCTGGTCGCAGCCTGCGGAGCCGGAGCGCCGTCGCTATAGCGGGCGGCCACCTCGGCCACGTCTTCTCCGGCTTCGGCAATGACCGCGACCGGCAGGCCGACCGGGACAACCGCTTCAAGGCCGTACAGCAGCTTGGCAACCGTGCCGCTGGCGGTTGATTCGACCTCATACAGGACTTTTTCGGTTTCAACCTCAAACAGGGCTTCCCCCTCGCTGATGGCGTCGCCCTCGTTTTTGAACCAGCGCTGGATTGTCCCCTCGACCATGGTAAGGCCGAATTTCGGCATGACGACTTCGGCTGCCACACAGACTCCCTTCTCAATAGGCTCTACAGTGTCGGTCCACTACGCTCAGGCCATGAGTTCTTTGACCGCAGCGGCGATTTTCTGTTCGTCGGGCAGAACGAATTTTTCCATCGGCGGACTGTAGGGAATAGGCACGTCGTGGGCGGTCAGCCGCTTGACCGGTGCGTCGAGGGAGTCGAAGCCCTTGTCGGCGATCACCGCCGCAATTTCCGAAGCCGCGCCACAGCGCAGGTGGCCTTCGTCGACCACCAGGACTTTGTGCGTCTTGGCGACCGAGTTGAGAATAGTGTCCTCATCCAGCGGCACCAAGGTGCGCGGGTCAACGACCTCGACCGATACGCCCTCCCCTTCGAGGGCGGCCGCCGCCTTGAGGGCTTTGGAGACCATCAGGCCGACGCCGACCACCGTCACGTCCGAACCCTCGCGCTTGACCTCGCCTTTGCCGATCGGGACCAGATATTCCTGGTCGGGGATCTCTTGTTTGGCCCGTCCCAAGCCCATGTGCTCAAACACCAGGACCGGATTATTATCGCGGATGGCGCTCTTGAGCAGCCCCTTCATGTCGTAGGGGTCGGACGGAGCGACGATTTTCAGGCCCGGCACGCTCATGAACTGGGCATAGACGGTTTCTGAGTGCTGGGCTGCGGCCGAGCCGAGCGCGCCGTACACCGTTCGAAAGGTAATCGGAATGTCGGCCTGGCCGCCCGACATGTAGCGCAGCTTGGCCGCCTGATTACACACCTGGTCCCAGCAACAGTAGAAAAAGCTGGCAAATTCAATTTCGACAATCGGCCGCATCCCGGCCATGGCCGCGCCAACCCCGGCCCCGGCATAGCCGGCCTCCGAAATCGGCGCGTTGCGGATGCGCCCGGGGCCGAATTCGTCGGTCAGCCCGCCAGTCGCGCCAAACGCTCCGACCCACACGTCGAGGCCCATCAGAAAGGTGCGCGGGTCGTGTCTGAGTTCTTCGGCCAGGGCTGAGTTAATGGCTTGGATGAATGAAACAGTCGGCATGGTGTGTCTCCTTAAGAAGCGTTGAGCCGTTGGCCGGGGCGGGGCTCAGGCGGCTGAGAACATGTCGTCGAGGGCTTCCGTCGGCTCTGGCAGCGGGCTGTCCTCGGCAAACGTGACCGCCTCGTCGATGACGCCGGCGACCTCGGCCTTGACCGCATCAATTTCGGCCTGACTGACCACTCCGGCCGGCACAAAGCGTTGCTCGAAGGTGATGAGTGGACAGCGTTTTTTCCACTCTTCGATCTCGTCCTTGGGGCGGTAGCTCTTGTCGCCCATGAAGGCCTCTTCGCCCACCACATGGCCTTCCCAGCGGTAGGTCTTGCACTCGATCAGGGTCGGTCCCTCGCCCCTACGGGCGCGTTCGACGGCCTGGCTGGTGGTCTCGTAGACCTCCACCACGTCGTTGCCGTTGACCACCACGCCGGGCATGTCGTGGCCTCTGGCCCGGTCGGCAATGTCTTTGACCGAGGTGACATCGCTGCCGGCGGTGAACTCGCCGTACAGGTTGTTCTCACACACGTAGATGACCGGGAGTTTCCAGGCCGAGGCAATGTTGAGCGATTCGTGGAAGGTGCCCTCGTTTGAGGCGCCGTCGCCAAAGAAACACACCGCGACCTCATCGCTGCCCCGCACCTGGGCGGCCAGACCCGCGCCGGTGGCAATTGGTAGGCCGGCGCCGACAATGCCGTTGGCGCCCAGGATGCCGATGTCAAAATCGGCAATATGCATCGAGCCGCCCTTGCCCTTACAATAGCCGGTGCTCTTGCCGTAGATCTCGGCCATCATGGGACTGATCTTGCCGCCCTTGGCGATGAGGTGGCCGTGGCCCCGATGGGTGCTGGTGATGTAGTCCTTATCGGTCAGCGCAGCGCACGCGCCGGTAGCCGAGGCTTCTTCCCCAATCGAGACATGCACGAAGCCCGGAATTTTGCCCTCCTTGAAGATATCGCGCAGCCGTTCCTCGAACTGGCGGATCGTCTGCATGGTGCGATACATCTCGAGTAATTTGTCCTTGCCAACTTCTGCGGCCATATGCGCGTCCTCCTTCGTGTTGTGTGGAACAACGACAGCTGTTGTCATAATCCGAAAGCCGGGCAGCGGTCAACCGCTGGGCCAAAACAGCGGGCGTTCGAGGCTGACGGCTTGGAATCAAAGCGGGAGAGCAGGAGCGAAACGGGTGGCGATTGAGACGGCTTTTCTTGCCTCATCAGTGTCACAGCGGAAGGAATATAATGAGCCCCTGCCACTCCTCTGTCGCTGTTGCCTCAGCGATGAGAACGAGTTCCTCTATCGCTCGTCCTACCGGGTAGTCTTGACGTACAAGGACGAGTCCCGACATTGGAAGACCGGCTGCAAGGCGCTCCTGCGCGTGAGACCGCATAGTGCTGTGGTCGTGAGAGACGACTATTCGGGCTTCCGATGCCGCCCATTCGAGAACGGCTGGATCAGCTGCTTTTCTCAGTCCAACTTGAGAGACTGTCCGCGTATCAAGGTTCGGCAGCCGTCGGCGTACCCCACGTACGATTCTGCCATTCAAATCTTCGTCAAACAGAAATTTGACTGCACTCACGTTTATCGAGATTGCGACTGGCGCTGAATGAGCTGGCGTTGGCGGAGGTCTGCGAGGAAACCGCTGTGACGACTTTGAAGTTCTTGGCGGATTTCGTCTGCTGCTTGCTGCTGTTCTTTCAGATAGGCATCAACCTGATCCCGGTGTGTCAGGTAATAGGCGATAACGCCATAGACCTGCGCAAGTGTGAGGCTTGGGAAATCCTGGCAGATCTCTTCCGCCGCCGCTCCCTCCCAGAAGGCGTAGATCACGCTGTCGAGAGAAACCCGGGTATCAGCAACTCGCCATGTCCCCTGTGGGGTGCAGAAGAGAATATCTGGGGGAGTCTGTAGAGCCATTGTGCTGTTGTCATAATCCGAACGCCGGGCGGCGGTCAACCGGCGTGTGATCTTTTGAATTCGGCGGCTAAAAAGGCGGCAAAGCTCGCCGTGAACTGTTGGGGGGTTGTCTCAAACCATTCCCGGATGCCCGGCTGGGCAAAGTACACCCGCAGGGTCTCGCACCAGCGCTCCCACTGCTCCCGATCCAGGGCGCCCTGCCTGTACTGGTAGTAGAAGTTTTCTCCAGCCGAGAAGGAATAATACATGACCAGACCAAAACGGTGCCGCTCGTCCTGGTCCAGCCCGGCAAAGTCTTCCGAGCCGACGCGGACAATCCGGGACAGCTCAGGATTGTCGGCCACCAGAGCCACATAGTCGAGCCGCGTCGTGACCAGGGCATGGTGGGTGGCGCTGCGCACCGCGCGGGTATTGTGGCGCACCTGAGCGGCCACATAGATGAGCGAGACAATAACGCCCACCGCACTCACGACCTCGGCAAGGGTGCCAATCGTGCTGAAATCCATAGCCTCCCTCAGTCTCCCGCCAAACGACACAGCTTACAGCGCCGCCTCATCCCCATGTGGCCCGGCCAGGACTTACTGGCCTCCTGCCCTGCCGCCCGGTCTGCCCGCAGCCGTGGTCTCAGCCGTTCTGTCCGGCAGCTTTTCGACCTTGATCTTATCAATCCGTCGCCCGTCCATGTTCACGATCGTCATCCGATAGCCCTGGTGGTGGACGATTTCTCCGCCCTTGGGGATGCGCTCAAGGCGGGCCAACAGCAGGCCGGCCAGGGTCCGATAGTCGTTCGTCTCTTCGACCGGCAGGCCGGGGCTGTCCTGCAAGTCGGCCAGCGTCACCCCGCCGGCGATCAGCCACGTCTGGGGTCCGAGGTCCTGGATCGGCAGCTCTTCATCAACATCGAACTCGTCCTGAATCTCGCCGACAATCTCCTCCAGCAGATCCTCGATGGTGGCGATGCCGACCACCGTCCCAAACTCGTTGACGACAACGGCCAGCTGGGTGCGGCGGAGCTGAAGCTCGCGTAGCAGGTGGCTGATCTGCATGGAATCGGGCACGAAGTAGGTCGGCTGGACAAAGCCCTCCAGCGAGGCCGAGGGCTGTTCCCGGCCGCGCAGCAGTTCTTTGAGGTGGACCACGCCCGCGATGTGGTCGAGGTCGTCCTCAAAGATCGGCATGCGCGAGAAGCTGCTCTCAATCATGGCTTGCAGGGCGTGCTGGGGGGACGTGTCCACACTCAGCGCCTGGATTTCGGTCCGGGGGGTCATCACCTCGCGGACCGAGGTGTCGGCGAAATCGAACACGCTCTGGATAAACTTCTGCTCGGTGGCGTCAAAGACGCCTTTTTGCGCGCCTTCGCGGATGATGTACTTGACCTCATCCTCGGACACGATGGCCTCGGGCGCCTTGGTCCCGGTGCCGGTCAGGTACAGCAGCCCGTTGGTCGAGGCGGTCAGCAGCTTGACCCCGGCCGTAAACAGCCGCGAGAAAAAGTCCAAGGGCTGGGCGACCCACAGGGCGGTCGGCTCGGAGTAACGCAGGGCCAGGGATTTTGGCACCAGCTCGCCCAACACCAGCGACAGATAGGAAATAATCACCACCACCGTGACGACGGCCAGGGCCTGGCTCGACTCGGTCACAAAGGGCAGCGAACTCCGGGCGTACAGCGGGGCCAGATAGGACACGGCCGAGACGCCCCCGATTGCCGAGGCCAGCGAGCTGACCAGCGTGATCCCGATCTGTACGGTCGCCAGAAACCGGTCGGGGTCGTCTCTGAGGCGGCCTAGGGTTCGGGCTCTGCGACCGCCCTCCTCGGCCAGCTGATCGACCCGGCTGCGTCGAACCGAGACGACCGCGATTTCCGAGCCCGAAAAAAAGCCGTTGACGAGAATCAGGCTCAGGATAAACGTCACCTCAAACCACAGCTCAGTCATCATGCTCGTCCTCCTGGTACGGACCTTGGACAGGAGTTCGTACCCGTCCGGGTCGCGCGCCGGCCATCCTAGCACAGCCGGGCTGCCGGCTCAGCAGGCGGGCGTTTTTGCCCAGCAGTCCTGGCCGCTGCGACCCGGCTTACCTCACAAGCTGAAAGCTGATAGCAGACCGCTGAGCACTTCTTTGTGGGAGGTGGGGGTGAAGACCAACGGGATCCGTCGCAGCAGCATCGCCATCAGCGGCGCGCGTCAGAACAATCTCAAAAACCTGGACATTGACATTCCCCTGAACCGGCTGACGGTCGTCACCGGGGTGAGCGGCTCGGGCAAGTCGAGCCTGGCCTTCGACATCTTGTACGCCGAGGGCCAACGCCGCTATGTCGAGAGCTTTTCGGCCTACGCCCGTCAATTCCTGGACCGCATGGATAAGCCCCAGGTTGACAAGATTGAGGGCATCCTGCCGGCTATCGCCATTGACCAGAACCGCCCGGTCCGCACCTCGCGTTCGACCGTCGGCACGATGACCGAGCTGCACGACCACCTCAAGCTCTTGTTTGCCAAGATCGGGGTGTTGTCGTGTCGCCAGTGCGGCCAGCCGGTCGAGCGCGACTCGGCCGAGTCGGTGTTCAGAAAGCTGTCCGAGCAGCAGCCCGAGGGCACGCGCTTCTATGTCACCTTCAGTGTCGCCGTCCCGGACAGTCTGGCCTGGAGCGACATCCGGGACGGTCTGGTCCGGGCCGGCTTCTTCCGTCTGCTGGTGGCCGGCACGATTGTTGACATCCAGGAGTTGGACGCCCGGCCCGAGGGCCTGGTCGGTCAGGAACAGTGCAGCGTGGTGGTTGATCGCCTGCGCGTCGGCTCACGCTACAAAAAACGCACCCACGACTCCCTGGAGCAGGCCTTTCAGTACGGCAAGGGCCGGCTGAGCCTCGTCTTTCCCGACGCCGAGCAGGCCGAGCAGGCCTTTTCCAACCGGCTGGAGTGCGCGCCGTGTCAAATCGTGTACAAGGAGCCGGTCCCCAACCTGTTCTCGTTCAACAGCCCGCTGGGTGCGTGCGAGAAGTGCAAGGGCTTTGGCCGCACGATCGATCTCGATCTGGAGCTGGTCGTCCCCGACCCGAGTCTGTCGCTCAAGGACGGCGCTATCAAGCCGTGGCGAATTAAAGCCGCCCAGTGGGAGCGGCGCGAGCTGTTTGCGTTCTGCAAACAACGCCGCATTCCGACCAGCGTCCCGTGGCGAGACCTCAGCGCCGAGCAGCAGGGGCTGCTTCTGGACGGCGACGGCGAGTATTACGGGGTGCGGGGCTGGTTTCAGTGGTTGGAGACCAAGACCTACAAGATGCACGTTCGGGTGTTCCTGGCCCGCTACCGGGGCTATTTCCCGTGCGACGCGTGTCACGGCGCTCGCCTCAAACCCGAATCCCTGCTGTACCGGGTCGGGGGCAAGACCCTGGCCGAGATCAACCTGCTGAGTGTGGACGCGTGCTCGGAGTTCTTTGAGGGCCTACAGCTGTCGGCCTTTCAGGATCAGGTCGCCCAGCTCATCCTGGACGAGATTCGCAAGCGGCTGCGCTATCTGGTCGAGGTCGGCGTTGAATACCTGACCCTGGACCGGCAGTCCCGGACCCTGTCCGGCGGGGAGCTGGAGCGGGTCGATCTGACCACCGCCCTGGGCTCGGCCCTGGTCAACACCTTGTATATTCTGGACGAGCCCTCAATCGGCCTGCACCCGCGCGACAGCAACCGGCTGGTCCGCATCCTGCAAAACCTGCGTGATAACGGCAACACAGTGGTGGTGGTCGAGCACGACCCGGAGATCATCAAAGAGGCCGATCATATTCTCGATCTGGGACCGCTGGCCGGCGAGCGGGGCGGCCAGCTCGTCTTCTCCGGTCCGTATGAAGACATCCTAGCCGACCCGCACTCGCTGACCGGCCAGTATCTGTCCCAGCGTCAGCGCATCCCGCTGCCGGCCCAGCGCCGGGCGGTCCGGCCCGACCACACGCTGACCATCCTCAAGGCCAGCGCCCATAATCTGAAGCACATCGATGTCGAGATTCCGCTGGGCTGCATGGTGTGTCTGACCGGGGTGTCGGGTTCGGGCAAGTCAACCCTGATTGAAGACGTGCTGTACCGGGGGCTGAAAAAACGCTGGGGCGAGTCGGTCGGCATTCCCGGCCCGTGCCAGGATATTGTCGGCACCGAGCACTTGGCCGACGTGATTTTCGTCAATCAGAGCCAGATCGGGACAACGCCGCGGGCCAATCTGCTGACCTACACGCGGGCCTTCGATCCGCTGCGGCGGCTGCTGGCCGACACCGAACTGGCCAGGCTGCGCGGCTATACGACCGGCACCTTTTCCTTCAACGTCGAGGGCGGCCGGTGCGAGACGTGCAAGGGCGAGGGCTTTGAAAAGGTCGAGATGCAGTTCCTGTCCGATGTCTACGTGCCGTGTCCCGAGTGCCAGGGGCGGCGCTTTCGTGCCGAGGTCCTGGAGGTCCGCTATCAGGGCAAGAACCTGACCGACATCATGGCCATGACGGTCAGCGAGGCTCTGGCGTTTTTTGCCGGCAAGGCCGAGCTGCAGCGACGCCTGTCTTCGCTGGCGGCCGTCGGCCTGGACTACGTCCGCCTGGGCCAGTCCCTGACGACCCTGTCCGGCGGCGAAGCCCAGCGTCTGAAACTGGCCGCCCATATCGGCCGTGAAAAGACCCGCACCGACCGACCGGGCAAGACCCTGTTCATCTTTGACGAGCCAACCACGGGGCTGCATTTCGCCGATATCCAGAAGCTGCTGACCGCCTTCGACAGCCTGGTCGAGCGGGGCCATTCGGTCCTCATCGTCGAACATAATCTGGATGTCATCAAGTGCGCCGATCAGGTCATCGACCTCGGTCCGGAGGGCGGCGACGGGGGCGGCGAGGTGGTGGCCCAGGGGACGCCGGAGGCGGTGGCGCGGGTCAGGCGCTCGCATACCGGGCGCTATCTGGCGCGGGCATTGCGAGAGGCGAAACGAGGGCCAAAGGCCAAGGGCCAAGGGCCAAAGTCAAAAGGCAAAAGGCAAAGGGCGAAAGCGCGGCGATCCCCGAACCGCAACTCGGCGATCTGTGTGGTGGGCGCCAAGGAGCATAACCTCCAGGATGTCTCTCTCGATATTCCTCGGGATGAGATGGTCGTGGTCACCGGACTGTCCGGGTCGGGCAAGTCCACGCTGGTGTTTGACATTGTGTATGCCGAGGGCCAGCGCCGCTATATCGACAGCCTGTCGGCCTATTCCCGCCAGTTCATCAAGGTCCTGGCCAAACCGAATGTCGATCTGCTGACGGGCATTCCCCCGACGGTCGCCATTGAACAGCGCATGAGCCGGGGCGGGCGGAACTCGACGGTGGCCACGGTGACCGAAGTCTCGCACTATCTGCGGCTGCTATACGCCAAGATCGGCGTGCAGCACTGTGTGAACTGCGGCCAGCCGCTGTCGGCCCAGAGCCGCAGCCGCATTCTTGAGCTGGTGCAAACCGACTTCAGCGACCAGGAGTTCAGCGTCCTGGCGCCGGTCGTGCGCGGCCGCAAGGGGTTTCACAAAGACGTGCTGGCCGGTGCGCGCAAGCTGGGTTTCATCCGGGCGCGCATTGACGGTCGGATCGTCGAAATTACGCCGGACATGAGCCTGGCCCGCTTTCGGGAGCACGATATTGAAATCGTAGTCGGGCAGGTCCCGGTTGACCGGACGAGCCAGCAGCTTGACGGCCTGCTCCAGGACGCGCTGCGGATGGGCAATGGCGCGGTGCATATCCTGGGCGCTGAGACGGAGCGCATCTACAGCGAAAAATTGTTCTGCGTAGCCTGCGGTCTGGGTTATGCCGAGCTTGACCCGCGGATGTTCTCGTTCAACAGCCGTCAGGGGGCGTGTCCTGAGTGCAGCGGCCAGGGGTTTCGGTGGGAATTCGACCCCCAGCTGCTGGTCCCCGACCCTCACAAGTCGCTACGCCAGGACGCGCTCCTGCCGCTGACCGAAGCCGGCCTGAAGCGCGAGCAGGCGCGCCTGCTGCGCGGCCTGAAAAAGCACCGCGTCCCGCTCGATAAGCCTTTTGGCCAGCTGACCGCCAGACAGCGCCGGCTCGTCTTTCACGGCAATGACAAGGGACTGCGGGGGGTGGTCGATATCCTGGACACGGCTCTGGCCGGGGGCGACGAGAAGGGAGCGGGCCTGTCCCTGTCGCAGTTTCTGAGTCAGGCGCCGTGTCCGAGCTGCGACGGCGCCCGGCTCAACGCCCGAGCTCGGGCGGTCCAGGTCGAGGGCAAGGCCATCTGGCAGCTGATGCAGATGCCGGTCGCCGACTGTCTGCGGCATATGTCCGAGCTGTCCTTGAGTGGTCGGGAGCGGCTGATTGGTGAGCCGATCCTCAAAGAGATCGTCCCCCGCCTGTCCTTCCTGATGGAGGTCGGCCTGTCCTACCTGGCTCTGGATCGTCGCGCCGATACCCTGTCCGGCGGTGAGGCGCAGCGCATTCGTCTGGCCGCCCAGCTCGGCTCGAATCTGCGCGGGTGTGCTACATCCTGGATGAGCCGACCATCGGTCTCCATCCGCGCGACAACGCCCGCTTGCTGACGACCCTGCGCGGCCTCCAGGAACGGGGCAATACCGTGCTGGTGGTCGAGCACGACGAGCAGACGATTGCCAGTGCCGACGTGGTGATCGACCTCGGACCGGGGGCGGGCACCCACGGCGGCAAAGTGGTGGCCATCGGCGCCCCGGGCGACTTGCGCCACAACCCCGAGTCGCTGACCGGACAGTTCTTGCACGTCGCCCACCCCCGGCTCGGTCCGGTCCGCTCGCTGGACGGCCGGCCGCGGCTGTCCATCCGGGGCGCGCGCGAGCACAACCTGAAGAATATCGATGTCGAGCTACCGATCGGCACCTGGGTGTGTATGACGGGCGTGTCGGGCTCGGGCAAAAGCTCGCTGGTCCAGGAAGTGCTGGTCAAGGGGCTCAGAAAACAGCTGGGTCGCTTTGTCGGCAAGACGGGCGTGCATGATCGGATTGAGGGGGCTGAGCCCATCGAGCGGGTGGTTGAGGTGGATCAGACGCCGATCGGAAAAACGCCGCGCTCGGTGCCGGCCTCGTACGTCGGGCTGTGGGACGAGGTCCGTAAGCTGTTCTCGATGTTGCCCGAGTCGCGCCTGCGGGGCTATAAGCCGGGCCGGTTCTCGTTCAACGTCAAGGGCGGGCGGTGTGAGGCCTGTGCCGGCCAGGGGCGGCTGAAGATGGAGATGAGTTTTCTGCCCGACGTGTATGTGGACTGCGAGGTGTGCGGCGGGCGGCGCTATAACGAAGAGACCCTGGAGATTGCCTATAACGGCAAGAACATCGCCGATGTCCTGAGCCTGACCATTGAGGATGCGGCTACGTTTTTTCTGGGCGTGCCAAAGATCGCCGGCCCGCTGCGCCTGCTGAACGATATCGGCATGGGCTATATCACCCTGGGTCAGGCCAGCAACACCCTGTCCGGCGGCGAGGCCCAGCGCATTAAATTGGCCTACGAGCTGGCCAAGGAGTCTCGGGGCAAGACCCTGTACGTCCTGGACGAACCCACCACGGGACTGCACTTCGCCGATATTGAGAAGCTGATCACGACCCTGCACCGTCTGGTGGACAAGGGCAATACGGTCGTCACCATCGAGCACAACCTCGACATCATCAAAGAGGCCGACTACATTGTTGACCTCGGCCCCGAAGGTGGCCTGGACGGTGGCCGGGTGGTGGCCTGCGGCCCGCCCCAGGATGTCATGCGCCAGAGTCAGGGTTCGTACACCGCCCGCTGCCTGCGGGAGTATATGCAGGGAGCGACGCCTGAGTGACGGGATTGGAATAGCCATAGGAGGCAAACATGCCACGCAGTCCAGTTGAGCAGCATATGGAGAACGCCGCCCGCGCCTATTTCGCGAATGTGACCAAGGGCGATGTCGAAGGAATTCTGGCTTTATTCGCCGACGATGCGCAACTGATCAACCCGATGACCGGACAGGAGGGCATTCGGGGCAAGGCGGCGCTGCGGTCTTTTTATCAGCGGCTGGTGTCGAGTCTGGTGGATTACCACGCCGGCCCGACCGATATTGTGATTGAGGGCAACAAGCTTGTCGCACCCCTACGCCTGGTCGGCAAGACTGCGGACGGCGCCCCGCTTGAGATGAACAACCTCAATTTCTGGACCTTCGATGAGAATGGCAAGTTCAAAATCCTGCGGATCTACATGGACACCCATCCCTACCGCCAGGCCCTGAACCAGGCTTTGGGCGGGAGCAAATAGCAACCCGGAAAAAGCAGTGAGAGTTTGCAGCGCCGAGGGCTGGTTCGGCTTGCCATCATAGTAGTTTCACCAACGCGGCGACTACGCCGACTGCCACCACCAGCATTGAACCCAGGCGCAGGGTCAGAGCGTGCGTCAGCCGTAATTCCATTTCTTTCATATCGCGGCGTAGGCGCGCTTCCAGTTCTTGCAAGTCGCGCTTGGTGGCCAACTGCTCGTCGATCAGGGTCGCCTGCGAGCGCGCCAGCACCTCGGCCTGTTCTTCCGGCATGCCGACTTGGGTAAGTTCTTTCACAAAGGCGTGGGTGTCGAAGACAAACGTGTTCATAGCCATTCCGCATTTGCCAGCTTCGGTGAGTTGCGACACGGTGTCAAGACGCGGTTCGGCCGCCATACCGGCTCTTCGCGCGTTGACATGTGTAGGCCAATGGCCTACACGCCGTCTATGGAGTTCGAATGGGATGAGGCCACTAAGAGGGAGGTCTGGGAATATGAAAAGGACACGAGTCAGGATTGATCCCGGCAAGCTACAAGACCTCCCCGCCGGACGGGTGAATTACGCCGTGTTGGACGGGACGACCGAACGAGACTTGGCCCCGCAGCAACAGCACGACGATGCCGAAGCCATGCAGGACATGGCGAAATTCGCCCGCCGGGTGCGCAAACGCCTAGGCTTCACCCAGCAGGAGTTTGCACGGCGTATCGATGTGCCACAAGAGACGATCCGCAATTGGGAACAGGGAAAGCGTTGCCCCACCGGCGCCGCCCGGGCGTTGCTCCGAGTGCTTGACAAGGCCCCCGAGACGGCCTTGCTGGCGCTGACCTGAGGCGTAGCGACGAGCCCAAGAGACGCCTGTCTTGAGCTGAGAGACGGGCGCAGCGTTCGGGGAAAGTCGAAGATGGGAGAGAGGGGCAGAACGACGATGAAATGGGTATCCAACCTGTGGGAGACAATTCCCGGTACACCTGGGCAACGCACTCTGACCATTCTGCTCGGCGTGTTGTCGGTGCTTTTCATAGCCGTCATGGTATGCAAACCCGTCGAAACCTGTATTACCCAACTTTTAGATAGACACAGGCGGAAAATATGAGACCCTGAGAGCTTTAGGATTCGGGATGGGCGGCATCCTAGTTGTCCTTCAACTCCTAATAGCCAATAGACGAGCCTACGCGATGGAAGAGACCGCAAAAGCACAAGCCAAGGCTACGCAGGAACAGGCAAAGGCCAACGAGAACACCGAGCAGGGGCAGCGTCAGGAGCGTCTGAAAAACGCCATTGAGCACTTGGGGCACGAATCGGACTCGGTCCGTCTAGGCGGAGCCTACGAACTCTTTCATCTAGCGGAGGACACTGAAGACTTAGGTCAACGTCAGACCGTGCTGGACATCCTCTGCGCCCATATCCGCCGGACGACGCGCGAGGCCGAATACAAAAAAGAGTATCCGTCGAAACCCTCGGAGGAAATTCAAAGCCTCCTGACTCTGTTCTTCAGGCAGAAGCACAAGGTCTTCATAGGGCTCGATATCAACTTGGAAGGAAGCTGGCTAAACGGGAGCAATCTCAACCAAGCACGTTTAGAAAAGGCTGATCTTTCTGAAGCGCAGCTGCATGGGACTAATCTTAGAGGAGCGCAGCTGCGTAGAGCTAATCTTAGGGGAGCGCGGCTGCACGGGGCCGATCTTTCTGAAGCGCGGTTGCACGGGGCTAATCTTAGGGGAGCGCAGCTGTATGGAGCTGATCTTTCGAGAGCGCAGCTGTATGGAGCTGATCTTTTGGCAGTACAGCTACACGGGGCTGATCTTATGCTAGCGCGGCTGTACGGGGCTGATCTTTTGGAAGCGCAGCTGCACGGGGCTAATCTTATGCTAGCGCAGCTGTATGGAGCTGATCTTTTGGCAGCGCAGCTGTATGGGGCTAATCTTAGAGGAGCGCAGCTGTACGGGGCCCGTCTTTTGGGAGCGCGGCTGCACGGGGTTGATCTTTCTGAAGCACGGCTGCACGGAGCCTCCTCTATCTATCCAGGAGAATTGGATGAGTCATTTGAAGCGTTCATAAACAAGCGGATTGGCGAGTGTAGTGACTTGTCCGGAGCGATTTTCGAGGGCGGATTGATCCCAGAAGACGTAGCCTCCATTGGGAAAGGCTTGCCTGATGATAAAGAAGCGATGAAGCTGCGGGCGAAGCTGGAAGTACACATCGGGAAGCCGGAAAGCCGCGATTTGCCAGAAAACAGCGGTGCCATCAAGGGAAAGTACACGAAAGAAGAAGCCGCCCAATGGATTGCCGAGTACAAGACAGCCACGGCTGAAGTGGCTAAGGGCGATAGTTGACACTTTGCACGTTACCGGGCGGAATGGCCTGCCAGCAGTGGGAGATATGAAACACCACTACCTACGGCTTGTGGGAGGCCCGATAGTAGCCTTCATAATCCTGACTGTGCCAATCGGTGCTGAGAATGTTAGCTCTAGGGACCGCTTTCAGCTGTGGTATGCCTGCGAGCCGATATTTCTGGTCGTCGAGTACCTGCCCGATCATGCAGCTGAGATGGGCCTGACACGCGAGGCCATCACAACGACGGTGCGCAGCAGGCTCCGTGCAGCACGCCTCTATAGCCGCAGGCCGTCTCGATCAGTTCCATATCGACCGGGGTCTCTAATTCATGTGAGTGCTCCTAGGCCGTGGCTGTCTGTGTACGTCAACACACTATCTGAGGGCAGGGCGTTCAACGTAGAGTTAGAGTTCAACAAGGAACTCTCCGATCCTGAGCTAAACGGGGAGACGGGCCGCGCCACTACCTGGGACACGGGGACGGTAGGGCAGGGGGATGCGGCCTTCATTCTCTCCGTGGTCTCGCAACTCACGGATAAATTCATTGACGAGTATCTGCGGGTCAACGACTCGGCCTGCCAGCGGCCGGACTAAAGTTGACACATTGGCCGTTATCGGACACTGCGGGCAGGACGGTCGAGACGCAGTGTAGGAAAATCAGGGGGCTACGGGCTGAGGCCGACGAGGCTCGACTGAATGGATCGCGGGTGAAACGGCTTGGAGACCTAAAGATTATTCAGCCGTGTAGGTCAGGTTAGCCGGAGGCGTAACCTGACATCCCGTAACGCGGATCGGTTGCCTGCTGATCTTGCCGACTATAACGCGGCTCTTCAGGGCACGGACGTGTCCCGCCGGCTCAATGACGCGCGGTTTTGAGGGCCGGGCAGGCATGGGCGGCCAAGCTTGACACTTTGCCCGTTATCAGCCGCCCGGCCGGCAATGTGAAATTTTAATGATAGGACCAGCGGGGGCATTTGCACAGAAACCTACGGTTTGGCGAACATTGGCCAACAGTACCACAGGAATTTTCAGCCATTGCCTCGTGCTCTCGATACGGCAAAAGAGGAACCTAAAGAAAATATTGGACAGTCAGGAGGAGTCGGGCTTCGTCCCTCTCAAAATCCCAATGCCCCCCGGCTAAGAGGCGAACCGCTCCGAGTTGGCCAATCGCCCCGCCGATGAGATAGGGCGCATCCGGCTGTCTCGTCATCTGACGCAGGCCACCGCCAATGAAAAGCCAGTCGCACCAGCTTCTTCCCGAAGCGAACTGGAATGGAAACCCAAGCAGTTGCCACTCGAGGGTGGTGATTCCAGCCGCGTCGCGAATCTCCGTCACGCGGCCATTCAGCAGTCCCCCCACCTCGGTCACGTCGAACAAACGATTCCACATGGGTTGCAGAAATCCGTTGGGGTTGGTGAATGCCAGTCCTTGAGGGCCTAAGGCCCGACCAAGTCGGCTGTCGTGGCTGAGAAAGCCCCACCCTTCGTAGCCCAGCGTCGCGGTCGCCAGTAGGAACGTCCCACCATTGCCATCGCCAATCGTCTCATCCACGTAGAAGAATTCAAATGCCGGACGGAATTGTCTGCCTGTCGCAGGGTGAACGTAGCCTACCGTAGTGCGCCATTGCTCACCGTCCGTGCCGCCCGTGAACATCAGGCGAGTGTTGTACAGGGCGAGGTAGCCACCAGGCGAGGTTCTCTGTCCAACCTCTTGGAGTTGTGCCGAGGCAATCGTTTGCCACCCATACGCCAGTGCGGCGCGATGCGAGAGCTTGGCAAACCACATATCGGGGCCGAAGCGATCTTGTGAGACATAGCCGCCACCAACCCCAAGCGAGCCAGGAAGCAGGACGCCGGTGGGGAGGCGGTATTCACCCTGGGCTTCCCACGCCTCCACTCCCGGGCCACTGACAGTCTGAGCAGCGAGAATGAGATCGCCCGCGTCTGGAGCTGCGGCCAACGCACGCAGGAATCCGCCCCCATAGGTGAGGGTTGGCCCATGTTTCAGATCGATGCGGCCCACACCGCCGCGAAAGACCGGAGTCCACAGCGCGAGATTCGTCGTCTCGCCACCGTCGTTCACGCGTTGATGAAAGTCCACCAGGCCCGGATGGAACAAGGGATTCTGCACTTGGAATCCCTCGAACGAGTAGGCGATGCTCATCGCGCCGAGCGCATGCACCAGTCCGGCGGTGACGCTGACGCATCCCACAGACTTCCGTAGTCCCTTCACGAGGCGACACCGCAGGCGCGCCATAAGGCTCCGCATTAAGCTTCTCTTCGTTCCCGCGCCATCAGGCGCGAGACGATGGCGGGATGGACATTGAAGAAACGCGCCTGCGTCTATTCCTCGATTTCACCCCTCGCACCTCGTGGCCGGCCGCATGCAGCCGAATGACGACTTCCTCCAGTATGTTCTCGTCGGCCAGGACTCTCACATGTCCATGATGGCGTCGATGTCCGCCCCGGTCACGTTGGACAGCTTTGCGCCGGTGGCGGCGTACTGCTGGCAGGCTCTGATATCCTCGGGGGTGATGTGCGAGTACATATGGACGCAGCCCGTGTCAGACCTGGGGTTTGCGTCGGTCACGATAGACTTCGAGAGAGGCGGCGAATGCTCCGTCCTCCAGCGCGGCCGCCCGCGCCTGATGGATCGCGGCGGCCAACGCCTGGTTGTCCAGCTCCCAGGTTCGGTGCAAGAGGTGCTTGGCCCCGGCTGCGGCCTTGCCGCCCAGCTGGAGGCAGCGCCCGACCAGCGCGTCCGTTTCGGCCGCAAGGTCGCTGGGCTCGACCAGCCGCGTGACCAAGCCCCAGCGTTCGGCCTCGGCGGCGCTGAAACGCTGCCCCAGGAGCATGATTTCCTTGGCTTTGGCCAGCCCGATCAGCTGGGGCAGACGATAATTCTGCCCGACATCCGGCGGGGTGCCGTATAGGATCTGGGGCAGGGCAAAAAAGGCCGAGGCCGTCGCAATCCGGAAATCACAGGCCAGAACCAGCTCCAGGCCGGCTCCCAGGCACGGTCCGTGGATGGCCGCAATGGTCAGCTGATCGAGCTGCTCAAGCGTATCCAGCGCCTGGCCCCAGGGCGCCCACACCGCCTCCAGCGTTTCCTTGTCAGGGGGTCTGTGGGCGGCGGCCATCAGGTCCATGCCCGAACAAAAGCCGCGGCCCTCGGCTTTGAGGACGACGACGCGCAGGCCCGGAGCGTGGCGCAGTGCGTCGCACGCCTGCTTGAAGTCGGCGATGAGCTGATCGTTGACGGCGTTAAGGACGGCCGGGCGGTCGAGCACCAGGAAGCCGACCCGTTCGTCGTGCTCGGCCGTCTCAAAGCGTACCGTATCCCATTCCATGCTCTTTCTCCCCCGTGCTACAGTGCGCAGCATAGCAGAGCACACACCGCCGGGCCACGCCGCCCGGCCTGTCTTAAAGAAAGGCGACGGGTCTGGTAAGGGATGTGGACCGTCCTGACCGCATTTTCGGGCCAGGCCGATACTGACAAGGAGATAGAGCTTCACTCATGGCACGACAGACCCTCAGTCAACTGCTCGAAAACATGGGCTCCGGCAGCGCCGTCGCTCTGGCCCGCCTTATGACCCTGGTCGAACGCGAGGGCCGCGAGGTGGGCCCCATTCTTGAGGCCATCGCCCCGCAGCTCGGCCACGCCTTCACCATCGGGGTGACCGGCCCGCCGGGCGCCGGCAAATCCAGCCTGGTTGACGGCTTGACCACGCTGATGCGCGCCGCCCACAAGACGGTCGGGGTGGTGGCGATTGACCCGTCGAGCCCCTTTTCCGGGGGAGCGTTGCTGGGCGACCGTATCCGCATGGGCCAGCACTATCTGGACAAGGGCGTGTTCATCCGCAGCATGGCCACCCGCGGCAGCCACGGCGGCCTGGCCCGAGCCACGCTGGACGTGATGAAGCTGCTTGACGCCTTTCGGTGCGATTACGTGCTGGTCGAGACGGTGGGGGTCGGCCAGACTGAACTCGACGTAATGCGGGCGACCGATACGGTGATCGTCACCCTGGTGCCCGAGGCCGGCGACAGCGTGCAGGTCATGAAGGCCGGGCTGATGGAAATCGCCGATATCTTTGTGGTCAACAAGGCCGACCGCGATGGGGCGCAGCGGATGATGACCGACCTGAGCCTGATGCTGGAACTCAAGTACAGCAACCGGCCCGCCGGCCAGGCCGCTGCGCCGCAGTGGAAAATCCCCGTCCTGGCCACCCAGGCGATCAACAATGCCGGCCTGCCGGAACTGTTTGAGGCCATGGAGTCCCACCACCAGTTTCTGGCCGACGGCGGAGAGCTGGAACGACGCCGGACGACCCGCCGCCAAGAGGAATTGCTGGCTCGGGTCGAGTACGCGGTCCGGCGTCGCCTGACCGACCAGCTTGAGCTTGACCCGGCCCTGGCCCGCCTGTTCGAGGAAGTCGGGGCGGGCAGGCTGGACCCTCATAGCGCGTCCGAGCAGGTTCTGAGAAGCGAGTTTCTGAAGAATGGAGGAGAGTTATGAAAGCAGCCGTCTTATACGAACTGAACGCCCCGGTCCAGGTCGAGGACGTTGATCTGGACAGCCCCAAGGCGGGCGAGGTCCGGGTCAAAATTGCGGCCAACGGCGTGTGTCACAGCGACTATTCGGTCATCCACGGGGTGCTGCGCTCGCCCCTGCCGGTGGTGCTGGGGCATGAGGGGGCCGGCGTGGTCGAGGAGGTCGGACCCGAGGTCAGCCTGGTCAAGACCGGCGATCACGTGGTGCTGTCGTTCGCCCCGTACTGCGGCCGCTGCTACTACTGCTCAATCGGCAGTCCGGTCCTGTGCACCAATATGCGCATGACCATGGGCAAGGGCACTCTGCTGGACGGGACGTGTCGCCTGAAGAAAAACGGCAAGGATATTCACCACATGGCCGGGCTGTCGAGTTTTGCCGAGCACGCCGTGGTCGACCAGACGGCGTGCATTCCCATCCCCGATAACGTCCCCCTGGACAAGGCCTGCCTGGTCGGCTGTGGGGTGATGACCGGCCTGGGAGCGGCCACCAACACGGCCAAGGTCCAGCCCGGCAGCAGCACGGTCGTCATCGGCTGTGGCGGTGTCGGCCTGAACACGATTCAGGGCTGTGTGCTGGCCGGGGCCAGCACCGTCATCGCCGTCGATCTGATGGACAACAAACTCGAGTTCGCCAAAGAGTTCGGCGCCACCCACACGATCAACCCCGGCCGGGAGGAGTTGGTCAGGACGGTCCGGAGGCTGACTGAGGGCCGCGGGGCCGACTATGCGTTTGAGGTCATCGGTCTGGGCAAGACGATTGAGCAGGCGTATGCGTGTACCCGCCAGGGTGGCATGACCGTCGTGGTCGGCGCTCCCTCGCGTGAAGAGACGGTCACCATTCCGGCCTCCAGCCTGCTGACCGAGAAATCCATCAAAGGCTCGCTGTACGGTTCAACCCGGCCCCGGGTGGACATGCCGCGGCTGATTGAGCTGTACATGAACAAACGCATCAAGCTGGATGAGCTGGTGACCAGAACCTATGCCCTCGGCGAGATTAACGAGGCTATGGATGCCCTGGAAAAGGGCGAGGTGGCGCGCAGCGTGGTGGTGATGTAGGCCATCCGTCCTGACGCCTGGGGTGGGGCAGTGTAGTAGGTCGGATTAGCGGAGCGTAATCCGACACGTACGGGATGTCAGGTTACGCCTCCGGCTAACCTGACCTACACGGCTACACATAATGGTGAACTGCTCTAGGCCGTCTTGTACAACTCCGAGGCATCGACATAGATCAGATAGTCTCGGATCAGTCCGTCGCGCATCTTGAAGACATTCGCAAACGGCACGCTGAGCTGGCTGCTGTCGTGCCGGGTGTAGGTCACCCGGCCGTGGCAGATGACCGCGTCGGGCTGCTGCCAGGTATCGAACACCTCGTGTCGGATGGCCTTGATGCTGGCTAAAAAGCCGGCGACTGCCTCGCGTGCCGCGTCCTTGCCTCTGACCGGCTCGGCGTTGGCAAACACAAAACTCGCGTCCGGGGTCAAAAACGAGGCGAAACCGGCCGGGTCATTGGTGTCAATGGTCTGAAAGAGTTCTCGAATCCAGTTTGGGGTAGGCATAGGCGCAATGTCCTTTCCTGCAGGTGGCGCCTATTGTGGCACTTTTTCTCCGTGCATCAAGACGACCCTCTTCCCCGTTGTGAAGCGTCCGGGGCTTTGCTAGACAGGGGCGAAGTCCGAGCCGGCGGCAGCGGGAGGGCCTCCGTCCCGCCAGGAGCATCCGCATGAACAAGCGCATCTACTTCAACGCCTTTCACATGAACTGCGTCGTGCACCAGTCGCCAGGACTGTGGGTCCGCGAAGATGACAATATGGTCAATTACACCGACCTCAACCAGTGGGTGGAACTGGCCAAGCTGCTGGAACGCGGGAGATTCGATGCGCTGTTCCTGGCCGATGTGGTCGGCGTGTACGATGTGTTTCGCGGCAACCGGGAGGCGGCCGTGTCTGAAGCCGCCCAGATACCGGTCAACGATCCCATGCTGCTCATCCCGGCCATGGCGCACGCGACTCAGCATCTGGGATTTGGTTTCACCAGTTCCATACTCCAATACCCGCCGTTCACCTTTGCTCGGCTTATCTCGACCCTCGACCATCTGACCAAAGGGCGGGTGGCGTGGAATATCGTGACCTCGTATCTCGAAAGCGCGGGCCGCAACTATGGCCAGACCGGCTTGCCCGATCACGACGAACGCTACGCCATCGCCGATGAGTACTGCGACGTGTGCTACAAGCTGTGGGAGACGAGCTGGGAGGACGGTGCGGTCGTTAAAGACCGGGCGCGTGGGATCTACGCCGACCCGGCCAAGGTGCATGATGTCAGCCACGACGGTCGGTACTACCAGATGCACGGCTGCCACCTGTCCGAGCCCTCCCCCCAGCGGACGCCGGTGCTCTTCCAGGCCGGGGCGTCGCCACGGGGTCGCGAGTTTGCCGCCCGCCACGCCGAGTGTGTGTTCGTGCTCGGCTCAAAGCCCGAGGTCGATGGGCAGTATATTCGGGACATTCGTCGGATTGCGCGTCAGCAGGGCAGAAATCCCGAGGACATCCTGTGCTTTGCCTATCTGAAGGTCATCACCGGCGACACCGAAGCTGCGGCCAAGCGTAAGTACGAGGAGTATTTTGAGCAGTGCCGCTACGACGGCGGTCTGGCCCTGCTCAGCGGCTGGAGCGGTATTGACTTCGGGCAGTTTGAACCGGACCAGCCGCTGGAATACATCGAGACCAACGCCATCCGCACGCTCGTCCACAGCTTTACCGAGGGCGACCCGAGCCGGAAATGGACCATGCGCGACCTGGCCCGCTATGTCGGCATCGGTGGAGCCGGGCCGGTGCTGGTCGGGACGCCGGAACACATCGCCGACCAGCTTGAGGACTGGATTGCGGCCGGGGTTGACGGCTTCAACCTGGCCTACACCACGACCCCCGGCTCGTTTGCAGAGTTTATCGACGGGGTGGTGCCCGTGCTCCACAAGCGTGGCCGCATGCAAAAGGACTATGCACCCGGAACCTTGCGGGAGAAACTCTACGGAGCTGGCCGGGGCCGCCTCCCCGAGCCCCACCCGGCAGCCCGGCATCGGCGCCTGGGAGCGGCCGCCGGTGCGGTCGAGAGACCAGCTCGGGCGTGATGCGCGGACACTGTTTACGTCCGCTTTCAGAGGCTTTCTGAAGCCCGAATTCATGCTGATTATTGCAGAGATTGGGCCGTCTTGAGCGGCCGGGCTTTTGCTCCCGCCCCTTTACTCTTGACCCGGAAGCGTTTATCTTCCGGCGATACACCTAAAGAGTTGAGTTCACCCGGTTATCCGTACGTTTTACACCCAGGAGAGGTCCGCTATAGGGAGGGAATTATCGATGGGCATGCTTGCTAACGTCTCGCCTGCTTTAGGCATTATCGGTTTGGTGGTCGCGTTTCTGATCTACCGCTCGGTCGCCAGTCGGCCGGACGGGACTGATCGGATGCGGGAGATTGCGGGCTATATCCACGAAGGCGCCATGGCCTTCCTCAAGCGCGAGTACCAGATCTTGAGTATCTTCGTGGTTGTGGTTTTTCTGCTGCTGGTGTGGGCCGTTGCCTGGCAAACCGGGGTCGCCTTTCTGACCGGGGCGATATTTTCTGTCATGGCCGGACTTTTTGGCATGCAGTCTGCCACCAAGGCCAACGTGCGCACGTCTGAGGCGGCCCGCTCAGAAGGCCAGGCCGCAGCCCTGCTGACCGCCTTTGACGGTGGCGCGGTGATGGGCTTGGCGGTGGCCAGCCTGGGGTTGCTGGGTGTCGGTATTTTCCTGGGTGTGTTCTCTGATCCTGTGACCTCGCGTTACATCAGTGGTTTTGCCATGGGCGCCAGCTCGATCGCCCTGTTTGCCCGGGTCGGCGGCGGGATCTATACCAAAGCGGCCGACGTTGGCAGCGACCTGGTTGGAAAAGTTGAAGCCGGCATCCCTGAGGATGACCCGCGCAACCCGGGCGTTATCGCCGATAACGTGGGTGATAACGTCGGCGACGTGGCCGGTATGGGGGCGGATATTTTCGAGTCCTACGTCGGGTCCATCATTGCCACTATTGCCATCGGGGCAACCGCTCAGAACGCCCTGTTGGCAGTCCTGAATTCAGGCGGAGCAGTGCCGGCCGACGCAGACAGGGGTCTCCTTATCGGCGCCCTAATGGCCTTGCCGCTCAGCATGGCCGCGCTTGGACTGCTGTCTTCCTTTCTGGGTATTGCCTCGATGCGGGTGTTGAAGCAGATTGGTCCGCAATCGGCCCTGCGCTACTCTACCTTTATTGCAGCCGGCGTCTTTCTTGTCGGCGCCTACCTGCTGGTCGCGGCTTCCCCGGTCAGCACCGGAGTATTCTGGGCCTTGGCCGCCGGCTGTCTGGTCGGCATCGGCATCGGCCTGATCACCGAATATTACACCTCAGCCGGACCGGTTGAGCGGATTGCCGAGGCCAGCAAAACCGGTTCTGCCACCAATATCATCAACGGCCTGGCGGTCGGTCTGGAGAGCTGTGCGCTGCCGGTCCTGGCGATTTGTGTGGCCATCTTCATCGCCAACCAGTTTGCCGGACTGTACGGCATTGGTATTGCCGGCGTCGGTATGCTGGCCACGGTCGGTGTCACCATGACTGTCGATGCCTACGGCCCGGTTGCCGATAACGCGGGCGGTATCTCGGAGATGGCGGAACTCGGGCCTGAGGTCCGTCAGATCACCGATGGACTCGATGCCCTGGGCAATACCACCGCCGCCATCGGCAAAGGCTTTGCCATTGGCTCTGCCGCGCTGACCGCCCTGGCGCTGTTCGCCGCGTTTACCCAGGCCGTGAATCAAAACCGGCTGGCGGCCGATTTAGGTCCGCTCCAGATCGTGGTGACTGAGCCGACGGTCATGATTGGATTGCTGTTGGGCGGCATCCTGCCGTTCTTTATCGGTGCCCTGACCATGACGGCTGTGGGCCGAGCCGCAGGGCAGATGGTGGATGAGATCCGGCGTCAGTTCCGCGAAATTCCGGGCTTGCTGGAAGGCAAAGAAGGCGCCCGGCCCGACGCCGCCCGGTGCGTCGATATTTCAACCACCGCCGCGCTCAAGGAGATGGTCGTACCCGGCCTGACCGCTGTTGTTGCCCCGGTGCTGGTGGGTTTAGTTTTAGGCGCGGCCGCGCTGGGCGGCATGCTGGCCGGTGCCACCATCACCGGTGTGCTGTTGGCCTTGTTCATGTCGAATGCCGGTGGTGCGTGGGATAACGCCAAAAAGTCAATTGAAAATGACAAAGTGCCGGGCGAATCAAAAGGCGGTGAGGCGCATAAAGCTGCGGTGGTGGGTGATACGGTCGGTGATCCGCTCAAGGATACGTCCGGTCCCTCGCTCAACATCCTGATCAAGCTGATGGCGGTGGTGGCGCTGGTGATTGCGCCGCTGCTGGTCTAGCGTTCCTGTTCACCGTGTCGTTGCAAGGGCGGGTCTTTGGACCCGCCCTTTTGTATTCGCGGTTCGGTCAGCTTGACATGTGACCAACATGTAAGTAGGTTTGTAACATGTCTAAAATGATTCAGCTGCGGAACGTCCCCGACGAGCTGCATAAGATACTCAAGGCCAGGGCAGCCTTGGCTGGCACGTCTCTGTCTGACTATCTGATCGCGCAGATGCAGCGCCACGTCGAATATCCAACCCTGGAAGAGCTGCGCCAGCGGCTCCGAGCTCGAACTCCGGTCCGTCCCAGCCTTCGGCCAGCCCACGTCGTCCGAGAGGAACGGGACAGGCCGTGATCGTCGTTGATGCTTCGGCGATCCTTGAACTGCTTTTAGCGGCGACCGCAGCGCCTGATATTGAAAATCGACTTCTGGGAACGATGGAGTCTCTGCACGCCCCCCATCTGCTCGATCTTGAGGTCGCGCAAGTCTTACGTCGGTATGTGTCTGCCGGCGAGCTGACGCCCCAGCGCGGCAGGCAGGCGCTTGACGACTTGGGTGAGTTGCCGATTATCCGTTATCCGCATAACCTCTTTCTGTCGCGCATTTGGGCGCTGCGCCACAATGTCACTGCCTATGATGCCGCGTACCTGGCTCTTGCCGAGTCACTGCCGGCCCCGTTGGTCACGTGCGACGCGCACCTGGCTTCCGCGCCCGGCCATCGGGCGACCATCGAGCTTGTCCAGACCAGCCGCTGAGAACCCGCCGTCACATGGCGTCGCGCTTGATCCGGCCCTGCTCGTCGTCCGTCCAGGCCGGCAGGATGTGAGCGGCCGACACTTCCAGCAGGGTCAGGCGCTTCCTGCCCTTTGGCCCGGTGCCCCGACTGATATCGAGCAGTCGCACCTGCGGGGAAACCTCGTCTGGGCTGATTGCTGTCTCGTTATCTCGTTGGTCAAGCTGGCCCAGGCGCTGCCATTCCTTTTCCCAGGCCAGGACGTAGTACGGTTCGGCCGGGGTCGCTGCAGGTGCGTAGAACGGGATGCGCCGGTCAGCATAGAACAGCGCTCCGCTGTCAAAGCAGCGATAGAAGAACAGCGGCCGTGGGCCGACCTGTGAAACAACCCGTTCCATGAACGGCCGGTAGGTTCGGGCTGCGGCAATCGTCGGCTGAATGACGTGGTTGACGAGCAAAAACAGGCTGGTCGTAAAGACCGCCAGCGCCCCGAACACGGCCTCCCAGGCCCGGCGGCGCAAACCCACGACCAGCCCGATCATTGCCCCGCTGACGCCCAACAGCCAGGCGCCAAAGGCCAGGGGATGGGAGGCGACAACTCCGCTGAACAGCGGCAGGTTACTCCTGTCCTTGGGGTGCAGCAGGGGACGAATCGGGGCGAACGGGTCCAGGCCGCCGGCTTCGGCCAGCACCCCGGCTACCGCGACGAGGATGACGACGGCACTGGCATAGCCGGCCGCCTGGATAAGTCGCTCGAATCCGCGTGGCAGCTCGACCTCACCTCGGCGCAGCGCCTGCCACCAGGCTCCGAGCAGCAGGGCTGCGGCCGGATACAGGGGCAGGATGTACACGCTGCGTTTGCTGCTCGAAGCCGAGTAGAACACGAACACGGTCGCAAACCAGACGAGCGGGAACAGGAACTGGTGCTGGGCCCAGCGCTCGCGCGAGCGGTACAGAAAATAGACCAGCGGCGGCAAGAAAAAACTCCACGGCGCCATGCCCATGAACAGGTTGGGAAGAAAGTAGTAGAAGGGGTGCTCGTGTCCGGCGCCGGCCGCCCCGCTGGAAATAAAACGCAGGACGTTCTCTTTCAGGATCTGCTTTTCAAAAAACGCCTCGCCACCCTGCCACAGTGCCAGCCCATACCACGAACCGGCAACGCCCAGGTACAGCAGCCCGCCGCTGAGAACATGCATGCGACGCAGGAAGCCGATATCCCGGCGCAGCAGCAAAAACACGCCGACGATCAACCCCGGCAGCACACCGCCGACCGGCCCTTTGGCCAGACTGGCCAGGCCGGCCAGGCCGTAGAAGCCGAGTACATGAGTCCAGTCGAAACGCCCGTTGCGGTAGCCTGACCAAAAGCTCAACACCGCAGCCACCATAAAGACGCTCAGGGTCATATCGACCCGGGCTGTTGTCGCGGCCCGGAACCATTCGAAGCTGGTGGCCAGAATAATCCCGGCCAGCAGTCCGGCCTCGACCCCCCACAGGGCGACTCCGGTGTAATACGTCAGCAGCACGCCCAGCACCGCCAGCAGGGCCGACGGGAGGCGAATCGTCAACTCGCTCGGCTCTCCCCCAAGGTGGCTCGCCAGCGCGCCGAGCCAGTGAAAGAGCGGCGGTTTTGAGGGGATGATATGACCGTTACGCAGGGGCAGGATCCATTCCCCGTGGGTCGCGATCTCCCACACCACGGTGGCTTCCCGAGGCTGGCCTTTGGTGTAAAAAGGCAGGGCGCCCAGACCCCAGACGTACAGACTGAGGCACAGGCAGGCGAGGCCGAGAGCGGTGGGCAGGGGGCGCACGGGAGCCTGAGTTCTCAGTCCGACGAATCGGGCGGCGGGTCGGCTGGCGTCGGCAGCAGGGCCACCAGAGCCAAGCGATGCTTTTTATCCGGCCCCCGTCCGTGGCTGGTGACCAGATGCTCCAGGCGGGGCGATGCGGTTGGCGGCAGGCGCTGCCAGTCCTCCTCGCGCATCAGCAGATACAGCTGTGAGCCGTGGTTTGTCGCCAGCTGAGCCAAGTCCTGGGTGTAGGACGGAATACGCCGGTCGGCATAAAAGTTCGCGCCGTAGTCGTAGGCGTTCTGGTAGAAATACAGCGGTGCGTCCTGCACGGTTGAGCGAGCCCCCAGCATGAATGGTTTATAGGTCCGCTCTTTGGCCAAAATGGGATGGAAGAGCGCGTTGGTGAAATACAGGGAGGAGGACATGAGGACAGTCAGGGCGGCGAACACCCACATCCACTGCTCCCGCTTGAAGCCCACAAAATACCAGCCGAGCGCAGACGCCAGGATGGCCAGCCAGGCCATGACGACCGGGAAATGGCTCTGGAGGCCATGGGCGACCAGGGGCAGGTTGGCCTGATCGCGGGGATGCAAAAACGGAGAGACGAGATGGGCCAGATCGATCCCGGCTCCATGGGCCAGCAGACCCAAGACAATGACCGCAAATCCGCCGCCCAGCAGCACGGCCGAGGCTTTGCCGAGACGTACCACGGCGGGCGAGAAGGCGGCGGCCCGATCCATCAACTCCTGCCACCACACTCCCAGCAAGAGGGCTAGTGCCGGATACACGGGCAGGATGTAATTGCTGCGCTTGCCGGACGCCAGACTGAAGAACAGCAGTTCAACCCCACACCAGATCATCAGATAGCGAGACTTGGCGTCGCCCTGACCGTGGGAGCGGTACAGGGCGTAGATCAGGGCCGGAAAGAACAGGCTCCAGGGGAGCATACCGGCGCATAAGGTCGGCACATAGTAGTAAAAAGAGTGATCCCGACTCGGCCCGCCCTGCTCGCTGGCAAAAAAGCGCAAGACATTCTCGTCCAGAATTTGGCGCGAGACAAACTCGCCGCCGCCCTGGGCCGTGGCCAGCACATACCACGACGCCGCAATCACGACCATGACCAGCGAGCCGCCCGCCAGCTTCATTTTCCAGATGAACTGGAGGTCTCGGCGCTCGGCCAGAAAAGCGACAATGACCAGGACCGGCAGCAGGAAACCCAGCGGTCCTTTGGCCAGGATCGCCAGCCCCAGACTCGCATAGAACACGTACACAAGGCTGCGCCGGCTGGCGCGTTCCTGCCACAGCTGGAAAAAGCTCAGCATGGCTGCGGTCATGAAAAAGACCAGCAGCATGTCGCTCCGGGCGTGAATAGCCCAGCGTGCCCACTCCGGCGAGGTGGCCAGAATCAGCGCGGCAAACAGCCCCACCCGCCAGCTCCACCAGGCTAGGCCGCAGAAAAACGTCAACACCACCGCAGCACTGGCGGCAAAAGCCGAGGGCGCCCGCACGGCGAACTCGCTGACCTGACCGCCAAGCAGTGAGATGCCGGCCCCAATCCAGTGGAACAGCGGTGGTTTGAGCGGCATCTCGGTGCCGTTGCGCCGGGGCAGAATCCAGCCGCCGTCGTTGACGATCTCCCAGACGATCAGCGCTTCTTTCGACTCTTCGTAATTATAGAATGGAATACGCCCGAGTTCCCAGAAATAGAGCAGGGAACACAGCAGCAGAAGACCGACGACTATGCGTCTGGTTCGCCGCGTCTCAGGCATGGTGTACCTCGCCGCCCGCCCGATCTGCTCCCAGCCCTGTCCCAGGTATCAAGCCTGCTGACCCGGTTGGGGTGGCGGCCTGTTGGCGACTGAGCAAGCGACCGGCCCAGACCTCAGCGTGGTTCCTCACGTTTCAGCACCCGGTATGCCGTCAAGAGTTGATCGACCCGTTCTTGCTCGGAAGAATAGCGCTTCAGACCGAGAAAAAGCTTGACTAACTCATCCTCTCCCGCCTCTTCCGCCGGCTGCAACACTTTGAGTAACTCGTCCACCAAGTTCGGAAATTTTTCGCTCGGAATGTAGTAGTGGGCCCAACCAAACTCGCAGTGACGGTGCAAGATCTTGGCGATCATCTTCTCCAGCGAATCCCGTCCTGCCATGAAACCAGATCCTCCGTACACCCCGCGCCTGTATCTACCCCCACTCCTCGGTGCGCCGCTACCTTAATGCCTCCACCGGTTGGAGTCAAGATAAAGGGGGGCGCCGGCTGCGGGCCTCTTGCCTCGGGTCACGCTTTTTGCCACAAGGGCCGACCATGGCCCGCACGTCTGCCGTTCAGCTGCCGAGCCGCATTGCCCATCCGGCGACCGTCCGGGCGCTGCACCGGCGACTGCTGGCCTGGTACGGCCAGCACGGCCGTGATTTGCCGTGGCGTCGGACCCGCGATCCGTATGCGATTCTGGTCTCTGAGGTCATGCTGCAACAGACCCAGGTGCAGCGCGCGCTGCTGTACTACGAGAAATTCCTGTCCCGCTATCCGACGGTGGAGGATCTGGCCAGAGCCGATGAACCCGAGGTGCGCGAGACCTGGCACGGGCTCGGCTACTATGCCCGTGCCCGCAACCTGCAATTGACTAGCCGAAAAATCGTCGCCGAGCGTGACGGACGCTTTCCCGACACGCCTGAAGAGCTGCAAAAACTGCCCGGGATCGGTCCGTATACGGCCGGTGCGGTGTCGAGCTTTGCCTTTCATCGCCACGCCGCCATCCTCGACACTAACGCCGCTCGGGTGCTGAGTCGCTTCTTTGACCTGCCCAAGGCTCAACAAACGACCCGCTTTCTGTGGTCGGTGGCCCGCCACGTCACCCCGCTCGGCCAGGCCCATATCTTCAACCAGGCGATTATGGATCTTGGCGCGACCGTCTGTACGGCGCGGGCTCCACGCTGCCCGGCCTGTCCGCTGCGGCCGGTGTGTCGGACGCTGCGGCGGGAAAAAGCGGCAAAAAGCTAAGCCCGTCCGACGGACCAGGGCAGTATTTGACGGCTCCGGTCGGGTGGCCTATAGTGGGGTCCCGCAAGCACAGTTCCCCAGCAATTCGATCCTGTCACCGAATATGGCTTGAGTGTGGAAGTTATCGCTCTCATTCCGGCACGCTACGGCTCTACGCGCTTTCCAGGAAAACCGCTCGCCCTGTTGCGCGGCAAGCCGATGATTCAGCACGTCTACCAGCAGACCTGCCAAGTGCCGGGTGTGGACCGGGTGATGGTAGCGACCGATGACGAGCGGATTGCCGCTGCGGTGCGGGCCGTGGGTGGCCAGGTGGCCATGACCCGGGCCGATCATCCGACCGGGACAGACCGCCTGGCCGAGGTCGCCACAGGCCTGCAGGCCGACCTGATTGTCAACGTGCAGGGAGATCTGCCCTTTTTCCCGCCGGCCATGGTCGGAGACGCGGTGAGCGCGCTCGAACACAGCCCGACCGCAGCCATGGCAACGGTCAAGACGCCGATTCACAGCCGTGAGGAGTGGCACAACCCCAACGTGGTGAAGGTCGTGACCGACCGGGACGGGTTTGCCGTGTATTTTTCGCGCAGCCCGATTCCGTTCTACCGCCAGCCGCCCAGTTCAGACCAGGTGACGGACCAGATATGGGGCTACCGCCACATCGGGCTGTACGTGTATCGTCGGGACTTTCTGCTGACCTTCAGCCGGCTGGCGCCAACTCCCCTGGAAGAGGCCGAAAAGCTCGAACAGCTCCGGGCTCTGGAGTGGGGCTATAAAATTCGGGTGACGGAGACGGAACGCCCGACGGTTGAGGTTGACACGCCGCTCGACCTGCGTCGCGCAGAGGAGATGTTGCCATGACGACTGCTGGCAGAGCAGGACGCAAGACAAAGTTCATCTTTGTCACCGGGGGGGTTGTTTCGTCCCTGGGCAAGGGCTTGGCTGCGGCCTCGCTGGGCGGCTTATTGGAGAGTCGAGGCCTGAATGTCACCCTGCTGAAGATGGACCCGTATATCAACGTCGATCCCGGTACCATGAATCCCTTTCAGCACGGGGAGGTGTTTGTGACCGATGACGGGGCCGAGACCGACCTCGACCTGGGACACTACGAGCGCTATGTTTCGACCTCGCTGGGGCGCCAGAACAGCTTTACTACCGGTCAGGTGTACGACACGGTCATTGCCCAGGAACGGCGTGGAGACTATCTGGGCGGCACGGTTCAGGTCATTCCCCACATCACGGATGAGATCAAACGGCGTATCCTGAACGCGGCCAAAGGCTTTGACGTGGCCATCTGCGAGGTCGGCGGCACGGTCGGGGACATCGAGAGTCTGCCCTTTCTGGAGGCGATTCGCCAGTTTCGCTGGGACTGGGGACGCGAGCACGTCTTATACCTCCACCTGACCCTGGTGCCTTTTATCTCGGCGGCCGGTGAACTCAAGACCAAACCCACCCAGCACAGCGTCAAAGAGCTGACCAGCATGGGGATTCAGCCCGACGTGTTGCTGTGCCGCACGGATCGCTACCTGGACCACAAGGTCAAAGCCAAGATCGCCCATTTCTGCAATGTCGATGAGCACGCGGTGATTACGGCCAAGGACGTGGACTGCATCTACGAGGTCCCGCTGGTCTTTCATCAAGAGGGGCTCGATCAGTGTGTCGTGGACAAGCTGAACATGTGGACCGGCACCCCGGACCTGAGCCGCTGGGAAAAAGTCGTGCGGACGTTTCAGCAGCCGCAAGACCAGGTACGGATCGCCATGATCGGCAAATACGTCGAGCTGATTGACTCGTACAAGAGCCTGAACGAAGCCCTGGCCCATGGCGGCTTTGCCAATGAGTGTCGGGTCGAGGTGGACCATATCGACTCCGAACAGCTTGAGGCCGGCGAGTTTCCGGACGCGCTCGGCCAGGCCGACGGTGTACTGGTCCCAATGGGCTTTGGCCAGCGCGGCACCGAGGGCAAGATTACGGCTGTGCGCTACGCCCGCGAACAGGGCGTGCCGTTTCTGGGCATCTGCTTTGGCATGCAGATGGCGGTGATCGAGTTCAGCCGCAACGTGTGCGGTCTGGGCAAGGCCAACTCGGCCGAGATCGACCCAGACACGCCCCATCCGGTGATCGCTCTCATGGCCGAGCAGAACCAAGTCCTGGAAAAAGGCGGCACCATGCGCCTCGGCGCCTACCCCTGCACCGTGCTGGACAGCAGTCTGGCGGCCAGCGTGTACGGCAAGAAGCGGATCTCGGAGCGGCACCGCCACCGCTATGAATTCAACAACGCCTATCGTCACCAGCTCAGCCAGAAGGGACTGATCTTCAGCGGCCTGTCGCCCGATCAGAGCCTGGTCGAAATCGTTGAACTGGCCGACCACCCGTGGTTTATCGGCGTCCAGTTCCACCCCGAGTTCAAATCACGCCCGTTCGACTGCCATCCCCTGTTCAGAGGCTTTATTCAGGCCGCCCGGCAGCGCCGGGCCGGTTATGGCGTGCAGGCCGAGTATGCGTCGCCTGCCCTTCCCGAGCCAAAGCTCGGGCTGGGCCACATCCAGGGGAAGGCTGAGGGCGTATGATCCGCGAGTGTCAGCCCGACGCCGTTCCGATCGGGCGCCTGCTGTGTGGCCAGGGCCGGCCGTTCGTGCTGATGGCCGGCCCGTGCGTCATCGAGAGCCGGGATTCCGCTCTGCGCCACGCCCAGGCGCTGAAAACCGTGACCGACCACCTGCAGATCCCGCTGGTGTATAAATCCTCGTACGATAAGGCCAATCGGACCTCGGTGGACTCCTTCCGGGGACCGGGCCAGGACGAGGGGCTGCGTATCCTGGCCGGCGTGAAACGCGAGCTGGAGGTGCCGATTCTGACCGATGTGCATACGCCCCAAGAGGTTCGGGCGGCGGCTGAGGTGGCCGATATCGTACAGATTCCGGCCTTTCTGTGCCGCCAGACCGATCTGCTGGTGGCGGCCGGCCGGAGCGGTCGGGTAGTCAATATCAAGAAGGGCCAGTTTGTAGCTCCGCACGATATCGCCCACGCCGCCCACAAGGTCGCCTCAACCGGCAATCGGCACATTCTGCTGACCGAACGGGGGGCCAGTTTTGGCTATAACTCTCTCGTCTCGGACTTCCGTGCGCTGCCGATCATGGCCCGCAGCGGCTACCCCGTGGTGTATGACGCCACCCACAGCGTGCAGCTGCCCGGAGGACAGGGGACGAGTTCGGGCGGTCAGCGAGAATTCATCGCCCCGCTGGCTCGGGCGGCCGTTGCGGTCGGTATTGACGGTCTGTTCATGGAAGTTCACCGCAACCCGGACCAGGCCCGCAGCGATAGCGCGAGTGTGTTTCCCCTGGACCAGCTCGAAGCCCTGCTGCGGACCTTGCAGCGTCTCGACCAACTGGTAAAAGCCTAGAAGGCGTCTCCCCGGGTCTGAGCCGACGGGGCGGGTCTACCCTATGCCCGGTGTGGCGGAGGTGGTATGGTACGTGCTCAGGTGGTTCCACAATGAATCGAAAGCAGGCACGTTTTGTTATCGGTCTTGTTGTCGTGTGCGTCCTGGGTGGGCTGGGCATGGGGTTGTGGCACCAGCGTCAGGACGATCAGGAACTGCCGACCGTGGCCTCGTCCGGTGGGGACCAGCGGATGCAGAACTTCCGGCGGGTCAAGATGCGCGACGGAAAGAAAATCTGGGAAATCGCCGCCACCCAGGCGCGTTTTTTCGAGGACAGCAGGGAGCTGCTGGTCGATTCGCCGACCATGTCGCTGTACCTCGACAGCGGTGAGGTGATTGCCCTGCGGTGCCGAGAAGGCCGGGTCACCCTCGGCGAGGGTATGCAGGAGGTCGTGCGGATGAAGCTGAGCGGTGACCTGGAAATGCGGATCGGCGAGTTTTCTCTCAAGACCCAAACCGCGCTGTACGACAGCGCTCAGAATACGGTCTCGGCGCCGGATGTGGTCCATGTTACCGGCCAGGATCTGAGCGTTGAAGCCCGGGGCTACCGGATAGTGGTGGACGAGAAGCGGGTGACCCTCCACGCCGAAGTCCATACCACGCTGACCAGGGAAGAGGGCTGATGGGCATGTGTACGCGCGTGTGGCGATCCCTGTCGGCCCAGGTTCGAACCGGCCGCTGGCTGCTGTCCGCCGGCCTGGTTCTCTTCCTGCTGGCCGGACACCCCGGCGGCAGCTCGGCCCAGGCTCCCGGCACGGACCAAAGCCTGATTGCCTCCCTGTCTTTCGCCGACCGCGATCAGCCCATCGACATCCGCTCCCAGCGGCTCGAGTTCTTATACGCCGAAAAGCGGGTCCAGTATCAGGACGAAGTCGTGGCGACCCAGGGTGAGGTGACCCTGACCTGTAATCTGCTGACGGTCAGCTATGAAGAGCCGGCCGAGTCAGACGGCACGCCGCCTGCGGCGTCCACTTCCTCCCAACAGCGTCTCACGGAAATTATTGCCGAGGGCGATGTCAGGCTGGAGTCCGAAAGCGGCTACGCAACCGGCAGACAGCTGGTGTTCGATCAGATCAAACGGACGGTCACCCTGAGCGGCGATGCCGTGCTGCACGAGGGCGCCAACCAGGTCAGCGGTGATCGGGTCATCGTCTATCTTGACGAGCGGCGGAGTGTGGTCGAAGGCCAGGCGCGCATGCGGCTCATTCCAGGCTCAAACGACACAGGGACGACATCTCAGTGAGTGCCGAGCCAGTCTTGCGTGGCGAAGGACTGCATAAGGCCTACGCCAGACGGCCCGTGCTGCGCAATGTCACGGTCGAGGTCAAGGGCGGCGAGGTGGTCGGCCTGTTGGGGCCGAACGGGGCGGGAAAAACCACCACGTTTTCCATCATTGTCGGCATTATCCGTCCCGACCAGGGTCGCGTATGCTTCAACGACCAGGACTTTACCTCTCTGCCCATGCACCAGCGTGCGCGCAAAGGCGTGACGTATCTGCCCCAGGAGTCGTCGATCTTTCGCAAGCTGACGGTTGAGGAGAATCTGCTGGCTATCCTCGAGACCCTGGATCTGACAAAGAACCAGCGCCGGGAACGCCTGGAGCGGCTGCTGGCCGACCTGCATATCAGCCATTTGGCCAAAAATCGGGCCGATTCGCTGTCCGGCGGAGAGCGACGCCGGGTCGAAATCTCACGCGCTCTGGTCATGGACCCGACCTTTATGCTGCTTGACGAACCTTTTGCCGGGATTGATCCCCTGTCGGTGGTCGATATCCAGGACATTATCGTCCAGCTGCGGGCACGCGGCATCGGCGTGCTGGTGACCGACCACAATGTCCGCGAGACGCTGAGTATCTGTGATCGCGCCTATATCCTGAGTGACGGCCAGGTTTTTGAAGAAGGCACGCCCGCGGAACTGACCACCAGCACGCGCGCCCGACAGGTGTATCTGGGCGAGCGCTTTCGCTTATGAGATCGGCGCTCACACCAAAGAAGACACGCGCATGGCCTTAGAAGTCCGACTCCAACACAAACTCCAGCAAAGGCTGGTCATTACGCCCCAGCTGCAGCAGGCCATCAAGATTTTGCAGCTGCCTCGGGACGAGTTGGATATCCTGATTCATGACGAACTCGACCAAAACCCGGTTCTCGGGGTCGAGGCCGTTGAGGCGGCCAGCGAGCAGGAGGCGGCGCTGCTCGACGGTCCGCCAAGCGCTGCCCAGGAGTCGGTCCAGGAGCGCAGCGCCGAAGAGGAGATCGACTGGCATACCTATCTGGAGAGCTATAACAACGATTTGCCGTCCCTGCCGCCGTCCGGCGGCGAGGAAGTGGACGAAGAGCGGCCGAGTCTGGTTGAAAATCATCCCAACCGTCCCGAATCCCTGGAACAGCACCTGTCCGACCAGCTCCGTTTCTCCAAGCTGAGCCCCAAGCAGCAGTACATTGCCTCGCTGATTATTGGTGAGCTTGATATTGACGGCTATTTGTCGACCCCGCTGGTCGATATTGCCGCCCAGAGCGCCGCAGACCTGGCCGCACCGGTCGAGGTCGGGCAGGTCGAACAGGTGTTGGAGCTGATTCAGACCTGTGACCCGCCCGGAGTCGGGTCTCGTGACCTGCGTGAATGCCTGCTGCGCCAGTTGCGTTTGCAGCAGACCGAGGCCGGGGACGATCCGGTGTGTGAGCTGGCCGTGCGCATCGTCGAGAGCCATCTCGGTCTGCTCGAAGAGCGGGACAGCGAGCGTCTGGCCAAAGCCTTGCAGGTGAGCGGCGAACAGCTGGAGTGCGCCATCCGCCTGATTGCCAGCCTGGAGCCCAGGCCGGGCCGTAATTTCGGCGAGGCTGACGTCAGCTATATTACGCCGGACGTGTACGTGCACAAGGTCGGCGATGAGTATGTCGTCACGCTCAACGAAGACGGCCTGCCGCGCCTCAAGGTCAACGCCTCCTACCGCCGCTTTCTGCACAGCCCGGACGGCGCGGCCAAAGAGTATGTGCGGGGAAAATTGCGCGCCGCCGCCTGGCTGATCAAGAGCATCCACCAGCGTCAGCGGACCCTGCTGCTGGTCGCCCAGAGCATCGTCAAGTTCCAACAGGATTTTCTGACCCACGGGGTTTCCCGGATGCGCCCCCTGGTGCTGCGCGACGTGGCGGACGAAGTCGGCATCCACGAATCAACCGTCAGCCGCGCGATTGCCAATAAGTATATTGCCACCCCGCGCGGCATTGAGGCGCTCAAGAATTTCTTCACCACCGGCCTCAGGGGTAACAACGGTCAGGACATTGCGGCGAGTAGCGTCAAGGAGCGTATCCGCCAGCTGATCCAGGCCGAGGAGAGCGGCCGGCCGCTGAGCGACGAGGCCATTGCCCGTCAGCTGGCGGCCGAGCACATCACCATCGCCCGCCGCACGGTGGCCAAATATCGCGAGACGCTCCATATTCTGCCGTCATCAAAACGCAGGAAGCTGCGCTAGAACGCGGCCCGGACGAAACACGACAAGGACGGAATCCCATGCGTGTGGTCGATATCCTGAGTCAAGAACTCATTGTTCCCCAGCTGCGCAGCACGACCAAGACCGATGTCCTCCACGAGCTGTCCCAACAGCTGGCCGCCCACTATCCGCATATCAACGCCCAGACCCTGCTGGCGGTCCTGCTTGAGCGGGAGCGGCTGGGTACGACGGCCATTGGCGAGGGGATTGCCATCCCCCACGGCAAGCTGCCCGGACTGAGAGATGTCGTAGCCGTCTTTGGCCGCAGTGCGTCGGGTATTGACTGTCAGTCCCTGGACGGCGCCCTGACCCAGCTGTTTTTTCTGCTTGTCGCGCCCGAGGACTCGGCCGGCATACACCTCAAGGCTCTGGCCCGGGTGTCTCGCCTGCTCAAGGACAAGGCGTTTCGGGAGCGCCTGCTGCAGGGCCAGAGCCAGGCCGATCTGTTCCGGCTGATCTCCCAGGAGGACGCCAAGCTGTGAGCGCCCCGCCCGCTTCCAGTCCGCCGTCGGTGACGCCCCTGCACGTCCTGATCGTGACCGGCCTGTCCGGCTCGGGCAAGAGCACGGCGATTCACGCCCTGGAAGATCTGGGGTTTTACTGTATCGACAATCTGCCGGTGACCCTCATCCCCCAGTTCCTGAGCCTGTGCGAAAACAGCCATCAGCCCATTGACCGGATCGGCCTGGGCATTGATGTCCGCGAACGGGTCTCGCTGAACGAATATCCGACTGTGTTGGCCGACCTGCGCCGTCACGGCAGGCAGCTCGACATTGTCTACCTTGAGGCGGCCGATGAGATCGTTATCCGCCGCTTCAGCGAAACCCGCCGTCCCCATCCGGCGGCCGATGAGGGGAGCATTATCTCGGGCATTCGGATCGAACGTCAGCGGCTGGCCGGCCTGCGGGCGCTGGCCGACCAGGTGCTCGATACCTCGGCCCTGACCGTCCACGAGTTGCGCCAGCACATGCGGCGGATTGCCGGCCGCCGCTCGCACCACCCCAGTGCGCTGTTGGTGACCATCGAGTCCTTCGGCTATAAGTACGGCATTCCGACCGATGCGGACCTGATGTTTGATATGCGCTTTCTGCCCAATCCGTTTTTTGTCGAAGAGCTGCGGCCCAAAACCGGCCGCTCGCCGGACGTGGCGGCTTTCGTCCTCGGCTGTCCCGAGGCCGAGCGTTTTCTGGCCCAGGTGAGCGAACTGCTGGTCTCCAGCCTGCCCCTGTACGTCCGAGAGGGCAAAAGTTATCTGACCCTGGCTATCGGCTGTACGGGTGGTCGGCATCGCTCGGTGGCGGTGGCCGAAGAACTCGGCCGCCGCCTGGCCGACAGCGGCTATGCCGCCCATATCCATCACCGCGACCAGTATCGCTAAGCGTGCCCCGGATCGTCGCATAGACGCCGCGCAGCCATGACACCGCCGCCCACCCTTGTTCGCCTGACCCTGGCCCATCCCGAGGGCCTGCACGCCCGGGTGGCCGCCATGTGGGTCCGGAGTCTGCGCGACTGTGAGGTCGAGGTCACGGTCAGCTGGGACGGTCGGACGGTGAACGGCCGGAGTGTGATCGAGCTGCTGACCCTGGGCGCCCCCCACGGCAGCGTGCTCGAAGTGCGGATCAGCGGGCCGGACACCGAGGCCGCCCTGGTCGCCCTGCGTCAGGTGGTCGAACCATCTGACGCCGACTAGCCCTTGACGCTCGAACGGGGATTCTATTAGATGCGCCGTGCGATACGAGACCCCAACGCCAAACAAGGAGAGGGCTGATGGCGGGAAAAGATTTTCTGTTCACCTCGGAGTCGGTATCCGAGGGCCATCCAGACAAAATGTGCGATCAGATTTCGGACGGGATCCTGGACGGACTGCTGGCCCAGGACCCGGACAGCCGGGTCGCCTGCGAAACCCTGGTGAAAACAGGCATGGTGGTGGTGGCGGGAGAGATCACCTCCGAGGCTCGCATTGACTACGCCGACATCGTGCGCCGGACGGTACGCGATATCGGCTTCGATCATTCGTCGCTGGGCTTTGACGGCAATACCTGCGCCGTCCTGACCGCGCTCGACCGTCAGTCGCCCGACATCTCCCAGGGCGTCACCGCCGGCCAGGGCTTGTACACCGAACAGGGGGCCGGCGACCAGGGCATGATGTTCGGCTTTGCCTGCGATGAAACCAAGGAGTTCATGCCGTTTCCGATTTACACCGCCCATCGCCTCGTCCAGGAGATGGCTGCGGCCCGCAAACGGGGCGAGATCGCTTTTCTGCGCCCGGACGGCAAGTCGCAGGTCACCGTCGAGTACCGCGACGGTCGGCCGGTTCGGGCCGATACGGTCCTGATTTCGACCCAGCACGACCCGGATGCGGACTACAAGACGATCAAAGAGGTGGTGATTGAAGACATTGTCAAAAAGGTCGTGCCGCCCGAGTTCCTGGACGGCGAGACGTCTTTTCTGGTCAATCCGACCGGCCGCTTTGTCGACGGCGGCCCGTTTGCCGACTGCGGCTTGACCGGTCGCAAGATCATCGTCGATACCTACGGCGGAATGGGTCGTCACGGCGGCGGGGCATTCTCCGGCAAAGACCCCAGCAAGGTTGATCGTTCGGCCGCGTATATGGCCCGCTATATTGCCAAGAATATCGTGGCCGCCGAGCTGGCCGCGCGCTGCGAGGTGCAGATGGCCTATGCGATCGGTATGGCCAGGCCGGTCGGCGTCTTTATCGATACCTTCGGCACCGGCGTCCTGCCCGATGAGCGCCTGGCCGAGATTGTCGATAAGGAGTTTGACCTGCGGCCGGCCGAAATCATTCGGACCCTGGGCCTCAAGCGGCCGATTTTCCAGGCCACGGCGTCCTACGGCCACTTCGGCCGTCCGCCCCAGGGCGAGCTGTTCAGCTGGGAGCGGCTCGACCGGGTCGATATGCTCAAGCGGGCGGCCAGCTGAAGCCCGGCCGTTCACACAGAAAAGAGGACATATGGCTGCTCGTAAGGGAGATGTCGGAGACCTCAGCCTGGCCGCTGCGGGCCAGAAACGCATAGACTGGGCCGACCAGCACATGCCGGTGCTGCGCCAGGTGCGCCAGGAGTTTGCCCGCACCAAACCGCTCAAGGGCCTGCGCGTGTCGGCCTGCCTGCACGTCACCACCGAAACCGCCAACCTGATGCGGACCCTCAAGGCCGGCGGGGCGAGCGTCATGTTGTGCGCCTCGAACCCGCTCTCGACCCAGGACGATACGGCCGCCGCCCTGGTCGCCCGTGAGGGGATTCCGACCTATGCCATCCGGGGCGAGAACAACAAGACCTACTACCAGCATTTGCATGCCGTGCTGGGCCAGGGGCCGACCGTGACCCTTGACGACGGCGCCGACCTGGTGTCGCTGCTGCACACCGATGCCAGCTACGAAGAGCAGCTCGGGCGGCTGATCGCCAGCATGGAAGAGACCACGACCGGGGTCATTCGCCTGCGCGCCATGGAGAACAACGGCGTGCTCAGGCTGCCGGTCATCGCGGTCAACGACGCGACCACCAAGCATCTGTTCGATAACCGCTACGGCACCGGACAGTCGACCCTGGACGGCGTGCTGCGGGCGACCAATATCTTGCTGGCCGGCAAGGCCGTGGTGGTCGCCGGCTACGGCTGGTGCGGCAAAGGCGTGGCCAGCCGGGCGCGCGGCCTGGGCGCTCAGGTGATCGTGACCGAGGTCGACCCGATCCGCGCCCTGGAGGCCGCCATGGACGGCTTTCGGGTCATGCCGATGCTGGAGGCCGCCCGTCAGGGAGACATCTTCGTCACCCTCACCGGCGATACCAGCGTGCTGCGCCGCGAACACTTCCGGGTGATGAAGGACGGCGCCATTCTGTGCAACTCGGGCCATTTTGACGTGGAGATTGACGTCAAGGCGCTGACCAAAATGGCCAAAAAGGTCGAAAAGAACCTGCGCTCCAACCTCGACTGTTATCATCTGTCCCAGAAGCGGCGCGTCTACCTGTTGGGCGAGGGGCGGCTGGTCAACCTGGCTGCGGCCGAGGGCCACCCGGCCTCGGTCATGGACATGAGCTTTGCCACCCAGGCGCTGAGCGTCAGCTGGGCGGTCGAGCACCGCCAGGATCTCGACGCCCGCGTCCACGCCGTACCGCAGGAAGTCGAGGACACGGTCGCCACGCTGAAACTGGCCAGCATGGATATCCGGCTGGACACGCTGACCGCCGCCCAAAAACGCTATCTTGCGTCCTGGGAGTTCGGCACCTGAGCTCAACCTATGCCAGCCGCCCTGCACCAGACCGATCCGACGGGCTCGGCCAGTCCGGCCGACGTTGTCCTGCCCCCCCTGCCGTCGGCCGACCTGGATATCGAGGCCGGCTCGGACTTCGATCTCAAAAAAATCAGCCAGGAGTATATCGGCCAGCTGCGCCAGGGGCTGACCGACCAGCAGCGGGCCGGCCTCGGAGGTGGCGAGCTGGTCCGCCACTACACCGCCCATATCGACCGTTTGATCCAGTATCTGTTCGCCGCAGCCACCCAGCTCTACGCCCGACGCTATACCCGCCTCCAGCAACGCTGCGCGGTCCTGGCCCAGGGCGGCTATGGCCGGGGCGAACTCAACCCCTATTCGGATCTTGACCTGCTGTTTCTCTACCACTGGAAAATCACCCCGTATGTCGAGACGATATGCGAGATGGTCTACTACAGTCTGATCGATTCCGGGCTGGTTGTCGGCCATGCGGTGCGCACCGTGCGCACCTGCACCCGCCTGGCCGCCCAGGACTTGCAGGTCAAGACCTCGCTGCTCGACGCCCGGCCCCTGTGCGGCGACGCGCAGCTGAGCCGGGACTTCGAGTCGGCCCTCGAGCGGGAGATCATCGGCAGACAGACCAAGCGGTTTTTTCAGGATAAGGCTGAGGAGAGTCGTCGGCGCCACGAGCAGCACGGCAACTCACCCTACATGCTTGAACCCAACGTCAAAGAGAGCCCGGGCGGTCTGCGCGACCTCCACACCGCCTGGTGGCTGGCCCGGGTCAAGTTCAAGGTGCGCAGCTGGCACGAGCTGTTCCAGAAGGGGATCGTGTCCCAACACACGCTGAGCCAGGTCGAAGCCGCACGCGACTTTGTGTGGCGGGTGCGCAACGCCATGCACCTGGCCACCTGCAGCGAGCACGATCAGCTGACGGTTGAGCAGCAGGACGAACTTGCCCCCCAGCTCGGCTTTGCCGATGCGGCCGGCTTCATGTACGAATACTACCGCCACGCCACCAGCCTGCACGGCTTCTCGAACTTCATGCTTGAGCAGTGCCTGGAGCCCCCCCGGCTGTCTTTTTTCCGCCGCCGGCGGGGGCGCGACATCCGGCCCGGGGTCAGAATCGCCGACCAGAGCCTGAGCGTCACCAAGCCCGAACTCCTGACCGACGAGCCGGTCAATATGGTCACGGTTTTTCACGACGCCCAGCGTCACGGCGTGCGCCTGTCGCGCGCGACCCAGCAGCTGCTGCGCGACACGCTCGACCGTCTGCCGTCCGAGGCCGGAGAAAGCCCGGCCGTGCGCAACGCCCTGTATGCGGTGCTGAACTGGAAACAGGGGGTGGCAGACACCCTGTGGCTGATGCACAGCCTGGGCGTGCTGGGCTGGATTCTGCCCGAGTTCGGCGACATGCGGTGGCGCATCCAGCGCGACCTGTACCACGTCTACGCCGTTGATGAGCACACCCTGTACGGCGTGGCCGCCCTGGAGCAGCTGCGCGAGGGACGCTTCAAGGAAGACCTGCCGCTGCTGACCCAGGTCATGCGCGAAATCGACCGGGTCGAGCTGCTGTTCCTGTCCATGCTGTACCACGACGTGGGCAAGGGCCACGGCAGCGAGCACGACCAGCGCAGCGCGGCCATGGTGCGCCGGGCGGCCGAGCGCTGGGGGATGGCCGAGGACGACGCCCACGAGTGGTATCTGCTCGTCCAACACCACCTGCTGATGTCGTATATTGCCCAGCGCCGCGATATTTCCGACGACGCCTTGATTGCCGAGTTTGCCCGGACCGTTGAAACCCAGGACGTGCTCAAAAAGCTCTATCTGCTGACCTTCGCCGATATGAAAGCGGTCGGCCCCAAGGTCTGGAACAGCTGGAAGGCCGGTTTGCTGAGCGAGCTGTATCTGCGCACCCTGGAGCGCTTCGAGACCGGCCTGTCGGTCGAAGAAGACCCCCAGGCCCGCGTCCAGCGCCGCAAAGACACGCTGGCGGCCCTGCTGCCGAGCCAGGGCCAGGCCGCCCCAGACCAGGTTCGGGCCTTTTTGGCCGACATGCCGGACAGCTATTTCTTGTCTACCCCGGAAGAGACCATCCCCGACCATTTCCGCCTCATCACCCGTTTTAGCCAGACCACGGACGAACCGCAGGACGAGCCGTATCGGCTTGCCCTGGCCCATTTTCCTGAGCGCGAGTACAGCGAGCTGACTATTGTGACCCGCGACCGGCCGGGGTTGTTTGCGCTGCTGACCGGTGTGCTGGCGGCCAATAATCTGAACGTTGCCAGCGCCCGCATCTCCACCAGCCGGGACGGCATTGCCCTGGACGTTTTTCGCGTGTCCCACCTTGGGCGCGCCGAGGTCGTCATGGACAGCGAGCTGTGGTCCCGGCTGCAGACCCGCCTCGAAGCGGTCCTGCGCGGAGAACGGACGCTTGAGGATCTGCTCCAGACCATCCGCTCCCCGTCCTATCTCAAGAAGCGCCACAGCCGCATCCCGACCGAAGTCACGGTCGATAACGACGGCTCGCCGGTGTATACGGTCATTGATGTCACCGCGCCCGATCAGACCGGCTTCCTGTTTCGGGTCACCGCAGCGCTCTTCCAACTTGGGCTGCTCATCCATCTGGCCAAGATCACGACCAATGTGAATCAGGTTCTGGACGTCTTCTATGTGACAGACAGCCGGGGCGGCAGGATTGACGACCCGGACCAACTCGCCGCCGCCCTGCGGCAGCGGATCGTTGATGCGGAGGGGGAGGGCTGATGGGAGACCAAGACGCTCAGAGCGAGGCGATAGCGGCCAGCGACACCTGCGCCGACGCGTTTCTCAACTATATGACGGTCGAAAAGGGCTCGGCAAAAAACACCATCCTGGCCTACAGCCGAGATGTGGGCGAGTTCTGCCGTTATCTGCGCGAGCAGGGGCTGGACGACCTGCGTCAGGCCGGGCCGCGGCACGTGATCGGCTTTCTGGCTGCGGTCCGCGAGCGGGGGCTGTCGGCGCGCAGCCAGGCCCGGATGCTCACCGTGCTGCGGGGCTTATACCGTTTTTTACAGCGCGAGGCCCTGCTGCCCGGAGCCGACCCGACCGCCCAGCTGCCGCTGCCCAAAATCGGCCGTCGGCTGCCCCAGGCGCCGTCCCAGGTTCAGGTCGAGGCCCTGCTCAGGGCGCCCGACACCTCGACCCCGCTGGGGCTCCGCGACCGGGCCATGCTCGAACTGCTGTACGCCACCGGTCTGCGCGTTTCCGAACTGATCGGCCTCGACCTCAGCCAGCTCAATCTGGAGGCCGGCTTTGTGCGGGTGCGGGGCAAGGGCGAGCGCGAGCGCGTAGTACCGCTCGGTGGGCAGGCCAAGGCTCACCTCGAAACCTATCTCAGCCAGGCCCGACCGGCGCTCCTGAAACACCGCACGAGTTCTGCGGTGTTTCTCACCCGCTCTGCCAAACCTTTAAGCCGCCAGGGGTTCTGGCGGCTGCTCAAACAGTACGCCGGCCAGGTGGCTGACGGCGGGGCGGTCTATCCGCACGCGCTGCGCCACGCGTTTGCCACCCATCTGCTCGAAGGCGGGGCAGACCTGCGGGCGGTCCAGTCCATGCTGGGCCACGTCGATATTGCCACCACCCAGATCTACACCCATCTGAGCAATGAGCGGCTGCGCGAGGTGCACCGCAAATATCATCCCCGGGGCTGAGCCTGGCCGGCCTCAAAGTTGGCGGGCTTCCTCTTTGTCCAGGGCGTTGAGCATGGCCCGGACGGTGGTCAGCTTCTCACGCGGCTTGCCCTGGGGCTTGCCGGCCTCGACCTCAATCCGGTCCAGCTCTTTCCAGTCGGCAAAGCTGACGTAGCGCACGCCTCTGTCCGACAGCAGCCGGGGCAGCGCCTCGGCAGGACTGACCAGGCCGTCGGCTAAGGCCGGCACGTCTTCAAGCATGTGTCTGACGCTGTCCACCGCGTCGGGCTTATTGGTGCCGACGACGCCGGACGGACCGCGCTTGATCCAGCCTGTGACATACACCCGTGGCACCACCGCGCCGGTATCCTGATCGATCACCCGCCCGTCCTGGTTGGGAATGATGCCGGCGCGTTCGTCAAACGGCACGCCCGGCAGGCGGTGTCCCTTGTAGCCGATGGAGCGAAAGATCATCTGAATCGGGAATTCCTCGCAGACTCCGGTGCCCCGCGCGCGCAGCGTACCACTGTCGTCTTTGACCAGTTTGTTCTTCTCCAGGCGCACGCCCTCGACCCGCTCGTCGCCCAGGATTTCGACCGGCGAGACAAAAAACCGGACCCGGATCTTGCGCCGCCCTCCGCTCTGGCCCTTCTCCAGATGGGCGGCCAGGATATCAACATTGCGCTGATGGACGGCCGGAGCCTGGTCCAGAAACTCCTGGCTGAGATCGTCCATGACCAGGTCGGGCGGATGGATGACCAGGTCGACCTCGGGGATCTGGGTCAGCTCGCGGATCTCCGGATTGGTGAACGCGGCCTGCGCCGCACCCCGCCGGCCCAGCAGAAAAATTTCTTTGACCGCGCTCTTGGCCAGGGTTTCCAGCGCATAGTCGGTGATATCGGTAGTCGATAACTCCTCGACCGACTTGGCCAGGATGCGCGTCACATCCATGGCCACATTGCCGTTGCCGATGACCGCCACCCGCTCGACCTGACTCAGGTCAAACTCCAGGTCACGGTAGTCGGGATGGCCGTTGTACCAGCCGACAAAAATCGTCGCCGGGTAGCTGCCGGCTAGGTCTTCGCCGGGGATGCCCAGGCGGCGGTCCGATTCCGCGCCGGTGGCAAACAGGACCTGGTGATAGTGGGCCAGCACGTCGTCAAGGCCGAGGTCGGTGCCGAAGCTCACATTGCCGAAAAACCGGAAGCGTTGCTGGCCGGCGGTTTTTTCGTACTGCCTGATGACTGCCTTGATCTTCTGGTGATCCGGGGCCACGCCGCCGCGTACCAGCCCGTAAGGGGTCGGCAGCCGGTCGAACAGGTCAACCGTCGCCGTGTAGTCCTTCTGCCGCAACAACTCCGCGACCGCATAAAAACCGGCCGGACCAGAACCGAAAATCGCGACCCGGAGAGGGTTTGCCGGGCTGCCCAGGTGCTCTGCCATACTGTCCCTTTCTCACTCGGAAGCCCCCTGCGGGACCCCTTTTTGTAAAGGCCGCACGCTAGCGGCTCTGGCCCAGGTCGTCAACCGGACTAGATACGTCCTCGATTCGGCGTGTATAATCCCCCCCGAAAAGGGGAAATACGGAGCACGCCATGACGCACGAACGCTGGTCCCTGTCCGTTCCGATTGAGGAAGTCCCGCTGGCCGAGCACGCCGAGCTGGCCCGTCAGGCCGAGCAGCTGGGCTATACCGACGCCTGGTCCCTGGAAGTGGACGGCACCGACTGTTTTTCTCCCCTGGCGCTGATCGGTTCGGCCACCCGGCTGCGGCTGGGCACCGCGATTGCCAACGTCTACACCCGTGGTCCGGCGACCCTGGCCATGAGCGCCGCCGGGCTGGCCGAGGTCGCCCCGGGCCGCTTCTGTCTGGGCCTGGGCGCTGGTTCGCAGCCGATTGTCGAGAGCTGGAACGGCGGCCAGTTTCGGAAACCGCTCAGCCGGGTGCGCGAAATGGTCGGTTTTCTGCGCCAGGTCTTCGCCGGCGAACGGGTGGTGTTTGAGGGCCAGACCTTCCAGGTCCAGGGCTTTCGGCTGAGTCGGCCGCCCAGCGCGCCCATCCCGATTCACCTCGCCGCCCTCCGCCCGGCCATGTTGAGCCTGGCCGGCGAGATCGCCGACGGCGCGATTCTCAACTGGCTGTCGGCCGGGGATATCAAAAAATCGGTCGCGGTTGTCCGCACGGCCGCCCAGAATGCCGGCCGCGATCCCGACACGGTGGAGATCACGGCCCGGGTGTTTGTGTGTGTCGATCCGCCCTCGGCCGAGACCGATACGGGCATCCGACGCCATATCAACACTTATCTCAACGTCCCGGTCTACAAAGCCTTCCACGAGTGGCTGGGACGGGCAGAGGTGTTGGGGCCGATGTGGCAGGCCTGGAGTAGCGGTGACCGCAGGGCGGCGGTGGCGGCGGTACCGCAGTCGGTCATCGACGAGCTTATTCTGACCGGCTCGGCTGAGGACATACACGCCCAGGTCCGGCGCTACATGGAGGCCGGGGTGAGCACGGCTTTTCTGCAGTTCCAGAGCTTTGCCAAAGACCCGGCGGTCAAGCGCCAGCGCCTGCTCCAGGCCGTGCGCGACCTGGCGCCGGCCCGGTTCTAGAAGATCCCCGGCGATCAGGCGAGAGGTTGTTGCCATGAGCGCGCATGACACCCCGCTAGACTTTATCCGCGAGATCATTGCCGCCGACCTCAGGGCCAACAAAAACGGCGGTCGGGTGGTGACCCGCTTTCCGCCCGAGCCCAACGGCTATCTGCACATCGGCCACGCCAAATCCATCTGCCTCAACTTTGGTCTGGCAGCCGAACACCGGGGAGTGTGCCACCTGCGCTTTGACGACACCAACCCGACCAAGGAAGACCTGGAGTACGTCGAGTCGATTCAGGAGGATGTCCGCTGGCTGGGCTTCGACTGGCAGGACAAACTGTTCTACGCCTCGGACTACTACGAGCAGCTGTACGGCTACGCCGTCCAGCTGATTAAAAACGGCAAGGCGTATGTGGACAGCCTGAGCGCCGACCAGATACGCGAGTACCGCGGCACCCTGACCCAGCCGGGCAAAAACAGCCCGTATCGAGACCGTTCGGTCGAGGACAACCTCGACCTGTTCGCCCGCATGCGGGCCGGCGAGTTTGAGGACGGCAGCCTGGTCTTGCGGGCCAAAGTCGACATGGCCTCGCCCAACCTCAATATGCGCGACCCGGTGATCTACCGTATCCGCCGGACCACCCACCATCGGACTGGAGACGCCTGGTGCATCTACCCCATGTACGACTTTACCCACGGCCAGTCCGACGCCCTTGAGGGCATTACCCACTCGATCTGCACCCTCGAGTTTGAGGACCACCGGCCCCTGTACGAGTGGTTCCTCAGGGAGTTGCCGGTGCCGTGTCGGCCGCAGCAGATCGAGTTTGCCCGCCTCAACCTGACCTACACCGTAATGAGCAAGCGCAAGCTGTTGGAACTCGTCACCAACCGCCAGGTCAGCGGCTGGGACGACCCGCGCATGCCGACCCTCAAGGGCCTGCGGCGCCGCGGCTATACGCCGGAATCGATCCGCAGTTTTTGCGAGCGCATTGGTGTGGCCAAGCGCAACAGCGTGGTCGATGTGGCCATGCTCGAACACTATGTGCGGGACGACCTCAACAAACGCGCGCCCCGGGTCATGGCCGTCCTGCACCCGCTGCGGGTCGTGATTGACAACTATCCGCCCGACCGGGTCGAACAGCTCGAAGCCGTCAACAACCCCGAGGACCCCAGCGCCGGAACCCGTCAGCTGCCGTTTTCGCGGGTGGTGTACATTGAGCGGGACGATTTCCGGGAAGACCCGCCCCGCAAGTTTTTCCGTCTGGCGCCGGGACGTGAGGTCCGGCTGCGCTACGCCTACATCATCAAGTGTGTCGAGGTGGTCAAAGACGACGCCGGCAACATCGTCGAGCTGCGCTGCACGTATGACCCGGAAACCCGCAGCGGCGGCTCGGCCGAATCGCGCAAAGTCAAGGCGACCCTGCACTGGGTCTCGGCCGCCCACGCCATCCCGGCCCAAGTGCGGCTGTATGACAGTCTGTTCACCCGGCCCGACCCGGATACGGTCGAGGACGGACGCAGCTACACCGATTTTCTGAACCCCGACTCGCTGGAGGTGCTGAGCGCCTGCCAGCTTGAACCCGGCCTGGCCGGGGCCGAGGTCGGCAGCCGCTATCAGTTCGAGCGCCTGGGCTATTTCTGCGTCGATCCGGATTCGACTGAGGGCGCGCCGGTCTTCAACCGGACGGTCACTCTGCGGGATACGTGGGCCAAAATCCAGAAGGCCCAAAAGGCGGGCCGGTCTTAGGCCAAGCAGGGGAGGGGACTCTGGAAAACAACATCCGGTGCCTGAGCGCCGCCTGTCGCCAGCTCGGCCTGGACTTTGACTACCTCGACCCGGACCACAACCTGGTCAGAATTGTGCTCGGCGGCCAGGCCCACTATTTTCAGCTCAACCGCACGCCGTTCAACGCCGAGTCGGTGGCCGGGCTGTGCAAAGACAAGTACCACACCTACTGCCTGCTCAAAGACGCCGTCCGCTGTCCCAAAACCCTGTCCTTTCTGAGCTATCGGGTCGATGCGCGCTACACCCGTTATCTGCGCTACCGCTCGGCCTCCGAAATCGTGGCTGCGGTTGAGGCCGCACTCAGCTATCCGCTCATCGTCAAGAGCAACCGGGGTTCCTTTGGCTCGAACGTTTTTCTGTGCCACGAGGCCAGCGACACCCAGACCGCCCTTGAAACGGTTTTTGACAAACACTCTCACCTGTACGATTACGTTGCCCTGGCCCAGGAGTTCATCCCGACTGCGCAGGAGTACCGGCTGGTATGCTACAGGCAGACGCCGGTCCTGGCCTACGCACGTTCCGGCGACCCGTCCGCATTCAACGCCCGCTACTGGGAGGGCGCCTCGGCTCGGGCGATCCTGATCGAGCAAGCCGCGCTGCTGGACGAACTGGCCGCCTTTGTCCGGCCCGTCTACGGGGTACTCGACCTCGGCTTTGCCGGCTTCGATATAGTGCGGGCTGCGGACGGGCGGTTGTATCTCCTGGAACTCAACTCCGGGCCACGCTTTGACCGTGTCATCGCCACCAACGGTACGCGGCCGGTCATCGACATGTACAAGACGGTGCTGTCGGCCTGGGTGTCTGAAAAAGCGGCCGTTTAACTGAAAATTCCTCTGGGTATGTCAGCGCGTGAACGGATTGAGTACGCTCACACCGAATTGGCGAAAGTCACGCCCATTTCGGGTCACGACAGTCAGCCTATGCACCTTGGCCGTTGCCGCGATCATGGCGTCTTCAATCAGTGTATTCGACTTTCGATGCTTGAGTCGCGCCCATTCCCTGAAAGCGGCCGCATCCATGGACAATATGCCGTAGGAGTCGAGGACTTTGTTGAGCCAGGTTTCCAGCTCCTCGGCCTTTGCGCTGTCCTGATTGCGTGTCAGCTCGATACCGGCCTGGATCTCCCCGACCGTCACCGCCGATAGAAAGAGCTGGTCGGCCGGAACGTCCGCAATCCAACTCAGGACTGCCTTGTGTGGGTTGGGGCGCCGCAGTTCGGAAACGACGTTAGTATCCAGAAGATACATCGGCCTACTCGAAGGCCGGGGATGCCCGATGGCGATGCTTGGGACGGGGGGGCGTCAGCGCATCTGTTCGCGCTTCTGGCGTAAGGAGGAGTTCTTTCAAACCGGGTCTCGTCATCTGTTGCAGTCTCCGCCACTGTTCGATTGGGACGAGTACCGCCGCCTCTACTCCCCGCTTGGTCACGATCTGCGGTCCCTCGGCGAGGCTCGTCTCTAACATCTCACTGAACCGCGCCTTCGCGTCTTGAACCTGCCATGTTCTGCTCATGAACTCTCCCGGCAACTGGATTGCTTTATGACTAGACTCCAGACTAGTCTGATACCTGCTCAGTGTCAACGCGATTCACAGACGCCAGCCGCTCGCCCTGAACCATGGAGGAGACCCGGAGAGTTGGGGACGGCTCGCCTGCATTATGGGGTTTGGTGGCCATCCTCGGCTGACCCATGCTTTCGCTATGGGGATCGCGGCACGGGGATGGCCAATCGAGGAGTCTGAAGCCGCTTTCAAAACGGTGCTGTCGGCCTGGGTGTCCGAAGAATCGGCAGTTTGATTGATAACGCTCCGCTGGGCCGGTCTACGACGCTTCGTCGTTTGAGGCGTTGTTTTTCCTTCGATCCGCGATGTACATCGCGCTGATCATCACCACAATAAGAATTCCTATGATAATAGCGAGTGGCGGTATGCCGAACATCTGTGTCTCCTTCTTCCGAATGCCGAACACTGCCGGTCGTTCTTCAATCGGCACGCGTCGGGGTAAAGGGCTCCTCCACACACTGGAGTGCTGAAAACCGGTCAACAATGGAAGATAGGAGCTTATTGGATGGGCCAGGAAATAAGCGTGAACCGCCCACGGTTGGCCCCCCACTATCCTCTTGAACTGTGGCCGTGTCAATCGGCGGGGACGGCCGCAATCCAACTCAGGGCCGCCGCAGTTCGGTAACTCGGTGCCAACACGATTCACAATCGTCACCCACCGGTTGGGCGGGCTCACTTGCACAAGCCCGCAGCCTGGCCTAGTCTCCAGTCTTGTCTGATCGAGGGAGCCATGAACACCGAACACGTCTCCGAGCCGTCAAAAATCAACCTCTGCTTTGACAACCGCTTTACGCGCGAGCTGCCGGCCGACCCGGAAACCGACAATTACCGTCGTCAGGTCGAGCACGCCTGTTACTCGCGCGTCCAGCCGACCCGCGTGGCCCGGCCCCGGCTGCTGGCCTACGCCTGGGAAGTCGCCCAGGACATCGGCCTGAGCCGCGCCGAGTGTGAATCGGACGCATTCGTCGAGGTCTTTGCCGGTAACCGGGTGTTACCGGACATGGACCCCTACGCCATGTGTTACGGCGGCCACCAGTTCGGGAGCTGGGCCGGACAGCTCGGAGACGGACGGGCGATCAACCTGGGGGAGATTGTCAACCAGGGGCGGCGCTGGGTCGTCCAGCTCAAAGGCGCCGGCCCCACGCCGTATTCCCGCCAGGCTGACGGTCTGGCCGTCCTGCGCTCCTCGCTGCGCGAGTTCTTGTGCAGCGAGGCCATGCACCATCTGGGCGTCCCCACCACCCGTGCCCTGAGCCTGATCACAACCGGCGAGCAGGTCGTCCGCGACATGTTCTATGACGGTAACCCCAAGCCCGAGCCGGGTGCGGTGGTGTGTCGCGTGGCGCCCTCATTCACCCGCTTCGGGAATTTTCAGCTGTTTGCCGCACGCGGAGAGACCGAGGTCTTGCAACAGCTCCTGGATTACACCATCCGGACCGATTTTCCCCACCTCGGCCAGCCGTCGCCGGCGGTCTACCTGGCCTGGTTTCAGGAGGTGTGTCGCACAACCGCCCGGCTGATCGTGGACTGGCTGCGGGTCGGCTTTGTCCACGGGGTGATGAACACCGACAACATGTCGATCCTGGGGCTGACCATCGACTACGGGCCGTACGGCTGGCTGGAGGATTACGATCCCAAATGGACGCCTAATACCACTGACGCGGTCGGTCGTCGCTACTGCTTCGGCAATCAGCCCCAGATCGCCCAGTGGAACCTGGCCCAGCTGGCCAACGCTGTGCTGCCCCTGATCGGCCACACCAAAGCCCTGGAAGAAACCCTCAGCGGCTTTGTCACTGACTTCGAGAACGGCTGGCGAAGCATGATGGCCGGCAAGCTGGGGCTGCGGTCCTTCGAGCCGCAGAGCGACGACGAGCTGGTGGCCGAACTGCTGGCCATCCTGGGTCTGGTGGAAACCGATATGACGATTTTCTATCGGCGGCTGGGCCAGCTTGAATTCGACGGTCACGCCTTCGACCGGGAACAGGCCGACGCCGGAGCCCTGCCCGAGCCGCTGCTGGACGCCTACTACGCACCCGAACAGCTGAGCCGTGCTCACCGCACGCGGATCGGCAGCTGGCTGCGCCGCTATGCAGCCCGTGTTCGTGCCGACGGGACCTCAGACGAAACGCGCCGGAAACGCATGAACGCCGTCAATCCCAAATATGTACTGCGCAACTATCTGGCCCAGCTGGCCATAGATAAAGCCGAGCAGGGCGACGCTGCGCTGCTGCACGAATTGCTCGACCTGCTGCGCCACCCCTACGATGATCAGCCCGACAAAGACGCCTACGCCAGAAAGCGGCCCGACTGGGCGCGTCAGCGGGCGGGCTGTTCGATGCTGTCGTGCAGCTCCTGAGCCTGCGGTTCATACGCCGACCCGCCCATGACACCGGTCGAGTCTCACCCCGACATCAGCCTGGTTCTCGGCGGCGCACGCTCGGGTAAGAGCACCTTTGCCGAAAGCCTGGCGAGCCGCTATAGCCGGCGGGTCTACATCGCCACCGCCGAACGCGTCGACGATGAGATGGTCCGTCGCATCGAAGCCCACCGCCGCCAGCGCGGGCCGGGCTGGCGCACGCTGGAGGTGCCCCTCGATCTCGCGGACGCCATTCGGCAGGAAAGTGCGCCCCAGGTGTGCCTGCTGGTCGATTGCCTGACGGTGTGGCTGGGCAACCTCATGCATCACGGGCGGGCGATAGACGCGGCTCAGGCCACGCTGCTCGACGCGCTGGCCGGGGCGTCCGGGCCGGTGGTCCTGGTCGCCAACGAAGTCGGCCTTGGCATCGTGCCGGACAACGCCGCAGCGCGGGCCTTCCGTGACCACGCCGGCCGGCTCAACCAGGCGGTCGCCCGGCTGGCGACGCGCGTCTACTTTGTGGCTGCGGGGCTGTCCGTCATCCTCAAGGGGACTGAGTAACTATTTGAGGCGGGAGCGGCGGCTTACAGGAGACACGGCGAGCACTCCCGACAGTCGGTTCGTCGGCCTTGACTCCAAACGGACGCTGCGTGTATATGGGCATCGCCCATGTCTCACGCCGACACACATAAGGAAAAGATGCAGGCTCTCCAGGCCGAGCATCGCAAGAAGGTGAGGGCCGCCCGTCACCCGAAGCGCGGTCTGGTGCTGGTCTACACCGGCGACGGCAAAGGGAAATCGAGTTCGGCCTTTGGCGTGATTGCCCGGGCGCTCGGCTGGGGCCAGCGGGTCGGTGTCGTGCAGTTCATCAAAGGCAAGTGGATGACCGGTGAGCGAAAGTTCTTCGCCGGATTTCCCGACCAACTCGTGTGGCATTGCATGGGCGAGGGATTCACCTGGAACACCCAGGATCGCGCCCGTGACACGACCGCCGCCGCCGCCGCCTTCGCCACGGCACGGGAATTGATGGAGAGCGGCGACCGCGACCTGGTCGTGCTGGACGAGATCAACATTGCGCTCCGCTACGACTACCTGTCCGTCGAGACCGTGCTTGCGGGCCTCAGGGCGCGCTCGACCCGGACGAGCGTGATTCTGACCGGACGCGACGCCAAACAGGAGCTGATGGACTATGCCGACCTCGTCAGCGAGATGCGCGAGGTCAAGCATCCCTTCAAAGCCGGGATTAAAGCCCAGCATGGGATTGATTTCTGAGGCGCCGCCCCGGCTGACCGTTCTCGCCGTTCTGGTTGGCCTGATCGCGTGCAGCCCTGCCGAGCCGCCACCACGCCTGGACCCGCCGACACGTATCGTCAGTCTCGACTACTGCGCCGATCAGTATGTGCTCAAGCTGGCGCCCCGCGAGCACATCCTGGCCGTCTCACCCGACGCGGAGAGAACCTTTTCGTATATGCGCGGCCAGGCACGGGGGCTGCGGCAGGTTCGTCCGCGAGCCGAAGACGTGCTCGTCCTCCAACCCGATCTGGTTGTCCGCTCCTACGGCGGGGGGCCGCAGGTCACCACGTTTGTCGAACGCATGGGGACGCCGGTGCTGCAAATCGGCTTTGCCGACGATCTCGACGGCATTCGGGATACGATCACGGCCGTCGCCGAGGGGCTGGACCAGCCGGCGCGCGGAGCGCAGGTGATCGCCGAGATGGACGCCCGACTCGCCGCCCTGCGCGCCCTGCCGGACGCGCCGGAAGCCCTGTACATGACGCCGGCCGGCGTGACGAGCGGCCCCGGCACCCTGGTCCACGAGATGCTGCGCGCGGCGGGCCTGGCCAACTTCCAGCACGAGCCCGGCTGGCGCTCTCTGCCGCTCGAACGCCTGGCCTATGAACACCCCGACCTCGTGGCTGCGGTCTTCTGGGGAGCGACCAATCACGACAACGCCTGGAGCGCGGCCCGCCACCCCATCGCCCGCCGCCAACTCCGTGAGCGTCCAACCGTCCGGCTTGAGGGCGCCTGGGTCGCCTGTGGCGGCTGGTTCCTGCTGGACGCGATTGAGGCGCTGGCCCTGACCGGACGCGGAGAGTCGGCGCGGTGAGCTTCAGCCGGCTCAATCTGGCCCTGGCCGTGGCTGCCGTTGCGGCGCTGGTGGCCGCCTGTTTTCTCGGTACGACGCCCATGAGCGTACCCCGCGTCCTGGCCGCCTTCGTGGGCCAGGCTCCGGCTGGCGACAGCCTCGTGGTGTGGCACATCCGTCTGCCGCGGGCGGCTGCGGCGTTTGTGGTCGGCGCCGCCCTGGGGGCGAGTGGGGCGGCCCTGCAGGGGCTGCTGCGCAACCCGCTGGCGGAGCCGGGCGTCCTGGGCGTATCGGCCTCAGCGTCGCTGGCGGCGACCTTTGTCCTGTACTACGGCCTGGCCGACACCTGGGGCTACAGCGTGCCGGTGGCGGCCATCACGGGCGCGTCCGCAGCCTCGGCTCTCATCGCCCTGGTCGCGCTGCGCACGTCCTCGGTGGTGACCCTCATCCTGGTCGGCGTCGGCCTGTCGAGCTTCGCCGGGGCGACCATGGCGCTGCTGATGAATCTTGCCCCCAACCCGTTCTCACTGGCGGATATGGTGAACTGGATGCTGGGTTCGGTCGCCAACCGCAGCGCCGACGATCTGGCGCTCGCCCTGCCGTTTTTGGCCGTCGGCCTGAGCATACTGTTCATGACCCGACGCGGTCTGTCGGCACTCACCCTGGGTGAGGAGGCTGCGGCCGGCGTGGGCCTCAACCTGCGTCGTCAGCGTCTGGCGGTCGTGCTGGGCACCGGGCTGGCCACCGGCGCGGCGGTCGCCATCGCAGGAACCATCGGCTTTGTCGGCATCATTGCTCCGCACCTGGTGCGCCCTCGTGTCGATCACGACCCGGCGCGCAGCCTGCTGCCCTCGGCCCTGCTGGCCGGGGTGATTCTGGAGTTGGCCGACATCGGAGTTCGCCTGCTACCGACCGACTCGGAACTGAAGCTGGGTGTGGTTGCCGCTCTGATCGGCGCACCGGCCTTTGTGTGGATCACCCTGCAGCGGAGGGCGGTCCGTGACTGAGCTGTGCGCCAGCGAGGTGACGGTCAGGGTCGGCCGGGCGACGCTGGTGAACGCGGCGTCCTGCCGTCTGCGGTCCGGCGAACTGGTCGCCCTGCTCGGGCCTAACGGCGCGGGCAAAACCACCCTGTTGCGCGCCACTCTGGGTCTCATACGGCTTTCGGCGGGAGCGGCAAGCCTGGACGGTCGGCCGACGGCAAAACTCTCGCCCACGGAACGCGCCCGCCGGGTGGGCTATCTGCCTCAGGTCCGCCCGTTGGCCTGGCCCAACACTGTGCGTGACGTGGTCGCGCTGGGACGCTTCGCCCACGGCGCAGCGCTCGGGCGCCTGCGCGCCGCAGACGCCGAGGCGGTTGACCGCGCGGTAGCCGCTTGTGACCTGCTTGACCTGGCCCAGCGCCGGACCGACACCCTGTCTGGTGGCGAACTCGCCCGCGTTCACTGCGCCCGGGCCTTTGCCGCCGAAGCCCCGCTGCTGGTTGCCGACGAGCCGACCGCCTCGCTCGACCTGCGCCACCAGTTCCAGGTCATGGACCTACTACGGCGCTTTGCCGATGCGGGCGGCGGCGTGCTGGTCGTACTGCACGACATTGGGCTGGCCGTTCGCTTTGCCGACCGGCTGGTGTGGATGAAGGACGGTGTCGTGCTGGCCGACGGTTCGCCCCAGGAGACCCTGACCGCCGACCGCATCCGGACGGTCTACGGGGTACGCGCACGGGTTGAGCGGCACGGCGCCGAGTGGGCCGTGCAGATCGAAGAGGTGGCCTGAGCGTGGCGTCCTCCGCTCTCATGTTGGGCGCGTTTCTGCTCGAAGCCGCCTGCGGCTGGCCCGACAGGCTGTACCGCCGCATCCGCCACCCGGTGGTCTGGATCGGCGCCCTGATCTCGGGGCTCGAAACGGCTCTGAATCTGGACCGCTTTTCTTCTGCCGCGCGCCGCGCGCTCGGCATGCTGACCGCACTCATTGTTGTCGGCGTAAGCACCCTGTCCGCCTGCCTCCTGGTTGCCCTTCTGCCACAGACGCCGGTCGGTTTCGCCGTGGAAGTGATCATCGCCTCCAGCCTCCTGGCCAGCCGCAGCCTGTATTGTCACGTCCTGGACGTGGTCCAGCACCTGGAACGCGGCGACCTGACGGCTGCCCGACAGGCTGTCGGCCGCATCGTCGGCCGTGACCCCGCCCGGCTCGACAGCGCGGGTGTCGCGCGTGCCAGCCTGGAGAGTCTGGCCGAGAACGCCTCCGACGGCGTGGTCGCGCCGCTGTTCTGGGGCAGCCTGTTCGGCCTGCCGGGGCTGGCAGCCTACAAGGCCATCAATACGCTGGATTCCATGCTCGGCCACCGGACCGCGCGCCTGGGGGCCTTCGGCGGTTTCGCCGCCCGGCTCGACGATGTGGCGAACCTCATTCCGGCCCGGCTCACCGGCGGCCTGATTGCACTGGTCAGCCTCAGGTCTGCTGCGGTTCGCGTCATGCTCCGCGACGCCCGACGCCACCGCTCGCCCAACGCCGGCTGGCCCGAGAGCGCCCTGGCCGGGGCGCTCGGCATCCGGCTGGGCGGCCCGCGTGTGTATGCAGAGGAGCCGGCCGACGAGCCCTGGCTCAACGCGGCCGCCCCCGACCCTGGGCCGAGGGACGCCCGGCGTGGTCTGCACCTCTATATACGGACCATGGCGTTCGCCGGACTGGTGCTGTTCGCCCTGTTCCTCCTGACAGTCGGCGGAGGCGCGTCATGAGGCTGGACGGGTTCGTCCACGGCGGGGCGCTCGACCTCATGCGCGCCCGCTTCCCCCAGGCGCCACAGCCCTGGATTGACCTGTCTACCGGAATCAACCCCTGGCCGTATCCGGTCGGCAGCCCGCTGCCGGAGACCCTCCAGCGTTTGCCGAGTGTGACTGCGACCGCAGCCTGCCGGGAAGCCATGGCGGCGGCATTTGGCGCGCCTGCGGCGTGTGTCCTGCCCGCGCCGGGCAGCGAGCTGCTGATCCGCCTGCTGCCGGTCCTGCTCCGACCCCGGTCCGGGGCTCGGGTGGCCGTTGCCCGGCCGAGCTTTGCCGACCATGCCGAGGTGTGGCGAACCGCAGGCTGCCGGGTCGTCGAAACATCCGACCCTCTGGCTGCCCTGGCCGCGGCCGATCTGGTCGTCCTGTGCAACCCGAACAATCCGGACGGCCGGGTCTGGAAACCGGACCGGCTTGAGACAGCGCGGGCGGCCCTGGCCGCAAAGGGCGGCTGGCTGATTGTTGACGAAGCCTACGCTGACGTGCGACCGGAGCTGTCGCTGGCGGCCAGTGGCGGCCGACTGGGGCTCATACTCCTGCGCTCGTTCGGCAAGTTCTTCGGTCTTCCCGGACTCCGGCTCGGAGCGCTGATTGCGCCGTGGGACACCGTGGAAACGGCCCGCGCGTGTCTGGGCGTGTGGAGCGTCTCCGGCCCGGCCCTGGCCGCAGGAACGCAGGCTTACCGGGACGCCGGCTGGCAGCGGGCCACCCGCCAGCGGCTGGCCACGGCGCGGGCGCGTCTGGACGCGGGGCTGAACGCGGCCGGGCTGCGGGTGGCGGGCGGCACCGACCTCTTCCGTTTCGTTGAGGTGGACGACGCCGGCAGGGTCTGGCAGCGTTTGGCTGAGCGCGGGATCTTCGTTCGCGGCTTTGACTGGAGCCGAAACCGGCTGCGTATCGGCCTGCCGCCCGATGCGGCTGCGGAGGCGCGCCTCAGCCGGGCACTGCGCGCCGGCTGAGCTTTCGGCGACCGGCTCAGAACTCGGCCCGGAAGCCGGCCAGAAAGGTCGTTTCTGCGGACGAGAAGTACAATACCTCCTGATAGTCGGCGTCAAACAGATTCTTGACCTTGCCCTCCAGGGTCAGGGAACGGATACCCCAGCGGTCCTCGAACAGCAGGTACGACACAGCCAGGTCGGCCCGCTCGTAGCCGTCGTGCAGGGCGCCGCGCCGCTCGGTGACATTGCCTTTGATGTACAGGTGAAAGTTGGCGTTCAGGCGCTCGCCGGCGTAGTTCAGGGTGAAGGAGCCGACGTGCTTGGGCCGCCGGACCAGGGGCTCGCCCTGCCTGAAGGACCCGAAGCCGTCGTTTCCGGCGTTGTCCAGCACCTCGGTTTCCAGGTAGGTATACGCGCCACGCACCGAGAATCCGTAGGGCAGGCCGGCGGACGTCCCGACCTCAAGCCCACGGCTGCGGACGCGGTGCACGTTGATGTAATTGGAGGCCAGTTCGGGCGCAAAGGTATACGCAATCAGGTTTTTGTATTCGGTCGAAAAATAGGTCAGGTTCAGCTGCGCGTCCAAGATACCCAGAGTGACGGGCTGGTCGAGGCCGATTTCCCAGCTCTCGGACTCTTCGGCCTCCAGGTCGGGGTTGCCGCGGGAAAACGCGGTATCGACGTTCTGAGCAAAAGTGGCCGCCTTGATGCCCTGGCTGTAACCGCCGCGCAGTTTGGTGTTGAGGCCGGGAATAATCAGGGCGGCCGAGACCCGGGGACTGAGGTGCGTCCCATACGTGACCGCGTCGTCGAGGCGGAAGCCGGACGTGACGAACAGCATCTCGCGCCACGCCAGGTGCAGCTGAGAGTAGAACGCCTGAGCGTTGCGACTGCCACTGGGCCCATTCTTCTGGCTGTAGTGCTCGTCTTCGACATAGCCGCCGATGGTAAAGGTCGGCGTTACGCCGAGGGTCGTAGGCAGGAAAAAATCGGACGAGTAGTCGGCCGACAGCCGGTGCTCGCTGTTGATGGTCAGCGAGCCCAGCCCGTCGCAATCGTTCCAGGTCGCGTCGTCGTCGTCCCGGCAGTCAATGTTGCCGTCTTCCGGGTCACGATAGGTGAACCATTCGTACACCACTCCCAGCTGAAGATTATGCCTCCACCACGGGGTGGGCTGATAGGTGACCCGCGGTCCGAGAATCAGACGGCGGTTGTCGCTGGTCGCCCGGGGGTCCAGGCCGTTCCCCTGCCGGTCGAGAATATCGCCACTGCTGGTGGGAACGCGAAAGCGGCTGTCGATGTAACGCAGGGTGGTGGTCAGGTGCAGGTCGTCACCCGGGTCAAGGTCGAAGCGGGACGCCACGGTCGTGCTGCCGTAGTCGTTGTTGATCGGCAGGATGCCCCCGCTGTCAACCCGCCCGACGGCCACGTTATAGCCGTACAGGGCCGTCCCGCCGGACAGGCTGAAACGTTCCTCAAAGGTGTCGGGGTTGCCCGCCCGGAAGCCCAGCGTAGCGCGCGCCGGTCCCTGCCCGCGTGGCGTCAGGAGTTGGATGACCGAACTCATGGCGTCGGAACCGTACAGGGCGCTCTGCGGACCGCGCACCACCTCGATGCGACCCACGCCGAGCGTCGTGACATCATTAAACTTGAAGCTGCCCCCGGCCCGGTTGACCTTGACTCCGTCAATCAGGATCAGGTTGTGGTCGGACTCGCCCCCGCGCGTAAACAGCGAGGTCAGGGCGCCCCGGCTGCCGGTCTGGACGAAGGCGAAACCCGGCACCTCGCGCAGCTGCTCGAACAGGTCGGTTGTCTGGCGTCGGGTGATGTCTTGCTGGGTCACGACCGTTACCGCGTTCGACGCCTGCGAGAGGGGTTCCTCCAGCTTGGACGCCGTAACGATCATGGGGTCGAGCACCGTGGTCGGCGCGGACCGTAGGCGAGGTCGCCGCGTCTCGTCGGTTGGAACAGATGATTCTGAGGTGGACTGCGCCTGGGCTGAGGCAGGTGGACCGCCCGCCTGCCAGACCAGGAACGCTGCGGCCAGCACGGCTACACACTGTGAGAACTTTCCCATCTTCCCTCCTCGGGGACACCTTCCGTTCGGAGAGAGGAGGACTGGGGGGCGGAACACAGGGTGTGGAGACGACTGGAAGCCTGCCAGGCTGAGTGCCTGTACGGCGGATATCCAGAGCGGGAGCACGCTGCAACCCTTCTCCCTCCGCGGAGAGGCCGGTTCGTGGCTTCAGGCAGGTCTCCTGGCTTAGGGGTTCGGGGGCGTACGCCCCAACGCCCGTCATCGGCCTTCCCGCCGACTTGCACCGGCAGTGACATGATCGAGACAGGCTCCCCCATCACAGTGGCGGGACCGCGCCGGCTTCGCACCGGCTTCCCTTTTCACCCCGTATGGGTACCTCAAGCGCTGTTCGGGGCCTGTGGTATCGGAGGGCCGCCGCATTGTCAAGTATGACAAAGACCAGGCGCGGCACGCGCCAGTACGATGCCTCGATGGACTACAAGGGCAGCCCAAGACTTGTCGATATCCTGTCTGAGTATAACGGCCGAGAAGATTGTAAATTGAGAGGTGATAGGTTACAGTCTGCCAATGGTCATTCGCTTCCGCCACAAAGGTCTCCAACTTCTGTACGAGAAGGGGGACCGGCGGCGGGTACCGTCGGAATACGTCGCTAAGCTGGAGCGCATTCTGGCCCGTCTCGACGAGGCGCTGGAGCCCTCGGATATGAACCTGCCAGGCTTTCGACTACATCCCTTGAAGGGTGATCGTACCGGCTACTGGTCGGTCAGCGTGTCCGGTAACTGGCGTATTGTGTTTCGCTTTGAGGGGGTGCATGTCAGTGATATGGACCTCATCGATTACCACTGAAGGAGGGCTGTGCTATGCCGATGAAGAACCCGCCCCATCCGGGCCTGTCCGTCCGTCATGACTGCCTGGAGCCGTTGGGACTCAGCGTGACAGAAGCGGCAAGAAAGCTCGGGGTCAGCCGCAAGCAGTTGTCCGATATCGTCAATGGCCGTTCAGGCATCTCGCCGGAGATGGCGATCCGGCTCGACAAAGCCTTCGGCGGGGGAGCGAATACCTGGTACCGGCTCCAGGCGGCCTATGACCTCGCCCGAGCGATGAAACGCGCTGACCGCATCAAAGTCGAGCGGCTGACACCGGTGGCATAGGAATCCTGTGGTAACAAGAAGGCGCAGTCTGGAGAGAGAACCGCGGGCGTCATGAATACTCAAGGATCAGTACAACGTCATGACTCCTGAAACGAGTTTGTTCAGACTGATCTGTAAGAGCAGCAACGCGTAAGGAAAAGGAGGGACAACAATGGAAAGAGGGAGAATCTGGCTGCTTGCCCTGCTCGCTCTCCTGCTGACATCGTCGGCGGTTCGGGCGGACACGATCACGGCATTCTTGGACAACCCGCCCGACCAGACCGGCATTGCCGGGATCGGGACGATAAACGGCTGGGCGTTTGCGACGAACGGCGCTGACGTGACTGTTTATCTGCGTATCGACGGGACCACCCAGGAAGATTCTGTTATTCCGTGCTGTAGTTCACGCGCAGACGTGCAGATGGCGGTGGAGGGTGCGCCCCTCGACACCAGCTATTCCGGCGTCTTCAACTATGCCCTGCTGAGCCCCGGTGAGCATACCGTTGGCGTCGAGATCCAGGCTGAGGGCTGCGAGCCGGTTATGCTTGAGCACACTGTCAGCGTCGCAAAGCTCGGCAATGTTGAGGTCGTCGAAAACTTCGATCTTGACGGGGCCTGGACCGGTGTTGATGCTCTCACCAACGACATGCTGATCATCAACGCGATGACCGGGACCGAGATGGACACATCGGCCAACCTGCGGGTTCGCTATTCTCTGGCCGCCCAGAACACCGGCATCATTGAAGCCTACACCGAGGACGAAACAACCGCTGAGACCCTGCACGCGGTGCAGGCAATCTTCACCACCCGTTGTTTTCCCTGCCATGCGAGCGACCACGACAACGGCAATCCCGTCGCGGGCCTGGATTTAGGCGAAGGCAACATGCCGGGCAGTACAATCGCCGTCAGAAGCCGCCAGCTGTCCGACACCTTTCTCATCAATCCGGGGCACCCGGATGCGAGCTATCTGGTGGAAAAGATAGCCACAGATTCACCGTCTCGCGGCGGGCGCATGCCCCAGGATATGCCGCCTCTACCCGATGAGGAGATTGAGACCATTCGGAACTGGGTTCTCGGCGGCGCGCTCATTCCGGCCGACTTTGCCGGCCATGATGAGGATGACGAGCACGACCACGAGCACGACCACGAGCACGACCATGAGGCCGGCCACGATGATGATTCAGGTCATGACCACGGTTAGAAAACGAACAGCTGCGTAGGTTGCGTAGGGCGGATGAGCGAAGCGTAAACCGACGAGCACGGCTATCACAAAGGATGAAATCGGGAGACAGGCCATGACGCGAGTGAAGACCCATCCCGGTCCGGGTACTGCGGACAGAGCTGGAAGCGACTGGCGAAAGCCGACGCTCGACGAGCGGCTGGAGGACCTCGAACGTAGCGGCTCCCTGGTTCGTTCGGCCCTCCCGAGGAGGACGTTCGGGCCGGTTGAACGACGGCTTGGCGCGCTATCGCGGTTTCTCGCAGAGCGCGGCGAATGAGCATCACGTACGATACCTCCCGCTCCTTGCTTTGTACGTTTGACGTATTACACTAAACGTTCTACCGTCACCCTCGTGATTCAATCATTCGTAGACAGCAAGAGTCGTCGTCTGTTCGAGAGTGGCAGGCTGAGAGGCTTTCGCGGTCTTGATTACAAGCGGGCGCTGATGCTGCTTGATGCGCTTGACGCCGCGTCTTCGCTCGCTCCGCTTCGTGCGCTTCAAGCCGTTCGGCTCCACGCGCTGACTGGCGACCGGCGGGGACGATGGGCAATGACGGTGAACCGGCGCTGGCGGGTGACGTTTCGATTTGAGAACGGCAATGCGCACGAGGTCGCTATTGAGGACTACCATAAAGGATGAAATCGGGAGACAGGCTATGACGCGAGTAAGAACCCATCCCGGTCAGATACTGCGGGCGGAACTGGAGGCAAGAGGCATGAGTGCAAACCGGCTCGCGCTCGCCATCCGTGTCCCGGCAAACCGAATCACCGCCATCTTGCGGGGCGAACGGGGGGTCACGGCCGAGACTGCCGTACGCCTCGGCCGCTACCTTGGAACCGGACCGGCATTCTGGATGAACCTGCAAAGCGGGTACGACATCTCGGTCGTGGAGAGCGTAAAAGGCCGTGTGATCGAAGACGAGGTGCCGGCTGCGGTTTCGTGAGGGAGTGATGACTGTGGGGGCACGGTCCCCCCGCATGAAGGTCTCAGTGAGTAGGTCGGATGAGCGGAGCGTAAGCCGACGAGCACGGAGGTGTCAGCTTACGCCTTCGGCTCAGCCGACCTAGCAGACTGTTTCGGCTCGCTCAGCGGCCGACGTAATCCTCGAACTTGGGAGTTTTGCTCTCCTGCCACAGGTCAACCAGCCGCTTGGGGATGAGGGTCGTCACCCGGTCGCGCGAGCCCCGAAACCAGTTGCTGATGCCCGGCAGGCTCCACACGTAGTGCTCCAGCTCGGCCTTGACCTCGTCAACGAACTGCTGGACCGCCTCGCCGCGTACCTCCAGGCGTGACCACTTGTGCTCGAACATGGCCCGCAGGCACTCGATGATATAGCTGGTCTGGCACTCGGCAAAAAAGATGCCGCTGCCGCCGTGGCCGGGCGTGCCGTTGGGACCCGGGGTGATGAACAGGTTGGGACAGTGTTCGAGCGCCATGCCCTGGTAGGTTTCGAGCCGGTCGTCGAGCAGGGTGCGCACATCGACCCCGTTGCGGCCGTTGATCTGAATCGGCCACAGCACCTTGCCGGTGTCGAAGCCGGTGGCGAAGACAATGATATCGACCACCTCATGGCCGTCGGCGGTGGTGATTCCGTCGGCCGTGATGCGCTCAATCGGCGTATCGGTCAGGTGTACGTTGTCGCGCCGCAGAGCCTGATACCAGCCGTTGTCGAGCAACAGCCGCTTGCCGTAGGGCGGGTACTGGGGCAGCACCTTTTCGACCAGGTCCGGCATGTCGCCGATCTGGGCCTTGATGTACTCGGTCATCTGACCCCGCAGCTTGTCGTTGGCCGCGTTGACCGAGCGTTCCGGGTAGGGCCAGTCGGGATCAATGCGCAGGGTCGGCAGGATGGAATCGCCGATCTGCCAGAACTGGCGGAAGCGGAACCACGGCAGATAGGTCGGGATCTTGTCGATCAGCAGGCGCTCGGTGCCGGACAGGGCTTTGCCGTACTGGGGGTGGGACAGCATCCAGTGCAGGGTGCGCTGGTAGATCAGCACCTCGCGGGTCTGGGGCGCAATGGCCGGCACAATCTGGTTGGCGCTGGCCCCGGTGCCGATGACCGCCACCCGTTTGTCGGTCAGATCGACCTCGTGGTCCCAGTAGGTGGAGTGGAACGACGGGCCCGCAAAGGCGTCTACGCCTTCAATCTGGGGCCACTTTGGAATCCGCAGCAGACCGGTCGCGCCGATCACAAAATTGGCTCTGAGGCGTTCGGTCGAGCCGTCGCCGCGCCGCAGGTCCAGCTCCCACACCGCGTCTTCATCGTTCCAGCTCATGGTTTCGACTGCGGTGTTGCACTGCAGGCGATCCCCAAAGCTGCGCTCGGCAACGATCTGCTTGACGTATTTCAGCAGCTCGGGCTGATGGCTGAAGTGCTCCGGCCAGCCCATGTCGGGCGCAAAGGAGTAGGAGTACAGCAGGCTGGGCGTATCCACCCGACAGCCCGGATAGCTGTTCTGCCACCAGGTGCCGCCCGGCTCGGGGTTTTTTTCGAGAATCGTGAACGACGACAGGCCGAGTTCTTCGAGTCTGAGGCCGGCCAGGACGCCGGTCACCCCGGCACCGATAATCACCACCTTGAAGTCGGCCGGCGGCGTGAGCGGCGCAACCTGTGTCTGCGGGCCAAGCCCCATCTGTTCACGCGCCATGGGGCCGTACTCGGGGGCGACCGGCATGCCGGCGGCCAGGTTCATGGCTGCCTGCAAGACCTCGTCGCTCGGCGGTCCGGCCGTTTTGTGGCCCGACAGATAGGCCGGCAGCAGCTCGGCCGCCTTGCGCTCAATCTGAGCCCGGTCGCGCAGGTCGGGAACGGCCTGCGGATCGTCGGCCAGGTGGGTCACGACTGCTGCCAGGGTGCGTCTGTCGGCCTGTTCGAGCAGGGACGGAATATCAATATCGGTGGTGGTCGTCATGGCGGCAGCCTACAAGAACCGGGTTGCCTTGTCCAGAAAGTCGCCGGACCGACGCCGAGGGCTTACCAGGCGGGCTGAGAGGTGCTAGGCTCCGCACAGCGCCGAGGGGAGTGAAGGCTGGGACGGTTCGCCACAGACACGATTTTCCTGCTTGGCAAGGCGGACAACGATGACCAAACACTCAGCGTCCGCCCTTGGGGAGAAGGAGCTATGGCTGCAACGGAAACGAGGCGGACGCAGGAAGACGCCGAGGCCATCTGGGTCAAGTGCAGCGCCTGTCAGGACATTCTGTTCCGCAAGGAGGCCGAGCGGCGTCTGTTCGTGTGCCCCAAATGCGGGATGCATCTCAGGCTGACGGTCGAGCAACGCCTGTTTCTGGTGGCTGATCGCGGCTCGTTTATCGAGCGTGACGTTGACCTGTCGCCCAGCGACCCGCTCGGCTTTACCGACCGCAAACCCTATCCCCAGCGTATCGCCGACGCCCAGGCCAAGACGGGCCGGACCGAGGCGGTGGTGTGTGGGGTGGCAACGATTGAGGACCGGCCGGTGGCCCTGGGACTGTTTGATTTTGCCTTTTCGGGCGGCAGCATGGGAACCGTGGTGGGCGAGAAGCTGACCCGGATTGTCGAGCACGCGGTGCAGGAACGCCTGCCGGTCATTTTCTTTTCCGCCTCGGGCGGCGCCCGCATGCAGGAGGGCGTCCTGTCCCTGATGCAGATGGCCAAGGTCAATACAGCTCTCAACCGGCTGCGGGCGGCCGGACTGCCGTATATCTCGGTCATGACCGATCCGACGACGGGCGGAGTGGCGGCCTCGCTGGGGATGATCGGCGATATCAATATTGCCGAACCCCAGGCCCTGATCGGCTTTGCCGGCCCGCGGGTGATTGAACAGACGATCCGCGAGACCCTGCCGCCGGGCTTTCAGCGGGCGGAGTTCCTGCTTGAGCACGGCATGCTGGACATGGTCGTGGAACGCAAGGATCTGCGTGGCGTGCTGGCACAACTGCTCGGCCTGCTGTGCGACTCCGCCTCGGACGACGCGGGTGAGGCCCCCGGCCAGCCCTAGCCGGCCCGTTTGCTGACGTTCATGCTCAGTTACGCCGAGACCCTGGACTTCCTGTTTGACCGCGAGGTCGAGCGCATGCAGCTCGGGCTTGAGCGGGTGGAGCGCGCCCTGGCGCTGTGCGGCTCCCCCCACGCCCGCTTTCCCAGCCTGCACATTGCGGGGACGAACGGCAAAGGCTCGACCGCAGCCCTGCTGCACGCCGTACTGAGAGCGGCGGGCTACCGGGTCGGCCTGTATACCTCACCCCATCTGCTCGACTTCTGCGAGCGCATCCGTCTTGGCGATGGCTGGATTCGGCAACAGGACGTGGTTGACGGCGTGGCCTGGATTCGCTCCCGCCTCGATCCGGCCCAGCTTGGGCTCACCCCGTTTGAGCTGATGACGCTGCTCGCCTTTGTGGCCTTTGCCCGAGCCGAGGTCGATATTGCGGTCGTTGAGGTCGGGCTCGGCGGCCGCCTGGACGCGACCAACGTGCTGTCTCCGCTGGTGACGACGATTACCCAGATCGGACTCGACCATCAGGCCTACCTGGGCAGCGACCTGGCCCGGATTGCGGCCGAGAAGGGCGGCATCATCAAGCCCGGCGTCCCGGTCGTCGTTGGCCACATGGAGGCCGACAGCCAAGCCGTGCTGATCGATATCGCCCGCCGGCAGGGCAGTCCGAGCCTGGTCTATGGTCGGGACTTTTGGGCTGATGCGGGTTCGGGTCCTTTTGGCTATCGGGGTCGGGCCTGGCACTATGACGAGCTGCCGCTGGGGCTGGCCGGCGCCTTTCAGGTCGATAACGCCGCCGCCGCCCTGGCCAGCCTGGAATGCCTGGCTGCGGATTTTCCCGTCTCCAGCGCCCAGCTGTGCCGCGGCTTGCGGCAGGTCGTCTGGCCGGGGCGTTTCCAGATCGTTTCCGACCAGCCCGACCAAGCTCTCGTCATCCTCGACGGGGCGCATAACCCCTACGCGGTCGCCGCTCTGGTTTCGGCCCTGCCCGAGGTGCTTGGCGGGCGGCGGGTTTCGCTGCTGTTTGGGGTGATGGACGACAAGGACTGGCCGTCTATGGTCCCGCCACTGGCCCGCATTGCCCACCAGGCGGTTGTCACCCGGGTGCGCAATCCGCGTGCCGCAGACCCCCAGGCGGTGGCGGCCGCCTTTGCCGGGGCGTGTCCGACCCGGGTGTGCAACGATGCGCGGGCCGCGTGTCAGCAGCTGCTCGACGGGGCTGACGCCGACACGGCTGTGATCGTATGCGGCTCGCTGTTTCTGGTCGGCGAGGTGCTGCCCCTGTTTCCTTCAGCGCTAAGGGGGCAGAGCCGATGATTCGCCTGGCCTACCTGATCGTCGTGCTGTGTCTGACCGGTCCGGTCCCGGTCTGGGGTCAGGCACAGCCGAGCAGCAGCCAGCCGCTCGAGGTCGAGGCCGAGACGCTGGGCTATGAAGAGGACACCAATACCGTTACCGCCAGCGGAAACGTGGTGGTGAACAGGGGGGCGACCCGGGTCACGGCCGATTCGATCCGCTTCAACCGCACCACCAGCCAGATCGACGCCCGGGGCAATGTCGTGGTCCGCAATCCGCGCGGCACAATCGAAGCCGAGGCACTCCAGTTCGAAATGGAGGACGAAACCGGCCAGATCACAAACGGCACGGTCCGCCTACCCAGCCATCAGTACACGATTACCGGCAAAAACTTGCAGAAGTCGCTGGGCCAGGCTTATCACATTGACGATGGGACGATGACGACCTGTCAGTGCGATGAGCCCGAACAGGCTGACTGGAGCGTCGGGGCTCAGACGCTCGATGTCGTCAGACGCGGCCGCGGGGTGGTCCGTGGTGGCACTCTCAAGGTCCGCAACGTGCCGGTGCTGTACCTGCCGTACGCCCTGTTTCCGGTCCAGACCGAGCGTCAGAGCGGTCTGCTGTTTCCCAACTACGGGTTTTCCAGCCGTCGCGGCTTCCAGTTCCAGCAGCCCCTGTACTGGGAGCTGAACAAAAGCCACGATGTCACCCTCACTGCGGATGTCGAGACCGCAGCCCGGTTCGGGCTGCTGGGCGAATACCGTTATGCCCTGAATCGTAACGCCGAGGGCCAGCTGACCGCCTCGTACTTTAACGAAAAGGTGGGCGGCGTGGCCTCGACCAGCTCACCCCGCCACCGCTGGAGCCTGACCGGCACGCATCGCCAGCGCCTGCCGTACGGGATGCAGGGCTATGGCGACTTCTTCTTTGTCAGCGACGACCGTTTTCTGCGCAACATGAACACGCCCTATTATAGTGGGCTGGACGATATCGATCTGCGCTCCCGGCGCTGGACACGCTCCCGAGCCGGCGCGGTCAAGACCTGGCGCCACGCCCAGCTGCGGGCCGATACCTTCTATTTCCAGGATTTGCGCAACGAGGACGACTACGCCTTTCAGGTGCTGCCGACCCTGCGCTTTCGGACTCAGCGCTGGCTGTTGGGCGGGCGGGCCGAGGCCGGCCTCAATATCCAAGGGGCAAACTTCTACCGCCAGAAGGGTTACTACGGCCAGCGCCTCCACATCTCTCCGTGGCTGTCGGTGCCCTTCTCCCTGGGCGGCTATGCCTTTGGCTCGCTGAGCGCGATCGGCCATGAGACGGTCTATCACCTGGGTTCCCGGGAGTCGGTGTCGATGCAGGACCTGGGCCGGGCCGGCATGGACGGCCAGCGCTTCAGCCCGGGTGGCGACCGGACCCGTGAGACCGTGCAGTTGCGGGCCGAGCTGGCCACCCGTGTGTCGCGGGTCTTCAGGCTGGGCTGGGGGCGCCTGCACAGCCTCAAGCATGTGGTTGAGCCGCACGTGTCCTACTCCTACAGCCCGGTCGTTGGCCAGGACGACCTGCCCCTGTTTGACGGCCTGGACCGGATCAATCGGCGCAGCCTGTTCGCCTACGGGGTGACCAATCGCCTGCTCGGCAAGTTTACCTCCGGCGCGGGCGCGGACGACACACGGATACGCGAGCTGCTGCGCCTGACCATTACCCAGGCCTACGATCCGACCCGGCGTCTGCGCGGCACGGGACCGGACAACTTCGGGCTGAGCGAAACCGCCCAGCACTTCTCGGACGTGGCCTTTGACGCGCGGTTCAGCCCCTTTCCCTTTCTCAGCATTCGGAGCGATACGGTCTACGATCTTGATCGGTCCGAGGTCACCGCAACCCGGGTTGCCGCCTTCGTCCGCGACCCCCGGCCCCTGCCGCGGTCAACGCCGGTGTTCCAACAGCTGCAGCGCCGAACGACGCTGTACATTTCCTACCGGTCGATTGCCGACCGCCTGCTCAGGGAGCTGAGCGCCAACGTGGTGCTGCGCCTGACCGAGCACGTCTCGGCCGCCTATCGGACCCGCTATGACCTGAACGACGCCTCGTTCGTTCGCAACGGCTATTACTTCCGGCTGCTGTCGCCCCAGAAGTGTTGGGCGTTTGATTTCGGCGTGGTCGATAAGGTCAACCCGGACGAGGTCGAGTTCCGCTTTGCCATTACCCTGGTCGGGCTGAGTTCATTCGGGCGTCAGATGTTCTGAGGTCGTCTGGCGCCCCTCTTGTTCCTCCCAGTCCTTGAACTGGTCAACGGTGCCGCCCCGCCACATGGGCACGCCGGTCCGGTAGGCGGCGCGGGCGATCATGTGGGCGCCAAGCGGGGCGGTGAGGAGCAGGAAGCCGAGGATCAGGCTCTCTTTGAGTCCGGGCGACAGATCCAGAAAGCGGAAGTAGATCAGGGCTGCCAGCAGCACCCCGGCCACGCCAAAGGTGGTGCTTTTGCTGGTGGCGTGCATGCGCGAATACACGTCTTTCAGCCGCAGCAGGCCAATGGTGCCGGTCAGCAGAAAAAACAGGCCGAGGAGCAGCAGACCGCTGACCAGGATTTCAAGAGTCGGTGGTATGTCCATCGATGACGGTTCCTACCAACAGATAGCGGGCCGCCGCAACCGTGCTCAGAAACGACAGAATGGCCAGCACCAGCGCGACATCAATGTACAGGGCGCTGGCCGTGCGGATGGAGACGACGATGACCGCCGCCACCAGATTGATCGCAATATTGTCCAGGGCGACCACCTGGTCAGGCACGCTCGGTCCGCGGATCACCCGGTAGCCGCTGAGCACAATCGACAGCGTAATGCCGGACAACACAATAAAGCAGGTGGTTTCGATCATGCGTGGTGGCCTTCACTCGGCGATCAGCAGCAAATAGCGCTCGAAGCCGTCTTTGATCTTCTGTTTCTCTGCCTCAATGTCCTCAATGTCGAGAAAATGGATGAACAGAAAGCGTCGGTCGGGCGAGACCTCGACCGACAGGGTGCCCGGCGTCAGGGTGATCATATTGGCCAGCAGCGTAATCAGGATATCGTGTCGAACCTCGAGCGGGTAGGCCAGAATCCCCGAACGCACGTTGAGACGCGGCGACAAGACCTGCTTGACCACGTCGATATTGGCCACGACCAGCTCTTTGATAAAAAAGCTCAGCAGGCGAAGGCCCATCAGCACCCGGCGGATATAGCGCCACTCCCGGCCAAAAGAGCGGGAGAAGAACAGCATGGCGCCGATGCCGACCAGATAGCCGATCAGAAACTGATGCAGTGAGATCTCGTCGTGCAGCAGACACCAGGTAAAGGCCAGGGTGATGTTCAGTGCCAGACGGGGCAGTATGGACGACCCCGGCTGCAATTCTCGCCGGGACATACGATTTTCTTCAGTCGGGGTAGGCATCGTCTCTGCTCGTGTTTTGGGCAACCACAGGGGGTTGCCCCTACGTGTTTCGGGCAACCCCTACCTGCCTGGTCCCAGCACCGCCTCAATATACGCCTGTGGCTCGTAGGCTTGCTGGGCTGCGAGTTCAGCCACACTATAGAGAACACCCGGGAAGAGGCCAATCCACACAATCCCGGCCACCAGGAGAATAATCCCGGGCAGCAGCGGGTTCAAGGCCGCGCCGCGCCGCTCGCCCTGCTCAGCGCCCCAAAACGCCCCGTTCCAGATCTTGAGCATGGAGGCCAGGGTCAGCAGGCCGCCCACCAGCCCAATGCCGGCATAGCCGTAGCGGCCGGCCTCGACACCGGCCTGGAGGACGATGAATTTGCTGAAAAAGCCGGCCAGGGGCGGGATGCCGGCCAGGCTCAGGGCGGCGATGAGAAACAGGCCGCTGAGCAGCCAGGAGTGCGATTGCAGGCCGCCGATGGTTTTGAGCTGGGTTGTGCCGGTCACGCTCTGGACCGCGCCGGCAATCAGGAACAGGGCCGATTTGGACAGCACATAGGGCACCATGAAGAACAGGCTGCCGGCCAGCGCCTGGCGGCTCAACAGGCCGATGCCCAGCAGCAGATAGCCGATCTGGCTGATGATGTGGTAGGACAGGATGCGCTTCATATCGACCTGTGACAGGGCGCCGAACACGCCCAGCAGCATGCTGAGCGCGGCCAGGACGAGCAACAGCTCGTGGGTCACGCTCGGGTCGTGGCGAAATATCAGGCTGAAGGTCCGAAAAATGGCGTACACTCCGACCTTGGTCAGCATGCCGCCAAAAAAGGCGCTCATGCCCGCCGGCGGCTGAAAGTACGGGCCCGGCAGCCAGAAATACAGCGGAAAGATGGCGGCCTTGGAGCCGAAGACGAACAGAAACAGCAGGGCCAGTATGGTCGGCATCGGGCTGCCCGCCGGCAGCGCCTGTATCTTCAGCGCCAGATCGGCCATATTCAGCGTGCCCAGGCTGCGGTAGGTGACGGCCAAGGCCAGCAGGAAAAACGTCGAGGCAATCAGGTTGATGACCAGGTATTTGAGCGTCTCCCGCAGCTGGCCCGGCTCGGAGCCCAGGACCAGCAGGGCGAACGAGGCGATCAGCAGGATCTCGAAGAACACAAACAGGTTGAACAGGTCGCCAGTCAAGAACGCGCCGTTGACCCCCATCAGCAGGATAAAAAACAGCGGGAAATAGAAGTGCTCCTGACGGTCGGGGTCGATTGAGGCCAGGGAAAACAGGCCGACGGCCAGGGCGACGGTCATGTTCAGCCCGACCATCGTCATGCTCAGCGCATCGGCCACCAGGACAATCCCGAACGGCGCCGGCCAGTTGCCCATGCGCAGGACCACGATCCCGTTGCTCCAGACGTAGAACAGCCCGAGCAGGGACAGCAGCCACAGCCCGCCAAGCGTGATGATGCTCAGCAGGCGTTGCAGGGCCGGCCGCTGCGGAAACGCGGCCAGCACTGCGGCGGCCACGACCGGACCGATGACAAACAGGATGAACAGCTCGTGCAGCATGTCGTACTCAGGTCAGTCTTTGTCTTCCCTCATTCATCATTCAGCGTTCATCATTCATCGTTCAGCCTTGCCCTCACTCTTCCCCCCCGGCCAGCTCGTTAATATCGTTCGAGTCGCACACCTGACGGGTGCGAAAGGCCAGCACCATGGCAAAGGCGGTCATGCCGAAGCTGATCACAATGGCGGTCAGCACCAGGGCCTGGGGCAGGGGGTCGGTGTAGGGCGGAGGGGAGGTGAGCAGCGGCGGGCTGCCGTGCTCGAGGCCGCCCGACAGCATCAGGGACAGGTTGGCCGCGTGCGAGTAGAGTGACAGGCCAATGACGACCTGCAGCAGGTGGTGCTGGAGCAGGAGGTAGGTCCCGCAGCCGAACAGCACGCCAATCACGCCAATGAGAATGAGTTCCACCGCTCGGCTCCTATGCCTCGGCAACCCGCTGAATGATGCCGATGCTTGTCCCGACGACGACCAGATACACGCCGATGTCAAAACCCAGGGCCGTGGCCAGTTCGACCTCGCCCAGCAAGGGCACCGAGAAGTGGCCGAACGCGCTGGTCAAAAACGGCTGGCCAAAGGCCACCGCGCCCAGCCCGGTGAGGGCGGCCACCAACAGCCCCAGACTCACAATCCGAACCGGGTTCAGCAGAGTTTCACGCCGGAAGGTGGCGGCGTCAAAGGCGATCATCTGAAAGGTAATGGCCACCGCAGTCAGCACGCCGGCGATAAAGCCGCCTCCCGGCGCGTTATGGCCGCGCAGCAGCAGATAGATGGCGAACAGCAGCATCAGGTGCAGGGTCAGGCGGGCAAACGACTGGAGGATCGGCGAGCGGGAACCGGCGACCCGCAGCAGGCTGCCGAGTCGCCCGCGCCCCGGACCGCCCAGCTCGATCATGGCCACCACGGCCAGCGCGGCCACCGCAAACACGGTGATTTCTCCCATGGTGTCAAAGCCCCGAAAATCGACCAGAATCACATTGACGACATTCTGCCCGCCGGCCAGTGCATAGCTGTTGTCCAGGAAATACGGAGCCAGCAGGGACGGGGCAAAATCGATATTGGCGGCCAGGAGCAGGAGAGCGGCCAAGCCTCCGACGCCGATACTCAGGCCGAGGTGCAGCAGGCGCCGGCTGGCGGTCGGCCGGACATTGTCCAGCGGGGAAAAAAAACGCAACACCAGCAGAAACAGGACCAACCCGACCGCCTCAACCAGAATCTGAGTCAGGGCCAGATCCGGCGCGCTGAACAGCACAAAAAAGATGGAGACCAGGGAGCCGACCAGCCCCAGCGCCAGAATGATGGCGATCCGCGAGCGAAACACGCAGCAGGCCAGGGCGGCTACGCCAATCAGCACGGCCAGGCCGACTTCGTACCAGCTGGCCACCGCCGCCTCGGTTTGCAGCGGGGTTACGGCAAAGAACTGCCAGACCGGCAGACTGAGCCCCAGGACGAGGGCGATCAGCACATAGCAGATGTAGTCAGTCAGGCGCCCGGTCATGTACAGGCGGCGCTGCCAGGTGAAGGCGGCGCTCAGCCAGGCCAGGCTGTCAACATACAGCCGGTCGAACGAATACCAGGCCCGAGCGGTTTGCAGGCCGGGGATGAAAGACTGGCGCGCCACGAATAAGCCCAGCCCGACCGCCAGGCTGAGTCCGCTCAGCAGCAGCGGCGGGTTAATCCCGTGCCACAGGCCCAGATGCGGGATATGAGACGCGGAATCGCCCACCGTCCCCAGAGCCGGCGTGATCAGGGCTTCGGCCAGACCCGGCACAAGACCGTAGACCAGGGCCAGCGCGCTGAGGACCAGGATGGGCAGGGCCATGCCGAGCGGCGTGTGATCGATCCGACGCGAGTGCGAGGAGTGGTCCTCGGCAGGCTGGACGGGGACCGGCCGCACGGCAAAAAACGTCCCGTAACACAGCACGGCCGAGTACAGGAACGTCAGGCAGCTGGCCGCCACGGCCACCCCGCTCAGGCCCGGTCCGACCGTCAAGACCGACTCGTAGAACAGCTCTTTGCTGATAAAGCCGCCCAAGGGCGGCAGGCCGGCCATTGACAGACAGGCCAGCACGGCCGCCCCGGCAATCAGCGGCATCTCCCGGCGCTGGCTGCCCAGCCGGCGGATGTCTCGGGTGCCGGCTTCGTGCTCAACCGCTCCGGCGGTCAGAAACAGCGCGCCCTTGAACGCCGCGTGGTTGACGATGTGCAGCACCGCAGCCAGCATGGCCAGCCGCGTTCCAATGCCGATCAAGAGTACGATCAGGCCCAGCTGACTGACCGTCGAGTAGGCCAGCAGGGCTTTCAGGTCGGTCTGTTTGCACGCCAGCGCCCCGCCCCAGACCATGGTCAGGGCTCCGACGCCGACGCCGGCCGTAGACCAGACCGGATCGGCGGCAAACAGCGGAGACACGCGCGCCATCAGGTACAGCCCGGCCTTGACCATGGTGGCCGCGTGCAGATAGGCGCTGACCGGGGTGGGGGCTTCCATGGCCGAGGGCAGCCAGATGTGAAACGGAAACTGGGCCGACTTGGTGAAGGCCGCCACCAGAAAACACACCCCAACCGCGCTCGACAGGGCGGGCTGGGCGTCCAGCAGCTGCGACAGCTCCAGGCTGCCGGTCTGGTCAAAGACCAGAAAGATGCCGAACAGCAGAACCAGACCGCCGCCGGCGGTCAGCCCCAGGGCCTTGGTCGCTCCCTCGCAGGCGGCGGCGCGCTGCGAGCGGAAACCGATCAGCAGAAACGAGGCCACGCTGGTCAGCTCCCAGAACACCAGCAGGACAACGAGGTTGTCGGCCAGCACAACGCCCATCATGGCGCTGTTGAACAGCAGCAAAAACCGATACAGGCGGCCGAGCTGTGGATCGTCGTGCAGATACGAGCCGGCATAGATGAACACCAGCAGGCCGACGCCCGAGATCAGGCTGACGAACAGCCAGCTCAGGCCGTCGAGCTGCAAACTCAGCCGCAGTCCGAGCGCCGGCAGCCACGGCCACGAGATATGGACGCTGGCGCCGTGCTGGACAGCGGACCACAGCACCACCACCACACAGACCTGGACGGCCGGGATCAGGCTGAACACAGGGGCGGCTGCCTGGCGGAAACGCGCCGGCAGCGGAATGAGCGCGCCGAGCAAGGGCAGGACGATGAGGACAGGGAGGAGAACCGGTGACACTGAGGTGCATTTTCACTAAATCGCCTCTGGCGTCAATGGCAGGCCGGTCTTCCCGGTCGCCTGGTCGCGTCTTGACAGCTCAGGGACTGGCCCATAGCCTACCTGTCTTTGCATGCAGTTCAGCCTGACCGTGTGGATGAGGAAGACAGGCTGAACTGCATGTGGGTCGGCCGTTTTAGCCGGCCGCAAGCGCCACGAGGAGGCGTGCCGGGCGATGTTACCCCGTCGGTGGATGGAAGCCTATATCAACTTTCTGCTGCGCCGGCGCTGGATTGTGCTCGGCCTGGCGATCGTCCTCACCGCGTTTTTCGTCTACCAGCTGGGCCACACCAAAATTCAGATGAACTTCCTGGACTTCTACCCGCCCGGGCATCCGTACATGCAGCTGGTCAAAAAACACGCCCGGATGTTCGGCTCGGCGAATGTCCTGGTCATGGCGGTCGAGGTCAAGCAGGGGGATATCTTTAGTGTCGAGACCCTCAACAAGATCGACCGGCTGACGATTGCGCTGCTGGAGACGCCCGGGGTCAACGGCTGGCAGGTGCTGTCCATCTCTCATCCCAAGATGCGCAACATCGAGATATCCAGCGCCGGCATCCAGGCCCTGCCGCTGTTCTTCCCGATGAAGTTCCAGGCCGAGATGGCCTTCTTGCTGGCTCTGGTCCTGTTTCTGCACATTGTCGGCGCCCTGGTGTTCATTCCCTCAATGGTATCCCTGCTCAAGCCGCGTTTTGCCGTGCTGCGGTCGGCCCGCCCGACGCCCGTGTCGTAAACAGGAGTCTTATCATGCAGCCCCGTTATCTTGTGTGTCTGTGTTGTGGCCTTGGCCTGCTGCTCAGCCAGACCGGCTGGGCGCAGACCTTACCGGTCACAGTTGGCAAGTGGCATATCACCACCACCATCTCCTCGCCCGAGTTGCCCCAACCGCGGTTCACCACCCATACCCGGTGTGTTGACGAACCCGAGGTCGACCCGTTTGAGGGCTTTGTCCGGGACGAGGGTTGTGAGCTGCACGATGTCAAGCGGGAGGGCGACACGCTCACTGCCCGGCTGAGCTGCGGCGGCGGGGAGGGGGTGACGCCAATGAGCGGAACCCTGGAGTACACCGTGACCGACACGACCATGAACAGCCGCATGCGGTTTGAGAGCAGAGACTTTTCACAGACCATACGGGCGGTTGGCCGGCATATGGGCGAGTGTGACGAGGAGTCTGAACAGGCGGCCGACGCCCAGGCGGGCAGCGACGCTCCGCCAACCAACGAATAGCACAGGAGGACAGGTATATGATGGAAACCCAGAAGATGGACGACTCGGTCAACGTGTTTGGTGAGCCGCTCGACACCTGTAGCGACAGCCCGCTGACCGGTTTCTTTCGCGACGGCTGCTGCAACACCAGCGAGCAGGACCGCGGCTCGCATACCGTGTGTGTCGAAGCCAGCCAGGAGTTTCTGGAATTCTCCCGCCAGCGCGGCAACGATCTCTCAACACCCCGGCCCGAGTTCAGCTTCCCGGGCGTCAAGCCGGGCGACCGCTGGTGTTTGTGTGCGGCACGTTGGCTCGAAGCCCACCAGCGCGGCATGGCCCCCCGGGTGTACCTCACCCGCACCCACAAGCGCGCCCTGGAGATTGTTCCCATGGAACTGCTGCGCGAGTATGCGGTCGATCTGAATTAGACGGAAGACAATCGACATGAAGTGCAGCATCGAGAGCTGTCCGGGAGAATACGAGACAGATACGGTCGTGCACACCGTGCGACACCATGGTCAAGTGACTGTCATTGACCACGTTCCGGCTGAGATTTGTTCTGCGTGTGGAGACGTGCTGCTGACGCCGGCAACGGTTCGCAGGATTGAAAACCTGCTTCAAGAGAAACGCCAGCCGGCAAGTACAGTGCCTCTGTACGAGTTCTCCTGACGTGCATGGATGCCAGAGGGCGATTTTCAGGCGCTTCGACGGGGAGGGCGTAGGTGCCATTCGCCGAGGCGTCCTCCCGAATCCGGTCCAGCAATACCGTTTTTCCCATACCACGCAAACCAACCGTCATCACACTTTTGCTTGGGCGCTCAATCTTGGCCCGCTCCAGTGCCATTCGCGCGGTCTCGCGGCTCTCATTGCGGCCGACCAGTTCTGGAGGCCGCGTGCCTGCTCCAGGTGCATAGGGGGTTCCGAATTGGGTCCACGAACGTAGTTTATACTGAAATTAGTCAAATTATAATTTCCTTATAAGATAGCTAATCTCGCTATAATTGAGAGGATCTCGTCGGTGCCTTTCCTTGCCTCCGTTTCTTTGTGGCAGAAATGGAGCCCGGATAGAACGGGATGGAAGCTGGGGCTTGAGCATGCTCTGGCTTGAGGCGTTGGGGGAGAGCCCGGACGCTGTTATCCTGGCATGGCCATGGGCTGGACGCGGCCGTAGGTCAGCGACCGCCACAGCCACTCCAGCGGCCCGAACCGGTAGCGCCCCAGCCACCAGTTGCTGAACCAGATCAGCACGACCCACTCCGCCAGCACAATGTAGTACAGCTGATGGCGGGCGAGTTCGTTCCAGAGCCCGAGCCCGAAATCGTGGAAAATCACCAGCCCGAAGACACTCTGCAGAATGTAGTTCGTGAGCGCCATGCGTCCGACCGCCGCCAGGACTCGGCGCAGTCTGGCAAACCAGTCGCACCGCCAGGCGATCATTGCCACACAGACGAATCCCAGGGCCATCGACACGCGCCCAAGGTCGTTGGTGCACACTGATGCGCCTGACACCCACTGGGGCGCGTAGCCGCTTCCGATCTTCATCGCCAGCTCGAATCCGTTGACCGTCAGACCACAGGCGAAGCCCAAAACCGCCACTAGCACATAGCGGCGCAGGCTGCACAGTCCCTGGAAGAAGCCGGTCTTGTAGAGCGCCATGCCGAGCAGCATGCAGGCGGCGGCGTCCCAGATGGCGAACACCGGCAGGAAAAGGATGTACATCTCGCCGGCCTCCTCGGCGTTGGCCACAAAGGATTGGCGGTAAGACCCCTCGAACTTCAGGGCCTCCCGGGCTCGTATGCTCTCCGGGGGATGGACCGCGGCTTGCAGCTCGACCCAGGCGTCGAGCATGGCCCGATCCTCGGCGGAGACAGCTTGACCGGCTTCGATGCGCGTCTGCACGGTTGTGGCTTGCACCGGACCCCAGGACAGGACCAGGAAGATCGCGGCGTAGGCAATAGCCAGGTAGGCGAAGATGCAGCCTGCGGCAATGCCGAGGTTCCTTGGTCGCCAGTTGCGGCACACATACAACACCATGCCGGCCAGGGCATAGGAGACCAGGATGTCGCCTGTCCACAGCAGCACGAAGGCATCGACGAGTCCGATGCCGAGCAGCAGGAACTGACGGCGGTAGTAGATTCCTGCTCCCTTGAGGTGGGTTTCCCGGCTGGCCACCAGCGCAATCCCCACCCCGAACAGCATCGAGAACACGGCTCGCATGACGCCCTCAACCAGCAAGTCTGCGACGAAGAAGACGCCGAAATCGGCGCCGTTGACCGCGCCGTCTACGGATGGATCGAAGTAGGCTCGGGACGGCAGCCCGAAGGCCAGAATGTTCATGAGCAGAATGCCGAGGAGGGCGAAGCCTCGGATAGTGTCGAGGGCTTGGATGCGGTCAGAGGGAACGGTCGGGGTGGGGTGTGGCACGGGTCCGATCCAAATTGTCTTGTGTGGGAGGCAAAGATATAACGGCCAGGCGCTTGACGGACAAGGCAGAGGGACGTTGCGCTGATTTGCCGATGTATGACAAGAAGAGGCAAGAAGAGGCAGGAAGAGAAAAGAAGGAGGGTGCCACGTGAGACAGAGACGATGGACTGAACACCGGCTGCGCCACGCGCTCGGCGTGTGCGGCCTTGGGTTGCTTTTGAGTGTGGCCACGGCCTGGGCTGCCGCCCCTGTGAATGAGGTGGACGGCGAGGCCATTTATCGCGAACACTGCGCCACCTGTCATGCCACGGCGACCCGCGCGCCGAAGTTTGAGGTGATGAGCCGGCTGCCGGCCGCGTTTGTGCTGCGCTCAATGGAACTGGGCAAGATGCGCTTCCAGGGCATGATGCGAACCGGCGCCGAGCGGCGGGCGGTGTCCGAGTATATCACCGGCAAGTCGCTCCCGGCCGTGACCGAGAAAGACCCGACGGTGGCCGGCTTTTGTAGCGATGCGCCGGGCGAGTTCCCGGCCGCGCACGCCTCGGCCGCGTGGAACGGCTGGGGCGTGGATGAGACCAACAGCCGCTTCCAGCCGTCCGAGGCCGCCGGCCTGAGCGCCGAACAGGTGGCCACACTCAAGGTCAAATGGGTGTTCGGCCTGCCCATGGACTACCAGACCTCGCAGCCGACGGTTGTTGGCGGGCGGGTCTTTGTCGGCAGCCTGGGCGGCCATGTGTACTCGATTGACGCCAAGACCGGCTGCCTGTACTGGGCCAAAAAACCCAAGGCTGGCGTCCGCGCCTCGGTCGTCATCGGCCGGCTGCCCGACACCGACCCGCCCCGTTACGCCGCGTATTTCGGCGACATTGAGGCCAATATGTATGCGGTCGATGCCCGGACCGGCGAAGAACTGTGGCAGACCAGGGTTGACGATCATCGCCTGGCCCGGATTACCGGAACGCCGACCCTGCACGCCAACCGGCTGTACGTACCGGTCACGGCCCTGGAAGAGGTGGCCGGCTCGGACCCGAGCTATGAGTGCTGCACCTTTCGCGGTCCGATTGTCGCCCTGGATGCCAGCAGCGGGCAACAGATCTGGAAAGCGTATACGATCCCGGACGAGCCCAGACCGGTGCGTAAAAACGCCAAGGGGGTCCAGCTGTGGGGGCCGTCGGGCGCCTCGGTGTGGTCGGCCCCGACCCTGGACCTGAAAAAGAACGTCATGTATGTGGCGACCGGGGATAACTATTCCGATCCGCCCTCGCTGACCAGCGATGCCCTGGTCGCCTTTGATCTGGAGACCGGCGAGATGCTGTGGTCCCAGCAGTTCACGCCCAACGACGCCTGGAATATCGGCTGTGAGTCGGACGACCAGACCAACTGCCCCGAGGCTCGGGGGCCGGATCTGGATTTTGGCTCGTCGTCGATTCTGCGTGAGCTGCCGGACGGCAAGCGGATACTGGTGGCCGGCCAGAAGTCGGGCGTGCTGCACGCCGTCGACCCGGACAGTAACGGCGCCATCCTGTGGCAGGCGCGGGTCGGCAAGGGCGGCCTGGCCGGCGGGATTCAGTGGGGCCCGGCTGCGGATGCCAGCACGGTGTATGTGGCCCTGTCGGATATCGGGCTGAGAACGGTCGAGGATTCGCAGGCCGGCTGGACGACCGAACTCGACCCCAGCGTCGGGGGCGGGATGTTCGCCTACGATCTGGCCACCGGAAACCGGCTGTGGCATGTGCCGCCGCCGGGTTGTGGTGACCGCACGCAGTGCAGCCCGGCCCAGTCCGCAGCCGTGTCGGTGATTCCCGGGGTCGTGTTCTCCGGCTCGGTCGATTCCCATTTGCGGGCCTATTCAACCACCGACGGTACGCTGCTGTGGGACTATAACGCCGACCAGGAGTACGACAGCACCAACGGTGTGCCGACCCGGGGCGGGGCGTTTGACGGTCCCGGACCAACGATTGTTGACGGCGTGGTGTACGTCAACTCGGGCTATGGGTTCTGGGGCGCCCGCTCGGGCAACGCCTTGATCGCGTTTGAGCCCGGCGAATAAACGATGGCCGGTCACGCCAACATCGTCGAGATCCAGCGCTTCCAGACGCCGCCCTATCAGTGTCCGTACCTGCCCGGGCGAACCGCCTCGCTGCACTATCGGATTCTGGTCGAGCTTGGCAGCGGGGACTATGAACTCATGCTGAGACGCGGCTGGCGGCGCTTTGGCTGCGAGTTTTTTCGGCCGGCCTGTCCGGCCTGCGACCAGTGCCGCAGCCTGCGTCTGCCGGTGGCGGCGTTCCGCCCCTCGCGCAGCCAGCGGCGCGCCCTCAAGCGCAACGCGGATGTGGAAGTCGTGGTCCAGGAACCGACCCTGACGGCCGAACACCTGCGCCTGTTCAACGCCTACCACCGCTTCATGCACCGGGAAAAAGGCTGGCCGCCGCACCGTCACAACCCGAACTCCTACGCCCGCAGTTTCCTGATGGGCAACTGGGAGTTTGCCCGCGAGTTTCAGTACTACCGGCAGGGCCGCCTGGTCGGCATCGGCCTGGCCGATGTGACGGCCGAGTCCTTATCCAGCATTTATTTTTTCCACGATCCGGCCTGGCGGACGCAGTCGCCGGGGGTGTTCTCCATCTTAAAGCAGCTGGCCCACGCCCGGCGGCTGGGTCTCAGGTATCACTATCTGGGCTACTGGGTCGCCGACAGCCAGTCGATGGCCTATAAGGCCAACTACCGGCCCCACGAGATATTGACCCGCTATCCGGCCGATGATGAGGAGCCGGAGTGGCGGGCGGTGTCCGTGCCGTCGGCAGAGGATTCGGCGCGGCTGAAATACTCCCGCACGCGGCCCAGCGCCATAAGCGGGAAATAGTGGCGGTACAGGTTGTAGTTGATCATGAAACCGCGCTGCAGTTCGGTGCCCTGGGCAAAGCGCTGCTTCATTTCCTGGACCTGAAGATCGGTTCGCGCGCCAGTGCCATAGCCGGGGAAGCCGGTCCCGGTATAGTAGGGTTCGTCCCAGCTGCCGTCCCGCTGGGTGCCGAGCAGATAGTCCGTCCCGCGCCGAATTGCCGCCTCAAAATCGCGTCCGTCCACGGCGACCAGGGCCATCAGCGCCCAGGCGGTCTGGGATGCGGTGCTCGGTCCCGTGCCGCGCAGGCGGTCATCCATATACGACGCGCAGGTTTCTCCCCAGCCGCCGTCCGGGTTCTGGTGGGCGGCAAGCCACGCTCCGGCCCGTTGGACTGCGGTCGTGCTCATGTCTTCACCGATGGCCCTGAGCGCCGGCAGAACCGCAGCCGTGCCGTAGATATGGTTCACCCCCCAGCGACCGAACCAGCTGCCTTCGGGCTCTTGTTCGGCGCGCATATAGGCCAGGGCGCGGGCCATTGCCGGATGCGAGGCGTCGTAGCCGAGCAGCCCGAAGGCCTCCACCACGTGGGCCGTGACATCGACGCTGGGCGGGTCGAGCGCCTCGCCGAAATCACAGAACGGAATCTTGGTCAGCAGCTGTTTGTCGTTGTCGCGGTCAAACGCGCCCCAGCCGCCGTTGCCGGACTGCATGGCCAGAATCCAGTCCACGGCCCGGCTGATCGGGGCCTCAAAACGCCCGTCGTCCGGGCACTGTTTGCGCAGCTGGGCCAGGACGATCAGGGCGACCGCAGTGTCGTCAATATCGGGATAGGCGGCGTTGGCGCGCTCAAACGCCCAGCCGCCGGGTTTGACCTCGGGCAGCTTGACCTGCCAGTCCCCGCTGGTGACGACCTCCTGGCCGAGAATCCAGGTCAGGGCGGTCTGCATCGGTTCCGACTGCTGAAGCCGATGGCCGCAGTCGAGCAGGGCCAGGCTTGCCAGCAGGGTATCCCAGACGGGTGACTCGCTGGCCTGAATGTGCAGCCCGCCGTCCCGCTCGTACGACCAGTGCTTGTCAAGGGCGGCCAGGCCCGCAGCCACGACTGGGTGGCTCAGCGGATAGCCCTCGACGTGGAGCGCCATCAGGCTGTAGATCCATGGCGGCTGAATGCCGCCCCAGGCGCCGTCGGCGTCCTGATGTCTGATGATCCACTCCAGGCACTGGCGGATGGCGGTCTCGCGGCCGGGCGTGAAGCCGAGCTTCTGATAGACGTGCAGTGCGGCGTCGGCGGCCAGGAAAAACGTCTGCCAGGAGAGCAGGCCGGCTTTGCGCGGCAGGCCGGTGTAGGTCCGCTGGCGACCCAGCGGAAAGAGTTCGTCCAAACGTTGCTCGGGCGGCAGGCGGCGGGAAAAGCGGCGGGCCGACAGAACGGTCAGCGGCACCAGGGTCGCCCGCGCCCAGGAGGCAAAATTGTAGATATTGAACGGAAACCAGCCGGGAAAGGCGATCACCTCGGGCGGTAGGCAGGGCGTTTTGTCCCACGGCCACTCGCCGATCAGGGCCAGCCAGTAGCGGGTGAAAACGCGGATGGTGTCGAACCCGCCGTGGGCCAGGATCCAGTCCCGGGCTTTTCTGAGGGCTGGGCTGTCGGGCGCCAGACCGCTGGCCCGCAGGGCGGCGTAGCACTCGACGGTGGTGTTGATATCGCCGTCCGGCGCCGCGTAGTAGATCTCCCAGGCGCCGTCCTGGCGCTGAGCCTTGAGCAGGGTATGGACGATGTCGTCTTTGCGCGGATGCTCGTAGCCCAGGATATGCATGGCCAACAACCACTCGGCCTCCATGCAGCAGTTGGACTCCAGCATGCCGACCCAGGCGCCGTCCTCGGCCTGCTGCTGGTACAGCCAGGCGGCGGCGGCCTGGATGCAGGCGTCGAGTCGGGGCAGGTCAAGGACGGAATCAGGTTCGGTGCGTGGCATAGGCGAGAGCGTTTCCCGATAGGCTGTAGTAGGTCGGATTAGCGGAGCGTAATCCGACAAGGACGGGATGTCGGGTTACGCCTGTGGCTAACCCGACCTACACGGCTACACATAATGGTGAATTGCTCTAGCGTCGCCCGCCGCCTAACTCACGCTCCTCGACCTCGATCAGCAGCTCGCGTGAGACGGTCAGCTGGCCGGCCTCGATATCTTGGGCCGAGGCTCGCTCGGCGGCCAGGCGGCACACCTTCTTGAGATCCAAGCCGTGAAACTCGAGATCCAGCTCATCCTGGGACACCCAGACCTGAAGGCGCTGACCGTCGGCCAAAGAGCATTCGTAGCCGACCGCGCGCTGAGGTCGGTTCCGCTTGCGGTCCATATTGGTCACTCGATTTGCCATGTTCAGCCCCTCTCGCGGCGCAGGACTCCGGCCTGATCGACCCGGCTGCGCAGAACGTCAAGTTCTTCAGCGCTGGGCAGTTCGGTGGTTGGAACCCGCTCGGGTATGACCAGGCGAAAGCCGGTCTGGTCCCGGACCTGCTCAACCGACACGCCCGGATGCAGGGAGCGCAGCCGCATACGTTTTTCGTCTTCGGTAAAGTCCATGATGCACAGCGGGGTGACGCAGTACTTGGGACCTCCACCAGGAATGCCGAGTTTTTTGCGGGCGTCGGCCCCGCCCGAGCCCCAGCCGACTGTGCTGACATAATCGCAGCGCTCCACAAAGGTGCGGGCGGTGTGGGAGTTGAGCACAATGTAATAGCGGCCGACATGGGTGCTCAGGGTTGGCGTACCGACCGAACCCGGGCCGCGAAAGCGCAAATTTTTGTACTCCGAACCCACCCCAATCAGGTTGGTATTGCCGTGGGGGTCAATCTGCACCCCGCCGATGAAAAAGACGCGCTTGCGCCAGTCCCGCAGCCGATCAAACCGGTGCCCGGTATCGCTGTACGACTCGGCCCAGCGCACCACCCGCCGGTCCCAGCCAAAGGCCGGCATGGGCAGGCTGTCCAGATGCGCCACATTCATGCGCGTGCCGAGGAAGATCAGCTCCATGTTTGGGCCGTGCAGGCTGTGGGCCAGGCGAACCGCAGCCTCGGCCACCGGCATGGCCACGCCGACCTGGAGCAACTCGCCGTCTTTCAGCTCCCGAGCCAGAAACACGGCCATGATTTCTTGGGGCGTGCAGTCGTGTTGCATAAGATCCTTTTTTTCCCTCGCCCCTTTGGGGGAGAGGGTCAGGGTGAGGGGGTCTTCTAGTATTCGTACAGCGACAACAGGCGTTTGATGCCGATGCGTTCCAGATAGTCGGCGTGGGTTTCGGGCTCCCGACAGTAGTGGTTCAGAAAGTGGTCCAGGCCGGCCGGGTCGTCGTGCTGAGCTGCGTCGGTCGCGGCCCGGACATAGGTTTTCAGGAACGCGTTGTCCGTAATGTAGTAGCCGCGGCTGTAGAACGGATGGGCGCCGTAGGGCATGCGCACCACGCCGTCGGCCCCGGCAATCGTCGTTGCCCACGGGTTGGCGCGGACATCCTCGTTGGCGATGATTTTTTCGACCTGGACGAGCGTCCGCTCGGCCGCCCGGTACAGGAACAGGTCGAGCCAGCCCGGCCCGCCGAAATGCTGGACATTGCCGTACGGGTCGGAGGTGGCGGCGTGCAAAAGGGTGACATCGGGTGTGATCGCCGGCACGGCCAGCAGGGTCTGGCCCTTGATCGGGTCGGTCATGACCTTGAGGTCGGGGTTGATCTCGGGCAGCGAGGTGCCGACCCCGCCGCGCCAGGGCAGAAACGGCAAATCCTGGGCGGCGGCCCGCAGGCCGGCCGTCAGAATGCCCTCTTCACACTCCCAGACTTCGATCTGGCCCTGCTCAGCCGCGCGTCGAAACGAGGGCGCGACGGCCACCCCGAAGCCGCCGCCGGCGTAGTAGCTGACGGCTTTGGCGACGCACCCGGCGGCGATCAGCAGGTCCAGCGACAGGCCGCTGGCCACTACGGTCAGGTTTTTTACCCCGCGCCGGATGATATGGCGCAGCAGGGCCATGGGGGCCGGTTCGCCGACCGCGATTGTCATGCCGTCCTCGATCCAGCCGGCGGCGTCCGCCTCGTCGAGTATGCGTGGGGTTCGTTCTGCTGCCGACATAGGCTATGTTTCCCTCCTTGTTGGGCTGACATATACGATAAGAAGCGGGAAAAATCAAAAGTCACATGGCAAAATGTCAATGTCAAAACCGAGGACAGTCACAAGTCACACTCCGGTGTGAAGTCAGGAGGAAGACGTATGAGTGAGCGTATCGCAGTCGTTGCCGGTGTTGGAGCGGGTATTGGGGCGCGCTTTGTTGAGACGTTTGCCCAGGAGGGCTATCGGGTGGCCGCCCTGGCCCGCAACCAGCAGTCGCTGGACCGGATTCGGGACGGGCTTGGCAGTCTGGCCGAACAATGTGTGTTCTGGGCGACCGATATTACCGACCGGGACCAGGTCGCGGCGGCTTTTGAGCGGGTACGGAGCGAGCTTGGGCCGGTCAGCCTGCTGATCGCCAACGCCAGCGCGGCCAAACGTGGCTCGTTTCTGGACCTGAGCCCGGACGAGTTCGAGAACCACTTGCGCGGCTGTACCTTCGGGCCGTTTCTGTGCGTCAAACAGGCCATTCCCGACATGCTGGCCAACGGCGGGGGAACGGTGGTGTATATTGGCGCGACCAGTTCGGTCAAGGGCTATGCCCGGTCATCCGGCTTTGCGCCGGGCAAGTTTGCCCTGCGCGCCCTGGCCCAGTGCAACGCCCGGGAGTTTGGACCCCAGGGCATTCACGTCTTCCACGTGATTATCGACGGCGGGATAGACAGCGTACCGCTGGGCGAAGACCGGGCCTGCCGACCCGGCATGCTGGACTCCCGGTCCATCGCCCGAGTCGTAGCCCAGGCCGTGGCCCAGCCGCGCGATACCTGGATGCAGGAGTTCGACATCCGGCCGGCCGAAGAGAGCTTTTAGTCAGCCCATGTTCTTGACCGTGCCGCCGTCAATGTCATACGCCGCCCCGGTGATGAAGCTGGAGCGTTCCGAGGCCAGAAAGGCGACCAGGCTGGCAATTTCTTCGGGCCGACCGAAGCGGCCGAGGGGAATATTGGCGGCGGCAAAATCGTTGATCATGGCGTCCGGGTCGTCGGGATTGAAGATGGTGGCCAGCCCCTCCCAGAGCGGGGTGCGAACCGGTCCCGGACACACGGCGTTGACCAGGATATTGTCCTTGGCCAGCTCGTCGGCCAGGGTCTTGGTCAGGCTGATGATGGCCGCCTTGGTGGCGTTGTAGTCGATCAGGCCGGCGTTCGGCTGTTTGCCGAAGACCGATGAGATGTTGATGATCCGGCCCCAGCGCTGTTGGCGCATGGCCGGCAGGGCCAGCCGCGAGCAGCGGATGACGCTGAACAGGTTGATATCGAGATTGTCCTGCCACTCGTCGTCGGACAGGTCGAGCGCCTGGCTGAGGTGATACCAGCCGGCGTTATTGATCAGGATATCAAGCCTGCCGAAACGCTCCTGGGTTTTTTCAAACAGAGTATTGATGTCGGCCGCTTTGGTTACATCGGCCTGGACCGCCAGGGCCTGAGGGCCGAGTTTGGCGGCCGTTTGCTCCAACTGCTCGGCGCCTCGGGCGCAGATCGCCACCTGCGCGCCCTCCTGAACCAGACACTCGGCCATTGCCTGGCCAAGGCCATAGCTGGCTCCGGTAATGATCGCCACCCGTCCTGTCAGACCAAGATCCATGCTGAGTCCTCCTATCGTACTCTGTCGGCTTGGAGTGTGCTGTAGCATGACGGCCAAAAGAAGCAAGAGATCTAGGCTCCCCCAGCCATGGCTGCTACCCTGTGGGCCGCAAACTCATCGTCCAGAGAGGAATACGTATGAAGGAATTTGCTGATCGAGTTGCCGTTGTCACCGGAGCCGCCAGCGGGATTGGCCGAGCCCTGGCCGGGCGTTTTGCCGCCGCTCAGATGAAAGTCGTGCTGGCCGATGTCGAGGCCGAGGCGCTGGGGGCCGCCGAGCGCGAGCTGAAGGCGCAGGGCGCGGAGGTTGTGGGTGTCGTGACCGATGTGTCCAAGGCCGACCAGGTCGAAAGCCTGGCCCGGCGCGCCGTGGACGCCTTTGGCGGCGTGCATATTGTGTGCAACAACGCGGGCGTTGGCGCGGGCGGTCTCACCTGGAGTCATCCGCTCAAGGATTGGGAATGGGTGATGGGCGTCAACCTGTGGGGCGTAATTCACGGCGTGCGGACCTTCGTGCCCATCATGCTGGAGCAGGGCACTGACGGCCATATTGTCAATACGGCTTCTATGGCCGGGCTGGTGTCCGGGCCGTTCATGAGCATTTACGATGTGACCAAACACGGGGTGGTGACCCTGTCCGAGTCGCTCCACTACGAACTCATGATGCAGGCCGCGCCGGTTAAGGTGTCGGTCCTGTGCCCGGGCTTTGTCAGAACAAATATCCTCGACTCCGAGCGCAACCGGCCGGCCGAGTTGCAGACCCCCGAGCAAGAGTCGGACGAAGCCGGTCAGGCCATGGGCGAGACCTTCCGCCAGTTTGTTGAGCAGGGCATGCCGCCGGCCGAGCTGGCCGAAAAGGTCTTTGCCGCCATCCAAGACGAAAAGTTCTACATCCTGCCCCACCCGGAACTGTTGGAGACGGTGCGCTCGCGCATGGAAGACATTCTGGAGCAGCGCAACCCAACGCTGGCCATGCCGGGCTTTTTCGGCGCGTCCGGGAGCTGATGATTCCTGGACGCTGGCCGAGGAGGCGACACCGAAAAATCACAACGCCACCTGAGGAGTCGGCTGTGACCGTCCCACAACCACGGTATAGTTCGGAAGAGTTCGCCAGACGTGGCACCGAACTCTATGAACAACAGATCCGGCCACAGGTAGAAAAAGACAACACTGGCAGGGTCGTGGCCATCGACATTGAAACAGGGGCCTTTGAAGTCGCCGATGATACGATCACCGCCTCCGATCTGCTCCTTGCGCATCATCCACAGGCTCAGACATGGTTTGTCCGCGTCGGGTACCGCGGGGTGCATCGATTTGGCCCGCGAAGTCTGACAAAGCTGAGATACCTTTGTACGCTAAGCCGACGACCCCACCTCGCTGAACACCTGCACCTGTGACAAATCCGCTCTTTGCTCAGCCTGCCACAAGTCGTAGCGCTGCTGCATCGTGAGCCAGGTTTGCCGAGACGTGCCAAACGCCTTCTCCAAACGCAGGGCCATGTCTGGCGTGATTGCCGTATGGCCGTTTATGAGATTTGACAAAAACTGACGAGTGACACACAAGCCTTTTGCAGTCTCGGTCACTGTCAAGCCTAATGGCCCGAGGTATAGGGTTTTGAGCACTGTGCCTGGATGTTCGGGATCGCGCATCGGCATGAGAAAAGTCCTCTAGTGATGATCTGCATGGTCCGTGTCAAAGGCATCGCTATCCACAAACAGGAGTCCAAGACAGGGAGAAACCTTGTGACTCCTCATGAGTGTTCACCTGCCAAAGACGAAGCCGCCAACCGTTGCTTGATCTGTTCCACCAGCCACTCGACACGATCTTTGCCCCAGAAGCGCTCGCCTTCAAGAATCCAGGTCGGCACTCCCGGACAGCTGGCCTCGTCAAAGGCTACGAGCGCCGCGTCTAACATGCGGCGCGGACCGTCCTGAAGAGCGGCCGCGATCAGCCGGTCAGGGTCCCTGCCGTCCCCCGCGCTGCCAGTCCCAGGGTGATACAAACTCACCCACCCACAGACCGGCACTAGACTCTTTGAGGTTGAACAGGATCAGCACTTTGTGCCAAGACTCTTGACAGGCGGAGAAATGTTCGGTACTCGGCCCGATTCGACCGTGAGTTACGAGAGGATACAGCATGGCACGCAAGAGGAAAATACGAGACCCAAGCGGCAACTTCGTTGACGGTACATGGGTTGGGATCGATGAATCGACAGAGCGGTTTAGCGACGTGAAGCTTGAGGACGGCACTCTGCTTCGAGTCAGGACGGTCATTCAAGAGGTCTTTCGTTTTGATAACCTGTGGGACGCTAATGGAAATCCTGTATATAGCGTGAACAGTGCCACGATGCCAACCGTGCTAGAATCGCCTGAGGTGCTCAAGAAGCCAGCATCAGGGAGAAAGGATAACTGACATGAATCTCACGGTGGAGCGAAACGCAGAGGAACGCAAGCGGAATCTTACTCCACTCTGGACGATCCTGAATTCTGCCTCTGAGGACTCGCAGCAATATCCGGTTATCACGCTCCCGAGCGAGGACACCACACAGGCATGGGAAGAGTGGGATAGAGAGGAGCATGTATCCGAATCCGAAGCGGCAAGAGAAGAACAAGGAGTTGAATCACTTGAAGAGACATTTCAGCCACGGTACAGCTCAGAAGAATTCGCCAGGCGTGGCACCGAACTCTATGAAAAACAGATCCGACCACAGGTAGAAAAAGACAATATCGGCAAAGTCGTAGCCATCGACATTGAAACAGGGGCGTTTGAAGTCGCAGATGATACCATCACTGCCTCCGACCTTCTCCTTGCTCATCATCCACAGGCCCAGACATGGTTTGCCCGCGTCGGGCACCGTGGGGTGCATCGGTTTGGCCCACGAAGTCTGACAAAGCTGAGATGATTAGAGGAGTAGTCACTGGCAACTGCGAGGCAACGCTGCGTCTTACCCTCGATGGTACGGATAGGCGGCAGGAAGATATCGAAGTCATTATTGATACAGGCTTCAGCGGTTTCTTGACTTTACCTCCCGATCTCATTGCCTCATTGGGTTTACGCTGGCGCGGTCACGAAAAGTCCGTACTTGCCGATGGGAGCCTCCATCCTCACGACGTATACTCAGCGTCTGTGATCTGGGATGGGACAAGAAAGATAGTTGAAATCGACGCGCTTGATACCGATCCGCTCATCGGTATGGGTCTTCTCTACGGTCACGATATACGGATTCAGGCCATAGAGGGCGGCTCCGTGACGATCGAGGCACTGTCCACCAATCCATGAGAAGAGGGGATTCCTCTCAATTATACTGGCTTGCTGCACCGAGGATTTGTCGGCAGCAGACCTCAGGCACGGTGTGTTCACGTGAGCAGCCGCATAGCGGCGTAGAGCAGGCTGAACACGCTCAGAAAGACAATCCCGATAATGCCCAGGAAGCGCAGCCAGTCCGGCGGTCGGGCGTCTTGGGGCATGGACGCGCCACACACCAGCTTGTAGTTGGCTGCGGCCAGAATCGGGGCGACCAGAAACGAGATGATGGTCGCCAGGTCGACCAGGGTGGTGAAGCTGGTCAGAAACTGGGCGATCATCCAGTAGGCGCCGACGGCGCTGATGATGACCCACAGGTTGTACATCCGCCGGCTGTGCCGGCCGTTTGCAAACAGCAGCGCGCATGTCCGCTCCATGGCCCGGGCGTAGCCGTCGAGCACGACCAGGGTGGTGCTGAACATGACCGAGAAGGCCGACGCGGCAATAATGATATAGCTCCAGTCGCCCAGCGTGGCGGTGTACAGCTGCACGACCTGGTGGGTGAATTGGGTGCCGCTCTGGTTGGAGAAGGACTGTCCCGAGCCGTACATGATGAACGCGCCCAGGGTCATGAAACACACGGCCAGAAAGGCGGTCATGAGATAGCCGAGCTTGAAGTCGAGCAGGGTCTCGCCCATGCGCGGCCGATACGCGGTCTGCTTGATGCGCTCCAGAGTCCACAGGCTGTTCCAGGCCGACAGATCGACCGGGGCCGGCATCCAGCCCATCAGGGCGATCAAAAACGCAAAACCCGAGGCGGTCCAGATGTCAGATGAATAGAATGGAACCGTGGCCACCGGACCGCGCGCCAGGGTCAGGCTGAAGGCGACGATGGTGGAGACAAACAGGACCACGCAGATGATCTTGATGAGGTTGTCGAGCAGGCTGTACTCTCCGACCAGCAGCACCCCGACACACACGGCCAGCAGAAACAGGGCGGTCGTGGCGGCCGACAGGTCCAGACCCAGCAGGTTGTTCAGCAGTCCGGCGGTGGTGAAGCCGATCGCCGCGTTGATGACGAACAGCGGGGCAATGGTAATCAGCAGATACACGTACAGCATCCACTTGCCGAGGCGCAGGTAGCCGTCGATCAGACTCTCGCCGGTGGCGTTGGTATAGCGCGGGGCAGACTCAAAGGCCGGGTATTTGAGCAGATTGGCGATGACGATTGCCCACAGCAGGGCGTAGCCGTAGCCGGCCCCGGCGCGCGTGGACTGGACGAGGTGGGAGACGCCAATGGCGGTGCTGGCGAACAGCAGGCCCGGCCCGAGGGTTTTCAGAAAACGGACAAAGCTGGTATCGGCCGGAGTGCGCTCAGCCGGGACTGTCCAGTCGGCGGTGGAGGAGTCGGTTGTGCTCATTGAGGCGGGGAGCGTTCCTGAAACGCGGCTCGTTTTGCTAGCGTTGACTCGCGTGCAGGATGGTCATTCCGACAACCGCGTCCCCTTCATAGCGAATAATCACATCGTCCTCCGTCAGTTCGCTGTCTGTGGCCTGACTTGGTTTCTTGAAATTGATGTACAAAACATCGGCCTCTGCATCGTATGAGGACCACAGAGAGCCCTGGGGGGCGCGTTTCACAACCGGGAGAAGTTTGAGGTATTCCTGGACGTCGGCTATGGCCATACTCGTGTCCTCTTTTCGAGCGCGCGCACCCTGCGTGTGAAGAAGGCGGTGATCACGAATCCATCATCGCTGAATTCACGATAAACGACAACCAGCCATTTCCCTGATTCCCACTCTCTCAGTGCCAGGAGTTCTCCTCTTTGTCCCAACAGAATGCGTTGCGGGAGGGGCTGGTGCAGCAGACAAACACGGCTCGCTCCGGGGTGTCAAGAACGCATTGACCCGCCGGGCGGCTTGGGGCATGTGTGCGGAGGGCAGGGCTCTCACCAGGACTCTCAATGGATATCGCCGAGATTTTGCACGCCATTCCCGACTACCAGGAGTTTTTGTCGCCTGACGAGTTGCACCACAACTCGGTGCAATTGGTTGAGGAATTTCCAGACCTGGCCCGGCTGGGCCACATCGGTACGTCTACGGATGGCCGACCGATTGAGTTGCTGACCGTTGGCCACGGCTCGCGGACGGCGCTGCTGTTCGGCGTGCCGCACCCCAACGAGCCGATCGGCACGCTCAGCCTCGACTTTCTGAGCCGAGCGCTGTGCCAGCGCCGAGAGATACTCCGGCAGCTCGATACGACCTTCCTGATCGTCAAGGTGATTGACCCGGATGGACTGGCGCTGAACGCCGGTTGGCTCAAAGGCGGCTTCTCGCCACTGCGCTATGCGCTGAACTATTACCGGCCGACCTCGGCCGAGCAGGTCGAGTGGGGCTTTCCGATTGACTATAAAACCCTACACTTTTCAGCGCCGTCGGCCGAGACCCAGGTTCTGATGCGGCTGATGGAGGACTACCGCCCCGGCTTTTGTTACTCCCTGCATAACGCCAGTTTTTGCGGCGTGTATTTTTATGCCTCGCGGTGTTTGCCGGCCCTGTTTGGACAGCTGCACCAGCTGGTGGCCGCCCAGGGGCTGGAACTCCACCAGGGCGAAGCCGAAGTGCCGTATATCCGACCCTGGGCTCAGGCCGTGTATCCGTTTTTCAGCGTGCGCGACAGCTACGACTACATGGAGAAAAACCTCGGCGGCGATCCGGCCGAGCATATTCTGACCGGGACCAGTTCGGCCGACTATCTGCAACAGCGGGTGCCCGAGGCTCTGAGCCTGGTGTGTGAGCTGCCGTATTTCACCGATCCGGCCCTGGCTGACGGCTCTCCGAGCGGGCGCTCACGGCGTGACGCGATGGCCGAGGGCATGCGGCGTACGCAAGAGACCCTGGGGCTGATTGAGACTCATTTCGCGGCCCTGCGGGAAAAAGTTCCGACCAATCGACTGTTTCGCTCGGTGGCCGATTATGTGCGGCGCACCCCGAAACGGCTGGCCGCCCAGCAACACCAGATCCAAGACCCGGCCTACGACCAGGAGGCCACGCAGGCCCAGGCGTTTGACGTGCTGGTGTGCCGCAATCTGCACCCGGTCCTGTATCTGGGGCAGGTCTACCGGCTGGCCTCGGACGCGGGTGAGCGGACGCGGGCGGATGACATTCGGGCTCGGCTCGCAGAGCTGATACGGCAGATTGAGGCCGAGAGCGATATTGTGATCCTCCCGCTCAAGAAGCTGGTGGCGGTCCAGGTCGGCAGCGGCCTCCTGGCCCTCCAGGCTCATGTGGCTGAGGCGTCTACTTAGAGAACAGCTGAAACAGGCGCTGGCCGATCAGACCGATAATCGGTGGCAAGAGCAGGCTCGGAATCGCCCGGGCGGCCACAAACGGCCAGCCCAGGAAGGGTACCTCCCAGCTGAACAGGCGGGTCGGCGAGAGCAAAGCCTTGGCCGTAATAAAGGCCAGCAGCGGGCCGACGGCAACGCCCTGTTTGAGGAGGGCGGCGGCAATCGGAAACACCACATACGGGCCGCCCGGCATGAGCAGGCCGATCAGCCAGGCGATCAGGATGCCGCGAAACCCGGACTGCTCGCCCATCCATTTGACGAGCAGTTCACGGGGCACCAGGACATTAAAGAATCCGGCCAGACAAAAGCCGAGCAGCAGCGGTAGCCACACGCCCCGCAATAGCTCAAAGCTGGCCTGCACGCCTTTGAGCGGCAGGTCGGGGCCTTTGACAAACGCCCAGCCGACCAGGGCCAGGGTCAGCCCGCCCATGACAAGCACTGCGGAGTCCACGCCTAGCAAAGTGGGTGATGATCTCTTTTTGCCCCGGTGGTCATCATCACCCACTTTGTTTTCCTTTCGAGCCACCAGCTTGACCACCGGGCTTGCCCGGCGAGTCGGACGCCTGGGCGTCTTTTGGCTTGGCGCTCATGAACGAGCCGTCAGACGCCGGCTGTTTTTCACATCGCGGTAGACCAGCTGTGGCTGGTCCTCCACCGGTTCGGCTGCGGCCCGCAGCACGACTTCATGCCGGGGCGAGAGTTTGCACACCGGGTCGGTAGCCGCCGGGTCGCCGGTCAGCAGAAATGCCTGACACCGACAGCCACCAAAATCCTGCTCCTTATGCGGACAGCTGCGGCACGGCTCCTGCATCCAGTCGTAGCCGCGAAAGGCGTTCAGCCCCGGCGAGTCGCGCCAGATGTCGGTCAGCGGCCGGGTTTTGACACTCTCAAAGCGCAACTGCTCAATCGCGTGTGCGGCGTGGCAGGGCAGGACTTCACCGGTCGGCGTGATGCACATATAGCTGCGTGCCCAGCCGCCCGAGCAGGCCTTGGGCACGTCTTCGTAATAGTCGATTTTGACGAAGGCGATCTCCATCGTGCCGGCGTACTTTTTCCGCGCTGCCCGGGCGATGGCCTCGGCGCGTTCGTAGCGGTCACGGGGTGGCAGCAGAGCCCGGCGGTTCTCGAACGCCCAGGCGTAGTACTGGGTGTTGGCCAGTTCGATCCGCTGGGCGCCCAGTTCCGCGGCCTGGTCGATCAGCTCGGGCACGTGGTCGATGTTCAGACGGTGCAGGACGACATTGATCGTCAGCGGATAGCCGAGGCGTTTAATCAGCCGGGCGACCTCGAGTTTCTTATCGTAGGACTTAAGGCCGGCCACCAGATCGGCCGCTTCCCGCTCGGTGTCCTGGAGGCTGAGCTGAACGTGGTCCAGACCGCAGTCGCGAAATTCTGTGAGCTTGGCCTCGCTGAGCAGCGTCCCGCCGGTGATCAGGTTAGTGTACAGGTCACACGCCCGGGCGTGCCGAATCAGGGCCGAGATATCCTTGCGGACCAGCGGCTCGCCGCCCGACAGATGGACCTGGACAACGCCCAGGTCGGCCGCATCGCTAAAGGTCTGGCACCACTGTTCGGTGCTGAGTTCGTCCTGCATGGCGTGGAACTCGAGCGGGTTTGAACAGTACAGACACCTGAGCGGGCAGCGGTAGCTCAGTTCGGCAACCAGGGTATAGGGGCGCGTGGCGGGCATCTAGACCTCCAGCAGACCGCGGCTACGGATGCGGGTCAGCAACTGCGTGACGTTGTCTTCGACCACCTGGCGCTCGGCGCCGGGAAACTTGGCCAGCAGGGCGTCGACGATCTGGGCCAGCGTCCGTTCGCCGTCACACAGTTTGAGCACCTCGGCTGCGGTGGCGTTCAGCTTGAGCGCGGCTTCGGGAAACATCAGCATGTGTTGCTGCTCAATCTTGTCCCACCGCAGACGGGCTTTTGCGGCCAGCCGGGGACGCCAGGTTTCTTGCGGTTCAGACATACGCGTGCCTTTGGACGACGGTCTTATTCCCCCCACAGCGGCGGTAGCAGGCCGGGCGAGACATACGCAAAATGAACGGCGTCAAGCAGGCACCACAGGATATGGCACTTGGTTTTCAGGGCCAGGATGGCCTGCTCCTGCTGCTCCTGCGTGTGACACTCTTGAATCACATACTCGAGGCCGAATTCAACGTCGCGCGGCGCCTGGCTCAGGCGGGCGCGAAAATACTCCAGCCCCTGCTGTTCGACCCACGGGTAGTGCTCTTCAAAGGCCGGCAGGCGCCGCGCCATCAGGCTCGGGGCAAACAGTTCGGTCAGCGACGAGGCCACGGCCTCCATCAGCGAGTGGTCTTTGACATAGGTCAGATAGGCGTCAACCGCAAAGCGCACGCCGGGCAGCACATAGCGCAGCGCAACCATGTCTTGGCGCGCCAGACCGGCCGCCTCGCCCAGGACCAGCCACTTATGAATCCCGCCGTCGGGGTTGTCGGTGGTGCCGTCGTGGTCGAGGATGCGCTGAATCCAGGCCCGCCGAACCGCCGGGTCTTCGATGCGGGCCATGATCGCCGCGTCTTTTTTAGGGATGATCGTCTGGTAGTAGAAGCGGTTCTCAATCCAGGCCCGCAACTGGCGCCTGGTCAGCCTGCCCTCGTGCATCAGAATATGAAACGGATGCTTATCGTGGTAGCCGGCCTCGCCCACCGCGCGCAGGCGCTGGACGAACTCTTCCCGGCTCCACATGTGTGTTGCACTCACGGCTTACACCTCGAAGTCCATGCCATCACAGGCTACCTCCCAGCCGGCCGCTTCAACTGTCCGGCGCTGGTCCGAGTCCTCGATGAGTACGGGGTTGGTATTGTTCAGATGGGTGTAGATTTTCCGGACCTCGTCCAGGGCGGCCAGCCCTTCGAGGCTGCCGTCCGGTCCCGTCATTGGGATGTGGCCCATTGACAGGGAGGTCTTCTGGGCCAGGCCGACGCTGATCATCTCGTCATCGGTCCAGCACGTGCCGTCCAGAAAGAAGGCGTCACAGTTCCGGAGATAGGCCATCACGCTGTCGTCCAGGGCCTTGATGCCCGGCACATAGACCAGCGAGCGGCCGCTGTGACAATCGCTGATTCTGTAGCCGACCGATGCCTCGCTCCAGTCCGACACCCGGCCCAGCAGATAGGCCGGCGCCCGGCCGGGAACGACAAAGGCTTCATAGCTCAGCCCGCTCGGCTGGCCATTGACCCCGATCAGATCGTATGTCGCGCCATACTCCAGGCCGTGCCAGGTACAGCGGGGAGGGGCACACACCGTCCGAAACATGGCATTTGTTTCCAGCAGCCAGGCCTGGACCTGCCGGCTGGCGTACAGGCTCAGCGGCTGTGACTCCCTGAGCGACAACAGGCCGGCGACGTGGTCGATTTCGGCGTTGGTCAACAGGACGGCGGAGATGGGCGTGTGACGCGGGCTGTGGGCGGGTTCGAGGGCGGAAAAGGCTTGGATCTGCTGGCGGATGTCGGGTCCGGCATTAATGAGCACCCAGTTCTGGCCGTCGGCGCTGACGGCTATCGAGGCCTGGGTTCTGGCCTGGGCCTTGACCGTACCGGCCCGAAAGTCGTGGCAGTTCGGACAGTTACAATTCCATTGGGGGAAGCCGCCTCCGGCTCCAGAGCCTAGGACGTGGACCCGCACACGCTCTTCCTTTGGATAGATGCAAAAACGGACTTCTCCGTAGCGGGGAAGCCCGTTTTCAGCAAGGCGGACTGCTCGGAGCTACTCCGAGATCAAAATGTACATGCTGACTTCGGCGTCCATCCGAATTTCTTCAAAATCAGGCATCGTCCATTCCACGGCAGAAACCTCCTTCTCAGGCTGATGGGTGCGCAAACCTTAGCCTATGGAGACAGGATTGTCCACAGGCGGAAATCAGGTTGAGCAGCACACTACCCATTTCAATCAAAAAGTCAAGCCGCAGCCGGCAGCAAACAGGCGGCTACGGTCGGCCCGGCATTTCTGCTAGACTGCCGGCCCAGCACCGCAGGACAAGGACGCTACACCGTGAATATCCAGATTTTTGGCCTCAAAAAATGTGCCGCTACGCGTAAAGCCCAGCGTTTTTTCAAGGAGCGCCGGATTCGGTTTCAGTTTGTCGATCTAGCCGACAAAGGGCTGTCAAAGGGCGAGCTGCGCTCGGTGGCGGCCAGCGTGCCGCTCGACCAGCTCCTCAACCGTTCCAGCCGGCGCTTTGTCGAGCGCGGTTTGGCCCACGCCGCGCTCGACCCCGGACGGATTGAGGCCGTGCTGCTCGAAGAGCCCCTGCTGTTCAACACCCCGGTCGTGCGCAACGGCAGACAGGCGACGGTCGGCTATTGTCCGCAGGTGTGGAAAGGCTGGGAGTGAGAGATGCAAGACTCTGGGTGAGGGCCGGTTTTCGAGCCGACCCTCAGCCCGGTCTCAGGCCAGGGGTTCCGGGGCGTGCGGAATCTCCCGCCACTGCCTGGGGTCGTGGCCGTAGATGATCGTGGCGCCGCTCTTATCCCGCAGGTCTCGCAGCGTGGCCAGCGATTTGTACATTTCGGTTTCGTCAAAGGCAATCGACGGCAGCAGATTCTCGTCCATGTTCTTTCGGGTGTAGCAGGCGTCGGCGGTCAGCACGATGTCGCTGCCCTTGCTGACCCGCACGCGGAGCGACTGGTGGCCCGGCGTGTGGCCGTGGGTGGGAAACAGCACTAGGCTGCCGTCGCCAAAGATATCCAGCTCACCCTCAATCTCGCGATAGTCCAGCTCGTGGTCGTAGTCCTTGGGATCGAACAGGACTTTTTTGAGCAGTTCCGGGTCTCGGGTGGCGCCCAGCTCTTCTTTTTGGACCAGGATCGTCGAATCGGGGAAGAACTCATTGCCGCCGGCGTGATCGAAGTGAAAATGGGAGTTGATGACGTAGCGGATGTCTTTGGGCGTCAGCTTGAACTTGGCCAGCTGGGCGACGATTTCCTGACCCGGCTGGGTGCGGGGCACAAAGACTTTGGCAATCGAGCCCAGCCGCCCGAGCGGGTCATGAATCGCCTGGCAGTGGATGCCGGTGTCAAACACCACGTTGCCCTGGGGATGGGTGATGAGGTAGGACGGGACGGGGATGGTGAACTGTTCGCCTTTGTCCAGGTTCGGAAAAAACAGCTTGCTGTCGAACTCTAAAAATCCGCACGGCATGGAAAAGATCTGGAGCATGTCTCCCTCCTGTGTGGGTATTGACGACCAGTCATGACAGGAATGGCGGACGAGGTCCAGCGCCGGGCCGTTTCCCTTGATCGTGTGCGGAAAAGCCAGTAGGTTGCCCGTCAGCTCTGCCGCAGACCGAGGGGGAAAAGATATGTCGCAAGCCTGTTGGTGGCGTGGGACCGTGGGACTCATCGTTGTGCTGGGGCTGGTCAGTCCGCTCCGCGCTGGGGAAGCGCCGGACCGATCGCTCAAGCCGGTCAGTCACGAGCGTTTGCTGACCGGCACGGCCGAGCCGGCCGACTGGCTGATGTATGGTGGCAGCTACGATAACTCGCGTTTCAGTCCGCTGGGCGATATCAACCGGGACAATGTCAGCTCGCTCAGCCTCGCCTGGGTGTTTCAAACCGGGGTCCCGTACCAGTTCCAGGCCTCACCCATTGTTGCCGACGGCATCTTGTACGTGACCGCAGCCTATAACCACCTGTACGCCCTGGACGCCGCAACCGGCGACCCGCTGTGGAAGTACGACCATCCCCTGCCCAGGGATCTGCGCATCTGCTGCGGTCCCGGTAACCGCGGGGTGGCGATTGCCGGAGATACGGTGTTCATGGGCACCCTCGACGCCCGCCTGGTCGCCCTGCACCGTCGGACCGGTGAACTCATCTGGAACGTGGCGGTTGATGAACACGCCGCCGGCTTCAGCGTCACCGCCGCACCGCTGGTGGTCAGAGATAGCGTCGTGGTCGGCGTTGCCGGCGGGGAGTACGGGATACGCGGCTATGTCGATGCCTATGACGTGAAAACCGGGCAGCGCCAGTGGCGGACGTATACCGTCCCGGCCGAGGGCGAGCCTGGGGCCGAAACCTGGGCCGGCGACTCGTGGAAGCACGGCGGCGGGCCGACCTGGGTGACCGGAGCCTACGATGCCGAGCAGGACCTGGTGTACTGGGGCGTCGGCAATCCGGCGCCCGACTGGAACGGCGACGGGCGTGAGGGCGACAACCTGTACACCAGCTCGGTCCTGGCGCTGGACCCGGAGACCGGCCAGATCAAATGGCACTTCCAGTTTACCCCCCACGACATCTGGGATTACGACGGCAATACCGGCCTGCTGCTGGTCGATGTCCAGCGCAGCGGCAAGACGGTCAAAGCCCTGGCCCAGCCCAACCGTAACGGCTACCTGTACGTCCTGGACCGCGCCACCGGCGAGTACCTGCACGGCTCCCAGTATGTCGAGCGCCTGAACTGGGCCAAAGGGCTGGATGAAACGGGCCGACCTATCGTCAACCCTGAATTCGTGCCTACCCGAGACGGTGGCACGCTCATTTGTCCGGGCGCGCCGGGCGGCCAGAACGGTTCGTACACCGCCGCCTACAGTCCACTGGCCAAGCTCTTGTTTGTGCCGGTCATCGAGAGCTGCATGGAGATGCTGAAGGCCAAGGCGACGTTTATTCGCGGCATTCCGTACTGGGGCGGCGGACCGGGCAAGACCCAGGGCGACGACGGTTCGTCCTACGGCCACCTGGCGGCAATTGATCCCACCAGCGGGGAAACCAAGTGGCGCTATGTTGACGACTATCCCCTGATGGGCGGCACGCTGGCTACGGCCGGCGGTCTGGTCTTCACCGGCAACCAGTACGGCTACGCCATGGCCTTTGATGATCGCAGCGGCGAGATGTTGTGGAAATTCCAAACCGGCTCGACCGTGCGTGGTCAGCCGATTACCTACAAGGTCGGCGGCCGCCAGTATGTCGCCGTGCCCAGCGGGGCCGGCGGACTGGTCGTCACCTTTGTTGGCGAGAATGCCGCCATCAACAAGGGCAGCGCCCTGGCCGTGTTTGCCCTGCCCGAATGAGGAGGAACAATGCAATCCGTGTCCCGAACCCTGTTCGCCGTGTGTGTGGTGCTGCTGGCTATGCAGGCCGCCAACGAAGCCCGGAGCGAGGCCGATTCCGCGCTCGAGCCAGTCACCCCGCAGCGGCTGCTGACCGGCACGGCCGAGTCGCGCGACTGGCTGATGTATGGTGGCAACTATGACAACACCCGTTTCAGTCCGCTGACCGATATCGACCGTAGCAACGTCAAAAAACTCAGTCCGGCCTGGGTCTTCCAGACCGGGATTCCCTACCAGTTTCAGGCCGCGCCGATTGTGGCCGACGGAATGATGTATGTCTCGGCCGCCTACAACCACGTATACGCGCTCGACGCCAAGACGGGCGAGGTGGTGTGGAAATACGATCACGACATGCCGAGTGACGCCCGCATCTGCTGCGGGCCGGGCAACCGTGGCGTGGCCATTGCCGACAATACCCTGTACATGGGCACCCTGGATGCCCGCCTGGTCGCCCTGGACCGCAGGACCGGCGAGGTGGTGTGGAATGTCGAGATCGAAAAATATCACCGGGGCTTTAGCGGGACGGGCGCGCCGCTGGTGGTCAAGGATCTGGTGGTGGTCGGCATCGCCGGCGGCGACTACGGCGTGCGGGGATTTCTGGACGCCTATGACGCCAAGACCGGCGAGCGACGCTGGCGACGCTATACCATTCCGGGTGAGGGAGAGCCGGGCAATGACACCTGGGCCGGCGACTCGTGGAAGAGCGGCGGCGGCGCGACCTGGGTCACCGGCTCCTACGACCCGGACCAGAATCTGTTGTACTGGGCGGCCGGCAATCCCGGTCCCGACTGGAACGGCGACGTGCGCGAGGGCGATAATCTGTATTCCAGCTCGGTGCTGGCCCTGAGTCCTGAAACCGGCCAGATCCAATGGCACTTTCAGTTCACCCCCCACGATATCTGGGACTACGACGGCAATACCGGCCTGCTGCTGGTCGATGTCGAGCGCAGCGGCAAGACAGTCAAGGCGATCGTGCAGCCCAACCGCAACGGCTATTTGTACGTGCTCGACCGGGCGACCGGGGACTATCTGCACGCCACCAAGTATGTCGAGCAGCTGAACTGGGCCAAGGGCCTGGACGAGGCGGGCCGCCCGATTGTCGATCCCCGGTATGTCCCAACCCCGGAGCCACAGGAGATGATCTGTCCGGGCGCGGCCGGTGGCCAGAACGGCTCGGTGACTGCCGCCTACAGCCCGCTGACGGGTCTGCTGTATGTGCCGGTCATTGAGAGCTGCATGGAGATGCGCAAAGCGGCCGCGATCTTCGTGCAGGGCATTCCCTACTGGGGCGGCGGCCCGGGCACCACCCAAGGCGACGAAGGCTCGTCCTACGGCCACCTGTCGGCGATTGATCCCTCAACCGGTGCGATCACCTGGCAGTACAAGGACGACTATCCCCTGGTCGGCGGCACCCTGGCCACGGCCGGTGGCTTGGTGTTCACCGGCAATCAGGCCGGCTATGCCCTGGCCTTTGACGCAGAGACGGGCGCGCTGTTGTGGCGTTTCCAGACCGGCTCGGGGGTGCGCGGCCAGCCGGTGACCTACAGGCTTGACGGCCGGCAATACGTGGCCGTGCCGAGCGGCGGCGGCGGCTTGGCCACGACCCTGCTGGGCAAGCCGGACAAGGTCAATCAGGGCAGCGCGCTGGTGGTGTTTGCCCTGCCGGAGTCCTAGGGCGTGTCATCAGTTAGCGTGCCCCCCTGGTCGGCTTTCCTGTCTCGTCTCGGTATACTGCCCTGGTCAGCCCAAGCGAAGGGAGGGTGCACAATGGCGAGACGGTATGCGTTACGCGAGGATCAGTGGGAACGGATTCAGGACCTGCTGCCCGGCCGGGAGGGCCACGTCGGGGGCACGGCGCGGGATAACCGGTTGTTTGTGGAAGCGGTCTTATACCGCTATCGTGCGGGGATTCCCTGGCGCGATTTGCCGAGCCGGTTCGGGGATTTTCGCGTGATTCATACGCGCCACATGCGCTGGAGTAAAAGTGGGGTCTGGGAGCAGGTTTTCAAGCAGCTGGCCGCCGATGCGGATAACGAATATGCCATGATCGACGCCACGATCATCCGCGTCCACCAACATGGGGCGGGGGCAAAAGGGGGGACCCCGCGGCCGAATGCATCGGCCGCTCCCGCGGGGGCTTGAGCACGAAAATCCATGCGACGTGCGATGCGCTCGGGAATCCGACCGGCTTCCATCTCACGCCCGGCCAAGCCTCTGACCTGGCCGGTGCGGAGGCCCTCTTGCCCCATCTGCTGAAGCACGTGCGGGCTTTGCTCGCCGATAGAGCCTATGACGCCCACGAGCGCGTCATTGACCGTTTGGAGCAGGCGGAGGTGACGGTGGTCATTCCCCCCAAAGCCAATCGGCGCCAGCCTCGCCCCTATGATAAGCACCTCTATCAAGCGCGCCATCTGATTGAAAACTTCTTCGCCAAACTCAAGCAATACCGTGCTCTCGCCACCCGCTACGACAAACGCGCTGTCAGCTTTCTCGGAGCCATCTATCTCGCTGCCTCGGTGATCCTCCTTAACTGATGACACCCCCTAGCGCGTGCTGTGAATTTTCGACAACCCGCCATCAAGAATCCAAATGCGTAGCTAAAGGCGGCCTTCGAGAAAAACGGTGCGCCGCTCCTTACAGCGCGTGACATTGGATAAGGGGAATCCAGTGTCCTGACCCTATGCAAGCCGACGCTGGGACGCCAGACAGAAATGAGTTGATGCGTCTGTAGGGGCGATGTATGCGTCGCCCCTATTGTTCAGACCCGAGCGTCGTCAATCTCTGGCCAGGAGCGCCATACCCGTAGGACAGCCGCCCCTGTAGACTCTCTTCCTTTTCTGTTCTGGCGCAGGTCGCGCCAGTAAGCACTATCGCAAACGTAGATTTTTTACATGGACACTTTTGCGTGTTCGTCATGGCTGGATAATTTTCAACAAATCCGTTGACAACAATTTCGTTGAAACATATTGAAAGCCGCCAGTCTGACGACAAGTCGTGAGGAGACGCGCAATGGACGCTTTACGCAAACCCCCGGTCCGCAAGTTGAATCCAGGGATGCTCCAATCTGACGACGAGGTGAGAGAACAGTTCGTGGTCAGAAAACATGAATTCGCCATCGTGCTTGAGGTGCTGCGCGGGAACATCAAGGCGTCATCCTACCAGCACGTTCTGGTGGTCGCTCCACGCGGTCGCGGCAAGACCATGCTGCTGGCTCGCGTCGCCGCGGAGCTGCACACCGATGCTGCCCTCTCCGAGGGCCTGTTGCCGGTCCGGTTCATGGAGGAGAGCCAGGAGGTTTTCAATCTCGCCGACTTCTGGCTTGAAACGCTATTCCACCTCGCCAGAGAAAGTGCTGCATATAATCCCGAGGTTGCGCGGGAGGTGCGAGAGACGCACGCTGACTTGATCGTTCGCTGGAACGAGGAAACACTCGGGGAGCGCGCGCTTGCCGCTGTTCTGCGGGCTGCGGATCGGCTGGGCAAACAGCTCGTGCTGATGGTCGAGAACTTGCAGGCGCTCTGCGAAACCGTGGACGATGATTTTGGCTGGAAGCTGCGCGAGGTTCTGCAGTCGGAACCCCAGATTATACTGCTCGCGACTGCCACAAGTCGTTTCAAAGGGCTCACGAGTCGTTTCAAGGAGCTGGACGATGCGCAGCAGCCGTTCTTTGAGCTGTTTCGCACCATTGAGCTGGACCCGTTGTCTACCGAAGAATGTCGAAAGCTGTGGCGAGTCATCAGCGGCGATGAAGTGAGCAAACGCGAGATGAGGCCGCTGGAGATCTTGACCGGCGGGAGTCCCCGTCTCCTGGTCATTATCGCCGGGTTTGGGCAGCACCGGTCGTTGCTCCAGTTGATGGAAGAGTTGGTAACTCTGATTGACGAACACACCGAGTATTTTCGGAATAATATGGAAGTCTTAGCGAAGACCGAACGGCGCGTGTATATCGCGGTGATCGACCTCTGGCAGCCGTCAACCACCGGCCAGATAGCGGCACGGGCGCGCCTGGACGTTCGTGCCGCATCGACCATGCTCGGCCGACTCGCCGACCGAGGTGCGGTTATCTGGAAGGGAAGCGGTAAGAAACGCCAATACGTCGCTGCGGAACGGCTCTACAGCATTTACTACAAGCTCCGGCGCGAACGTGACGAGGCGGCTGTCGTACAGAACCTGATTCACTTCATGGTGGCGTTCTACAGCGAAGCCGAACTGGCCGAAATGTCCGGCGAGTTCATTGCAGAAGAAGCCCTGCATACATGTGAAGAACTCGAACGGAGACTCGGCACCTTGACTGGTACTGAGAAAATTGTGTTTGAGTGGCAGGTAAGGTGTATGCGGACGAAGGTTCTATTGGTTCAGGAGAATTCACAGGCGGCTATGGAGGCGTTTCGGTCCGCGTATGATGTATTTGTACCTGCCAACGCACTAATGATGAGCCAGATGCTTTACTTCGTGCCCGATTTGATCGCACTCGGCGCCTCGGTGCCTGACCTTGTCGAGATTCTATCGAGCGACAAAGCCAAATCCGATGCGTTAGAACCCCTCATCGTTGCCCTCCGCGAGTATGCTACTGGCGAAGAAGTTCGTGCGCCTGAGGAGGTACGGGAAGTCGCGGCGGATATCATTGAGCGAATCGAGCAGCGAATCGAGGCAAGAGCATTGAAGGAAGGTTCTTCCGGCAGGTTGGCGTACCAGATCGGCAGATAGTGGCACCAGAACAGATACGTCTGACTATCAGTCGGTCCCTGCGATCACCACTTTGTTCCAATTCGGCGTCCCGTCCGCCACTAGCTCCGGCAGCCCGTCCCGTAGCAGTTTGACGACCGACCGGCGCGCTATCTCAAATCCCTTGCTGAACGCCTCATTCTTTGCTGTGGCTGACAACCGCTTGCCTCCGTGAATGATCGCTGCCCGCACTTTGGAGAACTCCTCAACATCCTGGAGCACCCGTAGACGGTCTTCCGTGCCGGTTTCGAGGAAACAGGCGGCCCGTGTCTTCAACTCGAAAGTTGTTGCGCCCTCTCCAGGTTTGTACAGGCGCTCCAGGGCAAGCGCCACGTCCAGAATCCTGTCGTCGGTCCCGAACCGGCCGCTTCGCGTCAGTGCCTCCGCAAGCCGGGCGATAATCGGCGCACAATACCGATACTGGGCGCTGTTCCGGTCCTCGAAGGCGTGTCTGGCTTCGGCGAGCGCGTCTTCGCGCAACTCGGCTGAGCCAGCAGACGGGTCGAATGGTCGGGCAGCCCGGCCCCAATCGTAACTGGCGTGATAATACGGCAATCCCAGGAGATGCGAGGCCCGGCGATGGGTGCAGTACGGGATCCTCACCAGGGACATAACCGGGGCGGCGTGGAAGAGCGCCAGCAGTTCGACAAACGCCTCCGCGTCCGTGAGAAACGATCCGCCCCAATCCAAGTCGGGGTCGGCACTCTCACCCTGTTTGCGGAACTCAGGCTGCCAGCGAAAGGACTTTACCAGCGCCCCGACGGCTTGCTGAAGGTTGTGGTGGATGACCGCCGGCGCGACAGTCTGCAACATGTCCTCGTTCGCGAATGCTTTCAGCTGTCTGAAAGGCAGGAGCGCCATGTCGTCCGCCAGCGGCACTGCCTTGCTCACGCGCAGACCGTAGAAGAGCGTGACGTGATAGCCGACCAAGAGATCGCTGGAACCAGGCATCCGCTCCAGGTCCCCTTCGGGCTCCAGCAACCCGTGCAATTCGGAAGCCGCTACGCTGAAGCCGTCCTGACTCACCGCCATCCCACGCACCATCAGCCCGCTCATGATGCTCAACAGGCTCTCAGAGCTGCCGTGGTTCAGGATCCAGATCGAGAACTCCCCTCGGCCGTCGGCAGGATCCACAAGGCCCGCCCAGGCGGGGTGCGCCGCGAGTATGCGCTGGACCTCAGCCAATGCGGCGCGGAGGGGAGCGTAACGGTCGGCGAAGGACCGTCCCGCTCTGGAAGCATGCCCATACAAGGTCCGCAGGTCGGCGGCAGGATCGTCGAACGCCCTGCGCCGGAACAGCTTGCTTTCGCTACGGACACGTTGCTGGCGCTGCTGCTCGAGTTCGTCAGGGTAACGCTTCTGCGTCTCGGCTAGCTCTGCGAGAGCCCCCGTCAGTCGCTCGATCCAATCCTCGGCCGTGAATTCACCGGTTGTCATGCATGTGCCCCTCTGCGGTCTCACCGCGCATGGGAACGGTCTGCTGCGCCTCGGCGGCCGGATGCTCGTCGCTGAGTGTCACGCCTTTGTCTTGCCTCGTCTTAAGCTACGGCCAATCCGTCTGAGACGTTCTTGTGGCCACGCTCACTCCCTATTGTCCTGCCGCTGGTCGCGGCTCATAGCGCTCGACCTCAATTTCATCCTCACGCGCTTGCGCCTGGGCAACGTCGTAGGCAGCCTGCAAGCGTATCCAGGTCTCCGTCGTGGAGCCGAACGCCTTCGCCAGCCGGACCGCCATGTCGGTGGACATGCGAGCGCGGCCATTCACCAGGTTTGAGAGGGCCTGGCGGCTGACGCCGAGCACCTTCGCGCCTTCGGTCACGTTCAGCCCGAGCGGCTCCAGACAGGACACCCGGACAATCTTGCCGGGGTGGGGTGGATTCTTCATCGGCACGGCGATCCTCCTCTTCGTTAGTGGTAGTCCATCAATTCTACGTCGTAAACATCTTCGCCCTCGAAGCGGAAAATGATGCGCCAGTTTGCCTTCACCGTGCCGGTCTTGCAGATCGGGTCGGATAAGACTGCGGTCGCCCCGTTCGTAGAGTCGCTTGAGCCCACGATGTTGAAAACTCCGTATCACGGACAAGGTGTAAAGTGTCTATCGACACTTGTCAACAGAGAGGGCGGGTGATGAATGCTGTTATGAGTGACGAGGGGAGGCAGTCGCGCGGCGGTTGACCAGTGCGCCGACTGCGGTCCGGCTCACCCCCTGGTTCTTTGCCGCAGCGGCCCACGGGCAGGAGCGGTTTCAGGAGTTCTCTTCCTCAGCCGGGACAAAGGCCCGCACAAAGCGCAGAAAGGCCAGGGCATAGCTACCGAAAAAGCCGGCCAGCAGACACAGCTCCAGGACGCCCAGGGGCAGGCTGGCGGGCTGCCACAGAGACGGTACGACGAGCACGTAGCGCTCCAGCCACATGCCCAGGCCGATGACCAGCCCCAGGCCGGCCAGGGCTGTTGGCCGCCGCTTGAGGTTTTGACTGAGCAGGAGCGGAAACGGGATCAGGAAGCTCAGAGCCAGCACGACCGCGCTGAGTGTCGCCCACGGCTGGTGGGCCAGCCGGCGCAGGATGAAGCCGGTTTCTTCCGGCAGGTTGGCGTACCAGATCGGCAGATAATGGCACCAGAACAGATACGTCCACAGGATGCAAAAGCCAAAGATCAGCTTACCCAGGTCGTGCGACTGGGCGGCCGTGGGCAGCGCCTGGAGGCCGAGCTTGTGGGCCGCCACCGCGCCGACCATGATGGCGGCCAGGCCGACATACAGAGTGCCGACGCAGAAGAACGCGCCAAACAGGGTGCTGATCCAGTGCGGATCGAGCGACATCACCAGATCAAAGCCGATCAGGCTGAACAGCACTGCATACAGCACGAGCAAGACGGGTGACAGCAGCCCCAGGACCCGTTGGCTGCGAGCCTGCTCGGTTGCGGCGTCGCGCCAGTCACGGCACAAGGTGTTGTGGACAGTCGTGGGCCAGCGGCCGGTCGGGGCGGGCAGCCGCTCGGCCCGGGGACGCAGCGCGTAGTACACAAAGACCAGGCTCAATGTGTACAGCACGGCCAGGGCGCAGAAATCGCGAAACAACATGAAGCCCAGACTCAGCCAGGGCTGTTTGGCTTTGACCGGTTCGTCCAGCCACGGGAACAGGTAGGCCGCGCCACACATCAGGACAAGGAACAGGCCAAAGGAAATCGGCAGCCAGGCGGCCGTAGCCTCGGCCAGACGGCGCAGCGGGCCGGCCCATTCGGCCTTGACCAGATGCAGGATGGCGGCAAAGGTCACACCGCTCAGCGACACGCCCGACCAGAACAACCAGTTGACCAGATATGCCTGCCAGGCGCGCTGGGGGCTCAGCAACAGGCCCAGCCCAAAGGCCAGGACGCCGAGGCCGACGCACACCCGCAACAGTCCGACCAGCCGGGTCGGTAAGTGAGGCAGGGCAGGGGCGGCCAGGCTACTCATTGCTACTCATTGGTCTTGCAGGTGGCGGAGGTAATTCACAATATTCCAGCGCTCGGCGACCGACAGGGCGTGGCCGTAGCTGGGCATGATGATGCCACCGCTGCGGATCGTCGCGTACATATAGCCGTCCTTTTGGCCTTTGATGCGCGCGGTGTGGAGGTCTGAGGACGGAATGCCTTTACCCACGACCGAGCCGTCGCCCCGGCCCTGGGGACCGTGGCAGGCCGTGCAGTAGACCTCAAACAGGGCTTTGCCACTGGCCAGGGACTCGGCCGAGGCAGGATTCGGGTTGCTGAGACGCAGCCCGGCTCTGATCCGCGCCGACATGCGCGCCGAGAGGGGCGGCTCAGCCCCGGTCGTTGGCACACTGTGGGCGGGTGGAGCCTTAGGGGCGGTGCCGACCGCGAGTTCGGGCTGACCGTACATGTCGGTGTTCCACGGCAGGCTGTAGCCGCGCTCGGCGATCAGGACCGCCAGCGCGGCGACCAGCAGGCCGAGCAGTCCCCATTTTCGCCGGGGGTTAGGCGCCTTGTGCATACACGTCCTGAGCGCCGCTCGAAGCAAGACTGTCCTTGACCGTCTCCAGCTGTGAGGCCGGACAGGCCACAAACACCCCAAAGCGGTCTTCTGAAAAACGTGGATCGTGGCTGATTTCAACCGACCGGGCGGGCAGTCGGGCGTGCACCAGCAGACCGACCAGGGTTGCCAGGGCGCCGAACAGGATGGTCATCTCAAAGCCGATGATGGCGAACGACGGCAGCCCCAGGATCGGTTTGCCGCCCGTTTGCAGCGGCCAGTCCAGAGCCGTATAGATCGGCAGGCCAAAGCCGATGCATACCCCCAGCAGCCCGCCGGCCAGCGTGAAATAGCGGATCGGACTGGGGGAGGCGTCAAACGCGCGCTGGATTTCGGGCACGGGAAACGGCGACACCACGCTGAGCCGGGTGTAGCCGCGCTGGCGGAGCTGGCTGACGGCCGCCAGCAGGCTGTCGAGCCGAGAAAAAATACCCACCGCGCCGGTGCCGCATCCGCTCAGCACGGGGGTGGTCGGCGCCGCGTCCGGGTCGGCCGGCGGTGGCTCGGTGGCGGCCGGCAGGTGCTCTTTGACCTCGGCCAAAGAGACCAGCGGCAGAAACTTGATGAACAGCAGAAACCACAGGAAAAACCAGGCAAAGCTGCCGGCGGTGATGCCCACCTCGACCCACGACGGCTGGTACACGCCCCAGGTCGAGGGATTAAACTCGTGGGCCAGAGACGAGACAATAATGACAAAACGCTCCAGCCACATGCCGACGTTGATCAGCAGCGAAATGCCGAACAGCCACACGGTATGGGTCCGAATCGCGCGCAGCCACAGTAGCATCGGCACCACGCAGTTGCACAAGACCATCAGCCAGAACAGGTGGCCGTAATCGCCGAACGCCCGGTACCAGAAGATCTCGCGCTCAAACGGATTGCCGCTGTACCAGGCGATGAACACCTCGCTGATATACGAGTAGCTGAGGATCAGCGAGGTGAGGATGATCATCTTGCCCAGATTGTCGAAATGGGTAGGGGTGATATAGGCGTGCAGACCAAAGATGCGCCGCAGGGGGATCAGCAGGGTCAGGACCATGGCCAGCCCCGAGAAAATCGCGCCGGCCACAAAGTAGGGGGCGAAAATCGTGCTGTGCCAGCCCGGCACCAGGGCCATGGCAAAGTCCCAGGACACCACGCTGTGGACCGAGACGACGAGCGGCGTGGCCAGGGCGGCAAAAAATCCGTAGGCGCTGAGATAGTGCAGCCACTGCCGGTTGGTGCCCTGCCAGCCCAGGCACAGCAGGCCGTAGACCCTGCGGCGCAGGCCGCGCGCCCGATCCCGGATGGCGGCCAGGTCAGGCATCAGACCGATGTACCAGAACATGGCGCTGACCGCGAAATAGGTGCTGATGGCAAAGGCGTCCCAGACCAGCGGAGACTGGAAGTTGACCCACAGCTGGCGCTGGTTCGGGTACGGCAGCAGCCAGTAAAAGTTCCACGCCCGGCCCAGGTGGATGATCGGGAACAGGGCGGCGGTCATGACCGCAAAGATCGTCATGGCCTCCGCGCTGCGGGCGATAGACGTGCGCCAGCGCGCCCGGAACAGGAATAAAACCGCCGAGATCAGCGTCCCGGAGTGGGCGATACCGACCCAGAACACAAAATTCGTGATGTACACGCCCCAGTTCACCGGGTGGCTCAGGCCCGTCACCCCCAGCCCGGCCTCAATCTGATATCGCCAGCAGTACAGACCAAAGGCCAGAACCGCCAGATCGCATACCAGCAGGATCGTCCAGGTCCTGGCCGGGGCGTCGAACGCCGGCCTGAGAAGGTCGCGGTTGACCTGACGATAGCTGAGTGTCGGGGTGTCCATGCCGCAGGGGGAGGGGGCCGGCGTCTAGCTGCGTCCGCGCTTGACGACTCGTTCCAGGTAGGTCACCGCAGGTTTGGTGTTGAGGTGGTCCAGGACGGTGTAGGCGCGCGGATCGTGGCGCTGGCGGGAGACCACGCTGTGGGGGTCTTCGAGATTGCCGAAGCGAATCGCCCGGGTCGGACACGTCTGGGCGCAGGCCGGGGTGACCTCGCCGTCCCGGACCTGCCGGTTTTCGTCCTTGGCCCGGTCTTTGGCGGCCTGAATCCGCTGAACGCAGAAGGTGCACTTCTCCATCACCCCGGCTTCCCGCACCGTCACGTCGGGGTTGAGCTGGAGGTGGAGGGGTTCGGGCCACTCGGCCTGCGACCAGTTGAAGCGGCGTACCTTATACGAGCAGTTGTTCGAGCAGTAGCGGGTGCCGACACACCGGTTGTAGATCTGGGCGTTCAGGCCTTCCGGGCTGTGATAGGTGGCGTACACCGGACACACCGGCTCGCACGGGGCGTTGCCGCACTGCTGACACAGCATGGGCGCAAACGACACCGGCGGGGCGTCGGGGTCCCAGTGCTGGGCTGAGGTATCGGCAAAATAGCGCTCGATCCGCAGCCAGGCCATCTCCCGGCCCTGGGCGACCGCCGCCTTGCCGACCGTTGGGATATTGTTCTCGGCGGAGCAGGCGGTCACGCACGCCCCGCAGCCGGTGCAGGCCGACAGATCGACCGTCATGCCCCAGCGGTAGTGTTCGTACTCCAGCTCTGGGTACATGTCGTGATCGTCGTGCTGGCCGTGGGCGTCCGCTGCGTCGGCAGCGGCGGCTCGTTCGGCCAGCGCCGCCGGGGTGACCGACCGGGCGATGCCGCGGCCGAGCTGGGTGTGGCTGCCGGCCGTGGTGACGAGCGGCTCCCGGCGTCCGGCCGACGCGACCTGGACCCGGGTCGAGAACCAGGCCAGCCCGCCGGCCTCGGTGCGGGCGTCGGCCGGCAGGAGCTGAATCGGGTTGGCGCCGCGTCCGCTGGCGTAGCGCCCGTAGTTGGTGTGGCCCTGGCCGATAGGCATGGCTAGCAGGTCGGGTTGCATGTGGGGGTAGAGGTAGGCCGGGGCTTCAAGGGTGCCGTGGTCGGAGTGCAGGACCAGTACCTCGCCGTCCTGGATGCCGAGCCGGGCTGCGGTCTGGGGATGGAGTTCGACCCAGGAGTCCCACACCGCCTTGGTCATGGGGTCGGGCAGTTCCTGCAGCCAGGGTTTATTCGCCCCCCGTCCGTCAAAATAGCGCGAGGACGGATACAGCATGAGGGGCAGGCCGGACTGCTGCGAACCGGACAGTTCCGGCACCTCAAACGTCTGCGCAAAGACGGCTGTGGACAGCTCGACCGCTACGGCTTGAGCCGTCTGCCAGTAGCCCCCGCGTTGCACGGCTGCGCGCCAGAAGGCGTCAAAATCCGCCTCAGCCCCGGACTCGTGTACGGCCCGCTGGTGCATGGTCTGCCACGAGTCCTGGAGATAGGCGAGGAAGCCACCCCCGGCCGGATTAGGCGCCTGCTCGGCCGGTTCCGGTGCCGCTTGGTCCGGGCTCGTCTGGGACAGTTGGGCGGCGGTCGAGAGCAGGACATCGCCCATCGGCCGGGTGTCGAACACCGGGGTCATGACCGGCTGCATCAGGCTGTGTACGCCGGGCTGCGGGCTGTGATCGCCCCAGCTTTCCAGCGGGCTGTGGTCGGGCAGCACGAGGTCGGCCTGGGCAGTTGTTTCATCGACAAAAGACGAGAAGCTAACGATGAACGGCACCCGCTCAAGCGCCTCGGCAAACCCACCGGCCCGGGGCAGGCTGAAGACCGGGTTGGTATGGGCCAGCAGCAGGAGCGGGACATGTCCGTCCGTCATGGCCGTGGTGAGATCGTCGAGCGAGCTGGAGGGCTGAGCCCGGGCCGGTCCGTCATCGGCTTCAAAGTGGACGGTCTGGCCGATATTGCCGGCCACATAGTTGAGCAACAGAATGGCCACCTGACTGGCCGTCGCCTGGCGCGAGCGGGTCGCCACCCCGGGCCCCAGCGCCAGACTCGGCCGCTGGCTGGCAAAGTCGCGGGCCAGGCTTTGAATCCGCCAGGCCGGCACCCCGGTCAGTTCGGCCGTTCGTTCCAGCGAATAGGGCGCCAGCAGGGCGCTGAGCCGGTGGACTTCGGGCGCCGACAGGGCACCGGGTTGCTCGTCAACAATGAGTCGGGCCATGCCCAGGGCCAGAAACGCCTCGCGGCCGGCCTGAATACTGACCCAGGTATCGGCGTTGGCGCCGGTTTGTGACAGCCGCGGTTCGACCTGAACAAAGCGGCCGGCTTCGTGCATTTTGCCAAAGGCCGTGGCGTAGGCGACCGGCGAGCGCCAGGTTTCCAGAAAGTCTGCGCCAAAGCCGAGCAGAAATCTGGCCTTGTCTATGGCATAGCTGGGCGCGGACCGCTGAAAACAGATCTGGCTCGCCCGGTCCAATGCCTCATCGCTGAACGGCTCATAGATGTGCAGCCGCTGCGAGCCGAGTCCGGCCAACCACTGGCCTACCAGGCGCTCCAGGCTGTCGCCGAGTGGGCCGGTCACAAACGCCGTCTCGGCCAGTTGGTCCTGGGCTTGGAGAGCCTCGAGCTTGTCGACCAGGCGCTGCTGGGCGTCCGGCCACGAGATGGCGTGCAGGCTGCCGTCTGCGTCCCGAGCCAGGGGATGGCGAATGCGGTCGGGGTTATACAGACCCTGGAGCGCAGCCTGACCCCGGGCGCACAGGGCGCCGGCGTTGACCGGATGGGACGGATTGCCCTCGGCCTTGACCGCCCGGCCCTCGCGGGTGCGGATCAGCATGCCGCAGCCGGCCGGGCATTCTCGACAGGTGGTGGCATAGTAGCTGGCCAGCCCGGGGACAACGTCTTCGGGCTGAATGACGTATGGAATGATGGTCTCGACCGGCCCCGACGCACAGCTGACCAGCGGTGCGGTCGAGCTGACGCCAAGCAGTTTCAGAAAGTTTCGGCGATCAATTCCCATGCGCGCAATCCATCGTGCGGGTCAATAATGGCATACCAGGCAGTCCTTGTCCGCCTGCTGCGCCTCGTGGCAGGTCACACACCAGCCCATTTTCAGCGAAGACACCTGCTCGACCCGCTCCATCTGGACGACCTGCCCGTGGCAGCTGTCGCAGGCCACGCCGGCCCAGATATGGCGTTTGTGGCTGAAGCGGGTAAACAGCGGCAGCGTATGCACCCGCAGCCAGGGGATGGGTTCCTGGCGCTGCCAGTAGTCCTGGACCTTGAGCAGCTCGGGCTTGTCGGTGGCGCTTTTGTGGCAGCCGATACACGTCTCAAGCGACGGAATGCCAGCCTGGGGAGAGACGCGGGCCGCGCTGTGACAGTACAGACAGTCGAGCCCGTACTGCCCGGCGTGCAGGGCGTGACTGAAAGCGATTGGCTGGCGGGGCGCCTTGCCCCAGCCGGTCAGGCCCAGGTCAATGAGGTGAAAATCCCACCAGGCGGCCTTGCCCCCATTCCACACGCCCTGGCTGACCTCCCGAGTGTAGAGCGCCGTCAGCACACCGAGCACAGCGATGAAGAGGACAAGCAGGCGAAGGCGGAGTGTGGGTGTTGAGTGCATGTGGGCTGTCCCCATATACAGAGGACAACCCCGAGGCGCAAGGCGGAGGTGGCCGCCCGTGCCTGAGTCTGGGACGATTTCCCCTTGACCGACTGCGAAAAAGCCAGTACCTTTCGACCGCATTCAGTCGGGGCTACTCCGCCCACAGGAGGAAAAACCTATGCAATACGCAGGGCTACAGACGCTGCTACGAAGCCTGGTCGCCGGAAGCCTGCTCGTGCTCGGTGTCCCCATTGAGGCAACCGCCGTGGGCGGCAGAGCGGAGACAGCCGAGCCGCCGCCGTCCGCCGCACCCGCCCCGCCGTCGGCCAAGCAGTCCCAAAACGGCGCGTCCCAGCTCAGCGATTTCAAGCCCATCACCCACGAGCGTCTGCTGAAAGGCACGGCCGACCCGTCGGCCTGGCTGATGTACGGCGGCAGCTATGACAGCACCCGCTTCAGCCCGCTGACCGACATCAACCGCACCAATGTGAAAAAGCTCCAGGCGGCCTGGATGTTTCAAACCGGGGTGCCGGCCCAGTTCCAGGCTTCGCCGATCGTGGCGGACGGCATCATGTATATGACCGCCGCCTTTAACCACGTGTATGCGATTCAGGCCGAAACCGGCGAGATGCTGTGGCGCTACGATCACCCGCTGCCCGGCGATATGCGGGTGTGCTGCGGCCCGAGCAACCGGGGCGTGGCGATCAGCGGCGATAAGGTCTTCATGGCGACCCTGGACGCCCGCCTGGTCGCCCTCCAGGCCCAGACCGGCGCCCTGGTCTGGCAGGCTGAGATCGACGACTACCGCAAAGGCTACAGCGCCACGGCCGCACCCCTCATCGTCAAGGACAAGGTCATCGTCGGCATTGCCGGCGGCGAGTACGGCATTCGGGGCTATGTGGACGCCTATGATGTGGAGACCGGGGAGCGCCGATGGCGCCGCCATACCACCCCGGGCGAGGGCGAACCCGGGTCTGAGACCTGGGCTGGCGACTCGTGGAAGATCGGTGGTGGGCCGACCTGGATTACCGGCTCCTACGACCCCGAGCAGGACGTGATTTTCTGGGCGACCGGCAACCCGTCCCCGGACTGGAACGGGGATGTCCGCGAGGGCGATAATCTGTACACCGACTCGGTGCTGGCCCTGGACCCGGAAACCGGAGCGATCAAGTGGCACTTCCAGTTCACGCCGCACGATATCTGGGACTATGACGGCAATACCGACCTGTTTCTAATCGATGTGGAGCGGGGCGGCAAGACGGTCAAAGCCCTGGCCCAGCCCAACCGCAACGGTTACCTGTATGTCCTCGACCGCACCTCGGGCGAGTTTCTGCACGGCTCGCAATACGTGGAAAAACTCAACTGGGCCAAGGGTCTCGATGAGCAGGGCCGGCCGATTGTGAACCCCGAATACGTACCGACCAAAGAGGCCGGGAAATTCATCTGCCCCGGCTCGGTCGGCGGCAAGAACGGCTCGTGGACCGCCGCCTACAGCCCGATCACCAAGTATATGTATCTGCCGGTGGTCGAGAGCTGCTGGCAGATGATCAAAGGCGCGGCAACCTTTATTCAGGGCATTCCCTTCTGGGGTGGCGGGCCCGGCAAGACCGAGGCCGACGACCAGTCGTCCTACGGTCATCTGTCTGCGGTTGACGTGTCGAGCGGAGCGGTCAAGTGGCGCTACAAAGACGACTATCCCCTGGTCGGCGGCACCCTGGCCACGGCGGGCGGCCTGGTGTTTACCGGCGACCAAAAGGGTTATGCGCTGGCCTTTGACGACACGAGCGGGGAGTTGCTGTGGAAGTTTCAGACCGGCTCTACGGTGCGTGGTCAGCCGGCCACCTACAAGGTCAACGGGCGTCAGTACGTGGCGATTCCGAGCGGCGGCGGGGGCTTGGCCGTGTCTTTGGTCGGCGAGAACCCGCTGGCGTCCAAAGGCAGCACCCTGTTTGTGTTTGCCCTGCCTGAAGGTGAAGAATGACCGACCGGGGTGGAGGCGGGCGGCGAACCGGGCTGCCGTTCGGGCGAGCGTTGATGGTGAGCCTTGTCGGTGCCGGCTGGCTTATCCTGCTGAGCGTCGGCACGGCGTGGAGCCAGGACGCTGGGGTGTTCCGAACGTGTTTGCTGGCCAACAACCCGCCCTACTCGTGGCAGGCCGACGGGAGCGGTTTTGACCTGGAAACGGCCCGGGCGGTTGCCGAGGCAATGGGGCGTGGGTTTCAGCCGGTCTGGATTGAGCACGACACCCGGATCACCGAGATTGAGGAGACCGATCTGCCTGTCTTTGGGCTGGCGCGCGGTCGGTGCGACGCGATTTTCAGCGTGCCGGGCCAGGATGCGCTCGACGAAGCGCCGACGCTGATGGTTGGAGAGCCGTACTACGGGGCGGGCTTTGAGCTGGTCGGGCCGGCCGAGAAGAGCCTGCGTAGCCTGGACGAGGTTGGTGACGGAGCCGTTGCAGTGCGGGCTCAAACGATTGCCAATTTCATGCTGAGCGCCCGGAGAATCCAGACCTTCACCGTCTTTTCCCTCGAAGAAGCGCTCGGCGCGGTGGGCAGCGGCAGGGCGACCGCAGCCCTGCTGTGGGGACCGAAGGCGGGCTGGCATCTGCGCGCCCATCCCGAGTTGCCGTTACGGATCGTCGATACGCTTGAGCCGCCCAGCGTGGTGCGCTGGAACGAATCGGTCGCCACCCGCAGGGACGACGCCGAGCTGCGCCGCGCCATCGACACTGCGCTCGGCAGCCTGGCCGAATCCGGCACCCTCACCCGCCTGCTCGAAAAGTACGGCATCCCCGCCCACCGTCCTTTTGCCACCACCTACAGCTTTGCCGAAATGCAGCAGCTGATGTTTCAGTCGCTGAGCAACAGACAACCCTAGGGAGTACGCACGGATATGAGTCGTTTGAGAATCGGTTTAGTCCTTTGTGTCTTGAGTCTGTTGGCTGGAACGGCCGGCCAGGCCCGTGGCCAGGACACCAACCCTTTTGCCGGCGATGCGGCCGCCATTGCCGAGGGCGAGGCCCTGTTTCAGGCGGTGTGTACCGGCTACTGCCACGTCATGCCGGACATCGAGCGCGAGGCCAAGGCGCCGAGCCTGTTTGACTGTGAGTCGAAGTATGGCAACAGCGACAAAGAGATGTTCCAGGTCCTCCTCGACGGCGTTCCCAATACCGAAATGGCGCCGTGGAAGGGCCAGCTGCCAGACGAGATGCTGTGGCAAATTCTGGCCTATGTGAAATCCGCCTCCCGATGTCAGGAGGGCAAAGCCGCCGACGGCCAAAAAACCGCCGCTATTGCAGCGCACGAATAAGAAAGCAGGACGGGTAGGGACATGACACGACTGACGACGTATATCGAGACACTTTTTTCACATTTGCCCTTTGCCCTTTGCCTTTTGCCTTTGGCCTTGTCTTCTTCGGCCTTCGCCCAGCCCTTTGCCTACGTCAGCCACGAAAAGTCGAACGACGTGTGGGTCATCGACACCCAGACTGACGAAGTCGTGGCCAAGGTCGCGGTTGGCGATCGACCGCGCGGGCTGGTCATATCGGCCGACGGCAAGCGAGTGTACGCCGCCAACGGCAATTCCAACGACATCTCGGTCATTGACGCCGAAACCAACACCGTTGTCGAGACCTTCCCGGTCGGCATCGATCCCGAGGGCATTGATCTCAGCAATGACGAAACCCGGCTGTTCGTGGTCAATGAGAACGAGGGCGTGATGCGGATCGTTGAGCTGGCGAGCAAGGAGGTGATTGCCACCGTTCAGGCCGGTATCGAGCCGGAAACGGTAGTGATCTCGCCCGACGGTCGGCTGGCCTTTGTGCCGAACGAGACGTCCCATGACGTGACCGTCGTCGATACCCAGACCTACGAGGTCGTGACCTCAATCAAGGTCGGCGAAAACCCGCGCGGGGTGGCGTTCCTGCCCGACGGGAAAACCGCCTATGTGAGCAGCGAGCGCAGCCATACCGTGTCGGTCATTGATGTGGAGAAACTGGCCGTGACCGAGACGATCAGCATGGGCGAGCGGCCGGTCGGTATCTCAGTGCTGCCGGATGGCTCAAAAGTCTACGTCGTGCACGGTCGGGCCAACGACGTACGGGTGATTGATCCCACCACCAACCGGGTGACTGCAACCATTCCCCTGGGCGGGACGCGCTGTTGGTGGTCGGCGCTGACCCCGGACGGCAAAAAACTATACGCCACCATGGGCCGGTCTGACGGCCTGGCGGTGATTGACACCACGACCGATACGCTGATCAAGACGATTGCGGTCGGCAGTATTCCGTGGGGGGTGGCGGTGACGCCCTAGCGCGTGTTCAGAATCGCCAGACCAGCAGGAACTGCGGCACGCTTTCGTCGTTTTCCGTGCCGAGCTTGTTGCGCCAGTACTGGTACTCCAGCCCGATAAACAGCCGGTCGGCCGCCCCAGTCAAGACTTTGCCCAGATCCAGGCGAAACTGCGGCTGGGCCAGAATCCAGCTCTTGACATGATTGCCGAACTCGTTGGTGCGGCAGTGCACGTACTCGGCATGGCCTTCGATTGAGAAGGACAGATTGCCGATACTGAAGGGATAGGCCCAGTTGATGTCGAACAGGAAGCTGTCGCTCTCTTTGGGCGCCCCGCCGCGCGACACGCCTCGACTGTCGTCGATATAGGCGGTCAGCTCGGTATTCAGAAAGGCGAAACCCGGCACGTCCCAGGCCGCACGCAAGCCGGGCAGATATTTGATGACCTTGGCGTCGACGCTGACATTGATGCCGAAGAGCAGGGAGAAGTCTTTGATCGGTCCGATGCCGAGCTGCTTGCCGGTCAGCTTGCCCAGGCTGAAGCTCGGCCACCACTCGAAGTACAGATCGGTGTCGTTGAAGTCGTCGCCCTCCACGTCTTCGATGAAATCGGCAAAAAAGAAGCTCTCACCGTATTTCCAGCCCAGGGCATTCTGGAGGGTCAGGATAAAAGTGTCATCGTTGAGGTCCGAAAACGGATTCTCGATATGACCATACTGGAAGTGCAGTTCGGTCGTGCTCCAGTCGATAAGAGCCGCCGCCGGTGACGCGGTCAGCAGCAGGGCTATAGTCGAGGCGTACAGAAAGAACGTGGGGAGGCGGTGCATGGTTGTTGTTTGTCGAGGATTGTGAGATGCGCTCAAGGCGATTGAGGTTCTGTGGGGTGTGGCGATAGCGCTGGAAAGCACGGAGAGCATCACCAGTAAGCAGTCCGAATATGGTTAAAGTTAACCACGTCAACACCAGCGCTTTGTAAGTATTGGGAAAGTCGAAAATCGTCTGTCAGGACGAGATATCTCCCTCTGGTCAAACGGATTATTCCGGTGTCGGTAAGGCCAAGTCTCACAAACTCCCGCATTTGCGCTACATCCCTACTTACCACATTCTCCTCTTCGAGCAGAGTGATATCGGAAGAGAATTTCTTGAAATATTCGCTCTTTACAGGTTCCCCTAGCTGTCCTGAAAGATTGCTGACTTCCGTGAGGATGTGGGGAGTTGTCGCGATTTTATCGAAAAAGCGTAAAAAGTTTATCAGCGCCTCGTAATCCTCGACACTGAAAGTTTTGGTTCGCTTGAATCTTGGAATTAAGTTTTGATCGAAAGCGCCGATGAAAAAAAGGAGCAGAATATTCGTGTCTACCAATATTCCCGCTTGCCTGTAACGTTGAAATTGATTTGCTATCTCACTCATATTTCTCTAATTTTCATTGATAGAACCTTGCCGCTGTCAGCGTGAATTTTTACGATCTTATACTCCCTTTCCCGTTTTGCCAGTAGAGTGCCCGCTATAGTCTCTATGGGGTTGGTAGTGGTGGCAGGCAACTCTGAGCGATACATCCCCAGCTTTATAAGCCAGAATCGCTCATCGTCCGTCAGTTCTACTTCCTCCAGGGTTATCGGATCCACCTCTCCAACTCCATAATCTTTATACAATTCACGAGTATAATTATGGGCGACTTTGACCGCCTCTTTTACGTTAATCATTGTCCTTACTCCATCTCGCGGCAAGGATTTGAAAGCCTGGTAGCTCAGGTGAGCGAAGTGTCCCTAGATACTCCTGCTACTCGTCAGCAGAAAGTGGGGCGTCTTCTTGCTAGAAGTACGAAAGTTTCGGCTTTTTCATGGCTGGTATTTCCCTGTCCGCAGCCGAGTGGAGCGCGCCGCTCTCACTCTCCGCCTTTTGCCAGCCTATGTCGTCCGTTTGTTAGCAGCTCGGTCAGCTGAAGCACCAACCGCAAGGCTTTGTTAATTGCCGCTGCGTCATTCGCAAAAGCCCGGGCAATATCGGGGTCAAGCAGAACTAAATTCGTGCCTTCTTGATACCGCTCCACATATTTGCCCCGCACTCCCCCTTTGAGAAGGGAACAACATACTTGAAACACACCAACTGATCCGCTAGACTCTCCCCCGTCTCACTCTCAAGCGTATGGCTCGATAGGTCGGGCCTGCGGTTGAATACCACAGTGGCGTGAGACGGAGGAGTAGCTACCCCCGTCGCCGCGAATAGACCGCACAATCTCAGCCATACGCTGTGAGTGGGACACGGCCCGGCAACTCTCACCCGTCGCGGCCGTGTCCTGCCACAGGAGGCCGCTATGAAGGTGGTTGCGTTCGTGCTCGTGTTCCTTTGTCCGTCCTTGTCGTTTTGCTCCTCCGCTCATGCCTGGGTCCAGCTTGGCAACTGGGTGGTTCCCGCGAAGGAACTGACCGTGGTCATCAGCCGGTTTTGCCTGGACTGGCCGACGGGCTGGCAGCTCTCCACCGGCGACCCATGTCTTCGGTATACGGACGATGAGTGGAGGTCGGCCATCAGCAGCGCGGGCCACGAATGGAATGACGTCGGGAGTAGTTTCACCTTCCATTTCAGAATGGCGCGCGGCGAGGATCATCCCTGTCAACGCTCGGGCGAGGTGTTCGTGATTTTAGCGTTGCCTCACCAAGCGTGTCCGGGGGATTCGCCGATGGGGAGCGCGGCTGGGAAGGCCGTGTTTACGGGGTCCGCAAGTCCCTCCCCGCGCATTTATATCAACGCGCACTACCTCAACGCGTACTACACGATTGGTACGTCCTGGATGAGTCTGCGACGGGTCATCCTGCATGAACTCGGGCATGTGCTGGGGCTCGGGCATCCCCCCGCTCATGTCCAAGCCGTCATGGTGCCGGGTTCCGAATGGCTCCGCTTACAGCCCGACGACATAGCCGGCATTCTGGCGCTCTATCCGCCCGAGCCCGCCCATACGATTGTGGTGATAGAAAATCCGCTCTTCGAGTCGGCCCAGAGCGGGATCAGTGTGATTTCTGGGTGGGTGTGTGACGCGGAATCCCTCCGCCTCTTCATCACGCCTGCGGGGAATTGGTACGAGCATCTGGTTGTCACCGGCATTCCCTACGGCGGAGATCGGGCCGACACCGAGAGTCACTGCGGGGACCGCGACAACGGCTTCGGGCTGCTCTTCAACTGGAACACGCTCGGGGACGGCGAGTACTATGTGATGGTGGAAACCGATGACGGCCGCTTCAGTTGGGCTGCCGTGACCGTCACCACACTCGGGGAGGAATTCCGACGCGGACTGGAGGGGACATGGGAGGTAGACGGCTTTCCCGACCCGAACAGCTCCGTCACGATTGAGTGGTCCGAGGCGCTACAAAACTTCGTGATTGTGGAGCATAATCCTTAGCCCGAAACGCGCCGGGCCAGGGCGGCCACCCTGGCCCGGACCAACACACACCTAGAAGGAGGTTGTGATGGCAAACTCACCAGAAGAGCTAGAAGGACAGATCGTTGCCCTACGTGCCTTTATGGCGCACCTTGCGTTGCGTGTTGCCCCGATCCCGCAAGTCTACGATGATTTTTTGAAGGCGGTGCAAAATGCCCCCATTCCTCCCATTCTCTCTCCCGCTCAGAGCCGGGGCTGGGATGAATTGTGCAAGGGGCTGGCTGCTGACTTGAAAATCATTCGTCCTTGACATGCCCCGACTTTACCCTTTTGCGCTTGGCTTTACCAGTCAAGCGTTTCTTCGGAGGAGGGGCAGGCTGTGGCGGGGTGTTGAGCCCCGCTTTCAGCAGCTCCTCAAAGGTCAGATTGATCTTCGTTGGCATTAGCGCGTCAACTCCTCGTAAGTCAGCCGTTCCCCGATCCCGGCTTTCAGGATCGCATCGACGCGCTGGGCGCTGCTGAGCGGCAGCATGTTCCAGCGGTGCGAGAACTCAGCCAGGTAGCGGGGCAAGTGCTTCTGCGAGAAGTCGTGGAAGACGCCATGATAGCCGCGCTTGAGCAAGGCCCAGAACGACTCCACGCCGTTCGTATGGGCTTTGCCCCGGACGTACTCCCCGGCGCTGTGATTGACTGTCTCATGGGTCAGGCGGTTGAACAGGCTCGGCAGGCCGGTATAGCCGCTGTGTTCGTCCGTGTAGACGGTCGCACCCGGGTCGGTGGCACCTTCCACGAACGGAATGAGCGTGGCCCGGTCGGGCTGGTCGATCTGCCGGGCAACGGCCTGGCCGCTGGTCCGCGACACCACCCCGGCCACGGCCATCTTGTTTGCCGTGCCCCGGCCCGGCAGCTTCTGGCTGTCATGGCGGTTCTTTTGCCGACCGCCGAAGTAGCTCTCGTCGGCTTCGACTGGCCCCGGCAACGTCCCGGCTGCGCTGCCAGCGTGCTCGGCCGCCTTGCGTAGCCGGCCCAGGACGAACCAGGCCGTCTTTTGCGTCGTGCCGATCTCCCGAGCGAGCTGGTAGCTGCTGATCCCTTTGCGGCTCGTCGTCACCAGGAAGGCCGCCAAGTACCACTTCCGCAGCGGCAAGCGGCTCTCCTCGTACACCGTGCCCTTGCGGACGCTGAACTGCTTTTTGCAGTCCCCGCACCAGTAACGCCCAGGCCGGGGCAGCCGGTTAAAGTGGCGCGTGCTCGCGCAGAGCGGGCAAATCATGCCGTTCGGCCAGCGCAAGGCGGCCAGGTGTTCGGCGCAGGCGGCTTCGTCAGGAAAGGCGTCAAGGAGGCCCAGGACATTGTTGTACCCATGATTGTTGCTCATAGGGACAGTCTACTTGATTTCTTACTGTGCGTCAAGTATATTGTTCCCTTTCGGTTATCGTGCAGCGCCGCTCCTGCCTTAAGTGCGGAGGCTGGAGCGGGGGCGCTTGGCCCACCAATTTTGGTGGCGACAAACGACGGACAGTCTTGTAGAGAGGGCCGGTGGCGCCCCGTGCGCGCGTCCGTGTCGGGCACGGGCGCCGAGAGGAAAGCCCGATGCCTGAGAGAGAATGTGAGAGTGCGATCTGCCCCGTTTGCCCTGGCCACAATTTTCAACATGAGACACGCCTCACATTCGTTGCTGTGCAAGAAGATCGGCCCGGCACCCTGCTGCTGGGAAGAAAAAGACATGTGCCCGAAGCCGGAGCGTCAGTCCGGCCTCGGGTCCAACACCGCTCAGGATGATGAGCTGCGTTGGCTGCGGACCACGCTCTTGCACTCCAGTGAGCGGAGAAAGGTGAGAGGCTATTCAATGGGTCGTCACGTCCTTGGTATCCTGTGTGTTGTCTTCACTGCTGTCCCAGGGTGGGCAGCCACGCTGGAGAGTCCGGCCAACGGCGCCGTCTTGTCCGGCCTCGGCTTCATTTCCGGCTGGAAATGTGACGCCGGGCAGATTACCGTCACCATCAACGGGGGCGGCCATATCCCGGTTGCAATGGCGCAACCGCGTGGTGATATCCGCCATATCTATGGCACGCTCCATCACGGATTCATCACCCAGTGGAACTGGGCCCTGCTCGGCGACGGCGTCCATACGCTGACGGCCTATGATGACGGCATCGAGTTCGCCCATGCCACCTTTACCGTGCGGACGACGGGCGAGGAGTTCCTGAAGGGGGCCAGCGGCCAGTGTTATGCAATCGATTTCCCGTCTCCCGGCGAACATGCGCTCTTGGAGTGGGAAGAGAGCACGCAACATTTTGAGATTGTTGAGATCAGCGATGACTTGGCGACATTGGGGGTCCCCCCGCAGCCACCGGCACCAGAGGAAGAGGAAAATCCGGGGGCCTCACGACAGGATCGGCTCACCGCGATGATCGGAACATGGCAGGTACAGATGAGTGCCCTTGCTGAGGTGCATGAGGTAACGTTCACACATCTGGAGGGGGACGATCCAAATTTGGCATTCGGGACCGTGCTCATCGGCACAGTGGCTCCTACGCAGGATCGTGTCGAACTCTTTTGGATTCCTGAGTATGAGGACCCGCCGTATCACGTGCACTGGGAGACGGAGGAGCACTGCTACGGTGCGTTTCTAGGGTTCGTTTCGCCTGATGTCTTCCGGGGCGCGGGCGCCCGGAGCGTTCGATTCGAGGTGCACCATAGTGACTCTCATACCCCGTCTCCCATCTGGACCTGTATCCCTGAGGCCGTTGACGATGCAACGGAGCAGATAGAATCCATCCACCACGAAACCCCGGTGCTCATGAAGCGGCTAACCAACTGAGGAGCGATGCCCACTCGGGCCGGATGAGCACCGGATTCGGGTGGCGTGTGAGTTGGCGAGGCTGCCGGTTTCCTCTGGTGCCGGTCTGCCGCCCTGTGTCTCAGAACGCCGGCCGGCCGGCCCACCCTAAACCAGAGGAGGTTGTATGCCCGAGCATGTTCCACCAGCCCCCGACGCGGCGTGTCCGCTGACTTCCTACGACCGACTGGACAATCTGCTCAGCTATCTGAGCGCGCTGCACCGCGCCCAGGCCGCCGTCACCTACTACTGGAGTGAACGGCTGGGCGTGAGCCCCGACATGGATCAGGTTGACGCGCTGAGCCGACTCGGCGAGGAGATGGTCGAGGAAGCCCAGCGCCATGTGCAGCACCTGTGGGACCGCGACCGACCGGCGGCGGAGACCCCGCCACTACGTTCGTAAGATCGGTCCTGTCCTCATTACAGGCCCAACTGCCTGGAAGGAGATCGACCTGGCACCCTACTGCTGAGCAGGAAAGCAAACGACACGTGCCCGAAGCCGGAGCGTCAGTCCGGCCTCGGGTCCAACACCGCTCAGGATGATGAGCTGCGTTGGCTGCGGACCACGCTATTGTAATCCAGTGAGCGGAGAAAGGTGAGAGGCCGTTCAATGGGTCGTCACGTCCTTGGCATCCTGTGTGTGGTCTTCGCTGTTGCCCCAGGATGGGCAGCGGTATTGGAAATTCCCACACCGCATACCACGCTCTCCGGTATCGGTGTGATTTCAGGGTGGAAGTGTAACGCAGGCGAGTTGACCGCGCGTTTCAACAACGGCGAAGCGATTCCGCTGCTGTATGGTGTCGAGCGACAAGACGTGCTCGATGCCGGAGCCTGTGACCAGGCCAATGTTGGTTTCATCTCCACCATGAACTGGGGTGAGCTGGGCGACGGTCAACACACTGTCAAGGTGTACGATGACGGGGCCGCGTTCGTCCGGAGCACCTTCAACGTTGTCAGGCTGGGCGAGGCGTTTGTGGACGGGGCGACCGGGGAATGCCTCATTGAGGATTTCCCGGTCCCTGATGCAGACGCCCGTTTTGCCTGGAGTCGGTCCACGCAACATCTGGAGTTGGTGGAGGTGCGGGACCCGCCACCCGCTCGGGGTCGGCCGAGTCTTGCCCTGAGAACTCCCTACATCGGGGGGATGGCGTATGCCTGGTGGCAATGGGTAGAAGGACAGGCGTCTCTTGAAATCGACGTGACGCTTCACACCAACGTGCCTGACTGGTCAGATGACAACGGCTTATACCTGGCTCCGGTGCAGGGCCGTATTGCGGACACTGGCTTTTACTTCGGTCTTCAGACCGATGTGGCTCGTCCGGGCGTGGGCAATACGGGCAAGGGCGTGATCTTCTCCCGGTGGGCAACCCGTGACCTTGCGGATGCGCGGATCGCGCCTGACGGTTTTGCGGAAACTGCTGGCTATGAGGGCGACTTTATCAGTGTCCGCCGCCCGTATGCCTGGTCGGCCGGCACCTATCGCCTGCGCCTCGCCCGCTACGACCGCGACCGCTCCGGCGACTGGTTTGGGCTGTGGATCACCGATACGGCCCGAGGGCGCACGACCTGGATCGGAGCGCTGCGGTTTCCGTGTGGGCAGGACTGCCCCGCTACGATTGCCCCCTCCTTCGGCTCGTGGGTGGAGTTGTACGGGGCGACTCCGATCCGCCTGCTCGATATTCCCGCGTGGCACGTGAGTATCACAGCGCCGCTGGGCGGCTGGGAGGCCACACTCCCGGTCTACGTGGACACCGTCTACCACGACCGCGTGCCCAACACAGAGATATGGTACCAAGTAGACGAGAACGCGATACATATGCGCACCGGAGGGACGACGCAACGCCAGACCCGTCAGGCCGGTGGGTATAACCGCTACTGGCTCCCGGCGGTGGAGTAATTCGTAAGATCGGCACTGTCCTCATTTCAGCCGTGCAGGTCGGATGAGCGGAGCGTAAGCCGACACGGATGGGCTGTCGGATTACGCCTACGGCTCATCCGACCTACTACAGCTGGGAATGGACATCACACGTTTTCAGCGGGGCGAGATTTGCATCTCTAATCGGGCAACAAACTCCGCGTGCTCGGCAGAGTCCAGCCCCTCTTGCAGCTCTCCAACGACCTGCGCCATATCACCCGCGATCAAGGCCGATATCGCGAGACGCAATCCTGGAAATGTCTGGCTTATCAGGTCCCCGGATGCGTCAGGCGCAAGGCGCATATACGCTCCCTCGCGCAGAACAAACCAGTCAAGCTGTTTATCGTCCACGCGCCAGACCAGATATTCTTTTACGCCCGCGCGACAGTAGGCGTCCATTTTGTCGTGCAGATCGTACGAGGCCGTACTGGAGGAGATTTCGGCAACCAACTCGGGCGCGCCTTCGATATAATCGTCTTCGCTGATACGCGAATTGCCACCCACCTGCGGCTCTATGCGCAGCAAAGCGTCCGGCTGCGGTTCGGCGTCCGAATCCAGACGAACGGTTGCGTTGTCCCCGAGTCGGACGCCCTGGGTAAACGCGGCATACGTCCCCAGCCACGTCAACAGTGCAGCGTGAGGTTCACTGTGTCTCCCAAAGCGAACGGGTGAGCCCATGTACACCACTCCATCAATCAGTTCCGCCTTCTTCACATTCGGCATGGCCTCATAACGTCTCTCAAACTCCTCCCGCGTGAGGCGGTCACCGTTTTCCAATGGGGGCGACTCCACGACATGCGAGCGTTTCCCGTCGGAGCGCTGCACGGTTTCATGAGGATCAATGGTGGAGGGTGACATTGTAGGGGCTCCTTTCACCGCTCCATCACTACCTCTACACAGCCGTTTCCTCAAGAGGAACGGACGGGCCACCTCTGTTTTCATCCCTGGAGTGCGGAGCGCAAGGCGGACGGGCTGTGGCCTGCCCCTTGCGCAGGTGCTGTCCTAATTTAAGGTTTTTCCCTTAACAGAAACAGTGGCTTACAGTTCAAAATAGGACAGTACCCTTGCGCATTCAGGACTTGCACCCCCAGGACGGAAAAGATACAAGGTGGCGGCAAAATCTCAGTTTCCTCTGAGGAGGTTTCCATGTCTTTCCTGCTTCGTCTGTGTCTTGGGCTATTTCTCCTGGCGCCCTCGCTGGCTCACGCGGCAAGGCTCGATATCCCGAGTGAGGGGGATAAACTGTCGGGCATTGGGCTCATCTCGGGCTGGAAGTGCGAGGCCGACGGGGAAATCACCATCACCTTCTATACTGAGGACTCCGATGGAACCCTCATGCCCGCCAGCGACCCCATTCCCACGACGTATGGGGCCTCCCGGGTCGATACCAGCCCATCGTGTGGCAACGACGACGGCAACAACGGCTTTTATGCCCTCTGGAACTGGGCCATCCTCGGCGATGGCGAACACACCGCTGTCGCCTCCGACAATAGCGGGGAGTTTGCCAGAAACACGTTCACAGTGACGACCGCCGGGACGGAGTATCTGGTCGGAGCGCAAGCACAGGTTACAGTCCCGAATTTCCCTGAATCCGGGGAGACCACGATCCTTGAGTGGAATCAGAGCACTCAGCACTTCGAGATGGTCATGCGCACACCGGTCATAGACCTAGGTGCTTGCGTAGAGGAGTTCGTCGTGGAGCCGGGAGAGATGTGCAGCGGCTCCATCAGTGTAGCCGGCACCGATTTCAATTTTACTTTTACCGTTGATGCAGACGGACAGGCGTGCATCAGCGGCGGTACTCCAGTCGATGGGTGTTACCCGGTCAGCCTGCCGGAGGTGCTGGACCAGATTGGCGTCGATGTCACCAGGAATGACGATGGGAGTTGGACGATTCACAGCCTTCCAGTACCGGAGCCGGTCGATTCAGTGGTTGACCTCGGAACGTGTGAGGTTGGCTTGGTTGTGCAGCCGGGAGCGATGTGCAGCGGCTCCATACTCACCCTCAGCTTCACTTTTTCTGTGAACGCAGGCGGACAGGCATGTGTAGACGGGACCGGCCTAGACGCTATAGATCAGTGTTATGATACCGCTGATGCTCTCAACGACCTTATAGGTTTTGCTGGTGCTGCTGTCGCCAAGAATGCGGACGACAGTTGGACGATTATTGACTTCCCGTAGTGCTCCTCTCGAACGATAGATCGGCGGTTGAAGCGCGCTGTGAGGAGATTTTGATGTTTTTCTGGCTTTGCTTTGGTCTCTTTGTCCTCGCCCCCTCGCTGGCTGTAGCTCAGCCTGAGCAACCTGAGGAGCCCCGGAGATATGAGCTTGAGATTCCCAGCCAGGGGGACACGCTGTCCGGTATTGGAGTCATCTCGGGCTGGAAGTGCGAGGCCGAGGGGGCGATCACGGTCCGCGTCAATGATGAAAATCCCCTTCCCACGCTGTACGGGCTGTCTCGTGAGGACACTGAAGAGACATGTGGAGACACGGATAACGGCTTTGTGACCTACTTCAACTGGGGCCTCCTGGGCGACGGAACCTACACCGTCGCAGCCCTTGATAACGGCGTGAAGTTCGACAGCAGCACGGTCAAAGTGGCGACCTTCGGAGAGGAGTTTGTTGAAGATGCAGATCCCGGCCCGTTCACGATCCTGGATTTCCCGTCGCTCGGTGAGAAGGCGGAGTTCGTGTGGAACAAAAGCACCCAACACCTGGAACTCCTGTCCCTGTCCCAGGTGAATTTCCAGGACGCGTGCGGGGGGCTGAAGATATCACCAGTCCTGCAAGCTCCAACGCCACTGCTCCTGCCCCCGCCCCTGCCGTGTTCGAAGGATGAAACAAGTTATCAGGGAGACAAGTATCTCGTCCAATTTAAGCCCCCGCCCCCTGTCGGTGATCCCCAGATTTTGTGTGCAGCCCCCAGGGGGACGCTGCAAGTGGAAGTGCAGGAGGGAGGGTTTTCCACCTCGGTCCGTGCCCCTCCCTACGGGATCGTCGAGGTTTCTGGCGAGGTGTGCGACAAGGAAAGCGGTAGTCTCTTCGTCGGAGAATGGTCTGTGGACGGCGGCTATACGGGCTACTTCACCGGCAGCCTGGCCGACCTGGATGGCATCCATTGCCCAAGCCGATGGCAGGATGCGGCTGGCTGCACAGGAGACCTCATCATCCAACCGCTTCCATAAGATAAGAGGACTTGCACACCGCCCCCAGGCCGGATACAAGGCCCAGACAGCCTATAATAGAGGGAGAACGACTATGGATGCAGATGCCAAAAAGACCGCTCTACGCATGATTCCGTATGGTTTGTACGTCCTGACCGCAGAAAAAGACGGCGAGGTTGCCGCCGCGACCGTCAACTGGGTCACCCAGACCGCCTTTGATCCGCCGCTGGTTGTGGTCGGCGTGAAGGGCGACTCGAGCGCGCATGAACTGGTGAAAAAAGCCGGCTGTTTTGCCCTGAACATCCTGGGCAAGGGCCAGCAGGGTCCGGCCTTCGCCTTCTTCAAACCGGTCGAGAAGGACGGCAATACGATTAACGGCGAGGCCTATAAAGCCGGCAGCACCGGCGCTCCCGTGCTGGAGAGCGTCCCGGCCTATGTCGAATGCTCCCTGGAGCAGACGGTTGAGAACGGTGACCACTCGATCTTCATCGGCAAAGTGGTGGACGCGGTTGTCCAGAAGCAGCCCGACGGACGGGCCGATTTGGCGACCCTGCATATGGCCGATCTGGGCGAGAAGGTATTCTACGGCGGCTAAGCCCGTTTCTCTATCCCTGATATTCTCTGGCCTCTCTGTCTTCGTCCAAGCTGACAGGGGGGCTTTTTTGCATGTGAAGGAGGACACTATGGGAGATTTTGTGAAGGTCGCCCAAAAGAGCGACATCCCGGAGGACGGTGGGAAATGCGTTGAGGTTGAAGACAAGCAGATCGCCATCTTCCAGGTTGATGGCGAGTATTACGCGATCGACAATATCTGCCCCCACCAGGGCGGCCCGCTCGATGAGGGTGACCTTGACGACACGACGGTGACCTGCCCGTGGCACGGCTGGGAGTACAACGTGACCAACGGCGAGAACCTCGACGACCCGGATGTGAAACAAGACACCTATTCCGTCAAGGTTGACGGTGACGATATTCTGGTTGAAGTCTGATATGCTGGTCGGAGCCGAACAGGGACGCACACCGTTATGACCGCGCTGTTTGACACCATGCATGCCGAAGACTACGAACAGGTAGTCTTTTGCGCCGACCGGAGAGCCGGGCTCAAGGCGGTCATCGCCATTCACGATACAACCCTGGGACCGTCCCTGGGCGGGATCCGCATGCGGGCCTATGCGACCGAGGAAGAGGCCGTCACCGACGCCCTGCGGCTGGCCCAGGCGATGACCTACAAAGCCGCGCTGGCGGGCCTGGATTACGGCGGCGGCAAGGCGGTGGTGATTGCCGACCATACCGTGAAACAGCGGGAGACGCTGTTCCGCGCCCTGGGTCGCGCGATCGAATCGCTGGCCGGGCATTATATCCCGACCGAAGACATGGGGACTTCGACTGCGGATATCGAACGGGTGCGCAAAGAGAGCCGTTTTGGCGTCGGCCGGGACACTGTCTTTGGCGGCGGCGGCGATCCGTCTCAGATGACGGCCTGGGGTATCTTTTGCGGGCAGCGGGCGTGTCTCGAAGAGGCGGACGGTACGGCCGACTTCCAGGGCAAGACCGTCGCCCTGCCCGGGCTGGGCAAGGTCGGCTATCCGCTGGCCCGCTACCTGCACGAGGCTGGGGCGCGGCTGATTGTGGCCGATGTGGACGAGCGCCGCACCCGGCAGGCTGCCGAAGACTTCCAGGCCCGGGTCGTCAGCCCTCAAGATATTTACACCCAGGAGTGTGACATCCTGGCTCCATGTGCGGCGGGCGGCCTGTTTCACAGCCAAACGATTCCCCACCTGCGCTGCCGGATCATTGGCGGCGGGGCCAACAACCAGCTGGTGAGCGATGCGGACGGTGACGCGCTGTACGAGCAGGGCATTGTCTACGCGCCCGATTTCGCCATCAACGCCGGCGGCCTGATCAACGTTGCCGACGAACTCGGTCCCGGCGGCTACCGTCGCGAGCGAGCCCAGGCCAAGACCGAAACGATTTATACGACGCTCAAGACACTGTTTGCCGAGGCCAGGCAGCGTAACATTCATCCCCATCGCCTGGCGGTCACCCTGGCCCAGGAGCGCATTCAGGCGGTGCGACAGCTGCGCCGCATGAACGCCGCCCCTGCCTAGCGTCACAAGAGGTGGATATGCAATCACCACTGGCGGCATGGCATACCGCCCACGGGGCGGTGGTGACCGATGATCGGGGGATCAGTCTGCCCGAATGCTTTGCGGATATCGAGCACGAATACCGTGCCGTCCGAGACGCCGCCGGGCTCATCGACCTGTCTTTCCGGGTCCAGATCGGGGCGAGCGGAGAGGATCGCGTCTCGTTTCTGCAGGGCATGTTGTCGAACGATGTCGAGTCCCTGCAATCCGGTCAGGGCTGCCCGGCAACCCTGTTGACCGATCAGGGCCGGATTGTCGCCGACCTGCGGGTGTACGCGCTCGAAGACAGCCTCATGCTCGACCTTGACGCACGGGTCAAGGACAAGACGGTCGCCGCTCTGGAGCGCTTTATCATTGCCGACGATGTGGAACTCGCAGACCTGAGCGCAGACCAGACCACCATTGGGGTGCAAGGGCCGCTGGCCTCACGCCTGCTGGAGGCGGCCGGCACCTCAGCCAGCCTGACCGAGGACTGCCAGCACGCGGCAGCACGGCTGGCCGAGACCGCCGTCCGTGTCGTCCGGGTGTCTGAGACGGGCCAGGACGGCTACGCCATCCTGGTTCCCCGGCCGCAAGCCGAGGCAGTATGGCAGACCCTGCTTGAGGCCGGCCGACCGCTGGGCGCCTGCCCGGTCGGCTTAGGCGCGCTCAATATGCTACGGATTGAGGCCGGCATCCCGTGGTACGGTGTGGATATGGACGAGGATCGCATCGTCCTGGAAGTCGGGCTCGATCACGCGCTCAGTTTCAACAAAGGCTGCTATCTCGGCCAGGAGGTGGTTGAACGCGCCTCGGCCCGAGGCCGGGTGAACCGCAAGCTCAGTGGCCTGCTGGTTCAGGGGACGGAACCGCCCCAGAGCGGGGATAAACTGTTTTCCGACACCAGGGAGGTGGGCTGGATCACCAGCGCGACCCTGTCTCCCCGTTTCGGCCGACCGATCGCCCTGGGCTATGTCCGCCGCGAACATCTCGAACCGGGCACCCAGCTGCGGATTGACAGAAACGGGACGCCCATGATAGCGGAGGTAGCCGTACTTCCGTTCCCTTGTAAATGAGGGAGTGCGAGAAGCATCACACGTACGTAGGAGGGTAATATGGCTCAGCTTGGAAAACGTTATATGTGTGAGACATGCGGCGCCGAGGTTCTGTGTAATAAGCCTGGAGACGGCACGATGGACTGCTGCGACAAAGAGATGCCGCTCAAAGAGGCAAAACCCCTGCCGTCGTCGGATTAAGAGCGCACAGCTTTCATTCCAGATCAAAAGGGCGACGCGTTGCGTCGCCCTTTTTGCTGGCAGGCTCCATGTCTTTGCCCACTCCTCCAGCCGACCTGGTGGCGTACGGAGGGACGGTTCTCAGCCAGGACCCACAGCGTCCGACTGCCGAAGCCGTAGCCATCGCCGGGGACCGGATCGTAGCCCTCGGCACCGAGGCCGACCTCCGGCCTCTCGTTTCACCTCACACCCAACTGTTGGACTGTCACGGTCACACCGTCCTGCCCGGCTTTATCGACCCGCATCTGCACCTGTTCTCCTGGGCCAGTCGCCGGTGTGGCGCGGACCTCAGCGATGTCGGGTCGATTCCCGAGTTACAGCGCCGTCTGGCGATGCATCTGCCCCAGTTGCAGCCCGGAGAATGGCTGCGCGGCTATGGCTACGACGAGTTCCTGCTGACCGAAAAACGCCATCCGACCCGCCACGAGCTTGACGCGGTGTGTCGTGAGCGGCCGATTGTCGTCCGCCACCGCTCCGGTCATGCCGCCGTACTCAACACCGCCGGCCTGAACCGGGCCGGCATCGGTCCGTCCTTTGCCGACCGCCACGGAGGCTACGCTGAGCGCGACTCCAGCGGCCAGCCGACAGGTGTGGTGTACGAACTTGAAGCCTTACTGCGAACCGTCATTCCCCGCCTGTCCGCAGCCCGCTTTCGGGCTGCCGTGCAACAGGCTGGACAGGATCTGCTGCGCCTGGGCGTGACTTCATTCCACGACGCCAGCGCGGGCAATACGCTTGAGGATCTGACTGTTTTTCAACAGCTGGCGGCCGACGGGCTGCTGGCTTCACGAGCCACAGTGATGATCGGCAGTGCAGCCCTGGAACAGCTGCTCGAATCCCGGCTGGGGCCGTTCAGCGGAGACGAGCGAGTCCGCCTGGGAAGCGTGAAGATCATGCTGCACGAGAGTCGGGGCGCCCTCCATCCAGACCCGGCGGTGCTCAGACAGCTGGTCTGGCGGGCGCATCAACACGGCTTTCAGCTGGCCTTCCACGCCGTTGAAGAAGCGACCATCGGCCTGGCGCTCGACGCGGTTGAGCAGGCTCAGCGGCGGCTGTTTCGGCTGGATCACCGCCACCGGATCGAACACTGTTCGCTGTGTCCCCCGCCGTTTCTGGAACAGCTGAAGACCAGCAGCTGCGCGGTCGTCACCCAGCCCGACTTTGTGCGCTGGTACGGAGAAAAATACGTCGCCGAGGTCGCTCCCGAAATCCATTCCTGGCTGTACCGGACGAGAAGCCTGATCGATCACCACATCCCGGTGGCGGGCAGCTCAGACTGTCCGATCGGGCCGCTGGCGCCACTGAGCAGCATAGGCACGGCCCTGACCAGACAGTCTCGGACCGGCCGGAAGGTGAATGGCGCAGAGCGGGTGAACTTGGCCCAAGCGCTGGAGCTTTTCACCAGCGCGGCCGCCTGGGTGGGCTTTGAAGAAGACCGCAAGGGCCGGCTCGCGCCGGGTATGCTGGCCGACCTGGTTATCCTTGACGGTGATATCAGCGCGATTCCCGCCCAGGCCATCGGCTCGCTAGCGGTGACGACCACCATTGTCGGCGGCAGGGTCGTGTGGCACCAGACCTAGGCGGGTGCGGCCTCTTTACTCATTCCGCCCGACTCGGTAGTGACTAGGCATGTCGGCCGTCATCTACGACAAAGAAGACAGCCTGGCCATTGTGTCACTGAACCGCCCCCGGGTGTTCAACGCCTACAACGTAGACATGCGCGACGGTCTGTACGAGGCGCTGCAAGCCGTTGGCGACGATCCCGAGGTCCGGGTCATGATTCTGCGCGGTGAGGGCCCGGCCTTTTCGACCGGCGGGGATGTGTCGGAGTTTGGCTCGGCCCCCTCCCCGGTCGGGGCGCGGACCATACGCTGGCGCCGCGACGTGTGGGGCACTCTGCTCGGCCTGCCCCAGCCGACGATTGCGGCGGTACACGGCTTTACCGTGGGCGGCGGCATGGAAATGGCCCTGCTGTGCGACCTGTGTCTTGCCGCCGACGATACGGTCTTCTTTTTGCCGGAAACCGGGCTGGGGATGATTCCCGGTGTGGCCGGCACACAGACCGCGCCTCGGGCGATTGGCCTGGGACGCGCCCTTGATATGGTCCTGACGGGTAAGCGGGTGGACGCCGAGCAGGCCGTTCAGATCGGTCTGGCCAACCGCGTCGTGCCGCGTGAGAACCTGTTAACGGCGGCAAAAACGCTGGCCCACAGCCTGGCCCGGCACGACCCTCGGCTCGTCGCGCTGGCCAAGCGCGCGGTTCGCCAGGGTCTGGACCTGCCCCTGGCCGAGGGCTTGCGGCTGGAGCGGCGGCTGTTCTCCCGCCTCTAGTCTGCGAGCCGTGTCTTGTCATCTTTGTTCAGGGCTGATAGCTGAGACGGCTGTACCGTTACTACGCGAAGAGGAGCAACGTCCATGAACACCGCGAATTTTCTCAGTCTTCCCGGTATGATGCTGGCGGATCAGGAGATCCTGGTCTTTGAGGGCAACCGTCTGACCTACGGCGAAACGCTTGACCGAGTCCGCCGACTCGCCAGCAGCCTGAAAGCGCTCGGCGTCGGCCCCGGCGACCGGGTCGCCGCCCTGCAAACCAACTCCAATCAGTATATTGAGGCGTATTACGCGACCGCGACCGTGGGCGCGACCTTCGTGCCGCTCAACTACCGGGCCAAACCGCCCGAAGTGGAATACATGGTCACGGCCGCAGATGTGAAGGTGCTGTTTATCGGCGACCGTTACCTGCCGCTGCTGGAACAGCTGAAACCCCAGTTTCCGATGATTCAGCACTATGTGGCCATGGAGAGCACCCAGCCCGGCATGCACAACCATGAGGACCTGATCGCCAAGGGCTCGCCCGATATTGAAGACGCCGAGGTGGACGAAGACGACCTGTCGATCCTGATGTACACCAGCGGGACGACCTCGCTGCCCAAGGGCGTGATGCTGACCTACGGCGGTTTTACCAACTATGTGGTCGGCACGGTCGAAATGGCCGACGGCACCCCGCGTGGCACCTCGCTGTTGTGCGCGCCGCTGTACCACATCGCCGGCGCGATGAACATCATGACCGCCATCTGGTCCGGCCGCAAAATCGTCATTCTGCGCCAGTTTGACGCCAAGGAGTGGCTGGCCGCAGTGCAGGACGAGAAGGTCACCCACGCCTTTGTCGTGCCGACCATGCTGAAACAGCTGATCGACCACCCCGAATTTTCCAACTACGACCTGTCGAGCCTGGAAAACCTGTCCTACGGGGGCGCGCCCATGCCGTTTCCGGTCATCCGCAAGGCGATTGAGCTGTTTCCCGACACCACCGGCTTTGTGAATGCCTTCGGCCAGACCGAGACCAACTCCACTCTGTCCGTACTCGGTCCGGACGACCATAAACTGAACGGCAGCCAGCAAGAAATCGAGCGCAACCTCAAGCGGCTCACCTCGGTCGGCAAACCCCTGCCCGATGTCGAGGTCGCCATCCTTGACGACGACAACACACCGCTGCCGGCCGACGAGATCGGCGAGGTCGTGATCCGCACCGGGCGGGCCATGAAGGGCTACGCCGGCCAGGAGAGCGCAACCGCAGCCCTGTTTGACGATGAGGGTTGGCTGCACACCCGGGACATGGGCTATCTGGACCAGGACGGCTATATCTATCTGGTCGGCCGCAAAGACGACATCATCATCCGGGGCGGCGAAAACATCGCCCCGGCCGAAATCGAAGCCGTGCTGCACGCCCATCCTGCGGTGGACGAAGCGGCCATCATCGGCGTGCCGGACGAACAGTGGGGCCAAAAGATTGCCGCCTTTGTCGCGATTCGTCCGGGCCAGACGGTGACCGAGGATGAGCTGGGAGACTTCTGCCGCGAGCGGCTGTCGAGCTTTAAGAAACCCGAAGATATCCACTTCATGGACGAGCTGCCCAAAAACCACATGGGCAAGATCCTGAAAAAGGAACTCCGTGCCGAGTACGGGGAGTGAGGTTTTTCGGCCCAGCCATGTCAGACCTGAGCTATACCATCCACGGGCGCTACGCCCGGCTGGGTTTGAACCGGCCCGACACGGGCAACCGGCTCACACCGGCCATGGCCCAGGAATTGGCCGCAGTATGCGAGGCGGTCGAAGACGATGACGAGGTCGAAATCCTGCTGCTGACCGGTCAGGGCGGGGCGTTCTGCACCGGTCTTGAGTGTTCGCCACCAGCGACCGCCCACAGCATTCGTCAGCAGTTCGGTCCGCTGACGTGTGTCGAGCGGCTGGGAGCCCTGACCAAGCCGACCATTGCCGTGCTGAACGGGGACGCCATCGGGGTCGGCCTCGAACTCGCCCTGGCCTGCGATCTGCGCCTGGCAAAAGCCGGCGCGCAGTTCGGTCTGTCGCAGCTGGCCGAGGGACTGATCCCGTTCTGCGGCGGCACCCAGCGCCTGCCCCGTATCATCGGCCAGGCCAGGGCGCTGGAGCTGATTCTGACCGGCACCCGGCTCGACGCGGACCAGGCCCAACAGATCGGCCTGGTGACGGAGACCATCGAACCGGAGCGCTTTGCCGCCCGGGTTGACGAGGTGCTGGCTGGCCTGCTGGACAAAGGCCCGATTGCCCTGCGCCTGGGCAAAGAAGCCGTGCTTAAGGCCATGGACCTCAGCCTGGCGCAGGGCACCCGCCTGGAGGAAGACCTGTACGCCCTGCTTCAGACGACCCAGGACCGGGCCGAGGGTGTCGCAGCGTTTTTGGCAAAACGCAAACCGGTCTTTACGGGCAACTAAAAACCCCGCACAATGCCTCAGATATTCTTGATAGGAGGGTAGTGCGATGCAACTCGGAAAAATGTACTTGTGCGGACAGTGTGGCGCCCAGATCATTGTCACCAAAGGCGGAGACGGCGCGGTGAAGTGCTGCAGCAAAGAGATGCAGAAGAAATAATTCTGCCCCGCCCCTTGGGAGTTCGGCCTGTTGCCGCCAGAACCATCCAAGGCCCAGCCCTCGAACCGAGCGGACGGGCCTTTTTTGTTGTTTACCCGGCGCGCCCAAAAATCGGCTTGCAGCAACCCGGCCTGATGGGTATCATGGCGCGCAAAAGATGGACTGCTAAGGTCCAAGACAGGCCCGTTGAGGTAAGTGTTTCATGCCCGAACCGATTACGGCTGAGGAAATCAGCCAGCTCATTATCCAGGGGATTCCTGACGCCGAGGTCAAGATTCGCGATCTGACCGGAGGCGGGGATCACTATGAAGCGCTCGTTATCTCGGCGTCGTTTCAGGGAAAAATGAAAGTCGCCCGTCACCGAATGGTGTATGGGGCGCTGCAAGACGCGATGGTGGAGCGGATTCACGCCCTGAAGCTCAGCACCCTCACCCCCCAGGAAGCGGAGGCCGAGGCGGCCAGCGTCATAAGCATACAGCCCGGCAAAGCGTCCTGAGCCGCCGGTGCGTTCATTCACCCACCCATCACAGGAGGAAAGACCCATGGCAGACGATATCCTCAGCCAGATTGAGCAGCACGTCAAAGACACCCCGATCCTTATCTTCATGAAGGGCAACCCGCAGTTCCCCATGTGCGGCTTCTCAGCGGCCACGATTCAGATCTTCGATTCGCTCGGCGTGCCCTACCAGACGGTCGATGTGCTCCAGAACCCCGCCGTTCGGGAGGGAATCAAGCAGTACTCAAACTGGCCGACAATCCCCCAGGTGTACGTCAAGGGCGAGTTCATCGGCGGCTGCGATATCATCCAGGAGATGCACCAGAGCGGTGAGCTTGAGCCGGTCGTGCGGGCAGCCATTGAAGACGAAGGCTAAGCCAGCCGGCTCTGCCGCACACTAGCCTGCCTATAGTTCGATTGCGGCGGGAGCGCTCCGTGTCGCTATCGCTGGACCGCCGCGTTCGATGCTCTCATTGTTGGGAGAGCTACGCTTCGCTTGAAGAAGAAATCAAAAGATGAGAGAGGCGACGAGCTGCGTCCCAGCTATGATCTCCGCCGGCTTCTCAAAGGGAACAATATACTTGACGCACAGTAAGAAATCAAGTAGACTGTCCCTATGAGCAACAATCATGGGTACAACAATGTCCTGGGCCTCCTTGACGCCTTTCCTGACGAAGCCGCCTGCGCCGAACACCTGGCCGCCTTGCGCTGGCCGAACGGCATGATTTGCCCGCTCTGCGCGAGCACGCGCCACTTTAACCGGCTGCCCCGGCCTGGGCGTTACTGGTGCGGGGACTGCAAAAAGCAGTTCAGCGTCCGCAAGGGCACGGTGTACGAGGAGAGCCGCTTGCCGCTGCGGAAGTGGTACTTGGCGGCCTTCCTGGTGACGACGAGCCGCAAAGGGATCAGCAGCTACCAGCTCGCTCGGGAGATCGGCACGACGCAAAAGACGGCCTGGTTCGTCCTGGGCCGGCTACGCAAGGCGGCCGAGCACGCTGGCAGCGCAGCCGGGACGTTGCCGGGGCCAGTCGAAGCCGACGAGAGCTACTTCGGCGGTCGGCAAAAGAACCGCCATGACAGCCAGAAGCTGCCGGGCCGGGGCACGGCAAACAAGATGGCCGTGGCCGGGGTGGTGTCGCGGACCAGCGGCCAGGCCGTTGCCCGGCAGATCGACCAGCCCGACCGGGCCACGCTCATTCCGTTCGTGGAAGGTGCCACCGACCCGGGTGCGACCGTCTACACGGACGAACACAGCGGCTATACCGGCCTGCCGAGCCTGTTCAACCGCCTGACCCATGAGACAGTCAATCACAGCGCCGGGGAGTACGTCCGGGGCAAAGCCCATACGAACGGCGTGGAGTCGTTCTGGGCCTTGCTCAAGCGCGGCTATCATGGCGTCTTCCACGACTTCTCGCAGAAGCACTTGCCCCGCTACCTGGCTGAGTTCTCGCACCGCTGGAACATGCTGCCGCTCAGCAGCGCCCAGCGCGTCGATGCGATCCTGAAAGCCGGGATCGGGGAACGGCTGACTTACGAGGAGTTGACGCGCTAATGCCAACGAAGATCAATCTGACCTTTGAGGAGCTGCTGAAAGCGGGGCTCAACACCCCGCCACAGCCTGCCCCTCCTCCGAAGAAACGCTTGACTGGTAAAGCCAAGCGCAAAAGGGTAAAGTCGGGGCATGTCAAGGACGAATGATTTTCAAGTCAGCAGCCAGCCCCTTGCACAATTCATCCCAGCCCCGGCTCTGAGCGGGAGAGAGAATGGGAGGAATGGGGGCATTTTGCACCGCCTTCAAAAAATCATCGTAGACTTGCGGGATCGGGGCAACACGCAACGCAAGGTGCGCCATAAAGGCACGTAGGGCAACGATCTGTCCTTCTAGCTCTTCTGGTGAGTTTGCCATCACAACCTCCTTCTAGGTGTGTGTTGGTCCGGGCCAGGGTGGCCGCCCTGGCCCGGCGCGTTTCGGGCTAAGGATTATGCTCCACAATCACGAAGTTTTGTAGCGCCTCGGACCACTCAATCGTGACGGAGCTGTTCGGGTCGGGAAAGCCGTCTACCTCCCATGTCCCCTCCAGTCCGCGTCGGAATTCCTCCCCGAGTGTGGTGACGGTCACGGCAGCCCAACTGAAGCGGCCGTCATCGGTTTCCACCATCACATAGTACTCGCCGTCCCCGAGCGTGTTCCAGTTGAAGAGCAGCCCGAAGCCGTTGTCGCGGTCCCCGCAGTGACTCTCGGTGTCGGCCCGATCTCCGCCGTAGGGAATGCCGGTGACAACCAGATGCTCGTACCAATTCCCCGCAGGCGTGATGAAGAGGCGGAGGGATTCCGCGTCACACACCCACCCAGAAATCACACTGATCCCGCTCTGGGCCGACTCGAAGAGCGGATTTTCTATCACCACAATCGTATGGGCGGGCTCGGGCGGATAGAGCGCCAGAATGCCGGCTATGTCGTCGGGCTGTAAGCGGAGCCATTCGGAACCCGGCACCATGACGGCTTGGACATGAGCGGGGGGATGCCCGAGCCCCAGCACATGCCCGAGTTCATGCAGGATGACCCGTCGCAGACTCATCCAGGACGTACCAATCGTGTAGTACGCGTTGAGGTAGTGCGCGTTGATATAAATGCGCGGGGAGGGACTTGCGGACCCCGTAAACACGGCCTTCCCAGCCGCGCTCCCCATCGGCGAATCCCCCGGACACGCTTGGTGAGGCAACGCTAAAATCACGAACACCTCGCCCGAGCGTTGACAGGGATGATCCTCGCCGCGCGCCATTCTGAAATGGAAGGTGAAACTACTCCCGACGTCATTCCATTCGTGGCCCGCGCTGCTGATGGCCGACCTCCACTCATCGTCCGTATACCGAAGACATGGGTCGCCGGTGGAGAGCTGCCAGCCCGTCGGCCAGTCCAGGCAAAACCGGCTGATGACCACGGTCAGTTCCTTCGCGGGAACCACCCAGTTGCCAAGCTGGACCCAGGCATGAGCGGAGGAGCAAAACGACAAGGACGGACAAAGGAACACGAGCACGAACGCAACCACCTTCATAGCGGCCTCCTGTGGCAGGACACGGCCGCGACGGGTGAGAGTTGCCGGGCCGTGTCCCACTCACAGCGTATGGCTGAGATTGTGCGGTCTATTCGCGGCGACGGGGGTAGCTACTCCTCCGTCTCACGCCACTGTGGTATTCAACCGCAGGCCCGACCTATCGAGCCATACGCTTGAGAGTGAGACGGGGGAGAGTCTAGCGGATCAGTTGGTGTGTTTCAAGTATGTTGTTCCCAACCGAAAGCTCTCGGACGGGAGGGAAGGGCGTGCCGAACGCGGAGGAGAACGAAAGGCAAAGTGAGACACTACCCGAATGTGTGAAGCCTTGCCTATTCACCACAACGCGGGTCGCGACCCTTGCGTTTGGGTGTGGCTGTTGTATTGGGCAAGCGACCCGACACATGCGGTTCGCTGCTTGCAAGAAGATGGGGAGTATGGTGAAGGAAGGGGCAGAAAAAGAGGACGGACTGCCTAATTCGGCAGTCCGCGTTCAAATGAGGCAGTTGGGCCTGAAATTAGGACAGTACCCAGGTACTTATCAGACCCTTTTTGATTTATTCGCTCAAAACATAAAGAAAATCAGATATTTATCAGACCCTCCGATCTCAGCAGAGACGGAACAGACAGCCCCCTGTCGGCTTCTCCTTCCACCATACAACACTTTTCCGCGTTCAAGAATCTGGCATTCGAGCGAAGCGTGTACGTGGCGGAAACGTTCAACTTCAGCCCGAGTCTTGACCAGGATATCTTTGGAGACGTGTAGCCCCTTCAGACAGCGATGGCCTCGCACGGCGCGCTGAACCGGCTTCTCATCGCTGTGTGGGACAATGACTAGCAGATCCACATCGCTGTCTTGGTGAGGCGTCCCCCAGGCATGAGAGCCGAACAGAATGACCTGTTCCGGCTGAAACTCGGCGACCAGCCGCCGGGTTATCTCCCGCAGAATCCCTTGGGACAACTCTTTCATTTATCCCTCAACCTCCATCAGCCAGCCGTGGGGATCGGGTTTGAGGCCGCGCTGGATGCCGGAAATCTCGTCAAACAGGCGCTGGGCGACCCGACCGACACGGCCGTCGTTGATAGTGATGGTGTGTCCCTTGTAGAACAGCTCGCTGACCGGCGAGATCACCGCCGCCGTCCCCGTTCCAAAGACTTCCTGGAGGTGGCCGTTGCCCGCTGCGGTCAGGACTTCGTCAATCGTGATGGACCGCTCGACAACCGGAATGCCCCAGTCGGTGGCCAGCTGAAGTACGGTGTCGCGGGTGATGCCGGCCAGGATATTGCCGTTGAGAGCCGGGGTGACCAGGCGGTCGTCAATCATGAAGGCGATATTCATTGAGCCGACCTCTTCGATGTAGCGCCGCTCAAGTCCGTCCAGCCATAAGACCTGCGAATAGCCCTGACGGTGGGCCTCTTCCCCGGCCAGCAGGCTGGCCGCATAGTTGCCGCCGGTCTTGGCCTCGCCCATCCCGCCTTTGACCGAGCGCACATAGCGGTCTTCGACCAGGATTTTGACCGGATTGAAGCCCTCGGCGTAATACGCCCCGACCGGGGACAGAATGACAAAGAAGGTGTAGGTCTGGGACGGACGAACCCCCAGGTAGGGGTCGGCGGCAATCATCGTCGGCCGGATGTACAGAGACGTGCCCGCCGCCCGAGGCACCCAGTCGCGGTCAACCGCAATCAGGCTCTTCAGCGCCGAAACAAAGACATCCTCTTCGATCTGTGGCATGCACAGGCGCTGGGCCGAACGGTTGAGCCGCTCGGCGCTCTTGTCGGCCCGGAACAGCACAATTGTGTCCTGGACCGAGCGGTAGGCTTTGATGCCTTCGAAGATCGCCTGTCCGTAGTGCAGCACTGCGGTCGAGGGATCGAGCGATAACGGGCCGTACGGCACGATGCGCGGGGTATGCCAGCCCTGGTCAGCAGAGCCGTCCATGACGAACATATGATCGGTAAAAATCTCACCGAACCCGAGCTGGTCGTCACGCGGTTTCGACTTTGGCTGGGTGGTGCGGGTCAGGGGAATGGCTGGCGGCATGCTCGTGTCGCTTCCTCTACTGCAATCCAAACAAAAAGTCCAAACGGACTTTGCCCGCAACCTAGCGCCGTCCCGCCTGTCCTTCAAGCGGTGGAGGATCGCGCGTTGACTTTGTGGCTGATCCCGGGTTAGGGTCGCGTCCATCAGCCGACAGGGAGGAGGACCCGTGCTGTGCCGCCCAACCGAGACCCCTTATTCGTCCGTGTAGTAGATACGCGGCACGCGCCAGCGCTCAAACAGGCCGGGTTTGTCCTTGGCTGCGGTTTTGAGGTGTTCGGCGTGGGCGTCCATATCGGCGTACAGCCGGGCGACATCAAGCCCGTGATGGCTGGGACGGTAGTGTTCGAGACGCATCAGCCCCTGGGTCAGTAAATTCACTGTGCCCTGTGAGGCGCCGCGGTTGAAGCGCAGGTGGAGACCGGTGGCAAAACGGATCAGGGCTTCGTAAAAAGCCTGATCCTCGGCCGCGATTTCAGACCAGCCCTCTTCCAAGACTTGGTGACAGCTGAAATACTCACGCCGGTTGAACAGGCGCACCGCCTCTTGCAGTTTCGGATGCATGGAGGAAGCCTAAAACGGGAAGCCTGAAACGTAAAGCCAGGCAATGAGAAAGGAAGAACGGCATGCCTATCCGTACGGTTGAGCAGTATACAGACAGCCTCAAAGATGACCGCGTGGTGTATCTGCGTGGCCAGCGGCTGAGCAAGGTGACGGAACATCCGCTGATTCAGAAGGCGATTGATCACGAGGCTACGGATTATCGTCTGATGCACGACCCCGAGTTCCGCGATCTGGCCGTTGTGCGCCACCCGGACAGCGGGGAGGAGATGAGCCGCTATTTCCTGCCGCCCCGCAGCGCCGAAGAGCTGCTCAAGCGCAGCGAGCTGATTGAAACGGCGTGTCGAGAGGGCGGCACCCTGGTGGTGCTGGCCAAGGTGGTCGGCAGCGATGCCCTGTTCGGCCTGACCCGGACCTGCCAGAAGGTCGATGCGGCTCTGGGCACGCGCTACGCCGACAACGTCGCGGCCTTCTATGAGTCGTGCTGGCGCAACGACCTGAGCTTTGCCCTGGCCCAGACCGACGTCAAGGGCGACCGCTCGCTGCGCCCCTCGGAGCAGGAAGACCCCGACCTGTATCTGCACATTGTTGAGGAGCGGCCGGACGGCATTGTGGTGCGCGGGGCAAAGACCCACACCTCCAACACGACCCACGCCAACGAGATGATTGTGCTGCCGACCCGGGCGATGGGCGAGGCCGATAAGGACTACGCGGTGTCTTTTGCCATTCCGCTCGACACGCCGGGGCTCAAGCTGCTGATGAGCGGCTATGGTTCGTACACCGAGCGCAACGCCTTCGACCATCCGGTCAGCTCGGGCCTCAAGATGACCGAAACCCTGACGGTCTTTGACGATGTGTTTGTGCCCAACGAGCGAATCTTTCTGAAGGGCGAGTGGCAGTTTGCCGGCCCGCTGGCCCTGTCGTTTGTGGAGTACCACCGGCTGACCGCGATTTCCTACAAGCTGCCGTTTCTGGATCTGCTGGCCGGCGCGGGGCGGCTGATGGCTGAGTACAACGGGGTCGAAAGGGCCGCCCACATCAAAGAGAAGCTGTTCTGGCTGGCCAGCTACGCCGAAACGACCCGCTCGCTGACCCATATGGCGTGTATGAAAGCCGTGCCGACCGATTTTGACATGGTCCTTCCCGACCCGGCCACGGTGAATATCGCCAAGCACCATTTTGCGGCCAACTTCCACCAGGCGTTGTCCCACGTCCAGGACATTGCCGGCGGCATTCTGGTCACCGCTCCGGCCGTCGAAGACCTGCACAGCGAAGAGACCGGGCCGCTGATCGAGAAATATCTCAAGGGCCGCAAGGGCACCTCGGGCCGCGAGCGCTTGCAGCTGATCAACCTGATTCAGGACATTACCGCGTCCGACTTTGGCGGCTACCAGGCTGTGCTGGCGCTGCACGCCGAGGGCTCGATGGAGGCCGAGAAAATGCAGCTGTACCGCGAGTACGACTGGTCCAGGGTCAGCGACTTCGCCCGCCGCATGGCGCGTCTGGCGTAGGGCGAGGCAGAGCGTTCGCTCTTGGTGTGCGGTTCGGGAGCTGTCCACGGAACCTGTGTCACGGAAAAGGTGAACATGGCATTACGGGTCACGATTGGCGACGATACCTTTGCCCGGCGCTGGGTCGAGGGAACTTTTGTGCGGGCGTGCATCCACAACGCGACAGACGCGGTGGTCAGTCTCAGGATCAGCGGCACTACTCCGGCGAGCGGGACGGCGGTGTTTGAGAACAGCGCCGACTTGAGCGCGCTGATTGCCGAGCTTCAAGAACTCGAAGCACAGCTGGGAGAGTAGGCGAGTGCTCCGACTGGTCGTGCTGCTGGCGTGGGGGCTGGGCTGGGCGTCCGGCGTGCTGGCCCAAGCCCCGGCCAAAACCTGGAAGACCCTCGACGAGCTGTCGGCCCAGGAGTTGAGCCGGCTTGACCTGCGCGAGACGCCGCCGCGCAACCCCCAGATTCCCTACCTGCCGGCGGAGGCGTATCCGTTCTCGCCGCCCTATACGGCCGAAGAACTGGCCTATCTGGCCTTCGATCTGGATACGCCCCGGCCGCGCTTCTCGCATATCTGGCTCAGCACTGTGCAGAGCATGACGGCCGCGGGTTATATTCGGACGACCAAAAACAATACCGCCGTCCTGTACTGGCCCGCGGATGGAGGAGCCTTGATGCGCCTGCCCGCAGGCCAGGAGTACACGCGGGCCTTCACCCAGTTCACCAACCCGCCGTCCGAAGCCGGCCGCCAGAGCCTGCGGGTGGAGTACCGGACCGACCGGCAATTCATCAAGAAGCAGGACCGCTACAGCTACACCCCGGAGCAGCGCCGTATTCGCCGCCAGCCACAGCCGCGCCGTGGGGCGCGTTCTCCCAACAGCGCCCAGACCTTTGACGATCTCCAGGGCCGCGACCCGTGGGAGTTTTCGTGGCGGCTGCTGGGAACGGATGTGTTGTACTCCACCGTCCGTTTTCCCACCACCCGCCCGACCATCACCCTCACCCGGCCGGACGGCTCGTCGTATGAGCAGGACACCAGCCGCCTCAGGATGATGGGCGATGACTACCCGGCCTACCGGCCGGACGGCGGGGTTGAGACCTATGTGGTCGAGTCGGTGCCGCGCCCGGATTGGCTGCCCGAGTATTACTGTAGCAAGCTGGTGTACTGGATCGATACGACCGTCTTCTGTCCGCTGCGCATCGAACAGTACGACCGGGACGGCAAGCTGGCCCTGGTCGCCGAGCGTCTGGAGCGCCAGGAGTACCCGGACGACGGCCGGCTGGGCTATACCGCCCTGATCTTTCTGTTCTGGCGGACCGACCTCGACCTGCTGACCGTGGGGGTGCACGACTACCACAAAAAGGTCAACTGGCTGGCCGATCACTGGCAGACCTACTTCAGTCCCGAGTTTCTGCGCCGCGGCTGGTTCCTGAGCCGCTACAAGACCCAGGCCGACGTGCCCTCTCCCGACCAGTTTTATTTGCGACCGCTGCTCTACCCGGACAAATTCCCCGACCACCGCTCCATTCAGCTTTCTCCCCTGGTGGCGGCTCGGGTGGCGGCCCAGGAGCGGGCCGGGCATATTGTCTTTGAGGTCGAGAACCAGCCCTCAGCCGCGCCACCGACCAAGGGGGCGGACTGAGGGCCACAAAGGAGGGAGTATGGCGTACGAATCTTTGCTGTACGACAAGCGGGACGGGATTGCGACCGTCACCATCAACCGTCCCCACAAACGCAACGCCTGGACCACCGAGCTGTCCGAAGAAGTCATCGAGGTCTTTGGCGCTATGGAAGACGACCCCGAGGTTTTGGTCACCGTATTCACCGGGGCGGGCGACAAAGCGTTCTCGGCCGGCGCCGACCTGGGCAACGCCAGGACGCATAAGGTGAACGCGGTCGGCGCCCATCTGGCGACAATCAGCCCGCGCGGCTTTGCCGTCTTCAATGCCGTGGCCGATTACCCCAAGCCGGTGGTGGCCGCCATCAACGGCTATGCGGTCGGCATCGGCTGTTTGATCACCCTGTGCTGTGACATCCTGCTGGCGTCCGAGAATGCCGAACTCGGCCTGCCCCAGGTGCCGCTGGGAATTATCCCGGCCTACGGCGGGGCGGTGCGCCTGGCCCGCTATATCGGCCGGGGCAAAGCCATGGAAATGGTGTTGCTGGGCGAACGGATCAGCGCGGCCGAGGGCTATCGGGTTGGCCTGCTCAACCGTGTCGTGCCCTTGCCGGAGCTGATGCCCTTGGCCTACGATTATGCCCAACGTTTGGCCGGCCTGCCGCCGCTGGCGGCCAGGATGGCCAAGGAGTCGCTCAACAAGGGGCTGGATATCGCCTCGCTCAAAGAGGCCGCCCAGACCGATATCTATCGCTTCATGCTGCTCGGCCAGACCGAAGACAGCCACGAGGCGCACAGGGCCTGGCGGGAGCGCAGAAAGCCGGAGTTCAAGGGCCGTTAAGAATCACGTCCGAAAAAGGAGGAAGAGCCATGAGTCGATATACTGAAACAGCAGGACCCCAGGCTGCGGAGGGCTGGCAGTTGTCGCGGGTCACCCCGCCGAGCGAGCTGTTTGGAGCCAACGGCATGCGGTTTGGCCCGGATGGCAGAATTTATGTTGTCCAGGCCTTTGGCAGTCAGGTCAGCGCTCTTGACCCGACGACCGGGGCCAGGGAAACCGTCTCGCCGGTCGGCGGAGAGATTGTGGCGCCGGACGATATCGCCTTTGATTCGCACGGCACAATGTACGTGACCGAGGTCATGAGCGCCCGGGTCAGTTCGCGGACGCCAAACGGCGAGGTCAAGGTCATTGCCGATAACGTGCCGGGCGCCAACGGGATTGTGGCCTACCAGGACCGGTTGTTTATGGATGAGTGTCGTCCGGGCGGACGTTTGTGGGAGCTGTACCCGGACGGTCGGTCGCCGCGTCTGATGGCCGACAATCTGCCCTTGCCCAACGCGCTGATGGTTGGTCCCGACGGCAACATCTATTTTCCCCAGATCGCCGTCGGCGAGATCTGGCGCTGCGCGCTCGAAGGCGGCCGGCCCGAGAAGTTTGTCGATGGCCTGGCCGTGCCCACCGCAGTCAAGTTTGACAAGAACGGCCTGCTGACCACCACCCAGGCCGGCAGCGGCGAGATTACCAAGATCGACATCCAGAGCGGAGTCAAAACGCAGGTCGCCAAAGTCCGCCCGGGGATCGATAATTTTGTGATTGACGACGACAACCGGCTGTTCATTTCTCACTTTGTGGACGGCGGGGTGGCGGAGATCATGAGCGACGGTACGGAGCGGGTGTTGAGCGGCGCTGGCATGCTCGGCCCGTTTGGCCTGTCGGTCGGCAACGGCACCCTGTTCGCGGCCGACGGCATGAGCCTGATCACGCTGACGTCCGACGGCCAGCAGAGCCGCCCGGCCCAGTTCCCCCAGGAAGGCTTCCCGGGTTTTCTGCGCGGCATCGCGGCTGGTCCGTCCAACAATGTGTACGCCAACATCTCGGCCGGCAATGTGGTGTCGTATGACTTGGGCGCCAATGAGACCAGCGTGATCGCCGAGGGCCTGAACGAACTCTACGGCCTGGCGGTGAGCCCTGACGGATCGCTGGTTGTGGCCGAGGGTGGGGCCGGTCGGGTGCTGGTCGTGACAACGGCTGGAGAGGTCTCGACTGCGGCGAGCGGCCTGGGCCGTCCGATGGGTGTGGCGGTGGCCAGCGACGGGAGCTGTTACGTGAGTGATAGCGACCGGGGCCAGGTCGTACATGTCAACGGCGGAACCTCGACCGTTCTTGACGGACTCCAAAAGCCGCACGGGGTGGCGCTGTCGGGAGATCAGCTGTTTGTGGTCGATACCGGCAGCAAGGAGCTGATTGCCTTCTCGCTGTCAACCAGACAGCGCCAGACCGTGGCCAGCAATCTGCCGGTCGGCGCTCCGCCGGGTGTCACGCCCAAGGTGCTGCTGGGCATTGCCGAGCTGATGCCGGGACCGCTCACACCGTTCTCCGACCTGGCCATCGGCAGTGACGGAACCGTCTACATTGCCGCCGACGGGGACGGCAGCCTGATGGCCGTCAAACGCGCCTAGCTGATAGGGGCAGCCCCCCGGGGCTGCCCGGTTCGGAGTCCTGGGACAGCCGGCTGTGGAGCCGTCTTGCGCGTACACAGCTACTGAGAAGGGGTGGGGAGTGCGTTTGGCACCCCTTCTTTTGGCTGGCGGTATCGCCTTTCTGTTAACCTGAAGAACGGTGCTATGTAATACGAATAGGAATGTTGTATTACGAAAGAACACTATGACCAAAAGCGTTCGTTTTGACCCGGCACTTGAAGCGAGTCTTGAGCAGGCCGCCCGTGCATTGGGCATTTCCCAATCTGAATTGATTCGAGAGGCTGTTGCGAGGCGGTGTGAAGAAGTCTTGCACCCCTCTCTGACTGAGCGTTTAAGGCCGATCATCGGACGGGTGAAAACCTCAGGCGGCCGAGCGCGAGACACGGGGAAGGCTTTTCGCAAGCTTCTGGCCAAGGAGGATACAGAGTGACGCTCATTGATGCCGGTCCTCTCATTGCCTTGATCGACAGGGGAGAGCCTGAACACGAAGCCTGTGTTGCGTGCCTGGATCGTCTCACTGGCCCGTTGCTCACCACTTGGCCGGCCTTTACAGAGGCAATGTATCTCCTCGGCGAAGCTGGAGGGTGGCGGGCTCAGGAAGCGCTCTGGATCATGCTCGACCAGAGCGACCTGCAGGTGATTTTTCAAGGTCCCGAGCACTTCCAACGTATACGCGCGTTGATGCAAAAATATAAAGACCGTCCTATGGATTTGGCTGACGCCTCCCTCGTCTGTCTGGCCGAGCAGCGAGGAATACAGGACATCTTCACACTGGACCGGCGGGACTTTCTCACCTATCGTTTCGCTGGGCGCCGGCCTTTTCGCCTTTGGCCGGAGACCTAGAATAGCCGGGTCTTCTGCGTCCCACCACAAACGGATATATTCTCTCCCATGTCAGACACTCCTCCTGCTCCTCCTGCTCCGTCGGCGACCGTCATCGTGCTGCGCGACACGCCCGCCGGCCTGGAAACCCTGCTGTTGCGCCGCAACTCCCGGCTGGCCTTCCACGGCGGCGCCTGGGTCTTTCCCGGCGGCCACATCGACGCCGCCGACCATGTCAGCGGCGCCGAGGACGACATGCTGGCCGCAGCCCGCAACGCGGCCGTGCGCGAGGCGCGCGAAGAGGCCAGTCTCATGATCGGGGCTGAAGAACTGGCCTTCTTTTCCCACTGGACGACCCCTATCATTCGACCTAAGCGCTTCTCGACCTGGTTCTTTGTTGCCCCGGCCGGACAGGGGGCGGTTGCGGTTGACGGCGACGAGATCCACGACCACAGCTGGATGCGGCCTGAAAAAGCCCTGGCCGCCCAAAAAGCCGGAGAGATCGAGCTGCCGCCGCCGACCTTTGTCTCGATTACCAAGCTGTCCGCTTTTCGGACGGTGGATGAAGCTCTGAGCCGTCTGGCCGAGCGCGAGCCGGAGGTCTTTTTTCCCCGCATTCAGAAAGTCTCGGGCGGGGCGTGTTGTCTGTACCAGGGCGATGCCGGCTATGAGACCGAGGACCCTGACGCGCCCGGCGCCCGGCACCGGCTGTGGATGCTCAAGAGCGGCTGGCGCTACGAGCAGAAGCCGTAGAGGTTAGACCTCCAGCATGATTTTGCCGAAGTTGCGGTTGTCTTCCATGTAGCGGTGCGCCTCGGCAGCCTGGGCCAGGGGAAAAACCGTATCAATAATCGGCCTGATTTTGCCCGCGACCAGCAGCGGCAGCCAGTTCTGCCTGAAGCGCTGGGTGATGGCGATTTTTTCCTCCAGCGTGCGGCTGCGCAGCACCGAGCCGAAGATCTGTAAGCGTCTGCTCAGAATCAGACCCAGGTTGGTCTCGACTTTGACCCCGCCCATCAGACCGACCAGCACCAGGCGGCCGCCGACCTTCAGGCTGTGCAGGTTCTTGTCCCAGTAGGCCGCGCCGATGAAGTCCTCAATGACGTCTACGCCCTGGCCCTGGGTCAGCCCGCGGACCCACTCGACGAAGTCCTGCTCTTTGTAGTTGCAGCCCGCCTCCGCGCCGAGTTCGATGCAACGTCGGATTTTCTCCGCAGACCCGGCGGTGATCAGAATCCGGGCGCCCGTCTCCCGAGCCATCTGAATACCGGCCGTCCCGACCCCACTCGCTCCGGCGTGGATCAGAATGGTCTCGTCGGCTCTGAGGCCGCCAAGGGTAAAGATCGTTTCCTGGGCGGTGAAGTAGACTTCGGGCACGGCTGCGGCTTGGCTGAAGCTCCAGCCGTCCGGGATGGGCATGGCCATCCGCGCGTCAAGCACGGCCTTCTCGGCATAGCCACCGCTGCCAACCAGACCAAAGACGCGGTCACCCGGCCCAAAGCCCTGGACCGCAGACCCGGCCGCCTCGACCTCGCCGGCCAGCTCCAGCCCCAGGATGTCCGATTCGCCGGGTGGCGGCGGATAGGCGCCGATGCGCTGCATGGTGTCGGCACGGTTGAGGGCAGAGGCGCGGACACGAACGAGCAGCTGGTGTGGGTTCGGCGCCGGGTCGGGCACCTCGCCGAGTCCCAAGACCTCCGGCCCACCGGGCTTTGCAAAGGTAATGGCTTTCATGGATGGATCTACTTTCCCTTGAAGCCCGGCTTGCGTTTTTCCACAAAGGCCGTTACCCCCTCGGCAAAATCGGGCGACTGGGCCGAGATGGTAATGGAGCGCGCTTCGCTGTGCAGCTGTTCCTGAAAAGAACTGCCGAAGCTCTGGTTGAGGAGCAGTTTGGTCCGACCGAAGGCTGCGGTCGGTCCCTGGGCCAGCTCGTCGGCCAGACGCCCGGCTTCTTCCAGTACCTTTTCGGGCGGCACGACTGCGGTGGCCAGGCCCAACTCGAGCGCCTCTTGAGCCGACACCGGGGTGTTGCGCATGAATAGCTCGGTCGCCTTTCCCATGCCGACAAAGCGGGGCAGAAAGAAGGTCGAGCTGGAGTCCGGGCTGGCCCCGATGCCGAGAAAGGCGGTCACCAGACTGGCTTTGTCCGACACAACCCGAAAATCGCAGGCCAGGGCCAGCCCCAGTCCTCCGCCTGCGGCCACACCGTTCAGGGCGGCGATCACCGGCTTTTGAATCTCGCGGACCAGGCTGATTGCCGCGTGCAGCATGGGCATCATCTTCTCGAAGCTGGGGCCGATGGTGCGGGTTTTCAGCTCGCTGACAAAAAACTTGATATCCCCGCCACCGCTGAAGGCTCGACCGTTGCCGGTCAGAATGACCGCCCGGACATCGCTATCGTCGGCGCACTCCTGGAGGGACTGGCGCAAGCCGACCGACAGCTCGGTGTTCATGACGTTGAACTGGTCGGGGCGGTTGAGGGTAATCGTGGCCACCCGGCCTTGGCGTTCCAACAGGACGGCGTCTCCCATCGTGTTCTCCTTTTGCGCATCGGTGTCCCGCCTGCTTGTCCGCTTGACTGGGCGGACAGGATCACCGAACATGTTGTGGCTCTGATCCCATATAGAATTCTGGTCGTTAGCGAAAGAGAGGAGCCGCGTATGCCGGTCAAACAAACCACCCCACCCCAAGCCTATCAGACGCTCAGCAGCGATCCGTCAGTCATCTATCTGGACGTGCGGACCGAGGCCGAGTTCACCGCCGGTCATCCCGAGGGCGCGATTAATATTCCGGTCATCTTTTTTGATCTGGCGACCCGCCAGCCGAGTCCGAACCCGAATTTTCAGGCGGTTGTCGAGGCCAATATCGCCAAAGGGGTGACGGTCATTGTCGGCTGCCAGGCCGGCGGACGCTCCCAGCGCGCCGCCGAAATCATGCAGCAGGCCGGCTACAGCGATGTGACCAATATGCAGGGCGGATTCGGAGGGGGGCAGACCCCGGCCGGGCGGACGGTGGCGGGCTGGCGTGATGCCGGGCTGCCGATCGGTACCGATAATGGCGAGGGGGTCAGCTACGCCTCGCTGGCCGCCAAAGCCGGGGTGTCATCGTAACGCTGAATTGGCCTATGCGTCCGTCCTTACTTGAAAGAGACTTCCTGACGCTGGCCCAGGGCTTCGTTGATGATGACCAATTTGCCCTGGTCTGTGGCCTGTAACTGGGCGTTCGCGTTCAACAGCTCAATGCCGTATACCGTTCCATCCGGGGCGAGGTCGATATTCAACTCGTCGCTGATGTGAAGCGTCTCGACCTGAGCGGTCTTTTCGTGCAGCTGTAGATACGCGATGTTGTAGCGCGGGTCATAGGTCAGTTTCATACCGCGTTCCCCCACAGCCGTCCTTTGCTCCGCTACTCAGCCAGACAGTTCTTGATCGCCTGATCAATGAAATCGGTGTCAACCGGATTGATTCCAGCTCCGCAGAAGTGACCCCAGATGGACGGCACAGTTTTGAGGATCGCGTTCGGCATGCACTCCACCTCTGCCGCGCTGTCCTCGGGCGGGAAATACAAGTCGGTCTGACCCGGCATGACGACCGCCCGGGCGGCAATTGCAGCCAGCGCCCGCTTGTGATCGCCGCCGAAGCCGGGCGTATCCCCGACGTTGTGCGTTTGCCAGGTCTTGGCCTGAGACAGCAGGTCGTTGGCGTCGCACTGCAAGAAGAAGGTCTCCCAGAAGCGAACCAGAAAATCCTCGACGCTGGGATGTCCGATCTGTTTGTTCAACTCCTGGCGATACCAGGCCTGGGAGAAGCCCCAGCCGGCATACACCCGGGCCATGGCGCGCAGCCCACGGTCCGGCGCGGTGTCATACTCGCCGCCGTTCCAGGCCGCGTCGGCCTTGAGGGCCGAGGTGAAACCTTCAATAAAAACGTAGGTATGGGGCGTAGTCCGCGCCGCACCGCACAGCGGCACAATCCGTTCCACCATGTCCGGGTGGCTGACCGCCCACTGGAAGGTCTGCTGGGCGCCCATTGAGAAGCCGGCGACCAGGGCCAGCTTTTCAATGCCCAGCTGATCGTGGACCAGCCGGTATTGGGCGGCGACGTTGTCCCGGATGCTGATGGCCGGAAAGTGCGGGCCGTTCAGCGGCGCGGGCGTGGTGCTGGGCGACGAGGACAGCCCGTTGGCGAACATGTTGACGGTGATAATGCAGTAGCGGGTCGGGTCCAGCCCGCGGTCCGGCTGGATGAGAAACTCGTAGCCGGTGTGGTTGCCGCTATACCAGGACGGGACCAGGATGGCGTTGCTCTTCTGGGCGTTCAACTCGCCGTAGATCTTGTAGGCCAGCTTGGCGTCGGGCAGGATTTGGCCGCACTCCAAGGGAAAATGTCCGAGTGAAAAGAGATTATAGTCTGGCATCCGTGTCCCCCTGTGTGTTTGCTAAAGAGGAAACGTGTCGTCTTTGAGCATGTCAACTGGTGACACGTTCCCTCTTCAAGGCCCGCAGGTACGCCTCGACCGCAGCCCGTAGCCCCATGTCCAGGGCGTCACAGATCAGGGCGTGGCCGATCGACACTTCGAGCAGGCCGGGTATATGGCGCGCAAAATACGGCAAATTGTCCAGATCCAGATCGTGTCCGGCGTTCAGCCCCAACTCAATCGCCCGGGCTGCCAGGGCGGCCTGACGGTAGGGAGCAAAGACGCGGTCGCGCTGCGGAGTCCCGAACAGCCGGGCATAGCCTTCGGTGTACAGCTCAACCCGGTCCGCACCGAGGTCTTTGGCCCGCCGGACCTGATCGGTATCGGGGTCGAGAAACAGGCTGGTCCGAATGCCCTCCTCGGCCAGCCGCTTCAGAATATCGCCCAGCCAGCGTGTGTCGCCGTGGAGATTCCAGCCCTGGTCCGAGGTCAGGACATCCGGGCCGTCCGGCACCAGGGTGCACTGGGTCGGCCGCACCGCAGTCACCAGCCCCAGTAGCTCGGGCGACGGATAGCCTTCGATATTGAACTCCACCGCTTGTCCGGCCAGCAGCGCCCGCAGATCGTGCACGTCCTGGTAGCGGATATGACGACCGTCCGGCCGCGGATGAACGGTAATGCCGTGGCAGCCGGCCTCAATACACGTTTGGGCGGCTTGGACGAGGTTTGGCCGATCGCCTCCCCGGGCGTTACGCAGGGTGGCGATTTTATTGACGTTGACGCTGAGTTTGGCCATGGTCCGAATCTGACTGCGTCTGCCCTCTCAGGCCGCTTCAGCGACGGCTTGTGGGAAGAGCGTGTGTCTGAAGAGGAAACGTGTCGTCCTTTAGCATATTGACTGGTGACACGTTTCCTCTTCGGTGTATTATGTCTCGACTGCCCCAAGATGCAAAGGGGAAGGATATGGACTCGTATCTCCACGAAGTAACGCGGCGGCTGGTGGCCTGGAACACGGTCAGCAGCAACTCCAACGCTCCGGCCATGGAGTATCTGGGCGAACAGCTTGAGGGGCACGGTTTTCGGGTGTCGCTGCAACGGACCGAGGTGGCCGGTGCGCAAAAAGTCAACCTGCTGGCGTGTGCCGGGCCACCCGAACCGGACGGACTGATTATTTCCGGCCACGTGGACACGGTGCCCTTTGAGAACCAGCCGGGTTGGACCCGCGACCCGCTGCGGCTTGAGATTGCAGACGACCGGGTGTACGGCCGGGGCACCTCGGACATGAAGGCGTTTATCGCCCAGTGTGTGGACGCCGCAGCCCGGCTCGACCTGAGTAGGCTGGCCCGCCCGCTGGTGTTTGCATTCACGGCCGACGAGGAGGTCGGCATGCTCGGTGCCGAGCGGCTGCTGCCGGACTTGCCGACAGCCCTGGGCGAGCTGCCCCAGCCCCGCCTGGCCTGGATCGGTGAGCCGACCTCGGGTCAGGTGTTTCACACCCACAAAGGCATCGGCCTGGTGACGATCACGGTCCACGGCAAAGGCGGCCACAGCAGCGTCCCGGAAAAAGGGGCCAACGCCATCGCGGTGGCCGGCCGGGTCATCGAGGCAATCGGCCGCTACCAGGCCGAGTTGCGGTCCCAGCCCTCGGCCGAGTTCGCCGACCTGTTTCCCGAGGCGCCTTACACCAGTTTCAATTTCGGCCTGATTCGGGGCGGCAGCGCTGGCAATATGATCGCCGAACAGTGCAGCCTGTTGCTCAGCTACCGCCCGCTGCCGCGCACCGATCCGACCGCCATCTATGAGGAGATTGTCCGCCGCGCCAAGGCGGTCGATACCCGCGACTACGGCTCTGAGCTACGGCCGACGGTCGAGGTCGGTGATCCCTTTATTGCTCCGCCGCTCTTGTCGCCGCGTCACACCCCGCTGGAACGGGTGTTGTTTGCCGAGTTCGAGGCCGCCGCCAGCGGTGGCGCGCCGTTTGGCACCGACGGCTGCCAGTTCGCCCGGGCCGGCATCGATTCCCTGATTTGCGGACCCGGCGATCTCGACCAGGCCCACCAGCCGAACGAGAGCATCCAGCGTGGGGCGTTTGAGCGCGGCCCCGACCACATCGTGTCGATCATTCGCAAGATGTGCGAAGACCGGTCGCCGGTCTGAGGAGAGCGACATGCAAGCCAGGGTTGCCATTTTCAGCGGTCCCATGCAGGCCATGGAATTCCGGGAATACCCCCTGCCGGAGGTCGGACCGGACGATATGCTGGTCAAAATCCACCGCGCCAATATCTGCGGATCTGACCTCCACCTGTGGCGTGGCGATGGACCGGGCATGCCCAGCGACCGGGCGGTGGTGTCCGGACACGAGATGGTCGGCACGCTCTACCGGCTGGGTAGAAACGTGCGCCGCGACTGTCTGGGCCAGCGTTTGGCCGAGGGCGACCGGGTAGTCTATACCTATTTTATTCCGTGCGGCGCCTGCCCGGCCTGCTTGCACGGCTCCTCGGCCTGTCCCAACCGCTACCGCCACTGGATGCGTGACGCGGATGAGGCGCCGCATTTCCGCGGCGCCTACGGCGAGTACTATTATCTGCGCCAGGGCCAGACCGTGTGCAAGGTCCCGCCCGAGCTGAGCGATGCGGCGGTGTCGCCGGTCAACTGCGCGCTGTGCGAATCCTTGTACGGCCTGGATCAGGCCGGTCTGCAACTCGGCGATACAATTGTGATTCAGGGGGCAGGCGGGCTGGGCCTGTACGCCGCAGCCCTGGCCAAGGACATGGGCGCGGCCCAGGTCGTCGTCTTTGACCGCCTGCCCGACCGCCTGGCCCTGGCCAAAGAGTTCGGCGCCGATATCACGGTCAATATTGACGAGCTTGACCAGCGGGCTCGCCGTGAGTTGGTATTTGATCACACCCGGGGGCAGGGCGCTGACGTGGTCGCCGAGTTTGTTGGCGCTCCGCACGCCGTGGACGAAGGGGTCCGGCTGCTGCGCCAGGCTGGCCGGTATTTCTGGGTCGGCAATATCACGCCCGGCCCCCAGTCCAGCCTCGACCCCGGGACTGTTGTGCGAGGCGGGCACACGATTCGGGGCGTGACGGTCTATGAGCCGTGGGTGCTGCCGCGCGCCCTGGACTGGCTGGCGCGGCGCAAAGACGCCTATCCGTTCGAGCGGATTATCTCGCACGCCTTTCCCTTTGCCGAGATTAACCGCGCCTTTCCGTTCGCCAATGACGGCGGGGCGATCCGGGTGTCGCTGGAGATGTGAAGACGGTCTGTCACAGGAGGACAAGCATGAAGTTTGCACTGATGGGAGTTGGCAGCGGGTCAACGGTTCGCCCCGATGTTCTGGCCGAGGTGGCCCGTAGGGGTGAGGAGCTGGGCTTTGAGTCGGCCTGGATTCCCGAACACCTGGCCGTGCCGGTGGAGATGAAGGCCCGCTATCCGGGCTCGGCCGACGGCAAGTTTCCCGGCGGACCCGGCGTGGCCCTGCACGACCCGTTTGTGGCCCTGTCGTTTGTGGCCGCTCAGACCACACGGCTCAAGCTCGGCACCGGCGTGTTTGTCCTGCCCCTGCGCAACACCCTCAGCGTAGCCAAAGCGGTGGCCAGTCTGGACGTGCTGTCGCAGGGCCGGGTGCTTTTCGGGATCGGCGTCGGCTGGTGTGAAGAGGAGTTTGAGGCCGTTGGCATGCCGTTCACAAACCGGGCCGGCCGGACCCGGGAAGCGGTCAGGGTCATGCGGGCGCTGTGGACCGAGGAAACGCCTCAGTTTGACGGCACCCACCACCGTTTTGAGCCAGTCGGCTTCAACCCCAAACCGGTTCAGACACCGCACCCGCCTCTGATCTTCGGCGGCGAGAGCCGGGCGGCGCTCAAGCGCACCGCCGAGCTGGCCGACGGCTGGTGCGGCATCCGCTACACCCCGGACAGCGTCAAGCCCTACCTGGCGACTCTGAAAGAGCTGACCGAACAGGCCGGCCGGGACTTTGCTCAGCTGGAGATTACGGTCGGGCTCGACCCCAGCGTCGAGCCGACGCTCGACACGGTCAAACGCTTCGAGGACGCCGGCGTGCACCGGCTGTTTGCCTTTTCTCCGGGCTGGATGCGCCGCTCGCGTTTTGCCACCGACCTGTATCCGGCCATGGAACGCTTTGCCGACGAGGTGATGGCGAAGCTGTAAGGAGCACGACATGACCACTCCCCGCCGCCAGTTTCTGAAAAACGCCGGTCGCCTGGCCGCCCTGGCCGCCCTGGCTGGCTCCTGGGTTCCCAAGGTGCAGGCCGCCTCGCCCGGCGCCAGCCAGCTCAGCTTCGGCATTCAGACCCCGCCCCAGAATGTGACCTACAGCGCCGTGCAGCAGCTCTGGCTTGAGGCCGACGAGCTGGGCTATGACAGCGCGTTCGGCTTTGACCATTTCTTCCCCATCGTCACGGATCCCGGCGGCGCGTGTCTGGAGGGCTGGACCCTGCTGTCGGCGCTGGCCGCCCAGACCAGGCGACTCCGGGTCGGCCTGCTGGTGACCGGCAATACCTACCGCAACCCGGCCGTACTGGCCAAGATGGCGGCAACCGTGGACCATGTCAGCAACGGCCGGCTGATCCTGGGGCTGGGAGCGGGCTGGTTTGAGCTCGAACACACGGCCTTCGATATCCCCTACTATACGGCCGGCCAGCGCGCCCGGCGCCTGGTCGAAGCGGTCGAGCTGATGAAGCTGCTGTTCACCCAGGAGCGGACCAATTACCAGGGACGTTACTACACGATTACCGACGCGCCGTTTGAGCCGAAGCCCGTCCAGAAACCCCATCCGCCCATTCTGATCGGCGGCATGGGGCCGCGCGTCATCCAGCCGCTGGCCGCCCGGCACGCCAACATCTGGCATTTCTTCGTGCGCGAGGGCGGTGTGGAGGGCGTCAGAAAAGCCTGTGCCGATTTTGATGCGGTGTGCCAAAAGGTCGGACGCGATCCGGCCGAGGTCCAGAAGTCCGTCTCGCTGCGCTTACCGCTTCTCAGCCGGCCGTCGGCCGAGATCGTCCAGCGGATCGCGGACTTGCGGGACGCCGGGATACGCTACTTCATTCTCTCACTGTTTGAGAATCTTGACGTCAAGCTGGTGCGGCGTTTCGCCACCGAGGTCATGCCCGAGTTCCGATCAGCCTAAGAGTCCAAGACGGGAGCGGACGATGCAGCACAGGGTCCCAGCGGTATTCATGCGTGGTGGCACGAGCCGGGCGATCTGTTTTCGGGAGGACGACCTGGCCGACTACGATGGACCGACCCGCGAGCGGATTATTCTGGCCGCCCTGGGCAGTCCCGATATGCACGGTCGCCAGGTCGATGGACTCGGCGGCGGCATTTCTTCTCTCAGCAAGGTGGCGATCATCGGCAGAAGCCGGCGTGTCGATAGCGACGTGACGTTTACCTTCGGCCAGGTCGATGTCCGCACACCAACGATTGACTGGAGCAGCACCTGCGGCAATATCTCGGCTGCGGTCGGTCCGTTTGCCGTTGACGAGGGCTTGGTGCCGGCGCTGGAGCCGTTGACCCGAGTCCGAGTCCTGGCGACCAATACCGGCAAACGCTATATCGCCCAGGTGCCGGTGTGTGACGGTCAGGCCGAGGTTGAGGGCGCGTATACGATTGACGGCGTACCCGCTCCGGGGGCGTGCATTCGGCTCGAATACCTGGAGCCCGGGGGTTCGCTGGGCGGCGGGTTGCTGCCGACCGGCCAGCCCAGGCAGGAGCTGGGCTTGACCGACGGCCGGCGTGTCAGCGTGTCCGTCGTTGATGCCGCTATTCCGACTATTTTCGTGCGGGCCGACGAGATCGGGGCTGATGTGCGGCGTCTGGCACCCGAGCTTGACGGCGATCAGAGTTTGCAGGCCAGGCTTGAAGACATCCGCTGTCGAGGGGCTGTGCTGCTGGGCCTGGCCGCCAGTCCCGAAGACGCCCACACACACAGTCCGGCCGCACCAAAGATCGCCCTGGTTGCGTCCCCGGCCCGCTACCGGACGAGCGGTGGACAGGACATTGAGGTTGGACGAATGGATGTCCTGGCCCGGGCGATTTCCATGGGTAATACCCACCGGACCTTCCCCGCTACGGTGTCGATGTGCACGGCGGTGGCGGCGGCGGTAGACGGCACGGTCGTCCACCAGGTATCGCAGGCAGCCTCCGCCGAGCGGCTGCGGATCGGCCATCCGGCCGGGGTGATGGAGCTAGGGGCCGAGGTCCAACGCTGCGGCTCAGAGTGGCGGGCCGAACGGATCATCACCCAGCGCACCGCCCGCCGGATCATGGAAGGTTCGGTGCTCGTTCCGTCTCAGTATCTTGAAAGCCGGCCGTGGTTCCACGCCGGGCCAGAGCAGGGATGAGACACCGAGCTTCTCAGTGGCCGTGCTTGGCCACGAAGGCCTCCAGCTCCTGGTTGAACTCCAGCGGTCTTTCAATTTCGTAGCAGTGGCCGACGTCTTTGATGACCCGAAATTCGGCCTGCGGAATGTGGTCGGCCAGGAACCGGTTGGCCTCAACCGGTGTGCCCCGGTCCTCTTCGCCGACCAGGACCAGGGTCGGCTGGCGAATGTCTTGCAGCCGTTCGGTGATGTCCCAGCGCCACACGCCGCCAGGGTCCTCCAGGCAGGCCAGCGCCACCCGGCGGGGGAAGGTGCCCTCGTCCAGAAAATTGTTCTTGATCATCTGGCACACCTCCGGCCGCTCGGCGCGCGTCTTGACCGAGAAACAGCGCTCGACCAGATCATCGGCCGCAGCCTCATAGTCCTCCTGCAGGCTGGCGATGAGCTGGTCGGCGTCTAAAAATCGGCTCAGATTGGTGGCGCTGCTGATGATGACATTGCCGGCGACCAGGTGGGGGTAATCCAGGCTCATCTGCATGGCCCGCATGCCGCCCATGGAGTTGCCGACCAGGATCGCCCGGTCCACCCCCAGGGCGGCCAGGGCTGCGGCATCGTCGGCCGCCATGTCCTGGATCGAGTAGCCGCTGAGCGGCTTGGATGACAGCCCGTGGCCGCGCGCCTCGATCACAATACAGTGGTACTGGTGGGCCAGCACCGGAGCCTGAAAAGCCCATAGCCAGGCGTTGGCCGAGAAGCCGTGCAGAAAGACCAGGGGAAAGCCCTTGCCGTAGTGATTGTAATGAATCCGGACGCCCTTCTCCCGTTCGATGTACGGCATGGTCTTCTCCCTCAGGACTGCTATTGGCCGAAGAAGGGCTTCTTGGCCCATCCCTCTTCGAATGGAGTCAGGAACTCGGCGTTGACCTTCAGACTCTTGAACTGCCACTCCTGGCCGCTGCGCACATACTCCTCGGCGTACTTGGCGGCCAGCCACAGGGCCTGGTTGTGTTCGCCCAGGGTGCACGGCTGGAAGAGGTACCACTGACCGGTCGCGCTATCGCCGTCCACCTCGATCAGCGGGTTCATGACCTGGTGCAGGGCAAAAGGAAAAATTTCGGCCGCGCCCTGGAAGAAGGTACGAATTGCCTCGCGGCCGCGGTGGACGCCGAAGTTGCCGCCGTCCCAGACCGCGTCTTCGGTAAACAGCGCCGCAATCGCGTCCGCATCATACTGGTCATCGCACGCCGCGCAGTACTTGGCCTTGAGCTTTTTGATCGCCTCAATGTCCTCAACCGCGCGTAGCCGCCGTTCGAGCTGTTCGAGATCCATGGCCTGTCCTCCTCTTTTTCCCCCTACCTACACCAGCCGTCGGCAAATGAAAACCGCTTCAGCTGACCAGCACAATCACCCCCGCCACGATCAGCAGCGTACCGATCACGTCGGAGCGCGTGACCCGCTCGATGTCGCGCAGGGCCAGCTGGCTCAGTACCAGGGTGAAGAGCGGGGCGGACGAACTCAGCGGGGCGACGACTGCGGCCGGCAGATATTGCAGCGCACCGAACATGGTGAAGATGGCGACCGTTGTGGCCAGGCCGGCCAGGCCGAAATACCAGCCTGCGGCTCGGGGCATGGACCACAGCCGGCGGCTCTGGCCGCTGCCGAAAAAATACGCGATATACACCAGCGCGCTGGCGACCATGCCGATGCAGGCGCCGAGGATGGGCTCGTTGCTGATACGCAGACCCAGCTTGGCCAGAATCGGGTTGGTGCTGTAACACACGGCCGCCAGCAGCGGATACACGGCGTCTCTGAGATTCATGGTCGTTGCTGTCCGGTCAGAAAGCCCACCCCGGCCACAATGCTGAGCATGCCGAGGGCGATCCTGAGGGTGATCTGCTCGTGTAAAAACACCACCGCCAGCAGCGTGGTGAACAGCGGCGCGCTATTGACCAGGGGGGTGGCTCTGGCCGCTCCCAGCCGGGCAACACCGATGAAGTTGAACACCCGCCCGATGCACGGCCCGAGCAGGCCGACCAGCACAAACCACACCGCAGCCTGGGGCGCGACCGCCTGACTGACCGGCCGGGGATGCAGGGCAAACACAGCGGCCAGCAGCGGCAGGCTGACGATCAGCCCCCAGACTACCGCCACCGAGGTGCTCGAGTAGGTCAGACCCCGCCGGATCAGAACCGGCACCGCTCCCCATAAGAACGCCGATGTCAGCGCCAGTACTTCGCCCAGCATGGTCTCAGGCTAGCGGCTTTCGGCGGACGGCTAAAGGGGGCGGGTGGTTCCCGGCTCGGCTGGCCCGGAGTCCGACCGTAGGCTACAATCCGGCCCGCCGGCATCTGCCGGCATCTTCGGCCCGATGACGGCCGGCTTTCTGATTGCCTAGACCGGCAGCTGAGCGCTACCCTTCGTGGTTGCGGCCGGACTGGCCGGGAGGTCCTTTGTAATCTTGTATTTTCTGGTGATTCCTGATCCGATTGATAGTGAGTTGCCTGCGGCCGACCCGGCCGTCCGACACACAGGAGTTTGCGCATGTCGAACGGAATGAACAAAAAAGCCCTGGCCCTGCTGGGGCTGGGTCACCTGATGGTTGACCTGAACACGGGCGCCTTGCCCGCCCTGCTACCGTTTCTCAAAAATACCTTTGCTCTGTCCTACACCATGACCAGCGTCCTCATTCTGGTCGCCAATGTGTCCTCGTCGCTGGTCCAGCCGCTCTTCGGCTACCTGTCCGACCGCAGTACCAAGGCTTGGCTGCTGCCCTTTGGAGTCGTAGCCGCAACCTGCGGCATGGCCAGCGTGGGCCTGGCCGGCAGCTATCCGGTGCTGCTGGTGTTGATTCTGATTAGCGGTATCGGGATTGCCAGCTATCATCCCGAAGCGTACAAAACCGCGTATCTGTCGACCGGCGCAAAAAAGGCGACCGGCATCTCGCTGTTTTCGGTCGGTGGGAATATCGGCCTGGGCTTGGGGCCCCTGGCTGTAGTCCTGTGTCTGGCCGCCCTGGGGCCGCGTGGCCTGCTGCTGCTGTGGATACCGGGGCTGATCGTCGGCGGCATATTTCTCCGCTCCCTGCCGTGGCTGTCACGGGTCAGGCTGCCGTCGAGCCAGGTCCGAGCCGAGCCGCCGGCCATTCCCCACGCGGCCATGGCGGTGGTGTTGGGCGTGGTCATGCTCGGCTCGTGCGTGCATGCCGGTTTGTTTACCTATGTGCCGTTGTACTTTGATGCGCGGGGCGAGAGTACGGTTGTGGTCGGCTCGATTGTGTCTCTGTTCCTGATTGCCGGAGCGGTTGGGACCCTGATTGCCGGCCCCGTGTCCGACCGCATCGGCCATAAGCGCTTCCTGGTCCTGAGTTTCGGCCTGCTGTGTCCCCTGCTGCTGGTGTTTCTGCACACCGACGGAGCCCTCAGCCTGATCGTTCTGGCCCTGGTTGGCGCGCTCTTGTCGCCGATGTTTGCGTTGACCCTGGTGATTGCCCAGAACCTGATGCAGGGCCGGCTGGGCACGACCGCCGGGCTGATGACCGGGGTTGGCTTTGGCGTCGGTGGCCTGAGCGTCACCGGCCTGGGCGTTATCGCTGACACCTGGGGCGTGGAGGCGGCGATGCAGGTGCTCAGCGTGCTGCCCGTGCTGCCCTGGGTGTGCATGCTGTTCCTGCCTGCCGACGGCCGCGCGGAGCCGGCGCCGAGCCGTGTACCGGACACGCCGACCGTGGTCGCCCGGCCCAGCGCAGGCTGAGAAGTTGTGTTCAGACCGGGGCTATGCTAGGACTGGGGCGCTGATGATGTGTGTTGATCTGGAGCTGAGCTGAGGATTTTTTGGACCTGAGAGGGAGTAATGCCGCCACGACGAAGTCGAAGCCGAAGCCGAAGAAGATCCCAAAATCGCAATACCCCCAGACCTGAGCGGACCACCGACTCCGATGCCATTGAGATGACCGGCACGGTTGTCGAAGTCCTGCCCAACGCGTTTTTTCGAGTCAAGCTCGAAAACGAGCACATTGTCCTGGCCCATGTCGCGGGCAAGATGCGCAAATTTTTCATCAAGATCATCCAGGGCGATACCGTCACTGTCCAGCTGTCTCCGTACGACCTGGACCGGGGCCGCATCACCTTCCGCCGCCGCTAAGCCGCCTCGTCGCGGCTCAGCCCTTTCCGCCGCCGATGACCGACTCGGCCGCCTGTCCGGCGGCCACCCGCTGGATATTGGCAAAGCCAAAGCTGATACGCCGTGCCCAGGTGTCGAGGGTGACGCCGGCAATGTGGGGCGTGACAACCACATTGTCCAGGTCGAGCAGCGGGCTGTCGGTCGGCATCGGCTCGGCGGCAAACACGTCCAGCCCGGCGCCGGCAATCTGTCTGGTGCGCAGGGCGTCGATCAGCGCCGGCTCGTCAACCACCGGACCGCGCGAGGTGTTGATCAGGATGGCTGAGGCTTTCATCAGTCCGAGCGCCCGGGCGTCGATGATGCCCCGGGTGTGGTCGGTCAACGGGGTGTGGACTGACACCACATCGGCCTCGCCCAGCAGCTCGTCCAGGGGCAGGGCGGTGGCGCCCAGCTCCCGCTCAAGCTCGGCCGGCGCGCGGACCGTATCGTAGTAGCGAAGCGTGGCCTCAAAGCCGCTGGCCAGGCGGGCCAGCTGGCGGCCGATACGGCCAAAGCCGACAATCCCCAGGGTCTTGGCCCGGAACTCGCGCATGCCCAGGGTTTCCTGCAAGCCCAGCCAGCGTCCCTGGTGCAGGCTGTCGTGGTGCAGGGGCAGTTTTTTATACACGGCCAGAATCAGCAGCAGGGCGTGCTCGGCCACCGTCGGGGCGTTGGCCCCGCCGTTGTTGGCGACCGGAATCCCGGCGTGTTGAAAGGCGTCCAGATCCAGCCATTCATAGCCGGCACTCAGGACCTGGAAGAGTTTGAGCCGGCTGGCGGCGGCAATCTCCGGGCCGGACGGATTGCCGGGATAGCCGAGCAGGAAGTCGGCCTGGGAGATTTTTTCGCGACGCAGCTCGGCCGGCGCGTCCTGTTCGAGCAGCTCCAGACGAAAGCCGGTCGGAACCTGGGCGGTGGCCATGTCGATGATCTGCTGCGGCACGTAGCGCGGGGAGTACAGAAAGACAATCGTGGGGTGTTCGCTCATCGTGACCTCCCTCGGTATGGAGCCCTAGCCGAACCGGGCCAGGATACGACACAGGATCTCAAAGCCCTGATGCATGTGGATGAGTTCGGCGAACTCGTTTGGCGCGTGATAGGTATCCAGCCGGCCAAAGCCGGTAATCTGAATATCAAAGCCGTGGGTTTGCAACATGTGGACATACGGCAGGCCGCCCGTTACCGAAAACGGCCGGGAGTTGGGCTGTACCGCAGCCACGGCCTCGGCCAGGGCCTGGTAGCCGACCGAGCTGCGGTCGCAGACTATGCCGCCGGCCGGCAGCCCGATGCTCTCCAGCTTGACCGTTCCGACCTCACCCCCTCCCAAGCGGTAGCGGCTCGGGCCGAGCGCGGGCAGGCTGAGAATATCGAGATTATTGATAAACGCCGTCGCGCCGTCGCGAACCTCCTGGGCGGAGTACCACGGGGTGAGACGGATATCGCCCTCAACCACGGCGGTGGCCGGAATCTTACTCAGCGTATCGTTGCGAACCGTGACCCGGGTCGGCTTGAGCGAGGACGGTCCCTGAAAGCCATACTCCCGCTCCTTGGGGTGGGGCGGATAGTGGGCATAAAACCAGCCCTGCAAGGCCCGGGTAGCCTCAAAGGCCAGCTCCGCGGCGTTGATCCCGTCCTGGGGAAAACCGGAGTGGGCGGCCTTGCCCTCGACCCGCAGCCGCCACGGCGCCATGCCGCCGGTGGCCAGGGTCGGTCCGAAGTCGGCGCTGTCGAGCCAGTACACCGGGCCGGCCTTGAGGTGGCTGAGCCGGCCGTCCTTGACCAGCCTGCCGATGCCGATGCCGCTGACTCGGGAGAGTTCCTCGTTGGCGATAATGACGCCGACAACGGTATGGTCGAGGGTGATATCTGAGGCGGCCAGCTGGCGGAACAGATCGGTCAGGACCGCCACATGACCCAAACAGTCGGTGACGCCTCGGCCGTACAGGCGGCCGCCCTCGCGGTGGAGCCGAAACGGTGGACGCCGCCACTCGGCCGGGTCGGCCGGCACGACATCGAGATGCGCCCCGACAAAGGCGACCGTGCGGTCGGTTCTGCCCGGGTAGGTGAGGATGAGGTTGCCCCGGCCCTCGGCATAGCTGACGCGCTCGAGGCGCAGCTTGCCGGCCCGCACCAGCGGCCGCAGCTCCTCGACAACAATATCGCCGGCCAGGTCTTCCTGGGGCGGCGGCGCCTCTTTGCTGAGCGAGTTCTGCAGCCGCGCACCGACCGCAACCATGTCGCCCAGCACGCGCAAAAAGCGGTCGGTGTTGAGCGTCAAGGTGCTGAGGTCCATGCCTGGCTCGATGGCGGCCTGGGGCGGCTAGATGCCTTCAGCGTCAAAGACTTCCTTGGCCACCTGAAAGGCGTTGACCGCAGCCGGTACGCCGGCATAAAAGGCCATCTGGATCAGGATCTCGACGATCTCCTCTTTGCTCAGGCCAACGTTCAGGCCGTTGGCGATATGGCCTTTGAGCTGGGGCAGGCGCTGCATCGAGGTCAGGGCGGCAATGACGGCCACACTGCGCATTTTTATCTCCAGGCCCGGTCGGCCCCAGACCTTGCCGAACACGACTTCGTTCAGCATGTCTTCCAGGTCGGGCGCCAGTTCGGCCAGCGCCGTGGCCTGCCCGCCGTAGCGTTTGCCGCTCAGCTGTTTGCGAATCTGAATGCCCTTGCGATAGGCGGCGGTTCTCGGAGTTGGTTTTTTCTTGGCCGGTGCTTTTGCCATACGGCTTCCTCCCTGTGTCTGATATAGGACGATAGCGGACCGACTGCCGACTATAGCCCAGGCCGGGCGACCGGCACAAGCGCGACGCGTCCGGCGGCTTGACAGGCCGGCCATTCGCATGTTCAAAACAGTGGCGAGACGTACTCGGTTTCGACCATGGCCGTGAAGGAGGGACTCTGTGAAATTCGGTCTTTTTTATCAACTTCCGTGCGCGGACGACCAGTCCGACATCACCCGCTACCGCGAGACGATTGAACAGGTCCAGTACGGTGACGAACTCGGCTTCAGCTGTGCCTGGCTGGCCGAGCTGCATTTTTACAAACCCTTTTCGATCATGTCCTCGCCCCTGATTGTCGCCACCGCTATTGCCCAGAAAACCCGCACCATCCGGCTCGGCATCGCCGTCAGTCTGCTGCCGCTGTGGCATCCCATCCGCAGCGCCGAGGACGGCGCGACCGTGGATATTCTGAGCGCTGGGCGGCTGGAGTTCGGCGTTGGCCGGGGTGCGATCCCGCTCCACTTCGCCGGCTTCAACGCCTCGCGTGAAGAGAGCCGTCAGCGCTTTGAGGAATCGCTTGAGATCATCAAAAGAGCCTGGACGACCGATTCCTTCTCTTACGACGGACAGTTCTACCACATCCCTGAGACGAGCGTCGTGCCCAAGCCGTTCCAAAAACCCCATCCCCCGCTGCGGGTCGCCGCCAACAGTCCGGAGACCGCGGTGTTTGCCGGCCACGAGCACTATCCGATCTTTGTCGCCTCAGTCACCAACCCGCTGCCCCGCATGTATGAGCAGGTTGACCGCTATCGCCAGGCCTGGGCCGACAGTCCAGTCTCAAACGGTGAGGCCCGGCCGGACGTTTCAGCCATGTTTTTCATGCGGCCGGGCGACAGTCTGGACGAGGTCCGAGACAACATCGAGCCCAGCCTGGGCAATTATTTCCAGAGCGTGTCGGGTATGGTCCGGGCGGCCGTGGACGCCCAGAGCGGCTCGGACAGCTACCGCTATCTGCAAGAAGTCCAGAAGAGCGTGGACAGCCTGACCTTCGAGACCATGACCCAGAACATGGCGATCTTTGGTTCGCCGGACGAGTGTATTGAGCGCATCCGGGCGCTGCACGAGCGGCTCAAGATGCAGGAGCTGATCTGCTGGTTCAATCCCGGCGGCAGGGTGCCGCACGACAAAGTCCTGGCCGCCATGAACCGCTTTGCCACACAGGTCGCGCCCGCAGTCCAAGACCTGTGAGACGATCTGCGAGACGATCTGCGAGGCGATCTGTAAGCCCGGGCGTCTTCGCCTTGACAAGCCGTAGCCGGAGGCTGATAAGAAAGAAGGTCATCAGACACACAGGCTACACTACCCAGAGGAGGGCAGAAGTATGGGACGCACTTTTTTTCGCGGGGCAAATCTGATTGACGGGCTCCACCGGCCCAAAGCCAACGCCACCGTGGTGGTCGAGGACGAGCGCATTACCGCAGTCGGCACCAACGGTCGGGTGCCCAAGCCGACCGCTCAGGACACGGTCTACGACCTGAACGGCAAGTCGCTGATGCCGGGCATGGTCCAGAGCCATTACCACGTCGCCTACGCCAATATCAGCGATCTGAACGACATTGATATGAAGTACCACCCGACCCATCTGGCGCTGATTGCGGCCAAAAACGCCGAGCTGTTGCTGCGCAGCGGTTTCACCGGCGCGGTCGGAGCCGGGACCCTGCACAATATCGATGTCTCGCTCAAGAAGGCCATCAGCTCAGGACTGATTCCCGGTCCGCGCTTCATGCCTGCGGGCCGCGACGTAGTCACGACCGGTGACTCGGTCGATAGCCATCCGGCGTTCTGGAACCTCAGGATGGAGGGGCTGGCCTATATCTGTGACGGTCCGGATGAGTTCCGCAAAGCCATCCGGGCAGAAATCAAAGACGGCGTAGAGATGATCAAGCTGTATCCGACCGGCGGGCACGGCCTGCCGTGGCCGATCGAGACCATGACCATGAGTCAGGACGAGATCGAGGCGGCGTCCAACGCGGTTCACGAGCGGGGCCGAAAGATTCGCGGCCATATCTGTTCCAAAAAGGGCATCAAGGCCGCTATCAAGGCCAAGGTCGATCTCATCGACCACGGCGACCGCATGGACGAGGAGTGCATCGAGCTGATGGCCAAGAACGGGACCTTCCTGACGCCGAGTATGTATTTCCCGTGGATGGTGGTTGAGGAGAACAAACGCAGCGGCAAGGTCATGTGGGACGAGATTGAGGGCATGAGCCGGGGCGTTGCCAACTTTGCCAAGATGCTGCCCAAGGCCAATAAGGCCGGCGTCAAGCTGCTGATCGGGGATGATTTCGGCATCTCGATCATGCCCCACGGCGACTACGCCAAGGAACTCGAAGCCTATGTCGAGGGCGCGGGCATCAGTCCGCTCGACGTGATCCGCTGGGCCACGGTCAACGGCGCCGAGCTGATGGGCATGAAGGACGAGCTGGGCTCGATTGAGGCCGGCAAGCTGGCCGACCTGCTGGTGGTCAACGGCAACCCGGCCAAAGACATCACCGTTCTCCAGGATCGGGACAACCTTGAGGTCATCATGAAGGGCGGCGAGATGTTCGAGTGCCAGCTCTCCCCGAGCAAGGCCCAGCTCAAAGCCGCCTAAGATAAAGGGAAGAGAGGGGCGGGCGGTCCGCCTCTCTTCCACCCCGCCTGTCCCGCCCGCCTTTCTCGTCCCCACCCTTTTTCCAGACCTTCCGTTCAGGAGAGACATCCCATGAGCCGGATTATTGATGCCGACAGTCATTTCATGGAGCCGCTCGATCTGTGGGAGCGCTATATCGAGCCGCGCCACCGGCCGCGCTGTCTGCGCTTTCGCCAGGAGGCCGACGGCCGCTACGTCATGCTGGTCAACGAGGACAAGGCGGTTCGCGGCGTCGGCGAGTTCAGCATGGAACAGCTGCTCGGGGTGGGCGTGGGCTACGGCCAGAAGGAAGAGGGCTCGGGGCTGGGCCACTTTGATTTCTCGGCCGCCTTCAACAACAGCCTCGAAGACATGGACGCCCGCATCGCCTTCCTCGACCAGGAGGGCATGGCGTGCCAGTTCATCTATCCCACCCTGGGCCTGCTGTGGGAGGGGCAGATTGACGACCCCGAGCTGGCCGCAGCGCACTGCCGGGCTTACAACACCTGGGCCGTCGAGGTATGTGCCACCCATCGCCAGCGGCTCTTCCCGGTCGGCCATCTCTCCCTGCGCCATCCCCAGGCGGCCGTCCAGGAACTCGAACGCCTGGCCCAGGCCGGCGTGCGTACCGTGTTCATCGGCGCCCTGCCGGTCGAGGGTAAGAGCTTTGGCTGTCCGGATTTCGATCCGGTGTGGGCCAGCGCCCAAGAGCTGGATATGGCGGTCGGTCTGCATCTGGTCGTCCACCGTGACTATATCGGCCACGACTGGTACGAGGACCGTCGGCCCGGATTCATGTACCTCAGCATGAACACCATTCAGGACCCGCGCATGGCGCTGACCACGATGGTCTATGACGGGGTCTTTGAGCGTTTTCCGCGTCTACGGGTAGCCACCATCGAGGCGGCCTGCGGCTGGGTCGTTGAGTGGCTCGATCGGCTCGATTATCGCTACAGCTATATGGGCCACACGTGTCAGATGGCGCGGCCCGCCAGCGAGTATTTCGAGCGCAATATCTGGATTTCGGCCGACCCCGAAGAGCGCTTGCTGCCGTACATGGTCGAACTGCTCGGCGACCACAAGTTTTTTATCGGCTCGGATTATCCCCACGCCGAAGGCTTTGTCGAGCCGGTCGCCAAGGCCCGTCACGCCCTCGGGAAGCTACCCGAAACCTCGGTCAACAAAATTCTGGGCGAAAACGCCGCCCGGTTTTTCGGCGTCTGACAGACCGGCTCAGCCGGCCTATTCTTTGCTGGCCACAAAGCCGGCCAAGGGCAGGTTTGATATGAAGTCACCCCAGAAGGAGTTGTCCCGCTGGGAGGGATGGAGCAGGGTGACCCATCGAAAATTCACGAAGCCGGCCTGCTCAAAAGCCGCCTGATAGGTTTCCGGTTTCAGAAAGAAGTTTTTGAATTCAAACTGCCGCCCATCCTCGTTTGTAAACCGGTACACAATCGCGTCCCCCTCCTGGGGCGGATAGACGCTCGTTTTCTCAAACCCGTATTTGGCAAACGACACGGTTCCCTGAGCCGGGTTCCGAATATTGTCGTTGAAGCCGGCAAACTGTCCCCCAGACCGTAAGATATCGGCGGCGACCTGACAAAAACGGAAGAGTTGTTCTCTGGTCTGGGCATAATTCAGCAGATACATGGCCACGACAATATCGGCGGCCTGGGCCATGCGCAGTGTCGCCACATCCTGATGCACATATTTGCAGCCCAGCGGCTGGCGCCGTTCCTGTTCTTCGGCCAGCCGGACCATTGCTCCGGAAATGTCTATTCCGGTGACCTGCGCGGCCCCGGCCTGCTTGATTTTTCGGGTGTAGAATCCCTCACCACAGGCCAGGTCCACCACGTCTTTGCCCCGAATATCTCCCAATATCTCAAACAGAGTGTACTCTTCCACATACTGCCGAAACGACAGCTGCTTGGAGTCTTGATAGGCCGCAGCAATGGCGTCGTATTCCTGCTTGGCTCGGGTCACGGGCAACGGCTCCTTGTCTGGAAACGATCAGGCCTCGGGTGGTCGCCGATCAAAGCCCAACACCTGCTCACACCACCCGCCAACGCCGAGCAGCCTGTCCTCGGCAAACGCACCCGCCATCAGCTGAATGCCGAAGGGAAGGCCCGCAGCACTCAGCCCCGAGGGCAGACCCAGGCTGGGCAGGCCGCTGAAGCTGGCCGGGCCGTTGAAGGCCGGATCACCGGTTGAGTCCAGGCCGTGGGGGGCCGGGGCCGGAGTCGAGGGGGCGAGCACGGCATCGACCGTCTGACATACGGCGTTCAGGTCGTGGCGAAAGCGCTGCTGGTGGCGGCGGGTTTCGGCGTAGTCCACAGCTGACAACGCCCGGCCTTTTTCGATGATGTCCCGCATCTGGGGGCTGTAGCGAGCCTTGTGCTCGGCGTACACCTCGCGGTGGGCGGCCGCCGCCTCGGCGTACAGCATCTGAAAGGCCGCCTCGGGCGCGCCTGTGAAGCTGGCCGGCATCGACACTTCCACAAGCTGGGCGCCGGCTTGGGCCAGCCGTTGCGCCACGCTTTCAAGGTGGGTGCGGGTTTCGGGCTCGGCCCGTTCGAGAAAAAACTCGCGGATGATGCCCAGTCGTGGCGCTCGGGGCTCGGTCAGGGCCTGGCTGTAGTCCGGAACCGCAGCGCTGGAACACGCCGGGTCGTGCGGGTCATCGCCGGCCAGGGTCTGAAGCAGGACGGCCGCGTCGGCCACGCTGCGGCTGAAGATCCCGACGTGGTCCAGACTCCAGGCGACCGGATACACCCCGTAGGCACTGATCCGGCCGTAGCTCGGTTTGAGCCCTACACAGCCACAGTAGGCGGCCGGCCGGATCGTCGAACCATAGGTCTGTGAGCCGAGCGCTCCGGGACACATGTCGGCGACAACCGCAGCGGCCGACCCGCTGCTTGAGCCGCCGGGGGTATGCTCCGGGTTCCACGGATTGCGTGTCGGGGCTGGGGTCAGCACGGCAAACTCGGTGGTGTGAGCCTTGCCCAGCATGATCGCCCCGGCCTCCTTCAGCCGACTGACGCTGGTGGCGTCATAGTCCGGCACGAAGTCGGCGTAGATCGGTGAGCCCATGCTCGTTTTCACCCCGGCGGTAAAGAAAATGTCTTTCAGGCCGATTGGAATACCGTGCAACGGTCCCCGATAGTGGCCCTGCCGAATGGCGGTGTGGCAGCCTTCGGCCGCAGCCAGAGCCGCTTCGGCGTCGAGCGTGACCCAGGCCTGAAGCTGCGGCTCCAGCCGCTCAATGCGCTCAAGACACGAGCGGACCAGTTCAACCGGCGAGAGCCGGCCGGTCCGCAGCTGCTCCGCGGCAGCGACGATCGACAGGGCGTGGGGCTCAGTCATGGCTCATTCTTCCACCAGCTCGTCGAGCTGAACCAGAATGCCGTCCGGGTCGCACAGGAAGGCGCTGTGAAAAACGCCGTCGGCCGTCTTGGCCTTGCTGGGCGCCACCACGAACTCGGCGCCCTTGGCTTTGAGTTCCTCATACACGCCGGGCAGGTCTTCGACCCAAAACGCAAAATGGTGGACACCGATCTGGTCGAGCTTGATCGGCTCGCCGCTGACCGGCTTGTCGGAGTGCTCAGACAGGACCAGAAACGCCTCGCCCTTGCCGCGTTTCCAGTACAGGGTGGCCACCCGGCGCTGGTCGTGGGGGTCTTTGTACAGGGCCGGCAGCACCGTGCCCTGGGTGGGCTGAATTTCGTCCCGCATGACCTCAAAACCCAGCAGATCGCGGTAAAAAGCCAGAGATTTGTCCATGTCTCGGACGCCGACCGCAATGTGTGAAACACCTGTGGTTTTCATACGTCTTCCCTCCTGCCCTCTTGTCTGCCACTTGCCGGCTAAAGTCAAGCGACACCCAGCCTTTACAAGTCGGCCGGAGGCTGGAACAGTGGCCGACGGGAGGCATACCGCAGTGGCGCGCAGCGAACAACACGCCGAGGGGATCAGCTGGAATTTGGACGACTTGTACCACGGCCCGGACGACCCGCAGCTGGAGGCCGACCTGGCCGAAGCCGGACGCCGCGCCGAGGCATTTGCCCGCGCCCATCGGGACAAAATCGCCACGCTCGACGGACCCGGCCTGGCCGCAGCCCTGGCCGAGTACGAAGCGCTGCTGGCGCTGGAATCCCGCCCGTCGTTCTACGCCTCCCTGCTGTTTGCCGCCGATACCCAGAATCCGGCCGCCCAGCGGCTGGTCCAGCGCACGCGCGAGGCGGCCACCGAGACCGGCAATGTGCACGTTTTTTTCAGCCTTGAGCTGATCGCCCTTGACGACGGGCAACTGGAGCGGCTGCTGGCCAGCCCGGAGCTGGCCGCCTATCGCCACTACCTCGACGCCGTGCGTCGCTTCAGGCCGCACACCCTGAGCGAAACACAAGAACAGCTGCTGAATCAGAAAAAGCTGTCCGGCCAGAGCGCCTTTGTCCAGCTGTACGGCGAACTCAGCGGCTCGCTGCGTTTTCCTCTGGAGCTTGATGGCGAGCGCCAGGAGCTGACCGACGGAGAAGTCATGGCCCTGCTGCGCAACCCGGACGCCGCAGTCCGCCGCCGCGCCCTGACGACCTTCCTGGAGACCTATGCCGAGCACGGTCTGGTGCTGACCTCGATTTTCAATAACCTCCTGCTCGACCACCGGATTGAGTGCGACCTCCGCCGCTATGACGATGTGACCGCCCCGACCCATCTGGCCAACGAGATTGCGCCGACCACAGTCGAAGCCATGCTGGGAGCGGTCGAGCGACACTACCCGCTGATCCAGGACTACTTTCGGCTCAAGACGCGCCTGCTGGGCCTGGAGCGCCTGAGCTACACGGACGTGTACGCGCCGCTCGACACCACGGCCGAGTCCATTCCGTTGTCCGCCGCCCAGGAACTGATTGTGACTGCCTTCGGGCAGGTGGACGAGCACTTTGCGGCCCTGGCGACGGATTTTTTTCAGCAGCGCTGGATCGACGCCGAGGTGCGGGCCGGCAAGCGGGGCGGGGCGTTTTGCGCCGCCCTGTCGCCCCAGCACCACCCCTATATTCTATGCAGCTACACCGGGACGGGCCGCGATGTGGCGACTGTAGCCCACGAGTTGGGCCACGGGATTCATTACTGCCTGGCCCGCGACCAGCGCCTGCTGAACTATGATGCGCCACTGGTGCTGGCCGAGACCGCCTCGGTGTTTGCCGAGATGGTGTTGACCCGTCACCTGCTGGACCAAGCCGACGACCCTGCGGCGCGGCGGGCCATCCTGTGTGACACGCTCGAGGATATGTATGGCACGGTGTTTCGCCAGACCGCGCTGACCCGCTTTGAGATGGCGGCCCACGCCCAGCGCCGACAGGAGGTACTCAGCGCCGAGGACCTCGGCCGGCTGTGGTGGCGGGAGCAGGAGAAATTGTTCGCCGACAGCGTCGAGCTGCCGCCGGTCTACCGCTGGGGCTGGTCATACATCCCACATTTTATCCACAGCCGCTTTTACTGCTACGCCTACCCGTTCGGCGAGCTGCTGACCCTGGCCCTGTTCCAGCGCTATCTCGACGAGGGACCGGCCTTCATGCCGGCCTACCTCCGACTGCTCCGGAGCGGCGGCTCCGAGCGCCCCGAACACGCCCTGGCCCAACTCGGCATGGATATCAACCGGCCGGAGTTCTGGGACCGGGGGTTTGCCGTCATCCGGGGCTTGCTGGGCGATTTGCAGGAGCTGGTGTAAGCCATGTATGCGCGTGTGATTCCGCTCCGGTTCAAACCGGACTACAGTGACGACTTTTTGGCCGACTTTTTGGCTGTGTATCGCAAAAGCGCCGTTCCCGACCTGCTCCAGCGGCGCGGGTTTGGCGGTGGGCTGGTGTTGACCGACGCCGACGCACAGCGCGGTCTGCTGGTTTCGCTGTGGGAGCGGCGGGACGATCTGCGCCGCTCCCAGCCGCACAGCCAGCGCATCGTCTCGGCCATGCTGCTGCCCTTTCTGGACCAGCCGCCGACGCCCGACCTGTACGAGGTGTGCGTGCAGGCCGGCCACGCTCTGGGCGGACGGGTGGCGCGGACGCTCAGCCTGCCGGTAGCCGGCGACACGCTCGACCAGGCGCTGGAGGTGTATGTCAACGTGCTGCTGCCCGAGCTGAAACAACAGCCCGGCTTTCAGGGGGTGTTCTGGTTTGCCGACCGCCAGGCCGGCAGCGGGCTGGGTCTGAGTCTGTGGACCTCGGCCGAGGCCATGCGGGCGGCCGACGAGCCGGGCGCGTTTTTTCCGCGCGCGGCCCAGGCTCTGGCCGCGTTTTTCCAGGCTTCGCCGGTGCGGGGCTATTATACGGTCAGCGGCCAACTGTGAGGCGCAGTCTGCCCAGTCCTAGCGCGTTTCACGTTAGGCTGTAGCCCTGCCGGACGCGATCCGGCAGCCCTGCTTCGACTTCGCTCCGCTACGCTCAGCACGAACGGGAGGCCGTTAGTCCTGAGCGTAAGGCGCAGCGCGCCTGAAGTCGAAGGGCTACTCAGCAGCGTTATTTGCGCTAGACAAACGGCTTCTTCTCCCAGCCCTGCTCATACGGCGTCCAGAAGCTGGGAGCGACACTGAGGCGCTGAAACTTCCACTCGCCGTCCACCCGTACGTAGGCTTCGGTATAGGTGGCTGCCCCCCAGACCGCCTGGTTGTTCTTGGCATAGCTACAGGCCTGGAATAGATACCAGTGGCCGGCGGCCGTATCGCCGTGCACCTCAATGCGCGGGTTCATGACGTAGTGGAGGGCAAACGGTAGCTGTTTTGGGGCGCCGGTGAAAAACTTCCGAATCGCCGCCTGCCCCTCACACGTGCCAAACGTCTTCCCCCCGTCCCACACCCCGTCTTCGACAAACAGGCCGGCGATGCCGTCCGGGTTATAGCCGTCGTCACAAAAAGCGCAGTAACGGGCTTTGAGGCGTTTGATGGCTTCGATGTCTTCGAGGACTTGCAGCCGTTGGGCCAGTGCTTCGATGTTCATGCGATCCTTGTGGCTCAGGCCCGGCGGATTGTCAAGCTGAAGCCGGCTCGACTCGTTCCACTGCCCGGCTTATGCTACAGTCCGCCCGAGCGAAGGAGGAACGATGGCACATAAAGTTTCGGTTGGTATTGATTGGCAGGGCAGTATTGACTACGCCGCGATCGTTGAACGGGTGAAGATTGCAGACGCGGCCGGCGTCCACTCGGTCTGGATTCCCGAGGCTTGGGGCCGAGACGCCTTTACCATCCTGTCGGTCCTGGCCTATGAAACCACCCATATTCAGCTCGGCACCGGGATTGTGAACATCTACTCCCGCACCCCGGCCGCCCTGGCCCAGCATTTTGCGACCCTGGACGAGCTGTCCGGCGGGCGGATGATTATTGGTCTGGGGACCAGCGGGGCGCAGGTGATCGAGCACTTCCACGGCGTTCCGTTCGAGCCCCCGCGCACCCGGCTCAAGGAGTACATCGAGATTATCAACACCCTGATGAAGGGCGACAAGCTCAACTACCAGGGCAAACTGTTCAATCTCCAGCGCGGCTTTACCCTGCGCTTCCAGCCGGTGCGGAATCAGATTCCGATCTACCTGGCGACGCTGAACGCCAAAAGCCTCAAGCTGACCGCCGAGCTGGCCGACGGCTGGTTGCCGATCTGGCTACCGATGAAACAGCTCAAGGCCGAAATCGACGCTGTGCGCAGCATGAGCGTGGCGGCCGGCCGGCCCGCCGACGCCGTCTCGGTTCGGGCGCCGAGCGCGGTGGCCGTCACCCCGCATGTCGCCCGCGCGCGCGCCGTCCACGCCGGCACCGCAGCCTTCTATATCGGCCGGATGGGGGTCTACTACGCCGCCCAGCTGACCCGGCTCGGTCATGGCCAGACCGTCGAGCAGGTCAAGCGCGCCTGGCAGAACGGGTCACGGGCTGCGGCCGAAGCGGTCACCGCCGAGCTGGTCGATGAAACCTTCTGCGCCGGTCCGGTCGAGGCGTGTCTCGACCGCATGCAGGAGCAGGAAGCCTGCGGGGTCGATGTGCACACCGTCAGCGTCGAGGCGGCGGATAATGCGGAGTACGAGCGGATCCTGACCCGGCTGGTGGACTAGGGCGATGCGACGCAGCCTGCCGTCGGGGACTGCCCGGCGCGCAGTGGTCTGGCCTGGATTGGCGGTCGCCACACTGCTCGCGCCCCGGGCGGCCCAGGCAGCCCTGGACGGCGAGACACAGTTCGTTCTGAACAGTTTTTCTTTCCTGATCTGGGGCGTGCTGGTCATGTGGATGTGTGCCGGCTTCACCATGCTGGAAGCCGGCTCGGTGCGCACCAAGAATGCGTCGGTCATCTGCCTCAAGAATATCGGCCTGTACTCCATCGCCGGCCTGACCTTCTACCTGATCGGCTATAACATCATGTATAGCGGCGTTGAGGAGGGCGGCTGGTTCGGGTCGCTTGAGCTGTTCTACGGCACCACCGAGGCGGACAGGGCGCTGCTCAGCGGCGACGAGTCCGCTGCCGTCGCCGTCATAGACAGCGGCTCTGCCACCATGGCCGATTGGTTCTTCCAGATGGTCTTTGTGGGTTCGACGGCCTCAATCGTGTCCGGCACGCTGGCCGAACGGGTCAAGCTGTGGTCGTTCTTCCTGTTCATTGCCGTGCTGACGGCGATCATCTATCCGACCATCGGCGCCTGGACCTGGGGCGGCGGCTGGCTGGGAGCGCTGGGCTTCAAGGACTTTGCCGGATCGACCGTCGTCCACTCGACCGGCGGCTGGGCGGCGCTGGCCGGCGTGCTCGTTGTCGGGGCGCGCCGGGGCAAGTTTCGCGCCGACGGAAGCGTCCGGCCGACGCCGCCCAACAACGTGCCGAGGGTGACGCTCGGCGTCCTCATCATCTGGCTGGGCTTTCTGGGGTTTAACGGTGGCTCACAGCTCGCCCTCAGTGGGGCGGCCGACGCGATCATGGTCAGCAACATCATCGCCAGCACCAACCTTGCTGCCGCAGCCGGCATGCTGACAGCCCTCAGCCTGTCACGGCCGATTCTGGGCCGGGTCGATCTGCTCGCCTCCCTCAACGGCGCCATCGGCGGCCTCGTAGCGATCACCGCCGGGCCCGATATCGTGGACCATTACTGGGCGGTTCTCATCGGCGCGATTGGCGGCGGCGTGTGCGTGGTCGGCATGAAGATTCTGGAGCGCCTGAGAATCGACGACGAGGTCGGCGCCATTCCCGCCCATATGGGCGCCGGGGTGTGGGGGACACTAGCGGCCTGCATCGCGGCCGGGGGCAATCTGTTCGTGCAGCTGACCGGCATCGTGACCATCGGCGTGTTCGTGTTCGGCTCCTCGCTGCTCGTCTGGCGGCTCATCGACAGGGCCTTCGGCGCCCGCGTCCCTCAGCAGGTTGAGGAGTCGGGCCAGGATGCGGCCCAGCTCGGCATTGAGGCCTTTCCCGAGTTCCTGCCGATGGAGGAAGACTGAGACTCGTTCCGTTTCAGTCTCTCGCCCAGACTCAGCCGTCGGATTCCCGGCGGGCGGCTTTAAGCGCGTCCACGACATAGCGCTGTTGGACCTCGCTCAGTTCCGGGTAGATGGGCAGGGCCAGCGATTCGCGGGCGGCCGCCTCGGCGTGGGGGAAATCGCCTTCCCGATAGCCGAGCGGGGCAAAGCACTCCTGGAGGTGCAGCGGCTGCGGATAATAGACCCCGGTGGCCACTCCGCGTCGCCGCAACAACTCGGCCACCCGGTCGCGCCCGGGCAGCCGAATCGTGAACTGGTGATAGGTGTGGCCGGGCGTATCCTGGGGCAGGCTGAGCCAGTCCAGGAGCCCGGCAGCCCGACACAGGCGCCGGTAGCGGTCGGCATTGGCACGCCGCTTGGCCGTCCAGGCCGCCACATGCGGCAGCTTCACCCGCAGGACAGCCGCCTGCAGGGCGTCGAGCCGAAAGTTGCCGCCAAGCACGGCGTAGTGGTCTTTGCCGGTAGCGCCGTGGACGCGCAGGCTGCGCAGCCGCTCGGCCAGCCCCTGATCGTTGGTGACGATCATGCCGCCGTCGCCAAAGGCGCCCAGGTTTTTGCTGGGGAAAAACGAAAAACAGCCCATCACACCGCCCGTGCCCGCAGACCGACCGTGGGGGTCGGTCGCGCCAATCGCCTGAGCGGCGTCCTCAATGACCGGAATGTTGTGCGTTTCTCCCAAGCGTGCCGTCTCCGTCAGATCGACACACCGCCCGTAGAGGTGGACCGGGATGATGGCTTTTGTCCTGGCGCTCAGTTTGGCCGGGGCCGCGCCCAGGTCGATATTGAAGGTCTGGGGGTCGATATCAACAAACACCGGTCGGGCGCCGAGCCGGGCAATGACACCGGCGGTGGCGAAAAACGAAAACGGCGTGGTCACCACCTCGTCGCCGGCTCCGACACCGAGCGCCATCAGGCCGGCCAGCAGGGCGTCGGTGCCGGACGACACGCCGACCCCGAAGCGGGCGCCGCAAAAGGCGGCGACCTCCGCCTCAAGGCGGCTGACCTCGGGACCGAGGATGAAGTGTTGCGACGCGCACACCCGGTCAATCGCGGCCCGGATGTCGGACGCGATACTTGCATACTGGGCTTTGAGATCGACGAGTGGCACGTTCACGCGCTGTTCCTCTCCCCTCCAGGATCTGATTGCTTTTTCTAATGCGAAATGCAATAGCTCAAGACTCGTACCGCGCGGTCTCCGGCTGGATTTTTACATCAGAGACACGAGAGTCATGACGAATCCGCACACTGCTACCAACAGCATTGAAACCGTGGCTGACCTGTTGGGTCAACTGGGGGGGGTGTCTCCGTCCCGGACGCGGTTTCGCCCGCTGCCGGGGACGGCGACGGAAACGGATATTCTCGATGTGCGCCAGCGCCACGGTGTGTTGTGTGAGCTGGTCGAGGGCGTATTGGTGGAGAAACTGATGGGGTTTCGGGAATCATTTCTGACCATCGCCTTGAGTGCGGTGTTATGGGGATTCGTGAGGACGCGCAATCCGGGGCTGGTGACCGGTGCCGACGGCATGCTGCGGCTCGCTCCCGGTCTGGTCCGGATTCCAGACCTGGCGTTTATCTCCTGGCAGCGCCTGCCCGAGCGACGGGTACCCACCGATCCCATCCCGGGCCTCGTGCCGGACCTCGTCGTCGAGGTGCTGAGCGAGGGCAATACCGCGGCAGAGATGGACCGCAAACGGCGCGAGTATTTCACCGCCGGGGTGCGGCTGGCCTGGTTTGTCGATCCTGTCGCGCGAACCGTCGAAGTGTATACGGCACCCGATCAATCCACACTGCTGGGGGCAGAACAGACGCTTGACGGTGGAACGGTCCTGGCCGGATTTTCTCTGTCTCTGGCAGAGCTGTTTGCCGAGCTTGATCGTCAGGGTGTCGCCTAGCGCGGTTCACCATTATGTGTAGCCGTGTAGGTCGGGTTAGCCGCAGGCGTAACCCGACAGCCCGGACTTGTCGGATTACGCTTCGCTAATCCGACCTACCACAGCCTATCGGGAAACGCGCTAGTTGTATTCCAATCGTGCGCCGTAGGCAGCGTTACTGCGGCTGGGGTGCGAGTCTTTTCCCCTAATAGCGCTTGCGCCAGATGATATCGGCGCTGCTGGAGCCTTTGGAGTCGGCGCTTGTCCGTAAATCCAGGTTGGGCGTCATCTCGTAATCAATCGCCACCTCCTGGCCCTGTTTGCCGCCGAGGCCCTGGGAGGCGGAGATGCGCGTTTTGCGGGTCAGGGCGCGTCCAAAGCCGACCTGACCGCCGGAAAAATCCAGGTCGCTCAGGTCAATCCCCAACGTGTCCAGGCCGAGGGCGTCAGACACCGATTGGCCGAGCGTTGCTGCGGCATAGCCGCTGGTCAGCGCCACGGCCTCTTGTTGCAGGTCAACCTCCTCGCCCTTATTCAGCGCGCTGGCAGGCTTGCCGAACAGCAACACCGCCAGAATATCAGCCTGCTCCAAAGGTGGCGTGCTGCGTAAATCCAGGTTCGGGGTCTCGGCCGTACCGCCGACCACCGCGTCAATTACGTAGTCGTCATGCTCGTACTGGGCGAGGATATCCAGCCGGGGATTCAGCTGTGTCTCTTTGTCAAAAGTCACGCTTCCCCTGTTCAGGAGAAAGCGCCGCCCCTGGAAGCCGGCCCAGCCGCGCGCCAATTGAATGACACCGGCCAGACGTGGCGCCTCATCCCGTTTTTTGCTGACGCTGAGCCCGCCGCCTAAGGTGATATTGGCATTTTGATGCTGAAGACGGGTATCGCGGCCCAGGTCCAGGGCCACGTCCAGGCTCAGATTCTTCACAGGAGAGGTATCGCCATCCGCCTCGACATGTTCAGGATGGGATATCTGTTCGTCGGCCAGCGCAGGCGCGTCGGCACTCAATCGCACAATGATCGTTTCGTCGTGGTGCAGTGGCTGAGCCGACAGAAACGACAGCTCGGGGCGAAGCGTAGCCTGCCGCACGTTGATGTGACCGCCGAGGTGCGGAGCGGTGAACGGGCCGCTGGCCTTGAGCTGGCTGTCAATCGCAACCCGATACTGGTGGGTCCACACCGCCGGCCAGTCGTCGGCCGTAAGGCTCAGGTCCAGGGTCTGCGGCCAATATTTCGTCAGTGCAATCAGCCCGCTGCCGCTCAAACTGCCGTCGCCGGCTTTGGCCGCCAGCTGGCTGATGCGGATGTGTCCGGGGCTGAGGCTGGCGCTGAGGCTGATCGGACTCACGTCGAGTCCCAGCGCTTTGACTGTGGCCCGGCCGTCTTTCAGACCAAAGCTGCCGCTGAGCTGGGGTGTGTCGGCCGGACCGGTGGCGTGCAGATCGAGTTGGAGGGTGCCGGCAATGTCGTCCGCAATGTCGTCCGCAACCCTGGCGCTGAACGCGTTGAGAACGGCGAGGTCGAGGCCGTCCGAACGAATAGCCACATCCAGACCGCCGAGGACGGCGGTCTGAAACTCCCCGGCCCAGCCGAGCGACACGGGCAGGCTGCCGTTGGCGTGCAGGGTGTGCTGCTCGTCCTGGTGAAAGGCGAGCTGAAAGCGGGCTGTGCGATCCTGATAGTGAGCCGTGGCGTTCGCGCCTGCGTAGGCCTGGCCGGCAATCTGCCCCTCGTGCACGACTGCGCTGGCAGCGATGGACGGCGCCTCGGCCGTCCCGGCAATCTGGACCTCGGCCGACAGCCTGCCGCGCAGGCGCGGCTGGTGGGGCAGCAGGTCCGTAAACTCGTCGAGCGAACAGCTGGTGAGCCGGAGCTGCAAATCCTGGACGCCGGTCGTGGCCAAGCCGCCCCGCAGGATGAGCTGCTGATCCGGCTGGTCCGATTTGGCCAGGACAAAGCGGTCGAGCGTGATGCCGCCTGCCCGATAGCCGACCCTGGCCGGTCGGGACAGCTGCCAGGTGCCGAGTGGCAGCGCCACGGACAGCTCCTGGAGCTCAGCCGTAACCCGCTCCGGCTGAGCCAGGAGTTGCGCTTGGAGCCGGTGGCGACGCTCAGGGGTCTGGGTAGCGGTCAGGTCGAGATGCAGCTGGTGGCCCGGCCGGTCGGTCTCGGCTGGGCCGGGGACGAGTTGCAGCTCGGCGCTGAGCGTTTGCAGGCCGAGTCCGGCCTGGACATCACTCAGCCCGAGGCTGAGGCTGGCCCGGGGCTGAGACTGGCCCAGCCGCTCGGCGGCAAAGTCGATGGTGGCTGCGGCCAGCGACAACTCGGCCAGCCGGACCGCCTCGGCCCTGAGTTTGCCTCGGGTGCGGACATTGTCCAGACTGCCCTCGACCGTTCCCTCCAGTCTGAGTCGGCCCGAGCCCTGGCGGCCGGCCAGGGCCAACCAGGGGGCCAACCGATCAAGCCGCAGCGAGTAGGACACGCGGCCGCTATGGTCAAGAGCCGCGCCCAGCTCGCCCGCGATATGCAGCCGGGTGTCCGGGGCGAGCAGCGTCGCCTCTGAGACGTGGACCCGTCCACCGGCGAGGCGGGCGATCAGGCGGCCGCGTGTGAGGCTCACCGGCCCGAGGCGGGACGGCTGAAGCGTCAGCTCTGCCACGGCGTCCATGCTCGACAGCCCAAACCCGGTGCCGTCCAGACTGCCGCGCAGCCTGAGATCGCCGTCGAGCGTGTCGTATCCAGCCACGGCCGGGTTCAGCTGGTCGGCGGTAAAGCTGAGGCTGTAGGCGGGCGTTGCAGCCAGGGCCAGCCGGCCCTGCCAGCTGGCGTGGCCAAGGGCGCCGGTCAGTTCTCCATCGAACGTAGCCGTCTGGTCGGCCAGCCGGGCCTGAACCGAGACGCTTCCCAGTTCGACGGCGGCGATCCGTAGCTCCTCAACCCGAAGGTCTGCCTCGGCCTCAAGCGCGGACACAGCCGTGCCGACCCCACGGCCACGCAGGCTGCCGTGTATCAGTGCTCGGACATCGCCGAGCCTATCGTCTGCCAGCAGCCGGCTCAGCTCGACCTGCGCCAGCCCGAGCGTTCCCTGATAGCGCGGCGGCTGCTGGCTGAGGTCGGCTGTGGCCTGAACGTCAAGCGTGGTCCCGGCCGTCTTGAGCTGTCCGGTCGCGTGCAGGTCATTCGGCCGGCCGCTGAGCTGTACCTGACCCGTCAGATCGTGCCTGAGCGGCAGGTCGGGGGCGAACCGGAGCAGATCGGCCAGCCCGAGCTTTTCCAGGCTGAGGGTCATATCCAGATCGAGGTCGGTCTGGGGCGCGTCCACATTGCTGAGCCGGCCGGCCAGTTGCAGCCGGGAATGGTCGGTGCTGAGGCTGAGCCTGTGCAGCTGGACTGCGGGCCGCGCGCTGCTGTAGTGGTAGCGCGCGGCGGCTTCGACGCGCAGGGGCGGCAGGCCCTCGGTCAGGGCGTGCAGGCTCAGCTGACGGACGTGCAGGTCGAGTCCGGTCGGGAGAATATCGAGCCGCGCGTCAAGCCGCATATCGTTCAGCCGGTAGACGCGGTCGCCTTGGCTGAGCGACAGCTGTCCGTCCTCTATCGTCAGGTTTTCCAGGCTAATGCCGAGGCTGGACGAACTCTCGGGCTCTCCCTCAGCGCCTTGCGAGACGGCTTCGAGCAGGTCGAGCCCGCCCGTGTCGTCCTGGCTGATGCGCACCAGCGGCTCGGCAAGCGAGATATCCGAGACCTCCAGCCGACCGTCGAACAAAGGCAGGAGCCGATAGCGTGCGGTCAGCCGGGGGATGTGCAGCAGAGTCCGGCCCCGGTACTCAAGACGCAGCTGGTGCACGACCAGTGAGCCCCACAGCGTGCCCTCAAGCCGCTCAAGGCTGACCTGTCCCGCCAGGCTGGTGTTGAGGACGTCAAGGATTTGCTGGCGGGCCAGGCTGCGGAACTGCTCGGTACGCAGGAATAGCAGGCCACCGACTATTGCCAGGCCCAGCAGCAATCCGATCAGCACCAGGCTTCGACGCAAGATTGTCCACAGATTGTCCACATGCAGATTCCTCAGAAAAATTGCCCCACACTGAAGTGCACCTGCCAGGGATCATCATCAGCGGGGGGATCAAAGGGGAAGCCCAGGTGCAGCTGGATCGGGCCGAAGGGCGTGGTGTAGCCGAGGCCAAAACCTGCGGCAAACCGGAGGTCGTCAATTGGAATATCGTGAGCCCGAGTCTCAAGCTGGCCGAAATCGACGAACACGGCTCCGCTGACCGCCTTCCATACCGGGCGGCGGAGTTCCACCGAGCCCTCTATCAGGCTCAGGCCGCCGAGCGGGTCGTCCGAGCGGCTCAGCGGACCGAGGCGGCGCCGACCGTAGCCCCGCACACTCTTCTCGCCGCCGGCGTACAGGCGTTCGGAGATGGGCAGCCGTGTTATCGGGCCGAAGGCGTCGGCCAGGCCGATTTTGAGGCGGCTGGCCACCACGGTCTGCCAGCCGAGCGCGTAATATTTTTTGGCCTCGGTCGTCAGGGTATAGAACTGGTAGTCCGGGCTGCTGGTTTGGGCAAAGCTGAGCGCCACCAGCTCGCCGTGTTTGGGGTTCAGCCGGTCCGTGATCGTGTTCCAGGCCAGTTCCAGAATCGGGCCGGCCAGCAGCCCCTCGCGCTCGATACCGCCGATGCCGCGAATCGTTGACGCCGAGATATTGTTCAGCCGGGCAAACTCCAGCCGGTAGCCGACCGTCCCGGACAGGCTGGACGAGAAGCGGTGTTCGAGCCGCGACCGCAAACGAGTGTAGTTGAGCAGAAAGGTTTCTTCGTCTTCCTGGCCCTGGCTGAGGTCGAGAATCAGCCGCGAGCGCCTGGTCAGGAAGTGGGGCTGGACGAGTTCGACGCCCAGGGAGCGGAAGATGGACGAGAATTTCAGCAGCGCCGACAGGCGTCGTCCGCCGCCCAACCAGTTGCGGTGCTGCCATTCGACCTGGCCGCGGAACTCATCCTCGGTGCCATAGCCCAGGCCGAGCCTGAAATCCCGGGGCGGGCCTTCCTTGACCCGCAGCCGCAGCGGGACGGCTTGGGGCCGGCCGTTGGACATAGAGGAAACGTGTCGGCCTGTGACAGGCTGGCTGTTGACTCGTTTGTGGACCGGAGCGAGCTGAACGGAGTCAAACAGGCCCAGGTCGAGGAGGTTCTTGCGGGTCGCGTTGAGGGCCTGGACGGAGAACGGCTGGCCGGGCAGATAGGTGAATTCGCGCTTCAGGAGCTGGGGAGCAAGAGCGTCCAGGCCCTCAATGTGGGTCTGACCGAACACGGTCGGCGGGCCGGGGCTGACACGGTAGCGCAGGTGGGCGCTGCGCTGGTCGAGGATCAGTTCGGCCGTGCGCGTGACCTCGGTCCAGCCGTAGCCCCGGTCCAGAAAAAACGCCGTGAGCCGGGCTTCGGCCGCCCGGTAGTCGTCCTCGCTGAAAATGTCACCCGGCTTGGCCGGCAGCTCGGGCATGTCAAAGGCCGGCGGGTCCGGCGGCTGCCCGTCGAGCTGGATATCCACCTCTCCGACCCGAACCGGCTCCCCCTCGTCAATGCGAATACGGACGCTGAGCAGGCTGCCCGTGCCACGATCCCAGGCGCGTTTTTTCTGGCGGGTCAGCTCATAGTCCAGCCGTGCGTGGTAGTAGCCGTGGGAGCGATACAGGCGGATCAGGCGTTTCAAATCCAGACCAAAGGCAATTGGGTCAAACGCTGGATAGACACGCCACGGCGTATACCAGGGCCGGGGCCGGGTGGTCAGGGCTGCCCGCAGCTCGGCCTCGCTGAGCTGGCTGTGGCCGGAGAAGTGCAGGGAGCCCAGCCGCCATTCCTGGTCGGGATCGAGGTCGTCGAGCGTGAGGGCCAAGACTGGAGAGCAGACCGGAGAGCAGAGACCGCCGACCAGCACCGTAACAAGGCAGACCAGCAACTGGCGTCTCGGCGCTGAGCGCCCCCTTGGTGGATATGTTCGCACGGCCAGCGGTCTTCATATACCCCGGACGGGTACTTGTGAAGCGTATCCGATGAGAAGGGGCAGGGCTCAGATAGTGTAGTAGGTCGGATTAGCGGAGCGTAATCCGACAAGGACGGGATGTCAGGTTACGCCTCCGGCTAACCTGACCTACACGGCTACACATGCTGGTGAATTGCTCTAAGCGGAACGGTTTTGCCGGCGCGTTGGCGTGCCGGCCGTGGCAGCGATTGCCGCCGGGTCGCCGCTCAGCGCCAAGGACCGCAGGTTCACGCCATCAAGACTTGCCCGGATAGCCTGATCCCGTTGCCCCAGGAGCTGCGTCAGCCAATCCGCTTCGGCTCTGCCGGCCGGTATCTCCTCGGCCCGTTCGATGACCTCACACACCTCGGCTACGGCAATATCTTCCGCCGGCCGGGCCAGGATCAGCCCCTCGGGTTCGACCGTGCGGCACACAAAGCCGCCGCGCAGACAGGCTTCCACAACCTCTTCGAGGTCCGCCTCTGACACCCCGAGGGCGGTCGCCAGATCGACAACCGGGCGGGGCGGGTCATGGGCGAGATGCCGACGGGTCAAAAACGTCAGGGCTGACAGGGCAAGCCGGAGCTGCGCCAGGCTGCCGGGCTGGCGGCGCGCCAGCAGGGCAAAACGGGTGTCGGCATGCTGGTGGACATAGGCGACGAGGCCGCCGACCAGAATGATAAACCAGCTCACGTACAGCCACACAAAGAAGACGATGGCTGCGGCAAAACTCCGATAAATGGCGACCCGGTCCGGCGCCTCAGCCACAAAGACGGTAAAGCCGGCCCCGGCCAGCACCCAGAACAGGCTGGCGGTCGCCCCACCCAGCAGCGCCGAGCGCAAGCGGACCGGCGTATTGGGCAGAAACTTATACACAAAGGTGAAGACGCCGAACAGGACCAGCAGGGGCACCAGCCAGGACAGCAGGACCGACACGCTGCCCCGCGCCATGCCTTCGAGCAGCCCTTGCACGAACCACGACCTGCGGGCGGCGGCGATGAGGGTGAAGGCGGTAAAGATGAGCGTCGGGCCAACCAGCACCACACTCAGATAGTCGGTAAAACGACGCACGAGCGGGCGGCCACGCGGCACACGCCAGATATAGTTCAGCGCGTCTTCGATTTTTCCCACCAGGGACAGCACAAAATAGAACAACATGACAAAGCCGAGCACCCCCAGGACACCGATCTGGACGTTGCTCACAAACTCCACCACCCAGCCCGTCACCACACGGCTGCCCGTTTCGCCCAGCGGCTCAAGCAGAGAGATCAGGAAGGGCTCAATGTCCTGACTCGCCCCAAAGGCGGTCAGCACCGAGAAGCTGACGGCTAGAAAAGGGACCAGGGACAGCAGGGTGGTATAGACGAGGCTCTTGGCGTGCAGGTCGAGCATGCCGTGCTTGAATTCCTGGGATAAAACGACGGCAAAGCGGGCGCTGCGCACTTTCAGCCCGGCCAGCCCGGCCAAATCGGCAGCGCCGGCTGTCCACACCGCCTCACTGTTCACGGCAAAAATCCGACTCGGCTCAAATGCCATATCCGCACCCTCCTGGCGCGCCTGCTGTGGTCCGGGCCTTCTTATGCCTCGGCTGTATCATACCTCGTCGCAGCGCACGAAGACCGAGGGGCCATCAGAACACGACCTCGAAGCGCAGGCCAACCAGAACCGCGTCGGCGAGCCCCGGCTCCGCGCCCGGATTAACGATGTACTGCAGGCTGGGCTGGACCGTCCACCAGGCGGTGAGTCCAGCCCGGTAGGTCAGTTCCAGCGCGATTTCGGCGTCCGCAACCGTGTGCCCGGCGGCGCGCCGGGTGCGCCTGAAGCGGCCGCTATGGTGGCCGGCGGCGATGCCAAGGCCGCAGCGATCTTCAGGCCGCCACGACACGAGCCCGGTATACACGAGCCCGCCGCCGGTATACACGCTGGAGGGGTTCACCCGCGCCTCGGCAAAGCCAAGCCGGGCAAAGAGGGCCAGTCCCCGGCGCGGGTCTGTGACGTGCCGATACACGACCTGTTCGGCCAGGCCGTACAGCCCATACGCTCCGCCACAGCAGGCTGCTCGCCCGGCGGTTCCGCCATTGTCAGGACCGTCGCTATAGACCCAAGCCCCCAGGGCATACTTGCCATACCTGCCAGCGGCGGCGTGAACGTCGATCAGATACGCCAGTTCAGAGGCAACCAGGACCCCGTCATGCGCGCCAAAGACAACCTGGGTCCCGCCTGGGTCGTCCGGGTCGCCGGCCACCCCGTCCAGCACCGCAGTCTGCCAATACCAGGTCGGGTCGGGTTGAAGCCGCAGCCTGAGCCCGAGCGAGGTGGTGGGAAAAACCGAGGGGCCGTTTTGCCCGCTCAGCGAAAAATCCGGGCCGGTCCCGAATGAACTATGCAAAAACAGCTGGCCCGTCTCGGCATAGTCGAACTCCGCCTCCAGATTGTAGAGCCCCAGCAAGAGAGACAGCCGCGCATCAAACAGCTGCTGTTCAAACCACGCCTCATACAGCTTCCAGGTATCAAACGCCTCAATGCTGCTGACCCCCTGGGCGTCCCCGACATGGCGGCTCGGGTTTCCTCCCCGATTGCCGAGCCCGTACACAAACACCCGCGCCCCCGGCCAGCCCAGCGCTCGCTCGACATCGAGGGTCAGGGTCAGGTCCACACTATCGAGATAGACCGTTTTGCGCCGCACCCCGCCAGACAGTATGGAAACCATCTCACCCGTATAGATCAGGTCCAGCGTCACGCCTCGGTCTGCGAGGCGGGAGCGATACCCGCCCAGCTCGCCGCTGAGCGTCTCGTGCTGCCATGCCCAGCCAAGCGGCGCTGCGCCCAGAAAAGAGAGCGCAAAGAGCAGAACCCGGGTGGCATGACCGCAGCAAGCGGCCCGATGAAGCGGAGAGGGGTCTTGCACAGGTATCAGCCCAGCGTGAGATCGCCCGCAGCATTCTGGGGTCTTCCGCATGGAGCAGACCACGGGTTCCAGATACTCCGCCATACTGCGGCCAAGGCGGGGTAATGCACTGACGCCGAGCGTATCGCCAGCCCGCAGCTCTTTCAATGTCATGGAGTGTCGCTATCTTCTCGCGATTCCTGAACGTGCCCTTTTGGCACGACATTGGCCCTCTTTGATGGCTTGATATGGCCGAATTGGGCGACTAGTATCCCCATACCGAATCGAGCCGTGTAGGTCGTGTAGGTCGGGTTAGCCGTAGGCGTAAGCCGACATCCCGTACGTGTCGGATTACGCTCCGCTAATCCGACCTACTACAGCCTATCGGGAAATGCTCTAGTATCCCCATACCGAATCGAGCCGGGCTTGAGGAATAGCGATGAGTTTTCCGAGTTGGACGAGTACGCTGGAGCAGCTGTCCGGACAGCTCGCCGCCCTGCTGCCCGGTGCTGCGGCTGCGGTCGGCCTGCTGCTGGTGGGCTGGCTTATGGCGAGCCTGCTGCGCCTGCTGACCAGAAAGCTGGTCGTCACGGTTGTCGCCCGCATCAACGCTCACTTCCGGCCCGCCGAGGGCCTGAGCGGAACGCGGCTGACCGAGGATGCCCCACGGGTCATGGGCGCCTTCGTCTACGGGGTCGTTCTGCTGTTCTTCCTGGCTGCGGCGATCGACAAGCTGCCCCTGCCGGTTGTCACGAGCGTGTTGCAGAGCCTCGCCTACTACATGCCCAGAGTCCTCCTGGCGGTTGCGATCATCTTCATCGGACTGGGCGCCGGCATTGTGGCCAACCGCTGGACGACGCGGGTGGCTTCGGCCGCAGGCGTGGACTACGCCCCGGCTCTGGGACGGATCGTCCAGGTCGCCGTCCTCGTCGTAGCGCTCATCGTCGGCGCCCAGGAGGTCGGCCTGGAAAGCGGATTTTTCACCGCCACGCTGCTCATTGTGCTGGCCGCCATCCTGGGCGGGCTGGCGCTCGCCTTTGGGCTGGGCTCGGGCCCGATTGTGACGAACATCATGGCTTCCTACTACGCGGCTCAGGCCTACCGCATCGGCGATAGCGTGCGGGTGGCCGGCATTGAGGGCATCGTGCGGGAGATCAGGCCGACCTCTATCGTGCTCGACACCGCTGACGGTCAGGTTCATCTGCCGGCCAGGAAGTATTGCGACGATGTCTCAGTCGTGCTGAGGAAAGCGTGATGCCGACCCCGCTCCAGACTATGGCCCAGCTTCATATGAACCGCCACCCTGAGGAGGCTGCGCGCGTGCTGGAACGCCTCTCTCCAGATGCAATCGCGGCAGTCCTGCGGGAAGCCTCGGCCGAGAGCGCCGCCGGCGTCCTGGCCCGTTTGGCTCCCAGCCTGGCGAGCGCCTGCCTGGCCGACTGGCCTGAGGGAGAACGCCCAGCGGTCGTGGCTCTGCTCCCGGCACCCATTGCCACCACGCTGCTACGCCAGCTGGACCCGCGCGTCCGGGAAGCCGCGCTCAGCGCGCTTCCGGCGACCGTTCGTGCGCGGCTCAGCCGAGCCCTGAGCTACCCAGACCAGTCGGCCGGCGCGCTGGCCGACCTCGCAGTTCTCATTCTTCACGCTGACCTGACGGTAGAAGAAGCCCTGACCCGCCTCAGCCACAGTCGCGGTCCGGTCGCCAGCCGCCTCTTCGTCCTGAATCGCGCCCAGCGCCTGGTCGGTGCTGTGACGCCGGGGCAGTTGCTCACCAGCCGGCGCGACGCGCCCCTCGACTCTCTGGAACTGAGCCCGGCGCATGCGGTCCCGGACCGCGTCAGCGCTGCGACCCTGCGGGCCAGCGCTGCGGAACCGCTCGCCGTGGTGAACCCGCAGGGCGCCTTCGTGGGCGTCATCGGCTCCGACGCCCTGGCCCGTCTCGACCCGCAGCAGCAACGCCCCCCGGCCGCGCACCTCGTCGCGGCGGTCGGCGAACTGTACTGGCTCGGACTCCGAGAAATATTCGGCGGCTTGAGTTCCGGTTCCCGTTCGGCCGAGCCCCCAGGAGACCCCCCCCGTGCCGACGCCTGAGCCTACTATCGAACGCCTGCTGACCGAGGATCTTTTTGCCCGTCACCCTGAGGAGGCTGCGGACCAGCTCGAACTCTCCACGCCGGCCGAGGCGGCCGAGATTCTGACCCAGCTGACCCCACGGATTGCGAGTGCCGCCTTTCGGCGTGTGGCGCCGGCCAAGGCGGTGGACATTCTGGTCGAACTCGACCACGAGCAGGCGATACCGCTCCTTCGCGATCTCGACCCTCCCCAGGCCGGCGCCCTGCTCAGCAGCCTCAGCGAACAGCAGCGTCAGGAGCTGCTGGCCGGTGTGGCGCCGGCCGAGGCCAGGCAGCTGCGCTCCCTCATGGATTATCCTGCGGACAGCGCCGGTCGGCTCATGGACCCCCGTATTGCCGTCTTTCGGCCCGGTATGACAGCCGAGGCGGCGCTGGAGCGGCTGCGGTCAATGCGGCAGGGGCGGCGTTTCTCCGACCTGCTGCTGGTGGACGAGGAGGGGCGTCTGTCAGGCACCGTTCCGCTGCACGAGGTCGTGCTGGCCGAACCGGACAGCCTGCTGACCGCCCTGGTTGCGGGTCCGCCGGCTGCCGTGTCGGCATTCGCAACGCGGGAAGAGGTCGTCACCACCCTGGAAAGTCACCAGCTGGCCAATATTCCCGTGATCGACTACGACGCCAAGCCGGTCGGCAGTATTCGGCTGGCCGAGCTGGTGTCGGCGGTGGAAACCGAACTGTCCGCCGATCTGGTCAGCATCACCGGCGCCAGCAAGGACGAGCGCGCCCTGTCGCCCGTCGGCTTTGCGGTGCGCAAGCGCCTGCCGTGGCTCCAGATCAACCTGCTGACCGCCTTTGTGGCCGCCTCGGTGGTCGGCCTGTTCGAGGACACCATTGCCCAGTTCACCGCCCTGGCCGTCTTGTTACCGGTCGTGGCCGGGCAGTCGGGCAACACCGGCGCGCAAGCCCTGGCCGTTGTCCTGCGCGGCCTGGCCCTGCGTGAAATCACTCTGCGCCACTGGCTGCGGATCGTGACCAAGGAGTTCTCGACCGGCCTGGTGAACGGCCTGGGGGTCGCCCTGGTCACCTGCGCGGGCGTGTACGTGTGGAGCGGGTCGACCGGACTGGTGCTCGTCATCGGCATCGCCATGGTGCTGTCGATGGCGATTGCCGGCGTGGCCGGCGCCCTGATCCCGGTCGTGCTGTCAATGCTGGGCCAGGACCCGGCCCAGTCCTCCTCAATCGTCCTGACCACCGTCACCGACGTGTTCGGCTTCTTCAGCTTTCTGGGTTTGGCGGCGATGTTTTCTGCTCTCTTATGAATCGGTCGTGTGGAACGGAGGGACAGCGATGACGGTGCTGTTGATTGTTGCCGGACTGACGGTGCTGATTTCAAGTCTGTGCTCGCTGTTCGAGGCCACGCTGTACTCGACCCGCCTGGGCGCGCTTGAAGCCGAGAAGGCGGCGGGCAAATACGCCCGCCGCGCCGACCGGCTCATCGCCATGAAGACGAACATCGCCCAGCCGACCTCCGCGATCCTGGTGCTCAACACGATTGCCAACACGGCCGGCGCAACCCTGTGCGGGATGTACGCCGCCCAGCTGCTGGGCGCAGGCTGGGTTCCGGCGTTTTCTGCCGGTCTGACCCTCGCCATTCTGTTTGTGGGCGAGATTCTGCCCAAGACCTATGGGGCCACCCACTGGCGCAGCATCTGGCGGCTGATCGTCTGGCCGCTGGCGCTGATGCAGCGCGGCCTGTCCCCGATCATCCGGGTCACCCAGGCGTTTGCCAACTTCTTCACCGGCAGCCTCGGCGCGCCCGCCGTCACCGAGGATGAGATCCGGGCCTATATTCATCTGGGACGACAGGAAGGCGAGCTGTCCGCCTCGGAACAGCGGCTCCTCAACGCGGTGTTTCACTTTGACGATATGCTGGCGCGCCAGGTGATGGTCGCCCGCCAGGAGGTCGTGTTCTTCGATGTTCACTGGTCGCTTGAAAAATGTCTGGCCGTGGCCAGGGAAACGCGCCATACCCGCTTCCCGCTGTGCGTCGGGTCCCTGGACGAGGTGCTGGGGCTGGTCCATGTCAAAGACTTGCTGGGCATCACCGACGGCCGGGACGACGTGCTCAGGTCGGTCGCCCGACCGCTGCGCCACATCCCCGAGACCCTGCCGCTCAGCCGGCTGCTGCGGGAGATGCAACACACCCACCAGCACATGGCCCTGGTCGATGATGAGTATGGGTCGGTCGTCGGCGTCATTACCATGGAGAATGTCGTTGAGCAGATTGTCGGCGCGGTGCAGGACGAGTTTGACAGCGAGCCGCCGGATATCGTGCCGCACGAGCCCGGCGTCTTCACCGTGCGCGGCCAGCTGCCGATTGAGCAGGTGAACCGCGAGCTGGGCCTTGACCTGTATGCGCCCGACGTGGACACGCTGTCGGGGCTGCTGGTCAGCCGTCTGAACCGCTTGCTCAGGGTCGGCGATCAGGTCCGGCTGCAGGGCGTGGTCGCCGAGGTCGTCGAAGAGCAGGGCGGCCGGGCAACTCAGGTCCGCCTCCGTCTTACCGAGGGCGACACGGGCGAGGAGTCCGCTTCTGAACAGGGCGAGTCGTGACAGCCGTGTTGGCGCCGGGCTGTGAAGCGCCGTGGACTCGGCTTGGATAGACAGCCTGATGGGGTGGAAAGCCGCCCCAGGCGGAGCGGTGATCGCCTATTGATTGCAATGCAATCAATAAATAGGGTAGACGCCGACAGACACAGGCATGGCTATGGCAAGCATCACGATCCGCAATCTCGACAACGACGTGAAGACCCGGCTGCGCATCCGAGCAGCGGCGCATGGCCGGTCGATGGAAGAGGAAGCGCGCCTGATCCTGCGCGAGGCCGTCGAACGCCAAGCCGGCCCCACCAACCTCGCCCGCGCCATCCGCGTCCGCTTTGCGCCTTTGGGCGGTGTGGAACTGGAACTCCCGCCCCGCCCGCCCATGCGCGAGCCGCCCCGATTCGAGTGAGGCCGCACCGATGATCGTGCTGGATACCAATGTGGTGTCCGAGTTGATGCGCCCGTCCCCCAACCCGGCCGTTGAGCAGGAGTAAAACCGGCGAGCCCTGCTGTCGTCATCTGACCGGCAGGGTCAGGGTCGGCCCCCGGGATTTGGTCTGGCCGGCTTGCAGGTCAAACAGCTGGCGCAGCAGCATGAAGGTCGATTTGGATTCCAGGTCGGTGTCTTCAATATAAAACCAGTGGCCGCGGTAGTAGGTGGCGATATAGGCGTTATCGGGCCGCTCGGCCTTGGTCTTGATTTTGAACCGGCGGCCGGCGGGCGTGTTCGTCCAGTCGAAGATGTCGCCGGTTTTCGCCGTGGTGACGGTCACCAGCCCGCCGGTCTGATGTTGCTCGGGTGCCTCCACCGTCTGGGACAGATAGTACAGCAGGCCGGAGATGGAGCGGGGGCGGACCGCCCACTGTTTCTCCGTCACCGCCAGGAAATCCGTGCTCAGCTCAAAGTCCTTGACCTCCCGGTCGAGCTGGAGCAGCGCATAGACGCGGTCGATGTCCGCCTGGTAGGCCGCATCGTCCGCAACCAGCCGCACGGTGATCCCGGGCGCGTCCTGGCCTTGTGTGGTGCCGATTTCGATGAGCTGTCGCCGCTGGAGCCTGGACAGCGCGTCGAGGAGGAGGTTGAACTGTGCATAGTCCGGCTCCCGTTGGGGGGTTGGCCCGGAGGCGGTGGGCGCGTTGTACAGGCTGTTGATCCGCTCAAAACACAGGCCGAACACCCGGTCGATATTCCACCCCGACTGGGTCAGGACCAGAATGGCTTCGAGTTGGAGAGGGCTGAGCAGGCTTTTGAGCAGGTCTTCGCCCTGGAGCGGGGTGTAGGAGATGGTCGGGTTGTCGGCATAACCGATCCCTGCGCCGGGGCTGAGCGCATCCTGGCTGCCGAAATTCAGCGTGCCGTCAACCCCGGCACTGGCTTGCAGGGACAAACTCGTGGTGACACTGCCGATCTCCAGAAAAAACGTGACATCGCGGTAGCGCATCCGCACCAGATTCTGGAGCATCTGCTCGTTGATGGACGCAATAATGGCTTCGTTGTAGGCGGGATGGGTGCGTTCGATGGCCCGTGGCCCGAAGGTCGCCAGACAGCCGGACGCCAGGGCGGTCAGCGCCAGTATCAGGAGCAGGGCAGGGAGCCGGTGGGGCGGAAGCGGTGGCGATGACATGTGACGAAACGACCTCCGTGGGAATGGCATGAAAGGGTCATCACAGACGGCGCCCCCCTGTCAAGCTCGTGGTCTCGCTTTTCCGCTCTCGACACTCAGGTCGCTGGGAGCTTTGTCACCAGCACCGGACACGGCGCATGGCGGATCACCCGCTCGGCAACGCTGCCGATGAACACGTGGGAGAGCCCGGTCCGCCCGTGCGAGCCCATCACAATCAGGTCGGCTTGTTGCGTTGCCGCTGGGGGAGAAACGAAAGCGTGCCACGGAAACCTCCTTATCTGGCTGTGGGCCATGCCTCCTTCGGGTTGTCTGTAGGGCTGGCCCCGGTGTTTTCCGGGCCAAAGGCAGGGGCAGTGTGGACCAAGTCAAGGCACGAAACAAAAAATAATCGCCCTGTCCTGAAGTGTCGTTCGTCGCCGGAGCGCGGCCAGAACCACACAAGCCGGGAGACTCTTCAGAGAAGACCCCCGAAAACGGCCCACCGCGTCTCCCGTCTGACGAAATCTCTGCGCTCATGTCTGCCGTTCTTGCGGGAGACGCAGCAATTTCTGCTACACTGCGCGTATGCCTGAAGTCGCCTATCTCACGGATTTGGTCATTGTGTTCGGGGTGGCGGTGGCGGTCGTCACCCTCCTGAAGCGCGCGCACTTCCCCTCGATTGCCGGGTTCATTCTGACCGGGGCGCTGGTCGGGCCGACCGGCCTGGGACTCATCAACGACGCCCACCGTGTCGAGGTCCTGGCCGAGGTGGGCGTCGTGCTCCTGCTGTTCGGGATCGGGCTGGAACTCTCGCTCGACCGGCTGCGGCGTCTGTGGCGGGCCATCGTGCTGGGCGGAGGCTTGCAGGTCGCCCTGACGGTGGCCTGCGCAGCGGGACTGGCCATGGGGGGCGGGCTGGCGCCCGGCCCGGCGATCTTCCTGGGCTGTGTCGTCGCGGTCTCCAGCACGGCCATCGTTCTGCGCGCGCTGTCCACGAGTGGCGAACTTGAAGCGCCGCACGGTCGCTTGGCGGTCGGTATCCTCGTCTTCCAGGACCTGTGCGTGGTGCCGATGATGCTGGCCGTGCCCTACCTGGCCGGAGAAGGGGGAGCCATCGGGGACATTGGCGTGACGGTCGGCACGGCCCTCGTGGTCCTCGTGGGGGTATTGCTCGCCGCGCGTCGTGTCGTCCCCCGTTTGCTCGCATTCGTGGCCCGGACCCGCGAGCGCGAACTCTTCATTCTGAGCGTCTTCCTCGTTTGCTTCGGCACGGCCTGGGCGTTATCGTTGGCGGGCATCTCGCTGGCCCTCGGGGCGTTTCTGGCCGGCCTGGTCGTCGCGGGCAGTGAATTCCGGCACCAAGCGATGTCAGAGCTGATCCCGGCCCGCGAGGTCCTGGCCAGCCTGTTCTTCGTGTCCGTCGGGATGCTGCTGAATGTGGCGGACATCGGCGCGCAGCTGCTGGCGACCGTCGGGCTCCTGTGTGTCATCCTGGTCGGCAAGTTCGCTATTATTCTCGGCACCGCGCTGCTCCTCCGCCTGCCCTTGCGGGTGGGGATCCTGTCCGCGGCTACGCTGTGCCAGATCGGCGAATTTTCCTTCGTGCTCTTGAACGCCGCGTCCGGCACCGCCCTCCTCCCAGCCGCGCTTGCCCATAATCTGCTGATGGCCATTGTCCTGTCCATGCTGCTGACGCCGCTGGCCATTGCGTTCGGTCCCCGCCTGGTCGGTGGTGCGGCGCATGTGCCCTGGCTGAACCGACTGTTAGGGGCAGAACCACCCGGCATCGAGATGCCCGAGCCGCTCAGCGACCATATCATCGTGGCCGGCTATGGCCTGACGGGCCAACGCGTGTGTCGGGCTGTGCGGGAGGCAGGCTTGCCCTATATTGCGGTGGACCGGAACCCGGACAATGTGCGTGCGGCCCACGACGCCGGCGACCGGGCCGTCCTCGGAGACGTGGCCCAACAGGAGGTGCTGGAGGAGCTGGGCTGTCGGCAGGCCCGCCTGGTGGTCGTCAACATCAACGACACGAGTGCCGCCGAATCCGCCGTGCGAACGATTCGGGCGACCGCCCCGCACGTCGAGGTGATCGCCCGGGCGCCGTACGAGATGGACATGGCGGCGCTGCGCTCCGCTGGGGCCACCGAGGTCATTACGGCTGAAGCCACGGCGAGCGCGGCGATCGTGGCCAGCTGCCGGTCGGCGCTGCGCGCGATGCAGCCACCCGCCTAAGCATGCCAGCCACCCCGCGTTGATATTCATCAGCCACTCCCTTCTTGGGGCAGACTCGGTTCCTGTCCGGCGCTATCGGCCCGCAGGCCGGCGATAGACCAGCCGGTCGTTAGACCGAGGTGAAACCAGCCAAAGGCCAGGATGCCGAGCGCCAGCACGGTGTCACCGACCACCCGCAGCCAGCGCAGCAGCTCCAGGGTCGGGGTCTGCAAGAACTCCGCCGAACGGGCGTACCACATCCCGTGCTCGACGCTGGCCCAGGTCTGGGCGAGTCCGACCGGCAGGAGACTGAGCAGGATCTGGAGACCCAGACCGATATTCATAGCCCAGAAGGCAAAGCCGAGCAGCCGCGTATTCCACTCCTGGCGCAGGCCGAGGAGCCGCAGACTCAGCAGACACAGGCCGATCCCCAGCATGCCATACACCCCGAACAGGGCGGCGTGGGCGTGGACCGGCGTGGTGTTGAGCCCCTGCATGTAGTACAGGGCGATGGGCGGATTGATCAGAAAGCCGAACAGCCCAGCGCCGACCAGGTTCCAGAACGCGACTGCCACAAACCAGTAAATCGGCCACTTGTAGTGGCGGACCCACGGGGCGAGACGCGCCATAGACCAGTTCTCGTAGGCTTCAAAGCCGATCAACACCAGCGGCATCAGCTCCAGGGCGCTGAACGTTCCGCCCAGGACCAGAATGATCGGGGTGGTGCCGGTAAAGTAGAGGTGGTGGAACATGCCCAGGACACCCCCGACCAGATACAGGATAGTGGTGAACAGGACAGCCATGGTTGCCGAGCGCACCCGGACCAGGCCCAGACGGGTAAACATGAAAGCGATGACCGTGACCGCAAAGACCTCGAAGAAGCCTTCCACCCACAGGTGTACGACCCACCAGCGCCAATACTCGGCCAGCGCCAGATTGGTGTGCCGCCCCCACATCAGGCCGGCGGTATAGAACAGGGCAATCGCACCGACCGCCAGGATAAAGATGCCGAGCAACTGCTTGTTCGCCCCCTGGGCTGTGCGGAGCGCCGGCCACAGCGCGCGCAGCATCAGCCCGACCCACATAAACAGGCCGAGCGCCAGCAGCACCTGCCAGAACCGCCCCAGCTCGACGTATTCATAGCCCTGGTGGCCAAACCAGAAGTTTGTGCCGCCGTCCAGCTGCTGGTGGATCGCCAGAGCCTGGCCGGCCATGGAACCGGCGATGACAATCGCCAGGGCGACAAACAGCGCGTTGACCCCGAGCCGCTGTAGGCCGGGCTCGCGTCCGGCGATGCTCGGCGCCAGACACAGCCCGGTCGCCAGCCAGGCCGTGGCAATCCAGAAAATACCGAGTTGGACGTGCCAGGTACGGGCCAGCGAGTACGGCAACCACTCGGCCAGCGGAATACCGTACAGCCCCGTGCCTTCAACCCCATAGTGGGCGGTGATGATCCCGGTGAGCATCTGGGCCAGCAACAGGGCGCCAACAACCCAGAAGTATTTGTGGGTCGCCCGCATCGAAGGCGTCACGCTCAGACCGAGCAGCGGATCGGCGGACGGTTGTGCGTGGGCGTTGCGCCAGAAATCCCGGCTGGCCGCATAAAACCAGGCCAAAGCGCCGATGCCTCCCAGCAGGAGCACGAAACTCGCCACCGACACCACCAGCATGGTTCCGGTCGGACCATTGCCGACCAGAGCTTCCGGCGGCCAGTTGTGCGTATAGGTAATATCGTGGCCGGGCCGTTCGGTGACGCACGCCCAGGTCGCCCAGAAAAAGAAAGCGGTGAGCTGGGCAGTGAGCGCCTCGTCGGCGACTGTGCCGGCCGGCATAGCGTAGCTCTCACGCAGGTCGTCATACGCGGGATCGGTCCCAAATAGACCCAGGTAATGAGCCTGCACCGTCCGAACAGCTTGGGCGCGCAGGGCTGATACCGTCAGTGTTTGGGTGGGCGGGTCATAGGTGTTCGTACGGAGTTCCGCCTGGAGCCGAACCCGCAGCGCGGCCTGCCGTTCGGGGCCGAGGGCGCCGTAGCTGGGGGCGCCTTCCCAGTTGGCCCAGTGGTCCAGCAGCCAGACCGCCTCCCGGTGCAGCCAGTCCGCAGTCCAGTCCGGCGCGGTATAGGCCCCGTGGCCCCAGATCGATCCGAGATCGTGCCCGCCAATCGAACGCCACACATCCTGGCCGGCCCGAATGTCATCGCCGCTGAACAGCAGGCTGCGGTCGGCATCAACGATGACAATACGCTCGGGAACCGGCGGCGCCATCTGGTAGACTTCGTGCCCGTAGTACAGCAGGGCAGCGAACGAGCCGATGAGGACAGCGGCAAGAATGGTCCATAGCAGGCGCATGTTCTACCTCCTCCGATGCGACGCGGCGGGCTGGAGCGTTTTCACACTATCTCGAGTCATGGTCGGATAGACAAGGTTGTGGGGGCATTCTTCGGGCGTGGAAAGCGGACTTTTTCCGCGCTCGTGCGGCCGGTGGGCGCACGGAATTGCTCCGGTAGGATGGAGTCCTCGGAAAACATCGGGTTCGTGTCCAGGTTTCGGTCTAGCATCGTTCATCTCCTTTTCTAAACCTGAGGTCGCCCGACGTCATTTGCTAGTCCCCGCGTTCGATTTTTTGCCCGCGGCACGCTTCCTATTGCCTGTCACACAAAGCAGACGGGCTTCTACAGGCGGTCAGCACCGAAGGCTTGCGGCCCGCTGGCGGGCTTTGATAGGCAGGACGGGACACATGACGGCGAAGATGGACGCAAGGCTTGCGGGCCGGTGGCCGAGTGTGACATTCAGATGAAGCGCCTCGCTCTCAGCGCGAGGACCACAGGAGACACGAACCATGCCGGTACAACTTCCCACGATTGACGACCTGGCCGAGCTGGCGGCCGAATACGAGCTGAGCCTGGAACTGGAGGATCTGGAGTCCTTCCAGGGCCTGATGGCGGGCAACCTGGCGTCGTATGATCGGCTTGACGAGCTGACCGAACCCAGCCTGCCAGTGGCCTATCCACGCAGCCCCGGCTGTCGTCCCCAGCCCGAGGACAATCCGCTCAACGCCTGGTATTGGCGGAGCGAAATCAAAGGGGCGGCGTCCGGCCCGCTGCTGGGCAAGACGGTGGCGATCAAGGATAACGTGTGTGTGGCGGGCGTACCGATGATGAACGGCAGCCATGTGCTGGAGGGTTATGTGCCCGAGATCGACGCCACGATCGTGACCCGCATCCTGGAGGCCGGCGGCACGATTCTGGGCAAAGCGGTGTGTGAGAACTTCTGTTTCTCGGGGGCCAGCCATACCTGTGCCACGCCGCCGGTGCGTAACCCGCACGACCCGGACCGGACCACCGGCGGCTCGTCAAGCGGCAGCGGCGCCCTGGTCGCGGCCGGGGAGGTGGACCTGGCGATTGGCGGCGATCAGGGCGGCTCGATCCGTATCCCGAGCAGCTGGTGCGGCATCTGCGGGCTCAAGCCGACCTATGGCCTGGTGCCGTACACCGGCGCGTTTCCGATTGAGGCCACGGTTGACCACGTCGGCCCGATGGCCCGGACCGTTGCCGACTTGGCCCTGCTGCTGGAAGTCCTGGCCGGCCCCGACGGCCTTGATCCTCGTCAGTCGGCCGGGCTGACCGGTGAGGCCTACAGCCAGGCCCTAACGGGCGATGTCCACGGGCTGCGGGTCGGGGTGGTGGCCGAAGGCTTTGGCTGGCCCGAGCTGTCCGAGGCCGATGTGGACGCCAGCGTCCGCAGCGCGGCTGACGCCCTGGCCCAGCTCGGGGCCGAGGTGGCGCCCGTGTCCATTCCCTGGCACAGGGACGGGCGGCATATCTGGAACGCCATCGCCATTGAGGGCGCGACCCTGCTGATGGTGCTGGGCAACAGCATGGGCAGCAACTGGAAAGGCCACTACACCACGAGTCTGCTCGACGCCTACGCCCGGGGGCGTCGGGCGCGGGTGAACGATTTTCCGGAGACGGTCAAAAACGTCATGCTGCTGGGCCGTTACATGCAGGAGCGCTACCACGGCCGCTACTATGCCAAGGCGCAGAACCTGGCCCGCCGCCTGCGCGCGGCCTACGACGAGGCGCTGGGCAATCACGACCTGCTGCTCATGCCGACCCTGCCGATGAAGGCGACCAGGATTCCGGCTGCGGACGCCAGCCGCGAGGAATCGGTAGCCCGCGCCCTGGAGATGATTCCCAACACGTGTCCGTTCGACGTGACTGGCCATCCGGCCATCAGCGTCCCGTGCGGCATGTCCGAGGGCCTGCCGGTCGGCCTGATGCTGGTCGGTCGGCTGGGTGAAGACGCGATTGTGCTGCGGGCGGCCGACGCGTTTCAGCGCCAGGTCTTCACCGCGCCCGCGCCGTGACGAGGAGACACAGCCTCAACAGACAGGACCCGTCTATGAACAAACGGAACAAACGCATCTACTTCAACGCCTTCCACATGAACTGTGTCGTGCATCAGTCGCCCGGACTGTGGGTGCGGGACGACGACAAGATGGACCGTTACACCGACCTCGACACCTGGGTGGAGCTGGCCCGGCTGCTGGAGCGGGGCAAATTCGATGCGCTCTTCCTGGCCGACGTGATCGGGGTCTACGACGTGTACCGCGACAACCGCGAGGCGGCCCTGAGCCAGGCGGCCCAGGTCCCGGTCAACGATCCCATGGTGCTGATTCCGGCCATGGCCTATGCGACCGAGCATCTCGGTTTCGCCTTTACCAGCTCGGTCTTGCAGTGCCACCCGTTTGCCTTTGCCCGGACCATTTCCACCCTCGATCATCTGACCAAGGGCCGCATCGCCTGGAATATCGTGACCTCCTACCTGGAGAGCGCCGGGCGGAGTTTCGGCCAGCCGGGCCTGCCCGAACACGACGAGCGCTACGACATTGGCGACGAGTATCTGGCGGTATGCTACAAGCTGTGGGAGGCCAGCTGGCAGGACGACGCGGTGGTCAAGGATCGCCAGCGGGGCATCTACGCCGACCCGAGCAAGGTCCACGACGTGGACCACGACGGCAAATACTTTCGGGTCCACGGCTGCCACCTGGCCGAGCCGTCCCCCCAGCGCACACCGGTGCTGTATCAGGCTGGCGCCTCGCCGCGCGGCCGGCGCTTTGCGGCCGAACATGCCGAGGGCGTGTTCATCAGCGCCCCCAGTCCCCAGGCTGTCGGCGCCTATATTCGGGACACGCGCGCCGCCGCGGCCAAGCGTGGCCGGCAGCCCGAGGACATCGTTTTCTCGACCTACCTCAAGGTCATCACCGGCGGCACCGAGGCCGAGGCGCGCCGCAAGTACGAGGATTTCTTCGAGCAGGTCAGCTACGAGGGCGCGCTGGCCCTGCTCAGCGGCTGGTCGGGCATTGATTTTGGCCGCTACGATCCCGACCAGGAGCTGGAGTATGTGGAGACCAACGCGGTGCGGACGCTGATGCAGATGTTCGCCAAAACCGACACCACGCGGCGCCGCTGGACCATGCGCGATCTGGCCAAATACGTCGGTATCGGCGGCGGCGGGCCGGTCCTGGTCGGCGCGCCCGAGCAGATCGCCGACGCCTTGCAGGACTGGATCGAGGTTGGCGTGGACGGCTTCAACCTGGCCTATGCGATTACGCCGGGCACCTTTGAAGACTTTGTGGACGGCGTGGTGCCGGTCTTGCAGCAGCGCGGCATGATGCAGCGCGCGTATCAGGACGGCACATTCCGGGAGAAACTGTTCGGTCAGGGCCGGGCTCGTCTGGCCGCCCCGCACCCAGCCGCCCTGGCCCGACGCGCGGTTGAGCCGCAGGTCGCGGCGCCGGCGGAGGCTGGGACGGCCGGCACGCTTGCGGCAAAATGACGGCAGACAGGAGGCAGACGATGGCGACACGGCAATCGGGCATCGACTATGAGGCGCTGGTCAAAGACGACCGGATTCACGGTCGGGTGTATACCGACCCCGACATCTTCGAAGAAGAGATGGCCACAATTTTTCATCGCGGCTGGGTGTACGTCGGCCATGCCGGCGAAGTCCCGCAGCCGGGTGATTTTCGGGTGACCCGGATTGGCCGCCAATCGGTCATCATGGTTCGCGATGACGCGGGGCAGGTCCAGCTGCTGATGAACCGCTGCCCGCATCGGGCCAACGCCGTGTGTCAGACCGAGCGGGGCAATGCGAGCGCTTTTCGCTGCGCCTATCACGGCTGGACGTTTCGCCGTAACGGCGAGTTGGCCAGCGTGCCCTACCAGGACGGCTACGACGCCTCGTTTCGCAAGGCCGACTTCGGGCTGCGCCGGGTGCCGCGGGTTGACTCCTATCGCGGCTTTGTGTTCGGCAGCCTGAGCCCGGCCGGCATGACCCTGGACGAGCAGCTGGGCCAGGCCAAGGAACAGATTGACCTGTTTGTCGATCAGTCGCCCCAGGGTGAGATCAAAGTTCGCTCGGGCATCCATAAGTATGGCTATGCGGCCAACTGGAAGTTTCAGCTCGAGAACGCCATGGACGGCTATCATCCGAACTTTGTCCATCAGGCCTTCTTACGGGCGATTCAGAAGCGGACCGGCATCAAGGTCGATACCTTCTCGGGCAATTCGATCGGTCTGACCCGCGACTTTGGCAACGGGAACGTCATGCTCGACTACCGCCCCAACAACAAGGCCAACCGGGAAAAGATGATGTCGCTGCTGCCGACCACCGCCGGCGGGAGTGACTACGAGGAGTCGCTGGTGGCGGCCTACGGCAAAGAACGAGCCGAGGAAATCCTGATTGCCGGCGGCACCCACCTGCTGGTGTTTCCCAATCTCATCCTGATCGGGGTGCAGATCCGGGTGGTCCAGCCGCTGTCGATTGACCAGACCGAGGTGTTTCTGTATCCGACCCTGCTCGAGGGCGTGCCCCACGAGTTGAACCTCAAGCGCCTGCGTGGCCATGAGGCGTTTTACGGGCCGGCCGGCTCGGGCGCGCCCGACGATCTGGAGATGTTCGAGCGCAACCAGATCGGGCTGAGCGCCGAAGTCGACCCGTGGTTGCTGATCGCCCGCGGCCTGCACCGTGAGCGCCGTGAGCCGGACGGCACGCTTGTCGGCCACATGACCGACGAGGTCACCCAGCGCGGCATCTGGCGCCACTGGAAGAAGCTCATGACCCACGCTGCCGGAGCGGCGACCCGGCCGCGGCGGGCCAGCGGGGGCGCGTGACACAGGCAGTCGTGATGACAATCGAAAAGACAAGGAGAGTACGCTTGCCGACCGTGGACCGTCACCAGATCGAGAATTTCCTATACCGCGAGGCACGGCTGATGGACGAGCACGCCTACGACGAATGGCTGGCGCTGTGGGCCGAGGACGCCCTGTACTGGGTGCCGAGCAATGACGACGATATGGACCCCAGCCAGCAGGTAGCGATCATCTATGACCATCTGCCCCAGCTCCGGGATCGGATTGAGCGGCTCAAGGGTGGGGCGGCCTACTCGCAGGACCCCAGATCGCGTTTGCGCCGGGTGGTCTCCAACATCGAGATTGAGGCGGCCGACAACGGCGAAATCCTGGTCTACTCGAACTTCAACCTGACCGAGCTGCGCCGCAGTAAACAGGATACCTTTGCTGGACGGACGATCCATCGCCTGCGTGCCGACGCCGACGGCCTGAGGATGGTGTCGAAAAAAGTCTTGCTGGTGAATAATGACGAGGTCATCGACAACCTGACGTTTCTCATTTGAAGGAGCACAAAGGAGGGCAGGCCGTGGACACACAGACGTTCTGGAATACGGTTGAGGGCATTGCCGATGAGTTCAACATCGGTCGCCATCCGCTGGTCAAGCTGATCAAGGAGGGCAAAGCCAGCCGCGAGCAGATCCGGCAGTTTGCCGTCGAGCATTACGAGATGACGGTCAGAGACTCCGGCCACTACATCGCCCAGGGCTATATCAACATGGCCACTATCGACAAACAGGGCGCGGAGATGATGGCCGAGAACTTTGTCGAGGAGGCCATGGGCCTGCACACCCATACCGCCAGCCATACCGAGCTGCTGTTCGAGTTCTGGGAAAAGGGCCTGGGCCTGTCCAGGCAGGAGCTGGAACAGTCGAGCGCCTCGCCCGCAGCCCGGGCCATGAACGCCTACTTCTGGCTGCTGGTCTCGCGCAAGGCTCAGTACTCGGGCGCGCTGGGTGTCCTGGAAGGCGGCTTTTCGCACGCCTGTGAGGACATACTCGACGGTCTGCAAACTCACTATCAGATGAGTCCCGACGCCCTGCGTTTCTTTTCCGGTCACATGGAGGCCGACCGGGAGCACGCCGAGACCGGGCGTAAGCTGATTGATCGTCTGCTGACCACCGACCGTGACCGTCAGGAGTTCGTCAAAGAGGTGCGCTGCGCGGCCGAGCTGTACTGGAAGGGCTGGGACGCGATGCTGCAATAGTGGTAGGAACGATGACAGAAGATATCCAACAGGAGGAGCACGATGGCAACACAGGAGTTTGAAACGCAACAATTGCTGAGGGCGTACCGCAAGGGACTCATCTCGGACGAGCTGTTTGAACAGCACATGCAAGAGGTGAACGGCAACGGCGGGAATACGCTGGATGTGGCGAATGTCTTTGACCATAAGGACGCGTCGTTCAAGATGTTCCAAAACACCCCGCAGAGCCAGACGGCCGTCTTCACCCTGCCGCCGGGCTACACCAACGACGAAGAGAGTGTGCATAAAGGCGACCAGATTCTGTACGTCGTGGACGGCTGCGCGGTGGCCAAGGTGAGCGGTACGGAGCACGAGATCAAAGCCGGCGATGTGGTCATGATTCCGGCCGGAGCGCCGCATACCCTGCGGACCGCCGAGGACCCATTTTTCGGCTTTACCGTTTTTACCCCGCCAGAACTCGACATGGACATGTCCGGCTAGGACTTGGCGTGTCCCGCTCGGTCCCTCCCTCAGCGGTTGCGGGGGAGGGGCTTATCCAGCAAGATTGTTCTCCCACCAGCGGGTAGGGGCGGGTTTCAAACCATCTGTTCCAACTAATTGCCCTGCAGGGGGTGCGGCGGTTGCCGAGCGCACCGGCGGTGCGCATAGCGCGGCGGGCGGCTCAGCCCCAGGTCAGGCGGGGCGGATGGCCGCGTCCGGGATGGGGGGCGCGTGGATGCGCGTGCGCCGCGACGGGCGAATGAAGCCGAGGGCCCGCCCGCGCTCCACGAAGACCTGCACCGGGTCACGCCCTTCGTAGGCATAGCGGGGGGCATATTCGACCAGCAGCCCGATGGATACCTCGAAGGGGTCCACCCCGGCCTGCACCGCGATCTCCAGCCGCAGGGCCTGGAGCACCTGGGCAATGATCAGCGTGGCCCAGAGCTGCTGATGGATGACAACCGGCTTGGCCGACCACAGGAGGCGCAGCTTGAGGTGCTGCTTGACCAGGGCAAACGCCAGCTCGATATCCCACCGGCGCGCGTAGACGGCGGCCAGCGCCCGCAGCGGGAACGTGTGCGGCGTCCGCACGTTGGTAATATAGCGGCGCAGCGTGCCGCCCTGGCGGAACGTCACCAGCCGCACGGCATGCCGCGCCCGGTCCGCCCGGTGGGCTCCCAGCCACACCAAGCCGTCGAAGACCTCGCCACGCTGATAGAACACGTGGAGGACCGTGTAGCTGGTCTTCGCGCGCAACCGGCTCACCCAGTAATACCCTCGCTCGGTGAGCCAGTCGAACCAAGCGAAGCCGAAGTAGCCTAGGTCGGCGACCACCAGCGTCTTGGCCGGTAGCCCCGCCACCAACTCGCGCGCGCCCACCTTCGCGTTTTGGTGGGGATGTGGCTGCAAGCGCACGCTGCGCCACTGCTGGCGCCGAATGTCAAACACCCCGGCCAGCTTGCCGGGCAGGAGCCGGCTGGCACCCGCCGGCACTCCGCGCAGCGCGGGCAGCCGCCGCGCCACGGCGTCCAGCGTGCTCTCGTCGAGACTCACCACCTCCGCAGCGAAGGGCGCTAGCCGCGCGCAGACCGCCCCCTGCACGCGCTCCGCCAGCACTGTGCTGATCTGGCCGAAGAGCCGCGCCAGGGGCGCCGTTCCCGCCGTCTGGAGCCGCTTATAGACCGCCTGATCGGTCACCGCAAAGCGCGGGAAGAACCACAGCCCCCGGTCCGACAGGAGGCGCCAGAGGGCCAGTTGGCTCCCAAAGCCGCGCAGCACGCAGACCAGCAGGCCCGCCCACAGCGCCAGTGCCGGCAGCACGCGGGGCCGCCCCGGCCCCGGCTGCCCAGGGTCGGGCTCCATCTCCGCCAAACACTGGCAGAGGAACTCCTCGATGCTCCCCATGGGGTCGGGCGGCTCCGCACCGCTCTGGGCCACCCGCGCCATAGCGTGCCTCCTGACAGCGTAGTCGTGTCCTTGTACGCCGCCCAGACGACCACGCCAAGGCCACACCAGACCCTGGCTCAATTAGTTGGAACAGATGGTTTCAAACCCGCCCCTCCGTCGAATCGCACAATGTGTTTTCATGACAGCTTTCGGTAGCGTCTCCCTTTGAATTTCGTTCTCCTCCGCGTTCGCCGCGTTCTTCCCTCCCGTCTGAGAGCCTTCGGTTATCGTGAAGAGCCGCTCCCGCCTCGAGCATTGAGGCTTGACGGAGGCATACGGTCTACCAGTCCACCAATTTTGGTGGCGACAGACGGCAGGCAATCTTGTAGGGAGGGCCTATGGCCACTTGTGGCGTGACATCGTGTCGGCCCCCAGTGTCCTCTTGCTTCCCTCCCTATTCAGCGCAGCCATGAGCCGCCAGGACAACTTCGATCGCATCGTTTCTGCTCTGCACGACGCCGCGCTGGACGACACCCTGTGGCCCAGCGCTTTAACCCTGATTGATGAGACGGTCGGGATGGTCGGCACTCATTTGCTGGTCCTGAGCGGGCAGACGCGAGCCGACCTCGAAGTCCTCTACCAGAGCGCTTCCTACTACCCCCTCGAAGACGACCAGGAGTACACCCAGCACTACTTCTCCCACGACGAACGGATTCCCCGCTTCCTGCGGCTGCCTGACAGCCGCGTGGTACACGTCCCCACGCTCTACACCGCACGGGAATGGAAAACCTCCCCGACCCCGAACGAACTCTTGCGACGCTCTCATGGTCGCAATGGGTTGAATGTACGGCTGGACGGCCCGGAGGGCTGCTACATCGCCTGGGCCTTGGCGGATTCCACCGACCCCCACGGCTGGCGCTCCGAGCAGCTATCCCTCATTCAACAGCTGTTGCCCCACATTCGTCAGTTCGTCCGGGTCCGGCAGGCACTTGCCGCCGCTGAAGCGCCCCGCGCCTCGCTGACCCAATTGCTCAATAACGCCTTGGTCGGCGTACTCGCCCTCGACCGCCAGGGGAGGATTGTTGAGACCAACGCCCGCGCCCTGGGCATTCTGCGCCGCGGCGATGGCGTGATAGATCAGGCCGGCGTCCTGCGCGCCTGCCTCCCGACCGATAACGTCACACTTCAACGGCTCTCGGCCCGCGCCCTGCCTCGCTGGGGGCAGCCCGTCTCCGGCGGGTCCATGACCATCCAGCGCTCGTCCAGTCGGTTCCCGCTCACCCTGCATATCAGTCCAGTCTCTCACCGAGCCGACTTCGGCGCTCAGCGCATCGCCGCCCTCGTGCTGCTCGTTGATCCCGTAGAGCGCCCGCAGATTGATCCGGCTTGCCTCGTCACGACGTTCGGCCTCACCCGGGCCGAGAGCCACGTCGCCGCCGCTCTGGCTGCCGGTCACAGCGTCCGGGACATTTCCGTTGCCACGCACCGGGCACAGGCGACGGTGCGCACTCACGTCAAGCAGCTCCACCGCAAGCTGGGCCTCCACACCCAGGCCGACCTGGTACGGCTGGTGCTGACCACTGCCGGAGTGCCCCTACCGCGCGCCTGACTGCCCCTCTCCACCCCAAAATTTTCGTCCATTTCCGAAAAATACCCAAAATTGGGGAGGAAATCGGGGAGAGGGATGTGGCAGTCTCCAGGCAAAATACTCTTCTGAAGAGGGAATGCGTATGTCCGTTTTGCTGCGTCTGTTATGCAGTCTCGTGGTGCTGGCCCCATCGCTGGTTCTCGCCGCCACTCTTGAGACCCCCGGCAACGGGGACAACCTGTCGGGGATTGGGGTGATTCGTGGCTGGAAGTGTGAAGCCGTCGGAGACATCACGGTCCGCTTCGACGGCGGCAACGCCATTCCCCTGGCTTACTTGAACGAGCGGGGTGATACCGCCGGGGCATGTGGGGATACGAACAACGGTTTTGTCGCCATTATGAACTGGGCGCTCCTTGGAGATGGCGAACACACGGCGGTGGCCTACGATAACGGGGTGGAGTTTGCCCGGAGTACGTTTGCGGTGACGACGCTGGGCGAGGAGTTTGTGGCCGGGGCGGTCGGCGAGTGCCTCATGCTGGATTTCCCGTCGTCCGGGAAGAGCACGGTGTGGGAGTGGAATGAGGCAACTCAAGGGGTCGAAGCCCTGGGCGTCGGGGACTTCGCGCCGGCCACCCAAGCGGCGTTTGACTCTCGTGTGGTCGGTAAGCGGGCCATCGATGCCTCCGTCCCTCTCTCATATATTGATTATGTGTCTGCCGGCCGTCTCGAATATGATAGTAGCTATAGGAGTGTCCCGGGAGCTTACAGCTATGAGAAGACGGGTCCAACTACGGCAACACTTACGGTTGACTATGAGGGTACGCAGCCTCATTGCGTTTATCAAATCACCTTCACCTCACCTACCACCGGCACCTACCACGCGCCTCTGAGATCGAACTGTTGGGAGGGATGGGACGACGAGCATCCAGTCCCGGTCCCTGTCAATTGGGAGCTTACAGATATCGGCGAGACTCTCGCGCCGGCGAACCAGGCGGCATTTGAGTCTCGTATGGTCGGCAAGCGGCTGATCCTCCCGGGAGACTACAGCGGGTCTTACGTTCTGTCTGGAGGGCGTTTTACGAGTCATGGTTACCCGCCGGAAGATGGGGAAGCGGATGAGGGAACTTATGCATATGAGAGCTGGGGTCGAACGATAGGACAGCTTGGGTTGAGAGAGGAGGGCGAAGACCCAGTCGCTCTTCTTCTCGTCTTCGCCACCCCCGTCTCAGGCGCCTACATCTACCACGTCGAAGGTCAGTTCACTCCCATAAGTGTAGGCGACTTTTATATCACCGACACCCCATAACGCCCGTGCTTTTCCGTCGCTATGGCCCGCGAACTAGGGTCTGGGCTCATGACCAGCAGGGAAAGATACGCTCAATGACATTACGTTTGCGGGTCGGCCGGCTGACAGCCTACGGATATCGAGGGAGCAGTATGCGGACGACGTGCATCATGGGTCTGGTCCTGTTCCTGCTGGGGGTCTCGCCTACCGCAGCCCAGGACCAGACCCTCACCGGCTGGTTCTCCTTTATCGTTGTCGATTACCCATCCGAGTCTGGCTTTGCCTCCGAAATCACCTACGTACTGATCGAAGACTCGGGCGAGCGGCACGAACTCTTGATTGATGTCGAACTCATGCGGTCGCTCGGCGGCCCGGTAGCCTTGAACCGTAAGCGAGTGACGGTCGTGGGTGAGTGGGAGCAGCATGAGCCTGATGCTCCCGCCCAGTTCTGGGTCCACTCCATCGAACGAGCCGTGTTGCCTTCGAGTGCCTTGCCGGGCAGACCTTTCGCCTTCGACTTGTCTCCAGACGAGACCGCCCCACCCTGGTCAACTCTCCAGTCCACAGAGACCGACTCCCAGGTGCGCGGTTCCCTGCCGTTGGTGACCATCTTGTGCCGTTTTGCAGATGCAACCGATGTCACCCCGCATCCGGTCAGCTACTATGAGGGTTTGATAGGGTCGTCACATCGTAATCTGGATCACTATTGGAGAGAGGTTTCTTACGGAAACATCAATCTGACTGGTAGTGTGGTGGTGGGCTGGTACAATCTGCCCCGGCCCCGCTCGTATTATGTGTACGACCGAGACGGGGACGGAGAGGAAGATTATGATCTCAAAAGACTGGAAGAAGATTGCGTTGCCGCCGGCGACGCAGATGTGTTCTTCCCGGATTTCTGGGGAATCAATTTGGTCTTTAACCAGCCTATAGGGAAGGTCGCCGGGGTTGGGACAAACAGTTATTCTCTGACGAAGGATGGACAAGAGCAGCTTTATGGCATCATGTGGCTATCACAGCAGAAAGGCCATAGGGGGTGGGCGGCGGAACACGAAATGGCTCACATGCTTGGCTTGCTGCACTCCTCCGGCCCCTATGATGAAACCTATGACTCTGAATGGGATGTCGTAAGCAGGGGCGCGGGAAGAGCGCATACCATCGCCTACCACAAAGACTTTCTGGGCTGGATTCCCCCAGCACGGAAGTATGTGGCAGCGCCCAACACGACCCGCACCATTACCCTCGAACGTCTGGCCCAGCCCGGCGCTGAGGGCTATCTGATGGCCCAGATTCCCCTTGGCGAGTCGGACACCGACTTCTACACCGTCGAGGCGCGCCTGTTTGCTGGCTATGACAAGGGAATCCCGGGCGAAGCGGTCATCATCCATAAAGTCGATACCACGCGGGGAGATCGCTTGGCCCAGGTCGTTGATGTGGACAACAACGGCGGTCCGAATGACGACGGGGCGATGTGGACGGTGGGCGAGACCTTTACCGACCTCGCCCGTGGGATACAGGTCTCCATTGACGCAAAACACGCAACTGGTTTCCATGTGACCATTGATTACACCGATTACACCATCTGCGCGGAGGTGCTCTCCCCGCGCCGGCTCTTTGGGGGGCATGGCGGAAACGCTAGTGTGATAGTGAGGGCTCCGAGTAGTTGTAGTTGGGCGGCGACGAGCGATAGTCCATGGATAACGATCACGATGGGGAGTGGAAGGGTCAACTACACGGTTGCGGAAAATACAAGCCTCAACGCTCGAACTGGTACACTCACCATTGCTGGACGGACGTTTACGGTGGTTCAAGCGGGACTCAATGGGAACCTATTTGAAGACGACATGGAGAGCGGAACAGGTAGCTGGTCCGCACCTTTATGGGCTTTGACCACGGCTGCCTCTCGGAGCGGAAAACATGCCTGGACGGATAGTCCAGACGGTAATTACCGGGCTGCCAACGAGTGGTTCTCCCTTTGGTCCCCGTTGATCAACCTCGCCGAGTTTTCTTCAGCGACTCTGACCTTCTGGCATCGGTACGATTTTGCGAGTGGCGACACGGGCTACGTGTCAGTGGAACGACCGGAGCAGGGGTGGATGGAGGAGCACGTCCACATGTTCACTGGCACGAATCTGACTTGGCAGCAAATATCGGTTGACTTGAGTCCATTCGTGGGAGAGACAATCCGCATCGTTTTCCAACTGGAATCCGATGATGCCAGCGAGACCGCGGACGGCTGGTATATCGACGACGTGGCCGTATACTCAACAGATTTTGAGACCGCAGAGCCTCCACCGTCGCCGCAAGCGACACTGGAAAACCCCGCGCCAGAGTCCTTCCAGAGCGGAATCGGGATTATCTCGGGCTGGGCCTGCGAGGCTGGGGAGATCATCATCGAACTGGCCGGGACTCCGGTACAGGCGGCCTACGGGACGCCCCGGGGAGACACCCAGCCCGTCTGTGGGGACAGCAACAACGGCTTCAGCCTGCTGGTGAATTGGAACAATCTGGGACCTGGGGAACACGCGATTCGGGCATTGGCCGATGGAGTGGAGTTTGCCCGGACGACAGTGCGAGTGACGACGCTTGGTGCTGAAGTCTTGCAGGGGGTGAGTGGCACATTTCCTCTCCAGGACTTCCCCTACCCGGGTGATACGACTCTTGTCCAGTGGAGCGAATCCCAGCAGAACTTTGTCATTACCGATGGTCAGCCCAGCACAGGCGGAGGGCATAACCGCGTGGCCGGGCTTCAGGCCACGCTGGAAAATCCGTCCCTGGGTTCGCCCCAGAGCGGGATTGGGATCATGTCGGGCTGGGCCTGCGAGGCGCAGGAAGTCGTCATTGAGTTAGCCGGCACTCCAGTCCCGGCGGCCTATGGAACGCCGCGGGACGATACCCAGGGGGTCTGCGGGGATAGCAACAACGGCTTCAGCCTGCTGGTCAACTGGAACAACCTGGGACCTGGAGAGCACGCGATTCGGGCGCTGGCCGATGGAGTGGAGTTTGCCCGGACGACAGTGCGAGTGACGACGCTTGGTGCTGAAGTCTTACGAGGGGTGAGTGGCACGTATCCCCTCCCGGACTTCCCCCACTCGGGTGATACCACCACGCTGCGATGGGAAGAGTCACTTCAGAACTTCGTGATTATTCCTTAACAGAGGGATACCCCTCATGCAGAATCCATATAAGGCCGAAAGGAGCCTTGGCGTGGCAACCACGAGAAGCCGTCTCTCCGTTCTTACAACCATTGTTGCGTTCATCCTGTCGGCTTTCTCTGCCTCACCCGTCTTGGGCCAAGCGACGCTGGAAAATCCCACGCCCAATTCCTTCCAGAGCGGGATTGGCGTCATCTCTGGCTGGGCGTGCAACGCGACGACGATTGAGATTGCGTTTAACGACGGTCCACTGCAAGAAGCTGCCTACGGCACCAGCCGGGGTGATACGCAAGCGACGTGTGGCGACACGGATAATGGCTTTGGCCTGCTGTTCAACTGGAACCTCTTAGGCGACGGCATCCATACCGTGCGGGCGCTGGCCGACGGGGTAGAGTTCGCCAGTCTCACCGTCATTGTCACCACCTTAGGTAAAGAGTTCCTGCACGGAGCGAGCGGCACCTTGCCCCTCTCCGACTTTCCCGACGCCGGAGCGAGCCGCACCCTGCGCTGGCAGCCAAGCCAACAGAACTTTGTCCTCACCGACGGCAGCCCCGGCCGGGGAGGCGGAACAAGCGGAGCACCGCCCCATGTCTTAGAGAACCCCGTGCCGGGCTCCTTCCAGAGCGGGGTCGGCCTCATTTCGGGCTGGGTGTGCGACGCCCAGACCATCACCATCCGCTTTGACGACGGCCCGCCCCAAGAAGCCGCCTACGGCACCAGTCGGGGGGATACGCAGGGGGCGTGTGGTGACACCGATAATGGGTTTGGCTTGCCCTTCAACTGGAATCTGCTGGACGATGGGCTCCACACTGTGAGCGCGTCTGCCGATGGGGTAGAATTCGCGCGCGTAGAGGTCACTGTGACCACGTTAGGCACGGAGTTCCGGCGGGGGTTGAGCCGTGAGGTCGTCATTTCCGACTTTCCTGAAGCCGGGACCGATGTAGTGTTGCAGTGGCAGGAGGCTCAACAGAACTTCGTCATCACTACGGCGCTGCCGACACAGCAGCAGGTGGCCGTCACCCCTGTTGTAACCCTCCCTGCGGGCGTCCAGGTTCCGAACGTGGCGGTGCGGTCCTTGTATGCGGAGACCGCCGAGGTACTGGCGAGTCCCAAGCCATCGCTTCTCGTTGCCGAAGACGCGGGAGGAACCGTACTGCTGGGCGTGGCCAATAGGGAGGGAGGATTGCTGGGCGAGCGGGGTGGCAACGTAGAAATCAGTGTGGACAGTACGGCAGTCGTGCTGGTGGCGCTGGCCGCGGGCTACCCCGTCCACACCATTGACCAGAGCCTGATGGACGCGATTCAGTTCCATCCTTCCTATCAAGACCTCATCGCGGCAATGGGCACGCAAATGGCAGCAGACAAGAATTTTCTGGATCGCCTGCCAGACCATACCATTATCATGACCCGCCTCCAGGAAGTGGCCAGTGCCATCGCCCCATCCACCCAGTACGCGGCCGCACACAGCCTGGAGGCGTCCGTGGGAAACGTCGCAGTCCAGGAGCAGGAGACCGGACTGGACATGGGAGGCGACGTAGGCGAGTTGAGGAGACGATTAGTAGTCAGCGGTTTCGCGGCATCGGTAGCCGACCTCTTCCTGCCAACGGCGGCCCTACAACGATCCCTGCACATCATTCTAACGCAACAGACATACGAGCCGGCATACACAGCTTGCGTCGCGGCCAGGGTTAGGATGCGCAACGCCGGCGGTGGCCCCTATTCGTTATCTTCGAGCGAGTTGAGCGAATTGGCCACAGGCGCGTCGCGGGTCCCCGCGCGGTTGGCGAGAGGACTAGCTGGGGCTCTTCAGGACGCGGAAGCGGCCTTGGTGTGTACAGGGATAACGTTCCCTTCCAGTTCCGCCCCCGCGCGGCCGGCCCTACGGGCGCTCGCACAGATAGAAGTCCTGGGATTAACTCTACCAGACGTTCTCAAGGACCGCGCGTTACGAATATTTAGAGGCGTCATCGTGCCGACATTGGCAGGGGTCGCAGTCGGGAGTCTGACGGGCAACCCATTCTTAGGGGCGTTGACCACCGCCGTCCTTTCGGCAAAAGCGAACGCAGCGGAGGACGAGGCGAAAGCTCTCGGTATAGGATTAGATCAAGCGACATCGGCGTGCCAGGCGTGTGTCAACAAGGGGTCAGACTGGTTTTATGTCGCTTGTTTCCAGGGAAATACCGAAAGAAGATTCAACGCTACTTGTGAGAAGGGGCAAGAAGGATCGGACAGAAAGGAAGCCGAATGTTGGGCCGAGGGGGCAGGGTCAGTGACCTCTAACCAAGAATGGGGTGGGTGCGACGGGTGGTAGCAGCACCGAGACGATCCCCCCGGCAACCGGAATCACCTTGGGATATACCCCTCGCCTATGCCCATTCCGCCCCGGCTCACCATTTCGTGAAAACGCTCTCGTAAACCAGTTCGCCCAGCCGCTCCATCCGACCGGCCACAGATCCCGAGGGGGGCACGTGAGGATCGCTCCAGGCCCAACCCCCGCTTCCTGCTGATAAAGCCGGGTCAGGCGTTGGGCAAAATTGTAGAGGGTTGTGTCCGCCAGATGCAGGCCCGTCGGACTGAGATGATAGCCTAGCCAGTTAAAGCCTCGCTCAATACGGCCGATAGAGGGCTTGCCGGGACGTTCGTCGAGGTTCACATCCATCGCTTGACTTTCTCGTCAGCTTGGCGTTGGATGAACCCAACAGTGAGGCTCCCATCAGACGATCCACTGAACTCGGCTCGGGGCATTAAGCGATTCTGTAAGGAATAGGTGCAATGAGTGACCAGAATTCACAGGATCAAGGGGCTACAACGTTAGAGAAAGCGAAAAAGGAGTTGGAGGAGGCGGAAGGAAAGCTGAAAACAGCCGAAGATAATCTGACAAAGTCGAAAGATAAGCTGGAACAAACAGAGAAAGACTTGGCGAATCTGCGAAAACGCCAGCGCTCTCTGCGATCAGCTCTCAGACGACAGAAAGTTTGGCGATTTATATCTCAACTTATCGATAGAAACGCCTTAAAAAGGCTAGACCGCCGGATACTCGCGCTTCAAAGAATTCAAGCACGCTTACCTTCAAAGATTCGGGATACACAGGTCAGTAAAAATACGGCAGAAGCTACGGTCAAGAGTGATACCGAAACACTGATCCAAGCGAAGAAAGACACGACCGACAAAGCTAAAAAGTTGGTTAGATACGCGGTTTATTCGTGGCTGAAAAAAATTGGAAATATCTTTATCAATCATATTTTCTCCTCGACATCAGTTGGTTATCTCGGAATTGCGGGAATTGGATTTTTATACGAGCGAAGTTTTTACAAAAAATTCGATATTAATGTATCGGGCTATTTTCAAGCATCAGATTTTTTATTGCCTAACTTTCAAATCTTATCTGTAGTCTGTGATTTCCTTCTTTTCGTTATCGCCCTAATCGTTCTATCTTTTATTCCTTTCTTTCAATTACGACACGATCGTGGTCCGGTAGAAGTCGCCAAAAGATGTTATAGGAGAGCAACCAAACTATCGACTACGTTGAGCATTGTACTGATTGCGTTTGTTCTCTGCGTGCCCGCAGCCTTCTACCGTGCTTCCGCAAACGCAGACAAAATTCTAAACAAGACGAATAATGCACTTACTCTAGTCGCTAGTTCTCCGTTGGAGGGATGTGATAAGCCCGAGCAGATCGGTTCAAACAGCACTTATGTGTTTTTCTATTGTGGCCCATCAGAAGGTTCTACTAACGTCATGATTGTCCCTCAAAACAGTATCGTTTGGACGATAGGAGAGAATCGAGACCGCAGCCCCGTAACGACGATGACAGTCTTTGAGGGGGCGATACTCAAGGAGCTTGAGGATGGAATTGAATTGGGCGATGTCACGATCCCGCTGGACAAAAACCCTTGGATCAGCGAATTGATACAAAAAATTCGAACAGTCCAAGTTCTCGATACAGAAAGATGGATGAAAAAAGAGATTGCTTCAATAATTTCCTGTTCCGAGAGCGATCTTATCGTATCTGACCCTCTCTTGTTCAGAGTAAACGAGACGGGATTAGACGAAAAGGACTTGAAAATGACTCGAAATGAGGTCACAAAATTTTTGCAAGAAGTACCAGGCGGTAATTTGTACGTCGTCGGCTTTGCAAGCGATGACGGAAACCAAGCAGATAATAAACAGCTTTCCTGCGAGCGAGCCATTACCGTAAAGAAGCTATTTAAGGATGAGTTTAAGCTTAATACAAAAGTTCTGCCGATAGGGCTAGATGAAAACCATTTCACAAATGGGGTAGCTAATAGTCGTAGCGCACGATTTGTCGCGTGTAGGTCGCAGGCCGGAAGTACTCAGCCGACTTTAGGCCCACGGGATTTGAGCTTGTGTGGGGAGGTGCATGAGCCAGAGAATAGTACGACCGATCCCAAGTGATTCTGGACGAGAGTGGCAACTCGGCATTCGTCGTCACCTCGTGGTAGGAGTACGGCTGCTTGGTGCAGGCTGCCGATGAGGCTCTGTATGACCGTGCCAAATCCGCCGGGGAAGAGTCTTTCCGGGAGAAAACCCAGTCGAAGCGGATTTCATGGCTTGGCTGGCCAACTTCGAGACCCTGGAAACCAAGTTCGGCGGGTTGGAAGAAAAGCTCAGCAGCTTGGAGACCAAGTTTGACGGTCTGCGGTCCCCCCTCAATATCGTACTGGTCCTGGTCGGGCTGCTCGTGTGGCGCTCGGGCTGGTCGAGCCGGTCTCGAAGTTGCTCGGCTCCTGAAGCCCCATAGGTCGGATGAAGGACGCAAAACCCGCCACGTCCCTGAGTATAGTGACCACAAAAAGCTCACAAGGTGCTTGCGGCTGCAAGCATTCTCCCGAGAATAGCCCTAAAAATAAGAGAAATCTGTCCAGAAATTCTAAGATTTCCGCTCAGTATAGGGCAGTTCGTCCGTTCTCTCGCAACCTTCCACAGCGACCCGATCTGACCGTAGCAGTCACACCGAGAAAATCCCTCTCAGTCTTACGGAACAGAGGGGCTTTCGGGAAAGAGGAGGCCCAGATAGGATCGGGGCCAAATTCGGGTCAAGATCGGGTCAAGATCAGCGACACAGGCAAGCGTGATACCAACCGATAGGACACGGACATCACGAGTGCCTGTGAAGGAGGGGCGTGTGCAGGATATCCAGGCGATACAGACGCAGCTGCGTGACGAGCTGGCCGCAGCGACCTCAGAGGGCGAGCTTGAGGCCGTTCGGGTGCGCTACCTGGGCCGCAAAGGGGTGGTCACCATGATGCGCAAAAACGCGGATTTTTCGCGCATGTCGGCCGACGAGAAAAAACACTTCGGCCAGCAGTTCAACCAGCTCAAGCGCTTTGTCGAAGACCAGCTGGGTCAGGCCCGGGCCGCGCGCCAGACCAGCCCCAAAGCGCAGGCCAGCATCGACATGACGCTGCCGGGCCTCAACAGCCGCAGCGGTCACCTGCACCCCATCTCGCTGGTCCAGATGGAACTCGAAGACATCGCTCGGGCGATGGGCTTTTTGATTGAGACCGGCTACCACGTTGAGACCGATTTCTACAACTTTGAGAGCCTGAATATTCCCGGCGATCATCCGGCCCGCGACATGCAGGACACCTACTGGCTGACCAACGGCATGTTGCTGCGGACGCATACCTCGGCCAACCAGGTCCGGGCTCTGGAAACCCACGGCGTGCCGCTGCGGGCGATTTTTCCCGGTCGCTGTTTTCGCAATGAGGCCATTGACGCCAGCCACGAAAACACCTTCTACCAACTCGAAGGCCTGATGGTCGATACCGACATCTCAATCGCCAATCTGATTGCGATGATGAAGACCCTGCTGACGGCCGTGTTTCACCGTGAGGTCACGGTCCGGCTGCGGCCCGGCTATTTCCCCTTTGTCGAGCCCGGCTTTGAGCTGGATATCCAGTGCCTGATCTGTGGCGGCGCCGGCTGCGCGACCTGCAAAGGCTCGGGCTGGGTCGAGTTGCTGCCGTGCGGTCTGGTCCATCCCCGGGTGCTGGAGTTTGGCGGGGTCGATCCCGACCGTTACAGCGGCTTCGCATTCGGCCTGGGCCTGACCCGACTGGCGATGATGAAGTACAACATCCCTGACATCCGGCTGCTGAACGCGGGCGACCTGCGCTTCTGCGAGCAGTTCCCCGCCTCGGTCTGAGCACGAGGGCCGGCATGAAAATCTCGCTTGAGTGGATTGCCCAGTACGTTGACGTGTCCGGCATTGCCCCGGACATGATCGCCGAACGGCTGACCATGGCCACGGCCGAGGTCGAGGCCGTGGAGACATTGGCGCGCAGCCTGGGCGGGGTGCGGGTCGGCAAGGTCGTGTCGGTCGAAACCGTGTCCGACACCAACGCCTTTGTCCGGGTCGAGTGCGGGGCCGACACCTTCAGCACGGTGTGCGGGGCGCCCAATGTGCGGCCGGGCATGACCTCGGCCTTTGCCCCGGCCGGGGTGCGGCTGGCCGACGGGACGCGCCTCGAAGCACGGCAGGTCGCCGGCCGGCCCAGCCAGGGCGTGCTGTGTTCGTCCGAGGAACTCGGCATGGGCGGCGGGCATCTGGGGATTGTGGACCTGCCCGGCTCGCTGGCCAGCGGCCGTCTGCTGTCCGAGCTGATTCCGCCCACCGACACGATTATTGAGATTGATAACAAGAGCCTGACCCACCGGCCGGATTTGTGGGGACACTACGGCCTGGCCCGCGAGGTGGCTGCGGTCCTGGGCCGGCCCCTGCGGCCGCTCGAGCGCGCCGACCTGTCCGCGTATGACGCGCTGCCGGCCTACCCGCTCGCGCTCGACGACGTGGAGAACTGTCCGTGCTACTGCTGCCTTGAACTGGACGGGGTGGCCGCGCTGCCGGCCCCCTTGACGATACAGTACCGGCTGCACGTCCTGGGTCAGCGGACCTTTAATATCCTGGTCGATCTGACCAACTATATCATGCTCGAACTTGCCCAGCCCATGCACGCCTTTGACGGCGCCCGGCTGCGAGCGGTGCGCATCGCCCCGTTCGGGCGCAGCGGCTCGTTCACCACCCTGGACGGTCAGGACCGGGCCATGCAGCCGGACGACCTGATGATCTGGAATGAAACCCAGCCGGTGGCCCTGGCCGGGATCATGGGCGGACTGAACAGCGAGGTCGGCCAGGACACGACCCGCCTGCTGCTGGAGAGCGCCAATTTTCGGGCCGCGCGCATCCGCCGCACCGCCACCCGGCTCGGCCTGCAAACCGACGCCAGCCAGCGCTTTGAGAAACAGCAGCCGCCGGTCACGACCAAGCTCGGGATTGAGCGTTTTGTGCGGCTGCTGCACGAGGCCGGACTCACGCCCGAGGTCCGCTCCCGCTTGACCTACGCCGGCGATCTCAAATCGGGCACGCGGCGGCTCAGCATACCCAAGGGCTTTTTTGATCGGCGGATCGGCAACCCCATCGCCAGTGACAAAATTGTCTCTATCCTGACCTCGCTCGGTTTTGAGGCCGAGCTGGACGCAGACGAACTGCGGGTCGGCATCCCGCCGTTTCGCAGCGAAAAAGACGTTGCGCTGCCGGTCGATATTCTGGAGGAAGTCACCCGGATCAACGGCTATGACAATCTTGAGCCCCGGCTGCCGGATTTTTCAGCTGACACCGTGGCCTTTGACGACCGTTTGCGGACCGAGCACAAGGCGCGGCGGCTGCTGGCCCAGGCCTACCAGTTTTCAGAAATCCACAACTACAGCTGGTTCGATGAAACCTGGCTGAAGACCATTGGCTATGAGCCCCCGGCCGCCCTGCGGGTGGCCAACCCGAGCGCCGAGCAGCACGTGCGGCTGCGCACCAGCCTGATGCCCAACATCCTGGCTGTGGTCAAGAAAAACGCCCTGCACAGCGACCAGTTCCGCATCTTTGAGTTGGGCCCGGGCTATTGGGCGGTGGGCGAAAGCGACCGCCAAGAGCGCCTGCTCCTGTCCGGGGCCAGCTTTCAGCACGAGCGTATCGCGCCGCTGGAGGAACATTTTCGGGCGGTCAAAGGCGCGCTGGAAGCCCTGGCCGTCCAGCTCAATGTGGGCCGGCTGGATTTCATGCCGGGGACTGAGGATGTCGCGCCGTGGCAGACTGCGGGTAGCCATGTCCAGGTCAGCCGCGCTGCGGGCCCGGTCGGCAGTCTGGGCTTTGTGGCCGGCCCGCTGCTCGGTGAGTTGGCCGCCAAGGCCCAGGTGGTCTGGTTTGAGCTGGATTTCGGTGCCCTGGATGGACCCCTGTTTCCCGAGGTCCGGTATCTGCCGGCCTCCCGCTATCCGGGCTCGTGGTTTGATTTTTCGATTGTCGCGCCGCTGGAAACCCGTTTTGTCGAGCTGGTCGGCCGCCTGGACGGCTTCAGCCACCCCCTGCTCAAAAAGCGCGAGTTTGTGACCCGTTATACCGGTCGGGGACTCGACCCGGGCACGGCCAGCTACACGTTCCGGTATTGGATCGAATCGCCGCAGCAGACCCTGAGCGGTGAGCAGATCGAGGTCTTCCAGCAGGAGTATATCGCCTTTCTGAGCGCCCAGGGCTTACGGCTGCGCTAAAGGCTGAGGCAAGGGCAAGGCAAAGGCAGGAATAGGGCTATGGAGACGGTTTTCAGCGGGATTCAGCCCTCGGGCGAGATGCACCTGGGCAACTATCTGGGGGCGGTGCGCAACTGGGTGGCCTTACAGGACCAGTACCGGTGTTTTTTCTGCGTGGTCGATTACCACGCCATCACCCAGGACTATGAGCGCGACGCGCTGTCGCGCCAGACCCTGGAGATGGCGACCGATCTGATTGCGTGCGGTATTGATCCCGAGCGCTCGGTCGTGTTCGTGCAGTCGAGCGTGGCCGAGCATACCGAGCTGTGCTGGATTCTGGACACGGTCACCCCGTTTGGCGAGCTGGGACGCATGACCCAGTTCAAGGACAAATCGGCCAAGCAGGCCGATAATATCAACGCCGGGCTGTTCAGCTATCCGGTGCTCCAGACGGCCGACATCATTCTGTACAAGGCCAGCCTGGTGCCGGTCGGCGCCGACCAGGTCCAGCATCTGGAGTTGGCGCGTGAGATTGTGCGCCGCTTCAACAAGCGCTGGGGCGACTATTTTCCTGAGCCGCAGGCTCTGCTGTCCAGCACGCCGAAAATTCTGGGCCTGGACGGGCAGGCCAAAATGTCGAAATCGCTCGGCAACACCATTGCCCTGGGCGAGGCCGACGAGCCGATTCGCAAACGCCTGGCCACCGCAGCGACCGACCCGCAGCGGGTACGGCGCAAAGATCCGGGCGATCCTGAGGTATGCAATCTGCATACCCTGCACACCTTCTTCTCGGACGAAGAGCGTCTGGAATGGGTGCGTTCGGGCTGCCGCACGGCCGATATCGGCTGTTTTGAGTGCAAGTCGGCCCTGGCCGATAATCTGATCGCCCACTTGCAGGTCATTCGCGAGCGCCGGGCCGAGCTACAGGCCCAGCCCGGCCGGATTGAAGAAATCCTGCGCGAAGGCGCCCGCAAGGCCCGGGCGGTCGCCCGGCAGACGATCGACGAGGTCCGCGACCACATTGGTCTGTGGGGCTAGGGCGTTGCCCGATAGGCTGTAGTAGGTCGGATTAGCGGAGCGTAATCCGATACTCCGCCCCACCCGGCCGTGTCGGCTTACGCCTTGGGCTAAGCCGACCTACAAGCTTGTTTTGGAGCAATCTCCTTGTCTGCGGCAGAGTTCATTGGGGTGCCGTCTTTACTCTCGTACGCCCGTACCTCGACCGTACAGTCGAGGCAGGCCAGAAGCCGCACCATCTGATCAATGGTCTTTGTGTAATTGGTCGGGTCCAGCAGGCGATACACCTGAGCCGGCGAGGTCTTGAGCTTTCGCGCCAGTTCACGTTTGGGCAGCTGCGAGCGCTTGACAAGATCGACAGCCTGCACCGTCAGATTGTAGAGCGTCAGATCCCGCACGTAATCGGGGTCTCTGTTGTAGTGAAGAAAGTCGTCGAGGTGGACGGTATCCTCATCTCCAGACTGAAGCACATAGGTGATCGCCTGCTTGCCCGCTTCTCGGTCCACGTACACATCCGTGATCCGATTCGTGCTCGAAGGGATCAGCCTCAGCTTGATGAACGGGAATGAGAACTCTCCCTTCCTGGTCTTGATCTGAAAGCAGGCTTGCCTGTTGTTGGCCTTCACCTCGTGTATGATCACAGCTTGCCCTCCGTGACGAGTTGCTGAAGGATTCGGCGTAACCTCCGGTCTATGCTTCCGGTCATGCACTCGAAGCGATCCAGATCAAACTTGGCCACAGCTTTACCGTCCCTGTAGATGTGGACGTGGCGCGGGACATGGTCACCGATAAGCGTAACAAACAGGTAGCCGCCCCTCCTGATTTTTCCCATCGTGTTGGCCCTAGCTAGTATCTCATATGATACTAGTTATCAACCGTGCTGTTCTTCTCCGTCTATTGGGCTCTCCGACAGGTGTTTCTCTCCAACTCAAGGAGGAGCGGACAGGCCGAGCCGTTGCTTGACGGTCGGGTTGGCCACCGGTCGTACGCCAGCCGTGCTCAGCATATAGGCGTCCATGTACTGCCGGGGGGGCAGGAAGCTGACCCGCTGTTCTTCCCAGAATTCGGCTACTCCGGCGGACATGGGAAACGCGCTGTAGGCGTACGGAACGCCGTCAAAAAATGGCGAAAACAGGCCGTCCCAGTGGTGGGGGATATGGGCCTTGGGTTTGAGAACCGGATGGACGGCCTGGGCCAGCGGCCGGTCGCTGAATCCCAGCCACACATCGACCCCTGCGAGGCCGGCGTCGGTCAGAGCCGCCCGCAGGTGCTCGCGGGCCGGGGTGGCGTGTTCGGCAATGTCGAGCGTGTCCAGGGCCAGCGCCCGTTCGCTGAAAAACGCCTCGTCTATCGTGACCGGCTGACTGAAGGTCGTCGCATTGCCGGTGTTGGAGTACAGCCAGTGGACCGGGCCGGCTGCGGTCTGAGCCGTAAACAGATACGCCCGGGCGCCGCCGCCGTTGGGAAAGTCCTGGAGAATACCGGGCCGCAGGCCGGCGCTGGTCGGCGTCGGCGACGCGAGTAGTTCAAGGGGCGCGTGGAGCAGTTTGCCCTCAAAGGTGGTGGTATCGCCGCCGTGGTTCCAGCGTATAACCCGGACACTGACATACGGGCCGAGCGGAATCAGTTCTCCGCCCTCGACCGCCGTACACCGTGCGCCGGGAACGCCCTGGGCAACGGCCTGGAGGCAGGTTGAGCGGGCGCCGATGATTCGGGCACCCGTCAAACGCGCCCAGGTGGCCACATCAAACGCGTGGTCAAAATGGCTGTGACCGGTCAGGATGCAGTCAATCCGGGGGCTGCCCAGAGCCTCGATGACACGCTGAATTGCGGCCGTGTCCGGCAGACTGGGCTCGGCGTAGGCAAAACTCGGCCCGGAAAAGGCCGCTTCGGGAATCCGGCTGATATAGCCGTCCAGGACAATGCGGGTCTGGCCGACCTCAATCAGCCAGTTGGAGACCGACATCCAGGTCAGCCTGACGTGTTCCGGGGCGGCCGCCCGGGCTGGCGCGGTGGCGGACACGAGGAGGAAGCAGGCGGCGATGATCCACGAGAGGGGCATGGCGTCTCCCGCAGCGGCTAGGCGCTGGTTTTCCTGGTCGTTTTCGCCCGTGCCGGACGGGTCTTGGGCCGTGAGTTGGGTCTGGTCACTTGGTCGCTCTTTTCCAGGTCGGCCAGAAACCGGTCCCGCCAGGTCTGGGCGGTACGCTCGTGGACGCGCCTGTTCAGGGCCTGCCAGCGCTCGCGCCGTTCGGTCAGATTCATGTTCAAGGCCCGGTTGAGAGCCGAGGCCGTGCCGTCAATGTCGTACGGGTTGACGATCACGGCTTCGACCAGGTCCTCGGCCGTGCCGCAGAACTGGGACAGCAGCAGGACGCCGGGGTTGTCGGTCTGGGCCGCAATATACTCCTTGGCGACGAGGTTCATGCCGTCGCGCAGGGGGGTGACCAGACACACATCGGCCTCGCGGTAGAACGCGGCCAGCTCTTCCTGGGTGTAGGAGCGGTACAGGTGGCGAACCGGAATCCAGTCGTCCTCAGAGTAGCGGCCGTTGATCTCTCCGACCAGACGATCAACCTCGCGTTTCTGGGCTGCGTACTCCGGCACCCGGGTGCGTGACGGGGCCGAGATCTGGGTCATGGACACCTGGTCGCGCCACGAAGGGTGGCGTTCGAGCAGCCGGTCAAAGGCCAGCAGCCGCTCGGAGATGCCCTTGGTGTAGTCGAGCCGGTCAACGCCGAGCAGGATGCGTCGGCCGCGGACCATCTGGCGCAGTTTGCTGGCCTGCAGGCTGGCCTCGGGACTGGTCGCCCAGTCGGCAAAGCTGTCGGGGTCGGTGCCGATGGCGTACACCCCGAGCTGGACCCTGGCTTTGCCGTGATGGTAGAGCCGGCCGTCAAAGCTGCCGCCCAGCTCCGACTCCAGGGCGTCGGCGCAGTTTTTGCGGTAGCGCTGGGTGTGAAAGCCGACCAGATCGTAGGCTTCCAGGTCTTCCAGCAGGGGCCGGGAGTGGGGCGAGATGGTCAGAATATCGACCGGCGGAAACGGGATATGCAGGAAGAACCCCAGGCGGCCCTGCCAGCCCAGGCGCCGCAGCTCCATGCCCAGCGGAATGAGGTGGTAGTCGTGGACCCAGACCAGATCGTCGGGTTCGAGCAGCGGGGCGAGATGGGCGGCAAAATAGCGGTTGATGCGGCGATAGGTGCGGTACTCGCGGCTGACGACCCGGACCTGGGCCGGAAAACTGTGAAACAGCGGCCACAGGGTCCGGTTGCAAAAGCTGACGTAAAAATCGTGGACCTCTTCCTCTGACAGATTGACCGTCATGAGTTGGATGGGACCGATCTGGCGCTTCTGGGGCGTACTGGTCTCTCGCCGCCGGGTCGTTTTGCCGCTCCAGCCAAACCAGACCCCGCCGGTTTCCAGCAGGGCCGGGCGCAAGGCGCTGACCAGGCCGCCGGCCGCCTGCTTGCGCGCCTCGGCCGGCGTCTTTGGCGTTGTCAGATCCGGGGTGCGGTTTGAGACCACGACCAGGCGGCCGCTCGTTTGTGTTGGCATGCTATGCGTGCTCCAGAGCCGGGTTCAGCCGGAAGTAACGAAACCCGCCGCCGCCGCGCCAGTGGACCGCCTTTGACACCCCGGTCTGATCGGTGCCGTCAATCACCCGCCGGAGGCGGGGCAGCAGATGCGAGTGGCACTGCGGGCCATTTTCAATCAGCAGCCAGCGCCGGCCCATCTTATGCGCCACCGCCCCGGTCGTGCCCGAGCCGCCAAAGGCGTCGAGCACCCAGTCGCCCGGGTTGGTCGCCATGCCGATGATGCGCTTGAGCAGGGCTTCGGGTTTTTTGCCGTTGAGAAAATCGACGCCGCCCTCATCGCCCAGCCCGGTCGTCTTGATATCCGACCAGAAGTCTCCGGGATGGACGCTCAGGTAATCGTCGGCAAACAGCAGACGCATGCGGGGCTGGGCCGAGGCCGGGTTGTAGTCGGCCTTGATCAGGTACAGCTTGTGCTGCGGCGTCTCAACCGTAAAGGCGCCGCAGGCCGCGTCCAGATTGGTGCGGCGGGCGTCGGCCAGACGCTTGGCGGTGGGGCTGGTGGCGCAGCTGCGGACGATCCGCCAGGCGTTGCGGTAGCGCCAGTCTTCCTGGCCGACCCGGCTCGGCGCTTCCCGCCGGTAGGCGCTGTCCATGGGCTCAAAGCGAAACCGGGCGCAGATCGCGTCGGCCTGCTCAAGGTCAGCCGGGCTGCGGTCCGGCTTGGCGATGATGGCTTTGAGCCGCCGCACCTCGCCATAGCTCACCTGGCTGACGAGCAGGTTGTACTCGCGGTCCCAGCCGCCCTTGCGCACCCGCTCGATGTGCAGGCCGCGGACGCCCGACTTGCCGGCCAGGATGATGTACTCCTTGAGTTTGGGCAGACCGCCGTACTTGAGCACGCTGGCCATTTTCAGACCGGTCGGTTCGGCCATTTTCACGCATACGACCTTGAGGTTGCGCTCCTCGAACAGCTCGGCCAGCAGCAGGTACAGGCGGGCAAACTCGTTATCGTCAATCTGGACCGCCAGCAGGCCGTCGTCGCGCAGCAGCGCGCGCAGCAGGCTGAGACGCGGCCGCATGAAGTCCAGCCAGCCCGTCGGCCCGAGGTCCGTGGCAGACTCGGCCCAGCTGTAGGCGGTGGTGTAGGGCGGGTCGATGTAGACGCATTTGACGCTCTCGGCGAACTCAGGCAGCAGGGCGTGCAGGACCGCCAGGTTGTCACCGAAGATGATCCGGTTGTGATCCGATTCGTTGTGATCCGATTCGTGCTGAAGACTCTGCTGGGCGGAGGAGTAGGAGTAGCGGGGATCTTCCTGAAGGGCAGGGGTGAGCATGCGTACCGAACCTGTCTACACTGAGCGGGTGGGATGACTATAGCCGACCTGACCCCAAACCCCAAGGCAGGCCACCACACATTGACACCCCGGGCTGGGGGCGATACGCCTGGGAGCAAAATTTCCCCAGGAGCACATCGTATGGACACGCTGCGCGTTATCTCGGCCGACTCGCATATGACCGAACCGCCCGATCTGTGGACCACACGGCTGGATCGGCGCTTTCAGGACCGAGCGCCGCGGGTCGTGCACAAGCCGGATAAACCCGGCCATTTTTTCACCGCACCCGGGATCACCCCGTTTCCGGTGGCCGGCGGTTTTTCAACCGGGCGGAGCGGCGAGGCGCTCAAAGAGCATTTGAAGAGCGGCTACGAGGCGGCACGTCCGAGTGGGTGGGATCCGGTTGAGCGGCTCAAGGATCAGGACCTCGACGGGGTTGCAGCCGAGGTGATCTATACCACCCTGGGTCTGGCCCTGTTTCAGCTCGCCGATGCCGATCTCCAGCAGGCCTGCTTTGGGGTCTACAACGACTGGGTGGCCGAGTTCCGCTCCCACAGCCCCAAGCGTCTCCATCCGGTCGCCATGATCTCGCTCGAAGACATCCCGGCTGCGGTCGCCGAGCTGCAACGCGCCGCCAGGCTGGGTCTCAAGGGCGGGATGATCTGGGGCGCGCCGCCGGCCGACCGGCCCTACCACAGTCCGCTGTACGACCCGTTCTGGGCTGCGGCCCAGGACCTCCAGCTGCCGATTTCGCTGCACGTGGTGACCAGCCGCGATACCAACGACCGGGTGGTGATGAGCGCCGGTTCGAGCGGTCCGGTCAACCATACCGCGCTGCGCTTTGTACACCTCTTCAACGAGGTCCAGAAGTCGCTCAGCGCCTTTATTCTGGGTGGGGTGCTGGAGCGTTTTCCGGGCCTCAGGATTGTCTCGGCCGAAAGCGATGTGGGCTGGTTTGCCCATTACCTGCACCGCCTGGACCACGCCCAGGAGAAGTTTGGCGCGATGGTCGAGCAGCCCCTACCGCTCAAGCCCAGCGAGTATGCCCGACGTCAGATCTGGGCCACCTTTCAGGACGACCCGGTCGGTCCGAATACCTATCGTTTTTTTGGCGCGGACAACTTCATGTGGGCCTCGGACTTTCCGCACACCGACACGACGTGGCCCAACTCACGCCACGTCATTGCGCGCGACTTTGCCGGCGTACCGGAGCATATCACCCGTAAGATGGTGTCCGAGAACGCGGCCCGTTTGTACCGGATTGAGCTGGACGGAGCGGTCTGAACTCAGCCGGCGGCGATGTTGGCGACATTGTCCGGCTTGGGATCGCGGATTTCGGCCGGCACGGGTTTCACATCCCACACCAGGCCGACCCACGACAGCATCACGATGATGTAATAGGTGAGATCGATCTCCCACCAGTAGAAGCCCTGGCGGGCGGTGTTGGGATAGTAGTGGTGGTTGTTGTGCCAGCCCTCGCCAAAGGTGATCAGGGCCAGGGCGAGATTGTTGCGGCTGGTGTCTGTGGTCTGGTAGCGGCGGGTGCCGATGACATGGGCGAGCGAGTTGATCGTGTAGGTGAAATGGTACAGGACAACGGTCGAAATAAAGAACCAGACCAGCATTTGCATGCCGCTGGTGCCCAGCTCGGCGGGCAGAAAGACGCCCAGGAAGAACACCGCCGCACCGATCAGAAACGAGATCAGCAGGTCGAAGCGGTCCAGAAAGCGCAGTTCCGGGAACTTGGCAAAATCGGGAATGAGCTTGAGCTTGGTGGGAAAGTTGACCGGCGCCGTAAACCAGCCCATGTGGCTCCACAAAAAGCCGTGCTGGACGGGCGAGTGGACGTCTTCGGGCTGGTCGGAATGGGCGTGGTGGTGGCGGTGGTGGGCAGCCCACCACAGGGGGCCGCGCTGGATGGCGCCCGTGCCGATCACCCCGAACAGAAACTGAAACCAGCGCGAGGTCTTGAACGTCCGATGCGAAAAATAGCGGTGGTAGAAGCCGGTGATGGCAAACGTCCGCAAGACGTACAGGAAACCGGCCACACCCAGGGCGGTCCAACTCCAGCCGACCCAGATCACACCCAGGCACATCAGGTGGATGCCGATATAGGGGGAAATGCGAAACCAGTCGGGGTGCTGCTCACCCTCCCCAGAAGCCAGGTTTTTCGACCGCGCTTCAGCGTCAACGTAGCGCAGAATGGCTGTCACGAACGGAATACGCTTCACAGTGAGCTTCTCTCCCTCTCCCGATTTAGGCCTCTTATGTACCAGACCTGCACGAAGCATGTAAGCCGGTCGGTTTCGGGGCCGGTCACTATCTAACAGGCAGGCAAAGGAAGTCAATCGGACCTGGAAAGAATACCCGATATGGCGCGACTTCAGCCCCTGATGCGACCACGCTACCGTTTGCAGCGGGAGCAGCGCCTGGCGTGTCCTGTGGACGAGGTGTTTGCCTTTTTTGTCGATGCCGCCAATCTGGAACGCCTGACCCCGGCGTTTCTGCATTTTCGCCTGCTGCCGATTCGCATCCGGGCCGGGACGACCATCGCCTACCGTCTGCGATTCCAGCAGGGAACGTGTTGACCGATGGATGCTGAAGGATAACACGTTCCCTGCTGCTGGGGAGTGGCGTTCAACTGGCTGACCCGAATCGAGGTGTTCGAGCCTGAGCGCCGCTTTATTGACCGGCAGGTCGCGGGCCCGTACCGCCTGTGGCGCCATTTGCACGAGTTTCAGTCGCTCGGAGGTGAGACCCTGATGCGGGATGTGGTCGAGTATGAGCTGCCTTTCGGGCCCCTGGGGGTGGCGGCCCATCGGGTGTGGGTGGGGCCTACCCTGGAGCGGATCTTTGACTATCGGCGGGAGCGGGCGGCGGCGATTTTCAGCCCATCAGACAAAGTAGAGCCAGGCTAGGTGACCCATAGATGAGAGCAGCGGTCCGAGCCGATGACATGCGTGGGGTGGCTTCCCTTGCCAGTCACCCGTGCTGGGGATCAAGGCCGAACACCACGGCCTTGTCGCGTATCCACGCCCGCACCTCCTCGTCTGAGCCCAGCTCCAGGCCCAGCATGAACTTGGCCATCAGGCGCGACTGGAGGGGGTGGGCTTTCATAAAGCGCAGCACCCACTCGGCTCCTTCCGCGCCGGACACATTGACCACCCGGGCGGTAAACTGCCGGCGTCCCAGCTGAGCCTCGACAAGGGGGTAGGCTTCGATATTACGAACCCAGTCCACGCTGCGACCCCAGCCGGATTGAATGTAATAGCGCCCCGTCGTTGCGTCATGGCCGACCAGATCGAGCATGACCGCGTGGGGCCGGCCCGTCCGTCGTCCTGTGGTGGTGACCAGAATCCAGCGTTGGCCGAACAGCCGCTCGTAGCCCGCCAGGCCCAGACGGTAGACGGCAACCGGCAGGCGGAAGAAGCGCACCAGCCAGGGGCTCGGGGGAGGCGGGGAGGAGTCGGACATCGCCAGGCCGTCCTAGCGTGTGCCGGCCGGTGTGACAATCGGGGGATGAAACAATCAAGCGGGCGGCTGACCCATCGGTTCGTTTTCATTATGGGCTTAACTGGACCAGAAGGTGCTGGATCACTACGCGGTGCTCACCGAAGCCGAGATCAAGACGCTGGTAGTTGAGGACAAATGGATTGCCAGCATCCGAACCGCCCTTGAGGGCGAGGTGTAACGACTGGCCCAGCAACTCGCTGGCCGCATCAAAGAATTGGAAGAACGCTACGCCAGCCCACTGCCGAAGCTGGAGGTGGAGGAATTCGGCGTGAAGGTCGAAGGGCACCTGAAAAAGATGGGGCTGTCGCTATGAGTCAGGAATCCGGTTTCGGGATTGGTTCCCCGTCATTGCTTCATGTCGTTATGCAAATGATGGTATGCTACCGTACCAATTATGATTCGGACTCAGGTACAGCTTACAGAGCAACAGGTGCTCCGATTGCGGGCACTGGCTGCGGAGCGAGGATTATCGATTTCCGAGCTGGTGCGTAACGGAGTGGATCATCTCCTCAGCCATGCCGAGCGGAGGGAGCACGGAGGCCGAGCGCAGCGGGCGATTGCCGCCGCAGGACGCTTCCATTCTGGACGCGCCGATGTGGCCCGTCGCCATGACACCTATCTTGCCGCTGCGTATGAAACACCCGGGGAGTGAAGAGGTATTTATTGACACGTCCGCTTTCTACGCCGTCCTGGACGCGGACGATGAGGTGCATGCTCAGGCACGCGTGGGGTGGACAGGACTGATCCGCGACGGGAGACCACTGGTGACCTCGAACTATGTGTGTGTGGAAACCTGCGCTCTTGTTCAGGCAAGATTTGGGATGGATGCCGTGCGCGTGCTGTTCGATGATATGCCGCCGATAGTGACCGTGGTCATGCTCGATGAGACCCTCCACACAAACGCTATCGCTACCTTGCTCGGAGCCAACAGACGGAACCTGAGCTTGGTGGACTGCACGAGCTTCGCAGTGATGCGCCAGCGTGGCACGGTCAGGGCGTTTGCCTTTGACCAGCGCTTTGCCGAACAAGGCTTCCAACTCGTGTCGTAGCCCTTGCAGCGTGGCGGAATCGAAAAAACGCAGACACTGTCTGCGGAATTCACGACCTCGCGTGAGAACCTGTCTGTGGCGCTCCGGTCGGTTATTGGGGGGGGATAGTAACGAAGAAGAGGGGGGAAGCGCAGGGGGATTTTTGCCCAGGAGAATCCTCCTCGAAAAGAGAATTGCAAAGTGAGACACCACCTGGCGTTGCCGTAGGCTTGACCTGGACGGCCAAGCCTCGGTACTACTAGCCGCTCAGTGCAATGATACCCGGAGATACCATGCATACGGTCTCGCTGAAGGTGCCCGAATCGCTCGCCAGCAGGCTTGAGGATACCGCACGGCAAAAGGGAGTGAGCAAGTCGGCGCTGATTCGTGATGCTCTGGAGGCGTATCTGCAAGCCGATAGGGCCGAGCGAGCCGAGTCTGCGCTGCCGCAGGTGGCCGACCTTGCAGGAATCCTGTCCGGTCCCGAAGACCTGTCTGTCAGTAAAGAGTACCTGCGGAATTTCGGTCGGTGAAAGTCTAATCGAAGGTGTGAAGGTGCTTGGCGTCAGCTGTCAGGTACTCTTGAACTTGGTAAGTTGTCGCGGAGGTGAGACCTGACGATGGCCCTGAAGAAATCCCAACTCTACTCCTCACTGTGGCAGAGCTGCGACGAGCTGCGTGGCGGCATGGATGCCTCGCAGTACAAGGACTACATCCTGACGCTGCTGTTCATGAAGTACGTCTCGGACAAGCCCGATACGCTCCTCGACGTGCCCGCCGGAGGCAGCTTTGCCGACATGGCGCAGCTCAAGGGCGACAAGGAGATTGGGGACAAGATCAACAAGATCATCGGCCGACTCGCCGAGGCCAACGACCTCAAGGGGGTCATTGACCAAGCCGATTTCAACGACGAAACCAAGCTGGGCAGTGGCAAGGAGATGCAGGACCGGCTCTCTAAGCTGGTCGCCATCTTCGCCGCACTCGACTTCGGTGCCAATCGGGCCGAGGGTGACGACCTGCTGGGCGACGCCTACGAGTACCTGATGCGCCACTTCGCCACCGAGTCCGGGAAGAGCAAGGGACAGTTCTACACCCCAGCCGAGGTCTCGCGCGTCATAGCCCAGGTGGTCGGCATCAGCGCCGACACCCGCCCGGACCAGACGATCTACGATCCCACTTGTGGTTCGGGCTCGCTGCTGCTCAAATCCGCCGACGAAGCGCCGTATGGTATCAGCGTCTACGGCCAGGAAATGGACAATGCTACCTGGGCGCTGGCACGGATGAACATGATCCTGCACGGCCACGAAACCGCCGAATTGTGGCAGGGCAACACCCTGGCCGCCCCGTACTTTACAAACGGCGCTGCCGGCCTCAAGACTTTCGACTTCGCCGTGGCCAATCCTCCCTTCTCGGCCAAAGCCTGGTCCAGCGGGCTCGATCCGGTCAACGATACATACCAACGCTTCGAGCACGGCATCCCTCCGGCCAAGAATGGCGATTACGCCTTTCTGCTCCACCTCATCACGTCGCTCAAGACTACGGGCAAGGGTACGATCATCTTGCCCCACGGCGTACTGTTTCGCGGCAACAAGGAGGCCGATATCCGCCGCAAGCTCATCCGGCGCGGCCTGATTAAGGGTATCATCGGCCTGCCCGCCAACCTGTTCTACGGCACCGGCATCCCCGCCTGCATCCTGGTCATCGACAAGGAGCAGGCCCAGGCTCGCACCGGCATCTTCATGATCGACGCCAGCAAGGGCTTTCTCAAAGACGGCAACAAGAACCGCCTGCGCGCCCAGGACATCCACAAGATCGTGGACATGTTCACCAAGCAGACCGAAGTCCCGCGCTATTCCCGCATGGTGCCGATAGACGAGATCAAGAGCCCGGCCAACGACTACAACCTCAACATCCCGCGCTATATCGACTCCAGCGAACCCGAGGACCTGCACGACCTCGACGCGCATCTGCACGGCGGCATCCCCAACCTCGACATTGACGCACTCGACGCCTACTGGTCTATCTTTCCATCCCTGCGCCATGACCTCTTCGTCGGCAACGGCCGGGCCGGCTACAGCGAAGCGCGCTTCGAGACGCAACAGGTGAAAGCCACCATCCTCGACCACGGCGAGTTCAGAGTCTACCAGCAGCGCGTCGCCGCCGTCTTCGACGCGTGGCGCAAGGCGCACGAACCGGCTCTCGTGGGACTTGAGACGGGAGCCAATCCCAAGAGCATCATCCGCACTCTGTCGGAAGACTTGCTTACGTGCTTCGCCGATCTGCCGTTGCTCGACCGGTATGACGTGTATCAGCGGCTGATGGACTACTGGGACGAGGTGATGCAGGACGATGTGTATCTCATCGCTACGGACGGCTGGGTCGAGGCGGCCAGAACGCGCGGAATTATTGAGGATAAGGAAAAGAAGATCAAAGAGACGCCGGACCTGACCATTAAGCGCAAGAAATACAAGATGGACCTGATTCCCCCGGCCTTGGTTGTCGCGCGTTACTTCGCCACGGAGCAGACCGCTCTCGAAGCGCTTCAAGCCGAGCTGGACTCTACCGTTCGCGCGCTGGAGGAGTTCGTTGAGGAGCATACCGGCGAGGATGGCCTGCTGGCGGACGCCACCAATGACAAAGGCACGGTCACCAAGGCGAGTGTGAAGGAGCGGCTCAAGGCCATTCAGGATGAGCCGGAAAGCGACAAGGAACGGGAAGCCCTCAAGCGTTGTCTTGCTCTGATTGAGGCCGAGTCTAACGCCGGCAAGGCGGTCAAAGACGCCCAGGCCGAGCTGGACCAGAAGGTGCTCGATCACTACGCCGTGCTCACCGAAGCCGAGATCAAGACCTTAGTGGTCGAAGACAAATGGGTTGCCAGCATCCGGGCTGCCCTTGACGGCGAGGTAGAACGACTGACCCAGCAACTCGCCGGGCGTGTAAAAGAGTTGGAAGAGCGCTACGTCAGCCCACTGCCAGAGCTGGAGCGAGAGGTGGAGGAGTTCGGCGTGAAGGTCGAAGGGCATCTGAAGAAGATGGGGCTGTCGCTATGAGTCAGGAATTCGATTTCGGGATTGGTCCTCTGCTATTGCTTCATGTTGTCATTTCCAGGCTATCCAGAGATTCAACAGACGCTGTCCGTCAATTCTGCTCTGCTGCCCACAGGTGTCGCGTCTACCGTACCCACGCAAGAGAAATCAGGACAAACGGTTGGATGGTAAGGTTGAGGGACACTTGAAGATGGTGAGGGTAGTGTGACTATGAGCGAGGACTCCGTTCCCATACCGAACTGGAATTCTCGGGGTGTTCTGCCTCCGATCAATTCAGCGGACCCGACATCGACGGACCGGAAAGGATATCTGCAATTAGACCTTTCGAATACCGATGACGAAATAGCGCGTGCGAATGTTGCCCTTCCCATAGACGAAGGAGCCCGATGATGAACCTGCATGAGTACCGCCATCTCCAGGCTGAGCGGGATACGCTGGCAAACTTCCTCGCCGAGCTTCCAGAAGAGAGCGTAATCGAGCGAATGAGTTTGGAGGCTCGAAAAGAAAAAATAGAACGAATGCTCGCGTCATGGACGCCGCCTTCCGATGTGGGCCAAGTCCGTCAAAGCGACCGCCGCTTGAGTCAAGAGGACATTAACGAAGAAGAGCAGGAAATTTCGGGCCAATTTCGAGGTGTCTTGCCTGCCCGTCGCACGTTTGAGTTTCTGAACGAGGCCACGGGAGAAGTCATCTCGGGTGGGATCGATTCTGCTGTCGAAGATGTAGGCGCCATAAACAAGCTCCTCAATCGTCCCGCCATTATCCGGGTCCGTTCGAGGCGAGTCGGCGCGGCTCGCCGTCGCTATGTGCTTTTGGCCTACAAGGACGCCAGTGGCCAGGATGAAAAGTGATATGACCTCTGTACCGCGAACGGTCACAACACGATCGGGAACGCTATCCAGCGCGGATGAAGCGACCACCATCCCCTCAGGCTACAAGCAGACCGAAGTGGGGGTGATTCCGGAGGATTGGGAGGTCGCCGATCTTGGTAGCCTGACGGTTTTGATGACCAACGGATTTGTTGGAACCGCGACCCGACACTACGCGAAGAACGACAATGGAATTCTCTACATTCAGGGCTACAACGTAGAAGAGAATTCCTTTAATTTTCACGGCGTCAAATATGTTACAGAGGAGTTCCACAGAGCCCACATGAAGTCATGTCTACGCGGCGGTGACCTACTTACCGTGCAGACAGGCGAGGTGGGATTGACCACGATTGTCCCGGAATCGTTGGCGGGTTCCAACTGCCATGCACTAATCATTTCAAGGTTCGACCAGAAACACGTTTCCCCAGCCTTCATCTCATATTTCCTCAACAGCAAACCCGGCCGCTCGCGCCTCAAGCTGATCGAGACTGGGACAACGATGAAGCATTTGAACGTTGGGGACGTGCTTCAGTTTTCCATCCCCCTTCCCCCCACCAAAGCCGAACAAGAGGCCATCGCCGAGGCGTTGTCGGATGTGGATAAATTGCTCGAGTCGCTGGAGAAGTTGATCGCCAAGAAGCGGGCCATCAAGCAGGCCGCCATGCAGCAACTCCTCACAGGCAAGACCCGCCTGCCGGGATTCAGTGGGGAATGGGAGACGAAGCGACTTGAGGATATTATCGACTGTCTCGATCATGTTCGCATACCTTTGAATGAAGCTCAGCGAGCGAGTATGCTAGGGCCTTATCCATATTGCGGTGCTAACGGAGTCCTTGATTACGTGAATGACTTCATTCTCGATGATGATGTGATTCTGATTGCTGAGGATGGCGGATACTTTGGCGAATATGTTCGTCGGCCAATAGCCTACCGCATGTCAGGAAAGATTTGGGTGAACAACCACGCACATATTATCAGAGCCAGACCTGAGTACAGTCAGGGATTCCTATATTTTTCCCTAGTGCATAAGAACATACTGCCCTACTTGGCTAGTGGAACTCGTGCAAAACTCAACAAATCTGAGATGAATAAGATTGAGGTACTCCTTCCGCTCGATAACACAGAACAAAAGTCCATCGCCGCTGTCCTCTCCGACATGGACGCCGATATTGCCGCGCTGGAACGGCGCCAGGACAAGGCCCGCGCTATCAAGCAGGGTATGATGCAACAGCTTCTTACGGGACGGGTGCGGCTGGTCACACCAGAGTCAGACGGCAAAAGCTGACGTGTGTCCGGACCATATTCCCTTACCCAACCCCGAAACGAAGGGCATACGTCTACAGCGTTTGACGCTGTGTCGGCCATTGAAGTATGTGTGACATATGGAAGGAGAGAACGATGACCCGACTTCTACAGGAAGCTTTCGAGCGAGTCGCTAAACTCCCGCAAGAGGAACAGAACAGATTCGCACGGTTTCTGCTGGCCACACTGGAGTCAGACCAGCGCTGGGCCGAGTTGTTTGCACGCCCCGAATCGGAGGATTTGCTGGAGCGGATGGCCGATGAGACCCTGGCTGCCCACCGAGAGGGACGAACTCGGCCAGTCAATATGGAAGAGTTGTAGGGGTGCGTTCGTTCGCACAAGCTAGCTTCTGGAATGCATATCGACGCCTCCCAAAGCACGTCCGTCGGCAAGCCCGCGGGTCCTATCAGTTCTTCATGTCAGACCCCCATCACCCGAGCTTGGATTTCAAGCGCGTAAGTCAACGGCGTCCGGTCTACTCGGTGCGCGTGAGCATTGAGTATCGTGCCCTCGGCGTCATGGACCAGGACGATATCGTATGGTTCTGGATTGGTCCCCACCACGAGTATGACCGGCTGCTCAAGCGAGTGTAGGATGCCATACAGAATAGCTGCGACTCGCTGCACAGAATCTCCCGTAGCCGTGCATCCCTCGGGACCACGAGCCATCGCTAAGGCGTTGTCGAATGTGAATGGGTTGAAGCTCGTCTTCAACGCCTTCTGGAACGCGTTGCGTAAAGGCACCGAAAAGGGCGACCAAGGGCAAGAGGCATGAGCGCGGTCGGTCAACGGGAAATCCGCACCCAGCGGCGCGTGATTGTGTTCTTCCGCGATACCCTCGGCTACGCCTACCTGGGCGACTGGCGGGACCGCCCCAACAACCGCAACATCGAGCCGGATTTGCTGACCGACTGGCTCAAACGCCAGGGGCACGACAACGGCATCATCACCAAGGTCCTGCGCGAACTCGACAAAGCCGCCGCACTGGGCGGCAGCAAGACCCTCTACGACGCCAACCGCATGGTCTACGACCTGCTCCGCTACGGGGTGAAGGTCCAGCCGGACGTTGGCGAGCAGCACGTCACCGTCTGGCTGATTGACTGGGCGAACCCCGACAACAACGACTTCGCCCTCGCCGAAGAGGTAACGGTCGTCGCCCAGAACACGAAGCGGCCCGACCTCGTGCTGTACGTCAACGGCATTGCCCTGGACGTGCTGGAACTGAAGCGTTCAACCGTCTCAGTGACCGAAGGCATCCGCCAGAACCTCGACAACCAGAAGCGGGAGTTCATTCAGCCGTTCTTCACCACCGTTCAGCTCGTGATGGCCGGCAACGACACCGAAGGGCTGCGCTACGGCATGATCGAAACGCCGGAGAAATACTGGCTACGCTGGAAGGAAAAGGAAGCCGACACCCACCCGGCCGCAGGCGACAACCCCCTGCTCCAAGAGCTGAGCCACCTCTGCGGCAAGGAGCGCCTGCTTGAACTCGTCCATGACTTCATCGTCTTCGATGCGGGCGTTAAAAAAACCTGCCGTCATAACCAGTACTTCGGCGTGCGGAAGGCCCAAGCCTTCGTGCAGCGTCGGGAGGGCGGCATCATTTGGCACACCCAGGGCAGCGGCAAGAGCCTGACCATGGTCTGGCTGGCGAAGTGGATTCGCGAGCACGTCACCGACCCCCGCGTCCTGCTCATCACCGACCGCACCGAACTGGACGAGCAGATTGAGAAAGTCTTCAACGGCGTTGGCGAGAACATCTACCGCACGAAGAGCGGCGCTGACCTGGTACAGGTGCTCAACACAGGCGACGAGTGGCTGATCGGCTCGCTGATCCATAAATTCGGCACGTCGGAGGGGATGAGCGACCAGGATATCGACACCTACGTCGCAGAGATCAGGCAGAGTCTACCCCCAGACTTCCGCGCCAAAGGCACTATCTTTGTCTTTGTGGACGAGTGCCACCGCACCCAATCCGGCAAGCTGCACCAGGCGATGAAGGCGCTCCTGCCGGAGGCGACCCTGATCGGCTTTACCGGAACCCCGCTGCTCAAGGCCGACAAGCGCCGGAGCATCGAAATCTTCGGACCGTACATTGACACCTACAAATACGATGAGGCGGCAGGCGATGGCGTCGTGCTCGACCTGCGCTATGAGGCGCGGGATATTGACCAGCACGTCACCTCGCAGGCCAGGATAGACCAGTGGTTCGAGAGCAAGACCCAGGGGCTGACCGATGTCGCCAAGGCTCAGCTCAAGCAGCGCTGGGGCACGATGCAGAAGGTGCTGAGTGCGCAGGGCCGACTGGAGCAGATCGTCGCCGATATCCTGTTTGATATGGAGACGCGCGACCGTCTGAAGAGCGGCCACGGTAACGCGCTGCTGGTCTCGGACAGCATCTATGCGGCTTGTCGCTTCTTCGAGCTGTTCCAGCAGACCGACCTGGCCGGCAAATGCGCCATCGTGACTTCCTACAGACCGGCCTCGTCTGACATCAAGGGTGAAGAGAGTGGCGAGGGGCTTACCGAGAAGCTGCGCCAGTACGACATCTACCGCAAGATGCTGGCGGCGCACTTCAACGAGCCCGAGGATACGGCGATACACAAGGCTGAGCAGTTCGAGAAGGAAACGAAGAAGCGCTTCGTCAATGAGCCGGGGCGGATGAAGCTGCTGATCGTGGTCGATAAGCTACTGACCGGTTTTGACGCGCCGCCGGCGACCTATCTGTACATTGACAAGCAGATGCAAGACCACGGCCTGTTCCAGGCCATCTGTCGGGTCAATCGCCTCGACGGCGAGGACAAGGACTACGGCTATATCATCGACTATAAAGACCTGTTCCGGTCGTTGGAGCAGTCTGTTGAGGACTACACCGGTGAGGCTTTCGACGGCTACGACAAGGCCGACGTAGAGGGCTTGCTGAAGGATCGGCTTCAGCAGGGCAGGGAGCGCCTGGAGGAGGCCCGCGAAGCGGTCAAGGCGCTGTGCGAGCCGGTCGAGCCGCCACGTGATACGGCGGCCTATCTGCGCTTCTTCTGCGCCGTCGAGAGCGACAACGTCCGGCAACTCAAAGACAACGAGCCGAAGCGTGTGACGCTCTACAAGCTGACAGCGGCCTTCCTGCGCGCCTACGCCAACCTGGCCAACGAGATGCGTGAGGCCGGCTACTCCGCTGTCGAGGCGCAGGAGATCAAAGCCGAGGTGGACCACTACGAGAAGGTGCGTCAGGAGGTCAAGCTGGCCAGCGGCGATTACATCGACATGAAAATGTACGAGCCGGCCATGCGTCACCTGCTCGACACGTATATCCGGGCCGAGCCCAGCGAACAGCTCTCGACATTTGACGATATGACGCTGGTACAGCTGATTGTTGAACGCGGTGCAGCGGCGGTTGAGACGCTGCCGGGGGGGCTGCGTCAGAACCCCGGCGCAATGGCCGAGACGATTGAAAACAACGTCCGCCGGCTGATCATCGACGAGATGGCGGTCAACCCCAAGTACTACGAGAAGATGTCAGAGCTGCTCGACGCCCTGATCCGCCAGCGCAAAGAGGAGGCGCTGGACTACCAGGCATACCTCGCCAAGATCGTTGAGCTGGCGAAGCAGGCCAGCCGACCGGAGAGCGGGCATTATCCCCTCACCATTCACAGCAGTGCCCTGCGTGCGCTGTATGACAACTTGAAGGACGTGCAGGGGCTGGAACAACTGATGAATCAATATGTCGTAGCCGAGAGCGCCGTGGCTGAAACTGCCGCCTTGGCCGTAGACGAAGCCATCCGTCTTGTGAAGAAAGCGGACTGGCGGGGGAACAAGTTCAAGGAGAAGCAAGTCCGCAACGCTATCAAAAAAGTGCTCCGGGAGGACACTCTGGTGGACAGGATTTTCGAGATCGTCAAGGCGCAGCGTGACTACTAAAAACAAAGGCTTCTGCCTTGACATTCGTGGGATAGCGGTCGAGGTCATCCACAAGGACATCAAGAATCTTCATGTCGGCGTGTACCCGCCAAACGGTCGGGTGCGGGTGGCTGCACCGCTGCGCCTTGACGACGAAGCCGTGCGACTGGCCGTGGTCTCGCGCCTGGGATGGATTCGGCGGCAGCGGGCCGAGTTCGAGCGGCAGGAGCGCCAGTCTCGGCGGGAGTTCGTGACTGGCGAAAGCCATTACTTCAAGGGCCGACGCTACCGGCTCAACGTGACGGAGCACGATAGTCGGCCGACTCTTCGTCTGCTGAACAACACGACAATGGAGTTGCGCACCCGTCCGGGCGATAATCGAGACACCCGGGAGGCCGTGCTCTATCAGTGGTACCGCTGCCAGCTACGCAACCAGTTGCCACCCCTCCTCGCCAAATGGGAGCCGAAAGTTGGCGTGACGGTCGATGACCTGCGGATCAAGAAAATGAAGACCCGCTGGGGCTCGTGTAACATTGAGGCCAAACGTGTGTGGCTGAATCTTGAGCTGGCGAAGAAACCGGTCTCCTGCCTTGAGTACATCGTGGTGCATGAGATGGTCCACTTGATTGAGCGATCTCACAATGATCGGTTTCAAGCTCTGATGGACAGGCTTCTGCCCCAGTGGCGTATGTATCGGGACGAACTCAACCGAGCGCCGCTCGCTCACGCAGACTGGCGTTACTGAGTGGAGCCGCGATTTCGAGCATGGGAGCCGTGCCGAGCCGACGGGTCCTCATTCGTGCTATAGGTGGAAGAGAACGACTCAGGGAGAGAGACATGCTGCTCAACCCGGCCATGTGGTGGAGAGCCATACGGGTCATTCCCCGACTCGATAAAGACGAGTGGAATGGCCTGGACCTGATCGCGCGGTGGCTGATCGCCACCCGGGCGGCCGTCCTCATCATCACCCTGCTGTCTGCGGCGATTGCCGGTCTGCTGGCCTATCGGGCCGGGCAGTTCAGCTGGCGGCTGTGGCTGGTGCTGACGCTCGGTCTGCTGATGGCCCATGCCACCAATAACCTGTTGAACGATCTGACCGATCACCTGACCGGAGCCGATACGGACAACTCCTTCCGCAGCCAGTACGGCCCGCAGCCGCTTGAACACGGGTTGATGAGCCGACGGGAAAATCTGTGCTACGCGCTGGTCACCGGTTTGATTGCGGTTGGCGCGGGTGGTTATCTGGTCGGCGTGGGAGGCAGCGGAGTGCTGGTGCTGTTGGCGGTTGGCGCCTTCTTTGTGCTGTTCTACAGCTATCCGCTCAAGTATTTTGGACTCGGCGAGCTGGTCGTGCTGGTGGTGTGGGGGCCGCTCATGATCGCTGGGGGCTATTATGTGCTGACCGGCGGCTGGACGTGGTCGGTCGTGCTGGCGAGTTTGCCCTACGGCCTGGGAGCAACCACAGTCATCTTCGGCAAACACATCGACAAGCTGAGTACCGACCGCGCCAAGCGCATCTACACCCTGCCTGTCCTGATCGGGGAGCGGGCCGCGCGTTACGCGGTCGTCGGGATGATGGCGGCCCAGTACGTGCTGGTGGCCTATCTGGTCGTCAGCCGGTTTTTCAGCCCGGTGCTGCTACTGGTGCTGCTGGCGGCCCGGACCTTCGGGCTGGTGATCCGGGTCTACAGTCAGCCTCGGCCGGACCGCATGCCGCCCGAGTACCGGGCCGATATCTGGCCCCTGTGGTTTGTCGCCTTTGCGTTTTTGCACAACCGGAAATTCGGTGGGCTTTTTCTGCTCGGTCTGGGACTCGAAGCCGGGCTGCGGCAGCTGGCCTGGCTGGACTGAGGAAGGGGAGGGGCAATGTCTCGGGGGCTTGGCTGGGGGGCCGTCGGTCTGGCGCTGCTGGGCGTGCTGCTGGGCGGCGTGTACGTCTTGAGCCGGCCGCACCAGCCTGGGGCGATCCAGGCCAGCCTGTCGGTGAGCCAGGTCCTGGGCGGTGACACGACCGGCTTTGCCCGGGCCCTCACGCCGCGTGCCCTGTCGTTTCCGCGTGACCACGGGCCGCATCCCGAGTACCGCACCGAGTGGTGGTATTATACCGGCAATGTGCAGACTGCGGACGGGCGGCATTTCGGGTTCCAGCTGACCTTTTTTCGGTCCGCCTTGGCCCCCCAGGTGGCGTCCCGCGAGTCTGCCTGGGCCACGGCCCAGGTGTATATGGCCCACCTGGCGCTGACCGACGTGGAGACCGGACGCTTCTACGCCTTTGAGCGTTTCAGCCGCGCGGCCCTGGGACTGGCCGGCGCGCAGGCGCAGCCGTTTGCGGTGTGGGTCGAGGACTGGTCGGCCCGGGCTCAGACTGGTCTGCCGGTCCGTCTGCGGGCCGGGCAGGGCGAGATTGGCCTCGATCTGCAACTCCACAGCGCCAAGCCGGTGGTGCTGCACGGCGACCAGGGGCTGAGCCAGAAAGGGCCCGAGGCGGGCAACGCGTCGTACTACTACTCTCTGACCCGGATGCCGACCCGAGGAACGCTGCGCATCGCCGATGAGACGTTTGAGGTCAGCGGCACGAGCTGGCTGGACCGCGAGTGGAGCACCAGCGTGTTGGGCGAGGAGTACCGCGGCTGGGATTGGTTTGGGCTCCAGCTGTCCGACGGCAGCGAGCTGATGTTTTTTCGGCTGCGACGAGTCGATGGTCAGCCCGACGGGTTCAGCAGCGGCACCCTGGTTCGGGCCAACGGCGAGACCCTGCGGCTGGGACAGGCCGATGTCCGCATCGAGGTGGACGCCTACTGGGACAGTCCACGCGGCGGGGGGCGCTATCCGGCCCGCTGGCGGTTCCAGATTCCGGCCGAGCGGATTGCGTTCGAGCTGTGGCCGCATGTGGCCGACCAGGAACTGCCCCTGTCCATCCGCTATTGGGAGGGAGCGGTGGCGGTCCGGGGACAGGCCGACGGCCGACCCCTGCACGGCCACGGCTATGTTGAGCTGACCGGTTACGCCCCGTCCGCTGAGGGCGTATCACGCCAGGCGCGCTCTCATTAGGCCATGCCGATTTTCATCCCATGCCGATTTTCACCCGTCGTTCCCGCATTCCGGCTCCGGCCGAGGAGGTCTTTGCCTGGCACGCGCGTCCGGGGGCTTTTGAGCGTCTGACGCCCCCCTGGCAGTCGGTCGAGATCGTGGAGCGGAGCGGGGGAATTAAGGACGGCGCGCGGGTCGTCCTGCGCCTGCGGGTCGGTCCTTTTTCTCGGACCTGGGTTGCCGAACACTGGGATTATGTACCCGGTCGGCAGTTTCGCGACCGCCAGCTGAAGGGACCATTTGCGCGCTGGGATCATACCCATCGGATCGAACCGGACGGAGACGCGGCGTGCTATCTTGAGGATCGTATTGACTACGCGCTGCCCCTCGGGCCGCTCGGCGCGATGTGTGGCGGAGCCTTCACCCGTCGGACTCTCGACCGCCTGTTCACCTATCGACATACCGTGACCCGACAGGATATGGTCGCCCACGCTGCCAGCAAGGAGAACACGTTCCCTGCTGCCGCCCAAGGAGGCTCGCCCATGCATATTGCCGTGACCGGCTCCAGCGGACTGCTCGGATCGGCACTCGTATCTTTTCTGGCTGGCGGAGGACACCGCCTGACCCGTCTCGTCCGTTCGCCGGCCACGGCGGGCGCTGCGGAGATTGAGTGGAATCCCCAAGCCGGGCGCTTGGAACCGAACAGCCTGGAAGGGCTGGACGGATTCGTTCATCTGGCTGGCGAGAATATCGCCGCCGGACGCTGGACCGCCCGACACAAGACCCGCATTCGGGACAGCCGAATCAACTCGACCCGGCTGCTGAGTGAAACCCTGGCCGGACTCTCCCGGCCGCCCAAGGTCCTGGTGTGTGCCTCGGCCATCGGTTTCTACGGCGACCGGGGGGCTGACCTGATGTCGGAGGACAGTTCGGCCGGGAGCGGATTTCTGGCCGAGGTGTGCGAGGCCTGGGAGGCGGCCAGTCAGCCGGCTCGGGACGCCGGCATCCGCACCGTCCTGCTCCGCATCGGGGTGGTGCTGAGCCCGGCCGGCGGCGCCCTGGCCAGGATGCTGCTGCCGTTCAGGCTGGGAGCCGGCGGGGTGATCGGCAGCGGAGACCAGTACTGGAGCTGGATCGGCCTGGACGACGTGATCGGGGCGATCCATCACGCCCTGATGCACGAGACGCTTGAGGGGGCGGTCAATGCCGTAGCGCCCCAGCCCGTGACCAACCGGGTCTTCACCACAACCCTGGGCACGGTGCTCGGCCGTCCGACGCTTGTGCCGCTGCCGGGCTTTGCAGCTCGCCTGGCCCTCGGCGAAATGGCCGACGCGCTACTGCTGGCCAGTACCCGAGTCGAACCCGGCCGGCTGCTGGCCAGCGGCTATAGCTTCCGTCAGCCCGAGCTAGAGGGCGCGTTGCGCCACTGTTTGGGCAAGCACGGTTAGGGCGTTTCACATTAGGCTGTAGCCCTGCCGGACGCGATCCGGCCTCCCTGCTTCGACTTCGCTCCGCTACGCTCAGCACGAACGGAAGACCGTTGGTCCTGAGCGTAAGGCGCAACGCGCCTGAAGTCGAAGGGCTACACCGCATCGTTATTCGCGCTAGGGATAGATCCCGCGTTGGGTCATGGCTGCGGCGACCCGCTCAATGGCCAGAATCTGGGATGCGGTCCGGTTATCGACCCGCTTTTTGTGCGCCAGACGCGAGACCTGATGAAAGCCACGGACCATGATCTGGCGCAGGCGTTCGTTGATTTCGTCTTCGGTCCAGAAAAAGGATTGCAGGCCCTGGACCCACTCGAAATACGACACGCTCACCCCGCCGCCGTTGCACAACACGTCGGGGATAATAAACACCCCCTTCTTGATCAGGAATTCATCGGCCTCCGGGGTGAGCGGGCCGTTGGCCCCTTCGGCAATGATACGAGCCCGAACAGACGGGGCGTTGGCGGCCGTGATCTGGTTTTCCAGGGCGCACAGCATCAGCACGTCACACTCCAGCTGGAGCAGGTCGGCATTGCTGATCGGCTCTGCCCCGGGATAGCCGCAGACCGTGCCGTGCTGGTCGGCATGGCGGACTAACTCGCGGCAGGCCAGCCCGCCGGGATGATACACGCCGCCCTGGGCGTCGCTGACGGCAACGATCTTGGCCCCACGCTCCTGGGTCAGATACGCGGCCGGCGCCCCAACCTTGCCAAACCCCTGGACCGCGATCCGGGCGCCCTTGATCGTAATTCTCTTGCGTTTGAGGGCCTCCAGGGTGGTCAGCATGACCCCCCGGCCGGTGGCTTCGCGCCGACCCAGCGAGCCGCCGATGGCCAGGGGTTTGCCGGTCACCACGGCCGGGACGGAATAGCCGTGGTGCATGGAATAGGTGTCCATGATCCAGGCCATTTCCCGCTCGCCGGTCCCGACATCCGGGGCCGGGATATCGCCCTGGGGGTTCATCAGCACGCTGATTTCGGTCGCGTAGCGGCGGGTGAGGTTTTCGAGTTCTCGGACCGACAGCTCGTGCGGCGCACACACCACCCCGCCCTTTGCCCCACCGTAGGGGATGCCCAGGACCGCGCACTTCCAGGTCATCCACATGGCCAGGGCGCGGGTGTCGTCCAGGCTGACCGACGGATGGTAGCGCAGCCCGCCCTTGGTCGGCCCCAGGGCGGCGCTGTGATGCACCCGATAGCCGGTAAACACCCGCACCGACCCGTCGTCCATCTCGACCGGGAAGTTGACCGTCAGCTCCCGTTTCGGCAGGCGTAGATAGGCGGCGAGACCGGGGTCAATATCGAGATAGCGGGCGGCTTTGTCGAACTGTTGAACCGCAGCCGCATACAGATTGGTGGTCATGCGTCCCCCGAACTCCGGCAGTGTCCAGAATCAGCTCAGGCCGTAACAGTCCAGGACGTTCTGGCCCAGCAGGCCGGGCCGAGCCGAGTCCGGCAGCAGAGAGACGAGTTCAATCAGGTTGGGGATGTACTCGGGCGGGTGGTCGGAGTGGGGGAAGTCGCTGGCCCAGAAAAACCGGTCCTCGCCGACAAAGGGAATCACCCCGGCCACCGAACGCTCGTCGGGGTCGCCCGAAATCCAGCACTGACGACGAAAATAGTCGCTGGGCTTGTGTTTGAGCGGCACGCTCTGGCCCAGCGGTGACTCGTAGGCGGCGTCCATGCGCTCAATCCAGTAGCCGGCCCAGCCCGCGCCGACCTCCAGGACGATCACCTTGAGTTCGGGGAACAGGTCGAACACGCCGTACTGAAACAGGGTGGTAAAGCCCTCGCGGATGACGTTGCCCAGGGCGACATTCTGAAAGAAAGCTGTGTCTTTACCCGTCATCTTGCCGAAGCGGCTCGGGGCGGCCCAGTGCGGCTCAAACGACGGATGAATCCCGAACGGCAGGCCCAGATCCTGGGCGGCGGCAAAGATGCGGTGATGGTCGGGATGGCCGTGAGCCTTGCGGCTCCAGATAAACGGCGGGGCGAAAAAGCCCTTGGCGCCGTCCTTGGCCGTCCGGCGCAGCTCGGCCTCGGCCAGCTCTGGCAGGCCAAACGGAATATGGGCAATCGGGATCAGGCGGCCGCCCGAATCGGAACAGAAATCGACGATCCAGCGGTTGTAGGCCCGGGCGTAGGCCATCGACAGTTCGAGATCCTCACACTCGGGCTCCCACAGCAGGCCCAGTGTCGGATACAGAAACGCGCGTTCGATGTTCTCGATGTCCAGACGCTGGAGGCGCTCGGTGGGGTCCATCGAGCCAAACGAGGCGTTGTCAACATAGCCGCTGCCGGTCGGTTCGCGCTGGTAGGTGAAGCCGCCCAACTGGTCCATGACGCCCAGGCTGGAGGGCGCCCCGCGTCGGACCATTTTGCACGGCCGGCCGTTGACTTCGAGGTATTCGAGGCCGTCGTCGTCCTTGCGGATGCGGACAGCCCGGTCCCGGTACTGGGCTTCCAGATATGTTTCCCACAGATCCGGGGCTTCAAGAATATGGCCGTCGGCGTCAACCGCGCCGGACATGGGCAGGCTCGGCAGTTGTGGAGGCGTCATCGTCTCCCTCCTTTCGGTTCGGGCTCTCCGATCAAAAGCATACCTGGGCGGACTTTTGAAGAGCCCCGGCCAAGAAGCGGGGTGCGCCTGTTCCCCTCGGTCCCGGCCTTCGCTAGGATAGGCGCCAAAGGAGACGCGCCTATGCCTGGACCGCTTGCCGGCTACCGTGTGATTGATGTGACACAGATGCTGTCTGGCCCGATGTCGACCATGATCCTGGGCGATCAGGGGGCCGACGTGATCAAGGTCGAGCCGCCAGACGCCGGAGACCTGACCCGGGCCTTCAGCTCCACAGGCATCTCGCCGACCTTCAGCATGATTAACCGCAACAAACGCTCGGTGGCCCTTGACCTCAAGTGCGAGCGGGGGGTTGGCCTGCTCAAACAGCTGGTGGCCGAGTCGGATGTTTTTGTCCAGAACTTTCGACCCGGCGCGGTCGAGCGCCTGGGCATTGACGAGCCGGCCCTGCGCCAGGTCAAGCCCGACCTGATCTATGTCTCGATCAGCGGCTTTGGCGAGGTCGGTCCGTATACGCATAAGCGGGTCTACGATCCGGTGATTCAGGCCCTGTCCGGCCTGACCGATATCCAGCGCGATCCCGTGACCGGGCGGCCCAAGATGATGCGTCTGGTCATTCCGGACAAGGTGACGGCCCTGACCGCAGCCCAGGCCATCACCGCCGCGCTGCTGGCCCGCGAGCGGACGGGTACGGGCCAGCACGTGCGCCTGGCGATGCTGGATGCGGTGGTGTCGTTTTTATGGCCGGAGGGCATGGCCTCCCACACCTTTGTGCGCGACGGCAAGGCCGTGTCACGGCCGCCCGACACGCGTGACCTGATCTTCGAGACGGCTGACGGCTATATCACTGCCGGGGCGATGTCGGACAAGGAGTGGGCCGGCATGGTCCGGGCTCTGGACAAACCGGAGTGGCTTGAGGACGAGCGGTTTCGCACGCCCGCCGGGCGGATGAAACACGCCGACGCCCGGCTCGAAATGACGGCCGAGGTCATGAAGACCCGCACCAGCGCCGAGTGGCTGGCCCGGCTCGATGCCGAGCAGGTGCCGTGCGCGCCGGCCCTGAGTCGCCAGGACATGCTGACCAACGAGCAGATCGTGGCCAACCGGCTGATCGTCGAGTCCGAGCATCCACACGTCGGCCGCACGCGCATGACCCGCCCGGCGGCCCGGTTTGCCGAAACCCCGGCTGAGTTGCGTTTGCCCGCGCCGCTGCTTGGCGAGCATACCGAGCAGGTCCTGACCGAGATAGGGCTGTCGTCGGGCCAGATCGCCGACCTCCGAGCCAGCGGTGTGTTCGGCTGATAGGGGGTTCTCTGCCTCGGCCGCAAAACTGCGGTCCGGCGTTGAGGCGGTCTCGGTCTGTGGAATGCCGGCTCAGCCCCTCATGAAAGATCGGTCCTCAGCCGACGCAGCGGCCGCCCAGGAGTTGCACCATGCCGAGCTACGAAGGAGCACACAGGATGCCTAGGCTGCTGACGGCGGGTCTGTGGATGTTTGGTCTCGCGGTGGTTCTCGCTCCCCCGGCCCTCGCACAGGAGGGGTGGGGCAATGCGGACTGGTGGCACCAGGCAACGCCGGCCGCCGTCGGAGAGCGGCAGAACCACGGCGCGGCGGTAACCGCTCGGACCCAAGACGGCGAGACGCCCCTGCACGCGGCGGCACGGTCCAGCACCAATCCGGCGGTGGCGGCCCTGCTACTCGACCACGGCGCCGATCTCTATGCGCGGGACAAGCGCGGCCAGACGCCCTTGCATGCGGCGATCATCACCGCCAATCCGGCCATGGCGGCCCTGCTGCTCGACCGGGGCGCCAATATCGACGCGCGGGACAAGCGCGGCCAGACGCCCTTGCATGCGGCGGTCATCACCGCCAATCCGGCCATGGCGGCCCTACTGCTCGACCGGGGCCGCCATCTGCGGCATCGGCTGAGTGACGGCAGCGAGATCGTGATGGTGCCGTCTCGCCCCTCAACCCCGTACACAGCTGTGGCCACCTTTCAGGCCGTCCGGGGCGCCAATATCAATGCGCGGGACTACAGTGGCAAGACCCCCTTGCACTGGGCGGCCGGCTTCAGCCGCACCCCGGCGATGACGGCCCTGCTGCTGGATCGCGGTGCCGATGCCACCCTGCGCGACAACGACGATCAGTTGCCCATCGATCTGGCCCAAGAGAATAAGTCCCTCCAGAGTACCGACGTGTACCGGCGGCTCCATGACGCGAGTTTTTGAGGTTCTGTTCTAGCCCCCGGCCAAGCTTGACACTTGGCACGTTATCAGCCGCAGCGGCTCGACCGGGAAGGACCTAACAGGCCACCTTATGAAGGAATCTTGGAAAAGCACCGGGGGCGTTATCGGACGGGAGTGACTGGTATTCCCCGCACCGCCGAGCGGGGTAGGGCGCAGGATTTGTGCTAAGGAGCGAACTATGGAGAGTCAGACCATCGAACTTGGTGCGGCTACCCTGGCCGCCTTACAGGCGCTGGTCCCGCCGCCAGGCATGACCCCCCTGGCCTGGGTCGCCTTGGGGGTCGGCCTGGGGCAGCTGGCGCTGCTCACGGTCGGGTTGGGGCTGATGTACCGGAGCAATACGAGCCGCGATCAGCAAACCCGAGCCCAGGCCCAGGCGGAGGCGCAACGCCACGCCGAAACGATGGAAGCCTTCCGCCTCCAAGCCATCGCCAGCCGCGAGCAGCACGAGGCAACGATGGAAGCCTTACGGCAGCAGGGCGACGCCTTCCGCCAACAGGGCGACGCTTTACGCCAACAAGGCGACGCCTTACGGACCCTGATCGAGCGCACCGCACCGTCCCGCGCAAGTTGACATATCTCCCCTTCTCGGACATTGCCGAGCGACCACGCTTATGTACAGGATCAGCTATGAAGAATTTTGAACGGTACAAAGATGATCTGGAGCGGATCATCACAGCTGGCAAAGAATTAGGGCTCGCTATGGACTACGGGCAGAGGTCGGAAGAGTCCAAGAAAGCTCTGAGGAAAAGCCTAGGGGGTGTCATCAGTTAAGGAGGATCACCGAGGCAGCGAGATAGATGGCTCCGAGAAAGCTGACAGCGCGTTTGTCGTAGCGGGTGGCGAGAGCACGGTATTGCTTGAGTTTGGCGAAGAAGTTTTCAATCAGATGGCGCGCTTGATAGAGGTGCTTATCATAGGGGCGAGGCTGGCGCCGATTGGCTTTGGGGGGAATGACCACCGTCACCTCCGCCTGCTCCAAACGGTCAATGACGCGCTCGTGGGCGTCATAGGCTCTATCGGCGAGCAAAGCCCGCACGTGCTTCAGCAGATGGGGCAAGAGGGCCTCCGCACCGGCCAGGTCAGAGGCTTGGCCGGGCGTGAGATGGAAGCCGGTCGGATTCCCGAGCGCATCGCACGTCGCATGGATTTTCGTGCTCAAGCCCCCGCGGGAGCGGCCGATGCATTCGGCCGCGGGGTCCCCCCTTTTGCCCCCGCCCCATGTTGGTGGACGCGGATGATCGTGGCGTCGATCATGGCATATTCGTTATCCGCATCGGCGGCCAGCTGCTTGAAAACCTGCTCCCAGACCCCACTTTTACTCCAGCGCATGTGGCGCGTATGAATCACGCGAAAATCCCCGAACCGGCTCGGCAAATCGCGCCAGGGAATCCCCGCACGATAGCGGTATAAGACCGCTTCCACAAACAACCGGTTATCCCGCGCCGTGCCCCCGACGTGGCCCTCCCGGCCGGGCAGCAGGTCCTGAATCCGTTCCCACTGATCCTCGCGTAACGCATACCGTCTCGCCATTGTGCACCCTCCCTTCGCTTGGGCTGACCAGGGCAGTATACCGAGACGAGACAGGAAAGCCGACCAGGGGGGCACGCTAACTGATGACACGCCCTAGGAAAAGATGCGGCGGCTTTGATCAGCAAGCTGCCTTCAGTCCTCGACGAGTATCAAGTTTGGTATTCAGAAGCAAAGACACTCGTGCGTCAATTACTTCCTGATCGTCTCGATGATTTCTGCGGTTATTACGAGAAGCCGAAGACACGTAAGGAAGTGACGTATGAGAGCTACCGGATATCCGACTACCTTACGGGACTTCAAGTGACTCAGGGAACCCAAGTGATCGTTGATTCCTCGGTAGCGATCCATTTGTTTAGGCAGCAACTGGCGATAGTCAAAGCTGTTAAAAATCGCTTTGAAAGCTCGCTCTTCGACATCAGACAGCTTGTACAGGCTGATCTATTCGACTCCGAACTGGAGGCTGCGAAAGCGCTCGTGAAGCGGGGCTTCCTCAGGGCGGCGGGTGCGGTGGCAGGGGTAGTCATGGAGAGGCATCTTGCCCAAGTTTGCAACAACCACGGCATCACACTTCGCAAGAAGAATCCAACCATCGGAAGCTTTAACGAGGCGTTAAAAAAGGCAGAGGTGGTCGATATCCCTGAGTGGAGACTCAACGAACATCTCGGCGATCTGCGAAACCGGTGTGCCCATAACAAAGACACTGAACCCACCGAAGAACAAGTGACCGAGCTTGTAGATGGCGTAATGAAACTCACGAAGACGCTGTTTTGAGGCTCCGGCCCGGCTCCCGCCCAAACTTGACACTTTGGGCGTTATCGGACGTAGCGGGGCGAGCGGCCGAAACGCAGCGCAGGAAAATCAGGGACTTATGGGGTGAGAGCGGCGGGGCCCAACTGAATGAATCGCGGGTGAAAGGGCAGTTTGTCCGAAGAATGTTCAGATTGGCTTTGCCCAACATAGCGCGGCCTGGGGAAATTACGCCGACAAATGATCCGGCAGCTATCGCTGATCTCCCGTAACAGCTTGCGGATATCCGGGAGGGATCCAACTCTGTGATTGAGGGCGACATCCGTCGGCTATTCCTGCCGGTCGTCTAAGCCTGGCGGCTGTCCTCCTTTTCTCTTCATGATCCGATCAAAGGCGTTAAAATCAGCCCGCTGACGGTGCTGGTCAAAAAAGCTCAGTGTCTCAAGGGTAGCGAGTTTCTCTGCGACTGCGACCACGACAAACTGATTGATGCTGGTTCCCTCTTCCTTGGCGACTCGGGCGACCGCTTCCTTGAGTGAGCGAGGGAGGCGGAGGGGGTAGGTTACGACATTTTTCATTGCTGGAGACTCCGTATTGCTTGTGCCGGCTTTAAGACCGTGACACCGAACCGTGGGTCATGCGATATGGCGTATGATATCATCCTTATCCGGCATCCCTGCTTCGACTTCGCTCCGCTACGCTCAGCACGAACGGAAGGCCGTTGGTCCTGAGCGTAAGGCGCAGCGCGCCTGGAGTCGAAGGGCGACGCAGCATCGTGAAGTGCTCTCGCCCCGGCTTGACCCCGGCCGAGTTTCTGAAACACTCGCCCTGCATGGCTCCCCCACTGATCGAACTGCGCCGCTTGACCAAGGTCTACCAGGAGGGCGAACGCTCCCATACGGTCCTGCGTGAGGTTGACCTGACGATTCAGGCTGGCGAGTTCGTCGTGCTGCTGGGCCGCAGCGGTTCGGGCAAGTCCACCCTGCTGAATCTGATCAGCGGGATCGATATGCCGACCTCGGGCGAGGTGGTGGTCTACCCCGGCTTGGACGAGCCTGGTCCGCTGTCCCTGGCCCGGCTCAGCGAGCAGCAACGCACCCTCTTCCGCCGGCAGCACATCGGCTTTGTCTTTCAGTTCTTCAATCTGCTGCCGACCCTCAGCATTCAGGAGAATATCCTGCTGCCCCTGGAACTGAATGGCTGGGATGCGACGCGGGCCGAACAGGCCAGCCTGGCCATGCTCGACCGGGTCGGTCTGGCCGACCGGGCGGACGACTTTACTGACCGCCTGTCCGGGGGTGAGCAGCAGCGGGTGGCGATTGCCCGCGCCCTGGTGCATGAGCCGCTCCTGATTCTGGCCGATGAGCCGACCGGCAATCTGGATATTGAGACCGGCCGCACAGTGCTGGAGCTGCTCGACCGCCTGACCCGCCAGGCCGGCAAGACCCTGCTGATGGTGACCCATAGCCAGGAGGTCATCGGCATGGCCGACCGCATTTTCAGCATCCAGGACGGACATCTGCTGGAACGGCCGACCGAGGAATCGCCATGAGCCGGGTGTTGTGGCGGGCCAGCCTGCGCTATCTGCTCCGCCATCCGTGGCAGATGGGCCTGTCTTTTGTGGGGGTGGCCCTGGGGGTGGCGGTTGTGGTGGCCATTGATCTGGCCAACGCCAGCGCCCAGCGCGCCTTTTTGCTGTCAACCGACAGTGTAGTGGGGCGGGCGACGCATCAGATTGTCGGTGGCTCGCGGGGAATTCCCGAGGACATCTTTCGCGCCGTGCGGATTGAGGCCGGTGTTCGGCTGGCGGCGCCGGTTGTTGAGGGGGATGTGGCCGCGCCCGACTATCCGGGCCGGACCTTTCGGGTGTTGGGCGTCGACCCGTTTGCCGAGGCGCCGTTTCGGCCCTATCTGGCTGGGCTGAACAGCCGGGGGCAGACCGCGCTGGTGTCGTTTTTGACCCGGCCGGCAACCGCCATCATGTCCTACGGGACGGGCCGTGAGCTGGGTCTGGGGCTGGCCGGGGACCCAGCCACACAAGGGCAGGCCGACCAGCTCACCGTTCGGGCCGGCGGCGTCCGCCAGCGGCTCAGCATCATCGCTCTGCTGGAGCCGGCCGATGCGCTGAGCCGTCGGGCGTTGGACAGCCTGCTGGTGACCGATATTGCCACCGCTCAGGAACTGCTGAGCCTGACCGGGCGTTTGAGCCGGATCGATCTGATAATGCCGGCCGGTCCGCTGGGTCAGGCCGAGCTGGCAAAAATCAGGGCGGTGCTGCCGCCTGGCGCCGAGGTCCGCAGCGCGGCCGCCCGTTCGCAGTCGGTAGCCCAGATGACCCGCGCCTTCAGCCTGAACCTGAGCGCGCTGAGTTTGTTAGCCCTGATTGTCGGCATGTTTCTGATCTATAACACGATGACTTTTTCGGTGGTCCAGCGTCGCGGCCTGATCGGCGCCCTGCGGGTTGTTGGCGTCACCCGCCGGGAAATTTTCAGCCTGATTGTGGCCGAAGCCGCGCTGCTCGGTCTGCTGGGTACGGCCGCCGGACTCCTGTTGGGGGTCGCCCTGGCCCAGGGCCTGGTCCGGCTGGTAACCCAGACGATCACCGATCTGTACTTTGTCGTCAGCGTGCGTGAGCTGACGATCAGCGGGCTGGGGCTGCTCAAGGGCTTGGGGCTGGGACTCGGGGCCAGCCTGGTGGCCGCCCTGGCTCCGGCGCTGGAGGCCACGGCCACCCAGCCGCGGGCGGTGCTGAACCGCTCGACGCTCGAAGCCCGCTCACAACGGGTTGTGCCCTGGGCGGCCGTGGCTGGCGTGTGTCTGGTGCTGATCGGGGCGGGCCTGTTGCTGCTGCCCAGCCGCGACCTGATCCTGAGCTTTGGCGGCCTGTTTACCATCTTCCTGGGCTGTGTGCTGGTCACGCCGGTGGCCGTGGTCGGCCTGCTGCGGGCGGTCCAGCTGCTGGTCGGGACACGGACGGATATTGTCGGACGCCTGTGCATTCGCAGCGTGCTGGCCTCGCTGAGCCGGACTGCGGTGGCGATTGCCGCCCTGATGGTCGCTGTGTCGGTGACGGTTGGGGTGGGCATCATGATTGAGAGTTTTCGGCAAACCGTGGCCTATTGGCTGGAGAACGCTCTCCAGGCCGATATCTATGTTGCTCCTCCCAGCCTGGTGTCGCGCTGGAATGAGGGCACGCTGGACCCGGCCGTTGTCGCCCGTCTGTCAGCCGCCCCGGGAGTGGAGGCGGTGAGTACCTACCGGCGGGTGTCGGTCGAATCGCCAGCCGGTCGGGTCCAGCTGGTTGCCCTGCAACTCGATGTCGGCAGGTATGCTTCCTACCGCTTTGTTGAAGGCCGGCCGGAGGCGGTGTGGGCCGCCTTTGAGACTGAACGCACGGTCATTGTGTCAGAGCCCTATGCCTACCATCACCGGCTGCGGGTGGGCGCTGCTGTCCGTCTGCGGACCGACCGGGGTGTGCAGGATTTTCGGGTCGCCGGAATTTTTGCCGATTACGGCTCGGACCGGGGGCTGGTGATGATGAGCCGTCGGACCTATGAGCAGTTCTGGCACGACCGGGGCGTGTCGTCGCTGGGGCTGTGGCTGAGCACCGACCGGGATGTGACGGCAATGCTGGCCTCGCTGCGGCGGCTGGTCGGCTCGGTGCAGGAGGTCGAGATGCGCTCGAACCGGTCCCTGCGTCAAGCCTCGCTGGAGATTTTCGACCGTACCTTCACCATTACCTCGGTGCTCCACCTGCTGACCACGGCGGTGGCGTTTATCGGGGTCCTGAGCGCGTTGATGGCCCTCCAGCTGGAGCGCGAACGCGAACTCGGCGTGCTGCGGGCGACCGGCTTTACGCCGCGTCAGGTCTGGGGCCTGGTGACCGCCCAGACCGGCCTGATGGGTCTGCTGGCCGGTCTGCTGGCCCTGCCGGTCGGTCTGATGCTGGCCTCGGTGCTGGTGTTTGTGATTAACCGGCGCTCGTTTGGCTGGACCCTGGAGCTGGAAATTATCCCTGGCCTGCTCGTCCAGGCCGTGCTGCTGGCCGTGCTGGCCGCGCTGTTGGCCGGGATGTATCCGGCCTTCAGGATGTCCCGGACCTCACCGGCGCTGGCCTTGCGCGAGGAGTAGAGGAGGACAGGCATGGGCAAACGCACGCTGCATACGCTGGTGTTCTTTGTTGAGAACCTGGGGGCCGGAGTCTGGATTGGAGCCTTGGCGGGCTTTGGTTTTGCGGTGGCCGGGAGCGTGTTCCAGGAGGCGCCCGGCATCACTGTGGCCGGGAATATCAACGCCGTCATTCTGGCCAAGCTCAACCGCCTGGAGGGCGTGGCTGCGGCCTGTATGGGCTTCGGTGCGGTGTACTTTGTGCTGCATCCCGCCGAGCGGACCCGGCTGCGGGTGGCCAAGGCCGCACTCTGGCTGCTGATGCTGGTCGGGCTGTTGATCTACGCCATCCCGATTGCCGACCGGCTGGAGTACCTGCGGACGGTTGAGATCCAGGATTTTGATAATTTCGACCCGGCAAAGCAGATCTTTCGGGATGAATTCGCCCGTTTGCACGCCTGGTATACCCGGCTGGTCTCAGTCAATCTGCTGCTCGGGCTGGGTTTTGTGTTCTTGTCGGCGTGCGAGAGACGAGACTGAGGCCGCCCGCTCAGAAGTCAATGCGCTGAAAGCGCAGGAAGCGTTCGGCGGTCTCCTGGGGTCGCTCGATCATGGGGATATGGCCGGTGTGGGGCATGACCACGGCTTCGGCGTTCGGCATCAGCGCCGCCAGTATTGCCGCCCCTGAAACGTGGAGGATGCGGTCTTGCTCTCCCCACACGATCAGGGCCGGGACTGGATGATCTTGTAAGAGCGGTTCCAAGGAGAGCGGGGTTTCGGCCAGATCGCGGACAACTTTGGCGTTGAAATCGCGTTGACGCATGGCCTGCTCGGCCAGGTGGCGCTTGATCGGACTGGGGATCCAGGGGCGTACGACAGCCGCAAATTCAAACATCGTGTCGAAGTCCTCAGGCCGGCTGACGATGAGGGGGTTCTCGCCCCGGGCCAGGTGTTGGGCGAGTTCGCTGGCTTGGGCCGAGGCCACCCCGCCAGGCGCCAATAACCACAGACTTTGGACCTCGTGCGGATAGCCAGCGGCATAGGCGCCGGCTATCCAGCCGCCCATTGAATTGCCGCCAAGATGAAACCGGGCCAGACCCAGGGCGCGGGCAAAGGCGTGCAGCCGCTCGACCTGGTCGCTGACCGCATAGCGGGCTTGGGCGTCCCGGCTGCTCTCGCCAAAGCCCGGCAGGTCTGGAGCGATGATGCGGAAGTGGGGAGTCAGATAGGCGGCGACGCGCGTCCAGTTGTCCTTGTTGGCGGCAAAGCCGTGCAGCAGCAACAGGGTGTCTCCGCTTCCTCCGGAGAGATACCGAATCCGGTGCTCGGCGACCTGCACCGTCCGCTCTTCCAGGCCGGCGGCTGTCCGGTCGGCCCCAACGGCCAGGGACAGAACAACGCCGGGAAACAGGTATAAGACCGCCAGGCCCAGCATAAAAAGACCCAGCAGGCCGCCCAGAAAGATTGTGATCCAGCGCTTTTTCATCGGCCAGGCGTCAGGCTTCGAGCAGCGCCGCCAAGCGTGCCTCAGTGCCCGAAGAGAAGGGATTGATGAATGCGACGCCGTTCAGGCGTCGGCCGTCCTGCATGTCTTCGCTGAGGATGGCGGAGCAACCGTTCTGGCGTGCTGTGGCCCACAGCACGGCGTCCCAGAAGGACAGCCGATGCTCGTTGACCGCTTCCATAGCGTCGATGAGAGCCGTATCGTCGGCGGAGATGACGGGAAACACCTCAAGCCAGTCGTGCACGAAGGCGCTTGCGTGGGAAGGCGTGAGCAGCTTCTTGCGTGTCGTTGCATGGAAAAATTCGGCCAGCGCCTGGACTGTCAGAACGCAGTCGCACCGGGCTGCCCGTCCGATGAGATCCTTGGCCCGTTGGTGGCGTTCGTCGGCATCACGGTCGATTGCGTAGACCAGAATATTGGTGTCGAGCGAGAAGCGCCCCTTAACGGTCATACAGTTCTTCCCGTTTGATCCGCAGGCCGCCGAGTGGAACACCCTCGTCCAGTCGTGCCATCATCCGTTGATAGGCCGCCACCCACTCAGGGTCGGCCGTCTTGTCGGCTGTGTGGGGGACCAGTTTGGCGATGGGACGGCCACGTCGGGTGATCACGAAACCCTCTCCCCGCTCGACTTCCTTTACCAGCCTGGAGAATTCCTGGTTGGCCGTCATCAAAGAAACCGTACGCATGCTGATCCCTCAATTTCTACTATGTACTATGTAGAGGATGTGAGTGGTCTCGTCAAGGAACGAAGCCGGGACGGCTCCGTAATAGCGGGGCCGGTCCGAATCTGGTACAGCTTGGGGCCATGCAGGTGATCGGACATCGAGGGGCAGCGGCTTTGGCGCCTGAAAATACCTGGGCCAGCTTTGACTTGGCCGTGTCTCTGGGGGTGGACGCGATTGAAACCGATGTGCGGGCGACCAGCGACGGAGAATTGATCCTGCTTCACGATGAACGGCTGGCCCGGACTACCAACGGTCAGGGCTTCGCGCGCGAGACGCCGTGGGCGACGATCAGAGAGCTGGATGCCGGGGGATGGTTTGGCGCCGAGTTTCGGGGCGCCCGGGTGCCGCTGTTTGGCGAGACCCTGCTGCGCTACGGCGGGCGGATTCCGCTGATCATCGAGGTCAAGCAGCTCGACCTTGAGGTCCGTGTCCTGGAGCTGGTCCGGGAGTATGGCCTGCTGCACGCGGTCGCTTTTACCTCGTTCTATTTCCCGGTCGTGCAGAATCTCAAGACGCTGGCGCCGGAGGCCAAGGTAGGATTTCTGGCCTCTGACGTGCAGGAGCAGACGGTCGAGCGGGTCATTGCGGCCGGTCTCGACCAGTTCTGTCCTCCGGCCAAGGCCGTCTCGCCCGACCGGGTCCGCGCCTGGCAAGCCCTGGGCCTGGACATCCGGGTCTGGGGGGTAGGCGACCCTGAGCTGATGCGGGCCGCAATGGCGGCTGGGGTGGACGGGATGACCGTCGATTTTCCCCACCTGCTGCTGGAAGCCCTGGGCCGGCGTCCCCCTCAGGGAGACTGAGACGAATCGGGTGGCAGAGACCCTGCTGGCGGCTATGAGGGCGAGGCGGCGAGCTGTTTCAGCTTGCTCTCGATGCTCTGCACCAGGTTTTCATACGACGATTTGTTGATGATCCGGTTGAATTGAGTCCGATAGTTGCGGACCATGCTGACGTTTTCAATCACCACGTCGTAGATCAACCAGCGTCCTTCGACCAGGTGCAGACGGTAGCTCAGCGAGAAGGTTTTGTTCAGCGAGGGAGCCAGAATCCGGGAATCGACCTCGGCATAGCTGCCGTCAATATGCTCGCGGTCAAAGAAAAATTCGGTATCCTCGCGGTAGCGGTCTAAGGTACTGCTATACGTCTTCTCTATTAAGTCGGTAAAAAGTCTGATGAATTTCTGTCGTTGTTCCTCTGTCCGATCTCGCCAGTGTATCCCCAGGGTGCGTTTGGCGATTTCCCGAGAGTCAAACTGTGGAAGGGCAACCTCGCGGATTTTTTGGATGCGGACCTGGCTCTGGTCCGGGTCTTGATAGGCCGGATCCTGGAGAATGGCGAGGATCTCGTGCATCGTCGCCTGGATGACTGTGAGGGGTGAGTCTGTGGCTGAGGCCAAGCCGGCACAGGCCAGGCACAGCAGGCCGATGCCAATACTCTGAACCAGTGTTCTCCGCAACGTACTCACCACACCCCCCTCACTCCCCGCATCCCTATTCCTTGACGGCGTTGGCTCGCCGCTGCAAGTAGCCATCCTGAACCGCCCCGTACAGGTCAACCGAGACCAGCTCAACCTGTTCAAAAAGTTCCAGGTTGAGCGACCGGGTGTTGACGGCATTGCCGACCGTTTGGCCGCCCTGAATGGCCAAGATATCCAGGGCTGCCAGCAGATAGTTCATTGGATTCATCGCGCTGTCAACGGCAAAACCAAAGGTGTCACGAACCGTTGAGGGGCCGTAGAAGGGCAGGACCAGATACGGGCCGGACGAAATGCCGTAGTGGCCCAGGGTCTGGCCGAAGTCTTCGTCGCTCGGCCGCCAACCGAACAGGCTGTCGGCGACATCAAAAAAGCCGATCCCACCCAGGACGGTATTGACGGCAAAGCGGCCGATTTCGCGTCCGGCCCCGTCAATTTTTCCCTGGAGTACACTGTTCACGACTCGGGGCAGCACTCCCAGATTTTTGAAGAACCGGTCAACGCCGTGCTGGCCCGGCTCGGGAACCACTTCGGCGTAGCCGGTCGCCACCGGTCGCAGGAGATATTCATCGAGCTTGAGATTGAAGCTGAACATGGGCTGGTTGAACGACTCCCACGGGTCGTACGGCGTCCGCAGGTCTGCCCCTTCGGCTTCATAGGGATCTTGGGCAGGATTCTGGGCTTGGGCGAAGACCGGCGTGGAGCCAGCGCTCAAGAGACCGATGAGGAGCATAGCGGTGATGAATACGACAGACACTCTGTCCCTCCTGCGTGTGGTGCTGGCCTGAGGTGTAGTACGGCGCATGGTTCTCCTAATCAAGACTGAGATCGAACATCGAATCGTCTGCCGCAGCGCTGCCGGCCTGCTCGGCCGCGTTGAGGTTGCCGAACAAGACCTGCCCGACGGTGTCAAGGATGTCGGTGGCGGACTCGGTGTGCTGAATCCGACCGCCGGGGCTGAGGGTTTCGGCTGCCGGCCCAATTTCAATGTCGATGAAGCGCTCGCCGATCAGGCCGGCCGTTTTAATCACCGCCCGGCTGTCCCGGGGCAGCCGGATGTCGGGCTGGATGCTCAGCGTTGCCCGAGCTTGTGTCAGCGTGTCGGTCAGGGCCACGGACTCGACCCGTCCGATTTCCACCCCGGCCACCTCGACCCGGGCGCCGCTCTGCAAGCCGCCGGCGTCGGAGAACTCGGCCGTGAGCCGATAGTGCTGGGTGCCGGCAAAACTGATCTGGCCGAACTGCAGGGACAGATAGACCAAGCCGCCCAGCACCAGCACGACCAGCCAGCCGACCACGAGTTCTGAGTCCAGTTTCATCCTATTGCGCCTCAATCGGCCCCTGGGTCTGGCCGGTGATAAACTGCTGGACAACGGGATCGGTCGAGGCTTGCAGCTCTTCGGGAGTGCCGGCCGCCACAACAGAACCCTGGTGCAGCATAGCGATATGTGTGGCCAGTGAAAAGACCTCCGGGATTTCATGGCTGACCACGACCGCAGTAAAGTTGAGGAGGCCGTGCAAGTCAAGAATGAGCTGGTGGATCGTGTTGACCCGAATGGGGTCGAGACCGGTGGTCGGCTCGTCGAACAGCATGATTTCAGGGTCGGTCGCCAGCGCTCGGGCGAGCGCCGCCCGCTTGAGCATGCCGCCCGACAGCTCGGACGGAAATTTGGCATCCACGCCCGACAGGCCGACCTGGGCCAGGCGCTGATGCACTTTGTCGCTGATGGCTGCTTCTGACAGGTGGGTTTTTTCACGCAGCGGAAACGCCACATTGTCGTACACTGACAGCGAGTCAAACAGGGCGCCGCCCTGGAACAGCATGCTGAAACGGCCCCGCATCCGGTTGAGCGCCCGACCGCGCAGGGCGCTGACCTCGACATCGTCAACCCACACCTGTCCGCGATCCGGTCGCAGCAGACCGATAATGTGCTTGAGCAGGCAGCTTTTGCCCGTCCCGCTGCTGCCCACGACAACATAAATCGTGCCGGTCGGGATCTCCAGATTGATGCCCCGCAACACGTGCTGGGAGCCGAAGGATTTGTGCAGGTCGTGGATCCGAATCATGGGTTTCCGCTCAGAACAGCAGCGAGCCGAGGAGATAGTCCCAGACCAGGATGAGCACCGAGCACATCACCACGGCCTGGGTCGTGGCCAGACTCACCCCTTCCGCCCCGCGGGCGGCATAAAAGCCTTTGAAACAACACACCCAGGCCACAATAGCGCCGAATGAGAAGGATTTATATATGCCGGTCCACACGTCGTGCGAGGTCACGGCGCTGGCCATCTGCGAGAAATAGCTGCCCACGCTGACCCCCAGCAGCTGAACGCCGACCACATAGCCGCCGTAGATGCCGACCACGGTAAAAATGCTGCTCAGGATGGGAAAGGCGATCAGCGAGGCCAGCAGAATGGGCACGACCAGGTATTGGATGGGGTGAATGGCCATCACCTCCAGGGCGTCAATCTGTTCGGTAATACGCATGATGCCCAGCTCGGCGGTCAGGGCCGAGCCGGCGCGGGCGGTGATCATCAGCGACGACAGAACCGGACCCAGCTCAAGAATGAGCGCCAGGCCGACCATCGGGCCGAGCGCCGCCTCGCCGCCAAAGCGACGCAGCGCGATATAGCCCTGCAGGGCGATGACCATGCCGGTGAAGGCGCCGGTGAAGATAATCAGCACCAGCGAGCGGGCGCCAATGAAATACAGACGCCGCAGCAGCGGCGTGAGGCGCAGCGGGGGGACGAACACAAGACCCAGGGCGGAGCCCAGGAAGAGACCCATGCGGCCCATTTCGCGCAGCGTTTCAAGCGACCGACGCCCGCAGGCACGCACGACGGGGGTGAACATCCAGGCTCCTTTCTGCCGCTACTGCCCCTCAATCGGCCGGAGAGCGATCTATCCGGACGGCAGACCGCACACAGCGGCGAAACCCCTAGCATACCCCCCCCTTTTCCTCAAGGGAGTGAACGGGTCGGGATCGCTGGCCGGGGAGTTGAATATCTTGTCAAAGCGCGCTAACAGGACAGCTGATCCTGTCCGGCCATGTGCCGGACGACGAGGAGGAAACGCTATGGCCGAGACAGCCGAAGCGGTGAGACCGGCTCAAGAAGAGCCCCCATTGCGGATCATTGATCCGCAGGAGGCGGACGGGACAAAATGGGCGCAGCTGCGTACCACCTTGAGTCGTCACCAGGGAGACAAGCTGCTGCTCATCCTGACCGGCTACCCCGACCCCGACAATATCGCCTCAGGTCTGGCTCACCAGTTTTTGGCCAGCGAATTCGAGATCGAGACCACCCTGCTGTGTTTTCACGAGGTCAGCCACCAGGAAAACCGGGCGCTGGTCAAACGCCTGGAGATCAACCTCGTGCTGTATGACGAGACCTTCGATCTGGAACCCTACGATTTGTACGCCTTTGTCGATACCCAAAAGACGGACACGCCGATCTCGGATCGGCTGGAGGGCAAGACCTTTGTGTCCTTTGTGGACCATCATAAGCGGCTCGGGGATGTTGCGGCCGAGTTTGTCGATATCCGCGAGGATGTCGGCTCGACCTGTGCCATCTATGCCGAATATCTGCGTACCCAATATCCCCACGGCCTCAACCCGGGCGAAACCGATCAGGTTCGCCTGGCCACGGCTCTGATGCACGGGATCCGATCCGATACCATGGCCCTGCTTGAGGCGACGCGCCTGGAGTTTGAAGCCGCCGCCTATCTGTGGCCGTGTGTTGATCAGTCTCTGCTCAAAAAGATCGCCGACCAGTCCTTGACCCCGGTGGTGATGGATATGATCCAGAAGGCGCTGGAGAACAAGCAGGTTTTTGACAGCCTGCTGCTGACCGATGTGGGCTTTGTCCGCTCCGAACACCGGGACGGCATCCCGCAGGTGGCCGAGTTTTTGTTGCGGCGCGATGGCACCGACACAGTCCTGGTCTTTGGCATTGTTGACGGTAAAACCGTGGACGGCTCGCTGCGCACCCGCAGCGATACGATCTCCCCGGATATGTTTCTCAAGAAAGCTTTTGGCGCGGATGAGTACAAAAAAAGCTACTACGGCGGGGGCAATATCAAGAATAAGGGCGGCTTTCAGATCCCGCTCGGATTTCTGGCCCAAACGGCCGACCGGGACGCTTTGTACGCGATGGCCTGTGGGGTGATCCACGAGCGCTTCATAGAGGCGATCGGCCGCAAAGAGTAGGGCCGGCGGTCCTGCTTCACACATCCGAACACAAGGAGAGGGATATGGCAGAACACGAGAGCGGCGAACTCATCTATGATATTCCGGCCGCAGTCAAAGGCCAGGCTGCCATCGACCCGGACACCTACGAGCAGATGTATCAACGCTCGATACACGACCCGGAAGGGTTCTGGGCCGAGCAGGCCGACACCTTTGTCAGCTGGTTCAAAAAATGGGACCGCGTCCTGGAGTGGGATTTTCATGCGGCTCAGACCAAGTGGTTTCTGGGCGGCAAGCTGAACGTCTCCTACAACTGTCTTGATCGGCACGTCGAAGCCGGGGCCGGCCAACAAACGGCCCTGATCTGGCAGGGGAATGACGCCTCGGAATCGCGCCAGCTGAGCTATGCCGAGCTGCTCGACCAGGTGTGCCGCTTCGCCAACGCCCTGAAAGCCCTGGGCGTCACCAAGGGCGACCGCGTTTGCATCTATATGCAGATGATTCCCGAACTGGCCGTCGCCATGTTGGCCTGCACCCGTATCGGCGCCGTGCATTCCATCGTGTTTGGCGCCTTCTCACCGGATTCCTTGCGGGATCGGATCCAGGACTCGAGCTGTAAGGTCCTGATCACCCAGGATACCGGCCTGCGCGGGGCCAAAAACGATATCCCGATGAAGGCCAACGCCGACGCTGCGGTGGCCGACTGTCCCTCGATTGAAAACGTCGTGGTCGTGCAGCGGACCGGCCAGGCGGTGGCCATGCAGACCGGGCGCGACGTGTGGTGGCACGAACTGGTTGCCGAGCAGTCCGAGGACTGCCCGCCCGAACACATGGACGCCGAGGATCCGCTGTTCATCCTGTACACCTCCGGTTCGACCGGTAAACCCAAGGGCGTGTTGCACACCACCGGAGGCTACCTGGTCTACGCCTCGATCACGCATAAGTATGTGTTTGATTATCGCCCCGGCGACACCTACTGGTGTACCGCGGATATCGGCTGGGTCACCGGCCACAGCTATATTGTCTACGGGCCGCTCAGCAACCGAGCGACGACGATGATGTTTGAGGGGGTGCCCAACTATCCGGACTTTGGCCGCTTTTGGCAGATCGTGGAGCAGCACAAGGTCAATATCTTCTATACCGCGCCAACCGCCCTGCGGGCGCTGATGAAAGAGGGCGACAGCTGGCCGGCAAAATATGACCTGTCCAGTCTGCGTATCCTGGGCACGGTCGGCGAGCCGATTAAAAGCCCGGAGTGGCACTGGTATTACCAGGTCATCGGCCAGGAGCGCTGCCCGATTGTCGATACCTGGTGGCAGACCGAAACCGGCGGCATTCTGATCACGCCCCTGCCCGGAGCAACCAGGACCAAGCCCGGCTCGGCCACCCGGCCGTTTTTTGGCGCCCAGCCGTGTCTGGTCGATGAGCAGGGCAATGAGCTTGAGGGCAACGACGTGTCCGGCAACCTGTGTCTCAAGTTTCCCTGGCCGGGTATCATGCGGACCGTGTACGGCGACCACGAGCGTTTTCACCAGACGTACTTCGCCATGTATCCGGGCAAGTATTTCACCGGCGACGGCTGCCGCCGAGACGCTGACGGGTACTACTGGATCACCGGACGGGTGGACGATGTGATCAACGTCTCCGGCCACCGCCTGGGGACGGCCGAGGTCGAAGGCGCGCTGGGCAAACACCCGGCGGTGGCCGAGGCTGCGGTGGTGGGCATGCCCCACGAGCTGAAAGGCCAGGGCATCTACGCCTTCGTTACGCTCAAGACCGGCCAGCAGGTTTCCCCGGACATGACCAAAGAACTGATTGCCACCGTCCGTCGCGAGATCGGTCCGCACGCCAGCCCGGACAAGCTCCAGTTTGCCGAGGGCTTGCCCAAAACGCGCAGCGGCAAGATCATGCGCCGCATTCTGCGCAAGATCGGTGAGGGGGCGCTCGACCAGCTGGGAGATACCTCGACCCTGGCCGACCCCTCGGTGGTCGATCAGCTGGTGGCGGGCCGGCAGTAGGCAGCTCTGGGCGGCAACACCATGGCGTTGCATTTTCATAACACCCTGACCGGCAGGGACGAGGAGTTCGTTCCTCTGACCGCCGGCAAAGTCGGCATGTATGTGTGCGGGGTGACGGTCTATGATCGCTCGCACGTCGGTCACGCCCGAGCCCTGGTCACCTTTGATGTCATCTACCGCTATCTGCGCTTTCTGGGCTACGAAGTCCGCTTTGTACGCAACTTTACCGATGTGGATGACAAGATCATCAGCCGGGCCAACGAACGCGGCATCTCGACCCAGGAGCTGTCCGAGACCTATATCCGTGAGTTCGGCCAGGACATGCGAGCGCTGGGCTGTGTGCCGCCGACCGCCGAGCCTCGGGCCACGCAGCATATTCCCGAGATGATCGACCTGATCCGGGACCTGGAGAACAAGGGTCTGGCCTATGCGGTTGGGGGCGATGTGTACTACGCGGTTGAGCGCTTTGCCGCCTATGGCAAGCTCTCGCATCGCCAACTCGAAGACATGCTGGCCGGCGCCCGGGTCGAGGTTGATGCGCGCAAACGCCACGCCCTGGATTTTGCCCTGTGGAAGGCCAGCAAGCCCGGAGAGCCTGAGTGGGACAGCCCCTGGGGCAAGGGCCGGCCCGGCTGGCATATCGAGTGCTCGGCCATGAGCAGCCGCTATCTGGGCCAACCGTTCGATATTCATGGTGGGGGAGCGGATCTCATATTCCCCCATCATGAGAATGAGATTGCGCAGTCCGAAGGCGCAAAAGAGCGCCCCTTTGCGCGCTACTGGCTGCACAACGGCATGGTCACCGTTGAGCACGAAAAGATGTCGAAGTCGCTGGGCAACTTCCTGACCATCGGCCAGGTGCTGGAAGCGCGCGCGGCCGAGGTCTTGCGAGTCGTGTTGTTATCGACCCAGTACCGTATGCCGCTTGATTTCTCGGACCAGAAACTGGACGAGGCTGAAAAGAGCCTGCGTCGGGTGTACCAGACCCTGGCCCGCCTCGACGAGGCGCTCGGACCGGATGCCGGGCGCAAGCCGGACCGCCCGCTCGCTGCGGACTCATCGGTTCTGGGCCGCTTTCAAGACGCCATGGACGACGACTGCAACACGCCTCGGGCGCTGGGTGTGGTGTTTGAGACGGTTCGGGAGGCCAACCGGCGGCTTGATGCCGGACAACTCGACAGCCTGCCCCAACTCCGCCACGACCTGCACACAATAGGCGGGGTGCTGGGGATGTTGCAGGAGACGCCGGCCGAATTTTTGGGTCGGGTCCGGCAAGAAGGGCTGGCCAGCAGCGGCCTGAGCCCGCAGGCGATTGAGCAGCTGATCGCCGACCGGGCCGCAGCCCGTAAAGCCAGAGATTTCAGCACCGCCGACGCGATCCGCGATCAGCTCCAGGCTCAGGGGGTCGTGCTCAAGGATTCGCCGACCGGGACGACCTGGACCGTTGAGTCCAGTCCTAGCGTCCGCTCCTGATCAGATAGTTGCGGGAAAAAATCGACGCATTATTGCTGTCGATATCCTCGTTGAAATACCACTCGGTCTGCCACTCCGCAGGGGGGCTGTGGACGGCTGGGGCCTCAAACGTCGTGGCGTGGGGGGCCTGCATATCGACCATCACCGCCTGGGGCATGAAGGCCCATTCGTCGCTATAGTTGTAGCGGGCGCCCGCAATCGGGTTGACGGGATAGCGGTCGTGGGGCTTGGCGGTGTAGGCGATGCTGCGCACGAAGACCTTCCACAGCTCGCCCTGCAGATCGTAGATTTCCTGGAGCAGCGGGGCATAGAACTCCTGGTCGACGTACAGTATGCGCTTGGAGTAGGTATAGCGTCCGGCATAGCCGACCGGGATGGCCTCGACGACCCATACCCGCCGTTTCTCCCACGGCACGCAGGGCAGGGCGGCCAGGATGCCCCGATTCTCGTTCTGGGCTGCGCACCAGGCCGACGGATCGCCGTACTTGTCGCTATGCACGACCGCCAAGATGTCCTTGTCGGCCAGCACCCGGAAGCTCCAGAAGCTGAGCTTGGCGTTAAAGCCCCACCACGAATCCAGATCGACATCCGTCCGCCACAGCGGAGTGCTGCGATCAACGATGCTGACCCGGTGCACACGGCGCGTCTCGGGGATGTAGGCGTAGGTGTCGTCGAGCGCGTCCGGCGCCTGGTAGCGGAAGGACAGGATGGAGGTGCCCTTGTGGTCGTTGGGCAGAAAGGCGGGACCGATCAGATTGGTGTGGCTGACGTTCCGGGCGTGAGGAATGACCGGTTTGGGGTCGCTGTACAGGCGACCGGTCCACATCAGGCGCCGCCACGGGTAGGAGAAGGTGCGTTCCAGCCCGCCGCTGGCGCCCACCGTCTGGGTTGTCGAGTCGGTGCCGAAATTGTCGATGCTGAACGGCGGATGTTCCTGGTTCCACATGATCCGAAAGCCGGCCAAAGGATCGTTGAGGTCAATGGACGGAAAGGGGCAGCCGGCCACATAGTTGATCAGCTGCCGTCCGTCGTCGGACAGGCTGACCTGGCTGGCGAATTTCTCGGTGGCCTCCTCGTAGGCTGCGGGCCAGGTCACCCGTTTGGTGGCAATGATCCGCATCGGCATGCCCTGTTCCAGCATCCAGCGGGTTGACGGAGTGAGGAGGGTTTCGGCTTGCGAGACCGTGTCTCTGGTGAGGGTATCGCCGGCAGCGACCTCGGCCCCGCATGGGCTGGCCGCTCCCACCAGCCACAGGCCGAGCAGCCCGATGAGTGTCGCCCATGACTGTGCCCCTGATCTCTTTCGCATCTCGACTCCTCTCGCCGTTGTGGAAGGAGGTCTTCCACGGAACCGTATCTCTTACGACTTCCCCCGTCCGCCATCACCCGAATCGGATGGCGGACGCTTGCTACGAAACGCGGCGCTCGGAGCCCCGCTCGCGCCACGCGCGGGAGACTAGGCGGGACGCCCCGTCCGCCAGTCCCACGGGCGTACCTGACAGTCGGCGAGGCGACCCGCCTTGTTGAGCGGATGGTCCGCGACAAAAGCTCGCACCGCCTCAAGCGAAGGCGCTTCGACCACTATGAGAGAGCCGTTGATGGTCTCTCCGTTGTCGGCCAGCGTTGGGCCAGCATGATGCAGGCTGACGCCGGGATGGTCAGGGTGATTGTGCAGATAGGTGCGAATGGTGTCCATCATATCGATTCGCGTCTGTGCCACACCTGGTTTGTCGGTTATGAAAATCACAAAATGCATCAACGTGTCCTCCTTCGTTGAGACACAGGCTTGGTGAAGCCGTAGCCGCCTTACGTCTGTCCGCCTGGACGTGGCCCTGAGGCTCCCACACGGACGGTCACGATGTCAACGTCATGGTATTGCTGATGGCGAACCGAGGACGCGAGGTGCCGCAACAGCCGCAGTGAGACTTCCCGCTCGATCAAATCCTCGGCGGGCTGCTCGCTGAGCAACGTGATCTGATCCTGAAGGTTTTCCTCACCCATTGAGGCGAAGAATTCGAGGATCGCCGCTCCGTCTTCCTTGTGCGCAACCAGAAGCAAGCGCCGACGCTGCCGCTCTGCTCCAGCTTCATCCTGCCCGAGGAGCGTCAGCAACGCCTCCTCGCCGACGGCGTCGAGGCGATCCGCCATGGTTGTGTCCCATCCGTTGCGGGACGCGAAGACCCCAAGAAAATCCTTGATTTTCTGCAGGGCCGAGAGGCCGAACTCTACCTCAAGCCGACTGTGGCGCGGTTTTGTCAGCTCCACGAAGAGGGTCATGAGGATGGCGACGAGGCCGCCGGCTATCATCCCGTTCCGCAGCAGGCCTCCCGCGAACCCCAGGACATACTCGGGAAATATCACGCCATTCTGGAAGCCGACCCCAAGCCAGAACGCGATGCCGGCGATTAAGCCTTTGCGATAGTCGAGCCCATCCTGCACGATCATCTTGATGCCGAGGATGAAGATCGTCGCCATCGTTATGGTAATAAAAGCGGCGATCACCGGGCTCGGTATGGCCAGGAATACGGCGAGCACTTTCGGCAGGAAGGCGAGCGTGATGAGCAACGCCCCGAGGACGACTCCGACACTGCGGGAGCTGATTCCGGTCAGCTCGGCCATCGCCGCGCCTGTCGGACGGAACCCGTTCGGCATTGTTCCCGCGAGGCCGGACAGGAGATTGCCGACGCCGTCGGCGGCCACCGCCCCTTGCACCGCTCGGAAATCCACCGCCCGGGGCTGACGCCAGGAGAGGCGCTGCATGGAAACGGTGCTGCTGATCGTTTGGATTGTGCACAGCAGGGCGATGAACAGAAACGCCGGAAGAAGCCCCCAGAAAGCCGGCCCGAAGGTGAGATCGAAGCCCGGCCATTCAACGCTCGGGAGGCCAATCCACGCAGCCTCAGCAACGCGGGCGATGTCGTAGAGACCGAAAACCCCGGCGATCACTGAGCCGGCGGCAATGCCGATGCCCGGCGCCCAGAGGCGCAGCGGTCCCGTTGCCTGCAGCATGATACCAACACCGACGAGGAGGGTCGCCAGAGCGCTCAGCGGAGCGGCCAGGGCCGGGGTTCCGTCCGGCACATTCTTCAGCTGAGCGAAGATAATCGGCATGACCGTAACCGGCGTCAGCATGAACACCGTTCCGGTGATGGTCGGAGTCAGCAGCCGCCGGAACAGCGAAAGACGTGCGGAGAACACAAACTGGAAGAGCGCCATGATGAAGACCATGCTGGCCAGCAAGGCCGGGCCGCCTGCGGCGACCGCCATGACACTGACCGCGATAGCGATGCCGGGTGGGCCTGTCGTCAGGATATAGCCTGCGCCGACCGGGCCGACCCGGACTGCTTGCAGCAGGGTGGTGGCACCACAGGCTATGACGGAGGCAAACACGGCCCAGACCAGGAAGACCTCGGTCTCGCCGGCGGCCTGGAACATGGCCGTCGGAATCAACACGATACCGGGCAAAAGGAGAGCGACGAGTTGCAGAGCGAGGCCAAGGGCCAGCGCCGCCGGGAGTTTTTCGTCGGGCTGGTAGCGAACGCTGGAACCTGGCTTGGATGCGTTGGTGCTCATGCCATTCCTCTTGTGTTCCAGCGGACTGAGCGGCCCTTGCCGGCCGGTGGTGCTGAATCGGGCTCGGCGCGGAGGAATGTCACGCGAGGAACATCTCCCCCGGTGATACGGGCTGGGAGCTTAGCACCGTGTGTGTGCCCTTTCAACGGTCGCTTCGGGCAGTTGGCGCTGCCCTGGGGATAACGTAGGGGCGGAGACAGCTTGTCACTGTGTCACATGGGCGCGCTGCCATGTCCAGTGCGTGCCGCGCTTGCCCATGACCTCTGAAACCTTTATGTATCTGGCGATAATTCAGCCGGTGCTCAAACGGGCGAGACCACCCAAAATGGGGCGGGACGATTCACAAATCTGAGAAAGGGAATGGATGAGGCTGCGCCGAGGGGTCGCAGGCTGGACGACGTTTGCCGCGCTCTGTGCGGGCATAGTCTGCGCGCTTTCGAGCGGCGCAGCCGCGGAGCAGATCACGCTTCGGCTGCACACTTTCAGCGCGCCTCAGGCGATCGCCAATCGCCTGTTCATACAGCCTTGGGCTCAGGCGATTGAGGAGCAGTCCGGGAACCGGGTCGAGATCCAGGTGTTTACGGCCATGCAGCTGGGCGGCAAGCCGTCAGATCTGTACGGCCAAGCGCGTGATGGGGTGGTTGATATTGTCTGGACCCTGCCCGGCTACTCGCCGGGGCGGTTCCCGTTGACGGAGGTGTTCGAGCTACCCTCCGTCGCCGGCGATGCAGTAGCGACCAGCCAAGCCCTGACCGAGTTCTACCGGAAGTGGATGCGGAACGAGTACAAGGACACCCGGCCGTTAGTCTTTCATGCCACCGCCCGCGGTCACCTCCACACCGCCGGGAAACAGATCCGCACCTTGGAGGACTTCGAGGGGCTGAAGATGCGCGCCTCCTCGCGGACCAGCGCGGCCATGCTCAGGGCGCTGGGCGCCATCCCGGTCGGTATGCCGGTTCCTGATGTCTATGAGGCGCTGTCCCGAAGCGTCATCGACGGAACCTGGATACCCTGGTCCGTCATGCGTCCCTTCCGCCTGCACGAAGTGACGCAGTACCACACTGAGGTCGCCCTTTCCTGCGCCGTGTTCGTGATGACCATGAACACGCAGCGCTACGATCAACTCCCGCCGGATATCAGAGCCATGATCGACGACAGCACGGGGCTCGCATTGGCCAAACGACTCGGCCGGATATGGGAGGACGACGAGCAGCCGAGCCGCGCCCTTGCGCTCGAGCGGGGCGACCCGATTGTGTCACTCTCCGCAGCGGAGAGGGCGCGCTGGGAGAAGGCGACCCAGACGGTTGTCGAGAGCTGGATCGAGAGGGTCAGCGCTATGGGATATGACGGACGGGCGCTGATTGCTGACGCAAAGCGCTTGGTCGCCAAGTATAGCAACTAGGTATAGCAACTAGAGCAGCCTCGGGAGCCACAGACAGGTCGCGGGCAGGGCCAGAAGGAGCGCGACGCGAACGCAATCGCTCAGCAGGAATGGAACGATGCCCCGGAACGACTCGCCAAGCCGGACACCCTCGGCCAGCGAATTGATAATATAGACGTTGAGGCCGATCGGCGGGGTGATCAGTCCAATCTCGACGACGGTCAGCGTCAGAATCCCAAACCAGAGCGCCATCTCCTCCTCGCTGAAGCCGAAATCAAGCCCGGTGACCAGCGGGAAGAACACCGGCACGGTGAGGAGGATCATGGCCATGCTGTCCATCACGCAGCCGAGGATCAGATAGACGGCTAGAATACCGATCAGGATCGCCATCGGCGCCAGCCCCGATGCCGTGAGGGCGTCCGCCAGCTCGACTGGGATTTGGGACAGGGCGAGAAAGGCGCTATAGATATCGGCGCCGATCAGAATCATGAAGACCATTGCGGTGGCTTGCGCGGTATCAAGCAGACTCGATGCAAAGCTCGTCCAACTCATCCGACCCGAGGCAAGCGCGACCAAGGCGGTGGCCGCAGCGCCGATAGCGGCGCCCTCGGTGGGGGTGAACACGCCGAGATAGATGCCGCCGATGACCAGCACAAAGATCGCCGCGACCGGCACGACCGCGCCCAGGCTGCGCACGCGTTCGCCGAACGGCACGGCTGGCGCAATCGGCGCCGATTCGGGCTTGAGCCGCACGTACAGGCTGATCGCAATCGCATAGCCGAACGTCGTGATGAGACCGGGGATGAGGGCGGCGAGGAACAGCTTGCCGACGGATTGTTCGGTAATAATGGCGTAGATTACCAGGATGACCGAGGGAGGGATCAGAATGCCGAGCGTGCCGCCGCCGGCCAGCGTGCCGGTCGCCAGCGCCCCGGAATAGCCGTAGCGTTTCATCTCGGGCAGCGCCACCGAGGCCATCGTCGCTCCGGTCGCGATCGACGAACCGCACACAGACCCGAACGCCGCACAGCCGCAGATCGTCGAGATGGCGAGCCCGCCGCGATAGTGCCCCACCCAAGCGCGGGCGCTTGTGAACAGCGAGCGGGTGAGCCCCGCCCGGGTCGCAAACTGACCCATCAGCAGGAACAGCGGCAGCACGGAAAGGGTGTAGCTCGACACCCGGCTGAACGGAGCGGTGTTGAGGAGGTTGAGAAACGCCGGCCAGCCCGCCAGCGAGGCGAAGCCGAAGCCGCCGACCACAAACATCGCGACCCCGACCGGCATCCGAAGAGCGATCAGCCCCAGGCAGATGCCGAACAAGAGGCCGCCGAATTCAACACTGCTCATCGTCCGAGTCGGCGCAAATGACGGGAGAACACCCAGATGCAGACTGCGGTCAGCAACCCCGCCCCCAGGAGTGCCAGGAAGTAGCCCCAATGGATCGGGATGCCGAGAAACAGTGTGGTCTCGCCATCCTCGAGTTTGTGCATTCCGCCGACCAAGAGGCGCCAGGCGACGAGACCCGCGACACCCGTGAAGACAAAACTGTGCACCGTGTCCAACGCCGTCTTGAGGCGCGGGTGCAGTCGGGCGGTGAAGAACTCGACAACGATGTTGGCGTTCTTCAGGTGGCAATAGGGGAAGAAGGCGAACACGGCGATCGCGCAGGCGAGTTCGGTCATCTCGTAGTCGCCCGGGACCGGTGCATTGAAGAGGTAGCGTCCGAGGACACTGGCCACGGTCATTGCCATGACCCCGACCAGCAGCAGGCCGCCTGCCATGGCGACTGTCCGGGTCAGACGCTCCAAACAGACGCCAAAGCGGTGGTTCATCGAATGAGAAGTATGGAGAACAGCCATAGTGCAGTCATCATTGCCCACGACGGCCCACGGTGGCCTGCTCCGTTACGTCTGGCCGCAGCTCAAGCAAGCGCATCGGGAGGTAGAGAAAGGCTCACATCAGCGTCCGGTCGATTGCGGCTCAGTATTGCCCTCAAGACGAAAGTCAGCAAGGGGTGAGGTGGGTGTCAGTGCCGCCTGTCCGTCAATACCGCTTTTTTCTCCTTGCCTGCGTGTGATGCACATTACCCGGCATCTCCTCTTCCCAGCCGTACAGAAGCCACTGGGCCGGAGAGAACCCACCCCGCCGCTATCGCGGCACCCCTCCGAGGAGGGGATGGAGGTGGTTCCCCTCCTCGGAGGGGTGGCCGAAGGCCGGGGTGGGTTTCTTTTTGCATCACACGTTGCCCACGGGAACGTTCCAGGGACCGCGACCGACAGCCGCGCCGACACTCGGCATGGGACATGCGTGGAACCCGATGCCGGGGTGCTGGCCGACCGTGTCAAAAAAATGCTAGGCTGACCGCCGTGCGCGCCCGTAGCTCAATTGGATAGAGCGCCGGGCTTCGAACCCGTCGGTTGGGTGTTCGAGTCACCCCGGGCGTGCCTTGTATGATGTCTGGCTAGCGGCTGCCATAATGAAAAGACTCTTTGAACGCCTGAGAAAACGCCCCGCCCCGCCCGCTCCCGTCGCGTCCCCGCTCCAGACCGAACCGTCGCGTCCGTCTCCTCCCGTGGCCCGTCATAACTATATCGTCGTTATTCTCGACAGCTGTCGCTACGACACGCTGATGCGCGCCGCACCCGAGACGCTGGGCCATCTGGGTCAGGTGGAACGCCGCTGGAGCTACGCGTCGTGGACCGCACCCTCACACTACAACCTGCTGATGGGTCTCTTGCCCCATGCGAGCCCCGCCCAGGTCTACGCCTCAGAGTATTACAAGCAGGATTTTCTGAAATACAACGAACGCCTGGGAACACGCCAGATCGCCTTCAAAAGCCTGATTCCAGACCTGTTTCTGCCCAGTTTCCTCAAGCACAAGCTCGGTTATCAGACCCACGCCCTGGTCTCCCTGCCGGTGCTGAATCCGGCCACGCCGATCAATCGCGATTTTGATTCGTTCACCCTCATGCCCAAGCATAACGATATGGCCGCCATGTTGGAGCGAATGCGCTTTTCTGCCGAGCGACCGTCGTTTTACCTATTGAATGTCGGCGAGACCCATTACCCCTACGCCCTGCCGGACGAGCCCGAGGACAGCTGGCCCAGGATTCACGGGGTGCACGGGGTGTTCAAGCATCTCGACGAGATGCAGGTCGGCGGCAAACTGCGCGACGACGACGCCCCCGCGCCGTTCTTCGATCAGGACAAGCTCGACCAGTTGCGCCAGCGTCAAGTCGAAGCCGTGCGCTACCTCAACGGGGTTTTCACCCAGCTGTTCGACACGGTCCCGGCCAATACCTACATCACCGTCACCGCCGACCACGGCGAGCTGTTTGGCGAGTCGGGCTATTTTGGCCACGGCCCCATTCAGCACGACAAGGTCTACGAAGTGCCCTTTGTCGAGGGCAAGCTGCGCTAGCGATGGCGGACGCTGGCCGCAGTCTTGTGGACTATGCGTGGTCACTGCGGCAGGCTCATCGTGCTGGGCGTCGGGACCCTCGCCCTGTACGGCCTGCTGACCTGGCTGAGCTTCGCCTTCGTCTATGGCCAGGGCCATGTTCAGCGGCCCATTGTGCTCTTCATGGCGGTCTACGCCGGCATCTTCATCTGCTATGGCCTGGCCGTGTACCCCCTCCTGAGCCGCGTTGTCCAAGCGCCGCGGGGCACTGCGGTCGCGCTCATTGTGGTGTTCGGACTGCTGTTTCGCGCCACGCTGTTCTTTTCTCAGCCGATTCAAGAGGATGACTTCTACCGCTATCTGTGGGACGGCGCGGTTGTGGCCGAGGGGATGAATCCCTACCAGTTCGCCCCCTTGCGTGTGCAACAACACATGGACGGCGCGGCGACCGAGACATCCCTCCAGACCTATGCCCAACTTGCCGAGCGGGATGGCCGGCTGTCGTTCGTCCTGTCACGGGTGAATCATCCCGATATTTCGACCGTATATCCGCCGTTTGCCCAGGCCATCTTTGGTCTTGCGGCGTGGCTGGCGCCCGGCACTCTGAGCGCCCTCCGGCTGGTCTTTGTGGCGTTTGACCTCGGTCTGTGCGCTTTGTTGCTGGTCCTGCTGAACCACCTGGGGCTGAGCCCGCTGCTCCTGGTCGTCTACGCCTGGTCGCCGCTGATCATAAAAGAAACCATGAACTCGGCCCACTACGATGTGGTGCCGGCCTTCTGCACGGTCCTGGCCGTGGTGCTGATGGTCAAGGGTCGGGACGTGCTGGCCCACATCAGCCTGGCCGCAGCGGTGTTGGGCAAGCTGTATCCCGTCCTGCTCGTGCCGGTCTTCCTGGCCCGAGCGTGGAAAACCCACGGCTGGGGGCGAGCCCTGCTCGGACTGTCGGTGACCGTAACGGTCTTGCTGCTTGGCTATGCGCCGTTCTGGTCGGCCGGTCAGACGCTGTGGACGGGCACCCAGACCTTTGCTGAGCAGTGGCAGACCAACAGTCTGATTTTTCCCGGCATCGTCGCCCTGGTGGGCGAGCGCTGGCTGGCCAACGGCCTAGTCGGGCTGGGGCTGGGCGGGGTCGCCCTCCTGGTCGGCTCTCGGTCTGAGCTGGCGGATGATCGTCAGTTTGTGTGGAGTAACGGGCTGCTGCTGGGCCTGCTGTTTCTGCTCAGTCCGGTTGGCAACCCGTGGTACTTCGTTTGTCTGGTGCCCTTTCTGGCGGTTTTCCCGCTCCGTTCGTGGCTGCTCCTATCCGGTTTGCTGAGCCTGTATTATGTGTCATTTTATTTTCTGTACAGAGGACGGCTGGAAACCTTCCATGTCTGGTTGGAGTATGTGCCGTTCTATGGGATGCTGGCCTGGGAATGGTGGCAGGGGGAGTATGGCAGGCGGGCGCGAGAGCTGAGGCAATGAGCTGGACGAGGAATACACGGCGCGGGTGGCGCTGCGGAGCGCTGGTGGGTCTGCTGCTGTTCGGGCTGGCCGGTTGGGGGGGGACGGCTGACGGGCCGAGTCAGGCGGTGGCGGGGCTTGTTGAGGAAAAAGGCCAAGTGCTGGTCTCGGGCCGTATTTTTCCCCGGCGTTTTAACGCCGCCCAAGGACCCCAGGCGCGCTATCACTTCCTGGTGTGGCAGGGCGGCACGTCTCCCCACGCTCTGATCCAGACCCCGGTCGATGACCTCGATTTCCACGCCGCGCTGTTACGGCTGGGAGCCCAAGCGGGCAAAAGCCTGCCCATGGCGGCTTGGACTGAGCGCCACACCCACCCCGCCTCGCACCGGACGCTGAGCGGCAGCCGGCTCGCCATTCGTCTCTCCTGGCAGGACAATCCGGCCGGTCTCCCGCTTGAGCGGGTCTTCAAGGACGCCGCCCTCAGTCCCCGCTTTGGCGGGAATCGAGACCGCTGGTTCAACCATATCCCCTTTGCCCCCCGTCCGGGCTGTCTGGTCTGCCTGTACAGCTGCCCGAGCGGCAAGGTGGGCAACGGCGCCCTGAGTATCGCCGACTACATCGGCCAGCCGGCGCGCTTTGTGGCCGATGCTGACCAGCTTCCGCCCGATGGCACACCAGTCGTGGTCAGTTTCGCGCTCGGATCCTGAGCCATGCCACAGACTTCTCCGCGGCTTGCCGTCATCATTCCGGCCCTCAATGAAGAGCGCTCCCTGCCGCGGGTTCTGGCCGACCTGCCCCATGAGAGGCTGGAAGAGGTTGTGGTTGTTGATAACGGCTCGTCAGACAGGACGGCCGAGGTAGCTCGGGCCGGCGGCGCGCGCGTGCTGCACGAGGCGCGGCGGGGTTACGGCTGGGCGTGCCTGGCCGGCATTGACCACCTCAAGGCCAACCCGCCGGATATTGTTGTCTTTGTCGACGGCGATTATAGCGACCATCCGGATGAGCTACCCGCCGTGGTCGCCCCCATCGTCTCTGGGAACTACGACATGGTGATTGGCTCACGTACCACGGGGCAGGCCCAGCCCGGCGCCCTGCTGCCGCACGCCCGCTTCGGCAATAGTCTGGCCACCGCTTTGATTCGGCTGGTATACGGCTTTCGCTATACTGATCTGGGGCCCTTTCGGGCTGTGCGTTTTCGGTCCCTGCTGGAACTGGGGATGACGGACCGCACCTATGGCTGGACGGTTGAGATGCAGATCAAGGCCATTCAAAAAGGGCTGCGTATCACCGAGGTCCCGGTTCGCTACCGCCGGCGCATTGGGGTCTCAAAAGTCAGCGGAACGCTCAGAGGGACGCTCATGGCCGGCTACAAGATTCTGTGGACGGTGTTCCGCTACGCCTGGAGGCCATGATGACCGAGACACGCTGGGACCTGGGCTTTGCCTATGCCGAGGTGGTGAGCCGGCTGGACGCTCTGCTGAGCCGCAAACACCTCCCGTATCAGCAGGAGTACACCGACGCCGAGGCGCGCTTTCACGCCAGCCTGCCCGGTCAGGGCCGGGTTGAACTGCGCGCCCGTCCGGTCGAGCCCTCCGGCCCGCTCAGGGTCGTCAACCAGCGGACCGTGCTGGATGTCCGCTTTCAGGATCTCGGCCAAGATCAGGAAAAAGCCTTTCTGCACGATCTGAACATCGCCTTTCTGCGGCTTGGCGGCTAATGGACATCTCGGTCATCATCCCCACCTTGAACGAGGCGGCGACCATTGGCGAAACCCTGCGCCGGTTGCGGAGCAGCGGCAGCTGCGAGGTGATTGTGGTGGACGGCGGCAGCGACGACGGCACCCCTGAGCTGGCCCGTCCTCAGGCTGACCTGGTGCTGTCGGCAGGACGGGGACGGGCCACACAGATGAATGTCGGGGCTCGGGCGGCGAGCGGTCAGGTGTTGCTGTTTCTGCACGCCGATACGGTGTTGCCGCCCGGCTTTCCGGCTCTGCTCAAAGACGCGCTCCGCAACCCCCGGGTCGTGGGCGGTCGCTTTGACGTGCGGCTCGACGCCGAGGGCTGGCTGTTCCGGCTGGTTGAGACATTCATGAACCTCCGCTCACGCCTGTCACGGATTGCGACCGGCGATCAGGCTATTTTCGTGCGCAGCCGGACCTTCCTGGAACTGGGCGGCTATCGGGAGGCCGAGCTGATGGAGGATCTGGAGCTGAGCTATAGGCTCAAACGGCAGGGCGAACTGGCCTGTCTGCGCGAGCGGGTGGTGACCTCGGCCCGGCGCTGGCAGCGGGACGGCATTGCGCGGACCATCGTGCTGATGTGGCTGCTGCGCTTCTTGTATTTTATCGGCGTGTCGCCGCGCTACCTGAAGACGTTTTATGCCGATACGCGCTGAGCCGGGACGGCTCGGAGCGGGAAAGACCCGTCCCGAACCCGGTGGCGCCTACTGCAGAGAGCCCTCGTAGATACTCATGACCGTATCGAGGAATCTGAGCCCGTCCTCTTTGGTGCGTTGGAAGGAGTTGCGGCCGATAATCGAGCCAAACCCGCCGCCGTCACGGATCGCCCGGACCTCGCCGAAGAATTCCTCGTCGCCCTTGGCCGGTCCGCCCGAGAAGATCACAATCCGTTTGCTGTTGAACGCGCTCTGGACCACATGCCGGATACGCTCGGCCAGGGTGTCGATCGGCACGTGATAGCGCTGGTAGGCTTTTTGGGCGTCGGCCAGCTCGATGTGGGCCGAGGGCGGCTTGACCTTGATGATGTGCGCTCCGAGCTGAGCCGCAATCTGGGCCGCGTAGGCGACCACGTCCACCGCAGTCTCCCCGGCCTTGCTCAGGTCGCTGCCCCGCGGGTAGGACCACACCACAACGGCCAGCCCCTTGGCTTTGGCCTCCTTGGTGATCTCGCGCAGCTGCTCATACATGGTCTGGGCTGCCGACGAGCCGGGGTAGATGGTGAAGCCGACAGCGGCACAACCCAGCCGCAGGGCGTCATCGACGCTGCTGGTCACGGCCGACAGGGGGTCTTTTTCGTCGTGCAGCACGTCGTGGTTGTTGAGCTTGAGAATGGTCGGAATTCGGTCCAGAAAGGTATCGGCCCCGGCTTCGATGAATCCCAACGGCGCGGCATAGGCGTTACAGCCGGCGTCGAGCGCGAGCTGGAAATGGTAGTCGGGATCATAACCGGACGGATTCGGGGCAAAGCTGCGCGCCGGACCATGCTCGAAGCCCTGATCGACCGGCAGGATGACCAGTCTACCGGTGCCGGCCAGGCGGCCGCTGTTGAGCAGACGGGCAATGTTGGCGCGGGTGCCCGGATTGTCGCCCTCATACCAACTCAGAATCTCACGAACACGTTCGGTCATATGACTACCTCCCTTCGGATATCGAATACGGACAAGAACGGCTGAGGCAAACACTCAGGCTGCTAACAAGGCTTGCAGCACCGCGCGTAACTCCTCAGCCAGGATGAGCGTTTGTCGGGCCTGCCGGGTGGTGACTGCGGCGTGGGCATCGTACCGTGCGCTGTTGCGGAACTGGAGCGCCTGATTCAGCCCTCGTCCCAGTTTTCGTTCGACCTTAGCCGTCTGTACATACATTTCGCCAAATTTTTGCACGAGACCACCGTGCGTACGCGGCAATGGCTGTTGGTTCAGAATCAAGAGCCCCTTGACACATAATTCCGCAGCGTTGTAGCCCGCATCGACTGTTCCACGTAGCTGCTCGCCTTCGAGATCATAGCGGGCGAGTTCGATATATTCCTCGGCCAGCCGCAGGGCGTTGTGTGCCCCTTTTCGGGCCAACTCATCCTCTGCCATGCTATACACCTCTTCCCCTTCCCGGAGCGCTCGGGTCAGGAAATACGAGTCGGTATAAAAAAGCGTATCGGCATCCCGAATGAGGGGCTCCACACTTTCCTGCTTTTCGATACCACTACACAGCGACGCTTCGGCGCAGGCTTCCGATACCTTGTCGAGCCTGTCGGTGGCAAAGACCAACAGATCGATATCGCTGTCAGCCCGACTCTCTCCCCGGGCCAGGCTGCCAAAAAGGACCACTTTGGCAATAGCATCCTTGACCTCACTGCGGCACAGGTGGGTGATAAAGAAATCGAGTGCCTGTCTTTTTTTGAGGGCGGCGTGTGGGTTCATGCCTGACGCGGTCTTGCTTGGTCTCAGTGGTAAAACGATTCTGCGGTCTGCACGTCCTGGGCGCTGCCGATGATCAGCGGCGTCCGTTGATGGAGGCTGTCGGGAACGATGTCGCGGATGGGCTGGGTGCCGTCGCTGGCCCGACCGCCGGCCTGTTCAGCCACAAAGCCAAGCGGGGCGGCCTCGTACATGAGCCGCAGCTTACCCCTGGCGTTCTTGGGGTCGGCCGGGTAGAGGAAGACGCCGCCTTTGAGCAGGGTGCGGTGAAAGTCGGCCACCAGGGAGCCGATATAGCGACCCGAGTAGGGCCGCTTGGTCTGGCTGTCGGTCTCTTGCAGATAGTCGATGTAGGCGCGGGTCGGGGGGAACCAGGTGTTGCGACGGCCCTCGTTGATGCTGTAGGTCGAACCGCGTTCTGGAATGCGAATATGTTCGTGGGACAACAGAAAGTCGCCAATACTGCGGTCCAGGGTGAAGCCGTGCACGCCTTGGCCGGTGGTGTAGACCAGCGTCGTGCTGGGGCCGTACAGGGCATAGCCGGCCGCCACCTGACCCCGACCGCGCAGATGCAGAGCGTCCACCAGCGCGGCGCCCTTTATTCCCTCCGGGCGACGGTGGACCGAAAAGATAGAGCCGACCGTCACGTTGACATCCAGGTTTGACGAGCCGTCAAGCGGATCGACAAAAATGACGTATTTGCCTTTGTCCTCATTGCCCTGGATTGGGGTCGGATGCTCCATTTCCTCGGAGACCATCTCGGATACCAGCTGGCCGTCGGCAAAGGCGGCCAGGAAGGCATCGTTGCTGATCTGGTCGAGCTTCTGTTGGACTTCACCCTGGATATTGATCTCGCCCGAGGCGCCCAAGACGTCGACCAGGCCGGCCCGGCCGAGTTCTCGGGAGATGGTTTTGGCGGCAAACGCGATTTGCGACAACAGCATGGAGAACTCTCCGGTCGCGCCCGGATGCTCGCGCTGTTGCATCAACAGATAACGGGTCAGCGTGATGCTGGTACTCTCCATTGTGTACCCTCCCGAAAAAGAACTCTCCCTTTTTCCCTACTGTACTACAGCACGGCGCGCCGGTCCAAAAGGGGGGCGGGCAAAACTCAGGCCGATTGGGCCGCATCGGCCAGCAGGCTGCGCGCCCGCGCGCCGTCGGCCGGCAGCTCAAGGGCGGCGCACAAGTCCGCCGCCTGGCTCAGATACGCCCGCGCCGGACGCTGATCGTCGGCCTGACCGCTCCGCGCCAGAAACTCGCCCAGGGCCAGCGCGCTGTGCGCCTGGAAGGGACGGCTGTGCATCTGCTGGGCGTAGTCCAGGGCGCGTGTCAGATGAGTCCGAGCGGCCGGCCGGTCCGACGGCTCGCGCTGGGCCAGAATACGCCCCAGGACGCGGTGGGCCGAGTACACAAACCAGTGGCTGTGGCTGTGCTCGGCTTCGACGAGGACAGCGGTGGCCACCCGCAGGGCTTCTTCGCCACGCCCCAGGCCGAGCAGCGCCTCGGCATACCAGCTGCCGATCAGCTCGGCATACACGCCCTTCTGCTGCCAGCTTGTGGCCAGACTGGTGATGGACGGAATTGGCGCCTGCCCGGCCGCGCCCAGCAGGCCCGCGTATTCGTGGACGGCGCCGGCCATCAGCAGCGAGGCCGGGGCGCCGACTTCCCGCATCAGGTCTAAACCGGCGCTGGCTTCGCGTTCGGCCAAGTCGGGCTCACTCCGCAGGACGTGCAACAGGGCCAAACCCCAGTGGGGAAGAGCCTGGGGAAGGTGGCGGAGGTGTTGGCTGGCCACCGCTCTGGCCTGGCCCAACTGCTGAAAGCCCAGCGCCAGACTGCCCAAAAACCCGTTGCACAGTCCGGCCACGGCCAGACACTGCATCACCGACGCGGCGCTCTTGTCCGGCCGGGTCTCCAAGAGGCGCTGGTGTTGGATCAGCTCGAGTCCGGCGCTGGCGATCTGTAAGCCCTCCTCGAACCGACCGGCAAGCCACAACAGGTGGGCCAGGGGACCGTGGGCTCGCAGTCGGGCCAGCATATCGGCCTGCCCAATCGTCAGCCGGTAGGCGGTTCGGGCGTGGGGCAAGCCGGCTCTGGGGCGGCCCCATACCACATACGTGCCGGCGACAATGGCATGGGCGGTGGCCAACAGACGCGTATCCGCCAAGCGACCGCAGGCGGCCTCCACCGCGACAAACTGCTCTCGGATGGGCTCGTCGGCATTGCTATGGCGGGACAGCAGGGTGATGAGCTGGAGGCGGGTTCGCACTTCGCGCCGGTCCCGGTCTGGACTTGGCGCGAGCGTGGCCAGCACCCGCAGGTGTTCGTGCCAGAAGTGCTGGGCATCGGTATCCGCATAGACCTCGACCGCACGCAGCCCGGCCCGGTACAGGTAGGTGTCTGCCTTGGCGCTGTTGGTGCTCCGGCTGTAGTGGTAGGCCAGGACTGTGACCTGCTCTTGGAGCCGGGTGGCGTACAGATCCTCAAGCGCCGCCCCGACCCGGGCGTGCAGCGCGGCGCGCCGTTCGTGGAGCAGGGAGGTGTAGGCCACCTCCTGGGTCAGCCCGTGCTTGAAAGTAAAACCGGCTGCGCTGGGACGCACAAAATCGTGGCTGTGGAGCGTCTGGCTGGCCTGTTCCAGACGGGATTGGGGCCAGGCCATGACCCGAGCCAAGAGCGGCAGCGAGACCTCCCGCCCGATGACCGCAGCCGTCTGCAATACCTGCTTGAGACTCGGGTCGAGCCGGTCCATACGGCTGGCCAGGACACCCTGGACTGTGGCCGGTAGAGCCCAGTCCGAGACTGGGCGGCTGAGCCGGTAGTTGCCCGCCCGGCCGACAAGCAGACCCGTTTCAACCAGATGCTGGACGGTTTCTTCGAGAAAAAAGGGGTTCCCGCCCGCCCTGTGACCCAGAACGGGCAGCAGCTCTCTGACGCTGGGGTCGGTGCCGAGCAGGGCGTTCAGCAGAGACTGGCTGGCGGCATCGGGCAGCGGGCTGAGCTGGAGCCGGTGGGAGAACGGCAGGCTCTCCCAGCCGTAGCGCTGTCCGGGGCGGTAGGACAGCAGGAAGAGCACCGGCAGGTGATGAATTTCCGGCAGCAAGGAGTGCAGGAAGTCGAGGCTCCGACGATCAAGCCATTGCAGATCTTCGAGCAGGAAGACCAGCGGCTGGCGACGGCTCTCGGCCACGATCTGGCGTTTGATCCCGGTTTCAACCTTGTGCAGCCGGGCTTCAAAAGGCAGGCTGGCGATTGCCGGCTCTTGACTCTCCACGCCCAGTAATTCGAGCAGCAGGGCCAGTAGCGTAGCGTCCGGGACGGCGTGGGTGGGGGTCAGGGTGCGCAGGAGTTTTGTCCGATACGTGGCAGGGTCGTCCTGCTCACCGATCCGACAGTACTGCTTGAACATTTCGATCCAGGGCAGATACGCCCGCGTTCTGCCATACGGAAAGGCCGCGCCTTCGATGAGCAGATAGTGGTGTTTGTGCAGCGTCGCTCTGAGTTCTGCCAGCAGACGCGATTTCCCCACCCCGGCCTCGCCGACCAGGCTCACAATCTGGCCCCGGCCGCCCGCAGCCAGGGCGACACGCTCGTCCAGCTGTTCGAGTTCGTGACTGCGTCCAACAAGCGGCGACAGGCCGTGGGCTGTCCGGCGCGAGCGAGTCGCGCTCGCGCCCAGCAGGGCGTAGGTGGCAAGTGGGCTGGAGACGCCTTTGACGCTGGTCCGCCCCTTGGCCTCGAAACGGAACCCGGCTCTGGTCAAGGCATGGGTCTGGGCTGTCACCAGGCTTGAGCCGGGAGCGGCCAGCGATTCCATCCGGGCGGCCAGGCCGACGGCGTGACCCACGGCCGAGTAGTCCATGCACAAGTCGTCGCCAATGGTCCGCACGACCACCTCGCCGGTATTGATGCCGACCCGGATCTGGAGCCCAATCCCGTGGCTGCGGCGCACGTCGGCCGCATACCGACCGACCTGCTCATGCATCTCCAGGGCGGCGTACAGGGCCCGCTGGGGATGATCTTCGAGGGCCAGGGGAGCGCCGAACAGGGCCATGATGCCGTCGCCCAGGATACGGTTGACCGTCCCCTCAAAGCGGTGCACGGCCTGCATCATGAGCTGCAGACACGGATCGAGCAGGCGTTTGGCCTCTTCGGGGTCAAGCTGCTCCATGATGTCCATTGAGCCTCTGATATCGCTGAACAGAACGGTCACGATTTTGCGCTCGCCCTCAAGCGCGGCCCGGCCCGACAGGATACGCTCAGCCAGATGGTCCGGCGTATAGTCGATAGGAGCCGGGCTGCTCGCCGTGGGGTGCGGGTGCAGGAGGGCGGGGGAGGTTGAGTCGGCGCTACCGAGAGACGCCCCGCAGGCGCCACAAAACTTTTTCCCGGCCGGCACCTGGCTGCCGCAACTCGGGCAGGGCAGGCTGAGGCGCGCGCCGCACTCCTCGCAGAACTGAATCCCGTCCCGATTGGCGGCCTTGCATGTGCTGCACTGCATAGCCTCGCCTCAGCCTCCGGTTCGGAATCCGCGCTCAGGGGCTCAAGAATTGACGTACGAGGTCGGCCACCCGCTGCGGCTGTTCCAGCACCAGGCTGTGTGACGAACCTGGAATTCTGACCAGCTGCGCCCCGGCAATCGCGCCCTGAAACAGCTCACCCAGGGCGACCGGGGCGAGTTTGTCCTGCTCGGCCCAGATAATCTGGGTCGGCGCGGTGATTCGGAACAGGTGATGTTGAAGACGCGGGTTGTACAGACAGGGCGGCTTCCAGCCGAGCCGGGCGGCGACCATCTGGGCCTTGTAGAACAGAAAGTTGGCGGCCGGAGACATGTCGTCGGGGATGGCGCCCAGGGCCAGTTCGGAGTTCGGCTCCTGAAACAGCAGCTCGCGCACCTCGTGCTGGCCGCCCTCGGCCTTGGGGGTGACGGTATAAAAGAAATTGCCGATCCGCGCCTCGGGCGTGGACACCCCGAGCGGGTTGATCAGCACCAGCTTGCGCAGCCGGTGTGAGTAGCGGCTGGCGAATTCGGTCGCCACCCAGCCGCCCAGGGACGCCCCGACCAGATTCACGGTGTCGAGCCCCAGCGTATCCAGCACGTCCAGGCAGAAAAAGACTGCGTCTTCTATGGTGTCGAGGTCGTCAAAGCCCTGACTGTCGGCATAGCCGGGCAGGGCCGGCGCGGACACGGCAAAAGAGGCGGCCAGGGCTTCGTGAAAGGTGGTAAAGCCGGCCGCTTCGGGCAGGCTGTGAATATCGGCCAGGAGGCCGTGGAGGTAGAGCAGCGGCGCGCCGCTGCCGCCCCGCAGGAGCTGAATTGTGCTGCCACGGACACGAAGCGTCTCGGTCGTTAGAGCCATACTCCATCTTTCCTGTCATGCCGTGTAGAAAGTGGCTGGTGGCCAGTGGTTCGTGGTCAGGAGGAAACACAAGTCACTGACCACTGGCCACTGGGTACTTATCCCCTGCGCGGGCGTCCCGGCCGTCTTGGTCCTCTCGGTCGCCTTGGTTCTTTTGGGCGTGGACTCCGGGCAGCGCGGCAAACGCGGCATCGGCGTGTTTGCGGACGTAGGGAAAGACATCGTTGGCCAGGAACTCCATGTTTTTACGGGTCAGATGATCGGGCAGACTGCCGAACTGGGGCAGGGCCAGGATATTGCCGACCTTGAATTCGAGCACGTACTGGAGCAGTTTCTCGCGCACCGTCTCTGGGGTGCCGATCAGGACTGAGCCGCCCGCCTCAACGTCGTCCCAGGTGGTGGCGTGGCCGAGCTGCCAGCGGGCATGCCCGCCGCCGGGATCGTTCAGCTTTTGCAGACGCTCCAGGGATTTCAGCGAGGTATAGCCCGGCGGCATCCACGTCCGACCCTTGCCGGCAAACCCCTTGAGGAGTTTGTCAATAAAATACCAGATATGCTCCTCGGCCTCTTCGCGCGCCTTTTGCTCGGTCTCGGCCACATACATCGGCACCAGCCAGCCCAGCATTTCCGGGTGGTAGGGGTGTTTGCCGACCCGCTCGACCGTCTGCTGAAAGAAGGCCGCGTTCTGGCGGAAGGATTCGACGTGGGAGTAGGTCAGGGCGGCATAGGTGAAGCCGTGCTCGGCGACCAGCTCCATGGTTTCTACGCTGCCCACGCCGGGAATCCAGATGGGCGGATGGGGCTGCTGGACCGGGCGGGGCCAGACATTACAGTACTGAAGCTGAAAATGCTTGCCGTCCCAGCTGAACGGTCCCGGGTCGGTCCAGGCTTTGACGATCAGATCGGTGGCCTCCCGAAAGCGCTCGCGGGCATAGGTCGGGTTGATGTTGTAGGAATAGTATTCCGGGCCGCCGCCGACCACAAAGCCGGCGTCAAACCGGCCCCGAAACATGTTGTCCAGCATGGCGAACTCTTCGGCGACCTTGAGCGGCACCTCGTGCAGAGGCAGGCCGTTGCCCAGCACCATCACCCGGGCGGTCTGGACCCGTTGGGACAGGGCGGCGGCAATCAGGTTGGGCGAGGGCATGATGCCGTAGGCATTCTGGTGGTGTTCGTTGATGACCACCCCGTCAAAGCCGATGTCGTCGGCATAGGCCAGCTGGTCAATGTACTGGTGATACACCTGCGGACCGCGCTCGGGGTCAAACAGCCCGTTTGAGCAGGTCACCCAGGCCGTGTCGTAGTTGTCCGCAAAGTCGTCTGGCAGATGGGGCCAGGGCATCAGGTGGAACATCCAGAATTTCATCACGTCTCCTCATGAACGGGCGTTCAGCCGAGGTCTACCATAGCCACCCGACCTTGCAAAGGGTTGGCGCGCCCGCCGTCCGCGTGCGACCGCGATTGCCAGGCCGCCCGCGCTCCGGCTACAATCCGGGCTCACGTCAGACACGAGGAGGGAAACCGATGACTCAGCTTCCAGACGATCTGCTCGCCTTCATGGAGACGCTCAAGCCCCCCAAGGGCGTCAATCCGGCCGATCTGTTGATCAAACACAACGATCTGATGAACGGCAACCCGCCGCCGGTCGGGGCTGTCCATGATGACGTGCTGCTCAGACAGGTGGCCGGCTGGCGGCTGAGCGCCGACATCAGCGTGCCCCCGGGTCCGGGACCTCACCCCGTGCTGGTCTACTTTCACGGCGGGGGCTGGACCATGGGCAGTCCCAAGACCCACCTGCGCCTCGGCCGGGAGTTTGCCGCAGCCGGCTATCTGACCGTCAACGTTGACTATCGCCGCGCGCCCAAACATCGTTTTCCGGCCGCGTTCGACGACTGTCTGTTCGCCACCCAGTGGGCGGTTGAGCACGCGGTCGAGTACGGGGGCGACGCCCAACGTCTGGCCGTCGGTGGAGACTCGGCCGGGGCCAACCTGGCTGGCGGGGTCCTGGCCGAGTGCAGCCGCAAGCGCGGACCGGCCATCAAGGCCGGCCTGCTGCTGTACGGGGTGTTTGATTATCATGCGGCGTTGGCCGGCCTGGGCACGCCGCACGCCAAGCAGCAGTTGTATCTGCCGGTCGAAGACTACGAGGCGCTGCGCGAGGATCACCGGGTCAGCCCGCTGTACGCGTGTGACGGCTTTCCGCCGTGTTACATCGCGGTCGGGACAAAAGACCCGCTGCTGGCGGAGTCACACGCCCTGGCCGAAAAACTGTCGGCGGCCGGGGTGGAGCACGAGCTGCATATTCTTGACGGCGCGCCGCACGCGTTCTTCCAGCTGCCGCCGCTGCCCGCCTACGCCGAAGGCTATCGGCGGGCTAGCGCGTTCCTGGACACGCATCTGAAGTAGGAGAGCGGTTGCCAACGGGTGGGTTGGCAACCGCGTTGCGAGGATCGGGGAGGGTTGCTCTCCGCTACTTACCGCTGGCCAGCTTCCAGTCCTCGCCCAGCTCCTCGGAAACGCTGACCAGGGTCTCTCGCAGGGTGGTGACCATCTCGTCGATCTGCTGCGTGGTGATAATCAGCGGGGGGCAGAGGGCGATGACGTTGGACCCGCCCATGCGGGTCAGCAGCCCGCTCCGCAAGGCGCGTTCCCAGACCCGCGTGACCAGCTTGGTCTCGGCGGGGAACATCTCCTTTGTCTGCTTGTCCTTGACCAGCTCAATGGCCGCTACCAGCCCCTTGCCGCGGACATCGCCGACAATCGGGATATCCTTGAGCGTGGCCAGCGCCTTTTGCAGATAGCGGCCCTGTTCGCGGGCTTTCTGGACCAGCTTTTCATCCTCGATGATTGCAAGATTGGCCAGCCCGGCCGCACACACGGTGGGGTGGCCGGTATAGGTGTAACCGTGCCAGAAGGCCTGGTCGCCGGCCTGCAGAAAGGTCTGGAAGATTTCCTCTTTGAACAGCACCACTCCGAGCGGCAGATAGCCGCTGGTAATGCCCTTGGCCGAGACCAGGATGTCGGGGCCGACGCCGGACGAGGCGAACATGGTGCCGGTCCGGCCGAATCCGGTGATGACCTCGTCGCACACCAGCAGAATATTGTGCCGGGCGCAGATTTCACGGATTTTGGGCAGCCACTCCTTGGGCGGAACGATAACGCCGCCCACGCCCTGTATCGGTTCGGTCACAAACGCGCCGATCGTCCCGGCGCCTTCGCGCTTGATGATCCGTTCGAGCTCGTCGGCGCAGTCGACCTGACAGGCGGGGTAGGTCTTGCCCAGCTCGCAGCGGTAGCAGTAGGGCCGGGCCATGTGGATAACACCCGGCAGACCGGGATCGACCTGCTCGTTAAACAGCGGGATGCCGGTCAGGCTGGCCGCTCCGCTTGAGGTGCCGTGATAGCCCTGGTTGAGGCTGATGAACTTGGTCTTCTTGGGCTTGCCCTTGGCCTTCCAATAGGCCCGGACGAGGCGGATCATGGTCTCGTTCGATTCCGAGCCGCCCGAGGTGAAAATCACCCGCCGCAGGCCCTTGGGGCCGATTTTGGTCAGCTTGGCGGCCAGTTCAACGGTCGGGGCCGAGGTCGGGCCGATGAGGGTCGGAGCGAAGGCCAGCTGATCCATCTGGGCGGCAACGGCGCGGCTGATCTCTTTGCGGCCGTGGCCGACGTGCACGTTCCACAGTGAGGCCAGGCCGTCGAGATAGCGCGTGCCGTCCGTATCCCACAGGTACACGCCCTCGCCTCTGACGAAGATGGGCATGCCGCGCTCCTGATGCAGGCTCAGGGGCACGAAGCCGTGGACCAGATGCGCCTTGTCCTGTTGGTGCAGGGTCTTGGCCCGTTTGCGATCCATGGGGGCTGGTGCGGCGCTGGCTCGGGAGCGGAGGGGGATCACCTTGGCCGATTTTTTTGCTGTGTGTGGCATGCTCTTCCTCCCTGTGGCGGACGTGTTGACACGGTCCTCTTTTGGGGCAGTATACTCCTTTTGTTCCATTTTCCTATGCCAACGGAGGAGGCGATATGAAAACGCAGCGGCTGGGCCGAACCGGGCTCAAAGTGTCCGAACTGTGTCTGGGAACCATGACCTTTGGGCGGCAGTGCGATGAAGCGCTGAGCTTTGCCATCATGGATACCGCGTGTGAGGCCGGGGTCGATTTTTTTGACACCGCAGACGTCTATCCGGTCGGCGGGGACGCCTCGACGGTCGGCCGCACCGAGGACATTGTCGGAAAATGGCTCAAGGGCAGACGCGAGCAGATTGTCCTGGCCACCAAGTGCTGGGGCGCCATGGGACCCCAGCCGAATGATCGCGGCCTGTCCCGCAAACACATCCTGGCCGCCATAGACGAGAGTCTGCGCCGGCTGCAAACCGACTACATCGACCTCTATCAGGTGCACGCGCCGGATCTTGATACCCCGATAGACGAGACCCTGGCGGCGCTCGACGACGTGGTGCGGCAGGGCAAGGCCCGCTACCTCGGCTGCTCGAACTTCCAGACCTGGATGCTGGCCAAGGCTCTGTGGACCAGCGACAAACACGGGCTGGCCCGTTTCGACTGCGTGCAGCCGCGCTATAACATCCTGTTCCGGGAAATTGAGCATGAGCTGCTGCCGCTGTGTCGCGATCAGGGCGTCGGGGTGATCCCCTACAATCCCCTGGCCGGCGGTTTTCTGACCGGCAAGCACATGGACAACCGGGCCAGCCAGGCGCCCTCGTCCGAGACGCGTTTCGCGCTCGAAGGCCGGGCCGGGCGCACCTACAAGAAGCGCTACTGGCAGGAGGCCCAGTTTGCCGCCGTTTCCCACCTCCACGAGTTCTTCTCGGCCCGCAACAAGCCGCTGGCCCAGGTCGCGGTTGCCTGGGTGCTGGCGCAGGACGGGATCACCTCGCCGATCATCGGAGCGACCTCGCCCGAGCAACTGCGCCAGTCGCTGCCGGCGGCTGAGTTGAGCCTGGACGAAGAAGAGATGGCGGTGTGCGACGCGGTATGGTTTGAGCTGCCCCGGCTCAAAGACCCGATGGTGGCGCTGCGCTGAGCCTGAACGGTCAGCGAACGCCACCGCTTACAACATGTCGGAAAAGCTGCCCTGACCGGGCACGAACAGGCGGCTATAGAAGCGCATCGCGGACGAATCGGTCATGCTGGCCAGAAAGTCGCAGATGACCCGCTTGCAGGCCGCTTCGTCCCCCTCACCCAGGGCGTGCTGGTAGCGCTCGGCCTGCTCCTCGGGCAGCAGGCCGAGCGATTCGGGGCCTTGGTCCAGCACCTCAAACAGACGCGCCAGAACCGTTTGGCCCTTGTAGCCGAGGGTGGTCACGCGCGGGTTACGAATCACTTTCTGAGACTCAAAAGCTTTCAGGACTTCAATCCGCACCCGCTCGGAAAAGGCCGCGTCAATGCGACCGGTTGACTGGACCTCGACCGTACTGGCAAAGGCGGAGATGAGATCGCGGGTCAGCATCTTATGCGCCGCCCGCCCGGCCGTGTGTTCCAGGGCGTCGAGCTGGGTTGCGAGCTGGCTCAGTACTGCGCCGACCGTTTCAGCATCGACCGTCCGTTGCCAGGCGCCGAGCGCAGCGTTGACCTCGGGCAGCAGACGCTGGGCCGGAAAGCGGCGGAAGTCGGCCAGCGTGATCAGGCCGGCTTGCAGGCTGTCTTCGATATCGTGGACCGAATAGGCGATATCATCGGCCACGTCCATGATCTGGCACTCCGGGCTGCGCTGCTGACCGCTGCCGGTCGAACGGGTGATCGCCTCGACCAGCTCACGGTCTGCGGTGTAATAGCCCTTGAGCGGTTCGTGCCCGGACGGGGACAGCTCTCCGACACTCAGGCAGGTCTTGTATTTCAGCAGCCCGTCGAGGCTGGGGTAGGTGAGGTTCAGGCCCGGATAGGCGGTGTGTTTGTGTTCGAGCCGGGTCACGATGCGGAAGGTCTGGGCGTTGCTCTCAAAGCCGCCATAGGGCCGCATGTGGTCGTGCAGGAGGCGTTCCCCGGCGTGGCCGAAGGGTGCGTGGCCAAGATCGTGGGCCAGGCAGATCGTCTCGACCAGGTCGGTATCCGCGCCCAGCGCCAGGGCAATGCCCTTGGCAATCTGGGCGACTTCGAGTGAGTGGGTCAGCCGGGTCCGAAAGAAATCGCCCTCATACACCCCAAACACCTGGGTTTTGCCCTGGAGGCGCCGAAACGCGGCCGAGTGGATGATACGCGCCCGGTCGTGTTCAAACTCGGACCGGTGGTCGTTGGCCGGCCGTGGCGGCTCCGGGGTATGCCGACGGGCGTCTGAGGGACGGGCAAACTGCACGATGCTGACTCCTTCCTGGCCTGTCGGATCAGGATAAACGACGTGGCCTGGGGGCCGCAACTACACTCAGGGTGAAACGCCGGAAACGTGGGCAAAACGCCGGTCGAGTTCCTGCTTGGCCTGTTTCCTGAGCTGTATGCAGTCGCCATAGCGCCAGGTGGTTCTGAGCCAATCCCATATGCCCCCCCGCTGCAAGGGATTCATGGCTTGGGCGAAGCTCAACACGCCCGACTGCGGCTTTTCGATTTGCAGCAGGGAGAGCAGATTTTCTACAAGCGGTCCTTCGAGGGTCAGGCGGGCGCTCGTGCGGGCGTTTTCCAACACCAGATTGAGGGCATACGTCCCGTCCCGGACCGGGATGTCTCTGGCGTACAGACGCAGCTCGGGGGGGTGGCGGTGTTCGCGTGCCGACTGCGGGTCGCGCTCCTCCGGTTCCGCGAAGCGCTCCCAGTCCAGCTCTCCGCTGGCCGACAGCCGATACTCCTGCTCTGCGCCGTGGCCGGCCGCAACCTGGACGTAGCGGGTGAAAACCGGGCCGGTGATTGTTTGCTGCGTCTGCGCGGCAACGAGCTGGACAGCTAGACCGAAGGTGTCGTCGTACCAGTCGGGCGGAAGCGCCAGCCGCTTTTTTTCAATCAGAAGCGAAACGCCGTTCGGCCCGGGCGGTCCGGCGATCCATCCCACGTGGACCTTGGCCAGCACCAGCGCCCGGTAGCGGCCGTCGGGTGAGCGTTTCTCGAACACGGCGTAGGCCTGCCGGTAGGCGCCGTAGCCGTGGCCAAGTTCGGCGCACAGGTGGTCGAAACGCAGGGGGTGGTCGCGGTCGAAAGCGACCATATGCTGCTGAGCCAGAGCAGTGCTGGCAGACAACACGAGCAGCGCAGTCACGGCAACAATGTTGGCCATGGTCCTGGGCGTTCGTTCAACAGGCTCGGGTAAAAGGCACGAGGCCGGTTCCGTTTGCTGGCCCATAAAGTCAGCATAAACGACGCTGCTGCGGGTGCAAGCAACCCGGCGCACGAGAGCCGCCGCACCGATCAGGGGCCGGTTTTGGGGCGCTGAGAGCCGGACAGGAAAATGGCCAAGCCCACCGCCAGACAACCGCTCCCGCACACGTACATGAGGGTAAAGCCGGCTTGGCTGGCAATGCTGCCCATCAGCACTCCGCCCAGCCCCATGCCGAGATCGAGCCCCTGGGCGAAGGTGGCCATGCCCAGGCCACGGCGTTCGGGTGTCAGGCGGTCGATCATCCACGCCCCGAGCCCGGGCTGGGCCAAGCCGATGCCCATGGCGTACACACTCACGCCCAGGTAGAGGGCCTGGACACCCCAGGCAAAAGCAAACACGAGCTGGGCGATCAGGGCCAGAACAAAACCCGGGACGATGACTGCGGCGCGGCCGTAGCGGTCGCCCAGACGCGCGCTGAGCATGCGGGTCGCCACCAGCACCAGCGCGTAGCTCGAATACAAATAGCCGGGGTTGTCCAGACCGAAGGTCCGGGCGTACAGGGGCAAAAAGGCCGTATACGACGTAAAGGTCAGATACAGGCACAGCTGAACGACCATCGGCAGCACGGCTTCCGGGGCAAAAAACTGGCGTCTGGCAGGTCGCTCGGCCAAGCGGTGGCGTTCCCGCAGGCGGCTGCTCGCACCGCTGGCCAGGAAAGCGACTGCGGCGGCGGTGAAAAACAGCAGGGTAAAATTGTCCGGCCAGCCGACTTTTTGGCCCAGTCCCGGCAGGAGCCCGACCAGCCCTTCCTCCCACGGGTGGAGCGCCGGGCTGTGCATGATGCCGAGGGCCAGGGGCGGGACCACGCCCATGGCCAGCGAATTCACCAGGCCCCAATAGCTGGTCGCCTCGGCGCGTCTGTCGGCCGGGGCCACGTCGGCCAGGTAGGCGCCCGAGGCGGTGGTAAAACAGCCCAGGGCAAAGCCGTAGACCAGACGCAGGCCGAACAGCAGGCCGATGCTGAGCGCCCAGGCGTGCAGCAGCGCCCCGCAGGCAAACAGCCCGGCCGAGGCGGTCATCATGACTACCCGGCCATAGCGGTCGGTCCAGCGGCCGGCAAAGGGCTTGACCGCAAACGAGACCAGGCTCGAAATGCCGATCTGCAGGCCAACGTCGACCTCCCGACCACCCAGCTGTTTGATGTAGAACGGCAGGGTCGGGAAAAAGAAAAAAAGCTGGAAAAAAATCCCAGGCTGACCAGGCACAGCAGGACAAAGTCACGGCCGAAGCCACGCGAGACCGGCACCGTCACGGTATCCAGATGGCGGGCCGGTCGCCATCCTCAATGTAGGGCCCTCGGCCCAGGGAGTACTTGGCGACCATTGCGGGGGGCTTTTTCCGCAGGTCGCCGGGCCGCAGACGTTTGGCACGGCAGGCCAGCCGTTTTTCTTCAAGCATGAGTGTGACCTTGCTCAAGCGCAGTGTGCTGTCCGGATACTCGCGTTCGGTGGTAGACAGGACAACCATGCTGATCTCCTCGCTGCGGGCGTGGTACGATATCCGGCAGTCTAGCATGTCTGCCCCGCGCCGAGAATCAGTGTTCTGGCTTGGCAGTAGCAAATCTGTACCTGTCATGTAGAGAATAGGCTCATGATTCCGTTGGCCAACGGGTGGGTGTCAGAAAAGGCTGGACATCCTCCCCGGGCCATGAATAATAATCCAGTGGACATTGAAGGGGAAATGCGACAACTCGCCGACAAGTACGCTGCGAAGCTCGAAGCCCGCGTTGAGCAGCGCATGAAGGAAATGGAATCGGATGATAGAAGCCATCGCCTGATCTATCGCGTACTCGGCGTGGCCGATGAGGAAGGGAGTCTCATAGATGTCTACCAGAACAAAGGGCGATTCCTTTATAGATATGCAGGATCGTTCTTGGAAGAAGCCGCAAAGCTCTGCTTCCGCGAGAGGTATCCAGGCTCTGCCTCCGTCCGAATACCGAACACCTTAGGACAACGTCCCAAGACTTTCGAGATCGACTGCCTCGTTGAAGACCGGGACGCAGTAGAGATTAAGTGGCGCGATGCAACAACGGACGGCGATCACATCACCAAGGAACATACGCGCATGAAAAATATCAAAGCCGCTGGATACAAGCCTGTCCGCGTCATGTTCTACTATCCAAATCGAGAACAGGCACAGCGAATCCAAAACACGCTTGAAGATCTCTACGCGGGCGTGGGCGGTGAGTACTATTACGGAGAAGGTGCGTGGCGATATATCCAAGAATATACAGGGATTGATCTAAAGACCATTCTGGAAAGGATCGCAGATGAGCGTACCCGGAGCGCCTAAGGTAAGAACATGCGTGGGCGACTGCCTGGATGTTCTCCACGATATGGAGCCGGAGTCAGTCGATCTTGCCTATGTTGATCCGCCGTTCTTCACGCAGAAGGTACACAGATTAAACACAAGAGACGGCTCTGCGACGTTCAGCTTTCGGGATATCTGGGACAGCGATCATTCCTACTCCGATTTTATCTATCAGCGAATTCGTCGCACCCGGACAATCTTGAAGAGATCCGGCAGTCTTTTTTTTCATTGCGATAAAGCAGCGTCCCATATTATTCGCCTACTACTGGATAGTATATTCGGCCCTGAGCAATTTCGGTCCGAAATAATTTGGTCTTTTAGAAGATGGTCAAACGCAAAAAAAGGCTTATTGCCGGCTCACCAAACAATTTTTTTTTACTCGAAGACCGATAACTTCAAGTTCAACACGTTCTATCAGGAATATTCGCCCTCGACAAATATCGACCAGATCATGCAGAAGCGGACTCGGGACTCCCGCAACAAAACGGTTTATGCACGGAATGAGAAAGGCGAGGTTGTTAGAAATGGGATCAAAAAAGGTGTTCCCTTGTCCGATGTGTGGGAAATTCCGTTTCTCAATCCAAAAGCGAAAGAGCGCGTTGGTTTCCCCACTCAGAAGCCAATTCTCTTGATGAAGCGAATCGTGGAACTCGTGACAGATGAAGGAGATTGGATTCTGGACCCGTTTTGCGGTAGTGGTACGACACTCGTTACCTCGAAACTGCTAAATAGGAACTCCATAGGGATAGATATTTCCGAGGAAGCTGTCGAACTGACAAAACGAAGGCTTGAGGCTCCTCTCTTTACGGAGTCACCCCTGGTCCAGAGAGGGAGAGAATCCTACCGTCGCCATGAATCCTATGCCGCTACGTACCTCTCTGGTGTCGCCTACACACCTGTTCATCGAAACGCGGGTATTGATGGCTTATTGAAAGAGGAAGTTGCTGGGCTCCCCGTATTCGTTCGAGTCCAGCGCGAAGGAGAATCCGTCAGTCAGGCCGTCTCCGCCTTGAGGAAAGCCGCGAGAAATAAAGGCGATTACAGGCTCGTGGTTATCGCTACACACGCAGATTTGTTTGACTCTGGCCGTTTCGCCGATGTCGCTGTAATTCCATCGACCGCGTTCGCGTTGAACGAATACATCGAGAAAAGAAGGCCGAGCACGTAACGCGCCCCTCGCACCGGCGACGCGGGCCTTATCTCCCGTGGCCGGAAACCCAACTCGAAGGGAGCCTGACAGAATCCGGGAATGGGCGGCCACCCGTCGGGAATCGGCGTCCCGGTTCGGCAGTAGCAAATCCGCACCGGCTGTGCTCTAATCGCGGGCCGAACAGGAGGGCTGCCATGTCGATTGAAACCCTGAAGGACAAAGCCGCGATTGTCGGTGTCGGCCACACCGAGTACTCCAAGGATTCGGGGCGCAGTGAGATCAGCCTGGCCATTGAGTGCATTCAGCGGGCGATTGACGATGCGGGTCTGCAAACCAGCGACATTGACGGGATTGCCAAGTATACGATGGACAATAACGACCCGGTCGAGCTGGCTGCCCACCTCGGGGTGCCCGAGCTGCGCTTCTTCGGCGAGGTGGCCTACGGCGGGGGCGGCGGGCCGGTCGGCTCGGTCCTGCTGGCGGCCATGGCGGTGGCGACCGGGATGGCCGAGACGGTCATTGCCTTTCGGGCCATGAACGAGCGCTCCGGCCGGGGTACGCCCCGCTTTGGGCAGGCTGCGGTGCGCCGTGGCACGCCGGGAGTCGGCGCCTACCTCGAACCCTACGGTCTGTTCAGCCCGGCCCAGATGGTGGCTCTGGCGGCCCGCCGGCATATGCATTTGTACGGCACCAAGAGCGAGCATTTTGGCGCCATTGCCGTTGCCTGCCGCACCCACGCTCAGACCAACCCCAACGCGGTCATGCGCGACCGGCCGATCAGCATTGAGGACCACCAGAACTCGCGCATGATCGCCGACCCGCTGCGCCTGCTCGACTGTTGTCTGGAAACCGACGGCGGGGCTGCGGTGGTGGTCACCAGCGCCGAGCGGGCCAGAGACCTGAAACACACGCCGGCGTATATCATGAGCGGCGGATTCGGGGCTGGCGAGTGGAATACCCAGCGGGTGGTCAAGGATATTGAGAGCCGGGAAACCGAATCAACCGTCGTGGCCAAAGCCATGTTCGGCCGGGCCGGCATCAGCCACGCCGACCTCGATGTGTGCTACCTGTACGACCACTTCACACCATTGGTGCTGATGGCTTTTGAAGAACTCGGCTTTTGCGAGCGCGGCGAGGGCGGCCCGTTTGTGTCGGACGGCAAACTGCTGTGGCCAAACGGCAGCCTGCCGTTCAATACCAGCGGCGGCAACCTGTCCGAGGGCTATATCCACGGCATGGAAAACATTGTCGAAGCCGTGCGTCAGCTGCGCGGCCAAGCCATCAACCAGGTCAAGGATGCCGAGATTGCCCTAGTGACCTCGGGCAACGGCGTGCCCAACACGGGCATGATTCTTCATAACTAGTCCCCGCGCCCGGTCGATCCGGGGCAACCACATGCCCCTACGGATCGCCCGAACGGGGCGTGTAGCCCGGACACTCCAGGACCGGCAGACGGGGATATTTGGCGTAGCGGTCATCCTCCTCCGCCCGCGAGCAGTACAAAAAGCGCGAGCCTTTGGCGCTGACGATTTCGCGCGCATACTCACACGCCTGACATAAGCCGGGCTGCGGCTGGGCTGGCCGGTCTGTGTCCATAGTGCCTGTCCGGTTTCGGGGCCGTTTCGTCCTCATAGCATACCGGGCGATTGCTCGCCCGACACCAAGCGTAGTAGATGAACACAGGTCAAAGCATCAGAAAGGAGTTCGTGCAATGACAGCGCGCATGGTTGAGTACAAGGACGTGCCGGCCCTGGTCGGCCAAGAGCTGGGCGTTTCAGACTGGCATCTCGTCACCCAGGAAGAGATCAACGCGTTTGCCCAGGCCACACACGATCATCAAAGGTAATCGTGATAACAACAAAACCCGAAGGACATCACGATTACCTTTGTCAATGGATCCACCTGGATGTGGAACGGGCCAAGAAAGAGTCGCCGTTCGGCGGGCCCGTAGCCCACGGCTATTATACCCTCTCGCTGGCCCCGCATCTGATGGATCAAATCTGGGCCGTCCAGGGGGTCAAGATGGGGGTCAACTACGGGCTGAACAAACTCCGCTTTCCGTCGCCCGTACCGATTGGTAGCCGAGTGCGCGCCCGGGCGACCCTGGCCAATGTCGAAGACGTGCAGGGCGGGGTGCAGGTGACGGTCGGTCTCACCTTTGAGGTCGAGGGCCAGACCAAACCGGCCTGCGTGGCCGAGGGTGTGTATCGCTATTACGTGTGAGGACGCCGGATAGGCGTCTGGCGCGCCGGACCGGGGCGCTGATTGTCCCGCGCCCCTACTCGGCCTCGACCAGCGGCCGCAGGTCGGCCGCCAGCCGGTGCAGAATCACGCCGAGGTTGTGGCTCATGGCTTCGGCGACCGCAGCCGGGTTGCGCCTGGCGGCCTGGTGCGTGACCGCGTACGACTCGAACCAGACTGGGCTGCGCTGCGGCGGGCGGCTGAGCCAGACCTCGATTTCCAGGGCGGCTTCCCAGGTTTGATCGCGGTCAAGCTCCTCAATGTGGCGCACCGTCCCGCCCAGGACGTAGTCGGCGTCGCCCTCCGGGGTGGGAAAGACCTTGGCGAACAGCCCGCTGCTGCGCAGATAGCGACGGGTCCAGTCCGTCACTTGGGCTGCGGGCGCGCTGGCCCAGCGATGATAGGTGTAGAAGTCGAGTTGATACGGCGAGGAGCGGTAGACCAGCCGCTGCTGGTCGTAGGGGTCATGGGCGCGAAAGGCGTGGACGACCAGGGTCGGGCTGGCCGGGCTGCTCGGCTCGGGAAGCTGTGGCAGAGCCAGGACATAGTACTGGACGCTGGGGGCCGGCTCGGTCAGGCTACAGCCCGGCAGGCCGCACATCAGCAGGCCGCACAAGAGCGGCCGGGACAGCGCGACGCGGACCGCGCGCCCGTCTTTCCAGAGCAATTTCCAGAGTAACATCATGGATCGGGCAGCTCTCGCGGCGGTCTGTTTTTGCCCCAGATGAGGCCCGACGGATCGGTCCGGATCGTATCGCTGGCCTCTTTGAGGTCGTACGAGGCGTCGGCCAGGTTGGTCAACAGCTGGCGGAGTTCAGACCGGTTTTCAACCACCAACTCGTCAATATGCCGGGTCAGCTGGGCGACCTCATCCGCCAGCCGGGCGGTCATTTCTGCGGTCTGACGAATCTGGACCAGCATTGTCTGACCATCCCGGAAGAGTTCGTCGCGGACCTCATTGATGGCCATGGTGGTATGCCTGATCCCGGCTGCGGCCTCGGCCAGATTCTTGACCATATCCCTGAGGGCCAGCTGGGTCTCGGGCGTGGCAATCTCGTCAAGAGCGGTCCGCAGGTTTTCGGCCAGGACCGACATGCTGTGGAGAAACGTGGTGATGGCCTCACGGTTTTGCTGGCTCAGCAGGTCTTGTTCAATGCGGGTGAGGGTGGTGAGCAAGCGCTGGGCAATTTCGCTGGCCCGGTCCCGGAACTCCTCAAGACCACCCTCGCGGACCACGATCGTTCCGCCGGGCTCCAGCAGGGGGACATCCACCGAGCCCCCCTCAAGCTGGACAAACCGAATCCCGGTCACAAACGACCCGACCAGATGGGCGATCGTATTGCGCCGGACCGGCGTCTCGGGCTGGAGGGCGATGACGACCTGGGCGCGCGGCGGCGTCTCGGCGGTCAGATACACGCCTTCCACCTTGCCGACTGTGACGCCCTGATACTCGACTGCCGCGCCGGGCAACAGCCCGCTGACCGACTTGGCGAAGTAGATGGTATAGGTATCGACCGGCTGGAGAAAACGGGAGCCGGCCAACCACAGCAGGGTTGCGGCGAACAGAAAAAAACTCAGGGTGATAAACAGGCCAACTTTGAGCCGGGTTGTGCCCATATCAGGCTCCGTCGGTGAGGCGTTCGAGCAGCCCGTGGCGCAGCCCGGCCGGCCGCGGTCGGCGGTCAAAAAACGCCTGCACCTGCGGCAGCTGCATGGCCTGGACCTCGGCCAGCGGGCCGGCCGCCAACACGCGTCCATCGTGCAGCATAATGGCTCGGTCCGCAATCATCTGAATGCTGCCCAACTCGTGGGTCACAATCAGGATGGCCATGTCAAACTGGGCTTTGAGGCGCAGAACGAGTTCGTCAAGCTCGCGCGCCGTCACCGGGTCCAGGCCGGCCGACAGCTCGTCGAACAGCAGCAGGGTGGGGTCGAGGGCTAGCGCCCGGGCAACCGCAGCCCGTTTTTTCATGCCGCCGCTCAGCTCGGCCGGCAGCAGCCGGGCGGCGTGTTCCAGGCCGACCAGCGAGAGCTTCATCCGCGCCAGCATCCGGGCCGTTTCTACCGGTGCCCGGGTGTGTTCCAGAATCGGCAGCATCACATTCTCTTCCACGCTCATCGAGTTGAACAGCGCTCCGCCCTGGAAGGACATGCCGACATTGCGCAGGATGGCTTCCCGCTCCGCTTCGCCCGCCCGGTGGACGTCCCGGCCGTCGATCAAGACCCGGCCCGAGTTGGGCCTCAGCAGGCCGACGACATGACGCAGCAGGGTGGTTTTGCCACAGCCGCTGCCGCCCAGAATGACGGTAATTTCTCCCCGTCGAGCCTGCACGCTGACTCCGTCGAGAACAGTCTGGTCACCGTAGCCGGCAACCAGATTCTCAACCACGACGTAGGCAGGTGCGGAACTGGGCGTGGTCGGCATGATTCTCTCCGTTTGTCTCGTCCCTTACGACAGATAGAAAAAAATGGTGGTGAAGACGGCGTCGGCCAGGATGCACAGCACAATCGAGGTTACCACCGAAGCCGTGGTATTGGTGCCCACGCCCTCTGCTCCGCCCCGGACATACATGCCGCGATAGCAGGCCACCAGCCCGATCAGGCCGGCAAAGACCACGCTCTTGACCATGCCGGTCACCAAATCGCTCATCAGCAGGGCCTGGCCGGTCTGCTGGATATAATTACGGCTTCCCAGGCCGAGCAGCAGCACGCCGACCCAATAGCCACCAAAAATGCCGGCCAGGTTCGACAGCACGGTCAGGCACGGCACCGCGCACAGCAGGGCCACGACCCGCGGCAGGAGCAGAAACCGGGCCGGGCTCAGGGCCATGGTGCGCATGGCGTCAATCTCCTCCGACACGACCATGGTGCCCAGCTCGGCGCTGATGGCCGAGCCGCTGCGGCCGGCCACAATGACGGCGGTGATCAGCGGGGCCATCTCACGCGCCATGGACACGCCGACCAGATTGGCAATATAGATGGCGGCCCCGAACTGGCGCAGCTGACTGGCCGCGTTGAGAGCCAGCACCGCGCCAACCAGAAAAGACAGAAAGCTCACAATCGGGATGCCTTCGATCCCGATCTTGACGATCTGCTCCCCGGTCCGGTCCCATTTCACGCCTTTGCCACGCCACGGGGCGACACACAAACAGTAGGCCAGCTCACCGATCATATCCAGCAGACGGCGTCCGGTGCCCAGCAGGGCGAGGGTCTGGTCGCCCAGGTGTTCGACCGAAGACAGTCGGCTGTGTATGACTTGGGGCGGACCGAGCAGGTCGTCCTCAAGACCGCTGAACGCCTGACGCAGCCCAGCTGACAGGCCCACAAAGCGAACCTCACACCCTCGGGCGTGGCGCTCGGCAACCAGCTGCAACAGGCTGGCCACCTCAAGGCTGTTGAGCTGTCGGACGGCGCTGAAATCGAGGACGAGACGCGTACCGGCCGGGGCGCGCCTCAGGGCGCGACGAATCTCTTCGAGTTGCCCCGGCATGGCGAACCGGGAGTCTGGGCCACCCACGCCCGACTGCGAGTCCGTCGGCAAAATACGAAATTCCACACTGCTCACGGTGTCAGCCGCAGCCTTTCTGGTGTACGCTGCCCACCATCCTAGCACGAGCGTCGTTGTGACTGGTAGTGTTACGCTCTGGTCAGGACGCTGATTGACATGCGAATCGGCCTTGCCTAGACTCCGGGGCGGTGGAATCCGGCGACCGTCCGTCTGGCCGGCGGCCAACCACCGTCTCAACACGACAATCAAGGATGGAGCAGGCTCATGTTATGGTGCGACAAGCTCGCCGAGCGGGTGTCCGGCCCGCAGCTGATTAACGATTCCAAGACGCCGTCGGGCCGGGTGCATGTCGGCGCGCTGCGGGGCGTGCTGATCCACGACGCCGTGTTTCGGACTCTCAAGGATCGCGGCATTCCCGTCCGTTATACCTTTGGCGTCGACGACTATGACCCACTCGACGAGCTGCCGTCCGGCCACGCCGAGTTTTTCCGCCCCTACCTGGGAGCGCCGTTGTGCCAGGTTCCGCCGCCGCCGGGCTCCTCGGCGCCGGATGTGGCCGAGCACTATATTGCGGAGTTTTTTGACATCTTTCAGGAGTTGGGGGTCGAGGCCGAAACCTACCGGATGCGCGATATCTACCGCTCGGGGCGGTTCAACGAGGCGATTGACGCCATCCTGAACAACGCGGCCAAGGTCCGCGAGGTGTACAAGACCGTCAGTAACTCCGAGCGTCCCGACACCTGGTATCCCTTTCAGGTGGTGTGTGAGGCGTGCGGCCGGATCGGCACGACCGAGGTCAGCGACTACGACGGCAAGGAAGTCAGCTACACCTGCCGGCCCGACCTGGTCAGCTGGGCCACGGGCTGTGGATACGCCGGCAAGGTCTCGCCGTTTGACGGCCGGGGCAAGCTGCCCTGGAAGCTGGAATGGACGGCCAAGTGGCAAACCTTCGGCATTACGATTGAGGGTGCGGGCAAAGACCACAACACCAAGGGCGGCTCGCGCGATGTGTCGGCCGCCTGTCTGCGAACCATTTTTGACCAGTCGCCCCCGCTGAATATCCCCTACGAGTTTTTCCTGGTCGGCGGGGCCAAGATGAGTTCGTCCAAGGGGATTGGCGTGTCGGCGCGGGACATGGCGGATTTCCTGCCACCCGAGCTCCTGCGCTTCGTCATGATCCGTACCCAGCCCAAACAGCCGGTGAATTTTTCGCCGGACGAAAGATCGGTTATCAAAATCTTCAACGACTTCGACCGTTTTCATACCCGCACGTACCACGATCCCAAGGTCTCAGCAGACGACAAGCGGGTCTATCAGCTGTCACAGACCGTGTCCTGGGGCGATTTCTACGCCGCCGACTTCCAGCTGGTGGCAACGGTTGCCCAGCTGCCCCATCTCGAGCTGGCCAGCGAGGTCGAAAAGCGCAAAGGCGCGCCGCTGACCCAGACCGAACGCGATCAACTCGCCCGCCGCGCGCAGGCCGCACGCTACTGGCTGGAGCACTACGCCAGCCCTGAGGAGCGGATCGTGTTGCAAGACGCGCTGCCGGAGCGGGCGGGGGAGCTGACGGCCGGCCAGCGCGCCTTTCTGCATCAGCTGGCCGACCGCCTGCCCGGCGTGGTGTGGGAAGACCGCGCCCTACAGACTGCAGTGTTCGATGTGGCGCGGCTGACGCCGATTGCGCCGGCCCAAGCCTTCAAGGCGCTCTACCGCGTCCTGCTCGACCGCGACTCAGGCCCCAAGGCGGGCAACCTGCTGGCCTTTCTGGACCGGGACTTCCTGCTCAAGCGTCTGCAAGAGCTGCCGTATGACCAACAGACGTTCTGGCAAGAGACGGCCATCAGTCGAGACGATTTCGACGCCTGGACGACTGAGCACCAGGAACACATCACCCAACTCAGCACTGAGGCCAAATTCGGCCAAGCCCGGCCTGAGGCATCGGCGCGGCTGGGAATCGTTGAATGCGTCGTTGCGCTTGATGACAACAAGACGCATATGCGGCGTGTCCTGCTGGGGGAGTTTACCGAACAGGCCGCCTTTGACGCGGCGGCACGGGAATATGTCGGCAGGGGAACGGGAAATATCAGCCGGTAGCCTCTCGTTGCCTTGGGCGCTGCTGGATGTTCCCGGAGGATTTGCTACTGTTTGGTACGACATATGGGGAGGAAGTTGTTATGGGAAGACCATTCCGAAATTCGGCTGCGTTCGGAAAGCGTATCGAATATTGGATAGTGGGAAAGATGTTAAAGGAAGGTTTGGACGTCTACTTGCCACTTGTAGACGACGATGCCATTGACGCTGTGGTCAAAAGACCCGACGGTAAATTTATCGAAATTCAGATCAAAGCGCGGTCAGAGACCGTCAGAGAAGGGGATGCGGGTTTGTTTGCCGCAATAGAACATGAAGAGCGTTCCGATTATTGGTTTGTATTTTATTCCGAACGTCTGAAGACCATGTGGATCATGAGTTCCGCCGAGTTTGTAGAGGAAGCAGTACAAAATAAGAGTGGTAAAAACAAAGGGAAACGCTCATTATGGTTCAATGGAAAGCGCAAGAATAAAGACGGACAACATGAGGAATATGTGAAGGAGAAATACAAAAAATATGTTCACAAAGACTTCTCTCGTTTGAGGGAATAGCCTATGAGCACCAATAGTTCCGATGCCTCGACTGATGTCTCAGTTGATATTCTACGATGCCAAAAATCGATAGGAGGAATGACCGATGTCCCAACACGTTCTTGTCGAGCTCGAAGTGCCAACGGATCTTGACCGACTTAGACTGCCACAAGGGGTGAACGACCGATTGCAGGAGCTGTTAGACCGTCAGGACCAAGGGGAAGCGCTCACGGCTGCGGAACGAACCGAAGCCGAGGGCCTCGTTGATCTCTCCGAGTTGTTAGCCCTGCTGCGACTTCGGACCCAACGGATCTGGCAAGACAGCTCGCGTGAATAATGAGTTCCATTCCTATAGCCTTACGGCGGCTCATCCTTGAAAGAGCGGCGGGACGTTGTGAATACTGCGGATTAGCCCAAGAAGGACAGGAAGCGACGTTTCACATAGACCATGTCATCCCCATAGCTGCTGGCGGGCAGACAGCTCTGGAGAACCTCGCCCTGGCTTGTGTCTCATGTTCGCTCCGAAAAGCCGCCCGCCAGACGGCACGGGACCCACAAACAGGGAAAGAGGCAGCGCTGTACAATCCTCGGCTCGGAGACTGGAACGAACATTTCTGCTGGGAAGGGATCCGTCTTGTCGGGCAGACAGCGACTGGGCGGGCCACGGTGGAAGCTCTGGCTATGAACCGGACACTGATTCTTGCCATTCGGCAAGAAGAAGCCCTGCGAGGGCGTCATCCCCCTCCGGAGAAGACTGTCTGACCGATGTCTCTCCTGCTCCTGATTTCCTCAATAACCGGAGCGTCATGCTACGGCGTCCACTCAAAATAGTTGCGCAGGTTGTCTAACTCGCGCTGCTGGCAGGCGACGGCGATGCGCAGCTTCTCCAGGTGCTGCTGGACCATTTTTTCGCCCCCCTTGACCGGATGGTCGGCAAAAAAGGCGGTGACCTCGGCTTCGAGTTCGGGCGTGACCAGACCCGTAACTCCCTCACACATGCGGGGGATGGTGCTGCCCGGGTAGTGGCCCAGCATGGTATCCCAGTTGTCTTTCAGGAACTGCCAGGCGCGCTCGCGCTGCTGGGTGTTGAGCAGCAGCTGGCGCATCAAGAAGGGCGCGTTCTGGGTGCGGACTTCGCCGTTGGTGGTCAGAAGCAGTGTACGCTCGAACAGCTCGGCCGGCTGAAAGGCGGCCAGGGCAAACAGGTAGCGCATTTCCTCCTGGGGGGTCTTGGCCGTCTTGAAGGCGGTGTAGAACTCGTCATAGTCGGCCTCGTTGCCGCTGTGGGCCACAATCGAGACCAGGGCCGGGACGAGGTTGGGATCGACCGCAGCGCTATCGGACTTATACGCGGCGTAGCGGGCGCGCGCCTCGGCCTGGGTGGCGCGGTCGTTACCCAGGGTGCCCAGCGCGCCCAACAGCTCTCCGCGCAGCTGGCTGCTCAGGGCGTCTTCTCCGCCGGCCGGCTGCCAGCCCAGCCGCTCGATGCTGGGGCCGACCAGGCTGTGAACCCGGGCGTGCAGAGCCGGGCGATGGTCAGGGTCGAGCAGACGGTCGAGGTAGTGCAGCGAGCCGAGAATGGCGCTCCAGACATTGTGCTCGGTTTCGTCCTCGAACAGCAGCAGCAGGTCCATATAGTCGGCCAGCGGAGTGAGACCGGCCAGGGCTGCGGCCCAGGTGTCGTTGACCAGGTTAAAGCGTTCGATCGCCGACAGCTCGGTCTGGAGTGCGCCGGTCAGCCGCTGGAGCAAATCCGGGCTGTAGCGCACCCGGTAGAAGCCGTGGCCGCCGGCGTTGACCACCACCCAGTCCGGCCGCGCCGGCAGGTCGAGGCGGACCTCGTCTTCCTCCAGCAGCACGGTACGGGTCAGCTCCTGATCGCCGCTCTTGGCCCGGATGAACACGGGCGCCTGCCAGCGCCGGGTGGCGTCGGCCTCGGCCGGCAAATACTGGAAGATGTGCTGGGACACGACCAGCGTCGTGTCTTCGACAGCGGCCGAAATCAGGGGATGGCCGGGCTGAAACACCCACGAGTCCATCATGCTGCGGACCGGTTGGCGGGCCGATTCCTCGATCGCGTCCCACAGGTCAGTGGTCTCGGCATTCGCGTAGGCGTGCTTGCCGACATAGTTGCTGATGCCGGTCCGGAAGGTGTCCGAACCCAGGTACTGCTCCAGCATGCGCAGGACGGCGGCGCCTTTCTCGTAGGTCAGAATGTCAAACATGCCGGCCGCTTCGTCCGGATGGCGAACCGGAAACTCGATTGACCGGGTGCTCTGCAAGCCGTCGATCTGCAGCGCTGCGGCGCGTGAGACGGCAAAGCTCGTCCAGCGCTGCCACTCGGGCTTCCAGTCGTCAACGGCCATCATCTCCATGAAGGTGGCGAACGCCTCGTTGAGCCACAGCCCGTTCCACCACTTCATGGTGACCAGGTCGCCGAACCACATGTGGGCGTTTTCGTGCGACACCACGTCGGCCACCCGCTCCAGCTCGCTACGCGCCGCCCGGTTTTCGTCGACCAGCAGTGCGGTTTCACGGAAGGTGATAGCGCCCAGATTCTCCATGGCGCCGAAGGCAAAATCGGGAATGGCGATCAGGTCGAGCTTGTCGCCGGGATAGCTGCGGCCGTAGTAACGGTTGAAAAACGCCAGCGAGGCGGCGCCGATGGCTTGGCCGAATTTCGCCAGGTGGAGCTTGCCCGGCACCGCCCAGACCCGCAGCGGCGTGCCGTCAACGTCGGTCGGCTCGGTCGCCTCGAACTCGCCGACAATGAAGGCGACCAGGTAGCTCGACATTGTGATCGTATCGGCAAAGACGACCTCTTTCTGCCGGGTGGCGGGCAGGGGCGTCTCGTGCACAACGGCCGCGTTGGAGATGGCGGTCAGGTCGGCGTCAATCACCAGGGTTACCTGAAAAACCGCCTTGAGCGCCGGCTCGTCCCAGCACGGAAACGCGCGGCGAGCGTCGGTGGATTCAAACTGGGTTGAGGCCAGCACCTTCTCCTGGCCGTCGGCCGTGGTGTAGGTGCTGCGGTAAAAGCCGTGCAGCTTGTCGTTGAGGATACCGCTGAAGCTGATCCCCAGGGTCCAGGCGCCGGGGGCGAGGGGCTGGGGAAAGTGGAAGCTCGCCCGTTCCTGCTCGTTGTCCAGGCTGACCGTGCCGTCCAGGGTCTGGCCGTCCGGACCGCTGGCGGATACGCTGTGGATGGTCAGCTCAATGGCGTTCAGCACAATCTCGGTGACCGGCTCGTGGACGGTGATGTCCACCGTCTCTTCTCCGTCAAAGGTAAACGCGCGCAGGTCAGGGGTGAGGCGAATGGCGTAGCGCTGGGGGCTGACCTGGGTGGGGAGCTGATAGGCCGGCGTGTGTGTCATGAGAGCCTCCGTATCCGGGCGGCGTGGAATCTCGCCTCGGTTCTGGTCGAGGAGATACCAGAAACCGCGTCTTCTTGGAACCGAGTCGTCTGAGAATCGGGCCGTCCGAGAGTTGGGTCCTCTTGGCAAACCGCCGTCCGAGCGCTATGGACAGTAGGGAGCCCTGGCGGACAGATGTTCTCTGAACGACGGAGGGGGATATGGCCAAGGATTACGACAACGATACCGATCTTGATCGTGACGTAATAACCGAGACCGAGAAAAAGACCAAAAAGCCGCCGCTGTACAAGGTGCTGCTGCACAACGACGACTACACCACGATGGAGTTCGTCGTGTACATCCTGCAGTCGGTCTTTAACCACGACGCCACCAAAGCCACCCAGGTCATGCTGCACGTACACCGCAAAGGCATGGGGGTGGCCGGGGTGTATACCTACGAGGTGGCTGAGACCAAGGTGGACAAGGTCCACTCACTGGCCAAGAAGTACGAGTTTCCCCTGAAATGTAGTATGGAAGAAGCCTGATCCTGCGGCCGCCCACCAGGACGACCGCAGAGAACACAGCTTCCCGGGCCAGGCCCGCGGAAGGAGCGGAGCGGAGAATGCAAATTAGTCGGGAATTTGAAATTGCCCTGACCTTGGCGATCAAGGAAGCCAGACAGCGTCGCCACGAGTTTCTGTGTCTCGAGCACGTGTTGTACGCCCTGTCGTTTGACGAGGATGTGGCCGAAATCCTGCGCAACTGTGGCGGCGAGGTCGAACAATTGCAAAAGGACTTGGTGCAGTTCTTCGAGGAGAACATCGAGGCTCTGTCCGAAGAGAGCGACGTCGACCCTCAGCAAACCTCGGGCTTTCAGCGGGTCTTGCAGCGGGCGGCCATGCACGTCCAGTCCAGCGGCAAAGAACTGGTCGAGGGGCGCAACTTTCTGGTCGCGCTGTTCCGGGAAGAAAACAGCCACGCCGTGTACTTTCTGCAAAAGCAGGGCATCAGCCGCCTGGACGTGCTGAACTACATCTCGCACGGCATCTCCAAGGTCCAGCCCGACGACGAGGACGACGAGTCGGCCGCCCAGCCAGAGGCCGAGGGGGTGGACGACGAGGACGATCCCCGGCCGGCCAAAGACCCGCTCAAGGCTTTCACCGCCGACTTGGTCCAGCGCGCCAGGGACGGTGAGATTGACCCCCTGATCGGCCGCGAGGTCGAGGTCGAACGCACCATCCACGTGCTGTGCCGGCGGCGGAAAAACAACCCGGTGTATGTCGGCGATTCCGGGGTAGGAAAAACGGCCATCGCCGATGGGCTGGCGCTGCAGATCGCCAACGGCGAGGTGCCCGAGGTGCTCAAGGATGCCCGGATCTATTCCCTGGACATGGGCTCGGTTCTGGCCGGCACCAAGTTCCGCGGCCAGTTCGAGGAGCGGCTCAAGGCTGTGCTGAACGCGCTTCGCAAGGATCCCAACGCCATTCTGTTTATTGACGAGATTCATACCATTGTCGGCGCCGGAGCGACCAGCGGGGGCTCGATGGACGCCTCGAACATCCTCAAGCCGGCCCTGGCGTCTGGAAAACTGCGCTGCATCGGCGCCACGACCTACCACGAGTACCGCAGCTATTTTGAGCGCGACCGCGCTCTGGCGCGGCGTTTCCAGAAGATCGAGATCCACGAACCCAGTCTCGAAGACGCGGTCAAGATTCTGGAGGGCCTGAAATCCTACTACGAGGATCACCACGGCGTGTCCTACACCCCGGACGCGCTCAAGGCTGCAGCCGAGCTGTCGGCCAAATACATCAACGACCGTTTCCTGCCCGACAAGGCGATTGATGTCATTGATGAGGTCGGCGCGGCCTTCAAGATCAAACCCAGCACCGACGAGGATAAGATTATCGGCGAGACCGATATTGAGGCGGTGGTGGCCAAGATTGCCCGGATTCCGCCCCGCAGCGTGTCGATCTCCGACAAGGACCGGCTCCACCGGCTCGACGACGATCTCAAGAAGGTGGTTTTTGGCCAGGATCCGGCCATTGCAGTCATTGTCCGCGCCATCCGGCTGGCGCGGGCCGGTCTGGGCCAACCGGAAAAGCCGGTCGGCTCGTTTCTGTTCTCCGGGCCGACCGGGGTGGGCAAAACCGAGGTGGCCAAGCAGCTGGCCCAGACCCTGGGCTTGCAGTTCCTGCGCTTTGACATGAGCGAATACATGGAGAAGCATACCGTCTCGCGGCTGATCGGCGCCCCGCCGGGCTATGTCGGCTTCGACCAGGGCGGGCTGCTGACCGAGGCGATTACCCGCAACCCCCATTCGGTGCTGCTGCTGGACGAGATTGAGAAGGCCCATCCCGACCTGTTCAATATCCTGCTGCAAGTCATGGACCACGCCACGCTGACCGACAACAACGGCAAAAAAGCCGACTTTCGGCACGTCATCCTGATCATGACCAGCAATGCCGGGGCGCGTGAAATGGCGGCCACGGCGATCGGTTTTGGCGAGCAGTCCAATGAGGGCAAGGACCAGCAGGCGATTGAAAAGCTGTTCAGCCCCGAGTTCCGCAACCGTCTGGACGGGGTCGTCCACTTCCAGACGCTACCGCCCGCAGCCGTTGAGCGGGTGGTTGACAAGTTCATGAAAGAGCTGATTGATCAGCTGGCTGAGAAGAATGTACGCATTGCGCTGACCGACGATGCGCGGCGCTATCTGGCCGAAAAAGGCTATGACAAGACCTTTGGCGCCCGGCCCATGGCCCGCCTGATTCAGAGCGAGGTCAAACAGGTTCTGGCCGATGAGATTCTGTTCGGCCAGCTCCAGAACGGCGGCCGGGTCGAGATCGATCTTGGCGAGGACGGCCTGGTGTTCCGTTACGAGCCGCGGCCGGCTGACGAGGCCGAAGCCGCGCCGGCCGAGTCGGTGCCGGAGACGGTTGGCGACTGAGCCGGGATCCGGAGTCGTGCGGGCCTGGCTGGCGATAGTGGTCGGCCTGGCCTTGGCCAGCCTGACCGGCGCCGATGAGCTGCCTACGGCCGACCCGGCCGATCTGGACAAGGGCAAGCTGCTGGTGGCCGCCCGCCAACTCGCTGACCCCAATTTCGCCCAGTCGGTTGTCCTGCTGCTCGGCTATGGACGGCTGGGGGCACTGGGTGTGATTATCAATCGTCCCACTGCGGTCCAACTGTCCGAGGTCATACCCGAGTCTCTCCGAGTCGCACCCCAGGCTGGAGTGGTATACGGCGGTGGGCCGGTCGCCACTTCCGTCATGTTGCTGCTGTTCCGCGCCGAGCAGCCGCCTGACGAGAGCCTGCCCGTTTTTGCCGATGTCTACCTGAGCGGCAGTCCGAGCGTGGTGGAGGACGAACTCGCCCGGGGCGGCACGTTTCGGATGTACGCCGGCCATGCCGGCTGGGCTCCGGGCCAGCTGGACGGTGAGGTGGAGCGGGGGGACTGGCACATTATTGCGGCCGATATTGACGCCGTGTTTCACCGGCCTGCGGAAGACCTGTGGTCCGAGCTGATTCAGCGGACGACTGGCCGCTGGGTGGACCTGCGGCCGCCGCGCGCCGCAGACCACGGCTCGGGCTGAACCCATACGGACTGGAGAGGAGAGGCGACATGAATGCCTTGGAAGAAGGCACCGAAATCAGGCTCGATTTCAAGAAATTAGGCAGTATCGCGGACAAGGGCCTGGACGTGGTCCCGGTCGTGCTGCAACACGCCCGGACGGGCGACGTGCTGTTTATCGGCTATGCCAACGAATTGGCCCTGCGGGAGACGCTGGAGCGCGGTCAGGCCGTCCTGTGGTCAACCTCGCGCAACGAGCTGTGGCACAAGGGAGCGACCTCGGGCGACGTGCTCGACCTGGTCGAGGTACGTCTCAACTGCGAGCAGAACTCTTTGCTGTACCGCGTGATTCCCCGCCGGGGCGGGGTGTGTCATACCAAAGACGAAGACGGGCAGGCCAGACCGCGCTGCTACTACCGACGGATCGCCCGTAGCGGAGACGTGCTCGAATTTGTCTGAACCGGACAGGAGACACGACCATGGACCTTGGCGTTTTCAGTTTCAATACCGAGTATACGCTACCGGCCGACGAGCTGGCCAGGGAGTGTGAGGCGCGGGGCTTTGAGTCGCTGTGGCTGCCCGAGCATACCCATATTCCAGCCAGCCGTGAGTCCCAGTACCCGGGCGGCGGCGAGCTGCCCACAGAATACGCCCACATGTCCGACCCCTTTATCGGGCTGGCCGCCGCCGCTGCGGTGACCACCCGGCTCAAACTCGGCACCGGCATCTCGCTGGTGACCGAGCACGATCCGATCGTGCAGGCCAAGCAGGTCGCCTCGCTGGACCGGATTTCCCACGGGCGGTTTATTTTCGGGATTGGCGCGGGCTGGAATAAAGAGGAGATGGCCAACCACGGCACGCCGCCGGCCAAACGCTGGAAGGTCTTGACCGAGCGGGTGCAGGCCATGAAGGCGCTGTGGACCCAGGACGAGGCCAGCTATCACGGCGAGTTTGTGAATTTCGACCGGGTGTGGTCCTACCCCAAGCCGCTGACCACACCCCATCCGCCTATTTTGATGGGCAGTCTGAGTTCGCGGCTGGGCCGCCAGCGAGTGGTCGATTTGTGTGACGGGTGGATTCCGGTTGAGACGGCGATTGACGATATGCCGGCCGCGATTGCCGACCTCCACGACAAGGCCCGAGCCGCCGGCCGCGATCCCGCTTCCATCCCGATTTCGTTCTTCCTGGTCCACGCCCCGGGCATGGGCCGGCTCGCACGCTACAAGGAGCTTGGCGCGGTCCGCACCGTCGTGCGGGCGCCGACCGCCGGCCGCGACGAGGTGCTGCCGTTCCTGGACAAATACGCCGAAATCGCCCGCCAGTTGGGATAGGGAATGACATCCTACCCCGCTTGACCGTGGGATGCGGCTCTGAAAGAGCGGATCAGCGCACTGAGAAGAGGCGGCCTGTCCATCTGCCAAGATGACCAATGGTGCAGATTCGATCTTAAGGATAGATTTTTTCGAGGGCCAAGCCGGAATCTGGTCGGATCGTGGAAAAGGTGATAGAGCGCTTCAGAGACACGGCGATGAGGGCTTTTCGCCCATGAATTTCAATACCAGCAACATGACGTTTCGTCAGCTCATGGGAAATGGGCTGAGCTACCGCGTTCCGAAGTTTCAACGCGACTATTCCTGGGGTGCCGACGAGTGGGACGATCTATGGCAGGATATTGTCGGGTTGTTCGGTGAGGACCCGGAGCCAGCGCATTACATGGGCTATCTGGTGCTGCAATCGGCAGATAGCAAGACCTTCGACGTCATCGACGGACAGCAGCGTCTGACGACGCTGAGCCTGTTGATGCTGGCCGCGATAGCGCATCTGACTGACTTGGCGACGCCAGACGATCCGGCTGATCCGCAAAATCGGCGGGCTGAGCAGTTACGGAACAACTACATCGGCTATCTGGACCCGGTGAGCTTGGTCCCGCGCTCCAAGCTGTCACTGAATCGCCACAATGATCGTCTCTATCAGGATTACCTCGTTCCCCTGGAGCGCCTGCCACACAGGGGATTGAACGCTTCGGAACATCTTTTGCGACGGGCATTTTCCTGGTTCAAGGAGCACATCAAAGACCAATCAGGTGATGATGGTGAATCGGTGGCGCGCTTTGTGGATGTCACAACGGACAAACTGTTTTTTACCGTCATCACGGTAACGGACGAGTTGAATGCCTTCAAGGTTTTTGAGACGCTGAACGCACGTGGAGTGCGCCTGTCCGCAACCGATCTGTTAAAGAATTACCTGTTCTCCGTTGTCTCGCGTGGCGGTGCGCATGAAACGGAGATCAAAACGCTTGAAGAACGCTGGGAGGGGATCGTCGGGCTGCTGGGCAGCGAGAGTTTCCCCGAGTTCTTGCGTGTCTTCTGGAACAGTCACAACCGGCTGGTCCGGAAGGCGGATCTGTTCAAAACCATTCGTAGCGCGATCACGGATAAGTCCAGGGCATTTGAATTGATCCGCGATATGGATCGGCACGCACGGGTGTACACGGCTTTGCGCAGCCCGGAGGGGACCTATTGGACACCAGAGGAACGAGATAGCCTCGCCCAGTTGCAGATGTTCAACGTACGTCAGCCCTTGGCTTTACTGTTGGCCGCCTTTGACCGGTTTGCGGAAACCGACCGGGCCGAGTTTGCGCGCCTCCTGCGAGCCATCGCTGTCGTGTCCTTTCGCTACAATGTGATCTGTGGTCGCCAGAGCAATGAACAGGAAGTGGTGTACAACCATATTGCTCGGGAAATTTCGGCGGGCCGTCTTGTCGATGCAACAGCGGCGATCGAGGGATTGCGAGGGGTTTATCCAGAGGACGCAGAATTTCGCGCAGCATTCGTGGACAAGGCGCTGCGAACCAGCAGCAGCCGTAACAATAAGGTCGCGCGTTTTATCCTGTTCCGGCTGGAAGAGCAGATGTCCGGAAAGGCTCTTGATTTCGAGAGCGCGAAATACAGCATTGAACATGTGTTGCCGGAGAATCCCGGTGAGGACTGGGACCAGTTCGATGATCAGCAGCGGGAGGCGTTTACCTACCGTCTGGGGAACCTCACGCCTTTAGCGACTGCGGGTAATCGTGACCTGGGAAATGCGGGATTTTCTGAAAAGCGCCCCGTTTACCAGGCGAGTGAATTCGCCCTCACGCGGAAACTGGCCGAAGACTTTGATACCTGGACTGTGGAAAAAATCCACTCCCATCAGGAGTGGTTGGCGAAACAGGCCACGGGAATATGGCGAATCAACCTCTCTCTGGGGAGAAGGCCGACCACGCGTGATCGACACGCGCGTCCAGCTCACTGATAGCCTATCAGCGTTCCATTCGGCTGATGGACATGCCCCCGACCGCGAGGCCCTCTCCGCTGGGTAGAGCGCTGAGCCAATCTTCAGGGCTTCGGTCGGGGCGTGTTCAGCGTCCGTACTGGCTGCCCGTCCAGGAAGGCCCGGATATTCTCGACCGTCTGGTCAAAGAAGATGTGGTAGGTTTCGGCGGTCACATAGCCGATGTGGGGGCTGAGCACCGTATTGTCCAGCTGTCGCAGCGGATGATCGAGCGGCAGGGGCTCCTGGTCGAACACGTCCAGTCCGGCCCCGGCAATCGTCCCGTTTTGTAGCGCCTGCACCAGCGCCGGCTCATCCACAATCGGGCCGCGTGAGGTGTTGACGAGGTAGGCGGTCGGTTTCATCAGGCTCAGCTCGCGGGAACCGATCAAGCCTCGCGAGCGCGGGCTCAACACCAGGTGGATGGACAGCACGTCCGACTGCGCCAGAAGTTCGTCTTTACTGACCAAAGCCGCGCCGCACTCGGCCGCCCGCTCGGTCGTTAGATTCTGGCTCCAGGCGATGAGCGTCATCTGAAACGCCGCACCTACCCTCGCCACCTGTGAGCCCAATCGGCCCAGCCCCATCAGCCCCAGGGTTTTGCCGTTCAGCCCCAGCCCCAGGCTGCGCTGCCACTGACCCGCGCGGGTGGCCCGGTCTTCCTCCGGGATATGCCGCACCAGGGCCAGGATCAGTCCCCAGGTCAGCTCGGCGGTCGGATAGCCCACGCCCCCCGTGCCGCACACCACAACGCCGCAATCGGCGGCGGCGTCCAGGTCTATCGCCGCGTTGCGCATGCCGGTGGTGGTCAGCAGTTGCAGCTTGGGCAGGCGTTCCAGCAGGCTGCGGGGGAAGGGCGTACGCTCGCGCATGGCCATGACGATCTCGAAATCTTCGAGACGCCGGACCAGGGCGGCCTCGTCGGTGAGGTGGTCGTGGAACACCTCAAGGCCGACCTCGGCAGGCAGCACCGCCCAGTCGGTCATGCGCCGGGCAAGGTGCTGGTAATCATCCAGGATTGCGACGCGGACCACGCTTCATCCCCCAGTTCATGCGCCCCGCGAGTTATTTGTTGAGGCGCACGAACTTTTGCAGCACATGGCCGTCAAGCGGGATCAGGCCCTGTCTGCCGCCCGCGCTGTAGTTCACCTCGCTGACGTACAGGTCGCCCCGCGAGTCGGCCCAGATGCCGTGCGGGGCATAGAAATTGCCCGGCTCCAGACCGTGCTCCCCAAAGCGGTGCTGGATTTCTCCGTCCAGGGTCAGCACGCTGACGCACGACGGGGGCTCGTGGGGGGGGACTTCGGCACCCAGGCCGTTCGGCATGTTGGCGACCTTGAAGCCTAGTTCGGCCACAAACAGGTTCTCGTCGGCGTCGATATACAGATCGTCCGGGCGGCTCACATGGGTCCATTCGGTGCGGTACTCGCCGTCGGCGTTGAACACCTGAATGCGGGAGTTCTCGCGGTCGGCGACGTATACCGTGCCGCGCCGGTCAACCGCAATTGAGTGCGGGATTTTGAACTGGCCCGGGCCGGTGCCGGGTTCTCCCCAGGAGAACAGCAGCTCGCCCTCGGCCGAGAATTTATGCACCCGGGCGTTGCCGTAGCCGTCGGCGATATACATCGCGCCGTCCGGCGCCAGGGCGACATTGGTCACCATATTGAACGGACCGGCCGACTGCTGAACCGGGGTGGTCCAGGCTTTGAAACCGGTGTCGGCGGGGGTGTCTTTCTCGCCCAGGGTTTTGAGCAGCGTGCCGTCGGGTTTTAACAGGCGGACGGTGTGGTCAAAATTGTCGGCGCAGTAGATGGTGTCATCCGGGCCGATAAAGATGCCGTGGGCGTTGGTAAACACGTCTTCTCCCCAGGCGTCGAGGAATTTACCGTCCCGGTCAAAGACGATCATCGGATGCTCGCCACGGTTAAAGGCGTACACCCGGTCCTGGGAGTCGGTGGCTACGCCCGCCACCTCGACAAACGACCAGCCCTCGGGCAGCTGCTCCCAGCCCTCAATCACTTCGTATTCGACTTTGTTCGCGCCAAGTGCCATGGGACTTCCTCCTTTTCAGGGAACGCGTTGATCGAGCTGGATCACGATCCCGTCGGGGTCTTTAAACAGGGTGGTCATGACCTTGCCGCCCGGCGCCTCGCCGTAGGCGACGCTGTCAAAGACTCTGGGGGCCAGGACGATCGGCACGCCCGCAGCCTTGACCTTCTCAAAGGTCTCCTCCAGATCGTCCACCCAGAAGGCAAAATGGTGGATGCCGACCTGGGTCAGATTGATCGCCTCGCCCGAGGTCGGACGGTTCTGGGACAGGACGATGAACGTGGCGTCCGGGCCGTCCTCCCAGCGCAGGTACACCCCGTGGCGCCCGGGCCGCTCGGCGCCGGTGACCGTCCGGATCATGCCCCCTGGGTTTTCGTTCGGGTCGTCCAGGCTGACGCGCAGGCCCAGCAGGTCGTGGTAAAATTTCAGCGACTCGGCCATATTGCTGACGCCAATAGCGATGTGTGAGGCCGCTCGAATTTTCATGCCTCCCTCCTTCGTCCAGCTATGTCCAGGCTCTCCTGACCCGCAGCTATGACACGCTTTATGGCTGGCGTCCAGACATGGCGGCTCAGCCGGCGTGGGCTCGTGCGCGTCGGATCAGGCGGCTCTTGAGGGCGACCAGCTGCGGTTCGAGTTCCAGGGGATACGGCTGCGGATCGCTGAGCCGGGTGACCGCCGGCGGTAAACAGCCCAGCTGGTCTTGGGCCCGCTGGCGGATCGCGGCCGGCGTGGGGCTGGTGTACACGGCTTCACCCCGGCGGAAGACCGGCACCAGCAGGTCGTTCCACGTCGGCCCTGCCGAGCCGGCGACCCGCGCCGCGTGGTCAATCCCCAGCTGGGTGTCATACACCGTGTCGCCGACAAACGTCCCGCCGGTCTGATAGCGGCGCACCTGAAGAATGCCCGGGGTGGTGGTTTTGTCGTCCTCTTCCGACAGTTTGACTTTGTACTGCCAGGGCCGGCCCGGGCTCTGTACCGCACTCAGCTTATAGACCCCGCCCAGGGCCGGCTGGTCATCGGCCGTGACCAGCTTGGTGCCGATACCCCACACCCCGATCGGACTGCCCTGGGCTTTGAGGCGGGCAATGGCGTGTTCGTCCAGGTCGTTGCTACCGACAATGAACGCCTCAGGAAAGCCGGCCTGGTCCAGGATTGTACGCGCCTCGATCCCAAGCTGAACAAAATCGCCCGAGTCCAGGCGAATGCCGACCAGCTCATGGCCCTGGTCGCGCAGCCAGTGACCGACCCGAACCGCCCGGCGTACCCCACCCAGACTGTTATAGGTATCGACCAGAAAGATACAGTTGTTGGGCATGGCCCGGGCATAAGCCTCGAACGCTTCGAGTTCCGTGTCAAAGGCCATGACCCAGCTGTGGGCATGGGTGCCCCTGACCGGGATTCCAAACAGTTTTCCGGCCAACACGTTCGAGGTGGCGGCGCAGCCGCCGATATACGCCGCCCGACTCGCCGCCAGCGCACCGTCAATACCCTGAGCGCGGCGCAGACCGAATTCGAGCACCGGCTCTCCCTCGGCGGCCAGGCAGATACGAGCCGATTTGGTGGCGATCAGGGTTTGGAAATTGATGATATTGAGCAGCGCGGTTTCAAGCAGCTGGCCCTGGATGAGCGGGCCTTGGACGCGCAGCAGGGGCTGGTTGGGAAAAACAGGCGTGCCTTCGGGGATGGCGTCAACCGAACACGAGAAGCGCAGCTCTTGCAGGGAGCCGAGAAACTCGCGGGGAAACAGGGCTTTGCCGTCGTTGCCGGTCAGCTCGGCCAGGTAGGCGACATCCTCGGCGGTAAACCGCACGTGGCTGAGGAAGTCGATGGCGTAGGCCAAGCCGCAGGCCAGGCTGAACGCGCCGCCAAACGGATGATGGCGAAAGGACAGCTGAAATACCGCCAGCCTGTCGGCCATGCCCGACCGCCAGTAGCCGTAGGCCATGGTGAGCTGGTACAGGTCGGTCAGCAGCGCCAGGGAAGGGCGGTAGAGCGCGGACGGGATATTCATCTGAGCCCCGCATGGCCCACGGACGGAGTTTACTCCAGGTTAGCCTCGATCAGCATCGGCCCCGGGCTGCCGAACCCGTAGCCGAGGGCGTCGTTCAGCTCTTCGGCCGTCCATACCGCCCGCGCCTCGACCCCAAAGCCCTCGGCCAGCTTGACAAAATCAAACACAGGCGAATCCAAACCGGTCAGGGACAGGCTGGCTTCACCTGGGGTGATTTTGGCCCGTTCCAGCTCCCAGCGCAAAATGGAGTACGCCCGGTTCTTGCAGATGATGGCGGTCACGTTGTGTTTCTCGCGGGCCATCGTCCACAGCGCCTGGATGGTATACAGGGACGAGCCGTCGCCCTCCAGACATACCACCGGCCGGTCCGGCGCGGCGGCAGCAGCACCGGCCGCGCACGGCAGACCCTGGCCGATTGAGCCGCCGGTCAGGGCCATATAGGTGAAGGGCGGGGCGCCGGCCGCCATCGGATAGTAACCAAAGCCGGCGGTCGCCCCCTCGTCCATCACAATGGCGTTGTCGGGCTGGAGGGCCGCCACTGCCTGGCACATATGTCGTGGCGTCAGAGGGCCGCTCGGCGGCGCCGGACGGTCGGAGGTGGGTGCCTGGCGTTCGGGCGGCGCTTCGAGCGCCTCGGCCAGGGCGATGACAGCGGCGGCTGGGTCGCCCTCGGCGTCACAGACTTCAAGCAGCTCGGCGTCTTCGGCGTACAGACCGCTACGGTTGTCGGGATAGCCGAAAAAGGCGACCGGTTTGGCGGCGCCAGCCAGCACCAGGGTCTTATACGGCTCCAGGACCTGACGGGCCGGCTCCGGGGCGTAGGGAATCTTGTCCGGGCATATCAGGCCGCGCCCCCGGTCCTGGACCGGCGGAAAGGTCGGGGCTAAGAGCTTGCAGTCGGTGGCTTGCGCGATCCGGTCAGCCGCCCGCAAGCCTGCGGCCCGCAGTGCGCTGCCGCCCAGCACCAGCGCCGCCCCGGGCCGGCTCAGAGCCCGCGCTACGCGCTCGACCGCCTCGGGCTGGGGCGGAGCGGGCTGCGAGAGCACCGGTTGGGGGAGGGGCTGGCTGACCTTTGCCCACTGCATATCGCCGGGCAGGATCAGGGTGCCCGGCCCGCTCGGCCGCTGGGTGGCTCTGGCAATCACCTCGGCCATGTCGGCGGCAGCGTCCTCTACCCTGGTCGGCGTTTTGACAAAATGGGCCATGGGCTGGGCCAGGGTTGCAATGTCAGAGGTCAGCGGCGCGTCTGCGGCGATGTGCCAGGTGGCGTGTTCTCCAACGACGGACACGACGGGTGAGTTGGCTTTGCGGGCGTTGTGCAGATTGGCCAGACCGTTGGCCAGGCCGGGACCAAGGTGGAGAAGGGCCAGGGCCGGCCGGCCGGTGATCCGGGTGTAGCCGTCCGCCGCGCCCGTACACACCCCCTCGAAGACGGACAGGACGGAGCGGATCTGGGGGCAGCGGTCGAGCGCCTCGACCAGGTAGAGTTCGGTCGTCCCCGGATTGGCAAAGCAGACATCGATGCCGGCTGCGGCCGCAGTTCGAATGACCGCCTCAGCCCCTGTCATCGCGGTGTTCGGTGGTGTCCCGGTGTGTTCGGTCGCCATAGCAACTCCTCCTCTCCCGAGAACATGCTGGACAGCGGTCGGGGAGTCAAGCTGTGAAGCGGACCGAGATTCTGGACACGCGGACCGAATTTTGGCACCCTACTCCCCACCTGTTGTTGTTGTCTGTATGCACCTGGAAATCTTCAAAGTCTTCTGTGACGTGGTCGAGACGGGGAGTTTTTCCCGGGCGGCGTCCAAGAATCTGCTGACCCAGTCTGCGGTCAGTCAGCAGATCCGTAGTCTCGAAGCCCACTACAACCGGCAGCTGGTCGAGCGTTCTCGGGGACGCATCCGACTCACCCAGGCCGGGGAAGCCCTCTACCAGGTCGGGAAGCAGATCTCCCAAAAGTATCGCCAGATCGAAGAGGAGCTACAGGCCCTGTCGCACACGGTAGCCGGGAGCGTGCGGGTCAACACGGTCTACAGTGTCGGGCTGTACGAGCTGTCCGCTCCGCTCAAGCGCTACCTCCAGACTTTCCCCGAGGTCGAGGTCCACCTCGAGTACACCCGGGTCAACAAGATCTACGAAGACGTGAGCCGTGGGGATATTGACCTGGGCATCGTGGCCTACCCCACCAAACGCTCCCAGATTGTGGTGACGCCGTTTCGTGAGGATCGGCTGGTTCTGGTGTGTGCGCCGCAGCACCCGTTTGCCGCCCTCAGCAGCCTGCCGATGAAAAGCCTGGATCGGGAGAAGTTCGTCGGTTTTGAGCGCGATATTCCGACCCGCCGAGCGCTGGACCGGATTTTTCGTCAGCGTCATGTCCGGGTGCAGTACACCACAGAGGTGGACAACATCGAAACCGTCAAACGGATCGTCGAACTCGGCTCCAGTCTGGCCATTGTCCCTGAGCCGAGTATCGTGCAGGAAGTCCAAAACAACACTCTGAAGGTGATCCCCTTTGCCGACGAGGTGGTGATGCGGCCGCTGGGGATCATTTCCAAGCGGGGGCGCCGTTTCACCCCTGCGGTTCAGGAGTTCGTGCACTTCCTGCGAGGCGAATCGCGGTCTGCGACACGCCCCACTCCGGCGCTGCAGGCCACGTCCTAGATTCGGCTCGGGTGTGGGCTGGGACCGCAGCGCCGGGGACTGTCGGACTAGACAGGCTTGGGAAATTTTGGCATTTTACCCCCTATTCTCATGCTGGACGAAGGGCCAGGCTCTGGAGCATACGCTATGGCACGAAAGAAAATTGCACTGATCGGCGCGGGCAATATTGGGGGCACTCTGGCCCACCTGTGTGCCCTCAAGGGACTCGGCGATGTGGTTCTGTACGACGTGATTGACGGTCTGCCCCAGGGAAAGGCTCTGGATCTGCTCGAAGCCGGACCGATTGAGGGCTACGACGTGAACCTGACCGGCACGACCAGCTACAGCGACATTCAGGATGCGGACGTGTGCATCGTGACCGCCGGAGTGGCCCGTAAGCCGGGCATGAGCCGAGACGACCTGCTGGGCATCAACTGCAAAATCATGCGCGAGGTCTCGGAGAACATCGCCAGCTATGCGCCGAACAGTTTTCTGATCGTGATTACCAACCCGCTCGACGCCATGGTGACCCTGGCCAAACGTGTCACCGGCTTTCCCAAAAATCGGGTCGTCGGCCAGGCTGGGGTGCTCGACTCGTCGCGCTACCGGACCTTCATCGCCCAGGAGCTGAACGTGTCGGTCAAAAACGTGACCGCCATGGTCTTGGGCGGCCACGGCGACGATATGGTGCCGGTGCGGAGCTACTGCCAGGTCGGCGGCATTCCGATTGAGCGGCTGATCGCGGCCGACCGGCTTGAGGAGATCGAGAACCGGGTCCGCCAGGCCGGCGGCGAGATCGTGGCCCTGCTCAAGACCGGCTCGGCCTTTTATTCGCCGGCTTCGGCTGCGGTCCAGATGACCGAGGCCTACCTGTACGACAAGAAACACATCCTGCCCTGTGCGGCCTACCTCGAAGGCGAGTACGGGATTGAGGATGTGTATTTTGGCGTGCCGGTGAGCATCGGAGCCGGTGGGGTCGAACGAGTTGTGGACATTGCGCTGAGCGACAAGGAAAAGCAGGAGATGCAGGTGTCGGTCAGCCATGTACAGGAACTGGTCGCCGCCATGGACACGGTCTTGGCGCAAAACGCATAGGGCCAGGAAAACCGCAGCTGTGGACAGCGCGGGCCTGGGCACCAGGTCACGAAAGCTCAGGACAAGAAAGAGAGCGTTGATGACCGATCCTGTCTCGGAAAGCGATCTTCACTATCTTTCTGCACATTAAGGGGAAGTATGGCACCTGTGCATGACATCCTCATTGTCGGCGGTGGCGGGGCGGGACTCCGGGCTGCTATCGCCGTGGCCGAAATCAACCCTCAGCTCGACATCGCCCTGGTGTCCAAGGTCTACCCGATGCGCAGTCATACGGTTGCGGCCGAGGGCGGGACCGCGGCGGTCATCAAAGAGAACGACAGCATCGAGGATCATATCAACGATACGATCACCGGTTCCGACTGGATGGCGGACCAGGATGCGGTTGAGCTGTTTGTCAACGAGGCGCCGGCCGAGCTGATCCAGCTGGAGCACTGGGGCTGTCCCTGGAGTCGGGAGCCCGACGGCCGGGTTGCGGTTCGCCCGTTCGGCGGAATGCGGATTGAGCGCACCTGGTTTGCCGCCGACAAGACCGGTTTCCACCTGCTGCACGCGCTGTTTCAAACCTCGCTGAAGTACACCTCGATCACGCGCTACGACGAGAGTTTCGCCACCAAGCTGCTGGTCGAGAACGGCCGCTGCCAGGGGGTGACGGCGGTTGAGCTGCGCAGCGGCATGGTCCAGCCGGTGCTGGCCAAGGCGGTCATCATGTGTACCGGCGGGGCCGGCCGAATCTTCCCCTTCACCACCAACGGGGCCATCAAGACCGGTGACGGCATGGCTCTGGCCTATCGGGCCGGAGTCGCGCTGAAAGACATGGAGTTCGTCCAGTACCATCCGACCGGCCTGCCGGGGACGGGCATCCTGATCACCGAGGCGGCCCGGGGCGAGGGCGGCATCCTGGTCAACAAGGACGGCTACCGCTACCTGCAGGACTACGACCTGGGCAAGCCGCTGGATGTCAACGACCCCGAACACCCCCAGAAACGGACCATGGAACTCGGTCCGCGCGACAAGCTGTCGCAGTGTTTTGTCAAAGAGCACGACAAGGGCAACACGATGCCGGGACCCTACGGCGACGTGGTCCACCTCGATGTCCGCCACCTCGGCGAGGAAAAGATCGACAAGAAGATTCCTTTCGTCCGCGAGCTGGCCAAGAACTACGCGGGGATTGATCCGGTCTACGAGCCGATTCCGGTCCGGCCGGTGGTGCACTATATGATGGGCGGGATCCACACCGATATTGAGGCGGCGACCCCGCTGCCGGGGCTGTATGCGGCCGGCGAGTGTGCGTGTGTCAGCATCAACGGGGCCAACCGGCTCGGCTCGAACTCGCTCACCGAACTCCTGGTGTTTGGCGCCCGGGCCGGCAGCGCGGCCGCGACCTTTGCCCAGGAACAGTCAGAGTGTGACACCCAGGCGCTTGAGGCTCAGGCCAGAGACGAGCAGACGCGCATCCAGCAGCAGTTCATCGGCAAGACCGGCGGCACCGAGCGCATCGCCGGCCTGCGGGCCGAGATGACGGCGACCATGGAGACCGGAGCCGGTATTTATCGGACTCAAGCCTCGCTGCAAGAGACCTGTAATAAGGTGTCCGAACTCAAGGAGCGGTTTGCCAACATCACCCTTGACGACCGCAGCCTGACCTTCAATACCGACCTGACGGCAGCCCTGGAGCTGGAGTGCATGCTGGACGTGGCCGAGGCCGTGGCCTATTCCGCAGTCGCGCGGACAGAGTCGCGCGGCTCTCACCAGCGTACCGACCATCCCCAGCGCGACGACGACAACTTTCTGGCCCACTCGATGGCCTACCGCAGCGACGACGGTCCGCCCCGCATCGAGTACCGGGATGTGGTCATCACCCGTTGGCCGCCCGCTGAACGAAAATATGGAGATTAACGATGGCTGAGCGCAGCATCACGCTGGAGGTCTTTCGCTACCGGCCGGAGGTCGAACAAGAACCGACGTTCCAGACCTACACCGTGCCCTACCGCGAGGACTGGGTTGTCCTGGACGCGCTGAACTATGTCAAGGATGAGGTGGACGGCAGCCTGTCCTACCGCTGGTCGTGCCATATGGGCGTGTGCGGCAGCTGCGGCATGATGATCAATAACGAGCCCAAGCTCAGCTGCGCGGCCTTTCTCCGGGACTACTATCCCCAACCGGTCCGGGTCGAACCGCTGGCCAATTTCCCGGTCGAGCGCGACTTGGTCATCAACATGGACGACTTCATGGCCAAGCTCCAGGATGTCCAGCCGTGGCTCATCCGTGAGGAGGAGAAACCGGTTGCCGAGGGCGAGTATTTGCAGAGCCCGGCCGAGCTGGCCAGCTATAAACAGTTCAGCATGTGCATCAACTGCATGCTGTGCTACGCGGCGTGCCCGGTCTACGGTCTGGACTCGTCCTTTGTGGGGCCGGCGGCGATTGCCCTGGCCCAGCGCTATAACCTCGACTCCCGCGATCAGGGCGAAGACGCCAGGCGAGAGGTGATCTCAAAGCACGAGGGCGTGTGGGAGTGCACCTTTGTGAGCGAGTGCTCCGTCGTCTGTCCCAAGCACGTGGACCCGGCCGGGGCCATTCAGCAGGCCAAGGCTTCTGGAGCCATCGACTGGTTCAAGTCCATGCTGCTGCCGAGGGGATCGCAATGAGCGAGCCGTACCACCGCCCGATATCCGCGTCCACTTGGTGGCTGGCCAAGCGCAACTATGTGCTCTTCATGCTGCGTGAGCTGACCAGCGTGTTCATTGCCGTCTTTCTGGTCGTCTTCCTCGTCCAGCTTGCCGAGTTGGCCGAGGGAGCCGAGGCGTATGCGGCAGCGGCGGCGCGGCTGGCCTCGCCGGGATGGATTGTGTTCCACCTGCTGGTCCTGGCTGCCGCGCTCTACCACAGCATCACCTGGTTCAACCTGACCCCCCAGGTCATTATCGTGCGCCGGGGAGAAGAGCGCGTGCCGCCGGTTGTGATCGCCGGCTCGCACTATCTGGCCTGGCTGGTGGTGTCGGTCGTGATCCTGTTGATCGTCCTGAGGAGCTGAAGCTATGGCCAAGTCGGGCGAAGCGTTTTGGTGGTCTCTGTTTTCGGCCGGGGGCATGGTTGCCGCTCTGCTGGTGCCGATCCATGTCGTGCTGAGCGGCATCGCGATTCCTCTGGGCTGGGTCTCGGCCGACTCCCTGGCCAGCCTGGTCGCCCATCCGCTGACCAAGCTCTACCTGTTGGTGCTGTTCTCGCTGACGTTTTTTCACTGTGTGCACCGCATCCGGCATACCCTGTACGATACGGGTATGCGCGGCTATCAGATGCCGATTGCGGTTATCTGTTATGGCGCGGCCATCGTCGGGACGGTGGCGACCATCTTTGTCCTGCTGGCGATCTGAATGCTGTGGTCCATCTCTTTCTGCTCAGGGACCGACCATTAACATAAGCAAAGGGTAAGGTATGAAAACGAGAACCGAGACGGATAGCATGGGAGCAATCGAGGTTGCTGCCGACCGATACTGGGGAGCCCAGACCGAGCGTTCGCGCACGAACTTCCCCATCGGTGTTGAGCGTTTCCGTTTCACCCGGCCCATCGTCCGGGCCATGGGCGTGCTCAAGAAAAGCGCCGCTCTGGCCAACGGCGAGTTGGGGCAGCTGCCCCAGGACAAGGTTGACCTGATCGTGCGGGCGGCCGACGAGGTGATCTCCGGTGCTCTTGACGACCACTTCCCGCTGGTGGTCTTCCAGACCGGCTCGGGTACTCAGACCAATATGAACACCAATGAGGTGATCTCAAACCGGGCTATTGAGCTGGCCGGTGGCGAGATGGGTTCAAAGAAGCCGATCCACCCCAACGATCATGTCAACCGCGGTCAGAGTTCCAACGATACCTTTCCCACTGCCATGCATATTGCTGCGGTCGAACAGCTCGAAGACGTGCTGATTCCGGCCGTCAGCCAGCTGGCCGCCACCCTCCACGCCAAGTCCGAGCGGTTCGGTACCGTGGTCAAGGTCGGTCGCACGCATTTGCAGGACGCCACCCCGATCACCCTGGGACAGGAGATTGGCGGCTGGGCGGCCCAGCTTGACGCCGCCCTGGCTGACGTACGTCGGGCGATTCCCGGCCTGTGCGAGCTGGCAATCGGCGGGACGGCGGTCGGCACCGGCCTCAACGCCCACCCCGAGTTCGGTGATCTGGCTGCGGCCAAGATGTCGGCCGAGACCGGACGCTCGTTCATCTCGGCGCCAAACAAGTTTGCCTCTCTGTCGGCCCACGACGCCATGGTCACCGCCAGTGCCTCGCTGCGAACCCTGGCCGGGGCGCTGATGAAGATCGCCAACGATGTGCGCTGGCTGGCCTGCGGTCCGCGGGCCGGTATTGCTGAGATCCTCATCCCCGAGAACGAACCGGGCTCTTCCATCATGCCCGGCAAGGTCAACCCGACCCAGTCGGAGGCGCTGACCATGGTCGCCGTGCAGGTGTTCGGCAACGATGCGGCCGTGGCCTTTGGCGGCTCGCAGGGCAACTTCCAGCTCAACGTCTTCAAGCCGGTGATGGTCCACAATCTGCTCGAATCCGTCCAGCTGATTGCCGACGCGTGTGGGGCCTTTCACGACCACTGCGCGGTCGGGATCGAGCCGAACACGGAACGGATCGAGAAGCATCTGCAGGAATCGCTGATGGTGGTGACCGCCCTCAATCCTCATATCGGTTATGAGAAGGCGGCCGAGATCGCCAAGAAGGCGCACAAGGACGGGTCAAGCCTCAGGGAAGCGGCCCTGGCCTTGGCCCATGTGACGGCTGAGGAGTACGATCAGTGGGTCCGACCCGAAGATATGGTCGGACCCAAAGGCTAGTTCGGCCGACCGGCCGCCTAGACCGGCAGCTTGGTCATCACCTGCAGGGTTTCATCCTCGACGCATTCCTCGATCGACGGCGCCCATTTCTGGAACTCGGGATCCTGTGAGGCCTTTTCCAGGGTCGTCTGGACGGCGTTGGCGTCGGGCAGCTCCCAGACGTCAACGACGGTGTGCAAACGCCCGATGACGTTGAAGTAACTCCCGTGTAGCTTCCAGCCGCCGTGCTTCTCCAGCAGCGGGGCCAGCTGTCCGAGCACCTCGGTAAACTGCTGCACCTTCCCCGGCCGCAGCTTAATATGGGCGAATAGGTAGGCCATAGTGCGTTCCTCCTTGTGGGAATGATACGGCCGACACTAGCGAAGCCTCTGTACCTCGTCAAGCTTTGGCGGGGTTGATGATGGGCGGCTCCGGTCCGGCCGGTGCTGTTGATCGCCGGGAGCGAATCCATCCTCCCGGTTGCCCGTCTCTCCCCTCAGGCAGAACCTTCCTCTCGCCCACTGGCTTGCCCGCTCCGGCATCCCGGGGGCGAATGCCGACTTTTTCGACCATCCCCGTAATTTTGCGGGCGCAATGGAAGACCTGAGTTCGTACACTGGGCGGCAAAAAATGTCGGTGTATGAGAGGACAGCGCGGGCCGACACACCCGAGAACCGTGGCGAAGCGAACAATGGCTCTCGGCTGGTGTGCGAGCTGCCCGCTGTCGAAGCGCCGTGCGCTAGGGCGTGTCATCAGTTAGCGTGCCCCCCTGGTCGGCTTTCCTGTCTCGTCTCGGTATACTGCCCTGGTCAGCCCAAGCGAAGGGAGGGTGCACAATGGCGAGACGGTATGCGTTACGCGAGGATCAGTGGGAACGGATTCAGGACCTGCTGCCCGGCCGGGAGGGCCACGTCGGGGGCACGGCGCGGGATAACCGGTTGTTTGTGGAAGCGGTCTTATACCGCTATCGTGCGGGGATTCCCTGGCGCGATTTGCCGAGCCGGTTCGGGGATTTTCGCGTGATTCATACGCGCCACATGCGCTGGAGTAAAAGTGGGGTCTGGGAGCAGGTTTTCAAGCAGCTGGCCGCCGATGCGGATAACGAATATGCCATGATCGACGCCACGATCATCCGCGTCCACCAACATGGGGCGGGGGCAAAAGGGGGGACCCCGCGGCCGAATGCATCGGCCGCTCCCGCGGGGGCTTGAGCACGAAAATCCATGCGACGTGCGATGCGCTCGGGAATCCGACCGGCTTCCATCTCACGCCCGGCCAAGCCTCTGACCTGGCCGGTGCGGAGGCCCTCTTGCCCCATCTGCTGAAGCACGTGCGGGCTTTGCTCGCCGATAGAGCCTATGACGCCCACGAGCGCGTCATTGACCGTTTGGAGCAGGCGGAGGTGACGGTGGTCATTCCCCCCAAAGCCAATCGGCGCCAGCCTCGCCCCTATGATAAGCACCTCTATCAAGCGCGCCATCTGATTGAAAACTTCTTCGCCAAACTCAAGCAATACCGTGCTCTCGCCACCCGCTACGACAAACGCGCTGTCAGCTTTCTCGGAGCCATCTATCTCGCTGCCTCGGTGATCCTCCTTAACTGATGACACCCCCTAGTGTCCTGGGAAGTGGAGGAGAGAATTTTGCCAGCCATCAGTTCAAGAGCCGAACGGACGCAAAAACGACGCCGGGCCTTGCTCGACACCGCCCGGGAGTTGTTTGCGAAGCACGGGTACGAAGAGACCTCGACCGAAGAGATTGTCCGCACTGTCGGGGTGACCAGAGGCACGCTGTACTCTCAGTTTCGCGACAAGGCCGCCCTCTTCGCTGCCGTCTATCAGGAGCAGCGGATCGCTCTGGCCCAGTCCATCAGCGAGTGTATCCAGGTCGCCGATGGCGCTCCGCAGCAGCAGGTCGTGCTCGCGGTGTGCCGAGCCTTTATTGAAAAGGCCGCAGACCCGCAGGTGCGGCGCATTCTCTTTGCCGATGGCCCAGCAGTCCTGGACCAGGCTGTAATCCGAGAACCCGATCCCGCCCTGCTGCTTCTCCGACAGGCGTTCGAGCCGTTGATGGCCGAGGGCGCGCTTGACCCGCCGCCGCTTGACCCACTCATCCATCTGATATGGGCAACGTGCTTCGAAGCGGGCACATACATCGCCAACGCGGACGATAGTGCCGCAGCCCAGCAGGAAATGATCGGCACACTGGAGCGTCTGCTCACCGGGTTGTGGTCCAGATCCCCAGCCGTTTGAGGCTCCGAGCGCCAGGCCTGTTTGTCCGCCCGTGCCAAGCCGGCTTGGTCCCCTTCGCGCATTGACCCCGGCGGTCCGGGCGCTGGTCAAACACGGCCACCGGCTCACTGTCATGGAAGCCCGCTGAGAGGGGGACGGGGGTTCGTCGAGATAGGCAGGCTTCCGATCAGCCTTGTCTCCAGAGAAGAGGATGAAACCGGACCTTGGTCTGTCCCGTCGCAGACGGTATCATCTCCGGCCATGAAGCGAACCCTGGTTTTCGGTGTTGTCGGCTGCTGCACCCTGCTTGCCTCACTGGCTGGCACGGATGCGCCCGCCAACGGAACTGTTTCAGAACACCCCGACCCATCTGCCGCCCTGAAGGTCGGCGCCCCGGAGATCCGTGCCGCCGACCTTCAGCGCCATATCGAGACCTTAGCCTCTGAACAGATGGCCGGTCGGCTGACCGGTACGGCCGGTGAGCGCGCCGCGACAGCCTACGTGGCCGCCCTGTTTGAGGGCTTTGGGCTGGCTCCGGCGGGTGATGACGGCACCTACTTCCAGGCCTTTCCTTTTACGGCTGGCGTCTCGCTCGGGCCAAACAACACCTTGCTGAGCGAGCTTCCAGCCCGAGACGGTCGGACCACACCGCAGGCCGGACCGGCCTATGTGGTCAACCAAGACTGGCGTCCGTTGACCTTTTCCAAAACCGGCCGGTTCGAGCCTGCGGGAGTCGTATTCGCCGGCTATGGCATCGTCGCCCCGGCGGCCGACGGTCAGCCCGCCTATGATTCGTACAGCCATCTCGATGTGACGGACAACTGGGTGCTGGTCTTCCGCTATTTGCCCGAAAACATCGCCCAACAGCGGCGCTCCCATCTCAAGCGCTACGCCGGCCTGCGTCGCAAGGCTATGGTCGCCCGCGATCACGGTGCGCGGGGGCTCATTGTCGTCAGCGGGCCCAACGCCACGGTCAACGATCAACTCGTCGGCTTGGCCTTTGACGCCTCGCTGGCCGGGACGAGTATTGGGGTGCTGTCGGTCGCCGATGCGGTTGCGGCCACTTGGTTACAGGCCGGCGGCAGAGACCTCAAGACGCTGCACGACGCTGCGGATACGGGCCGGCCGGTCGCGGGGTTTGCGCTGCCCGGGCTGCGGCTGACCGCCCGCATAGATATCCAACAGGAGAAAAAAACCGGGCGGAACGTCCTGGCCCGTCTGCCGGCGAACGGGCCGGCCGGGTCCCGGGCGCTGGTGATCGGGGCGCATATCGACCATCTCGGCAGGGGGCACGGTGCCGCCTCGCTGGCCCGCGGCCAAGAAAAAGGGACCATCCATTACGGGGCTGACGATAACGCCTCGGGCGTTGCCGGCCTGCTCGAAATTGCCCAGCAGCTGGCCGCCCAAAAAGCCCGGGGGCAACTCGTGTTGGAACGGGATGTGGTATTCGCCGCCTGGTCCGGGGAAGAAATGGGGCTGCTGGGATCGAGCCATTTTACCCGCGCGTTTGACGACCACGCCGCTCAGCCGGCCGCGCCGAGACCGGCCGCCTACCTGAACATGGACATGATCGGTCGGCTGCAAAAAAGCGCCGTGCTCCAGGGCGTCGGTTCGAGTTCGGTCTGGACCGACCTCATCGAACAGGCCAACGCCGGGCTCGGGCTGCCGCTGAGCCTGCAAAACGAGAGCTATCTGCCGACCGACGCCACGTCGTTCTATCTCAAGCGGGTGCCGGTGCTGAGCGCCTTTACCGGCGCGCACGAGGACTACCACACACCGCGTGACACGGCCGACAAAATTCACCTCGCGGGTACGGAAAAAATCGCCCGTCTGATGGCGGCCCTGGCCGCGCAGCTCGCCACCCGTCAGGACGTGCCCGACTACCGGGAAATAGACCGACCGTCCCGTCAGGTCGGACGTGTCGGGCTGCGCGCCTATCTGGGCACCATCCCGGATTACACCCAGGCCGACGTGGTCGGGGTCAGGCTGTCGGGCGTGGTCAGCGGTGGTCCCGCAGCCCGGGCCGGTCTGCAAGACGGCGATATTATTATTCGGCTGGCGGGCCAGCGTATCGAAAATATCTACGATTACACCTATGCTTTGGATGGCTTACGGATTGACAGGCCGGTCGAGATCGGCGTCCAGCGTCACGGCCAAGAACTGGTCCTCAGCATCACGCCCGGCTCGCGCGAATAGGGACGCTTTGCTCTTGACCGTGGGAGGCTTCCGTGTCACCGTGCGACCTGACCGCGCCGCCAGGGGAGCTGTCAGGAGAGGGTCGGCGGCAAACAGGGGGTCGCATGAGTCCGCCCCACTCGATAACACCGGAACGCTTTGAGGCTGTATTGTTCGACCTTGACGGGGTACTCACGGCGACCGCAAAAGTGCATGCCGCGTGCTGGAAGCGCATGTTCGACGAGTTTCTTCAACAGCAGGCGCGCTGCGACAACAGCGTCTTCGTGCCCTTTGATATCCGCACCGATTACCCCCGCTACGTTGACGGCAAGCCACGCTACGAGGGCGTCCAGAGTTTTCTCGCTGCGCGCGGTCTGTGTCTGCCCTACGGTGCCGCGGACGATTCTCCCCAGCGCCGGACGGTGTGCGGACTGGGCAATCGCAAGAACGACCTCATCCAGACCGTTCTTGCTGCGGACGGGGTCGAGACCTATCCGGACGCACTGAGCGTTGTGCGGGCGGTGCGCGCCTGGGACCTGAAAACAGCCGTTGTGTCGTCGAGCCGCAACTGCCGGGCGATCCTGGAGGCGGCTCATATGGCCGACCTGTTCGACCTGCGGCTCGACGGTGGGACGGCGGCCGAACTCAAACTGAAGGGCAAGCCCGCACCCGATACCTTCCTGGCTGCGGCTCGCCAGCTCGGCGTCTCGCCCCAGCGGGCGGTGGTGATTGAAGACGCGCTGGTCGGTGTTCAGGCCGGCCGCGCGGGCGGCTTTGGGTTGGTGGTGGGCGTGGCGCGTCGCGCCCAGGCCGACGAAGCGCCGGCCCTACGAGAGCATGGGGCCGATATTGTCGTCACCGACCTGAGGGATCTGATTGGCCATGATTAAGCAACACGCCCTGGGTCTTCCCCACTCCGTCTATCCGATTGATGGATGGAAGATTATTGAAAACCGCTACTATCCGCAGTTCCTGGCCGGGACGGAGACGTTGTTCGCCCTCAGCAACGGCTATCTGGGTATGCGCGGCTGCTTTGAGGAAGACTCGCCAGTCGAGGAAGACGGCACCTTTGTCAATGCTTTTTACGAGTCGTGGCCGATTGTGTACGGCGAGGAAGCCTACGGTTTCGCCAAAACCGGTCAGACGATTGTCAACGTCCCGAATAGCAGGATCATCAAGCTGTACGTCGACGATGAACCGCTCTCGCTGCGCTATGCCAACCTGCTGCACTATACCCGCACGCTCGATATGAGGGGCGGCACGCTCAATCGCGAGCTCCTGTGGGAGACGCCGGCCGGCAAGCGGGTGCTGATCAAATCGCGTCGTCTGGTCTCCCTGAGTCACCGCCATCTTGCCGCGATTGAATATAAGGTGACGGTCTTGAACGCCCCGGCCCCAGTCGTGATTTCCTCCGAGGTCGTCTACCGCCACAGCGTTCCAGACGCGGCCAGCACAGACCCCCGTAAAGCCCGCGATTTCCCGGAGCGTCCACTCCTGCCCGAACACCACTATGTGCCGGAGGGCAGGGATAAACGGATCGTACTGGGCCATGCGACCCGACGCAGCCGGATGACGATCGCCTGCGGTATTGATCACAGCCTGGAAACCGCGTGTCGCTTCTCCTATACCAGCGCGAGTACACCGGACTCCGGCAAGTTCGTCCTGCGTGTCGAGGCTTTACCCGGTCAGCCCATCAGCCTGACCAAGTATATGACCTATCACACCTCGGGCTCGGCGCCGACCGATGAGCTATGCACGCGGGCCGAGCACACGCTTGACCGGGCTCTGGAGCACGGCTTTTCAGAGCTGCTGGACAGCCAGCAGCTGTATCTGTACGACTTTTGGCAACGCAGCGACGTGGAAATCGAAGGTCAGCCGACCGTTCAGCAGGACGTACGCTTCAATCTGTTTCAGCTGTGCCAGGCGACCGCCAGAGTCGAGGGGGCGGGCGTGCCGGCCAAGGGGCTGACCGGGCAGGCGTATGAGGGCCACTATTTCTGGGACGGCGAAATCTATGTCATGCCGTTTCTGATCTACACCGCATCCCGAATCGCCCGTAACCTACTCAAGTTTCGCCACGATAAGCTGACCCACGCCCGCCAGCGTGCCCAGGAACTCGGGCTGCGGGGAGCCAAATTTCCGTGGCGGACGATCAGCGGCGAGGAAGCCTCTGCCTACTACGCGGCCGGAACGGCCCAGTACCACATCAATGCCGACATCATGTACGCCCTGCGCAAATATGCAGACGCCACCGGCGACGCCGAGTTCTTGCAGGAAGTCGGCGCCGAAATGCTGGTCGAGACCGCCCGGATGTGGTGTGACCTCGGGTTTTACTCCGAACGGGCGGGCGGGAAGTTCTGTATCAACGGCGTGACCGGGCCTGACGAATACACCACAGTGGTCAACAATAACGCCTTTACCAATCTGATGGCCCGCGAGAACCTCCGCTACGCCGCCCGGACCGTGACGGCGCTGCAAAAAGACAAGCCCGGCTGGTACGCGACTCTGGTCGAGAAGACCGGTCTGGCCTTTGAGGAGGTCGCCCAGTGGCAGGACGTGGCCGACCGGATGTATGTGCCCTACGACCGGGAGCTTGGCATCCATTCCCAGGACGACCACTTTCTGGACCAGGAGCCGTGGGATTTTACCCATACTCCAACCGAGAGATATCCCGTCTTTCTGCACCATCATCCGCTGATGATTTATCGCCGCCAGATCATCAAACAGGCTGATGTAGTCCTGGCCATGTTCTTGCTCAGCCACGAATTCACCATTGAGCAGAAAAAGCGCAATTTTGACTATTACGACCCCCTGACGACCGGCGATTCGTCGCTGTCAGCCTCAATCCAGAGCATTGCCGCCTCAGACATCGGGTATGCCGAGAAGGCCTACGAATACTTTCGCTCGACCGCCCTCATGGACTTGGCCAACGTCACCGGCAACGTCCAGGACGGCATACACCTGGCCGCAATGGGCGGGACCTGGATGGCGCTGGTGTACGGCTTCGGAGGCATGCGCGATCATGGCGGCCGCCTGTCGTTTGATCCCAAGCTGCCGGCCCAGTGGCAGCGGCTGAAATTTCCCCTGATGGTGCGGGGGATGAACCTGATGGTTGATATTCAGCCCGATGCGGTGACCTATCTGCTGCGCCAGGGCAGCGAGTTGACGATTTCCCACCAGGGCCAGGACGTGCGTCTGACCGGGTGGGAGCCGCGCCTGTGTCCGTTGCGTTCGGCCCGTCCGCCCGCCCTGGCGGCGGCTTCGACCTGAGACGATTCGAGAAAGGAGATCTGTATGAGCAAAGAAGTTGTGACTCCGGCCGGTATGGAGAGCTACTATACGAACTTCCATTTCGCCCCGGCGATCAAGGATGGCGATCGCCTGTTCTGCTCCGGCCAGCTCGGCAACGGCGCCGATAACGCCATTGCCGACGATCCTGAAACCCAGTTCATCCAGGCGTTCGAGAATGTCAAAGCCGTCCTGGAAACGGCCGGGGTCTCGTTTGACAACGTGGTCGAGATGACGACCTTTCATGTCGGCCTGCGCGAGAACCTGGGCACGTTCATGAAGGTCAAGGATCGCTATATGAACGAGCCCTATCCGGCCTGGACGGCGATCGGCACTACCGAGCTGGCGTTTCCCGGCGCCCTGGTCGAAATCAAGGTGATTGCCCGGCTCAGCGCCTAGCACGATACGGCGCAGGATGAAACAGGCGGTCTATCTGGCCGGCTCACTGGGGCTGATTGTTCTGCTGTGGCATCACGCCCCTGTCTACCCGCTCAAGCTGCTGGTGGTCTTTTTTCATGAGGCGTCGCACGCCCTGGTCACCGTGGCGACCGGCGGGACGGTCCGGTCCATGGCCATCGATCCCCAGCAGGGGGGACAGGTGATTGCCGTCGGCGGCAACCGTTTCCTCAGTCTGAGCGCCGGGTATCTCGGTTCCCTGGCCTGGGGGGTGGTCATCTACCTGCTGGCGACCGGCACCCGGCGGCAGCAGACGATCATGGTGGTGCTGGGGCTGACTGTGGCCGGCATTACGCTGGTGTATGTCCGCAACCTGTTCGGCTTGGCCTTCGGCTGTCTGGCCGGGTGCGGCATGGTGGCGGCGGGCTGGTGGGTCAGGTCGGCCGTCAACGGCTTTTTGCTACGTCTGATCGGACTGACCAGCATGCTGTACGCGCCGCTGGACATCTATAGCGACACCATCGCCCGTTCCCAGTTGCGCTCCGACGCGCGTATGCTGGCCGAGGAGTTCGGCGGGGCAACGGTGATGTGGGGCGGGGTGTGGATGGCGATCAGCCTGCTGGTGGTCGTGTACTGTCTGCGCCGAAGTCTGCGCATGCCTGCCCAGCCACAACCTTAGCGCAAATAACGATGCTGTGTCGCCCTTCGACTTCAGGCGCGGTGCGCCTTACGCTCAGGCCCAACGGCCTCCCATTCATGCTGAGCGTAGCGGAGCGAAGTCGAAGCAGGGCTGCCGGCTCGCGTCCGGCGGTAAGGACACGGACAGGGGCGAGTCGGAGGCGGAAGATGGCGGACCTGGGATCTGATTTAGCGGGTGAGCTGAGTCGTCTGGACGGGCGACCGTACGGTTTTTACAAGGATCTGCGGGGACGGACGTATGGGCTGGGCGCGTTGCGGCTGAGGTTCGAGCACGTGCAGGGTGACCCGTTTGCCGCGCCGAGCCGTCTGCGCGTCGATATCCCGACTCCCGGTCTGCCCGAGCGGGCCTGCCGCAGTCCCGAGGCCAGACGCGCGACGGCTGATTTCGTCCACCGGGCGGTCATTCGGGAGTTGGCCGGCGCGCGCCGCAAAACGGGCAGCGGCAAGAGCGGCCTGCTTGAAATCCTGCCCGTCGGCCAGCACGTGCTGGAGCGCACCGCAGTCAGGCTCGGCCAGGACGGCGGCCTGCGCTTCCGCCTGACTGCCGGCCTGCCCGCGGCCGGGCGCCGGATTCTGGGACGCGAGGCCGCCGCCCTGTTGACCGGCCGTCTGCCACAGGCGCTCGACCGTGTGCTGACGCGCCTCGACCGCCCCCAGCTCGCCAGACATGTGCAGACGGTTGAAGACCAGCTGGCCCTGCGCCGGCAGCTCAGCGCCCACGGTCTGGTCGCCTTTGTCGCCGAGGGCAGCAGCCTGCCCCGCCACAGCGGAGCGGAGGATAGACCGCTCGACGGAGCGATTCCGCTCGAGGTGCCGCCGGCCCTGGCCTGTGAGCTTGAAGCCCCCCACGCCGGCCTGCTGCGCGGGCTGGGCGTCCGGGCCGGAGTGACGCTGATCGCCGGCGGCGGCTATCACGGCAAATCGACCCTGCTGGCAGCCCTGGCCCAAGGGGTGTACGACCACATTCCGGGTGACGGGCGGGAGCGCTGCGTGAGCGTGCCGGGGGCGGTGAGCATTCGGGCCGAGGACGGGCGCGCTGTCCGGGGGGTCGATCTGCGGCCGTTCATCACCGCCCTGCCGCTCGGGCGCCGAACCGACCGGTTTGACACCGACGACGCCTCGGGCAGCACCTCGCAGGCCGCAGCGATTGTCGAAGCCCTGGAGGTCGGTGCGACCGCGCTGTTGATTGACGAGGATACGGCGGCGACCAATTTCATGATTCGGGACGCCCGGATGCGGCGCCTGGTGCCGGATGACAAAGAGCCGATTACGCCCTATCTCGACCGCGTTCGCCAGCTGTGGGAGGAGCGTGGGGTGTCTTCGATTCTGGTCGTGGGTGGGGCCGGCGACTACCTCGACGTGGCGGACTGGGTGATTCACCTGGACGAGTATCGGCCCCATGATGTCACGGCTCGGGCCAAAGACATTGCCGCCGCCCTGCCCCAGGCTGGTCCGCAGTCAGCTGGGAGCTGGCCGCCGGCTGCGGACCGGTTGCCCGACCCGCAGAGCCTCGACCCCAGCCGGGGCAGAAGGGCCGAGCGGGTGCGCGGCGTGAAAACCCGCACCATTGAGTTTGGGACTGAAGAGATCGAGGTCTCGCTGCTGGCTCAACTGGTTGACCCGGCCCAGTGTCGGATGATCGGGGATATCCTGCTGGCCTGCGCCCGCGGGCTGTGTGACGGCCGGCGCAGCCTGACCGACATCATTGAGCTGATCGAGACCCGCGTTGAGCACGACGGCCTGGAAGTCCTGACTCAGCCCGGCTTTGGCGACCGGGCTCGGGCGCGGCGTTTTGAGATTGCCGCCGCCCTCAACCGATTGCGCAGTTTGCGTCTGATGCCCCAATCGAAAACGATGAGCTGAACCGACCCCTAGGCATCGTGCAGGGCGGCTACGCCGGGCAGCTGTTTGCCCTCCAGGAACTCCAGCGACGCCCCGCCACCGGTTGAGATATGCGTCATCCGGTCAGCCAGGCCGGACTGCTCAACTGCGGCTGCGGAATCCCCGCCGCCAATAATCGTCGTTGCCTGCGGCAGCTCGGCCAGCGCCCGCGCCATGGCAAACGTGCCGACCGCAAACGGCGGCAGCTCAAACACGCCCATGGGGCCGTTCCAGATCACGGTCCGGGCGTTTTGCAGGCTGGCGCTAAAGCGGGCGATGGTTTGGGGGCCGATATCCAGAATGCGCCACTCGTCGGGCACGGCATCAACCCCGACGATTCGAGTTTGCGCCTCGGCGTCGAAGCGGTCGGCAATGCACACGTCCTCGGGCAACAGCAGGCGGTCACCGGCCTGTTGCTGCAGCCTGCCGGCGAGGTCGAGCGTCTCGACTTCGAGCAGCGACTGCCCGACCGCCCAGCCCTGGGCTTTGAGAAAAGTATTGGCCATTCCCCCGCCGATGAGCAGGCGATCAACCATACTGAGCAGCCGCTCGATCACCCCGATCTTGTCCGACACCTTTGCCCCGCCCAGGATGGCGACAAAAGGCCGGTCGGGATCGGCCAGCGCCCTACCGAGAAAATTCAGCTCGCGTTCCATCAGGAAGCCGGCCACCGTCGGCAGCAGGGCCGCCACCCCGGCCGTTGAGGCGTGAGCCCGGTGGGCCGAGCCAAAGGCGTCGTTCACATACACCTCGGCCAGCCCGGCCAACTCCCTGCAGAAGGCCGCCTCATTGGCCTCTTCCTGGGGATGGAAACGCAGATTTTCGAGCAGCAGCAGCTGACCTGTTTGCAAGGCCGCAGCCTGCTCTCGGACCGCCGGCCCGACACAGTCAGCCGCCATCCGGACCGGCCGTCGGATCAACTGGCTCAGCCGCTCAGCTGCGGGCCGTAGGCTGTAGGCCGGGCTCGGGCGGCCTTTTGGCCGTCCCAGATGGGAACACAGGATCAGCCTGGCGCCGCGTTCGATGAGATAGTTCAGGGTCGGCAGGGCAGCCCGGATACGGGTGTCATCGCTGACCTTGGCGTTGTCCAGGGGGACGTTGAAATCGACCCGCACCAGGACGCGTTTGCCGTCGAGGTCAAGGTCACGCATGGACTTTTTTTGCATACGGTTGCTCCTCGTGTGTCATAGCGCAAGAACAAGACGCAAGCCTGCCTCCAGCTCCCGCAGATGCCTGGGCCTCAGTTTGCCTATCCGTTCGGTCAGCAATGCCTTGTCGAGGGTGATGAGCTGAGACACATTCAGGACTGCATCCCTCTGAAGCCCGGTGTGCTCTTTGGGCAGCAGGACATTGCCAGGAGCCTGGGCGAGTCTCAGGTTTGAGGTCAGGGTGGCGGCCAGGACGGTCCGAATGCGACTGGCGGTAAAAACGTCAGATTGGATAAGCACAACAGGCCGGCGGTACCCGGGCATTGAGCCGCTCGGTTCAGGAAGAGAGGCCCACCAGATCTCCCCTCGTCGCATTACCAGTCTTCCCGCGACAGGGACAGCGCTTGGAAGGCGTGGTACACCGGGTCAAGCGCCGACAACTCTTCTGCCTGGGCGTAGACGGCGTTTAAGCGCTCGGTCACGCCCTGATGCTGATGGTCTTTGAGATACGCGGCCAGAGCTGTGGTGTACAGTTCGCTGCGAGAAGAGCCAATGCGTTTAGCCAACTGTTCGGCGGCCAGAAAAATATCGTCAGGAATCGAAATCGCCGTCTTCATGCGCCGTAGTATAACCGTGGTTATACCCTGGAGCAATACGCTCCGGGCAATCAATGTGGAGTCTGGAAAAATGCCGCGAATATCCCTACAACTAGGCGCATGCCTATGCGGATTGTACGTGGGGATATTGATGGGTTCTTCGGGCTGTTCATTGATAACCTGATCCAGCTCATGCTGATCGCCGTGCTGGGAGCCGTGGTGTGCGGCTTTCCGCCCGAGCTGGTCACCGGCCAGATCCTGCCCGGGGCGGCCCTGTCGATCCTGTTCGGCAACGCCTTTTACGCCTGGCAGGCCCGGCAGCTGATGCAGAGCACCGGGCGGAACGATGTCACGGCGCTGCCCTACGGCATCAACACCCCGAGTGTGTTTGCCTACTTTTTTCTGATCATGGGGCCGATCTACCAGCTCACCGGGAATCCCACCCTGGCCTGGCAGGCCGGACTGCTGGCGTGCTTTCTGAGCGGGCTGCTGGAAACGGTCGGCGCGTTCGTCGGCGACTGGTTGCGGCGCTATACCCCTCGGGCGGCGCTGCTGGCCGCGCTGGCCGGCATTGCCATCACGTTCATTGCGATGGGATTTATTTTCCAGATCTTCGCCTCTCCGGCCATCGCCCTGCTGCCGATGCTGATCATTCTGATCAGCTATGCCTCCCGCAAGACCCTGCCCCTGGGGCTGCCGGGCGGACTCGTGGCCGTTCTGACCGGTGTCGGCCTGGTCTGGCTGCTGCGCGCCTTTGGCTGGTCCGTGTTTGAACCGCCGACCGATACCTATAACTTTGGCGTCCATCTGCCACGGCCCGTGCCGGCCGATCTGTTTGCCCTGCTGAGCAGTGGAGAAGGCTGGCGCTACCTGTCGGTCATCGTCCCCATGGGTTTGTTCAACGTGATTGGCTCGCTGCAAAATCTGGAGAGTGCCGAGGCGGCCGGGGATCGCTACGAGACGCGCCCGTGTCTGCTGGCCAACGGAGCCGGGACGCTGATCGCCGCCCTGTTCGGCAGCGCCTTTCCGACCACCATCTATATCGGTCATCCGGCCTGGAAGGCGATGGGCGCCCGGTCGGCCTACTCAATGATCAACGGAGCCGTGGTGGCCGTGCTGTGTCTGACCGGCGGGATGACGCTCGTCTTGCAGATTGTGCCGGTGGAGGTGACGCTGGGCATTCTGCTGTGGATCGGAATCATGATGACCGCCCAGGCGTTTCAGACTGTTCCGCGCCATCACGCCCTGGCCGTGGCGCTGGGGCTGATTCCGGCCCTGGCCGCCTGGGCCCTGCAACTGGTTGAGACCGGCATCCGCAAGGCCGGTTCCAGTCTGTACGAGGTCGCGCCGACGTTTGGGGCCGACCTGTATATCCACGGGGTCATCGCCCTCAGCCAGGGCTTTTTGCTGAGTTCGATGGTCTTGGCGGCGATTCTGGTGTTCGTCATCGAACGCGAGTTTGTCCGCGCCGCCGCCTGGACCGCAGCTGCGGCGGTGTTGTCGCTGGCCGGCGTGATTCACGCCTACACCCTCACCCCGGCCGGGGTCCAGAACGTGTTCGGTCTTGCGGCCGCCCCGGCCTTTGGGGTGATGTACGGCCTGGCCGCCGTGCTGCTGCTCGGCCTGCACCTGGTGGGCAGGCAGGAAGACATCGATTCGGCCTAGAGCCTTCTGTTTTTAGGTTGAAGCATAGCCCGCATGGGTAAAGTAATGGCCACATTCCTCAGGGCCGAAGTGATGGAGCAGGGTTCCGATCCGGCGCCACGTCGCCTCAACAGTGCGTTCGGCCGCGTGGCGGAGTAAAGTTTTGAGCTTGGCGAAGACCTGTTCAATCGGGTTGAGATCGGGCGAATAGGGCGGCAGGAAGCGTAGCGTGGCCCCGGCTCCCTCAATGGCCCTGCGCACAGCCGTGCCCTTGTGGCTACTGAGATTGTCCAGGATGACGATATCGCCCGGGGTGAGGGTCGGGAGCAGGCATTGCTCCACATAGGCCAGGAAACGCAGGCCGTTGATTGGGCCATCGAAGACACAGGGGGCGGCAATCCGGTCGTGGCGCAGGGCGGCCACGAACGTCAGCGTTTGCCAGTGGCCCTGCGGCCGCGTGGCAACCAACCGCTGGCCGCGTGGGCAGCGGCCGTAGTGCCGGGTCATATTGGTCTTGGCCCACGTCTCATCAATGAACACAAGCCGGCGGGGATCAAGCCGGCCTTGAGCGCGCTGCCAGTGGGCGCGCCGCCGCGCGATATCCGGCCGCGCCTGCTCGGAGGCCGCGAGACTTTTTTTTGAAACTGATCCCTTCGCCTTGGAAGAACCGGGACAGCATCCCGGTGTCCGCCTTCACTCCCCGCTCTGCCAGCAACCGCGCCGCCAACGCCGCCAGCGTGATGTCCGGCTGCGTCGCAATCACGGCCAATAACCACGCGCGCGCTGGCTTCACCTTCGAGGGCCGATGCCCGCCGGTGCCCGCACTCCCCCGCGCGCCAGTCCTGTGCCAGCGTTGCAGCCACTTGATCGCAGAGGCAGGACTGACCCCAAACCGTCGCGCTGCTGCCCGCCGGCTCAGGCCCTCGCTCGCCACTGCATCAATCACACGATCCCGCAAGTCTTGGGAATAGGCTCGGGCCATCGGCTGCTCCTCTCTTTTCGTCCGCTGCCAGCAGCTTGCCACAGCTGTACGCCTGGTTGAAGCGTCTCCGCCGGTTCAATCTATTCACAGGACGCGCTAGTGCCCGCCGCCGGCCCCAGACCACCAGCGCCTTCACGCTTAGCCGCGTGAGGAATATCGTTTAGAAGCTGTTGGTGTGTTGAGCGCGTTCGCTATTGGCTCGAAATCGTGGAGTCGAATAGAAGGGGGAAGGCTGCCTGTCAACGACGGATACCATGGTAGAGCTGACCACGTCTGTAGGTATAGCGTTGTCTTGGATGTTGCTTCGGCGGGCGTGGCAGCTTGCTCCAAGTCCCTCCGCGCTCGCTGGATTCTATCGGTGCTGGAATCGAATGCCGCAGAGATCAGAGTGGTAAATGGGGACCTATGTATCCAATTTCGATTTCTTGTGACGACGAGTCGAAACGGAGGTGAATCCGTAGCCCACTGCCCAGCCGGGCGTGCCACTCAAACAGTTCTCGCGGGCTACTCTGCGATCTGAATCGACGGGCGTCGAGTAGTTTCTTATCCTTTCTTAGCTCTTTGCTCTCGGGAGTCACTTTGCAGGGCCACCGGGGAATAGCCCCTCCGACGCGGCGCCATTCCGCAGCCGCCTTGTCGAGTTCGTCGAGTCTCTTGACGATAGGTAGAAAAAACTCCGGTGGTATCGTGACATCTGGTCCGAAAATGAGATTGGGGAACCTCTCTTCTCTGTGCTCCCACAACGCCGAAGGACTTTCAAACTGAAGAAAAGTTTCCCGATGGCGTTCGTAGATCAAACGAGCGTGAACGAATCGAGTCAGATTGTCGATTGATTCGCATCTTTCCTCAATGCTCGCGTCAGGTAGCAGCTCGTTAAAGCTGATCGCGAGACGGTCGCTATCCCAGACCGGCTCCGACGGAAATCCGACGGCGATACAATCGGTGATGGCGCAGAAGACAAGCGGCTCTCCATCTTCCGACGGTAACTGTTTTGCCTCACACGCCTGAAACCGATCTTTGACATCCAACTCGACTTCTCTGAGGAGCGGACATTTGGTGCTCAGCCTCATGAGGAAGAGATACTCCTCCCGTGCGCCACTCTGCCGTAAGTCTTGGTAGGCATCGGATAATGAGTAATCGGGCAGGCAGTGTATCTCCTGTTCCGGGTGCTGCATTCTCAGGCTTAATTGCGCGACCTTGTTGGTGGTGAGGTACGACATACCGACTGATATGTCCCTCAACCACCCAACGGCCGCTTGTCGGTCGGGTGATTGGACGCTGATGTGGTTCAGAACCATCTCGCGCATGTCAGGACCGGGGAGCGAGGAGTTTCGCCAGATTCTCTTCGTATTGGTCAAAGAAGCCAACCGGCCATGTCGATAAACGCCCATCCGTGTCGATTTTCGGCGAGGAAACACCAGTCACACCATCGACGCGCTCAAAATAGTGAAAAGCAGTTTGCTCCGGCTGGATCAGCCCCTCGCGGACAGCGATGCGAACGCCATCCATGAAGTGATCGCTATGGGTTTCGACAACAACCTGAACGCCGGCCAGAGAAGCGCGAGCCGCCAGTTCTGCTAACTTTGTCTGTCCCCGTGGGTGAAGGTGTGCCTCGGGATTCTCGATCAAGCATAAGGTGCCCCTGTCCGCCAGCAGGGCAAGAATAATCGGCAAGGTATACGATAAACCGAATCCTACATTCGTCGCACGGTAAGCCTGAGTCCGAATATCTCCTGGGCGATCAAACGAGAACCCCGGAATGAGAACGTCGGCAGCCCGAACAGCCTCAATCTGCAGATGGACGCCAGGAGTCACTATCCGTAGCCATTCGTTGGCTACGTCATGTAGGCGGCGACTCTGTTGTGTGGGACAGCGTGGGTCGTTTTCGGGTAACAGCTTATCTTGGTATGCGTGTAAGTAGTTTAACGCGTACTCTCCGGTTGTACCGAGATCGCCCCGGCGCGCAGATGTTTCCGAGAGCGGATAGGACTTTTCAGGCCCGAGCCGCCCTGCCTCAATATAGATGAGGGTTTTTGCAAATGGGGGGATTCGATGCCACTTCGTTGGTACAAAGGAGGCGGGCTGTTGTGAGGGGTCAGTCTCAGCGCTCAATTGATCGGTCGTCGTTGAGTAGCCAAAAGACAATTCCCAAGGCGTCTGTATTTCGTCACACTGGAGCTCGAATTCCACTACATCGTTATCAGCGCCCTCGAATAACACATCCTTCCCGGTTCCAAGGTCTGCAAGTTCTCCTCCTAAGACCAGCCTCCCGGCAGACAAATCTCCTGACTGAAACGACTGGCGCAGTAGTAGCAATGCCTGTATAACGGTGCTTTTTCCCATGCCATTTAGACCGCACAACAACATGAGTGGCGCACAGTCTAAATCCAGATTTTTGAAGCACTTGAAATTCGATAATTTGATCTTCCTGAGCATTACAGAATCTCCTTGACCAATTGTTCGATCGCGCTGAAACGTTTTTTCACACGTTGAGGTATTCCGGTCGAATAAGAGATTGCTCTATCGAAGTCGCTGTCGTTGTTCATGAGTGATATAAACCGCTCAACGACTGTCTGGCGTTTTCTGACAAGATTGTTGAGTTGCTCCTGTGAACAGTGAGCCATTTGGACACTCCAGACCTCGAACAATGCCCTACTAATCGGGCGATGGGGATCGTCCAGAGTGTAACGTTTGCGAAACGCGTCATCGCCGAAAATATGGAGGGCGGCGCGCATGGCTCTCTTGAAATCCCCAGCGATGGCGGCGAGTCGTTCCGGAGGCATCTGATTAATTTTCGTCATGGTCTGGCTTAGATAGCCGTCGAGATCATTTGTGTCATATTTCTCCCAGGGGTCGATATAAAAAGCCAGGAACCGGAGAATACATTCACGGTCAGCCATTCGTTTTGTCTTGATCGAACCAGCTGTAGCATCAAGAAATTCCTCGGTTTCTGCGAGTTCTCTCAGGTATGTCCGAACTGGACCGCGATGGAGAACAGCACGGATCTCCTGGCCTTTGAGCGGTACTCCACCTGTGTTGATGCGTCGAAAGATGTTGAACGTAACGTCTCTGGGTGTTCCCGGCTCGATGATATTCACGATAAATAGGGTTTCATTGATTCGCCGCTGCATTGGCCGCGGCAGCTCACTATACGTCATTCCGTCGAGTTGGCCGAGATACTGGAGTTGACTCAATGGGAATTCATCTCTCATGTAGCTGTAAATGGTAGACATGCGTTGGACGCCATCGACGACAGACCAATTTTCTTCCTCATCCGCGGCAACGTAAAAAACAGGGATAGGGATGCGCAAGAGCAAAGATTCTATCAACCGACATTTGCGCTGCTCGTCCCAAACGAGGGAGCGCTGAAAGTCTGGTTCCAAGTCAATCTCATCATGCTTGATCCTCGAGACGATCTGCTCCACGAGGCAGGAGATTGTCCGAACCCGTATTTTTTCCGGATCAAAAGGATGTTCGATACTTACCTGCGGATCATCCTGTTCAATCTCAAGACCGGTGTCGTCGTCAGTTGGATTCAATTCCACGCGATCTTGGTTCACGCTCGATTGCTTTTCTTTGTTATCTTCGTCCCTGCGGGGCGGGGTGGTGTGTGTATCCATTTCTCTCGCTCCAGGCGAACAGGAGAATATTGCAATCATATACCCTCTGGTCCCGGAGGCGTCCACCAGAGACAAGAAAGCTCAATCCAGCCTCGTATCCCAGCCCCCGGGCTGGCAGTGGGGGGCTCGATTTCAGGAAATGCAACCGTGAGAGTCAGTTTAATGCTCATGTCTTCCTTTTAGAATCTTACAGTCGCTCAGGGAGAGGGGTGCTGAGACAGCCAGCGTAGCAGACACAGGTTGGACCTTTCAAAAGGACTGGTCATTTGCCGCCGGCGCCTTCACGTTCGTCCGGGTGCGTGCTAGCGTGCGGAAGCCCGCGTAGCCAAGAAGCAGCTGACGTGACGGACGCAGAATCGTCCGCATCTATCGTTCTGGGAGGGGAGCCATGAAACCGATTTCCGCGGATTCGCACGTTGTGGAGGGCCGCGATGTCTTTACCGGCCTGGCCGCCCGTTTTGGCGACGAAGCGCCGCGTGTCATGGATGTGGGCGACCAGGTGGCCGCCATCGTCATTCCGGCTCGTGGCCTGCACGGCGTCAGCGTCGCCCGCATGGGCATGGCGGCGACGCGGCTGGCACGGAACGAACCGCTGCACCGCAAGCCCGGCCGCAAGCCCGATGTCGCCCATATGCAGGACCCTGAGCTGGTGGCCTTGTTCAAGCAGGGCTATGCCGGGATGCGGCCCGGTCTGGTGGACGGCGCGCACCGCCACGAAGATCAGGACGCGGACGGTCTGGCGGCCGAGTTCCTGTATCCCGGCTTCTTTGACATGTTCGGCCTGGCCAACACCGCTCTCCTGGTCGCCCTGCAGCGCAACTACAACGACTGGCTGTACGACTACACCAGCGCGGCCAAGGGCAGGCTGTTCGGCCTGCCGGCCATCCCCGTCCAAGACCCCCGGGCCGCGACTGAGGAAATCGACCGGCTCCTCAAGCTGGGCTTCAAAGGCGGTTGCATTCCCTGCACCTCGCCCGTCGAGCGGCCGTACTACGACCCGGCCTACGAACCCATCTGGTCCCGCGCCGAGGAGGCGGGCTTTCCGCTGTCAATGCACGTTGGCACGATGTCCTACGTGCCGCGCGAGTATCGTGGTCCGCGCATCCGTGACGATGGCATCGCCGACTATGCCGCAGCCCAGGCCACGGTCCAGCGCACCATTGTCGAGTTCATGTGCCGGGGGGTGTGCGAGCGCCACCCGCGCCTCAAGATTGTGGTGGCCGAGTTCAACGCCGGCTGGATCGCCCATTGGCTGGACCGTGTCGATCAGGGCCTGCAACGCGAGCGGCGCACTATGGCCGAGCCGTTCAGCGGCACGCCGCCCCACGAGGTCTGGCGACGACAGTTCTACGCCACGATTGAGGACGACCGGCCGGCGCTGGCGACCCGGGACTTCATCGGCCTTGACAACCTGCTGTGGGGCTCGGACTATCCGCATACCGACTCGACCTGGCCGTGCTCCAACGAGGTGCTCGACGAACTGTTCGATGGCATCGCCGCCGAACAGCGGGTCAAGATCACCCACGACAACGTGAGGGCGCTGTACGGTATGTGAAACGCCGGGGCTTCACCCGAAGCGGGCGCGAACGACTACGAGGTCGCGTGTCCCGCTGCGGCCTCTTTACTGCTCTGCCTGTTTGGGGGTGAGCTCAAAGTCGATAGTGATTCTCACCTCTTCCCCGATGGTGACGCCGCCGGCCTCCAGCAGCCTGTTATAGCTCAGGCCGAACTCGGTCCGGTCGATGGTCGCCGTTGCCACGCCGCCGAGCCGCAGATTACCCCACGGATCGGTGATCGGGCTGGACGAGCCTTCGACCGCAAAGGCGACCTCCCTGGTCACTCCCCTCATCGTCAGGTCCCCGGTCACGCTATAGCGGGTGGCGTCAATCTGCTCCACCTTTTTGGACACAAAGCGCATGGTCGGGTAGTGTTCGACATCGAAGAAGTCGCTGCCCCGCAGGTGCTCGTCCCGTTTGGCCTCGCGGGTGTCAATCGAGGTCACATCAATCTCGGCCATGACCGACGACTGGGTGATGTCCTGTTCGTCCAGATTTACCGAGCCGCTCAGCGTCCCAAACGTGCCACGCACGGTTGAAACCATGAAGTGACGGACCGCAAACTGAGCGCTGGAATGGGATGAGTCGATCACCCATTCCGAGCCGGAGGCGGGTGAGGCCAAGAGCAAAAAGGCCAACGCACACACAGACACCAACAGACGGGACATGGACCTCTCCTTTCGCTTACTGAGCGGCGCGCACGCCGGGAATGACCCTGGTCGCAAACAGCTCCAGGTGGGGCTGGATCCAGCTGGCCGGCAGGCCCGGCGGCAGGGTCCAGGAGTAGTAGTGGGTCAGCGGCGTTTCGGACGCATAGTCGCGGATCATCTTGATGCAGGTGTCAACCTCGACGACTTGCAGCAGCCCCAGCTCGCGCAGATGGTCCCGATCCCGGATGGTCTCGAACAGGGGCATGCCGGCCTTGGCCGACCACTCGGCGTAGGCGTTGGTCTGGTAGATCACATGATCGGCCGCCTCGTGCCAGGTCTTGTCCGGGTCCTCGGACGCGATCAGCCAGAAGAAACCGCCCGCCAGGCGCACCTTGTCGCTGGGCTTGCCCTGCTTTTCCAGGGCCGCCACGTAGCGCTGGTAGTGCTCGGTCAGCGGGCCGACGCCGATATAGCCGTCGCCGTATTTGGCCGCCCGGCGCAGGGCGGGTGGGGTAAAGCCGCCGACCCACAGCGGCGGGCGCGGCTGTTGAATCGGCTCGGGCGTCAGCTTGACCTTGTTGACCTCGTAGTACGTGCCCTTGAAGCTCAGGGTTTCGCCCTGCCACAGCCGGGCCAGGATTTCCAGGCACTCATTGGTCCGCGCCCCGCGCTCCTTGCTCGATACGGCAAAGCCCTCGAACTCCTCGACCTTATAGCCCACCCCGGCTCCGAGCTCCAGGCGTCCGCCGGAGATCACGTCAACGGTTGCCGCGTCTTCGGCCAGCCGGACGGGATTGTGAAAAGGCAGCAGCATGACGCTGGTGCCAATCCGAATCTTTGTGGTCCGGGCGGCAATGGCGGCGGCAATCGGCATCAGGGCCGGGGAGTAGCCGTCGTCAATAAAATGGTGCTCAGACAGCCACACGTCGTCAAAGCCGTTGTCCTCGCCCCATACGATCTGGTCGAGGATTTCAGCGTAGATCTGGTCATAGGGTCGTTTCCAGGCTGGCGGATTACGGAAATCGTACCACAGGCCGAAGCGGAGTTGCGGGTTGACTGGATTGCTCATGTGTCCTCCCCAGCGGGTATTTGCTCTCGCAAAGTGTCTTTATCCCAGATTTCACAAGATGTCTTCATACCTGCGCCGTCCGTGTACGATTCTGTACACGCGAACCTGTGAGCGAAGAACCTTGTAAAAGACGAGGTATTCGCCGTAGCGCAGATAACGATAGCCGGCGGCTCGGAGAACCGCGTCCTGTGGTATGCGTCCTCGCTCCGAGAATTCTCCAAGGCTGGCGATGAGATCGAGTATCGCCTTGAGCATGCCCTCCACTGCCGTGGGATTATCACGCGTAATATAGCGCTGCATTTCGAGCAGGTCGGTCTGGGCGCGGCGCAGAACCCGGACCTGCCGCGTCATTCCCGCGTCTCGCGCAGCAGGCTGGCGAGGCGTGCTACGCCAATCCCCCGGTCTCCGTTGCGCACGTCTTCCTCAGCCGCGTTGAGTAGCTCGTACAGCTTCAGGCGGGCCTGATCCCGTTCATAGGCTGCGGCGCTCATCACCACTAACTCACTTTCGCCGTTTTTTGTAATGAAAACCGGCTCCCCAGAGTCGTGGCAGAGCTTTGAGATCTCGGGAGTTTTGTTGCGTAAATCCGAGATGGGACGAATGACAGGCATATATCTCCTCACATGCAGATAAGCATCATTCGCCTGATATTATCAGAATTATGATAGATCGCAACTGAGTCGGTAGTGTCTCAGTTTGAAAATGATTGTCTGTCTCATCCCCAGCAGCCCGCTCCGAGGGCGGTCGCCATGTCGGGCAAATCCCCCTCAATCCCCCTTTTTCAACGTGTGATGCACATTACCCGGAATCTCCTCTTCCCAGCCGTGCAGAAGCCGCTGGGCCGGAGAGAACCCACCCCGCCGCTCGTGCGGCACCCCTCCCAGGAGGGGATTGGAGGTGGCTCCCCTCCTGGGAGGGGTGGCCGAAGGCCGGGGTGGGTTTCTTTTTGCATCACACGTTTTCAAAGGGGGAAGCGCGAAGCGCAGGGGGATTTCTGCGCCAGGAGTAGGGGCGACGCATGCGTCGCCCCTACCGAGAAAAGAGAATTTCAAAGTGATACACCACCACTGAGTCCATCCGGTCCCGCCGGTCTTGCAACTTTTCCTGAGACATGGCCAAAAGAAGAGGAAGGAGCACCTCTATTATGGACTGTCGCATGGGCTGCGGGGCGTGCTGCATCGCCCCGTCGATCTCATCCGCCATCCCGGGTATGCCGGATGGCAAACCGGCCGGGGTGCGCTGCGTTCAGCTGAGCGCCGACAACCGCTGTCTGCTGTTTGGAAGACCTGAGCGGCCGGCGGTGTGCCGCGACCTGCGTCCCTCCGAGTCCATGTGCGGCCGGACAGCCGGCCAGGCCTACGCCTACCTGGCGCGTCTGGAGCGGCTGACCGAGCCGTCCGAATCTGTGGGCAGAACCGTCTGAGCCCCGGAGCGACGGAACACAGGGGGAAGCTATGCCAGACTGGCGCAGTGTGGGACAGCCCGTCGCCCACGTCGAAGGGCCGGACAAAGTCACCGGCCGGGCGCGCTATACGGCCGATATCAGCCTGCCCGGCATGCTGTGGGGCAAGTGTCTCCGCAGCCCGTTTCCGCACGCTCGCATCCGGTCAATTGATGTGTCTCAGGCCGCAACCCTGCCCGGCGTCCACGCGGTGATTACCGGGGCGGACTTGCCGGACCGCCGGCTTGGCCGCTTCTTTTTGGACATGCCGGTTCTGGCTCGGGATGTGGTCCGCTTTGTGGGCGAAAAAGTTGTGGCTGTGGCGGCCGAGTCCGCCGACATCGCCGAAGAAGCGTTGACCCTCATCGAGGTTGAGTACGAGGAACTGCCGGCCGTGTTTGACGCGCTCGAAGCCATGCGTGACGACGCCCCCCGGGTGCACGCCGACACCAGTGGCTACGCTTACCCGCCGATCCCGGATTTCGTTCACCGCGGGGACGACCGGCTGTTCCCGGCCGTCCCCAATGTGGTGTCGCAGGTGCGCTATACCCACGGTGATACCGAGGCCGGTTTTGCCCGTGCCGACCGGATTTTTGAGCACACTTTCAGCGTCCCGCCCGTCCATCAGGGCTATCTCGAACCGCACGCCAGCGTCGTCCACATCGAGCCGGACGGCAAGGTCCAGCTGTGGCTGTCGAATAAGACGCCATTCATTGCCCGGGCTCAGTTCGCCGCCGGAATCGGGCTGGCTGAAGACCGGGTGTGTGTCAACACCGCACCGCTGGGCGGGGACTTTGGCGGCAAGGGCTCGCTGATGGACAGCGTGGTGTGTTATCACCTGGCCGCCCGCTCCGGTCGGCCGGTCAAGATGGTCATGAGCTACACCGAGGAGCTGATGGCCGGCAACCCGCGCCACGCCGCGACAATGACGCTCAAGACTGGGCTGGACGCCGCGGGCCGTATCACCGCCCGACACGCCAGGCTGGTCTTCAGCTGCGGGGCGTATGCCGCGTTTACTCCTCTGCACACGGTCCACGGCGGTGTGCATGCCGGCGGGCCGTACCGTATCCCACACGTGGATATCGAGGTCGTGCGGACCTATACCCATACCGTGCCGGCCGGGCATATGCGGGCACCGGGCGCGCCACAAGTTGTGTTTGCGGTTGAGAGCCACATGGACTGCATTGCCCATGAACTGGGTCTCGACCCCCTGGAGTTCCGTTTGCGCAATGCTCTGCGGGAGGGCGATAAGGCGCCGCTGGGCGAGGAATGGCGCACGATTCGGTGTACGGAAACCCTGCGGGCTGCGGCCGACAGTGCCGGCTGGGAGAGCGATAAGGCGCCCGGGGTTGGCCGCGGTATCGGCCTGTACGACCGGGAACCGGGCGCCTTTGGTCCGTCGAGCGCAACACTGACCCTCAACCCGGACGCCAGCCTGAGCCTGATGACCGGAGCGGCCGATACGGGCACCGGTTCTTTTACCGTTTTGCAACAGATCGTGGCCGAGGAGTTCCAGCTGCCCCTGGAGCGGGTGCAGGTCGTACAGGGCGATACCGATACCGCAGCCTGGGAGGTCGGGGCCGGGGGCAGCCGTCTGACCCATATGGCCGGCCAGGCCACCCTGCTGGCCAGCCACGCCCTCAAGGACGCTCTCAGTGACTTGGCCGCCCGGCAGATGGGTTGCGCGGCCGACACCGTCCAGTTCCAGGCCGGTCAGTTCCTCGGCCAAGACGGCCAACGCCTCGATCTGCACACCTTTGCCGCCCAGGCTCAGGACCAGCTGCCTGTGTCGCGGCTTGGCAGCTACGTCCCGGACCCGGTTGAGGTGACCTCGTTCTGCGCCCAGATCGCCGAGGTCGAGGTTGACCTCCAGACCGGTCAGGTCAGCCTGCGCAAGCTGACCAGCGCCCATGACGTGGGCACTGTTCTCAACCCGCTCACCCACCAGGGCCAAATCGAGGGTGGGGTCGCCCAGGGTCTGGGTCAGGCCCTGACTGAACACCTGCTGATCCAGGACGGTGCGGTGAGCAGCCTCAACCTGGGCGATTACAAGCTGCCGACGAGCATGGACATGCCCGAACTCACGACCGCCCTGGTCGAGAGCCGGTCCGGTCCGGCGCCGTATGCCGGCAAGGCGGTCGGCGAGCACAGCAATGTCGCTGTTCCTGCGGCCATCGCCAATGCTGTGTTTGACGCCGTTGGGGTGCGTCTGAACGATCTGCCGGTGACGGCCGAGAAAGTCTACCGCGGCTTGCAGCGTCGAGCCGCCCGGACGGGCAAGGATACTGCATCATGAAAACGCTGCACCTGTGGGTGAACGGTGAGCCGGTCAGCCGTGAGGTGGCCGATAACCGGCTGCTGATCGACTTTCTGCGCGACGACCTTGGCCTGACCGGCACGAAAGAGGGCTGTAGCGTGGGCGTATGCGGGGCATGCACGGTGCTGGTTGACGGCCAACCGGTCAGCGCGTGTCTGAGCCTGGTGGTGTCGGTCGCCGACTGCCGGCTCGTTACGATTGAGGGGCTGGCCGAGGGCGAGCGGCTGCATCCGCTCCAGCGCGCCTTTCTCGAATACGGCGGCTTTCAGTGCGGCATCTGCACCTCGGGGCAGATCGTGGCCGCCAAAGCCCTGTTGGACACGAACCCGCACCCCTCAGTCGAAGAGATCCGGTCGTGGATGATGGGCAACCTGTGTCGTTGCACCGGCTATTACAAAATTATCGAGTCGATCCAGGCGGTGGCCGAGGGCAAGGTGTCGGCGTGAGCCCTTTTGAATACATCGAACCCGCAAGTCTTGAGGAGGCGCTCGACGCCTTGGCTCGCTACGGCGATGAGGCCAAGCTCATTGCCGGTGGCACCGGGCTGGTCAATCTGATGAAACAGCGGCTGGTCCAGCCGGCGTATCTGGTCGGTCTGCGACGCCTGGCCCAGACTGAGGGGCTGGCCGAGATCGGCCAGATCAACCAGACCGGTCCGACCAGCTCGGCTCAGGCTCTACGGCTCGGCGCCCTGTGTACCCACCGCGCCCTCGAAGCCTCGCCGCTGGTGCGGACCGCCGTGCCTGTGCTGGCTGAAACTTTTGAGCGGGTGGCCAGTATCCGCATCCGCAGCGTGGCGACCCTGGGCGGCGCCCTGGCCCATGCCGACCCCAACCAGGATCCGCCGCCCAGCCTGATGGTGCTTGACGCGCGGGTGGGTCTGCGCTCCAGCCACGGCCAGCGGGAGGTCGGCATTGAGGAGTTTTTTGTCGATTATTACGAAACCGTCCTGGAGCCGGACGAGATGGTCACCGCCGTCATCGTCCCCCGTCCACCCGCCAACTCGGGCGCCAGCTTTCTCAAGTTTCTGCCCCAGACCCAGGACGATTACGCTACGGTCGCGGTGGCCGCTCGGTTGACGCTCGACAATGATCAGATCGTCCAGGCCCGGGTCGCCCTGGGCGCGGCCGGCGCAACACCGCTGCGCGCCAGCGCAGTTGAAGCCGCCCTGCAGGGACAGTCACCGACGCCGGCTATCATTCGTGATGCCGCCGCACTGGTGGCCGAGTCGGTCGATCCGAGCGACGATTTCCGCGGCTCCGCCGACTACAAGCGGGACATGGCCGTGGTGTTCGTCCAACGGGCGCTCGACCACGCGCTGGGGCGAGCCCAGGCCGGACGGGAGCAGGAATGAATTTTGAGCAGCGGTGCAGGCTAGCGGTTGACCGAGACCGGCTGTGGGATTTTTTGACCAACGTCCCGGATATGGCCAGCTGCGTGCCCGGGGCGGAGCGGCTGGCGGTTAAGCACGACGGCACGAGCGAACAGTACACCGGCCAGCTGCGGGTCAAGGTCGGCCCTATCGGCTTACGTTTACAGGGAGTGATGACGGTCCAGGAGAAGAATCGACCCGCGTGGCGGATCGTATCGCAGGCTGAAGCCAGGGACCGGCGGGTTGGCGGAGGAGCCTTCCTTACGATCCGCATGACGCTGGACGAGACCGAAACCGAGGCGACTGAGCTGCGGATCGTGTCGGAGGTGCGGCTGATGGGCAAGCTGGGCGAATTCGGCCAGGCGGTGATCCGTCGCAAGGCGGATAGGCTGGTGGCCGAATTTGCCCGGAATGTCGCCGCCCGTTTCGGGTCCTGACTCCAGCCGCACCCGTCCGCCAGCGTCAGTAGTAGGTCGGATTAGCGGAGCGTAATCCGACACATACGGGATGTCGGCTTACGCCTACGGCTAACCCGACCTACACGGCTACACCTAATGGTGAAGTGCTCTAACGTGAACCGCGCTAAATCCGATCGTCCCTGATACGTCCACCGGCAGCAATCGGATCAGCCGGGTCAGTCCGGTCCCGGGAGGTCGTAGCCTGCGGACTGCTGGGCGGCGGCCGGCGCGCTGGCCGGCAGAGCAAACCAGCCCTGGGTGCGCTGGCAGACACGGACCAGCAGCAGCATGACCGGCACCTCGATCAAGACCCCGACAACTGTGGCCAGGGCTGCGGCGGAGGACAAGCCGAACAGCATGGTGGCCGTGGCGATGGCGACCTCGAAGTGGTTTGAGGCGCCGATCAGAGCCGACGGCGCGGCGTCCTGGTAGGAGAACCTCAGCACTCTGGCCAGCCCGTAGGTCAGGCCGAAAATGAGCACGGTCTGAATGAACAGCGGAATGGCAATCCACACAATGGTGAGCGGATTGGCCACGATGACCTCGCCCTTGAGCGAAAACAGCACGACCAGGGTCAGCAGCAGAGCCAGGATGGTGACGGGCGTAAGCAGGGGCAGAAATCGCTCCGTGAACCAGGCTTCTCCCTTGGCCCGTATGAGCCAGTCTCTGGAAAAATATCCGGCCAGCAGCGGCAGGACGACATACACGCCGATGGACAGCATCAGGGCCTGCCACGGCACCGGCAGCCGGCCGACCCCCAGCAAAAACCCGCCCAGCACGCCGTACAGCACCAGCATGGTGAGCGAGTTCAAGGCGACCATGACCAGGGTCAACCCGCTATTGCCCTGGGCCAGATAGCCCCACACCAGCACCATGGCCGTGCACGGCGCCACGCCCAGCAGAATGCAGCCGGCCAGATAGCTCCGCCACAGCGGCACGGCCAGCATCTTGACCCCGTCGACCAGCACCACCTCTCCGGCTCCGTACGAGCTGCCGACCGGGAGCGACAGGCCGAGCGGCATCTTCACATAGTCGATCGCCTCCGGGCCAATAAAAGCCTGAAACAGACCGCCCAGGCACAGGGCGGCAATGGCGTACATGCTAAAGGGTTTGATCGCCCAGTTGACAAACAGGGTCAGGCCGACCGGCTTGGCGTTGCGGCTCGCCGTGGCGACCTTGGCGAAATCAATCTTGACCATGATCGGATACATCATGAAGAACAGACACACCGCAATCGGAATCGACACCACCGGCGCGTCGCCGACATACAGCGCCATGCCGTCCAGAGCGGTCGCCAGACCGGGCACGGTCTGGCCCAGGCCGATACCGCCAAGAATGCACAGGCCGACCCACAGGCTGAGGTAGCGTTCGAAGACGGACATGTCCCGGCTTGAGGGCCGGGGCGGGCTGACGGTTGTCGAGGGTGTGTGTGCCATGAGCAGAGCCTTTAGCGACAACAGGTGGCGGACGGTTTGGGCTTGGCGGCTGGTGTGTCACGCCGAGGCGAAGCCCGGAAGATTTCGGTATCGCCGTGAAACTTGTAGAACTCCCACAACAGGCCCTCGGGGTCTGTCGAGTAGACCGTGCTCTTGTTGGCGTAGCAGCAGGTCTCGTCCCGAATGACCTCGTCGGCCAGGCCCTGGGGTTCCAGGCGGGTCAGCGTCTGTTCGACCTCGTCTGTGTCCATCTCGAAACCGACGTGGTTGAGCCGCTCGGTGGCGTCCGGGTTTTCGAGCAGGACGAGTTTGATCGGGGGTGAGTCCACCGCAAAATTGGCATAGCCGGGTTTGCGCTTGTTGACGGGTGCGCCCAGCAGCTTGGAGTAATACGGGATGGCCTCATCAAGATTGCGTACGTTCAGGGCGAGTTGGAATCGCATGGTCTGCTCCTTTCCCTCTATCGCCTCAACAGCACACCGGCTGAGAGGGTTCTTCGGCTGCCACACCTTGGCAGCAGTTTTCGGTCAGGAACGCGACTAGGGCGTTCATCGTTGCAAAGTTGGCGCTGTAGATAAGCGAGCGACCCTCGCGTCGGCACGAGACCGTGTCGGCGTGTTTGAGCTCCTTGAGATGGAACGACAGGGTTGCGGCCGGAATGCCCAGGGCCTGCCCGATGGCGCCTGCGGCCAAGCCCGCGTTGCCGGCTCGAACCAGCAGGCGGAAGATGTCGAGCCGGGTTTCCTGGGCCAGGGCCGACAGGATGCTGATGGCGTCATTACTTTTCATATTTCCAATATAATGAAAATATTGAACGTGTCAAGCCGCCGCTCGTGCAATTCCGCTCGGAGCGAGGGGAACGAGCTAGAACGGCTCTTTATACGGACGCAGATCGACTTCGAGTGACCAGGCGGTTGGGTGCTGGGTGTGCAGATACCAGTAGGCGTCGGCGATGGCGTCGGTGTCCAGCATGCCGTCCGCGCCCTTGCGCGTGATGTAGTCCGGGAAACGCGAGTGGATCATATCGCCGTTGACGCCTCCGTCGATGATGACGTGGGCGACATGAATGCCCTTCGGCCCCCAGTCCCGGGCCATGGTCTGGCACAGGGCGCGCAGGCCGGCCTTTGCCGCAGCGAATGAGCCAAAGGGTGGCTTGCCGCGCAGCGAGCCGGTTGCGCCGGTGAACAGCAGGGTGCCCGTGCCGCGCGGCAGCATGCGCCGGCCGGCTTCCCGGCCGACCAGAAAGCCACCAAAACAGCCGACCCGCCAGACCCGCTCAAAAAACTCGGCATCCATGTCCAGGATGTCTTTCATGAAATTATTGCCGGCGTTATAGATCACGACCTCGAGCGGACCGTGCCCGGCGTGTTCCGCGGTATCGAACAGGCGGATGACCTCAGCTTCTTTGGTGGTGTCGGTGACTACACTTGTTGCCGCTCCGCCGGAAGAGGTGATTGCGTTGCGGACGGCGTCGATCTTTTCGGCCGTGCGGCCGGCGATGAAGACATGGTAGCCTGCCCGGGCAAAGCGCTTGCACACCGCCCCGCCGATGCCGACTTCCGCACCAACCCCAACAACAATGGCCGTTCTGGGTTCGCTCATGCCGAGTCCCTCTTATGTCACATCCGGTTCTCAGGCCCCGGCGCTGGGGCGCTGCTTGATCATTTCGTACCAGCGTGTCAGGTCCGTCCAGGCCGGGTCGAGCTGAAAGTCCGACTGGGCGATGAAGTCAATGCCGACCATCAGGCTGATGTCGGCCAGCGAAAACGTTGGCGTCAGCCACTCGGAGTGCTGGAGATGGGCGTCGAACAGGCTGAGGCGGCTCCTGAGCACGCCGCCGGCCTCCTCCACAACCTTGGGATTCTGCTCGACCCCGCGCTCTGCAAAATACGGGCTGGAGTGCAGAAAGCGCCGCGTGCCCTGGAGAATCACCCCCAGTTCTGCCCGCCGTTCCCAGGCCCGGACCAGAGCCCGGCTGAGGGGGTCGTAGCCCAGCAGCGGGGGCGTGGGGTGGAGTTCTTCCAGATATTCGATAATGGCCAGGGATTCCGGAATGACCGTGCCGTCGTCGAGTTCGAGGATCGGGATGGCGCCGAACGGATTGCGTTGCAGAAACTCCGGGCCGCGTTGCTCGCCGCCCAGCAGGTCAACCGGCCGCAGCGCCAGCTGAAGGCCCTTTTCGGCACAATAGACACGCACCTTGCGACAGTTCGGCGACAGTGAATGATCGTACAGCTGCATGCGGCCTCCTCCCTATGCGCCCCTTCATGTGTCCCAAAACGGGCCGGAATGCAAGCGCGGCCGTCTTTTCTTGTGTTGGGCTTGGGGGCGTGGTATGGCCGGATGCAGACTGATGAGGAGGGATGCATGAGCCAGCCGACGGTGATTTCGAGCGATTCGCATATTGTTGAGCCCCCCGATCTGTACACCCAGGGCATGCCGGCCAAGCTGCTGGACCGGGCGCCGCTGATCAAACGCTATACAACCGAGGATGGTAGACAGGCCGACGCGTGGTTCCTCGGCGATGTGCAGGTCGCCACGATCGGCGCCGTCACCCAGGCCGGACGGCGCTTTGAAGACGCCAGCACGCAGGATTTTGTCAGCATTTGGGAAGATGTCAGAGAGGGCGCCTACCAGCCCGAGGCGATGCTGGCCGAGCTTGAGATGGACGGGATTTGGGGCGCGGTGCTCCAGCCCAGCCAGGGCCTGTTCTGGTACCATCTGGAAGACAGCGAGCTACTGTCCGGGATTTGTTACGCCTACAACAGCTGGATTGCCGATTTCTGTCGGGCCAATCCCGGGCGGCTGCGGGGCATCGGCATGATCAATGTCGACGATCCCCAGGCGGCCGGGGCGGAACTCAAGCGGTGTGCCGAGCTGGGCTTGGCCGGGGCCTTCATCCCGGTCGCACCGCTGCCGGGACAGCCGTACCGCGACCCCGTGTACGAGCCGCTGTGGGCGGCCGCCCAGGAGTACCAGATGCCGCTGCTGTTCCACCTGGCCACCCAGCGGGCCAATGTGCCGGGGTGTGAGATTTCGTTCAGCTTCTCGACCTTCACCCCGGCCGGTCTGCGGCCGACCCAGGACTACTGGGTGCGTTACGCCCTGACCGACATCATCTTTGCCGGCGTGTGTGAGCGCTATCCGCAAATTAAGATCGGCTCGGTCGAGCACGAGATTTCGTGGGCGCCGCACTGGCTCAAACAGATGGACTTCACCTATATCAACCGCCCGGTGTACGCCAACTACAAGTCCAAGGACGGCTTCATGCCGAGCGATTACTGGTACCGCAACATGTTCGGCGTCTTTCAGGAAGACGAGGTAGGGGTTGAGCTGCGCCACCGCATCGGCCTCGACAACATGCTGTGGGGCAATGACTTTCCCCACTCGGAATCGACCTGGCCCAAGTCGATGGAGTTTCTGGACACCATGTTTGCCGGCGTGCCCGACCACGAGCGGCGCCAGCTGACCTATGACAACGCGGTCAGCCTGTTCCGCTTTGATGTGCCGGCCCAATGAGTCAGAGCGGAGGGAAACGCGGCTCGTGAACCGCGGCTGGAAGGGCTATGCCGACTCGGAAAGACAACCCACTGGTCAGTAAGCCCGACCCTCATTTGGCTGACGGTTCGCCGTGGCGGCGGCGGAAGAGCCGCGTCGTACCGAATCTGGTATACCGCTACCGCTCTTCGTCAAGGCCACAGGCGAAGCTGGGTTTCATCGCCAAGGCGCTGGGCGTTCTTGCCGTGTCCGCGACTGTCGCGTTTCTCCTGCTGAGCTACGGGCGGCCGTATACGGACGCCTATGTGAAACCCTACCTGGAAAAGATACGGGCCGGGCTGCACGGCTGAGCCCGCTCAGTCATCCTGCTCATACTACTCATCCTGCCGAACACTGACGGTGAGTTTTTGGCGTCCCCATTTGAGCGCCTTTTTGCGGGTCGAAAAGTAGACATCGAGACGATTCGGGCCTTTGATCGCGCTGCCGATATCTTCGACCACGCCTTTGCCGTAGCCGGGGACCTTCATGACCGTGCCGTACGGGTAGTAGCGCGTATCCGCAGCAATCGTGCCCTTGCTGGCTTTGGTGCCGCTTGAGGTGACGCCCACATATTTGCGCTTACCCTTATTGGGACCGCTGGCGACATAGGCGCGCCAGAACAGGATCCGCCCCCGCCGCCAGTTGGTGCTGATTTTATCGGACGAATAGGCGGTGACGATCATCGGGCGATCAACATACCGGGCACAGCCGGCCGAACACAGCCCGGCCAGCAGGACGGCCAAGGCGAAGCTGCCGCAGCGCTGCAAGTACCGAGCCTCTCGTATCCCCGCAGCCCGCTTGAAACACCTCAAGACTTTCCTTCCCATACTCCACCTCCATCTTCTCCCCACCACCCGCGCTGCGAGGGCAAAGTCTGTCCAGCTCGAACCCCGAGCCGACCTGTTCAGCGTGAATCTGAGTTCGTTGTCTTCTCCCGCAGTGACGACGGTTGCCCGCAGTGTAGCCAACCCGCGTCTGGGGCGCTAGTCGCAGCGCTCACGAAAAGGGCAGGCGGGCCAGATCGACATTGCCGCCCGACAGGATGATCGCCACCCGCTTGCCCTGCACATCGACCGAGCGACTCAGCAGCGCGCCAAGCGGGACGGCGGCCGAGGGCTCGACAATGATTTTCATCCGCTCCCAGATCAGTCGCATGGCTCGGATGATGTCGGCCTCCTCGACCGTCACAATGTCGTCCACACAGTCCCGAATGATGGCGAAGGTCTTGTCGCCCAGCGAGGTCAGCAGCCCGTCGGCAATGGTCTGGGGATTGACCGACGGAATAATATGGCCGGCCCGGAACGACCGATAGGCGTCGTCCGCGCCCCTGGGTTCGGCGGCGATCACCCGGCTGCGTGGGGACAGACTGCGGACCGTCAGCGCCGTTCCGCTGACCAGGCCGCCTCCGCCGACCGGGGTCAGGATCAGGTCGAGGTTGGGGATGTCGGCGAGCAGTTCCAGGGCGGCGGTCGCCTGCCCGGCGATAATCCGTTCGTCGTTATACGGCGGGATAAACGCCGCGCCGGTGTCGGCCACGATCCGGGCCAGCCCGGCTTCCCGGGCCTCAAGCGTAGGAGCACAAAATGTGATCCGTGCCCCATAGCCGGCGACCGCCTCCTTTTTCACCTGCGGAGCGGTGTCGGGCATGACCACATAGGCAGGCACGCCCCGCAGTCGGGCGGCCAGGGCCAGGGCCGCAGCATGGTTGCCGGAGGAGTGGGTGGCGACGCCGGCGGCTGCCGCCCGCTCATTGAGCGACAGGACCGCGTTGGTCGCCCCGCGAATCTTGAACGCGCCCACTTTCTGGAAATTTTCGCACTTGAAGAACAGTCGGGCGCCGACAAGACGGTCGATGCCGGCGCAGCTGAGAACCGGTGTGCGGTGGATATGGCGCCGGATGCGGTCGGCGGCGGCGCGGATATCGGTCAGGCTGGGCGTCATGCCTGGCTAATCGCCCAGGGGCACGACCGCAGTCACGACCGGCGTGTCGCTTACCGCCCGCGTGGTGTGGCCCTGGCCGGTCGTGTCCTCAACCAGGCGCGCGTCGCCCGGACCGAAGCGGCGCGTGGTGCCGTCGCCCAGGCCGATTTCCAGCTCGCCGGACAGAATGATCACATACTGCCGACGCGGGGCCGGGTGCCAGTCGATGAACCGGCCTGGAGCCATCTCGGCAAAAAAGATGCGCGCAGCATTTTGCGCCTCGGTCAGCTCGGGGTGTGAGGCCAGACTCTGGTCTTCAAAGTGCGACTGGCCGTCGGCGCCGGTGTAGAGTCGGAACAAACCCATGGTGAGACTCCTTTCTTAGATGACTCCCTGCTCTTTCAATGCGTGCAGCCGGTCGTCGGCCAGACCCAGCAGGTGGCCGTACACCTCGTCGTTATGCGCGCCCAGCTCCGGCGCCGGCTGGTCAAACTGGACCGGGTTTTCGACAAACTTGATCGGCATGCCAAAGCCCTTGACGCCCGGCATCGGGCCGTGGGTCGGATGCGACAGGGGCACGACCATGTCTCGGGCGGCCAGGTGCTCGTCTTCCAGGAGCTGCTGAGGATCCAGCACTGGGCTGGAGGGCACCTCGTGGGCTTGCAGGATTTCGACTGCCTCGGCAACCGTATGCTGAGCCATCCAGTCCTGCATGAGTTGATCGACCTCTGCGCGGTTTTTGACCCGGTTCGACAGGTGGGAATAGCGGGGGTCGTCCTTGAGGTCTTCCCGGCCGATAGCCCGCAGACAGTTCTCCCAGCCGCGGGCGGTGACGGCGCATACCGACACGTGGCCGTCCGAGGCGTCGTAGACGTTGAACGGCGCCCCGCCGATGTGCGAGTTGCCGCGCCGCACCGGGATTTCCCCGGCGTTGAGGTATTCGACCAACTCGGGCAGGAAGAAGAAGGTCCCGTCCTGCATCGAGATATCGACCCACTCGCCGCGGCCGGTTTTGTCGCGCAGCTGGAGGGCCGACAGGATGCCGATGACCCCGAACAGGGGCGCCGTGGTATCGCTGATAGCCGCCCCGCAACGGACCGGCTGGCGGTCGGGAAAACCGGTCACGCTGTTAATCCCGCCCATGGCCTGAATGATCGGGTCGTAGGCCCGCCATTCGCTGTACGGGCCGGTCTGACCAAAACCCGAGATGGAGCACACAATGAGTCGTGGGTTGACCTCCTGCAGGGTGGCGAAGCTCAGCCCCATCTTGTCCAGGGTGCCGGGCGAGTAATTCTCGACCACGACATCGGCCTTGCGGCACAGCTGCTTGAACAGCTCGACGCCCTGAGCGGAGCGCAGGTTGAGCGTCACGCTCTTTTTATTGCGGGCCCGATGCAGGACCATCAGGCCGATATCGTCGTCGGTCTGCTTGCTCAGGCTGGCGCCCTGGGGACCGGCGTAGGGCGGACGGTCGCGGTGACCTTCACCCTTGCCCGGGGGTTCGATTTTTATGACCTCGGCGCCCAAGCCGCCCAGCAACAGGGTGCAGTACGGACCGGCCAGAAAACGGGTCAGGTCGAGGACGCGCAGATGTTCGAGTGGCTTCATAGTCCCTCCTGCCGCGGTGTATATCAACTCGGGCCGGAAGGGCAAGACGAGCGGGAGTCTATCCCTGACCGCCAAAGCGGGCTAAGAAGGCAGGACATCCTAAGAAGAGGAAACGTGTCCTCTGATTACCTGAACCTGTTGACACGTTTCCTCTTCAAAAGAGGCAACGTGTCCTCCAAGCACCTGAGCATGGTGACACGTTTCCTCTTTACCAAAGGGGGAGAGCGTATGGCCCCAACAGCCGATGTCTATATTGCGATTGACCGGACCAGGCCGCTCAGTCAGGAGCCCCACACCGGCCATAACCGCTGGCATCCCGACATTCCGCCGGTAGCCACGGTCGAGCCCGGTCAGGTGGTCGGCCTGGAAACCCGCGACGCCTTCGATGGCCAGCTGCAACCCGACTCGGGGGTCGAAGACGTGGGCAGGATCAGCCTGGATCTGGTCCATCCGCTGACCGGACCGATCTTTGTCAACGGAGCCGAGCCCGGCGACTTGCTTGAGGTGACGATACACGACATTGAGCCGCAGCCCTTCGGCTTCACCGTCCAGGCGGTCGGCTTTGGGTTTCTGCGCGATGTGTTTCCCCAACCCCACATCGTGCGTTGGACGATTGCCGATGGCGCGGCCACGTCTGAGGATCTGCCCGGTGTCCGCATCCCGGGCGCGCCGTTCATGGGGGTGATGGGCCTTGCGCCCTCGCACCAGCTGCTGGAGCGTATCAACAGCCGGGAGACCGACCTGGCCGGCCGCGGCGGCATGGTGCTGCTGCCCGAAACGGCCGGTGCGATTCCGGCTGACAGTGGGCTGGCCGGCCGCGCCATGCGGACGATCGCACCCCACGAGACCGGCGGCAACGTCGATATCAAACAGCTGACCGCTGGCACGCTGCTGCGGATTCCCGTCTATGTGCCCGGTGGCCTGTTTTCGGTTGGCGACGCGCATTTTGCCCAGGGCGACGGCGAGTGTTGCGGCACTGCGGTGGAAATGGCGGCGACCTGTTACTGTTCTTTTGCTCTGCTCAAACAGGTCGCGGCCGAGCGTCAGATCAACGACGTGCAGTTCTCGCGTAGCGAGTACTTCACCACGCCCGAGATGGCCGCCCCCCGCCGCTTTTTCGCCACCACCGGCCAGTGTACGACTCGCGACGGCCAGGCCCGGGCCGAGGACGCTAGCCTGGCGGCCAGGAACGCGCTGCTGAACATGATCGATCATCTGATGGCCGAGTACGGCTACACCCGCCAGCAGGCCTACGCCATTTGCAGTGTGGCGGTCGATCTGAAGATCAGCGAATTGGTGGACGTGCCAAACTTTGTGGTGTCGGCCTTTTTGCCGCTCGACATTTTTGACTAAGCTCAGCCACGCCTTCGCTCTGCCGGTCACAAGGAGTTCCGATGACCTCACTCCTGCGTTTTGGGACCTACACCGAGATTCAGTGCCCGCCGGGCAGAGACCACGCGGAGCTGATCTACGACGTGATCCGACTCGGCGAGCACGCCGACGCGCATGGATTCGATCTCTTCACGGCTCTCGAACATCCGTTTTTTGAGCAGTTTGCCATTAACCCCAATCCGCTGGCGCTGTTTTGTAGCCTGGCCCAGCGGACCCGACGGCTGCGCTTTCGGACCCTGTGCCATACCCTGCCGCTGCATAATCCGATGGTGTTGGCCGGCGAGATCGCCCAGGCCGATATCCTGCTGCACGGACGGCTCGAGTGTGGAGTCGGGCGCGGCCATGCCTGGCTGAACGAGCCAGCCAATATCAGGCTGGAGGAAAATCAGGAACGTTACGTCGAAGCGCTCGACATCCTGCTCCTGGCCTGGACGCGGGACAGGTTCTCCTACGACGGCAGGTATTACACCGTCAAGGATCTGTCCGTAGTCCCCAAGCCGCTCCAGAAACCGCACCCGAAAATCTTCCAGCTCGGGACCAGCACGAAATGGTTTCAACGCGCGGCCGACAGCGGCTGGGGCGTGGTCGTCGGCGGACCGGCCCCGTCTTTCGTCTTCAAGGAGCCGGCGGCCTTCTATTTGAACGCCTGCAAAACGGCTGGAGCAACGCCATGCCTCGGCTATGTGAAGGCGATTTACCTCGACGAGGACGAGGACAGGGCGCACCGTGAGGCGGAACCGATTGTGCGAAACTTTGCGAAGTTCAACGTCTCGCCCATGGATTCGCTGGCCCACCACAGCCCGGAGGACAAACAACGCCTGATCGATGCGGGCTATGCCTTTTATGCTGCGGAGGATTTTCCGCGGCTGCGCGAGCTGTCATATCAAGAGCTGATCGAAGCCGGCATCGTCTACGTCGGCACCCCGCAGCAGGTCGGCCAACAGCTGCTCGACCTGTGGGAGGAGTTCCGCTTCCATGAACTCATTATCATGAGTCACTACGGCGGAACGGAGCTGTGGAAGGCGCTGAAGACCCAGGAGCTGTTCGCCAAACAGATCATGCCCCGGCTCAGGGCCGAGGCGCGCTGAGCCGGGCGGTTTTGATGGTAGGGCCGAGAAGAGATCCTTCTCCTCTTATCTCGGAGAGCCTGTTCAGGCCGCTTCAAGCGGGTATAGCCGCAGGGCGTTATCCCACATGATCTTGCGCTTGCTGTCTTCGGACACCCCCGGCAGGCCGAGCAGCTCCTCGGCCGCGCCGGCATATTTTCGTCCCTCGGGATGACCGAAGTCGGTTGCGGTCACGATGTTGTCGTCACCCATCACCTCGATGACCTGCTTGATGCCGGGGTCATCCTGGTCGGCCGCGATGTAACACTGGCGCTGGAAGTAGTCGATGGGGTGCAGCTTGAGACCCGGATTTTCCAGGTCGCGGAAACCGCCCTGCACGCCAGCGTCCATGCGGTCGATCCAAAACGCGACCCAGCCCGCCCCGGATTCCAGGTGCACCACGCGCAGCTTTGGATGGCGTTCGAGCACGCCGCCCATAATCAGCGCCGCGCTGGCAATCATGTTGCCCATGGTGAAGGCCATTGTGCCCTGGATGGAGCGCAGCCGGGGCAGGTAGTAGTACAGCATCTCGTCTGCGGCATTGCCCGCCCCGACATGGATGGCCAGCGGCACGTCGAGGTCCTCCAGGGTACTCCACAGCCGGTCGTACACGGCGTCGTACATGCGGTATTCGCCGACCGGGGTGGGGTTGATGTGGACCGCCTTGAAGCCGAAGTCTTTGACGCACCGCCGCACCTCTCGGATCGCCTCGTCGGGGTCGCGCAGGTCGATGGACGCTGCGCCAACGACCCGGTCGCCGGCCTCGGTGCAGAAATCGTGCAGCCAGTTGTTGTAGGCCCGGCGGTAGGCGGCGGCGGTGTCCGCCTTGAGCTGAGGAACCGCAGTCACGTACAGGCCAACGGTCGGATAGATCACCATATAATCAATACCGGTGCGCTCCAGGGCCAGCTTGTACAGGTCGGGTGGAAAGCCCTTGCGGGCAAAGCCGGCATAGGCGTCGTTGTGCTCGGGCATGACAATACGTGTGCCCGCATCGCCCAAGGTTAGCTCGCCGTCGGGCATCGGGTCGCGGCCGAACGGCATGACGTAGTCTTGGTCGCTGTCGGTCGCCGGGATGGTCACCGAAATACCAAAGCCGAGCGGCTCGCCCTGATAATCGACCCACGCGTGCGGCATTGCGGAACGGAACGGGGCTTCAAGATAGCGCTCAAACATGTCGGCCGGTTCGAGGATATGCGAATCGCTGTCAATGAATTTATAGCCCTGGTACATGCTGTTCCTCCTGTGTCGAAACACGGGCCACTATGGCCGCCCCAATCGTATCAAGTCAAGAGACTGACCGGCCCCTGATACCGGCGATTGGATGCGACTGGCGTCTGACCGACCGGTCAGCTAGAATAGAGGCTCAAAGGAGAAACCTGTTTGACGACATTTCCCGAACTCGGACTCAGATCCGAATTGCTCCGTGCCCTCGATGACGTTCGTTATACGGTCCCCACGCCAGTCCAGAGTGAGGCCATCCCGGTCGTGCTGGACGGGAAAGACTTGCTCGCCTGCGCGCAAACCGGGACCGGAAAAACCGCCGGATTTCTGCTGCCCATCCTGCACGAGCTGGCCTACGCCGAAGGTCCCCGTTTGCGGGCCCTGGTCCTCAGCCCGACCCGCGAGCTGGCCGCTCAGCTCGGCAAGAGCGCCCTCAAGTATGGCAAATACCTCCAGCTGCGCTCGGCGGTGGTGTTCGGTGGGGTGGGACTTGGCCCCCAGATCGACCAGCTGGAGCGCGGCGTAGACCTGTTGATCGCTACCCCCGGTCGGCTGCTCGACCACATGCAGCGGGGCAACCTGAGCTTCCACGCCCTGAGCGCGGTCGTGCTCGACGAGGCCGACCGGATGCTCGACATGGGGTTCTTGCCCGATGTGCGGCGTATCCTGAACGCCCTGCCGGCCGAGCGTCAGACGCTGCTGTTCTCGGCCACCATGCCGGCCGAGATCGAGCGCCTGGCCCACGATGTGATGCAGTCTCCGGTTGTGATTGATGTCGGACCCAGAGCCACGCCGGTTTCGAGCGTGCGCCAGGTGCTGTATCTGGTCGAGGCCGAACAGAAGGGCCGTCTGCTCCACTACCTGCTGCAACGCGGACGGCTGCGGCACGTGCTGGTCTTTACCCGGACCAAGAGTCGGGCCGACTGGCTGGCCCGCCGGCTGGGCGAGACCGGCCGTCAGGTGGAAGCCCTGCACGGCGACAAGAGCCAGCGGCTGCGGACGCGCGCCCTGGACGGCTTTCGGACCGGACGGATTGACGTGCTGGTGGCTACCGATGTGGCGGCCCGCGGTCTGGACGTGCAGGGCATCTCGCACGTCATCAACTTCGATGTGCCGCAGGTCGCCGACGACTACATCCACCGGATCGGGCGGACCGCCCGCGCCGAAGCCCGTGGCGACGCCATCTCGCTGGCCTGCCTGGACGAGCTGAGCTATGTCCGGGCTATTGAGCGCAGCCTCGGCGCCGCAATCCCGCGCAAGATGGTGCGCGGCTTTGAGCCGGGTGCCCTGACCGTGCGTCAGTTCACCCAACCCCAGGCGTCGCGGGCGGCGCGGCTGGCCACCGGCGCGATTCGGCACTTTGCCCCGCGCGGCCAGAAACGCTGGTAGGCCACGGCCAAACACCCCGGCCGACGGGTCAGGACAGGAAGGCGCGGGCGTTGTCTTCCAGCCTGGCCAGGGTTTTTTCCGTATCCACATCGGCCATGAACAAGACCAGTTCCTGAACGCCGATCTCTTCCAGCTGTGACAGCTTGTCTGGATTGTCCTTCAACTCCTGGCCGTCGGCCAGCATGGAGAAGGACAGCTGGGAAAAATCCCGGCCTCGGTCGGCCATCAGGGCTTTGAGCCGCTCGGTCCGCTCGCGCAGTGCATCAAGCGGAATCGGACCCGGTTGCCAGCCCTCGCCCAGGTCGGCCACGCGTTTGAGGGCGGGCAGGCTCTCGCCGCCGAAGATCATCGGCGGGTGGGGTTTCTGGACCGGCAGCGGCTGGGCGTGCAGGTCGGGAAAGGAGAAATACCGGCCCTCAAAGCTGGCCGCCTCGTCTGTCCAGATGGCTTTCATCAGCCGCAGGTATTCGCGGGTCCGGCTGCCGCGCTCGGAGAAGGTCTCTCCCAGGGCCTCGAATTCTTCAGCCAGCCAGCCCACCCCAACCCCGAACTGAAAGCGGCCGTTGGCGACCATGTCGAGGGTGGCCACGGCTTTGGCGACGTGCAGCGGGTTGCGATACGGGACGACGATGACGCTAGTGCCGATCTGGATGGTCTGCGTGCTGGCGGCAATGCCGGCCAAGAGCACGAAGGGGTCGGGAAACGGCAGGCGGCGGGGAAAGCTGGTCGAGCCGTCCGGGGTATACGGGTAGGTCGATTCGATCTTCTCCGGAATAACAATATGATCGCCCAGCCAGGCCGAGTGATAGCCGAGTGCCTCGGCCCTCTGGGCAATGCGGATATAATCGGCCGCGCTCGGCCGCATGCCGACGCCTAGCGAGTAATGGATACCAAACTTCATAGGTCCCCCTTGTGGATGCGCGTGTGGTGTGACCGCTGCCATAGCACATCTCGCGGCCCGGTCTCAACAAAGCCCGCCTGGCGATCGTGCCTCCTTCTGATTGAGAACGATGAGCCACGGTCTTTGAGACCCGACTTGGTCAATCGGATTCGCAAGGTTTTGACAGTGTTGATTCTGGCTGACGATTTGGATGGCTTTCTTGACGATGCGCCCCGTGGCTGGCGTGTCCACCGTCTCTCAGGCGACCGGCGGAACGAATGGAGCGTTTCAGTCTCCGGCAATTGGCGAATCACGTTTGAAGAAGAGGACGGTGCTATCAGCCGCCTGAACTTGGAGGATTACCACTGATGAAGGCCAACGGCATGACCGTGAAGATGACCCCTGCGCACCCGGGCGACTTCATCCGCACCGAGATCATTGAAGAGTTGGGGCTGAGCATTACAAAAGCTGCCGCAATTCTGGGTGTCCGACGCGCAACCCTTTCGGCAGTGTTGAACGCCAAGGCTGCCGTATCGCCGGAGATGGCCTTTCGGGTCGAACAGGCCTTCGATGTGAGCATGGACCTGCTGCTGCGGATGCAGGCGTGGTATGACGCCTCGCGGATGCGTGCCCGGGCGCACGAGATCAACGTCGAGCGCTACGAGCCCGTCTGAAACGCACCGGCAAACCCCGCCGTCCTCCATGCAACGGAGAAATGAGGAAGACGGATTTTCCCGCGCGAGTTCTCGACTCAGAGAGGGCCGCTGCGTCTCACCTCCAGCAGTCCGCTCCGACTGTATCAACCACGCCGGGAAAATCTCCCTCAGTCCCCCTTTGTCAAGGGAACAATATACTTGACGCACAGTAAGAAATCAAGTAGACTGTCCCTATGAGCAACAATCATGGGTACAACAATGTCCTGGGCCTCCTTGACGCCTTTCCTGACGAAGCCGCCTGCGCCGAACACCTGGCCGCCTTGCGCTGGCCGAACGGCATGATTTGCCCGCTCTGCGCGAGCACGCGCCACTTTAACCGGCTGCCCCGGCCTGGGCGTTACTGGTGCGGGGACTGCAAAAAGCAGTTCAGCGTCCGCAAGGGCACGGTGTACGAGGAGAGCCGCTTGCCGCTGCGGAAGTGGTACTTGGCGGCCTTCCTGGTGACGACGAGCCGCAAAGGGATCAGCAGCTACCAGCTCGCTCGGGAGATCGGCACGACGCAAAAGACGGCCTGGTTCGTCCTGGGCCGGCTACGCAAGGCGGCCGAGCACGCTGGCAGCGCAGCCGGGACGTTGCCGGGGCCAGTCGAAGCCGACGAGAGCTACTTCGGCGGTCGGCAAAAGAACCGCCATGACAGCCAGAAGCTGCCGGGCCGGGGCACGGCAAACAAGATGGCCGTGGCCGGGGTGGTGTCGCGGACCAGCGGCCAGGCCGTTGCCCGGCAGATCGACCAGCCCGACCGGGCCACGCTCATTCCGTTCGTGGAAGGTGCCACCGACCCGGGTGCGACCGTCTACACGGACGAACACAGCGGCTATACCGGCCTGCCGAGCCTGTTCAACCGCCTGACCCATGAGACAGTCAATCACAGCGCCGGGGAGTACGTCCGGGGCAAAGCCCATACGAACGGCGTGGAGTCGTTCTGGGCCTTGCTCAAGCGCGGCTATCATGGCGTCTTCCACGACTTCTCGCAGAAGCACTTGCCCCGCTACCTGGCTGAGTTCTCGCACCGCTGGAACATGCTGCCGCTCAGCAGCGCCCAGCGCGTCGATGCGATCCTGAAAGCCGGGATCGGGGAACGGCTGACTTACGAGGAGTTGACGCGCTAATGCCAACGAAGATCAATCTGACCTTTGAGGAGCTGCTGAAAGCGGGGCTCAACACCCCGCCACAGCCTGCCCCTCCTCCGAAGAAACGCTTGACTGGTAAAGCCAAGCGCAAAAGGGTAAAGTCGGGGCATGTCAAGGACGAATGATTTTCAAGTCAGCAGCCAGCCCCTTGCACAATTCATCCCAGCCCCGGCTCTGAGCGGGAGAGAGAATGGGAGGAATGGGGGCATTTTGCACCGCCTTCAAAAAATCATCGTAGACTTGCGGGATCGGGGCAACACGCAACGCAAGGTGCGCCATAAAGGCACGTAGGGCAACGATCTGTCCTTCTAGCTCTTCTGGTGAGTTTGCCATCACAACCTCCTTCTAGGTGTGTGTTGGTCCGGGCCAGGGTGGCCGCCCTGGCCCGGCGCGTTTCGGGCTAAGGATTATGCTCCACAATCACGAAGTTTTGTAGCGCCTCGGACCACTCAATCGTGACGGAGCTGTTCGGGTCGGGAAAGCCGTCTACCTCCCATGTCCCCTCCAGTCCGCGTCGGAATTCCTCCCCGAGTGTGGTGACGGTCACGGCAGCCCAACTGAAGCGGCCGTCATCGGTTTCCACCATCACATAGTACTCGCCGTCCCCGAGCGTGTTCCAGTTGAAGAGCAGCCCGAAGCCGTTGTCGCGGTCCCCGCAGTGACTCTCGGTGTCGGCCCGATCTCCGCCGTAGGGAATGCCGGTGACAACCAGATGCTCGTACCAATTCCCCGCAGGCGTGATGAAGAGGCGGAGGGATTCCGCGTCACACACCCACCCAGAAATCACACTGATCCCGCTCTGGGCCGACTCGAAGAGCGGATTTTCTATCACCACAATCGTATGGGCGGGCTCGGGCGGATAGAGCGCCAGAATGCCGGCTATGTCGTCGGGCTGTAAGCGGAGCCATTCGGAACCCGGCACCATGACGGCTTGGACATGAGCGGGGGGATGCCCGAGCCCCAGCACATGCCCGAGTTCATGCAGGATGACCCGTCGCAGACTCATCCAGGACGTACCAATCGTGTAGTACGCGTTGAGGTAGTGCGCGTTGATATAAATGCGCGGGGAGGGACTTGCGGACCCCGTAAACACGGCCTTCCCAGCCGCGCTCCCCATCGGCGAATCCCCCGGACACGCTTGGTGAGGCAACGCTAAAATCACGAACACCTCGCCCGAGCGTTGACAGGGATGATCCTCGCCGCGCGCCATTCTGAAATGGAAGGTGAAACTACTCCCGACGTCATTCCATTCGTGGCCCGCGCTGCTGATGGCCGACCTCCACTCATCGTCCGTATACCGAAGACATGGGTCGCCGGTGGAGAGCTGCCAGCCCGTCGGCCAGTCCAGGCAAAACCGGCTGATGACCACGGTCAGTTCCTTCGCGGGAACCACCCAGTTGCCAAGCTGGACCCAGGCATGAGCGGAGGAGCAAAACGACAAGGACGGACAAAGGAACACGAGCACGAACGCAACCACCTTCATAGCGGCCTCCTGTGGCAGGACACGGCCGCGACGGGTGAGAGTTGCCGGGCCGTGTCCCACTCACAGCGTATGGCTGAGATTGTGCGGTCTATTCGCGGCGACGGGGGTAGCTACTCCTCCGTCTCACGCCACTGTGGTATTCAACCGCAGGCCCGACCTATCGAGCCATACGCTTGAGAGTGAGACGGGGGAGAGTCTAGCGGATCAGTTGGTGTGTTTCAAGTATGTTGTTCCCTTTGTCAAAGGGGGAAGCCTGTCCTGAGCCGTGTCGAAGGGAGCGCCAGCGCAGGGGGGATTGCCGTGCAGGATGGTCCTCTTCCCGGGAAGAAGTTCAAACTGAGGCACTACCGGGGCGGAGGTACTGTCCTATTTTGAACTGTAAGCCACTGTTTCTGTTGAGGGAAAAATCTCAAATTAGGACAGTACCGGGGCGGACTTTTCCTTGACAATGTGGCCCGGTGTTCTCTATTGCATAGAAGACGCTGACACAACACGGAGGCAGCCATGGCATACGACCTCGTGATTCAAAACGGTACGGTGATTGACGGCACCGGCGCGCCACAATTTCGGGCCGATGTCGCCGTTGCGGACGGTCGGATTGTGGAGCTTGGAGACCATCTCGACGGAGCAGCCCAGACCATTGATGCCGACGGGCTGATGGTCGCTCCCGGCTTTATCGACCCCCACACCCACTACGACGCCCAGATCTGCTGGGACCCCCAGATCAGCTGTTCGGCCTGGCACGGCGTGACCAGTGTGGTGATGGGCAACTGCGGCGTTGGCCTTGCCCCGTGCCGGCCGCAACAGCACGAAGCCCTGGCCTGGGATCTGGTCAACGTCGAGGGCATGTCTTACGACGTGCTGTCCAAGGGCGTTGGCTGGGGCTGGGAGAGTTTCGCCGAATACATGCGGGTGCCGACCCGGAACGGGATCGGGATCAATATGGGCTTTCTCATGGCTCTGACGCCGCTGCGCTCCTATGTGATCGGCGAACACGCCCAGGAGCGGGCGGCCACCCCTGACGAAACGGCCCAGATCAGCGCGCTGCTGCGCGAGGGCATGCAGGCCGGTGCGCTCGGCTTCTCGACCACCCTGGCCACCCAGCACGTCGGCTACAAGGGCCGTCCGCTGGCCTGCCGGCTGGCCAGCCGTGACGAGCTGGCCAGCTATGCTCACGTCCTGCGAGACCTCGGCTATGGAGCGATTGAGGTGAATCTGGGTGGGGCCGGTTCGTCCATCATTCCCCAGGAACAGCTGGATATGGTTGACTTTCTGCTGACCGAAAGCCAGCGCCCGGTCACCTGGCTGTCGGTCCAGACCCGTGACGACCAGCCCACCGCTCATCGCGAGCTGCTGGACAAAACCGCTGCCCTCATTCGGCGCGGAGCGATTCCCCAGGCCAGCTGCCAGCCGACCGAGATCCAGTTCAACCTGCGCAACCCGTTTATTCTGGGGCCGTACGAGGTGTGTCACCAACTGTTCAACCGCCCGGCCGAGGAGCAGGCCACAATTTATGCCGATCCGGCCTTCCGGGCGGCTTTTCGTCGGGCCTACACCAGTAGCCCCAAGGCGTTCAGTGGCCAGTGGCAGCACATTCAGGTGTGTATTGTCGAAAACCCTGAACACCGCGACTGGTTGGGGAAGACGATTGCCGAGTTGAGCCAGAGCCAGGGCAAGGATCCCCTGGATACCTTTTTTGACTGCGCCTTGGCCGACAAGCTGGGGACCAGCTTTTCCATGGCTGCCCTGAATTTCGATCCCCCGCTGTTGCAAGAGGTGGTGACTGATGCGCGGGTGATGATCGGCCTGTCCGACGCCGGGGCGCATGTCGATATGCTGTGCAACACCGGCTATCCGACCTATCTGCTGGGCACCTGGGTGCGCGAGCGGCAGACCATGAGCTGGGAGCGCGCGGTGCAGCGCATCACGTCCGAGCCGGCGCGCTTCTTCGGTCTGCACGAGCGGGGCGCGATTGCCTGCGGCAAGGCCGCCGACCTGGTGGTGTTCGATCCACGCACGGTCGGCGCGGGGGAGAAACAGCTGCTCGAAGATCTGCCGGGCGGGGAGGGCCGCTTTGTCCAGTACGCCGAAGGTATTCAGTCGGTGCTGGTCAACGGCGTGCCGGTCGTGGCCGACGGTCGGGACTGTGGCCGGCTGCCGGGCCAGGTGTTGCGGGCCGATCGGAAGGCCGGGTAGAGGTCAAAAGTCAAAGGTCAAAACGGAAGACACAGTAGCGGTCTCCTGCTTTTGACCTTTGCATTTTGGCCATTTGCCTTGCCTGCGTCTTTGTTCAGCCTTGTAGGTCGGCTTAGCCGTAGGCGTAAGCCGACACGGCCGGGCGGGACGGGGTGTCGGATGAGGCTTCGCTAATCCGACCTACTCATCTGCTCGGCTGTATAGTCGCGGGTCAAGAGTTCGAGGATATGGCCGTTCGGGTCCCGGAAATAGACCCCACGCCCGCCATTCCAGTGGTTGAGCTTCATGTCGTCGAGCGTCCACGGCTCGCTGCCATAGACCAGGCCAGCGTTCACGATACGCCCAAAGATCTCGTCGAACTCGGCCTCGCTCACTTTGAAGGCATAGTGTGCGGGCGGGAAAGACTCGCGGTTGTCGAAGTCCAGCGTCAGGGACTGACTGGGGATCTTGATGGGTGCGAAGTGGCCCATCGGGCCCTCGTACTTGAACCCGAATATACGCTCGTAGAAGCGCGCCGATTCTTCCTTATCGTGGGCGGCAACGATCAGGTGATTGAGCTCGATGGTCATTGGGGCTCCCTCCTTCGCTGATGGGCAGGACGGGGAAAAATCAAAGGGGAAAAATCAAAGGTCAAAACGGAAGACACGCTAGAGCGTTTCACGTTAGGCTGTAGCCCTGCCGTTTCGCTCTCGTCAGGCCAGACGTGATCCGGCATCCCTGCTTCGACTTCGCTCCGCTACGCTCAGCATGAACGGGCGGCCGTTGGTCCTGAGCGTCAGGCGCAACGCGCCTGAAGTCGAAGGGCGACACAGCATCGTTATTTGCTCCAGCAGTTTTCCACCTTTGACCTTTGCGTTTTGCCATTTGACCTTTGCCTTGCCTCCTTATTAGCCGCGCTGCGACATAGTTTCGGCGTAGCGCCTGATCTCGGCAAACAGCTTAGGGGTTTCTTCATCGGTCGCCGCCACCAGGCCGTACAGGACGTGAGCGCCTAGCTTATCAAAGACATCGGCCACCGCTTCGGTCGTGTCCGTGCCGACCAGGCAGGTGATTTCGAGCTGGCCGAAATCGCGTCCCGCCTCGGCCATCAGCGAGCGCAGCTGTTCAAGCTTCTGGCTGATAACGTCCGGCATCAGGCCGGCCGGTTGCCAGCCGTCGGCGCAGCGCACGACGCGGCGCAGGGCGGCCGTGGTGTTGCCGCCGACCCAGATCGGTGGGTGGGGCTTGTGGACCGGGTAGGGGCCAAAGTTCACGTCCCGGTCAATGGTCACGAAGCGACCCTCGATACGCGGATGGGCGTCCGTCCACAGGGCTTTCATGACCTCGATGTATTCGTCGGTCATGCGTCCCCGCTCGGCAAACGGGGCGTTCAGAAAATTGAACTCCTCCTCGATCCAGCCGCTACCAACGCCGGCAATAATGCGTCCGTCGGACAGCTTGTCGAGGGTGGCGACCATTTTGGCCGTGACTGCGGGGTGCCGATAGGGAACGATGAAGACGCTGGTTCCCAGCCGGACGCTGGAGGTGATGGAGGCCATGAAGCCCAGCATGGCAAAGCAGTCCGGCCAGTGCTGGTCCTGATACCTGTGGATCTGGGGGTCCTCGACCGGCAGCGGAAACTTGGAGTTGATCTTACGCGGCGGCAGGACGTGGTCGCCGATCAGGATCGACTCATAACCCAGCTCTTCGGCCAGCTGGCAGACATCTTTGAGCACGGCCGGATCGGTGACCGACACGCCGTTGGCCAAGTGTAAACCGTATCGCATTGTTCCTCCGTTGTGTGGGTTGCTTATTCGGGGCGTACTGCTGGTGTTTGCTCAGCGCGGGACGCGGCCAGCACGGTCTGACCTTTCTGAGACAGGGAGATACGACGCTCCCAAATCCCGGCGTTGCGCAAATAGCCGAGCCGGTCGAGACGGCTCACCACTGCCCCGAGGGTTGACGCCTGGACGCCCAGGCTTGCTCCTAAGGCACGCAGAGTCCCGGGGCTCGACTCGATGTGTTCGAGGACCTGTAATCCGATGGGATCCTGTGTCGCTTCACCGTCTCGCAGCTGCTGGCGTCCCCGAGCAGTCAGGGTCAGAGTGAAAAAATGCGGTCCCTGCCCGGCTCGACGTTGAACCAAGCCTTCCCCGACAAGTTCTTCAATCAGCCGGTTGCCGCGGGCGGTATCAAGCGTCAGGAAATCGCTTATTTCGACCATCTGAGTATAGCCCTGGCCGAGCAGCCTCAGCACGCGCCGATGTTCATCGTGCAGGGTCAGTTGCCCCGGTTCGCGGACTGAGGGCGGGGCTGCGGTGAGCAAAGACAGCCCGATAATCAGCGGCAGGGCAACCACTGTGCCAATAATCACCGTATGGGCTGACCAGCTGATCAGACCGGTCAGCTGGAGTCCTTCATGGATCGCCATCGTAATCATGCTGAGCAGGGTTCCCCAGAACGCGCCCGTCGCAGTCAGGCCCGACCACCGATGGCCGAGCAAAAAGACCAGCGCCGCCGGTCCCAACAGAGCACAGCTGATGGCGAGCAGAAAATACGGACCGCCGGGGTAAAAACTCAGCGCCCAGATGCCCCCCCCGGTCACCACGGTCAGAATCCGGCTCATCCGCAAGACCTGGTCGCTGGTGGCCTGGGGGTGGAGAAAGCGCTGGTAGAGATCGCGCACCAGCGTGGCGGTGATCCCCATATGGGCGTTGCTTGTGGTCGAAATAGTCGCCGCCAGGGCTGTCACCAGTCCAAACAGCGCAACCCAGGCGGGCAGACTGCGCATCAGCATGCCGTACGCGCTCATCGGATCGGCCGTGCCGAGAAACTCCTCGCGGTAGACGCTGCCGGCATACAACCCGAGCACGCCTAACGCGCCGTGCACGACCAGGACGACGACGATGCCCCCGATCACATACTGCCAGCGAGCCACCGACTCCGAGCGTGCCGACGCCGCCCGCAGCCAGTAATAGTTGCCTCCCCATTGGATGAACATGCCCACAACGAGGAACACCGTAAACACGCTCGGATAGCTCAGCCGCAACACGGGAAACGTGCCGGCCGTGCCCTGGCTCAGCGGGGCGGACGAGACAAAGCTGGTCTGAATCATCTCCCAGCCGCCAAAAGTCCAGGCACAATAGCCGACCAGACCGGGCAGCATGACAAAGCCCAAGAGAACCTGCACGACATCGGTCAGGGTCAGAGCCCACAGACCACCCAGAAGGATGAAGACCAGGTGTCCGACCAACACGAGCGTGATCATCAGCCACAGCGGGGCGCCCAGGAAGCCGGTCATGATAAGCGCCATGGCCACAATGTTCATGGCCACGAGGCCAGCCACGCCAACCAGGGTCGCAATACTCACCACCAGCCGGGTCCGGGCATCAAACCGCATTTCCAGCCATTCGGGCAGCGTGTAGGCGCCGGACCGCCGGACGTACGGACTGGCAAAAATACCGAACAGACAATAGCCGATGACCAGGGGCAGACTCGCCCCCCAGATCCAGCCCATGAATCCGTACTGGATCGTGATGCCGGGAATGATGCTGGTCACACTGCCGGCAAAGGCGACCCCACAGATACCGGCAATACCTGGAATGAGGCTGACCTGACGCCCGGCTAAAAGATAGTCGGTATCGGTGGCCACCCAGCGTTTGGCGTACCAGCCCAGAGACCACAGGATGGCAATGAGAATCAGGACGGACAGGCTGGAGATGAGCATGGGACTTGACTGCTATAACGACCCGGTGGCGGCGATGGTGTCCGTCACATTCGCGGCCCGCGCCCTGGCCTCTTCCAGTTTGGTCGCCAGCAGCGGGTTGAGTCGCTCCATGATCGGCTCCAGCCGCCGTGTTTTTTCCTGCTGGCGTTGTGCATCGCGGTCTTGGAATTCGGGCATGACTTCCTTGGCGAACAGCTCCAGCGATTCGCAGATATCCTCGTGGCGGTTTTTTCCGGCCTGGGCAATCAGGATCATCTGATCAACGCCGGCGGTTTCATACTCACGCAGCTTGGTGCGCAGCTCGTCTGGTGAGCCGATCGCTGCGGTCAGACTGGCCAGGCCACCCGGATCGACGACATTACTGCCGGGGCTGAAGCCGGCCTGGTCGACCGACTCGGGGTCGAGACCCATCAGGTGTTTCTCTTTCTCAAACAGCTCGTACACATTCGTCTGGCCGGGGCGGTGTTGGTGATGGCTCAAATAGTAATAGTGGGCCAGCGAGTAGGCGAAGAACAGGGCGCCGTCGGTGCCTTTCTGGCGGGCGCGGTCGCCGTCGCGGTCACACATGAAGCCGGCCACGGTGGCAATATGGGGGTTCACGCTGAAGCCGACCGGCACACATTCCTCGGCCAGCGTCCGATAGTAATCGGTGACCCACCGCTCGGCCTCCTGGGGACTGACAAAGGCGAAGGTCAGGGCGCCAATGCCTTTGCGCGCCGCAGTCAAAATGGTGTCACGCCGCGAACACGCCACCCACAGCGGCGGGTGGGGTTTCTGGGCCGGTTTGGGCACGACATTGCGGGCCGGCATGTTCAGATACTGGCCGCTGTGTCCGGCAAACGGGACTTCCACGAACATGCGGGTAATCGCCTCCAGCGACTCTTCCCACATGGTGCGCTTTTCGGCGCGCGGAATCCGGAAGCCGTCCAACTCCATGTCCGAGCTGGTTTCCCCGGTGCCGAACTCCAGGCGTCCGTCGCTGACCAGATCCAGCGTGGCGATGCGTTCGGCCACCCGGGCGGGCGGATTATAGGCGTGGGGCAGGGCGACAATGCCGTGGCCGATGCGCATCCGCCTGGTGCGCTGGCTCACCGCAGCCAGGAAGACCTCGGGCGCGCTGGAGTGCGAGTATTCCTCCAGAAAGTGATGCTCGACCTCCCAGAAATACTCGATACCCAGCCGGTCGGCCAGCTCGGCCTGCTCCAGGGCTTCACGGAAGACCCGCTGTTCCGCTCCCTCGCGCCACGGTTCCGGAGTTTGCAGTTCGTAGAAAATCCCGAATTTCATACGCGCCTCCTTGTCCACATTCCGGTCGCCGGAGTTGATGGGCGTAGTCTACGGCGCGCAATCGGCCGTGTCCAGTCAAAGCGCCTTCCACGCCATACTCATACTGACAGTGGTGGCGTTCACTATCAGCGTGCCCCCTCGGTCGGCGGCTCGGCTGCGGGTTGGGCAGCGACCTCAAAGACAAGATGGCCGGCCCGTTCCTGCGCCGCGACGCGCGCCGCGACAAGGGGCGTCAGTCGGATGGGTCGATGGTGGGGAAATTTGCCCGGGTAGAGCCGCGGCCGTAAATAAAATTGGTCGGGCCGGGACACGTCGGCCCGGGTCTTGTACGGACTCACGAGCCAGCTCCGGCGGGTGTAGCTATAGCGATCTTGCTTCTTGGTGAATGCTTGGTCGGTCCGATACTCCATCCACAGGCTCTGGCGTCCGTCTGCTGCCGGAGGATTGGTGAACTGGAGTAATCCCCGCATATACTCCTGGCCAGCCGGTAGACGCATCAGCGCCCCTCCATCGGCGGAGTGGTACAGGATGGCGGTGTTGTTCTTGAGGGTCGCCAGAATATGACCCTCGGCTGTCATGCGCTGCACGACACTGAGCCAGATGTGTGAGAAGCGCGGGCGCGGGGCATCAAGATCAAAGGCCAGATAGGCCAGTTCTTCGGCGGTGTAGGGGGGCGAGAACGGATACGCTTCGGCGGGCAGGTAGGGGATCTGGGCATCACGTGGGGTGGTGGTGCGCAGGTCCAGCATTTGCAGTTCTTGGACCGACAGCTCGTCTATGGTTTTCCAGGTTTTGGCTGGAGATTGGGCCAGAACGGCAGAGACCCAGCTAGGGCGTGTCATCAGTTAGCGTGCCCCCCTGGTCGGCTTTCCTGTCTCGTCTCGGTATACTGCCCTGGTCAGCCCAAGCGAAGGGAGGGTGCACAATGGCGAGACGGTATGCGTTACGCGAGGATCAGTGGGAACGGATTCAGGACCTGCTGCCCGGCCGGGAGGGCCACGTCGGGGGCACGGCGCGGGATAACCGGTTGTTTGTGGAAGCGGTCTTATACCGCTATCGTGCGGGGATTCCCTGGCGCGATTTGCCGAGCCGGTTCGGGGATTTTCGCGTGATTCATACGCGCCACATGCGCTGGAGTAAAAGTGGGGTCTGGGAGCAGGTTTTCAAGCAGCTGGCCGCCGATGCGGATAACGAATATGCCATGATCGACGCCACGATCATCCGCGTCCACCAACATGGGGCGGGGGCAAAAGGGGGGACCCCGCGGCCGAATGCATCGGCCGCTCCCGCGGGGGCTTGAGCACGAAAATCCATGCGACGTGCGATGCGCTCGGGAATCCGACCGGCTTCCATCTCACGCCCGGCCAAGCCTCTGACCTGGCCGGTGCGGAGGCCCTCTTGCCCCATCTGCTGAAGCACGTGCGGGCTTTGCTCGCCGATAGAGCCTATGACGCCCACGAGCGCGTCATTGACCGTTTGGAGCAGGCGGAGGTGACGGTGGTCATTCCCCCCAAAGCCAATCGGCGCCAGCCTCGCCCCTATGATAAGCACCTCTATCAAGCGCGCCATCTGATTGAAAACTTCTTCGCCAAACTCAAGCAATACCGTGCTCTCGCCACCCGCTACGACAAACGCGCTGTCAGCTTTCTCGGAGCCATCTATCTCGCTGCCTCGGTGATCCTCCTTAACTGATGACACCCCCTAGGGCCATACACAATCAGCGCGACAGACCAGAGCACTACCCTGACTCTGGGCCAGAACGGATGAAGAGGCGTGGCCAGTGCGCCAGAATCGGCCTCAGTGTTCCAAGTGGAAACGCACCTGGCACCGTCCATCTTGCAACTCGCTCATGACCCCATCGGCAGAGCGACTGACGAGAAAGGCAGACAGGCGTGCGGCTTCATTCTGACTCACGGATAGGCGAAACTGCCAAGCTCAACTCCCGATTGGAAGGGACGCCAAGTGAGGTTCAAGAAAATCAAGCATCAGGGAGACGCACGCCTCCGGCTGCTCAAGCTGGAGAAAATGGGTCGTCTCGGGGATGAAGTCGTAGTCGAGAATGAGGAGATCGCTCAGGTTCACACTCGGCAAAAACGAGAACGGCTGGGTGGGGTCGGCTCCGATGGCCTTGGTGGGACAGGAGAGACGATCAAGCTTTACGGTGCACGCCCATTGATATCCCTCCTCGGATACCTGCGCTTCGTATTCACGCGGGCAGCACAGTTCGTATCCCGTTCCGCCAGTGTCCCGACGGAGCGTCGTCCGCGCGATAAGGTCCGCCACGCCGGGCCGCAACAGTTTGAAGGTGGGCGCGCGACGAATTCGGTCGGCGAACTCTTCCTGTGTCGCGAATCGTTCCTGACGCCGCCGGGCCGCCTTGCCCAGCCGGAGCATCGTAGCCTCCAGTTTCTTCAGATCTTGCGGAGACCGGCCGGGCGGACAAAGGACCGGTTCGAACAAGACCAGGGCTGAGAACGCCGCTCGCTCCGCCGCTGGCAGGACCGCCGTCTGTGCCGACAACGAGTGAAAGATCCCGATTTTCGGTTTTGCGCCGAAGTGCTGATCAATGCCCTGCGCGATGTACTCGTTATCCCGGACGAAGGTGGGAATGGTGTGCGCTCGCTGCTCGCCGACCGGATTCCAGCCGTGGTTACGAAAGTCGTATAGGACGACATCAAACCGGTCGGTAAGCAACGACCAGAACGGAAAGTACATATCCGCGGAAAATCCGTTGGCGTGGCTGAGGACAAGCCGCGGTCCTCCCGGAGTGCCGTGCCGTCTCAGGACAATAGGGGTTCCGTCGGCCATGCGGACCTCGGCCACGGCGAGCGGCTCGGGGACCTCCCAGCGCCTGGAGTCAGTGGGGGGTGACTGATTCACTTCGATAACGCCTCCCGCCCGAAGCGCTCAATAGCCTCCAAGGTCTCACGCACATCGTCCCAGGTTGTGGTGAGGTTGAGAATGCACAGCCTCAGCGAAAACGTTTTTCTGACAAACGTCGATGATATGAGCGCGGGGTCTTCCCAAAAGACACGGGCCAAGACATTCCTGTTGATCTCTTCCAAGGCTGCCTCGTCGAGATCGGTGTCTGGAGGCTTGATCCGAAAGCACACGATTCCCAGCGACGCCGGATTCGTGATGTCCAGGATCGGGCTCGTCCGGACGTAGGCTTCTGCCCGGGCGGCCAGCTCCATCCCCTGCGACACGGCCCGCCGGAACGCGCCCATCCCGAAGGTCTGGATCGACACCCAGACTTTCAAGGCTCGAAACGCACGACTCAGTTGCAAGCCACGATCCGCGAAATTGGGATGGTCTCTACCCCATATCGTATCCTGGAGGACATCGTGATGCACCCCGAACGCGCTCTCAAGCGTGCGGCCGTCCTTCACCAGAAGACAGCCTGCCTCGTAGGGCTGAAAGAACCACTTGTGCGCGTCTAGCCCGATCGAATCGGCGCGCTCAATTCCGCGCAAGATCTCTTTGCCCTGCTCGGTCACGATCGCGAAGCCGCCGTACGCGGCGTCAACGTGCAGCCAGATTCCTTCTGCCTCGCAGAAGTCCGCCATGGCTTCAAGCGGATCAATGGCTCCGGTGCTGGCCGCCCCGGCGTTGGCGCACACCGCGATGGGATTGAACCCCGCAGCGCGGTCCTCAGTCACGGCGCGCACAAGCGCCTCCATGTCCAAGCGGGTGTGCGTGTCGCTCGGAACCATGCGAATGCATTCCGGTCGGACGCCGATGATCATTGCCGCACGGCTGAGCACGCTATGGCTCTGGTCGCTCATATACACGGTCGCGCGCTCGGGGTGGCCGGCCGCCTCTCGGGCGGCGACGAGGGCGTCAAGGCTGGCCGCCGAGCCCCCGCTGGTGAAAAGCCCGCCGGCGCTCTCTGGATAGCCGAGCCAGCGCCGAAACCAGTCGATGACGACCAGCTCAAGCTGACTCGGCCCGCTCGCGACCAGCCAGGTGACGGTGTTGATGTTGTATCCGGCGGCCAGAAAGTCGGCCAGCACACTCGGCCAGGTAGGCGACGACGGGATAAACGCGAAGCAACGAGGATGATCCAGGCGCGTCGCGAACGGGAGGACCGCACGCGCGACCTGTTCAAGAACCTCCGCTGCCGGTCGGCCGTCCTCGGGCGGGTCCTCCAGCAGTTGATCCTCAAGTCCCTGCCGAAAATCCCCCTCCCAGGCATCTTCTCCGGGCAAGCGCTCAATCCGCTCGACCAGTATCTCCGCGGCCTTGCGCGCGAGGTCAAGCATCAGTTCGGGTGCCATCTGGAGGTCATCGCGCGTACCCGTACCCGACTCGTTCTCGGTTGAGGCGTCTGGCGTTGCTTCTTTTCCCTCTGAGGGTCCTGCCATGTCTCTCCCCCCTCCGGGCCTTGACGTGTCAGCGACTGGACTTGGTTTTATACCCAACTTGTATAGATGCTTTCAAGGTTTCATTGATGACCTCAGCAATATGGGCAAGTGAGACGCTACCGCGCGCTCAGAGCCGCACGGAGCCGAGCCTTCCGGACTTGATCGCTCCAGCGGTTTACAATATGAACGCTCACGTACGAACACGGGCAAAAAGGAGCGCAGGCATGTTTCGGACTTCGTCGCTGCCCTATGACGGGGCTATTGATGCCGACGGTCATATCAACGAACCGGCCAATCTGTGGGAAAACTATCTGGAGTCGCAGTACCTGGACCGGGCGATTCGGATTCGGCCCGGCCCGGATGGTCTCGACCATCTGGAGCTGAACGGGCAGCGCTCGCGCTACTTTGACGCCGAAATTCTGGCCCGCGGGCGCAGTATGGGCAACGACGCCCAGGAGCGTGAGCAGGTCAGACGCACGCCTTACGCCGACAGCGTGCCGTTTGGCGGCAATAAGCCCCAGGAACGGCTCGAACTGCTCGACCGCGAGAACCTGACCAAAGCGCTCATCTATCCGACCCTGTCGCTTGAGTGGGAAGCCGAAGTCACCGATCCTGAATTGGCCCTGGCCTACTGCCGGGCCTACAACCGCTGGGTAGTGGATTTCTGTTCGGACTCGGGCGGCCGCCTGATTCCGATCGCCCACATTACGCTGGCCGACGGGCAGGCCGCAGCCCGGGAGCTGGAGCGGGCCGTCAAGGCCGGGGCCAAGGGCGCTTTTGTGGCGCCGTATACGATCACCGATAAGGCTCACGCCCATCCCGATCACGACCCGTTGTGGGCTGCGGCCCAGGATCTCGGCGTACCCATCGGCATTCACCCGGTTGCCGAGCCGCCCAAACGGCGGGTCTATCAGCGTTTCCGGGAGATGTACAAATGGGGCGAGTGGTGGGTCGATCTGCTGGGCGCCCAGGGTCCCCAGCAGGCCTTTCTGGGCTTGTTCCAGTACGGCCTGTTCGACCGTTTTCCCGGACTGAAGATCGTCATCCTGGAATCCGGGGCGAGTTGGATCGGCCACCTGCTCGACCGCATGGACGCCGCGTATAAGACCGCCTTGGGCGACAGCGTGCGGCTCAAGGAACTGCCGAGCTTGTATTTCCAGCGCCAGTGCTGGATCTCGGCCGACCCGGACGAGAAATCGGTCCGCTACATGATGGAGTATATCGGCTCGGACAAGTTCTTCTGGGCCAGCGACTTCCCGCACGATGACCACACCTGCGACTATATCAAAGCTCTGGCCGAGCTGGTGGCCCCGATGTCTGAGCAGAGTCGCACCAACTTTCTGGGGGCCAACGTCGCCCGGGTGTATGGCCTGTCCTGAGCCCGACAGGCTGGACACGGGCGAGACCGGGTATGACGATGGATCAGGCGCTGACAGGTTTTCGAGTTCTCGATCTGTCCCGGATTCTGGCCGGCCCGCTGTGTGGCATGGTCCTGGGCGACCTTGGGGCCGAGGTCATCAAGGTCGAGCGGCCGGGCAGCGGGGACGATACACGGGCCTGGGGACCGCCGTTCGCGGGCGGCGAGAGCGCCTATTATCTGTGTGCCAACCGCAATAAAAAGAGCCTGACCGTCAACCTCAAATCGTCCCAGGGCCAGGAGCTGATTCGGCGGCTGGCGACCCTCAGCGACGTGCTGATCGAGAACTACAAGGTCGGCGAGCTTGATCGGCTGGGCATTGGCTACACCCAGCTGAGCAGGCTCAACCCGGGGCTGGTGTTCTGTTCGATCACCGGCTACGGCCAGACCGGGCCGGACAAGGAGCTGCCCGGCTATGATTTCATTATCCAGGGCCGGGGCGGGGTGATGAGTATTACCGGCGAGCCCGACGGCGAGCCGATGAAGGTTGGGGTGGCGATCGCCGACGTGACGGCTGGCCTGTACGCGGCCAATGCCATTCAGGCCGCGCTGCTGGCCCGCTCGCGGACCGGTCAGGGCCAGGCGATTGATATTGCGCTGCTGGATACGCAGGTGACCTGGCTGGCCAATGTGGCCAGCAATTACCTGGTCTCCGGCGAGCGACCGGGCCGGTTCGGAAACGGCCATCCGACAATCGTTCCCTACCAGTCCTTTCACTCTCGGGACGGTATCTTCTGTCTGGCCGTGGGCAATGACGGGCAGTGGCGCAAACTGTGTGGCCTGCTGGGGACCGAGTGGGCCGACGACGCGCGCTTTGCGACCAATCCGGCCCGGGTCGAACATCGGGACAGCCTGATTCCGTTGTTGCAGGACGCCTTCTCGGGCCGGGATACCGACTCCTGGCTGGCCGCGTTGCGTGAGGCCGGCATTCCGTGCGGACCGGTGCAGGCCATAGACGAGGTGTTTGGCGATCCGCAGGTGGTCGCCCGGGAGATGGTCTGGGACGCTCCGCATCCGAACGTGGGTCAGGTCCGGCTGGCCGCCTCGCCGCTCAAGCTATCGGCCACGCCGGTCGCCTACCGCCTGCCGCCGCCGCTGCTGGGAGAGCATACCGAGGAGATCTTGACCGAACTGCTGGGCTATTCGTCACCCGAGGTCGAGCGGCTGCGAGCCGACGGGGTGGTGTGAAGCCCTCAGTGCGACACCTGCTCCCGGGACTTGTCGATATAGCGCTGAATCATCATCCGCATGGTTTCGGCCGGCTGAATGCCGATCAGCGGAAACTCGCCCAGCATGAAGGTCGGATAGCCGACAACGCCGAAGGTGGTCGCCTCGGCTTCGGTGTCTTTGACCCGCTGGGTGAAGGTTCCGGCCCGCAGGGCGTGCTCAAATTCGGCTACCGGAAGCCCCAGGTCTTCAACCAGCTCACACAGGATGGTCCGCTCGCCAATGTCCCGGCCCGTCTCGTAGATCGCGCTGAACAGGCTCTGGTGGTAGGCGGTAAACCTGCCCCGCTCCCGAGCGAACTCGGCGCCTTCGAGGGCTGCGGCCGAGTCGAGCCAGCGCTCCGGTACCCGTAGCTCGACCCCGGTCTCGCGGGCTACCCGGAAAATTTTGCCCCTGGCCTCATCGCCGATCATTTCGCCATTTTTCCAGCCGTCGTGGCGACGCGCGATCTGGACGCCCTTCCACAGCAGCTCAATATCGAACTGACCATCGAGTTGTTCCATGACCTTTTTGGCTACATAACACAGGGACGAGGCGAAGTCGTAATAGACGGGGATGATGACCTTGGACATGGAGGTGCTCCTCAGGCTGACGGTCGCACACTAGCGTCTGACGCATTGCGCGGGCAAGAGCGGTGTTCTACACTGGCCGGCAGCAATCAGTCGACAAGGAGGACGGTATGGGACAGCTGGAAGTCCTCAACCCCACGGCTGAGGCGCGCACCACGGAGCTTCCGCTGGCGCGCCGGACGGCCGATCTCACGGGCAAAAGCATCGGGTTTCTCAACAACCGGAAGGCCAACGCCGGTTTGCTGCTCGAAAAAGTCGAGGCTATCCTGCGTACCCGCCTGGGAGCCTTCTCGCGTATCAGCGGCGAGAAAAACGCGTCTCTGCCGGCGCCGGACGAGGTGTTGACCCGACTCGCCCAGTGCGACGCTGCGGTTGTCGCCATCGGTGATTGAGGCTCGTGTACGTCGTGGGGTCTCCACGACACCATCGAGCTGGAAAAACGCGGGGTGCCGACCGCAGTCATTTGCAGCGACGAATTTGCTCCGCTGGGCCGCGCCGAGTCGCAGACCCTGGGCATGGGCGGTATTCCGATTGCGGTGATTCCGCACCCGCTGGCCGGTAATACGCCTGACGAGGTTGAGCGCAAGGCCAGGGCGGTGGCCGACGAGGTGATGGCGATTCTGACCCGCCCGGCGGACCAGTTGGTCGCCGACTACCGGGGCCGCTTCCTCAGGCCGATGGGCAAGCAACTGCGGCAACGCTCGGCGTAACAGATGGATCTGCGTTCCGAGAAGATTTCTCTCGACGACTCGCTCGAAGCCGTCAACGACTGGTTTTACGACCAGGGCTGGACGGACGGCCTGCCGATTGTTCCGCCGACGGCCGAGCGCGTTGAGCGCCTGCTGGCCTGGAGCGACCGTGAGCCGCAAGACGAGCTCGGGCCGGTGCCGCCAAAATATGGCATCGCGACGGTCGAGAAGGTGGCCGTGAATGCGGTCCTGGCCGGCTGTGTGGCGGAGTATTTCCCGGTCGTCCTGACCGCGCTCGACGCCCTGCTGGAGAGCCCCTTCAACCTCTACGCGGTCCAGAGCACGACCCATCCGTGTGCGCCCTTGGTCATTCTCAACGGCCCTATCGCCCAGGAGCTGGGCGTCAACGGCGGCTATAACGCCTTTGGTCAGGGCTGGCGTCCAAACGCCACGATTGGCCGGGCGATCCGGCTGGCGCTGCTGAATATCGGCGGCGGGGTGCCGGGCCTGCTGGATCGCTCGACCCAGGGCCAGCCATCCAAATACTCGTACTGCATTGCCGAGAACGAAGCCGAGAACCCGTGGACCCCGCTGCACCGCGAACGCGGTTTTGAGGCCGACACCAGCACCGTCACGGTGTGTGGAGCCGAGGGACCACACAATATCAATGACCACATCAGCACTGCGGCACCGGGCATCCTGACGACGGTCGCCAGCACCATGGCCGGCATGGGCTCGAACAACGCCTATGCCTTGGGCGAGCCGATTCTGGCCCTGGGACCGGAACACGCCCAGATCCTGGCCCGAGACGGTATCGGCAAAGACGAGATCAGAGACTATGTCTTTCAACACGCCCGGGTGCCGCGCGAGCTGTGGGAAGCCGGTGGGATGTACGGTATGGGTTTTGTGCCGGACGATCTGTTTCCCGGCCAGGCTGCGCTGCCCCTTATCCGCCGGCCGGAACACCTGATGATCCTCGTTGTCGGTGGTCCGGGCCGCCACTCGTGCTGGATGCCGACTTTCGGCAGCATGACGCGCTCGGTGACCCGGCCGATTGCCCGCCGAGACGGTACGCCCGCCCGGTCGATTCAGGATTTCAGACACTAGCACCCCATCACCATGAAAGTCGGACTCGTTGGATTCGCCCGGTGTGGAAAAACGACGATCTTCAATGCCCTGACCGGCATGAGTGCCGAGGTCGGCGGTTTTGAGACAAAACCCGAAGCGGCCATCGCCGTTATCAAAGTCCCCGACCCGCGGGTCGATGCGCTGGCCGAAATCGTCGAGCCGGATCACACAAAATACGCCGAGGTCAGCTTTCTCGATTTCCCGCCCTCGGCGGAAAGAAAGGCTGCGCTCGATACCCGCTCACTGGCCCAGATGCGCGAGCTTGAGGCTCTGGCCCAGGTCGTGCGGGCCTTTGCCGACCCTATGGCCAGCACGCCGGTCGATCCGCTGCGCGATTTGCGCGGATTTCACACCGAGCTGATCCTGGCCGATATGGGCGTGATTGAGAAGCGCCTTGAACGCCTGCGCAAAGAGCAAGGCCGGGAGCGTGAGCAGGCGCTGCTGGAAAAGTGCTACCGCGTCCTGGAAGACGAGAAACCGCTGCGCGGGGAGACGTTTCTGCCCGAAGAGCAACTTGTCCTGGCCGGCTTTGCCTTTCTCAGCCACAAACCGTTGCTGGTGGTCTACAACGTCGAGGAGCGCGAGTTACAGCATCCTGTGCCGGACGAGGTGGCTGCGTATGCCGAAGACAACGGTCTGCGCATCATTCCTGTGTGCGGCCAGGTTGAGATGGAGATCGCCCAGCTTGAGGAGGACGAGCGCGCCCTGTTTCTGGATGATTTAGGAGTAGCCGAGTCGGCCCGCGACCGCTTTATCCGGGCGGCCTATGAGGCGCTCAACCTGCTAAGCTTTTTCACCGCCGGACCGAACGAAACCCGGGCCTGGACCATCAGCCGGGGGACGACCGCTGTCAGGGCCGCAGGCAAGATTCACTCCGATATGGAACGCGGCTTCATTCGGGCCGAGGTCATCGCCTACGGCGAGTATATCGCCCACCGGGGCGAGGCCGGCTGCCGCGAGGCCGGCAAGATGCGCCTGGAGGGCAAGGACTACGTGGTGCGCGACGGCGACGTGATCCACTTTCGGTTCAAGGTCTAGCCGGCTGCTGGGCGTACTCCTGCCGATAGATTTCGACAAAGGCCAGAATCGTGCCGAGGACGACCGGCCCGAGGAACATCCCCAGAAACCCGTAGGCCTGCAGCCCGCCCAGAATGCCGAAGAACAGAAACACGGTCGGCAGCTTGGCCCGTCCGCCGATGATGAAGGGCTTCAGAAAATTATCGACCATGCTGATGACAAATGTGCCGTACAACAGCAGGCCGATTGCCTGGCCCCACAGACCGGAGATGGCCAGATAGCCCGCGCAGGGCAGCCACACGGCCGCAGCCCCGCCTATTGGCAGCATGGCAAAAAAGGCCGACAGACATGCCAGGGAAAAGCTGAACGACAGACCTACGGCCCAGAATCCAATCCCGGCCAGCGCACCCTGGGTGACGGCGGTGGCGACCATACCCTGGACCACTGCGGACACGGTGTCGTACAGGCGGATGAAAATCGCCTCTTTATGGTCCGGCGCCATCGGCAGCAGGTCGCGGATGGTGTGATACCATCCCTCGCCGTCCCGGAAAAGAAAAAACAGGCTGAAACTCATCACCACAAAGCCGAAGATGAAGCGGAACACGTTTTGGGCAACAGTCCTGAGCTGTTCCAGGATGTACTGACTCACGGCGTTGGCGCCTGTCAGGGCCAGGCCCGGCAGGTCTATATCAAAGGCTTCGGCCTGGGGTCCCCATTTTTGCCACAGCTGGCCAAGAGCGGTGTCGCGCCAGCCCGTCAGCAGCTGTTGGAGTTCGCCCGAGCCGACTGCGTGCCGGACCTGGCGATAAAAGTCGGCCACCTCCCGAGCCAGAACACCAGAGAAAAACACCACCGGGATCGCAACCAGCAGAACGACAAACAGGGTCATGCCCAGCGCGGCCAGGGTGCGTCGGCCCCGACACAGGCCCAAGACCAGGCTGTACAGCGGATAAAAGGTCAGGACCAGGATGACGGTCCACACCAGCGGCACGAGAAAAGTCGCAAACAGGGCGTACAGCTGAAACAGGAGAAAGACAAAGGCGGCAAAGAAAAACGCGGCAAACAGCTGTTGGCGATTCACGGCAAAATTGTCGTTCACTTGCGGAGCGCTTGCAAGGGCAGGGGCGGCTCAGGGTTGCCGGCCAAGCGGCGGGGTGGTCCGGGCAAACAGCTCCTGCCAGGCTCCTCCGGCCAGGGCGGTGATGAAATCGCGGTCGCCGGCCAGGAAGTCGTAGCCGGGCAGCTGCTGGGGTTCGACCCAGAGCATGTCTTCAAAGACCCGGTTGGACACGGCTCCGGTGTATGACGGGACATGGAAGAAGCTCAAGGTGACGCACCGTCCGTCGGGATAGGTGTGCTGTTTGCGCAGCATCAGCGTGCCGATTGTAGCCTCGACGCCGAGTTCTTCGCGCAGTTCGCGTCGCAGGCAGGCTGCGCCGTCCTCGCCAGCCTCGGCCTTCCCACCGGGAAATTCCCACTTGAGCCCGTGCCGGGCGCCGGCTTTGCGTTGGCAGATCAATATCCGCGGCCCACAGGTCAACACGCCAGCCGAGACGCGCACAGCCATGGCCTAGTTGAGTTGGGCCATGGTCCGGACCATGACCGCCCGCACCGCTCTGGCATCTTCAGCTTTGGGCGCCAGCTGCAAGTAACGCTGGAAGTCGCGCACCGCCAGCTGCTGGTGACCCATGCGGTGGTGGATGGCGCCCCGGTCGCGGACCTCGACCGGATGGTCGGGCGCCACCAACAGGATGCGTTCCGCCACGCTCAGGGCTCGCTCAAAGTCCTCTTTCTGGGTGTAGATCTGTTTCAGATTGCGCAGCATGCGCAGCAGCATGTCTTTTTTGCCGACTGCGGCCAGCAGCTTGGGCAGCTGGCCGACGAACGGGTTGTCGGGGCCGTACATGGAGCGCAGCTTGTCTTCCATTTGCGCTTGGCTGACCCGGCTGCCGGCCTGGAAGGGGTCGAGGACGGTTTCGCCGTCTGGACCCTCGTATTTGACCACAAAATGGCCGGGAAAGCCGACTCCCACCAGTGGCACGCCCAGGCGGCTGCCAACCTCGATGTAGACCAGCGAGAGCGTGATCGGAATGCCGAGCTTGCGGTCGAGGACTTCGTTGAGAAAGCTGTTGCGCGGGTCGTGGTAGTCGGTCTGGTTGCCGGACAGACCCTCCTCCTCAAACAGGACGGTGTTCAGGGCCTGGATGATATCGGCAAAGCTCGGAGCTTCGGGCAGACGTGAGCGGACGCTGTCGGCCAGCGCGTCCAGACGGCCGAGGTAGGCCGCTACATCGAGCTCGGGCTGTTCCTCTTGGGCAATCAGCAGGGCCGCTTCGGCCAGGTTCAGGTCGGCTTCCGAACCGGAGACGAGTTCGGTGAAACGTTCGCGGGCGCGTGAGGGCATGGGCATCTCTCTTCTTGCTAGGCGATGGGTCTTGCTCCTGTATACTGCCTTGGGCGTAAAGTGTGCAAGAGAGGATACGGCTTGCCTCGAGCTTCAGGCCGGATAGACGGAGACGCGAACACAGGAGGACGCTATGGCACTGGCACGGATTCCACGCTACGCGGCAATGGGCCTGAGTCTGATATCGTTTGACACCCTGCCCTCAGGCGTGCAGGTCGAGGTGGTGCCGCTCAAGGCCGCCGACCGGGGTGAATCAAAAGGTGTGTTGTACACCCGGGGCGGGGAAAAAACCGTGGTGTGTCTGATGCACCCGCGAGCCGATATGAGTCGCCACTATGCGATCCCGTATCTGCTTGAGGCGGGCTATGCCGCGTTCGGTCAAGAGGGGCGCTGGCCCAATAACGACATTGCCTGTCTGCACGAAATGCTGCTGCCGGATATTGCGGCCGGTATCAGCTATCTCAAGCACGAACGGGGCTTTGAGCGGGTGGTGTTTATCGGTAACAGCGGCGGGGGCTCGCTGTACACCTTTTACCAGGCCCAGGCCGTCACCCCGCCGCCCGGCCGGTTGACGCTCACCCCGGCCGGTGATCCCTACGATTTGAACCGCTTTGAGCTGCCGCCGGGCGACGGCATGATTATTCTGGCCGCCCACCTGGGCGAGGGAAAATTCATGCAGACGGCCATCGACCCGTCAGTCACGGATGAAGACGACCCGTTGTCGTGCGATCCCGCACTCGACATGTACAACCCGGCCAACGGCTTTCGCGAGCCGCCCCAGCCGAGCGCCTACAGCCCGGAGTTTGCCCAGCGCTATCGTGCCGCTCAGACGGCCCGGGTGGCGCGGCTTGACGCTATTGCCAGACGCTTTATTGAAGAACAGCGCTATTTTCGGGGACTGGTCGGCCAGGACGATTTTGACGGCCTGGCCCTGGACACACGCGCTTTTCTCAGTCGCCGGGCGCTGGTCGGCCGCTATATGACCATCCATCGGACCGAGGCCAACCTGACCTACACCGACCCGTCCATCCATCCCTCGTCGCGCGACTATGGCTCGCTGTGGTCGCCCCGGCCGGATCTGTTCAACTACACCGAGGCCGGTTTTGCCAAATACCAAACCCCCCGGGCGTGGCTCAGCAACTGGTCGGGCCTGTCGGCCAACGCTGCGGTGCTGGACAATATCCGCAAGGTCAGTATCCCCACTCTGGTCATCAACCACAGCGGCGACCATGCCATCTATCCGGCCGATTCCGAAGCCATGTACCAGACCTCGGCCGCCAGCGATAAACAGCTGCATCACGTTGACGCCGATCATTTTGGTTATCCCCTGCCGTCCAAACCCAACCAGGGCGGGCGCGACGCGTCGCTCAAGCTCATTACGGACTGGCTCACAGAACGCTTCCCCGGACGCTGAGTGGTTGCTTGACATCCCCCCGCTGGACGGCTTAGAGTCGCATGGGCTCAATGCTCAGACAAAATCCATGCAGGAGGTACACATTATGGGCGCGGCAGAGAACAAAAAACTGATGCAGGAGATGTTCGAGGAGCTGGGGAAGGGCAATGGCGATGCCTTTCTCGGCAATATGGCCGATAACGTGCAGTTTACGATTATCGGCTCAACCAAGTACTCCGGGACCTTCAACGGCAAAAAAGAGCTGGTCGAAAAGCTCTTGGCGCCCCTTGGCGCCCAACTCGAAGGCGGGATCACCATTACACCGGAAAACTTTATTGCCGATGGTGACACCGTGGCCATGCAGGCCAAGGGTAAATCCACGACCAAAGAGGGGAAGTCGTACGATAATACCTACTGTCAGGTGTTCACATTCCAAGACGGGAAAGTCCAGCGGGTGACCGAGTATCTGGACACCGAGCTGGTGACCGAGGCGTTTGGCAAGTAGGCTCGGGCGACAGACGTAAAACGTGATACAAACCTCCAGTCCTTTCCATCACGTTTTACGTGTCGCTCTCCTTCTCCAATTGTACCTCACCACAGGGTTGAGACATCGTAGCGCTGGATCTGTTCGTCCCTGGTCAACAGTGTCATGCCCTCGACCTGAGCCTGAGCAATGAGAAGGCGGTCAAACGGGTCTCTGTGAACCGTGGGTAATGTTGTCAGCGCCCGGCAGTGTTCTTTCTCGATCGGCAGCCAGGCGATGTGATTCACGGCGAGTTCTTGGTCGAGGAGGCGTGGCCAATCCGGCTGTAAGCCGAGCTTCCCAAGTGCGTACTTGATGCAGATTTCCCAATAGCTTGCGGCGCTCAGGTATAAAGCGTTGCGTGTGTCGAGAACTGCGCTCTCTGCTCGCGCGCTGAGTCTCTCGTCGCCCTGAGCGATCCACAGCAAGACCTGCGTATCGAGTAAGAGTTTCATCCCATATCGTCCTGAAAGTCTTCGAGCGGGGCGTCAAAGTCATCCGCTATGAAAGTGATCATGCCTTTCGCCCCTCCTATGCGTCTGTGGGGCCGTACCTCCGGGAGGACCACGAGTTTGACGAGCGGTTGCTTGCCCTTGGCAATAATGATCTCTTCTCCAGCCAGGGCTTTGTGGATGAGTTTTGACAGATGGGTTTTTGCCTCGTGTATGGTAACCTGGGTCATGGGAAAAAGTTAGCTTAGGAAGAAGACTAAGTCAATAAGAAGCGATCAGAGTCTTCGTTGGAAGGCACCTCCTGTTGCTTGTCAGCCACCTGCCTGGCACGTACAATACCTGCTCATTCTGACACGGAAGGACATCTCTATGGCGCCCGACCGCAAGACGCTGATCGGCAAGGTCTTTGAGCCGGTCACATACACTATTCGTGAGGAAGATATCCGGGACTATCTGCCGGTTGCCGGCGAGGATGACCGGGCCTTCCACAGCGAGGCCGAGTCGCGGGCGGCCGGCTACGGCGGCTGGGTGATTCCGCCGTCTTTCGGGCCGTATGTGGCCGTTATCAGCATGCTGCGCTCGTTCGACTGGCAAAAAGACTTTTTCATGGACTACAAGAAAGACACCGCCATGTTTGGTGAGCAGGAGCTGGAGTACCAGCGGCCGCTGTACGTGGGCGAAACCTTGACCGTTCAGGGCCGAGTGTCTGACGTGTATGAGAAACAGGGTAAACGCGCCTTTGACGTGATCTGGGTGTCGTTTGCCGCTCGGGACGAGTCCGGCGCCACGGCCTTCAGTGGCGCCCAGTCGTATCTTGTCTTCAAGTGAGGAACCGGGCATGGACGGGCGACTAAAGCTATTTTTTGAAGACGTGACCGAGGGCATGGACATCCCGAGCGTGACCTATGGGCCGATGGACCGCTACGCCTATATTCCGATCGCCTTCATTCTGCGCGATACCAACCCGCTCCACCTCGACCGGGTGTATGCCCAGGAGCGGGACTTGCCCGATGTGGTCCAGCAAGGACCGCTGAACGAGACCTTTTTGTACCGCTTTGTGACCGACTGGTTGCACAAGCCGTGGGATCTCCGGCGGACCAAGGTGCGCTTTGCCGGCAACGCCTTTCCCGACGATATGCTGACCTGCCGGGGCACTATAACGCGGACCTACCGGAGTGACACTGGCGAGCCCCGGGTCGATTGCCAGATCTGGCAGGAAAATCAGAACGGCGAGCGGATTCTGAGCGGCGAGGCGAGCTTTACCCTGCCGGAGAAGGACGGAAACGCTGGCCGGTGCTGACCCCACCGATCTGACTGACGCCAAGAAACGGCTCCGTCGTCTGCTCCGTCAGCGCAGACGCGATCTCAGTCCCCAACAGGTAGCCGAAAAAAGCCGACGTATCTGCGCCCGGCTCCAGACCTTTGCGCCGTTTGAGGCCGCCACAAGGCTCGTCCTGTATGCTGCGGACGACAACGAGGTTCAGACCGAAGCCGTGTGGGCTGCAGCCCAGTCCAAAGCCGTGTACTACCCGCGCATCAGCCCCGACCGGACCCGTCTGGAGTTTGTTCGGCGTTATCCACACGACCGGCTCGTTGAGGGGGTGTTCGGGATTCCCGTCCCTCCGGGCAATGAGCGTTTGACGCCCGGTCTGGGCGGCCACACCCTTGTCCTCACCCCTGGTCTGGGCTTTGACGCCGAGGGCCGTCGCCTGGGCCGCGGCAAAGGCTATTATGACCGGGCTTTCGGCCAGCTGCTGGCCGGCGCGCTGCGGGTCGGCGTGGCCTATGACTGTCAGGTCGTGGACCGCATTCCCAGCGATCCGCACGACGAAGAGGTCGATTGGATTGTCACCGAGAGCCGTCTGATCGACTGCCGGGCCAAGCGCCTACCGCGTATCTGAGGCCGGAGGCTTCCCGCCCTTGTCTTATGCGCCACCGCCGGCTACGAATGTCCGCATGGCAGCTCCGCGCTTCTCCCGTCCGGAAGACGTGCTCTCCCGCCTCGGCAAGGAGCCGATTGCCGCCCTGTATCTGTTTCATGGTGATGAGGCCTACCTGATCGACCGGGCGGTCAATCAGGTCCGCCGCCGTCTGCCCCAGGATACGCTGGTCCAGACCTTCCATGCCGGACAAGACCCGGTCGAGGCGGTGCTGGACGCCTGGGGGGCGCCCTCCCTGTTTGCTCCTCAGACCCTGGTGATCCTGCGCAGCGCCGAGCAGCTCAGAGACGAGGAGCGTGAACGGCTGGGCAAGGAGGCCGAACTCCGGGACGCCGGTCAACCCCTGGTGGTGTGCGCCCATGGCCGGCTGGAGCTGAACCGGAAATTTTTTTCGCGGTGTGCAAAAACGGGCTTCGCTGCCGAATTTCGGCGACCCTTTGCCAATCAGATCCCAGTCTGGGCGCAGCGCTTTGCCCGCGAACGGAAGCTACGGCTGAGCGATGAGGCGGCGCAGCTGCTGTCCGAACTGATCGGTCCGGATCTTCTGGCCCTGTCCACCGAGCTGGATAAGGTGGCGACCTTTATCTTTCCCGACACCGATATTGACGCCCGGGCGGTGGAGCGCTGCACTGGTAACATTCACCAGCACGAGGCGTTTGAGCTGGCGGATGCTCTGGGCCTGCGTGATCGGAAGAAAGCCTTGGGGCTGCTTCGCCAGGTCTTGAGCGACGAGCGGCGCGCCCTGCCGGTTCTGCACGCCCTGGTGGGCCATTTTCGTCGCCTGTGGCAGCTGCGCGACGCCCAGGCTCAGGGACTGCCAGAGGCTCACATGGGGCGGGCGCTCGGCCTGCGCGGGCAGCGTCTACGCCGGCTGTCGAATCAGAGCCGCCTCTACTCTGTTCCCGATCTGCGCCGGGTCCTGCACCGGGCGGCCGCGCTTGACCGGCGGCTCAAGTCGGCTCGGACTCCAGCCGGGATTCTGTTTGACGCCCTTGTTTTAGACATCTGCGCGCGGCCACGGTGAAAGCGAAGCCTCCCCAGCACGGTCAGAAAAAAGCGTCCCCCGGCTCCGGGCCGACGGCGGGCAGGCAACTTCACTTTGCCTTTTTTACGCCGTCCGAAACCGCATTGGACCCCGGTTCGACGGAGCAACCGGAGTCGGAGTTGGAACACCTCATGGGGGCGGCGCGTAACGTCCTGCTCGAAGCCTCACCCCAGGAGCTGAATGCGGCCCTGCCCCTGCTGCTCGAGTTTTGTGAGGCGAGCCTGACCCGGGCGCTCGACGTTGCCCGCAGGCGGACGGGCTTGAGCTTCTCGGATGAGGAGTACCGCAGCCTGCGCGGTATCGGCCAAGCCCACTGGCTGCTGGTCGAGCGTCAGCAGGGCCGGGACTGAGTCCTCAGCGGGCCTCGGCCAGCAGCCGGGCAATCGTTTGTTGCAGCGGCACGTCGCGGGTGAGTGCCTGGAGGCTCAGCACCACCGCATCCGTTGCATGGTGAAGGACCGCTTCAATGTCTGGACACTCAATGGCCTCTGCAACCCGGATGGCGCCCAGCTTGAGCAAGGCCCCCGACTCGGCGACCTCCTGGCCGTTGAGTTCAAACAGCCCATACTGCAATGCCCGGGTATTGTATAGGTGGACGAGGTCGGCCTGGGTTTCGGCCCGTTCGGCCGTGTCTTGCTCGGCACAGGCGAGTTGGATGAAGGCCGGAATGGCCACTCCGACCACGGCCGAGATAAACGTCGTGCGTATGGTCTGGACATGTTCAGCCGGCAGCGCTTTGTGAAAGATGGTCGCCGCCACCCGGTCGCTGACGTGCAGCAGCAGCAGCAGCAGTTCGGCCGTGGCGGTGTGTTCCTTGGCCTGCTGACTGAACGGGTCCTTCAGCAATTCTTGGCTCACCGCGTCGTGATCCTTCAGCCGCTGCCAGGTCTCGGTTGCCAGATCGAAAATCCGGCGGCCAAGATCGGTCACGGCTTGGGTAATCGGCGTGTTTCCCGCCCTGGAATCTGTCATGTCCCCCCTCGCCGGGCATTTTGGGCAAAAGAAAACCCGACAGTGCTACAATCCCAGGTGGGATTGTCCCGCGGGTGATGAGACGCGGGCTGTCGGGATTCCGGTAGTGCCTGGGTCCTCCCAAGCGACTACCCCACATCAGTATTGGGTCGTCGGCCTAGGAGGCCACCACCTCACAGATCACCGTAGTACTACACATCTTTGGACCACCTCCTTTCTTGGCGCACCCGCTGCGGGGCCAGAAACCGCTGTACCAGGAACCGATCGCCAATACCGGCCCGAGGCTCGGTCCACCTCGTCCTGCCGCACTGCAAGAGACGAAGCGTCAAGGCCTGTGTCTACCTGACCGAATAGCTCTGGCCGTCACTATACGCCGAAACCCCCGTCAGGTCTAGGGTGAGTCAGCCGAGCGGCGGGCGGGTACTGTCCTAATTTGAGGTTTTTCCCTCAACAGAAACAGTGGCTTACAGTTCAAAATAGGACAGTACCGGCGGGCGACTCACTCTTGCGCAAAACCGGTCTGCGTTATATCCTCGCTCTCGATTTATGCCATACTTTCATGCTTTTACGCTTTTCGAAGGTCGTGGGTCGTCCTTGGAAGAAACGGACCAGGCCGCAGCTGCCCTTCTGATGTCTGTGTCCCACAGACGGCTCCGCTATTGTGAACATGAAACGGTTCCCGGTACGGCCGGACTGGCCGGCGGCCCGGCCTATTTTACCGTCTTTGCCGACTTTGATGTCGAAGCCTACACCGAGGAAAAGGCGGCCGAGCTGGTCGATGAGGTGCTCGACGCCGTATCGACCGACGACCTCCAGTATTTTTCCCACGGTCTTGTGGCGGGCGAGCAACGGGTGCAGCGCTCGCAGCGGGTGGCTGAAGACGATGAGCAGGAGGCCGACGACGCGCCCCGGGCGCGGCGGAGCGGCCGCCGGCGCGGAACCCGCGGGCGGAGCAGTGAGTCACGGGCCGAGCCCCCGGCCGTCAGCCCAACGGAGCCCCAAGATGTTCCTGCCGATGTTCCTGCCAACGACGACGTTGACCAGGACCGTCCGCCGCTGGCTGCACCAGCCGACGACATTGGGCTGGAAGAAATCCCGGTCGATGCTCCGCCGGAAGAGATTCCGGTCGAACCCGAAGTCGTGTTGAACCCTCCGTCTCGCAGCTCGGCTTCCATGCAGGTCAAGACAAGCGTGACCCTGCGGGCGTCCGAGTTGGAATTGCCGGCCAATGGTGACGCGGCGCCAAGCTCCGACGAGCTGGTCGCCCTGGCCACGACTGAGGCGCGCCGTCGCCATCCGGACTTGCCCGACGATACCGCTCCGGAATCGGAGGTTGCCTCACTGCCCTGGGGTGAGACAGTGCTGACCCTGACCTGGAGCTACGACGTTCCGGTTCCCTCGGCCGACAGCGGCGACTGACCACTGCCTCCCTTCCTGGTCGGCGTAGAGGCCGACCGTCTGTTCTTCCCCAGCCCAAGAATGGCCCGGGCTGTCGTCCCGCGCTGGAACGGCCGCGAGTGACGTTTGGCCCGTCTTCGTCCGTCTCGGTCCTCGCTTTTTCCGAGGATGAGTGCTAGACCACGGGCGGAGGACTGGAGGCCTGGTATGGACAACCGAACGCCACTGCCGCGTATGCTGGAAGATGTCACCGTGCTCGACTTCACCCAGTATCTGGCCGGTCCGACGGTGACCCGACTGATGGCCGAAATGGGTGCCCGTATCATCAAGGTCGAACAGGCGCCGACGGGCGACCCGTCGCGTGCCCTGCCGTTCATCAGAGATGGCCGCAGCGGCTATTTTGTCCAGCAGAATCGGGGCAAACGCAGCCTGTGTCTTGACTTTGCCAAGTCTCAATCCCTGGACCTGTTGCGCTCCCTTATCCCCACCGTTGATGTCGTGGTGGAGAACTACGGGCCCGGCGTGCTTGAGAAGCGGGGCTTGGACTACGCGGCCCTCAAGAAAATCCATCCCAAAATCATCATGGCCTCGATCTCGGCCTTTGGCCGCCACAGCCCGCTGGCGCACCGGGTTGGCTACGATCTGATTGCCCAGGCGTTTTCCGGCATCATGCACATGACCGGAGAGCCGAGCGGACCGCCGCAGTTTGTCGGGCTCGGGATGGCCGATGTCAGTAGTGGGGTGCACGCCTTTGCCGCCCTCGGCTATGCCCTGTACTACCGGGACAAGACCGGGGTCGGGCAACACATCGATCTGGCGATGATCGACGCCCTGTACCATATGCATGAGGTCAATCTCCAGGTGCATAGCCTGAGCAACGGTGCCTATGTGCCGGAACGTACCGGCGCCCATCATCCACTGGTGTGTCCGGTCGGGACCTTCAAGGGACCCCAGGGCTGGATTGTGATTCTGGTGCTCGACCGTCAGTGGGAGAATCTGTGTAAAGCCATGGGCCAGCCCGAGCTGATCAACGATCCGCGCTTTGCCACCGGGCCCGACCGGGCGACCAACCAGAAAGAGCTGATCGCCATGATCGAAGCCTGGCTGCGGAGCTTTCCCGATGACGCGGCAGCCCTGCACGTGCTGGAAGAATACCGGGTGCCGTCCGCGCCGGTGATGTCGATTGTCGATACCGTCCGGCACGAGTATTTCAAGGCCCGCGATATGGTCCGAACCGTACCCGACCCCATCCTGGGAGACCTCACCATTCCCGGCTTTCCGCTGAAATATTCGGAGTTCCCGGACCTGCCTGAACTGCACGCCCCGCTGCTTGGTCAGCACAACGCGGCCGTGTTGCACGACCAGCTCGGCTATTCTCCGAGCCAGATCGCCGCTCTGGAAGACGCCGGGGTGCTGCATGCGGGGGACACCTAGTCCGTGAAGAAAGGAGACCGACCAAGTGCGACCTGAAGCAACTCAAATCAACTGCCCGCGAGGGTTAGGCTTGTGAGGAAGCCTATTGTCACGATCTACATGCGTCTGGAGCAATCCGGGGGTGTGAAGCTAGGTCGAAAGTCTAACGACAAACGGAACCACTCCGTGAGTCGGGGCAAGGCAAAGATTCCTACGGTGAACGAAAGTGAATCCTCATTAGAAGCGTCGTTACTCCTGGCCTCTGAAATGTGGTTGTTACAGAGGCATGAGAATAGGAAGAGCCACCACCGAAGGCTCTTGTATGGATCAGAGGGTTTGGTCGTGTCTGATCTACCTCACCATCTCTCCGGCGTAAAGAGGGCACCTACGGGAGTCGTATGTTGACTGAGTTGAACAGGATAACCCCGATAGGGTCCGCTGCTGAAATCAGCAACGGTAATCGAACCGTAAGGAACGAGGAACTCCCTAGCGGGTGTAGGAAGTCCCAAGAAGCAAAGGCCCATTTGTAATGAGTGGGATAGGGTCATACCCAAGACGAAAGTCTGCTGACGTGGGACTGGTAGGCCGTCCATAGAACGCTGTAAGGAATGCAAAGCATGACTGACGCGATGATACCGGCAACGGTAAGCGAGGCCACGCAACACCGTGCCTGGAATAGCATTGACTGGAATGTGAACCGGCGCACTGTTCGCAATCTGCGACAACGTATCTATCGGGCATCACGGGCGGGGAACCGCAGGAAACTGCGGAGCCTTCAACGTCTTATGTTGAAATGCCGTGCGAACCGAGAGACCAGCATCCGGCGCGTAACGCAAATCAATGCAGGACGGGAGACCCCCGGCGTTGACAAGGTGACAGTGAAAACCCCGGAAGCGCGAACCCGACTCATGGCTGAGATTGCTCAGTATGAGCCGTGGAAAGCGAAGCCGGTTAAACGGGTGTATATTCCCAAGGCCAACGGTAAACGCCGCCCACTCGGGATTCCGACGATTTTGGACCGCTGTATGCAAGCCGTGGTCAAGAACGCCTTGGAACCAGAATGGGAAGCCCGATTTGAACCGTGTTCGTATGGATTCAGACCGGGACGGAGTTGCCATGACGCCATTGCCCGCATCTACAACATCACAACACCGAATAAACGGAAAAAGTGGGTTGTCGATGCAGATATCACAGGCGCTTTCGACAACATCCAGCATGAGACCATCCGAACTGCCTTGAACAGGTTCCCTGCAAAAGGGCTGGTTCGGGCATGGTTGAAAGCTGGCCTTGTCGAGGATGAGCGCTATCGGCGAACGGAATTAGGAACGCCACAAGGTGGGGTGGTTTCACCTCTCCTTGCTAACATTGCCCTGCATGGACTGGAAGAAGCGACAGGAATTACCTACCGCCTCAACAGCCAAGGAGCTTGGACAACCCAAGGGAAACGGGCGCTAGTGCGGTATGCGGACGACTTTGTAATCTTCACAGAGACAGAGGAAGATGCGTACCAGGCCAAACGGGATGTGTCAAACTGGCTTCAAGAACGTGGCCTAACGCTGTCAGAAGAAAAGACGAAAGTCTGCCATTTGACAGAAGGGTTCGACTTCTTGGGGTTCAACATTCGGCACTACCCGGTGTCCAATACCCGGACGGGATACAAGCTGCTCATAAAGCCATCCCAGAAATCAGTGTTAGACTTTCGTCATCGACTGCGGCAAGAATGGAAGGCTTTGTCCGGCCACAATGCCGCACAAGTGTTGAAACGTCTCACGCCGATGATTCGGGGATGGACCAACTACTTTCGCATAGGAGTCAGTTACAAGACCTTTGCGAAGATAGATGACTTTATGTTCTACAGGACAATGCGCTGGTGCCACCTCTCACACCCCACAAAGGCGAAGTGGTGGCTACGGAAAACTTATTTTCGCACGGTCAAAAGTGATCGGTGGGTCTTTGGCACTCCTGGTGCTTACCTACTGAAAGCTGCTTGGACCCCCATCATGCGACACGTCATGGTCAAACATGATTACTCGCCGGATGATATGTCGCTGAGTGATTATTGGGAACACCGGCTCAAGCAACGGATGGAACGCCTCCACAATGCCAAGCAACGACAGCTTGCGCGGTATCAACGGGGACGATGCCCGAATTGCCATGATTCGCTGGACAATGGGGAGGAACTTCACGTTCACCACGTTATTCCACGGGCCAGGGGCGGAACGGACGCCATGACGAATCTTGCGCTGATGCACCTCTATTGCCACCAGCAACAACACCGGAGGAGCCTACGATGACACACGGCCCGCTTGAGCCGGATGCGATGAAAGCCGCACGTCCGGTTCTGAGGGGAGGGAGTGCGCGGCAACGCGGCTCCCTTACCCGACTGGCAACGATTCCGACCCAAGCAGTCGAGATTTTTGGTTCCGGCGTGTTACGCGCCGAAGGCGTAGTGGTGGATAAAGAGGGCAACGTCTGGGGCGGCGGTCGCCGCGGCCAGGTGTATAAAGTCAGTCCCGACGGAGTAGTCGAGCAGGTGGCCCAGCTGCCCGACCGGGCTATTCCGAACGGGGTGACGCTCGACCGTGCGGGCAATTTCGTGTACTGCGACCTGCGCCATAGGGCGGTCATGCGGCTGTCGCCCCAAGACGGCACGGTCTCCATGATTGCCGACCACGCCGGGGACTTTCCGATCTCCATCCCCAACTTCGCCAGCTATGACGCCGAGGGGAATCTGTACGTCTCGAATTCCAGCTCGCAGGAGGGCAGCAAAGTCTTCGGCGAATTTTCCAACCCCCAGCCCAACGGGGCGGTGGTGCGGATTCGACCCGACGGCCGGGGCGAGGTCGTTGCTACCGGTATTTATTTTGCCAACGGCACGGCCATCGACCCCAACGAGGACGCGGTCTACGTCCTGGAGAGTTCGCGCAACGACTGTGTCCGCATCCAGATCAACAAGGACGGCACGTTTGGCAAGCCCGAGATCTACGCCAGCGGTTTTCCGGCGCTGCCCGACGGTATGGCCTTTGACATGGACCGCAATCTGTACATCACCCTGCCGGGGGTGCCGACCGCAGACAAGCTCGAACCCCGCAACAAGGTCATCAAGGTTGACACCGACGGCAAGTGGACCGAGCTGATTGACGACCCGGACGGCACCAAGCTGAGCTTTCCGACAAACTGTGCGTTTGGTGGACCCGACATGCAGACCTTGTATCTGGCCAATCTCGAAGGCGAACACATGAACAAGGTCCACACGCCGTTCCGCGGCCATCCCCTGTATCACCAGCGCTAGAAGAGGCAGTGCATGCGCACCAGCGACTCGCGTATCCTGACCACCCACGTCGGCAGCCTGCCCCGCAGCGCGGCCCTGGCCGATCTCCTGATCGACCAGGAGCAGGGGAGATCGATTGATGCGGCCGCACTCGAACGTCAGGCCGAGTTGGCCATCCGCCACGTGATTCACCAGCAGGCCGAGTCCGGGGTGGATATCGCCAACGACGGCGAGCAGCCCCGCATTGGTTTCCAGACCTATGTACCGCAGCGCATGAGCGGCTTTGGCGGGGAGAGCAAACGGCCGACCCCCCAGGACATGAAAGAATTCCCTGACTTCGTCGCCCTGATGCAAAAACGCAATGCGATGCGGGCCAAGGTGTTCAACGCGCCACAGGCGATTGCCGAGGTCGAGTACCACGACCTGAGCGCGGTCCGTGACGAATGCGCGCTGTTCCGGCGCTGCCTTGACGGCCAGCCCCGGCCATTCGCCGAGTGTTTCATGACTGCGGCCTCTCCTGGCATCGTGGCCACAACCATGCTCAACGCCTACTACGACTCCCACGAGCAGTATGTCTTTGCCGTCGCCCGACAGCTCAAGAAGGAGTACGAGTATATTCACGCCCAGGGCTTGGTGTTGCAGATTGATGCGCCCGACCTGGCCATGGAGCGCAGCTTTCTGTTCCAGGATGTGTCGCTGCCGGAATTCCAGCGCATGGTCGAGACGCATATTGCAGCGCTGAATCTGGCGGTCGAGAATATCCCGGCCGAGCGGATCCGCCTGCACGTGTGTTGGGGCAATTATGACGGTCCCCACAATCATGACGTACCGCTTGAGGATATCCTGCCCATCATCTGCCAGGCCAGAGTTGGTGCGCTGGCCCTGGAACTGGCCAACCCGCGCCACCAGCACGAACACAAAGTCCTCAAAAACCATCCTCTGCCAGACTCCATGCTGCTGATTCCAGGGGTGATCGATTCCACGACCAACTACGTCGAGCATCCCGAGGTTGTCGCCGACCGTATCTGCCAGGCCGTCGAAGCGGTCGGTGAACGCAGCCGGGTGATTGCCGGCACCGACTGCGGGTTCGGCACCTTTGCCGGCTGGGAGATGGTGCCCGACAGTGTGGTGTGGGCGAAAATGAAGGCGTGCAGCCAGGGGGCGCGGATTGCGACCCAGCGCTTGTGGGGAAGGGCGGGGGGAACGATGAATGATGAATGATGAACGATGAATGATGAACGCGGAAGAAGCCGCCTGTGGCGTCGCGCAGCGCCGCAGACGGCCCGGTGTCTGTCAGGCGCCGGTCACATTGGCCGTCCAGCCCCTGTCTTTATCAACCGTTGTGGCCGAGATCTTCTTTGACGCGTAAAAGCCGACCAATCCCAGGGCATCTTTGATCTGCAAGCGACCGATCGGACCCGAGGTATAGGTCACATTCAGGATATTGCGGGCGGGGTCGATGATGAATGCCGCCGGCTGGATGATATTGCGCTTCTCTTCGTACCAGCAGGTCAGGGTCGCGGCCGTGGCCGGACCGTCTACGCCGTAGATGACGGGAAACGTCAGCCCCGACTTGTCGACCGTTTGCCGGGCCTTGTCGAGCGGGTCGGTTGAGATGGCGTAGACCGAAATCCCGGTCGCCCGGGCCTGTTCGAGATGCGCCTGGTAATCAGCCAACTGCTGATCACAGAACGGTCACCAGTGAGCCCGATAGGTCAGGACGATGGCGTACGGGGTCGAGATGTCGGCCGGCAGATTGATGGTCTCCCCGCCGACGCTCGGACCGCTGATGGCGGGAAAAGGATCTCCGGGGTGGAGGCGTTCCATGGCTGTGCTCCTTTCTGAGGCGCGTGCCGCGTCAGGCTGGACGGGGCGCGGTGGGCCACCTATAGCCATGACCCGCTGCCGAGTCAAGACAACACGCAGCGGTCTTCTGTACCAGGCCGACCGTGTGCTACACTCCGACCCATGGCGAGCCCGTCGTCTCCGTCTCCCGATCCGAGCCTGCTGGCCTCGTTCCTGAAGCTGCTGCGCTCAACCTCCTCGCTTGTGTTCACAGCCGTGCGCAAGGCGCCGGTCCTGGTCGTCGCTGTGCTGGTCCTAGCGGTTCTCTACTACCGGAATCCGCAACAGTTCCAGGATACCGAGCCCGCCGAATCGGCCAAGGCCAGCGTCGCCGCCGAGCCCCAACCGCCCCCTGAGCTGCCGGCCGGCCAGCAGGCTCTGTGGCTGTGTGTGCAGCGGGTGGATTCCCAAATGACCGACGGCCTGTGGGCGGACGTCTACTACGGGATGGAGGCCAAACTTGACGGCACGGCGGTGACGGTCAAGGTGACCGAGCGCTGGAAAAGTCTGTCCGAGAGCAAGCAGAAAATCCTGGCCCAACTGCTGGTCGATACCTGGCTGCGGACCGGCCAGGCGCTTCAGGTTCTCGACGCTTCTCAAGACACGTCCGATGTGCGCATCCAAGCCTCGGGCGAGCCGTTCCGTGAGATCGTCATTCAGCGTCTGCCGGACGAGCAGACGGTGGCGGCGTGGCGACCGGCGACCGGGGTGCAGCTGTTTGACCCCCAGACCGATGTCTAGTATGCCGGCCGCTTTTTTCGCCATCAAATGGCAGACGGCCCAGGCCGGCAGGCCGGCTGCGGTGATCATGCTTGATCAGCGCTTCCTGCCGACCCGCGAACTCTATCGGACCTATACCCACTATCAGGGCGTTGCCCGAGCGATTCGGGCCATGATTATTCGCGGCGCGCCGGCCATTGGCGTGGCCGCGGCCATGGGGCTGGCGCTCGGCGCCCGACAGCTCAAGACCAGCGACCGGCCGGCCACCTTTGATCGGCTGTGCCGGGTTTTTGCCGCGACCCGTCCCACTGCGGTCAACCTGTTCTGGGCCATCGAGCGCATGCGGGGCGTCTACGCCGAGACCCATGCGGCGGGCCGGACTCGTCTGTGCGAACGCCTCGAACACGAAGCCCTGGCCCTGTATGCCGAAGATATCGAGGCCAACCGTTGCCTAGGCCGCCACGGGGCGGCGCTGATCCCACCTCGGGCAAGCGTCCTCACCCACTGTAATGCCGGCGCCCTGGCCACGGCCGGCTACGGCACGGCCCTGGGAGTGATTCGCGCCGCCTGGGAGCAGGGCAAACACCTCTCGGTCTTTGTGCCCGAGACGCGGCCGTTTCTGCAGGGCGCCCGGCTGACGGCCTGGGAACTGAGCAAGGAGGGCATTCCGGCAACCCTGATCACCGACAATATGGTCGGCCATTTCATGCAAAAGGGCGCGATTGACTGCGCGATTGTCGGAACCGACCGGACCGCAGCAAACGGAGACGTGGCAAACAAGATCGGAACCTATACCTCTGCGGTGCTGGCCGCCCGGCATGAGCTGCCCTTCTATGTTGCGGCGCCGACCACCTCGGTCGACCTGGCCTGCCCCTCTGGCGCGCATATTCCAATTGAAGAGCGCGCGGCGCGCGAGGTCACCCACATCTTCCGCCAGCAGATCGCCCCGACCGATATTCCGGTTGCCAACCCGGCCTTTGATGTCACGCCCCATCCCCTGGTCAGCGCGATTATTACCGAGCGTGGGGTCGTGCGCGCCCCGTATGCCGAATCCTTGCCGCGGGTGGTGCGGGCCGGCCAGCCCGATACGGCCGTTTCGTCGTGACTCGGGTCACACCTCTGAACCCGTTGTGTCTCCCAGGGCTTCCGCCAGTCGCGTATGGGCGGCGCACCCGATGACCTCGGCAGAGGCGGGCGAGGATTGTCTCGAGCCGGTCTTGAGCGACGCGATCCTGCGCCTTGCCTCGGCCAGCCGCTGGGCTGACAGGCGGCCTGTAGCCAGCGCCCGGAGACAGGCGTCCCGGGCCTGTACGGCCCGCTCCAGGCTGTGACACACCAGGAGCAGGTCCGTGCCTGCGGCCAGCGCTTGAACCGCAGCCTGCTCAACACTGCCGTGGCGGATGATTGCGCCCATCTCCAAATCGTCGCTGACCACGACCCCGTCGAAGCCAAGCCGGCGGCGCAGCAGCTCGCTGATAATCGGTTGTGACAGGCTGGCCGGCCGGTCCGGGTCAAGAGCCGGGTAGACGACATGGGCGGTCATGAGCATTGCGATCCGTTCCCCGCAGGCCCGGCGGAAGGGCACCAGATCGGTCTGCTCTATCAGGCTGGCCGACCGCTCATCGGTGGGCAAATCCTGGTGCGAATCGAGCTGGGTTGCCCCGTGACCGGGAAAATGTTTGCCGCACGGAATGACGCCGGCCTCACGCAGACCGCGGGCCAGCGCACTCCCCAGCGCCGCCACCTGCTGCGGCTGGCTGGAGAACGCCCGATCCCCAATGACGCGATTGTCGGGATTGGTCAGCACGTCCAGCACCGGGGCAAAATTGAGATCAATCCCCACCGCCCGCAGTTCTTGTCCCATGGCCCGCCCGACCCGATAGGCCAGCTCGGACGGCTGGGACGCGCCCTCGCGCGTCAGCCGCCGGGCCGGCGGAAAGTGGGTGAAGGGCGCGCTCAGCCGCTGCACCCGGCCGCCCTCGTGGTCAATCGCAATAAGCGGCGGGTCGGCCCGGTCCAGGCCGTGCAGCTCCCGGCACAGTTCGCCCAAGGTCTCAAGGTCGGCGTAATTGCGGCTGAACAGAATGACGCCGCTGGGCCGCAGGTCGAGGAGAATCCGTCGGGTGTGAGAATCGAGTTCGGGCCGGGGAATGCCGACCATGAAAAGCTGGCCCAACTGCTCGGCGCTATCCATGGCCTGAGGCTAGCAGGAGCGGACGGCCAGGAATAGCGCCCCGGCCCTCTGGACAACAGCTCGGAGAATATGCTATCTGCACGCGCGTTGAGTGCCTTGCCGTCCTTCTCCTACGCTGACCGAGGGACGAGCGGAATACGGGCGATGAACGCATTGACCCGGCGAGAACCGAGAAGGTGGCAAGGACGTGCCATAAGGCCGCTTGGATCCAACCGGACCGAGACGGATGGCAGTCGGAATACACAGGGGACGGCGGAGGCACGTGTCCCAGCCTGGCGGCAACGTGCTTGTGGTTTCGGTTCCTTCCCCTTCTTCTTTCCAGCCCTCCGACTCCGGTTCGAGCGTAAGGAGGGTTTCTGTATGCCGCACGCCGCACCCAAGGTTACCGTTCCCGAGCTCCAGCGTCTCAAAACGGCCGCCACAAAGATCGCGGCCCTGACCGCCTACGATTATCCGTTCGCCCGGATTGTCGATGAGAGTGGTATCGACGTCATCCTGGTCGGGGACTCGCTGGGGACTGCCGTGCAGGGGGCCGATACCACCCTGCCGGTGACGCTGGACGAGATGGTCTACCATACCCGGCTGGTCAGCCGAGCCCGGCCGCGGGCGCTGGTCGTGGCCGATATGCCGTTTCTCACCTACCAGGCCGGCATCTGCGCCGCTATTGCCAACGCCGGTCGTTTGCTCAAAGAGGGCGGGGCTGAGGCGGTCAAGCTGGAGGGCGGGGTGAATGTTCAGCGCGTCATCCGGGCGATTACCAATGTGGATATCCCGGTCATGGCCCACATCGGTCTGACGCCGCAGTCGGTCCACCGGATGGGCGGATTCAAGGTCCAGGGAAAAAAGTCGGGTCGTCGGCCCGGAGCCCGGGAACGTCTGCTGGAGGACGCCCAGGCCGTGGAGGACGCCGGGGCTTTTGCGATTGTGCTCGAAGGCGTACCACTCGATCTGGCCCGCGAGGTGACCCAGCGCTTGTCCATTCCGACCATCGGCATTGGGGCCGGGCCGCACTGTGACGGACAGATTCTGGTGCTGCACGACCTGCTCGGTCTGGGCGGAAAATTCTCACCGAAATTCGTCAAACAGTACGCCGACCTGCACGGGGTGATTGCCCAAGCCGTCAGAGCCTACATTGAGGACGTCCAGGGCGGGACGTTTCCGCGCGACGAGCACTCCTTCCACTAGGCCGGACACGGGGCCAACCCCAGAACTGGGAGCCGTTTATGCAGATCATTCACCGCGTATCCGAGATGCAGCGCTGGTCAGACACCCAGCGCCAGGCGGGCAAGAAGGTCGCCTTTGTACCGACCATGGGCTTTTTGCACGAAGGCCATCTCAGCCTGGTTCGGGCGGCCAAACAGGCCGGCGATGTTGTCGTGGTCTCGATCTTTGTCAACCCCATGCAGTTCAACCAGCAGGCCGACTTTGCCGCCTACCCACGCAATGATGAGCAGGACCGACGTTTGCTCAGCGAGCTTGGGACCGACGTACTGTTCAACCCCGACGCCTCGGAGATGTACCCGGATGGGTATCAGACTGCGGTCGAGGTCGAAAAGGTCAGCCAGCCGCTGTGCGGCGCCCACCGGCCGGGGCATTTTCGTGGGGTGACGACGGTGGTGGCCAAGCTGTTCAACATGGTTAAGCCCCACGCGGCCCTGTTTGGCGAAAAGGACTTCCAACAGTGCGTAGTGATCAAACGCATGGTCAAGGACCTGAATTTCGACCTGGAAATCGTGGCCATGCCGACCGTTCGTGAGGCGGACGGCCTGGCCATGAGTTCCCGTAACGCGCGTCTCAGCCCGGCCCAGCGGCAAACCAGCCTGTGTATCGCCGGCGCGCTGCACACCGCCCATCAGCTGGTCAATCGGGGCGAACGGCGGGCCGCGACCATTCTGCAGGCCGTCCGCGACACGATCAGCGGCCGAGACGGCACGCGCCTGGAATACGCCTCGCTGTGCGATCCCGACACGCTTGAAGAGGTCAAGGAAGTGACCCGGCCGACCCTGCTGGCCATCGCCGCCTGGGTCGGCGAGGTGCGGCTGATCGACAACCGGGTGATCGGCTGAGCAGCCGGCCCCGCCCCGAGCATACTGCCATGGCCAAGAAGCCCAAAACCAACCCGGGTCAAAAACTCATCTGCGCCAACCGTCGGGCGCGTTTCGAGTACCATATTGAGGAGACGCATGAGGCCGGGCTGGTTCTCACCGGCGCGGAGGTGAAATCCCTCCGCCAGGGGCGGGCCAATCTGAACGACAGCTTTGCCCGGGTGAACCGTGGCGAAGCCTTTCTGCTGAACGCCCACATCAGCCACTACGAGCCGGCCCACCACTTCAAGACCGATCCCACCCGAGCCCGCAAGCTGCTGCTGCACAAGAAAGAAATCATGCGCCTGATGGGCAAGGTCCAGGAGCAGGGCTTGACCCTGGTTCCGCTGCGCCTATACTTCAGGGACGGCAAGGCCAAGGTTGAGTTGGCGCTTGCCAAAGGCAAGAAGCTGTACGATAAGCGAGCCACGACCCGTGAGCGTGATGTCAAACGTGACCTGGCGCGAGCCATGCGCAGAGACGCCCGGTAAGACGCCGCGCTTGCTACAATTTCCCACATGGGGGCGACTTGGTTTCGACGGGGGCTGGAAAGCCAAAGCTGCATGCCGGGGTTCTGTCTTTCCCGTAAAACAGGCAGGCTGCAATTTAACTGCAGACCATTCTGAATACGCTCTGGCCGCCTAGCGCGGCCAGCGTCTTACCGGTCCGCGCCCGTAGGGCCGGCTAAGGCGTCGCAAATCGGGATACGGCCGGCATCGTGCCGGAAGGTGTCGGCCCGACAATTTTTCTGGCTGGTCTTAACGCATCCTGCTCGTGGGAGACGCTGAGGCGAGATCAAAACATGAGCTACGCATGTAGATGCTTTAGGGGGACTACTCTCGGACGCGGGTTCGATTCCCGCCGCCTCCATTCCTTTACGATCCTTCAGGAGCCCGACAAGAGCCGGTACCGGAGGCTGCTCTCCGCGCCCAACATTGACACTGTGGGCGTTATCAGCCGTTGGCTGATCCGCACCGGTAAGACACATCATCCTTGGCAGGCTCGGCCAGCGCCGACCGCAGCAGGGCCGCGTCCGTGGCGGGCGAGGCCGCTGTTGCAGAACGCCAAGTAGGGGCGACGCATGCGTCGCCCCTACTGCACATCCGTAATCACGAAGTTCTGACTGGTCTGCCGCCACTCCAACAGGGTACGCTGCCCCAGGGCCGGGAAGTCCTCCGCCACACATTCCCCTACGGCTCCCTCCACAAACTCCTGCCCCAGCGTCGTCACCGTGACCGTCGTCCGGCCCAGTTCGACTCCATCGACCAAGGCGGTCACGCTATGCGCGCCATCGCCCAGCAGGTTCCAGTTGAGCAGCAAGACAAATCCATTGTCCGTGTCCCCACAGGTATCCAGCGTATCCAACCGTTCCAGGCCATACGCCGCCACGTGCCACGCGAAATCGCCCTGCTCGGTCCCGATCTCAATCTCCACCTGCTCGGCCTCGCATAGCCAGCCCCACAACGCACCGATCCCGCTCTGAAACGCGTGCGGCCCCGGATTCTCCAGCCGTCCCCCCACATCCCCCAGCGCCTCTGCGGTCAGATAAAAACCCGAATTGATGATGAAGTCGAATGGGACTGCGCTGCCGTCCGACTGCGGAAGGTGGGCGGTGAACACGCGGGCGTAGCCCACCTTGGGGATGTCGGCGCTATCGGTATCGTCGGCGGGGTTGTCGAAGTGATACTGCCAGAAGCCGCCTTCCGGGCCACTTTCCGCTGCGGCGATGAGTTGCTCCACGATGAGCTCGCCAGTTACCGCGTCGCGGGAAATCCCTCCTCGTCGCTGCTCGAACCGGTCCGGAAACGCGCCGTGAAACAGGATCTGCTTGTTGGCACGTCCCATCAAGGCGAGGTACACGGGATCGTGTCTCCAGGGCCCGTTCGGATCCCGCAGGACGATCCGGGCTTTCGACATAGCGGCCAGATCACCGGTCTCCAGGAGTGCGACGAAGTACTCCCCCGCTGCCGTCACGAAGGCCTTCAAGGTGGCCCGATCCACCACGTCCCTGGCCGTAATGGGCGGGTCGCCGTAATCGAGTGCTTCCTCGCTAATGGGAACCACGTGAGACGCACTGAGATCGAAGCCGGCGAGCAGCACGTATGGGCTCTGGGAGTCGGCCGAGAAATATACGGTGGCGTACCCGGAGGCGCCCGGGACAGCGGGGACGTTGAACGGACCGCCATCCCCGGCTGCGGCGGCAGTGAAGGCGGCCAGGCCCGCAGCAGGGTCGGTCAGGGCGGCCGGGTCGATTCCCAAAGCGTGAAGGATCGCGCCATAAATCGCGGGGGTGAGGAGCCTGCCGGACAAGGCCATGTCCTTCGCGTGAACCAACACCCTGCCGTCGGGCGTCAGCCTCACGAGGTAGGTGGACCCGGAATGCCACGGACTCCCTTCCTGCCTGATGAGACACCTACTGTATGCGCGCTGCTGTGGCATTCTTCCCCAGAGATCGCCCGCAAGATAGTCTCTCGCGGCCAGGGCGAAGTCGGTCAGGCTAGCGCTGCCGTCTTCCACCTGCTGCGCCGTTACAGGCGGGTCCGCAGGCGGCGTCACGCCGGCAGGCAGTAGACACTCGAGCGGCGTCTGCGCCAGGGCATTGCGCCCATCGGAAAAGATGCCGGCCAGCACGAGCAGGCCGCTCAGAATCAGCGATATCGGGGTCAGCAGGGTTCGAGTTTGCATCTTCGGGTCCTCTTTCCTTCGGGTACCAGCGTCCGCAGCAGTACCTGTATTCCGCCTGCTGCGTCTATGCCCAGATGGGTAGTATGGCGCAAAAAGATCAGTCAGCTCCTGCTCCTCGCCCGCCCAAACTTGACACTGCGGGCGTTATCGGACGGAGCCGCGGCCGAGCCGCGGTGTCGGAGAATCAGGAACTTACGGACCGAGGCCGGCCGCGCTCGACTGAGTAAATCGCGGGTGCCGAAGCGGGACGGCTCTCTCCCAAAAATCCATCTCACCCCCTAATTTTTATAGGAATCCTGCCCAAATGGGTAGAGATTTTTACGAACGGACTCCCTATATTTCCCTCACGTTTTACTACCGGATGGGCAGGACGCGGCCGCGGCGCGCCTGCCGCCGTTTAACCTGAACACCGCCCCGGCCGTGCCGGTGTGTGCTGAGTGTCGCATGAGTGCCCAAGACGCCTTCGAGCAGATCCTCGCCGCGTTACACGCGGCCAGCCTCGACGAGACATTATGGCCGGCCACCTCGGCTCTGATAGATGAGACCTGCGGCCTATACGGCAATGCCCTGCTGCTCGGCAGCGGCCCCCAAGACCACATCCGGGTCACCAGCGCGGGGTTCTACGGGTTCTACGCCCGGGGGCAGCGGCGCGAAGCCCTGATGCGCGAGTACCTCACCCACTATCATCCCATCGACGAACGCATCCCCCGCTTCCGTCAACTGCCCGACAGCCACGTGCTCAACCTCGCCGCCCTGTACACCAGCCAGGAGCTACGGACCTCGCCCACCTACAACGAGATGCTGCCCCGGATCAGATCCCAAAATGGCTTGGGGGTGCGCCTGGTTGAGCCGGATGGCTCCCACATCTCCTGGGTCACGAGGGACCCGTTCACCCGGGACGGCTGGAACACGCCGCAGCTGGCGCTGATCAGAGGGCTGCTGCCCCACCTGCGCCAATTCGTCCGGGTGCGCCACGCGCTCGTCGACGCCGGGGCGCAGGTCTCGTCCCTGGCCGCCCTGCTGGACAATACCCAGCTGGGAGTCGTGCATCTGGATCGGGGAGGGCGGATTGTCGCCGCCAACGACCGCGCCCGCGCCCTGCTGCGGTCGGGTAGCGGTGTGTTCGAGCAGGGAGGGCTGCTGCGCGCTCGGCTGCCGGCGGACACCGCCCGGCTTGAGGGGCTCGTGGGCCGAGCCGTCGCGGCCGTCGGCCCGGCCAGCAGTGGGTCGCTGCGGCCGCAGCCAGCCGGGGGACGGCCGATTGTCGTCCATGTCAGCCCCGTGCCCGTGTCGGCGGCCATCGGCGCGGTGCAGGTGGCGGCCGTCGTGTTGCTGGTCGAGCCGGCCCGTCCCGTCTGGCTGGACCCGGCGGTGGTGGCCTCGCTCCTGGGGTTGACGCCAGCGGAGAGCCACGTAGCGGTCGCCCTGGCCGCTGGGCAGAGCGTGCGGGTCATTGCTGCGGCCACCGGACGCCAGGCCAATTCCGTGCGCTTTCTGCTCAAGCAGGTCTACAAAAAGCTCGACCTCTCGGGGCAGGCCGACCTGGTGCGGGTGGTGCTGTCGCTGGCCGGGGTGCCGGGCGCCCGACGTTAGAGCAAATAACGATGCTGTGTCGCCCTTCGACTTCAGGCGCGTTGCACCTTACGCTCAGGCCCAACGGCCTCCCGTTCATGCTGAGCGTAGCGGAGCGAAGTCGAAGCAGAGATGCTGGAGCACGTCCGGCCTGACAACAGCGTCACAGCAGGGCTACAGCCTAACGTGAAATGCGCTGACCACCGCCCTGTCCAGTGCCTGCTCCGGCCCTGGACAGGGGACTCAGTCTGCGCCCCATTTTTCCCCCTGCTGCCCATTTGGGCAGCGATTTCTGTAGCGCCTTCGTCTACGCTCGTGGTCGAGTGAGGAGAGGCATGCCCCCATGATTTCGCCCATCCAGCCATGACTCAACAGAGCGTGGAAAGGCTCTAATACCGGCCCAAGTGTGAAGCGTGGGGGTATCCATGGACAACACGCAGCTCGCCAGGTGTCTCCAAAGCGTGGGCAAACAGCTGTTCGTCCGCTGCTTCTGGCCGCTCCGGGCTGTCGCCCTCGGCCGGCTATCGCGGGCTGCCTGCGCGCAAACGATCATCAATCAGGGGCATGGTACAGAACTCACTGGCGCGTTGCTGCGGATCAGCCGAGCCGCGGCGATCTTTGAGGCCGGCCGGGAACGGGACGCGATTGACCTGGTGCTCGCCTCCAGCCGTCCAGCCGTGCGGCGGCTGCGCGAGGAGGCTGAGGAAATCCGCAGCCGGCTGGACCGGCTGCGCTCCTGACCTGTTGTCGGGCACTATGCTGAGAACGTGCCCCCTGGATCGAGATCCAGGGGGACCTGCGACATTCTTTGCGATTTTGAGGTGACTGTGGCCAAGCACTCTCCTGCGCCAGAGGAGACCGATATCATCAAGCGGGTCGAGGCGCCGCCCTCTCCCTCCCCGGAGCGGCGCCCTGCCTTTGCGCTGGCTCGCACGTGCGCAACGTGGTGGCGGCGGATGCGAGCCTGGGGCAAGATTCGGCGAGGGCACCGAGCGGCGGCCCTGGCTCGCCTCACCCTCCCCGAGGAGATCGAGCGGGACTTGTGGGCTGGGCTGGACCATCCGGCGGATGCGCCCAGCGATTATCGCTGGGGCCGTCCGTGTCACTCGTGCGAGATGATCCTGACGCCGGTTGTCGTCGATCCGCACGATTATCGCCGCTGCCGCCTGTGCGGAGTGCTGCGCAAGCTGCTCCGCGCGCAGCGCGCCCCCTCAGCGGGGAGTGACCTGGAGCGGAACCGTGCGCTGTTCCGTGCGCTGCTGGCGTATCGTCAGGAGTGGGCCGCCGCTATTGAGCGGCGTATGGGACAGGCGGCCCCGTAACCCAAAGGTGTGCGATTTCCCCGTCTCAGAAATCTGTGTCGCGCGTTTCACGTGAGGCTGTAGTCCTGCCGTTCCGCCCTCGTCATACCGGCCGTGATCCAGCATCTCTGCTCCGGTCCTGGGCAGGGGACTCAGTCTACGCCCCATTTTTTCCACTGCTGCCCATCTGAGTAGCGATTTCTGCGACGCCTTTCGTCTACGTTCGTGGCCGAAGAGGAGAGGCGTATGCAGGAGAGACTAACGGGGTCGTTCGGATATCCGCGGATTCTATGGTCGGCGTTGCTCGCCGTACGGGTTCTGGCCGCCGGGCTGAGGCGCACCGGAGGCGGTATCGGCTCGTGGGAAGGCTGGAGCGCGGTTCTGTGCCTGGTCGCGGTGGTTATCCCCTTGTCGGGTGGTATGAGCCCGAGCTGGGCGCAACCCACGGAGGGTGATCTGCGCATAATCCCGCTCGCTGACATGGGGCACGAAGGCCGCCTCGAGATCTACCACGCCGGGGAGTGGGGCGGCATTTGCGACGACTTTTGGGGGATAGCGGACGCGCGGGTGGCCTGCAAGGAGTTGGGATATCCGGGCGCTACGGAGGCGCTCCGCGAACTCACCAGGCCGACACCCGCTCCGATATGGCTCGATAGCGTGAACTGCACTGGGAGTGAAGAAAGCCTAACCCAAGGGGAAAGCCCGTGCGACCACGCAGGCTGGGGGCCGCACAACCCGCACCATTGTAGCGATCAGGGGGAATACGCCGGGGTGCGCTGCACGCATGACGGCAATCAGATCGTGTTCAACAAGCGGCATCTGACGGTGGACGAGGAGGGCTCGGCGGCCACCTACCAGGTCTGGCTGAGCGATGAGCCGAGCGGGGCTGTCACCGTCATGATCAGCGGGTTCGACGGAACCGATGTCACCCTGAAGGACTCTATGAATATGACCTTAACGAGCCTGACGTTCACGACATCGAACTGGGACGACCGCCAAACCGTCACGGTCACCGCAATGGACGACACCGACGACATGGACGACACGGTCACCCTCACCCACACGGCGTCGGGCGGTAGCTACAGTGGTACCAAAGACGTCACCGTGACCGTCAAGGACAACGACGTGCCGGGGGTGTCGATCACCCCGAGGGAGCTGACGATTAGTGAGGGCACGACCGACAGCTACACCGTCGTCCTGACGGGTGAGCCAACCGGCCCAGTGACGATCACCGTGAGCGGACACGCGGATCCGTCCGTCTCGGTGAATCCTACAAGCCTGCCGTTCACGACGATGAACTGGAACACGGCCCAGACCGTGACGGTGACGGCTGAGGAAGAAGATGCGGACACGGACTCCGAGACCGTTACGCTCACTCACAGCGCGTCGGGCGGCGGCTACGGCTCGGTGTCGATTGACTCGGTCACGGTGCAGGTCCGGGACAACGACATCCAGGTGCCGGATCGCGTGGCCAGGCCAACCGTGACGGGGCAGAGCACCACCGAGCTGGAGGTCAGGTGGACGGCCCCGGCCAACAACGGCGCGGTGATCACCACCTACGAAGTGCAGTACCGACAGAGCGGGACGAACACGTGGTCCACGCGAACACTCACGGGAATCACGAGTCAACCGCGCGCCTGGCGGCTCCGGCTCACCGGCCTGCTGAGCGGCACCATCTACGAGGTGCAGGTCCAGGCGGAGAACGCGGAGGGAGTCGGCGGGTGGTCGCCCTCGGGGACAGGTACGACCCTGCCGGACAGGCCGGGCGCGCTGATGGTGCAGGGGGCGTCGGCCACAAGCCTGATGGTGACTTGGACGGAACCGCCCGACAACAGGGCGCCAATCACCGGCTACGACGTGCAGTACCGGCAGGTCGGGACGCCGTCCTGGGAGGATTGGTCACATACCGGGTCGGACACGGACACGACGATCAGCGGTCTGCGGGCGGGCACGGCCTATTACGTACAGGTGCGGGCCAAGAACGCCGGGGGGGCGAGTGCGTGGTCATCGACCGGGAGCGGGATTACCCATGGCAATATGGACAATATGCCGGTGAGCGGGCAGCCGACGCTGAGCGGGACGGCACGGGTGGGCGAGACGCTGACGGTGGACATCTCCGACATTATGGACCCCGACGGGCTCACCAACGCCACCTATATCTACCAGTGGGTGCGGGTAGACGGCAGCGACGAGACAGACATTACGGGGGAGATGAGCAGTACCTACACGCTGACCACCGCCGACGAGGGCAAGCAGGTCAAGGTACGGGTGCGCTTCACGGACGATAAAGGGACAGACGAGACGGCAAAGAGTGGCCTGACGGAGGTGGTGGCAGCGGCGGGGAGCGGCGGCAGTCTGGGCGGGGGTGGCGGCGGCAGTGGCGGGGGCGGCGGCGGCGGTGGGAATTCGAGTGGGGGTGGCAGCGGTGGTACGGAAGGGAGGAGTGACGGGAGCGGCAGCGGCGGCGGGTCGTCAGAGGCTCTGACCGGGCATCTGGAGAACCCGGGGCCGGCCTCCTTCCAGAGTGGCCTCGGCGTCATCTCAGGCTGGGTGTGTGAGGCCGACACGGTCGAGATCGAACTCAACGGAGAGGTGCAGCCGGCGGCGTATGGGACCGAGCGAGCGGACACCCAAGGCGCGTGTGGCGACACAGACAATGGCTTTGGGCTGCTGTTCAACTGGAACCTGCTGGGCGACGGCGCGCATGCCGTCGTCGCCTACGTCGATGGCGTCGAACTGGCCCGCGCTACGGTGACGGTGACGACGCTGGGCGCAGAGTTTCTGCGAGACGTGGCAGGCGACTGTATGGTAGCCGACTTTCCGAGTGTGGGCGAGAGCGTGCGGCTGGTGTGGCAAGAAGCGCAGCAGAGCTTCGTGCTGGCCGAGGGCAGCGCACCGACCGGGGCTTCCCGACCCGGGATAGCCGGGGTGGGCTTCCTGGAGAACCCGAGTGCCAACTCGTTTCAGAGTGGGATTGGCGTCCTCTCGGGCTGGGTGTGCGAGGCCGACGAAGTCACGATTACGCTTGGCGACCTGGCTCCACAGAGAGCCGGCTACGGCACCTAACGGGTGGACACGCTGGATGTCTGTGGGGACACAGACAACGGCTTCGGGCTGTTGTTCAACTGGAACCTGCTGGGGGACGGCGCACACGCAGTGATCGCCACGGTGGATGGGACCGAGTTGGCGCGCACGACGGTGCGGGTGACGACCCTGGGGGAGGAGTTCGTACGGGACGCCGTCGGCGAATGCACGGTGACGGACTTCCCACATCCGGGCGAGACGGTGACGCTCACCTGGCAGGAGTCCAGTCAGAACTTTGTCATCACGGACGTGGAGTGAGCCCCGCCCCGCGTTTCTGCCGGGGCGGGCGCTGTTTGCACGGTTCTCGCCGTTCCTCCTTTGTTCGTTTTTTCTGTCCCTTTCTGCCCATTTGGGCAGCGTATTTCTCACCCCAATAGGGTACGGGCAGTGAAGATTGTACCTGGTGCAGGCCCGCCGGCAGCCGCGGGCGCAGGAGCACAGATGCGTATGAGGACGGGGCCTGGCGCCGAGGTAGGGGAGTGGCAGGCATCACAGAACATGATGGGATTCAATCCCCAACCCCAACTTTGGGCGTGGTCCGCGTGGCCGCCCTGGTCCTGCTCCCCCTGGCGCTCCTGACGGCCGGGAGCGGTCCGGCATTTGGCCAGGCCGGTACGTCGTGTCCCGGCGACCCCGCCCCGGCTCCCACAGCCGTCGCGGTCGACGCCGTGCCGATCGTGGTCGCCTCGACAACCGACGACTACTTCGTGCTCTACGTTACACACGAGGTGAGCGGCACGGAGCTGGAGGTTCCGGTAGCCGTGACCCTCGGACAGGCCGGGACGACTACGCTGGCGGAGAACCTGGCGGCCTTGCCGGCGGCGCGCTACCGGGTGGAGCAGTACCAGGTTGCCGACCCGGCCGACGTCGACGGCGACTGCACCGACGACATCACCGAACTCGCCAACCTCGGGAGTATGAATCCGGTCAACCCTGCCGCGATTCCAGACCCAGGGGATGGAGCTGTCGCGATCCCTGACATAGCAGCGTTCCGTGCCCAGGGAATCGAGTTCCAGAGGGGAACTTTCCTGAAGTTCATCATCGTGAATTGGGACGCCGCGCGTCCGGCTGTCTACTTTATGAACACGAAGCTGCATCTGACCCACCAGGACTTCTTCCAGGCGGTGGGCCTGTCAGGAGGGAGAGCGAGTACGGGAACCATCACGCTCGATCCGGCATTCACGGTGCCGGGCCGTGGGATCCCGGGCTTCCACTACTACTTCTTTCCACGGGTGCTATATGAGGGACACCCATTCTTCGCTCGTGTGGAGCACCTGCACACCGTGCTCGCTGCCAGTTTGGGGCTCATCGATGACAATCTCACCCTGCACATCGGCAACCACCTGATTCCCCATCTCCGGCATCGGATACCTCTGCTGCGGGCGTCCCGGATCCCGCTGGCGTTCGATCCCGACGTCTACGGCGACGAGGAGTTCCTGGCGCTCAACACCGGAACGGGCTACGGGCGCCTGAGGATCCTGGAAGCGGAGGAGCGCCCCCACCCTCGCGACATCATCGTCTCGGCGACGCTGCCCAATGAGCTGCCCCGCGTGGCCGGCATCCTCACCGCCACACCCCAGACCCCGCTCTCGCACGTGAACCTGCGTGCGGTGCAGGACGGCATCCCCAACGCCTACGTGAAAGACGCCCTCGACCACCCGGACGTCATCTCCCTTGAGGGGACCTACGTCCGTTACGAAGTGACGGAGCACCGGTGGGAGCTGCGCGCCGCAACGCTCCAGGAAGTCGAGGATCACTACGAGGCGTCTCGCCCGTCCGAGACCCAGACGCCGCAGCGCGACCTCTCGATCACCCAGATCACGCCCCTGGACGATATCGGCTTCGACGACTGGCGGGCCTTCGGGGTGAAGGCAGCCAACCTTGCGGTCCTGCGCACGCTGGGCTTCCCGACGGGAACCATCCCCAACGGCTTCGCCATCCCCTTCTACTTCTACGACGAGTTCATGCAGCAGCCCCTGGGACAGGAGACCGTGTTCGGAAAAGGGAGCGCGCCCGCTGAGGAGAAGCTCACGCTGGCCGCCGACACGACGCTCCTCGCGGCCGTCGAGGCGATACTGGCCCATCCGTTCTTCCAGACCGACCTGGATATCCAGGAGGAGATGCTGGACGACCTGCGCGACGCCATCAAGGACGCTCAGAGCCCCCAGTGGATTATCGACGCCCTCACGGCCATGCATGACACGTACCCGATCGGACAATCGCTGCGCTACCGGTCGAGCACCAACAACGAGGACCTGCCCGGGTTCAATGGCGCGGGGCTGTACGACTCCAAGACGCAGCACCCGGAGGAGACGGTGGAGGACGGGATCGACAAGTCGTTCAAGCAGGTGCTGGCCGGCCTATGGACCTTCCGGGCGTTCTCGGAGCGGGAGTTCTATCGCGTCGATCACCTCGCGGCGGCGATGGGGATGCTGGTCCATCCGAACTTCTCCGACGAGCTGGTCAACGGGGTGGCGGTCAGCTTCGACCCCGTCGCGGGCACTCTGGACGGTTACTACGTGAACTCGCAGCTCGGCGAGGACCTGGTCACCAATCCCGAAGCGCATTCCGTCCCCGAGGAGCTCATCCTCGTGCCTGGAGGCAAGCTCTTGATTCTGGCTCTCTCAAACCTCCTAGAGCGCGGGGAACTCCTCATGAGCGACGACCAGATGCAGCAGTTGAGACGACACCTGAAGACAATCCACGACCACTTCGAGGGGCTGTACAACCCCTCTGCCGGCGAGCCGTTCGCCATGGAGATCGAATTCAAGATCACCAGTGACAACGTCCTCGCCATCAAGCAGGCCCGGCCGTGGGTCTTTGGTCACACGGCCCAGGTCCCGCCCCCACCCCCGCCGCCGCGCCAACCGAGCAACACGGGGGGTGGGAGCAGCAGCGGAGGCGGGTCGAGTTCCGGTGGGGGCAGCAGCGGGAGCGGCGGCAGCCGTGTCCCGGATCAGCACGGGAACAGCCCGGGCCAGGCGACCGTGGTCCAATCGGGCCGCAGCGCACCGTGGGCGTCGTCCACACCGGGGCAGCTCAACAGTCCGAGCGACGTGGATTACTTCACGTTGGACGCACCTCATGATGGGCTCTTAGTAGTCGAGACGAGCGGGACGACCGATACAGTCGGCACGGTGTGGCAGCATGACGAGGAGGTGGGCCGGGCCGACAGCGGGGGCGCGCGGCAGAACTTCGGACTGGCCGTGCCGGTGGCAGCCGGGTCGGTGGTGATCGCCGTAGCGGGCAATGGGCGGCGAACCGGGGCCTATACCCTAGAGACGCGCTTGGTGGTGGGCTCCCTGGAGAACCCTGGTCCCGATTCCTTTCAGAGTGGCATTGGGGTGCTGTCGGGCTGGGTGTGTGCGGCCGAGGGGGTCGAGATCGCGATCAATGGAACGGTGTACCAGGCGGCGTACGGGACCGAGCGGCTGGACACCCAAGCCGTGTGCGGGGATAGCGCCACCGGCTTTGGGGTGCTGTTCAACTGGAACCTGCTGGGGGATGGCGAGCATGCCGTCGTCGCCCTCGTGGATGGGGTTGAGTTCAGCCGGGCCACGGTGACGGTGACGACTTTGGGTGCGGAGTTCGTGCGGAACGTCGAAGGGGCGTGCGTGGTTGCGGACTTTCCAAGTGTGGGCGAGAGCGTGCGGCTTGTGTGGCAAGAGGCGCAGCAGAACTTCGTGCTGGCCGAGGGCAGGGCGCCGACCGGGGCGTCCCGCTCCGGGATAGCCGGGGCGGGCTTCCTGGAGAACCCGAGTGCCAACTCCTTTCAGAGCGGCATCGGGGTGCTGTCGGGCTGGGGGTGCGAGGCGGAGGAAGTCACGATTACGCTCGGGGGCCTGGCCCCCCAGGTCGCAGGCTACGGCACGGAGCGCCTGGACACGCTGGATGTCTGCGGGGACACAGACAACGGCTTTGGGTTGCTGTTCAACTGGAACCTGCTGGGCGATGGCGAGCACACGGTCATCGCCACGGTGGATGGGACCGAGTTGGCTCGCACGACGGTGCGGGTGACGACGCTGGGGGAGGAGTTCGTTCGGGATGCCGTCGGCGAGTGTGTGGTCGCGGACTTTCCGAGCGTGGGCGAGACGGTGACGCTTACCTGGCAGGAGTCCAGCCAGAACTTTGTCATTACCCAGGTGGAGTGAGCCCGGTCCCGCGCTGCTGCCGGGGTGGGTGCTGCCCGCCCGGTTCTTTTTTTCCTCATTGCCCGTTTTTTCTGCGTTTTCCTACCCATCTGGGCAGCGCGTTTTTCCTGCCGGCGGGGCACAGGTAGTGAAGTCCTCGCCTCATTGACGGAGTACGCAGGGGCACGCGCACCCCCCGGCTGTCGTCGTGGTCTGTCAGCTGATCCGACGAGTGGGGTGGAGCGCCTTCCTGCCTGTGATGAGGATTACTCGCTACGAGCAGCACGGCAACGAGAGACCGGGACAGTCTATGAGCAAATTTCTACATACAGGGGCGACACGAGTGGCGAGCTGGATGCTGCTGGGTCTGCTGCTGAGCGCCGGCGCCGCTTGGGCCCAGACCCCCGGCCGCCCTGCTATCACGGGCGTCACCCCCGGCGGCGGTTCGCTCCACCTGACTTGGAGCGCGCCCACCGACCCCGGCGGCTCGACCATCGTTGCCTACGAGCTGCAATATTTCTGGGTTTTTAATGGGGCGACGACTTTTGCTCCCGTGCAGGAGATCTGGACCTCCGGCTCCGGTCCACTGGCCTACACCCTTACCGGACTGTGGGACGGCGGCCGGGCGTACACCGTGCAGATCCGGGCCGTCAACGACACCGGCCCTGGTGCGTGGTCCGCCTCCGAGACGGCGACAGCCGCAGACCACGGCAACGATATCTCCACGGCGACCGAGTTGCCGCTGGATGCGACGGAGGGCAACTTCCTCGAGATGAACGGCGTTATCGCCTCCAGCGCCGACACCGATTACTTCAAGCTCGAGCTGTCCGACGCGACCGATATCCTGATCAACACCGTGGGCGATCTCGACACCGAGGGGGAGCTGCTCAACAGCAGTGGTGGGCAGATTATGTCGAACACCGACAGCGGCTTCACGAGTGCTCCCGAGGGCTTCTTCCTCTGGCGCTCCCTCGCCGCAGGAATCTACTACATCAAGGTCAGCGGACAGGACGGCGCGACCGGGCACTATGTGTTGAACGGCCTCGCGTCCACGGACACGGAGGGCCGGGGCGATGCGGCGGAGTTGACGATCAATCCCCTCGTGTCTCCCAGAGGAGGGGCCGCCGCGCCGGGGATTATCAACCCGGCCGACACCGATTACTTCAAGCTCGAGTTGTCCCAACCGACCGACCTGGCCATTCGCGGCGCCATGCTGGTCGAGGACTTCGCTATGGTGGGCGAGCTGAGCGACAGCACCAATACGGTGATCGGAGAGGGGGCGCGGAGAGACAATGACGACGGTCACTTCACTTCGTGGAATTTTGTGATCCGGGCATCCCTTGCGGCAGGGGTGTACTATCTGAAAGTGGCGGGCGACTCCGCGCAGGAAACCGGGCCCTACGTCCTGAGTGTCTTCGTCGTGCAGGACCCGCCGGGCAGTACGCCCGCCGCTGCGGAGGACCTGGCTTTCAACACCGGCAGTCTCTGGGGCGGATGGATAGTGCCGGCAGCCGATGTGGACTACTTCAGCATGGAGGTGGACCGCCCCAGATATGTGGAATTCCAGGTCGTGAATGACGCAGGGGCTATTGACGGGCTGCTGCTCGATGCCGCCCTCAGTCCGATGGAAACCCATGTCTTGCGGCAGGGGCATACCGACCCGACCGTGATCATCCTGGGCCATTTGCCCACGGCAGGGACCTACTACCTCGAAATGACGGGAGATGGGCATACCACCGGGTCGTATACGTTCAATGCAAACTTGAGAACGGAAGAGCGCTTTCGAGACGCCCTGAGCGTGGTCTCCGTCGAGGACGGCGAGGCGTCGGAGGGCGATTCCATCAGCTTCCGGGTGACGCTGTCTCAGACCGTGTCAGCGGCCGTGACCGTTGACTGGCATGTGACCGATGGCACGGCGACGTCCGGGGTGGACTATCCGGCCAACCAGTCCGGGTCCGTGACGATCCCGGCGGGCGCCACCACTGGGACGATCACGGTACAGACAACGGAAGAAACGGCGGTCGAGCCCGACGAGACGATTGTCCTGACGCTGACCGCAGACAGTCTGCCGTCCGGGGTGACCATTGGCGACAGACGCGCCATTGGGACGATCCGCAACGATGACCGCCACTCTCCCCCTACCAACGGTGGGAGCGGGAGCAGCGGGGGCGGAGGTGGGGGCAGCGGTGGTAGCAGCGGGGGCGGGGGGAGCCAGGTCCAGGACCGACATGGCGACACGCCGGGGCAGGCAACGCACATCCCTCTGAGCGCCCGTGCGCCGTGGGCGTCGTCCACGGCGGGGCAGCTCAACAGTCCGAGCGACGTGGATTACTTCACGCTCACCGTGCCGCATGACGGGGTGCTGGTGGTCGAGACGACCGGCACGACCGATACCGTGGGGACGGTCTGGCAGGCCGGGGTCGAATTGGGCCAGGCGGCCAGCGGCGGAGCGGGCCAGAACTTTGGGCTGAGCGTCCCCGTGGTGGCCGGGCCGGTCGTGGTGGCTGTAGCGGGGAACGGGCGGCGAACCGGGGCCTATACCTTAGAGACACACGTTGTGGTGGGCTATCTGGAGAACCCCGGTCCCGATTCCTTTCAGAGCGGGATTGGCGTGCTCTCGGGCTGGGTGTGTGCCGCCGAGGCGGTGACTATCGAGATCAACGGGGTGCCGCAGGCCGCGGCGTACGGCACGGCCCGAGGCGATACGGCTGAGGTGTGTGGGGACACGGACAATGGCTTTGGGCTGCTGTTCAACTGGAACCTGCTGAGCGATGGCGCACATGCCGTCGTCGCCTACGTCGATGGCGTCGAACTGGCCCGCGCCACGGTAACGGTGACCACCCTGGGCGCGGAGTTTCTGCGAGACGTGGCAGGCGAATGTACGGTGTCCGACTTTCCCAGTGTCGGTGAGAGCGTGCGGCTGGTGTGGCAAGAAGCGCAGCAGAACTTCGTGTTGGTCGAGGGCAGCGCGCCGACCGGGGCGTCCCGCTCCGGGATAGCCGGGGTGGGCTTTCTGGAGAACCCGAGTGCCAACTCGTTTCAGAGTGGCATTGGCGTCCTCTCAGGCTGGGTCTGCGCGGCCGACGAAGTCACGATTACGCTCGGGGACCTGGCTCCGCAGGCGGCCGGCTACGGCACCGAGCGCTCGGACACGCTGGATGTCTGCGGGGACACGGCCAACGGCTTTGGCTTGTTGTTCAACTGGAACCTGCTGGGCGACGGGGAGCATGCCGTCATTGCCACGGTGGACGGGACCGAGTTGGCCCGCACGACGGTACGGGTGACGACCTTGGGCGAGGAGTTCGTGCGGGGGGCCGTCGGGGAGTGTGTCGTGGCGGACTTCCCCACGGTAGGCGAGACGGTGACGTTGAAGTGGCAGCAGACCAGCCAGAATTTTGTCATTACCCAGGTCGAATGAGCCAGCCCCGGCGGTCCCGCCGGGACAGTTGCGGCCTGCACGGTTCTGAGGAGGACGGGATGCTCTCGGGGCAGCACACTCGAAGCGGGCTGGGATTCTCCCGCTCTGCGCTCTTTTTTCACCTCCCGTTTTTGTCCTGCCAGGCCCCGGGACGCGGGTGGGTGGGTGGACTGCTGCTGGCACTCGCCACGCTGTTTGCCGCGCCGCTGCCGCTGCCGTCACAGACCGATGAGGTCTGGTCGGCCTCCATGACCACCGTCGGCATTGGGACCGGTGTGGGGATACGGGTTATAGATGCCGCCGGCAGCATTACCGACCCGGACTTCGAGTATGACGGAACGACCTACAACGTCTTCTCCATCATCGTCTATACGGATGGCACTCTGCAGTTCCAGTTGACAACCCCCTGGCCGCAAGAGGCGGTCGATACCCTCGAGTTCCGGGTCGGCAGTGCCTCCTTCCCCCTGTCCGAGTCAACCGCATCAGAGAGCGGTAAGAGCCGCTTTTGGGGGTCGTCAGGGTTGCACTGGACGGCGGGGAGCACCCTCAGCGTAACGCTGAGGGAGAAGCCCATCGATCCCGGCCAGCCGACCATCGCCGGCACGGCGCAGGTGGGCCAGACCCTGACGGCTGGCACAGACGACCTCAAGGACGCCGACGGCCTGACGAACCCGACCTACACCTACCAGTGGGCGCGGGTGGACGGCGGCACGGAGACCAACATCAGCGGCGCGACGGCGAGCACCTACACGCTGACCCCGGCGGACGCGGGCACGCAGGTCAAGGTGACGGTTTCGTTTACCGACGATGCGAACAACCCCGAGACCCGGACCAGCGCTGCCCATCCGTCGGGCCTCTTCATCAGCGCGGCGCAGACCGCCTGCCCTGCGGACCACGACTGGTGCGCGACGCTGACGCTGGGATACCGATTGAGTGAGTTTTCCACTACGAGGCTGCATGAATTCGCCTACAACGCATCCTCCGGCGCTCTTGTCCCGGCCACGTTCTCCCACGCCGGGACGAACTACACCGTGACGTCTGTCTATCGTTCAACGCTCGCCTCGCTGGATGGGACGACGGTCCTCATCGATACGCTGAGCATCGAGTTGTCCGGCGGCGTCCTGCCCGACGGTGCCATCCTGACCGTGGAGGGCACGCCCCTCACGGTCGGCGCGGACACCGAGACCGCAACAGTCGGACAGGAAGAGTGGGACCTCGAGGCTCTCGGGGTTGCGCTCGCATGGGTGGGGGGCGCCGAGGTGACGCTGAGCCTCAGGTTCTCCTCCAACACCCCGCCGATGTTCGGTGAGGGGATGACCGCGACACGGCAGCTCCACGAGACGCTGGGCAATCAGACGCTGAGGACCGCGGAGAATATCGGGGCGGCGGTGACGGCGACGGATGCCGACATGGATAGTTTGACCTACCGCTTGGAGGGGACGGACGCTGCCAAGTTCACGGTGGTTTCGTCGAGCGGGCAACTTCGGACCAGGGTGGGCGAGGGCTACGACCACGAGGCCAGGCAGCGCTATGAGGTGACGCTGAAGGCCGAGGACGACCAGGGCGGCATGGCGACGATTGCGGTGACCATCAACATTGAGAACCGGAACGAGCCGCCGCTGGCGCCCGGAGCGCCGGCGGTCACGGCGTCCACGGGCAGCACGACGAGCATCGATGTGCGCTGGACCGCGCCGAACAATACGGGCCGTCCGGCGATCACGGGCTATGACCTGCGCTACCGGGCAGGAACGAGCGGCTCGTGGACCGACGGCCCGCGCGGTGTGAATGGGACGAGCGCCAGTATCGCCGGACTGACCGGGAACACTGCGTACCAGGTGCAGGTACGCGCGACGAACGCCGATGGGAACGGCATGTGGTCACCGTCGGGGACCCGTTCGCCGGGCAGCCGTAATCCGGGTAGCACAGGGGGTGGAGGCAGCAGCGGTGGGGGTGGCGGTGGGGGCGGGGGGAGCCAGGTCCAGGACCGGCACGGGGACACGCCGGAGCAGGCGACGGTGGTCACCCCGAGCGCCCGTGCGCCGTGGGCGGCGTCCACGCCTGGACAAATCGAGCCAGCCACTGATGTGGATTACTTCACCCTTACCGTGCCCCACGCTGGGCTCTTGGTGGTTGAGACCACCGGCGCCACCGATACGGTCGGCACGGTGTGGCAGGCGGGGGTCGAATTGGGGCAGGCGGCCAGCGGCGGTGCGGGCCAGAACTTCCGCCTCAGCGTGCCGGTGGCAGCCGGGGCGGTGGTAATAGCCGTGGCGGGCAGCGGGCAGGCGGGGCGCTATACCTTGGAGACTCATCTAGTGGTGGGGCATCTGGAGAACCCGGGGAACGAGTCGTATCAGAGCGGGATTGGGGTGCTGTCGGGCTGGACCTGTGCGGCGGACGTGGTCGCCATCGAGATTGAGACGGCGGGCGGGCAGGTGCTGGCGCAAGCGGCGGCGTATGGGACCGAGCGAGCGGACACCCAAGGCGCGTGTGGGGATAGCGACAACGGCTTTGGGGTGCTGTTCAACTGGAACCTGCTGGGCGATGGAGAGCATGCCGTCGTCGCCCTGGCCGACGGGGTGGAGTTTGCGCACGCGACCGTGACGGTGACGACGTTGGGCGCGGAGTTCGTGCGAGACGTGGCAGGCGAATGTATGGTGGCCGACTTTCCCAGTATCGGCGAGAGCGTGCGGCTGGTGTGGCAGGAGGCGCAGCAGAGCTTCGTGCTGGCCGAGGGCAGCGCGCCGGCAGGGGCTTCCCGACCCGGGATAGCCGGGGTGGGCGTCCTGGAGAACCCGAGTGCCAACTCGTTTCAGAGTGGCATTGGCGTCCTCTCGGGCTGGGTCTGCGAGGCCGACGAAGTCACGATTACGCTCGGAGACTTGGCCCCACAAGTAGCCGGCTACGGCACGGCGCGGGTGGACACGTTGGATGCCTGTGGGGACACGGCCAACGGGTTTGGTTTGTTGTTCAACTGGAACCTGCTGGGCGACGGCGAACACGAAGTGATCGCCACGGTCGATGGCACGGAGTTAGCCCGCACCACGGTACGGGTGACGACCTTGGGGGAGGAGTTCGTGCGGGATGCCACGGGCGAATGCACGGCGGCGGACTTCCCGCATCCGGGCGAGACGGTGACGCTCACCTGGCAACAGAATAGCCAGAACTTTGTCATCACCGCAGTCCAGTGAGAGCCGCTCTACTCAGCTGGGGAGGGAAGGCGCCGGCCCCGGCCGGCCCGAACCCAAGTTTTGCGCCTCGGGCTGCCAGGGTCGCTGCTGCGCTCCTTCTCGCGCTCGCCGGCCTCGCGGCCCTGCCCGGAACTGCGGCGGGTGCAGCGGTTGTGACGCGCTGGTCGGCAACGCTCACGGTCAAACAGTTGGAGACGGTCACACGGGGGTGCAGTAATGCGGTAGGAGGCGCCAATTGCAGCACGAGTTCCGTACTGAGTGATGACGACTTCACCTTCGCTTCCAGCACGCTCACCGTGAGGAAACTTTTGGTGCATACGAGCGGGGCTTCCGACGGCAGGCTGGAACTCGAATTCGCGCACGACCTGCCGAGCACCGCCGGCCTGCTCTTCCTCTCCGTGGACGACACGGCGTTCCCGTTCAAGGATTTCGCGTTCAAGTACGCAGATTCAAAAACTCCCACAGGGAGAGGCTGGAACCACAGCGGCCTGTCCTGGGCGGTCGGCGACCGCGTGTCGCTCAGGATCGACGAAGTGTCCAACAGCCCCCCGATTGGCGTGCCGACCATCGCGGGCACGGCGCGGGTGGGTGAGACGCTGACGGCCTCGACGAGCGACATCGTAGATACGGACGGGCTGCGGAACGTGGTGTGGCGCTACCAGTGGATTCGGGTCGACTCGGACGGCACCTCGAATGCGACGGATATCGGGACGGACTCGAGCACGTACACGCTCGCTTCCGCCGACCAAGGCAGGAAGGTCAAGGTGAAGGTGTCGTTCCACGACGACGCCGGGTTCGCCGGCGAACGCACCAGCGACGCCTATCCGTCCACCGGGACGGTCACGGCCACCACCAACACTGCGGCCACCGGGCAGCCGACCATCGCGGGCACCCCGCGGGTGGGTGGGACGCTGACGACCTCGACGAGCGACATCGCGGATACGAACGGGCTCACGGATGTGAGCTGGCGCTACCAGTGGATTCGGATCGCTGGCACGACCGAGACCGCCATTACGGGAGCAACGTCGAGCACGTACACGCTCGCTTCCGCCGACCAGGGGAAGAAAGTCAAGGTGCGGGTATCATTCCAGGACGACGCGGGGTTCGCCGAAGTACGCACGAGCGTAGCGTTCCCCTCAAGCGGAACGATTCAGGCGTCGCTCCTGCCACCCCCGCCAGGGAACATAGGCGGCGGCAGTGGTGGTGGCGGTGGCGGTAGCAGTCGTGACGACCACGGCAACGCGGCCGGCCAGGCGACCGTGGTGCGGCTGACCAGCCGCGCCCCGTGGAGATCGTCTACGGCGGGCCAGCTCAATAGCACCAGTGATGTAGACTACTTCACCTTGGAGGTGCCGCAGGCCGGGCTCTTGGTGGTGGAGAGCACGGGCTCGACCGACACCGTCGGCACGGTGTGGCAAGCCGGGGTTGAACTGGGCAGGGCCGACGATGGGGGCGTGCGGCAGAACTTTCGGCTGGCCGTGCCTGTAGAGGCCGGACCGGTAGTGGTGGCCGTGGCGGGTAACCGGGGCCGGACCGGGAGCTATACCTTGGCGACACGGCTGATCGTGGGCTATCTGGAGAACCCTGGTCCCGATTCCTTCCAGAGTGGCCTCGGGGTGGTGTCGGGCTGGGTGTGTGCGGCTGACACGGTCGAGATCGCACTCAACGGCACGGCGCAGCCGGCAGCGTATGGGACCGAGCGAGCGGACACCCAAGGCGCGTGTGGCGACACAGACAACGGCTTTGGGCTGCTGTTCAACTGGAACCTGTTGGGGGATGGCGAGCAGGTAGTCGTCGTCTACGTCGATGGCGTCGAACTGGCCCGGGCGACGGTGACGGTGACGACACTGGGCGCGGAGTTTCTGCGGGACGTGGCAGGCGAATGTATGGTGGCCGACTTTCCAAGTGTGGGCGAGAGCGTGCGGGTGGTGTGGCAGGAAGCGCAGCAGAACTTCGTGCTGGCCGAGGGCAGCGCGCCGACCGGGGCGTCCCGGTCCGGGATAGCCGGGGTGGGGTATCTGGAGAACCCGAGCGCCAACTCGTTTCAGAGCGGCATCGGGGTCATCTCGGGCTGGGTGTGCGAGGCCGACGCAGTCGCACTTACGATTGGTGACTTGGCCCCGCAGGCGGCCGGCTACGGCACCGAGCGGCTGGACACACGGGATGTCTGCGGGGACACGGACAACGGCTTCGGCTTGCTGTTCAACTGGAACCTGCTAGGCGATGGCGAGCATGTCGTCATCGCCACGGTGGATGGAGTGGAGTTAGCCCGCACGACGGTCCGGGTGACGACCTTGGGCGAGGAGTTCGTGCGGGGGGCCGTAGGCGAATGTACCGTGGCGGACTTCCCGCATCCGGGCGAGACGGTAACGCTCACCTGGCAGGAGTCCAGCCAGAACTTTGTCATCACCCAAGTGGAGTGAGCCCGACCCCGCGCTTCTGCCGGGGCGGATGCTATCTGCCCGGTTCTTTTTTTCCTTTCATCTATTTTTCTATATTGCCTGCCCATTTGGGCAGCGACAGACAGATATGGGTGCGGTATAAGCGGCGGGCTTTTTGTCTGCCTGGAACCGGCTGGGGGCCGGGGAGTGCACGGTGGTGGTCTCCGTACCCGGTCCCCCTCTTTCCCTGAATGTCATCCCGGCTATGAATGTTCAGGTCCGTTCGATCCTCCTCTTCTGCATAGTGATGTGGGCGGAGAGCGCGTGGACCCAGGAAGTCGAGTTTCCGGACGCCAAGCTACAGGCCGGCAGCAGCGCGGACGAGCCGGCAGCACCCCGCGTGGTCCGGGTATACTTCGACGATTCGGTCATTGCCCGCAAGATCGTCATCTCGATGGAAGCCCTGGAGTCCGTATACGAAAAGGGCTACGTGGTCGTGCTGGCCTCGGACGCTGACCTCAAAGTCTTGCGCCGCGCCGGCCTGCGGGTCGTTGCGGACGAGACCTTTCCCCACTCGGCCCGTCCGTCCGCCGTCCCGAGACAGACCCCGAAGCAGGACGCGGCCGGGACCATTCCCGGCTACGCGTGTTACCGCACCGTCGGAAGAGACCTACGCGGGCGCCCAGGCCATCGTCGATGCCTTTCCCGAGCTGGCTACCTGGACCGATGTGGGCGATTCGTGGAAGAAGACCCAAAACAGTGCCGAGGGCTACGATTTGATGGTGCTGAAGCTGACCAACGCGACCGTCTCGGGGCCGAAGCCCAAACTGTTCATCACCAGTGCGCTCCACGCACGGGAATACACTGTGGCCGAACTGACCACCCGCTTTGCCGAAGAACTGGTCGACAGCTATGGCATCGACGCCGACACGACCTGGTTGCTGGACGAGCATGAAGTCCACCTGCTGCTGCACGCCAATCCGGATGGCCGCAAACGGGCGGAGGAGGGCCTGTATTGGCGCAAGAACTACAACGAGGACCACTGTGCCGAGGGTGACACTGATGCAGGGCAGTGGCCAGGTGTCGATCTTAATCGCAACTTCGATTTCAAATGGGGCTCGAGCGGCTCCAGCGCCCAGGCCTGCTCCCAGGTCTTTCGCGGTGCCGAGGCGGCCTCGGAGCCGGAGACGCAAGCCATTGCGGCCTATATGCAGGGCCTGTTTCCCGACGCCCGCGGAGACGAGGACGATGCCGTGGCGCCGGCCGATACCAGCGGCGTGTTCCTGGACATCCACAGCCACGGCCGACTCGTACTGTGGTCGTGGGGCTACACAGACACGACGGCGCCCAACGAGACGCAGCTCCAGACGCTCGGCCGCAAGCTGGCCTTTTTCAACGACCATACGCCGATGCAGGCGGTCGGGCTCTATCCGGCGCCCGGTGCGGACGACTACGGGTATGGAGAGTTGGGTGTCGCGTCTTATACCTTCGAGTTGGGTACCAGTTGGTTCCAGAGCTGCGACTTTTTCGAGAATACGATCCTCCCCAAAAACCTCCAGTCCCTGCGCTACGCGTTCAAGGTGGCGCGGACACCCTATATCACGCCGGCAGGCCCCGACGCTGTGGACGTGAGTCTGAGTGACGGGTCGGTCGAGCCGGGTGTCCTGCCGGGCACCCAGGTCACCCTGTCCGCCACGCTCAACGATGGTCGCTACAGCACGAAGAACGGCACCGAACCGGAACAAATCATTGCCGCCGGGGAATACTACGTGGACGTGCCGCCTTGGGGCGAGAATCCCTCGGCGATCTCGATGGCCCCGGTCGATGGGGCGTTCGACGGGGCGGTCGAAGCCGCCACAGCCGTAATCGATACGACCGGCTGGAGCGAAGGGCGGCACCTCATTTTCGTACGTGCCAAGGATGCCGGTGACAATTGGGGCGCGGTCAGCGCGGCGTTTCTCTTCATTGCACCGCCGCCACCACCGCCACCGCCGCCACCACCGCCGCCGAGCAGCACCGGGGGTGGGGGGAGCAGTGGCAGGAGCGGCAGTGGGAGCAGCCGTCCCTCAGATCAGCACGGCAATACGGCCAGGCAGGCCACGCGCCTCACCCCGAGCGCCCGTGCACCGTGGGCATCCTCCACACCGGGGCGGCTCAACAGTCCGAGCGATATCGACTATTTCACCCTCGCCGTACCCCACGCCGGGCTATTAGTGGTCGAGACGACCGGCTCGACCGATACCGTGGGGACGGTCTGGCAGGCCGGAGTCGAATTGGGCCAGGCGGCCAGCGGGGGCGAGCGGCAGAACTTCGGGCTGGCCGTGGGGGTGGAAGCCGGGGAAGTGGTGATGGCCGTAGCGGGCAATAGGCGGCGAACCGGGGCCTATACCTTAGAGACGCGCTTGGTGGTGGGCTCCCTGGAGAACCCCGGTCCCGCGTCCTTCCAGAGCGGGATTGGGGTGCTGTCGGGCTGGGTGTGTGCCGCAGAGGGGGTCGAGATTGCGATCAATGGGACGGTGTACCAGGCGGCGTACGGGACGGCGCGGCGGGACACCCAGGACGTGTGTGGAGACAGCGACACCGGCTTCGGCTTGCTGTTCAACTGGAACCTGCTGGGCGAGGGCGCGCATGCCGTCGTCGCCCTCGTGGATGGCATTGAGTTCAGCCGGGCCACGGTGCGGGTGACAACCCTGGGCGCAGAGTTCGTGCGGGGTGTGGCGGGGCGTTGTACGGTCGCAGACTTTCCGAACGGGGGCGAGACAGTCCCCCTGGTGTGGCAAGAAGCGCAGCAGAACTTCATGCTGGCTGAGGGCGCCACGCCCACAGGCGCGACCCGCTCCGGGACGCCCGGCGTCGGGGTTCTGGAGAACCCGAGCCCCAACTCCTTTCAGAGCGGCATCGGGGTGCTGTCGGGTTGGGTCTGCGCGGCTGAGGAGGTGGTCCTCACGATTGGCGACCTGGCGCCCCAGGTGGCCGGCTACGGCACGGAGCGCCTGGACACGCTGGAAGTGTGCGGGGACACGGCCAACGGGTTCGGGTTGCTGTTCAACTGGAACCTGCTGGGCGATGGCGAGCATGTCGTCATCGCTACGGTGGATGGGACCGAGCTGGCCCGTACGACGGTGCGGGTGACGACCTTGGGTGAGGAGTTCGTGCGGGGGGCCACAGGGGAGTGTGTCGTGGCCGACTTTCCCATGGTGGGCGAGACGGTGACGCTCACCTGGCAGCAGACCAGCCAGAACTTTGTCATCACCGACGTGGAGTGAGCCCAGCTCCGCGCGTTTGCCGGGGCGGGTGCTGCCAGCGCGTTTTACATTAGATTATAGCTGGGCCGTTCCGCTCTCGTCATGCCGGACTCGATCCGGCATCCATGCTTCGACTTCGCTCCGCTACGCTCAGCACGAACGGAAGACCGTTGGTCCTGAGCGTAAGGCGCAACGCGCCTGAAGTCGAAGGGCTACACGGAATCGCAATTTGCTCTGGCCTGGTTCTCGCCGTTCCTCCTTTATCCGTTTTTTCTATCTTTTCTACCCATCTGAGCAGCGATTCATAGGTGAACCCTGGCGTATGTGGAGGAGATGAAGAGATGGCTTCTTGTCCTCGCTGTGACGGTGGCGGCGCCGGTCGCATGGGCGCAGCCGCTGGAGTTTGAACTCGTAGACCCGCCTGCTGCCGACAAGCGCACCCCCGCCCACAAACAGCGCAGTCCCCAGGCGCGGAGCGGCGCCATACAGGGACAGGTCTACACCTACGCAGACGGCGACCGCAGCGTGCGGGTGCGGCTCCAGTCCGACCTGGAGGTGAGCGGGGACAGTGGCGTCGCCAGAAGCGGCGGGGCGCACATCGTCACCAAGGACAGCGCCAGGCGGAGCAGCGGGCTCCCGGTGTTCCGGTCCGAATCCTCGGGCGCCTTGATGACCCTGCCCGGCGGCGTGCTGCTGGTGCTGGAGGCGGAGTGGGACGAGGCTCGGACGAATGCCTTTTTCGTCCGCCACCGGATCAAGCGGAGCCAGGTGGCGGCCTTGGGTATCGCCCCCAACAGTTTCTTCGTCGAGACCGCGCCGGGCTTTCCGTCCCTGGAGTTGGCCAACACCCTGGCCGGACAGGAGGGGGTGTTTATCTCCAGCCCCAACTGGTGGCGCGACCACACCACCAAGTGAGCGGCTGACCCAAGCCATGATCTCGGACGTGGGGACAACCCTGCTGCGGACGGCAGGGTGGGGACTGTGGCTGCTGCTGGTTTCCAGCGCCGCCTGGGCGCAGACCAGCCTGCCCGGCACCCCCACCATCGACACAGTCACAGCGGGCAGCAGTACTTCCGGGCTGACCCTTGTCGTGACCTGGACCGCCCCCACCTCCGACGGCGGCGCGGCCATCGAAGCCTACGATCTCCGTTTCATCAAGACCGCCGCTGACGAGACGAACGACGCCAACTGGATCGTAGAAGAAAAGGTCTGGGAGTCCGGCGACGGCGCCCTGTCCGCCACCCTCGCCGGGCTGACCGACAGCACGGAATACGACGTACAGGTGCGGGCGGTCAACGAGAACGGTGCCGGGGCCTGGTCCGCCACGGCAACGGGCACCACCCAGGATCATGGAGACACGACCTCGGGGGCGACACGCCTGCCGCTGGGCACTCCGATGGGCGGCGTCATCGACTCTGGGGACGACGTGGACTACTTCACGTTCAGCCTGACCCGAGAGACCGGTATCCTTATCGAGACGACCGGCGCTCTCGATACCGTGGGCGAACTCCAGAACAGCAGCGGCACGGTGCTCGACAGCAACGATGACGGTCCGTTCTCCGACTCCCTGTTGAACTTCTTCGTGTGGCACACCCTGGCCGCAGGCACGTACCGCCTTAAGGTGTCCAGCTACGGAGAGGCGACGGGGTCCTACGTCCTGCACACCAGGACGATGGTCGATACCAGCGGCATTACCGACGCGCAGGAGATCACCTTCGACAGCGATGGAAACGGGATTGAAGGCGGACTCATCGATCCTGACGGCGACATCGATTACTTCACATTTACGCTCTCGGAAACGACCGATATCGTCATTCGGGCTACCGGCCTTATTGGGGATACGGTAGGGACACTCTTGAACAGCGATGGAACGGAGGAGATTGCCTTTAACGATGACGGCGATCTTTTGCCGAGTTCGTTGCAATTCCTGATCCGCACCCGCCTCGACGCCGGGACGTACCACATCGCGGTCGAGGGCTATAACGAGAACGACATCGGGTTCTACAACTTGCGCGTCAACCAAGTGACGGAGCCGGGCAACACCACCGCTGACGCGGCTCCCCTGCTCCTTGGCAAGGCGGGGGGTGGGAGGATAGATCCGTCGTCCGATGTGGACTACTTCCGCCTCGATATCCCCGAAACCACGAACATCATCATAGGGGCTGTGAGTGAAACGGTAGCTATCGACGGGGAGTTGCTCGATGCAGACAGTAACGCGGTTGACCATCTGGATGGAGCAGCGCTCGGGAACGACGGCCCCTGGGTTTTTTATCTCTCCGACCGCCTGGACGCGGGGACCTACTACATCAGGGTCACCCGATCTGGTGATACCGACTCTGGCGGCGAGGAAACCGGACTGTACACTATCCGGGCGTATTCATCTGCGAGCTCTCTGGATCGCTGCGCGGATATTGACAGGCCCAGTACGGTCAACGACCCGCTGTACGGCTGCCAGTGGCATCTGCACAACGCGGGACAGCTCAAAGGGGGAACATCAGACGAAGACATCAACGTCGAAGCAGTCTGGGACGACGGCACCCTGGGGGCCGGCATCAATGTGGCCGTCGTAGACGACGGCATGGATTATGAGCATGAGGACTTAAGCGCCAACGTGAATACGGCGCGCAATCACGATTACACTGGCGGCGGCGACATCTACGACCCGTTTGAGATCCACGGCACAGCGGTGGCGGGTATCATCGCGGCGCGGGATAACAGCCTGGGGGTGCGGGGCGTGGCGCCCAGGGCGACGCTCTACGGCTACAATCTCTTCCAGAATTCCACCGATGCAAACGAAGCCGACGCCATGCAACGTGACCTGGAGACCGACGTCTCCAACAACAGTTGGGGACCGGGCGACGGGCGCGGACTGGACGCCGCTCCCGGCGTTTGGGAGCTGGCGATAGAGAAAGGCGTTACAGAGGGTTCTGACGGCAAGGGCATCTTCTATGCCTGGGCTGCCGGGAACGGGGCCTCGCTGGGGGACAACTCCAACCTCGACGGCTACGTCAACCACTACGGTGTGACCGCCGTCTGTGCGGTGAACGACCAGGGCAAGCGCTCCGAGTATTCGGAAGAGGGCGCCAACCTGTGGGTCTGCGCGCCGTCGAGTGACTTCACCCGCGACCGCCACGGCATCACCACCACCGACAATGACGACTTCTATCGGGACGATTTTGGCGGCACCAGCGCGACCGCCCCCATCGTCTCCGGCGTGGCCGCGCTGGTGCGCAGCGCCAACACCGCCCTGAGCTGGCGGGACGTAAAGCTCATCCTGGCCGCGTCCGCCCGCCAGACCGACGCGGACAACGCCGGCTGGGAGGACGGTGCGCTCCAGTACGGTTCCGACACGGAGACCTACCACTTCAACCACGAGTACGGTTTCGGCGTGGTGGACGCCGAGGCTGCCGTAGATTTGGCCGACGGCTGGACTCTTGTTCCAGAACTGACCGAGGCGAGCGCAGACTCCGCACCCTTCGCCGGTGGGTACATGCAGATTCCCGAGTCCCGCGCCACGGTCACGAGCAGCATCACCCTGGGCTCCGAGGTCGAGTTCGCCGAGTTCGTCGAAATCAACGCCGACTTCGACCACCAATACTTCCGGGACTTGCAGGTGGAGTTGGTCTCTCCGGCGGGCACGGTGTCCGTCCTGTCGGTTCCCTACCCCGTCGCACCGGGCGGGTCTCATCCAGCAGTCAGATTATTTCAGAGCTTCCGGTTCGGCTCGGCCAAGCACCTGGGCGAGAACCCGGCCGGGACCTGGACGCTGCGTATCAGCGACCGCGTACCCGGAGCAGTACCCGGCCGGCTGAATGCGTGGAGCCTGACCGTCTACGGCCACCGCTCCACCCCCGGCGCACCGGATATCGACGAAGTGACTCCGGGGCCCGGCTCGCTCAGCGTGTCCTGGAAGGCGCCGGACAACAGCGGTGTCTCCGCCGTCACCGGCTATGATGTCCGCTACATCAAGGCCAGCGAGGACGATACCAAGGACGACAGCTGGACGGTGGTGGCCACCGGCTGGACCTCCGGCGACGATCTGGAATACACCATCCCCAGCTTGGAGAGTGACGTTGCCTACGATGTCCAGGTGCGGGCGGTCAACGCCCAGGGCGACGGCGCCTGGTCGTCTACGGCCACCGAGAAACCCTCCAGCGACGCGCCCTACTTCTTGGAAGGCACCGCCACCACCCGAAGCGTCGAGGAGAATGCGTCTGCCGGGACGAACGTCGGCGCCCCGGTCGCCGCTCGTGATCCCAGTATCCCCGCCGAGACCTTGACCTACACGCTTTCGGGCGCCGACGCCGGTTCGTTCGATATCGACAGCACTACCGGGCAACTGTCGGTCGCCACGGGAGCAGCGCTGGACCACGAAGCCACACCCAGCCTGACCGTCATCGTGGCGGCCACCGACCCGGTGACGACCGACGATCCCACCGCCGACTCCGACTCCATCACCGTGACCATTACCGTCGTCGATGTGGATGAGCCGCCCACGCTGACGGGGGAAACCAGCATTGCGTATGCCGAGAACGGCTCGCTCCCGGTCGCCATCTACACCGCCACCGACCCGGAAGACGAGCCGATCACCTGGCTGCCGCTGACCGGGACGGACAGCGGCGACTTTACCCTCAACAATGGCGTCCTGAGCTTCGCCACCGCTCCCGACTATGAGGCGCGCGGCGACAACGCCTATGCGGTGACCGTGCGTGCCTCTGATGGCACTACGAGTTCCGCGACCCTGGATGTCACGGTCGCCGTCACCAACGTGGATGAAGTCCACACGCTGACGGAATTGTTCCGTATCGCGTCGTATGCCGAGAACGGCACCGGGGCGGTGGCGGAATACAGCGTCAGTGACCCGGAGGGCGTGTCACCCACGTGGTCTCTGGCCGGAACCGACCGGGGCGACTTCACCATTGCTGGCGGCGTCCTGCGCTTCGCAAACACCCCCGACTACGAGCGACCTGCCGACGCCGGTGGCAACAACGTCTATGCGGTGAGCGTGCAAGCCACCGCCGGGGAGCACACCGTCGAGCAGGTTGTCACCATTCGTGTCACCAACGTGGATGAGCCGCCCACGCTGACGGGGCCGACCAGCGTGCCGCCGTATGACGAGAACAGAACAACGCAGGTCGCCCGCTACACCGCCACCGACCCGGAGGGGGCGACCGTCCTGTGGTCGGTGGCCGGGGACGACGCTGAGGACTTCACCATCAGCGGCGGCGTGCTGCACTTCGACCCCGCTCCCGACTACGAGGCGCGCGCCGACGCCGACGGTGACAATGACTATGAAGTGACCGTGGTCGCCTCCGATGGCGGCCTCACCACGCGGCAGGCCCTCACCGTCACCGTCACCAACCTGAACGAAGCGGGCAGTCTGACCCTGTCATCGGAGTATCCGCAGGTCGAGACCCCCTTCACTGTGACCCTGACCGATCCCGACATCGTCTCTGCTAGCACCTGGGTCTGGGAGCGGTCTGCCAACCGGAGTGCGTGGACGGAGATTGATGGTGCAACCTCGGACCGCTACACGCCGGCGGACGAGGACATGAATCATTACCTGCGAGTCACGGTGGACTACACCGACGGGCACACGGCGTCCGGCAGCAAAACGCTCCAGCACACGGCCCCCAACCGGGTCCGGGCGGAGCCGGGCGAGAACAACTTTCCGGTTTTCCCGGACACTGCCACGACCCGCAGCGTCCCGGAGAACACGCCAGCCGGGAGGAACATCGGCGACCCGGTAGTGGCCACCGACCTGGACGACGACCCGCTGACCTACTCCCTGGACGCTACGGGCGATAGCGTCTTCGCCATCGACAGCAGGTCCGGCCAGTTGCGGACCGAAGCGGCGTTGGACCATGAGGACACACCCAGCTACGCCGCTACCGTGACGGCCACCGACCCCTCCGGAGACTTCGATTCCATCGACGTGACCATCACCATTACCGACATAGACGAACCGCTCACGCTGATGGGGCCGAGCACTGTCCCATACGAAGAGAATAGCTCCGGGACCGTCGCTACCTTTAGCGCTGCCGACCCGGAAGAGGAACCCATCACGTGGACGCTGGCGGGAACTGACCGCACCGCCTTCACCCTCAGCGGCGGCGTCCTCACCTTCAACGATCCCCCCGACTACGAGGCGGACAACCGCTACAGCGTGACCGTGGAAGCCACCGCCGGCAGCCATACCGCGCGGCAGCCCGTCACCGTCCGCATCACCAACGTGAACGAGGAGCCGGCAATCACCGGGCCGACCGCTATTGCCGATTATCTGGAGAACTCTACGGGACCCGTGGCCACCTACCGCGCCACCGACCCGGAACGCGATCCGATTCAATGGACGCTGGAGGGCACCGACTCGGACGCCTTCACCCTCAACGCCGGGGTGCTGCGCTTCCTCGCTCCGCCCGACCACGAAACCCAGGCGAGCTACTCGGTGACCGTAGTGGCCTCCGATGGGGAACTGACTGATGCACTGCCCGTGACGATTACCGTGACCAACGCGGACGAAGCGGGCGATCTGACCCTGTCGTCGGTGCAGCCGCAGGTGGGCACCGAGCTGACTGCCATCCTGAGCGATCCCGACTGTAACCCTGACTGCGCTTCCGGTTCTAGCTGGGTCTGGGAACAGTCGCGTGACCGGCGGACATGGGAGGCCGTTAAGGGGACGCCCACCACCAAGTATACGCCGGAGACGGACGACCTGGGTACCTACCTGCGCGTTACGGCGACGTACACCGACGGGACCGGGTCGGCCAAGAGATCGCAGGTCATCTCGCCCCATGCGGTGCGGACGGAACCGCCCACCAACGACCCTCCGGCCTTTCCTGCGTCCCCGCCCACTCGCACCGTTGGCGCCGATGCGAGCGCGGGCAGCCGCGTTGGGGCGCCGGTGACAGCCGCGGACCCCGAGGACGACCCGCTTACCTACACGCTGAAGGATGAGCCGGGCGCGGCCTGTTTCGCTATCGATTGGGTCAGCGGCCAGATCGCGGTGGGCTCACAGGGACTGCTGCCCTGTGCCAGCACGGCCACGATCTCAGCCGGGCAGCGGACGATCAGCCCGCGAGTCGAGGTCCCCAATACCTACGAATTCACCGTGACCGCCACTGACCCGTCCCTGGACTCCGCCGTAATTCCCGTCTTCATCACCGTCGCGTCTTCTCCGTCGCCGCCCCCGCCAGGGCCGGGCGGTGGCGGTGGCAGCGGTGGAGGCGGTGGGGGGGGTGGCGGCGGAGGCGGCAGCCGTGAATCCACCTGCGCCGAGGACCTGCACGGCAACAGCGCGACTCAAGCCACCGGTATAGCCCTGGCCACCGAGACTGCCGGAGCCGTCTGTCCAGCTGCGGACGTGGATTATTTTACCGTGGCCGCTCCCGGCCGGGGCCTCCTGTTTGTCGATACCACCAGTGGCGTGCCGACCCGCGGCACGCTCTGGCAGAACGGCGTGGTCTTAGCGTCCGGCTCCACGCGGGACAGTCGGCAGCCGGGGGACCGCCTCGGCGCCCGCGTGGAGGCCGGCCCAGTTGTCGTGGCGCTGCAAGGGCAGGGGGGGGCGACTGGGGCGTACACCCTCGTCATCACCTTCGCGCGGGGCTTTCTGGAGAACCCGGGTCTCGACTCCTTCCAGAGCGGCGTTGGTGTGCTGTCGGGTTGGGTGTGTGAAGCGGACCTGGTGGAGATCGAGCTGAATGGGATGCCGCAGGAGGCGGCGTATGGCACGGATCGGCTGGACACCCAAGGCGTATGCGGGGACACGAACAACGGCTTTGGCCTCTTGTTCAACTGGAACCTGCTGGGGGATGGCGCGCATGAAGTGGTGGCCGTGGTCGATGGCGTCGAACTCAGGCGCGCCACCGTCACGGTAACGACGCTGGGGGAGGAGTTCGTGCGGGGGGTGAACGGGGAATGTACTGTCGCGGACTTTCCCAGTGTCGGCGAGAGTGTCCGGCTGGTGTGGCAGGCAGCCAGTCAGAGCTTCGTGCTGGCTGAGGGCGCCGTACCGACCGGGGCGTCCCGCTCTGGGATAGCCGGGGTGGGGTATCTGGAGAACCCGAGCGCCAACTCGTTTCAGAGCGGCATCGGCGTCCTCTCGGGCTGGGTATGCGAGGCTGAGGAGGTGGTCATCGCGATTGGCGACCTGATCCCACAAGTGGCCGGCTACGGCACAGAGCGCCTGGACACCCAAGCAGTGTGCGGCGACACGGATAATGGCTTCGGCTTGCTGTTCAACTGGAACCTGCTGGGGGACGGGGAGCACGAAGTGGTGGCCACCGTCGATGGCACAGAGTTAGGCCGGGCCACGGTGCGGGTGACGACCTTGGGCGAGGAGTTCGTGCGGGGGGCCGTGGGGGAATGTACGGTGGACGACTTCCCTGTGCCCGGCGAGACGGTCACGCTCACCTGGCAACACAACAGTCAGAACTTTGTCATTACCCAGGTCGAGTGAGCCAACCCCGGCGGCCCTGCTGGGGTTGGTGCTCCCCGCTCATTCCTTTTCCCCCCTTTGTCCGTTTTTTCCGTGCTTTCCTGCCCATTTGAGCAGCGCACTTTTCCGGCCAGCCGGGTATAGGCAGCGAGGTCTGAGCCTGCGCCCGGCCCTTGGCCGGTATTGCCGGAGTACGCGGAAGCACGAATGCGCATGAGGACGGAGCCTGACCCCGAACAGTGAAGGCTAACAGACATCACATAATGTGATGGAATCCAACTCTCAATTTTGGATATGGCCACGCTGGTGGGCGGCCGGGCTGCTCGTCCTGCTGCTCGTGGGGTGGTCTGCCAGTGCCCACGCCCAATCGGCCCCCTATCAGGTAACCTTTGAGGGCAACTGGACCACTACCGCGACTCCCGATGGGGTGCCCGCCGGGGCACATTTCTCGCCCTTGATCGGGGCCGTCCACAATGACCAGGTCACTTTCTGGCAGAGTGGCGGTACGGCCAGCACGGGGATCGAGAGTATGGCGGAGATTGGGGGCACGAGCGCCCTCAAATCCGAGATCACCAATGCCGGCTCAGCGGCGTCCAGCACCATTGAGCGCAGTGGCAATATCGGCGTGACTGCTGAAGTCACGGTGGATATCACGCTCAGCCCCACCCATCCTCTGGTGACCCTGGTGACGATGATTGCCCCGAGCCCGGATTGGTTTGTGGGTGTGGCCGACCTGTCCCTGCTTGATGCCCAGAACAAATGGCTGGCGTCACATACGATCAACTTGTTTCCGTACGACGCCGGGACCGAGGACGGCACCGAATTTTCGCTAAGTAACGCCGCGACCGATCCCCAGGGCACGATTACCAGCATCGAGGGGACCGGGAAGTTCTCGAATGAGCCGATGGCGACCCTCACCTTCACGCTGCAGGATGCCGCCCCCGAGATCACCAGCGCGACGACCTTCCCGGTTGACGAGGGCACCACGACCGTGACGACGCTGACCGCCGTAGACGCGAACGACGACCCGCTGACCTGGACGATTCCGGCAGATGCGGCGGGCGGGGCGGATGCCGCGCAGTTCACGCTCAGCTCTGCGGGGGTTCTGGCCTTTGCCACGGCCCCGGACTACGAAGCCCCGGCCGACGCGGACACAGACAACCGCTACGAGGTGACGGTCCAGGTGAGCGACGGCGCCACTCCCGTCACGGCCGCCCTCGAAGTCACGGTCGCCAACGTTATCGAACTGACGGCGATCAGCGGACCGGCAACGGTCTCGTTCGACGAAAACGGTTGGGGCCGGGTGGCCACGTTCACGGCCTCGTCGGAGGAGGACCGGGCCGGCATCGAATGGGTCCTGGGCGGGGATGATGCGGCCCACTTCACGATCGATAGTCCGCCGGGCGCGCTCCGCTTCGACATCGATCCGGTCGCGCCGCGCCTCTTCGCCCAGCCGCCGGACTTCGATGCGCCGGTGGACGACGATACGGACAACGCGTACGCGCTGACCCTGCTGGCCCGAGCAGGGTCGGCCATCAGCGACACGGCCTTCCCGGTCACGGTCACCGTCACCGACGTGGACGAGGACGGCACGCTCTCGCTGTCCGCGACGCGTCCTGCGCTCGGTGTGGCGTTGACCGCCACGCTCGCCGACGCGGACGGGGTGGTTGACGAATCGACGGTTTGGACGTGGGAGCGATCCGCGGGCCGCAACGTCTGGGCCGCAGTCGACGGGGCGGATGCGGCCGCGTACACGCCGGTGGCCGCCGACACGGGCGAGTTCCTGCGGGTCACGGCGACCTATACGGACGAGCACGGGAGCGGCAAGACGGTCCGCGAAGTGGCGGCGGACGTGGTGCGGGGGCCGCTGCTGACGAGCCTGACGGCCGAGACGACGGATTCCCAGGCGGACTCAACGCAGTCCCTGTTCCCGGCGTTCAATGCGCAGACGCTGCACTACGGCATTGGCTGCAATACCACCGACACGATGACGCTCACCGTGTCGGGGCCGGCCAACGCCCGAATCTCAGTTGATGGCGTACAGGCCGCAAGTGCGACCGCGATCAGCGTTTCTGTGGGCGAAGACGACGACGTGTCGATCACCGTCACCGACACCAGCGGAGCCCGCACGACGTACACCGTCCACTGCATGGCGGACGAGTTGTTTGAGTTCGAGATGCACAGGTACCCGGGCGCCACCGACGTGACGGAGGATCTGTACATGTTCACGCTGCAAGGTGTGGAGTATCTCGTGGCCCTGGACCGGAACGGCGTACCGAGAATTGGCCGTAGCGCCGCCATTCGCCATTGGTTCGCCATCAGGTTCACCCGGGTCGGCGCCGACGGCGCGTACCGGTACGCGTACGCCCCCAAAGACGGGGATGGGTACTGGATTCTGGACGAGAACCTGGAAGTGATCGACGATACGGTGAGGACCGTGGCGCCGCTGACCACCATCAACTGGCATGACTTCCGGTTGCTGGAGGACGGGAATTACCTGCTGATGGCCTGGGAACCGGCCACCCGCGATCTCAGCGGGCTCGACCTGCCGTTTCCCGCCGGGCAGGATTTCACCGCCGTCAGTGTGCTCGACTCAGCGGCGCAGATCGTCACGCCCGACGGCGAGGCCGTCTTCAACTGGAATTCCTGGGACCAGGTGGCCCTTGAAGACTGCGTGCAGCACCGCTTCCCCGTGGTGCTCCCCGCTGCTCCCCAAGGCAGGCAAGCAGGTGGGGGCTACGCGCATATCAACGGAATGGATGTTGCGGATGGTGTGTTCGTTGGCTCCCTGCGTGGTTGTTCGCAAGTCGTGGGCGTCGATCTGGACACCGAAGAAGTGATCTGGCGGATGGGCCGCACCAACCTCAGCGACGAAGAGTGGAGGGAGCGTGGGCTCGTGCCGCCGTTGGACTTGATCAACGATCCTGAGGGGGAGTTCTGCGGACAGCACACAACGCAGTTTCTGCCCAACGGGAATGTCTTCTTCTACGACAACGGTGTGGTTTGCGTGATCGATCCGTTGACGTTCGAAGAGTTGGGGCGGGAAGGACGGGACTTCAGCCGGGCGGTGGAGTACGCGCTGGACCTTGACAACGACGAAGCGGTCTTCGTGCGCGATCACTCCCTGCATGGCGAAAGAGTGCATCTTGCCCCTGCCACGGGCAGCGTGGATCCCCTGGACAACGGGGACTGGCTGGTCAGTTGGGGCCGCCCCTCGGAGGAGTATCTCCCGAACAATGAAGCCGTCACGCTGGTCGACCCGGACACCGGCCAGGAGAAACTCGCCATTCGGTTCACAGTCGTGGACCCCAACGCGGAGCGCCTTCGCCACATCAACGCGAGCGTTGTGCCGGCGGAGGCGCTGGCGCCGCAACCGACGCCATTGACGGCCGAGATCACGGACAGCCCGTCTCCCGCCACGTTCCACACCGGCGCCGAGGGCGCGCCGCAAGTCGTGGTGGCCTTCAGCCGGCCCGTCGTCGATTTCGCCCCGACCACGCCCTCGCTCAGCGTGACCGGTGCGACGGTCGCCAGCGTCAGCGCCCACGTCGTGGCCGGCGCACCGGCCAACGCCTACCTGGTCACGCTCACGCCCGACGGCGACGGGGCCATCACCTTCGGCTTCGTGACCGACCAGCCCTGCGCCGACGGCGGCATCTGCACGGCCGACGGGACGCCGCTGTCGGAAGTACCGACCGCCCTCACCATCCCCGGCCCGGTCACCGCCAGCTTTGGTGCGGCGAGCTATAGCGTCAACGAGGGGGAGAGCGTCAGCGTCGTCGTGGAGCTGGACCGCGCCCACGGGCGGCCGGGAGACGTCACGATTCCCCTGGCCGTGGAGAGCGGCAGCACGGCAACGGCCACCGACTATACCCTGCCCCTCCAGGTGACGTTTGGCCCGAGTGAGACTCGCCAGACGGTCTCACTCGCCACCCACGCCGACACCAGCCTTGAAGAGGCCGAGACCGTTGAGGTCACCTTCGGTGCGCTGCCGTCCGGTGTCAACGCGGGGACCACCACGGTAACAAGCGTCACGATCACCGACCGGACTCCTGCGGCCCGGTTTAATCTGACCCTCAATCCAACCACCATCGTGGAGGGCGGCACGGCCGACGTGCGCGCCAGTATCACCAACGGCGTCACGTTTACCACGGATCAGACCCTCACCCTCGGCTTCAGTGGCAGCGCGACACAGGAGACGGATTACACCATCGACTCTGCCACCCTCAGCCTGCTGGCAGGACAATCATCGGTCGCGACTATTTTGCGGGCGACGGACGATGCCGATACGGAACCCGCCGAGACAATCAGGGTGGCGGTCCACCACGAGACGACCCAGGTCGCGACGCAGACGGCCACGGTCCCGGCCAGCGACCAGCCAGCAGTGACCCCCCAGATTGCGGTCCGCGCCGGGCGGAATCCGGCCCAGGAAGCCGAGGGCGCGCTCTTCACCGTGACGCGGACCGGCGAGACCACGACGAATTTGACCGTGGCCGTCGAGGTGACGGCGAGTGGGAGCATGCCGCTGGCGGGCACGCCGCCCACGGCGGTGACCTTCAGCGTGGGGCAGGAGAACGTGTCCCTGGCTGTCCCCACCGTGGACGATACGATTATTGAAGGTCCCAGCGAGCGGAGCGTGGTGCGGGCCGAGGTGGTGGCCGACCCGAACACCCCACCGCTCTACCTGCGCGGCTCCCCGGCCAGTGCCGAGGTAACCGTCGAGGACGATGACGAGGCCGAGTTTGGCGTGACGGTTGCTCCGAACCCGGTGGCAGAGGGTAGCACGGCTAACGCGCAGGTCGCGATCACCAACGGCGTCACGTTTACGGACGATCAGACGGTGAGCCTCACCTTCAGCGGCGTGGCGACACGGGAGACGGATTACACCGTGGGAGCCACCACCCTGACCCTCACGGCGGGACAGTCGTCCGTTGTAGCGACCCTCAGCGTGACCGACGACGGCGACAAGGAACCGGCCGAGAGCGTGCATATTATCGCCCAGCATGCGGGCCGGGAGGTGGGGCGGGCAACGCTCACCATCGCGGCCAGCGAAGACACCAAGCCGCCGACCCTGGAGCGGGCGGAAGTGCTGCGGGATGGGCGCACCCTGCGGCTGACCTTTAGTGAACCGCTTGACGAAGCCGCGCCCTACCGCCCGGCCGCCACGGCCTTCGCCGTCACGGTAGCGGGCGCGCCGCGTGGGGTCAGGACGGTGACGCTCACCGGGGAGACGGTCGTCCTGGGGCTGGCCCGCCCGGTCGGACCGGGCCAAGAGGTGACGGTGAGCTACACCGCGCCTGAGAGCGGCAGTGGGCACCCCGCCTTGCAGGACCCAGCGGCCCATGTCGTGGCGAGCTTTGTCGATGCGGCGGTGGACAATCAGGCCCAGGCCCGCAGTCAGCCGCCCGGTGGCTCCGGTGGTGGGGGGGGCGGGGGGGGCAGTGGCAGCGGGGGCAGTCCGGACGCTCACGGCAATACCGCGGCGCAGGCTACGGTCGTCTCGCTCGGCGCGCCCGCCCCGTGGCGGTCGGCCACGAGCGGGCAGCTCAGTCCGGCCAGCGATGTGGATTACTTCACCTTCACGGTCCCTCAGGCCGGAGTCCTGGTGGCCGAAACCACCGGCGCCACCGCTACGGTCGGGACGGTGTGGCAAGATGGGGTCGCATTGGGCACGGCGGCCAGTGGCGGGGCGGGCCCGAACTTTCGGCTGACTGTCCCTGTACACGCCGGGCCGGTGGTGGTGGCCGTGCGGGGCCAGGGGGAGCAGACCGGGGCGTATCGGTTGGTAACGCGCCTGGTCGTCGGCTTTCTGGAGAATCCCGGTCCCGATTCCTTTCAAAGCGGTATTGGCGTGGTGTCGGGCTGGGTGTGTGGGGCGGCCAGGGTCGAGATTGCACTCAACGGCGTACTCCACGAGGCGGCGTACGGGACGGAGCGGCTGGACACGGAGCCGGTGTGCGGGGCCAGCGCCACCGGCTTTGGGGTGTTGTTCAACTGGAATCTGCTGGGCGATGGCGCGCATGAAGTGGTGGCGTTCGTGGACGGCATCGAACTGACCCGGGCTACGGTCACGGTAACGACGCTGGGGGAGGAGTTCGTACGGGGTGTGAGCGGGGAGTGTACTGTCGCGGACTTTCCGAGCGGAGGTGAGACGGCCACCCTGGCGTGGCAAGAGGCGCAGCAGAGCTTCGTGCTGGCCGAGGGCAGCGCACCGACCGGGGCTTCCCGCTCCGGGATAGCCGGGGTGGGCTTGCTGGAAAACCCGAGTGCCACCTCGTTTCAGAGCGGCGTCGGGGTGCTGTCGGGCTGGGTGTGTGCGGCGGAGGCAGTCACGATTACGCTCGGCGACCTGGCTCCGCAGGTGGCCGGCTACGGCACCGAACGGCTGGACACGCTGGATGTCTGCGGGGACACGGCCAACGGCTTTGGGCTGTTGTTCAACTGGAACCTGCTGGGCGATGGCGAGCATGAGGTCATTGCCACGGTGGATGGGACCGAGCTGGCCCGCACGACGGTGCGGGTGACGACCTTGGGCGAGGAGTTCGTGCGGGGGGCCACAGGGGAGTGCATCGTGGCGGACTTCCCGCATCCGGGCGAGACCGTCACGCTCACGTGGCAACAGACCAGCCAGAACTTTGTCCTCACCGACGTGGAGTGAGCCCCGCCAGAGCTAGGGCGTTTCACGTTAGGCTGTAGTCATGCCGTTCCGCTCTCGTTCTGCTGGCCGCGATCCGATATCCCTGCTTCGACTTCGCTCCGCTACGCTCAGCACGAACGGGAGACCGTTAGTCCTGAGCCTGTCCTGAGCCGTGTAGGTCAGGTTAGCCGGAGGCGTAACCTGACATCCCGTACGTGTCGGATTACGCTCCGCTCATCCGACCTACTACTTCCCGCATCCGGGCGAGACCGTCACGCTCACCTGGCAGGAGTCCAGCCAGAACTTTGTCCTCACCGACGTGGAGTGAGCCCCGCCGGGGGCAGTCACCACCTACTCGGGCCTCTTTTTTCCCATTTTTCGTTTTTTCTTGTCCTTTCTACCCATCTGGGCAGCGATATTTTCATACCGATGTGGTGTGGGCAGCAGAACTCTTCGCTTGGTGTCCGCTTGGGCTTCGGAGTTGGCTGATATGCATATTGAACACATGGGTTTGCCTGCCGCCTCCCCAGACAGGGGAAGTCGGGAGTGGGAGGCGGGACGACAGGAACGGGCCAGGTCGCTGATAAACGGGCGGTTCCTCGCCGCGCTGCCCGTCCTCGTCCTGATGACCCTGGTGGTCAACGGGGCGACCGTGGCGGGCACGGTACGGACATTGGACGGAACCTATCATATCCGCTCGGTGGGTGACGGCTTATACGCCATCAGCGAGGTAGAGGAGCCTTCGCTCAACTGCGGGGTCGAGGAGCCCCATGCTGAGACGGATCACCAGCATTGACGACATCGCCGGCCTCCTGGACTCTCTCCCGACACCTCATACGCCTGCTGCTCGTGGTGCTCGTGCTCCTGCCCTGCTTGCCAGGGGGGCTCGTCCACGCGCAGTCGGTGATTGATGTCGCCGTCTTCTATACGACCGCCGCCAAAGACGATGAGGGCGGGACCGATCAGATCAAGACCAAGATCGACGAGATGGTTGCAGCGACCAACCTCGCCTACGCAGACAGTGGCGCGAACCAGACCATCAAATTGGTGCATGTAGGAGAAGTAGCATACACCGCGTCGGACAGGCTGAGTACAGATCGCAGTCGTCTCGAGAATCCGTCGGACGGCCATATGGACGAAGTCCACGCCACTCGTGACCGAGTCTGGGCGGACATCGTCATACTGCTCCGCCGTCCGGGCGACGTAGGGGGGGTGGCGTCCCTGATGCACACGCTATCGACGGACCATGCCGCCGAAGCCTTTGCCGTTTCTACCGTCCACGCCGGCAATTTCATGCATGAACTGGGCCACATCATGGGGCTTGCCCATGACCGGTATGAAGCCTGCTCGCACGATACAAGCAATCCGCAGTGTCCCACGCTGGTGACACCCTACGCGTATGGCTATGTGAACCAGGAGGCGTTTGAGTCGGGAGCGTCATCATCAAAACGGTGGCGCACGATCATGTCATACTCTAATCAGTGTGACGATGCCGGGGTTTCCTGTTCCCCGAGCTTGCTCCGCTTCTCCAATCCAAATAAGACCTACCGGGGCGATCCCATGGGCGCGGCCGGTACCCAGTTCACGAACGATCTGGACGGGCCGGTCGATGCGGCGCGCACCCTTAACGACACCCGCCGGACCGTGGCGAACTTTCGGCAGGGGCGAGCCGTGCAGGTGAGCTTTGGGTCCGCGACCTACGCGGCGACCGAAGGGGGGCGGGCGCTCGTGGCGGTGAAGCTGAACACTGCGCCGGGCCGGGAGTTGGTCATTCCGCTCACGGCGCGGAGCACGGACGGGGCGTGGTCCGGCGACTATAGCCTGCCGACGAGCGTGACCTTCAGCTCCACCGCTGTCAGAAAGACCTTCATCTTCGAGGTCACCGACGACGCCATCGACGAGCGCGCCGAGACCGTCGAGCTGGGCTTCGGGCTGCCGCTGCCCGGCGGCGTCACCGTGGGCAGTCAGGACAGTGCGACAGTGACCCTGCGGGACAACGATCCCGCGACAACCGCCGCCCCGCACATCAGCACGGTCGCCATCACCTCGGACCCTGGGCCGGGCGGCGTCTACTCCGTCGGCGATCAGATCGAGGTGACGGTCGTCTTCACCAAGCCTGTGACCGTGATCGGGACACCCGTGCTCGCGCTGACGGTCGGCACGGATACGCGCCAGGTGCTGTGTCGGGACGCGGCGAGCGAGACCCTGACGTGTGCCGACAGCGTTCCGCTGGGCGCCAGTGACGCCGACGGGGTGAGCGTCGCGGCAAACAGCCTGAGACGGGCCGGGGCGACGATCCGGGACGCCGACAACCAGAACGCCACCCTGACCCATGCCGCCGTAGCCGCTGACAGCGGCCACGCCGTGGACGCGGTGAAGCCGGTGTTGCAAACCGCGACCGTGGATGGCGGGACAGTAAAATTGACGTATAACGAAGCGCTGGACGAGACCTCAGTTCCCACAGCGGACGCTTTTACGGTGAGCGTCGATGGGACGACCCGGCCGATTGACAGCATACAGATATCCGGGCAGGTCGTCACGCTGAGACTGGTCTCCTGGATACGTGCCGGCCGACTCGTGCGGCTGAGATACCGTCTCCACGGCCGCGACTTCATTCAGGACGTGCCCGGTAACCTCGCCCTGGCTTTTTCCAACCAGACGGTCCAGAACCTGACCCCGGAGCCGGTGTACGACGCGGACGCGGACGGGCTGATTGAAATCACGACCCTGGCCCAGTTGGATGCGATCCGGCACGATCTGGACGGTGATGGCACGCCGACGGACACCGGGGCAGCAGCCTATGCCACAGCGTTTCCCGATGAGATACGGGTCGTCTGCGACACCAGTAGCGAGGTCTGCGAGGGGTATGAGCTGACGGCCGACCTGGACTTCGACACCGACGAGGACGGGCAGGTCGATGCGGAAGACACCGCCTACTGGAACGACGGGAAGGGCTGGCAACCCATCGGCACGAGTGCTGACGCGTTCCATGCGATGTTTGAGGGCAACGGCCACACCATCCGCCATCTCTTTGTTGATCGGGACACTTCCTACACGGGACTGTTCGGTCAGACAGGCTATCACTGCGATATCCGTGGTGTCGGGCTGATCGATGTCGAAGTGACGGGGAACAACTACGTCGGAGGACTGGTCGGAGACAATGGTGGCCTGATTCACGCCAGCTACGCGACCGGGCGGGTGACGGGGAACAGCGACATCGGGGGGCTGGTCGGGAGAAATGCTGGCGGCGGGATCACGACCAGTTATGCGACTGGGCGGGTGACGGGCGTGTCGCGGGTGGGGGGGCTGGTCGGAGACAATGGCAGTAGCTTTGGCTTTGGCGCGATCACGGCCAGCTACGCGACCGGACGGGTGCCGGGCCAGGACCGGGTGGGGGGGCTGGTCGGGAGCAACGGTGGCACGATCACGGCCAGCTACGCGACCGGGCGAGTGACAGGCCGCCGGGTGCGGGTGGGGGGGCTGGTTGGATACAATGTTGGTGGCACGATCACCACCAGCTACTGGGACACGGCCACCTCGGGCCGGTCGAGCGGGTCTCTTGGGACGGGCCAGACCACCGCCCAGTTGCAGACGCCTACCGGCTATAGCGGGATTTATGCGGACTGGAACGTGGACCTGGACGGCGATGGTACGGACGACGACCCGTGGCACTTCGGCTCAGGGAGCCAGTATCCGGCGCTGCGGGTAGACTTTGACGGGGATGAGACGGCGAGCTGGCAGGAGTTCGGCTATCAGCTCCGCGCCGGTTCGACCCTGACGACGATGGCCGAGACGGGGCCCATGGAGCTGAGCTGGACGGCGGCGGACGTGAGTGATTGGACCCCCGCGCCGGACGTGACCTACGCCGTCTACCGCAACACCGGCTCGACACCCGTCGCGCAAGACCTCACCGCGCGCGAGTATGCCGACCCCGCTGTGATCCGTGGCACCACCTACGCCTACCAGGTGGCTGCGGTGGTGGATGGGGGGGAAGCCGCCCGCAGTGGGCTCGTAGAGGCGACCGCGCCCAACCAGCCGCCGATGTTCGATGACGTGACCGGCACGGCCCGCACCATCGCCGAGAACACGCCGGCGAACCGGCCCATCGGGGAGCGGGTGACGGCGACGGACCCGGACGGCGACCAACTGACCTACTACCTGGAAGGCACGGACGCGGACTTCTTTTCCATCACTGGAAGGACCGGCCAGCTACGGACCAAGGCCGCGCTGGACTACGAGACCCAGGACACCTACGCAGTCACCGTGGCGGTCCGGGACAGCAAGGACATCAACGACACGGCCGACATGGCGATGGATGATGAGATCGATGTGACCATCACCGTTGCCGATGTGAACGAGGCGCCGGTGTTCGATGCGAGTCTCCCCACCACCTACCGTGTGGCCGAGAATACGCCACGGGGCCAGCGTATCGGGGTCTTCTCCGCTATGGACCCGGACACCTTGACCCCGGACTATGCCGACCTGACCTACAGTCTGAGCGGCACCGACGCCGCAGTGTTCTTCCTTGACCCCATCACCGGGGAGTTACAGACCCGCGAACCCCTGGACTACGAGAGCCGGCACACCTATCAGGTCGCCGTGGCGGTTCGCGACGGCAAGGATGCCGACGGCGTTGAAGCGCTGACGGAGACGGATGCCGAACTTGCGGTGACGATCACTGTCCTGAACGTGGATGAAGCGGGCATGGTCGCGCTGTCGTCAAGCCTGCTGCAGGAGAAACGGGCGCTGACGGCCACACTGAGCGACGTGGACGGGACGCTGAGCGCCATCACGTGGCAGTGGGCGCGGTCTCCCGACCAGACCACCTGGACCGACATCCCCGGGGCGATGTCCAGCGGGGCGCTGACGGCGACCTACACGCCGGACGCGACCGACGTGGGGCAATACCTGCGGGCGAGGGCGATGTACACCGACGGCCACAGCATGGGGAAGACCGCCCAGGCGGTGACGGGCACCACAGTGCAGGCCGCCCCGCAGGTACGGTTGGTGCTGTCGCCGGATGCGTCGATCACGGAGAGCGGCACGGGGAACACCGTCACCGTGACCGCCGAACTGACGCCGGCGGCTGAGGACGAGACGGCGGTGAAGCTGAGCGAGATGCCGGAGCACTACACCTTGAGCGGCACCACCCTGACCATCCCGCTGGGCGCCACGCACAGCAACGCCGTGACACTGACGGCTACGGACGACGCCGTGGACGGGCCGGAGGAGACCAAGGCAATCCCTGTCACGGGGATACTCACCAAGAACCTCCTGGTGACCGCTCCGGATGCGGTCACGCTTCGCATCACGGATGACGATACCCGCGGAGTGATGGTCACCCCGACCGAGCTGACCGTAGAAGAAGGTTCGTCCGAGGACTACGAGGTGATCCTGACTTCCGAGCCGACGGAACCGGTGACCGTGACGGTGACCGCGCCGACGAACCCGGACGTGACCGTGAACCGGACCGAGCTGGTCTTTCAGCCGGGGCGCTGGAATACGGCGCAGCCAGTAACAGTGGCGGCGGCGCAGGACCCCACCGCCGATGACGAGCCGGCGACGATCAGCCACACGGTGAGCGGCGGGGACTACACCGGAGAAAGCGTGGAACCGGTGGCCGTGACGATCGAAGACGACGAGGGGCCATCCACGGCGGTCGTGCTGAGCGTGCAGCCACCGACGGTGGGAGAAGGAAGCAGCCGGACGGTGACGGTGAGGGGCAGCCTCAATCGGGCGCTGCGCCAGCAGGCGACCCCGGTGAGTGTGGAGGTCGAGGCGGGCACGGCCACACAGGGCACGGACTTCACCGCCATATCGCCCTTCACCCTGACAATTCCGGCGAACACGAAGAGCGGGACGGCAACCTTCACCCTGACGCCGGTAGACGACAGCCTGGATGAGCCGGATGAGACCGTGACGGTGAGCGGCAGTACCACAGTTGGGCTGGATGTGACCGATGCGTCGCTGACCATCACCGACACCGACGCGCCGCCCACGGTGACACTGATCCTGACCCCGGACGCAATCGGCGAAGACGGTGGGCAGAGCACGGTCACGGCGACGCTCAGCCATCCGTCGAGTGCGGCGACGGAGGTCGCAGTGGCGGTCACGGCAGACGCGGACGTCGTGCGACAAAGCGGCACCACCCTGACGATTGCAGCCGGAGAGACAGCCAGCACCGGGACCGTGACGCTGACGGCGGTGGACAACTCCGTCGACGCGCAGGACACGCTGGTGACGGTGAGCGGGCAGGCAGACAACGCGCTGGCTGTGAACGGGCCGGCTGCGGCCACGTTGACCATCACCGATGACGATCCGCCGGAGGTGGAGGGCGAGAGCGCTCCACAGTACGTGGAGCACGACACCGCGCCGGTGGCCACGTACACGGCCACGAACCCGGCCGGCGGCAGGTTGACGTGGTCTCGGTCCGGGCCGGATGCGAGCGAGTTCCGTGTCGACCAGAACGGCGTGCTGCGCTTCGTTGCGCCACCCGACTTTGAGGCGAGGCGGAGCAATGTCTACCACGTGACGGTCGCCGCCTCCGACGGAACCCGCACCGGCTCCCTCGCTGTCACCGTCACTGTGCAGGATGCCCCCGGTACGGTCCGCCTGTCTCCGGCGCAGCCCCGGATCGTCTCGCCGCTGCGCGCGACGCTGCGCGACCCGGACGGGGTGGAGACGGTCGCCGAGTGGTGCTGGGAGCGGTCCCGCTACCACGACTTTCAGACCGATAGCAGCCTCCTTGCCTGCACCGTCACCGACAGCGCCGCCGCCACCTATCAACCGGAGGACGCCGACCTCGGCTACTATCTGCGGGCCACCGCGACCTATACCGACGGCCACGGCGCGACCAACAAAACGGCGGCGGCGGCCACGACCACGACCGTCTCGGTTCGGCCGCCCCCGTCTCAGGGCGGTGGCGGGAGCAGCGGCGGCAGCGGCAGTAGCAGCGGCGGTGGCGGTCAGCCGCAGGAAGCCCCCATCGGATATTTGGAGAACCCGGGGACTCATTCCTTTCAGAGTGGGATCGGCATCATTTCGGGTTGGGTGTGTGCGGCGGAGACCGTGGAGATAGAGCTTGCCGGCGTGCGGCAGCCGGCGGCGTACGGCACGGCGCGGCTGGACACCCACGGCGTGTGCGGAGATGCGGACAACGGGTTTGGGTTGCTGCTCAACTGGAACCTGCTGGGCGACGGCGCACATGAGGTCGCGGCCTACGTGGATGGTATTGAGTTGGGCCGGGCGACGGTGACGGTGACGACGCTGGGGGAGGAGTTCGCGCGGGGGGTGAGCGGGGAGTGCACCGTCGAAGACTTTCCGAGTGCGGGCGAGGGGGTGCGGTTGGTGTGGCAGGAGGCGCAGCAGAACTTCGTGCTGGCCGAGGGCAGGGCGCCTACGGGCGTGCACCGGTCGGGAACCGCCAACGTAGGCTATCTGGAGAACCCGAGTCCGCACTCGTTTCAGAGTGGCATTGGGGTCATCTCGGGTTGGGTGTGCGAGGCCGAGGAAGTCGTCATCACGCTCGGAGACCTGGCCCCACAGGCAGCGGGCTATGGCACGGAGCGGCTGGACACGCGAGATGTCTGCGGAGACACGGACAACGGCTTCGGGTTGTTGTTCAACTGGAATTTGCTCGGTGATGGGGAACATGTGGTCGTGGCGGTCGTGGACGACGTGGAACTGGGCCGGACCACCGTGCGGGTGACGACCCTGGGCGAGGAGTTCGTACGGGGAGCCGAGGGGGAATGTACCGTCCCGGACTTCCCCAGTCCGGGGGAGCGTGTGACGCTCACCTGGCAGCAGAACAGTCAGAATTTTGTCGTCACGGGAGTGGAGTGACGCCGGTCTCGCACTCTTCCGGGGCGGGTGCGGCCTGTTCGGCCTTCTTTTTTCTCGTGGTCCTGTTTTTTTGGTCTTTGCTGCCCATTTAGGCAGCGCATTTCTCCTCCCAATCGAGTACAGGCAGGGAAGCGGATGCCGGGGGCCGGCCCGTCGGCTGCCCCCGCCGCGCACGCGACAGGACAGATGCGTATGCGGACGGAGCCTGACCACCCCCTAACCCCCCCCGTTGGTCCGCGTGGCCGCCTTGGTCCTGCTCCCTCTGGCGCTTCTGGCAGCCGGAGGCGGTCCGGTGTTTGGTCAAGGCGGGACGTCGTGTCCGGGCGGCACCGACCCGACTCCGACGGCCGTGCCGGTCACGACGGTCCCCATTGAGGTCACCTCAACGACCGCCGCCGACTTCGTGCTCTACGTGCCATTCGACGTGGCCGGCACGGAGCTGTAGGTCGATTCAGCCATATGCAGGAAATTCATATGCGTAGAAGCAGATGCCACCACATTCTGTGTGGGGTGGTGGTGGCCATATGCGTGGCAGTTGCTGGCAGTCCTGATGCAGCCCATGGCCAATCCATCCCATCCAGTTCGTTTGTCACCACTTGGCGCACGACAGCGAACAACCAGTCCATCACCATTCCGGCGAGCGGCACGTATACCATCGACTGGGGCGACGGGACCGTGGAAGAGGACGTGCGGGGCAGGCAGTCCCACAGGTATGATTCCGCTGGTACCTACACGGTGCGCATATCCGACGGTATCACCAGATTCCACCTCAACGGTCAGGCTGGCGCGAACAGGCTGGTATCCATCGAGCAGTGGGGGACTGCCCAGTGGACATCGATGCATGAGGCGTTCCAGGGCGCATCCAACATGGAATACAACGCCACTGATGCGCCTGACCTCTCGCAGGTCACGGACGCCGCCCTCATGTTCTACGGTGCCTCGTCCTTCAACGGTGACATATCCGACTGGGACGTATCGTCTTTGACCAACATGAAATCCATGTTCCACAAAGCCGATGCCTTCAACCAGCCCCTGTCCTCCTGGGATGTCTCGTCGGTGGCCAGCATGGCGCTGATGTTCTCCAGCGCCCGCTCCTTCAACCAACCCCTGGACTCCTGGGACGTGTCGTCGGTGACCGAAATGAAGCCATGTTCCAGAACACCGATGCTTTCAACCAATCCCTGGACTCCTGGGACGTGTCGTCGGTGACCAACATGCGCTCCATGTTCTGGAATGCCCGCTCCTTCAACCAACCCCTGTCCTCCTGGGACGTGTCGTCTGTGACCAACATGTTGTGGATGTTCCGCGACACCGGCGCCTTCAACCAGCCCCTCTCCTCCTGGGACGTGTCATCTGTGACCAACATGAACGAAATGTTCCGCGACACCGGCGCCTTCAATCAGCCCCTGTCCTCCTGGGACGTGTCGTCTATAACCAACATGCTCGGCATGTTCCGCGGCGCCACCGCCTTCAACGGCGACATCTCCGACTGGGACGTGTCGTCTGTGACCAGCATGGTGTGGATGTTTTACGGTGCCACGTCCTTCAACCAGCCCCTGGACTCCTGGAACGTGTCGTCTGTGACCAACATGCTCGGCATGTTCTTCAACGCCACATCCTTCAACCAGCCCCTGAACTCCTGGAACGTGTCGTCTGTGACCAGCATGACTGACATGTTCTATGGCGCTGTCGCCTTCAACCAGCCCCTCTCCTCCTGGGACGTGTCGTCTGCGACCAACATGAGCTACATGTTCGATGGCGCCTCCGCCTTTGAGCAAAACCTCGGAAGCTGGCACATCGTGCTGGATGACACGTCAATCGACTACGGCGATACACCGGGAACCGTCGGAGGCATATCCGCGCAGAACGCCTTCCTTGACCAGCAGAACCCCGTCTACGGGATAAGCCCCGGCGGCGACTCCGGCTCCTTCGAGCTGAACGGCACCGACCTCGTGATGAAGGAGGTTCCCACCAAGGACTCGTACACGGTGACCCTCACGGCGACCGCCACGGGAGACTTTGGCACCGGCAACTCCCGGATCTTCACCATAGCGGTGTCGGGCCTGCCCACCTCTCCGCCGCCACCCCCGCCGCCACCCCCGAGCAACACCGGGGGTGGGGGAAGCAGTGGCAGCAGCGGGGGCGGGGGCAGCCGTTCCCCGGATCAGCACGGAGACACGCCGGGGCAGGCGACGGCAGTCACCCCGCACGCCCGCGCGCCGTGGGCGGCGTCCACACCGGGCCACCTCAACAGTCCGAGCGATGTAGATTATTTCACGTTGGAGGTGCCGTATGACGGGGTGTTGGTGGTCGAGACCGCCGGCTCGACCGACACCGTGGGCACGGTGTGGCAGGCCGGGGTCGAACTGGCCACCGCGACCGGCGGAGGTGCGGGCCAGAACTTCCACCTCAGCGTCCCCGTGCAGGCCGGAGCGGTGATGATTGCCGTGGCGAGTGCTGGGCGGACGGGGAGCTATCACTTGGAGACACGCCTGGTGGTCGGCTTTCTGGAGAACCCCGGCCCCGCCTCCTTCCAGAGCGGCATTGGCGTGGTGTCGGGTTGGGTGTGCACGGCCGAGGTGGTGGAGATCGCGTTGAATGGGGCCGTGCAGGAAGCGGGATATGGCACGGCACGGAGCGATACGGCCGGCGTGTGTGGGGACACGGACAATGGGTTTGGGTTGCTGTTCAACTGGAACCTGCTGGGGGACGGCGAACATGAGGTCGTGGCGTATGTAGACGGCGTTGAACTGGCGCGCACGACCGTGACGGTGACGACGCTGGGCGCAGAATTTCTGCGGGACGTGACCGGCGAATGCACCGTGGCCGACTTTCCGAGTGCGGGCGAGGGTGTGCGGCTTGTGTGGCAGCAAGCGCAGCAGAACTTTGTCCTGGCCGAAGGCGCTGTCCCGCGCGGCCCGACCCAGGCCGGGACGGCCGGGGTCGGGTATCTGGAGAACCCGAGCCCCAACTCGTTTCAGAGTGGGATTGGGGTGGTGTCGGGCTGGGTGTGCGCGGCCGGCTTGGTCGAGATCGAGATTGGGCATCTCACGCCGCAAGTCGCCGCGTACGGGACCGAACGACGCGATACCCAAGCCATGTGCGGGGACAGCGGCAACGGATTTGGGTTGCTCTTCAACTGGAATTTGCTCGGTGATGGGGAACATGACGTCATTGCCTACGTAAATAACATCGAGTTAGGCCGGGTCACGGTGCGGGTGACGACGCTGGGCGAAGAGTTCGTGCGGGGCGCTGTGGGCGAATGCACCGTGGCGGACTTCCCCAGTCCGGGGGAGCGTGTGACGCTCACCTGGCAACAGAGCAGCCAGAATTTTGTGATCAGCGGAGTGGAGTAGCGCCTTGTATGATAAGTGATCGCTGTGTCAGCCCGCTCGCGTCATATCGGACGCGAGCCGGCATCCAGAAGCCGGGAGGCTGGGGGCGGAATGACGGGCGGCCACACAGAATCATAATTTGTTCTATTGGCAGACCCACTCCGGCCCTTTAGTCACCTCTCCCTGACGTGTGACGCAAAAAGAAACCCACCCCGGCCATCTCCATCCCCTCCTCGGAGGGGTGCCGCGTGAGCGGCGGGGTGGGTTCTCTCCGGCCAGCGGCTTCTGCACGGTTGGGAAGAGTAGATGCCGGGTAAGGTGCATCACACGTCCCGAGAGGGGGATTGCTCTGTCCCCTGTCCTGAGTCCAGTCGAAGGGTGGGTTTCTTATGCGCGCCTGCACGGCCCTCTTTTTCCGTCCTTTTTTGCATTTTTCTTATGATTGCTGCCCAACTGGGCAGCGACATTTGCGTATCGACGGGGTATGGATTGCGGAATTTTTGTCTGAAGAAGAGGCTGCCCTATGGTACGAGTCTGGTGGTTCGTTTCATGTGTTGCTACCCTGATCCGGCCTGTCCGGCGCATGTGTCTGGCCGTCACGGTGGCGGTGCTGACTACGTTGGTCCCGCCCCCGTCCGAGGCCCAGTCCCCGGTTCTCTTTACCTCGGTCAATGAAACGCCGCCGCCCGGCCCGCTCGGCACCGAGACATTGCGCAGCCGGCTGGTGACCATGGACCTCGGGCAAGTCCAGCACGCCCGGGCTGCCGCCGCCACGGCGTCCGGCCAGCCTCCGCAGACCAGAGACACGTCCGGGCGTACAGACAAATCCAGCGCGGCGCCCGCCCCAGGTACGCTCCTGACCCTTAATCTGTTTGACGACGTGGTGGTCACGGGCGTGGTGGAGCGAACCGCGCCGACGTTTTCGGGGGGCTATTCCGTGGCGGGCCACCTGGTCGAAGAGCCGCTCGGCACCCTGACCCTGGTGGTCAACGGGGAGACGGTGGTGGGCACGGTACGGATGTTGGGGGAGACCTATCAGATCCGCTCGGTGGGAGGCGGATTGTATACCATCAGCGAGGTGAAGGAGCACCCGCTCAACTGTGGGGTTGAGGGGCCCCATTCTGAGACGGACCATCAGCATTGATACCCCTGCCGTCCTGGAGTGCTGCTCCACACCTGAAGCGTCTGCTGCTGGCGGCGTTGCTGCTCCTGCCCCTGCTGTCTGGGGGGATGGTGCATGCGCAGTCGGTGATTGATGTCGCCGTCTTCTACACGACTGCGGCCAAGGACGCCCAGGGTGGGACCGAGCAGATTGAGACCAAGATCGATGAACTCGTCGTAGCGGCCAACATGGCCTACACAGACAGCGACGTGAACCAGACCATTAAGCTGGTCGCGGCGGAGGAGGTGGCATACCCGGAGACAGGGAGCATACGGATAGATGTTGAGCGCCTCCGGGACCCGTCCGACGGCTATCTGGACGAAGTCCACACCATCCGTGACCGGGTCCATGCGGACATCGTCATACTGCTTCGTGCGCAGTGGGACGGAGAGATAAGTGGAGTCGCATACACAATGGGCACCGAGTCGACGACTCATGCCCCCAATGCCTTCGGCGTCTCCATTGTCGACGCGTCCACATTCGCCCATGAATTGGGCCACATCATGGGGCTTCTCCACGACCGGTATGAAGCCTGCCAGCACAACACGGCCACTCCGCAGTGTCGCAGTTCGGTGGTGGCGCCCTATGCGTATGGCTATGTGAACCAGGCGGCGTTCGAGTCGGGCGCAGCGACATCGAAACGCTGGCGTACGATCATGGCGACCAACAAGCAGTGCGCTGACAATAGTCCCAGCTTCAATTGTGACAGAGTGCTCTACTTCTCCAATCCGGACAATTCCTATCCCGATGCTGATGGCGATCCCATGGGCGTGTCCGGCACCCAAGACACCACCGATATAGACGGGCCGGCCGACGCGGCGCAGGCGCTCGACGACACCCGCGACACGGTGGCGGACTTCCGGGAGGGTCGGGCCGTGCAGGTGTCGTTTGCGGCGGGGGCCTACGCCGTGACCGAAGGCGGGTCGGTGACCGTCACCGTGCAACTGGACGTCGCGCCGGGCCGCACGCTCGATATGCCCATTGCGCTCACGGCGACGAGCCCGGACGGCGCTTGGCCCGGCGACTATAGCCTCCCGGCGAGCGTGACGTTTAGCGCGAGCCAGACCACGCAGACCTTCACCTTCCGGGCCACCCAGGACACCCGTCAGGAGGACGAAGAGACGGTCATCCTGGGCTTTGGCACCCCGCTGCCCGCCGGGGTGTCGGTCGGCAGTCAGGCCACGGCCACGGTCACGTTGACTGATAACGACACGGTGGCCGCCGCGCCGAGCGTCAGCACGGTGGAGATCGTCTCGGACCCAGGAGCGGCCTACGCCGCCGGCGAAGAGATTGTGGTGGCGGTGGTCTTCACCAAACCCATCAGCGTGACCGGCGTCCCCAGCATCGAGTTGACGGTCGGGACGAATACGCGGACGGCATTATGTCAAGACGTTGCGAGCGAGGTGCTGACGTGCACCTACACCGTGGTGGCCGACGAAAGTGACACCGACGGGGTGAGCGTCGTTGCGAACAGCCTGGCGCTCAACGGCGGGACGATCCAGGACGAGGAAACCACGCCCCAGGACGCCGCACTCACCCATGATGCCGTTGCGGCGGACAGCGCCCACACCGTAGATGGCGACACGCCGGACCTGGAGAGCGCGACGGTGGACGAAGACACCGTGACGCTGACGTATGATGAAGCGCTGGACGAGACCTCGGTCCCGAGGGCGAACGCTTTCACGGTGACGGCCGGTAGTACGACCGTGTTGACTACCTCCGTTGAGGTGTCCGGGGAGGTGGTGACGTTGGACCTGGTTTCCAGGGTCGCCCATGATGACAGTGTGACGCTGACCTACTCCCCCTCGACCGGAACCCCCTCGCTGCGGGATGCAGCGGGCAACGCAGCGGCCACCCTCTCCAGCTACGCTCTGACGAACAACACCCCGCAGCCGGTCTATGACACGGACGACGACAGGCTGATTGAAATTGCGACCCTGGCCCAGCTCAATGCCGTACGGCACGACCTGGACGGCGATGGCACCCCGACGACCACCGGGGCGGCGGACTATGCTGCGGCGTTTCCCGACGCGACGCGGGTGGTGTGCGGGGTCACCAGCGGGGGGTGTGCGGGGTATGAGCTGACGGTGGATCTGGATTTTGACACCAGCGGCGACGGCCAGATTGACGCGGACGACGAGTACTGGAACAGCGGGGCCGGCTGGGTGCCCATTGGGACGGCATCCGACCGGTTCCGCACAACCTTTGAGGGGAATGGCCGCGCCATCAGGCATCTGTTTATCAAGCGGAGCAGTTCCGACAACGTCGGGTTGTTTGGCTACACCGGCTTGTCCAGTGTCATCCGCCATGCTCGGCTGCGTGATGTCGCGGTGCAGGGGAAACGTGGCGTCGGTGGGCTGGCTGGGACGAACCAGGGAAGTGTTACCGAGAACTCTGCAACCGGACGGGTGGAAGGAGGAAGCGGCAGTGTCGGGGGCCTGGTTGGCATAAACTTCGGTGAGATTCATGCCAGCTACGCCACGGTCCGGGTCGTTGGCGGCTTCCATGCCGGCGGGCTCGTCGGCCAGGTCTCCGGCGACATATTCGCCAGCTATGCCACCGGGCGCGTATCGGGAACGAGTGGGGTCGGGGGGTTGGGCGGTCGCATGGCGACAGACGGTCAGGGCAACATCCAGGCCAGCTACGCCACGGGGTCGGTGTCAGGCAATAACCACGTCGGGGGGCTGATCGGATCTTTCGCCGCCGGCACGATACACGCCAGCTACGCCACGGGGCGCGTGGCAGGTAATGGCAGTGCTGTCGGGGGCTTGGTCGGAGAGAGCCCCGACGATCCGACAATCACAGCCAGCTACTGGGACACACGCACCTCGGGCCGGACGAACAGCGCCGGGGGTGACGGCCAGACCACCACGGCCTTGCAGACGCCCACCGGCTATACCACCGGCAGCATCTATGCCGACTGGAACGTGGACCTGGACGGCGATACTACGACCGACGACCCCTGGGACTTCGGCACGGCCAGTCAGTACCCGGCGCTCCGCGTGGACTTTGACGGTGATGATACGGCAACCTGGGAGGAGTTCGGCCAGCAACTCCGCGAAATCCCGACCCTGACCCCCGACACCTCGACGGTGGGTCAGGTAGACTTGAGCTGGACGGCGGTCACGAACTCTGCGGGCTCGGCGGCTGTGACCTACACCGTCATGCGCGGCGACACTCCCATCGCCGAGGACCTCAGCACGACGACCTACACCGATACCGATGTGACATCGGGGAGCGAATACACCTACCAGGTGATCGCCCTGGTCGACGGCGGGGAGGCTACGCGCAGCGCCCGGCTGGCGGTGACCGCGACCGCGAACCAGAAACCGGCGTTCGATGAAGGCGACAGCGCCATGCGCAGCGCGGACGAGAACACGGCCTCGGGTGTCAATATCGGGGACCCGGTGGCAGCCACCGACATCGACGACACCAGTCTGATCTACACGCTGGGCGGGACGGACGCGACCTCTTTCGACATCGTCTCGACCACCGGACAGTTGCAGACCAAGACGGCCCTGAACTACGAGGCCAAGCGTCGCTACACGGTCAGCATCTCGGTCCGGGACGGCAAGAACAACGACGGCGAGGCCGACATGACCACGGACGACACCATCACCGTGACCATCGATGTCGGCAACCTGGACGAAGCGGGCACGGTGACGCTCTCGGGGACTCCGGCACAGGCAGGGCGGCAACTGACCGCGACGCTGAGCGACCTCGACGGCGGTCTGAGTGGCATCTCCTGGCAGTGGGAGCGGTCCAGCGACCAGAGCAACTGGACCGACATCACTGGGGAGACATCCACTCAATACACGCCAGTAGCGGGCGACATGGGGGATTATCTCCGGGCCACGGCACGCTATACCGATGGCCAGGGGTCCGGGAAGAGCGCGGCGGCGGTGACGGCCCAGGTTCAGGCCGCGCCGGTGGTGGAACTGAGACTGTCGCCGCCTCGGATTGATGAGGACGGGGGGACGAGCACAGGGGTGAGCAGGGTCACGGCGCATCTGCTGAACAATCGGACCTCACTCGCAAAGACGACCGTGCGCGTAACAGCCACGGCCCTCGCGCCGGCTCAGGCGGGGGATTTTACCCTCAGCGGCAATCAGCTGACGATCGCGGCAGGGGCATTGGCGAGCACTGAAACGGTAACGATTACCGCTAGAAACAACAATGTGGACGCCCCGGACAAGACGGTCACGGTGAGTGGGCTGGCGACCAACTCTGATGGCGTCACCGGCCCGGCCTCGGTGGACCTGACGATCACGGACGACGACCCAGCCCCGAGCGTAGAACTGGTGCTGTCGCCCGCCCAGATCAGCGAGAACAACCAAGTGAGCACGGTGTCGGCGCGGCTGAGCCATCCGTCGAGCGCGGATACGACCGTGACCGTCTCGTCGCAGGCCGTGAGCCCGGCAGTGGCGGGCGACTTCATGCTGAGCACAAACACCACGTTGACCATCACGGCAGGGGCAACGGCAAGCAGCGGCACCGCTGTCACGCTGACCTCGGTGGATAATTCCACCGACGCCCCGAACAAGCAGGTGACGGTAAGCGGGACGGCGACGAATACGCACGGTATCGCCGGAAACCCGGATAATGCCACGCTCTTGATCACCGACGACGAGGGGGCGCCGAGGGTGACACTGACGTTGTCGGAGACGCAGATCGATGAGAGCGGTGCGGATAATAGCGCCACGCTGGCGGTGACCCTGAGCCATGCGTCGAGTGCGGCGACGACGGTGACGGTCTCGACAGACCCGGCGGAGGCCGTCACACTCAGCCCAAACCCATTGACGATCTCGGCAGGGAACACCGAGGGCACAGTGACGCTGACGGCAGTGGACAACGAGATTGATGGGCCGGAGACCAAGCGGGTAACTATCTCGGCGGAGGCGGAGAACGACCAGGGGGTCACGGACCCGGCCAATAAGACGCTGACGATTGCAGACGATGACAATCCGCCGGTGGTGACGCTGGAGCTGTCGGCTACTCCGATTGATGAAAACGGTGGGCAGAGCACGCTGACGGCGAGCTTGGACCGGGCATCGAGCCAGCAGATCGTGGTGACGGTGGCGACAGCGACGGAATATGCCTTGAGTACGCCCCGCACCCTGACCATCCCGGCGGGGAAGACAGCGAGCGAGGGAAACACGGTCACGCTGACGGCCAAGGACAACAACATCGACGCGGCGGACGCGGAGATCACGGTGGAGGGGACGGCCAACCTGAGTGGGCTGACAGTGACGGGGGTGGAGCTGACCATCACGGATGACGATACGCGCGGGGTGACGGTCAGCGAGAGCACGCTGTCGATCAAGGAAGGGCAGACCGACACCTATACGGTGGTGTTGGACTCCCAGCCGACGGCGACAGTAACGGTGACGCTGGCCGTCACGCAGACTGATGACGCCGTGGGCACCAATCAGGCGAGTCTGACGTTCGCGCCGGGGAACTGGAACACGGCCCAGACGGTCACGGTGCGGGCGGCCGACGATACGGTGGAGAACATCCCTCCCAAGACAGCGACGATCACGCACACGGTGACGGGCGGCGACTACGGAGAGAACAACGTCCGGGCGGCCTCTGTATCGGTGACCGTGACCGACGACGAGAGTGCGTCCACGGCGGTAACCCTGCGGGTGAACCCAGAGGCGGTGACCGAGGGGAGCAGCAACCGGACAGTGACCGTGACCGGCGAGTTGGATGGGGCACCGCGCGGTACTGACACCACGGTGACTATCTCGGTCACATCCGGGAGCGGGGACGAGGCAGCCGTGGAGGGCACCGATTTTGACGAGGTGGCGGACTTCACGCTGACGATCAAGGCGGGTCAGCCGAGCGGGATGGCAACCTTCACCCTGACGACGGAGAACGACACTATCGATGAGCCGGACGAAACGGTGACGGTAGAGGGGACGGTGACGGGGCTGACCGTGAACCCGACGACGCTGACCATCACGGACGATGACCCGCCACCGACAGTGACGCTGGAGGTGGCGGACAATTCGATCACCGAGAGTGGCGCGGATAACAACACGACAGTGAGGGCGACGCTCAGTCATCCGTCAAGCGAGGTGACGACGGTGGAGGTGACGGCTACGGCCGTGCCGCCGGCGGTGGACGGTGACTTCACCCTGAGCGGAGCGAGTTTGACCATCCCGGCCAGGCAGACAGAGAGCAGCGGGAGCGCGACGCTGACGGCGCAGGATAACGCGGAGGATGAGGTGGACAAGCGGGTGCGCGTGACCGCGCGGGCGACCAACACCCAAGGGGTCAGGTCGACGACTGTGGCAGCGGTCACCGTGACGATCACCGATGACGACCCACCTAAGGTGGAGGGCGAGATCGCTCCAACGTACGTGGAGGGCGGGACGGGGCCGGTAGCGACGTACACGGCGAGTAACCCGGCCAATGTCAGGCTGACGTGGTCGCTGGATGGCACTGACAAAGACACCTTTACCATCCCGAACGGGGTGCTGCGCTTCAAGCAGTCCCCGGACTATGAGGATCCGAACAACTCGGACAAAGAATATGCGGTCACCGTGCAGGCCTCCGACGGGACGGTCACCGGCGAATTGCCGGTCCTCGTCACCGTTGAGGATGCATTGGGCACAGTCCGTTTGTCCGCGTCACAGCCCAGGGTTGGGTCCTCGCTGACGGCGACAGTGAGTGACCCGGACGGCGTGGATACGGCCACCACCGAGTGGTGCTGGGAGCGCTCCCTCCTCCCGAGCCCCCAGGCGGATACCACTGAGGCCGACTGCACCCCGACCACGGCGGCGACTTATACGCCGGTAGACGACGACCTCGGCCACTATCTGCGGGCCACGGTGACCTATACCGACAACCAGGAGACACCCAAAAGAGAGGCCGTAGAGGCGGTGACGACGAACACGGTCTTGGCGCGAGGCGGCGGCGGTAGGGATGGTGGAGGCGGGGGCGGCGGAGGTGGAGGTGGGGGCGGCGGAGGTGGGGGCGGTAGAGGCGGCGGCAGTGCCCCTGCCTGTACGCAGGACGATGTGCACGGCAACAGTCCGACCCAGGCCACTGACATTGCGCTGTCTGCTGTGACTGCCGGAGCGATCTGTCCCGCTGGCGACGTGGATTATTTTGCCGTGACCGCTCCCGGCCGGGGCCTCCTCTTTGTGGAGACCTTCGGTGGGGCGAGTCCTCGCGGCACGCTCTGGCAGGACGGCGCGGTCTTGGCGTCCGGTCCCCGCCCGGATACTCGGCTGGGCGCCCGCGTGGAGGCCGGCCCAGTCGTCGTAGCGCTGCAAGGGCAGGGGGGAGCGACTGGGGCATATGAGGTGATCATCACCTTCGTGCAGGGCTTTCTGGAGAACCCTGGCTCCGCCTCGTTCCAAAGTGGGGTGGGGGTGCTGTCGGGCTGGGTGTGTGAAGCGGACATGGCGGAGATCGAGTTGAACGGGGTGCCGCAGGAGGCGGCGTATGGAACGGATCGGCTGGACACAGCCGGCGTCTGTGGCGACGTGGACAATGGGTTTGGCCTCTTGTTCAACTGGAACCTGTTAGGCGACGGCGTGCATGCCATCGTTGCTCTGGTCGATGGGGTGGAGTTAGGCCGGGTGACGGTGACGGTGACCACGCTGGGCGCGGAGTTTCTGCGGGGCGTGGCAGGGGAGTGTGTGGTGGCCGACTTCCCGAGTGCGGGCGAAAGTGTGCGACTGGTATGGCAGGAGGCACAGCAGAATTTCGTGCTGGCCGAGGGCGCTGCGCCGACAGGGGCTTCCCGCTCCGGGACGCCCGGCGTCGGGGTTCTGGAGAACCCGAGTCCACGCTCGTTTCAGAGTGGGATCGGCGTGCTGTCGGGCTGGGTATGCGAGGCGGAGGAAGTCGTTATTACGATTGGCGACCTGGCCCCACAAGTAGCCGGCTACGGCACCGAGCGCCTGGACACCCAAGGCGTGTGTGGGGACACGGCCAACGGCTTCGGCTTGCTGTTCAACTGGAACCTGCTGGGCGACGGAGCGCACGAAGTGGTAGCCAGCGTAGATGGGGTCGAGTTGGGCCGGACCACGGTACGGGTGACGACCTTGGGCGAGGAGTTCGTGCGGGGCGCTGTGGGGGAGTGTGTGGTGGCGGACTTCCCGCATCCGGGCGCGACGGTAACGCTCACCTGGCAGGAGTCCAGCCAGAACTTTGTGATTACCCAAGTGGAGTGAGCCCCACCGGGGTGAATCCGCGCGGCTTGTTCGCATTTTCTTTCATTTTCTCGGTCCTCTCTGCCCATCTGGGCAGCGTATTTTTCCTGACGATCATGTACAGGCAGTGAACCTCTTGCCTGGTGCAGGCAACTCGCTTGTGAGGGGCAGGAGAACTGAACCCGGCCGCAGGGCAGGGAAGAGTGACCATGCGGATGGCCCGGCAATTTTTTCTATGCGAACAGGCCATTATGGCAGACAGGGCGCGGAGAAGCGCTTGTTTCTCCTGGTCAGAATTTTTCAAACCGAGACACTCTCTCCATTCCTCCGGCGTTCCGGTAAGAGACTGCCGCTGCGGCTCGCTTCCCGCAGCGTTCTGGCGCTCCTTGCCGGCATCCTGACCCTGCTGCCTCCGGTCGTTCTGGCCCAGGCGGACGACCCGGCGCTGAGCGTGGACATCTGCGACCGCACCGAACAGGTGAGGTCGAGGATACTGCTGAAGGTCTCCGCCACCGACTGCACCGATGTTTCGACGAGTGAGCTGGCAGCGATCACCACGCTGAGTGCGACCTCGAACGGCGTCCTCTCCTTGCGAGCTGGTGATTTCGCCGGGCTGACCGGTCTGAAGAAGCTGTACTTGGCAAGAAATCATCTGATCGGTCTGCCGGCGGATATCTTCGCCGAACTGTCCAGTCTGACGGAGTTGGACTTGGCAAGCAATCGACTGATCAGTCTGCCGGCGGGCCTCTTCGATGCCCTGTCCAGTCTGGGGAAACTGAACCTGTCAAACAACCCCGACCTGTCCTACTCGCCCTATCTGCTGAGCCCATTGACCAGCCTGACACAGCTCAACGGTACAGCGTACACCTCCCCGGCGCCTCCCGGCGCCCCGACTGGCCTGACGGCAGCGTTCACCGACGAACACATCGCCCTCAGTTGGACCTCCCCGGCAACCGGCACCCCTACCAGCTACCGGATTCTGCGCCAAGCGGGCACCGATCCACAGGCAGTCTATGTCGCGGACACCTACGCTGCCCACCGGGACGCCGTCACGTATACCGACACCGGCGTGACCGCTGGTGAGACCTATACCTACCAGATTCAGGCCCTGAACGCGGGAGGCGCCAGTGCCGGGTCCAACCTGGCGGTCGCAGTCGTGGACATCTGTGGCCGCACCGAGTCCGTGCGCACCACAATACTCGCGGTGGTCACCGCTACCGACTGCGCGCTCGTGTCCATTAGCGAACTGGCAGCCATCACCAGCCTGGACCTGAGCGGCGCGTCCATCACCACGTTGCAAGCGGGTGATTTTGCCGGAATGACCGGCGTGACCACGCTGGACCAGCCTGACGATCTCGACGCGTCGGCCTACTCGCCCTATCTGCTGAGCCGGCTGACCAGCCTGACGCAGCTCAATGGGGCGTCGTACACCCGTCCGGCGCCCCCCGGCGCCCCGACTGGCCTGACGGCAACGTTCACCGACGGACACATCGCCCTCCGCTGGACGGCCCCGGCGACCGGCGCCCCCACCAGCTACCGGATTCTGCGCCAAGAGGGGGTCGGTTCGCAGGTAGTGTATGTGGCGGACACCTACGCTGCCGGCGGGACGGCGGTGACCTACACCGACACCGGCGTGACCGCTGGTGAGACCTACTGGTATCAGGTTCAGGCGCTGAACGCGGGGGGCGCCAGCGCCGGGTCCAACATGGCGGCAGCGAGAGCGTTCGTGCCGGTGAACATCTGTGGTCGCACCAGCCGGATGCAGAGGGCGATACTGGCCAAGCCGGTGGTGATCGCCACCGACTGCGCCCTGGTCTCACCGAACAAGTTGGCCGCCATCACCAACCTGGAACTGGGAAATGGCTACCTGCACTCGTTGCGCTCGCGTGATTTCGCTGGCATGACGGGCCTGATGAGGTTGGACTTGCACGGCAATCGTATAACTCGGTTGCCGGCAGGCGTCTTCGACGAGCTGCCCAACCTCACGTATCTGAATCTCGACGCTACTAACCTGATGGCGTTGCCGGCGGGGGTGTTTGACAAGCTGACGAAGCTGACCACGCTGGACCTCTGCGCTAATGAACTGAGGACGTTGCCGGCGGGGATATTTGACAAGCTGACGGAGCTGACCACCCTGGAACTATACCTCAATGATCTGAGGACATTGCCGGCGGGTATCTTCGACCGCCTGCCCAACCTGACCAAGCTGTATCTCTACAGAAATGAGCTAACGTCGTTACGGGCGGGGGTGTTTGACAAGCTGATGAATCTGAGCAGCTTGCTGCTACACGAAAATGATCTGACCAGTCTGCCGGAGGGCATCTTCGACGAACTGTCCAGTCTGAGAGAGCTGAACTTGGCAGAAAATGACCTGACCAGTCTGCCGGCAGGCATCTTCGATGAACTGTCCAACCTGACGGAGCTGAACCTCGTAGACAACTCCAACCTGTCCTACTCGCCCTATCTGCTGAGCCCGCTGACCAGCCTGACGCGGCTCAGCTATGCCCATTACACCCGTCCGGCGCCCCCCGGCGCCCCGACTGACCTGACGGCAACGGTCCGAGCCGCTGGTATCCACCTCAGTTGGACCGCTCCGGCGACCGGCACCCCCACCAGCTACCGGATTCTACGCCAAGCGGGCACCGATCCGCAGGAAGTCTACGTCGCGGACACCTACGACACCGGCGGGACGGCGGTGACCTACACCGACACCGCTGTGGCCGCCGGCGAGACCTATACCTACCAGGTCCAGGCGCTGAACGCGGGGGGCGCCAGCGCCGGCTCCAACGAGGCTGAAGCGACCATGTCTTCCGTGGCAAACATTTGCGACCGTACCGGGCCAGTCCTGACTGCCATACTGGCGCAGGTCTCCGGCACCGCCTGTGGTCGCGTGCTAACGAGCCAACTGGCAGCGATCACCAGCCTGGACCTGAGCGGAGCGTCCATCGCCGCGTTGCAAGCGAGTGATTTCGCCGGGCTGTCCGGCCTGACCAGCCTGGGTCTGAGCGACAATACTCTCGGTGCGTTGCCGCCGGGCGTGTTTGACCCCCTGTCCAGTTTGACAACGCTGGACTTGAGCGACAATGCCTTGACCGCGTTACCGGCGGGCGTCTTCGATGCCCTGTCCAGCCTGACGACGCTGAACCTGGCCAACAACTCCGCTCTGTCCTACTCGCCCGAAGCGTTGAGCCCATTGACCAGCCTGACGCGCCTCAACGGGGAATCGTACACCCCTCCGGCCCCCTCAAACGCCCCGACTGACCTGGCGGCGACTATCACCACCGGTGGGATCGCCCTCCATTGGACGGCCCCCACGACCGGGGTGGTCACCAGCTACCGGATTCTGCGTCAGGAGGGGGCCGGTCCACAGGAAGTCCATGTCGCGGACACCTACGCGAGCGGCGGGGCGGCGGTGACCTATACCGACGCCGACATCACGGTCGGCGAGACCTACCGGTATCAGGTTCAGGCGCTGAACGCGGGCGGGGCCAGTCCCAAATCCAACGAGGCGGTTGTGGCGCTGACTGCGGTGGTGGACCTCTGCGACCGCACAGAGCCCGTGCAGACCGCCGTCGTGGAGGCGGTCCACACCATCACCTGCGCCCCCTTTTCAGCTGTCAAGCTGGCGGCGATCTCCATCCTGGACCTGAGCGGGCAACACATACGCGCGTTGCGAGCGAATGATTTCGCCGGCATGTCCGGCCTGACGGTGCTGAATCTGCGCGAGACCGATGTAGAGTCGTTGGAGGCGGGGGTGTTCGACCCCCTGCCCGACCTGATCACGCTGGATCTGCACGGGAATCAGCTCGAGTCGTTACCGGGCGGAGTGTTCGACGCACTGTCCCAACTGGCCACGCTGGACTTGAGCAACAATCTCCTGCGCGGGTTACCGGCAGGCGTGTTTGACTACCTGTCCGCGCTCACGACGCTGGACCTGAGCAACAATAACCTCAGTGCGCTGCCGCCGGGCGTGTTTGACCACCTGTCCAGTCTGACCACGCTGGACTTGAGCAACAATGCGCTGGCCGCACTGCCGGCGGATCTCTTCGATGCTCTGTCCAATCTGGCCACACTGGACCTGAGCAACAATACGCTAACCGCGCTACCCGCGGGCATCTTCGATGTCCTGTCCAATCTGACCACGCTGCGTCTCAACAATAACCCCGACCTGTCCTACTCGCCCGAAGTGTTGAGTCGGCTGACCCGCCTGACGCGCCTCAACGGCGCCCCGTATACCCCCCCCAGCGCTCCCGAGCACCCCGACTAGCCTGACGGCGACCATCACTAGCGGCGGGATCGCCCTGCACTGGATGGCCCCGGCGACCGGGGTGGTCACCAGCTACCGGATTCTGCGCCAAGCGGGCGCCGGTCCACAGGAAGTCTATGTTGCGGACACCTACGCTGCTGGCGGGGCGGCGGTGACCTACACCGACGCCGACATCACGGTCGGCGAGACCTACCGGTATCAGGTTCAGGCGCTGAACGCGGGCGGAACCAGTCCCCCGTCCAACGAAGCAGTCCTGACTGCCACGAATGCCATTTTCAGGGTGACCAGTGCCGGGCCGTTCACGGTCCAAGAAGGAACGACCGCCGTCGCCACGCTCACGGCCTCAGTCTCCAGCACGTCGAGCAACTCGCTGACCTGGTCTATTCCGTCCGGTCCAGCCGGCGGGGCGGACGGGCACGCGTTCTCGCTCAGTTCCTCCGGCAGCTTGACTTTCAGAGCCGCGAAGGATTTCGAGGCGCCGGACGACGCCGACACGGACGGGATCTACGAAGTCACTGTGCAGGTAGACGGTGACGCGGAGGCAGCCCTCGCAGAGGCAACCCTCCGGGTGACTTTAGACAACGTTGATGAGCCGGCGGTGATCACCTTGTCAACGACGCAGCCGCAGGTTGGGCGTGCCCTGACCGCTACTCTGACCGATCCCGACGGCACCGTTTCCGGCATTACATGGACGTGGACGTCTTCCGCAGACCACACAAGCTGGACCCCGATCCCAGGAGCTGATTCGGCCGTCTACACACCGCAGGTCACCGACTTGGGGCACTACCTGCGGGTCACGGCCTCGTACATTGATGATGTCTTTGGGGCCGGCAGGAGCGCCCCGGCGGTGCTGACCGACATCGTGCAGGTCGCCCCGGTGCGGCGTCCCCCAGAGGGAGGGGGTGGCGGAGGGGGTAGAGGCAACGGCGGCGGCGGTCCTGCCTGCACCCAGGACGACGTGCACGGCAACACCGCCGCCCAGGCGACTGTCATTGCCCTGGACACGCTGACGGCGGGGGCCATCTGTCCGGCCGCTGACGTGGATTATTTTACGGTCACCATCCCCGAGCGAGGGCTCGTCTTTGTCGAGACCACCGGCACGGGGCCGCTCCGGGGGACGATCTTGCAAGATGGCGTGGTCTGGGCATCCGGCCCGATAGGCGGAAGGCAGGCGCGCGGCCGGCTGGGGGTGCTCGTCCAGGCTGGCCCCGTGGTCGTGGCTGTCCAAGGCCAGGGGAGCGCGACCGGGGCGTACACCCTCGTCGTCACCTTCGTGCGGGGCACTCTGGAGAACCCGAGGCCAGCGTCGTTCCAAAGTGGCGTCGGAGTGCTGTCAGGCTGGGTGTGTGAGGCCGAAGAGGTCGAGATAGAGATTGTAGGGACTGGGCGGCAAGGGGCGGCGTACGGCACTGAGCGGCTGGACACGGCCGGCGTGTGTGGCGACACGAATAATGGCTTTGGCTTGTTATTCAACTGGAACCTGCTGGGCGGCGGCGAGTATGAAGTGGTGGTCTTCGTCGATGGCCTCGTATTGGGCTGGGCAACAGTGCGGGTGACAACCCTGGGGGAGGAGTTTCTGCGAGACGTGGCAGGGGAGTGTATGGTGGCCGACTTTCCGAGCGCGGGCGAGAGCGTGCGGGTGGTGTGGCAAGAAGCGCAGCAGAGCTTCGTGCTGGCCGAGGGCAGCGCGCCGACCGGGGCTTCCCGCTCCGGGATAGCTGGGGTGGGCTTTCTGGAGAACCCGAGTGCCAACTCGTTTCAGAGCGGCATCGGGGTGATTTCGGGCTGGGTGTGTGCGGCGGATGAGGTGATGATCACGATCGGGGACTTGGCCCCGCAGATGGCCGGCTACGGTACGGAGCGCCTGGACACGTTGGCTGTGTGTGGGGACACGGACAACGGCTTCGGCTTGCTGTTCAACTGGAACCTACTGGGGGACGGGGAGCATGAAGTGATCGCCACGGTGGATGGGACCGAGTTGGCCCGCACCACGGTGCGGGTGACGACGCTGGGGGAGGAGTTCGTACGGGACGCCGTGGGGGAATGCACGGTGGCGGACTTCCCGCATCCGGGCGCGACGGTCACGCTCACCTGGCAGGAGTCCAGACAGAACTTTGTGATTAGCGAGATTGAGTGAGCCCCACCCCGCGCTTCTGTCGGGGCGGAGCTTGCCTGCCCGGTTCTCGTTTGTTCCTCCTTTGTCCGTTTTTTTGCCTTTCCTGCCCATTTGGTCAGCGATAGACGCCGTGGCGCTCTTCTATGCTCGTGGTCGGAGCGGAGCACATGCACGCACGAGGAACAAGAAGAATGCTGCTGCTGCTGGTTCTCCCGGCGGTGCTGTCATTGTGTACAGGTGGTCACGTCCAGGCTCAGGAGCCCGCCAGCGTCCCGGGGGTCGAGAAGGTCGCTTTCACGGACGGGATAGCTCGTTACAAACTGAACGACATCATCGAAGTGACGGTGACGTTCAGCGAGGTCGTAGCCGTTACCGGCACACCGCAAATCGACCTGACCATCGGCTCCATGACCCGCCAAGCCGACTATCAAAGCGGCCCGCCCTCGACAGCCCTGGTCTTCCGCTACACCGTGATGGACACCGATGAAGACACCGACGACGACGGGGCCACGGTTGACGCCAACGGTCTGAAGTTGAACGGCGGCAGCATCAAAAAACACAATACCGACATTGATGCCGACCTGACGCACGAGGCGCATGTGGAGCCGAAGTATATTAACACGGTCGACGGCATCACGCCGGTCCTGTCGACCGCAGCGGCGTACGGCGACCAACTCGTGCTGACCTACGACGACACACTCTGGCCATATTCGCGGACGCCCGCCAGCGCCTACGTCGTGAAGGTGAACAATGCGGTGCGCGGTGCCAGCACCCCCTTGATAAGCCACCGTTTCGTCACGCTCACCCTCGCTTCGGCGGTGCTGCCAAGCGATCAGGTGACGGTGAGTTACATCGTTGGAGAGCATCCCGTCCGGGACGAGGCGGGCAACCAGGTAGCGGCGCTGGTCAACCAGGCAGTGACGACCTCCGCTCCGTATGTCAGCAGTCTGGAGATCAGCTCGTCGCCGGCGGCCCGCCGAACCTACGCCGGGGGGGAAGTGATCGAACTCAGGGTGACGTTCAGCGAGAGCGTCACGGTCACGGGCGCCCCTCGGCTCTTACTCACGTTCGAAAGTACTGGCCCCTATGAACGAGCCGCGCCCTACGTGAGTGGGTCGGGGACGACCGTCCTGGTGTTCAAGTACACTGTTGCTGAGGGGCTCGACCGCTTCTTTGTGTGGGCTCTGCGCCTGCTTGGGCGTTGGCGGGAGGAGCTGACGGTCGGAGACGAAGACCCCGACGGGTTGAGCATCGCCGTCGACGCGCTGGACCTGAACGACGGGACCATCCGCGACAGCGACAACCAGGACGCGCTGCTGGTCCTCGACGAACTGACGGATGTCGGGGGACACAAGGTGGATGGTCTCTGGCCACAGTCGGACGTGCTGAATGATCCGTATGTCGTCAATGGGGCGACGCTGATGTTGCACTATGAGGAAATGCTGGACGAGAACTCGGTCCCAGCCGGCGATGCGTTCGCGGTGACCGCCGGGGGAACGATGCACGCAGTCACCGACGTTTCGATAGACGACAGGACGGTCACACTGACACTCGACACTCCGGTTGGAGCAAACGACGCGGTACGGTTGAGTTATACGGCGCCGACTGGAACGGAGGCAATGCCCGTCCAGGACTTGGTCGGAAACGATGCGCAAGATTTTACCGACCGGCTGGTGAGGCCGCCATTGGGTATTAGCGTGTCTTTTGGTGCTGACCGGTACACCGTGGACGAAGGGCAGGCCGTAGAGGTCACGGTCCGGCTGAGTGCAGACCCGGAGCGCCGGGTGGAGATTCCGTTGGCGCTCACACCTGGGGACAATGTAGAGGCGTCTGATTATACGGGCGTCCCGCACACGGTTGTGTTCAAGAGCGATGAGCGTGAACAGTCCTTTTCCTTCAGTGCCCTCGCCGATCAGGAGAATGAGCAATCCGAGACCGTCACCATCGGCTTCGATGCGTCGCTACCGACCGGGATGGAGGCGGGGAGTCCCGCCACCACGGTCGTGACAATCGTGCAGCCGCCTCAGCAAGAGGGGAACGGCCGCGACGAGGGCAGCAGCAATACGGCGCCGAGCGGGCAGCCGACCATTGCCGGCACGGAGCAGGTGGGCGAGACACTGACGGTGGACGTGAGTGGGATTACGGATCCGAACGGACTCACGCAGGCCAGCTTCAGATACGAGTGGGTGCGGGTGGCCGGCGGCAGCGAGACGACTATAGCGGGCGCGACGGGTAGCGCCTACACGGTAACGGCCGCAGATGTGGGCAGCCGGCTCAAGGTGCGGGTGGGCTTCACGGACGATAACGGGACAGACGAGGCAGTGGAGAGTGCGCTGACGGGAGTAGTGGCGGCGGCGCCGGCGCCAGAGAACGGGGGCAGCGGGGGCGGCGGGGGCGGCGGCAGGGGCAGTGGAGGCGGCGGTAGTAGCGGCGGGGGCAGTGGAGGAAGTGGGGACGGCGGCAGTGGCGGTAGCGGCAGCAGTGGGGGCGGCGGGGGGTCGTCAGCGGAGCCGGTCGGGTACTTGGAGAACCCAGGGGACAATTCCTTTCAGAGCGGGCTTGGGGTGATTTCGGGCTGGGTGTGTGCGGCCGATACCGTCGAGATTGAACTCAACGGGGTGCCGCGCGTGGCGGCGTACGGGACCGAGCGGTTGGACACCCAAGGCGAGTGCGGGGACACGGACAACGGCTTTGGGTTGCTGTTCAACTGGAACCTGCTCGGGGATGGCGAGCATGAGGTCGTGGCCTACGCGGATGGCATTGAGTTGGGCCGTGTCACGGTGACGGTGATCACGCTGGGCGCGGAGTTTCTGCGGGGCGTGGCAGGGGAGTGTGTGGTGGCCGACTTCCCGAGTGCGGGCGAAAGTGTGCGACTGGTATGGCAGGAGGCGCAGCAGAATTTCGTGCTGGCCGAGGGCGCTGCGCCCACGGGCGTGACCCAATCCGGGACGCCCGGCGTCGGGGTTCTGGAGAACCCGAGCCCACACTCCTTTCAGAGTGGGATTGGCGTGCTGTCGGGCTGGGTCTGCGAGGCGGAGGAAGTCGTTATTACGATTGGCGACCTGGCCCCACAAGTAGCCGGCTACGGCACCGAGCGGCTGGACACGTTGGATGTCTGCGGGGACACCGACAATGGCTTCGGCTTGCTGTTCAACTGGAACCTGCTGGGCGACGGGGCGCACGAAGTGGTGGCCAGCGCAGATGGGGTCGAGTTGGGCCGGACCACAGTGCGGGTGACGACCTTGGGCGAGGAGTTTGTGCGGGGCGCTGTGGGGGAGTGTGTGGTGGCGGACTTCCCGCATCCGGGCGAGACGGTGACGCTCACCTGGCAGGAGTCCAGCCAGAACTTTGTGATTACCGATCTGGAGTGAGCCGCCCCGTCGTCCCACCGGGGCAGTGGCTGACCGGTCAGTCCTCTTTTCCCGTCTTTTTCGCCGCTTCTGCTTATATGGGTAGTGCATTCCTCGTGCCAGTCGTGTATAGGAAGTGGCCTTTTTGTCTGGCATCGGTACGCAGTCTGGACCAGAGGCATGACTGGGCTGGGCTGCACCCATCGCCTGGGAGCCGCCTACGGCACCGCGCGGGCCGATACCGCTGAGACGGCAGAGGGCGAGGAGTTTCTGCGGGGTGTCACGGGCGAGACGGTTGTTCCTGACTTTCAGTATGCGTCGATTCTTGCATCCTTGCCTCTTCGTCCTGTGTCTGCTGGCGGGCGGGGCGTGGCCGGCGTGGGGCCAGTCGTTGTTAGACGCGACGTGGCTCGCAGCAGCGACGCCGGCCGAGGTGCACACGCTCCTGGAACGGGGGGCGGATCTGGCGGCGCGCACCCCGGATGGTCTCACGCCTTTACACGTAGCGGCAGCGGGGAATAGTCAGCTGGCGGTGATCGACCTACTCCTGGAGCGGGGGGCGGATGTGGCGGCGCGTGACATGATCGGTGGGACGCCCCTGCACTGGGCGGCGCGGCGCGGCCAGCCGGCGGTGGTCGGCCTGCTGCTGGAACGAGGGGCGGATGTGGCGGCGCAGACCACAGGCGGCGGGACGCCCCTGCACTGGGCGGCGGCACAGAACCCGACGCCAGCGGTGGTGGAGTTGCTCCTGGAGCGAGGAGCGGATGTGGCGGCGCGCACCGAGACGGGTCGGACGCCCCTGCACTGGGCGGCGGCGCAGAACCCGACGCCGGCGGTGGTGGAGTTGCTCCTGGAGCGAGGGGCGGATGTGGCGGCGCGCACCGAGACGGGCCGGACGCCTTTGCACTGGGCGGCGGCACAGAACCCGACGCCGGCGGTGGTGGAGTTGCTCCTGGACCGGGGAGCGGATGCCACCGCTCAGGACGAGGATGGCAAGACGCCTGTGGATCTCGCGGCCGAGAACGTGGCGCTCACCGGCACGGCCGCGTACCGGCGGCTCCAGGCCGCGCGGTTTTGAGCCTCGCTGCCCTGGCAAAAAGGGCGGGTATTCGATTCCCGCCGCCTCCATTCCTGTTTGATTTATCCTGTTCCCGCCCATTTCTTGACAGCCCCTGTAATGGGTACAGGGGCTTTTCTGTGATTGTCGCTGGGCTGAAAGAGAGTGACGGGTACGCGCATTGACTTCGGTCGGCCCCGCGCGCTAGGGTCGGTGCCTGTTTGCCGCCACTACCAAGGAGGACGCATGGCTCGTATTCCCTATCCCAATCCTGAAGACCTGCCGGAAGAGGTCCGCGCAGCAGCCGAAAAACTCCCGCCGCTCAATATCATGAAGATGTTTCTGAACGCGCCGACGAACGCCATCCCGCTGCTCGTTTTCGGTCAGTCCATTCTGACCCAACAAGAGTTGGACGCCCATCTGCGCGAGCTGGCCATCCTGCGGGTGGCGCATCTGACCGGAGCCACCTACGAGTGGACTCAGCATGTGCCCCTGGCCAAAGAGACGGGCGTGACAGACGCCCAGGTCGCGGCCCTGCCTCAGGGAGCTGACGCGGACGCTTTTGACGAGGTGGAAAAGGGCGTGCTGCGTTTTACCGACGAGTTTACCCAGGATGCCAAAGTGTCGGCCGAGACCTTCGCCGCCCTGGAGAAACATTTGGGGCCACGGCAGATGGTCGAGCTGGCCCTGGCCGCCGGATTCTATGGCATGGTGGCGCGGGTGATGGAGTCGTTTGAGGTCGAGTTGGAGTCCACGGCCGGGACGTATTCGATGGATCAGCTTCGCCGCTGAATTCAGGCCGCGAGGGAAATCCGGGGAACTTTCGGGCGCCCGAAGAAACCGGTTCGTCCCCTGTCTTGAGGGCTGCGACATGGAAGACACCCAATCAATCCGCGCTCAGATCAGCTACGAAACCGACCGCAAGGGACCGCCCGAGGGCTTTCCGCAATTCCCCGACCTGCCGGGAAAACGGTACACCGATCCCCGTTTTTACGATCTGGAAAAGCAGCAGCTGTGGCGTAAAGCGTGGCTGTTTGCCGGGCATATGGATGAGATTCCAGAGCCGGGCTGTTTTAAGCTGTGGGAAACGGCCGGACAACCGGTTGTCATTGTCCATGCGCGTAGCGGCGAGGTCCGGGCGTACTACAATACCTGCCGCCACCGCGGCGCACCGCTCGTCCGCGAGGCCAGCGGGAAAGCCGACCGCTTCACCTGTGGCTATCACGGCTGGACCTATAACCATGCCGGTGAGCTGATCGGTCTGCGCGATGAGCGCGATTTTGTCGATCTCGATTTTTCGTGTCGGTCGCTGTATCCAGTCCGTATTGAGCGGCTTGGCAAGTTTCTGTTCGCCAACTTTGACCCCGACGCCCGTCCGCTGACCCAAGAGCTGGCGCCCCTGCTTCCGCAGTGGGAGCAGTTTCAGTTCGAACGCCTGCGCTTTGTTCACAAAGACTCCTTCAACCTGAACTGCAACTGGAAGATCGCCATGGAATCCAACATGGAGGTCTATCATGTCCGGTCGATTCATCCGCAGACCGTTTCACCCATGCTGGATCATCGCGGCAATGTGAATACCCTCTACCCGGGTGGACACGGGCGCATGATTGCGCCACTCAAAGCGCACAACCATACCGAGACTGCCGCAATCGTCGATGACCGGCCGGATATTGAAACCGTGGGTGAGATCCCGCGAACCTGTATCGTGTCTTTTAATATCGTGCCCAATCTTGTCTCGCCCATGAGTGAGAAGGGGCTGCCGATTTTTGCCTTCTGGCCAACCGGCATCAACACCACACGGCTTGAGCTGTGGTGGTTTGGAGAGGATTGGGGAACTGCGCCCAAACCGAAGAGTTGGGACACGTATATCGACTATTTCAACGGAATTGTTGCCGAAGATACGCAGTTTGGTAACGGCATTCAGCGCGGAGTCGAGTCCTACGCCTTTGGCGGGGTGCCGCTAAGCTACCAGGAAGCCCGCCTGTATCACTGGCATCAAGCTGTCGATGAGATCATCGGGATCGAGCATATTCCGCCCGAACTTCGCGTCGCGCCGGTCATTGAGCCGGGCTGGATTTCGCACGCCTAGCGCAAATAACGATGCCGTGTAGCCCTTCGACTTCAGGCGCGCTGCGCCTTACGCTCAGGACCAACGGCTTCCCGTTCGTGCTGAGCGTAGCGGAGCGAAGTCGAAGCACGGATGCCGGATCGCGCTCGGCAGGGCTACAGCCTAACGTGAAACGCTCTAAATGACCCCAGCGCGGTGTGCCGCGTCACACCTCGGCCAGCATCATCGCCGCGCAATTGGGGTAGCTCAGCCCATCGGTCCGTTTCGCACAGTAGCGAGCGTTTGCCTCTTGTGCTTCGACGCTTCGCGCTGTTGCAAAGCCACACGCCAATAACTGTTGCTCGAGTTGGGCCGGAGCCGAATAACTTTTGAAGGGTTCCAGCTCGCGCTGCGGCGAGTCCTGTAGCAGTTTCCCGGCGCGCCTGCCGATTCCACTCCAGCTCGTATCGGGCGTCATGAAGTCGGACACGAGTTGCGTCCCGGACGGACAGCTGGCCACGACGCGGGCCGTCTCAAGAACGTGTTCGATGGCAAGGTATGGCTGAACGCCGAGCCAGACAAAAAAGGCCGGTTTTTCGGGCTGAAACCCATGCTCCGCAAGCGTTGGTAGAAGCAAATCGGGTCCCTCGGTAAAGTCCATCTCAACGAAGTGCAGGGTGTTGTGAACGGGCAGACCAGCCTCGGCAAAAAGGCTGCGGGTCCATCTCGACGTGTCGGGATGATCCACGGCAAAGACCGGCACATCTGTCTCGGAGGCGAGCGACAGGTCCAAACCGGCTCCGAGCAGCACGATCTGCTCAAGGCCGCTGTCGAAAAACGTATCTCTCGTGAAACGCGAGCGGACAACGGTGAACATGCGCAGGCTTGCGGCGACCCGCAGCGCGTAGTGCGGGTCGCCATGCTGTGCCGCTGCGGCCTGCTGCTCCTGAAGTGCCGTCTCCAGCAGCTGCCGGTCAAGTTGCAACAGCGGCTGGGCAACACGGTCGACGAAGATACTGGGCTGCGGATCCAGCACCATGTGGATGGCACGTAGTACAGCGGACAGTTCTGCCGTGAGGCTTCTGTGCCCGCGCCGCATACCGGTCCTCCCCAGGACCCGAGCTGGGCGGCTTACTCCGGTTTGTTGAGGTGCATGCCGAGCAACTCATGCGCGACATGAAAGCCCAGATCCTGCACCAGCCGCTGCTTCCACTGTCGCCGCAGCACCGCACTCGTCATGCGTCGGATGGCGCGCGGCTTCTGCATGACCTTTTCGGCAATCTCCCAGGCCCGGTCCAGCAGACCGTCGAGCGGCAGCACCTCGTTGACCAGGCCCAGCTCCTTGGCCATCTGGGCGTCGATGGTGTCACTGGTGTACAGAAAGTAGGCGGCGCGTTTGAGCCCCATCAACTCCTGGAACGTCAAGCCCTGGCCGTCCCCGGGCACCAGGTTGAACTTGAAGTGCGGATCGAACAGCTCGGCGTGCTCCGCGCACAGCGTAATGTCGCACAGCAGGGCGAATTCGGTGTGTAAGCCCGAGCCGTTGATGCAGGCAATCGTGGGAATATCGATATTGAAGATGAAGGCTTCCAGCAGCTTGGTCGCGTCCGCGTAGATCTGATCGTAGAACACATCTGCGGTCATCTCGTGGAAGGGCAGCTTGGCCATTTCCGGGTCAAAGCCGGCGATCCACTTATCCCCCGTGCCGCTGAAGATCAGCACCTCGTTGTCGGGGTCGTTGCCGATGTCGATCCACAGCTGGGACCAGGCGTTGTGAATCGGCAGGCCGTAGATGACGGGCCCGCCGTCGGTGTGCATGTGCACCTGGAGGATGCCGTTGCGGCGCTCCATGTTGAAGTAGGTGGCGTATTTGTCGCGATAGTCCTCGAAGCGCGGTCGGCTCACAAAGCCCAGGCGTTGTTCCCGTTCGCGCGCATTCGGCCGTTCGTCAGTCTTCGTACTCATGCGTCTCTCCTCCTTTACGTATGATGCAAAAAGAAACCCACCCCGGCCTTCGGCCACCCCTCCGAGGAGGGGTGCCGCGCTAGCGGCGGGGTGGGTTCTCTGCGGCCCAGCGGCGTCTGCATAGCTGGTAGGAGCAGACTCTGGGTAACGTGCATCACACGTCCTTTTTTCAGGTTCGGGCCGGTGTGGGTGCCCTGTCCCTCAGGGCGCCCTTGCGTAGCGATGCGACGTCAGCTGGCCGGCTTATCGAAGTCGCTGGAGCTGTGGCGCTCGATGAGTTGTTCTTCCTCTGGACCCCAGGACTTGTTCACGCGGCGGCCGCGCTGGACGGCGGGCCGGGCTTCAATGTCTTTTGTCCAGCGGATGACATGCGTGTACGACTGAACGTCCAGAAACTCAGCGGCTTCATAGATGTTCTGCCCGACTAAGGCGCCGTACCAGGCGTAGTTGGCGATGTCGGCGATGGTGTACTCGTCACCACACAGATACGGCCGGTCGCTGAGCTGACGATTCAACACATCGAGGAGGCGTTTTGTCTCCATGGCGAAGCGATTGATGGGGTACTCTAACCTTTCCGGCGCGTAGGCATAAAAATGCCCAAACCCGCCGCCTATGTAAGGAGCGCTGCCCATCTGAAAGAACAGCCACGACAGACATTCCGCGCGGGCGGACGGCTCGGTCGGTAGAAAGGCGCCGAACTTTTCCGCCAGATAGACGAGCATGGCGCCCGACTCAAAGACGCGCGTCGGGGGGCTGGTGCTGCGGTCAAGCAGCGCCGGAATTTTGGAATTGGGGTTGATGGCGACAAAGCCACTGCCGAATTGCTCACCCTCACCAATGTTGATGAGGTAGGCATCGTACTCGGCCTCCTTGATGCCGAGTTCGAGGAATTCTTCCAGCAGGACGGTGACCTTGACGCCATTCGGCGTGGCCAGCGAATAGAGTTGCAGGTCGTGTTCGCCGACCGGCAGTTCTTTGTCGTGCGTCGCGCCGGAGATCGGTCTATTGATCTTTGCAAAACGACCACCACTTTCTTTGTCCCACTGCCAGACTTTCGGCGGTGTGTAGGTACTGTTTTCTGCCATAGTTTCTCCTTTCAGCTGTGTGGAATGGTTTTCTGGAGTCTGCGTAATGGGGCGGATCAGCGCGTGGGCGACCAGTTGTAGATGCGGGCCAGGCTGCCGCCCATGAGTGCGACGCGCTCGGCGTCGGACAGCTGGTCGGTGACCCGAAAGGCCTCAACCCCCTGCTCGTAGCTCAGCAGGCCGACCGCCCGGGTCCAGTCCGTGCCCCACAGGCAGCGCGCAAAGCCGTAGGCTTCGAAGATTCGTCCCAGGGGCTCCCAGATGTCGGCGTAGGGGAATGGCTGGTGCGACAGGGTGCACGCCCCGGAAATCTTGATGGCCACATTGTCATGCGCGGCCAGGGCGATGACCTGACCGAGATCGGCAAAGGGCTCGGGCGGCGCGGGTGGCTCGAAAGGTTGGTGCAGGCCGACATGGTCCACAACGATCTGGGTGTTGGGGTTTCGGCGCGCCAGCTCGGCTAACAGCGGCAGTTTTCCCCAGCACAGCACGTTCACCGGCAGGCCGTGTCGCGCGCCGGCCGCCAGTATCCGATGCAGCCCGGGATCGTCGGCCGGCGGGTCACCCATCAGCATGATACGCGCCCCGACCACGCCCGGCCGTGCCGCCCATTCGGCAATCTCGTCGCCAACGGCTGCGACCCGGGGGTCGAACGGCTTGATCAGACCGAACCGGCCGGGATGCGTGGCCTGCACTTCGAGCACATAGCTGGCGTCGAAGCGGTACATGGTCCACGGCGAGACCAACAGGGCGCCGTCAACGCCAACGGCGTCCATCGCCGCCACCATGTCGTCGCCGGTGACCTCGGCCGGGCCGGGCAAGGGCCTGGCCCACGGCCGCCCCGGGTGGTCCCGTTCATAGGCGTGGACCTGCGAGTCGATAGTTGGGGTCGGGTCAGTTTGCGAAGCCATGCGCCCATGATGCATGCCAGCGGCTCGCCTGGCAAGCCGATACACACGCCGGAACCACGCGAGAAGGTCGATTGCGCCTAAGCCGGCTCTACACGTTTTGTGACTGGCTGGCTGGCTTTTGCGGCTTGATACTCGTGCCGCAGCCGGCCAACCAGCTCCCGCACGACCGGCACGTCGTGGATGCAGCCGGCCGTGTGTCCGGCGCTCCAGATGTCGCGGTAGCGCCTTTTGCTGCCGGGGTCGAGGTCTTTTGCCACATCGATCATGCCCCGCTCGGGAAGGGTGTCGGGGTCGAGTCCGGCGGCCTCAATCGACTGCCGAATCATATTGGTCTCCAGGCCGCTGAAGGCTTTGGTCAGCGTGATGCCGTCCATGTTGGTGCCGACGATCATGCGCTTATAGGCTTCTGGGGCCATGCTCTCCTGGGTGGCGATAAAACGCGTGCCCATATACGCCAGGTTACAGCCCAGCGCTTCGGCGGCGTGCAGCGCCGTGCCGTCGGCCACCCCGCCGGCCAGGACAAGCGGGCCGTCAAAGACTTCCCGGACCTGGCGGACAAAGGCGAAGGGGTTGGCCCAGCCGGTCTGACCGCCGGCCCCTGCGGTCAGGAGGATCAGGCCGTCCGAGCCGGCGGCCAGGGCTTTTTCCACATGCCGCATGCTGGCCACGTCGGCATACACCACGCCGCCGTAGTCGTGGATGGGCTCGATGATGGCGTGCGGGCTGCCGACGCTGGCGATGACCAGCTCAATCCGGTGCTTTCTGACCAACTCCAGATCGTCCTCCAAACGTGGGTTCGAGCGGTGCACAATCAGATTCGCGCACGGTGGCGCAACCGGCTGTTCGGGGTGGGCCGCCCGAAAATCGCTCAGCCGCCGGGTAATCTGACTCAGCCAGTCGTCCAACTGCTCAACGGTTCGACAGTTGGCGGTCGGGAAGGCACCGATAACGCCGGCCTGGCAGGCCTCAATGACCAGTTCCGGGCCGGATACCAGGAACATCGGAGCGGCGATCAGGGGCAGACACAAACGGTCGTCAAACTGGGCGGGAATGGGCACGCAGACTTCTCCTTTGGGCGTCGTCGCCCCAGGTTCAGGCTGAACGGAAGCAGTCTTTGCGGACTGTCAGCACGGTTCACGATAGGCTGTCGTAGGTCGGATTAGCGGAGCGTAATCCGACACGTACGGGATGTCGGCTTACGCCTACGGCTCACCCGACCTACACGGCTACACATAATGGTGAATTGCTCTAGCGCCGCAGAATGGCCAGACTACCGTCGCCAAAGTCGCCCCAGCCGGTCACCAGTCCGACCTGCGCGTTCGGCACCTGGCGCTGACCGCAGTCGTGGCGCAGCTGACGGGTGGCCTCGACCACGTGGTTGAGGCCGGCCACATGGGCTTCCGAGTGCAGGCCGCCGTGGGTGTTCATCGGCAGCTCGCCGCCAAGCTCCAGACGCTGGTCTTTGACAAAGTCGGCGCCTTCACCCGGCTGACACAGGCCCAGGGCTTCGAGTTGCAGCAGTACGACATAGGTAAAGCAGTCGTAGACCTCAATGAAGTCGAGGTCCTGGCGGTCGATCTCGGCCATGTGCAGCGCCTTGGGGGTGGCGAAGCTGAGCCCGATCTTGAACGGGTCGGGTCGGGCCGGAATATCGTCGGCCGGGTAGGGGTGGCCTTCGGCCAGACCCGCGATATACACCGGCGTGTGTGGGCAGTCGGCGGCTCGCTCGGCGGCCGAGATCACCACCGCACAGGCGCCGTCCGTCTCCAGGCAGCAGTCGAACAGGCGAAACGGTTTGGCCACCCAGCGCGCGTTCAGATAATCCTCCATGGTCAGCGGACGGCCGCACATATAGGCTTTGTCGTTGAGCTGGGCGTGCTTGCGTGAGGCAAGGGCAATAGCTCCGGTGGCTTCGTCCGGGACCCCGTACAATGCCTTGTGGCGGGTGGCCATCCAGGCGTACCACTGGACCGGAACCGAGGCGCCAAAGGGCAGGTAGTACTCGTTGATGGTGGTCATCAGCGCGCCCAGGGCGCCGCTCATGCTGCCGCCCTTGTCGCTGCCCAGGCTGCGCACCCGCGCGCCCGAATAGCCCTTCCAGCCAAACGGCACCAGCACGTGGCGGGCTACACCGCAGGCTACGGCCAGGGCCGCGCTCTGCAGCGCGGTCACCGAGCTGGCGCCGCCCATATGCACCGTGGCGGCGTAGCGCAGGTCTTCGACGCCGAGGTTGGCCGCAAAATGCTCGGCCGTGGCAAACGGCGTCGGGGGCGGGATGATGCCGTCGATATCGTGGGGGCTGAGACCGGCGTCGGCAATCGCGTGCATCGACGCTTCCAGCATGAGGCTGAACTCTTTTTTATCGGTGCCGCGGGTGTAGGCGGTCTCTCCAACTCCCGTGATACACGCCTGATCTTTGAGTGACTGCATGGCTTCCTCCTGCTCCGCAGGCCTGAATGCTGTCTACATAGCCGGGCGTCCGGCACAACTCAAGGATCGGGCGGGCGGGGACAGCACCGGCCGTGTTTGCTATGCTCGGACGACCCACGCACACGAGAGGACTCCAGCTATGGCACAGCACATGTTTGGCATGAAGAAATCGTTCATTTCCGAGGTCACTCTTCCGTCGGGCATATCTGGGCCGGCGTGGTGGTTTGGCTTTCACCGCAACCGTCTGCTGGTGCAGGTCACCGACCGCGGGCTGGCGGTCCCATACACCGAGCGGTTTACCGAGCTGGGCCTGACCGCCAAGCAGCAGTACTATCTCGGCCGTTACGAGGGACGGCCGTGCTACGCGGTAGACGTGGCGGAAGACACGCCTCCCGGCGGTATGGACTTCAAGGACTTGCGTCAGGTGTACGGCTCGCTGGAGGAAGACCTGTTCGTCTTGGGCGGCCGGGCGGTCCAGATTGTGGAGTGGGACCGTAACCACCAGTACTGCGGCCGGTGCGGCAGCAAGACCTACACCAAGGACAACGAGCGGGCCAAGGCCTGTCACGAGTGCAAGCTGATGAATTTCCCGCGTCTGTCACCCGCAGTCATCATGGCGGTTGAGAGGGGCGACAAACTGTTGCTGGCCCGCTCGGCGCATTTTCCTACCGGCCTGTACAGCGTCCTGGCCGGTTTTGTCGAACCGGGCGAGACGATTGAGGAGTGTGTGGTGCGAGAGGTCCGGGAAGAGGTCGGTATTACGGTCGGCAAGGTGCGCTATGTGGCCAGTCAGCCGTGGCCGTTTCCAAACTCGCTGATGCTGGGCTTTAACGCCGAGTACCTCGACGGAGAGATCAGGCCCGACCCGGTCGAAATTGCCGAGGCCGGCTGGTTCACTGCCGACGCGCTGCCGTCCATCCCGGGCCGGATAAGCATTGCCCGGCGGCTGATCGACCGCTTTGTGGAAAAGCAGGCGGGCAGAGCCTAGAAAAAGCAGTGCCACCCCACGCGAGGTGGCCAGCTTGCCGCAGATCTCGGATCCTTCGGAGATCTTCCAGCACTGATCGGCCTTGACCGAAGATGCGTCCCGGCTACAATCCAATCATGCGCCCGTCCGGGTGATCGTGAATATACCTTTCCCGAGCAAGAGCAATTAAGGACAGCGATTTCATGTCCACAGAACTCTCTGGCAAAGACCTCCATCTTTCGAGTCTGGCGATCATGGGGTTTCGGGGGATCGAAGACCTTTCGATCCCCCGTTTAGGCCGCGTGACGCTCTTCGTGGGGAAGAACGGAGTTGGCAAGACGACTCTGCTTGAGGCCGTCCGTCTCTATGCTGCGCGCGGGCGTGACTCTCTTTTCGCGGATATATTGCGGAATCGTGAAGAGATGGCTGACACTGTCGATGAGGACGGCGACAAAAAGCTCGTACTCAATTGGGAGGCTCTCTTCCATGGTCGGCACGCCTCATCAGATGCTTGTATCTCAATAGGTCCGATTATTGAGACAGAACAGCTCTGCATTCGGACCATTCCATTAAGTGAAAAGATCGCTAAGGCATTAGGAAAGCTCACCAGCGGGCATTCCTCAGGCGAGGAGGTGAAGGTGCTCAGGGTCGAGTTTCACGGTGCGACTCAAGAATATCCGATGTCTGAATCTCCGACCGAGCAAGCATTATTACGTGAGCTGACGAAATTTTTTGATGATGAACCCCAGCTGCTATCTGAAATCCTATGCGAGTCTCTGGGACCGAGTTTGCTGACTGATATGGACATGGCGCGGTTCTGGGATGAGATAGCGCTCACAGATGATGAACCCCGGGTCGTGCAGGCTCTGAATCTGATCTTTGGCGATATAGTGGACCGTGTCGCGGTAGTTGGAGATGACAGGAAAAATAGTACTCCTCATGGCCGCCGGGCGGTCGTGAAGATCAAAGGGCAAGATCGTCCGGTCCCCCTGAAAAGTCTCGGCGATGGAGCTGTGCGCCTGTTTGGTGTCGCTTTGGCTCTTGCTAACAGCCGAAATGGTCTCCTGGTTATCGACGAGGCGGAAAACGGACTCCACTATGCGGCGCAGCGCAATTTCTGGAAGATGGTTCTGAGAGCGGCGCACGAGAACAACGCGCAGGTTTTCGCAACGACACATAGCTGGGACTGTGTGGCAGGCTTTGCTCAAGCGGCAACGGATGTAGATGAGGTGGAAGGCGTTCTTGTTCGCCTTGAGAGGGACGGCAGCCGCATCCGTGCAGTAGAATACTCCGAGGACGATCTCAAAATCGCAGCCGAGCAAGGCATTGAGGTCAGATAGTCTGTGGCTCAGCCTACTTCGTCACCCTCTCGTATCCTTTTAGTCGAAGGACAGAATGACAAGCACGTCGTTCTGCATCTCCGTGCCAGGCGTCCATTGACATTGGACTTTGACGTTCGGGACACGGGAGGTATTGACCAACTGCTCCCGTCTATCGGTCCTGAAATCAAGGTTTCAGGGCGACAGGTCGTCGGTATTCTCGTGGATGCAGACGACAATATGACAGCGCGTTGGGACGCCGTCACAGATCGACTCTCGAAGGCCGGTATCTCGCCACCGCCGTCTCCCGATTCAGCCGGGACGATCATAGACGGAACACCTCGCATTGGTATCTGGCTAATGCCGAATAATGAAGCGTCCGGCGAGCTTGAGGATTTTGTCGTGCGAATGATCCCTGGCGGGGATCAGGTTTGGCCGTTATCCCGGCGCTACATAGAAGAGATTCCAGAAACGGAGAGAAAGTTTTCAGAGAAGAAAAAGCTGAGGGCGCAGCTCTACGCCTGGCTGGCGGCTAGGGAGGACCCCAGGCAGATGGGGTTAGCCATTCGCGCGGGCGATTTGGAAGTCGATAGCGAACTCAGCCAGAAATTTATTGCCTGGCTTACGAAACTGTTCGGATAACTTCGGAGAGAATGCACTCACGCGGCTGGTGTCCGGAAATCTTGTCCTGCCGGCTCCGGCAATCAGCGGATACGCAGGCGGGTAGAAAGACACAGCATGGTTGTCTCGTCGGGTGACTTCTCTGGAGCCATGAACTTGCCATTCGCCAGAATCCTCCTCTAACACAGGCCGGCCCGTCACATCGCAAACCCAGAGCCAAGCCGGCGTCTGAGATCGTTTGCGCTGCGGTTTGAGACAGCCGCTCTGGATCCAGGGTCCAGAAGATGAGGGCTGACGTATCCAGCACGATCATTACAGCTCGCCCCATTCGTCGGTGGTCGGTGCATTGACATCTTCACGGTAGATGACTTTGCCCTGCATGGTGCCGAACACCTCTTTCACTGTCTTTTTTTGGGCAATAGGCTGAATGCGTAAAACGGGGCGATTATGATCTGTGACGATTAATTCTTCGCCGGTTTCTTCAATATCGCGAAAGATTCGCAGCATGTTGGCTTTCAATTTACTCTTGGAGATGGACGGCATTATCTTCTCCTAGCCGTGTAGGTCAGGTTAGCCGGAGGCGTAACCTGACATCCCGTACGTGTCGGATTACGCTCCGCTAATCCGACCTACTACGCCCTATCGTGAAGCGCACTAGGCGGCCACATGCACCGGCGGGCGCTTGTCGGCCCACGGCTTTGCCTCTTCCAGCTGAGCGGCCAGGCGCAGCAAGCCTGCCTCGTCCCCGAAACGACCGACAAACTGCACCCCAACCGGCAGGCCATCGGCGCTCCAGTGCAGGGGCAGCGAGATGGCCGGCTGACCGGTCGTATTGAACAGCGGCGTAAAGGGCACGTAGGAGAAGACCTGGCGGGTCCACTCCATCGCCGTCATACCGGCCCGGTTCTGGTTGACTTCTCCGTGCGGCGCGGGCGGTTTGGCAATGGTCGGCGTCACAAAGACATCGATGTCTTCAAAGAAGCGACCGACGATGCGGGACAGGCGACCACCGTGGTCCATGGATTTCAGCAGATCAACCGCGCTGTATTTCTTGCCGTCTTCCCAGACGGCCAGCGTCACGGCTTCCAGTGTATCCGGGCTCGGCGAACGCCCCATTTCCGTAGCCAGACCTTCAATCGCCATGGTATTATACGCGGCCCAGATCACGTGAACGTTCTCAAGGAACTCCTCCCAGTCATACTCCGGCCGGCCTTCATGCACCGTATGGCCGAGTTCCTCCAGTAGCCGCACGGTGTCATGGACCGCTCGCTCGCATTCCGGGTCAACCTTCTCGCCCGAAGCGGGTGCTGTGGTCCAGGCGATGCGCAGTGTCCCCGGCGCCGCACCTGGTTCCTCACGGTAGGGACGGGCTGGCGGGACCGGCAGGCCGGGCGCACCGGCATCGGCGCCGGCCACGATGTCGAGCAGCGTCGCGGAGTCGCGGACACTGCGCGAGACAACAAACTCACACGCCAGGCCGCACAGCGGATCAGAAAAGTCGGGTCCGGTCGGCACCCGGTCGCGCGAGGGCTTGAGGCCGACCAGACCGTTGCACGAGGCCGGAATACGGATAGAGCCGCCGCCGTCGTTGGCATGGGCAACCGGCACGATACCGGCGGCGACCGACGCGGCGGACCCGCCGCTCGAACCGCCGGCGCTATGACCGGCCTTCCACGGGTTGTGGACCGGCCCGAACAGAACGGTCTCGGTCGTCGGGTTATAGCCCAGCTCTGGGGTTTGGGTCGTGCCGGTCAGCACAAACCCGGCACGCCGAAAGCGCGCCATGAGTTCGGAATCCTCAGGGGCGACATAGCCCTGGGCCAGCCGTGAGCCCATGTCGAGGCGGACGCCCTTGGCGTGCAGAACCAGTTCTTTGATCAGAAACGGCACGCCGCTGAAGGGACCGTGCGGCAAGCCTGCCTGAATCTCGGCCCGTGCCTGGTCTGCCAGCACCTGGAGTACGGCGTTCAGTTGCGGGTTGAGCTTTTCGATGGCCTGGACTGCGGTGGCCACCAGTTCTTCGGCGCTGACTTCGTTGCGCGCTACCAGCTCAGCCAGTCCGAGTCCGTCATACTTTGCATATTCACTCAGAGACAGCATCGTTGCACCCTCCTTTGTTGGGGAGCCCCCAGCCTAGCATGTCGTACTCGAAAGCGTCCACGCATCGGCTGAGGGATCGCACCGTGAGAGAGTTTCTGCACTTGCTACCGCAGCCCGGACCGCAGGGCCGCAAACCAGAACCCGACCGCGCCGAGGAGGGCCACGCCGAGGAGGACGCCGAGCATCCAGGCCGGGTCGCCGGTGGCGGTCCAGATGGCGGCCGTGCCGAGCGGGGCCAGGGCCGAGGCGACCATCATCGGCGCGCCCATCACCCCGATGGTCTTGGCGTAGTGCTCCCGGCCCAGCCACTCGGCCGGCGCCACCCCGCGCAGAATGCTGGTGATGCCGTTGGTGATGCCAAAGGCGGTCGCAAAGAGAATCAGCCAGCCGAGTCGGGGTGGCGAAACGAGCAGGATTGTGACCGCGCCGAGGCTGAGTGTCGTTGTCAGCGCACCGACCAGACTGATGCGCGCCCGCTCGCCAAAGGCCATCATCGTCAGGCGTCCGACGAACTGCATCGGACCGATCAAAGCGGCCGCAATCACGATGGTAGCCGTCTCGACCCCGATTGACTTGAGATACGGCACGAGCTGAAACACGAGGCCGGACAGGCTGGCCCACCAGGCCGTGAACCACACGCACAGTCCCCAGAACAGCGGGTCGCGCAGGCGCAGGCGCATGACTGCCCGAGCCTCGTCCGAGGACGAGGGCGCGGCATCCTCGGCAGTGCTGCGAGCGAGGGATCGCGACGGCATCAGCCACCAGTGGATGGGAATGCAGATACAGACGTGGAGACCGGCCAGCACCAGCAGCACCTCGCGCCAGGTGAGCACGGTCAGGAGGCTTTCAATCAGGGGGATGAACACCGTGCTGGCAAAGCCGGCGACGAGGGTCAGGGCGGTAATCGCCCGCCGGGCGTCGGTCCCAAAGTGCTGGGTGAGGACGGCAAAAGCGGGATCATACAGGATGGCCGCCATGCACGCGCCGAGTCCCAGCCAGACGGCGTACAAGGCCACGGGCTGTTCGACCTGCGACCAGACTGCCAGGAGCAGACTCGCGCCCAGCGAGCCGCCGGTCATGATGACCCGCCCGCCGTAGCGGTCGATAATTGCCCCGACCGGATAGGCGCACAGCCCGGCCGTCAGCAGGCCGACGGTGGCGGCGCCGTTGAGCAGCGGCAGGGACCAGCCGAACGCGTCGGCCATGGGCAGGACGAACAACGGGAAGCCGTAGAAGATCGATCCCCAGGACACGATCTGAGCGCTGCCGAGCGCCGTAATAATCACGGCCGGATGCCGCCTCAGCGATTGCATGGATCGAATACCGGGTTCGGCCTCGCGGGGCCAACACAGGGATCACGGATGCGTGCCTGCCGACCCTAGCAGGACGCAGCCTGGAACAAAACCGTCCGTACCGGGCGGGTGGTGTCTCACTTTGCAATTCTCTTTTCTCGGTAGGGGCGACGCATGCGTCGCCCCTACTCCTGACGCAGAAATCCCCCTGCGCTTCGCGCTTCCCCCTTTGACAAAGGGAACAACATACTTGAAACACACCAACTGATCCGCTAGACTCTCCCCCGTCTCACTCTCAAGCGTATGGCTCGATAGGTCGGGCCTGCGGTTGAATACCACAGTGGCGTGAGACGGAGGAGTAGCTACCCCCGTCGCCGCGAATAGACCGCACAATCTCAGCCATACGCTGTGAGTGGGACACGGCCCGGCAACTCTCACCCGTCGCGGCCGTGTCCTGCCACAGGAGGCCGCTATGAAGGTGGTTGCGTTCGTGCTCGTGTTCCTTTGTCCGTCCTTGTCGTTTTGCTCCTCCGCTCATGCCTGGGTCCAGCTTGGCAACTGGGTGGTTCCCGCGAAGGAACTGACCGTGGTCATCAGCCGGTTTTGCCTGGACTGGCCGACGGGCTGGCAGCTCTCCACCGGCGACCCATGTCTTCGGTATACGGACGATGAGTGGAGGTCGGCCATCAGCAGCGCGGGCCACGAATGGAATGACGTCGGGAGTAGTTTCACCTTCCATTTCAGAATGGCGCGCGGCGAGGATCATCCCTGTCAACGCTCGGGCGAGGTGTTCGTGATTTTAGCGTTGCCTCACCAAGCGTGTCCGGGGGATTCGCCGATGGGGAGCGCGGCTGGGAAGGCCGTGTTTACGGGGTCCGCAAGTCCCTCCCCGCGCATTTATATCAACGCGCACTACCTCAACGCGTACTACACGATTGGTACGTCCTGGATGAGTCTGCGACGGGTCATCCTGCATGAACTCGGGCATGTGCTGGGGCTCGGGCATCCCCCCGCTCATGTCCAAGCCGTCATGGTGCCGGGTTCCGAATGGCTCCGCTTACAGCCCGACGACATAGCCGGCATTCTGGCGCTCTATCCGCCCGAGCCCGCCCATACGATTGTGGTGATAGAAAATCCGCTCTTCGAGTCGGCCCAGAGCGGGATCAGTGTGATTTCTGGGTGGGTGTGTGACGCGGAATCCCTCCGCCTCTTCATCACGCCTGCGGGGAATTGGTACGAGCATCTGGTTGTCACCGGCATTCCCTACGGCGGAGATCGGGCCGACACCGAGAGTCACTGCGGGGACCGCGACAACGGCTTCGGGCTGCTCTTCAACTGGAACACGCTCGGGGACGGCGAGTACTATGTGATGGTGGAAACCGATGACGGCCGCTTCAGTTGGGCTGCCGTGACCGTCACCACACTCGGGGAGGAATTCCGACGCGGACTGGAGGGGACATGGGAGGTAGACGGCTTTCCCGACCCGAACAGCTCCGTCACGATTGAGTGGTCCGAGGCGCTACAAAACTTCGTGATTGTGGAGCATAATCCTTAGCCCGAAACGCGCCGGGCCAGGGCGGCCACCCTGGCCCGGACCAACACACACCTAGAAGGAGGTTGTGATGGCAAACTCACCAGAAGAGCTAGAAGGACAGATCGTTGCCCTACGTGCCTTTATGGCGCACCTTGCGTTGCGTGTTGCCCCGATCCCGCAAGTCTACGATGATTTTTTGAAGGCGGTGCAAAATGCCCCCATTCCTCCCATTCTCTCTCCCGCTCAGAGCCGGGGCTGGGATGAATTGTGCAAGGGGCTGGCTGCTGACTTGAAAATCATTCGTCCTTGACATGCCCCGACTTTACCCTTTTGCGCTTGGCTTTACCAGTCAAGCGTTTCTTCGGAGGAGGGGCAGGCTGTGGCGGGGTGTTGAGCCCCGCTTTCAGCAGCTCCTCAAAGGTCAGATTGATCTTCGTTGGCATTAGCGCGTCAACTCCTCGTAAGTCAGCCGTTCCCCGATCCCGGCTTTCAGGATCGCATTGACGCGCTGGGCGCTGCTGAGCGGCAGCATGTTCCAGCGGTGCGAGAACTCAGCCAGGTAGCGGGGCAAGTGCTTCTGCGAGAAGTCGTGGAAGACGCCATGATAGCCGCGCTTGAGCAAGGCCCAGAACGACTCCACGCCGTTCGTATGGGCTTTGCCCCGGACGTACTCCCCGGCGCTGTGATTGACTGTCTCATGGGTCAGGCGGTTGAACAGGCTCGGCAGGCCGGTATAGCCGCTGTGTTCGTCCGTGTAGACGGTCGCACCCGGGTCGGTGGCACCTTCCACGAACGGAATGAGCGTGGCCCGGTCGGGCTGGTCGATCTGCCGGGCAACGGCCTGGCCGCTGGTCCGCGACACCACCCCGGCCACGGCCATCTTGTTTGCCGTGCCCCGGCCCGGCAGCTTCTGGCTGTCATGGCGGTTCTTTTGCCGACCGCCGAAGTAGCTCTCGTCGGCTTCGACTGGCCCCGGCAACGTCCCGGCTGCGCTGCCAGCGTGCTCGGCCGCCTTGCGTAGCCGGCCCAGGACGAACCAGGCCGTCTTTTGCGTCGTGCCGATCTCCCGAGCGAGCTGGTAGCTGCTGATCCCTTTGCGGCTCGTCGTCACCAGGAAGGCCGCCAAGTACCACTTCCGCAGCGGCAAGCGGCTCTCCTCGTACACCGTGCCCTTGCGGACGCTGAACTGCTTTTTGCAGTCCCCGCACCAGTAACGCCCAGGCCGGGGCAGCCGGTTAAAGTGGCGCGTGCTCGCGCAGAGCGGGCAAATCATGCCGTTCGGCCAGCGCAAGGCGGCCAGGTGTTCGGCGCAGGCGGCTTCGTCAGGAAAGGCGTCAAGGAGGCCCAGGACATTGTTGTACCCATGATTGTTGCTCATAGGGACAGTCTACTTGATTTCTTACTGTGCGTCAAGTATATTGTTCCCTTGACAAAGGGGGATTGAGGGGAATTTACCCGTCGTGGCGACCACCTTCAGAGCAGGCCGCTGGGGATGAGACAGGCAATCATTGGCAATTGGAGAATTCTGTGCTTGACTCGGCACACACGCAGGTGCCGCGGTTTGGGCGCGGGTCCTGCGATTCCATTCGATTGGACAGGCCAGTTCTGCCATGAAAGTCGCCACCGGACGTGGATTCTATGAGCGCTATGGCGCGCCGGCCCGACACATTGCGCCGGATATCGGCTGGGCCCTGCTGGAAGCGGACGGCTCGTGGTCAGAGCCGCCCGACGCGTGCGAGCTGATCGTCCTGGCCGGCGATGCCTACACCCGGGCGTTTGTTGACACGGTCTCGGCCCTGCCCGAACCGCGCTGGGCGCACACCGAGGACGCCGGCGTGGACGGGCCTTTTTATGACGCCATGCGCGCCAAGGGCGTGATGCTGACCCACAGCCCGGGGGCCAACGCGCCCGAGGTGGCCGAGTTTGCGCTGAGTTTCATCCTGTGGACGGCCAAGCGGCTGGGTGACTTGCAGGCTCAGCAGCGGGCTCGCGAATGGCGGCTGCTTGAGCTGCAAAGCCTGAGCGACAAGACGCTGCTGGTTATCGGTCTGGGCGCGATCGGCAGCCGCGTTGCGCGCTACGCCAAGGGCTTTGGCATGCGGGTGCTGGGGCTGAGACAGTCTGCGGCTGCGGTCGAGCAGGTTGATCAACAGGGCACGCTGGCCGAGCTGGAGACGTTTTTAGCCGAGGCCGATTTTGTGGTGGTGGCGCTGCCGCTCACGCCCCAGACCCGGGGACTGATCGGCCGGACACAGCTGGCCCGGATGAAACCGGGCGCGACCCTGGTCAATATTGCCCGTGGGGCGATTGTGGATACCGGGGCGGTCCGGGACGCCCTGGTGGCGGGTCGGCTTGGGCAAGCCTGTCTGGACGTGCTGCCGACCGAGCCGTGGCCAAAAGACGACCCCCTGTGGGAGACGCCGAATCTGTTCCTGACCCCGCATAACGCCTGGTCCTCGCCCCTGTATGTGCCCCGCGTGGCAGACATCTGGCTGGATAACCTGGGGCGCTATGTGCGGGGTGAGGCGCTGTTGCATCGGGCCTTCTGAGCCCGTTCTCACAGCTTGTCCATCACCTGACGGGCGAAATCCTCGATGACCTGGTACTGGGTCTCAAACGACGGCAGCAGCATGAGCTGCTTGAGCCCGGCCTGCTCCAGCCCGCGAACCTGATCAATGATCTCCTCCGGGCTGCCGGCCAGACACGTCGATTTGATCAGCTCAGGCGTGACGAATTTGGCCTCTTCGGGCAGCAGATAGGTGCAGTGCCCGGCGTGGATGCGCATATGCCGGTGGGTCTCGGGGGTGGCCTCGACCTGGGCGCTGTACTCGTCCCATATCTGGCGCAGGTGGCCCGGTGGGTCGCCGCCGAACTGGCGAATCTTGTCGTACAGGTAATGGATGGAGGCGATCACAAACGCGCCGCACTCGCGCAGCACGCGCTCGGAGTTGAGGGATTCGCCCGGCCGCAAAATCACCGCCGTGGTCAGCGAGGCCGTATAAAAGTCGTCGGCCAGGCTCCGCCCGGCGCGCTGAGCCCCGGCCTCGGCGTTCTGCAAGGCGCGGTGCATGAAGCCGGGGTTGGGCGGCACCGACATGACCAGGCCCTCGCCGTACTCCCCGGCCAGGGCCTGGGCCTTGGGGCCGAAACCGGACACGTACAGCGGGATGGGTTCCTCGACATTGATGAACTTGTGGTCCTGCATCAGGAACTGGACCGGATGGGTCTGACCCTGCCAGCTGAAGTCGACCTCCTGGCCGCGCAACAGGCCGCGCAGCACCCGCAGGTAGTCGGCGAACTCCTTGAGTTTCATCGGCTTGTGGCCCATCAGCCGGGTGGCCGTGTTGCCGGTGCCGATGCCCAGGAAGGTCCGGCCCGGAGCCAGCTGGTTAATGGTGGCGATGCTGTTGGCCGTGACCGGTGCCAGGCGGGTGCCGGCCACCGACACCCCGGTCCCGATCTTCATGCGACGGGTCTGCTGGGCGGCCAGGGCCAGAACCGCGTAACAGTCCGACCAGATCATCTGGCTGTCGGCTATCCAGGCGTGCGAATAGCCGAGGTTCTCGGCGTGGGTGATATAGCCGATCTCGTCGATCTTCGAGGCGGTACAAATCCCAAAATCCATCCTGTCGCTCCTCAGTCACACAGGGCGTCGCTGACGAGTTCGGTGTCGAGGTACTCGGTCAGGGAGTGAATTTTCCCGTCCACAATCCGCCACACCCGGCAGTAGGTATTGTTGTAGTCCTTGCCGGTGTGGGTGCGGGATACGCCGGTGGCCTGCTCGGCAACGTACTCGCCGTCGGCAATCAGGTTCTCAATCGTCATGACGATTGCCCCGCCTTCGAGGCGCTCGCCCAGGATGGTGGTCAGCCCCTGCTCAATTGTGTTTTTGCCCCGAATCGTTCCCGACAGCGGGGTGGAGCCGATCAGGGTAAAAGACACGTCGTCGGCGGCATCGGCCAGAAAGCCGGCCATGTCGCCGCGGCTGAGGGCATCGATGGCTTTTCGGACAACGGCTTTGTTGTGTTCGCTTGACATACGGCCTCCTGTATTTTCAGCTATGCAGGCATAGTGCGAGGAGGAGGGGGTCTTGTCAAGAAACATCGCTGGCTCCCAGCTGGCCATTTTTGCAGGCTGCGGTCTGGCCAGCCTGGTGCTGGGTCTGCTCGACGCCGGGGCGTGGCTCAGTATGCGGGAGTACGGCCTGTTCCAGAACGTCCAGGCCGGGGTGTTGGGTCTGGCGCTGGGCCTCGGCCTGCTGAGCCTGTGGCGGGCCGAGGGCCAGGCGCGCGTGTTCTGGGTTTTTGTCCTGGGCTTTGCCTTTTTCTTTGTGTGGCGAGAGCTGGACCTGGATCAGGAATTTTTCGCGGATCGGATGTTTTCGTGGGCGTATCTGTTTCGGGACAGCGTGCCGCTCAGCACCAAGCTCATCCTCGGCCTGCCCTCAATCGGGCTGAGCCTGGCCTGGGGGGGGTATGTGGTACGGCGAGCACCGCTGCTGGTGGCCGGGCTGCGGCATTACGGTCGGGGAGCGAGCCTGGTGTGGGCCGGGCTGACCCTGGCGTGTTTCGGGCTGGGCCAGATCTGGGATAAGGCAACCGCCTTCCAGCGCGATTGGGGGATACGGATCTATGATCGGGCGACCAAAGATCCGTATGTTGAGGAAGCGTTCGAGCTGCTGGGCGCGGTGGCCTTCGTGTTGCTCATCGTGGAGCTGCGGCGGACTGAATCTGAACGTTGACCAGCCCGATCCCGATCAGGATGAGGGCGCCGCCGCTGCCCTGTAGCCACGACACCGACTCGCCGAGCCACAGCCAGGCCAGCAGGGAGGCGCCTACCGGCTCGGCCAGCAGGATGACGGCGACGATGGTTGGCGAGAGATAGGCCAGCGCCCAGTTCACAACCGTATGGCCGATGAGCTGGGGACCGAGGCCCAGCAGCAGCAGGATCAGATAGGCCGAGCCGGCATAGCCGAGGATGGGCACCGGGCTGAGCAGACACACCGCCCACAGGCACAAGGCCGCACAGGCGTACACCAGGCCGGCGTACAGCGGCAGCGGAACGCTCGGTCGGACCAGGCGTCCACACACCAGATAGGCGGCCATCATGACTGCCCCGCCCAGGGCCAGCAGGTCGCCGTACAGGGCCTGGGGCGGGCTGAGCTGAAAATCGTTCCAGGCGATGCACACGCTGCCGCCTATGGCCAGCCCGATTCCGAGACCGAGCCGGCGGGTCGGGCGTTCGCCCCACATCAGATAGCCGGCCGGGACCAGCAGCAGGGGGGTGAGCGTGACCAGGATGACCGAGCTGGCCACCGAGGTGTAGCGCAGCGAGGCAATCCAGCTGACAAAGTGCAGGGCCAGGCACAGGCCGGCTGCCAGCACCAGGGCCGGCTGGTAGCGGCCAACGGCATGGCGGTGTCGCCAGCCCAGGGGCAGCAGGATCAGGCTGGCGAAACCGAGCCGGGAGGCCGCCACCAGCACGCTCGGCACCTCGGGGATGAGCTTAATCAGCGGCGCGGCGGTCGAGATCGCTACCACGCCTATGCTCAGCAGGACGAGGCGACCGGCAGGCGTGTTGAAAAAATGCATGGCTGAGGCAGTATCGGAAGAGACGGGTCTGAACAAGCGAGGAGTCTGGTGTGAACAGGGGAGGGCGTGCGCGTGAGCCAAGCTGAGATCGTGTTTGAGCGACAGGGAGCGGTTGGGCTGGTGACCTTTAATCGGCCCGAGTTTCGGAATGCCATGACCTGGGCCATGTATGACGGCCTGCTTGAGGCCTGCGAGCGGGTCGATACCGAGGCCGATATCCGGGTGTTGATCGTCCGCGGGGCCGGGGGCAAGGCGTTTGTGGCCGGGACGGATATCAGCCAGTTCCAAACCTTTCGCACGGCGGACGATGCGATTGAGTACGAACGCCGGCTGGAGCGTGTCCTGGCTCGGGTCGAAGCGGTCAGCAAGCCGACCATCGCCGCTATCGAGGGGGTGGCGGTCGGCGGTGGCGCGGCCCTGGCCCTGGCCTGCGATCTGCGTTACTGCACGCCCGGCAGCCGCATCGGGGTGCCGATTGCCCGGACTCTGGGCAACTGCCTGTCGGTCGCGGTCCATGCCCGCCTGCTGGACGTGCTGGGACCGGCCCGCACGAAAGATTTGCTGTTTCGCGCCCGGCTGGTCGGCGCGGACGAGGCGCGGCAAGCCGGGCTGGTCAACGATATCGTGCCGGCCGAAGGCTTGTACGACTACGTCCGAGAGGTGGCTGAGGAGATTGCCGGCCATGCTCCCATTACCCTGCAAGTGACAAAGGAAGCGATCCGCCGTTTGCAGCACTACCGGCGTAGCCTGCCGCAGGGCGAGTTGGGCGAGGACCTGATTGTCCGTGCCTATATGAGCCAGGATTTCCGAGAAGGAGTCCGCGCGTTTGTGGACAAGCGGAAACCCGTATGGCGGGGGAAGTAGTTACACCGACACACGCTCAGAAAGGCAGGCAGGGGATGGGGACGCTGCACGGGGAGTTGGCCAAGATGCGCACGGCCGCGACGACTCCGGTCACCTATACCCTACCGGTCGGTGGGGAAGGGCTGGCGCTGAACGACCGGCTGGGCGCGAGGCTACGGATACGCTTCCAGGGGGAGATTTTTTGCGTCGCGTGCGGCCGCAAGACGAAAAAGAGCTTTCAGCAGGGCCACTGCTATCCGTGTTCCCAGAGCCTGGCCAGCTGTGACATCTGCATCGTGAAACCCGAGCTGTGCCACTATGCGGCCGGCACCTGTCGGCAGCCGGACTGGGGCCTGGCCCACTGCATGCAGCCCCACTATGTCTATCTGGCCAATTCCTCGGGACTCAAGGTCGGCATTACCCGGGCCAGCCAGATTCCCACCCGCTGGCTGGATCAGGGCGCGGTCCAGGCCCTACCTGTTTTCCGGGTCATGAGCCGCCATCTGGCCGGCCTGATTGAGGTGGCGCTGAAAAAATACGTTGCCGACCGAACCGACTGGCGCAAAATGCTCAGAGGCGACCCCCCGCCGTGCGATCTGCCGGCACAACGCGACGCCCTGATTGAGCGCTGTCAGGACGAGATCGACCGCATCACCGCGACCGCAGGCGAGGGACGGGTCGTCCGGCTGTTGGCCGAGCCAGCGCGCCGCTTCAGGTTTCCCGTGCGGCGTTATGCCGACAAGCTGGTCTCCCACAATCTTGACAAGCGTCCTGAGGTCGAGGGGACGCTGACCGGCATCAAAGGGCAGTATCTGCTGTTCGATACGGGGGTGCTGAACGTCCGCAAATTCGCCGGCTACCGGGTGACGGTAGAGGGCTGAGGTCAGACAAAAGAGAGAGCCTGAGCCCTGTCGTGCGCGACGGGTCGGGCACCCGCCGCGCAGCATGGACGACCGGCAGGAGAAAACTGCCGGCCGCGATCTTGATGTCTCAGATGGTGTAGGCGTTCTCGCCGTGCTGGGACAGGTCGAGCCCCAGGTCTTCGTCCTCCTCGTCCACCCGTAGACCGATGAGCGCGTCCACGATCTTGAGCAGAACAAAGGTGACGACGAAGCAGTACACCATGGTGGCCACGACGGACACGAACTGGATCCACAGCTGGCCGGGATTGCCGTACAACAGTCCCACGCCAGCCGAGTTGACGGCCGGTGAGGCAAGGACACCGGTGAGCAGCGCTCCAACCGTTCCGCCAACGCCGTGAATGCCGACCACATCGAGCGAATCGTCATAGCCCAGACGGCTCTTGAGATTACAGGCGAAGAAACACAAGATCCCGGCGAGCGCCCCGATGACGAGCGCGGCCAGGGGAGTCACGAAGCCCGCTCCCGGCGTGATGCCGACCAGGCCAGCCACCGCGCCGCTGGCCGCACCCAACACGGTCGGTTTGCCCCGAACCGCCCACTCGGTGAACATCCAGCCCAGAGTTGCGGCAGCTGCGGCGGTGTTGGTCGCCACAAAAGCGCTGGTGGCGATGGCGTCGGCGGCCAGGGCGCTGCCGGCGTTAAAACCGAACCAGCCGACCCACAGCAGGGCCGCCCCGATGACGGTGAACGGTAGATTGTGCGGTGGCATCGGCTCCTGGGGATAGCCGCGCCGTTTGCCCAGAACGATGGCTGCGGCCAGCGCCGAAATGCCCGAGCTGATGTGGACGACCGTTCCCCCGGCAAAGTCCAAGGCGCCCATGGCCCCGATCCAGCCGCCCCCCCATACCCAGTGGGCCAGGGGATCATACACAAAGGTGGCCCACAGGACCATGAAGACCAGGAAGCCGCTGAACTTCATACGGTCGGCAACCGCCCCGGTGATGAGAGCTGGGGTGATAATGGCGAACATGCCCTGGAAGATCATGAATGCCTGGTGGGGAACGGTCGGGGCGTAATCGCTCGGCTCACCGCCGACCCCGACCAGCCCCAGCCAGTCCAGACCGCCGATGATACTGCCGATATCCGGTCCAAAAGCCAGGGTGTAGCCCCACAATACCCACTGGACGCTCATCACGGCGATCAGGATGAAACTCTGCATGATGGTTGACAGGCTGTTCTTGCGACGGACGAGGCCCCCGTAGAACAGGGCCAGGCCCGGGGCGGTCATCATCAGGACGATGGCCGAAGAGGTCAACAGCCAAGTGGTATCTCCGCTGTCAAGCGTTGACGCCTCTTGGGCCAAAGCCTGAGCTGGAGCGTACATCATGAGACCGAGACTGCCCGCCAATCCCAAGCCGAAACGTCTTGTCAAATATCTTCCGATACTCCTGCTACGCGTCATGTCCTCTCTCCTTCCAGGCGAAAATACAGGCGCTCGTGGTCAACACGGCGACCGGGCCCCTCTTTACCTGAGCAAAGTGGATGCCAGGCTGGACGAGACGATCCGGCAAGGAAACTGTTGCATTTTTTCCCCAAGCCCGGATTCTTCTGGGCAAATGATAGGCATTGCTGACTTTTTAGGCACACGGCGGGCAGAGCGCCGGTGTTCAGCGTGGGGACCAGAAGGCGATGTGGCCGTCGGCCACAACCTTAGGGATGGCCCGTGCTTTTGCTTCCACCACATACACCTGGGGATGGCGGAGACCGAGCAGAGGGTCGGCGTCTGAGCCGGCGCTGCCGGCAAAAACGAACCGCTGGCTGTCGGGCGACCAGAGCCGATGCGACAGGGCGTACTGATCGAAGTAGTGGAACACTTGGCTCAGCGTCCGAGACGGGGCAAAGTCGGTCACCTCGCTCGTCTGTCCGCTGGCCACGCTGACAACCACCCAGGTGCCGAGCCGGCTGCCGGGGCGGTGCCGGGCGTACACGATCCGTTTCCCGTCCGGCGACCAGAAATAGGCGACGAAAGGCTCTGTGACCAAGCGGCGGATCTGGCCGCTGGCAATGTCGATGAGCCGCAGTTCTTCGAACACCGCTCCCCCCGGCAGTGAGGTCGTGGCCACCGCCACCAGCGTCTGGGTTGGAGACCAGCCGATAGCGATGCGTTGCGAGACGCTGGCCAACGGCTTGGGACTGTTGCCGTCGGCCGGAGCGATCATGAGCGAGACCGGCCGCTGTCGGCCGTCGCCGTAAGCCATCCACTGGCTGTCGAAAGACCACGATGGAGCGCCAAAAGACGCCGGACTGTGGGACACGGTTTTGCGTTGGCCGCTCTCAATATCGAGCAGGCCGACCGCATGGCCGCCGGGTTGCTCAGTCTGACCGCTCGGGCCGTGGTGGACCAGGAGTGCCGCCGCATCCGCGCGCCAGTCAAAATAGAACGGCGCACCCCGGGCGATCATGGTGGGCGCCTGCCAGCCCACAGCGGGCCACAGATCCAGGGATAAGGTGTCGGCCCGGTTGCGCAACACCGCCAGTTGGTGTCCGTCGGGGGCCCAGTAGGCATAGATGGGCCGCAGCCCGGGCTCGGTGTAGGCGTTGAGCACCCGTGAGCTGGCCACATCGAAAATATACAGCTCTCCGGTCTGGCCGTGCTCGTCGAGGACGATCCGAAAACAGGCCAGCCGTTCTCCCCGAGGTGACCACAGCGGCCAGCTATAGGCCGCCCGACTCGCCGGTCGGGACTGGGCAGGGACGACAGAGAAGGAAGACCGGACAGAGCCCGAGACGGGCTGCAACAGCTCGCCGGAGGCCAGCTGACGGCGGTCGGTGCCGTCCGGTCTGATCGTATACAGGTCTCCGGTATGATGGATGTAGGCAATCCTGCCCGGCTCGGCTGTGACGTGTCTACCTGGCACGGACAGCAGGGCGACGAAGAGGGCGACACAAAGACCCAGGCGAGATATCGTCGGATGATCTGGCATGCAAACCCTCCCTGTCAGGCTCCAATCCGGCCCCAGGCTAGCAAAGTTATGGCCGGCGAGGAACCGGAGGACGGAGCGCGGGGTGGCGATTGACAGGCTCAGTCTCAGTCTCTATGATCGCCGGGTGAAACGCAGAGAGAGGAAGGACTCCCTCTCTTTTTTTGTCGTCTCCTGACCGAGCGGTTAGTAGCAGCAGCATGAAATCCGGGGGGAGAGCAGGCTGCCGTCTTCCGTCTTGTTGGGAAGAAACAGGCGGCTCAAAAAACGACCCACAACGGCTGCCTCAAAAACGCCGGAGAATGGTTTTGGGGTGAGCGCGACTGATAGCGTATGGAGAGGTGTTGCATGATTATTCGGTCCAAGACAATCCAGCTTGACACCCAAACCCAGGTCCAGCTGTTCGATCTGACCCAACAGGTCAAGGAGTTTGTGACTGAGAGTGGGGTGAGCAATGGTATGGGGGTGGTGTCCACCCTGCATACCACGACCGGTGTCTTTTATACCGAGACCCAGGATGCCCTGTGGGATGACGTGGATGCTTTTCTGCGTCGGGTGGTGGCCGACAAGACGGGTTACAAGCATAACGATCCGGTGCTGTCCGATTGTGAGCGCAAGAACGCGGCCGCCCACCTGCGGGCCATCATGTTGGGCGGCTCACTGGCCCTACAGGTGGAAAACGGAGAGCTGGTGTTGGGTCAGTTTCAGCGCATTATTTTTGCCGAACTCGACGGTCCCCGTCCCCGCTCGGTCCGCATGCAGTTTATGGGGATTGGCGACGCGCCCCAGCTTCCTCTCAGCCGCGGACAACATCAGCAGAACCGGGCTGGCGAAAATGGCGAGGCGCCGCTCTGAGCAGGTGAGGGACGGTGATGAGAAAGCTGGCCGTACTGGGCTCAACCGGTTCTATCGGCGTGACAACCCTCGCCGTTGCCGAACGGTTTCCTGAACAGTTTCAGGTGGTGGCACTGGCTGCGGGCCGGAATGTGGCCAAACTGGTGGAGCAGGTGCGGCGTTTTCAGCCCGATCTGGTGTCCCTGGCCACTGAAGACGACGCGCGCGCGTTAAAAGACCAGCTGCCCCAGTTCGGCGGCACGGTCCTGTGCGGGACGGAAGGACTGCTGGCGACGGCTACCCATCCCGAGGCCGACATGCTGATGGCCGCCCTGGTCGGAGCTGTTGGACTCCCGCCGACCCTGGCCGGTATACGGGCCGGCAAAACCATTGCGCTGGCCAACAAAGAAGCTCTGGTCATTGCCGGCGAGCTGATGACGCGCGAGGCCAAGCGGGCCGGCGTGAGCCTGCTGCCGGTAGATAGCGAGCACAATGCGATTTTCCAGGCCCTCCAGGGGCAGACCCGCGAGCGGGTCAAGCGCATTCTGCTGACCGCCTCGGGCGGTCCCTTCCGACAACGTCCGACCGCTGAACTGGCCGAGGTGAGTGTCGAAGAGGCGCTCCAGCATCCGACCTGGAAGATGGGTAACAAGATCACGATCGACTCGGCGACCCTGATGAATAAGGGGCTTGAGGTGATTGAGGCGCGCTGGCTGTTTGACCTGCCGCCGGAACAGGTGTCGGTGATCGTCCATCCGCAGAGCATTGTCCATTCGATGGTCGAATATGTGGACGGCTCGGTCCTGGCCCAGCTCGGGATTCCCGATATGGCCGTCCCGATCTCGTATATCTTGGCCTATCCCGACCGCCTGCCGCTCAAACACTTGCCCAGTCTGGATCTGACTGCGGTGGCCCAGCTCGAATTTTTTGCCCCTGATTTTGACAAATTTCCGTGCCTGGGCTTGGCCTATGCGGCGCTGCAACAGGGCGGGACGTGTCCGGCCGTGCTGAATGCGGCCAATGAGGTGACGGTTGAGCACTTCCTGAACGGACAGCTGCGTTTTCCCGATATTGCCGCGCTCAATGAGCGGGTGTTGGACGCCCATACGCCTGTTCCGGTGAACGACCTCGACAGCCTGCTCGAAGCCGACAGTTGGGCGCGTTCCCAGGCCCGACAGCTGATCGCGGGCTTACAGCCCGGAGCGGCGGCGTAAGCGAGCCGGTCTGAAGGCACGCGCGTATCGAGACGATCCCAAAGGCCCACGGTGAGTCAGACCCCGCCCCGATCCGAGGAATACGGTCCTTTTATCCCGTCTCGTCCCGTCTCGTCCCTTGCCGAAGCGTATGCCTACTGCCGCCGGGTGACCCGCCAGAGTTCCTCGAACTTCTATTACGCGTTTCGTCTGCTGTCCACGGAACGCCGCAACGCCTTGTACGCGACCTATGCCTTCTGTCGGTTCATGGACGATATCACCGATCAGCCCGCCGCGTCGGCGGGCGCGACGCGGCGTGGCGACCGCGCCTCTGAAACCGCGCCCGAGACACGCGACAGTCGGACCCAGACCCTGGCCCGGCTGCTCAACCTATGGCGGGAAGAGCTGGACTATTGCTACGCCCAGAAACCCCGTCATCCCATCTCCCAAGCGCTGGCCGATGCGATCCAGCGCTTTCCCATTCAGCGTCGGCACCTGGCTGGAATTATCGACGGCGTGGAGATGGATTTGCACCGCACACGCTACCAGACCTTCGATGAGCTGCGTGACTACTGCTACCATGTGGCCTGTCTGGTGGGACTGATCTGCATTGAGATCTTTGGCTACCGCAATCCCCAGACCCCGGACTACGCCGAGAACCTGGGTCTGGCGCTCCAGCTGACGAATATCCTGCGTGACGTGGGCGAGGACGCCGCACGGGGTCGGATTTATCTGCCAGCCGAGGACATCGTCGCCCACGGCTACAGCGAACAGGAATTGTGCGCCGGAGTGTACAACGAGGCTTTTGTCCGGCTGATGGATTTTGAGCAGGAACGAGCCCGAGAGTACTATCGGCGGGCTGCGGCCACGCTGGCCGAAGAAGACCGTCGCAGCTTGGCGGCGGCAGAAGCCATGCACTTCATCTACCGCCGCCTGCTCGACGAGATTACGGCCCAGAAGTTTCGGGTCTTCGGTCGGCGGATCAGCCTCAGCCGTTGGTATAAGATCGGGCTCGCCGCATCCGCCTGGCGGCGGGGACGGCTCGGCTGGTGATACACCGGTCAGCGTCTAGGCCACCGCCCGGAGTTTCTTGCCGCGCGCCTTGCTCGGGCGCTCGTGATCGGGAATGAAATCGGCGATATTGGTCTTGCCGTAACGCGAGTCCGGAAACAGCGATTTGATGGCGAACGCCACCTGGCCCAGCAGACGTTTGACGCCGGTCGTTTTCTCCGCATCGCTGATGGGATCGAGCCGCACGACGGCTCCATTGGCCTTCTTGTTGACCTGGAAAAAGAACTGCTGTTTTTTCTCCGGCTCAATAACGAGCGCTTCGAGGAGCAGTTTGCTGCAATCGGTATTGGTGTAGTACTCGCTGACCCGCTTGATGCCCTCCGGGTCTCGGAGAAACATCTCTGGCCGGCGGATGATGATTTGGCGGAGGTCAATCGATCCCAGGATGGTGACGTGTGGCATCAACCCTCTCCTTACGCTGACAGGCTGGCCGCAGAGTGCCGAGTCCCCAATCCTCTTCGGCGTGTGGCGTCTTCTCAGGCTGTGTGACGAAGACGATGCGCGTGTCTGCCCCTCTACAGACTCCCTTGTTGACGGCCTCACTTTAGCCGCGCCGCATAAGCCGGTCAAGCCGGCGGCGCATGGCTCAGCCGGCGACCGGACCGATTTGCCGGTCGCCACTTTACAGGTCCCGAGGCGAGGGGGTATAAGCACACACAGGCTGGCTGGTGAGCCCGCTCGGCCCGACCACCGAACATCTCAGATTGTGAAGGAGCGCCAGTATGTTTTCCGTTCCCCCCCCAAGCCCACCGGATCACACCAGCCCATACATTACCTCGATAGAAGACGCGATCGAAGAAATCCGGGCTGGTCGGATGATTATTCTGATGGATGACGAAGATCGGGAAAATGAGGGCGACCTGTGTATGGCGGCCGAGGCCGTTACCCCCGAGGCGATCAACTTCATGGCCAAATACGGCCGGGGCTTGATCTGCATGCCGATGGCCGAGGAGCAGACCGATGCGCTGGGCCTGTCCATGATGGTGGACAAGAACACGGCTCCGCTGGGGACCGCCTTTACCGTCTCCTTTGACGCGAAAAACGGTGTCGGACGCGGGATTTCGGCCGAGGATCGGGCGGTGACTATCTTGGCCGCAACGCGGGACGGTGCGCGGTCTGAAGACTTTGTTATGCCTGGCCACGTTTTTCCCCTGCGCGCCCGTCAGGGAGGCGTGCTGGTGCGGACCGGTCAGACCGAGGGGGCGGTCGATTTGTCCCGTCTGGCCGGTTTCAAGCCCCTGGGCGTCATCTGCGAGATCATGCGCGATGACGGCACCATGGCCCGCCTACCCGACCTGGAAGAATTCGCGGCGACGCATAATCTGAAAATCGCCACGATTGCCGACCTGATCCAGTATCGGCTGCGTCACGACTCTCTCGTCCATCACGTGGACGAGGCCCGCCTGCCAACGCGCTCGGGGGGAGATTTTGCCGCCCACGTGTATACCAGCGATGTTGATGATCAGGAGCACCTGGTACTGGTCAAGGGCGAGATTTCACCCGAGGAGCCGGTCTTGGTCCGAGCCCATACCGAATATGTGTTCGGCGATGTCTTTGGCTATAGTGCGGCCAATACCAGCGCGCTGATCAGACGCTCAATGGAACTGATTGAAGCCGAGGGCAAAGGGGTGATTCTGTATCTCAGACAGGAGGGGCAGGGAGCACAGCTGCTGCGCGAAAAAGCCTCGCCGAGGAAACGTGGGAGTGCGGCCCGCGAGGCTGTCGTCTCCGGACCGGGCTCGCAGCCGAACGATTTTCGCGATTACGGGATCGGGGCGCAAATCCTGCGCAGCCTCGGCGTCCGCAAGATGCGTTTGCTGACCAATTCGCCGCGACGCCTGGTGAGTCTCCCCGGCTACGGTCTGGAGATTGTGGAATGTGTGCCGCTGAATAAGGCGACCCCCCAGACCCCGGCCAAGACCAAAAAGAAGTCGGTCCGCTCGCGCCAGACCCGGGCTTCCGCATAGGTGGCCTTGCAGGCGGGCGTCGGGAAGGACAGCATGGACAGCGCCGATGGCTTAGTCAGGACAACCGCGGCCGGGCGGGCGATCCGAGCCGTGGCGGCCGTCACCACCCAGCTCGTGGACGAGGCCCGGCGGCGCCACCGTACGGCTCCGACCGCTAGCGCCGCGCTGGGTCGGACAATGACGGCCGGCCTGCTGCTGGGCAGTCTGTTGCGAGAGGACGAGACGATCTCCTTACAGTTTGTCGGCAAGGGGCCGTTGCGCGGAATTTTTGTTGATGCCAACGCCCGCGGCGACGTGCGCGGCTTTGTCTATCACCCGCGGACGCATCTGCCCTCCCGGAACGGCAAGCTCGATGTCGGCGGGGCGGTCGGCAGCGGGACCTTTGTGGTCATGCGCTCTCAGCCGTGGCTGACCACCCCCCACCGCAGCATTCTGCCCATCGTGTCGGGAGAGATCGGCCAGGATGTCGCCCACTATCTGCTGAATTCGGAACAGATCCCCTCGGCGGTCAGCCTCGGTGTGTTTGTCCAGCCCGACGAGAGCGTGAGCGCGGCGGGTGGCTTTGTGATCCAGGCCATGCCCGGGGCGCCCGACGATCTCATCAGGCAGCTCGAAAACACGGTCGCAGAGACCCGGCCGGTCAGCGACATGGTGCGCCGTGGCGCCACTGCCCACGACATTCTGCACGAGGTTGTGGGCGCGTTCAGCCCGTCTGCGATTGAGGAACAGACCGTGCGTTTTGTGTGTCGGTGCAGTCGGGATCGCGTCCTGGGCGCGCTGGTCGCTTTGGGCCGGGACGAGGTCCAGGAGCTGCTCGACACGCAGGGCTCGGCTCAGGTCACGTGCGAGTTTTGTAACACCCGGTTCACGCTTGAGCGGACCGAGTTGGAAGCGCTGATCGAAGGCCGAGCACCGGCTGGACCGTCTTGAATCCTCCCGTCTGCCTAGCCCATCATGGCCGCACCAAGAGTGAAAATCGGCAGGTACATGGCAACGACTAGGCCGCCGATGACGAGCCCCAGGAAGACGATGACCACGGGTTCGAGCAGCGCGCTGAGGTTGGCCACCGTCGCGTCCACCTCTTGTTCGTAGAAGTCAGCAATTTTCTCCAGCATGCGGTCAAGCGCGCCGGTCTGCTCGCCGACCTCAATCATGTGGGAGACCAGGGGTGGAAAGACCTGGCTTGCGGCCAGCGGTTCGGACAGGGTTTTGCCCTGGCGAATAGCGTGATGGGCGGCCAGCACGGCTCGCTCAATGACGGTGTTGCCCGCGGTGCTGCCGGTCACCAGCAGTGCCTCGGGCAGTGGCACGCCGGACGACAGCAGGGTGGCCAGAGTCCGGGTGAAGCGGGCGACGGCCGCTTTGCGAATGAGCGGGCCGAAGAGGGGAAAGCGCAGCACGCCACGGTCAATGACGGAGCGCCCGGTCTGGGTGCGATACAGGCTGCGCAGGCCAAGGATGAGCCCGACCAGGACAATGAGCAGCGGGGAAATATAGGTCTGCAGGAAATCGCTGAGCTGGATCGCGAGCTGGGTCGGGAGCGGCAGGGCCTGACCGAAGCTGGCAAACATGCGGGCAAAAACCGGAACCACAAAGATAAGCAACACCGCGCTGACCGCCATGGCCACGGTGATGATACTCAGCGGATAGATCAGGGCGCCGGTCAGGCTGCTCTTGAGGCGGAGCGCCTTTTCCAGAGAGCCGGCCAGGCGGGTCAGAATGGTATCCAGGATGCCGCCGGCCTCTCCGGCCGAGACCATACTGGTGTACAGATCGGTGAAGATTTTGGGATGTTTGGCCATTGCCTCGGCCAGCGGCGTGCCGTTTGCAACGTCGTGGCGCACCTGTCTGAGGATATCCTGTAAGGCGGGGTTGTCTGTCTGCCGGGCGACGATGTCGAGCCCGCGTATGAGAGGCAGGCCGGCGTCAATCATGGTGGCAAATTGCCGGGTGAAAACGACCAGGTCTTTTTGGCGGACTTTGTGTCCCAGGCCGGGAATGGCGAGGCCCGCCCCAAACCGCGACTGCTTGGGGCGTATGGTCTGGTCCAGCGGTCGGATACGCTCGGCCCGTAGCCGTGACCTGACCACAGCCGGGCTCGCCGCGTCCATTTCACCCGTCAGCCGCTCGCCCCGGGGGCCGACCCCTTGCCAACGAAAGATCGGCATACCGATTCCTCACTTCAGGCAGTCTGTTGCAGAGCGCGCCGCAGAGCCCGGTCCATCACCTCCAGGGGGGCGGGACGGCCCGTCCACAGGGAAAAAGCAAGCGCGCCCTGATGGAGCAGCATCCGTCGTCCGTCCATCACCGGCCGCCCGGCCGCCCGGGCGTGCCTGAGGAAAGGCGTCCGGTCAGAGCGGTACAGGAGATCGTAGAACAGGCAGCCGGCCTGGGTCGCGGTGTAGGCCAGGGGAAGAAATTCGTCGCCGTGGAGACCGACTGAGCTTGCGTTAATGACCAGCCCGGCCCCGGACACCACGGCCGGGTCGCACAGGGCGTCGAGCGGCAAAGCCTCAAGTCGGGTTTCGCCCGTCCGGCGGTAGGCGCGGACGAGCTTGCGCGCGTTGGCCTGGGTGCGGTTGACAATCCTGATCGCGGCGCACCGCGCCCGGATGAGAGACACCAGGACGGCCCGCGCCGAACCGCCTGCGCCGATCAGAACGACCTCGAGGCCGCGTGGGACGAGTTTGGCCTCTTGCAGCGAGTTCAAAAAACCGCGGCCGTCCGTATTGTCGCCAAACAGCTGGCCGTCCTGATTCACGACCGTATTCACCGCGCCACACAGCTCGGCTTCGGGACTGAGGCTGTCGAGGCAGCGGACGATACGCTCTTTATGCGGAACAGTGACGTTCAGGCCGAGAAGCCCCAGGGCTCGCACTCCGTGCACGGCTTTGACCAGATCGGCCGGACGCACGTGAAACGGGAGGTACACATACGGCAGCCCCAGAGCCTGGAAGGCCGCATTGTGCATGGCCGGCGAACGGGTGTGGGCAATCGGGTCGCCGAAGATCCCGACCGTCCGAGTGTGTCCGTCAATCGTGTGGCGTGCCATGCTCCGCAGCCCGAACCACCCTACTTGGCCGCAGGCTGGGCCGTCTCCCGACGGGTCCTGCGCGGCGGCGGCGGACGGACCGGTGCGGGTGGGTTATGGAGCACGGCATGGGCTGCGGCCAGGCGCGCAATCGGCACCCGGTAGGGCGAGCACGAGACGTAGTCGAGGCCGACGCGGTGACAGAAATCAACCGAGGCCGGATCGCCGCCGTGTTCGCCACACACCCCGATTTTGAGATCGGCCTTGGCCACCCGGCCCCGCTCGACGGCCAGCTCGACCAGCGAGCCAACCCCCTCTTCATCCAGCGACACGAACGGATCCTGGGCAAAAATGCCCTGGCTGACATAGTCGGGCAGAAACTTGCCCGCGTCATCACGGCTTAAACCGAGCGTCATCTGGGTCAGGTCGTTCGTTCCAAAGGAAAAGAAGTCGGCCGCCAGCGCAATCCGGTCGGCCCGCAGGGCGGCGCGGGGAACCTCGATCATTGTGCCGATCGAGTACGGAATCTTGAGGCCGTGGCTGGCCGTGACACTCAGGCACACCTGCTCAATCCGGGCGCGCAGAATTTCCAACTCTTTTTGAAAGCCGACCAGCGGTACCATGATTTCCGGGAACACCTCGACGTTTTGCCGGGCCAGTTCGCAGGCGGCCTCCATGATCGCCCGGGTTTGGGTCTCATAGATCTCGGGAAAGGTCACGCCCAGACGACAGCCCCGGTGCCCAAGCATCGGGTTGAGTTCGTGCAAGACGTTCCGCTTGACCCGCAGGCGCTCGGCCGACACGTCCATTTTTTTGGCCAGATCGGCGATCTCCTCCTTGGTGGTGGGCAAAAATTCGTGGAGGGGGGGGTCGAACAGGCGAATCGTCACCGGCAGGCCGGCCATGGCCCGCAAAATACCGATGAAATCCGCTTTCTGCATCGGCATGATTTTATTCAGGGCGCGGACACGTCCGGCGGTATTCTCGGCCAGGATCATCTCGCGCACAGCGTCGATCCGGTCGCCCTCAAAGAACATGTGTTCGGTCCGGCACAGACCAATACCCTCAGCCCCAAAGGCGCGGGCCGTCTGGGCATCGGCCGGTGTATCGGCATTGGCTCTGACTTGCAGGCGCCGTCGCCGGTCGGCCCAGGCCATCAGCGCCTGGTAGGCCGGGCTTTCAATTTGTGGCGCACTGGTGGGGACCTGGCCCCGAAAGACCTCGCCGGTTGACCCGTCAAGGGTGATGAACTCGCCGGCGTGGACGACCAGCTGTCTGGCCGGAATACGGAATTCCTGGCGCTCGTAGTCGATTTCCAGCGCCTCGCAGCCGACAATCGCGCATTTTCCCATGCCGCGACTGACCAGGGCGGCGTGCGAGCTGGCACCGCCGCGGGCGGTCAGAATGCCCTCGGCGGCGTGCATGCCGTTGATGTCTTCGGGCGAGGTTTCCAGCCGGACCAGGATCGTTTTGCGATTGGCTTGGGCGGCCGCTTCGGCGTCTTCGGCAGAAAACACCACCTCGCCGCTGACCGCGCCGGGCGAGGCCGGCAGCCCTTGGGCCAGCAGCTTCTTGGGCGCGTCTGCAGCCAGGGTCGGGTGGAGCAGCTGGTCGAGCTGGGTCGGGGCGACGCGCAGAATCGCGGTGGCCTCGTCTATCCGCCCCTCATAGACCATGTCGGCCGCAATTTGCACCGCGGCCGCGGCTGTCCGTTTGCCGGCCCGCGTTTGCAGCAGCCACAGCCTGCCGCGTTCTGCGGTGAACTCGATATCCTGGGCGTCGGTGTAGTGGGTTTCGAGCACCCCGGCCACCTCCCGGAGCTGCGAGAAACACTCCGGCATCTGTTCTTCGAGCGACGGATACGCGGCCTTGCGTTCCTCTTCGGAACGTCCCTCGCGTTGGGCGCGCTGGCGTGACGCGGCCAGGGTGATCTGCTGCGGCGTACGGATACCGGCGACCACGTCTTCGCCCTGAGCGTTGAGCAGAAAATCGCCGTTCAGTTCGCTTTTGCCGGTCGATAAATCCCGGGTAAAGGCGACTCCGGTGGCGCAGTCCTCACCCAGGTTGCCAAAGACCATGGCCTGGACGGTGACGGCCGTGCCCCACTCGCTGGGAATATTCTCGATCCGACGATACGTCACCGCCCGGGGATTGTTCCACGAGCCGAATACCGCCCCGATCGCGCCCCACAGCTGGTCGTGCGGATCTTCGGGAAAGGTGACGTCGAGCCGCTCGCGGATCAGATTCTTGAACGCAATGACAAGCTCCTGGAGATCCTGGGCGTCGAGGTCCGTATCGTTTTCCACCCCTTTGGCGGCTTTTTTCTGCTCCAGCAGCTGCTCGAAGGGATCGACCGCAGTCTGGGTTTCGGGCTTGAGACCCAGCACTACGTCGCCGTACATCTGCACGAAGCGTCGATAACAATCGTAGGCAAAGCGCGCATCGCCGGACTGCCGAATCACGCCCTGGACCGTGGTGTCGTTGAGTCCGAGATTCAGCACCGTGTCCATCATGCCCGGCATGGACACCCGCGCTCCGGACCGGACCGACAACAGCAGGGGCCGCTTGGCGTCGCCAAAACGGCGCTTGATAATCCGCTCAATGCGCTTGAGACCGGTCCGGACCTGATTGGGCAGCTCTTCGGGATAGGTGCGCCCGTGTCCGTAATAGTAGGAGCACACCTCGGTGGTAATCGTCAGACCGGGCGGAACCGGCAAGCCTAATCCGGCGACCTCAGCCAGGTTGGCCCCTTTCCCGCCCAGCAGCCAGCTGAGGCTGGCTTTGCCGTCGGCCTTGCCACCCCCAAACGAATACACATAGCGCTTCTCGCGGGGTTTTTTTATTCTGCCGTTCGGCTTCGGAGTGTCCATGCTGGTCTCCTGCTCTGCTCGCGATACGCTCGGCGCCGCGTGGAGCGATTTTGTCAAGAGAACAAACGAACAGCCTAGCATCCGGCCTGGGGAGGGTCAATTTCTGGGCGGCTCTGGTGCACTGGCTTCAGAGCGCATGCCCCACGCTCCCACCTGCTCCAGAAAAGCGAGTGATTTCAGCGGTCTGGTCAGGTGTTGGGACAGCAGGCGGGTGACCAGCGCCGGCACTTCCTGCCTGGTCCGTGGCGATATCCCGACCGGCGGATCGTGATACGCCCGTAAGACGACGACGGTCTCCGGCGACAGCCGCAACAGCGTTCCGCCCTGACCATGACAGCCCGGACACAGCAGCCCGCCCAGCTGGGAAGACAGGGCGATGCCCGCGCCGTCTTGAGCCTGTTCGGCCAGGCTTGCCCCACACCGCTGACAGGTGCTGAAGTCGGGCGCATAACCGACTTGGCGCAGGATTTGCAGGGCGAACAGCGGGGCGAACAGCGGCGACAGCTCGGACCGGACTTCGAGCGCGCTGAGCCCGTCCAGCACGAGCTGATACAAATCCTGTCCGGCCTCACGTCCGGCGGTCATCACATCCGCCAACTCGACGATATAGCTGGCCAGGGCAAAGCGCTCCAGGTCATTGCTCGGACGCCGAAACGCCTGTATCAGTTCGGCGCCCAGGAGGAACAGTAACTCCTCGCTGCGACTCGGCCGAACGCGCAGCTGAATATGGCTGAACGGCTCCAGCACATTGACAAAGCGGCGTCGCGAGCGTTTTGCGCCTTTGGCGATGGCGCTGATCTTCCCCCAATCCCGCGACAGGCAGGTCACAATCTTGTCCGATTCGGCGTGGGTACGTGTCCGCAGGACGATGGCTGGGCTGCGCTCTTCTCTCATTGTGGCTAATCTCGCACCCTCATCCGCTTGACAGTCCGCAGGCGGGTTCTTAGTTTTTCTGGACACATGATTCACACGCTTCTTTCGAGCGTATCTCACACCATATACGAGGCGCAGCATGCAGAAAACCGACCACGACGAGAGTGAAGTGGCTGTGGAAGACAAGGATGGGCAGCAACACGCCGAGGAGGCTGAGAGAGCGGCCCAGCAGGCACCACCGCCTGATGCGGCTCAAACAGAGGCCGAGGTTCAGCAAGCCGACCCGGCTGCGGCTGACGACCGAGCCGCACTCCAGGCCGAATTGCAGGCCGAACTTGGGCAGAAAGAGGCCGAAGCCAAGGCAAACTATGAGCTTTTTCTACGCGAGCGGGCCGAACTGGAGAACTTTAAACGCCGTATGCAACGGGACAAGTCCGAGGCCCTGCGATTCGCCAACGAGCCGCTGGTCCGGGACTTGCTGCCGGTGGTGGATAACCTGGAACGGGCCATTGCTCACGCCCGGGAAGGTGGCAACGGCCAGCCCCTGATTGAGGGTGTACAGCTGGTCTTGCGCGCGTTTCTGGATGTGCTGGAAAAGCACGGCGTGACGCGGGTGAGCGCCACAGGTGAGCCCTTTGACCCGACCCGGCATGAGGCCGTAGCTCAGGTCGAAACCGAGGAGCTGCCCCCGAATAGCGTGGCCGAGGAGCATACGCCGGGCTACAGCTTGCACGACCGTCTGCTGCGAGCCGCCATGGTCAGCGTCTCAAAAGCCCCGGTCGCATTGACAGAGACGGAAAATGAGAATGAGTCGGATACTGCCGACAAAAAATCTGAGGACTGACGGTTGCCAAGCCGTGAGGGGGTGATTAACTAAGCTGGAGAGGTGGTTGGGAGGAGGAGGTTTTTTCGTAAGGAGACGAGGCATGGCAAAGGTAATTGGCATCGATTTAGGAACAACAAACTCGGTCGTCGCGGTCATGGAAGGCGGCGAACCGACCGTGGTCACCAATGCCGAAGGTAGCCGCATCACGCCTTCGGTGGCCGCTTTCACCGATAGCGGAGAGCGCCTCGTCGGGCAGATCGCCAGACGCCAGGCCATCACCAATCCCGAAAATACGATCTTCTCGATCAAACGCCTGATGGGCAATCGCTACCAGGACCCGATGGTCACCAAAGCCAGAGAGGTGCTGCCCTACCACGTGACCGAGTCGGACGGCGACGCCTGGGTCGAAATCCGGGACAAGAACTACAGTCCGCCGGAAGTCTCGGCCTTTATCTTGCAGAAGATGAAACAGACGGCTGAGGACTACCTGGGCGAAAGCGTGACCGAGGCCGTTATCACTGTTCCGGCCTATTTTAACGACTCCCAACGCCAGGCCACAAAAGACGCCGGACGGATTGCCGGCCTGGACGTCAAACGTATCATCAACGAGCCGACCGCAGCCTCGCTGGCCTACGGTCTGGACAAGAAGACCGACGAAAAGATTGCGGTGTTCGACCTGGGTGGCGGAACGTTTGACATCTCTATCCTGGAGGTCGGTGACGGCGTGTTTGAGGTGAAATCGACCAACGGCGACACCTTTCTGGGCGGCGACGATTTTGACCAGCGGATCATCGATTATCTGGCCGACGAATTCAAGAAAGATCAGGGCGTGGAGCTGCGCGACGACCGCATGGCGCTCCAGCGGCTCAAAGAGGCGGCTGAAAAGGCCAAGTGCGAGCTGTCGTCGTCCATGGAGACGGAGATCAATCTGCCGTTTATCACGGCCGACCAGAGCGGTCCCAAGCATCTGACGATGAAGCTGTCCCGGGCCAAGCTTGAGGCCTTATGCGCCGATCTGCTCGAGCGGCTTGAGGCCCCCTGTTTGACCGCGCTGAAGGACTCCGGCCTGTCCGCCAGCCAGATCAAGGAGGTCGTCCTGGTCGGCGGCATGACCCGCATGCCGGCCGTTCAGGAGCGGGTCAAGAAAATCTTCGGCAAAGACCCCCACAAGGGGGTCAACCCTGACGAAGTGGTGGCCATCGGCGCTGCGATTCAGGGCGCGGTCCTGACCGGCGATGTCAAAGACGTGCTCCTGCTCGACGTGACCCCGCTGTCGCTGGGCATTGAGACGCTGGGCGGTGTGTTCACCCGACTGATTGAAAAGAACACCACCATCCCGACCAAGAAGAGCCAGGTGTTCTCGACTGCGGCCGACAGTCAGACGGCGGTGACTATCCGCGTCCACCAGGGCGAACGGGAAATGGCCAACGCCAACAAACTGCTGGGCCAGTTCGATCTGGTCGGGCTTCCGCCCGCCCCGCGCGGCATACCCCAGATCGAGGTCATGTTTGATATTGACGCCAACGGCATCGTCCACGTCAACGCCAAAGATCTCGGCACCGGCAAGGAGCAGTCGATCCAGATCACGGCGTCGAGCGGCCTGTCCGAGGACGAAATCCAGCAGATGGTCAAAGACGCCGAAACGCACGCCGACGAGGATAAACAGCGCCGGGAGCGAATCGAAGCCCGCAACCAGCTCGACTCGCTGATCTACTCCACTGAAAAGTCGCTCGCCGAGCATCGGGACGATGTTGACGCCGAGGCCGCGAAGAACATCGACGCGGCCCTGGAAAAGGCCAAACAGGTCTTGGACGGCGACGATCTTGAGGCCCTCAAGGCCGCGACCGAAGAGCTGACCCAAGCCTCCCATAAGCTGGCCGAGGCGATGTACGCCCGGGCGGCCAAGGAACAGCAGCAGGCCAATGCGCAGGACGGCACGGCCGGACCGGACGGACCCCAGGCGGGCGCGGGTGGCGGAGGCCAGACAAAAGACCGAGACAATATCGTGGACGCGGACTTCGAAGAGGTCAAATAAACGGCGGCGGCCAACGCGAACAAACCGTGCCTGTACGGGCCCCCACTCCGCCGTGATAGGAGGAGTGGGGGCTTTTTATTGAACGGGCAGAGGACGGGGTATGGCATCGAAAGCGGACTACTATGCACTGCTCGGGGTCAGTCGGGACGCGGGTGCGGACGACATCAAGAAGGCGTACCGGAAAGCCGCCCTACAGTACCATCCGGATCGCAACCCCGGAGATAAAGCCGCCGAGGAGAAGTTCAAGGAACTTTCGGAAGCCTACCAGATCTTGAGCGATGTTGAGAAGCGTGCCCAGTATGATCGCTATGGGCACGCCGCGTTTGAGCAGGCCGGGATGGGCAGCGGTGGCTTCGATTTCAGCGGAAATTTTGAAGATATTTTTGGCGATATTTTTGGCGACTTCTTTGGCACGGGTGGCCGCGGGGGGCGTGGTCGTGCCCGCCGCGGGCAAGACCTGAGCTACAGCCTTGAGATCTCTTTTGAGGAAGCCGCCTTTGGGGCGGAAAAAACTATCTCCATCCCCCGCACCAGCGTTTGTCAGCCGTGCGGGGGGAGTGGAGCCAAACCAGGCTCCCGTCCGGTGACCTGTTCGGGCTGTCACGGGACCGGCCAGGTCCGCTTTCAACAGGGCTTCTTCACCATCGCCCGGACGTGTAATCAGTGCGGCGGACAGGGTTCGGTGGTGACCGATCCCTGCCCGCCGTGTCACGGCAGCGGCTCGGTCCGCAAGACCTCGACCCTGCAGGTGAAGATTCCGGCCGGGGTTGATACGGGCTCCCGTCTCAAACTGCGGGGGGAGGGCGAGTACAGTCCGGCGGCCAGCGCTCCCGGTGACCTGTACGTCTTGATTCGGGTGCGCGAGCACCCGCTGTTCGAGCGGGCGAATACCGAGGTGGTGTGTGAGGTGCCGATCAACTTTCCGCAGGCCGCGCTCGGAGCGGACATCGAGGTGCCGACGCTTGAGGGCAAGCTCAAGATGAAGATTCCGGCCGGAACCCAGTCGGGCAATGTGTTTCGTCTGCGCGGCAAGGGCATTGTCGATCTGCGCGGCGGCGGACGTGGCGATCAACTCGTGCGGGTGACGGTGGAAACGCCGCGTAAACTGACCGGCCGCCAGCGGGAGTTGCTGCAGGAGTTTGCCGAGCTTGACGGAGCGGATGGTCATCCGCAGAGCCGCGGCTTTTTTGACAAGGTCAAGGAACTCTTTGGCTGAGCCGGTCGCGGGCCGACGAGAGCAGCGCCGATGCAGATTCGCGACCTTGGGGAGTTCCCGTTCATCCGCCGTCTGCGCGGGCGCGTGGCTGCTGACCCACGCGTCACGCTCGGTATGGGCGACGACTGCGCGGCGCTCAGTCTGTCCGGCACGACCCTGCTGACCACCGACGCCCTGGTCGAAAACGTCCACTTTCGGCGCGAATGGACCTCTTTTGCGAGTCTGGGAGCAAAGGCATTTGCGGTCAATGCCAGCGATATCATCGCTATGGGCGGCGAACCGACTTTCGCCCTGCTCAGCGTGAGTACGCCCCAGGATGATCGGGTCGAAGATCTCGACGCCTTCTTTGACGGCTTTCTGGCGGCGGCCGGCGAGCGACAGGTCGCCCTGATTGGCGGCAATATGAGCGCCGGGCCGTGTCTGACGGTGTCGGTCACCCTGCTCGGCCGCGCGCCGCACGGGATTGTGACCCGATCCGGGGCGCGGGTCGGTGATGACGTGTATGTCACCGGCAGCCTGGGCGACGCGGCGCTGGGGCTGCGGCTCTTCCAGGACGGTCGGGATGACGCCATTGCCCAGGGCCCCAAAGACCGCTTTGTGTGTCCGCAACTGCGTTTTGAGGTGGCCCGAACCATTACCGCCCAGAGCCTTGTCAGCGCCATGCTGGATGTGAGCGACGGGCTACTCCAGGACTTGGGTCATTTGTGCGAAGAGAGCCGGGTGGGGGCACGCATCGAGGCGTCCCGATTGCCCGTGTCTGATGCCTACCGCAGTCTCCTCGGTCCCCGGGCCTGGGATCTGGCCCTGACCGGCGGCGAAGACTATGAGTTGCTGTTCTGTGCACCAACTGCCCGGCGCGATGCGCTGCGAGCGGTGGCCGAAACCTGTGGCTGTGCGGTGACCCGGATTGGAACGATTGTCCCCGAGCGAGAGGGCAGCCGGGTGCTTGACGCGGCCGGTGAGCCGTATCTTCCAACACAGGCCGGCCACGATCATTTCCGCCGCGCCTGATAGCCTGGATCGCTATGGATACCGCGCGTTTGCACGACTTATTGTCCCGGGTCAGCAACGGACAGGTGGCGGTTGAGCAGGCCGTCGAAGCGCTAAAAACCCTGCCCTTTGAAGACCTCGGCTTTGCTCGGGTCGACCACCACCGCCGGCTGCGCACCGGACTCCCTGAGGTCATTTTCAGTCCGGGCAAAACCGTGGACCAGATCGCGGCGATTGCCCGCCGCCTGAGCGCCGGCGGCCACCACGTGCTGATGACCCGGCTCGAGGCCGACAGGGCGGACGCGCTGCGCAGCCTGCTACCGGCGCTGCGCTACTACGCCGAGGCCCGACTGGCCAGCCTCGGACAGCCGCCCGGCCCGCCGCCCGAGCAGGGCAGCCTGCTTGTCGTTGCGGCCGGGACGGCCGACTTCCCTGTTGCTGAAGAGGCGGCGGTATCGGCCGAACTGTTGGGCAACCAGGTGGAACGTCTGTACGATGTCGGAGTTGCGGGCCTGCACCGCCTGCTCGACAGCCTCGACCGGCTCCGGGCGGCCAGCGTGTTGATTGTAGTGGCCGGCATGGAAGGCGCCCTGCCAAGCGTCGTTGGCGGACTCGTCGAGCGGCCGGTGATCGCCGTGCCAACCAGCGTCGGCTATGGCGCCAGCTTTCAGGGCCTGGCCGCCCTGTTGGCCATGCTCAATTCGTGCACAAGCGGCATCACCGTGGTGAATATCGATAACGGCTTTGGCGCTGCGGCCGCGGCAACGCTGATGAATCGTCTGACGTGTCATCCAAACCCACGGACCTGATTCAGGGGCGGGCAAAACGCGCCTTGCAGGTTGGCTCGCTGACCTCGGCGGTGGGCGGCAGCTATGCCTGGCACGCCCTCACCCGGCTCTTCCAGTCCGCGGATAAAAACGAGCAGGCGCTGTTCGCCCTGCACCTCAAGAATGCCCTGCGTGTTGTCGAGCGTTCGCGCGAACTGCGCGGGGCGTTCATGAAGCTCGTCCAGATGCTCAGCATGCGTGGCGACCTGCTGCCGTCCGAGGTGATCGACGTCCTGTCGGTTGTCCAGTCGTCTCTTCCGCCAATGGACTACGCCCTCATCCGCGAACAGCTTAAGACAGAACTCGGGGCCTGGCCCGAGCAGCTGTTCACCCACTTCGAGCCTGAGGCGTTTGCCGCCGCTTCGCTCGGTCAGGTCCATCGGGCGAGGCTCAGGAACGGCCGGCAGGTGGTCGTCAAAATCCAGTATCCCGGCGTGGATAAGACCGTTGAACAAGACCTCAAAAACATGCAGGCGCTGCTCCGGGTGTTGACCCTGCTGACCCGCGATGTCCTGCGTCAGCCGTTTGAGATGGACGAAATCTACGACGAGATGGCGGCGCGGCTGCACGAAGAGCTTGACTATGTGCACGAGGCCGAGAATATCAGGCGCTTCCGGCGTCTGTTTGCCGATGACGACGAGCTGATCATCCCCCGGGTGTTCCCCAAGTTTTCGTCCCGACGGGTGCTGACCATGGACTATGTGGACGGCTATACGTTCCGCGATATTCTGGCTCCGGGCGTTGACACAGACCTCAAGGACTGGGTGGCGATCAAATACTTTCAGATCACCTGGCGCCAGATTTTCGACTTTGGCGTGCTGCATACCGATCCCCAGCCGGGGAATTATCTGGTGACCTATCACCCCAAGATCAGCATGCTCGATTTTGGCAGCGTGCGGATCTTTCCTCCGGCCATTCGGCGCGCCTATCTGGCGCTGGCGCGGGCCATTGTCGAGCGCGACGAGCAGACCATGGCGGAGTGTTTTGTCGATCTCGGCTTCCTGGACGCCGGCGTTGATCCTGCCCCGCTGATCCAGATCATGTATCTGATCTTCGAGCCGGTGCTGGAAGATCGGGTCTATGACCCCCACGACTATCGCTCGGCCGAGAAGAGCATGGCGGTCACGGCCCTGAGCCTGGAGCACCGCATCTTCAACGCGCCCGGCCACCGTCTGTTCCTGGTGCGCGCCCTGCTCGGTCTGGAAGCCTATGTGCAGCAGTTCCGCACGATAACGAACTGGCACCGCCTGTTCTGGGAGTCCATCGAGCGCAGCGAGGCTGCGGAGAGCAACTCCTCTCCAGCCGAGGCGTGAGACCACTTATCCCTTATCCATCTCCTCGCTTGTGGAGAAACGCCGCTGGAAGGTATCCAGCGCCTGCCGGTGACCGGCCAGAATCAGGGTGTCGGTGGCTTGCAGGGGTTGGTCGGGCTGGGGCAGATAATCACGCGAGCCTGAGTTTGCGGGCGTCCGCACGGCCAGGACGGTCACGTCGTACTGAGCGCGCAGGTCGAGGTCTTTGAGCGTTCTGCCGCTGAATGCTACGGGCAGACGGAGCGGCACAACGGTGTACTGGGGCGGTAGGGTGAGCGCACCACGGCGCTGGGTTGAATCAATGGGCACGGTGCCCAGAAACTCCTTGCGCAAGACCTCGCGGTTATACAGGTCAATCACGTCTTGCTGGGCAACAATACCGACGACCTTGCGTGCCGAGGCCGAGTCAACGACCGGCAGACGTTCGGTGGCATTGCCGCTGAACTTCTCCAGGCACTCGGCCAGCGTTTCGCCGGGATGGGTCATGACCGAGACGGGATGAGCCACATCGCGGGCAATGATCAGCCCGTCGAGTCCTCCCTCGCTCAGAAAGCCCTTGATATCGTGGAGATGAATCACCCCGGTCAGATGTGACTCGTGATCGACCAGATAGTAGTGCGGCTCTTGGGAATCCAGAAAGGAATCAACCAGCTCCTGAAACGGGGCTTCTTCAGGCAGGGTCGGGGCCGGACTGCGCATGACATCCGCCACCTGGAAGGACTGCATGACTGTCTCTTCCCGTCCCCGCAGCAGGGAGATGCCCTTGCGCGAGAGTTTCAGTGTATAGATGGAGTGGCTGTACAGATAACGGGCGGTGACGGTACTCAGGGTACACGCTACCATCACCGGCAGAATAATATGATAGTCCCCGGTCAGCTCAAACAGCATGAGAATCGCGGTGACCGGCGCATGGGTCGTGCCGGCCACGACCGCCCCCATGCCGACCATGGCATACGCCTCGGGTTCGGCCGTCAGGCCGGGCAAGACGGCGTGAACGATCTGCCCGAACAGACCTCCGGCCACCACGCCCAGAAACAGGGACGGCGAGAAGATGCCACCCGACGCACCCGAGCCCAGGGTGGTGCACGTGGCAATGAGCTTGATGCCGAACAGCAGGGCCAACACCTGCCAGTCGGTCGCTTCGTGCAGTAGGCGATACATGGCCTCAAAACCCGTCCCATACACCTCGGGCCAGTACAGCAGCAGGACGCCAACCAGCAGACCGCCGACCATTGTCCGCAGGGCGGGTGGAATCGGGCTGTTTTCAAACAGATCCTCGCTCTTATACAGGACGCGAATGAAGATCACGGCCACCAGTCCCATCAGAATACCCAGCAGGGCATACAGCGGCACCTCGCCATAGTGCACCAGGGAATACTGGGGAATCTGAAAGGCCGGGACATTGCCCATATAGGCGCGTGAAACCGCAGTCGCCAGCACCGACGAGAGTACGATGGGCGCAAAGGCGGGTACGGCAAAATTGCCCAGAATGACCTCAAGGGCAAAGAATGCCCCGGCGATCGGGGCGTTAAAAGTCGCCGCAATGCCGCCCGCCGCCCCACAGCCGACCAGCGTCCGCACCTGGTCCGGCGACAACCGTAGCAGCTGTCCGCAACTCGACCCCAGGGCCGAGCCGATCTGAATGACAGGGCCTTCACGTCCGGTCGAGCCACCCGTGCCGATCGTCACAGCCGACGCCACGGCCTTGGCCAGCGCCACCCGGGCGCGGATGATGCCGCCCCGTAGAGCCACGGCCTCCATGACCTCCGGCACGCCGTGCCCCTTGGCCTCAACCGCCCAGCGGGTGACAATCGGGGTGACGAGCAGGCCGCCGATTGCCGGCAGACACAGCTTCCAATACCACGGCAGGGTCGGCAGGATGGCCAGCGGAGAGGTCGAGCCGAGGGCGATGCGCTGGACGAGATGGAGCAACTCGTGAAAGCCGATTGCCACCACGCCGACCAGTAGCCCGACCACACACGCCAGCACAATGTTGGCGCCCTGCTGACGGGTTTGCAGCAGGCTGAAGAGCCTGCTGCTCAGACTGGGTTGGGGAGGGGCGGCCTCGGCCATGATCCATTGTGTGCTATCCGGCTCGGCTTGTCCACTTTGAAGGCCAACGCTTGACTTTCTCGGACGAGCGTTTATCCTGATTGCCCGCCGGGAGGAGGTGATGACCCCATGGCAGGTGTTCGAGTCAAAGAAAACGAACCCATCGAAAGCGCCATTCGCCGCTTTAAGAAGCAGTGTGAGAAGGCTGGTATTCTCCAGGAACTCAAAAAACGCGAACACTATGAAAAACCGAGCGTGCGCCGCAAGCGCAAAGCCGTGGCCGCCAGAAAACGCGCTTTGCGTCGGGCCAGCCGTTCGTTCTACTAACCCTCACCGCGCCACCCCGTCCGTGTCGCGTCTCTCCACACCCACCCGAGTCCGGGTGGGTGTTTTGCTTTACGCGGGACAGGACAGTTGTCATACTCCACCCTGACTGAGAGGCCGCCGACATGGCAGACCGGATTCCTGAGGCCAGTTTGGCCGAGATCCGCGCCCGGATCAGTATTGTTGACGTGATCTCGGGCTATGTCGCCCTGAGCAAATCGGGCCGCAACCATATGGGTCTGTGTCCGTTTCATGCCGAAAAGACCCCCTCCTTCAGCGTGCATGAAGAACGCGGCTTCTTTCACTGCTTTGGCTGCAACGTCAGCGGCAATGTGTTTACCTTTGTCTCCAAGATCGAGGGCCTGACGTTTCCCGAAGCCGTGCGCCGTCTGGCCAAACAGGCCGGTGTGGCCCTGCCCCAGAACCGTGATCCCCAGGCTCAGGAACGCGCCCGTCTGTACCGCCTCAACGAACTGGCCAGTGTCTATTTCCAGCGCTGTCTGGCTGGTCCGGGCGGGGGTGAGGCGCGCCACTACCTGGCCCAGCGCGGGCTCGAGCCTGACATCGCCAACCAGTTCCGGCTGGGCTTTGCCCCGCCCGGGCGCGATGGCCTGGTCCGCTTTCTGACCCAGCAACGGGCCGACCTCGACCGGGCCGCGCGGCTTGGGCTCATCGGCCAGCAGGAGCGGGGCGGCTATTACGACAAGTTCCGCCATCGTCTGATGTTTCCGATTACCGATGTGGTCGGCCAGCCGGTCGGCTTTGGCGGGCGGCTGCTGCCCCAGGCCGAACAGGTCCGGTCGGCGTCAGGCCGGCCGCTGCCCAAATACATCAATTCGTCGGATTCGTCGGTGTATAAAAAAGGGGCGCTGGTCTACGGCTTGGCCCAGGCCAAGGCCGCCATCAAAAGCGGAGACCGCGCCCTGCTCGTGGAGGGCTATATCGACCTGCTGGCGCTCGTCCAGCACGGTCATGCCGAGACGGCTGCCGTCCTGGGAACGGCCCTGACCGTTGATCAGCTCAGGCAGGTGCGTCGTTTCAGCCGCGAGGTCTACTTCTTTTTTGACGGCGACGAGGCTGGCCGACGGGCGGCAACCCGAGCCTACCCCCTGTGCCTGGAGGCTGGTGTGAACGGCCGAGGCATTTTTCTGCCCCAGGGCGAGGATCCGGACTCCTTTGTCCGCGGGCACGGGCAGGCTGGGCTGGACAGCCTGATTGAGCGGGCCGCGTCGCTCCAGGATTTCTACCTGCGTCGTCACGCTCTGCCCCCCGGGGCCTCGGCTTTTCAGCGAGCCCAGGCTGCCCGCGACGCGCTGTCCGAGCTGAACCCGAGCGATGCGCTGTTGCGCGGCGCGCTGCTGACCCGGGTTGCCCAGCATTTCGGGGTAAACGAAGAAGAACTCCGCCGCTCGGCAGCCGACGCCCGCCCGTCCCCAGCCGCGTCGCCCCAGCTCCGGCCACGTCGCCAGCCAGCCTCCTCGCCCCAGGCGGCGGCCGAGACGGAGCTGTTGTACCTGTTGCTGACTGACCGTCGGCTCGCCCTGCGGGCCGCCAGCGAGGGCATTGTCGCGGCGTTTCAACACTGGGGAGCGCTGGCCACCCGTATTGTAGCGGCCTGGCAGGAACACGATCAGATCGATGTCGGGAGTGTGCTCGACACCCTGCCCCAGGAACTCGAGGGCTTGGCTGACCGGGTCAGTCAGGCCGATGGCCACGGCCCGTCCGAGCAGGACATGGATCAGCGGGAACAACTGTTTGTCGATTGTGTGCGGCGTCTGCAAACCACCCAGCGGAAATCTGCCCGCGAGCGGCTCCAGCAACAGATTCGGGAAGCCGAGTCGAGAGGTGATGACGAGGCCGTCCGCCGTGGGCTCCACCAGCTGCAGCAGCTGGGGTAAGTAAGACGACCGACCGGACCAACGGGGACGAGTAGTAGGCAGAGTCCCGGGCGTATGATATGGAGGAGCGCAAACAGAGTTCGGGTGATTCCGGGGCCCATAGCTCAGTTGGTTAGAGCGGCCGGCTCATAACCGGCTGGTCCCAGGTTCGAGTCCTGGTGGGCCCATACGCCAAACTCTGCGGTCTCGGCCCACTCAACACCGGCAGACAAGCGAAAGGGGGTATTCGTTGGCCACACAGATCGATGTGCTGGCTGCGCTTCAGGAGCTCGACCAAGGGCTGTCTCGAAAAGAACAGCTTCTGCAAGACCTACGTCAGCACGTGACCGCTATCGGCTCGGAGATGGCAAAAACAGAGCAGGAGGCGGAAGCCCAATCCCAGAAACTGCAGGAACTTGAGGCTCAGCACCGTGAGAGCGAAGGGCGACTCAAACTCGAAGAAGACAAAATCAAGGAGAAGCGGGTCCGCCTGAACCGCATCCGCAATGAGCGCGAAATGCTCGCCGCTCAACGAGAAATCGAGTTGATGCGGGAGGAAAAGGGCAAGCTGGAAGAGGGGACGCTGCTACTGCTTGAACAGATAGAACAGGAGAACGAGGGCCTGAGCCAGAGCCGGATCCGCTTGGATGAACTTCAGGTCCAGCACCGACAGGAAGTGGAGCGGACGGACAGCCAAATCACGGATTTGGAAGCGGAATCGCGCCGGCAACGCGAGGAGCGCGCCGGTCTGGTCGGCGCGCTTGACCCGACACTCCAGAGCCGCTACGAGCGCATTTTCGCCAAATGCGGTGGGCTGGCCGTGGTGCAGATTCAGCAGGGGACGTGCCAGGGCTGCCATATGCGGCTGCCGCCTCAGCTGTGCAACCAGATCCAGAGCAGCCAGCTGCAGCAGTCTGAAAAAATCTATTACTGTCCGCACTGTACGCGGATTATCTACTGGCCGCAGGCTGTCGGGGAGGAAGACCAAGCCTGACCAAGGCCGTTAGTGTGAGAGGAGATTGCATGGTCGCGGGCCTGCGCGTCAGGTCCGAGGAAAGTCCGGACTCCTTGGGGGAGGGTGGCTGCTAACAGCGGCCGGCCGCGAGGCAGGGAAAGTGCCACAGAAAAGAGACCGCTGGAGCGATCCTGGGATCGTTCTCAGCAAGGGTGAAAAGGTGAGGTAAGAGCTCACCAGGCTCCCGAGAGATTGGGGGTGCTGGGCAAACCCCACCCGGAGCAAGACCAAATAGGAAGGAGCCCGCTGGCGGGCAGGAGTCACCCCACTCTGTCTTCCGGGTTCGGTCGCTGGAGCAGCACGGCAACGTGCTGCCAAGAGGAATGACCATGGTCCCGGTGCGTTACACCGGGGAACAGAATCCGGCTTACCGATCTCCTCTCCTTCCCATCTCCCACCGTGCCAGGGAAAGAACCCCATGCCAGATCAGAGCGTCCGCCCGCCCCATGTCTTGCCCCGTGTCCTGTGCCTGTTGATGTGTGCGCTGTGTCTGGACCGACAAACGGGTCTCCAGGCGGCTGAAAGCGCGGTCGTTGAGACCGTATCGGCCACGGCCGGGCAGGTCTCTATCGCGCTGTCCGCCCCGGTAAGCTTTCGGCAGGCGAGTCTCGAGGCCGACCCGAGCCATCAGCGGCCGCACCGCTGCTATGTGGATATTGCTCCGGCCAGGCTGGGCGAGCGTGTCCTGTCAAGTCTGGACATCCGGCGGGGGGTGGTCCAACGCGTTCGGGCCGCCCAATTCCGTCCGGATACCGCCCGGGTGGTACTCGACCTGGTCGGCGAGGGCGCGTGCCAGGTCCGCGTTCTGACCGAGCCCCACCGGCTCGTCGTGCGGGTTGAGAAAGCCGAGCCTGCGGCGTTGCCCATCCGGCTGGCGGCCGTTGCCGAGGCGTCGCTCTCCGCTGCCCCGCCGTTTCGCACCGTGAGCGCGTCCGATTCGCAACCCGGCGTGACGGTCTCGTCCGGATCGCCGGTCGCGCCACCCGCTCCACCGGCCACGCCAGAGCCTGCGGCCACGCCACCTCCCACCCCGGAGCCCGCCGCCCCAGAGCCTGCGTCGCAGCCCGTCCCAGGGCCAGACCTCGTGCCAGAGGCTGCTGCGGAGCCTCAGCAAGGCCCGCTTATTCCCCTGGACGAAGCCTACCGTTTAGCCGTACAGAATGAGGAGCGAATCAAGATCGCCAGCCATGAACTGGGCAAAGCCCGCCTGCTGCCGTGGCGCGCTCTGACCCATCTCACGCCCCGGGCCGATATTCAGGGGACGTATACCCGGAATAAGGACGAGATCTCGTTTGTGTCGGATAACGTCCTGCCGGACGCGGCCGCCAGCTTCTTCTCGACCGGTTCTGCCATTCGCCCGCTGGAGCGCTGGACGGGGATCTTTCGGATCACCCAGCCCATATTGGAGCCGGCTTTTTTTGCCTCCCGCCAGCTGGGCAAGGCGTCTGTTCGAGAGAGTGCCGAACGCTATGAGTTCACCATCCGGGAGGTCTTGTTCGGCGTTGCCCGGGCCTACTACGGCGTACTGCGCTCCCAAGCCCAGATGCAGATCGCCCGAGACACCCTGGGTCTGAGCCAGGACGAACTCCGTCAGGCCCAGGTCCGGTTTCGAGTGGGCGAGGTCACCAAGACCGACGTGTTGCGGGCCGAGGTCGCGGTTGAGCAGGCGCGCCGCCAGCTGGTGACGGACCACAACCGTTTGCGGCTGGCCTTCACGACCTTGGCCAGAGCGATTGGCGTCTCCGAACCGCTCGGCGTCACCCAGCCCGAGCCGGTTGCCTACAGCCCGGTACCCTACGACCGGCTGCTGGACCAGGCCTACAGCCAGCGCCAGGATTTCCGCGCCCAGGAGATCGGGGTGGAGATTGCCACGCAGCGCAAGAATCTGGTCATCGCCCGCTATGCGCCACGGGTCAACGCCCGGTGGGATTTCCCTCGGCTGGACGCCGAGACCTTTGCCGAGCGGGACCAGTTCTGGACCCTGTTTCTGAACTTCGAGGTGCCGCTGTTCGATGGCGGAGCGCGGGAGTTGGATGTGCTGGAAGAAAATGAGCGACTCGCCCAGGCCCAGCTGCGCGTCGATCAGTTGCGCAAGGAAATCCAGGTCGAGGTCAGAGACGCTCTGCTGACCGTCGAAACGCTCGGCTCGACGCTCCAGACCCTGGAAAAAGAGGTCAGCCTGGCCCAGGAAAACTACACCATTACCTCAAAACAGTACCGCGTCGGCCTGTCCACCAGCCTGGATGTCAACACCGCTCTGAACGCTCTGAATCAGGTCCGCACCCAGCTGACCGATCAGACCTACGCCTACCAGATTGCCCTGCTGCGTCTCCAGCAGACGACCGGCGTGTTTGCCACCGACTACATGCCTCAGCGCTGACCGTTGACCAGGGTCATGAACTCTTCGCGGGTCGCCTGCTGACTGCGAAAGGCGCCCAGCATTGCACTCGTGGTGACAATGGAGTTTTGTTTCTCGACCCCGCGCATGCGCATGCACAGGTGTTCGGCGCGGACAATCACCCCCACTCCCAGGGGGTCCAGCTCTTCCATGAGGGTGTTGGCGATCTGGGTCGTCAGCCGCTCCTGGACCTGCAAACGACGGGAGAACACCTCGACCAGACGCGGGATTTTGCTCAGCCCGACAATGCGGTGTTTCGGAATATAGGCCACGTTGGCGCGGCCGAAAAAGGGCAGGAGGTGGTGCTCGCACAGCGAGTAGAAGTCAATGTCCCTGACCACGACCATTTCCTGATAGTCTTCCTCGGTGAAAATCGCCTGGCCGATGACCTCCCTGGGATCCTGGGCGTAGCCCTTGGCCAGGTATTCAAAGGCGCGAGCGACCCGGTGAGGCGTTTTAACCAGTCCCTCCCGGTCGGGGTCTTCACCCATGTATTCGAGAATTTTGCGGATCGTGTCTTCGAGGCCGCCGGCCGAGGTCGGGGATGTGTTCTGCGCTGCGGCCCGGTGCTGGGGAGTGTCTTTGAGTGCGGTCACACGCGGATTGCTCATCGCGGTCTTCTACTCCTTGTGGTCTGGGTTTACATCCGAAACACGCCGACCTGATGGTCGGCAATGGGGGCGTTCAAGGCCATGGCCAGGCTCAGCCCCAACACGGTTCGCGTCTCTTGCGGGTCGAGGATGCCGTCGTCCCACAGACGGGCGGTCGAATAGTAGGGGCTGCCCTCCTGTTCGTATTTGGCCAGGGTCGGCGCGCTGAAAGCCTGCTGTTCCTCGTCGGTCATGGTCTCGCCTTTAGCCGCCAGCTGTTGCAGCTTGACCGTCAGCAGCACGCCTGCGGCCTGCTCGCCGCCCATCACCGAGATGCGCGAATTGGGCCACATGAACAGCAGTCGGGGCGAATAGGCGCGGCCACACATGCCGTAGTTGCCGGCCCCGTTTGAGGCGCCGATGATCACGGTGAACTTCGGCACCTGGGCGTTGGCCACCGCATGGACCATCTTGGCCCCGTCTTTGGCGATCCCGCCCTGCTCGTATTTTTTGCCGACCATGAAGCCGGTGATGTTTTGCAGGAACAGCAGTGGCACCTTGCGCTGACTGCACATCTCGATGAAATGGGTGGCCTTGAGCGCCGACTCCGAGAACAGCACCCCATTGTTGGCCACAATGCCGACCAGATAGCCGTGAATACGGGCGAAGCCGGTCACGATGGTCTGGCTGTAGCGGGGCTTGAACTCGTGCAGCCGGCTGCCGTCAACCAGGCGGGCAATGACCTCGTGCACGTCGTACGGCACCCGGGTGTCGTGGGGAATCACGCCGTACAGTTCGGCCGGATCGTAGGCCGGATCCTGGGGCGCTTCACGGTCGAGCGGAAACTTCTCGGGGCGGGGGAAATTTTCGAAAATCGAGCGGGTGATGGCCAGGGCGTCCTCGTCATCCTCGGCCAGATGATCGGACACCCCCGAGATGCGGGTGTGCACGTCGCCGCCGCCCAACTCCTCGGCCGACACTTCCTCGCCGGTCGCCGCCTTGACCAGCGGCGGACCGCCCAGAAAGATGGTCCCCCGATTCCTGACGATGATGTTTTCGTCGGCCATGGCCGGCACATACGCCCCGCCGGCCGTACACGAACCCATGACTACGGCGATCTGGGGGATGCCCTGGGCCGACATGCGCGCCTCGTTGTAAAAGATGCGGCCGAAGTGCTCACGGTCGGGAAAAATATCGGCCTGGAACGGCAGGTTGGCCCCGCCAGAGTCCACCAGGTAGACGCACGGCAGCCGGTTCTCCTGGGCAATCTCCTGGGCGCGCAGATGTTTTTTGACGGTGATCGGATAATACGTGCCGCCCTTCACCGTGGCGTCGTTTGAGACAATCACGGCCTCACGCCCCTGGATCAGGCCGATGGCGGTCGCAATGCCGGCCGACGGCGGATCGTCGTACATGCCGCAGGCGGCCAGCGGCGAGAGTTCGAGCAGCGGAGTGTTGGGATCGACCAGGGCCTCAATCCGCTCGCGGGCTAGGAGTTTGCCGCGCGCCTTGTGGCGCTCACGAGACGCTTCCGAGCCGCCGAGCTGGGCCTGGACGAGCCGTTCTTTGAGTTCCGATACCAGATCGCTCATGTGCTCGCGGTTGGCCCGAAACTCGGGGCTGCTGGTCTGAATTTTACTTTCGATACGGTCCATGGTGGGGGCGTCTTTCTGGAAGGGAACAGGTCGGCTCAGGAGCCATAGGCGCGTGTGTCAGTCCTGGTAGGCTTGGCCGTAGCGTTCGCCGTAGACGAGCCGACTCAGCCGTTTGCGGACTTTTTTGTGTGCCTGCTCCTCGGCGGTTGGATAACCGAACGGCACGACCGTGATGAGTTCGGCCGCGTCTGGAATGTCGAGCAGGGCTTTGACCTGGGGCCGGTTCAATCCGCCCACCCAGCACGACCCGACCCTCTCATTCCAGGCGGCCAGCATCAGGCATTCGACCGCCCGAGTGCCGTCTACCGGTGGGTTCTTGGCGCCCTCTACAGCGACGGCAATCGCCAGCGGCGCCTGGGACAGAAAAGACCCGGACGACGCCAGGGCGCCGAGTCGGGCCAGCGTCTGTTTGTCCTGAATGACGATGAACCGCCACGGCTGACGGTTGCGCTGCGAGTGCGCCTGCCGTCCGGCCTCCAGGATGTTGCGCAGCACCGCTGGCGGAATCGGGTCGGGCAGAAATCCGCGCACCGCCGGGCGGGTCCGAATGCAGTCGAGGGTATCCATCCGCTTATGCAAAGTGGGGAATCACGTCTTTCCCGTACAGCTCAACCTGCGGGATGAGTTCATCCGGCGGCACGATCGGCCACAGGACAAACTTGGAGCAGCCGACATCGACGTAGGACTGGACCTTGTCGATACACTCATCCGGCGTGCCGATCGCACACCGGGCAACCATGGCTTCGTGGGGCAGGGGAAAGCCCTGGAGAAACCGACCGGCAATGTCCTGGGCGCGTTTGCGGTCGGTATCGACACAGGTCAGGATCAGCACCCCGGCCTCGCGGGGGTCGATCTCGCGTCCGTACTGGTCGCCGTAGGCGTGCAGCTTGTCCATCCCATCCCGGAATTCGTCCGGGCTGACAAACGAGGGAAACCAGCCGTCGCCGTAGCGGGCGGTGCGTTTCAGAGCCTGATCGGTCTTGCCGCCAATCCACACGTCGAGCGTGCCTTTTTTGGGCCGGGGCTCGATAGTGACATCCTCGAACTGATAGTACTGGCCCTCAAAGCTGACGTTGGGCTCGGCCCACAGCTTGCGCATGACCTGTACGCCTTCTTCCATGCGTCTGGCGCGCTCGGACGGGTCGATCCCGCTGGCCAGACAGTCCTTGGGGTTGGCCCCGATGCCGACCGCCATGATGACCCGATTCTTACCGCCCGAGATATAGTCCAGGGTGGCGTAGGTTTTGGCAACCTGAACAGGGTCGCGGGCGGGTAGGGTGAGAACGCTGGGACCCATCTTGATCTTCTTGGTTCTGGCCGACCAGGCCGCCATCACACAGCTGGTATCGAGCGAGGGGTTGCGCGACACCACATGATCGGACAGCCAGATCGAATCAATGCCGACCGCTTCGGCGCTGACCGCATAATTGATGACTGTGTCCGGGTCTGGCATGCCGAGTTCCCACAGCCCGAAGCCGATTCCAATCTTTGTTCCGCCCATGTGTACGCCTCCCGTTGCAGGTCTGGCCGGTAGCTTACCAGAAAGGGCGGGGGGGAGGGAAGGCACTTTCAGGGCGATAGTGGAGCCGGGCCGATGAAGTGTCCGAGCGCGATGGGGGTACCGGCGACCGGAATCAGCGTCTCCAGCACCTGGTGGGTCCTGACTTCGATGATGGCCAGCGCGTTGCTGGCTTGGGTGACGTAGACCTGTGAGCCGTCGGGATGGACGCTGATGCCGGCCGGGGCGTGGGCGGTCGGGATCGGAGGGCCGATCTCGGCGCGCCGGGCGGTGCCAATGACCGACACCGACCGGCTGGTATTGTTAGTGACGTAGACGTAGGCGCCGCTGGGATGGACGCTCAGCCCAAACGGCCGGTTCTGAACCGCAATCGGGCTGTCGACAGGGCTGTGATCTGCGGTCGCAATGACCGACACGCTGTCGTCAATCCGGTTCGCTACATACAGATGTGAGCCGTCGGGATGAATGGCGATGCCGAAAGGACCGCGCCCGACCGGGATGGTCTGGGGCCGGACGGTGTGGCTCAGGGTGTCAATGACCGACAGCGTGTCATCGCTGCTGTTGGTCACGTAGACGGTCTCGCCGCCAGGATGGACCACCAGGCCGGTCGGGGCTCGACCGACCCGCAGCTGGATGCCGACCGGGGGCTGGGCCGCGGTATCGACGACTGACACGCTGGCCGAGGCGTTGTTGGCGACGTAGACAAAGCGGCCCGTGGGATGAACCGCCACCCCAAACGGCTGGTCACCGACCCGGACCGCCGGGTCGAGCGTGGTGTGGGTTGCGCCGTCAATAATCGACAGCGTGCCGTCGAACTGGTTGGTCACGTATATCCGGCTGCCGTCCGGGCTGACCGCCACCCCGGTCGGGGCTCGACCGACCGGAATCGGGCTGCCGTGTAGACTGTTGGTGGCAAGGTCGATGACCGACACGTTTGCGGTCGTCCGGTTCGGGATATAGGCGAAGGGGGCGGCTTCAAGCGTGGCCGTCCAGCCCCACCACAGCAGCGTGGCAAGAGCCGCAGCTGTTGTCGTTCGTCTCCCCATCAAAACGCCGCCGAGCCCGGGGTGCGGGGAAACGGAATCACGTCGCGGATGTTCTTCATGCCCGTCAGATACATCATCATCCGCTCCAGGCCGAGGCCGAAACCGGCGTGGGGCACGGTCCCGTATTTGCGCAGCTCCAGATACCACCAGTAGTGGTCTTCCGGGAGGCCCTGTTCACGAATGGTGTTGAGCAGGACATCGTGGCGTTCCTCACGCTGGCTGCCGCCGATGATTTCGCCGATCCGCGGCACCAGGACATCCATGGCCCGGACGGTTCGGCCGTCGTCATTTCTGCGCATGTAAAAGGCTTTGATGTCCTGTGGGTAGTCGGTCACGATGATCGGCCGCTTAAACACCTGTTCGGTCAGGTAGCGCTCGTGCTCGGCCTGCAGATCAACGCCCCACGAGACGGGAAACTCCCAGCGCTGACCCTGGTCGGCCGCCCGCTCCAGCAGCCGGATCGCCTCGGTGTAGGGCACCCGCTCAAACGGGCTGCCGACCACATGTTCCAGGGTCTCCAGTACGCTGTTGTCGATGCGCTGGTTGAAGAATTCCAGGTCTGACTGGCAGTTGTCGAGCACCGCGCCGATGACATATTTGAGGAAGTCTTCGGCGATCCGGCAGTTATCGTCAAGATCGCAAAACGCAATCTCCGGTTCGACCATCCAGAATTCGGCCAGGTGGCGGGGGGTGTTGGAGTTCTCGGCCCGAAACGTCGGCCCGAAGGTATACACGTTGGAGAAGGCCAGGGCAAAGATCTCGGCTTCGAGCTGGCCGCTGACCGTCAGAAAGACCGGCTGGCCGAAAAAGTCCTGGCTGTGATCAATCTCGCCGGACGATGTGCGGGGCAGGTTGAGCAGATCAAGCGTGGTGACGCCGAACATTTCGCCTGCGCCCTCGGCGTCCGAGCCGGTGATGATCGGAGTGTGGATATACAAAAAGCCCCGCTCCTGAAAAAAGCGGTGAATGGCGAACGACAGCGCGTTGCGCACCCGAAAGACGGCGCCAAAGGTATTGCTGCGCGGCCGCAGGTGGGCGATATCGCGCAGAAACTCCATGCTGTGGCCCTTTTTCTGGAGCGGATAGCTGGTCGCGTCGGCAGACCCATAGACCTGGATGGCATGGGCTTGCAGCTCGACCGCCTGGCCCTTGCCGGGTGAGGCCACCAGCTCACCCGTCACCCGAACGCAGGCGCCGGTGGTCGCCCGGTCGAGCGTGTCGGAGGTAATCCGGTCGGCGTCGGCCACGACCTGCAGCGTCTCAAAACACGAGCCGTCGTTCAGCTGGAGAAAATGGACCCGCTTGCTGCGGCGGTGGGTTCTGACCCAGCCCCGGGCCTCGACCGCGGTGCCGACCGGCTTGGCCAGCAGGTCACGTATTGCCCCGCCTGTCTCAATCATCCCGTTTCTCCTTGTGTCTGAGGGGAGGAGCGCTGGGGCTCCGAGCCAGCCTATCGACTCAACTGGAACCCTGCATAACCCCTGGCCGCCACCTCGTCGCACTTTTCCCGATAGGCGGGCGAACCGCCAGCATACATCAGGAAAGTCCGCTTCTTGCCGGGAATATTCGCCCCGACAAACCACGAGTCAGTATGCAACAAAAGGGTGTCAGCCGCCACCTCGTTGACGTGTGCGGTCCACACGTCTTCGGCCTCGGGCGTGGCCACGATGCGACGATAGTCGTGTGCGCGCATATGGCGCAGGCAGTCGGTCACCCACTCGACGTTCTGCTCGATGCAGCGCGGGATATTGCAAAAGGTGGCGCCGTTGTGGGGGCCGACCAGGGTGAACAGGTTGGGGAAACCCGCGCTCTGTAGGCCCAGATAGGTGCGCGGTCCCTCGGCCCACTTGTCCTTGAGCGTGTGTCCGTCCTGCCCGCGAATGTCGATCCGGTCAAAGGCGCCGGTCACGGCGTCGAAGCCCGTGGCGTAGATGATCGTGTCAAAGGCGTACTCGGCAGCGCTGGTCTTGATTCCCCTCGGGGTGATGCGCTCGATTGGCGTCTCGTGGAGATCGACCAGCGAGACGTTGTCCTGGTTGTAGGCCTCGTAGTAGCCGCTCTCCAGGGGCACCCGCTTGGTGCCGAACGGGTGGTCTTTGGGCACCAGCTTTTCGGCCACCGCCGGGTCCTTGACCCGCTCGCGGATCTTGTTGCGGACAAATTCGCTGAACGTGGCGTTGGCCTCAAGATCGGTCATGATATCGCCGAAGTTGCCCAGCCATTTGCCGAACCCGGGCTGGGCCCACAGCTCCTCATAGCGTGCCAGCCGTTCTTCTTCCGAGAGTTCAAGCGCCGAGCGCGTGTCGAAGTCGTGGATAAAGCCACCAAAGGACGCGCGGCATTTCTGGAAGATTTCAGGATAGCTCTCTTTGATCTGCCGCTGGGTGTGCGGGTCTATCGGACCGTTTCTCAGGGGCGCGCAGTAGTTCGCCGTGCGCTGAAAGACGGTCAGCTGGCCGACCCGCTTGGCGACTTCGGTGATGAGCTGGACTGCGGTCGCCCCGGTGCCGATGACGGCCACCCGTTTGCCGCTGAAGTCCCGGCCTTCTTTGGGCCACTGGGCGGTGTGAAAGCTCTCGCCTTCGAAGCTGTTGCGTCCGGTAAAATCCGGGATATACGGCGCAGACAAGACCCCGATGGCGGTGATGAGAAAGCGCGCCTGAGCCTGCTGGCCGTCGTCGGTCTGGACCTGCCAGCAGGCGGTGGTCTCGTCATACGTGGCGGCGGTGACACGGGTGCTGAACCGAATGTCGCGGCGCAGGTCGAATTTATCCGCCACATAGTTGAGATAGCGCTCGGTCTCCGGCTGGGGGGCGAAGTGCTCGCTCCAGTCCCACTCCTGCAAGAGTTCTTGGGAGAACGAGTAGCCGTAGCTGTAGCTCTCGGAGTCGAAACGCGCGCCGGGATAGCGGTTCCAGTACCAGGTGCCGCCCACCCCCGTGCCACTCTCATACACCTGCACCGACAGCCCCAGCTCCCGCAGCCGGTACAGCTGATACAGCCCGGCAATGCCGGCGCCAATGATAATCGCGTCGAACTGCTCGTCCGGCCCCGTGCCGGCCGCCTGCGTCGTCTGTGAAGAAGTCGCCATGCCTGCCTCTTTCCTGCCTGTGAACGTGTCTCCCCGTTACCTCGACCGCAACGCCCCAGATACTACGTGCTCCCACGGTGCAGGACAATCGCCCTGCTGGGGGTGTGCTGGGGGTGTATTGTAAGGCGTGGGTTAAAAATTCAATCAGAGGGTGTTGACAATAAATCTCTCCATTGCGACTGAGGGGGATTATGTTGCCGCCTAGATCACGCAACCGGACGGTCTCCAGGGAAGAATATACCAAATTTCTGCTGGCAGACTTCTCTTCGCTCAAAGTCGAGATCGCGAGACGATCAACTTTGCAGCGTTTCGTGCTAGTTGGTTTTGGCGCTGTTCTAGCTGTCACTTTTCAACAAGGCGCTCCAGATGGAATCTCCTTGCGTTGGGTAGTTGGGCTATGGATCAGCAGCACGCTGTTCCTCCAGTTCTACGTGCGGGAGCACCTCGAAATTCAGCGTTTAGGAACCGTCATACGGGAAGAGATTGCTACAGTAGCAGGTCTTGTGGTGGGGGTGAGCCAAAAAGATGTTTTTCATTCAGAAACCCTCATAGGAGAAGGATGTATAAACTCTAAGACGCGTGAATACGACAAAAAATTTAGGCGTTTTACACAGCCATACGATAGTCAGTTTAATTGGATAGTTTTTTTAATCTTGCCCAGCGTGTTAACATCGAATTCATCTGATTTATTCTCCATAACTACGTATGGAGGAATGGTCTTATTTCTTTTAGCCTTTGTTGCATTCCTTCGATGTGGAACGCTTTTGCTAAGGCATGCCTGGCCAATATGGTACAGACCTCCTTCAAGACAGAGGAAGTGCTCACTATCCTGACAGTAACGCTGCAAGAGGCGTTGGAGTTCGATGACGAAAAATGAGTTCACTGCCATTATTGAGCGGGACGGAGAATGGTATATCGCCTTCTGCCCTGAGATTCCTGAGGCCAACGGTCAGGGGAAAACCAAAGATGAGGCCCGAGAGAGTTTAGCCGAGGCCATCAGGATGATTCTTGAGGACCGATCGGCGCCAGAGATCGGGGGAGAACAATTCTAGCTCATATCCTTTCAGCGCAGCCCGTCTGCCAAATGATGCCGGTCGTTCAGCGAGGCCAGGCGCCATAGCGAAAAGAGGCCAAACTGGCCGAAGACAATAGTGCTGCGTGACGCCAGGTCGATCTTGAGGTGATGGATGTTGCCCAGGTCAAGACCGAGCGCCGCACACAGAATCGTGGCAATCGTCATCGTATGACTCACTACTACCACCGAGCCGTCACACGCCTGCTCGTGCAGCCGGTCAACGACCGGCCAGGCCCGGCTCTGCAAGGTCGCTAAGGTCTCGCCGCCCGGCGGCGGGGTGTGGGCCGGGTCTTGCTGCCAGCGGTGAAAAAACTCGGTGTGCTCGCCCAGCAGCTGCGCGCCGGTCAGGCCCTCAAGCTCGCCCTGATCCCACTCCCGCAACGCGGCGACGGTTTCACAGCCCAGGCCGTGTGGCTCGGCAATCCGGCGCGCGGTTTCAAGGGCGCGCTGCAAGGGGCTGGACAGAATCAGGCCGGGACGCTTGGCGGCAAAGGTGGCGGCGACCGCCTCGGCCTGGCTCAACCCTTTTGGCGTCAGCGGAATATCGGTGACGCCCTGACAGCGCCCGTCACGGTTCCACTCGGTCTCGCCGTGACGGACCAGATGCACGCTCAGCGGACCCTGGCTCGGCATTCAGTAAATGACCTTTTCCTCGGTCAGTTGGGCGATCTCCGACTCGCTCAGGCCCAGGATTTCTCCAAACACATAGGCGTTGTGCTGGCCCATGACCGGCGCCGGCCAGCGCAGCTCGCCCGGAGTCTTGGACAGGTGGAACTGATGGCCCTCATAGGGAGACGGTCCCATCTCTTTGTGATCGAGATACTGGAACATGTTCCAGGCGGCCAGGCGCGGGTCCTGGTGCAAATCCAGGCAGTTCTGGACCACTCCGGCCGGAACGCCGGCCTGCTGCAAGCGCTCCGCCGCCGCCTCGGCTTCCTGCTCGGCCGCCCAGGCGCCGAGCAACTCGTCGAGGGCCTCGGCGTTTGCGAGGCGCTCGGTCTGGGTGGCAAAGCGCGCCTCATCGCCCCAGCCGGGCTTGCCCAGCGCGTCGAGCAGACCCCGCCACTGGGCGTCGGTGCTGACTGAGACGGCCAGCCAGCGGTCTTCTCCCTGACACGGGTACACCCCGTGCGGGGCGGCCCGAACCGAGCGGTTGCCGTCGCGGTTCAGCACCCGGCCGTTGACCCGGTAGTCGAGCAGCGCGGGCGACAAAAAATGGAGGGCGGCCTCGTACTGGGCCATGTCGATGTACTGACCCTTGCCGGTCCGACGCCGGTAGTCGAGCGCCGCCATGAGCGCGGTCGCGCCAAAACGCGGCGCAATGAAGTCGGTGTAGGCGCCGTAGGGCGGGGCCGGGTCACGGTCGGGCCAGCCCGAGATATGGTAATAGCCGGTCAGCGAGGCCATCAGGTTGCCGAAGCCGGGGTACAGCGCGTGGGGTCCAGTCTGACCCTGCTGACAGGTGGACAGCATGATCAGCTCGGGATTGATCTTGCGCAGGTTGTCATAATCCAGGCCCCAGTTGCGCATGGCCTTGGGGGTGAAGCTCTCCAGGACGACATCGGCCCAGGCGATCAGCTGCTTGGCCAGTTCCTGCGCCTTGGGCTTGCTGAGGTCGAGGGTGATGCCGTGCTTGCTGGTGTTGAAACTGGCAAAGAACTGGCTGCGGTCGAGGCCGGGTTGGCCGTCCGTCCAGGGCGGCGCCTGGCGCAGAATGTCGGGCCGGGCGTGGGACTCGACCCTGACGACCGTCGCCCCGTGGTCGGCCAGGTATTTGGCGGTAATGGGGCCAACGCCGACCCAGGCGAAGTCGGCGACTTTAATGCCTTCGAATGCGTAGCGGCGGTCCATGCTGTGTCTCCTCACAAGTGGCGGCTCAGACGGCTCCGACCGTCCGCAGGGCGGCCAGCTTTTCCCGGCCATAGCCCAGCAGTTTGCTGTAGACCTCGGTATTGTGCTCCCCGATGTGCGGGGCGCGGCCGGCGACCGACAACGGCGTGTGGCTGAGCTTGGCAAACGGGCCCGGGTAGGGAATCGTCTGGCCCAGATCCTCGTGCTCGACCGGCACGAAAAATTCGCGGGCGGCCAACTGCTCGCTGGCGGTGATGTCTTCCGCAGTGGCGACCGGGGCGAGCAGGATTCGCCGCTCCAGGGCACCGGCGTAGATCTCGGCCTTGGTCAGGGTTTGCAGAAACGCGGTAATCGCCGCCTCAATCTCGTCAATCTCCTTTTGGACCTCGTCGCCCTTGGCGTTCATGAAGGTGGCCGGTCCCCACTGGGTCCAGTCCTTGTCGAGCATCCACTGTGGGGCCATGCCTTTTTCGTCCATCCAGCCGATAAATGCCTTGAGCGACGGGGTAAGAGGGCCGCCGGCGACCAGCAGCGTGATATAGCCGTCCTTGCACGGAAAGACGAGGCGTTGGCGCATGCCCTCGGAGCCGGCAAACACGCCGTTGCGCTCGACCGAGTTGCCGTGCAGGATCGGAAACGCCTGCTCGTTCATCAGCGTCCAGACCACGCAGGCCTGCATGTTGACCACAACGTGCTGGCCCTCTCCGCTGAGTTCGCGCGGATAGTGGGCGGTCATGGAGCCGACCGCAGCTTCGGCGCTGGCGTGAAAATAGCTCTGCAACAGGTTGATACGGGCCGGCCCGCGGTCCTTCTCGCCCATGATGGCCATGGCTCCGCCGGTTGCCCAGGCGATTAGGTCGTCGGCCTGCTGGTTGCGTCCGGCTTCGGTATCGCCAAACGGGGTAATCGAGGTCAGGATGATGCGCGGGTTGCACTGCGCCAGCGCCGCGTAGCCGAGACCCAGCTCGTCCAGATAGCCGACCGGAAAGGTCTCGATCACAAAGTCCGAGACCGCGACCAGATCGCGCAACACGGCCCGTCCGTCGGCTGTTGTCAGGTCGAGGGTGACGCCTTTTTTGCCGGCGTTATAGGCAAACCAGAACAGGCTTTTCTCGGGGTCCGCCTCGTCGTGATAAAAGGGCGGCAGGCTCCGCGCCGTATCGCCGCCCGGCGGCTCTATCTTAATCACCTCAGCGCCCATATCGGCAAACATTTTTCCGCACAGCATGCCCTTTTCGTCGCTCAGGTCGAGAACCCGGTAGCCGGCCATCAGCGCGCTGCGCGTCGGGGCGGATGTCGTCATCGCGTGGCTCCTTGTCGGGTGTGGAATCGGCGCCGTAGGCGCTGGGCGAACTCTAGTGCTGAACCACGGTGCGAGTCAAGCGTGCGCGGCCTCAGGGCAGGAGGGCGATGATCCGCACCGGCGCGCCCGAGCCCCCGGCGATCTTCATCGGCGGCGGCCCCGCTCGAGCGGCGCCGCATTGACAAACCCGAGGAGCCAGCAGGATAATCGGGAGCCGCGAGAGGCTAAAAAGTCCCGCACTCCTGGCCCCGAGCCCAGTAAGGAGGAAAGCATGGTTCGCGAGTATAAATTCCCCCAGTTGGAGAATGTGATTTTTGGAGCCGGCGCGCTGGAGCGGGTGCCCGGCGAACTCGAGCGTTTCGGCAAGCGGCGCGCCCTGGTCCTGACCGGCCAGAGTCTATCGACCAAAACCGATCTGGTCCAGAAATTCGAGGCGCTGCTCGGAGAGCGTTGGGCCGGGACGTACAACGGCTGTAAACAGCACGTGCCGAGCCATACGGTTGACGAAGCCGTGGCCATGGCGCGTGAGCGCGAGGCCGACGCCATCATCAGCTTTGGCGGCGGCAGTCCGATTGACGCGGCCAAGATTGTGGCCCTGGAACTGCTCGAAGACGCTCAGACCCAGGCCGACATGCCCCAGATTGCGATTTCGACCACACTGTCGGCGGGTGAGTTCACCCCCTTTGCCGGGATCACCGATGAGGCCACTCGGGTCAAAGGGCTGCGGGTCGATCCACGCATCGTGCCCAAAACGATTGTGCTCGATCCCCAGGTGACCCTGCCGACCCCCCGGCAGCTGTGGTCGGCGACCGGCATCAAGGCGCTCGACCACGCCATTGAGGCTCTGTGGTCGGTCAACCCCCAGCCGGTGTCTGACGCCCTGGCCATGGAGGCGATCCGCAAGCTGCACGTCTCGCTGCCCCTGTCCGTCAAAGAGCCCGATAATGTTGAGGCGCGCGGCGAGTGTCAGGTGGCGGCCTGGCTGTCGATCTTTGGCCTGGGCAATGTCGGCGTCCGCCTGAGCCATATCTTCGGGCATCAGATTGGCGCCCGCTGGGACGTGCCGCACGGGGTGACCTCGTGCATCACGATTCCGCACTGCATGCGCTTTCTGGCGCCCCAGACCCTGCCCCAGCAGGCCAAGATCGCCGAGGCGTTCGGCATTCAGGCCAACGGGCGGTCAGCCGAGGCGGTTGCGGCCGAGGCGGCCGAAGTGGTCGAGGCGTTCATTGACGGATTTGACGTGCCCCGCCGCCTGCGTGATGTCGGAGCCAAGGAGGACGAGCTGTCGATTGTGGCCCAGGCCGTGATTGAGGAAAGCTCCCTGTGGCATAAACAGCAGGGAGCCGAAGAGGCCATGCTGGGACTGCTCACGGCCATGTGGTAGACGCCCACGCCTGTCAAGGAGCGGACATGCCGAATCCCAGCCGTGTAGGTCGGGTTAGCCGGAGGCGTAACCCGACAGCCCGTACGTGTCGGATTACGCTCCGCTAATCCGACCTACTACAGCCTGACGTGAAACGCTCTAGGAGAGCCTGTAACACCTTCTGGACTCAACATGGCTAATCTAACTCCACGTTTTATTGAAGAGCCGCCGCGCTCGACGCCGGTCAAGGCCGAGACCCAGGTCCTGGTGGTCGGTGGCGGGTCGGCCGGTGTGGCTGCGGCCGTGGCCGCGGCGCGCAACGGGGCCGATGTGATCCTGGTCGAGCGGCTCGGCTATCTGGGCGGGCTGGCCAGCGGCGGCCTGATCATTCTGCTGCTGACCCTGGACGACGGTCGGGGCCGGCAGGTCGTGGGCGGCCTGTGCCAGGAGGTGACGGACCGGCTGGCCCAGCGCGAGGCCGCCTATTTTCCGCCCCAGACCGAGTGGGGCAGTGCCGACCAGGACCTCGTCAGCCGGAATCGTAACTGGGGGCTGGTGTGGGGCCACGGCCCGCACCGGGTGCGCTACTCGGTCGCCTACGATCCCGAAGAATTCAAGTTTGCGCTGAACCAGATGACCCAGGAGGCCGGGGTGCGGCTGCTGCTGCACGCCTATGCCTGCGACGCCATCGTCCAGGACGGCCGGGTCAGCGGGGTGGCCTTTCAGGGCAAGTCCGGCCGGTTCGCCATTCTGGCCGATGTCGTCATTGATGCCAGCGGAGACGGCGACATCTTCACCTCGGCCGGGACCGCCTACGAGAGCGAGAAAGTCCTGCCGTGGCTGTGGTTCTGTATGGGTGGGGTCGAAGACCCCGAGGCCGCCATTGAAGCCGGGGGCTGGTTTTTCCACACTCCGGGCGAGGGCAAGGTCCTGATGCCGTGGGGGGCGACCGAGCGCATCAGCCGCAAGATCGACGCCACCGACCCCGAAGACCTGACCTATGCCGAGCTGGAATGCCGCAAGCAGGTCATGGCCGAGGCGGACCGTTTGCGGCGTGAGGTGCCGGGCTTTGCCAAGGCGCACTTCTGTCACATCGCCGATCAAATCGGTATCACCGAGAGCCGCCGCCTGGTCGGCGAGGCCGTGCTGGGCCGGGACGACATTGACACGCCGTGTGAGGATGTGATTGCCCTGACCGGGCACTGGACCAAATACGAGGCCGTGTACCACATCCCCTACCGGTCGCTGCTGGCCAGGGAATTTCCCAACCTGCTGGTGGCCGGTCGCTGTATCTCGGTCGATCATCGGGTCCATCACGCCACCAAAGAGATTCCGCCGTGTATTGCGACCGGCGAGGCGGCCGGCACCGCAGCCGCGCTGGCCGCGCAGTCGGGCACGTCTCCCAAACAGATTCAGGTCTCCGCCCTGCAAAAGCGTCTGGAAGAGGGCGGGGCGATTCTACGCCTGTGAGCAACACGCCTCAACCGGACTTGGCCGGGCGAGGGGTGAGGGTGATTCTGGGCGCCTGATCGCCCGGGCTGCGGGGGAGTTCGTCCAGCCGGGCCAGGTCCTGCCGAACCCGCTGGCGCAGGGTTTCCAGCCGCACCCCGCCGCACTCGTCGGGCAGCGGGGCGAGCGTTTCCAGTCCCATCGCCAGCATGGTCTGGGCGCCCGGATAGCCGGACGCCCATTTGTGATAGCCGACTGCGACCCGGATAAGACCGAGAAACAGTTGCCAGGTGGTGTCGTCGTCCTCGACCGCATCGAGCGCGTCTTCCAGCGCTTCGTGGGCCTCAAAATAGCGTCCCGAGTTAAAGTCCTTGATCGACCGCAGCAGGGCCGGATGGTAGCGCATGGCCGGGTATTGTAGCTTTTCTTTGGGGCGGAGAAAGTGCTAAGGGGAAGGCGAAGGAGGGCTCCATCATGCCGAGCGTTGCTGAACTGTGTACCACAACCCTGACTGAGGCTGCCGCGCTGATCAAGAGCAAGGCGGTCTCGCCGGTCGAACTCACCCAGGCCATGCTGGATCGCATCGAAGCCATCGACGGCACGCTGCACAGCTATATCACGGTGACTGCGGATTTCGCCCTGGAGCAGGCTCGGGCCGCGGAACAGGAAATCCTGGCCGGGACCTACCGGGGGCCCCTGCACGGCATCCCGATCGCCGTCAAAGACCTGTGTTTCACCAAGGGCATTCGGACCACCTGCGCGTCCAAGATTCTGGCCGACTGGGTGCCCGACTACAACGCCACGGTCATGGACAAACTGTACGCTGCGGGCGCGGTGTTGCTGGGCAAACTGGGCATGACCGAGTTTGCCCTGTCCGGCTATCATCCCTCGGTCGAACCGCCGCGCAACCCGTGGAATCCCGACCGCTGGCCGGGCGCGTCATCGAGCGGCTCCGGGGCTGCCACGGCCGCCTCGCTGTGCTTTGGCTCGCTCGGTTCGGATACCGGTGGCTCGATCCGTTTTCCGTCTGCCGCGTGCGGCATTGTCGGCATCAAGCAGACCTACGGTCGGGTCAGCCGCTACGGCGTGTTTCCGCTCGGCGAGACCCTCGATCATGTCGGGCCGATGACGCGCAGCGTTGCCGATGCGGCAGTCATGCTGCGCGCGATTGCGGGCTTTGATCCCAACGATCCGACCACCCGGCGGGAATCGGTCCGCGACTATATGGACCTGATCGATAACGGGGTCAAGGCGCTGCGGATCGGCGTGGACGAAGCCTACTGCACCGACGGCGTGGAGACCGAGGTCGGTCAGGCCGTGCTGGCCACGGTCAAGGTCTTGCAGGCTGCGGGCGCCGATATCCGCGAGGTCAAGGTCAGCGGCATCACCGACGAGGTGCTGGACGCCTGGTTCACGATCTGCGCGGCCGAGGCGGCGGCCGCCCATGCCGAAACCTATCCGGCGCGGGCCGACGATTACGGTCCGACCTTTCGCTCTTTCCTGGAGGAGGGCGTCAAGGTCAGCGGTGCGGACTATGTCGCGGCGCACATCATACGCCAGGGGGTGTGCCGCATGATTGACGACCTGTGGCAGGAGGTTGATCTGCTGCTGTGTCCGTCAACGCCCAGCGCGCCCGTCCCCCTGTCGGAGTTTTCTCCCCACGCTCCCCTGTCGCGGGCGGCCGCCGGCGGTCTGCTGCGGCATACCGCGCCGTTCGATTTTTCGGGCAGCCCGACCATCTCGGTCCCGTGCGGCTTCAACGCGGACGGTCTGCCGCTGAGTCTCCAGCTCGTCGGTCGCCACGGCGAGGAGGGCACAATCATACAGGCCGGCCAGGCTTATGAGCAGGCCACCGAGTGGCATACCCATCGGCCGCCGGTGTAGGGGCAAGGCCGCGGGAGTATTGCGGTCGTTCAGGAAACGTGTTCCATCGGTCGCTGATGTAGGGGCAGGCCCCCGTGCCTGCCCAACTGATCACAGACCAGCAAGGACATGTGGCAAAGATTCCGGCAGGCCCCGTGCTCGCCCAAGCGGTTCAGGTTGCGCCCCGGTACAGGGCGCCCTGCTTGTACAGGGCGTCGAGACTGTCCGGGGAGCGCCCCAGATACTGGCCGAACACCTCGTCGTTGTGTTCGCCGAGGAAGGGCGCCTCAAGGTCGAGGCTGTCCGGGAAGGCCGAGAACTTGAACGGAAAGCCGGGGATGGTCACCTCGCCCAAAATCCGGTCCGGGACCTGGCGGACCATTTTTCGGGCCGCAAAATACGGGTGGGAAACCGTCTCTTCAATCGACATGACCGGGCCGGCCGGCACTCTATGGTCGGCCAGGGTCTTGAGGGCGGCCTCATCGCTGGGGAAGCTTTGCAGCCAGGTCTCAATCATGGCGATCAGCTCTTCCTTGTGTTTGGCGCGTCTGCCGGCCGACGAGAAGCGCGGGTCGTCGATCAGTTCCGGTCTGCCCAGCGCCCGCGCCACATTCGGCCACTGGCGGTTGAGGGCCAGAATCACCATATAGCCCTCAGGCCCTTTGAAGACGCCCTGGGGACACGACAGCCGGTGATGGATGCCGAACCGCAGCGGGGTATAGGCGCCCTTGCTGGCCGCGTACAGCTGCACCTCAACCGACTGCATATGGTACAGGGAATCGACCATCGACATGTCGATATACTGGCCCTGGCCGGTCCGGTCGCGGTGCAGCAGGGCATAGCCTAGGGCGGCAAAGGCGTGCACCCCGGCGACTCCATCGGCAATCGCCACCCCGACAAAGCGGGGCGGGCCATCCGGGTCGCCGGTCATGTGCATGATGCCGGAAAATGCCTGGGCGATGTAATCGTAGCCGGTCAGGTGCGACAGCGGACCCTGGCGGCCAAAGGCCGAGATTGAGCACATGATGATGCCTGGGTTGAGTTGTTTCAGCGCCTCGTAGTCCAGGCCGCGACGTTGCAGAACGCCCGGTCCATAGTTCTCAATGACCACATCCACGTGCGGAATCAGCGCCCGGATCAGCTCGATTGCTTCGGGCTTTTTGAAATCGAGACAGATGCTCTTCTTGCCGCGATTCTGCTGGATGAAGTAGACACTACGGCCGTCCTTGAGAAAGGGGATAGTGCGCGACGGGTCGCCCTGCTGGGCCTGTTCGACCTTAATGACCTCGGCTCCGAGTTCGGCCATCAGGCGGGTGGCCGTCGGGCCGGCCAGATATTGGGTGAAATCCAGGACGGTGACACCGTCCAGCATGGGCGGCTGTTGGCTTGTCGTGGCCATACGCTCTCCCTTCAGCAATCCTCGCGTGGGGTATGACGCCCCTGTATAGCGCACAGGGCAGCGGCGTGCCAGGCTGCGCCGCCTTGTCTCTCGTGGTCGGGCGGTCTATACGGAGGGGCGTGGAGACGAGGCACAGAGACGAATATCTTGGGTCACATAGTCTGACTATTGGGGCTACTTCTGTCTCGGCTCCACGGAGGCATAACAGGTGAGCGTCGAGCAAGTATTTACGGCAAGCGTCTGGCAAGAGGGCGAGTGGTACATCGCCCAAGCGCTTGAGGCCGATGTCGCAAGCCAGGGGAAGTCGGTCGAAAGCGCTCTCGCTAATCTGCGCGAAGCGTTGGCGCTTCACTTCGAGCCGCCTACCCCCACCATCGCCCCGCAGGTTCACCGCATCCGGGTGGAAATTGGCACTCCTTAGCCCTCTGCCATACCGCGAGGTCGCACGCAAACTGAACGCGGCGGGTTTTACCGAGGTGAGCCAACGGGGAAGCCATATCAAGTTCGTCAGGAGGGATGCCGAAGGCGTCCGCACTGCAATCGTGCCACGTCATCGTGAAGTGGCTATTGGCACCCTCGAATTCGAGAGACTCTAGTTCGCCGCGCACGGAGTGGTGTCTTGCCAGGCTGTGCCGCCTTGTCTCTCCTGGCCGGGCGGTCTATACGGAGGGACGTGGAGACGAGGCATAGAGACAAGCGCCTTGGGTCGCATAGCCTGACTCTCAGGGTTCCTTCGGTCTTGGCTCTGGAGGTATCGCAGGTGAGTGTTGAGCGGCAGAGTCCAGAATGTCGAGATCGAAGCGTACCGCCAACAGGGACGTGACATGGCCACCATAGAAGGGTTCCGAGTAGCAAATTTCAAGTCGCTCAGAGACGTAACACTGGGTCGGGATCGGTCCCAGCATCGAAACGCCCCGCTCACGCCCATGACTGCGGTGATTGGCAAAAACGGGGTGGGGAAAAGCGCCCTGTTTGACGCATTCGGGTTTCTGGCCGACGCTCTCAAGTTCGGTGTTGAGGAAGCCTGCGATGCGCGCGGACGTGGCGGATTCGAGAAACTACGGACGCAGGAGCAAACAGGTCCGATCAAGTTTGAGGTATATTACAAAGCATCTGCCAATGTCCGGCCTGTCAGCTATCTGATCCAAATCGAGGCAGACGAGGCCGAACGTCCCTACGTGTTAAGCGAAATGATGCTTGAAGGGCGGGGAGACGAAATCCCACGCTTTTTTCTTGGCCTCACAAAAGGTCGGGGCATGGTATGGAAAGGAAACCAGGGGGGGCAAGTCGACGAAACAACAGAAGGTTTTGATATTCGCGATTCTCTAGAATTACTAGAAGAAGGGAAGAGACGAGAAGGGAAGAGACAATTCAAAGGTGGCGAGATGATCGAGCTGGAAGACCGACGCAAGCTCGGCATTGCCACGCTGGGCGCGTTGAAACAGCACCCGAGAATTGTCGCTTTCCGCCGCTTCATCGAAGGATGGTATCTGAGCTACTTCACTCCAGACGCGGCGCGCGGCCTGCCACTGGCCGGCCCGCAGAAACATCTTAACGTTCATGGCGACAACCTCGGCAATGTCGTGCAGTTCATGGAGCGCGAGCACCCGAAGCGTTTCCAAGCCATTCTGCAAGAGATTGCCAAGAGAATTCCCGGCATAGATAAGATTGAAACGGAAAGAACCGCCGACGGCCGGTTGCTGCTCAAGTTCAACGACAAAGGCTTTCAGGACCCCTTTTACGCCCAGCAGATGTCGGACGGGACGCTGAAGGTGTTCGCGTATCTTCTGCTTCTCAATGATCCAACTCCCCCGCCGTTCTTGTGCATCGAGGAACCGGAAAACGGCCTGTACCACAAGCTTCTGGAAACGCTCGCACATGAATTTCGTGAACACGCAAACCGACACGACAAAGGCTCGCAGGTTTTTATTACGACTCATCAGCCCTATCTCGTCGATGCGCTTGACCCCAAAGAGGTCTGGATTCTGGAGAAGGGAGCGGACGGCTTTTCAACGATCCGGCGGGCAAGCGACGATCCGATTGTGAACAACATGGTCGCGGAGGGCTTGCCGTTGGGTGGCCTGTGGTACAGCGATTATCTTGACAAGAGGTAATCGGATGCACTTCGAGGTACTCGTTGAAGACCAGTCCGGCAAGGCGATGCTCGACATCTTGCTGAAAAAACCCATCGACAAGCCACATACATTTGAAGTCAAATCCTATAAAGGCATCGGTCATATTCCCGGAAATTTCACGAGCAGTAGCGATGCCAGTAAACGCCTATTGCTCAACCAACTTCCCAGATTGCTCGGTGGATACGGAAAGGCATTTGCTGGCTATCCTGAGAACTATTCGGCTGCCCCACACATGGATGTCGAGAACAATGCCTCTCCCAGCTTTCGCTATTTTCGGGAAAAGGTCAGAGGGCTGGCGGGAGCGGTTGTCTAGTGCGGGCTTGCTCCGTGCTGTGAGACGGGAGAAACGATGCGGGCACTCCACTGGGACGGGCGACGGCTACGGCTTGAGGAGCGATATGCTGCTCCCTGTGTCCGCGACGGATTTGCGCTGGTCCGGGTACGCTTGGCCGGCATTTGCTCGACCGACCTTCAGATCTTCAAGGGCTATATGGATTTTGCCGGAGTACCCGGCCACGAATTTGTCGGTGAGGTGGCCGAAGGGCCGGCCGGGCTGACGGGCAAACGGGTCGTGGGCGAGATCAATTTTGCCTGCGGGACGTGTGGCACCTGCCGTGGCGGCATGCCGCGCCACTGCCCGACCCGGCAGGTCATGGGCATTCTGAATGCCGACGGCAGCTTTGCCGAGTATCTGGCCGTGCCAGTCGCAAACCTGCATGTCGTGCCGGACACGGTCGCCGATGAAGAAGCGGTTTTCGCCGAGCCCTTGGCCGCTGCGTTCGAGATATTGGAACAAGTCTCCGTGCCGCCAAGCGTCGAGGTCGTCGTGTTCGGCGACGGAAAGCTGGGGCTGTTATGCGCCCAGGTGCTGCATCAGACCGGCGCACGGGTGACGCTTGTTGGGAAACATGCCGACAAGCTCGGCCTGCTCGATGGCCTCGGGCTGCGGACGAGTCTGATGGCTGATTGGCGACCGTCGGGGGCCGATATCGTTGTTGAAGCTACCGGCTCGGAGGGCGGGCTGGCCCTGGCCATGCAGACAGTGCGGCCACGTGGGACGCTGGTCCTCAAAAGTACGCTGGCCGCCCACCATCGCCTGTCTCTGGCGCCGTTGGTGATCAACGAGGTGACGGTTGTCGGATCCCGCTGTGGGGTGTTTGGCCCGGCCCTGGACGCGCTGGCGCAGAGACGGGTGCGTGTCTCGCCGCTGATTGATAAAGTCTATCCGTTGAGCGATGGGCTTGAGGCGGCGCAGCATGCGGCACGGCCGGGCGTGCTCAAAGTCCTGCTGAGCAATTCGTAGCACCCGCTCCTCTTGTTATGGTAGACTGGAACCGTTTTACGCCAGCAGATTTCGAGTACGATTTTGAGCATGACAAGCTCGCCGCGCACCATGTGACTTTTGATGAAACGGTCGAATGTTTTTTCTCTGACTTTGAAGTACGCCGCAATAAATCATACCGGGATCGCTATCAACTCATTGGGAGAACAGTCGGAGGGCGGAGTCTCAAGATTATTTTCCAACTCAAGCCGGGCGATGTTGTCCGTATCATCACGGGATGGCCAATATGAGCGCAAAAAAAAGAGCAACCGAAGTCTCCGAACAAGCGATTGATGACCTCGTTGTCGCGCAAGCGGATGGGAAAGCGTACTGGGAGAAACCGATACAGGCTCGGAAGACGAAGCATGCTTCGGTCTCGCTGTCTGGTGATCTGGTGGCGCGTGCACGATTCTTTGCCCACCTGCATCGGGAAGCCGACATGGAAGCGTGGCTGGGACGAATCATTCAAGAGCGGCTTGATCTGGAAGAAGCCGCCTTTGCCGAGTTAAAACGTGATCTTGTCATGAAGGGGAAAGACCCTCGACAAGAGGCATAGCGGGAACTGGAGAAGTTTTGGACTGAGCCGCTGACGGCCGGATAAAGCGGCGGACAATCCAGGAACGCAGAGAGGGCGGCGATGAATATCACACGATGGATCTTGGTGGTCGGTGCCGGAGTGCTGGTGCTGGTGTGGCTCGAAGTGAGAAAGCCGAGCAACGAGCCGGCGCCGTTGCCCCAGGAGTCGGCCTTCTTTGACGCGGCCGGCTCGGGGGATGTGGCCACCCTGGAGAGTATGCTCAACGGTGGGGTGGACGTAAACCTCAAAGACGAAAGCTTCGGCCATACGGCGCTGATTATCGCCTCACGCCGGGGGCATCTGCCGGCGGTCGAACTGCTGCTGGCCAAAGGGGCGGATGTCAACGTCACGGATAATTACGGCAATACGGCCCTGCGCTGGGCGCTGAAAACCAACCGGGGCGAGTCCCAGGCCATTGTCCGGCGGCTCAGGCAGGCCGGAGCGGTGGAACCGGGCCAGACCGCCCATGTTGCGCAGGCTCTGGTTCGCCTGGTAGGGTCGATGGCCGACATGCCCGCGCCTGAGCGCGGGACAGCCTGAGACACACAGGAGGAGTATGATGAGATCACCGGTTTACGTGTTGGGCGGATATCAGACCGATTTTGCCCGCAACTGGATGAAAGAAGGCCAGACGATTGTCGAGATGATTACCGAGTCGGTCTCCGAAGGTTTCACAGCGGCCGGGCTGGAGCCCCAGGAGGTGGATGTGGCTCACGTCGGGAATTTTGCCGCCGAGCTGTACTGCAAGCAGGGCCACCTGGGCGCCTTTCTGGCCGAGATTGACCCCGCGCTGTCCGGCATTCCGACCTCGCGTCACGAAGCCGCCTGCGCCTCGGGGAGTGTGTCGATGCTGATGGCCTCGGCCGAGATTGAGGCCGGCCGCTACGACTTGGCGCTGATCGTTGGGGTGGAACAGATGAAGACGGTCGATCCTGCCACGGGCGGCGATTTTCTGGGCACCGCAGCCTGGTACGACCAGGAGGCCAAGGGCGTGGCGTTTGCCTTTCCCAAGCTGTTTGGGCAGCTGGGCGACGTGTATGAGGGACGCTACGGTTTGAAAGAAGAACACCTGACCCGGATTGCCGAGATCAACTACGCCAACGCCCGCCGCAATCCGCAGGCCCAGACCCGGGGCTGGTTTCCGGACGAGAGCCAGGATTTGTCTTCGGGTAAATACGTGAATCCGGTGGCCGGACGGCTGCGGGTGCGCGACTGCTCCCAGGTAACGGACGGGGCCAGCTCGATTTTCCTGGCCTCGGAAGCCTTCGCCAAAAAATATGCCGACCGCCACGGCCTGTCTGTCGATCAGATCCCGCGTCTGCTGGGCTGGGGCCATCACACCGCGCCGATCAAGTTCGACACCAAGATCGCCGAGAGCCGGGACAATCCATACGTCTTGCCCCACACCCGCCAGGCGATTGTCGACGCCTTTCAGCGGGCCGGGTTGCCGGATGCCTGGAGTGTCCAGGGCATCGAGACTCACGACTGCTTCACCACCTCCGAGTATATGGCAATTGACCACTTTGGCCTGACCCAGCCCGGAGAGTCGTGGAAGGCGGTTGAAGAGGGCGTGATCGAGTTTGGCGGCAAGCTGCCCGTCAACGCCAGCGGTGGCCTGATTGGCTGCGGGCATCCAGTTGGCGCGACCGGCGTCCGTCAGGCGCTCGACGCCTATAAGCAGGTGTCGGAACAGGCCGGCGACTACCAGATTGACGGCGCCCAGAAGATTGCGACGCTGAACATCGGCGGCTCGGGCACGACCAGCGTGGCCATGGTCATCGGCCGTTAGCCCGTCTTCCCTGTATTCCCCTCCGTTCCATCCGGGTTGCATCGGAGTCCGGGTGGGCGGAGGTCTTTCCCTTTTCTACTCTCCGTTCGGATAGACGACCAGGCGTCGAAACGGGTCTTCGCCCTCGCTCCTGGAGCGCAGACCGTAGCTCTTCACCAGCTCGTGCTGCAAGCGTCGTAGGCGGGGAATTTGGGGCGAGAGTTCGAGTGCCCGCTTGTGTTCCAGGACCTGCTCTACAATGGCCTCGGCCTCATTCAGGGCGGCCTGATCTTCGGGAAAGGCGGCGGCCAGCTGATCGCGCAGAAACTTGCCCATCTGGATCAGCGTATCGCTGCGCAGAGTATACAGCGGCAGGCCGTGGCTGACGAGCAGACGCAGTTCCTTGGGCTGGCGTTTGACCTGGCCTTTGACGGTGAGCACGACATCGGCCTGATTGGCCTGGGGGACGAGCCGGGCCGGGGCGTTCAGGTCACGAATGGCCTGTTCCAGGCGATGACGGTTCACTCCGTAGGGAAAGATGCGGAGCGGTTTGCCCGGCGTAGCCTGGTAGGGCGAAGCGTCCACAGCCGGGTCGAGAGGCTCCGGCGCGGGCTCGGCCGGGCGAACCTCAATCTGGCCGTCGTCGAGCCGGGTGCGGCGCTCGACCGCAGGCGGGCGGCCGCGCAAAAAGCCGTCTACCGCAGCCGTTACCTCGGGATGAATCGCAAAATGCGACCGGTCGTGAATTTCGATCAGCACGTCGAAGGTCGGCGGGGCTTTGCGTTCCAGGACCGTTTTCTGGGTTCCGCGCCGCCGGGCCTCCATATCGCCCAGGGTGACGGACTGTATGCCGCCGATGAGATCGGCCAGGGTCGGGTTTTGGATCAGATTCTCCAGCTCGCTGCCGTGGGCCGTGGCAATCAGCCGCACGCCCCGCTCGGCAATCGTGCGGGCCGCGTTGGCCTCGGCCTCGGTCCCGATCTCATCAACCACAATGACCTCGGGCATGTGGTTTTCGACCGCCTCAATCATGACTTGGTGCTGCAGATTGGGCGAGGGCACCTGCATGCGGCGCGCCCGGCCGATCCCGGAGTGCGGGATATCCCCGTCGCCCGCAATCTCGTTCGAGGTATCGACCACAATGACCCGCTTGTCCGCCTCATCGGCCAGAACCCGGGCGGCCTCGCGCAGCAGGGTCGTTTTGCCCACCCCGGGCGGGCCGAGCAGCAGGATGCTCTTTTTGTCTTCGGTGATCAGGTCTTTGACAATCCGCACCGTGCCGAAGACCGCCCGGCCGACCCGACAGGTGAGACCGATGGCTTCTCCGGTCCGGTTGCGGATGGCCGAAATGCGGTGCAGGGTGCGCGGAATGCCGGCCCGGTTGTCGTGGGTGAACATACCGACCCGGCTGACGGTAAAGGCGATGTCGTCGTGGCTGACCGGCGCGTTCGGCAGGAAGCGGGTCTTGTCGAGGTAGCGGGCCTCGGGCTGGCGTCCGAGGTCGAGGATGACTTCGAGCAGGTTCTCGAGGCCGGACTCGTCAATCAGGGCGTCGCGTATTTCGGCCGGCAGGACATCGAGCAAGAGGTCGAGGTTTTCCACCACTGCCGAGGACATTGCCGATAGCTTTCCGCACGCGGCATCGGGCAGCGGCGAAGTGGGTGCTGCACCGTCGTGATGGGCGGCAGGTTCGGGGCGTGTCATGTCTGGGCGCGGCTCCTAGCACGAGACGGCCGAGGAAGGACCGGGGGCGGGGTACATGGCTGCAATCTGCTCCTGACGGGTTTCCAGGACGTGGCGGCGTCTGACCTTCATGGTTGGCGTCAGCTCTCCCCGGTCCTGGGAAAAGGGTTGGTCGAGGACGCGAAACTGGCGGATCCGGGCCGGTGTCGGCAGGGTCTTATTGACGGTGTTCACCCGGTCGCGGAACAGGCCCTGGACGGTCTGGTGGCTGAGAACGGTCTGCCAGTCGCCCGACACACCGTTCTTGCGCGCCAGGGTCTCGACCAGGGCTTGGTTGGGGACGAGCAGGGCGGTGACAAACGGTCGTTTATCACCGATGAGACAGGCTTCTTCGATCAGCGGGTCCTGTTTGAGGGCGCCCTCAATCGGCTGGGGCGCGATATTCTCACCCGAGTCGGTGATAATCAGATCCTTTTTGCGGTCGGTGATGGTGATGAAGCCGTCTCCGTCAATGGTCCCCACGTCACCCGTATGCAGCCACCCGTCGGCGTCAAGGACGGCCGCGGTGTCCTCGGGGCGTTGATAATAGCCGTCCATGATGTTCGGGCCGCGGGCGCAGATCTCACCGTCGGTGTCGATTTTGACCTCGACCTGCGGGAAGGCAACGCCGACCGTGCCGAGACGGGTCTGGCCCGGCCTGTTGCACGAGATGACTGGCCCGGCTTCGGTCAAGCCGTAGCCCTCATACACGGTGATGCCGATGCCGTAAAAGAAGCGGGCGATCTCGGCGTTGAGCGGCGCCCCGCCTGAGACCAGAAAGCGGATTTGTCCGCCCAGGGTGTGGCGTAATTTCTGAAACACGAGACGGTCAATGAGCTGGAGTTGCAGCTGGTGCAGGGGTGGAATCGCCTGTTCCTCCACCCGTCTGGTGCCGACCGACTTGCCCAGGGCCAGCGCCCAGTCCAGTAGCTGCCGCTTGGGAAAGCCGGCGCTTTCCCGCTCGCCGAGGACGCGGCGATAGACCAGCTCCAGCACACGCGGCACGCAGCACAAGAGCGTCGGTCTGACCTCGGCCAAGTCTCTGAGCAGGCTGACCGTTCCACCGCCGTAGGCGATGCTGCCGCCAACCGACAGTGGCGTGTAGAGCCCGGTCGTGCGCTCAAACCCGTGCGACAGGGGCAGGAAAGACAGCGACACATCGTCCGCACCCAGCGGCAGCACCTGGGGCGCGTCATGTACATTGCTCAGCATGCTGCGGTGGCTCAGCATGACGCCCTTGGGGAAACCGGTTGTGCCCGAGGTGTAGATGATCGTCGCCAGCCCAGGGTCGGCAACCGGCTGGCGTCGGTCGGACTGCTGCTCTCCGAGTGCCAGCAGTTCGGCAAAACGGCAGCCGGTGAGCGTCCCGGAGTCGAACGGCTGGTCCTCGGGGTCGAGGGCGACGACGTACGACAGCTCGGGCAGATCGGGGGCGATGCGCCGGACCTTGTCGAGTTGGCCGCGGCCGGACACGGCAATAAAGCTGGCGCCGGAATCCTTGAGAATATAGGCCACGTCCTGGCCGGGACTGGACAGGTACAGCGGCACATCGACGCCGCCCAGGTACAGGCAGGCCAGATCCATGATCGGCCATTCGGGCTGGTTCTCGGCCAGCAGGGCCAGACGATCACCGGCCTTGAAGCCCAGGGCCGCCAGGCCGTGGGCTGCGGAAACGATCTGGTCAGCCAGCTGTTGCCACGAGAGGTCTTCCCACTGCTCGCGACGTTTACACTGAAAAACGCGGCGGGAAGGGTGGCGCTCGGCTCGGTCCAGGACCATGGTGGCAAGAGAGGTGGTTGTCATGCTGCTTCCTGTGCCATGGGGTGCTGGCTGGGACAATAGACCAAGCGGCGGGCAAAGACCAGCCGCTGCGGAAGATCGTGGGGAAGAAAAGACACGGGAGTGGGGAAGCGCCAGCCGGCTTCCCCACTCCGGCTCAACAGGCCCGGACGGCGGTCCTCAGGCCACGACCTGCTTCAGAAAACCGCGCAGGTCGGCGTTAAAGTCAGCGGGTTTTTCTAGCTGATAGAAATGCCCCACGTCGTCGAGCACCTTGATCTGGGCATTGGGGATCTGGTCGGCCAGGAACTGATTGACCTCGACTGTGGTGGCCTGATCTTCCCTGCCGGCGTAAATCTGGGTCGGCTTGGTGATGGTCTTGAGCCGCTCGGAGATGTTCCAGTTAAAGACCCCGTTGGGATCGCTGGCCGAGGCAAAGAAGACGTGCTTGGGAAAATTGTCGTCCACCATGAACTTGGCCTTGACCAGATCAAGCACCTCGGGCCGTTCCCGCTTGGTCTTGGCCGCCACTGCGCCTTCCATCAGGCCGCTGAAGGCGCCGGTGAGGTCGTCCTGAAACGCCTGGCCGGCTTCGGGCGGCATGCCGGCGGACATATTTGTTCCGCTGCTGACAATCACGTTGGCCAAGACCCGATCAGGGAAATCCAGGTTGAACTGCATGGCGATCATGCCCCCGATCGAGTTGCCGACCAGGATGGCTTTGTCGATCTTGAGCTGGTCAAGCACCGCCGCCACATCGGCCGCCATTTCGCCCATGGCATAGCCCTGCTCGGGCTTGTCCGAGCGGCCGTGGCCGCGGTGGTCAATGGTGACGCACTGATACTCCTGGGCAAAGGTATAGGTCTGGAAGTACCAGATATTGCCGTTGGTCGAGAAGGGGTGCAGAAACACGATCGGGGTTCCCTGACCGTGGCTCTCATAGTACACGTTTACGCCGTTACGCTGGATATGGGGCATATGCCAATCCTCCTTAGTGGATCCAAAAAAGTGTCCCTCCTTTATCACACCGCCTGTGCCAAAGCCAAGCCGCTGCCGGACGTCTTGACACAGCCACGGCAGAGTGTGAGAAAAGGGCCTGCCGGCTTGACATTCTTGTCCGCATTTTTCTCAGGAGGGACAGCATGGAGATCACCACCGAACGCGCAAATGTTACCGTTGATACCCAGACCATGGGCGCCTATCTGGCCCGACCCAGCGCGCCGGGGACGTATCCGGCGGTCCTGGTGTTTATGGAAATCTTTGGGGTCAACTCACACATTCGTGCGGTCACCGAGCGCGTCGCGGCCGAGGGCTATGTTGCGCTGGCGCCGGACTTTTTCCATCGGACCGGACCCGGCGTGGAGTACGGCTATGACGAGACCGGCATAAACGAGGGCATCAAGCTGCTCAACCAGCTCCAGGCTGACGAAATGATTGCCGACGCTCGGGCCAGCCTCTCGTTTCTCAAGCGCAAGAACTATGTGCAGGGCGACCGGATCGGGGCGATCGGCTTTTGTGTCGGCGGCCATATGACCTATCTGACGGCGTGTGAGACGGATGTCAGAGCTGCGGCCAGCTTTTATGGCGGCGGGATTGCCGGGCCGCAGGGCTTTGGCGGCGGCCCGTCCACCCTGAGCCGGACGGGCAAGATCGGCGGCAGGATTGTGTGTCTGTTTGGCGAAAAGGATGCCGCCATTCCGCTCGATCAGGTGGACGCCATCCGGGCCGAGTTGAACACGCACAACATCGCCCATGAGGTCGTGGTCTATCCGGGCGCCGAGCACGGCTTTTTCTGCGACCAGCGTGGCTCGTACAACACCGATGCGGCTGCGGACGCCTGGGAGCGGGTCACGGCCCTGTTTGCGGCCGAGCTGGCTGGCTGAGACGGCTGCCGTCAACCCGATTGAGTGAGGAGCGTATGGGCGTACTGGATGGAAAAGTCGCAATCGTCACCGGCGCCGGGCGCCTGCGCGGCATTGGCCGGGCGGCCGCCGTGGCCCTGGCCGAGTCGGGCGCCGACCTGGTGGTGACCGGCACCGGTCGTGACCCGTCCCGCTACCCGGACGACGAGAAGGCGGTCGGCTGGCGCGATATTGACAGCGTGGCCGATCAGGTCCGCGAGCGGGGCCAGCGCTGCCTGCCGCTGGTCGCCAATATCGCCGACAGCGCCGATGTCCAACGGACGGTCGAACAGACGCTCTCGGCCTTGGGTCGGATCGATATCCTGATCAATAATGCCGCCACCGCTCGGGGACCGGACCGGGTGCCGCTGACCGAGCTGTCCGAGCAGCTGTGGCGCCAGGTGCTCGACGTCAAGCTGACGGGCAGCTTCTTGATGAGCCAGGCCGTCATCCCGCATCTGGTCAGCCAGGGCCAGGGCGGCAGTATCGTCAATATCTCGTCTATTGCGGGCAAGCGCGGCATGCCGAATACGGTTGCCTACTGCACCTCAAACGCCGGCATCCAGGGCTTCAGCCAGGCCCTGGCCATGGAGCTGGCCCCACACCAGATCCGCGTCAACGCGGTGTGTCCGGGCGTGATCGATACCTCACGCATGGACGATCTGGGCCGCGAAAAACGCTGGGAAGCGACCATTCAGCAGCTGATTCCGCTCAAGCGGGCGGGCACCGACGAGGAAGTCGGCAGATTTATCGCCTATCTGTGTACCCCTGACGCGTCCTACATCACCGGCCAGTCGCTGAACATCGACGGTGGTGTGGTCATGTGGTGAGGCGCACGCTCAGCGTATCCCGCCGGGCGTTGACCTGGCCGATGGTGACCCGCAGCCTGGTGCCCAGCTGGGGGCGGGATGACAGGTTCATCGGCACGACCAGCAGCGTATCTTCCAACTCGACAAAGGAGCGGCCGCGCCATTCCCGTACGACCTGGGCGTCGACCTGTTGGCCGGTCCGGGTCTCCAGGCAGCGTAGCAGCCAGTAACGGGTGCTCTCCCGCTCGCAGCGTTTGGCGGCCGCGCTCGACTCCTGGGCTCCGGCGGCGACAAGCTGGAGGCGTTCCTCGTCAAACAGGGCGCTGCTGTGTGCGAGGTGATGCTTGATCTGGTGGTGCATCTGCAGGTCGTGGTAACGCCGCAACGGAGAGGTGACCTGGGTGTAGCTGTCCAGCCCCAGGGCGCTGTGCGAGGCGGGCAGCGTCCCCCGTTGGGCGGGCTTCATCAAACGCCGGGCGGCATGGATATACACCTGCTGGCTGGGACACTGGTCGGGGCTGGGAACTGCCTCATCGGGCGGCGGCTGACTAATATACAGGGCCGGCAGGCCGTGGCGCTGGCAGTAGCGGGCGGCGATCTCGTTGGCCAGAATCATGCATTCGCCGACCAGACGCCGGGTCGGTGAGTCGTTGGCCACGACCGAGACCATAATCTCGGGCGGGTCACCTGTCGGGCTGTCGCTGACCCGGACCTTGACCTCGCTGCCCTCGATAATCACCGCCCCGTTTTCCACCCGTCGGGCACGGCGTCGCTCTGCCACGGTATTGAGCTGCTGGAGGGCGGCGATACACGGGTCGTCGCCCGCCGTCTCCAGCAGCGCGTCGGCCTCGGCATAGGTCAGCCGCCGGGCCACCCGAATCACGCTGCGGCAGATACGCTCGATGCGCAGCTGGCCGCGCTCGTCCAGGCTGGCGAAAAAACTCAGCACCGGCCGGTCTTGTCCGGCAACCAGACTGGCGGTCTGCTGGCTGAGGGCGGGCGGCAGCATGGGCAGGGTCAGGCGGGGAAGATAGACCGTGGTGCCGCGCTGCAGGGCGGCCCGGTCGATTGGGCCGCCGGGCGGGACAAAAAAGCCGACATCGGTGATATGCACCCCAATCAGGAGTCTGCCGTCTTCTTCGCTCAGGCTGAGGGCGTCGTCAATATCGCTGGTCTCGGCGTCGTCGATGGTAAAGGTCAGCAGGGATCGCAGGTCATGGTAGCCCGACTGGTCGGGCGGAAAGGCCGGCACGGCCTCGGCCGCAGCAAGAACCTCGTCTGAAAACCGGGTCGGGATGTCGTAGCGCAGCAGGCTCAGTTCTTCCTCGGCGTCCCAGATGCCCAGGGCGACCAGGAGCTGGAAGGCCACATCCCAGGGATGACCCTTGGCTCGAAAGCCGGTCTCGGCCAGGAGTTTGAGAGCCTGGGACTTTTTGTTGTACTGATCGCCGTGCAGGGCCAGCCCTGTGAGCAGGGCAAGAAAGCGCTCGCTGCCGTCCGGCCGGGCCAGGCTTCCGGCTTGTGTCTGGGCAGCCTGCACCCAGGCCACAAACTCGGCCTGGACGCGCAGACGCTGGTGTTCCATGGCCTGTTGATGCAGCAGCTCCTCCACGCTCTTGGTATCGCGCAGGACAAACTCGCCGAGCTGCTTTTCTTTGAAATACACGCTCTCATTCCACAGCGCGTCCAACACCCCGGCCATGGCCAGCCGGTCGTCGCCGGACACCACGAAGGCGGCCAGTTCCTGCCACGAGAACGTGGCCGTGTCCTCGTCCTGGAGCAGCTCCCACAACTCTCTGAGGTCAAGGCTTTGGGCCGCGCGCACGACCTGCTGGCGCAGCTCCTGAAAGCGTTTTTTGAGTTCTACCGGCGGCTGGCTGGGCGACACCGTCTGGGCACAGTCCAGGACGATGCGATCTGGGATGAGGACGGACTTTTTGCCATCCTCGCCCACAATTTCGACCTGGGTCTTGCCCTTGCTGGTCTTTGACGGAGGCGTGGTAATCACTCCCAGGGCCAGGCGGCCGCGCTCGCGGTAGACAATGACGGTTCCAATCTGCATAGTACGTAACGAATCACCGTGCTGAAGGATTGTGTACACTATGCCCGCCGCTATGCTGCAAGTCAAAGTGATGGACAGTCTCCAGGAGGTCGACCCGGCCGAGTGGGACGATCTCGTCGGCGCTGAGTCGCCCTTTCTCGAATGGGGCTGGCTGTCGAGCATGGAAGAGTCGCGCTGCGTGGTGCCCAAGACCGGCTGGCAGCCCCAGCATCTGGTCGTCTACGAGGACCAGCGGCTGGTTGCCGCCTGCCCCCTGTATCTCAAGGGGCACAGCATGGGCGAGTTTGTCTTTGACCATGGCTGGGCCGACGCCGCCCACCGGGCGGGCATTGAGTACTATCCCAAGATGCTGGTCGCGGCGCCGTTTACCCCAGCCACAGGCATCCGTTTTCTGACCGCTGCGGACAGCGACCGGCGGGCGCTCATCCAGCTGCTGGGTAAGACTTTGCAGGAGATCTGTCAGCAAAACGAATTCTCTTCGGTCCACGTCAATTTTTGTCTGCCGGACGAGGCTGAGGCCCTGGCCGAGATCGGCTACCTCAAGCGGATGGGCTTGCAGTACCAGTGGCTGAACTACGCCTATAAGACCTTTGACGACTATCTGGCCCATTTCCGCAATAAGCGCCGGAATCAGATCAAACGCGAAATGCGCGAAATGGACCAACTTGGGGTGACGATTGAGGCTCACACCGGTGAGGAGATCACGGACGAGCTGTTCCCCTATATGTACCGGCTGTATAAAGCTCATATCGATAAGCTGTACTGGGGCCGCCAATACCTGCGCTCGGAGTTTTTCGATTTACTGGCCGAGCGGTTTCGCCAGAATCTGTGCTTCGTGGTGGCCCGCTACCAGGGCGAGGTCATCGCCGGCACAATCAACGTCCAGAAGAGCGGTGTGTTGTACGGCCGCTATTGGGGCTGTTTTCGCGAGTTGCGCCATCTGCACTTCAACGTCTGCTACTACGCGGCGATTACCCACTGTATCCAGAACGGCATCGTGCGCTTCGAGCCTGGTGCGGGCGGTGACTTCAAGCGCCTGCGCGGCTTTGATCCCCAACCGACGATCAGCATGCACTTCATGGCCGAACCGCGTTTTGCCGCAGCGGTGAACCGCTTTCTCGAGCGGGAGCGCGATCAGGTCGATCAGACGATTGACTGGCTCCAGCAGGACAGCGAACTCAAGCTGGGGACAGGAGAGGACAGGCTGCGGCCTCTGCAACAGAAAAAGTGGAGGGGGGAGGCGTGAGGGCGGTCTGGCCCCGCTCGCGCGTTGACAGCCGCCGCCGCACGACTTAGGATAACTCACATACCGGCCACACGGCCGTTGGGGGAGCTGAGGAATCGGCTGAGAGGATGAGTCCTGGACTCATCGACCCCTGGAACCTGCACTGGGTAATGCCAGCGAAGGGAATACGGTGCCACGTTTTTTCTTCCGTCACATCTGTCGTTGTCTCTACTGTGTCTGCCGCCCTTCAGTTGTATTGGGCGCGCAGAGGCCCGACCGGTTTGTCCTGCTCGAAAAGGGGGTATCTCGATGAGTAATGCGCTGACACACACACGCACGCCGCAAAGCGTGCTGACGACACATCCCGTGCCCGGCTCACGCAAGGTCTACGTCGAAGGGGCGCAGGGAGTGCGGGTGCCTTTTCGTGAGATTGAGGCCGAGGGAGGGGCCAGGCTGCTCGTATACGACACCTCCGGGCCGTACACCGCTCCGGAGGTTGGCATCGATGTGCGCCGCGGCATTGCACCACAGCGGGCGGCCTGGATTCGCGCCCGAGCCGAAGGCGAAGAGCTGGCCGAGGGGTCTTCCGACTATGGTCGCCTGCGGGAGCGTGATCCACAACTGGCCGCTCTGCGTTTTCCGCACCGCCGTCGTCCCTGGCGGGCTCGGTCTGGCCACAACGTCACCCAGATGCACTACGCCCGCCGGGGCATTGTGACGCCCGAGATGGAGTATATCGCCATCCGCGAAAACCAGAGCCGCGAGTTGGCCCGGTCCGGCGCTCACAACGGCGGCGGCGTCGCCCAGCATCCCGGCCAAGCCTGGGGCGCGTCTATTCCGGCGGTCATTACGCCTGAATACGTGCGCGATGAGGTGGCCAGAGGCCGGGCCATCATTCCGGCCAATATCAATCATCCCGAGCTGGAGCCGATGATCATCGGTCGGAATTTCCTGGTCAAGATCAACGCCAATATCGGCAATTCGGCCGTAACCTCGTCCATTGAGGAAGAGGTTGAAAAGATGATCTGGGCCACGCGTTGGGGAGCCGATACGATCATGGATCTGTCAACCGGCGCCAATATTCATGAAACACGCGAGTGGATCTTGCGTAATGCGCCGGTTCCGGTCGGGACCGTGCCGATCTATCAGGCCCTGGAAAAGGTCGACGGGAAAGCCGAAGAGCTGATCTGGGAAATCTATCGTGACACGCTGATTGAACAGGCCGAGCAGGGTGTGGACTATTTCACCATTCATGCCGGGGTGTTGCTGCGTTATGTCCCGCTGACCGCCACACGTCTGACCGGCATCGTCTCGCGGGGTGGCTCGATCATGGCCAAGTGGTGTCTGGCTCACCACCAGGAGAACTTCCTGTATACCCACTTTGCAGACATCTGTGAGATCATGAAAGCCTACGATGTCTCTTTCAGCCTGGGCGACGGCCTGCGTCCAGGCTCGATCGCCGACGCCAACGATGCGGCCCAGTTTGGCGAGTTGGAGACGCTCGGCGAATTGACCCGGTTGGCCTGGAAACATGAGGTCCAGACCATGATCGAAGGGCCGGGCCATGTCCCGCTGCACCTGATCCAGGTCAATATGCAAAAACAGCTCGAGGTGTGTCACGAGGCACCATTTTACACCCTGGGACCGCTGACCACCGATATCGCTCCCGGCTACGACCATATCACCTCCGGCATCGGAGCGGCCATGATCGGCTGGTTCGGGTGTGCCATGCTGTGTTATGTCACACCCAAAGAACATCTGGGTCTGCCGGATAAGGACGATGTCAAACAGGGCGTCATCGCCTATAAAATAGCCGCCCATGCGGCCGATCTGGCCAAAGGCCATCCTGGGGCGCAAGCCCGGGACAACGCCCTGTCCCGGGCGCGGTTTGAATTCCGCTGGAAAGATCAGTTCAATCTGTCGCTCGATCCCGAAACCGCCCAGGAGTTTCACGATGAAACGCTGCCGGCAGAGGGTGCCAAAGTCGCCCATTTCTGCTCGATGTGCGGTCCCCACTTCTGTTCGATGAAGATCAGCCAAGAGGTGCGGGACTATGCGGCCGACAAGGGTCTCGATGAAGGAGACGCCCTGAAGGCCGGGATGGAGGAGAAAGCCCGGGAATTCAAGCGCGACGGTGCCGAACTGTACCGCTAGGGGGCGGTCCCGGAATTGACACTGCCCAGGCTCGCTCGCTATGCTCCGTTGCAGCTGGTGAAGAGAGGACGATGGGCATGGCAGAGCTACGCGCGATCTCTGGTGGGAAGGGCAAGGACAAGACATTCTGTCTGGTGTACGGAGTCGGTCTCTTCCCGGCCCAGCAGATCGACCAACTCCAGGCCGGTCAGGTCGAGTTCGGCGCGGGCAGGCATGCTCGTGTCCCACTCCATCTGATAGAGGGCAGCCGCGCCCACATCCGCGCCCAGCTGTTAGCCAGCCTGGACGCTTTCTTCGATATCTATGCTGATGAGGAGACGGAAGAGATCGCCGTCGCCAGACCGAAGAGGCCGCCTGCTCGTGAGTGAGGCCTGCTCGTGGAGGACGCATGCCCTATCCCCAAGCCCTGCAAGCCCTTATCCAGGACTACCCGCTGCTGACCCTGGTCGGGAACACCCCGCTCGTTCCGGTCAGTCTGTTTCGGTCCGAACTGCCCGAGGTCGAGATCCTGACCAAGTGTGAGTTCCTGAATCCCGGCGGCTCGGTCAAAGATCGGCCCGTCCTGCGCATGCTGACCCAGGCCATGGTGGATGGACGTTTGCCGCCCGAGCGGGTGATTCTGGATTCCTCGTCCGGTAACGCTGGCATTGCGTACGCCATGATCGGCTCGATCCTGGGCCGCAAGGTCGAACTCGTCGTGCCGGAGAACGCCAGCCAGGAGCGCAAGCAGCGCATCCGCGCCCATAGGGCGGACCTGGTCTTGACCGACGCCGTTGCCGGCTATGACGAGGCCCTGCGTGAGGTGCGCCGTCGCTACGAAGCGCAGCCCGAGCACTATTTCTTTGCCGATCAGTACAGCAACGACAGCAACTGGCGAGCCCACTATGAGACGACCGCCGAAGAGATTTTGTCTCAGACCGACGGCCGCCTGGACTGGTTTGTGGCCGGCGTCGGTACCGGCGGCACGATTACCGGGGTGGCTCGCCGCCTCAAGGCCCACAACCCGGCCATCAAGATTGGCTGTGTGGCGCCCGAAGAGTTTCCCGGGGTGGAAGGGCTGAAACCCTTAGGCCCGGACTATATCATGCCGGAGATCTTCGATCCTGAGTTGGTCGACGCCTGGATACCGGTCCAGATCGAGCACGCCTATGAAATGTGTAACCGGGTCGCCGGTCTGGGGTTCTTTATCGGTCAGTCTTCGGGGGCGTATTTGTACGGTGCCTGGAAAACCGCCCAGCAGCTGGGGCGGGGGCGTATCGTGACCTTATTCCCGGATATTGGTGAGCGCTACAGCAGTACCAGTCTGTGGGAGGGCTAAGCCGGCCGCCGGTTTATTTGGCGAAGCCCCGGCGCAGGGCTCTGACGGCCTTCATCATGCCTGTCAGCGAGGTGGCTTTTTCGGCAGCGACCAGCTGGGTCAGGGCCTGCTGTTCGGCCTTGCTCAGGCCCTGCTGCTTTTGCTGGGCGGCGTCCCGTATGAAGCGTTGCCACATGGACATGGTCGGGATGGATGGTTTGGCTCTTCGCAGCAGACTGCGGACCTTAGGGTTGGCCAGCAGATACAGCTCCTGGGCGTTGAGATTGAGCGCGGTCGAGAGCTTCTCGACGACTTTCTGGCTCGGGTGGCGCATGCCGCGTTCCAGATAGCCGATATAGTTTGCCTTGACGCCGACTTTCTTGGCGACCATTTCCTGGGTCAGCGAGAGTTCGTGCCGTCGGTCTTCGATCACGCGCCCGAAGCTTTTTTCTGCCATAGTCGAAGGCCCTCCTCCAGCCTGAGACGGTGCCGTCACTTCTAGCATACTTGCGCGTGTCGCGTAAAGCGTGACGGCGGCTGTATGACTCGCACAGTGAGAGGGACGCACCGGCCGGCCAAATAGTCACTATATGTGAGGATAGCGCGGTGCAAAGAGCCCGCCTGGCGGCGGGCTCGGGCATGGTCGCACGGTGACTCGAACACCGGACCTCTTGCATGTGAGGCAAGCGCTCTAACCGGCTGAGCTATGCGACCGCATCGAAAAGCTTCCTATCACGCTGAGGCAAAGACTGTAAACGGGGGCTGGGGGGATTACGATGAGGCCGAGGCTGCGGCCGGTTTGCTCGATTTGTCTGAGCTGCTCGACGAGGAAGCCGAGCTGTCTTTTTTATTGGTCTTGGTATCCTTGGTCTCTTTGGTGTCGCTCGAATCCGACTTGGTCTTCCCGTTCTTGCCATAATCGGTCGCGTACCAGCCGCTGCCCTTAAGGTGAAAGGCCGACTGGGAGATGAGCTTGGTGACCTTGCGGCCGCAGCTCGGACATTTCTTGAGGGGGTCTTCGGTAATGCGCTGGGTGACTTCAAATTCGCCGCATTTCTTGCAGGCGTATTCATAGATCGGCATGGCGTGTGGTCCTCCGCTCGGATATCAAGCAGCTGTGAGCAACGCTAATCATCCCGCTTTTTGTTGTCAAGTCTGGCCAGCCGGGCCTGGAGTCGGTGGCCGATGCGGGCCGGTGGCGGGGTCTGAATGTGCACCCGTTTGGCCCGACTTGTGGCGCCCGAGCGGAGGCTGACCGTGCGGGGTGGTACATCAAGCAGCGTGCCCACAAAAGCGATGAGTGCGGCCAACGCGATTTTAAGGCGCTGTCCGTGCCAGCTCAGCAGGCGGTTCCGCGACGTGCGAGGCTGGGCCTGCACCTCGACGACGAGTCCGGTGGGGCTGAGCTGCCAGGGCAGAGACGCGCCGCGCCTCAGCCCAGACTGCGGGACAGGTCGAACAGGGTCTGGACCAGAAACGACTGGAGAAAAATGATGATGACAAATACCGCGATGGGCGTGAGATCGATCCCGCCATACACGGTGGGGAAGGGCAGGAGCTGCCGGACCCTGTCCAGGACCGGGTCGGTGGCGGCATGCAGAAACCGCACAATCGGATTATAGGGGTCCGGGCTGACCCACGACAGGATGGCCCGAATGATGATGATCCACATATACAGGGACAGCACCATATTGAGCACGGATGCGACCGACGACAGCAGGTTGCCAATAACAAACATGGTTCCGCCTTCTCCTCTCCAGCGCGTGTCTAGGTTGCTTCAGGCTTTACCCAACTCCCGCGAGCGACGGGTGGCAGCCTCAATCCCGGCCACCACGGTGTTGGTAAATTTGCCCTTGTGCAGACGGGCCAGCCCGGCCAGGGTCGTACCGCCCGGAGAGGACACCATCTCGCGCAGCTGTTGCGGGCTGTAGCCCGATTCCTGAAGCATGGCGGCCGCTCCGGTCAGGGTTTGCAGGGCGAGCTGGGTGGCCAGCTTGGGCGTCAGACCGACCCGGCTGCCACCGGCAATCAGCGCCTCGGCAAACAGATACACATAGGCTGGGCCGCTGCCGCTCAGACCGGTCACGGCGTCCATCAGCGCCTCGTCCTTGACGGCGGTGGCCTCGCCCACCCCACGAAACAGGCCGAGCGCCAGCTTCTCATCCTTGGCCGTGGCTTTTTTCCCGCGAGTCACCACCGCCATGCCTTTCGCCAGCAGGGCCGGGGTATTGGGCATGACCCGAATGACCCGGGCGCGGTCTCCGAGGCCGCTTTCCAGGCGGGCCAGGGGCACCCCGGCGGCAATGGAGATGAACAGCTGCTTTCTGGTGACCACGGGCTGAATTTCGGCCAGGATCTGATCCAGAATCTGGGGTTTGACGGACAGCACCACGGTTTGGGCGGTTTGCACCAGCCGGGTGTTGTCCCGCATGCCTTCTACGCCGTATTGACGTTTGATCTTGCGCAGCTGGGCCGGCAGGGTGTCGCTGACCGCCATGTCCTCGGCCGTGTAGAGCTTTGCCTCAAGCAGACCCTTGATCAGCGCTCCAGCCATATTGCCCGCCCCGATAAATCCGATGTGCTTCATGCCTACTGCCCCATTCTACGGCCGACGCTGGCCAAATATTGCCCGGCCTATCCGCACCAGGGTCGCGCCTTCTTCAATGGCCGGCGCATAGTCGTTGGTCATGCCCATCGAGAGTTCACGCAGGCTGATATTGGCAGCCTGCATGGCCTCGTACTCGTGCCGCAAACGGGCCAGCCGGCGAAAATAGTGACGCGCGGGCTGACTCGGCGGCGGAATTGTCATCAAGCCCTCAACCCGCAGGTGCGGGAGGGTCTGCACCGTCTCCAGGAGGGGACCGAGGTCGTCCACGGCCAGGCCCGTCTTGGTGGCCTCGCCGCCCAGCCTGACCTCGACCAGGCTGCGCACGGTCAGGCCCTGTTTTTTCGCCTGGCGGTCCAGTTCGCGGGCCAGGGCGACGCTGTCGAGCGAGTGGATGAGGCTGAACAGCGACACCGCAGTCTTGGCCTTGTTGCGCTGCAGGTGACCGATCAGATGCCACTCGCCCGCAGCCGCGACGGCCGCCCGCTTGGCCTGCGCCTCCTGAACGTAATTCTCGCCTATGGTCGTTGCGCCGGCGGCCAGCGCCGCCCGGACGGCCTGCGCTCCTTTGGTCTTGGCGGCGCACACAATCGTTATCTCTTCCGGTCGGCGACCGCAGCGCAGCGCGGCCTGGGCGACCTGCTCAGCCACCCGGGCATAGTTTGCCGCGATATTGATGTCAGCCACGTCCGTCATGAGGCTTTGCCCACGGGGTCGGCCGGGGGAGTCTGGATGCCCAGAGCTTGGAGGCAGGCCAGGACCTCATCCATGGGCAGGCCAACCACATTCGTGTACGAACCCTGCATGTCGGCCACGAGCGCCCGTCCCTGGCCCTGGATCGCATACGCTCCGGCTTTGTCTGCCGGCTCGCCACTCGCCAGGTAGGCGCCGATCTGAGCCTCGGACAGAGGTTTGAAGCGGACTGTGCTGGTCACCAGGCGCTCCACCTGGTGCTCGGCGCCCAGGACGACAAAGGCGGTCATCACCCGGTGGTGACGTCCCGACAGCAGCCCCAGCATTCGCCTGCCGTCAGCCTCGTCGCGCGGCTTGCCCAGAATCTGGCTGTCAATCTCAACGATGGTATCGGCGGCCAGAATCCAGGCCGCCGGGTGGCCACGGGCAACCGCCCGAGCCTTGTCCCGGGCCGTCCGCTGGACATAGTCGCGCGGGGCTTCGCCCGGCCGGACCTCTTCTGCGGTCTGGCTGGGAATGACCCGAAACCGGAGCCCGGCATTCTGGAGCAGCTCACGCCGGCGCGGTGAAGCCGAGGCCAAAATGAGCGGGGCGTCAGGTGTGGGCATGGCACTTCCCCGGATACGGATGCTACGGCTTGAAATGCGGGATGACCTCGGCCCCGAACTGCCGGATGCACTCCAGTACCCGCTCCGGGCTGGGTCCCAGGGGCAGACGAAAGCGCATGATCAAATAATCGGCCCCGACCACCTCGGTCCACATCTCAATCTGCTCAATACACTCCTGGGGCGAACCCATGACCAGGTATTTTCTCAGCTTGTCAATCGTGAAGTCCGCCTCCGACTGGAACTCATCGTTAGGCGAGAGCAGATTCCAGCGATAGTAAAACAGCATCTCCTGGACCCACAGGGGGCCAAACACGGCTTCGGCCTCCTGGCGGCTGGGCGCGACCCAGCCGTCGCGCATCAACACCACCTTGGGCTGACGCTGGTGGGCGGCGGCGCTCTCGCGGTACAGCTGGGCCTGTTCCCGGAGCTTGGCCACCGGCTCCCAGAAGGGCAGGATGCCCCAGCCGTCGCCCAGCCGTCCGGCTCGCTTGATGGCTTCCGGATAGGCCGCCCCAATCCACAGTGGCGGTCCGCCCGGCTGGTAGGGTTTGGGGGTCAGCATGATGTTGTCGAACTGAAAGCGCTTGCCGTGATAGGAGAACGGCTGGTGGCTCGTCCAGGCCCGGCGCAGGATGTCCAGGCTCTCCTCAAAGCGAGAGAAACGCTGCTGATAGGGAGCGTTGAACAGCCGAAAATAGTCCGGGTGATAGCCCAGGCCGACCCCCAGCACGACCCGGCCTTTGGACATCAGGTCAATCATGGCCACGTCCTCGGCCAGGTGCAGCGGGTTATAGTACGGCGGCTGGAGCACAAAGGTGCCCAGATCGACCCGCTCGGTACGGGTGGCATAGCCGGCCAGCATGATCAGCGGGGGCGGGAACATGGTTTCCGTGCGGTGGTGACGCTCGGGCAGGAAGATGCCGTCAAAGCCGGCCCGTTCGGCCTCGATGCCCTCGTGTAGCAGTTGATCGCAGAAGGCTGCGGCCGCCTCGGGCGACGGCTCCGGCTGTTCGTAGGGGCCGCCGTGGGTGTCGGGCATGTAACCGATTTTCATACCGCCTCCGACCCGAACCTAGTACGACTTGGGCAAGCCCAGGACGTGCTCGCCAACGTAGTTGAGGACCATTTCCTGGGAGATCGGCGCGATGCGAAACAGCCGCGCCTCGCGCCAATAGCGCTCGACATCGTACTCCTTGATGTAGCCGTAGCCGCCGTGCGCCTGCATGGCGCGGTCGGCCGCCTCACACGCGGCCTCGGCCGCCATGTATTTGGCGATGTTGGACTCTTTGCCGCACGGCTGGCCGTGGTCATACAGCCAGGCCGCCTTCTGGACCATCAGGTCGGCGGTCTCCAGCTTGGCGAAGGATTCGGCCAGGGGAAACTGAATGCCCTGGTTCATGCCGATCGGCCGCCCGAACACGACCCGCTCCTTGGCGTACTGGACGCTCTTCTGGATCGCCCGGCGGCCCATGCCGACACACTCGGCGGCGACCAGAATCCGCTCCGGGTTGATGCCGTCCAGGATGTAGTAGAAGCCCCGGCCCTCCTCGCCGATCAGGTCTTGCCTGGCCACGCGCAGGTTGTCGATGAACAGCGTGTTGGTATCAACGGCTTTGCGTCCGCACTTGTGCAGCTCGTTGACCTCGACCGCCTGGGGGTCGATATCAGCAAAAAACAGGCTCATGCCCAGGGTTTTTTTGGCGGCCTCTTCGTAGGGCGTCGTCCGCGTCAGCAGCAGCATCTTTTTGGATTCGCGGGCCTTGGTGATAAAGACCTTCTGGCCGTTGACCACGTAGTCGTCGCCGTCGCGTTTGGCAAAGGTCGAGATCTGGGTTGTGTTGGTGCCCGCATCCGGTTCGGTGACGGCGAACGACACGTGCAGCTCGCCGCTCAGGATGGGCGGCAGGTATTTCTGCTTGGCCTCCTCGGTGCCGTATTTGATGAGCGGTTCCAGACCGAAAATACCCAGGTGAATGGCCGAGCAGGCCTGTGTGCCGCCCCCGCACTCGGCGACCGTCTGCATGACGATGGCGGCTTCGGTAATGCCCAGACCGCTGCCCCCGTATTCGGGCGGAATCGTCACCCCGAGCCATCCCCCGTCGGCAATCGCCTGATAAAAGTCCCACGGAAACTCGCCCGTTTCGTCCCGCTCGCGCCAGTATTCGTCTGGAAAGCGGGAGCACAGGGCGCGGACCTGTTGTCGAATCTCTTCGTGTTCTTCACTGAGCTGAAAATCCATGACGCCTCCTCCGTCTACGCTTCCTTCCCATCTGGCCTCGTGTAAATGGGAAGCGTAATGACCGTGCCACATCAAATATCACGTTTCCTATCCGGCGCAATTCCTTGCGCGCCCAGACCGCCTGGGATACTGATACGGAAAAACGCAGGAGGCGATTATGGCAGGACGGCTGGACGGAAAAGTGGCCTTGGTGTCGGGCGGAGCGAGCGGCATCGGCGCGGCTCATGCGCGGATTTTTGCCGCCGAGGGGGCCAAGCTGGTGGCCGGCGATCTTCAGGAGGACAAGGGCCGGGCGGTGGTCGAGGCGGTCAACGCAAACGGCGGCGAGGCGGTCTTCGTCCACCTGGATGTGGCCCGACAGGCGGACTGGGAGCGTGCCGTCGGGGAGGCGGTGTCACGTTTTGGCAAGCTGACCACGCTGATCAACAACGCCGGCATCTACTGGCCGCGGGGTACGGAAGAGGAAACGCTTGAGGGCTGGAATGCCATGATTTCGGTCAACCAGACCGGGGTGTGGCTGGGGATGAAGGCGGCGGTGCCGGCCATGCGCGAGGCGGGCGGCGGGGCGATTGTCAATATTTCCTCTCTGTACGGCCTGATCGGCAGCCCGGGCTCGATCACCTATCACGCCACCAAGGGCGCCGTTCGGCTGATGACCAAGTCGGCCGCCCTGGAGTACGTCAAAGCGGGCATCCGGGTCAACTCGATTCATCCGGGCCAGATCGACACGCCGATTCTCAGCGGCCTCACTCCAGACCAGAACGAGCAGATCAAAGCCGCAACGCCCATGGGACGCCTGGGCAGGCCGGAGGAGATCGCCTACGGCTCGCTCTACCTGTGTTCGGATGAGGCGGCCTATACCACCGGCGCGGAACTGGTGATCGACGGCGGCTGGTTTGCCCAGTAGAGAGGACAGCGATGAACAGACAGAGCCAGATCCAACTCACCCCGGAAGAACAAGAAGCCTACCTCGCTGAAGCGAGGACCATGACGTTGTGTACTATCGACAAAAACGGCTATCCCCACGCCGTTGCCATGGCCTATATGGTCAAAGACGGTTGCATCTACATGACCTCCTTCAGGAAGGCCCAAAAGGTGGTGAATGCCCGCCGCAATCCCAAGGTCGCGGTCATGATCGAGTCTGGTACTGGATATGACAAACTCAAGGGTATTATGATACGCGGCGACTGCGAAGTCATTGATGAGCCCGAAGAGGTCTGGAACGTGATGCGTGAGATTCGACGTTTTGAGGGGGCAGAGCCTGCCGCTCCAGATAACGCGGTCCTCAAAGAGCGGGCCAAAAAACGGGCAATTCTCAAGATCACCCCGGTCAAAACCTCGAGTTGGGACCACAGCAAGCTGCCCAAGGGGACGTACTGAGCGGCGTCGTGATCTCCACAGACGTGTGATGCACATTACCCGGAATCTGTTCTTACCAGCTGTGCGGAAGCCGCTAAGCCGGAGACAACCCACCCCGCCGCTATCGCGGCACCCCTCCTGGGAGGGGAACCGCCCTCATCCCCTCCTGGGAGGGGTGGCCGAAGGCCGGGGTGGGTTTCTTTTCGCATCACACGTTGCAGAGGGGAGGGGATTTGCGGCGCGCAGGACCCGTCTCTTCCCCCTGCCCACGCTTGACGCAATATCCAATTATCAGCCGCATTCTCAGCGGCTGTCTCAAGGAGATGTCTGATGCGGACAAAGCATGTCGTGTGTGGTCTGGTCGTTGTGGTCCTGGTTGGTGGTTTCAGCTCGCGCGCCCTGGCCGAGTTCTTCCCCTGGTGGGCATTTGACAGCGTCATCGAAGAGGTCCGGGACCGGGGGACGTTGCGCGCCGGACTCGGCCTGTTCGAGCCCTGGTCGGCGTGTAATGCCGACGGCGAGCTGATCGGCTTTGAGATCGATGTGGCGACCAAAGTGGCCGAGGACATGGGAGTGGAGCTCGAATTTGCCCGCACGAACTGGAACTACATCATCCCGGCCCTGATTGCCGAGGAGTTTGATGTCATTATCAGTGGGATGGCGATCCTGCCGCACCGCAACCTCAAGGTCAATTTCACATCCACCTACAACTTTATCGGTATTTACCTGGTAGCGAATACCGCCCAAACCGCCGACCTGGAAACGTTGGAAGATTTCAACAGTGCCAGTGTCACGATTGCGACCCGGCGGGGCGCCTCGTCCATCCCTGCGATTGAGAATGTGTTTCCCGAGGCCAGGCTCCTGCTGTTTGATACCGACACTGCGGTTCTCCAGGCTGTCGTCGATGGTGAGGCGCATGCGGCAGCGGCATTCGCCACAACGCGAGCCAGCTGGGTTGAAGCCCACCCGGAGACCCTGCACCTGCCCTTCGAGGAGCCATTTGCCTCGACCGTGGCGGCGATAGCCGTGCGCAAAGGGGATCTGGATACCTTAAATTTCTTCAACAGCTGGATTGCGGTCAACACGGCGAACGGCTGGCTTGAGCAGCGCCGCCAGTATTGGTTCGAGACCCATGAGTGGGCCGATCAGGTGGCGACCGACCCGGACACCGTTGCGGCGTGCGACGACTCCTTTCAGTAATCTTGCCACTTCCACGCATGCTCGGCGCTCGAATCCGTCACCGGCGGCTCGGACTTTCCTGGGATACGTATTGACGTACTCGTACTCGACACGAATGAGGGGCGACGTAAGCTGTACCCTCGTCATGATCGCTGCCGGGGGGAGGGGCTTCATGGCGCGCAGGCCCGGATCGCTTCCATGACCCTCTCTTTGCCGTCCGGTCCGCCGCCAACCGGAAAAATGACCGGCAGCTGAATGCCCGACTCCCGGTACGCCTCAAGCCGCCCCCGGCTGTCCGCCGCCGGACCGGCAATGCTCAGGGCCTGGACCATGTCGTCCGGGACGAGCCGCGTCGCGCCCTCGCGGTCGTCCTCAAGCCAGGCCTGACGGATGGCGGCGGCCGCCTCGGCAAAACCGCTCTCGGCCATCAGCCGGTTGTAACGCGGGAAAAACCCGGCGTAGAAGGCGGCGGCCGGCCGGACCCGATCAATCGCTTCCCGCCGGTCCTCGGCCACACTGCACGGCAGCAGCGACACGATATCAACCTCGGCCGGATCGCGTCCCGCCCGGCGGGCGCCGGCAGCCACGTGTTCGGCAGACCGACGGCCCGACTCCAGGGTACTCCAGACCAGGATGGTGCCCTGCGCAATTTCGCCGCAGGTCTCCAGCATTTGCGGAAAAACGGCCGACAGATAGATCGGGATGTCACGCCGCAGCGGCTCAAACCACAGGTCAAAGCCGGCGATGCTGATCTCCTGGCCCTGGTACGACACCTGTCCGTCGCGCAGCAAGGTACGGATGATCTCCACGCTCTCGCGCATGCGCTGGACGGGTTTGCGATACACGACGCCGTGCTCCGGTTCGACCTGGACCTTGTGGCTGGAGCCCAGGCCCAGGATCAGGCGTCCCCCGGACAGGTGATCGACGCTGGCCGCAGCCATGGCAATCGTTGGCACGCTGCGGACAAAAATACTGCTGATGCTGGTGCCGAGCAGAATCCGCTCGGTTTGTACGGCACACGCCGACAGGATCGCAAACTGATCCCCGCCGTGCCCCTCGGCGACCCAGGCCGACTCATAGCCCAGTTCCTCGGCCAGCCTGACGCACTCAACAATCTCTGGTGGTGACATACCGCCGGCGAACGCTACCCCGATACGAGCCATAGTCGCCTCCCTTCAGCATTCATCATTCATCATTCAGCATTCAGCATTTTTTATATCACTCCGCCGCCGCTGATATTCAGGATCTGACCGGTGGTATAGGCTGCGGCGTCCGAGCTGAAATACACGGTTGCGGCCGCGATCTCTTCGACCGTGCCAATCCGACCGGCCGGAATTTCCTGGGTAAAGACCGCCATCTGGGCCTCGCTGATGCCGGCCAGGATGGGCGTGTCGATCAGACCCGGCGTAATCGCATTGACCGTAATGCCCGCGTCAATGACCTCACGCGCCAGGGCACGTACAAAGCCGTGCACCCCGGCTTTGGCGGCGGCCACATGGGCGGTGTTGGCATAGCCGACATTGCCGACCAGGCCCGTAATACAGACGATGCGTCCCCAGCCGCTGGCGCGCATATCGGTGATCACGGCCCGCGTGCAGTTGAAGACGCTTTTGAGGTCCACGGCCAGCATGTCGTCCCACTCGGCCTCGGTCATGTCGTGCAGCGGGCGGGTGGCAAACACTCCGGCGTTATTGACCAGAATGTCGATCGGACCGAGCGCGGCCCGAGCCTGCTCGACCATGGCCTGCACCTCGCCGAAGCTGGCGACATCGGCGCTGAGCCCCACGGCTGTGCCGCCGCTGGCCTCGGCCTCGCGCACGACCTGGGCAATACGTTCCTGGTTGCGACCGGTGATAACGACATTGGCGCCGTGTTGGGCAAAGGCCAGGGCGATCCCTCGTCCAATGCCCGAACTCGACCCCGTCACCAGGGCTGTTTTTCCGCTCAGATCCATACGCTGCCTCCTTTTTGTCCCCTGGCTTGGCTATGCCCTACAAGCCGGGCGCGGTCAAGCATAAAGCGGGTGGCTGCCGGGCGTCTCAGTTTCAAGATGCCGGATAGTCTCACTCTTGGTGCTCTGACCTGAGCACAGTCGGCACGCCGGACAAATCCCCCTCAGTCCCCCTTTTTCAAAGGGGGAAGCCTGTCCTGAGCCCTGTCGAAGGGCGCGGAAGCGCAGGGAGATTGGTGGATCGGGCTGGTCCTTCTCGAAGAGAGAAAGGCAAACTGAGGAACGACCGGCGGCTTGTGATTGTGGTGACGGGTGAGGTACAAGGGGTGGACAAAGGAGGTGTCTCATGAGTGCTGACGAGAGCAAAAAAATCGTCCTGGGTTTTATCGAGGATTTGTCGCACGGTAATCTTGACGGCGTGACCGCAGCCTTTGCCGACGATGCGACGTGGTGGCTGCCCGGCTCACTGCCCGTTTCGGGCACCTACACCGGCAAGCAGGAGATACTCGAAGGCTTCTTTGGGCAGGCGCTGCCCTACTTTGAGCCGAACAGCGTATCGATCCAGGTCCAGAGCGCCATCGCCGAAGACGACGCCGTGGCCGTCGAGTGGATCGCCCGGGGCAAAACCGCCAAGGGTAAAGCCTACGAGAACTACTACCACGTGCGCTTCGATGTGAAGGACAAGAAGATTCAGGCGGTCCGGGAATACGTGGATACCCTGTACGCCAAAGACGTGCTGTTCAACTGAACGCCGTCATTCGGCGTGTTTGTAGGCCAGGTCGAGCACAAGCTCGCCTTGTGCTCCGACCACGATCCGGCGGCTCAGCTCTCCCAGGCGTTCGTGCCACACCCGGAGCGTGTAGGCGCCGGCCGGCACCTGCCCAATGCTGAAGCGCCCCTCGGCGTCGCTGGTCGTGGCGTAGGGATGGTCTGTCACGATGAGATAGGCCCGCATCCAGGTGTGCAGGACGTTGCAGTCGATGCTGATGCGCCCGGTGTCCTGCAGGGTGTGACGCACCCGACGCCAGTGGGGCAGGCCCAGATTGAACAGGGTTTCGTAAGACGGCAGGTGGGCGTGGGCGTCGTGCAGAATGGGATCGCTGTTGCGTAACTCCAGCGTCTGGCCGACCACCAGGGTCTGGACCCGAGGGACAAAGGCACAGGCTTTGTTGTCCAGGACGGCCAGGCTGTGCTCGACTGCCTTGCCGGCCGTGATGCCCTCGACAATGATGGCCGCATTTTTGACGCCCCGGTTGGGGCTGACGATCAGGCTTTGATCGGCCACCTGGCTGCCGCATACCGCCCGGTTCTTGTGGACCGCTAGGACGCCCGGCGCAGGGATGGGACCGTTGAGAACGATCCGACCCCGGATTGCCCCGCCGTCGAGAACCGGAATTTCCTGGTAGCCGAGGCCGAGCGCGGGACAGCTCAGACCGAGCACGGCCCACACCAGGCCGGGCAGCCAACGCGGCATGGCGACGCCCGCCTCAGCGCGCGTGGATGTGGCCCATCCGACCGGCCGCAATGCCGCCGTCCACCGTGACCGCCGCTCCGGTCATGAACGAGGCGTCCGAAGAGCACAGAAACAGGCTCACCCGCGCGATCTCCTGCGGGTCGGCAATACGGCCCAGGGCGTGCTGTCTGGCCACCCGGTCGACCTGGGCCGCGTTGTTGACATCAATAACCTCGCCCAGCATCGGCGTCAGCACCCCACCCGGGCAGATGCAGTTGATGCGGATATTCTCGGGGCCGTGATCCAGGGCCAGCGATTTGGTGAAATGAATCACCCCGGCTTTGGCCGCACAGTAGGCAAAGTGCTGAGGCATGCCGATCAGGCCGGCGACTGAGGCGATATTGACGATGCTGCCGCCGCCGCTTTCGCGCATGGCCGGAATGGCCGCCTTGCAGCACAGGAACACGCCCTTGAGGTTGGTATTGACGATGCGGTCCCAGTCCTCTTCGCTGGTGTCATCAATGCCCTTGAACAGCGTCATCCCGGCGTTGTTGATCAGGATGTCGAGGCGACCGTAGTTGCTGACCGCCGCGTCAACCATGCTGTGGGCGTCGCTGGCCCGCGTCACGTCCGCCCTGAGCGCGGTGGCCTGGCCGCCTTCGTTGCGGTTGATCAGTTGCGCCGTCTCCTCCGCGCCGTCGGCGTTGACATCCGCCACCACGACCTTGGCCCCCTCCTGGGCAAACAGCAGCGAGCTGGCGCGTCCCTGCCCAGAACCGCCGCCCGTCACAATAGCGACCTGACCGGAAAGTTTCATGGCCTGTCCCTCCTTTGGAAAACTCGCTATGTACAGTGCCTGTACGAGAAGAACGCCTGGAACTGAGAGGTGCATACGATGAAATTCGGCTTCATGCAAGATTTCCGTAATCCCCAGCCGTGGGCACGGCCCTACCCGGAGCTGTACCGGGCCGTGCTGGAGCAGACGCTGCGGGCCGAGCAACTGGGCTATGACCACGTGTGGCTGACCGAACACCACTTTACGGACGACGGCTACAACCCCTCGCTGCTGCCGACCGCAGCGGCGATTGCCAGCTGCACCAGCACGATTCGCATCGGCACGTTTATCCTGCTGCTGCCGTTTCAGCACCCGATCCGGGTGGCCGAAGACGCGACCTGCGTGGACATCTGGTCAAACGGCCGCTTCGACCTCGGCGTCGGCCAGGGCTACTCGTACATGGAGTTTGATGCCTTATGCATGCCGCGCAAGGAGCGCTCGGCCCGTTTGCGCGAGGGTGTCGAGCTGCTCCAAAAGGTCTGGACCGAGGACCGGGTCAGCTTCGACGGCCGCTTCACCCAGGTCAAAGACCTGCGCCTCAGCCCCAAGCCGGTCCAGCAGCCCATGCCGCTGTGGATTGGCGCGCGGGCGGAGAAGGCGACCCGCAGCGCGGCCCGACTCGGCTGCCACCTGATGGCCACCATCGGTCCCGACCCGGCGCCGTGGTACATTGACGAACTCAAGCAGTGCGGACGCGACCCGGACGATTTTCATATCGCCCAGCTCCGCCTCGTCTACCTGGCCGAGACCGAAGATCAGGCCTGGGCGGACTGCCAGGACCATCTGTTCAGCATGATGGAGTTCTACGGCCACATCCTGGCCGAGGCCAACGACGCGCCCGGCGACAAGGACGTGTGGACCTTCACCAAGCCGAGCGAACTGCGCGACTCGGCCTTTGGCCGGGCGGTCATGATCGGCACTCCAGACCAGGTCGCCCGAAAAATGGAGCGCTTCACACACGAGTTTCAGTGCACCCACTTCATCATGAGCACCCAGCTGGCCGGCATGGACCCCAGGAAATCGACCCGCTCGCTGGAGCTGTTCGCCAAAGAAATCATGCCGAGCTTTCAGACCTGATTTGCGGCAAATGCGGGCCAGTAGCCGGTGTCAGCCAAGACCATGCTTGTCTTCCAGGTCACGGGTAAGGGGGGGCTTGTATCGGCTCGCCAAGTCTGCGGGACCTTCGGCACAGCCCACGAAGTCGCTGCTCAGCAGGGCGTCGAGCTTGTCGCGGGATCGCTCGGACTGGTAGCGGTGCAACAGGTCGATGGCGCGCTTGACGATCTCGCTTGCGCTGGGCCGTGTCAGCGACTGGAGTTGCCGCAGCTTCTCTGCCCGCTCGTCGTCCAATATCGCATTGATTCGCATGCCGAGAGTTGTCCTATCGCCTGCTAAGAACTTGATCGTAGTCTGCATGCGAGCCGACCCAGAACCATAACATGCCTTTGGCATCTTGCTTGCCGATAGCGCGGTAACCCTTGGTAATGCGTACAGAGTAGATCGGTTGGGATGGGTGGACTTGCTTGAAACGGAGGCTCTGATCCCAGGGGTCAGCCTCGAATCGCTGATACGCGACCTTCGCCCGACGTTGGATTGCGTCAGGCAGTGCAACTGCTGGCGAAACTGTCCGGTGGTCCGGGACCTCACAAGGTATCCGGGTCAAGTGCTTCGGTCAGTCCTTCGCGATCTTCTTGCTCGGCCTCTGCTGCCAGTTGTTCGAGCGTATCATGCGAACGTGCAAATGCCGCGTACCACCGCCGCTCATCTGCTATTTCTTCCAGGATGATCGCAGCAATCGCATCTTGTTGATCTGCGGGAAGGCGTTTGGCCTGCTCCACTGCCTTGTCGAGCATTTCGCTCATGGTCAGGATTCTCCCCCATCGGGTTATGCCGGGCCAGGTGTCTCGGCCAACGATACTCGTAAGATGAATTTGATAGGCGAAAAAGGCAAGCTCACCCGCTCAGGGCGTCCGACAGTCCGCCGCAGGGCGTTCTCTCCGTCCGCCTCAAGCTTCCAGGAACCTCCTTCCCCCTGGAAAAATGTGGCCTACCGGCTAAGCTCTGAGTCAAGCTCGCGGGCCTTGTGCCTATGGCTATCGGGAGATAAGGAGGGATTCATGCGGTTTGAGAATAAATGTGTCCTCGTGACGGGGGCCGGCAGCGGTATCGGCCGGGCGACCTGCCTGGCCTTTGGCAAAGAAGGCGCGGCCCTGGCTGCGGCCGACCTTGATCTCGAAGCGGCTCGGGCCAGCGTGGACACCCTCGCCGACGCGGGCGCAAAAGCGGTCGCTGTGCAGCTCGATGTGACCCAGCCCGACTCGGTCACCGCAGCGGTCGATCACGCGGTGGGCGCGCTTGGCGGACTCGATATCCTGGTCAACAGCGCCGGTGTGCGCGAAATCGTGGCGTTTCTGGAGCTGGATTTTGCCGAATGGCAGCGTGTCATCGCCACCAATCTGAGCGGCACGTTTTTGTGCAGCCAGACTGTTGCCCGCCACATGATTGCCCAGGGACGGGGCGGCAAGATTGTCAACCTGGCCTCGGTGGCCGGCCTGGTCGGGGTGCCGAACCGGGCCGCCTACGTGTCCTCCAAGCACGCCGTCGTCGGCCTGACCAAGGAGCTGGCCATGGAGCTGGCCGAACACGACATCCAGGTCAACGCGGTTGCGCCTGGAGTGGTGGAGACGGGCATGACGGCCGGCTATTTTGACGACCCGAATGTGGTCGCCTCGCTGCGCCGACTCCACCCGGCCGGACGCTGGGCGCAGCCCGAGGAAATCGCCAACCTGATTCTCTTTCTGGCCTCGGCTGAGGCGCATTTCATCACCGGCGCGACCTATCCGATTGACGGCGGTTTCATGGCCGGCAAAAGTTTCTGAAAGAGTTTCTGATCTGTGGGGGAAGACGCATGGCAGGCCAAAAACAGATTCTCGAAGGTATCCGGGTGCTCGATTTTACCCAGTGGCTGGCCGGCCCGCAGGCCACCCGGCTGATGGTCGATCTGGGCGCCGAGGTCATCAAGGTCGAGCTGCCGCCCAGAGGCGAGCACAGCCGCCATATCCGGATTGTGCCCAAGGACGGCAAGGACGGCGCCACGCCGAGTTATTTCATCATGCATAACCGGGGCAAAAAGAGCCTGGGGGTGGATGTGAAGACGCCCCAGGGCCAGACCCTGATCAAACAGCTGGTCAAGAATGTTGATGTGGTGTTCGAGAACTTCACGCCCGGCATCATGGCCAGCTATGGCCTGAGCTATGACGCGCTGTCGGCCATCAACCCGGCCCTCATCATGTGCTCGGTCTCGACCTACGGCCAGACCGGGCCGTACTCGCGCCGGATCGGCAACGACCTGGTCGCCCTGGGCGTTGGCGGCTTCCTGCATATGATCGGCGAGCCCGACGACTATCCGGCCTATCCGGGCTCGGCGGTCGGCGATCACATGGCCGCGCTCAACGCCTTTGGCGCGATCAGCGCCGCGCTGTTCCACCGTGAGCGGACCGGTGAGGGACAGTATATTGATCTGGCGCTGGTCGATTGCACCTATAACGCCCACGACTGGGCTCTGGCCGCCTACAGCATCACCGACGGGCAGGTCGACCCGCAGCGGGGCGGCAACCAGCGCAGCGGCGCCTTTCCCTACGGCTCGTTCAAGTCCAAGGACGGCTATATCGCCATTGGTCTGATTACCGAGGACCACTGGGTGACGCTGGTCAAGCGCATGGGCCGCGAAGAGCTGCTGGCCTCGCCCGAGTTCAAGACCAACCGCTGGCGCATTCAGAACGCCGACGCGCTCAGGGTCATGATCGAGGAGTGGTTGCAGTCGCTGCCGAGCGACGAGGAGGCCATCCGCATCATGGCCGACGAGCTGCGGCTGCCGGTCGCGCCGATTTTGTCGATCGGCCAGTTTGCCGAGAACCCGCACCTGAGCGCGCGCATGATCGAAAAAACGCCCAACTCCGATTACGGCGAGCTGCTGCTGCTCAAGTCGCCGCATAAGTTCTCCAAGACCCCGCCACGCATTGCGGGTCCGGCGTCCCGGCTGGGCCAGCATAACGCCGAGCTGTTGCGCGAGCTGGGCGGCTATTCGGACGCGCAGATCCGAGACTTACAGGAACAGGGCATCCTGGTTGAGGATAGCAAGAAGGATACGCCATGAGGATTGCCGATCAAATCAAGGAGCAGGTCCAAGCCTTGCCCGAACGCATGCAGGAAGAGGTTCTCGATTTTGTGGGATACCTCTCCTACAAGCTTCGTCAGGAAGACCGGCACTGGTCTGCACTTTCTTTGCGGTCTGCCTTGCGTGGCATGGAGGACGAGGAGTGGCCTGAATACACTACGTTCTGAGGACACAGGAGATCAGTGATGCAGCTCCAGAATCAGACCGCCCTGGTGACCGGGGCGGGCCAGGGAATCGGTCGGGCGATCGCCCTGCGTTTTGCCGCCGAGGGGGCCGATATTGCCATAGCAGACCTGAATATGGACACCGCCCAGGCCACGGCCGACGACATCCGCCAGCGCGGGCGCCGGGCCTTTGTCCACCACACCGACGTGAGTGACTACGACCAGGTCCAGGCTCTCGTTGCGGCCACGGTCGAGGCATTGGGCAAGATCGACATCCTGGTCAACAACGCCGGCATCGGCAAAGGCCAGCGCTTCCTGGAAGTCAGCAAGGAAAACTGGCAGCGCCATATCAATATCCACCTGTCCGGTTCGTTCTACTGCGCCCAGGCTGCGGCCCGGGAGATGGCCAAGCAGGAGTACGGCCGGATTGTCAATATCGCGTCCGTGGCCGGCCTGATGGGACCCATCAACCTGGCGCCCTACGGCGCGGCCAAGGCCGGCATCATCGGCCTGACCCGCTCGGCCGCACTCGACCTGGCCGACTCCGGCATCACCGTCAACGCCATCGCGCCCGGCCCGATTGAAACCGAGCTGCTGAAAACCTGGCCGCCGCACGCCCTGCGCGAGCGCGCCCAGCACATGCCCATCGCCCGTCTCGGCCAGGTTGAAGAAATCGCCCACGCGGCCCTGTTTCTGGCCTCGCCCGACTCCAGCTTCATTACCGGCACGGTCCTGGTGGTGGACGGCGGCGGGGTGGCGGCCGGCTCGTATATGGTCGAGAAATACCGCCAGCGCAAACAGCAGGACAAGGGATAAGCCCCGACGATGATCAACGCGCCCTTCAAGGCCGTCTGCTACATGCTGGCGACCATCTCGCTGCTGTCGGTCAGCGACGCTGCGGCAAAGTGGCTGGTGCCGCACTATCCGGCCGTCCAGATTGTGTTTCTGCGGGCGCTGCTCGGCCTGGGACCGGCGCTGGCGCTGGTGGTGTGGGAGCAGGGGCGCCGGGGGCTGGCGACCTCCTACCTGTTCGCCCACACGGTTCGCTCAGTGCTGATGCTGGTGTCGTGGCTGCTGTTCATCGTTGCCCTGCGCTCCATCTCGCTGGCCAACGCCTACACCCTGGTGTTTGGCGCGCCTCTGTTCATGACCCTGTTCGGTCGCATCTTTCTCGGCGAGCGGGTCTCCCACTCGCGCTGGGTGGCCGTGATCGGCGGGTTTGTGGGCGTACTGATCGTGCTGTCGCCGGCCAGTCTGGGCTTCAGCCTGGCCGCCTTCATTGCGCTGTTGGCCGCCGTGGTCTGGGCGGTGACCAGCCTGGTCGCCCGGCGTCTCGGCCAGCACGAGCCGAGCACCCGGATTCTGTTCTACTATATGGCCATCAGTACGCTGGCCACCCTGCCGTTTGCCGCCGCCGGCTGGACGCCCATCGCCCTGGCCCACGTGCCGCTCTTTCTGCTCACCGGCCTCATCGGGGTGGCCGGCCACTGGCTGCTGGCCCAGGCGTTTCGCTACGGGGAAGTCTCGCTCATCGCGCCGTTTGAATACACCGGTCTGGTCTGGGCCATGGCCCTGGGCTACTGGCTGTGGGGCGACGTGCCGAGCAGCGGCGTGTTGGCCGGCGGCGCGCTGATCATTGCCAGCGGCATCTACATGGTCCGCCACGAAGGCGGGTCGGGGCGGACCGAGAAGGAGGAAGATGAGGAGGAAGATGAGGAGGAAGACGAGGAGCCGGTGTCCAGCCCATCCCCGGTCTCCTCCGCGTCTTCCGCATCTTCCGCATCTTCCGCATCTTCGCCCTAACAGGAGTCCGCATGCCCGTCCCGAGCCCACCCAAGGCAACTCCGATTCACCACAAACTGACCGTTCATGGCCATACCCGGATCGACCCCTACTACTGGCTGCGGGAAAAGGGCAACCCTGCCGTCATCAGCTATCTGGAGGCCGAAAACGCCTATACCGAGGCGGTCATGGCCCATACGGCCGAGCTGCAAGACCGCCTCTACACCGAGATGCTGAGCCGCATCCAGGAGACCGATCTGGCCGTGCCGGTCAAACGAGGCGCATTCGTGTACTACTCGCGGACCGAAGAGGGCCAGCAGTATCCGATATACTGCCGCAAGCCCGACCGCCCGCAGGCTGAGGAGGCGGTCCTGCTCGACCTGAACGCCGAGGCCGAGGGCCACGAATACCTGCGGCTGGGGGTGTACGAAATAAGCCCCGACCACCGCCTGCTGGCCTATTCGCTCGATACCACCGGCTCGGAAGACTATACGGTGTACGTCAAGGACCTGAGCAGCGGTGCGCTGCTGGCGGATCGGATTCCCAACACCAGCTATGCGGTCGAGTGGGCCAACGATAACCGGACCCTGCTCTACACCACCCAGGACGCGGCCAAGCGCCCCCACAAGGTGTACCGCCACCGGCTGGGCAGCGACCCGGCCGAGGATAGCGAGCTGTACCACGAGGCCGACGAGCTGTACCGGGTCCACCTGTACACAACCAAGGATCGGGCCTACCTCGTGCTGTCAATCGACAGCATCGAAACCAGCGAGGTCTGGCTGCTGTCCGCAGACGCACCGGATCGGCGCTTTCGGCTCATCCAGCCGCGCCAGACCGGCCTGCGCTACCACGTCGAACACCGGGACGGGCTGCTGTACATCCTGACCAACGCTGCGGCCAAGAACGGCAGGCTGGTGACCGCCCCGGCCAAGGACCCGGCCAGGAGAAACTGGCGCGAAGTCGTACCCCACCGCGCCTCGGTCAAGCTTGACGACATGGATGTCTTTGCCGACTATCTGGTCCTGTACGAGCGCGAGAACGGGCTGCGCAGCCTGCGCGTCCACCATTTTGCCGACGGCCAGGACCGGCCGGTGTCTTTTCCCGAGCCGGTCTACACCTACGCCCAGGCCGAGAATCCGGAGTTTGACACCCCCACGCTGCGCTTCACCTATATGTCATTGACCACGCCCGACTCGGTGTTCGATTACGATATGGCCCAGGGCACGCGCACCCTGCGCAAGCAGAAGCCAGTGCTGGGCGATTTCGACCCTGCCGCCTACCGCTCCGAGCGGGTGTTTGCCACGGCCCAGGACGGCACCCGTATCCCGATCTCCCTGGTCTACAAAACCGGCTTTCGCCGCGACGGCTCCCACCCCTGCCTGCTGTACGGCTACGGCTCCTACGGCTCCAGCCTCGACCCCTGGTTTTCCAGCAATCGGCTGAGCCTGCTCGACCGGGGCTTTGTGTATGCCCTGGCCCATATTCGGGGCGGTGAAGAGATGGGCCGCGAGTGGTACGAGCAGGGCAAGATGCTGCACAAGAAACACACTTTCAGCGACTTCATCGCCTGCGGCCAGACCTTGATCGCCGAGAACTATACCTCCAGCGGGCGGCTAGCCATCATGGGCGGCAGCGCCGGCGGCCTGTTGATCGGGGCGGTCCTCAATATGGCCCCGCGTCTGGCGGCGGTGGCGGTGGCCCAGGTGCCGTTTGTCGATGTCGTCACGACCATGCTGGACGAATCCATTCCGCTCACGGTCGGTGAGTATGAGGAGTGGGGCAACCCCCGGCTCAAAGCCTACTATGACTACATGCTGTCGTATTCGCCGTACGACAATGTGGCAGCCCGGCCCTACCCACACCTGTTGGTCACGGCCGGGCTGAACGACCCTCGCGTTCAGTACTGGGAGCCGGCCAAATGGACGGCCAAGCTGCGGGCGACCAAAACCGACGACACGCGTCTGGTGCTGAAGACCAACATGGGGGCCGGCCACGGCGGCGCCTCGGGCCGCTACGACCTGCTGAAAGAAATCGCCTTCGAGTACGCCTTCATCCTGGACGCCTTAGGCGGCCTGAACGACGCTTAGCGGTGCCACTCCGGTCCGGCTCGGCCGCCTGCCGGGGCGGGCGGACCGGGTAGAATCTGGCGCAGATAATGTCCCATGCCTTGTTTTCAGTATGCGAAGATAGAGGAGTGAGAGAAGCAAAGCTGGTCAGGGTGTCGGCAGCCTGGCCGATGCGACGGTGGGGTTGACTGTTAGGCCGACAATGCCGGTAGCTATCGCCACAGGCGGCGGTAGAGTCGGGCTTCTACTTCAGGAACTAAAAGGGAGCCAACACGGTGCTAAGCCCTGTTGAAGTGAGCATCGTTGCTGCAAGATGCTTGGCGCTGAGCCGCCCACCTGCTCATCTTACAACATAGGGAGACGGTGTCCCTATCGTCTCGTTTTGCACAAAGTCGAACTAATGGGGAGGCAGGGAATATGGGCGACAACCCAGGTCACCAGAATGATATTTGGAAATCTCTCAGGGAAAGCCCAGTATCGTTGGGGGCCCTATTGTATGGCTGGTTCTCCCTTCTTGGCATGTCCTATTCCTGGTCTTTTTACGACGTATTTAACATCGATATTTTTCACTTTGCTGAGCCATCGGATTTCCTAATTTTCGCTCTTTCTGAAGTGGCCTTCTTGGCTGGTTCGCTGATTACCTTGCTGGCCGTCTCGCTGGCTATCTCAATCTTCGTTGTCATCTATTTTGCCATCTACATTCCGTTTTTCACTTGGCTTACCGCCAGAGTTATCGTATGGAACGTAAAGATTGTCTTAAAGATTGTCTCTCGGTTAATCAATCGTGTCTTCCCGTTCGAGTTTTCCCCGTTCGAGTCTTTCCTGTTCAAGTCCTTCCCGTTCAAGTCCTTCCTCTCTAAGATTCCTGTGTCTGTCCCTTCACTGTCGTTGCTCATCTTCGAGGCTTATAAGAGGCTTCGTGCGTTTGTCGTTCACCCGATATTCCTGTGTTCGCTAATAGTGCTTCTCTTTATCTCTAGCGTTTATGGTTCGCTCGCTCTGGGCCACTACAGAGGTCAAGGCATGTTGCGAGGTACACAAGATCGCCAAAACAAAGTGTTTTTGCTGACTTTATCCGAATGGGTGAAAGGCTGGTTAGCTCCTTATAAAACCGAAATGGCTACAGAAAATGGACGACGATGCGTCAGGGTCACAATTCGCCGAGAAGGTGCTCAACTTCAAACTCCCTTGCCAATACCAGATCGCACCTTCCTAATAGGCAAGACGAACAGTTTTCATTTTTTATATGAGTGTGAGAACCAGCTGCACTGTGAGAATGGGCGGCCGTTCGTTGTGCCGACAGTAAATCTGGCCTCGCTGGAATTCAGTAGGCGAGATTCGCCGAGCACGTCGATATCTCTACGAAAGCAGCAGAGCCAAGGTGGAGAATTCGGGCCTGTCGCGCCTCTTTCCGAATCGGAACATGACCGGTCTGTGTGTCATTCTGGGACTTGGTGACTAATTGGATCAGGTGGACACAGTCATTCTTCCCGTGTTGAGAGTGGGCGCACCGCCTCACTCCTCGACTTCTGCGACTGGGGGACAGGGGTTGTCTTAGAACAATTCTTGTGCCCAGGTGGGCAAGCTGGTGTCCTAGCGGTGCCACTCCGGTCCGGCTCGGCCGCCTGCCGGGGCGGACGGACCGGGCAGAATCTGGCGCAGATAGTGGGCGATGCCTTTGTCCTGCTTCCAGTGGCGGGGATAGCCGAGCGAGACCTCCTCAAAGCGTACCCCGTCGCGCCAGTCGGTCGCCCGCATATGCAGGTGGCCGGACACCACGACCGTGGCCCGGAAGCGCTGATGCCAGTCTTCGGTCTGGGCGGTTCCGCACCAGATCGCAAAGCGCGGAATCCGGGCCAGGCGGATCAAATCCTGGCGGAGCGGAAAATGATTCACCAGCACCAGCGGATACTCGGTCGGCACCTGTGACAGACGCTCTTCGGTCAGCCGGTAGCGCGCCTGACACCAGGCCGGGATGGAGGGGTAGGGGGCGGGCGACAGCCGCCTCTCATCGGCGCACAGCACCCCCGATTCCTGAGCCCAGGCCACCGCCTGATCGGCCGGAACATGGGCCGGCCGAAAGCTGTAGTCGTACAGCACAAACAGCGGGGCCAGGACACACGGCCCACCCGCGCCGGTCCAGACCGGATACGGGTCTTCGGGGGTCAGCACCCCGTGCGAGCGACACACCGAGACGAGCTGGTGATATTTTTCCTGGCCGCGCACCGGGGAGCCGTCGGTCGGCGTTGTCCACAGCTCGTGGTTGCCGGGCACCCACACGAGCTGACGAAAGCGGGGGTTCAGCAGCCGAAAGGCGAAGCTCAGATGCTCGACCGTCTCGCCCACATCGCCGCCCAGGATCAGCCAGTCCTGGGGACGGGCGGGCAGCTGTTCCAGGGCTTGGCGGTTGGCTTTGTAGCCGAGATGCAAGTCGCTGATTGCGTACAGTTTCATCCGGGGGTTCCTAGATCCAAACACACTGCGGGCTGTTTGCTCACGGCGTTGGGTGGGCATCTTAGCGGATTCTCAAGCCTGGGGCTACGCTGAGACAGGCGTCCGGCAATGGACAAGCTGTGGGCTTTTTGCTTTGCTTAGAGCGCTTTTAGCGCCACACCCACAAGGAGAACGGCCATGCTTCCTGTCGGCTACCTACCGTGCACCCAGGACCCCCCGTCCGGGCAGAATATGACCCGCGTGATTGATGAACTCCTCGCCGAAGCCCAGGCGGCCGAAGACAGCGGCTGGGACGGGTGTTTCATCACCGAACACCACCAGCAGGAGGACGGCTATCTGCCCAACCCGCTATTGCTGGCCGGCTTGATCGGCATGAAAACCCAGCGCATCAAAGTCGGCACCTGCGTGCTGCTGATGCCGCTCCACCATCCCGTTCATGTGGCCGAAGACTGTGCGGTGATCGATACCGCGACCCGGGGACGGCTGGTGCTGAGCCTCGGCGTCGGCTATCAGCCGCACGATTTCGATGCCTTTGGCGTGCCCATCACCGAGCGGGCGACCCGGACCGAAGAAGCCATGGATGTTATTCGGCGCGCCTGGACGGGGGAGCGCTTTTCCTACCAGGGCCAGCACTTTCAGTACACCGACACCTTGATCACGCCGTCCCCGGCCCAGCAGCCCGGCCCGCCGATCTGGATGGCGTCGTGGACGCCGGTCGGCCTGCGCCGGGCGGGTAGAATGGCCGACGGCTGGATCGCCGACCCGGTCCAGTCGCTGCCGGTGATTAAGGATTACGCCAGCCGCTACCGTGCCGCAGCGGAAAAGGCCGGTCGTACGCCGCACATTTGCCTGATGCGCGACGCGGTTGTGGCCGATAGCATGGCGGCGGCCGAGGCGGCCAGGTCGGGTAGGTCGGGTCCATCGCTGGACCTTTCCCCCCTAAGAACCGTGCGTGCGACTTTCATCGCACACGGCTCAAGCAACCTGTTTTCGCCTGACGAGTCCATGTATTTGTCTGTGGCAATCCGGGTGGACAAGTGCGAGGTTTGATATTGCATCGTTTCCTCCTTGTGCCTTTGGAACTATGTGGTGGATGTCCCATCCTTCTCCGTTGAAGAGACTGTCCTTACAGTGTGGGCAGTGCCCTTTCTGTTTTGATGCGAGGTCTCTTTGTCTGGTTGTGGAGAGGACTTCCCCCTTCTTTTGTTCCCGTTCTTCCCAATACTGGGTGAGCGTTGGGTCATCTGGTGAGGCATCATGGCGGACCATGATGTGTCTCTTAATGGGTAGCCATTTGAGCTTCGTCAGGTGGCCTGCTTCTGCTGTTCCGAATACCCATTGGTCTTTATGACTTGGGCTCCATTGTCCGAAGTAGGTATTTTTGGCCCACTTTTTGCCCTTGTTTCGATGGCTTCGTTGAGCCCACCGGCGCTCCTTTTGGTTCATCCAGTGGTCTATTGCCGAGAAGGTTTCTTGAGAAACCTGGGTTCGGAAATAGTTTCCCCATCCCCGGAGGATCGGGTTCAAGCGTCTGATGACTGCAAGGACATTATGTCCGGCCAAGACCTTCCATTCCTGCCTGAGTCGATCTTTCAGCTTCTGAACTGAATCCTTGCTGGGTTTGACAAGGGTTTTCCAGCCGGTGCGAGTGTCCGTGACTGGATATTGCCTGACATTGAATCCAAGGAAGTTGAACCCTTCCGAGATGTGGGAGATTCTTGTCTTCTCTTCATTCAAGGAGAGCCCGCGTTCATGGAGCCATTTTGCAATCTCGGTTTTGGCTTGCTTGGCGTCTTCCTCTGTGTCGGTGAGGATCACAAAGTCGTCGGCGTAGCGGACAAGCACTCGACTGTCTTCTTTGATGTTGAAGCTGTCGTAGTGTTTTCTGTAGGACACGCCTACTGCTTGTTCCATTCCGTGGAGTGCTATGTTTGCCAGGAGGGGGGAGATAATTCCGCCCTGTGGAGTACCTAATTCGGTCTTCCTTCGTCGCTCATCTTCTACGATTCCGGCCTTGAGCCATGCTTTGACCAGCCCTAGGGCTGGAAAATGTTTTATGGCTGTGAGGATGGTGTCGTGTTGGATGTTGTCGAAGGCTCCAGTGATGTCTGCGTCTACTATCCATTTCTGTCGATTTCTCGGCGTTATGTTCCAGTAGATACGCATGATGGCATCTTGGCAGCTCCGGCCTGGTCGGAACCCGTAAGAACAAGGTTCAAACTTGGCCTCCCATTCGGGCTCCAACGCGTTTTTGACCACGGCTTGCATACAGCGGTCAAGAATGGTCGGAATACCGAGTGGGCGGAGTTTGCCGTTTGCCTTGGGAATGTATATCCGTTTAACCGGCTGCGCTCTCCACGGTTGATAGGTCGAAAGTTCGGCTATCAGTTGGGTTCGTGCTTCCGGTGTTGTGACGACCACTTCGTCAATACCTGGAGTGCTCTTCCCCTTGTTAGTGAGTGTGACCCGTCGAACACTAAGTTCTCGGTTGGCTTGACTCTGTAACATGAGGCGTTGCAGGGATCGCAGTTTCCTGTGATTCCCCTCCCGTGAGGCCCTATAGATACGCTGCCGCAGGTTACGTACAGTCCTGATATTTTCTATCCAGTTGATGTCATACCAGGGTTGTCCTACGACGCTGCTTACCGTTTCCGGTTCGTGAGCACGTGTCATAGTTGGTTTCCTTTGCGTCGTTCTATGGACAGATTACCAGTCTCACGTCAGCAGGCTTTCGCCTTGGGTATTACCCTATCCGGCAGGTTATGATTTTCCTGTGCCTTTCGGCTGCCGGCCTTCGCTTCTTGAGACCTCCTACACCCTCTGAGGATTTCACCGCGCCTTACGGTTTGGCTACTCCGTAGAGACCTCCTCGGGGTTATCCTGTTCCACATTAGGTTCTTTGACAGGTTAGGTGTCTTCTCTACTCCGGGGACTGGGTGTGTCTGGAGAGAGGATCCGTTCCCCCTCTTTCCGTTCTCCGAAAATCGACCCATCATTCGGAGCCATTGTCCCGTCTCTCCTGTTTCGGTCTTCATCTCAGGAGTGCATGGTAACGGAGCATAGACCGAAGATTCACTTTCGTTCACCGTACTGTCTCCATCTTGCCCGAGTTCTGAGGATGATACTCTTCCCTCTTAGGCTTTCATCCCTGCTTCACACCCCGGCATTACTGCCGACGCATGAGGGAAGTGATGTCAGGCATACACACTTGCCTGGGTCCTAAGACCATACCCTAAAGTGACTTCAGGTCGCACCGAGCCGACCATGTATACCCATCGCTTCTACTTTCAGTACGGCGCCTATGTGCCCGACGCGTATCTGAAAGATGTCACAAAGCCGGAAGACCTGACCTTCGGCCAAACGGCTCAAGACCGGCTGATTGTCGGTGGGCCGGACGACTGTCTGGAGCAGCTGCTGCACTGGAAAGAGGAGATTCGGCCCGATTATTTGATCCTCCGCTTTCGTCAGCCCGGTGGCCCGTCGCACGAGGCAACGCTGCGGGCCATTCGGACCTTTGGCGAGCAGGTGATTCCGAAGCTGTGAAGCGCGGACGAAGTCAAAAGGCAAAAGTCAAAAGGCAAATGTCAAAAGTCAAAACTGTGAGGCTGGCTATGGACACTCCCCTGACCCGCCAACTGGCGGTCTTCTGTCACGGCCTGGATTTCCACCAACTGCCCCCCGACGTGGTTGATCGGGCCAAGTATTTTTTCCTCGACTATCTGGGGGTGGCGGTGCGCGGCTCGCTGTCCGAGTCGAGCCAGCCGGTATATCGGTTGGCCGCCGGGCTGGAAACTCCGGGCAGCGGGACGATTCTGGGCCGGTCTGAGAAGACCGCGACGCCCTACGCGGCTCTGGCCAACGGTACGGCCGCCCACAGTCTGGAGCTGGACGATACCCACCAGGCCGGCTCGATCCATCTGGGGGTGAGCGTGTTTTCCGCAGCTCTGGCCGTGGCCGAGCAGCTCGGGGCGAGCGGACCGGCCTTTCTCAGCGCTGGGGTGGCCGGCTTTGAGGCGGCGGCGCGTCTGGCCATGGCGGTCAGGCCGAAGGCTCACTACGCCCGCGGCTTTCATCCGACCGCGACCTGCGGCACGTTCGGGGCGGCGGTCAGCGCCGGCCGGCTGCTGGGGCTGAGTGCCGACCAGCTGCTGTCCGCCATCGGCATTGCCGGCAGCCAGGCCGCCGGCTCGATGGAGTTTCTGGCCGAGGGCGCCTGGACCAAACGGCTGCATCCGGGTTGGGCGGCCTTTAGCGGTATCCACGCCGCGCTGCTGGCCAAGGCCGGCTTTGTCGGACCGGCCACGATTCTTGAGGGCCGGGACGGCTTTCTCAAAGCCTACTCCGACGATCCCGATCACAGCCGGCTGACCGCCGGCCTGGGCAGTGACTTCCAGATTTTGCACACCGCAGTCAAACCCCACGCCTGTTGCCGCTACACCCAGGCCCCGATTGATGCGGTCCTGGACCTCGTGCAGCGCCATCAGTTGCGACCCGATGATGTCCGCAGCATCACCATCGGCATGCTGGAAACCGGTATTCCCGTTATCTGTGAGCCGACCGAGCGCACCTACCACCCGACCAACGTGGTCGAGGCGCAGTTCAGCCTGCCCTTTGGCGTGGCGGTGGCGATCAGCCGGCGGCGGGCCGGGCTGGAGGAGTTTTCCCCGGCAGTGCTGCACGACGCTGAGGTGCAAGCCCTGATGCCCAGGGTGAGCTATGCCCCCGACCCGGCCCTGGAAGAACACTTTCCCCGCCAGTGGCCGGCCTGGGCGCGGATGCAGCTCGACGATGGCCGTGAGGTCAGCGCCCGGGTGCGCTTCCCCAAGGGCGACCCGGATAACCCGCTGTCCTGGCAGGAACTCATCGACAAGTACCGCGCCCTGGTCGGCAGCGTGTGGGGAACGGCCCAGGCCGAGCGGGTCAAAGACGCGGTCCGAGACCTTGAGCACGAGACCAGCATGCAGGCCTTTGCCGGCCTGCTGTCAACGGAGTGAGGAGGAGGCAGGCAATGGATTTTGGTTTTGTCGGTTTTGGTTCGGTCGAGGCCTATAAGGATGTGGTGCGGGCCGAGCGGCGTGGGTTTTCGCACGCCTGGCTGTACGACTCCCAGATGCTGACCAGTGATGTGTACGCGGCGCTGGCCCTGTGCGCGGACAAGACCAAGTCGATCAAACTCGGACCCGGCGTGACCAACCCGGCCTCGCGGATTGCACCGCTGACGGCGTCCTCGATCGCCTCGATCAACGCCCTGGCGCCGGGCCGCGTTATTCTCGGCATCGGCACCGGCAATACAGCTCGGCGGACCCTGGGCATGCCGGCCGCCCGGGTGGCCGACATGCGCGCATACATCGAGGTGTGCCAGGGCCTGCTGGCCGGCAAGACCGTGCCGTATCAGGAGGGTGAGCGGCGGCGGATGATTACGTTTCTGAACCCCAAGAGCGGGGCGATCAACCTCCGCCGAAAAGTGCCCGTGTATGTGGCCGGCAGCGGACCCAAGAGCCTGGAGACGGCGGGCGAGATTGCTGACGGCGTGATCCTGTTCGGTGCAGTCAGCCCCAGCCTGATTCGCTTCGTGCTCGACCATGTCAAACGCGGCGCCGAGCGGGCGGGACGCAACCCCAGACGGCTCTACACGGTGTGCATGACCGCGTTTCACCTGACCAAGCCCGGAGAAAAGCTGGAAACCGCCGCCGTCCGCACAGCGGTCGGCCCGTTTGTGGCCTCGTCGAGCAATCTGTACGCCTTTTCCTGCCCGGACCCCGCTGTCCTGCCCGACGATTTGCGGGATGATCTGATGGCCTTCAAGTACGCCTACCGTGAGCCCGAGGGATCGATAGAGACCCGTCACCTCACGCTCTACCGTGGCTATCTGCGCGGCCTCAAAAAAGAGCACATTCCGCTGATCACCGAAAAGATGATCCGGGCGACGACCCTGACCGGGACCCGCGACGAGGTGATTGCGTCGATCCGGGCGATGCAAAAGGCCGGGATCAAGCAGGTGGCGATTCAGCCGGTGACTGACCCCCAGCAGACGATTACGTCATTTTCCAAAGCCATCATGCAGCACATGACGTGAAGGGGAGGACGACATGGGCTCGACAGCTGTCCGCGCTCAGGTGAACCGACCGGAGGGAAGGGGACGAGCGTGCGACCTGCGTGGGACGCCGCTGAGCAAGGCGTGTGGTCTGTTTGGCCTTGTGGTGATGCTGGGCGCCTGCACGGCGTCCAGCATTGATCGGGTGACCGCGCAGTATGATGCGGTTGAGCACCAGATCAGTCTCGGCGACGCCAAAGACCACGTCCTGTCCATTCTTGAACCAACCCAGGAAGCCCTGCCCCGCAACGCGCGAAAAAAGCCCGACCGCTACCTCAAGGATGGCGTCCACGTCGAGATCTTCTACATGCGGACCAACCACCAGCGGGACGGCATCACGACCGACGACGAGTTCACGCCTTACATCTTCAACGACGGCAAGCTGGTCGGTATCGGCTGGCACCTCATTGGCGGCATCAAGAGCCAAGCCCAGGTCAGACCGCGCCCGGACCCGCCCCGCGGATTCGGACACAGAAGGATCATTATCTACTGACTACCGAAACGCGGGCATCACCTCGCTGGCAAACAGCTCCAGGCTGTCCAGAAAATCGTCCTGGGCTATATCGCTGAAGACCATCGTGAACAGGCTGACGCCCTTGGCGTTCTTCTCCTTGATGCCCTCGATGACCTGAGCCGGCGTGCCGCGCAGAGCCGTCCTGTCGAGGTCGGCCAGGCGTCCCAGGGTCTTTTTGGCGATAGGCCATTTGGCTTCAAAGGCCGGTTCATCCTTGCCCAGCACCACCACCACCTGTTCGGAGATCTCGATCTCTTGGGGGTCGCGTCCGACCGCGTTGCAGTGTTCGGTAATGACGCCCCACTTCTTTTCCAGGCGATGGGAGACTGCCGCCGGGCAGTTCCAGCGGTCGGCGTGCTGGGCCACGGTTTTGAGCATCTTACGCTCGGCGGCCGCGCCGATGGTGATGGGCGGATAGGGCTGCTGGACCGGTTTGGGGTTGTTATAGGCATTGCTGATCGTATAGTGCTCACCCTGGTACGAGGCTTTCTCTTCGGTGAACATCTTTTTGATGATCTCGACCCCCTCTCTCAGCTGATTGGCCCGCGTGCCGCCGGACGGAAATTCGTAGCCGTAGCCCAGGTACTCGGCCTTCATCCAGCCCGCGCCCAGGCCGAGTTCGAGCCGGCCCTGGCTGATGTTGTCGAGCGAGGCAGCCATTTTGGCCAGAAAGGCCGGGTTGCGAAACGAGTTGCACATCACCAGACTGCCGATCCGAATCGTGTTGGTGGCGGCGGCCAGCGCCGACATGAGCGTCCAGCCCTCCAAAAAATCGATCTGTGGAAGACCACCGACCCACATGTGATCGGTCACCCAGATGGAGTGAAAGCCGGCCTCCTCGCAGGCCAGGGCGCGCTCGCTGATGGCCGGGAAGGGGAGGCCGACCTGGGGCTGAAACAGACCAAATTGAATGGGGCGTGTCATGCTGTCCTCCTTTGTTCCAGCAGTCAGCTATCAGCCCCCACCGTAAGATACAAGAACGCCGCGCCAGCCGGCGGGCCTTCTGCTTGACTTTAGGCAGGGCCGGGGGAAAGATGCCGGATGGACACGACAGCCGAACAGAGGTGAGATGGTATGGATTTTGAACTGACCGCCGAACAGCAGATGCTCAAAGACTTGTGCCGCGATTTCGCCCGCAAGGAGATCGCACCCTACGCCGACGAGTGGTTTGACGCCGAGTATTTTCCGACCGAGATCTTTCACCAGCTGGCCGACCTGCAGCTGATGGGCCTGCTCGTCCCCGAGGAGTACGGGGGCACGGGTGCCGGTACCATGGCCATGGTGGCGGCTCTCGAAGAGCTGGGCAAGGTCGATCAGTCGATTGCCACCACCCTGCAAGCCCATCTGACAATCGGCTCGCTGCCTTTTCTGCACTTCGGCACCGAGGAGCAGAAGCGCAAATGGCTGACCCCGTTGGCACGCGGGGAACGCCTGGGCGCGTTCGGCCTGACCGAGCCGCAGGCCGGCTCGGACGCGGCCAACATCCAGACCACCTCACGCCTGGAGGGCGACTCGTGGGTCGTCAACGGGACCAAGTGTTTTATCTCCAACGCCGGCACGCCGCTGAGCTATGGGCTGGTGGCGCTGACTGCGGACAGCGCGGGCGGAAACGGCAAGCGGGCCTACCGGGCCATCATCATTCCCAAAGACACGCCCGGCTATACGGTCGGCCAGCCGTACAAGAAGATCGGCTGGCATACGGTCGATACCCGCGAGCAGGTGTTTGAGAATGTGCGAGTGCCGCGCGAAAATCTGCTGGGCGAGGACGGCTCCGGCTTCCGGGCCTTTCTCAAAACTCTGGAGTGCGGCCGGATTTCGGTCGCCACGCTCGGCCTATCGCTGGCCGAGGCGTGTCTGAACATGTCGCTCCGGTACGCCCAGGAACGCAAGACCTTTGGCAAGCCGCTGGCCTCGCACCAGGCGATTCAGTTCAAGCTGGCGGACATGGCCACCCAGGTCGATATGGCCCGGCTCATGGTCTACCGCGCCGCCGGGCTGCGCGACCAGGGCCGCCCGTACGCCAAGGAGGCCGCCATGGCCAAGCTGGCCTCGTCCGAGATCGCGGTCAAGGCGGCTGAGGAAGCGGTCCAGATTCACGGCGGCTACGGCTATACGCGGGATTTTCCGGTCTCGCGTTTCTACCTCGACTCGAAGATCCTGACCATTGGCGAGGGCACCAGCGAGGTGCAGCGGATGGTGATTGCCCGGCAGCTGGGGTGCTGAGGAAATCCGTATGACCATTCCCTATTTTGATCTGACGGGTAAGGTGGCGCTGATCACCGGTGGGAGCAAGGGCCTGGGCGAGCAGATGGCCTATGGGCTGGCCGAGGTCGGCGCGGATCTGGCCCTGATCAGCCGTACCCAGGCCGACCTGAACAGGGTGGCGGCCGAGATTCACCAGGCCAGCGGCCGCCGGGTGATTGGCGTGGCGGCTGATGTGACCAGGGAGGCCGATATCGAGCGCATGGTCGGGCAGGTCATGGCCGAGTACGGCCGGATCGATATCCTGATCAACAACGCCGGCATGGGCGGCACGACGCCGATTCGGGATCTGGCCGAGGAGGAGTGGGACAGCTACATGAGCCTGAACCTCAAGGGACCGGTGTTCTGTGCCAAACACGTCGGCGCGGAAATGGCCAAACGCAAAAAGGGCACAATCATCAACGTCTCCTCGCTGTTCTCGCAGATTGTGGCCCGTTATATGGCGGCCTACGGGGCGACCAAGGCCGCCCTGGTCCATTTCACGCGGACCCTGGCCCTGGAGTGGGCCCGCGACAACATCCGGGTCAACGCCCTGTGCCCGGGCTATTTTGAGACGCCGATGAACGCCGGTTTCTGGGAGACCAAGGGCGGCAAGGGGATTATCGCCAGAATTCCGATGCAGCGGGTCGGCAACCCCCCGGAAATCAAACCCTCGGTGATCTTTCTGGCCTCGGACGCCAACACCTTCATGACCGGCACCACCCTGTTTGTCGATGGCGGCCACAGTCTGGTCGGCTAGTATTGTGAGGCAGGCTCCCGGCGGGCGGGGGACACAGCATGGATACCTATCGATTTTGTGTGGTCGTTGAAAAAGATCAGGACGGGTACTTTGCTCTGTGTCCTGAACTCCAAGGCTGTTACACGCAGGGAGAAACATACGAACAAGCCCTGGAAAGTATGGAGGACGCTATTCGTCTCCATATCGAGGACCGGTTGGCCGCCGGGGAAGACATTCCTCAAACCGCATCAGTGAGTCTGACCGCGCTAGAAATTGCGGTATGAGCGATAAGCTCCCACGGGTGACTGCGGCTGAGATAATCAGAGCCTTGGAGAGGGGCGGATTCTTTCTTGCCCGTCAGAGTGGGAGTCATAAGATCTACAGAAATGATCGAGGCAAAAGAGTGACTGTTCCTTACCATGCCGGCAAGATCGTTCACCCTAAGGTTCTGAGAAGCATCCTTCGAGACGCGGACTGGACAGTAGAAACGTTTCAAGCCTCGCTCAGCTAAGAGAGGCGAGGCCAGACTGTTTGGAGAAGACGTATGGAACCCTGGCAACACACCTATAAGGACAAACTCATTTCTGCCCAAGCTGCGGCCCAGCTGACCACATCCGGCCAGCTTGTCCGTCTCCACATCGGCAGACCGCCGATTCCCATTCTGGACGCCCTGGCCAAGCGCAACGGCCAGCTTGAGGATGTGACCCTCATCCAGTGCTATCCGTTGTATAACCACCCGATCTGGAACGAGCCGGGCTACGAGCAGTCCTTTCACCTGATCGTCGATTATGTGGGCGCGGGCTGCCGCCAGGGCATGCAGCAGCACTATGTGGACTTTCTGCCCCTGGATTATCCGCAGTACGCCAAGCAGGTTGAGGACGGGCGCACCAACACCTGGCAGGCCGATATCTTCTACGGCGTGGTCTCGCCGCCCGACGAGCGGGGCTATTGCAGCTTTGGCAACGCCCTGTGGTACAACAAAGACGCGGCCAGGGCGGCCAAATGCTTTGTCGCCGAGGTCGATCCGACCTTTATCCGCACCCACGGCGACAACTGGATTCACGTCTCGGAGATCGACTATCTGGTCGAGGAAACGGCGCCCTTTCCGGTCAGTACGGCTCCGCCGCCGGCCGAAGAGCGGGGCACGCTCGAAGTGATCGGTGAGTTTGCCTCCGGTCTGATTCGTGACGGCGATACGGTCCAGATGGGCATCGGGGCGATTTCCGAGGCGATCGGCCTGTTTCTGATGGACCGCAACGATCTCGGCATCCACAGCGAGATCATGACCGCCAGTCACGTCGAGCTGGTAAAACGCGGCGTAGCCACCGGTAAATACAAAACCAGCCATCAGGGCAAGGCTGTCGCCGCCATGGTCGTGGGCGGGGCCGACCTGGAGTTCGTGGACAATAACCCGGCCTTTGAGCTGTACAGCGTGCTGTACACCAACTCGCTGCTGAATATCGCCGCCCAGAACCATCAGGTGGCGGTCAACAGCACCTTGGCTATTGACCTGACGGGCCAGGCTGCGGCCGAGTCGCTCGGTCCCCAGATGTACTCGGGTATTGGCGGGCAGATGACGTTCATGATGGGCGCGATGTACTCAGACGGCGGGCGCTCCATCATGGTTCTGCCGTCGACGGCCAAAAGGGGCCAGCTGTCCCGGATTGTGCCTATGCTTGAGCCGGGCAGTACGCTCACTACCCCCCGCCAGTACGCCGACTATGTGGTGACCGAGTTCGGCATTGTGAATCTGCAGGGCAAGACCCAGCGTCAGCGGGCCGAGGCGCTGATCGAGATCTCTCACCCGGATTTTCAGCCCGAACTCAAGGCTCAAGCCAAAAGGATGTTCTGGCCGGTCTGACAAAAAAGGGCACGGTCTCCCGTGCCCCTTCTCCAAGCCCGTTCGGCGTTTAGCCGGCCAGCACGTCGTTGGCGTGCATGGTGTCGAGGTACTCGCGGACGGCGGTGATTTTGCCGCTCTCGCACTCGATCAGGAAGTGGTAGAAGTTGTTGTAGATCTTGCCGTTGGCGTGTTCGCCGTAGGACTCGGCTTCGACCGCGACCCGATTGCCCTCGGCGGTCACGCCCTTGGCCGTGATCTTCAGGCCGTTGGGCATGGCGTCGCCCATACCCTGGAGCAGCTGGGTAAACTCGGCCTTGGTCTTCGTGCCGGCCAGCGGAAAGTTCTTGGGTTCCCCGGCAACCCACCAGGTCGCATTATCGGCCATGGCGCCCAGAAACGCCTCGGCATTGCCGGCCGACATGTCTTCGAAGAAACCCAGCACCAGTTTTTTGTTCTCTTCTGCACTCATCAGCGCTACCTCCTTTGCACGCCGCAGCGTACGGTTTGGGTTGATCTTTCTGCCTTATAGTCCACCCCGACGGGGTTTGGCAACCGGAATGTTGCAGGCTATAAGCTGGGCAGGGAAGGGCGCGGCCGCCCTGTTCCAGGCTGACCAATTTCGTACTGACTAAAAGGGAGGAACCCATGCTGGAAACAATTGCCTCAGGCTATGGCCTGATCGAAGGACCCCGGGTGGACGCGGACGGAAACCTGTTTTTCAGCGATGTCACAAACGGCGGGGTGTACCGCCGCTCGCCGGGCGGAGAGATCGGCACCGTCGTACCAAAACGGCGGGGCGTGGGGGGGATTGCGCTGCACGCCGACGGCGGGGTGGTCGTCTCCGGCAAGAACATTTGTCACGTCAAGGACGGAACCAGCCGTATCCTGTTTCAGCGCGACGACATTCCCGGCTTCAACGATATCTTCACCGACAGCGCCGGCCGGGTCTACGCCGGGGCCTTACGGTCCGACCCATTCAAGCTGACCAGCCAGGTGCCGGGCGAGCTGTGGCGGATTGAAGCCGAGGGGCGGGCGACCGAGGTGTACGGGGACATCGGCATTACGAACGGCATTGGCGCGTCTCCGGACGGCAGGCTGCTCTACCACGCCGACAGCGCGGTCAAACAGGTCGTCGTGCATGACATCAGCCCAGACGGAACGGCGACCAACCGGCGTGTCTTTGCCACGCTCGACGAGGTGCCCGACGGCCTGGCGGTTGACGAGTCCGGCCGGGTGTGGGTGGCGGTGTATGGCGGGGGCTGCGCGGCCTGTTTTGCGCCGGACGGAACGCTCGATCATGCTGTTGAGGTGCCGGCCAAGGCGGTCACCAGCCTGTGTTTCGGCGGCCAGGACCGGCGCGACCTGTACATCGTGACCGCCGACAATACCGAAGATCCGGACCGCAAGGGCACGATTTTTCACACCCGGGTAGACGTGCCTGGAGTGGCCGTGCCCCTAGCAACAGTCTAGGAGCGGTCAGGGTCGAGAGAGTCTGAGACAGACAGGAAGTTCTGGGAGCGGGAGGAATACGCCTAAATGGATGGCAAAATCACTTTCGACTTTAAGGCTCTCCTCCCTCAAATTGAACCGTTCTTCACCTTGTTCAGCGGCGATATGACCTCGGAGGGGATAAGTTCCCTTTTTATCGCTGTTCTGTTGCTCCTCTTCGTCTGCTTCCTGGTCTGGGTGCTCTGTGCTGGTTTCCTCTCCCGACGGTCGATTGTGTTCTTCCGCGAACTCCTCCGAGGGCTTACGCCAGATAGTCTTATAGACAAGCGTCAAGACCTGAAGCAGCGAGCCAAACAGGGCAACAGACGGCTGAGTGAGCTATGGGCAGAGTTTGACGAGACCCTCGTTGTGTCCGAAGGTGAAAAGCGAATCCAGAATACCTTTGACGCCGCCCACTTCTTTAATGCACATACCTTGGGCCGGGGTATCACTGAAAATCGCCTCCTTGCCGCTGTTCCCGGCTTCCTGACTGCTATCGGTGTTGTCGGAACATTCACCGGTCTCTTCCTGGGTTTGTCCAACGTCAACCCTGAGGATGTCGCCAGTATCACCCGTCTGATACAGGGGGCTTCTATCGCTTTTAAGACCTCGGTCTGGGGAGTATCCCTGAGCTTCATTTTCAATCTGATCGAGAAAGGCGTTGAGCAGTACGTCAGATATAACATTACAACCTTGCAGGATAATATCGACGTGCTCTTTCCACGCCTCAGTCCAGAACAAACACTGGTACATGTTCATGAGGAAACTCGTCAGGCTGCTATCACTCTGGACGGTCTTTCCGAACGCATCGGCAATAAGATGCAGGAAACAGTCAGCCAAGTTGCACAGAACGTCCAAACCGCTGTTATTGAAGGCCTCCAGCAAGTCTTGCAGCCCGCCTTGGAATCTCTTGCTCAAGCTTCAAACGATCTCGCGGAACGTCAGGCACGTGGCGGCGCCGAGGCTCTTGAGAATCTCATCCATCAATTTAGCGATGGCCTCAAAGATCAAGGCGAACAGCAGCGGGAGATGATGGAGGCGACAACAGCAGAGGTGAAGACTGCCATTGGTCAGTGGAGCGGCTCAATGGCGCGTTTCATGGAGGCATTGGAGGGGTTGAACCAACACATGGAGGCTAGAGAGCAGACCCGTGCAGAAGCGTTTGAGGAGCGTTTCCAAACATCGCAAGATGCCCTCACGCAGCATGTTGACCAATTGCAACAGCAGATAACGGGACTTCTGACTGACCATGCAAGCCAAATGCAGGCTCAGACTCAAGCACATCTGAATGAGTGGACCAAGCAGGCCGGACAGGCTTCAAATACGATGGAGACAGCGGTTGAACAATTTAGCGTCAGCCTCAAAGGTCAAGGCGAACAGCAGCGGGAGATGATGGAGGCGACAACAGCAGAGGTGAAGACTGCTATCGGCCAATGGGGCGGTTCAATGGCGCATTTTATGGACACTCTGGAGGCGCTGAATCGGCGTATGGATGCCAGGGAAAACGCTCGCGCAGAATCGTTCGATGGGCATCTCCAAGCATCGCAAACAGTTCTTCAACAGAGTCAGAAGTTGTATGAGCAGGTCGCAACGGTTACGGAAGGACTCCGAACCTCCGCCTCGGCAATGCGGACGGGGAGTGAGCTGCTGAACAGCGCTTCCGACGGACTACGAAGCCTATCTGAAGGGCTCCGGTCGGGGGTCAATCAGCTCGACCAGACCCTGGGTCGAATGCTGGAGCAGACCCGGCGGCTTTCTGAAGAGAACGAGACGACCGGCCGCAATATCAACCAGGTGATCAGCGTTATTGCAAACCTCAAGGACGTGTTCTCTGGTGCGGCTGATAAGATTGTGGAAGCGTCAACCGCTTCGCGCCAGCAGACGGATCAGCTCGTCCAGCATCAGCAGCAACTGGTCAAAGCTCTTCAGGATCACATCGACCAATTGCAACAACAGGTAGCCCAGCTTCTGACGGACTACGCGGACCGGGTGCAGACTCAGACTCAAGACCGTCTGAACGAGTGGACCAAGCAAACTCAGCAGTATACGAGCTCTATGGAGGCGGCAGTTCAATCCATTGCTAGCACGGTCGAAGAGATGGACGGCAAGATTGGTATAAGGAGATAACGTTCATGTTTCAGCGCGTCTCCAGCGATGTCAGACGGCACGTTGACGAAGAGAATCCTTACTGGATTTCGTTTTCCGATATCATGGCCGGCCTGCTGGTGATTTTCATCCTGGCGTCGGTGGTGTTCATCATTCAGCTTCAGAAAAGACGACTTGACGTTGAGCAGGCGATTAGAGAATTGAGCGAGGCGAACAAGAACCGTGCCGATCTCCTCGATGAGATCAAAAGGAAGCTAGAGGAGCGCGGCATTCTGGTTGAGGTGAGCGATAACAAAACCGTGCTACGGATTCCTGATGAATACCTCTTCTTTGAGACTCGCAGCTATCGGATCCCGCTGGACAAACAGGCTGCGGTGGCCGCAATTGGCAACACGCTTCACAACGCTCTGCGTCAGAGCCTCAAGGATGGTCGGCATCAATTCCTCGATACGATTTTTGTAGAGGGTCATACCGACAGCAGACCTGCTCGGACCCTTGAACTCGGGAACTGGGGATTATCCGCAAACCGGGCGATACAGGTGTGGCGTTTCTGGACTGAGGAAGGTGCCACCTCTGGCGGTCTTGCAGTCCTTCTGAATTTCCAACGAACCCCTCTTTTCTCGGTCAGCGGCTATGCCGCGACGCGCCGTCTGCAAGAACTTGACGACACCGATGAAAAGCGACGCAAAAATCGACGTATCGACCTGCGCTTTACGGTGAGACAGCCCGTTCTTGAACAATACCAAGGGGTATTGGATGCCTTTGAGAATTGAGCTCCCCAAATTGAGGCTCGCCAAGTTGGAGTTTGCTCTGCCCGAGCAGACCGGCAGAGCAGACATAACACACTATCAAGCCCTGTCCGACAAACTTGAGCGGCTTGCCCACACGGCCGGCACCAACTCTGATGCCTTTCGTAAACGCAAGGAAAATATTCACGCTTGGCTGCACGCGGGTAAGCGCGTTCAAGAGGTCGCGCGGACACCCAGGGACATTCGCCCGTTGGTGGAAGTATGGCAGGCGTGTGACGAATGCGTTGAGCGGAATCCCATCGACCATGCAACACTTAAGCATTTTACTGCTTTGCGTCAACGACATTCACTGCTGGTGCTATTTGCCTTCAGCCAGCTCTTCTTTGACCGCTTCGATGAACTTGGAGACATTCAAGCGTTTGCAGCGTTTATCCGAACCCAGTTTCGTCTGAACGCCGAGCGGAAGTTCTCGCAGACGCTTGCTCGTCTTGCCAAGCACACCGGGACTCTCTTTACCATTCACGGGCCGGCACGAGTTGTTGAACAGGCTCGGCAAGACGGTCTCCCCTTGGAAACAATGGCGGAACATCTTGGTCTCCCCATGGAGAGAGAAGGACGCTTCTTCACCCAGTGCAAAAACATTTACTATCTGGATACTCTGAGAGGTCTCCAGGTCGGTCAAAATCACGAGATTCTGAGCGAATTGGCGCAGAAAGATACCTATGAGAGCGCCTACGAAGATGGCTGGCTACTGGGTCACAAAGTGATCCAAGTCATGGTTGATAAAGCTTCTGGACGCCAGGATATGCCGGACAACTGGCTCCGGGTGATCTTATCTATTGCCGGCGATCCACGAGTAAGTATGCGCGCCTTCAATTACGTACGATGGTGGGCCAGGCTAGGGAATGAATATGTCAAGCAGGTCCGTCAATGGCTCTCAAGAATGGATATCGAGCTGTTCCTCGAAGTCCTTGAAGACTACACGAAGTATAGCCGCGACTCTGAGCTGAAACGGATGTTTCCAGCGCGCAAGCGGTTTCTCAAAGGAGTTTTTGAGAAACGACTGGTCAGAGACGCGCGACTGTTCCTCAGCAGGCGGGCTGAAGATTACGTTCAGCGTCATTATCGAAAAAATGATATTCCTGCTTATTCCCGAGTGAAAGGTGCCTCAGTATCCGTCATCTACCTCGACATCGACGGCAAGCATGTTGTTGAGGGGACACACAGCTTCTCTTTACGGATATACCAGCAACTTCCTCGGGGGAACCCGATCAAGGACTACGAACGCGATGTTGTCCCCAGCCGTGACTTGGGAATAGGACTTTGGGAAGATTATGTATCTGAATTTGGATACAACGGGGTCGTCGATATCACGCATCATCCTGCGAGTTGGCAGCGTAAGGCCCTTGTCGCATTTCGCGAATTTGGAACGCATATTGATCCCTCAGATGTGTTGAATTCTAGGGACTATCGAGAGTACAGACGCCGATACGGTGTCTGACCTGGGCTCCGCAGAGTCTGTGTGGATGCTGGCCAGCAAGTTGGATATGACCGTCAGAGAACGAATAGCGGCACTGTGGCGGAGAAACCCTCAGGATGAGGGATTCTCGTGCAAGGTGGAAAAAGAAGATGTCAGCTTCTATCTACTACATGGCGTCTTTGCGGATTGCGAGTCTGGGAAGGGCGGCGAGTTATCGCTGACACAGCACATCCATTTCAAGATGCTCGAAGAACAGGGATTTGCCGAGCGGTTTGCGAATGGTTTTGCTTTGGAACCCGAGACTGTGGTCAACTTCGAGCCGGATCTACGTTTGCTGTTTGGACTACCTGATAGCTGGCCAGGTAGCTTGGAACTCAGAACGCAGGGGAGCAGCTTCCGGCCCTCTTTTGGGCTGAGCTTGCGCCTGCGGACGGCAAGCGGAGAGATGGTAGACCCATATCGCCTTGAAGGTCCCTTTCTGCGCCTTAGTGAAACCGAGCAATATCTTCCATCCCCAGCCCAGTGGCTGGCCTTGAAAGCGGTTGCCGACCATCAGGCGCTAGCGGACGAGGCGCGATCTGAATATCGCAATCTGCTTGCTGTCCATCATGTCCAGAAAGCTGCTGAAGCCGGCTGTGATATCGACTTGCGCCAGTTTACTGATCTCAAGACGGTGGAGCCGGAAAGAGTGTCGGTCTCTCTTGAGAGGCTTGCAAACGGCAATCTTGAACTCACTCCGAATTTTGAGGGTCTTGTCTCACCAGAGCAGGTTACCAGTCGTCTGGGACAGATAGCCCCGGATGACGATACAGTCCAGAGTCTGAGGGTTGGTGACACAATTATTTTGCTCGACGAGAAACGCCTGAAGGCGACTCAGGAGATCATTAAAAATCGATCCATACCAGCGAAATATGCCAAACAATTTCTCGCCTCCCCAACAGCGTTCCTCGACGCCACCCTCGTCGATCTCGATGTCGGCTATTCCCTACGAGTTCGTGGCATCGCAGAGTTCAGGCATGCCTATTTCGGTGAGACAGAAGCGTCAGGGATTGACTGGTTCAGTCGGGCAGCCGCGAATACGCCTGAAACTTCTCTGGGTCTGAAGGACCTTGGTGGTGTGATTCAGGATTTAACGGATCTCGCTGAACTCCGGGAACGGCTGCAAGATGCCATTAAGACAGGAGCCAGCCAGGTTACATTCAAGGAACAGTCAATTCCGATCGCCAATCGGGACTCAGTCGAGCGTTCTCTGAACGAACTCGAACGAAAACTTCAGGAACAGAGCGCCAGCGAGGATTCTCCGAAAAAACCGAGCCAGACTGACGCCGAAGGAGAAGAGAGAAGTCAGGCAAAGATTGTTGTTGATGTTCAGCCCAACGATGAGCTTCTTGATATAAGGTCCCATTATACAGACTCAACGATTGGCGAGCATCTCTATCAGAACGAGCTAGCGTGGCCGGATTACAAACGCCAGCCATTCCCTCATCAGGAGGAGGGCATTCGATGGTTAATCGGCCTCTCACAGCGAGCGCTTGAACGTCCCGATGAAGAATCTCTGTTCGGAAGCTTATTGGCTGACGATATGGGGCTGGGCAAGACCTTCATGGCTTTGGCCGCTCTCGGAGAATATTACCGCCTTTGTGCTGCACGTAGGGTCGCACAAAAGCCTGTTTTGGTGGTCGCTCCTCTGTCTCTTCTCGATACCTGGAAAACAGAGGTCGAGCAGACCTTTGCCACCTCGCCTTTTGTCGATATCGTGACGCTGCATAGCGACGCTGGACTCGGGCATTACCGCCTTCCAGGCCGTGGTATCGAGATCCGAGAGCAAAAGAATCGCGCTGTCCTTGAGAACGATGACACGAATCAGAGGGCGCTCCTTTCTCTGAAAGTAGGCGAGGAATTCGGCACCGAACGCCTAGACACACCGAGGCGTCTAGTGATCACCAATTACGACACTCTGTCCAACTACCAGTTTTCCCTATGCCGGGTTGACTGGTCATTTGTCATTTTCGATGAAGCCCAAAACATCAAAAATCCTAACACCATGCAGACCCGAGCGGCCAAAGGCATAAAGGCACAGTTCAAACTCATGGTAACGGGAACGCCAGTTGAGAACCAACTGACAGATTTTTGGTGTATTTTTGATACGGCCGTTCCCGGTTTGCTCGACAGCTACCAGGATTTTCGGAAAACGTATGTACGCCCATTGCTCAGAGCTGGAGAAGCCCTGCCACAGATCAGACGTGAGGTCGGTGAACGGCTCCGGTCGCATGTTGGCGCGCTCATGCTCAGAAGGATTAAAGAAGACTATTTGGAAGGATTGCCGAGAAAAAGTGTGTACGTTGGTGTCAGGGACACTACCGAAAAGCAGGAGTATTCGCCAAGCCTGGACTGTGCCATGTCCGCTTCGCAGCTTACCACCTACGACACGGTTGTCGAGGCTACTGTCCAGGGGATATCCGAAGGGAATGGGCCGAGCCATTTTCTAACGGGATTGCAACGGCTGCGTGATGTATCTCTGCATCCAGACCTGCTTGGGGGAGGAGAGCTGTCATTGCCAGCCACGGTTCAAGATTGTCAGGCCGAAGCTCGAAAGTCCGGGAAATTAGCGGCTTTGTTGAATGTAGTGGATAAGATCAAAGATCGCCAAGAGAAAGTTTTGATTTTTGTCATCAACAAGCGGCTCCAGGCGTTCCTGAGTCACGCTCTCGGGAAAATTTACGGTATGCCCGTTGCCGTGCTCAACGGCGATACGAAGGCGGTCGCCAAACGAAAATCTATTCTGACGCGCCAGAGATTGATTGAGCAATTTGAGGCGCTTGATGGTTTCGGAATGATGATTATGTCTCCGGTCGCAGCTGGGGTAGGTCTCACGATCACAGGGGCCAATAACGTTATTCACCTCGAACGGCACTGGAATCCTGCTAAAGAGGCCCAGGCTACCGACCGGGTTTATCGTATCGGTCAGAGCAGGAATGTGAGTGTTTATATTCCGGTTTTGCATCATCCCGAGCACGACTCCTTCGACCTACACCTTCATCGGCTCCTGGCGAAGAAGGTTGATCTCAAAGATGCGGTAGTGGCGCCGGAAATTGTGACCCACGAATCGTTTCAGCAGACTGATGTCTTTGGACAGGCGACAGCCCAGCACCCTCCTCCTCTCTCGGAAAAGGATCTGGACCTGATCGGGTGGGAGCAATTTGAAGCGCTTGTAGCAGAACTTCTTTGTAGAGCGTTTGACGGAGAGGTGCAGCTCACCCCTGTGAGCAACGACAAGGGATGCGATGTCGTGCTGATTTCTACGCATGGGAACCTGCTTGCTCAGTGCAAACATACAAAATATCATGTTTTGCAAGGCGATACCTTTATCCGCGAAATCTACGCATCTCAGAAATTCTACGCAAATCATCTTGCAAAGGATTTTGAGAAACTTGCCGTCTTTACCAATGCTAGGAAGATTGGCAAACAGGGGGCAAAAGCCGCGAAAGTCCACGAGGTTCAGCTCTATGATCGCGCTTGGATTTTGAAACATCTTCGGCAACATCCCGTCACCAAATTCGATTTGCTGCGGCGTCTCGACAAACCGCGCCTCACATGGTGAGGTTCCATGGACAAAGGAACACAAGGTAATTCGGAGATGAGCAGGCAACAAAAATATTCCTGTTCTCCTTAACGCCCTTCTTGAGGACGAACCGAGATGAAGAAGCATTACAAAACGTCCCTCGGTACGGCGTACTGCGCCGACGCAATCGATATCCTTTCGGATCTGAAGGATGATTCTGTTGACCTCGTTGTCACATCGCCCCCCTATGCTCTCCATTTCAAGAAAGAATATGGGAACGCTGACCAAGAGAGCTATATTGACTGGATCAGTCCGTTTTGTGAGCAGATCAGACGGGTCTTGAAGCCAGAGGGAAGCTTTGCCCTCAACATCGGTGGAGCGTGGACTCCTGGAAGCCCAACGCGCTCCCTGTACCATTTCCGTCTCCTCCTGCATCTGTGCGACAATGTGGGGTTCAAACTGTGTCAAGAGTTCTTCTGGTATAACCCGGCGAAGATTCCCGCTCCTGCCGAATGGGTCAACGTCCGCAGGATTCGGGTCAAGGATTCTGTTGAATATATCTATTGGCTAGGCAAGACGGCTTCTCCTAAAGCCTGTAATAAAAACGTTTTGCAACCATACTCCAAGGACATGCTCCGTCTCATTCAGCGTGGCGTTTCCGCAACCCGTCGCCCGTCGGGGCACGTGATTAAAAAAAGCTTTGCAGACCATAAAGGCGGATCAATTCCCCCCAACCTCATTCAATGCGGCAACAACGAAAGCAACAGCGTATATCTACACGGGCTGAAGGCGGCCGGGAGAAAGATTCATCCTGCTCGATTTCCCGCCGAACTCCCCCGGTTTTTTATCAATTTCTGCACAGAGCCCGATGATCTGGTTCTCGATCCATTCGCTGGCTCTAACACCACTGGTATGGTCGCTGAAGAGCTTGGCCGGCGGTGGATGTCTGTCGAGAAGAACGAGGAATACTGGGAGGATTCAAAGCTCAGATTTTTCTCGGAAGAGCACACTGTTGGTGGAGGGACCAGCGGTACTCAGCAACAGCTCCGTTTGTTAGAAGAGCCTGCATCATACGGAAAATGATCTCGAAACCGCAAGCTCGCTTTCAGTTCCGATACTCATCCCCGCAGTCGCCAATCAGCTGGAATAGATCGCGTGACTTTGCCAGGACGGCTTCAATCTGGCCGATATCAGCCGCGTCCAGACCGAAATCAAATACCCGAGCGTTGTCCTGACGATGGTCCGAGACCCCCAGTCGTACGCCCAGGATGACCCCGGCAACGGCCGGCCGGTCGAGAATATAGCGGGTGGCGATATTGGCAATGCTCACCGCGTGTTTCTCGGCGATGGCTTTGAGCGCGGTGAGCAGTTCCTGAAACAGGTCCCAGCCGCCCCAGGCGTCAATCATGTTCTGGTATTTCTGCAAGCTGGCCGTGTTGAGAATCCTGCGGTTCGGTTCGGGATGGTCGAGGTATTTCTCGGACAGCAGACCGCCGCACACCGTGCCATAGGTCAGCAGGCTGATGTTGTGTTCCTGGCAGAAGGGGATCATCTCGACTTCCGGGCGTCGGTCGATCAGTGAGAACTGGACCTGGTTGGAAACCACGCGGATACCGGCCTCGGTGATCGTTTTGAGATGCGCCGTATCAAAATTGGTCAGCGCCAAGTGGCGAATTTTTCCCTCGTCGCGCAGGTCGGCCAGATGTGTGAGCGCGTCCAGATAGCGCTCATCGAAATACTCCCACCAGTGAAACTGGAGCAGGTCCAGCCTATCGACGTCCATGCGGCGGAGCGAGCGGGCGATATTGGTCTCGACGATCTGGCGCGTCATGCGGCCGGGCCGCGGCACCCATTTGGTACAGGCTTGGATGCCTGACCACGCGGCCTGGCCCTGGTCGGCGATAAGCTGACGCCGAAACTCGCCGATGAAATCCTCGGCCGGGCCGTAATGGTCGGCCAGATCCCAGGTGTGAAAGCCTGCCGCATGGTAGTCGAACATATTTGCGACGGCGGCCTTGGGGTCAATGCTGCCGTGCGCCCCGGAGACCTGCCACATCCCGTTGAGAATGCGACATATGGACATATCGGGAGCAAGGGGGAAGCTGCTGCTGGCGGGCAGGGACATGGCAACTCCTTTACGTGTCGAGCTGTCTGGGTCAGCGTTGGCGCGAACATGGCAGCCACCCGGCGCCGTGTCAAGCGACGCAGCCTGGACACGGCCGACCTGACTGCATACTCTGCCGTATAGCTTGCGGAGGCGTGAGAAAGGAGGACCCCATGCGCTACGGTGTGCATGTCAACAGCGGCTCATCGGTGACCGACCCGGCGGTCTTGCGGGATATGGCCCAGCTGGCCGAAGACCTGGGCTTTTCGACCATCCTGATCGGCGATCACGTTGTTCCGGCTCGTCAGATTCAGACCCCTTTTCCCCTCAAGATAGACAATCCGCCCTGGGCCGTGTACCAGGAGCACGACTGGCCCGACTGCTTTGTGACCCTGGCCTACCTGGCTGCGGCGACCCAGACGCTGCGCCTGGGCACAAGCGTCATTCTGCTGCCCTACCGTCATCCTGCGGTCACGGCCAAGATGTTCGCCACCATAGACCGGCTGTCGGCCGGACGCCTGATCTGCGGTGTAGGCATCGGCTGGATGCAGGATGAGTTTGGCTTTCTGGGCCTGCCGTTTGCCGAACGGGCGGCGATGAGCGATGAGTATGCCCGCGTCATCAAAGCCCTGTGGACGGACGAACATCCGCGCATCTCGGGCAGGTATGTGACGCTGGACCGGGATGTGAACTTTGGTCCGTATCCCGTCCAGCAGCCCCATCCCCCGATCTGGGTGGGCGGCAATTCGCTGCCGGCCCTGCGTCGCGTGGTCAGCTGGGGTGACGGCTGGCAGCCGGTCGCCCTGTCCCTGGCCGAACTGGAGCAAAAAATACACAAGCTGCGGGACATGATGGAAGCGGCCGGGCGGGATTTCGATCAGCTGGAGATCACCACCCTGAGCATGCCGGACGTGTCAGTAGCGGCTGCCCGGGCGTATGCGGCCCTCGGTCTGCACGAACTGTCCATGCTGACCACCACCGACCAGGCCCCCCAGCTGTTTGCCGAGATGCGCCGCTTTGCCGACACACTGCGTGAAGCGACGGGCTGAGCGGCGCTGCCCGCCCCCGGGCTTGGGCCTGCCTACTGGGTAGTGCGTCATTTTGACCTTCTCTCTTCGAGGCAGACGCTCCTGACGCAGAAATCCCCCTGCGCGGGCGCGCTTCCCCCTTTGCCAAAGGGAGATTGAGGGGGATTTTCCGCCACAGCGGCCCCTCTCGGAGCGGGTCGCTGTGGGTGAGGCGGAGCAGCCATTTTCAAACTGACGCAGTAGCGCCTACTGGCCATTGTTCACAAAGCTCGGTATTGTGAAGGGGTCAGCGGACAGCCGGAGGAGGGGGGATGCTGAGGATGAACGAGAGGCGCGCACACAGTCGTCCGTTACATCAATCACCACACCATCTGACAGGGGCCAGTCCCTCTTGCTGGCGCAAAGCGTTCTTTGTCCTTGCGCTTGTTCTTGGGCTGGGAGCGCTTGGTGGGCACGGACTGGCCGAGCCCCCGCCGGGGCGTTCGGACCACGACATGGCCGAGCTGGGCGGCTTGGCCGAACCGCCACAAGCGCGTTCGAGTCAGACCGGGTTCTGGGGAGACGAGATAGACGGCTTGGCCGAAATCCCGGATGAGCCTTTGGGCCGGGCCGAGATTGGCGTCGTCGAGCCCGGTGAGTTCAGCGCCTCCGGCGAGACGCCGGCCATACCCTTCAGGAGCGATTTGCAGGAGTGGTCCGGGCCTATTATGCAACTCGGCTTCAGCTTTGTGGCCGGCTTCAGCCTCGGCTATGCCCTGGCCTTCTTCTTGAAGCTTACCCTGGTGATTGTCGGCGGCCTGTTGCTGGTGCTGTTCGGTTTGCAGTACGTCAGCCTTGTCGAGGTGAACTGGCCCGGCATACAGGCGTATTACGACACGTTTGTGGCCTGGATGCAGCCGCGTGCCGACAGTTTTCGGGAGTTTGTCATCAGCAATGTCCCGGCTATGAGCATGGCCGCCCTGGGGTTGCTGCTCGGACTGAGGAAGAAATAAGGATGGCCAATTTTCGGACGCATGTGACGGTGGCCGCTGTGGGCAGCGGGCTGCTGTCCACGGTGTGCCTGGGGGCTGGAGTGGCGAGTCCGGGCGAGGCCATGACCCTGTCGGTCGTCGGAACCCTGGGCGGGATTCTGCCCGATATTGACTCGGACCATTCTACCCCGATCCAGATTCTGTTTACCGTCCTGGGTTTTGTGACCGCCTTCTTAGTCGTCTTCGCCCACGTCGATCAGTACTCCACGCTTGAGCTGTGGCTGCTGTGGCTATTTGTCTACGCCTTCATCCGCTATCCGGCCTGGCTCGTCTTTACCCGTTTCACCGTCCATCGGGGAATCTTTCATTCGCTGGCGGCCGGGTTGTTTTTTGGTCTGCTGATGACCAACCTGAGCTATGTGGTCTTTGCCTGTCGTCCGCTTCTGGCCTGGATCATCGGCAGCTTTGTGTGCCTCGGCTATATCCTCCACCTGCTCCTCGACGAACTCTTCAGCGTGGATTTCATGGGCGCGCGGATCAAGCGCTCGTTCGGCACGGCATTCAAAGTGATCGATTACGGCAACCTGGGCACCTCGGCCGCCATGGTCGGGTCGGGGTGCCTACTGTATCTCATCGCCCCGGAGGCCGACTCCTTTGCCGATATCTTCTTGAATGAAGAGACCTACCAGACCATGTCTGCCCGGTTTTGGCCCAGCGCCGGCCTGTTTCGCTAGGGCGTGTCATCAGTTAGCGTGCCCCCCTGGTCGGCTTTCCTGTCTCGTCTCGGTATACTGCCCTGGTCAGCCCAAGCGAAGGGAGGGTGCACAATGGCGAGACGGTATGCGTTACGCGAGGATCAGTGGGAACGGATTCAGGACCTGCTGCCCGGCCGGGAGGGCCACGTCGGGGGCACGGCGCGGGATAACCGGTTGTTTGTGGAAGCGGTCTTATACCGCTATCGTGCGGGGATTCCCTGGCGCGATTTGCCGAGCCGGTTCGGGGATTTTCGCGTGATTCATACGCGCCACATGCGCTGGAGTAAAAGTGGGGTCTGGGAGCAGGTTTTCAAGCAGCTGGCCGCCGATGCGGATAACGAATATGCCATGATCGACGCCACGATCATCCGCGTCCACCAACATGGGGCGGGGGCAAAAGGGGGGACCCCGCGGCCGAATGCATCGGCCGCTCCCGCGGGGGCTTGAGCACGAAAATCCATGCGACGTGCGATGCGCTCGGGAATCCGACCGGCTTCCATCTCACGCCCGGCCAAGCCTCTGACCTGGCCGGTGCGGAGGCCCTCTTGCCCCATCTGCTGAAGCACGTGCGGGCTTTGCTCGCCGATAGAGCCTATGACGCCCACGAGCGCGTCATTGACCGTTTGGAGCAGGCGGAGGTGACGGTGGTCATTCCCCCCAAAGCCAATCGGCGCCAGCCTCGCCCCTATGATAAGCACCTCTATCAAGCGCGCCATCTGATTGAAAACTTCTTCGCCAAACTCAAGCAATACCGTGCTCTCGCCACCCGCTACGACAAACGCGCTGTCAGCTTTCTCGGAGCCATCTATCTCGCTGCCTCGGTGATCCTCCTTAACTGATGACACCCCCTAGGCTGGCTCCTGCTCAGGCCGTTTTGCTCAGCAGGCGCCGACGCACCTGTGTATCCGTGGCCAGATCGATTGCGGTCCAGGCCATGGCCAGCGCACCGTCGATCACCGCCTTGTCTGCGGCCGGGCTGACGCAGTGGGCGGTGAACTCGGGCTGGTGGTTGACGGCCGGCAGCGAGTCGATCCCAATCGCCGGGTGGATTGACGGCAGGGCCAGCGAGACATTACCCATGTCGGTTGAACCGGCCGCCCTTTCCAGGGAGGAGCCACGATCCGGGAAGCTGCGTCCCAGGGCTTCCGCGTTGCGCCGGTAGGCGGCCGCCATATCCGGGTCGTGGTGCATTTCGGCGTAGGGTTTCTCGCCGCCGACGATCTCCAAGGTCGCGCCGGTCGCCAGGGCGCCGGCTTCAAAACAGCGGTGGACTTTTTCCTGGATCTCGGCCAGGTCGCCGATTGTCTTGGCCCGCACCATATAGCTGGCTCTGGTATGGGCCGGGATGACGTTTGGCGCGTCGCCCCCCTTGGTAATGATGCCGTGAATGCGGTCGCTGGAGCGGATATGCTGGCGCAGCAGACCGATAGCCGTTTGGGCGACGGTCAGCGCGTCCGCAGCGTTGATGCCACGCTCGGGAAACGCCGAGGCGTGGGCCTCTTTACCGGTGTAACACACGTCGAACATGGACGCGGCAATAATCGGAAACTCGACAACGTCGAGCGGAGCCGGATGCACCATCATGGCCGCGTGCATGCCGCTGAAGCCGCCGCGCTCCAGGAGCTGGATCTTCCCGCCGCCGCCCTCCTCGGCCGGCGTACCGATCACACTCACGGTGAGCCCGACCTCATCCGCGATCTTGGCTGCGGCAATGCCCGCCCCGACGCCCATGGCGGCAATGATGTTATGCCCGCAGGCATGGCCGATCTCGGGCAGGCAGTCGTACTCGGCGCAGATGCCGATATGCAGCGGTCCGCTGCCGGCCCGGCCGACAAACGCAGTCGGGATATCACAAATGCCGGTCTCAACCTGAAAGCCGGCAGCGTCCAGGGTTTCGGACAGCCAGGCTGCGGCTTTTTCTTCTTCATAGCCCAGCTCCGGGTTGGCATGAATCCGATGGCTGAGGGCAAGCATCTCGTCGCGCACGCTGTCAAAGCGTTCCTGGGCTGCGGATTTTGCGTCCATGGCGTCCTCCCGACTGGTGTCACAATTTGGGGTCGACGCTAGCACGCCGGGCTGCTGACGGCAACAATTTTTTACCCAGATCCGGTCCGTGTTGCAGTTCCGGCGGGCTTGTGATTTGAAATCGACAGCAAAGGAGGACCCCATGCAAACCCCCGGACTCTTGCTCATGAGCAATATGGCGCCCGGCAATATCGACACCCTGACCGACTACGCCAAACAGGCCGAAGCGATCGGTCTGCGAAACTTTCTGGTCACCGAGTCGATGACCGATTCCCTGGCCCTGGCCCAGCATTTTGTCAGCCACACGGACAGGATTCAGGTCGGCACCGGCATCACCAACCTCTACCTGCGCCACCCCTTGCTGGCCGCCCTGCACGTGATGACGATTGACCAGCTGGCCCCCGGCCGCATGCTGCTCGGTCTGGGCACCAGCCACGTGCCGGTGAACGCGGCCTTCGGCATCAGCATGGACAAACCGCTGACCGCGCTGCGCGAGTACATCACCAGCCTGTCCAGGATTTTTCGCGGCGAGGATGAGGCCCTGGCCGCCATGGCTTCGCGGGGCATTCCCGTGCCGCGTCCCAGCGGCAAGATTCCGATCTATGTGGCCGGCATCTCGCCCCGCAGCATCGGCCTCACCGGGGAGCTGGCCGACGGCAGCCTGCCGCTCAACTATGCCCCGCACGGTTTGCAGGAAGTGGTTGACGGCATCGGTCGGGGCGCCGAGCAGGCCGGCCGGTCCGCCGCCGACGTGCAGATTGCGTTGATCATGCACTGCTGTGTGTGCGACGACCAGGCGGTCGCCCTGCGCTCGGTCAAACAGACCTTATCGTTCTACGGCCGTATGCCGTACTATAACCGCCTGTTTGTTCGTCAGGGCTACGAGACCGAAGCGGCCGGTATCGCCGCCGCCTGGGAGCAGAACGATCCGTCTGCCGCCGCTGCGGCCGTGTCTGACGACATGGCGACCCAGGTGGCGGCGCTCGGCTCGGCCCAGGCCTGCCGCGACAAGGTCGAAGAATTCGAGCGCGGCGGGGCGTCCTACGTGGTCCTGTATCCGACCGCGATTGACGGCGACTATGACGCCGGCATCCGGGCCGTGCTCGAGGCCTTCGGGAGCTGAGCCGATGGCCGCCCGTACTGCCGCAGCCGTCCAGGCCGCGCCCGCCGTCCGCATCGACCGCTGGCTATGGGCCACCCGTCTGTATAAAAGTCGCTCGCTGGCCGCCGAGGCCTGCGACGGGGGCAAGGTCAAGGTCAACGGTCATACCGCCAAGCCCCACAAGCTGGTCCGGGTCGGCGATGCGGTCAGCGTCACCCATCCGGCCGGTCGCAAGGAGTTCACGGTTGTTGCCCTGGCCGAGCGGCGTGGTCCGGCGTCTGAGGCGCGCCAGCTGTACGAAGATCACTCGCCGCCTCCCCCGCCGCGCGAGGAGCGCAGCGCTTTCGTGCCGCCCCAGTTCCGGCCCCACGGCGTACGCCGGCCGACCAAGCGCGAGCGGCGCCAGATCGAGAAGCTGCGGGGGCGGAGGTAGGCGTATGATCGATCTGCGCAGCGACACTGTGACCCTGCCCAGCCCGGCCATGCGCCAGGCCATCGCCCAGGCCGAGTTGGGCGACGATGTCATGGCCGAAGACCCCAGCGTCAACCGGCTCGAAGCCCAGGCCGCCGAGCTGCTGGGCAAGGAAGCCGCATTGCTGGTGGCCAGCGGGACGATGGGCAACCTCGTCTCCATGCTGAGCCACTGCCGGCGGGGCGCCGAGGTGATCGTTGGCGATGAGGCGCATATCTACCACTATGAGGCGGGTGGGGTGTCGGCGCTGGGCGGCTGCGTGTTTCACCCGGTGCCGACCGGGCGGTTCGGCGAGCTGGCCGTGGCCGATCTGGAGCGGGCTGTTCGACCGGCTGCCAGCGATATTCACGCCGCGCCGGCCGGGGTGGTGTGTCTCGAAAATACCCACAACCGCTGTGGCGGCACGGTCTTGTCGGCGTCGTATCTGGAGTCCGTCCGCACGCTGGCCGACCGCTTCGGCCTGCCGGTGCATCTGGATGGCTCACGGATTTTCAACGCCGCGATAGCCCGAGGCTGTGCGGTCGCGGAGCTGACCCGTCAGGTTGACTCGGTCCAGTTCTGTCTGTCCAAGGGCTTGGCCGCCCCGGTCGGGTCGCTGGTGTGCGGCCGGGCCGCATTCGTTGCCCAGGCTCGGCGTTACCGCAAAATGCTGGGGGGCGGGATGCGGCAGGCTGGGATTATTGCCGCAGCCGGCATTGTGGCCCTGACCGACATGGTTGACCGCCTCGAAGAGGATCACGCCAACGCCCGGATTCTGGCCCACGGCCTGGCCGAGCTGCCCGGCCTGCGACTGGACCTGGAAACCGTCCAGACCAATCTGGTGATCTTTCGGATTGCCGACGAACGGGTTGACGAGGCCGTGCTGGTCGCCCGGCTGGCCGAGGCCGGGGTCAGGATCGGCGACCTGGGCCGGGGGCGTTTGCGGGCGGTGACCCACTATGGGTTGACCCGGCAGCATATCCACGATGCCGTGCGGATTATCGGCGCGGTGTGGAAAGAGCTGAGCGGCTAGGGCAGGTCGGGTTATCAACGGCGAAGGAGGGAAGCCTATGCTCAAAGGCATCGATAATGTTGGCGTGGCGGTGACCGATCTGGCGCGCTCGGTCGCCTTTTATGAAAAGCTGGGGTTTCACAAGGGCGATGACTACGAGGCGGATGTGAAGGGCTGTACCATGACCTCGGAGACCGCCGTGCTGTTTCTGTTTCAGACCAGGCATAGTCCCCAAGCCGTCGGGCGCGAGGCCAGCCTGGCCAATAATCCGCCCGGTCTGGATCATATCAGCTTCCTGGTTGATGACGTGAACCAGTCCTACGCCGAGTGCCGGGCCAGGGGCGTCAGCTTCCTGGGCGAGCCCGAAGATCAGGACTGGGGCGCCCGCATTGCGGCCTTCAAAGACCCTGACGGGAACAATCTGTATCTGTTGCAGTATCTCTAGGAAAGGAGGCGCATATGCCGACTATTCACACCGTGACCGGAACGTGTACGCCCGAGGAGCTGGGCTTTACCCTGATCCACGAACACCTGACGGCCGGCTTCCCCGGCTGGGAGTTTGACAACGCCGGCTTTGACCGGCCGGGCGAAATGGCCCAGATCGTCGATAAGCTCAAGGAGATCAAAGATCTGGGAGTGACTTCGGTTGTCGATCCCTGCCCCATGGAGCTGGGTCGGGACCCCGAGTTCACCCTTGAGGCGGCCGAAAAGTCGGGCGTCCAGATCATCATGGCGACCGGCCTGTACAACGAGGCGCTGGGTATTCCGCCCCACTTCCGCAGCCTGGACGCCGACGCCATCGCCGAGGTCTACGAGCGTGAGCTGACCGAGGGGATGAACAGAACCGGGATCAGGCCGGGCATCATCAAGACCGCGACCGGCGGGATTCCGGGCATGACAGAGACCGCGACCGACATCGCTCCGTGTGAGGAAACCTGTCTGCGAGCCGCAGCCCGGGCTCACAAGGCAACCGGCGCCCCGATCCTGTGCCACAACGACGAACTCGGGCCGCTGGGCCGCCAGACGCTCGACGTGTTTGAAGAGGAGGGCGTGGATTTCAACAGCGTGCTGATCGGCCATGCCTGTGGGGTCGGCGATATGCGCTACTACTTCGACATCCTTGAGCGGGGCGCCTGGATTGGTTTTGACCGCTTTGGCATAGAAACGATTGCCTCGGACAAGATGCGCCTGGCCTCGCTGATCGGCCTGCTGGCGGTCGGCTTTGACCGCATTATGCTGTCCCACGACCACGTTGGCTGCTGGCTGGGCCGGGTGAGCGACGACTGGCAGACATTCATGGACGCCTGCCCCAACTGGAGCTATTCCCACATCCTGAAGAACATCCTGCCCCAGCTCAGCAAATCCGGCGTGAGCGAGGGCACGATTCGGACCATGACGGTCGATAATCCGAGGAGCTATTTTGGTGGCTAGAAGGGGTCCGGGCACGGCGCTGCTGGTTGGACTGGTCCTGGGCCTGGCCCTGATGACCGTGCTGCGAGAAGAGGCGCCCGACCGCCGATCGCCGCCCGCCTCTGAGACCACGGCCGGCCAAGACACACCCATCACTCCGCCGGTCCCGGCCGCCGCGGACACGGCTGCCGGTCGTGCCCACAGCCAGGTCGAGGCCGATCCCGATACGGGCCGGCTGCGACCCCCAACCCCGGCTCAGCGCAGGTCCCTGGCCGACGCCCTGCGCCACCAGTTTCGCTCCGCGCCCCGTGCGCCGACCTATTTCGCTGACGGCACAATCTCGGTTGTTGTCGCGACGGAGCGCCTGAATTTCTCTGTCGCTCAGGTCAACGAACAGGGCTTGCCCGAGACCAGCTGCGTGTCGGGTCTGGAACAGGCGGTGAGCGTTCTCGAAATGGGGGATCACACGCTGCCGCTGCGGGCGGAGGAGTAATGCGAGTCGTCCGGCCTGTCGGCCTTGGTGCGTGCTGGCTGGGCCTGCTGGTCCTGATCGCGCCGGTCCGGGCCGACGTGACGATTCGGATCAATAATGTCGATGCGGCCGAAGTGGGCTTGAACGACCCCACCCCGGTCAGTCCGGTCGGCGGCAATCCCGGCCGGACGCTGGGGGAGCAGCGGCTGAACGTGCTGCGGTCTGCCGCTGAGCTGTGGGGCGGTCTGCTTGAGGGCGACGTGGATATCGTGATCCAGGCGACCTTTCAGCCGTTGCCGTGCAGTCCGACCACGGCCGTGCTGGGGGCGGCCGGCCCGATCCGCGTGGTTGCCAACTTTCCGGCGACATCTATTGACGCGGATACGTGGTACCCTGCGGCGCTGGCCAACCAGCTGGCGGGTTTCGATCTGCACCCCGGACGAGCCGCTGCAGAGCTGCTCAAGCCGCCCTTTCAGGACGACATCGTGGTCTATTTCAACGGCGACGTGGACGGCAACGGCGCTTGCCTGCCCGGCGACTGGTACTACGGTTTTGACACCGCTCCGGCTGCGGGCGATATCGCGCTGCTCAATGTGGCCATGCACGAGTTTGCCCACGGGCTGGGATTGACCAGCCTGATTGATGAAACCTCGGGCCAGACGCCTTTGGACCTTCCCGACCGCTATTCGGTCTTCAGCCTCAACACCACCACCGACAAGCATTTTCATGAGATGAACGCCGAGGAACTGCTCGACGCCCAGGTCAGCCATGACCACATCGTCTGGGACGGGCCGGCAACAACGCAGGCCGCCCGCGAGATTCTGGACTGGCAGGCCGAGCTGGTCGTCGAGGCTCCGGCCAGCCTGGCCGGGACGTATCCGGTGACCCGGGCGGATTTCGGGCCGGCTCCGGGTACTGACGCGGAATACGTCGAGGTCGAGCTGGCGAATGATCGGATCGGAGACTCGACCGATGGCTGTGAGCCGCTGGAGCAGAAGCTGCGCGGCCGTATCGCCTTCATCAACCGCGGCAACTGCCCGTTTGCGCTCAAGGTCGCCCACGCTGAAGCGGCCGGAGCCAGCGCCGCTGTGATTCGGAATACTGAGCCCGGCGGGGCGCTGATCATGGACGCGCCGCACAGCCAGAGTCGGATTCCGGCCGTCAGCATCTCGCGACACCACAGCGATACGCTGCTGTCCGCTCTGCCACGAACAGACGTGCGAGCCGCACTCAGACTCAACCCCGAGCGTCTGGTCGGAGCCGACCCCAGCGGCTTTGTCCGGCTGTATGCACCCGACCCGGTTGAGCCGGGCTCGTCAATCGCCCATATCGATCCGAGCGCCTCGCCCGATCTGCTCATGGAACCCTTCTTAAGCGCCGATCTCGACGCGGCCAACGATGTTGATCTGACGCCTTTTCTGCTCAAAGACCTGGGCTGGCGGCTGGCCGAGGAGACCGACGAGAGCGACTAGAGCGGTTCACGCTGTTGTGTCGCCCTTCGACTTCAGGCGCGCTGCGCCTTACGCTCAGGACCGCCGGTCTCCCGTTCGTGCTGAGCGTAGCGAAGCGAAGTCGAAGCATGGATGCCGGATCACGTCCGGCATGACGGGTGGGCAAGGGCATGGCTACAACCTATCGTGAAACGCGCTAGGAGGCGTGGAAGCGGCGTTCCCAGTCATGCTCGCGACTCGTGATCAGGTGTTCGAGGCGCTGGATGCGGCGGTCGAGCTTGTCAAAGCTGCGCTTCAGGCGTTGCAGCGCCATGCCCCGCGAGCCGGCGTAGGAGTGATAAAACTCCTGCTCCTGGCTGGTTTGCAGGGGAATGACCGGCGCGGGTTTCATCAACAGGGCGGCCAGGAGATACAGCCCGCCCACGGCCCACAAGCCGGAAAACAGGAAGACAAGGAAGGTCACCCACCGGACCCAGAACAGGCTGAAGTCGAAGTAGTCGGCGACGCCTTTACACACGCCCAAGACCATCCCGTCTCGGGAGCGGTACAGGTGGGTCTGAGACTGGGCAGCAGATGTCATGGTCGGTCTCCTTTGCTGGGTGGTCTGTCCTGGTCGAGCACCAGCGTCTCCAGCGCCTCGATGCGTTCTTCCAGGCGCGACAGCCCCTGGTAGAGTTCCTGCATGAGTCTGGCTTCCTCGCTGTCGAGTTGGCTGTCACGGCGGGGGCTGCCTTTGAGAATCTTGAGGGCGGCCAGGGCCAGCCCTCCGGTGACCGCCACAAACCCGGTGCCGAAGATGAGCAAAACCGCCAGGATGGTTGCGTTCATTTCGTCCCTCTTGTCTTGAGCGTGGGCATCAGCGTCCCGCCCGCATTCCTGGTGCTGACGGCAGAAACGATGAGAATCGCGACAAAGACCAGCATCACCCCCAGGTGAGCCAGGCCGAGCGCCGGGTTGTCGGCTTGCTCGGCCAGTTGCCTGAGCGCCGGGATGTGTAAAAACGCTTCGTTGACGGTGGCGCCCCACAGCATGTAATAGCTGACGATCATGCACGTCAGGTGCACCGCCAGCCAATACCGGATGGCCTGGGTGGCAATCGCCCAGTAGCCGATACAGACGGTCACCAGGGTGATGATGGCCAGCCAGTGGGGAAAAAAGAAGCTGCCGAACTGATAGATCAGCAGCGCGGTCAGGTTTGTGACCAGCATGGCAGAGAAATACCATTTGCCCCGCTTTCTATGCGTGGCTGTTCCCTTCTGACCACACAGCAGCAGGCCGCCCACCAGCAGAGATATCAGGCTGGCAATCACATGGAGCCAGCTGATTGGTGACAATGCGTCTGGCATGTCTCCCCCTTTCTAGCTGTCGGCCGACCGCTTGGCCGCCGCAGCCTTGAGGCTGGCCAGCTCTCGCTCGATCTCCTCATCGCCTTCGAGACGGTCGAACTCTTCTTCGAGGCTGGGCTTGCGATGGCTGTTGACCAGCTCGGCCTCGGCTTCGAGGCGCTCGACCCGGCTCTCGAACTGCTCGAAGCGGAGCACCGCATCGCTGTTCTCAAAGCGTCGGATGTCGGCCTGAGCGCGTTTGTGCTTTTGAGCCCGGATGTGGCGCTGGACCAGAAGCCGCTGCTTTTCGCGGGCGGCGCTGAGCTTATCCTCCAGCTGGGCAATATCAGACTGATACTGCTCAATCAGCTCGCCGCTGTGAAGCAGCTCTTCTTCGAGCGCTGTCGCCCGTTCTCGATAGCGCCGCTTTTCCAGCAGTGCTTCGCGGGCCAGATCCTCGCGGCCCTTGCTGACGGCCAGCTGGGCCTTGTCCTCCCAGCCGGCGATCCGGGTGTGGACGTGTTCGAGGTCGCGTTGGATGCGCTTCTTGGCGGCCATCGCGCCTGCGCACGAGGCCTTGATTTCGACCAGCGTGTCTTCCATCTCCTGGATCATGAGCCGCACCATTTTTTCCGGGTCTTCGGCCCGGTCCAGCATGGCGTTGATGTTGGAGCTGATGATATCGCCGAGTCGGCTGAAAACTCCCATGATGTGCCCTCCGTTTGCTCGCAGTCTTGGAGTACATGAGAGCAGGGAGTGTGCCAAACTGTGAAAAATTGAAAAACCGAGGAATATCAGCTGCTTGCCAGAATCAAGGAAAATATGAAGTTAGTATTTTTCACTATCTTTTTGCGAATATCACCGTATAATGGCTTCAAAAGCCATGGAAAGACACGCGTCCATACAGGATGATCGAGGCGCTCAAGCGGCCAGTGAGGTGCCCCACGTTGGCCGGACCGAGGCCATCGGTCAGTCGGAGATTTTTCTGGAATTTCAGGAGCGGCTGTCACGGATCGCCCGGGTCAACCGGCCGGCGCTGTTGATCGGCGAACGGGGCTCGGGAAAAGAGCTGGCCGTCTCACGCCTCCACTATCTGTCGCCGCGCTGGCAGGGGCCATTGCTGGCCCTCAACTGTGCCGCCCTGGCTCCGAGCCTGATTGAGTCCGAACTTTTCGGGCATGAGTCGGGCGCGTTTACCGGAGCTGTTGGGCGCCGAGCCGGGCGCTTCGAGGCGGCGGACGGCGGAACCCTGTTTTTGGACGAGATCGGACAGCTGCCGCTTGAGGTGCAGGAGAAGCTTTTGCGGGTTGTGGAGTACGGCAGCTTCGAACGGGTCGGCGGCTCGCAGCCGATTCAGGCCGATGTGCGGATCATCGGGGCGACCAACGCCGATCTGGCCGAACTGGCCAGGCAGGGCCGCTTTAAGACCGATCTCTTGGACCGGCTGTCCTTCGAGGTGGTGTTTGTGCCCCCTCTGCGCGAGCGCCGGTCAGACATTCTGCTGCTGGCCCGGCACTTTGCCGGCCGCATGGCCGTTGAACTCGGCCGACACGCCATCCCCCAGTTCAGCCCGGCGGCGCTTGCCGCGCTCGAAGCCTACTACTGGCCGGGCAATATCCGCGAACTCAAAAATGTCGTGGAACGGGCGGTCTCCCGGTCTGATGACAGCCAGGTGACTGAGGAGGCTATTCTTTTCGATCCCTTTCGGTCTCCCTTTGGCGCCGGACCACAGGCGGGCGACAAGCCAGCCGAGCCGGAAGCCCAACATGTCGAGACCAGACCCTTTACCCAGGCCGTGCAGGAGTTGGAGATCGCTCTGCTGCGAAAAGCGCTCAGCCGGGCCAAATACAACCAGCGCAGGGCGGCCGAGAGTCTGGGCCTCACCTATCACCAGTTCCGCGGTCTGTGCCGCAAGTATGGGCCGGCGGTGCGGGACGCGGGCTGAGGCACCCAGCCGCCTTGACCCCCCCGGGTTTTGAGCCTATGTTCCGGCCAGGATTGAGCCAGGATTGAGCCAGGATTGAGCCAGGATTGAGCCAGGATTGAGCGATACGTGCCTATGAATGCTGATTCGTCCCCGAGTGCCGGTCCGCTGAGCGGCATCCGTGTCATCGAGTGTGGAGTCCTGCTGGCCGCCCCGTTTTGCGCCCGTCTGCTGGCCGATTTCGGCGCTCAGGTCATCAAGGTCGAGCCGCCCAATCAGGGCGATCCCATGCGCGCGACCGGACAGGCGCTGCTGGACGGCAAGAGCCTGTGGTGGCCCAACATCGCTCGCAACAAGCAGTGCATTACGCTCAACCTGCGCCTGCCCGAAGGACAGGACATCCTGCGCCGGCTGGCCGCCCAGGCCGATGTGGTGCTGGAGAACTTCCGGCCCGGCACGTTTGAGGCTTGGGGGCTGGGCTATGAGGTGCTGCGGGAGCGCAACCCGGGTCTGATCTTTGCCCGAGTGTCGGGCTACGGTCAGACCGGACCGAATCGCCACAAGCCCGGCTTTGCTGCGGTGGCGGAGGCGTTTGGCGGGCTGCGCTACAGCGTCGGCTTCCCGGACCGGCCGCCCGGTCGGGTGGGGGTGAGTATCGGCGATTCCCTGGCCGGCATGTTTTCGGCCCTGGGCATCATGCTGGCCCTGTACCACCGGGATGTGAACGGCGGGCGCGGCCAGGTCATCGATACGGCCCTGTATGAGGCGGTGTTTGCGGTCATGGAGGGGGCGCTGACCGAGTATGACAAAACCGGCCATGTCCGAACCCGGACCGGCACCAGCCTGCCCGGTTTTGCCCCGTCCAATCTGTACCCGTGCCGGGACGGCAAATGGATTATCATTGCCGCCCAGTCCGACAAGCTGTTCGAACGCCTGTGTCGGGTCATGGGCCGCGAGGACTTGCTGGACGACCCGCGTTTTGCCAGGGCGGCGACGCGCGGTGAGAACCGGGACGCCATTGACGCGATTGTGGCCGGCTGGACGGCCGAGCACGAGCTGTCCGCACTGCTGCCGCGCCTCGAAGCCGCCATCATCCCGACCGGGCCGGTCAACAGCGTGGCCGATATTGCGGCCGACCCCCACTTTCAGGCCCGGGACATGCTGCTCAGCCTGCACGACCGCTTGCTGGGAGAAATCCGCATGCAGGGCATCGTGCCCAAGCTGAGCGACACGCCGGGGGCGGCGCGGTCTGTCGGCCCGGCTCTGGGCGAGCATAATCACGAGGTGTATCAAGACCTGCTCGGGTTGAAGGCCGAGGAGCTGGCCGGCCTGCGCGAGCGAGGTGTGATCTGACGGTGTGATCGAGTGGAGACACGACATGGCAGAACAACTCCTGAGCGGTCTGAAAGTCGTTGAGTGTGGCAATCTGGTCTCGGCGCCCTATCTGGGCAAGCTGTTGGCCGACCTGGGGGCCGAGGTGATCAAGATTGAGGAGCCCGGCGGCGATAGCGCCCGCGGGCGCGGACCCTTCCCCGGCGATACCCCTCACCCGGAAAAGAGTGGGCTGTTTTTGTATCTGAACGCCAACAAGCTGGGGGCGACGCTGAACCTGCGTACGCCGCGCGGACGGGGGCTGTTGCAGAGTCTGTGCAGCCGGGCCGACCTGCTGATCCATAACTATCGGCCGCCCGAGATGGCTGGCCTGGGGCTGGACTTCGACACGCTGCGGCGGGCCAATCCCGGTCTGATTATGACCACGATTTCGTATTTCGGCTGCACCGGACCCTACCGCGACTACCACGCCTTTGAGCTGACGGCCAGCAACGCCGGGGGCTGGGCGTTCATCAGCCCCGGCGCCTCGGATTATACCGACCGGCCGCCGCTCAAGGCCTTTGGCCACCAGGCCGATTTCCAGGGTGGGGTGCATGCCGCAGTGGCCAGCCTGGGTGCGTATTATCACCGGTTGCTGAGCGGCCAGGGCCAGCACGTTGACGTGTCGATTCAGGAGTGTGTAGCCGCCATTCTGGAAATGAACTTCATGCATTACACCTATGCCGGGAATGAGACTTCACGCCTGGGCCGGCGCTCGATTTTTCCGTGGTGCATGCTCGACTGTCAGGACGGCAAGCTGTTTGTGATCAACGTCGAAGAAGACCAGTGGCAGCGCCTGGTGGAGCTGATGGGCAATCCTGAGTGGGCTGCGCTGGAGATCTTCGAAGATCGGGTCCAGCGCGGCCTGAACTACGACGCGCTCTTTCCGCTGCTCCAGGAGTGGGCGGCCAACTGGAAGGTGGCCGACCTGTACAAGGCCGGCCAGGAGCGTCGTATCTGCATGGCGCCGGTGAATACCATGGCCGACCTGTTTGCCTCCGAGCATCTGAAAGCGCGCGAGTTCTTCACCACGGTCAGCCATCAGGTCGCCGGCACGCTGGACTACCCCGGCGCCCCGTTCAAGGTGTCCGAGGGCGGGGTCGAGACGCCCCGCCCAGCCCCGCTGCTGGGCGAGCATAATGAAGCGGTCTACTGCGGCCAACTCGGCCTGTCCGGGGACGAGCTGGCCGACCTGAAGCAGAAGGGCATCATCTGAACGCAGAACTATGAACGCTGAATGCTGAACGGCAGAAGTCTTCCGTTCAGCGTTCCTCATTCATAATTCATCATTTTCCTGACGAGGTATCCCATGTCATCATCACGACCCCTAGACGGCATTCGCGTGCTGGATTTCACCTGGGCCTGGGCCGGCCCCTACTGTACGTTGCAGATGGCCCATATGGGCGCACAGGTGATCCGTATTGAGAGCGAGAAACGGCCGTGTGTCACGCGGCTGATCCCGCCGTTTGTGGATGACCAGCCGGGCCCCAACCGGGCCGGCTATTTCAACCAGTACAGCCAGGGCAAGAAGAGCATACAGCTCGATCTGGGCCGACCCGAGGCGGCCGAGATTGTCAAAAAACTGGCCGCCCAGTCCGATATCGTCGTTCAGAACTTTTCGGCCGGCGCGATTGAGCGCATGGGTTTCGGCTATGACACGCTCAGCCAGATCAAGCCCGACCTGATCATGATTTCGATCTGCGGCTACGGCCAGACCGGTCCTGAGCGTCAGTACATGGGTTATGGACCGGCCTCGGTGCCCCTGGCCGGCATCTCCTCGCTGTCCGGCTATCGGGACAAGGAGCCGGCCGAGGTCGGGATTTCCTACGGCGATCCAAACGCCGGCATCTTTGGGGCGTTTGCCGCCATGGCGGCCCTGGCCTACCGACAGCGGACCGGCCGAGGCGTGCATGTCGATCTGGCCCTGTGGGAGGCGCTCTTGGTCCTGATGCCCGAGGGGCTGATGGACTACGCCATGAACAAGACCCAGGCCGAGCGGGACGGCAACCGCGACCCCTGGATGGCGCCCCACGGCTGCTTCAAGTGCCAGGGCGACGCCGATAAGTGGGTGACGATTGTGTGCGGCTCGGACGACGAGTGGCAGGCCCTGTGTCGGGTCATCGGCCAGCCCGAGCTGGCGACCGATAAGCGCTTTGCCAATGCCACCGCCCGCAAGGCCAACGAGAATGCGCTGGAAGACATCCTGAGCGCCTGGACCGTGCAGCGCGACCGCTGGGAGGTGACCGAGGTGCTGCAACAAGCCGGGGTGGCGGCCTTTCCGTCGATGAGCAACAAGGATATGGCCACCGACCCCCACCTCGAAGCGCGCGGCTATCTGGTCCGCAAGGACCATCCCGAGTTCAGCCCGCGCGTCCACGCCGGCATTCCGTGGCAGATGTCGGACACGCCGTGCGAGGTCCGCACCGCCGCCCCCCTGCGCGGCCAGCATACCGACGAGGTCTTGGGCGAGCTGCTGGGCATGTCGGAGGCGGAGATTCGACAGCTCCGTGACGGGCAGGTGCTGACCTGAGCAAGGCGGAACGCTGCATGCTGAACGGAGGGCTGTGTCCTCCTGGAGTCATGCTGGGCAGAATTTTTCCATTCATCATTCATCATTCATCATTCCTCGTTCTCTTCGTCTTTCTCGTCATCGCCTTTGCCAGCAGCAATATGGATAAGGCCGGTATCGGCTGGGCTGGACGGGTCGAGTATACCGCCCGGGCAACGACCAGCCGCGATGTCGAGTACTCCCTGCTCCAGGACTGGGGTCACCTCGACGTGTTGCTCGGCACGGCGGCGGCTCAACAGGTGTTTGCGCCCCTGGCCCGGTGGATAGACCGGCATACGCCGGCTCCCAGCCCCTGAGTTCCGCGTCCGCTCAGGCCCCTCAGTCCGGCGGGCTGTCTGCTTGCATGTTCGGGCGTTCCCAAGTACAATCCCGCTCGGTCTGCGGCGACTGAATGACTGTTCAGTCGTTACGGGCTCTTTTGTCAGCTTGTCAGGAGGGGCGCATATGGCCGCACAGAATACGAGCGGGATGCTGGCCGGCTACACGGTGCTGGATTTCACCCAGATTGTCGCCGGCCCGACGACAACCAGATTGATGGCCGAAATGGGCGCCGAGGTCATCAAGGTCGAACAAGCTCCTGCCGGAGACCCAGCGCGTCAGAACCCGGTCTGGAAAAAAGGCCGCAGCGGCTATTTCATGCAGCATAATCTGGGCAAACGCAGCCTGTGTGTGAATCTCAAGACCCAGACCGGCCGTGAGCTGGTCCGCGCCCTGGTGCCGCACGTTGACGTGGTGGTCGAGAATTACAGTCCGGGGGTGATCGGGCGTCTGGGGCTGGGCTACGAGGTGCTGAAGGAACTCAACCCCAAGCTGGTCATGTGCTCGATTTCAGCCCTGGGCCAGACCGGCCCGCTGTCTCATGTGCCGGGCTTTGACTATATCGCCCAGGCGTATGCCGGCGTAACCGAGGTGATGGGCGAGCCCGACCAGCCGCCGGTCATCCCTATGGTGGCGATGGGTGACGTCAGTACCGGTGTCCACGCCCTGGCCGTGATTGCGTGCTGCCTGCTGCACCGCGAACGCAGCGGTGAGGGCCAGTACATCGATGTGTCGCTCCTTGACTCGTATATCCATACCCACGATTTCAGCCTGGCAACCTATACGGCGACCCAGGGCAAGTTTATTCCGACCCGGGGTGGCTCGCACCACACCGGGCTGACGCCGTGCGGCGTGTTCAAGGCCAGCCAGGGCTATATCATGATTATCGCCGCCCTGGACCACCAGTGGCAGGGGCTGACCAGGGCTATGCAACGGCCCGATCTGTCGGACGACCCGCGCTTTCGCAATGTCCGTGTGCGGCGCAAAAATCGCGACATCCTGATGCCCGAGATTGAGCGCTGGCTGCTGTCCCTGCCCGATCGCCAGGCGGCGCTGGACGCCCTGGACCGTGAACGGGTGCCGGCCGCCCCTGTGCTGACGGTGCCCGAGGTGGTCGAGCATCCGCACCTGGTCGAGCGCCAGGCCGTGCGCTCGGTGTCTGACCCGCTGCTGGGCGACTTCATGATCCCCGGCTTTCCGTTCCGCTTCTCCGGGCATCCGCTGCCCCAGGTCGTGCCCGCGCCCGATCTGGGCCAGCACAATGCCGCTGTGCTGGAACGCTATCTGGGCTATGGGGCGGGCCGGATCGCTGAGCTGGCGGCCGATGGCATTCTCGTCCAGCAGACCGCCGGAGCATAAGGCGGGCCGTTCGCACAGAAAGGATAGTCACACGAATGGGACAACCGCACCGTTTCAGACCAGCCTGCCTGCTAGGATGTCTTGTCCTCCTGCTGTGGACCTCGCCCAGCTATGCGCTGTGGGACGGGCCGCTGAGCAAGCCGGTCGGTTGGGTAAGTAATAACTGGTCACGCTTCGACCGCTTTCTGGCGACCTTTGACCCGGCCGGCCGCTATGTGCGCCAGCCGATTGAGCGCCGGGTGCCGGCCCTGACCTTCAAGGGCTTTTATCGCCAGTGGTCGGATGTCCTGTTGACCAGCAGCCAGACGATCCACAACCGTCGCAGAGACTTCCGTTTTCTCCAGCTCCAGAACCTGCTGGAACTGGAGAGCCACTATCAGCTCTCGCCCAATATCGAGATCACCAATATCAGCCATTTTCTGTACGACGGGGTGTACAACTGGCAGGACTCGTCGGGCCTGTACGGCGACCGGGTCAGCGAGACGCTGCGCGGCTACCATAATCTTGATCGGATTGTGCGCGAGCTGTACGTCAGCTACCGCACCCATAACCTGGACGTGGTGATCGGCAAGCAGCAGATTGCCTGGGGAAAAATGGACGGCCGGTATATTGACACGATCAACGCCATCGACAACCGCGAGGGCGCCCAGGTCGAGGCCAACGAGTATGAGTTCCGGCGGCTGCCGGTCTTCATGCTGAATACGACGTACTTCTTTGGCGCCAACTCGCTCAACTTTTTGTGGATCCCGCATTTCGAGCACGACCGCAGCGCGCCCTACGGCTCCCCCTGGGCGCTGCCCTTTCTGCCGCCGAACGCCGAGAGCCTGTTGACCAGCGACGAAGACCTGTTGATGGGCCGCAAGGATTTCTTCGGCAATTATATCCTCAAGCGCCGCCGTCCCTCGTCCGGCAACTGGGGCGACCACGAGTTCGGCGCCCGTCTGGACGTGTCCATGGAACCCCTGACCTGGGGGCTGGTGTACTACTATGCCTGGAACAAGTCGGCCCAGAATTTCATTGTGGATCGAGCGATTGACCAGGACGGGGATATCCACCTGATTCTGCAACCCCGCCACACCCGCCTGCACCATTTCGGGATCACGGCCGACTACGCCACGTCGTTCGCCAACGTGCCGCTGGTGGGTGAGTTGCCCATGGTGCTGCGGGTTGAGGGCCTGTGGACCAAGGCTGTCGAGTTTCAGGACACCAGCCGTTTTGGCGCGACCAGCGGCCTGCCGGCGCCCGATTTTCATATCAACACCAGGGAGCACAACGCCAAAGACGTGCGGCGGATGGTGGCGGCCCGGCGCCGGGCCGGCCTGGGTGAGCGTTTCAAATCCGGTGGGCATGTGTCTCGGGATACGCTGCGGGCCGCGATTGCGTTGGAATTCGCCCTGCCGGGCAACACCTCGTTCATTTTCCAACCCTCGCTGCTGTACACCTTTGACTGGCGCGAAAGCCTGGGTAGCGGATTTGGCGGAGCGGTTGGTGACGAGTGGAACGTCCTGCCGGTGGTGTTTGTCGGACGACCGTTCCGGTTTACGCGCGACCGTCTCAACGTCAGCGTGACGGCCATCCCGTGGCTCAGCGGACCCAACCGCAAGTGGCAGGGCATCAAAACCCGGCTGACGGCCAGCTATAATTTTTCCCAGTTCATCACCGGCCGTATGACCTATACGGCCTTTAGCGGCGGCTACGGGACCGACCTGTACGCCATCTATGGCAAGTACGATAATATCGGCTGGGAGCTGAGCTACGAGTTTTAGCCCATGAATACCTGTGTCGTCCACGTCTGCCTGCTCGCCGTCCTGCTGTGTCCGGCCGTGGTTGGCGCCCAGGACAACGGCGCTCGGCCGAAATCCTGGAAGACGCTTGCCGAGCTGTCCGCCGAAGAAAAAGCCGGCCTCGACTTTCGGACCGACACCCCGCGCAGCGCGACTACTCCCTACCTGCCGGCCGAGCCCTATCCGTTTGAGGCGCCGTATACGGCCGAGGAGCTGGGCTATCGCTCCATGGAGTTCACCCACGTGTCGCGCTGGTCGCACGTCATGGCCGACGCCTTCGGGTCGATGACCAGCGGCGGCTACCTGAACCAGGGCGTCACGATCGGGCTCAATTTCTATATGCCGGACGAGGACGGCGTTGCCGGTCATCTCGCAACACCGCCGGGGCAGGATTTCTTTCGGATGGTGTTTTATTACTCCTCGCCGGCCGAACTGCAGGGCGCCCAGGACCTGTGGATCATGCACCGGACCGATAAGGACAACTCGACCAAGCTGGACTATTTTGCCTACGCCCCGGCCATGCGTCGGGTGCGGCGCATTCCCCAGCCCCGGCGGGGCGAGCGCTTTCCCAACAATGTCCAGTCGTTTGACGATATCATCGGCCGTGACGCGTGGGAGTTTCGCTGGCGCGTGCTGGGAACCGATGTCCTGTATGAGACGGTCCGCTTTCCCAATACGCGCCCGACCGTGACCCTGGCCAATCCGGACGGCACGTTTTTTGACGCCGCGACCGATCAACTCAAGATGATGTGGGACAGCTATCCGTTCTACCGTCCCGACGGTGGGGTGGAGTGTTATGTGGTCGAATCTACGACCCGCGAGGATTGGCTGTCCAACTATCCGACCAGCAAGCTCATCTACTGGCTGGACCGTCACTATTTCTACCCGCTGCGCATTGAGCAGTACGATCACGACGGCCAGCTCCAGGTCGTTGAGGTGCGGATTGCCAGACAGGATAATCCGGCCCTAGAGGACAAGGGGTATGCGGCGCTGATGACGCTGTACTACGATGTATCGCTCGACCTGATGAGCTACAGTATCCACGATGCCCACCTGGTCAAAGAGTGGTCGGTCAAGGACAAAGAGGTGGCGTTCAGTCCGGATTTCATGCGTCGCGGCTGGCTGATGCATCCCCTCAAGACCCAGACCCTGGTGAATTCACCGGCCGAGTTCTATCTGCGTCCGCTGCTGTACCCGGACAAATTTCCGCACGATCGGACGGTCGCACCGGCGCCCGAGGTAGCCGCCCGCATCCGGGCTCAGGAGGCGGCCGGCCACCTGGTCTTTGAGATCCCGGTCGGGGTGGTGGAGGTCGGGGCGCCATGACCGGCAGGGGCCGCGTCTGGGGGCTGATGCTGTTCAGCCTGGCGGTGTGTCCGGTCTGGGCTCTGGCCCAGGACACCCCGACTCGGACGTGGCGGACTGTGGACGAGCTGTCGGCCCAGGAACAGGCCCGGCTCGACCTGCGGACCGATACCCCTCGTGACGCCCAGGTGCCGTATCTGCCGGCCGAAAAATTTCCGTTTGAAGCGCCCTACAGCGCGGAAGAAATGGGTATTCGGTCCATGGAGTACCCGCACTCTCCGTACTGGGACAGCACCCTGATCGACATCGCCACGACTCTGACCGGCTCCGGCTTCATGGACCAGCGGGTGTCGATCATTCCCATCCTGTACCTGCCCCAGGGCGGTTTTGCCGAGCATTTGTACACCGCCCAACCCGGCCAGGAAATCTTCCGCTGGCTGTCGCAGGCCGTGTCTCCGGCCGAGCGCTACGGGACGCAGACGCTGTTCATCGGCTACCGGACCGATCAGAGCTTCCCGACCAAGGTCGAGCTGTTTGCCTACTCGCCTTCCATGCGGCGTATCCGACGCCAGCCCGCGCCCCGGCGCGAGGACCGTCTGCCCAACGGGGCGGCAACCTTCGACGACCTGATCGGGCGGGACGCCTGGGAGTTTGAGTGGCGGCTGTTGGGCGTTGACACGCTGTACGAGACCGTGCGGTTTCCGGTCACCCGGCAGACTGCGGTGCTGACCGACACCGAGGGCAACTACATCGACGTCCATGCTGCGGATGTCAAGCTCATGGGGCCGGACTATCTGCTGTACACCGAGGACGGCGGGGTGCCGTGTTATGTGCTGGAGTCGATTCCCAAAAAAGACTGGCACGCCAATTACTACATGAGCAAACTGATCTACTGGGTCGATCAGCAGTCCTTTTTTCCGCTGCGTATCGAAGAGTACGACCGGGACGGCAAGCTGGCCTTTATCAACGCCCGGACCGGGGTGCGGGCCAACCCCAAGCTCGGTGACCGCGGCTACGCGGTGCTGTTCGACCTGTGGTGGGACATTCCAATCGATCTGCTCCAGGCCTCGATTCACGGCATTCTCAACCGTGAGTGGTCAGACGCGGATCGGCAGGTTTTTTTCAGTCCTGGATTCATGCGCCGCGAGTGGTTTCTGGAGCCGCCCAAGGGCATGATGTCGCTCAATTCACCGGACGAGTTTTATCTGCGTCCATCGCTGGAACGGGACAAGTTTCCGCAGCAGCGCCCGATTCAACTCGGGTCGGACATGGAGGCCCGGGTTGCCGCCCAGGAGCGGGAAGGGCGGATCGTGTTTGAGTCGAGCCTGCTGGCGGGTTATGAGCCGAGGGCTCTTGAGGAGTGAGTCATGGAGTTTTACGCGTTTCATCTCATGCCGTGGCCGCATCTGCCCCAGGACTTTGCCGACAACCCGGACAAGTATCCGTCGGCCTGGGTCACGCTGTCCAACGACTGTTACGATCCGGACGAGGGCCAGCAGCTGTACAACCGCTATCTGGACGAGCTGGAGTACGCCGAAACGCTGGGCTTTGACGGCGTGTGTGTCAACGAGCACCACCAGAACGCCTACGGCACGATGCCGGCCCCCAACATCATGGGCGCCATGCTGGCGCGGCGCACCTCGCGGCTCAAAATTGCGATTGTCGGCAACGGCCTGCCGCTGCGCGACCATCCGCTGCGGGTGGCCGAGGAAGTCGCCATGCTCGACGTGGTCACCGGCGGGCGGGTCATCTCGGGCTTTGTGCGCGGCATCGGCTGCGAGTACTTCTCAATGGGCATCAACCCCAGCTATTCGATGGAGCGTTTTCGGGAGGCTCACGACCTGATCCTCAAAGCCTGGACCGACCCCGGACCCTTTTCCTGGCAGGGCAAGCACTTCGAGGTCCGTTACGCCAACGTCTGGCCCCGACCGCTGCAAAAGCCGTATCCCAAAATCTGGATTCCGGGCTTCGGCAGCTCCGAGACGATTGAGTGGTGTGCCCACCCGGACCGCAAGTATACCTATCTGGCCGTGTACATGCCGGAGAGTCTGGTCAAGATGTATTTCGACATGTACCGCGAGTGCGCCGAAAAGTTCGGCTACACAGCCTCGCCCTACCAGCTCGGCCATGTGTATCCCGTGTATGTGGCCGACACCGACGCCAAGGCCGAGGAAGAGGCGGCCGAGCATCTGCTATGGCTGTATCACTTTGGGCTGCGTCAGAAGCCCGAGTTTCTGTTTCCGCCGGGCTATGTCAGTCACGAGTCGATGCTGAACATTCTGAGCCACGCCGACCAGATGGACTGGAGCAAGATGTCGTTTCACGAGCTGAACGAAAAGGGCTTCTGCATTGTGGGCGGGGTGGACACCGTGCGACAGCGTTTGGAGAACGCGGCAAAAACGCTCGGTTTTGGGGTGATGCCGGTGCTGCTGCACTTCGGCAACATGCCGCACAACAAGACGCTGAAGAACATGGAGATGTTCGCCTCCGAGATCATGCCCCACCTGCGGGGAATCCACGGCCAGCCCGAGACCCAGCTGCCAGCCCTCGCCGCCGCGGATTAGAAGCAGCTGCCCGCCTGCTATCCTCCCTGGACGGTGGGCAGGCGGGGGCGCAGAGTGGGTGTCCTGCCCGCTCTGTGCGAGCCGGCCCAGAAGGCGAGTGGCATGGGTCTTTGAGAGGCACGACTATAGCTTTTTTCATACAAATAGACTGAATATAAAAGTAGATCCGTGCTGAGACATGACCCCCTGATCTGCGTTCTAAAAAGGGAGGCTGGATATGTACAAAATCATCGCTGTTGTAGGACTTGTTCTTGCGCTCTCGTCTGTGGGGTGGGCCGACCGCATCGAGGTGCCGGTCCAGGAAAGCACGGTCAGTGGAATCGGCATATTGTCCGGCTGGAAATGCGAGGCTGGAACGCTCACCGTCCGCTTTAACGGCGATGAGCCTCTTGAGATTCTGTATGGGTCATCCCGAGATGACACGCTGGACGTGTGTGGGGATAGCGACAACGGGTACGTGCTCCTCGTGAACTATAATCTCCTCGGGGAAGGACAACATACTGCGGTGGTGTATGACGATGAGGTCGAGTTCGACCGGGTGAGCTTTATAGTCGTCACGCCCGGGGTGGAATTTCTTGAAGGCGCATCTGGTGCGGGAACAATACGGCTGAGTGATGGACAGCGAGTGAGGGTCGAATGGTCGGAGGGGACACAAGGGTTTGTGGCAACGGAGTTCGTATCGCCGAGCATATGTACCACAAAAACCGCTCGGGTTTTCGACAATGATTCTGATATAGCGACCTGGGAGGTTACCAATCCCTGCGATGGCGAGACGCTCGATATCGATATTACCGTACTCTCACCTGGTGCGTTCCGCGTTTGGCCTGGTGGTCTCGTCTTTGGCCAAAGTGGCGATAGGTTTCATAGATCTCATTATCATTGGTTCGATAGGAATACGCTCGATGACCTCCGAGATAACATCGCGTCTGGCAGTACGAAGGAAACCACTGTCGATTTGAGAATCCCTCGCACTTCACTGGACTTTTTGCAGCCCTTCCAGATCTACTACTATCAAGAACTCATATTTGAGTTTCCCTAACGAGCAGTTGGGGTCGTTGGACTACGCCTCCGGCTAACCCGACCCACAGAAAAAGCCATGAGTGCAGACATCAAAGTTACGCCTTCGAGTGGGAATGTCTTCGCTGACCTGAACCTGCCGAATCCTGAAGAACGTTTGGTGAAAGCGACAATCGCCTTGAGCATTGGGGAACTGATTGAGAAACGCGGCCTCACCCAAGAGGAAGCCGGGACGCTTCTTGGCTTGCCACAATCGAGCGTCTCGAATTTGGTCCGGGGCAAACTGGAGAAGTTCAGCATAGACCGGCTGCTTCGCTACATGCGAAAGCTGGACTACGATGTGACCATCAGTTTCAAGCTCAAGCCCAAGTCGCGCGAGGAGGCGACCATGACCGTTAAAGGAACCCCGTTCTCAGTCTAAGCTGAGTCCTTGCAATACCCGCTGAAAGAGTATCCTCTCGCAGCGGAGTTGCCAACCAAAACTGTCGTGTTTGACGACAGTGTAGCTTTACGTTACATATTCTTCGTGGGAGAAATTGCCTACAGCCGGACGGCTCTGAAGGCGCTGACCCGGATGCCTCGCAACTGGGCAGAACGGATCAGGGACAAGATTCGGGCCTACGCCGCTGACCCGACGGCGCAGGCCAATAACGTTATACGCTTGAAGGGGCAGGACGGGTTGGTGCGCCTCCGGGTGGGAGACTGGCGCATCATCATGCGTGAGGGGCATGTGCTACAGGTACTGCACGTGACCAGCCGAGGCAGCGCCTACAAGGAGTGAAGGTCATGAACGAAACGGTGACGATTTCCAGGGCCGAGTATGAGCGTCTGTGTGCCCTGGAAGAGGAGTTTGCTGATATCCAGGCGGCGCTGAGCGTCGAAGCTCGGATCGCCAGTGGCGAGGAAGAACTTATCCCAGCTCAGGTGGTTGACCGTCTCCTTGATCGGGAAGCGCCGCTGCGCGTCTGGCGCGAATACCGCGCACTCTCTCAATCTGCCCTGGCGCGCGCCTCCGGTGTCAACCGGGTGCAGATCGTGGATATTGAAGCGGGCCGCAATAGTGGCTCGGTGCACACTCTGCGCAAGTTGGCCGACGCTCTACGGGTCGCAGTGGATGACCTCATCCCCGCGTGATTGCCCCAGCGAAAACCGCCGACTCCGGTGGCTCAGTCGGCCACCTGCGTCGGCATGTCTGCGGCAGGAACCTGGCGCGGCGTAGCCGGCAGCCGGGTGAACTCCAGCGCGCCGTCTTCAATCGAGCCGTAGGCCACCGTCCAGACATCGCGCATGTAGTTCTGGTACGCTTTCCAGGGCATTTTTGAGCCCTGCTTGGGGAAGGCGTCAACCGCGCGCTGAATATAGCCTGAGGTGAAATCCAGTAGCGGCTTCAATTCGATATCCGGGTCATGGGGACGCGGACAGCACCGGTCGTAGCCCTTGGCCCGCATGTGGTTGAGCAGGCGACACACGTACTCGCAGGTGAGGTCGCACTTGAGCGTCCAGGACGCGTTCGTGTAGCCGCTGGCGAGCGCCATGTTCGGTACATTGCTGAACATCACGCCCTTGTAGGTCAGGGTCTTTGAGAAATCGGTTCGCTCGCCGTCGACCGTCACCTCAAGACCGCCGAATAGTTGGAGGTTGAGACCCGTGGCCGTTACAATCAGATCGGCCTCAAGTTCTCCGCCCGAGCGCAGCCGAATGCCACGTTCGGTGAAGCGGTCAATGTGGTCGGTGACGACCGAGGCCCGGTCGGTCTTGAGCGCGGCGAAGAAATCGTTGTCCGGCGCCAGACACAGGCGCTGCTGCCAGGGGTTGTAGTGGGGGCTGAAATGCTGCTCAACGTCGTAGTCGGGGCCGAGCGTGGCGCGAACGCGGCCCAGGATGAACGCCTTGGCCCGCTCCGGGTAACGTCGGCAGAACCAGAAAAAGCCCAGTCCCAGGACCACGTTTCTCCACCGGGTCAGCCTGTAGACGAGGCGGTTGGGCAGAAAACGCCGGAGCAGATTCGCGAGATGATCCTCCGACGGCATGGCGACAATGTAGGTCGGCGAACGTTGCAGCATGGTGACGTGGGCTGCGGTCTTGGCCATTTCGGGCACCAGGGTCACGGCGGTTGCGCCGCTGCCGATCACCACCACGCGCTTGTCCGCGTAGGCAATGTCTTCCGTCCACTGCTGCGGATGGACGATGCGCCCCCGGAACGTGTCGGTTCCGGCAAACTCCGGGGTATACCCCCGGTCGTAGTTGTAGTAGCCGCTGCACATAAAGAGGAAGTTGCAGGTGAAGCGGCAGGGTTCGGCCGTGTCGGTTCGCTCGGTCTCCAGGGTCCAGCGTGCCTCGGCCGTTGACCACGAGGCGCGTTTCACCTGGTGGCCGAAGCGGATCTTGTCCGTGATGCCGTACTCTGCGGCCGTCTCATGCACATAGCGCAGGATCGCCGGTCCGTCGGCAATGGCCTGGGGGTCGCTCCAGGGGCGGAACGAGTAGCCCAGCGTGTACATGTCCGAGTCGGAGCGAATGCCTGGATAGCGGAAGAGATCCCAGGTGCCCCCGATTGTGTCGCGTCGCTCAAGAATAGCGTAGGTCCGGCCGGGGCAGCTCGTCTGCAGATGATAGCCGGCAGCGATCCCGGACAGCCCGGCCCCGACGATTAGCACGTCAAAATGTTCCACGCTCATGGCTCCGGCGGCCCGGTGCGGGTCTTGTCCATGCCGCTCACGAACGCTGGCCGGCCGCTTCGTTGTCTTCAAAGTTCAGGGGCGGGAAGGAGGCCATTGACTGGCTGTCCTGACGACGAAACCGCTCCAGGCCGTCCGGGCCGACATCACAGTACAGCTCCAGCCTGTTGCCGGCCGGGTCGCAGAAGTAGATGCTCTTGGTAATGCCGTGATCCACCGCCCGGACAATCGGAATGTCGTGCTGCTTCAGGGTGTGGTAGCAGTCCTTGAGCGCCGCAAAGCTTTCGACCTGAAGGGCCACGTGATGGAGGCCGACCTGCTTATCCTTGGGGTCGTCAGCCTCGGGCGGGACCTCCAGCACGGCCAGGTCGTGGTGCTGCTCGCCCAAAGAGAAAAACACCCCACGGGGCTGCGAGAGACGGTGCACCACCTCAAAGCCCATGATCTGGGTGTAGAACTGTTCTACCTGATCAATGTTGCGAGCCTTCAAGACCACATGGCCAACTTTTTTCGGACGAATCATCGGCTGTCCCTCCTTACGTCATGGTCCCCGTTCCGGCTACAAATCCATGCTGAAGCGCTCACTTGTCCACCCAGATCAGATAGGCGAAGCCAATGACGAAAGCGACCAGGAGGCCTGTTGCCGCCAGTTCAGAGGGCGTCATGGTTTCTTCCTCTCTGTATCAAGGCCGTCTGCCAGCCGTCTCGCCTTCAAACTCAGTGACGCGTAGGCTACGAAAATTGATGATTCCAATGGCTGCCCATACTACGACCGTCAGGGTCGAGAGCGCTATCCTACCGATCACAGATGGTACCACCACGACGGCCAGAATCAACAGAAAGGTCTTCTCCAAAAACCCGAGCCACAGCTTGTAGACCTCAAGTCGATACATGCTTTTTCACCGCTTGGCCTGCTTCTTTCACACGACCTTCGCCAACTCGTCGGTCTCACTGTATACAAAATCCGTCGGCTTACCATTGACGAACGCGGCGATGCCGGGTTCGGCCCGGACCGAGCCAATCACCCGGGCGGCTATGCCTGCGGCCTCAAGACTGGCCTGCAGTGCCGGCCAACGCCGGGGCGGAATCGTCAGCAGCAGAGTCCCGGAACTGATTAAGCCCAGCGGGTTGATCTGAAAGTACTCGCAAATATCCCGCGTCAGCGGCAGCACCGGAATCGCGTCAAGCTCGATCCGCAGGCCGTGGTCCGAGGCCGAGGCCAACTCGTACAGCGCCATAGTGATGCCGCCTTCGGTCGGGTCGTGCATGGCGCTGGCGCCGTGCCGGGCGGCCAGGCCGGCTTCGGTGACAATGGAAATGGCGAGTGTCTGAGCCAGACGGCGGGTGTCCTGCCAGCGCGCCGCTCCGAGTGCGGCGCGGAGTTCTGCGGCCTTTTCCGCAATCAGGATGCCCGCGCCCTCCAGGCCGGCCGTCTTGGTCATGACGACCAGGTCGTCCGGTCGGGCTCCGGCCGAGGTGACCAGACTGGCCTTATCAACCGTTCCGTACATGGTGCCGACCACAACCGGTTGACTGACCGCCCGGGTCACCTCGGTGTGACCGCCGCTGACGGTCACCCCAAGGCTTTGGCAGGTCTCGTCTATTTGGCGAAACACGTCGCGGACGGTCTCCCGGCCCGTGTCCGGGGGAAACAACAGACAGGCCTGAAACCACTGCGGCCGGCCACCCATAGTGGCGATATCGTTGGCGTTGATATGGACGGCGTACCAGCCGAGGCGCTCGGCGGTGAAGGTGACCGGATCGGTTTTGACCAGCAGGTAGTGCCCGCCCATGTCGATAACCGCGCAGTCCTCGCCGAAGCGGGGGCCGATGACAACCCGCGGGTCTGCCACGCCCCGGTGGCTGAGACAGGTCTTGAGCAGGTCAACCGGCAGTTTCCCAATCGGCAGCATGGTCTGAGCGGACGGCGGCTAGGATTGGTGCTCGTAGGGCTGGGACGGTTCGGCCGTTGCCTCTGTCGGAAGCTCAGGGGGCGGCGGGGTCAGCTCGGCCTGTTCCAGGTTGGCCACGACCACCTGCAAGAGTTGATCGGGGTGCAGGTATTTCTTGGCCACCGCCTTGATCTGGTCCAGGCTCAGGGCCTGAATAATGCTCGGATAGCGGTCGGGATAGTCGAGACCCAGCTCGTAGAATTCGAGGGCTGGCAGCAGGGTGGCAATCTGCCGGTTGGAGACCAGCCCTAGCGGGTAGCTGTTGACCAGATACGCCTTGGCCGCGTCGAATTCTGCGACAGTCGCCCCTTCTTCGATGTAACGCCGCATGATGCCGACCGCCTCCTCAATGGCCTGTTTGGCGCTGGCGTTTTTAGTTTGCAGGACGATCCGAAAGGGACCGGCGTGTTTACGGCTGCTGAAACGGCTGCCCACGCTGTAGACCAGGCCCAGCTCCTCACGAATGCGGTCGTTCAGGCGTGAGCCAAAGCCGCCCGCGCCGAGAATATAGTTCATGACCCGGATGGCGTAGATATCCGGATTGTGGCGGGCCACACCCGGATGGCCGAGGATGATATTGGCCTGGCTGACCGGCCTGTCGATGAGGACTTGGGCGGTAGCCGGGGCAGGATCGGCCGGCCAGTTGAGCGGAGGCAGGGGGGCGGCCTGCCAGCCGCCCAGATGACGGGTCAGGAAGTCGTTGGCCTGGGCTTGGGTCAGGTCTCCGGCAATCCCGATGATTGCGTTATTGGGGCGGTAGTAGGTGTGGTGGAAGTTGACGATATCCGCTCGACTGAGGGCGGCCAGGGTGTCCGGCTCGCCGTCGATCAGGCGCCCAAACGGGTGCTCGGCGTACAGCTTCTCCTGAAACGCTTTGTTCGCCACCCAGCCCGGGTCTTCTTCCTGGCTGCGGATGGTGCCCAGGACTTCGGTCCGCTTACGCTCAAATTCCTCGGCCGGGAAGGTCGGATGGAGCAAAACCTCGGCCAGCAGGCCAAACGAGGCCTCAAGGTTCTTGGTCAGGCTGGTGACCAGCACGGTCGTTGTTTCGTAGTCGGCCGACACCGACACCGAGGTGCCCAGGAAGTCGAGCGCTTCGGCCAGGGCCTGGGCGGTGTGCTGCTGGGTGCCGCGGGTCAACAGCAGGGCGGTCAGGTTGGCCACGCCGGCTTTGTTTACCGGATCGGCGGTCGAGCCGGTTTTGAGGGTGATGTTCATGACCACCATGGGCACGCCGGGGCGTTCGGCCAGCAGGAGGATGGCCCCATTGTCCAGCACGGTTCGGGTGGCCAGAGGCGTGGCCGCAGCCGGACCGGGCAGCAGTCCCGCCATGCCCAAGATGGCGAGCAGGCCGCAAAAACGGGCCAGGCTTTGCACACGTTGAGAGGACACGTTTCCTCTTTTCAACAGGCGGGCGAAAACATGCATGCGTATGTCCCTCACTCTCCTAGTGGACGATCCGGCCGCCCACGCCGCCGCTGGGTCGCTCCCGGATGGGCGGTCCCTCAGGGATCAACACCCCCACCGTGCGGTTGTCTTCCCGTAAATAGGTCTGGGCGGCCCGCTGGACTTCCGAGGCGGTGACGGCGCGCAGATTCGGCACGACGCGCTGTACCAGCCGCCAATCGCCCAGCGAGGCGTACTGCCCGATCTGCATTGCCCGGTAGAACAGGGAATCCTGGCCATAGATGAAGTGCGACTCGACCAGGTTTTTGGCCCGCTCGAGTTCGTGGTCGCTCACTGCCTGTGTTTTAATCCGCTCAATCTGCTCAAACAGCGCGGTTTCCGCAGCCTGCCAGGTTTTACCCGGGGCGACCCGCATCGACAGGGTGAACAGGGTGGCGTCTTTTGCCGTTTCGTCATACCCGGCGCCGGCGCTGAGCGCCAGCGCCTGTTCTTCGACCAGGGTTTTCTGCAAGCGTGCGCTCCGCCCGCCGCTCAAGATAACGGACAGGACCGACAGAGCCGGGCTGTCCTGTTCGTGCAGGTTGGGCACATGGTAGGCGGCAATATACACCGGCAGGGCGGCCGGACGTCTGAACACGATCCGACGCTCGCCGCGCTGTGGTGGCTCAAGCGCGGTGACCGGAGGGGCGGCCGGGCCGGCCGGAACCGCGCCGAAGGTGGCGTGGATTTTGGGCAGAACGGTCTGCCGGCTGACGTCTCCGGCAACAACCAGGATGGCGTTAGCGGGGGCATAATAGGTCTGTCGATAGCGCTTGAGCTGCTCCAGGCTGATGGATTCCAGGTCGCGTTGCCAGCCAACGACCGGCCAGGCGTAGGGGTGGGCGGTATACGCGGTCGCGCTGACCTGTTCCCACAACTCGGAGCCCGGGTCATCGCTGGTGCGCAGGCGACGTTCCTCCATCACAATCTGACGCTCGGCCTCAAGGTTTGTCTGATCGAGGTTCAGATTGGCCATGCGGTCGGCTTCAAGCTCGAGCATCAGGTCGAGGTGAGCGGTGGTGAAGCGCTCAAAGTAGACGGTGTGATCGGCACTGGTAAAAGCGTTGAGGCTGCCGCCGCGGGTTTTGACCAGACGGGTAAACTCGCCCTCGCCGTATTTTGGGGTGCCGCGAAACATGAGGTGTTCGAGCAGGTGCGAGATGCCGGTGATGCCCAGCCGCTCGTTCCGCGAGCCGACCTTGTACCACACCTGGAGGGTGACGACCGGCGCCCGATGATCTTCGAGCACTAAGACCGTCAGACCGTTGCCCAGCTGGTCCTGGCTGACCTGCCAGCCATCCTCGGGCGTCTGACCGAAAGCGGGTGTCAAGACCTGGACGAGCAGGTCGTCGATGATTACCTCTACCTCCTGCTCGGGCGTCTGACCGAAAGCGGGTGTCAAGAACAGAGGCAGAAGCAGCAAAAGAGCCAGCCCTGTCCGGAAATAGCGCATGTCGTATCCCTCCGAGTGATGTCTACGTCTCATCCATGAGTTCCTGCATGACTGCACGCAGCCGGTCGCGCAGCTCGGGCTTGTGGTAGGCCAGCCGGAGTGTGGTTTCGAGCAGACCCGGCAGCGTGCCGACGTCATGTCGCCGTCCGGTAAAGACGTAGCCGTACAGCCCGTGGCGCTGCTGAAGTACGCGCAGGCCGTCCGTCAGCTGGATTTCCCCCCCCGCCCCGGCTTGCACGTGGCTCAGAATGGGAAAAATCTCGGGAGGCAGCACATAGCGGCCGATAATGGCCAGATCGGACGGCTCGGTGCCGGGTGGCGGTTTTTCGACCAGGTCTGAAATGGCATACGTCCGGGGCGCTTCCTGGCGGCCGGCAATAACGCCGTAGCGGTGGATGTGTTGGTGCGGGATCCGCTCCAGGGCCAGCACGCCTTTGCCCGTGTGTTCATAGACCCGCAGCAGCTGGGCGCTCAGCGGCGGGTCGGCCTGGCCCAGGTCGTCGGGCAGGATGACGAGGCAGGGTTCGTCGCCGACGGCCTCCCGGGCGCATAAGACGGCGTGGCCCAGGCCGCGGGGCTCGTCCTGGTACACACAGCTGACACTGACGCGGCTGAGCAGGGCGTCGAGACCGGCCAGCCGGTTCTCGGTGTCCCGGTCGGCCAGTCGCCGTGCATCGGGAGCAAAATAGCGTCCGATGTCGTCTTTGGAGCGGCTGATCACAAAGATGATGTGGGTGATGCCGGCGGCGCTGGCCTCTTCAACAACGTACTGGCTGGCCGGTCGATCAACGACGGGAAGCAGCTCCTTGGCCAGCACTTTGGTGACCGGCAGCAGACGGGTGCCGAGCCCGGCGGCCGGAATCACCGCTTTTTTGACGGGGGTGATCACAGGCAATGCAGGCAGCCCGGCGGAGCAGCGCTCCGCCGGCACGGATCAGGACGAGGTTGAGGCCTGGACGCCGGCCTCCGGTGTATCGACCGGAATGGCCTGCTGGGACAGGGCCACGTCTAAGACCTCATCAATGTTTTCAACAAAACGAAACTCCATTTCCTCGCGGACATTGGGGGGTACATCCTCAAGGTCTTTTTCGTTTCGTTTGGGCAGAATGACCGTTTTGACCCCGGCCCTGCGCGCGGCCAGGGTTTTCTCCTTGACCCCGCCGATGGGCATGACCTTACCACGCAGAGTGATCTCGCCGGTCATGGCAATATGCGGGTTGACCGGTCGGCTGGTCAGCAGGGAGGCTAGCGCCGTGGCCATGGTGATCCCGGCCGAGGGTCCGTCCTTGGGGATGGCGCCGGCCGGCACATGGATGTGCAGGTCGCAATTCTCGTAAAAGTCCGGGGCTACGCCCAGCCGGTCGGCCTTGGAGCGGACGTAGGACAGGGCGGCCTGGGCCGACTCCTTCATCACCTCACCCAGCTGGCCGGTGAGGGTCAGGCCCTTTTTGCCGGCCATGCGGGTAGCTTCGATGAACAGAATATCGCCGCCGTTGGGCGTCCAGGCCAGGCCGATGGCCACCCCCGGATCCTGGGTGCGCTCGGCCATCTCGGGAAAGAATTTCTCGGGACCGAGCAGGTCGGTCACTTTTTCCGAGGAAATCGTGGCTTTGTCGGTCTGGCCCTCTGTCACCGCCCGGGCGATTTTGCGGCACACGCTGCCGATCTCGCGCTCCAGGTTGCGCACGCCCGCCTCGTGGGTGTAGCTCCTGGCGATCTTGAACAGCGCCTCGTCGCTAAACTCAATCAGGTCGGTGGTCAGGCCGTTTTCGGTGATCTGCTTGGGCATGAGATGGCGCTTGGCGATCTCCAGCTTCTCTTCTTCGGTATAGCCGGCCAGCTCGATGATCTCCATGCGGTCGCGCAGGGCCGGCGGCACCGGCTCAAGATAGTTGGCGGTAGTGATGAACATGACCTTGGACAGGTCGAAGGCCACCTCCAGGTAGTGGTCGGCAAACGAAAAGTTCTGTTCCGGGTCGAGCACCTCAAGCAGGGCCGAGGCCGGATCGCCCCGAAAATCCATGCCCAGCTTGTCGATCTCGTCGAGCATGAACAGGGGATTGTTTGACCCGGCGGTCCGCAACGACTGAACGATCCGGCCCGGCAGCGACCCGATATAGGTCCGGCGATGACCCCGAATCTCGGCCTCGTCGCGCACGCCGCCCAGCGACAGGCGGACAAACTTGCGGCCCATGGCCCGAGCGATGGAACGCCCCAGCGAGGTTTTGCCGACACCCGGTGGGCCGACGAAACACAGGATCGGTCCTTTGGGGTCCTGGCGCAGCTTGCGCACGGCCAGGTATTCGAGAATGCGGTCCTTGATTTTTTCCAGGTCGTAGTGATCCTCGTCCAGCACCTGGCGGGCGTGGATCATGTCCAGATTGTCGTCCGTGGTTATTGCCCAGGGCAGGTTGACCAGCCATTCGAGATATGTGCGGACCATGGAGTGCTCGGCCGATTCGGGAGGAATCAGGCGCAGCCGTTCGAGCTCATTATCCGCAGCTTTGCGCGCCTCCTCGGGCATCTTGGCCTCTTCGATCTTCGTGCGCAGGTCCTCGATCTCGTTGGTCTTGGCGTCGCCCTCGCCGAGTTCTTTCTGGATCGCCCGTATCTGTTGGCGAAGATAAAACTCCTTCTGGTTCTTGTTCAGCTCGCTCTGGACCTGAGACTGAATCTTCTGCCCGAGTTCGACCAGCTCGCCCTCCCGATTCAGGATCGTTGACAGTTTTTCCAGGCGCTGCTTGACATCGAGCGTATTGAGCAGATCCTGCTTTTCGTCGACCGAGATATTGAGATTGGAGCCAATCAGGTCGGCCGCCCGGCCCGGGTCCTTGATGTTCATGACCACGCCCTGCAACTCGTCCGGCAGGTAGGGGACTTGGGACACGAACTTGGCAAACTGGCTGACGAGGTGGGCCTGGCGCGCGTCGAGATCGGCCGATGGGGGGATGACATCGTCCAGGTGGGCCACGCTGGCCCGCAGGTATGGCTCGTGTTGCAGATAGTCCCGGATTTCAATCCGTTTCAGCCCCTGGACCAGAATGCGCACGCTGCCGTCGGGGTACTTGAGCAGTTTCAGAATCCGTCCGGCACTGCCCCGGGAAAACAGGTCGGTGGCGTCGGGATTCTCGTCTTCGGGGTTTTTTTGCGCGGCCAGGCCGAGGAGATTATCCTTGTTGCGACAGTCTTCGACCAGTTTGAGAGAGGAACTCCGGGAGATCAGCAGGGGAACAACGGCGGAGGGAAAAATCACTACCCCACGCAGGGGAAGAATGGGGAGTTCGGTCGGGACAACGATCTCTCCGAGATCTTCTTCAAAGCTGACGACTCCGTGTTCTTGCCCCTCTTGTTCCTCTTGTTCCTCGCCAGCACGCATCCTCATGTCTGCCATCAGGCCTCCTCCAATTCTGGGCTGGTCTACACCGGCCTGGAAAAACCATAATACATGGCCTCTGCTTGCACAAGGGGTAAAGACTGGATACAAGATAGGATTGCTCCTCTTGGAAACACTGTTATGAAACACGACAGACTGTTCAGTCTTGAAGAGGCCAACACCTTGTTGCCGCACCTCGAATTCATCATGGAACGGATGCAGCGCATCGGCATCCAGATTCGGGAGGAGATTGGCGGGCTCCTGTACGAACGCCAGGAGGAATCCCTGCCCGACCTGACGACCCCCGAGCTGCTGCGCCTGCGGCCCGCCCTGGCCCCGCTGTTTGAAGACATGGCCCAGGCCGTCCAGGACATTGAGCAGTACGGCTGCGTGTTCAAGGATTTGGAGTTGGGTCTGGTCGATTTTCCAGCCCGGGTGGGTGAGGAAGAGATCTACCTATGCTGGCAGTATGGCGAAAAAGAGGTCGCCTACTTTCACCGTCAGTCCGAGGGCTTTGCCGGTCGGCGCCCCATTGGTGAGCGTTCCGGCAAGCTCCCCTCTCAACACTAGTCAGAGGCGGGTGTGAAGTCGTATCGAGCCGTCCTGTTTGACCTGTTCAGCACAGTCGCCCTGTTTCAGGCCGAGCGTTTGCCGCTGTTCGCCTGGAAGGGACAGACCGCCCGGTCGACCATGGGCGGGCTGCGGGCGATGATTGAGGAAAAGGTGACGGCGGCGCCGTTTGAGCAATTTTTTGCCGCCCTGTCCGAGGTCAACCGGGAATTTGCCGAGCGTCGGGCTCGCGATATGCGCGAGATCCCGTCCCGGCAGCGCTTCGAGTCGGCCCTGGTTCGGGTCGGCTATCCGTCCGGTGAGGCGACCCAACGGCTGGCCCAGGAGCTGTCGCTGACCCATATGAGGCTGTTGGCCCAGGCGACCGAAATCCCGGCCGCCCATATCCGGTTTCTGAAGCGTGTCCATGCGGCCTATCCGGTCGCCCTGGTCTCGAATTTCGATCATGGACCCACGGCCCGGCTGATCGTTGACCGGGACGGGGCTGCCCCCTACTTCCACCAGATCGTCATTTCGGACGACCACGGCTGGCGGAAACCCCACCCCAAGATTTTCACCGATACCCTGGAGCTGCTCCAGGTCGCCGCCCCGGACGCCCTGTTTGTGGGCGACTCGCCGCACGACGATGTAATGGGCGCCAAGCGGGCCGGGCTCGACACCGCCTGGGTCAATGCCGCCGGCGCGGACTTGCCCGAGGGCATCCCAACGCCGGACTACACGGTCCGGGCCATCCCTGAGCTGGAACCCATCCTGTTTGTGTAAGGAAGGCTCCGCAGGAACGATGACACGGCTGACAGCGGCGGTTGAGGACTACCTGACCGACCTGCACCGGATACGCGCCTCGGGCGGAGCCACTGGCGAGCGGTCCTATTATGGGCCGCTGGAGAATCTGCTGAATGCTGTAGGCGGCACGCTCAAGCCCAAGGTATCCTGTGTCGGCGAGCTGGCCGACCAGGGCGCAGGTCATCCCGACTTTGGCCTGTATGCGGCCAAGCAGCTACAGAAAGGTCAGCCCAAACAAGGCCAAGTCCCCGAACGTGGCGTGGCCGAAGTCAAATCCGCCAGCGACGACGCGTGGTTGACCGCAGCAAGCCAACAGGTCAGCCGCTATTGGACGCGCTACCGCTTGGTGCTGGTGACCAACACGCGGGATTTCGTGCTGGTCGGCGAAGACACCGATGGTCACCCAACCACACTTGAAACCTTCCGTGTAGCCGAGAGCGCGGAAGACTTCGCCCGGCGTCTGAAACATCCCCGCGCGTTTGCCAACGACATCGGCGCAGGGCTGGGCGAATATCTCTGCCGGGCGCTGTCCCACAGGACCGCCCTGACCGAACCCAAAGACCTGGCCTGGCTGCTGGCCTCGTATGCCCGCGACGGGCTCTCTCAGGTCGAGGCCGCTGGCGACGCTCCACAACTCGCAGCCCTCCGAACCGCCTTGGAAGAGGCGCTCGGCGTCCGTTTCGAGGGGGAGCGCGGGCAGCGCTTCTTCCACTCGACTCTGATTCAGACCTTATTCTACGGGGTGTTCTCAGCCTGGGTGTTGTGGGCACGGCAGACGCCGCAAGCGTAGGGAGGGTTCGACTGGCGTACTGCGGTCTGGCATCTGCGCGCCCCCGTGCTGGCCGCCGTGTTCTCACAACTCGCGCAACCCGGCCGGTTGCAACCGCTCGGCTTGGTCGAAGTATTGGACTGGACTGCTGCGGCGCTGAACCGTGTGGACCGCCCCGCCTTCTTTGCCCGCTTCAACGAAGGCGAGGCCGTGCCCTATTTCTACGAACCCTTTCTCGAAGCCTTTGATCCTGAGCTGCGCAAGCAACTCGGCGTGTGGTACACGCCCACAGAAGTCGTGCGCTACATGGTGGCGCGCGTAGACAAGGCATTGAAAGACGATCTTGGCATTGCCGATGGGCTGGCTGCTGACAATGTCTATGTCCTGGACCCGTGTTGCGGGACCGGGGCGTATCTGGCCGAAGTGTTGCGCCGGATTGCCGAGAACGTCGAAGGCCAGGGACTTGGCGCGCTGGCCGGCGCACGGGTTAAACAGGCCGCACTGAATCGGGTGTTTGGCTTCGAGATCATGCCCGCCCCGTTTGTGGTGGCACACTTGCAAGTCGGCCTGACCCTGCAAGACCTGGACGCGTCCTTAGCGGACGATGGCAATGAACGCGCCGGCGTCTTTCTCACCAACGCCTTGACCGGCTGGGAGCCTCACACGACAAAGCCCTTACCGTTTCCCGAACTGGAGGAAGAGCGCGACCGGGCCGAAAAGGTGAAGCAGGCCACCCCGATTCTGGTGATTCTGGGCAATCCGCCCTACAACGGCTTTGCCGGTATGGCGGTGGATGAGGAACGGGAACTGTCGGAAGCCTACCGCGTGACCAAGCGGGTGCGGAAACCGGAAGGCCAAGGGCTGAATGACTTATACGTGCGCTTCTTCCGCATGGCCGAGCGGCGCATTGCCGAGAAGACGGGACGGGGGGTGGTGTGTTTTATCTCCAACTATTCGTGGCTGGACGGGTTGTCGTTCACCGGGATGCGGGAGCGCTATCTGGAAGCGTTTGACGCCATTCGGATTGATTGTCTGAATGGCGACAAATACAAGACCGGCAAAGTTGCGCCGGACGGGAGGCCGGACCCGAGTATCTTTTCGACAGAGAGCGACCCGGTAGGGATTCAGGTGGGGACGGCCATCACGACCTTGGTTCGCAAGGCTGACCATACACCAGCCGAGACCGTCAGATTCCGGCATCTGTGGGGACAGGCGAAGCGAGAGGAACTGTTGGAGACGGCGGAGGCGGAACCGGCGGTGCTCTACGACGCTATCGAACCAGTATTGCCGCTGGGTTTACCCCTTGTACGAACGGCTGTCAGTGAGGAGTATTTCGACTGGCCGGCGTTGCCCGAGTTGTTCCCGGTGTCGTTTCAAGGCGTTCAGACTGGTCGCGATGCATTTCTCATCGACACTGACCTCGAACGGCTCCAGGTGCGAATTGGCTACTATTTCGACGTGAATATAAGCCATGAAGAGATAGCACGGCGCTATCCGCGCGTGATGAAGGACACCGGACGGTTCGACGCTCGTGCGGTGCGCGATACGCTACTCGCGCGCGGTGGTCCAAATGAGAATGGCTTTGTCCGTCATTCCTATCGCCCGTTCGACAACCGTTGGCTGTATTGGGAAGGAGAAACGAAGCTGTTGCGTGAGAAGAGTCCCCGCTACCCATTGCATGTATTTGAGGGAAACAGGTGGCTGGTTAGCCAGCAGAAACCACGCCGGGATTGGGTGCCTCCACAAGTGATCTCACACATTGGTAGCCTTGATCTTATGGATCGGAGTGCATCTTGTATTCCCGTTTGGCTTCGGGACGCCAGCCTCGAAACCGACGGGAACAGTACGAAACGCCGTCCCAACCTGTCGCCCGCCGCGCAACGCTATCTCAAACAGATCAACGCCAGCGTGGAAGACCTGTTTCATCACGTTCTGGCCGTGCTGCACGACCCCGCCTACCGCGAAGCCAACGCCGGAGCGCTGCGCATGGAATGGCCCCGCATCCCACTACCAGGCTGGCCGGACGGCAATGCGACAGATGCGGCTGAAGCCCTGGCCCGCTCTGTTGCACGAGGGCGCGAGTTGGCAGCCCTGCTTGATCCCGATACTCCCGTGCCCGGCGTGACGGCCGGAACCCTGCGCCCCGACATCGCCACCATTGCCGTGCCCGCCACGGTAGACGGACGCAACATGGACAGAGACGACTTCGCGCTGACCGCCGGCTGGGGGCATTACGGCACGGGCGAGGCGGTCATGCCGGGCCAAGGCCGGATTGTTGAACGCGCCTACACGGCGGACGAACGCGCCGCGCTGGTAGGGGCGACCGGCCGGTCGCCCCTACACGGCCACACCACCTTCGACATCTACCTGAACGGCAACGCCTACTGGCGCAACGTCCCCGCCGCCGTCTGGCGCTACAAACTCGGCGGCTACCAAGTCCTCAAAAAGTGGCTCTCCTACCGCGAACGCCCCATTCTGGGGCGGGCGTTACTACCAGAGGAAGTGCTGTACTTTGCGGAAGTAGCCCGACGTATCGCGGCGATAGTGACGACCACAGACAATCGCGTAAGGCGGCGTAGCGACGCGTAGCCGACCTGTGTACCTAAGGAAACTCAGGTGTCCTCGTATGCCTTCAGAAAGGCGTCTCTGGCTATCCCTGTCTGTGTGAGAATGAAGCGTAACGTCGAACGCTTGATCCGGCGATGATTGGGCATGGTCAAAGGGATGCGCGCCCCATCAGGCTTCTCTCGCACCATGGCAAGATGGTTGCCTTCTCGTACCAGGCGGAAGCCGAGACGCTCAAACGCCTTGATGACCCGTTCGCGCGGCGCATCCGCCGGAAAACGCGCCATCAGAGAGCAATGCCTGCTTCGGCGACAAAGACTTCCAACACCGGCACGTCACTCTCAAACACGTCAGATCCGAACGTGTCAATGTGAAAGGCGATGGCCGATTTGACATCGGTGAGCGCTTCTTCGTAGGTGTCGCCTTGACCGACAACAACGCCCTTGAGGCCGAGCGGGTAGGCCACATAGCCATCGGCGTGTTTCTCGACAATAACCTTGAATTGTTTCACCATATGAGGCTCCTATGCGGGCGAAGCTCGCATCAGGTGCTGATAGTACCACAACGCCTGCATGGAGTCTTGGAGGACGGCTTAGTACAGCAGGGCGGCTGAGCGACGCGGAAGCCTACAAGCTGAGGTGTCGGCTTACGCCTCCGGCTCATCCGGCCTACAGGTGCTGTTGCCGGGGCGGGCCGCGCGATGGCTGGATAAGGCGCAGGGGGAGATTGAGGGGCTCGCGGCGCATCTGGAAGCCGCAAACGACGAAGAGAGGCCGCTGTGTTCTCTCCTGGAACAGGTCAGGACGGCCCGCAGCAAAGCGGCAATTTTCTGTCGTAACACATTGATTTTTCAGCGTTCCCGCCGAGAGGGGAGGGAGTCGGGGCGCTTGCTCCAGCAAGCACTGGGGGCGCTCCGCTTTTCCTGAAAGCCTCCGGTCAACCCTGGCGGGTGCCGGTGTTTCCCTGGCGCCTGCGCAGAATCGGAATCGCGTTGAGATTCGTTGTCCGCAATAAATTCCAGTAAATGCCACGCGGTCGGGGATAGATGGAGCGGGTGGCTATGACATCCGTGGGCGTGACAATGAAATCGACCGGCACGTCGTGGGGCAGCATCGGGATTTTGGACAGCACAAGCTGGAGCGGATGGATGGTGCTGATGATCGGCGTCAGCTCCCGCACCCTGCCCTCTTCGCGCAGCAGGGCGTATTCCAGGTCGGCAAATCCGCCCCCTACGCCGAGCCGTGCGCCGTCGCGGCCGGCCGCGACTGAGCCACACACGACAACGTCAATGTGGTGCATCTCGCGCGGGGCGAGCAGGCGTCCATACTTCAGGGCGCCACGCAGGCTGTTGACCAGCAGGCAGCGGCTACCGAGCCGCTGAGGATCGAGTTCGACAAAGCATTTTTCCGATTTGAGCCGGGGAACGGACAGGTACAGGAGCTTGCCGTCGGCCAGAGCCGCCCGGCGTACCGACAGCTGAGGCGCGTCGGCATTGATCTTGATCACCCGCGCCTTGCGCCACACCGTCAGCTCTTGCAGTAGCTGAGCCGCAGTCTCGGCGCCAATGAAATTCGGGATCCGGTTTGCGGCACCGGGAAAGCGGCTGACCTTTTGGTCGCCCAGTAGCTGCCAGACCGTGCGACGCACCGCGTTCTTTTTCGCGGTCCGATGGTCGTGTTGCTTCGGGTCATGCGCCCGTCCGTGCCTCACCTGAATACTCATGTCTCGCCCTGCCTTGTGCGTCTTGCCCGATGGCCAAGCAGGCTGATGCTGAGAGGAGGGCTCGTACACAACCACACAACACGAGAAAAGACAATACGCCGAAAGCCGGCGGGGGAGGGAGGAACGGCCGGGAGGCCATTGCCGGAGCGAAAAGAGGAAACGTGTCCTCCAACCACATGAACATGTTGACACGTTTCCTCTTTGTTGAGAATTCTTGTCAGACCTTTTATACAGAGGCGATACCCGCCCAATGAAGGAGGAGGAATGGCGTCGAAAAGCGCACGGGCCGAGTTGAGCGACTCGGGCCTCAGTCTCAGAAGAGTAGAACGCTCCCTCAGGCTTTTAACCTGGCAGATGTTTGGTTTGATCGGCCTGCTGATGCTGTGCCTGCTCAGCTGGTTGCTGCGGCCCCAGGCCGGTCGGTACCAGTTTGTTGGAGAGCGCGGCAAGATCATCGTTGTCGATACGGGCCTGCGGGAAGGGCTGACCTATGAGTTAGAGGCCCAAGCGGTTCGTGGTGGCGAAGGAGATGCTCCGCCCGTCATGGAGGAGGGAACGCAGTAGGCCGGGGCCGCACGCCCAACAGGAAAGGAGACGCTATGGCCGAGTTTCGTCTGGGGGTGGTGTTGTCCACGGCGACCGAAGCCCCGCCAAAGGAGTTTGTCGAGCTGGGCAAGCGGGCCGAAGACCGCGGCTTTAGCGCCCTGTTGGTCAACGAGGGACGCGGCGACGCCCTGGCGTGTGCCGAGGCGATTGCGCTGGCGACCTCCCGGATTCAGGTCGGGACCAATATCGCCAATATCTATTTTCGCCATCCCTTTCTGGCGGCCATGACGGCCTGGACGATTGCCGAGCTGTCCGACGGCCGTCTGGTTCTGGGGCTGGGGGTGAGCCATCGGCCGCTGATCGAATCGCTGGGGATGAAGATGGACCAGCCCCGGGCCTATCTGCGTTCCTACGTCCAGACGCTCAAGAAGGCGCTGACAGGCGAGTCGATAGGCGCATTTTTTCGACCCCGTGCGTCCCAACACCCCGTTCCGGTATATGTGGCCTCGGTGACGGCCGAGACCGCTGCGGTCGGCGGTGAAGAGGCTGACGGCATCATGCCTTTCCTGCCTGCCCGAACGTATCTGACGACCTTGCTTGAGGCGGCCAAGGCCGCAGCCCGGCGCGTTGGCAAAGACCCCGAGCAGCTTGACTGCATTGTCAGTATTCCGACCTTTATCTCTGAGGACCTTGAGCAGGCGCGCTCTGCGGCTCGCTACAATCTGGCCTTTTTCGCCCAGCTGCCCTTTTACCGATTGCAGTGGCGACGGTGTGGGTTTGTCGATGAGGTCAACGCCATGCAGCAGGCCTGGCAAAGCAGAGATCGCAAAGCCGCCGCTGCCCTGGTGTCGGACCGGATGGTCGAGCAGGTGTGCGTGTACGGCCCGCCGAGCCTGTGTCGGGAGCAGCTGGCCGCGTTCCATGAGGCCGGGGCCGGGATGCCGGTGCTGGCCGTGAGTCCGGTCAACGAGGACCGTCTGGTGGCAACGCGCAAAGCCCTCGATGTGTTGGCTCCCAAATAAGCAGGAAGGAGCAGCCATGAAAGTCACGCGGATCTACACCGGAGCGGATAATCAGTCCCATTTCGAGGATATTGAGGTCGAGCTGAAAGACGGTGGACAGGGCGGCACCATGTCGTCACTGGTACCGGCTAAGGGGGTGATCTTCCGCGAAAACTCGGGCGACTACAACTTCGACTGGCACAACGCGCCCCGCCGCCAGTATGTGGTTACGCTTGAGGGCGAGGTGGAAATCGAGATTGGCGACGGCACAACGCGGATCCTGGGCGGTGGAGAAATCCTGCTGGCCGAAGACACGACCGGCCAGGGCCATATCAGCCGAGCGGTGAACGGCCAGCCGCGCAAATCGCTGATTATTCCTCTCGAAGACTAGGCCTGTGAGGGCAGGCGAGGAAGAATGACCGCGCCCTACGGCATGATCCACGGCCGGTTTCAGCCGTTTCACGCGGGCCATCTGGAGTACGCCCTGGCCGCCCTGGCCCGCTGTTCGCATCTGATCGTCGGCATTACCAACCCCGATCCGTCGACGAGTGTCCCGGAACCCACAGATCCCCAGCGCCACCGGCCGGAGGCCAATCCGTTCAGCTTTTTTGAGCGTCAGTGGATGGTGCGCGCCGCCCTGGCCGAGGCCAGAATAGCGCCGACGCGCTGCTCTGTCGTGCCCTTTCCGATTCATCATCCCGGGCGCTGGCGGTCCTACTGTCCACCCGAGGCGGTGCAGTATGTCCGGCTGTTTTCGGACTGGGGCAGCGAAAAACTCCAGCGCTTCCAGGCCGGCGGCTGGAGGGTGGAAGTCCTGGACGCGGGCGTGGCAAAACGGGTGAGCGGCAGCCAGGTGCGCCGCAAGCTCAGGACGGGCCAGAACTGGAAAGCCTGTGTGCCGCCCGCAGTCGCCGGGGTCTTGGAGGCGATACACGCCGAGCACAGACTGCGGCAGGCGGAAGAAGGGTAGGGGCTGCGCCCCCGCTGAGTCGCCTTTATGACGCAGGCCGACGCGCCCATCCCCATCCTGTTCATTGTTCTCGACGGCCTTGCCGACCGACCCCAGGCCGTGCTGGGCGGAAAAACCCCGCTCGAATCCGCCCACACCCCGCACCTCAACCGCTTGGCCCAACTGGGCGTCAACGGCCAGCTCATCCCGCTTGCCCCCGGGATCCCCCTGGAGAGCGATACCTCCCACTTTCTGTTGTTTGGCTATCCGCTCGAACAGTTCCCGGGACGGGCCGCCTTTGAGGCCATTGGCAGGGGGATTGAGGTTCGGGCGGCGTCGGTCATTCTCCTGGCCAGTTTTGCCGCCGCAACGGTTCGGGACGGGGTAGTCTACCGCGATACGCTCCTGTGGGAGCAACACCAGGCAAAGGATGAGCACGACTGCCAGGTGCTGAGCGCGGCCGTTGCCGAGTATGAGAGCCACGGCATCCGTTTTGCCCTGAACGACTGTGGGCGGTGCGAGGGAATCCTGAGCCTGACCGGGAATCCCAGCCGTTCCGTGTCCGATGTTGATCCGTTCGCCGATGGCGCTGCCGTGGCCCGAGCCCTGCCCTTGGCCGAAGACCCCGATCAGGACAACGCCCAGCGGACTGCGGATGCCTTGAACGCCTACCTGAGCTGGGCGCACGCGCGCCTGGAGGCGCATCCGCTCAACCACCAGCGTCGCCGCAGCCGACAGCCGGCGATTAACTTCGTGTTGACCAAGTGGGCCGCGACCAAGCCCCAGGTCGCTCCGTTTGCGGAGCAGAACGGCCTGCGGGCGGCCAGCGTCGAGAACTATCCGCTGTACACCGGCATTGCGCGGGTGTGTGGTCTGACCCCGGTCAGGGTCGCGCGTCATGCGAGTCTGGTGCGGGATTTTCAGGACAAGCTGCAAACTGCCGATGACCTGTTGCGGCGCGGCTATGAGTTTGTCCACGTCCACACCAAGGGTCCGGACCGGGCCGCCCATCGCAAAGACCCGTTGGAGAAGAAGCACGCGATTGGCGAGATCGACTCGGCCTTAGGGCCGCTGGTGCGGCGGCTTGAACACGACCGGGATCTGCTCGTTGTGGTGACCGGGGATCATGCCACCCCGAGCCATGGGCCCCTGATCCATTCGGGCGAGGCTGTGCCTCTGCTGATTGCGGGCGGGCCGAACGTGTTGGCGGACCAGGTTGCCCAGTTTCATGAACGGGTGGCGTTTCAGGGCAGTCTCGGTCAGGTGTATGGTAGAGACCTGATGCCGCTTGTCTTGAATCTGACCGACCGGGTCGGCCTGTACGGCGTGCGGCACCAGCGTCAGGCCCGGCCCTATTGGCGCCGGGAACCGGAAGAGCCGTTCAGGCTGCCGGATCGCTGAGTGCGCCTCAAGTCACCGGCAAGTAACCGTCCACGCTCAGCGTTGCTGGTACTGCTGCGCGCCGAACAGCATGGCCCTGGCCTTGTCGTCCAGGGGCGTGGCCGCGTCCCTAGCCGAGTATGGCCTGGCAGGTGGGACAGAAGTGGGTGCTGCGCTGGCCGACGAGAATCCGCTCAATCCTGGTCTTACAGCGGCGACACGGCTTGTCGGCTTGGCCGTAGACCCGGAAGTGGTCTTGATACCGACCCTCCGGGTAAACCCAGTCAATGGCCGCGCCGCCGTGTTTGAGGCCGTCTCTGAGGGCGGCCCGAATGGCCCGGCGTAGCGCAGCGATTTCTGTGTCTTGCAGGGTATTGGCCCGACGCAAGGGATGAATCCTGGCCCGCCACAGGGCTTCGTCGGCGTAGATATTGCCGATCCCGGCGATAAACGATTGGTCGAGCAGCAGGGCCTTGAGGCCGCCGGATTTCTTGGCCAGCAGGCTGCGCAAGACCTTCAGCGTGAAGGTTGCTTCCAGCGGCTCGGGGCCGAGATGACCGGTGACGGCGTCGAGGTCATCCACCAGGTACACCCGGCCGAATTTACGCGCATCGTTGAAGCGCAATTCATAGCCGTTGTCCAGACTGAAGGCGAAATGGACGTGTTTTTCACGCGGAAAGTCGGCGTCGAGGACGTGCAGGCGGCCGCTCATTTTCAGATGGATGAGCAGATGGCGTACCGAGGCTGGGGAATGCAGGCCAAAGATCAGATACTTGCCGCGGCGGCTGATCGAGTCGATGCGATGGCCGGGCAGGGTGTGGATCAGCGTGTCCGCCGACGGCCGGGCGGCGCGCGGCCAGTCCAGCCACACGGCCGTGACCGTGCGGCCGAGCAGAGTCGGGTAGGGCGGAAAGCCCGGCTCGACCGCCTGGCCCTGGCGCAGTTTGCGGGCAATGGTTTCGACTTCTGGCAGTTCCGGCATAGGCGGCGCGGATTGTAGTCGAAAACCGGCCGGGCGGCTATACGCGGATCGCAGAGCGACCTGCGGGCGACCTGGGGCGGTCAGTCGGGTGCCGGACCTGTGTACACCGCTCCCGTCGGTTCTATTTTCTTGAGCTCGTTTTTCCTCGGCATCCTTCGTTATCTTCCCATTCGAACGTGATGCACCACGGGCCGTTGACATGAATGCTGTAGCGTTGGGGTCGCCTATTCTTATTTGCGCGACAGGGAAAAAGTTGATAGCTGAGCACCCAAGCATTGCAGAGGAGGCAAGCGAATATGGCAGTCAAGAAATTTTCCAGCGCGTACTACGTGGTCAAGGACATGGACAAGGCGGTCGGTTTCTATCAGGACATCCTGGGCCTGAATATCAAATTTCGGGATGGCGACCGCTGGACGCAGTTTGACGTGAATGGCGTGGCTGTTGCGCTGGCCGACCCCAGCGAAGGAACCGTGCCGCCGGGTGGCGGGGGCACGGTGGTGTTGGAGGTCGATGACCTGGGGGAAATGCGGGATAAGCTGACCCAGAACGGGGTCGAGGTGAACGATATCGTTGATATGGGCGGGCACGGCCGGTATTTCACGGCGGTCGATCCGGCGGGCAACATCGTCCAGATTTTCGCCCGGTCGTAGCGCTGAGCAGGTGGCGGAGGATGCCGGATTCCGTAGCCGTACTTGAAGCGGCCAACGAGCATGCTGCCACGAGAGCCGGTCTCAAAACTCTCGAATTGCGCCTGACCAAAGAAATGACCGATAACACAAAGACACTGACCGACAAGTTCGAAGCGTTCAACGCGCGTTTGTTGAACGGAGCGATGGTCATTATCGCCGCGTTGATCGCCACCACGGCCGGAGCGGTGTTCACCTTGTTTCAACTGCTGAAGTAGATGGCAGCCCGAAACGGCCGGGTAGAACGCGCAAGAAGAGCGTGTCGAGTGGGGACGGATGCTAACGCTAGGAATCTCGCCTCAAAGACTTGATGAGTCTACGGTCTGCTTCGGAAGGCTTTACACGTCCATGATACGGCTGTTCCGAATGGCACAGAAGGCAAAGAACGGCGATATTCTCCTGTCGGTTATTCGAGGTAACGCCGTTCTTGTGATGGCCGTGAAGTAAGTGCCGATGGTGGGAAAGATTCACACTACATTCGTCGCAGCGCCAGCCACGTTTCCGCTTGATTGCATCCGACAGACGGGACCAATTTCTGGTGTAACCTCCTGGGGGCGCTGTCCGGTCCGTATACCGGGGTTTCGAAGGAAAGAAGGTTATATATTCTGCAAAGAAGTCCTGAAGCGAAAAATCCTTTCGCAATCTCCTTATGATGTTCCAATCCAGATTTTCGCACCCTTTCCAGTCTAATCTCCTAAGACAATTCATACACACGTGTAATGGAGCTTCAAATTCCTCCTTCGCATCTGTAGCTTCCACGAGGAACTTTCCGTCCTGTCTGATCGTTGCAACATACCGTTCAAAACGCCCACTCCGGCGCATCTGGCCTATGGTTGAGCATTCGGCGATGTGAAACTTCTTGGCCTCTTCGGGATAGTGCAAAAGAGTATATTTATTCTGACGAGTGTCTTTGATGTATATGACGATCTGTTCGCCCTCGAGTATGAGCACTCCAGAGCTTCCGTCAATTTTATCAACAGCAAGGTTGGATATGTCTTTGCCCTGTTGAAGCTCCTTTCTCAGTTCCTCCCTTCTCATTTGTCGCTCTTTCGTCTCATACGGACGCAGCCGCCACGACGAAGGAGTTGCGCCCATACGGGCCGCAAGTTTCTGGAGTTTCGGAAAATCCATTATTCTATCGTCTCCAGAACTCTGACGATCTGCTCCTTAGTATTAGTGCGAACCCTGAATTCGACACGCCGAGACCCGCTCTTGTCCTCTCTGGAACCCTGAAGAATCAGACGGCTGGAAGAAAGACCGTTCGCGGTAATCAACTTGCGCGCCCATTCCTTATACGGGTCAACCAGCGGAAGACCGAGGGAATATTCCAAGACCGCCCGTGTTCTGGCTTGCGAGAGTTCCATATTCCTGAAGTACGCTTCGTCCCTGGTTTTAGCTCCCTCCCACTCGGACGATGTGTGGCCCTCAAGGCGAACCTCCGCAATCGCGTCCTTGAATTGATGCAGCACATCGAGGTAGCGGGGAAAGAACTCGGCCAGAATGATTTTGAATTCGAATTTCAGATCCGCCGTTGCCGAGTCGAACAAAACATCAGGAGCTTTGAAACGCATGGATAGCGTCTCCCGGTCCAGCTCCGCGTGCCAGCGATTCAGGTCGTCCCTGAACTCTTTGTTGAGCGCCTCGTAGATTTCTACTTCGGAGTCTTTCCAGGCAACGACAATGTTCCGAATCTTGGCTTGGATTTCGACAATAGGGCGAATGTAGGTGATGGCAATGAACAGAAAGATGACCATGAGACCGGCCATCAAGTCCGAAACGGACATCCAGTGCTCATCATCTGACGATGAACGGCGCCCAAACAGCTTTTCCATTGTCATTGTCTGTCCAGGCCGTTCGCCATCCGAACCACACGGCGAAGTTTATCGGTCAGGGGGCTGTAGTCTTCCACGAATTTTTCAGACAGAGACGCCAAGTGTCCCCCCATGGTCTCAATGCTCTGATGTAGCGTCCGCTCCATTTCTCGGTTCAGGTTTTCCAGCTGGGGTTCGATTCTCTTGAAAGCTTTTGACAATGCCTCGTTGAAAGCGCTCTCAAACCGTTGCTGTGATTGATTAGCATTTGTTAAGAGCTGATCGAAACCCGTATGGAGCCGCTGGTAGGCGTCTTGCTGGTGCCGTAGGGCATCATCGGACCGCTGTATGGCCTGCCCGACCGATTCCGCGAACTTGCTCGTCAGTTCAGAGGCTTTCGACAATGTCTCATTGAAGGCACTCTCGAACCGCTGTTGTGATTGATAGGCGCTCGTGAAGAGTTGATCGAAGCTCGTATGGAGCTGCTGGTAGGCATCCTGCTGGCGCTGGTACGTCTCCTGTTGCCGCTGAAGGGCAGTGTCCGCACGTTGGAGGGTCTGCCCGACTGATTCCGTAAGCCGGTTTGTCAGTTCGGAGGCTTTCGATAACGCCTCGTTGAAGACACTCTCGAACCGCTGCTGCGCTTGCTGAGCGTTTGTTGAGAGCTGGTCGAAGTTCCTATGGAGTTGCTGGTAGGCGTCCTGCTGGCGCTGGTATGTCTCCTGTTGCCGTTGAAGGGCAGTGTCCGCGCGTTGGAGGGTCTGCTCGACTGACTCCGTGAGTCTGTCTGTCAGCGTCGTAAAGCTGTTCTCGAACTGCTGCTGTGCTTGCTGAGCGTTTGTTAAGAGCTGCTCGAAACCCGCATGGAGTTGCTGGTAGGTGTCCTGCTGGCGCTGGTACGTCTCCTGTTGCCTCTGAAGGGCGGTGTCAGCGCGTTGGAGGGTTTGCCCGACTGATTCCGTGAGTCTGTCTGTCAGCGTCGTAAAGCTGTTCTCGAACTGCTGCTGTGCTTGCTGAGCGTTTTCTAAAAGTTGATCGAATCCCTGGTGAAGCTTGGAGTGGGCGTCTTGCTGACGCTGGAGAGCATTGTCAGAGCGTTGGATGGCTTGCTGGACTGATTCTTCGAGCCTGTTCGTCAGTTTTGTGAGATTGTCGTCAATCACGGGGAAAGCCTCTATAGCCTTATCCCTCAGCCCTGCAACGGTTGTCAGGTGCTCGTCGAGTCCCTTCAGGATGTCCCGCAGACTCTGTAAGGTCTCGGGAATCTGCCCCGTATGGCCCGCAATCTCACGGAGAGCCTGTTCAGAAGCCTCGGTTGCCTGGACCGCTGCTTCAAGTCGGCGCTCTAACTCCTCGACATGCTTACGATAATTGTCCTGCCAGGTTAGGAGCGCGCCTACCGCCTCGTTAAGCTGCTTGAAGTTCTCGCCGAATTGTTCGTTCAGTTGGGTGTTGAAGTCGCGAATGACTTGCTCAAGGGCTTCAATGAGAGCTTTCGAGTTGTTCTCGGCCATGGTTTCTGCAAATTGGCGGAATTCTTTGGTCAGCTCCTGCTGGCCGTCTTTGAAATCCGTCCTCAACTTTTGAATCTGCGTAAGAAGGCTGCTGTCGCTGTCAGCAGAGACTGCCTTGCGTAAATCTTCGAGCGATTCACTCTCTTGTGACGACGCTTTGTCGATTCCCTCTCGAATGGACTTCAAAGCGGTATGGATGACCTCAGGCGTAACTTCCGCTTCTTCTGTCTCCAGCTTCGGTGTGATCGTTTGCACCCCTTTTAGTGTGATCGACGCGGCTAGACCGAGAATGCTGGTCAGGAATGCGACTTTGAGACCGGCCAACAACTGGGGAACGCTCTCATCAATGTTCTTCACATCAAAATCCAGCAGCCCGAGAGCAATCCCAACGAAAGTACCGAGTACGCCCAAGGTGGTCAGCAGGGTGGGACCGGAGCTATCCAGCCCCCTAACACGCTGGAAGCGTTCCCAAAATCGAGTCAGCAGGGCAAGAGCAAAAACTGAGAAAATGACCAGCGCGAAAAATAGCGCAGTTGAGTCCCCTACAATAGCTTCAAAAAACCACATGTTTTTCTCCTATGCTGATCTGTCTGAGCGCTTGGCTCTAATCGGCCCAAGTGCGGTTCTGCTCTTCGGCTTGCAACTGTGAAGCGTAATACGTCTAACCGCGCCGTTCACAAAAACTCCAACGCGCTGTTCGGCCCCGCCTGGCAACACCTCAACAACCGCTCCCTTTGTGGAGGGAGCGGATTTCAGGAACACGATTTACCCCGCTAAAAATGCTGTTTCTGAAGGATCGCGGGCCGTGTCTGGTGGCTGGTTGGCGGGCTTTTCTGTCCGACGTGGTGGCAAGCCGATATATCGCTGGCTGCTTGCTCGCTCTTGCGCTTTGAGATCTTTGGCGATCAGGTCCACGTTGTATTTGAACCGAGCCGCGTGCTCCTGCCTGATTCGCCGCACTTCCCTGACGATGGGATCGTCCTTCATACTTTCATCCTCATAAAGGCTCTCCCGGATAGCGTCTTCGGCAACTGTGCCCGACACGGACGCGCGCACGGGAACCCCAGCCCTCTCTACAAGACTGCCCGCCGTTTGTCGCCACTAAAATTGGTAGACCTAGTGTCCCCGCTCCAGCCTCCGCAAAATATCCCTGGCCCTGAGGAGCAATTTTTGCTAGACAATTGCCCATGAACTCGGCAATTCAGCCCCTTGTCTTGGCTTTTTCGACCGAGGACTTAAAAAACGGAGTGCGTGCAACATGAGAGTTCTCAAAACTATGGCGATCGTGGTCCTGCTGGGTGGACTTCTGAGTGTTCCTACGGGGGCCACTGCTCAGACCTGCTCGGATGTCAACTCCATTCAGGGATTTGCCGATTTTATTGTCTATAAGTTGCAGAGTGGCCAAAGAGGACAGTTGCTGGCCTGTTTGGAGCGCTCCCTGATGGATTCCAAGCAGAATTTCTCGAACACCCTCTCGTACAAGGGGATGCCTCTATCCGGCCATGTTCTGGAGATAACACGGGGTGAGGGATGGAGCGACCCCGCGCTTTTTAAGGACTTCCTAGACCTGTTGGGGGAGTTGGAAGCCAGACTCTCCCAACAGGATCAAAAATTTGTCGGCTTACGGGGGCGCCTGCTCAATATGCAGAGTAAAGCGGGGTTTACCGTGCTGCACTATAGCGCAGCACGCCGGCTCCCGGATCACGTCAAGTTCCTGTTGGATAGTGGGGAGGTAAACCCCCGTATCCAAGCAAGTGGGGGTGATAAACTCACTGCTGCGGAATTAGCCGGAAGAATACTCGAAACGTTCCGTGATGATCCAGAAGCTCGTAAAGTCGGTCAGGTCTTCGACGAATACCGCACCAACCAAGGCAGACCAGCCTCTCAGTAGCTGAGTACCGTGCCTCCCTTTCTCCGGCGTCGCGCCGCAGCTTGGGGACGCTGTGTGGTTGGTGACGCTCCCTGCCATAACCCTCTTGTCTGGCGGCAGGGGCTGCATGGCCAGGTAGCGTAAGCTGAAGCCCAGGCTGAGGTGCTCATTTCTGTACAGGAGAAGATGTCATGCAGTGGTCAAATTGGATGAAGATCGTTCTGGTGCTGGTGAGCTGTGGTGTCTGCTGGGTGACCGCCGCTGCCGAGCAGGACAAACCGCTGTGGCAGTGGACGCCGGAGGAGATGAAAGAGCATGTGAAGACGGTCCGTAGCGGCCGCGATCTCACCCCCGAGCAGTGGCCCGAGGGTGCCAGGGTGGCGGTCAGCATCTCGTTTGACTTTGACACCGAGCCGGTCTGGCTCGGCTTTCAGGGCAACCGCAGTCCGTCGTATATGTCGCGTGGCGAGTATGGGGCACGGGCCGGGCTGCCGCGTATCCTGAAGCTGCTCGACAAGCACGATATTCCGGCCACGTTTTTTATCCCGGCGGCAACCATGGTCCTGCACCCGGCGGCGGTCCAGACCATCCTGGATCGTCCCCAGCACGAGATCGGCTTTCACTCCTACATCCATGAGAGCCCCCTGAGTCTGAACGAAGACCAGGAGCGCGAGGTGTATGCCCGGGCCATGGACATTTTTGTCGAGACGGTGGGCAAGCGGCCGGTCGGCTTTCGGTCTGCGGCCTGGGATCTGACCCCGGCGACGATCAAGATCGTCAAAGACATGGGCTTTTTGTACGACAGCAGCATGATGGCTGACGACCGCCCCTACAGCCTGCTGGCTGACGGCCAGGAGTCCGGGCTGATCGAGCTGCCGGTCGAGTGGATTCTGGACGACTGGCCGTATTTTCAGCTCAGCTGGAGCAGCCAGCACGTCGGCTTACGTACGGCTGACGAGGTGTATTCGATCTGGGCCGCCGAGTTCGATGGCGCGTATGAAGAGGGCAGCCTGTACATGCTGGTCACCCATCCCCAGGTCATCGGCCATCGCTATCGGATGCAGATGCTGGAGCGGCTGGTGACCTACATGAAGAGCAAGCCGGGTGTGTGGTTTGCCACCCACGAGCAGATTGCCCGCTACGTGCAGGAGCAGGCGGCCGAACAGTAGCCCGCGCCGCTCGTCTTCTTGACAAATGGCGCGTGTCTGACATATGAGATTTTGGAATGAACACTCACTCAGCACACACTTGGTTCAGCCCGAAAGGAACGCGCGAGTGAAAGGCCAGGTCCTGCGAAAAAAACGCCGCCAAACCTCCCAGGTGACAGACGAGAAACGCCTGCTCGAAGGCAAGGAACGCATCGCGTCCGCAGCGGCAGCTCTCTTCCTGAGTAACGGCTACCACAACACCAGCGTTCGAGAAATTGCCCAGAAGGCGGGCCTCAGCGTTGGCTCTGTCTTCAACTACTTCACCAGCAAAGAAGAGATTCTGTTTTTCCTGTTCTCGCACAACCAGGAACGGACAGAGGTCGTTCTGCATGAGCAGCGGGCGGAGTATGAGCGGCTCAAGGAGCAGGGCGTCGACCCCAAGCAGTTATTCCTGCTGGTCTATGAACGCTATGTGCGCCTCATTGACGAACTGCGCCGCGATGTGGTCTTGGGCTATCAGGAGATGAAGTCGCTGACCGGCGCCGAACGCGGGCGTCTGCTGGCGGGCGAAGAGCGTATCCAGAGTCTGCTTGAGGAAATCATCGCCTATGGGGTGGAGAAAAAGGCGTTTCCAGCCGGGGACGTTGACCTGAAGGCGCACTGCTTGCTCGTCCTCGCCCAGTCGTGGGCGGTGCGGCACTGGGCCTTGAGGCGTTTCTCAAAGGTTGGGGACTACTTTCAGACGCTGCTGAAGCTGGCTTTGGGAATCTTGGAGAGCGACAGCGCCGCAGTCAACGAGATCCGAACGCTGGACGGAAAGGTCAATGGATTCACCCAGGGCCTGCGGAGGGTATTTCCGTAGACGGTGTTGTGTCCGCCCGGTGGGCATGGCAGGACCCGCCGACGTGTAACGTGAGAGCGCTGCTGTCACGAACGAAATCACAGTTTGGGGAGCCCCAGGGAAGACAAGGAGGGGAGGGCTCACCACGGTGAGCCCTCTTCCTGGGGGACACAGGAGATACACATGGCACAGCTAGATGGCAGTCAACTGATGGCCGAGGGACTCCACCAGGAGGGCGTGGATACGATCTTCTACATCATGGGCGGTCCCAATATCCTGCTGTCCATGCACGCCGAAAAGCTCGGGATTCGGCTGATCGATTGTCGGCACGAGCAGGCTGCGGCCATGGCCGCCCACGCCTACTCGCGGGTGACGGGCAAGGTCGGTGTCTGCATGGGCGCGGGCGGACCCGGTGCGGCGAATCTGTTGACGGGTATCTCGAACGCCTATCTCGACGCCTGTCCGGTTCTCGGACTTGGCGGCTCTTCGGCCGTGGCCTACTACGACACGGGCGATTTCCAGGAGTTTGACCAGCTGTCCATCTTCAAGCCCATCTGCAAATGGGCAGCCCGGGTGCATACCGCCAGCCGGGCCAAGGAGTATGTTCATATGGCCATGATCCGGGCGCGTCAGGGCCAGCCGGGACCGGTCTACCTGGATATGCCGGGGGATATGCTGGTCCAAAAGGTAGACGATGACAAGGTTTGGCCGCTGCCCGCCATCCAGGACCGGTCGGTGCCGTCGGCCGATAGCCCATCCATCGAACGCGCGGTAGACATGCTGGCCGCAGCCAAGAATCCGCTGCTGGTGACGGGCAGCGGGATCTTCTGGTCCGGGGCCGGAGAGCACATGCGCCGCTTTGTCGAAACCACCGGCATCCCGTTTTTTACCACACCCCAGGGACGCGGCGTGGTCCCCGACGATCATCCCCAGTCGCTGCTCGGCGCCCGGTCTTTTGCCTTTAAGAATGCCGATGTCGTCCTGGTGGTGGGCACCCGCTTCAACTTTGTCATCGGCCAGGGCAAGGCGCCACGCTTCTCTCCCGACGCCAAGTTCATCCAGGTCGATGTCAACCATGAGGAGATCGGCCGGGTGCGGAGTGTGGATCTGGGCATTGCCGGGGACGCCAAGGCGGTCTTTGAACAGCTGACCCAGGCGGGCGAGGAACGGCTGTCGTTTGGCGAGTCGGCCTGGGTGCAACAGCTGGGGGCCAAGGATCGCGAGAATCGCGAGAAGATGAGCCCGTTGCTGAACTCCGACCAAAGCCCGACCCATCCCCTGCGTTTATGCAAAGAGATCCGGGATTTTATCCCCCGGGACGGGATTCTGGCCGTTGACGGTCATGAGATCATGAACATGTCCCGGCAGTCCATTCCGTCCTTCACACCCGGGGCGCGCATCAACCCCGGCCCCAACGGCTGCATGGGCGTAGGGCTGCCCTTTGGAGTGGGGGCCAAAGCCGCCGCCCCGGACCGCATGGTGGTGGTCCTGCACGGTGACGGTTCGCTGGGCCTGAACCTGATGGAGCTGGATACTGCGGTGCGACACGAGCTACCGGTCCTGGTTCTGGTCAGCAACAACGGCGGCTGGACGGCCCGCGCCAACATCCATGTACCGGGCCGTGAATTGGGCCATACGCGCTACGACATTGTGGCCCAGGGGCTGGGCGCCTATGGCGAGCTGGTCGAGCATCCTCAGGACATCCGTCCGGCCATAGACCGGGCGGTCAAGGAAATGGAAAGCGGCCGGCCGGCGCTGCTGAATGTCATCACCGAGCCGACCGCGCGGGCTCAGACCGTACCGTTTGCCAATTATGCGGGTGAGTCGGCGGGAACCTCGCTGATGTAGGCCGTGCGGGGCGAGCAAGCTGGAACCGGAACCGAAGACCATGCCTGGATTCCTGTTTGACGTGAAAGTCCTGGAACTTGCCGATGAAAAGGGCGAGTTTTGCGGGAAGCTGCTGGCCGGGGCCGGCGCCGAGGTGCTGAAGGTTGAGCCCCCGGGCGGGAACGCGACCCGCTCGCTGGGTCCCTTCTACCACGACGAGGACGACCCCGAACGGAGCCTGTACTTCTGGCATTACAACTTTGGCAAGCGGGGCGTGACGCTCGACATTCACGCCCCTGAGGGCACCGCGCTGCTCAAAAAGCTGATCGCCGAGTGTGATGTCCTGCTCGACGCCCTGCCGCTCGACACCCTGGAAAAGCTGGGCCTGGACTGGGACACCCTTCAGCAGCTCAACCCCCGCCTGATCTATGCCTGCATCACCCCGTTTGGCCGCAGCGGTCCGTGGCGCGACTACAAGGCCAACGATCTGGTGCACCTGGCCCTGGGCGGGCCGATGATGTGTTGTGGTTATGATCCCAAGGAGGACGGTAGCTATGACACGCCTCCGATCGCGCCCCAGATGTGGCACGCCTATCACATCACCGGTAACCAGACGTTCATTGCCATTGTCGGCGCCCTGATCGGTCGCGAAACGCACGGCAATGGGGACATGATTGAGATGGCGGTCCACCAGGCGGTGAGCGTGTGTACCGAGATCGACGTGCCGAACTGGATCTATAATCAGACCGCGTGTTACCGCCAGACCGGCCGCCACGCCCAGCCGGCCGTTGGACCGGATGTCCAGTTTGCGACCCGAGACGGACGCTACTCCATTATTCTGCCCAATCCGTTTCCGGGCGGTTACGAGACCCTGGTCGATTTTCTGGATGGCAAGGGCCAGGCCGCCGACCTGAAGAGCGAGGCATATCAGGACGCCGCGAACCGCCGCGGCCGCGCCTTTGCCACACATTTTGCCGAGGTGCAGGCCGGCTGTGTGGCGGCGTTCGGCATGGAGGAGATCTGGCGCGACGCCCAGTCGCTCGGTATTCCGTGGTCGCCGATTCGGAAACCCGAGGAGAATCTCGACGACCGGCAGTGGCAAATGCGCAAAACCTTCTGTGAAGTGGACCATCCCGAGCTGGACGAGAGTCTGACCTACATCGGTGCCCCCATGCTGCCCCACGAGGTCGAGTGGCGGACCGGCCCACGCGCGCCGCTGATCGGCGAGCACAACGATGAGGTGTATGCCGGGCAGCTCGGACTCGATGCGGACGAACTCATGCGCTTGCGGGAACGCAAGATTATCTAAAAGAGGAACGACGGTGAGACCCTTAGAAGGCGTACGTGTGGCTGATCTGACCTGGCTGTTGGCCGGTGCTGGCGGCCCGCGTCTGCTGGCCAGTCTGGGGGCGGAAATCCTGCGTATTGAGTGGCGTGAGCGGCTCGATTTCTTGCGCTACATGCCGCCGTTCGCCCCGACCAAGAAGGACGAACACGCCCAGGCCGGGGCCATGGAACTCAGCAGCCTCAGCAAAGACAGCGTCCAGAGCGTCAACCGGGCCGGGTATTTCAACGATATCAACGCCGGTAAAAAGGGCTTGAGCCTGAACATGGGGCATCCCAAAGGGCGCGAGCTGTTCAAGCGCATTGTGGCCATCAGCGATGTGGTCGTCGAAGCCTTTACGGCCGAGACCATGCGCAAATGGGGGCTCGGTTACGAGCAGCTGAGAGAGATCAAGCCGGATATCATCTACATCCAGCAGCCGGGCTGGGGATATACAGGCCCCTACGTCAAATTTGCCTCCTACGGTCCGATCGCCCAGGCCGTCAGCGGGCTGACCGAACAGTCGGGGCTGCCTTCCCCGCATCCACCTGCGGGCTGGGGCTATTCGTACATGGACTGGAGCGGCGCCTACTACTGCGCGCTGACCATGCTGTGTGCGATTTACTACAAGAAGCGGACCGGCAAAGGCCAGTATATCGATTGCTCCCAGGTCGAGCCGGGCATCTATATGACCGGGACGGCCCTGCTCGACGCGCTGATCAACAAACGTTCGTCGCAGCGCACCGGCAACCGCTCGCCCAACACCCCGGCGGCCCCGCATGGCGCCTACCGCTGTCGGGGAGACGACCGCTGGATAGCTATCGCCGTCACCAATGAGGACGAGTGGCGCGCCCTGGTGCGGGCGATGGGTCAGCCGGAGTGGACCCGGGACGCCCGTTTTAGCTCCCTGGCCGCCCGGATCATCAACCAGGATGATCTCGACCGGCTGGTGACGGACTGGACCGCAGACAAAGATCCGTTTGCCCTACAGCAGGACTTACAGCGGGCCGGGGTGCCGGCGGGGGTGTGTCAGACCGCCCAAGACCGGATTGAACGCGACCCGCAGCTGCGGCACCTCAAGTGGCTCATTCCACTGCCGCATAGCGAGATTGGGACCTGGCCGGTCAAAGACGTGCCGTTCCACTTTGCGACGGCGACGGTCAACCAGGGTGGCCCGACCGAACGGGGGGCGCCGTGTTACGGTGAAGACAGCGATTATGTGTATGGCGAGCTGCTCCAGCTGAGCCAGGCGGAACGCGATGCACTGGTCGAAGAAGGTGTGATTTAGCAAAAGGAGGGGTCCACATGTCGTACGATCTGCTGATTAAAAATGGAACCGTGGTCGATGGGACCGGGGCCGAGCGCTATCAGGCCGACGTGGCCGTGGCCGACGGCAAGATTGCCGCCATCGGCAAGATTACGGACGGAGCGAAAAAGGTTATTGACGCCGCCGACCTGATTGTGGCGCCGGGCTTTGTCGATCCCCACACCCACTATGACGCCCAGATCTGCTGGGACCCGCTGATCACCTCGTCGTCGTGGCACGGGGTGACGAGCCTGGTGATGGGCAACTGCGGGGTAGGGCTGGCGCCGTGCAAGCCGGAGAACCAGGAGATTGCAGCCTGGGATCTGGTCAACGTGGAGGCGATTCCGTTCGAGGTGCTGGGCAAGGGCGTGACCTGGGACTGGACGACCTTCCCCGAGTATATGGATGCGGCTCAAAAGCGCGGCAGCGGAATCAATATCGGCTTCATGGCCGCCCTGACGCCCTTCCGTCACTGGGTGATGGGAGAGGAGTCGATGGAGCGGTCGGCCACACCAGAGGAGCGGGCGCAGATCAAGGCGCTGATCAAAGAGGCGGTGGCCGCCGGGGCGTTTGGGTTTTCGACGACCAACGTGGCTCAGCACATCGGCTACAAGGGGCGGCCGATTGCGTGTCGGCAGGCGGACTGGGACGAACTCAAAGCCTACTCCAACGCGCTGCGGGAGTTGGGCAAGGGCTCGATTGAGCTGGCCCTGACCAATGAAGCCGCCATTGTTGACGAGGTCGAGTACGCGCTGCTGGACATGCTGGTGACGGAGAGTCAGCGGCCGGTGACGTGGCTGGCGCTGCTCAACCGGGACGACAAGCCGGAGGCGGCGATGAGCACGCTACGGGCGGTAGAGCCGCTGTTCAAGAAGGGAGCGATTCCGCAGGTCACGTGTCGGCCGCTGATCATTCAGATCGATCTGCGCAAGCCGTTTATTTTTGCCAACCTGCCGTGTTGGAAGCCGGCGTTTGACCGGCCGGTGGAAGAGCAGATGCGTTTCTATCGGGACGAGAAGTTCCGGGCCGAGTTCCGCAAGGAGATGGAGGCGCCCAAGGTGTTCCTGGGCAAATGGGAGCGGGTGGTCATTCATCAGGTCGGCAACCCGGAGCTGCAGCCGCTGATCGGTAAGACCGTAGCTGAGGTTGCCCAGCAGCGCAGCAAAGACGGCATCGACACCTTCCTGGACCTGTGCATTGAGGATAATCTACAGCTCGAATACACCTATGAGCTGTTCAACGCCGACGAGGATCGGATTCCTGAGCTGATTACCCATGACCAAGTCATGATCGGGCTGTCCGACGGCGGGGCGCACGTCGATATGCTGTGTGACGCCGGCTACTGCACCTATCTGCTCGGCACCTGGGTGCGTGAGCGTCAGGCCATGAGCCTGGAGCACGCCGTCAAACGGATTACCTCCGAGCCGGCGGCGTTCTACGGCATGACCCAGCGGGGCAGGATCCAGCAGGGGTTGGCCGCTGACCTGGCGATTTTCGATCTGAATACGGTCGGCTCGAAGAAGCGGGGCGAGATGCGTAGCGACCTGCCCGGTGGCGGGCGGCGTCTGGTCATGCCGGCCGAGGGTGTACAGCATACCGTGGTGAATGGGACGGTGTTGTACGAAGACAAGCGGCACACCGGCGCACTGCCCGGTCAGGTGTTGCGTTCGGGCCAAGTCTAGGAGCCGTTGGAAGAGCACTGAAACCGTTGGCGTCACACCGACAGAGCCTGCGGTGCGGCGTTTCTTTTCACTTTTTATCTCTGCAAGGAGGACGCTGAATGTCGTACGATCTACTCATTAAAAACGGGACTGTGGTCGACGGGACCGGGGCTCCGAGCTATCAGGCCGATGTGGCCGTGGCCGACGGCAAGATTGCCGCCATCGGCAAGATTACGGACGGGGCAAAGAAGACGCTCGATGCCTCGGACCTGATTGTGGCGCCGGGCTTTGTCGATCCCCACACCCACTATGACGCCCAGATCTGCTGGGACCCGTTGATTACCTCGTCGTCGTGGCACGGGGTGACAAGTCTGGTGATGGGCAACTGCGGGGTAGGGCTGGCGCCGTGCAAGCCGGAGAACCAGGAGATTGCAGCCTGGGATCTGGTCAACGTGGAGGCGATTCCGTTTGAGGTGCTGGGCAAGGGCGTGACCTGGGACTGGACGACCTTCCCCGAGTATATGGATGCGGCGGCCAGGCGTGGGGCCGGCATCAACCTGGGCTTTATGGCTCCGCTGACGCCCTTCCGTCACTGGGTGATGGGGGAGGAGTCGATGGAGCGGTCGGCCACACCAGAGGAGCGGGCGCAGATCAAGGCGCTGATCAAAGAGGCGGTGGCGGCGGGTGCGTTTGGGTTTTCGACGACCAACGTGGCCCAGCACATCGGCTACAAGGGGCGGCCGATTGCGTGTCGGCAGGCGGACTGGGACGAACTCAAAGCCTACTCCAACGCGCTGCGGGAGTTGGGCAAGGGCTCGATTGAGCTGGCCCTGACCAACGACGTGTCGGTGGTTGACGAGACCGATTATGCGCTGCTGGACATGCTGGTGACCGAGAGCAGTCGGCCGGTGACGTGGCTGGCCTTGCTCAACCGGGACGACAAGCCAGAGGCGGCGATGAGCACGCTACGAGCAGTGGAGCCGCTGTTCAAGAAGGGAGCGATCCCGCAGGTCACGTGTCGGCCATTGATCATTCAGATTGATCTGCGCAAGCCGTTCATTTTTGCCAACCTGCCGTGCTGGAAGCCGGCGTTTGACCGGCCGGTGGAAGAGCAGAAGCGTTTCTACCGGGACGAGAAGTTCCGGGCCGAGTTCCGCAAGGAGCTGGAAACCCCCAAGGTGTTCAACGGGAAGTGGGAACGGGCGATTGTCCACGCTGCCTCCAAGCCCGAGCTGCAGGCGCTGATCGGCAAGAGTGTGGCCGAGATTGCCAGACAGCGCGGCAAAGACGGGCTCGACACCTTCCTGGACCTGTGTATCGAAGACGACCTGCAGCTCGAATACACCTACGAGTTGTTCAACGCCGACGAGGACCGGATTCCCGAATTGATCACCCATGACCAGGTCATGGTCGGTCTGTCCGACGGCGGGGCGCACGTTGATATGCTGTGTGACGCCGGCTACTGCACCTATCTGCTCGGCACCTGGGTGCGTGAGCGTCAGGTCATGAGCCTGGAGCACGCCGTCAAGCGGATCACGTCCGAGCCGGCGGCCTTCTATGGCCTGACCACCCGGGGCAGGATTGCGCAGGGCTTGGCGGCCGATTTCGCCATTTTTGATCTGAACACGGTCGGCTCGAAGAAGCGGGGCGAGATGCGTAGCGACCTGCCCGGTGGCGGGCGGCGTCTGGTCATGCCGGCCGAGGGCGTGATGCATACGGTCGTCAACGGTAGCGTCCTGTACGAGGATCAGAAACACACCGGCGCACTGCCCGGCCAGGTGCTGCGTTCGGGTCAGTCCTAAGCCGGCACGGTCCGCCTGCTCGGGCGGGCTCTGCCCGTTTGTTGTGGGGGCGGTCTGCGGACCGCCCCTCGCTGCTTGTAAAGGAGGAGTGCGATGTTACAGAGACTGTTTCACGTCAATGTGTGTGTCACCGATATGGAGCGCTCAATCAGCTTTTATGAAAAGCTGGGCTTCAACAAGGTCAACGATTTCGTGCTGGACGATCCGAGTGTTGGCGACGCGCTGGGGCTCAAGGCGCAGAAGCTGCGCGGGGTGTTCATGCGTTTAGGCGATGACGAGAACGCGCCGGTGCTCGATCTGGTGCAGTTTATCGAGCCGCCGACCCAGGGCACGCCGTATCCGACGCTCAACAACGTCGGCATCTGCCGGATCGCCTTCACGGTGGACGATATCGACAAGACCTATGCCGACCTGCAGGAAATGCGAGTCGACTTCCTGTCGCCGCTCAAGAAGATTGACGGACCGGGTGGGGCAACCATTGGGGTGGTGTGTTTCAAAGACCCGGACGGCACGATCCTGGAGTTGATCAGCGGGATGTAGTCCGACAGAAGGGCGGCGTCTGGGCCGCCCTTCTGCTCGCGGGTGGCCGGGAGTCAAGTATGAAATTTGCGATTTTTTACGAGATCACCGTTCCACGTAAATGGGGATCCGGAGCCGAGGCGCGCGTCTTCCACGAGGTTGTCGAGCAGGTGCAGCTCGCCGAACAGGTCGGCTTCGACACCTTCTGGACGGTCGAGCATCACTTTCTGGATGAGTTCTCCCACTGCTCGGCGCCCGAGGTGTTGTACGGTTATATCGCCGCCAAGACCTCGAAGATTCGGATTGGCCACGGGGTCCGTCTGCTGCCGGCCCCGTACAACCATCCCGCCCGGGTGGCTGAGATGGGCGCCACGCTCGATATCATGTGCAACGGGCGTCTCGAGTTCGGCACCGGTCGGTCGGCGACCATACTGGAGATGGGCGGCTTTGGCATTGACCCGGCCGATACGCGCGGCATGTGGGAAGAATCCCTGTCCATGTTGCCCCGCATGTGGCAGGACGATCTCTTCTCCCACCAGGGCAAATACTTCTCTGTTCCTCCCCGCCACGTGATCCCCAAACCGGTCCAGAAACCCCACCCGCCGCTGTGGATGGCCTGCACCAGCCCCACCAGCCACGAGCTGGCGGGGAAAAAGGGGCTGGGCCTGCTGTCCTTTACCCTGGCGCTCAACCTGCAGGAAGTCGGGCGTCGGGTACAGCTGTATAAGGCTGCGGCCGATCAGGCCACGCCGGTTGGCGCGTTTGTCAATAAACAGGCGGCGGTCTTCTCGCTGGTCCACTGCTCGACCAGCAATGCGGCCGCCCGTGAAGAGGCCGAAGAGGGCGTGGTGTGGTACAATGAGAAGTCGTTTGAGATGCTCGGGACGTCAATGGAGAAATTTCTGAAAGAGGGCTCAGGCTACGAGTACTACCAGCGTTTTGGCGAGGTGGATAAAGACAAGTTCACCTTCGACTATCTGGACCAGCAGAGTATGGTCATTGTTGGCGACCCGCAGCACTGTATTGACAAGGTCCACCAGTACCAAGACATGGGCGTCGATCAGCTGCTGTGTCTGATGCAGAACTACAATATTCCGCACGAGAAAGTGATGCAGTCGATCCGTCTGTGGGGTGAGCAGGTCATTCCGCGCTTTTCCTAGGCAAAGAAGGGGGGCAGCATGGCGACCGAGGGGTTGAATCCGGACACACTGAAAGCCGCCGGACAACAGATTTTTGGACATCTGAAGGGGGCGCTTATCTCGGCCATGATTCACCTGGGCGACGCCCTTGGTCTGTACCGGGCGCTGCGGGGCGCCGGACCGCTGAACAGCCAGCAGCTGGCCGACAAGACCGGTCTGCACGAACGCTGGGTGCGCGAGTGGCTGCACGGCCAGGCTGCAGCCGGCTTGGTCGAATACCACGGCGACGGACAGTTTGAGCTGTCGGCCGAGATGGGCGTGTTGCTGGCCGACGAGACCCACCCCAAGTTTGCGGCCGGCATTTTCAGCGACCTGCCACAGCGGATGCAGCTGTTGGAGCGACTGCCCGAGTCCTTTCGGACCGGTCTGGGGCTGCCCTACGACGCCCGGGGTGCCCAGGGCGCGCGTGGCATCGAGCGGGTGTTCGGTCCCTGGTTTCGGACCGCGCTGGTGCCGACCGTGTTGCCCGCCCTCGACGGCGTGAGCGACAAGCTCAGGGCAGGCGCTCGGGCTGCGGATGTGGGCTGTGGTGCGGGTGTGGCTCTGCTCGAAATGGCCAAAGCCTATCCGCACTCCGAGTTCCACGGCTATGACATCTCGCAGCACGCCCTGGCCAGGGCCGAGGACAACAAACGGGCCGCCGGGCTCGGCAATGCCACGTTTCACAACGCCAAGACTGACGGCCTGCCGACTGACGCCAGCCTGGATTTCATCACCACCTTTGACTGCATCCACGACATGACCGACCCGGCCGGCATGATTCGCGCCATTCGCGCGGCCCTCAGGCCCGACGGGACCTGGTTTATTGCCGATATCAACTCCGCCCCGACCCTTGAAGAAAATCTGAAGAATCCGCTGACCGGCATGTTCTACGCCTTTTCGGTCATGGGCTGTATGTCGTCGGCCATGTCGGAGCCCGGCGGTGCCGGCCTGGGTACGCTGGGCTTCAACGAACAGGTGGCGCGCAAGATGGCCGCCGAAGCCGGTTTTGGCCAGTTTACGCGGCACGACTTTGAGAATCCGTTTAACGCCTATTACGAGGTGCGCCCGTAGGCTTCGGCTCAAGGGGGACAGCATGGTACGCAGCTTTGATCCCATTCTGGTGGAAGTGATTAAAAACGAACTGGCCTCGATTACCGAGGAGATGGCGATTGCAGTATGGAAAACCGGCCGCTCGGCCATGGTCAAGACCGGCGACTTTGCCACCGCCATCTGTGATGGCCAGGGCCGGATGCTGGGCCAGGGCTATGCCGCGCCGTTTCAGCTGTCGTTCTTCATGGCAATGATGCCTTATGTGCTGGACAAATTCGGCGGCACGTTTCAGCCCGGTGACGTGGTGGTGGTCAACGATCCGTACGCCGGGGTGACCCACATGCCGGATGTGGCGATTATTGCCCCGGCCTTCTGGCGCGACCAACTGGTCGCCTTCACCCTGGCCTACTCCCATCATACCGATATCGGCGGTCGCTTTCCGGGCGGGTTCAGTAGCCAGTGTTCGGAGACCTTTGAAGAAGGGCTGCGGCTGCCGGTCGTCAAGCTGTACCAGGCTGGAGAACGCAACGACGCCCTGCTGGATACGATTCTGGCCAATGTCCGGGTGTCGGACGAGTGGCTGGGCGATGTCGAAGCCAAGATCGCCGGCTGCTGGCGGGGCGAACAGGAACTCCGCACTCTGCTCGACAAATACGGTTTGCCGACCTACCAATCCTCGTGTGACTATCTGATCGACTACGCCGAGCGGGCGACGCGGGCCGCCCTGCGCGAGATCGAGCCCGGAGAATATGTCCACGAAGATGTGTTCGAGGATGACGGCTTTGGCACGGATACGGCGTCCCTGGCCCTGAAGCTGACCCTGCGGATTGCCGAAGACACGCTGACTGCGGATTTTACCGGCACCAGTCCCCAGGCCAGAGGCGCGATAAATTTGCCGTTCAGCATGACCCAGGCGACGGTCTTTGGGGCGGTCAAGAGTATCGTCAGTCCGGACGTCCTGCCCAACGTCGGTTTTGTCCGGCCCATCAGCGTGATCGCCGAACCCGGCTCTCTGGTCAACCCACAGTTTCCGGCTGCGGTGGGCGGTCGGGCGCCGCTGTTTTTTCGTGTGTTCGATATGCTGTTCCGGGCTCTGGCCAAGGCCCTGCCCGAGCGCGTGCCTATTCCGGGCGAGGGCGGTGATGTGTTGCACCTGACCGGGCAGAAGGCCGACGGCACGCCGTACGCGATGATGGATATCTTCTTTGGCGGTTGGGGCGGACGCCCCCGCAAAGACGGTATTGACGGGGTCGCTCCCATGTCGTTCGGCTCTTACGGCACCATCCCGGCCGAGCTGCTCGAACGCGAGTATCCGGTTGTTGTTGACGGCTTCGGCTACGTGCCGGATACGGCCGGACCGGGCAAATACCGGGGGTCTTTGTCGATCTACAAGCAGTGGCGTTTTCTGCGGCCGGGCAAGGCCATGGTCCGCACCAACCGACTGTTGCGGGCGTCTGAGGGCATGGCCGGCGGCCAGCCGGGCGCCCTGTCGACCAATATCCTGAACTCGGGCGATGCCAGTCAGGAACTCCCGCGTAAGGCGCACATGCATCTCGACGTGCGGCCGGGCGACAGCATCTACCACGTGGTGTGCGCGTCCGGCGGCCACGGCGATCCCTTTGAGCGCGAGCCCGAGAAGGTGCTGGCCGATGTCAAAGACGAGAAGCTGACGATTGCCGGAGCCCGCGAGCAGTACGGGGTGGTGATCGACCCTCAGGCCGGTACGGTTGACTGGGAGCAGACGCGGGCTGTGCGTCAGGCGCGTCTCGAGCCGGTGGCCGCAGCCGATTGAAACGGGAGGAGCCGATGGAAGATCAACTTATTGCCTGGCACTTCGACTGCGCCGAGCCGGTGGCGAGTGTTGACGCGCCGACCGTCAGCCTCGGTCTGACGGTGTCCGCCGCCAGGGTGTTGCGCGGCTTGGAACACTTTTGGGGAAAAGAGTATACGGCCTGGACGTGTAGTACCCGGGGCAAGCTGGAGTTTCCGCCCCGGCCGTGGCAGTGCGCCTGTCAGGCGCGGTTTTTTGCGGCCGACTCCTCTGCCCAGGAGCGGGAGCTTGTGTTACACCTCGCCCATCGACCGGCGGTGATCCAGGCTTTCGACGTGCTGATGGGCAGGCCGTTTGCCGCAGCCGTACTGGCCATGATTACTCGCAATCGGGCCACGAGCTAACCCGAGCAAGCTGGGCACACACGATGTCCGAGCCGTCTGCGGCCCGAACCGCTCTCCACTGGGGAGGCTATGATCCCGAGGTGCGTAATGGGCGTCTCGTCGCCCTGCGTCCCATCCCCCAGGATCCCGCTCCCTCTCCGCTCGGCCGCTCGTACGTGACAAGCGTTGACGATGAGCTGCGCATCCGCCAGCCGATGATCCGGGCCGGCTGGCTTGAGCACGGGCCCGACAGCGGCAGGCGAGGCGCCGAGCCGTTTGTCGCCGTGGACTGGGACCGTGCGCTCGACGTGGTGGCGAACGAGCTGAGCCGGGTTCGCCGGACGTATGGCAATCGGGCCATCTATGGCGGCTCCTACGGCTGGGGCAGTGCGGGTGCCTTCCACTTTCCGGCCGCCCAGCTCCAGCGCTTTCTCGGTCTGTTCGGCGGCTTTGTCCGCTCGGTGAACACCTATAGTACGGCGGCCGGCGATGTCATCATGCCGTATGTGGCGGGCAACTTCTTCCGCTTTCTGGTTGACCAGGCGTCGTGGCCGACTATCGCTGCCAACTCGAAACTCGTTGTGATGTTTGGCGGGGTTCCGCTGAAGAATACCCAGATCAGCTACGGCGGCGTCGTGCGTCACCGAACCGCCGACGGCCTGTGGGCGTGCCAACGGGCGGGCGTCGAGTTCGTGTATGTGGGGCCGGTCAAGGACGACGCGGCCGATTTTCTGGGAGCCGAGTGGCTTACCCCGCGTCCCAATACGGATGTGGCCCTGATGCTGGGGCTGGCCCACACCCTGGTCGCCGAGGGGCTGCACGATGAGGATTTTCTGGCCCGCTGCTGCGTCGGATTTGAAAAGTTTCGGCCCTACCTGATGGGAGACACCGACGGCCAGGCCAAAGACGCCGACTGGGCGTCTTCCATGACCGGGATTGCGGCCGGGACGATCCGTGGACTGGCGCGTCGGATGGCGGCTAAGCGGACGCTGATCACGGCCTCGTGGTCGCTCCAGCGGGCGGATCACGGTGAGCAGCCGTTCTGGATGCTGGTCAGCCTGGCCGCCATACTGGGCCAGATCGGTCTGCCGGGCGGTGGATTCGGCTACGGCTACGGCTCGGTCTCTACCGTTGGGGCGCACACCAATCGGCTCAACTGGGCGGTGCTGGATCGGGGTACGAATCCGGTCGAGGAGATTATTCCGGTTGCTCGCATTGCCGACATGCTGCTGAATCCCGACGGCCTGTTTGCCTATAATGGCGAGTACTATGTCTACCCCGATATTCGGCTCATTTACTGGGCCGGGGGCAATGTGTTCCATCACCACCAGGATCTGAACCGGCTGCTGCGGGCCTGGCAGAAGCCGGAGACGATTATTGTCCATGAGCCGTGGTGGACGCCGATGGCGCGCCACGCCGATGTCGTCCTGCCGGCGACTACCCCGCTTGAGCGCAACGATATGGTCAGCACTCCCCGGGACGGCTTTTTGCTGGCCAATAAACGGGCGCTGGCGCCGATTGGCGAGGCGCGTAGCGACCATGCGATTCTCGCGGCGGTGGCCGAGCGGCTGGGCTTTGCCAAGCGTTTCACCGAGGGGCGGGATGAGATGGGCTGGCTGCGTCACCTGTACGACGTCTCACAGCGCCGGGCGGCTGAGCGGGGGGTGCGCATGCCGGAGTTTGACGAGTTCTGGGAGGCGGGGCTGTTTGAGCTGCCCGCTCCGAATCCTCCCCAGCCTTTTCTGGCCGCCTTCCGCGCTAATCCTCAGGCGCATCCGCTGACAACGCCGTCGGGAAAAATCGAACTCTGGTCGGCGCGGATCGCCTCCTACGGCTATGACGACTGTCCGCCCCATCCGGTCTGGTTGGAGCCGGCCGAGTGGTTGGGGAGTGAGCGAGCCAAACGCTACCCCCTGCATCTGGTCTCGAACCAGCCGGTTACCCGCCTGCACAGTCAGCTCGATCAGGGCGTTGTCAGCCAGGAAGCCAAGGTCGCCGGGCGTGAGCCGATCTGGATTCACCCTGAAGATGCGGCCCGGCGCGGGATCCACGATGGGACGGTGGTCCGGGTTTTCAACGACCGTGGTCAGTGCCTGGCCGGGGCGGTGGTCACGCCCAAGGTCCAGCTGTCGGTCGTCCAGCTGGCAACCGGAGCCTGGTACGATCCTTTGGAGCCCGGGCTGCCGGGAACGCTGGAGAAGCACGGCAACCCCAATGTGCTGACCCTCGACAAAGGCACCTCTCAGCTCGCCCAGGGGTCAAGCGCCCACACGACCTTGGTCGAGGTCGAGGCCTATCAAGGCGTGCCTCCACCCGTCTCGGTCTTTACCCCGCCGGTCGTCAAGCGGCGGCTCTGAGACGATCCCTGCGGGCTTAGCCCGATTTCTTCAGGGCGAAAAAGGAGGTGAAGGTTCCCCGCCGGGCAAGGACCAGCAGGGTGTCCTCGTCGTTCAGGTCGGCAATGGCCGTGCTGAACTCAGTGACCGAGGTCACCGTTTTGCGGTTGACTTCTTCGATCAGGTCTCCGGGCTGAATCCCGGCGCTTGCGGCCGGGCTGCCGGGTTCGACAGCGGTCACCACCACGCCCTCACGGCTGGCGTCGAGTTGGAACCGGCGGGCGATATCGGGCGTGAGGTCGGCCACGGTCATGCCCCAGCTTTCCTGGTCGGCCTGGGCCGGCCTGCGGCTGGCCAGTTGGTCGGGCAGCTCACCGAGTTTGACCGAGATGTCTTGCTCTTGTCCGCCGCGCAACAGTTTGACCTGTGCCTCGGAACCGACCGGAGCGTTGGCAACCAGGCCGGGCAGATCGCGCGAGTCGTGAATCGTCTGTCCGTTAAAAGCCGTGATGACGTCTCCCCGCTCCAAGCCGGACTGTTGGGCCGGACCCCCCTCTGTCACCTCCGCAATCAGCGCGCCTTTGGGCTCGTCCAGGCCAAAGGAGTCAGCCAGCTCTTTGGTCACCGGCTGGATCATGACGCCCAGCCATCCACGGGTCACTTTGCCGCTCTCTCTGAGCTGAGCGATAATGGACTTGGCCTGGCCGATGGGGATGGCAAAGCCAATCCCGATATTGCCCCCGCCGCGGCTGAAGATCGCCGAATTAATGCCGATGACCTCGCCTTTGAGGTTGAGGAGAGGACCGCCGGAGTTGCCCGGATTGATTGAGGCGTCGGTCTGAATGAAGTCGTCGTACGGACCAGCTCCGATAACCCGGCCGGTGGCACTGACAATGCCGACGGTGACGGTTTGCTCGAGGCCGAAGGGGTTGCCGATGGCCATGACCCAGTCGCCGACCTGCAGGGCTTCGGAATCGCCCAGCGGGATGGCGGTCAGCGGACTGCTCGGCTCGATTTTAATCAGCGCCAGGTCGGTCCGCTGATCCGAGCCGATGACGGTCGCCTGGTATTCCTCTTCGTCCGACAGGCGAACGGTGATCTTGTCCGCCTCGCCAATGACGTGATTGTTGGTCACAATGTAGCCGTCTTCACTGATGATGAAGCCCGACCCCAGGCTCCGGGGTTGGTCAGGTGAGGGGTCTGGGAAAAAGCGTCGGAAGAATTCCTCAAACGGATCTTCGCCGCCAAACGGGCTGGGCCTGCGCTGGCGGCCGCTCTGGCGCTGGATCTTCTGGGTGGTGGAGATATTGACCACCGAGCGCTTGGCTTTTTTGGCGGTGTCAACCAGCGGGGGCAGGCCGGCCGAGAGGCTGGGCGCTGCGGGGCTTGCACCAGGGTTGGGCTCGTGGTCTGAGGCGTGGACTACAGGGGCTATCATCCAGACCAGTAGACCAAGTGCGAGAATTGTATTGCGCATGAGTGCCCGGCCCCCCTTCCGGAAGTGTCGCCCCGCTTATCGTCCGCCCTGCTCGGCCTGGTTGCGCAGCTCGACCTGCTGGATATAGGTCGGAATGACCGGCTCGTATTCTGGCGACAGTCGGTTCCGGATGTCGGTGGCTGCCCGGGCGGCTAACTGCTTGATCGGCTGGGAAGAGTCGTCTGCGGCGATATTGTCGAGAAAAACCAGAACTTGCTCATTGCCCACGTCGCGCAGGGCATAGATGGCGATGCCTTTGGCGTTTTCGTCAAGATCGCGCCGCAGGAATTCGATGATGGGTTCTGCCCCGCGCGGATCCCCGATTTTTCCCAGGGCAATCAAGACTTTCTTTTTCACCCCCATGTGGGTGTTGCGCAAAAAGAGCTGTTGGGCCAGCACCGGGGTCGCGTCCGTTGCCCGCAGGTTGCCGAGGTATTCGATGGCCTTGATTTTGACCCGGATATCAATATCTGCGGTGGCGTTGACCAGATGTTCAATCACCTCGGGATCCTTGGAATCGCCCAGGGACTTGACGGCTTCCAGGCGGGTCTCGGGCCGGTCGTTGTTGAGGCGCCGGACCCACTCGGTGATGTTGGCCCCCTTTTTCTTGCGATCAACCCGGTCGCGAGCCCGATCGCCGGTCATTTGGCTTCCGATCCGCTCACCCTGGGACAAGAATTGGGCCTGACCAAGCGGTGGGAGCGCAAGCCAGCAGCAACTCAGGACCAGAAACAAAAAAACACTCTGTCGTAGTAACATGCGCCTCTACCCAGCGGGGGTACGCGTCTCCAGCCGTACCGACTCCGCCCTCTGAAGATGCCCCATCCAGACGGGCTGCGCAAGGGGCTATTCGGAGAACAGCGACTCCTGGCCCTCCCGGCGAAAGACCTGGATCTCCTCGGGATACAGCCCGCCTTCGGGAATATCTTTGAGCGGAGTTCCATCCCGCAGGCGGCCCTCGATCACCTCACGATAGGTGCATACCAGGTAGCGGTGGCCATCGCGCGGTTTGCGCGGCAGCCGAGCCTGCTCGACACGGTCCTCTCCGGCCGACTCTGGAGCAATGATGCGGACCACATAGCGTTTCTTCATCAGGCCCTTGAGGGCTCGGATAATAGAAGCCCGCGACAGGCCGGTCATTTCGCCCACGTCGGCGTAGCCGGCAGTAATCAGCGGGGTGCGGCGCAGCCCAATCGAATGACGCCACAGAGCCCGGTAGACTTTCCATTCGCGCGGGTCCATGAGCTTGTTGAGTTCGTCCTCAAGCAGATAGTCGGGCAGGCGGGGCGACGGTTGCCACGGCGGACGGCGGGTGAGCTTGACCTGGACTTCGCTGCCCTCCGGTGGCGTCTGGGAGGTGGGGGGAGATGGTGCTGCGTCTTTTGCCATAGTCAGTCTCTCATTCATATATTGACTATATTCAGTTCTCTGTAATTGCAATCCCTCGGAGTAGCCCGGGAAGGCCGAGCCTGCTAAGGAGTGCTGTCATGAAGGTACGTGCCATTACGCTCGGTGTGGACCCCGGACTGCCGCTTCAGCCTGACCGGATCGCTGCGGCGGGCCGTTTTGCCTCAAGCCTGCATTCCGAGTGCGAGGCGGCCGGCCTTGAGGTACAGACGGTTCGTCTGGCCACGCCTCCGTTTCCCGCCTTTCTTGGTGACCGAACCGAGGCCGAGGTGCTGGGCTTTATCAAAGACTTGGAGGCCTGTTGTCAGGCAAACGGTATCGAATATTGCTCGGTCGGGCCGATTGACCCTGAGCGCGACCCACAACACCTGTTCGGGCTTGTGCCGCGTCTGATTGCCGAGACCAGCACGGTTTTCACCAGTGCGGTCTTGGCCGAGACCGGCCGTCCCCTATGGCGGTCAAGCGCTCGGGCGATTGGGCAAACGATCCAGACCATCGCCCAGACGACAGCAGAGGGGTTCGGCAACCTGCGCTTTGCGGCTGTGTTGAACTGCGGTCCCCATATCCCCTTTTTCCCGGCCGCTTTTCACCAGGGGCAGCCGGCTTTTTGTCTGGCCTTGGAGGCGGCCGATATTGTGGCTGCGGCCGCCCAACCCGGACAGGATCTGGACGATTTCCGAACCACGCTGGTCGGCGAGTTGGAACGCCAGATCGAGCCACTCCAGCAGCTCGTCCAGCGGCACCACGGGTCCGATTTTGTTTTTCGCGGCATAGACCTGTCTCCGGCGCCCGGACCCGGCCCGGAGGCGAGCATTGCCTACGCGATTGAACGCTTGGGCCTGGGTCGCTTTGGTACGCCCGGAACCTTGGCGGTGGCGGCCCAGATTACCGCAGCCCTCAAGGAGACACGCCTCCAGGCTTGTGGCTATAGTGGGCTGATGCTGCCGGTGCTCGAAGATGTCGGGCTGGCCGAGCGCAACAACCAGGGCGTGCTGCGGCTGTCCAGCCTGCTCAGCTACTCTGCGGTGTGCGGGACCGGGCTCGATACCATCCCGCTGGCCGGGGACGTGAGCCTCAATCAGTTGGCCGCCGTGCTGAGCGATGTGGCCGCCCTGGGCTGGAAGCTGGCCAAGCCGCTCTCGGCCCGGCTGCTGCCAATCCCCGGCAAGCGGGTAGGTGAGACAACCCAGTTCGATTTTGCCTATTTTGTGAACACGCGGGTGATGGCGGTGGACTAGGGGGTGTCATCAGTTAAGGAGGATCACCGAGGCAGCGAGATAGATGGCTCCGAGAAAGCTGACAGCGCGTTTGTCGTAGCGGGTGGCGAGAGCACGGTATTGCTTGAGTTTGGCGAAGAAGTTTTCAATCAGATGGCGCGCTTGATAGAGGTGCTTATCATAGGGGCGAGGCTGGCGCCGATTGGCTTTGGGGGGAATGACCACCGTCACCTCCGCCTGCTCCAAACGGTCAATGACGCGCTCGTGGGCGTCATAGGCTCTATCGGCGAGCAAAGCCCGCACGTGCTTCAGCAGATGGGGCAAGAGGGCCTCCGCACCGGCCAGGTCAGAGGCTTGGCCGGGCGTGAGATGGAAGCCGGTCGGATTCCCGAGCGCATCGCACGTCGCATGGATTTTCGTGCTCAAGCCCCCGCGGGAGCGGCCGATGCATTCGGCCGCGGGGTCCCCCCTTTTGCCCCCGCCCCATGTTGGTGGACGCGGATGATCGTGGCGTCGATCATGGCATATTCGTTATCCGCATCGGCGGCCAGCTGCTTGAAAACCTGCTCCCAGACCCCACTTTTACTCCAGCGCATGTGGCGCGTATGAATCACGCGAAAATCCCCGAACCGGCTCGGCAAATCGCGCCAGGGAATCCCCGCACGATAGCGGTATAAGACCGCTTCCACAAACAACCGGTTATCCCGCGCCGTGCCCCCGACGTGGCCCTCCCGGCCGGGCAGCAGGTCCTGAATCCGTTCCCACTGATCCTCGCGTAACGCATACCGTCTCGCCATTGTGCACCCTCCCTTCGCTTGGGCTGACCAGGGCAGTATACCGAGACGAGACAGGAAAGCCGACCAGGGGGGCACGCTAACTGATGACACGCCCTAGGCTCTGTGCCGGGATGACGAGCCCGCCGGGTTATCAGGCCGAAATCTGGACCGGCAGGCGGTGAATGACATTCCCCAGGTAGCCCTTGGGATTCCACGGCTGGTCGAAGGGCTGGGCGTTGCCCTTATCGTCAAACGCCCGAGCCCAGATTTCATAATAGCCTCTGCGGGGAAAAGTCAGACTGGTTGACCAGTGTGCCCAGGCGTAGGTGTTTGCCGGTGGCTCCAAGCCGGCTTCCTGCCAGTGAATGCCAAAGTCTGCCGATACCAGCACCTTTGAGACGCTGTCTTCTCCCGCCCAGGCGTGCCCGCGAATCTGAATCGGACGATTGACGGCGAATTCCTGGCCCGCCTCCGGTCGGGTAATCATCGACTTGATCCGCCACGCCGTCGCAATGCGCATGTCTGCCTGCGGTGGCTGGCTGCCCGGCGCAATCGGGTAGGCCGGAACGCGGTAGGAGTAGCCGCTCATCTTCTGGGAGTCGTGCACGGCATCTCGGACCCAGATCCGGTTGAGCCACTTCTGGGAGCAGCTGCCGATCCAGCCCGGTACGAAGAGACGGGCGGGATACCCGTTGAGGGCCGGCAGGTCTTGGCCGTTCATCTGGTAGGCAATGAGCGTATGTTCCTGCATGGCTTTGTCGATGGGCAGACCCCGCGAGAAGGAAGCGGCGTTATCGAGCGATCCATCCTCGCCATAGTGGGCGGTGTAGACCGCGCTCGATTTCAGCCCGGCCTTTTGCAGCACGTCGCGCAGGCGCACGCCAGTCCACTCGCTGCACCCGACCGCGCCCCGCCGCCAGGGCGTGCCATCGACCGTTGGGCTGAACAGGGCGCGGCCGTTACCGCCGCATTCGAGAACGGCCTGTAGGGTCGTTGCCGGTAGCTGTTTGAGATCGGCCAGGGATAAACGCAGCGGGGTGTGCACCTCGCCCTCGACGAGCAGCTGCCAGCCCTGCGGGTCACGCTGCCGGGCGCGCAGGGGAACGCGGCCATTGTTGCGCACGAAGTGTCGGGCGACAGGGGTGACCGGATCATCCAGGAGGTGGGGTGGGAACTCGCCGTTGATCGGGTGGGCGGTGTGGACGAGCATGCCGGGCCTTTCCGCTGCCAGGTTCACGGCTGGACCCTCTTCGGCTGCCCAGACGAGACCGCGACCGAACAGTCCCTGTAAGGCAGCGTTCGTCGCAGCTCCAGCAGAGCCCAGGAGAGCCCGCCCGCCGAGTCCCGCACTGCCAAGCTGTGAGAGGAACCGGCGGCGAGAGTGGGCCCGCTCCGCATATGCGTCGGGCTGGTCCGGGTGCCTGTGGAACTCCTGCTCCATTTGACTCCGAGAAAGGTTCTTCATACCTTAGGGCGTGTCATCAGTTAGCGTGCCCCCCTGGTCGGCTTTCCTGTCTCGTCTCGGTATACTGCCCTGGTCAGCCCAAGCGAAGGGAGGGTGCACAATGGCGAGACGGTATGCGTTACGCGAGGATCAGTGGGAACGGATTCAGGACCTGCTGCCCGGCCGGGAGGGCCACGTCGGGGGCACGGCGCGGGATAACCGGTTGTTTGTGGAAGCGGTCTTATACCGCTATCGTGCGGGGATTCCCTGGCGCGATTTGCCGAGCCGGTTCGGGGATTTTCGCGTGATTCATACGCGCCACATGCGCTGGAGTAAAAGTGGGGTCTGGGAGCAGGTTTTCAAGCAGCTGGCCGCCGATGCGGATAACGAATATGCCATGATCGACGCCACGATCATCCGCGTCCACCAACATGGGGCGGGGGCAAAAGGGGGGACCCCGCGGCCGAATGCATCGGCCGCTCCCGCGGGGGCTTGAGCACGAAAATCCATGCGACGTGCGATGCGCTCGGGAATCCGACCGGCTTCCATCTCACGCCCGGCCAAGCCTCTGACCTGGCCGGTGCGGAGGCCCTCTTGCCCCATCTGCTGAAGCACGTGCGGGCTTTGCTCGCCGATAGAGCCTATGACGCCCACGAGCGCGTCATTGACCGTTTGGAGCAGGCGGAGGTGACGGTGGTCATTCCCCCCAAAGCCAATCGGCGCCAGCCTCGCCCCTATGATAAGCACCTCTATCAAGCGCGCCATCTGATTGAAAACTTCTTCGCCAAACTCAAGCAATACCGTGCTCTCGCCACCCGCTACGACAAACGCGCTGTCAGCTTTCTCGGAGCCATCTATCTCGCTGCCTCGGTGATCCTCCTTAACTGATGACACCCCCTAGGCTCCTTCGTACGGTTGCGACGGTATGGCGCTCGTTCTGAACAAGGATAGGCAAAGCAAGGAGGAACGCAAGGTGCAGGGTACAGTGATTGACGCCGATGGACACATCCTGGAGCCACCCAATCTGTGGCACGATTATCTGGAGGCCAAGTATAAGCCCCGCGCCATCCGCATGGAAAAGGATGCCGCCGGGGTCGAATACCTAGTCGTTGAGGACAGGCCGCTGCTGCTCACCCGCGGCATTGGCCCGACCGCCGCAGGCATAGGCCAGTCCTTTGAGGATATCTTTGTCCCAGGTCAATTTGGCTATCTGGACGGCCCCCAGGGGGCGTATGAAGCCGGCCCGCGGCTACGCCTGATGGACCGGGAGGGCATTGACGTGTCGGTGCTGTTTCCAACCCTGGGCCTGATCTGGGAACCCGGAGCCAAGGATGTGGCCTTATCGGCCGCCTACTGCCGAGCCTATAACAACTGGATTGTTGACTTTTGTTCGGCCGACCCCGCGCGTCTGGTCCCGGTCGCTCATATTGTGCTGCTGGATATTGACGAGGCAATCACGGAGATCGAGCGGGTGGCCGCCCTGGGGGTCAAAGGGGTGTTTGTATGCGCGGCTCCGGCCAATAAGCTGGCGTTCTGGGACCGGGCCTACGATCCCCTGTGGGCGGTGTTGCAGGATCACGATTTGCCGATCGGGTTTCATACTGCCGTGCATGAAGATTTTCTGGGTCATCAGTGGATCTCGGCTGACAAGACCGACTTCATGGACGAGTCTTTTGTGTATTTTCAGTGTGTGCCCCTGGTGGCCGATGTCCAAGCAGCCTTTGCCGCTCTGTTTCAGGGCGCGGTGTTTGATCGCTTCCCCAAACTCCGGGTGAATCTTCTGGAATGCGGAGCGGGCTGGCTGCCGCACGCCCTCGACCGCTGGGACTCGAAATTCAAGAAGATCGGCTACAAGACCGGTCTCAAGCGGCCGCCGAGCGAATACTTTGCCCGGCAGTGCTGGATTTCGTTCGATCCGGACGAGAGCACGATTGCCTATATCGTGGGCAAGTATGGGGCGGAGAAGTTCATGTGGGCCTCGGACTTTCCGCATTGGGACGGCAGCCTTGAGGCGCTGGCCGAAACCAGACAGGCTATCGCAGCCCTGTCGCCACAGGAGCAGCGGCTGGTGCTGGGAGACAATGTGGCGCAGATCTATGGCCTGTCTTGAGCCCTGGTGATTCTTTTGTCGAGAGAGAAGGTGTGGGCAGGGGCGGAATCGAACCGTCGACACGAGGATTTTCAGTCCTCTGCTCTACCGACTGAGCTACCTGCCCATGTGGGGACTGGCCGGGCCGCGTGAGACACGGGGTGTCCGGCGCGTTCCGGTTTTGTACTGAATGCGCCCGACCGAGTCAAGACCGCCTCAGGCTTGTCGCTGGCGCTCTTCAACTTGCTGCTCGGCAAAGTCAATGACCGCGGCTTCGAGGCAGACGTGGTCGAGCCGGTCGATCTCCTGCACGCCGGTCGGGCTGGTCACATTGACCTCGGTCAGATACTCGCCAATGATGTCGAGGCCGACAAAATACAGCCCTTCGCGACGCAGGCGCGGCCCGACGAGGGCGCAGATCTCGCGGTCACGCGGAGTGACAGCAGCCTTGACGCAGGTGCCGCCGACATGGATGTTGCCCCGGTGTTCGTCGGCGCGCGGAACTCGCAGGGTGCAGCCTAAGGGCTCACCGTTCAGCACAATGAGACGCTTATCGCCCTGCCGCACGGCCGGCAGGTACTGCTGGGCGATGATCGGCTCACGTCCCTGTCTGGTCGCCGTTTCCAGGATGGAGTTCAGGTTGCGGTCCTCCCGCTGCACATAGAAAATGCCCGCCCCGCCGTGGCCGTCAACGGGCTTGATAATCATTTCTCCGCCGAGTTCTTCGAGAAAGGCTCTGAGACGCTCGGTGTCCTGAGATACCAGCGTCGGAGGAATGACAGCGGAGAAGTTGAGAGCGAAGAGTTTTTCGTTGGCGGCGCGCAGGCCGCCGGGATTGTTGAGCACCACCGCGCCCTCAGCCTGGGCCAAGTCGAGCAACTGGGTGGCGTGCAGATAGGCGATATCAAACGGCGGGTCTTTGCGCATGAAGACCGCGTCAAAACCGCCCAGGGGCTCGACCGTCTGACCGAGAAAGGTGAAGTGTCGGCCCTCTTCACGTCGCAGTTCGATCCGCCGGGTGCGGGCCATGGGCCGAGTCCGCTCAATGAAAAGGTCGCCCATTTCGATATAGGCCAACTCGTGACCGCGGCGCTGGGCTTCGAGCATAAAGACAAAGGTCGTGTCTTTGTCGATCAGAACGTCTTGGATGGGGTCCATGATAAAGGCAAAGCGTCCCATAAGGCAGTGCTCCAGTGCGGTGATAGGCTGGCAGCCTAGGCATTCGGCCCGGCAAAGGCAAGAGGGCGCCGCTTGCCGAGTCAGGAGGACTGTCGCCACACATACTGACACAGGCTGACGGCGGCGATGCTGGCCGTCTCGGCGCGCAGGATGGACGGACCGAGGCTGACGATTGTGAAGCCTGAGGCTTGGGCTTGAGCGACTTCCTGAAGGGTGAAACCGCCCTCGGGACCGATCACAATCCACAGGCTGGACAGCGTTCGGTGGGTGTCGGCAAAGGCTCTGAGGCTGAGGGTTTGCTCGTGCTCGGAGAACAGCAGCCTGGTTTCTGAGTCGGGCGCGGCACCGAGGAGTTGGTCGAAAGAGTGGGGCGCCGCGATATGAGGCAGGTGGCTGCCGGACTGCTTTGCCGCGCTCTGGGCGATACGCCGCCAGCGGGCCAGACGCTGCGCCTGGCGGTCCCGGGGCAGGCTGACGACCGCATTGGCGGAGAAAAAGGGCACAATGGTGTGCGCGCCGAGTTCGGTGACTTTCTCAATCACCAGGTCCAGCTTGGCGCCCTTGAGCAGGCCTAGCGCCAGAGTGAGGGCGAAAGACGGGGACGACACAGCAGCCACAGAGCGAATGGTAATGGTGGCCGTCTGGGCAGAGAAGTGGTTGATTGCGCCATGATATTCGGTACCCCGTTCATCGCGCAGGGTCAGTTGGTCGCCGACCTGGAGGCGCACAACGTGGCGCAGGTGATGGTATTCCGGGCCGGTCAGAACGGCCTGGGAGACATGGACGGCGGAGGAATGAACGAAAAACCGTCTCATTGTCCGAAGACCGCTACACCCGTTGGCGAACCAGGCTGACCCATTCGTCGGCCACAAGACGGGACCGCTCACGCCACACCGGAGCCGGGAATGCCGCGGCCACGTCGGCGGCCTGCTCGGTCTGAATCCCGGACAGGATGAGGTGGCCACCCGGCGTCGTGGCTCGGGTCAGGGGGGCGGCCAGCTCGACGAGCGTGCGGGCAAACAGGTTGGCGACAATGAGTGGAAATGCCAGCGACAGCGACTCGAGCGGCTGTGGGCTCAGTCGAACGCCTGAGGTGATACGGTTGGCGGCAAGATTCTTGCGCGCCTCGTCCAGGGCGACCGGGTCGGTGTCGATGGCCCAGATGTCGGGGCAGCCGAGGCGGGCCAGCGCAATACTGAGGATCCCCGAACCGGCCCCGAGGTCGAGCGCCCGGCTCGGTGCGCCGTGGGCCAGACACAGCGCTTCAATCGCTTCCAGGCAGCTCCGTGTCGTGGCGTGGTGACCAGTGCCAAAAGCCATGCTGGGGTTGATGACCAGACAGTCGCGCCGGGTCTGAGCCGGGGCTGTCTCCCAGGGCGGGAGCACCACAAAACGTGAGCCAACCTCAATCGGCCGAAAGTGCTCACGCCACCGCTCCTGCCAGGCCTGACTGTCAAGCGTGCTCAGCCGTATCGGCTGGGAGAGGTCGAGCTGGGGAAACAGCTGCGCGAGCTGGTCCAGGTAGCGCTTCAGGCCCGAACGCAGGGCTGGGCCTGGGCTGTCGGCTGTGAAGAATGCCCGGACGGTCGTTGTCGAAGACTGAGGGGTGGCCGGGTCATGCTCGCCCTCTATCACTCCGAGCGATCCGCGTTCCGCCAGGAAGTTTGACACTGCATCGACCGCCTCGTGCGGAACCGTGACCGACAGGCACAGCCAGCGCTCCACGCCATTGCTCCGTCCCGGCCCTACTTCCCCACCACGACCAGGGTCTCCGCGTGCTCATCAAAGTACGTCTGGGCCACTCGCCGTATGTCTTCTTCGGTTACTGCGCCCAGCGCTCTGAGATACCGCCGCCCGTTGTCATAGCCCAGACCGTAGAGTTCGTTAAACGCCATTTCTTCGGCCTGGGCGCCGTTGGACTGAAGGGAGATTTCATAGCTGCCGGTCAGATATTTCTTGGCCTGTTCGAGTTCGGCCGGGTCAACCGGCCGCTGGGACAGCCGTCTCAGTTCGTGGCGCGCCGCGTCGACGGCTTCGTCTATCTTGTTGGGATCGGTGCCGACATAGATCCCGAACGCGCCCGGGGCCAGCCCCTCGACGCTGAAGGCGGTAACGGAGTAGGCCAGGGCGCGCTTCTCACGCAGCTCGTAGAACAGGCGGCCACCCTGTCTGGACAGCAGCGCGTCGATGATCTTGAGAATATAGCGATCCGGGTTGTCCAGGGCCACGCCCTGATAGCCAAGGACGATATGCGCCTGTTGTTTGTCGACCGTCTTAGTCTGGCGCCGTGTGTCTGTCGGGCGGGGCTCGGAGGGGGGGAGAGACAGCTGGTCTGAAACGCTGGGCAGGCCTTCGAGGCTGGCCCGCAGACAGCCGATGAGTTCGTCGCTATCCACGTCGCCGACCGCGCTGACTATCAGCTGGCGGGGGTTCAGTACGGTCCGGTAATAGCCGGCCAGCTGCTCCTGGCGCAAAGCTTGTACGCTCTCCACCCGGCCCAGCGGCAGCAGGCGGTAGGGGTGGGTGGTGAAGATGGTGGCGTAGAACAGGTCAAAGGCGATCTGCGCCAATTCGTCCTCACGGTTCTTGAGGGCCAGCAGGATTTCGCGGCGTCGCTTTTCGACCTCATCGGCCGGGAAAATGGGCTGGAGCAGGGTGTCAAGAAAAAGTTCCAGCCCGGCCGCCACCCGGCTGGACAGAAACGAGCCGCTCAGGCCCAGGCTGTTGCGGCCCGAGAACCCGTTGAGGCTACCGGCCAGCGATTCGACGGCCTCGGTCAATGCCAGGCGCGAGAAGCGTTGGCTGCCGCGGGTCAGCAGCCCGGCGATGAGGTTGTTCATCCCGGCGTTGCGCTCGTTTTCAAACAGCACGCCGCCCAGCATGCAGGCCTGGAGCGACACAACCGGAACGCTGTGATGCTCCTTGACCAGCAGGCGAATGCCGTTGTCCAACTCGGTATACGAAACCTGGCCGTTCTTGGCAGTCGAAACTATAGGGGCAGGCTGCGTTTTCTGCCAAGCCTGAATGTCCACCGCGCTCGGCAAGCCAGCCTGGGCCTCGGAGCCGAGTAGTACGAGCGACAGGCTGTCGGTCGTGAGATAGTGCTGCGCCACGCGCCGAATGTCTTGGCGGGTGACTGCGGCCAAACCGGCCAGATAGCGGTCTTCGTAGTCCGGGTCGTCAAATACGCTCAGAAAATAGCCTAGCTGGCGAGCCTGGCCCTGGACGGTTTCCCGCCGATAGGTGAAGTCGCTGGCCAAATTCGTGCGAGCCCGGTCGAGTTCGGCGGGTGAGACCAGCTGGTGCCGGCAGTCGGCAATCGCGGCCAGCATGTCTTGCAGCGCAGGCTGGACTTTGTCCTGTTCCAGGGCGGCAGCGGTAATGAACAGCCCTGGGTCGGCCGGGCTGTAGGCGCTGGCTGAGATCCAGTTGACCAGTTCCTTTTCGACCTGCACGGTCTGGACCAGCCGTGAGCTCTCGCCTCCGCCCAGGATGAAACCCAACAGGTCCAGGGCAAAAATATCGGCGTGGTCGGCCTCGGGAATGGGAAAGCCCAGGTACAGGTAGGATTCCTCAACGTTCATGTCAAGGCCGGACAGACGAGGCTGGAGCTGGGGCGGCTCGACCGTCCGTGGCCGAGCCGGAAGCGGGCCGAGCGGGTAGGGGCCGAACAGCTCGCGCACGTCGCCCTCGACGGCCCGACGGTCCACGTCTCCGACGACGACCAGGGTCATGTTGTTGGGGTGATACCAGCGTTGGTAGAAGTTGACGACGCGCTGGCGGTCGAGCGCCTCGACGGTCTCCCGAAAGCCGATCACTGGGCGGCCGTAGGGATGGCTGGTATAGGCCAGACGAAACAGCTCTGTTGCCGCGCGCGAGGTGGGAGAATCCTCGCCGCGCTTCCACTCTTCCATGACGACCTGGAGTTCTTTTTCCAACTCGGACGGATCAAAGCTCGAGTTGTGCATGGCATCGGCCAGGATATCGAGGCCGGTGCGACAGTAGCGCGAGGCCAGCACGAGATGGTAGACGGTATGGTCGGCAGAGGTAAAGGCGTTTATGTTGCCGCCGGACGATTCAACCTCGGCCGCGATCGCGCCGACCGGACGCCGCTCGGTGCCCTTGAAGATCATGTGTTCGTGCACATGGGCGGCCCCGGCCACGTCGGGTGTCTCGTCCGCGCTGCCGGCCTTGACCCACACCTGAATGGCCACCACCGGGGCAAAGTGATCCTCCTGAATGGCCACCCGCAGGCCGTTCTCAAGGCGAAACAGGGAACGGCTGTCTTCGGAGTCGGACGGGGCAGAGGGCGTGGTCGCATCGTATGCCATGCCGTCCTGTGTCTCACAAGCTCCGGGGCGAGTCAATCAAGACCAGGATGGACGGGAGAAAAAGGGGCGGGAGAGTGCGAGGAGGGGGACTTGAACCCCCATGGGTGTTACCCCACTAGGCCCTCAACCTAGCGCGTCTGCCAGTTCCGCCATCCTCGCAAGACGGATAGAAAAAGACGGATGCAGGCCGCATCCGCTGACGGCCACAGATCATAGCCGGACAAACGGCTACGGTCCAGAGGGGAGGGGACGTGCCTACGGGCTGAGGTGGGACGACGGTTCAGCCGCGTGTGTCGGCGGCCGGTCTGGAATCGGTGCCCTGGCGTGCTTCCCCACGCGCCGCCGGAGGGCGTTCAGCGCCACCCGGCCCATGATAGGCGGCGTAAAAAATGCCGACGGGGGCTTGAGCATATTGATGACCCGGCTGAGCCGACGGCGCACGGCATGATCGTCAATCGCCGTGGCAAACAGCGCCTTCATATACGGGTCCAATACGCGCGAGCCCGTAGACTGGATACCTTCAGTTGCCGGGAAGCGAAAATCCGCCCCAGTCGCCAGCCGCCACGGATTGGCCTGGACTTTTGCCTGGGCGCGAAAAAAATGCTGCGGCAGATCAGGCTCGTCAGGACCGTAGCGCCTGAGACACTCGGCCAGGACGCCCGCGGATAAGGTTCCGGTTGTCATACCCTGGCCATACACGGGGTTGAAGGCGCACACCGCGTCACCCAGGGCGATAAATCCGTCCAGGCGTTCGTGCCACTTTTCGTAGTGGCGAAAACGGTTGGCCATTGTGCGATGGCCGTACACCGGCGAAAGCGGCTCGGCCAGGCGCGCGGCTTCGGCCAGGATGGGGGAGCGCAGGCGGCTCCCCAGGGCTTCCATAAAGCCGTCTTCATCGGTCGGCGGATACTCCTTGGCCACCCCGCCCAGGGTGATGATCCAGCGTCCATGCTCGACCGGAAACAACACCCCGGCCGTCAGCACCTCGGGTTCCTTCAGATCGATCCAGATACCCTTCCACCACCATTCCTGAGGCCAGCGCTCGGGGCCGGGGGCTTGAAACCAGCGCGAGCTATAGCCGGCAAAGGCGTTGACGATCGTCTCTTGGGGCGGCTCCAGACCCAGAGCCTTGAGCCACGCTGGCGCTTGAGAGGCCCGGCCGCTGGCGTCAACGACGAGGTCGGCGTCCGACTGTGTTGGGCCGCTCCCATCGGCCGAGCGGAGTGTGACGCCGGTGACCCGCCGGTGCCCGTTGGTGGCGCTGTGCAGCGAGGTCACCGCAGTCTGTTCCAGGAGGGCGACATTCGGCAGCCGACGAAACAGGCCACGGACGACGGATTCGATGAGATTGCGGCTGGCAAACAGCAGATTGAGTCCGTCCGGCCGGCGCTGACTCCAGCCGTATGGACGCAGGGTGGCAAAATCCATACCGAAGTCGATCTCGTGTGCGCCGCCTTCACGCGCCAGATTGCCAAAGCCTGGGAACAGGCGCTCCAGCTCGATCCGCCCCCGAGCCAGCAGGGCATGGACGTGGCGGCTGTGTGGGACGCCCGATCTCTCGCCCACGCCTTCGGGGTAGGTGTCACGGTCGATGACGGTGACCCGGTCGTAGACCTCGCTGAGAACCCGGCCGGCACTCAGGCCGGCCATGCTGCCGCCAATAACAATCGCGTGGGTCCGGCTCATCTTCTCACTCTCGTTGCAGCGCGCTCAAAGGCCAGACCTAGCCCTATCGCGGAGCCGGATCCGATGCCTGGTCGGCTTCGCTCAGGGCAGCCGGTGGTTCCGGGTTGGTCGGAGCAGCGGCTTGTGGTTCGGTCGCCGCTTCGGGTTGGCCCGCCGTGCCGAAGTCGCCCGGGGCTGACTCGGCCTCCGTGCCTGGAATGGCTGCCGGCAACTCTTCTTGGACGCTCAGGCTCTCGGTCGAGATCGCGTCAAACAGGCTTTCGGTTGTCTGGCGGGATGCGCCGTAGGACAGAAAGAGAGAGGTCAGCATGAACAGAACCGCAATGCCGGTGGTGGTTTTGGTCAGAAAATTGCCGGCTCCCGAACTGCCGAAGATGGTCTGGCTGGAGCCGCCAAAAACCGCCCCGACATCGGATCCCTTGCCGGTCTGGAGCAGGACGACCAGGACCAGGAAAAAACAGGCCAGAACGTGGACGAGAGTTACCAGCGTGTACGACATGATACGGCTCCTAGCGGAAGTTGACGATGCGGGCAAAGGAGTCGGCCTGCAGGCTGGCCCCGCCGACCAGCGCCCCGTCTATGTCCGGCCGGGCCATGAGATCGTCGACGGTGTCGGGCTTGACACTGCCGCCGTACAACAGACGTGTCGTGTCGGCCGTGGCCGGGCTGGTCAGGTTGCTCAGGGTCGCGCGTATGGTCGCGTGGACTTCCTGAGCCTGGTCGGGTGAGGCGCTGCGGCCCGTCCCAATCGCCCAGATCGGTTCGTAGGCAATCACCAAGCCTGTCAGGGCCGCCGGGTCTTGATCCAGCTCTGGGCCCACCTCTTGGTCCTGGAGGGCGCCCCGGATCTGGCGGTCAATGACGGCCAGGGTCGCTCCGCTCTCACGCTCCTCAAGCGATTCTCCTACACATACGATCGGCAACAACTCATCCCGCTGGGCGGCCCGGACCTTGCGGGCCACGCTCTCGTCGGTCTCGGCGAAGTATTGACGCCGCTCGGAGTGGCCGAGAATGACGTAGGTACAGCCGGCTTCTTTGAGCATGGGACCCGATACCTCGCCGGTGAACGCCCCGTGTGGCTCCCAGTGGAGATTCTGGGCGGCTAAACGGATGGGCGTGTCGGCCAGCAGGCGGGCGGCGGTCTCCAGAGCGCTGAACGGCGGGGCGACCACGATTTCCCGCTGGGTGGGATTAACGCCGCTCAGCGCCTGGGTCAGGGCGGCCAGCAGGCGCTCGGTCTCGGATCGAGTGCCGTGCATTTTCCAGTTGCCGGCGAGCAGGGGACGACGGGTGGCCATGGGCTAGCTCAGGCTCTGGCCGATGTAGAGTGAGACATCCCGCATCCGGTTGGAAAAGCCCCACTCGTTGTCGTACCAGGACAGGACTTTGACAAAATTGTTGTCCATCACCTTGGTCAGGGCGGCATCGAAAATGGACGAGTGCGGGTTGCCGTTGAAATCGACCGAAACCAGCTCCTCCTGGCAGTACTGGAGGACGCCCTTGAGCGGGCCTTCGGCCGCCGTCTGCATGGCCTGATTGACCGCTTCGGCGCTGGCCGTCTTGTCGAGTTCGGCGACCAGGTCAACCACCGACACATTGGCCGTGGGAACCCGAACGGCCATGCCGTCGAGCTTGCCTTTGAGTTCGGGCAGGACTTCGCCGACCGCGCGGGCGGCGCCGGTTGAGGTCGGGATCATGGACTGGGCGGCCGCACGGGCACGCCGAATATCGGAGTGGGGCAGATCGAGAATGCGCTGGTCGTTGGTGTAGGCGTGGACGGTCGTCATCAGTCCCCGCTTGACGCCAAACGTTTCGTGCAAGACCTTGGCGACCGGCGAGAGACAATTCGTGGTACACGACGCGTTGGAGATTATATGGTGCGAGGCTGGGTCGTAGCTGGCATGATTCACCCCGTAACACAGGGTCAAGTCCGCCCCTTTGGCTGGGGCCGAAATCAGCACTTTTTTTGCTCCGGCAGACAGGTGTAGAGCCGCCTTGTCGCGGTCGGTAAACAGCCCGGTGCATTCGAGCGCCACCTCAACCCCGAGGGCTTCCCAGGGCAGGTCTGCCGGATTGCGTTCCTGGCAGACCTGAATGCGTTTACCGTTGACAATCAGGGCATCCGGTTCGGCCGCAATATCGGCCTCAAGGCGACCGTGGACCGAATCGTAGCGCAACAAATGGGCCAGGGTTGCGGCGTCGGTGATATCGTTGATGGCCACGAATTCGAGCCCAGGTTCGTTGATGCTGGCCCGAAACAGATTCCGTCCGATCCGTCCAAAACCGTTCAGTCCTATGCGTACAGCCATAGCCTCCCACCTCTGGTGAAAATTGTCTCTCGGCTGCCTGCATCTTTCCCCAAGCGGAAAAATCAGTCAAGGGAAGGCGTTGGATTTGACCTTCCAGCCCCCCTGCTCGCCGCCCAGACGCAGGCCGGGGAATGGCGTGAGCGGGGAGGGTGGGCTACAATGATCCGCAGCGTGCTGAGGAGCCGCTCAAATCCGAACGCGTCCGTAGAGCGTGGATGAGCAGCGGCTTGGTGACGAGGAGGCGGGGAACAGGATGGAAGATTCGCTCTTGGGCGCGGCTGCCCGGCAAACGCTTGCCCAGCCGACTGTACTCGAAATGGTCACCGGCTCCGGTCCGGTCGTCCAAGCCGTCCTCTACCTGCTGGTGCTGTTTTCGGTCATCAGTTGGGCGATTGTGTTTTTCAAATTCCGCCAGCTGCGTCGCACCCGGCGCGAGTCTGAGCAGTTCACCGTGGTGTTCTGGGAGACAAAAAATCTGTCCTCCATCCACACCGCCAGCCTGGAGATGAAGGAGAGTGTGACGGCCCAGATCTTTCGCGCCGGCTATCAGGAACTGATGCGGATCACGCGTGCCCGGAAGCAGCCCCAGGATCCGGCTCACAAACCGGACTCCTTTGAAGACATCGACGAGGGTGGGGTCGAGAATGTTGAGCGGGCGATGCGTCGGGCCGCCCGGGAACAGTTGACCCGGCTGGAGAGTGGTCTGACCTTTTTGGCCACCACCGCCGCTACCGCCCCTTTCATCGGTCTGTTTGGCACGGTGTGGGGGATTATGAACGCCTTCCTGGGCCTGGGCTCAAGCACCGGCTCAACGATTCAGGCGGTCGCGCCAGGCATCGCCGAGGCTCTGATTGCCACCGCCATCGGCCTGGCCGCAGCGATTCCGTCGGTCGTGGCCTATAACCACTTCAGCCGTCAGGTTCGGCTGGTATCTCTGGGCATGGAAAACTTCCTGGCCGAGTTTCTGAATATTGCCGAGCGCCATTTTCTGTAGCTGGCGTGATTTCACATGCCTGGAGCGGGGAGAGAGAGTATGGCATTTGATGAGTTGGGCGATGGCAGCATGTCGCAGATCAATGTGACGCCCCTGGTTGATGTGATGTTGGTGCTGCTGGTTATTTTCATGGTCACCACACCGATACTTCAGCAGGGCGTTGGTGTTGAACTGCCCAGGGTAGAGGCCGACCCCATGGCCGGTCAGGAGGATCAACTGGTTGTGGCCGTCAGCCGGGAAGGGGAGGTGTATTTGAACGCGGCTGAGCTTGAGATCGAGGCCCTGCAAACGACTCTCGCGGCTGCGGTCCGCAACCGTCCGGATCAGACCGTGTATCTGCGCGCCGATAGAAACGTTATGTATGGCAGAGTGGTAGAGGTCATGGCTGCGGTTCGGCGGGCCGGGGTGGTCAGGCTGGGCATGGTGACCGAAGCCTTGGGTGCAGACGCCGTGCAGGCACAACCGACTCAAGAGATGATGGAGCAGTGAGCGCGTACTGGTTCCAGCCCGCTCAGTCAGCTATGGCCTACCAGATGCGACACAAAAAACGGTCTTACCCGGGCTTCGGTCGCATGCTTCTGGTGTCTGTGATCTTGCACACCGGAGCCATCGTCGGTCTGGTGACGGCTGGGGTGCGTAGCCCGATCCAGCCCGCCAGACCCGAGCCATATGTCGTTGCCCTGGTGGCCCCGTCCGCGCTTCCCCCGTCCCCAGGCAGTCGGCCGGCACTTGACTCCCCTCCGCTGAGCCGAGCTCAAGAGCCGCCCCCGGCGCCGTCCGTTACCGAAGAGCCGGCGCCGACGATAAAAAAGCCGTCCCCGCCCGCGCTCAAAAAGAAAGCCGCACCGCCCGTTACCAAAAAGCCGTCTCCACCTGCGCCCAAGCAGCAGGCCAAGCGTCCCGCCAAAAAGCCGTCTCCACCCGCACCCAAGCAGCAGGCCAAGCGTCCCGCCAAAAAACCCAAGGCCCAGAAAAAGCCAGTCACCAGATCGGCCAAGCCACAACCGTCAATGTCTCACCGAGCCCGTGAGACGCGACAGCTGGCCGAGGCTGTTGACCGTGTGCGCCAGAACATGAGAACGGCCGGACGATCTTCCCGGCAACCGGTCGGGTCCAGAACGGTCGGCGGCTCCGGCTCTGGTGGCGGATCAGGCCGCCGACCGCCGGCCTTTGTCGGGTATACCGTCCTGGTTCAGCAGCGGGTCAAGGACAGCTGGATTGTCACCCACCAACGGGCCGGCTTAACCGCAGTCGTGCAGTTCGGTATCAGGCCCAACGGCGAGATTGCGGATATCGAACTAACGCGTTCGTCGGGCAATGCGGCGTTTGATCAGTCGGCCCTGCGTGCCGTGCATCACGCCAATCCGCTCCCCCCGCCACCCGTGGAGCACCTGCATGAATTTCTGTCCCAGAAAGTTCAGGTCGCTTTTGGCGAGTGAGCGATGACTGAAGCACCGGGGCGTGAACTGAGACGCGGGCGGCAGAGCGAAGGCGGATGATGGGTAACTGGCAAGTCGAGACGCGGCGCGAGTGGTGGATCACGCTGGGGCGAACCTGCCGAATCGGGGTTGTGGCCCTGGTGGCGCTCCTCGGAGTGTGCCGCTCGACCCAGGCCCAGATCGAAATCACCGTACCCGAACCGGGTGGGGCAGGGCTACCGATTGCGCTCTCGCCTCTGGCCCCGCAGCCGTCGGGTTCCGCCCAGGGGCTGGGAGCGGCCTTCTCTGATATCGTCGCCCGTGACCTCGACCTGTCCGGCCTGTTCCGGGTCATTGACCGCGCGACCTATCTTGAGGGGCCGGACAGAGTCATGGAGGCTGAGATCAACTTTGGCCACTGGTCGGTGCTGGGCGCACTGGCCCTGATGAAGGGCAGCGTGTGGCTCGAAGGAGACGCGCTGACCGTCGAAGCGCGTCTGTTTGACGTTGCCCAGCGTCGGTACCTGGGCGGCAAGCGTTATCGCGGTCGGCGAGCGGACCTGCGCAGAATGGCGCATCGTTTCGCCGACCATGTGATGCTGCTCCTGACTGGTGAGGAAGGTCCGTTCAACTCCAGAATCGCGTTTGTGTCCAACCGGGCCGGCGGGCGGGCCAAAGAAATCTATGTCACCGACTTGACCGGAGCCGAGGTCGAGCGGCTGACCCACGCCAGAAGCCTCATCCTGGCGCCGCACTGGAATCCCGGAGCGACCGATCTGTTCTATATTTCGTACAAGCGGGGCGGTCCCTATCCGTTTCGCTTTGAACTGCGCAGCGGCAAGGAGTGGCAGCTGTCGCAAACCATCGGCTACAGCGGACAGTGGTCGCCAGACGGGAAGACCATCGCCGTGAGCGGAGAAAGAAACGGCAATATCGATCTCTTTCTGTTGTCTCCCCAGGGACGTCTGCTCCGCCGTCTGACGACCAGCCCGGGCATTGACGTCTCGCCCGCCTGGTCGCCGGACGGGCGTCGCCTGGCGTTCTGTTCGAGTCGTAGCGGCGGACCGCAAATTTACGTGCTGGATCTCGCTTCGGAAAAGATCCGGCGGGTGACTTTCTCGGGCGCGTATAATACCTCGCCGACCTGGTCGCCCAAGGGCGGGCTGATTGCGTACACGAGCCAATCCCGTGGGATGCGGGTCAAAATCGTCGATATCGCCTCCGGCCGGGAGAGGACGGTGGCGGCCGGGGAGGATCCCTCCTGGTCACCGGACGGGCGCTATGTGGTGTTGAGCGCGGCCGGCCGGCTGTGGATCGCCAGTCAGGATGGACGCAGCGTCAAACAATTGACGGCTGGGGGGGGAGATGATACTAGTCCGGCATGGTCAGCCCGCCTCCAGTGAGTGGACCGGATCAGTGACATTCAGCAACAAACACTAAGGACTGAGCAGAACGATGCAGAGCCTCTTTCGGTGGTGTGGATGGGTAGGTTGCAGCCTGCTTGTTGTGGTGTTCCTCAGCGCGTGTCCAGCTCGACAGTCTCCCCGAACGCCCGACCCTCCACCAGCTCTCACGTCGTCTTCTCAACAGTCCGGATTTGACATGGGCACCGCACCCGACGAGGATCCCCTGTCTGATCCCGGAAGGAGGACGGAGACGATGATTGCGGACGGGCCCCAGGCTGGCGGAGAGTTGCAGGATATTCGTTTTGACTATGATGCCTTCGATCTCTCACCGCCCGCCCGAGAAGTCTTGCAGACCAATGCGGACTGGCTGCGCAGGAATCCGACGGCCCGGGTTGAGATTGAGGGCCACTGTGACAATCGGGGAACCGTGGAGTACAATCTGGCTCTTGGCTCCGAGCGGGCGCGGTCGGCCTATGATTACCTCGTCTCTCTTGGCATTGTCTCGGATCGGCTGTCGACCATCAGCTATGGAGAGGAAGCTCCTCTGTGCGCTGAGGACTCAGAGGCGTGTTGGCGGCAAAACCGTCGGGCTCACTTTCTGATCATTAGCCGGTGATTCGTGAAGGGACTCGGATTTTCTGTCGTGCTGCTGCCGCTCCTGGGCGCTTGTGCGACGCAGTATGACGTGCAGCGTGCCCAGGAGGGCAGTCAGGTTTTGAGGACCGGCATCGCCAATGTGGAAGCCTCGGTGACCGATATGCGCCGGGAGATGGCCGAACTGAGGGGAACGCTGGAGACGGTCCAGCACCGTCTTGAGCGCGTCGCCCGCGAGCACCCGACGCCCCAGGTCCAGGATCGGCAGGACCCGCAGGCTCTGCGGGCTCTGGAGGAACGTATCGCCAGGCTGGAACAGGCGGAGCGGAACCGCCTCGCGTTTCCGCCTCAGGATCCGGCCGCCACCTCGTCTCTGCCGCAGTCCGACGAAGTGCCGCCTGATCCCGATATCCCACCGGTTTCGGCTCATGAGATTGAACGGCCACCCGAAATGCTCCGTGAACAGCAGGAGTATACCCTGGCTCTCGAGTTGCTGCGGGCCCAAGACTACGAGCAGGCGGTCCAACAGTTCCGGACGTTTCAACGAACTTATCCGGCCTCGGACATGGCCGACGACGCCCTGTACTGGATCGGCGAGATCTATTTCATGCAGCGCGATTACAACCGAGCGATTCTGGCGCTGAACGATGTCGTGCTCCAGTACGAGAAGGGCGATAGGCGGCCGGACGCCTTAGTCCGCCAGGCCGAGGCCTTTCTCGAAATCGGGGATCGGAACTCTCCCCGTCTGATTCTGCGCAAGGTGATGGACGACTATCCCAATTCCGCGGCCATCTCCAAAGCGAGGTCCCTGCTCCAGTCCCTGGAACCCTAGTGCCGTCCTCCCCGTCGTTTGCCCGAGTAGCCATGGAGATCATCCGGCATATCCTGCGCCAGCCCCGCCTGCCCCACCCAGTCGTGAGCCTGGGAAACTTCGACGGGGTGCATCTCGGCCACCAGACGATTTTGCGCCGTTTGGTCCAGGAGGCCGAGCGGCGTCGGGGAACGGCACTCGTTGTGACCTTTCATCCCCATCCGCTTTCGGTCCTGCGGCCCGACCGCCCGCTGCCGTTGATTCTGGGCCTGCGCGAGAAATTAGACTCCCTCGCCCAGCAGGGGGTGCAGCGGGTGGTGCTCCAGCGTTTTTCGCGCGCCTTTTCGCGCCTCAGCCCGGAGGAGTTCGTTGACCGATATCTGGTTCGGGCCATAGGCGTCGAACACATCATCATCGGCCATAACTTCAGCTTCGGCCGGGACCGTAGCGGCAGCGCCGAGGCGCTTGAGCGGCTGGGCCAGCGTTATAATTTCGGAGTTGAGGTGGTCGGGCCGGTCCGGGTGCTGGACCGAACCGTGAGCAGTTCGGCCATTCGGTCGCTGCTGAGCGCGGGCGATTTGGACGGGGCCGCCGCGCTCCTGAGTCGCCCTTATACCGTCAGCGGCCGTGTCCAACAAGGCTTTCGGCGCGGACGCACGATCGGCTTTCCGACCGCCAACCTCCGGCCCCGGGCCGATCTGCTGCTGCCTAACGGCGTCTACGCGGTACGGATCGAGGTGGGTCAGCAGACCCGACTGGCCGGCGTGGCCAATGTCGGAGTCAACCCGACCTTCGGCCACAATGCGCGGACGGTTGAGGCCCATATCTTTGATTTCTCGGCGGACATCTACGGCCAGCGGCTGCGGGTCGGCTTTGTTGCCCGACTGCGGGGAGAAAGAAAATTTCCCTCCGTGCCAGACTTGGTCAAGCAAATTCGAGAGGATGTCGAACGTGCGCGTACCCTCTTGGGCCGGTGAGGAGATATCGACGGTCGCATGGCTGGGCAAGCATCATTCCGGCCGGGACAGGTGAGCGGTGTCGATTCGCCGAGACGGTTTGTGATCTCGGCAGAGCACGGCGGCCAGCGTTTGGATCGGGTTGTCTCCAGCGTCATCGCCGCCACCCGCTCGCAGGCCAAGGTGTTGATCGATCAGGCCCGGGTGATGGTCAACGGCCAGCCAAAAAAAGCCGGCTACTGCGTCCGGGTAGACGACACGCTGTGTATCGAGCCCCTGCCCGTAGCGCCGACTACGGCGGCTCCCCAGGCTATTCCCCTGGACGTTTTGTATGAGGATGAGGTTCTCCTGGCGATCAACAAACCTCCGGCCATGGTCGTCCATCCCGCGCCTGGACAGTGGCAGGGGACGGTCGTGAACGCGCTGTTGTTCCGCTGGGGCTGGCGCGATTCCGGCCACTCGCTGCGGCCCGGTATTCTGCACCGTCTGGACAAAGACACCTCAGGGGTCCTGCTGGTGGCCAAGGACGAGAGCAGTGCCGAACACCTCGCCCACCAGTTCCGGGCGCGTCAGGTCCACAAGGCCTACGGGGCTGTCGCAGTCGGACGCTTCCGAGACCAGACCGGACGGATTGAGCTGCCGATTGGCCGCCACCCGACTGATCGGAAGAAGATGTCCGTGCATGCCCGCCACAGCCGGGCTGCGCTGAGCCGTTATCAGGTTGTGGCCGAGTCCCAGGGGTTGTCCTTTGTCCGTCTGTTCCCCACAACTGGCCGCACCCATCAGCTGCGGGTGCATATGGCGGCGCTTGGCCATCCGCTCGTCGGGGATCAGGTGTATGGCCCGGCTCAGGCCAGACTGCGTGGAGCACCGGCCGTGGCGCAGACCTTTGGGCGTCAGGCCTTGCACGCCGAGGCGATTCGGTTTTCCCATCCCGTCCAGGGGCGGACGATGACGATCCGCGCCCCCTATCCGCCGGATATGCGGACCTTGCTGGGGGCGATGGGCGTTTCGGAGACGCGGCCCGTGAATTGACACTAGGCTGAAGATCAATTACGATGGGGACTGTTCAGCCCGCACCAGACATGCTCAGATAGATACACAGCAGACCCCCCCGCTCACCGCTTTCTCCATCCCTTCCGGTTGAGAACTTTTTCCGTATGGCACACACGGCTCCTGTCCGCCCGGCGGACCTGTCACGACCCGCCGGGGATGGACAGCTTTCTAGCTTCACACATCGTACATCGCACGCAGTAAAGGGAGAATTTCATGGCTCGGTCGGCCGCTCGGCAACAAGAAGTGGAAGAGCCCCGGGATATCCGCATCGAGGTTGGTGATGAGGATGGCGGGCTGAATCTGAAGACGCTCAAGGAAAAGAAGATCAGTGAGCTGGCGAGAATCGCGCGTGGTTTCAACGTCGATGGCACATCGGGCTTACGCAAGCAAGACCTCATCTTCTCCATTCTGCAGGCCCAAGCCGAGCAGAGCGGCTATATCTACGGTGAGGGGGTGCTGGAAATTCTGTCCGACGGGTTTGGCTTCCTGCGCTCCCCGGATTACAACTATCTGCCTGGGTCCGACGATATCTACGTCTCTCCGAGTCAGATCCGACGCTTCAATCTGCGCACCGGCGATGTCGTCTCCGGTCAGATTCGTCCACCCAAAGAGGGCGAGCGCTACTTTGCGCTCCTCAAGGTCGAGGTCATCAACTACGAGGAACCGGAGCGCGCGCGCGAAAAAATCCTGTTCGATAATTTGACGCCCCTCTATCCCGAGGAGCCCTTGCGGCTCGAATACGACCCCGAGGCGTATACCGGACGGATCATTGATCTGCTGACTCCGATCGGCAGAGGCCAGCGCGGCCTCATCGTCGCCGCCCCGCGTACCGGGAAGACGATGATGTTGCAGAACATTGCCCAGGGCATTGTCAACAACCAGAAAGAAGTCATCCTCATCGTGCTGTTGATTGACGAACGGCCGGAAGAAGTCACCGATATGCAGCGCTCGGTGCACGCCGAGGTCGTCAGCTCCACGTTTGACGAGCCGGCTACCCGTCACGTCCAGGTAGCCGAGATGGTGATTGAGAAGGCCAAGCGTCTCGTCGAGCACGGCAAAGACGTGGTGATTCTGCTCGACAGCATCACCCGCCTGGCTCGGGCCTACAACTCGGTCGTTCCGCCCAGCGGCAAGCTGCTGTCGGGTGGGGTGGACGCCAACGCCCTGCGCGGTCCCAAGAAGTTTTTTGGCGCGGCCCGGAATATCGAAGACGGCGGCAGCCTGACCATTCTCGGCACAGCCTTGATTGATACCGGCAGCCGTATGGATGAGGTCATCTTTGAAGAGTTCAAGGGCACCGGGAATATGGAAATTCACCTGGACCGGCGCCTGATGGACAAGCGCATTTTTCCGGCGGTCGATATCAATCGTTCCGGCACCCGCAAGGAGGAACTGTTACTGACCAAAGAGGTGTTGAACCGGATTTGGATTCTGCGCAAACTGCTCTCGCAGCTCAATACCGTCGAGGCCATGGAATTTATGATGGACAAGATAGAGGGCACGAAAGATAATGTCGAATTCCTGCAATCGATGAACCAGTAGACGTTGTGTCCGTGCCCGCTGAGGGGGCGATTTTCCGTCCCAATCGGCTCTGGGCGCGCGTTGCAAAGCCCCCCCCCATTTGCTACAACTCTCGCACCGCAGAGCGCGACATCAGATCGCACAGTCAGAGGAAGGTAGGATTCATGACCGATATCACAATCAAGCAGTTGCTTGAGGCCGGGGTCCATTTTGGCCACCAGACCAGCCGCTGGAATCCCAAGATGAAGCCGTATATTTTTGGCGCCCGCAACGGGATCCACATCATTGACCTGCAACAGACCGTCGGCATGCTGCGTGAGGTGGCGAACTTTGTCTCGGGGTTGGTTGCCGACGGCGGCCATATTCTGTTTGTCGGCACGAAAAAACAGGCCCAGGACGTTGTGCGGGAAGAGGCCGAACGATGCGGGATGTACTACGTCAACAATCGCTGGCCGGGCGGGATGCTAACCAATTTCCAGACGATTAAGAAGTCCATTGAACGGCTGAAAAAGCTTGATGAAATGCTCGACACCCCCTCAATCAACGAGGCGCTGACCAAAAAGGAACTGTTGGGCATCGGCCGCGAGCGAGACAAGCTGATGGTGACCCTAGGCGGCATCAAGAACATGCGCAAGCTGCCGGACGCCATGTTTGTCGTGGACACCAAAAAAGAAGAAATCTCGGTCCGGGAGGCGAACAAGCTCGGGATTCCGGTCGTAGCTGCGGTTGATACCAACTGCGACCCGGATACGATCAGCCACAAGGTGCCGGGCAACGATGACGCGATCCGGGCCATCCGGCTGTTTACCAGCGCGGTGGCTGAAGCGGCGCTTGAGGGTCGGGCCCAGCTTGAAGAGCGCCAGCAGGCCGAGGAAAAAGACGCGGCTGAGACGGCCGTTGCCGAGCCCGTGGCTGATGCAGGGGAGGCCGAGGCCGCCGAAGCGACTGCCGAGCCAGCGGCCGACACCGCCCCGGAACTCGCTCCCGCCGCCGCACAGGCGGCTCCAAGCCCCTCGGCCGAGCAGACTGATGAGGCCGAGGAAGACGGAGGTGACGAGTGAGCGATCAGAACACGAGTATGGCCCTGCTCAAGGAGGTTCGTGAGCGGACCGGAGCCGGGGTTGTTGATTGTAAAAAAGCCCTGAATGAGAGCGGTGGCGATATTGACAAGGCGATCACGTTCTTGCGTGAAAAGGGGCTCGCCGCAGCCGCCAAGCGGGCCGGCCGGGCGGCGGCTCAGGGGATTGTCGGCTCGTATATTCATGCTGGCGGCAAGATCGGGGTGTTGGTCGAGGTCAACTGTGAAACCGATTTTGTGGCCCGCACCGAGGAGTTTCAGCAGTTGGTCAAAGACCTCGGCATGCAGGTTGCCGCCTCTCAGCCGCGCTATGTCCGGCGCGACGATATCCCGGCCGAGGAGGTGGAAAAAGAACGAGCCATCTACCGCACTCAGACGCTGGCCGAGGGCAAACCCGAGAAGGTCATTGATCGTATTGTCGATGGGCGCCTGGAGAAGTACTACGGAGAGAACTGCCTCCTCGAACAGAGCTTTATCCGCGATACGGCAAAGACGGTCGAACAGCTGGTCAAGGAGATGGTTGCCCGCACCGGAGAAAATATTGTCGTTCGCCGCTTTTCCCGCTTCCAGATTGGCGAGGCCGGGGAAGCCGCCGACTAGCGTGGAGCGGACTAGCTACGCCCAGCCGGAATCATGACTGCCGATTCCTCTCCAATCCCCTATAAACGGGTGTTACTGAAAATCGGCGGCGAAGCGCTGGCCGGCGACGGCGGGTATGGGATCGACGAGGCGGTCTTGTCGCGGATGGCCAACGAGGTCAGGGAGGTCCACGACCTCGGCTGTGAAATCGCGCTGGTGATCGGCGGTGGGAATATCTTTCGGGGCCTGGCCGCCAGCACCCGTGGCATGGCCCGGGCCACGGCCGATTACATGGGCATGCTGGCCACCCTGATCAATAGCCTAGCCATGCAGGAGGCGCTGGAAACGGTTGAGGTCCAGACCCGGGTGATGTCGGCCCTGAGTGTGTCGCAGGTGGCTGAGCCGTATATTCGGCGGCGGGCGGCCCGTCATCTGGAAAAGGGGCGGGTGGTGATTTTTGCGGCGGAACCGGCAATCCGTATTTCACGACGGATACGGCGGCCAGTTTGCGGGCCATGGAGATCGGGGCGCAGATCATTTTCAAGGCCACCAAGGTTGACGGCATCTACGATGCCGACCCGGTCCATGTCGCCGATGCCAAGCGCTATCACGAGATCAGTTACATCGAGGTCTTGCAAAAAAACCTCAAAGTCATGGATTCGACCGCGATTTCTCTGTGTATGGACAACGGCCTGCCGATTCTGGTGTTCAGCATGCTGGAGATGGGTAACATCAAGCGAGCCGTGCTCGGAGAGCAGGTCGGAACCCTGGTCCATGGAGGGGCAGTATGAATGCGCAACTACTGAACGAGCTGAAGAAAGAGGCCGACCATACCATTGAGTCTCTCAACAAAGAATTTCTCAAGGTGCGCACCGGCCGAGCCTCGGTGGCTCTTATTGAGGGGGTAATGGTTGACTGCTATGGAGCCCCGACGCCTCTGAACCAAGTGGCCGCCCTGTCAGCACCCGAACCCCGTCTGCTGCTGGCCCAGCCCTACGACCAGCATATCATCGGCGATATCGAAAAGGCGATCTATAAAGCCGACCTCGGGCTGACTCCGGTCAACGACGGCAAGGTCATCCGGGTGCCGCTGCCCGAGTTGACCGAGGAGCGCCGCAAGGAACTCGTGCGCCATATTCGGAAAATGGCTGAGGACTATCGGGTGTCGATGCGCAATCATCGCCGCAGCATCAACGACCGGATCAAAAAAATGCAGAAGAACAAAGAAATATCTGAGGATGAGGCACGGGCTACGCAAGACCAGATCCAGAAAATGACCAACGAGTCGATCGACAAGATTGAGCAGATCCTGCGGGTCAAGGAGGAGGATTTGCTGTCGGTATAAAGCCGGGAAAGCGTGCCGCTGAGCGGCGGGCCGTACCTGGTGGGGGCGCGAGTGACGCAACAGAACCGACCGATGCAAAACGGCAGTCTTCAGCTCAGGCTGGCTGGTGAGAGGCCGGCTGGGCCGGAGCCGGCCCAGCAAGAGTTGCAGCAGCTACGGCTGGACCGGCTGCCCCGACACGTCGCCATCATCATGGACGGCAACGGCCGCTGGGCGCAGCAGCGTGGTTTGCCCCGGACCGAAGGCCACAAACGGGCCAAAGAAACCGTCCGCACAATCGTCGAAACCAGCAGCGAACTCGGCCTCTCGTACCTCACCCTGTACGCCTTCTCGTCAGAAAACTGGCAGCGCCCCAGCGCCGAAATCCGCGTCCTGATGAGCCTCTTTCGTCGTTATTTGCGCAGTGAACTCGACCGTCTGATGGACTATAATATCAGGCTGCTGGCCCTCGGCGATCTGGCCCGCCTGCCCGGGGCGGTCCGCTTGGCTTTTGACGAGGCGATTTTTGCGACGCGACACAACACCGGGCTGACCGTGGTCCTGGCGGTCAGCTATGGGGCGCGTGAAGAGATTGTCGCTGCGGTCCGGACCCTGGCCCGAGCTGCGCAGGAGGGCCGCCTGCGGCCTGAGGAGATTGATGAGCGGAGTGTGGCCCGGCATTTGTGGACGGCGGATATCCCCGATCCCGATTTCCTGATTCGGACCGGAAAAGAGATGCGGATCAGCAATTTTCTGCTGTGGCAGCTGGCCTATACCGAGTTGTACGTGACGGATACCCTGTGGCCGGACTTTGACCGTGAGCATTTTTTCCGCTCCCTGCTCGAATATCAGCGTCGCCAGCGGCGTTTTGGACGAACCGCCGAACAGCAGACCCTGAAAGGTCTCCGGCGGGCGGTAGGCTAGGCGCAGGTGTGCTCCGCGACCGACTCTTGACCGCAGCCCTTGCCCTGCCGCTCCTCGTCGTCTGCATCTGCTGCGCCCCGGTCTGGGTCTTCTCCGCGACCGTTTTTCTGCTGACCTGTCTCGGGCTGTACGAATTCTTTTCGCTGACACGGGACCACAATCCGCTCCCTTGCGGTCTGGGACTCGGCTGGGGCGGCGGCTTGGCGGCAGCCATGTGTGTCGGGCCCGGCGCGCTGGTCGGTGCGGTGTTGATCGCCGGATTTTTTCTCACCTTTGCATGTGCTTTGCGCACGCCTCAGCCCGACAGGGGGCTGGCCGGAGTCAGTCTGACCCTGTTGGGGGTTGTGTACATCGGTTTTTTGCTGCCCCACCTGGTTTGGGTTCGGCAGCTCCCGGACGGCGTCGGCTGGGTGTTTTTCCTGCTGCTGGTTGCTATGCTGGGCGATACCGGCGGCTATGCCGTTGGACGGCTGTGGGGCACCCGCAAGCTCATTCCTCACATCAGTCCCGGCAAAACCTTTGAGGGCAGCGGGGGGGCGCTGCTCGGTAGTCTGGGGGCGGCCTGGATTGGCTGGGTCTGGCTGCTGCCGGAGCGGAGCTGGACCGAGCTGAGCGTGTTGGCGGCCGTTCTGGCAGTCCTGGCCCAGATTGGGGATTTGTGCGAATCGGCGGTCAAGCGGGCGTGCGGGGCAAAGGATTCGGGCCGGCTGTTCCCCGGCCATGGCGGTTTGCTGGACCGGGCCGATAGTTTGCTTTTCCCGGCCGCCTTTATCTATTACTATGGTGCCCTGTGAGCTCGGCTCGTGACTTGTGATGAGGAAGCCTCATGGATCTGTCAACTCTGGATGTGATTTGGAAAGTCGTCCTGGTCTTTGGACTGATTGTGTTCGTCCACGAACTCGGCCATTTCAGCCTGGCCAAGCTGGTCGGCGTTGGCGTTGAGCGGTTCTCGCTCGGCTTTGGACCCAAGCTCGTCGGACGCACGATTGGTGAGACAGAATACCTGATCAGTGCCGTGCCGCTGGGCGGCTATGTCAAGATGGTTGGAGAAGAAACGGGCGAGGAAATCGCCCCAGAAGATATCCCGCGTTCCTTTCCTCATCAGTCGTTGATGAGTCGTTTCCTGATTGTCGCCGCCGGACCGTGCGCCAATATTGTGACCGCCTTTGTCCTGTTTGGCTTGGCCTTTGCCAGCTTTGGCATTCCAGTTGCGGTAGACGAGGCCAGGGTCGGCGGAATCGTACCCGACTCGCCGGCCCAGCGGGCCGGGCTACAGCCCGGGGACGAGATTATGAGCATTGCGGGCAGCCGGGTACACACCTGGGAGGAAATGGCCGAACACATTCGCGGTAGTGGTGGGGCAGAACTCAGTCTGCAGGTCAGACGAGCGGACAGCCCTCAGCCGCTCGAGGTGGTCGTCAGCCCGGAGTTGCGCCAGGGGATGGATCAAGACGGACGCGAGCGATACGCGATTGGCATCATGCCGGACACGCGTCTGGAGCCGGTATCGGTCGGCCGCGCCGTGGTGTTGGGGGCTGAGCAAACCTGGGCCATCAGTGTCCTGATCGTGCAGACTGTGGGCCAACTCCTTCAGGGGGAGGTCTCGACCAAAGAGTTGGGCGGACCGATTCTCATTGCCCAGGTGGCCGGCCAGCAGGCCCAGCGCGGGCTGAGCTACCTTCTGCACTTCACCGCCGTCATCAATGTGAATCTGGCCATCTTCAATCTCCTGCCGATTCCGATTCTGGACGGCGGCCATCTGCTCTTTCTCTTCATCGAGCTGCTCATCGGCCGTCCTCCCAGCCTGCGCTCGCGCGAGATGGCCTTTCGCGTCGGCTTCGTGGTGATCATCTCGCTGGTCGTGCTGGTCTTCTACAACGATATTGCACGACTGGTACGCTAGCTGTGTCACCAGAAGGGGAGACGCAAGCGTGCTCGTCCTCGGCCTGGACACGGCAACCTGGCTGACCAGCGTCGGATTGATGCGTGACGGGAGGGTCTTGGCCGAGGAGTCACGTCAGGTTCGGACCGGGCATACGGATGTCCTGTTGCCGCTCGTCCGCCAGCTCGTGTCACAGGCCGGTGTGGGGCTGAGCGAGCTGGACGGGGTTGGGGTGTCAATCGGCCCCGGCTCTTTCTCCGGCCTGCGGGTCGGCCTGAGCACGGCCAAGGGGCTGTGTTACGCGCTGGGACTGAGGCTGGTCGGCGTGCCCACCCTGGAGGCGCTGGCGACGACCGTGGACGGTTGGCAGGGGCGGCTATGCGTCCTGCTTGACGCCCGGAGAAAAGAAGTCTACGCGGCTGTGTTCGCTCGCGATCAACACCGTGGGCTGCGACGGCTGAGTCCCGATATAGTTGTGGCACCGGATGAGTTGTGGCCGCATATTACGCCTCCCTGCCTGTTTGTCGGCGAGGGAGCCGAGGCGTATCAGGAACTGATTCGAGACCGCTACGGTGACGCAGCCCCGTTTGTGCCGTGGACCGACTGTCATTCCAGCGGTGTGGCGGTGGCCCGTTTAGCGCTGCCGAGGCTGCGGGCCGGCGAGTCGGACGATGTCGCAACACTGGTGCCGCGCTATGTCCGCCTGTCGGAGGCTGAGCGGAAGCGACGCCAGACCCGGTCAGCATAGTCCGGACCGGCCAAGCCCTAGGGCGTGTCATCAGTTAGCGTGCCCCCCTGGTCGGCTTTCCTGTCTCGTCTCGGTATACTGCCCTGGTCAGCCCAAGCGAAGGGAGGGTGCACAATGGCGAGACGGTATGCGTTACGCGAGGATCAGTGGGAACGGATTCAGGACCTGCTGCCCGGCCGGGAGGGCCACGTCGGGGGCACGGCGCGGGATAACCGGTTGTTTGTGGAAGCGGTCTTATACCGCTATCGTGCGGGGATTCCCTGGCGCGATTTGCCGAGCCGGTTCGGGGATTTTCGCGTGATTCATACGCGCCACATGCGCTGGAGTAAAAGTGGGGTCTGGGAGCAGGTTTTCAAGCAGCTGGCCGCCGATGCGGATAACGAATATGCCATGATCGACGCCACGATCATCCGCGTCCACCAACATGGGGCGGGGGCAAAAGGGGGGACCCCGCGGCCGAATGCATCGGCCGCTCCCGCGGGGGCTTGAGCACGAAAATCCATGCGACGTGCGATGCGCTCGGGAATCCGACCGGCTTCCATCTCACGCCCGGCCAAGCCTCTGACCTGGCCGGTGCGGAGGCCCTCTTGCCCCATCTGCTGAAGCACGTGCGGGCTTTGCTCGCCGATAGAGCCTATGACGCCCACGAGCGCGTCATTGACCGTTTGGAGCAGGCGGAGGTGACGGTGGTCATTCCCCCCAAAGCCAATCGGCGCCAGCCTCGCCCCTATGATAAGCACCTCTATCAAGCGCGCCATCTGATTGAAAACTTCTTCGCCAAACTCAAGCAATACCGTGCTCTCGCCACCCGCTACGACAAACGCGCTGTCAGCTTTCTCGGAGCCATCTATCTCGCTGCCTCGGTGATCCTCCTTAACTGATGACACCCCCTAGACAGGCTGGTCGAATTTTGGCATTTTGCCAGCGTTTTGAGCGTGAGAGTGAGGACGTATGAATATTCATGAATACCAGGCAAAAGACCTGTTGCGGCAGTACGGCGTCGCCGTCCTGAACGGCAAAATGGCTACCACGCCCGAGGCGGCACAGGCTGCGGCCGAGGAGCTGGGCGGGCAGCTGTGTGTGGTCAAGGCCCAGATCCACGCCGGCGGTCGGGGCAAAGCGGGTGGGGTGAAGCTGGCCAAGACGCCTCAAGAGGCGCGGGACATCGCGGCTGGCCTGCTGGGAAAAAACTTGGTCACCCACCAGACCGGCCCCGAGGGCAAGGAGGTGCAAAAGGTCTTTGTTGAGCAGGGCTGCGCCATTGCCAAGGAGTTCTACCTGGGCATGGTCCTTGATCGGGCCACCTCGCGCGTCACCGTCATGGCCAGCTCTGAGGGCGGGGTCGAGATTGAAGAGGTTGCCGCCCGCTCGCCCGAAAAAATCTTGCGCGAAGCCGTGGACCCGGCGCTCGGCGTCGGCGACTTTCAGGGCCGAAAAATCGCCTACGGTCTGGGCTTGCCCAAGGAGGCGATTCCCAAAGCGGTTGCCTTTGTCAGAGCCTTGTATCGGGCCTTCATCGAAACCGACGCCTCGCTGGTCGAGATCAACCCCCTGGTCTTGACCCAGGACAACGATCTGGTCGCGCTGGACGCCAAGATGGGCTTTGACGACAACGCGCTGTACCGTCAGCCCGAGGTTCGCGAACTGCGAGACGTGTCGGAAGAGAACGAAAAGGAAATAGCGGCCTCCAAGTTTGACCTCAGCTACATCGCGCTCGACGGCGATATCGGCTGCATGGTCAACGGCGCCGGGCTGGCCATGGCCACCATGGACATCATCAAGCACTACGGTGCCGAGCCGGCCAATTTTCTGGATGTCGGGGGCGGAGCCACGACCGAAAAAGTGACCGAGGCGTTCAAGATCATTCTGTCCGACCCCAAGGTCAAGGGCGTGTTGGTCAACATTTTCGGCGGCATCATGCGCTGCGACGTGGTGGCCGACGGCGTGGTCGAAGCGGCCAAACAGGTCAAGCTGTCGGTGCCCCTGGTGGTCCGCCTTGAGGGCACGAACGTTGAGCAGGGCAAGCAGATCCTGGCCCAGTCGGGACTCAATATCATCCCGGCCGGCGATCTGGCCGATGGCGCCAAGAAGGCGGTTGAGGCGGTCAGGGCGGCGGGCTGAGCAGTCTACAGACGAGAAAGGCGAACGATGATGAGCTCCTCATCAGGAAGAAGTCAGCGTTCACCTGTGGAGAAGTCGCGTGAGTATTCTTGTGAATAAAGAGACCAGAGTGGTCACCCAGGGCATTACCGGTTCAACCGGTCAGCTCCACACTCGGGCCTGCCGGGAATACGGCACCCAGATGGTGGCCGGCGTGACCCCGGGCCGGGGTGGGACCGATTTTGAGGGCATTCCTATTTTTAACACCGTTGCCGAGTCGGTGGTCGCAACAGGCGCCAACGCCTCGGTGATCTATGTTCCCCCGCCGTTTGCCGCGGACGCGATTCTTGAGGCGGTTGACGCCGAACTCCCGCTGGTGATCTGCATCACCGAGGGCATTCCTATTTTGGACATGATCCGGGTCAAGCGCTATATGGCCGGCAAGGCGTCCCGTCTGATCGGCCCCAACTGTCCCGGCGTCATCACGCCAGGCGAGTGCAAGATTGGCATCATGCCGGGCTATATTCATAAGACGGGCAACATAGGGGTGGTGTCGCGTAGCGGCACGCTGACCTATGAGGCGGTTCATCAGCTGACCCAGCTCGGGATCGGGCAGTCCAGCTGCGTCGGCATCGGGGGCGATCCGGTCAACGGGACCGGCTTTGTTGATGTGTTGCGTCTGTTCCAGGACGACCCACAGACCGAAGGGGTGGTCTTGATCGGTGAAATCGGGGGAAGTGCCGAAGAAGACGCGGCCGCCTTTATCCAGGCTCATATGACCAAACCCGTGGCCGCCTTTATCGCCGGTCAGACCGCACCCAAGGGCAAACGCATGGGCCACGCCGGGGCGATCATTGCCGGGGGCTCGGGCACGGCCGCAGAAAAAATTCGGGCCTTTGAGCAGGCCGGCGTGCACACGATTCCCAGCCCGGCCGAGATGGGGGTAACCATGGCCAGGGCGATGGGTATCGCGGTCGAGGAGCCGGCCAGTTCGTGAACCCTGAGCGCTTGTTCGAGCGCGCCGAGCGCGCCCGCCACGCCAGCCGCTTTGCCGCCGCCCTCGACCTCTACCGTCAGGCCCGGGCCGCCTATACCGATGAGGGAGATCCCGACGGAGAGCGTGATGCCTGCATCGGCATCGGCGACTGTCTGCGCATGCTGGGACGCTTCGGTCTGGCCAAACATGCCTATGCCAGGGCGGTCAACCTGTCCGAGGCGCTGCACGACCCGGAAGGCTTGGCCGAGAGCCAGGCCGGTTTCGGTCTCAGTCTGCGTGCCCAGGGCAATCCCGAACGTGCTTTGCCCTATCTCCAGCACGCCCGTCGGCTGTACCGCCGCGTCCAGGCTACCCAGGGCGAGGGATTCGTCCTGTGGGCGCTTGGCAGCACCTACCGCTTTTGCGGCGATTTACGCAAGGCGATCAGGCATTTCAAGAATGCCTTAGCCCTGGCCCAGCAGCAGGGCGACGAGCCCGGTACCGGCTATGCCCTGTGCGGTTTGGGCGGCGCTTCGCGCCTGATGGGTCGCTTTGCCGATACCCAGGACTATTATCAGCGGGCGAACGCGCTGTTCGAGGCCGAAAAAGATACCTATGGGCGCGCCTACTCCTACTGTGGGCTGGGCAATGCCGCACGGATGCGGGGCGACTATGCGACGGCCATGCAGCTGTTTGCCAGGGCCGAGAAGCTCTACGCCCGTATTGGTGACACCGCCAGCTTTGCCTATACCGTCTGGGCGATGGCCACCGTCCACAAGATGCGCGGCGACTATCCTCGTAGCGCCGAGACCTTTGCCCGGGCTCGGGATCTGTTCCAAAAAACTCGGGATGCTCGTGGCGGCATCTACTGTCGGCTGGGGACAGGCGAGCTAGCGCTGCTGCGGGGCAGACACAAAACCGCCCAGACCGCTTTTAGCCGCTGTCTGGAGAGGGCCGAGCAACTTGGCTATCACGCCGAAGCGTGCCACGCCCGGACCGGGCTGGCCCTGCTCGAGGCCACGCCCGACTGGGCTGCGGTCAAAAAATCCCACCGTCAGTGTGGTTTACACTTCACCCCGCCGCCGCCGCCCTTGAATCTGCCCTGAATGCGTCCTGAACGGGACGGCAGGGACAGGGGACTCCGGACCGGGCGGCGCGTTGACCCCCTTTTGGCCTCCCGCTACACTGACCCGACGCTGAAGAAAGGACCAGCATGAAAGAACGTACCCTGTCGATCATCAAGCCGGACGCCGTGCAAAAGGATGTTGTGGGTGAGATTCTGGCTCGGTTTGAACGCGCCGGTCTCAAGATCATTGCGGCCAAGCTGCTCCAGCTCAGCAAGGCCGAGGCCCAGGGGTTTTACGCCGTCCATAAGGAACGCCCTTTTTTTGATAGCCTGACGACCTTCATGTCGTCCGGACCCATTCTGGTCTCGGTGCTCGAAGGCCAGGACGCCATCCAGACCAACCGGCGACTGATGGGCGCGACCAACCCGGCCGAGGCCGAGCCGGGGACGATTCGCAAGGACTTTGCGACTGACATTGAGAAGAATGCCGTCCACGGCTCCGACGGGCCGGACACCGCCCGCCAGGAAATCGCCTATTTCTTTGGGGAGATGGAGCTTCACACGTCTTAATGTCACACGACATTAAAGAACTCAGCCGAGCCGAGCTTGAGCAGTGGTGCCTCGACAACGGCCACACCGCCTTTCGGGCCCGGCAAATCCTGCGCTGGCTCTACCGGCACGGGACCACCAGCTTTGCCGATATGAGCGATGTGTCGGTCGCCCTGCGGGAGCGACTGGCCACGGTCTTTTCGATTGGCCGTCTGGCCTGTGTGCGGACCTCGGCAGCCGCCGACGGGACGCGCAAATACCTGTTTGGTCTGGCCGACGGACGGCGGATCGAGAGCGTCCTGATTCCCGCTCCGGGCCGTCAAACCTTGTGCATCTCGTCCCAGTTTGGCTGTGCGATGGGGTGTACGTTCTGCGCTACGGCGCGGATGCGGCCGGCGCGGAATCTGAGCGCCGGAGAGATCGTCGGGCAGGTGTGGGAGGTTCAGCGCGAGCTAGATGCTGACCAGCAGCTGACCAATGTGGTGTTCATGGGCATGGGCGAACCACTGGCCAACTACGATCAGGTGGTAAAGGTCATCGAGGTGCTGACCGCCGAGTGGGGTCTCAATTTTTCTCCCCGCCGGGTCACGGTCTCCACGGTCGGGCTGGTGCCGCAGATGCAGCGTCTGCTGCACGAGACCCGGGTCAATCTGACCGTCTCGCTGAGTGCGACCACCGATGAGCTGCGCGCCAAGCTGATGCCGGTCAACAGTCGCTATCCCCTCGGGCAGCTGCTCGACGCGTGCCGCAGTCTGCCGGCCCGCTCGCGGCGGCGGCTGACCTTTGCCTACACCATGTTGGCCGGGGTGAACGACGGTCTGACCGACGCCCGGCGGCTGGTCAAACTGCTGCACGGCATACCCGCCAAGGTCAACCTCATCCCTTTCAACGCTTTTCCCGGCTCGGATTTTGCGTCAAGCCCCCGATTCCACATTGACCGTTTTCGCCAGCTCCTGTTGGACAAGGGTGTGCTGGCGACGATACGCGAAAGCCGCGGCCAAGATGTCCTGGCCGCATGCGGCCAGCTGGCGACCCAGGGCTGACAGCGCGCTCAGAACAACACAGTGAACAATGATAACCAATAGATGGGAAGAACTCATCGTCCACTTTGCGAGGACACAGGCATGGCAACACTCGGTGTAATCGGCGGCAGTGGGCTGTACCAGATGACCGGGCTCAGCAACGGCCAATGGGTGTCGGTTGAGACCCCCTTCGGCGCGCCCTCGGACGACTACTTTATGGGCGAGCTTGACGACGTGCGGCTGGTCTTCCTGCCCCGTCACGGTCGGGGCCATCGGATCCTGCCCTCAGAGCTGAACTTCAGAGCCAATATCTACGGGATGAAAAAGCTCGGCGTGGAATACCTGATCGGAGTCGGGGCGGTGGGCAGTCTCAAGCAGGACATTGCGCCCGGCCATCTGGTCATTCCCGATCAGTTCATTGATCGGACCCGGAGTCGGATCGGGACCTTTTTTGGTCGCGGCCTTGTTGCCCATGTGTCTTTTGCCGATCCGGTGTGCGCGCCGCTGTCGGGGCTGTTGGCCGAGGTCGGCCGTGGACTCGGGGCGACGATTCACGCCGGCGGGACCTATGTATGCATGGAGGGCCCCCAGTTTTCGACCCGGGCCGAGTCTTTCCTGTACCGGAGCTGGGGGGCCGATGTGATCGGCATGACCAGTCTTCAGGAGGCCAAGCTGGCGCGCGAGGCCGAGCTGTGTTTCGCCAACCTGGCCCTGGCCACCGACTACGACTGCTGGAACACCGAGGCCGGCGATGTCGTGATCGAGGAGGTGTTGGCGATCCTCAACACAAACGTCACGACCGCCCAGCAGATCGTCCGCGAGGCTGCGGCCCAACTCCCGGACCGTCAGGCCTGTGCCTGCCCCCAGGCGCTGAAAGACGCCATTATCACCGACCGGAGTCTGATTCCGGCCGGGTTGAAGCGCGAGCTTGACCTCTTGATCGGCAAGTATCTCCGAGCGGCTCAGCCATGACGCATGACACGACAACGCCTCAGCCCGCAGCCCCGGCTCCGCCAGCCGTCAACCCTGACCCAGAGCCATATCTGTCGGTGGTCGTGCCGATCTACAACGAGGCCGAAAATCTGCGGCCGCTGTGTCAGACCCTGTCCGAGGTCTTGTCGGCAGGCAGCTGGAGCCACGAGGTCATTATGGTCGATGACGGTAGCACAGATGGCAGCGCTGACATCCTGGTCGAGCTGCATCAGGCCTACAGCTGGCTGAAAGTCGTGCGCTTTCGGCGGAATTTTGGCCAAACGGCCGCTCTGGCGGCCGCATTTGCCCATGCCCGGGGCGAGGTGATTGTGTCGCTGGACGGCGACCTGCAAAACGACCCGGCCGATATTCCCAAGCTCGTGGCCAAGCTCAACGAGGGCTACGATCTGGTCAACGGCTGGCGGGTTGATCGGCAGGATCCGTTTTGGCAGCGTCGCCTGCCGTCCCAGATTGCCAACTGGGTGATCTCGCTGTTGACCCAGGTCAAGCTGCACGACTACGGCTGTACCCTCAAAGCCTTCCGCCGTCATATCGCCAAAGACCTGAAGCTGTATGGCGAGATGCACCGCTTCATTCCGGCCCTGGCCCGCGATCTGGGGGCGACGATTACCGAGATGCCGGTCACCCATCACCCGCGCACCCGCGGGACTTCCAAATACGGTCTGGCGCGGACCCTGTGGGTGATCCTGGATCTCTTGACGGTCAAATTTCTGTCGAGCTATGCCACCCGCCCGAGCCATTTATTCGGTCTGCTGGGCTTTGTGTCGCTCCTGGTCGGCGGCCTCATTACGACTGTCTTGGGGGTACAGCGCCTGTTCTTTGCCGTTGAGCTGTCCAACCGTCCTCTGCTGCTGCTCGGTCTGCTGCTGATCGTGACCGGTGTCCAGTTCCTGACCATGGGGCTGATAGGCGAGATGCTGGTTCGCACCTACCACGAGAGCCAGGAGAAGCCCATCTACTGGATTAAAGACGTGTTGGAATGAGAACCGGGAGCCGTCGGTTCCCGGGGCAGGAGAGGCTATGAGGCTGTGCGTTATTGGGACCGGCTATGTGGGACTGGTGGCGGGAACCTGTTTTGCCGAGAGCGGCAATGAGGTGGTGTGTGTGGATATCGACCGGCACAAGATCGCCGAGCTGAACGCCGGCCGGGTGCCGATCTACGAACCCGGTCTGGCCGAGCTGCTGCAACGCAACACCGCAGACGGACGGCTGCGGTTTTCGACCGACCTGACCGCAGCCGTCCGGGACAGTCTGGTGTGCTTTATCGCCGTGGGCACGCCGTCTGACGGCGACGGCTCGGCTGATGTCCAGATGGTGATCGAGGCTGCTCGGAGTATTGCCGGCGCCATGCCGGGCTATCGGATTGTGGTCCTCAAGAGTACGGTCCCGGTTGGGACGGCTCAGACGGTCCGGCAGACGATGACGGCGCTCACCGAGCATCCGTTTGACATTGTCTCGAATCCCGAGTTTCTCAAGGAAGGGGCGGCTGTCGAAGACTTCATGAAGCCCGACCGGGTTGTCCTGGGCGGCGCTGACGAGCGCGCCCTGTCCGTTGTGCAGGAACTGTACGCCCCGTTTGTCCGCACCGACAATCCGATCCTGGTCATGGACAACCGCAGCGCAGAAATGACCAAGTACGCGGCCAACGCGTTTCTGGCCACCCGCATTTCGTTTATCAACGAAATCGCCCGATTGTGCGAAAAAATCGGGGCCGATGTGGCCGAGGTGCGGCGCGGCATGGGGTCTGATCGGCGGATTGGGCACGCCTTTCTGTTTCCCGGCGTCGGCTACGGTGGCTCGTGCTTTCCCAAAGACGTGCAGGCGGTCATCCAGACGGCTGAACACCACGGCGTGGACTTCTCGCTGCTGAAAGCCGTCGAGGCGGTCAACGCCCGGCAGAAGCGGCTGCTGGTGGACAAGGTCCGGCAGACCTTCGGCACCGATCTGAGCGAACGCAAGCTGGCCATCTGGGGCCTGGCCTTCAAGCCCCGCACCGACGATATGCGCGAAGCCCCGTCGGTGGTGATCATCGAAGCCCTGTTGGCCGCCGGAGCCAGCCTTGCGGTCCATGACCCGGAAGCGCTCGACCGGGCGCGTCAGCTGTTTGGCGCGCGCGTATCCTACCACCGGGGCAACTACGAGGCTCTGGACGGGGCGGATGCCCTGCTGATTGTCACTGAGTGGAACGAGTTTCGGCGGCCGGACTTTGCCCGCATGCGGGCGGTGATGAAGACGCCGATCATTTTTGACGGCCGCAATCTGTATGAGCCACGGATGATGGACCAGGCGGGCTTTCGCTACTATCCGGTTGGCCGTCGGGCCGTCGGCCATACCTCCCCGGATACGGCGTCCGCAGCCTGAGGCGGCCATGGCACGCATTGTCGTAACGGGTGGGGCGGGCTTTATTGGTTCGCATCTGTGCGAGCGTTTTTTGGCCGAGGGGCACGAGGTCATCTGTATCGATAACCTGGTGACCGGCAACGCCGATAATATTGCCCATCTGTTTGCCGACGCCCGCTTTTCCTTCATCCCCCAGGATGTGACAACGTATCTGCACGTCAAGGGCGAGCTGGACGCGATCCTCCACTTTGCCTCCCCGGCGAGTCCGACCGATTACCTGGAATTGCCGATTCAGACCCTCAAGGTCGGCTCGCTCGGCACGCATAAGGCGCTGGGCCTGGCCAAAGAGAAGAGCGCCCGTCTGCTTCTGGCCTCGACCTCCGAGGTCTACGGCGACCCGCTCGTCCATCCCCAGACAGAAGACTACTGGGGCAACGTCAATCCCATCGGGCCGCGCGGGGTGTACGACGAGGCCAAACGCTTCGCCGAAGCGCTGGTCATGGCCTATCAGCGCAGCCACGGCCTTGAGACGCGGATCGGGCGCATCTTCAATACCTATGGGCCGCGGATGCGGCTCAGGGACGGTCGGGTGGTGCCCAATTTTATTTCTCAGGCTCTGCGGGGCGAGGACCTGACCGTGTATGGCGATGGCAGCCAGACCCGCAGCTTTTGCTTTGTTGCGGATCTGGTCGAGGGGATCTGCCGGCTGCTGCGCTCGGACTATGACGGACCGGTCAATCTCGGCAATCCCCAAGAGATGTCGGTGCTGGATTTCGCCAAGCTGATTATCGCCCTGACCGGCAGCCGCAGCCGGATTGCCTTCCGACCGCTGCCGGCCGACGATCCTCAGGTGCGCCAACCGGATATTCGTCTGGCGCGGCGCGTGCTGGAGTGGCAACCCCAAGTCCCCCTCGGAACCGGACTCAGACAGACCATTGCCTATTTTCGGGACAGGCTCGAACACGACTAGGCGGGTACGGGACAGGAAGAGCAGGTATGCGGATTTTGGTGACCGGGGGGGCGGGGTTCATCGGCTCCCATGTTGTGGACGCCTATATTGCGGCCGGTCATGAGGTTGTTGTGGTTGACGACCTATCGACCGGCAAGCGCGAAAACCTCCACCCCCGGGCGCATTTTGTCCGAGCCGCCATTCAAGACCCGGACGTGCGGCGCCTGCTACGTGAAGAAAAAGTCGAGGTCGTCAACCACCATGCCGCCCAGATGGATGTGCGGCGTTCGGTGGCCGATCCGCTGTTTGACGCCCGGGTGAATATCATCGGCCTGCTGAATGTGCTCGAAGGCGCCCGCCAGGCCGGGGTAGTCAAGATCATCTTTGCCTCGTCGGGCGGAACGGTGTACGGTGAGCAGCAGGTGTTTCCGGCCGATGAAAGTCATCCTACCCGGCCGATCAGCCCCTACGGCGTGAGTAAGCTCAGCGGCGAGCAGTATTTGTCTTTTTATCATGCCGCATACGGGCTGCCGTATGTTGCGCTGCGCTACGCCAACATCTACGGTCCACGTCAGGACCCACACGGCGAGGCCGGAGTGGTGGCGATTTTCAGCCAGCGTCTGCTGGCCGGAGAACAGCCGGTGATTCATGGCGACGGCGAGCAGACGCGGGACTACGTGTTTGTCCACGACGTTGCGCGGGCGAATGTAGCGGCGCTGGGAGTGGACTATACGGGCGCACTGAATATTGGTACTGGACGGGAGACCAGCGTCAACACGCTGTTTCGGCAGTTGCGTCGCCTGACCGGGGCCGGGGCCGCCGAGCAACATGGACCGGCCCAGGCCGGAGAGCAACGCCGGAGTGTCCTGGCCGGGGGCCGCGCCGCGCAGATACTGGGCTGGCGTCCACAGGTCACGGTTGTCGACGGGCTGGAGCGGACAGTGGCCTTCTTTCGAGACCGGCAGGACGGATAGCGAGACGTCATGAACAGCAGCCTGATTCGCAACTTCAGCATTGTCGCCCACATCGATCACGGCAAATCGACGCTGGCCGACAAGCTGCTGTCATATTCGGGCTCAATCAGCGAACGCGAAGAGGCAGCCCAGTTTCTGGATACCATGGATCTGGAGCAGGAGCGGGGGATTACGATCAAGGCGCGGACGGTGCGCCTCCGTTACCAGGCCCAGGACGGCGAGACCTACTGCCTGAATCTGATCGATACCCCCGGCCATGTTGACTTTTCCTACGAGGTCTCGCGTAGCCTGTCGGCGTGCGAGGGCGCTATTCTGGTTGTTGATGCCGCCCAAGGGGTAGAAGCCCAGACCCTGGCCAATACCTATCTGGCCCTGGACCATTCGCTGGAAATTCTGCCGGTCATCAATAAGATAGACCTGCCCAGCGCCGAGCCCGAACGCGTGCGAGCCGAATTGGAAGACGTGATCGGTCTGGACGGCAGCGAGGCCGTTTTGGCCAGCGCTAAACACGGGCGCGGGATTCCCGAGGTGTTGGAAGGAATTGTGCGGACGGTTCCCCCGCCTCAGGGCGACGCCCGGCGGCCGCTCAGCGCCCTGGTGTTTGATAGCTGGTTCGACCCCTACCAGGGCGCGGTGGTCCAGGTGCGTGTCTTTGACGGCGTGCTGCGGGCCGGGATGCGTATCCAGTTCGTCTCAACCGGCACGGTCTACGAGGTCGGCCAGATCGGCGTGTTTGCCCCGCGGCCGCTGGCTGTGTCCGCGCTGGGGCCCGGCGAGGTGGGCTTTGTGATGGCCAACATCAAGACCGTGACCGAGGCCCGGGTCGGGGATACGATTACCGACGCTGAGCGGCCGATCCGACAGCCGTTACCCGGCTTCAAGGAGGTCAAGCCAATGGTGTTCAGCGGCCTCTATCCGGTCGAGTCCCACCAGTATGACGCGCTGCGCGATGCCATGGAAAAACTCCAGTTGAACGACTCCTCGCTGAGCTATGAAAAAGAGAGTTCCCTGGCGCTCGGGTTTGGCTTCCGGTGCGGTTTTTTGGGCCTGCTGCACATGGAAATCGTCCAGGAGCGCGTGGAGCGCGAGTTTGGTCTGGATCTGATTACCACCACACCGACAGTCGAATACCGGGTGCGGACGCTGAACGGCGAAGCGCTGCTCGTCGATAATCCGGCGCTGCTGCCTCCGGTCCAGGAGATTGCGGCGCTTGAAGAGCCGTTCATTCTAGCCACCGTCCACGTCCCGACCGACTATCTCGGCAACGTTCTCCAGCTGTGTCAGGAACGGCGTGGCGTCCAGCGCGAGCTGAAATACCCGGCTCCCCAACGCGCCATGGTATTGTACGAGCTGCCGCTCAACGAGGTCGTGGTTGACTTTCACGACCGCCTCAAGTCGGTTACCCGGGGCTATGCGTCGCTCGACTACGAGCTGCTTGACCTCCGGCCGGCCGATCTGGTCAAGCTCGACGTGCGCATCAACGGCGACATTGTCGATGCCCTGTCGCTGATCGTCCACCGTGATCAAGCCTACAGCCGGGGGCGTGAGCTGGTCCAGAAAATGCGCCAGTTGATTCCGCGTCAGATGTTCGAGGTGGCAGTCCAGGCGGCCATCGGCAACAAGGTGATCGCCCGCGAAAGCGTCAAAGCGCTGCGCAAAAACGTCACCGCCAAGTGCTACGGAGGGGATATTACACGTAAGCGAAAACTGCTAGAAAAGCAAAAAGAAGGGAAGCGACGTATGAAGCAAGTCGGACGGGTTGAGATTCCCCAGGACGCTTTTCTGGCCCTGCTGCGGGTTGGCGAAAAAGGGGAACGATGATGACCACCTCGTCGAGCAGAACTCCTTGTTTACCTTTTGCCAACGGTCTGTGCCGGGGGCGCTAGGCGGGCTATGGTCAAGCACAAACCGTCCGCACGGGTCGCCCTTGAGCCGGACCCTCCGACTGCCGGAGACAAGCCGGTGTCCGTCTCGCGGGCTCGGCTCAGGCAAAAGTCCGTTGTTCGGGAATACACCGAAGCCCTGCTGGTGGCCCTGCTGTTGGCCCTGTTCATCCGCAGCTTCATCGTCCAGGCCTTTAAAATCCCCTCGGGTTCGATGCTGACAACCCTCCAGGTCGGCGATCACATCCTGGTCAGCAAGTTTCCGTACGGGCTGCGTCTGCCGTACCCTATCGACCTGCCCATCGTCCAGTGGGGGCAACCCCGGCGCGGTGACGTCATTGTCTTTGTCTACCCCAAAGACAGCACCAAAGACTTCATCAAACGGGTGGTGGCGGTTGGTGGAGATACGGTCGAGATCCGGCATAAACAACTGCTCATCAACGGCCAGCCGGCCGACGAGCCGTACGCCACCTTCGCCGAAGCCGATCAGGAACGGCCGGGGCCACGCGATAACGTTGGGCCGATTCGCGTCCCGGCCAACCGGCTGTTTGTGATGGGTGATAACCGCGACCACAGCCACGACAGCCGGTTTTGGGGCTTTGTCGATGTGCATGATGTCAAGGGCAAAGCCTTTCTGATCTACTGGTCCTGGGACGGGGCCGACCGCTGGGTGCGCTGGGAGCGCCTGGGGTCGCTGATTTACTAGGGTGGTGCGTAATGAGCCGGCTCGATGAGTTGCTGCTGGCGACCGGCAAGCTGTCCTCCGACGATCTGCGTCGGGTCCAGCTGGTCCAGCAGGAACGTGGCGAACCCATGGAGCGTCTGCTGCTCGAACTCGGCTTCATGTCTGAGGACGATCTGCTGCCCGTGCTGGCCGACTACTACCGGGCGCCGCTGATCGGAGTGCGCGACTTTCCGCAAGATCCTCCCGCCCTCGACTCTATTAACCCGGCCTATTTTCGCCAGGCACGCATCTGCCCGCTACGTGTCGAGGACGGCCAGCTCGTCGCCGCCATGGCCGACCCGGGGGATGTCGACGCGATCGAAGCCCTGGAGAAGGCGACCGGTCTGCGCGTGGTGCGCCGGCTGGCGCGCGAACGTGAGCTGCTCGACGCGCTGAGCGCCTACGGTACCGAGGGCGACGGGTCGCCCGACGGCCTGGAAGCGGACAACGGAGAGGGCGGTTATCTTGAAGAGGATCAGGACGTTGTCGCCCACCTGCGCGACCTGGCCAGCGAGGCCCCGGTCATCCGCCTCGTCAACGTCATGATCTCTCGGGCGATGGAGCAGCGGGCCTCGGATATCCACATTGAGCCGTTTGAGAAGGAACTGCGTGTCCGCTACCGCATTGACGGCATCTTGCACGATATTGAGTCTCCGCCGCGCTGGATGCAGGCCGCCCTCATCTCGCGTGTCAAGCTGATGGCCAAGCTGGATATCGCCGAACGCCGTCTGCCCCAGGACGGGCGGATCAAGCTGCGCATGTTAGGCCGTGAGGTGGACCTGCGGGTTTCGACCCTGCCGACGCTGTACGGGGAGAGCGTTGTTCTGCGTATTCTCGACCGCTCCAGTATTACGCTCAGCCTCGAATCCTTGGGCTTCCCGACCGATACCCTGGAGTTATTCGAGGCCATGATTGCCAAGCCCTACGGCATGATCCTGGTGACGGGACCGACCGGGAGCGGAAAGACGACCACACTGTACGGGGCTTTGGACAAAATCAACTCTCCCGACAAAAAGATCATTACCATCGAGGACCCGGTCGAGTACCAGCTGAGCGGTGTCAACCAGGTCCACGTCAAACCCCAAATCGGCCTCAGCTTTGCTTCGGGGCTGCGTTCCATCGTGCGCCAGGACCCGGACGTCATTATGATCGGTGAGATTCGTGATTACGAAACCGCCGAGATTGCGATTCAGTCCGCACTGACCGGTCACCTGGTATTCTCGACCCTGCATACCAACGATGCTGCCGGGGCGGTCACTCGACTCCTGGAGATGGGGGTTGAGGACTATCTGTTGGCCTCCTCGCTGCTGGGCGTGATGGCCCAGCGCCTGGTCCGCTCGTTATGCCGCCAGTGCCGCCGTCCCAGTCACGGCGGGATCGAGCTTGAGGAGCACGGGCTCGGGGCGAACGGCGTCGCCAACGGCGTGTCGTCCGCTCCGTCTCTGACCTATGACGCGGTCGGCTGCGAGGCCTGCGCCAACACCGGCTATCACGGGCGGCGGGGCATCTTCGAGCTGATGACCGTCGATGAAGATATCCGCCCGCTGATCCTCAAACGCGCCTCGGCCGACGTGATTAAAAACCGGGCCATTGCCGCCCAGGGGATGCGCGTGCTGCGCGACGACGGCTGGCGGACGGTGGGCCAGGGCCTGACCACGGTGGCCGAAGTCCTGCGGGTGACCCAAGAGTAGAAGGAAGAGGCGGCGGGAGGGCCGTCACGCTGACGGGGGCGGGTCTGAGGCTAGGGCGGGCGAACGATGGACGGTCTGTCCGAGGTCCAGCGCTCGACCGCAGCCCGGGCTACCGGGCCGAACACCTCGGCTACACTCTCGACAACCTGTGACAGCCCGACCCAGCGTCGCTGGCGGTCGGTTTCATACGTCGCGCACTCGCCGGTGACGCTGGCGGCAAAGAAAAAAAATGGCTGCGCCGGTTCTCCAGCTTCGCCTGCCAACCTGAGCATGGCCAACAGGCGGCCGATCTCAACCGTATAGCCACTCTCCTCAGCACACTCCCGGGCGGCTGCTTGCTCCAGGCTTTCTCCTGGCTCGACCGTGCCGACCGGAAAAATCCAGCTGCGGGGATGTTTGCGGCTGGTGATCAGCAACACCTCAGGCTCGGCCGTGGCCGTGGGGCGGGTGGCCACGACGCCGGCCTTGGCTGGCGGTGCATCGAGTGGCATGGCCTAGTCTTTGGGCAAGTGCTCATGGCCCGGTTGTTCGTGGTGGGCCTGGTGCGATTCCGGGCTGGTCGGACGAACATCCAGGCCGGGTTTATGGCTCAGGTGCAGGCGACCCAGAAATTTGACGTTGGCGCAGGCGTCAACCTCGCCAATCTCGCACCCCTCGACATCGGGAATAAAAAAGCGAAACGGGCCGCCTTTTTTGGTCGGCAACGGTGCATCCCCCAGCCGATAGGCGACAATGGCGTCCTGCACGGCTGTGATCGGCAGGCTGGCCGAAAATTTCCCGTCGCTGGATTCGAGGGTAATATACCGAGCGCTGTCCGCGGGACTGACCCGCTCGAGCAGAGAGCGCAGGCGAACACCGCCGCCGTCACGGCCGGGCACGAGCTGCCCGACATCGGCGATCTGGTCGGGCAGCTGAGTCAGGTCGCTAAAACTGAAAGTGTGGGGGGAGGAAACCTCACCCTCTATGCGGAGCTGTGTCATGTTTTCGTCTCCTGAAGGACACGGGAATTCTTGAGTGGCTTGTAGCAGGAAGCGGGTACCAAAAGAAAGGCCATGCTGTATCGGTATCAACGAGTCTACAGTGGATAGCGCTCCCGCAGCCGGGCTGCGGCTTCGACCATGACCGCCAGCTTGTGCTCGGCCTGCTGGGCCGAAACTATGGGGTTGTCGGCAAAGGTGGCAAAGCCGCAGTCCGGGTTGAGCAGCACCCGTTCCGGTCCGAACAGGGTCACGGCGCGCTCAGCCCTGGCCAGAACCTCCTCAAGGCTTTCCGTGGCCTGATGCTTCTGGTTGACCACGCCGACGCCAATGCGCGCCTCGGCCGGCAGCGCGGCCAGGACCTCCATATCGCCGGCCCGTGGGGTACACATTTCGAGGAAAAACGTCCCCACCGGCAGATTTTGCAGGAGCGGGATGAGCGGCACATAGTCGCCAGCCAGGGCAACGCTCTCGTCCGGGGTCCAGTTGCCGCGGCAGATGTGTATGCCCAGGCGTTCGCGCGGCAGACCGGCGACGACCTGTCGAATGAGTGATTCGGCGAAGGCGAGTTCGGCTGCGGGTTCGCGTTTTTCTCCCAGGGCGCCGCACATGAAGGTGCGGTTGGTGATCGTGCCGCTGAAGACGACCTCGGTCAGAACCGGCTCGTCAAGTTGGACCAGGGAGACACCGGCGGCCAGCAGATGATGCACCTCCTCGCGCAGTACCCGGACAATGTCGGTGGCGAGGTCTTCACGGGTGTCGTAGGCCCGGTCTGAGATACACTCCATCCACATCGTCCGGGTCAACAGGTAGGGGCCGGGCAGGGCGACTTTCAGCGGCGCCGGGGTCAGACCCCGCAAGAACTCGGCCTCGTGAACGGTGAGCGAACGGCTGCGCCCCAGGGGACCGAACACTGCGGGATGACGGACTCTGCCGGCCGGCACGTCCAGGGCGCGTAGTTCGCGCTCAAATTCGTGCGGATCGTCAACATAGGGCAGCAGGTCGGTGATGGGGATCAGCTGACAGTTGTCGAGCAGGCCACCCACAAAGCTGGCGTAGTTGTCGCGGTGCTGCTCGCCGTCGGTCACGACCTGGACCCCAGCCCGCTGCTGGGCGGCAACCGCCAGACGCACCGCGTCTTCGGCCGTGCGGGAAAATTCGTCGTCCGGCATCCGCCCTTCGAGATGGTCGTTCAGCGCCCGCAGCAACCACGGCGGACGCGGCCAGCTACCGATGTTCATAACAGACAGCGGGGCAATGGCCGGAGCGGGCTGGGGGACCGGCAGTTGATCGGGAATGGCCACCTCTTTGATCGGCTGGGTGATCGGCGCCGGTTCCCTGTCCGTGCGCGGCGGTCGCACCGGCGCGGCCGGTTCCGCGGCGGTCTTGGCCGGCACGGGTTGGGAGGCCGGCTCGTGATGCGGCCCTTTGGAGACCAGAAAACTGTTCTGCCCGCCGCGCCGAATATGGGACACCAGCTCATTCTTGGTCAGACGGCACCAGGCCGGCAGGTCTTCGACAACCGAGGATTCGGTTGACAGAATCTCGAGCAGCTGGCCGGGGGTGAGCGGATCGATGTGTTTGCGGATCAGCAACAGCAGACCGTTTCCGCAGTCGAGATCGCCACCGTCAAAACTGTCGTGCGGCTGGTACGGGTGCTCATCCATTGCCATGACTCCTGGGCCCTCGTCTCTGAGCTACGGCGGCAAGCGGGAGAACGATTCGGATCAGTACGACACACACGGCGTGCCGTCGGCCAGATACTCGATCAGCTTGGCCCCGCCGACGATCTTCGCCCCCGGAACCAGGCTGTTTTCGTCCAGCCCCCGTCTCTTGAAACACGGCGAGCACACATAGATCGTCCCGCCGGCCTCGGCGTAGTTCGTCATCAGCTCTTTGAGGGGCAGAAAGCCGTCTTCACGGATATCGTCGGCATAGCCGTTGACGGCCAGACGCACGCCTTCGGTACTCAAGAATACCAGGGTTTCCTGGTCGGAGCCGACTGCGGCATTGGCAATCACAAAGGCGACGGTGGCTTTATCCGGGTTGTCTTTGGCGTGAGTGAGAGAAACGCAGAATTTACCTGGCATGGGATCCTCCTTCGCATGTGGGTGACAGGCCGATGGGGGCATCATAGCCAGCCGTACCGGGTCCCGCAACGCGGGCCGCAACAGTCAGCGTCTTGCTGCCCCGCGTCTTCTCCCGCTATACTCGGACGAACGCCAGCTACCTTGGCAAGAGGGGCGCGGCCGAGCCTGGCATCACGAGGGAGAATAACGCATGAGTGCCAACCAGACGAAGGATCGCCAATACGGATTCAGCACCCGTCAGCTGCACGCCGGCCAACAGCCCGATCCAACCACCGGCAGTCGGGCGGTGCCGATCTACCACACCACCAGCTATCAGTTCAAAGACACCGGGCACGCGGCCGACCTGTTTGCTCTCAAAGAGCCCGGCAATATCTATACCCGCATCATGAATCCGACCAACGATGTCCTGGAGCAGCGCCTGGCCTCGCTCGAAGGCGGGGTCGGCGCCCTGGTTTCCAGCAGCGGCCACGCGGCCCAGATGATGGCTATCATGGCCCTGTGCGGGCAGGGCGATCATATCGTCAGCAGTAGCCGCCTGTACGGCGGGACGTATAACCAGTTCACCCACACCTTTCCGCGCATGGGGATTACGACGACCTTTGTCGATCCGACCAAACCCGAGGAGTTTGCCGCTGCGGTCCAGCCCAACACCAAGATTCTGTACGGTGAGACCCTGGGCAACCCGGACATTACGGTTTTCCCGTTTGACGAGGTGTCCGAGGTGTCGCGGACCCATCATATTCCGATCATGATCGACAACACCTTTGCCACGCCCTACCTGTGCCGGCCGTTTGAGTGGGGGGCGCACATTGTGACCCACAGCACGACTAAGTTTCTGAGTGGGCACGGCACGGCGATTGGAGGGGCGATTGTTGACGGCGGCAATTTTGACTGGCGCAGCGGACGCTTCCCCAATTTCACCGAACCGGACCCGTCCTACCACGGCCTGGTGTACGCCGACCTGGGCGCCCCGGCCATGATTCTCAAGTCTCGCGTGCAGATCCTGCGCGACGTGGGTGGCTGCCAGGCGCCGTTTGACAGTTTCACCACCTTGCTCGGGGTTGAGACGCTGAGTCTGCGTATGCAGCGGCATGTCGAAAACGCTCAGCAGGTGGCCGAGTTTCTCGACACCCACCCCGGGGTCGAGTCGGTCGCCTTTCCCGGTCTGGCCCAGCATCCGGACCACGCCAGAGCCCAGAAATATCTCCCCCGCGGCGCCGGCTCGATCCTGGGCTTTCGGATCAAGGGCGGGCGTGTGGCGGGCGAGACCTTCATCAACAGCCTCGCACTCCACAGTCATGTGGCCAATGTCGGGGATGCCAAGAGCCTGGCCATTCACCCGGCCAGTACGACCCACAGCCAGCTCAACGAGGACGAGCTGCTGAGCGCCGGGGTGTCGCCCGATTTCGTCCGGCTGAGTGTCGGTATAGAAGATATCGATGACATTGTGTGGGACCTGGACCAAGCCCTCAGGACGGCCAGCAGCTAGCGCTCCGGCGGAGAGCTGACCGAGACAACCCATGAGCAGTACTGGCGATGTCGGCGCTGTCCGGCCGCACCAATTCACCTTCGCCCAGCAGCAGCCGTTTCCGCTTGACAGCGGGGCTACGCTGAGCCCGGTCAGCCTCGCCTATGAGACCTATGGCCAGCTGAACGCGGACCGCTCGAACGCCATTCTGATCACCCATGCGCTGAGCGGGAGTGCCCACGCCGCCGGCCACTACGAGCCCGAGGACGGGCGTCTGGGCTGGTGGGACGACTGCATCGGACCGGGCAAAGCCTTCGATACCGACCGGTTCTTTGTCATCTGCAGCAACGTCCTGGGCGGCTGTTACGGCTCGACCGGTCCGACCCATATCGATCCGGCCACCCAGACGCCGTACGGCATGCGTTTTCCGGTGGTGACCATAGGCGATATGGTTCGCGCCCAGGTTCGGCTGGTGGATTACCTGGAGATTGACCAGCTGCTATGCGTGGCCGGCGGCTCCATGGGCGGTATGCAGGCCCTGGAGTGGGCGGCCGCGTATCCGCAGCGCGTCCGGGCGGCCATCCCGATCGCCACCACGGCCCATCACAGCCCGATGCTGATCGCGCTGAGCGAGGTCGGCCGCCAGGCCATTTACGCCGACCCGGCCTGGAATAACGGCGATTATTACAGCGCCGAGGTCAAGCCCGATGCCGGGCTGGCGGTGGCTCGGATGGTCGGCCACATTACCTATTTGAGCGAAGAGTCCATGCAGCAGAAGTTCGGCCGCCGTTTGCAGGACCGCGTCCGCTACGGCTATGAATTTCGGACCGAGTTTCAGGTTGAGAGCTACCTGAAATACAAGGGCAATAATTTTACCCGTCGGTTTGACGCCAACAGCTATCTGTATATCACCAAGGCGATGGACTATTTCGACCTGAGCGCCACGACCGGTTCCCTGGCCGCCGCGTTTGCCAACTCGGCCGCGCTCAAATATCTGGTCGTCAGCTTTACCAGCGACTGGCTGTATCCGAGCTATCACAGCAAGGAGCTGGTCAGCGCGCTGACCGCCGCCGGGGCCGATGTCACCTATCTCGACGTGCAGAGTTCGTGGGGACACGACGCGTTCCTGCTCGAAGTCGAGACCATGACCAGCTTACTCGGCAGTTTTCTTGACCGCCTGGTCCACGATGAGGACATCGTTTTGCCCGCCGGTCCCTCGTCCGACACGCCGACCCGCAATCAAAAAGGGCGGAAGACCGGAGTGGCCGCATGAGGGTGCAGCCGCTCCGCGCGTTCTGCCCCCAGGCCGCACTGTGAGCCCTGTCAGCCTGCGTTCCGATCTGCTGGTGATTGCCGGTCTGGTTCCCCCCCAGGTTCGCATTCTTGACCTGGGGTGTGGGGACGGCGCCCTGTTGGAGTACCTCGTCCGCGAGAAACAGGTGACCGGACGGGGCATTGAGCTGGGCGAGGCCGGAGTTCTGACCTGCGTCCGGCGCGGTCTGAGCGTGCGCCAGGGCAACCTCGAAGAGGGACTGGCCGATTATCCGGCGGCCAGTTTCGACTATGTAATCCTGAGTCAGACGCTGCCGTTTCTGGACGACCCGGCCATGATCGTCGAGGAGATGCTGCGGGTCGGCAAACAGGCGATTGTCAGTTTTCCCAACTGGGGCTATTGGCGGTGCCGGTTTGAGCTGCTGCTGACCGGGCGTATCCCACACGCCTCCGACCTGCCCGAACGCTGGCACGAGACGCCCCGCTGGCAGGCCTTTACGGTGGCCGATTTTGGCGACTTCTGCCGCCGGCTGGGGGTGCGTATTACGCAGGAGCGCTATCTGGCCCACACGCGCCGCCTGAAAAATATCCGCTATAAGAATCTGCGGGCGACGACCGCAGTGTTCAGTCTGGAAAAATGCTGAGCCAAAAAAACGGGGCCTCCCCCAGGGAGACCCCGTTTGATGCGAGGCAGGGTACTGCCTTACGACAGCGCCTTGTCCAGCGTTTCGACCGACGGGGCAAAATAGAACGAGCCCGACGCCGGGTTGCTGTACGACGTCAGCCGGTCGCGTAGCTGGCCGTCCATCCCATACATGGCCCGCATGCGCTCGCGCAGCGGTGCCTGGGACTTACAGAAGGCCATGAAATACAACCCAACCGTCCCATCGTGGAAGGCGTAGGGCGTCGACCGGCGGGAGATCTCGTCACGTTTGGGCGTGCTCTCATCGCCCGTTTTGCCCTCACGTAACTCGTTGTGCGCCAGGTGCGAGTGGGGGGGTAGGGGGGACAGCTTGGCGGATTCTTCGCCCTTGGTCCGACCGAAGACTTTTTCCTGTTCATCGACCGGCAGCAGATTCCATGCCTCAAGGTCATGAATCCAGCGTTGGGCGATGATAAAGCTGCCACCCGCGCCGGGCTCCCCGTCCGGTACGACGGCAACCTCGACATCCCGCTCGGGTGCAGGGTTGCCGGTCCCGTCTTTGAAGCCGGTCATGTCAAAGGAGTTGCCATAGATGAAGGTCATGGTCTCGCGGGCGACGCGCATGTCCTCCCTGAGTGCCCGACGGGCGTCAAACTGCGTCTTCCAGACCTTGTCTTTGTCGTTGTGGTTCAGCCAGAACAGCAGCTCTTCCTGGGTCCCCTTGGCCTCTTTGCCGCTGCCATCAATAGACCGAAAGGTTTCGTAGGGTTGAAAATCGTTGGGCACGTCATCCGTCAGGTCTGACAATAGGCTCGGACCGACGCCGATGGTCAGGTTGATACCCTGGTCATCGCAGTCTTTACGGAGCTGGGAGACAGCAGCCTTGATCCGACCCATATCCGCGCCGTCCAGACGGCTCAGATGGACGTACCACTGGTGCTGCCCCATATCCCTGTTCAGCACGGCAGGTTGAGGTGTTGCCATGTAATCCTCCTCTCTGGAATTTGCTACTCCCCGTCTTATCCAGCGCAGCTGAGACTGTCAAGATTAGTCGCCGTTTCAGGGTCGATCGAGAGGGGCGGGCTGGCGGTCTGCCGGCTGTGGGAAGAGGCTGAGGGGGCTGACACAGGTGCGGCCCTCCCACCAGCCGGTGCGCTCCTCCGCGCGAGGTGAATCTGGCTGGCTCCCGCGACCTTTCGTGGCTTATGTGTTTCTCCCCATATGCGATAGGCGTACCGCGAGGAGGCGTACCATGCGACGACCCATCCTGTTTTCAACTGTCCTGTTGCTCTGCCTGGTGTGGGCAGCATGTCAGATGCCTCTCAGCCCGGCGGATACCCGAAAGACACCAGTAGTGGGCCCTGTGGCTGAGGCCCGCCACGACGTTCCATCTCCGTCTCTGGAGGATTCACGCGCGGCAGAGGTCGCACTGCAACGTGCTGAGCAACGTGTTGAGCAAGATGCTCAGCGACGTTCTAAGCAACGTGTTCGGCGTGTGCGTGCGCCCAGCGGCCCGGTCGCTCATCTCCGTCTGCCCAGCGAGCCGGTCAATCGGGAGACCTATGCCCACTTTACGGATAATCCACTCAGGCAGGCGGCCGAACAGCCGGTTTCAACCTTCAGCATTGATGTGGATACCGGCGCCTACGCCAACGTGCGTCGCTTTCTGCGCAGTGGGATACTCCCGGTCCGGGATGCCGTACGGACGGAGGAACTGGTCAATTATTTTGCCTACCAGTACCCGCCGCCGGTGCAGTCATCCCTACCCTTTCGGCTGACCACCGAGCTGGGACCGACTCCCTGGAACCCGCATACCGTGCTGCTGCATCTGGGGCTCAAAGGCTATGAGGTCGTGGCTGACGCACTCCCCCCGGCCAACCTCGTTTTCCTGATTGACGTCTCGGGCTCCATGGAGTCGGCCGATAAGCTGGACTTGGTCAAAGCCGCCCTACGTCTACTCAGCCGCCAGCTGCGCAGCCAGGACCGGTTGTCCATCGCCGTGTATGCCGGGGCGTCGGGGGTGGTCTTGGAGCCGGTACCTGGTAACCAGACGGCAAAGATTCACCAGGCCCTCACCAGCCTCAGTGCCGGCGGCTCCACCAATGGCGGAGCCGGCATCCAGCTGGCCTACCACCTGGCCGAACAGGCGTTTCTTCCCGACGGCATCAACCGCGTCCTGTTGGCCACCGACGGGGACTTCAACGTCGGCACGGTCAGTTTTGAAGCGCTCATGGACCTGATTGCCGAAAAGCGCAAGTCCGGCATCGCCCTGACGACCCTGGGTGTGGGGACGGGAAACTATGACGATCATTTGCTGGAACAACTGGCCGATACGGGCAACGGCAACTATGCCTACCTCGACTCCTTGACCGAAGCGCAGAAGGTCTTGATCACCGGACGGTCCTCGACCCTCCAGACCATTGCCACGGATGTCAAGATCCAACTGGAATTCAACCCGGCGGTGGTGGCCGAGTACCGGCTGATCGGCTATGAAAACCGGGCGCTGCGCCGCGAAGATTTCAGCAACGACGCCGTGGATGCGGGCGAGGTCGGGGCGGGCCATACCGTGACCGCCCTGTACGAGATCGCCTGGGTGGGCAGCCCCGGGGTGCGCGTGGCCCCGCTCCGCTACGGCGCCCCGGACCGCCCGGAGTCGGGCAATACCACCGAACTGGGCTTCCTGCGCCTGCGGTACAAAGCCCCGGGCAGCGAGGAGAGTCAACTGCTGGAATGGCCCTTACCGCAGGCCCTGCTCAGCCCGGGGTTGGCCCAGACCACACCGCGCTTCCGGTTTGCCGCTGCGGTGGCGGCCTTTGGCCAGCTGTTGCGCGGGGGCACCTACACCGAGACGTTTGGCTATGGCGATGTGTTGACCCTGGCGCGGGGAGCGCGCGGAGAGGATGCGTTTGGCTATCGGGGCGAGTTTCTCTCGCTGGTACAGCTGGCGCAGTCCTTAAGTCAGGGGGAGACTACCTCCCAGCCCTAACATCTTGTCGGCGGCTGGGATAGATTGGGCGCGTGGATCAGCGCGACACAGCGACCTCTGGCCTCCTAGCCGGCTTCAGCGCGATTGGGCGGCGGAGTCTGATCGGACTGCTGCGCGGCTATCAGCGCCTGGTATCGCCGCTCCTGCTGGCTGTGTTCGGTCCGCAGGCCGGCTGTCGTTTTTCGCCCAGCTGTTCCCAGTACGCTATCGAGTGTTTTCAGCTCCATCCCTTCTTCTACGCCTTGGGCCTGGCGCTCAAACGGCTCGGCCGCTGTCATCCCTGGTGTGCCGGCGGCTGTGATCCTGTCCCCCGACCCCGTTCTCGCTAGCCGCAGGAAGGCTCCATGCGCATTATCTCGTGCAATCTCAACGGTATCCGCTCGGCCGCCCGCAAAGGATTTTTTGTCTGGCTGGCAGACCAGCAACCCGATCTGGTGTGTGTCCAGGAGCTGAAAGCCCAGGAGGCCGATCTGTCCCCCGCTCTGCTCCAGCCCCCGGGTCTGAGCGGATATTTCCATCCGGCCGAAAAGCGCGGCTATTCTGGAGTCGGGGTGTATGCCCGGCGTCCGCCAGACGCCCTGCGCTGCGGCTGGGGCCACGCCGATATCGATGCCGAGGGACGCTACCTGCGGGCCGATTTTGGCCGGCTGAGCCTGGTTTCGCTGTACCTGCCGTCGGGGTCGAGTTCAGAGCAGCGCCAGGCGGCCAAGTATGCGTTCATGGACCGCCTCCTTCCCGAGTTGCGCGCGCTGCGGGCCAGTCGCAGACACGTGGTGGTGTGCGGAGATTGGAACATCGCCCATACCCAGAAGGATCTGAAAAACTGGCGCTCGAATCAGAAGAATTCGGGTTTTCTGCCCCAGGAACGGGAGTGGCTGACGGGTGTTTTTGACGAGGTCGGCTTTGTGGATGTGTTCCGACGCCTGAATCACGAACCCGAACAGTATACCTGGTGGTCAAACCGGGGGCAGGCCTGGGCCAAGAACGTTGGCTGGCGGCTGGACTACCAGATTGCCACCCCTGGCCTGGCGGCCAAGGCTCGCCAGACGTGGATTTATAAAGACCGGCGCTTTTCCGATCACGCGCCGCTGATTATTGATTACGACTACGAGCTTGCTCCGGCTCGCAAAAAACGGGCTGGCCGTGCGGCCTAGTTCGAGTCCGTGCGGTCTGCGTTGAGCAAGTCCTGCAAACCCGAGGCGAACAGCCCGGCGACGCTGTGGGCGATCAACTCGGGCAGTTCGTGCGGCCGACAGCCGGAAGCCGCAGGGTGGCCACCGCCGCCGAACAGCTGGGCCAGCTTGGACAGGTCAACCTGGCAGTCCGGGGAGCGGCGTAAACTGATCCCCCCGTTTTTGCGGTCATAGAAGACAAAGACGGTATTGGTCGCCTGTTTGCCCCAGCTGTCCCCGATTTCGCTCGGATAGCCGTCACACACCGCGCAGATCAGGCTGCTGCCGTCCGGCCCTGCTCGCCGGACTCTGCTGCGTTGGGCCAGGGCGAAGCTGTCTTTGATCTCGCGGGTCGATTGCTCGTAGGCCGCCTGCATGGCCGGGCTGTAGGTGATGTCGGCGTCAATATCGAGCAGGGCGTGGTAGGCGTCGAGATTGTCGTCGTCGGTGCCGGCCAGGGTACTGACGGTCAAGGCCAGCTCACGCGACCCGGGGATGGCGTGTATCCACCGGTCGTTGTCATCGGCCTGGGCCACAACCGGCGCAAAGGCGCGAAACGTCTCGTTGGTTTTGCCGCTGGCGTCCAGCTGCCGCTCCAGATATTCGTACACCAGGCGGGCGCCCGACACGGCCTCGCTCAGCTCATAGTCGGTGAAAGGCGCATGAATTGCCCCACTGGCATGCCGGGCGATAGCCGTCCGGTGGTGGTCGAACCAGTACAGCTTGACGCCCTTGGTCGCGAGTTGTCGCAGGTGGGCGTTGGTCGCTTCCTCGGTCCACGAAATATCGGTGATCCACACCTCGCTGCCCGCAGGGGTGTGCTCCGTGCTGATCGAGCACAGCACCTGATCAATGCGGCTATTCGAGGCGAAACGGGGAATCAGCCTGGCCCCGGCCCGGTAGCGGGCAACCGCCACCGCTGCGACTACGCCGTCCAGACAGCCTGGACCGTGACTGACGATATAGACGCACGGAGCGCCGGATTCGGGACTGTTTACGCGTTGCATAGGGGGTGTATTATCGGGTGCCTCGACCTGGACTGCGGCCCGGGCCGGGTATGTCATGGGCTGGCGCAGCTCAGTGGGTCCGAACGGTGTAATCGCACGATTTGCTCTCGCACGCCCAGTAGAAGCCTTTCTTCGAACCAAAACCCGCGTACTGGACAACCCGAGCGCTTTCTTTACACACTGGACAGGGGCGTTTGTGCTGCGAATCTTTGTCTTTTCTGGCGCCTCTTCCTCTTTCGGCCATGGGTTTCCTCCTGATGTCCGGGGACGGACTGTCCCAGCATACGCATCTCGACCACGTCTGCCAAGCCCGCCCGCATCGCTTGCCGACGGGTGACGTGGTCCTTGTCACACCGCGACCGGGTGTGACACAACAGGCCCATGCTGGTTGATGGCCATGATCTCGTCCAGGCGCTGTTTCGGTGGCTGCATATCCTGGCCGGCGTGACGTGGATCGGTCTGCTGTATTTCTTGACTTTCATCCATGTCCGGCTCAGCCCCGCGCTCCGCGGCCAGCTTATCTCTCATATCACGCTTCCTACCCTGGTGTGGTTTCGTTGGGGGGCGATGCTGACCTTTCTGTCGGGTTACGTACTGCTGGTGTGGAAGTATCTTTTGCTCGGCAGCGGCCTGAGTGGTGCGGGCGGTTTGCTGGGATCGAGTGCCGGACTGTGGATCAGCTGTGGGGTGGTCCTGGGCACGATCATGTGGTGGAACGTGTGGTTCGTGATCTGGCCGATCCACCAGGCTGTCCTCGGTCAGACGGGAGAGGGTGCTGAGACGGAACGGCCGCCACGCGCCAGGACTGCCCTCCTGGCCGCGCGCATCAACACCGTTCTGTCGGTGCCGCTCGTGTTTACCATGCTGGCCGGGTCGGGCCACGCGCCGTCCATTCCGTTTCAGCCCGTTTGGCTCGTCCTGGTGCTCGGCCTCGGCTGCGGGCTGGCCTGTGGGCTGATGTTTCTGGCCGGTCGGCAGGCCGACACGCCCTGATCGACAACCCGGCCTACAGGTTTTTGTCCGGTTGGCTGAGGAATTTGGCAATACCCTGGTACATGCCTTCGGCCAAGTCGTTCTGGTAGGCGGGAGACAGCAGCAGGCGGCGTTCTTTTGAGTTGGTCAGAAACCCCGCCTCGACCAGCACACACGGCATATCCGCCCCGACCAAGACGTAAAACGGCCCTTTTTTGACGCCGAGATTCCGGACCTGTGGATTGCGCTTTTTGGCCTGGGTGACCATGGCCGTTTGGAGATGCCGGGCGAGGTCGATCGAGGGGTCTGCTTTGCCGTTTTGCAGCAGCACGCTGACCAGATTCGAGACGTAGGTCTTGGCCGGAACCGGGTTGGCCAAGTGGAGCAGACCGTTCTCAAAGGCGGCCAGCCGTCTGGCTGCCCGGTCGTTGGTGTTGTTGAGATAGTAGGTTTCAATCCCCCGGGCCTTGGAACTGTGGCTGGCGTTGGCATGCACCGAGACGAATAAGCTGGCTCCGGCCGCATTGGCCCGGGCGGTTCGCTCCTCCAGGGGAATAAAGGTGTCGTCCGTCCGCGTAAACAAAACCTCAACTGGTAGACGGGCTTCGAGTTTGCGAGCCAGGCGTTTGCTCAGCGACAGCACTACATCTTTTTCCTTGACGTGGTTGCGTCCCAAGGCCCCCGGATCCTTGCCGCCGTGGCCCGGATCAATCATGATTTTCTTACGCTCAACCTGCCGGTCTGGCAGCGGAGCCGGTTGAGGCTGACGCCCGCGTATATCAATAACCAGGCGGTAGGGCGCATACAGGGCAAAGGCGCGGTGTTCGTCGTGCCGCTCGACATCCAGGACAACCCGGACCGTGCTCGGATCAAATTGCCCGGTGCGCACCTGCTTGAGCAGGCCCTGATGGATCGGGATGGTCCGCGGGGTGCGCGCGCCAAGTCCGGCGGAGGAGAAGTCGATGACAATACGCGGCGACCGCCGACTGGCCGGATCGGCCGGCAGGGTGAAAAGACGATGGCGGGTTTCTCCAGACAGGGTGATGACCACCCGGGTGTATTCCCGGACCGAGGTATAATGGATGCGCTCAAGGACGCGCCGGTCGGCCGCATCGGCCCTGCCCAGCAGCAGGCCCAGGCTGACCACCAGCGTCACCAGACGTAAACCACTCAGACCTTGCATACGATCCCGCGACCGAGGGCGGGAAGACGTGGGGTATGACCGCCCCATCCGAGAGGCATTCCCGCTTCCATCCGCTTCCTCATCTCCGTCCGCCTCAAGACCCCCCACTCTACCAGACGACCGGATGGCCATGCAACTCATGATAGGCTTTGGGGATTGTGCAGTCCCATCAGTATAGATCGCCTAGCGGGATGGCCTCGTCAATCAGCATGACTGGGATATCAGCCCGGATAGGATAGCAGCACCGACGGTCTTCACGGACGAGTGCGGCTTCCAGCGGAGTCGTGACGGGGGTGCCGCTCCGGTTGGCCAGTCTCCCTTGACCGATACGCCGGTTGAGCCGGTCGAGGAGTGGCGTGTCGGCCAGGTGGACGGCTTGCTGCGTTTCGGGACATACCAGGATGTCGAGTAATTCCTGACGCACGGACGCTCCTCGGTCGCATGTCCAGCTGAAGCAGATCGTCTCAGGTATGCCATACGGGCCGTATGGGTGCAATCCAGATTGCTCTGCCGCACCGGCTTGGCCGCTGTCTTGCCTCGCCTTCAACGGCTGGATACAAGAGGGGACGGAAAGGATGCGATATGAGCGGACACCCTCTCTTCGATCTGTCTGGCAAACGGGGTTATGTCACCGGAGCGGGCTCGGGACTCGGCCGAGCCATTGCGCGTGGTCTGGCCGAAGCCGGGGCGTCGGTCGTGGTCAGTGATATCAACCCGGACGCCGCCCACCAGGTTGCGGACGAGATTCGCAGTGCCAGCGGCCAGCAAGCCTGCCCGCTCCAGACCGATGTCGCCCAGGCGGCCGCAGTAGAGGAGCTGGTCAGCTTTACCGTTGAGCGGCTCGGTGGACTCGATTTTGCGTTCAATAATGCCGGTATTCTCAAGATCGTGAAGCCCGAAGACCTCAGTCTGGAAGACTGGCAGGCCGAGCTGGATGTCGATATGACCGGGGTCTTCCTGTGTGCCCAGGCGGCTGGGCGATACATGATCGCCCACGGTGGGGGCAAGATCATCAACACCGCCTCCATCTCGGGCTTGGTCGTCAACTCGGGCCTGACCTACTCGGTTGCCAAGGCCGGGGTGATTCAACTGACCCGGGTGCTGGCCATGCGCTGGGCCAGACATCGGGTGTATGTCAACTGTTTCAGCCCCGGCTATATTCGGACGGGCATGACCGCCCCGCATCTAACCCGGCCCGAGGTCGAGCAGGAGATGATTCGCCAAACCCCGTTACGTCGGGTGGGCGAACCGCAGGATTTGCTCGGGACGGCCATTTTTCTCGCCGCACCGGCCTCAGATTTTGTGACCGGCCAGAATATCATTGTCGACGGCGGGGTCACGCTCGCCTAGACGGCCGACGGGCTCAGGAGGGTGGGATATGGCCAGAAAACGTCACGGGATCAGGCTGTCTTCGGCCTTGCCGAACCGCAAGCCGGTCGAAACCCGGCCGCGTTCCGTCCCGCAGGTCGGTCGGAACGAGCCGTGCCCGTGCGGGAGTGGCAAGAAATACAAGGCTTGTCACGCAGCTACGGGTGAACGCTACCTCGTCAAAATCGCCAAGGAACGGGACAGGGAGCGGCTCCAGCAGGAACGGGCGCGCCTCAAGGCGGCTGGCGTCCCGTGGTACCGGCGCCTTTTTGCGAAACCCGGCGCTCCGTCTTAGCAGAACCCGTACTGCCACAACAGCGTATGTTTCTCTCTGTTCATATGAACGCTGCCGAGCAGGCAGCCTCTGCATCAAGGCGCAGCAGTGTACGGGGCCTGCTCCAGGCTCTGTTGCCAAGGAGGTGACGCGTGGCTATAGCCCATGATCGTGAACATACCGACGTGACTCGCACCACGAGCCGGCCGGTGATACACGGCACCCATGGTATCGTGTCCAGCGGCCATGCCCTCACCTCTATGGCCGCCATGCGCATGTTGCTGAGCGGCGGCAATGCCTTCGATGCCGCTGTGGCCGCCGGCCTGGCTGCGGCTGTGATCGAGCCGACGGCGTCCTATTCCCTGGCCGCCGAAGGGGTCGGCATGCTCTACCACGCCGCCAGCAGCGAGCTGCGCGCCCTGAGCGGACAAGGCGTGGCGCCACACGCCGCCACCACAGACGCCTTTCGCGCCCGTGGTCTGGACAAGATTCCAACCGGTCCGGGCGCCCAGGCCCACCTGTCTTTCACCGTCCCAGGGGTGGTCGATGCCTACCTGCTCCTTTTGGAGCACTACGGCACCAAAACGCTCGGGGAGGTGCTGGTGCCAGCCATCGAGTATGCCGAGCGCGGCTTTCCCATGTACGAATACATGCACCGCATGCTCCAGGACCCGGAGACCCTGGCGCAATTCGAACTCTACCCGCCTGGCGGCACGGCGGTGTTCTATCCCGGCGGGCAGGCGCCGGCTGTGGGCAGCCTGTTCGTCCAGCCCCAACTCGGCCAAACCCTGCGTTTGCTGGTTGAAGCCGAGGGGAAAACGCCGGGCTCGCGTCGGGACGGCCTGCGGGCGGCACGTACGGTGTTCTACGAGGGAGAAATCGCCCGGCGCGTGGTCGCCTTCTCCGAACGCGTCGGCGGGTTCTTGCAGCCCGGCGACCTGGCGCGATATCGAGCGCGCTTTGAAACGCCTATCCACACCACCTTTGCCGGCTGCACCATCCATACCCAATCGACCTGGACCCAGGCCGCCGTTCTGCTGCAAGCGCTCAGCATGCTGGAGCACGTCGACCTCCCCGCCCTGGGGCATAATTCCCCAGCCTACGTGCATACGCTCACCGAGGTGCTCAAACTCGCCTTTGCCGACCGCGAACGCTACTATGGCGACCCTCTGTTCGCCGCCGTGCCGCTCGCAGGTCTGCTCGACAAGGACTACGCCGCACAACGCGTGAAAGGCGTTGGCACGCGAGCCTGCCCGGAACTGCCCGCGTGTGGGACGCCACCCGGAGCGTCAAGCCCAGCGTCCCGTGCGCCGCAGGCGGCAGCGGCCGGCAGTCCGCCCGCCTCGGAAGAAGGCACGACCCATCTGGCGGTGATTGACCGCGACGGCAATATCGTCTGTCTCACCCCAAGCGGCGGCGTGTTCCGCAAATCGGCTTTCGTGCCGGAACTCGGCTGTACGCTAAGCACCCGCAGTGAGATGTTTTTTCTCGACAACACGCACGCCAACGGGCTGCAACCCGGCAAGCGGCCCCGCACAACCCTGGTGAACTATCTGGTCTGCCGCGACGGGCAGCCGATCATGACCTTCGGCTGCCCGGGCGGCGACGACCAGACCCAGGCCAATCTGCAGCTGATGCTCAACGTCCTGGTCTTTGGCATGAATCCACAACAGGCGGTGGAAGCCCCCCGCTTTTCGACTCAGAGTATGCCCAACTCGTTTTACCCGCGTGTCTACTACCCGGGTGTCCTCAACCTCGAAGCGGGTTTTTCAGACGCGGCCGCCGAAGCTCTGGCTGGCCGGGGGCACACCATTAACCGCGTTGGCGCGTGCGGCATCGGGGCGGTAGTCACACAACGTGACCCACGCAGCGGCGTCTTGGCGGCCGGCGCCGACCCGCGCCGGCCAAGCTACGCCCTGGCCTGGTAGGGGCGTAGCACAAGGGCAACCGGTGCCTGCGATCCGGCTCAGCCGCTGTCTGACGCCGTGGCCCGACGGCCACGCGAGCGTGTTCCGCGCTTGCCGGCCTTGCTCGGCGATGGCGGGGCCGGCTCGGGCCCGACGGCTTCGACGGTGTACTCTTCGAGATGCATGCTGGGCGTCGCCCGCAAAAAGAAACGCTTGCCCAGGCGCCGTTCCAGGTCCTCAAGGTGGGCACTCTCTTCGTCGTACAAAAAGGTGACGACCTCGGGATGGGCTCTAATCATCAGCGTCGAGGCGTGCGGGTGTGAGGCCGCGGCCTTAGGCAGATGGCGAAAGATCGTATAGGCCAGGGTTGGTACCGAGCGTAGTACGCCGTTGCCGTTACAGTACGGACACGGGTCACACAGCTGCTGCTTGAGACTCTCACGGGTACGCTTGCGCGTCATCTGGACCAGCCCCAGCTCGCTGATCTTGCGCATATTGCTGCGTGTCTTGTCTTTTTTCAGCGCTGCCCGCATGGTTTCGGTCAGCTTGTTGCGGTTGGCCGCCCGCTCCATGTCGATGAAATCAACGATGATCAGCCCGCCCAGATTGCGCAGGCGAAGCTGTTCCACAATAACCTGGCTGGCCTCCAGGTTGGTGCGCAGCATGGTCTCTTCCTGGTCGCGCTTGCCCACAAAGCGACCGGTGTTGACATCAATGGCGGTCAGCGCCTCGGTCTGGTCGAGCACGATATGGCCACCCGATTTGAGTTCCACCCGGCGGTCCAGGGCTTTGGCGACCTGGGGCTCGACCTTGTAGTGATCGAAGATCGACTCCGGCCGGTCATAGTGCTGGATGCGGCTTCGCGAGCGGGGCAGGAAGGTGGCCGCAAACTCTTTGAGCCGTTCATAGTCGTCGGCGTTGTCGACCACCACCTGATCCACCTCGGCGGTCAGCAGATCGCGGATAATGCGCAGCGTGACGTCCATGTCCTCGTGCAACAGTGCGGGGGCAGAGCTGGTCTCGCGTTTTTTGCTGAGACCACTCCACAGCCTGAGCAAAAACCGCATGTCGCCCTGAATCTCTTTCTTGGTCAGACCCTCACACGCAGTACGGACGATGAAGCCGCCCTCGGCCTTCATCTCGGCGACGATTTCGCGTAAACGCTTGCGCTCTTTGGGGTCGGCAATGCGGCGCGAGACGCCGATATGGCCGGCCGTCGGGGTATACACCAGGTGGCGTCCGGGCAGGGAGATGTGAGAGGTCAGCCGCGGCCCCTTGGTGCCGATCGACTCCTTGGCCACCTGGACCAGGATTTCCTGATTTTTTTTGATCTTCTCTTCCAGCGGCAGCAGCGGCGCCGAGGCGCGCCGGCGTCTGCCACGCCCACCCGAACCGGCCCTGGCCGAGGGGCTCCGTTTGGTCTGGCCGGACGAGTCCTCATCCGCGTTGTCCGGTTCGTTGTCCGCGTCGTCCTCGGCGAGTTCGTCCGCGTCCTCCGATCCGTACTGCCGGTAGGCGGCGCTCAGCGCGGCGGTGTCCAGCTCGTCGTCCGGCCCAGCGTCGTCCTCGGCCTCGTCCTCGGCTTCATCCTCGGCGTAACCGGCCGGCAGCGTCCCGCCAAACAGGTCTGAGACGTGGATAAAGCCGGCCTTTTCCATGCCGATGTCGACAAAAGCGGCCTGCATGCCGGGTAAGACCCGGGTAACGCGGCCGAGATAGATATTACCGGCGATATTGCGCTGTTGGGTGCGTTCGATGTGAATTTCGACCAGGGCGTCGTTCTCCAGGAGGGCCACCCTGGCCTCGTAGGGGGTTGAGTTAATAATGATTTTCTGCGGCACGTCTATCCATTTCGTGCAGAAGCCGGCGGCGTGAGCGAGGCTGGCGGCCGCTCCGCTTCTGTCGGGTCTACTGCCACCTCCACGGGGGCATGAAATACGGTCTGAATTTTTGTCACCCGCAGGATTTTTGCCTCTTCCTCGGATAAGTCTGCCAGGGCGCGGAGAAATTCCTGAGGATTGAGTGTTCCCTTTGGAGTGACGGCGATCTCAAGGCTCAGCGTGTGGGACGTGCTCAGCCCGAGCTGGTGGACGCAGCGCTTGGCGTCCAGGGTTTTGACGCCCCGGCGGTTGCGTTTCTGAAGCGGAAAGCTCGGGGCGGCGGCAAACCGGTCGAAACACTGGGTCCAGAACGCGGCGGTCCGTTTGTCGGCGGGTAGCGAGTCGAGTGTCACCTGGTAGCGGCTGGCCTGTATGCTGGCTTCGATACTCGGCGCCTTCAGGGCGATGGCTTCGGCCCGCTGAATAGCCAGGCCGGCCGGGAGTTGGGCGTGCAGCCGTTCGGACAACTCGCCCGGAGCAAGCGCCTCGGTCAGGACAATATCGAAGAACTCTTCCTCGCTCTCCATCCCGAGCGGTAGGGCAGGGCCGAAGCTCATCCGTGGGCTGGGGTGGAAGCCCTGGCTGTAGGCGACGGGCAGTTTGGCCCGCCGGGCTGCCCGGGTCAGCACCGTAATGAGTTCCCGCGCGCCCAGAAAGCGGGCCTCCTCAAGCCGGCTGTAGGCGACCCGAATACGCACCACGCCAGCCTTGTGGTCGCCCTGGCTGACCGCGATGGTGTTGGGATCGCCGGCCAGCCACTCCTCGGCATTGCCGCTGGGAACGGGAGAGCCTGAAGCCGGCACTGAACCCTGGGGGCTAGGGGAGGGCGCTTTGCCCTGTGCGCTTTGCCCTGTGCCCTTTGCCTTTTGCCCCGTGTCCGTCCGCTTCTCCTGCATCACCTGCCATTGCCGGGTGCCCCACAGGCTGTGTTCCGGCAACACCTGTCTGGCCCAGCCGTCAACGTCCGGCCCGCGATGCTCGGCCCCCTTGGCCCCGCTCAGATGGTAGGTCACATTGCGGACAGTCTGAAAATCGCACGCCCCGCAGTACGAGCAGCGCTCAACGCTGCAATCCGGGGTCAGCGTTCCTTCGAACGCCTTGGCCAGATCGCGTTGCAGCCATTTCTTGGTCACTCCGCTGTCGAGGTGATCCCAGGCCAGGCTTTCGTCCAGAAGACGACGGCGCAGATACCAGTCCGGGTCCACACCGTGCTGGGCAAAGGCCTGCTGCCACAGGTCGAGCCGAAACTGATCGGTCCAGCCGTCAAACCGGCAGCCCAGTCGGTAGGCGCTGATCAGGGGGCCGGTCAGCCGTCGGTCGCCCCGCGCGAACACGCCTTCCAGCCATGACAGCCGGGCCTCGTGCCACTTGAATTGAATGCCGGCCCGTCGCAGTTCGCGGCGCAGCAGCTGCTGGCGCGCCTCGGTTTCCTCCAGACTGACCTGGCCTGCCCACTGGAACGGGGTATGCGGCTTGGGCACAAAGGTCGAGACGCTGGCGGTGACCTGCCGGCGGTGTTTGCCCACGGCCGAGACCTTGCGGCTCAGGTCGACAATGCCGAGCAGGTCTTCTTCGGTTTCGCCCGGCAGGCCGAGCATGAAGTAGAGTTTGACGCTCTTCCAGCCGAGACCGAACAACACCCGGGCGGCTTCGAGCAACTCTTCCTCTTTATACTCTTTCTGGATGACATCGCGCATCCGCTGGGTGCCGGCTTCCGGGGCCAGGGTAAAGCCGGTTTTGCGCACCCGGCGGATCTCTTCCAGGATATGCGGCGAGAGGGCGTCAACCCGGGTAGACGGCAGCGACACCGACACCTTGAGGCCAGAAAAGCGATTCATGATCTCGCGCAGCAGCGGATTCACACAGCTGTAATCGCCGGTACTGAGGCTGAGCAGCGAGACCTCTTCATAGCCGCTGTTTTCGACCAGGGTGTCGATCTGTTGCTGCAGGGCGCGCGGGTCACGCTCGCGCAGGGGGCGGTAGATATAGCCGGCTTGACAGAAACGACAGCCGCGCACGCAGCCACGCATGACCTCGACCGCAATCCGGTCATGGACAATGTTGACGTTGGGCACAACCTGTCGGGTGAGCTGGGGGATGGAGTTGAGGTCGGTGACGACGCGCTTGTGGACAACCGCCCGGTCGGGGAATTGGGGAGCAATGTCGCTGAGCGTACCGTCTTGGTTGTAAGCAGGCCGGAAAAACGCCGGCACATAGACGCCGGGAATACGGCTCAGGGAGGTCAGCAGGTCCGTCCGGTTTGTCCCGTCCCAGGCCAGATACGCCTCACAGATATCAAAGATGGCTTCCTCTCCGTCGCCCAGCAGGAACGCGTCAATGCATGCGGCAAGCGGCTCGGGGTGAAAGGCGCACGGCCCGCCGGCAATAATCAGCGGATGGGTTTCGTTCCGATCCTCAGACAGGAGGGGGATACCGCCCAGGTCCAGCATCATCAGGATGTTGGTATACGTCAGTTCGTACTGAAGGCTGAAGCCGACAATGTCGAAGGCTGACAGCGGGGTATAGGTCTCGAGTGAGACGAGCGGCAGTCCGCGCTGGCGTAGCGCGGCTTCCATATCCACCCACGGTGCATACACCCGTTCGGCCTGCAGGTGCGGACGCTCGTTCAGCAGATTGTACAGAATCTGGAGCCCGAGGTGGGACTGGGCCACCTCGTAGACTTCCGGGAAGGCCAGGGCAAAGCGCAGCCGGACCTGGGCCGAATCTTTGACGACCGTCCCCCGTTCTCCGCCGGTATAGCGAGCGGGCTGGCTGACCAGGGGCAGGAGAGTCGCATACGCATCTCGGAGATGGCTGGATGTCTTCACGGTGTCGCCTTTACAGACGCAACTATACACAAGGAAGACGACCGACGCCAGTGCGAAGACCGGCTGCGCCCGGCGGCGGTCTGCCCGGCATGGATTTTTCGTGTCTGTTGCCCAGCCGGCCCGGCCCCAAAATCTTGACAGCCCACTGCCCTCCGGCTACGGTGGCGGGAAAAATTCTTGTCCGTCAGGGGCTTACAAGCCGTGAAAAGACGGCTCGTTCGGGAAAGACATGGCAGCCATGAGTGTACTCAATACCAAGGTGCTGGTGCTCAACCGATCCTACTTTCCTGTCCACGTCACCTCGCTACGGCGCGCGTTTTCCCTGCTCTACCAGGGGGTGGCCAAAGCCGTTGATGATCAGTACCAGACCTTCGATTTCAACAGCTGGAGCGCCCTGTCGGCATCCTTGAACGACGAAACCATCGGCTTGGTCGGCCAAGCCATCAAGGTCCCGCGTGTCATTCTGCTGGTCGCCTACGACCGCGTGCCCAAGCGTCGGGTGCGTTTCTCGCGCTTCAACGTCTTTGCCCGCGACAAGAACACCTGTCAGTACTGCGGCCGGCGCCTGCCACGCTCTGAACTGAACCTCGACCATGTCGTTCCGCGCTCCAAGGGCGGCACCTCAGGCTGGGACAACGTGGTGTGCTCGTGTTTTGCCTGCAACCGCAAGAAAGGCGGTCTGCTGCTCGAAGAGACCCACATGCGGCTGATCAAGAAGCCGGTTCAGCCGGAGTGGACGCCGTTCATGATCGAGACCTTCAGCTTCAAGCGCTACCGGGAGTGGCTGCCGTATCTGAGCGAGGTTGATGCGGCGTACTGGAACACCGAGTTGGAGCGCTAGTCGGGCGACCACGCCAACGCATTGCGGGCGCTGATTGGCACCGGACAGGACCACAGCTCCGTCTCTCTGCTGCTTGCCTACGCTCTTCGGTTCTTTGTCCTCAGGGGTGCAACGAGCAGTGCCTGCTCGCTACTATGCTTTTGTCGGTGTTGAGGCGAAGAATGGAGACACTGTCATGGACAGTATCACACTCGAAAACTTCCGTTGTTTCCGGGAAAGGCAGACCGCCCGTTTGGCTCCGCTGACCCTGCTCGTCGGTGAAAACAGCACTGGCAAGACCTCATTTATGGCGCTGATCCGGGCGCTGTGGGACGTGGCTTGTCATCGCGTTCCAGATTTCAAGGAAGATCCCTACGATCTTGGCAGTTTTGACGAAATTGCCCATCACCGGGGAGGAAGGGGAAGCCGAGCAGATAGCTTTCAGGCGGGATTCAATTTCACTCACAGAAACCCGACTGACCCAATCATGGAGGCTAGACCTCACCGCTTTGAGGTCACTTTCAGAAAGAAAGGAATTGTGCCGATTCCTGTGAGAAGACGCATTTCCGATTTCGGTCAGGACGTTTGGATTGAAGAATGCCTTGGAAAGTGTCAGCACGGGCTGCTCCGCTTCGGGACGAGCAACGGCACTTGGCAGAAACCGTCTACTTTAGTTCGTATTGGAGTGGTTGCCGAGGATGATTGGATGAGTTCGTTTTCTTTTTCTCTAAAAAATTTGCAGCAGCGTTTAAGAGAAGGTAGAGAAAAAGGTCTTGAGCCGGTCGCTTCCAATGGTCCTGTGCGACCTACAGAGGAAGATTGGAAACTGATTGAACAGATCGTCGCATATGAGCCGGGAGACTTTTATAAGTACGTACCGCGGCCCTTTGCCAGCGCTCCGGTCCGTTCCAAGCCTCTTAGGACTTATGATCCCTGGCATTCAACACGCGATCCCGACGGTGATTACATCCCTACGTATCTCGCTAACCTGTACTTTCGGGATAAAGCAAAATGGAACGCTCTCAAAGACACGCTTGAAAAGTTCGGTAAGGATGCCGGTCTGTTTGACGAAATCTCGGTCAGACGGCTGGGGAGGAATGAAAGCGAACCCTTCCAGATCCAGGTCAGAAAGTTCGGAAGAAAATCCAAAGGACCGCATCGCAACCTGATCGATGTCGGCTATGGCGTCAGCCAAGCGCTGCCAGTCATTACCGAACTGCTGCGCCGCGACGCTCCGCCCATATTTCTGTTGCAGCAACCGGAAGTGCATCTTCACCCGAGTGCCCAAGCCGCCCTCGGAAGCCTATTCTGCCAGGTCGCTGGACGAGAGCGACAGCTAATAGTCGAAACACACAGCGACCACTTGCTTGACCGCGTGCGCATGGACGTGCGCGACGAAGAGACGAAATTGAAGCCCGAGGACGTTTCCATCTTGTACTTTGAGCGTGACGACCTGGACGTTCGCATTCATTCGTTACGATTCGACGAAGAAGGAAACGTCTTGGACGCTCCGCCAGGTTACCGCCAATTCTTCATGGAAGAGACGCGAAGGTCTTTATGGAAGAGATGAAATCCGCAGGGACCTGAAGAAGAATGTGCGCAATCGTTGACGTTAATGTCGCTCCCGAGGTGTTCGGTGATAATCCGCCGCCCGCAGCAGAGAAGTTCTTTGAGTGGCTTGAAAAGGGGGGTGGCCGGCTGGTTGTTGGTGGCAAGTTGCTCGAGGAGCTTGAAGAGAATTCGCCAGACTTCAGACGCTGGGGGCAGGCGGCCCAGCTTGCTGGAAAAATGACAACTGTGAATAAAGAAGAAGTTGACGCAAGAACACGGCAAATCGAACGCGGGGGGACAATCAGGTCAGACGATCCTCATATTCTTGCCTTAGCCCAAGTCAGCGGAGCTCGGCTGTTATATTCTAACGACCGAGATCTTGGCGACGATTTCAGAGATAGAAAGTTGATCGACAACCCGCAAGGAAAAGTCTACACGACGCGTAGGGATAAAAACGCCCCTCAGGCACTGGATAACACGAGGTTCCGGCGCAGCCATCGAGAACTGTTGAGAAGGAACGTATGCCCAAAACCGGGTTGATTCCATCCACATCGAATGACTTCCGGCCGGCTTTGTCTGGGTCCGTTCAGGAAAAGTCTAGCACGTCCAGGCGCAGCACAAAGCCCGGCAATACCGGGTCGCCGCGAAGCGTGGGCGGAGCGTCACGCTGTTCGGCCGGCCGGCCGGGCCGATAGATATACGCCCGTTTTTCTGACGGATCGAGCAGCCAGGCCAGGCGCGCGCCATTGTCGATATACTCCTGCATCTTGTCCTGCAAGCTTGACAGCTGATCGCTCGGCGAGCGTAGCTCCAGCACAAAATCTGGGCACAGCGGGGCAAAGCCTCGTCTCTGCTCCGGGCTGAGGGCGTGCCAGCTGTCTCGCCTGATCCAGGCGGCATCTGGTGAGCGGATGGCCCCGTTCGGCAGGCGAAAGCCGGTGGAAGAGTCGAACGACAGTCCGCTTCCCTCTCTCTTTGCCCAGGCCGTCAGCGTGTAGGCAATTTCACTGTTCTGCCGGCCGGTTTCTGAGCCTGTCGGCGCCATGATGACCAACTCCTTGCCGGTGGTCAGCTCAAAGCGCAAATCCCGGTTCTCCCGGCACAACTGGATGAACTGCTGCTCCGTCAGCCGCGTCGCCTCAACCTTGAGCCGAAACGGAACGCTCAAGACCGTCTGTGCTGTTGCCTGTGGCATTCCTGACCCTCGCTTTTTTGTGTCGTACACGCCGCTTCCGCCGAGCCTAAAGCCTGGCTGTGAGCTTTGCAAGGCGGCCATACGCCCGCTCTCGGGTTGTGGATTGACCCTAGAACGGTGCTTGACGCGGTCTGGTTTGGATGGGATGGTCAGGCTACGGGCTGACCGACACCAGCCAGGAGGAAGCATGTCATGAGTGAAACAGAGCGGAACGCAGACCAGGCTTTCCTGTACCACCTCGGCGAACAGCTGATCGCGCGGCGCAAGATCGTCTTGGGCGGCGTTGCCGTGGCGACGTTGATCTTTGCCGCCTTTGCCCTCCAACTCGATCTGATCACCCGTTTTGACGAACAGCTGCCGCAGGATCACGAGTTCATCGAGACCCATAACGCCTATGCCGAGGAGGTTGGCGGGGCGAATACGCTCCAGATCATGCTGGAGGTCAAGGAAGGGACCATTTTTACCCGTGAGACGCTGAGCAAGGTCTTTGAGATGACCAAGCGGCTCGATACGATCTACGGCGTCAACCACGACCTGATCAACTCCCTGGCCCACCGGACCAATCGGCGCATCCAGCTCAAGGGCGGCGGCCTGACCGAGATCGAGCCGATCATGGAGCGTGCCCCGCAGAACGAGAACGACGTGCGCCGGGTGCGGGAGATCGTCTACACCACCCCGAATCTGTACGGTGTGCTGGTCTCGCTCGACGAAAAAGCCACCCTGCTGCAAGCCACGTTCATTGAAGGCCGGATCGATCATCGGCGGCTGTTTGACGAAGTCATGGGCGCGGTGGTCGAGCCGTTCAGCGACGATAACACGACCATCCACGTTGCCGGCCACCCGGCGCTGTACGGCTGGGTGTACTACTACGCCACGCAGGTGTACTGGATCTTTCTGGCCACCACCCTCTTGATGTGGATCTGTCTGTATCTGTATTTCCACGACATCCGGGGCGCCCTGCGGCCGACCATCACCGGGGTCGTGTCGGCCATCTGGGGGCTGGGTTTCATCAAAATGATCGGCTTCAGCCTCGATCCGCTGACGCTGGTCATCCCGTTCTTCATCACCGCCCGGGCGGTCAGCCACTCGGTCCAGATGCACGAGCGCTATTACGAGGAATACCAGAAGGCCGACTGGCAGAAGGAGCCGGCGATTGTGTCCGCCTTCGCCCAGCTGTTCGTGCCGACCCTGTCGGGTATTCTGACCGATGCACTGGGGGTGCTGGTCATCCTGTTCGTCCCCATCGTGCTGCTCCAGAAACTGGCCATCAGTGCTGCGGTGTGGATCCTGGCTATTACGATCAGCGAGCTGTTGCTCAATCCGATCGTCTACCATTACCTGCGCGAACCCGATGTGCGGATTGTCCTCAAACGCAACGAGGGGATATTCAAGCGCACCCTGAGCAGCCTGGCCGCAGGCCTGCTGTCTCCGGCGGGCAAGGCCCTGACCCTGGCTACCTGGCTGGGGCTGATGGTCGGCAGCGTCTATTTCTGGCAACACCTCGTCATCGGCGATCCCAGCGCGATCTCGCCCCTGCTGTACCGCGATTCTCCCTACAACACCGCCCATGCCCGCATTCAGGAAACCTTTGGCGGGGTGGAAAACCTGATGGTCATGGCCGAACGCACCCTGCCCCAAGACACGGGCGCCTCCGAGGAAGGCCTGAGCGCGCGGGAAATCCTGGAGCGGCGCGACTCGCAGCCGTCGCTGATGAACCCCGAGGTCCTCCCCTGGATTGAGAGCTTCCAGCGCTACCTGGAGCGCGACCCGGCGGTCGGCGCGAGTTTTTCGTTTGTCGATATCCTGGGGGCGACGAACGGCACCGGCGATCCAAAGTGGAACGTCCTGCCCCGGACCCGGGCTCAGGTGCTGATGGCGATCTCGGGCTACTTCTTCGGCGTCTCGCACAGCGAGAGCGCACGGGTCATCGACTATCAGTTCCGTCACGCGCCCATCCATTTTTATCTGGCCGACCACAAGGGCGATACCGTGCGCCGGATCATCCAGCGGGCCCGCGAGTATATTGCCGCCAACCCCTTGGAGACCGCCCGCTTCCGTCTGGCCGGCGGACCGATCGGGGTCCTGGCTGCGGCCAACGAGGAGCTGCTCAAAAACGATATTCTGGTCAACATCCTCGGCTTTGGCACGATCTTTCTCATCCTGGTGGTGACCTACCGGTCGCTGCTGGCGGGCGTGTACATGATTCTGCCGCTGCTGGTCGCCAACGCGATCATCAACGCCTATATGGGGGCGCGGGATATCGGCATCAACATCCATACCCTGCCGGTCGTCACGGTCGGGGTCGGGTTCGGTATTGACTACGCCTTGTACATCGTCAGCCGGATTATCGAGGAACAAAAGTCCGGCGAAGGGCTGGACGCGGCCGTCCTGCGGACGCTGGTGACCTCGGGCAAGGCGGTCACCTTCACCGCCCTGACCATGGTGCTCGGGACCCTGTTCTGGACCCTGTCGAGCCTGCGTTTCAGCGGTGAGATGGGACTGTTGCTGGCGCTGTGGATGGGGGTGAGTTTTCTGGCCACAATGACCCTGCTGCCGGTGCTGATCGCGCTGTTCAAGCCGAGCTTTATCACCAAGCGGTTGGTCCAGGCCGCCGCCTGAGGCACCAGGTAGGCGACGCTCGGAGCAGGTTCAGCCTCCGCTGTGCGGGCGCCTCGGCGGCAGGGGAAGCGCGTGGCATTCGGACGCAAGACCGTTCACTCGGACCGCCTTGAGGCGGCTCTCGAGACACATATCCAGAACGAACTGGAGGAAGAGGGGCCGGTCTTTCTGGCCGTGGTGGCCGGCCTGCGCGAACTGGACAGGGTCGCCCGCCGGCTGGGATTTTTCTCGCCCACCGAGTCCTACACCCGTCACGTGCCGTGGTGGCCCATCGTTGCGGTTCTGGGGACGTATTCGGCCGGCAAATCGACCTTCCTCAACGACTATCTCGACTACCCCTTACAGCTGACCGGCAACCAGGCCGTTGACGACAAGTTTACCGTCGTGTGTTACGGCCAGGACGCCCAGGTGCGGGCGCTGCCGGCCCTGGCGCTGGACGCCGACCCACGCTTCCCGTTTTATAAAATCAGCCATGATCTCGAGGCCTCGGTGCCGGGTGAGGGCGAACGCATGGACGCCTACCTCCAGCTCAAAACCTGTCCCAGCCAGGTGGTCCGAGGCCGGATTTTCATTGACAGCCCCGGCTTTGACGCGGACGAGCAACGCACCGCAGTGCTGCGTCTGACCGACCACATCGTCGCCCTGTCCGACCTGGTGCTGGTTTTTTTTGATGCCCGTCACCCGGAGGCGGGCTCGATGCGGGATACGCTTGAGCATCTGGTCGAAAAGACGATCCGGCGTACGGATTCCAGCAAATTTCTGTATGTGCTGAACCATCTGGATGCGACCGCCCAGGACGATAACGCCGAGCAGGTGGTGGCCGCCTGGCAGCGCGGCCTGGCCCAAAAGGGCCTGACCGCCGGGCGTTTTTATCACATCTACAGCTGCTCGGCGGCGGCTCCGATTGCCGACCCCCAGGTCCGCGCCCGGTACGAGGCGCTGCGGGAGCACGACTACGGTGAACTCCAGGCCCGTATCCAGCAGGTGCGGACCGCCCAGGCCTACCGTGTGGTGGGGACCCTGGAGCGCTCGGCGAACGAGCTGGAGCGGCAGCTGATTCCCCAATTGCGGGCCATACTGCGCGGCTGGCGGGCGGGAGTCGTGTGGCGGGACGGGCTGCTGCTCGGAGGGGGGCTGGGTCTGCTCGGGCTACTGTCCTGGTTCGGCCTTGGCGAGCTGTTCCTCGGGCTGGGGAGCTGGAGCCTGGGTGTGGCAGCTGTCCTGGCCGGCTATGGACACTGGCAGGTTCGCCGCCGGGTGCGCGAGCGGATCATCGCCGGCCTGCGTCGAGACCAGGCCGACCGGCAGGTGGACAATCTGGTCGGGGCCTTTCAGCACAGCACGCGCTGGTATCGGAGTATTTTTCAGACCGAACCGGCGGCCTGGAACGCCCAGACCCGAGCAATCGTTGATAGGGTCCGGGCCGAGGCCGACCGCTGCGTCCAACAGCTCAACGATATCTATACCAATCCGTCCGGGGCGGCCGGCCGCCACACCGCGCCGTCCGCCGCACCGTCGGAACAGTCCGGGAAATAGGCTGGCGCGGCTCAGTCCGGTCGTCCCGATCTGCGTTTGTCCCGATGCCGGCCGCGTTCAAACACGGCCTGACAGCCCGCGGACAGGGCGGCCCAATTATCGCTGAGGCATTGCAGTGAGGCCTGTCCCGGCTCGGCCTCGGGGCACAGCTCGGCAAGATTGGCCCGACACGCGCCAAACCGTCCCCGGCGTCGGTGGCCGGGGCGCTTTTCCTTGCGCAGTGCGGTCAGGGCCTGGCGTTGTTCCGGGGTGAGCAGAGCCCGAATCTGGAGCATCGCCCGCAGGCGGTTTTTGCGGACCTCGGTTCTCAGCGCGCCGAGCCGTTCGGCGTGCTGCATGACTGCGGCTTCGTCCGGGCTGTCCTGCTCCAGCAGCCCGCGCATGTCGGTCCGCGCCTGCTTCAGGGAAGCGCGGGTTTCCCGGCCCCTGGTCCGCGCCTCCTCGACCAGGCTCTGGATGGCCTGCCGGGTGGTTTCGTCAATCCCGAGCTGCTCGGCGTGTTTTTCGATAAAACGCGCGGCCGGAGGACCGGCGTGCCGAGAGCGTCCCGGTTGTTCGCCACTGGCCCCGGAAACACTCAGCCCGAGCAGCAGTACGCACACACACACAATACGACACATGTTATCTCCTCTCTCTTCAGCCTTCCAAAAAGACGCTTGCGATCGCCGCATAGTCGTCCGGCAGCAGCCCGTCCTCTTCGTCGTCGGCCGGCTGAAAGGCCAGCAGATATTCCCAGTCGTCGAGGAGGTCAGATGCCGACTCTTCCGCAGACACGACAAGTGTCCGCGTTTCTGTGGCCGATACCCCCGGGTCGGGGCGGACCGACGGGTCGTCCGTCTCAAACCCAAACCATCCGCCCAGGCCGAACACCAGCGCGGCGGCGAGTGCGGCCGTCGCCAGCCCGGGAAGGACCGCCGCCCGGCGTCGCTTTTCAAGCCGGGCGGTGAGTGCCGCGTCCCAGGCGGCCCGCTGGCTCGGGCTGAGGGGGGACGGGGCATAGTGGTCGGCCAGGCGTTTGACGAACTCCGCGTCTGCCCGCCCAGGCGGTCGGTGTTTGGACGCTGTACTCATCGGTCGTGCTCCGTGGTCGGCCCAGCCCCCAAGGGGCTGAGATCGGCCAGTTCGGTCCGCAAGTGGCCGAGGGCGCGGTGCAGATGGCTTTTGACCGTCCCGCTGGGCTTGCCCATCAGCTCGGCACATTCACGAACGGTGAATCCTTCCAGGTGGACCAGGACGAACGCCTCGCGCTGACTGCGGCTCAGACGGCCCAGCGCTTCGGCTATGCGTCGTCTGACAAAAGGATCAGTGTCCTCCGGAGCCGTCCCGCTCAGCTGCGGGACGTGTTCGGAGCCGGGCGGATTCCACACCTGCTGCCAGCGGTCGCGTACCGCACGCCAGCGACGGTAGGTCTGGGCCTGGCGGACCAGGATGCGATAGAACCAGGTCTCAAGGCGGGCCTGGCGCCGAAACGTGCCGAGCTTCTGATAGGCCCTGACAAAGGCGTCCTGGGTGATGTCCTCGGCCGCCTCGGCGTCGCCACCGACCAGCCGCCAGGCCAGGCGTCTGGCGCGTTCCCGATGGGAGCTGACCAGTAGCCCGAAGCGGTGTTCCAGCTCCAGCTGCCCGGCGTCAGGCCGCTCAACCCGAGCCTCGACGGTTTCCACTCCCCCGGCTCCGTACATACTTCTTTAGACCCCTGAGACAGACGTTTGGGTTACACGACCGGCCAGCGGCCAAGGTCGGAGCGGGCCGTGTCAGGCGGGCGGGTCGGAACGGGAGGCGGGCTGGAGCTGCTGCTGGAGGGAACTGAGGGTTTTTTCGACCCGCTCCAGGCCGGACAACAGATCGTGCTGCGGGTCGCCGCGCAGATAGCCGTGCTCAACGAGGTCAATAAAGATCCGCGCCACCTCATCCGCAGCCAGCGGACCGTCGGGCTGGTACCACTGGTACAACCAGTTACACATGCCCAGGATGGCAAACGACAGCAGCTTGACCGGCAGGCGGGCAAACTGGCCGGACTCCACGCCCTGGCGAATCACCCCCTCGATCAGCCCGTCGTAGACCCGTCGCTCGGCCCGCGAGCGCTCGGCCATCTCGGGCGGCAGATTGCCCTCTTCGCTGAAGTAGACGGTCAGAAAATTGCGGTGGTCGGCCATCAGACGGACTTGATGGCGGATGATCTGGCGCAGTTTTTCGGCCGGCGGAATGTCTTGTTCGCAGATGTGGCGCAGGCCGCGTTGAAAAATGGCGATGGAGCGCTCAAAGACCCGAATCAGCAGTTCTTCTTTGCTCGGACAGTAGCGGTACAGGGTCACCCGCGAGATATCGAGTCGCTCGGCGACCATCTCCAGGGTGGTGGCACGGTAGCCGTGCTCGCCAAAGCAGGCGGCCGCAGCCTGGAGGATGGATTCCTCCCGCAAGGCGTGTTTACCGCTCTTGGCGGGCGCTTTTTTCACAGCCATGGCCTAGCCCTGGACCAGCTGCTCCACACACTGGTGCAGCGCCTGTTGGGCCTTGTCACGCAGCACGGTCTGGCTGTTATTGGCGATCGGGTGGGCAATCACGGCGAACGGATACTCCGCCATGCCCGAAACCCGGGCCATGACCTGGGCGGTTTGGACAAAGCGGTCGGTGATGATGGCGGTAGCCGCCACACCGGCTTTTTCGGCGCTCAGGGCGTCGTGCAAACTGCACGACGAGCAGCTGCCTCAATCGCCGACGGCCGAGATGACGGCCTCACAACGCGCCATTTCGTCCACCAGCTCCGGGGGGGCGGGCCGGCTGGCGTCGGGCTTTCTGAGCCGCACCACATGGGCCACGCCATACTCGGTTCGCAGCATCTGTTCCATATGGTCAAGCAGCTCACGGACTTTGATTTTGCTGTTGTCCAACAGCCCCAGGGTACAGCCGTGCAGCGAGGTCAAACGCGGCACCCGTCCGCTGTGGTCCACGGCTTGGTCAAAGGTCGGATTCAGAACACGAATACTCATACGCCTATTCTCCTCCCGGCGACGCGACCGGCTCGGTCACCGCCAGCGCCTTGGAGCCCAACCAAGGCGGCACGACCGCGCCAAATCCGCCCGCCGGCCCGCCTGCGGCAACCACCAGCAGGTCCTCTGGGGCGCGCAAGGCGCAAAACTCCTGGTCCGGTCCGCCGCCCCGGTTAACGATAGCGGCCTTGCCGACGCCGGCCCAGTCGCGCCGTTTGACCCGGGCGCGGCGATACACATAGTCCTGGATGTCGTGTTTCTGCCAACCGGCCGCCGCCAGCAACTCGCGCAGCTGTTTGGGAATGACCAGCCCGTAGTTGCCCGGCCAGATCGAGTAGGTCAGCATATTGTGGCGCATCTCAGCGGCAAAGGTTTCAACGATCTCCTCGGGGTCGTGGGTCCACTCGTTCATGGTCTGGTGGGGCGACTCGCAGGCCATCACGGTGACGGCTGACACACCCTCGGCCACGCCGCGCTGTTGGGCCAGCGGCAGCCACGGGCTGTCTTCCTCGTCTTCGGCGATACACAGCGAATACTTGCCCGGATGACCCAGGGTGGAGCGATCCAGCTGGCCGGGTACGCAGCCCAGCACATTGATCAGCACCAGGCGCACCGCCCGGCCAATCGTCGCGTTGGCCCGGTTGCCGGTGCTCAGCACATTATGGGTGGCGTTCAAGCCCAGGGTCTGGCGGATGGGGCCGTTGACCACGATGAACTGGGCGCTGCCGCCGGTACTGGCCGTGCTGCCGTGCAGATTGAACGGCTCCTCACACATGGCTCGCAGGACGGCGACCAGGACCGGCATGTAGCTGGGCAGACAGCCCGCCATGACGGCGTTGATGGCTACCTTTTCGGCCGTCAAGGGCCGCTGCCGAACACGTTCGGTGCCGATGACCGCATCCGGCCCGAGTCCCGCCGCCCGCAGGCAGGCGCTCACCCCATGGGCGGTGGGCGGGACAATCGGCAAGCCGTCGGTCCAGCCCTTGTCCTGGTAGAACTCGTTGGCCTGGACGGCGTCGCTCAACTCAAAGGCTTCGGATTGCAGAACCGGGTCGGGCAGGGGCATAGGATGTCTCCTGGGGCGAAGCATAGCCTACATCGGGCTCCGCCGGAAGCGGTCTCGGCCCGCCCGTCTAGCTCCGGTGTGGCGGCTGGTGTAGGCTGAGCCCAGACTTCAGCAAGGAGGATGGTATGAAAGTTCACGACAGCAAAGCCGCCCCCAACCCGCGCCGGGTCCGCATCTTTGTGGCCGAAAAAGGGCTCGATGTCCCGTTCGAGGAAGTTGATATTATGAATGCGGTCAACCGTCAGGCCGAATTCCGGCAGAAAAACCCCATGGGGACGGTGCCGGTTCTGGAGCTGGACGACGGCACCTGTATTGCCGAAAGCGCCGCCATCTGCCGCTATTTTGAAGAAATCCAGCCAGAGCCGCCGCTACTGGGCGTTGACGCCACCGACCGGGCCGTGGTGGCCATGTGGGACCGTCGCATGGAGTTTGAACTCCTGCTGCCGATTGCCGATTCGTTTCGGCAGCACCACGCGTTTTTCAAGGGCCGCATTGAGCAGTGCCCCGAGTATGCCGAGGTGGCCAAGCGGCGGGCCGTCCAAAATTTGGCCTGGCTTGACGAGGTCCTGGCCGACCGTCAGTTTGTCGCCGGCGAACGCTTCAGCGTGGCCGATATTACCGCCCTGTGTGCGGTTGATTTTGGTCGGGTGTCGAAGATCGGCGTTGCGCCGGAGCAGAAAAATCTGGCGCGCTGGCATGAAGCCGTGTCGGCGCGGCCCAGCGCCAAGGCGTAGCCAAGAAGTCAAAAGTCAAATGGAGGGGCGAAGTATTCTCCGCTCCTACTTGTCTTCCCTATACTTTCGCATGGTGGCCAGGCTGTGGGCCTGGTGGTAGCGCAGGGCGTCTGGCGGATAGCGGTGCTGCCGGCCGTACACGCACTGGTAGCGGGCGTGACACGCGTCCGCACAGTCCTGGCTGGCCGTCAGCCGGTATTGGACGCAGCCCTGAATATCCCAGCCGCGCTCGGCGCTGATCGCACCCGCCGGGCAGGCCCGGATGCAGGGCTTGTCAGCGCAGTCAGGGCAGGGATCAAAGCCCGCCGCCGGGGGCGGGAGGTGGAGGTCTCGGTCAAGTAATACGGCGGCGCGCAGGGCCAGCCACGGACCATAGACCGGGTGAATCATGATGCCCAGCCGGCTCGGCCCGGCCAGACCCGCAGCCTGAGCCAGGTGCATGAACGAGACCGGTTCGGTCCAAAAACGAAACGGATAGGCATACCGATAGTGCGCCCCCGAGGCGGCCAGAATCGGCGTCAGGCTGCGTTCGACGACTTCGACCGTGTAGTCATCCAGCGGGTGCGGGTCGCCCGCATGACGGGCCGCATAGGGGCGGAAGCCGGTCCAGAAAGCGCCCCCTCCGTTGCCGATGACAATAACGCTCCGGGTCTGCGGCAGGAGCGGCTCCAGGCCGTAGGTGGTGGGCACGAGCGCCTCGTAGGCCGCCCGGCTCGTCGTGCCGATCAGGTTCAGTCCGTAGGCCGCCAGCGCGTCCGTGAGTCGAGTCAGCAGATCCATCTTCAGTTTGCTCAGCCGGTGTTCAGAGCCCGTCCAGATGTAGCACAGCCGTTCGCCGGGTGACCAGCCTGTTTTTCTTGACAGCTCTGAGGGGCGCTGCCTATGATGCCGGCCAAAGGAGGGACGGTTATGGCAGCCAACCGTGATCTGAGCGAAACGCAAGTCAACGAGTTTTTCACCAGCCTCAGCAACTGGGGCAAATGGGGTCAGGACGACCAGCTGGGGGCGCTCAACTATATTACACCGCAAAAGCGATCCCAGGCCGCAGCCCTCATCCAGGACGGACAGCCCGTGTCCATGTCGCTACCCCTGGCGACCGAACCCGGTCCTGATAATCCGACCCCGGTGATGCACCTCATGATGCAGACCGGGTCCAAAGAAGAGAGCAGTGCCGCGCCGATTCCGTACAGCGCCGACTACTTTGCGATTGCGCCGCACGGCCTGGCCAACACCCACCTCGACGCGCTGTGCCACGTCTTTCACAAGGGCCAGATGTATAACGGCTATCCGTCCGAGGATGTCGGGGCCAAGGGCGCGCAGAACGGCGCTATCGACGCGCTCAAAGACGGGATCGTATCGCGGGGGGTGCTGATCGACATTCCCCGCCTGAAGGGCAAGGACTGGCTCGAACCCGGAGAGGAAATCACCCCGGCCGATCTTGACCGGGCCGAACAGGCCGGGGGCTTTCGGGTCGAGAGCGGGGACGTGCTGTTTGTCCGCACCGGACGCCACGCGCGGCTGAAAGCCACCGGGCCGTGGGACTCGTTCAACGAGGGCATGGCCGGGCTCGGGGCGGCCTGTTTGCCGTGGCTGCACGCCCGCGAAGTGGCCGCCATGGCTGGCGATGGCGCCAGCGACGTGCTGCCCAGCGGCTATGAAAAGCTGCTGCTGCCCATCCATGCCGTCACGATTGTCGCCATGGGCCTGCACCTGATAGACAACTGCGACCTTGAGGCTGTCGCCCAGGCCTGCGCCCAGCGCTCGCGCTGGACGTTTCTGTCGGTCATCGCTCCGCTGGTGCTGGTCAAGGGAACCGCCTCGCCGGTGAATCCGCTGGCCGTATTTTAAGACCCCCGTCCCCGGTGTCCCCAGCGGGTCATGCGAGCCATTCGTTTTCATCAGTTCGGCGGGCCCGAGGTGTTGCGCCATGAGGACGTGGCTGAGCCGGCCGTTGGAGACGAGCAGGTTCTGATCAAGGTGGCTGCGGCCGGGGTGAACTATTCTGACCTCGGTCGGCGCCAGGGGCACTATCCGTCAGCCTTCCCACTGCCGCTGACGCCCGGTCTGGAGGTGGCCGGCCACGTCGTTCAGGTCGGCGCTGAGGTCAGCACGCTGCGGGTCGGCGAACGGGTCATGGCCTGGGTCGGCGGTGGCGGCTATGCCGAGTATGCCACCGCAGCGCCAGACGCGGTCTACCCGTTACCCGATTCCCTGAGCGCCCAGACTGCGGCCGGTATGCCGGTCGTCTTTGCGACCGCCTACCACATTCTGAAAACCAGTGCGCGTGTCCAGCCTCAGGATTTCGTCCTGGTCCAGGCTGCGGCCAGCGGGGTCGGCACGATCGCCGTCCAACTGGCCAAGCTGTGGGGCGCCCGTGTGTTTGCCACGGCGTCGAGCGAGCACAAGCTGCAACGCTTACGTCAGCTGGGCGTCCAGGAAGTCATCAACTACACCGAGCACGACTTCGTGTCCGAGGTGCTGCGCATGACCGACCGACGCGGGGTTGATGTGGTGCTGGAATGTATCGGCGGTGACGTGTTGACACGGAGTTTGGACTGCCTGGTGCCGCTGGGCCGGTTGGTCGTGTATGGCCGGGCCAGCGGCTCCCTGCCTCTGCTCGATGCTGCCCAGATTCTGACCCGTAATCTGACGGTCAGCGGTCTGCATCTGGGCCTGCCGCCGTGGCACGCCGCCCTCCACCGTCAGCCGATACAGGAGCTGTTGGCCATGGTCCAGGCCGGCACCCTCAGGCCGGTTCTCGACCGGACGTTTCCGCTCGCCCAGGCGGCCGATGCCCATCGGTATCTGGCCGCCCGGCGTGCAGTGGGGAAAGTTGTGTTGATTCCCTAGCGCAGTTTCATCTTGTGAGTCATGGGCGGAGGGGTAAAGTCGGCTGCCCAAAGAATCCGTTTCCGCACGGCAACACCTCTTCGAGGGTCCCCACCCGGACGTGGGAACCGTGAGAAACAGACTAGGCCAGCTCAATCCGATACAACTTGGCCGCGTTGTCACAGATAATCTTTTTGGTCACCTCCGCCGGCACCTTGGAAAAGTCGCGCTCAATGATTTTGAGCGAGTCGGGCCAGGTGGAGTCGGTGTGGGGGAAGTCCGAGGCCCACATGTAGTTATTCTCTCCGAAGATGTCGTAGGTTTTGGGACCGACCGGATCGTCCTGGAAGGTGGCCCACATCTGGCGCTTGACATACGCGCTGGGCTTTTGCGGCAGCGGTTCCTTGAGCATGGCGTTGAACTTCTCAAAGGCATGGTCCAGACGGTACATATAGTGTGGGAACCAACCCGAGTCGTTTTCGGCCGACACGATCGGCAACTCGGGGAAGCGCTCCAACACCCCGCCGAAGATCAGGCTGGTCAGTGAGCGCTGGACCTCGTGGATGATGTTCATGTACTGCGAGGCGATCTCGGGTCCCAGGGTTTCCTTGCCCTGCCGCTTTTTGCCGGTGATGACGTGCAGCGACAGGGGCATGTGGAGTTCCGAGGCAGCCTGCCAAAACGGATCGTAGATTGTGTCGCTGTACGGCCGGTCGGGTGGCGGCGAGCCCCAGATCATCGCGCCTTTGAGGCCGAGCTTGGCGCTCCGCTCCAACTCTGTGACCCCGGCGTGTATGTCTTCGAGCGAGATCAGGGCGATGGCGTGCAGGCGTTGCGGGTTGTGCGAGCAGAACTCGGCAACCCAGTCGTTATAGACCCCGAAGCAGGCGCGTTGCAGGTCCGCGTCCTGCAGACCAAACAGCGGCATGCCCAGGGTGGTGTACAACACCTCGGCCTGCACGCCGTCAATGTCCTGGTCCTTGAGGCGCTCGGCCGGATCCCAGCCGCTGGGCCGGGCCGCCTCATAGCCCTGGTTCAAATGGTCTTTGAGTTCCTGGCCGCTGCGGCCGGCGCCAAAGCCGCCCGCAACCGGAAAGGGCTGGATGTCGGGCGCGACAAAGATATACGTCGGTTTTCTGGGGTGTTTGATGACCTTGGGGGCTTGGTCGCGGTATTTTTTATCCAGGCGTTGCTGCCACAGATCGGCCGGTTCCATCATGTGCGAGTCGGCCGATATGATCTGGATTTGTGTCATGGTGTGTTCCTCCTGTTGGGAATCTGGCTGTTAGTGAGCGGCGGCGTCCGAGTGCGGAACCTGGGACAGCAGTGTGGGCGGGTCGTAGACCACGCCGCCACGATACACGTCGGTCAGCCGCCGCAGCTGCCGCGGGTCGGTGAGCGGGTCACCGTCGACGACGAGCAGGTCGGCGTAACGGCCCGGCGCCACGCTGCCGAGATGGTCCTGCTGGCGCAGATAGCGGGCCGCCACAGACGTGACCGCCTTGAGCGCGGCCATGGCGCCGATGGCTTCGGACAAGAGCTCGATTTCCCGCAGCAGGCCAAACCCGGCCGGCGGATAGGCAATCCCGCCGCAATCGGTCCCGCCGACCACAATGCCGCCGGCCTCGTGGAGAATCCGGGTCACCTCCTGGTGTTTTTCCAAGGCCCTGGCGCCCAGGCTGGGCTCAAAGCCGGGGAACATGTCCCAGTCGGGACGTTCACCGATATGCTCGGCCAGACTCCGCTGGCGGGCCAGCGCCATGGGCGCGATATAGCGCCGGTCGGTGTCGTGCAGGGCGGCTTCGACCCCCATCTTGGCCAGCCACAACAGGTCCAGGGTGGTGCCCATATTCACCTGATGATCGACCATGGCGTCGAACCAGGTCTTGGCCTGATCGCCGTGCAGGTCGGCGTCTTCCCAGCCCTTGAAGGTCAGCGGGGCGAAGCGACGGTCCATCATGGAATGGACCGACAGGCCGGGACCGAAGCGCATGTCTGTGGCGCAGAAATCGTTATAGGGCGAGATCCAGACGTGTTCGAGTCCGTCGATGCCGGCCCGAATCACGTCCAGCGAATGGGTGTAGCCCAGGTGGCCGGTGACCGGAACGCGCTTATCCACAAAGTCGATCACCGCCTTGGCGGTGTCCGGCGGCAGGGTGAAATACAGCTTGACGCCGTCCACGCCGGCCGCCAGCAAAGCGCTGATTTTGGCCGGCACCTCCTCGACCGACGGGATGCTGTCCAGCAGCTCGGCAAACGGGCCGTTGGGATCAAAGCTGGAATCCGAGCCGTCGAGCAGCGGGCCGCAGATGAACAGCCGGGGGCCGAGCAGCTGGCCGCTGTTCAGATCGTCTTTGAGCTGTTTGACCTTTTCGAGTTTGCCGCCCACGTCACGCGCGGTCGTCACACCCGCGGCCAGAAACAGCGGTAGGCTCTCCTTGTCCATAAAAGTCGTGTGGACGTGGGTATCAATCAGGCCGGGCAGCACGGTTTTGCCGCCCAGGTCAATGACCCGGGTGTCGGGCGGGGCCGAAATATCACCGCTGGCGACCTGGCTGATGCGCTCGCCGTCGATGAGAATTGAGACTCCCGATTGCACTTGGTCGGCGATGCCGTCGATCAGCCGGGCGTTTTTCAGCAGCGTGTGTGGCATACTCCCTCCTTACAGAACACGCGAAGAGTTCATGGTTCGACTCCCAAGCTGGAGCGGACTTGTTTTCGCACGGTAGTGCAGTATTTCAGGGCTTCACGTGCCTCTTCTTTGTCTGCCGACTCTCCGGGATAGCGGAAGTCTACTCCAAATGCTGTCAACGCCTGAAGGTGAGGGCGGAGCGTTTCCCAGAGCGGCTCGAGTGGTAGTAGCATGTCCAAGAGGGCGGACAGATTATGGGTGCGGCCGAAAGCGGTATCTGCTTCTTGAAGCCGAGTCTTGAGATATTTTTCAGCGCACTGCTGAGCGTGGAAGCAGACGGCATCATAGTTCGGAGCCCGCCGTACCCGCAGCTCTCGGGATGCTGTCGCAAAATCTCCCTCGGCTTTCTCCACCCACTCACGGGTGAGGGGCTTCATACAGGAGCTGCCCTTTCTGCATAATCTCTTGGAGAAAAAAGTCGTTCCATATCAAGCGTTGCTCAAGCCGTTCTGGAGTACGGACAAGGAGATCAATGGGAATCTTGGGGGCGATGCTATGGAGTATCTCTATGGCCTTCCGCGTTTCTTTTCCCTCGCAGGGCATCACGACGAGTAGGTCTACATCGGACTCAGGAGTCGGCGTTCCAGACGCGTAGGAACCGAATAAAATTACCCGTTCAGGATGGAATTCTTGAACGATTTGCGCGACCACCTGCTGAATGCTGTCGATTCCTATGACCATTTGACTTTCTTTCGTCCTCGGCTCCGCTGTCCACCCTTCTAACACCCCGTCCGGCTCTTGCAAGCCTGTCCGTATTGGCTCGAATGAGCCACAATCTGTTTTTGCTTGACACACAATGCGATGTGGGCGAGTGTGATGCCACGGCTCTGATCCTACGGCACTGGAGAGCGTATGGAATACACACGACTGGGCAAGACCGGCCTGACCGTCTCGCGCATCTGCTTCGGCTGCATGAGCTACGGCGACGGCAAATGGCGGGAGTGGACGCTGGGCGCGGACGAGGCTCGTGAGCACTTTGCGCTCGCCCTTGAGGCGGGTGTCAACTTTTTCGATACGGCCGATGTCTACTCCATCGGGGTCAGCGAGGAAATCACCGGGCGTTGGCTGGGTGAGATGGCTGCGCGCGACGATATTGTCCTGGCCACCAAGGTCAACGGCCCGATGGGGCCGGGACCGAATCGGCGCGGGCTGAGCCGCAAGCACATCATTGAAGCCTGCGAGAACTCCCTGCGTCGGCTCAAGATGGACTATATCGACCTGTACCAGATCCACCGCTGGGATTACGCCACGCCAATTGAGGAAACGCTGGACGCACTCGATTTTCTGGTCCGGTCGGGCAAGGTCCGCTATCTGGGGGCCAGCAGCATGGCCGCCTGGCAGTTTTCCAAGGCGCTGTACACGGCCAAGGAGCACGGCTGGCAGCGCTTTGTGGCCATGCAGAACCACTATAATCTCATCTACCGCGAGGAAGAGCGCGAGATGAATCCGCTGTGCATCGACCAGGGCGTGGCCCTGATCCCGTGGAGTCCGCTGGCGCGCGGACTGCTCGAAGGCGAGCGGGCGCGTAACCCGGACAGCGGCGATACCCGGCGCGCCCAAACGGATAAGGTGGCAAAAAATCTATACTTCCACGACAACGACTATCAGGTCGCCCTGGCCGCCCAGCAGGTTGCCCGTGAACACGGGGTGACCGCCACCCAGGTTGCCTGCGCCTGGATTCTCCAGGCCCCGGGGGTGACGGCGCCCATCATCGGGGCGACCAAGGCGCGGCATCTGCAAGAGATTTTCGCCAGCGTGGATATTCGGCTGGCTCCGGAGCAGGTGGCCGCCCTGGAAGAACCCTACCAGCCGCACCCGATGCGCGGCCATGCTCAGCCGAGTCCCAAAAAGATGGCTTAGAAATCCGGATCGCCGGCCCTGGCTGATGAAGAGCGACGAGGAAAGCCTGATGAGCGTACAGACCGAGATTGCCCCGACTCCCGATGCGTCTGTTGCGTCTCCAGAAGAGGGACAGCAGGTGGTTCTGCACGGCATCAGCTGGGAGACCTACGAGCAATTGCTGTCAGACTTTCAGGACAGTCACGCTGCTCACTTCACCTATGACCGGGGAGTACTCGAAATCATGGTCCTGTCCTTCAAGCATGAAACGGTCAATCGAACCCTGGCCCAGCTTGTTTCGGTGATCGCCGAGGAGATGCAGGTCGATATCATCAATGCCGGTTCGACGACCTTCAAACGACGCGATCTGGCCCGGGGATTTGAGCCGGACTCCTGCTTCTACATCCAGAATGAAGGGCGTATCAGCGGCAAGGCAGAAATTGATCTCGACACTGACCCGCCACCTGACCTCATCATTGAAATCGACATCACCAGCCCCTCGCTGAACAAGTTTCCCGTCTATGCCCATATCGGCGTTCCCGAGGTGTGGCGCTATGACGGGACACGGGTGACGTTTTTCATCTTGGCCGGCGAGGATTATGAGACCACGGAAGAGAGCCGGGCGCTTCCGGTGCTGACCAGCCGTGTGGTGACCGACTTCCTTGAGGCGAGTACGCAGCTGAAAAGCACGGTCTGGTCACGTCGGCTACGAGACTGGGCGCGACAAACCGCACAGACCTGACGGTCTTCTTGTCGTCACTTAGCGGTGCATGCGCCGGATGGGGTCAGAGCCATCCCAATGCTGGGCTGCCTCGGCAACCTTGCGGAAGAACGTGGCCTTCCAGCCACACGCTTCTGACAGCTCAACGACCGTGCCGGGATGCGCTTCGGTGCACAGGTACACAAAGCGTCCGTTTTCGCCGACCGTACCCGACTGTCCGACCTTGTAGCCCAGGGAGTTGGCACGCGCCAGGGCGGCATCCATGGTTTCTGGACTGTCCATCCAATAGGCAAAATGCTGCAAGCCTTCGTGGCCGGCATCCAGAAAGTCGCGCCACATTGAGGGTGCGGCGTTGCGGGGCTGGATGAGTTCGATTTGGAGCTGCCCGGAATTGGCCAGGGCGATACTCGCCGCCGCCTCAGACGGCTGACCACGATAGCGAAAATCGTCGATCTTGACCTGATCAAAGTAGAAGAACGGTCCGACGCCAATGACATTGATCCAGTGGTCGAGCGCCGCTTCAATGTCGCGGACAACGTAGCCGTTCTGGCGAATCGCGCCAAAAATACGACTCATGGTGACTCTCCTTTCCGAGCCTTAGCCGTTGCAGGGAGGAGCCTGGAATCCGCAGCCTTGCCAGGGAAAGAGGAGGGGGGAGGGAGCAGGCCCGCCGGAAAGGCGGACCTGCCAGGACTGAGACAGCGCGGGGCTAGCGGCTGGCCAAGGGGCCGCGCAGCAGCTGACCGGGCAGGGCGCCGGTGTGCTCGTTGTTGCGCAGCACGACCTCACCGTTGACAACGGTGGCCAGAAAGCCGTCGGCTTTTTGTTTCAGCCGCCGGGCGCCGGCCGGCAGATCGTAGGTCAGGGTCGGCACCTGGGGGGCAACTGTCTTGGGATCGAAGACCACCACGTCGGCCTGCCAGCCCTCGCGTAGCAGACCCCGGTCGCTCAGGCCCCAGTGCGAGGCCGGCACGAAGCTGAGCTGACGCACGGCTTCTTCCAGGCTCATCGCCTCCCGGTCTCGCACCCAGTAGCTCAGCAGGTGGGTTTGCAGTGACGAGTCCATGATCTGCGACACGTGGGCGCCCGAGTCGGAGAAAGTAATCACCGAGCGGGGATGGCGCATCATCTCCAGCACGTGGTCGTTGTTGGTGTTGGTCAGAGGCTGCATGAAGAAGCGCTTCAGGCCCTTGTCCAGCGCCAGGTCAATGTACGTCTCGACCGGGTCCTGGCCGCGCTCCTGGGCCATGTCCTGCATCGACCGGTAGGGCGGCACTGCCTTGTCCATGATCGGAAACAGCCACTTGAAATTGGCCGCCCGCGCCTCGGCGCCAACCGCCCGCCCGCCGTCCTGGGGCGGATTGTTGGCCGACTCGATCAGCTTGTGTCTGATGTCCGGGTTGCGCAATGCGGCTTCCTGTTCGGCCAGCGGCAGCTTGCGGATATCACGCCACACCGGCAGCTTGTCGAACGAGGTGACCGTCTCAAACGACTGCAACACGCTGATGGAACGGCTGTGGACCTGGACGAAGATACGTCCCCCGGCCTCGGCTGTCTCGTCGGCCAGGGCAAAGAAGGGCCGCCAGTAGTCGGGGGCTTTGGGCGCGCTGAACATGCCGTAGGTGACCGGTACGCCGGTATCAACGGCCAGGGCCTTGAGCCGGTTCAGATAATCCTGGATACGGTCCGGGTTGAGGCCGGTGTCCTCGCCGGCGATCTCAAACACGCCGGTGCCCATCTCGCCCATGGTGCCGACCAGTTGGCGCACCTCGTCCCAGCTGGCCAGGCGGCTGGCCACCGGCTGGCCGTCTGGCGTTTGATGGTTGCGCGTCCGTGAGGTGGTAAAGCCGATGGCGCCGGCCCGCATCGCGGCCCGCATCTCGTTCTTCATCGCCTCCAGGTCGGTGTCGCTGGCCTCGTCGGTAAAGGCGCGCTCGCCCATGATGTGGGTGCGCAGGGCCGAGTGACCCATATACGCCGCGTAGTTGATGCCCTTGGGCAGGCGCTCGACCGCGTCGAGGTATTCCGGGAAGGTCGTCCAGCTCCAGCGGATGCCGGCCTCCATGGCCTGGGGCGAGATGTCTTCGGCTCGTTCCAGGTTGCGCATGACCATCAGCTTCTTGTCCTCGCTGCACGGGGCGAGCGAGAAGCCGCAGTTGCCCATAACCACGCTGGTGATGCCGTGCCAGCACGAACAGGTGCCGAGCGGGTCCCAGAAGACCTGGGCGTCCATATGGGTATGGCCGTCGATAAAGCCCGGAGCGACCACATGGCCCTCGGCGTCAATCACTTCCTTGGCGCTGTCGCGGATTTTTCCAATCGCCGCGATCTTGCCGGCGACGATGCCGACATCGGCCCGAAAGCGCGGCATGCCCGAGCCGTCAACAACACTACCGTTCCGAATCAGTACGTCGTATTGCATGGTATGTCCTCTCTGCCGCCTATGCGCTGTGGCCCTGGCCGTGGCGCAGCAGCTGGCCCGGCGTGGCTCCCGTACACGCGCCGTCTTTGAAGGTCAGCTGACCGTTGACAATAATGGCGTGATAGCCCTTGGCGCGCTGCACGCGGCGCCATTCTCCGCCCGGGAAGTCATAGGAGACCTCACCGATCCAGTCCGGCTCAATGCCCAGGCCGTCCAGATCGTACACCACCACGTCGGCTGCGGCGCCCGGTTTCAGCACCCCACGGTCACGGAAACCCGCCGCCTTGGCCGGCAGGGCCGACAGCCGGTAGTGAGCCTCTTCCAGGGTGATCCGTCCTTCGTCACGGACCAGCCAGTGCAGAAAGTCGGTGGTGAAGGCGCCGCCGGTGAAAAACTTGGTGTGCGCCCCACCGTCGGACACGCCGGGGAAGGTGTAGTCCGAGTCGTTGATCATCTCGGCCATATACTGGGCGTTAAAGCCCTTGTTGGGACCCAGGAACTCGACGTTCAGATCGCCGGCCAGCGACAGGTCGAGCATCACGTCAATCGGCGTCTTGTTCTCTTCCTCGGCAATCTGGCCCAGGGATTTGCCAACATATTTTTCCAGCGCGGTCTGGTTGTTGACGCTCTGGACCAGCAGGGTCGGGATGGCGCCGCCAACCCCGGCCTGAATGATCTGGAGGCGCCGGTCGGCCTCCTCGGCCTCGCGTTTGACGGCCTCGCGCAGGGCCGGGTTGCGCATCTTGTCCAGCTTCTGCTGCTTGGTGCCGGTTGTCAGCTCGCGCCAGGCCGGGCTGGCGTCATATAGGTTCCAGTGTTCCAGGGTGAAGGCAAAACCGGTCCGGATGGTGCCGGTCTGGCCGTAGATGGGCAGCCCCTGGGCGCGGCAGCGCTCCAGCCAGTCCAGGCTGCGGCGGTGGACCTTGGGGTCTTTGCGGGCCGGCACGATGGCGTTGTGCAGAATCGGCCGTTTGGCGGTCGCGGCCAGCTGTTCCAGGAAGTGCAGGTCGTCTTTGATGTTGCCGGTGGCCTGGGTGATCTGGATGAATCCGTCCCCGCGCTCGCTCAGCACCTGGCCCAGATTCAGAATGTCGGCGTCGGCCATGGTGTCGGTGACCATGGGTGAACCGTCATAGTCGGCCTGGGTCGAGTCCGGGCCCAGACGCTGGATGGAAAAGCCGCATAGGCCGGCCTGCATGCCTTCGTGCAGCAGGCGCTTCATCTCCTGGCGTTCGGCCTCGGTCGCCGGCCGGCTCTTGGCCGCCTCAAGACCCATGACGTAGGTCATCAGCGAGGCGGTTGGCATATACTGGATGCAGTTCACGCCCTTGGCGGAGCGGTCGAGCGAGTCGAGATACTCGGGGATGGTCTCCCAGTCCCAGTCCATGCCGGCTTTCATCGCGTCATACGGAATGGCTTCGGTGCGGGTCATGGTCAGCATCGAGCGTTCCCGGAAATCGGGTTTGACCGGCGCAAAGCCGAAGCCGCAGTTACCCAGCACGACCGAGGTGACGCCGTGCCAGCCGGAGATGGTGCAGTACGGATCCCAGCGGATCTGGGCGTCGTAATGGGTGTGCAGATCGATGAAGCCGGGGGCCACGATCAGGCCGTCGGCCTTGATGGTGTGGTCGGCAAAGCCGGGGGCATCGGTGCCGATATGGGCGATTTTTCCGTCTTTGATCCAGACGTCGGCCTGGCGACGTGGCGCCCGGCTGCCGTCAACCAGCGTGCCGCCTGCAATGTGAAGATCGTATTCGGCCATGCTTCCCTCCTTGTAATAATCGGGTAAGAACTCTCGTCTGAGCCTGTCTGAACGTTCATTCACCTATAGACCAAATTGGCGCTCCGGGCTAGTCCGAAAGCCGGTACTGCAAACATCAGCCCGGCAGATACAGCCCGCCGTTCACATGCAGGGTCTGGCCGGTGATATAGGCTGCGTCGTCCGACAGCAGAAAGGCGACCGTGGCCGCAATTTCCTCGGGTCTGCCCGGCCGCCCGGCCGGAATGGGGCGGGCCAGCCGTTCCAGTTCGGCCTCGGAAAACACGGCCCTCAACCCGTCGTGCAGAATCAAGCCCGGAGCCAGGGCGTTGACCGTCACGCCGTGGCGGGCCAGGTCGAGGGCGACTGAGCGGGTGTAGCCGGTCACCGCCGCCTTGGCCGCAGAGTAGGGGGCTTGCTCGCTGGGTGGGGCGTAGGCCGACAGCGAGGCCAGGTTTACAATCCGCCCGAAGCCGCGGGCGACCATGGCCTGGCTGAAGGCCCGGGTCATATAGAAGGTGCCGTGGATATTGACCCGCAGCGTGCGCTCCCACACCCGCGACTCGGTGCCAGCGCCGAAAATCCCGGCGTTATTGATCAGATAGGCGACATGGACGCCGTCGTCACCCAGGCGCTTGGCCAGAGCCTCGACCTGGTCTTCCTTGGTTACGTCGAGCGGCTCGAAGCGGATGCCGGGCTGCTGCTCGGCCGGTAGCCGTTCGAGCCATTCGCCGGCCGCCTCCGCGTTCCGGTCACAGGCGATAATCGTATGGCCTTCCTGAAGCAGGCGGCGGACCATGGCCGTTCCCAAGCCGCCGACCGCGCCGGTGATGAGCACCTGGCCGTGTATCGTGTTCGTCATGGCTTTCTCCTTGGGTGTGATGTCTGACGGTGTGGGGTGAGGGGCAGGGATGCGATTCCGCCTTGAACCAGCATCATGTGTACTCTACAGTGAATCGTGAGAAAAGGGAGTTCGGCATGACCGATACATCGCCCCCGGTTGAATTTAATCCCTTTGTTCCCGCGTTCCGTGACAATCCCTACCGCTCGTATCGACAGCTGCGCCAGACCGATCCGGTCCATTGGAGTGACACCTTCAACTTCTGGGTCCTGACCCGCTACGCCGACTGCGTGAGTCTGTTGCGCCATTCCCAGGCCAGCGTCAACCCGCGCGACTGGGAACGCTACAACGAGTATGTCGAAGCCCTCGGCGGGGAAGGGGCGGCCGCCGATATGGAGCAGCACTGGATGCTGCTCAAGAACCCGCCCGATCACACCCGTTTACGCAAACTGGCGACCAAGGCGTTTACCCCGCGGGTAGTGGAGGGCATGCGTCCCCATATCCAGCACATTGTCGACGATCTGCTCGATCAGGTCGCGGCTCAGGACGGCTTTGATATTATTGCCGATCTGGCCTTTCCGCTGCCGGTCATTGTGATTGCCGAGTTGATTGGAGTTCCGGTCCGAGACCGGGAGCAGTTCAAGGAGTGGACCGGCACGCTGGCCCGCTCGCTCGATCCGGTCATTACGCCCGAAATCGCACAGGCCGCCGACCGTGCAACCGAGTCCTTTGTCGAGTATTTCACCCATCTGATCGCCGAGCGGCGGGCCCGGCCGCAGCAGGACATGCTCAGTGCTCTGATTGCCGTCGAAGAGGAGGGTGATCGTCTGAGCCAAGACGAGCTGTTGGCCAACGTTATTCTGCTGTTTGCGGCCGGTCACGAGACGACGATGAACCTGATTGGCAACGGGATGCTGGCCCTGTTTCGGCATCCCGACCAGCTGGCCAGACTCAGAGCCGAGCCCGGCCTGATTCAGACGGCGGTTGAGGAGTTCCTGCGCTACGACGGATCGGTCCAGATGACATTCCGGGCCGCGCTGGACGATATCGAAATCGGTGGCAAGCAGATTCGCAAAAACCAGCAGACCCTGATTCTACTCGGCTCCGCCAACCATGACCCGGCCCAGTTTGCCAACCCCGACCAACTCGATATCACCCGCCGGGACAACCCGCATATTACCTTCAGCCACGGTATCCATCACTGCCTCGGCGCCCCCTTGGCGCGGATTGAGGCTCAGCTTGCCATCAATAGCCTGCTGGGGCGGCTGCCCCGGCTGCGGCTGGCTACGGACGCTGTGGAATGGCGCGAGATGGTGACCCTGCGCGGGCTGAGAGAACTGCCGGTCGCGTGCTGAAGAGGCCGCTGGCGCAATTCACCATTATGTGTAGCCGTGTAGGTCGGGTTAGCCGTAGGCGTAACCCGACATCCCGTACGTGTCGGATTACGCTCCGCTAATCCGACCTACTACAGCTGCCGGTCGCGTGCTGAAGATGCCGCTCAGGCGTGTTGTCCAGCCGTCGAGACCAGCTCCCCTTTGTCGTTATAGATCGTATCGCCCAGGGCAAAACTCGCCTCTATGAACTTCTTGGCATAGGCGCCGCAGGTAATCGGCGGTTTTTTGGGCGGATTGTCCGGCCCGCAACACGTCGGCAGGCAGTCGATGACGGTGTCGGCCGCAGGCTGGAAGAAGAACGGAATCGAGTAGCGGTGGCTGCCCGAGGTGTTGACCACCCGATGCGGGGTGGACAGGACCCGACCGTTCGACCAGCGGGCCAGCAGGTCGCCCGAGTTGACCACAAAGGCGTCTGGAATCAGCGGGGCTGTGATCCAGCGGCCGGACTGGCTCAGGATCTCCAGACCGGGCTGGTCCGAGGTGGCCAGCAGGGTCATGAACGAGCCGTCGGTGTGGGGACAGATGTTGAACTGGTTGTCGTCGAGCGGGTCGGGCGGCATGTGGGACACGCGCAGCACGTTCAGACAGCGATCCCTGGGGAATTTGTCGCTAAAGAAGTCCGGCGCCAGTTCCAGGGCTCGGGCGTACAGCGGCAGCATACGCAGGCTCAGGTCTTCCGTAGCGTCGAAGAAGTCTCGCATGGCGGCCTGAAATTCAGGCTCGTCCGCCGGCCATTGGTTGCGGGTGCGGGGCCGGCGTGCCCCCCAGTCGCGCTGGAGCAGAAAGGCTTCGCTGAGGTCCGGCTTTTTGGTGCCGGTGTAATAGCGTGAATGCTTGCCGAACTCGCCCTTGGACGGGATATAGCCCAGCCCGGCCCGGTTGATCTTGAGCGCCATTCTGGCTTCCAGCGGCAGAGCGTAGAAACGCGCGGTGGCCTCGACTGTCCGCTCGCGCAGCGCTGTGGCAATGCCGTGGTTGATAATGAAAAAGAAACCGATGTGTTCGAGCGCGTCGCGCATCTCGGTCGCGGTCGTCTCGGCCGCGCCGGGCCGGTCGCTCAGATAAGGCCCGAGGTCGATAATCGGAATCTCTTCGCCGGCTACCGCATAGGCGGCCTGGAGTTGGCGTTTGTGTTGGAGCGTAGACATGGGCGTTGTGTAGCACACTCGGAGCTGCGCCGCCTAGAAGCCTGGCAGCCCGACATGCTATGGAAGAAGGGCAGGGCAGTCGTCTCAGCCTCGGCTGTCCGGTCTGTAAAGCAGGGGTGGCATACGCATGTACAAGCTTGGGATCGATGTCGGTGGGACCTTCACCGACCTGGTGTGCGCCGACCAGACGGGCCATATCGAGACGCAGAAGGTTTTGTCCACGGCTGAAAATCAGGCCATCGGCGTCCTGGCCGGGATTGAGCAGCTGGCGGCCAGGTATGGCCTCGACAGCCCGCAGCTGCTGAGCCAGATCTCGACCATCGTGCATGGTACGACCGTTGCCACCAACACCATGCTGGAATACACCGGGGCGAATGTCGGCCTCATCACCACGGCCGGATTCCGCGACATCATCGAGATCCGGCGCAACTACAAGGAAGCCGCCTTTGATATTCGTCTGCCGGCCCCCTATCCCATCGTCCCGCGTCGGCGTCGGCTGGGCGTGACCGAACGGGTTGACGCCGCCGGAACCATCGTCAAGCCGCTGGTCGAGGACGAAGTCCGGGCTGCGGTGCAGCGCCTGGCCGACATGCAGGTCGAGGCGATTGCCGTCGCCTATCTGTTTTCGTTCGTCAACCCGGTCCATGAGCTGCGCACGCGTGACCTCATTCAGGAGATGCTGCCCGAGGTGTACGTCAGCCTGTCGTCCGAAATCCTACCCCAGGTCCGGGAGTTTGAGCGGCTCAGCACTACCCTGGTCGACGCCTATGTGACGCCCCGGCTGCGGGTCTATCTGCAACGGCTGGAGAGAGAACTCCGGGAGCGTGGCTTTCAGGGCCAGCTGTTCATCATGCACGGCAACGGCGGCATAGCCGGTATCCGGCAGGCCAGTCAGCACGGCGTCCAGGCCCTGCTGTCCGGGCCGGCCAGCGGCGTGGTGGCCGGCGCCCAGCTCGGTCAGGGCTCAGGCTTTCGGAATGTCATCACCGTCGATATGGGCGGGACGAGCTTTGACGTGTGCCTGGTCCAGGACGGCCGGCCCAGAATCGGCACCGAGCAGTGGATCAGCCGCTATCGGGTGGCGGTTCCGTTCATCGACATTCACACCATTGGGGCCGGTGGCGGCAGTATCGCCTGGGTCGATGAGGGCGGCGCCCTGCGCGTCGGTCCGCACAGCGCTCGGGCGCATCCGGGGCCGGCGTGTTACGGTTTTGGCGGACACGAGCCCACAGTCACCGATGCCGATGTGGTCTTGGGCTACCTCAACCCCGCCTCTTTTCTGGGTGGGACCATGCGGCTCGATGCGGCTGCGGCCGAGCGAGCGATTGCGAGCAGGATTGCCGAGCCGCTGGGCATGTCGGTGCTCGAAGCGGCCGGCGGCATTTTTCGGATTGTGAATAACAGCATGAGCAACAGCGTCCGTCAGGTCTCGCTGGCCAAGGGGTATGACCCGCGCGATTTTGCCCTCACCGCGTTCGGTGGCGCCGGCGCGGTCCACGCCGGGGCGCTGGTTGACGCCTTGGGCATTCGGACGATTGTCGTGCCCAAGGGCACCGCTCCGGTGCTGTGCGCGCTGGGCGACCTGTTGTCCGACCTGCGGGTGAGCCGGGTGCGCAGTTTCTACGCGCGCGGCAGCGATCTCGATCTGGCCGACCTGAACGCGCTGTTCCGAAGGATGCAAACCGAGGCCGAGGAGGCGCTGGGTGGCCAGCGTTCTCAGCTGGACACGATCCTGGCCCGCTTCTCCCTGGACATGCGCTATGTCGGGCAGACCCATGAGGTCACGGTCGAGGTTCCCGGCCCGGACGGCCGAGTCGGGCCGGCCGAGCTGGCCGCCACGATTGACGGCTTCCACACCCTCCACCGCCAGCTGTACACCTTCGACAAGCCACACGACGAGGTCGAGATCCTGAACGTCCACCTCGACCTGATCGGCGTCCGCCCCAAGCCCGGCCTGCAAACCGCCCGGCTGGGAGCCGCCGACCCGCAGGCGGCTCACAGCGGCCGCCGGCCGGTCTATTTTGTCTCCGCCCTGGACTATGTGGACACCGACATCTATGACGGCGACCAGGTGGTGGCGGGAAATGTGATTGAGGGACCGGCGGTGATCGAAGAGCAACAAACCTCAATTGTGATTTTACCGGGCCAACGGGCGACCCTCAACGAACAGCTCAGCTATGTCATCGAGGTAGTATGAGATGAGCGATCAGACTCTTGCAAAGGGGCTGGCGGCGATCCTCCAGCGCATCCGTCCCCAGCTGCTCCGTTCGTTGGCGTCCCTGGCTCTGATTGATCGACGCCATCTCGCCTGCGCCCTCAGCACGGCCGACGGCCAACTGGTCGCCATCGACAATCCGGCCCGCCTCGGCATCCTCGGCGCGGTCACCCGCTCGGTGCTGGCCTATTTTGGAGATACGCTGGCGGAGGGCGATATTGTCCTGACCAACGATCCCTTTTCCGGCGGCAGCCACGTGCAGGATGCGGCCCTGGTCAAGCCCCTCTTCGCCGCCGGCCGCCACCTCGGCTATGCCACGTTTCAGGTCCCGCTGGCCGATATCGGCGGCAACGCCCTGGGCGGCTATTTCCCCCGGGCGCTGGAAATCTGGGCCGAGGGCGTGCGGGTCACGCCGATACGCCTGTACCGTGGCGGGATGTTGCAGCGGGATGCGCTGACCATGCTGACGCTGAACAGCCGCCTGCCGCACCTGATCGAAAAAGACCTGGAGCTGCTGGTCGCTGCTCTGGAAGCGTGTCAGAACGAGGTGACGGCCCTGGCTGCCCAGTATTCGCCCGGGGCCTACACCCAGGCCCTGCACGACATCCTGGCCGACACCGAAGGGCTGGTGAGGGCCGAACTCGGAAAAATCGCGCCTGGGGAGTGGCGAACCGAGAGCGGACCGGTGCGTTCGTGTCTGGAAGACGACGAGTTCCGGGTCGCGCTCAGGCTGTCGCTTGCCGACGAAACACTGCGTCTCGACTTCAGCGGCAGCTCGGCTGCGGCCAAAGGATTTATTAACAGCACGCCGGCAACGACGACCGCCGCCGCCCTGCTGCCCCTGGTGGCCCTGTGGCCGGCAATCCCGGCCAATGACGGGCTGCTGCGGCCCGTGTCTGTTGTCATTCCCGAGCACAGTTTTCTGCACGCCACGCTCCCCATGTCGGTCGGCTGGTCGCCCTATCAGCCCAGCCTGGCCGTTGCACAGGCGGTGAGTGGGGCTTTGCACCAGGCTCGGGCCGGCCAGATTCCTGCCACACGGCTGACGGCCGCGTTTGCGCCGCCGGCGCTACCGTTTCGCATTGCCGGCTGTGACCGTCCGGGCTGTCCATTTCCGGCCGAGATGTCGGCAGGGCTATCTCAACAAACGTAAGCATCTCCACGAGACACACAGGCACAGGAGGAGCACTCATGGTTGACCGTATCACCGCTCTGGTAGTGAAAGATTCGCTGGAGGCAATCTCTGAGGAAATGAGCAAGACGGTGGAGCGCACCGCGGTCCATCCGCTGTTCAACGAGGTCCACGACTATTCGACCGGGGTGTTCTTCTACGACGGACACGCTGTCCGCCTGGTTGCTCGGGCGACGGCCATCCCGGTCCATATCTTTGCCTCCATTCTGTCGGTCGAAGCGCTGATGGACACCTTTGGCGACGACCTGCACGAGGGCGACGTGGTGATGGTCAACGATCCCTATTACGGCGGGACGCACCACGCCGACTGGACGGTCATGAAGCCCGTCTTTTTTGACGGCAAGCCGGTCCTGTTCCCGTCCGTCCGCGCCCATATGGCCGATTTCGGTGGACCGGTGGCCGGCGGCTATAATCCCGAGGCCAGGGATATCTGGCAGGAAGCCCTGCGTATTCCGCCCATCAAACTGTTTGAGAAGGGAGAGCTGCGCGAGGATGTTCTGGACTGGATTCTGGCCAACTCGCGTATTCCGCAGGTGCTGCGGGGAGATCTGGCGGCCATGTTCGGGGCGTGCAATCTGGCCGAGCAGCGCATTCAGGCCTTGTTTGCCAAGTACGGCGGTGAGGTCGTCAACGACAGCATCGAGTACACCCTGGACTATGCCGAAAAACGCTTCCGGGCCGAGGTCGCCAAGTGGCCCGACGGCCGCTACCGGGGCGCCGCCGTCCTCGACCACGACAGCCTGGGCAGCCACGATGTCGAGGTCACGGCGACGATACACATTGAGGGCTCGGACCTGAGCGTCGATTTTGCCGGCTCGAGTCCCGAAACACCGGGTTTTGTCAACAGCCCGTTCGGCAACACCGCGTCGTGGGTGTATACCGCCCTGTGCTCGGTGCTGCCCGACGACATTCCGATCAACTCCGGGGTGTTCCGGGCGGTTCGCATCAGCGCGCCCGAGGGCACGGTGGTCAACCCGCTGCCGCCCGCGCCGTGCATGTTCAGTACAGTGGTGATCGGCGGGGATATCGGCACGGCGACGATGCGCGCCCTGGAGCAGGCGATTCCCGACCGGGCCGGGGCGGTGTCGCTGAATTACTGCCTGTGTACGACCTACGGCCACGACTCGCGCTATGACGCGATGTTTGTGACCATCGAGTACGGCAACACTCTGGTGGCGGCCAGCGGCACCCGGGGCAGCGACGGCTGGGGCGGCTGGCCGGCGCCGATGTGCGGGCTGATCTATTCCACGGTCGAGATGAGCGAGATCCAGTTTCCGTTTTTCTACCACCAGTACGAGTACGTTGCGGACACCGCCGCCGCCGGCCAGTGGCGCGGTGTGCCCGGCTTTGCCATGAAGCGCGAGAGCGTCCGGGACGAGTCGATCATCAACGTCGCCCTGACCGGGGTGCGGCATACCGCGCCGGGCTATGCGGGTGGCAAAGACGGCGCCAGCAGTCGCTATGTGCTCAACTGGGGCACCGAGCATGAGGAAGAGGTGCTGGAGTCGGCGGCCAACCGGCCCTCCCCGCCGGGCTCGATCATTGCCACCTTCAAGGGTGGCGGCGGTGGCTGGGGCGATCCGCTGCGGCGCGACCCGCAAAAAGTCCTGGACGATGTGCTCGACGAGTACCTCAGCGTCGAACGAGCCGAACAGGATTACGGGGTGGTGATCGACCCCGAGACGCTGAGCCTGGATATGGAGGAAACCATTCGGCGCCGGGCGCGCCTGGCGAAGTGAGCGCCGGCGGTGGGACGAAAAGGGCGTGTACGCCTGCTGCTCTTGCTAAGCGACTTCTTGCATCGGACGTGTTTTCGGTTGTGGAAGCCCTCGCCCGGAAGTCTGGAGCGCGGTCAGAACCTCGTCCACGACCTGACACAGTTCTTTGTAGAGCGTGATAGGGTCGCTGCCGTGAATCCCTGTAATCACGTCAGGACAGCGGCCTAAATAAACTCCGTCCTCATCACTCCACTCGATCCACTTGTGGTACTGGTCACTCGGTCTCATTTTCTACCTCTTCGCTAGGATAGCCCCTGTTGAGTCCGAAGCACAAGCTTTGTGTAGCCTCACCGCTGGAGGGCTCAGATGGGGGCTGGAAAATTGCAGAAAACCCAGGCAAGGTAGGGCCACAATCATGGCTAGAGCAATTCACCATTATGTGTAGCCGTGTAGGTCAGGTGAGCCGGAGGCGTAACCTGACATCCCGTCCTTGTCGGATTACGCTCCGCTAATCCGACCTACTACACCCTATCGTGAAGCGCACTAAGCCCGTGCAGAAAAAGGAGGCGCACATGCAATTTGGTATGCTGTACGAAATGCAGACCCCACGACCGTGGACCAAGCTCAGCAGCTACAACATCTACCACGAAGCCTTGGCCCAGATAGAGCTGGCAGATAAGCTTGGCTTCGATTACGTCTGGGAAGTGGAGCACCACTTTCTGGAAGAGTATTCACATAGCCCGGCCCCCGAAGTCTTCTACGGCGCCGTTTCTCAGCGGACCAAGAATATCCGGATTGCGCACGGCGTGCGTCTGCTGCCGCATCGCTTCAACCATCCGATTAAAGTCGCGGTGCAAGCCGCCGTGCTCGATATTCTGAGTAATGGCCGGATGGACCTCGGCACCGGCCGCTCGACGACCGCCCAGGAGCTGGACGGCTTCGGTATTGATTATGATCGGACTCGCCTGGAAGTCCGGGAAGCGCTCGATGTCATTGTCAAAGCCTGGACGGACGAGATTCTGGAGTACGAGGGCGAGACGATTACGGTCCCGCCCCGGATGGTCGTGCCCAAGCCGATCCAGGAGCCGCATCCGCCGATGTGGATGGCCTGTACCGCCCCGGACAGCTATGAGATGGCTGCCAACCGCGGGCTCGGCGTGCTCAGTTTCAACTTCAACTGGGAGCAGGTCCAAAAGACCATGCAGATCTATCGTGACACCTGCAAGACCCGCAATGATGTGGTGACCAAGGTCATCAATGACCGGTTTTCTGGTGTGGTCATGTGTCACGTGTCAGAGAGCAAGGAAGAAGAAGCAATCGGCATCAACGGCGCGCGGTGGTTCCTGCACAACATCGCCAAGCTGTTTGAGCCGCTGATGGCCAAAAATAATCTGTACTCCTACGAGTACCTGCGCCAGCTGTTTGACCTGAGCGAGGACGCCAACGATCTCAGCGACCAACAGCTGAAAGATCATCCGATGGTGACCGTCGGTAATCCGGATGAAGTCGCTCGCAAGCTGGAGAAGTTTCGCGACAACGGCCTCGACCAAGTCATCTTCTTCAAACAGATGGGGGAGATTCCACACCAGAACGTCATGCGCTCCATTCGCCGCATCGGCGAACATATCATCCCGCACTACAATCCTCACAAGAAGGTTGCCACGGATGTCGATGTGAGCTTCGCCGAACAGCCGCTGGCCGCAGCCAAATAGCCGCTCTCTGTTCTCTCCGCGCGCGCCCGGACCGCCCGTCCGGGCGCCTCTTCTCCCTCATTCAAACGAGACCCGCCGGACCACTCTGGCTCCGTCAGCTGTGGAGTGCCATACTGTCCGACCATATCCAAGGAGGACTGTATGGCAGAAACCGGACTCAAGCATATCCTTGATGGCTACAAAGTCCTGGACTTTACCCAGGTCCTGGCCGGTCCGACGGTTACCCGGCTGATGGCCGAGATGGGTGCCGAGATTCTCAAGGTGGAACTCGCCCCCAACGGCGAGATATCACGCGGCCTGCCCTATCTGAGAAACGGCCGCAGCGCCTACTTCATTCAACAGAATCGGGGCAAGAAGAGCCTGTGTATTGACGCCAGACACGCCAAGGGCCTGGCGATCCTCAAACAGCTCGTCAAACAGGTCGATGTGCTGGTCGAGAACTTTGCGCCCGGCGTGATCGGACGCCTGGGGCTCGACTACGGGTCGGTCAAGGCCCTGAATCCCAAGATCGTCATGTGTTCGATTTCGGCCTTCGGTCAGAGCGGCCCGCTGTCCCAGCTGCCGGGCTATGACTATATCGCCCAGGCGTATTCCGGCATTACCTCCATGATTGGCGAGAAAGACGGCCAGCCGTATTTTCCGCTGCCGGGGATTGGTGATGTGAGCACCGGCGTCCACGCCACCGCAGCCATCAACGGCGCCCTGTTGTACCGTGAGCGAGCCGGTCAGGGACAGTACGTGGATATTGCCCTGCTCGACGCCTATTTCCACTGCCACGAACTCAACGTCCAGATGTACTCGGCCAGCGGGGGCGACATCAAACCGACCCGCTCGGGCACCCAGCACTATGCGGTGTGTCCCAGCGGCTTGTACAAGGGCCGCGAGACCTATGTGTTTATCATGGCCCTGCCGCACCAGTGGCCGAGTGTGTGCAAAGCCATCGGGCGTCCCGACCTCGTCGACGACCCGCGCTTTGTCGATAATGAGGCGCGGGTGCAAAATACCGAAGCCGTGGTCAGGATTCTGGAAGACTGGATCGTCTCGATGCCCAGCGACGAGGCCGCCCTGCGGGCGCTTGAGGAGGCCCGCGTGCCGGTCGCGCCGGTGCTGTCGGTCGAGCAGGCCGTCAACCATCCGCACATGCGTCAGCGTCAGACCGTCCGCACGGTCACCGACCGGGCGTTTGGCGAGTTCCAGATTCCGGGCATGCCGCTCAGATTTTCCGCCTTCCCCGACCCGCTGCCGCTCGAAGCGCCCTTTTTGGGAGAACATAACGCCGAGATTTTACACCGCTATCTCGGCTATGCCGCCGAGCAGGTGCGAGCCCTGGAAGAGGAAGGCGTGCTCAAACGGGAGGTGCCCGACCCCGACCCATCGGTCTGAGACCTGCTCACCCGTACCCCGACTAGAGCGTTTCCCGTTAGGCTGTAGTAGGTCGGATTAGCGGAGCGTAATCCGACACGTATGGGAGGTCAGGTTACGCCTCCGGCTAACCTGACCTACACGGCTACACCTGATGGCGAATTGCTCCAAGGGCACTCGGAGGCGGGCAACGGTCAGGCCGTCTGGACACTCGCGTTGACAATCAGCACGACCGTACCGTCCGGCTTGGCCAGCCACACAAAGGCGGCGGTTCTGTCGGGCTCGTCCTCCAGCCGACCCAGTTCGACGCCGTGCGCAATGACCGTATCCTCTTCCCACACCGGGTTGGTGAACTTCACGTCCATCCGCCCGCTGCGCAGCCAGGCCGTGCCGTAGCGCTCTTCGAGAATGTGGCCGGCGTAGGCCATGGTCATCCGCCCGCCAACCACTACGTTGCGAAAGCCGAGCTTCAGCGATGCCTCACGGTCGGTGTGGTAGTTGACGTCGCCGCCAAAGAAGCGGTCGCACATGTCCAGCGTAATTGTGCGCTCCAGCGAGCCGAACGGTTCGCCCTGGGGCACGTTGAACTTCCGGGCGCCCGGCTTCGCCTTGGGGTCGCGAAACTGGAGTTCGCCGGACTGCTGGTCGAGCAGAAAGCTCTGGTGGTGTTGGCTGCGCAGAACAAGCCCGCCCGCCTCGTCGTGCAACTCGACGGCGTACTGTACGACCCTGCGGTCACGGCGCTGATAGATATCGGCAATGTGGCCGCTGGTCTTATACTCGTGTCCGACGTGCAGTGGGGCGAACAGTTCCCACTCCTGGCGCATCCACAGATGGCCGAAGTGGTTGCTGAAGCAGATCTGATCGAAATAGCCATTGTCCGTGCCGCTGGCCAGCATGGACGGCACCCCGACTGCGGCGTCGAGGTCCAAGCCCTGGCAATAATCGTCCAGGCCCTCCTGGCTGACGGGAAAGCTCCGCCGCTCCAGCACTTTTCCGACATACGGCTCAGGACTGGTCGTTGGTGTATCGCTCATCGCACTCCTCCTTTCGGCGGCCCCCAGTGTGTCAAACAACGCCTGCGTCTGCAATTCCAAGGGCCGGGTGGGACGGCTTGCAAAACCGCAGTGCTCGTGTTTGGGTGTCTGGCCTGTATGCAAGATGAGCAAGATGAGCAAGATGAGCCCGCCGCCTCGACCTGGTCGGTCCATTCCAGCTATGTCTTCTATTCCTTTTTGGCCGGTATTTTTCTCACCTCGCTGACCCTGGGCAATGTCGTCGGCATCACCAAGTTTGTCGATCTGGGCTGGTTTGTGATTCCGGCCGGCCTGCTGGCCTATCCGTTTACCTTTCTGGCCACCGACCTGATCAGCGAGCTGTACGGCCGCCGGCGGGCTCAGGCGCTGGTGTGGGTTGGCCTGTGCATGAACCTCTTCATGCTGTTTCTGATGTGGTTCGGCCACACGCTGCCGGACGCGTCCGGGGTATCGGGCGCCAGCGCCACGTTTGAGCAGGTGTACGCATTCATGAAGCCGAATGTGGTGGCGTCGATGATCGCCTATCTGGTCGCCCAGTCGGTTGATGTCCAGCTATTTCACTTCTGGAGGACGCTGACCCGGGGACGCCACCTGTGGCTGCGTAACAACGGCTCGACGATGCTGAGCCAGCTCGTCGATACGGTCCTGATTTCGTTCGTGCTGTACGCTTCGGGCGGGCTGGGTAGCCAGATTGACTCGGTGGCCAAGCTGATCCCGCTGGTCTTATCGTCCTACGCCTTCAAGTGCGTCTTTGCCGTGTTGGACACGCCGCTGTTCTACCTCGGCGTCTATGTGCTGCGCGAGCGGCTGCCCAGCGTCGACTAGGGCAATTCACCATTAGGTGTAGCCGTGTAGGTCGGGTTAGCCGGAGGCGTAACCCGACATTCCGTACTTGTCGGATTACGCCCCGCTAATCCGACCTACTACAGCCTATCGGGAAACGCGCCAGGGGCGGCGCTCAGGCGCGTTGCTGGTCGGCCCACTCCTGGTAGCGGGCAATCCGCAGGCTGTCGGGCGTTTCGTGCAGACAGTAGGTGGTTGGGGTCCGAAAGGTGGCGACCTTGAAGCGCTTTCGGGCTCTGGTCCACAGGTCGAGATCTTCCCCGTAGTTGAGGTCACCGAAGCCGCCCAGGGCCACAAACACGTCGCGTCTGCCGAACAGGGTTCCGCCGATAATGCAGTCGGACAGTCGGACCAGCCGTTGGGGATCGAAGAAATCGACCGTCCAGTCTTTGCCCAGGACGCGGACCCCGCCCTGTATCAGGTCGAGCCGGTGGCGACGCAGCAGCCTGAGCCGCGTTTCCAGGTGCTTGGGCAGGTATTCGTCGTCACTGTCCAGACAGGCGATATACTGCCCGCGGGCGTGCTTGATGCCGAGATTGCGGGCGGCGCCAACGCCGTGATTGGTCTGGTACAGATAGCGGAGTCGGGACGTTTTGTGCTGCCAGTCCTGCACGACCTCGGCCGTGTTGTCGGTGCTGCCGTCGTCAATGACGATCAGCTCCCAGTCGGTGAAGGTCTGGGCCAGAACCGAGCGCAGGCTGCGGGGCAGCAGGTGAGCCCGCTCAAAGGTCGGCAGGATGATTGAGATGCACGGCGCGGCCGTGGCTGAGCGCGCTTCCTCCTCCATAGCGGTTCCCTGTCTGAAAACGCGGCCTGATTGATCCCCTAGTGATAATCTCCGGCCGGGTTGAAACCGGCGCCGTCGGCGAAAATCCCCTTGCCCGGAACGTAGTTGACCTCCAGGCGGGTGCCGACCGGGTCTTCAAACAACACCGAGTAATAGCCCGGCGCCCACGGACCTTCCTCGGGCGGATGGACGACGGTGGCGTGCTGCTCCTGGAGGAAGGCGTACATCTGATCGACATCCTCCCGGCTGCGGGCTCGAAAGCTCAGGTGGTGCAGGCCGACGCTGTTCTGGACAAAGCGGTCCTGGGCATAGGCGTCGTCGCAGCGGCTGACACCGAGCGCGGTCCGCCCGCCGACGTAGTAGATCATGTCCGCACCGCTGAAGGCCTGTTTGAGGCCCAGAAAGGGCAACAGGGTCTCGTAAAAGCTCCGGCAGCGGTCCCAGTCACTTACCGTCAGGATGACGTGGGCCATCCCGTTGACTTCGATCATGCTCCCTCCTGACCCGGCTTCGATACCACACCCGGCCCGGGATTGGTAGCATGTGTCCAGAGCACAGGCAGCGTTGACGCCGCGCCCGGGGCTGACTTGGTGGGAGAGTGTCCCTGGGGCAACGAAAAGGAGGAGTGTACTTGGTCGGCAGCGAAAAACGGGGGGCGGCCGCTTTTCCCCCCCCTGAGATCCTTGAACCGCAGTCATATACACGTATACTCCACTATAGAGTCAGTATACTGAGAGAAGGGATACCACCTCACGATGAAGCAAAAGCTCACCATCACCGTGGACGCTGACCTCCTCCCGATAGCCAAACGCTACGCCCGTTCCCGGGGCGTGTCGCTGTCGTCGCTCATTGAGCAGTCGCTCAGGGAGGTCGCGGGCGAGCACGCGCCGTCCTTCACCTCGCGCTGGCGGGGCACGTTTCGGGCTGCGGAGCGTGACGACCCGCGTTACAACGCCCTGGCGAAGAAATACCTGCAATGATCCTCCTGGACACCGATGTCCTCATCGACATCGCCCTCGACAGACGCCCGCACGCCGACCCGGCTGCGGAACTCCTGGACCGGATTGAGCACGGTGCAGAGAGTGCCTGCATTGCATGGCACACGGTGTCGAACTTCTATTACCTCGTCGCCCCGTCGCGCGGCGGAGGCAGCGCCCGTGATTTTCTCGTCGAATTGACTCGCTTCGCGACGGTGGCAGCGACCGGCACCGAGGCTCTCCGTTACGCGGCAGATCTGCCGATGGCGGACTTTGAGGATGCGCTGCAGGTGGCTGCCGCTCGTGCCTGTGGCGCGCGGCTCATCGTCACGCGGAACGTCAGGGACTATGCGCGTTCTCCAATCCGTGCGGTCGATCCCCGGCAGGCGCTCAGTGACTTGTTCTGACACTGCCGGTATGTCGGCATCCGCCGTGCCAGATAAAGAGGAAGGCGATGAGTGAATAGGAAGGTGCGGCCTTGGCGATCTCGTAGGCCCAACTCGTGCAATCCCAAAGCTGGGTTCGCGCTTCTGTCACTATGAGCACCATGCTGGAGTGTACATAATTATAGGCATAAGGGAGGCGGTGATGACCGACAGACATTCGATTGCCGAGGCGCGCCGCAACCTGCCGAGCCTGGTCCGCCCGAGCCTGGTCCGCGCGGCGGAGAGCGGCACCGCGGTAGAGCTGACCCGTCACGGCGAACCCGCAGCAGTGCTCATTGGCTGGAAGGCATTCGAGCGACTTGCCGCAGGCCGGCGTCGTTTCACCGAAGCCTACGCTGCCTTCGCCAAAGACGCCGACTTGCAGACACTCGAACTGGAGCCTGACGAGGCGTTTGGGACCGTGCGGGACATGACGCCAGGACGTGACATCGAGCTGTGAGCCGTGGAATAGCTGCTGGACACCAAGATCGTTTCGGAACCGCTGCGGCTGCAACCGGCCGCTGGCATCAGAGCCCTATCAGATCGCTGTTGATATTCGGACACTTCTGTCCTACCGTAGCAATATCAAAGGCAGGGAATTCGTTCAGCGGGTGAGCGAGTTGGGCGCGGCGCGTACCGTGCCTGTTCGTGTTGAAGCCAAACGCGGCAAGGGAAGTCACGTTACACTCTACTACGGCGCGCGCAAGACCGTCGTCAAAGACCTCCGTAAGGAAGTTGCGCCGGGTCTCCTGTCCGCCATGATCCGTCAGCTTGGCCTCACCCGTCGCGATTTTCGGTGAGGGTGAAAAGGAGCGTTGCATGCAGTTTCGCTATCCCGCCCGGCTACAGCCCGACCGCTCGGGCGCCATTACTGTCTCGTTTCGGGACCTTCCGGAGTGTCTCACGTCCGGGGCTGACGCGGCCGAGGCCCTGAGAGAGGCGGGCGATGCCCTTGAGGAAGCCATCGCCGGCCGCATCGACGATGGCGAACCGATTCCAGTGCCGAGCCGGCTGCGAGCCGGCGAGCGGCTCATTGCCGTGCCCCCCGACATGGCCGCCAAGGCGGCGTTCGTGCTCGCCTTCCGTGACAGTGGGCTGTCACGGCTCGCCGTAGCACGTCGCCTCGGCGTCAATGAAAAAGTCGTCCGGCGCTGGCTCGACCCGCGCCACCACACGGCGGCCACCCGCCTGCACATAGCGCTGCGGGCCTTCGGTCAGGAACTCGTTGTGGCATCCCAGACGGCGTGAAGAGCACGACCGCTGCGGGGCCTGCCACAGCGATTCTGGTTCACGTGTTTTCAGGAAGGACGCAGCAAAGATGAACCGTATCGGAAAAGTGTTGCTGAACAGCGCTGTGGTGACGGGCTTGCTCGTCTGGGGCGCGTCGGTCTTCTCGCAGAGCCGGGGGCCGGTCGCCAGCAGTCTGCTGCTGCTGATTGACGCCTCGGGGAGCATGGGAGACGCCATCGGCAGCGGCAATCCCCAGGTGAAGATAGCGGCCGCCAAGCAGGCCGCCATCACCGCCCTGGGCCGGGCGGCGCAGAGTGGGGCCGTCAAAGTGGCCGTGCTGGCCTTCAGCGGAGATTGCCAGCCGTGTAGGTCGGGTTAGCCGTAGGCGTAACCCGACATCCCGTACTTGTCGGATTACGCTCCGCTAATCCGACCTACTACAGCCTATCGTGAAACGCTCTAGCACCTTCCTAACTGGAGCCGTATGGAAGGGTTCAGGGCTGGGTGAGCGGGGCGCACAGCTCCAGGGCGTGGCCGTCCGGGTCTGAGAAGTAGGCCGACTTGGCCGGCATCCAGTCGTGGGTCACCGGGCCTTCGACAGCAATGCCTCTGTCGCGCAGGACGGCTACGGCCCGCTCCAGATCGGCCTCACGAACTGTGAAGGCCAGGTGTTGGGGCGACCAGTGCCGGGGGTCTTCCTGAAGCACAATCATGCCGGCCTGTCCGCCGACCCGCACAAACAGCCATTTGCGGGTGTCGTCCCGCAGACCGACTTCGAGCCCCAGCATACCGCAGTAAAAGGCTTCGGCCTGGGCCAGGTCCTTGACCCGCAGGGCAAGCTCGTACAGTCCTTGAATACCGAGCATGGTTCTCTCCTTCTGCCTGTGTCAGGCCGCATCCCGTTGCAGCACATGGACGACACACACCGCGCCAACGCCGACCATGTGGGCCAGGCCGATCCGGGCGTTCGGCTGTTGGCGGACGCCGGCCTCGCCCCGCAGCTGGCGGGTCAGCTCGACAATCTGGCCGGCCCCGGTCGGTCCGATCGGATGGCCCATGGCCAGCAGCCCGCCGGACGGGCTGACCGCGCAGCGCCCGCCAATGTCCAGTTCGCCGCTCTCCAGCAGCCCGGCCGCCCCGCCCTCGGCGCACAAACCCATGGCTTCGACATACAGCAACTCCTCAATGCTGAACGCGTCGTGGAGTTCGATGACGTCGAGATCGGCCGGCGTGATACCCGCCTCGTCATACGCCTGGGCGACCGTCTCGCGCGTCAGCTCGGCGTCGAAGTTCGCCGCTCCGCTGTACACCCGTTCGGTCCGCAGGGTCGAGGCCAGAACCCGGACGGCTCTGGCCCGCTCGATACCCAGGCGTTCAATGGCCTCGGCTGAGGCGACAATGACCGCCGCCGCACCCTCGCCAACCGGGCAGCACTGCAAGCGGGTCAGTGAGCCGGAGATGGACGGGCCGGCCAGGACTTCTTCCAGGCTGCGCTCCTGCTGCCGCTGGGCATACGGGTTGTTGGCTCCGTTACGGTGGTTTTTGACCGCCACCGCCGCAATCGTCTCCGGGCCGACCCCGTGGCGGTGCATATAGGCGTTGGCCAGCAGGGCAAAATGGGTAAAGGGCACCGCGCGTGCGCCAACCAGATCCGCCACCCCGGCCTTGCGTGAGGCCAGGCGCAGTCCCTCGGGCTTATCCACCCCCATGGCCAGGACGACATCGCTTACCCCGCCGGCCACCTCCAGACAGGCCTGACGAAAGGCCGAGGAGCCTGAAGCCGAGGCGTTTTCAACCTGGGTCATGGGGATGCCGGTCGTGCCGAGGTGGCGCAGCATGATCCGGGTCGGGGCAATGCCCAGCTGGGCCGTGCCGTTGTACACCGCCTCAACGCTCGGCCAGTCGATGCCGGCATCGTCCAGCGCTGCTCGGACCGCAGTCAGACCCAGTTCCACGTAGGCGGTGTCACTCTTGTGCTGATAGCGGTGCAGGCCCGTCCCGACCACATACACCGGACGCAGGTCTCGTAATGTTTTGCCCATCAGGCTGCCTCGACTTTCGGGGTTTTTTCAAACCGGAGTTCGGTTTGTGCGTTTCCCTCAGCATCCGCATCGGCGGAGACGAGGACCGCCCGCACCCGATCTCCGAGCGATAGCTCGGCGTCGGTCGGACACGTCATCAGCGCCCGGATAGTGGGGCCGTCGTCGAGGGTGATTGAGGCAACGGTGAAGGGGGTTGGCGTGCTCGGGTCGTGGTGGACGTGGACCGTTGCGCTGGCCTGCAACACGCCGCTGCCGGCCAACAGCCGGGGCTCGATCTGCCCGGCGGCTGCTCCGCACGACTCACAGCTGTAGGCGTGGGGTGGGAAGAAGGTATAGCCGCAGGCGCGGCAGCGCTTGGCGCACAACCGGGGTGGCTGGGCGGCGTCGGTGGTGTACAGCTGAGGACGGGCAGAGGCCATGGGCGCATCCTCCGAACGGTTTCCAAACGGTTTCCCTGATGCGGCAAATGTGATGCAATGCTGAGCTTAGCATATTCTGAACGGTTCTGAATGGAGGCGCGGCATGCCAAGGCTTGATCGTGACGGGGTTCATCTTTACTACGAAACGCACGGCTCGGGGCCGGCCGTGCTGCTGACGCACGGCTTTAGCGCCACAACCGCAGCCTGGCAGCCCCAGGTCGACGCCCTGTCCCAGCGCTACCGGCTCATTAGCTGGGACCTGCGCGGCCACGGTCAGTCTGACAGCCCGGCTGACCCGGCGGTCTACTCCGAGGCGCTGTCGGTCGCCGATATGCTCGCTCTACTGGATGCCGAGGGCGTCGAGCAGGCCGTGCTGGGCGGTCACTCGCTGGGCGGCTATCTGTCGCTGGCGTTTCACTGCGCCCATCCCGAGCGGGTCAAGGGCCTGATGCTGCTCGGCACTGGGCCCGGCTTTCGTAAGGACCCGCCCCGCGAGGCGTGGAATCAGCGCGCGCGATCTTTCGCCGACACGTTTGAGCAGAAGGGGCTCGCAGCCCTGGGCCGAAGTCCCGAGGTGCGGGCTGGCTCGCACCGCTCAGCTCAGGGTCTGGCCCATGCCGCCCGCGGCATCCTGACCCAGCACGACGCCCGGATCATGAACGCCCTGGGCTCTATCGACGTTCCGGCTCTGGTCATGATCGGCGACCGGGACAAGCCCTTTTTGGCCGCGACCGATTATATGGCCGCAAAAATTCCTCAGGCAAAAAAGGTCATCCTGAGCGACGCCGGACATGCGGCCAATATTGAGCAGGCGACGGCGTTCAACACCGAGTTCGGAGCCTTTCTTGCCCAGCTGTGGACAGACTGAGACTGCGGCGACCGGGCCGGTTTTTCCGCCCGACCCCGATTATACGCCCTACACGGCCCAGCCTTTCCGGGTCGCCATGGGGCTGCTGCCCCTGGACCTCGAAGACTGGATCGAACCCGACGCTCACCTGGCCGCCGACCTGGCCGAAAAGGAGCGGCTGCTGGCCGAGCGCCACGACGAAGTCGTCAGCATCCGGCCCGAGGCCGAGCACGGCTCACAAGAAGTCCTCGGTCTGCTGGCCGAGCACCTGCCGGCCCGCTTCCCGCGCCTGTACCAGCGCAGCGGAGACGAACTGCGGAATGCCGCGACCGGTCAGTCCTGGGATCTGGCCGGGTCTGGGCTGCACCCGCTCGATCTGGCCGGGCGTCTGGTCCAGGAGGACCTGTGCCTGATGCACAAAGAGCCCGACTCCGATATCTACCGTCTGGTCGGGGCGTCGGTGTGTTTTCCCACCCGCTGGAATCTGGCCGAAAAGATGGGCCTGTCGTTGGCGGCGATTCACGCCCCAACGCCCGGCTACCGGGAACGGCTCGACTCGACTATGAACCGCTACTTTGTGCGCATGCGCAAGCCGGTGTGGCGGCTCAACTGGGGGCTGGTTGACGACCCGACGCTGTTCCAATCGAGCGGCCACAGCCGGGGCGGCTTTAATCCGGACATTACGGCCGACAACGCGGGCGAAAAACTGTGGCTGCGCATTGAGCGCCAGACCCTACGACGGCTGGCGCGCAGTCAGGATATCGTGTTTACGATTCGGATCTATGTCAAACCTCTGAACCATCTGAGCGCGTACCCGCAGCGGGCTACGGCCATGGCGCGGGCGCTGCGCGGTATGCCCGACTGGTGGCGCTTGTATAAAAGTCTGCCGGCGTTTCATGACGCCGTCCTGGGCTGGCTGGATAGGATCGGTCGGACGGACGGCGGACAGGAAGGTGTCCGCTCAGGAAACGCGGGCACGGGAGGAGCAGCATGACACCCATTGACACGGTTCTGCAGCAGGCGGTCGAAGCCGGCGAGGTGCCCGGTCTGGTCGCCATGGCGGCAAACGACAGCGATATCGTCTATCAGGGTGCGGCAGGCAGACGCGGCGACGCCACCGCTCCGGCAATGACGACCGACACGGTCTTCCGCATCGCCTCGATGACCAAGGCGGTCGCTTCGGTGGCGGCCATGCAGCTCGTCGAGCAGGGCAGGCTATCGCTCGACGAAGCCCTGGAGACAAAAGTTCCCCAGCTGGCCGCCCGCCAGGTGCTGGACGGCTTTGAGGCGGACGGCACGCCCAGGCTGCGTCCGGCCGCCCGACCGCTCAGCCTCAGACACCTGCTGACCCACACCTCGGGCTACTGTTACGAAATGTGGAACGCCGAGTTCATACAGTTCGCCGAACAGTCCTCCATCCCCCGCTTTACCGACGGCGGCGACGGCTTCCTGGATTCGCCCCTGGTGTTCGATCCGGGTCAGCGCTGGGAGTACGGCATCAGCACCGACTGGGTCGGCCGCGTGGTCGAACACCTGAGCGGACAAAACCTGGCCGACTACTGCCAGGAGCATATTTTCCAGCCGCTGGGCATGACCGACACCGGTTTCTCGCCGAGCCCGGACCAGCGCAGCCGGCTGGTCAATGTCTGCCAGCGCCAGGATGACGGCTCGCTCGCCCAGATTGAGTTTGAACTGCCCTTTGACGGCCGCTTTTTCGGCGGCGGCGGCGGGCTGTACGCCACTGCGGGCGACTATCTGGCCTTTGTGCGTATGCTGCTGAACGGCGGGACCTACAAGGGTGCACAGCTGCTCAAGCCCGAGACGGTTGGCCTGATGGGCGAGAACCATATCGGCCAGCTGAGCGTTGGCAGGGCTCAAACCGCGATACCCTTTCTGTCCAACGACATCGAGTTTTTCCCCGGCCAGGATAAAAAGTGGGGGCTGGGGTTTCTCATCAACACCCAGGCGCTGGACACCGGCCGTTCGGCCGGTAGCCTCAGCTGGGCCGGCATCTTCAACTCCTACTATTGGATCGATCCGCACAAAAAGGTCGCTGGCGTGATCATGATGCAAATTCTGCCCTTTTTCGACGTCACGGCACTGCGGGTGTTGGACGCCTTTGAGACGCAGGTGTATCGCCAGCTGGGGCACAGATAGATTGGCATGCAAGATTTGGCGGACAGGGTGGCGGTCATTACCGGGGCGGCCAGCGGCATCGGTCAGAGCCTGGCCCGACGCTTTGCCCGGGAGGGCATGAAGCTGGTGCTGGCCGATATCGAAGAGGCGGCCCTGCTTGAGGTGGAAAAGGAGCTGCGTCTGGGCGGTACGCCGGTGCTGGCGGTCAAGACCGATGTGTCGCGCAAAGCGTCCGTCTTTGCCCTGGCCGACCGGGCTTTCGATGCCTTCGGCCGGGTGCATATCGTGTGCAATAACGCCGGCGTATCCGGCGGGCTGGGCCATATCTGGGACATCCCTGACCAGGACTGGGAGTGGATCATGGCGGTCAATGTGTACGGCGTGCTGCACGGCATCCAAGCCTTCGTGCCGCGCATGATCGAACACGGCGAGGAGGGCCTGATTCTCAACACCAGCTCGGTGGTCGGCCTGACGACCGGCACCAGCTCGGCGTACGGCGTCACCAAACATGCGGTGAGCCGGATGACCGAAGGGCTGCACTACGACCTGCGGGCGGCCGGCTCGAAGCTCAGGGCCGCCCTGTTGGTGCCTGGGGCAACCGCGACGAATATCCTGTACGCCGACCGCAACCGGCCTCAGACTCTGCTGGTGCCGCGCGACGAGGAGGCCCAGGCCGCCCTGATCCAGCGGCGCCAGACCCGCCACGAGCAGTTGCAGGAAATCGGCATGACGCCCGAACAGCTGGCCGACATCACGCTTGAGGGCATCCGCCAGGACCGGCTGTATATCATCGCCGATCCTGAGCGGACCACGCGGGAGGTCCGGCTGCGGATGGAGGGAATTTTGCGGAAAGAGTAAACGCGTCAACCTGTTCATGTAGTTGGAGGACACGTTTACTCGTACTCTTTGGCGGCGGCCCGCTCAGCACAGCGAAGCCAGGAAATCGACCGTGCGCTCGAACGCTCCCGCGTCGGCCTGAAAGACAAAGGCGCACAAATCGGTCACGCCGATATCTTCGAGACGCTTGAGTTCGCCTGAAATCGTTGCGGCATCCCCCAGCAGTGCAACCTCCGGCGGCTGGCCGAGACCGCCGCGGTCCAGCATGGTCCGATAGGCCGGCAGCTGGGCGTAGATGGCGAACACCTTGGCCGCCACCTCCAGGGCTGCGGCCGGGTCGTCGGTGATGGCCAGCGGCATGCCAGCAATTACCCGCGGAGCGGGCCGACCGGCGGCCTTGGCTGCGTCGGTGATGCGCGGCACAACGTGTTCGCGCAGGGCTTTGTGGCCGGCCATCCAGGTCACTGTGCCGGCCGACTCGCGCCCGGCAAAGTCGAGCATCTTGGGACCCAGGGCGGCCAGCACGACCGGCACCGGACTTGCGCCCTGGACGTTGATATCCGCCTTGACCCGGTACTCCTGGCCGTCGTGGTCAACCGGCTGGCCGTCGAGCAGCGGTCGCATGACCGCCATGTACTCGCGCATGTGGCTGAGGTGGCGGGTATAGGCCAGGCCATACATGTCTTCAATCACGAACTTATGCGACAGGCCGATGCCCAGGGTGAAGCGCCCCTGGCTGGCCGCCTGGGTGGTCAGCGCCTGCTGGGCCATGGCCACCGGGTGACGCGGGTAGGTGGGGACCACGGCCGTGCCCAGTTCGATCCGGCTCGTCTCGCGCCCGACCAGCCCCAGCAGGCCGATCGCGTCGTGGGCAAACGCGTGGGCCAGCCAGGCCGAGTGCAGACCGGCCGCCTCGGCCCGTTGCGCCCTTTGAATGACCTCGTCCATGGGCGGGCTCTCTCCGGCTCCTTCACCGATCATCATACCGATACGCATGCTGTGTTCCTCCTTCGTCTGTGGGTGAGCGTGTTGGTGTATACCAGCAATGATGCTACAAAGCATCCTCGGCGCCGCATGGCGCCGAAATACACCAACGGATGGATAGCGGCACCATGAACGAAATTGATTTCAGCGGCAAGACGGTTTTGGTCATTGGCGGTTCGAGCGGGATTGGCAACGGCATTGCCCGCCAGTTCCGAGACCACGGAGCCGAGGTGTACGTGTGTGGCACCCGGGCGTCTGCCGACGACTATACGGCCGAAGACGTTTCAGACTTGAGCGGGCTGCACTACTTTCAGCTGGACGTGTCGCACGACGCCAATGTGCAGGCCTTTCAGCCACCTTTCGATAAGCTCGATGTGCTCGTCGCCTCGCAGGGCACGGTCATGTACAAACAGGCCGAGTTTCAGATGCCGAACTTCCGTAAGGTCCTTGACGTGAATCTGATGAGCGTCATGAACTGCTGCATGAAGTTCCACCCGATGCTCAAGGAAACCAAGGGTAGCGTGGTCATCCTGGGTTCGGGGGCGAGCTTTTTTGCCGTCTTTGGTAATCCGGCCTACAGCGCCAGCAAGGGCGCGCTACGGACCCTGACCATGACCCTGGGCGAGGCCTGGGCGCGCGACGGCATTCGGGTCAACGGTATTGCGCCGGGCCTGATCGTCACCAAAATCACCAAGGTGACCTGGGATCATCCGCGTCGCTACGAAGACTCCCTGAACGAGATCCCGCTGCGACGCTGGGGCACCCCGGAAGAGATGGGCGGGATCGCCTTGTTTCTGGCCTCGCCGCTGTCCTCGTACATGACCGGCCAGATGCTGCTGGTCGACGGCGGCATGGGCCTGTCGTAGCGTTCGTGTCGAGAACGACACGCTTAGCTTTCACCGGCCAGGAGCGCTTCGAGTCCAGCGTCGGTCAGCTCGTTCGAGGACGCCTCGGCTCCCAGCCGGTCCATGGTTGCGGTCAAGCGCTCCCATGCCGCGCCGTGCAGCCGCCGGTATTGTTCCATCGACATCACAACGCCGACCGGCCTGCCTTTTTTTGTCACGCAGACGGGCGTGTTCCGGGCGGCATCCAGTAAGGAGCCGAACCGCTTCTTAGCCTCTCTGGCAGTGATTTCTTTTATGAATCTATAATAGCTGTAGTAGCTCTTCGTTCAAAAAGAGCACGCCACGCAGGGCGTTGTCGAGCGCGGAGTTTCAGGAGCTGAGTAGCTTCGAGACCGGCTCAAGTAGCCCGAGTGCTACGAGCAGTCCGACCAGCACCAGCACGATATTAAGGGTAAACCGCAGCCCGTCGAACTTGGCTTCCAGGCCGCCGAACTTGACCTCCAAGCCGTGACCGAACAGGACATCGCCGCACAGCAATGCCAGGACGATGCCGAAGCGATGCGGGACATGGCAAAGTTCGTCCGCCGCGCCCGCAAGCGCCTGGGCTTCACCCAACACGAGTTCGCCCGTCGCATCGACGTGCCGCAAGACACGATCCGCAACTGGGAGCAGGGCAAACGCCGCCCTACCGGTGCGGCCAAGGCATTGCTCCGTGTGCTCGACAAGGCGACCGAGATGGCGCTGTTCGCGTTGCGCCGAAGTCGTGCCGCGGGAAGGATCGGCCAGGGGGCATCGCCCCCTGGACCCCCGGAGGTAAGGAGGTAAGGAGGTAAGGAGGTAAGGAGAGAGGATTTAAGGAAGCGACCGGGCAATGCGGAATCCGTCGTTGAAGTCTCGATCGTCAGGGGAGACCCCGTAGCGGAAGGCCGAACGGAGGCCCTCCCCTCCGCTGGAGCTGTTCCAGGACCCGCCGCGCAGGACCCGAGAACCGCAAGACCCGCTCTCCCACGCGCTCCCGTCATTCGGCGCGCCCACATAACTCTCGTTCCAGCAGTCTTGCACCCATTCGGACACGTTCCCGTGCATGTCATACAGCCCCCAGGCATTTGGGTCGAACTGTCCAACCGGTACCGTTCCCCTCCTCCTTCTTAGCTCAATTACCTCCACAAAAGACTTGCCAAAGTTCGCCTGGTTGACGCCGATCTGGTCGCCCCAGTGATACTTCGTCTCGGTCCCTGCCCGCGCCGCATACTCCCACTCCGCCTCGCTCGGCAGCCGGTACTCCTCGCCGGTCTGCGTTGACAACCACGCCACGTACGACTGTGCATCGTGCCAGCTCACGTGGATCACTGGATCGTCACCACGACCCCAACGGGCGTGCGGCCGATAGCCGTTGCAGCCACCGGCAGCGACACACGCGTCCCACTCGACAAATGTTACCTCGTACTTCGACAGCGCGAACCGCGGCACGTCGACACGGTGCACCGGAAACACATTCGAACGGCAACTGTTGTCGCTGCTCAGACACCCCATGCGGAATGACCCCGCCGGAATCACCACCATCTCTGGTCCTTGGTCGCCCGAAGACAGCGTGTCCCGGAACGCCTCGCCCGTCGTCACGACTGAGGCGGCGCCGAGAGCCAACGCGATGCCGTCGGGTCGTTGTGTCAGAGTGATGATCTGCTCAACGTTCGTGCCATCAAGATTAGCTCGGCTGATCCTGTTCGATTGTCCGCGGTCCGTCCAGTACATCTTGCCGCCACGAGAATCCACAGCCACGCTCTCGGGATTGCCCAAGCCTGTTGCGATAAGCTCTTCAACGTTGGATCCATCCAGGTTGGCGCGCCAGATCTTTTTCTCGGTGCAGGCAGGCCAATAAATCTTGTCTGCCGCCAAATCCAGGTCGATGCCACCACAAGAGAACGTTTCCAGAACCATGTCTTCAACGTTAGAACCGTCGAGATTCGCACGCTGGATTTTGTTCGCCCCAATATGCGACCAGTAAATTTTCCCTCCATCTACATCCAGTGCCATACCTCGTAGTTTGCCCGATCCTGTGGTAACGAGAGCCTCTTCTGTGGTAGCGAGAACTTCCGCATTGGTTCCGTCCAAGTTCGCTCGATGGAGCGTGCCATTGCCTTCGTTTGCCCAATAGAGTTTTCCACCCACAGGATCCAACGCAAGACCGTCCATTTGGCCTCGTGCCTCGACAAGTGTCTCGACGGCCGAACCGTCGAGATTCGCACGCTGGATCTTGGCGACATGGGAATAGCCAAATCCGATATTGTCCGACCAATACAGCTTACCGCCCCTGACGTCGACGGCAACAGCCTCTGGGAGGCCCAGTCCCGTGACGACATCCTCAATGTTGGAGCCATCCAAATCTGCACGTTGGACTTTGCCTTCAAGCGTCGTCCAGTACACCTTACCTTGCCGGTGCACGACTTCGCCGTCGCCCGCCTGCACGGTGACTTCAATGTGATGGAACTCGACCTCTGTGAAGTCGTTCGGCCAGGTGCACTGCCTCCTGTTACACTCCCGCACCTCGGCCACCACCCAGAACGTCCGCGCGCCTCGCGGCGGTGTCGCCTCGAACGTCAGCGGCGTCTGGGCCGCAGAGCGCTTGTTAATCTGACCCCGGTGGTCGTGCTGCCCCAGGCACAGCCCCTGCCGCGTCGTCTTCACGCACCACGCCCCGTGCCACACCCCAGACCGCTCCTGCGGCATCGTCAGGGTGAACGTGACCGGTTGACCCGCCGTCATGCTCTCTTGGTGGTAGCACGCCCGCCACGGCGCCTCCTGCCCGCACGTCGCCGCCGCCGAGTTGATCTCGACCGTCTGCGCGCCTCCGCCCGTCCGTGCGCACTGTCGGACCGACGGAGCCGACTCCTGGCGGGCCGTATTCACCGCCACCACATCCCAACAGTACTCCGTATCGGCCTCTAAGCCGCTAAAGGTCGTGCTCGACCCGGCCACTTCTCGCGCCCAATGCCGCCCGCCACTATAATGCTGGTAGAGCACGTAGCGGATGCCCGTCCCCGCCACGGCATCCCACTCCAGTGTCACCGATGAGGCGGTGGCGGTCGCCCGCAGGTTGGTCGGCGGCGGCGGCGGCGCCAACGGCGGGTCTTTATCTTCATCCGGCGGCGGATCTGGAATGGTTTGCCGAGAAGTGACGAATTGAATCCTGCCGGCGCCATCAAGCACCACTTCATAGATGGCTTCCTCCTGGCCGGCGGTCAGGGATGTCGCAAAAGGGACAGCAGTATCGACCGCATTGAGGATGATTGCTCCCCATTGAGGATGATTGCTCCCCACCCAATCGGATTCGAAAACTTCGCGAAGACTTCCCCGGTTAATGTAACTATGAAGGTTGCTGCCGTCTCCTTTGCCTTGTCCACTACCCTGCCCACAATAATATCAACCAAGCAGTCACCCAGAAAGTCTCCGACTGAAGGCAGCAGTGTCGAGATGAAGACGTCCCAGTCAAATTGCCTCACCGTCCCTGGCGATACATAACCAATCGCACAGTTCAAGAGAGTCAGCGTCCTCTTGGCATTGACGTCTAATTCAAACAAGGTAGAGGCTGTCGAGGAAGCGAGCGACACCACCGTCCCGATGGTACTCCAAACGTGCCAGCCGTTTAATGCCCGGGCGTATTCCTCACTGGCGAGATCGCCCCCCCATTTCACCATTCGAACATAGCGGGTGCCATTCGGCAGGGTACCAGCATCCAGCCCTCGCGCCGCTCCACTCGCGAGCGTTTTGTCAATCAGGCCACTGTTGCGCCCTATGAATTCGGTGTCGAGCAGGGCTCCCTCCGCATCATAAAATTCCAGCGCGTAGACAATCATGGAGGGGTTGCCACTCGCTAGCACCCCTGGTTCATCCAGAGATCGGGCCAGAAACGGCGCTTGGGCGATGCTCAGCGGATTGATGGGCTTCCAGTCATCTGGATGGATATGCCATGCCCATTTTCTTCCTGGATCGTAGCGCCAGGGGGACAAGGCATTGGCCCAGGCGATGGTGACGGGGGTTGCTGGAACGTCCACGACCCGAGCTGTACTCGCCGCCTGAGCAAATTGGGAGGCGGCGAGGGTCTTGAGCGAGGAGAGGGTGCTGGGGGCAAACGGCTCGACCCGGGCTGCACTCGCCGCCTGAGCAGCCCCTTGTTGGGGCGTGTAGTCCGCTATGAGTTGGGCCAGATAGGTCTCAAACGCCCGAGTGGCCATGGCGGTTAGGCTGCCGACTACATCCGGGAAGTTCGCAAGCCGCTCCAGCACATAAGGGTCCTGCCGTTGCAGACGCCGTAAGGCTGCCACGGTCTCCGCAAACTCCGGGTCGTTCTGAATAACCGGGACTAAGTCCGCTTTCGCCAGATCGTCTGGCGTACCAATGAGTAACAGCGCCAGCGCCAGCACGGTCTGCTCAATGCTCATATTGACCGGGCCTTGCACGGCGCCCGTATTGCTCTGGGGCAGCTTGAGCGTGATGAACACGGTCCCGCCACCCCCTTCTGCCGTCACCAGTGTGGCGTAGTCTTCTTCCAGCACGGCGGTCGGGACGGTGGCCGGTTTGCGCCCAGGCTCGCCGTCGACGAAATTGAGGATTTCCAATTCCTCGGCACGCACGGCGAGGGCGGCTACATCGGAGGGGTCCAGTGCAATCGGCGTCGGCTGCGTATCCGGCAGCTCAAAGGAGAGTTGCACGGCCACGATCACAAAGTTCTGTTTGGCTTGTTGCCACGCCAGTATGGTCTCGGTCCCCGCTTCTGGGAAGTCGGCCACAGTCACCTCCCGGCTCAGCCCTCGGGCAAACTCTTGCCCCAAGGTGGTCACGGTGACCGTGCGGCGGGCGAACTCCACCCCGTCGGCCAGCGCCCGCACCGTGTGCGTCCCGTCGCCTAAGATGTTCCAGTTGTAGAGCAGCCCAAAGCCGTTGTTCGTATCCCCGCACGCCCCGGCTGTGTCCCCCCGTGCGGTCCCATAGCTGGCCGGCTGTCGGGTGGCGGCATCGCCATTAAACTCAATCTCGATCTGCCCCGCCTGGCACACCCAGCCCGAAATCACCCCCAGGCCACTCTGATACGACCCCGGTTGGGGGTTCTCCAACTGTTGCGTTGCGGTCCCCCGCGTGCCCCCTTGCTGGCGGGGCTGGCCGGCGGTGATGACAAAGTTCTGCTGGGATTCTTGCCACACCAGGATCCGCTGCTCGCCCGCGCCGGGGAAGTCGGCTACGGTCACCTCCCGGCTCAGCCCGCGGGCAAACTCTTCTCCCAATGTGACCACCGTCACCGTCACTTGGGCAAACTCTTGCCCGTCGGCTAGCGCTCGCACCGTGTGCGTCCCGTCGCCTAAGATGTTCCAGTTGTAGAGCAGCCCAAAGCCGTTGTTCGTATCCCCGCACGCCCCGGCCGTGTCCCCCCGTGCGGTCCCATAGCCGGCCGGCTGGCGGGTGCGGACATCGCCATTAAACTCAATCTCGATCCGCCCCGCCTGGCAGACCCAGCCCGAAATCAGCCCGATGCCGCTCTGAGAGGAGTTCGGGGCTGGGTTCTCCAGCGTGGCTGCCCACCCGGCCGCAACCCGACAGACGGACAACAGCAATAGACACATGGTCGTGAACAGGTGAAAGGAGAAGCGGGGGTAACGACGGACGCGGGGCATGTGGACTCCTCTCTCGTTGAGGGCCTGCGCCATTTCGGCGGAGAATATCCAGTCTCCTGTACACATCTGTCCGCCGTTTGTCCCTACCCAAATGGATAGTTTTTCGGCGTCGGGCGTAAATTTTTGGGAGCGGACAGGGGGAGACGGGCAGGAGGTGAAGCGGGGTCAGGCGTGCGGCGGAGGAACCCCGACGGTGGACAGCACCAAGCGCACCAAGTCGGCCTGGCGCGAAAGGCCCAGCTTGGCGTACATCTGCCTGAGGTGCCAGCGCACCGCCGCTTGCGTCCGATGCGTGGTCACGGCAATGTCCCGGACACTGTGGCCCCTGACCAAAGCGGCCGCCACGTGGCTTTCGGCGCGGGAGAGGCCGAGCGTCGCGGCGAGGAAGGCGGGATCAATCTGAGGCCGTTCTATGAGATCGACGAGCAGCACCAGCGCGGCAACGCGCTGGGCGCCAAAGTCGGCCCGGTGGGTGACTGGGCTGATATGCAGAGTCAACGGGAGCTTGCCGGAAGGCCGTCGGAGCGTCATGGACCCGCTGGAGACGGTCTGACCCCAGTGAGGCAGCGCACGCGCCAACAGCCGCTGGAGCTTGGCGTTGTCGGTCGGGAGCCGGGCACACAGGACGCCGTCCCGGTCTACTACGCTATCGCCGCGGCGCAGAATACGCAGGCCACGGGTGTTGGTCTTGACGATTGTCCCTTGGCGGTCAAGAAACAGCACGCCAAGCAGGGCGTTGTCGAGCAGAGATATCAGGGAAGTGCCAAGCGCCTCGGCGCTGGCCAGTGCCTGGCGGATGCGAACGAACTGACGAATGTGGGGCAGCAGCTGTTTGATCAGCGCGATCTGTTCGGAGCGCCAGCCGTGCGGATCGTCAGGGTCTGTAAACGCCCAGATGATGTGTAATCCGTCCGGGCCGTCCATACGCAGGTTCAGCCCGTTGCCGGCGCCAAACCGACACAAGAACTCGTTATACGTCGGGGAAGTCTGTAACTCGTGTTCCGTGTAGACATGGGTGACGTGAACCACCCGGCTGTCGGGCAGGTGGAGCAGCCGTTGGACGCGTTCGTCGTGGGGGAAGTAGGTATTGGCATACATTCTCCCCATTTCGACGACTTCGCCGTGGCAATACGCATCACCAAAGACGAACTCGGCGTCGTCCCGGGTGTAGCCGCTCTCGACCGCCAGATGACTGCCCCACATCCCGACCGCCTCATCGATCAGGGTCGAGGTGCGGGGCCATAAGGTGTCGTTCAGCGCGGTCTCGTGCAGAGCGGCGACGATGCTATCAAAGGCGTCCTGCTGGCTCATGGCGGCTCTGAGATTGTACAGCGCCCACCACCCAACCGCGCCTCTCAGCCCGCTACGCGGCTTTTTTGCGTGGCGCTTTTTTGGGTCGCTTGGTGCTGGCCCGCTTGGCGCTGGCCCGCTTGGTACGTCGCTTGGACGCCTCGAAGGCATCCTGGGCGCGTTTGAGTTCTTCCCAGCTGATATAGCCCTCGAACTGGTTCTCGCCAAAAAACAGCACCGGACCGTTGCAGATGAACAGGTACTCGGTGTCTTCGAGCGCGGTGGTCGCGCCGTGGATCATACCGTTGGGCTCGTACACGTAGTCGCCGACGTTGAGGGTGCCGTCCCGGACCTGGAGCTTGCCCTTCAGGATGAAGGTGTGGGAGGCGCTGAGGTGTTTATGCGGCGGCGCGGCATAGCCCTTGAGCCAGCGGAACATCACCGCCCAGCTGCCCGACTCCGAGCCGGTCCACAACACTTTCATGAAGGCGCGTTCGGGATCCAGCTCGTTCGGAATCCAGTCCATGTCTGCTGTCCGAGCCAGCGAATCCATGAGTTCGCTGTTAAATGGGGTGATATCTTGCGGTAGTGCCATGATGCCCTCCTTGTCCTTGGCGTTTCTGTCGATCAAACATGCCTGGCGACGGCCACAGATGCAAGCCGGTGGGGTTTCAGATCAGGCGTGGTAAGACCTTGTCGGTCAACAGCACAAAGCTCTGATGGCTCAGCGGCGCGCCAATCAGATAGTCGAGATGGATGTCCTGGTGCAGACGCGCCAGCTCATCAACCACCCGCTCGGGCGAGCCGTGAATGATGACCCGGTCCACATAGTTCTGGACCGGATCGCCGACCACGCCGAAGCGTTTGGGATCCACATAGGCGTCAATCAGCCAGCGTGCGCCTTGGCTGGCGACCTGCCTGGCCTCGGCATCGGTCGGCGCGACAGCCACCAGCCGGGCCATGGGGATATCTCGCCCGCTGATCGAATGGCCGTGGTGTTCCAACTGATCCCGGTAGCTGGTCCATTTTTGGCCGATCTCGGTGTGGGTCGAGTGGGGGTCCATGAGAATCGAATAGCCCATGGCGGCCGACCAGGCGATGGCGGCCGGCGAGGATGCCGCAGTCCACACCGGCGGGTGGGGCTGCTGGAGCGGCTTGGGCAGCACCTCCACCCCGTCAAAAGAGTAGTACTGGCCGGTGTAGTGCAGCCGCTCATCTGTCCAGGCTCTGAGCACAATATCGACGCTCTCGTGAAAACGGGCCTGGCTCTCGTCCAGCGGAACGTCAAAGGCCCGAAATTCATTGACATCAAAGCCGCGTCCGACGCCCCAGTTGACCCGCCCGCCGGACAGGATGTCGAGCAGGGCAATCTCCTCGGCCAGGCGCAGCGGGTGATAGAGGGCGGCCAGACTCACCCCGGTGCCGATGCGCAGACGCTGCGTCCGGGCTGCGGCATAGCTGCCCATGACCGGAATGGACGGGCACACGCTGTAATCGGTGAAGTGATGCTCGGTCAGCCACACCGCGTCATAGCCGGCGCGGTCCATGATCTCGATGCGCTGGAGTGTCCGCTCATACACGGTCGGCAGGCTGACCCGCCGGCCGGGCCAGCTGAAGAACTGGAGAATGCCGAATTTCACCCGCTTTTCCCGTTTCGCTCAGTGTTCTTTGAGTTCTCGCACCAGCAAATGTACAACTCAATGAGTGTGGGGTAAATCCCGGATAGCAGGACAGGGCACGCATGGGCAACTGGGTGAAATGTCTCGGTTACCTATGCCTGTCTGAGGCGCGTCCCCTCTCGACGCTGGCTATTTTTCAACGTAGGCTGGGGTGCTGACAGCCGTATCCCGCAAACCCTTTTTTTGAGGAGGTCGTTATGAAGTTTACCTGGTTCAACCTGATGCCGTGGCCGCATCTGCCGGATAATTTCCGAGAGGACTATCGCTCGGTGTGGGTGGATTTGCCCAACAGCCTCTACGACCCCAAAAAGGGCCATTTCGTCTATCATCAGTATATGGACCAGCTCGAATACGCCGACTCGCTGGGCTTTGACGGTATCGGCGTGAATGAGCACCACCAGAACGGCTATGGCCTGATGCCCTCGCCCAACATCATCGCCGCCGGCCTGGCCCGCCGGACCTCGCAGGCGGCCCTGGCGGTGATCGGCAACTCGATCGCCCTGTATAATCCGCCGATCCGGGTGGCCGAAGAGTTCGCCATGCTGGACGTGATTTCGGGCGGTCGGCTGCTGGCCGGCTTTCCGGTCGGCACGTCCATGGACACCAATTACTGCTACGGCCAGATTCCGGCCATCACCCGCGACAAATACGCCGAGGCCCACGAACTCATCATGCGCGCCTGGGCCGAGGAAGAACCCTTCGCCTTTGACGGCAAATACAACCAGCTGCGCTGGGTCAACTGCTGGCCTAAGCCCGTCCAGCAGCCCCACCCGCCGGTCTATATTCCGGGTGGCGGCTCGGTCGAAACCTGGGATTTCTGTCTCGACAACGACTACAACTATTCCTACCTGTCGTTCACCGGCTATCTGCGCGGCAAGCAGTTGATGGACGGCTACTGGGACCGGGTTGCCGCCCGCGGCAAAGACGAGTCGCCCTACCGGGGGGCGTTCGCCCAGACCATCTGTGTGGCCGACACCGACCAGGAGGCCGAAAAGCTGTACGCCGAGCACGTCAGCTATTTCTACAACCGGTGTCTGCACGTCTACAACGGCTTTGCCGACGCGCCGGGCTACCGGACGATCAAGACTATTAAGGCGAATGTTCTGAACGCCCTGAGCGAGGATATGCAGCAGACTTTTCCGACCCTGACCTGGAAGCAGCTGCTCGACGAGGGCTATGTCATTGCCGGCAGCCCGGCGACGGTGCGCGACCGGATGAAAGACATGATCCAGGGCTTGCACGTCGGACATATCTTCTGCCTGATTCACATCGGCAATATGCCGGATTGGAAAACGCGCTACTCGACCCAGCTGTTTGCCGAACAGGTCATGCCCCAGCTGCGCGACATGTGGCCGGACTGGAAGGATGACAACCGCTGGTGGTGTAAGCCCATGGCCGAGCGGCTGGAACCCGAGACGACTATCGAGAAGGCCCGGGCCAACGGAAGGATCCCGCTGTGAACAGCCGGATGATTGAGACTCGGCCAGGGATCGCGGTACGTGTCTTTGAGGCCGGCAGCGGTACGCCGCTGGTCTTTTTGCACGGAGCGGGCGGCCTGTTCGGTCAAGAGCCGTTCCTGGACCGCCTGGCCGAGCACTACCGGGTCTTCGCCCCCGAGTTGCCGGGCTTTGGCGAGTCGAGCGGGGAAGAGCTGCTGGAGGACATGCAGGACTTCACCCTGCACGGCTGGGATGTGGTCAGCGCCCTGGGGCTGTCCAAGCCCCACTTGGTCGGCCACTCCATGGGTGGGATGATTGCGGCCGAAATGGCCTGTGTGGCGCCCAACGACCTGGACAAACTGGTCCTGGTCGCCTCGGCCGGCCTGTGGATTGCCGAGCAGCCGATTCCCGACCTGTTTTCCTTTCTGCCCCACGAGTTCGCCCAGTATCTGTTTCACGACCGCGCGGCCGGCGAGGCCATGCTGACCGGTGGGCTCGACCTCAAAGACCCCGAGGCGCTCAAGGAGTTCTACATCGGCAACACCCGGCGCATGGGCACGGCCAGCAAGATCCTCTTTCCGATCCCAAACCGCCGGCTGTCCAAGCGTCTGTACCGTCTGCGTGCGCCGACCCTCTTGGTCTGGGGCACGAGTGATCGTCTGATCCCGCCAGTGTATGCCGACCGCTTTCAGGCTCACATTCCCCACGCCCGCAAAACGCTCATTGAGGCGGCCGGCCACATGCTGCCGTACGAGCAGTCGGATGCCTTTGTCGAGGCGGTCCACGGTTTTCTGGGTTAAGCGGACCGAGCCGGTCTCGGCAGAGAAGGGCATTGAGCCGCGCGCTCTTGGCCTATTAAGTTGACGACCCAGCACACATGATGCGGGAGCACGCGCATGCGGCCGTAGCGCAAAGCGTGGAAAACCGCACTGGCGACCGCTCTACCACAGTTGCGGTCTCAAACAGATCGAGACCGCGAAGTTGCTCGGACTGTCTTACCCTGACGTGTCACGTCTGTCGCGGAGTATGTCTCGCGAGTGTTCCATAGAATGCCTACTATGCTCATTGACGTCACTAGGCATGACGCGGAGATCGTTATTCGATAGCATGTTCGTCGCGAGGTGGCAGGTTCAGTGTTGAACCAGTTGAGGTACAATGAAATGATACGCGTCCCAGAAAAATGGACTGTCGTCAAAGGAAAGACAACACGGCGAGGAGGGCAGGCTACAGTTGTACCCGTCCGGCATGAAGATGGGCGCGAGGGTGTTTATCGAGAGATTCGGAAGTCGTTGTCCGAGGTTGAAAGAAGAAGATTTCAGAGGGAGTTAGAGATTCTCTCCAGCAAAGAGCTGGACCATAGAGCTATTGTTACTTTGCTCGATCGGAGCGCAGATATTGAGCGACCCTGGTACATCAGTGAGCTAGGTGATCCGTTTGATAAATGGTGGAGAGTCCGTAAGAGAAAACTTGCGCGAGACCCTGAGGCTCTGGTTGAGGAGGCTGTTTCCGTACTTCTGGAGCTTGCATCCGCGCTGTCAGTTTGTCACGACAACGGAATAGTTCATCGTGATATAAAGTACAAAAACATAATAATGAAGAGAGGAGTAACAGAACCCTGGCCGATCTTGATAGACTTTGGAATCGCGCACGATGAAGACGGAGAGCGATTGACGTCGCCATATCAAGCGGTGGGTAATGGGAGTTCAGCCCTGATATAATGCGCTCTCGGCTTGAAGATGTACCGCCGTGGCTCGATGTATTTGACCTCGCTCAGCTGTTGATTTGGATGCTGGACAAGAAAGCACCGAAGGATCATTGGCAGCGTCCCGTGCACTGGAAGTACGCCGTATACGACGATGGAATTCCAGAAGAGTTACGGCTATCTGTAAGAGCCTTTACCGCAGCTTGCTCGGCTCAGGTAACATCGCCCGCCGATGGTGCGCAAGTTATTGAACTCCTAGACAAATTGTTTCCACGAAGGTTGCCGACGACAGCCAGCCGAATTGATCCAAACAGGATAATAAATGCAAAAAGACGCGGTGAAACGCTGCGACTCCTCGCCGATGCAGAGCTTCAAGAAGAAATCCAGTCCAGCGCTCCGCTCGGGGAAAAAGTATATCGCGATTTGAGAGATACCTTGTGTTCTGTTTTGGATGAAATTTCAGAGCAGGAATCTTCAGTGCGGAAGAAATTGGATAATCCATTTGACTATCAAATAGCTGGCGCAACTGACCTCTTTTGGGTGAGTGTGGGACCGCCGGAGTGCAATATTCAGCTACGCATAAAGACGAAAATAGTGCCTTGGAGTGACCCCCTTCCACAGCACAGGTCGGACCGCGCCTTTTGGCAAAGATATATGCCGAAAGACGCGATCTGTTTTACATTCGCTTTGGAAGGTGGCGTTGTTCAGGCTCACAATACCCAATATCTGGAAGGCAGGTGGATAACGATTCGTCGAAACGGTTCTATATACTTACATCCACTTTCTGCTTCCTTTGGAAATTTTTCCAACAATGACCTTGGCGGGTCAGCAGAAGGTCCTGGAGCAGTTGCTTCGATGACTGACCTACGAGCGTTTGTAATTTCGGTTCTCACCAATGAGAAGTATTGGGAATATATCGTGGCGAATACCAGATGAATGAGGGGTAGGACCCGTAACTACAAGATGGCATAAAGTCTTCGACCTAAAGCTGGCGACGACGAACAAAAGGTTCCTTCAGTGTCATGATATTGCAGAGAAGAGCCGATTCTACGGACTCACCGCTGCCGTTGGATGATAGCGCTTCAGAAATCGGCTGTGACCTGGCTACCGCGCTGGAACAGTTCCCGTAGCTTGGATTAGCGAAGCGTAATCCAACGCTCTGTCGAAGTTGCGTTCTCTACGAGCGGTTTACGATACCAGCAGCACGGCCTTGCCGCCGATCTGGCGCTGGTACAAACGCTGGGCCACGTCGGCAATCCGGGTCCACGGCTCTTCAACCTCGATGGGCGGCTCAAGGCGGCCGTCCTCAACGAGATGCAGCAGCTGCGACAGGCCGTGTGAGGCGGGCCGGCGCTTGACCTCGTGAAACAGAATGAAGCCGTACAGCGACGCCCCGCCGATGACCATGAACTGCCGGGCCTCAAACGACACCTGGGGCGACTCCGACACCCCGTACAGCACGCACACGCCGTCTTGGGCCAGCAGGCTCAGGGCGGTGCTGAGCGACTGACCGCCGACCGATTCCATAATCAGGTCGTAGGGACCGAGTTTCTTGGCTTCGGCCAGGTCGGCCCCGACCACCACCTCGTGAGCCTTGGCCGCCTGGGCCTGGGCGACCCGCTCCTGGCGGCGCACCGAGGCGATAACGCGGGCGCCCGTCTCACGCGCCAGCTGGCAGGCAAAATGCCCGACCCCGCCCGAGGCGCCGGTCACCAGCACCGATTGGCCGAGCAAGGGGCCGCCTTTTTCCAGCGAGTACAGCGCGGTCAGGCCGGCCACCGGCAGGGTCGCGGCCTGGGAAAACGACACGGACGACGGCAGCTCGGCCAGGGAGTGGGTGGGAACGGTCACCAGCTCGGCCCAGCCGCCCGACGGCACGAACCCGACCACCCGTGTTCCGACCTGGGGACCGGAGCCGTCGGCTGCGGCCCGTTCGACAATACCGGCCAGATCCCAGCCGGGCCGCGCGCCAGCCTCCGACATGGTCAGGGCGCGGCGCGTTTCGCCCAGGTTGAGCGAGATGGCATACACCCGGATGAGGGCTTCGGAGTCGGCCGGGGTCGGGGCTTGCAGTTCGTGAATGGCCAAGCGGCCCGTGGCCTCGGGGTCAACAACAACAGCGCGTTGGGTTTGCATGGGTCCGTCCTCTAGTGTGGCGCGAGCGCTTCCAGCGCCCGCTGGTCTGGGTTCATGCCGCCTTCGGGGCTGAGTGGCAGGAGGCACACATGGCTGGCTCCAGCTTGATAATAGGCGTCGATGCGCTGCTGAATATGCGCCGCATCGCCCCAGGCAATCAGCCCGTCAACCAGCGTATCACTCCCACCGTCGGCGAAGTCGGCGTCGCCAAAGCCGACCGCCCGCAGGCGCTGCACATAGTGGTCTATGGCCAGGTAGGTGCGCATGTAGTCGCGGGCCGCACGGCGCGCCTTGGTCGCGTCGGTTTCCAGCATCGCGCCGAGTTCGGCGCACAGCCACGGCTGCGGTCCCAGGGCTTGGCGGGTGTGGGCGATCTGTTCTGTGGTGGTGAAGTAGGTGTGCGTGCCGTGGGTCTCGGTGGCGGCCAGGGCCAGCATCCTGGGCATCATGCCGGCCAGGACGATGGGTGGCTCAGGCCGGGGAGGGGGACCGCCGTACGGCGCGGCGCGCATCTTTTGCAGATACTCGCGGGTGAAGCTCAGCGGCTTGGCGTAGGGAATGCCGCGGTGCTGGTTGCCCCTTTTATTGCTGACGCCCAGCCCCAGGACAAACCGGTCGGCAAACAGCTCGCCCAGCGTCCGGCTGGCGTTGGCCACCGCAATTGGCTCATAGGCGTAGATCACGGCTATGCCGGTGGCCACGACCAGACGCTCGGTCTGGCCGAGCAGGTAGGAGGCAAACGAAAAACTCTCGCGTCCGCCCGGCGCCTCGGCAAACCACAGGGCGCTGTAGCCGAGCTGTTCGACGTGGCGGGCAAATTGGCCGGCCTGGTCTCCGCTCAGGCCGTCCAGAAAACAAAAAACGCCGGGCGTGCGCAAATTCATGTGGGTCTCCTGAGCGTGGCGGGGAAAGGGGGCAGGGACGAAACCGAAAAGGCGGCGGGCCGAGGGACGTTTGTGTCCCTCAGCCTACCGGGCCGGCTAGTTCGGCAGCATGTTGAGGTCTTTCAGCGGTGTGCGGTCCACGACCGGCAGACGCTTGGTGCCCGGGTTGAGCTTGACCGAGCCCGGCCGTCGGGTGAACGGGTCGACCAGACCGATTTCCTTGGCGTACTCCTTGAGGGCCGGCTTGACCTCCTGGGCCAGCAGCCGGACACTGGTCAGCCGGTCTTCGTTGCTGACCGGTCCCTGGACGTTAAAGCACGAGAACGCGCCCGGCCGCAGCACGCGCATCATCGTCTTGACCTTTTCGATCACCGTCTTGGGCGAGCCGATGATCATCAGGTAGTCGTCCTGAGCCCGCTTGTAGGATTTGAGCAGTTTCTGGCGCACCTCGTTGAGATCTTTGGTCCGGCCACGCCTGCCCTGCTGGGACTCTTTGAGCCGGTCGGAGTCCACCCCGACCCAGCCGCCGCTGGGCCGCTTGGCCAGCAGCCGGATGGCGTTCTTGGAGTTGTAGCCCGGCGGCAGGGTGTGTTCCGGGCGTGAAAACGCGCTGGCTCCGCCACCGAACAGAAACCCCTTGCCCAGCTCCTGAGCCTTTTCATCGGTCTCGGCGCAGAACACCCCGATCAGGTAGCCGAAATTTTCCGGGCCGGCCTGATAGCCGTTCTCGGCCGCGATATCGGCATAAAAGTCCAGCAGATCACAAGTCGGGCTGAGCGCGGTCACCAGGGCCAGATACGGATAGTTGTGCTCGGCCGCCCACCTGACGGTTTCGGGGCTCAGCACGCCGGGAATCCACATCTGGGGGTGGGGCTTCTGGTAGGGCAGGGCCCACGGGTTGACGTGGCGGTAGTGAAAATGTTTGCCCTCGTAGCGCCACGGGCCGGGCTTGGTCCAGGCCTGAATGATGAAGTCGTGGGCTTCGTTGAACATCTCGCGGTTATAGGTCGGGTTGGCGTTGTTGAAGAACTGCTCGCTGCCGGCGCCCCGCACCCAGCCGGTCACCAGCCGGCCGCGCGAGATGAGGTCGATCTCGGCCAGTTCCTCGGCCATGCGCAGCGGATGCTTGATGACCGGCAGGGGGTTGCCGATCAGCACAATCTTGGCCGTGTTGGTAATCCGGGCCAGAATGGATGCCTCGACGTTCATCACGCTGCCCATGCAGAACGGGTTACCGTGGTGCTCGTTGAGCATCAGCGAATCAAAGCCCATCTCTTCTGCGTAACAGTATTCGTCGAGAAAGTAGTTGTAGTCATCCGCCGCTTTGTCCCGGTCGAAACGCTCATTCGGGAGGGCGAAGAACCCCTCGTGGTTGAGCACCTCGTCTTCGTCAACCCAGCGATACGGCCGCTCAGTAAAATACCCAAAGTTCATACACGCCGCTCCTTTTCCGGATAGTGGGATTGCGTCTCTCCTGATAGCAGATTCGGTCTTGAATTGGGAGAGGCCACCTTGACGGCACACGGGTGTCCGATTTAGGAAGAGGCTGGCAACACAACCGGCCTGGCGAACCCGACGAGACGGACGGGGCCGGGGAACGAACATGAGGCGTGTGTAATGAGTCGTGGCACCACCTATCCGACCTCCCAGGAACTGGCCCCGGTCCTGACCGATTTTCTGCTCCGCGCCTTTCCTGAGCAACAGCACCAGGCGGTCACCCAGCTTGAGGTCACAGACCTGCGGCTGCTGACCGGCGGGGCGTCACGCCAGACCTGGTCGTTCGACGTCGAGGTTGAAAAAGCCGACGGACAGACCGAGACGCTGCCGTTGATCATTCGCGGCGACCCCCAGAAGGGGCCGCAGGGTTTCATGGACCGCAGCCTGGAATATCGAGTCATTGCCGCCGCCCACGCCGAGGGGGTCTTGGCCCCCAAGCCGTATTTTGTGGGCGATGACAGCCTGGGCATGCCCTTTTTCATCATGGAGCGGATTGAGGGCGAAACCCTGCCGCGACGTTTGTTCCGCGACGCCCAGTACGCCCAGGCCCGCCAGGTCGTGGCGGCCGAACTGGGCGCGATCCTGGCCCGCATTCACCGGGTGCCGGTGGACAAGCACGGCCTGGGCGACCTGCCCGCCCCGCAGGGGACGAATACTGCTGCCGAAGAAGAGATCGCCCGCTACGAGGAGAAGTACGAGACCATGGCCCGCGAACCCCACCCGGTTTTTGAGCTGGCGTTTCGCTGGCTGCGCCAGCATCCGCCCCAGGAGCGCGAGCGGGTCTTTGTCCACGGCGATTACCGGATGGGCAACATCATGTTCGGTCCGGAAGGCGTCCGCTCGGTTCTGGACTGGGAGCTGGCCCATGTCGGCGACCCGATGGAGGATCTGGGCTGGATCTGCGTGCGTTCGTGGCGTTTTGGCAACGATCATCTGCCGGTCGGCGGGGTCGGAACGCGGCGGGTATTCCAGCGCGCCTATGCAGAGGCCGGCGGCTGGCCGCTCGACCAGCAACGCCTCAAATTTTGGGAGATTTTTGGCAACCTGCGCTGGGGCGTGATCTGCCTGAACATGACCCAGCCGTATCTGGACGGCATCAATCCCAGCGTCGAGCTGGCGGCCATCGGGCGGCGGACGGCCGAGACCGAGTGGGAGCTGCTGCACCTGATGGAGGACTGATGCAAGATCGTCCAACTGTCCCCGAACTGCTGAGCGCGGTCACCCGTCTGCTCGACCAGGAGGTGGTGCCGAATCTGTCTGGCTCGCGCCAGTTTTACGGCCGGGTGGCGGCTAACGTGCTGCGCATCGTCATGCGCGAGCTGGAACACGCCGAAGACCAGGCGGCCGCCGAGTGGCGGCGCCTGGACGGGCTGCTGGCGACCGCCGAGCGACCGGCACGGCAGGCGACGCTGCAAGACGCGATCTGGCAGCGGACCGCCGAGCTGTGCGCGCGCATCCGCAACGGCGAGGCCGACGGCGGGCCGTACCGCGATCAAGTGCTGGCCCACCTGCGGCAGACGACGCACGACAAGCTCGTTATCAGCAATCCCAAGTGGATCACCCGGCCGGTGGAGGACGAGTAATGGCTGGCCTCGTGCCTGCCCCGCCTTTCGATAGGAGGCCCTATGTGGCGCAATTACACTGCAACGTACACCAAGATTGCTGCGGGTTATATGGGACAAGTCGTAGAATGGCCGGAAGTGGTGACAGAGGGGAAAGACCTTGAAGAATGCCGACTCATGCTCAAAGATGCCCTGCGTGAAATGGTCTTGGCCTATCAGCAGCAAAACCGGGAGCTGCCTCCAGGAGACGGTTTGATTGAGCAGGTCCCAGTCGAGCTTGGCGATGTCAGTTAGGCGTCGCGACCTGATTCGTCATTTGGAAGAACACGGGTTTCATTTGTTACGAGAAGGGGGAAACCATTCGATCTACACGGACGGTGTCAAAACGATCCCGGTAAAACGGCATCGGGTGTTGGATAGAATAGTCGCCAATGCGCTGTGTAAACAGGCTGGAGTTCGTCCAAAATTTTAAGCGCGTATTCAGAACGCCCGGCAATCGCCCAGAGCCTCAACAAAGAGCCTCAACTAAGATCCTCAACATACAGACTGAAGCGCTACGGCGGCTCTCAGACCGAACAGGAGATGGATAATGACACCCGACAACTGCACGATTCGCAGCCTGCGCGCCCGAGCAGTCGAGGTCCCAATGCCGCGCCCGCTGCTGACCGGCGGCGGGCAGGTCAGCATTGCCCCGCTCGTCCTGCTTGACCTGGAAACCCATCAGGGCATCACCGGGCGCAGCTATATTTTCGGCTATACCCCGGTCACGCTGAAGCCCCTGGTCGCCCTCCTCGACGAGGTCGAAAAGCTGATCGTCGACCAGCCCGTCTCGCCCCTGACCCTGGCCGAGCAGCTCCAGGGGCGCTTTCGGCTGCTCGGCACCCAGGGCCTAGTCGGCATGGCCATGGCCGGGGTGGATATTGCCGCCTGGGACATCCTGGCCAAGGCCACCGAGCTGCCGCTGGTGCGCCTGCTCGGCGGGCAGGAGCGGCCGATACCGGCCTATAACAGCTGCGGCCTGGGCATCAGCAATACGGAGCACCTGCTGGCCGAAGCCCGGGACTTTATTGTGTCCGGCTTTGGCGCGGTCAAGGTCCGTCTGGGCTACCCGGACAGTGCGGCTGATGTGGCCGCCGTCCGGGCCGTACGGCAGGCAGTCGGAGACGAAGTGCTGATCATGTCCGACTACAACCAGTCGCTGTCCGTGCCCGAAGCCAGCAGCGGGCGCAACGGCTGGACGCCGAGGGGCTGTACTGGATCGAGGAACCGACCCGGGCTGAGGACTATGCCGGTCACGCCCAGATTCGGGCTACGGCCAGCACGCCGATCCAGATTGGCGAGAACTGTTGGGGGCCGCATGACATGGCCAAGGCAGTGGCGGCCGGGGCGTGTGATTTTTTCATGCCGGATGTGATCAAAATTGGCGGTGTCACCGGCTGGCTGCGGGCAATCGCGCTGGCCGAGCCGGTCGGCCTGCCGATCTCGAGCCATTTGTACCCCGAGTTGAGCGCCCATCTGCTGGCGGTCACCCCAACCAGCCACTGGCTCGAATATATGGACTGGGCCAACGCCATTCTGGACCAGCCGCTGCGCATCCAGGACGGCCAGGCGGTGATATCCACGGCTCCGGGTAACGGCCTGAGCTGGAATGAACGGGCCGTCGAGCAGTATCTGAGGCGCTAAGGCAATGGCACGCACGATGGCCTGGTGGCAGCGTGAGCTGTCCCGTCGTCCGTGGTGGATGAACCTGGTGTTTGCCTGGTGCCTGGTCCTGGCTATTGGCGTGCCCATTGAGGTCGCGCTACGTCCTCTGGCCGAGGACGTTGAGGTGGTGCTGGGCATCGAACTGTACGGCTGGGCGGCCAAGGCGACCGGCGGACTGCACGCAGTGCTTTTTATGGCCGGCGCCTGGGGTTTTTGGAAGATGGCGGCCTGGATGTGGCCCTGGGCTGCGGTGTACGTGTTTCAGGTGGCGCTGGCCCATCTGGTGTGGAGCGAGTGGAGCGAGCGGGGCAACGGCTGGCCGATTGGGCTGCTGCAAGCGATGCTGATCTCGGGCCTGGGGGTGTTGCTGTGGCGCGCCCGTCCGCTGTTCCGACACCGGCCCGGATAGCGAACCGGTTTCTCCCAACATACCGATTTATGGATCATCACGAAAAGGAGCAGCCGATATGTCGCCAATCCGACGTATGATGCGTCCTCCGATCTCCGCAATCGTTTGATCTATTCCCGTATTGCTGTTGTTTAGCTCCCCGTAGGGTACGCTGGCTCCGCATTCGGGAATTGGTGAACCATCAATGGTAACCGACCGAGATATCCGTTCGCCGTCCAGGTGCCACGAGATAGCGAGCTTGACATCAAATCCGGCATTCCTCCTGCCAATGTAATCTCTGAATGTGTAGACGTGCTTTACCTCCAGTGGCCTGGAATCGCTCAATTTGAAGCCGTCTGAGACTATGTGCTGCGCTTTCGTCTGCTCCCAGCGCCGGGCCTCCAATAGAGAGCTGGAGTTGGTCTCATTGTTGTCGAAACCCACGTAGGAGATCTGGGTGGAAGTGCGGAAAAGGCCGTCAGCCAGTGGTCCCAGCGTCGGCTCCAATCCATCCAGCGTTGGACGGATGTATTTTGCATATGCGGAGTCCAACGCGCTGACGTCGGCATCGTCAGGAGCCGGGCCCTTGTGTTCTTCCACAAAGGCGGCGATTTCCCTGCTGACTTCAAGCATCTTCAGGGTTCCAGCCAGTTCAGCCAACGTTATCGCCTCACTGTCGCTCCGGGACTGCCGAGTGGTGCCGCCATAAACGACGGTTTTCGACGTGATGCCCGGCACCACTCTGGCCACGCGATGAAGCGAGCGGAAGTGCTCCGAACTGATAGTAGCACCCGACTTAACCTCAAAGGCGGCGATACCGTGGCCGGCCGGATAGAAAAGGTCGCATTCCAAACCTTTCGAATCTCGGAAAAAGGAGAGATTGGGCTGGTTTCCTTGGTTGAACCGGTGCTTGAGCGCCTCTCCGACAACGGCGTTTTCGAATAGGGCCCCGCGCAGAGGATGGGTCGCCACCTGTTCAGCGTTCTCGATGCCAATCAAGTAGGCGGCCAACCCGACATCGCAGAAGTAGAACTTGGGAGATTTGACCAGGCGCTTGCTGATATTGGCGAAGTAAGGAGGCAGTTGGAATATGATGTAGCTGGCTTCCAGCACGGTGAGCCATTCCCGCACTGTCGTGTGGGAGACACCTGCGTCCGCACCCAAAGAACTGAGATTGACCAGTTGTCCGACTCGTCCCGCGCACAGCCGGACGAAGCGGCGGAAGTTCGACAGGTTCCGGATCTCCCCCAGTCTGCGCACGTCGCGCTCAACATAGGTCTCGAAGTAGTCGGCCAAGGCCTGCGTTGGATTGAGGTTGTGGTCGATAATACGCGGATAAAATCCAGAATAGAGGATATCATCTACCGTACCGCCTCCGCCGACACGCTGTCTTTCCGTCAGAGAAAAAGGTAGCAAGCGCAGCAACGCCGTCCTACCTGCCAGAGATTGGCCAATTGCGTCAGAGAGACGAAATTGTTCACTTCCTGTTAGTACGAATAGGCTGTTCCGGCCCTTCTCGTCTGCGATCACCTGGAGGTATGACATCAGCGTGGGTACGCGCTGGACTTCATCAATGACGGCGCCCTCATTGAACTGGGCCAGAAATCCCTTAGGATCGGACTCTGCGAAATCCCGTTGGTCCGGTGCTTCCAAGTTGGCGTAGCCTAGGTCGGGAAAGGCAGCTTGGCAGAGTGTCGTTTTGCCGGACTGCCGTGGACCAGTCACGGTAACGAAGGGATACTGCTGGAACAGGGCGACCAGACGCCGGGTGATCTCTCGCTCTATCATGATGACTACTATAGCGAGCAGTGGCACATGTTGAAAGTTCTACTTGCGAATTGTGCTGCTGGTCACTCGCCAGTACGAATGGCGCGAGTACTACGACAACGAACACTGGAGCAGGAACGGCGGCCCGAGCCTGGTGCTCTGAAGGCGCACAGCTCGGCAACCGCCGAGCCGGTCCTAGACCTTGGGCAGGATGTCGTGGACGAGGCGGCGCATATCCCCGATGGTCTTGGCGGTTGGCGTGCCACTGAACGGCGGCCACAGGAGGGGCAGCGTCAGCCCGGCATCCCGATAGCGCTTGAGATTGTCCGCGATCTGCTCGGCCGTGCCGACCAGCGTGGGCGTCAGCTTGCCGCGTGACGTCTGGTCCGTTTTGTCGCGCGTAATCTCAAACGGTAGCATGCTCGAAATTTCGATGTCGTCGATGCTATGCCCGCCGCCGAGCTTCTCCAACTCGTCCTGAATGGCGGTCCGCCAGGTCGCAATCGCTTCCGGGGTGTCCATGATCCCGATCCAGCCTTCAAGGCCATATGTGGCGATCCGCGCTGCTGCGAGGTCGGGCCGGCCTAAGCCGCCAAAAAACATCGGCGGCCGTGGCTTTTGGACGGGCTTCACGCCGAAGCCGCATTTTGGAAAGTCGGCGAATTCCCCGTGGTACTCGAACAGCTCGTTGGTCCACACCCCCTGCATCACTTCGATCGTTTCTTTGACGTGGGTGTTGCGCTTCTTATAGACATGAGCGGCGCTTGACGCGGCGAACTCCTCCGGCATCCAGCCCGAGCCGACGCCGACATTCAGACGCCCGCCCGAGAGGTGATCCCAGGTCGCGAGTTCTGCGGCCAGTACGCCGGGAGCACGATAGGGCGTGACAATAATGCTGACTCCCAGGCGGACGCGCTTGGTGATGGCCGCCAGGTAAGGAATGAGCGGCATGCCATGCAGGAACTCTGCCCGGGCGCTCACCGGCAGCGCCTTTGGAAATTCCGACATGAAGCCAAACGACTTTTCGAGTTCCTGGCGGTCCGAGGCTTCGGGCACCACGATGCGGTCCAGCGACCACACCGAGTCAAATTCAAGCGTCTCCGCCTCCTGAGCCAAGTCTACGATTTCGCTGACCGTGATCTTGTCGCGGAGATTCGGCAGATACAGCGCAAGCTTCATAGTAAGGTCCCCTTTATTGGATATATCTATCGCTCCGCTGGCTCAGAGCGGGAACGAGTCCTTCGTGCAATCCTGTTACTTTGTCTCTGTTACCGGATGCATCTTTCTGCGCAGCTCGGTTCTTGTCAAGTTATTGAAGCCCCATTCTCCGCGCGAACGGCTAGCACTATTACGTTTCACGTTAGGCTGTAGCCATGACGCTCCGTTCGCGCCATGCCGGACGTGATCCGGCATCCAGATAGCGGTGGAGCGGGGAGGCGAGATTCCCGCGTTCGCGAGAAAGACGAAGAGCTACGCAGAAGCGTGAAACGCGCTAATCGGGTTGCGGGGCGGGCTGCGGAGCGCCTTCGGCCCGGGGGATATCTTCCGCTTGAGGAACGTCTTGAGGGCGGGGCTGCGGGGCTGGCGCCCGGAGCAGACGCGGGAGCCGTTTCAGGTCTTCCAGGATCAGATAGCCGGCCGGGATGAGCAGCAGAATGATCGCCGTCGAAAACAGGATCCCGAAGCCAATCGAGATCGCCATCGGGATGAGGAAGCGGGCCTGCATCGAGGTCTCGAAAATCATCGGCAGGAGGCCGAAAAAGGTGGTCAACGAGGTCAACAGAATCGGCCGGAAACGCCGCCCGCCGGCCTGACAGATCGCCGCCACGGGGTCGAGCCGTTGTCCGTCGCGCAGCTGATTGGCCGTCACCACCAGGACCAGCGCACCGTTAATCACCACCCCGGCCAGGGCGATAATGCCGAACAGGCTGATCATGCTCAGTTCATAGCCTAGCAGGACATGGCCGATGATTGCGCCGATAATGCCGAACGGAATACTCAGCATCACGATCAACGGCTGGATATAGCTCTTGAAGGGAATGGCCAGCAGGGCGTAGATGGCCAGCAGGGCGAAAACAAAGCCCAGGGCTATGGCGCCCAGGGCTTCTTCTTGCCACTCCTGCTCGCCCTCCAGGGTATAATTCAGGCCGGGGTATTTCTGCATCAGGAACGGTAGCTCGTTCTGCTCCAGCGCGGCCACAATCGTATTGGCGTTTGAGATGTCTTCATCCACATCGGCCGTGACCGCCATGACGCGCCGTCCCTCGCGACGACGAATCTCGGTATACGCCCGTCCGTACTCGACCGCCGCAGCCTGCAGCAGGGGAATTTCGCCGCCCTGGGCAGTCCGAATCATCAGCTGCTCAATCGTATGGGCGGTGCGTCGTTCGTGTTCGGGCAGCCGGACCATGACTTTGACCTCATTGCGGCCGCGTTGCTGACGGAGGGCTTCGGCCCCGTAGAACGAACTCCGCAGCTGGCGGGCCAGATCGGTCGCGTTGATGCCGAGGCTGCGCGCCTCGGGTTTGATGGTCAGGCTGAGCTGGGGTTTGCCGTGCGATACCCCGTCGTCGATATCGGTGACGCCGGCGTAGCCGGACAGCAGGCCGGCCAGCTCGGCGGCGGCGCTCTCCAGAATGTCGCGCGAGCGGTGGGTGAGCTGAATGTCCAGGGCGCTGTCGCTGCCAAAGCCGGTTTCAGCTTTGAAGGTCAGCGACTCCAGACCGGCGATGTGGTCGGCCGCCTGGCGCCAGGTATTGGCGAACTCGACGCCGCTGACCGTGCGCTGATCGGTTGGCACCAGGATGACCTGCACCCCGGCCAGATGACTGCCGCCCAACTTGGGCGGCCCGTCTTCAGGCCCGGGCGAGCGCAGCGCTGCTCCGATCTGGGTGTACGTCCCGTACACGATGTCCGGCCCGCCGTGGGTATTGACGGCCACCTGCAGGGCGTCGAGCAGCTGCCCCTGCACCCGCCGTGCGGTGTCCACCGGAACGCCGAACGGCAGGGTGGCTTGAGCCGTGATCAGATCGTCGTCAATGCGGGGCATGAAACTGAACTGAATGTGGCCGCCCACGACCGCGCCCAGCGCCAGCAGCAGGGCGGCAATCCCGGTCATCAGGGTCGCATACCGGTAGGTAGTCGCGAACCGCAGTAGCGGCTGGTAGACCCGCCGGACACATGCCTGGAGGAGGCGGTCGAAGAACAGCTGGGGACGGCCGAGGATCTGCCACACCCGGCTCGGTTTGGGCTGGCGCGACAGGTGGGCGGGCAGGACAAACAGCGACTCGATCAGGGAGACGGTGAACACTGCGATAGTCACCGCTGGAATATTGAGGAAAAATTTGCCCGCCGGGCCAGGCACGAACATGAGCGGCAGAAAGGCGACGATATTGGTCAGGACGGCAAACACCACCGGTCCGGCGATCTCCCGTGCCCCTTCAATCGCAGCCCGCAGAAACGGCAGGCCGCGTTGGCGTCTCTCATAGATGTTTTCTCCGACGACGACCGCGTCATCAACAACGATGCCCAGCGTGATAATAAACGCGAAGAGCGAGATCATGTTGATCGACGCGCCGCCCAGGGGCATGAACAGGAAGGCGCCCATGATCGAGATCGGGATGCCCAGGGTGACCCAGAAGGCGAGCTTGGGGTCGAGGAACAAGCCCAGCAGAAGCAGGACCAGGGCCAGACCGAGAAAGGCGTTTTTCAGCAGCAGGCCCATCCGGTCACGGTAGATCTCGGAGAAGTCGTTCCAGACCGCTATGCCGACCCCCGCCGGCAGCCGGGGCAGGAGATCGTCGAGGTAGGCGTGGACGCCGGCCGAAACCGATTGCGGGGTTTCCTTGGCCACCCGATACACGTCGACTTGGATGGCGGGCTGATTATTGTAAAAAGCCTCGAAGTCGGAATCTTCAAACCCGTCCGTAATCTCGGCAATATCGCCGACCGTAATGCGCGAACCATCCGGGGCTGAGGCGACCGGAATATCGGCGTATTGGCTGGCGTAATCACGGCGCTCCTGGGTGCGCAGCAGGATCTCTCCGCCCGCAGCCTTCAGCCCGCCGGCCGGCAGCTCAACCGCAGCCTCACGTATCTCATGGGCGATCCGACCCAGGGTGAGGTTGTGGGCGCGCAGATTGCGCTGGGGCACCTCAACGGCAATCTCGAGCCGAGGCACCGCCCCCAGCTCAACCAGGGTGATGTCTGGACGCTGGAGCAGTTCGTCGCGGATCTGTTCGGCCAGGTCGCGCAGGGTCTGTTCGTCCTGGTCGCCGTAGACCATGAGGCTCAGCACCTGGTTGCGCATCTCAACCAGGCTGACGACCGGCTTTTCCGCCTCTTCGGGAAAAGACAGGATGCCGTCAACCGCGTTTTTGACATCCTGGAGCGCCTTGCCCGAATTGGCGCCGGACAGCAGTTCGACCACCACCGTGCCGAAGCCTTCGCGCGCCGTGGCCGTGACCTTTTTCACCCCGTCTATGCCGCGCACCCGGTCCTCAATCGATAGGACGATGCCCTGCTCCACCTCGGCCGGGCTCGCCCCGGGGTAGTGCACCCAGGCGGTGATGAAGTCCATCGTAAATTCCGGAAAGACCTCTTGCTTGACCTGGGCACTGGCGATGAAGCCGCCACATACGATGATCAGCATGACCAGATTGGCCGCCACATGGTTGCGCGCCATCCAGGCAATTGGCCCCTTGGCCGGTGGTGACGGGGCTGGATCAGACGTCGGGTGTTCCATGGCGCCTCGTTCAGACCGAGTCCTCGTCGGCAAGCGGAGGACTTGGCGCGGTGGGCTGAGCCGGGGGCGAGACCGAGGATGGGCTTTCGGGCGGGCTTTCCAAGAGCATGCCGGACAGGGCGACGGGCAGCGGGCTCGTAATCACCTGCTCGCCGTCCCGCAGGCCGCTCTGGATCAGCAGTGAGTCGTGTCTGCTCAGCGCCACCTCGACCTGGCGGATTTCCAGCTGGTTGTTGTCGTTTTTGACCCACATCCGACCGCCTTCGCGGAGCGTGTTGCGGGGCACGACAAACACATCGGTCAGTCGCGGGCCATCGATTTCGACCCGCACATACTCTCCCAGGAGCAGCGGCAGCTGTTGGTGCTGCGCTGTGGTGCGGCTCAGGGGGTCCTCGACCAGGACCAGCAGACGCGCCATCCGGCCGTTTTCCGACACGTCGCCGAGCAGACCTGCGACCACGCCCTGACGCTGGGCGGTCTTGTCACTGCCCAGGTCCCGGATCACCCGTACCTGCGAGCCACGCGCCTGGGTCGAACTGGGGATAGCGACCCAGGCCAGTTCGTGCATGGGGATGCTGACCTCGACCCGAAACGCGTCGGTGCACACCAGGCGGGCGACGGGTGTCTGGGACATGACAAACTGGCCGACCTCGACCGACTCGTCCAACACCAGGGCGTTGCAGGGAGCGGTCAGCGTGGTCCGCTGGAGGTCCAGCTCGGCCTTGGACAGCCGGCTTTTGGCCGCCGCCATCGCAGCCTGTTTCTCGCGCAGATGGGGTTTGCGCAGGGCCAGCTGTTTTCCCATTTCGCTGGTCTCGATTGACGACTCGAGCAGATTCCACTCGCGCTGAGCAATGACCTGGTTGCCGCGTTCGAGCTCCAACTCGAATTCGGCCTTGGCCAGGGCGCCCTGCTGGGTCTCGACCGCGTAGGTGTAGTCGCGCGGGTCGATCCGCAGCAAGACCTCCCCCGCGTGCAACAGGCCGCCTGTGATCAGCTTGGCGTGCTGCTCAACCACAGAGCCGCTGACCTGGGGCTGAACGCTGAGTTCCTGATGCGCCCGCACCGTGCCAAAGGCCGAAATCACGGCCTGGGTATCTTCAGACTGGACGGTGATGACCTCGACAACGGGCGCGCTGGTCTGCTGGGTCGTTTTCTTGACCTCCGGACGCGCGGCAATAAGCGCCCGGGCTCCGATCACTCCGCCGCCCAGAATCAGCAGCGGGATCAGAACCTGGAAGAGCCGCTTTGCCCAGTCGGGAAATGACCGGCGCGTCATGGTCGTATCCTTGCGGCTGCGGCCTGGGCCAACTGGAGGCTGGGTGGGGCGGTCAGCTCGCTTGTCCAGTGTCCGCCCAGGGCTCGGTACAGGCCGGCGCGGTTGCTCAGCAGGAAGCGTTTTTCGCTAATCAGACGACGCTGCAAGCCCTGCAGGGATTGGACCGCGAGCAGGACCGTCACGTAGTTGATCAAGCCGTTGACATAGCGCGACTGCGACTCTCGCAGCGTGCTCCGGGCCAGCCCAATCTGGCTCTCCAGATTCGCGATCAACTCAACCTGAAAACGCTCACGCACCAGGGCGTCTTCAATTTCGAGCAGGGCTTGCAGATACTGCTGGCCAAAGCGGTCGAGCAGTTCCTGGGTCAGCGCCTTGTGGCGGACAACCTGGTTGCGACGCAGGCCGCCGTCAATAACGGGCGCCACGAGGTTGCCGACCAGAGAGCCGACCTCCTGGCGGAAGACGGTCGAAAAGCTGCGGGCGCTGAACTCGTAGGACAGGTCAAGCACCAGCCGCGGCAGTCGCTCGGCGACTGCGGTAGCGACCCGAAAATCCGCAGCCTGCAAGCGCAGCTGGGCGGCTCGCAGGTCGGGCCGCGACACCAGCAGGGTGGCCGGCTCGCCCAGCTGCGGAAACGGCGGCAAGTCCGGCAGAACGCCGTCCGGGATACGGGTATCCAGCGCCCCCGGGGTGGTGCCGAGCAGCACGGCCAACTGGTTGTAGGCGGTGTTGAGGCGTGAGCGGACAATCGGGATTTCGGCCCGGGTGGCCTCCAGCTGCTGACGCTGCTGGAGCACATCGACCGCCGAGCCGGCGCCGACACCGAAACGCACCTCGGTCAGGTCGAGCAGCTCTTGGCTGATCTCGATCTGTTCCTGGAGCAGGGCCAACAGCGCCTTCTGTTCCTGGAGGATGAACCACGCGTCGACAACAGAACCGGTCAGCAAGAGTGCGCTGGCTTCGAGGTCTTGGCGGCTGGCCTGATACTCCAACGTGGCCGCGCGGCGCCGGGCGGCAATCCGTTGCCACACGTCAATCTCGTACGACAGACCGGTGGACACAAAGTAGCGGTCGGTATGGGTAATCCGGGTTGACGAGCCCGCCCGGCCGCTGAACGGGTCTCGGGGATCGCGGTCAACCTGATGCGTCCGGGCCGCGCCGCCGCCCAGATCGACCCACGGGAACACCTCGGCGCCCTCAATCCGGGCCTGCGCGTAGGCCTGGGCGAGGCGGCTCCACAGCTGTCTGAGGTCCAGGCTGTTGTCCAGGGCCGACGCAACCGTGGTGTTGAGGGCTGGGTTGTTGAATTCTTGCCACCACTGGCCGATCACGCGTTCGCCGTCCAGGGCGTGATGATAGGTGTTCGATACCGGCACCTCGGGCCGATTCAGACTGCGGACCTGATACGGGCTGCAGCCGGCAGCCACCAGGACCAGGACGAGCAGGGCTGCCGCCCAGCGCTGGAGCGGATTGGACCGGTCGCCGGTCTCTGCCCGAGGCGGCAGCGCTGCACCGGACCGCAGGCGGGCCTGAGCCGGACCGTAGGGTCGGGATTGAGAGAGCGGGGGAGGGAGGTGGCGCAACTGCATGGGGTGCTAGTTTTTCCCGATTCGCTTGGCCTGGGCGGTGATGCCGGCCAGCGAAAAGTTGGCAATATGCTCGGCCAAACCGGAGATCAGGGCTGGGTCGTGTTGCAGAAAACTCTGGATCATGTCGAGCTGTTGTTGGCTGGCGTGACGTTGATAGCGCTCGATGATCGGGCGCGAATAGCGGTAGATCAGGCATTGGCCGAACACGCTGGTACAGCACAGCTGGACGAAGGGATGGTCTTGGCTCACGCCCAGCACCGCCGCCACGAGGGCTTCGCCGGCCGCATAAATGGGCTGCATGGAGCGCTCCAGCAGTTCGTCAAAGGCCGGGGTGGGGTCTTGCAGCTCTCTGACGATCAACTCGTACACGACGTGGCCTCTAGCGCCGAGCATGCGTTCGGCATTCCAGACGATCCAGGCCCGCAGCTGTTCCTGGGGGTGAATCGGGTCATCGGTCAGGGTGGGCATCGGTCGTGGCGGCTTGGCGTTTTCAAAGGCGTGCGACAAGACCGCCTTGTAGAGTTCCATTTTGCCGCCAAAATGATAGTTGACGGCCGCCAGATTGGCCCCCGCAGCGGTACAGATTTCGCGTATGCCGGCCGCGTGAAAGCCTTTTTTGACAAAAACCTCGGTAGCGACGGCCAGCAGCTTCTGGCGGGTGGTTTTGCTTTTTTCTGTCAGCATTATTTCAAACGTTCGTTTCAAACTACCGTATCATACCATTGTTTAAGAGCAAGCCCGGTTATTGCCCACGCGCCACACAGTTGCATTCACTCCGTCTCAATAGGCGCGTCCGCCTTTTGATGGTATGAACGGACGGGAAGAAGACCGAAAGAGAGGCAGGAGATCTCACTATGCGGGTAAGCGAATCATACGGCGGATTCATCATCGAGCCACGCTCCAAACAGCTCGACTCCGGGGAGTGGCAACCCGACTCCCGGGTATTCCGTTTGCTGGACGGTGTGGTGCACGAATATTTCCCGCTCAACGAGTGTGGTCAGAGCTTCGCCAGTGAGGAAGAGGCCGACGATTTTGCGCTGTCGGAGAGCAGGGACTGGGTTGACCGGCATTAAGACGGCGCACTGCATTACGGAAGGTTTGGTATGCCAAAGAAAAAGATGTTGGTCGCCGGTGCGTCCGGTCTGGTCGGTTTTGCTGCGGTCAAGCATTTCGCTCAGCGTGAGGATTGGGACGTGGTCGGCGTGTCGCGCCGGATTCCCGACGGTCTCGAAGGAGCAAACGTCATTTCGGTCGATCTCCAGGACCGGGCTCGCTGCACCGAGGTGTTTGGCCACATGTCCGACGTGACGCATGTGGTGTATGCCGCGCTGTACGAGAAGCCGGGGCTGGTCCAGGGCTGGTTTGAGCAGGACCAGATGCAGACCAATCTGTCCATGCTCGATAATCTGTTCGACCCCTTGGAGGCGGCGGCCACAGACTTGCAGCACGTCTCGCTGCTCCAGGGCACCAAGGCCTACGGCGTGCACATCGAGCCGTTTCCGGTGCCGGCCCGCGAGCGCTGGCTGCGGCATCCGCATGAGAACTTCTACTGGTTGCAGCAGGATTATCTGCGCGAGCGCCAGATCGGCAAGCCGTGGCACTGGACGACGTGGCGCCCGCAGCTCATTCTGGGTGAGTCGCTGGGCAGCCAGATGAATGTGTTTCCGGCTCTGGGGGTGTATGCCGCGCTGCGCCGCGAAGCCGGGCTGCCGCTGTCTTTTCCGGGCGGGCCGCCGTTCCTGTTCGAGGCCATTGATACGGATGTCCATGCCCGGGCGTTTGAGTGGGCGGCGAGCGCACCGGCCGCCCAGAACGAAATCTTCAATATCACCAATGGCGACGTGTTTGTGTGGCAGAACGTCTGGCCGACCATTGCCGAGGCCCTGGGTATGCAGGTCGGGCCGCCCGAGCCGTGCTCCCTGGCCGAGGCCATGCCCAAGCGAGAGGCCGAGTGGGCGGCGATTGTGGACAAGTATGGGCTGCGCGCCCCGAAAAGCCTCACTGAGTACGTTGGCCAGTCGTTCATCCTGGCCGATTTCGCGTTCGGCTTTGGGGCCAAAGATCAGACGCCGCCGCCCATGCTGGTCAGCACAATCAAGCTGCGTCAGGCCGGCTTCGCCGACTGCATGGACACCGAGGATTGTTTCCGCAAGTGGATCAAGCGCTTTCAAGACCTGAAATGGCTCCCGCCGGTGGACTAGGCGGGACGGACGCTGAGCACGGAGCAAGACATGCCGACTGTGACTGACATGTTCGGAATCGAGTTCCCCATTTTTGCCTTCACCCACTGCCGGGATGTGGTCGTGGCGGTCAGCAAGGCGGGCGGACTCGGCGTTCTTGGAGCGGCGATTCATACCGACCAGCGGCTGGAGATTGACCTGGCCTGGATTGATGAGCAGCTGGGCGATATTCCGTATGGGGTTGATCTGATGATGCCGGCCAACTATGTCGGCGCCGAAAAGGGCGGGCTGGCGCGCGAATCGCTTGAGGAGCTTATTCCTGAGGCGCACAAAAAATTCCTGGACGACCTGCTGGAGCAGACCGGTGTGCCCGCGCTGCCGTCCGACGTACCGTCGGCCAAGGGCCGCGGACTGCGTTACTCGCAGAAAGAAGCCAGGGGGATCATTGACATCGCCCTGGAGCACAAGGCTCGGTTTCTGGTCAGCGCGCTCGGCACCCCGCCCGCCTATGTGGTTGAGGCCGCGCATAAGAAAGGCATCTTCGTCGGCGCCCTGGCTGGTAAAAGGAGCCATGCCCTGCGCCATAAGGAGGCCCAGGTTGACGTGATCATCGCCCAGTCCTACGAGGCCGGCGGTCACACCGGAGACATCGGCGGCATGGTGCTGATCCCCGAGATTGTGGATGCGGTGGCGCCAACGCCGGTCCTGGGCGCGGGGGGCATTGGCAACGGCCGCCAGATGGCTGCGGCCATGGCGCTCGGTGCCCAGGGGGTGTGGTGCGGAACGGTGTGGCTGACGACGACCGAATCCGAACTGGATCGGATGGCCAAGGACAAGCTGCTGGCGGCCGACTCCGGCAGCACGGTCCGCACAACGTCCATGACCGGCAAGCACGCCCGCTTCCTGCGCTCCAGGTGGACCGACGAGTGGGAGCGCAAGGACACCCCGGAGCCGCTGAAAACCCCCTTGCAGAGCATCCTGGCCTATAATTACCTGCGCCGGATTGATCGCGGCATGAAAGCGCCGGGGGTGACGCCCGAGTCCGGCGCCTACCAGCTGTACACCTATCCGACCGGCCAGGGCATTGGCGAACAAAACAGCCTGCGCTCGGCGCGCGACGTGGTGCGGGACATGGCCAGCGGCTATGTGGAAGCCATAGCGCGCCTCAACGAGCAGCTCGGCTACGGGGACGGGTAGGGGGGCGATTCACCTGCCACACAGCGGGAAAGAACCGCGAGCGCAGAATCGAGCGTCTCAGGGATCTCCAATAATGGAATATGTTGCCGCGTTTCTCTTGGTCGCTGGCCCCGGGCTTTTTGTCTACCTTGCCTTAGATGCTGCGCGGCGCGCCAAGTAACACGACCTGCCTTGAGAGCTGCCGGTTGCTCTAGCGCAGTTCCCGATAGGCTGTAGTAGGTCGGATTAGCGAAGCGTAATCCGACACGTACGGGATGTCGGGTTACGCCTGCGGCTAACCCGACCTACACGGCTATACATAATAGTGAATTGCTCTAAGCTGCGGGAAAACGCACCTCTGGCAGCTCCTGCATGGCCCGCTCAATTTCTTCGGTCGGATGCGCATAGCCCTGTAGCTTGCCGGCGTGGTAGTCGGCATACGCGCTCATGTCAAAGTGCCCGTGGCCGCTGAGATTAAAGGCGATGACTTTTTTCTCATCGCGCTCTCGGCAGTTCAGGGCTTCGTTGATCGCCACGCGAATCGCGTGGTTGGCCTCCGGGGCGGGCAGAATGCCTTCTGTCCGGGCAAACAGCGCCCCGGCTTCAAACGTATCGAGTTGGTCGATTGCCACGGCTTCGATGAGACCGGCGTGGAGCAGGGCGCTGATCTGGGGCGACATGCCGTGGTAGCGCAGGCCGCCGGCGTGGATGGTGGCCGGCACAAAAGAATGGCCCAGGGTGTACATCTGACAGATGGGGGCCACCCCGCCGGTGTCGGCCCAGTCCCAGGTATAGCTGCCCTTGGTCAGGGTCGGGCAGGCCGTTGGCTCGGCGGCGATGATCCTGGTCTTTTTGCCCTGTCTGAGGTTCTGCCGAAGAAACGGGAAGGCAAAGCCACCAAAATTTGAGCCGCCGCCCGCACAGGCAATGACGACGTCCGGGTACTCGCCGGCCAGCTCCATCTGGAGCAGCGTTTCCTCGCCAATAATGGTCTGGTGCAGCAGCACGTGGGGCAGCACCGAGCCGAGGCTGTACTTGGTGTGGCCGTCCGGGGTCTGGGCGGCTTCGATGCCCTCTGACACGGCAATGCCGAGTGCCCCGGGATGGGCGGGGTTTTCGCTCAGCAGCCGGCGGCCGACAGCGGTCCGCTCGGACGGGCTGGCGTACACCTGCGCGCCATAGGTTTCGATGAGGTGTCGGCGGTAGGGTTTCTGATCGTAGGAGATGCGGACCATATAAACCTCACAGCCGAGGCCAAAGAAGGTGCAGGCCATGGCCAGGGCCGAGCCCCACTGGCCGGCTCCGGTTTCGGTCGTCAGGGTCCGCACGCCCTCTTGTTTGGCGTAGAAGGCCTGGGCGACTGCGGTATTCGGTTTATGCGAGCCGACCGGGCTGCTGCCCTCGTATTTGTAGTAGATATGAGCCGGGGTCTGGAGGGCCTGCTCCAAACGACGGGCGCGGAACAACAGGGTCGGCCGCCACAGCTTGTAGATGTCGCGCACCGGCTCGGGAATCTCGATACAGCGCTCCCGACTCATATCCTGGGCCATCAACTCAAGAATGACGAAGTCGCTCAGAAATTCAGGGGTGACCGGTTGTCTGGTTTGCGGATGGAGGGGCGGCAGCAGCGGTGTTGGCAGGTCGGCGTTGATGTTGTACCAGGCGCGGGGCAGGCGGCTGTCGTCAAGCGGAAACTGTGTCTGGTCGCTCATGGCGCGTTCCTCACGTCCACCGGGCGGGGGCGATTCAGCCCGTCTGGGTCAGGTCTAAGACCGCCGGCCACAGCTCGCGGTCGTGGATATTATAGCGATACTCGGCGTCGAGGCTGGTCAGCAGGCTGACGACTTCCGGCCGCTCGACCGGGTCGCCGTCCCAGTCGCCGGCGTGTTCGACCAGGCTGTCCAGCAGGCCGTGCAAAATGCCCAGCACGCCGCCGCAGTGCTGGGTCAGGACCTTGAGCAGCGCGGCGTGGTTGAGCGAGAAGCCCGGACCCTGCACCAGCCATCCGGCAAAGCCGGGCTCTTCGGTGGACGATTGCTGCCACCAGTGGAGCCAGGCAAAGGCCAGCAAGACCTGATCGGCGGGAGACATCATGTAGTAGGTCGCGGCCCAGTTGGAGGGAATCCCGGCCTCGGGGCCGACCAGTTCCGGGAGCAGGGCGTCGAGCTGGTCCGAAGACGTCAGGTCAGTCTGAAGCGCCAGCCGCTCCCAGTCTGACACCGCTTGGCGTAGCAGGCGATCAACCTCGGTATGACCGGTCGTCCAGCTCAAGAGATAATACATGCAGCCAAGACCATGCATGGGATTGGCGGGTTTGGCAAGCGTTCCAGTCCCCGTCCGCACGGGCGGTGTCTGCTTGCATCTTTTTCCCGTTTGTATCATTGTGGAGCGTTGTAGCCCGACACTGTAGCCGCCACGTTCACGGGCGGCAAAAACAAGGAGGACGGTATGAAAGTTGGCATGATACCCCAGTTGACGAGCTTTAATGGAAAGCCCGATTTCCAGACCTACCAGGAGGAACTGGCCCTGGCCGACATGGCCGAAGACATGGGCTTTGACTCAATCTGGGCGCTCGACCACCATTTCACCGGTTATACGATGTCGCCCGACCCGACCCAGATGCTGACCTATTTTGCCGGTCGGACCAAGCGCGTCCAACTCGGCACGGCGGTCATCGTGCTGCCGTGGCACGATCCGGTCGAGGTGGCCGAGAAAATCGCCCTGCTCGACGTGCTGTCAAACGGGCGGACGATTATCGGCTTTGGCCGCGGGGCGGCCACGGTCGAGTATGAGGGTTACCGCATTCCGATGCACGAGTCGCGGGAGCGTTTTGTCGAGTGCGCGGAGATCGTGCGCAAGGGACTGACCCAGGACAGCTTCTCGTATGATGGGAAGTACTACCAGATTCCGGAAATCCAGATCCGCCCGCGTCCGATCTCGCATCCGGAGCAGCGCTTTTACGCCTCATCGGTCAGCCCCGAGTCGGCCGAGATTATGGCCAAGCTGGGGCTCGGCGTGCTGATCATTGCCCAGCGGAGCTGGGAGGATACGGCCGCCGACTACCAGCGCTACGTCGAGAATGCGCTGGCCAGCGGCTTTCAGCCGCGTCCCCCGATCGGCCTGTTCAACGTGCTGGTGTCGGACGATGCCCAGGAGGCCGAAGACCTGGCCCAGGTGCACATGGGCGCCATGTTTGACTCCATCGAAAACCACTACCGCTTCTCCTCGGGCCGGCTGAACGAGGTCAAGGGCTACGAGTTCTACGGCAAGATGGCCAAAACCTACGCCAAGCTGAACGCCGACGAAGAGGCCAAGGCCAAGGCGGTGGCGTTTTATCGCAGCCTGCACGCGGCCGGCACGGCCGAGCAGGTGCTGGAAAAGTTCCGCTACGTGCATTCGACCGTCGCCCTTGAGCATGTGGTCAACACCTTCGGCTTCGGTGGCATGCCGATTGATAAACTGCGCCGCAGCTACCAGCTGTTTGCCGAGAGAATTCTGCCCGTGCTGCAACACGACGCGGCGTTCCAGCTGCCCAAGAATCAGAACGGCTACACCGAGATGGCCGCCTCGGCCTAGCCCATCCCGTATCTGCTGAGACGGGGAATCGTGATCGCCTTCTGAGGCTCGCGGTCATCACGATTCCCCACTGCGAAAGTGGGGACTACGAGACCGACACCGGGCTCTGTCCCCACTTTTTTTGTTCCGAGGAGAGGTGCATGGATTTTCACTATACGCCCGAGCAGGACGCGTTTCGGACCGAGCTGCGGGCGTGGCTGGACGCCGAGCTGCCGCCCGAGCTGTGTGTTGATGACGCCAAGGACGAACGCATCGCCCCGGACCGTGAGACCTTCGAGCGCCGTCGGGTGTGGCAGCGCCAGATGTATGACGCGGGCTGGGTCGGCATCGCCTGGCCGCAGGAGTATGGTGGGCGTGGCGCCACGCTCATGGAGCAGGTGATCTTTGAGGAAGAGTATACCCGCGCCCGCGCCCCGGTCCTGCCGGGCAATTCGGGCATCTCGCTGTGTGGGCCGACCCTGATGCAGTGGGGCAGTCAGGAGCAGAAGGAACGTTTTCTGCGGCGTACGCTGAGCGGTGAGCTGATCTGGTGTCAGGGTTATTCCGAACCCGGGGCTGGCTCGGACCTGGCCAGCCTGCAAACCCGAGCCGTTGATATGGGCGACCATTTTGTGGTCAACGGACAGAAGGTGTGGACCTCTGGAGCCCAGTACGCGGACTGGATCTTCATGCTGGTGCGGACCGACCCCGACGCGCCCAAGCATCGGGGCATCAGCTATATTCTGGCCGATATGCGAACGCCGGGCATCACCGTCAGACCCCTGGTTCTGCTGAACGGTCACGCCCACTTCAACGAGGTATTCTTTGAGGATGTGAAAGTCCCCAAGACCAACCTCGTGGGCCACAAGAACGAGGGCTGGAAGGTCACCGTCACCACCCTGATGTACGAGCGGGCGTATGCCGGGGTGAGCAATTATGACGACCAGATCATGCGCCTCGTCGCCCTGGCCAAACAGGTGCCGATTGACGGCCAACCGGCCTGGGACCAGGCCTGGGTGCGTCAGCGGCTGATTCGATTGAAGACCGAGAGCGAAAGCCTCAAATACACCCGGCTGCGCGGGATCACCCGCATGCTCAAAGGCCAGCCGCCGGGACCGGAAGGCTCGATGCTCAAGCTGTGCGGGTCTGAGCTGGGCGTGCGGATCGCGCAGTTTGCGACCGAACTCCTCGGCGTTCACACCACCGTGAACCAGTCCTCGGACGTAGTTCCCGATGCCCCGCGCTGGTTCAACCGGATGCTGAGCGCCCGCCAGTACACCATCTCGGCCGGCACCAGCGAGATCCAGCGCAACATCATGGGTGAGCGGGTGCTGGGCCTGCCAAAGGGCTAGGCCGGTTCACAGCCCTACTGCACGTCTTTGTCCTGTATTGCCTTGAGACGCGGCCAATCCGTCTGAGACGTTGTGGGAGCTGCCGCCATCCAACTCTGAAAGCCGCTGGTAAGCCGACGAAAGACTCCCCTCTGGACATGGACACCACGGGATATCTTTGCTTTGCCTCCTCCTTTTTGTCGTGAGGTCTCACCCTGCCGACGCGGGAGAATCGATGAAGACAAACGGCAGGAGGTTTTAGAGAGGCGAGGGATCGATTTTCTCGATGCCATCCAGATTTTCGCCGGCCCTGTCCTGACCGTACCCTCGGTCCGGCGAGGAGAGTCCCGGTGGCTGGCGGTCGGTCTGGTCGGCGGCATCGAAATGACGGTGATCTACACAGTCCGAGACGGCGGCTGTCGAGTCATCACCGCAAGGAGAGCGCGGCGCAATGAAAGACAAAACTATTACCAGCATGTCACTGAGGGAAGTGGCTCTTCGGAAGGATAAGACCAAAACCGATTGGCCACGGCTGCGGCGGGAGCGCGCTGCCGGTCAGGAGCCGGCCAGGGAGTCGGCAGAGGGGGACTTCGACTGGTCAAAGGTCACTGTAGTCATACCCCCCCTGCTAAGGCAGCGATCTCCCTGCGGTTAGACACTGATGTGCTGGCCTTCTTCAAGGCGCAGGGCCGGGGCTACCAGACGCGGATCAACGCGGTGTTGCGCAGCTACATGGAAGCCCAGCAAAGATAAGCTCCAGGGCCGGGAGGCGGGCGCTTGAAAACCGATGATAGACATTGTTATGTACTTCACTCTCTTCCAAGCCGAGCTTGACAGATCGGTCTTTATCAGCCGTAGGGCCGTCCCCTTGCCTGACGGCGACCGCCCAGGAGTTACACCATGCCCAGCTACGGAGGAGCACCCAGGATGTCCAGGCTACTGACAGCGGGTCTGTGGGTGCTTGGCCTCGCGGCGGTTCTCGTGCCCCCAGGACTCGCCCAGGAGAGGTGGGGCGATTGGGACTGGTGGGACCAGACGACGCCAACCGCCGTCCAAGAGCGGCTCGACCACGGGGCCGATCCGACCGTCCGGTACCGGAACGGCCTGACGCCCTTGCACATGGCCGTGCGATCCAACGCGAACCCGGCGGTAGCGGCCCTGCTGCTCGAGCACGGGGCCGATCTGACCGCCCAGGCCGAGTACGGCGGGACACCCTTGCACATGGCCGTGTATAACGCCAACCCGGCAGTGGCGGCCCTGCTGCTCGACCGCGGGGCCGATCTGACCGCCCGGGATCGGCACGGTATGACACCCTTGCAGAGAGCCGCGGGGTACAACGCGAACCCGGCAGTGGCGGCCGTCCTGCTCGACCACGGCGCTGATCTGACCGCCCGGGACATGAACGGCCTGACACCCCTGCACATGGCCGCGGGATATAACGACACCCTGGCGGTGACAGCCCTGCTGCTCGACCACGGCGCTGATCTGACCGCCCGGGATCGGGACGGCGAGACCCCCTTGCACTGGGCCGCGAAGCACAGAACCCCGGAGGTGGTAGCCGTCCTGCTTGACCACGGGGCCGATGCTGCCCTGCGCGATAACCAGAACAAGCTGCCGGCTGATTACGCTGCCGAGAATACAGCCCTCCAGGGCACCGCTGTGTACCAGCGGCTCCTGGCCGTGCCGAGCGCCGCGCCCGGCTCATTGGCGGCTCAGGGCGACGGTGTTGCCCAACCGTCTTCCCGCTCCGCCGCCCCGCCACCGAATTGTCATCAGCTCATGGCGTCGGGCCAGCGCCCGACCAGGGATGACGTGACCGCCTGCTTGGAAGCCCATTCGTGTGGTGCCTATCGGGAATGGGACCCAGAGCTGGAGACGTGCGTTCGCACGGCTGCGGCGCCCGTCTGGGATACGGATTTGCTGCGCAATTCGTGTGGCGCTTATAGAGAATGGGACCCGGAGTTGGAAGCGTGCGCTCGCACAGCCGAGCCGCTGCCGCCGGAGTTGGAGTGGTTTGGGCCGTTGAATCGCCCCCTGGTGCGCCCGCCGGCGGGGGTGATCGTGCTACATACTGACGGCACCTGGAGCGAGGCGGCCGCCTGTCCGCCGGAGCTGCTGGAGGAGCAGCCGCCCGTCAACAACTGGCGGTTTTGTCGAGACCCATACCGTCGCGACCGGATTCCCCGGATGTGGAACCCTCCCATTAACGGAATCCCGTATGAAGAGGCCGAAAAGATTTTTGAAACGCACAAGGAGACCCTTTCTGCCCTCCCCGGGGTCGCCAGTATTGGTCTGGGTCTCCAGAGCATCGGGATCAGTACCGGGCAGCCTGATGTGGTCCCCGATGCCGTTGAGGGGATTCCGATCCAGACGATGCCGCCCATATACGGATATCCATTACCAGGGTTCCGATCTTTATCGACTGAATGAGCCGCGGTTTGGATGCGCTGTCCTGGTCCGCGGTCAAACTTGACACATTGGGCGTTCTTAGCCGCCTCGCCCCGTGTCTTGGAAAAGGGACGATTCCTCCGACGCCTCGCCCCTGTCTTACAAAACGAGGGACTTACGGGCCGCGGCTGGTCCTGTTCGACTGAATAAATCGTGGGTAAACGAGCAGCTTGGCCGAATAATCTTCAGTTCGGGGGGCGGGGCGATGCTTGACTGCGCCCTCATCACTGCCTTAGAGTTCGGCCTCGCCAAGCCGCTGGGAACTGGGCAGCTGCTTCCGAAGCTGCGCGGGAAGGAGATCAACGCCATGCCGCAGACCGCAGGGACCTGGAAGACCGTCATCGTCGCCGTCGCGGCCCTTGTTTGGCCCCTCACCTTTGCAGACCCCGCCCCCGCAGCCGATCCCGCCGAAGGCGTGGTGCTCATCAATCCTTTTGTCGTCCCGCCAGACGCGCTTGACGAGACCATAGCGATGTGGGAGCAGGCGCGGGCTTTCTTGGCGGCCCAACCCGGCTACATCTCGACGAAGCTCCATCAAGCGGTGTCTCCGGATGCGCAATATCTGCTGATCAATGTGGCCAAGTGGAAGAGCATCGAGACCTTCCAGGCCGCGATAGCGGCGCTGCGACACCAGGCTGAGCTGCCCAAGATTGATGGGGTGATCCCTGCGCCCCAGCTCTACAAGGTCATTCGGGAATAGGCCCGGCCCCCGTTTGTGCCTCACTCCCTCCTGTCTTGTAAAAGGAGGGGTTCTCTGGATTGACTTTCCGGCATTTCTTGCGTTCGATGGAAGGGTCCCTGCCCGAGAGCGGCAAACGCTGTGAAAGGAGCGGCGATGAAGGATCGCATTGTCATTGAGGCGAATGTGCACCATGGGAAGCCGGTCATCCGGGGCACGCGGGTTCCGGTCGTGCGGCTCCTGGGGGGCTTGGCCGGCGGGCTGAGCATCGACCAAGTGGCGGCCGAGTACGGGGTGACGGCAGCCGACGTGCAGGCCGCCCTGACCTATGCGAGCGAGCTGATCGAGCAAGACGAACACCATCCCTTACCGCCCTCCTAAATTCGCACTGTGCGCTTTCTGATTGACGCCGACCTGCCTCGGGCCGTGGGGCCGGCCCTGCGGCAGGCCGGCCATACCGCCTTTGATGTGCGCGATATCGGCCTGGGGGACGCGCCAGACTCGGCCATTGCGGCCTATGCCCGAGCCCAGCGCCTCTGTTTGCTCACCGGCGACTTTGATTTTGCGGATATCCGCAACTATCCGCCGCCCTTGTATGCGGGCATTGTGGTCTTCACGCTCCCCCGGCATGCCACCGTGGCCTTTATTCTCCACTTGGTAGACCTCCTCCTCCAACAACCGGTCGTGCTCGCTCGCCTGCCAGGCCGTCTGGCTATCGTCGAGCCGGGCCGGATCCGGCTGCGGCCCTCTTGAGCCAAGTCCTCCTCCCAGGTTTCAGAGGCCCGGAGAGCGCGGGTGGCCGGTGGTGTCTCAGGAAAGGAGGGTTTGCTCGGACACCCGGGAGACCGCAGGAAACGGCGGGCGAGGCCGGGAGAATGTGTGCGGTTTACTCGTCTCAGGAATCTGTGTCGGAGATACTCGACGCCCCCACCGCAAAACGAGACCGTGCGGCCGACGATCTTCCCGACAGCCATACAAGGCGACAGCGGCACGCTCCGGCTGATGGCGTACCGTTCTGTCAATGTCTGCCGCTGGCCCTGCTGCCACGCCTAGGACGCGACGAATTCCCCGCTCACACGTCCTTGCCCTGCATCCGGGCTGCCGGTCGAATTGCTGAGTCACAGTCCCTCAAACGTTCCAGGGACGAGTCAGGCAATGCGGCCTACTTGACGTCTTTGTAGCTGAAGCCCAGACCCGCCCGCGCATCGCTCTGGATGCCGTACTGGGGAATGGGGTAGGACAGCCCGTTCTTGGCCAGCCGGGCCAGACCCTCCAGGGCTTTCGGCAGGTAGTCGGGCGGCATGGCCATCAGCAGCTCATCCTCAAGCACGCCCCCGTAGCGCCGCTCGGCATAACACGGAATCGAAACGCTCGGCTCGCCGGTCAGCTTGGCCCGGCCCCAGGAGTCGGCACAGGCCGACTCGCCCACGCTGCCCCACTGCATTTTTCTGTAACCCGCCCATTGCAGGCCGTTGATCAGCAGGATCATTTGGGCCGGAGTGGCGTAAATCAGACAGATATCCGGCGGCGTGAGCCGACCGGACACCAGCGGCGAGACCGCCAGGGCCTGATAACGGCCGTAGGGCACGACATCCATGGCCTGCTGATGGGCGGCGGAGTCCTGCTGGGTCTCAAACCACACCCCGGCCATGGCTTTGCCGCACAGCCATTCCTCATCCTGGGGGGCGAGACCCAGCACGGCCGAGCACTGGGCGCCGACCAAGTCTTTTGCCGTCAGGCCGACAGTCCAGTTGAGCCGGGCGGCCTGGGCGACGATCTGGTCGGCGGTGTGGATATTCTTGGGACGCCGGATTCTGGGAATCGCCTCCATTTCTTCGATCGAAGCAAACCATTTCATGCCAATCGGCGTAGCACGCAGGTGGAGACGGCGGTTGAGTTCATCAATCAACGCGGGCCAATCGTAGCTCGGCTGCTCGTGGATGGCGGAAGCTGATGGCTGTGTCGATGGCTGTGTCGATGGCTGTGTCGATGGCTGTGTCGATGGCTGTGTCATGACATGTCCTCCTGTCCTGAAAGAGGAAACGTGTCGTCTCTCCGTATTAAAATTAAGCCGACACGTTTCCTGTTTTGTGTAGCACGGCCCCGACAGGCTGACCACTCGGATTTGCCCTGGGCTGGCTGGTGTACTAAAGCTGGGGGAGCGACACCTGCTGACGGAAAGGATACGCAATGGCCCACATACAGACGAACGACGTACAGCTCTATGTTGAGGAGACGGGCGCTGGCGATGCCATTCTGTTTGCCCACGAGTTTGGCGGCGATTATCGCAGCTGGTCGCCCCAGGTCCAGCACTTTGCCGCCCGCTACCGGTGCATCACCTACAACGCGCGCGGCTATCCGCCGTCCGAGGTGCCCGAAGACGAGGAGCGCTACGGGCAGCAGCTGTCAACCGATGATGTGACGGGAATACTCGACGATCTCGGTGTTGAGCGCGCCTTTGTGGTCGGGCTCAGCATGGGCGCCTACACGGGCCTGATGTTCGCCATGCAGCATCCGGAACGCGTCCACGGACTTGTCTTTGCCAGCGGGGGCTCTGGAGCGTATCCACACACGCGGGAACAGTTTCTGGCCGACACCAGACGTGTCGCCGACACCATGCTGGCCAGCGATTCGGTCGATTCGGCGGGCATTGCGGCCGGTCCCAGCCGGGTGCAGCTCCAGAACAAGAACCCCCAGGTGTGGGAGCAGTTTGCCCAGCATCTGTCAGAGCACTCGGCCCGCGGCTCGGCCTATACCCTGCGCCACGTCCAGGCCGAGCGCCCGTCCCTGTACGATTTTGCGGCCGAGCTGCGGGCCATGACAACCCCGACCCTGTTGCTGGTCGGCGATGAAGACGAGTCGTGTCTCGACGTGAACCTGTATCTGAAGCGCAGCATGCCGTACGCGGGCCTGAGCATGCTGGCCAAAAGCGGTCATCTGTTGAATCTCGAAGAACCTGAGCGTTTCAATCAACTCCTGGAGGAGTTCTTTCAGACGGTCAAAGCCGGACGCTGGCAGCGCCGAGACCCCAGGTCCGAGACGGTGAGCGCGTTCGGTCAGCGGTCGTAGGGGAGGGACAAATCGTGATGGGATCATTAAGGGAGAGACATGAAACTATGGAAATACCAGATATCCTAGCTCTGAAAATTGTCGATATCGTGAACGCGTCCTCTCCCTCTGTTAGACTGTCTAATTGCATCAACGAAGCAGCGAAGAAAAAGGCGCTACCATTCGAGACGGTAGGGGAATTTATCGAAGTTCGAGGCGAGGCGCGCGAGAAGCTTCTCGCTTTAAAGAATTTAGGACGAAAGACTGCTGGTGAGTTTATCGAGATCGTCGAAAAAGCGCTGCCAGGAGAAATACCAGGGGCATCTCAAGGAGATAAGACGGAGAATATCGATCCGGATATCCTATCTCTGAAGATCGTCGATATCGTGAACGCGTCCTCTTCTTCTGTCAGGCTGTCCAATTGCATCAACGAAGCAGCGAAGAAAAAGGCGCTGCCATTTGAGACGGTGCAGGAGTTTCTCGATGCCCAAGACAATACGGTCAGGCAGATTCAGAGCATAGCGAACTTAGGAAAGAAGACGGCTGAGGAATTGATAGCTATTCTTGACAAGGCATTGTCTGACAAGCTGCCGACTCCTATCGAGAGAAAAAAGAGAATAGATGACCCCGAAGTCAGAAATCTCAGGGTTGTTGATTTGGTAAACAAGGCAGTTGCCTCGGAACAGCTGTCAAGGCGGATTCATCTGGCAGTGAATGAGAATGAATTGCCCTTCGAGACGGTCGGTGAGATTCTCGATGCCGGTGAGGAGGCCCGCTCGACAATTGCTAAAACAAAGAATTTGACTCGTGGCGCGACGGATGAACTTTTGAAGCTCGTAAAATTGTACGTCTCAGGAAATCTCCCGGAAGCACCTCGGCACGAGAAAAGAATCGACTTGGTGAAATCTCTAGCTGGTGAGTACCCTGGCGTTTTCGACCCATTATTAGAAGATTATACCGTTACGCGCGTTGAAAATCGTATTAAACTCGAGTTTTTAGAGGATAAAATTCGGGCTCTGGCGAGTGACAAAACGCACCATGCTGAAATGGCTTGGCTCTCTTTTTCCGGTCAAACATTAGAGACAATTGGGAAGAAATACGGACTCACAAGAGAGCGCGTTCGTCAAATACTTAAGAAATACGAAAATTGCATCACAGATGTTGATTCAAAGATATGGGCCGAGAAGTCCATCCAGCACTTAATCACACGGATCGGGAATGGGAAAAGGTTGCCAGAGAATGAAGAGATTGACCGGCACCATCCAAAACTGTCGAGGGCGTTAATCAAACACTTCGCGGATAATCAAAAAGGGTACGGCTTAAACCCTGTCCGACGTTTAGAAATCGCAAGAAAATTAGAGCTCGATCTAGCACCCGAATTTATCGTTCAAAAAACCTGGAGTCTCGAACGTGTCATTTATGAGGTACAAGAATTTGCAAAAGCGCTCGGAAAGCCAGATCTGATGCCAATGCAGAAAGAAATGGCGGACCGTGGTCGCCAAGATCTCCGAGGAGCTGTAGGAAAATTCGGTGGTCAGTCAAAAGTCGCTGAGCTTGCTGGCCTCGCTTATCAAGGCCAAATCGTTTCTCCTGACGGGTCGAGGACCTATTGGACTGATGAAAGGATAAAAGAGTTTCTGTGCGATGTTGCAAGAGAGGAAGGCCATCCCGATGTTATGCCGACAATGGCCGAATGCAAAAAACATGCCCCAAATCCTGCGACTATCGGTTCTATTCTTACGAGATCTAGCAACCCAAGTCCCGAAAAGCCTTCGCGAAACTGGTTTGAAGTCTCGCAGCTATGCGGTCTCAAATACGTCAAAGGAGTCCACCGAATCACGCTTCCATTCGTTAAATCCTTCGTCAAATCCTTGGGTGATGCCCTGTATTCGCTATCTCCGTCAGAGATCTATGTACTGTTTGAACAACAGGGAATTGCTAAAACTGGTGAGAATCTCCATCGGAGCCGCAGCTTCGATAACCTTATTGAAGCTGTCCAATCGGGCTTTCTGCCCAAAGACGAGGTTGAAAGGTGGCTGGGAGATGAAAAAGGAGAACTCGTCGAAACACTCCTTGACCCGGAAATAAGCAGTGTGGAGGAAGCTTTCCAGGTTGCAGGGAAGAAGCCGCAAAAGACCGATCATAAGAAAAAAGCTGATAATCCTTCCGACGAATCGTATTCCGAAGATGTCGAACGCCAAGTCCCGATACCGACAGCGGGAGATAGCCTAGATGCTTTGAGGGTTGCTACAGACGCATTAGTTCACGCATCCTCCGATGAGGAGGCCGTTAAATTTCTTATAGCCAAAGCAGCGGATAAACTCTGGAAGAGGTGCTTTTACAACGAGGAAGCCGCCCTGAGCGAAGCTAAGAATCATCATGGAAATACCTACAGCGAAGCCGCGCGGGACGCTTTCATAAACGAATATACCCGCTGCACCCGGCTCCCCATACCAGAAGGATATTCTTTCACAGACGCGACAGGGACTCCGCGCCAACCGAAACTAATGCAGAGGCTTATCGCTTATAGGACTCTTACCCAGGGGCAAGTGCTGAATCTCAGTGGTACAGGAACGGGCAAAACCCTATCGGCTATTCTTGCAAGTCGTATGATAGGAGCCCGGCTCACCCTTGTTTCATGTCCGAATACGACAGTTGAGCCATGGAAGAATGCAATTTTGAATACCTTTCCACAGTCTGAGGTGATTACAAAACCAAGGACTTGGCAGCCGACGTGGCGCTCTTCCGATTTGCCACGCTATGTGGTGGTGAACCACGAGATGTTCCAAGACCGATACGAGGGAGCCATCAAGAATTTCATCCAAACCCATCCTTTGGACTTGGTAGTCATTGACGAGCTGCACCAGGTGAAGCAACGGGAGCTGGAGAAGGAAACCCAGCGGCGTAGGCTTATGACAGGCTTAATCACTGACATTCCCGAGAATCGGGCTAGACCTCGCGTCTTAGGGATGAGCGCTACGCCGATAATCAATAATCTTCAGGAGGGAAAATCCCTCGTTGAGCTTGTGACGAGTGTCCGCCATGATGAGATTGGCGGAAGAGCAAGCGCGCAGAACTGCATGCGGCTCTATCAGAGGTTTACAACGCTGGGCTTCCGCATGATGCCCAAACGTGAAAGATCACGTGAACCGCAAATTCACCCGATTGATGCGACGCCTTATCTCGGAGAATTGCTGGATTTGGGAACTCATCCTCATCCTCAGCAGGTCGAAGCGGTATTGGTGAAAGCTCGCTGGCCGGTTATCCTGCACAAACTCCAGAAAAAGACCGTGGTCTTCACGGAATATGTGAAAGACATCGTCCCATATTTGAGAGAAGGGGTTCTGCAAGCGGGCTTCTCGGTAGGGATATTCACGGGTGAAGAGAAGCTCGCCACGGCTGAAGGCTATAGGGACAGCCTCCAGCAGTTCTTGAAGGGAGAAACGGAAGTCCTCGTTGCATCGATTCGCACTCTTGGGACAGGAGTCGATGAACTACAGTATGTCTGTAACAATGTAATCTTTGCTACTTTACCCTGGACGAGCACAGATTATGAGCAGGCGATTGGGAGGTTCGACAGGGAGGGCTTCGCATTTGATCGGCTTGATATTCATGTTCCCAAGACTTACGCGATCCTGAGCTCTGGCCAAGAGTGGAGCTGGTGCGAGTCAAGGCTGCTGAGGCTCGAAAATAAAAGAGATATTGCGAGAGCCGCTGTAGATGGCGAAATTCCAGATACCGAAGGCCAGTTGACGCCAACAAAGGCAACTCAGTATTGGATGGGATGGCTCAGACGCCTGTCCGAAGAAGGCTTGCAGGAAATCCGTCGGCGAGAAATCCGAGTTCCCTTGGACGAGTCGAACCAGGATGACACGCGAAGGCGTCGTTCCTCGTATGGGGACTTCGCGAATTTGAACGCTCGGTGGAATAAGGCCCGTTCCTCGGTCACCCACGAGCGTCTAACGGACAACCCTGAAGAATGGTGCTACTACCATACTCGAATGCTTGAGCGCGAAAAGACGTGGCAGGTCAATCCCCGCCTTGAGAGCATCAGACATCTCAAAGAAAATCTTCCGAAGGACGCTATTGTTGGGGACTTTGGATGCGGGCAAGGACAATTGTCCGAAGAACTGAAGGACATCCATACCGTCCACTCTTTCGATCATGTCGCCATCCGTCCAGATATTGTGAGCTGTGATATGGCAAATACCCCTCTTGAGGAGAGTGCCTTGGACGCTGCTGTCTTTAGCCTGTCGCTGATGGGATCGAATTTGGCCGATTATATCAAGGAAGCGTATCGAACATTGAAGCTGGGAGGTCAGCTGTTGGTCTGGCATCCAGCCGAGCACCATGACCGGAATCGCTTCGTTGAGAGTTTGAAGGAGTTCGGATTCGCAATCATCGAAGAAGGGCAGATTTACAAATGGCATCGTATTTGGGCGATTAAACAGGCTCGCAAAGCAGAACCACCCGACACGATAAGATTTTAAGCGTTTTTTGAGCCAAAACGACGGCTTTTGGTAAGGATTTATCAACGGTGGGGCAAGAACAGCTGGATGCAATGCTCGCGGTCTTTTCGCACGATCGAAACGGTGCTGTCCAGCCTATTCTCGAGGTGAACATATGATTACGAATGACACGCAACTTCATCAAGCTCAGGAGAATATTCAAACGATCTGGCGTTTTCTGGAAGCTGCGCGCGAGACACACCCGCCACTGGACTATCAGCGCCTCGCCGCTCCCTACCTGCTCCAACTGCAGGAGCGACAGCAGGAGGTCGTAGCCTATCTTTCATGTCGAACTTCCAGCCCTGATACCGATTCGGCCTAGTTTCAGGCCTGGGGTAGGGTGGGTTGCGGGTGTCTTTGCCGTCTGGCGGCGGCTGGTCATAGCGCACTGGCCTTCTCCGGCCGGGCGTGTCAAGCTGTGCGCTGCATTTGCGCGGGAGGCTTGCTATGACGATGGGGATTAAGGACGGCTATGTCTCGGCTGACGGCCATGTTGTCGAACCCCGAGACCTGTGGACCCAGCGGATGGACACCCGCTTTCGCCACCGTGCGCCACGGGTCGAGTCCCGGCCCGAGGCTGACTATTACCTGATCGATGGCTTGGCCCCGCTGCCGGTCGGCCTGGAAGGCGTGATGCTCGAAGAGAAAATCGCCGGCGAAATTCACTCTTCGCTCGGACATCGACACGCCGATACCCGGCCGGGTGCCTGGGACCCCCAGGCGCGTCTGGCCGATCAGGACTTGGACCACGTGCGGGCCGAGGTGATTTATCCCGGCATGCTGGGCCTGCATTTTTTTTATATCCGTGACGCCGAATATCAACGAGAGGTGATGCGGGTGTATAACGACTGGCTGGCCGAGTTCTGTGCCAGCGCCCCGGACCGTCTGTTGGGCACGGCCTTTCTGCCCCTGCGCGGACCGGTTGAGTGGGCCTGTGCGGAGGCCCGGCGGGTGGCCAGACTCGGTCTGCGGGCCGTCTCGATCCCGGGTGAGGTTGAGGAGCGTCCCTACTCGCACGCCGATTATGAGCCGTTGTGGGCGACCTTGCAGGAGCTGGGTCTGCCAGTCTCGACCCACGCCGGGACCGGCACCGGCGAGGAACTCCTGCTCAAGTGTGACCGGATCGGTTTTGGCGTGGGGCTGGTGGACGGGAAGATCGGCATGGTCATGCGGGCCATGGCCGACCTGATCTGGAGCGCGGTGCCGCAGCGCTATCCCGGGCTGCGTTTTGTCCTGGCCGAGGGGGGCATTGGCTGGATTGCCTCGGTCCTGACCTATATGGATCACTGGTGGCAGGACCACCGGCGCTGGATGGAACCCCGGCTCGACGAGGCGCCGAGCTTGTACTTTCGGCGTCAGTTCTGGGCCACCTTTGAGGATGACCGGGCGGGTATCCTGACCCGAGAGCTGCTCGGCGTGGATCGTCTGATGTGGGGCGCGGACTACCCCCACACCGAGGGGACGTTTCCCCGCTCACAGGAGCAGATCGCCAGAGATTTCGCCGGGGTGCCGGACGACGAGGTGTACCGTATGGTGGCCGGCAACGCGACCCAGCTGTACGGGCTCGCCGTGTGACGGGCCAGCCGTACGTGAAGAGCGCACGAACGTGAGGGATGGGCTGTGGGAGTTCAAGACGTACACCACGACACCAATGCCGCCCAACGCCGCCGGTTCATTTCGCACTTGCTGCGGGATGTCCAAGTCCTGGACCACATGCTCGGCGAGGGGATGATCGAGTCCGGCATCCATCGCATCGGGGCGGAGCAGGAACTCTTTGTGGTGGACGACGCCCGGCGCCCGGCGCCGCTCGCGCTGGACATCCTGGACGGGGTCAAGGACCCGCACTACACCACCGAGCTGGGGCTGTTCAACCTTGAGATCAACCTCGATCCCCTGGACTTCGGGGCCGATTGCCTGCGTCAGCTCGAGCGCCAGCTCAACAGCCTGCTGGCCAAGGCCAGAGCGGTCGCCCAGCGGTTCGGAGCCGAGCTCGTCCTGACCGGGATTTTGCCGACCCTGCGCAAGTCCGACCTGGCCCTCGGTAATATGACCCCCAAGCCGCGCTATCGAGAGCTGAATACGGCTCTGACCCAGCTGCGCGGGGGCGATTACGAGTTTCAGCTCAAGGGCGCGGATGAGCTGAGCGTCAGACATGACTCGGTCATGCTGGAGGCGGCCTGCACCAGCTTTCAGGTCCACTACCAGGTCGGCCCGGCGGAGTTTGCCCAGTGTTACAACATCGCCCAGGCCGTCACTGCTCCGCTGCTGGCCGCAGCCAGCAACTCGCCGCTCCTGTTTGGCCGCCGGCTGTGGCGGGAGACGCGGATTCCGCTGTTTCAACAGGCGGTTGATACGCGCAGCACCGGCCATCATATGCGCGAGCGCGCCCCCCGGGTCAGCTTTGGTCAGCAGTGGCTGCACCACTCCATCCTGGAGCTGATCCAGGAAGATCTGGCCCGCTTTCGGGTCCTGCTGGAAACGTCCCTGGAAGAGGATTCGTGGACCGTACTGGGGCAGGGCGGGCTGCCCACATTGCAGGCCCTGCGCATCCATACCGGGACGGTCTATCGCTGGAACCGGGGCTGCTTCGGCATCGGTGACGGCACGGCTCATATCCGGATTGAGAACCGGGTCCTGCCGGCCGGTCCCACGGTTGTTGATGAGGTGGCCAACGCCGCCTTCTTCCTCGGCCTGCTGCGTGGCGGACAGGACAGCTACGGGGATATCAGCACAAAACTTTCGTTCCATGACGCCGAGACCAACTTTCTGGCTGCGGCGCAGGCCGGCCTTGACGCCCAGCTGACCTGGCTCGACGGGAAAAGCGTGCCGGCCCGTGAGCTGATTGGCCGGGAACTGTTGCCGCTGGCGCGCCACGGGCTGAGTGCGGCCGGCCTGGACCGGGCGGACATCGAGCGCTACCTGGACGTGATCGCCCAGCGGGTGGCCTCGGGCCGAACCGGAGCGTCCTGGTTGCTGCGCTCTTTGGCCGATATGCAGGGCGCCGATACCCAGGCGGCGCGGCTGAGCGCGCTGACTGCCGCAACTATCGACCGTCAGTGGGAGGGAACGCCCGTGCACGAATGGCCGCTCGCCGACCTCAAAGAGGGCCACGGCGCAGAGCTGCACGCCTTGCGCATTGAAGAGTTCATGACCACCGATCTGTTCACCGTCCATCCCGATGAGCCGCTCGATCTGGTGGCCAGGCTGATGGACTGGAAACGGATTCGTCACATCCCGGTCGAGGACGAACAGGGCCGGCTGGCCGGTCTGATCTCGTGCTTTGAGGTGCTGCGGCACGGCCTGCCCCAGACCGACCGCGAGCCGCCGCCGGTCAGCGCGGTCATGCAGCCGAAACCGCTGACGCTGCCCCCGGAAACCCTGGTCTTGGACGCGGTCACCCGGATGCGCCAGGAAAACAGCGACTACTTGCTGGTAGTCAAACACGAGCGCCTGGTCGGCATTGTGACCGAACGCGATATTCTCAATATGACGGCCCGGCTGCTCGAACAGGCCGGCCAGGAGTCGGCCACCCGTGACGCCTGAGCCCACAGCCCAGTCCACCCCCTTTCCCCGTCTGCTCGGCAGCTATGGCGGACATGCCGCCGGGCCGCTGGTGCTGAGCATCGGGGGGATGCACGGCAATGAGCCGGCCGGGGTGCTGGCCCTGCAACAGGTGCTGGGAAGCTTACACGCGTCAAACCTCCCTTTTCGGGGCAGGTTTGTGGGGCTGGCCGGCAACCGGGCGGCGCTGGCGCGTGGCTGCCGGTATATTGACCAGGATTTCAACCGGCTGTGGTCGCCCGAACGTGTGCAGCGGCTGAAACGCCGGGAGCGCTCCGCAGACACGGGCGCCGAAGACGCGGAACAGCGCGAGCTGCTGGAAGAGCTTGAAGCCCAGCTGGCTCGGCGCCACGGACCGGTTGTCTTCCTCGACCTCCACACCACCTCTGCCGCCGGCCGGCCGTTTGTGGTGATCGGCGACACGCTGCTCAACCGTCGCTTCGCGTTCCGCCTTCGGGCTGCGGTGATTCTGGGCCTGGAAGAACAGCTGGAGGGCACGCTGCTGAATTATCTGAGCGAGCGAGGCCACGTCGCGATCGGCTTTGAGGCCGGTCAGCACGCTGCGCCAAGCGCGGTCGAGAACCATGTGGCGGCAATCTGGAGCGTGCTGGCCACCGCCGGTTGTATCCCGACGACCGCTGTGCCCGCGTCGAGCGAGCGCTGTCCTGCGGTCGTGGAAATCCGCCATCACCATCTGATTCAAGATGGCGATGGGTTTGTGATGCAGCCCGGTTTCACCAACTTCCAGCCGGTCAGACGCGGCCAGCTTTTGGCCCATGACCGCCACGGGCCGATCCGTGCCGCTGAGTCCGGGCAGATCCTGATGCCGCTCTACCAGGGGCAGGGGGCGGACGGATTTTTTGTGGTCAGAGCCGTGCGGCCGGTGTGGCTGGGTCTGGCGGCGTGGCTGCGTCGGCTGCGGCTCGAACGCCTCCTGCCCGTCCTGCCCGGAGTGCGTCGGCATCCCGACTTGGCCGCCACGTTCACTATCGACCTGCGCATTGCGCGCTGGTACGGGCTGGAGTTGTTCCACCTGCTGGGCTTTCGGAAAAAACGCTCCCAGGCCGGCAAACTGATCGTCAGCCGCCGCTGGCATGAGCCCGGCGCGTTTGAGGAGTGGACCGCCCCGGAGAGCGTCAACACACATGAGGACCAGACATGCATGTCAAAGACCTGATGCAGACCGATATCGCCACGCTTCGAACGAACGACTCCCTCGACGTTGCCGAAGACATCATGGGCATGGGCCGCTTCCGCCATCTGCCCGTTGTCCAGGCCGACGGTCGGCTGGTCGGTATCGTCTCACAACGAGACCTGCTGCGGGCGTCGGTGTCGTCCCTGCTGAAGGTCTCGGCCCATAAACAGCAGCAGTGGCTGGGCAAGGTCGCGGTTCGCGATGTGATGTCCAAAAACGTGGTGGCGGTCGAGGCGGACACGGAGATTGAGGACGCCCTCAAGCTGCTGCTGGCTGAAAAGTTCGGCTGTCTGCCGGTGGTTGAGAAAAAGAAGCTGGTCGGCATTCTGACCGACACCGATCTGTTGGAATACTTGCAGCGCCTGCTGCAGGCAGGCAAACAGCGCAGAGGGAAGGGCTGAGCCGGATCGGCCCAGCCATGATTTGAACAGCGCTGTTGGAGAGCGGTCTGGCTCTACTGGTGGAGGGCCAGCACCGGGCAGTCCGCCTCACGCATCATCTTTTCGGTCAGGCTGCGCAGCAGCAGGTGGAACATGCCGCTGAAGCCGTGGGTGGCCATGATCAGCAGGTCCGCGCCAATGGCTTTCTCTGTTTCGATGATGGTCCGGCCCGGATCGTTGCTGACGTGGAGTTCGAGCTGGGTCTGGACCCCGCTCAGCTGAGCCTGGGCCAGCTCTTCGAGCTTTTGTTGGGCGACTTTTTCGGCATACACATGATCGGCCGGGGCCTGGGGGCCAGCGCGATACACCTCGCGCAGCAGCAGGTCGCTGTCTGCGGCCGGGACAACGTGCAGGGGATACACGGTCGCCCCATACTGCTCGGCAAGCTGACGGGCGTGGCTCAGGGCCATACTGGACTGCTCGGTAATATCGACCGGCACCAGAATCTTCTGAAAGGCCAGGGTCTCGGACGGATGCTCGCCGTGCCGGGAGACAAAGACCGGACCGCTGGTTTCCCGAACGACATTCTCGACCACGCTGCCCAGGATCAGATGGGACAGGCCCGTCCGTCCGTGGGTCGTCATCACGACCAGATCGGCGCTCATGTCCTGCTGGGCTTCAAGGATGCCGGCCGCCGGGTCGCTGTTGAGACGGGTGAGGATGTCGTACTGGGTGTCCCGCAGGTGTTCCTGGGCAATGGCTTGCAGTTTTTCGCGGGAGATCTTCTCGGCCCAGTCCGGGTCTGCGCCACCGCCTTTCTCAGGCTCATACACCCGCCGCAGGAGATGGAATTCATCGGTCGGCACGACGTGCAGCAGCGACACGCTGCCGCCGTTCCGCTGGGCGAAATGCCGGGCGTATTCAAGCGCTTCCTGAGATGTTTCATCAAAATAGACGGGAGTCAGAATCTTGCGAAACGGTTCGGGCATAGGGGTGTCCTCCTGAGGCGTCTGCTCCGGGCTGACCTCCTGAGGCGTCTGCTCCGGGCTGGCCTTTTCTTCCTCGGCCTTTTTTCGTCTGAGCTGCTCAATGAGTTCACGGTCACGCTCGGCAAAAAATCGATTCTCCTCGGCGCGCTCTTTTTTGTCCAAGAGTTGGCCGAGCCGGTCTTTTTCGTCCATCGCTCTTCCTCCTTGGCTGGGATGCTCCTAATCCATTTCGGCCACCAGCTTGAGCATGTCGGTCTCGGTCACAATGCCGACCAGCTCCGCACCATCAATGACCGGCAGACAGCCGATCTTTTCCCCTAGCATCAGCTGGGCGGCTTCTCTGACTGATGCCTGCGGGGTTGTCGTCACCGGGGGATAGTGCATGACTTCCTTGACGGCGATGGTGTCGAGGAACTCCCGCTGGGCTTTCTCGCCGTACTTCATCACCGAGCCGAGCGAGGCCTTATACAGGTCACGTTGGCTCATCACGCCGACCACCTCGCCGTCCTCCAGAACCGGGAAATGACGCACCCGACCCAAGGTCATGATGTCCTGGGCGAGTTGGAGCGTATCGTTACGCCCCAGGGTCGTCACCTCGGCGCTCATGATCTCTCCGACAGTTTTCATACCAACCTCCTTCCCGTGTTCCGGCCGGGTAGACGGCGTGTTGCCGGGCGGGCCAGACAGTTTTTGGCATCGTCCAGACTGACTTTCCACGCGCTCTGCCCTTTATATTAACTAGTACACGTTCCCCGGTTTTTTTTCCAGTAATCTGAGAGGAACTCTTTCGCGAACTCGTCCACCTGCGCTGTCCGCGGTGTTGGGGCACGGCTCGGGCAGCGGAAGATCCACGAAGGTCACGATTGACGAATGGCCGGAGTGCCAGGGTATCTGGCTGGATAGCTGTTCAGCGGAGATGATATTCGGGCCGGCCAGGATGTGTGGCGTTTGATCGGCGGGCACGATCTTGAGTCAACGCGTACCGGGCGTCCAATTATTGGCGCCGACCGTTCACATACGTGATTTCCTGGCTGCTCCCGTCTGCGCGGACGACCCAGGGGCCGTGGCGCTGGCCGTCCACATACGGCCCTTCTTCGCTGTAGCCGTCCGCAAAGCGGAAGACCCAGTGACCATGCTGCTGACCGTCCACATATGGCCCTTCTGCGACGCCCCCGTTCGCGTTCTGGGTGACCCAGTGGCCGTGCTGTTGGCCGTCCACATACGGCCCTTGTATGACGCTCCCGTTCGCGGTGCGGACGATCCAGTGGCCGTGCTGTTGGCCGTCCACATACGGCCCTTCATCGACGCGCCCGTCCGCTCTGCGGAGGACCCAGCGGCCGTGTTGCTGGCCGTTCTGTAGCAGTCCGGTGGCCGTACTCACGTTTTTGTTTTTCCCCCAGACCCAGGTGAGCATCCCTTCTCCGTGCGCCCGGCTCCCGGCACACGTGCCGGTCCACGTCACACTCTCGTCCTGCCGGAGCTGATCATTCCAGACGTAGCAGCCGGCCTCGTTTGCCAGCTCCATCCAGCAGCCGGCCCCTTCCGCTTGGCTCGTGCAGATGGGAGCGGGCCTGCTGCGGGCCGTCTCGGGCGCGTCCTGTCCCTGGCTTGATACCGGCAGGCCGAGCAGCCACACGAGAAGGACACCGCGCCCGACAGAGTTCCCCCAACGTCTGCGTCCGCCTCGGCTCCGCTGTGTTGCCTCGTGCCTGAGTGCGTCCATGGTCTTCTCCCTCTCTCAGGCTCGGCCCGGCCGGGACGGCAGGTCAAACGGCAGGTCAAACAGCGCCCGGTTCTGGTGGTGGGCAAAACAGCTCAGGCTTAACGGTTTATCTGGGTCGCCGCCGCTGCGCGGGATCCTCAAGCCAGGGGATGGGGATCATCGATTCCTTGGGGTCAATCCGGGTGCCGGGCGGAACGATGGCGTCAATGCGGTCGAGGACATCGGTGGGCAGGCGCAGCTCTGAGGCGGCCAGATTATCCTCGAGTTGGGCCAGGGTCTTGGGACCGATAATGATGGCGCTGACGGCCGGGTGTTCGGCGGCAAAGGCCAGGGCCATATGGGTCAGCGGGTAGCCGGCCTCGTCGGCCAAGCCGGACAGTTGCTCAATTAAATTGTACTTACGCTGCACCTCCGGCCGTTCTGCATTCCACACCCCCAGCCGTCCCAGGCGGCCGGTCGCCCGACTGTCGGCCGGCAGCGGCTCGTTGCGTTTGTATTTGCCGGTCAGCCAGCCGCCGGCCAGCGGGGCGTAGGTCATTGTGCCGACGCCGTGCCGCTGGCAGGTGGGGAAGACGCCGACCTCGCTGCCCCGGCTGAGCAGGGAGTAGATGCACTGCTCGCTGCGCACCCGGGCCAGATTGCGCTGCTCGGCCAGACGCTGGGCCTCGACAATCCACTCCGCAGGCGTGGCCGAGGTGCCGATGAGCCGAATCTTGCCGGCCCGCTGGAGGTCGGTCATGGCGGCCAGCGATTCTTCCAGATCGGTGTCCCAGTCGCGCCGGTGGAGCTGATACACGTCGATATAATCGGTCTCCAGCCGTTGCAGGCTGTTCTCAACCGCCCGCACGATCCAGCGCCGCGACCCGCCGCCAAGGTTAACGTTGGTGGCCGGCCGGGAAAACTGGCCGACCCGTTCGATGGGAAAGAAGCATTTGGTGGCCAATACCACCTCGTCCCGTCGGCCCTTGAGCGCCTTGGCCAGGATGCGTTCCGACTCGCCGCTCGAATAGGCGTCGGAGGTGTCGATGAAGTTGATCCCGGCCTCAAGCGCGGTATGGGTGATCCGCACGCACTCGTCGTGATCGGTATTGCCCATCGTGCCGAACATCATGGCGCCGAGGCAGAAATGGCTGACCTTGACGCCGCTGCCGCCAAGCGTGCGGTATTCCATGCCGATTCCTCCGCCGCAGCTCAGACCTGGGGGACGATGGCGTCGATGTCCTCGAGGTCCTCGGCCGACAGCTGCCACTCCGCAGCCACGGCGTTGGCCCGCACCTGAGCCGGCTTGGTCGCCCCGGCAATGACTGAGGCGACGCACGGCTGGGCGGCCAGCCACGAGAAGGCCAGCTCCAGCAGGCTGTGGCCGCGTCTCTCGGCAAAGGTCTGAAGCGCCTCAAGCTTGCTAAAGTTTTCGTCTGTGGCCCAGCTCTGGAAGCGCTCCATCGCACCGAGGCGGGTATCGGGATCAAAGCCCTGGCCGCGTCGATATTTGCCGGTTAGCAGACCGTTGGCCAGGGGAAAGTAGGGTAGCTGGCCGAGCTGATGGGCGTCACAGGCCGGGATGGCGTCGTCTTCGACCTCGCGTTTGAGCAGGCTCCACTCGTTCTGGGCGGTATCAAAGCGGGCAAGCTTGCGGTCCTGGGCGGTGCTCTCCGCCGCGTTAATCATCGTCCCGGTGTAGTTGGAATGGCCGATAGCCCGAACCTTGCCCTGCCGGACCAGTTCGTCCAGAGTCTCCAGGGTTTCCTCAACCGGGGTGGTCTCGTCCGGGTAGTGCATCTGATACAGGTCGATCCAGTCGGTCCGCAAACGCTTCAGGCTGTCCTCAACCCGGGCCATGATGTACTCACGCGAGCCCCAGGCTTCACCGGTTTTTCTGACCTTGGCCACGCCGCCGAATTTTGTGGCCAAGACGATGTCTTTACGGCGGCTGCCCAGCACCTGGCCCATCATATCTTCGGACGTGCCGAACCCGTACAGGTCGGCCGTGTCAAAAAAATTGATCCCGGCGTCAAGGGCCGCGTCAATGACGGCCCGGCATTCGTCGAGCTGAATGCGCATACCAAAATTGTTACAGCCCAGCCCGACAACGCTGGCCTGCAGGCCCGATGAGCCCAGCGGACGTGTTTCCATGCCTGTCCCTCCTCTGCCTCGGTGTGATGGTACGACGCGGCAGACGCTAGCATTTCCGGGGTGGAAATTCGAGAGGGCGTGACGGCTAGGGCGGGTCGGACGATCCGGGCCCGGGTCTGTCTGTCCCGGCTGCTGGTGCCTGACCGAACGAGCCGCTGCCCGAATCCAGAAACGCCTGCTCGTCCGGCGTAGAGCGGCGCCCGAGTATGACATTGCGGTGTGGAAAGCGGCCGAAGCGCTGAATAATGCTCAGGTGTTTCTGGGCGAAGCCGAGCCAGGATGTGAAAAACGCCTGCCAGTCGGGCGGAGCCTGGGCCAGCAGGGCCTCACAGCGTCGGACCGACTCGTGCTGGAGGGCGAGATCTTCGGCGTGCTGCAAGGGCATGAGGAAAAAAGCTTGCTCAGCCGGGGCAAGCTGAGCGAGATACGTGTTGTCCAGGCCGTGTTGACATAGCCGCTGGGCTTGCAGGTCTGTGCCAAACGCTGCCGGCGTGCCCCGAAACAGGTTGCGTGGCAGCTGATCCAGGGCAATGATAAGCGCCAGACAGGAGCGGGCCGTGGTCTGCCACGCGTCCAGCCCTCCGTCGCGAGCTTGAGCGTACAGCCCGGCGCATTGGTCCCGGATCAGGGCATCAATGTCCGGGCTGGCCTCAAACCAAAAAGCATAGCGTTTGTCTGCCGCCTGGGCGTCAACGACGGTGTCGGCAAACCACAGTGTCAGTAGCTGGTCTGGGCTCATGGCTGGCGCTTTCTTTTGTGTTTTTGTGCTTTGCAGGCTAGCATGTCTGCCAGCTGGGGGCGAGGGTAGGAGCGGCCGCTTGATCCCCGGGTCGGAACCTTGTACATGACTCGTTCTTTGGAGGCTGAAGGGAGGGACACACCAGCATGCGCTGCGCCCGGTGTGGGTTTGACGCATCCGACCTGTGGCAGGTGCTTCCGGTCGTGATCGCCCGTCTCCGGCAGGAGGGGCGGATCAGCTATCGTGCGCTGAAACGTGGTCTGGGCTGCGACGATGCGCTGCTGGAAGACGTGCGCGCCGAGCTTGTCTTCAAACGTCTGGCCGCAGACGAAGGCGGGGAGGGCCTGGTGTGGATCGGGGAGGACCGGTCTGGCGATGAGCCTCCTCCTCCCGCCTCAGACATCCCTGCCGCCCACTCCCGCTCGGATGGCCCGCTGCCGTCCCCGCCCGTCCCGACGCCGGTCGATGCTGACAGCCCGGTGCCGGAAGACACGCCAGCCAGCCCTGCGGCGGTTGAGTCCGACTCGGCCGAAGCGCAGGCATCCAACCCGGCCCAAAACGCCACGGCAGCCGCCACGACAGCTGCCACAGCTGGGGAGGAACAGCCTCCCCCCGTCCTGCTTGGCCGCGATGTGGAAGTCGGGCTGTGCGAGCTGCGCCGCGAACAGAGCAAGGAAGGCTTCGGTCAAGTCGTGCTGATGAGTGGCGAGGCCGGGATCGGCAAATCCCAGCTGGTGCGCTGGCTGGCGCATAACGCGCAGCAGGACGGAGCGCAGTGTCTCAGCTTCCGTTGCCGCTCCGACCGCAAGCTGTCCGCGCTGTGGCCGGTTGTCGAACATCTGCGGCATCGCCTGGCGTGGTGGATGGCTGAAAATCGGCGCGAGCGGCTGGAGACCTTCCTGCGGGCGCACAATCTGACGGCGGATGAGATGCTGGCGGCCTTTGCCCGCCTGCTGGCCGTTCCGCTCGACGCCCCCAGCTCTCGGCTGGTCTCTCCCCACCTGGAACGTCGGACTGTATACGCCGGGCTGAGCGCCTGGCTGCTCCACGAGGCTCAAGACACGCCGGTTTTGATATGCTGGGAGGATCTGCACTGGGCTGACCCGTCCACCCTGGAACTGATCGGTCTGTTGATCGAGCAGACGCCCCAGGCGCGGATGCTCAATGTGTGCACATTTCGACCAGAATTTGTCGCTCCCTGGTCGGACCGTTCGTACCTGACCCAGCTGTCAATCGATCCTCTTGAGGGCCTCGATACCGAAGCCCTGGTCAGGCGTATGGCGGACGGAGCGGTGCTGTCCGACGAGCTGGTGCAGGCTATCGGCACAACGAGTGGGGGTGTTCCGCTGTTTGCCGAGACGCTGACCAAACTCGTCCTTGACTCGGACCCGGACAACGGCCACTCCGACCGCCGGGCTCCGCTCGCCGAGTTGACGCTGCCGATGACGCTGGACCAAGCCCTGGCAGCCCGGTTGGAGCGACTGCCCCAGGCCCAGGAGGTCGTCCAACTGGGGGCCGTGCTGGGACCCGCCTTCTCGTATGACACCCTGCGGACCCTGCTGGCCACGGATGAAACACTCCTCCAGGAGCAGTGCGACCAGCTGGTCCGGTCCGGCCTGCTTGTCCAACACGGAGCGCTTCCCCAGACCGCCTATCGCTTTGCCCACGAGGTCATCCACCAGGTCGCCTACGCGGAGACGCCCCCCTCAGTGCGCCAGAAATATCACCACCACTACGCCAGTTTCCTGGCTCAGCACGGCTCAGAGCTGGCCCAGACCCAGCCGGAATGCGTGGCCCGGCACTATGCCGAGGCCGAGGCCGGCGAGCCGTCCGTCGCCTCTTGGCTCCAGGCCGGGCAACAGGCGTATGGCCGAGCGGCCTACGGTGAGGCGGCCGAGCACCTGCGCTGCGGCTTGGCCGCGCTGCCGAGGCTGCCCGATGCGGCAGCCCGCCAGCGGTTTGAGTTTGCGCTACAAGCCTGGCTGGGGAGGGTGCTGGCGACCGCTCAGCACTTGGCCGCGCCCGAGGTCGAGCGTGCCTATGGACGGGCGCGCGAACTGTCCTCGCAACTGGCGGACGACCGGACTCTGTCTCCTCTGCTGTTTGCCGTTCGACAGTTTTATGCGCAACGGGCCGAGTACCAGATCGCCCGTGAACTGGCCCAGCGACAGCTGAGCCTGGCCGAACAGGCCGGAGAACGCGCGCTGCGTCTGAGCGCCCACGCTGGCCTCGGGGCGGTCTGTCTGTGGCTGGGCGAGTACGCGGGCGCGCTGGAGCATTTTGAGCAGTCGATTGCGCTGTACCAGGCCAACAAACATCGTAGTCTGGCGCTGCGGTACGGCGCCAACCCCAAAACAACGGCCTGCTCTTTGGCGGCCTGGACCGTGTGGTATCTGGGCTACCCCGAGCAGGCGCTGAGCCTGGACGAACAGGCCCGGAGTATGGCCCAGGAGGCGGCCTCGCCGCTCGAGCTGGTCTGGGCGGTCCTGTGTTCTGCCTGGCTCCATCAGCAGCGCGGCGAGTGGCAGCTGGTCCACAAGCCGGCGGCCCGGGGGCTGAGTCTGGCTACCGAACACGGCCTGTCTTTCCCGTCTGCCGTGGCCAGTGTGCTCCAGGGCTGGGCGCTGACCAAACAGGGGCAGACGGAACAGGGTATAGAGCAAATCCGCCAGGGCTTGACCCGTGCCCAGGACAGTGGGAACGGCTGGGGCAGACCCTATCTGCTCGGCCTGCTGGCGGATGCCTACGGCCTGGCCGGTCAGACCGAGCAGGGTCTGGCTGCTCTGGTCGAGGCGCTGGGCATCATTCGCACGACGGACGAACGCTTCTGCGAACCCGAGCTGTACCGGCTGCGGGGCGAACTGCTGCTCGCCCGTGAGCGTGGGCCAGCCAGCCCCCAGGTGGCCTCTTCGGAGGCCGAGGATTGTCTGCTGCTGGCTATCAAAATCGCCCGCCGTCAGAGCGCAAAGTCCTGGGAGCTGCGAGCCGCCCTCAGCCTGAGTCGCCTGTGGCAGCGGCAGGGCAAGACCCAACAGGCGCAACACGTTCTGGAGTCGGTGTACGGCTGGTTCAGCGAAGGGCTTGATACACCGGACGCCCAAGAGGCGAGGGCGACCTTGGCGGCTCTGGGCTGAGCTGGGCTGAGCTGGGCTGAGCGGAGTCGAGGGGCTGACCGTCCAGGGCAGGCGTGCTAGCTAAGGAAGGCTATGGCACAGGCTGAAACAGCCGGCATGACCCAACGGACTATCCACGGCGTGCCGCTGACCCTTGTGGAGCGGGGGCAGGGCCGTCCCCTTCTTGTCCTGCACGGTGAGTCGGGCCTCGAACCCGAGGACCGCTTCGTGTCCCTGTTGGCCGAGCAGGGCCGGGTGATCGCACCCTGTCATCCGGGCTTTGGCCATGCCGCAGACGTGGACACCATCGATACGGTCGATGATCTGAGCTATCTGTACCTCGACCTGCTTGAAGCGCTCGACCTGCGCGGAGTGACCATTGTTGGCTGTTCGCTGGGGGGCTGGGTGGCTGCCGAGCTGGCCGTTAAAAGCACCGCGCGGCTGGCCAGGCTTGTCCTGGTCGCGCCGACCGGCATCAAAATCGGCGACCGCGAGACGCGCGACATCCCGGATATTTTCGCCCTGTCGCCGGAGGAGGTGGCGCGCTTGCAATACCACGATCCGGGCCGGGCGGCGGTCGACCACAGCGCGCTGTCCGACGCTGAACTGCGGGCCATGGTTCGCAACCGGGAAGCCACGGCGCTGTACGTCTGGGAGCCGTATTTTCACAATCCCAAGCTCCGCCAACGCTTACACCGGATTCGTATTCCGAGCCTGCTGGTGTGGGGAGCGAGCGACCGCTTTTTACTTCCCGATTACTACGGCGCGGCCTATTGTGAGGCGATCCCCGGGGCGCGCCTGGAAATCGTTGAGCGGGCCGGCCACTGGCCCCACCTCGAACAGCCGGCCGCCCTGGTTGAACACATCCGCCGTTTTCTCGGCTGAGCGGCACCGGGCGAGGCCAAGAAGAGCAAGACCAGGAAGGGAGAGACACGCATGCAGGCCTGGCACTTCAGCGAGAACGCCTACCACTTGTTGCCCGATGCGAAAGACTACAGCTCGATCCGGGTCACTCTTCCCAACCGCTACTACGATCCCGAACTCGGGGCCGACCTGTATCACCGCTTCATCGACGAGTGGGTCATTGCCGATGAGTTGGGGCTGGAGGTGATGGTCAACGAGCATCACCAGACCGCTACCAACCTGAATCCCGCAGCGCCAATCATCATGGGCATTCTGGCCCGTGAAACCAAACGCGCCCGGCTGCTGATCCTGGGCAATCCGATTGCCAACCGGCGTGAGCCGGTTCGGGTGGCCGAGGAAATGGCCATGGTCGATGTCTACTCGCGGGGGCGTCTCGAAGTCGGCTTCGTGCGTGGCGTGCCGTACGAGATCTCGGCTGGCAACCATCCGCCGACCCGAATGCACGAGCGCTTCTGGGAGGCTCACGACCTGATCCTCAAAGCCTGGACCAGCCATGACGGGCCGTTTAACTGGGAGGGTAAGTTCTTCCACCACCGTCAGGTCAACATCTGGCCGCGTCCCTACCAACAGCCCCATCCGCCAGTCTGGATCACCTCCATCAGCCCGGCGACGGCCAGAAAGGCGAGTGAGCACGGTCACGTGGCGGCCTGCTTTTTAACCGGCTTTCAGGGCACCAAGGCGATTTTTGACGCCTACCGTGAGCGCCGGGCCGAGCTGGGCCTGGACCCGCCCGGCCTCGACCGTCTGGCCTATGCGGCCCTGGTGCATACCGGCGAGACTGACGAGGCGGGCTTGGCCGGGGCGCGCAAACTTATGTGGTATGTCGAATCCAACAAGGTGCCGCCCCAGTTCACCAGCCCGCCCGGCTATCACACCACCGAAGCCAGCCTGGGGGCGCTGCGCGGGGCGGGCGGCATCTTCAAAATGTTCCAGAATCCGAGCCTGGAGAGCTTCATGGAAAACGGGCTTGTGTTTGCCGGCAACCCCGACAGCGTGTATCAGCAGATCGTGAAGTTCTCCGAGTATGTCGGCGGTTTCGGCCACATCCTGCTGATGGGCCAGGCCGGCTACCTGGACCACCAGGAAACCGTCAGGGGCATGCAGCTGTTTGCCCGCGAGGTCTACCCCCGGCTCAAGGAGCAGGCTTCTCTCGCCGCACTGTGACAGCAATGATATGGGAAATGATATGAGAGAGGTGACCGATGACCAAGGTCATTCATAGCTCCCGGGATATTCTCGGTGGTACGCCGGTCTTCGAAGGGACTCGTGTGCCGGTCAAGACGCTGTTCGATCATCTGGAAGCGGGCGATGCGCTTGAGGTGTTTCTGGACGATTTTCCGACAGTGAGCCGTGAACAGGCGGTACTTGTACTTGAGTTGGCCAAAGAAGCCTTGGTGAGCAAGGTTGATGAGAGTCTTGCTTGACGAGTCAGTACCCAGACAGTTACGGCGATTCTTGCGCGGCGAATACCAGCAGAACCTCAGACTGGCGGACATTCCGATCCTCGTACTCGCTGCACGGACAAATCGTCTCGCTAACTTGCAATCCTTGATTGCAGAAATGCTGGCTTCTCTGAACGATTTGAAACCTGGAGACATCATTCGCATTGCACCGTCTGATAAGACCCCGGGCTAGGCTCGGTGAGACCCATAAAGGAGGAGAGAGTATGAAGCTCGTTACGTTCACTCACGCTGGATCGACCCGTATCGGTGTCTTGGACAATGGGGCGGTGGCAGACCTGTCCGCAGCCGCACCCGACCTGCCGCGTGAAATGTGCGCCTTTCTTGAGGCCGGGAGCCCGGCCCTGGAGGCGGCCCGACAGGCCATGAACAATGGCGCCGGCCGCATTGCCCTGGGCGAGGTCAAAATCGAAACGCCGATTCTGCGGCCGCCCAAGATTCTGGCCGTCGGCCTGAACTACAAGGATCACATCGCCGAGGCCGGTATGAAAACGCCTGAGGTGCCAATGATCTTCAACAAACAATCGACCTCGGTCACCGGCCCGACCGATCCGATCCATATTCCGCGCGCCTCGGATCAGGTTGACTATGAGTGTGAGCTGGCGGTCGTCATCGGTCGTTTTTGTCGGCACGTTCCCAAAAGCCGGGCACCTGAGGTGATTGCCGGCTATACGATTGCCAACGATGTCAGCGTCCGCGACTGGCAGCTGCGGGTGCCGACCTTTACGATGGGCAAGTCGTGGGACACCCACTGCCCGCTCGGACCGTGTATTGTCACCGCCGACGAGATCGGCGACCCGCACGGCCTGGCCATCAAGACCTGGGTCAACGGTGAGCTGCGTCAAGACTCCAATACGCGCGAGCTGTTGTTTGACTGCTTCGAGCTGGTCGAGCATCTCTCGACGGCCTTTACCCTGGAGCCGGGCGACGTGATTTCGACCGGTACGCCGAGCGGGGTCGGTTTTGCCATGAAGCCGCCCCAGATGCTGAAACCGGGCGATACGGTCAGGATCAGCATCGACAAAATCGGCCAGCTTGAGAATCCGGTTATTCTCGAACCGGAAGGCACGCCGCACATCTAAGGAGGATCTCATGAGCACACGACTCAACACCCCCCGTGTCCCGCCGCTGGAAAAAGAGAACTGGGACGAAGAAGTCCAAAAGATTTTCCGCCCCATGGTCGGAGCGGGCACGGTGTACAACATCTTCAAGACCATGGCCCATCATCCGGACCTGTTCCGCCGCTGGCTGGTGTTTGCCAATCACGTGCTGTTCAAATCGACCGTCCCGGCTCGTGAGCGTGAGCTGGTGATCTTGCGCATCGGCTATCTGTGCCAGGCCAACTACGAGTGGACCCAGCACGTAAAAATCGGCCTCGACGCCGGGATGAGCAAAGACGAGGTGCGCCGCATCGCCCAGGGCCCGGACGCGCCGGAGTGGAGCGAGCAGGACCGGCTGTTGCTGAAGGCGACCGACGAGTTGCACGCCGACGCCTTCGTCAGCGATGCGACCTGGCAGGGTTTGAGCGCGTATTACAACACCCAGCAGCTGATGGATATCGTGTTCGCCATCGGCCAGTACAATCTGGTCTCCATGGCCCTCAACACCCTGGGCGTACAGCTTGACTCCGAGCTGGATACGGAGCTGAGTCTGGAGAATGTGTAGGGCGTTTTAGGGAACGAAATCACCCGGAGAAAGCTCACATGCGCCAGATAGCCGCGCGCGTACCGGATGCCCTCGTTGAAGCGCTGGACTTGGCTGCCAAGGAATTGAACCGCAGCCGTGAGGACATCGTCCGCCAAGCGGTCGAACGATATTTGGAGGACTTTGATGACCTGACAGTCGCCTTGCAACGGCTCGGCGACTCGTCAGACCCAGTCTTGGACTGGGATCAAGTCCGGCATGAGCTACGCGGTTCGGATTAAGCCCTGTAGGTTAGGTTAGCGAAGCGTAACCTCACCTCACCTCTGTTGCATGGTGTGACGTGGAAGGATGTTGGATGCGAGAGCGAGAGAATAGCAATGAGGACCGTACTTCTGGGCTTGTATCCCTCTGAGAGAGGAGACCTTTCCAAGATATGGGGCTGGACAATAGTGCTTACGCTGGCGTTTGCCGGGATGGGCGTATCTGGTCAGACAACCCCGTCCACGCAGACCCCTATCCCTCCAATAGCTCAGGAAAAACCTACGCCAGATGCATCGCCCACAGTCGAAGACACGCAAACTCTGGACAACACCGCCGTTGCTGTCGAAATCCAACGCCGCTTCAATGACCTTCGGCGTGAACTCTTGGACGACAGAGCGGGTATCATAAACTGGTGGCTGAATATCATCCTCGTTGTCCTTGGGTTCTTCAGTGTCATAGCTGTTTTTGGCGGTTACTTCGGCTTTAGAAGGTTCCGGGAAATCGAAGCCGAAGCAAAGAATTATGCTGAGGAAGCACGAAAAGGTGTTGAGGAAATCAATGAACAGAAAAAACTAGCCGAAGAAGCAAGGCAAGAGACTGAGAGCATCATGAGGACGGCCGCCGGCGGTGGTGTCGAGCGACGGTATCATTTTGATCCCGAGGATTCGGAACGCGACGACGATCCGCTTCTTGTCCAGCTCGGTCGGGTCCAGCGCGAACCTGATAGAGCCCGAGAGGCCGCAGAGGCTGTGCAGGAAGTTCGACGGAATCCCGAAGCGTCCCTGATGGACCGCGCTATAGCCGAGGCCTATTTGCTGCAACGGGCAGGAAGGATGGATGATGCTATTGAAAAATGGCGTTCCATCGCTAATGTCGCGGAAGGAAACGATCCCGATCTTGCCGCTCGCGCGTGGCTTTCTGTAGGCTATCTCTTGTATGAAAGAGGTGTCGAAGATGCAGGAGAAGAATAATATCCAAGAAGCGATTTCCGCGTTTAGCCGAGCGATTCGTCTCAAGCCCGACTTTGCCGAGGCCTACTACAATCGGGCTATAGCGAAAGGCGGCCTTAGAGAATATGAGGCTGCGGTCGCCGACTATGACCGAGCGATTCGTCTCAAGCCCGACTACGTTGAAGCCTACTACAATAAGGGCGTTGTGAAAGCCAAGCTTGGACAACTTAAGGCTGCGCTCGCTGACTTCGACCAAGTGATTCGTCTTAAGCCCGACGATGCCGAAGCCTACTGCAACCGGGGCGTTGTGAAAGGCAAGCTTGGACAACTTAAGGCTGCACTTGCTGACTTGGATCAGGCCCTTCTCCTCAAGCCGGACGACGCCGAAACCTACCGCAACCGGGGCGCAGTGAAGGGTAAACTAGGGCAGCATGAAAGCGCGCTTGCCGATTTGAATCAGGCGATTCACCTCAAACCATCTTATGCAGCTGCCTACTATAATCGCGGCACGGCGAAGAATCGCCTGAGGCAATCTGAGGCTGCCCTTACCGATTTCAAGCTTGCACTGGAGTTGGCGGACAAAGCTGGAGACGACAATCTCAAAGCCAAAGTCGAGCAGCTACTTCAAAAATCCGCCAGTGAGGAGTAGGAACCACGGCGTCCCCGAACTCAGCAAGCCGCCTTTACAAATTTCCGACTTCCAGCTCCAGCAGTTCGCCGTACTTCTGAATCGCCTGCTCGCGCAGGGCCGGCAGGTGGCCGGTCGGAAACAGGTTCTTGGTGCCGTCGTAGTCGCGCAGGACTTGGCGGGCGACGGTGATCTTATGTACCTCGGTCGGTCCGTCGGCCAGGCCCATGACGAAGGATTCGGTGATCTGTTTGGAGAACGGCATTTCGTTGGACACGCCCAGCGAGCCGTGGAGGTACAGGGCGCGGCAGGCTACGTCGTGGAAGACCTTGGGCATCTGAGCCTTGACCGCAGCGATATCTTTGCGCACCTTGCGGTAGTCCTTGTACTTGTCTATCCGCCAGGCGGTGCGCAGGACCAGCAGCCGGAACTGCTCGATTTCGATCCATGAGTCGGCGATTTTTTCCTGAACCATCTGCTTGGCGGCCAGGATTTCGCCCTGGGTCTCGCGTGACAGAACCCGCTCGCACATCAGGTCAAAGGACTTCTTGACCTGGCCGATGGTGCGCATGGCGTGATGGATGCGTCCGCCGCCGAGCCGCGTCTGGGCCACCTCAAAGCCTTGGCCGGGGCCGCCGAGGATATGGTCGGCCGGGATGCGGACGTCTTCATAGCGGATGTAGGCGTGGTCGCCCTCGTCCTCGCGTTCGTCGCCAATGCCGACGTTGCGGATGATATTGATGCCCGGCGTGTCTGTGGGCACGACGAACATCGACATGCGCTGGTAGGGCGCGGTGTCCGGGTCGGTTACCGCCATCACGATCAGAAAGCTCGCCCAGCGGGCGTTGGACGAAAACCACTTCTCGCCGTTAATAACCCACTGGTCACCGTCGCGCTCGGCGCGACACTTGAACATCTTGGGGTCGGCTCCGGCGTGCGGCTCGGTCATGGAAAAGCACGACACGATCTCGTTGTTGAGCAGCGGGGTCAGAAACCGCTCCTTGAGCTGTGGGGTGCCGTAGTGGGCCAGAATTTCGCTGTTGCCGGTGTCGGGTGCCTGACAGCCGAACACGATCGGGGCAAAGCGGGCGCGGCCCAGGATTTCGTTCATCAGGGCCAGCTTGAGCTGACCGTAGCCGGGACCGCCCAACTCCGGACCCAGATGGCAGGCCCACAGGCCGCGGCGTCTGACCTCGGCCTGGAGTGCGGGCACGATTTTTCGGTGGCGCGGATTCTGAATGTCGTACGGGTTGCCCAGGACGTGATCCAGGGGCTCGACTTCTTCCCTGACAAAGGCCTCTATCCAGTCGAGTTCTTTTTGAAATTCCGGCTCTGTCTCAAAGTCCCAAGCCATACGCTAATCCTCCTTCGGGTGTTGCGAGCAAGAAACAGCCCCCAGCACATAGCAGACGTGTATATTTTTTGCACCTGTCGGCTGATTTTGGCGCTGTGCTTTGTTTTCTTTCTGTCTCCGATCTGGTAAGCTGCGGTATGTAACTCGTTGTGGTGGTAGGAAGCGTCCGGCTGAACCGTCCCATCGCTGAAAGGACGGTATGGGGGCCGGCGCGCACGTGGAGAGGAGGAGGCTGTGGAGGATACCCATAACAGGCGAGCAGTCGGCCTGAACCTGAATGTCTGCGGACTGCGACAGTCTGCCACTCTTGCCGTCAACGCACGCAGCAACGCGCTGTATAAAGAAGGGCGGCGTATCTACAAAATGGGGCTCGGCCAGTCACCGTTCCCGGTTCCGACCGAGGTGGTTGACGCCCTGACGCTGCACGCCAGCGAAAAAGACTATCTGCCGGTGATGGGGCTGCCCGCTCTGCGCGAAGCGGTGGCTGAGTTTCATCGCAAAAAAGATCGGATCGATGCCCAGGCCGAGGGCGTCCTGGTCGGGCCCGGCTCCAAGGAGCTGCTGTTCCTGTTGCAGCTGACCTTTTACGGCGAACTCCTCGTTCCCTCCCCATCCTGGGTGTCGTACGTACCGCAGGCCAGGATTCTCGGACGGCCCATCCGACTGATACCGACCTGCTATGCCGACAGCTGGCGGGTGACGCCACGACAGCTGGCCACCATCTGTCAGGAGGACGCTGACCGACCCCGGCTGCTCGTCCTGAACTATCCGGGCAATCCCGAGGGGGGCAGTTATAGCGCGGACGAGTTGCAAGAACTCGCCACAGTTGCCCGTCGCTTTGGCGTTATCCTGTTGGCCGACGAAATCTATGGACAGCTGCACCATCGGGGCGAGCATGTCTCAGTCGCCCGCTTTTATCCCGAGGGGACAATTGTGAGCTCGGGCTTGTCAAAGTGGTGCGGGGCTGGCGGGTGGCGACTCGGCACCTTCACCTTTCCGCCCGACCTAGACTGGCTCATGGAGGCCATGGCTGCGGTGGCCAGCGAGACCTATACCTCGGTCAGTACGCCGATCCAGTTTGCTGCGGTGCGGGCGTTTAAGGACGGCTTGTCCATTGAGCGCTACCTGTGGCACGTGCGGCGGATTCTGGCCGGGCTGGGGCGGCGCTGCGCGGAGAGCCTGGACCGGGCCGGAGCACGGGTCCGGCCACCGGTTGGGGCGTTCTACCTGTTTCCGGATTTTTCTCCCTTTGGCGAGCGCTTGGCCGAACGTGGCATCCAGGACAGCAACAGCCTGTGTGAGCGCCTGCTCGAAGAGACCGGGGTGGCGGTTCTGCCCGGCACTGCGTTTCAGCGGCCGGCCGAAGAGCTGACGGCTCGACTGGCGTATGTGAACTTTGACGGAGCCAAAGCCCTGTCGGCCAGCGAGACGATTCCGCTCGATCAGCCCCTGTCCGACGACTTTTTCAACCGCTGGTGTGGCGATGTCCTCGAAGCCACCCAGCGCGTCGTCGAGTGGGTGGCAACGCCGGCCCGCCACATGGCTGCGGCCTGAGCGCTGCAAAAGCAGGGCCGGCAGTCGGGTTGTTCATACCCCCAACGGCGGCAGCCAGCGCAGCTCCTGAAAGCGCTTGATCCACTTGCGGAACATATCCTCGGTGTCCATGCACTCGTGGAAGCCGGCCTGGCGCAGCTTGACCGTACTGACCAGAATGGACGGCGGCGGCTCGTTTCTGCCGTAAGCTAAGGAGAAATCGGCCAGGGCTGCGGATTCTCCGACAAACTCCCGCACGTCTGCCGGGGCGGTGAGATTGTATTTGTTCACAATCGCCGCCCACTCGTCCTGGCGTTTGGGCAGCTCTTCGACCATCGAACACGGCTGGGGCGGGCCGATTTCCATGCCGAAGGCCTCGGCCAGCACCGGCCACACGTTTTCCCACACGTACACATCGCCGTTGGTGATATTAAAAATTTCGTTATGGCTGGCGTCAGCCTCGGCCGCCCACGCCAGGGCACGGGCCAGCACATCGACGTCGATCGCCTCAAAGACGTAGGGCGCGCCGCCGGGGTAGGACAGGGGCTGCCCCTGTTCTTTCAGCAGAGCCGCGTACACGCCAAGCGGGGTAATCACATTCAGATTGCTGCCTATGGCCTCGCCAAAGATGAGCTGCGGACGCCAGATGGACCAGTGCCAGGCTTTGCCGTGCTGCTTGTCTTTGATGTAGTCCTCGTGCAGCCAGTAGAAGTTTTCGTGCGGGTGGCGCGGCCAGCGCTCGCGGGCCGGAACCGGAAAGGGCTCGATATGCGCGCCGTAGGCTTTGGTGCCCTGCAACACCGAGACGTGCTCCAGGTTTGTGGCCACGGCTTCGAGCGGCTCGAACAGGTTGACCAGCATGCTGCGGTTGGTCTGCATCTGTTGCGGATCGATCCAGCCCTCAATCAGGCCCGGTTTCTCGTTCACCGCCGCATAGACGACGTGCGTCACCTCGCGCATCTGGCTGAAGACCTCGGTGCAGCGTGTGGCGTCGGTCAGATCGACCGACACGAAGCGCACGCCGTCCTGGCTGTGAGGCGCGCGGCGGGAAACGGCTACCACGTCCCAGTCCGGCAGGCTGGAAAAATGTCGGACTGCGGCATAGCCGACCAGACCGGACGCTCCGGCAACGAGCACGGTGTTCTTTGCCATACGAAACCCTCGCTTTGTCTTCACAGATTTGGTCCGAGTCTAGCTCACCCGAGCCGAGGACGGCAAGGCTGAACCAGACCCATCCAGCCTGTCGGTGCATCAGGCATGCGTCAGCGCTGCGGTGTTTCCGGCCGTGCGGCAGCGCAAAATATGCCCGCAGTCACTAGCGGCATTCGGTGTTTTCTGACACTTAATGTCTGGCGGGTACGCGAACAGGAGAAAGTGATGGATGTTGACGATATCCAGTGTATCGCTGTCGTGGGCGCGGGGCTGATGGGTCACGGCATTGCCCAGGAGTTTGCCCTTGCCGGCTATCAGGTCTGGCTGCACTCCCGCACCCAAAAGAGTCTGGACACCGCGCGCGACAATATCACGGCCAACCTCGACCGCCTCATTCGACTCGGCGTGGTGTCACCGCCCCAGGCTGCGGCCGTGCCGAAACGGATTCACGCCAGTCCCCATCTTGAAACCGCGGTCGGCGAGGCCGACGTGGTCGTTGAATCGGTGTATGAAGACGCAGACCTCAAGCGGCGTATCTTTCAGGAGCTGGACGCCGTGTGTCCGGACCGCACGATTCTGGCCAGCAACACCTCGACCCTGATGTTGAGCCAGTTTGCGACCGCAACCCGGCGCCCGGATAAGCTTGTCATCTCCCACTACGCCAACCCGCCCTATCTCATCCCGATTGTGGAGTTGGTCCGGGGCGCGACCACCTCGGACGAGACGGTCGAGACCATGACGGCGCTGCTGACCCGGGTCGGCAAGCGTCCGGTCGTGGTCCAAAAAGAAGTGCCCGGCTTTATTCTCAACCGACTCCAGGGAGCGCTGCTGCGCGAGGCGCTGTGGCTGGTCCAGGAAGGGATTGCCAGCCCCCAGGACATTGATACGGCTCTCAAGAACAGTATCGGCCGGTGTTGGGCGGTGGCCGGCATCTTCGAAGTGTTTGAGCTGGCCGGTTGGGATTTGCTGGCTGCGGCCATGGCCGGCGTATATCCGCATCTGTCGAACGCCTCGGAGCTGCCGCCGGTCTTGGCCGAGCAGGTGCAGCGCGGCGAGCTGGGGGTGAAAACAGGTCAGGGGTTTTACGCCTGGACGCCGGAGTCGGCCGAAGCGCTGCGGCACCGCATCGCCCATGCCCTGGTGGAGATTGAGTCCTGGTCAGATGATACCTAGGGCGTGTCATCAGTTAGCGTGCCCCCCTGGTCGGCTTTCCTGTCTCGTCTCGGTATACTGCCCTGGTCAGCCCAAGCGAAGGGAGGGTGCACAATGGCGAGACGGTATGCGTTACGCGAGGATCAGTGGGAACGGATTCAGGACCTGCTGCCCGGCCGGGAGGGCCACGTCGGGGGCACGGCGCGGGATAACCGGTTGTTTGTGGAAGCGGTCTTATACCGCTATCGTGCGGGGATTCCCTGGCGCGATTTGCCGAGCCGGTTCGGGGATTTTCGCGTGATTCATACGCGCCACATGCGCTGGAGTAAAAGTGGGGTCTGGGAGCAGGTTTTCAAGCAGCTGGCCGCCGATGCGGATAACGAATATGCCATGATCGACGCCACGATCATCCGCGTCCACCAACATGGGGCGGGGGCAAAAGGGGGGACCCCGCGGCCGAATGCATCGGCCGCTCCCGCGGGGGCTTGAGCACGAAAATCCATGCGACGTGCGATGCGCTCGGGAATCCGACCGGCTTCCATCTCACGCCCGGCCAAGCCTCTGACCTGGCCGGTGCGGAGGCCCTCTTGCCCCATCTGCTGAAGCACGTGCGGGCTTTGCTCGCCGATAGAGCCTATGACGCCCACGAGCGCGTCATTGACCGTTTGGAGCAGGCGGAGGTGACGGTGGTCATTCCCCCCAAAGCCAATCGGCGCCAGCCTCGCCCCTATGATAAGCACCTCTATCAAGCGCGCCATCTGATTGAAAACTTCTTCGCCAAACTCAAGCAATACCGTGCTCTCGCCACCCGCTACGACAAACGCGCTGTCAGCTTTCTCGGAGCCATCTATCTCGCTGCCTCGGTGATCCTCCTTAACTGATGACACCCCCTAGCTGAGTACCGATAAGGAGGAATACCGATGGCGTTACATTTGGCGGAACTGTATTTGAACGTGGACAGTGTCAACCGGGCCAAGGAGATTGTGCAGGCCATAGACGGCTTGCTAGCCGGGAATTTTCCGCCCGGCGTGACCAGAATCGCCGGGCCATGGGTCTCGAACGAAGAAACGAAACTCATCATGGTGCTCGATATTGAGGATCACACCACGACGGTCGGTCCGTTCTTGCGGGGCATTACCGGCGGTCACGTGCTGAGGCGGCGCTTTACGCCGATTGCCGAGTGGGAGACGGTCAAGGACGCCATTGCCGGCCTGTAGCCCTCTAGCACCTGTGGAGCAAGGGCTGAGCAAAAGGGCTGAACGGCGCTTCACACTGGCCGCTCAAAGGGGCTATCACAAGCCGATGCGTGAACTGGGGATTGACCGGCTCGAGTCGGTCCTGGGAACGCTGCTGATCGTGGTCGATGGACAGCGCTTGTGCGCGCTCGACTACGCCGATGCCGAGGAGCGGACGGCATGTCTGCTCCGCCGCCGCTACGGGGACTACCGCCTGGCCAAGGTAACCGATCCCCACGGCTTCAGCAGTCGGATCCGGGCCTATTTTGACGGTGACATCGGCTGTCTCGACACCATTCCGCTCAGCCTGGGCGGAACCGCCTTTCAGCAACAGGTGTGGACCGCGCTGCGGGCGATTCCGCCGGGCAGCGTCCTGTCCTACGGACGACTGGCGGCACGACTCGGCCAGCCCAGGGCTTACCGGGCGGTTGGCATGAGCAATGCGCTGAATCCGATTGCCATTGTCGTGCCCTGCCACCGTCTGCTCGGCGTTGACGGCAGCCTGACCGGCTATGCCGGCGGGCTGGCACGCAAGCGCTGGTTGTTGCGGCATGAGGGGGTTAAGCTTGACACACTCAGGGCCGGAAATTGACCGAGAACACCCGCATGCTCAGAAAACCGACCCGCCGCCGCTTGTTCGGTGCAGCTGGGCCAGGAATGCACTGGCCGTGCAGTACCACGACCGGGAGTGGGGCGTCGCCGTCCACGACGACCGGACTTTGTTCGAGTTTCTCATCCTGGAGGGTGCTCAGGCCGGCCTGAGCTGGGATACGATTCTCAAGAAGCGGGCCAACTACCGGGCCGCGTTTGACAACTTCGACCCCGATCGCGTTGCCCGCTACACTCCCCGCAAGCTCGAACGGCTGCTGGCCGACCCCGGCATCGTGCGCAACCGGCTCAAGGTCGAGGCTGCGGTGAAGAATGCCCGAGCCTTTCTCAATGTCCAGAAAGAAGCCGGCAGTTTTGACGTCTATATCTGGCAGTTTGTCGGCGGCCGCACCCGCCGCAACAGCTGGCGTTCGCTTGAGCGGGTGCCGGCCCGCACCGCCGAGTCGGACGCAATGAGCAAAGATCTCAAGCGGCGCGGTTTCAGCTTTGTCGGGCCAACGATCTGCTACGCCTTCATGCAGGCGACCGGCATGGTGAACGACCACCTGACACACTGCTTCCGCTACACACAGCTCGCCGAGAGCAGGGCGATGGCTCAGGACGGGTAGGGCTGCCCGGAGGCGGCCCGCCAGACGGGCCGCTCCCAGACCGACAGCCTCAGTTCCAGGCGCCCGAGTCGCTCGATGTATAGCCGAGCGCCCGGTACACCGCGTCCACCAGGCTCTGGCCGCGCTCGTTGAGCGCGGCGCCCGCCCCCATCCGGTTCATCGTATAGCCGAACGACATGCCGGCTTTTGGATCGGCAAAGCCAAACGATCCCCCGGCGCCGACATGACCAAAGGCTTCCTCAGAGGTCAAAGTGCTGTCCTGCACCCCGGTCGGCTCGCCGCGGTTGTCCATGGTTTTCATGAAGCCCAGGGCGAATCGGCTCGGCATCACCAGCACCGCGTCGCGGCCGGTTGACGAGGACACCCGGCCCATTCGCGCCAGCGTCTCGGCGTTGACCAGCTCGACCGCGCCCTTGCTGCCGCCCAGGGCCAGGGGTTCGTACATGCCGGCCAGTCCGCGCGCGTTGGTGATGCCGCCGGCGCCGCCAATCTCTGCTGCGTGAGCCGCCCGTGTGTCATACTCCGGCTCGGCGCCCATATAGCCTCCGGAGTTGAGCAGGACCAGGGATTGGAGTGAGCCGGGTTTGGCGATTTCCTGGAAGAACCGGCTGTCCGGGTCCGGTTCGGCCGCAATCATCGGCGCCACCCGCGACTCTTTGTCCTCGGGCAGGCCGATCCAGAAGTCCAGGCCGAGCGGGGCGGCGATTTCGTCCCGGAAGAAGCTGCCCAGCGATTTGCCGGACGCCCGCCGCACGACCTCGCCGACCAGCCAGCCAAAGGTCAGGGCGTGGTAGCCGTTACGGGTGCCGGGTTCCCAGAACGGTTCCTGTTTGGCCAGCGTGCTGACCATCAGATCCCAGTCGGCATAGGCGCCCTGGGGCAGCGGGTCGCGCACTGCGGGCAGACCGGCCTGGTGATTCAGCAGCATTTTGACCGGAATGTTGTCTTTGCCGGACTGGGCAAACTCCGGCCAGTACGTGGCGACCGGGGCGTCGAGGTCGAGCTGGCCGCGTGAGGCCAGGATATGAGCACAGATCGCGGTCGCGCCTTTGGTTGAGGAAAAGACAATGCTGACCGTGTCTTCATTCCAGGTCGCGCCGGTCTCGGTGTTGGCCTGACCGCCCCACAGATCGACGACGGTTTGGCCGTCGAGGGTGACGCATACCGAGGCGCCAACCTCGCCCCGGTCCTGAAAATTGCGCTCAAATTCCTCACGGACGGCTTGAAACTTTGGCTCGCAGCTTCCATGTACTTCCATTGTGGTTTCCTCCTCGTGCTATCAGTCATCTTATGGGGAACGACTCTGTCTCAGGCTTGCTGCTCTTCCTGGTCCTCGCGGGTGTACTGCCGAACGAGTTTGTCCACCAAATCCTGTCCGGCGTTGACTGGGGCGTAGCGGGCCGGATGCGCTTGGTCGACCATCGTCTCAAACGGGGCAATCTCGGTGTCGTAGTTGGCGATGAGAAAAAACGCGATGGCCTGGCGGTGCTGCTGGCGGGCGACCGGATCGTCCGGCACCAGGACACGGTGCTGGGTTGAGACCCACCTGTCGTTGGTCCACTGTTCCATCATGTCGCCGATATTGACCTGAATGCCGTCCGCTACGTAGGGCACGTCTTTCCACTCGCCAGCCCGTGTCTTGACCTGGAGTCCCGGACCGTCGGCGGTCACCAGGGTGAGCGTCCCGTAATCGCTGTGCGGGCCGATGCGGAACTGCTTGGGGCGGGGCGGCGTGGTGAGGGGAGGGTAGTCCAGCACCCGCAGGAAGTACAGGCTCTTGTCGAGTTTATCGGCGAAATAGTCCTGGGGCAGATCCAGGGCCAGGGCGAAGATTTCCGTCAGGGTCAGGGCCAGTTGTTCGCCCACCACTGCGTACTCGGTCAGTACCGACCGGAACCGGGCGGGGCGGACGGGCCAGATGTTCGGCTGGAACATCCGGCGACCGGTCTCACAACTGTAGTACGGGTCGCGTTCGTCAATATCTACGCGGCCCATGGTGAAATTCGCTTTCAGGTCCGGGGCCGACTCATCGTGGTGGGCATAGGCGACCCGCTCCGCACCCACCGGGTTATAGCCCATGAAGCTGTGGGGAACCTGGCAGTAACGGAGTTTTTCATCTTCCGGCAGGTCGAAAAACTCTCGGGCGACTCGCAGGGTGCGGGCCTGAAGATCGGGCGCGAGGCCGTGTCCTGTGATGACGAAAAACCCGATGGTTTCGAGCGCCTGCCTGACCTGGTCAATGACGGCTCGCCGGCTCTCGGCAACTCGGGGCGACCCGGGCGTATTCCCGGCCCGGAATGGACTGACGTCAATGACTGGAACCGTGTCGGACGAGTGCATCACAAGGTCTCCTGTGGAGCCAACGCTTAGCGCCACTCGTATACCTGGCCGCTGATTTCCATGGTCGAGAAATTTCCTTCGCCCTCAAAGCCGGCCATGGTCGTGTTCAGCCAGGCGTAGGCTTCTGAGCGGGTCCTGAATTTGACCGTGGTGCCGAAGCGGACCCGCCCGTCCCCGAGCGGCACGCTCATCCCGCCCGACTCGACCAGGATCGTCTCGCCCTGCTGGGTCGTCCAGATACCGTAGTACTTGGTCGTGCTCGTTCCGTCCGGGTGGACCTGGACATAGTTGCTGCCGATTGCCGAGGTGTGCAGCCGGCCGGTCGAGCTGCCCGTCTGGGTGACCTCATATTTGGCTCCAAACTCGGTGCCCTCGAACGGCAGGACTTTGACCGAGGTGATAGTGCCGGCGTACTCACACAGTAGTTCTCCGAGCGGCATAGGTCCCTGGCCTCCCTACCGTAGGCCATACCACACTCCCGTCACCGCGGCAAAGCCGACGGCATTGGCTGAATTCAGCTACTGCGGAGTCTAATAATAGAAGGAACGGTCAACAGAGCCGCGCTGAGATAGCGAGTACGCGGATAATGCCGTCGGGTGAGTACTCGTCTGTCATCCAGGTGAGGGAGAAAGCAAGGCTTGCTCGGAGATGTTGACAGGCTGGCTGCACAAGAGCACAAAAACGGAGTTCTCATCTGCAGACGGATCATAGAGAGTGAGAGAGGGCGAACATCATGGATTGGTTGGAGCAGTTGGGTAAAGACAATCGTGGCAGCCGGCCGCGTTGCGTGCTGTTTATGGACGGCAAAAAGGACGAAGTCGCCGGCCGGCTGACACAGTTGGTAGGGCTTCCTGGTGAGGTGTTGATTGCGCCAAGCGACACATGGATGCCATACGGCAAGCCGGTGCAGAAGAGCGATGGTTCATGGGACAAAACACCCGCGGATGAAGTGCAACTCGACAAACCGAACAGTCTTGTGGACCCCAAAATCCAAAAAGAGCTTCAGACTTGGTGGCTGGCCGTCGTCAGAGGAAGGACGCCAAACTGGGATATTGCCAGCACCTGCATGATAAGGGGAGAGAGAGGACTGTTGCTGATTGAGGCGAAGGCTCATGCCAGTGAGCTGTCTCAGGCAGGTAAGTCGCCACCCAGTAGCAAGAACAGCCAGAGCAATCACGACCAGATAGGCCGAGCGATTGCCGAAGCAAACAAGGCGTTCCAGGCGGCGACGGGGAAAAAGTGGGGACTGTCGCGGGACTCTCATTATCAGCTATCGAACCGGTTTGCCTGGTCATGGAAACTGGCTTCACTGGGAATCCCGGTCGTGCTGGTGTATCTCGGATTCCTGAACGTTCAGGATATGGCCCGCGAGGGACGACTTTTTCAATCCGAAGCCGATTGGGAACACACGCTTAAGGATTATTGTGATGGCGTGGTTGACGATACCTGCTGGGGGCAATGGCTAGATTTTAGAGGAGTGCCTTTGATCCCCTTAATTCGTGGAATAGATCGGCCGTTACAATGAGACGCAAAATCGAGCGTGGAGAACAATTTTGCGGCCTCTAACAGTGACGAAAGAGTGAAGTATGACTGATCCAAGCGACGCGATTGTGTTCCGGCCTATGGCGGCCGCCGACATCGGTACGGTGCCCATCGGCCATCAGGGCGAACCCCAAGAAGTACGCCAACGCATTGCCGATATCGGCTCCAGCGCCATACTGGCGTTTGACGGACCACAGCACGTCGGCCAACTCCAGTTCCGTCGCTATGTGTCCGGCACCCGCTCACCTCAGGGCCTGTGGCATCCCCTGTACTGGGCCGACTTTGGAGATCGAGCTGTGGGTCTGCCGGAGCAAACCCTGGCCGTGTTTTGTTACCACGTGGGCCAGCTCGACGACACCGACGACAGAGACCCCCGCTATCAGGGCCGCGGCATTGGGCTACGGCTGCTTGATGGCCTGCTCGACTGGGCGACCCAGGCCGGGTTTGCAGCCCTGGTGGCCAAGGCGGTTCCGGCTCCCCGTCCGATTATGGCGTTCATGGGTGGCCAGCCGGCCAAAGCCTACCAGGAACGTGGTTTTCAACAGGCTTACAGCTGGGTTGATGCCGAGCTGAAAACGCTGGTTGTCGACAAGCGGCTCGTCCCGCCTGACATCAGTCCCGACGAGGCGGCCCGGGTGAGCTGCATGGTGCGGCGTTTGGACTAGGTCGCGCTGCCCTCCACGGAAGAAAGCCGGACGCTTGCGCGCCACCGGAGAAGATGGCACTTACTAGGCTCAACATTACCTACGGAGGAATATTCGTATGAGAGAAGCTGTCATCGTATCTACCGCCCGAACCCCGATCGGAAAAGCCTATCGTGGTGCGTTCAACGATACCGCCGCGCCGACCATGGCTGCTCCAGTGTTCAAGGAAGCCCTCAAACGGGCCAAGGTCGAGCCGACTGAAATCGACGACGTGATCATGGGTGCGGCCCTCCAGGAAGGCACCCAGGGCTTTAACGTCGCACGCCAGTGCGCCATGGCGTCCGGTCTACCGGTCAGTGTGTCGGGCCAGACCATCGACCGCCAGTGTTCCTCGGGCCTGATGAGCGTCTCGATGGCGGCCAAGCAGATTATTGCCGACGGCATGCAGACCGTGCTGGCGGGTGGCATCGAATCGATCAGCCTGGTCCAGAACGAGCACCAGAATGTCTACCGCAATTCCGACGCCAACGCCCTGTCCCACGCGCCCGACCTGTACATGGCCATGATTGATACGGCCGAGGTCGTCTCCAAACGTTACAACATCTCGCGTGAGGCCCAGGACGAGTACGCCCTCCAGAGCCAGCTGCGGACGGCTGAGGCGCAGCAGGCCGGGCGTTTTGACGACGAGATTATCCCCGTCAGTGTGACCAAGCTGTTCACCGATAAGGAAACCCGGGAGAAGACGCGCCAAGACATCACCCTCGACCGGGACGAGTGCAACCGGCCGTCCACCACCGCCTCGGGTCTGGCCGCGCTGCCGCCGGTCATGGGCGAGAGCGGCTTTATCACGGCCGGCAATGCCAGCCAGCTGTCAGACGGCGTCTCGGTGTGTGTGCTGATGGAACGCGGCCACGCCCAGGAGCGCGGTCTTGAGCCGCTGGGCATCTATCGGGGTATGGCCGTCGCCGGGTGTGAGCCAGACGAGATGGGCATCGGCCCGATCTTTGCCGTGCCCAAGCTGCTCGAACGCAACGGGCTTGGCATGGACGACATCGATCTGTGGGAACTCAACGAAGCCTTTGCCTGCCAGGTGATCTACTGCCGTGACCAGCTCGGGATTCCCAACGACAAGCTGAACGTGAACGGCGGGGCCATCTCGATCGGCCACCCGTACGGCATGAGCGGCTCGCGTATGGTCGGCCACGCCCTGATCGAGGGCCGACGCCGCGGCTCGCGCTATGTTGTCATCACCATGTGTGTAGGCGGCGGTATGGGCGCGGCCGGCCTGTTTGAGGTGGCCTGAACCGCCCGCGCCTCACGCCTTGGCCGGCTCAGGCCCGACGCGGACCAGACGTTTGCCGATGTTGTGGCCGGCCAGCAGCCCGATCAATCCCTGCGGCGCGCACTCCAGGCCGTCCAGAATATCCTCACGGGCGACCAGCTGGCCGTCCTCGAGCCAACCGGCCAGCTGCGCTTCGGCCGCCTCGCGCTGAGGGAAGAAGTCCATCACAATAAAGCCTTCCATACGCAGCCGCTTGGTGATGATCAGCCCTGGCACCCCGCGCGGGCCGGGCGCGGGATTGTTCGTGTCGTACTGCGAGACCGCCCCGCAGCACACCACCCGGCCGCCCTGGTTCATCCGAAACAGGCTCGCCTCCAGAATCTCACCTCCGGTGTTGTCGAAGAAGACATCCACGCCCGACGGGCAGTGCTCTTTAATGGCTCTGGAGACTTTCTCGGTCTTGTAGTTGATGGCGGCGTGGAAACCGAGTTCACCGGCCAGCCAGGCACATTTCTCGTCTGAACCGGCAATCCCGACCACCCGGCAGCCGGCAATCCGGGCAATCTGACCGGCAACGCTGCCGGTCGCTCCGGCCGCAGCCGACACCAGCACGGTTTCGCCCGGCCGTGGCCGACCGACTTCCAGTAGCCCGAAGTAGGCCGTCAGACCGGTCAGCCCCAGAACCGACATGTGGTGGGGCAGGGCCGTACGCCGTCGGACTGGCGTCAGGGCGTCGGCCGGCTGACAGGCGAACTCCTGCCAGCCGTTTTCGCACTCGACAATCTGACCGGCCTCAAAGCGTGGGTCTGTGGACTCCAGGACCTCGGCCAGGGTAAAGCCCGACATGACCTCACCCGGCAGGACCGGCGCGCGGTAGGTCGCGCCCTGCATCCAGGCGCGGTTGGCCGGGTCGAGCGACAGCAGCACGGTGCGCGTGAGCACCTGTCCCGGCTCGGGCTGGGGACGGGCCGCCTGGCGCAGCTCGAAGTGGTGTTCCTGAAGCGGTCCCTGGGGCAACTCTCTGACCACAATCTGGCGATTAGACATTGTGTCTTCTCCTTATTGTGAACGGCTTTGGTCTGTCTTGTTCGTGTTCAGGCCGCGTTGTTCAGCGCCGAAGCCCCCCCCTGTCTATACACAAAGCGGGGTTTGAATCTATTCAGGATCGTGGGCAGGACGGTCATCGAAACCAACAGACACGCGACCATATTCAGCGACAACATTGCGCCAAGATAGAAATTCGGCCGAAAGTTCGAAGTCAGAAACACCAGAAATCCGCCGATGACAACCAGCGCGTTAAAAAAGATGGCCTTGCCAGAGGTTGCCATCGTTGCGGCCGTAATCTGCTCGGCAGTCTGCATCCCTTCCCGCACTTTGACCCGATATTTGTTCAGAAAGTGGATCGTATAATCAACGCCAATACCAATGACCATGGAGGCGGTCAGCGATTTGCCGATCTCAAGCGGGATATTCAGCAGTCCCAGCAGTCCGAAGCTGAATATCATGACCATGCCGATTGGAATAATATTAATCAGGCCGGCAACCCAGGAGCGAAACATAAACGCACTCAGCAAAAATACCGCTCCAAGAGAAACAATGAGACTCGCCAATTGACCGGCAATAATGAGTTCGTTGAAACGGATCGTCAGATACCCGTTGCCAGCAATACCGATCCGAAATCCGCTGTCTGTCTCCCAGCTGATAAGCGTGGGTTGAATCCCCGCCAGCCAGCGTCCGAACTTGACATTCAGTGGGTCCTGCGCGCCAGAGTCGATCTCTCCGCCTTGTTCCGCCTGTTGTGGAAGACCAAACTCACGCACAGCAAAATCCTGGATAGTCCGGACGACCCGTTCGATCTCCAACGTACTATCGGAACGCAAAAACACAGACATGTTGGCATGCTGGTAGTCATAGTCGACAATTTCATCAAAATCGTCCGGATCGCCGGAGAACGAATACAGCAACAGATACTGGGCAATAAGATCTTGCGAGGTCGGAATGACTTCCATCTCTGGTCGGTCCTCGTTCATCACCCGATGCATGCGTTTAATGTACTCGGCCAACGAGAGGGAGCCGCCGACGACGGGGTCCTGCTCAACCCTGGCTTGGAGGCGATCAAGCTGGGCTAAGAGGTGTGGATCTTTGAGCAGGTCCGGACTGTGGCCTTCAATCGCGATATAAATGGGCAGGGTGCCTTGGAAGGTGTCGCGCAAGACCTCATCGGCTATGCGTATCGGACTGCTCGGGTCAGCCATCTGTACAAACGACGAGTCAACAATAATCCGTTGGGCGCCGATCAGGCTCGCTCCAACAACCAGGACTGCCGATAGCCACACGACGAGTGGCCGGCGGGCCACACTCAATCCTACGCGAGACAGGAACTTGGCCGCCCAGCCCGTCGCCGCTACATCACCACTGCGAGCCATTTGGCTGCGCAGCCCACGGCCGATTTTGGGCGGCAGCAGGCTGAGCAGGGCAGGAAAAAAGGTGATGGAGAACACCATGGCTGCCAGCACGCCAAGCGCGGTAAAAATGCCGAAATAGCGGATGGGAAGGATATTTGAGGTGAGGAAGGATAAGAAGCCGGCCGCTGTGGTCAGCGAGGTAAAAACGACGGGCTGCCACATTTCACGCATAGCGGCGAAGACTGCGTCTGGGGAAGTACTGTCCGGCCGTTCCAACAGCTCGTCGTAATAGCGGCTCAAAATATGAATCCCATCCGCAACCCCGATGGCCATCAGGACCACGGGCATCATGGTCGAGATGGAGTACATCGGCACCCCGAGGGCGGCCATGATCCCCAGCGTCCAGATGACGGCAACGATCACCACCGCCAGCGGCAGCAGGACGCCGCGCACACTGCGATACGTGCAGTACAGGCTGCCGAGTACGACCAGCACGACGAGCGGCATGAACATCTCCATGTCACGCCGCATGTCTTCTTCGAACGTCACCTCCATCGCCCCTACGCCCGCGATATGGAATTCCTCGGGGGCGCCGGCGTCTATTTTGGCCTGGACCATGTCTCGGATGGTGGTATAAATCGCCATGCGTTTGGCTGAGCCCTCGACGGTGCCTTCTCCCGGCTCCATCTTGGCCATAATGAGCATGCCGGTGCCGTCCTGTGAGACGACCCAATTGACGAACATGGCGTTGTCAAACAGGGCTTGCTTCAGTGTGTTGAGTGCCTCGGGAGAGGTCGGCACGGTTTCCATAAATGGTTCTACCGCCATACCGTCGACCGTGCCGGTGATATTGTCCAGCGTTGCCACACTGGCCACATCCTCATCACGAATGGCTTTAATGCCGGGCAGGAGCGCGATCTTTTCCGAGAACTCTCTGATCGTGGCCAAGGTTCGCGGGTTAAAGACGCCATTTTCGTCAGGGTCTTTGTTGAGAACGCCGACAATGATCAGATCGCGTATGCCAAAACGATCTTCGACGATGTCGTTATACCTCATGACCGGATCATTCTTGGGGATAAAGGCGTCCCCATCGCCTTCAAAATGCAGCGACCCAAGCTGGACCCAGGCGAGACCGGTCCACACCAGGGTGAGAATAATGACCAGATAACGCAAGCGGATAATCCAGCGGAAAAAGGACTCCATCCAACACTTCTCCTCTCACGCGTGGTGCTGTTTTCCGCCACGGGTCGAGTCTGCCCGTGCGGGGAAGCAACTGTATAGCGCCTATCTTGCCTCTGGTATACGCCTCGTCCTGTGTCGGAGGCGCGGAAAGCCTCTTGACACAGCCGAGGCGCGTCTGCTCCTGTGGGGAAGAATATTCCTCAAAGGGAGAGCAGCTATGCGATTCATCGACGGTGACGGCCATTTCATCGAACCATTAGACGTATTCGAGCGCTATACCGACCCGGCCTTCCGCGAGCGGACCATGTGCATGCGGCAGGACGCCGACGGGACGAAACGGCTCCTTGTCGATGGCAAACCCATGCAGGCGATTGATGTGGACGAGCTGTTGGCCGCAGTCGTCGGCTACGGCCAGAAAGAGGTCGGCAAGGACTTGTCCACCTTTGACCGCTACCTGGGCTACTCCGACGCCTGGCAGGATATGGGCAAGCGCGTCACCTACCTGAATGAGGAGGGATTCGACTATCAGGTCATCTATCCCACCCTGGGCCTATTCTGGGAAGGCCAGGTCGAGGACCCGTATCTGGCCGACGCCCTGTGCCGGGCCTACAACACCTGGGCCTTTGAAATATGCGCCGGCCGTCTCGACCGTCTCATCCCGGCCGCCCATATTTCGCTACGCGATCCCGAACTGGCCGTCCGCGAAATGGAGCGGGCGGCCAAGCTCGGCTGCCGGACGATCTTTATCGCCGCCGCTCCGGTCAACGGCAAAAGCTTCGGGCATCCGGATTTCGATCCGGTCTGGGCCGCCGCCCAGAGCCTGGACCTGAGCATCGGCCTGCACCTGGTCATCCACGGCAAGTACACCGGTAGTGAGTATTACGAGGGCGTCGATCCGGGCTTCATGTACGTGACCATGAATATCATCCAGGACCCGCGCCAGGCGCTCACCACGCTGGTCTACGACGGGGTGTTCGAGCGCTTCCCCAGGCTGCGGGTGGCCACGATTGAGGCTATGGTCGGCTGGGTCGGCGAGTGGCTGGAGCGGCTCGACTACCGCTACAACTACATGGGCCACACCTCGCAGATGAAGCGACCGGCCAGCGAGTACCTGGCCCGCAATATCTGGATCAACGGCGACCCCGAAGAGAAGATGTTTCCGCTGATGGTCCAGTTCCTGGGCGACGACCGCTTTTTTACCGGCTCGGACTACCCCCACGCCGAGGGCTTTGTCCAGCCGATCCAGAAGATCCGTAGCGTGTTGTCGTCACTGCCGACTGCGTCGGTGGACAAGATCCTGGGCGACAACGGCCGGAAGTTCTACGGCATTCGTTCCTGACCGCCCCGCTTCTCTGGTGCGGACGACCGGATGGACCCGGTCGTCCCTACTCGGCCTGCGGCCAGATCGCGGCAACCGCGGTAGCCAGCCACCTGACCAGAGCCGCGTTGACCTCGCGCGGCTTCTCCTGGGCCATCCAGTGCCCGGTCCGCAGTGTCGCCTCGGTCAGATTCCGACAGTAGTGACGCATCGGTTCGGCCAGCCGGGAGTGGGTGCACTCACACACATAATCGTAGCGGGCATTCAAGAATAAGACCGGCAGGTCGAGGTAGCCGTCGTTGCGGGCCGTCAGCGCATAGGCGGCGTTGGCCGCGTGGTTCATATACCACGAGCTGGGGCCGGAAAAGCCGTTGCGCTCCAGGGCCGAGACGTAGCTGCTGAGTTCCTCTGCGCTGACGATATCATCATCCCGGGGCAGGTCGGGAATCTTGCTCGTACCGATCATGCCGCGCTCGCGCCGAGCCGTCGCCGTGACCGCCAGCTTCCCCTCACCGTCCGGATTGCCCTTGCGAAACAGCAGTTTCACAAACGCCGGAACATTGGCATCCATGGGGGCGATGGCCTCGTCAAAACTCTCCTCGTAATAACGCATGTAGTCCCACTGGGCGGCCGGGAATTCAGCCTCGGGGTACAGCTGGCGGTCGGCCAGACTCAGGGTGTGGTCCAGACCCCGTTCGAGCGTGTAGTAGGGCACACACAGATTTGCCACCCCGTGGCAGCGGTCAGGATGGTGGCTGGCCAGGTTCCACACCACCGGACTGCCCCAGTCGTGTCCGACCCAGACCGCTTTGTCCGCGCCCAGGGCGTCGAGCAGACCGATCATGTCGCCGACGATCTTGGCCTGGGCGTAGTCGTGATGGTGGGGATACACCGACGAGCGTCCATAGCCGCGCATATCCGGGGCGAGGGTGCGAAAGCCCAGGGCGGCCAGGGCGGGCAGTTGGTGGCGCCAGCTGATGGACAGCTCGGGCCAGCCGTGGACAAAGATGACCAGCGGACCGTCTTCAGGGCCGGCGGCCAGATAAAAGCTCGTGTGGCCGTCCGTTTTGACCGTATGTTCGGTGATTGGCATGTCGTGTCTCCTTGTTTTTCAGGGCCGTCTTAGCGTAAATACTCGGTAGGAGCTAGTTGCCCCGGTCAGGAGACTTGCACGTACGGATACTCACGGTTGGATAGAGTATGCGGACCTGTTCGGAATCTGGAGCGAAGCGAGAAGACAGGATCGAGGGTATTTCCGGGAGAGACCTGTGACTATGGGCCATACTGAGCACGAAACAACGAATTTTCTGGATCGGCTCCTTGAGCCGTTCGGCGAGTGTTTGACTCCCGAGGTAGCGGAGAAGCTCGTGAACCTGCGTGCGGACTCTGTGGTCCAGGCACGTCTGGAAGAGCTTGCCGACAAATCCACCGAGGGAGAGCTGAGTGAGGACGAGCGAGCGGAATATGAGAGCTACGTTCATGCCATCGATGTACTCGCCGTGCTCCAGGCAAAAGCTCGCAGATTGCTACAAGCCCAAGCCGTAGGCTGATGGAAACGGGCTTGCGCCGCTCGGTGCGTGACCGTGCCGGCAATCGCCGTGAGTATTGCGAACTACGGCAGGAGCATACCCCGCTTGCTCTCTATACCATTGACCATATCATCCCGAAGAAGCATGGCGGCAGCGACGACTTACTGAATCTGGCCTTTGCCTGTTACCACTGCAATATCCATAAAGGACCGAATCTGGCTGGCATTGATCCAGACAGCGGTGAGATGGTTGCGTTGTTCGACCCTCGTCAGCAGGTGTGGCCCGATCATTTTGTCCGTGAAGGGGCATTCATTGTCGGACGCACTCCTGTCGGCAGAACAACCGTGCGGGTGCTGGTCATGAACGCTCCCGAACGCGTAGAGCTTCGGGAAAAGCTTATTGAAAACGGTGAGATCGAATAGATGCTGGCGCGTTAAAACAGCGCGCCGCCTTGCAGCTCCTGGCCCAGCAACAGCCGCCCGTAGGACTCTAGCTTGCCGTCAAGATCAAAGACAAAGTGACACGCCAGGGTGTTCAGGTCGCGCTGCGTACGCTGTAGCGGACTGTCCTGAAAATGGGCGTGCGCGCCGCTGGCCTCGACAATGTCCTGGACGACTTTTTTACACTGCTGGACGGACATGGCCAGTTGGGTAGCCCAGCGGGCTCGGTCTTCGAGCGTGGCCGTGTTGCGCCTGGCGCACACGTCGTCAACCAGGTGCCGCAGCAGCAGTTCGGTTTGACACACCTCGGTTTCGGCGCGGGCCAGCCGCATGCGTGAGGCCGACCGATCAAGCTGTTTGCTGGCGTCGAGCAGTACCCGCTCGGTCAGCCGGTCTCGAAACAGCCGCAGCGCCGTTTTTGCCTGGCCCAGGGCCGGCATGGTGGCGGCCAGGGTCAGGATCGGCATCATCGGCGTTCGGTACAGCGGGCCGGCGTGGAGGCGCGAACCGGGTCCGTGACCGCTCATCATCTCCCGCATCGACACCGCCCGCTCCTCAGGGATGAAAACGTCATCAATGACTACGTCGTTGCTGCCAGTAGCGATCATGCCGTCAACGTACCAGGTGTCTTCGACGCGGACTTCGGAAATCGGCAGGGCGAACCAGCGCGGCTCGGGCCTGCCGTCGGGCCTGAGTTCGGTGGCCGCCGGGATCACCCAGTCTCCGTGCATCACGCCCGTTCCCCATTGCCAGCGGCCGTTAATCCGAAACCCGCCCTTTTCGGGACGGACGGTGGCGGTCGGCGAGATCATGGCCGGGGCCAGCACGTAGCTGCGCGAGGCAAACAGCTCTTTTTGAAACGGCTCGGGAAACTGGCTGAAGATCCAGTTGTGCTCGATGTAAAAATTGGACACCCAGGCGGTTGAGGCATCGCCCTCGCCCAGGGCCACCCCGACCTCGAAAAAGGTATCCATATCGAGTTCCAGTCCGCCGTAGCATTTAGGCACCATCAGCTTGTAGATCTCGGCCTCTTCCAGGGCCTTGATGACGCTATCGACCGGCTTGCGTAGCCGTTCGGCCTCGGCGGCGTGTTCGGCCAGCAGCGGCATCAGGGCGCGGGCGCGTTTGACCAGCTCGGGACCGGTTGTGGAGGGCGACTGGGGACTCTGAGGCTCGCGTGCTGACATGACTGTGTCCTTTCCTCCGACCGGGTTCAGTTTGTATACCATCCGGCTCAGGCGTGCGCCTAGCCCTGCGGAGTTTTCTTGGGAGAGGGTTTGGCGTATAGTAGGCCGCTATCTTGATGAGTGAGCGGAACGTAAGGAGGGAGAGTATGACAAACACGGCACCAAACGGCTCGGTGACGACAAACGGCGGGGCGAACGGCGCGAAGTGGCACGACAAGTATCCGCATCTCGACCGGGAACCGCTTGCCGCCGAGGTCTTCACCTCACCCGAGCAGTTTGAGCTGGAGCGGGAGCATATCTTCAAGAAGGTCTGGCTCAACGTGGGCCGGGTCGAGCAGCTTGCCAAGCCGGGCGACTACTTCGTGAAAGACATTGCCATGTGTCAGACCTCGATCCTGGTCGTACGGGATCAGAAGGGCGACATCCGGGCCTTCCACAATATGTGCTCCCACCGGGGCAACAAGATTGCCTGGGATGCCCGGGGCTCGTGCCAGCTGTTCACCTGCAAGTTTCACGGCTGGTCGTACGCCCTGGACGGTGCGCTCAAATTCGTGCCTGACGAACAGAACTTCTTCGGGCTGCAAAAAGCCGAGTTGGGTCTGACCCCGGTCGCCTGCGAGGTGTGGCAGGGCTTTATTTTCATCAACGTTGATCCCCAGCCGCAGGAAACCCTGATCGACTACCTGGGCGAACTGGGCAGCAGCCTGGACGGCTATCCGTTTGGCGAGATTTCGGCCACCAGCGCGTCGTGGACCACCGAGGTGCGGGCCAACTGGAAGCTGGTCAAGGACGCCTTTCAGGAGATCTACCATGTCGGCTTTCTGCACCGCCGGTCCATCCCCGACTCCTTTACCAGCAAGGCCAATCCCTACGCCCACGCCCTGGACTTCCGGCTCCATCCCCGTCACGGTAGCGCCTCGGTCTTTGGCAATACGGACGTTGAGCCGAGCCCGGTGGCGTCCCTGGCCTTCAGGCACGGCACTTTCCTGATCCGCAAGGATTTTGACATGAACGCCCTGCCGTCCGGGGTGAACCCGCTGCGTCACACAGACTGGACTCTGGATCTGAATGTCATCTTTCCGTGCTTTTTTGTTGACGTGTCCGAGGGTTCGTACTTTACCCATAACTTCTGGCCCATCGCGGTGGATCGGACGATCTGGCACTCGACCCAGTATTTCCCCAAGGCCCAGACCGTGGGCCAGCGTTTCATGCAGGAGTACGGCCACGTCCTCTTCCGCGATATCATCCTGGAGGACGGCCGGACCCTGGAGGAAACCCAGCGTATGCTGGACTCGGGCGCCAAAAAGGAATTCTACCTCCAGGATGAGGAAATCCTGGTTCGTCACAGTCACCGGGTGGTCGAACAGATGATCGCCGGCCAGCCTGTTTCAGTCGGCGCCGGAAAAGAGGCCGCCCATGCCTGAGTCCGGTCTGCCCGAGGCGTTCCGCGACCTGGAGCCGTGGCTGGCCTGGTGCCTGGCAACCGAGAAGGAGCGTAGCGACAAGCGCCAGGCCAGCAGCCAGGACGAGTTGCAGGCGTTTTATGACGCGCTGCTGGCCCGGATGGATGCCGTCTTCGCTTACCTGGTGCAGTTCCCGCCGGATGAGCTGCCTCCTGAGGCTCAGCGCCTGTTCCTGCTGGCTCTGTCTCTGGCCGAGGTCGCGCCGGCTATTGAACAGTTTGGCCAGCCCCAGGTGGTGGACGGCTACGACATCGGCCGGGTGACCCCAGCCCGGCGCGGCATCAGCTGAGGCACGCCCCTCTTTTATTGAGGCGGCGCTGAATATAATAAAGGGGAGACCTCCCGGCCGTCCCAAGAGCCGGGAGAAGCTGCAATGAGGAGGACAGTGTATGCATTTCATGTGGTTTACTGAGCGGGCCTATCATTACGATCCTGAGGAGGATCTGTCCAGGTATAATGAACTGGAAACCGACATCGTCCGCAGGCGGAGCTTCTTTGGCACGCCCAACCGCCTGTTCGACCCCAAGCATGGCGCCCGGCTCTTGAATCAGTACCTGGACGAGAAGATTTATACCGACCAAGAGCTGCTGAATTTCGACGGCGTGATGCTGAACGAGCACCACGGTACGCCGTTCTGCCTGGGTGCGGTCATGGACGTTGAGGCTTCCATTCTGGCCAAGGCCACCAAGCGGGTCAAAATCGCCCTGCTCGGCAACCCCGTGCCGACCGTGTCCAACGCCCTGCGTCTGGCCGAAGAGCTGGCCATGATCGACCTCGTATCAGAGGGCCGCATGGTGACCGGCTGGGTGCGCGGCGCCGGTTCCGAGCAGCTGGCCAACAACGCCAACCCGGCCCTCAACCGCGAGTACTTCGAGGAAGGCATTGATTTCATCCTCAAGGCCTGGACGACACCCGGTCCGTTCCGCTACGAGGGCAAGCACTTCCACTTCCGGCATGTGAACCCCTGGGTGCTGCCGTATCAGCAGCCCCACCCGCAGATGTGGATTCCCGGCCTGATCAGCCCCGACACGGTTTTCTGGTGTGCCAAGCGGCGCTACCCGTATGTGGCGCTGGCCACCCGCCTGGAGCCGACCCTGGAGCTGTGGGACTTCTACGCCAAGGCCGCGGCTCGCGAGGGCTACCAGGCCGGACCCGAGAACTTCGGCTATCTGCAGCCGGTGATGGTGGCTGACACCCAGGAGAAGGCCGAGGAAATGGGCAAACGCATTCTGTACGGCGGGGCGTTCGCCCACTTTGCCCGCCCGGAATGGATGTTCCCGCCGGGCTATAACTCAAAAGCGGCGACCCGGCGTCTGGCCCAGAGCAATTTCGGTGTCAACGCGGCCGCCAAGCCGCTGTACGGCGAGGGCTTTGAGAAGACCGACGAAGAGGTCCAAGGGGTCAAGGACATCATTTACAGCGGCTATCCCGATGTGCTCAAAGACATGGTCATGATCGCCGGCACGCCGGACAACGTGATTCCCAAGCTCAAGAAGATTCAGGACATCCTGCGGCCCGGCATCTTCTCCTTCTGGCTCGACGGTCCGGTTCCGGCCAAGGACCGCAAGCGTTGCCTGGAGCTGATCAACCGCGACGTTATTCCGGCCATGCGCGAGCACGGCAAATCGCTCGGTCTGGTCAGCCCGTATGAGCGAGCCCCCGGCTCGGTCGCACTGAACGGCGGCGAACCGGCCCCGGTCAGCGACCCGCAGGCCCTGGCCGAGCTGATGGCGGCCTAGGTATTCCTCGACAGCTCAGTCAGAAGAGCCTCTGTGGAGCCGAAGTCGGCTTCCAGAGGCTCTCGTCTTGTGAAGAAGGTCTCATAAGAAGAGTTCCACTATGGTCAAGTTATCAGACAGAATAACTGTCGATCCCGAACAGTGTGGCGGTCGCCCTTGTATCCGTGGCATGCGTATTCGGGTCACTGATGTCTTGGATCTTTTGGCAAACGGTTTGACGCCAGAGCAGATCCTCGAAGATCTTCCTGACTTGGAGCTTGAGGATGTATTGGCCTGTCTTCGTTTTGCAAGCCGTCGTCTCGATCATCCTGTGGTAGCAGCGTGATTGTGTGGATCGATGCCCAACTTCCTCCAGCGCTGGCTCGCTGGATTCAAGAGACGTTCCAGATTGAAGCTTACTCCACTCGTGACTTAGGACTCCGGGAGGCTAGGGATCTGGCTATCTTTAATGCGGCCCGAGAGAATGGAGCTGTCGTGATGAGTAAAGACGAAGATTTTCGTCTGCTTGTTGAACACTTGGGACCTCCACCCCAAGTGTTGTGGGTCACCTGTGGCAACACTTCAAATGCGAGGCTGCGTGAAATCCTCATGAAGAGTTTCCCTGTGGCAATAGCCCTGCTGCAGAAGGGTGAACCGCTCGTGGAAGTAAGCGACGCGGTTCTCCCCGAATGAACCGTCTAGTGCAGCTCTGCATCACTTCCAGCCTGTAACCGTGAGAGAAAGAAAGATCTACAAAAAGCTGCGTAGGTCGGATTAGCGTAGCGTAATCCGACACTCCGCGTTCCCACCCGCTCCGAATCAAAGCGGCCTATGCTTTCTCCCGTCGGATTGTTATGCTGCCGGCCATCGCCGGGTGTTTTGCACGAGGAGGAACGCATGCGCAAAATACGAAGACGCCGCCGACCCGTCACGCAGTTGGTCTGTCTCTTCGCCGCTCTCATCCTGGTAGGAAATTGGGCGGCACCCAATCCGGCCCGTACCGCCGAAGACCAGAGCTATCAAGCCCTGGTGAACTGGCTTGAACACTACCGGGAAGCCCCGCCGACGTTCGAGCCCGGTCAGACCCTGGGGCTGCACGACCGGAAGGCGCTTGAGCCGTTCATCCCCCAGTCGGCCTGGGAATACTACTTCTTTGATGACATGGAGATGGCCATTACCGAAGCAGGCGAGTATCCGCCCCCGCCCGAGTGGGGCCAAAACGTCGTGCCCGGCTACTTTCTGGATGAGCAGGGCGTGTTGGTCGATTTCAAGGGCGGCGGGTTTCCGTTTCCCGACATTGCCCCGGATGACCCGCAGATTGCGGTCAAGGTCATCTGGAACATGCTGTGGCGGCCCGGGCAGGATGATTATGTGATGCCGATGGTGGCGTGGTCGCGCAGCGAGCACGGTAAGCTGGATCGAGAATTCGAGTTTACCGGGGTCAGTGCCGAGTATGCGCGGGGTGCGAACTGCCTGGTACCGGGCTATGAAGAGGTGCGCAGAAAGATGTTGATGGAGTTCCGCTCACCCCGCGATATGACGGGGGCCAAGAACCTGTCCATCACCTATGTTGATCACTACAAAGAAGACAGCGGCTGGATGTATCTGCCCTCCGAGCGCAAGCCGCGTCGCACCCTGGCCTCGGAGCGGACCAGCGAGGTGATGGGCATGGATTTCACCATGGAAGACGCGATGGGCTTTGGCGGCAAAGTCTACGAGCAGAACTGGACCTATCTGGGACGCAAGAAGGTGTTGGCGACGATCAATGTAGCCACCAACCCGGCGGCCGGCGGTCCCCACCTGTGGGTGCCGAACAAGGCGCGCTGGGAGCTACGCGACACCCACGTGCTGCTGATCGATCCCAAGAGCAAGACCCATCCCTACAGCCACAAGATTGTCTTCATCGATACGGAAACCTACTGGACACTGTGGATGGCTGCCTTTGACCGCCGGGACGACCAGCTGCTGCGGCTGAGCCAGCACTTTCTGAAGTACTCGGAGAGTTATGCGGATGAGCCGGCCATGCAGGCGCCCTATCTCAAGCAGGACTTCTCCAACAACGTCGGCCACCATGTCTTCATTCATGTCGGCGAGACGGACATCAACGCCAAGAAGCCGCACGCGACCTACTCGCACTGTTATGTGATGAAGCGCCTCTTCTCGCCGGGTCGGGCCAAACAGTTCTACTCGCTGCGCAATATGGTCAGCGGCCGGCGCTGAGGTGGCCTCCAGCCTCCTTCCCTGCTCGCCCGTCCTTGTCCGTCCCTGCTCCTGCCCGTTGGTCGAGTCCCATTTCTCTGTCGTGTCATCGAGTATATGGCACACAGATTTGTGAGACGGGTAAATCGTACACATTCTCACCGTTTCAGCCCCGTCCCGTTCCGTCTCGTCACTGTCTCACAAAGCCCCCGTTTTTTCGGACTGGGCACGACGCCGCTGATCGGAGCGGCCCAGCTGGGACAGCAGGCAGTGGTCGAACAGTTGGTCGCCGTCGGGCTTGATCCCCATCGGGAAACGAGGAGCGGTAAGACTGCGCTGACACGGGCGGTCGAGACCGGGCATGGTGATATCGTCGCCTATCTCCTGCGGTTCCAGAGCGACAACGGCGCCGGGGTGCTGATCCGGGCGGCCTATGAGGGCTGGAGCGGCGGCACGGTTCTGGGGCGGGGGATGGCTCTTGCGGGGCGTGGTGGCTTTGGGCATAACCCTCCTTGTTCGTATTTTTGGATAGTGAGAGAGGAGAAGGTGGTGAGTGAGATACTGGACAGACTGGAGGGGGTCTGGGTAGTTGGAGAGAGAACCAGAAAACAGGAGAGGAGGAGAGGAGGAGCAAACGCGTCCCGGCGCACTATCGCACGGCGGCCGAACGGGACCGCCACCTCAGGGGCGGCATCCTGAGATTCCCGCCCCGCACGGTCTCCTTCCTCCGCCTCCTGGTCGCCCTCAGAAAACACGTGATCCTCACCTATTTACCCCTAGAGGCGCGCTAGCCAGGCGGCGCTATCCATACCCGGTTTTCATTGCCCAGGCCAATATCGAATACTAGACCCAAACAACCAGAGGAAATGATGTACCCTATCGATGCAACGGCTGAACATCATTCGACGTCCGTCGGCCGGCATGCGGCCGTGCTCACCGTCGCCCTGCTGCTGGGGGTCGCCACGCTGCCAGTGGTGGGCAATGCTCAGGAGTCCACCGCGTCCGCCGCCGCCTCCTCCGAAAGCGCTCTGCTGCTCGATGATGTTGTCGTCACTGCCCAGAAACGCGAGCAGTCGATCCAGGATGTGCCGGTGTCGATTACCGCCTTCGACGCCGAGCAACTCGAAGCCGCAAAGGTGCGCGACTTGGGCGACCTGACGGTCGGTATCCCCAATGTGAGCTTCGATGAAATCGGCACATCGCGTGGGACGGCGAATTTTTCGATCCGCGGCCTGGGGATCAACAGTTCGATTCCGACGATTGATCCGACAGTCGGCGTGTTCGTTGACGGCGTGTATATGGGAACCAACGCCATGGTCCTGTACGACGCGTTTGACCTGGAGGGCATTGAAGTCTTGCGCGGGCCGCAGGGTGTCCTGTTTGGCCGCAACGTCGTGGGTGGGGCGGTGCTGCTGAATACCAGGGCTCCGACCAGCCAATATGAAGCGCGGCTGCGCACTTCGGTCGAAGGCGGTGGGAAGGCCCCCAATATGTATGTGTCGGGTACGCTCAACGCCCCGCTGACCGACACCCTGGCGGCACGCTTCACGGTGTATTCCAATCAGGATCAGGGCTGGTTCGAGAACGAATACGACGACCGGGCGTTCGGTGCGCAGGACACGATCATGCTGCGGCCGGTCCTCTCCTGGCAACCGCTGGCTACGCTGGGCCTGACAGTCCGCTATGAGTATCAGAACCTCGACGGTGATGGCGCGGCCGTTCAGGATACCAGTCGCTATGATCGCCGGAGTCACGACTTTTCGGTCAACAACGACGGGTTCCTGGACACCAAGATTCATTTTCTGAACGCCCGACTGGACTGGGACGTATCGTTGGGCAACGGGGCCGTGACCAACATCTTTGGCTGGCGGGACGCACAGGCCGATGCCCTGACTTCCGTATTGTCTCCCGCAATCAGCGTACGTGCTTTCGAGACTCTGCTCCGCGCAGAACAGTTCAGCAACGAGCTGCGCTATAGCGGGGTGTTTTTTGACCGCCTGCACCTGGCCACCGGCTTGTATTATTTCACGAACGCGATCGACTATCACGAGCGGCGGAAGCTGACGGATGACGCGATGGGCAGGGCCAGAATACAGAATGGCGGCGGCCTGTACGATGTGGACACGTTCGGGGTATTCATGGCCGGGGACTACAACCTGACCGACTGGCTGACGCTGAACACCGGGCTACGCTTCAGCTATGAAGAAAAGGAAGCCGACGTCACCACTATTGTCTTGGACCTGACGACGTGCAATATCGTGCACGGTCCGGCCTGCCCGAGCGATTTCAAGGACAAGGATAGCTGGCATACCCTGTCGCCCAAGGTCGGGCTGACCTATCGGCCTGCCGCGCATACCCAGGTCTATGTGCACTGGACGCGCGGCTTTCGGTCTGGCGGCTATAATCTGCGCAATAACCATCCTGACGTCGGCCCCGGCCCGACCGATGAAGAGCAGATCGACAATTACGAACTAGGCTTCAAAAGCACTATTGGCGGGCGCGCCCGTCTCAGCGGCGCTCTTTTCTTCAGTCAGATCGGAGACATGCAGCGCGAGATACTACTCGATACGCCCGATAGGAGCTTCGCCCAGGTGGTGCGCAACACCGCGGACACCGACATCTTCGGTCTTGAACTCGAAGGTTCTTTTATGCTGGCCCAGGACCTCGTGCTGCTGGCATCAATGGGTTATATCGATACGGAGTATACCGAGATCAGGTTCGACTTGACCGGCGACTCCGTCGTAGACGGAAAAGACGAGGACCTGGAACCGCCGCGTGCACCGACCTGGACGTATAGCCTGGGTTTGCTCCACACGCTGGACGTCGGCAGCCGCTCCCGGCTCGACTTGCGGATCAATTATTCCTATCGGGATAAAATCTACGTCACCGATGACAACCGTGGCTTCGACCGTCAGGTAAAAATGCTGGAGGGCGGCGTGGATATCCACCTCAATGATAGTCAGTGGGTGGTCGGTCTGTATGGCAAGAACCTGCTGGATCAGGTCAGGCACGGTGCTAATTCATCAGGCGGGGCCTTCTCGCCATTGGCAACAGGTCGGACGTATGGCCTGGAACTGACCTATAATTTTAGCGGCGTTTGAAATCGGTGCGGTGGAAGGACCGAAGTTCGGGAAGACCCTGGGAGGCCGCGCTTCCTCGTACCAATGCAAGGGAGAGAAGGGAGGGTCGCCGTCGAGAATAGGGCCGCAGGCAAAGAACCGCGGCTCGGGATATGCGCCAGCCAGGACCTTTTGTCGCTGCGCGACAGGCGTTGTATCGAAACGTCCGGTGTCGCGCACTGCGGTAACCCCATGCATAAGAAAGAGCAGCCCGAAGAGTTCCCACTCGCCGGCCACATTGTGCACGTGCATGTCGATGAGGCCGGGCAGCGCGTAGGCGCCGGCAAAGGGGGTGGTCGCCCCGGATTCCCTGCCGGCAGGGGCATCAGCCGCAATCGACGCAATCTGCCCGTCCTGGACCGTGAGAATCTGTCCGGCTCGCCGGTCAAGCCCTGGGTTCAGCACGGTCACATCGGCGAACACCAGCCGCTCCTGGGGCGGAACCGCAATCGGCGGAGGCTGAAGTATGAACCATCCCCCTGCCGCGAGCAGCCCGAGGAGAACCCCTGCGACAGCCACGACCGTGAGGATACGCCGTATCATTCTTTTGATAATGGGCCGTCTCGGCAAAGAGCGCAGGCGTCATCCGGCCCGCGATCCGGGCCCGGAGCGCCCCGCTCGGCCGGGATCGGCGCGACCGCCTGACTTGCCATAGGCTCCTCCTCGTCAGACATAACGGCGCTTATGTCCACATAGCAAGGCCGGGCTCAAGGGACAGTTTCACCACTCCCGGCCCTGGAACTTATCCTTGCTGGGCTTCCATGTAGCGGCGCAAGACCGCGTTGATCCGCGTCTGGTAGCCCCGGCCCTGCGCCTTGAAGAAGGCCAACACGTCGGTGTCTAACCGCAGAGAGATCGCCGACTTGCCAGGAGGCATGACCACGGTGGCCTTCGCCCAGTCGAAGTCTCCCTCTGCCGCCTCCCTAGCCGGCTCCGCACCGGTCGCGCGCTCCCGCCGCAGCCGTGGCCAGTCGGTTTTGGTCTTATCCTTCCGAAGGGTCGCTTCCCCCAGTGACATACTGGTAATAGTTTTGTCTTTCATTGCGCCGCGCTCTCCTTGCCGTGATGACTCGACAGCCGCCGTCTCGGACTGTGTAGATCACCGTCATTTCGATGCCGTTGACCAGACCCACCGCAAGCCACCGGGGCTCCCCCTGCCGGGCCGAGGGTACGGTCAGCACAGGTCCTGCAAAAATCCGGATGGCATCAAGAAAATCTATCCCCCGCCTTTCTAAAACCTCCTGCCGCTTGGCTTCATCCCATTGGAAGGTCTGAAAGAGCGGGGGGTCTTGCGCCATGCTTGTCTCTCAGAGATACCGGTCGCCTCTTTGCCAATACAATTGTATACACTACTCAGGAAACCTCAAGCGCTGAGCCCCAGAAGAGCATGATTCGGAGGAACGCTGTGCTACGGGCCTTCAAGGAAGCCGCCAGTTAGAGGAAGTCCTCGCTCGCCTGTGGGGCTCTGGCCTGTGGACGGGCGAGTTTGTGGTGCCCTGGGCTTGGCGGCGGGGCCAGCGGCGGGCCGGAAGCTGGACATAATGCAAAATTATCAGTCGCTACAGCTTGGCGCTGCGGCCTCGGGCTCGATACCATGCAGAAGTAGACATAAAGGTCCTACTCGGACGTAGACACCCAAAAACTTGGCAAGGTGACCCTTTGCCCGTTATCAGATCAGGGAGGACGGTAGGCCACCGGGTGGCCGAATGATGGATGTAGAGACATGCAAGAAGAAACGACACCCGAACCGCTACGCGGTTCAGCCACCTTGACCGACGGCTTGACCGGCAACATTTCAGCCACAGCTCGACTCGGTCCCCTGCCCAAGCCGCCTAGGCCGCCGTTCATAGACTGGAATTTGAAGGCGGGGCAAGGAGGAGCACTATGGTAGAGCCTGATCCAAGAATCATTGCAGAAAATTTCTATAGGCAGCACTACTACGGGATAGACTTTCCCCCCCCCATGAACAGGACAAAGGTCGGGGACAAGGAAAACCAGGTCTGCCGCTTCTGTAGGAAGAGCAAGCCCGAGGTTTCGTTTCGATCTGACGCGCATGCCATCCCTGAATCTCTTGGCAATAAAACCCTCTTCACCAACTACGAGTGCGATAGTTGCAATCAAGCTTTCGGACGCGGCATCGAGAACGATTTTGGCATTTGGTCGAATCTCAAGCGAACGCTCGCCAGGCTCTCTGGCAAGAAGGGAGTCCCGACCGTGAAAGGAGACGACTGGCAGATCGAGAACGATAACGACCACATCAAGATCAAGCAGGGCGACACCGTTCCGGACTATGTTATTGACGAAGAAAAAAAACACCTTCGGTTCTCTATCAAGCGGGGGACGTACACACCGGTCGCGGTGCTCAAGACGTTTGTCAGGATCGGCCTGACGCTGATGCCGCCCGAGGAATTGCCGAATTTCTCCGAAGCTCTGGACTGGATTCAGGAGGAGGACCATACCAAGAGCCGTGTGGAGAAATGCCCGGTGATCTGGACATTCCTACCTGGGTGGAAGCTGGATCGTCCCCATGCCACTCTGCTGATTCGTCAGTCCGCTGTCATAGGTGTTCCGTATGCCTTTCTGATCCTTGTCTACGGCTACGATATGTTTCAGGTCTACCTCCCGTCCCTACAGGACCGTGGCCGGAATCTGACGTTTCCACCATTGCCGATTCCGAGAGGCTATCCGGCATTGTACAGGGAGGCGGGTGTGAAGGCGCTGGGCTTGTGTGGGCGAGAGAAGGTCAAAGACCAGCAGGTCCCGACTGCGTTTAGCTTTAGTGGGGTGGAAACCAGGGACTAGCGCGACCAGTCCACTAGAGGCGGTCTCAAAAATACCTGATAGGCGCTCCGGAGGCCGTCGATCCTGGGCAAAAGCGACGATCTTCCTATTTTTGAGACCGCTTCTAGCAACAAATCCAAAGTGGACACTTTGGGCGTTATCAGACCTGCTTCGGTCCCATGTGCCTCCCGTTTCCTCGGGCGGTGCGGTGCCTGCGTCCTGTCCCAGGAAACGGGGGGATACTGTTGGCGAACCTATTTTAGTGTCCTGCAACCGCCTTCCGGCATAGGATTTTGAGGCTCATCCCAGTCAAAAGAAGCGAGATTCATAGCGGATTTTGCTCTCTTTTGAGTTCGCCAACAGTATCGGAGGGTTTTGCGAGACAGCACCGAGCCCGGCCATGCAGGGCAGCTGAGACGGGTAAATCGCACCCATTTGCCCGTCTCAAAAATCTGTGTCGCGGATACTCGATGACTCAGCTGCAAAATGGGACCGTGCGGCTGACTGGATTCTCGGCCACACGGCGAGGGTTGACGCGGATGCGGGAGGGGCGGGTTTTAACCATCTGTTCCAACTAAATAGGCGAAGGTCCGATTTGGCCTTGGCGTGGTCGTCTGGGCGGCGTACAAGGACACGACTACGCTACAGGAGGCACGCTATGGCGAGGTTAGCCAAGCGCGTTGCGGATCCGCCCGACCCCATTGGGAGCATCGAGGAGTTCCTGCGCCAGTGTGTGGCGGAGATGGAGCCCGACCCGGCGCATACGGGGCCGGGGCGGCCCCGTATACGGCCCGCCCTGGCGCTATGGGCGGGCCTGCTGGTCTGCGTCCTGCGCGGCTTTGGGAGCCAACTGGCCATCTGGCGCCTCCTGTCGGACCGGGGGCTGTGGTTCTTCCCGCGCTTTGCGGTGACCGATCAGGCGGTCTATAAGCGCCTCCAGACGGCGGGGCCGGCGCCCCTGGCGCGGCTCTTCGGCCAGATTAGCACAGTGCTGGCGGAGCGCGTGCGGGGGGTGGTCTCCGAGCGGCTGGCGCCCTTCGCCGCAGAGGTGGTGAGTCTGGACGAGAGTACGCTGGACGCCGTGGCGCGGCGGCGGCCCGCCCTGCGCGGAGTGCCGGCGGGTGCCAGCCGGCTCCTGCCCGGCAAGCTGGCCGGGGTGTTTGACATTCGGCGCCAGCAGTGGCGCAGCATGCGCTTGCAGCCACATCCCCACCAAAACCCGAAGGTAGGCGCGCGCGCCTTGGTGGCGGGGCTACCGGCCAAGACGCTGGTGGTCGCCGACCTGGGCTACTTCGGCTTTGCCTGGTTCGACTGGCTCACCGCGCGGGGGTACTACTGGGTGAGCCGGTTGCGCGCGAAGACCAGCTACAGGGTTCTCCACGTGTTCTATCAGCGTGGCGAGGTCTTCGACGGCCTCGTGTGGCTGGGAGCCCACCGGGCAGACCGGGCGCGCCATGCCGTGCGGCTGGTGACGTTCCGCCAGGGCGGCACGCTGCGCCGCTATATTACCAACGTGCGGACGCCGCACACGTTCCCGCTGCGGGCCCTGGCCGCCGTCTACGCGCGCCGGTGGGACATCGAGCTGGCGTTTGCCCTGGTCAAGCAGCATCTCAAGCTGCGCCTCCTGTGGTCGGCCAAGCCGGTTGTCATCCACCAGCAGCTCTGGGCCACGTTGATCATTGCCCAGGTGCTCCAAGCCCTGCGGCTGGAGATCGCGGTGCAGGCTGGGGTGGACCCCTTCGAGGTGTCCATCGGGCTGCTGGTGGAGTATGCCCCCCGCTATGCCTACGAAGGGCGCGACCCGGTGCAGGAGTTTGTGGAGCGCGGGCGGGCCCTGGGCTTCATTCGCCCGTCGCGGCGCACGCGCATCCACGCGCCCCCCATCCCGGCCGCGGCCATCCGCCCGGTCCCGCCCGACCTGGAGCTGATCCGCACGCCGCGCTATGCGCACCGCAAGTGTGTTCGGCAACCGCCACACCCCCTGTAGGGCAATTAGTTGGAACAGATGGGGTTTTAACCCGCCCCTACTCGACAAGCCCGATCTCGACCCAGTACAAACAGGAGCCCGGCGGCAGTATCCACTACCGTACAGGCAGCGTAGAAATTATCACAAAGGAGGGGTCGATGTATCGGATGTGGTTAGTACTTGGTGCTGTGGCCACCGTGGGGGCACTGGTGGGAGCTGCGTGGGCAAAACCCCAGCCCGCGTTGAATCAGTTGTCCTGTAGTACACAAGCGGATTCGTTCGGTTTAGCAGTGATCGCGAAGGGGTTCCTGGAAGATGGTTTGATTCCGCCGCCAGGGCCGGACGGGTATTTCTCCTACGATGCCATGGGTCTGGTACGTAACTTTCTGTACAAGGACGAGATAGGTGAACTGGTGAAGACGATCCGCATTACGTGTCGGCAAAAAGGGCAGGCGTGGCTTACCCAGGTTGATGCGGCGTTAGGCCTGACTTACTCGTTCCGGGTGCAGACGTGGGAGTCGTATCAACGGACGCCTGTGGAGTACCGGTTGAAGTACCATCAAACGCCCGAAGACTACCGGTGGAAAGGGTTTCGACTGCCACAATAACGCTAGAATGACATCGTCAGGTGTAGGACTCGCGGAGAATCTTCGGCACCTCCAAGTTCCGATAGTGCTTCTCGAAGTTGACCCAGGTCGCACGCTGGCGATACGAGGACCGCAGTTTGAGGCGACCCACGAGCCCACCCTTGGGTCGGTCAATTCGCCCTCACAGGGAAAAGGAGCAAAGCCATGGCAAAGAATGATCACCGGTGGGACCATCCAATGAGAATCCTGGACGACAGGACGGAAATTGAAAGGGCGCAACAAGCGTTCGAGAAAGCGGTCTCAGCAGTGGCGAGGAAGGTACGGACGCAGATAGGGTATCCGAGCGGGCATCTGGATGATGCCCCTGTCTATTGGATAGCCAGCGCAGACCTTTGGGCCTATTTTGGTTTGCCGCCCGGAGGAAAATCGCCGGGAATGCGTTACTGGAACGCGTTCGGGCTGGGCAATCCTGCTACCCCTGTCAGTATCAGGTGCGAGATCAACCCGCCGGTCCAGGGAATTGACCGTCGCCCTGCTGGGGCATTCGGGCGATCCAGGGACAACCTCTACATTTTGCATCGGGGCAACTTCAATGCCTACCGTGGGAGAATCCCACAAGATTTCGTACGTGCCAATTTTGACGGCAAATGTATCTCGGCGGACGATGGAGATCGAGATTCGGAGTTGCTCATGGTCGGGAAGCTGGAGGACCCGAGGTTCGTCTACGATCTGCGTGATTTCGTCAAAGCGGCTATCAGACTAAAAGAGCACTATAAGGCCCGATAAAGCCAGAGGAACGAAGGGGCATGGTGCGTTCGCCGTCGTGCCTAGCATTCTTCGGCCAAACCGCCCGTTCCTCCGTGGAGAGAGTTTGAAGATGAAGATCGTGTCCTGGAACATCAACCGCCGGAAGAAACCCTGGGCGTGTCTGCTCGACATGGATGCGGATATTGCCTTGGTACAGGGGGCCGGGGAACCGCCGCCCGAGGTCGCGGAGCACATCGAAACCGACGCGGCCCTCTGGCAGACGGAGGGGGCAGACGTACGCCAGCCACCGAGACCCTGGCACACCGCCGTCGTCAAACTGTCGGAGCGTGTCCAAGTGGAGTGGCTCCAGGCCAAAGCGCTCGCCGCGGCCAGACGGGGTGACTTGGCCGTCAGCCAGCTCGGCACCCTAGCCGCCGCGACTGTGACCGCGCCCGGCCGCCAGCCTCTGGTGGTGGTCTCCATGTATGCGCCCTGGACAAGGCCCCACACCTCTACCGGCAGTCATTGGATTCTTTCGGATGCCTCGGCCCATCGGGTGGTGTCCGATCTCTCCGCCTTCATCGGCAATCAGCACCACCGCATTCTCGCCGCCGGGGATCTCAATATCCTCTACGGCCACGGCGAGCACGGCAGCGCCTACTGGGCGGCTCGGTACGAGACGGTGTTCACGCGGCTGGCTGCGCTGGGCTTATCGTTCGTCGGGCCGCAGGCCCCGCAGGGGCGCCAGGCGGACCCGTGGCCCGCCGAACTCCCACGTACGAGCCGGAACGTCCCTACGTACCACCACAACCGGCAGACGCCGGCCACGGCCACACGCCAACTGGACTTTGTGTTCGCCTCCGAGAGCTTGGCCGATACGGCCCAGGTCCGCGCCCTCAACGAGGTCGAGCACTGGGGTCCCAGCGATCACCGTCGGCTGGAGATTGTCGTGCCCTAGCGTGGCGCTCCCCCTCAAACTGAACAATCTTCGGCCCACTCGGCCTTTCACCCGCGATTCATTCAGTCGGACCTCGCCACCATAGACCCGTAAGTCCCTGATTTGCCTAGATCCGCTCTCGGCCGTGCAACCCGCTACGTCCGATAACGCGCAAAGTGTCAAGTTCCCGGCTCTTCACTGTTGTCGAGACGACTGGCGAGACGACGGAGACTATGCTCCGCTCTCTCTATAAGACCCGCGTCGTTAGATGCTCGGGCCAAATTCAGCCCTTTCTGGTAAGCCTCTCTTGCCTCGTTTGTTTTGCCGCCCATCCACAATGCGTCACCGAGATTCACGTGGGCGATGCCATAGGTCGGGTCCAATTCAATGGCTTTGGTTAAAGACCGAAGGGCCTCCTTGTATTGGTCTGAATCCAATCTACCGAGGCCAATCAGCGCAGCGCCGAGATTGTTGTAGGCGAAGGTATAGGTCGAGTCCAAAGCGATGGCTTTCTTGTAATGCGGAATAGCCTTGGCGTACTGGCGGCGGCGATACTCTACGTTGCCGAGATTGTTGTGGAGTGCGGCAATGTTTGGGTTCAGATTGATGGCTTGCTCAAAATATCGAAAGGCCTCGTCGTACTGACCGAGTTCGCTCTTCGCGTTGCCGAGATCATTGTAAGCTACGATCAGCTGCCTGCGCTCTACCGGAGGTGGCGGGGAATCTCCTTGAGCACTTGCCATAGCCTCGGTATCCTCACCCAGGCGTTCAGAGAGGCTAAGACTTATGTTGACAGCCTCGTTAGACGATTCCTCAGCCACATCCCTGTGCCTTTTGATCTCCTCAACAAGGTTCTTGACCTCCTCGAAAAGTCTCTCGACTTCTTCGGCGTATCCCTTGGAGGCCGCCATATACTGGCGAGCCTCATTCTCGATCTGACGGAATCTCTGAAAATTGAAATAGCCGAGAATGACAGCAGCAAGAGCAATCGCCGTCAGGAATCCAGCCGCAGCTGTCATGCCTACGCCCATAGCATTGAGCCACCACTCGACGAGCTTTCTACGAGAGCTTAGGATTTCGCTTCGAGTCTCGCTCTGGAATTCGTTGAAACGCCGTTGGATGTCAACGTCACTAGTCGGCTGTGATGTTTGGGGAGGTGGCTCCATAATTTATCCGTAGCATGAGAGTGAGTGGCTTAGGGCTTCTACTTAGTCGGCCGTGGCAACAACTCACGGCATCCGATCCAGATGCTCTGTCTGATAAGGTGCCTTTATGTCTACTTCTGCATGGTATCGAGCCCGAGGCAGCAGTGTCACCCAGCTGCGCCCGGGCCTCCCGCTCGCCGGCGGAATCTCACTCCCCACAGCCAATAACGGCCACGGTGTTAAGCTTGGGGAGCTGGGCACCTACGGGTGGCGGGCGCGGCGTAGCATCCACTTCACGTTCAGCACTCCAATCGCCACGGCGGCCACCCACAGCAGCGTGCCCACCAGCGGATTGAGCGCCAGCCCCACCCCCAGCCCCAGGTAGAAGACCACTACCGCCAGCAGGAACACCATCACGTGGCCAGCGAGCCGGAGGACCGTGTGCATGGGAGCCCTCATGCGACTATCCTACCGTGCTACACAGGTGCCACCAAGCATGAACGACCGCGCCGCCCGCTCCGTCTGAGAACGCGCAAAGCCTCAAGCTATCTCGACATTCTGGAACAATTGGCAACCAGCGTTCAGTCTGCCGTCTTTCCCGGTGCTCCGCCAGAAATCGACTTGGACGCCTGGCGCAATCTCAGCTGAGTGGGTCAGATGAGCAGAGCGTAATCCGACACAACATCCCGCCCGGACGTGTCGGCTTACGCCTACGGCTAAGCCGACCTACAGGACTAAGCCGACCTACGGGACCGACCCAGGCTCAGTGCAGGCCCGGCATGACTTCCTTGGCAAACAGCTCCATTGACTGCCGGCTCTTGGCCGGGTCCAGGCCGGGCAGGTGCATGCCCATGACAATATGGGTCGTGCGGATGCTGGCGGTCATACGTTCGAGCTCGCCGCCGACCTCTTCGGGTGTCCCGACGATGGGCGCGCCAATGAGTTGATCGGTGACATTGCGCAGCTCTGAGGCGGGCGGCAGCTGGGCGAATTTTTCGGCGCCGGCAAAGTCCTTGGCCTCGGCCAGCCAGCGGCCGTACCAGCTCAACATGTAGTGCAGGTGGTCCTGGACATTGTCCCAGGCCTGATCGCGGCTCTCGGCGACATGCACCCAGCGGAGCTGGGCGGCGTGAAAATCCTTGGGATCATGGCCGTGGGCGCGCAGCGCCGCATCGTAGGTCTCCTGCGCGGTCGGATCCGAGGTGCCCAGGAAGTGGCAGCCCATGCGGCCGGCCCGCTCCACGGCTTTTTTCTGCCCGGCCCCAATCCAGATCGGCGGGTGCGGTGTTTGGGCCGGTTTGGGCACCAGGCTGATGTTCTTCAGATCGTAGTGTCGGCCCTGGTAGGAGAACGGGTCCTGGGTCCACATGCCCCGAATGACCTCAATGCCTTCTTCCAGCCGTGAGGCACGCTCTTTGCGGGGAATGCCGTAGCCCTCAAACTCGGACGGGGCATAGCCCTGGCCAAAGCCCATATCAAAGCGGCCGTTGGAGATAACATCGACGGTGGCCGCGTCTTCGCCGACCCGCACCGCGTTGTGCAGGGGCAGCAGCAGCAGAAAGGTCCCGATCCGCACCCGGCTGGTCATGGTTGCAATTGCGCCGGCAATCGGCAGCAGGGACGGTGAGTAGCCGTCCTCGGCAAAGTGATGCTCGGTCAGCCAAACCGTGTCGTAGCCGAGTTCTTCGGCGATCTGGGTCTGTTCGAGCTGTTCGGCATAAAACTCGGGGAAGGGCTTGCGCCACTGGGGGGGATTGCGAAAGGGAAACAGCAGGCCAACATCCATGGCATTCTCCTTTATTCTGGGTGTGCTCCCGCAGGCCTCAGCCGCCGAAATAATTCTTGGGGTTCTCGACCGTCATGGTCTGAATCGTGCCTTCGCTGACCCCGGCTCGGCTCAGGGTCGGAATGATGTTCTTCAGAATGTGGCTGTAGTTGTTGTTGGGACAGGCCGCCACAAAATCGTCCCAGGTCTTGCTCGGCCGGCCCATCAGGCAGTGCACGGCGTCGTGGGACAGCATGACCCGATCATAGCCGACGGCCAGCAGACCGATCAGCGAGGCCAGGCGCATCTTGTCCGGCGCGATCACGTCGATACCGAAGCGGTCAAAACCCAGCCACGCCCCGCGCTCCAGGATGTCGAAGTAGTAGCGCATGTCGCCGACCCCGCAGGCGTGCCCGATCAGCACCCGGTTGAAATCGACCCCTTCCTCCTCAAAGACGTCCAGCGTCTCGCGGCCGAACGGACCGAGTTCGTCGTTGTGGCACAGAATCGGCACCCCGGTCGCGGCGTGGGCCCGGGCCGCAGCACGCAAACAGGTTTCCTCATGTTTGCTCAAGGTCGTGGCGGTTTCGGTCATGCCCGGGATGCCGCCGGTGGCGGTCTTGATCAGGCCGGCCTTGATGCCCGTCTTATTCATGCCCTCGGTGATCTCTCGGACATAGACTTCGGCAATATCGTCGGGCGCCAGGCTGCGGAAGTGGGGCGGAATACCCAGCGCCTCGTTGTACAGCCCGGTCGCCATGATGACGTTCAGGCCGGCCTTGTCGGCGCATTCCGCAGCAAACTCGGGGTCGCGGCCCAGCTCCATGGGGCACGGGTCGACAAACGAGGTGACGCCCAGGGATTTGATCTCTTGCAGTTTTTCGACCGCCCCGGCGATCTCTTTTTTGCGGTCAAAGCGCCAGTTGTCCCACTCGTAACCGGGGAACCCAACGGTCAGATGCTCGTGGATCAGGGTGAAGCCCAGATCGTCCGTCGTCTTGTCGCCCAGGACTGTTTGCACCTTTGCCATACTCTGTGCTCCTTTCGTCGAATCGCTCCCTGTCAAAGCATACCCCGGTGTGTATCGCAAGGCGTGAGCCCCCTCCTTGCCGAGGGGCGAGGGGACGGCCATAATGCGGGCCGCACATTCCACGAACTCAGGAGTAGAGCGTATGTCAGACACGACCGAGCGCCAGCAGCGTTTCCTCGATATTGCCGCCGCCCACGCCGAAGATTTCAAAACCCGCGTTGCCGAGCATGACCGGGACAGCAGTTTCCCGCACGAGAATGTCGCGGCGATGAAGGCCTCCGGCTACACGGCGATGCTCGTACCCGAGGAACTCGGCGGGGGAGGGGGGTTGCCGCACGACTTCACCCTGACCCAGGAACGCCTGTCCCAGGGCGACCTGCCGATGGCCATTGCGGTGAATATGCACCACATTGTCGTCGGCCTGCTGGCCGACCTGTGGCGCCTGGACCAGCGCGGACAGGGACCCCAGCTTGAGGCCATTGAATCGCTGCTGCGGGCGACGGTCAGCGATAAACTTATCTTCTGCGGGCCGGTCAGCGATCCCCGGATGAACAGTTCGGTCGGCTTTGCCGGGATCAACGACACGACCCGGCGGGCGACTAGGGTGGACGGCGGCTATCGGATCACCGGCCGGAGCGGGTTTGGCACGATGTCGGCAGGGGCGGATTATGCCCTGACCACGGCCCGTTATGACGACCCGGATACGGGTCCCCAGTGCCTGCTGTGTTTCATGCCCACTTCGGACGCGGGCGTCCAGGTGCAGACCAACTGGGATACCCTGAGCATCCGCTCGTCACAGAGCAACGACGTGGTCTGGGACAACGTGTTTGTAGCCGACGACGCGGCCGTCCTGCGTCCGGCCCAGACCTGGGACGCGCTGGCCAATATTACGGCCTCGTGGTGGGTCGCCTCAGGCCCGGCGTGTTATCTGGGCCTGGCCCAGGCCGCCCGTGACTACGCCATGGACTGGGTGGCGGGACGCCGTCAGGAGCCGTTCGATCAGCCCATGACGCACTATCCGAGCAACCAGCTGTTGGCGGCCGAGATGGAGATCGGGCTGCGCGCGGCGCGGGCCATGCTGTACGACGCACTGGCCGCCCACGACGCGCTGGAGCGGCGCGTTGAGGAGGATCTGGTGAACCTGATCGCCTGCTATCAGTTTGTGATGGAGAGCAGCTTTCAGATCGTGGATAAAGCCATGCGCATGGTCGGCGGGGCGGCCCTGTTCAAAAAGAGCCCGATGGAGCAGATGTACCGCGACGCCCGAGCCGCTATCATTCACCAGCCGTTTGCCGGCATGGAGGGCAAGGCCCTGCTGGGGCGGCGTACCTTCGGGCTGCCGGTCTACACCCAGCCACGTTTTGTGTGACAAGAAACCCATTCACAAGGAGAACGCCATGGCAGACACGACAGCGGTGGTCAGCGCCGCACGAGAGAAGGCCCGCAAGGTTGCTCCCAAGCTCATCGAGCTGAGCGAAAAAGTCGTCTACGGCGATGTGTGGGAGCGGAGCGGTTTGTCCAAACGCGACCGGAGTCTGATTACCGTCGCATCGCTGATGTCGATGTACCGGCCCGAGCAGCTGAGGCTCCACCTGCAACGCGCCCTGGACAACGGCGTTACCCAGGAAGAAATTGGAGAACTCATCACCCACCTGGCGTTCTACTCCGGCTGGCCGACGGCGATGACCGCAGCCACAATCGCCAACGACGTGTTTGCGGCCAGAGACTAGCGCAAATTACGATTCTGTGTAGCCCTTCGACTTCAGGCGCGTTGCGCCTTACGCTCAGGACCAACGGCCTTCCGTTCGTGCTGAGCGTAGCGGAGCGAAGTCGAAGCATGGATGCCGGATCGAGTCCGGCATGACGAGAGTGGAACGGCTCGGCTACAGCCTAACGTAAAGTGCTCTAAGGCCGGCACTGTCCGGCGGGGGGAGGCTGTCATGCAGGTCGGTTTTATCGGACTGGGGACCATGGGGGCGAGGATGGCCGCCCGCCTCCAGCAGGCCGGCTATCAACTGATCGTTCACGACCTCCGCCGTCAGGCTGCCGAGCCGCACCTGGCTGCGGGCGCGACGTGGGCCGAGTCCGCTCGGCAGGTCGCCGAGGGATCGGAGCTGGTTTTCACGTCGCTGCCCACCCCGGCCGATGTCGAGCAGGTTGCTCTGGGTGAGCAGGGGCTCTGCAATGCCCTGCGGCCTCACAGCGCCTATTTCGATCTTTCGACCAATGCTCCCGAAGTCGTGCGGCGTCTCCACGCGGCGTTTGCCGAGCGTGAGGTGCACATGCTGGACGCCCCGGTGAGCGGTGGGCCGCGGGGTGCCGAGACGGGCCGGCTGGCCATCTGGGTCGGTGGAGACCGGGCTATTTTCGAGCGCTACAAACCGCTGCTCGACGCGATTGGCGATCAGGCCCGCTATGTTGGTCCAATCGGCTCGGCCACGGTCGCCAAGCTCGTCCACAACTGCGCCGGCTATATGCTGAACCGCGTCCTGTCCGAGGTCTTCACTATGGGGGTGAAGGCCGGCGTCGAGCCTTTGACCCTGTGGCAGGCGGTGCGTCAGGGGGCGCTGGGCCGGACGCGGACCTTTGACGGCCTGGCCCGCCATTTTCTGCCCAACGACTACGACCCGCCCGACTTTGCCCTGAGGCTGGCCCACAAGGATGTCAGCCTGGCCACCCAGCTGGGCCGTGAATTGCAGGTGCCGATGCCCATGGCCAACCTGGCCTGGGACGAGTTGACCGAGGCGCTGGGCCGGGGTTGGGGGGAGCGTGACTCGCGGGCGGCCATGCTGTTGCAGCAGGAGCGGGCAGGCGTGCATATTGCCGTTCCGCCCGAGCAGCTGCGCGAGGTGCTCGAACGGGACGACAAGGACGAGGACTGAGGCGTCTCAGCGGCCGCGGCCCATGGTGTAGAACTCGTCGTTGGGCCGCATGGCGGTCAGGTGGGCCATACGGTTCGACAGGGCAAAAAAGGCGGCAATGGCGCCAACGTCCCAGATGTCTTCATCGCTCAGGCCGTGCTGCTGGAGTTGGGCTCGGTCGGCGTCTTCGATATCCTGGGGCCGTAGGGCAACTTTGACGGCAAAGTCCAACACCGCCCGCTGCCGCGGCGTGATATCGGCCTGGCGATAGTGCACCGCGATCTGGTCGGCGATGAGCGGGTTCTTGGTATGGATACGCAGAATCGCTCCGTGGGCGATCACACAGTACTGACAGTCGTTGGCGGCGCTGGTGGCCACCACAATCATCTCCCGTTCGGCCTTTGACAGGCCGCCGTCTTTGAGCATCAGGGCGTCGTGGTACTCAAAAAACGCCCGGAACTCGGCTGGCCGGTGAGCCAGGGCTAGAAACACGTTGGGGATAAAGCCGGCCCTGGCCTGGACCGCGCCGATCCGGTCCTGGATGTCCTGGGGCAAATCTTCCAGCCGGGCGACGGGATAACGACTGATGGGATGGTCTGCCATGGGGGAGCGCCTTTCGTTGGTGTCTCAGTCCGCGTCGGTCACAAAGGTCACCACTTCGATACGGTTGCCGTCGGGATCGCGGACAAACGCTGCATAGTAGCTGGTGTGATACTCGGGCCGAAACCCCGGCTCGCCGTCGGACTCGGCTCCGGCTTGCAGGGCGGCCGCATGGAAGCGGTCAACCGACTCTCTGCTTGTGGTGCGCAGCGCAATATGCACCCCGCTGTCTTCGCCCACCGGTTTCATCTGCGCGCGACGGTTGAGCCAGAACTCGGGGTATTTTTTGCCAAAACCGGTCGTGTCGGGGCGTTCGACCAGCTTGTCAAAGCCGATGCTGGCCAGCGCGGTGTGGTAAAAGCGGCTGCTGTGGGCCAGGTCACGCACGCTGATCGAGATATGGTCAATCATGGTTTCCTCCGCCTGTTGACTTCTCCACCCGGCCAGTCTATGCCTGCGGGCAGGCTTCGTATAGTACGAAAACGAGGTCAAAAAGCCTAGGTGAGCCGAGCACCGCTCCGAACGGTCCGGCAGCTGAAGGAGGAAGAGTATGAGTGGCTATACCATTATTGATGTTGATACCCATGTCACGGAAACGCCCGACCTGTGGACCAGCCGGGTGCCCGAGCGGATGAAGGATGCCGTGCCCCGCGTTGATACCGACGCCAAAGGCCGGCTGTGGTGGTTCATCGGTGACCGGCGCGTCGCCAACCCGGGTCTGACCGCAACGGCCGGGGTGGGCGACATGATGAATTGGCCCAAAAGCTATGAAGAGATGCACCCCGGAGCCTATGACGCCAAGGAACGGCTCAAATATATGGACGAAATGGGCATCTGGGCGATGGTCATGTACCCCAATGTCGGCGGGTTTGGCAGCCAGGAGTTTCTGCGGCTTGACGATGAAGAGCTGAAGCTGACCTGTGTCAGAGCCTATAACGACTGGCAGACCGAGTGGGCGTCGGCCGATTCGCGGCGCCTGTTGCCGATTACCTCGACCCCGTTCTGGGATGTGGACGAGGCGGTCAAAGAAGTCCGGCGCTGCGCCGCCATGGGGCACAAGGGCATTCTGTTTACCGGCGAGCCGCAATCCCTGGGTCAGCCCCTGCTGGGCGACGAGAGCTGGAACCCGCTGTGGGAGGTTGCCGTCGAGCTGGATTTACCGATCAGTTTTCATATCGGCTCGGGCAATATGGACGGCGGGCTGCGGCGCGACAAGGTTGCCAAGTACGGGAAAATGACCGCCTTTGCCGAGCTGTCGGTCGATATTTTCATGCGCAACGGCATACAGCTGAGCGACCTGATCGTGTCCGGGGTGCTGTCGCGCTATCCGGACATCAAGTTCGTCTCGGTCGAGAGCGGGATCGGTTGGATTCCGTTTGCTCTGGAAGCGCTCGATTATCAGTTCCTGGGCAACCGCGTGCCGGAAGAGCGGCCCGACCTCGATATGCTGCCCTCCGAATACTTTGCCCGGAATATCTACGCCTGTTACTGGTTTGAGCAGATCGCGCCGCGGCGCCTGATCGACAAGGTCGGCGCCGACAAGATCATGTTCGAGACCGACTTCCCGCATCCGACCTCGCTGTACGGCGACGAGGTGCACGACCGGATCAAGCACGGGCTGGATGACTGCGACGAGGACATCCGTCGCAAGATCCTGTGGGACAACGGGCAGAAGCTCTACAAGGTTGAGGAGCCGACGGCCGAGGATGAGGCCAAGCGGGCCGCAGCCGTGGCCTAGCTCCAACCCGACCGACCGACAGCAAAAGGCCAGCGCAAGCTGGCCTTTTTTAGTGCTTGCCCCTTGAAAAAAGGCGTCGAGACCATGGAACTCGCTCTGTTGCTGTCCTTAGTGTTTGTTGCCACCATTATTGGCTGGCTTGGATTTTATCTCAAAGATCGCCGTGAAGAAAAAGCTCGTCACAGGTGAGCAGGCCCGATTCGCCTTCCCCCGTGGGAGCGAGCTATTGAGACACATGCCACACCAGGGTCATCGCCCCGGCCAATAAGAACTGCCCATCGACAAAAATCTCGCCCGGCGCGCCCTTGGGCAGCAGGCGCTGGTGATACACCCAGCTGACCGCACAGCTGTACGGAATCACGACGCATAAACACGCGGCCAGGGGCAGACCCTGCCAGGGCAGGCTGAGCGCCAGCAGCAGGCCGCTCAGGGTTGCTACTACCCCGACCAGCACGGCCTTGGTGCGGCGTTTGCCGACCACCTTGAAGATCGTTTCCATACCCATGATCTTGTCGCCCTGCACGTCACGCACGCCGATCAGGGCGGCGCGCAGAAACACCAGCAGGAAGACAAAGCCCAGCACCCCGGCGGCCCGCCAGGCCGAACTGCTGCCGACCGTGATCAGCGGAATCACCACGCAGGCGACCGTCCAGCCCAAGGCCGCAGCCAGGTCTTTTGAGGCCGGCAGGTCCTTGATGCTGCGGATACCCATGATATGTCGCGCCCACGACAGGGGGATGAGTTTCATACCGTAGATTGCGCCCAGACCGCCAAAGATAGCCAGGGCCAGAAACTGTCCCAACCCCAGCGAGGCGGCAAGTCCCAGGGCGGCGGTCAGAGAGATGACCGCCACCCCTAACATGGCCTGCTGAAAATGCTGAAAGGCGCGTGGCGAGAAGCTGCCCCAGCCGCTGTAGTGCGAGCGTTCCTGGTAGCGGTTGACGGTGTGCATGGCCAGGATGAAAAAGCCGGCCGTGGCCATCAACGGCAGGAGGATTTCGCGCGACAGGTGGGGGATGAGCAGCAGGCTGGCCGCCAGGCTGAGACAGGCCGCGCCCACACCGACATACACGTTGCTGGCGACCAGGATACCCATCAGGGACTTGAGCCAGGTGTTGAGCCGACTGACCGGCTCGTGGTTGAAGGACTCCAGCCGGTCGACCACCCGGTTGATCATCCACTCCGGCGTTGAGGCGCCGGCGGTGACGCCCACCGATTGATAGGGGCTGAAATCATGGTCGCGGAGTTCGGCATCGGTCTCGATGTGTAGAACCTGGGCGCCCTCTCTGGCGGCCAGGTCGGCCAGGCGGCAGGTGTTGGCGCTGTGATGGCCGCCGACAACCACCATCAGATCGACCTGGCGGGCCAGCTCAACCGTCTCGCTCTGGTGATCCCGGGTCGGCTCACACACCGTGTTCGTCGCCCGGATGACCTGCGCTTTGGGTTTGATGACCTCGACCGTGCGGGCAAAGGTCTCGTCGTTCTGGGTGGTCTGCGACACCACGCACACCCGGTCAAACTCGGGCAGCTGGGCGGCCTGCTCCTCATCGGCCACTACAAAACAGCGGGTTGAGGCATAACCCTTGAGACCCGTCACCTCGGCGTGATGGTCGTCGCCGACAATGACGATGTCATACGCGTCGTTGCTGTACTTGGTGATGATTTTTTGCACCTTGCGCACCAGCGGGCAGGTCGCGTCGTAGACGTCGGCGCCGCTGGCCCGGAGTTGGTCAAACGCCTCTGGACGGACTCCGTGGGCGCGCACCAGGATCGTGCCGCCACGGATATCGCTCGGCCGCTCAAAGGCGTGGATATTCTGCTCGGTGAGTTCTTCCATGACCTGGGCGTTGTGAATCAGGGGTCCGAAGGTCTGGACCGGGCCGTCGGTCTTTTTGGCCAGATCAACCGCCTGGTCCAGGGCTCGCCGGACTCCCCAACAGAAGCCGGCCGTCTCTGCCACAAGGATGTTCATTGTCTGCCCCTCGTTCGCACGTATGTGAGACTGCCCATTATAGAGCCGGATTGCTGGCTGTAAAAGCCAGACCGAGGGGGACCAGCAGCGGGGGGATGGAAAACGGGCGGGCGAAGCCGTACAAGGGAAACGCCCGAGAAAGGAGATCCCGATGATCCACCTGCTGTACTTCATTACCCGAAAGGCGTCGCTCGGCGAGGCCGAGTTTCACCGCTACTGGCGTGATATCCACGGCCCGATTGCGGCCAGAATTCCGCAGCTGGTGCGCTATGAACAGAGCCACCGGATTCCGTTTGCGGACACCAACTCGTCCTATGACGGTGCGGCCGAGGCCTGGCTGGAGGACGAGGGCGCGTTTCAGGCTCTGCGCGAGACGCCCGAATATGTGGACGGCGCGCTGGCCGATGAACCCAATTTTATCGACATGAACCGGGTCGAGTGGCTGGTGACTCGGGATCACGTCATTCTGGACGGCCCGCAGACACCCGGCCTGACCAAGGGTATTTTTCAGCTCAGGCGCAAACCCGGCCTGTCGCTGGCCGACTTTCGCCAGTACTGGATCGAGGTCCACGGGCCGATTGTGAAGCGGCTGCCCGGTCTGCGCCGGTATGTTCAGTGCCATACCGTTGACGCCGCCTACCAGTACGCCGAACCGCGCTGGGACGGGGTGGCCCAGCTGTGGCTGGACAGTCCTGAGGCGTATCAGGCCATGCTCGACTCGGCCGAGTTTCAAAACGAGTCGTGGCCGGACGGGGGCAAGTTTCTCGACCTGGAGCTGGCGGTCAGCTTTGTCGCCCAGGAACATCAGGTCAAGTGGGAATGAGAAGGAATGCTGCGTGTTGAATGAGGAGCAGCCATGTGGCGGGTAGGCGTCGACGTTGGCGGAACATTTACCGACCTGTTTGGCTGGGAGGAAACAAGCGGCGAGCGTGTCACGGCCAAGGTCCTGACCACGCCGTGGGACCGCTCGGTCGGTGTCATCGAGGCGGTCAAAAAGGCTGCCCGCGATTCGCTCGAAGCGGTCGAGCAATCGGGTATTCCGTTTGACCAGATCTCCTGCCTGATCCATGGCACCACCACCGCGACCAACGCCCTGATTGAACGCTCGTACCCGGACCCGGCCCTGGTCACCACCCAAGGCTTTCGGGATACCATCGAAATCGGGCGACAGCATCGCAAAGACCTGTACGACCCCTATCAGGTCAAACCCAAGCCCCTCATTCGGCGCCGCTACCGCTATACCGTCCCGCAACGCACGAATGTCAAGGGCGAAGAAGAACGCCCGCTCGATACCGTGGCCGCGCAGCAGGTTGCCGAGAAAATCAAGGCGGCAGGTATCCGCTCCATTGCCGTGTGTTTCATCAATTCCTATGTCAACACCGACCATGAGCGGCAGATGCGTGACATCCTGCTCGAACACATGCCTGATGCGCATATTATGCTGTCGGGCGAGACGCGGCCCTTGTTTCGCGAGCATGGCCGCTTTGTCACCACCGCGGTCAGCGCCGCACTCAAGCCGGTGATGGGAGCCTATTTCGATCATCTCCTGGAACGCCTCACCCGCCAGGGCTTTCGGGGCTCCTTGCTGATTCTCAAAAGCAGCGGCGGCGTCATTGGCGTTGAGCTGGCCAAGGAGCACCCGGAAGAACTGCTGGAGTCCGGGCCGGCCGGTGGGGTGGCCTATGCCGGCTATCTGGCCGACGCCATACATGAGCGTCACATTATTTGCGCGGACATGGGCGGGACGAGCTTTGATGCCTCGATTGTCGAAGAGGGCAAGGGGCTCGTTACCCGCGAGTATGAACTCGAATTTGAACTCCCGATCATCCTCCCCATGCTTGATATCCACAGCGTGGGCGCCGGCGGCGGCTCGGTCGGCTGGGTGGATGGCGGCGGCTCGCTGCGGGTGGGGCCGCGTAGCGCCGGCTCACAACCTGGGCCGGCCTGCTATGGCAACGGGGGGAAGGAACCGACGATTACAGACGCCAACCTGCTGCTTGGCCGCCTGGAGCCGACCCTGGGCGGGAAGATCAATCTGGACCGGCAAGCGGCTGAACAGGCGGTGCGTAGCGTTGCTGAGCAACTGGGCCTGTCGGTGGTCGAGACCGCCGACGCCATGATCCAGATCAGTTGTGAGATTATGGCCCAGGCCGTCAAAAAGGTCATTATCAATAGAGGCCGTGATCCGCGCGATTTTGTGCTGACCAGTTTTGGTGGAGCCGGGCCTATGCACGCCTGCTTTGTCGCTCGGGCCATGAATATCCCGAAAGTCATCGTCCCGGCGGCCGCCGGAGTCGCGTCCGCCTTTGGCGCAACCGTCATGGATGTCCGTCAGGATGTCGAGCAATTCATGTACGCCCCGCTTGGGGAGGTTGACCTGGAGCGGCTGAATAGCGCGTACGCCGAACTCGAACGGACGGCCCGCAGCCTGCTCGCCCGCGACAATGTCTCGGCAGAACAGGTGCTCATCAACCGGACCGCCCAAATGCGCTATGTGGGCCAGACGTATGAACTTGAAACCCCCATTCCGGGCGGGGCGCTGACCAGGGACGCCCTGGTCAGCATTGCCGAGACCTTTCATGCCGTGCATAAGCAGGAGCATGGGGTCAGTTCGGACATCTTTGATCCGGCGTTTGTCTCTCTGAGTGTTGCGGCAACAGCCCCGACCGCAGCCCTGCCGCCCTATAAAAGTGTCGCCGCAGAAAATGTTGTGGCGCTGAAGAACGCACGCTCGGTCTACTTTTCCGGCGAATGGATCGCCTGTCCGATTTACAACGGCCAGATTCTCCCGCCCGGCACGGAGATTCAGGGACCGGCGATTCTGGAATATCTGGATTCGGTAGCCGTACTCCCGCCCGGCGCGCAGGCAAGTATTGATACGCACGGCAATCTTATTATACACGCAGAACGGTAATCAGGCGGCATCAGCGCTACCTGTGCAGGAGGATGGTCATGCAATCCAGAGCATTCGAAAAGGCGGGCGACAGTATCAAAAACCGGGTCGGACTCGATCACATCACCTTTGAAGTCTTGCGGAATCTGTTTGAATATACCTGTGAGCGGATGACGGCGGTGCTCCAGCGCGCCTCGTTCTCGCCTATTCTGTCCGATATGGTTGATTTCTCCAACGCCATTTATGACCCGGAGATGCGGCTGCTGAGTCAGGCCGCCAACGTTCCCGTTCACCTGGCGGCCATGAAGTTTTCGGCCCATGCCGTACGGGACGAGTTCGGCATTGAAAATATGCAGGACGGCGACATCTATGTGGTAAACGACCCCTACCGGGGTGGCACCCATATTAACGACATCTCCTGGATTAAGCCTGTTTTTTACAAGGGCACAGAACTGTTGGGCTTTGCGGTCAGCCGTGGCCACTGGATGGACTTTGGTGGTGGGGCACCGGGCGGCCAGGCGTGGGGAACGCATATTGCGGAAGAAGGACTCCGCCTCCCGCCCATCAAAGCCTTTGAACACAATGAGATCAAACCGGAAATCCTCAAGATTCTCCTGGCCAATACGCGTACCCCGCATTTTATCCAGGGTGACCTCCAGGCTCATGTCGGCTGTCTCAAAGCCGCAGAAGAGGAGATGCAATCCGCAGCCGAGCGATACGGTCTGGAGACTGTCAAGGCCGCCATGGCCGAGCTGATCGCCTATACCGAGCGGATTGTCCGCAAGAAAATCGAGAGCATCCCGGACGGGGTGTATAGCGGCGAAGATTATGCGGATACCGACGGCCAGACCGATGAGCCCGTCAAAGTCAAGGTGACCCTGACGGTCAAAGGCTCAGATATTACCGTAGACCTGACCGGCTCCGACCCCCAGTGTCTCGGCGCTATCAACTCGCCCAAAGCTAATACCCATTCCGCAGTCTTTTACTCGCTTCAGTTTTTCCTGGAACCCAGTGCGCCGCAAAACGAAGGCATGTTCAACCCGATCAGCGTCGTCCTGCCTGACGACTGCTGGCTGAACCCCAAATGGCCGGCCCCGACCATCGGGTGTACGGTTCTGGCCGCCCCAAAAGTCGCCAGCGCAGTATGGCAGGCTATTGCCATGGCCCTGCCTGACCGCGCAGTCGGTTCCGCGTGTGGCGATTGCAATTGGTTTGTGTGTGGCGTGCGCGATCCGGCTGGAAACACGGACGTTTTCTCAGACCTGCCGGCCGGCGGCTGGGGCGGGACCCCGTTTAATGATGGCATGAATGTCACCATGGACCCGCTGGGCAACTGCATGAATATGGAAGCGGAGACCGCGGAGCTGCTATTCCCGATTGCGTATGAGGCATTCGATATTCGGCAGGACTCAGCCGGGGATGGCCACCATCGGGGCGGATTCGGGTCTCACCTCAAAATCCGTTTTTTATGCGAAGGCGCGCTGAGTGTTGAAACAGCCCGCACGCGTGAGGGCACCCCAGGGGTGAACGGTGGGCAGCGGAGTGCGCCACAACGTTTATGGCACCTGTCTGCGGACGGCAGGCAAAAAATTGTCGGTGGCCTGACCGAAGACGGTCGGTGGCTCAACCCGTTGCTGCGCGGCCACAAGCTCTCCTATGGGGATACGTTCTGGTTTGAAACCACCGGCGGCGGTGGCTGGGGCAATCCGCTCGACCGCCCGATCCAGGAGGTGCTGGACGACGTGCTGGACGAGTATATCTCCGTGGAGAAAGCCCGGAGCGTCTACGGTGTCGTGGTGGATACCGGAACGGGGACGGTTGACGAAGCGGCCACCGCGACCCTCCGGGCAGCCATGCGCGCGGGCCACGCATAGCCACACCCGGCAACCTCAATGCTGAATGATGAATGCTGAATGCTGAATGCTGAGCGAAAGAACACGCTCGGCAGTCTTTATCCTTCACCAGGAGCCGCTTTGTCCCGTTTGTACTCGGTCCGCAGCTCTGACTGGAGCCGGCCCAGCCGGTAGGTGTTCCAGTCCAGGAATTTCGCGCTGCTGGCCAGCAAGGGGTGAACCCTGGCGATCTCGCGCCACATGTCCTGGACAATCAGCCGGTAGTCCGGGTGACCCTGGGGCATGGTTCGCAGCTCGCCGATATGCACGGCTTCGCGCAAATTCAGCTTCATCGTCCAGCGGATACGGTAGGCGAACGGCACGACATACTGGGCCTGGACGGGCAGCTCGCGGTGGAGCTGCTCGTACAGCTCTGCCGTCTGGTCCATGTTGCGAATAAAGTCGGCCTTGAAGCCGGCCTCCTCGATCTCCTGCGGCATGTCGTAGCCGTGGACGGTGGTGAAGTCCTGGCGTTCCTGGGTCAGGATGCGGTGGCGGTGGAGGTCCCGGTACAGCCCCAGGTTGGCGATGATATCGAAGGTGTAATACGCCTGCTCCAGGGCGCGGCCGGGTTTGTCGCGGCGGTGGCGGCGGCGGCGGATGTACTCGTCGAACAGCCCGGAGCGCTGCTCCGCAGACAGACTTTTGACCGCGTTGCGGACCTGGCTCAGGGGGTGACGCAGGTGGGGGTAGAGGATGGCGGCCAGGATATTGTCTTCGGCGTCGGCGTCCCAATCCAGCAGCTGGACAGGACGGCTGGATGTGACCGGCGTGGTGACCAGGAGTTGGGCTGCGGCCGAGCGGGTGGCGGTATAGGTATCGGCAAAATAGGGGTTTTTCTGAGCGCGTTTGACAAACGAGGGAATCAGCGCGTTCAGCGCGGCCTGCATGTCGTGGGCGACGGTCCGGCCCTCGTCGAGCGGCTGCGAGTAGAGCTTGTTGAGCAGATGCTCAAAAGCCTGGCCGGTGCCAAACAGACCGACATTGGTCAGCGTGGCGGCCGGCAGATATTGGCGCAGGACATCGCAGGCCTGGGCTCGCACGGTTGAACGATAGGCGCCCTCGGCCCAGCGGCGCAGCTTGGCGTCGGACGCGGTATCGTTATAGGTGAGGGGTTCGCCCGTTTGGGGATGTTTCCACTCGACGCTGTCTATGGGTAGACTGCGCCGCATAAAGGCGATCATCGGCTCCATCTGCTGTGCATAGGTCTCGAACAAGCGACGCAGGCCGGCGAGATAGGCGTCCCGGTGTGGCGAGGCCATGATGGCCGGCTCTTTGGCAAACAGAAACTCGCCGGCCTGATCGGTCGTATCAAAGCGCACATAGCGGGTCGATTTTTCCAGCGGGGCAATCCCGATACGGGCGTCTTCGAGCAGCTTGGCCGCGACGTTGGAGACGTTCTCGCAGGCAATGTGGGCGCCGCCGAGCTGGGCGACTGAGTCGTCGCCATAGCCGATCAGCACCCGCTCATAAAACGCCCGAGCCTTGTCGAGCGCGCCGGTCTGGTCGGCCTGACCGAGCGGGAAGTCGGCCTGGCCCAGAAACTCGTCCAGGAAAATTCTGCGCAGGCTTTTGGACGACCGGCTGTAGCGCGAGAACAGGGCTCCGGCTACTTCCTGGGGGAGTTTCAGGCCAAAAATGGGCGCGTTCAGGTTGGTGAAAAAGGGGGCGAGGCGGTCGTGCTCGGTCGCGGAGAAGGTGTCGCTCATCACTCCAGCTCGAGCAGTAACTCTCCCGACTCGACGGCTTGGCCTTCGGCGACGAGGATGGCTTTGACCGTACCGGTCGTTGAGGCACGAACCTCGTTTTCCATTTTCATGGCTTCCATGATGAGGACGCCCTGGTCTTGTCCGACCTCGTCGCCGACGCTGACCAGGATTTCGACGATTTTGCCCGGCATCAGCGAGCGGACTTCGGTGTCACCCACCCCGCCGCTGCTGCCCTCCCCGGGACGCAGGGCACGCCGCTCGTCAAGCAGGCTGAACTGAAAGGTTTTGCCCTCGCACGAGACGGTGTACTGGTCGTCTTTTTCGGTCACGTCGATGGTAAACGACTGATCCTCAACCAGCAGCGAGTACATGTGGGCCGACAGCTGGCGGCCGTCAACGATCCGTTCCTTGCCGTCTATGACGATCCGATACACGTGATCGGCTTCCAGTTCCTGGACCTCAATCGTATGGGTCTGGTCACCGAGGGTTGCGATATAGGCCATGATTCGTCTTTCCGCGCGCTAGCGCAGGCCCTCGCGCCAACCCGTCGAACGCCAGGCCGACACACGGCCGCCGGCGCTGTCGGGCAGGCTGCGCTGAACGGTCTGGTCCTTGTGATAGGCGGCCAGGGCTGCGGCCGACAGCAGGACTTCCTGATGGAGAGCGTCTTCTTCAAAGGCCAGGCCGTGGTATTCCTGGGGGATGAAGCCGGTGTCCAGGTCGCCCTGGACAAAACGGGGGTGCTGGAGCGCCCAGCGATGGAACGGGATATTGGTGATGATGCCCTCGACCGTATACTCTTGCAGAGCCCGCAGCATGCGCTGGATGGCCTCCTGGCGCGTACTGCCGTGGGTACACAGCTTGGAAATCATGGGATCGTAAAAGATGGGGACTTCCCAGCCTTCGTACACACCGCTGTCGTCGCGAATGCCGCTGCCGCCCGGCGTCCGTAAGACCTGAATCCTGCCCGGCGAGGGGAAGAAGTCGCGGGCCGGGTCTTCGGCGTAGATCCGGCACTCGATGGCCCAGCCGCGCTGCTTGATCTCGTCCTGCTGCACAGCCAGGTGTTCACCGGCGGCGACCTCAATCTGGGCTTTGACCAGATCGACGCCGGTCACCAACTCGGTAACCGGATGCTCGACCTGGATGCGGGTGTTCATTTCAAGAAAATAAAAATTCTGGTGCGCATCGACCAGAAATTCGACCGTTCCGGCCCCGACATAGTTGACCGCCCTGGCCGCCTCAACCGCAACCCGCCCCATCTGTTCACGCACCTCGGGGCTGATCGCGGTTGAGGGCGCTTCCTCGATCACCTTCTGGTGGCGGCGCTGCAGCGAACACTCCCGCTCGTACAGGTGGAGGGTATGGCCATAGGTGTCGGCCAAGACCTGAACCTCGACGTGGCGCGGCTTCTCCACGAATTTTTCCATATACATGCGGTCATCACCGAACGAGGACTTGGCCTCGGAACGCACCCCGCGCAGGGCAGACACCACCTCGTCCTCGGCGCTGACCAGACGCATGCCTTTTCCGCCACCGCCGGCCGAGGCCTTGAACATGACCGGGAAGCCGATCTCGCGCGCCGCAGCCACGACCTCGTCTTCAGCGCCGAGCACGTCGGTGCCCGGAACGACCGGCACCTTGGCCTGCTGCATGATGCCCCGGGCGGTAACCTTGTCGCCCATCTGTTCAATCGCCTCGGGGGTCGGACCGATGAAGGTGATGCCGGCCTCCTGGCAGGCGCGGGCGAACGCGGCCCGCTCGGACAGAAAACCGTAGCCGGGGTGGATCGCCTCGGCCCCGCTTTTTTGGGCGACTTCGATGATCTTGTCAATGACCAGATAGCTCTCGGCGGACGGCGAGGGACCGATCGGGTAGGCATAGTCGGCGTATTGGACGTGCAGTGCGGTGCGGTCGGCCTCGGAGTACACCGCGACCGTTTCCACGCCCAGCTCGCGGCAGGCCCGAATGACCCGGACGGCGATTTCGCCTCGATTGGCAATCAGAACACGCTTGAACATGGTCCCATCCTCGCCCGGCTCTTACAGCGGCACGTTGCCGTGTTTCTTGGGCGGGTTTTTGTCCCGCTTGTTGTGCAGCATGTCCAGGGCGCGGATCAGCTGCGGACGGGTGTCGGCGGGCATGATGATTTCGTCAATATAGCCCATCTCGGCCGCCTTGAACGGGTTGGCAAAGGTCCGACGGTACTCGTCAACCAGCTTTTCGCGCTCCGTGTCGGGGTCGGCCGCCTTGTTGATGGCGTTGCGGTGGATGATGTTGACCGCTCCGTCCGGACCCATCACGGCGATCTCGGCGGTGGGGTAGGCGAGGTTGACATCGCCCCCGATTTCCTTGCTCGACATGACCACATAGGCGCCGCCGTAGGCTTTGCGGGTAATGATGGAGACCAGCGGGACGGTGGCTTCGCAGTAGGCGTACAGCAGTTTGGCCCCGTGGCGAATGATGCCGCCATACTCCTGTGAGGTCCCGGGCAAGAAGCCCGGTACGTCAATCAGGGTCACGATCGGGATATTGAAGCAGTCGCAGAAGCGCACGAAACGGCCGCCCTTGACCGAGGCGTCAATGTCGAGCACGCCGGCCAGGAAGGCCGGTTGGTTGGCGACAACGCCGACCGTGCGGCCGCCGAGGCGGGCGAACCCGATGACGATATTACGGGCGTAGTCTTTTTGCACCTCAAGGAAATAGTTCTCGTCGACGACGGTCGTGATGACGTCTTTGATGTCGTAGGGTTTGTTCGGATTATCGGGGACGAGGCTGTTCAGCTTTTCGTCGCGCCGGTTGGGGTCGTCGCTGGTCGGCCGGACCGGGCTGTCTTCCATGTTGTTGCTGGGCAGAAAGCCGAGCAACTCGCGGATGCTATGCAGGCTTTCGCGCTCGTTGGGCGAGGCAAAGTGAGCCACCCCGCTTTTGGCGTTATGGGTCGAAGCCCCGCCGAGTTCCTGCATGCTGACTTCTTCGTGGGTGACGGTCCGAATCACCTCGGGGCCGGTAATGAACATGTAGCTGGTGTCTTCGACCATGAAGATGAAATCGGTCATGGCCGGAGAGTAGACCGCGCCCCCCGCGCACGGGCCCATGACGGCCGAAATCTGGGGCACGACGCCCGATGACAGGACGTTGCGGTGGAAGATATTGGCGTAGCCGGCCAGACTGGCCACGCCTTCCTGGATGCGGGCCCCGCCCGAGTCGTTAATGCCGATCATGGGGCAGCCGGTTTTCACCGCCAGATCCATGACCTTGCAGACTTTTTCGGAAAATGCGCCCGACAGGCTGCCGCCGAACACCGTAAAATCCTGGGAGAAGACAAAGACCTGCCGGCCGTCAACGTTGCCGTAGCCGGTGATGACCCCGTCGCCCGGTATCTTCTGCTTGTCCATGTCAAAATCGGTGCAGCGGTGGGTCTTGAAGCGGTCAAGCTCGACAAAGCTGCCCGGGTCGAGGAGGAGCTCGACCCGTTCCCGAGCCGTGAGTTTGCCCAGATCGTGCTGGCGCTGAATCCGTGCCGGCCCGCCACCCTGAAGCGCTTCTTCGTTGCGACGGGTCAATTCGTGGAGATTATCCTGCAAGCCCATACTATAATCCTATGTTTTCCCTGCGAAGCTGGAACTCAGACCTTGTAGTATGAGGGGCACAAAAGATCAAGGAAGGGAGGGGAGGAGGGGAAAGGATGAATGCTGAACGATGAATGCTGAATGGACGATGGCGTCAGCGGCTCGGGGAGGTAGGCACCCGGATAAACTCGACCCGGGCACCGCTGCGAATGCCGTGTCGCTCGCAAAATCCGGCCTTGACCTCAAGGACGAACTGGGCGGCGTGTGGGGAGGGAATCGGTCGCTCGGAAAACGGAGTGGTGTGGGCGGCGATGTGAACAATGCTGCGGGCGGCGTTGATGAAGATGATATCGAGCGACACGGGTGTATTCTTCATCCAAAAAGACTGGGCGGTCTCGCTGGGAAAGACGAACAGCATGCCGTGCCGGTCGGGCAGCGTGGTGCGGTACATCAGGCCGTAGCGGCGTGTCTGCGGGGTGTCGGCGATTTCTACGCTGACCCGGACCGGATCGTCGGTGTGGGGATACACGACGACCTCGGGCGGCGACGGGGCGCAGGCGAGCAGGAAGAGCGAGAGGAGAAATGCTGAATGCAGAAGTATGAATGATGAACGGCAGAAGAAACTTCGTTTTCCGTTCATCGTTCAGCATTCAGCATTCAGCATTTTCTGTCAGACGACCTTGTCCTCTTTGAGTCCCGCCAGGTCGGCCTGCGTCAGGCCTAACAGTTTACCCAGGACATCGGCGTTGTGCTCGCCCAGCAGCGGGGCCGGTTTGACTTCGGTCGGTGAGTCTGACAGCTGCACCGCACAGCCGGGCATGGTGAAGCTGCCCCGGGTGGGATGCTCGATGGTGGTGATCATGCCGCGCTGTCTGAGCTGCTCATTCTCCAGAATGTCGCCGCTGTCCAGCACCGCGCCGCACGGCACGCCGGCCTCGCCCAGGGCTTTCATGACCTCGTGCTTGGTGCGCCCGGTGGTCCAGGCTGAGATGATGGCGGTCAGTTCTTCGCCGTGTTTGTTGCGGCTGGATTGATCGGCGAACCGGGGATCGGTCAGCAGATCCTCACGCCCGATGGTTTTGACCAGAATTTCCCACATGGCCGGGGTGGTGGTGATGATGAAGGCGTAGTCGTTCGGGCCGCCCGGCGCGCACGGATACAGGTCGGTCGGGGCCAGGCTCGGGACCCGGTTGCCGGTGCGGGGAGCCGGGACGCTGCCGTAGTAATGGCCCATCATGCCGATACGGCTGAGGTTGACGACTGCGTCCTGCATGGCGACCTCAAGCCGCTGGCCTTTGCCGGTTTTCTCACGTTGCAGCAGGGCGGCCAGAATCCCGACGGCGCAGTGAATGCCGGTGCCCGTATCGCCGATTGTCGGACCGGGCCGCAGCGGCGGGGTGTCCGGGGTGCCGGTGATGCTCATGGCGCCGCCGGTGGCTTGGGCAATCATGTCAAAGCTCTTGAAGCCCGAGTAGGGGCCATAGGTGCCGAAGCCTTTGACCTGGGCATAGATCATGCGGGGGTTGATCTCGGACACCACATCGTAGCCTAGGCCCAGTTTCTGGAGGGCGCCGGGGCCGTAGTTTTCGACCAGCACGTCAAAATGGGGCAGGAGCTTTTTGCACAGCTCCATGCCTTTTTCGCTCTTCAGGTTGAGCGAGATGCTTTTTTTATTGGCGTTCAGCAGCAAGAAGTAGGGCGAATCCAGACCCGGTTTGTCGGTGATCAGATAGCGCCCCTGGTCGCCGCCGGGGGGCGGTTCGAGCTTGACGACATCCGCCCCGAGAAAGGCCAGAATCTCGGTGCACGACGGTCCAGCCTCAAACTGTGTCAGATCAAGAACTTTGATGTGATCTAGGGCCTGCATGGCGTCCCTCCTTTGTCGGCCGTTCGGCATTGATCTCGGCGCTATAGTGGCACAGCAGGCGGGACTGATGCAAGCAAAGCCGCAGCCTGCTATACCTGGGCGGTATGCCAAGAGGACAAGCCCGTGCCCGGCCGGCGGCGCGCCGCCGGCCTCCGCCGCGTCACCAACTCACCCTCGACGAGGCCCTGGCCCGCCTGGGCGTGCCCGGCGTCACCAGCAAGGCCATGTTTGGTGGCCGCTGTTACTATGTGGACGAAAAGCCGTTTTCCTTCGTGCTGGGTGAGGCCCTGGCCCTGCGTGTATCGCCCCAGCAGTTGGCGGCGGCGTGTGAGCGGAGCGACGGGCAGGTCTTTCATCCCGGTGGCGGCGACTTTGTCATGCGTGAGTACCTGGAACTCAGCGTCCAGGCGCTGGCCGACGAAGAGAAGATCGACACCTACGTCCAGGCCAGCACGCGCTTCATGGGCGGGCAGGAAGCCCCCCAGGAAGGGCTGAGCTGGGAGGACCTGCGCCACGGCCGGGAGGGGCTGTATAAGCAAAAAAACGTCAAACGAGGAACGGAAGGCTAGGCTTCCTTTTCGCTTTTCGTACCTGGTATCTGGACTCCGATAAAGACAGAATTCTCTCTAGCCAGACAGAATCCCATCAATATTTTTGCCAAAAAATCCATTGCCATCAATATTTTTGTCATTTATCGTGATGTGACACTAAAATCTCCATAGGAGATTCCTACTATGCGTAACATCACCGGACAGGCAGTCGTTGATGACGACCTCTATGGGCGAGATTACGAGATAGCCCGTCTTTGGGAAAAGCTGGAACAGGGCGAGCACATTCTGATGCTCGCCCCTAGGCGGGTGGGCAAGACCAGCTTGATGCTGGAACTCGACCGCGCACCCCGTAAGAACTGGGATGTCATCTATGTCGATGTCGAACGTGGCGATAGCCCGGCAGACTGCATAGCGTCGATCTTCGCCGAGTTCGCAGCTATGCCCCAGTATCGAAGCCGTTTCAAGGCGATTCCATTCTCGAACGCTGTCAAAGATGTCCTTGGACGCCTGTCCGTCAGTGTCGATACTGGTGTATTACGTGTCGAGCTCAAAGACGCGATTGGTCGTGAATGGGACCATGCTGCGGACCAGCTTACGGCGCGTCTGACGAGCCTGCCGAGCACTGGCAGCAATCTTCTGGTCATCTGGTCATCATTGATGAACTGCCACTCCTCCTTTCGCGGATGCTGCGGGTTGAGGAGCGGAAACACGACGCCGAGCTGCTGCTGTCTCGGCTTCGGTCCTGGCGCCAAGCGCCAGAATTGCGCACCAAAGTCCGTACGCTTGTCGGTGGATCGATCGGACTCGAAGGAGTCCTGCGACGCTTCGGTCTTTCAGGCTCGATCAACGACCTCTCCCCGTTTCGCCTGGGCTCGTGGGATAGGCCAACCGCTGTCGAATTTCTGAAGGACCTGGGCGGTGACTATGGTTTTCATCTCGACGAAAGAGCTATTACGCACATCCTGGACCTGCTGCGGGAGCCCGTCCCGTACCACGTGCAACTCTTCTTCGAGGTGCTCCGCGATGCTTGCAAAGGTCAGCCTTCCCGTGTTTCGTCGGAAGTGATTGAACGGTGTTTCGCGGAACGGCTGGCGGGGGCCAGTGGCACCGCTCATCTGGACCATTACGCCACGCGCCTCGAAATTGCGTTCGACGAGGACGAACATGAAGTGGCACGTGCCATCCTGAGCCGCGCCTGCCGGCGAGCGGATGGCGTGAATTTCGCAGAACTCGGAGACCTGCAACAGCGAAGCGAACAAACGTTCCGGTCAGTGCTGCGTGATCTGGAGGCCGACGGTTACATAGAGCATGAAGACAGCCGACTGAAATTCCGCTCGAATCTCTTGCGAGAATGGTGGCGGAAATACCACGGGAGCGTTGTGTCATGATCCGCCAGCGCCTTTACAATCCGGCCCAGCTGACCCCTGATGAGTTGAAGGCGTCGTTCATCGCTCGCAAGGAAACCCTTGCAGAGATGCTCCGCCTGATCCGCGAACAGCCGCGCGGACGGCCGTGCCAGCACATGATGCTCATCGGCCCGCGCGGCATGGGAAAGACTACCCTTGGGCTACGGTTCTTGCACGCGGTTGGAGAATCGCCCGACCTTGCTGCGAACTGGCAACCCGTCCCGTTCTACGAGGAAAGTTACAATGTTGGCGACCTGGCGGCTTTCTGGCTTGCCGCCCTGCGCCATCTGACCCGCGCCACTGATGACCCGCGGTGGGAGGACAGAGCCGACGCTCTAGCCCAGGACGAAAGAGACACGGAACGGCTCGCCGCGTATGCGCTTGCGGCGCTTATGGACTTTTGCCAGACAAGCGAAAAACGGTTGATCCTGTTCGTCGAGAACCTCGACACTGTCTTCGAGCAGTTGCGTGATGAGCGCGAAGTTCACGCGCTGCGGGCTACTCTGATCGAGTGTCCGAATATCCTGCTGGTCGGGTCTGCCAACGCTGTCTTCGAAGCCATACGAGGCCACGGCGAACCGTTTTACGAGTTCTTCCGTCTCTTCATTCTCGAAGGTCTGGGACAGGAAGAGACCCTCCAGATACTTGAGGCACTCGCGGGTCGTGAAGACAAGCCGGAAATGGCGGAAACCCTGCGCCGCGAGCGAGGACGGCTGGAGACCTTGCGTCGGCTGACAGGTGGTAACCCACGGCTGTTGGTTCTTGCCTGTCGGATGCTGATCGAATCGCCACTCGGCTCTGCTTTCGAGGACTTAGAACGACTTATCGATGAACAGACGCCTTATTTCAAAGCCAGAATCGAAGAATTACCGGTTCAGTCCCGCAAGCTATTTCACTGTCTCGCGGAGGGATGGAAGCCGATGCTGGCGAGAGAGATTGCCGACGCAGCGAGGCTGAACTCTTCTCACGCGAGCGCCCAACTCAAGCAACTTGTGGAAAAGGGCTATGCCAGAGAAATCAGACTGCGGGGAGCAAAGCGCACACGCTATGAAGTCAGTGACCGGTTTTACAACATCTACTATCTGCTGCGTTTCTCGCGTGCGAGCCGCGACCGCTTGGAACGGCTCGTCGCCTTCCTTTACGATCTCTTCGGTCCGTCTGGAATGCGGGTGATGTATCCGGCGGCGCTAGCGACGTTACGAGTGGACGGTTCGCGCACCGGAGAAGCGTCCGATTGGCTTGCCATCCTGGCTGGCTACGTGGCTGGAGATACGGACTTCAAAGGACGAGAAGACTGGCGGCGCGAGGCACTCGACCTTGCCAAGAACAGCATAGGTCCGAACTCGCCTGTCGTCGAGAAAATTCAGGAGGCATTCGCAGGACAAGATCGAGAGAGGCAGAACCGTGCTGTCGAATGGATGGAAAATCTCTTTGCGCTGGCCAAAGCTGGACGAGCCACGGAAGTGGAAACGTTCCTTCAGAAAACCACAGAATTACTGCCAGACGTGGAAGCGCTCCTTCGGAAATCTGTGGATATGCACCCAGACAACGCCGTTCTCTGGATGATGCTTAGCTTCGTGTTGGCTAGGGAAGAACGCTTCGAAGACGCCATCGCCGCCTCTAATCGTGTTCTGGAACATGTAAGTCATGATGATCTGCTAGATAAACGCGTCGTAACCATTGTAGCCTTAGCTATCAAAGGCATGGCTTTTTCCCAACTGAAGCGATGCGAAGACGCCACCGCCAGCCTCAATCAAGTATCAGAGTATATCCGTCCGGACGACCCGGTGAACTTGCGCAACGCGGCGGCCTTGGCACACGAGTCCAACAGCATTGCTCTCACCGAATTAGATCGCCATGAAGAGGCTATCGCCGCTCGGCAGCGTATCACGGAGTACATCCGTCCGGATGACCCTGTGGGGTCACGCCAATTGGCTGCTAGAGCGTTCGACGCTAAGGGAGCCATTCTTGCCGAACTAGAACGGCACGAAGAAGCCGCCACTGCCCAGGAACAGGCTACCGAGTATGTTGGCGCAGAGGATCCGATGGAATTGCGCTACGTAGCTATCAGAGCACTAATCGGAAAAGCCATTAGCCTTGGTAAATTGGAACGCTACGAAGACGAAGTCGGCAGTTTTCTGCGCACTTTGGAGTATCTCCACCCAAACGACCCGACGAAACAACTCCACGCGGTCGCCAGAGTTCTGACGAATGGCAGCCGGTTGTCGAACCTGCTCGAAAGGCACGATGAAGCGGAAGCTATTTGCGTGAGGGTGACGGACGTCGCACCGACGTATGATGAAGCATGGCGTGTTTTGGCCGAGACGATCCTTTGCCAAGATGACGATGCGCGTCTGCCGGAGGCCGAGGAGGCTGCTCACCACGCGGTGGAATTAGCGCCGAAGAATCCACGCGCTTTGCACACACTTTCCGATGTTTTGGCTCGTCGCGGCAAATGGACGGAGGCGCTCGATCAGCTTGAACACGCTTTACGCACCGGCAGGGACGATTTCCAGGAACAAGACCAATCCGGTTTGATGGAGTCGTTGATCCGGGCTGTTAGCGCTGGCCATGGGGCCCGGGTTAAGCGGATGATGGAGGAAGCCGGCCTGGCCGAACCGATGGAGCCGCTCTGGCATGCGGTACGGGTGGAGTTGGGCGATGAACTCGAACCCCTACCCGCCGAGATCATGGATGCCGTGACAGAAATCAGACGCAGGTTCACTGAGGAACGACGTTGAATTCGATTCGATCAATCCTATGTTTATCTGGCTTCGGCCTGGTTCTCGGGTTCAGCGTCCAGGCGCTGGCCGACGAAGAGAAGATCGACACCTACGTCCAGGCCAGTACACGCTTCATGGGCGGGCAGGAAGCCCCCCAGGAGGGGCTGAGCTGGGAGGACCTGCGCCAGGGTCGGGAGGGGCTGTATAAAAAAAGAACGTGAGCAGGCCCTAGGCTGCCCGGATGCCCAGCATCTCCCGCGCCTCGGCCGGCGTGGCCACCTCACGCCCCATGTCGCGCGCCAGCTGGGCCAGGCGAGCGACCAGACGGGCGTTGGTCGGCAGCTCCATCTCGCGGTAGTGATAGTCGCCCAGACCGATGGACACGTGCCCGCCGCGTTCCATGGCCGCAGCCGCAATGGGGAACAGGTTGCCGCCGTAGGACATGACCGACCACTGCCAGGCGTCGGTCTCGGGGATAAAGTCGAGAAACGCCTCCAGGCCCTTGATCGTTCCCGGATGGCCGGCCAGGATGCCGCCCTCGGTCAGCACGATTTCGGTGTACAGCGGTTCTTCGAACAGACCCATTTCAACAAATGCCTGGGTGTGGCGGACCGAGCTGATGTTCCACAGGGCCTGGACAGGCTTGACGCCGGCGTTGCGAATCGTGGTGGCGAAATACTCCCAGGTCTGGGTCGTGTTCAGGTAGACGGTGTCCTTGGTGTTGAAGCGTTTGGCCGCGGCGTCATAGGTATCGACGTTGCTGGTGGCCATGTCAATCGGTGCACAGTCGGGTGTGGTGGCGGGGTCTTTGGCCATCTCGACAATGTGCGAGATGCGCTCCTCGGGCGACGGCATCCACCACGCGCCCAGGGTCGGCATGGTGATCAGGTCGCTGTGGTCTTTGATGCGCCGCACCGTATCGGCGTACAGCCCGTGGTCGGCCGAGGGCGCACCGGTCTGGGGGTCGCGGGCGTGATAGTGGATAAAAGCTGCTCCCTCGCGCCAGCAGGCCAGGGCTTCGTCCGCAATCTCCTGCGGGCTGTAGGGAACGTGGGGGTTGTCGTCCCGCATGGTATATTCGTTGATGCGGACCTCGATAATGACTTTGTTGGCGGCCATGTCATCCTCCTGTTGGGCGCTCAAGCTGGACCGACCGGGCGGCTGCAAATGGGAACACGATACCCGATGGCATCTGAAGGACATCACGTTGCCCTTGGGAAGGGCGTATTAGACACGCGGAGCCGGGGAATTGTCAAGCAAAGCCCGGCGGTGCGGAGGACGGGGTGAGTCGAAAAGGTCTCGGGACGCTTGGCGGGTTGCTGGGAGTTGCGTTGTTGTCACTCTTTGGCGCCCCGCTCGAATGGCTGAAAAACAGGCTGCTCTTTCATCCCGGCTCAAAGCTGACGATCTGGCCGGACGAGTACGGTTTTCAGTATGAGGAAGTCTGGTTCGGCGGGCCCGACGGCCGCACCCTGCACGGCTGGTATCTGCCCGGTTCTGAACCGGCTCTGCTGGTATGGTTTCACGGCAACGCCGGCACTATCGGGCACCGGCTCGATCACGCCCGGCTCTTATCCGACCAGTTCGGTGTCGGGCACTTCATGTTCGACTATCGGGGCTACGGCAACAGCCGGGGCAAGCCCACACTGGCCCATTTTCTGACCGACAGCCGGGCCGCAGTGGCGCTGGCCAAGGACAGAGGCTGGGCAGACGGCAAGCAACTGGTGTATGTCGGCGAGTCGCTCGGCTGTGCGGCCGCCGTCGAGATTGGTATTGAGCAGCCGCCCGACCGGGCGATTCTGCTGGCGCCGTTCTATTCCCTGCGGGCGATGGGCGATCTGGTGCTGCCGCCCCTGGCCTTTGTGGTCGAGCATGAACTCAATACCGCCCGGGTGATCTCGGACTTCCACAGTCCGCTGCTTATTATTCACGGTACCGACGATCAGGTCATTCCGTACCAGCAGGGCCGGGATCTGTTTGCCGTGGCCAACTCCCCCAAACGCTTTCACACCGTGACGGACGGCGGGCACGTCAATCTGCACCTGGTTGGCGGCAGCGCGTATCTGCGAGCCATCGGCGAGTTTCTGGCCGGTCCGTAAACGCTCAGTCCGCTTGGGCCAGTTCTGCTGGAGGGGCGTCGGGACGTGGGGTCAGCACCTCCCCCTCGCTTGTCGCCACAATAGAGGTGACCGCCAGATCGCCGGTGACGTTGACGGCCGTCCGGCACATGTCGAGCAGCCGGTCAATGCCCAGGATAAGGGCCAGGCCGGCCATCGGAACCCCGATAGTGGTCAGCACCAGGGCCAGGGTAATCATGCCCGCTCCGGGCACGCCGGCCGCTCCGATGGACGCCATGGTGGCGGTCAGCACGATGGTCAGCTGGGCCGGCAGGGACAGGTCAAGTTGAAACACCTGGGCGATAAAGACCGCCGCTACCCCCTGGTAGAGCGCGGTGCCGTCCATGTTGACAGTTGAGCCCAGGGGCAATACGAAGCTGGCGACCGGGTTACTGACACCGAGCTTGTGTTCGGCGCACTGGAGCGAGACGGGCAGGGTGGCTGACGACGACGAGGTGGAGAAGGCGATCAACTGAGCTTGGCGAATGGTCCGCATGAAGGTCAGCCAGGAGACCCTGGCCAGGCTGTGGACCAGCCCGCCGTACACCAGCCCGGCGTGAATGGCCAGGCCGAGGACGACGGTCAAGCCGTAGGCCAGCAGCGCCTGAAGGACGCTCAGGCCGCTCAGGCCGACTACCTCGGCAACCAGGGCGGCAACTCCGAACGGGGCGAGTTCCATGACCAGCTGGATCAGGACGATCATGGCCTGCTGAACCTTGTCAAAAAAGGTGACGACCGGCGTGGCCTGACCCGGACCTAGCAGGGTCAGGGCAATGCCGAACACCAGGGCGAAGAAGATGATCTGGAGCATATTGCCTTCGGTCATTGAGGCGGCCGGATTAGTGGGAATGATGGCCAGGACGGTGTCGATGGTCGAAGGAGCCTCGGCTGCGGCGGAAGCTCGGTTGCCCGCAGCCGAGTCAAACTGGGCCAGCAGGGAGACCCGGTCAGCCTCGTTCAGGAAATCGCCGGGCTGCACGATGTTGGCGCAGACCAGCCCGATGGTGACGGCCACGGCGGTCGTTGTCAGGTACAGCCCCAGGGTTTTACCGCCCAAGCGGCCCAGCTTGCGCACATCGCCCAGGCTGGCAACGCCAACCAGCAGGGAGGCGAACACCAGCGGTACGATGACCATGCGGATGAGTCGCAGAAACAGCGCGCCGATGGGGCGTAGCCAGGAGATGACCGTGTCGCCGAGTGCGCTGATCGGCTGGGGAGACAGGGCAAAACCGCCGCTGCGCAGCGGGGTCGCCTCAATGCGCAGCCAGCCCTCGACCGGGTCGCCCATGTGCGGACTCCCCAGGGCGGTGTGAACCTCTCCATCCCGGTCACGCAGCGCAATGGCGCGGTCATACACGAAAGAGCCCCGCACCCAGACCGGGAGTTCGACCGACTGTCCCTGCGCGTCGAGGCGGGTTTCGGTCTGCGTCTCTGCTGCCATGAAGCGCAGGGCCGCTCCGCTCGGCAGCTCAACGGCCGAGTCCGCAGCGTCCCGGTCGCGCTGAAAGTGGACCTGCGAGGCGTCGGAGATTTTGTATAAATCCTGGCTGAGCAGGGGAGAGTTGGGGCCGAGGGTGAGGCCGATGACGATCCCCACGACCATGCCGATCAGGATTTTGGTATACAGCTGCATAGCGCCGCAGCATAGCCCCGGCCGATTGGCCGACGCAAGGCCACGGCGTCACCGCATACGAACGGCACGGTCGGTAACAATCAGTAAACGCCCGTCAAGTTTCAACTGGAGCAGTGCAGACAGATGACGGCGGACAAAGGTCAGGACTGTCCCCCGGCCGAAGGTTGGCGGACGAAAGAGAATGATGCCGCTATAGCGGTCTGGAGGATAGAGCCGAATATCTGCAATACCCTTGTCCAGGGTAAGAAAGATGCGTTCTTCGTGTTGAACCCGTTTGAGGAGGCTCTCGTCTGGGGACCCGCTCAGCCCCTCATCTGGGACCGTCTGTGCATCGTGGCCCAGGCCGCGAAGATCGGCACAAATTTCGGTGGGAAGATTCTCATCGACCTTGAACTTCATGGGGTCTGAAGGGGGAGCAGGCTTTCCTCATGGGCCAGTTCTGCAGCATAGGCCAGCGCTGCATCAATATGAACGGACTGGAGAGTAGGGTAGCTCTGGAGAATCTGGTTGCGGCTGACTCCTTCGGCCAGACTGTCGAGAATAGTCGTGACAAAAACCCGCGTCCCTTTCGCACACAGCTGCCCATGGCAGAGCTTGGGGTCGTGGACCAAATACTTACGCCACTCAGTCATAGAGATGTTCCTGCCTCTCCCGTCCTTGACGGTGAGCGTACTGCCGTCCTGTTCAAGTAGCTCCTCCATCGTATCTGGCAGACAGCTGCATGGCGCCACAGCATAGCCCCGGCCGATTGGCCGACGCAAGGCCAGGCCTGGAACCGGGCGAGGGCCTTGAGCTGTGAGGTGGGGCGCTGGATTATGAGTCCGCGTTTTCGGATCGCCTCTCAGCCGATAAGGCCGCTATCCCGAACGGCAAACTGAATGCTACCCTGGCACACAAGACCGATTTCACCGGAGGCTCAGCATGGACCTCACGATACGAGAAGACGATTTGCAGGGGCCGGAGATCGTCGCCCTGCTGGAACAGCATCTCGCCCTCATGTTCTCGGTATCGCCACCGGAGAGCGTTCATGCGCTCGACCTGGACGGCTTGAGAGGGCAGGGCGTGACCGTATGGACGGCGTGGCGGCGTGGCGGGCTTCTCGGCTGCGGCGCGCTGAAGGAGTTGGAGCCGGGACACGGTGAAATCAAGTCGATGCATACGGCCGCAGCATTCCGCGGCCAAGGGGTGGGCGCGGCGATCCTGCTGCACATCCTTGATGAGGCACGCGGGCGTGGCTATTCGAGAGTCAGTCTGGAGACCGGCTCAATGTCGGCGTTCGCGTCTGCCCGTTCCCTGTACCTGCGTCACGGGTTCTCGACCTGTCCACCGTTTGGCGATTACTCGGACGATCCGAACAGCGTCTTCATGACGCGAACGCTTTAGGGGTGCAGGTCGGACGAGTGTCAGAGCGCGCCATCTGACGATAGGCGTGACTGCGGGGAGTCTTCTTTCTTACGGAGTGAATTGGCCCCGTGTCTAGGTCAGCGACCTGCCTCCATCGACGTGGAAGCTGGCCCCGGTGCTGTAGTCCGACTCGGCGACAAAAACCACGACTTGGGCTACGTCTTGGGGGCTGCCCGGCCGCTTGACCAGGGTCTTGCCAATCTCCCGCTGCCGAACGTTGTCGGGCGTATCCTCCTGGAACAGAACCGGGCCGGGAATCACCGCGTTGACCATCACCTGGGGGGCGAGTTCCATGGCCAAGCCCTGGGTGAAGGTCAGCACGCAGGCTTTTGACACCGAATAGGGAATGTAATCGGCCCAGGGGCGTTCCCCGGCCACATCCGCGATATTGATGATATGTCCCCAGCCCCACTCGCGCATGCGCAGGCCGATCTTGTGGGCACACAAAAAAGTTCCGGTCAGGTTCACGTCCATGACCCGCTCCCAGTCCTCGACCGTGAGCATCTCAACCGGGGTGCGGTAGAACAGGGCCGCGTTGTTCACCAGGATGTCAATCCGGCCGAAGTGCGCGGTGGCCGCCTCGATCATAGCTTCAACCTGGTCCTCCTTGGTGATGTCGGCCTGTAGGGCGAGCGCCCGATGCCCAGCGGCCCGCAGGGCGCGGACGGTCTCCTGGGCCTGGGGTTGCGAACGGTGATAGTGGACAATGAGATGGCAGCCCCGAGCGGCCAGCGCCTGGACGATTGCCTTGCCGACCCGCTTTGCTCCGCCGGTGACAAGGGCGATTTTGCCGGAGATGTTCATTCAGGCCTGTAAGGGGTCGTGCTGCGGTTGAAGGACGAGCTCAACCGGGCAGCAGCGCGGCGGCGAGTCCACGATCTGATAGACGGCTTCGGCCACGTCGTCGGGGCTGAGCATTTTGTGACGCCGGAGTCGTTTGTTGTGGGGAATCATCGCGGTATCGACATAGCCTGGATAGATTGTCGAGACGGTGATGCCTTTTTCCCGCACCTCTTCGAGCAGGGCTTGGCTGAAGCCCCGGACCCCGAACTTGGCCGCCGCATACGCGGCCTCGCCGGCCCGGCCTGCCAGACCGGCCTGTGAGCAAATATTGATGATCGTCCCCCGCCCTCGGGCGAGCATGGCCGGCAGCACGAGCTTTGAGACCAGCATGGTTGCCCACAGGTTGGTCCGCAGGGTGGTGTTCCAGTCGGCCGGCCGGGCTTTGACGACCGGCGTGCGGGGTGGCCCGCCGCCGGCATTATTCACCACGATATCGAGGTGTCCAAAGCGCTCCAGCGCAGTGGCGACCAGAGTTTCGGTCTGCTCATCCTGGGTCAGATCGGTCGGCAGGGGCAGGGCTTGGACGCCTAGCTGCCGGGCTAGACGGGCCGTCTCGGTGAGCTGGCTTTCGGTCCGGGCGGCCAGCACAAGGGCGATGTCGGCCCGGGCGAGCCGGAGCGCAATCGCTCGGCCTATGCCCCGGCCCGCGCCCGTAATCAAGGCGACCTGGCCGGAAAGAGAGGGATGATCTCTATGCGCTGTGGCGGACATTTTGTTGCTTTTAGCACGGGGTAACGCTAGTATCCAAGCCGCGCCGCACACAGCGGATGCGCGCTTGACGATACACGAGGAGGAAGTATGGCCTACGAATACGTGCTCTATGAGAAAAAGGACCATATCGCCACGATTACCCTGAACCGCCCGGAGGTCATGAACGCGGTCCATCCGCCGACCACGGCTGAGCTGTCGGGCATTTGGGATGATGCCATTGCCGATGACAGTGTATGGGTAATTCTGTTGACCGGGGCTGGAGAACGCGCGTTTTCAGCCGGCAACGACCTGAAGTACACCGCCTCCAAAGGCATGCCGACCGGCCCGCCGCCAAAGGGCGGGTTCGGCGGTCTGACCGACCGGACTGACATTGATAAGCCGATGATCGCCGCAGTCAACGGCTTTGCCCTCGGCGGTGGATTTGAGATGGCGTTGGCCTGCGACATCATCGTTGCGGCCGACCACGCCCGGCTGGGTCTGCCCGAGCCGCGGGTCGGGCTGGCCGCTGCGGCTGGCGGGATGCACCGTCTGCCGCGCCAGATCCCGCTCAAAATCGCCATGGGCTATATGCTGACCGGCAAACACATGACCGCCCAGCAGGCGCTTGAGCTGGGTATCGTGAATGAGGTGGTGCCGCTCAAAGACCTGATGAGCACGGCCCACCGCTGGGCGGCTGAAATACTGGAGTGCGCCCCCCTGTCGGTCCGGGCGACCAAACAGTGTGCGATGCAGGGCCTGGGCCGGCCGCTTGATCAGGCTCTGGCCGACTCCTACCCGGCCCTGAAACAGATGTTCTACTCGGAAGATGTCAAAGAGGGACCACGCGCCTTTGCCGAGAAGCGCAAACCGAACTGGCAGGGAAAATAGGGCAACGGCTGTCAGCGAAGAGAGCGGACCACTCGGAGTGCGGACTGTGGTGGATGCGCGACGCGTTTACCGGCATGGGTCGTCGCGATGACCGCCAGCCTCAAAAGGGGATCACGATAGCTCATGTCGTGCACAGCCATGCTGTCCGCGTCCGCTATGCCGAGACCGACCAGGCCGGCATGGCTCATCACTCGGTGTTTTTGCCGTGGTTCGAAGAGGGCCGAGTCGGGCTGCTGCGCAGTCTGGGAACGCCCTATCAGAGGCTTGAGGCTGAGGGGGTGCATTTCCCGGTACGCGAGGCGTGCTGTCGCTACCGGCTGCCAGCCCGGTTTGACGACGTGCTGACGGTCAGGACCCAGGTTGAGCGTGTGAGGGGGGCGAGCATCCGGTTCGGCTACCGCATCACGCGCCAGGCCGAGTTGATCGCCGAGGGCCATACCCTGCACGCGTGTGTTGACGACACAGGCCGGGTCAGCCGTTTACCGCACACCGTCCGACGCCTGCTGGATACCTAGAGCAAATTACGATTCCGTGTAGCCCTTCGACTTCAGGCGTGCTGCGCCTCACGCTCAGGACCAACGGTCTCCCGTTCATGCTGAGCGTAGCGGAGCGAAGTCGAAGCAGGGATGCCGGAGCGCGTCCGGCATGACGACAGCGTCACAGCAGGGCTACCGCCTGACGTGAACCGCGCTAGGCTGGGCTGCGGGCGGCGGCGATTTCGGCTGTGGCCGCCATCGCCATCAAGCGCGCGTCATTGGTGACGGTGGCAAACCGGAAGCCCCGCTGGAACTTCTCACGCACCGAAGCGCCGTTCGGGCAGTGAATACCGGCCTTGACGCCGTTGCGTACGGCTGCGGCCAGTATCTCATCAATCGCCTCACGCACGTTTGGCGCGACCGGCTCGGGCGAGGGCGGATGGCCCAGGCTGATGGCCAGATCGCTCGGGCCGACATAAATTCCGTCCAGGCCGTCGACCGACATGATGGCGTCGAGGTTGGCCATGGCCTCGGCAGTTTCAATCATCGCCAGGGTGACGACCGTGTCGTTGGCCTCGGCCGCGTAGTCGGCGCCACCGTACAGAATGCCGCGGGCCGGACCAAAACTCCGGTAGCCCACGGGAGCGTAGCGGCAGGCCCCGACAAAGCGCTCGCACTCCTCCCGTGTGTTGACCATCGGGCAGATGATGCCGTAGGCGCCGGCGTCCAGGCTCTTCATGATCAGGGCCGGGTCGTTCCACGCCACGCGCGCCAGTGGGGTGCAGTCGCGCGTGGACAGGGCCTGGAACATGGCTATCGCGGCCTGGAAATCGACCATGCCGTGCTGCATGTCGATGGTCAGGCTGTCAAAATCCTCGTGCGCCATTACCTCCGCGCTGTACGAGTTAGCGATTGCCAGCCAACCGTTGACGACCGGGCGGTCGTCGGCCCACAACGTGCGGACTCTGTTCTCGCGCATGGCTTCCCTCCTTGTCAGGCGCCGCTGATCGGACAGCACCAAAAGCCTGAGCATCATCACTGAACACCACGCCCAGCGCAAGCGATGCGGCCCCCGGGTGCGGTCCTCACTCGGGACTTCCCGGACCGGGCTACGCCCCGTGCTGACGGAGCTGTTCAAGGTAGCGCTGACGCAGACGCTTCAAAAACGCCAGTGTCTGCGGCCAGCAGTAGTCCGGGTAGGTATACGCAAAGGGATGAAACGCGCCGTGGTGGTAGCGCAGGGTGACCTCGGCATAGATGCCCTGGGACAGGTAGATGCGGTGGGCCTGGTCTTTGGTCGAGGCCAGGACGAGCTTCGTGGCGTCGAGATAGCCCGGATCGATGTTCAGGCGGCGGGCGCCCTCGGTCGTTGGCGGGCGGGCGAACGACTGTTCGAGGCGGTTGGTGTGTTGCTTGAGATGGGCCAGGGCCGCAGGAGAGATAAGCCGCTCAAAGCTCATGAATTGGCGCAGTAGATGCGCACCCATCTCCCGCTCGTAGTAGCGGGTCGTATCCCAGCGGAAGACTTCACTCCTGAAGTCAACCGGGCCAGAGGCGGGCTGCAGCGCCTGTTCGGTCGCGTCGAACAGCGCCGGGTCGGCAGACAGCAAGCCGACCATGAGCTTGGCTGGTTTGGGCGACATGAGAAGAAAATGATGAATGCAGAACGATGAATGATGAACGGAAAACAAAGTCTTGGCTGCCGTTCAGCGTTCATCATTCATCATTCATCGTTTCAGCAGCAGCAGTCTGTCGTAAATGGTATGGGCAACCGCCTCCTTGCTCATCTGTGAGAGCGGCTCGACCCGACCGGTACGGTCAAGCAGCGTCACGATATTGGTGTCGGAGGCAAAGCCCGCGCCTTCCTGGGTCACGTCGTTGGCCACGATCAGGTCCAGATTTTTGCTCTTGAGTTTGCGCTCGGCGTTGGGCACCAGTTCTTCGGTTTCGGTGGCAAAGCCGACCAGTAGCCGCCCGCCCTTCTGCTGGCCCAGACCGGCCAGGATATCCGGGTTGCGGTCGAGTTCGATGACGAACCCGCCGGCACCCTTTTTGATTTTGTGCGGTGCAACCGTGGCCGGACGATAGTCGGCAATGGCGGCTGCGGAGACGACCATAGTTGCCTGCGGATAGGCCGCCAAGACCGCCTGCTGCATCTCACAGGCGGTCCGGACCGGGTAAAAATCGACCCCGCGCGGGGGAGTCAGGGCGGTGGGACCGCTGACCAGGCTCACCTGCGCGCCCCGCTGCTGGGCCACACGGGCCATGGCGTAGCCCATTTTGCCGGTCGAACGGTTGGTAATATAGCGGACGGGATCAATCGGCTCACAGTTGGGGCCGGCGGTGACAATGATGCGCTCGTCGGTGAGGTCTTTTCTGGTCAGGACGGCGCGGGCGGCTTCGACGATATCGGCTGGTTCGGCCAGCCGGCCCTGACCCTCATAGCCGCAGGCCAATTCTCCGGCTCCAGGCTCGACAAGGTGATGGCCGATGCCGGTCAGCTTTTTCAGATTGGCCTGGACCAGCGGGTGGGCATACATGTGGACGTTCATGGCCGGCGCAATCACAACCGGAGCGGTGGTCGCCAGCAGAACGGTGGTGAGCAGATCGTCGGCCAAGCCGCCGGCGAGTTTGGCCAGCAGGTTGGCCGTGGCCGGGGCAAGCAGGATCAGGTCGGCCGTATCGGCCAGGCGGATGTGGCCGATTTCGGACTCCTGGGTCAGGTCAAAGGTCTCGGTTGAGACCGGATTGCCCGACAGGGTCTGGAGGGTCAGCGGCGTAAGGAATTCCTGGGCGTTCCTGGTCATGATGACCCGAACGCTGGCCTCGGCTTTGACCAGCAGGCGAACGATTTCGGCCGCCTTGTAGGCCGCAATACCGCCGCTGACGCCCAAGACAATCTGTTTGCCGTCCAGCATAAGCCACCGCCTTTCGTGCCGTTGTCGTATCCGCTCGATCCGTGTCTATGTGGGTGTCCGCCAGTGCGCCCGCCAGCCCAGCCCAAGCAGGACCAGCCCGGCCAGTATTACACCCATTCCGACCGACTGGTAAGAGGTGTCCAGCATGATGCCCGCACCCAACATGATGGCCAGACTGCCCACGAAACGTCCGGCTTGGCCCGGGGGATGAGACGTGTTCATCGTCGGTCCTCATCCCGCAGGGCTGACGAGACGCGCCGCGCCCGAGACACGGCGGTCAGGTTGGTTGACACGGCCATGAAGATCAGGCTGGCGATCAAGACGATATGGGAAGGGGAACACAACAAGTGGTTTACCGCCACACTCAGAAAAGACGATAGGCTGAGCAGAACGTAACGCTCACCCCGCTGCATCAGCCCTCCGCTGCACTCCACCCCCAGACCCTCTGCTCGGGCCCGGGTGTAGCTGACCATGAGCGAACCGAACAGCCCGAGCGCCACGACAAAGACCATCCAGGCTGTCCCGAAAAAAATACCCAGCCCGACAAAGGTCACACACTCGGCGTAGCGATCACTGACCGAATCCAGAAACGCGCCGCGTCGCGAAACCCGGCCGGTTCGCCGGGCCAGACTGCCGTCGAGCAGGTCGAGAATGCCGCTGACCAGCACACACCAGCCACCGATAAAGATCGCACCCCGCGCATAGGCCAGTCCGGCCAGCGCGCTGAAACCGAGCTGGCTGTAGGTCAGCGCCAGGGGAGACAACCCCAGGCGCTCCAGTCCGGGTTCAAGCGCGGCCAACTCTGCCCGCATCCAGCCGGCAATGGTCTCTCGCCGTGACTCAGAGGCTGGGGCGGACCGACGCAAAAATCCGTGCATGCTGAGGGCGACGGCACAGACCACATAGCTGACAATGGCCAGCCCGAGCCAAGGCTGGCAGCTGACGGGAGGGGGGAGCATAGGCAGAACGTCGGGCGGAGCCTGTCGTGTCCCGCGGCCGGAGGCTTTTTCCGCAGCCAAAACACTAAGCACACCCCTACGCTCAAGTAAACAGCGGGTGGTGTTCCTCGGAGCGTGGTATTTGACGCAGATGCTACAGGCTGGTACGGCTTTCTTGTTGCGCCTATGACGGAAACGTTCAGGCCAGAGCGTTAGAGTAGGAGAACAGGGGTATGCATGAGCGACTAGGATTTTCGGTAAGAATTTTCGTTCCCTTTGGCGAGCCGGAGGGGCTGCGTGTGGTCGAGAAGTCGGGTTGGACAGGACAGGGCCTTGTCTTTCCCCGTCCGCGTCTCGCGGACGTTCGCCGTCGGGAAGACCTCGGGCGCAGTGGCGTGTATGTACTCTGGGGCCCTGGCGACTCAGAACAACTGCCGAGCGTCTACGTGGGTGAGGGCGACGTAGACGCTCGGCTGGCCCAGCACGCAAAAGCCAAGGATTTCTGGACTCACGGAGTAGCCTTTACCAGTAAAGACCAGAGTCTGAATAAGGCACATATCCAGTATCTCGAAGCACGTCTGGTAGAACTTGCGGCCGAGGCTAAGCGCTGCGAGCTGGACAATACAAGCATCCCCCAGAAGCCGGCACTCTCGGATGCGGATAGAGCCGACGCGGAGTTGTACCTCACTGACATGTTGCTGTGTCTGCCGGTTGTCGGTGTGCGTTTTTTTGAAAAACCGCAGGGCCCAACGGGCAAGAGTCACGAGTTCTCTCTGACCGGCAAAGGGGTACGGGCCCGTGGGTACGAAGGGGCAAACGATTTCGTCGTTCGTGCCGGTTCCCAAGCGGTCAAGGAAGAGGTGGCTTCGCTCCGTCCGTCCCTCTCTGAGTTGCGCAAGGCCCTATTGGCCCAGAATATCCTGAAGGAGACGAGCACGGCCTACCAGTTCGACCAAGACTACGGTTTCCCCTCGCCTTCCACCGCCGCCTCCATCCTCTTGGGAAGGCCCGCTAATGGGCGTCTTGAGTGGAAGGATGCCGAGGGGCGGTCGTTGAAGGAAATCCAGGAAGCGGTGGCGGAAACAAGGTGAGGGGCGTCATTAAGTCCACCCCCACTGCTCTCTTCCGCACCGAGGCGTCTCCCCAGACGGCCCGTGAAGCCAACGCTGTCTGCGTCCCGTGCTGCTCTCTGCTGAGTGGACGGTTCGCAGCCTGCCGGTTCTTGTGAGCCGCCGCGAAATCTCGACAATCTGACCTGCGCCCTGCCGGTCGCGCTTGTCTGCGCTCTCCTTGACCTTTTCCCCCCCTTTGGCATTATGAGGGCCACCCTGCGGAGTTTTTTCTTCAGGAGCGCTGCCTGTTTTGAGTACACATGTGTCTATAAAACCATCCCCTTCTTCCGACCCCCAGTTCGATTCCCGGCTTGCTCCGCACACTCTGGTCGGGGAAGAATTAGCGCAGGTTGAACAGCGCCTGGCCACACTCCTGGATTCTCGGGAACCCCTGCTGAGCGAGATTGGGCATTATTTGATTGACGCGGGCGGAAAGCGAGCGCGGCCAGGGGTGGCCCTGCTGGTTTTTCGTGCCTGCGGAGGGAAAGACCCGCACGACATTGTCGATATCGCCACCGCCCTGGAACTCATTCATTCGGCCTCGCTGCTCCATGATGACATCATCGACGGGGGAGGGGTGCGCCGGGGCAAGGCGTCTGCGCTAGAGCGCTTCGGCCTGTCGGATACCCTGGTGGCCGGAGATTTTTTGTTTGGACGGGCGTTTGCCCTGTGCGGACGTTTTGAGGAACGGGTTATTGCCTGGGCGACCGAGGCGTGTATCAGCCTGACTGAGGGTGAGGTCATGCAGGGCCGGTTTCGCCGTAATCCGGCGGTAACGGCTGAGGATTACCTGGAGATCATCTCACGCAAGACCGCTTCTCTGTTTTCCCAGGGTGCCCGGCTGGGCGCCTATCTGGCCGGAGCCCCGACCGATGTGGTCGAGCGTCTGGCCTCGTGCGGCTACTGCGTCGGGATGGCGTTTCAGATTGTGGATGACCTGCTTGATGTTGAGGGGGACGGAGAGCTGACCGGGAAGCCGGTCGGCGTCGATCTCAAAGAGGGCAACCCGTCCTTGCCCGTGGTGCTGGCCCTCGAAGCCAACGCCGAGGTCAAACGGGTTTTTCAAAACGCCCAGGCCACGCATCAGGAGATCACCGCTGCCCTCCACCAGATCCGGCTGTCCGGGGTATTGACCGAGGTCAAACGCCGGGCGCGGACCTACGGTCAGCAGGCGCTGGCATCGTTGGCCGACTTGCAGGCCTCGGTCTATGTGGACAGCCTGCGGTGTTTCATTCGTCAGCTGGTTGATCGGACCGCCTAGGGGCGAGCGAGACCATGACTGCCGATGCCGCTCGTATCGAGCTTCGTTCCATCGCCGATTCCCTGCAGCACTACGTCGAGGTCCTCAAAGAGGGCGGGCTGGGCGGCCTGCCGCGTACGCTCCAGATGTCCAGTCCCCAAGCCCATTCTCAGGCTCGCCCCCAGCCCTCCAGCCCAGCCGAAGACAGGCCCATCGCGTCGCCAGCCGATATTGATGGGCAGGCACTCGACAGCCTGACCGCACTGCGGGACGCGATAGGTGACTGCCGACGCTGCAAGCTGTGTGAGCACCGGACCCAAATCGTTTTTGGCGTCGGTGACCCGCACGCCGAACTCGTTTTTGTTGGTGAGGGGCCGGGTGCCGACGAGGATCTCAGAGGCGAGCCGTTTGTCGGCCGGGCCGGGCAGCTGCTGACCGAGATTATCACCAAGGGCATGAAGATGCGTCGCGAGGAGGTCTACATCGCCAATGTGGTCAAATGCCGGCCGCCTCACAACCGGAACCCCGAGACGGATGAAATTGCCGCCTGCGAGCCGTTTTTGCGCAAGCAGATCGAGCTGATTCAGCCGCGTATCATTGTCGCCCTGGGAGCGTTTGCCGCCCAGACTTTGCTCCAGACCAAAACCCCGATTTCACGACTGCGCGGAGTGTGGCACACTTACCAGGACACCAAACTCATGCCCACCCTGCATCCGGCCTATCTGCTGCGTAACCCCCGGGATAAGCGTCTGGTGTGGCAGGACATCAAGGCCGTGCTGCGGGAGATGGGACGACTCTGAAAAGGCAAAAGTCGCGTGACGCGAGGCAACAGGATACGGACTTTTGGGAAGGACCGCTAAACGATGCCGAAGCACACTGCTGGATCGTTGTGTCTCGTCCTGTGCGGTGTCCTGCTGATGAGCTGGGGGAAGGGGGAGACACGCACGGCCCGAGCCGCTGCTCAAGAGACCGCCGGGCAGGCGCAGGGCGTACCGCTGGCCGGCCTGCGTTCGAGCCATATCAGTCTGATCGTCGTCGATGCTACCATTAATCCGGCAGTGGCGGATTTTATCCGGGAGAGCATTGAACAGGCTGCGCAGCAGGGGGCGCTGGCGCTGATTGTGCAACTCGATACGCCCGGCGGCCTGCTGTCGTCGACCAAGACGATTGTCAAGGATCTGCTGGACGCTCCGCTGCCGGTGATCGTATATGTGGCTCCCGGCGGGTCGGGTGCGATCTCAGCCGGGGTGTTTATCACCATGGCCGGGACAATTGCGGCCATGGCGCCCGGCACGACGATTGGGGCCGCCCACCCGGTCGCCGGGGGCGGGCAGGATATTGAGGGCGACATGCGGGAGAAGGTCGAAAACTTCACCGCCTCGTTCAGCGAGTCGATCGCCCGACGGCGGGGGCGGAATATCGAGTGGGCCGAGCAGGCGGTGCGCGAGAGCGTGGCCATTACCGAGACTGAAGCGCTGGAAAAACAGGTCATCGACCTGGTGGCCAGCGATGTGCAGGACCTGTTGCGTCAGGTCTCGGGCCGGACGGTCGAGGTCGGCAGTACTGAGCAGACGCTGAGTTTTGCCGCCGCCCAAGGGGCCGGCGGCTCCTTTTATGTCGTCCGCCAGGAAATGCGTCTCAAGCACAAGGTCCTGAACATCCTGGCCCATCCCCAAATCGCCTATCTGCTGATGATGGCCGGCATCCTGGGCCTGTATCTGGAGTTTTCCAACCCCGGCCTGCTGTTTCCGGGCCTGGTCGGGGCGCTGTGTTTGATCCTGGCTCTGACCGCATTTCAGGTCTTACCGATCAACTACACCGGCCTGGTGCTGATCTTCCTCGGTCTGGCCCTGTTGGTGACCGAGCTGTTTCTGCCCAGCTTCGGCATCCTGGGGGTAGGCGGCCTCGTCGCTTTTGTGATGGGCTCGCTGTTTCTGTTTGACTCGCCCGACGCCGAGTTGGCGCCGGACCGAGGAGTGATTTTTGGCGCAGCCCTTGGCGTTGGGCTGTTCATACTGATTGCCGGCAGCCTGTCGATGCAAGCCTACCGCCGGCGTCCGGTCACCGGAACGGAAGGCTTGATCGGTGAGCTTGGCGAGGTGCGGGAACGTCTTGCGCCGCGCGGAAAGGTGTGGCTGCACGGCGAGTACTGGAATGCGGAGAGCGACGAGGATGAGATTGAGGCGGGCCAGACGGTCCGCGTTGTCGATGTTGCCCATATGGTTCTGAAGGTGCACAGAGCTAGCTGGGGATAAAGGAGGCGAGGCTATGTTTGGTTTTGGGTCAATGGCGACGTTCCTTCTGATCGCGCTGGTCATTCTGATCAGCGGGATCAAGATCTTATCCGAGTACGAGCGGGGGGTGATCTTTCGTCTGGGCCGTCTGGTGCCCTACCGGGGACCGGGCATCATCTACGTGATTCCCTTCATCGAACGCATGGTCCGGGTCGATATGCGGACGCTGACTCTCGATGTCCCGTCCCAAGACGTCATTACCCGCGACAACGTGTCGGTCAAGGTCAACGCTGTGCTGTATTTCCGGGTGCTCGATCCCAGCAAGGCCCTGGTCGAAATCGAGAACTATTTATTTGCTACGTCACAGCTGGCCCAGACCACGCTGCGCAGCGTATGCGGCCAGGCCGAGCTGGACGAGCTGCTGTCCGAGCGGGATAAGATCAATACCGATCTGCAGGAAATCGTGGATACCCAAACCGACCCGTGGGGTATCAAGGTGTCGCTGGTCGAGGTCAAACACATTGACCTGCCCCAGGAAATGCAGCGGGCCATAGCTCGCCAGGCCGAGGCCGAGCGCGAACGCCGGGCCAAGGTCATTAACGCCGAGGGCGAATTCCAGGCTGCCCAGCGCCTGGCCGACGCGTCTGGCATTATCGAGCAGCATCCCATCGCGCTCCAGCTCCGTTATCTCCAGACCTTGTCCGAGGTGGCGACTGAGAACAATTCGACCACCCTGTTCCCGGTGCCGATCGATCTCCTCCAGCCCTTCCTGGGCAGGGCCGGTGGTGGACAAGATCAAACCGCATAGCGCCGCTGAACGCCGGGCACCGAATGACGACGGCATGCGGCTGTCCGATTTTGACTACCAGCTTCCCCCCGAGCTGATTGCCCAAGAACCCGTCCGGGAGCGCAGCAGCTCCCGGCTGCTCGTGCTCGACCGCCGCCAGGTGGGGCTCGCCCACCGTCGCTTTGCCGACCTGCCGTCTCTTCTGCCGCCCCGCAGCCTGCTGGTCCTGAACGACACCCGGGTGGTGCCGGCCCGCCTGTTGGGTCGCAAAGAGACCGGCGGGCAGCTTGAGGTCCTGCTCGTGCGTCGTGAGCCGGGCCCAGCCGAGGTCTGGGACGTGGTGTGCCGAGGCGGTCAACACGTCCGGGCCGGAGCGCGGGTCGTTTTTTCGGACGAGCTGCGGGCCGAGTGGAAGACCGCGCCACAGGCCGGGCGGGGGAGGCTGGAGTTTTTCCCCGGGGCGGACTTCCGTCAACTGCTTGAGCGTCATGGCCAACTGCCGCTGCCCCCCTACATCAAACGCCCTGCGGGCGGACGCGCCGCAGACCGCCAGCAGTATCAGACTGTGTACGCGCGCACGCCCGGAGCGCTGGCCGCCCCAACCGCAGGACTGCATTTCACCCAGGCGCTGCTCGACCGTCTGGTCGAACACGGTATCGAAACCGCCTTCCTGACCCTGCACGTCGGCCTTGGCACCTTTCAGCCGGTTCGGGTTGAACGGGTTGAGGAGCACGCCATGGAGCAGGAGGAATTCTCGATCAGTGATGCGACCGCCCGACGCATCAATAGGGCTAAAGCCCAGGGACGGACTGTTGTCGCGGTCGGCACGACGACCACCCGAGCCCTTGAATCGGCCTGCGACCCGTCCGGCCAGGTCCAGGCCGGCTGGCGGCAGACCGAGCTGTTTATCTATCCGGGTTTTCGCTTCCGGGTGATTGACGGCTTGATTACCAATTTTCACCTGCCTCGCTCGACCCTGCTGATGCTGGTATCTGCCTTTGCCGGCAAGGAGCGGGTTCTACACGCTTACGCCGAGGCCGTGGCCCGGGGCTACCGGTTTTACAGCTATGGGGACGGCATGCTGATTGTGTAGGGGCAGCCCCCACGCCCGTCCTTTGGACCGTTGGCGTGAGGTGGCGGGCAGCCACAGCAGGATGCCCCTACAAGGAACCATTGGCGTTCCCAGCCGGGTGAGTTGCACGCCTGCCCAAAAACGCATACAACGGCCCGGCAAGACTAGCGCGACATGTTTCGTTTCAGTGTGACCCACACCGATTCCCACACCCAGGCACGCCTGGGCTGTATGATGACGGCTCACGGTCGGGTGCAAACCCCGACCTTTATGCCGGTGGCGACCCAGGCAACAGTCAAGGCCATGACCCCGCGCGAACTGCGCGAAATTGGGGCCGAAATAATCCTGGCCAACGCCTACCATCTGTATTTGCGGCCGGGGCTTGAGCGGATTGAGCAGGCCGGCGGACTGCACCGTTTCATGGCCTGGGATGGTCCGATTTTGACCGACAGCGGCGGGTTTCAGGTCTTCAGCCTGAAAAGTTTGTGCCGGCTGAGCGAACAGGGGGTCGAGTTTCGCTCCCATCTGGACGGTTCTGTACACCTGCTGACCCCGGAATCAGTTATCCGGGCTCAGGAACGTCTGGGGGTTGATATCGCCATGGTCCTGGACGAATGCCCGCCGGCCCAGGTCAGCTTTGCGGAGGCTGAGCGCGCCCACGCCCTGACCCTGCGCTGGGCCGAGCGAGCCCGAGCGGCTCGAGCCCGGGACGATCAGGCCGTGTTTGGAATTGTCCAGGGCGGCGTGTTTCCCGAGCTGCGTGAACAGAGCGCCCGGGCTCTGGTGGATCTGGGGTTTTGCGGTTATGCGATCGGCGGCCTCAGCGTTGGGGAAGATCCGGCGGTCACCCACACCATTGCCGCTCATACCGTGCGCTTCCTGCCCGCCGCCCGGCCGCGTTACATCATGGGCGTTGGCACGCCGGCCCAACTTGTCCGCTATGTGGCGCTCGGCTGCGACATGTTCGACTGCGTCATGCCGACCCGCAATGCGCGTAACGGCAGTCTGTTTACCCGGACCGGGAGGCTGAATATTCGGCGCGCTGAGTTCGCCTCCGATCCGCGGCCGGTTGAGGAGGGCTGTGGGTGTTATACCTGCCAGCACTTTTCGCGGGCGTATCTGCGCCATCTGGCCGTTGCCGGTGAGATCCTGTCGGCGCGGCTCAATACGATTCACAATCTCTATTTTTATCAGTCGCTGATGCGTACAATGCGGGCAGCCTTGGCCGCCGGCCGGTTCGCCGACTTCGCCCGGCCCTTTCTGGCCGACCTGGAGCCGGCTACAGACGTCGAGGCTGCATTGTCCGAAGAAGGGGAAGCGCCATGGGAAGTCTAGCCTATGCCCAAGAGGGAGCCGCCGCTGCCGGCCCCGGTCCGTTGGTCCAGTTTCTGCCCCTGCTGCTGGTCTTTGCGGTGTTTTATTTTCTGTTGATCCGGCCTCAACAACAAAAGGCCAAAGCCCATAAAGTCATGCTGGGGAATCTGAAACGCAACGACGAAGTTGTGACAGCCGGGGGTTTGTACGGAAAAATCGTCGAACTCGGGGAGACCGATGTCAGACTCGAAATTGCGTCCAATGTCCGCGTCCGGATTGACCGTTCGCGGATTGAAACCTTGCTGGGCGGCAAAGCCAGAAAAGACTCCAAAGAAGGCCGGGATGGGAAGGAGAAGGGATGACCAGCATCGGGTATCGGATCGCTCTAGTTGCCGGCCTGACCGTATGGGCGCTCGTCTATCTGATGCCCTCGCTGACGGCTGTGCCCGACTGGTGGCGCACCCTACTCCCCACCAGCCAGATCCGGCTGGGACTCGACCTGCGGGGGGGCACCCATCTTCTGCTGGAGATCGATCTGGACGAAGCGCTCAGGAATAATCTCGACCGGACCATTGCCGAGATTCAGCGCGCCTTTGACGACGCGTCGATTCGTGGGACGACCCTCAGCCGTGATAACCACACGCTGCATCTGCGGGCGCCCGACCAGGACACCAGAAATCAGGTCCAAACCGTGCTGTCCGAGCAGTTTCCCAATCTGGTGCAGACGCCGGCCGGAGACGGCCGGATGACGCTGGTCTATGACAGCCGTCAGGTCCGCACCTTGCACGAATACGCCATCGATCAGACGCTTGAGACGCTGCGCAACCGGATTGACCAGTTCGGGGTGACCGAGCCGATTGTCCAGCGCCAGACCGACCAGTTCAGCGGTGAGGAACAGGTCGTCGTTCAGCTGCCCGGCATCCAGGACGCCGCGCGGGCCAAACGGCTCATCGGTCAGACTGCGGTACTGGAGTTCAAGCTGGTGGCCGAGGCCGGCGCGCAGGGGGCGGGCACGGTCACCCTGCGCGGACAGGATCTCGATCCGCTCTCGGGCGAGGTGATCACCTCCGAATATACGCTTGAGGAGCGAACCTTAATGACCGGGGAGGCGGTAGCCGACGCGCGGGTGCGTCCCAGCGTTGATATCGAGGGACCGTACGTTGAGTTGGTTCTGAGCGGCGCGGGCGCCCGGGTGTTTGAAGAAATTACGGGCGCCAATGTCGGGCGTCAACTGGCCATCATTCTCGACAATACCGTGTACTCAGCGCCCCGTATCAATGAACGGATAGGCGGTGGCCGGGCCGCGATCACGGGCAGTTTCGATATCAAAGAAGCCCGTGACTTGGCCATTGTCCTGCGGGCCGGAGCGCTGCCGGCCCCGGTCACCATTGCCGAAGAGCGAACCGTCGGTCCTTCGCTCGGTCAGGACTCCATCCGCCAGGGGGTGCGCTCCTTTATCATCGGCGGGATTATCGTGGTGGTGTTCATGATCATATACTACAGGCTGGCCGGGGTGCTGACCGATGTTGCGGTGGGGCTCAATATTCTGTACCTGCTGGCCGCCCTAGCCATGTTTGAGGCGACCCTGACCCTGCCCGGTATTGCCGGGATCATTCTGACGGTCGGCATGGCGGTTGATGCCAATGTACTGATCAATGAGCGGATGCGGGAGGAACTGCGGCGCGGCAAGAGCGCTCGGGCCGCAGTTGAGTCCGGCTATGAAAACGCTCGTCCGGCGATCCTGGACTCCAATATCACGACCTTTCTGTCTGGCTTGATTCTGTTTCAGTTTGGCTCGGGACCGATCCGCGGCTTTGCCGTCACGCTGTGCATCGGGATTGTGAGTACCGTCTTTACTGCGGTGGTGGTGACCCGGATGGTCTACGACTATTTCTTATCCAGGCGTCGCCTGGTGGAGCTGAGTGTCTAGATGGAGCTGATCAGACCCGGAACCGATATCGACTTTCTGCGCTATTCCAAAATAGCCGCCGTCTTTTCCAGCCTGCTGGTCCTGATCGGTCTGGCCACCTTCTTTGTCCGGGGCGGGCTGACCTATGGGGTCGATTTTGCCGGTGGGACGATCGTACACGTGAAGTTCAACGATCCGCCCACGATTGCCGAAGTCCGCCAAGTGCTGTCCGCAACCGATATCCAGGATCTGTCGGTGCAGGATTTCGGTCTGTCTGGGGATGAGTTTCTGATCCGTATGGCGGAGGCCGAGACGGATATCGGCACAGACGAGGACCAGACCAGCCCCTCCGCCCAGGTCCAGGACACTCTCAAGGAATACTTTGGCGAGCGCCTGCTGCCCGTTCAGCGAGTGGAAACGGTCGGGCCCAAAGTCGGACGGAATCTGCGCACACGGGGCATTCTGAGCGTCCTGTTTGCGGCCCTGGTCATGGGCACCTATATTGCCTTTCGGTTTCAACTCAGCTTCGGCGTTGGCGCGGCGGTGGCGCTGTTCCATGACGTGCTCATCACCGCGACCGCGCTGCTGCTGATGGATGTGGAGTTCGACCTGCCGATTGTCGCCGCCTTTCTGACCGTTATCGGCTATTCGGTCAACGACACGGTAGTAGTGTGTGACCGCATTCGGGAGAATCAGCGCAAGATGCGCCGCGAGACCCTGGCGACGATTATTCAGCGCAGTATCAACGAGATGCTCAGCCGGACGCTGATTACCTCCGGAACAACCTTGATGGTCCTTCTGGCCCTGTATTTTTTGGGCGGATCGGTCATCAACGGCTTTGCCTTCGTTCTGTTGGTCGGTTTCACGATTGGCACCTACTCCTCGATCTATGTCGCCAGCCCGATTGTTCTGCTGTGGAGCGGGGAGGGCAGACGGCGCTGAGGCCATCCTCCCATTTGGGGGGTGGAATGGCGTGTGCCGCTCTGGGCGCGGGACCTCACCGTGACTCCTCCCGGCGCGGCCTCAGAGGCGTGCAAGTTCTTGTCTGCATTGACGATATGGCAGGGGTATGGTATACCCCGCGCCTCAATGCAGGGGAGAGTTGTCGCTGGGACAGGGAGGGAGCAGTGAGTTCTGGGCAGAAAGCAGGGGTGCTGAAAAATCCTCATGAGAGTAAAATGTACTCTCGTTTCTCCCATTTTTATGATCGGATTTTTACGCCACTTTTCACCGAGCGGATCGTAAATGCCGTTCAGGCCCTGAATATCCGGCCGGGAGCAAGCGTGCTCGAGGTCGGTGTTGGAACCGGGCTGTCGCTGGCCGCCTATCCCGCCCACTGTGAGGTGACGGGCATTGATCTGGCACCTGATATGCTGGAGCGGGCGCGGGAAAAAGCCTTTGATAACGGCTGGCGTCATATCCAGCTCAGGGAAATGGACGCCCTCAACCTCGATTTTCCGGATAATACGTTTGACTACGTGACCTCATTCCACGTCATCAGCGTCGTGCCTGACCCGGTTCGCATGATGAAGGAAATCCATCGGGTGTGTAAGCCCGGGGGCAAGGTCGTTATCATCAACCATTTTCGGACCACCAAACCCGTGCTGGGGCCGATTGTCGGTGCGCTTGACCCGCTCACCCGCCGTCTGGGCTGGAGCGCGTCGCTGCGTCTGAAGCAGGCCTTTGACGGCGTGCCGATCCGGATTGAACAGCGGTTTAAAACGTCTCCGCTCTCCCTGTTTACCGTTGTCGTGGCCAAGAATGAGAAGCAGACCCGCAACGGACACCAGATCCCAAACAACGGGGCGGCCCATCCGTCGCAGACGGGCGAACCGCTACTTCGCCCGTGACAGATAGTTTCCCGTCTCGGTATCGACTCTGACGGTTTCCCCAATTTCAATAAAACCGGGTACGCGAACGACTAGGCCGGTTTCGGTCGTGGCCGGTTTGAGTTCGTTGTTGACGGTTGCGCCCTTGAGAGAGGGGGGCGTGTCCTCAACCCTGAGGTCTACGGTCTTGGGCAGGGAAATGCCGACCGGCTGGCCGTTATGCAGGTCAACCTTGATCATCAGATTGGGGGTCAGGAATTGGACCGCCTGGCCCAGGCTGTCCTGTGACAGCTCTATCTGTTCATAGCTCTGGGCATTCATGAAATGGTAGGTCCCGCTCGATTCATACAGGTACTGCATGTCTTGCTGGTCGAGCGTCGCCCGCTCGATTTTGTCGTCTGAGCGAAACTTGTTTTCCGTCTGCAGACCGGTGCGCAGGTTGCGCAGCTTGGTCTGGACAAAGCCACGCTTATTGCCCGGAGTGATGTGTATTAATTCCATAACACGGTGGAGGTCGTCGCGATACACAATCAGCGTTCCCACTCGCAGCTGTGTGGCCTGTACGAACATGTTGCAACCTCGCTCAGTGCAGCTGATCTTCGGGCGGCGCCGGAGGAGCAAAAATCGGTGACCCGTGGTGATGGACCATCAACCATGCGCCAGCCCGCTTTTCAAAGACATTGGTGCTTAATACCTGGGAGCGGGAGCCGCCACCCGGTCCGCTCGATTCGAGGTTTTCGATCAACACCACCCAGGCCAGGTCGCCCAGCACCTCGACTCGGACATCGCTCAGATCGAACCGCATCGACTCCGTATTGGTAAAAATCCGCTCCCAGCTCGCCATCACCGGTCCCCAGCCGCACAGCAGCGGCCAGCCCGGATGGACGCATTTGATATAGCTCTCCTGCAGCCACATCTTTTCCATTTCACGTAGCTCCAGCGTCTCAAAGGCTTGGTAGAAGGCCCGGTTGGCGGCCAGCACGGCGGCGGTGTCGTCCATAGCGCTTCCCTCTGTGCGGTGTGTTCTCTGGCCTAGCCTAAAAGAGTGGGGTGTGGCAAGCCCATGCTCTTGTTTTTCACGTCTTTTTCCTGCCATACTGCTCGTATGGATTCTGCAATCGTTTGCATCAGGAGGCGCTAGGAGTGGATTTACCTCGGTGTCGGAAATGCAGTCAGGGCATACTTGTGCCTCTGTCTGACTTTGGGCCACGCGGCGCATCGCTCGAATACAAGGTCTGGGTGTGTATTCAGCCGAAATGCGGATTCACCATCCGTATTGATAAGGGTGTGATCGTATACGGGTATAAAGTTTACGAGGAACGACGCCGGAGCAGCGACTATTAGGTCAAGGCGGAGCCGTCGTCGGGTAGACGGGTTCCGGGATCTTCGGTCAGTCTTGCGCAGGTGCTCCGAACCGGTGTATACGAACGCAGTCTATCGGAGGTGATACGGTGAAACAGGCACTCCACGGGGTCAAGGTTCTGGACTTGACCCAGGTCATGGCAGGGCCGTTCTGTACCCTGTTGTTGGGCGATCTTGGTGCCGACGTTGTCAAGATCGAGCCACCGAGCGGGGACTCAACACGCGGCATGGGCGGACGCCAGGGGACCGAGAGCACGTCATTCTGGGCCATGAATCGCAACAAGCGCGGCATGGTCCTCAACCTCAAACATCCCCAGGCCCAGGCGCTCGCCCGCAGGCTGGCGGCCTGGACCGACATCTGGGTCGAGAACTATCGCCCCGGTGTCATGGACGCCTTTGGCCTGGGCTACGCCGACCTGCGCCAGATCAACCCGGGCCTGATTTATGCCTCGGTGTCGGGCTTTGGGGCAACCGGGCCGTATGCCAAAAAAGGAGGCTTCGACCTCGTTGCCCAGGGCATGTCGGGCATCATGTCGGTAACCGGAGAAGAGGGTCGGCCGCCCGTCAAATGCGGTGTGCCGATCACCGATCTGGGGGCAGCGCTGTTTGCTACCCAGGCGATTCTGGCCGCCTACATCCATCGCCAAAACACGGGCCAGGGACAGTATATCGACACCTCGCTGCTCGAAGCCGGGATTGCGCTTTCCATCTGGGAATCGACCCAGTATTTCACCCGGGGCGAAATCCCCGAACCCATGGGTTCGGCCCACCGCCTGTCCGCGCCGTATCAGGCCATCAAGTGTGCAGACGGCTACATCAATCTTGGCGCGGCCAACACCCGCACCTGGCAGCGTTTTGCCCATGCTATCGGTCGTCCCGAGCTGCTCGAGCGACCGGAGTACGAAAACGAGCGCCAACGGGTCGTCAACCGCCACCTGCTGACCCGGGATATTGAGGACGTGACCAGCACCAGACCCCGCGCTCACTGGCTGGCCGTCCTCGAAGAAGCCGGTGTGCCGTGCGGACCCATCCTCAACTACGCCGAGGTCTTCAACGACCCGCATATTCAGGCTCGTGGCATGGTTCAGGAGATGGAGCATCCGGTCGGTGGCAAGGTCCAGGTACTCGGTCCGGCGGTGAAACTGTCCGAGACGCCGGCCCGGCTCACCCGGCGCTCGCCGCTATTCGGCGAACACACGGCTGAACTGATGCGTGAGCTGGGCTATTCGGACGCCGAGATTCAGGAGCTGAGCGAGGCCGGCGCGGTGGTGCTGGGCGAGGCGGAACAGGCTGCAGATTAGTGCCCGGCCAACATCTGGGCACCATAAATAAACACGACACCGGCCAGCGTTGCGACGGGCAGCAGACGGGAATGGCTGGCATCATGGGCGGCCGGTAGCAGACTGCTCGCGCCAAGATACAGAAACACGCCAGCAAACCAGCCCAGCATCAAGGCCAGCTGCGGGGTGGCCAGCGTCACATAGGCTTGGAGCCACACACCAAACAGGGGGGCTATGGCGGTCAGAGCCAGCATACCCGTAGTCGCGCGGGTCGAGTGCTGGGTGCCTAACATCAGGCCCGCCACGCTGGCCCCGTCGGCCAGTTTATGCAGGGTCACCCCAAGCGCGATGGCCCAGCCGACGTGGTCATGGATATGAAAGCCTTTGCCGATGGCAAACCCGTCAATCAGGCTGTGAACCATGATGCCGAAGGCTCCCAGCACGCCGGCATGGGGGGCGTGGGCGTGATGGGCTTCCCGCTCCTCAGGCGTTTCTCGATGGTGGGTCGCGTACTCAAGCACATAGAAACACAAGAAGCCGCATACGCAGGCGAGCCGCAGGTGATGGGCCTGGAAAGCGCTGTCGGTCGAAGCCAGAAGGGCCAAGGCGTCGGGCAGAATTTCCATCAAGGCCCCGGCCATCAAGGCCCCGGCACAGAAGGCGAACAAGACCCCCTGATAGGATCGAAAACGCAGGGCGAGCAGCCCACCGCCCAGGGTGATGACACACGTGGCGCTGGCAATCCAGAAGGCAATCATAAGCACGGTCAGGGTACACTACTGCGACCGGGTTGTAAGTAGGGACGAGGCAATGTATCACCCCTGTCAGGACGGAGCAGACAGCCCCTCTCTGCCCTCTTTGATCAACCAGGGCAGCATGCCTAAGGCGGCGACCGGATCGGCCCACCACCAGTCCAGCGCCGCATTGGCACCCAAACCGAGCAGCAGTGTCAGCGACAGGTATGAGCAAGCCAGGGTTTCTTTTGCCTCGGCGCGCAGGGCCTGACTGCCGACGACGGTAGCCGCCCGCAGCTTGCCGAACGACACCAGCGGCATAATCGTCAGCGACAGACAGGCCAGGATGATGCCGATGGGGCTTTCGTCAGGAGCTGCCTGGCGCCACAATATCCAGCTGGCTTGGCCGAGCACATACACGGCCAGGGCGAAAAACGAGGCTCCCACAAACTGGTGCACTCGGCGGTCGGCGCGGGCGACGCGTTCTGCGGCGACGCCTCGCAGCTCGAGCCTCAGGCGCCACAACAAGATCCCGCCAGCGCTGAGTTCAATCAGACTGTTCAGACCAAACTCGATCAGCGCAATGCTTGCCGCCCGGCTGCCGGCCCACAGCGCAATCACCGCTTCGACGATGTTATACAGCATGGTGGCAATGACCAGGCCAAGGCCAATCCGCAGCCAGCGTTGGGTTGGCGTGCGGTGGGGCATCATACCCTGTCCCTGCCGCTCGGCCTGCTCATCACGTCTACCGAGCCCTGAGCCAGCGAAACAACCACGCACCCACCACGAGCCCGGACAGACACGCCGCCGCCATCTGTCCGGGAGGGTAGTCGTAGTGGTTGGCCAGAACAAAGGCGAGGATCCCCGTCGCCAGCGATACGGCCGGGGCGACCACGAACAGGTGCCGCGTTTCACGGCACACATTTTTGGCTACCAGGGCGGGCAGGACCAGACTGGCAAAGCTGAACACCACGCCGGAGACACGAATGGAGAACCCGACGGACAGTCCCAGCCAGACCGCAAGCAGACGATTCCACACGTCTACCCGTAAGCCGACCGCGCGGGCCATGGCGGGATCGAGAATCAGCAGCAGGGCTTGGCGGGTATAGACAAACAGCAGCGTGGCGGTAGCCACGAACATGGCGGCAAAAACCCAGACATCGGTCTGCCTGGCGCCGATGATGGTGCTGGCTGACAGGCGGTTGACTTCTTCGGCGCCAATCGGGCTATGGGACATCAGCAGGATGGACAGGCTGAGCGAGGCGAGGAAGACCCAGCCGGTGATGGCTTCGTGGGTTTCCCGGCCGCTGCCCCGGCTGCCGGTGGCCGTCAGCAGAGCCGCCAGCACGGCAAACACGCCGCCCATTGTCGAGTGAAAGAGATCGGAGTGCCACCAGCTGTGAGGATCGTGGCTGAGCGCGCTGCCCAGCCACAGACCAACGGCGATGCCCAGCATGGACGCCTGGGAGACGGCCGCACCGATAAAGATCTGATCGCGGGCGACAACCAGGACGCCGAGCAGGGACAGCAGGAGACCGATGAACCAGCCGGACAGATACGCGTGCTGAAACAGCGACCACGAATCGAAAAAGTTTTCGATCATTCCGGGCTTCCATCCGTAGACGGGAGCCCGGACCCTGTCTCCGAGCGGCCTGGCGAAGATTGAGAGCGTTTCGAGAAATCGTCCTGTTCCAAAAGACGCGCGGCTGTGGCCGGCAACCCGGACGTCTGCGTGTAGGCTCGGTCGAGGAGCCAGCGGTCCAGCGCGGCGCCAGGCGCCGTCAGCCCGGACACCTGGCCGAATACCTGTTCGAGGTTCTGGTCGGTCAGCACCTGGTCGCGTGGACCGGCCACCAGCGTGCCACCGGTGAACAGCCCAATATGGGTCGCACAGCGTGACGCGATATCCATTTTGTGGGTCACGAACAGGATGGTGTTCCGCTCCTCGGCGTGCAGGGCGGCCAGGGTCTGGACGAAGGTGTCTTCCATGGCCAGGTCAAGGTTTGCCGTCGGCTCATCCAGAACCAGGACCGTCGGGCGACGGACCAGCGCCCGCGCAACCAGGACGCGCCGGCGCTGCCCGCCGGACAGCGCCCAGTAGTCCCCGTCCGCCAGATCCGTAAGGCCCATCTTGTCCAAGGCCCAGGCTAGGCGCTCGTCTTGTTGGAGGCGATTCGAGCGGATACCGACCAGTCCCAGCAGGACAAATTCGCGCGCCGTCATCGGCAGGCTGGGGTTGACCTCGCAGTCTTGGGGGACAAAGCTGATCCGCTCGCGACAGCCCAGTTCCGGATGAAACTGAAGCCGTCCGGCCTGGGCCTGAAGCAGCCCCAGCAGACCGCGCAACAGCGTGGTTTTGCCGGCTCCGTTCTTGCCCAGGAAACACCAGAACTCCCCCGCTCGGACGGTCAGATTGACGCCGGCGAAGACGGTCTTCGGGCCGTAGCCGAGGGCCAAGTCGTGTGTGTGGAGCACAACTTCAGGGCTTGCCATACCTAGGGCTATACCCTGGTGTTCCGGGTGCTGGCAATCCAGACAGCTGCGGCACAGGTGCCAGTTCAGCGCATGGCTGGAGGCCAGGATCACGGCTCCGGCAACCACCAGCATACTCTCCGAGCTGCCTTGGGCGAACAGCCTGCCCCAGGCAAGCAGCAGCACGGCCAGCCCGAGCAGCAAAAACACCCGGCCGCTCTTATGCCGCCGGAATCCCCAGCACAGGCTGCCGACTGCCAGGGCCAGAGCAGCGCTGAGCAGGACCACTTCTGTCAGCTCATCGGCCACAAAACGCAATCCGAACAACGGCACTGCTGCCAGCAAAAGTGGGGCAGCCAGGCAATGGAGGGCACACGCCAGAGACAGTCCGACCCCAATCTGGTCAATCCGCGGATGAAAGCGGTTGGCACCGGTCATGACGAGGTCTGCGGTGCCCGTGTCGCTCATGTCGCCCCCCTCAACGCTGCGGACAGCTGGGTGACGTTATAGTCAATCATATCGAGGTAGTGTTCTGTGCCGGGCCGGGCCGCCGCCTGGTTGGCCATATTCACGACCGCTGCTCCGGTGTTGGTGGCGACAAACTCGGCATAGCGGGGATCGTAATACGCTGCCGCCAGCACGACTTTGACCTCCCTGGCCCGCATCAACTCGATAACGCCTTGCAGGTGATTGGTGGTCGGTGGAATACCCGGCAGGGGTTCGAGATGGCTCAGGACATTCAGCCCGAACTCACGTGCAAAATAGGGCCACGCATTGTGATCTGCGACGACGTTTTCCCCATAGTAGGGCTGCATCAGGCCCAACCAGCCGCCAAGCAGGGACTCCTGGTTCTGGCTGCTGAGGAATTGGCCCAGCCGACCGCGTTCGGCCAGGAGGGCCAGCTTCTCAAAGTCGTAGGTGTTGAACAGCGCTTCTCCGACCATGGCAATGCCGAGGCGGCGCCGAAAATCCTGGTAACGCTGGGCAAAAGCCTGGGTGCTGCCGGGCTGGAGCGCCGACAGCCGGTCGCGGAGCAAGCCGGCGACCCGCAGGCCGTTCAGCGGGCCCAGCAAGTAATGCGGATTGCCCAGCGGATGTTGGTCGCCCATGGAGCGGTCAATCGTGACGGTCGGAACCTGAAGCGGAGCGACCGCGACCGAGGCGTCGATATGCCCCTGGCCTCCGGTCTGTACCTGGGCGTTGCGGGAATTGAGCAGCAGGGGCGGCGCCCAGCCGACTTCCAGGTCAAAGCCCATCTGGACATAGGCGTCGCACTGGCTCAGGGCTTTGATGAAGCTCGGCTTGGGGACAACAAAGTGGGGGTCTTCCGTGCCCTTGGCGAACACGGTGATTTCCACTTGATCGCCACCGATTTCTTGGACCAGGCTCCCCAACTCGGGCACGGTGGCGCATACCTTGAGCGCCTGGCCGTGGGCGAGTGGAGCGAAAAAGAGACTCAAGACCGCGCTCAGAACAATGAATCCATATTTCGTAAGCATAAGAAGTTCCTTCTGTGTCTCAATTCACTGAGCATCAGCGCCTAGAAGTTATGCGCCGGGTGCGCGCCGTACAGCCACTCGAAACCGAGCCACACGCTGTGGGCGCTGTTGTCGAGATGCGAGGCCTCGTCGAAATTGTACTGCAAGCGGATGCGTGAGAATTCCGACGGTCGCCAGGTCAGGAGGGGCGAGAAGCGGTGACGGTTGTCCCGATACGGATCGTTCCGTCGGCCGCCAAGGGTGCGTCCGCTGCCGCCCGCATACTCATAGCGCAGTCCGGCTGCCCAGCCCCAGCGAAAACCGTACATCAGCTGGGTGTACAAGCCCCAGTCTTTCAAGGTCCGGCTGTGTAGGCTGCTCTCATCGCCGTCTGCGGTCTGGCCGGTGAACAGGTCGGCGTGAAAATCGCGCTTCATCAGCTCGGTTTGCCAGGTCAGGAAGGGCCAGCCCCGGAAGTTGCCGGTCGGATTCCAGCGCCACTTCATATCCAGGCCGTAAATCCAGGTATCGCCGTCATCCCCGGTTGCGTTGGGTCCGTACAGACCCGAAAGGCCAAACGTCCCGGTGATGTCGTCGGTCAGATCGATCGAGTTGTTCCAGCGCGTCAGATACACGAAATCGCCAAAGCCTTTGAAGACATTCTTGCCGCCCTTTGGACGACCGCCAATCAGGTCACCGGCGAGGGCAAGCGCGGCGTGCATGTCTTCGTCTTCGTGGCCGTGCTCGTCCTCATGGCCGTGTTCGTCCTCGTGCATGTCTTCGTCTTCGTGGCCGTGGTCGTGGCCATGGTCATGGTCATGGTCGTGCTCGTCTTCGTGCCCATTGAGCGCCATGTCATGGTCGTCTTCGTGCATGTCTTCGGCTCCGTGGCCGTGTTCGTCCTCATGAGCGCCGTGGTCATGCCCTCCGCCGGCATGGGTGTGGCGATCACCCCGGAAGCTCGTCATATTGACCCCGTTGGCGTTCTGCATGCCGAAGTGCAGCTCCGAGAACCACGGGGTCGGCGTGACCCACGAGGCCCGAATACCGGTCTGGCGCATGCCGTCGCCGCCAAACAGGCGCGAGTTGATGACCGGCTGGTCCATCCAGTCCCACTGATGGGGATGCTGCGGGTTGATGAGGCCAAATTCGGTATAAAAGTGGCCGACTTCGAGTTGGAGATTGTAGGGCAGGGAGGTGGTCGTCAGAAAGGCTTCTTCCAGCTCGACAATGGTTTCCCCCTCGACCGGGTCGATCGCCGTGATCATGATCATGTCGCCCCGAAAATACGGATCTACCGCTCCTGACAGGGCAATCTCAGCCTGACCCAGGGTGAAGCCGCGTCGGTTCGGGTCGTGCGCCCCGCCCTGAATGGTCGATAGCGCAGCGTCTCTTTCGCTCGAACCGCCGGCGTAGAACAAGATATCGGCCGCTACATCAATCAGACGCAGCTGCGCCCCACCGCCCAGGGGGCGCGACCACAGACCATCTGGCTGTGCCGCCGTGAGCAGCGGCTGGCGACCTTCGGCCTGGCTCTCCTGGATGGCTCTGTCGAGCGGGGACTCCAGTTGGGCGGCGAAAGCCTCAGCCTGTCGCTGGCGAACCGCCTCGACCTGTTGCTGGACGCGTTCCTCGCTGACGGTGGTGTCCTGCTGCATCTTGAGCATCGTCTTTTGCAGCTGCTGTACGGTTTCCTGGAGGCTTTGAACCTGCTCCCTGAGGGCTTCTACCTCGGCCGAGTCATCGGCCCGCACACTTGCGACGGCGAGCAAACTGCCTGTCAAAACGGCGACTCCACAAAAGAGCCGGCACAATATGCTGATATATGTACTCCTCATTACGATTTTCTCTCCTATTGCTGTTTCTTTCTCGTCTGTCTGACAGAGGTGTGGGTGAGGCAACACGAAATAGCGGGCCGCCAGTATCGGCATGGTCCCCGTCCCAATAGGGAGTGCTGGCCCACGCCGAGCCCGGCACGGAACCTCACATAGTGTAAGTCGGTTTCGACCTTCAGTGGCGGACAGCCGCGACTGAAGTCTGCGATCAGGCGAGCGTCTGTGACGCAACAGGGGGGGCGCGTGGACTAGCAGAGTGGTGATGAGCGGCCACAGCGTATTGCTCGGCCGTGTGGGAGAGCCATATGATGGCGGACAGATAGGCGGCAGCAGTCGGGAGGTGGGCAAGCAGGGCAGGGCTCTGCCCTCCGATCACGCACAGCACACACTCCTGTTGGGCCAGACTGCCATCAGCCTGGCCGTGGATATGAGCAGCGGCGGCGGAAGACATGCACAACAGGGCGAGCAGGCTCAGTAGTACGAGCCCTTTTCGCCATAATTCTTTGCACTGTTTCTGCTGCATGGATGCTTTTGCAACTCTATAGCAAGTATTGTTGGTGTCAAGAGGTTTGAAACCAACAACCGCCCGAGTACAGGGCAAGCGGGGCGCCGTGCCCTCTTGCGAGCGCCGGGCAAGGTGTGACACAACCGGCACACAAAAGGAAGGAGCGCGTGATGGCAGATTCACAGTTTGACAAAGCAAAAGCCGAGGCCTTTTCCAAAAAGATGCTCGGTATCCTCAACGATGCCAGCGTGGCCCAGATGATCGTCATTGGCCACCAGATCGGCCTCTTTGATACGCTGGCCGGCTTAGTCCCGTCCACGAGCGAGCAGATCGCAGAGGCAAGTAGCCTGAATGAGCGCTACGTGCGCGAGTGGCTCGGCGCCATGGTGACCGGCCGGATTGTGGACTATGACCCGGCAGACAAAACATATCGGCTCCCGCCTGAGCACGCCGCCGCCATCACCCGGGCGGCCGGACCGAGGAACCTGGCGATGATGATGCAAATGATCCCGATGGTGGCCAGAGTTCAGCAGGGCATCATTGATAGTTTTCGTGCCGGGGGTGGGGTGCCGTATTCGGCCTACGGGGACTTTCATAAGCTGATGGCCGAGATGAGCGGAGCCGTGCACGATATATCGCTCGTTGACATCACCCTGCCCCTCGTCTCCCAGCTGGTCGACCGTTTACGCACCGGCATCGACGTTCTCGACGTCGGGTGTGGCAGCGGTCATGCGGTGAATCTTATGGCCAGAGCGTTTCCGCACAGCCGCTTCACCGGCTACGATTTCTCGCAGGAAGGCATTGCTGCGGGCCGGGCGGAAGCGCAAGAGTGGGGTCTCACCAACACCGAGTTTGCCGTTCGGGACGCGGCCGAATTGGGCGATGTGAGTCTGTATGACTTTATTACCGCTTTCGACTCTATCCACGACCAGGCGCAGCCCCGGGCTGTGCTCAGGGGGATTGCCGAGGCCCTGCGGCCCGACGGCACGTTTCTGATGGTGGACGTCAACAGCTCAAGCCACCTGGAGGAGAACCTTGACCACGTCTTGGGACCGATGATGTACACCGTCTCGTGTATGCATTGAATGTCCGTCTCTTTGGCCCTCCGTGGTGAGGGCCTCGGGGCAATGTGGGGCAAGCACAAGGCGTTGGAGCTGTTGAGCGAGGCCGGGTTTCACCAGGTCACGATAAAAAATGTCAAGCAGGATATGCTGAACAATTACTACGTCTGTACCAAGGGCTAGAGGGGGTGTCGTCAGCGAACGGGCGGATACTCGTGGCGCAGGATCTCGATGTCGCGCATCACCTGCTCAACCACATTTGTCTCATCGCCCCGATAGTAGGCGCGGATACGGAACTCGGGGTCAACCAGCACGAAACGGTCGCTGTGGACGATTTGTTCGAGTCGCTTAGTCTGCCCATGGCTTGTATGAGACCCGTCTGGAGGGGCGTTCAGCATCGCCAGTTGAAAACCGTCCCGGACCAAGGGCTGGACGACGCTCAACTCACCAGTCAGAAAAATCCAGCGGCTGGCGTCTGCGCCGTATCGGTCGGCATAGCCGCTGAGCTGCGGCGGTGTGTCCCACTCCGGGTCAACACTGAAAGAGACCAGCCGAATCGAGGGCCGGTCGGTTTCTTCCAGCCTGGTTTGCAGTTTTGCCATCCGGCTTGACAGCAGGGGGCACACGCCCGGACAGCGGGTAAACACAAAGTTGGCGACCCAGATATGTCCAGACAACATCTGGCGGCCGAAAGCCTGACCAGTGTGGGCCAGCAGACGAAAGTCCGGCACAGTCTGGTGGACCGGCAAGCGGTCCGGTGAGCCGGGCTGCGATGTGGTATCAAAGGTCCGCCAGAGCAGGACGCCGCTCATCCCCAGCAGGATAACGAACAGGAGTCGCCAGACGATCTTCAGCACGGCGAGTGGCTTGGAGGCAGTACGCGCGCTCGATGATCTCATGATGAAGTTTCCCGCACTGTCTATCCGCCAAAGGGATACGGCAGCAGATGCTCCTCGGCTCGCAGGTCGTGAATTGATGCACAGCCCAGGAGTCGCAGCGTATCCTCGATCTCTTTTTTCAGGATGGTGAACGCCTTGCGTACGCCCGCCTCGCCACCGGCGCCGAGACCGTAGATATACGCCCGCCCGGCCAGCACGGCATCGGCTCCATGGGCCAGGGCAATGACGACATCTGCGCCGGAACGAATGCCGCTGTCCAGCAGGATCGTCATCCCCGAGCCACGCAGAGTCGGCGCAATGTCTTTGAGCATGGACAGGGTCGGATAGACTCGGTCCATCTGGCGTCCGCCGTGGTTGGAGACGACGATGGCGTCCACGCCGTGTTCGACCGCCAGCCGGGCGTCTTCGGCGCACTGGATTCCTTTGGCAATGATGGGCTTGTCCTCGCCCCAGATTTGCCGAATCCATGCCAGATGCTCCCAGGTGACGACGGAAGTGCGCAGTTGCGTTCCAATATCGGCGTAGGGCATGGGCTGTCCATCGTCCAGGATGACGTTTCGGAACTGCATCATGCCGCCGTCCGCATAAAAACTCATCAGCCAGGACAGATGGCGCAGCATCTGCGGTCCGAATCGCAGCTTCTGAAGCGGGGTGCCGTTGATGGCGTGCGAGGCGCCCAGCCATTCGTGGTGGGCACGGTTGCCGGGCACGGCGGTATCAATGGTCAGAACCAGGGCGGAGTAGCCGGCGTTTCTCGCCCGCTCAATGCTCCTGGCCGCCACCTGTTTGCCGCCGACCAGATACAGCTGAAACCAACACGGTCCCTGGGAGGCGGCTCTGACCTCTTCCAGGTCGGTGCCTGTCAGGGTTGACAGCGTGCATATTGTTCCCGCTTCACCGACTGCCTTGGCCGCCACGGCCTCGCCACGCGGCCAGAGCATTCTTGGGCTGCCTATTGGCCCGGCGATGACGGGCAGGGCAATGGGATGCCCGAGGATTTCAGCCCGCATCTCCACCGTGTCGAGCTGCACCCCGGACCTGGGCTTGAAACGTTCGCGTTGAAAGGCTTCGACATTATCCCTGAGCGTGACTTCATTGTCGGCGCCGCCGCGATAATATTCCCTCACAATTGGCGGGACGCGCCTCTCCATGACCTGACGCAGGTGATCCACGGTGACGCATCTGTCCACCGCTCTGGCCCAGCGCTGAGTACTCCTGGCATGAGCACGCTGGAGGTAGGGCCGAAGCCAGTCCAGCCCACTGCCTCGCCTGTCCGGTCGAGCCTCTTCAGCAGAGGCAAGCTTGTCATACGCCCCAGCTGGGGGCAAAGACCTGGGGTCCTGATTGAGGGGAGGTGGCTGGGGCTGGGCCATGTCGGCGCTACTCCGTGGGTGTACTGTGTGGGACCGGGAGATTGTACACCAAATGATCGAACAATGCTCCTCTGGTGTACAATTTGGTGCCTGGATCGTACCGCCGACGGTCATAAATAAGTCCAGGATGTATTTGCAATTATATTGCAAAAGTAGGGCGTCGGTGCTAATCTGCGTCGTAGTTCATCCATGAGTGCTGTGTGACGGGCGAGAGCGTTGGCAGCATATCAGCGAGCCCCGGGCCAAGGCTATGACAAGACGCGGGAAAAGCCATCAAGGAAAAACGGAGACTGTCCTGGACGAGTCCCGGCGGGTTCCGGTGCATGTCGTCTGGGGCTTCCTGGGCAGCGGCAAGACGACGTTTTTGCAGGGCCTTCTCCCCTACATGACGGGGCAGAATCTGAGGCCGGCCGTGTTGATCAACGACTACGGGGCGATCAACATTGACGCTGAGCTGTTGCGTGGGCAGGGCTATACGGTCCGGGCTTTTAGCGACGGGTGTATCTGCTGCACCCTCCGGCCCGACCTGTCACTGGCGCTCCGAGAGGTGCTGGCGGACCGGCCGCACGCGATTTGCATTGAAACAACGGGTTTGGCCGATCCTTTGCAACTGATCGACCAGCTGACGCGTCCTGAACTCCTGCCGCTCGTCCGTATGGCAAGCCTGACCGCTGTGATTGACCCGCGCAGCAGTGCGCGCCGAACAACGGCTGAGGGCTATCATTTTCAGCGGCATCTGCGGCTGGCGGATTTTGTCCTGATCAACAAGGCAGATGTCGTCCCGGCGGCTGAGCTGGCGGATTTGGAGACACAGGTCCGCCGCGAGAATCCACGCGCCGTGGTGGTGCGAACCACGCACGGACGGATGGATTTTTCCCGGCTTGTCGGTCATCAGGGAGAGGTCTTGCACCTTCCCGGCATGGACACGCCAGCGCCGGACCATGCCCATTTCCACTCCTATACCTACGCCTGCCCCGGACCGCTTTTGCCCGAGCGGTTTATAGAGCTTATCCAAGCCCTGCCAGAAACAATTTGGCGGGCTAAAGGCTTTGTGCGTTTCACTGATCCGACAAAGCAGTGGCTGTTTCACTACGATGGAGAAGAGGTCGGCATCGGGGAGGTCAGCCTCCAGCCCCAACCGCCGGACCACCTGGTGTTCATCGGCAACGGCTTTGCCCCCGAGGACCTTGCAGTCGCTCTCGCCAGGTGCCACCCTCCCGTCGCGGTGCGTCACGGGGCGCGGCCCCGGCCCTGAGGCTGTTCTCATTGTCAAACGGAGGCGGCCTTTATACAATAAAAACTCAGGAGCAGACCGATGAAGTCATCTCAGCCTCCTCATCCTTCGGTCAGCGAAATACGGGCCAGTATTCGTGCGGCTGGGCTGCGCGGCACAATGCCCCGGATTGCCGTGCTGAGCTATCTGCAATCGATGACGACTCCGCTGAGCCATGCCGAAATTTTTGACGCTCTGGAAGAGCAGGGGTTTGACCGGGCCACGATCTACCGCAACCTGATTGACCTGACTGGGGTCGGCCTGCTGCTGCGGACGGATGTCGGCGACCACGTGTGGCGGTATGAACTGCGCCGGATGGGTCAGGTCGAACAACAAACCGAGCATCCGCACTTCATGTGCACCGATTGTGGCGAGGTGGAGTGCCTGCCCGAGATGAGCGTGCGGATCAAGCCGGCCGCAGCCGTCCCCCGCTCGGTGCGCGACCAGCAGGTCGAAGTCCAACTCAAGGGGCTGTGCGACCGGTGCGCCTGACTCGCCCCTCTGACAGGGGAACTTCCCTTGTCAGAATCTTTGTGTATGATGGCCGCTCCGACTGGGTAAGGAGTACAAACCGATGGCAAGCCGTATCCGCAAAAACGACACCGTCCAGGTCATGGCCGGTAAGGACCGGGGCAAGACGGGCGAAGTCCTTCAGGTGTTTTCCACACAGGACCGGGTCACAGTCCGGGGCCTGAATATGGTCAAACGCCACATCAAGCCGAACCAGCAACAGCAGCAGGGCGGCATTGTGGAAAAAGAGGCGCCCCTGCATATCTCAAACGTCATGCCGCTCGACCCTGAGGACGGTCGTCCGACCCGGGTCGGATTCAGGATTGTTGAGGGTAAGAAGGTCCGTGTCAGCAAACGGACCGGCAAGGTGCTTGACTGAGCGGGCTTTCCGCCGACAGCACGAAAAAAGGCCGACAGCGCATGTCGGCCTTTTTGTTGCAGCTTGGAGCGCCGCTATTTCAGGCGGGTTTCCTTGTAGATGACGTGTTTGCGCGCCACCGGATCGTACTTTTTGAGTTCGAGCTTGTCCGCCATGGTCTTTTTGTTCTTGGTCGCAATGTAAAAGTGGCCGGTTCCGGCTGACGATTCCAGTTTGATCTTTTCGCGCATCGTTCGTCCTCCCCTTGTCAAGTCGGTCTACACTTTGATGCCGCGCTGGCGCATGTCTTTCAACACCCGTTCAATGCCCAGCTTATCAATCGTCCGAATCCCACGCGCGCTCAGACGCAGACGCACCCAGCGTTTTTCGCTCGCCAGCCAGAACTTGTGGGTCTGCATGTTTGGAAGAAAGCGCCGTTTCGTTCTATTGTTGGCGTGGGACACGTTGTTCCCGCTGCGTGGGCGTTTGCCAGTGACTGGACACAGTCTCGACATGAAAAAGTCTCCTCGGTGTTATCTTGTCGCCAGATGCGAGCCGTCCTTATAGCATAGCCGACGGCGGAGGGCCAAGGTGGGGGAGCTGCTGATGGACAAGCCGGCAGAGACGGCGTTGCCCGTTAGGCGGCGGACTGTCAGGCCGCGAGCTTTTCACACTCGGCTATCGTCTTCGCACACGCCTGTGCGGTTTCAATACGCATCGCCGCCTCCTGGCGCAGCCGTGTTCAGTAATGCACCACTGAGCGGATGCTCTTGCCCTGGTGCATCAAATCGAAGGCTGTGTTGACCTCGTCCAAGGGCATGGTGTGGGTAATGAAATCGTCGAGCGGAATGTCGCCGGCCATGGCTTTGTCGACAAACCAGGGCAGTTCCGAGCGGCCTTTGACGCCACCAAAGGCCGTCCCGCGCCACACCCGACCGGTGACCAGCATGAACGGGCGGGTCGAGATCTCCTGACCGGCGCCGGCCACGCCGATAATGATCGATTCGCCCCAGCCCTTGTGACTGCACTCCAGGGCGGCCCGCATGGTATTCACATTGCCGATGCACTCAAACGAGTAGTCCACGCCGCCGTCGGTCATATCGACGATGACATCCTGAATCGGGGCGTCGTAGTCCTGGGGATTGACACACTCGGTCGCCCCGAACTTTTTGGCCAACTCAAATTTGGCCGGGTTGATGTCGATGGCGATGATCCGCGAGGCTTCGGCCATGACCGAGCCGACCACCACGGCCAGCCCGATGCCGCCCAGTCCGAAGATGGCAATTGTGCTGCCGGGTTCGGCCTTGGCCGTGTTTTTCACCGCCCCGATGCCGGTCGTGACCCCGCAGCCCAGCAGACACACCTTTTCCAGCGGAGCTTCCTTCTGGATGACCGCAGTGGCGATTTCGGGCAGGACGGTGTATTCGCTGAAGGTGCTGGTGCCCATGTAGTGGTAAATCGTTGTGCCGCGTGAGGAAAAGCGGCTGGTCTCGTCGGGCATCAGGCCACGCCCCTGGGTGCCGCGAATCGTCTGGCACAGGTTGGTCTTGCCGGATTTGATGAACGGGCAGTTGGGGTCTTCGGGGGTGTACAGCGGGATGACATGGTCGCCCGGTTTGACGCTGCTGACCTCTGGGCCAACCTCAACCACGACGCCGGCCCCCTCATGGCCGAGGATGGCCGGAAACACGCCCTCGGGGTCGTCGCCGGACAGGGTGAAGGCGTCGGTATGACAGACGCCGGTTGCCTTAAGCTGGACCATGACCTCGCCCTTTTGGGGGCCTTCGATGTCCACCTGTTCAATTTCGAGGGGTTTGCCCGCTTCCCAGGCGACTGCCGCGCGTGTCTTCATAGCTGCTGCTCCTCGGTTGGCCTAGACTGACTCCGATGTTTACCACCCGGGTTTGTAGAGAATCAAGGCGGAAGCGGAGGGGAGGGGCACCGGCGCCCGGCTCATCACTCCGGGCGCCGGTCCGCTAGGTCCCGCTGAACTGGACGTCTTCGAAGACCAGCGTGGGCGCTCGAACCGGGGAATAGGGCCAGGGGTCATTGCCGATTTCAGCGATATGCTGAAACAGCTGGCGCAGATTGCCCGTTACGTTCATTTCACGGATCGGTCGGCCGATTGTGCCATTTTCAATCATATGGCCCTGCAGCCCAAAGGAAAAATCTCCGCTGGTCGGGTTGGCGTTGCCGCCCAGCCAGGACGTGACATACACCCCGCTGCCGACATCCGACACAATCTGGTCGAGCCCGCGCCGGCCGAGCCGGACTTCCCGGTTGGAGGGGGAGCCGGTGGTCGGCGGCAGGCCGATTTTGCGTCCGTAATAGGTGTCAACATACAGCTGACGGACGGTCCCGTTTTCGACCAGGGTGAAGGGTTTGGCCGCGATGCCTTCGGTGTCGTAATAGCGCGAGGCCAGCCCGCGGACGCGGAGCGGATTGTCGATAAGCGTGAGTTTGTGGCTGAACCCCGGTTGGCCGAGCAGACCGGCCCAAAACGACTGGCCCTGCTGAACGCTATGGGCGGTGGCGGCGCTCAGCAGACGGCTGACCAGCGCTGTCGCCGCGCTGGGGTCAACCACCATGTGTGTCCGCTGGGTCGGTCCTTTGTCGGTCCCAAGGCGCAGGACGGCCCGTCCCAGAGCCTGCCGGGCCACCTGTTCGGCGTCCGGCAGGTCGGATAGATGCCGGGCGCCGGCATAAAAACTGGCCTCAGCCCGACGCTGAGCCTGATCCCGCAGGGTGACCTGGCTGCCCAGCCAGCACAAGCTGGCGGCGGAGACAGCGCTAAAGCCGTTTGAGCTTGCCGCCGCCTCCTGGCTGTGAGCGTCAGACACCACAGCTGTGGCCGAAATGACGCTGCTGTGGCCGTGGGCGACCGCATCCATGATTTCACACCAGGCCAGGCGTTGGTCGCGGCTGAGGGCTTGAACGTCGGGGTCAAGCAACTCCAACTCGCGTCCGGTCCGCCCGGCGTACAGTTCGGGCGGGGTGATTGTCCGCTGGCGGTCCGACTCCAGGGCTCGGGTCAGGGCAAGCGCCTGGCCCACAAAAGCGCTAACACGGTCGGGATCGAGATCAGTGGTGGTGTGGGATGAATAGCGGCCCTGGACGAACAGCCGCACGACCAGGCTGCGCGAGGTGGTGTCTTTGACTTTTTCGAGCGCGCCGTCGCGCCAACTGAACTCAACCGTGCGGCTGCGGCTGAGGGTGGCAAAGACATCGTCGGCCCCGGCCTGCTTACCGACCTCGACGGTCTGCTGGACGCGCTCGAGCAGCTCAGCCGGCATTGACCCCACCGACGGTCAGGCTGGAGACCAGAACGGTCGGCATACCCTGGGACACCGGCACGCTCTGGCCGTCTTTGCCACACGTCCAGCCGCCGGTATCCAGTCGCCCGTCGTTTGCTACCATGCTGATCCTGGTCAGTGCCTCAGGCCCGTTGCCGATGATATTACAGTCTTTGATCGGAGCGGTGATGTTCCCGTTTTCGATCAACCAGCCGTTTTTGATAAAAAAGGTAAAATCGCCCGCCCCGATCCGAACTTGGCCGTTTGCATATGTCTCGGCGATAATGCCGCGCTTGACCGCCCGGATGATCTCCTCCCGGCTGTGGGGGCCGTTCTCCATAAAGGTACACGTCATACGCGGCAGCGGCGCGTGCTTGTAGGACTGCCGCCGCCCGGAACCGGTCGGGGGTGTTTTGTAGTGCCGCGCGCTGATCGCGTCGTGCAGATACGCGTTCAAGATGCCGTTTTCAACCAGTACCGTTCGGCCGCAGGGTTGACCCTCGTCGTCGTAGTTCAGGGCGCCGCGTTCGTGGGCCAGGCTGGCCTGATCGACAACGGTCACGAACGGTGCGGCGACCTGCTGGCCCAACATGTCCGAGTAGATGCTGACGCCTTTGCGGTTGAAGTCGGCTTCCAGTCCGTGCCCGACCGCCTCGTGCAGCAGAATCCCGCTCGCTCCGGCGGCCAGAACAACCGGCAGTTCTCCGGCCGGCGGGTGGCCGGCCTCAAACAGGATCAGGGTACGTCCGACCGCATCGGACACCAGCTGTCTGAGACGCTCCTGGGTATACCAGTCCAGGTCTTGGCGGGCGGCGATATTGGTCCCGCCGGTCTGGACCTGGCCGTCTTTCCGGGCGGTCAGGTGGAGCGACAGGCGGGTCATGGGCCGATGGTCGCTGACGAGACTGCCGTCGAGGCGGGCGATCATGATCCGTTCGTCTGCATCGACCCAATAAATACGCACTTTTTCAACGGCCGGGTCGGCCGCCGTGGCCAAGGCCTCGACCTGACGCAGCAGGGGGAGCTTGTGCCCAATGCCGACCTCCGACCACGGAACCTGGACGCGGTACAGATCGCCCAGGTGTTTATCGTTCAAGGCGATGGGCGCCACGGCACGGGTCTGCCCGGCAATCGCCGCTGCGGTCTGAGCCGCAGCCAGCATGGACGGCAGGCTGATGTCTTCGGTAAAGGCGTAGCCGGTCTGATCCCCGACTACGCTGCGCAGACCGACGCCCTGCTGAATATGGGAGCTGGCACGGCTGATGATGCCGTCTTCGAGTATGACGGCGTTCAGGCGTTGATGCTGAAAATACAGCTCGGCCGTATCCGCCCCGCCGCTTCCCAACTCGCGTAAGACTCGCTCAATCAGAGAGCGGTCAACCCCGAACCAGTCCAGAAAGGGCTGGGCTGGGGTGGGCTGACTCAGGTCGTGGGCCGCCTTGACTCCGCTGCGTTTCAAGAAGTGTGGCATGGACAGCAGCGCGCCGGCGGCCGCCATACCGCGGACGAATGTGCGTCGCGTCATCCCGCTGTCTCCCCCGCGTCTGCGTCAAGCTCCTGCAAGACCTCGAACAGGATTTGGGTGGCCTGACCCAGGCTGGCCAGTGGAACCCGTTCGTTGGGACCGTGCACCCCGTAGTTTTCCCCGGCTTGCAGCGCAATGCCCGAAAAACCGTAGCTGACTATGCCTTTTTCACGAAAATAGCGGCTGTCGGTAAAGCCGGCCAGCATGGTCGGCAGGACCAGGGCCTGGGGATGGTGGCGCTTGGCCACGGCGCTGATAGCCCGAAACAGCGGCGTATCGGCCGCCGACGCGACCGGGGGAAAATTGAGCAGGACCGACAGCTCAACCTGGGGATCGCTCACGACCTTGGTCAGGGTGGCGATAAACTGCTGGGCATCCTCACCCGGCAGCAGGCGGCAGTCGAGTTCGGCCGTGGCCTGAGCGGGCACCGAGTTGGTCTTTTGGCTGCCGCTGAGAACCGTCGGCGCAATCGTGTTGCGGACCAGGGCGTTGTGGTAGGGCTGTGCCATGAACGTCCGATGAAAATCCGGGTCGGTCAGGGCGCGTTCGAGATCGCGGTAATGGGCTGCGGTGTCGTCATCCTCACGCTCGGCCAGGGATGAAAAATAGGCTTGGACGGCCGGCACGACCCTGATTGGAGCGGTGTAATTCTGGATATTGCCCAGGGCGCGCAGCAGACGGGTGACCGCACTATCGGGTCGCGGCACCGAGCCGTGGCCGGCTTGGCCCGTGGCCGTCAGGCGGATCCAGCACGGCGACTTTTCGGCCACACTGACGGTGTAGGAGATGTCTTCTCCGTCACGACGGATCCCGCCGCCCTCAGTCAAAACAAACTCGGCGTCCTGAATGCGGTCGAAATGAGTGTCAAGAAACCAGCCCGCCCCGTGCTGGCCGCCGGTTTCTTCGTCGCCGGTGCCCAGAAAAATAATGTCGCGTTTGAGACCAATGGCGTGGCGCTTGAGCAGGGCCAGGGCCAGAAACTGGACGACGGCCGTACCCTTGCAGTCGAGCGCGCCGCGGCCGTGGACGTGGCCGTCTTCGATCAGGCCGGAGAACGGCTCAAGGTCCCAGTGCTCGGCCTCGGCCGGCACCACGTCCATATGGTGGAGCAGAATGAGCGGTTTTTTTTCGCCGCTGCCGCTGAGCCGGGCGGACACAATGCCCCGGCCGGGCCGGGACTCGTACGCCTGGGCCTCAATTCCCTCTTGGGCCAGCTGTTCTTGCCAGAACCGGGCTGCGGCGACTTCATTGCCCGGCGGATTCGTGGTGTCGATCTGGATATAGCGGCTCAGCAGCTGGCCGGCCTCCTGCTCCACCGCTGCCCAGTCGGGCTGTCCCGCCACTGACGCGGGGGAAAGCAGGATGAAGACAAGCAGTAGACCGATAGCGCTGACGAGCTGCGGCCAGCGGAAAAACGATACGGTTGTAAGCACCTTTCCTCCGATCTGAAAACTCCCTCCCGCAGGCTAGGCTTCGGGGCAAGAAAAGGCAAGCGTGGCCCGCGCTGGATTTTTTCCCCATACAAGATATAGTGACCGGATCAATCCTCGAACCCATTCCCTTGCGGATGAACCGGACGGGGGCTTGGGGAGGAGTGGGGAGGTGGGGTCATGAGGATCAAACAGATTGAACTCCTTGGATTCAAATCCTTCAAAGACAAGACGGCGCTGACGTTTCCGGCCGGAGTGACGGCCATTGTCGGTCCCAACGGGTGCGGCAAATCGAATGTGGTTGACGCCTTGCGCTGGGTCCTGGGTGAGCAGAGTTCGCGTCAACTGCGGGGCGCCGAAATGAGTGACGTTGTCTTTGCCGGTACCCAGGGGAATCCTCCGCTGGGCATGGCCGAGGTCAAGCTGCTGCTCGAAAATGCCGACACCCCGGTCGCTTCGCAACCGGCGGCGCTTGGAAATGGAAGCCCCGTCACGGCTGCTCGGGCCGGCAACGGCTGGACCGAGATGATGATCTCGCGCCGCTACTTCCGGTCGGGTGATTCTGAGTATTTCTTGAACAATATCCCGTGTCGGCTGCGGGACATTGTCGAGTTCTTCCTCGGCACCGGGGCTGGCAGCAAGGCCTATGCGATCATCGAACAGGGCCGGGTTGAGCATCTCATCAACGCCAAAGCGGACGATATCCGGGTGCTGATCGAAGAAGCCGCAGGCGTCAGCTTATACCGCAGCCGGCGGCTGGCCGCTGAGCGCAAGCTCGAGCGGACCCAGGATAATCTGGCTCGGGTGGCCGATCTGCTGTCCGAAATGGAGCGGCAGCTGAGCACGCTGCGGCGCCAGGCCAAAAAGGCTGCCCAGTACCAAGCGTTGCAAGAGGAACTGAAAACCGTAGACCTGACCCTGCTGTGCCAAGCCTACCAGACCTTGTTGGATGAACTGGTCGATCTTGACCGGCGCCGGACCGCAGTCTTGGCCAAGGAAACCGCTCTCGAAGACCGGACGCAGCAGCTCCAGGCCGAGCGTGTCCAGGCGCAGACGGCTCTGGAAGACCAGGAGACCGCGCTACGCGCCAGTGAGGAGCGGGTTCACGCCATACAGAGCGCCCTGCAACAGGGCGAACAGCGCAAGGAGTTTCTCCTCCACCAGGAACAGCGGGCCGCCGACCGCGCCGGCGCGGCTCAAACCGAGCTGGCGGCGGTGGAGGAGCGCCGTAGTGCGGTGCAGAACGAGGTCGAGGGTCTGGCCGAACAAACCCGCCAGAGTCAGACCCAACTGGCCGAGGAAGAAACGGTGCTCAGCCGTCACGAACAGGACAGCGCCCGCCTGCAAGACACCCTTGTGAGCCATGAGGCGGCGGCCGAAGAGTTGAAAACCGAGATCGTCGATGTGCTGACCCGGCACGCCCAGGTACAGAACGGGCTGGCCTACGCCCGGCGCCGGGGGGAGGAACTGGCGGATCGCCTCCAGGTCTTGGCGACCGAGGCCCACCAGGCCTCGGCCAGTCTGGCCGACACCGAGCAGAGTCTGGCTACGACCCACACGCGGGCGGCCGAACTGGACGAATGCCTGCGGCTCGGCCAGCGTGAGCGGGGCGAGAAGACGGACGGCTTACAGGCGCTGGTGCGCGTCGGGGAAGGGCTGGAACAAGAGCTGGCCGGGGCCTGGGCCAAGCAGGCCGAGTTACGAACCCGGCTGTCTACCCTCAAAGAGATGGAGCAGGGCTATGAGCGCTATGCACCCGGGGTGCAGTCCATCATGGCTGAGGCTGAATCGCTAACCCGGGTGGTCGGTGTGGTTGCCCAGATGCTTGAGGTCCCGCATAGCTATGAACGGGCAGTTGCTGCGGTCCTGCGCGAGAAACTCGAGTATGTCGTGGTTGCCGAGGTTGGCGACGGGTTGACCGCCGTCGAGTACTTGCATCAGGCCGAGGCCGGCCACGGCAGCTTTATCCCGCTTCAACCCCGGAGCGGTCCCCAGCCCGCGTCCCAACACAACGGCCATGCCCTGACCGTTGGCCAGGGGCTTGCGGTGGTCATGCCCGCGCCCAGCGAGCCGGACGGCTTGACTCCCCTGCTCAGCCTGCTGTCGGTTGCGCCCCAGGGCCGTGAAGTAGTCGAGGCCCTGCTGGCCGATACCTTTCTGGTCCCTGACCTGCGGGTCGGCCTGGAGTGCTGGCAGCGTGACCGTCAGCCGCGGACTTTTGTGACGCCGAGCGGCGAGGTGCTGACCGCCCAGGGGGTAGTCAGCGGTGGCAGTCAGGGCATTGTCCAAGAGGGCTTGCTGGAGCGCCGTCGGGAAATCCGCGACCTGCACGACCACGTCGAGCGGCACGACGGCGTGGTAGCCGACCTGGTACGCCGTCGCCAGGAAACCAAACGCAGCCGTCAGGAGCTGGAGGGTGAATTGGCCCGCTTAGAAGCCCAGGCCCGCGCCTGGGGCGAAGAAAAACAAGCCCTGCACGCCCAGGCCGCCCAACTGGAGGGCGAACAGCGCCGCCTGTTGGATAAGAAAGAGAGTATCGGCTACGAACGCCAGACTCTGGAGGAGGAGCAGAGCGGACTCGGAAGCGAAATTGCCGGCTTGGCCGCCCAAGAGTCTGAGCTGGACGACCAGCGTCAAGAACGAGAAGCCCGGCTGGCCGAACGGCAGGAGCAGGTCGCCCAGGCCAAACTTGCCCTCGAACACCAGCGAGAGGTGTGTGACGAGCTGCGGGTGCGGGTAGCCGAGCGTCGTGAGCGTCAGGAGGGGCTGCGCACCCAGCGCTCGCGGCTGCAAGAGCAGCAGACCGAGCTGGCCGAGCGCGCGACAGCCTGCCAGGCCGAACACCGCGCCGCCCAGGCCGAAGCAGACCAGATTCAGACTGAGCTGACAGAGCAGGTCGCCCGTGCCGCCCAGCAGCAGACCGAACTGGCCAGCGTGGGCCAGGAACACGAGCGCCGGCAAGAGGCCTGCGCCCGGCTGCGCGCGAGTTGTCGCGCGTATGAAGAGGAACTTGAGCGGTGCCGGGCCAGCCTGCTCGAATTCCAGGAAGAGAAGACTCGGCTTGAGGTCAAGAGCGCTGAAAAACGGGTTAGCTGCGATCACATCAATACGGCCGGATACGAACGCTATGAGATTGCCATTCCTGGCGTGCTGGCCCAGTATGTGAGCGCCGAGCTTGAGACTGAGACGGCCGAAGCGCGTCGCCAAGAGCTGCGTGACAAGATCGGCCGGCTTGGCGAGGTCAACCCCGGTGCGGCGGCTGAACTGGTGGCGGTCGAACAGCGTCACACGTCGCTGAAGGAACAGGAGGCCGACTTGCAGGCCTCGATTGCCGATTTGCAGAGAACGATTGCCAAGCTCAACCGCGAGTCGCGCGACCGCTTCAGAGAGACGTTTGGATTGGTTGACGCGAAATTTCGCCATGTCTATGAACGTCTGGTCGAGGGCGGCAGCGCCCAGATCAGCCTGACGGATGAAAACGATCCCATTCACTGCGGGGTAGAAATCTCGGTCCAGCCGCCCGGCAAACGCTTGCGTTCCCTGCAGCTGCTGTCTGGCGGCGAGCGGGCGCTGGCTGCGCTGAGTTTTACCTTCGCCCTGTTTCTGATCCGCCCCAGTCCGTTTTGTGTGCTGGACGAGGTCGATGCCCCGCTTGACGATGCCAATGTGGGGCGCTTCAACCAGTTAGTCAGAGAAATCAGCCAAACAACCCAGGTGATCTTAATCACCCATAACAAACGGACCATGGAAGCTGCTTCGACCCTGTACGGTGTGACCATGCAGGAACCGGGCATCTCAAGCGTGGTCTCGGTGAGTCTGTCCTGATGGCTCTGTCGTGGCGAAAAAAAACTCCTCCAGAGCAGAAACAGTCGGTATGGCGACGCGGTTTGTCCCGTCTGCGCCAGGCTCTGCGCGCGCCCCTGGACCGAATCCTGCGCGGTCGGCCGATTGACGACGCGCTTTTTGACGACTTGGAAGAGGTCTTGCTTGGCACAGACGTTGGGGTGCAGGAGACCCTGCTCCTGATTGAGCGGCTGCGGGAACGCTGCCGGCGCGAGCGTCCGGCTGATGGGGAGGAGTTGAAGGGCTACCTGAAAGACGAGATGCTCCGGCTTCTGCCGACCACCGCCCCCTCGCTGCTTGGCCAAGCCCGGCCCTGGGTGATCCTGATGGTCGGTGTCAATGGAGTGGGTAAGACGACCACCCTGGCCAAGCTGGCGGCTCGCTTTGGGCAGGAAGGCCAGACGGTTTTACTGGTGGCCGGGGATACTTTCCGGGCCGCAGCCATTGAGCAGCTCGAAGTCTGGGCCGACCGGCTGGGCGTGGAGGTAATTAAGCATCAGACCGGAGCCTCCCCCGCAGCGGTAGCCTTTGACGGGATTCGAGCCGGTATAGCCCGCAAGGTTGATGTGGTGCTGATTGACACCGCCGGACGGCTGCATACCCGAACGCCGCTCATGGAAGAACTCAAAAAGGTACATCGGGTGATCGCCAAGGAACTCCAGGGGGCGCCTCACGAGGTACTGTTGGTCCTTGACGCGGCCACCGGCCAGAACGCGCTGAGCCAGGCGCGGACCTTTCAGGCTGCATTTCCGCTCAGCGGTGTCATTCTGACCAAGATGGACGGCTCGGGAAAGGGCGGAGTGGTGCTATCCGTTACCGAGCAACTCGGCGTCCCGATTCGGGGCATTGGCCTGGGCGAAGGCGCCGAAGACCTGTATGACTTTGAGGCGACCGCCTTTGTCGAGGCGCTTTTTTCTGCTGAGGACTCCTGATGTTCCCTTGACTCACAGCGCGAAGAGCCATACACTCGAGTTGAACTTTTCCTTTACTTTTGGGTGATATGGCTATACCAAGCCTCAAACTTCTTGAGGAGAAGCTTGATGGAATGCTGGAGCGCCACGCGCGGATTTGCCGGGAAAAGGCGATGCTGAGCCAACGCCTGAGCGAGAAGCAGGAGGCAAACGGTCGCCTGCGCGAACAGCTTCAGCAGTACGAACAGGAGCGAGAGGAAATTCGGACCAAACTGGAACGGATTCTGGGTCAGTTCGACGGGCTCGGAATAGCGCTGAGCGACGAGGGGGGAGGCGATGAAAGCCTTGGTTGAGGTCGAGATTTTTGGCCAGACCTTCACGGTGGCCGGCGAAGAGCAAGCCGACTATGTGAGGCAGCTGGCCGATTCTGTTGACCAGCGTATGCACGATATCGCGGCCAACACCAAAACCGCCGTCCCTCTGCGGGTTGCCATTATGGCGGCTCTGAGCATTGCAGATGAGTGGCACAAAGCCAGTCAGCGAGAACAAGAACTCCAAGAAGAAACAGAACGTCTGTCTACGGTTTTGCTTAAACGGATCGAGCAGAGTGAACAGAACGAAGACGTAAGCAATGGCCGTGTTGTCTCGTAATACGTTGTGTCTTCCTCATCGCAGGTCTCCACGCTCTCTCAGCGGGATTTGCCAAACGGCTGACCCCGACTGAGACGCTCCCCCAGTCCTTCAGGCCGATTTCCTCCTCCATGAGGGCCTTGTGGAAGCTTCTTCCGCCAGGCAATTTGAGGGAGGGCGAAAATCCTCCTCATGCAGCTGACAACTCGCTGGGAGGTGGTTTTACATATGTAAAGGCCCTCCGACCCTGGGGATGGAAGGAGGTCAGTGACAGATGAGGTCAGTACTCTATTGGTTCATCGGAGTGGTGTGTGGCGGTGCGGGGGCGTGGGCGCTCGGACTGCTGCGCCAACGCTGGCAGCACGAGAAAGTCGTCAAGGCCGAAGAAACGGCACAACTGATTGTAGAGGAGGCCCAAAAAGAATCGTCCGTCATCAAGAAGGAAGCCGAGGTCCAGGCCAAGGACGTGCTCTTGCAGTCAAAAACGGAGTTTGAGAAGGAACAGCGCGAACGGAGAAAGGAAATTCAGCAAAGCGAGCGACGTTTACAGAGCCGTGAGGAAACCCTTGAGAAGCGAGCGGTGACCCTGGACAACCGGGAAACCGAGCTGTCGCATCGGGAGCGGGGGTTCAAGACCAAAGAAGAGGCGATCGACAAGAAAGCCCAGGAGTACCAGGGCTTGATCGAGGAGACCCGCCAGCAGCTTGAACAGATTGCGGGTATGAACCGCGAGGAGGCCAAAAATGTGCTGCTGGAGAAAATGATGAGCGACGCCCGTACTGAGGCGGCGCGCCAGATCATGACGGTCGAAGAAGAGGCCCGTGAGGAGGCCGAACGTCGAGCCAGGAAGATCATCAGCGTTGCGGTCGAGCGGCTGGCTGGCGAGTTTGTGTCAGAACGCACCACTGCGGTAATCCCCCTGCCCAGCGACGATATGAAGGGCCGGATCATTGGCCGCGAGGGGCGCAACATCCGCGCCATTGAAGCGGCCACCGGTGTGGACCTGATTGTTGACGATACGCCGGAAGCGGTGCTGATTTCGAGCCATAGCCCCATCCGCCGGGAAATTGCCCGGGTCGGGCTTGGACGGCTGATCTCAGACGGTCGGATTCACCCCGGCCGAATTGAAGAAGTGGTCAAAAAGGCCGAAGAAGAAGTCGAGGAAGCGGTCCGTGAGGCTGGTCAACGGGCTGTCCTGGAGCTGGGTATCCACGGCGTGCATCCGGAGATTATCAAGCTTATCGGTATGCTGAAATATCGTTACTCCTACGGCCAGAATGTGCTGATGCACTCGATTGAAACCGCCTATGTGTGCGGGATCATGGCCGCTGAGTTGGGCCTGAATGAAAAACAGGCCCGGCGAGCCGCGCTGTTGCACGACATTGGCAAAGCGGTATCGCACGAAATTGAGGGCTCACACGCCATCATTGGCGGTGATGTGGCTCGCAAATACGGGGAGTCGGCAAAGATCGTCAACGCCATTGCCGCCCATCACGAAGAGGTCAAGGCCGAGACTGTGCTGGCCCCGCTGGTGGATGCGGCCGATGCGCTGTCTGGAGCCCGACCCGGAGCGCGACGGGAAGTGCTCGAAAGCTATGTCCGTCGTCTGGAGGATCTGGAGCGGATCGGGCGATCTTTCATCGGGGTCGAAAAGTCGTTTGCCGTGCAGGCCGGTCGTGAGGTCCGGGTCATTGTCAGCCCCGGCTCGGTGAGCGACGGCGAGGCCGCAGTCTTAGCCCGCGAGGTGGCCCACAAGATTGAAGACGAGATGACCTATCCGGGCCAGATCAAGATCACCGTGATTCGGGAGATGCGGGCCACCGAGTTTGCTCGCTGAGCGACAATGTGGCTGATGATACTCCCCTGGACAAACAGGGATCATCGGCCACATTGAAAGGAAAGAGTGAAGACGACATGGCGCTGTCGGTTGCGGACCAGCTGCGGGAAATTCAGCGCGGCACGGTTGATATCATTCCGCTCGAGGAACTGAAACGGAAGCTGGAGACGGGTCGGCGGCTGCGGATCAAACTCGGGGTCGATCCGACATCCCCGGACCTGCATCTCGGACACACGGTGGTGGTCAATAAGCTGCGCCAGTTTCAGGAACTGGGGCATGTGGTGATTTTTCTGATCGGCGATTTCACCGGCATGATAGGCGATCCGACCGGCCGCTCGGAGACCCGCAAAGCGCTCACCCGCGAGCAGGTTCTGGACAACGCCGAAACCTATACCAAGCAGGTCTTCAAGATCCTGGATCGAGACAAGACCGAACTCCGTTTCAACTCCGAGTGGATGGACGGCTTTATCCCGCCCGATTTTATCCGTTTGTGCGGCCAGTACACGGTCGCCCGTCTTTTGGAACGGGACGATTTTTCCAAACGCTACAAGGATGGCGTGCCCATCCACGTCCATGAACTCCTGTATCCGCTTGTCCAGGGCTACGACTCGGTTGCACTTGAGGCCGATGTCGAGGTCGGGGGAACGGACCAGCGCTTCAACCTGCTGGTTGGGCGTGAACTCCAGCGCGGTCACGGCCAGGAGCCGCAGGTGATTCTGACCCTGCCCCTGCTCGAAGGTACCGATGGGGTGCAGAAGATGAGCAAATCGCTCGGCAATGCCATCGGCATCACCGATCCTCCCACCGAGATGTACGGCAAAATCATGTCGATCTCGGACGCCATGATGGGCAGATACTATGAGCTGTTGAGCACGGTCGATAGCGACCGGCTCGAGTCCATTCAGCGCGGCGAGGTCCATCCCATGGAGGCCAAAAAGCAACTGGCGGCCGAACTGATCACCCGCTTTCATGACAGCGCCGCCGCCGAGCGGGCGGCGGCCGACTTCGCCCAACGTTTCCAGCGCCGCGAGCTGCCCAACGAGCTGCAAGAGATCACCTGGGCCGACACCGCGCCCGAGGTCTGGATCTGTCATCTGCTGCGCGAGACCGGCCTGACAAAATCGACCAGTGAGGCGCGGCGGATGATTCAACAGGGAGCGGTGCGTATCGACGGCCAGCGGCTGGACAACCCAAATCTGAAGGTCCCGACTCAGGGCGAAAAGGTGGTCCAGGTCGGGCGCCGGCGGATTGCCAAGGTGGTCTTTGGCGCGTCAGCCTAGTCTGCCCGGTTCTCCCCGAACCGGAGGAGTTGTCCCGTGAGCGACACCGCGTCCCCTGGCCAGTACCGGTGCGGTTTTATTGCACTGATCGGCCGTCCGAATGTCGGCAAGTCGACGCTGCTGAATACCCTGGTCGGAGAAAAGCTGGCCATTGTTACGCCCAAACCGCAGACGACCCGGACCCGGCTGATCGGGGTCAAAACGCTCTCCCTGGCTCAGCTGATCTTTGTCGATACGCCGGGCATCCACACTCACGTCGGCTCTCTTCTCAATCGACACATGGTTGAGCTGGCCTTGGGCGCGCTGCAAGAGACCGATATGGTGCTGTTCCTGGTTGATGCCCAGCGCGGCATTGTGGACGGCGACGAAAAAATCGCCGCTCGTCTCAGCGGCCTGTCTACGCCGGTCATCGGGGTGATCAACAAGATCGATCTGCTCCCACGTCCGGCCCTGCTGCCGGCGCTGGACCGCCTGGCCGGCCTGTTGCCCGGCCGAGAAGTCGTTCCGGTCAGCGCCTTGCACGACACGAATACCGCCGAATTGCTGTCCACCCTGATCCAGCCCTTGCCGGTCGGTCCGGCTCTGTATCCAAGCGATGAACTGACCGATCAGAGCGAGCGGATGCTGGCCCAGGAGATGATCCGCGAACAACTCTTTTTCAACACCCAGCAGGAAATTCCGTACGCCACCGCAGCAATTATCGAAGAGTTCACCGAACGGCCCGACAAGTCGTTGCTCGTTGTTCGGGCTGCGATCCATGTCGAACGCGCCTCGCAAAAGGCGATTGTGATCGGCAGAGGCGGCGCCCGGCTCAAGAAAATCGGTCAGGCAGCCCGGCGGCGGCTGGAAGCCTTTTTCGGTTGCAAGGTCTTTCTGGAGCTATTTGTCAAGGTCTCCAAGGGCTGGACCAATCGGCCGGGCATGCTGCAGGAGCTGGGCCTGTCCGTGGCGCCCACCCGCCGCGCTTAGCCGCGCCGGGCGGCCCAGCGCCAAGGATTCCGGAAGTCAGGCGGGAAGGGGAGGGAGTATGGGAATGCTGGCACGGGCCGGATTGGTCTTGACCCGCTGGACGGAGCGCTGGATTCCCGACTCGTGGGTGATTGCGGTCATGCTGAGCCTGTGCGTCGCCGGCCTGGCGATGACGGTCGGCGGCGCCTCACCAACGGCCGCCCTGCAGGCTTGGGGCCAGGGTTTATGGGCCTTGCTCAGCCTGGCCATGCAGTTCACCCTGATGATGGTCCTGGCCTATGCCTGTGCGGTTTCTCCGCCGCTGAAGCGCGCCTTCGTGTGGATGGCCGGCCTGCCCGATCCGGCTCGACCCCGTCAGGCGATTGTCCTGATGGCGTGTTTTTCTACCCTCTCCGCCTGGCTCAACTGGGCCTTCAGTCTGGTCGTGACCGCCGCGTTTCTGCCCTTTGTCGTCAGAGCCAACCCACGGACCGATTTCCGTTTGCTGGTCACCTGTGCCTACCTGGGGGTCGGCACGGTGTGGCATACCGGCCTGTCCGGCTCGGCTCCGCTCATCCTTGCCACGCCGGATAATTTTCTGATTCAGGCCGGCGTGCTGACCGAAACCGTGCCCATCACCCAGACTCTGTTTGCATCGTTCAATCTCGGCTATGCGCTGCTGGCCGGACTGGCCGGCATCCTGATTGTCGCCGCCCTGGTGCCGCCGGCGGCCGAGGCGGTCAGCGTCTCCGAGGCCCAGGCCCGGCGTCTGGACTCGGGTCATGTGGCCCAGACCCGTCCGTCACGCCTGATTCCGGCCCAACGTCTGGAGTGGTGGCCGGGCTGGTCGCTGATCGCCAGCGCGGCCATGCTGCTGTACCTGGCCTCGCAGATCGGCAGCCTGGGGTTCGGCCGAGCCTGGACGATTGATAATTACAACCTGTTGTTCATGGCCCTGGGCCTGTTGCTGCACTGGTATCCCAAGTCGTTTCTGGCCGCGTGTGAGGACGGGATTAAAAATACCTGGGGGATTGTGATCCAGTATCCCCTATACGCCGGCATCTTCGGTCTGATGGCGTATACCGAGCTGGGCCAAGCGCTGACCGGCTTGTTTGTCAGCGCCAGCTCGCCGCGCGCCTTCCCGCTGATTGTGTATGTCTACTCGGCGGTGCTGAACTACTTTATTCCGTCCGGCGGCTCAAAGTGGATTGTCGAGGCGTCCTACCTCCTGCCGGCCGGGCACGCCCTGGGGCTGTCGATTCCAACCGTGACGCTGAGCTATGCCTACGGCGATATGACGACCAATCTCATCCAGCCGTTCTGGGCGATTCCCATCCTGACCGTCACTGGTCTGCGCTTTGGCGACATCATGGGCTACTGCTTTCTCATTGCCGGCCTGATGCTGGTGTTCAACGTCCTGGCCCTGCTGCTGATTCCGCTCCAGCTGTAGCCTAACGTCCCTGAAACACCGGCTTGCGTTTCTCGACAAAGGCTCGGGCGGCTTCTTTGGCGTCCTCGCTGCCGGACAGCTCGTGGGTCATGTTCTGCTCAAACCGATAGCCGTCGCGCAGGTCCATGAACTCGATGCTGTTCATGGCGTGTTTGGCCAGACGGATCGCCAGCGGGCTTTTGGCGGCGATCTCCTGGGCCAGGGTGTGGGCGGCGGGCAGGAGCTGCTCGGGGGGAACCACTGCCTCCACAATGCCCCGCCGGTACAGTTCCTGGGCGCCGAGCCGCTCGCCGGTGTACATCATCTTGCGCGCCTTATACACCCCGAACAGGCGCTGGGTGTGGCGTCCGCCGCCGAGCAGACCGACATCGATCTCGGGCAGGCCGACCAGGGCTTTCTCGGAGGCGATAAGCATGTCGCACGAGGCCAGCAGGGCCAGTCCGCCGCCCAGCGCCGGGCCGTTGATCGCCCCAATCACCGGCACCGAACACTCCAGGATGGCGTGAAATGCCTCGCGGGCCGCCCGTGAGTGCGCCCACATCGCTCCGGGCCGGGGTGCTTGCCGGCCTTCGAGCGAGGAGGAGCGGGCTTTCATGTCGGCGCCGGCGCAAAAGCACTTGCCAGCGCCGGTGAACACCGCAGCCCGCACCTCGGCGCGATTGTTCAAGGCATCAAATGCGGCCTGAATTTCGTCGAACATCTGGCGGTTCATGGCGTTGACCGGCGGGCGATCAATGGTGACGGTGGCGACAAAATCACTGACTTCGGTCTTGAGAATTTCCATATCCATGACGGGCTCCTGGGGTGAGGCTTATCTGCGAGAGTTATCTGCGAGGCTTATCTAAATAAAGACCGGGCAATCACCATCCGGTGGACCTCTGAGGGGCCCTCGCCGATCCGTCGCACCCGGGCCTCCCGATACCAACGCTCCAGGGGAAACTCCTTGGTCACCCCGTAGCCGCCGTGGATCTGGACCGCGCTGTCGATCACCCGGCCCAGGACCTCGCTCGAGTACAGCTTGGCAATCGAGGCCTCAAGACGGGCGTCTTCTCCACGGTCGGCTTTCCAGGCGCCCTCCCAGATCAGCCAGCGGGTGGCGCGTAGCTCGACCTCGGCATCGGCCAGCATCCACTGGACGGCTTGGCGCTGACTCAGCGCTTGCCCGAAGGTTTCGCGTTGTTTGGCGTGTTCAATGGCCATCCGATGGGCGGCGATCGCCACGCCGAGATTGGCGGCCGAATACGGAAAGCGGGCCTTGGTCAGCAGATCGAAACACAGAAACAGCCCCTGGCCTTCTTCCCCAATCATCTTGTCGGCCGGCACCCGACAGTCCTCAAACGAGACCTCGTTGGGAACCGAAACCGTGCGGATGGTCTTGAACGGGCGTGGGGTGAAGCCCGGCGTGTCCTTGTCGATGATAAAACAGCTGATGCCCTTGCGGCCTTTGTCCGGATCGGTCCGCACAAAGACCACCCCCCACTCGGCCAGGTGGGCGTTGGAGATGAAAATCTTTGTGCCGTTAATGACCCACGAGTCGCCGTCCCTGACGCCCCGACACTGAATGGCCCCGGCCGGGTCCGAGCCGCCGCTGGGTTCGGTGATGGCAAAAAAGGTCTTGAGTCCGTCCCGCAGGGTCGGGATGGCGTAGCGCTGGATCTGCTCTGGGGTGCCGGCGTAGATCGGAGCCGGTGGATAGCGGCCAAAGGTCCCGCAGCCCGGGTTGTACAGGCCCATACGGTGCTGGGCCATTTCTTCCAGCACTACCGACATGCCAAAGGTGTTGACCCCTCCGCCCCCGAACTGCTCAGGCGCGGCCAGGCACCACAGGCCGGCCGCCTTGTTCTTGGCCATCAGGCGCTGGTAGTCGGCCTCCGGCAGATCCGGGGCGTCCGGGTCGAGCTGCTGTTCGAGCGGAATAATCTCTTCGCGGATAAAGCGCCGAACCTGATCCCGGAGCAGGCTCAACTCGGGGGGGAGGCTGAAACCCTGGAATGCTTCCATGTCGCTACCTCGGTGAAGCGGTCGGCTGACCGCTAGTCTGCGCGTTTGAACTTGGGCATGGTGACCTCTGGGGTGACATCGTCGAAAACGACCTCGACCGGTAAATCCAGCCTCAGATCGTCGGGCTCGACATCGGTCAGCCAGCTGACCAGCCGCACGCCTTCTTCCATCTCGATCACCACCGGACTGTAGGGCACCATGTCGGCGAACTGGGACAGCATCGGCTGGATCGCTGTGGTCCACGAGAAGACCTTGCCCTTGCCGCTGGACTGGGCCCACTCCCAGTTGAAAGACCCGCACTTGGCGCACATGTCGCGCGGCAGGTGGCGCCAGGCGCCGCAGTCGGTGCAGCGCTGGAAACGGAGCTGGTGTTGTTTGCAGTAGTCGTAGAACTCGATCGCCATGCTGTTGCGCAGTTTGGGCAGCGGGCGTGGGTAGGCGTTCGCGTCTTGTGCCATGTCTACCTCCGTAAGATGGCCAGGCTGCCGTCCCCAAAATCGCCCCAGCCGGTCACCAGACCCAACTCGGCGTCCTTGACCTGACGCTCGCCAGCCTCGTGGCGCAACTGGCGGGTGGCCTCAGTGATGTGGTTCATGCCCCACACATGGGCTTCCGAGTGCAGTCCGCCGTGAGTGTTGATGGGCAGCTTCCCGCCGAGTTCCAGACGACCGCCCTGGACAAAATCGCCGACCTCGCCGCGCTGACAAAAGCCCAGGGCTTCGAGTTGGAGCAGGACGACATAGGAGAAACAGTCGTAGATCTCGATGAAGTCAATATCTTTGTGCTCAACGCCGGCCATCCGAAAGGCGTTTGGCGCGGCAAAACTCAGCCCGATGGTGAACGGGTCGGGCCGCGACGGAATATCGTCGGCCGGATAGGGGTGACCCTCGGCCACGCCCGCAAGATAGACTGGGGCGTGCTTGAGGTCTTTGGCCCGCTCCGGCGAGGTCAGGACCACGGCACACGCTCCGTCGGTTTCCAGGCAGCAGTCGAACAGCCGGAACGGCTTGGCCACCCAGCGGGCGTTCAAATAGTCGTCCATGCTGAGCGGGCGGCCACACATATAGGCTTTGTCGTTCAGCTGGGCGTGCTTGCGCGAGGCGACCGCCACCGAGCCCATGGCCTCGTCCGGGGTGCCGTACAGCTCTTTGTGACGGGTGGCCAGCCAGGCGTACCACTGGACGGGCACCGAGGCGCCGTAGGGCAGGTAGTATTCGCCAATCGTGGTGGCCATGACGCCCGGCGCTCCGCTGCCGCTGCCGCCTTCGGGACGCCCCAGGTTGCGGACCCGCATGGCCGAGTAGCCGTTCCAGCCGAGCGGAATCAGAACATTATTGGCCACCCCGCAGGCCACGGCCATGGCCGCGCTCTGTAGAGAGGTCACCGGGCTGGCGCCGCCCATGTGGACGGTGACCGAGTAGCGCAGGTCCTCAATACCCAGATTGGCTGCAAAATGTTCGGCGGTGGACGGCAGGGGAGGCGGGATAATGCCGTCAATATCGTGCGGGCTGAGGCCGGCGTCGTTGATGGCCCGCATTGAGGCTTCCAGCATGAGCGACAGGTCAGTCCGACCCGAGCCTCGGGTAAAGTCGGTTTCGCCGATCCCCACAATACAGGCTTGATCTTTCAGTGCGTGCATGGCTCCTCCTTGTGCCAGGGTTCCCGGGCCGGATGGTACACCGGACCGGAATGAATTGTAAAGCCAAACGGCCTCTCCCTCGCTTTCGGGACTAGGCGCTTTGGGCTATCTTTGGGCAGCATGAAAATTCGACGCCTCTTCGAGACCCGAGACCAAACGTTTTCCTTTGAGTTTTTTCCGCCCAAAAATCCGGCCGATGTTGAGCAGCTGTTTGTCCGGGCCGGTGAGCTGAAGCCGCTCGGACCGAGCTTTATTTCAGTGACGTACGGGGCGGGCGGTTCGACCCGCAAAAATACGATTGATCTGGTGGGCCGCTTTCAGGATGAGCTGGGTCTGGTTGGGATGGCTCACCTGACCTGCGTCGGGCATACGCAGACCGAGCTGCGGGCTATCCTCCAGGAATTTCAGGCCCGGGGGATTGAGAACGTGATGTGTCTGCGCGGCGACCCGCCCCGTGGCCAAGCCAGCTTCGAGCCGGCGCCCGGTGGCTTCTCCCACGCCAATGAGCTGGTCTCGCTCACCCGCGCCAACGGGGACTTCTGTATCGGTGTTGCCGGCTACCCGGAGCCCCACCCCGAGAGCGAAAGCCGCGAACTCGATCTGTTGCGTCTCCAATACAAGGTTGACTGTGGCGCCGATTTCGTCATTACCCAGCTCTTCTACGACAACCGGGAGTATTTCGACTTTGTGGACCGCGCCGGCCGGCTCGGTATTCCGTGCCGGATCATCCCGGGCATCATGCCGATTGTGAACTATCGCCAGATTGTCCGTATCACGCGTCTGTGTGGAGCAACGATTCCGACCGAGCTGAGCAGCCGCCTGGAACCGGTCGCCGACAATCCTGAAGCGTCACTCGAAATCGGGATCGAGTGGGCGCGGCGGCAGTGTGAAGAATTACTCGAAAACGGCGCCCCCGGTATCCACTTCTATACGCTGAATCGCTCTGATGCGACCAAGCGCATTTTTGAGCAGCTGCGCCGCAGCCCGGTCAAAACTCTGCTGCCATCTGCGTAGGGCTGGCGCCTGCCCAACATTGACCGGATCGTCCCCGGCAGGCTATTGTCCGCCTAAGCAGGAGGCCCGCGTATGACACACAGCCCACCCCCATCGGTCAGCCCGGACGAGGCCAACGCCTTTCTTGACGGCTTGTCACGGTTCAACGTCGGTCCCTTGTGGAAGGTGCTGGGGCAGATCCTCACCCCTGAGCCGCGCACCCAGGCCGTTCCCCACCTGTGGCGGTGGCAAGAGCTGCGCCCCCAACTCTTACGCTCGGGTGAGGTCGTGACGGCCGCCGAGGCCGAGCGACGGGTGTTGATGCTCCTGAACCCGGGTTTGGAGGGCCGCGTGGCCACGACTACGACCTTGTACGGCGGCTTGCAGCTCATTCTGCCTGGAGAAATCGCCCGGACCCACCGTCATACACCCAATGCCCTGCGTTTTATTATGGAAGGCGAGGGCGCCTATACGGTCGTTGACGGAGATAAAATGACCATGGCCCCGGGTGACTTTGTCCTCACCCCCAACTGGACCTGGCACGATCACGGCAGCGAGGGCGATCAGCCCGTGGTGTGGCTGGACGGCCTGGACATTCCGCTGGCCTCTCTGTTGGAAAATATCTTTACTCAGCCGTTCTCCCAGGAAGCCCAGCCTGTGACCAAGCCGCTCAACACGTCTGCGGCCGTGTACGGCAAGGGCGGGCTGCTGCCCAGTTGGCAGCGGTCGAGTGACACTGGCCGGTCCGGGCTGTTGAAATACGCCTGGACCGACGCCTATGAGATGCTGATGAGCCTAGGCAAAGACGAAGAGAGTCCGTTTGATGGCAGCCTGCTCGAATATGTGAATCCAGTAAATGGCGGGCCGTCGCTGCCGACCATGGCCAGCTTTCTGCAACGCCTCAGGCCCGGCCAAAAAACCCAGGCGCACCGCCACAGTGCCAGCGCGGTGTATCTGGCCGTGCAGGGCTACGGCCGAACCGTCATAGACGACCGCGTCTATGACTGGGCTCCGGGCGATGTGTTTGCCCTGCCCCTGTGGGCGGCCCATTGTCATGAAAACGTGTCGGCCAGCGAGGATGCCATCCTGTTTTCTTTTACCGATGCGCCGGTGATGCGGGCGCTGGACTGGTATCGGGAGCAGGAGCTGTAGAGGAGCCCAGCATGCTACAGACCATGATTGTCGGCAGCCTGCCGCGCCCGACGTGGCTGGTTCCGCCCCACAGCATGTATGTGTCTTGGCAGCTCGATGAGGCGCAGCGGGCCGAGGGCTGTGACGACGCGGTCGTGCTGGCGGTGGCCGACCAGGAGTGGGCCGGCCTGCATATCCTGACCGATGGCGAGCAGCGTCGCCGACATTACATCTGGGGCTTTTGTGAGGGACTGAGCGGCCTCGATTTTGAGCGTCTGGCCAAGATCGACACCCGCGGCAATCGCTACGGTATCCAGGTCGATGCGGCTCGGGTGGTGGGACCCATCCGACGACCCAAACCCATTCTTGTTGACGCCCTGCGTTTTCTCAAACGCCAGACCGGCAAGCCGGTCAAGGTGACTTTACCCGGCCCCATGACCACGGCCGACACCCTGGCTGACGAGCACTACGGGGACCGCCAGACCCTGGCCGCCGAGATCGCCAAGGTGCTCAACGAGGAGGCGCTCGAGTTGGCCGAAAACGGCTGCGACATCGTCCAGTTCGATGAGCCGTGTTTTAATATCTATCTCGACGCGGTCGAGGACTGGGGCATCCGCACCCTGGAGGCTGCGGCCAAGGGGGTCAGGGCTAAAATCGCGGTCCATATCTGTTACGGCTACGGCATTCCCCTGGTGGTCGAATGGAAGAGCCACAATACGGACTGGAGTCACTACGGACGGACGCTGCCCCTGCTGCGGACCAGCGCCATCGATATGATCTCGGTGGAGTGCGCCGCGTCGGGGGTTGATCCCTCGGTCCTGGCCTTGGCGCGGGACAAGGATCTGATGGTCGGGGTGATTGATGTTGGGACCGAAGAGATCGAGACCCCGCAGACCGTCGCGTCCCGCATTCGCACTGCCCTAGAGTATGTCGAGCCGCAACACCTCTATCCGTGTACCGACTGCGGAATGATCCCGCGCTCGCGGACCGCAGCTCGGGGAAAGATGAAGGCCCTGGCCGACGGGGCGTGGCTGGTCCGCTCGGAGCTGAGCGGCTAGAGGGCAGGCGAGGGAAACAATGGGCTATTTGCGTGAACTGTTCGGCGGCAACCCGTTGCTGATGGGTGCGTTTCTCGGCATCATCATTGCCGCAGCGGTTATTTTCTTTGCCGAGCGGGGGCGTTCTTAGGCAGACCGTTGGCACAGCCCCTCTCCCCCATTGGGAAGAGAGACTCAGAGGCTCAGTCCTCAATGCCGAGCCGTTGCTTGCCCTCGGCCGAGATCATCTCCGGTCCCCAGGGGGGATCCCACACGACCTGCACGTCGGCCTCTTCGACCCCCGGCAGACCCTCAATCCGGTGCTGGGCATCCATGGCAATGGCCGGACCCATGCCACAGCCCGGCGCGGTGAGCGTCATCTTGACCTCGACTTTGCTCTCGCCGCTGGGCAGCGGCTGCAGCTGCATGTCGTACACCAGCCCCAAGTCCACGATATTGACCGGAATTTCCGGGTCATAGACATTTTTGAGGGCGGCCCAGACCTGCTCTTCGTTGAGCGTGCCATCGCCCGCCTCCGGACTTGTTTCTGGAGCAGCGGTAGGCTCTTTGCCGATAGCGTCGGCATCCGCGTCAGAGACCCGGTATAAGCCGCCCAGGGTTGGCAGCTGGAGGGTATAGGTATCGCCCAGGGCCTGGGTAATCACGCCCGGCGTGCCTTTGGGGATGATGACGGTCGTTCCCTGAGGGATCTGCACGACTTCACACTCTCTCTGAAACTCGATTTCTTCGTAGCTCATCGGGCTCTTCCTTTCGTCCGCAGGTGGCCTAATTTAGACAGCTAAGGTCCATGATGTCAATTCCGACGGCCCACGTCCATCCGGGGGCTACTCCGGCTATGGAAGCGGGGCCGTCACATCGAGCGGAAACGGCGACAGATTTCTCTCTTTTTCACGGCGAAGGCGGCTCAGGCCGTGATTTGGACGCGGTGCTTCGTCACCTGATCAAGCCTATCGGCCAGGCGGTCCTGTTCCCTTTCCAGATCATACTGGCTTTGAAGTCCCATCCAGAACTCTGCCGAGTTGCCAAAGAAACGTGAGAACAGCAGGGCTGTCTCCGCGGTGATGGACCGCTGGCCGTGAACGATCGCATGGATTCGGCGAGCATCCACACCGATGGCCTGGGCGAGTCGATACTGGGTAATCTGCATGGGGCGGAGAAACTCCTCATGAAGAATGTCGCCCGGGTGAATGGGAGGGAGTTTCTTGGGGCTGCGTGTCACCGGTCTGCTCATGCGTGGCTCCTTCCTGCTCTGAAGTCCTTGCGATCTTCATGGTAATCCACGATCTCTACCTGATAGGCATTGCCTTGCTGCCAGGAAAAGCGAGCGTCAGGGCGACGACCGCGACACGTTGCGGGATTTCCACAGGTAGTACACGACCGGGTAGACGAGCAGGGTGACCAGGCCGGAGGTGACGATGCCACCGACCAGCGGCGTCGCAATCCGCTTCATGACATCGGCTCCCGCACCAGTACTCCACATGATGGGCAGCAGCCCGATCACATCGGTCGCGATTGTCATCAGAATCGGTCGCACCCGTTTCACCGCTCCGTCCGTGATAGCCTCGGCAAGGGCTCTGCGGTCGGTGAGCAAGCCGCGCTCTCGGTAGTCCGTGCAGGACAGGTCCAGGTACAGCAGCAGCACGATGGCGGTCTCGGCGTGGAGTCCGGACAGGGCGATGACGCCAACCCACACGGCGATGCTGAGGTTGTAGTCGAGGAGGTACAGCAGCCAGATCGCCCCGGTCAGGGCGAACGGCACGCCGAGCAGCACAAAGAGCGTTTCGGTGGCGGAGTTGGTGTTGAGGTAGATGAGGATGAAGATCAACAGCAGGGTCAGCGGGATCACATAGCCCAAGCGCTGCTGGGCGCGCTGCATGTATTCGTACTGTCCGCTCCAGGCCAGCGTGTAACCGACAGGCAGCGCTATCCGGTCGGCGACGGCGTGCTGGGCGGCCGTGACGTAGCTCCCGACATCGGTATTGCGGATATCAATATAGACCCAGGCGTTCGGCCTGGCGTCCTCAGTTTTGATACTCGGCGGGCCGACAGTGTAGCGCAGGCTGGCCAGGCGTCCCAGCGGAATCTGAGGACCGGCCGGGGTCGGAACCAGAACTGAGCGTAGAGCGGGCAGGTCGTCCCGCAGCTCCCGGCTGTAGCGCAAATTGACCGGATAGCGCTCCAGCCCTTCGACGGTGGTCGTAATATTCATACCGCCGATGGCGGTTTGGATCACCTGCTGCACGTCATCAACCGTCAGACCGTAGCGGGCGATGGCCTCACGGTCGATCTTGAAGTCAAGATAGTTGCCACCCATCACCCGCTCGGCGTACACGCTGCGTGTTCCGGGCAGCTCCCGGACGACCGCCTCAATCTCCTGGCCCAGCCGCTCCAGCTCGGCCAGGTCAGGACCGGCGATCTTGATCCCGACGGGCGTCTTGATGCCGGTCGAGAGCATGTCGATCCGGGCCTCAATCGGCATCGTCCAGGCGTTCGTCAGCCCGGGGACCTGGATCGCGGCGTTCAACTCCTGGGTGAGTTTTTCGGGGGTCATGCCGGCCCGCCACTCACTCTGTGGCTTGAGCATGATCGTGGTTTCGATCATCGACAGCGGCGCGGGATCGGTTGCCGAGTCGGCCCGGCCCACCTTGCCGAAGACCTTGTCCACCTCTGGGAAGGTTTTGATGATGCGGTCGGTCTGCTGCAAGAGTTCGCGGGCCTTGGTGATCGAGATGCTCGGCAGCGTCGTTGGCATGTAGAGCAGGTCGCCTTCCCACAGCCGAGGCATGAACTCTGAACCGAGCCGGGAGAAGGGCACGAAGCTCACCACCAAGGCCAGAAATGCGACCGCCAGGGCGGAGGACTTGAAACGCAGGACGAAGCTCAGGACCGGCCGGTATGCGCAGATGAGCAAGCGGCTGATCGGGTTTCGGTCCTGGGGCAGAATCCTGCCCCGCACACAGTAGCCGACCAGAACGGGAACCAGGGTGAGCGACAGCAGGGCCGCAGCCGCCATGGCGTAGGTCTTGGTGAAGGCGAGCGGCTTGAACAGCCGTCCTTCCTGAGCCTCCAGGGTGAACACGGGCATGAAGGAGACCGTGATCACGAGCAGGGCGAAGAACAACGAGGGACCGACTTCCTTGGCCGAGGCAGCGATGATCTGCCAGTGAGGTTGTTGCCCCCGGTCTCGCGCTAAGCGTGCATGGGCATTCTCAACCATCACGATGCCGGCGTCGACCATGGTTCCGATCGCCACGGCGATGCCGCCAAGCGACATGATGTTGACGCTGAGCCCTTGGAAGAAGATCGCGATGAAAGCGATCAGAATGCCGACCGGCAGGCTGATGATGGCGACAAGTCCGCTCCGGATGTGGAACAGAAAGAGCAAGCACACCAGACCGACGATCAGGAACTGCTGGCTGAGGCTGGTCCGCAGACTCTCGACCGCACGGTCAATCAGCGCCGTGCGATCATAGGCGACCTCAATCTCAACGCCCTGGGGCAGACCGGCTTTGAGCTGCTCCAGCTTGGCCTTGACGGCGCGGACGACTCGCAGGGTGCTTGCCCCGTAACGCACGACGATAATGCCGCCCACGGTCTCGCCCTGGCCGTTCCATTCGGCCAGCCCGCGGCGCGTCTCCGGGCCCACACCGATCCGCGCTACGTCCTGCAGCAGGATCGGCGTTCCGCTGCGGTCCACACCCAGGGCGATTCTGCGCAGGTCGTCTGGAGACTCTATGGAGCCGAGGCCGCGAATCATGAACTCCTTCTCCGCGACTTCCAGCAAGCGCCCTCCCACATCGCTGTTGCTGCGCTGAATAGCCGTCCGAATCGTGGAGATGGAGATGTCGTAGGCCCGAAGCCGGTTCGGATCGACGGTGATCTGATACTGCCGGACAAAGCCTCCGACGCTGGCGACTTCTGAGACACCCGGGACGCTGGTCAATTCATACTTGAGGAACCAGTCCTGGATTGAGCGCAGCTCGCTCAGGTCGTGACGGTCAGACTCCAAGGCATACATGAATGCCCAGCCGGCACCCGTGGCGTCGGGGCCGAGCCGCGGCGTGACCCCCGGCGGCAGCTGCCCGGAGACGGCATTCAGGTATTCGAGGACGCGGCTCCTGGCCCAGTACAGGTCGGTCCCGTCCTCGAAGATGATGTAGACAAAGGAAAAGCCGAAGAACGAATAGCCCCGCACGACTTGAGCGAACGGCGCGGCGAGCATCTGTGTCGTCAGCGGATAGGTCACCTGGTCTTCGACAATGCGCGGCGCCTGGCCCGGATACTCGGTGTAGATGATGACCTGGACGTCAGACAGGTCGGGCAGGGCGTCGAGCGGTGTTCGTAGCAGCGCAGAGACGCCGGCCGCCGCGACAAGCAGACCGAGGAGCACGACGAGGAAGCGGTTGGTGATCGACCAATCAATGATGCGTCCACACATCGCCCCCTCCTCAGTGATGATGGTGGGCGGGCGCCGAAGCCGGCTCGGGCTGCTCGGAGGCGTCGCCGCTCAGTAGCTGCGAGATAGCGGCCTTGAGGTTGCTGTCGGAGTCGATCAGAAACTGCGAGGAGACCACGACCGCCTCACCGGAGGAGAGCCCGGCGGTGACCTCCTGCAGGCCCCCGCCCGCCATGCCCAGCTCGACCTCCCGGGGCTCAAACACGCCGCCGCCCTTGGCGACGATGACGACCGCCCGCTCTCCGCTGTGCAGGACAGACTCGGCCGGCGCTATCACCGCTCGGGCCGACCCGGCCGCCTGGACGGAGACCGTAACGTACATCATCGGCCTCAGGCGGAGGCCCGGATTGGCGACCTCGACAAAGGCGGTCAGGGTCCGCGTGCGCTGGTTGACGGCCGGCCGAAAAAAGAGAATCGTGCCGCTCCAGCGCCGCCCCGGAAACGCGTCGACCTCGATCAGCACCCGCTGGCCTTCACGCACATGGCGCACATCGTTTTCGTAGAACTCGGCTTTGGCCCACAGCGTGGCGTGGTCGGCGATCTTGAGGACGGTCATACCCGGGCTGAGTTTCATGCCCTCCAGGGAATCACCCATCTTGTCGACAATGAACCCGGAGGAGGGTGCGAAGAAGCGGACCGTGCGGGTCACCGCTCTCGACGCTCCGAGCGTGTCGATCTGCTCCTCGGTGATATCCCAGTAGCGCAGGCGTTCCCGGGCCGCTTCGAGCAGAGACTCGGCGCGGGTAACGGCCTCGGGGTAGGCCCTGTTTTGCCGCAGACGCTCGACATAGTCCATCGCCGCCAGGTACTCACGCTGGGTCGTGAGCAGCTGCGGGCTGTAGATCTCGAACAGCAGGTCGCCTTTCTCGACCAGTTCGCCGACGTTGTTGACGCGCGCCTTCTCGATCCAGCCCTCGAATTTCGTGTTGACGGAGACGAGCTTTTCTTCGTTGTGGGCCAGGACACCGACGGTGCGAATCGAGACCGGCAGCGCGCCGGTCGTGACCGGTGTCGTCCGCACCGCAAAGTTCTGCAAGAAGCGCTGGCTGACCCGGACTCCGCCGTTGTGTGGGGCTTGGTCTTCATAGACCGGAACGAGGTCCATGCCCATGGGTGACGTGCCCGGTTTGTCGGAGGTGTAGTTCGGGTCCATGGGAGCGCGCCAATACAGAACCTTCCGCTCGCCTGGGGCCGCTGCGGTGTGAGGCTGCGCACCCCGCAGCGCGTCAAGCCGCTCCCAGCCGAGCGGATTCCAGACGAACAGAACCGACGCGCCGACTCCGAGACAAACACCAACGAGCAGCAATACAAAACCGCCCATCCTCGTCATGGTCTTTCCTCCGGGAAGGCCGACCCGATGGCGCGTTCCATCTCAGCCAGGGCCTGCATGTAATCGGTTTCCAGACGCGCCAGGCCGAGCCGCACCTCAAGCAGGACCTCCTCGCTGTCCAGCAGCTCGAGCACCCCCGTCGTTCCGGTGGCATACGCCTCCTCGGTCGAGCGCAAAGCCTGTTCGGCCTGGGGCAGCAGGGCTCTCTCGAAGAGGGCGATCTGCTCAGCGGCCATGCGCAGCCGGACCCCAACCGAACGGATGGCGGCGTCAACCGTATTGATCACGTTTTGGTGGACGGCCTTTGCCGCCGCAACCCGCTCAATTGCCTCCTGCACTCCCGCGTCGTACTTCGAGCGGAAGATGGGAAGGCTGAGGCTCAGGCTCAGGCTGTACACGTCTTTTCCGTTGGCGGGTGGTCGATTCAGCCCCGCTCTGGGCCGGCTGCGGACGTTTCCCCAACTGGCGCCCAGGGTGAAGTCGGGCCAGTACTGACGCCGGGCCAACTGTACGCCGCTCTGCCTGCTCTCAATCCGCAGCACGGCTTCCCTTACTTCGGGTCTGTTGGCGCGTCCGATTGCAGACAGCCGGTCGCTGTCGATGGGCACGACTGGCCGCTCAACGGGGTGGACGGCCGGCATCGAGGTGTGGGCCGGTCGGTCGCACAGCGCATTCAGCCCAGCCTCAAGCTCGACCCGTTGGCGCAGGAGTTCCTGGCGGCGGTTCAGGACCTGGGTGATCTCGGCCTGGAGCTTGACGACTGCCTGCTGCAGGCCGATCCCCTGGGCGTAGCGTGCCTGAGCCAGGGTTTCGTAATGCCGCAGGAGCTGTTCTTGTTCGGCAGTGATGCCGAGCGCTCGATCAAGATAGCCGAGGTCGTAGTAGGCCAGTTTGATCTGGCGGACTAACTCAGCCCTGTGTTGCTGGTAGAGCGCATCGCGGACGCCGGCCTGCTTGGCAGCAATCCTGCCGCGGTCCGACAGCGTGCCGAACCAGGGGAACTTCTGACTGATCGCGACGACTGTTGTCTGTGGACCGACCCGAGTCTCCGGAGACCGGGCGTGTTGCGTGACGGCCAGGCTTGGATCTGGTAGGGCGGTGACCTGGGCAATGCGCAGTTGCGCGGCCTGAGCGTCCAGCAAGGCGTGGCGGAGCTGCGGATTGCTCTCCAGCGCTTCCTCAACCAGGGCGGCCAGCGTCGGATCGCTATTGGTCGCATAGGCCGGCGTGTCGGCCTGCGCCAGGCTGGCCGCCGGCAGGAACAGCCACAGGCAAAAGTAGAGCAGCACTCCCTTCTTCATTCCCTTCCTCCAGTGTGGAGCGGACTCGCCAGGCAGACGAGCGGGCTCCTGGGGACGACGAGCGTGGCCTGAAAGTGGGCAGGCGTACTCGAACCGCAGGCAGACGCAGCCTGGGTGGTTCGAGCCGACTCAGCTGAAGGGCGGTCTAGATGAGGAAAGTTTGGTGTCGGACGTACAGGGGCGGGCTGCGGTCAGGCCAGTGCGCAAGCGCGGGAAGGCTGACTCCCGCTCCGTCGCTGGCAGATGGGCCGACGACGGCTGACGGGTAGGCGGAACTGACGAGCTGGTAGTGCTGAACGGCGGGCGGCTGGGAAAGCGTGGCCGGGGTGGCGGTCAAGACACACAGTAGGTCGCACGGCGTTGCATGATTTCTGGCGTGGGTGTTTGAGCCGTCACAGCACTCGTGGGCTTCCTCGGCCTGCGCACTCAGTGTCATGGGCGCGCAGGGGATAGCGCCCACAAGCAGGGCGAGTGAGACAACTACGATCCTGATGGCAAGCCGTGTCTTCACCAGTGGTCCGCCGCTCCGGTCTCTTGGGATGCTAAGCAGCCTAACAGCATGCCGGTTCCGGGCGCAAGTCAACTCTTGTCCCGAAATTCCCTGAAGGCCGACCGGACCAGATCGGGACGGTCTTCCTGCACATAGTGGCCGCTGCGCAGAATGACCGAGATGTCCGAATTGGGGATGTCTTCGTCGAGCTGGCGGCCGACCTCCAGCGGGACGAAGGCGTCATGGGGACCCCAGACCAGCAGGGTGGGGACGGTCATTTCGGACAGCTGGGGGATGATCTCCCCTGCGAGGACCGACTCGGTGTCAAACTCCTGGATAAACTTTCGCAGACCGGCCCGCGCTCCGGGATCGTCCTGATAGGGCGCCAGATAGGGCCTGAGGGCGATATCGCTCATCTTCTCCTGAGTCTCGACCCCGGCCCGGAAGATTCGTTTGAGAAACCAGTCGCCGGTCAACAGCTGGCCGAGCCCGGGCAAGCCCAGCAGACGGACGTTGAGCGTCGGGCTGGCGTCGTATAGTGGGGCGCCGATCAGAATCAGCTTGCGGACTGCCCCCGGGTTGCGGACCGCGTGCAGGGCGACGATCAGGGCGCCGGCTCCCTGACCCCCAAGGATGGGATTCTCCAGGTTGAGTTCTTGCAGAAAGGCGTCGAGTTGGGAGACGTAGGTCTCGATATCGTAGCGCCGATCCTGGGGCTTTTCCGAATAGCCGAAGCCCATCAGGTCGAGGGTATAGACGGTCGTGCCATAGGTCAGGCCCGGGATGATGTTGCGCCACACGTAGGACGAGGCGCCAAGCCCGTGTAACAAGACCATCGGTCGGCCCAGGCCCTGCTGGTCGTAGTGCAGGGCTACCCCGTTGATGTCGATGTATTTTTTGTCCGGGTATTTCTCCTGGAGCGCCGCGCCGGACAAGCTGGGCTGCGAGCCGCAGGCGGACAGCAGCACGGTCACGGCTAACAGCCCGGCTCTCAGCCACATGAACTCTTGCATACGTCTACTCACTTTCTCGGTCGCTTCCTCAAAACCGGCAGCGGGCACGAAGTTTGACACGCCCGAACCGGACGCGCACAATAGCGCCGGCCGGACTTCACGCACTGTAGCCGTGCGCAGGGATTTCGACAAGACTGATAAGGAGGAAAACATGGCCCAACACGAGCTGTTTGACATCATGGCCTCGACCCGCAGCATGCGCCGTCTGAAACCCGATCCGGTTCCGGACGCTCTCATTTACCAGATCCTGGACGCCGGGATTCGGGCGCCGAGCGGCACCAATACCCAGAACTGGCGTTTTGTGGTGGTCAAAGACCCGGACATCAAAAAGCAGGTGGCCGCAGTCTACCAAAAAGGCTGGGCTCAGGTTGAGACAATGTATGCGGACCGGCCCGGACCCGAACACATGGAAGACACAAAATTTCGGCGGCTGATCAGCGCCGCCGCTTATCTGGCCCAGAACATGGCCGAGGTTCCGGTTTTGCTGTTCGCCTGTCTCAAAGAACGGCCCATGCCGCCGGAGTTGGCGGCCCGCCTGGCCCGCCTGTCCGGTTCGAGTATCTATCCTGCCGTCCAGAACATGTTGCTGGCGTGTCGGGCGCTGGGACTCGGTGCCACCCTGACAACGGTTGCCTCGCTCCACGAAGAAGAAATCAGGGCCGTCTTGAAGCTGCCCGAGGACATTTCGACCTATGCCCTGCTGCCGATTGGCTATCCCATGGGCCGATTTGGGCCGGTGACGCGTGTGCCGGCTGAGGAGGTGACCTGTGTCGATCAGTGGGGCACGCCACTCAAAAAGGGCTGAGGAGGAGTTGGGCGGGCCGTATCGGCTCAGCCCTCCTCCTCGTTGTGCCGGTTCAGCAGAGTGGTAATCGCCCACTCATAGCCGTCGGTCAGCGCCATCCAGGCCGAGGCGAGCAGGTCGCGCGACGTGCGCATGGTGCTCCACCGCTGTTGCCCGTCGCTGAATTTCATGATCGACACCACCTCGGCGGCGGTGCCCGGTCCCCCCCGATGGGTGTACAACTCGACGAGCTCTACACCCTTGATCACCGGAAAATGGTGGAGCAAGACCCGACGCAGCGCCGAGTCCAGGGCCTGGACGCCGCCCACGCCTTGGGCGGCTTCAATCTTCTCCTGGCCGTTCACCTCGACAACGACCACCGCGTCTATGGCCCGGCGTCCTTTCCACTCCTCGTCAACCACGCGCCAGCGAACGATTTCGAACGGTGGACGGTAGCGCGGGTCCTGCCGCCAGCGGGCCACATCCTGCGAGGCCTGGGGGGCGGTGGCGGCGTCAAAAAAGTCTTCGGACGGTTCCTGTTTTTGCACCATGCAAACTTCCTGTATGGCTATGATGGGAGATGTCCAGCATACCAGGAGTGTTAGACTTCGCCCAGAGTGTCCCAGTGAATTTCCCAGAATTTGGGCAGGGGCGGGGAAAATTCGAAGTGCCCGCCAAAGCACGCAAAGCTGGGTTGGTGGGATAAGCGCTCGCGCAGCAGGTGGAGATAGTCGTGAAGCTCTTGGTCGGTCGGGTTCCCCGCCGCGTTGCTGACGGGGGGCTCCCCGATATCCATGCGCCTGCGCTGGCCACATTTTTGACAACTGATATCCACGTGCATAGGCTCCCCTGGATTTGCCGGTCTGAACCAGATACATAGTACTGCCTACATGACTCCAAAGGAGGCTGCAAGCGCATGCCGTTGGTCACATTTGTGAAGCAAGAGCTGAGTATCGAGGTGCCCGAAGGGGCGAACCTGCGGGACGTCGCGCTGGAGAACAAGATTGACTTGTACGCGTTCCCGGATAGCCTGCTCAACTGCCGCGGGCGTGGCCTGTGCGGCACCTGCCGGGTACAGGTCGACGACCATCGGGCTCTGTCCGAACGCACCATAACGGATGAAAAAAAGAACGGCTGGGAGGGGAAAACCTATCGCCTGGCCTGTCAGTCGCAGGTGCTCGACGATGTGTCGGTTGTCACCAGTCCGCGTCGGGTCCGGGGCTGGATGGACCATTCGACCTACGCCACCATGAAGAAACAAGGCGCCTGAGATCTCAAGCCCCAACCACTACATCTTGTGGGCCGGTCGGTGCCCTTGTCAAAGGGATAGCGCTTTGATACGAAAAGCCATGCTCGTAGCGGCAAGCCCAGCCAGAACCGAAAGCCCATCTCTCTTTTGCTGAGATGGGCTTTTTTGCATGCGTCAGCCTGTGAGGAGCCCAGCTATGCTACCAGCCGAGATTCCAGAAGGACTCACCTTTGACGATGTGTTGCTGTTGCCAGCGGCGTCCGACTTCATGCCCAAAGACGCCGATGTGTCGACCGCGCTGACCCGCCGGATCAGCCTCAACGTCCCGCTCGTCAGCGCAGCCATGGACACCGTGACCGAATCGCGGGCGGCGATCGCCATGGCCCAGGCCGGCGGCATCGGCATCATCCACCGCAATCTCAGCATCCATGCCCAGGCCGAAGAGGTCGGCAAGGTCAAAAAGCACGAGAGCGGGATGATCACCAACCCGATTACGGTGCGTCCTGACCAGCCGATCTCCCAAGCCCAGGAGATCATGGAGCGGTTTCATATTTCGGGCCTGCCGGTGACCGAAAACGAGACCCTGGTCGGTATCCTGACCAACCGGGATCTGCGTTTTGAGAAACGCCTCGACCGCCTGGTGGCCGAGGTCATGACCAAGGACCGTCTGATCACCGCCAAACCCGGTATCAGTCTCGAAGACGCCAAAGAGATCCTCCACCGCCACCGGATTGAGAAGCTGTTGGTCGTTGACGAGCACATGCACCTCAAGGGCCTGATTACGGTCAAGGATATCGAGAAGACCAGCCAGCATCCCTTGGCGTGCAAAGATCCGTTTGGCCGGCTGCGGGTCGGTGCGGCGATTGGAACGGGCGAGGATCGAGAGGCGCGCGTCGAATCCCTGGTGACGGCAGGGGTTGACGTCGTCGTCATCGACACGGCTCACGGCCATACTCGGAGTGTGATTGAGACCCTCGGCATGCTCAAACGGACCTTTCCGGGGATCGAAGTCGTGGCCGGCAATGTGGCCACCGCAGAGGGCACCCGCGATCTGATTGAGGCCGGCGCCGACGCGGTCAAGGTCGGCATGGGACCGGCCTCGATCTGTACCACCCGGGTCGTGTCGGGCGTTGGCGTGCCGCAGCTGATGGCGATTACCAAGAGCGTCCGGGTGGCCGAAGACGCCGGCGTACCGGTGATTTCCGACGGCGGCATTCGTTTTTCCGGCGACATGGTCAAGGCGCTGGCCGCCGGTGCTCACGCGGTCATGATCGGCAGCTTGTTTGCCGGCACCGAAGAGAGTCCCGGCGAGACGATTCTGTACCAGGGGCGGACCTATAAGCTCTACCGTGGCATGGGCTCTTTGGAGGCCATGCGCGAACGGGAAGGCAGCCGTAACCGCTATTTCCAGGACGACGAAGAGAGCGCCACTAAGCTCGTGCCCGAGGGTATTGAGGGCCGGGTGCCGTATAAGGGCGGCCTGGGCATGATTATCGACCAGATGGTCGGTGGCCTCAAGGCCGGGATGGGCTATACCGGCTGCCGGACCCTGGCCGAGCTGCGGACCGAGGCCCAGTTTGTGCGGGTCACCCCGGCCGGTCTGCGCGAGAACCACGTGCACGACGTGATTATTACCAAGGAAGCGCCCAATTACCGCATGGAGTAGGGGGGCTGCCCTCCGGCGTCATATGATTCTTATTCTTGACTTTGGCAGCCAATACACCCAGCTGATCGCCCGGCGCGTACGGGAAGCCCAGGTGTATTGCGAAATCCATCCCTACTCTGCGGCGGCCGGGGCCATCCGTCAGCTGCAACCCCAGGGCATTATCCTGTCGGGTGGGCCGGCCAGTGTGTACGAGGCCGACGCGCCCAGGCTGGAGGCGGCGGTGGTCGATACGCCGGTGCCTTTTCTGGGTATCTGCTACGGCATGGGTGTCCTGCACCAGCTGGCCGGGGCCGAGATGGTCAGGGCCGAGCGGCGGGAGTTTGGGGCGGCTCGGCTGTTTGTCGATGATACGCGCGACCTGTTCGCCGGCTTCTCCAACACCGACTCCAGCCAGGTCTGGATGAGCCACGGCGACAAGTCAGAGCACCTGCCGGCCGGCTGGTCAGTGCTGGCCCATTCGCCAAACTCTCCGATCGCGGCCTGTCGCGATGCCTCGGGCCGCTTGTTCGGGGTGCAGTTTCATCCCGAGGTGGCGCATACCGAGCGTGGCCGCGAGGTCTTGCACAATTTCCTGTTTCGGGTGTGTGGCTGTCGGCCCGACTGGACCATGGAAGGCTTTGTCGAGCACGAGATTGCGCGCCTCCGCCAACAGGTTGGCGACGGGCGGGTGGTATGCGGGCTCAGCGGCGGGGTTGATTCCGCAGTCGTGGCCGCCCTGCTCAGCCGGGCGATTGGTGAGCGCCTGACGTGTATTTTTGTCGATAACGGTCTGCTGCGCCAGGGCGAGGCCGAGCAGGTCGAGCAGACCTTCTCCGGTCTCGGCATCCGGCTGCGGTGCGTTAATGCGGCCGAGCGCTTTCTCAAGAACCTCACCGGAGTCGAAGACCCGGAGCGCAAGCGTCGGATTATCGGTCACACCTTCATCGATGTCTTTGAGGAAGCCGCCCGCCCGCTACGGGCCGACTTCCTGGCCCAGGGCACGCTGTACCCGGATGTGATCGAGTCGGTGTCGTTCAAGGGTCCGTCGGCCACCATCAAAAGCCACCACAACGTCGGCGGCCTGCCCGAGCGTATGCGGCTGGCCCTGGTCGAGCCCTTGCGCGAGCTGTTCAAGGATGAGGTTCGGGTGCTGGGGCGGGTGCTGGGGCTGTCCGAGGAGATCGTCGGCCGCCAGCCTTTTCCCGGCCCGGGCCTGGCCATTCGTATCCTCGGGGCGGTCGAGGAATCGCAGCTGGCGCTGCTGCGCCGGGCCGACGCCATCGTCGATGAGGAAATCCGGGCGGCGGATTTCTACCACAAGATGTGGCAGACCTTTGCCGTTCTGCTGCCGGTCAAAAGCGTCGGGGTGATGGGCGATGCGCGGACCTATGAGAACGTGGTCGCCATCCGGGCGGTCGAGAGCGTGGACGGCATGACCGCCGACTGGGCTCGGCTGCCGCACGAGTTGCTGAACACCATATCGAACCGCATCATCAACGAAGTCCGAGGCATCAACCGGGTCGTGCTGGATATTTCGTCCAAGCCGCCGGCAACCATCGAATGGGAATGAGGAACTGTCGAATGACGCCTGAGCGGTGACGGAGGGGAAGTCGGAATGGGATTCGTTCATCTGCACTTGCATACCCAGTACAGCCTGCTGGACGGAGCCAACAAGGTCTCGAATTTGATGCCCCAGGTGGCGGCCTATGACATGCCGGCGGTGGCCATGACCGACCACGGCAATATGTTTGGCGCGGTCGATTTTTATCGCACCGCAGCCCAGCACGGGATTAAGCCGATTATCGGCTGTGAGGTGTATGTCGCCCCCCACAGCCGCTTTGACAAAAATGTCTCGGGAGCCGACAACCAGGAGCACGGTGGCAATTTTCATCTGGTCCTGCTGGCCATGAACCTGGACGGCTATCGCAACCTGTGCCGTCTGGTCACGGCCGGCTACACCGACGGCTTTTATCGCAAACCCCGGGTCGATAAGGCCCTGCTGCGCGAACTGGGCAGCGGCATTATCGCCCTGTCGGGCTGTTTGAGCGGTGAGCTGGCGCGGACCATGCTGGGCAACCGCGAAAAGTCGGCGCGCGAGGTGGCCGAGGAGTACGCGGCCATTTTTGACGAGCGGTTCTACATTGAGATTCAGGCCAACCACCTGCCCCAGCAGGAGCAGCTCAACCCGGCCCTGATCGAGCTGGCCCGCGAGCTGTCGCTGCCGCTGGTGGCCACCAACGACTGCCACTACCTGCACGCCGATGACGCCGAAGCCCACGAGGTGCTGCTGTGCGTGCAGAGCGGCAAGGTCATGTCCGACGACAAACGCTGGCGGCTGGGCACCAATCAGCTGTACGTCAAGTCGCCCGAGGTGATGCGCGCCGAGTTTGCCGACCATCCCCAGGCCCTTGACGCGACCCTCGATATTGCCAAGCGGTGCAATCTGGAGCTGTCGTTCGGCGATTTCAAGTTCCCGGTCTTTGCCATTCCTGAGCACGAATCCCTGGAGCAACACCTGGAGCGCGTCGCCCGACAGGGGCTGGAGGAGCGCCTGGGGCTGATCCGGGACGCCAATCCCGAATTCAGCCCGGAGGCCGAACAGGAGTACCACGAGCGGCTGGCCTTCGAGCTCAAGGTGATCGGGGATATGGGCTTTGCCGGCTACTTCCTGATCGTGTCCGACTTCATTCTGTACGCCAAGTCCCAGAGCATTCCGGTCGGTCCCGGCCGGGGGTCGGCGGCCGGCAGCCTGGTCGCCTACTGTCTGCAGATCACCGATGTCGATCCGATTCGCTACCAGCTGCTGTTTGAGCGCTTTCTCAACCCCGGTCGCAAGAGCATGCCGGATATTGACGTTGATTTCTGCTTTGAGCGCCGGGACGAGGTGATCCAGTACATCAAGGACAAATACGGCTCGGACAAGGTCGCCCAGATCATTACCTTTGGCACGCTCAAGGGCAAACAGGCCATCAAGGACGTGGGCCGTGCCCTGGAGTTCTCGTTCGGCGAAACCGACCGGATGGCCAAGCTCTATCCGGCGCCCAAGCAGGGCAAGGATTTTCCGCTTGAGGCGGCGCTGGAAATGGAGCCGCGACTGCGCGAGATTCGGACCGCCGGCCAGCGCGAAGAGAAGCTGTTCACCTACTCGCTGAAGCTTGAGGGTCTGCTCCGCCACGCCTCCAAGCACGCCGCCGGGCTGGTCATCTCGCCGACCGCGCTGGTCGATCACCTGCCCCTGTTTGTGGATAAAGAGGGCAGCGTGCTGACCCAGTTTGCCGGACCTGACGTTGACGCCATCGGGCTGATCAAGTTCGACTTTTTGGGCCTGAAGACCCTGACCCTGCTGGCCAATACGGTCAGCCGGATCAAAAAGACCCATGGCCGGGAGATCAATCTGAGTACCCTGCCGCTGGACGACGCGGCCACCTATCGCAAGCTGACCCACGGCGATACGGTCGGAGTCTTCCAGATGGAGGGCAGCGGTATCCGCAAGCTGATCACCCAGCTGAAGCCCAACTGTTTTGAAGACATTATTGCCGTCATCGCCCTGTTCCGACCCGGGCCCCTGGACAGCGGGGCGGCCGAACAGTTTATCCGTCGCAAACACGGCAAAGAGCCGACGACTTACCCCCATAAGCTGCTCGAACCGGTGCTGAAGGAAACCTACGGCGTGACCATCTACCAGGAGCAGGTGATGCAGATCGCCCAGGTGCTGGCCGGCTACTCCCTGGCCGACGCCGACTCCTTACGGCGGGCCATGGGCAAAAAGAAAAAAGAGGTCATGCAGGAGGAGCGCGGCAAGTTTCTGGCTGGGGCCAAGCACAACCAGATCCCGGAAAAAACAGCCAGCGAGATTTTTGACGCCATGGAAACCTTTGCCGCCTACGGCTTCAACAAGTCCCACGCCGCAGCCTACGCCTTTCTATCGTATCAAACCGCCTATCTGAAAACCCATTTCCCCCACGAGTTCATGGCCGCGCTGATGAGCATCGAAATGGGCGATACCAGCAAGACCTACAAAAATATCGCCGACTGTCGCCTGCAAAACATTCCGGTCCTGCCGCCCGACGTCAACGTCAGCGACGAGGGCTTTACGGTTGGCGAGGACAGCATTCGTTTTGGTCTGGGAGCGGTCAAGGGCGTGGGCTCGAAAGCGATTGAGGTCATCTGCCAGGCTCGTCAGGACGGACCGTTTGAGGACTGGTACGACTTCAACCGACGGGTGCAGGGGTCGCAGGTCAATAAACGGGTCATGGAAAGCCTGATCAAATGCGGCGCGCTCGATTCCTTTGACCTGCCACGGTCCCAGTTGCTGGCCGGCTGTGAGGCGATCATGAAGTGGGCCGAGTACGAGGCGCGGGTGGCGAACAGCGCCCAGATGGGCCTCTTTGCGGCCAGTGGCGGCAAGGATCCGACCCGGCCCGAGTTGCCGCAGGCGGCCGAGTGGTCGGAGGACGAGCAGCTCAACCATGAGCGCGAAATCCTGGGCTTCTTCATTACCGGCCATCCCCTCGACCGGTATGAGAGCCGCCTGCACGGGGTGGTGTCGCTGACCACCGCCATGATAAAAGGCCGCACCCACCAGGAGAAGGTGCGCCTGGCCGGAATGGTCCAGACGCTCAAGCTGAAGAACAATAAAAAGGGCGACCGCTACGCCACGTTCACGCTGGAAGACAAGGCCGGGGTGGTGGAGGTGATCGTCTGGCCCGAAGCCTATCGCAAGTATGAGCAAAGCCTGCACGCCGACGAGCCGATCTGTCTCAGCGGTGCGCTCGATGTGGACGAAGACCGCTGTCAGATTATCGCCGATGAGCTGGTGCCGCTGGAATCGGTGGCCAAAGACGAGGTCAGCCAGGTCCACATTCAGGTCCCGTCCGATGTCACGACCAAAGAGGACCTGCTGGCCCTGCGCGATGTGCTGACCCAGCACCAGGGAGGCTGTCCGGCCTTTTTACATCTTCTGCGGCCCGATCACCGCGAGACGATTATCGCCCTGCCTCAGGCTTTGTGCGTTGCCCCGACCCGGGCCATGCTGTCGGCGGTGGAGGATGTCTTTGGCAGCGGGGTGGCATCGTTCCGCTGAACCGCTGGGCTGATCCGGGCCATGGCGCGCATCCGCAACACTGACCGTCATCACCCCCGAGTTGTGGCCGGACCCGAGCGCGCCGTGCTGGTCGGTGTTGAAACGGGGACGAGCAAGCCCGGCGGCGCCCTTCGGCTCGACGAGTCCTTGGACGAACTGGCCCGGCTGAGTCACACGGCCGGCCTGGAGGTGGCCGGTCAGGTGCGCCAGGTGCTGCGCAACGGTGTGCAGCCGGCCTCGTATATCGGCAGCGGCAAGCTGGCCGAGGTCCAGCAGCTGAGCGCCGCCACGAACGCCAATGTGGTCATTTTTGACGACGACCTGTCCCCGGCCCAGCAGCGCAATCTCGAAAAAACCTTGTGTCTCAAGGTTGTGGACCGCAGCCAGCTGATTCTGGACATCTTTGCCCAGCGCGCCCAGAGTCAGGCCGGAAAACTCCAGGTCGAACTCGCCCAACTCGAGTATCTGCGCCCACGCCTCACCCGCCAGTGGACGCACCTGTCGCGACTCGGGGGCGGGCTGGGCAGCCGGGGGCCGGGAGAAGCCCAACTCGAGGTTGACCGGCGGCGTATTCGAGAGCGCATTGCCACTCTGCGTCGGCGTTTGCGGGAGGTCGAGCGAACGCGCGGTCTCCACCGTCACGAGCGCGCCCGGGTCCCCTTCCCGTGTCTGGCCCTGGTCGGCTATACCAACGCCGGAAAATCGACCCTGATGAACGCCCTGACCCGAGCCCAGGTGTTGGTCGAAGACAAACTCTTCGCCACCCTCGACCCGACCAGTCGCCGCCTCGACCTGCCCGGCGGGCAGACCGTGCTGCTGACGGATACGGTCGGCTTTATCAACAAGCTGCCCCACCAGCTCATCGACGCGTTCACGGCCACCCTCGAAGAAGTGCGGACGGCGGACCTCCTGTTGCACGTGATTGACGCCAGCCACCCGCGCTGCCTGGAGCAAAAGACGGTTGCTGAGCGGGTGCTGGAAGAGATCGGGGTGGCCCATCTCCCGACCTTTACCGTCTGGAATAAGCTGGACCGGCTGCCGGCCGAGCCCCCCGAAGACGCGGTGTGGCCCGGGTTTGGAGCAGCTCAGGCGGGCGTCGGAGGCGAGACCTGCTTTGGCATCTCGGCCCTCAGGGGAGCCGGCACCGCAGCCCTGCTCGGGGCTATCGGACGCTATCTGGAACGGGAGCGGCAGGTGCTGCGGCTGGAGCTGCCCCTGGACGCTGGACAGCTCCTGGATTTTCTGCACACAAATGGCACGGTAGTGGAACAAACGTATACGAACACGAGCGTCCGGCTGACCGTCCGGGTGTCGGCCAAGGTAGCCGGACAGCTCCGCAAGAGGCTGGCCGCAAGCGGGCTGGCCGGACAGAAGCTGAACGCGTGAATACAAGCTCGTCCTTCTCCATAGAGCTGCGCCATCCTCGGGTCTTGCCCAATCTGATCACCGCCCTGCGTGTCCTGGCTATTCCCGTGCTGCTGTTTTTGCTGATCCGCGAGCGCTACGCGGCCGCGCTGAGCACCTTTATCTTTGCCGGCCTGACCGACTGGCTGGACGGACAGGTTGCGCGCTATGTGGGCAGTGACGCCGAAGAATTTGGCAAGCGCTTTGACGCCCTGGCCGATAAAGCCCTGGCCGGCAGCAGCCTGGTCATGCTCACGCTGATAGGCGGCGTGCCGATATGGCTGACCTGTCTGGTGGTGGGCCGGGATGTGGCTCTGGTCGGCGGCTTCGGCCTCATCTTTCTGTGGACAGGCCGCACGATTCGCACCAAGCCGAGCCGGGTTGGCAAGTGGGGCACTTTTTTCGTGCTGGTGACAGTCAGCATGGCGCTGGTCGAGCTGTTGTCACCGCACTGGCTGCCTGACCTGCTGGTCTGGGCGGTCTGGGGGCTGGCCGGAGGGGCGACTGTTGTCTCGGGTGTGCAGTACGGCTGGCGGACTGTCGCCTGGCTGTGGGGCCGGGAGGACTGAGCTGGGTTGGCGGCATCTCGAACGATGATGCTTGTACGCCAGCCCCAGGATTGCTATATGGGGGCTGCCCTACGGTCTGTAGCGAGTTGGGACTGACCGGATCGGATGAGGGATAGGGGGAGATCGTGATTCGGGTGTTTCCGTGTGTTGATAATACCAAACTCATGGAACTCTTCCGCAAAGGGGTGGAGGGCCAGTGGTCGGCGTCGGTGATCGACTGGGACCAGCCGCTGGGCCTCAATAAGGCCGAGCAGCGCGCTTTCGCCCACGTGCTGACCCCCATCTACCTGGGCGAGCAGACAGCGATGGTCGGGGCGAGTTCGGTCATCCCCCAATTCTTTGCCATCCATCACACCGAGGCCCAGCTCTACCTTTCGACCTTTCTGCTCGACGAAGCCCGCCACTTCGAGATGATCACCCGCTTTTACAACAAGATGGGTCTCCGTCCGCTGGAGATCCGTGACCTGAAAGTCATGCTGCGTTATCAGGCCCGGCTGTTCCAGTCGCGCGACAAGGTGGAGTGGCTGTGGGGCATTCTGTTGAGCGATATCCTGGCCCGCCACTTTTACGGCATTCTGGTCAAAGCCCATCCGACCTCCCTGTTCGCCGAGTTTGCCCGGCGCATCATCATTGACGAAGCGCGCCACCTGGCCTTTGCCGAGCTGTACCTGGGCGAGGAACTCAAGCGCAAACCCGAACTCAAGCCCGGCTTTCTCAAGATGCGGGACGAGGTGATTGAGCTGATGCGAGCCGTCCACGCCGGCTTGAAGGACGAGGCCGATTTTGTCGGCCTTGACGGCAAGCTGCTCTTTGACGCTGTGGTCTATGATGTGGAGAAAAAGGTCCAGCGTATGCAGCTCCACGAGCCGCCGCAGGACGAACCGGCGTGAAAACGCGCCCGGTCCGTAGTCAGCCCGGCCCGCGCTGGCCCCGAGCCAATCGCCCCCCCACCATTCAGTACCGACAAGACCAGTTGCGAGCCCTGGCCCACTGGGAGGCCGACCATCACCATGTGCTGAGCTGGCCGGTCCCGGAGTCCGTGCTGGGCCGTTTTCAGGAGTGTCTGAGCGGCCATATGGTCCTGCCGGTCGGGGTGGTCGGTCCGCTAGCCGTAAACCTGGGCGACTACAGGCTGGACGAGACGGGTTGCGTTCAGGAGTCGGGACGAACGTCTGAAGACGTGTTTGTCCCGCTGGCTCATACCGAGGGTGGCCTGTCCGCCTCGGTCCAACGCGGCGTACGCGCCGCAGGGCTGGCCGGCGGCATCCACACCCATGTGCTGGCCGACCGCATGACCCGGGACTCGTGTTTTGTCTTTGGCTCGACCCAGGCGGCGCTGCGCCTGGCCGACTGGCTGGCTGACCGCCAAACGGAGATGGTCGCCTGGCTGCGGCAGGCTCGGCACGCCCCGCCCGCCGCCCTTCCGCCCGTCAGTGCACACGCCGTCTTGCGCGGGCTGGAGACGCACGTGGTCGGGCCCATGTGTCATGTGCTGTATCGGTTTACCACCGGTGACGCCTGCGGCCCGAACATGATGACGCGCAACGCCTACGCCCTGAACCAGGGCTTTATCCGCGAGCGTTTTGCGCGCCAGACCGGAATCGAACCGCTGCACGTCTTTGTCGAAACGAATATGGGCGGCGATAAGAAGCCCAGCCACGCCTTTTTCCAGTTCCCGGGTCACGGCAAGGTGGTCATGGCCGAGGCCACGCTGCCCGAGGCTGTGTTGCGACGGGTCTTGCATGTGCGGGCCGACGACGTGCTGGCCCTGGAACACGCCGGGCTGCACGGCTCGCACGCCAGTGGCATGCAGTCCTTCGCCTTTACGCCGGCCTCGGCGGTGGCGGCCATCTTTGCCGCTACTGGCCAGGATTTGGGCATGGTCGGAACGAGCAGCATGGCCCACGATTCGGTCTCCCGGACCGAGGACGGCATCCATATCACCATCCGCCTGTCCGGCCTGGAAGTCGGCACGCTCGGAGGCGGAACGAGCCTCCCCCACGCTCAGGCGTATCTGGGTCTGATGGACTGTTTGGGCTCGGGGAAAGTCTACCGTTTTGCCCAGCTCATTGCCGCCACCGCCCTGTGCCTGGAAATTTCGGCCACCGCCAGCATGGCTGCGGCCGGCAGTCAGAACTTTGTGCAGGCCCACTCTGAGCGGGGTGGCGAAAGATGAGCACACAAGAACCGCCGGGGCGGGCAAGCCTGCCGCCGGCAGTCCGTGCTGATGCCAGCTATTCGGCTCATTGTTAATCCCAGCTCTGGCCGGGGTCGGGGGAGGGCGGTGGCCAAACAGGCCGCTCAGCTGCTGGCCGGCCACGGAGTAAGCCACGAGGTCTGCTACAGCGCCTCGCCCGACGAGCCCACCCGGCTGGCCCGCGAGGCGCTCGCCGCCGGGGCGGCTGCGGTGGTCGGTATCGGCGGCGACGGGTTGGTGAGTCAGGTCGCCACCGAGCTGGTCGGCAGCGAGACGCCGCTAGGCATCATTCCGGCCGGCAGGGGCAACGATTTCGCGCGGGGACTGGGCATCCCGCTCGATACTCCGGCCGCCTGCGCCACGGTCGCCGCCGGCCGGCAGCGGCGGATTGATGTCGGACAGGCCAACGGACGGTACTTTTTCTCGGTGGCGGTCATGGGCCTTGCCGCCGAGATCAACCGCCGGGCCAACGCCCTGACCCGTCTACGGACGAATGGGGTGTATACACTGCTCACGCTTGCCACGGTTTTCCGCTCTCAGCCCCAGCTCTTCAGCCTGGAGTACGAAGGCCGCCGCCGCCGCTGCTACAGCTGGCTGATCGCGGTCGGCAATACCTGGAGCAGCGGCCGGGGAATGGCCCTGGTGCCGACCGCCCGGCCGGACGACGGACAGCTGGACGCGTGTGTGGTGAACGGGATGGGCAGGCTGGAGCTGCTGTCTGTGTTTCCCCGCGTGTTCAAGGGCCGCCACGTTTACCACACCGGGGTCGAGACGCTGCGCGACAGCGCCATGACGATTCACGCCGACCGGCCCGGCGATATCTATGCCGACGGGGAACGGATCGGCCCCCTGCCGGCCAGACTGAAGGCGGTTCCGCAGGCGCTGAGCGTCCTCATACCAGCTGCTGCCCAGCGCGGGCCGGGGGAAGGCGGCTAAATTTCCGGCCCCTTGCAGTCCGGCGGCGATGTGGTACACGGGGGCCTGAAACGAGAGAGCCATGTCTTATCAGGAAGAACGACTGACGGTCCGGGGGACAAGCATTCAGCTGCTCAGCGGCGGCAGCGGCGAGCCCCTGTTGTATTTGCACAGCGCCGGCGGCGAGGTCAGCTGGCTGCCCTTTTTTGAACAGCTGGCCCAGCACTACCGCGTGTACGTTCCGGCCCACCCCGGCTTTGGCCAGTCTGAGGGCCTGGACAAGATCGACGGCATGGAAGATCTGGTGTTTCACTACACCGATCTCATGGACGAGCTCGAACTGGCCCAGCCGTACGTGGTGGGGCTGTCGCTGGGCGCCTGGCTGGCCGCCGAGCTGGTGGTTCGCTACTCCCAGCGGGTGCGCAAGCTGGCGCTGGTCAGCGCGGTCGGCCTGCGGCTGCCCGGCCATCCTATTGCCGATATTTTTGCCGCCAATCCGGCCGAAACCCGTCGTCTGCTGTTTGCCGACCCGGACTCCAGCCTGGCCAAGACCTTTATCCCCGAAGACCCCAGCCCCGAGGTCTTGTCCAACGTCCTCAAAGCCCGGGCGGCCACCGCTCGGGTCGGCTGGAATCCCTATTTGTGCAATCCAAAGCTCCGTGAGCGTCTGTATCGGGTGCAGGTACCGACGCTGATCGTGTGGGGCGAGGCCGACCGTCTCGTCCCCCGGGCGCACGGCGATGCCTATCGCGACGGCATTGTCGGCTCGCAGTTGGTGTCCATCCCGGACTGTGGCCACGCCCCACCGTTTGAGAAGCCACAGGAGACCGCAGCCGCGCTGATACAGTTTTTCGAGCCGTGAGGGAGGACCGCCGTGGACTACCCCGAGCCGTTTAAGCCCGAGATGTTTGATCGGATCGACGAAACCGAGGATGAGCGCTTCTACCAGGTGGCGCGCAAGGTCGTCCATATTGACGAGCCGGCGATTGCTGCGGTGAGCGATTTCATCCAGACCGCATTTGCGCCAGACGGGGTCTTGCTCGATCTGATGAGCAGCTGGCGGTCTCATCTGCCCCAGGGCTTTGCCAAGCAACGCCTGGTGGGCCTGGGCCTGAATATGGAGGAGATGGCGGATAACCCGGACCTGGACGACTATGTCGTGCATAACCTGAACACCGATCCCAGCCTGCCGTTTGACGACGACACGTTTCACGGCGCGCTGGTCACGGTTTCCATTCAGTATATGGTCAAACCGCTCGAAGTGTTTGCCGAGGTGGGGCGGGTGCTCAAACCGGGCGCACCGTTCGCCGTCTTCTTCTCCAACCGTATGTTCCCGACCAAGGCGATCCGCTTGTGGCAAATGATTCGCGACGCGGGCCGGCGCGAGCTGGTCGAGAAGTATTTTCAGCTCACCGACGGTTTTGAGGCGCCGCTGTTTTACGACCTGAGCCCCAATCCGGGTCAGTCCGACCCGCTGTACGTGGTGTGCGCCCGTAAGAAATCCGCCGCCGACTGAGACCGAGTCAAGCCATGGCTCCTGGTGCGCGCCGGGTGTGGCCGACCCTCAGCCAGGAACGCCGACTGTGGCAGCGGGGGATTTGTGCGCTTGCCGGGGTCGATGAAGTTGGGATCGGGCCTCTGGCCGGCCCGGTTGTGGCTGCGGCGGTCATGTTTCCCACCCAACAGCTCGCCTCAGATACGGACATCCCGGCCGTCTGGCCCCAGGGCGTGCGGGACTCCAAGACGCTCACCTCCACGGCGCGCCAGCGTCTGGACGCTGATATCCGTCGGGTCGCCCGCGCCATCGGGTTGGGTCTGGTCGAGGTTGAGGAGATTGACCGCATCAATATCTATCAGGCCGGCCTCAAAGCCATGCGGCTGGCGGTCGAGGGGCTGGACATCGCGCCCCAGCAGGTCTTGATTGACGGGCGCCAGGTTCCGGGGCTGGCCTGTCCCCAGACCGCTTTCACCAAGGGCGACCGTGATATTTTCAGCATTGCCGCCGCCTCGATTATCGCCAAGGTGCACCGCGACCGACTGATGACCGAGCTTGACGCCCGCTATCCGCACTACGGTTTCGCCCGACATAAGGGCTATGGCACGGCCGCCCACCGAGCCGCTCTGCGCGAGTTCGGCCCGTGCCCGGTCCACCGCCGGTCGTTTCGCCTGGTGTAACCTACTCTTCACCCGGTGTCTGAAGAGCGATATACTGCGTGCGGGAAGACGCCGACAGCGTGCTGGAGAGGAGGAGTGCATGGCCATTGACGTGTGTATGCCCCGTCTCAGTGATACCATGGAGGAGGGCCGGATTCTCAAGTGGCTCAAGCAGCTTGGGGATCGGATTGAGGTCGGCGACATCATTGCTGAGGTCGAAACCGACAAAGCCGATATGGAGATGGAAGCCCTCGACGAGGGCGTCCTGATCGAGATTCTCGTTCCCGAGGGCGGGATGGTCCCGGTCGGGGGAGTGATGGCCCGCCTCGGCGCTGCCGACGAAGTCGTTGCCGCCGACAGCGCCGCCCCGGCCGCAGAAAACGGACTCGCCGAAACGCCGCCGTCCCCGGAACCGCCAGCCCCCACCCCGGCGCCCAAGGTGCGTGAACTGCGGGAAATCCGGGCTCAGCGTGAACCGACACCGGCCGAAGAGACCGGACGGCTGCTCGCCTCACCAGTGGTCAGACGCATGGCCCAGGAACTGAGCCTCGATCTCAGCCAGGTGCCGGGCAGCGGCCCGGGCGGCCGGATCGTCAAACGCGACCTCGAAGCCTATACCGCAGCCCAGGCTCCGCTCGACGCCACAGCCGAATCCCAAACAGAACCCCAAACCGAATCCCGAATTGAGCCCCACCCCGAAGCACAGGTTCCCGCCGGCCCGGCAACGGCCACCAGAGAGCCGTTCTCGCGTATGCGGGCGACCATCGCCAAGCGGATGTCGGAGAGTATGCGCGAGGCGCCCCATTTTTACCTCACGGCCGAGATCAATATGTCCGAGGCGGTCCGTTTGCGAACCGCGCTCAAGGCCAGCAACCGGGTGACCGAGGATGTGACCTACACCCATCTGCTGATGAAGGCGGTTGCCATCGCCCTGGCTCGTCATCCGCGTCTCAACGCCAGCTTTGGCGGCGATGCCCGCGAGTATCAGGAGCACATCAATATCGGTCTGGCGGTCTCGCTCGACGACGGCCTGCTTGTGCCGGTTCTGCACGACTGCGACAGCCTGTCGCTGCTCGAGATTGCGGCTCAGGCTACGGCGCTGGTCGAGCGCGCCCGGAGCGGCAAGCCCCGAGCCGAGGATTTGAGCGGTGGGACGTTTACGATTTCCAACCTCGGCATGCTGCCGATTGACCATTTTACGGCCATCATCAATCAGCCCCAGGGAGCCATCCTGGCCGTTGGGGCGATCAAAGAGCGGCCGGTGGCGCGGGACGGTCAGGTCGCGATTGCGTCGACCATGCTGGTGACCCTGTCGTGCGACCACCGCATCCTTGACGGCGTGACTGGTGGACAGTTTTTGCAAGAGTTGAAGAGCCTGCTGGAAAACCCGGTGGGCCTGATGGTGTAGAGAAAGAGAGATGACGTGGAACGTTACGATCTGGTTGTGATAGGTGCCGGTCCGGGCGGCTATGTGGCCGCCATTCGGGCCGCCCAACTCGGACTGAGGGTTGCGGTCGTGGAAAAGGAACAGGCCGGCGGGGTGTGTCTGAACTGGGGCTGCATCCCGTCCAAGGCCATCCTGACCTCGGCCGAGATGTATGAGGATTTAAAGGAGAGCGAACACTTTGGCATCAAGGTCCAGGGCTTGTCGTGCGACTACGGCCAGGTCATCAAACGCTCGCGGGCGGTCGCCGGCCGCCTGGCCAAAGGGGTCGAGTTTCTGCTCAAGAAGAACAAGATTCCGCTGCTGCAAGGCGCCGGGCGTGTGGAGAGCCCGCACCAGGTGTCGGTCCGCGCCGACGGCCAGGCCGCGCAGCAGGTCGAGGCCGAGCGGGTGCTGATCGCGACCGGCTCAAAGGAGCGCAGCCTGCCCGGCCTGGAGATCGACGCCGGGCAGGTCATCACCAGCTATGAGGCGCTGACCGACAGCGAGATCCCGGAGTCGGTGCTGATTGTCGGGGGAGGGGCGATTGGCTGCGAGTTTGCCTATATCTACAGCGTCTTTGGCAGCCGGGTGACGGTCGTGGAGATGGAGCCCCAGCTGTTGCCCGGGGTTGATGCCGAAATCGCCCAGGAGTTGGAGAAGAGCTTTAAGAAAAAGGGCATTGAGGTGCTGACCGGCACTAAATTCGCCGGCATCGAAAAATTTCCATCCCGCCTTGATGTCCAGCTCGACAATCAGGGCGAAGTGAAAGAACGCACCGCCAACAAGGTCCTGGTTGCGGTCGGCCGGGCGCCGCTGAGTACCGACCTGGGTCTGGAAGCCCTGGGGGTGGAATTCGACCGGGGCTATATCAAGGTCAATGAGCAGTTCCAAACCAGCTGCGAGTCGGTCTACGCAATTGGGGATGTCATCGGCCAGCCCCTGCTGGCCCACGCCGCCTCAGAGGAGGGCGTGGCTGCGGTCGAGTGCATGCGCGGCGTGCGGGAAAAAGGCGTGGATCATCTGCGCATCCCGGCCTGTATCTACTGTCAGCCCCAGATTGCGGTGATCGGGCTCAGCGAACAACAGGCCAGGCAGCAGGGCTATGAGGTCTCAATCGGCAAATTCCCGTTTCTGGCCTCCGGCAAAGCTCTGGCCGCCGGCCACGATGAGGGGCTGGTCAAGCTGGTGGTGGATAAGCAGTACGGCGAAATCCTGGGCTGCCACATCATCGGCCGGGGAGCCACGGATCTGATTGCCGAGGTGGGCCTGGCGCGTACTCTGGAAGCGACCACCGCCGAGTTGACCGGTACGGTCCACGCCCATCCGACCCTGTCCGAAGCTATTATGGAAGCGGCCTTGAGCGCCGAGGGACGGCCGATCAATTTTTGAGGATGCGGACACACATGCGGCTGCGGTGTTGCGATCTGGGTCTGGTCGAATATGGGCGCGCCCTGGCGCTGCAAGAGGCGTGTGTCGAGCAGCGGCGTGGGGGGGACGGCCAGGACACGCTGCTGCTGCTCGAACACCCGCCCGTGTATACCCTGGGCCGTGGAGCCGACGCGCGTTTTGTGCTGAACCCCGGCCACGTGCCGGTCCAGCGGGTCAGCCGGGGAGGGCAGGTGACCTTTCACGGACCCGGTCAGCTCGTTGGCTATCCGATCCTGGCTCTGTTCGGTCGGCGTCGGGATGTTCACGCCTATATCCGCCGTCTTGAAGACGTGTTGATACAAACCCTGGCCAGCTACGGCCTGCCGGCCCGGCGACGTGAGGGCTTGACCGGCGTGTGGTGCGGTGAGGACAAGATCGCCTCAATCGGGGTGGGGATCCGCCGCTGGGTGACGTTTCACGGCTTTGCCCTCAACGTCGATCCCGATCTGTCGTATTTTGACAGAATTATTCCGTGCGGTCTGGCCGACGTGCGGATGACCTCAATGGCACGTGCGCTGGGTCGTCCGATTTCTGTCCAGGCGGTTAAAAGCCGGCTGGCTCAAATCTTCGCCGCCACCTTTGGCTATCAAGCTGGGACGCTCTCGGAGGAAACGTTATGGAACATGCGCGGCCTGACGGCCGACAGTCCGCACAGCCTCAGCCGCTGAGGCGTCGCCACCCCGAGTGGATCAAGGTCCGGATGCCCGGCGGCCCGGGTTACACCAGGACCAAAGGGGTCGTGTCGAGCCTCAAGCTCAACACGGTGTGCGAGGAGGCCCACTGTCCCAATATCGGCGAATGCTGGGGCCACGGCACGGCCACCTTCATGCTGATGGGGGACGTGTGTACCCGCAACTGTCGTTTCTGTGCGGTCAAGCACGGGCATATGGTCAGGCTTGACCCGGACGAGCCGAGGCGCGTGGCCGACGCCGCGCTGAAGATGGGCCTGTCTCACATCGTCGTCACGTCGGTAAACCGGGACGATTTGCCCGACGGCGGAGCCGGCCATTTTGCCGAGACGGTCCGCCAGCTGAAGCGAGCCAACCCGGAGAGTACGATTGAAGTGCTGACGCCCGACTTCCAGGGCGACGAAGCCGCCGTCACCACCGTTGCCGAGTCTCCCCTGGACATCTACAACCACAACACTGAAACCGTGCCCCGGCTGTACAAGAAAGTCCGGCCCGGCGCCAAATACGAACGCTCGCTGCGCGTCTTACAGCGGGTCAAAGAGGTCCGCCCGGAGCTGCGGACCAAGACCGGCCTGATGCTCGGCCTGGGCGAGACCTACGAGGAGCTGATGGCCGTGTTTGGCGATTTGCGCGCGGTCGAGTGCGATATTCTGACCCTCGGCCAGTATCTGCGGCCGTCCAAGGACCAGCTGCCGGTCGAACGCTACGTCCCCCCCGACGAGTTCGTAGCCCTGGGCCAACAGGCCCGGGAGCTTGGTTTTCGGCACGTCGAGTCGGGCCCCCTGGTGCGCAGCTCCTACCACGCCTGGAAGCACGTCGAGTGATACTCTGTCCTCCTCATGTCCGCTAACCACGTTGACCCCTATATCTGATTCGTGTTACGCGGGAGTGCTCAAATCACGAACTTACTAAGGGGTCTCCGATGAAGAACTTCCTCCTGTCCATCTTGCTTCTTTCCTTTTTGTCTGGCTGTGCCACGGTCGTGCGCGGTACAACTGAACCGGTACGCTTCTCCTCGGAACCACCGGGAGCGCTTGTAAGCGTTGGAGGTGGGCAAGCATGTACAACCCCATGCACTCTAACGTTTAAGCGCAACTCGTCATTGCTGGCGCAGTATACCAAGGACGGGTGTGAAAATGGGACCGTCTCACTTTATCCGACCATGTCCGGCTCTGGCGTGATATTAGGCGGAGTGATCGACCATGCTTTAGGATCAACCTATACGCTCCAACCTAATCCTGCACATCTGGTAATGCGCTGCCGTCCGGCGGAGGAGGAAAAGTAGTAGGTCGGATTAGCGGAGCGTAATCCGACACGTACGGGATGTCGGGTTACGCCTGCGGCTAACCTGACCTACACGGCTGGCCGGGATTCCCCCGGACGTGTTCGCCTATCGCCTCGGCAATCGCAGCGCCCTGAAGTGGATCGTTGACAGTATCGTGTCAAGACGGACAACCGCAGCGGCATCCGCTCCGACCCCAACCGTCTTGACGACGAAGAATACATCGTCCGCCTCATCGGCCAAGCCGTCCGTGTCAGCCTGGAAACGGTGAACATTGTCCGCGGTCTGCCTGAAGATATGGGATCATGAGGACTCAGAGTTTATGCCCATGGTGCCTAAAGGAGATTTAGGTCAGTTTGTAGCCGAGCAAAAAGGGGAAGCTTATGCCAGAGCATTCCATAACGCTCACACTCCCTGACGCGATCTATCGACAAGCCCGGCAGGTCGCCAACACAACCCAACAGGCAATCGAAGAGGTTGTGTTGGCATGGATACATCCTGCTCCAGAAGAGGGATTGATGGGACTCGATAAGTTGTCGAACGATGAGTTACTCGCTGTCGCCCGAACGACCGTTCCCCCGGTTCACACCCGCCGGCTGCAAGATTTGCTCACTACCCAACGTCAGCGAAACCTCACCGACAGCGAGCAACAGGAAGCGACACAGCTTGTTGAACAAGAAGATCTGCTGACCCTTCGCAGATCGAAGGCTTTGCTGCTCCTCAAGCAGCGAGGGGCTCTCACCGGGGACCTTTCCGGCGTGTAATGCGGAATGGCCTATATCCTCTCTGCCTTACGCGGAAGAGTCGTTGAGCGGGCGCAACATCGTTGTGAATACTTCCAGAGCCCGGAGGCGATTACTGGCGGGCCTTTTCATGTAGAACATATCTTTCCAGAAGCGCTGGGCGGTCTGGCAACACCCGACAATCTGGCCTTATCCTGTAAGGCCGAACTCAGGCGGGGCGGGCCACAGTCAATGCTCTCAATATGAGGTAGTGTCTCAGTCTGAAAATGATTGCCTGTCTCATCCCCAGCTATCCGCTCCGAGGACGGGCGCCACGGCGGGCAAATCCCCCTCAATCCCCCTTTGTCAAAGGGGAAAGCGCGGAGCGCAGGGGGATTTCTGCGCCAGGAGAGCCCTCCTCGAAAAGAGAATTGCAAAGTGAGACACCACTCAATATGAATCATCCGACCATTGTCCAGGCATGCAGTATGTGGATCAGTCTGGGAATCCATCCTCCTTTGGTGTGAACATACCTGGATCAAGTCCGGGGTGCCGTTCTTGCCCGGGAATGACAGACGACTACACAGAAGCGTGAATCGCAGTAGGACAAACAGGCCCGAATTTTGTCCTATTTGAACGATTGGTAGCTCTCAGCTTGATGGATGCCGCGATGGCCTCCCAGAAGGCGTCTATGAGACGGCGTCAAAGACCGCGCCAACCTCGACTGTCAAGCCGCCCAGCACGACCGAGCTGGCCTGCGTGCCCCGGCTGAAAACTCCGTGTTCGACATAGGCCGAGCCCGCCAGCCGAAGAACGGTAACGGTTTCGGTCCGTGGGTCCACAATCCAGTACTCGGGGATGTGGGCCTCGGCGTAGTCGCTCCGTTTATCGACAAGGTCACGCTCGGGCTGGTCGGGACTCACGATTTCCACAACAAGATCAGCCCCCAGCCAGAAACGATCCTGACGCCGTGTATCGTTCGCATCACGGACCAGCAAGAGGTCGGGCTCACGGAACTGGCCCTGGCGAATGCGCAGGCGTAGAGGAGCGAACAGGACTTTGCCCCCGCTGGCCTGCAAAAAGGTAAAAAACATCTGGTAGAGGTAGGCAAGAATGCTCTGATGCTCATCGGTCGGCAGGGGCAGGAGCTCGATATTCCCGTCGGTCAACTCGATGAGGCGGCTGGTCTGATCCGTCAGCCACAGATAGGCGTCCTGGTCCCAGTGGCCCTGGCGGGGCACGACCTCCTGAACCAGGTTGTTCAGCTGTTCCTGGCTGACTCTGACACTGTGTGTCCCGGTCGCCATACGTGTCGGCTCTGCCTTCTTCTTACGCTCGCTGCCCAACATAGGCCGTCTCCGCCGTCCGTGCCAGTGCGGCCTAAAAAAACAACTCCTCGGGGTCGAGTCCCAGCAACAGGCGGCCCGCTGGCCGGTACATCTTGAGATGCACGACGCGGTGCTGGCGGACGGTCAGAATATCGCGCATGTGCCGGTCGAACGCTACGTCCACCCTGACGAATTTACGACCCTGGGCCAACAGGCCCGGCAGCTTGGTTTTCGGCACGTCGAGTCGGGACCCCTGGTGCGCAGCTCCTACCGCGCCTGGAAGCATGTCGAGTGACCGGACGTGGCTAACCTCTCGCGGGGGACGTACTGGAATGGAGTGAACTAACCGATTTGCCGCTACACGGATTCGGGTCGGAGCGAACTTCACATTTGTGCAACGCTCAAGGGGATGTCATAGGATGCCTTTTTTCGAGCTTTTCTTCGGCTGACCCTGCTAACTCTCTCCGGGACTATGGCTAGCACCTCGCTAAGCCATCATAAAAAATGTTCTGGATAACTAACCTCTCTTGAGCTGATCCGGTAAGAACGCATCAATTTCTTCATCAGAGAATGTCATATCTTCAAGTTGTTTTAGTGCTTCCTGAGCCTTCTTATATGCTTGATAGGTCGTGCTGGGTGCTCCCGAGTAGATTGTATGTAATTCCTCAAGAAGATTGTTCCGTTCTAGCTGCAACTGTTCGATTGGTTTCTTCCCCATTCGCAGATCCGTTATGAGAGAAAGGTACTTCTCCCGGATCATCCAGAGGTCCGTGCCAGCCCGTCTGTGCTTCTGAGCAAGCTCCCCCAGGTCATAGTCCTTTGTGTATGTATTCAAGACAAGCAGAGATGTCGAGGCAACAACGCCGACCAAGGTACCAATTGTTCCAACTCCGAATACCGCCGCGATGAAGCCCCCGGTCGTGATTGCGGAAAGGATTATTTGCCACAATTTGATTCTGGAAAGTTGAGATAAGAGGATATCGGCGCATTTTTCGTGTGTTTTATGAGAGTATACAACGCGCCCAAAACACTCTCGCAATTGACCTTCAAGGATATTCCGACAGGTGAAGGTGTCGTTAGTCTGGGAATGACGTTCCAAAGATATCCCTCCATTTCTGTTTAGCCGAATATTCGCGCTTAGGTTTGGCTGATTCATGCTCTATAGCTTCAAGCGCAATGTTGTAGCATCTCGTGGCCTTCCACTGGAACAAGCCTTTTCCGTAGACGTACTGGCCGCTCCCGGGAGCCTTCCAGTACGCCTGTTCTTTGTCTTGGCTTTTCAGGAAACTGAAGAAATCTCGACACATCCAGTCGTAGTACAGATAAGATTTATCCTTTTGCGCCCACCTGTCGATGAACTGATACGCCAATGTGTCAACCAGCAAGCCACCAATCGGGACATCCCATTTTTTCTTCCATGCGCGCATCATCCGGCAAAGGGGAATAAGATTGCCGTTGCACAAGTTGTTCCTAGCACGAATGGCCTCAATTTCAGGCCTCGGATTTGTCGTCTTCCAAGAGCCCCCATTATTGGAATCGGGGTATGTGTAGCTTCCGGATGTGTTGGTGAAGACAGGTACGATCTCAAACGTGATTCCGTCTTGGAAGCCGATAACAACAACCTGTCCATCGCCACCGATGCTTGAACTAGGATACGTCTTTTGCAGCGAGTTGCGAACGGCCTGAAGCAGTGCTGACTGGCCATTACCAAAATGTTGGTCGTGCTGATAGTAGAGTGAAGAAGGCAATTCAAATACCATATCCAGATCACTGAAGCCCCCAATCGCTGTATTGCGTCCGTAAGATCCTACGTAGAGACTGTGCGAAGTTTCTGACGTTGTATTCCAGAAGTCCGTGTTGAGCCGACGAGTAATCGCTTTATAGCGATTTGATATTGTCTCACTATTATGCACTCGAATATTCAAGCAAAAGTCGCTAAACCACTCTGCTAATCCCATCTGGTCTCTCCAAGGCTAACACCGTGCGCACGGATGAGGCACTTTTCAGCTAATCTCCTTACTATAACGAGACACAAATGCCGAAAGCTGGTCCGACATTACTAACGTACAACACAATAAAGTCGTTGTCGAAAAAAACAACTCCTCTGTACTGTCCTAGTTAGGACAGTACCAGCCCCCCAGGTTCGAGTCCCAGCAGCAGGCGACCCGCCGGCCGGTACATCTTGAGATGCACAACGCGGTGCTGGCAGGCGGTCAGAATATCGCGCATGTGGCAGTCGAGGGGACTGGCCTGAAAAATCGTGCTGGTGGCGGCCGTATTGTACAGTTTGGAGACAATGTCCTTGGCCGTCTGATGGGAGCGCGTAATCATCGGGAGATAATGGACACGCCGGGCGCGGGGTTCATTGGGATATGGTCTGGCCGACTGGCTACCCGGGTCAGCCAAGCGCCAACCGCAGGATAGTCCGTCAGGTCGAATCCTCCCTCTTCGGCCACGTGAGTGTACGCATAAAGCGAGAAATCAGCGATGCTCATCGCCTCTCCGCCGAACCAGTCCGATTTACTGAGATGACCCTCCATGACTGCGAGCGCAGCGCGACCGCCCGCTTGCTTGGCCGGCAGCTGGGCGTGTTGTGCCTGCGTCATCTCGGTGTGCTGAATCCAGTGGCGGGCGACGGCGATGTAGGGCTCGTGACTGTATTGCTCGAAGAACATCCACTGCAAAGTGAAGGCGCGGGCTAAGGGGTCGGACGGAAGAAAGCGCGAACCCTCCGCCAGATAGCACAGGATCGCGTTCGACTCGGCAAGACAGGTCCCGTCCTCAAGCTCCAGAACCGGGATTCGACCGTTTGGATTTTTTGCCAGAAATTCCGGGGTTCGGGTTTCTCCCTTCAGGATATCGATTTCAATACGCTCGTAGGTCCGACCCAGATGGGCGAGCAACAGACGCGGCTTGTAGCCATTACCAGACAGATGGTTGTCGTACAGACGAAGCATGAGCGGCTCCTCCTTGAAGCCTACCCCTAAAAAAACAGCTCCTCGGGGTCGAGGCCCAGCAGCAGGCGGCCCGCCGGCCGGTACATCTTGAGATGCACAACGCGGTGCTGGCAGGCGGTCAGAATATCGCGCATGTGGCGGTCGAGGGGACTGGTCCGAAAAATCGCGCTGGTGGCGGCCGTGTCGTACAGCTTTGCGACAATGTCCTTGGCCGCCTGGTGGGAGTGGGTGATCATCAACCGATAGTGGGCGCGCTGGCGGGGGGACAGCCTGTCGCCCCGGCACAGCGTTTGCCACAGGTCTTCCAGCGTCGCGTAGACGTAGCTGCGGGCCGCACCCAGGCTGGCTTCCGCCCAGGCCACGGTTTCTTGGACCTGGTTGTCCTCGCGCAGCAAGCGGCGGCTGGGCAGCATTTCCTTGTGGCCGCTCAGCTCCTGGACAAAATCCAGCGCGCCGCGCGCAATACCCAGCGGCACCCCGGCATGAGAGACCAGAAACAGGGGTGGGAAGGCGTACAGCGGACCCGGACACTGGGGCGGTTCGGCCATGTTCGGGCTCTCGTCGAACGGTACGAAGGCGTCCTCAATGGTGAAGTCGTGACTGCCGGTGCCGCGCATGCCGGTGGTGTGCCAGGTGTCGCTGATCGTGGCGGCCGAAATCGGCACCAGCATCACCCGCGTTTCCGGCTGACCGTTGGCCAGGCGGCGGGGCTGGCCGTTTTCATGGACCATCGACCCGCATACCAGCACGCTGGCGTGTCGGCAGCCGCTGGCAAAACGCCATGTCCCGCTTACCCGGTAGCCGTTGTCAACGAGGTCGGCGCGCTGGGGCGGCCGGAGCTGGCCGGCTGCAACGCTGGAGGTGTCACCGAACAGGCGTTGGGCAACACGCGGAGCCAGAAAGGCGGACAGAAAGCTGGCCGCAGTAGCGATCATTGACACCCAGCCGACCGAACCGTTGAGACGCGACAGCTCCTCCACGACCCGGACCTGGGCCATCGGGTCAAGCTGTCCGCCGCCATACGCCCGAGGTACGCCCATGCGGAAGACGCCGGCCTCCATCAGAGCCTGGGCCAGGGCCTCCGGCAGGTGTCGCTCAGACTCCATGGAGTCGGTGGCAGCCTCGATGTGTGGGGCCAGGGTGTGTACGCTACGCAGGATTTGGTCGAGGTCGGCGCTGTCCTGGGTTGGCATGAGGCGGCTCCTTATCCTGAGGCGAACCAGTTCTCGTCCCGCAGCTGTTCCCAGATTTTTTGCACCACGGCTCCGCCGCGTTTTTGGACCTGCTCGGCATCGTCACACACCAGGTGGCCCTGAAAAACCTGGAAGCGGCCGTCGGTCATGACATGCTGGACGCTCAGCCCGTGGGCGTACAGCAGGTTGTTGAGCGGCTCGGGGGGAACGGCTCCGACCCCGCTCAGGAAGCCGCTGACATCGACCGTGCACAGGTCGGCCTTGGCCCCCGGCGCAATCCGGCCGATATCGTCCCGGCCCAGTCCTCTGGCTGCGCCCAGGGTGGCGCCCTCCAGCGCGTCCCAGACTGTGGGCAGGCGTAAGGGCGCCGGGCTGCTGGGCTGGAGGAGACGCGCCCGGGCGCGGCCGTACAGGACTGCCAGCTTGAGGTTCTCAATGTAGTCGTTTGAATGGGTGTCGATACCAATCGTTGTTCTGACACCGGCGGCCAGCGCCTCGGGGTAGGGCTGGGTGCCGCTGCTGCCCCCGGCGCCGCCCCCGGACGGGCAGTGGGCGTAGGTCAGGTTTTTCTTGGCCACAAACGGCAGGTCGTGGGTCAGGTCAATCCCGGTGAAGTGAGCGCCAAAAACGGGCTGGGTATAAAAGCCCAGTTCATCCAGCCACACGGCCGGGCGTTTGCCCCACAGGCGCTCGACCGTATGGGTTTCCTCGGCGCTCTGGGACAGGTGGATGTGGATGCCGTTGCCGATTTCCCTGGCTGCGGCCAGGATGGCGGCCATGGTCTTGGGGGTATGCGTATCCGTGGCGTGGGGAGCCATTTGGGGCCGAATCCGCCCGTCCTCAGCTCCGTTGTAAGCCAAGCCAAAGCGCCGGTTGGCCTCAATCTCGTCCAGGGTGTCCTGTTCCGAGTCGGTCAAGACCTGGTCGTCCTGGCGAAACCAGATTGGAAACAGCCGGCTAATGCCCGGAATCATGCCGCCCGGATAGCCGCGCACGCCCCAGCGCCCGGCAAGACGCACATAGGACTCGGCCTGACGCAGGCTGAGGCTCATCTCGACCTGGGTCGTACAGCCCGAGCGGAGCAGCTCGGCCAGGTTGTAGGCGGTCAGAGCGTCCAGATCCTCGGTGCTCAGCAGCTCGACTAGTTCGAGCGGGCGGGCGTAGGAGCGGCCGCCCTCAATAATCCCTCGGGTTGGCGTCGCAGAACAGGTGTGGGTATGGCCGGAAATGAGACCCGGCAGCAGGAGCTGGCCGCTGGCGTGGACGCGGGGCGTGTCGCCCGGCAGCGGGCCGCTGGTGACCGCTTCGATACGGTCGTGACGTACCCGCACCGCACAATCGGGCAGCAGGCTGAGCCGGCCGTTCTGGAAAACCAAGCCCCACGGCGCTTCGATAATGCAGTCGCGGTGGGGCGGGGTGTCCTGGAGCGGCGGTGGGTTGGCGGCGGACTGCTGAGTGGGCGTGGCAGCCCCAAAAGCCGCTCCGGCCAGCGTGCCCTGGACCAGGAGCTGACGGCGGGTCAGGCTCGGCTCTCCGGGCTCTGCCGGATGACACACAAAGCAGGCGCCCTGGAGGTCTGAGTGTGACTGAGAGAGGCTCATCGTTGCTGTTCTCCGTGTCTGCTGCGCGAATCAGAGCAGGGCGCGTTTGACCCGTTCACCAACGCCCCGCAGCCGCTGCACCGGTTCGTTGGCAAACACAAAGCGCACATATCTGTCGCTGTTGGCGCTGTCCCAGTTGACCATGGGCGTCGCCGCAATCTTGCCCGAGGCGAGCAGCCGCTCTGAAGCCGTGACGCCATCCATGCCCAAGGCGGAGACATCCAGCAGGAACGACCAGCCGCCGTGCGGCGGGATGGCCACAAAGTCGTGCAACTCGTCCAGCAACACATCCCGACGGCGCTGCCATTCCTCGACACAGCCTGAAATGCCGTCGTCGGGATCATTGATGGCCGTGGCAACCGCTCCCATTGCCACGCCCGTCTGGCACACCACGTTGCTGATGCTGACCCTGGCGACATCGGCCACAATGTCAGCCGGGCCAACCACCCAGCCCACCCGCCAGCCGATCATGCGGTATTCCTTGGACGCCGAGCCGACGCTGATGACTCGTTCACGCATGCCCGGAAAGGCGGCCGGATGAATGACTGGGTGGCCGTCGTACACAATCCGCTCCATTGCCGCATCGTTGATGAGCCAGCACTTGGCCTGTTGACAAAAGTCGATCAGCGCCGACCACTCTTCCTGTGTGAAGACCGCTCCCGTCGGCATGCAGGGGCTCATCAGCAGGGCTGCCCTGACGGCGTGGGGATCAAGGCTGGCCAGTGCCGCTACATCCAGGCGCCAGCCCTGGGCCGAGGGCAGCAGGGGCACAAAACGCGGCACTCCGCCTGCCAGACGGACCCGATTCACCAGGCCGACATAGATCGGATCGGTCAGCAAGACCTCGTCGCCGGGTTCCAGAGTCGCCAGCAGGACATTCAGGATGCCCGACAGCCCGCCGGCGCTGATCAAGCATTCGGTCTTCCAGTCGTAGGCCTGGCCCGACTGTCGCGCGACCAGACGCGTGGCCGCCTGGCGGACGCTATCGAGCCCGAAAAAGGGCAGATAGCTGTTGGCCGCGTCGTCATCCACCGCCCGTTTGGTAAAGGCCAGCGCGCTGGCGGGCGGGCGCAGGTCGGTGTCGAGATTTTCCAGCCGCAACACCTCGGGGTCTTCGAGGCTGTCGGCCAGCGCGCCCAGCTGTTCAACGCCGATCTGGGTGATATGCGTCAGGCGCGAGACGGACATGGGTGCTCCCGGCCGGCAGCAGAAAGCCCGGCCCGCTAAATGCCGTACACCCGAGCCGCGCTGTCGCCCAGCAGGTTGCGACGGGCCGTCTCCGACAGCGGGGCAACCAGCTCTTGCAGCTCTTCCATGTAGTTTCCGGGGTGGTCAAAGTGGGGATAGTCGGTCGCCCAGAAAAACCGATCCTCTCCTACATAGTCGATGATGTGGGCCAGCGCCCGCTCGTCCGGGTCGCCCGAGATCCAGCACTGACGCTTGAAATACACACTCGGCTTTTCCTTGAGCGGCACACTATCGCCCAGGCTGGTCTCATAGGTCGTGTCCATGCGGTCCAGAGCCGCCCCGATCCAGCCCGCCCCGGATTCCAGCACGACCGCCTTGATGTTTGGGAAACGGTCAAACAAACCCCACTGAAACAGGCCGTAAAACGCCTGCTGGGGGCCCTGCATGCCCAGCGCGTTCTGCATCCAGCGCGCCTTGCCCATGCCGTCAAAGCGCTGATAGGTCCGAATCTTGGGATGCTCGGCCATGGGATGGATGGCGACCGGAACGTCGAGGTCCTGGGCTGTGGCCCAGAAGGCGTCGTGGTCGGGATGGGCGTGGGGGATGCGGGTCAGCGTATAGGGGGCCACAAACGCGCCTCTGGCCCCGGCCCGCACCGAGCGTTCCAGCTCGGCGGCGGCTTTGACCGGATCGGCCAGCGAAATGTGGGCGATGGCAATCAGGCGGCCGTCCGAGTCGGCGCAGAAGTCGCACAGCCAGCGGTTATAGGCCTGGGCGTAGGCCAGGGACAGTTCGGCGTCCTCCAACTCGCACTCCCAGGTCAGGCCCAGGCTCGGATACAGGATGGCCTTGGCAATGCCCTCCTGGTCCAGCAGGGCAACGCGTTCCTTGGGATCCATGGAACCGAACGGCGCATTGCCCGGGTAGGACTGCTCCATCAGCTCCGCTATCTCCTGACTGTTCTTGCCCATCGCCCCCAGACCGGTCAGCGTCTGGATATTGAAGAAGCGTGAGGGCTTGCCGTCCAGCTCCAACACCTCTCTGCCGTCGTGGCGGCGGATGCGCAGCGCCCGGTCACGGTAGGCCGGATCAATGTATTTCTCCCAGGCGTCGAGGGGTTCGAGAATATGTCCATCGGCGTCGATGATATTGCCATAGTCGAGTGCCATGCTGTTGTCTTCCTTTCACGGGTCCGACGAGTGGGTACGTTCGGCCGATTCTAACCGATTCCGGCCGAGACGGCCACGGGTGCAGCGCTATCGTAACCCGTGACACGCCGCCAGACCTGCGGTCCGTAGCCGTTTCCAAAGACGGAAGCGGCGGTGGTGTCTCGCTTTGCAATTCTCTTTTCTCGGTAGGGGCGACGCATGCGTCGCCCCTACTCCTGGCGCAGAAATCCCCCTGCGCTTCGCGCTTCCCCCTTTGGCAAAGGGGGACTGAGGGGGATTTTTCGGCGTACGGTGCGTCCTCGGCGCGGGCCGCTGAGGATGAGACAGGCAAGCATTTTCAAACTGAGACACTACCGAAGCGGCGAGGGCGTTCTTTCTTGTTCCGAATATGTTAGCGTAGCCGCATGTCGGCCATTCCATTTGACACCCGTCTTGCCACAAAGCAAGACTTGCAAATTGAACTCGCTCCTGTGAAGGCTGATCTGACGCTGGTCAAATGGATGCTCGGAGTCTTATTGGGTGGAGTGATGGCTCTCATTCTCAGAGCTTTTTTTCTGCCCGCCTGATCCTGAACCTCATCAGAGCGAGCGGCATGACTCACACGCCGCGCTTATCCCCCCACAGGGCGACGTGGAGGCGATAGCTGAGTCGGTAGCCGTGCTGCATACACGTCTCGACCAAGTCCCGGGCCAGCTCGTTCAGCCGCTCGGCCTCGGTCGCTTCGGGCATCAGTATGACCCGCTCGGACGGCAGAGCGAAGCGCGCTATCAGGTCCGATACCTCGGCAAGATCCGAAGTCGCGGCAAGCACAAATTTGAAAGAGGCGTTCGGCAAGGCGGCAAAGGCCCGCAGAGCTTCGGGCCGCAGTCGTTTGTCGGTCGGATTACCCGAGTTCCCCAGCTTTGGCGAGACGTTCCAGCGGGTGATGATGGCGGTCAGCTGCGCATCGGGAACGAGGGTGCCGGCGGTCTCGACCTCGCTGGTCCAGTCCCGGCCAATCCGTCTCAGCAGGCTGACCAGAGCCGTCTGCTGCAACAGCGGTTCCCCGCCGGTCACGACCAGATTTCTCGGTCGCAGCCGCTGAAGCGTGTCTACGGTCTGGTCGAGGCTGTATTCGTGGACCTCTTTGCGGATGTCGTAGGTGTGCCAGTCCCAGGTGTATTTGGTGTCGCACCAGCCACAGCGCAGGTTGCAGTGGGCCAGGCGCAGAAAGACGGACGGTACGCCCAGGGAGACGCCCTCACCCTGGACGCTCTCGAATATCTCGGACACGAGCAGCCGGTCGGGCGGTGTCGTCACGTTTATTCCTGCGGCAAGCCGAGTTGGCGCTGTTCGGCAGCCTCGATATAGGCGGCGGCGTCTTCGTCCAGCAGCAGGCCCTGGGCGACGAGCCGCTGGGCCGCAGCCCTGACCGCCTGGACGTAGCGGCGCTGGGTAACGTAGCGTTCTTCCAGAGACAGACGGGGGTCGGCGCTGGCCAGCCGCTGGGCCTTGGTCACGGCAAACGGAATAAAAGAGCCCATTGCCGAGCATTCATCCTTAGGTGTATTGGCTAGCAGGTTCCAGCCCGTATAGGTACCGAGGGGAACCGCCATGTCCGGCAGCTGAATGCCCGCCGCGTCGATCCCGTCCGGTGTGACCTTGGGCACCAGGGTCGGATAGGTGCGGCCGGTCCCGCGCGGGGGCAGGCTGCTGATGATGCCGCGGTCGAACTCGGGACCGTAGTCGTACAGTTCACGGCTGCTGGCCACGCCGGTATACGCCACACCCGGAATCTGGGGAAAACCAAGGCTGGACTGCGGCAGGGGCGGGACGAGGCTGCCGTCGCTCAGCCGCGGCACCTGGCTGGGCGGCGGTTCTTTATCGGCCGTCACCCAGTCGGTCAGCGCGGCCAGCAGCGCCCGCAGAGCCGGGCCGGGACTGATCGGGTTCTGGAGCTGCTGGCAGCTACCGCGTCCGGACGCCACGCCGTGGGCAATGCTCGACAGCAGGTAAAAACGCACATTGGGCGGGTCGGCCAGGTCGGCGCTGCCGTCCGGCGTAGTGATGGCCAGCGACGCACTCTTGAACCAGTAGCTGTTGGAGTCGTTCACCTCCATGAGCTTGGGGCTTGTGCCCGAGGCTTCGCTGCGGGTTAAGACACTGTCGGTCTTGCCCGTCAGCGGATCGCGCAGGCTGGAGTAGGCAAACGGAAAGACCTGCTCCGGGTAGACGTGGCTCCAGCGCTGAAAGGCGGTGCGATTCGGCTGGGCAAAGCGGTAGTTGAAGAATCCGCCGCCCGCCCCGTTGATATACGGCAGCATGCCGTCGAACACCTGACGGCCGTCCTCATCCTGGTTGCAGCCCAGATACAGAAACGGTCGGTGGAAGCGGCCCGACTGCGACAGCCCGGTGGCAAGAGACCAGGCGAGCGTGCCGGCCAGGGGGTTTGGCGTGGCGTGTGTGTCGGCCTCAGCGTGGCGGACAAAGGCCACAAAATCGCGCACCGCAGCAAAGCCGATACCAGCCACGATGGGATCGGTCGCCGGATACACAAACTGATAGATCTGACCGCTCTCGAACGGACGCTCGTCCTGCGGCAGCAGCCCGATCGTCGACGCGTCGAGATAGTGCCAGTCGGTCGGCGGAATAAGCCGGGGCTCATCGCTCCGGTACTCGCGCACCGTCAGGCTGGCCTGAGACGTGTCGAGGCTGGCGGCCGGATAGGTCAGCGGATAGCGATACACGGCCTGGCCGGGCGCTGCGGTCTGGACGTTATCGACCATGATCTCCTCAAGCGCAGGACCGACAATCGGCCGGCCGTTCTCGCGCGCGATTGGGACGGTAGTGGTCAGCCGGTCGTTCCCGGCCGGGGCGGTGGCGTCCCAACCGGTCCAGACAATGGTATAGCCCTGGCGCATGAGGTAGCCGGTCCCGGCGTCCTGGGCTGTGCACGGGTCGTTGATCGGCGGGAACTCGGGCGGCGCCCGGAACGGAAAGTTCAGCGGCAGGTAGGTGATCTTGTTGCCCCGGTTGGTGACATCAAACAGCAGGACCCGGTTGCCCCGGTCCGGGTCGCGCGGCTTCAGGATGTAAAAATCGGTGGAATACTCAACCCGACCGCGGGCGTTGCGCGGGGCCAGGGCAATGTCGGTGATGACCGCGTTGAGCGGGCTCCCGGGATCGAGCTCGCCATAGGCGCGGCCAACCAGTTTCTCATACTGACCGACCTGACCGAAGGACAGGCCGTCAAAGGTCGGAGACTGGACGCTGTCGATAACAATCCGTGTAATCATGTCTCACCCATTATGGCTTTCCTCGTTTCTGGTGCTGTCGTACGACGCGCGAACAGCCTTGTCAACGCGGCAGCCAGCGCGCCGATATCAGGTTTTCTTTTTGTCCCGCGTCGTGTAGAAACTGGGCCTGTGGAACGCGCGTACAGGCGCGCAGATGGTTCAGAAGGGAAACCTCAATGGCACACTCAACAGCCTCCCCAGAAGCCTCCTCAGAGGCGAAAGCGCAACGTCGGCGTCCGCTCGACGGCGTCCGCGTCATCGATCTGACCAAAATCGTCGCCGGCCCGAACGCCACCCGTATGCTGGCCACCATGGGCGCCGAGGTGATCCGGGTTGAGTGGCACGATCAGCGGGCGCTCGACCTGCTGCGCGGAGTGCAGCCCAGAGCGCCCGGCGGCGCGGCCGACAGCCTCAACCGCAGCGGCCTGTTCAACAACATCAACCCCGGCAAATACGGCATCACCCTCAACATGAGCCTGCCCCAGGGCCGTGACCTGTTCAAACGTCTGATCGCCCGTTCCTCGGTCCTGTGCGAGAACTACAGCCCGGGCCAGATGGACCGCTGGGAACTCGGCTATGAGGTCTTGCGCGAGATCAACCCCGAGCTGATTTATCTGCAGATCAGCGGCATGGGAAAGTCGGGCACCTATCACGACTATCTGAGCGTTGGGCCGACCGCCCAGGCTCTGTCGGGTCTGACCCATATGTCGGGGTTGCCCGATCCCATGCCGCCGGCCGGCTGGGGCTATTCGTATCTCGACCACTCCACCGGCTACTACGGGGCGATGCACGTGCTGATGGCGTTGATCCAGCGGCGCAAGACCGGCCAGGGTTGCTATATCGATCTGTCCCAGGCCGAGACCGGGCTGATGGTGTCTGGAACGGCTACTCTTGAGGCCCAGCTGAGCGGCAAGTCCACCCGGCGCTACGGCAACCGGATGCCGGTTGCGGACTGGGCGCCGCACGGTGCCTATCCGTGCCGGGGAGACGACGCGTGGATCAGCTTGGCGGTCCAGACCGACGAGCAGTGGCGGGAGCTGGTGGCCGAGATGGGCTCGCCTGAGTGGGCCGGCGAGGCCCGCTTTCGGACTGCGGCCGGACGCAAAGCGGCTGAGGACGAGCTTGACCGGCGGCTGGCCGAGTTCACAAAAAACGAAGAGCGCTACGACCTTATGGCGCGGCTCCAGGAGCGCGGGGTGCCGTCCGGCGTGGTCCAGAAGTCGGTTGATCGTTTCACCCGCGATCCGCAGCTGAAGGCGCGCGGCGCGTTTGTGTCCTTGCCCCACTCCGAAATCGGGACGTGGCCGGTCGAAGATTTTCCGGCCCGCGTCCAAAACATGCGGCTCAGCGTTGGCGGGCTGCCGGGCCGGGGCGCTCCGTGCATGGGTGAGGACAATGACAAGGTGTATCGTGACGTGCTGGGGCTCTCGGTCGAGGAAATTGCCCAGCTCAGAGAGGACTGGATCATTTGAACAGCCAAGCCGCTTTAAGCCAAGCCCTTGAGGGTAGGGTGGTTGTGGAGTGTGGTGACGAGCGCGGAGAGTTTGCCGGCCTGTTGCTGGCCTCGTTCGGCGCCGAGGTGATCAAGCTGGAGGGGCGGGAAGGCTCCAACTCGCGCCGCCTGGGACCCTTCGCCTCCCCGCAGCCCGACCCGGAACACAGTTTGTGCTTCTGGCGCTACAACCTGGGCAAGAAGAGTGTCGGTCTCGACCCCGCTCAGCCGGCCGCCCGGGGGGCGCTGGAGCGGCTGGTCCGGGGCGCCGATATCGTCATTGATTCCGGCCCGGCCGCTGACGTCGAGCAGCGCCTCAACCTGTACCGCGAGGTGCAGGCCGACAAGCCCGGCCTCATCATCTGCACGCTCACGCCGTTCGGGCTGGACGGCCCGTACCGCGACCTGACAATGACCGATCTGACCCAGCTGGCCATGGGCGGGGTGATGGCCTCGTGCGGTTACGATCCGGGGCCGGACGGGGTCTACGACACCCCGCCAATCGCGCCCGGCATGTGGCAGGCCTACCACATCGCCTGCGAGCATGCGGTCCTGGCTCTGGCTGCGGCGCTCAACTGTCGTGAGCTGACCGACGAGGGCGACTGTATCGATGTCTCGATTCATGAGGCGGTCAGCACCTGCACCGAGGTGGCGCTGCCCTGCTATATCTACAACCAGGACGTGGTCCGGCGGCAGACCGGACGCCACGCCGCCACGGCCAAGACGCCGGCCTGGCTGCGTCGGACCAAAGATGACCGCTATGTGAAGGCCTTCCTGTTCTGGGGCAGTCGAGATGCGCGGATCATTGCCGAGATGCTGAACGAAGTCGGCCTTGAGCACGACCTTGAGTCCGACGCCTACCGCCAGCTGAGCGAAAGCTCCCCGGCCAAGGCCAACAAGCATCTGAGCGCCCAGGTTGACAGGCTTGTCGCCGCCATGACTGCCGAAGACGTCTACCACAAAGCCCAGGCCAAGGGCCTGTTATGGGCCAGCGTGCGCTACCCCGAGGAGAATCTGGACGATCCGCACTTTCAGGCGCGGGGAACGTTTCAGGCCATTCGTCAGCCCCAGATTGACCGCGAACTGCACTTCCCGGTGTCGGCCGCGACCGACGGCCATAACCGAGTGACCGACTTCAAGAGTGGTGCGCCGCTCTTGGGCCAGCACACCCGGCAAGTGCTGGCCCAAGCCGGATTTGGCGATGAAGAAATAGCCCAGTTGGCTGCTCAAGGCGTCATATAAGCCTACAGGGCGGCGGGGGGAGACATGCGCTGCCAAAAAGCCCGGATTGTCGAGCCCCGCAGCTGGGAGCTGATTCATCCCGACTCGCACGCCTGGGTGCGGCGCAACCTCGGCGCCGAGCTGTGGGTGGAAGCGACCCCGCCCCGGAAATTCATCCCCTCACTGCACGGCGGCGAGGTCAACAACTCGGTCAAGACGCCCTACCTGTGGCTGGGGCGGGTGCGTTACTGGATGTCGATGGATGTCTTGGAACTTCTGGCCGAGAGCGCCGAGGTGGCCGACCAGCCCCTGCTGGACTGGATGGACATCCGCCAGCTCTGAGCGGCCGCCGGCCACCCGGCGGCGTGATATGGGGCAGGCCCGGCGGCGGCTCAGTCCGGGCAGTTCTGCATCAGCTCCAGGGTCGTGCCGTCGAGGTCGCGAAAATAGACCGCTTTGACCTTGCCGTAGCCCTCGCCCTCGAGGTCAAACAGCTGGGGAGCCGAATAGAACTCCACCCCCTTGGCCCGCAGATCTTCGTAGGTCTTGTCGATATCCTTGACCCAGAAGGCGACCTCGGTGATGCCGGGGTTGGCCAGGCCGGGATACGGCTTGCCCGTCTCTCCCGGTTCAATGAAGTGCAGGAGTTCGATCGGCGGGCTGGTCGGATCGTCTTTGTAGCGCAGATACACGGCGCGCAGTTTGGTGTTGGGGACCTGGGTGACGGTGCTGGCCTCTTGCCCGTCAATGGTGACATCCCCGATGACCTTGAGACCCAGGGTATCGCGGTAGAACTCAACCGCCTTGTCCATATCCCTGACCGTAATCCCGACGTGTGCAACAGCTCCTAACATGGCTTTCCCTCCTTGCGGTGTGTTGTCTGGCAGAGTAACCCGAACATGGGGTCGGGTCTACGGCTGGAGCATGGTTTTTGGCTGCCGCTTTTTTCTTGCAGTGTAATTGGCCGAAGTGCTAACGTCGGCGGTGAAACGGCGCCGACGGACACAGGCCGGCGCCAGTCTGTAAGGGGGGAACGACTATGCAAGGACTGGACGGGGTGAAGGTCATTGAGTTGGGACACATGGTGTCGGCGGCCTATGCTACTAAGCTGATGGCCGATCTCGGCGCCGAGGTCATCAAGGTCGAAGAGCCCGGCGGGGACTTGGCCCGGCAGCGCGGCCCGTTTCCGAACGGTGTGCCCGACCCCGAGCAGAGCGGCCTGTTCCTGTATCTCAACACCAACAAACACAGTGTGGTGCTCGACCTGCCCCGGGAGCGCCAGAGGCTGATGGAGCTGGTCGCGGAGGCGGATATCGTGGTCCACAACTATGCTCCGGCACGTATGGCCGGCCTGGGTCTCGACTACGCCGCCTTTCAGGCGCGCAATCCACGCCTGGTCATGTGCTCCATCACGCCCTTCGGCCTCAGCGGCCCGCACAAGGACTACGCCGCCTATGAGCTGACCGTCGCCCACGGCGGAGGCTGGGCGTGGCTGAGTCCGGGCGGCTCTGACCGGCCGGAGCTGCCGCCGCTCAAGGCCGCCGGTCATCAGGCCGATTTCCAGATCGCCACCGCAGCGGCGACCGCCACCCTGGCGGCCTATAGCATGGCCTTACAGACCGGGCTGGGCGAACACATCGACTTTTCCGCTCAGGCCTATATCGCCTCGTTTGTGGACATCAGCGCCCCGAACTACACCTATCAGGAGCAGGTTGCCACTCGTCTGGGCCAGCGGGCGCTGTACCCCTGGGATATTTTTCCGTGTCAGGACGGTCTGATGTTCCTGGTTGTCGGAGAAGAAGACCAGTGGCAGCGGCTGGTCGATCTGATGGGCAATCCCGAGTGGGCCGAGTGGGAGATTTTCCAGGGACTGGCCAATCGCAGCCAAAACCAGGATGTCTTGAGGACCTACCTGGCTGACTGGATCAAGGGCTGGAAGGTCGAAGAGCTGTTTCGGGTCGGCCAGGAGCGACGGATCTGTTTCGCCCCGGTTTTCAGCATGGCCCAACTGGCTGACCAGAAGCAGTTACAGGCCAGAGGATTTTTTGTCGATGTCAGCCATCCCCGGGCCGGCCGGCTGACCCACCTGGGAGCCCCGTACGTGCTGGACAGCCCGTGGTGGAAGCTGCGGCGTCCGGCGCCTCTGCTCGGCGAACACAACAGCCGCCTGGACGTAGGATCCGAAACGCCGGGTGAGACCGAGCGGACCGCTCCGCCGCCGGCCTCCGGCTCAACGAACCGACAGCTGCCGCTGGCCGGCGTACGCGTTGCTGATTTCAGCTGGGTGTGGGCCGGTCCCTTTGGGGCCTTGCAGCTGGCCCATCTGGGGGCCGAGGTGATCAAGATTGAGTCGCACACCCGCCTCGATCTTGCTCGACGCCTGCTGTACTACCCCAAAGGCATGGAGCCGGGGGTGAACCGGTGTGCGCTGTTCAATCAGTGGGGCCAGGGCAAGAAAAGCCTGCTGCTCAATCTCACCACACCCAGAGGCAGAGACCTGGCCAAGGAGTTGGTCAGCAAGAGCGATGTTGTCCTCCAGAACTTTGCCACCGGAGTGATGGATCAACTGGGGCTGGGCTATGACGAACTTCGACGCCTCAAGCCCGATATCATTATGGCCTCCATCTCCGGCTACGGCCAAACCGGACCCCAGCGCAACTACATGGCCTACGGTCCGGCCATTCCGCCCTTGACTGGCCTGTCGTCGATCACCGGCTATGAGGGCGGTCCGCCCGAGGAAGTCGGTATGGCCTACGGCGATCCGACCTCCGGCATCCACGCCGCCGCCGCCATTTGCGCAGCCCTGGTCGCCCGCCGGCGAACCGGCCAGGGCCAGCATATCGACGTGTCGCTGTGGCAGGCGGTTGCGGTGCTGGTGGCCGAAGGGTGGATGGACTACGCCATGAACGCGACCCAGCCCCCCCGACGGGGCAACCGCGACCCGTGGATGGCGCCCCACAACTGCTACCGCTGCGCGGGTGAGGACGAATGGGTCACGATTGCCTGTGGGACGGACGAAGAATGGACCGGCCTGTGTCGAGCCATAGGCCGGCCCGAGTTGGCGACGGATGCGCGTTTTGGCAGCGCTACAGACCGCAAAGTCAACGAAGAGGAACTGGACCGCGTCCTGAGCGCCTGGACGGAACCGCGCGAAAAGTGGGACGTGACCCACCAGCTCCAAGAAGCCGGGGTGGCCGCGTTTCCGTCAATGAGCGGTAAGGATCTGATTGAAGATCCTCACTTGGGCGCCCGCGGCTTCTTTGAGCGGCTGGCCCATCCTGAAGTCGGGACCCGGACCCACATGGGGATTCCCTGGCTGTTCAGCCACGCGCCCAACGGGGTGCGCTGGCCGGCCCCGTTGTTGGGCCAGGACACCGATCAGGTGATGGGCGAGGTGCTGGGCTACGGCGCACAGGAGATCGCCCGCTTCAAGGACGAGCAAGTCTTGTATTAGAGCACTTCACGCTGCTGTGTCGCCCTTCGACTTCAGGCGCGCTGCGCCTTACGCTCAGGACTAACGGTCCCCCGTTCGTGCTGAGCGTAGCGGAGCGAAGTCGAAGCAAGGATGCCGGAGCACGTCCAGCATGACGACAGCGTCACAGCAGGGCTACAGCCTAACGTGAAACGCGTTAGGACGCTTGCTCTCGTAAGAAGCCTCGGGCTTCTTGCAGAACTTCAGGAGTTCCTCGACTTTCCCAAATCTGTACGAGCTGTGTGTAACGCTGCCGGGCGGTTTCGGTATCGCCGCTCTGGGCGGCTGCTCTGGCTGAGCCACGCAACGAAAGCGCACGATTCGGCATCCTGAGCAGGGAAGCCTCGAATTGGACCATCGCTTCTTGGGGCCGACCCAGTTCGAGCAGAATTTCTCCATACAGCTCGTGGGCTGGTTTAATCGGTATCGCAGCTCCGTTGGGCAAACCCAGGTCTTGTGCCAGTGCGGTGGCTTCTTGCATGAGGGCGATAGTCGCGTCGCTCTCGCCTCGTGTCAGACGGACCAGCGCCGCTATCTCCTTGTGCATAATGGCTATAGATTTTTCGAGGCGTGGTAACGGGTGCTTTTCTTCAGTCAGACTCTTGAGTCTGGCTTCGACCTGCTCAGCTGTTGCGACATCGCCCAGCCGTATGGCACTCAGTCCTGTCGCCAGCAGTTCGGCCGATGTCGTCGTTTCGGTAAGGGAAAGTTTCTCCCACTGTTCGCTTTCAACGATGTAACGGGCAGCCATAACGCCAACACCTTCTTTGACCCGCGAGACTTGGCTTTCTGCCGCGACTGGCCGGAGGAGGGCGAGCGTCTGCTTGGCTTTGACGTAGTCGGCTTGCTGGAGCGCACCGTATTGGCCCCAGTCCAGCGCATGCCAGACAGACGAGTCACTGAAATATCGCTTGGTGTCGCTAAAATCGGCTCGCTTCCGCCACAGCCGCATGGCTGCCTGATAGGATGCGTCATTGGACGCCACGACTTTATCCCACATGCCGTGCTGGATAAAAATGTGCGAGGGCATATGGAGCGCGTGCGAGACGTCAGGGGCAATCTCGGCGTAGCGTTCCGCCGCTGTCAAAGCCAGCGGTGCGTGGACCGGGTCATCGAAAGCGTGGATGATGTAGTGGGCGGCACCGGGATGGTCGGGATGATTGCGGAAGATGTCCTGGGCAAGTGCGCCTGCCTGCATCCGGACCCGGTAGGTTGACTCCGCGCCCCACGATTCGCCGATATGGCGGACTGTCCCAAGCAGAGCGACGGCGTAAAAAGCCCGAATCTCTTCCTCGTCTGGATAGTGGGCGGCCAGGCGGCCCATCGCCTGGCTGTATGCGAATGAACGCTCTGAGGCGCTGCCCGCACCGTAGAGAATCTCCACGGCCTCAAGCAAGCCCGCCTCGCGGGCGGTTGGTGCCTTTGCCACACGTTCGACAGGACTAGGACCAAGACGGGCGAGTACCTGGCGGGGGGATGCAAGGTCGCGCTCTGGCTGAAGGGGATGATTATAACTCAGTGCCTCTCCCCAGTACGCCAGTGCAAAGTCCGGGTCGATTTTTGAGGCAGCCTGAAAGGCTTCGGCCGCCTCCTCAAACCCAAAGCTGTGCAGATACTTCACGCCGCGGAGAAAATCCTCTTGGGCGGCTGCCGAGCCAGAATTGGGAAAAGTAATGCTGCCGAGTCTCAAGGGCTCGGCTTCTGACAGACCGAGGAAAGAAAGTGTGAATACCAAGTGGGCCAATACGCTGCTCAGCGCCCTGTGTTGCATTGACAGTTGCTCCTCAACAACAAGCTCTCTTCAGCCGGGCCCTCTCTGGCAGGCTGGTCTCGGACAATGGCAGCTGTGTGAAACGTCTGAAGTCTTTGTCAATGCAGCGTGGTGTCACAGACCGTACACCTGGGTGACGTTCTGGCCCAGGATTTTCTGCCGGGTGGCTTCCGACATGGGCGTCACCAGCTCGCTCAGCTCCTGCATGTAGTTGTCCGGGTGGTCCGGGTGGGGGAAATCCGAGGCCCAGAAGAACTTGTCCGCACCCACGAACTCGACCACATTGCCGAACGCTTTTTCGTCCGGGTCGCCGGAAATCCAGCACTGGCGCTGGAAGTAGTAGCTGGGCTTTTCTTTGAGTGGAACGCTCTCGCCGAGCGGGCTGTCATACACCGCGTCCATGCGGTTCAGCAGATAGCCGGCCCAGCCGGCGCCCGACTCCAGGACCACGACTTTGACGCTGGGAAAGCGGTCGAACAGGCCGTACTGGAAGAGGGCGGTGAAGGCTTGCAGCGGTCCCTGGCCGCCGTGCACGTTAAAATGCCACACGGCCCATTTCTGCATGTCTTTGAAACGCTGGTGGACCCGCTTGGACGGCGGCTCGCCGGCCGGATGAATGCCGACCGGTACGTCCAACTCCTGAGCCTTGGCCCAGAACGGGTCGTAGTCGGGGTGGGCGTGGGACGTGTTGGTCGGGGTGAAGGGCGCAAAAAACGCGCCTTTGGCACCGGCTTTGACCGCCCGCTCAAGCTCGGCGGCCGCCTGGTGCGGATCGCCCATCGAAATGTGCGCAACCGGAACCAGCCGGCCCTTGGTGCCGGAGCAGAAGTCGGTAATCCAGCGGTTGTAGGCGACGGTCAGGGCGTGCTGGTAGGCCAAGTCGCCGACCTCCTCGGTTTCCCAGATGAGTCCGATACTGGGGTAGAGAATCGCCTTGTCCAGGCCCTCCTGGTCCAGCCGTTGGACGCGCTGGTCGGCGTCCATTGAGCCGAACGGCGCCTCTCCCACATAGCTGAGGGTCGGGTCGGGTCGGCCGGACAGCTTTTTCCCCATCGCGCCAAATGCCGACAGGCTGCCAGCCGGCATGTATTTGAACGGCCGACCGTCGATTTCCAGGTATTCCAGGCCCTTATCGTTGACCCGCAGGCGGATCGCCCGGTCCCGGTAGGACGGATCGATATAGGTCTGCCAGATATCGGGCGGCTCAAGGATGTGGCCGTCGGCGTCTGTGGCGCCGGAGTAGGGGAATTGGTGTGGCATGCGCGGTCCTCCTCATTCACTGGACTGGGACGGAGCCGATGATCGTCCGACGGCGTCTATTGCGACTGAAAGACAAAAATCCGGCCGCTGGACACATTGTTGCCAATCGTCTGGCCCGAGGCGCCAATGGCAAACTCCGGGATGCCGTCGCCGTGCAAGTCGCCCGGAGACGCCAGGGTGTAACCGAACTTTGAGCCCTGGTGCGGGTTGGGGTTGTCAAAGGTAATCAGATGTCGGCCGTCCCAGCCGTTGAACACAAACACCGCGCCCTGGATCTTGAACTCATCCACGGTCTGGTGCGGCGCGCTGACCAGGATTTCCGCGGCGCCGTCCTCATTGATATCCGATGTCCAGGCTACCCGGTAGCCAAAGCCGGCATAGGCGTTGTCCAGGCCCGGGTCGTGGAGCGACAGGAGCAGGGAGCCGTCTGTGCCGCTGAACACGTAAGCCTCGCCCTGGGCGCGGTTTGCCTGCACGTCTTTATACGGAGCGCCGACCAGGGTGTCGGCCGTGCCGTCTTTGTTGATATCTCCGCCCGAGGCGATGTGCCAGCCAAAGACCGATCCGGCCTGGGGCTCGGGCGCCTCGATGGTGTACAGCAGGCTCAGGTCTTGGCCGCTGATGGCATACACCCGACCCAGTATTTTGTGCGTATCAACATTGGTATACGGCGCGCCAATCAGCATATCGGGCGTGCCGTCGCCGTTCAGATCGCCCGCCCCGGCAACAGACCAGCCAAAGGTGTCCTGACCGGGCGGGGCCGGCGGGGCCAGGATGTGCAGCAGGCTGCCGTCCTGGCCGTTGAAGACATACGCCCGGCCCGAGCCGTTCTGGGCTGGTGCGCCGATGAGAAGTTCGGGGATGGCGTCGCCCGTGAGGTCGCCCAGCGCTGCGGTTGAAAAACCGAAGGCGGCTCCGGCGTCCTGATCGGGGGCTTGCACGCTATAGAGGAACTGACCGTCCTTGGCGCTGAACACAAACGCCTGACCGCTGCCGACTTTTTTGAGTCCCGGGCCTTCGGTCATGCCGGCCTGTTCGGCCATGGTGATCGACAGGGCACTGCCGGCCTCTCCCTGGCCAATGGCGCCGACCACCAGATCGGCGAGCCCGTCGGCGTCAACGTCCCCGATGCGGGCCACGGCAAAGCCGAAAGCCGAGTCTGCTTGGGGAGACGGGTTATCGATCATATACAGCGGCCACCCGTTGCTTCCGTCATACACAAAGACCCGCCCCTGCCTGTCGTTGTCGTCCCAGCGGTGCTGATAGGCGCCGATCACATAGTCCGGCATCCCGTCGGCGTTGACGTCATCGATAATATCGAAGGCAGAGGCAAAACCGGTCATGGGCAACTTGTTGGGATGGTCGATATTCATGACACGCGGGTCGGCCTGAGCGGGCGCGTGGCAGAAAAGCAGGGCGGCCAAGACCAGATATGACAAAACCAGATACGGACAGACACGGGTGAACAATGACACGGCAGACGCTCCTTGTACTGGGTGGGGGTATGAGAGGCGAGGGATATCAGGACAGCCGCCCGACGGCAAGATGCGGTCCGCCCGCCAGAGTCAGACGGACTGCACGGTGCTGGGGCGGACAGGGAGCGCCGGACTTCCCCAAATCCCTCTCCGTCTGTATAGTAGCTGGCTCGTGGAGACCGACACAAGCCGCGTTTTCAAGGCCGGCAGGAGGAAGACAGCATGGCTGAATATATCGATATCGAACAGGCAAAAACCGCAACCGGACTGCGTCTGGTTGTGCCTCCGGGCCGTCCCAACCCGTGGGCCGAGGGCCTCAAGGGCATGTGTTACGTGAAACAGATTCCCTACCGGCGGGTGGCCAAAGGCCAGGGCCACGACCCGGCCCTGCAAGATTGGACCAGCCAGGCCAGCGCGCCGGTCGCGGTCTGGAACGACGAACGGCCCCGCAGCAGCTGGAACGAGCAGCTGTATCTGGTTGAGCGTCTGGCCCCAGACCCGTCGCTCATTCCCGACACGGCCGAGGACCGGATTGTGATGTTCGGGCTGTGCAACGAGCTGTGCGGCGAGACCGGATTTGGCTGGTCGCGGCGTCTGATGCTGCTCCACGGCATCCTGTCGAACCCCGACGCTCCCGAGCCGGCTGCCGCGTTTGCCACCTATATGGGCGGCAAGTACGGCTACAGTCAGGCCGAGGCTGAGGCCGCGCCCCGGCGGGTGGCTCAGATCCTGGAGACGCTGAGCGCGCGCCTGGCCCGGCAGCAGGGTCGCGGCAGCCGGTTCCTGGTCGGCGACAGCCTCTCGGCCCTGGACATCTATTGGGCGACCTTTGCCACGCTCGTCCAGCCGCTACCGGCCGAGCTGTGTCCGATTGACGAGCAGCTGCGGGCCTCGTTCGTGAATACCGATCCGATAGTCGCCGCCGCCCTATCGCCCCAGCTCCTGGAACACCGCGACCGGATCTATCACGACCATCTCGAGCTGCCGATGGATTTGTAGCGCTCATACGGAGCGGGAAGCAGCCGCGCGAGCGGTGCGGGCAAAGGAGGAAGGACACATGGCCCAATCACGCATGGCAGGCTCCGTGTTGTTGGTCGGCAGCATCCCCGGAGACAATGCCGTCGAGGTTCTCAGCGCCAGTGGGCCGGCAGTCGGGAGCTATGTGACAGGCTTGCCGGACGGCGAGACCGGCTATCGCCGCATGTTCGTTCAATTCCTGGGAGCCCGGATTTTTCACGGCCACCCCGGACTGGAGACTCTCCAACGGCCCCAACCCGTGGCCGGCCGGGAGCGGTGGTACGTGGATACGTACGAGAAGTTGGGGGAGAGCTGGCTGTTTAAGGTCAAGGACGGGCTGGAGACCCTCCGCTTCGAGCAGCTGGGGTATGCGGCTGAGGCGATACGTTCCTATCAGGACTTTTGCCGCTTACGGACAGCGGGCGTCATTCCGGCCGGGGTGCGCTTCCAGGTCTCTATACCGCTTACCGAGAGTGCTACCCGCGCGTATGTCACCAGCGCCCGCGATTACGAACTGATGCGGGCGGCCTATGAAGAGGCGATGGAGCGGGAAATTGCCCAAATCCTCAGCGCGATCCCCGCTGCCGACTTGGTGCTGCAGTGGGACATCTGCGTGGAGGTGCTGGCCCTGGCGCTGCAAGATCAGTTCGGGGCGCCGTGGCAGCCCCCCGGAGATCCGTTTGAGCGCTATCTGCAAGCCCTGAGCAGTCTGGCGCAGCATGTGCCGGACCCGACCCTCATGGGCTGCCATCTGTGTTATGGCGACTTAGACCACAAACATCTGGTCGAGCCTGCAGACCTGAGTCTGGTGGTCCGGATGGCGAACGCCGCGACGCAAGCGGTGTCCCGCAAGATTGACTTTTTCCATATGCCGGTGCCGCGGGGTCGGGACGATGCCGCGTATGTCGCACCACTCAGAGACCTGGAGATTGGCGCGGCCAAACTCTACCTCGGCCTCGTGCATCTCACCGATGGAATAGAGGGTACGCTGTGCCGGATCGGCACGGCTCAGCGCGCCTGCTCCGGCTTTGGAGTGGCCACCGAGTGCGGCTTGGGACGCCGGCCACGCGATACGATACCCGAGCTGTATCGTCTCCATGCCGAAGCGGCCGTAGCCCTGTCGGTTTAGGCTGAGACGAGAGCTGGCCGCCGCTTCCCAAGCCCGTGTCCGGGACGGCTCTTGCGCTGCCTAACGCTTCGGCATGTGGGCAAAATGGCGCCGCTGGGGGTCCAGAAAATCCCACGGCTGGGCGCTGACGGTGTAAATGTCCATGCCGACCCGCACCCAGCTCGGATCGTCCAGGCTCGACGCGTGGATGACCAGAATATCGGGATAGGCCGTGTTTTTGAGCATCAGCCGGGCGCCGCAGGTCGGGCAAAAGCCCCGACTCATGGTATGGCCGCGGTCGGCCAGGGTGTCGTGGTAGGTCGGGTTGGCCTGGCTCAGGCTGACCGACTCGACCGGCACGACCAGGTTCGTGGCAAAGGCGCTACCGCTCGCCCGCTGGCAATCCCGGCAGTGACAGTTGGCAACCATGAGTGGCTCGGCCGAGCACTCATAGCGAATGGCGCCGCACAGGCAGCCACCCGAGAAGGGGTTTGGCATACGGGCACTTCTCCTCTCGCCCCCCGTCTACCACAGCCGCTGTGCCGGCTCAATCATTGCGGCGACGGACAATACCTGCAAGACTGGCCCGAATCGGAAAGGAGACCGTCATGAGCTACAAACAAATTGTGTATGAGGTGCAGGACGGGGTGGCGACCCTGACGCTCAACCGACCCGACCGCCTGAACGCCTGGACCCCGGTCATGGAGCGCGAGGGCCGCGAGGCCATGACCGCCGCAACAGCCGATGAGGCGGTGCGAGTGATCATTCTGACTGGGGCGGGACGCGGGTTTTGCGCCGGCGCCGATATGTCGGGGCTCAACCAGGCCAGCCAGAGCGCTGGGTCGAACAGCGAGCCGAGCGACCGCCACGCCGCCATGCGGGCCGAGGGCTACGCCGCCGGTCCGATCCCGGGCGGACTCGATCTGCCCCAGGCCTTCTCCTACCGCCACGCCTATTTCCCGACCGTCCCCAAGCCGATTATCGCCGCGCTCAACGGCCCGACCGCCGGGATCGGGCTGATTGTGGCCCTGTACGCCGATATCCGTTTTGCCTCCCAGGCGGCCGTCTTCACCACCGCCTTTGCTCGCCGGGGACTGGTCGCCGAACACGGCATCGACTGGATCCTGCCCCGTGTCGTCGGTCTGCCCAACGCGCTCGACCTGCTCATGTCGGCCCGAAAAATCAGCGCCGAAGAAGCGCTGCAAATGGGTCTGGTCAACAAGGTCTTTGCCCGTGAGTCGTTCATGGAGGAGGTCCGCGCCTATGCGCTCGAACTGGCCCTGATGGTCTCGCCGCGCTCCATGCGGACGATTAAAAACCAGCTCTTCCGGGCTCAGAACCTGGATTTTGGTCAGGCTCTATACGCGTCCATTCCCGACGTGGTGGACAGTTTGCACAGCGAGGACTTTAAGGAGGGTGTGGCGCATTTTGTTGAGAAGCGCCCGCCGCGCTTCAGTGGACGCTGATCTCTCCTCGCTCGGCTAGCTATCAGCGTTCGCCTTTGCCGGTCGCTGAGGATGCCTACCAGTCGTCATACTCGTCTCCGGCCGCAGCCGGGCTGTGGAGGCGGACCACCAGGGCTTCGGGCTCCTCGTCCAGCGGACTCACGGTGAGCTGCTCCAGTGGCAGCTCGGCGCCTGCGGTGGCGCACGACAGATACACGCGCAGCTCGCCGTGCTGGTCGTAGATCTCGTGCAGATTCTGCAACAGCTGGGAAAGTGTTATTGATTTTGGGGCTGGCATGGTGCAATGCTAGCACGCCGAGCGCTGTCCCGTCACGAGAGGAGGGGCTATGTCCGAGGGCGTTGCCTTTGTGGATGGACACTACGTCGGACGCGACGAGGCCAAAATCTCGGTTTTTGACCTGGGCTTCAGTCGGAGCGATGTGGCCTACGACGTGGTCTCGACCTGGAAGGGCCTGTTCTTCCGTCTTGACGATCATGTCGAGCGTTTCCTGGCCTCGGCGGCCGGTGTCCGCATTCGGTGTCCCTACGGGGCGGCCGAAATCCGGCAGATTCTGGCCGAGTGTACGTTCCGGGCCGGGCTCCAGGACGCCTACGTTGAGGTGTTGGTGACCCGGGGACAGTTTCAGACGCCCGGCAGCCGCGACCTGCGCCGCACCACGCCCAACTTCATCGCCTACGCCGTGCCCTATGTGTGGATCCTGCCGCTCGAACAGCACGCCAGCGGGGCGCATGTGTGGATCGCGCCGACCCCCCGGATTCCGGACGCCGCGGTTGACGCCCGGTATAAGAATTTTCACTGGGGAGACCTGACCCGGGCTCAGCTCCAGGCCCTGGATGCGGGGGCCGATGTCGCCGTCCTGTCCAGCGTGTCCGGCCACCTGTCGGAAGGCCCGGGCTTTAATGTGTTCTTTGTCAAAGACCGAACAATCTACACGCCCGGCACCAATGTGCTGCACGGCGTTACCCGCCGGACAGTGTTTGAGTTGGCGGCTGAGATCGGAGTCGAGATCGAGGCCGGGGATTACGCGCCGGACCGTCTGCGCGAGGCCGATGAAGCCTTCATGAGTTCCACCGCCGGCGGCATTATGCCGATCACCCAGGTTGACGGCCGGGCGCTGGGCAACGGCAAGCCCGGGGCTCTCAGCTGGCGGCTGCGCGAACTGTACTGGATGAAACGTGAGGCGGGTTGGCACGGTACACCGATCACCGATCTGCTGGCGACCCGCCGGACGGCATGACGGACAGAAAGGCCGGAGTATGCGAGTTGGTTTTGATATTGGCGGAACCTTCACGGATGTGATCGTCCTTGGCGACGACGGACAGCTGAGCACCACCAAGGTCTTGTCGCTGCTCGACCGGGTTGGCGAGGATATTGTGGAGCTGATCCAGACGACGACAGCCCCCGGCCAGGCCGACGCTCAGGTTGAAAGTTTCGTGCACGGCACGACGATTGCCTCCAACGCGGTGATCGAAAACAAGACGGCCAGCACCGGGCTGATCACCACCCAGGGCTTTCGGGATGAGCTGGAGATGCGCGGCCAGCGTCGTCCGAATATCTACGACGCCTCGTGGGACCGCCTGCCGCCCCTGATCCCCCGCTCGCTACGCCTCGAGATCAAGGAACGCATCCTGGGCAGCGGAGAGATTGAGCAGCCGCTCCAGCTCGACGAGGTCCGCCAGCGTATTGGGCAGCTACTGAACGAACGGGTCGAGGCGATTGCGGTGTGTCTGCTCAACGCCTATCTGAATCCCGAGCATGAGCGACAAATTGGTCGCCTGATTGCCGAAATGGCCCCCCGGACGGTGGTGTGTCTGTCGTCGGACGTTCACCCCGAGATCCGGGAATACGAACGTACGAGTACGACGGTGATCAACGCCTCGCTCATTCCGGTCGTGGACCGCTACCTCAACCGGCTTGAGGATCATCTGGCCGCCTACAGCCAACGGCTGCTGATCATGCAGTCCAACGGCGGCATCATGACCTCCCACGCCGCCCGCCGGCGGCCGGCGTATATGATCGAGTCCGGCCCCGCGGCCGGCGTGTTGGCTGCGGCCCGTCTGGTGTCGGAAACCGGCCAAGACGCGGTTCTGTCTTTTGATATGGGGGGGACAACGGCCAAGGCGTGTTTGATTGAGAACGGCGTGCCGCTCGAAAAGGCCGGCGGAGAAGTCGGGGGTGGGGCGACGATGACCACGCGCCTGTTTGGCGGCGGTGGGCACGCCCTGCGCGCGCCCTCGCTCGATATTGTGGAAGTCGGCGCCGGTGGGGGCAGCGTGGCCTGGATCGACGACGGCGGCGCCCTGCGGGTTGGACCCCACAGCGCCGGAGCCGAGCCCGGACCGGTGTGTTATGGCCGGGGAGGACAGGAGCCGACAGTGACCGACGCCAATGTCGTCCTGGGCTATATGAACCCCGAGGCAATTGCCGGTGCCACGCTGGCGATTGACCGGCCGGCCGCCCTGGCCGCGATCCAGAGCCAGATTGCCGATCCGCTGGGGCTCGATGTCCTGCCCGCCGCCTACGGTATTACCCAGGTCGCCAATTCGACCATGATGCGCGCCCTGCGCGCCGTATCGACCGAGCGCGGCCGCGACCCCCGTGAGTTCACGCTGGTCGCCTTCGGCGGCGCCGGACCGATCCACGCCGTGGCCCTGGCCGAGAGCCTGGGTATGTCGCGGGTTCTGGTGCCGCCGTATCCCGGGCTGTTCAGTGCGCTGGGCCTGCTGCTGGCCGATTATCGCCACGACTACGTCCGCAGTGTGGCCCTGGCGCTTGAGCTGGTTGAGCCGCAGTCGATCATCGAACAGTTCGCCGAGATGGAGGAAACGGCCCGGACCGAGCTGCTGCAAGAGGGCATTCGAGCCGAGGCCATCCGCTTTGAGCGTCAGGTCGACCTGCGTTACAGCTATCAGGTCTCAGAGCTGACCCAGCCGTTCCCGTCGGTTTCGCCCGACGAGCTGCGGACCGAACTGCGGCGGATATTTACCCAGGCGCATCTCCAGGCCTTCGGTTACGAACGGGACGATACCGTTGAGTTGGTCAGCCTGCGCCTGCGGGCTCTGGCCTCGGCCGGCAGCCTGCGCTTTTCCGAGCTGCTGGGTCGGGTGCCGCCCGCCGCTCCAGCCCAGTCCGGCGCCAGACAGGCGTACTTTGGGCCTAAGCACGGATTACAGCGGACCGTGATTCGGCGCCGCGCGGACATCGACACTCCCCAGCCCGGCCCCTTGATTGTCGAGGAGCCAGACACCACTGTGGTCGTGCCGCCGGAGTGGTCGGCCAGCCGCGACGGGCAGGCGAACCTGGTTCTAGAACGGCAGACTTGAAGCCCACCCAGACAGCCCAAACCGGGTGGCTCGGGAGCCGCTTACAGCCGCTAAATCCCGTTCCTCTTGTTGTTTTTGAGCAAACCTGATACGTAGTTTGAATCTGAATTCACCCAAAACTCAAGGAGGGTCTGGCCATGATCAAACTCAAATCCGTCCGCCATGCTGGTGTGCCGATTTCCGACCTCAGAAAAGCCAAGTCGTTCTACAAGATGCTCGGCTTTGAAGAAATCGAGCGCCCCAAGATCAAAGGCATTCCTGGCGCTTGGTACGAGTGCGATGGCACCCAGGTCCATCTCATCGGTCAGCGCAACGAGATGGCGGCCAAAAATCTGCCCGGTGTCGGCTCGCACCTTGCCCTGCAGGTTGAAGATATCGAAGAGGCTAAAAAGGTCTTGAAGCGCAGAAAGATCGAGTTTGCCGAGTTTACCCCACCGCCCAGCTTCGGTGGCGGCCCGGTTCTGTTTCTCAAAGACCCGGATGGCAACGCGGTCGAACTGCGGACCGATCCCTAAGCCCCGGCTCTGCCACGAGCCTCAAACCGTTGTTTCAGAGGGAGCTGCGCCGCGTGCGGAAAGCTCCCTCATTTGTCTTTTCCGCGCGTGTTGCGCAGGCCAAGGAGGCTGGTCATGCGGATTGAAATTCACCCTAAGCCGGACGGCATGCAACACATCAACCTGATGTTCTGTGAAGACAGCCCGGACCCGGAAGACATCTGGGTTGCTGACCGCATCCGGGAATTCCCGGTTCCGCCCAAACGCACTCTGGAGTGGGAACGCGAGGGCCGCCAGTATACGGTCTTGCAGTTCGGGCAGTGCGTGATCGGCCATGTGATGTTCGACATCGAAAAACATAAGGGTATTGTCGATCAGATCCGCCAGGCGTGCAGCCAAGAGATCGATCAGCTGACAGCCGACCAAGTCGACACGACAGTTATCCTGCGGCTCGTTTCCGACACCGCGCTGGCCTTTCACCGTCGGGCCAAGTTCGGCCTCGGCAGCGACGGCGAAATAGGTATCACGCTCGACGCCCCACAAGTGCGCGAGCACCTGCGCCGGGCCATACACGAAGAGGTCGGCGAGCAGACCGCTTCGCCCGAATAGGGACATGGCGGGCGTTGCGGGCAGGACGGCGCTGCTGACCGGAGCCGGCTCGGGTATTGGTCGGGCGACCGCGGTCGCGCTGGCCAAGGGCGGGGCCGATGTCGTGGTGTGCGACATCAATAGCGCCGGCGCCGAAGAAACCGCCCAGGCAGCCGTTGACCTGGGTCGTAAGGCGCTGGCCGTGCGCCTCGACGTGACCCAGCTGGACGCGGTGCAGCGGGCGGTCGCCCAGGCCGAGGCCGAGTGCGGACCTTTGGACATCGTGTTCAGCAACGCGGGCATTGGTGAACAGGTCGCCTTTACCGACATGACCGAGGCGCAGTGGGACCGCATGTTCGGGGTGCATCTGAATGGCGCCTACAACTGTTTCCAGGCCGTGCTGCCCGCTATGCGCCGGCGCGACTGGGGGCGTCTGATCAGCACGTCTTCCATGGGGGCGTTTACCGGTGGCGTCAGGCTGGCCCACTACTGTGCGGCCAAGGCCGGCATTGCCGGCCTGACGATTGCGCTGGCGAGCGAGCTGGCCCGAACCGGGATTACCGTCAATGCAGTCGCCCCGGGCGTGATTGACACCCCTATGGTGCGCCAGAGTCCGCAGCGCTGGGTGGACAAGATGACCAAGACGATTCCGATGCGCAGACTGGGCAAACCCGAGGACATTGCCCATGCGGTCGTGTATCTGGCGTCTGAAGAGGCTGGCTTTGTCACCGGCCAGATCCTCAGCCCCAACGGTGGATCGTACATGAAGTGGTGCTGACATGCGGCTGGAAGGAAAAACCGCGATTGTGACCGGGGCCGGCTCGGGGCTGGGCAAGGCCACCGCCCAGCTGTTTGGCCGGGAAGGCGCCCGGCTCGGCCTGCTCGACATCAGCCAGCGCCGGGCGGAAGGCGTGGCCGACGAGATCAATGCCGCCCTCCAGCGTACGGTTGCGTTTGCCTGTCGGGCGGATGTGTCAAAAAAAGGCGAGCTTGCGCCCGCCATCGCCCAGCTGCGCGAGAATCTCGGCCCGATCAATATCCTGGTCAACAACGCCGGCATTGCCCAGATTAAGGATTTTCTGGACATCTCCTCTGTCGAATGGCAACGGATGCTCGACGTACACGTCAAAGGCACCTTTCTGTGTACACAAGCGGTGATCGAAGACATGGTCAACACCGGCTGGGGCCGGGTGATCAACACCGCCTCCGTGGCCGGCATGGAGGGCGGACCCCAAAACGCCCATTATGCTGCGGCCAAAGCCGCGATTATCGGCTTGACGCGCTCGTTGGCGCTGGAGTTCGCCCGTTCCGGGATTACCGTCAATGCGGTTGCCCCGGGCCTGATTGACAATATTGTGCAGGCGGTCGAGGGCAGGGCTCAAGGCTCGACCGTGGCGGGCAATATCTCGCAGACCACGGCCGAACAGGTGCGACAGTTTTTCCTCCGCCGTATTCCCATGCGTCAACTCGGTAAGCCCGAAGATATCGCCCACGCCCACCTGTTCCTGGCCTCGGACGAGGCCGGCTATGTGACCGGCCAGGTGCTGAGCCCCAACGGCGGATATGTGATGTAGTGCAGGAAGTAAGGAGAACACGCCTATGTTCACGGCCCCATCCAGATATTTTAACCAAGAACATGAGATATTCCGCGAACAGGTGAGAAGCTTCGTGGACAAGGAGATTGAACCGTATATCGACCAGTGGGAGGAGGAACGGCTGTTTCCCAAATCGGTGTATCGGCGTATGGGCGAACTTGGCTTTCTCGGCATTCGGCTGCCCGAGGAGTACGGCGGGAGCGAGGGCGATCTCTGGATGGCGCTGGTCTTTTGTGAAGAACTGTGCCGGTGTCATGCCCTGGGCCTGCCGATGAGTGTCCTGGTGCATACCGACATGTCAACCACCCACATTGCCCGCTACGGCACGCCGCAGCAGAAAGACAAATATCTACGGCCCCTGATCAGCGGCGAGCAGGTGTGTGCGATCGCCGTCTCCGAGCCGTCGGGCGGCTCGAATGTGGCTGGAATTCAGACCACTGCGGTCCGGGACGGGGACGCGTATGTCATCAATGGGGCCAAAATTTTCATCACCAACTCGGTCCATGCCGACACCTTCTGTGTGGCGGCCAAAACCAACAAAGACCTGGGCCATAAGGGCGTGTCGATGTTCATTGTCGAGCGGGACAGCCCGGGCTTTCAGCTGGCCAAAAAGCTCAGAAAGATGGGCAACCACTCTTCGGACACCGGCGAGCTGGTGTTTGAGGATGTCCGTGTGCCGCGCGAAAACCTGCTGGGCGAGGAGGGCCGGGGTTTTTACTACATCATGCAGAACTTCCAGGATGAGCGTCTGATCGCGGCCAGCATGGCGGTCAGCGCCTCTCAGCGCGCCCTGGAAGACACCATTCGCTATACTCGTGAGCGAGAAACCTTTGGCAAGCGGGTCTTTGACCACCAGGCCATCGGTCATCGCCTGGCCGACCTAGCCACCAAGCTTGAGGCGGCCCGCCAGCTGACGTACTATGCCGCGGATGTCCTGAGTTCCGGGCGTGACGCCAGCACCGAGGTGTCGATGGCCAAGCTGTACGCGACCGAACTGGCCAATGAGCTGGCCTACGAGTGTTTGCAATTTCACGGTGGCTATGGCTACATGGAAGAGTTTCACATTGAGCGCTTTTATCGGGATATGCGTATGACCAATATTGGCGGAGGCACGTCAGAGATCATGCGCGAGATCATTGCCTATCGGGGCTTGGATCGGGACTGACAGCAGCGCAAGACGGCCGGAGAGTGATCTCCGGAAGGGTGAGCGATGGTGAGCATTTCATCGGGAATCGCTGACCTGGCATGTGGTAGGTGTGTGGTGAGGGGTGAGTAGCCCTCGGCTCGGTGGAGCGGAGGTGGGGTTGTGAGGAGGAAGAGCCATGGGAGCGGTGTTGGATGTGGATATCCCACACAAGATGTTCGCGCGTCGTATTCAGCCGTTTGGTATTGCCCTGGCCGAGGTGTCGTGGCGGGTCAAAATGTTCACCCACGACGGGGTCGTGCTGGCGGCGATCTATCTTGAGGAGCCGAATCTGATTGTTGGGATGTCGTTCTGGCAGGACGAGGAAGCTGCCCGGCATCTTTTTCGCGGAACGTTTGAGATTGGCCTGTGCGCCGACGCCGACCCGCCGGGCCGGGTACGTTTGGCGGTTGAACTCGATACCGAAATGGTCGACGAGTTGTTCACGGCCGCCGAGCTGCTCAACCCGCGTCCGAACCGGACCAGCGCCAGTCGGGCTAAGCGGCATTTTTCCCATTTTTTATCCGAGGCTTTTCCGGACACTCCCCAGGTCTGGTCTCGTTCTCACAGTTGGCGAGCCGCCCGCCGCGCCAGACGCGCGGCCCAGCCCATACGGGTCGGCTGACATCCGGCGGACTGCGGATTTGCTCTCCCGGTCCGCTTTGAGTATAGTAGCTCGGCCAAAAGGAGTGTGACCCACACTCCGGCTGAGCCCCATTTCTGCTGAGGAGGGAAACGTATGGCCGATGATGAACTGAAAGAGAAAGTTAAAGAAATCCTGGCCGAGCTGGGCGTATTTTCTGGCCAGCGCGAAATCACGATGGAAGAGATCGCTATTCTGCAGGGCCAGCAAACGGGTCTGGCCCGGATCATGCCCGAGATTGGACAGCGGACCTGGAAGTTGTTCTATGCAGCAAAAGAGGGCCACTGGGACCTGGCCAACTTCCAGTACTCAGAGATCACGGAGCTGATGGAATTCGGCGCCTACGCCCGGCCCAAGCACGAGGATGCGCTCAATCAGTTCATGGCCGAGGACTGGTCGCCAGTTGGTGAGGCGGTTAAGAACAAGGATTTTGAGGCCTTCGAGTCGGCTTTTCACAAGGCCATTGAGCAGGCCAACGCCTATCACGAACTCAAGGACAGACCCTATATCCGTTGGCAGTTGCCGTCCACTCCGCCGGATGACCTGGAGATTAAACCGCGTGGAGGGGGCAAATAAGCCTGCCCGGCGGGCCGAGAAGCCTTGCCCGCCCGGTTCGGTTCAGATGCGCAAGAATGTCAGTGTGGAAAAGAGGGCAGTCCGCCGGGGCTGCCCTCCGCTCGTTGTAGAAAGAGGCAACGTGTCGCCCCTCTAAAAGGCTGACACGTTGCCTCTTTGTAAGGAGGGAGATTGATGTCTACGCTGCTTTTTCTCCTCATCGTCGTAGCCGCCCTGGGGTTCTTTGCCTATACCTTGTACGACCGGTTTCGGCTCCTGCTGGCCGCCAAACCGACCCAGCGTTTTGATCGGATCGGCGAGCGGGTCAAAGCCGTGCTGGTGTACGCGTTTGGCCAGAAGAAGTTCGTGGTCGGTGAACAGCCGGCCGGCTGGATGCACGTCCTCATCTTTTGGGGCTTCATGATTCTTGGCCTGCAAGTCGTGACCATGTTTGGTCGGACCTTTTCGGATCACTTTTTTGTGCCCGGGTTTGCGCCCCATCAGTTGGGGGGGCCGTTCTTTGTGCTGCGTGACCTCATGGAGGTGCTGGTGATCGGGGCGGTCGGGGTGGCCATCTACCGTTGGGTGGTATCACATCCGCCACGGCTGTTCGGCTATAAGCCGGCCGAAGAGCGCCTGGCCGGGCAGTCCCACTGGGAGGCCATCCTCATCCTGTTTTTTATCTTTACGATCATGCTGTCTGGCCTGCTGTACGACGGTGGGCGACTGGTCTTTCTGGCCGGCGATCCGGTCACCGAAGCCGAACGTCCCTGGCAGCCGATGAGCGCTGTGGTCGCTCTGGTGTTGTCGGCCTTTGGGTCGGGGTTTGCCGAGTTCGTCAGCAACGCCGCGTGGTGGGTTCATAATCTTGTGATTCTGGCCTTTCTCAACCTGCTGCCGCGCTCCAAGCATTTCCATATCATCACCTCGATTCCCAACGTGTTTTTCCGCAAACTCGAGCCTGCGGGAGCGCTCGATAAGATGGACCTGGAGAACTCGGAGACCTTCGGCACCTCGTTTATCAACCAGTTCACCTGGAAGCAGGCGCTTGACATGTACAGCTGCACCGAGTGCGGCCGTTGCTCTTCGCTCTGTCCGGCCACGGCCAGCGGCAAGGAACTGGCTCCGCGCCAACTGCTCCTCAATTTACGTGACTATATGTACGATCATCAGGGCGAGATGATCGCCGCCCAGCCTGCGGCCAACGGTGAAGGCGAGGCCAGCTTGGTGGGCGAGAATGTCGTGGGTGACAATCTGATTCACGATCAGGTGCTGTGGTCGTGCACGACGTGTCGGGCCTGCGAAGAGGCCTGCCCGGTGATGATCGAATACGTTGACAAGATTGTGGATATGCGCCGCCATCTGGTGCAGGAAGAAGCCCGCTTTCCCAGCGAGCTGACCCGCACCTTCAGGGGCATGGAAACCCAGGGCAACCCCTGGGGTATGAGTTATGACAAGCGGATGGATTGGGCCGAGGGCCTCTCGGTGCCCCTGCTGGCCGACAATCCGAATGCCGAGTATCTGTACTTTGTGGGCTGTGCCGGGTCTTTTGACGACCGCAACAAGAAGACGGTCGCCGCTTTTGCCAGGATCCTCAACAAGGCCGGGGTGAGCTTTGCCGTGCTGGGTCCCGAGGAGCCCTGCAACGGCGAGACCGCCCGGCGGCTGGGCAACGAGTATCTGTTTCAAACCATGGCCGAGGCTGCGGTCGAGGTGATCAACGGCTATGGTGTCCGCAAGGTCATTGCCAACTGCCCGCACTGTTTCAATACGCTCAAGAACGAGTATCCGCAGTTCGGCGGCGAGTACGAAGTCATCTCCTCGGCCGAGCTTGTCGATCATCTGTTCAAGGAAGGCAAACTGAGCGTTCGGGAAGATCCCGACCTCAAGGTGACCTATCACGATTCGTGCTATTATGGCCGCCATAACAATATCTATGAGTCGCCGCGCGAGGTGATTGCCAAGATCATGGGCAAATCGCCCCAGGAAATGGAACGCAACCGCCAGACCAGCATGTGTTGCGGCGGCGGCGGCGGCTGGATGTGGATGGATGAACCCCCGGATCAACGGGTGAACATCCTGCGCGCCGAGCAGGCCCTGGAAACCAAGCCGGACGTGGTCGCGGTGTCATGTCCCTTTTGCATGACCATGCTGACTGACGGCGTCAAAGCCAAAGAGGCCGAGGAGCGGGTCCAGGTCCTTGACGTGATGGAACTCGTTGATCGGGCCAGTGACTGAAAGTGAACGATGCTTGCTGCCTGTCAGCAGTAATCTCAGCTAAGAGAGGCGGACGACCCCTATGTCGGAACAGCTTGAAGATACCCATCTTGTCGATATGCAACCCCTGATCGCCCCGCGGGCCGTGAAAGCCGAGCTGCCGATGACCGAACAGGCGGCCGAACTTGTCTCGGAAACCCGCCAGCTTATCCGCGCCATTCTGCACGGCCGGGATCAGCGCCGTTTGCTGGTGGTCACCGGGCCGTGTTCCATTCACGACGCCGAGGCCGCCTACGAGTATGCCGGCCACCTCAAAAAAGTCATCGACGCCACGCGTGATCGGCTGGTGATTGTCATGCGGACCTATTTTGAAAAGCCGCGCACCACGGTTGGCTGGAAGGGGCTCATTAACGATCCCCATCTGGACGGCTCGTGTGACATCCCCACCGGCCTGCAGATGGCCCGCCAGATCCTCCTGCACATCAATCAGCTGGGCGTGCCCTGCGCGGTCGAGGTACTGGACCCGGTCACGCCACAGTACGTGGCCGACCTGATCAGCTGGGCGGCCATTGGCGCGCGGACAACCGAGAGCCAGACCCACCGCGAGCTGGCCAGCGGCTTATCCATGCCGATCGGTTTCAAGAACGGCACCGACGGCAAGGTCCAGAGCGCCATTAACGCCATGATCTCGGCCCGTCACCCGCACAGCTTTCTGGGCATTAACGCCGACGGCCTGACCTGCATGGTCAAGACCGGCGGCAATCCAGACCGGCATATCGTGCTGCGCGGCGGGGGCGGGAAGCCGAACTGCGGTCCCGAGGACATTGCCCGGGCGGTCGAGTTTGTAGCCGGTGAGGAAATCGCCCGGGCGGTCATGGTCGATTGCTCACACGATAATTCGGGCAAGGATCATACCAAGCAGGGTCAAGTGTGTCGGGACGCCCTGGCGGTCTTTCGGGATGGCCAGCAAGCGCTTATGGGCCTGTTGATTGAGAGCAATCTCAAACCGGGCAAACAGGCCTGGAAAGAGGGCGTACAGCTGGAGTACGGGATGTCGATCACTGACGCCTGTATTGGCTGGGAAGAGACCGAACAGCTGTTGTACGAAATCGCCGAGGCGATTCCTTCCCAAAAAAGGGAATCGTGATCTCCGTCCATTCCTTAATGGTCATCACGATTCCCTTTTGAAGCGGGCTCGCCTAATAGCGCCGCATCACCTCGTCGGCAAAGTCTTTCAGCACCTTGCGGGCCGAGGCCATGGGCGGCAGCAGGGTGACTTCCTTGAGGCCGCCCCGTTCGGCCTTGCGCAGCTGTTCGACAATGGCCGCCGGCTCACCGACCAGACAGGTCCCCGCAATCGCCTTGGGGGTAATGAAGCGGCGCTCCTCGGGCATCAGAAAGGTGCAGTGGCCGTTGTGGATCTGGAGGTAGCGTTTCTCCTCGGGCGTCTCCATCTTCTCGACATAGGCGCAGTACTCGTCCCATACGTCTGTGAAGGACTCGGGCACGACATCCTCTTGTCGGGTGTAGCGGTAGATTTCATACACAAAGTGCAGGGCGGCGGCGACCCACGATCCACACTCGTCAATGACCCGCTCCGAGTCCAGCTTCTCCCCGGGCTGGAGGACCAGGGCCGAGGTCAGGGCGGCGGTATGAAAATCCGCGTCCAGCGTTCGGCCGTTCCGCTGCGCCCCCTGCTTGACCAGGCCCAGGTTGGCCTGCAGCATGCCCGGCTGTTCATTAAAGACGGAGATCAGGCCGTCGCCATACGCGCCCGCGCTTTTCAGAGCCAGCGGGCCGTTGGCCGCGACGAGGATCGGCACGGTATGTTCCAGGTCCAAAAACTGCAGGTCCTGGTGCAGAAAACAAATCGTGCGGGTCGTGCCATTCAGCGTGTACTCAACCTCTTCCCCGCGCAGTAAGGCTCTGAGCACCCGCAAATACTCACGAAAATCCCGAATCTTCATCGGGTTCATGCCCATGACCCGCATGGCGGTGTGTCCGGTGCCGATGCCAAGGAAGACGCGCCCCGGGGCGATGCGGTTGATCGAGGCAATAGAGTGGGCCGTGACCGGGGCGATCCGGGTGCCCGGAATCGACACGCCGGTGCCGAGCTTGATCCGTGAGGTATTGTGGGCGGCCAGGGCCAGGGTGGCATAACAGTCCGACCAGATCATCTGGGAATCCGGCACCCAGGCCCGGTCATAGCCGAGATCTTCGGCATATTTGATCAGCTGCCAGTCGTCGATTTTTGTGGCTACGGTCAGGCTGAATTCCATGCGTGTCTCCTGTCTGAAGAGAATATTCGACCCCAGAGCATACCTGTTTAGCGCTGGCAGACAAGCGCCGGTGTGTGTTGAAAAGTGGTGACGGACTGTCTATGGGTGTCGTATAGACGAAAGGCAGCCGTGAGGTCTTTGTGATATCGGCTGTCATCAAGATTGCCTGTTGAGGAGGACAGCCATGAACGCCAAGCATTCGGTCGTACGCCAGCACCTCAACCACCCGGTCATTGATGCCGACGGACACTGGCTCGAGTTCGGCCCCCTGGTCCGTGAGCGGCTGCGGTCGATTGGGGGAGACCGAGCGGTGGAGGGCTTTGCCAGCTTCCCCAGCCTTGCCGATGAGCACCTGTCCATGTCGGTCGCCGAACGGCGCAGGCGGCGGATCGCCCAGCAGGGCTTCTGGGGGCTGCCGACCAAGAATACACGCGACCGGGCCACCGCCATCATGCCCCAGCTGCTGTATGAACGCCTGGATGAACTGGGGCTTGATTTCTCGGTCATGTACCCGACTGCCGGGCTGGCCCTGCCGTTGATTGCGGATGCCGAGACCCGGCGGGTCACCTGTCGGGCGTTCAACACCTTTAGCGCCGAGTATTTCCGGGATGTCTCGGGCCGTTTGACGCCGGCCGCAGCGATTCCGATGCACACCCCGGACGAGGCGATTGCCGAGCTTGAGCATGCCAAGCAGCTGGGCCTCAAGGTCGTGATGCTGGGCAGCATGATTCGGCGTCAGATCCCCGCCGTCGTCCAGGAACAGCCTGAAGCGGCCGGCCTGGCCGCCTGGTATGACGTGTTCGGCCTGGACAGCGAGTATGACTACGATCCGGTCTGGGCCACGTGTGTGGAGCTGGGCTTTTCGCCGACCTTTCATTCGGGCGGCCGGGGCTATGGACTGCGCGTCTCGCCCTCAAACTTCTGTTACAACCATATCGGCCATTTTGCCGTTGCCGGCGAGGCGGTGTGCAAGGCGCTGTTTCTGGGTGGTGTGACCCGCCGCTTTCCGAGTCTCAAGTTTGCCTTCCTGGAGGGCGGAGTCGGCTGGGCCTGTCAGCTGTACGCCGACCTGATTGAGCACTGGGAGAAGCGCAATGCCGACGCCCTGGACGAGGTGAATCCGGACAATCTGGATGTTGATCTGCTGCGTCAGCTGGCCGCCACCCACGGCAGTCAGGAGATTGCAGCGGCGCTGACCGACCGGCGGGCAGCTCTTGACACGGCCAGGCAACCGGTCGGGGCGGCCGCAGTGGGCGGCATCGACAATGTGGACGATTTTTCGGCCTGCCGGATCGAAAACAAGCAGGACTTTCACGAGCTGTTTGCCACGAAATTTTATTTTGGCTGCGAAGCCGACGACCGGATGAACGCCTGGGCCTTCAGTCGCAGGCATAACCCGCTCGGCTCACAGCTGAACGCCCTGTTCGGCTCCGACATCGGCCATTTTGACGTGGCCGACATGGCCGGGGTGTTGCCCGAAGCGTATGAGCTGGTGGAAGACGGCCTGATAGACGCCGACAACTTCCGCGACTTTGTGTTCACCAACCCGGTTCGTTTCTGGGCTGAGGCCAACCCCGAGTTTTTCACCGACACCGTGGTCGAGCACGAGGCCGCCGCCCTGCTGGCCACTACAGCTCCGGCGGTGGCAACCAACGGGGGAGCGGTCGGCCAGCCGTCGAAATAAACCGACCGAGAGACTCGCAGGGCAGGGCTTTCGGCACGGGCCATTCCAGCAACTGACTCTCGTCGCTCCCCAGGACTCGTGATTGAGGCGTTCGTGCCGCAAGGCCGAGCCCATCCTGCTACAGCTTCATACGTTCTGCATACCAGCGGTGGAACTGCCACGTCGTTTTCTCGAGCTGCGAGAGACAGGTGGGGGCTGCGCCCTGGGACGCCCAGCCTTGCTGGACGGCGATGGCGGCGTCCGTGTCTTCTCGCTGTATCTCCTCCATCATCGCGTCCTGAGCCGCGATGTACTCAGCGAAGCCGGGGTGATTCCCCACCGAGCCCGGTGGCATATGATGGACCCAGGCGAAGGTGTTCTGATCCAGCTTGTGGGGGAAAGTGGGATAGGCTGTCATGCTGTCGTGTTGTACGGAGAAGGTCAGGCACGGGAAGACCGTGATGAACTCGACCTGCTCGTATCCGGACTTCGGCAGGCCGGGGATCGGGGGCGGAACGTACTGTGCCCGGTCGTGCCGCCCGAGCCAGTCCTTCGACTCGTCCAGCGCCTCGGCGTAGGGCATGTGGAAGAGGCTGTACGGCCCGGTCAGGGACTCGACCGTAAGCGCTTCGGTCGGCAGGGCCTCCTGCGCACTGTTCCGGTGCAGGGCCATCACATGGTAGCCCTCGTTGGCGTTCTCCAGCATGATTTTCCAGTTCCACGGGCACTGGAACTGCTTGTTGATCACGAGGCGCATGTTGGGCAGGTCCCAGGGCTCCAGGAACGCTGCGAGGTCTGCAAGCTGCGGGGTGAGCGGCTCTGCATCTGGATCGAAGTTGACCATCACGAAGTTTTGCCACACCTCGGTGCGGACTTCGAGCAGACGGATGTCTTTCATACAGAACGCTGTAGTCTGCTCCATATGGAGCGCCTGCACGAGTTGTCCATGACCATTGTAGGTCCAGCCGTGGTACGGGCACGCGAAGGAGGGCTGGTTCCCGGTCCCTTCTGCGACCCGCATCGCACGATGTCGGCACACGTTGTAGTAGGTCCGGACGTCACCGTCAGGATCGCAGACGACGAGTAGGGGTTCTCCCAGGATGTCGGTGGCGAAGTAGTCGCCCGGGTTGCGAACCTGATCGAGAAAGCCGATGGGAAGCCACTCGCGGCGCAAAATCCGTACCTGCTCCGCAGCAAAAACGTCGAGATCCGCGTAGATTCTCGGGGGGAGCGGGTTGGCCTCCTCAAAGGGCTTCAGGATGCCTTCGATCTCGTCGGGCCGGAGCAGGCCCGCCTGTGGTGGTTGGGTCAGATGCGGCCGTGCGTACGTTGCCATGATCGCGCTCCTTTCTCTCCCTGCTTGGGTCGGCAGATCCTTTGTGGCTGCATGGTATCGTACGACGTTCGATTGAGACAACCATGTGCGACCTGATGCTGCATAAGGAGACGGTCATACATGACCCTAGCCAGTAGACAGGCTAGCCCTCATATCCCCCATGCGTCAGGAGTAATCTTGGGGTGTGAAGCGGGGATAAAAGCCTAAGTGGGGGAAGCCCCACGGGCAAGAGGAAGAGCAATATGGTGAACGCAAGTGAAGCCTTGAATGACGCGTCGTTATTCGGGACAGGATCGTGGGATCAGGGATCGCTTTATAGTTGAGCGGTCTAGGTCAACATCTGTATGAAATGCTGACTACGTCTACCATATATCCCCGGCGTATAGAGGCCACCTACATTGTTCACAAAGACTCACTATGCGGAACAGGATAACCCCGATGGAGTCCCACATGGAATTTTCCATAGGTAAGCGAACCATTAGGAACGCCGAACTCTCCAGCGGGTGCAGGAAACCCCAAGAAGCGAAGGCCGGCAGCCGAAAGGCACAGGGAACACATAACCTGCCGGATAGGGCAATACCCAAGGTGAAAACCTGCTGACGTGGGGTTGGTTGATTGTCTAAAGACCGTGCAAGGAGCGCTAAGCATGACTGATGGACAGACACAGGCAACTGTGACCTCAGACACGCAACACCGCGCCTGGAACGATATTGACTGGAATACGAACAGGCGCATTGTTCGCAATCTGAGGCAACGCATCTTTAGAGCCGAACGGGAAGGAAACCACCGCAAGGTGCGCGACCTACAACGTCTTATGTTGAGATGTCGAGCAAACCGGGAACTTAGTATCCGGCGAGTCACACAGATCAATGCAGGACGCGAAACCCCCGGAGTTGACAAACTGGTCGTAAAAACCCCGGAAGCACGGACCAAACTCATGGCCGAACTCTCGACCTATGAGCCATGGAAAGCGCAGCCGGTTCGCAGAGTGTATATCCCAAAGTCCAATGGCAAACGACGCCCTCTTGGAATTCCGACCATCCTTGACCGCTGTATGCAAGCCGTGGTCAAAAATGCGTTGGAACCACAATGGGAGGCTCGGTTTGAGCCTTGCTCTTATGGATTCAGACCAGGCCGAAGCTGTCACGACGCCATTGAACGTATCTTCGCCAACGTCCGGCCAAATGCCAAGAAACGCTGGGCAGTAGACGCAGATATAACAGGGGCCTTCGATAACATCCAACATGAAACCATCCTCACAGCCTGTCAGAGATTCCCCGCAAGGGGCCTTCTCAAAGCATGGCTCAAGGCAGGTCTCATTGAAGATGAGCGATGGGTCAAAACCGAATTAGGAACGCCTCAGGGAGGAATAATCTCCCCCCTGTTGGCAAACATCGCACTCCATGGAATGGAAGCGGCTGTTGGAATTACCTATCACAAAAAGAATGGGTACTTCCAAATCAAAGGAAACCGAGCACTTGTACGCTATGCCGACGACTTCGTAATCCTGACTCACACCAGAGAAGACGCCGAACAAGCAAAACAAGAGATCGAAAACTGGCTCCACAAACGCGGACTCTCACTCTCAGAGGAAAAGACCAGTATTCGCCACCTGACAGAAGGGTTCAACTTTCTGGGGTTCAACATTCGATTATATCCTGTCTCCAATACGAAGACCGGACTCAAACTCCTTATCAAGCCAAGTAGAGAATCGGTAAAAGTACTCAAACGACGACTCAAAAAGGAATGGCTGAACCTTGTCGGCCAGAACTCAAGCGCCGTCGTGAAAAGGCTCAACCCGATCATCCGAGGATGGGCAAACTACTTCCGCACGAACATTGCTTCACGGATATTCCATCACCTCGATGGATGGATGTGGAACAGGATGTATCGGTGGACAAAGCGCACCCACCCCGGAAAATCCTGGAAGTGGATCACACAAACCTACTTCGGAAAACGACAGCCAGGCCGGAATGATAAATGGGTTTTCGGCGGACCAGATGGATACCTGACCAAATTCGCCTGGAACCTTATCGTGCGACACACTCAAGTGAAGCACGACTCATCACCCGACAATGCTTCCCTCAAAGACTACTGGGAAAAACGAGAAGAAAAAAAGTGTCGATTCCTCCAAGGCCGTAAGCGGGAATTGGGACGACGACAACACGGGTTCTGCCCGGACTGTCATATCAGTCTCCATAATGGTGAACGACTGGAAGAACACCACATCACGCATAAGGCCAAGGGCGGAAGAGACACCCTCTCAAACCTCGTTCTCTTACACCTGTACTGCCACCAGAAACGACACGGAGGAACCCATGTTCCACAATCAGCTTGAGCCGTATGCCGGGAAACTGGCACGTACGGTTCTGAGGGGGGAAGGGCCTAGTAATGGGCCTGACCTACCCGACAACGCAGCTCAATTTCGTTCCGATACGCGAGCTCAAGGGCCGCGTAAAGCTGGTGCAGGGAGTGCCCGAATTCGTCCTTATATATCCAGCTTGGGAAGGCGGGAGGATGAGGCTGTGCTCTATAGACTGGGAGGAAGAACACAGCCCGACCTCCGGCCCGGAGTACCGGCTACGCCTCGTCGAATCAGCCTATGCTTTCTCTCTCCGGCTTGCTATGCTGCCGTTCAGTCCCGGCTGTTCTGCAAGGAGGAACGCATGCGTGAAATACGAAGACGCCAAACGGCTGTGATGCGCCCGGCGGGGCTCTTGGCCGCTCTCGTCCTGATGGCCGCTTGGGTGGCACCCGCCGCAGTCCGTGCCGCCGAAGACCAGAGCTATCGGGCGATAGTGAACTGGCTCGAACACTACCGCGAAGCCCCACCAACGTTTGAGTCCGGTCAGACCCTGGGCCTGCACGACCGGAAGGCGCTTGAACCCTTTCTCCCCCAGTCGGCCTGGGAATATTACTTCTTTGATGACATGGAGATGCAGATTGCCCAGACGGGTGAGTATCCGCCGCCGCCCGAGTGGGGTAAAAACGTCGTGCCCGGCTATTCTCTGGATGAGCAGGGGGTGCTGGTCGATTTCAAGGGCGGCGGGTTTCCGTTTCCCGACATTGCCCCGGATGACCCGCAGATTGCGGTCAAGGTCATCTGGAACATGCTGTGGCGACCCGGGCAGGATGATTACATGATGCCCATGGTGGCGTGGCTGCGCGGCGAGCACGGCCAACTCGACCGGGAATACGAGTTTACCGGGGTCAGTGCCCAATATGCGCTCGGCGCAAACTGTCTGGTGCCGGGCTATGAAGAGGTGCGCAGTAAGATGTTGATGGAGTTCCGCTCGCCCCGGGACATGGCCGGGGCCAAGAACCTGTCCATCACCTATGTCGATCACTACAGGGAGGACAGCGGCTGGATGTATCTGCCCGCGCAGCGCAAGCCGCGTCGCACCCTGGCCTCAGAGCGCACCAGCGAGGTGATGGGCATGGATTTCATCCGCGAAGACCAGATGGGTTTTGGCGGCAAAGTCTATGAGCAGAACTGGACCTATCTGGGACGCAAGAAGGTGCTGGCGACGATCAATGTAGAGACCAACCCCGAGGCCGGCGGTCCCCATCTGTGGGTACCGAACAAGGCGCGCTGGGAGCTACGCGATACCCACGTGTTACTGATTGACCCCAAGAGCGAGGATCATCCCTACAGCCACAAGATCGTGTTTATTGACGCCGAAACCTACTGGACGCTGTGGATGTTCGCCTTTGACCGCCGGGACGACCAGCTGCTGCGTCTGAGCCACCACTTTCTGAAGTACTCGGAGAGTTATGCCCATGAGACCGCCATGCAGGCGCCCTATCTCAAGCAGGACTTCTCCAATAACGTCGGCCACCATGTCTTCACGCATGTCGGCGAGACCGACATCAACGCCAAGAAGCCGCACGCAACCTATATGCACTGTTATGTGATGAAGCGCATCTTCTCGGCGGGCCGAGCCAAACAGTTCTACTCGCTACGCAATATGGTCAGTGGACGGCGCTGAGGAGGCCTCCAGCCTCGGCACGACGGACGGGCCGCCCACTTCCTTCTCGGGCGGCCCGTCTTTAGCACGTTTTACTGGCCCTCAATCGGGATATCGACGGATTGCAAGAGGTCGTCTTTAGGGCTGATAACTCCCGATTGTGTCAAGCTTGAGGCCGGCCGCGCTGAGGTGCCTGCTGCCTCAGATACACCAACCCGCCCCGCTATTGTGGCCTACTGCGCCCGTTGCTCGGCCAAAGCCGCCTGCTTACTTGGCGTTACCCTGAGCCGGCCCGGCGACCGACACCCGGTAGCCCGTCTTTTGCTCGTACTTATCAATCTCTTGGGCTACGGCGTTCATCGCCCCGCCGATCAGACTGTCGTGATCGGTCCGGCACCACTCCCGCGAACGAACCGACCAGTCACCCGATCCCTGAAAGCGGGGGAAGACTTCCTTGGCCAGCAACTCGTACGAGGCCAGTGAGGCGGTGCGTTCGACCCAGTCGTTGGCCATGATCAGGTAGCAGCCAAATCCGCCCGACTGCTTTTTGAGACGCTCGATCTGGGCGGCGGCGTCGTCCGGCGTACCGATTACGGCCGTTCCGGAGTCGATCAGGGCCTGGACCCACTTGCCCGGATCGGGTTCTTCCGGGGCCAGCGGCAGGGCGACCACATTCTTGAAGTAGTCGACCCACTCATGAATGCCGTACTCGACCTCCTCAAGCGCCTGCTGGCGGCTCGGCGCCACATGCATCGGACCGACCAGCCGCCAGCTGGCGCGGTCTACGCTGTGACCGTGCTGGGTGGCGTTGTCATTCCAGATTTTCCAGTGGTCGGCCAGCACGCCAAAGCCGCCCTGGCTGGTTGCTCCCAGCGACAGCAGGCCGGCCCCGTAATGCCCGGCGGTGCGTGGACCGGCCGGCGAGACTGTTGCCGCCACCGCGATTTCAAAATGTGGATAGGTGTAGGGACGCAGCTGAAGACGGGCCTCGTCCAGGGTGAACCAGTCGGTTTTCATACTGACCGGCTCTTCTGAACTCAGCAACAGCATGATGGCGCCGAGCGCCTCTTCCATGCGTTCACGCTGGGTGGCGGGATCAATGCCCATCATCCGGGCGTCGGACGGCAGGGCACCGGGGCCGACCCCGAACATCACCCGTCCGCGCGTCATATGGTCGAGCTGAACGATGCGGTCGGCCAGCATCAGGGGGTGGTGGTAGGGGAGGGAGCTGACCCCGGTGCCGAGCCGAATATGCTCGGTGCGCTGGGCGGCCGAGGCAATCATGACCTCGGGTGAGGCGATGATTTCGAGTCCCGCCGAATGGTGCTCGCCGATCCAGGCTTCGTCATAGCCCAGTTCGTCGAGGCGTTCGATCAGTTCCAGATCACGCTCAAGGGCCAGGGTCGGATTCTGCCCGGCGGGGTGAAAAGGGGCCATAAAAATTCCAAAACGTAAGGGGCGTTCCATACCGTGTCCTCCCTGTTTTCAGCGGCCTTTGGGCATTTCCAACACCCGCTCGGCAATGATGTTGCGAAGAATTTCCGAGGTTCCGCCCTCAATCGTGTTGGCTTTTGAGCGGACGAAACCGTACTGCCAGTAGGCGCTGCTGCCGTCTTGATACAGCTGGGCGTAGGGCCCCTGGATGTCAACCGCCAGTTCTTGCAGGCGCTGGTTTGACTCGGCCCAGTGCAGCTTGGCGATTGAACCCTCGGCGCCCGGCGGGGTGCCGCGCAGGAGTTTTGTCAGGGCGCGATAGTTGTTGAGCTTGAGCACCTCGCTGTCAATATACGCCTGGGCCATTCGCTGCCGGACGGTGGGTGCGTCCTTGAGCGGCTCACCGTAGCGGGTCTCGGCTCGGATTTCCTGCTGGAGATCCTGATAGGTCCGCTGCATGGCAAAGGTGAAGTAAAATCCCAGCCCTTGGCGCTCGAACATCAGTGAGGTGATAATCACCCGCCAGCCGTGGTCTTTTTCGCCCAGCAACTGGGCCTTGGGCACTCTGACATCCTCGAAAAACACCTCGTTGAACTCGCTCTCACCGGTCATCGTGCGCAGCGGCTGGATTGTAACGCCGGGGCTTTTCATATCGACCAGCAGAGCCGATATGCCCTGATGTTTTGGCGCGTCGGGGTTGGTCCGGACGAGCAGCAGACACCAGTCCGCATAGTTGGCCAGACTGGTCCAGACCTTTTGTCCGTTGACAATGAAGTCGTCACCGTCCTCCTCGGCCCGGGTCTGCAAAGACCCCAGGTCAGAGCCCGAGTTGGGCTCTGAATAGCCCTGGCTCCAGACCTCTTCGCCGCTGAGAATCTTCGACAAATAGCGCTGTTTTTGGGCTTCGCTACCGTGGGTAATAATGGTCGGCCCGACAATCTCCAGACCCAGCACATTCATCAGGCTGGGCGCCTTGTGGGCCGCCATCTCTTGGTCGAAGATCATCCGCTCAACCAGTGAGGCGCCCCGGCCGCCATACTCCTTGGGCCACGAGACGCCGGCCCAGCCGCCCTCGTAGACCGTTTTCTGCCAGTCTTTCAAGAATGTGAGATCGTCTGACGAGGCCTGGGGTTGCAGGTGACGCAGCTGACCGCTCTCGGGCGGGACGTGGGTTGAGAGCCAGGAGATCAGCTCCTGTCGAAAGGCTTCTTGTTTGGGGGTGAAGGTAAAGTCCATTCTCAATTCTCCCAGCGTCGATACATTAAATCTATAACTCTCAATATGTCGCAGAGTCGTCTTACCTATTTATGAATCTAATTTTTTCTTCAACCGTTGGTTCAACAGCTGTGGGTTGGCTTTACCGCCCATGGCGCGCATGATCTGACCGACAAAAAAGCCGAGCAGTTTTTGTTTGCCGCCCCGGTAGGCGGCCACCTTGTCGGGGTTGTCGGCCATGACCTGATCGATCTGGGCGTCGAGCGTGTCGGTGTCGCTGACCTGCCACAAGCCCTTGGCCTGAATGATTGCCTCTGGTGGCTGCCCGCTTTCGTGCATGTCGTCAAAAACAGTTTTGGCAATTTTGCCGCTGATTTTGCCGTCGTGGATCAGGCTGACGAGCTGGGCCAGGTGCTCGGGCGGACACGGCCAGCGAGTAATATGCAGGTCAAGCTTGTCGTCTTTGAGTACGCGCAGCACGCTGTCCATAACCCAGTTGCTCATCGCTTTTGGATCGGTCGGATGGGCACGGACCGCCTGTTCATAGTACTCGGCGACCTCTTTATGGGCGGTTAAGACCTCCGCGTCATAGGCTGGCAGGCCGTAGTCCCGGACAAAGCGTGCCTGGCGGTCGGCCGGCAGCTCCGGCAGGCCGGTCTTGAGTTCCGTCACCCAGCTGTCGTCAACGACCAGAGGCAGGAGGTCGGGGTCGGGAAAGTAGCGATAATCGTGGGCAAACTCTTTGCTGCGCATGGAGCGGGTGACCTCCCGCTCGGCGTCCCACAGGCGTGTTTCCTGCACAATCGTTTCGCCCGCTTGGGTGGCCTGTATCTGGCGGTCGATCTCGTACTGAATGGCCTTTTCAACCGCCCGGAACGAGTTGACATTCTTAATCTCGGCCCGTGTGCCGAACTCGGCGCTGCCGCGCGGCCGAATCGACACGTTGGCATCGCAGCGCAGGCTGCCCTCCTCCATATTGCCGTCGCACACCTCCAGGTAACGCAGCAGGCTGCGCAGGGTGCGCAGATACGCCCCGGCCTCTTCGGGGCTGCGGATATCCGGCTCGCTGACAATCTCCAACAGGGGGACGCCGGTCCGGTTCAGATCCACCAGGCTGGCGTCACCCCGGGCGTCGTGGATATTCTTGCCGGCGTCCTCTTCCATGTGAATCCGGGTCAGGCGCACCCGTTTGGTCTGATCGGTCTGGTCGGTCTGATTGTGGAGCGGCACGTCAAGATAGCCGTGCTCGGCAATCGGCAGTTCGTACATGCTGATCTGGTAACCCTTGGGCAAATCCGGATAAAAATAGTTCTTGCGCGCCCAGCGGCTGTGGGCCGCGATTCGGCAGTGGGTGGCCAGGGCGGTTTTGAGGGCATACTCAACCACCCGTTTGTTGAGCACCGGCAGCACCCCGGGCAGGCCCATGCACACCGGACAGGTGTTGTGGTTGGGCTCGGCGCCAAACTGGGTTGAGCAGCCGCAGAAGATTTTGGATTCGGTCAGCAGTTGGGCGTGGACTTCGAGGCCGATAACGGGTTCGTATTCCATGGCTCGTCTTTCGCTGGAGGTGCTGCTCAGATAGGCGGTCTTGCCGTATGCCACTCGGTGGCCTGCTCATAGGCGTAACCGGCCTGCAACACGGCCTCCTCGCCAAACGCTTGTCCGATCAACTGGAGGCTGATCGGCAGGCCCTCGGTATCGAATCCGCACGGCAGGGACAGCCCCGGCAGTCCGGCCAGATTGACCGCAATGGTGAGGATATCCGACAAATACATGGTCAGGGGATCGGTGGCTTTCTCGCCAAGCTGAAACGCCGTTGTCGGCGCGGTCGGTGTGGCAATGACATCGCACTGCTCAAACGCGCGCAGGAAATCCTGTCGAATCAAACGGCGCACCTTTTGCGCCTTCAGGTAGTATGCATCATAGTAGCCGGCTGACAAGGCGTAGGTGCCGAGCATGATCCGCCGCTTGACCTCAGGACCAAACCCCTGGGCTCGGGTCTGACGGTACATCTCGGCCAGGTCGGTTGCCGACTCGGCCCGGTGGCCGTACTTGACGCCGTCGTAGCGGGCGAGATTTGAACTGGCCTCGGCCGTGGCAATGATGTAATAGGCGGCGACCGCATAGTCCGTATGCGGCAGCGAAATTGAAACCGGCTCAGCCCCCAGTTCTTGCAAGGTGTCGATGGCACGGCGCACCGCCAGATCGACCTCCGACTGCATGCCTGCCACAAAATACTCTCTGGGAATGCCGACTCGGAGACCCTGCATGCCACGCTCCAGCGCGGCCTGGTAATCCGGGACCGGGCGGTCTACCGAGGTCGATTCTCGCGGGTCATGGCCGGCAATGACTCCAAGCAGGGTGGCGCAATCGCGCATGTCCTTGGTCAGGGGGCCGACCTGATCGAGCGAGGAGGCATAGGCAATGACCCCAAAGCGGCTCACCCGGCCGTAGGTCGGCTTCAGGCCGACTACCCCGCAAAACGAGGCCGGGAGTCGGATCGAACCGCCGGTGTCTGTGCCCAGGGCGGCTACGGCTTGGTCGGCTGCCACACAGACGGCCGAGCCGCCCGACGAGCCGCCCGGGACGCGTGAAACGTCCCACGGATTCCTGGTCGGCCCATAGGCCGAGTTCTCGTTGGACGAGCCCATGCCGAACTCGTCGCAGTTGACCTTACCCAGAATGACCGCACCAGCGTCCCGGAGGCGACGGATCACGCCAGCATCGTAGGGCGGGATAAAATGCTCAAGGATTTTCGAGCCGGCCGTCGAACGCAGATCCTTGGTCAGAATAATATCTTTGACCGCAATCGGAATGCCGCACAACGGGGGAGGGCGGTCAGAGCTGGTGAGGCTGCGGTCAGCCGCCTCAGCCTGGGTCAGAGCCTGTGTTTCGTCCAGCGTCACATACGAGTGCAGCGTCTCGTCGGTGGCGCGAATCCGGTCAAGCACAGCCCGGGTGAGTTCCTGGGCGCTGAGTTGTCGTGTGTCTAGGAGCGTACGGGCTTGATGAATGGTCAGGCGGTAGGCGTCCATGGCCGTCATTCGATGATTTTGGGCACTTTCAGAAAGTCCGCCTGGCGCTGCGGCGCGTTTTGCAGCAGGGTGTCGGCGTTGGCTTGGCTAGTAACCTGATCGTCGCGCAGCGGCGTTTCCATCTCGACCGCATGGGCCAAAGGCTCAACCCCATCCGTATTTAGCTCGTTCAGCTTGTCCATGTAGGCCAGCACCTTGTCGAAGTGGGCGGCCAGTTCGTCCGTTTCCGCGTCGCTGAGATCAAGGCGGGCCAGAAGCGCCACCCGCTGGACTTCTTGTCGGTTCACCCGCATAGTCTGTGCATCCTAGAAGAAAGGCCTTGATCCGGCTAGGGGCTCTCGGTTAGTCTCCGGTCATGACGGTCGAGCGAGGATGTCTGGGCCGGGCTGGGGAGACCGAGGCCGAGCGCTTTCTGCGGGCAAAAGGCTATACGATTGTGGCCAGAAACTACCGTTCCGGGGCGGGGGAGATTGATCTGGTGGCTCTGTCCCGGCAGACCGTGGTCTTTGTCGAGGTTCGTAGCCTGAGCGGACCGCAGTTCGGTGACCCTCTGGCCACGGTCACGCCGCGCAAACAGCGCCACATCGCCAGAGCCGCGCTGTCGTATCTCAGCCGCCATCGGCTGCACGACCGGGCGGCCCGTTTCGATGTCATCGGTATTCGGTGGCAGAATGACCGCGGTGCCAAGCGGCCGGCCCGTATCACCCATATTCAAGACGCCTTCGAGCTGCCGTCCGCCTACTAGAGGTTCTCATGTTGGATATCAGAACCGTTCGTGACGACCCCGAGTTCGTCAAACGTGAACTCGGCAAAGTTGATTTTCCGGCCGCCGATATTGACGCCCTGCTGGACTGTGACCGGCGCCGCCGGGCTACCATCCAGGAGACCGAGACGCTGCGCGCCACGCGCACGAGTCGCTCAAAAGAGATCCGCCATATGACTGACCCCCAGACGCGCGCGCAGGCCATTGACGAAATGCGGGCGGTCGGTGAGCGGGTCGGTCGGCTCGAAAAAGAGCTGGGTGCTCTGGAAGACGAGTTTCAGCGGCGTTTGTTGTTGATTCCGAACCTGCCCCATCCGGACGTTCCGACCGGCCGGGACGAGCACGACAACCGCGTGACGCGGCAGGTCGGCGAACAGCGCGAGTTTGCTTTTCCGCCCAAGCCGCACTGGGAGTTGGCCGAGCAACTGGGGATTATTGATTTTGAGCGCGGGGTCAAGATTTCCGGAACCCGCTTCTATGTGCTCAAGGGGCTTGGCGCTCGTCTCCAGCGCGCCCTGATCAGCTGGATGTTGGACCTGCATATCTCCGAACACGGCTATACCGAGGTGTATCCGCCGGTCATGGTCAAGGAACAGTGTCTGGTCGGAACCGGCAATCTGCCCAAATTCGGCGATAATCTATACCGGGACGTTGAAGAAGACTTCTGGTTTGTTCCCACGGCCGAGGTGCCGGTGACCAATCTGTACCGGGACGAACTGCTTGAGGCCGATCAGCTGCCCATCTACCACGTGGCCTACACCCCGTGTTTTCGGCGAGAAAAAATGTCGGCCGGTCGTGATGTGCGTGGCATTAAGCGCGGCCATCAGTTTGACAAGGTCGAAATGGTCAAGTTCGTGCGGCCCGAGACCTCGGACGCCGAACTGGTCAGTCTGGTGGACAATGCCGAGGACGTCTGCCGCGGGCTCGGCGTGCCCCACCGGGTGGTGCAGATGTGTACCGGCGACCTGAGCTTTGTGGCCGCCATGAAGTACGACGTAGAGATGTGGGCGCCGGGCTGCCAGGAGTGGCTGGAGGTCAGCTCGTGCTCGAATTTTCGCGATTTTCAGGCTCGTCGGGCCAGGATTCGCTATCGTCCGGCTCGGGGCGCCAAACCGGAATTTCTGCACACCCTGAACGGTTCGGGTCTGGCCCTGCCACGTGTGCTCATCGCCGTGCTGGAGAATTATCAACAGGCCGACGGCAGCGTTGAGATTCCAGCCGTTCTGCGGCCCTATATGGCCGGTGTTGAGCGGATCGGGCCGGCGTCCTGAGCCGTCTGGACGGACAGGCATGCAGAGGGACAAAACCGGCGGATAACACACGCTCATCAAGACCGGTGCCCGGCTGGCTCAGGGGGCTTGACGGGCTGGAAAGGGGCAGATACTTATCGGCCGGACATAAGGTGATTGTGGCACCTGAATCGGAAAAACACGACCCCGGTCAGGACCGTGAAGCCGAGATTGAGCGCCTGACCCAGGAACTCTCCGGCCTCATTAACGAAGCTGGAACGCAGGGCCGCGAAGAGCTGCGTGAGTATGCGCTCAGCCTGATCCAGACCGAGACCGAGACGACCCGCGTTGAAGAGCCGCCTCAGCAGGAGGAACCGAAACAGGAGTTGGTTTTTAATCCCTTAGCCCTGAGCATTCCCCTCGTAATGCTCGGCATCCTGCTGCTCCTTCTTTTTCCCCCAGTTGGGGTAGTGATACTCCTGTTTGCGGTAGTGATGGCGGTCGGTGGGGGGCTGTATACCTTGCTGTTTCATCGCAGATAGACCTCAATCGGGAGGAAGTGGGCAACATGGCCAGAAAACCCATTTCAGAAGAAGAACAACGGGAAATCGAAGCCCGACGACGCATCGAACAGATTGCCGAACGCAAGAAGCGGGTCTCCGAGCGAGCCGAGCGCGGCGGCCTGTGGTCGCGTCGTGACTTCTTTGGCCGGCTCAGCTGGGGTGGGTTTGGCTTGGTGTCTTTAATCAGTCTGTTGGCCTTTGTCCGCTCGGCCTTTCCGCGCGTCCTGTTCCTGCCCCCGTCAAGGTTCAAGGCCGGTTTTCCGGGCGATTATCCGGTCGGAGAGGTGAGCGAAAAATACACCCAGGAATTCCGGGTGTGGATCGTCCGTGAACCCCAGGGGCTGTACGCCATCTTCGCCAAATGTACCCATCTCGGCTGCACGCCGCGCTGGTCGGGCTCTGAGAACAAGTACAAATGCCCCTGCCATGGGAGCGGCTATTACAAGAACGGCTATAATTTTGAGGGGCCGGCACCGCGACCGATGGACCGCTTTCAGCTGTCGCTGGATGAGGAGGGGCAGATCGAAGTGGATATGAGCAAGGTGTTCACCATGCAGCCCGGGGGTGATCCCAACAAGCAACATCCAGACAGTATCCTCAAAGTCTAATCACAATAGGGGACGAGACCTTATGAGTCAGTGGGACGAACTCAAACGCCAGGTGATGGAATCGCAGGCCTGGCAGTCCATCTTCCGCCACGGCTATGAAGACACGCCGCGCAACCGGATTCTGATGGTGTCGGGCAATGTGTGGCTCCACCTGCATCCGTCCAAAGTCCGCAAGCACTCGACCCGTTTGCGCTTTACCTGGTGTATGGGGGGGATTACCTTCCTCATGTTTCTGGTGACGACCATCACCGGCGTCTATCTCATGTTCTACTACCGGCCGGTGGCCGAGTACGCCTACGCGGACATCAAATACCTGGAGTTTGACATGCCGTTTGGCATGCTGATGCGTAACATGCACCGCTGGGCCGCGCACGGCATGGTCATTGCCGTCTGGCTCCACATGTTCCGGGTGTTTATGACCGGCTCATATAAACCGCCGCGCGAGTTCAACTGGGTGGTGGGGGTCATTCTGCTGGTGCTGACCCTCCTGCTGTCCTTCACCGGCTACCTGCTGCCGTGGGACCAGCTGTCGATCTGGGCCGTCTCGGTCGGCTCGAACATGGGGGGCGCAACCCCGTTGCTGGGCCACGAGGGGCCGGGACATGAGCTGTTGGGGGTCAACCCCGTCTATGACGCGCGGGCCTTCCTGTTTGGCGGCGGAGAAATCGGCGCGCATACCCTGCTGCGCTTTTATATTCTGCACTGTATTTTTATCCCGCTGGTGACCAGTCTGTTTTTGGCGGTCCACTTCTGGCGGATTCGTCGGGACGGTTTCTCCGGTCCTCCGCTGTAGCCACCACTGTAGGAAGAGGGGGGATGTCATGCATGTACTCGTTGTGCCGATCCTCATGGCTCTGGTGTTGTGGGGGCTGTACGTGATTGCCAAGCCCCGAGCCGACAAGGATTCCTAGGAGAGACGTATGGCCGACATAAGCGCCCCAACCCCACGGGTCGAGGTCTCGCTCAAAAAAGCGGGCAAGCCCGGGGATGACAAAGTCCATACTTGGCCGTTCTTGGTGCGTAGCGAATTTCTGTGCATGATCTTCACCATGATCTTCTTGCTCTTCTGGTCGCTGCTGGTTGACGCCCCGCTGGAAGAGCCGGCCAACCCGGGACGCACGCCCAACCCCTCAAAAGCGCCCTGGTATTTTCTGGGCCTCCAGGAAATCCTGGTGTTTTTCGATCCGTGGCACGCTGGCGTGGTGGCTCCGACCTTTATCATCGTCGGTTTGATGGTCATTCCCTATATTGACATCAATACCAAAGGCAACGGCTACTACACCTTCAAAGAGCGCAAGTATGAAATCTTGACCTTCCTGTTCGGCTTTCAGGTCCTGTGGGTGTCCACGGTCATCATCGGTACCTTTCTGCGCGGCCCTGGCTGGAACTGGTTCTGGCCCTGGGAGCCGTGGGATTCCCATAAGGTTGAGGCCATGACGAACCAGGATCTGCCCTATCTGGTCGGTTTGCGCGATTACTGGACGTCGGCCGCCTTTGGCGGCGGGCTGGTCGTCCTGTACTTCGTGGTCGGGACCGTGCTGATGTACTGGTGGGTGGTGTGGCTCAAGGGTCGGGACTTTATGCAACGCTGGGGATTGGTGCGTTTCGGACTGACTTCGTTTCTGTTCCTGAATATGCTGGCGATTGTGGTCAAGATGGTGATGCGGAGCGCCTTCAATATCAAGTATATTATGGTGACGCCGTGGCTGAATATATGAGACGCGGTCGGTGTTGGGGGTCGCAAAATTCTTACAGGCTTTGGCGCTGGCCGTTGTGGGCTACGCGCTGATGGTCGGTCTGACCGAAGACAACAGTATGGGCAAGGAACTATACCTCCTTGGGACTGGCGTCGTAGTGTTTTACCTTGGCCACCTGCTTGAACAGCGGGGCCGGGCTTGAGTTGGGACGTATGGCACGCAGAGAACTCGACGACGATAAACGCTCGTATAGCGGATTATTCCTCTTCTCCATGGGCTTGCTGCTGATGGGGACGGTCTGGTCGGTCTGGGACGACTCTGTATCGCGTCGTCCGTGGAAGCGATACCAGGCCGAGTTCGCCCGGATTGCGTATGATAAGCTGAGCGCGGATATCCAGGCCGAAGAGGAGCGACTGGCCGATGATCCCACCTATCAGGAGGCGACGGCAAAACTGGCCGAAGCTCAAGAGCAGGTCAGCGGCGGCGCGGGCGCCCAGCGTCTGGCCCAATTGCAGACCGAGTTGGCGGTCGCTGAGGTGGCGGCCAGTGACGCCGAAAACGCCCTGCGTCTGGTTCGGAGTGAGATTGAGGTGGCCTGGTACGAGTATGATCATGCCATTATCATCGGCCAGCCGACCCGTGAACCGAAAGAGCACCTTGATGCCCTGCTGGCCGAAGCCGAAATCCTGGATGTGGACTTTCAGGCCAAAACCGCCCACCGCGACCAGCTGCAGAACGAAATTGACGAGATCAACCTGAGCGTCCGGGAGTGGACCGATACCCTCCGGCGGCTGACCACTGACCGCGAGCGCCTCAGGCAGCGACGGGACGATACCGTGCTGTTTGCCTCCGACGGCTTCATCATTCCCTACTTTCCAACTATCGAGCAGGTCGTCCTGACGGAATTTGACCGGAGTAATTTTGATACCCCGTTGCAGCGTGTGGATCGCTGTATCTCGTGTCACGTCGGCATCAATCGCAGCGGCTTCGAGGATCAGCCTCACCCGTATAAAACCCACCCCCAGCGTCGGCTTCTGCTGGGCAATCACGTCGGCTGTACGCCGTGTCACGAGGGGCAGGGGGTGGCGACCAACAGCATCGCCCAGGCCCACGGCAACGTCCAGTTCTGGGAACATCCGCTGTTTGAGGGCGAGAAGGTCGAGGTCAACTGCATCAAGTGTCATGCCGACGTGCAGGATGTGGAATTCGCCGAGAACATCGCCCGGGGTGAAAAGCTGTTCATGCAGGTCGGGTGTACCGGCTGCCACCTGGTCGAGGGGTATGGTGAGGCGCGCAAGATTGGTCCTCACCTGAGACGGGTAGCGGCCAAAGCCGACCCGTCCTGGCTGGTCGAGTGGGTGACTAACCCGCACGAATTCCGTCCCCAGACCCGTATGCCGCATTTCTTTTTGACCCCCGAGCAGGGCAAAGCCGTTGCCGCCTATCTGCTCGACGCGAGTCAGGAAGAGGGCGAGGCTTGGCTGGCCTCACATCCTGAGCCAGAGGGCATTGATCCGACCGACGCCGCCCTGGTCGAACGGGGCAAAGCCCTGGCCGATGCGGTCGGCTGTCGGGGCTGTCATATGCTCGAAGAAGGCCAGACCGCGACCCTGGTCGGCTCGGCCAAGACCTATGCGCCGCTGCTGGCCCGGATTGCCGAAAAGACCAACCCGCGCTGGCTGTACCACTGGATTAAGAACCCGCGCGACTACTCTCCGCATACCGCCATGCCGAGTCTGCGCCTGACCGATGACGAGGCCAGAGCCATTGTCTCCTATCTGATGACGCTGGGGGAAAAACCGGCTGCCTTTGCCGACCGGCCTGACCTGGCCGATGCCGAGCTGGTCAATCACGGCCAGGCCCTCGTCCGGCAGTACGGCTGTCACGGTTGTCATGAAATCCCGGGCATGGAACGAGAGGGCCGGGTCGGGGTTGAGCTGTCGGCCTTTGGCTCCAAGACGCTTGAAGAGCTGTACTTCGGCAACCGGACCGATGTCCCGCACAGCTGGGACGGCTGGACGTATTACAAGATCAAGGAGCCGCGCGGCTATGCTACGGATCGCATCGAGCAGCTCATGCCGTGGTTTGATTTGCCGGATGAAGACATCCGCCTGATCCGGGTTTTTCTGGCCAGTCGCACCGAGGGCGAATTTGCCGAAGCGTATCACGCCCACAGTAAATGGACCGATGCCCTGGTCGAAGGCCAGCGGATGGTCCAGTACTACAACTGTACCGGCTGTCACCTGATAGAGGAAAAAGGCGGCGACATCCGGGTGCTGTACGAAGAGAGCCCGACCCTGGCCCCACCCATCCTCAAGGGACAGGGCGAGAAGGTCCAACCCGAATGGTTGTACGAATTTCTGAAAGGGCCGACCCCGATCAGGCCCTGGCTGGAAGTCCGTATGCCAACCTTCCACTTCGACGATACCGATGCCCGGAACGCGGTAGACTACTTTATCGCCCAGGCCAAGCTCGAAAACCCGTACACCTACCTGAACCCGGCCGAACTCTCGCCCCACATGCTCCAGGCCGGCGAGGTCCTCATGTCTGATGACTATTTCGCCTGTTTCTCGTGTCATCAGCAGGGCGACAAAAAACCCGAGGGACCGCCCGAGGGCTGGGCGCCTGATTTAGAACTGGCCAGGGACCGTCTGAACCCGGACTGGGTCGTCAGATGGATTGAAGAGCCGCAAACCCTCATGCCCGGCACCCGCATGCCGAGTTTCTACCCGGGCGGACCGGAGGATATTCTGGAGGCCGATGAGCCCAGACAGATGGAGGCCATGCGCGACTATATCTGGACTTTGGGTGTTCCTCAGATGGCCCAAGTGGCCGAGCCCAGCCCGGCCGCCACGCCTGAGGCTGCGGTCGAAAGCATGGACCTCGTCCCTGAGACGGAGCTGCCCGGAGAATCGGTTGAGACGGATACACAGGATGTAGCGCCCGCGGCCTAGTGGGCGAAGCGAGAACGCAGCACTCAAAGACAAGGAGGAGAATATGTACCGTGTGACATACCTGGCTGTGGCTGCCCTGAGCATTCCCATGCTGACGCTGTCAAGCGCCTGGGCCTATGAGAGTGGAGATGTGAGTAATGGTGGCACGATTGCCGGAACGGTGAAGTTTGTTGGCGAGGCGCCGGCTCTAGCTCAGATCGAAGTGACCAAAGATACGGCGGTGTGCGGCCAGACCGAGAAGTTTGACGAGGCGCTTGTCGTCGGAGATGAGAATGGAGTGAAGAACGTCGTGGTGTCTATCGCCAATATCGAAAAGGGCAAGGCCCAGGCGGCCGAAGGCGGGACGCTGGACCAGAAAGAGTGTATCTACACGCCACGCGTGGTCCTCTCACCGGCTGGGGCTGATCTGAACATTCTGAACAACGATGGGATTCTGCACAACATTCATACCTATAGCGAGGCCAACCCCTCGATCAACAAAGCCCAGCCGAAGTTTCGGAAGAAGATGACGCAGAACTTCGCGCAGTCCGAAACGATTCGGGTCGAGTGTGACGCCCATAGCTGGATGAAGGGCTGGCTGGTGGTGACCGACCATCCCTACTATGCCGTTACTGACGCCAGCGGAGCGTTTGAGTTGGCGGATGTGCCGGCCGGTTCCTATACCCTACGGATTTGGCATGAAACCCTGGGTGAGCTGACCCAGGATGTCACGGTTGAGGCTGGAGGGGCGGCTTCGGTCGCGGTTGAGATGGCCCAGAACTAGGATACAGGTCTGGTTTGAGAAGAGGCCGTTTGGCCTCTTCTTTTTTAACAAATGACTTTAATTGACTATAGTCAAAAACTAATATTCCAAAAAAGCCGGAATTTTTTGTCCATCCTATCGAGTCTTCGCGCTCAGCACCTTTTCTCCTTGCTGCCAGCGTTCGGCTTCGTCTGACTGAGCCAGGGCCTGCTCCAGGCCCTGGCAGAGTTCGTGCTGGCTGGCGTCGAGGCCAGCTGTGGTCACGCTGTCGGTGAGACCGCTGAGCACCGCATTGCCCATCACAAACGCCGGGGTGTCTATCGGAACTTGGCGTGCCGACGCGCCGTGCCCATACGCCTGTTCACAGTCCGCCAGGCGCAGCGAATTCCAGGCCCGGCATTTGAGGGGCCGGGCTTCATAAGCCATACAGCGGTTATTGCGTAACAGGGGACAGGCGAGGGGGGGCTCGCGTTTTTCAGCCGGGGCCTGTTGGCGTTGGAGCCGGGCGCTGAGACGGTGGCGCAGCGCGTCAAGTTCCGAGGCCGAGCAATGGCTGCGGAGCCAGCGGGCGAGGTGGAGCGCCTCAGCCGTGGTGACCAGGACGACGGGCAGGTAACAACACCAGGCACATCCCGCGCGACAGGCACGCTGGTTTTTTTGCGGAGACTGGTCAATGAGCGTATCTGCCCAGCTCTGGGCATTGGCGATAAGACGGGGCAGGCGGTCGGTGTCCGATTGCTGTTGGAGGATGGCTGTTGCATCATGAAATTCCGCAGCATAGACCCGCAGTTCCTCCGCCCCAGCCGGCGGTAAGCCCTGGGCGACGAGGGTGTCGAGATAGTGCTGGATCTCGACCGGGGAACTCAGCCGTTGCAGGGTGGCTTTGAGTGTCGCGACTGTGGGGATGGGGGAGGGGGCCGGCGGAGTGGGCCGCCTACGTTTGGCCTGTCGGCGCCGTTCGGCTCGGTTCATAGCGTTCTCCTGGGTTCTTGTTTATGACCCTTGCCCTGCCTGTGTCAAGAAAGTGCTCTGAGCCGGTGAGGCGTGGGAGAGACGGGCAGGGGCAACAGGGCTTGAGTTCTTCAGCCGGCGGCATACAATGGGCGGCCAACGCCACAGTTCAGGAGGGAGAAGTTATGGCCAAAGTCACGCAAGTATTCGACCCGCTCGACGCTGCCCTGGTCCGGACCGACGACGAGGAGTGGATTCAGAGCGGAGAGGGCAACGAGTTCAAGGTATTGCGGATCAGTAAAGAGACAGGAGCCTGGAGTGCCCTTATTCGGGCGAAAAAGGGCCAGGTCAATCCCCCGCATACCCATCTGGGAGCGGCCGACTTTTACGTCATCTCGGGTGGCTTTGACTATCGGGGCGGGGCTGCGCGGGAGGGCGACTGGGTTTATGAACCGGCCGGCGCCGTTCATGAGGCGACCTCCCATCCGGTTGATACGATCTACCTGGCCAACGTCTATGGTCCAGTCGGCTTCCACGATGCTGAGGGTAACATCGCCCAGGTTCTGGACTGGCGGACGATTCAGCTGATGGTTGACGAGGCCAAGAAAAAGCGCACCAAAGCCCGTTCCAGGCGGCGCACGACGACGGCGAAGAAAGCGACCAGCCGCACCAAGCGCAAAGCTGCCTAAGTCCGACCGCAAGCGGCCAGGTGTCCCCTGGCCGCACTCCCGAAACATTCCTCTCCAGATTGTTCTGTCACGGCTGTGGCCGCTCAGTTCCAAGAATTATGCGCGTCGCTGAGCCTCCCAGCGGGTGAGGCGCTGGTTACAGCGCAGTCTGGCCCATCAGTGTGGGCTTCCAGTACCATCTTTATAGCCTCTAAAATATTTGACTATAGTCAAAACCTTCTATTCCGGATCTCTTAATCTAAAAGATCTGTCCAAAGGTACCACTTTCAGGGGGTTTTCTTATACTGGAATATTCGGAATACCATATATTGACTATAGTCAATATATGGTATGATTCTCTCAAAAAAGCTCAAGGAGGCACTCAGTCATGCGTGCAAAGCAAGAAAGCAGTCTACTCCCCACAGGCGTTGTAGAGAATCCTCCAAACCCATGCGGCTACACGGCTCAGAGGACAGGCTGCACTCCATGAGCCTGGAATCGCCAACCCGGAACACCGCGGCTCGGTGGTCCCCAAGAGCGTGTTACGCTGATCTCAGCTCGAGAGCCTTCGAGGGCGCTGGTTCTCTGCTTGCCAACACCCGCAGGACCGCGCGCTGCCGTCTAGGAACCGGACAGAGGATCGGTGGTGTGCCGCCCATGCTCACTAAGGGCCAGGTCAACCCCCCCGCATACCCATCTGGGAGCGGCCGACTTTTACGTCATCTCGGGTGGCTTTGACTATCGGGGCGGGGCTGCGCGGGAGGGTGACTAGGTTTATGAACCGGTGTTTCCAAAGACACAGATCCAATAGTTGACATAATATATCTTATCAGACATAAAAGAATCGAAGTTTTGACCTTCTGCCCTCCCTATTCGTCCAGCTTATACTCGGCCAATTCCTTTAAGGACGAATTGTCGGCCGTGTCCACAAATCTCTGGTAATAGCTTTGGGCCTGCTGATGATCCCCGGCGGTCTCGAAAACCTTGGCCAAGGCCAAAAAAGCCTGCGCCTGGCTCGGGCCGTCATTCTCCACAGCCCGGGTATAATGGCTGATAGCCAGCTCAGTATCACCGGCGTCTTCGGCCAGGGCGCCCAGCTTGAGCCAAGCCAGTTGCACCAGATAATGGTCGCCGTGCCTGGCGTCCGCCACCACGGCTTGGTAGGCCGCAACCGCGTTGTCCACCGCATCCTGTTGCTGATGGGCGTGGCCGAGGTGCCAGAAAGCCAACTGCTGCGGCCGACCGGCCAACAGCTCAGCTGCGGTTTCAAACGACTGAATCGCTCCGGCCAGGGCCTCAGGATCGCGCTCAGGGGCAGCGATTTGCTCCAAGCCTGCTCGCAGGGCGTCCAAACCGCTGCCGGTCTGGTGGCGCCACACGAGACTCAACGCGCCCCACCCCACCAACCCGACCAGCCCGAGGCCGACTACACTGCCAATCAGCCGCCGCCGTTGCTGACTCCAGCTTGAGACCTGCTGAGTCCAGACCACCAGCCGCTCAATTGGCTGGCGGGTTAAGGCTGCTTTGCGTTCGGGTCGCATGGCGCAAAAGGGAATCGTGATGTTCTTGTGATATCAGCTGTTCTCACGCTTCCCTTTTCCTTACATCTTGTATTTGAAATCGTCCGGGGACATTTTTTCGAGGATTTCGCTCCACTTGTCGCGCGACACATTGGAGAGGTTGGTGTCGTCTTTTTGGCCGTCTTCGAGCTGCTGCAACACGCTGGACGCCTCAAGCACCTGCTTGGCCACAAAGATCGGACTTTTGGTCCGCAGGGCCAGGGAAATCGCATCGCTGGGCCGGGAGTCGATGGTCAGCTTTTTTTCTCCGGCCTGCAAGCAGATCGACGCGTAATAGGTGTTGTCCTTGAGTTCGGTGACCTCAATCGACTCGATCTGACCGCCCAACTCGTCAATCAAACGGCGGAGCAGATCGTGGGTCATGGGCCGCGCCATCCGAATACCCTCCAGTTCGGTGGCCATGGCGGTGGCTTCCATGAGGCCGATCCAAATCGGCAGATTGAGTTTGTTGTCCTCGTCCTTGAGGATTACGATCGGGGTTTTCGTCATCGGGTCGAGGGTTAAACCGCCGACACGCATCTCGATAAAGTTCTCTCGGGCCATGTTGTCCCCCTTATGCCACGTGGCGCAACGGCGCTCAGGCGGTGACCAGACGATCAATCACCCGGTACAGCTGGTTCAGGTTCCGGCACTCTTCGACCATACTGCAGTATGGCGCGTAGCGATCCATTTCACTATCTCCAAATCCCCAGGTGAGCTTGCTCTCCGGGTTGAGCCAGATCACCTGTTTGGCGCGCTGTTGCAGCTCTCTGACCACCCACTCGTGGGGGAGATTGTAGTTATTGCGGGCATCCCCCAGGACGATGACCGTGGTGCGCTTATTGATGATCGAAAAATGGTCGCGGTGGAAGGTCCGAAACGCCCGACCGAAATCCGAGTGGGCGTAGATGTTGATGATATTCCCCCGCAGCGAGAGGTCGATGGCCGAATGAATATCGTTGTCCTCAAACAGACGGGTGACCTCGCCGAGGTCGGCGACAAAAATATAGCTCCGCACCCGGGAGTATAAATCCTGGATGGAGTACACAAACTGGAGCATGAAACGCGAGACGTTGCGCACCGAGTCTGAGACGTCGCACAGGATGACGACCTGAGGCTTTTCTTTTTTCTTCTTGTCGAGCACGATCTTGAACGGCACGCCCCCATACTGGAGGTTTTTGCGCAGCGTCTGTTGCAGGTCAAAGCGGCCCTTTTTGGCGTGTTTGCGGCGGATGGCAATGACCTGTTTGAGACGCTGGGCCAGCTTGGCCACCGCCTCTTTCATCTTCCGAATTTCGTCTTCGGTCAGATAATAGAAGCTCTTATCGGCCAGGCTGCGCATCTTTTGCTGGTCACGGACCTGGGAGTCCTGCTTTTCGAGCTCGGCCCGCACATAGCTGCGAACCATGTGGGCCAAGTCCTGCAGGCGCCGGTCGAGGTAGGCCATCATCTGTTCAATCTGTTCGGGCGACAGGCCGGCCTGCTGCAGGGCATCTTTCAGATTGGCCAACTCCTGGGTCAGCTGGCCGAAGCCGAGCTGCTGGGCAACCGCATTGGCAAACTGCCCCTCCTGAAACGAGCGCTGGATATCTTGCAGGTTGGCCTGTTCGGCCGCTTCGCGCAGCATGCGTTCCAGCTGACCGGTATTGTTCTCAAGCAGAGCCTGGGCCAGCTCTGACAGCTCAGAGCCCATGTTTTCAAGGGCTTCTTTGAGCTGTTCGAGAAACTCCTGGAACTCTTCTTCGGACATCTCCATGGCCTGCCGGGTCGCCGCACCGGCCTCTTTGATGATTTCCCCCAGGCCGGTGAAAAACATGTCGAACAGTTCGTCGTAGACCGAGATATCGACCGCGCGCTTGACCAGGGTCGAGCGCAGCGTATCCTTGACCACCGCACGATCTCCCAGGCCGAGCAGACCCAGGGCGGCAAAGGTGTCCATATTTTCGGCCGCCGACACCTTCAGGCCGTTTTGGCGCAGGAGGTTGCCAAATTCAATAATTTTATCGTCCATAGCGCTCCCGTCCGGCGGAGTCGGCCAAGCGCTCGCTCCGCCCTGCCCCTAGTGCAAGAGGTCTTTGTCTTCCTGCTCAGCCTCTTCAACGGTCTGGGCCTTCTTCTTTTGCAGGTAGTCCTTGAGTTCGGCCTCGGCTTTGCGCACATCGCCCTCATACTTCAGGATGGTGTTCAGGGTCTCGTTCACCACCCCTTCTTCAAGTTTGTGCACGTTGAGCAGGGTCAGGGCCTTGGCCCAGTCCAGGGTTTCGCTGATACTCGGCACCTTTTTGAGGTCGAGCTTGCGAATGTTCTGGATGATTTCGACCACCTCCCCGGCCAATTTCTCGGATACGCCCGGCACCTTGAGCTTAACAATATCGAGTTCCTGCTTGCGATCCGGAAAATCGATATACAGGTGGAGACAGCGCCGTTTGAGCGCGTCCGACATCTCCCGGGCGTTATTGCTGGTCAGCACAACGAGGGGGATCTGCTTGGCCTGTAGCGTACCCAGCTCCGGCACACTGACCTGGAAGTCGCTCAGCACCTCGAGCAAAAACGCCTCAAACTCACTGTCCGATTTATCAATCTCGTCGATCAGCAGGACGGGTTGCTCGGCGGCCGAGATGGCTTGCAGCAGAGGCCGGGGCAGAATGAAGCGCTCGGAAAAGAACACCGTGTCCTGGTCGGCAATCCGCTCCACCGCGTCTTTCAAGTTCGTCGTCCCTTCGAGGGTTTCGCTGATTTTGTCTTTGAGAATCTGGGTGTACAGCAGCTGCTTGGCGTACTCCCACTCGTACAACGCCTTGGCTTCATCAAGCCCCTCATAGCACTGCAGGCGGATCAACTGACACCCCAGAGACGACGCTACGACCTTGGCCAGCTCGGTCTTCCCCACTCCGGCCGGTCCTTCGACCAGAATCGGCTTGCGCAGATGACTCGCCAGATAGACGATAGTTGCAATACGCCGATCACAGATATACTGCTCGTCAGCAAATTTGCTGATCACGTCTTCAATAGATTCGAACATCCTTCCTCCCAGGCAAATGATTTGGCCCAACCTAGCATAGGGGTGGGCCAAAGACAACGCGCGCGACCCATCCGCTCGGCTTGCATTCGGCCCTCCCCGCTTCTATAATCCGCCCCCGCAATGTGTACCCTAGCCCTGTATTCGCGCGTCTTTGCCGACTATCCGATTGTGGCTGCGGCCAACCGCGACGAACTCCTGGCCCGCCCCTCGGATCCCCCGCTTCAGCTGGCACGCAAGCCCTGGATCTGGGGCGGCCGTGACCGGGTCGCCGGCGGCACCTGGCTGGGCGTCAACGCCTTCGGTGTCATGGCCGGCATTCTCAACCGCCAGTCACTCCTGCCCCCGGATCCGCAGCGCCGTTCGCGCGGTCAGCTATGTCTCGACGCCCTGCGCCATTCGTCCGCCGCCCAGGCCGCCCAACAGCTGGCCCGCTCCTCTCCGTACGACTATAATCCCTTCACCCTGGTGATCGCCGACGCCCAGCAGGCCTATGTCCTCAATACCGCCCCCACCACGCTCGCCCTGCACGCCCTCAAACCGGGTCTGTACCTGTTTACCAACCGCGACTTCAACGACCTCAGCTGTCCCCGCATCGCGCGTTTGCAGCCCCACTTCCAGCGGCTCGGCCAGACCTCCCAGTCCGTCTCCTTTGCCGACCTGATCCCCGACCTGCGCCGTCTGATGGCCGACCACGGTTCAAATCCGCCCGGCCTGACAGACCAAAAAGAGGGAACGTGTCAACCCTTTCATACGGACGGAGGACACGTTTCCTCTTCTGACAGCCCCTACCAGCCCGACACCCGCAACAGCCTGTGTCTGCATCTCGACGGCTACGGCACCTGTTCATCCAGCCTGCTGGCCTACCAGACCCACACGCAGTCCTACCACTATCTGTTTGCCCCTGGTGCGCCGTGTGAGCACCCGTATGAGACCGTGTCTCTGCCACCGAATCGTGATCTCAGCTGATGGAGCAGGGCATCACGATTCCCTGCCCGGACCGCTCGCCAGCCACCCCCCGTCGGGCACATACGTCGCGCCCGAGATAAAATCCCCCTGCTCGATCAGAAAGCGCACCGTCCGGACCACATCGCGCGGGCTGCCGAGCCGGCCCAGGGGTGTGTCACGACGCAGGCGCTCCAGCTCGGCAGCCGTATACGTGATGGGGGGCAAGACCGGGCCGGGCGCAACCGTATTGACCTGCACCTCGGGCGCCAATGCCTTGGCCAGGGCCGCACTCAGGGCGTGAATGCCGCCCTTGGAAACACAGTAGGCCAGATAGTCCCGGGACGGCCGCAGCCCGCTCCAATCTCCCAGCTGAATGATTTTCCCCGCTCCCTGACGACGCATGGCCCGGCCCAGGGAAAGCCCGAGGCAGAAGGCCGCAGTCAGGTTGGTGTCCAGAAAGGCGCGCCACTGCTTGGTGCTGAGGCTCGCAATGGGGGTGGGATAAAACAGGGCGGCATTATGCACCAACACGTCGACCCGGCCGTCAAACTCCAGGGCGCGCTCGGTCAACTGCTGGACGTCCGCCACCCGACTTAAATCCGCCCTGAGGATGAGCGCCCGCCGTCCACGACGGCGGATGGCGGCCGCCAACTCCAGAGCGGACGAGGTATGCACATGAACAATGATATCCGCCCCAGCCGCAGCCAAATCCAGGGCAATCTCCCGTCCCAGCCGCCGGGCCGCCCCGGTCACCAGCGCAACACGTCCCTCCAGTTGCACGCCTGTCCCCCATACCGAAAGTGAACGATTACCTTTTCTTACTCAAACGCCCATCATTGTTGACTTGCTGTCCGTCATTTGGTCTGCGTAACCCTGCGGCGCGGCAGCTCAATCACAAAGGTCGCCCCTCCTTCGGCGTTATTGTCGGCGCGCAGCGTCCCCTGGTGGAGTTCGACAATCTTTTGGGCAAACGGCAGCCCCAGCCCGGACCCAGTCTCCTTGGTCGAGAAAAAGGGCGAGAAGATGTGTTCCAGATCGGTTTCGGCAATGCCCTCCCCCTGGTCGCGGATGGCGACCCACACGCGGTCTGCGTCGCGGCTCAAGGCCAACTCCACTCGACCGCCGGCTGGAGAAGCGTCAATTGCGTTGGTGACCAGGTTGATGACAGCCTGCTTCAGCTTAATGCGGTCCAAGAAGACCTCACAGTCCTGCTCAGCCCCGGTGCACACGAGCTCGACCTGACGCGCTGCGGCCACCGACTGGAGTTCCTGGCCTACCTCCCGCAACAGCTCGGCAATGCGATGCGACTGGCGCTGCACGGCCACCTCGCGTGAAAAAATCAATAGGTCGGACAGGGTCGTGTTGAGATCACGGATGGCCTCGTCAAGCTGCCCGGCTTGCTGGCCGACCTCGCTCAACCGCTGCGTGGGCGACACCTGTGGGTCGCGCAGACTGTCCTGGAGCAGGTCGCACTGGAGGCCCAGCAGGCCGACTTTCTGCAAGAGTTGGTGTGACAGGGTTGAGGAAATCTGGCCAATCGCCGCCATCCGCTCGTTGCGCACCAGCTCTCGGGTCATGTCTTGCAGTTGGAGGTTCTGTCGGGCGATCTCGGCCCGACGTAGGGTCAGCGTGCGCATGAATACATGCGCCGCCCCGACCGGCAGACAGGCCAGATACAGGCCGGCCACCCCGACCGTATTCAGACCCAGGGTCATGATGGCAACATGGGGAGAGACGAGAAAGACGCCGGTTACGAGCAGCGAGGGCAGGCTTGAGGCAAAATCCAGCCCCGGCGTGTACAGTACGCCATAGCGCAAACGGTGCTGCCAGCCATAGCCCAGGGCGAACACCATCCATCCGCCGAGTTCGCTCAAGACAAACAGGACCAGGGGGCCGAACTCGCCGATCTGGAGCGGAATCCGACCGCCTCCAGATCGGTACACCGCGTAGCGGGCAAACAGGGTAATCAGCAGCAGGGACACCAACTCAAGCGTGCGCCAGCCCGGATGGGCGTCGTCACGGACCGTGCTCGGAATCGTGTTCACGCCGCGTCTCTGCAACACCAGGCTGAGCGGAACCATCAGGCCGACACTCAGGACAAGAATCGGCAGGGCGAACAGACCGACGGCGTACACCAGGGTGCCGGCTGCAGCCAGCAAGACGAGGGACAGAAAAAAGTCCTCACCGACCTCAATGAACAGGAGGGCGCCGAGGCCCAACAGGGGCAGAAACGCCCAGTACAGTCCGATATAGCCCAGGTTGAAGGCAAACACGCCGGCCACGGTCAGCACACCGCCCACCCCCGCCAAAGGGAAGCCTGATCTCAATTCATGGATCGAGGACATCGCGATTCCCTGTGTCCACCAGGCAGGCCCGACACATGCACAACGGCCGAGCCGACCCGGGCCGAGCGACCGCGCCTAGTCCCGGCCGGTCAGAAACCAATCGAGCCATGGCAAACGCTCAAAGAGCAAAAAGTCATAGCTGGGGTGTGTCGGCTGAAAATCCGCATCGCTGAGAGAGACGTTGAGACGCAGCTGACGGAAGGCGTGCCCCTCGGCCAGCCGATCATTCCAGTCAAACAACTCCAGCTTGATCGGAATACGACGCCCAATATCCCAGTACATCACCATCCGGTAGTGGGGGTAGATCCGCCAGCGACTGTTGGGAAAGACGAACTCGAACACATAGCAGGGACGCTCGGTATAGCGCACGACGCCCAGAAAGCGCGCCTCCAACTCGTCCTGCAGCCAGCCCTGCAGCAGCTGGTGCTGGATGCGTTCGACCAGCCGGTCCAGGCCAAAATCGGTAATCGGATAGGGATGGCCGCGTCGGGCAATATAGCCTCCGGGGTCAAGGTCACCGATAATCGGCAGACCGCCGAGCGTCGTCCGGACCCGGATCCGTCCGGCATTCCAGTCGCGACGGTAGAGCACGGCAGTCGTACCGTCAAGTTGCACATAGACATCGAAGGGGCGGCGAAACTTAAACGGCAGCTGACCCAGGACGGCGGTCGCACCGGCCCGCGTGGTCGTCATTGTCCAGACCCCGGTATAGTCGCTGATCTCGGCATAGCGCTGGCCCCAGTGTCGCACGAAGCCGCGAATATCAATCGTGGCCGTGGTCTGGGGGAAGGCGGCCGTCTCATCGGTGGACGCGGGCTGACCGCTCACGCGGTCAAATGCGTCCACGGTCAGTCCAGTGTTGACCTCAAGCGTGCTATAGACCAAACGCTGGCGAATTTCGCCACGCGGACCGCGCAGGGTCAGACCGACCGGCAGGCCTGTCCCGCGCTCAATTATGAACTCGTAGACCGCAACCGCATTATCCCGAAAAGGGATCAAAAAAGCCGGGACAGACAGCAGGATCTGGCCATCCTCCAGCTGCGGGTCATTGGTCCGGGCCCGGACCAACTGAAGGCTGCGATCCGAGGCCGGTCGGCGCGACAGGGCGAGCAGGGCACCGAGCCATTCGTGTACATCTTTCAGGCTGGGGACAAAGGGCTCGCTCAGCCCGATCAGGGGGACGCTGACTTTGACATAGTTGAACCAGCCGCCCAGGGTCAGCAGAAAATTGCCGTTATTCCAGCCCGGTCGGGCTTGCAGCGTGGTGCCGGCATACGGCCCGGTCTGCCAGTCGAGCACCAGAAAACCGGGTTTGCGGAACAACACCCGGATTTCTTCCTGGTGCGGCTCGTGTCCGGACGTCCAGGTTTCCCGGCGGAGCGTACCGCGATAATCGGTCAGCCGAAAATAGGCCGCGCGACACTCGGTCAGCAGGTCTTGGACCTGGGTTGCGGCCGGAGCGGCAGCCACCGGAGTCTGGCTGCCCCAGACCCACAGCCACCCTACTCCGCACACCAAGCACGTGACCCACCACTTCATGGCTCTCCCAGTCCGGCCTTGAGGGCCACAATGGCGGCTTTTGTGCGGTCGTTGACCTGCAATTTACGGAAGATGCGGGCCAGGTGCATCTTGACGGTCAGCTCGCTGATGAACAGCTGGCCGCTTATCTCACGGTTGCTCGCGCCGGTGGCCACCAGCCGCAGGACCTCGTCTTCGCGCGGGGTGAGGGTCTGGACGAGCCGGCGTAGCTCTTCGGCCTCCTGATCACGGCGGAACTCGCGCAGGAATTTTGCGGCCAAGTCGGGGTTGAGCAACACCTCCCCGGCCGCCACCTGTCGTAAAGAGTCCAGCAGCTCTTTGGCCCGGGTATTTTTGAGCAGATAGCCCACAGCCCCGATTTTGAGCGCCCGGAAAATAAGATCGGGATTGTCGTAGCCGGTCAGGATCACGACCTTGGCATCCGGGGCCTGACGACGAACGAGCGCTGTGGCGTCCAGACCGTTCGTCTCCGGCATTTCAATATCCATGAGGATGATGTCCGGCCGACAGCGTTTGAGGAGCGAGGCCAACTGCGCGGCATTTTCAGCCGCCCCGATTACCTCGAAATCGGGCTGTCTTTTGAAAATTTGCTGAACCCCGGATAAAAACAAGGGGTGGTCATCGACAACGACGACCGTGGTCTTTTCCATTTCCAAGAGTGTAAGGGCTTGGCAAAAAAGGGTCAAGGAAGAAAGAAGCGCCAGCCCTGACCCCATATCGTGCGTCAAGAGCCAACCCCCATCCGCCCATATTACTCAATAGAAAAAATAATAAGCAATAAAAGCTCCTTAAAGGATATAAGATATAAAATGCCTAGAAAGAGAGTAACAAAATAATCAAAATATTATTACCTTAGGAACAAAATAGAAAAAGAAAGGTAATTAATGGCAGAATAGGCGAACATGGCCGGAAGAAAGAATTTATCAAGTTATATCAATATCTTACATGGCCCTTGACCTGCCCTCCAGGTTTGCTTTAATTCAGCATACGGTCAAGATATATTTTGGCGGTCAGTAATAATAGCTCATCTTTATGGCTAGAGTAATAAACAATAGCCGTTTTCACAGAGTCAGACGAGGCTGTGGATAAAAACGTCAGCAAAAGGCAGGAAATCAGCATGGAAGCGCGCACGATGACCCGGCAAGGAGTCCGGCAGAAAAGCCCGAATGCCCCAGCGTACAGCATCCAGGACTGCTTGGAGGAGGTCCGGAAGATCTTTCGGGCCGAGCACCAGGTTCCGACCAGCCGGGAATCGATAGCCGAACACCTGAGTTTGGCGGCTCAATCCGGGCCATTTAACCGCAAATTGAGCAGTCTACGCCAATTTGGCCTGCTTGAACCGATCGGCAAGGATCTGCGGGTGAGCGACCTGTTTTTGCGCATTGAGCACGCCGGCGATGAGAACGAGCGCCATCAGGCCCTCCGTGAAGCCATGGGCAGACCGACCATCTTTCAAGGCTTGCTCGGCCAGTACGAAACCAGCGGCATGCCTTCGGATATCAACCTGACGAACCAACTCGTTATCAAATACCGCTTCACCAAGAAGAACGCCGAGACGGTCTCCAAGGCATTCCTCGAATCCTACCGTTTTGCCGGATTGGGGCCCCAGACGCGTCCGTCTTCCACCCCAGCCCTCCCCTTCCCCGCTCCTCCGGCCTCGCCCGAGCCGTCCGCCTCGGCCCACGTCCTGCCCGCCGTCGAAGCCCCTGTAAAAGAGCCGCCCCGGCTATCTCAGTGCCGCCAGGAGATCCCGCTCGGCCCAGCCCGACGGGCTGTCCTGGAACTGCCCGACGATGTCGCGCCTGAGGAAATCGCCAAGGTCATACGCGTCCTCAAAGCCCTGATCGACACCGAGGCGTAATCCCGAACCGGACGAAGCACACCGCGCTATGAACGAAGATCGTGATGACCTTCAAGAGACCGCCTGAGATCACGATCCCCTATGAACGGAGATCGTGATGACCTCTGAGAGATCGCCCGAGATCACGATCCCCGTTTCCGAGCAGACGGTCCTTTCTCCGACACGCTGGGGCGGGTTCTTTCGGTATTTCTTTTTCTCGCTGCTGGTGACGATGAGCGTGGCCCAGTGTCTGGTTCCGGTATGGCTCTGGCACGTCGTTCTTGGCGCTGAGCTGCGGCTATCGCCGCTCGTGTATGTCGTGGCGCCGTTCGTGTTCTTTGGCGTGAATATCGCCCTGTTGCGAGGGCTGCGACGCAGAAGCGGGCTGCCCCCCTGGCTGCGTATCTCGATTCGGCTGTATTTTGCCTCTGCCTTCACCAGCGTCTTTTGTTTTGTCTTTGTACTCCTGAGCGCTGGAGTCTGGGCGCTGGCCTGGGTGCTCAGCCAGGGGCTGAGTCTCACCGTCTGGCCAGCGGCCGCCGAGCAACTCCAGCCCCCGTTGTGGCAGGCGCTCCGCTGGCTCAGCGGTCTCGGCATAGGCGGTATCCTGCTCGTCTTTGTCTACGGCTATACCTGGGGCCAAGCCTCGGTTCGGGTGTCACGCCTGCGGCTGCGGCCCCAGGGCTGGCCCCACGCCTGGCATCGGTTCAAGATCGCCCATCTCAGCGACCTGCACATCGGCCCCAATCTGAGCCGGTCCGAACTGCAAGCGTGTGTCAGGCGAACAAATGCTCTAGATCCCGATATCATCCTGTTGACCGGCGACCTGCTCGATTCCAACCCGATTTATATTCCCGACTATTTTCCGCTGTTGGCCGAACTCAGCGCCCCCTACGGGGTGTTTGCCTGTCTGGGCAACCACGACCATTATGCGGGCGCTCAGGCGGTACAAGCCGGCCTGACCCGACATACACAGATACGCCTCCTCCAGGACCAGCGCATCAGTCTCCACAAGCACACCGCCGCCCTGCACCTGATCGGCCTTGATGACCGGGGTCGGGACTGGGCGCGCGGACTCGAAGAACTGCCCCTGTTAACGGAACTCCAGGCTTCCATTCCGAGCCACGAGCCGTGCATTCTGCTCTCCCATCGCCCTGACCTCTTCCCCCAAGCCGCCCGCCAGGGCATTGCGCTGACCCTCTCGGGCCATACCCATGGCGGCCAGTTCGCCCTGCCCGGCTGGGGGGGCCGGTTCAACCTGGCCCGCTTCATCACCAGCTTCTCTCGGGGTTTATATCAGCAGCTGGGCGTCTATCTGTACGTCAATCGCGGAATTGGGGTCGCCGGCCAGCGTATTCGTCTGTTCAGCCCGCGAGAAATCGCCCTGATCACCTGCGAATCCACACCCCACCTGTCCCAGCCTACGGACTCGGCATAATACGTCCGTTCCGCAGAATTATGTCAAGTTTGATGGCCTGACCATGCACAGGGATCGTGATGACTCTTGCGGGCTGAAAGGAGATCGCACTCCCTGTTTCCAGACTATTGACCGCATATCTGGATTTCTGCATTGTGGAAGGCGCCATGCACTATCTCACCCGTCTCGTCGAATTTGAGGCCTCACACCGCTACTGGAATCCGAAATTCACGCCTGAGCAGAATCAGCGGATCTTCGGCAAATGTGTCAGCCCCTACGGCCACGGGCACAACTATGTCCTGCGCGTCACCCTGGCCGGCCAGGTTGCCCCGCGCACCGGGATGGTCATCAACATCACCGAGCTGGACCGTATCCTCAAAGAGGTCAGTGCCGAGTTTGACCACAAATTCATCAATCTTGACCACCCGGCCTTTCACGACCGCATCCCCACCACCGAAAACCTGGCCGCGTATATGCGTGACCGCATTGAAGACACGCTGCGCAGCCAGCCTGAGAAAGACTACCGCCTGGCTCTGGTCCGGCTGTATGAGGAGCCGAGCCTGTGGTCCGATGTGGTGAGCGGAGAAGGGAAAAACATGGCATCCTTAACCAAGACCTTTGGCTTTAGCGCAGCCCACCGCCTCCACAGCACTGCGCTGTCCGAGGAAGAGAATCGGACCGTTTTCGGCAAGTGCAATAACCTGCACGGTCATGGCCACAACTACGAACTCGAAGTCACGGTCAGCGGCCAGATCGCGCCCCAGACCGGGATGGTCATGGACTTGGGAGAACTGATGCAGATTGTTCAGGAAGAAGTGTTGGACCGCTTCGATCACAAGCATCTGAATGAGGACACCCAGGAATTTCAGCGCCTCAACCCGACCGGCGAGAACATTATTCGGGTGATCTGGGATCTGCTCAAGCCGCGGCTCGGTGACAGTCTGACCAGAGTCGGTCTGTGGGAAACTCCCAAAAATTTCTTCGAATATCACGGCGAAGAATGATCCCGGCCGCACCATCAGCCAGAATTAGCTATGATTAGCCAAGATTAGCGAAGACCAGCCAGCTGCAACGAGGAGTCGTATGGCCAGACAGGATCTGAACGGTCGGACCGCAATTGTCACCGGCGCGGGCTCAGGCCTGGGTCAAGCTACCGCCCTGGCCCTGGCCGCAGCGGGCGTGCGGGTCGCCCTGGCGGCGCGCACCAAGTCGGCGCTTGAGGCCGTGGCCGACGATATTCGGGCGGCCGGCGGGACTGCCCTGGTCATCCCGACCGATGTTAGCGATGAAGACCAGATTACTTACTTGGTCAGCCACACCCATCAGGAGTGGGGTCGCATCGACATTCTGGTCACCAGCGCCGGCGGCGCCAGTTTTGGCCCCCTGGTCGAGTCCAGCACCGCTGACTGGGACAGCATGATGACTACCAACCTGCGGGCGACCTATTTATGCGCCAAGCATACGCTGAAGGTCATGCTTGCCCAGCAGAGTGGCCATATCTTGAATATCCTGTCCCTGGCCAGCCAAACCGCCCTGCCCGGCTCGGCCGCCTATACGGCCTCGAAGTTTGGCGCCCTGGGTCTGACCAAGGTCATGGCGGCCGAGGTGCGGAGTCAGGGCATCAAGGTCACTGCGGTCATTCCCGGCGCGGTCAATACCCCGCTGTGGGACAAGAGCGGCGGCGACTTGGACCGCACCAAAATGCTCACCCCCGGCGATGTTGCCGACGCCATGCTCGACGTGATCGCCCAGCCGCCAGGCATTTATACCGATGAAATTTCGCTGATGCCCCCGCTGGGCATTCTGTGAGGACATATGCGCTTCACCGGATCGCGTCCCACGACCAGTGAACAATAGTCGTTAGCCAGTTTTGCTATCCTGATAGCTGGTTTAAAACGTCACTAAAACAAAGATGACTACACTCTCCGGAGAAGCAGTCGATTTTGCCAAGAATCATATAACCTGCTTTTGGGATTCTGATTTCTTCCCAAGGCCATTCGAATTTGTTTCGCTGTGGAGCAGATGGCAGGAAGTCCGAGACTACCTCACCACAACGGGCATTCGCGAAATGGAAATCTGGCCTCCTCGCATTATGGCAGCTCCAAAACCTAACGGGAGCTTTCGCGTCGTCCATCAACTCGATCCAATTAATACCCTCGCATACACCGCGATGGCATATTCGATTGCTCAAGACGTGGAGCAAGCTCGAACACAACAGGCTCGCAATACCGCATGTTCTTACCGTATATCTCCAGACTTCGATGCCGGGAAATTCTTTGGAGAGGGGAACGGATTCAGGCGCTTTGTGGATCAGAGCAGAGAACTAGCTAGCAACCACAGCCATGTCCTCGTTACTGATATCGTAGACTTTTACAATCAGATATATCTCCACCGACTGCAAAACGCCATCAGCGTCGCTTCTCCTACGTCAACTGACCTGGCCGGCGATTTAGAGTATTTTCTGACTCGGCTGAATGGCGGAGTCTCTTATGGGGTACCAGTGGGACCGGTGGCCAGCATTATCATGTCTGAGGCTATACTGATGGATGTTGACACATTCTTGATCGAGAGAGGAGCTAGTCACACACGATATGTTGATGATTTTAGGATTTTCGCCAATTCCCGTGAGGAACTCCGCAAACTATTAGGTGATCTTATCTTATATCTTTATTCTAATCACAGACTTGTCTTGTCAGGCGAAAAAACTCAAATTCTATCAACAGATTTGTTTATTGAAGGAACATTAGACGACCCAGACGAGATCGAGCGTCGAGAAATTCATCGTCGACTTGAGGAAATAGAACAGAGTAATGAGTATTCATTTGAAGATGATCAAGAGGAGGACTCAACCACGCCAACCGATACTCAACAGCGGACCGAAGCTCTGACCGAGCTAATGGTACGTGTCTGTTCCATCACTCCCCTCGACTTAGGACTAGCGAGACACGTACTTCGTCGATGTCGTCGGTACCGCTTACGGGCTATCTTGTCGCAACTGCTAGAACACTTTGATTTTTTTGCTCCTGTGATCAACGACGTGGTTCTCTACCTTGACAGTGTTACCAATGATAAATTTTTGGAATATCATGGGGATCAATTGTACAACATATGCCAGACTGCGTATTCGTTGAAAATTGATTTTGTTCGTTTTTGGTTTGCGGGTAGTGTATCACTTTGAAAATTCACGCTCTTGACAAGCGGCCATGCCCCATGCCTGCACATGGTTTTCTAGTGGAGGTTTCACGCGCAGCACACGGGACATGACCGAAGGCAGGATAGCAAAAGGCAATCGCAGGGGAAACCGATTTCCCCATGACAATCACCCTCACAGCATGAAGGAGAAAGAACATGCAGACAGAACAAAAAACGGAATCAACCGTCGAGGCTACGTTTTTGGCTCTCGAAAAACTGAATGTCGGCAAGAGCCCGGTCTCGCGCTTCTTGGAGCGTGGCGGGAGCATCCGCGATCTTTCGTTTTTCTCGGATAGCGACATCAAAGCTATCGCGCAGCAACTTATTGACTCCGGGCAATTGTGCTCGTGTCAATACGGTAAACAGCAGATTCAGTAGCGTCTCAAGCCTATTGATGTTTGTTTCGTATTGTTCAAGTAGATCATAAACATCAGGGGGCTGCTGTTCTCCCATTACATTCTTCCTTTCTTCTCGGCTGAGCCGAGGGGTTAGGTAATCTCCTGACTGGCCCGGATCGTCACGGTGAGTCCGTGGCGCTCCGGGTCAGCCGTCGCCATATAGAGCAGGTCAAAGCAGGCGTCCTCCAGTGCGTCGGAAAGCGCCCGGTCACTTGTCATGACGGCTTCAAATGTACGCCCGTTCGGTGTCGTGAGACTCACGCGAAATTCATAGCAATCTTTCATGGCCCTGCTGTATCAGCTCGCGTGGCGGGTGTCACCGCACTACTGCCGACAAAATCCCCTGGGGTCGTGCCAGGCTTCCCACACGAGACGAAACCCATCAGGGTCATGGTGCCACAGTTCATTGCGGTTCCACGGATAATCATTGTTAAAGCCAAACGCCGCGCATGAGGCTTCAGCGAAATACTCAATGGCATTTGTTGCCGCATAGGCTTCGACAGGAGGCCACGGACCCGGAGGAGTGCGTTCATGCATCGGAACCTCCCTATCAAGCGGAACAAACCAGCCATACGTTCCTTGCTCTCGTTGTTCCACGGACTTGTACCGTGCCTTGATGCGGTTAAAATGCCGCGTGATACAGGCATTGTCGAATCCCCCACGTATCACTTCGTAGTGGAACACGTGGGCCATCTCGTGCAATAGAATCTGCTCACGGGTATGGCTTCGATGCAGGTAGGACTCGCCGTTATAGGGGGCATCGACAATGGGAATACCCACACGATTAAATCTTGGACTGTAACACCTCACGGCCCCGACCCCTTCATGGCAGTCCCACCAGGCAGACGGGTTGGACGGGGTGTCGAGAACAATCGCAAGATCACTGTTGATGATTTGCCGAATCGCAGCCGGAGGAAGTGCGTCATGCGAAACGATCCAGAGGAGTTGTGCTCTCACGATGTCGAGTTCCTGTTCAAGAAGGGCCGGGGTGTAATTGGGGGCATCATAGACGGTTGGCGATACCCACACGTCAAAACCGTGGATCACGTGTCGTGTGGGATATCGCCCACCTATCCGTGCGGGATGCACCGGCTCTAGCGTGACCGGTGCTGTGGATGAACGGTATTCTGATATCTCCATATGCTGTGTGCTCTCGTTCCACTCAAAGCGTGTCACGTCCCCTGGATTCGGAAAGTCTCGCATTTCAAACACGCCATCCGCGCCGCGCATAAACTCTTGATCGAGAGTGACGACTTCAAATGTCGCGGAGGCGAATTGCACGTCATCATAGACCACAATCGTATGTAAGCCATCGCCGAGCAGCGCCCAATTCATCTGAGTGATGTAGCCGTTATTAGTTGCGCCCCCACAGGCCGCACTCGTGTCCTGGCGCGGCTGATGTGTAGCGACGGGCATTGACGCGCCTCCGTTGATGCGTACCGTAATCTGACCGGCATCGCATTTCCAGCCGGAGATAAACCCCAAACCGGACAGCAACGCGCCACGGGCAGGACTTTCGAGTGTGGCAGACCATGCGGGCGCTACGAGAAGCAGAACCAGGAGACCAAAGGATACGACGAAATGAAACATGGATAAATTTGCCTTTCTTCGCTTCTGCTGACAAGCGATGCCAGTAAGGGGGTACGGTGATAGTGGAAATGCCACCTTGCAGAATCATTATTGCTGTGGACAAAACCCATCGGGATCGTGCCACGCCTCCCATATGAGGCGAAATCCATCAGGGTCATGGTGCCACAGTTCATTACGGTTCCACGGGTAATAACGATTGAAACTGAACATGGCCTCTGATGCTTCAGCGAAATACTCCGGTTCGTACTCTATATCTAGGCGTTTCTGAAGACGCCACGGCCCCGGAGGAACACGTTCATGCATCGGGGGATGTTCACTCAGCGGCCCCCACCATCCTCCGCTCCCCTGTTCCCGCTCCTCTGTGGCAGCATAGCGTTTCTTCACGCGGCTAAAATGTTGCGTGATACAGACATTGTATCCACCTAGCACTTGGTAGTAGTAGACATAAGCTAAATCACTTAAGAGTCTTGAATCGTTGGTGTGATCTCTTTGCAGGTAGGACCCGCCGTAGTAGGGAGCATCGACGATAGGGATGCCCACACGGTTTAACGTTGCATCGTAACACCCAAAAGTCAGCGGATTATCCCCACCACACCACCAGGCAGACGGGTTCGATGGGGTATCGAGATAAATAGAAACCCCGCTGTCAATGATCTGCTGAATAGCGGTCGGGGGAAGTGCGTCGTGTGACGTGGCCCACAGGAGTTGTGCCCTGATGATTGCTAATTCTCGTTCAAGAACGGCTGGCGTATAATCAGGAGACTCGTACACGGTCGGTGACACCCACACGTCAAATCCGTGAATGACATGGCGAGTGGGATACCGTCCATCGACCTGAGAGGGCGTCACGGGTTCCAACATGACAGGAGAGCGATTTGTGTCGAAGCTCGCCAACTCCATATGCTGCGTACTCTCGTTCCACTGGAATACGGCGGTGTCGCCTGGAGTCGGGAAATTGTGGATTTCAAAACTGCCATGCGCACCTTGGATAAACTCTTGATTCAGTGTCACGACCTCAAACGTCGCTGATGCAAATGACACGTCATCATCATACACCGTGATGGTGTGCTTTCCGTCACCGAGCAGCGCCCAATTCACCTGCCCGACAAATCCGTTATCGGGTGCGCCGCCACAAGCCGCACTCGTATCTTGGCGCGGCTGATGCATCGCAAGCGGCAACGCTGCGCTGCCGTTGATCCGTACTGTGAGGTGGCCGGCATCGCATTTCCAGCCCGAGATGAACCCTAAGCCCGAAAGGAGTGCCCCATCAGCGGGGCTTTCGAGGGTGGCGGAGTGCCCAGGGTTGGGGAGCGCAAACATGACAAAAAGACTCAACAAAATGCCGAAAGGAGACATAGGCGGGCATTGCCTTTCTCCGCTCGGCAAGATAGAACGGCGCGGTCCGATCTGGCACGGCTCATCCTGACGAGCGGTGCTGGTCCCCGTGTCGGACTTGCTCTCCGGCACGGGACACGTGAATGTTCGTATGGCCCAAGGTTGCCGGGCCGTTGCAGACTCTCGGAAACAGAGATATCCCCGCCTATTTGCCTAGGGGGTGTCATCAGTTAAGGAGGATCACCGAGGCAGCGAGATAGATGGCTCCGAGAAAGCTGACAGCGCGTTTGTCGTAGCGGGTGGCGAGAGCACGGTATTGCTTGAGTTTGGCGAAGAAGTTTTCAATCAGATGGCGCGCTTGATAGAGGTGCTTATCATAGGGGCGAGGCTGGCGCCGATTGGCTTTGGGGGGAATGACCACCGTCACCTCCGCCTGCTCCAAACGGTCAATGACGCGCTCGTGGGCGTCATAGGCTCTATCGGCGAGCAAAGCCCGCACGTGCTTCAGCAGATGGGGCAAGAGGGCCTCCGCACCGGCCAGGTCAGAGGCTTGGCCGGGCGTGAGATGGAAGCCGGTCGGATTCCCGAGCGCATCGCACGTCGCATGGATTTTCGTGCTCAAGCCCCCGCGGGAGCGGCCGATGCATTCGGCCGCGGGGTCCCCCCTTTTGCCCCCGCCCCATGTTGGTGGACGCGGATGATCGTGGCGTCGATCATGGCATATTCGTTATCCGCATCGGCGGCCAGCTGCTTGAAAACCTGCTCCCAGACCCCACTTTTACTCCAGCGCATGTGGCGCGTATGAATCACGCGAAAATCCCCGAACCGGCTCGGCAAATCGCGCCAGGGAATCCCCGCACGATAGCGGTATAAGACCGCTTCCACAAACAACCGGTTATCCCGCGCCGTGCCCCCGACGTGGCCCTCCCGGCCGGGCAGCAGGTCCTGAATCCGTTCCCACTGATCCTCGCGTAACGCATACCGTCTCGCCATTGTGCACCCTCCCTTCGCTTGGGCTGACCAGGGCAGTATACCGAGACGAGACAGGAAAGCCGACCAGGGGGGCACGCTAACTGATGACACGCCCTAGCATGGGTCAAGGATCAGTAGCGGAATTGCATAAGGGGCGTTGCAGGGTTCTTCAAGTCATTGAAAATATTGAAGCCCGCTACCTCCTAAACGCGACACGACGGAGTGAAACGCTCTAGAATAATATTCTCACCCTATTAGAGAATTTTGGGGAACAGGCAAGAACGGAAAGAATTGGGGAAGAACGGAGGGAGTGGGATTCGAACCCACGAGAGCCCGTTAAGACTCTGCCGGTTTTCAAGACCGGTGCATTCGACCGCTCTGCCATCCCTCCCTACCAAGACGGCACTTACCACGCCACCCGACACCCGTCTATAGCCGCTCATACCCGGCCTGTTCCTGCATACTTTCAACACCACATTCCCCCTCAGGCGGGCTCCGGATAATAATCCGGAGCCCGCCTGAGTTTGAGGAATATCAATTTCTGACTATAGTCAAATAATTTTCAGGAATCTTATATTATGCCTCCCCTCATATGAATTTCTCTCATTACATCCCCTCAGTAAACGTCCGGCAGGTCTCCGCCACATCCGTCTGTGCAGTAAAGACGGCCTCGTCGGTATCCGGGTCCGTCACCGTCAACTGCCCCGTCGCTGCGGACGGCGCAGCGTCTTCGGTCACTGCCCCGGTGAGCGTACCGCCGAGCACCGCCGCGTCGTTCGCGCCCGTCACCGTGATGATCACCGTGGCCGTCGTCCCAGCCGTCGTTCCTGTACGGGATGTCAGGTTACGCCTCCGGCTAACCTGACCTACACGGCTACACATAATGGTGAATTGCTCTGGGCTGGACACTGCGTCAGCAGCAGCAACGCCTGCTCATCTGGGCCGGAGCCATCGGGATCGGCATCGGTCTGATCCTCGCCTTTGGATGACGACGGATGGAGATGAAGGGCGTGCCGCGCTGGAGCGCACGGCTTCCCGGCCTGTTGCATTCACAACTACCACCCGGCCGTGGAGCCGCCTGGCCCCGCCGCCCATTCAGTGTTGTGGACAGCAGGTGTTCCGCTCGTTCACCGCAACTCGGTGACCGACAGCACCAGCCGCACCAAGTCCACCTGCCCAGAAAGGGACAGCTTGTGGTAGATCCGCTTCAGGTGCCAATAGACGCTGCTCTCCTGGCGCCCCGTCGTCACGACAATATCGCGCACCGACCGGCCCTCGGCCAACCAGACCGCGATGTGGCTCTCTGACGGGGTGAGGTCTAGGGTCTGGGCGACGAAGGCAGGGTCCAGGCGGGGCTGGTAGGTCGGTTCGACCAGCAGCACGAGGGCGGCGACCCGCCGTGCCCCAAAATCCAGCTGGGGCCTGCCCACGGGGGAGATATGGACCACGAAGGGCGGCAACAGGGATGCGCGGCGCAGCAGCATCGAGCCGCTGACAGGGGTGCCGGCGGCCGGCAGAGCGCGCGCCACCAGCCGCGCCAACCGGTCCCGCTCGGTCGGCACGGTGGCTTGCAGTCGCCCGCCCGGGTCGGACAATCCATCGTCCCGCCGCAGCAGGTCGCGGCCGCGGTCATTGGCCTCCATGATCCCCCCGTGCTGATCCAGGTAGATGACGCCCAGCCGCGGATTGTCGAGCAGGGCGGGCGCAGAGGCGTCAAAGGCTCCGGCCCGGACCAGCGCCTGGCGGACACGAACAAATTGGCGCAGATGGGGCAGCAGCCCTCTGAGCAGCGCCAGCTGGGGCGACCGCCAGCCGTCCGGGGCGATCGGGTCATAGAGGCCCCAGACCATGCTGGAGCCGTCTGGCTCGATCAGGCGCACGTTCAGGCAATTCTGGCTGTTGTAGCGGGGCAGGATCTCGTTGTACATCGGCGAGGTTTTTAACTCCTCGTCGGTGTACAAGGTCGCGTTATGCACGAGCTGGCTGTCCGACAGATGCAGGTAGCGCGGGACGCGTTCGTCAAGAGAAAAGTAGTGTTCGAAGTACTCGCGCTCCCAGTCGGTGAGGCGCTGCCCCCGGTGGTACACTCCCACGAAGCTGCAGCCACCCAGGGCCTCGTCCTGCGGGTTTCCGCTGACCGCCAGGACTTGGCCCTGTAGGCCGCAAGCCTCATCAATCAGGGCCGAGGCGGCCGGCCACCGGCCATCGTCGAGCATGGCGTCGTACAAGGCCGCGAGGATTCGGTCGAAGGCGTCTTGATCACTCATCACACATCTCCTGCCTGAGCGGTCGGCCTGCGCTGGTGTCCCTTCGCTCACCTCTCGCTCTGTTTTGTTCATATACTCTGTGTCTGTATTTCTAATACCAGCACCCTCCTATACTCCATCTGTTCGCATTTTGTTCCCCTAAAATTGGTAGATAAAACCATAAAATTTGTATGATTCCCCGTAAATTTTGGTGGATGAAGTCAGACAGCCAGAAAAATGGCCGGTCTTCCTGTCCCGCATACTGGGCTTTGCGTTCTCAAGTGGGGCATGTGCATTTGCGTCGGTCCCTCCCACGGCCAGGCTGCTCCGGTTGACCTGACCGTGGGTGATCCCGCAACGGGCTTCAAGAGCCACGTAACGGGCGTATGAAGCGGGTTCCAGGCGCGCGGCCGGTAGAGGGCTGGTCACTGGACATGATGCAGAAACAGCAGCTCAAGCGCGTCATGCCGGCCTGATACGCCCAGGGCGGCTGCTGACCGACTGCGGCAATCGCGACAAACACCGCGGCCTCGGTCATGGCCTGGATCGGACTTTCCTCAGCACGGAAGCCGAGACAGTTCACAATCCGTCCGCCAAATGCAGGAGGGCCGGCCAGGGAGCGCCGGGTAAAGGTGGTGAGCGAACCGCGTTTCAGGTCGCTGGGGCATTGGCGGTGGGCCGGGCTGGGGAACTCGCTCCGCGCCTCAGCCATCCCCAGCAGCGTCTTCGCTGTCGCCACAGAGAACACCGAGTGGGTTACCGTCGCTTCGACAGGCTCGGGAATGCCGGGCCAGTCCACCTCGTGCAGAATGGCATGGACGACAATGAGTTGGGAGGCCGGAATCAGCCGCGAGAGTCGCAGAGGCATGACCTGCGACTCCTTGCCGCCGCTTTTGTAAAATTACAGAGAACGAAATTCAAAGGGAGACATTACCCATACCTTCCTCACGCCTCCCAAAAGCCCTACACTGTGTAAACGATCCGTCATGAAAAACGCCTTAGCCCTTGCCCTCACCTCCTTTGTCCTGTGTAAGCTCAGTTTTTTCAGCCTGAGCTGGCTTGTGGCTGAAAAAACAACGGCTTTCGACTGGAAACGCATCCAACACCCCCACCCTCAGCTGTTGCACGACGGTGTCCAACGCCTGAGGGACATGCCTTGGCCGTCCGGCCTGTGCTTGCTGATAGCGACCAGTCTGGTTTACCACGTCCTGTGCTTTTTGCCGTCTCTTGAGCTGCTCGCCCTACTGGAGTCGCTCGTCTTCGAGCTTCCCTACCAGGCTGGGGATGGAGTGTGGCAGTTTGTGTATCTCGACCCCCATGATCGGCTGTGGCCGTGGGGCGTCTGCGCGTTGATCGCCGTGTGTGGGATCGGCTGTGATGGGCTGTCTGGCTTCATCGGTTGGAGGCTGCTCAAGGCGGCCGACCGGAGCCGATTCTTCTCGGGCCTGCCCGGCTTTCTCATCGCCAACGTTGTCTTTGTGCTGGTACTGTGTGGCGGAAGTGCACTCTTCCTGTTTATTGTGGTGTCGCTCAGCCTGTCCAGAGCCATCGACTACCAGGACGTGGTGTTGCTCGTCCCCCACGCCATGAGCGTTGGCATCCCGACCCTTGCCTATTGTGGTACTGGTTTTGCCATCCTGACCCTGCGTCGGGTGCCGCCTAGGCTTCGCGCCCGGCTCTCCTCCCGGTCTGGCCATCGGCCTCTTCTGCCCAGCCTTGGAACGGCGCTGGGCACGCTCAGCGCCCTGATCGTCAGCCTGCTGAGCCTCATGGTGTCATAAAATGGAACGCAGCATTCTTGGTTTTCACCGCGACAAAGCCGGGGATTGGGCAGCTGAGCTCGACTGCGGCCACAACCAGCATGTCCGCCACCGTCCGCCGTTTGAAAACCGGCCCTGGACCACGACCGAGGCAGGACGGCGGTCAAAACTGGGGCTACGCCTCAAGTGCCCCAACTGCGACCGTTTTGAGGTGCCGGACGGATTCCGGGCCTATAAGCGAACACCGGAGTTTGACGCCTCCTCGATTCCAGACGGGCTGCGCAAGGCTCACTCCACCAAACGCGGGGTGTGGGCCACAGTGCACGTGCTGGAAGGACGGCTGCGCTACATTGTTCAGCCGCCCCTGGCCCAGGAGTTCCTGCTTGAGCCCGGGACTCTGGGCGTTATTGTCCCCGAGGTTCTGCATCATATTGAGCCGCTCGGCCCGGTCCGGTTTTATGTCGAGTTTTACCAACGGCCCACACCCTAGGCGCCCTGCCCGTCTGCATTTGCTACACAGGAGAGAAGTATGCCCCTGGTACAAAAACCACGCCTGTATCTGGCCGGCCCCGAGGTGTTTCTGCCCGATGCGATAGAACACGCCCACACCCAGCGTCGGCTGTGTGAACAGTACGGCTTTATCGGTCTGCACCCGATGGACAACAACGTCGAGCTTGGGGATCGCTCGCTGCAAACCGCAGTGCGGATTTATCGCGGAGATATCGCTCAAATCCGGGCCTGCGACATTGTCGTCGCCAACTGCAACGCCTTTCGCGGCCTGCTGATGGACGACGGCACGGCGTATGAGATCGGCTTCGGCAATGCGCTCGGCAAACCGGCCTACGGGTATATTGCCAGCCTGAATTCGCTTGCCGAGCGTACCCGCACTCAGTATCCGTGCCGGCAGTTAGCCGACGGCACGACGATCGATCAAGACGGCTATCTGGTCACCGAGGATTTCGGCACCTCAATCAACCTGATGATGCAGTGCGGCATGCTGGACAGCGGTGGGCGCTTGATTGAGGGCGACTTTGCAGCCTGCCTCCAAGCGATACGTGAGGATATGGACAGCGGGCGGCTCAGTCTCGCTCTTGCAACCAGCGCTTGAAGCCTTCGGGCGAATTGCCGTACGGCAGGCCACGCGTATAATACTCTTCGAGCAAACGCATATCGTTTTCGTTGAAATTCAAGAAGCCCTTTTGCTCTTTGCGTTCCTCCTCCTGCCAGGCACGCTCGATCATGTCTCGAATTTCACGGTCACGCTTGCTCATCCCAGACCCCTATGCTGTCTCAGGAACGGGCGCCGCAGGATCGATCAGCTCGGCGTGCTTGAGTTCGGCCCAGAAATCGGCCGGAATCGCCTGCTCGAAATAGCCGACATTGTCAACCAGTTCTTGAACAGAGCGGGCGCCGGGAATGATGGACGCTACGGCTGGATGTCCGAACGGGAATTGGAGAGCAGCGGCTTGAAGCGATACCTGATACCGGGCGCATACAGCCTCAATGTTCCGTACCCGTTCCAGAATATCCGGCGACGCGGCCTGATAGTTGTAATACGCGCCCTCCACGGCTCCACTGGCCAGGATGCCCGAGTTATACGGCCCGCCAATAATCAGGCTGATGCGCTTTTGGGCGCACAGCGGCAAAAACGAGCCGAGCGCCTGCTGTTCCAATAAAGTGTAGCGACCGGCCAGCAGAAAGCAGTCAAAATCGCCGGCGCGGGCAAAGTCTTCCAGCATCTGCCACTGGTTCATGCCGACCCCAAGCGCCTTGATCACCCCCTGGCTGCGCAGACGGTCGAGCATCGGGTAGGCTTCGGCCATGGCCTGCTCAAAATGGCTGGCAGCGTAGGGATCGAGCCCCCTGATGGTGGCGGCTTCATCCGGGTCGTGCATCAGCACAATGTCGATGCGGTCGGTGTTGAGTCGGCCGAGGCTGTCTTCAAGAGAGCGTTGAATCGCGTCGGCCGAATAGTCCACCACGCCTCGGTACGGCAGAGCCTTGTCAAACAGATCAATCGTCGCCGCCTGACCGGCCGGTCGGGGCTCAAGCGCCCAGCCGACCTTGCTCGAAATGACGACCTCATCCCGGGCATAGCGGGCCAACCCTTTGCCCAGGCGGAGTTCGCTCAGGCCGCTGCCGTACAGCGGAGCCGTATCAAAATAGCGCACGCCTGCCCCATAGGCGGCCTCGATGGTGTCGTACGCGGCCTGGTCTTCGACCGCAGTGTAGATATTGCCCAGCGCGGTGCCGCCCAGCCCGTACTGGGTGACCGATACCGCAGTGGTCCCGATTTGACGCAGTTGGCCTGCTTTCATACGCCTTTGTCCTTACGTGTCAGCCACACGCGCTAAAGCGCTCCAGGTGGTGTTCGGCATCGCCAAAGGTCTGGCTGATTGTGGTCAGGCGCCGAAAGGTATGGCTGACTTTCAGCTCTTCGGTCATGCCCATGCCCCCGTGCAGTTGCACTGCTTCTTGGCTGATATGCCGACACGCGTCCGAAATCTTGATCTTGGCCGCAGCAATCACCCGTTTGCGCTCGGCCGCCTCGGCGCTGTCCACCTTCACACACGCCAGGCAGGCCATGGATTTGACCTGCTCATAGGTGATCATCATATCGACCATGCGGTGCTGCAGAGCCTGAAAGGAGCCAATCGGCACGCCGAACTGCTTGCGGGTCTTCAGATAGTCCAGGGTGGCGTCATTGGCAAACTTCACCGCCCCGACCGTCTCGGCGCACAGCAGGGCAATGGCATAATCGGTGACCTCTTCGATCAGCTCCAGGGCCTGCCCCTCGGCGCCAATCAGGGCGTCGGCCGGTACTGCGGTGGCCGAAAAGCGGATGTCGGCCGCCCGCAGATTATCGAGCGTTTTGTAAGAGTCGAGGCTGACGCCGGGCGCATTGCGGTCAACCAGGAACAGGCTGATGCCCTTGGGGTCGGTCTCCGCGCCTGCGGTGCGGGCCGAAACGATCAGCCGGTCCGCAGACGGGCCGTGCAGCACCATGCATTTTTCGCCCTCAATGACATAGCCGTTGGCAGATTTTGTGGCCCGGCAACCGACATGGGCCAGATCGTAGCGCGCCCCACGCTCGGTTTGGGCAAAGGCCAGCTTGCAGCGGCCCGCAATCAGAGCCGGCAGAATCGCCCCTTGCTGCGCCTGGTTGCCGCCCCGGGCAATGACCTGCCCGCCCAGGCCAACCGTGGCCAGATAGGGCTCAACCAGCAACCCCTCTCCAATCGCGGCCATGACCGGCATCAGGTCCACCGCACCGCCGCCAAAGCCACCTGCCTGGCTCGAAAATGGCAGGCCCAACAGCCCCATGTCGGCCAGGCTGGACCACACCTGTTCACTATACCCGGGCTCGGACTCGACAATCGCCCGGCGAGCCTCAAACGTATACTCCCGAGCGATAAACTGCTGAACGCTGTTGGCCAGCAGCTGTTGTTCTTCCGTATAGTCAAAATTCACAAGCTTCTCTCCTGAGAGCCGGCTCACAGTAGGGGCGACGCATGCGTCGCCCCTACCGAGAATTTACAGGCCCAGGGACATTTTGGCGATGATATTGCGCTGGATTTCGTTTGAGCCGGCGTAGATGGTCGTCTTGCGATAGTTGCAGTAGCGGGGCGCAATACGGGCGGTGTCGGCGTCGAAGTTTTGCGCCTCAAGTGCCTGAAAAGCCTGAGAGAACGGCCCGACCGCATCCATCATCAGTTCGGTCAGGGCCTGCTGAATCTCAGTGCCGCGAATCTTGAGCAGAGACACCTCGGCTCCGGGGTCACGCCCGCCGCGCATCTGGTCCAGAAAACGCAGGTTCGTGATCTCAAGCGCCATCAACTCGACCTCGACCCGGGCCAGCCGGTCGGCAAAACGGGGGTCTTCGAGTAGCGGCCGGCCGTGTTTGGTCTGACCGGCGGCCACGGCCTTGAGGCGGGCCAGCTCGCGCTTGGAGGTGCCGATGCTGCCCGTGTTGAGGCGCTCGTGACCGAGCAGATATTTGGCCACAGTCCAGCCGTCGCCTTCCTCGTGGACCAGGTTTTCGGCCGGAACCCGCACATTATCGAAAAAGACCTCGTTGACCTCGTGGCCGCCATCCATGAGAACCAGCGGCCGGACGGTGATGCCCGGGCTTGTCATGTCGATGAGCAGAAAGGAAATGCCGTGCTGCTTCTTCTGAGTCTGAAAATCGGTCCGCACCAGACAGAAGATCCAGTCGGCATACTGGGCCAGGGTGGTCCAGATTTTCTGGCCGTTGACCACGTACTCATCACCCTGGCGCACCGCGCTGGTTTTGAGCGAGGCCAGGTCTGAGCCGGACTCGGGCTCGGAGTAGCCCTGGCACCAGAAGTCGTCGCCGTTATAAATGCGCGGCAGATAGGTGTTCTTTTGGGCTTCGGTGCCGAACCGAAACAGCACCGGCGCACACATCGACAGTCCGAACGGCATGCGGCCCGGACAGCCGGCCGCCCCCATTTCTTCCTCAAAGATATAACGCTGGACAATCGTCCAGTCGGTCCCGCCCCACTCCTGCGGCCATTCGGGCGCCACCCAGCCCTTGTCGGCCAGGATTTTGTGCCAGCGGGTGTAGTCGTCTTTGCTCAGGTCTTGATAGGTGACGACTTTTTCGCGGATATCGTCCGGCAGACTGGCCTCGATCCAAGCGCGCACCTCGTCGCGAAAGGCCGTCTCCTCGGCGGAATAGTTCAGGTCCATGGTTCCTCTCCCACTCGCTTTATTCGGCGTGTTCAAGCCACCAGCGGCTGATGTCGATTTCGAGCGTCTCGAAGGGCTCGGCGTGAACGTGTTCCACGTCACCGTGGCTGCCTACCACAAACCAGCCGGACTCCTGACGGCGGTAGACTTCCAGAGTGCGCTGGAGCGGATCAACCAGCCACACATGACCGACCCGTTCGCGGGCGTAGATCGGCATCTTGCGAACCCGGTCGGTCCGTCCGGTACTCGGTGAGACGACTTCGCAGATCCAATCCGGTGCCCGGTCGGTATAGGCAAGATTTTTGGCAGGCGGCATATTCTCGTGTCGCCAGGCAGCAATATCCGGGACGAGGATGTCCGCGCCAAGGTGCAGTTCCGGCTCAAAAAGAAACCACCAGCCTCCGTGCTCGTCAGCATCACCGCGGGGGCGATCAAAAGGACTAAGATCCTGGATAATAACCAGAGCGGCCCGAGCGGGCGGAAATGCGGGTCTGGGCGCAGTCAGCAGCTCTCCATCAAGAATCTCGGCGATAAAGCGGTCCGGAACCTGAAGCAAATCTGCATAGGTCGCGCGGCGTTGGGCTGGGTCCATACGGGCAAAGCTAGCACAGTCAGCCACACACGTCACACCACACTCGTTACCACGCCCAGCGGTGTCAACAATATCCCGCTCAGTCGGCTCTAGGCCGCCCATTTGTCGCGCAGAAACTCGCCGACCCGCACAATCCCGTCCCGGCCCTCGGGCAGCATGGGATGGAAGGCGTGCCAGACATGAATCATGTCTTCCCAGACTTCCAGGGTGCTGTCCACGCCGTCGGCCCGGGCCTTGTGGTCGAGTTTGATCGCGTCGTCCAGCAGGACCTCATCCCGGCCAACATGGATCAGGAGCGGGGGCAGAGAGCCCAGATCGGCAAAGTTGGGCGAGGCGTAGGGATCGGTAGCATCCTTGCCCTGAAGATATAGATCGACCATTTTGCCGATATCCGGTCCGATCATGGGATCTGCCTCGGCCCGGGTCTGGTAGGATTCGTTGGAGCACGTCATGTCGGACCAGGGGCTGATACACACCGCTGCTGCGGGCAGCGCCAGCTGCTGGTCACGGGCTGCAACCAGGGTGGCTGCGGTCAGTCCGCCGCCTGCGGAATCTCCGGCAATGGCCAGATTGTGTGGCGCAAAACCGTTATCGAGCAGCCAGCGGTAGGCGGCCACCCCGTCCTCGACAGCGGCCGGAAACGGCTCTTCGGGCCCCAGCCGATAATCGAGCATGAGCACCGCAGCCTGAGCCGCCCGGGACACCTCGCCGCCGAGCGAACGATGGGTGTTGAGCGAGCCCATCACATAGCCGCCGCCGTGCAAATACAGAATGGCCCGCTCGGCCTGGGCGCCCGGCGCCCGCAGCCATTCGGCCGCCCGGCCGGCTACCGTCAACGCTTCGACACCAATATCGTCGGCCACCCGAAAGGCGACTTTTTCCATGCCCGCCCGGCGCTGGTCCAGGCTGACCGGGGTACCCGATGCGGCCGCATTTTTCTCGCGCAAAATACGTTTCAGCTTGACAATCTCTGGTCCGGCCATGTTCAGTCCTCCTTATGGTGCACGACTCCCGCCCGTCATACGCTATTCTGAAGCGTGGGGAAAGCCGAACCGGTCCTCATGAATCGAGCGGCGCCCCGGCCCAGTCTCTGCCAAGCGTTGTTTCGACCTCAATCGGCACCCGGCCGCCAACGACTTCCTGCATGGCCTCGCTCATGTGGCGGGCCAGCCACTCGGCCGCCCGGTTCGCCTCGGACAGCGGCGCCTCGGCCACGATTTCGTCGTGAACGCAGGCGACTGGATACACGCCGGGCGCTTCATGACGGTGTGCAAACAGGCGGCCTAAGGCCAGTTTCAGGCCGTCCCCGCCGCTGCCCTGGACCGGAATATTGAGCAGGACGTTGAAGTGACGGACGTTCAGAAAGCGTCGGCCGGTCAGGGTGCGGGTTTCGAGCGTTTGCTGGCTGCGCCGGGCGTGTTCGATCTGCCCCTTGGCCCACTGATGCCAGCGCTGCAAGCCCTGATAGGTGTGAAAAAAGGCCCGGTGATAGCGGGCGGCCTCGGCCTCGGTCATGGCCACCCCATACTTGGCTTCGGCGTCAAGTTTGAGCCCGCGCACGCCCATGCCGTACAGCAAGCCGAAGTTCACGCTTTTGGCCAGTTGGCGGTGCTGGCTGTTGATCTCGGCCAGGGGCAGCTGAAGAATGCGCGAAGCGGTCAGGGCGTGGAGATCGACCCGCTCATGAAACGCCCGCAGCATGGTCTCATCATCGGCCAGGGCGGCGGCGATGCGCAGCTCAATCTGAGAGTAATCAGCTCGAATCAGTGCCCGGTCCGGGGCAGCCCGGAAGCAGGCGCGAAAGGCCGCAGCTTTGGGGATCTGCTGGATATTTGGTCCGCCACAGCTCATTCGGCCGGTTGCCGCCCCGTTTTGAAAATACACCGGATAGACCCGTCCGGTTTGGGGGTCACACGAGGAATCAATGACCGCCCGACCGTAGGTATTGACCCGTTTGGCGGTCTCCTTGTAGGCGAGCAGCAGACGTGCCAACGGATGATCGACCTTTTTCAGGCTAGCGGCTCGGGTGTTGGGCAAGGTGATGCCGAAGTCGTGGAACAGCTGCTTGACCTGCTGGTGCGAGAGCCAGTTGACGGCCCTGCCCTGACCGGCAAGCGTGGTGTCGAGCCGGCGTTTCAGGTCGGCCAAACGGGCTTCGTCCTCCAGCGTCCGCGCCAGCCAGCGTTCGGCGTCAAAGCCCATGCCCTGCATTTCCAGCCAGGCCAAGCCCTTGATACAACCGAACTCGATATCCGCAGCCCGTTCCAGGCCGGCGGCTTTGAGTTCGCCCTGCAGGCCGGTGTACAGCGGCCACAGCACGGCCACATCGCGGGCCGCATAGGCGTGCTGGGCGTCGGACAGCTCGACCTGTGTCCAGTCGCTGGCGCGGACCGTTTTGGGCAGGCCGAGGTCGAGCTGGCGGGCCACCACGTCTTCCAGGCCATGGCCGGTGCGCAGTCCGGCCGTCAGCAGTTGGCTGGCCAGCATGGTGTCGAACACACAGTGTGGCCAGGGGAGTCCGGCGCTGACCAGGAACTTCAGGTCAAACTTGGCGTTGTGGAAAATCCACAGCCGGTCGGTTTCAAACACCGGCGCCAGGGCTTGGGGAGGCAGGGCGTAGGCGTCAAACAGGTAGACCTGCTCGGGCGTTGCCAGCTGGATCAGCCGCAGTGCGTCTTTTCGGCAGTCCAGGCCACTTGTTTCGGTATCGCAGGCCAGGGCTGGCGCGGCCAGGAGCTGCGGCAGGAGGCGGGTGAACTGGCTGAGGCTGGAGACGTAGGTATAGGCCGGCGTCGGATACGGGGGACGCGGCTCGCTGCGTGATTGGCGGTCAGCGTCCTTCCTGAGGGCATGCCGTGCCCCGATTTGCTGGTCAAACTCTTCGGGGAACAGCACGCCCTGCTGCTGAGATGGCTCGACCGCCATCAGACCGCCCGCTCGCCCTTCAGAAAAGCGCTCATACACTCGTAGGCGCGCGGGTCTTGCACGAAGAACAGGTGCCCGCCCTCAAACAGTTCGAGTTGAGCCGAGGCGATCTGCCCCAGCATGGCCCGTTGATTGCTGACCTGGGCAATGCCGTCGTAGCGACCAGCGGCGATCAACACCGGCATACGCAATGACGGCAGCCGGTCATAGGTATCGTGATCCTTGCGGGCCTCAATCTGGCGGCGGGCGCCCATGGCGTGGCCCGGCTCGTCGGCTCCGATACGCAGACCGGCCAGCATCTCATCCACCAGCGCCTGAAATTCAGCCGGATTGGCCGCCTGCCAGGCCGCGTCACGACGCATATCCACCAGCTCCACCACCCGCTGCGCCCAGTCTTCGAGTGTGAGGCCGGCGAGTTCATGCAGGGGATAGGATGCCCCGCCCCGCCCACCGCTACTGGTACAGGTCAGGATCAGGCGCTCGACCCGCTGCCCGTAGCGCAGGGCAAACTCCTGGGCGACCATGCCGCCGAACGAGACCCCCATCACCATGCAGCGCTCCCAGCCCAGCGCGTCGAGCAGGGCGTTGGCGTCGTCGGCATAGTCGGCCATGGTATACGGCACGTCGGGTTTGTCGGTTTGGCCCAGGCCGCGCTGGTCGTAGGCCAGCACCTCGCAGTGTTGGCTGAACGGAGCGTCAAAGGCGTTTGGCGAGCGGCGCAGGTCTCCGCCGGTGCCGCTGATGAACAGCAGCCGCGGTCCGCTGCCCCGGGTTTCATAGTACATGTGCAGATCACGAACAGCGATGAATGGCATACGCGTCCCCCCGTGTGGTTTCTCTTTCCCTAGCACGGGGCGGTTTGTCGGCTCAAGTCGAACCAGGCTTTGAATACGGAGGGACGATGCGTTTCCTCTTTACAGACTCACGGGCCAGCTGCTAGTCAGAGGACAAGGAGGGGGAACCATGCTGCGTCCCAAAAAAGTCGGCCATGTGGTCTTAAAAGCGCGCGATCTGGACTGTCTCGAAGAGTTCTATACCCAAGTCCTGGGCTTCGAGGTCGTCACCCGGCTCAGTCGTCCCAAGGGGGTGTTCTTCAGCCTGGGCGAGCAGCACCACGATCTGGCGGTCTTGGAAGTCCCGGCCGAGGCCACACCGGTGCACGACGAGCAGGTCGGCCTCCACCACGTCGCCCTGCAGGTCGAAGACTTCGACGCCCTCAAAGCCTTTTATCAGGCCCTCAAACAGCGCCGGGCCGAGATCACCGGCGCCATCGACCACGGCATCACCAAGAGTGGGTATTTTCGGGATCCCGAGGGCAATCAGTTCGAGTTGTACTGTGACGAGGGCGAGGACGGGCTCGGGCGCCTCAGGCGGGGCGAAGCCAACGCCTTTACCCCGCTCGATCTGGAATCCTAAAAGGCTTGGTGGCGGACAAAAACCGCAGCGTCCTGTTCGGCGAAAAACACCAGCCGGACATCGTTGAGGGACGTATCATCGGCCAGAAAATCGGCAATGGCGCGCGAGGCTACGCCCGCAGCCTCCTCGCGCGGATAGCCGTACACGCCGGTTGAGATGGCGGGAAAGGCGATGGAGTTGAGGCCGTTTTCAGCGGCCAGGGCCAGCGCATTGCGGTAACACGCCGCCAGCAGCTCGGCCGCCCGCTCGCCCTCGGCGCTCTTGACCGGTCCGACCGTATGAATCACACAGCGTGCCGCCAGACGGCCACCAGAGGTGATGACGGCCTGCCCGGTCGGCAGACCGTCGGGGTAGGACACCCGCCGAATTTCCCGGCAGGCGGCCAGAATATCGGGACCGCCTGCCCGATGGATGGCGCCGTCCACCCCACCCCCGCCCAGCAGGCTGGCGTTGGCGGCGTTCACAATCGCATCGACCCGCTGCTGAGTGATATCGCCGACCAGCACCCGAACTCGACCGCTTAAAAACGTCTGTTCGTCCATAGCCGTTCCCTTCATCTGACGAACGACGACTGTTAGTGATTGCAATTAGTTGGTTGGGTCGGGGCTTCAGTGGCATACATCCGCACCCGCCATTCTCAGAAATAGCAACGTAGCCTGGGTGAGGCGGCAGCATAATCCGGGAGCACTGCCCCTCCCCGTCCCGGCTCCTACTTCGTCTTCCAAGCTACCATTATTAAGCAGCTTCCTCCTTCTGTTTTGGTTGCCGTTGCTGCCCAGCCCCCAACTTCTCATGCAAAGCCCGCGCTTGTTCTTTATAGAACGCGATTCGCTCGTCCCACGTCTTGTTTTTCAGCTCCTGATAATGCGCATCACGAATGCGTCGAACCATCTTCACCGCTTTCATCTTCGTCTCCTTCTCCATATGGAGAGCATCATTGACAAACTTTTCAGGGAGAATCCGGCGTGCTTCATAAGCCGCAGCCAACTGCCGTGTGGCGTCCGTCAATTCCGTAAACTCGGGCTCCAGTACAAGCAGAGCAGCACATTGCGCCCTGACCCGCTCTGGAGCCGGAAGGAGCTCTGCGGCAAGAATTTCGGATAGAACGGGCTTAAAGATCCTCCGTCGGAAGTCTTCCATCAGCCCATTTGACCACGGCGCGAACTCCTCATCAAAGCATCCACCAATAACAGACGTATCAACATAGACGCGCTGAACTTTCATGACAGGGACCTATAAGGGGAGTCGGTAGGTCGGATTAGCGAAGCGTAATCCGACGAGCACGGACGTATCGGCTTACACCTTCGGCGAAGCCGACCTACAAGGCTAAGCGGTACGCGGTAGGATATCCGATGCGCAGTCCGTACAAAACACCGTCAGGCTGTTTAGCCAGTATCCGTTTTGTAGCCGCCAGGTCGTCCCGGGCGATTTCATAGCTGCCCGTTGTGATGTCAAGCACCAGAAATTCGCCGGCATGTGCAGCCTCGACTTTGGCGCGAATCTGTTCTTCATAGATCGCCTCACCCCGGGCTGCCACTTCTTCCGGGCTGGCGTTGGCGTATGGCATCAGACATTCCTCCTGCGCTAGACCAAGGACGGGGGTATCAATTCGCCGGTGCGGCAGCCTGGGCGAACTCCTCCTCTTCGCCAAATACGATCCGTCCGGCCGCATTCTGGGCTCGAATGCGGGCTTCCAGATTGGCCGGCAGCTGGAAGCTGCGCACCTCGGGGAACTTGTCCCGGTACAGATGCGGTCGCAGAAAAAACTCGTCGGGCGAGCTGATTGCGGCCTGGGTTTTGAGCGGTTCGGGGAACCAGCCACGGCGCATGAAGTCGGGACTGAAAAACACATCCAGGTCTTTTTGAGACCAGGTTTTCACGCTCATCGCGTCATGGACGCTGTAGCCGTAGAAATCCTCTCGGACATCCCACCACACGGCGATCAGGTTGTGATAGCCCCGGTCGCCCAAGTCCGGATTCATGATCGTGGCGACCCGCTCGTCAATGAACAGCAGCTCACCGTCGGGGCTGTGGACCTCGGTCCGCAGGGGATAAAACAGGTGCTGGTCCAGCCAGTAGATGACCTTGCCGGCGTAATAGTCAGGCAGCCAGTCGGCCTTGGGCCGGGCTTCGACCACATAGGTCGAGACGCTGCCGTCAGGGTTGTAGTGGGCGTAGTCCTCGCCCATGAGTTTGAGATCTTTTGCCGCCACATCGGTAAACACGCCGCCCGGAGAGGCCAGGGTGATGGTCTGACGGGTGACCGGAAAACGTATGGTCTCGTGCAGGACATCGGTGCCCAGCAGACGCCAGCTGAACTCCCAGGCGTCACGTCCGACCGAGTCATCATAGGTCAGCGGCCAGCCGATCATTCTTTCCTCACGCAGGGGTTGGGGGAAACGCCGGACGCGGCGCAGGGTCGGAGAATAGCCGAACAGGTCGGCCTTTTTGCGTTGCTCCTTATCGGTCCGGTAGCTGATGAACAGCAGCTGGTTGCCGTGATTCTCCGGCGGCATCAGGTCCTGGGTGAGCCAGCGGGAGAACAGTTCGCCGGGCGGGGCGGTCAGATGGCCGAGCAGGCCGGCCGGCTCCCGGTAGTGGACCAGCACAATGACCTTGAGGTTGGACAGATAACCGCTGGGTGTCAGCACCCCGCCGTCTTCAATCTGGACACAGTTCCAGCGCGGCATATGCGGAAATTCCATGGACCGGAAACCCATCTCCTCGGCCGTGTAGGGCGCCTCAAACGGATAGGCTTCGGCCGGCAGATACGGGATGGTCGCGTCCCGTGGGGTGTCGGTCGCAAAATCAATCTGCACCAGCTCCTCTTCGGGCAGCTCCGAGACGAGCCGCCAGGTTCTGTGTTCGTTTGACACGGATTCGGCCAAGGCCGGAACGCTGGCGATGAGGAGCCCGAGGGCAAGCAGCAGAGCGAAACAGCGAGGCGCAGAACAAGAGATAATACGAAGACGGCTGGACGACATGCTTACTCCTGTGTGTGGGATTATTCGGGCAGCTCACTGTACAGCGTCGGGTCTTGGCCGACAAGCCACTGGCCGACAAGCCACGGCCTAAGGCCGCTCGATTGCCAGGTCTGGCACGATTTCGGCGTCCAGGCGGGAAAACACCGCCGGACGGATCTTGATTTTGGTATCCCGGCCACCGCCGCCCAACACCACCCAGTCCAGCCCCATGACCCGCTCGTCCACGTACAACGGCCACTCGGCCGGTAGCGAAAACGGCGTCACCCCGCCGACCTGCATGCCGGTGGCGGCGTGCATCTCCTCGGCGGTCGCAAATGAGGCTTTTGACACCCCCATCAGCTTGCGCACCCGCTTATTCACGTCCAGCTGGGTGTGGGCCAGGACCACACAGGCGGCGAACCGCTTGGGCTCTTTTTTGGAGGCGACAATAATCGTGTTGCCCGACTCGTGGAGGGCGTAGCCGTACTTCTCGCAGAACACGACCGTTTCGGCATCGGCCGGGTCAATGCGAATCAGCTCATAGGCCACGCCGAGCTGCTCCACCGCGCGGATCACGTCTTGATTTGGCATGCGGACTCCCATTTCTCTCCGAATACAGCACTCGACCGCTCCATATATCAGCATCCCAAGTGACAACGGAATACCTGGGTTGACCGGGCTCGAAGCAATGATACACCAAATCAATCTGAAGACCACGTTCTGGTGTGGAAGCGTACGTCACGCCTCCCAAAGCAAACCGAGCGAGTCGAGGCACAAGCATGACATCCGATCAAGGCCGACAGTGGCGATATCCGGGAGCACGGTGGTGGAAGTTCGACTTTCATACCCATACACCAGCCTCCCAGGACTATGGCAAAGGAGGCGACCAAGCCTCTGTGAGGCACATCACACCGAAGGACTGGCTGCTCGGCTTCATGCGCGCCGGCATAGATTGTGTAACGGTGACGGATCACAACTCGGGGGAGTGGATCGATCCGCTCAGACAGGCGCTGCGTGAATTAGAGCAGGAGCGGCATCCCGACTTTCGGCCCCTCTACCTGTTCCCGGGCGTGAAAGTCACCGCCAGTGGCGGCATCCACATCCTCGCCATACTCGATACCGACAAGAGATCAGCCGACGTGACAACGCTGCTCGGCGCCGTTGGGTATCACGGCAGCCGGGGCGTGAGTGAGAGCGCGGTGGACGCCGCGCCCATCAGCGTCGTGGAAGCAATCAGCACAGCCGGCGCTCTCCCCATTCCCGCACATGTGGATGGCCCGTCGGGCGCCTGGAAACTGGCAGGCAACACACTAGCGCCCCTGCTCGACTTCGCCGGTCTGTTCGCGATGGAAGTGAGCGACCTACACGCCGGGGAACCTGAGCTGTACCGGCGTCGCAAGCTCAGTTGGACGAAGGTTCTCGGCTCAGACTCCCATCACTCGACCAGCCAGACCGGAGGGCATTTCCCCGGCTCGCATTACACCTGGGTCAAGATGGCGACCCCATCGCTTGAAGGACTGCGCCTGGCCTTGCTGGACGGCGGAGGCTTTTCGATCCGGCGCAGCGACGAACCGGAACCCTTTGCCCCCTTCGCGCTGCCGAAGTATTGCATCGAAGCCATCGAGATTGAGGACGCGCGGTACATGGGACACGGTGAACCGGTCAGGCTCGAGTTCAGCCCGTGGCTCAACGCCCTGGTCGGCGGACGTGGCACGGGCAAGTCGACCGTCATCCATGCCTTGAGGCTTGCGGCAAGGCGTGAGCAGGAATTACAACTTTTAGAAGAGCGCAGCGGACCCCGTTTGACCTTTGAACGATTCAATCGGGTGCCCTCGAAGCGTATGGACGAGGGCGGTTTGACAGGCTCGACAAAGCTCGGCTGGACCGTGATGCGTGACGGCGTCCGGTATCGGGTACGACGCAAGGGCGATGACACGAGCGTGGAGGAAGAAGCCGCTCGCAACTGGCAGCCCTCATCGGCTCAGACCGTTACGCCGGCACGCTTTCCGATTCGCATGTTCAACCAGGGACAGATAGCCGAACTGGCCGGCGACAACCAGCAGGCGTTGTTGCGGGTGATTGACGAGGCGGCCGGCGTGGCCGCGCTCCAAAAAGACCTGAACGGGGCCAAAGACGCCTTTTATGCCTTGCGAGCACGCATTCGGGAACTTGAAGGCAAATTGGCCGACCGGGACGCTCTCATCGTCGAGCACGAGGATGTCGAGCGAAAACTGAAGCGCTTCGAGGAAGCGGGACATACCGCAGTCCTGACAAACTACCGACGCCGAGGCCGCCAGCGTAGAGAAACGGAGCGGCAGTTTGATGTCGCCGCAGAGGCTGCTGGACGTCTTGAGGAGGTCGCCGCAGAGTTGCAAGCCGAAGACCTGCCCGACGAGCTGTTCGCCACGGACTCAGCCGAAGATCGCCAGGTCACTGCGACCATAGACACACTGGCCGCCGCCGTACGCACGGCGGCGGACGATGTCCACGCCATCGCCCAGCGTCTGCACGGGATGGTCAAGACCCAGCGCGAAGCACTGACAAAAAGTGTGTGGCAAGAAGCCGTGGACCGGGCGGATGTCAACTACGATAGGTTGATCGGACTGCTGCGCGAAGAGGGTGTCGCCGACCCGAGCGAATACGGACGCTTAGTGCAGGATCGGCAGCGGATCGACACTGACTTGGCACGTCTGGATTCGCTACGCAAAGAACGCGACAGACTGGTAGGAGAGTCACAGACGGGACTCCGCAGAGTCTTGGAGGCTCGCCGCGCCGTCAGTGACGCTCGCGACCATTTTCTCGCCGAGGCGCTGGCTGACAACAGATTCGTCCGTATTCAAAGCCGGACCTACGGCGACGATCTCCGCGTCGTTGAACGTTCCTTACGGGAGGTGTTGAACGTTCTCGACGACCGGTTCCAGGACGATATCCTGGCCATGGAGGACGATCAGCCAAGCAGGGGGAGCGTAGCGCAGCTGCTCGCGGACTTGCCGGAGGAATCGGCGGAACGCCGTGTCGTGCTCGAAGCCCGGCTGAAGAGCCTCAAGGATCGCATTGAAGCCACCTGCGGTGGGACAGGCAGCTTTGGCGGGCATTTTAACAACTATCTCAAGCGCCAATTCGACCGAACACCCGAGTTGCTCGACAAAGTGCTGGCCTGGTTCCCGGAAGACGGCTTGAGCGTGGAGTACAGCCGGCGGGGCGACGGCACGGATTTCCGCCCTATTGCCCAGGCATCGGCCGGGCAGCGAGCGGCAGCAATGCTGGCCTTCCTGCTCGCGCATGGCGAGGAGCCGCTCGTGCTGGACCAGCCGGAAGACGACCTGGACAATCACCTGATCTACGACTTGGTCGTACGTCAAATCCGGGAAAACAAACTCCGACGGCAGATTATCGTCGTCACCCATAACCCGAACGTGGTGGTGAACGGCGATGCAGAGATGCTGCACGTCCTCGACTTTCGGGGTGGGCAATGCACGGTGGTGCGCTCAGGCTCTCTGCAGGAGGAAGCCATACGCGAGGAAGTCTGCCGGGTGATGGAAGGCGGGCGCGAGGCGTTTGAACGCCGCTATCGGCGACTCGGGCCGGAGCCGGTTCATGTTTGACAGCCAGACAGAATTGCTCGACAAAATCCGACTGGGCGAGAGCACGTTTCTGGAGTACAAGGAAGTGCGCTTTGCCGGCGGGAGAGTCAGCCAACCACGCCGCGACGACCTTGCCGATGAGTTGGCCGCCTTTGCGAACAGTCGTGGGGGTGTGTTTGTTCTCGGGGTTGAGGACAAGACCCACGAGGTTCTCGGCATCCCGGTTGATCGCCTCGATACGGTCGTCGATTTCGTCCGAGAAGTGTGCATCGATTCCATCGAACCGGCCATTGAGAACATCGTGCTGGACCGACTCCGGTTGCCCTCAAGCACGGGCACCGAAGTAGCCGTTGTGAAGGTGGACATCCCACGCAGCTTGTTTGTCCACAGAAGTCCTGGCGGGTACTTCCAGCGTCTGGCGGACTCGAAGCGCCGTCTGTCGCCTGAGGCTCTCGCCCGGCTCTTCCAGCAACGCAGCCAGACACGCATTATTTATTTTGATGAACAGATAGTATCCAGCGCCCGACTGGAAAACTTGGCACCGGCTCTGTGGGAGCGATTTCGCACCCTGCGGTCTGCCGATGCTCGGGAAGACTTTCTCGGGAAACTCGGCATGGCACGCGCCGACGAAGACGGAACGATGAAGCCGACCGTTGCCGGCGTATTGATGGCAAGTGAAGATCCACGCCAATGGCTGCCCAACGCCTACATCCAAGCAGTGGCCTACCGGGGAACCAGCATCAGGCCGGGTGAACCGGGGGACGCCTACCAGTTGGACACTGCCGACATCACCGGCCCGCTCGACCGCCAAGTCTCCGATGCCTGCCGCTTCGTGGCAAGGAACATGAGGACGGTGGCGTTCAAAGACCAGGGCCGCCAGGATCAGCCTCAGTTCGATATGACGGCGGTATTCGAGGCTGTTGTCAACGCCGTGGCACACCGAGATTATTCGATTCACGGTTCAAAGATCAGACTTCGCCTGTTCGAGGACCGCCTCGAACTCTATTCTCCCGGTACGATCCCCAACACGATGACTGTCGAAAGTCTGCCGTATCGGCAGTCGTCCCGTAACGAAACGCTCTCCAGCTTGCTCGCCCTGTGTACAGTGCCAGCGAATATCCCCAAGCTGGAAACGGACCGGCGGACCCTGATGGACAAACGCGGAGAGGGGGTGCGCATCATCCTGGATAACAGTGAACGGCTGTCCGGCAAGACACCGGAGTACCGCCTGATTGACGATGCGGAACTCCTGCTGACGATCTACGCGGCTGGGGAGTAGCGTGTTTATACAGCGTTTTTCAACAGAGAGAACAGCAGGTTGATTTAATCGGCGGCGGCGACCGGTTGGCGACCGGCCTGTCGCAGGGCGGCGGTCTCGTCCCAGTTAATACGCAGCGGACCGGCATCAATGACCACGCCGTACTGCTGGCGGGCACCGGCAAGGGTGACCTTCTCATCCACCACGTCGGCAAAGACCCGCTCCGGCTCGCGGGTCCAGGGATCGCCATAGCCGCCCGAGCCGCTGACCAGGTGGTGGAGTCGGTCGCCGGCTTTAACCTCCATATGCAGGTGGGTCTGACGCGGCAGCTGGCTGTTCTCGGCGTGGGCGTTCCAGGTGTTTTGTGACAGCCCGCCGGGCTGGCCGCCGCTGAGTCCCTCGGAGGGCCGGCTCAGTCGGTTGGTGCGGATCATGATCTTGCCCGGCTGGAGAAAGCGCCACTGGCGGAAGACCGACAGCGAGCCGCGGTATTTGCCGGCCCCACCCGTATCGGCCCGATAGCCAAAACCCTCGACCACCAGCGGATACTCGCGTTCGAGCAGCTCGGCCGGGGTGGTGCCGTACGAGCCAAAGGTCATGGGCGTCACCCCGTCGATGCCATCCTTCATCGGGCGGCCGCCCCAGCCGCCGAAGAATCCGTCCAGCATGGCAAACGGCGTGCCGTCGGCCTTGGTTCCGGCAAAGTGCAGGATGTCGCCGCCCTCGCCGGCGATGGGTACCCGGTCGGGCAGGGCTTTGGCCAGGGCGCGGAAAACAAGGTCAAACAGGCTGAACGACAGCGGTGCGCGGCCGCCGACCGCAGCCGGATAGCTGGGGTTGACCAGACAGCCGTCGGGCACCTGGATGTCGATCGGTCGGGTGAAGCCGACGTTGAGCAGCACGTCGGGTTGGACAATGACCTTGATGGCGGCATAGACCATGGCCTTGGTCATGCTGAGCGGCAGGTTGATGGCGCCCCGGGCCTGTGGCGCGGTGCCGCTGAAATCGGCCGTCAGGCTGTCACCGCTGACCCGCAGAGCGACGTTCAGCTTGAGTTCCACCCCCTCGGTGCCAAAGCCGTCGTCCTCAAAAAAGTCGCAGTATTCATACACGCCGTCGGGGATGGCCCGGATGGCGGCCCGGGTTTCACGCTCGGCATAGTCCATCAGATAGTCGCAGCTGGCGCTGAAGGTCTCCACGCCGTACTTTTCGAGCATCCGCACAATCTCTTGCTCGCCGCGCCAGCAGCCGGCAATCTTGGCCTCGGCATCACCCAGCCACTCGTCCGGGGTGCGAACGTTGGCCAAAATGGTGTCCAGCAGGCCCTCGTTGCGCTGCCCCTCGGCGTACAGCTTGACAATGGGCAGCCGCAAGCCCTCTTCGAAGGTTTCGGTACACTGGCTGCTGAAGCCGCCGGCAAAGCGGCCGCCGATGTCGGTGTGGTGGGAGTAGGCGATGGTGTAGGCCAGGATATCACCCTGCCAGAAGATCGGGGCGACGATTGCCACGTCAGGCATATGGCCCATGCCGGCGTAGGGATCGTTGACGAGCAGGATATCGCCGGGTTTGAGCCGGCCGTGCCACTTGGCGCGTACGCAGTCCATGACCTCCATGAAAATGGCCAGCTGAAACGGCGCGGCATAGCCGGGACCGATCAGACGGCCCTGGCCGTCACAGATGGCGGCGGCAAAGTCACCGATTTTGACCATGGCCGAGCGGCCGGTTTTGCTGACCGCAATGGCCATCTCTTCGGTGACCGCAGCCAACTCGTGTTTCATTACCTCGACCAGAATGGGATCAAAGCTGCGTGCCATGCCTGAAACCCGGTAGAGGAAACGTGTCAAGCTTCTCATACGGAGGGACGACACGTTTCCTCTTGTCGTCCCTCCGTTGTGCGGTTATCGAGGGAGGGGGATATCTCCCCCTCCGGCTAGGCTCCCTGCTCGTAGCTGCGCAGCATCTTGCCCGGCAGGGCGCCGGTGCAGGTCTGGCCCTCGAACGTTATGCCGCCATTCACCAGGGTGTAATGGTAGCCGGCCGCCTTCTGGACCCGGCGCCAGTCGTTATTGGGCAGGTCGGTGACCGTCTCCATGGGCAGCACGGCCAGTTTTTCCAGGTCGTAGACCACGATGTCGGCCGGCATGCCCTCGCGCAGCCAGCCCCGATCGCGGATACCGATCGCCCAGCCCAGCATGGTTGACAGCCGCCAGTGAGCCTCTTCCAGGCTCATCAGCCCCTTGTCCCGCACCCAGTGGGCCAGGAAGTGGGTCGGATAGCGGCCCGAGGTCAGGAACTTGGTGTGTGCCCCACCGTCCGAGGCGCCGATCAGGCACAAGGGATGCTTGATGATCTGGCCGACGGCCTCGTCGTTGTCGTTGAGCAGGCTGGGCATAGAGAACTCGGTCTTGAAGTCTTCCTCAACCGCCAGGTCGAGCATGGCATCGACCGGATGCTTGGCCTGCTCGGCGGCAATATCGGAGATGCTGCGGCCCTGGAGGTGGGTGTTCTTGTCCAGATGGACATCATCCACAAAGGTCTGATCCCACTGGAACATCGACACCTGGGCGGCTTCGCCGTCATCGGCGTCACGCCGACGCGGCCGGCCCATCACCCCGCCCTCCATATCTTTCTTCAGGGCCGGACGGCGGGCCGGGTCCGACAGCTTGGCCTTGCGCTCTTCGAGCGAACCGACCGTGGCCTCGTTCCAGGCCGGCAGCTGGTCGAACAGACCGATCGTTTCCAGGGTGAACTCAAACTCGACCGGCAGGCAGATATCGACCGGCAGCACGACCGCCTCGCGGTAGGCTTTTTCGGTCCAGTCGAGCTGGCGACGCCAGTTGGTCGGGTTGGTCGGGTCGTATACGATGGCGTTCCAGTTGAGCGGCCGGCCGCTGGTCTTGGCCAGCTCAATCAGGAAATCGAGCTTGAGGCCCTGGAGCGCCCGGCCCATGGTCCACTCGATTGAGCCGCGGTTATAGTCACGCAGCACGGCCGCCATTTCCAGGTATTCTTCGCGGGGCGCGACCTGGGTCGGCAGATAGCCGCCGTCATAGTCGCGGTTGGCCATGCTGAAGGTGGCCGAAAAGCCAAAGCCGCCGGCCTCCAGGGCCTCGCGCAGCAGATGCTTCATCTGGGCGATTTCTTCGGGTTTGGCCTGATAGTTGGGGTCACGGGCGGCTTCGTTGCCCATCACCCAGGCTCGCAGCGGGGAGTACGGCACCAGCGAGGCCGCATTCACGCCCAGCCCGTGAGTATCCAGGCTGTCCAGAAATTCCGGGAAGGTCACCCAGTCCCAGCGCATCCCGGTCTGCATGATCGACAGCGGGATGGTCTCGGTCCGCTCCATGCGCAGCATCGCCCGCTCGCGGTCCTCGGGTCGGACTGGGGCAAAGCCGAACCCGCAGTTGCCGATGGCGACAGTCGTCACCCCGTGCCAGCCCGACAGCGTGGCGTACGGGTCCCAGCCGCTCAGCGCGGCGTCATAGTGGGTGTGAATGTCCATGAAACCGGGCGCGACAATCAGACCGGTGGCGTCGATGACGCGGCTGGCATCACCGCCGACGTTGCCCATGGCGGCGATTTTGCCACCCCGGATACCGATGTCTCCCCGGTAGGCCGGCATGCGCAAACCATCGACAATCGTGCCGTTTTTAATCAATACATCATATTCGGCCATAACAGCCCTCCTTTTGTGGTGGTAATCCCCTGAACTCCCCTGTCCATCCGGTGACCGAGCCGAGCCCGACGGACTCGACTCGGCCCAAGTATAGAGGCAAACCGAAAGGCGAGTAAAGAGAACGGCCCGTCATGAAGACTTCTTGCCGCTCATGTCTACGCCTGAGCGCTGCACGATATCGTGGACGATAGCCATGATGTCGTCCCCGCCGTGACCGGCGTCGCGAAAGCGGGTCAGGGCCTGTTCGACGAGCGGGCCAACCTCGGCCGGCACACCACACTCTTTGGCCAGCTCGACCGCCAGATGCACGTCCTTGGTGGCCAGGGCGGTAGCGAAGCCCAAACCGGTCTCGCCTCGCAGAAAGGCCGGCAGGGCAAATTCATTGATCGTGCTGTTGCCCGAGCCAGTCTTGATGGCGTCGACCAGCAGCTGGGGATCAACCCCGGCCTTGGCGCCAATCGCCAGCCCCTCGGCCGCCCCCATGAAGTTCACAAAGGCCATCATATTGTTGACCAGCTTGGTCACGTTGCCGCAGCCGACCGCACCCATGTGAAACACATTGCTGCCAATTGCGCTCAGCAGCGGCTGAAAGTGCGCGAACTCGGCCTGTGTCGCGCCGACAAACACGGTCAGGCTGGCGTCCCGGGCGCGGGGTACGCCGCCGGTGACCGGGGCGTCGAGCACCTGGAAGCCGCGCGCATTCCCCACCTCGGCCAGCTTTCTGACAACCGCCGGCGAGTTGGTGCTCATGTCGATATAGGCCGCCCCCTCGGCGAGTCCGGCGAACACGCCGTCATCACCCAGGACCACCGCCTCGACCTCGGGCGGACCGGGCAGCGAGGACAGGACGACCTCAGATGCGGCGGCCACCGCCCGGGGACTGTCGGCCCACACCGCGCCCAAGTCTTCGAGTGGGCCGGCGGCTTCGCGGCGCAGGTCATACACGAGAAGAGCGTGGCCGGCCCGGCACACATTGGCCGCCATGGGGTTGCCCATGTTTCCCAAACCGATGAATCCGACTTTCATGCGTACTCCCTCAGGCGAGTTCCTGGCGCAGCGCGGGCAGGACTTCCTTGCCCGTCAGCTCGATGCTGCGCATGGTCAGATCATGGGGCAGGCCACCGTACTGACCCTCAAAGAGCAGATGGCCGATGCCCAGACGCTGGATGATCTCCTTGAGCCGTTGGGTCACCTGCTTGGGCGTACCGACCACAAACCCGCCGGCCTCCTGGAGATCGTCAATCGTCATCTTAAAAACTGGCTTGTGTTTCTTGGCGCCCGAGCCCTCGGACAGAATCGAGGTCGTGCCGCGCGAGGTCATGCCAACCGGCATGTAGTAGTGCATCGGGCCCTTGAGCGAGGTCTGCGTCCGCCACAGATAGTGTTCGTAGGACTTGCGCGCCTCGGCCTCGGTGTCGGCCACAAACAGGCCGGTCATGTAGCCGAGGTTGTCCGGGGTGGCGGTATAACCGCTGTGTTCGGCCGTTTCCCGGTACAGGTCGAACCACTGCTCGGCCATGTCCATGGGCGCCAGGAAGGAGACATACGGATAGCCGTGCTGGGCGGCCCACTTGATCGACGCCGTGCTGCCGATGCCGGGCACCCAGATCGGCGGGTGTGGCTCCTGGAGCGGAAAGCACCACGGGTTCACATACCGAAACTGAAAGTGCTTGCCCTCCCAGCGGAAGGGGCCGGGTTCGGTCCAGATCTTCAGAATCAGATCGTGCGACTCCTGATAGCGTTCGCGGTTCAGCCCGGGGTCGATGTTCATCGAAAACTGCTCAATGCCGATACCCCGCACGAAACCCGAGATCACCCGCCCGCCGGACATCAGGTCGAGCATGGCGACCTCTTCGGCCAAACGGACCGGATTGTCCCACAGGGCGATCACGTTGCCGAGCAGCAGGATCTTGCACGCCTGGGTGCGTTGGATCAGGGCTGCGGCGCTGATATTGGCCGCGTAGTGCATGCACGTCGGCGTGTTGTGGTGCTCGTTGACCATCAGCCCGTCAAAGCCGACGGTCTCGGCATAGGCGTACTCGTCAATATAGCGCCGGATCAGATCCGAGCCCGTTTTGCGGTCGAAATACTTGTTGGGATAGGTCAGCCGAATGGATGGGTACTGATCCAGCTCGGGCGTGTCCGGATACGGCATTTCACTGAAGTAGTAAAAGTCGACCATAGAGTTCCCCTCCTTCACTGTGAGCCACGAGCCAGAAACGCTTCCAGCACAGCCACAAACTCGGCCGGCCGCTCGAACTGCGGCGAATGGCCACAGCGCTCGATCACCTTCAGTTCCGAGCCTGAAATGGCCTGCTGATACGCCTCGCCATGGGCGAGCGGAACAAGGCCGTCGTGCTTGCCCCACACGACCAGGGTCGGCGCCTTGATCCGGCGCAGACGGTGGACCAGCTTGGGGTTGTGCATATACGGCTTCCAGCCCACCAGCTGGGCCATGAGCTGGCTGTTATCGCGCAGGATCATCTGTTCCGGGCTGGGCTTGGCGGGAAACAGCCGCTCCCGCTCAGCCACCTGGGCCACATCGTAAAAAGCCAGCTCGGCCAGCTCCTGGGGGGTCAGCAGAAAGATATCGGCGATTTCGGCGCCCTCGACCTGGAGCCCGACCGCATTGACCAGGCTCAGCCGCGACACCCGCTCGGGACAGCTGGCGGCCAGCTCGGCGGCCAGCCAGCCGCCCATCGAGAAGCCGACCACGGGCACCTGTTGCCAGCCGTAGTGATCGAGAAAATCGGCGTAAAAATCGACCAGATCAGGCATCGAGTCGAGCCACGGAGGGCGGCTCGAGCAGCCAAAACCCGGATGGGTCGGCACGTACAACTCGTAGTGCTGAGCCAGCATGTCGTGGTACTGGAGCCAGCCGGGGTTGCCGCCGGCGCCGTGCAGCAGCAGCAGCGGCCGGCCCTGCCCGCCCCGCAGAACCTGGACCCGGGCGCCGGTCAGCTCAACAAATTCTTCGCCGTGTTCCGCCATGCTTCCTCCTTTTACAAGTGCTGGGCGTACCAGGCCTTGATATGCGGCAGGCTCTGGTCCAGACCCGGACCGGTCAGAATATCGCTGTGGCCGAGGCCGGGCAGAATGACGATTTTTTTGGGCTCGCCGGCCTTGGCGTACATGGACTGCGACTCTTCCATTGACACCCGCTCATCGGCATCGCCGTGCAGCCACAGAATCGCCCGGGGGGCAATATCGGCCACCACCGACTCCGGCTTGTAGGCAATCATCGGCAGACCCGAGGACAGGCTGATTTCCCGGCTCCACTGCGGGTACTGGTCAAGAATCTGCCCGAACAGCGCGGTCGTGCTGTCCGGTTCAGGCACAATCTCGTTGGCCTGCACGTATTCCAGCTCCCCGCCGAGGACGCGCCGCGTCCGGTCGGCCTCCAGGCGTTGCAGCAAGGCTCGCCACTCCCAGAAGTGGCAGGCATCCCGAATCCAGCGTCCGCAGTCGCCAATGCCGCACACACTGATCGTGGCCTTGACCCGTTCTTCAACGCCGGCCGCATAGCTCACATTCGCCCCGCCCAGACTGACCCCGAACAAGCCCAGCCGCTCGGGATCGACCTCGGGCTGAAGCTGCAGAAAGGTCACCGCATTGCGGATATCTTCTATCTGGCGCAGCGGAATGATCTGGCGCCGGGGCTCACCACCGCTGGCGCCCAGGAAGCGATAGTCAAAGGTCAATACCACATAGCCCAGGCCGACCAGGCGCCGGGCAATCTCGGGCAGCATGACCTCTTTGACTGCGGTAAAGCCGTGACACATGACAATCCCGGGCCGGGTCTGGCCGGCGCTCAGGTCGTCCGGTACGAACAGCACGCCGGCCATCGGGATGTTTTCGCTGTAGAACTGTACGGGTTTTTCCATCAGCTCTCCCCTTCTCCGGCTGATTGGCCGTCCTGCTCCGCCCCCTGCTCTTCTCCAGCCTGCGGCCCGGCTTCGGCCGCTGTGTCCAGGCCGGGCTCCTCGTCAAGACTCCACTCTGCTTCATCGCGGATGCGGCTCGACGGCGGGGCGAGCTGGTAGACCGCTTCGGTGAGGTTCATCACGTGGCGCGTGTTGGTGCCCAGGTCGCCCTTGCCGACCCGGGACGAGGAGTGGATGTACAGCGCGCTACCGCTGGGCCGGGCGGCATAGGCGCGGATAAAGACATCGTCCTGAAAGCCGAACAACTTGGTGGTGACGACGGCTCTGACCGAATGCGTCTGGGGATCGGTCTCCGTCACCTCCCAGCCCAGGGCTTCGACGGCTCGCCGGGCCACATCGCCGAGCAGCGCCGGCGGCGCCTGATAGCGGATCATGCGCAGCTCGGGAAAGACCGAGTCTTGGGTGGTCTGGGCGACGTTGGTGTTCAGATAGGTCAGCGCCCGGGTCAGCAGGCCCGGCGGGTCGGTCATCGGCAGACCGTTGCTGATGATCGTCGCCGCAGCCAGCCCGGCCCCTATAAAGGCAACGAAAAAGATAACCTGCAGTGCGCCTTTGACAAATTCCATAGGCTCTCTCCGTTGGCTCCGAGATGGGATATGGGAATGGGCGCTCAGTCCAGCAGCAGCGCTTTCAAGCTCCCCCAGTCGGTTGCCGGCGGCGAACAGGTAAAGTTGTGACACACATACGCGGTCAGCTTGCCGTCGACCTGCACCTTGCCGGCCAGGGCTGCCGGCCCTTTTCCGTCGGCCAGGCTTTGCGGGTCCAGACACACGACGGTCTTATTGGGCAGATACAGGGCGTTGATGCGGGCCAGGAGCTGGCGCGTCTCCGGCGCGCTGGCGTCTCCGACCAACACAATCTGTTTGGGACGCTGGAGATGGAAATCCAGCACCCCGAGCAGCTGGCTGAACCCGAACGGACTGCGCTCCATGTCGTCATAAAACAGGCGCAGGGTCTGCTCGGCCTTGTCCAGATAGTCTTGGCGTTCGGTCAGGGAGAAGAGACGCAGCAGGGCCAGCGTGGCCAGCGAGTTACCGGACGGAATGGAGCCGTCGAAGGCCGACTTGGAGCGACTGATCAGGCGCTCGTGGTCGTCGCTGGTAAAAAAGAAACCGCCCTGCTCGGTGTCCCAGAAACGCTCGAGCAAGACCTGGCTCAGGGCCACGGCGCGGTCGAGGTAGTCCGGCTCCGAAGTCGCCTCGTACAGGTCGAGCAGGCCGCAGGTGAAAGACGCATAATCGTCCAGATAGGCGTTGAACTTGGCCTGGCCGTCTTTATAGCTGCGCAGCAGCCGCCCATTCTCCGATAGCTTGGTCAGGATGAAGGCGGCGTTGCGACGGGCGATATCGAGGTAGTGCGGGTTGTCCAGCACCCGGGCGGCCTCGGCAAAGCCCGACAGCATCAGGCCGTTCCAGCAGGTCAGGATTTTCTCGTCCCGGCCGGGCTTGATCCGGTCCTCGCGGACGGCGAACAGGCGCTGTTTGGCCGTGGCGATCAGCTGGCTGACCTCGTCAACCTCGCGGCCAAAAAGCCGGGCCAACTGGTCCAGCTCCAGGCTCGGGTGGAGGATATTGTGTCCCTCAAAATTGCCCACATCGGTCACGTCGTAGTAGCGACACACGATCTCGCCGACCTCTTCACCCAACAGCTCCACGATCTGCTCCTGGTCCCAGACAAAAAACTTGCCCTCAACGCCCTCGGAGTCAGCGTCCTGGGTCGAGTAGAAGCCGCCCTCGGGACTCAGCATCTCGCGTTCGACATAGGCCAGGATTTCTTCGACAACACTGCGGAAAAACGGGTCCTGGGTGGCCTGATACGCCTCCAGATACAGCCGAGTCAGCAGGGCGTTGTCGTACAGCATTTTTTCAAAGTGAGGCACCAGCCAGCGCTCATCAACCGAGTAGCGGTGAAAGCCGCCGCCCAGCTGGTCGTACACCCCGCCCTCGGCCATCTTGCGCAGGGTGTGGCTGGTCATTTCAAGGTAGTGGCTGTTTTGATTGGTATGTAGCTGGCGCAGAAACAGGCTGAAGACAGCGGTGTTGGGAAACTTGGGCGCTCCGCCCAAGCCGCCGTGGGTGTGGTCAACCTGTTCGGCCAGCTGGGCGGCAGCGTTCTGCACAGTCTCAATCTGGAGCGGCCGCTCGGTCTCCTGGCGCTGGGACAGTTTCTCCAAATTGTCAAGAATTTGGCGGGTGGATTTGGCCACCTCGTCGGGCTTGTCGCGGTAGGCCTGGGCCACGCCCTGCAACACGCGCGGAAAGGCGGGCAGATTATGACGGTCAACGGGCGGAAAATATGTGCCGCCGTAGAACGGCTCGGCATCTGGGGTCAGAAACATGGTCATCGGCCAGCCGCCCCGACCGGTCAGCATCTGGACCGCGTGCATGTAGATTTCGTCAACGTCGGGCCGTTCTTCTCGGTCGACCTTGATGTTCACGAACAAGTCGTTCATCAGCGAGGCGATTTTCTCGTCTTCAAACGACTCGTGCTCCATGACGTGACACCAGTGGCAGGCCGAGTAGCCGACGCTGAGCAGAATCGGCTTGTTCTCGGCCTTGGCCTTGGCAAACGCCTCTTCGCCCCACGGATACCAATCGACCGGGTTATGGGCGTGTTGCAGCAGATACGGACTCGTCTCCTTGGCCAGGCGGTTGGTGAATGTATGCGCCATTCAGGCTTCCTTTACAGAAAATAAATGCGCTTGGCCTCTTTGAGCAGGTCCGGTTTGAAGTCCGGATGACAGATCTCGACCAGGGCGGCCGCCCGCTGTTTGAGAGTCTTGCCCCGCAGCTCGGCAATGCCGTACTCGGTGACGACATAATCGACAAAGGCGCGCTGAGCGGTGACCACACTGCCCGGCTCCAGCATCGGCACGATGCGCGAAATGCGGCGGCCGTTGACAATCGAAGACGAGGGCGTGACGATCACCGACTTGCCGGGGTTACTGAAGGCGGCGGTAATGGTGAAGGTCGTCTGCCCGCCCGTCCCGGTATACATGAACGGTCCGAACGACTCGGAGCAGGCCTGACCGCCGAGATCAACCGCCAGGGCGTTGTTGACGGCCACATAGTTCTTCTGGTTGACCAGCAGGCGCAGGTCATCAGTGTAGGTGAAATCGTAGAACTCGAAATTGGGGTTGCCGTCGATAATCGCCAGCTCATCCTCAAACACCCCGATGCCCGCGCTGGCCACGACCTTGCCGGGATTGACGGTTTTATACTTGCCGGTGATGACCCCCTCCTTGACCAGACGGGCAATGCCGCCGGGGATGACCTCAGTATGAATCCCCAGGTCATTCTTGTCGCCCAGATACATGGCAATTGGCGAGGACACGCTGCCCAGGCCGATCTGCAGGGTATCGCCGTCGTGGACCAGGTTGCTGGCCACCAGGGTACAGATCAGCTCGGTGGCGGCGACTTCCTCGTCGTTACGCTGGGTCGGCGGCAGCTGGGCCGGCGGCTGGGTGGGTTCGACAAAATAGTCGATCTCCGACACGTGAATATAGTTCTCTCCGCCGGTGCGGATGAAGTCCTGGTGCACCTCGGCAACAACCGTCCGGGCGGCCTTGGCCATGGTTTTGGACATGAACAGGCCATGCCCGAAGCTGCAGTAACCGTGCTTGTCGGGAGCCGAGACCGGGGTCATGTACACGTCGCAGGTGAGGCCCGGCGGCAGTTCTCCGCGGCGAAAATACATCACCGGGATGAAATCCATCCGGCCCTCGTTCATCAGCGGGCGGGTGGTCGTGCCGAGATAGGTGGCCTCAATCGTAAACGCCTGCTCGACGCCGGGCTGGTCCCAGTTGAACAGCGGCCCGATGGTGCCGACCCTGACCTCGCGCAGCTCCTCTTTGCGCTCCAGCAGCGCCTGGCTGAGGGTCAGCGGCGTGGCGTGCAACCAGTTGAGCTGCACGCTGTCGCCGTCCCGCACCGCAGCTTTCACAGCTTGTTGGGGAGAGACAAGTTTATCGCCACAGTGTTCGCGCCAGTCCATACGTCGCCTCCTTGTACACAGGGGCGAAAGATGCCCGGATGGGACAAACACCAAGTCCGGCTTGCCGACCGCAGGCGCTTCGCCACCGTTCTGGCCGGAGCATAGACCACGGGACGGCAGAAAGCAAAGCCGTTTTCGTTGAGTGTGGGGCGGCGGCGTGCTAGGGATGGCGACAGGTTTGCTCAACCAGCGAGGAGACGGAGATGGACATTCGGATCGAATACTGCGCGGCTTGAGGCTATGAACCCGAAGCCGTCAGTCTGACGGAACACCTGTTGAACGACTACAAGCAAGACATCAGCGGCCTGACCCTGGTCCCGTTCGGCGACGGACGCTTTGAGGTCAGCATCAACGGCACGAAGATCTACTCAAAGCTGGAGACCCACCAGTTTCCAGACTATGGCGATATCAAAGCCGCTCTGGAGCAGCGGGCGGCCTGAGTGGGTGTTACAACATCTCGGCGTGGCCCCACACGATGTTCAGACACGTCGCGCCGTTCTTGGTCGTGACGGTGTGGGTACAGCCTTGGGGCCGATAGCTCATGTTGCCGGTCGCCACCTCACCGGCCTCATCCGCGTTTGAGCCCTCAATAACAAAAATCAGCTCATCGCCGACGTGGCGGTGGAGCGGCAGCTCGGCCCCCGGTTCAAACCGGGCCAGCACGGCGCGCCGCTCCGCTTCGGTGTCCTGCCAGACATTTTTCAGTCGGATGCCAGGCCGCGCTTCGACCCATTCCAACTCACTGAGGGTAAAGACCTGCGACGGCGGCGCGTCGCCCCGCTCACCCGTCATGCTGATTCCACCTGTAATCACGGCCAGCACGGTCGCCCCCTTTGGGCTCGACACGGTATGCACACAGCCGTTGGGCCGGTAGCCGAGATTGCCGGCCGTGACCGTGCCGAATTCGTCGCCCAGCGTCCCTTCGAGGACAAAGATGAGTTCATCGCCGTCGTGACGGTGCATGGGCAGGGCAGCCCCGGGCTCAATCCGGGTCATAATCGCCCGACGCTGGCTCGCCTCGTCGCTCCACAGTTGCTTGGCTCGAATCCCCGGTTGCAGCTCCTGCCATTCCAATTCGCCGACCTCAATCACGCGTGACAGTGGACCGTCGTGTGTGTTTGCCATGGTCTTCTTCTCCCTCTCCGAACAGATATGTGAGTCGAGCTTAAGCATACGACCCCGCCGCAGGGCAAGAGGCCGGGACGGACGGCAGCGGTCTTGCCTTCTCGACCCGCCGCGTCCACAGTAGGGCTGATACGGAAGCGGAATGGTTTGTGTATGCAAATTCGGCAGCACTGGAGGTTTGGTATGCGGTATGTCCTGTTCTTTGCGGTCCTGGTTGGTGCGGGATTTCAGACGCTCTCGGCTCACGTTGAGGCTTTTGACATCACACCGGGGAAATGGCGCTTTGAGTATGAGAGCCGGGCATCATTTCAGCCCCAGCCGCAGACGCGCACCGATACCCAGTGTGTCACGGATCCGAACTGGGACCCGACAGCTTCGATCACCAAGAGCAGCGACTGCCGGCTCAGCAATACCGCGCAAGACACCACCTCATTCAGCGGGACCCTGACCTGTAGTCGCGGGCAGGGCAATCCACCCATGACCGGGAGCATCAGTTACACGTCAACCGGCACCAGCCTGACCGGCCGCACCGCCTTCAAAGGTGAAGGCTACGATATGGAAATGAAGACCAGCGGCACCCGAATCGGCGAGTGCGACTGAGCGCCTGATGCGGGGCGGCGGACAAGCGGCCTCCAGCGTCGAGCAATCATAGGCGGGCCAGACCATTCACGGCCCTCCTCCGTTCGTTCTGCTCCTCTCCCGGAGCAAGGAATCGATCCCCGGTCGGCGCGCAAGCTGAAGGCGAGGCTGGGAAATGCTCATGAACATGCGGAACATTCCAGAAAGGGCCAGAGAGGGCCAGCAGGCATAAGAGTGTGTATCGTCCATGCTCAAGCACCCGTTTTCCCGGCAAAGAAAAAGCGAATACACGAGATCTCGCCAAAAGTGGAATCTCGGGGTGAGCGGCCACCTGTGCTACCCTGGTAGGATTGAATCACGAAGAGGAGAGACACGTGGACGAAGGAATGAGATAGTGGGACAGAACGTAGACCAAGCTGCGGAGGCATAGTTCAGCGCTCCGGCCCATCTTTCACGACACGAACAGTGATAGATCAGGGCTCAGCTCCCCTCTCCCCCGGCGCTTCGCTCCTGTCCACGATAACAGCCTTGTTCATTTTGGCATTAGACCGTTGGCTCTATCCACCAGCTGAACTCGCGAGCGATGGTGGCAATCTGTTCCATCTAGGCTGTCCGGCGCGGACAGTCTATGCGTCTTCCGCCTGTGTCCCGGCAAACAGCCGCACGATGAATCGCTCGTCCTGCTCGACAAGATCGGGATCCGTCTGATTATGTTCCAGCATCCCACGGACAATCTTTCTCGGTACGCCCAGTCCCATGTGTTCGAGATAACCGTAGTCCCGCATCACATCTTTCAAGAGCTGGTTTCGTGCGGACCGCGTTCCCGCGCGCATACGTTTCGGCGTAATGCCGTTAGGGAGGTTGCCTGGGGAGATGATTTCCAGGCGGTCCTGATATATCGCCAGCTCAACGTCGGTATGCGCCAGGAGGTAATCCCGGTGGATCAGGGCATTGACCACGGCCTCACGGACGGCCTCAACCGGATAAGTCGGTCGTTCCACGCGGCGTCCACCGCCGTCAAGGACCGCGGTCGTGGGAGTATTGCGCCTGACGAATTCCAACGCCTGGTCAACAAGTCCTGTCTCCAGCACCTTGCCATCCTGGTCCATGAGAGGCGTCATCGGGCCGCGGATCGTCCTGCGCTCCCGTGCTGCATAGTCCTTCTCTGTTCCCGAAAACGCTACTGCATCAATACCTGCCTGTGGCAAGAACCGGTTCGGCACCGTGCCAAAAAGGAGCAAACCTGAAAGGCTTACACCCTCTTCAACCATGATCTCCGTGTTCACTAACAGAGTCAGCCAACCGGCACTGTCGGTCTCTCCTGGCACGTCCTGCTGACGTATCCGCCCGAAGTAATCTGTGAGCCGACGGCGGTCCAGATCCGTGACCGTTGCCCCGGATATCGGCCGTAGGTCGGCGCGAAACGTCCCACGTTGCTGGAATAGCCGACTGAGTTCCTGTGGCGTCGGCTCCCGGCTTTGCGTACCGACCCGGATGTAATAGATATTCCTGTTGTTATGCCACTGGCTATGGACATCAACGCCTCGCGGCACCCGCACGATGGCCACGTCCTTCCCCGGCTCCACGTTCCTGATCGTCTCGAAAAACGGAATGATGGCTGGCCTGATCTTGTCCCGGCACGCGGTCATCACCCACTCTTCCAAGCGTTCCCGTGTGAGGCCGGTGATCGTTCCATCGTCCTCCACTCCCAGCAGCACCATACCCCCCTCGAAATTTGAGAAGGCGACCAGCTCCTTAGCAAGCTCGTGGTTTTGCAGCACATCGCGTTTGAACTCGACCCCCGAATTTTCGCCGTTTGCGATGACCTCCAGCAGTTCTGTCCGTGTCGCCATTGTCAGAACCCGTACTTGGAGCGGCGCATCTCGAACGCATCCTTGCCACCTTCCAGAATTTCTTCGACTAGTTCCCGCACGGGCCGCGAGTCAATAGAGCCCATATGTCTGGGCGCGATCTCCGCATGGCCTTCTGCAGCCTCGCCAGAGGCGGTGAGCCCCAGAATCAATTCGGCATCGCCAAGGACCGGGATGTTGGCGTTGTGGGTCGAGAAGACGAATTGTCGCTGCCGTTTCTCTTGCCGCATGATCGGCACGATCCCTTCGGTGATAAAGCGGTTGTCGAGATCATCTTCGGGTTGATCGACTACAAGCGGGGCCTCGGATTCCAGCAGCAGGAGCAGCAGGACGGCCGTCGCCTTTTGTCCGCTGGAAAGAGATTTCAACGACTGCCACGCTGCGGGGCTGCCTTCCGCAGCCGTATTCAACTCGATCTGCGTCGTTGCGGGCAGCTCCAGTTCTTCGATTCTCATGAAGAGGTCGGCCTCAGCCTGGGCGATCCTCTCCGCCGCGCCAGGGGGAAAACCGTAATGCTTCCGTAGCGATTCCTTGCCTGCCCGGCATCGCTGCGCGAACTCGGGCAACGACAATTGGTCTTGCTTACGAAGCCGTTCGAGCGCGGCAGCGAGGTTCCCGCCAACCTCCCGCAATACCTGTTCCAGCGGATCACGGTTCCCGGCCATCGTGACTGTGACCCGTACCCGGTCGCGGAGCTTGCTCGACACCGTCCTGGCCGCGCTCTCAATGTGACGATATTCACCTGCCTTGATGTCCTCCCACTCTGAGAGCAACTGGAGACGGTGCGCCTCATGCGTTTCCAGATCGCGTTTGAGACTTTCCATATGGTCCTTCAGCGGACGCAGCTCTTCGATCTGCTGGCGGAGTTGAATAAACTCCGCGCCGTCGATATTCGATGTCTGAAGATTCCGCAACAGATTCTCGTAGGTTGCTTCCATCACCTCGCGCTGTTGCTGCCAGCGTGTCCTGATATCCGAGAGCGCGGTATCGGCCTCGGATAAGGCATCAGCAAAATGCTCGCCAACGGCGTGGAGCCGCGTGCTCAGAGTCGCAAAAATGCCCTCCATCTCTCCCAGAATCTCTGCGTTTGGCAGGCCGTCAAGCGCTTTGCTGGACACAAACGCCGTATCAATTGGAAGATCCTCAGTCAGTTCACGGTGCAACGCCCGGAATGGATCTAACCGTTCGTCCAGCGTCGAAAACAGACGCTCTTCCCTGATCAGCAGACTTCTTTCCTTGAGCCGTTCTTCCAGTCCGGCCTGCTGAAAGCGCTTCTGCGTCTCTTCGAGACCAGGCAAGGCCGCAAGACGCTCCTCAAGCATTGTCATCTCACGCTGCACGTCTACGATGCGGCCGCGAGATCGCTCAAGCTCCAATTGGAGCGTCGCCTTACGCCCGGCCAGCGACGGATCGCGGTCCACGAACCGTTCGAGGAGCAAGGTGAGCTTGTCGGGGCTCTTGGCGAGTTCGGAGATTTCATGCTGGCCGAACACCTGCACGCCGGGCACTACGTCTCCCGGCGTAATGGGCAGCACCTCGCCGGTTTCATCCTTGACAATCGGCGGATTCGGCACCGAGCGTTCGAGCGTGTAGCAGCGCTCGGATGGGCTGTGCGAGCGCACGAGCAGAGAGACTTTTGTGCCTGATTTCAGGACGTGTCGGACCACACCGGCATGCGCCTTCTGTGCCTCGTCTCCGAGCGGGTCAAGGCCAAGGACATAGCGGATGCTCTCGATCAGCGTTGATTTTCCGGTGCCGCGCCCGCCAACCACGGCGTTAAGATTGCCATTGAAATGCACGGCGGTATCGCGCAGAAACCCGCCTTGCCACGCCATGGCGAGGAACTCAACATGGGGTTCTGGATGCGGATTGCTGTGCAGTCGGATGCGGGACTCCGGATCCAGAAACGCCTGGCGAAACCCTTCAACCGAGACGGCCGACATCTTGATGAAGCAAGACGCTCCATCTTTTTTCAAGTCTTCGGGGCCGTTGACATCCGCTGCATTGAGTATCGCCAGGACGCTCGCACGGCGGTAGTCAGAGTTCTTGTTCTGCAGGATCGGTTTGAACTCCTCCGGTGCATCATCAACAGGTCCAGCAAGTACACAGGCCAGCAAATGCGGCGATTGCCATATGCTGACCCGGGCTTGTCCTTTCAGGGTTCTCAGCAGCCCCCCGTTAGACGCAACATGCGCGGCAATACACACAGCGCCCCATTGCCTTGCATGTTCCAACAGTTCGGTAGAGTCCAAACTGCCTATTGGAGACGCTTGATCGCTGTTGCGAATACCACAGCTGCCGATGAAGCGTTCCACATCTTCGTCCTTTTCAGGATCGAAGAGGCACAGGAAATGAACTCCTTCCTTCGAGACAGCTTCGACGCCGCCGAATGCCCATAAGCCCGCGTCGCGGGCGGCGCGCACCAAGCTCCATGAGTCCTGTATCCGATAGTGATCGGTGACCCCAATGACCTCTATTCCATTGGCGAGGCAGGCCTCTACCACTGCCTTGTTATAATCGGGTTCCGACTGGAAGGGTGTCTGTTTGCCATGCCTGGCAAGATAGGCAAAGGGATTGACCTGCAAGGCACAGCGATAAAAGCGTGCACCATCGGGAAGTTCCAGCGCCGCTTGTATGGGCTCTGATGAGGAGCGAGCCGAGCTTTTCGTCACACCTGTCATATGCTGGTCTCCGTCGAAATTTTCTCGTCAGTCTTCATGCCCGCTCCATCTGTTTTTCCTGCGCGTTGACATATTCTTCGGCTGCATCCCGCACAACCCATGCCAACGAGACCTTCTTCTTCCGGGCAAGCTGTTTCAATGCCTCGTAGATGTCGGGGGGAAAGCTGATCGATGCCCGGACCGACACTGGCCCTTCGGGTTTCCTGTTATGCTGGTCTCCTTCACTGCCTTCCATGCTGTCGCTCCTCTTAGACTAGACGGTCTCACCAGGATACACCATGTTGGTGCACTAAGACAGCCCTTGGGAGATGGGCCTAGATGACAGGTACAGCCCGAGGCCCCATGCGCCTCAACCTCAAAAACCGACAGCACCGGCTCCATCTCACTCGTGTTCTCCTACCAGGTTCCCAGTGCATACCACGCACTGAACAATCTTCGGCCACTCGGCCGTTTTACCCGCGATTCATTCAGTCGGACGTGGCCGGCCGCACCCCGTAAGTCCTTGATTTTCTGACACCACCCCTCGCCCGCTTGGCCCGCAACGTCTGATAACGCCCAAAGTGTTGAGCTTCCAAGATGAGAGGACGGGGCCGTGCTCAGGTGGTTAGGGCGGCAGGGGAGCACGGCCCCTGGGGTGGGGAAGCAGGCAACCTACCGGAACCCGGCAGCGCCCGCAAATAGGTGGCGCTGCTGAGGGGCCACATTTCATCAAAATTTAACATGGCCGGCTGGCTGATAACGGACAAAGTGTCACCGGAGCTGGGCCGCTACAAAGGCGTTCAAAGCGGGATAATCAAAGTAATCGGTATGGCGAATCACCCGCCCCTTGTGGATCTGCAACACCGTGAGACCCTCGGCTTTGATCTCCACTGTCTCATGTGCGGGACCGCCAAAATACTGGGCGGACGCGGTGCCCGTGATTTCAACATACAGCACCACACGGTCGTTCGACGCAAAACTTTTCACGATACGGACGGTGGTGTCCTCTCCGAGATTGGCCGCCATGTAGTCGAGAAAGGCGGCGAGCGAATCCAGCTGAGAGGCGAGACCACTCTCAGCCAGAGCGGTCGGGTCTTCAAACACCATATCCGGCGCCGCTACGGCCCGCACCTGCTCAAACTCCTTGCCATACAAGGCCAAGTAATACGCCTGAGCAATGTCCAGAGGGGTCATGGGGAGGCTCCCTGCCGTTAGTGTGGTGAAAAAGACGAAACTCAAGAGCACAGCGCCCGCTCGCAGGCTTTTTTTCATGTTGACGCCTTCCCTTCCTCATAATGTCCCATACCACGCAAACGGTAGCTCGAATAATGTATTTTGAGAACAAAGAGAGAACCGCTGAATGTGTGGCCGGGGTAAACATCTTCAGACTGAGACACTGCTCGACCGGGCCTGCCCTTGACCGCACCGAGCGCCCGGTGCTACGGGAGCGGGCGGGAGACAAGAGATATGGATATCGGTCTATACGCCACCACCCACGGCTTCGGCTATCGGGACGAAGTCAATTTTTTGGCCCGTTCGATCAGCGTCGCGCACATGCAGCCGGTCCAGACCGCCCAGCTGGCCGAACGCCTCGGCTATCACTCGATGTGGTTTCCCGACCATGTGTGCATGCCCATGGCCTCGACCAGCGCCCATGTGGCCAACGCCTCGGGCACGCGCGCTTACGAGTCACGGCATACCATGCTCGACGCCGCAGTCGCCATGGGCGCGGTGGCGGTCAGCACCAGCCGCCTCAAGCTCGGCACCAGCGTACTGATCGCGCCCTACCGCAATCCGCTGAGCGATGCGCGCCAGTTTGCGACGATCGACCAGCTGTCGGGCGGTCGGCTGTTGTTCGGCGTGGGGGCCGGCTGGATGCAGGAAGAGTTTGACGCGCTCGGCCTTGAGTATGCCAGGCGCGCGGCCCAGACTGAGGAGTGCATCGAGGTCTATAAACGCGCCTGGGCTGACGAGGCGGTCGGCTTCCAAGGCCAGTTCTACCGCTTTGACGCGGTGTCAATGGACCCCAAACCCGTTCAGCGCCCTGCCCCGCCGATTATTTATGGCGGGGTGACCGTGGCCGGCGCCCGTCGGGCGGCGCGCCTGTGTGATGGCTTCTACCCTATTTTTCTGGACTCGCACGCCGAGCCGAGCCGTTACGCCAAGGCTCAGGAGGTTATCCGCCGTGAGCTTGAGCGTCAGCGCAAAGACCCGGCCGAGTTTGCCATGATCGGCGTCAGCTCAGCCCGGTTGACCACGGCGGACGATCCGAAGGTGGTTGATCTTAACCAATCGGTTAGGAAGAGAAGATCAACCACCTTTCAAGCGCGGGCCAATCCCCGTCGCATCTGCACCGGCACGCCGGACCAGATCCTGACCGACCTGGAGCGTTTTGCCCAGGCCGGCTATTCGCTGATGGTGTGTTTTTTCGACTGCCCGTCGGGGCAGCGCCAGGAACTCGAAGACCAGATGCAGCAGTTCAGCGAGCAGGTGCTGCCCCACGCGGCCGGCATTGTCGCCCAGGGCGACTGGAAAGCCCAAGTGTAGAAGCAGGGTAGGAGTAGGCAGAGCCAAGGTCGGTCGCCCGTAAGCTTGATGTGGCAATCGCGGGGTCGCCGGGGACACCCTCAAGCGGGGCGTTTCAAGGCCGTCTGTTGCAGCTCGGCAATCCGCTCCATGACCTCGGTCGAAAGCGGACCGGCCCGGGTGGCGGCAATCGCCTCGGCCAACTCGGCCCGATTTTTGGCTCCGGTCACAACTGTGCTGACGCCGGGCAGACTGAGCGCATAGCGCATGGCCGCCACGGCCATCGAGTCTCGATCGGTCAGAAAGCCGAGTTCGCTATGGGCCAGGGCAAAGTCGGCGGCGACCGGGTGGTCGTCGGGCAGGGAGCGGTCGATGGCGTCGGTCAGCGAGCCGGCGGCAAACGGTCGGATGCCAAACACGCCCAAGCCATTGGCCTGGGCGGTCTGCACCATCTTGAGATGATCCCGGTAGGCGCCGTCACCGGCCGCGCCCATCTCGCCTTCGGAGTTCAGGATGTTCGTCACCAGCTGGACCGTTTCCAAACGAGCCTCGGACAGCAACGCCTCAATCACGTCGTGGCGCGCAATGCCGGTGAAGCCGATGGCGCCGACCACGCCCTCGTCCTTGAGCTGTTGCAGGGTGTCGAGCACCCCGTTCGGTCGGCGAACCTCGTCCAGGCTGAGCCGGAGCGGCACGCTGGGTTCCTCAGGCTCGACCTGGTTGTGCAGCTGGAAAATATCGATCCGCTCGCAGCCCAGGCGGCTCAGGCTGGCCTCGACAGAGCGCCGGATGGCGCCGGCCAGATCGGTCCGTTCCTGGGGCTGGAGAAAGACTTTGGTGGCAAGGAGGGGTTTCTCCCCCAGTTCGGGCAAGACCCGACCGACAATCTCTTCTGCCGTGCCTTTGCCGTAGATGGGAGCCACATCAATCGTGTTGATGCCGGCGGCCACCGCAGCTTTGACGGTTTCGAGGCACTCTTCTTCGGTCGTCTCGCCCCACACCATACCGATGCCGCCCCCCCCGAGGGTGACTTCCGAAACCCGCAGACCGGTTTTGCCGAGTGTACGATATTGCATGCCTAGCTCGCTTTCTGGTTGGTTTTGGCCCGCAGCGCCCTGGCCGTATCCGGCGGCAGCCCGCTCGGATCGATCAGCATGCCGTGGACGTGCAGCTTATGGGGATGATCACCTTGACCTCGTCATCCTGGGCGGCCGTGTCAAAGGCCTGGTTCAGCTCGTACAGCAGACGGGTATCCTGGGCGTTGCGGGTCTCGGGCCGGTTGAGGACAATCCGAGCCACATGCGGGGCCGGACTCTCGTATAAGAGACTGCGAAACTCTTTCATATCTCCTCCAGACGGACGGCAGAAATCGGACCGACGGTTAGTGTACACCGCACTTGGGGACTCGCCAACATGTGCGTTTGCATCGGGCTGACGGGGCTGCAATAATCGCGGCCACATCGTACTCAGGGAGGACTCACATGCTTGTTGTTTCAGGGACTATTCCGATCAAGGCCGAAAGCCGTGACGAGGCCGTCCAACTGGCGCTTGACATGGCAAAAGCCACCCAGGCCGAAGACGGGTGTCTGTTCTACCAGTTCTACGCCGATCTGGCCGATCCCAACCTCATACGCGTGTTTGAGGAGTGGGAGTCTGAGGAAGCCCTCGCCCGGCATATGCAGACCGACCACATGGCCACATTCCTCAAGGCCATTCCCCGGCTGGTGGCCGGCCCGGTTGAGGCCAAGAAGTATACGGTCAGCGCCGCAGACCCGCTCAGCGCCTGAGCGATAGGGGCAGGTTTCATACCGGCCCCGACTTCCGCTGTTCTCCGCCGCCTGCCCGTGCTGCACACATGTGCGCTCTAAGGAGGGTTGCCACCATGTTTGCTCGTCACAAAGAGATTCGGGAAGAGATCCCGTATGTCCGCTTTCTGGTCATCTGTGTCAGCCTGGGTCTGCTGGTCCAGCTCAGCATTCGGCTGTGGCAGGAGGCCTGGTGGTTTCCGGTCGGCATGGACGCCACAACGCCCGAGTTTGCCACCTATTGGATGGGGCTGCTGTATCTCGAATTCGGCATTCTGGCCGTGGTCGGATTTCTGGGCTGGATGGCCTACCGCAAGCCCTGCCAGGTGTGTGAAGCCCAGCGCCGGGAACACCACGGTATTCTGGCCCAGCATGAACTGAGCCATATCGGCAAGCTATGGGCGACGGTGGTGGTGGCCGCCATGTTTGGCTTTGGGGTGAGCTATTTTGCCGAGCAGGACGCCTCCTGGCACCAGATCGTAGTCCGCGACACGGCTTTTACTCCGAGCCACATCCCCCTGTTTTTCTTCACCTTTCCGATGCTCATCATCATGACCGGGCTGAGTTCGTGGTACGCCTATAAACGGCTGCACTATTTGTACGTGGGCGAGAACGGCAAGGGCCTGCCGATCTCCTACTTGCTCTTCCCGGCCGGCGCCTGGCTGCTCCTGGCCAATGTCAGCTTTAACGAACTCGGCCACTCCAGCTGGATCACCGAAGAGCTGTTCGTCCAGCCCTACCATTTCCCGTTTGCCTGGGCGACGTACTTCTTTTTTGCCGGTTTTGCCCTGCTGTTCGTGACCGTGCCGCATATCTTCAAGAACCTGAAAGCCATGGCCGAGCAGGCGGCCCAGGCAGACGTGCCGGAAGAGCGGTCCGCCCGAGCCTAGTCCGGTATCGGCGGCTGGCATGAACGCGCAGGACCTCACTGCTCTGGGCCGGACGAAAGAGGCGAAGATCTTCGACCTGATGCTGATCCTCGCCCTGGTCGGCTTCTTTACCGTCATCCCCCACATCAGCCGAATGTTGTACTTTGGCGACTGGGACTTCTGGGTCGACTGGAAAGACAAACTGTGGTGGCCGATCGTCGGACCGGCCTCGGCCCTGCTGGTCACCTCGGTCGGGCACTATCTGGCCTGGCACTATCTGCGGCTGCCCCTGGGCGCGACCTTTGCCGCCGTCTTCGTCCTGGTCGGGGCGTGGCTCAGCCGGGTGTTCAGCTTTCACGGCCTGGAGTTCTACCCACTCAATTTTGTCTGGCCGTCGACCACCATCCCGCTGGCCATGATGCTCGACCTGACCCTGTTCTGGAGCCGGAGTTATCTGGTCACCAGCCTGATTGGCGGTTTTCTGTGGGGTTTTCTGTTCTACGCGGTCAACTGGCTCATGCTGATGCCGTTTCTGCAACCCCTGAGCCTGTTTGGCAAGACCTTCACCGTCGCCGACCTGATGGGCTACTACTTCATCCGGCCTCAAACGCCCGAGTATCTGCGCCGGATCGATGTCGGCACCCTGCAATCCTTTCTGGGCCAGCGGATCTGGATCAGCGTGTTCATGGCCGGGATCACCTGTACCCTGGTCTACTGGCTCGGCATCCTGCTGGGCCACGCCCTAGGCGTGCTGCCGACCAGAAAAATCCTCAAACAGACCTGACAGCCCGGACGAGCAGGCAAACATGGCCAGCTTTGCACACATCTGGATCGCGGTCGTCTTGGGGCTGAGTCTGCTGATTGGCGCGCCGACACCGTTGTCGGCCCACGGCGAGCACAATCTGGAACCCTTTGTGCGCATGCGCGGCCTGGCATTTTTCAACGTCAGCTTCTCCCACGACCGGCTCAAGGTCAACGAAACCATGACCCTCAGCGGGAAATTCCGCATGATGGAATCGTGGCCCCGGATCCTGCCCGAGCCCGAACTCAGCTGGATCGGGGTTCTGGTGCCGGGTCCCAAGCTGGCGACCAAAGAGCGCTGGATCAACGGCCGCTTCATCCAGAACGCCTTTCATATCGAGATCGGCCGACTGTACGATTTTCGCCTCGTGCTCCAGGCCCGCCAGCCCGGACGCTACCACGTCCACCCCATGATCAACCTGGCTGGCACCGGCGGCCTGGTCGGCCCGGCCAAGTGGATCGAGGTCGAGCCGGGCGACGGTCCGCCAAGCTACCAGGTCACGCTGTCGGCCACCGGTGAGACGATTGATCTGGAACACTTCGGCTTCGGTCGGATTCTGGGCTGGCATCTGGCTTTCGGCCTGCTGGGCGTGGCCTGGCTGGTCTACTGGGCGACAAAACCGCTCCTGGTCCGCCACATGCTGCTGCTCGAAGGGGTGGACGAGGAACAGTTCAGCCGACGGGATAAAAGGGTCGCGGGTGTTTTCGGTCTAGTCCTGGCAGCCGTGCTGATCGGCGGCCTGTGGATCACCAACGCCAACATGCCGCCGACCATTCCGCATCAGACCCCCAGAGAGTGGAATCTGCCGGACTCCCAGCCTCTGCCCCAAGCCGTGCGGACGACGATCATGGAGATGCGCTACCAGCCGACCAGCCGGGCTCTGCGTGTACAGGTCGAGGTGACAAATCTGGCCGAGTCGCCTGTTCTGCTGCGGAAATTCACCACCAGCTATCTGTCTTTTGTCAACCGGGACAGCCTGGGGGCGTATCCCGATCCCGAGGGCACAGCGCTGCTCATGGATGTCCAGCCCAGCGGCCTGATCCAGCCGGGCCAGACAAGCGTGCTGACTCTGAGCATGCAGGACAGCGTCTGGGACCGCGACCGGTTTATCGCCTTTGACCAACCCCAACTCAGCGCGGCCGGGACCCTGGTGTTTGTCGAGCCCCAGCCGCCGGCCGGTCAGACCCTGCCCCTGATCATGCACAGCAACGACCGCGAGGCGCCCGGCGTTCCGTGGGAGTTGGTCCGCAGCGCGAATGAGGTGTACGCCAACCTGCAAGTGGACTTTGCGCCGTGAATTCCTTGGTCGCCGCCCCGCTGAAACTGCTATAGCTCAGGTTCTCTGTCCCGTCGAAAACAGGCTCAGCTGACACGCCTGACCGGGCCGCCGAAAGGCTGCGCCGGACAGCTGGGGAAAGGGACGGTCCAGCCCGGCTTTGCGGCTCATAACGGCAAACAGACCATGAATCGACTCGGCCAGCACCCCCTCCCCCCGCATCCGGGTCTTCCAGCGCGCGTCGTTCAGCTTTCCGCGCCGTATTGAGCGAATCCGGTTCAAGACGGCGTTTTTCCGCTCGGGATAGTGGTCTTCCAGCCACTGGCCGAAGAGTTCAGCCACGCCATACGGCAGCCGCACAATAGTATGGCCGGCAAACTGCGCGCCGGCCTGGGCGGCAGCCGTGAGCAGTGCCGGAATCTCGTGCTCGGTCAGTCCGGGGATGATGGGGGCGATCATCACCCCGACCGGAATGCCGGCCTCAGCCAGCGCGGCAATGGCGGCCAGACGACGCGCCGGAGTCGAGGCCCGCGGTTCGAGACGCCGGGCCAATTCGGCGTTCAGCGTAGTCAGCGATAGACATACCAGGGCGGCCCGATCTTCGGCCAGTTGGGCCAGCAGGTCACGGTCGCGGCTCACCAGGCCACTCTTGGTCACAATGCTGACCGGGTTACGATACGCGGCCAGCACCCTGAGGCAGCCCCGGGTCAGCTCAAGCCGGCGCTCAACCGGCTGGTAGGCGTCGGTGATGCCGCTGAAAAAGATCGGCTGGGGCTGCCAGGACGGCGCGGCCAGAGCCTTGTCCAGCAGCTGGGGCGCGTCGTGCTTGACCAGCAGCGTCGTTTCAAAGTCCAGGCCAGCGGACAGTCCGAGCCACTCATGGGTCGGCCGGGCGTAACAGTAGATACAGCCGTGCTCGCAGCCGCGGTAGGGGTTGAGGCTGACCCGAAAGCCGACATCCGGGCTGGTGTTATAGCTCAAGATAGTCCGCGACGGGTCGCGCAGCAGACGGGTTTTGGGGCCGGGCTGGTCCGGGGCTGAATCCGGCCCGTCAGGATCGGCAGGATCAGGTTGGTAGCTGATGGTCTCAAAGCGACTGGTCGGATTGCGGGGCGTACCCCGCCCCTTGAGCCGGTTGGTGGGATGTCTGTCCATATGCCGGGCAGCCTAACATTTTCGCCTTATTTTCGCTATAGCTTGCTGTCGTACACACCGAGCTTTTTCCCTTGTTTGCGTCCCACCACCATGCCGGATCAGAGGGTGGTGTAGACCAGGCGGGCGGCGGCCAGCGCCGCCCCGATGTACAAGACGGCCATAAACGGCCGCTCTGGAATACTGGCGTGCAGCCTGGCGCCGAGAACGGTCCCGATTGGCACACACGGCAAAAAAATCAGCGACTCGACTAGGCTGGCCGCGTTGATCAAGCCGAGCCCGATATAGGTGGCCAGCTTGGCCAGATTGACCCAAAAAAAGACCACCAGATTGGTCGCCACGATCTGGTATTTGTCCAGCCGCTGTTCGAGCAGATACAAGCTCACCAGCGGACCGGCCGCATGGGCCAGGGTTGAGACAAAGGCGGCCAGCAGCCCGACCGAGCCGCCGGCGACCGGGTGGTCGGGAAAACGGGTGAGCCTGCCACCGAGCAGCCGGTAGACCTGAAGACCGATAAACCCCAGGCAGATGCCGCCCACGCTCAGCGTGAGCAGCGGAATGAAATTAGGGCTGTAGCGCAGGGCACTCAGCAAGACTGCTCCCAGACAGAATCCGCCGGCCGAGCCCGCTCCCAGCCAACGGACGTGGGGGCGCGACTGGCGGCCCCAATGGTGGCCAATACTGAGAATGTCACCGGCGATGAGCAGCGGCAGCAGCACGCCGAGGACCGTGTCAATGGGCAGCACCAGGGCCAACAGGGGGACGGCCACAAGGCCAACCCCACCGCCAAAGCCGGCTTTGCCAATCCCGATGATAAGCGTTGCGACAACCCCGACGGAGTAATACAGCCATGGACTTGGCTCAGGCAAGGGGCGTGCTCCTCTCTTCCCGGCCGGTGTCAAGCGGCATGGAGCATTCCGCTCACATGGCGTCTCAGCCCACCAGCCAACGCACCGCCACAAGCGCCCCGATAATGCCGGCCAGGTCGGCCGTCAATCCAGCGGCCAGGGCGTGACGCACCCGTGTGACGCCAACAGCGCCAAAGTAGACGGCCAAAACATAAAACGTTGTCTCGGTACTGCCCTGAAGCGTAGACACCAGATAGCCGACCAGACTGTCCGGCCCCTCGGCCTGCATGATCTCGGCCATAATGCCGTAGGCGCCAGAGCCAGACAGCGGACGCAGCAGGGCCATGGGCAGGGCTTCGGCCGGAAAGCCGATCAGGCTGAGCCCCGGGCCGACCACGGCAATCATGGCGTCGAGTAGGCCCGAGGCCCGGAACATGCCGGCCGCAACGATAATGGCGACCAAAAACGGAATGATCCTGAGCGCGACCTGAAAGCCCTCTTTCGCCCCGGCAATCATGGCGTCATACACAGCCACCCGTTTGGCCATGCCATACACCAGCATCAGCACAATCAGGACCGGCAGCAGCCAGGTAGAGACGGCATCCCGCAGCACCTCCCCGACCGACAGGCCGCTAGCGAGGCTGGCCCGCAGATGCACGATAAAACCAAGGCCCAGAGCGGCCAGCGTCACCAGGGCGGCAAGACAGCCCGGTCGCGAGGTCGGTCGGTCGGCGCCGAGGTCATCCTGGTCCGGGGGCGGCATAGCCTGGTTCGGGCGGGAGACGGTGGTCTCGGACGAGCCCGCCGCCGGTCCGACCGGTACGGCCCGCTGCAAGAGCTTTGCGGCTCCAATGCCGACCAGGGTCGAGAGCGAGGTGGCAAACAGGGTCGGCAACCAGATGCCGGCCGCATCGTTTGAGCCCAGCGAGGCGCGTAGCGCAATCACCCCCAGCGGAGCAAGCGCCAGACTTGAGGTGTTGATCGCCAGAAAAAGGGCCATGGCGTTGGTGGCAACACCGGGTTGGGGGTTGAGCCGGTCCAGCTCCTGCATGGCCTTGATGCCGAAGGGAGTGGCCGCATTGCCCAGCCCCAGCATGTTTGAGGCCATATTCATGATCATCGCGCTCATGGCCGGGTGCTCGGCCGGGACATCCGGAAACAGCCGCACCATCAGCGGCCGCAAGGCTCGGGCGAGCGTATGCAGCAAGCCGCCCTCCTGGACAATCCGCATCAGGCCCAGCCAAAAGGCCATCACCCCGACCAGGCCCAGGGCCAGGCTGACGGCCGACTTGGCCGAGTCTATTGAGGCCGTGGTCACGGCTGCCATCGTGCCGTTAAAGGCAGCCGCGATGACAGACACGACAACGAGTCCGAGCCAGATCCAGTTCATGCGACGCTTCCTCTTTCATATCGGCGTGTTTATGTGTTGCGTCACCCAGGCTAGAATAGAGCCTAATATGAAAAAGACGACCTGGATAGCGGCGGCAGCCCTGATCGCCCTGATCGCCCTGGTGGTGTATTCCAGCTTGCAAGTCGGCGGGTATCGGTGCGAGGTGTGCATGCAGTTCCGGGGAGCGTACGACTGTCGGACGGTTGACGGGGCGAGCGAAATAGAAGCGCTCAGAGCGGCAATCACCAACGCCTGCGCTCTGCTGGCCTCGGGAGTCACCGATTCGCTGGCCTGTGAGCGGACGCCTCCCACCACCACACGCTGCACCGCCTTCTGAACACGCCACACGACAGGCTAGACGGTTTTGAGAAAGGCTTCGACCAGCCGCTGGTATTCGGCCTGGTTGCGGTAGAAAATGTCGTTATGACCGCCCTGGGCAAAGATCGTGAGTCGTTTTGGTTCCCGGGCCGCGTCGTGCAGCATTTCGGCATGTTCGCTGCCGACCAACTCGTCAAAACGGGCGTGGAGGATCAGGGTCTTTCCTGCAAAGACGCCGAGTTTACGGCGGTAATCAAAAGCGGCCTGGAGCGCATCCGTCACCTCGGCCGCCAGCACGCCGAGTTCCTGGGGCTGAACCCGCAGGAAAAACCGCTGGGCCAGGTCGGCCACGCCGCTCTCGATAATCAGACCGCCGATTTTCGGACGCTGGGCAGCGCCATGTATGGCGTACAGGGACCCGATTGAACGGCCGAACAGGACCAGCTTTTCATCCGGCGTCGCAAGACTGTCAAGAATCGGCACGACATCGTCCAGCATGCCGGCCAGCGCGGGCGTGCCGCTTGACATGCCATAGCCACGGTATTCGGCCAGCAGGAGGCTGTAGCCCGCCCGGTTGAACCACTCGGCAAAGCCAGGCAGATAATCGGCCACCACCTCTCCGTTGCCGTGGAAATACACCACCGTCTTGGCCTCGGGATGGACCGGGGAATAGCTGCACGCCAGCCGACTTCCGTCGGCCGCCGTGACCCAGTAGGGTTCGGCAAGAGTCGCGGGCTGAGGGAAAAAATACCGACTCGAAATAATCGGATGATCGAGAATCGAGTCGGCCATGCCTGCTCCGTGTTGAACGCCGTCTCAGAACCCTGCCGGACGGGGACAGCCGCCCGTCAGCGCCAACACATGCCTGGCCAGGTCCAGGCTGGTCCGATCCTCCAGATAGGGAGCGACAATCTGTACGCCGACCGGCAGGCCGTTGTCCAGACACCCGACCGGGACAACCGTCACCGGCAGGTAACAGGCGCCCGCCGGCGCCATCCAGGTGATCAGATCCCAGTACGGATACTCCTGGCCGCCAACCGTGGCGGTGCGTCCAGCCTGGGGCTCGGAATGATCGTGCGGGATGGCGCCACACGGCATGACCGGCAGGAGCATGGCGTCCCAGTCCTGGAAAAACTCTTCCCAGCGCTTGCGCAGCTGCATGCGACGCTCGTTATAGCTCAGCCACTCGCGGTGACGCATGGCCATGAAGCGTCGGGTGCGGTCAATACTCGTGTCGCCCGACGCGGTCGCGTACAGCTCGATTTTGTCGCGGGGAACGCCGCCCGACAGCGCAACCTGCAGCAAGGCCTGAAACGTGGTGGCGATTTTTTCGAGAGAAAAATCGGGCCGCGCCTGGGTGTCGAGGCGGACCCCCTCGGCGGCCAGCTGACCGGCGGCGGATTCGAGCAGGACCTTGACCCCCGGTTCAATCCGGCAGCGAGAATCGTCCAGCCAGGCCGCCACCCGGTAGTCCTTGAGCTGCTGATGGCGAGCCGGCGGTAGTTCGAGCCGCCACGCCGGCCGCTCCCAGCGGTTCGGTCCGGCCATGATATCGAGACCCAGTTCCAGGTCTTCGACGCTCCGGGCCATGGGCCCGGCAACGGCCAGGTCGGCCAGGGTCAGCGTTCCGGGCGGGCCGGGAATCTGTCCGTGGGCGGGCACGATACCGTAGCTCGGCTTGTGTCCGACCACGCCCGACATATGTGACGGCAGGCGGATCGAGCCGCCGATGTCACTCCCCAGCTCCAGGGGCGTAAACCCGCACGCCAGGGCTGCGGCCGAGCCGCCCGACGAACCGCCCGGGGTGCGTCCCAGATCGTGGGGATTGTTGGTCGTGCCAAAGACTTCGTTGTAGCTCTGTAGATCTCCGGCGTAGATCGGCAGATTCGTCTTGCCAAAAATAACCGCTCCGGCCTCGCGCAGCCGGGCCACCGGCCAGGCGTCTTCTTCGGGCACGAAGTCCGACAGCTCGGGAGCCCCCGAGGTGGTGCGCATGCCTGCGGTCTGAAAGGAGTCTTTGACCGTCATGGGGACGCCGTGCAAAGGACCACGGACCTCGCCCCGGGCCAGGGCCGCGTCGGCCGCATCGGCTTCAGAGCGGGCGCGCTCGGCATCGAGCGTCACCACGCTGTTGATCGGCTTATCGAGCGTGTCGACCCGCTCCAGCAGCGCGTCGAGCACCTCACGGCTCGACACCTCCCGCTGGCGGATCTTTTGCGCGATTTCGATGGCGGTCGCATACGCGAATTCAGACATGCGGTGCTCCTCTCAATCAAGGCTCAAGCGGACAGCCGACTCGACCGCTCCCCGCCACGGATCGCCGCATTATTGACGCCGGCGGCGGTCTGCCATGTTACACTCGACCTGACAACCATTCCGCGTGCCTTCGGCGTCAGTCCGACAGCGGAGAAACACACTATCAAAGGACGTTTTATCGACCTTCTCCTCCTCTGACAGCTGTGCTTTACAGTCTTCCTCCTCCTTCAGGGCGACCTCTTCGCATCCTGCCACACACTGCTCGAGGGTTTCTTCTGGTAGTGCGTTATCCGCTCCTGTTGCTTTTCTTTCCGCATCTTCCAAGTCTCCTGGACAAGCCGCCAGGAACAACATGCCCCCAAACATCATTCCTACTGAAATGGCTCTGCCAAGTTTCCCCAGTCGCATATCTGTCTCTCCATTCTGTCAATCTCGCCCCGTGCAGCGGTGGGCGGAAACGCAATTATATGCTACACACACACGCCTGGCTAGTCTGGACGCGAACGTTTGGATGAGCGCCAAAAACGGGAAGGAGCAGAGCGATGCAAGAACGGAATTTTCAGCTGATCGAGACAAACGGCATTCGGCTACGGACCGTTGTTGAGGGCACGGGGCCGCTGGTGATTCTTCTCCACGGCTTCCCCCAGTGCTGGTATCTGTGGCGCCACCAGATAGACCCGCTGGTTGAGGCCGGCTTTCAGGTTGCGGTACCGGACCAGCGCGGCTATGGCGGCAGCGACCGGCCCGAGGCTGTTGAGGCATATAATATCGTCGAGCTGACCAAGGATGTGGTCGGCATTGCCGACGCCCTGGACCACGAGCGGTTCGTGGTGGTCGGCCACGACTGGGGCGCGCCGGTGGCCTGGCACACCGCCCTGCTGCACGCAGAGCGGGTGCGGGCCGTGGTCGGCATGAGCGTCCCGTATGTCCGGGGACAGGTCGGGGTGATGACCCGGCAGGAAAATTTCGGCGACAATTTCTGGTATATCGTCTATTTCCAGCAGCCCGGGGTGGCCGAGGCCGAGTTGGAGACCGATGTCCGTAAATCACTGAGAGTGACCTATTATGTGGCGTCCGGCGACGCGCCCGAGGGCGTGTGGTTTACCCACAAGCCGGCCAGCGCGGGTTTCCTCGACGGTCTGCCCGACCCGACCAGCCTGCCACCGTGGCTGACGACCGAAGATCTCGACTACTACGAGGCGCAGTATAAAAAAAGCGGCTTTCGGGGACCGATCAACTGGTACCGGAATATCGACCGCAACCTCGAAATCACCCCCCAGCTGGCCGAGGCCAAGGTCGAACCGCCGGCATTCTTTATCGCCGGCAAAAAAGACTTGGTGCTGTCTTTTGCCGGCGGCGGGCTGCTCGAACTGATGGACTCGTTTGTCTCGGACCTGCGCGGCAAGGTGCTGATCGACGGCGCCGGCCACTGGGTCCAGATGGAGAAACCGGCCGAGGTCAACGCGGCCTTGCTGGACTTTTTGAAACCCTTCGCCTGAGGCGCTCAAGCGTCAAAGTCAAAGTGGACGATGATCTCTTCTCACGCAGAGGGTTATCATCGTCCACTTTGTTGAAAAGCCGAGAGAAAATTCCTATTCTGACCGGACCAGGACGCTATCAAAAGGAGGTCATGTATGAGTACCAACGGTCATGCCGCATCGTCGGCAAACATTCGGGCCAGGCTCCCCCATCCAGTCGTTGACGCCGACGGCCACTGGCTGGAATTCGGTCCCCTGATCAGAAGCCAGCTGCGCAAGATAGGCGGCGACAAGGCGGTCGAGGGCTTCTCGATGTTTCCCAAGCTGGTCCAGAACCAGCTCGCCATGTCGGTTGCCGAGCGGACCGCCCACCGGACCGCCCAGCAGGCCTTTTGGGCGCTGCCGACCAAAAACACCCGCGACCGGGCCACGGCCATGATGCCAAAGCTGATGAATGAACGCCTGGACGAACTCGGTATCGACTTCAGCGTCCTCTACCCGACCGCCGGTCTGGGCCTGCCGCTGGTGCCCGACGCCGAGGCCCGCAAGGCCGCCTGCCGCGCCTTCAACACCTTCAGCGCCGACTACTTCGGGCCGTTCTCGGACCGCATGACGCCGTCGGCGGTCATTCCCATGCATACCCCCGAGGAAGCGATTGAAGAGCTGGAGTACGCGGTCCGACAGCTCGGCCTCAAGGTCGTCATGCTGGGCAGCCTGATCGCCCGGCCGATTGAGGCTGTGGCCGAGAAGACCCCCGAGGCGGCCGAGGTTGCCACCTGGCGGGACGTGCTGGGTCTCGACAGCGTGTATGATTACGACCCGGTGTGGGCCAAATGCGTGGAACTCAAAGTCGCTCCCAGCTTTCATTCCGGCTCACGCGGTTTTGGCCTGCGCGTCTCGCCATCCAACTTCTGCTACAACCACATCGGCCACTTTGCGGTTGCCAACGAGGCGGTGTGCAAGGCCCTGTTCTTTGGCGGCGTGACCCGACGCTTCCCCGACCTGAAGTTCGCCTTCCTGGAGGGCGGGGTGGGCTGGGCCTGCCAGCTGTACACCGACCTCATCGAACACTGGGAAAAGCGCAAGCTCGACGCCCTGGACGAGGTCGATCCCAAAAACCTGGACAGCAAGCTGCTCCTGCAACTGGCCGAAGCTTACGGGCATGAAGACATGGTCGGCGCCATGCGTGAACGGGAGGCCATGCTGGATACGGCCATGCCGCCCAAGGCGGCGACGGATGTTGGCGGGATCGACAACCTCGACGACTACGCCGCCTGCCGAATTGACAAAAAAGAGGACTTCAAAGAACTCTTTGTGAAAAATTTCTATTTCGGGTGCGAGGCCGACGACCGGATGAACGCCTGGGCCTTCAACACCGCCTGCAACCCCTTCTCCGCCCAGCTGCACGCCCTGTTCGGCTCGGATGTCGGGCACTTCGATGTTCAGGACATGGCCGGCGTCTTGCACGAGGCCCACGAACTGGTCGACGACGGGCTGATGAACGCGGACAATTTCCGGGACTTTGTGTTCGCCAACCCGGTCCGCTTCTGGGGCGAGAGCAACCCGGACTTCTTCAAGGGCACGGTTGTCGAAAAAGAGGCCACGGCCCTGCTGGCCGGCCCGTCGGTCGGGCTCGGTGCAACCGAGCAGGCCGCTCAGCCGGCCAAGTAAGATCCCGCCCGGGCACCGTTGGTGCCCGGCGTCCCGCCCTGCCCTTCAGTCCAACGAGGCCAGAAAATCCTGTACGGCCCGTAAACACTGCTGCGGCTCATCAACATAGATTTCGTGGCCCGGTCCTTCCACCACCGTGATCCGGGCGTTGGGAATCCCGGTACGCATGGACAGCTGGTCGGCCAGCGGTGTAATCGGGCTGTGGGTCGGAGCCAGAATCAGGGTCGGCACGCTGACCTGGGGCAGCAGCGGTGCGGTGTCCGCGCCGTCCAGGGTTCGCGTAATGCCCTGCAAGACGTGGGTCGGGGTCTTGGCCCACTCGTCCAGGACCCACTCGGTGTGAGCCGGATTTTTGCCGCTGATGATCCTGTTTTCGATCAGCAGGCGCCCCCAGCCCTTTGAGCCGTCGCGGGCCAGGGTCCGGTTCACGCTGCCGTCCTGGCTCGACAGGGCCTGCGTGCCCGAGGGACGAATCGTGGTCGGCGAGTTACAAATCGTGAGGCTCTTGAAGCGCTCCGGCCAGCGGGTGGCAAACAGCACGCCCAGGATGCCGCCGATTGATTCGCCCACGTAATGAACCTGGTCGAGGCCAAGCGCATCCATGAAGTCGCGCATATCGGTCACCAGCTCGTCGAGCGACCAGCCGTGGTCCGGTCCCGGGTCGGCCGACTGGCCGTGGCCGCGCATATCGCGCCGAACGACCCGATACTGATCGGCCAGACCGGGCACCCAGTGATACCAGAACCTGGTGCTACGGCCGACGCCGTGTTGCAGCCACACCGTCTCGGTATCGGTCCGCCACGGATCGGTGAAATCGTCAATCTGGTAAAACATCTCGCAATTATTGGCTGTCACCGTCGGCATAGCGTCCTCCTTTTCAGACAAAGCAAGGCTTGCAGCATAGCAGGCCAAGAGCTCGGCCAACAGCGTTACGGGATTGTTCTGGCCAGGCGAAAGCCGAGGCTGATGTTGCGGTCACCGGGCGCATAGCGGGCGCGATTGACCGTGCGGCATGAGTCGGCCGTGCTGCGCCATCCCCCACCACGACGAACCCGGCTGGTGCCGCTGGGCGGGCCTTGGGGGTCGGTAACTGAAGCGGCGGGATAGTCGCCATACCAATCCGCCACCCACTCCCAGACGTTGCCGTGCATGTCGTACAGCCCCCAGCCATTCGGCCGATAGCTGCCGACCGGGGCCGGACCGGTGGCGACACCGTCCGAGCAGGCCGTGTTGCGCCACTCCAGATCCGTGCTGCTGTCGGCGTGATTGGCGTACTGGCACAGCTCGGACTCCGCGTCTCCAAAGTGGTAGGTTGTGTGCGTTCCCGTTCGCGCCGCATACTCCCACTCCGCTTCCGTCGGCAGCCGGTAGGTCGTCAGTCCCGTCCGCGTGTTCAGTTCGTCGATGAAGGTCGCCACTTCCTCCCAAGAGATCCCCTCCACCGGACAGTCGTCACCACAGTTGCGGAAAAACGACGGGCTGTCGCCCATCACCGCCCGCCACTGGGCCTGGGTGACTTCGTACTTGCCCAAATAAAACGGCCGGCCGATCGTTACCTGGTGGAGGGTTTCATCGTCGTCGCGGCCTTCCTTGTCCGCCGGCGAACCCATCAGAAACGTACCCGCCTCAATCCGCACGAATTCCATCACCAGGCTCTCGACCAACTCGTCACCCTCGGGCGTCCGCACCATCTCCAGGTGTTGCGTATTCTCGTTCCACTCAAATCGGGTGATCTCCCCAGGCGCGGGAAAATCCGGCACCCGGACCCAGGCACTCGTCCCCGTCACAAACTCCTCCCCTGTGGTCGCCACCTCAAAGGTGCTACGGGCAAACTCCACGCCGTCATCGTAGACCACGGCCGTGTGGTCGCCATCGCCGAGCAGCGCCCAGTTGATGGGGGCATGAAAGCCGTTATGCGTTGTGCCGCACACCGACCGGGTATCGTCACGCCGCTGGCCGCCCGTCAGGGGAATGGGCTGCCCACCGTCAAGGCTGAGCGTCAGAGTCCCGGCGCTACACTTCCAGCCCGAGATGAGTCCAATCCCCGACAGCTTGCCTCCGTCGCCGGGAATCTCCAGCACGCCTTGGGCCTGAGCCGAAGCCGAGGCCAGGACAACGAGTCCATACACCCACAGGCGCAGCAAGAAAGACATCAGCTCCTCTCCAAGACGCGCTGTCAGACAAACTTCCCCGGAGAAACCTTAAAGACTTTGGCCAGTTTGCGAGCTGTTTTCATGCTCACAGGACGGATGCCACGTTCCATATTAGAAACATGCTGACGGGGGATTCCACCGAGCATGTCGCCGAGTTGGGCTTGTGTCAGCCCATGGTTCTCTCGATATATCTTGAGAGTATCCCCCGGAGTGGTTTTCGATTTCATCTCTCGATACCACTCGGTTGCAAAAACATCCAAGAGCTCTTCATCATCTTCCTCTGCAAGGAGAAGATCCGGGCCAAATTCTTCTTCCAAAACCGCAATCAGCTTAGGAGAGATTTCTCCCCTGATCTCGACCTCAATACGGGGCGTTTTCACGACTGCCTGCATAGGACACCTCAATGACGACGGAACTGCGCTCGTGAGACCAGCACGCCACCCAACTATGAGCCAGGTGGCAGTGGTATTGATCTTTTCCAAGTTTGCTGAAATTCGGCCAGTCATTCCTCATCGGACCCTTGTCACGTAAATCTTCTACGAGATTGGCCATCTTCTTCTGGATAGGCTCAGGCATTCTTCTTATGCTCTTGAGTGTTTTTCTCTTGATGATGACCGTGTACATAGCGACCGTGTAACCGTTATTTGGTTACATAGCAAATTCTCTCTGGGTCTGCATACCCTACTGCTCTTTACCACGCCTAGGCGGGCGGGCTATGATCGGGCCACATACGCATAAGGGGGCGACCATGTTTCGCATAGGCAAGCTGTTCCATCTGACCCATGTGGTGGACGACCTCGAAGCGGTTGATCGCTGGTACGATGAGGTGTTTTCGGTCAATCGTTTCTACAACGGCTATGAAGAGTTGGCCGGTCGCAACGCCTCCCTCATCGCCATCGGAGATGTCATCATGGAACCCATGATGCCGGCCGGGGTTGAGCCGCTCAAAAATCCGTCGGTCAAAAAATTTCATGATCGCTTCGGCCAACACTTCCACTCCATCGCCTGGTATGTGGACGACGTGCAGGCCATCTCCGAACGGCTCGACGCGGCAGGATTTCGGCTGTTCAACCTCGTCGGCAAGATGGTCAAACCGTCCGATAAGACGGCCGCGATCTGGACCCATCCCAAAGAGACCTCGGGCCAGCTGGAGTTTGCCCTGTCGGGCGACTATATTCCCGACCCGCGCCTCAAGCCCGACTGGTCGAGCCAGCCGTGGCGCGAGCACCCGCTCGGCATCGAGGGCGCGTCCCACATCGGCGTGGTGGTCGGCAGTCTGGCCAAGACCAAACAGCTGTACTGCGAGGTGCTGGGCGCCAACCTGCTGCACGAGGAGACGCTCGCCGGGCGCAAGCACAGCGCGTTTGTGGCGGTCGGCGAAGATACCGTCGTCGAACTGTCCGAACCCCTGTCGCCAGACAGCCCGGAGGGACGCGAGCTGGACACCCACGGCGAGGGGATTTATTCCTTGATCTTCAAGACCCGCGACCTGGGCCAGGCTCGGGACTTTCTGACTTCTCGCCAGCACCGGCCGGCGGCCGACGGCCCGGAGACCATTGTGCTGGGGACCGATCAGGCGTTCGGCATGGTCGTCGGCTTTACCCAGCGCCGGCTGCCAAACGACCCGCGGGCCTGAGCAAGAAAACGCACTATCCGCAGGAGGACACACCCATGGCAGACTTTGATATCCAGATCAAAGGCGGCACAGTTGTTGACGGCACCCGCGTCCCGCGCTTCCGGGCTGACGTATGGATTCGGGACGGCAAAATCGCCCAGATCGGCGGACGCGTACCCGGCTTTGCCAAACAGGTCATTGACGCCGACGGCCTGATTGTTGCGCCGGGCTTTATCGATCTCCACACCCACTATGACGCCCAGATCCGCTGGGACCCGTACTGTACCATTTCCGGCTGGCACGGCGTGACCTCGCTGGTGTTGGGCAACTGCGGCTTTGGCTTTGCCCCGTGTCAGCCCGACTTTCGCGAGCGCTCCATGCTGACCATGACCCGCACCGAGGCCATTCCGTACGTGTCGATGGAAGCCGGCATGGACTGGGACTGGGAGACGATTCCTGAGTACCTGGACTCGCTCAACCGCGCGCCCAAGGGCGTGAACTGCATCCAGTACATGCCGACCGCCTCGCTGATGACCTACGTCATGGGACTGGAGGCGGCCAAAACCCGACCGGCGACCGAGGCTGAGCGCGGCCAGATGCGCCAGCTGCTGGCCGAGGGCATGGACGCCGGCTTGTGCGGTTTTTCGATTCAGCGTCTGGGCTGGCACTCGGGTCAGGCCGACTACGACGGGACGCCCATGGTCACTGACACCATGGTTGACGAGGACATTCTGAATCTGGCCCGGGTGCTGCGCGAGCGCGATGCCGGTTTTATCCAGATCACTCAGGCCACCGGCCATATCAAGGAAGACCTGGCGTTTTTGGAAAAACTGGCCTCAGCGGCTCAGCGGCCGATTCTGCATAACGCGATTGCGGCCAGCAAACGCAACCCCGACCCGCACCGCAAGAGCCTGGCTTGGCTGGAGCGTATGCGGGCCAAGGGCCTGCCCATCTTTGGCCAGGGCGCAACCGTGCGCAGCGGCTTTGCCTTTAGCCTCGAACACTGGAATCTGTACGACGTGTCCGCAGCTTGGCGCGACATGCTGACCGGCAGCAAGGACGAGCGGGCGGCCAAGATGCGCGATCCCCAGCTGCGCCAGGCAGCCAAAAGCGATAAGGCGATGCGGGCGCTGGACCGCAACGCGGCCGGCATCGGCGGCCGTCTGCCCCGCCTGCTGGTCCAGTCGGTGGCCAACACCCCGGAGCTGGAACATTACGTCGGCCAGTCTGTGGGCGAGATTGCCGAGACCGAGCACAAACACCCGGTCGATGTGATGCTCGACCTGTCCCTGGCCACCGATCTCAAGGCCGAGTTCCTCCAGCCCGAACCGGAGTTCAACGCCGAGTTCAACGCCGAGATCATTACCGACTCGGCGTACACCTTCCCGGGCGTGTCAGACGGCGGGGCGCACACCAAGTTCTTCACCGGCGGGGCGTTCACGACCGACTTTCTGAGCTGGCTGGTCCGGGACGAACAGAAGATCAGCCTCGAAGAGGCTCACTACCGTCTGTCGGCCCTGCCGGCCCATGCGGCCGGGTTTCGTGACCGCGGAGTGTTGCGCGAGGGCGCGGCCGCCGACGTGGTGGTTTATGAGCTGGACGGCCTGGGTATTGAGCCGGACTGGATCGGCGAGATCGCCCACGATCTGCCCGGCGGAGAGTGGCGGCGGGTCCAGCGTTCGCGCGGCTACCGGTCGATTCTCGTCAACGGGGTCGAGACCTTTGCCGACGGCAGGTGCAGCGGCGACACGCCGGGCAAACTGCTGCGCCACGGCCGGGCCGCCTGAGCCTCGGCCCAGTCTTTCGCCACGGGGAGGGCCGACCGCCCTCCCCTGTTCTACACAAAGCGCACCGACACGTCGCCAATATCGGAAAAAGACGCCCGGTAGGTGCCCGGCTGGGTGATCGCATGATGACAGAACGAGCCGGTAATCACCGGCTGGCCGGGCTCTAAGCCGCGACCATAGGCGTGCAGCAGCCGGCACAGGCGGGCCAGCGACAGGTAGGGATCATCCATAGTCTCGCCGGGGGTCTTGGTCTCGATCAGTCGGCCATTCTGGGAAAATTCGACCGTGGTATGAATCAGGTCGTCCCGGACTGCGGCCGGGGGTCCGAGGACGATGCCCCACTGGGCCAGACCGTCGGCCAGCAGTACCGCTTGGCCCGTGTCGGCCCTCACCCGGATTTCGTTGATCTCAAACGCCGGGGCAACGGCCCGAACCGCCGCCTTGGCCTCAGCCGCACTCACGCTCTCCCCGGACAGCGCAGAGCCGACGATCAGACACAGCTCCGGTTCCAGCTGACAGTTCAGAATATCGTCCAGCGGCAAGGCCGAGCCGGAATCGATAATGCGGCTGCGCAGGATATAGCCGAACGGCCGGAAGCCGGCACCCATGCGGTCGCGCGCCCTGCCGGACGTCAGGCCGACTTTCCAGCCTCCAAGCTGTTCTCCGCCGGCCGTGAAACGCTCCAGCACACCGAGCTGTAGGTCCAGCGCTTCTTCCAAGCTGCATTGGACACTGTCAAGCCCGGAGGCGGCGATACCATCCCGGCGTCCGGTGTATAAGGTGTCGATCAGGGCGGTCTGGTCTTGCTGATCTTGCTGATCTTGCTGGTCTTGCATACCGGGACTCCTCGTCTGTCAGTGCAGACCGTAGCAGCGGGCCGCGTTGTCGCTCATGATGTTGGCCCGAGCGCTGTCCGGGAGCGTAGCACAGTGTTCTTTGAGTTCATCCACCACACCCGGAAACACGCAGTCGAAGTGCGGGTAGTCCGAAGCCCACATCAAGACCTGATCGGTGCCCAAGGCGGTGGCGGTTTTGAGAGCCACGTCATCGGGCTCGCACGACAGGAAACACTGGCGGTAGAAATACTCGCTGGGTTTGAGACGCAGGGGCGGCAGCATGTGACCGATTTTCTCGGTGAACTCGTCCAGCCGGGCCAGCCAGTACGGCAGCCAACCGCCGCCCGACTCGAGGATGGCGATGCGCAGCCTGGGGTAGGTGTCCAGCACCCCACCGCAGCACAGATCCATGCACGCCATCTGCTGCTCGAACGGATGGGCGATAATCATGCGCTGGAAGAAGTCGGGGTAGCGGTCGAACCCGGCCGTGGGCAGCTCACCGATCACCGCGCTGTGAATCGCCACCGTGCAGTCCAGGTCCTGGGCCTCGGCCCACAGCCGATCATAGGCCGGGTCGTTGAGGCGGCGATCGTTATGCGGGTTGGGCCGAATCGTGATCGCCTTGACCCCGTGCTCTTTGACCACCCGGTGCATCTCGCGGATGGCCGCCTCAACGTCGACCAGTGGGACCGGCGCGATGTTGTACAGCCGGTCGGGATACGGACGGCAGAAGTCGGCCATCCAGTTGTTGTAGGCGCGACAGGCCGCAGCGGCCAGCTCCGGGTCGCGCAGGGCTCCGTAGGCCAGACCCAGCGACGGGTAGAGGATGGAGACATCGATGCCGTCCTCGTCCATGTCCTTGATCCGGGCGTGGGGCTCGAAGCTGCCCGGCCGCAGATCCTCCCAGGACAGCTGACGGGCACGCTCGGGCTGACTCAGACCGCCGGGGATACACATGGCGGCAATCATCATCGGGCTGCGAGGCAGGATGCGGCCCTCGACCTTCAGCCGCTCGATTCCCTCGTCGTCTTTGACGACCTGGGGAATGCGGTCACGGAAGGCGAGTTCAACATACTCCTGCCACAGGGCCGGCGGTTCAACGATATGGCCGTCGGCGTCGATGATTGTGGATTGAGCGTTCATACGCGTCTCCTCAGGTCGAGTAGGCCGAGTTGAAGTGGACATAGCCGGTGGACAGATCAGACGTCACCACGTGAGCCCGGCCCTTGCCTCCGCGCAGGTCGATGGCGATGGAAAACTCGGGCTGTTGCATGACCGTCGCCGCCCGCCTTTCGTTGTCCGAACCGGTACTCATGCCGTTACGGCCGATCAACACATCCCCGACCCGAATATTCAGCTTGTGCTGATCCAGCCGTACCCCGGCATAGCCCACCGCACACGCAATCCGCCCCCAGTTCGGGTCGCCGCCAAAAAAGGCGGTCTTGACCAGCGGGGAATAGGCCACAGTCCGGGCGATCTTCCGGGCATCCTCGTCCGTTCGGGTGCCCCGAACAAAAATATCAACCACCCGGGTCGCCCTCTCGCCGTCCTTGACGCACATCCGGGCCAACTCGCACAGCATCTCACCGACGGCGGTCTTGAAGGCCCGGAAGTCGCGGCCCGCTTGTGTGACCGGCCGGTTGTGGGCCAGACCGTTGGCCATCAGCACCAGCGTATCGCTGGTGCTGGTATCCCCGTCTACGCTGATGGCGTTAAACGAATCGCCGAGCGTCATATCCAGGGTCTGGCGCAGGGCGTCGGCCTCGACCGCAGCGTCGGTCACGACGTAGCACAGCATGGTCGCCATATTGGGGTTGATCATGCCCGCGCCTTTGGCCAGACCGGCCAGGGTCACGGTCTGGCCGCCAAGCGTCAGCTGACGGACCGCCGCCTTGGGAAAGGCATCGGTCGTCATTATGCCCGACAACGCGTTCCAAAAGCCCCGGGGCGAGAGCGCGTCGCACGCCTCGATAATCCCGGGCCGCATTTTTTCCCACGGCGGCAGAACACCGATCTTGCCGGTCGACGACGGCAGCACCAGGCCCTCGTCAATGCCCAGCTGACGGCCGACCAGACGACATGTCTTATGGGCCAGACGCAGGCCTGCCTGACCGGTCGAGACGTTGGCAATCCCGCTGTTGACCACCACGGCCTGGAGCTGGCCGCGCTTCATCCGCTCCAGGCCGACCAGCACCGGCGCGCCCTTGACCTGATTGGTGGTAAAGGCGGCGACAGCCGTGGCTGGACAGTCCGACACGATCAGGGACAGATCTTTTTTCCGGCTCGGCTTGATGCCACACGAGACGCCGCTGAAACGAAAGCCGGGCACCACCACCGGTTTTTTTTCGACCTTGACCCGCATGCCGCCCTCCTATGCCCCGTGACACTTCTTGTATTTTCGGCCGCTGCCGCACGGACACGGCTCGTTACGCCCGACCTTGGCCTCGTTTCGGCGCATCTGCTTGACCGGGGCTGACGGCTGGGGATCCTGACCGTGGCTCATGCTGAGCGGACGACGCGGCTCGGCCTGACGCGCTTCCATCTTCTGGACGTCTTCCTGGCGGGCGACCTGGACGGTAAACAGTTTTTCCACCACCTCGGTCCGCATCCGGTCATGGAGCTGCTCGAACAGCGCGAAGCCTTCTTTCTGGTATTCCTGAAGGGGGTTTTTCTGCCCGTAGCCCCGGAGTCCAACGGCCTCTTTGAGGTGATCCATGGACAGCAGGTGGTCTTTCCACAGGGCGTCGACGGTCTGGAGCAGAATGACCTTCTCCAAATAGCGCAGGACCGACGGGGTGAAGTTTTCCTCCCGCTCGCGGTAAATGGCCAGGACCCGGTCGTGGATGTCCTGGTGCAAGTCGTCGGGGTCGGCATTCCGCTTGTCTTCCTCGCTCAGCGACAGCCGGAAGTTGAACTGCCGGAACAGGGCGTCGTCCAGCGCCTTCCAATCCCACTCTTCGGGCGGCAGGTCCTCGGACAGGTAGACACCCAGGGTGTGTTCAGCCGTGTCCTCAATCATCTCCAGAGCCTCGGCCGACAGGTCTTCGCCGGTCAGAAAGGTGCGGCGCTGGTCGTAGATGACTTCGCGCTGCTTGTTCATGACATCGTCATACTCGAGCAGGTGTTTGCGAATATCAAAGTTGCGCGCCTCGACCCGTCCCTGGGCGTTCTCGATGGCCCGGGTGACCAGGCCGTGTTCAATCGGCTCGCCCTCCTCCATGCCCAGTCGGTCCATGATGCCCTGAATACGGTCGGCCCCGAAGATACGCAGCAAATCGTCTTCCAGCGACAGGTAGAAGCGCGACGAGCCGGGGTCGCCCTGACGGCCGGCCCGGCCGCGCAGCTGGTTGTCGATACGTCGCGCCTCGTGCCGTTCGGTCCCCAGGATGTGCAGCCCGCCGGCCCCCACGACCTTGTCGCGTTCTTCGGCACACGTCTCCTGGTAGCTGGCCTGGGTCGCGTCAAAAGCGTGCTGGTAGACCTCGGGGGACTTTTCGAGCTGCTCGCGGACTTCCTCGACGACCTTGACCCGCTCGCGGCGTTGTTCTTCGTAGACCCGCTCGGCCTCGGCCACCGCAGCCTCGTAGGGTTTGCGTTTTTCTTCGTACAATTGGTCGGCTGCGTCATACGCCTGCTGGGCTTCCTGATGCGCCAGCCGGGCCTGCTCGAACTGCTGGCTGACCTCACCATTGTCGCTCAGCGCGACCTCGGCCATCCGCACAATCGCCTGGCTGTACTCGTCGAGCATGCGCTCGTAGCGGCCGCGCAGCAGCTCAAGACGGTCGGCCGTCTGATCTGACACGCCTTCCGCCAACAGCCCGGCGTAGTCGGCACACACCGTCTCGTACTCCTCGCGCCGCTCTTCGGCCAGACACGGCCCAACGACTTTGTCGTACTCGGTCAGGGCGTGTTCGTACGTCTCACACGCCTGGGTGTAGTGTGCGAGGACATCTGCGGCAGGCGCGTCGGTCGCAAAATCAAGCTGGGCGGTCAGATCCTGATAGGTCGCCCGGGCGTGTTGCAGGGAGGCGTGGAGGAAGGGCCGGTAGGTCTCGGACAGGCGCGACAGGGCGGCGTTGCGCGCCTCCTCGTGGGGTTTCCAGTCCGGTTCGTACCGCTGACGCGCCTTGGCCAGGGCGGCGTTGTAGGCATCGCGCAGCTCCTCCAGGCTCTCTTCATAGCTCTTGGTCTTGGTGTGAGGCGGCGCGGCTTTTTTCAGCCAGGTTTTTTCGATCTCGACCCGGGCCAGGAACTCAGGGTTGCCGCCGAGCAGGATGTCGGTGCCCCGACCGGCCATATTGGTGGCGATCGTCACCCCGCCAAAACGGCCGGCCTGGGCGATGATATTGGCCTCGGCCTCGTGATTGACCGCGTTCAGGACGTTGTGCTTGATGTTCTTCTTTTTGAGCAGCTTGCTGAGCCGCTCGGATTTTTCGACCGACACGGTCCCGACCAGCACCGGCTGACCACGCTGGTGGCACTCGGCGATCTCATCGGCAACGGCCTGAAACTTCTCGCGCTCGGTTTTGTACACCACATCCGGGAAGTCCTGGCGCGACAGGCCCTTGTTGGGCGGAATGACGACCACGTCGAGGCTGTAGATCTTTTTGAACTCCACCGCCTCGGTATCGGCCGTACCGGTCATGCCGCCCAGCTTGTGATACATGCGAAAATAGTTCTGGATGGTGATCGTCGCCAGGGTCTGGTTTTCCTGACGGATGCGCACGCCTTCCTTGGCCTCAACCGCCTGGTGGAGTCCGTCGGACCAGCGCCGACCGGGCATCAGGCGGCCGGTAAACTCGTCAACAATGACGACCTCGCCGTCCTTGACCACATAATCGACATCGCGCTTGAACAGGGCGTGAGCCCGCAGGGCCTGGTTGACGTGGTGCAGGGTGGCGATTTCAGACGGGTCGTACAGATTTTTGACCCTCAGGATGCGCTCGACCTTGGACACCCCCTCCTCGGTCAGAGTGGCGTTACGCTGTTTTTCGTCAATTGCGTAGTCGAGGTCTTTTTGCAGCCGGGGGATGACCCGATTCAGGGCGTAGTATTTTTCGGTTGATTCCTCGGCCGGACCGGAGATGATCAGCGGTGTGCGCGCCTCGTCGACCAGGATATTATCGACCTCGTCGACAATTGCGAAATGGGGTTCGCGCTGGGCGTAGTCCTCGTCGCTGAACTTCATGTTGTCGCGCAGATAGTCAAACCCGAACTCGTTGTTCGTTCCGTAGGTCACATCGGCCCGGTACGCCTCCTGACGGCTGACCGGACGCAGATTGAGAAAACGGTAGTCCTTGACCACATGGCTGGGGTCGAACATGAAGCTGGTATCGTGGACGATGGAGCCGACCGACAGGCCCAGAGTGTGGAAGATCGGCCCCATCCACTGAACATCGCGACGGGCCAGGTAGTCATTGACGGTCACTAAATGTGACCCTCGCCCGAGCAGGGCGTTGAGATACAGCGGCAGGGTGGCGACCAGGGTCTTGCCCTCACCGGTCTTCATCTCGGCAATGCGTCCCTGGTGGAGCACCATGCCGCCGATGAGCTGGCAATCAAAATGCCGCATGCCGGTGACCCGCCGGGAGGTCTCGCGGACAACGGCAAAGGCCTGCGGCAGGAGATCGTCAAGAGCCTGGGCCTCGGCCTCGCGCAGCTCTTTTTCGATCTTCTCGCAGTCTTCCTTGAGGTAGCCCTGCTCGTCCGGATCAGCTTCCTGTTCGAGCTGGGCTTGGGCGTCGGCCAACTGCTCGCGCAGAGCCTGGGTGGCGGTTGTGATGGACGCCCGAAATTCATCGGTTTTGGCCCGGAGCTGATCAAGGCTCAGGGCGGCCAGTTCGGGGTCAAGCGCGTTAATCGCCTCAACCATCGGCCGCATTTTTTTGAGTTGTCTGTCGTTGCTGCTGCCAACGATCTTATGGAGCAAGGTTTTCCACGACATCGTCATCCCCTCGGTGCTGTGACGCTTGGCGGCAGCATAGCATGGACTGCCACAAAGCAAGAGCGGCCTATTTAAACGCCTCCACCGTCTGGGGGCAAGGGCACCGGGGTCGGGAACGCCGTTGCGGTAGGCGGCTGCTTGTGGCTAAGATCGGGCGGTGAGCCTCCCACTCCTGGACCCCACGCAATGCTTGGCGCACCACGGCCATGCTCCGTCTCCAAGCCACATTGGCCGACTCGTCCGCACGTCGCTGAGAGCCGTGGTGGCGGGTCTGCTTATCTGGAGCTGTGTCCCTCCGCCCCCGGGCTTTCCACCCTATGTGCCTCCGCCACCCCCTCCGGTACCGCCTGAGCCCGTGCGCCTGCCGGACCGGCTCGATACCGACAGCCTGCTGTCCTGGGCGGTGGAGGAAGAGCGGGTGCTTGTTGTCGATAAGAGCTGTCAGCTGCTGCAGGTGTATGACTACGGCCGGCTTGTCCGCAGCTATCCGATCGTGTCCGCCCGCCGGGACGGACGCAAGCTGTACGAGGGCGACAAACGCACCCCAATCGGCCTGTACATGATCATTGGCAAACGTCGGCACCCCCGCTGGTCGCGTTTCATGCTGTTGGATTATCCGACCCCGTCCGATGTGGCCCGCCATCGGCACCACCTCAAGACCGGCCGGCTCCCGGGCCGCAACGGCAGCCATCCGGGTCCGGGCGGTGAAATCGGGCTGCACGGCACAGACCATGCCGAGTTGAATAGGGTCGGGGTCAACTGGACGCTCGGCTGCATCTCTCTGTCGAACCCCGACATCCGGGAACTGTACCGTACAACTCCCGAAGGCACTCTGGTGTACATCAAGGAGTAGGCGCGGCGTCACATGAAATCTGCACGCTATACGCCTGAAGTGTAAAGGGATTGTATCAAAATGAAATCGAACGCATGAGCCGGGAATTCTTGAAGTAAGGGCTGAGCTGTTTCACGCGAAACATCGGCCAATCGGCCCTAGGCCATGACCTGTCCACCGCACACCAGCAGGTATTCACCGGTGATGAAACTGCCCAGCTCAGAGGCAAAAAACAGCGCCGCATTGGCCGTGTCCTCAACCGTTCCGGTCCGGCGCAAGGGCACCTGTTTTTCGTGCTTTTCCTGAGCTTCGGGAGTCAGCATGGCCCTGACCTCTTGGGTCAGAGTCAGACCGGGGGAGACGATATTGACCGTGATATTGTAGGGGCCGACCTCGACCGCCAGGTTCCGGGTAAAGCCCAGCATGGCGGTTTTGGCAGAAGTATAGCCGTGGTAAGACGGCCCGGGTTGGTGGATACCGATGGTATTGACGCTGATGATACGTCCCCAGCGGCGCTCCTTCATGCCCGGCAGAACGGCCTGACAACACACAAAGGCGGCCTTCAGGGTGGTATCAATCTGCTCTTGCCACTCGGTCCAGCTACTGTTGGCAAACGACTTGCGTGGCACCCCGGCCGCATAATTGCTGACCAGAATATCCACTTGGCCAAAGGCTCGCTCGGCCTGGGTCAGCATGTCGGCCACCTGGGCCGCATCGGTAATATCGGCTTTGACAAAAATGGCCTGCCCGCCGGCCGACCTGATCTCGTCGAGCACCTGCTGGGGATCGCCCTCGTCCCGGACCTGATTCATCACCACCTTGGCCCCGGCCTGTGCAAACACCCGGGCAATACCCGCCCCTGTTCCGCGGCACGAGCCGGTGATCAGCGCAACCTTATCTGCCAACAGCATCGTCACTCCTCGTTTCAATGAATGAGCACGTCCGGCCTGTTATCTTCCGGGCTGGAGCCCCAGGCCGCGGATGGCCATGATGTTGCGCAGTACGTTGCTCGTTCCGCCCTGGATCGTATACGCCGGCGCGTACAGGTACTCGCGGGCCGCCCGGCCAGCCAAACGGGCCGCCGGCGAGTCGGGCATGAGCACCGCATAGTCGCCGAGCAGACCGCTGACCGTATCGGCGATCCGCTGCTCAACCTCGGTGCAGTAGCACTTGGCCATGGCCGCCTCATAGTTCGGGATCCCGCCCTGGGTCAACATCCAGGCCACCCGATAGACCATTGAACGCCCCAACTCAAGCTCGATGTGCATTTCGGCCAGCCGGTTGCGCACCAGCGGGTCCTTGGCCTGACCGGTGTGTTTGGCATACGCGACCGCGTCACGGAACAGGGGATAATTGCTGAGCAAGCGCTCAATCCCGCTCCGTTCGTAATCGAGCTGGGAGGCGATCTGATACCAACCCCGGTTCTTCTCGCCGATCAGCCACTCGTGGGGCACCTTCACATTATCAAAAAACACCTCGTTGAAGTGGTGCTCGCCGGTGATATCGACCAGCGGCCGCACCTCGATTCCAGGCGTCTGCATATCAACCATGAATTCGCTGATGCCCTTGTGCTTTGGCGCGTCGGAATCGGTGCGGGCCACCAGATAGGCATAGTCGGCCACATGGGCAAAACTGGTCCAGATTTTCTGGCCGCTGAGCAAGAAGTGATCCCCTTCTTCGACCGCCTTGGTGCGCAGCGAGGCCAGGTCGGAGCCCGAGCCGGGCTCGCTCATGCCCAGACAGAACACGACTTCGCCCCTGGTCACCCGGGGCAGGATGGCGGCTTTTTGCTCATCGCTGCCATAGGCCAGCAGCGCCGGTCCAACCTGCCGATCGCCGAGCCAGTGGGCGGCAACCGGCGCCCCGGCCCGCAGGAGTTCCTCGGTCAGGATCAGGCGATCCAGATAGGTTTTTTCCTGGCCCCCATACTGTTTGGGCCAGGTCAGTCCGATCCAGCCCCGGGCACCGAGCTTGTGCGAAAACTCCCGTGAGAAGCCCGTGATCCAGCCGTCCTCAATCGGCGTCTGATCGGTCAATTCGCGAGCCAGAAACTCACGGATCTCGGTCCGGAAGGCTTCCTGTTCAGCGGTCAGGGCAAATTCCATTCTGCTCTCCTATCCGGCATTCAGCTCATCCGTGTCCCGCGAGCAGCGGACATGCAGGTCGAGCTGACTGGTCTCGTCAAAGTCCTGGGCCAGGATCCAGGTCTGCTCAATCTCTCCGCTGAGGCGGGGTAGCACGGCAAGCGCCTCACGCCGGCGTTTGGCGTCAAAAAAGGCAAACGGCTCGTCCAGAATGAGACACTCTTCGCCCTGGACGGTTGAGGTGATCAGGGCTTGGGACAGGGCCAAGCGGACCGCCAGCATCAGCTGCACGTAGGTGCCACCGGAGATTTCGCTCAGGCTGACGAAGTCGCCCTTTTCCTGGGACAGGGCCTGGAGGTCTAAATCTTCACCGATCCGGACATTGACATAGCGCTGCTCGGTCAGCAGCGGCACAATCCGGCCGGCCACCTTTTGCAGCTCAAGGTTGAAGCTGCCGAGCAAACGGGGATGGGTGCTGTCGAGCAACTGCTGGGCGGCTCGACGCACGGCGATGTGTTCCAAGCGCTCGCTCCGTTGTTGCTCCAAATCACTGATATGTTGCTTGAGCTGTTTGGCCGTATCCAGTCGATTCTGCTCATGATTTATATCCCGCCCCAACTGTTCAAGGTCTTTCTGACAGGTGTCGATGTGCCCGGCATGGCGTGCGACCTCAGCCTTGAGCCGGTCTTGGCTTTGACACACGCTTTGTTCGTTCTCGGCCACTAGGCGGCGCAACTCGACAAGTTTCTCCCCGAGCCCCTCTCGGGTCATGAAGGGCTCACCCCGTCCTTCGACAAAACCGGCCACCGAGGCCGACAGCTGATCATCGGTAGAGGTCTGGGCGATGGTCTGCAAGACCGCCACCTGCTCAGCCACGGGCAGCTGTTCAGCCTGCTCAAGGGTTTGCAGTTCAGCTCGGATCGCCTCGGCCTGGAGCTCGAGCCGGGTGAGTTCCTGCCGGCGGGACACCACATCGGCCGCCCGCAGAGTCGCCAACACCAAGAAGACAAAGGCGAACACGCCGCTGCCGAGGGCATAGACGGCTTGGCTCACAAACGGGATGCCGGACGTGGCCGCCAAGCCCAACACGCCCAGCCCGAGCATCAGCAAGCGGCGGCGGCGAGCCGAGGAGAGTTCCTCGCTCAGCACCACCCGACGCTGGGCCAGAGGTTGAAGGTCGGAGTTGGCCGGGGCCGGACGTTCGCCCTCGCCCACCAGCCAGGACTGGCTCTCGCGCCGGGCCGAGAGGTCCCGCCGGACCGGCTCAAAAGCTCCGAGCTGGTCCTCAAGCTGGCTCAGCCAGGACTTGAGTCCGGCGCCGGCTGCCGCATCCACCCCGGCGGCCTGATACGCTTCGGCGAGCTGTTGGCTGGCTGCGCTCAAACCTCGGGCCGCATTGTGCCACTCGGCCAGCGATTTGGCCGGAGCAGTTTCGGCCAGCTGCCTGACCCGCCCGGCGATCCGCTCAACAGCGGTTTGCAGCCCGCTTGCCGCGCTTGTCAGGCGCTCCCGCTCGGCCTCGGCCTGCTTCAGCGCGTCCAGCCGGGACTGGCGCTGGGTCTGGAGCTGGCCCAGCGCGGCGGGGTGGATATTCAGGTCGGCCAGCTGTTGCTGAACCGCGTTGATTTTCGATTCAATTGGAATGAGGGCGTCCTGGGCCGTCCGCATCTCGGACTCGCACTCGGCGGAGATGTTGTTGAGGGTCTGGATGCCGGACAGCACTCTGACCGTCTGTTTCAACACCTCGGGAGCGATCACATTCCGCTGGGCCAGATAGAAAGAATCAACAAAACGCTGGTAGGTGAAGCCGCCCAGCTGGACGATCATCTCGTTGACCGCTTCCAGACCGCGGGCCAGAGGGATAGGCGATCCGGTCTGGGCGAGCTGGGCGGTACACGTGCCGTCGCCATCAAACTGGCGGCTGACCGTATACGTGTTGCCGTCCCGGACCCTGAAATCGACCCACAGGGCGCCCGAAAACTGTCCCCATTTGATGATCTTGGTCAGCTGGGTGGCCTCAACCGTCGAGGTCCGGCCGAAAAGCGCCAGGCAGACGATCTCGACGATTGAGGTTTTGCCGGATTCGTTCGGTCCGCTGATGCCGATGAGGCCGACCGGGGGCAGCTTGGACAGGTGCAGCTTGGCATAGCGCAGGATATTCTCGGCCCGGACCTGGGTGATAATCATCGCGCATCCCTCGACTCACGGTGCTTGAGTTTGCGCAAGACGAGGTCGCACGCCTGCCGGTACAGGGCTTCGTCAAAGTCGGGCTCGAGGCTGCGCCGACGTTCTATTTCGGCCGTACTCTGACGGGTAAACTCGTGGGCTAAATCGCTGAGGTCGAAGGTCTGGATAATAGGTCGTTGGTCGGCTGTCGTCACTCACCCCTCCCATCATCTGGCGTCTGCCAGTCTACACAGCATCCAGTTAAAGAAATTTGAGCCGGTCCGCAAGAGTCCCCGAGCGCAACCTTGACACAAACACCTTTTGGTTATAGCAATCCGGGGCGTTCAGCGAGCGTTCGGAGCAGAAGACCGAAGCTTCTGTCTGCTGTGGAGGGGGTCAGGATGACCAGGATTATCAAGCGTATCGATGTGGGCCGAGGACCTCAAACGCAGGAATGTCACCACTGGAGCATACAAAGAGTCGGCATGCTCTTCCTCCTGACCATCGGGCTGCTGGTGCTGCCGTCCACCGCTCAGGCGCAGGCGGAGTCCGGTGTCTGCGACCGGACCCCACAGGTGAGAGACGCCCTCGTCGCTATAGTCGGGGGCGAGATGAGCTGCGCCGAGGTGACAGCCGACCAGCTCGGCCGTATCAGTGTTTTGAGTCTGGGCTCCGAACGCATACAAACATTGCAGTCGGGCGACTTTGCCGGTCTCAGCAGCTTGGAGCAGCTGGATCTCTACGACAACGAACTCACCGCCCTCCCCCCCAATGTCTTCGCCGGCCTCACCAGCTTGCGACAGTTGAACCTGTGGCACAACGATCTCGCCAGCCTCTCCCCCAACGTCTTCGCCGACCTGACCAACTTGAGAATTTTGGATCTCGACGACAACGACTTCGCCACCATCCCGCCCGATGTCTTTGCCGGCCTGACCAATCTGGTGTACATGTGGCTCAACGACACCCGCCTCACCACCCTCCCGTCCAGCATCTTTGCCGGCCTGACCAACCTGGAGTCATTGGACATCTCTGGCAACGAATTTACGACTCTTCCCTCCGACGTCTTCGCCAACCTCACCAGCTTGGAGACCTTAGAGCTCAATAATAACTTCCTCACCACCCTTCCGTCCGACATCTTTAGCGGCCTGACCAACCTGCAGACCTTATTGCTCCACGACAACCACCTCACCTCCCTCTCCCCCAATATCTTTACCGGCCTGACCAGTCTGCGAAGCTTGTATCTCCACGAAAACGATCTCACCGCCCTGCCGCCCGGTGTTTTCAGCGGCCTGACCAGTCTGTGGACCCTGGGCCTCAGCCGCAATCGCCTCACCGTCCTGCCGCCCGACGTTTTTACCGACCTGACCAACCTGATCAGATTGCATCTTAACACGAATCAGCTCACCAGCCTGCCACCGACGCTCTTCGCCGGCCTGAGCAGCCTGGGGGACCTGTCCCTCTACGGCAACCACCTGACCGCCTTGCCACCCAAGGTGTTTGCCGGTCTCAGCAGCCTGCGGCAAGTGTCGCTCAACGCCAACCCCGGTGCCCCCTTTCCCGTGGCGATGACGCTGGAGAACACCACGCCTGCCGGTGGCGTCGTCGTCACAGTCGCTGCTGGCGCGCCGTTTGATATGACGGTCAACCTGTCCGTGACCGGCGCCACCTTGTCAGCCCCGTCGGTCACCGTGGCCACGGGCAGCGTCACCAGCGACCCGATTACCGTCATCCCGACCGGAGGCCCAATACAGATCACGCTGGGCGCCGCGCCAGCGCTTCCAGACGACCTCTGCTCCTGGCTCGACCTCCCCTGCTACCGGGGTTTGATGCCAACCGTGTCGAGCGAGCCGTTTGAACCCGACATCGCCCCGCCGACTCCACCCGCCGACACCCATGGCGATACGACAGGCACCGCCACGCTTATTGAGCCCACTTCATCAACTTCGGGCCAGATTGGACCGGCGGGCGATGTTGATTTCTTCCAGATCAGGATACCCCAGGCCGGGACGCTGACGGTCGAGACGACCGGGCAGATGGACACCGTCGGGACCCTGTGGCAGGCGGGCGAGGAACTGGCAAGGGACGACGATAGCGGCGACGGCCACAATTTTCTGCTGGCTTCCCCAGTCGCCGCCGGGACATCTGTTGTCGCGGTACGGGGCTATGGCGCCGCGACCGGGCAGTACACACTCGTTGTCAACCTCGTCGTTGGCGCCCTGGATATCCCGGGGCCTGAGACCTTCCGCAGTGGCATCGGTTTCATCTCGGGCTGGGTGTGTGAGGCCGAGCAGATCGAGCTGGAAATTGACGGCGAGGCCGTCCTGAGCGTTCCCTACGGCGCCGACCGGGAGGACAGTCTTGAGCCCTGCGGCGACCGGAATAATGGCTTCGTCCTGGGGATGAACTGGAACCTCCTCGGCGACGGCAAGCATACGGTACGGGTCCTGGCCGATGGGCTGGAGTTCGGCGCGGCCACCTTGAGCGTGACAACGTTCGGCGTCGAGTTCCTGACAAGACGACAGGGCGACTACCTGCTGAGCGACTTTCCCCAGACGGGGCAACAGGTACGGCTCGTGTGGCAGGAGGCGTTGCAGAACTTTGTGATTACTCCGATTTCACCCCCTGCCGAGACTGAGCCCGAAGCCGAGACTGAACCCGAAGCCGAGACTGAGCCCACCCAGAGCGACCCACCCGTCAAGAGCGAGTTGCCCGGCGCCTTGGAAAATCCCTCTGCCGGCTCGTTCCAGAGCGGGATCGGCCTCGTGTCGGGCTGGGTGTGTGGGGCCGAGCAGGTCGAGATCGAGGTTGACGGCACGGCGACCTTTGCAGCCGCCTATGGCGCGAATCGCGAAGATACGGCGGAGAGATGCGACGACAGCAACACCGGCTTTGGACTGCGGCTGAACTGGAACGAACTCGGCGACGGGGAGCACACAGTGCGAGCCTTGGCCGACGGCAAAGAGCTGGGGCGGGCCACGTTTACCGTGACCACCCTGGGCGAGACCTTCCTGACGGGCGCGAGCGGCGTGTACGATCTGCCTGGCTTTCCCGAGCCGGACGCAACGGTAACGGTCGAGTGGCAGGAGGTCAGCCAGAATTTCGTGATTATTGAGGCAGATGGGATTGAGAGGCCGAGTCCCGATCCTGTGGAGTGATTGAGCCGGCTGCTCAGGTTTTCGGTTTCGCCTCGTCGTGGCCGCCAAATTTCCGGCGCATGGCCGACAGCAGCTTGTCGGCAAACGTCGGGCTGCGGCGAGAACGGAAGCGGGCGGACAGAGCCGCCGATAAGACCTGGGCCGGCACGGCTTCTTCGACTGCGGTCATCACTGTCCAGCGTCCCTCGCCCGAGTCTTCGACAAACCCGCTATACGCCTCAAGCTTGGGACTCTCGGCCAGCGCCATCGCCGTCAGGTCGAGCAGCCACGAAGAGACCACGCTGCCACGGCGCCAGACCTCGGCAATATCGGCCAGATTGAACTCGTAGCGGTAGTCTTCGGGCAGGTCGGGCTGATTGGCGCTGCGTAGAATATCAAAGCCCTCGGCGTAGGCTTGCATCAGACCGTATTCGATCCCGTTGTGGATCATTTTCACAAAGTGACCGGCCCCGGTCGGTCCGCAGTGCACATAGCCGTGCTCGGCGGTTCCGCCCGAGGCTCGGCCTGGCGTGGGGGGCGCCTGGTCCCGTCCCGGGGCAAGGCTGCGAAAGATCGGATCGAGCTGTCGGACAACAGCCTCAGGCCCGCCGATCATCAAGCAATAGCCGCGCTCCAGGCCCCACACACCGCCGCTGGTGCCCACATCGAGATAGTGAATCCCCTTTGGCTGTAGGGCCTGAGATCGCCGAATATCGTCTTTGAAATAGCTGTTCCCCCCGTCGATAATGATGTCTCCGGCCGCCAAGCCCTCGGCCACAAGCGACACGACCTCTTCGGTGACCGAACCGGCCGGCAGCATGAGCCACACGACACGGGGTGGGCTGAGGTGTCGGATCAGATCGCTGACAGCGCTCGCTCCGCGCACACCCTTATCAAGCAGCTGGCCTATCCTGCCAGACTCCTGATCGTAGACTACACACTCGTGCCCGCTCAGCAGGAGCCTGCGAACCAGGTTTGCTCCCATGCGTCCCAGGCCAATCATGCCGACTTGCATGTTGATTCCTCGTCCGGATCGCAACAAGCGACCGGTCTGGAGTGCCGGTGGACGAACATGGCCGGGCCAGGAGTTGGCGCTGATACCCCACCTGCTCACACCAGCGTTTCAGTTCACGGCGGATATACCCCGGCTCCATCCCCAACGCCGCGCAGATATTGACAAAGGAAAAGGGCCAGCTCGCTTCGTCCGAAAAAATCCATTCTTCGGCTTCTCTGGCCAGGCGCTGGGCTCGTCGACCGCTCTTCAGGCCTTGCTTCTGCAAACATGTGATGGCGTCCTCAAGGATCGCCCGCATCAGCGCGAGTTCTCCGCTGTCCAGCCTTTGAGCCGGAGCCCAGAACTGTTCGGGCAGAATTGCGCATGAGGTCTCCCACAGTTTGGATGCATTTGCTGTTTGGGACACCGCTTTTTCCATAGTATCACCCCCGTTTCCACGCCCCACCTCGGGCCTGTTGATGTGCAGAGTTGTATACTATGAAGGGAGCAAATTAGGTGCCAAAAATCCGTGGTTGAACTCGATCTGGATAGCGGGTAATACGAACCATTTTCAGGCTTGACAGGGCTGCTGAGGGCACCTGTGTGGGCTGGACGGTATCATGCTGATAAGGTCGCCATATCCAAGAGATATGGCGGGTGAGCACCGGCTAGTCTCTGCGACGACGGTCTTCTGCGCCGTTGGCAATCAGATAGTCAACAACGTCCTGGCGCTGGTACTGCCAGGCCGACAGCATGGGCGTATAGCCGCTGGTATTTTCGGGATCAACCTCCACCCCACCCTCGACCATGGCCGTGACAGTCTCCAGGTGACCCTCTCCGGCAGCCCAATGCAGGGCGGTGTTGCCCCGGCGGTCTTTGACCGTCGTGTTCGCCCCGGCCGCCATCAAGGCTTTGACGACTTCGGTGTGACCGCCTTCGGCCGCAAAAAACAGGGCGCTCCGCTCATCCACGTCCTGTTCATCGAGGTCAACGCCGACGTTGATCAATAGCTGGATATTTTCCAGATTGCCCTGTTGGGCGACGGCGCGTAATGAGGCCGCAGAAATGGTGATGCCGGCCGCTTCGAGCTGTTGACGCGCCTCTTGCTGAACCGCGGGATCAATTTGCGGCCTGTTGGCCTGTGTCTCGTCCGGAGCCTGTTCCTCGCCACTTGGCGCCGCTTCCTGCGGACTCGCTGCCTGTTCCTGTGATGAACTCGGCTCCTGTGGACTCGTCTGACAGCCAAGCACAAAAAAAACAAGCAGCAGCAGGCTTCCTCCAATACGGCAACACCCCATCCTTTTCCTCCTTCACAACGACATCCTGACTGCGCCCTATAACCCGCAAAGCCGACCGGTGTCAACGAAGCGGCTCTTGGCGGCGCTATGCTCAACGGCAACTTACGATGCTGTGGCGGACTTAGCGGATTTCAAGATTGCCCGGTTCCAGTACACAATCAGCGGCACGAGCACGACCGTCGGCGCCAGCCACAGTACGACAGGCGGGGAGAACTGAAAATTGGTCACCACAAAGGCCGTGACCGTGGCGATCGTCCCGCCCAGCATGCGGGTTAAATGGACCGCAATGCGCCGCTTGCCGGTCAGGGGTGTGCGACGGAACTGCCGCCAGTCATGCAGCCCAAAACTTCCCCCGAGTCCGCCAAAGGCCAGCAGCACAAGCCCCATCATCTCTCCCGACACCAGCAGAACGGAACCGAAAATGAGCATGCCCGCTCCGGCTACAGTCATCACCCCGGCGGCCGTCCGGTCTATCCACGCCGGCTGGCCGGTCCGGTTGCGGGCGGTTCGCCAGCCCGTCAAGGCTTGATGAAAGCTGAATATGGCGACGAGGAAGAGAAACAGGTTGGGTTGCAGGAGCGTCATCGGCAGTGCAGTCACGAAAACGACTGCCATCCCCCAGAAGAACACCCGTCCGCTACGGACATGCCAGGTCTGGCCTTTTTTGGTGAGGATAGCGCCAAAAGCGGCAAACAGGCTGCAAAAGCCGGCCACAATATGAATCGGCAGCAGGATGTCGTACATGAGGAGTCCCTTCAGGCCAAACTTGACTTCACACCACGGCTCTATTACTCCACACTATGATACGCGCCAGAGCTGATGAGGAGAAGACGATGCCGACATTTGTAACCGACGATGGAGCCGAGCTGTACTACCAGGTGGAGGGCCAGGAACAGGGCAAGCCGCCCCTGATTTTTATTCACGGCTGGTGCTCCAACCTGAATCACTGGCGAGAGCAGGTGGCCTACTTCCAGGACTCGCACCGCATTCTGCGCATGGACCGGCGGGGTATGGGCAGATCGAGCACGCCCGGTTCCGGGCATACGCCCCAACAGCACGCTGCCGACATCGCGGCTCTGGCTCGCAAGGAGGGCTTTGCCGACGCGATAGCGATCGCCCACGCCGGCGGCGGACCGGCCGGGGTTTCCTTCAGCCACGACTACCCCGATCTCGTCAGAGCCTACATCATGGTCGATTCGGCCGTGATGCCCGGCGCCGACCTAGAGCAGCCAACCAAACCGGCGGCCCGGTTCTACGCCGAGATGGTAGACCGGCTGACGGCGCCGGACGGCGAGAGCTACTTCCGGGAGCTGTATGCCAGCTTTTTTGGTCCGCAGGCCGCCCCCCAGCTGGTCGAGACCGCAGTCGGAGAGGCCTGCCGTACGCCGGTCGAGGTTCGGGTCAAAGAGATCAAGCTGATGGCCTCCGACAGCCTCACCCCGGCCTCGGCCATGTCCCAGCCGACCCTGGTCATCGCCGGTCCGTGGATGGCCGACAGCTTTCCCCAAGCCGTTGATCACGAGCAACTGAAAGCGTGTTTCAAACAGGTCGAACTGGCCCGGGCGATCGGCAGCGGTCACTTCGTGCAGCTTGAGGTGCCCGATCAGGTCAACGCCTTCATCACCAGCTTCGTGTCCAGACTGGCCTGAACACCCCAAGCAAGAGGAGATGCGGAATGGCGAAATGCATGCTGTGGATCGTCTGCGGTCTGATGCTTCTTTGCAGCAGCACCGCATACAGTCAGGACAAAACCCTGGCTGCGTTTCTGGCGGAAAAGCGCAACGCCACCCTGGCGACCATTCGGGCCGACGGCAGCTCGCAGCTGACACCGGTATGGTTCCACTGGGACGGGGAGCAGTTTGCGATTTCCATGACCACCGAGCGCGTCAAATACAAAAACCTGGCCCGCGACCCACGCATCAGTCTGTGCATCGACGACGTGACCGGCACCGCGTATGTCACCGCAGAGGGAAAAGCCGAGATCCGTGACAGCGATATCTGGGACGATACGCGCAAGATTCTGGTCAAGTATCGCGGCGAAGAAGGCGGGGCGGCCTACCTCGAACGGCTGAAAAAACAGCCGCGGGTGCTGGTCGTCTTCACACCGACCCGGCTGGAAACGCTGGGGCTGGCCGACTAGGCCAGTCCCAGCGCGAGGCTGCTTTAGCCCGCGGCGTCCAGACCGGCTTGGGCGCAGGCAATATCCTGCTCTACGGTTCCACCGCTGACCCCAATCGCCCCGACCACGGCATCGCCGCTCCGAATCGGCAGCCCGCCGCCAAAGGTCACGATACGCGGAAGATGGGGCACGCCGGCCACGAGGGCGGGATCGTCCTTAATGGAATCGAAAAAGTCCTGCGACGGCATACCCAACAGTGCGGTATACGCCTTGTTTTGGGATGCCTCAATACTGACCAGGGGGGTGCCCTCCATGCGACAAAACGCTTTCAGCAAGCCACTTTCGTCGAGAACGGCCACCACCTGGCCAACGCCCAGTTCCTCGGCCTTGGCAACGGCCGCAGCCACCATCTTCTGCGCAACGGCCGCGCTGATACTCTGCTTCGTAAACGTGTCTGCCATACGCTGTCTCCTCCCGTGTTTATGAGCCTGACAGGCGGTCCGAGTGCCCCAGATCCTTTTCCGGCGCGATACAGTCCCGGACCCGCTGTTTCAGCTCTTTAAGTTCAGGAAAACGTCCCTGCTCCTTGCGCGACCAGATCAACTCGTCGTTGACCCGTACCTCAAAAATGCCACTCCCGCCCGGCACCAGCGCCACCTCTCCCAGCTCGGCGGCAAACGTCGTCAGCAGCTCCTGGGCCGTCCAGCCGGCGCGCAGCAGCCAGCGACACTGGCTGCAATACACAATCTCGATACGTGGCAGATGCGTCATAGTGCGGCGTTCAGGCTCAAAAAATGGCCACCGGCTGACACGGTGAGCCGGTGCTGCCGACAATGCGCAGCGGCATGGCGGAAAAGAGGAACTCATAGCGTCCCTCCTCCTCGCACGTGGTGGCCAGGGCGTCGAGCGCCGCGTTATCAATCAGACACAGGCCGAGCAGCGGAATCCCCAGATGGACGCCAAACACAAAGCCCTCATAGCCGATCGGGCGCTCGTCCATCAGGTCCCACATCAGAGCCGAGACATCGTGCTGGCGCAGCCACTCCAGACAGGCGATATGTAGTCCGGGGCGTGTCGTCACACTGGCAAATCCCTGCGGCGAGATGACCGGCACCGCGTCCGGCTCGGCCGCCTCATACGCCTCACGACCGCTGCGGATCACCACCACATCCCCGGCCTCGACTCGCACCCCGGCCCGCTCGGCTGCGGCGTCAAGCTCGGGCGGCGTGACCGGCTGACCGACTGCCACATAGCCGGCCGGCCTGGAGGACGCCACGTCCAGCAACACCCCGCGCGACACCACACCGTCGAACCACACATCCAGGGCGCCCCAGCTGGCGCCGGCGTGGCCGACGTGCTCGCTGAAACGGCGTCCGTTGTACAGCTGGCCCTGGTACTCCACATGACACAAGGCGTCCATGTGGGTCATGGTGTGACCGTGATAGATCATGCCGAAATAATCCACCGCAGCCTGCGAGGCACCGCGCCGAATCGGATACAGCATGTGGTAGTCCAGGGCGGGTTGGGGAGGGATGTCGCGCGACAGGGAAACCACCCGACCGCGACGGGCCAGGGCTACAGCAGCGGCCCGTTTTTCCGGGCTGATCAGATTCAGGGTTCCGCGCTGGTCGTCAGCTCCCCAGCGGCCCCAATTGTTCAGGCGCTCGAAATAGCCCTCGACCTCGGCCTGTGACGGCGGCGTCCAGTCAGCCATGCCCTTCCCTTCCAGGCTCGCCCGTTGACCCGGACACGCCATACAGCTCGGCCGCGTTGTGCCACACCATCCGCTCCCGGTCGTGGGCCGGGATGGGCTCAAACGTCCGGGCCATGAATTCACGGCTGTTCGGCCAGGTCGAGGTGGCGAGCGGAAAATTCGTTGTCCACAGGATATTCTGGGCACCGAGAAACTTGTGGGTGTGCAGCAGACTCTGGCGGTCGTACCAGCCCGTGAAATAGCACTGGCGTTTGAACAGCTCGGTCGGCTTCAGCTCATAGCCCTGCAAGTCCAGGCGAAACTGATCAAAATGATAGTCGGCCGCCTCCAGGGCAAACACGCCCCAGCCCAGGGCGCTTTCGGCAAACACGACGCGCAGGCGCGGAAAGCGCGACAAAATCCGCGACACCAGCAGGTTGCCCAGGACCGTGGCTGAACTGAACGGACGCGACAGAGCCTGAAAGGCGCCGCTCAGCGCAGGAGAAAACGCCGGGTCGGGCGGGAACTGAATATCCGGCGAGGCACCGGCGTGGAAGCAGACCGGCACCTCCAGCTCCTGGCAGGTCGCCCAGACCGGATCGTACTCGGCCTCGTTGATATGCGGCAGCTCACGCAGGTGCATGGGAATGGCCGGATACACCACCCCCCGATGTCCCTTGGCCACCGCACGTTCGATCTCGACAACCGTTGCCGCAACCGGAGACAGGGGCACCAGACACTGGGGAATAAAGCGTGGGCTGGCGGCCGCCCACTCGTCAATCAGCCAGTCGTTGTAGGCCCGGACACAGGCCAACTCAAGGGCCGGATCGGTCAGCCGGCCAAAGGTCTCTCCGGCCAGACCGGCCAGGCTGGGATACAGCACCGCAGCAGCCACGCCATCGGCGTCCATGGCTTTCAGCCGTTCGGCCGGATCGTGGGCGAGCGCTGAGACCTCTTCCCAGCGCTGCGGTAGCTGATTGCGGTCGGCCAGGGTGGCGCCCGCAGCGGCAACCCCGTCCAGGGCCACCGGCCGGCCGTCGACCAGCCAGCGCTGGCTGCCGTCGGCCTGCTCGACCAGATGCGGAATGCGCTCCCCCCAGTTTTTGGGCAGGCGCCGGGTCCACACCTGGGGGTGTTCGACCACGTGCTCGTCGCTGCTGATAAAACCGAATCGGCGTTCCACCCACCCCTCCCGGCCTAGGCCAGCTTGTAGAGATTTTGGGCGTTGGCGTACAACAGTCGCTCGCGCTCAACGGCCGGCACATCGACCAGGGTGCGCTCGACCGTCGCCCACGAGTCGGGGTAGGTCGAGGTGTTGTGCGGATAGTCCGACTGCCACATGATGTTGTCGACGCCGATTGTGTGACGTGATTCCAGCCCGACCTTCTCAAACCAGAAACACACGTACATCTGGCGCCGAAACTGCTCGCTGGGTCGGGTGACCACCCCTTCGGTCCACAGCCGCCGGCGTTCCCACTCGTGGTCGCAGGCCTCCAGGGCATAGTTGATCCAACCCAGGCCCGTCTCCGCGCACACCCACTTGAGACGCGGATAGCGCTCCAGGTTCCCGGAGAAAATCAGGTTGGGCAGAAACTGACACACGGCCGACAGTCCGCCAGGAATAAAACTGACCGTGATCTGAGCCCGGTTATAGGCTTGCCAGCTCGGCGGACGCAGTACGATCCCGGCGTTGGCGTGCCAGTGAATCGGCACGTCGAGCGCCTGACACACGTCCCACAGCGGGTTCCAGTACGGGTCGTTGATGCGGGGCACCGATCCAGTCGTCGAGCCCGTGCCGGCCAGACCGAACAGGTCGTCCCGGCCGTGCAGCACGAGGTTGGGTTCGGCCACCATCAGAATCCCCTTGTGGCCCTTTTTGACCGCGCGTTCGACCTCGGCCACCGCCACGCTGATATCGCTCAGGTAGGGGATCAGGGCCAGCGGAATATAGCGCGGGCTCACCTCGCTCCACTCGGCCAGCCCATCGTTATAGGCCCGAATGCAGGCCAGCTCGAACTCGGCGTCGCCCTGCAGAAAAGTCGCGTTCTGAACCGGCGGGTTGGGAAACAAGACCTCGCCGTCCACCCCGTCCTCGTCCAAGACCTTGAGCCGTTCGACCGGATCGTAGACCTTGAGCGGTACCTCTTCCCAGCGCTGGGGATGGTAGGTCCGCCGGGGATCGTCCATCACCGCCGGACAGTTGCACACTCCCCGGGTATCGACGACCTTGCCGTTGATCGACCAGCGTTCGACGGCGTGATCGACCGGCTCGGCCATCAGCGCGGGATCGCGCGTTTCGATAATATGCGGAATGCGCTCCCCCCACCTGGCTTTGGACATCCGGTCCAGAAACGTGTTCTTATCCAACTGGCCGTGAGAATCCGCGCTGATTAAGCCGTGGCTGATATTCATCGGACGTGTCCCCTGGGAGGCTTATTTTTCCATGCCGGCGATAGTGTCCTGGGTACTCCCGCCATAGCTCTCGGCCGCGTCCTGGTCAAACGTCAGCACCATCAGGCTGGCCCCGTCCGGCCCGCAGACCAGCGGCTGCGCGTCTTCACCCGCCTCTACGAAACGCAGGCCCTTGGCTTCGAGCGACTTGCCACCGACCGAGGCCGAGCCGGACAGCACGACCTCGTAGCGTCCATAGGCCGGTGCGCCGGGCGCAAACGCCATGTGCGGCGGGCACTCGATAATCCGGGCCGAGGGCCCGCGGCTGTCGGGAATCAAGACCTTTTGGCGCGCCTCGGGATGGCCGGGCAGCGGCTCCCAGTCCACCTCGCGGGCGTTGCACGATATCTCTCGGCCACGCGTATTGGCCTGATAGCGGCGCTTCTTGTTCCGCATCATGACCACCCCGCCTGGTTTGGTGTGCAGGACCAGCATGTCGTGCCGACTGACCTTGAACGGGCCGTAGGGCACATTGTGTTCGGTGTAGTGGACGGCCGGAGCGTCGAGCCGAAAGGTCGGAAACTCCATTGAGCCCTCGAGCAGGAGTTGAAACTGGGCGGCCCGATGAAAGTGCGGCTCCACCTCATAGCCCTCGGAAATCTGAGCCCGGACGGCCTCCGGTCCGCCGTCTTCGCCCGTGAGGTACATTTGCAGCCGGGTCTCCCCGTCGCCATCCAGCGCCAGCGTCTTCCACGCCACCTCGGACGGCTCAACAGCAAAGCGATGCGTATCCATGTCCCCTCCTTGTTGGACAGCCGGCCGAGCGCGCTCGGCCTACGCATGGCTTACTGTATCGGACGGCTGATCGTCAAGACATTGGCAAGACATCGGCAAGACGCCGGACAAAGCGTTGAAAGCCGGCCCTGAATCTGCCACAAGGGGTGGAAGCGAGGAGGGCGCGACCATGCGGGCGATCGGCGGTTTATGGCATCTGATACGGGGCAGCTACGGCAAGCTGGGGCTGGCCATTGCCTGTGGCCTGCTGTTTGCCGGAACCGGGCTCATTCCGCCCCTGCTCATCCGGCAGATCATTCAGTGGACCACGGATGGGGGTGGCACACTCGAGGCGCTGATCCTCATCACCGTGTTGCTGCTGGTCGTGTATGTCGGTCGCGGCCTGGCCCGTTACGGCTACGGGCGCTTTTCACACGAGGTGTCGTTCGACGTGCTGCACAGCCTGATGGTCCGGGTGTATCGACACCTCCAGGGGCTGCCCCACCGCTTTTTCAACAACCAGCGGACGGGCTCGTTGATCGCCCGCTCGATCAACGACATCGAATCCATCGAAGACTTCATCGCCCACGGCATTCCAGAATTGATCATCGCCTGCGTCCTGCCCACGGCCATGATCAGCGTGCTGTTTTACCTGAACTGGCAGCTGGCCCTGATCGCCCTGGTGCCGCTGCCGCTGGCCAGCTGGCTGGTCTTCCGCTCGATCTCAAAAGTCCGTAAAGAGTGGCGACCGGTCCGCACCCGGCTCGAAGAACTCACCGCCCAGGTGCAGGACAACCTGTCCGGGGTCAGCGTGATCAAATCCTTCGTTCAGGAAGGTCGCCAGGCGGCCGCCATTGAGACGCGCAGTCGCCGGCTGCACGACGACATGCTGCGCGCCAGCAGCCTGTCGTTCGTGCCGGTCGGGGTGATCGAGGTCACCAGCGGTGTGGGAGTCGTTCTGGTTGCCCTGGCCGGCGGCGGCATGGCCCTGGCCGGCACGGTCAGCGCGGCCGACCTGTTCGTGTTCATTGTCTACCTGACCCAGATCTACCAGCCCTTTCTGCAGCTGGCCAACACCAACGACACCCTGCAAAAGGCCGCCGTCAGCTCGGAGCGCGTGTTCGAGCTGCTCGACATCCAGCCCGACATCGTCAGCCCGCCGGGCGCGCTGCGGCCGGACCCCATGGGCTGGGACATCGATCTTCAGAATCTGAGCTTCGCCTACCAGCCGGGCCGGCCGGTGGTGTCCGAGATCAGCATTCGGGTGCCCCAGGGCTCCATGGTCGCCCTGGTCGGCTCGACCGGCGCGGGCAAAACCACGGTCACCAGCCTCATTCCCCGTTTTTACGACCCCCAGCACGGCAGCGTGAAGATCGGCGGCCACGACGTGCGCACGCTCGATCTGCACTTCCTGCGCAGCCATATCGCAATTGTCCTCCAGGATGTCTTTCTGTTTCACGGCACGGTGCGCCAAAACCTGCTGTTCGGCCGGCCGGACGCCAGTGAGGCCGACATGCGGGCCGCAGCCCAAGCCGCCAACGCCGAAGAGTTCATCCTGAACCTCAGCGACGGGTATGACACCCTGATCGGCGAACGCGGCGTCAAGCTCTCGGCCGGCCAAAAGCAACGCCTGTCGATTGCCCGGGCAATACTCAAAGACGCGCCGATCCTGATTCTTGACGAGGCCACCTCCTCAGTCGATACCGAAACCGAGCACCTCATTCAGCAGGCCATCTCGCGTCTGGCCGCCCAGCGCACCACGGTCGCCATTGCCCATCGTCTGAGCACGATTCGGCACGCCGACCTCATTGTCGTGCTGGACAAGGGCCGGATTGTCGAGCAGGGAACCCACGCCAGCCTGCTGGCCCACAACGGCCACTACGCCCGTATGGTCCGTGCCCAGGACTTGTCCCGCGAGTGGCAGCTTGAGGTGAAACCGGCCCTGACCGCAGCCGCCGACTGAATGCAGCCCGCACCCCGGCTCGATTTATGATCGGGCGGCCCGGGCGCGGACGTAGTCCGGTTTGCGGTTCTCGCGCAGCGCCGCGAGCGCCTCTTTATGATCCTGGGTAGTCAGCGTCAGCGCCTCGTAGGCCAGGCCGGCGTCCATAATCAGGTTGGCCTGCTGTTTCAGCCACTTGTTCACCGCCAGTTTGCTCCAGCGGATCGCCCAGGTCGGCCCATCGGCCAGCCGCTGGACGAGTTCGCGCGCCTTTGGCAGCACCTCCGCCTCGGGCACGGCATAGTTGACCAGACCGATCTGGGCGGCGTCCGCGCCGGTGATGGAATCGCCCAGCATCAAAAATTCCTTGGCCCGGTTGGGACCGATCAGCAGCGGCCAGATCACGGCCCCACCGTCTCCGGCCACCGCGCCGAGGGCGACGTGGGTATCGGCCAGCTTGGCCGTTTCCGACGCAACCGTCACGTCGCACAACAGCGCGACGTTGGCGGCAAAACCGAGCGCGTCACCGTTGATGGCGGCGACGACCGGCTGTTCGACATCGAGCAGGTTCTCGATCACCCGCCGGCCATCGGCCATCACGATGCGTCTGCCGCCACGGCCCTTGGCCTTGGTCGGCTTGTCACGGCTGGTCAGGTCACCGCCCACGGAAAACGCCTCACCCGCCCCGGTCAGCAGAATTGCGTTGACGTCGCGGTCCTGGGCAAGGTCCAGCCAGATTTGCTCAAACTCGTGGTGGAGGGCGGCGTGAACGGCGTTGCGCTGGTCGGGCCGGTTGATGGTCACCGTGGCCACCCGGTCGGCGACCTCGATGTGCAGATACTCGTAGTCAGTGTAGTCCAGCATGGTGTCATGGCCTCCTTTTGCCCCAGGTACTAGGGCGTGTCATCAGTTAGCGTGCCCCCCTGGTCGGCTTTCCTGTCTCGTCTCGGTATACTGCCCTGGTCAGCCCAAGCGAAGGGAGGGTGCACAATGGCGAGACGGTATGCGTTACGCGAGGATCAGTGGGAACGGATTCAGGACCTGCTGCCCGGCCGGGAGGGCCACGTCGGGGGCACGGCGCGGGATAACCGGTTGTTTGTGGAAGCGGTCTTATACCGCTATCGTGCGGGGATTCCCTGGCGCGATTTGCCGAGCCGGTTCGGGGATTTTCGCGTGATTCATACGCGCCACATGCGCTGGAGTAAAAGTGGGGTCTGGGAGCAGGTTTTCAAGCAGCTGGCCGCCGATGCGGATAACGAATATGCCATGATCGACGCCACGATCATCCGCGTCCACCAACATGGGGCGGGGGCAAAAGGGGGGACCCCGCGGCCGAATGCATCGGCCGCTCCCGCGGGGGCTTGAGCACGAAAATCCATGCGACGTGCGATGCGCTCGGGAATCCGACCGGCTTCCATCTCACGCCCGGCCAAGCCTCTGACCTGGCCGGTGCGGAGGCCCTCTTGCCCCATCTGCTGAAGCACGTGCGGGCTTTGCTCGCCGATAGAGCCTATGACGCCCACGAGCGCGTCATTGACCGTTTGGAGCAGGCGGAGGTGACGGTGGTCATTCCCCCCAAAGCCAATCGGCGCCAGCCTCGCCCCTATGATAAGCACCTCTATCAAGCGCGCCATCTGATTGAAAACTTCTTCGCCAAACTCAAGCAATACCGTGCTCTCGCCACCCGCTACGACAAACGCGCTGTCAGCTTTCTCGGAGCCATCTATCTCGCTGCCTCGGTGATCCTCCTTAACTGATGACACCCCCTAGCACCGGGCCAGTACGCCGGGCAAGTTCCCGGTCTTTCAGGCCACGGCCGTCACCCGTTCGTTGATGGCCTGGACTGCGGCATGAGCGGCCAGGGCCGCCCCCTCCTGCCAGCCCGGCAGGGCGCTCAACTGATCGCCGGCGAAGTAGATCGTCCCGTCGGGCTGGCGCAGGCGGGCGGGTGGCTGATAGCTGGCGGGCCAGCCGCCGCGCTGGAAGCGGACCTTGGGCCAGGCGCGGCTGACCCCGGCTTCGATCTCTGCCGCATAGCCGGGGTGGAGCGCCTCCCCCTCGACGATGGCGGCCTGGAGACGCTCGGCCGGTGTCATGGCCGTGTAGCGCAGGCCCGGCTCATCATCCCAGATGTAGGCGCCCATGATGATCCCTTTGTCTCGCTGATAGCCGTAGGGCGGATACCAGATCTGGGTAATATCCTGGTCGGTCCAGGATATGCCGCCATAGATACCGTGATCTTCCTCCCAGAAGCGCCGACGGGCCTGGAAACCGATTTTGACCGCCTTGGAGAACTCTATCGACTCGATAGCGGCCTGCGTCTCGGGTGAGAAGTCATTGGGAATGTCCCTGAGGACGGGCGCGGGGATGGTACAGATCGCAAAGTCCGCCTCCAGGACCCTCATACCGCGCCGCCGACGCCGGTACACAATACGCACGCCGTCGGCAGTCTTGCGAATCGCCCTGACGATGCTTCGATAGCGGATCAGATGCTCCAGACGCTCCTCAAATGCATCGACAATAGCGTCCATCCCGCCGACAGGCTGCAATAAGGTCGGGTTTTGGTCGAGGAACTGGCTGAAGTGGAGCTTGTATTCCCAGAAGTCCGAGCTGAGCAGCTGACTGAAATCGAGCGGATCGTTTATTTCGCCAGGCGCCAAGCCGGCATGGACATACTCGCCCTGATGCCCGCCACGGCCTGAGCCCAGGTAGAGATCGTCTGCGGGGTCCAGGTCACCATAGCCCCTGAGCAGGTCGAGGAGATGTTCTTTGTCCTCGCCCGTCAGCACGTCGTCCAGGGCGTTCCGGTTGACCGCCTTGGCCAGAAGTTCGGCCAGATACCCGCGCGTATCCGTCATCACTTGCCGCGCCACTACGGGACTGCCATCAAAATGCTCCAGGTTGTGAAAAAAGGCCGCCCGGTTATCGTTGGTAAAAACTTCGAGATCGACGCCGAATTCCTTGCAGTAGCCGAGTATGGCGGTGTGGTGGTGGGGAATACGGGCCGGACCCATATTCGCGTACAGATGCTCCTCAGGGTCGAAGCCGACCCATTGGCGGCTGTCCTCCTCTCTGATGATATCGCCGCTGCGAGCCGTGAGGTTGCGTCCGCCGGCCCGATTGGTGGCTTCCAGAATCGTGCAGTCATAGCCTGCCTTTGACAACTCATAGGCGGCCACCAGGCCGGAGATGCCGGCTCCCAGGATAACAACCCGCTTCCCGTCTCCCGAGCCGGGCGCCAAATCGGGCGTAGCCGCCTGAGCCGTGGTAGACCCGACAAGGCCCAGCGCATTCATGCTCCGATACACCGCAGCCACCCCAGCCGCAGCCCCGATGGATTGCAGGAATTGGCGTTTCGTCATCTTGGTCGTCATGCTGTCTTCCTCTCTCGGTTCTCCCGCTCGTTTGATTCACACGCCCAGCAGGCGCGCCGCATTGCCGCCCAGCACCTTGGCCTGATCTTCGGCCGAGCAGAATGATATGCATGTGTCTCTCCTCGTCCTGTTTAGCCCGTCCGTCCAGCGGAGGACAAGAGAACAGGATTCGCGGTAGTGTCTCGGTTTGAAAATGCTTGCCTGTCTCATCCCCAGCGGCCCGCGCCGAGGACGCGCCAGACGCCGGCAAATCCCCCTCAGTCCCCCTTGGCAAAGGGGGAAGCCTGGCATGAGCCCTGTCGAAGGGCGCGAAGCGCAGGGGGATTTCTGGACAGTAATACACCATCCGCGATTTTCTTGACTTTGGCTGGGCGAGCTGCCATGAGGAGCGTGTGTCCATGTGAGGAGGCGGCCATGACGTTTGCCACGTTCAGACGCTTCACGCTCAGCGCGTTTTTCCTGAGTCTGTGCCTGTCTGCCGAGGGCCGGCGGGTTGAGGCAGAACCCCAGGCCCAGCCCGCCCCCAAGACCTGGAAGACGGTCGCCGAGCTGTCGGCAGCTGAGCGCGCCCCCATCGACCTCTCAGCCCAGACCCCCCGGCACCCAGAGATCCCCTATCTGCCGGCCGAGACATATCCGTTTCAGCCTCCGTACACGGCCGAGGAGATGGGCTATCGGGCCAGCGAGTTTCCGCACTCGCCACGCTGGTCGTGCGTCCACGCCGACGTGATCGCCTCAATCAACAGCTGGGGACACCTGTTGGAGCAGAGCAATGTGGTGGTCCTGGTCGCCCACCGCAAGCCCGAGGGGCTGGTCGGCGAGCTGTACCACACCAAACCGGGCGAGCACTTTGTAACCTCGCTGGGTCAGTACTCAGGCCCGGCCCAGCGCTACGGCAGCCAGAACCTGTCGCTGCGCTACCGGGTCGATAAGGATTTCACCAAGAAGATCGACATGTTCATCTACACCCCCTCGCTGCGCCGGGTGCGCCGCCAGCCCCAGCCCCGGCGGGCCGACCGCTTTCCCAATATGGCGTTTACCTTTGACGATGGGTTTGGACGCGATAGCTGGGAGTGGTCGTGGCGCATTCTGGGCACCGACGTGCTGTTCGAGACGGTCCGTTTTCCGCACACCCGCCAGACTATCACCCTGGCCGACGACACCAACAGCTTTCGGCAGGTCCCCACCCCGCAGCTCAAAATGATGGGCGACGGCTACCCCTTCTACACCCAGGACGGCGGCGTGGAGTGCTATGTAGTTGAAGCCCGGGCGCGTGAGGACTGGCTACCGGACTATTACGCGCCCAAGATCGTGTACTGGCTCGACAAGCATTTTTTCTACCCGCTGCGGATCGAGGAGTATGACCCCAACGGCAGGTTGATCTTTATCGAAACCCGGATTGCCGACCTGCTCAACCCGGCCCTGGGCGAGCACGGCTACGGCATGCTGATCGATGTGTACTGGGATATGACGATTGACCTGCTGACCTACTCGGCCCACGACGGGCATCGGGTGCGGGCGTGGACGGACGAGGACCGCCAGACCTATTTCAACCCGGACTTCATGCGCCGGGTGTGGTTTATCGACGAGGTCAAGAGCCAAGCCGGGATCAATACGCCGGACGAGTTCTGCCTGCGTCCGGCCCTGGATGTCGGGAAGTTCCCGACCGAGCGCACGATTGTCCTCTCCCCCGAACTCCAGGCTCGCGTTGACGCCCAGGAGGCCGCCGGACGGCTCGTCTTCGACAGCCAACCGCAGACGGACGAGTGAGCCGGAGCGGCTCAGCCCACAAACGCGGGCATGACCTCCTTGACAAACAGCTCGTGAGACTCGGCCGAGGCCGGGATGACGATATGGTAGCTGAAACCCAGCTCCTCAATCCGGGTTTGGAGGTCGCGCTTGACCTTGTCCGGCGTGCCCATCAGCAGCAGGGGCGAGCGGAGCGCCGTATCGACATTGGGAAAGCCTAAGCGGGTCGCGGTTTCTGCCAGGGCCGGGTCGGCCGGGTCGTTGCTCAGGTGAATCAGCAGCAGGGCGCTCAACTCAAGGTCCTGCGGCTCGCGTCCGGCCGCTTCCAGATAACCGTGCAACATGTCGAGGCGGCGTTTCAGATACGAGGTGTCGAACTTGACGGTCATCACCGGGTCGTTCACGAAATCCTTGCCGTTGAAGATCGGGGGAATGATGTTCAGCAGGTCGGCTTCGGCCACGGCGATTTTGAGCAGACCGCTGCCCGAGCCGCCGAGCATCAGCGGTGGGTGGGGTTGCTGGACCGGACGCGGGTTGTTGTACGCCTTCCGAATCGAGAAGTGGCGGCCTGCAAATGTGGGCTCGGCCTGAGTCCACATGGCCTTGAGCACCTGTACGGTCTCGGCCAACTGCTCCAGGCGTTCGGCGTTGGAAGGATACGGGTAGCCGTGCGCCTCATACTCATCCTGCTTCCAGCCCGCGCCCAGGCCGAGCGTCAGACGGCCCTGACTGACCTGGTCGAGGGTCGAGGTGATTTTGGCCAGCATCGGAGGCGTACGAAACGAGGCGGCCACCACCGTCGGCACCAGACGGATACGCTCGGTCACCGCCGCCACCGCAGTCAGGGTGGTCATGCTCTCCAGCTGGGGGGTTTGAGGGGGCCCCAGCGGAGTGAAGAAATGATCGTTGATCGAGACCGAGTAAAAGCCCTCGCTCTCGGCCCGCAGGGCCGCCTTCTTGGCGGCCGCAAAGTCTCCGGTGGGTAGAAATATGCCAAACTTGGGCTCGTGCATCCGCTGCTCCTCTCGTGTTGAGTCGGTCTTGGCCCATCTATACCACAAGCGCGGCGGCGGCAATTCCCAGGCCAGGCAGCCGGCCGTCTTTCTTGACTTTGAGCCGGCCAGCTGCCATGAGAGGCGCGAGCATCACGACTGCGTAAGGAGGACACGATGAAACTCGGGATTGAAATGTTTGCCACCGATTATGCGATCCGTCCGGACGAGCTGGCCGTGGCCTGTGAAGAGCGGGGCTTTGAGTCGGTCTGGTTTCCGGAGCATACCCATATTCCGACCAGCCGCAAATCACCGTTTCCCGGTGGTGGGGACCTGCCCCAGGAGTACTCGCACACCCACGATCTGTTCGTCGCCCTGATGGCTGCGGCGGCCGTCACCAGCACCATCAAGGTCGGCAGCGGAATCTGCCTGGCCATGGAACGCGATCCCATCACCATGGCTAAAGAGGTCGCCTCGGTCGATCAGCTGTCCAACGGGCGCCTGATCTTCGGCATCGGCGGGGGCTGGAACGCCGAGGAGATGGAGAATCACGGCACACCGTTCAAGAAACGCTGGAAGGTGTTGCGCGAAAAGATCGAGGCGATGAAGGAAATCTGGACCAAGGAAGCGGCCGAGTATCACGGCGAGTTTGTCGATTTTGATCCGATCTGGAGCTACCCCAAGCCGGTTCAGCAGCCGAATCCGCCCATCGTGCTGGGCTCGCACACGTCCAACGGCCTCGACCGGGTGGTGCGCTACTGCGACGGCTGGATTCCCAACGCCCGCCGCTACAAGGACATCCCAGGCATCATTGCCGACCTGCACGACCGCGCCCGCAAGGCCGGCCGCAAGGCCGAGAGTATCTCTATCTCGCTCCTAGGCGCTCCCAACGAGGAAGATACCCTCAAGGAGTACCGGGACATGGGTGTGGAGCGGGCCATCTTTTTCGTGCCGCCGGTGGACAAGCAGAAAATGCAGCCCATCCTCGACGAGCACGCTGGCCTGATCGCCAAAGTCGCCTGAGTCGCCACACCGGTCGGGAGCCGAGACGATGTGGCATTGCTTGATGGGTCTGGTCCTGCCCGTGCTGCTGGGCGGCCTGGCCGTGGCTGAGACGTTCCCTGAGCCACAGCCGCCGCTGGGCGCAAGCTGGCGGATGCCGGTTGAGCAGGTCCGAGAGCTGGCCCAGCTCGACCGCAGTCCGGCCGGAGACCTCCGCCACAGCCATGTGGTTCGGACCAATAGCCGGACCGAACTGGTCGCCCGCTGGCAGGATCGTGCGGTCAGCTTTTTGTTTGTCCGAGGCTTCGGGCTGTACGCGGTTGGCATCGAGATGGTGCCGTGGACGGTCCAGCATACGATCACCGAAGCCGACCTGGTGCTGCGCGAGCTGACCTATAACGCTCCGGTGCGGCTTGCGGTGGCCGGCAAATATGGCCGACCGCACGGTATCGGCGCCGTATGGTCAGCCCAAGAGGTCCTGCCCCTGGCCGAGAGCCGGTCCGACCCCTACAGCCGGTCCAGCCTGATCGACTGGGGATATGATCAGCGCTGGCTGATCTGGCGTGGCCGGACGACCCAGCTGGCCCTTGGCAGCCAGTCGGTGTGGTACGCCGGACGAGACGGCCTGGCCCATCACTGGCGGCTTGAGCAGCCCGAGAACCCCGATCATCTGATCGAACAGGCCGAAGCCGAAGAAGACGCTGCCCGCCGCCAACGGCTCGAAGCGGCACGCCAGCAGCTGCCGTCACAGGCACGCCAGTTTGAGCAGTTCTTCTAGCCGCCCGCTCAGACCGCGGGACGCGTATCGGGCAGGACCTTGCGTTCCTTGAACAGCCACTGCCCGTCAATCTTCTCGATTTGATCCTCGTAGCGGCCGGAAATGACCAGCTCGGTCTTACCCTCTGCGGCGTGGGTCATCAGCAGGTAACACTCGGCGCTGGCCCGCTCGCCCTCGACCTCGATCAGCACGTTCATCACACAGTGACGCGGCTGGTGCGCCCCGGTCCACTCCCGATAGCGCTGGGTGAACTGCTGCAGCTTGTCCGCGCCCTGCCAGCGACCCAGAATCGGACTGTCGAACACCCCGTCCGAAGTAAAGCAGCCGACCCACTCCTCATAGCGGCCGGCGTCAATATGGAGACAATATCTGGTCAGCAGATCGCGGATCGCTTCCTTGTCCTCTAATACGCTTGACATACCATCCTCGCTTTCGTGGTGGTGCGGTGTGGCTGGACGGCCTAGGGCACGGAAGTCGGCACAACGACCCCCAGGATTTGGCCGTCACGGTGGATCTGCATGGAGACGTCCTGACCGTGCTCTTCTCCCATCGTGGTCTGGAAATCCCTGGTGTTCCTCACCGTCTTGCCGGCGATAGTCAAAATGATGTCGCCACGACGCAGATGCCCCTGAGCGGTCGTACTCGTCTCAACATCGGCGACCAGGACGCCGTGGGTGTCCGGCAGCCGGAACGCGCGGGCCAACTCCTCACTGATGTTCTGGACGGTCACCCCACGGCTACGCACGTTCCTTGGATCGTCCACGGCCGCGCTCTGCGGTCGCTCTGGCTCAACCGGCAGGGCTGTCTCAAGCAGGCCGCGGGCAACAAAAATCGGCCGCTCGAAACGCAGCGCCAGGGCAATCGCATCGCTGGGACGGCTGTCAATCTCAAGCGGCTGACCGGCCGTGGTCAGATGGATACGGGCGTAGTAGGTGCTGTCTTTCAGCTCGCTGACAACCACCTTGTCGAAATCGACGCCGACCTGAACCAGGATGTTCTTCAGCAAATCGTGGGTCAGCGGCCGCGAGACGGGGTGTCCACGCAACTCAAGTTCGATCGCCCGGGCCTCAGCCGCGCCGACCCAGATCGGCATCATCCGGGTCTGAGCCTCGTCCAGCAGGAGGACGACCGGCGAGCGGGAGACGGGGTCAAAGCCGATCCGCTTGACCGTGACCTGGACCATGGCCGACTCGGTGCCATCGGCCGCGTGGCAGGCGCTGAGCGGCAAACTCAGCAGGCCGCCCAACACTACACACCGCACACCAGAGCTGAGCGCCGACCCGAGGGAGGAAAAAGAAAAGCCTTGGGGACACCTGCGCCTGCTCATGGGAGCCTCCTGTCCGGATGCGGGCTGTTCGGCGCGACTCAGCACTCGTCCTTCTATTCCTTTTCCCTAGCTAGTATACTTTCCGGCCATGGGCAAGCCACATCCGCTCTCACCCCAGTCTGCCGGCCTGGTTCGGACCGATACCGCCCAACTGTACCGCTTTTTCCTGCGCTATACCCAGCGCAGCTTTGGGGAGCTGGGCGTGGGAGACCGGGCGGTCATCACCTATGTGGCCGAGGTCTTGACCAATTTTGCCCAGACCGACCGGCTGTACCGTCTGGACACTCCACGCGTCCGTCAGCTGGACAGTGTGGCCGAAACCCTGGCCGACCAGCCCGTGCTGCAGACGGACGCCGGAGCCGGCCAGGACACCTCGACGGGTCTCTGGCGTGAGCGTGCGGTGCGCAAACACCTGGGAGATTATACGCTGTTCATGAGCGGTCTGTTTCGCGCCTATGTCGAAAAGCTCGACGCCCTTGACTCCTATATGCGGCACGGCCGACAGGCGTATCAACAGGTATCCGAGCTGGACGTGAGGCTGTATCAGACCGGCTTTCTGCTGTTTGAGGAGCTGGCCAAAAACTTCGAGTACTACTCGGGCGCACTGGACTACATGCGCAAGGCCCACTTTGCGGCCGGCCCGGGCGAGAATCCGTTTGGGCAGTTTCTGCGTCACGTTGAGGGCTGGGTCAAAACGCATCTGTCCCAGAATTGAGCAGCGCCCCTCGGGCGACGTGGAAGCGAAGCGTGCGAGCCACGAGCCACGAGCCAGCCCAGCCGACCGGGCAAGACTGGCACGAATGGACAGTCCCGGCCCAGGACGACCTGCTGCGTCTCGACACCTTCCTGGTCCGTCGGCTACCGGGCGTGTCACGGCGGGCGGTTGGCGCTCTTATCAAGGCCGACCAAGTCCGCCTTAACCGAGGACCGGGCAAAAAGGGCAGCCGGGTTCGCAGCGGCGACCACGTACGAGCCCAGGTTCGGCTGAGCCTCAGACCCAGCCCGTCGCTGCCCGTCCGACTGGTCTACGCCCAGGGCACAGTCCTCGGCCTTGATAAGCCCCCGGGTCTGCCCAGCGTTGCCCTGCGCTTCAGCGATACCCGGACGGTCGCCAACTACCTGGCAGCCCATTACCCGGAAACCACGCTAGGCAGCCTGTCGTCACGCGCGCCGCTCGAAGCCGGTGTGGTCCATCGGCTCGACACCCCCACCTCGGGATTGCTGTTGGCAGCCCGCACGGCGGCGGCCTACACGGCCCTGCGTGCCCAGTTCTCGGACCGCCGGATTATCAAAGACTATCTGGCCTGGGTGCACGGGCGGCCGAGCGACCGGGAATTCGACGGCACCAGACGCTTTTTTCTAATGCCCGAAGGCAGGCGGGGACAGCGCATGCGGGTCGTCATGGCCGAGCGCGACCTCGCTCCTCGGCAGCGAGCCCAGGAAGCGATATCCACCTATACCTGTCTTGAGACGCGCGCCGGCTACAGCCTGATCCGCGTTCGGCTGCACACCGGGGTGCGCCACCAAATCCGGGCGCATCTGGCTGCCCTGGGCCATCCGCTGGTCGGCGATACCCACTACGGCGCTCCGGCCGGGGCGTCCCGCCTGGCGCTGCACGCCGAGGCGCTACGCTTTGTGCATCCCGAGACCGGACAAAGCGTCCGGCTCTTCAGTCCGGCCGGGCAGGATTTCCGACCCAAAGAGAATGGACCGCGCTAGGCGGCCGCTTGGCCTTTTTTCCTGGTTTTTTCCCGATTTTTGGCGCAGAGCGCACACAGATTGGCGACATTATTAGGATCTTCGACGAGTCCCTCGTCGAGGTTATGGCAGATCTTCTTGCAGTCGAGGCAGATGAAATAAATGCCCTCAATCGTCTTATTGATGCGTTCCCGGTTGAGAACCCGACCTTTGAGCTTCTCGACCCGAATCCCGAGCAGTTCTTCATAGCGCCGCTTGATCTTGAGCCGCCCGGCCTCGTCTTTGGGGAGTTCCTCTTCGGCAGTCTCGTCCGAGTGCTCGTCATCGTCGAACAGGACTACGCCCTTGCGGACTTTCTCTTTTTTACTCGCTCGCGGCATACGCATCCTCCTCCACATGGGCCGGCGGCCAGGATCGACAGTATAAAAAGGCAGGAACGGGCGGCTGGATGAGTCTCTTCTCATATGGGATGAGGCTGAGGGCTGTCAAGAGTTCTTGTCGAGCCGAGGGTGGCGTGGTAGGCTAGCGCAATGCGGGTTACCCTCCTGCCGCAAAACCAGACTGTGACATTTCCAAAGCGCATGCGTGTGGCCGCCCTGCTGAACAAGCTGGATCTGATCCCGGGCACGGTCATGGTGATTCGCGGCACGGCGCTGTTGATAGATGAGGACCTGATTCAGGAAGACGATGAAATCGAGATTCGGTCGGTTATTTCGGGGGGCGTATGAAGTGTAAACGCTGTGGAGAGCGGGCTGAAATCCAGCTCCGCTCGCATAACGCAGCCTTCTGCCGCCCGTGCTTCGTGCTGTACTTCCAGCGTCAGGTCGAGCGGGCCATTCATAAACAGCGCATGTTCACCCCCCAGGACCGAGTTCTGGTCGCTGTGTCGGGCGGCAAGGACAGCTTGGCGCTGTGGGACGTGTTGCTGGCCCTCGGCTATCAGACCGAAGGCGTATACCTGGCCCTGGGTATCGGCGACTATTCGGAGCAATCGCGGCACAAAGCCGAGGCATTCGCCCGCCAGCGTGAGGCGTCGCTGCGGGTCGTCGAGCTGTCCGAAGACGCGGTGGCGGTGCCTGTTGCGGCGCAATTCACCAACCGGGTGCCGTGTGCGGCGTGCGGCATGATGAAGCGCCACTTCTTCGACCGGGCCGCGCTTGAGGGCGGCTTTTCGGTCCTGGCCACCGGCCACAACCTCGACGACGAAGCCGCCCGCCTGCTGGGCAACGTCCTGCACTGGCAGACCGAGTATCTGGCCCGCCAAACCCCGGTTCTGGAACCGAGCCACCCCAAGTTCGTCCGCAAGGTCCGCCCGCTGTACCGACTGGGCGAGTTGGAGTCTGCGGCTTACGCCTTTTTTCGCGGCATCGACTATGTAATCGACGAGTGTCCCAACAGCGTCGGCGCGACCCAGCTGCACTATAAAGACACGCTCAACCGTCTCGAAGCCACAATGCCGGGCACCAAGCTCAATTTTGTCCAGGAGTTCCTGCGTTCGGCCCAGCCGGCCTTTGCCGCTGCGAACGACAGCCCGCCCCAGACCTGCGCGGAGTGCGGCATGCCGTCCTTCACCCCGGTGTGCGCCTTCTGCCGTCTGCTTCAGGAAGTCAAACGCAAGCAGGAGCGTAGCGCCGCCTAACATCAAGACAGCCGCCATTTCTTCATTCATCGTTCAGTATTCATCCTTCAGCATTCACCCATGCCTTCCCCCCGCTCCCTCCTCCAAGCTGGCGATAACGTGGTGTTTATCGACCGCAAAGAACGCGAGTACCTGCGCACCCTCAAGGCCGGCGGCCGGCTGTCGCTGCGCGGCGGACAGTTGGCTGCGGACGATATTATCGGCCTGCCCGAGGGCAGCCTGATTCGGACGCCCCAGAATGAGCCGTTCTGGGTTTTTCGGCCGAGCTATGCCCACCTGATTCCCAACCTGCCCCGGCGGGCTCAAGTCATCTACCCCAAGGATGTCGGCCCTATCCTGTTGTGGGGCGATATCTTTCCGGGTGCGGCCGTGCTGGAAGTCGGGGCCGGGCCGGGGGCGCTGAGCATCGCCCTGTTGCGGGCCATCGGGCCGAACGGCAGCCTGACAACGGTCGAGGCGCGGCAAGACTTCTGTGACATGGCGCGAGAGAACGTCGAGCGCTTTTTTGGTCCCGCTCCCAACTGGACCCTCCAACACGGCGACGCCTACGAACACATCGACGCGCCTGAGGTGGACCGGGTGGTCATTGATGTGCCCGAGCCGTGGCGGGTCATTCCCCACGCCGCGCCGGTCCTACGGCCGGGCGGCGTGCTGCTCGGCTACAGCCCGACCACCTTGCAGGTCAAAACCCTGGTCGATGAGCTGCGCGCCAACCCGTGCTTTGCCGCAGTCGAGGTCATGGAAAACCTGCTCCGCTTCTGGCACGTCACCGACATGTCGGTCCGTCCCCACCATCGGATGGTCGCCCATACCGGTTTCATCATGGTGGCCCGTCGGACGGCCGAACCCGCGCCCTCCCCGTCCCCATCCTCCGTATAATATAGGGGCAGCCCCCAATCCCGCCGGCCCAGCGATCGCAGCGGTAGGGGCGGGTTTCAAACCCGCCCCCAGTCCGTCTCCAAGCATTGACGCGGGCGAAACAATCCCGCTAGAAGAGACCAGACATGCCCACAGGGGGGAACCATGCCGAAAGTTGTATTCGAGAAAAAAGACCACATCGCCTATGTAACGATCAACCGCCCGGAACGGCTTAACGCCTGCGATTTCGACACCTACCAGCAGCTGGCCGAAATCTGGCAGGAATTCCAGGACGACAGCGCCCTGCGTGTCGGCATTCTGACCGGGTCTGGCGAGCGTGGCTTTTGCGCCGGCAGCGATATCAAGGCCAACTATGTGGACCGTGCCGAGGGCGAGCCGCCCAACACCCTGTTTCCCGTTCTGCTCAACCTGACCAAGCCCATCATTGCCGCCATCAACGGCCATGCCAACGGCGGCGGTCTGGAACAGGCGCTGGCGTGTGACATTCGCGTCGCGGCCGAGCACGCCCAGTTCGGGCTGGGCGAGGTCCGCCTGGGTTGGCTGCCGGGCGGCGGCGGCACCCAGCGCCTGCCGCGTCTGATCCCGCTCGGCCGCGCGCTTGAGATGCTGTACACCGGCAACCGCATCGGCGCTGACGAAGCCCTGCGGCTGGGTCTGGTTGACCACGTTGTGCCCATGGACCGACTGATGAGCACCTGCCAGGCGATCGCCACCGAAATCTGCAAGAGCGCTCCGCTAGCGGTCCAAAAGATCAAGCAGGCAGCGCTGCGCGGTCTCGACATGCCGCTGGCCGACGGGCTCAAACTCGAACGCGAGCTGTTCAACTTCCTGATGGAAACCGAAGATTCGCGCGAGGGTGCCCGGGCGTTTGCCGAAAAGCGCAATCCGCAGTGGCAAAGCAAATGATGAATTATGAATGCAGAACGATGAATGAAAGACAGGCTCTGCCGTTCATCATTCAGCAGTCTGCGTTCAGCGTTCAAGAGAGGAGCTGTGCATGAGCCAGGCGCCCAGCATCCCGGACGAAGCCATCCACCAGGCGGCCAGCCTCCTACTGTCGGCCACACACGTCATGGCCCTGACCGGCGCCGGCATATCGGTCGAGAGCGGCATCCCGCCGTTCCGCGGGCCGGGCGGCCTGTGGACCAAGTATGGCGAGCCGCCCATGAACGGTTATGAACGCTTTTTGGAAGACCCGCAAAAAGCCTGGCAGGAGCGCCTGTCGCCCTCGGGACCGACAAAGGAGATGTGGAGCAGACTCGAGGTGGCCGAGCCGAATCCCGGCCACCAGGCTCTGGTCGAACTGGAAAACATGGGCGTGCTGCGCTCGATGATCAGCCAGAATGTCGATAATCTGCACCGCCGGGCGGGCCAGCGTGAGTTGATCGAAATACACGGCAACTACACCCTCATCCGCTGTATCGAGTGCACAACCCGTTTCCCGGCCTCCGAGGTTCCCCTGCACACCCTGCCGCCCGAGTGCCCGCGCTGCCACGGCATCCTGAAAAGCGATACAGTCGCCTTTGGCGAGCCCATTCCTCAGGACGTTTTGGAGCGGTGCTACAGCCAGACCCAGCTGTGCGACTGCATGCTGGTGGCCGGCACCTCGGCCACGGTCTATCCGGCGGCCGCCTTTCCCCTGGCCGTGCGCGAGAAAGGCGGCCAGCTGATCGAAGTCAACCTGTATGAGAGTGAGCTGAGTCCGCTCAGCAGCCTGAGCCTGCGCGGCCCCTCGGCCGAGGTCCTGCCCCGACTGGTAGACAAGGTGAAGGAACTTCGCGTATAACCCTGTCTTCCAGACCCAGGAGAGGACGATGAAGCAGTGGTTCGCCTTATCCGCCATTGGACGTGACCGACCCGGTATTGTGGCCGATCTGGCCGAACTGATTTACGAGTGTGATTGCAACCTGGAAGATTCCAGCATGACGATTCTGGGTGGCGAATTTGCCGTGCTGCTGCTGTTGTCGAGTCAGGCCCACAACATCGAGTCGGCGCTGTCCAGCGCCTGTAAACGGCTGGAGTGGGAAAAACGGCTGACCGTCTTTTTCCGGCCCTTGCAGGGCGAGCCGCGTCCCTACGGCACGGGGCAGCCGCTTCAGGCGTATGAGCTGCGCGCCACCGGCGTGGATCAGGCCGGTATTGTGGCCAAGATCACCCGCTGCCTGGCCGAGCACGGCATCAACATCACCACCCTGCACACCCACAGCCATCCGGAGCCGGGCAGCGGAACCTCCATCTACACCATGCAGGTTCAGCTCGATATTCCGGCTGCGGTCGGCATCCCGACCCTGCACCAGCGCCTGGAGGCGATTGCCGACAGCCTGCACATTCATATTGACCTGATACCCATGGCGGGCCAGGAGGACGGGCTAGGGACGGATATAAGGAGGCAGTTATGAAACTGGGATTCATCGGCCTGGGCAATATGGGCAACAACATGGCCATGAACCTGCTCAAGACCGGCCATACTCTTCAGGTCACCGACCTGCGGCGCGAGGCCGGGGCCAACCTGGAGGAGGCCGGGGCGGTGTGGGTTGACAGCGCCGAGCAGGCCGTCAGCGGTGCCGACTTCAGCTTTCTGTCGCTACCCATGCCCAAAGACGTGGAACACGTCGTGCTGGGCGACGGGGGCGTCCTGGCCGGCTGTCAGACCGGGCATACGATTGTGGACATGAGCACCAACGCTCCGACCGTGGTCAAGAGCCTGGCCGAACAGTGCCAGGCCAAGGGCGTGGACTTTCTCGATGCGCCGGTCAGTGGCGGGGTGCGCGGGGCGCGCAACGCCAGCCTGGCCATCATGGTCGGCGGGGACAAGGCGGTGTATGAGCGCTGCGAGCCATTGATCAAGGCCATGGGCGAGAATGTCTTCCACGTCGGCGATATCGGGGCCGGCAACGTGGCCAAGCTGGTCAACAACATGCTGGCCTTCATCCACATGATGGGCGCGGCCGAAGCCCTGGTGTTGGGCACCAAGGCCGGGGTTGACCCGAACGTCCTGTGGTCAATCGTCAAGGCCAGCAGCGGCGGCAGCTTCATCTGGAACGCGGGCACCCGAGCCATCCTGCGCGACCGGCTGGCGCCGACGTTTACCATTGACCTGGCCCGCAAGGACATCGGTCTGGCGACCGGCCTGGCCGACGAACTCCAGGTGCCGCTCAAAATGGCCAAGATGGCCGAGGAGCTGATCGCCGGCTATCAGCAGAACGGCTACGCCCAGGAGGACGTACTCGCTACGATCAAAGAATTGGAAAAACTCACCGGCACAACGGTCCGGGGGACGTGGCGCGATCCGGCCTGAGCCGACCGCGTCCGATACCCCCACCCAGAGGAGGATGTGGCCATGCAAGAACAGCAGGACATCACGATTGCCCCCCGCCCTCAGCCAGCGTCCCGGCCGACCCGGCAGGAGTCAAACGGCGGCCCCCGTTTTCACGTTTATACCGAATCGAGCCTGGACAAGATTCCCCAGATCGAGCGGCTGTCTGCGGCCGAGCGCTTCAATATGCAGGTCGTCGCCAACGTCTTGCCCTTTCGGGTCAACCCCTATGTGCTCGATCAGCTGATCGACTGGGACAACATCCCGGCTGATCCGATTTTCCAGCTGACCTTTCCCCAGACCGGCATGCTGGCTCCCGCAGACTTTGAGCGCATGGCCGACCTGGTCAAAGCCAAGGCCGACCGCAAGCTGATCAAGGCTACCGCCGACGACATCCGCCTGGGCCTGAACCCCCACCCGGCCGGCCAGCAGGCCCTGAATGTACCGACCCTCGACGGCGAGCCGGTGTCCGGCATGCAGCACAAGTACCGCGAGACCGTGCTGTTTTTCCCTACCCAGGGCCAGACCTGTCACGCCTACTGCACCTTCTGTTTTCGCTGGGCTCAGTTTGTCGGTATCCAGGATCTGAAGTTTGCCTCGACCGATGCCGCCCAACTCCACGCCTATCTGGCCGCTCATCCCCAGGTCAGCGACATTCTGTTCACCGGCGGCGATCCGCTGGTCATGAAAACGCGCCACCTGGCCGCCTACCTGCTGCCTCTGCTGGAAGACGAGTACCGCCATGTGCAGACGATCCGCATCGGCAGCAAGGCGCTCAGCTATTGGCCCTACCGCTTTACCACCGACCCGGACGCCGACGCCCTGCTGGAGTTATGCGAGCGGCTGGTCAAGGGCGGCAAGCATGTGGCGCTGATGGCCCACTATAACCACTGGCGCGAGCTTGAAACCCCGGCCGCCCAGGACGCCATTCGGCGCGTCCGCGACACCGGGGTGGTCATTCGCGGCCAAGGCCCGCTGATCGCCCATATTAACGACGATGCCGAGGTCTGGGCTCGCCTGTGGCGCAAAGAGGTCCAGCTCGGGATTGTGCCCTACTACATGTTCGTCGAGCGCGACACCGGCGCCCGCCGCTATTTCGAGGTGCCGCTGGTCAAAGCCTGGGAGATTTACCGCCAGGCGCTGAGCCAAGTCTCGGGTTTGGCCCGCACCGCGCGCGGCCCATCGATGAGCGCCGGACCGGGCAAGGTCGAGGTCCAGGGCGTGACAGAGATAGGTGGCGAAAAAGTCTTTGTCCTGCGCTTCATTCAGGGCCGCAACTCGGACTGGGTCCAGCGGCCGTTCTTTGCCCGCTTTGACCCCACGGCCACCTGGCTCAACCACCTCAAGCCCGCCTTTGGCGACGAGCATTTCTTCTTTGAGGACGAGTACGAGTCCATGGCCACGGGCCGTATCCCCACCCCGGTCGGGGCAAGTGCACTGAGTCACTGAGCCGTCCCTCGTCCCGTGTCAGCCGACTTTTCGGCTCCGCCGCCGACCTGGGCCCAGATCTTCGGCAATACCAACCCGGTTGAAGTCGAGATCGGCCCGGGCCACGGCTCGTTTCTCATAGCCCTGGCCCGGCTCCATCCGGAGCGCAATTTCTTTGGCGTGGAGTTTGCCACACGGCGCGCGTTCCGGGCTGCCCGCCTGCTGGAACGCGACGGACCATCGAACCTGATTATCATCCGAGCCGACATCGGCTGTCTGCTCAGAACCCACATCTATCCCGAGTCGGTGCAGGTCTATCACCTGTATTTCCCGGACCCGTGGTGGAAAAAACGCCACCACCGACGCCGCATTGTCCAGGCCGATTTTCCCACCGCCCTGACCCGCAGCCTGATCCCCGGCGGGACTCTGCTGTTCGCCTCAGACGTGCGGCCGTATTTTGAGCAGATTGTCCAGCAGTTTCGGGCCGTGCCCGATCTCGACCAGTTTGCCTGGCAGCGCGACCATTGCACCCCCAGGGGCAAGCCGATTGTGACCGATTTTGAGCGCAAATATCAGCGCCAGGGCCGACCCATCCATTACACCGGCTTTCGGAAGAAGGGATAAAGCGGCCCCTGGCGATGCCGCGTCATTCTCGCAAACGCGAGAGACCAGCACTGGAGATTTCGGACGGGAGAGGTGGCCTCGTAGGGGCGGGTTTCAAACCCATCCCTACCCTTTTGCATCACACGTTACAAAAGAGAAATTTCCCAACACCAGTGCCCAAGTGAGAGCAGGCTGCTGTGAGAGAAGAGGCTCTAGCCGACCAGGCTCTTGACCCGCTCGGCAATCCGCCCGGCGCTGATGCCGAAGGCGTCCAGCAGCTCGGCCGACTTGCCCGAGCGCGGCACCTCGGTGACCGCCAGCTTGTGGACCTGTATGCCGTGGGTCGCTACCGCGTTCAACACCGCGTCCCCCAGTCCGCCGTCGTAGTAGTGGTCCTCGACCACAACCAGGGTGTTGTGGGTGTCGCGGGCCGCGCTGATAATCCCCTCGGCATCCAGCGGCTTGACCGAATAGGCGTCCAGGACGCGGATATTGATACCCGCGGCCTGCAAAGTATCGGCGGCGGACAGGGCTTCGTGCAGGGTGACGCCAGCCGCCACCACCGTCAGCTGGTCCCGGTCGCTGGAGCGCACAATCTTACTGCCGCCGACCGGAAACGCCTCGGTATTGGCGTACAGCACCGGTGTGGCCGGCCGCGAAGTACGGATATACGTCGTCCCCTTGAGTTCTGCCGCCGCCGCCACCAGACACTCGGCCGATACCGCGTCGGACGGATACAAGACAGTCGAATGCGGAATTGCCCGCATCATGGCCAAGTCTTCCAAACCCATCTGAGACGGCCCGTCTTCGCCGATCGACACGCCACAGTGCGAGCCGGCGTAGTTGATGGCAACGCCCGAGATGGCGGCCATCCGGATATGGTCAAAAGCCCGGGTCAGAAACGCGGCAAAGGTCGAAACAAACGGAATCTTGCCGCACGCGGCCAGACCCACCGCCGCCCCGACCATATTCTGCTCGGCAATGTAGCTCTCGAAGTAGCGCTCGGGATGAGCTTCCACAAAGCGCTCGGCAAAGGTCGAGTTCTTGGTATCGCCGTCCAGGGCCACGACCAGCGGCTGCACCTCGCCCAGCTTGGCCAGGGCCGTGCCGTAGGCCGCCCGGGTGGCGATTTTTTCACCGATGTCGTAGCTCGGCGCGGGCATGGGGCCAGGCGTCACCGCCGGTCTTGTCTCGGACAGTGCAGCCGGACGACGAATCGTCGGCGGCGTACCGTTGCCGGGCACCTGGACTTCTTGCAGGGCCAGATCGAGCTGCTCGCCTTTTTTGAGCGGCTTACCGTGCATCCCGTCCTTATCTTCGAGAAACGACACCCCTTTGCCCTTGTACGTCCTGGCCACCAGCATGACCGGCCGGTCGCTGACCTGCTCGGCCTCGGACAGGGCCACCAAAATGTCCTCGATATTGTGGCCGTCGACCCCAAAGGTCTGCCAGCCAAAGGCGGCAAAACGCTGCCGGTAGGCATCGACATCAAACTCGAACATGGTCCGCTGGCTCTGGCCGATACCGTTGACATCAATGATCCCGATCAGATTATCCAGGCTGTAGTGGCTGGCCATGGCGGCCGCCTCCCATACCCCACCCTCGGCCACCTCGCCGTCGCCCAGCAGGACGTACACCCGGTAATCGAGCCGGTCGATATACTTGGCGTTCAGGGCCATGCCGACCCCGACCGACAGCCCCTGGCCGAGCGAGCCGGTGGCCGCCCCAACCCACGGAATGCGCGGCGTCGGGTGGCCCTCCAGGTCGCTGGAGATTTTGCGCAGGTCCATCAGCTGCTCGACCGGTAGCGCGCCGGCCTCGGCCAGCGAGGCGTACAGCACCGGTGCGGCGTGGCCTTTTGACAGCACGAAGCGGTCGTTGGTCGGATTGCTCGGATCGTGGGGATCGAAACGCATGGTCCCAAAGAACACCGCAGCCATCAACTCGGCGGCCGACAGACATGAGGTCGGATGGCCCGAGCCGGCCTCGGCGGTCGAGCGGAGCGAGTGAATGCGCAGCTTCTGGGCAACGGTTTGGAGCGCGACAAGATCTTGGCTCACGATCAGATTCTCCTCAGCCGGGCAAATGCAGGACAGGCAACATCAAGCCCGCCGGCCAGCGGCGGAAAAATGCTCAGCTCCTGCCCGTCAGACAGCGGGGCGTGGGGCTCAACATACACATCTCCCGTGACTAGCAGCCCGGCCTGCTCACGCAGGATGTGCAGGGCCTCAACAGCGTCTTGGACAACAGACCCGGCCGGCAGGGTCAGGCTGACCGAGGCCTGAGCTGCGGCCGGGAGGTATTTTTTGAGGGTGGCAAAGAGTTTGACCGAAATGCGTATGGTATCCGCCATCCCGAAAGCCTTGCTCAGGCCGCGTTGGCCGTCCGCAGTCCGCAGAACTCCTCGTAGTCGATCAGTTCGGTAATCTGTGGGTCTTCGCTGCACACCAGGCAGTTCGGGTCGCGGCGCAGCTTGAGCACCCGAATTTCGGTGCTGAGCGTATCAAAGTGGATCATACGGCCGATCAGCGGCGTTCCGGCGCCGAGAATCACCTTGATGGCTTCCAGAGCCTGGACACAGCCGACCAGGCCCGGCAGCACACCCAGCACACCGGCCTCGGCACAGCTGGGAGCCATGCCCGGCGGTGGCGGCTCGGGAAACAGGCAGCGGTAGCACGGTCCCTCGTCCGGCGAGAAGACTGTGGCCTGGCCCTCGAACTGGAAGATCGAGCCGTCAACCAAGACCTTCTTGGCCATGACACACGCATCATTGATCAGATAGCGGGTCGGGAAGTTATCGCAACCGTTGATGATCACGTCGTAGTCTTTGATGATCCGCATCACGTTCTCGGACGACAAGCGTTCCTGGATGGGAATGACGTTGACATCCGGGTTCAGGGCTTGCAGGGTCAGCTGGGCCGACTCCACCTTGGGCATACCCACCCGGTCGTTGGTATGCAGAATCTGACGCTGGAGGTTGCTCATATCGACCGTATCGTGATCGGCAATACCGATTGTGCCGACCCCGGCGGCAGTCAAATAGTAGGCCACCGGCGAGCCCAGGCCGCCCGCGCCGACACACAAGACCTTGGCGTCCAGAAGCTTGGCCTGGCCCTGCTCGCCCACGTCCGGCAGGGTAAAGTGACGGGCGTAGCGGGTAATCTGCTCCTGGGAGAACTGGCGGTCAGCCACCCATGTATAGCCCGCGTTTTTCCATGCGGTATAGCCGCCGGACATGGAGCTGACGTTCTCATAGCCCATCTCCTGCATCGTCCGGGCGGCGATCAGGGAGCGCACCCCCCCGGCGCAGTAGGCGATGATCGGCCGGGTTTTGTCCGGCAGGGTCTCCTCGACCCGCATCTCCAGAAATCCGCGCGGCAGCGGAATCGCGCCTTCAAGATGCCCCTCGCGGTACTCCTCGCGCTCGCGGACATCTAAGACGGCCCAGTCTTCGCCCTGCTCGACCCGATCCTTGACCTCATCAATCGTCAGCTCGGGAATAGTCTCACGGGCTTCGTCCATCAGCTCTTTATACGTCTTGGCCATACGTCCCCTCGTGGCCGGCTGAGCCAGTTGTGGCTCCTACCGGTCAGCGTCTTGGTAACTTTCCAACATCTGGACCATCAGCGAATCGCGCCCGCCCTCGGCCAGGGTCTGGGAGCGCTGCATCAGGACCTCTTTGCTCTCAATGAAATCCTGGCGGTTATAGCCCCAGATTCGGGGATGGACATAGGTATCCATGCGAATCGCGTCGCACGGACAGGCCTCGACACACATGCCGCAGTAAATGCAGCGCAGGGTGTCGATCTCGTAGCGGACGGGGAACTTTTCGACCTGCGGGTCGGGGTGTTCCCCGGCCTCGATGTGGATGCAGTTGGCCGGACAGGCGGTCGCGCACAAAAAACATGAGGTGCAGCGCACCGAACCGTCTTCTTTGAGGGTCAGGCGATGGCTGCCCCGATACACATCGGGATAGCGCCGCCGCTCTTCGGGGTACTGAATCGTCGCTGCGGCACGCTTATCGGTGGCCAGCCCGACCGCGTGCAGGGCGTGCAAGGCCAGATTACGCCAAAAATGGGAGGTGGTGACCAGCAGGCCACGCACAATCTCCGGGAGATACAAACGCTCCCACCACGTCATGTCTTCTTTGCGTTTCATAGCTCCCCCGCCCGGCCACACTATTATGAGGCGGCCGGGCTTTGTCAAGGTGAGTGGGGTGAGGCAAGGTGAACGATGACGACCACTTCATCAGCCGGGTTTAATGCATCCGCGACTTGTCGCCCTTGGGCTTGCCCAGGCTGGACTCGGTCAGCTTGAAATCGAGGATATCGCGCAGGCAGCGGGCTCGCTCGGACAAACCGACGGCTTCGATCAAACTCTGTTTCTCAATCGGCTGAAGCCCCAGGTGAAAGGCGAAGAAATTCACGAAAAAGCCGTCCTCAACCGACGGGTCGGCCAGAAACTTCTCGACATTGGCGCTCTCGGGCAGATAGCGCCTGAGCAGCTCGCGCAGTTCCTGGCGCAGTTCCTGGGCCAGCGTGGCTTTTTCGAGCGGCCGCCACGTGACCCGCGCCTGACGGTAGGCTTTGGTCTGGATTTCCTCCTGCACCTCATACTCGCGCAAGCCCTGGAGCAGGATATTGGAGCGCCCGTCCGGCTGGAGGTCCATACGCGCCATCTCTCCCACACAGCCAACCGCATAGATCGGCGGGTTGCCCTCATAGTCGGCCCGCCAGTCCTCGCCACGCAGCAGCGACATACCGATCAGGGATGGCGAGCTGTCATAGGCATCACGCACCATGGCCCGATAGCGCGGTTCAAAAATATGCAGCGGCAGCTGGACCCCGGGAAACAGGACGACGTTGGGTAGCGGAAACACTGGTATGATATCTGGCAAATCTGACATACGGAGCCTCCCTTTTACGATCCTGCCTCCGCGCGGCTGGCCTGTCGCCGACTATGCGGTCAGTTCGTGCTGGAGTTTTTGGACAGACGGGCGTTGCCTGAGACGCTCTATCCAGGCCATGACATTCGTCAGGCTATCGGGCACGGTCACCCCCAGGGGCGCCAAGACCAGCAGACGCGGGACAAACGCCACATCGGCCAGCGAAAATTCCTGGACCAGATACTCCTTGCCTTCCAGGTGGCGGTCGAGAAACTCCAGCACTCGGACGAGGTCTGAGCGGTAGTGCTGAATCCGCTCCTGGTCAATCTGATCGGCCGCTTTCGACAGCTCGGTGGCCAACACATTGGTCTGGGGAATAAAGGAGTTGTCGGCAAAGTCTTCAAACAGACGCGCCCGGGCGCGTTCGTCGGACCCGGACGGCATCAGGGGTGGGTGCGGATATTCGTCGTCCAAATACTCGTTGATGATGGTCGAATCGTAAATCACATCGTCTTCGTCGATCAGGACCGGGACCTTGCCGTACGGATTGAGACGCAGAAAGTCTGCGCTGCGCTGCGCGTTGTTCATCAAATCCACAAAGACCGTCTCGTACGAGAGATCCTTTTCTGCCAGAACCAGCTTCACCTTCTGACAGTTCGGACTCTGTGGAAAATCGTACAGCTTCATCATGCCTGTTCTCCTCTCTCCTGGCGTGGTAGTGTAGAAGAAAATACGGGGGCTGGCAATCAAAGAACCGAACCGGAAAGCACTTTTTCCGCTTGGAGTTGTCCACGGCAACGGTTCTGAGCCGCCACAGCTCCCGCTCTTCCGGTACCCCACCCATGCCACCCGTCACGTCTCAGCTGGCCGACCTCAGCGTCGGTGATACCGCCCCGGTCCGTGTCATGGGGGTGCTGAACGTCAGTCCGGAATCCTTCTACGGCGGATCGGTCCACACCCACCTCGACCGCTTGATCCAGGCTGCCGAACAGCAGGTGAGCGAGGGAGCTGATATCATTGACCTCGGGGCGATGTCCACCGCCCCCTACCTGAAAACTCATGTCTCCGAGGCCGAAGAGACCGCCCGGCTGGCCCCGGCCGTTGAGGCCCTGGCCGCCCGGCTGGACGTGCCCGTGTCTGCCGACACCAAGCGGGCCGGCGTGGCTCGAGCAGCCCTGGCCGCCGGAGCCCGGCTCATCAACGATGTCAGCGGCCTGAAACATGACCCGGCCATGGCCCGGTGTGTGGCCGAGGCGGGGGTAGACGTTGTCCTCATGGCCAGCGAGCCGTCTCCCGGTCGGGGCTCTCCCCTGGGCCGGATTCACACCGCCCTCAATGACAGCCTGGCTCTTGCCCGGCGGGCCGGTATCCCCACCAGCCGTATTGTGCTCGATCCGGGCATCGGCTTTTTTCGCCAACCCCAAACCGCCTGGCACGAGTGGGACTGTACGGTGCTGCGCGAGCTGGGCGGTTTGCGCTCGTTCGGCCTGCCACTACTGGTCGGCGCCTCGCGCAAGTCGTTCATCGGGAAAATCACCGGCCAGTCCGAGGCGGCCGGACGGCTGGCCGGTTCGCTGGCCTGTGCGGCGATTGCGGTCTACAACGGCGCCCATATTATTCGGGCTCACGATGTCGCGGAAACCTGGCAGACGGTCAGAATGGCCGAGCGTTTGCGGCCGGTTTTGGCCTAGCCCTCAAGCACGGCCAACAACTCCTCGGCCGAGTCAACCATAAAATCGGGAGCGGCTTGGGTCAGCCCTCGGGCGTCGAATCCCCAGCTGACCCCACAGGTCAGAATCCCTGCGGCCCGGCCGGTGTGGATGTCGATTGACGAGTCCCCGACCAGCACAGTCCGGTCCAGCGGTACCCCGCTCAGGCACTGCACATGCCACACGCCGATGGGGTCGGGTTTGGGGTGTGGCAGCGTATCTCCACCAACCACGACGCGAAAAAACGGCAGCAGACCCAGACCGGACAGCAGCGCCCGGCTGGCCGTTTGGGGCTTATTGGTGAGCACCGACAAGACTGCGCCACGAGCCGCGACCGTGGCCAAAACCCGCGTGATGCCCGGATACACGACCGACTGATCGACCACATGCCGGGCGTAAGAGTCCATGAAGACGGCAAAGCCTTCCACGGCCAGATGGGCATGCGCCGGCCCCAAGACTCGCTCAACCAGCACGCGCGGGCCGTGGCCGATATGCGCCTCCACCTGCTCGACAGACTGGGCCGGCAGGCCGAACCGCTCCAGCATGCAGTTTGCCGCAGTGGTCAGATCGGCCCGGGTATCGACCAGGGTCCCGTCAAGATCGAAAATCAGATGCTGAAAACGGGCCATGAAAACAGGGCACAGAAAGGAATTCCCGGCCCCGAGATGGCGTGCAGGCCGGGCTTAGCCGTTTTCGGCCTCATCCACCGCAAACGAGGTCCCACAGCCACAGGTGCGCACCGCGTTGGGATTGACAAACCGAAAACCGGCCCCGCTCAGCCCGTCGTGATAGTCGAGCACGGTGCCGTGGACGTACTGCTGGCTGACCGGATCGACAAGCAGCTTGACGCCATCCTGTTCGACAATGACATCGTCCTCGCGGGCGCTGGCGTCGAGATTGAGGCTATAGGAGAAGCCCGAACAGCCGCCGCCGACAATAGACACGCGCAGCCCGCCCTCGCTCAGGCCCTCTTTTGCCATCGCTTCCTTGATTTTCTGGGCTGCCTCTTGGGTCATGGACAGCGTCGGGCCGTCGCTCAGATCGGGCAGCTGATCGTTGGCACGCGGTAAGACTGCATTTGCCATACATCCTCCAGGTCGGTCGCAATTCGCCTGGGGCTAAGATACGTATTCAAGACCCGGGAGTCAATTAGCCAGAGTGTCCTCTTCTGTCACAGGTTTTGGCATGCTAGATCGGGGCATGGGTTTGGAAGACCGGATTCGGACCAAGGCGGCCGCCCTCGGTTTTTCCGAGTGCGGATTTGCCCGGCTCGGCCGGCTGGACCGTGAGGCATTCCTGCGCGACTGGCTGGCGCAAGGCAACGCCGGGGACATGCACTACCTGGCCCGCCAGCCCGAACGACGCCTCGACCCGACCACTGCCTTCCCGCAGGCCAGGAGCGTCATCTGCCTGGCCTATCCCTACGCCCCGCCGGCCGTGCCCGAACTGGACTGGCGAGCGGCACTGCGCGGCCGTATGGCGGCCTACGCGGTCGGGCTGGACTATCACGACCGCATCGGCGCCAGGCTGCGCGAGCTGATCGCCTTCCTGGCCGATCTCCGGCCTGGAGTGTGGGCTCGGCCCTACGTCGATACCGGCCCCCTGCTCGAACGTGAATGGGCCTACCGTAGCGGCCTGGGCTGGTTCGGCAAAAACACCATGCTGCTGCGCAAGCGAGTCGGCTCGTGGTTCTTCCTGGCCGAGGTCCTGGTTGACCTGGAACTCGAAGGTGAGGGGCTGGCCCAGGACCACTGTGGTCGCTGCACCCGGTGTATGGACGCCTGCCCGACCCGGGCTCTGGAAGACGGCTATATTCTCAGCTCGCCCCTATGCCTGTCGTACCTGACGATTGAGCATCGGGGCGCCATTCCGTTTGAGCTGCGCCCCAAGCTCGGCAACTGGATCTTCGGCTGCGACATCTGCCAGGAGGTGTGTCCCTGGAACACAAAGTTTGGCGCGCCCGGGCGTGCGGTGATCGAGAGCCTGCTCCCGTCCCTGCCCGCGCTGATGGCGCTAGACGACGCCGGTTTTCGTCAGCGCTTTCGCAAGACTGCGGTATGGCGGACCAAGCGTCGCGGCCTGCTGCGCAACGCGGCAGTCGCCCTGGGCAACAGCGGCAATCCCCAAGCCATCGCTCCGCTGCGTAGCGCGCTCGGCGACCCTGAAGCGCTGATTCGCGGTCATGCCGCCTGGGCCCTCGGCCAGTTCGACCAGCCCACGGCCAGGGCCGCGCTTCAGCACGCCCTGGCCACAGAAGACGACCCCCAGGTCAGGGCCGAGATCAGGGTCGCCCTGCACGAAGCTCCGCCAAGTCTCCTCCAGAAAGAAAGCCACCACCATTCCCGGGCATAACGAGATTGACGACAATCTCGCAGAGCGGCTCTTCAAGGATTTGGGCTGACCGCGTCCCTGACCTCCTCTTCGCATCTGACAAGGAGGACTCGGGCTCGCCAGCAAGAATTGATAAATCTCTGACAACACACGGCTTTTGTCCGAGACAGGCGAAGGATTGACTCAAACGGGGTGAGAGGAGCAGGATGGGGGTGGGCCTGGTCCGGGAGCCAAGGAGAGCGTCAGACATCCCACAGCCAAAAGGAGGCGTCTATGGAAACCGCAGTTGTGTGTTCCGGTCTCTTGGGTTTGTTGATCTTTGGACTTGGTTTTATGGTTTCGATCACGCGGGGACAAACTGGAACCAACGCAGGCACGGATGCCGACCCCGCAGACCGCCTGCATAAGATGGTCCGGGCTCACGGCAATGCCGCCGAATACGCACCCATGCTGGCCCTGCTCATGCTCATCGTGGCCAGGGGCGATGAACTGGCCGGCTGGGTGATGTGGACCATGATCCTGGCCACTGCCTGCCGCTATCTTCATGCGCTCGGCATGATCATGAGTGCGAGCCTGGAGCAGGCCCATCCGCTACGCGCCGTGGGAGCGCTGGGCACCTATCTGGGCGGCGTCATTCTGTGCATCGCGGCGTTCATGGCCGGCTAGGGACAGACAGGCCCGGCGGAAGGACGCTCTCCCCTTCCGCCCCTTCACACTCCTGGCCCGCCCACACTTCCCGCATACGTTCGTCGGAGAGCTGGCGTGAGGGGCGCCGCTTATTCGACTCTGAGTTTGTTGCCGCGCGCCGGGCCGCTCCCCGAGCGTGCCTGCTCAGCCATTTTTGAGCCGGCTTCGTAGTAGCGCGCGTGCCAAATGCCCGCGTACGGCTCGTCCTCTCCCGGCATCCGCCAGGTCGTGAGCGTGGCTTCCGCCAGGGCTACCCCGATCAACGCCCGGGGCTGGTCTATGGTCTCGTTGATATAGTAGTCGGCAGACGCCGCATCCACGTAGCGGTAGGAAATACGCCGGTAGAGATCCCGCCATTCGTCGTCGCGGCCGACGGGATACAGAACCTCGGCCGTGCCTTCGACCAGGACTTTGCGGTAGGGCCCAGCCTCCTCATCAATCGCAATCGCAACACGCGGGTCGCGCTGGATATGGGCATAAAAGGCGGAGTATTTGCGCGGGGTGATAATAATCTTGCCCTCCTCACAGATAAACCACACCGGAACGACGCTCGGGCTGCCGTCCTCCTTGAGGGTGGCAATACGGGCCAGGTGTCCTCGTTCCTGCAAAAAAGACGCGACCTCGTCGGGTGTCAGCTTTGGCATACGCCTGTCTCCTTTCGGCGGCCCACCATAGCCACACGCCAGGCGGGAAGACAAGTCTCATCCCTCGACTCCGTGGGGGGTATCCTGCAACGGTGTCAATAGTGATATGAGCACACAAAACGAACAGGAGGACCTGTCCATGAAAGCTGCCGTATTCTATGAACACAACGCCCCGCTCAGCGTCGAAGACATCCAGATCGACGCGCCCAAGCAGACCGAGGTGCTGGTCAAAATCGCCGCCAGCGGCGTCTGCCACAGCGACCTGTCGGTCATGAATGGGAGTATTCCCTTCCCGCCTCCGCCCGCAGTGCTCGGTCACGAGGGCGCCGGCGTTGTCGAAAAGGTCGGCGCCGACGTGACGGCCGTCAAACCCGGTGACCATGTGATTCTGTCGTGGCGGCCATCGTGCAGCCGGTGTGGCTATTGTGTCACCGGTCGGCCGCAGCTGTGCCAGACCGGCAACCTGGAACTGTTCCAGGGCTACCTGCCGGACGGCACCTCGCGGCTGCATAAGGGTGACACCGAGATCAGACACTTCACCGGCGTGTCATCCTTTGCCGAATACGCCGTGGTGCCGGACAGCGGGGTGGTCAAGATTCGCTCCGACGTGCCGTTCGAAGCCGCGGCCCTGGTTGGCTGTGGGGTCATGACCGGGGTGGGCGCGGCGATCAACACAGCCAAGGTTGAGCCCGGTACCAGCGTGGTCGTTATCGGCTGTGGCGGGGTGGGCCTGAACACGGTGCAGGGCGCGGTCCTGGCCGGGGCCGAGAAAATTATTGCGGTGGACCTGAACGCCGCCAAGCTGGAGCTGGCGACTCAGTTCGGGGCGACCCACCGCGTCAACCCCCAAGACGGCGATCCGGTCGATCAGGTGCTCAACCTGACCGACGGCCTGGGCGCCGACTATGCGTTTGAGGTCATCGGTCGTTCGGATACCGCAGTCCAGGCCTACAATTCGATTCGGCCCGGCGGCACCGCAGTCGTCGTGGGGGTGGCCAAACCCGACGATATGCTGACCATCCCGACGGTTTCGCTGTTGCAGGAAAAGACCCTCAAGGGCTCCATCTACGGCTCGGCCCGGCCCAGCGTCGATATGCCCCGCCTGCTCGACCTGTACATGCAGGGCAAGCTCAAACTCGACGAGCTGGTCTCACGCCGGATCGGGCTGGAAGACATCAACGCGGCGTTCGACTGGATGGAGCGGGGCGAGGTCGCCCGGAGTGTCATCATGTACTGAGCGATACCCGCCATGGCGCGTACACGACCCACCCCGTCGCAAGACCTCGACTCTGCGGCCCAGCGCGACCAGCTGCCCGTGGTAGCCATTGTCGGGCGGCCCAACGCCGGGAAATCGACCTTTTTCAACCGGTTAAGCCATAATCGCAAAGCCGTGGTGCATGCGACCCCAGGGGTGACTCGGGATCGGAACTTTGTCCGTGCGACGTGGCGCGGGCGACAGTTTGTCCTGGTCGATACCGGCGGCATTGACCCGACGGAAACCACAGGAGTCGTCGGGCGCGTTCAGCACCAGACCCAGCTGGCGATTGACGAAGCGGATGCGCTGATCTTTCTGTTCGACGGCCGCGAGGGTCTCAACCCGGCCGATACCCAGGCCGTAGACCTGCTGCGGCGCAGCCGCAAGCCGGTCTTGTTTGCGGTGAACAAGATTGACAGTCAAAAACACGCGGCGCTGGTCAGCGACTTTTTCAGCCTGGGCATCGCGCCCCTGTACCCGATCTCGGCCGCCCATGGCCTGGGCATCAGCGACCTGCTTGATGGGCTGACCCAGGGCTGGGAGCGAGATGCTCCGCCTCCAGATCAGGCTACCGACACCGCCCTTCCGGTAGCCATTATCGGCCGGCCCAACGTCGGCAAGTCGTCTCTGCTCAACAGACTGGTCGGCTTTGAACGCTCCATCGTCGATGCGACCCCCGGCACCACCCGGGATGCGGTTGACAGCCTGATTGACTGGCACGGCCGCTCCATCCGACTGGTCGATACGGCCGGGGTGCGCCGCCGTCCCCGCATTCATGAGCAGATCGAACAGGCCAGCGTGCTGATCGCCCTCAGAGCGATTGAACGAGCCGAGGTGTGTCTGCTGGTCATCGACGCCGAGCAAGGCATGGCCGACCAGGACGCGCGGCTGATCCACTATGCCTGGGACCGGGGTCGAGCCGTGGTTCTGGTCGTCAACAAGTGGGATTTGGCCCCACCCGACCGCAAAAACCCGGCCCGCTATGAGGACGGTCTGCGTCGGCAGTTTGCCGTCACCCTGCCCCTGCCGGTCGTCTTCGTGTCCGCGCTCACCGGCACTCGGGTCACCAGCCTGCTGCCGCTGATCGAACGGGTGTCCGAGGCGCACGCCACACGGCTCCCGACCGTCCAACTGAATCGCGGCCTGAAAGAATGGACCGAGCGAAACCCGCCGCCCAGCTATCGGGGCAGAACTCCCCGTTTTTTCTACATCACCCAAGTCTCGGCCAAACCGCCGGTCATCGCCATCTATACCAGCGCTCCCCAGGCCATATCCAAGGGCTATGCGCGCTATCTTGAAAATCAGCTCCGCGCGCGCTTTCCCCTGACCGGCACCCCGCTCAGACTCAGCTTTCGGACCCGGCGCAAGGAGCGTAAGACCACATCAGCCTGACACACCAGGACCGGCCCTATTCGATTACAATCCGGTCGCTCTCGGGGAACAAGCACTCGTCCTCATAGTACAGCCCGCCGCGCAGGCGGCAGTCCTGCTCGCCGAACATCTCATAGCTCGGCTGGTAGCACTGTTCCCCGTACGGAAAGCCGCCCCGTTGCTCACACCGACCGGCCGGGGTCAGCGGCGTCTCAATGGACTTTTTGATGTATTGCTCGAAATCGTCCCAGCGCTTAACCGGAGAGGCACAGGCGGACAGCGCCAAGCTTATCCCCACGACTACGCCGAGCGGGTTCCGTCTCATCATCGCTTTTGTATGTAGCGGTTTTTTGTCACAGGCGTTAGTCCGGGGCTTCTCGCCGGTCGATAATCCGGGTCACCAGATCCAGGTCAGCCGGATTATCGACATCAATCGCGCACTCGGCAAACGGCATCCGGACGACCGCAATACGCGCCCCAATGACCCGCTCGGCGCGTTGTCGGGCGGCTTCGGCGTCCAGTCTGCCCAGGACCAGCCACACCAGGTTCCACAGTCCGAAGGTGCTCAGCAGGCGCCACGGACGCTTGCGGAACTGCCCGCTGTGGTGCCAGAAGGCGGCGGCCGCCTCGGCGCCTGGGCCGGCGCGCAGGGCAAACAGGTTTGTGCCGCAAAACCGCTCGTCCCGGAACGGAATGAAGCTCCGCTTCGAATCGGGATAGGCGGTGCGGAAACGCGACTCGGCCATGACGCCGACAATCACGTCGGCGTCGCTCGTCCGCACTGCACGACAAAAATATTCGAGCATCTCGGTCGTCAACAGCGGATGGTCGGCCGTGGTCACCAGCAGCAGGTCTCCGGCGGCGAGTTGCCGGACATAACCCAGGGCGCTGGCGCTGGGCGACTCACCCACCGACGCAAACTGGAGCAGGCCAGCCTCGTCCAGTGCCCGCAACTCGGCGATGGCGTTCAGACTGCTCGGAGCATCGGTGCTGATGACAAACCGCCGCACCCCGCATAAGGGCTGAAGACTCCGCAGCACCCGCGCCAGCATGGGCATACCCCGGATCGGCACGAGGGCCTTATGGCTACAGCCCGCCGCCTGAGCCAGCGGCTCGTCCGGTCCACGGCGGCCTGCCAGCACCAGGACAGTCAGATCGGCTCGGGCCGTTTCAGGCATGCGGCTATTGTAATCACCCGTCCATATTCAACCAGTCCCCCCTTGCGCCCCTCTCTCACTCCGACCCTCACGCCGAGACGACTCAGCTCAATAGGAGCGGGTTTCAAACCCGTCCCCTGCCGCGGTGTCCCAGCTTGACGCTGGATTGACCGCCCCATAGGCTATGAGACGCACCGAGACAAGGTCATGCGCATTTGGATTGACGCCACAGATATGCGCAGTCAACTGCGCGTGTTCGGGATGAGCCTCCTCGAACGCCAGCTCCAGGCAATCAGCCGGGCCGAGCTGGATCGACCCGAGGTGTGTGTCGTCCTGCCCAAAGACACGCCTACTCCCCGCCTGCCCCACCTCGGGCGTCTGGCGGTGCGCTGGGAACAGGCGACCGGCCCGGTGCAAGACCGACTCGTCGCAGCCGTCGCCAGGGCGGACGGCGAAGCCCTTATCGCAACCGAGGGGCACGCCATTATTGACGAACGCCTGCTGGACCATGTGGCTCAGCGTCCGGGTTCATATGCAGCCGTGGGCGGTGAGGGGGAGGCGCGCACAGCTCTGCTGCGCCTCGAACACGAGGTTTCGACCGAACCCATGCCGGAAGCCGGACTGACAGCCCTGGCCCAGCACTACCTCGCCTGCGGTACGCTCTCTGAGCTGCCCCTGGCCGAGGTTCCGTCGTACATCCCCAAGCTGCGCCGGGACCTGCCGATCTACCTGTTCGGCATCACCGATTTGACCAGCCGAGACGCGGCCGAGCGCTTTCTGTTCTGGTCAAACTACAAAGGCTCGACCGATTTTTTCACCAAATACGTCTACCCGCCCCTGGTGTGGCTGATGGTCCGGCCCCTGGCCCGCTGGCGGGTCCACCCCAACAGCGTCACCCTGGTCAGCATCGTTCTGACCCTGGCTGCGATCCCCCTGTTCGGCCTGGGCTACTGGGTCAGCGGCTTTGTGTGCGCCTACGCCATGAGCGTACTGGACTCGGTTGACGGCAAGCTGGCGCGGTTGACCTTTCGTTCCTCGCGTCTGGGCGACTGGCTGGATCACGGCCTGGATATTGTCCACCCGCCGCTGTGGTATGCGGCCTGGGCCTGGGGGCTGAGCCAGGCAGACCCTGAGTCAACGGTGTTTCAGGCTGCGGTGTGGATGACCGGAGTGTACATCCTTGATCGTATTGTGGCCGGCGTGTTCAGCTGGCGGCACGGCCGCTCGATTCACGGCTATACCCGGCTGGACGAGACCATGCGCACGTTCATCTCGCGTCGCAATATCAACCTGCCCCTGTTCATGGTCGGCCTGCTGGTCGGCCTGCCGGCTGCGGTTTTTTATCTGATTGTGGCCTGGCAGGCAGCCTCGTTCGTCTTCCACACCGACCGGCTGGTCCGTTTTTGGAACGCCCGGCCCACCACCCCGCCGGCTGAGCTGGCGGTGAAGAATCGCGGTTGACACGCCGCAATCCGCCGAGCGACCGCCATGCACCTGCTGCTTGTCTTTGCCCGCTCCTATCCCTACCACAGCGCGCTGGTGCTGGGCTGTCTCCTCGTGTCCGCCGTGTTTGAGGGCATCGGGTTTTCCAGTCTGCTGCCGCTGCTGAGCATGACGGTCACGGATCAGACCGCCGCCGGGACGGACGAGCCGCCGGCCTGGCTTGAACAGCAGGTCAGCAACGGGTTGGCGATTTTTGGCTTGCAGCCCTATCTCGGGACGCTGTGTCTGGTCATTGTCGGCGGCCTCGGCCTCAAGGCGGTCTTTGTCCTGATCGCCCAGCGACAGGTCGGCTACACGGTTGCCCATGTGGCGACCGACCTGCGTCTGTCCCTGCTGCGCTCGCTGCTGGCCGCCCGTTGGGAGTATTACACCCGCCAGCCGGTCGGGGGGTTTGCCAACGCCTTTGCCACCGAAGCGACCCGTGCGGCTGAGGCGTATCTGTTTGGCGCGACGATCATCTCGCTCAGTATCCAGACCGCGCTGTATACCGGCCTGGCGTTTGCCGTGTCATGGCGGGCCAGCCTGGCCGCAGCCGGCTTCGGCCTGGTGCTGGTGCTGGTGCTGAGCCGCCTGGTCCGCATGTCGCGTCGGGCCGGCGCGCGCCAGACCCAACTCCTCAAGATCCTCCTGGAACGCTTGACCGATGTCTTGTCGGCGGTCAAACCGCTCAAGGCCATGGCTCGGGAGACGCTGACCGCCCCCCTGCTGGAAAAAGGCACCCAACGCCTGAACAAGGCGCTGCGTCGCGAGGTGCTGAGCCGGGAAGCCCTGCGCGCCCTGCAAGAGCCACTGGTCATGGCCGCCCTGGTCGGTGGCCTGTACCTGGCGCTGAGCCGCTGGTCCCTGTCTTTGGACAGGCTTGTTGTTCTGGCCGTGCTGTTTGAGCGCACCTTCCGCAGCCTGGGCAGAGTCCAGCGCCAGTATCAACGCCTGGTCGCCCGGGAGAGCGCCTATTGGTCCCTGCGTGAAAGAATAGACCACGCCCAAACGCAGCGCGAGGCGCTTCAGCTGTCCGCTGCGCCCGTCCCACGCCTCAGCCGGGCGCTCCGCTTTGAGCAGGTCAGCCTCGCCTATGGCGATCAGACGATTCTCGACCAGGTCTCCCTGAGCATTCCGGCCGGTCGGCTGACCACCCTGATCGGGCCGTCCGGAGCCGGCAAAACCTCGACGGTCGATCTCATCGTCGGTCTGGTCCAGCCTCAGTCGGGCACGATCTGGATTGACGATACCCGACTCGACCAGACGAGCCTCCACGCCTGGCGCCGGGCGGTCGGCTATGTTCCCCAGGAAATCCTGCTGCTGCACGACAGCGTACTGATGAACGTGACCCTCGGCGATCCGAACCTGAGCCGCAGCGATGCCGAAGCCGCGCTGCGGGCGGCCGAAGCCTGGGATTTTGTCAGCAGCCTGGCAGACGGCCTCGACACCCCGGTCGGCGAGCAGGGCAGCCGCCTGTCCGGCGGCCAGCGTCAACGCATCGCCATCGCCCGAGCGCTCGTGCATCAGCCCCAACTCGTCATTCTGGATGAAGCCACGACCTCTCTCGACCCGGACACTGAAGCCGCCATCTGCTCCACTGTCCAACACCTGCGGGGACACACCACGCTGCTGGCTATCTCCCACCAGCCCGCGTTGCTCGACGCCGCAGACCAGGTCTACCGCCTGGCCGGGGGCAGGATGGAGCGGCTGGGCCAGGGTCCGGCACCCCCCGCGCAGCCCACGCCTGAAAAAGAACCCGTATGAAGCTGTCCAAAACGCTGCACAGCCTGTCACGACTCGTTCCGCTGCCGACCGACCAGCGGACTCTCCGTCTACCCGAGCCGATCAGGTTGGACGTACGGCCGGGGGCGCGGCCGAGCCAGAAGCCACCGGTGTGTCTTTTTGTCGGCACCGAGCCGGCCCAGCACCGGGCCGAGCGGATTTTTTTGTGGTCCATAGAACAGGTCCGCGATCCGGGCCGGGTGTACGACATCTATCTGATGACAGACCTGGCCGGCTTCGACCGCCGGGGTTGGCTGACCGGCTTTACCAATTACCGTTTTGCCATCCCACACTTTGCCGCCAGCCTGGGTATTCGACGGGCGATTTACAACGATGTGGATCAGGTCTATCTGGCCGATCCGGGCGAGTTGTTTGATACCGATCTGGGATCGCACGGCTTTGTGTCGATTGGCCCACGCGACACCTCGGTCATGCTGCTGGACTGTGAGCGGATGGCCGCCGTCTGGTCACTCCAGGACGCCCGGCACAAACGCCGCAAAACGCTGGAGGCCAGCGCGACGGCGGAATGGGGCGCGCTTGAGCCGGCCTGGAACGCGCGGGACGAAGAGTACCGGCCGGGCGACTCCAAGGTCTTGCACTACACGACCATCCACGCCCAGCCCTGGCAGCCTTTTCCTGAGCGCTACGCCTACCAGCGCAACCCGGTGGCCCACGTCTGGTTTGGGCTGGAACGCGCCGCCGACCAGGCCGCCTACCGCATGTCGGCCGCCTGTCCCGAGCCCAACGCCCCTCCGTCGGTCTGGGTACTCACAGCCGATAAACCCGGCCACACGACCCAGGCGCTCGGCTTGGCCGACGCGCTCGGCTGGCTGTATGAGGAGAAACGGCTGGCTTTCACCAGGGCGGCCACGATCCATAAGCGCCTGTTTGGCGTGCGCGGGGCAAGCTGCATCGGTCTTGACCGTGCCCGCTCGGACCGGCTGGCCACGCCGTGGCCGGATATCGTGATCAGCGCCGGCTGGCGGCCAGCGCGGGTGGCGCGCTGGATTCGAGACCGCAGCCGGGGCAAGACCCGACTGGTGCTGCTCGGCCGCAAAGGCGCTCACCTCACCGACCGGTCGGATATTGCGGTCAGCTGCGGCCACTTTCGCCAGCCTCCTCACCCCCGACGGATTGAAACCCTGGCGCCCCTGAGCCTGGTCACCCCACAGCGCCTGGAGGCGGCCGCTACGGAATGGCGTGAGATGCTGGAATCCGCCCCCCATCCTCGCATTGCCGTGCTCGTCGGCGGGGCAACCGCCCGCTATCGTTTTGACCCGGACACGGCCCGACAGCTGGGACAGGCAGTCCGCGCCTGGGCCCGCGAGGTCGGGGCGAGTCTGTTTGTCACCACCAGCCGACGGACCGGAGCCCAGTCCTGCCAGGCTCTGCAAGACGGCCTCGGCCCTGTCCGGCATCTGCACGTGTGGCAGGCCGGACAGTCGGCAAACCCCTATCTGGCCTATCTCAGCCTGGCCGATGTGTTGGTCGTCACCGGCGAGAGCGAATCCATGCTGGCCGAAGCGGCGGCTACCGACAAGCCGCTGTATATCTACCCACTGCCCGAACGCCCGGCCGCGCTCGGCGTGCGGCTCAAGGAATGGCTGGTCCGGCGCGCCCAACAGCCGCGTCGCAACACACGCGGCACAGCGCGCCCCCAGCGCGGCCTGGCCTATGTATGCGGCAGGCTCATCGAGCGTGGCACGCTTCAGCCCCGCCGGGATGTGAACGCCCTCCACCAGATTCTGGTCGAACACGGCTTTGCCCATTTTTTTGGCGAACCGCTGAGCCTGGCCGCCCGCCCGCGGCTGCAAGAGTTTGACACAGTCGCCGAGCAGGTTCGGCGACTGCTGAGGATGCCATGACTATCCCGCTTGTTTTTCTGCGCCACGGCCAGAGCGTGTGGAATCAGCAGCGCCGTTTTACCGGCTGGGCCGATGTAGGGCTCAGTCCCACCGGTCGCACGGAAGCCGAAACTGCGGGTCGGCTGCTCAAACGGGCCAACTACCGCTTTGACCTGTGCTTTACCTCGGTGCTCCAGCGCGCCCGGCAAACCCTGGACATTGTCCTCAACAGCCTGGGGCAATCGCGGCTGCCGGTTCAGACCAGCTGGCGCTTGAACGAACGCCACTACGGCGCGCTCGAGGGCCTCAGCCGCGTCGATGCGGCCGAGCGCTATAGTCCTCGGCAGGTCACACTGTGGCAGCAGCATTTTGACATCTGCCCGCCGCCGCTTGATCCCGGGGACCGTCGTTTTCCCGGCCACGATCCGCGCTACCGTCAGTTGGCCGCCGCCGACCTGCCACGCACCGAGAGCCTCAAAGACGTTCGGGCTCGTGTGCTGCCGTACTGGCAGGACACCGTCCTGCCCCGCCTCCAGGCCGGCCAACGCGTCCTGGTCGTGGCCCACGGCAACAGCCTGCGGGCGCTCATGACCTATCTCGACGGCGTCCCGGAGGCGACGATTCCAAAAATCAAAAGACCTCTGACCGGCGAGCCATTGGTGTACGAGTTTGACCCCAGTGGCCAACCGCTCAGCCACTTTTACCTCAGACGCTCCCCCAAACTGCACCGCTGGGTGCGTTCGGCTTTTGGTTCCACGCCGTCCCCCACCCCGGACTAGGCCATGGCGTACCTTGATTTTGATCGGCTCGATGCCCTCGACCCACACGCCTTTCAGGCCCAGCGCCCCTATCCGTGGGTCAATCCACACGGCCTGCTCACTCCGACCGGCTACCAGCGCTTGGTCGAGAGCCTGCCCGCAGTGTCGCAATTCACCCGCCTGTTCGGCGTCAAACGCGCCCACGGTCAGCAGAGTCACGACCGCTATGGGCTGGAATACAGTTCCGGCCTCCAACTCGCACCGGCCTGGCGGGACTTTATCGACGAGTTGACCGGCAGCGCCTACCAACGCTTCATCTGCCGCATGTTTGGCGTGCGGGCCGTTGATCTGCGTTTTCATTGGCACTACACGCCTCGGGGCTGCTCGGTCTCTCCCCACTGTGACGCCAAACACAAACTCGGTTCGCATATCTTCTATTGTAATCCAGAGTGGAACCCGACCTGGGGAGGCGAAACCCTCATCCTGGACGACGGCGGGCGTTTTGCACGCAGCTCAGCCCCCCGGTTTGAGGATTTTGACCGACGCATCGTGTCCCAAACCTCGGGCAACCGCAGCCTGTTGTTTCAGCGCAGAAACAACTCGTGGCACGGCGTGCGCACCCTGGAGTGTCCAGACGGCCAGCTGCGGAAAGTCTTTATCGTTGTCATCAATCGCTATTCGGCCGTGGACCGCATACGGCGGTTGTTTGGCGGGAAATCGAAGGGCTATTGACCCCAAGTCCGCACGTCTGAGACCGTAGATTCCATTACCAATCTATCCAGGCTTCGGCCCTTACCAGACCACCGTCACGCCATACTCACGGAAAACGGGATCAATGCTGAGAACCGGCAGACTGCGGAGTCTGGCTTGGGCAATCAACATCCGATCAAAGGGGTCTTTATGTGGACCCGGTAGGGAGCCCGCCAACAGGCCATCGTCAACCGAAACGCTCAGTTCAGCGAAGCGCGCCTGGCGAAGATACATGGGTAAGAGACGAACAATATCTCCAGCCTCGGGTAATTTTCCGATGCGGTGCTTTGTGGCGATTTCCCAGGCCGAGACGGCACTGACCAGAATCTCATTCTCGGCATTCGCAATGCAGTCTCGGGCAGGGGTGGATAAGTGCGGGTCGTCAAACAGCCACCACAGCAGGGCGTGGGTATCGAGCAGCGCCTTCATCGCTCCCAGGCCTGTAACTCATCTTCGGGAAGCGGCTCAAAAAAGGCATCCGTCAACCTGCCGCGAGCAATCCCCGGAACACGGGGGAGACGCTCCTCAACCGGCAGTAAACGGGCGAGCGGCTTGCCGGCTCGGGCGATAATAATTTCCTCTCCTGTCAGCATCCGATCAAGCAGCTTGGAGAGATGTGTTTTGGCCTCATGGATGTTCACGGTGGACATGCAACTCCCTCCGTTCGGCATATCTTAGTCTTGTCTTTAGACTTAGTTCAGAGTTTAAGCTGAATCAAGACTGCTCTATCCGCCACACAAATCAAAAGCCTATCCGACAATTCGGGGATGTGGCGACACGGAAAACCTAGCCCGCACGAAAGCGATTAAAGACAGCGGGGTCTATGCGTTTCCACTTCTTTTCAAAAAAATACATCTTGGTCCAGGCAGATACATAACACAGTTCTATAAAGGGCAAATAGGGTCGGAAGTCAGGCACCCCGTCTCGAAATAAGCGCTGGAAAAAGCGGTCTTGCAACGGCCCCAACCAACGCGCCAGGGCGTTGGCCACCCCGGTCCCAATGAGCTGCTCGCTGCGTAAACTCTCGGCGTCTATGCCGCACACCACATCCGTATCGGTTACAATAAAATTCTTGAGCACCGCATCCGTATAGTCAAAGCCGACCCAGACGCGGTCCGGGACGAGACGCTCGACAGCCGCTCCGAGATCACGATAGGCGGCGTCGGAGAGAATCCCCACCCGGTTAAGAAAGCGCAGGTCGCGCCGGAGGCGGGGGACAAACGGCGTGTCCGCCACGTCCACACGCCGGGCTGAACGGCTGTAGGTCGCGGCGTAGAAGTCGGCGATCTTTTCGACCACACTCGCCTCGGGCTGGACAATAGGGCTGCCCTCAACATAGTCCAGCCACAGTTCGTGCTCATAGCGGATGGCAACCGGCGGGAAATGGGGGCTGTCGTGGAACGCCTCAAGATTGTGTTCGAGTTCGGCCGCCAGCGCGGTATCGCGCACAATGAGCCGTTTGAAACGCCGCCCGTTCAGGGTTTCAAAAGAGGTCTGCTGCGAGTTCTGGAGGCGGTTGCCAAGCAGACGGGATACCAGATAGCGTAGCCGCCGCAGGAGGCGAAAGCGTTTCGTCTCGGGGGAAAGCATGGGGACGTCAGCGACCAACTATACCGCACGCCCCACCGACCGGACAAGCCGACGGCATATCGGCCTGTTTGTCCGCTCATTTGGCGGCGGCGGCGGCGCAGAGCGGGTCATGCTCAACCTGGCCACAGCCCTGGCCGACCGAGGCCATCGGGTCGATCTGGTCATGGGTCGCAAAGAAGGCCATTTCCTGGAGGAAATTCCCGATACGGTCACGGTCATTGACCTCAAGGTTCGCTCAGCCCGCCAACTGCTGCCCGCGCTGCTGAAAATGCCGCGCGTGGCCGCCGCTCTGGCCGTCCACCTGTCAGGTTCCAGACTGCCCTGGATTCTAGGCGGCGTTCCCGGTCTGGCGGCGTATCTGAACCAGCAGCGGCCGACCGCTCTTTTATCCGCTCTCAGCTATCCAAATCTTACGGCGGTTTTGGCCCGACGGCTGAGCGCTGCATCAACCCGCACAGTGATCAGCGTCCACAATCACCTGTCTGTGGCCACAGCCGGGGCCGACAGAGCCGCCGACAAAACCTTTCCCCACTTGGCCCGCCGTTTGTATCCCGAGGCAGACCGTATTGTTGCGGTGTCGGACGGCGTGGCCGAGGATCTGGCCCAAACGTTGGGCCTGCCGCGTACCCGTATCCATACAATTTACAACCCGGTTTTTCGTCCCGATATGCTGACCCTGGCTCAAGCACCGCTTGAGCACGCCTGGTTTGCCCCAGGCGCTCCGCCGGTCATCCTGGGGATTGGCAAGCTCAAGCCCCAGAAGGATTTTGGGTGTCTGATCCGGGCGTTTGCCCGTATGCGAGCGGTCCGGCCGGCTCGATTGCTCATCTTAGGCGACGGCTCGCAGCGCGAGGCCCTGCTGTCCCTGGCCGGCCAACTCGGGGTTGGCGACGATATCGCCCTGCCCGGCTTTGTGGCCAATCCCTTTGCCTATCTTGGTCGGGCTGCGGTGTTTGCCCTGTCGTCAGCCTGGGAAGGGCTGTCGAATGTCATCATTGAGGCTTTGGCGTGTGGCTGTCCGGTGGTGAGTACCGATTGTCCGAGCGGCCCGGCCGAACTCCTGGGCCGGGGAGCCTATGGGGCGCTGGTGCCGGTCGGGGATGACACGGCCTTGGCCCAGGCTCTCCTGGCAAGCCTGGACAATCCCCCCCATCGGGAGCGTTTGCTCAGCCGGGCGCGCCAGTTTTCGGTCGAGCGTGCGGCAGAGCAGTACCTGTCCGTCCTGCTGGAAGAGTGAGCAGGGCGGTTAAGCCGGTCGGCTAGTCCTGATCCAGAGCTGGAAAGTCCACCCTCGGGTTCACCTTGATCCGCCGGGAAAATGAGGCGCGGGCCTGGATCAGGTCGTCGAGGGTATCAACCTCAGCCCACCACAGACCCGTGATACAGCTGGTGGACACCAGGCCGGACTTGGCCATGGTGTCAATGACGGAGAGATACCAGCGCTGCAGAGCGGCTTTGTGACGGATGGCTCGATTGAGGGCGGTCCGAAAGGCGTCTGGACCCGGGGTGCGGAAGACCATCAGGCCAATGGACTCGCCGTCGGTCTCTTCCGGAATCAGGGTCTTGCCGACCGCCTGCAGTTGCCGCTCGCCGTTCAGACTGACCTTCATGTCATCGTCGTCGTAGGCGGCCTTGCGGTCAATGGCCAGGGTCACCGGGGCGGACGCGTCTTGCAGCAAGCGCTCCAGGACGGGCGCCTCAAACAGCGTATCGCCGTTCAGCAGCACAAAATCTTCGGTCATCTCGGCCCCGGCCAGCCAGCAGGTGGCCAGGTTGTTCGAGGCCTCGAAAAACGGGTTATAGCGCGTCTGGATATCCAGCCCATCAGGCTGCCGTGTAGCCAGCAGCGCCTCGACCTGCTCAGCCCCAAAGCCGACCATCACAATAACCTGCTCCAGACCACACTCGGCCAGAGCCTCAAGCTGGAGTTCCAGGATCGTGCGCTCGTCGTCTATGGGCAGCAAACATTTTGGCACGCTCTCGGTCAGCGGCAGCAGCCGTCGAGCCTGGCCGGCGCTGAGTATGATCGCCCTCCGTGGCGGCCGGGTGTACATATCGGCCGCCCCCCCATTCCTTCCTTCTCCGTTGCGCATAGTCGTGGGTTTCAGTCCTCGTCCAAGCTGAAGCTTAGCGGTCATGGGGCTGTTCCCCAAGCCATCCGCCCGATATAGGAGAAAATGATGGGCAAATCAAGCCGCATAGCCCAAAGAACGAGAGCGCTGCCCACGGCCAAAGAAATCGGCGCCCTCGTCCTGCACGGGGAATCGGCCGTCACCGGTATCCTTGTCGGCCTGGAGCGCGCGTATTACCGGGCTCTGACCTGGAGTGTGGGCCGAACGCTGCACTGGTATATGGTGCGGGAACTGGTGCGCCCCACCCTGCTCGCCTTTGGCGGCTTGACCGTCCTGCTGTTGACCGCCGAGCTGTTCGGGTTTTCCGATCTCATCATCAACCGCGGCTTTGGGCTTGGCGCGATGCTCCAGCTGATGGGCTTTCAGCTCATCAGCCTGGCCTCGACCACCCTGTCTTTTGCCTGTCTGGTCGGCATACTGGTCGGACTCGGCCGCCTCAAAACCGATCTGGAAACCCTGGCCCTGCACGCCTCGGGCGTGTCTCCACGTCAGTGTCTCGGTCCGGTGCTGACGTTTTGCGCGGCCGTGACAGTGCTGGGGCTGATCCTCAGCCTGAGCGCCTCGCCGTGGGCCAAGCGATCCCTGGACAGCCTGCAAACGCGTGTTGCGCGGGACAATCCGACCGGCCTGTTGCGGGCCGGGGAGACGCAGACCTTTGGGGACACCCGTATTCTGGCTCGGGAGGTGTCGGGCAGCGGCCAGCGCCTGGGCGGCGTGCTGCTGTGGACCCCACGCGACTCGGGCACCAGATTTCTGGACGGGCAGACGATTTTTGCCCAGCACGGCGAGGTGCAGTCCAAGGCCAACGGCGAGGCCCACCTGACCCTGTACAACGGCCTGACCCTGTCCCCTGTGCGCGGCAGCGGCGACAGCACCCGTTTTGATAGCCTGTGGACTTCGGTGCGGTATACCGAACCGCCCGCAGCTACGGCCGAGGATGAGGCGCGGGTGGAACACCTGTCGTTCCAAGACGTGGCGCGTCGCGGCTGGCCGCCGGACGGGCAGGCCGGACGGGCGGATGTACGGCTGGCCCAGACCGAGTTTCACCGCCGCCTGTCCCTGCCGGTCGCCAGCCTGGTGTTCGGTCTGCTGGCCACGCCGCTGGTCCTGTTCGGTCGGACCTTTTCCCGGGCGGCCGGCGGGTTGGCCGGCTTGCTGATCACCGCCGTGTACTACGGCCTGATCCAACTCGGCAGCGGTCTGGTCCAGGCCGGGCTGGCTTCGCCCGCGACAGGCGTCTGGCTGCCGAATATGCTGGTCGGCGGACTGGCCCTTGTCCTGTTGTCCTTTCCTGACGGCTGGCCGCGCTGGCGGATGCGCTCCGAGCATCATCCCAGCCAGCCGTCCCAGGTTATTCTGGGCGACCAGAAAGGCTATATCCTTCAGCGCTATGTGGCCCGCTCCTACGCCGCCATGCTGCTGATATCGTTCGGCTTTCTGTTCACCGGGTATTTTCTGGTTGACGTGCTGGAACGGCTCCAATGGTTTGCCCGCCACCAGGCCGAGTTTGGTGAAGTCGTGCGCTTCTACTGTGCCCGCTCCCCGCTGCTGGCCTCCCGCATGGTTCCCATGTCGCTGCTGCTGGCCACCGCTCTGACCGTGGGCGTGCTGTCGGTCAACCGAGAGCTGATCGGCATGCGAGCCTGCGGTGTGTCCGTGGTCCGCGCCCTGAGCCCGATTCTGCTGATTGCCGGCCTGGTGGCGCCGGCCTATCTGTTGCTGAACGAAGCCGTCATCCCCCGCACCAACGCCTGGGCCGACTGGCTCAAAATCACCCAGATCAAGTCTGCGGCAAACTCCGGCCGCCTCCAGCGGCTGGCCATCTGGCATCAGGACGGCAAGCTGTACCACACCCGCCAGCTCGATACGGTCAAGAGGGAGGCCTACGACATCTCGATTTATGAACTGGACGACCAGGGCTTACCGACCAGCCGAACCGACGCCCCCAGAGCCCGCCATGTCGGCGACGGCGTATGGGCGCTGACCGATCCCGTCCGCCTGGTCATTGGCGATGGCTCGTTTGAACTGCTGCCGGCCTCGCCTCACATCCAGCTCGGCGCCGAGCCCCAGACCGAGGTTGACACCATGCACCTCAGCGCCCGGCAACTGTCGCGGATCATTCGCGACGTCGAGGCCGGCGGCTACCGGGCGACCGCCTACTGGGTGGCCTGGCACATGAAGCTGGCCGCCCCGCTGGCGTGCGTGTTCCTGCCTGCGGTCGTCCTGTTCTTCGCCCTGAGCGGTCCGCCGTTTCCCGGCCCGGCCCTGACCATCCTGGCCAGCTGTGGCCTGGGTATTGGTTCGATTCTGTTGAGCGATGTGTTTGCCTCGCTCGGCTACAGCGCTTCCATTCCGCCCAGTCTGGCCGGCTGGGGACCGTCTTCCATCCTGTTTGCGCTGGCCGCAGTCTTGGCCGTTCGCAGCCAAACCTTCGATCCACCGGAAGGGGGGATATGATGCAACAGCTCCAGCCCAATGATACCCACAACACCACCCTACTCGGCCATGTCCATCCTGCGGACTGGATCAATCCGGAGCCGGCCCCGCGCTACAATCTGGTCGTTATCGGGGCGGGCACGGCCGGCCTGGTAACGGCGGCGGGGGCGGCCGGCCTGGGCGCCAAGGTCGCCCTGATCGAACGCGAGCTGATGGGCGGCGACTGCCTGAACGTCGGCTGTGTGCCGTCAAAGGCCCTGCTGCGCGCGGCTCGGGCGTATGCCGATGTCCGCGACGCGGGACAGTTCGGCGTTATGGTTCCCGACGGTACGCAGGTCGATTTTCCGGCGGTCATGGAGCGCATGCGACGCCTGCGGACTCACATGAGCGCCAAAGACTCGGCGACCCGCTTTCAGGGTCTAGGGGTGGACGTTTTTCTGGGCGAGGGGCGCTTTGTTGACAGCGAGACGGTTGCCGTCGGGGAGCAGCGTCTGCGCTTTCGGCGGGCGGTCATTGCCACCGGCGCGCGGGCGACCAGCCTGCCGATCCCGGGTCTGGCTGAAGCCGGCTATCTCACCAATGAGACCGTTTTTTCGCTGACCAGCCTGCCCAGACGCCTGGCCGTAATCGGCGCCGGGCCGATCGGCTGCGAGTTGGCCCAGGCTTTCGCCCGCTTCGGTTCGCAGGTGTCCCTGCTCGAAGTCGCGCCCCAGATTTTGATTCGGGAGGATAGAGACGCCGCCGAGCGCATCCAGGCCGCCCTGGTCAAGGATCGGGTCAATACGCTCGTCGGCTGCAATATCAGCCGCATCAGCACCGATGGAGCCGAGAGAATCATTCACTTTGAGCACCAGGGGTCTCAGACTCACGTCGAGGTGGACGATATTCTGCTGGGAGTGGGGCGGGCGCCAAACGTGGAAGGGCTCGACCTGGAGCGCGTCGGCGTGTCGTACGATACCAAGGTGGGGGTGCAGGTCGATGACCGCCTGCGGACCACCAACCCCCGTATTTATACGGCCGGGGATATTGGCTCGGCCTACAAGTTTACCCACATGGCCGACGCGCTGGCCCGGGTGGTAATCCAAAATACGCTGTTCAAGGGTCGGGCCAAGGCCAGCAGCCTGACCGTTCCGTGGTGCACCTATACCGACCCGGAAATCGCCCATGTGGGCCTGTACGAACACGAGGCAGACCAAAAAGGCATAGCGGTCAACACCTTTGTCCAAGAGCTGGACGACGTGGACCGGGCGCTGCTGGACGGCGAGTCGGAGGGTTTTGTCAAAGTCCATACCCAGGCCGGCAGCGACAAAATTCTGGGAGCGACCATTGTCGCCCGCCACGCCGGCGACATGATTTCCGAGCTGAGTCTGGCCATGGTCGGCGGGCTGGGCCTGAAAACGCTGGACCAGACCATCCATCCCTACCCTACTCAGGCCGAGGCGATCAAAAAAGTCGCCGGCGCCTACAGCCGCACGCGCCTGACGCCGCGCATCAAAGCACTGTTCGAGACCTGGCTGGCCTGGACCCGCTAAGCGGACACACGGTTTTGGACAGATGGGGGAGAGACTTACACCCGCAGCAAGCGCCGCTGCAACAGGGTCTGCATATCCCGTCGCCCATCGGCGATCAGAAGTACACAAACCGTATTGCCCATCATCGGCTGGATGATACGATAGCGTCTGAAGAAGATTTCCCGGTACTCCCGAATCCCGAGGTCCAGCAATTCCTTGGGGTAGGTCCCCTGCTGGGGATGCGCTGCGCCCACGCCAGGGCAACGAGAAAGGAGCCACCCAGCCATGAGCGCACTGGCCTTTGATACCCACAAAGCCGTCACAGTGTTGAAGCAGGCGGGCTTCGACGAGGCCCAAGCCGAGGCTGTGGTCACGACTATGGGCGAGGCCCTGGGCGGCAACGTGGCCACCAAAGCCGACTTGACGGAAGCGGCAGCAACGTTGCGGACCGAAATAGCCGAGCAGTTTGCCGCCCTCTACAAACAACTGTGGCTTATGGCCGTCGGCATTGTCGGCCTGACCGTCACCCTGGTCAAACTCATCCCGTAGCGGCGGGTACGGTCTTTTCAATCTGCTCTGGCACCTCATCCGCTCGGCCCGGCCCATCGTGCTGATCGATGCACTCGCACAGTTCCTCCAGGTCGTGCGCTGCGTCATCGGTCAGCTGCACCAGAAAAGCCATCAGTCAGCCTGCCGCCGTTCCCGCAGCCGGGCAACGACCTCGGCCGCAGGTTGGACCTGCCCCGCTTCGACCTGGCTGCTCCCCAGCGCCAGGATTTTGAGCAGCGCAAGGGTCTCCTGGGTCTGCTCATAGCTGTCGATATCCTGCGTGACCGCCTTGGCTTCGCCGTTCTGGGTGATAATCAAGGGTGCCTGCCGGTCCCCGAGCGTGCGCACAATCTCGGCGGCATGCGCCTTGAGGTAGCTGATCGGTTTGATCTGGCTGGACAGTTTCATGGCATACCTCTTTTCGGACTGGATATAGGCCACAAGCAGATCAAAACAACAAGGCCATTAACAAAGAAATCTAGGGAGTTATACGAGCCGTCCTGTTTACCGGCCCAGTTGCTGGCCTCTTCGATTGTTCGGGGTGTACGGGTCGGCGGTCTCAATCTGTCCCGATTCGATTGTACCGCATATGGCAGTCCGCTATCCCATGATACGTTGTCGCTATGACAGTGCATGGTCATGACTTCAAATCCATCCGTCAGTGGCGCGGATCGCAGGATCAGGCGTTTGAGGAACTGTGCTATCAGCTGCGTGATCCCGACTCCGAAGGCGCGAATTTGGTCAAAACCGGGAATCCAGACGGTGGCCTGGAGTGGTACATCACCCGACGCAACGGAGTGCAGTGGGGGTGAGGCGAAGTTTACCTTCAACATCGACACGCTCCTGAAGCTGATGGAGAAGTCGCTCAAGACCGTGGTCGAGAAACGGCCCAAGTGTCGCAAGCTGACCTTCTGCATCCCTTTTGATCTACCTGACGCTCCAGGGAAGGGAAGAAGAAAATCAGCTCGACAGAAGTTCGAGGACCGGAAGAAAAGTTGGCGTAGCCGGATCCCCGGAGCTGACCGAGTCCGCATCGAACTCTGGTCCGAGGGCGATCTTTTGAAACGCCTTGTCCAGCATCCAGCTCAGCGCGGTCTTGAGTGGTTCTTCTGGGACAGGGAGGTTTTCTCACCTGAATGGTGTGCCGAACGTCTAGAGATTACAAAGCGAGCCGCCGGCGAACGATACAGGCCCGATCTGAATGTCAATCTGCCAGTCGCATTCGCACTGGAAGGGCTCGCGCTGTCCGAGACGTATTGGCAGCGGTTCCGCGCCCTCTGGAGTGCTGTGCTTTCAGCTGCCAGCCAGATCACGGTCTCGCGTTACACCGGCCTTGGCGTGACACCACAGTTGCGGGCACTCGTTCGGTCTCGGACGGAGTGGGAGCGTGAGGTACCGAGTTATGTCGATCTCCCAAGGCGACTTGACCTGGATCGTTTGCTCAACTTAACGCGCACCTTCCACGACACTGCCGATACCGCGTATCCGTACGATCCATCTTCCGAAGAGCGACATAGTCGGCTTCAATACCACCTTCAGCGTTTGACTCATGCGCTGCGAGACTTCGAGGAGCTGTTGCAGAGCGGGGCGACCCAGGCCGCCCAGCATGGAGCTTTGCTCCTCACTGGGGAAGCCGGACAAGGGAAGACGCATCTCTTCTGCGATGTCGGCCAGCGCGCTGTTCAGGTCCGTCAGCCAGCGGTTGTGCTCCTGAGCGGGCATTTTTCCGGACGCCAAGTATGGTCCGACATAGCGGAGCGTCTTGGTCTTGGCCCTATCGGCTCCGAAGAGATACTCGGGGGAATGCAAGCGGCAGCGGAGGCCTCGGGTGCTCCATTTCTGCTACTCATTGACGCGCTGAACGAGGCGGCTGACCCGATGGCCTGGCAAGCGGAATTGCCTGGCCTCCTTGCCGAGGTCGCTCGGAATCCATGGATATCGCTCGGCGTTTCGGTACGATCAACCTTTCTGCAGGTGGTGCTCCCTCCTGATGGACTCTCCTCAATCGCTCAGGTCGAGCATCCCGGATTTAAGGGCCGTGAGCTAGAGGCGACCGAACAGTTCTTTGATGTTTTTGGCCTTGAGCAGCCGCGGATTCCCCTCCTCACGCCAGACTTCACAAACCCTCTCTTTCTCAAGCTCTACTGCGAAGGACTGAAAGGACTCGGTCTAAGTGCTCCGCCCGTCGGAGCGGAGCACCTCAGCGATGTCTTCGAGCGCTACTTGACGTGGAAGCAAAAGCGAATCGTATCGCAGCTCAAGCTCGATCCTGCGACTCAACCAGTCGAAGACGCGATCAATGCCTTCTGCGAAGCGCTCGCCCATGACAATCGTGACAGTCTTCCCCGCGCCCGCAGTGCAGAGATTATTAACTCCTTTGCCCCGGGGCATCATGAATGGCCTGATACGCTGTTCGGTCAATTGCTTAGCGAAGGGATACTGGCGGCAGACGTCGCATGGCACCCCTCCACAGCCGACCCCGTGCAGATCGTCCGCTTCACCTATCAACGATTTGCGGACTACCGAGTGGTCGCCGCGTTGCTCAAGCCATTGAATGGTGACCCTGCGCGTTTACATGATGCCTTAAAGGCAGGTAAGCCACTGCGGAAGCGTGCGTTGGAAGCACTGCCCAGCTGGATTGAGGCCCTTGCAGTACAGCTTCCCGAGCAGTTCGGTATCGAGCTATGGGATGCGGCTCGGTGGCGGCTCCGACCATGCATACGCTACCAGTGGGATCAGGCGTTCGTGCAGAGCCTTGCAACGCGACGACCCTCTGCAGTCACGCACCGGTCCCGCGAGCTACTCTCGCAGGTACAGCGCCGGTCGGAGAGTCTGCGCGGGCTTGTCATCGAGACGCTGCTGACGGTCGCCCCTTTCCCGCAACACCCACTGAATGCGGACATGTTGCACGACCGCCTCAAGAGTTGGTTGATGCCTCAGCGCGACGTTGTGTGGAGTATTCCGACGTATTTCGCATTGGACAACGGCGGTGCACTGGACCGTCTCATACGCTGGGCGGCCCGAGGGCCGTATCCTGACTATCCTGACAAGGTGATTGAACTCGCGGCAGTGCCCCTTATCTGGACTTTCACGTCTCCAAACCGTCGCATGAGGGACTACGCAACCAAGGCTCTGACCCACCTTTTTACCGAGCGTCTTTCGGTGTTGCCATCTCTCATCCGACGATTTGATGGCGTCGACGACCCGTATGTCATCGAACGGCTAGCCGTCGTTTCGCACGGTGCTGTGCTGTGCGGCGGTCACGCCACGCCACAAGCCGCAGTTGCTACAGCTCACACACTTAAGCAAGTCGCGCTCGCCGAAACGCAGGCTCCCAACCTCATCACGCGGGATGCCGTGCGTGGGATATACGAATTTTGTCTCAGACAAGGCCTGATTGATGGCCAGACGTACCGCGAGATGCTCCCTCCCTACAGCTCCGCCCCACCCGATACACCGCGTGCTCAAGAGGAACTGGAACAGACGTATGACAGAGAACAGTATTATGAGCAAAATGTTCCTTGGCCGTATGCAGAGATATGGGACTCGATCTTCAATTGGGGCGACTTCGGTCGTTATGTCATTGAATCCAAACTCCGGAAATTCAGCTCATCTCCGCTTTCCTCACTCCTACCGTCCCTACCCCAGTCCCATCCTCGCAGCAGGGAGACATATCCCGTGGAACTGGGACAGCTTTGGGTGTTCGAACGCGTTCTATCTCTTGGCTGGACTCCCGAGCTATTTGCCGAATGCGATCAGCATCTGGGGCATTGGACCCGTAGCGCGCATAAATCGGAGCGCTTTGGGAAGAAGTATCAGTGGATATCCTTCCGCGAATTGCTTGCACGGGTTGCGGACAATTTCCACATGAGAAACGACTTCAATAATCAACCGGTAACCTATGCTGGACCGTGGCAGTTCTTCGGTCGAGATATCGACCCGACGCTTCCATCTCCGCCCCGTCTCCGCAACGAGGAGGACGAACTCACCTTACGTCCGACGTTTCCCTCAGATGACACAGGGTGGTGGACACCGCCAGGGCCGAGGTATCATCCTGACGATGTACCGGTCGGCGAAGGTTGGGCCGTCAAGAGCGACGACATACCGGAATTCGAGCCGCTCGTTAGGAGGAAGGATAAGAGCGACGCTCGCTGGGTTGTGCTTCACGCCTACCATGAATGGGCCGACAAAATTGCAGAGGACGAGGAGGGGCAGTCTCGGGACCACCGCGAGCTCTGGAGTTTCATTTTCAGTTGGTTGGTACGGCCTTCTGATCAAGGAGCACTCGTCGCATTCCTCGAGAAACGATCCTTAATGGGACGGTGGATGCCTGAAGGCGACAGGCACATCGACGACGCATATCTCGGCGAATTACCCTGGGCCGCCGCGACTGGCGAAGAGCCTGACGCCTGGCATGCGATCTGGCCGCATGATGCTGGGGCGCCGCTGGAAATTGAGGTCTATCCTACGTGGGCTGAATACGGCTGGGAGGGTAATGTCCTTGACTGCTCGATTGAGGACAGCGTCAATGCATGGGTCCCTGCTCCTATCCTTTTCGAGGCAGAGACACTCAGATGGGTCCCAGGCACCCGCCAATGGTGCAGGCCAGATGGTAAGGTGGTGGCTCAGTATCGTGAGGGGAGTGGGCACAGCGCTTTGCTCGTCCGTGAGGAGTGGCTGAAGCAGGTACTTCAGAAGACTGGTAATGCGATTGTATTTGGATGGCTCGGCGAAAAACAGCTCATCGAAACTGGCTTTCGCCCTGGGATAGTTGGCGACTGGACACAGATTGATGCGATTGCATCGCTCGCGAGATCCCAATGGGAATTTGGGGAGCGAAGACTGGAGCGTCGCTCCGCTGGAGACCGAGATCGGCCAAGGAACACCTAGCGGTATGCCTCCAACCGCAACGATAAATGTAGTACCGGTGCTGTAGTATCACCTCATTTACTCGATGCGACATCGCTTCGGGAGTCTGGCGGTGTGAGCCCGGCCCCAATTGAAAACCCGTGGGCGCCGTGGCAAAGTCGGCCCCCAGGGAGGTATGAGGACATGCGCATGATTCTTGTTGGCCCACCTGGAGCAGGCAAAGGCACCCAGGCGGCGTTCCTGGTCGATACATTTCAGATTACGCATATTTCCAGCGGCGATATGCTGCGCGCCGCTGTTGCCGAGGGCACCCAGCTCGGCCAACAGGCCGACGGCTATATGAAAGCCGGTCAACTCGTTCCGGACGAGCTGGTCATTGCCATGATTATCGAACGCATTGCCAAGCCGGACTGCGCCAAGGGGTTCATGCTGGACGGCTTTCCACGCACCCGGCCTCAGGCCGAGGCCCTGGATGTCAATCTCAAAAACGCCGGCGTCAGCCTCGATACCGTCCTATTGATCGAGGTGCCGGACGAACTGATCGTGGAGCGCATTACCGGCCGCCGCTCAGATCCCGAGACGGGCGAAATCTATCACCTGAGCTTCCGGCCACCGCCGCCGGACATTGCCGACCGGGTCATTCAGCGCAAGGACGATACGGCCGAAGCATGTACCGCCCGGCTGGAGAAATACCATTCGGAGACCGCCCCGATCATCCCCTTCTATGAGGGGCAGGGCCTGGTCAGGCGTGTTGACGGGAACGCCACGCCCGAAGACGTCACCCAACGCATCACGGCCGTCTTGAACGCTGGTTAGCGGTCATCGCCAGGGCTGGTCCGCGCTCGGCCCGTGCGTGCCTGCCCTGCCTCTCGCGGCCGATGGCCCGGGTAGGCCACGTTTTTGTCGTACACAAACCGATAGTGCCGGGGCCTGGAGCCGGCGACCTGTTCCAGCAGCATCCGGCCGGTTCGCTCTTCAAAAGCCTGGACCCAGCCGATGAGCAGGCAGGGGTTGAGATGCAGTCCCTTGAGGCCCACACGGCGTTCAATGTGCCTGGCCAGCCCAAAGGCGGTAAGCGGTCGCTGTGGTGCGGCCCGGTAGGCCTCAGTCACATATTCGACGAGGTGCTCTTCGACCCGTTGCAGGGCTGCCCCAAACCCGAGGCCGATATCAATCGCCGGCATACCACGCCTTCTCCAGGCAGGCCTGGCCGTGTTCCACGGACGGGAGAGCCTGCCCCGCTTGAATACCCGCGGTTCACAGTGTAAGCCAAAAAAATGGGCGAAAAACAAGACCAGGAGACCCCGGTTGTGAGTGAAGAGCGGCCCTCCCCGGTCGTCCCCGAACCCGTCTCGGAACCCGTCTTGGAGCCCGTCCTGGAGCCGCCGCCGGACGAGTCGGGCCAAGACCTTGCCCTGTACGATCCGCTCCAGCGCTATTTTGCGGCCATCGGGCGCTATCCTCTGCTGAGTCGGGAAGAGGAACACGACCTGGCCGTTGAATACAAAGAGTACGGTGACCTGCGAGCCGCCTACCGTCTGGTGACCGGCAATTTGCGGCTGGTGGTGAAACTGGCCCGCGAGTACCAACACGCCAACGAGCAGCTGCTGGAGCTGATTCAAGAGGGCAATATGGGCCTCATGGAAGCGGTCCAGAAGTATGACCCCTACCGCGGAGTGCGCTTCCCGTCGTACGCGGTGTGGTGGATTCGGGCCTATATGCTGCGTTTCCTGCTCCAGAACTTTCGCCTGGTCCGCATCGCCACCACCCGGGCTCAGCGCAAACTCTTCTACAACCTGCGGCGCGAGAAGGACAGGCTGGAAGCCCAGGGCTTTATCCCCAGCCCCAAGCTGATCGCCCACCGCCTGGATGTGTCAGAACACGATGTGATCGAAATGGAGCAACGCCTGGCCGCGCCCGACACCTCGCTCGACCGGCCTCTCAATGACGCCGAATCGGGCGCTTCGCTGGGTGATATGGTTCCAGATCCGTCGGCCTCGCCCGAACGCCTGGTGGAAACCGCCCACGATCAGCGGCTGATACGGGAACACATGGCCGCCTTTGCCGAGCAGTTGTCCGGTCGCGACAAGGTCATTTATGAGCAACGGCTGATTGCTGACGAGCCGCTGACCCTCCAGGATATTGCCGACCAGTATGGGCTGAGCCGCGAGCGGGTGCGGCAGATTGAGGCACAGATCAAAAAGAAGCTCAAAGTCTATCTGCTCGACGTGTTCGAGGACGCCGAGGCGCTGGCAATCAGTTTTGACGACGAGTGAGGCGACCACGACGCGGCCAGCACCTGCTCCAGCGCGGCCAGCATCTCCTCCACGCTGTGGTTGACGCCGTCAAACACCCGGACCACCAGCCCGTCCCGATCAATCACATAGGTCAGCAGGCGATGATCGACAATGCCGGCCGAGCCGCCCCGATACTCGGCGCCGTATTCGGTGGCTACCAACAGAATCTCGTGGGGCGAGCCAGTCAGAAATTTCCAGCCTGACAGGTCGGCGTGGTAGCGCTCGGCATAGGCTTTAAGCACCTCCGGGGTATCGCGGCGGGGGTCGATGGTCACCGACACCAGCATGACCTGGGTACCCAGGCGCTCACCCAGCCGGCGCTGCACATGGCTGAACTTGGTCGAAAGCATCGGACACGGACCCGGACACTGGGTAAAGATAAAGTCCAGCAGGATCGCTTTGCCGCGCAGGCTTGACAGGCCAAACGGCTGGGCGTCCTGGTCGGTGAGCAGGAAATCCGGGGCGGGAAACGGCGTGAAGGCAACCGACTCCGGGTCTGGTTGTGTGTCCGAACGCTCTGGGGCGGCCACGGCCGGACTCTCTTCAGAGCCGTGCCGCACGCTCGGCGGGTCTTCGCCAGCCAGGCGCTCAACCGCAATCAGGTACAGGCTGTCGGCGCGCTGTTCGAGGCGGAAACGGATCGGTTCTTCAGGGCGGAGCCCGTGCAGCAGGCCGGGCTCTCTGACCTCGAACTCCATGGTCATGGCAGGCATGAAACCGGGAATTTCCTCGTGTTCGATCTCAACCCGATTCTGCTCGGCCAGGAGCTGTTTGACCACGCCGTGTACGGTATAAATGCGCGGCTCGGCCGGCTGACAGGCCATGCTCAGCAGCATCAGCCCAAGGCCGACACACGCCGCGCAGCCGGCTTGAACGACACGGCTCGACATCGAGGCTCCCCCTCAGAACTGGAAGATGGCGGTAAACACCGTCTCGTTGCGGTTGTTATACCCGCCGCCAAAGCGTCCGCCGATAAACCACGGCCCTTCGGTGGACCTGCCCCAGTAGATATCATGGGTCAGCTGAAAGACCAGGTGGTTGGAGTACAGATACTCGACCGACACACGGTTGAAAAAGGTTGTGCTCAGGGGATCATAGGCGACCACGAATAACGGCTGAACCAGGCCGCCGGGTCCATAAATGCTCGAAGCCGCCAGGGTGATGACGACCTGGTCTTGAAGGACGCGGTCGGTGTTGACGGCAACATAGCGGCCGGGCAGCATCGCCCCGGAGGCGGGGTCAAACGCCCGGTGGGCGGACGGCACGCCCCGGAAAAAGCGGTTGTAGTCGGTGTAGTGCTGCCAGAAAAACTGACCGCTGATAAAAAAGGTCCGCAGGCTGTTCAGCGGCCGAATCCAGGTCGGCCGGTCAAAGGCCAGCATCAACAGGGTCTGCTCGGTGGTTTTGTAACTGTTGCGGTCTTTGTCCAGCCGGAGGGGAACGCCGCGCGGGTCCCGCGTGTCCATCCCCATCGGGAGGCCAGTGGTATAGGTGGCTTCGATCCGGTAGACAGCCTGGGTGTAGATCTCCTCGGAATAGTTGGCCGACACGCCGACCACATGGCTGCGCGGGTTGACCAGGTCGAGCGGCACCGTCAGGAGGTTGCCTTCGAGGCGAGCACGGTCGCTGCGGACCTTGACCCCAGCCGTGTCGGACAGAGTCCAGAAGTAGTGCAGGCCAAAGTCAACCAGCCCGTAGACGGCCTTGAAGCGCACCCCCAGCTCGCTGTTTTTCAGCTGCCAGTCGGGCTTTTTCTCCTGTACCGGCGTGACCAGATCGATCACCTGGTCGTCCACAATGGCCGTATTGACCGGTCCGCGACGCCGTGAGCCGTAATAGCACCACGGTCGATACGGGTTGCCACAGCCCCGGTTGCGTTTGAAATCGCCGGGGATCCAGATGCCCTCGATAAACGACTCCTCGAACGGCCCGAATTTCCCGATATCGTAGATGGCGCGGGTCATAAACAACGGGAAGCGTATGTCTTCCCACGGTTCGCGCGCCCAGTGCCAGGAGGTGTCCAGGGGATTGATGACGTCCAGCGCCCGGAAGGTGTCGGTTTCGCCCCAGATGACCTGCTGGCGACCGATGCGCAGGGTGACGGGCGGGAGGGCCAGGTCCACATAGGCTTCACGGATCCAGTTCTCGAACTTGAGCTGAGAACGCTGGCCCTTGGTGAAGTGCTCGCGCCGCGAAGCCGAGATGTCATAGGTCGAGTCATAGGCAAAGCGGTAGATGAGCTTGAAGGTCGCCTCTTCGAGCCATCCGGTCGACAGGCCGCCGATGGAGGTTTGGCTGTCGCGGATGAAGTTCCAGGTATTTTCCAGCTGCACGCTGTTGCGCTGGATAACCAGGGTGGCGTCTTTGTACTGCGGGGTACGCAGCACGGCCTGGCTCTGCATGAAGCCTTCGAGTTCCAGGTCGTCGCGCAGGTTGATGATCGCCCACGACTCGACACCAGACAGCACGAGCAGACCGAGCACGCTCAAACAGCCAAGAATCTTCGACAGGCGAGGGGCCATATGCATCCACACACTCCTTTCGAGAAGCGAAGCCAGCCTGGGGCGGATGTGACGGACAGCCGCAGGTCCAGCAGCAGAGTATGATAGACGGGCAGGCCAAGGGCAAGAGTCCCCCCCGCATTTCTTCAATGGGTAATCGTGATCTCCTTTCGAGGCTGGCGGTCATCACGATTACCCATCCTCACCCTTCCTCTAGCAAATTGCAGCAAAGAAGAGGATAATCGGTCGAGATGCAGGAGGCCATCATGTCACACCCATCCCCATCCGCCACAATTCGTGCTCGGCTCAAGCACCCGGTGATTGACTCGGACGGGCATATGATCGAGTTCGAGCCCGGCTTCCTGGACTACCTGAAGCAGGTCGGCGGCCAGTCCATGCTTGATCGCTACCTGTCCCCGGAGCGGAACACCGGCAGCTGGGGCAAGATGTTTGACTGGTACCGCCTGTCGCCCGAGGAGCGTCACGCCCAGCGCACGACGCGCTCCCCGTGGTGGGCGCTGCCGACCCGCAACACCCTGGACCGGGCCACGGCCAGCCTGCCCAAGCTGCTCCACCAGCGCCTGGACGAGATCGGCATTGACTTCACCGTGCTGTATCCCTCGCTGGGCTTGGCCTTCCCCCATATCGAGAACGCCGAACTGCGCCAGGCCACCTGCCGGGCGTTCAACCTGTTTGTGGCCGATTACTTCCGCGGCTACGCCGACCGCATGACCCCGGCCGCCTGTATTCCCATGCACACGCCCCAGGAGGCGCTCGACGAGCTGGACTGCTGCGTCGGCGAACTCGGCCTCAAGGCGGTGATGATGGCCGGCCATGTCCAGCGTCCCGTCCCGGCTGCGGTCGCCAAAGACGCCGACATGGGATTGCACGCCTTCTGGATTGACAATTTCTGTATCGACAGCGCCTACGACTACGACCCGGTGTGGGCCAAATGCCTGGAACTCAAGGTTCCGCCGACCTTTCATTCCCCCGGCATGGGCTGGGGCAGCCGCACAACTTCGAACTATATGTACAACCACACCGGACATTTCGCCGCAGCCGGCGACGCGGTGTGCAAAGCCCTGTTGATGGGCGGCGTCACCCGGCGCTTTCCGGGCCTCAAGTTCGGTTTTCTGGAGAGTGGCGTCGGCTGGGCCGCGGATCTGTACGCCGGCATGGTTGCCCGCTGGGAGAAACGCAACCCGCGCGGCCTGGCAAACTATGACCCGGCCAACCTGAACGCCGAGCTGTTCCTGGACCTCCACCGGCGCTACGGCGATGCCATCGTCCAGGACAGGCTGGACGGCCTGGACCTGCGCCGCGGCGCGCTGGCCGGAACGCGGGAAGACCCGGAGGACGACTGGGTCCGCTGCGGGATCAGCACGGCCGAGGATATCAAAGACCTGTTTGTCCCGAATTTCTACTTCGGCTGCGAGGCCGACGACCCCCTTAACGCCACGGCCTTTCAGACCAGGATGAACCCCTTTGGCGCACGCCTGGGGGCCATCTTCAGCTCAGACATCGGCCACTGGGATGTGCCCGACATGAGCCACGTCCTGGCCGAAGCCTACGAGCTGGTGGAAAAAGACATCCTGAGCGAGCGCGATTTTGAGGATTTTGTCTTTACCAATCCGGCCGCGCTGTGGACCGGGATGAACCCCGACTTCTTCAACGGCACGGTGGTCGAAGACGCGATCAAGACGCAAGCCGCCTGATCTGTAAACAGCGAATATCCCTTGTCTTTCGGACTCGGTTTACGTATGAAGGACTGAGCGCTCATTCGGGTTTTTGTATGGAAACAAAAGAATGGCCGGTCTGCCGGCAGTGCAGTCAGGGAGTGCTCATCCCACTCTCGGACTATGGGCCGCACGGCGGCGATATCCCGTTCAAAGTCTGGGTGTGCCACAATCCGGACTGCGGCTTCAGCCTACGCATCGACAAAGGCCAGGTGAGCGCCGAGCACGTGGCTCAGCCCTCATCCCCGGCCCAGCGGAAGCTCAGAAGATAGCGGCACCCCAAGGGCGAACGGTCAGTCTGGCGCTCTCCGCCAGAGCCTTCGACGTTCGTCCGCACGACCCTGCTGACCAGCACACACGAAGGAGGACAGTATGAAATTCGGGATGTTTCTGCCCACAGTCGGCCCCTACGCCTCAGGACCGGACGCGCTGCATGTTCAGCGGACGCTGGCCCAACAGGCCGAAACCCTGGGTTTTGACTCCATCTGGGTGCCCGACCACGTTGTCTTCCCCAAAACGATCAACTCCACCTATCCGTATAACGACACCGGCCGGATCGGGACCGCGCCTATTCTCGATCCCCTGGTGGCGCTGAGCTTCCTGGCCGGTGTGACCACCACCATCAAACTGGGGACCTTCGTGCTGGTCCTGCCCCACCGCAATCCGATCGTCACCGCCAAAATGTGGGCTTCACTCGATGTGTTGTCCGGCGGACGGACCATCTTCGGGGCCGGCATCGGCTGGCTGGAAGAAGAGATCACGCTGCTCGGCGCACCGTTTCGTCGCCGCGGCGCATTGAGCGATGAGTACCTGCGGGCGATGAAGATCCTGTGGACGCAGCCCGACCCGGAATTTGAGGGAGAATTCGTCAGCTTCAGCGATATCGAGTGCGAGCCAAAGCCGCTCCAACAGCCGCCACCGATCTGGATCGGCGGCCACTCGGCCCGCGCCATGCGGCGGGTGGTCGAGTTTGGCGACGGCTGGCTGGCCGTGCCCAAGAGCGTTGCCGCGTTTCATGACAGCTTGGGCGCTCTCCGGATCGCCGCCGAACAAGCCGGCCGGGCAATGAGCGACATTCCAATCATGATCAGCCCGATGTACGTCAATTCGGTCGATGCCTACGTCGAAGAGTTCAAACGCTACAGCGGCATGGGCTACGATTCCTTCTTTGCCACGCTGCCCTTCTGGGCGCGGGGTCTGGACGGCATTCAGCGTGCCATGGACGACTTTGCGCGCAAGATGAATATGGAAGGATGAACATGGAAGCCGGCAAGGGATAGTCATGGGATGGGCGACGATTGACGGGCTCAGGATTCACTACCACACCGCCGGAAACCTTGCGGCGCCACGCGGCCGCCGCATCCTGTACGTGCACGGCACGGGCTGCGACGGGCGGGTGTGGGCGCGTCACATGGCAGCCCTGGCCGACCGCCATGCTGCGGTCGCCATTGACCTGCCCGGCCACGGCCAATCAGAAGGCGACGGTTTTCGGGGGGTGGCGGATTATGCCTATTGTGTGGCCCGGCTCATCGCCCACTTGGGCTGGGACCGCTGTGTTGTCGCTGGCCACTCCCTGGGCGGGGGCATCGCTCTGGCCCTGGCCGTCTACCACGCCGAGTTGCTGGACGGCCTGCTGCTCATCGACACCGGGGCTCGGCTGCGCGTCGATCCCACCATCCTGGAAAATGCCCGCCAGGCGGCCGAGGGCGAACCGCCCTTGGCGCTTGACCCGCGCATGGGCTATGCCAAAAGCACGCCTCAGTCGGTGATCGACGAAATCGAGGCGCTGACCGCCGGCACCGACCCGCGGGTCACCTACAAAGACTGGATCAGCGACGACAGCTTTGACTTCATGAGCCGGGTGAGCGGCATCCAGGTCCCGAGCCTGGCCATTTGCGGCGATGAGGACCGCTTCACCCCGGTCAAGTACCACGTCTACCTGCGCGACCGGATGCCCAACTGCCAGCTGGCCATCATCACCCGGGCCGGTCATTGGACGTATGCCGAGCAGCCGCAGGCCTTCGACCGGGTTGTCCGCTCCTACCTGGACACTCTTCCCTCGCAGCGGCTCGAATAGCGCGGCAGACTGACGTGCAGACAACAGGAGACAGACTGATGGCCGACTACACCACCGTGTTTGGCTCACTCGACCGCTACGAAAAAGGGCGGCTCGAAATCATCGACGACGATCCGCGTCACTACGCCTTTTCCAATGTGTTCGAGGTGGCGGCTCAGGCTCAGCCGTATGAAAAAATCGCGGTGGCGAAAAACCTGGAATACGTGGTCGAGGTCATCCGTGCCGAGGGTCGCTCGGACTGGTTTGTGTGCGCCCACGACGAGTTTGCCGTGGTATTGGACGGCCAGGTGGAGATTCATCTGCTCAAACTCGACGATCCACAGTCGGTCCTGGCCCGGGATGCCCACGGCGCGGTACGCGTTCCCGGCAGCCCAGTCGGCCGCAAAATGGGCTGGCTGAAACTGAGCCGTGGCCATCAGGCCCTGCTGCCCGCAGACGCGGCGTATCAATTTGTCGCCGCCCAGCCCGGCGTCGTCCTGCTGCAAACCCTGCGCGGCGCTCTCACCGTCGAGAAGTGGGCCCAGGTGTGTCAGACGTAGCGTGTCAGACGTAGCGTGTCAGACGTAGCGTGTCAGACGTAGCGTGTCAGACATAGTGTGTCAGGCATAGCGTGCCAGGCATAGGACGACAGACCCGGAGGAGAGACACCATGCCGAGCGCCTCAGCTCCCCACCCCACCACCGGCTATACAAGCTTCGAGTTGGGCCGATTCTCGTTCAGCCGGGACGAATATTTTGTGACCGTCAGCTGGCCCGCCCGGGAAACCCAACTGTCCCACACCCTGCCGGCTGACGCCTTCCTGCGGGCTCTGGTCCGAGACGTGGCCTGGGGCTTCTTCTATGGCTGGGTCAATTTCGACACCGTGCTGGGTACGCGCAACAGATATGGCCGGGTGGAACTGTACGCCGGCCGGTATGACGACAGCTACCGCCGGGCCGGCCTCGACTATGTCGAAAGTTTTGACACGCCCCAGATTTTGGACACCTTCCAGGCCATGCTGGCCGACTGGACCAACGCCGGTTTTGACCCCTTTGCCGCTCCGGCCGAGACCGGCACGTCCGTGTTTGGCAAAAAACACGGGACCAACAGGGCCGCGATCGAACGTCGGCGGGAGGTATGCAAACGCATGCCGGGCTTACCCGGCGACGCCTCCCTGCGCTCGGACGCCAACGGCTATCCGGTCAACCGGGCGTTTGCCGACGTGGACCAGGATGAACCGGAAGTTCATGCCGAGCCCGGCTTTGAGCACGAGGTCCACGCCTTCAATCTGTTCAAGTATCTGTCCCGCTCGGACGTGACCTGGAACCCGTCGGTCGTCTCGGTCTGCCGCAACAGTCTGTTCTGTCCGACCACCGAGGAACACATCCTGCCCGTCATTCACGGCAACGACCGGGTCGAGTGGTTCATTCAGCTCAGCGATCAGATCACCTGGCAGGTCAGCGACAAGGAGACCGGCCGCCCCCGGGCGCGGGTCATCATGAAGCCAGGCGATGTGGCGGCCATGCCGGCCGATATTCGGCACCAGGGCTTCTCGCCCAAGCGGGCCATGCTGCTGGTGTGGGAAAATGCCACGCCGGGTCTGGCCGACAGATACGACACGGGCGAGCTGTCGCCCTACCCGATTGCGCTGTAGTCGGCCGTACCCGGTTCGGTCTATACGGCCTGGGCCCGCTCCACGATCGGCGCCACCCGGTCGATACAGCCGAGCGGGTTGCCCTCGGCGATCTCCTTGGCAAACGGCTGTGAGAAGAGCACGATCCGACTCGCCCCCGCATCCCGGAAGGCGGCCAGCTCGTCGGCCGACAGGCCGCCGTCTTTGGGATCGACAAAGGCCGACATCTGGAGATCGTCCGGGTCACGCCCGGCTTCCCTGGTCAGCTCCCGAATGGTGTTGACCTTGGCTTTGTCGGGTAGGTCAGGCCCATTACTAGGCCCTTCCCCCCTCAGAACCGTACGTGCCAGTTTCCCGGCATACGGCTCAAGCTGATTGTGGAACATGGGTTCCTCCGTGTCGTTTCTGGTGGCAGTACAGGTGTAAGAGAACGAGGTTTGAGAGGGTGTCTCTTCCGCCCTTGGCCTTATGCGTGATGTGGTGTTCTTCCAGTCGTTCACCATTATGGAGACTGATATGACAGTCCGGGCAGAACCCGTGTTGTCGTCGTCCCAATTCCCGCTTACGGCCTTGGAGGAATCGACACTTTTTTTCTTCTCGTTTTTCCCAGTAGTCTTTGAGGGAAGCATTGTCGGGTGATGAGTCGTGCTTCACTTGAGTGTGTCGCACGATAAGGTTCCAGGCGAATTTGGTCAGGTATCCATCTGGTCCGCCGAAAACCCATTTATCATTCCGGCCTGGCTGTCGTTTTCCGAAGTAGGTTTGTGTGATCCACTTCCAGGATTTTCCGGGGTGGGTGCGCTTTGTCCACCGATACATCCTGTTCCACATCCATCCATCGAGGTGATGGAATATCCGTGAAGCAATGTTCGTGCGGAAGTAGTTTGCCCATCCTCGGATGATCGGGTTGAGCCTTTTCACGACGGCGCTTGAGTTCTGGCCGACAAGGTTCAGCCATTCCTTTTTGAGTCGTCGTTTGAGTACTTTTACCGATTCTCTACTTGGCTTGATAAGGAGTTTGAGTCCGGTCTTCGTATTGGAGACAGGATATAATCGAATGTTGAACCCCAGAAAGTTGAACCCTTCTGTCAGGTGGCGAATACTGGTCTTTTCCTCTGAGAGTGAGAGTCCGCGTTTGTGGAGCCAGTTTTCGATCTCTTGTTTTGCTTGTTCGGCGTCTTCTCTGGTGTGAGTCAGGATTACGAAGTCGTCGGCATAGCGTACAAGTGCTCGGTTTCCTTTGATTTGGAAGTACCCATTCTTTTTGTGATAGGTAATTCCAACAGCCGCTTCCATTCCATGGAGTGCGATGTTTGCCAACAGGGGGGAGATTATTCCTCCCTGAGGCGTTCCTAATTCGGTTTTGACCCATCGCTCATCTTCAATGAGACCTGCCTTGAGCCATGCTTTGAGAAGGCCCCTTGCGGGGAATCTCTGACAGGCTGTGAGGATGGTTTCATGTTGGATGTTATCGAAGGCCCCTGTTATATCTGCGTCTACTGCCCAGCGTTTCTTGGCATTTGGCCGGACGTTGGCGAAGATACGTTCAATGGCGTCGTGACAGCTTCGGCCTGGTCTGAATCCATAAGAGCAAGGCTCAAACCGAGCCTCCCATTGTGGTTCCAACGCATTTTTGACCACGGCTTGCATACAGCGGTCAAGGATGGTCGGAATTCCAAGAGGGCGTCGTTTGCCATTGGACTTTGGGATATACACTCTGCGAACCGGCTGCGCTTTCCATGGCTCATAGGTCGAGAGTTCGGCCATGAGTTTGGTCCGTGCTTCCGGGGTTTTTACGACCAGTTTGTCAACTCCGGGGGTTTCGCGTCCTGCATTGATCTGTGTGACTCGCCGGATACTAAGTTCCCGGTTTGCTCGACATCTCAACATAAGACGTTGTAGGTCGCGCACCTTGCGGTGGTTTCCTTCCCGTTCGGCTCTAAAGATGCGTTGCCTCAGATTGCGAACAATGCGCCTGTTCGTATTCCAGTCAATATCGTTCCAGGCGCGGTGTTGCGTGTCTGAGGTCACAGTTGCCTGTGTCTGTCCATCAGTCATGCTTAGCGCTCCTTGCACGGTCTTTAGACAATCAACCAACCCCACGTCAGCAGGTTTTCACCTTGGGTATTGCCCTATCCGGCAGGTTATGTGTTCCCTGTGCCTTTCGGCTGCCGGCCTTCGCTTCTTGGGGTTTCCTGCACCCGCTGGAGAGTTCGGCGTTCCTAATGGTTCGCTTACCTATGGAAAATTCCATGTGGGACTCCATCGGGGTTATCCTGTTCCGCATAGTGAGTCTTTGTGAACAATGTAGGTGGCCTCTATACGCCGGGGATATATGGTAGACGTAGTCAGCATTTCATACAGATGTTGACCTAGACCGCTCAACTATAAAGCGATCCCTGATCCCACGATCCTGTCCCGAATAACGACGCGTCATTCAAGGCTTCACTTGCGTTCACCATATTGCTCTTCCTCTTGCCCGTGGGGCTTCCCCCACTTAGGCTTTTATCCCCGCTTCACACCCCAAGATTACTCCTGACGCATGGGGGATATGAGGGCTAGCCTGTCTACTGGCTAGGGTCATGTATGACCGTCTCCTTATGCAGCATCAGGTCGCACATAGTCTGCGGGATCAAACGCCAGCGGGCACCAGCCGTCATAGGTGCGGGCGACCCGTTCGAGTGCTTTTGGCACGTGTCCGCCCAGAAAGATCGGCGGACCGGACGGCTGGACCGGTTTGGGATCGCAATATACGGGCGGGAACTGGACCATTTCGCCCTGATAGCTCGGCTCCTCCTGGGTCCAGCACAGGCGCAGCGCCTCGGTCGTCTCACGCAGCCGTCTCCAGCGCAGCCGAAAACTGGTGCCCATGACCTCGGTCTCCTCTCGCAGCCAGCCCGCGCCGACCCCGATCATGACCCGGCCGTCGGAGTACATGTCGAGGCTGGCAATGACCTTGGCCGTGATCAGCGGCTCACGCTCCGGAAACAGACAGATGCCGGTCGCCAGCTTGAGGCGTGAGGTCACCGCCGCAGCCATAGTCAGGGCCACAAACGGATCGGCCCAACGATTGTAGTGTCGGGGCAAGGTGCCTCCACCCGGGACTTCGGTTTTGAAGCCGACCGGAATCACCGGATGTTCGGGAATCCACAGCGACTCGAAGCCGAGGCTTTCTACCCGCTGGGCAATGTCGGCGATGTTCTTGGTATCGGACGTGGCTGGAACGAGAATGCCAATCTCCATTGTCTCTTCCCCCTTTTCATATCATTTGGATCGCAGAAAAACCGTTGCGAGCGTCGGGAGAACAAGGCGCGAGAAGATGAGAAACCGGAGTGTACATAAGGGTACATGAGGATTTTGAGTCTTCGAGGAACGCCGTTATTCCAAGCGCAGCAGGTTTTTCCTTCAGTCGAGTGGAATGCTGTCCATGGGCAGCAGAAAGGCCCACAGGTCGCGTCGGACGCCGGCATTTTTCATGGCCAGCTGGGCCGAACGAATGACCTCACCGGCCTTGGTCGCGTCCCGGTACCAGCGTGCGCTGGCCCAGGCCGCCGGCGTGTGATCGACGATGGCCAGGGCCGCCGTCTCATAATAGCCCCGGATGTCCTGGGCCACCCGAGCCGGAATACCGGGGATTTTGGCTTCTTTCCACGGTGTGCCCTGGGCGATCCGAATAAACGCCCCAAGCGCCTGCGGAATATCGTCGGGACTGAGCGTGCGTGTGGCGGCGCCCCGCTCGCCGTGCTCGGCCACCGCCCGGTCATAGGCGGCCCGCAGACCGCGCGCCTCATCCACCGCCGGGTGAGCGTCGGGATCGTAGCGGGGCGGCAGCGCACACACCAGAACCTCCGAGCCCTGGTCGGTCACTCGCTCGGGAAAATCTTCCAGGGTCGGCTGACCGCGCTCCAGCAGGGAGAAGCCGTGCGCCAGCACCCGGTGCTGGAAGGCCGCGTCGCCGGGCTTGCCGAGCGGACGGCCGAGTGGGAAGTTGCAAAACAGGCCGCGCGGCGGGGCCGTGTTGACCAGCTGCTCACGGATCGAGCCGAGCACGATTGTTGCCATGCCGGCCGCCTCAAAAATATGGTCCAGCGTACTCACGGTACGCGTACACAGCGGTCACACCGGGGTGAGCACGACGACATCAACGCCCTGCTGGCGCAGATAGGCCGCCCCGGCCGGGCCGCCGTCCGCGCGGATCTGAGCCAGGTCAAACTGGTTGCCGGCGTAGGCCAGGTGCTGGTCGGCCACCTTGCCGATCCTGCCCTGAGCGGCGAGTTCATCCAGCCGGTCCAGCGGGAAGACCACGTTCAGGTCGAGCGCCACGCCCGAGGCGTCGAAGTTCGGACTCCAGTGGCCGACCAGATAATCACGTCGCGTACCGTCGAGCACCCGATAGCTGGTATCCATGGGCGCAAAGTCGTCCTGGTCGGGATGGTGGAGCGAGGCCGAGGTGACCAGGGCGACAGTCGCCCGCTCCAGCGGCGGAGGAACGCTGAAGGCTGGGTTCTCAAACACCGGACACTCAATGTTGCGGACCGCATCTTTGATCTCGGTATCGGACATGCCGCCTCCTCAGTCGAGCCTGTAGACCCTGGCCACGTTCTGACCCAGGATACCGCGTCGGGCCGCGTCGGTCATCGGCGCCACCATCTCGCCCAGTTCTTCCAGATAATTATCGGGATGGTCGGGATGGGGATAATCGCTGGCCCAGAAAAACTTGTCCTCACCGACCATGCCGGTCAGTGCGCCGATGGTCCGTTCCTCCGGGTCGGCCGAGATATAGCACTGGCGCTTGAAGTAGTACGAGGGCGGGTGTTTGAGCCTGACCGTTGCGCTGAGCGTCGTGCCTTTGAAAATGGCGTCAGCCCGGTCCAGGAAGTAGCCGATCCAGCCGGCCTGCGACTCCAGCACCACGGTCCGCAGACGCGGGAAGCGCTCGAACACGCCGAGCTGAAAAAAGGTGGCAAAGGCGTGCTGCACGCCCTGGCCGGCAAACAGGTCGTTATACCAGGCCGCCCAGCCGAACTTGTCATAGCGGTGGTGGATGCTGAACTCGGGCGGCTCAAAGGTCGGGTGAATGGCCAGCGGTACGTCGAGGTCTTGGGCTGCGGCAAAAACCGCGTCGTGACGCGGGTCGCCGTGCGGGATGCGCGTCATCGTAAACGGCGCAACAAAAGCACCTTTGCAGCCGTCCTCGACGGCTCGGTGCAGCTCACGGGCGGCTTCTTCGGGCTCGCCCAGGGACACATGGGCGATCGGCACCAGCCGTCCGCCGGAATCCCGGCAGAAGTCGGCGATCCAGCGGCTATAGGCCCGGCAGTAGGCAGCCGACAGCTCGGCGTCGAACAGCTCGGCTTCCCACAACAGGCCGAGCGTCGGATACAGCACGGCCTTTTCCATGCCCTCCTGTTCGAGGAGTTCGAGCCGTTCCTTCATATCCATGGTGCCGAACGCAGCGCCCCTCAGGTAGGTCTGCTCGGGGCTCATCCGAATGGCCCGCATGTCTTCCGGGCTGACCTCGCCGTCCATAGCCCTGCGGCGCAACTGCTGGGCTTCCTCGACCTGCTTGCCCATGCCGCCCAGCGTCCCCAGCATGCCGGGTTTGACCAGCTTGGCCCGCTTTTGATCGACCTCCAGATACTCATAGCCATCCTCGCCGATCCGCAGGCGCAGAGCCCGCTCCCGGTAGCGGGGTTCGAGATAGGTTTCCCACAAATCGGGCGGTTCCAGAATGTGTCCGTCACAATCAATCACTACAGGTTCTGCCATCATGACCTCCGTCCTCTCGCATGTGCGCCCACAGGTCAATCATGTCTGCGGCGGGCTCGTCAAGTAGCCCGCCGCTCTTGAGCCGCCATCCCTGAGCAGCTTCCCCGCATAGCCACTGCGGTTTGAACGGCGAGTCACTATTTGTGCTAGGACGACAGCCGTGACATGTAGCAGAACCCGGCCTGACGGAGAGTTGACATTTGTGACGACTATAGACAGTGTGCATGTATCATACGTGGGCAGTGTTTCAGCAAATGAAAGAGGAGGAACCCCTTGTCCGCCGCACTGTCAAAAGACGAACAGTCTGAGAGAACCCGGAGAGCCTTGATCGGTGTTGCCCGGGATATGTTTACTGAGCAGGGCTATGCGCAAACCGCGACGGAAGAGCTTGTGCAACGCGCCGGGGTAACCAGAGGCGCGCTGTACTACCACTATCGCGACAAAGCGGCCCTGTTTAAGGCGGTGTTTGAGGAAGAGAGGACCGCCCTGATCCAAGCGGTTCTCGAGCGCATACAGGCGGCCGAGGGCGACACCTGGCAGCGCTTTGTTGTGACGGGCTGCCACGCTTTTATCGAATATGCCTCAAGCCCGAGCGTGCGGCGCATTGTCCATACCGACGGTCCGGCGGTCCTTGACTGGGTCACGCTGCAACAGAGCGGGCCGGGGCTGATGCTGTTGCGCACCGTGTTCACACGGCTGATGGCCGAGGGGCTGATCGAAGAGCAGCCGGTCGAATCCCTGGCCCGCCTGGCCTGGGCCATGCTCTTTGAGGCGGCTATCTATATCGGTCAGGCTGGCGATAGTGCGGAAGCCCGTGAGGAAGTGCTCAACACGCTGCTTCGCCTCATCGCCGGGTTGCGACTCACCCCCTAGACCGGAAACTACGGGTTCATGGTGCGGGGGGGGTCAACCATGTCTCCGGGAGTCCCTTCAAGTAGCCCGGCCTACAGCCGACGCTCTTGAGCCGCCATTCCCGAGCAGTTACCCTGCACAGCCACATGAAACCCGCACCGTTTGCCTACCACGACCCCCGCACCGTGGACGAGGCCCTGTCTCTGCTCGGGCGCTACGGTGACGAGGCCAAGGTGCTGGCCGGTGGTCAGAGCCTGATGCCTCTGCTGAACTTCCGTCTCAGCGTGCCGAGCGTCCTGATCGATATCAACCGAGTCTCAGAGCTGGCCTATATTCGGCATCAGCCCGGTCAGCTCCGCATCGGGGCTGTGACCCGTCAGCGCCAGATCGAGTTTTCTGAGCTGGTGTCCCAGCACGCGCCGCTCCTGCACCGGGCGACACGGCTGATCGGCCATCTCCCGATCCGCACCCGGGGGACAATCGGGGGGAGTATGGTCCACGCCGACCCGGCGGCCGAGTACCCGACGGTAGCCGTGGCTTTAGGCGCCGAATTTGTTGTCCGGGGACCACGCGGCAGCCGAGTGGTGGCGGCTGAGGACTTCTTTGTCGGCTATCTCAGCACCGCCCTCATGCCCGACGAACTGTTGCTCGAGGTCCGCTTTCCAACCGTGTGTTCCAGCTATGGCCAAGCGTTTGTCGAGTTTGCCCGGCGCCACGGAGATTTTGCCCTGGTCGGGATCGCCGCGCTGCTTGAGGTGCAGGACGACCGCTGTCGCTCAGCCCGGCTGGCGACTGCGGGGCTCGGCCCACAACCGGTCCGACTCCGGGAGGTCGAGCAGATGCTCATCCAAGACGGGCTGAGCGAGGCCAGCCGCCGGGCGGCGGCCGCGCGGGCGGCCGAACTGGTCGAGCCAGACAGCGACCTGCACGCCTCGGCCGAGTTTCGGCGTCACCTGACCCGAGTGCTCAGTCAGCGGGCGATCCAACAGGCGGCGGGCTGCCCCTAGGAGTTCGCGCCATGACTGACCGGCGGTCCGTTCAGCTGACGATAAACGGTGTGACCTATAGCGACCACGTCGAGCCGCGGACCCTGTTGGTCGATTTCCTGCGTCATGATCTGGGCCTGACGGGCAGCCACGTTGGCTGTGAACACGGTGTTTGCGGGGCGTGCACCATTCTGGTCAACGGCGAGGCCGTTCGGTCGTGTCTGATGCTGGCCGTACAGGCCGATGGCGCTCGGCTGCTGACCGTTGAGGGGCTGGCCCAGGACGGTCAACTCCACCCCCTGCAAGACGCGTTCCGAGAACACCACGGACTCCAGTGCGGCTTCTGTACCCCGGGCATGCTGCTGACTGCGTACGATCTGTTGCAAACACATCCAACTCCAAGCGAGCAGGACATACGGGCCGGGCTGTCCGCAGTTCTGTGCCGGTGTACCGGCTATCAGGGGATTGTCGAGGCGGTTCAGGCTGCGGCAAAACGGTTGAAGGCGAGCACGACATAAATGGCAGTGCTCAGCCCAAAACTCGTTGGTGCCAGTGTCAGGCGGACAGAAGACCTGCGCCTGTTGATCGGACAGGGGAGCTATGTCGACGATTACCGGCCGCCCGGTCTGCTGCACGCCGCCTTTGTCCGCAGCCCGTATGCCCACGCGCGTATTACCCAACTCGACGTGTCAGCCGCGCTGCGGCTCGACGGCGTGATCGCCGTCGTAACCGGCCAGGAACTCGCCCGAGAAATCAAACCCGTCCGGGCCGGCTCAACAATGGCGGATTACAAGGAAACCGGTTTTCCACCCCTGGCAGTCGACAAGGTTCGGTTTGTGGGCGAGGCGGTTGCCGTTGTAGTGGCAGACAGTCGCTATATTGCCGAAGACGCGATTGAGCAGATCCGGGTTGAGTATGACCCGCTCGAAGCGCTGGGCGATGTCGAGCAGGCCCTGACCCAGACCACGATTCTGCTCCACGAGGAGGCCGGCAGCAACGTCCTCCTGTCACGCCAGTTTACGGCCGGAGACGTTGACGCGGCCATGGACAGCGCGCCGGTCCGTGTCCGGGAGCGCTTTCGGTTTCATCGTCATACGGCCGTGTGTATGGAGAACCGGGGCTGTGTGGCCGAGTATGCGGCGGGCAGCGCAAGCCTGACGCTGCGCTCGGCAACCCAGTGTCCGGGTTTGCTGCGCGATGCTCTGGCCGAGCTGCTGGATATGCCTGAGCACAGCGTCCGCGTGGTGGCGGCCGATGTAGGCGGCGGCTTCGGCGCAAAGTCGTCCCTGTATCCCGAAGAGCTGACCCTGTGCGCCGTGGCGAAACGCCTGGGGCGTCCGGTGAAGTGGATCAGCGACCGACGCGAAGACCTGATGACCTCGACCCAGGCCTGGGACGAGATTGTCGATGCCGAACTGGCCGTGCAGCACGACGGAACGATTGTCGGCCTGCGGGCCGAGGTCGTGTCGGATATCGGCGCCTACTCCATTTATCCCTGGACTGCGACGGTCGAACCGGTCCAGGCCGTCAGCTTTTTACCCGGTCCCTACCGCATCCCCCACTACCGGGGTCGAACCCGGGGAGTGGCCACATGTAAGGCGCCAATGGGTCCCTACCGGGGGGTGGGCCGACCGTTGACGACCTTTGTGACCGAGGGCTTGATTGATCGAGCGGCTCGCCGGCTCGGCAGAGATGCGGCTGAACTGCGTCTCCAGAATTCCATTCGTGCCCAGGATTTCCCGTATAAAACGCCCTCCGGCATTGTCTGGGATCGGGCCAGTCTGATCGAGTGCCTGGAAAAAGCCCGCGCCGTCCTGGACGAGAAGACGACGCGCCAATGGCAGGCCGAGGCGCGGGCGAACGGCCGCTGGGTCGGCATCGGCTTCGCCAGCTATATTGAACTAACCGGGGTGGGCTCGGCCATTCCGGTTTCTCCGGGCATGCCGGTCTCGACCGGGACCGAGGCGGCGTTCCTGCGGGTAGACCCGTCGGGGACGGTCACCGCCACATTCAGCGTTGCCCCTCAGGGCCAGGGGCATGAGACCGCCCTGGCTCAGCTCATCGGTGACGCCCTGGGCGTCAGGTTTGAGGATATCCGGGTCATCTGTGGCGACACCGCCCTGGCCCCGCACGGCACCGGCACCTATGCCAGCCGCAGCGCGGTCATTGCCGGCGGAGCGGCAATCCGAGCCGGTCAGGCGCTCAAGGAAAAAGCCCTCCAGATTGCCGGGCACATGATGGAGAGCAATCCGTCCGCCCTCGATATTCAGGACGGGCAGGTCTTCATCAAGGCCAAGGCGGGCCGGCGCCTGCCCTTTCGGGAAGTGGCCAGAGCCGCCTACGGCGGTCTGCGCCGTCTGCCCAAAGACATGGAACCCGGGCTTGAGGTGACGCGTTTTTATGATCCTTATTTTGGGACTGCCTCAAACGCCACCCACGTGGCAGTCGTCGAGGTCGACCGCGACACCTACCAGGTCAAGATCGAGCGCTACATGGTGGTCGAAGACTGTGGACGGATCATCAACCCCATGATCGTTGACGGCCAGGTGCGGGGCGGCGTAGCCCAGGGCATCGGCGCAGCCCTGTACGAGGAGGTCGTATACGACGAAGCGGGTCAGCTGCTGACCGGCTCTCTGGTCGACTATCTCGTTCCCACCGCCTCAGAACTGCCGCCGGTCGAGATCCACCACATTGAAACGCCCTCCCCGACCACCTTGGGCGGCTTTCGGGGGATGGGTGAAGGCGGGACAATCGGCGCTCCGGCCGCCCTGGCCAACGCCGTCTCGGACGCCCTTGCCCCGCTGGGAATTGAGATAAACGAGCTGCCGATCACCCCCCAGCGCCTGTTTGAGTTGATACGTGCGGCGAACAGCAGAGCGACTCAGTAGCCCGAATGGAACGCGGAGCGATCTCGAACGAGCGTAGGCCGGGCTCCTGGATTCCGTTACCGGTCCGTCCGGGCTACAGTACTCCCGCCAAAAAGCGCCAGCAGGTTTCCTCATCAACGAAGCCCTGGAGCCATTTGCGAAACTCTCAGCGTTTAAGTACTTTGTGGCGCGAGTGGTATGAACGAAAAAAGAGAGGCGCGGAGTCTGTCTCAAGACAGAATTCTTGAAGACGAGCAAACATGACTGAGAGGTCGGAATCACTGGCCCTTCTCCAGAGCGCAGTGAATGACCAAGACGCCGAGTTCAGGAAAGGTCAGTGGGAAGCCATTGACGCGCTGGTAAACCGCCGCGAGCGTTTGCTGGTAGTTGAGCGAACCGGTTGGGGTAAGAGCGCCGTTTACTTCATTGCCACCAAAATTCTGCGTGATCGTGGGCGTGGCCCAACGCTTATCGTCTCGCCTCTCCTGGCGCTGATGCGCAACCAGATTGAGGCTGCCGGGCGTATCGGTATCCGGGCAGTAACGATTAATTCTGCGAATACAGAGAATTGGCCAGCTTTACAGCAGACTATCCGCAACGATGAGGCCGACGCACTCCTGATTTCACCGGAGCGACTGGCTAATGACGATTTCGTAGAAGAGGTCCTCTTACCCATCGCCGACCGCATCGGCCTTCTGGTGGTGGATGAAGCCCACTGCATCTCCGATTGGGGACATGATTTTCGGCCTGATTATCGACGCTTGGTTAACATCTTGCAGCGTATGCCCAAAAATATGCCGATTCTCGGCACGACAGCGACGGCGAATAACCGCGTGGTGCAAGATGTCCGAGCGCAACTCGGGGACATTGGGATTCAACGTGGCTCGCTGATGCGGAACACGCTGGCGTTGCAGAATATGCAACTGCCATCACAGGCAGCCCGTTTAGCATGGCTCGCGGAACATATCGACGCTCTTCCGGGAACAGGAATCATCTATACCCTGACAAAGCGGGATGCTGAACAGGTTGCCAACTGGTTGAGTCACCAAGACGTTGCTGCACGAGCCTACTTTAGCGGCGTAACGGACAATGGCTTTGCAGACTCGGATGCCTATCGGCAACATCTCGAAGATCAGCTTCTTCAAAGTCAGGTTAAAGTCCTGGTTGCTACACCTGCTCTTGGAATGGGTTACGATAAGCCCGATCTCGGCTTTGTCGTCCATTATCAAGCCCCCGGCTCAATCGTTGCCTACTACCAGCAAGTCGGCAGAGCCGGGCGAGCAATCGACCACGCTGTCGGCATCCTGATGTCAGGCCACGAAGACAACGCCATCCACGACTATTTCCGTCAGAGCGCCTTTCCGAATGAAGCGTGGGTGGAGCAGATACTTGGCGTTCTTGAAGGCAGCGACGGGCTGACCATCCGTCAACTGGAAGAAGCCGTCAATCTCAGACACGGGCAGCTCGAGCAGGCGCTTAAGTTTCTGTCAGTCGAAAACCCAGCCCCTGTCATCAAGAATGGCTCCCTGTGGCAGCGGACCCCAGTCTCTTATCAAATGGACCATGAACGCATCCGCCATTTGACGGAACAGCGCATGATCGAATGGCGGGAGATGCAGAGCTACCTTGAAGCAGACGGGTGTCTGATGCGATTTCTCGCGGTGGCCCTTGACGATGAGAATTCACAGCCTTGTGGCAGATGCGCATCTTGTTTGGGGAGACCCATTGTCGAGCCGTCCTTTGGCCGCATGCAAGCCGTTTCGGCTGCCCGCTTCCTGCGTCGCTCAGAAATTCCTCTTGTCTGTAACAAGCAAGTCGCCAGCGATGCTTTTACTACGTACAGCTTCAGGGGGAACCTAGCCGTGGAACTCCGCGCCGAAACCGGCCGTATTCTCTCTCGGTGGGGCGATGCCGGCTGGGGACAGCTTGTGGCGGACGATAAGGCTCGGGGGTATTTTCGAGACGAACTGGTCGAGGCCGTAGCAGAGATGCTGCGGGATCGCTGGCAACCGGACCCGCCGCCCGAATGGGTTACCTGCGTTCCGTCCCAAAATCACCCCGATCTGGTTCCTGACTTTGCCCGAAGACTGGCAACGGCGTTGCAACTCCCCTTCATGCCTATCGTGACCAAGACCAGACACAATGAACCACAGAAGGCGCAACAGAACAGGTTCCATCAATGCCAGAATCTGGATGGTGTATTCCAAATCGAGGGTACGGTCCCAGAGGGGCCAGCGCTTCTACTGGATGACATTGTCGATTCCAGATGGACGCTGACCGTCATCGCGGCGCTACTCAGACAAGCTGGCAGCGGTCCGGTTTGGCCCGTTGTTCTGGCTACGGCGAGCGCAGGAGGCTGAAATGCAGCTGGATAGTCAGGCTCAAGCTGTTTTGCTGTTAACGGTATCGTTCGGAAAATCAGGTACAGCAGAGGCAAAACCTCTCTCGACCAAAGAATGGGCGAGGTTTGCAATCTGGCTCAGGGACCATGATCTGAAGCCCTCTTATCTCTTGGCAGGTGCCCTGGACGATTTGCTATCTGACTGGATAGACCCAGCGATCACACCGCCCCGTCTGGAAAGTTTGCTCAATCGGGGTGCCCTGTTGGGCCTTCGCCTTGAGAAATGGCAGCGTGCTGGACTATGGGTTATCGCGCGATCTGATCCTGACTATCCGGATCGGCTGAAGCGCAGACTCAAGTTTGAAGCGCCACCCATCCTCTTCGGTTGCGGCAACAAGAAGCTCTTGGAAAAGGGCGGGATCGCGGTAGTCGGGTCGCGCAATGCGGCCGAGAAAGATCTTGCCTACACAAACAACCTCGGTGCTGAAGCCGCCGCTCAGGGATACTCAATCGTGTCCGGCGGGGCGCGGGGCGTGGACCAGAGTGCAATGCTGGGCGCTCTAGAGCATGAGGGAACTGCTGTTGGGATTTTGGCTGACGGTCTCTTACGCTCGGCAACCTCAGCAAAGTATCGCGAATACCTTATGACCGGCGATTTGGCTCTGGTTTCGCCTTTTAATCCTGAGGCAGGGTTCAACGTAGGAAACGCAATGGCTCGCAATCGCTCCATTTATTGCCTCGCCGATACCGCCGTAGTCATAAGCAGTGCCCCCAATAAGGGAGGAACGTGGAACGGCGCCATCGAAGACCTGGGAGCGCGGTGGGTACCACTCTGGGTCAGACAAAGCGGTGAAGAAAAGTCGGGCAACGCCGAATTGATCGAACGCGGGGGGCGCCGTCTACCGGATGATCTTTCCAGTCTGAGCAACCTGTTCGATGATTCTTCGGTAAATGGAGCTGCTGTCGGCACCGAACCATCAGAACCTCCTGGCACGACTGATCAGTTATCTACAATTCCCACCCAACCTCCTGCCGTTGCCGAGCTATCGGAACCACCGATAATGGAGGAATCCTCTACTGCCGCGAAGCAATCCACTATTCCGAGGGAACTGGGTTTGTACGAGTTGTTCTTGCACCGTTTTGGCGAGTTGACCTCTAGCAAGGTGCTCAGCCCAGCTGAAACAGGCGAGCGGCTCGAGGTCGAGAAAACTCAAACCGCCGCTTGGCTCAAACGGGGCGTCAGCGAAGGGAAGATCGAGAAGTCAGCCGGGTACCGCTCACCGAAAACGCTGGTGGTTGAGGAGGCTCTCGCTTCCACGAATCACCCCAGCAGGCCAGAGAAGCTGGCTCTCTACGAGCTATTCCTCCACCTTCTTTGTGAGCTGACGTCCAGTCAGGCACTCGACAGAGATGAAGTAACCGAGCGACTCAAGATCGAGAAACCTCAAACCACCGCTTGGCTGAAACGGGGTGTCAGCGAAAGGAAGATCGAGAAGTTAGACGGATACCGCTTACCGAAAACGCTGGCGGCTGAGGAGTCTCCCGCTTCCGCGCATCAAGTCAGCATTCCGAAGGAACTGCACCTCTACGATTTGTTCCTCCATCGTTTTGGCGACCTGACGTCCAGTAAACCGCTTAGCCCAGCCGAAATAAGCGAGCAGCTCAAAGTCAAGAAGACTCAAACCAACGCTTGGCTGAAACAGGGCGTCAGGGAAAAGAAGATTGATAAGCTAAATGGGCCGGTTCGCTACCAATTACAGAAGGACCAGCTTCTTCCATTTGTTGCTCAGGACCAAGCCAAATGTGTTCCTGCCAGTTCCAGCGACTCATAAGCCGCTCACCCGCCAGTCTGCCGGGACTCAATACCGGTGACGCGATATTGAGCACGGACGACGAAGGGCTCAACCTTCGGGGGCTGACTTTCTGCCGAGCGCTACAGCTTTTTGTCCAGATAGAACCGCATGTACTCGCTGCTGGTTTCAATCTGCCCGGCAAAAGAGCTGAGCACGGTTTCCAACTCCTGCATCTGAAACGGTCGCCCCAGACAGGCCTCCAGCGTCTGGCGACGAATCACGCACTCGGTCTGGGTCTCAATCCGGATATAGGCCGTGTGGTCTTCGATGCGGATATCTCGGTCAGGATTGTCCTGATGGATGGCCTCAACAGCCGCGTCGGCGATTTCTCCGGCGCTCAGGACCGGGCCAACCGTGTTCTTGCCGGTTTCAGCGCTCATAGGCCGCTCACACCCCAACCCGCCGGGGTTCAATACCGGCGACATCGACATAGACCTCGCCAGCCTCGATTTTGACCGGATAGCGCGCCAGCTCGCAGTCATCGGGATTGATGCCTCTGCCGGTAAGCACATCGAACTCCCAGCGGTGTGAGTTGCAGATCAGCACCCGCCGTCCGTCAAATTCCCCGGCCGACAGCGGGAAACTCTGATGTGGACACTCGCCCTGGATGGCGATCAGCTCGCCATCTCTGGGATAGACCAGGACAATCGTGTGTCCGTCAACCTCGAACTCGGCGAGGTCACCCTCCCAGACCTCATCGGCTCGACACACTCGGGTAAACGCCATGGTCTTTCGCCACGCTTCAGGACAGCCCAATTTCCAGACTTGACACACAGGTGTGGAGCGCACCTTTTGCCCGGTCTGCCGCCTGTGGACTGTCGGGCAGCGCCCGGCAGTAGGCTTCAATCGCCTGTTCTGCCGGGCCGAGCCACTTCTCGACCCAGCCACGCATCACCGCGATATTGTCGGACTGTTGGGCGGCAAACCGCACCAAGGCGGTACTCCAGGTCCGCGAACGCTGGACATCGCGGTACTCCGAATCGGCAATCAGGCCCAGCAGGCTATCGTTGTGAGCCCGCGCCGTTTCGGCCAGCTGGCGCACCACCGCCTCATCGAGGGCGGGCTTGGCCACAAGATTCAGGGCCACAAAGCTCTCACCCCAATCGTAGGCAACCAGGACGCGTTCCATCAGCCGCCGAAACCCTTGCCAGGCTGCATCATTCTCCCAGCCCTGGCGTTCCACGCTGCCGAAGCCCTTGTCTGGATAGGCCTGCCTGAGTTCGGCCGTGCGGTAGGCAATGTGGGACACACACCGCATGGCGTCGGCAGCCTGGTACAGGGCGCAGTTCCGAATCGTGCTGGAAGGGACAATCTGGACCAGATAGTGGGAGGCCATCTGCACGGTATGGAAGACATAGCGCGCCGGGCTGTACAGACGCGCCAGCACGTCCACCCAGACCGGATCGAGACCGGCGTCGTAGTGCCGCTCGTTGTGCTGGTCAAGCAGACCCTCAACGTAGGTCTCCTGCTGATCCTGTACGGCATTATACGCCCGGTAGGTCATCTCATCCGGGTCACGGAAGGCCTCCCAGTCACAGCCCCGAAACGGAGAGGCGTGCCGGTAGCGTTTGAACCAGGCGGACAGCGGAATATTCGGACCCAGCTCAAACGGTGACTCGGCGTGCGTGGCGTTATACATGAGATTGGTCGAGACAATCTCATACTCGCTCGGACGCCGCCGCCGGTCGGCCAGATGACTCCAGGTTCGGAGCGGCTTGAGGGATTCCTTACTCATAGTACAGTTCAATGCTGCTCATTGGGCTGAGGCCGGCCTGGGCGACGGTCATATCGGGGGGAAACGGCTCGGTCGCCCCCAGCGCGCGCACCCGCAGTGGCCTGTCGGCCCGTTTATTCTTGTCAAAGCCGATGCTCAGGGCCGCCGCCATCTCGCACACTTCGTCCATAGTGTTTTCGGTATCCACCACCGACAAATACAGGACGAACTCGTCGTGCAGATTATGCACGAGCGGAATGTGTGCCACGCGCCTCCTCCGAATCCTGCTCAGGCGGCCGTGGTATGGGCCTGGCGGTAGGCTTCGACCCAGCTGTGCTTGAGCGCATCCCCGCCCTGTTCGCCCTGGTGCAAATCGAAGTAGGCGAGCAGACCGTCGAGCGTGGGCGGCTGAATCATCCCCGCCACCATGCGGTCGGCAACACTCAGATGGTCCTGGTAGCGCTCAGGATCCTGCTGGAAAATCCAGCGATCTACCTCAGACCCGAAGTGATAGGTCCGCCCCTTGTGTTCGAGCGGATAGTCTTTCAGCGGCCGCCCGGTTTTGCCCGGAGCCCAGCCCGGCGTTCCGGTCACCGGCACCTGAGACATATTACACAGCGGAATCATGGTCGGCAGGACGGTTTCCACCGGCCCGTGTGCGACAAAGCGCTCAATGATCGGATCCCAGAAGTGGGCGCCCCAGGTCTCCTCCCAGCCCGGATATTTGTCTTCCAGCCATTCTCGCTCGGCCGGACTGACCCCGGGCGGCACATCCCACCAGACCGACTGGTGGAAGGTCCAGATGCCGGCGTGCATACCGTGGTGGCGGGTCTCGAGGTCGTCCAGCATGATGTCCCAATACCACGGCCGGTCCAGACCAATGTCGACCAGAGTCCGTTCAAACTGGCCGAAGACCCATTCGAGCATGAATTCCTTGAAGGACTGTTGGCGGCGCTCAAGCGGTGTGTAGTAGTCCATTGACGGGCCGGTCACCGTGGCGAACAAGGTCCAGGCCCGCCATATGGCGATATCAACCAGGCGCTGGGCGTTATCTTGGTGGCCGTTTTCAATCAGGATTTTCACAACCGGTCCGCCGATCTGGGCGTGGCGGGCCTCGTCGGTCTGGATGCTGGAAGCCAGATTGGAGAACACCATATCACCCGCCTTGGCCGCATCGGCCGCCAAGCCCAGGAACTGGAGGTTTGAGAACCCGGTCTCAAAGGCGAAGGTCAGCATAACCGCCACCCCGATCGCATCCCGCGCCGACATGATATCGTCAAACAGATGGCGGGCCGCCACGACCGCCCACTCGTTGGTATGCATCGACTTGGCCGCCCAGTCGAACTGCCGGCTGCGCTGAACGTGCTCGTGCGGAAAATAGAGCTGAATCTGGCCGTGGCGGTTTTCGTCCAAGGAGCCGAAGGTGGCCATATTGCGCATGCCGCCGGCCTTGCCAAAGCGGGCCATGCGCGATTCGGCACCCGACGCCATGGCCTCAAGAATCGCAAACGCGCCGTAGTGCAGCTTCAGAATGCTGATCCAACCCGGCTCGGCCGTGTCCAGAAAATTGGCCCGTTGCAGGGCGGCTTTGACCGCATACACTCCGGCGTCTTTTTCTCGCTGCGTCCGCACATACTCGCGGTACGTCACCTTATAGGGCTCGTCATAGCCATCCCAGGTCTCGAGCGGCAAACCCAGCGCCCCGCTCTGCTCCTCGGGAAAGAGTTCGTCTTCGGCGACATAGGTCGGGCTCCAGTTGGTCGAACGGGCGATATCGTACCAGTCAGCGCGCTTGAGCAGGGCCATGACAGCTTCCTTCTTAATTGGTCGGACAACTACGAATCTGTCCGCTGGGCCAGGATTTCCTCTTCCACCTCGACCAGCTTGTCCTTGCCGAAAAAGAGTTCGTCCCCGACAAAAAAGCTTGGCGCGCCAAACACGCCGCGGGCCACCGCAGCCTCGGTATTCTCGATCAGCCGCTGTTTTATCGCCGGCTGCTGTACACCGGCCATGATGGCCTCGGCGGGCAGGCCGGACGCGGCCAGTGCTGCCCGCATCACCTCGGCCTCATCCATCTTTTTGGGCTCGACCCACATGTGGTGATACACGGCGTCAACGTACTGGGCGAAATAGTCCTGGCTCTGGGCAAACACGGCCCCCCGCATAAGCTGGAGGGTATTGACCGGAAAGTGCGGATTCCTGGCGTAGGCGGTAATGGCGTGCTTTTTGAGGAAACGTCGCGTTTCCAGGGCGTAATACTCGGGCTTATTGGCGATGCCCTTGAGCGACACCGCAGGCGAGACATTGTTGGTGGCTTTGAACACCCCACCCAGCAAAATCGGGACGTAGCTGAATGCCGTGCCGACCCGCGCCTCAATGGCTGGAATCACGAGGTGCGCCAAGTAGGCGTTGGGACTGCCAAAATCGAAATGAAACTCAAGCCGCGGTGTCATGTCCGGCCTACCTCTTGTGTGCCGTACGCTTCGCCCTCAGGCTGGGGCAAGACTAAGCCATTTCCCCGCTCAGAGCAACACGGACGAGACCTGAACGCCGGAGCCTCTCGAACTCCCCGGCTGAACGCGCTAGTCTGATGGGAGAAAATAGCGGAGGGACGTATGACAGCAGAGAATGCCGCAGTCCAGGAGTTACTCGATAAAAACGCCTGCCAAGAGGTGTTGATCCGTTATGCGCGGGCGCTCGACTGGGTTGATGAGGAGGCGCTGAAAACCGTGTTCTTCCCGGATGCGGAGATCGACTACGGCTTTTTTATCGGTCGTGGGGACGAGTTCATTCCGGTCGTGATTGAGCTGGAACGGGGATTTCTGCGCCGCTGGCACAACAACGGGCCGGCCCTGATCACGCTCAGCGGCGATGTGGCCGAGGCTGAGAGCTATGGCCTGGCTGCGGCCGTCTCTCAGCAGGACGGCCAGACTGTGACCAACGTGTTCGGCGGGCGTTATCTCGACCGCCTGGAGCGCCGTGACGGACGGTGGGGCATTGCCAAACGACAGTACCTGTTGGACTGGCAGCGCTCCTTTGAGATGGACGCGGCAAACGAGGCCGTTCCGGGTCTGCCCTGGCTCGACGGAGCGGCCCCGGACCATCCGCTGTACCGCCGCCTATAGGAGCCAACCATGGCCATCTGCCGCGTTGCGGTCGGTGAGATCGCTCCGGAACTCTCACCCGGAAGCCAAGCCTGGACCGATCTGATCCGCGACCTTGAGCGGCTTCGCGCAGACCTGTTCGTACTGAACGAGCTGCCCTTTGGTCCGTGGCTGGCCGCCCGTCCCGACTATGATCGGGACGCCTGGCGGGCGTGTGTCGCTGCGCATGAACAAGGCGTGGCGGCCGTCCGCGAACTCGGGGTGCCGACCGTTCTGGGCAGCCGCGCCGTCGATCTTGACGGCCGCCGCTGCAACCAGGGCTTTATCTGGCGCCACGCCGCCGGGCTTGAGGCGATCCATACCAAACAGCATCTCCCGCGCTCGCCCGGCTATTGGGAGACGAGTTGGACGCAGCCGGGGCGGCAGCGGTTCCAGCGTACCCAAGCCGGACCGCTGCGGGTCGGCATGCTGATCTGCACCGACATCATGTTCAACGAACACGCCCGGCAGTACGGACGAGACGAGGTCGATCTCATTGTCGTGCCCCGCGCCACACCGCCCCTGGTTGCACACCAGTTCGAGGTGGCCTTGCAGATGACCGCGATTGTCTCGGGCTGTTATGTGGCCTCGTCGGACCGTCGGGGAACCGATTCGGCCGGCGAGGCGTTTGCCGGCCGCGGCTGTATCATCAATCCGATCGGCCAGACCGTGGCCGCGACCTCGTTTTTCAGCCGGGTGGCGGTGCACGATATTGATACCGACTTTGTGCGCGGTCAGCAGCAGCGCTACCCGTGCAATGTCGTTGACTGAGCGTTACTGACCGTCGAGCTGGGGCGTCACCTTCACCGCCACCATCTTGCCGGCCTCGACCCGACCGGCCAGCGGCACGGCCCAGTAGGTCAGCCACGCCAACCAGTATCGGCGTTTGTAGGCAGCGTTGATCCGCTCTAAGGTGGGGACATCGGTCACGACGTGTGCCGCTCCGACAAAAGCCGGTCCAGTCGCGTCGCTCAGCCAGACCTGAGCCGGACTGCCGCGACGGATGCGCCGGGCTTTATACGAGTCCGGTGCGGTAATGAAATAGACGGCCTCGCCGTCGTACATGAACCACACTGGAGCCGCCCTGCCCCACCCGCCATTGGCGCGCTGGGTCGCGATAGAGACCAGTTTGTGCGTCTCCAGAGCCGTTTTTACCGAATCGCCCAACTGGCCCGCACCGTAGGCGACGGCACACACACTGAGGGTCAGCAGAATACCGAGAAGAATGGGCATGACAGGGACTCCTCACATCCGTCGGAAACGGCGCGTCGGCTCCGCGTTCAGCTCCGTAAATACGACGCCCCGTTCACATCAATAATGCTGCCGGTGGCAAAGTTGGCCTGGCCGGAGGCCAGAAAGGCGACAATCGCGGCCACCTCCTCGGGCTTGCCGACCCGGTTCAGGGGACTCTGAGCCCGAATCGCGTCTCCGCGCGGACTGGCCAGAATCGACGCCGACATATCGGTCTCGACAAATCCGGGGGCCACCACATATACGAAGATGTTCTCCGGCGCCAGGGCCTGAGCCAGCGACTGGCTCATGATGTTGAGGGCAGCCTTGCTGGAGGCATAGGCCGGGGACTTGGGCGCGCCCCGAAAGGCGCCCCGGGACGAGATGTTGACGATCTGGCCCCCGCCGTTGTCCCGCATATGCCGGGCAGCCCAGAACATCACGTTGGACGGGCCAACCAGATTGGTGTCGAGCGTGCGCTGCCAGACATCGTTCCACACCGCATAGTCAACCCGCAGCACGGGTTGCCACTCGTTAATCGCGGCATTGTTGACCACGATATGCAGGCCGCCCATGTCGGCGGTTATGCTCTCGACCATGGCTTGGACCGCCGCCGGGTCGGTCAGGTTGGCCTGGACGATACGGTGCGGCCCGCCGGTTAGCGACGCCAGGGTCTCCTCTGCCGCAGCGCGGTCCTGATTATAGTGAATGGCGATCCGCCCGCCCTGCTGGGCGAGCTGTTGAGCGATGGCGCGGCCGATGCCGCGGGACGCGCCGGTGACCAGGGCGACTTTGTCTGTCAGGCTCATGAGGGTGCCTCCGCTTGCGTCTGTGTGCTGGCTCGCAGCCTACCGTAGATTCGAGAAGAATTGAATGATATGGCAATCCCATGAACAGCCCGGGAGGAAGCTACAGTATGCAGATGACGGTGCGACACGAAGTCGCTTGAGAGAATGAGTCGAAAGACTCCAGGTAGTATGCAACCTGACACCATGATCCCCATGCGTTGGGAGTAATCCCAGGGTGTGAAGCGGGATCAAACGTCTAAGGAGAAAGGGAACTGTCCCCCGACTCCGGGCAAGGTGTAAGATGGTATGGTGAACGAAAGTGAACGCTTTAACGAAGCCTCGACAGCATTGCACCCTGAAAGCGACAGTTGACACAGGGTTCTGGGAACAAGGGGTCGGGATCGTCATGCCCGGCTCAAAGGCCCATCACTGGCCACACGATGGGACAGCATACCAATTCCCCGGGGTAAAGAGCGCACCTAACCCGTCTCAAGTCTCACAAGCGGAACGTGATAACCCCAATGGAGTCCTCACACGAGGTAGCCAACCCGTAAGGCGCGGTCAACTCTCCAGTGGGTGTAGGAACCCTCAAGAAGCGAATGCCGGCAGCCGAAAGGCACATGGAAGACATAACATGCCGGATAGGGCCATACCCAAGGTGAAAGCCTGCTGACGTGAGGGTGGTGGATTGTCTAAAGACCATTGCAAGGAGCGCTAAGCATGACTGATGGAAAGGTACAGGGACAAGAAACTGTAACCTCGGTTAGGCAGCAACGCGCCTGGGGGGACATAAACTGGAACCAGAACAGGCGCATTGTTCGCAATCTGAGGCAACGCATCTTTAGAGCCGAACGGGAAGGGAACCACCGCAAGGTGCGAGACCTGCAACGTCTCATGTTGAGATGTCGGGCTAATCGGGAGACCAGCATCCGACGAGCCACACAAATCAATGCCGGACGTGAAACCCCCGGAATGGATAAACTGGTAGTTAAGACCCCGGAAGCACGAACCCGGCTCATGGCCGAACTCTCAGCCTATAAGCCGTGGAAAGCGCAGCCGGTACGCAGAGTGTACATCCCAAAGTCTAATGGCAAACGACGACCCCTGGGAATTCCCACCATTCTCGACCGCTGTATGCAAGCAGTCGTCAAGAACGCACTGGAACCCCAATGGGAAGCCCGATTTGAGCCTTGTTCCTATGGATTCAGACCGGGCCGAAGCTGTCACGACGCCATTTCTCGCATCTTCTCCAACGTTCGACCAAACGCTAAAAAACGTTGGGCAGTCGATGCAGACATCAAGGGAGCCTTCGATAACATCCAACACGAAACTATCCTCACAGCCTGCAAGGGATTCCCCGCAAAGGGACTTCTCAAGGCTTGGCTCAAAGCTGGTCTCGTTGAGGATGAACGATGGGTCAAAACCGAGATGGGAACGCCACAGGGTGGAATTATCTCCCCCCTCCTGGCAAACATTGCACTCCACGGAATGGAAGCAGCCGTCGGTATCACCTACCGGAAAAAGAACGGATACTTTCAGATCAAAGGAGAACGAGCACTTGTTCGCTATGCCGACGACTTCGTTATCCTGACACACACCAGAGAAGACGCCGAACAGGCAAAACAAGAAATCGAAAATTGGCTTCAAGAACGCGGACTCACACTGTCAAGTGAGAAGACCAGTATTCGCCACCTGACAGAAGGGTTCAACTTCCTAGGATTCAACGTTCGATTGTATCCAGTCACCAACACGAAGACTGGCCTCAAACTCCTGATTAAGCCAAGCAAAGAATCGGTTCAAGCGCTCAAGCGACGACTCAAAAAGGAATGGCTCAAACATACGGGCCAAAGCTCAAGAGCTGTCGTCAAAACGCTTAACCCAATCATCCGAGGATGGGCCAACTACTTCCAAACAGGAATATCCACAGAAACATTCAGCACTCTTGACCGCTGGATGTGGAGCAGGATGTACCGCTGGACGAAACGCACCCACCCAAGGAAATCTTGGAAGTGGATTACAAAAACCTATTTCGGACAACGACAAGCAGGACGACGAGACAAATGGGTCTTTGGCGGACCACAGGGATACCTGACAAAGTTCGCCTGGACCCACATCATGCGGCACATACAAGTCCCACATGACGCTTCGCCAGATAATGCTGCCCTCAAAGACTATTGGAAGGAACGGGAAAACAAGAAATGCCGATACCTCCGAGGCCGAAAGCGGGAAATAGGACGACGACAACACGGGCTTTGCCCAGACTGTCGGATGAGCCTGCATAATGGTGAACAACTCGATATTCACCACATCACGCACAAAGCCAAAGGTGGAAAAGACAACTTGTCAAACCTCGTTCTCTTACACCTGTACTGCCACCAGAAACGACACGGAGGAACCCATGTTCTACAATCCGCTTGAGCCGTATGCCGGGAAACTGGCACGTACGGTTCTGAGGGGGGAAAGGTCCAGCAATGGACCTGACCTACCCGACTATCGCCTGACACTCGTCCTCAGTCTCATCGTCTTTGTCTTGTGCGGCGCGCCCCTGGCGCAGGCTGCGGACGACGACCTCACGGCTCTCAAGGCCAACTTTGAGGCCGAGATGGCCGCTCTCAACAACGCTGACCTGGTCGCCACACTGGCCGAGGCTCACGAAGATATCGTGCTGTTCGGAATTTTCTCGCCTTTTCCTTCAAATGGCAAAAAAGAGTTTGAACAGGCAATAACCTCCTACTTCGGCAGCTACGCCAAGGCCGAATTTACCCCGGTCTCGCCCCAGTTTCGGATTGTCGGCACGACGGCGGTCTCTTGGGGCCACTACCAGCTGGCCGCCACCGCCAAGGACGGGGATCAGGTGTCCTACTCGCACGGCCGGTATATCTTCACCCACGTCAAGGTCGACAACACATGGCTCATTCTGAGCATGCACGTCTCGCCGCTCGAACCCTACCGCCAGCCGCCCTTCTAAACCCCGGCGGCCTGCGGCTGAGCCTGCCGGTCATGCTCAGCCACCAGGCTGCGGATACACGGAATCAGCTCCTTGCCGAAGGCTTCGGCATCTTCGAATGGATTAAAGCCCCGAATCAATACGCCGCCAACACCGAGGGCGTAGTAGCCGAAGATCGCCTCGGCGACCTGCTCAGGGGTGCCGACCAGGGCCGTGGTGTTGCCACTCGCCCCTGACACCTTGACCAGGCCGGTCCACAGCCGCTCGTCGTGAACCTCGCCCGCGTCGGCCAGCCGCATCAGACGGCGGCCGAACTCGGCCTCGCTCGTCACCGCCAGCCGCTGGGGCGAGCGTTCCAGTTGGGCCAGAATGCCCCGGGCTTTGTCCCAGGCCGCACCCTCGGTCGGGGCGATGATCGGCCGGAAGGAGATGTTGAAACGCGGCCTGCGCTTATACCGGGCGGCCTCGGCGATAATGCGGTCCATCATCGCTTGCACCGCAGCGCGGGGTTCACCGAACAGCGCGTACACATCGCTGTGCTTGGCCCCGACCCGAACGGCGGCGTCTGACGCTCCGCCAAAATAGATCGGCGCATGGGGCTGCTGGAAGGGCCGGATTTCGGAGAAGGCTTTGTTCAGGCGGTAGAAACGTCCTGCAAAGCTGAACGGCTTGTCCGCAGTCCAGACCCGGCGCAGGATTTCGAGGTACTCGTCGGTACGGGCGTAGCGTTCATCGTGGCCCAGCCAGTCACCGTCACGGCGCTGCTCCTTGTCCGCTCCGCCGGAAATGATGTGGAGCCACAGCCGTCCATCGGTCAGGTTATCAAACGTCGCCGCAGTCCGGGCGGCCAGGGTCGGCACGACAAAACCGGGCCGATGGGCGATCAGGAACTTCAGGCGCTCGGTGTGGGCCGCAGCGTACTGGGCAACCTGGAATCCTTCGGCCGAAGAAGACGTATAGCCGACCAGCACCGCATCAAAGCCGGCCGTCTCGTGGGCCTGTGAGAAGCGGCGCACATAATCCCGATCAATCCCGCCCCCAATGACGTGGACGGTGGCCCGGCCGGTCGGCGGCGCAACGCCTATCATACCCAAAATGTTCATCGGCATCGGTCTTCCTCCGTGATGGCAGTCCCTCAGGGCAGCTCGAACTGGAAGGCGTCCGGGCGGATGGTCAGCACCGGACAGCGGGCGGTGCGGATGACTTCCTCGGTCACCCCGCCCAGCAGCATATGGGCCAGTCCGGTCCGTCCGTGGGTGCCGATGACGAGCAGGTCGGCCTGCCGCTCCTCGGCCTGCTGGACGATGGCGCTGGCGGCCAAACCGCTCACGGTCCGCCGCTCCCAGACCAGCTGCGACAGCAGGGGCAAATCGGACAGGAATGCCTCCCATTCCAGCTCAAGATCCTGGGCCTCGACAACCGGCGGGGGCGGCAGAGCGGGCATATCGGCCCCGGTGGTGGCGGCATAGATGTGCGACACATCAATGGCGTGCAGAAAGATCACCCGCGCGCCAAAGCTGGCGGCCAGGGTCAGAGCTTCCTCGGCCGCTTTTCTGGCCCCGGTCGAAAAATCGGTCGGCACCAGCAGTGTTTTGGCCTGGGCGCTGAACTGCGCCTTGGCGATCAGAACCGGGACCATGGCCTTGCGCACCACCCGCTCGCTGGTCCGTCCCAAGCCCTGCTCCTCGCCCTGCCCGCTGCCGCCGACCACAATCAGGTCGGCGTTCCAGGCCCGGCGGGCCACAATCAGCTCGACAAACGGTTTTCCGGTATGCACCTCATACTCGACCGACAGGTGTTCCAGCCCGCTGCCGGCGGCGATCGTTTCCAGCGCGCTGCCGGCCTGCTGGGCCAGCTCTTCGGGCGAGTAAGGAGAGGTCAGGGGATGGGACAGACGTTGATACAAATGGGGCGGCTCGACCACGTGCACCAGGCGCAGGGCAGCCCCGTAGCGGGCGGCCAGAGCTGCGGCCGAGCTGACGGCGACTTCTCCGCCGGCCCTGAAATCGTGACCCACAAGGATGCGGTGGAGTTGTTGCATGGCAGTTCTCCTGTGTTGACTTCCTCGTCGTGCCAGTCTGACCAACAGGACGGCTCGATCATAGCACACATGGGGCGAGAGTGGACGCGCCCGGCGCTGGTCTTCTTCGAGCCGGCCGTGTCCCCCTTTTGCAACCGGCATGTCCTAAAACTGGGACACTCTCGGCCACACCACTACCAGGAGGACGAGAAACCGACGCGGAGACGCGAGCTTAGGCCCAGCCCTGGACGACACCGATTTTGGCACGGCCTTTGCGACATTCAGGGCATAGAGGAGGAAAGGCTATGAAACATGTGTATAGCGTGGTCATTCTTGCCCTCGGTCTCGTCCTGTGCTGGACCAGTTCGACAGACGCCCGGTTCTCCTACCCCGAGGCGCCCCCGTATGTCCGCCTGTCCGGAGTCCTGCTGCCGCTTGAAGACCAGCATGATGCTGGGCTGCGCAGCCTGACCGTGTTTGTCCACGGCCAGCTGTGGCGTTTTCAGCTCGACGCGGTAGAAGAGGTGACCCAGGGCAACCATGCGCGGCTCCAGTTGCGCGACCTGCTGTGGGGCTCAATCCGGCTGTACGGCTCTCCGGGTCTGCTCGCTCCGCTCCGGCAGCCCGAGATGGTTGGTAAGCACCTGACGATTGAGGGCCATCTGCATACCAGGGAACGCCGCCTGCTGGTGACTGCCGCCGAGGAAACTCCGGCGGTCGCCCGCGTGCACTGAGCCACACCATCCGCCCATACGCGTCTCCCCTTGGGGATCCTCCCCAAAAATCCCCCTGCGCTTCCGCGCCTCCCTCTTTGCAAAGAAGGGGGAGTGAGGGGGATTTTCTCGACGTGAGAGCCGAAGTTCGGTGGGCTATTCGGTGACTCATACTGGGCAGCTCTTGGTACTTCCCCGCCGACACTCGTTGGACGCCGCAGCCGGACTGGAGTATGATCCGGGCAGGCACCCAGGGCAATTCACCATTATGTGTAGCCGTGTAGGTCGGGTTAGCCGCAGGCGTAACCCGACGGCCCGTACGTGTCGGATTACGCTCCGCTAATCCGACCTACAGCTGCCGCAGCGCCTGGAGCAGGCAGAATCGGTGGAGAGGAGCCAGCGATGAAAGGACACGCCCGTCAACTCATGACCGCCCAGGTGGCGACGGCTTCGCCGGATACCACACTGGCCGAGGCGGCTCAGGAACTGGCCAGCATCATGATCAGCGGCCTGCCGGTTGTGGACGGTTCGGGTCAGGTGGTGGGCATCATTACCGAGAGCGATGTCCTGAACGCCCTGCTCCAGTCGGCATCAGCCGAGACGCCGGTCCGAACGCTCATGACCCAGTCGGTCATCACAGTCGATGAGTTTGCCCCAGCCGACAGCGTCATCCGCCTGCTGCGCCTCAACCAACTCCACCATCTGCCCGTCACCCGTCAGGGCAGTGTGGTGGGTCTGATCACCCCCCAGGATGTGGTCCGCTATTTTGTGACCCACGAGCTGCCGTCTCCGCCGGACGTGGCCTGAGGGCGACGCAGACGCCGCTCCGACTAGGGTTCGATGGTCAGCCGGGGATGGTGACGCCAGAAATAGCCGACCATGACCACGGCCGCGAGCAGATTGCCGACCAGAACCGCCGGCCACGCCAGGGCGCGCAGCACGGGCTCGGCAAATACCAGGCTGACCACCACAAAGCCCAACTCCAGGACGACAAACAGCAGCACCGCCCCAAAGCCGACATGGGGATGATGCTCGGCCACGTCCAGCAGATAGGACACCAGGCCACCGATGGCCATGAAGGCAAGGCCGTGCACCCAGGTGAACATCAGGACCATCTCCAGGTCGATGGCAATACTGGAGGCCAAGCCAACTGTGCCTTTGAACAGGGCCAGCCCGAGCACAGTCGGGGTATACAGCGGGCGTCCGCTCAGGCTGTCTACTACCAGGAACCACACCGCAATGGTGACCGCCCCGAGCAGCCCGGCGACCATACCTTCCTGGGCGAACGTCGTCAGCCCGGTCGCCGACGGGCGCGACACGGCTGGAGTGTGGGTAGCATCTGATGTGGCCACGGTGGCCTCCTTTCTGCTGCCTAGCTGTGCTGGATGAAGTCTCTGAGATAGCGGTTCTCAAACTCTGCGGCTTCGAGCTGGGCCTTGACCACGTCGCCAATCGAGATCATCCCGGCCAAACGCTCGCCATTGAGAATGGGCAGGTGTCGAATACGGTTATGGGTCATGATGCCCATGATATACGCCACCTCATCCTCGGGAACGGCAATGATCGGGTTTGAACTCATGATCTCCCGCACCGTCATCTCCCGCACGCCCTCGGGATGGATCGCACACTCGCGCAACAGGTCACGCTCGGTGAGAATGCCGACAATCGGGTCATGGCCGTCAACCACGACCAGGGAGCCGATCCGCAGCTCAATCAAGCGCTCCAGGGCGTCGTGCAGGCTGGCATCGGCCGGGATGGTCGCCACCGCACTGCCCTTGCTCTCCAGGATGTCTTTCACCTTCATAGGCGCCTCACTCCTCCCCGAGCCGCAGCTAGGCGGCATGCGACTCAATCACTTCCACGTCCCGCCACGACTGGGAAATATATTCCCACAGGCGGTCCAAGACCTCTCCGAGGTCTTGAGGGGTGTACCAGCCGGCCGGAATACCCGGTCCGCAGCCCCACACGGCTTTGCCATACCGCTCGGCAATGACGCGGGCATCCGACCAGGAGTCCACGGCTTCATCACCGAGCATATCGGTCAGCTCTTCGTAGCTCAGCTCTTCCCAGCGGCTCGGACGCTCGTCATCGCCAAACCCGTGATGTCTGAGATGATAGGCCAGATAGTCGCTCAGCGTCTCGAACTCGATAAAGCGGAGTTCCTCCTGATGACCATAGCTGTCGGTAAATCTGATAATCAGCATCGCACCTCCCGCAGCGCTGTGGGTAACCGACTCAGCCCGGCTGGGCAAAGGCCGCCACCTGGGGCTGGACGAGCCAGGCGAAATCCGCATAGCGCATACGCACGGCGTGGCAGTGCGTCCCGGCGTTGAACACAATCTCCTCGTCCTCGGCCAGCGTCCGATCAACCCACACGTCCAGACCGAATAAATTGCCGAAGGGCGGCTCGGCTCCGGTCTCGCAGTAGGGAAACAGCAGCCGGAACTCTTGTTCGCCTTCGAGCCGCACCGGCTCGCCGAGCCTGTCCTGCAACCGGTCCAAATTCACCCGGTGCGTGGCCGGCAGCACAGTCATGACCGACCGCTCGCCCTGCTTGACCATCACCACCTTGGCCATGTGTTTGCCAGGGATGTGTTGGCAGGCGGCCGTTCGCTGCGCCGAGTAGGCTCGTGGGTGGGTCAGCACACGGTATGGAACGTCATGCGTCTCAAGCACGTCTTGCAGCTGTTGTAGAATCGGCATTGTTGGTCCTCCGTGTCCCGGTTACGAAAAGCGCGTCCGCCTATCCAAACCTGTCGCAAGCTGCGTGCCAGGCTGAAAACGGCTATGTATGCCCTCTCGCAGCCCGGTGTGTCCCATTTCCAGGACAGGCTGCCCGCCCGCGCGTTGCAAAGCTGGGACACCGCGTTATAAGGAGGAAGATGGCCAAGGACAGGAAGACGCGAGAGCGGCCGCCGAGACCGGCCGCTCGGACCCCAGCAGACCGCCGATTGGAGAGCGAACGGCTGGCCACCATGAGCCTCACCACCGCCAAGCTGGTCCATGAAATCGGCAACCCGCTCAACGGCATGTCCACGACCGTGCAGCTGTTGGAGCGCGATCTGATGAAGCCGGGCCCACCCGACAAGGAGCTGCTCCGCGCGACCGTCCACGACCTGTCGAGCGAGATCAACCGCCTGCGCTCGCTGCTGGTCGAGTTCCGCTCCCTGGCCCGCGCCCATGCGCTCGATCTGCAACCGACCGCGCTGGCCAGCCTCGTCACCGAGCTGCTGGCGGTCGAAACCGTCCAATACGCCGAGCGGGGGATTCAGATCCACAACGAGGTTCGGTCCGACCTGCCCCTGGTCATGGGCGACCAGGAGAAGCTCAAGCAGGTCGTGCTCAACCTGTGTCAGAACGCGGTCGAAGCCATGTCGCAGGGCGGCTGCCTGACCGTCCGGGCCGACCAGGCCGACAGCCACGTCACGCTAGAGGTCATGGACACCGGGGCTGGCATCCCGGACGGCCTGGATATTTTTGAGCTGTTCACCACCACCAAACCGAGCGGCATGGGGCTGGGGCTGGCCGTGGTGCGACAGATTGTCCTGGCCCACGAGGGGACGATTACCTATACCACCGAGCCGGGTCAGGGGACCGTCTTTCGGCTCAGCCTGCCCGCCTGTCCGCCGGCCAAGACAAGAGCCAAGACAAGACGGCCGAGCACCAAATCTCCTCCGTCGCCCAGCTGACACGCGTCGCGCAGCCTGGATCAGTTGGACGCAATCCCGAGCTGCTCCATTTTACGGTACAGCGAGGAGCGGCTGATGCCCAGCAGCCTGGCCGCCCGTACCCGGTCCCGGCCGGCTTCCCGCAGTACGTACTCGATGTGGCTTTTTTCGTAGCTGCGCAGGGCGGCCTTCAGCTCATGGCCCGCTTGGCCGGTATCCCGGCTGAACGCCTGTCCGCTGGGCAGGTCTTCCGGGCTCAACCACTCGTCATTGCCCAGAATCATGGCCCGCTCCAGAACGTTCTCCAGCTCACGCACATTGCCCTTCCAGGGCGCGGCCATGAGTAGCTGCATGGCCTCGTGGGTCACCCCTCTACAGTTTGTCTTCATTTCGAGGTTGTGGCGCTGGATCAGGTGCTCGACCAGGAGCGGGATATCGTCCCGCCGCTCCCGCAGCGGTGGGACCGGAACGCCGACCACATTCAGGCGATAGAACAGGTCTTCGCGAAAGCGGCCGGCCTCGGTCTCTTTTTCGAGATCCCGATTGCTGGCGGCCAGGATGCGCACATCGACCTGTATGGGGCTGGTCGCCCCGAGCGGCAAGACCTCTTTGCGCTCGATGACCCGCAGCAGCTTGGGTTGCAGGGTGAGGGGCAGCTCCCCGATCTCGTCCAGGAAAATCGTGCCTCCCCGGGCCTTGCGAAACAGGCCGTCCTGGGCGCTCAGGGCGCCCGTGAACGCGCCCTTGGTGTGGCCGAACAGCTGGCTCTCCAACAGCGTGTCCGGGATGGCGCTACAGTTTACAGGCAGAAAGACCTTGTCCTGGCGCGGGCTCTCGGCGTGAATCGCCCGGGCGACAAGTTCCTTACCCACCCCACTCTCGCCGGTGATCAGGACCGTGCTGGCCGCCGCCGCAACCTTGCTGACCAGCTCCAGCACTGCGCGCATGGCCGGGCTCTCGCCAACCATGCCGCTGGGGTCGATATGCCGGTTGACCTCGCGCCGCAACATCTGGTTTTCCCAGGCCAGACTCTTGTGCTCCATCAACAGATGGACCTTGCGCAGCAGGTCATCAAACACAATCGGCTTGAGCAGATAGTCCTGGGCGCCAAGCTGCAGGGCGGCTACTGCGGTATCAACCGACGCATGGGCGGTCATGATCGCCACAAAGGTCTGGGGCGCGACCTCCCGCACGTGCTGGAGCACGGCCAAGCCGTCGGCGCCGGGCATGCGGAGATCGGTCAGCACCAAGTCAAAGTCGCGCTCATCAATGGCGACCAGCGCTGCCCGCCCGTCGGTCACTTCGTGGACCCGGTAGCCTTCTTCGTGCAAGACCCGGCAGATATTCTTGCGCGGGATGGTTTCGTCTTCGGCCACAAGAATCGTTCCCGTCATGGCACAACTTTTGACACACCCCGCTCCAGTCCGAAAGAGGGAGCAGGTGACCCCCGCTTGCACCATGCCGGACGTGTGGAATCAGAGGTCGTGTCTCAGTTTGCAATTTTCGCCGCCCAGCACCGGTCAGAAGAGGGACTGACCACACCTTCTTGCCCCGTAGAGGCACTGCCCGTGCCGTCGGAGGGCGGTTCGCACTCCACCCCGTCACCCGGCTGGAACTGCATCTGTTCGCACGACCCTCGGGGCAGGGTCGCCTTCCGTAAGACTTCAGAGGCAGCCAACAGATTGGGCTCGCGCAGCATACCGCAGAGTCGCCCGCCGATTTTGTGAGGCTGTCCCTGTCATTTTTTAGCGTTTTTTGCCGCTGAACCATCCAATTTTGGCGGCGCATTCTGCGCCTCGTTGTTGTAGGGACACAGCATCATGAGCAAGACGCCTTCCGACGCTCCCTCAGGTCGCGCTGTACGATGCCCTGTGGCCTGCTACCTCGGCCTTGATTGATGAGGCCTGTACCCCATTGACGAAAACCTGGAGGAAGAGTTGAAGACCTCCCATACTGGCAACGAGCCATTGTCTCAAACCAATAGCTACAGTGGAGACTTCCTGTATGTTATCCATCTAACCCTGGTGGCCGTGTTCCTCCTGCTCGGCGGGCTGGTCCGGCCCGCGGCAGGGCAAGCGCTCTATTGGGACGTGTGGTGGAGGCAGGAAATGAATCGCCCCCTCCCGTACACCCGCATAGTGATCCCCGTGGAATGGTCGGGGTGTGGATATGCACCCGGCCGGTACTGGCTGCCTGAGGCCCAGGGCGAGGGAGAGGTGAATCATACCCTCAGTCCGACCACCCTGCCCGAGGGGCTCCGGTTTGAGGGCGGCAGCAATCCCGTGATCATGGGCTACACGACTGAGGTCACCCCCCCCAAGACCTATACCCTGACGGCGACCGATCAGGACGGCAACCGATTGTCCCACACCTTCACCCTGGAAGTGGTGGACGAAAGGGCGATTTTGGAGGAGTTCTACACCGCCACTGGTGGCGACGAGTGGACCACCAACACCAACTGGGGGTCTTCGATCAGTGTCTGTCCGGGGGAGTTGTATGGTGTCACCGAGGGGAATCAATACGGGACAGAGCAAGGCTACGTATCCGGTATCGACCTTTCGGACAACAACCTGACGGGCCCCATTCCCGCGTCGCTGGGCAAGCTGACTGGCCTGTTCACGCTCGACCTCTCTCACAACAACCTGACGGGCTCCATTCCTGATGTGAGCAGCCTGACCGTGTTGGGCGCGCTCAACCTCGAGAAAAATGAGTTGACGGGCTCCATTCCCGCGTCGGTGGGCAATCTGGTCGGCCTGGCTCGGATGGATCTCTCGGACAACAACCTGACGGGCTCCATTCCCGCGTCGCTGGGCACCATATTCCTGCACAAGCTGAACCTCTCGTACAACCGGTTGTCGGGTTCCATTCCTGCGTCATTGGGCAACCTGACCGAGGTGAGCTGGCTCCTCCTCGGATACAACCGGTTGTCGGGCGCGATCCCCAAGGAATTGGGCAACCTGACCGAGGCGAGCTGGCTCGACCTCGCGCACAACCAGTTGTCGGGCGCGATCCCCGGAGAGTTGGGCAACCTGACCAGGCTGACCTTCCTCTACCTCGGGCACAACCAGTTGTCGGGCGCGATCCCCAAGGAATTGGGCAACCTGACTACCCTGCAGAGTCTCCTCCTTGGGCACAACCGGTTGTCGGGCGCTGTCCCCGAAGAGTTGTCCGCCCTGTCAACCGGATGCCAGCGGGCGACGTGTGGTTGCCTGGACCTCGCGATGCTTGATCTCCAGCATAACCAGCTCACGAGCGTTTCCGATGGGATTTCCCTGCCCGCACTGGAGTTGCTTGATCTCCGACACAATCGGCTGACGAGCCCGCCCGATGTGAGCAACATGCCCGGCCTGTTGCAGTACCGGCTCTATGGCAACGCGGCCCTGGACTTGGCGGCCCTCGGCCAACCGCCGCCCGTGTCCTTCGCAGTCACGCCGACCACGGTATCAGAGGGGGCCGGCACGGTGACCGTGGAGGCAACGCTGACGCTGGCGGCGGCGCTGGAGAGCGATGTCGCAGTCCCGGTGTATGTGATGCCGGGCACGGCCCGCATCGAACGGGACTTCACGGCCCCGGCTCTTCTCGCCTACTTCTCCCACTTCACTACCTTTATCACTCTCACCGCCGGTGAAACGACCGCGATGACCAGTGGCGGGAGGGGTCCGAGACCTTCACGGTGGAGCTGGTGCGGTATCTCCCCCATGAGGTACAGCCGGGCGATACGACCGGGGTGGTCGTGACCATCAGCGACAACGACGGCAGTAGCAGCGGCACTGGGAGTGGCGGTGGCGGCGGTGGCGGCGGTGGCAACCGTGGTGGCAACCGTGGCGGCAGTAGTGGCAGTAGTGGCAGTAGCGGCAGTAGCGGCAGTGGCGGCAATGGCGGCAGTGGCGGCAGTAGCGGCAGTGAGGACACAGTCGCGCCGACGTCTCCGTTGGTAGGGAATCTGGAGAATCCGGGAGCGGACTCGTTTCAGAGTGGGCTGGGCGTCATCTCGGGCTGGGTGTGTGAGGCCGACGAGGTCGAGATCGTGATTGAGACGGCCGGGGAAGAGGTGGCGCGCATCGCCGCCGCGTATGGCACCGAGCGGGCGGACACGGAAAAAGGGTGTGGGGACACGGACAACGGCTTTGGCTTGCTACTCAACTGGAACGAGTTGGGAGATGGCGCGCATGAGGTGGTAGCCTTGGTGGATGGAATCGAAGTAGGCCGGGCTCCCGTGACGGTGACGACGCTGGGGGCGGCGTTCGTGCGTGACGTGGCGGGGACCTGTACGGTGGCGGACTTTCCGAGTCCAGGCGAGACGGTGACCGTAGTGTGGCAGGAGGCCAACCAGAATTTCGTGCTCACGGACGGCGCAGTCCCCAGCGGTCTTAATCGGGCCGGGTCGCCCGATCTCGGATTTCTGGAGAACCCCGGGCCGAACTCGTTTCAGAGCGGGCTGGGCGTCATCTCGGGCTGGGTGTGTGAGGCCGACGAGGTCGAGATCGTGATTGAGACGGCCGGGGAAGAGGTGGCACGCATCGCCGCCGCGTATGGCACCGAGCGGGCGGACACGGCCGGGGTGTGCGGGGACGCGGACAACGGCTTTGGCTTGCTCTTCAACTGGAACGAGCTGGGGGATGGGGAGTACACCGTCGTGGCGCTGGTCGATGAAGCAGAACTCGGGTGGGCCACGGTGCGGGTGACGACGCTGGGCGAAGCGTTCGTGCGCGACGTGGCAGGCGCGTGTCTCGTCGAGGACTTTCCGCAGTCGGGCCAGGCGGTGACCCTGGAATGGCAGGAGGCCCAGCAGAACTTTGTCATCACGGGCCGGGAGTAGGAGGAAGGGAAACTGAGACACTCCTGAATCAGAACGACACTTTCACCCGCGCCGACAATCGGCTACAAAGACCCGAGCCCGCACGAGAGAAACCATGTCTCCAGCCTCCCTCGCCCAGTCGCTTCCCCCGCGTATTCGGAGGTTGAGCGATCTTGCCGCCAACCTGTGGTGGAGCTGGTATCCGGAAGCTGCGGAATTGTTTTCGACGATTGACGCGGAACTGTGGCAGGCGAGCGTCTCCAGCGGCACGCCCAACCCGGTCACACTGCTCCACGATGTCGCCCCCCAGCGCCTGCGCAGCCTGGCCCGCGACCCGGATTTCCTTGGACGCTATGACGCGGTCCTGCGGGCGTTTGATGCGGCGCTCTCGGCCTCCCCCTATCCTGCCCCGGAGTTCAGGCAGGCGCCCGTCGCCTATTTCTCGGCCGAGTTCGGCCTGCACAGCTCGCTGCCCATTTACAGCGGCGGCTTGGGCGTGTTGGCCGGCGATCACTGCAAGGAGGCGAGCGATCTCGGCCTGCCCCTGGTCGGCGTCGGACTGCTGTATGGCCAGGGCTATTTTCACCAACGCCTGTCCCCGGACGGACGCCAGGAAGCGCGCTACACCGAGCTTGAGCGGACCACGGCCCCCCTCGTCCCAGTCCTGACGCCCGAGGGGACACAGCGTCAGGTGCGGGTGCGTATCGCCTCCCGTGACGTATACCTGGCCGTGTGGCAGCTCCGGCTGGGCCGCGTCTGTGTGTATCTGCTGGATAGCGATGTGGAGGACAATGCGGCTCAGGACCGTATCCTCTCAGCCCGCCTGTACGGCGGCGATCAGGAGACGCGTCTGCGCCAGGAGATTGTGCTCGGCGTTGGCGGGGTGCGCGCGCTGCGCGCCGTAGGCATGGCCCCGTGCGTCTGGCACCTGAACGAGGGCCACGCCGCCCTGGTCCTGGTTGAGCGCCTGCGCGAACTCGTTGGTGAGGGCTTCTCCTTCGACGAGGCGCTGGCCCGGGTCCGGGCCAGCAGCGTGTTCACCACCCACACGCCTGTTCCGGCCGGTCATGACGCGTTTCCTTTTGACTTGGTCGAACACTGCCTGCCCGCCTGGTGGCAGGAGCTGAGAGTTGACCGGGAGCGTTTTTTTGACCTGGCCCGCTATGGGCAACAGGCGGACGAGCGCTTCCATATGACCGTCCTGGCCCTGCGTCTGTCCGGCCGGCGGAATGCCGTCAGCCACATCCATGCAACGGTCTCCCGCCGCATGTGGCACTCGGTCTGGCCACACACCAGCCCCGATCAGGTGCCGATTGACGCAGTCACCAACGGGGTGCACGTACCGACCTGGCTGGCCCCCGAACTCGGCCGCCTGCTCGCTCGACATCTCGGCTCGGACTGGCTGGCCAGCCACGACGATCCTCAGCTGTGGCGGCGGGTCGCCGATATCCCGGACGAAGAGCTGTGGGCGGTCCATCTGCGGCTCAAACACGAACTGATCCGGTTTGTGCGCGAACGGGCGCGCCAGCCGTGGCGCGAGCACGACCGCGACGCCGCTCAGGTTCTGGCCGCAGGCGGCTCACTCGACCCGGACGTTCTGACGGTTGGTTTTGCCCGGCGCTTTGCCACCTATAAGCGGGCCACCCTCCTGCTCGACAATCTCGCCCGCCTGCAAACCCTGCTGGGCGCGACAGACCGGCCGGTCCAGATCATTTTTGCCGGCAAGGCCCATCCGGCCGATGAACCCGGCCAAGCCCTGATTCAACAGGTGTATGCCGCAGCCCGCGATCCCAAACTCGGCGGGCGGATTGCGTTTGTCGAGGACTACGATATGCACATCGCCCAGTTCCTGGTGCGCGGCGTCGATGTGTGGCTCAACAATCCCGTCTCCCCGCAGGAAGCCTGTGGCACCAGCGGCGAAAAAGCCGCGCTCAACGGCATCCCGAACCTCAGCATTGCCGACGGCTGGTGGAGCGAGGCTCACAACGGCAAAAACGGCTGGATCGTCCCGCCGGCAGACCCAGAGCTGTCTGACGCAGACCGGGATGCAGTCGAGGCCGGCGCCTTCTACGGCCTGTTGACGGAAGAAATTGTGCCGCTCTTCTATGAGCGGGACGCCGGGGGCATCCCGCGCGGCTGGCTGCGGGTGATGAAGGCAACCCTGGCGTCCATCCCGCCCCAGTTTTCGGCTCGGCGCATGCTGAAAGAGTATATTGAGCGGCTGTATTTGCCGGCCGCACGGTCGGCAGAGGATGCGACACTTATGTCGTGCTAGATCTGTGATTGGAGAATGGGGAGCAGAGTGCATCCGAGTGAGATGAGCGATGAGGAGTGCGAGATGGCTTTCAGTCTCCGTCAAAAGACTAGAGTGACGGGAATGAAGGCACCATCTTAAGCCCGCCTAACCACTCACCTCCCTGGCGATGGATAGACTGAAGGCGGTCCTTCGGGGCCAATGCCGTTTAGTCAACTCTCGACAAAGCCAAGCAAAACCTAGGATCGAAGAAGTGGTGCCAGTGGCAACGAGTTCTTTCCCAGTGCTATTCCGCTCTTCTCTCTGGATTGACGACCGGATTGTTTCAACTTAAGTCTGGAGCTTACACCACAATTGCTCGGTTCTCGGACACGAACGTCCCGGCGTCCCGGCTCACTTAAGAAACTTAGAGAAGCATGTCGAAGACACCAAAAACGATAGCAGATGCCCAGAGACTCCTTGGTGATCAGCTTTACGGCCTAGGCGCTACCGGAGCGTCTGGATTTGAAGGCTTTATGGCGAAGGCGCTGTCTGAATTGACGGGCCAAGCTTTTTACACTGTCAAATCTACTCATCAGGATGGCAGCGACGTGCGGTCTGCACCTCATAATTTCTTCAAGATCGGCTTGGAGGGCAAACGCTACCAGCCCTCAACGAGACTTTCTCTCAACGCCTTGCTTCATAAGATCACCGACGCATCAGGGGCGCGTACGCCTGCCGATCTTTGGATCCTTGCAGCGACGCGGCCAGTCGACGTGTCTGATCGCGAAAAACTGCACAATCATGGTGAGTCGCATGGTATTGGAATCCTCGTTTTTGATTGGCCGAAAAATCTGGACCAACTCTGCGATTTGGCAGTTATTTGCGCATCAGCTACGAATACCTGCAAAATATTTCTAAAACCGACGGAACCGCTTACCGAAGCACTCAATCTGATCCGGCAGGATTCTAACTTTGAGAGCATACGCTTGCGGCTGCTCGCCCAGCTGACGCGAGCCGACACGGGTTATGAGAGCGCTCGACGGGCAAGTAAATTCTGGATGGAACAGGCGCAGGCCTCACTCGCTAATGCGAAGTCGCGTCTCGGCGGACATCATAATCTCGGAGAGAGCGAGTATGGGGTCATTCCTCGGGATGCGATCAACGCCCAGCTTGATAGTTGGTATGCAGGCAGCCAAGGCATTGTGGCATTGCTCGGCGATGAAGGCATGGGCAAGTCATGGGCGGCGCTTGATTGGTGTAACAGGCTCAGAACATCCGCGATCGACGCGCCATTGACGGTTTTCCTCAGTGCAAAATCTATTGATGCGTCGGATGTCAAATCAACCCTCGCCAAAGCGTTAGAGATCCAAACGGGAGTCCGTTCTGCTGAGTTCTGGGAGAAACGGCTCGCACTCTGGGAGCGTAGTGAGGGCAATGGCGTTCGCATACTCATTCTCATAGACGGGCTGAACGAAAATTTTAAATTTAACGACTGGGCGGGCTGGCTTCAGCCACTCTTTGAAGACCATCTCGGTGACATGTACCGTGTGATTGTCAGCTGTTGGCCCAATTGGTGGCACGGAACGCTGTCTGGACTTACGAATCTCACGCCCAAACCGTTGGAAATCGATATCAAAGGTTTCAACGAAGCCGAACTAGATGCGCTACTGGCTGCCATGGATATCAAACGGTCCGACTTTGCAAAGGCCGTGTTGGATCTGATGCGTATCCCCCGCCTTTCATCGCTCGTGGCAAAGCATCGCGAGAAACTCGAAGGCAGCGGTGATGTGACAGCTGAGCGGGTCGTTTACGAAGATTGGAAGGATCGCCTAGAGCGTCATGGTCCGAATACAGGTCTCACCGATCTTGAAATGCAATCATTCGTGACCAAGCTCGGCGAGAAGTTGAAGCTGGATATCGACCAGGCGGTAACCCGCAGCGATGTGATAAAAACTCTGTCTGACGAGAGCGGCAAATCAAGCTTAGAGTTGCAGCCTGCCATCACCGAACTGACCTCGGGCGCGTGGCTGAGGCCCAGCGGCAAGCCGCACACATTCAAGGTTTCGGCCGACCGCATTCCGTTCGTGCTTGGCGCTACACTCATGTCGCATATCCGCGAGGAAACAGTAGGCGCTGTTATCGAAGCAAAGATCGCCGAATTCCTCGATCCGCTGAAAGCCCACAGTCTCGGAGCTGCTATTCTACGGGCAGCAGCAACGATTGCTCTCCTCCAAACCAACACTCCGCCCACGCTCCGCAAAACGCTTCTTTATAAGTGGCTGGACGAGCAAAATTTCCGCGGCGATGATTTTGAGGCATTCTGGCGGATAGCGGGGCTTGATCCTGACCTGTTCCTCAACTTTGCCGAAGCGCGGTGGCTCGCCCGCGAGGGCAGCTCCCTTAGCGACGAAGTGCTGATCAAGGGTTTTGCGAGCGCTGCGGACTTTCGCGACTTCAAAGCAGCTCTGAAAAAACGCTTGATGCAATGGCTAGGCACGGTATGGCCTGACCCAAAGGTTGGTGCGGTTCTCGGCAAAGTAGATCAGACACAGGAAGACTCGCAGCAGCGTGCCGGTGAAACTCGCTCTCGTTATGAACAATGGGGCTCTAGCGAGGTTGCTCAATCCTTCGCACCGGTTCGGCTAGATGCCCATAAGGACTGGAGTTGGCTCAGTCCCCGTGCCTTGGCGATCCTTTCTTATACAGAGCGCGCTCCGTTCGCCGATGTTCTTGTGGCTTGGGCGCTTAGTCGTGCGATCATGCAGTGGGCGCGGCACGGAGAGGAAGTGGCTTGGCTTCTGCGAGTAAACCTCGAAGATGCCAGCGAAACTGCCGACGCTATGCGTAGTGCGATCATGCGCCTCAAGGCACAGCAAAATTCGATTTGTGGCCAAGCCGCCGCTTATCTAGAAGCAGCCACCAGCCATGTCAAGCGGGCGGATACGCCACTGGTGGTGGATGAGGATCCAGAAGAAACTCCTGCGGCACCCTTGGCAGTGGTGGATATGGATGCATCTGTCCTGTATGAGGCTACACAGCAGGCCCTAACGCCATTTGGGTGGAAAAAGAGTGACCCGGAAAGCTGTGCGGAGCTGATCAACGCGCTGATTGAACGCGGGCTTGATGAGCACGAGGAGGCGCTAAGCCTCCTCCTTGCCAATCTCGCCGACCTTCTGATCGTGCTAACCCCGGACAGCCGTGTTCGCTTGCGTGCGGCCGTCTCAACGGTACGGAAAGAGATCAAAGACGAGAGTGAGGCAGACAAACGGGCCTCAGCCAGGTTCGAGTCAGCTCACCTGACCCTGCAACTCTACGACGCTGAGCCAGCGGACCAGTCGTCGCTAGTTCTCTCACATGGCATCGACACCGGACGTGCGGAATGGTTCTCGCTCTATCGACCCATGGCGCTCGCTGACATCATACAGGTTGACCTTGAAAACGTGCCGGCCAGCTATCTTGCCGCCTGGCTCGGTTATATTGGGCGCCTCCCAGAAGAGGACATAGCCAAGCTCGACTTTCTTCCCAAGCTCATAACTCATGGCGATCAAAGTGTGCGCCATGAAGCGCTCGTTCTCGCCGCCCACGGACATCATTTATCTGCGCTCACGATATTCGCGGCTTCGCCTTATGCCGCGCTCCCAAACGGGGAAGACAAGCTCAATCCCGAGCATGAATATTGGCGCAATCGCGCACTCCTTGAACTCTGCGCGTTCGCGCCGAACGCAGCCATGTCCGAGCGTCTGAATCCCGAGTCCGTTGCCCTAATCGCAGAGCAGAGACCAGCTGATACCGATGCTCTTGAGCAGTTCAATACCTACCTGCGAGGCGAATTCGAAGCGATTCGGGAAGCAAAGCCCTGGAGTTCTTCTCGCTATTGGTGCAGCCATAGAAAAGCCGTCGAGGCGCTGATCGCGTACGATCTGGACTCGGTTCTTGCATGGCTGACACCGTGGCTCAAAAACCCAGGTAACATGTTTGACAAAGCCTTGATGAATCCTTTTCCGGTCATCGATACGATGCAGGCCCTCGGTGGAAAAATACCGGATGTAGCGCTCAATCTTTATGACACCCTAATTGATCCACCACAGAGAGGTCTCTTCTCCTCTGATGGAATTGCAAGATTCCCATTTGAAGTGCCGGTGTCAAAACGCGCTACCGGTCTCTGCGACCAACTGCTGGAAGAAGCGACCACCGACAAGGCGTTGCTTGAGGTCGTCTGTTCGGCACACAGACATCAGCGTTTGGACTGGCTGTTCGCCTGGATCGCACGTCTGGCGACCAGATCAAGGCCAGCCGATGTGGCAAAAGCATACACACTGCTCGGGCTCTGCGATGAGAGCGACCGTGCTGATACGCACTGGAAGGCTTTCTTGGCGAGACCGCCACTCGATGACTGGCTCTGCTACGTTTTCAAAGCAAGTGCCGGCGATTATGCAAGGAGCCGCGTGGCACGCCGCGCGCTCACACGCTTCTGGTCAGACAAGAGCCCATCTGTCGCACGATATGCGCTGAAGCGAGTCGAAGAGACATGCGACATGCGCATCATGAATTGGACCGGAGCTATACGTTCCGAATGGAAAGATCACCCCCGTGAGCGTCGCCTCGCCTTTGACCTTGCGACTACGTCGCTCAATCAGGCGGTCAAGAGGGACAAGGAGCGCCGTAAGAAAGCGCTTTTCCATACACGGCAAGCTTATTCGACAATGGCGCCGTGGAAATAGCGGAGATCATTCATCCTCACATTTCTGAGAGGGCTTCTCAATATTCCAGGTGGTCAAGCCGTAGGAGCGACATCTGTGTCGCCCGTCCGCTCAGTCCGAAGATCAGAGGTCAACGGCTCCCGGCATCCGTCCCGTTCGAGACGCGCTTGCCCGTGCGCGGGCTGTGGACCCGACGCGTTATCTCCAGCAGCCGGGGCATGAGACTGAAGGTCTCCAAACCGTGGCGGGCCTTGCGGCGCCAGTTCGGCCGCTCCTGGCCGGTTCCCGGCATATTCTGCCTGTGCGTTTCGCCCCACACATCTTCCAGGTTGATGAGAACGAACTGGGCAGCGCTGGCGGCCAGATACGAGACACACGCCGCGTAGACAGCCTGCGGATCGAGCGTCTGGCCCTCCAGCCAGCCGTGCTGTGTCAGAAAAGCCAGCAGCGCCTGCCTGCGGTCCTCGTGCTCAACCTCTGCCCCGGCAAGGTCGGCGAGTTCCAAAAATCCGCACTCGACCCGCTCGCGTCCCTCCAGCCCCTGCCAAAACGCGGCAAAGGGCGCGCTGTCGTGGGTGTTCAGGCTGGCAACCGCACGAGCCGGCATACGCCTCGGTACGGCGAACTGCAACACCTGGCTGCGCAGAATCCCGTGCCGGGCCATGGCGGGTCTGACCGCAGCCGGAACCGTGCCGAGGTCCTCGCCAACCAGAACGGTCCGGCTGCGGTGCGATTCGAGACTCAGCACGGCGTACCACTCCTCGGCCGGATAGCGGACATACACGCCCTGGCGCGGGTCATAGCCATGTGGCACCCAAAAGAGTCGGTGCAAGCCCATGACGTGGTCGAGACGCAAAATCCCGGCGTGGCGCAGGTGGTGGCGCAGGTAGGCTCTGACGTAGCCATAGGCCCGGGCACGACTTGTGTCGGGATGCAGCGGCGGAAAGCCCCAATTCTGTCCGCCGGCAAAAAAGTTGTCGGGCGGCGCGCCGCTCGACACCCCGCCGACAAAAAGCTCGCGCTGCTTCCACACATCATAACCCCAGGCGTGCACCCCCAGGGGCAGGTCGAGATACAGGCCGGGCCCGTAGTTGCGCGCCTTGTCGGCCACCGCCTGCATCTGCTCGTGGGCCAGCCACTGGACGTAGCGATGATAGTCCGCGCGCTCCTGGGGAACGGCGTCGTGTCTGATGCGCCCATCCCGGAGCGGCTGAGGCCAGTCCGGCCACGGCGCGCCAAAGTGCTCGCCGGCCGCCCGAAAGCGGGCGTAGTCGTCAAGCTCGGGCTGGGCGGCGGCAAACTCGGCAAAGGCCGTCTGGCGCAGCGAGGGCCGGTCGAAGAAGTGCCGGGCGAGCGCTTCGAGCAGGCGGCGCTTGAGCGCCATCTGGCGACGATAGTCGAGCTGCGAGGCGCGTCGGAGGGCGGTGACTTCAGCCTGCACGTCGGTCGAAGCGAGCAGGGCGCGGGCGGCCTGGCAGGCATGCAGTTCAGGAATGCGTCGGATATCGAGGTAGCACTCGTTCCAGAACAAACGGCTGGCCGGAGCGTAGGGGCTGGGCTCAAACGGCTCGCCGTCCTGACCCAGAAAAGTGGCCAGCAGCGGCAGCGTGGCCACACTCCCCCCACCCTGCTCCGCCGTCCACGTCACCAGGGCGTCGAGGTCGGAAAAATCGCCTCCTCCCCAGCTCGTGTTCGAGTGCAGAGCGTACAGCGGCAGGAAGACCCCCCACGCCTTCTCCTTCAGGCCGTAGACTTTTTGCGGCGATCTCAGGACCAGACACGACGCCTGCGCTCCGACTCCTTCGAGTTGCAGCGTATGAAAGCCAAAGGGCAGGCGGGCGGGCAGCCGGAGCTGTTTCACACCGTAGCGCTGGCCCTCGACCGTCTGGTGTCCGACCAGGGGTAGGTCGCCCACCCGGACGGTTCGGGATCGCTCCCGCCCATCCTCCAGGCTGAGACGGTACGCAAACGTGTGGTTCTCCTGAAGATCGGCCGGAAGCCGCAGTTCCAGCGCCGGAGCGGCCCCCTGCCAGGCCACGCACACCTGCGGACAGATCCGCCGCCACAGCGCTTGACGGCGCTCGCGCAGGGCGTCCGGCACGTCCCGGAGCGTTTCGACCCCGGCCCCCAGGGCGCGCAGGACGGCCAGCAGCGCCTCCGGCTCGGCCCGTTGGCGCTGCCCCCAGAAGTCGGTATAGGCCGTCTGGATATCGTACACACGGGCCAGCTCACGAAGTTGAGAGCGGAAGCTTCCGCTGTGGCCTGCCATTGCTCTCATGCCAGTTGGAGGACAAGGGCGCTGCGCGGCGCTATTGCCAACGCCCGCCGACCCTCATCCAGGCTCAACCCTGCCCGGTCACCCCACACGACCTGCCACGCGGCGGCCTGCCCATCGGCCTCAAGAAATGACACGTCGAGCCGACGGGTTTGCCCGGCAACGTTGAGGGCAACGACGAGGGTTTCGGCCTCCAGGCTTCTCTGGAACATATACACCCCGTCCGCAGCATAGCGCCGGGCAAAGCTGCCGTGCCGCAGGGCGGGAAACCGGCGACGGAGGGCGATACAGTCTTTGACATACGCGCGCAGACCGCGATCCCAGACATCCGAGTCCCAGGCAAAGGCTTTGCGACAGTCCGGGTCAGGCCCGCCCCGCAGGCCGACTTCGTCGCCATAGTACAGGCATGGCGCGCCCGGCAGCGTACACACAAACAGCCAGGCCAGGCGCAGGGCGGTCTGGTCTCCGCCCACGCTGGTGAGAAACCGGGCCGTATCGTGGCTGTCCAGGAGGTTGAGCTGGGCTGAGGTCACGGCCGGTTCATACAGGCCGAGCAGGGTATCAATGCGGTCGGCAAAGGCTCGGCAGTCGAGGGAGCCGAGCTGGCGGAACCCCAGAGGTTGACGAACCTGGGTCAGGTCGAGTTGCTCACCACCAAAAAACCCGAGGCAGGCTGCCGCCAGCGGATAGTTGGTGACCGCGTCAAACTGATCGCCCTGCAACCAGGGCTGGGCCTCGCGCCAGATTTCGCCGACCAGATAGGCTTCGGAGTTGCGGGCTTTGACCCGTCGGCGGAACTCCTGCCAGAAGCTCGGGTCCTTGATCTCGGCCGCAACATCCAGACGCCAGCCGTCAATGCCAAACTCGATCCAATGGGTGGCCACACTCCACAGAAACTCGCGCACCGCAGGTGTGTCAATGTTGAACTTGGGCAGGGCCGGCAGATCCCACCAGGCCTGATAACCAAGGGCTTCCCGGCTGCCGACCCCCTGCCTCAGGGCCTTGCGGGCCGCCGGGTCGGGATAAGCGGCAAAGTGGCGTTTGCCCGTCAGACGCTCCGGGTCGAAGTGGAACCAGTCCACATACGGCGAGGCCGCGCCGTTCTCCAGGGTGTGATGGAACTGCCACAGGCCCCGACTGGCGTGGTGAAACACACCGTCGAGCACGACGCGGATATCGCGCGCATGCGCCTGGTCAAGCAGCTCCCGGAAGGCTGGCGTGCCGCCCAGCAGCGGATCGACTGTGAAATAGTCATAGGTATGGTAGCGATGATTGGCCGCCGAGGAAAAAATCGGGTTGAGATACAGCGCGCTGATCCCCAGGTCGGCCAGGTAGTCGAGGTGTTCGGCCACCCCGAACAGGTCTCCGCCCTGAAAACCGAACACGGTCGGCCGACTGCCCCAGGCTTCCAGCGTGTCAGGCTTGGCCAGACGGTCGGACCGGGCAAAACGGTCCGGGAAAATCTGGTAGAAGACCGCATCTGTGACCCAGCCGGGTATGGAGGCTGGCATACGACTCCTTTCTGACAGCCGCCTTGCCCGAGCCTGTAACAGAAAATCGGGGCTTACAGCAGATTGAACTGTTTGAGCACGTTGGCGACTTCGGGATTACGCTGGCCTAAGGCTCGCAAGGCATCGAGCAGAGCCTCCAAGCGCTGCCGGTTGCTGCTCAGGTCCTCGGTCAGATCCGTGACCGTGCGCTCCAACGGCCGCAGCATCGTCCGCCGGTCCCACAAGGCAAAGCCGATGATGGCTGCCACCAGTGCGCTGAAGGCACCCAGCAGGGCCAGGGTCAGTCGAAACTGACGGGCGAACTGGAGGTTCATATCCTCACGGAGTTGCTGGTTCTGCCGGTTCATGTCCGCCCGCAGCTGGCCCATGTCCGCTCGCAACTGCTGGATGTCCGCTCGCAGCCCTTGCAGCCCCTCGTCCAGGCGGGTTTCGAGCCGGGTTAAGCGCTCGGCAATCTCGCGGTCGGTCAGGGCCGGCGCCGCCTCGACCGCCCCCACCGGGCTGGGCAGGAGCAGCACGACCAAAACCCATCCCAGGAAGAATCTGTTCATGCAGAGATTCAAGGCCGGCCAGCAGGGAAAGTCAAGCCGGAAAGAGGCGGCGGTCCCACCACACCGGAGTCTCCAGCCCGACCGTCAGGCTGCCGAAGTCCGCATGGCGGGCGTTGATGACGACATTGCGTTCCATTCGCGCCACCACACAGGGAACGAGCAGGATGGCGCTGCGGTTGTCCACGTACCATTGGTGGCCAAAGCGGCGGGCTGCGGCTCCGCTCGGCGCAGACCAGTCCGGGACGATATCGGCCGTCACGACCTCGTAGCTGGTCCCCACGGGGATAGTAATCTCAATGAAATGCTGGTTGGGCGGCAACGCGCCGTTCCAGTGCACCAGCTTTTCCAACACGGCCGTTGAATAGTGCTCGGAGGCATAGATCACGGCATCCCCGGCTTCATGCCATCTGCCGGAGGTGCGTTTCGCGCCTTCTGTGCTCCACACCGGAAACTGTCCTGCTGGATCGCTAATCCGGTACGCCCGCATCGGTTCCGGCAGAGTCCGTAGGCTCCTCACAGGGCGATGCCGGCCTCGGCGCGACGCAGGAGGTTCAGGACCGCATCAGCCCCGGCCGAACTGGAGCGCGCCATATCGAAAGGCGTCTCCCCGTCCAGCAGAGGATGGGGCCGGTTCAGGAATGTGTCGATGGCCTGCCAGTCCCCGTGGTAGGCGCGGCCAACCGCATCAACGACACGCCCCATTTCATACAGCCGCTCGCTCAGCTCCCTGGAGAGCCTTTTGTTGGCTTTACGCACCCGCCTGAGCGTTGCCTCAGGGATAACGGGTCCAACCACTCGGTGCCTGCCAAGCACCTCGGCCAGGGCCACGGCCGCCCCCGGCGGCAGGCCGGCGTCAATACGCCGCGCCAGTTGCACGTCGCTCAGGATGTCCGGCCCGTCAATCGCCAGGAGTCTAGCAACCCGCATGGCTTCACTTGCCGGTAGCTCCGCCGGGTCTGCATAGGCTTGGAGGTTCATCACTATTCCCCCTGGACACAAGTGTCATATGACGACCATAGAGCACTCATGTGACGCCAACAAGCGTATATCACACGGCGTCCGCTTCCGCGCTAGGCAAAAGTCGCATTGAGATACTGGAGCTGCTCGGGAGACAGCCGCCAGCCGGAGGCCTGACAGTTCTCCGCGATGCGCGCCGTGCTGTTCGATTTCGGAATCACGACGACGTTGGGATGTGACGTACACCAGTTGAGGGCGACCTGGGCGGGTGTCTTTTGGCTGAAGGCCGCGACCTGCTCCAAAGCCCGCATCCGCCAGTCGTGGGGGAACACAGCCGGGGTGGCCAGCCGGCCGTCGTCCAGGGGCGTGTAGGCGATAATCGTGATGTGCTGCTCCAGACAGTAGGGCAGCAGGTCGGCTTCGATGGCGCGTCGGTTCAGATTGTACAAGACCTGGTTTGCCACAATGGGGGCGTTACGCAGGCTGGCCTGGGCGGCTTGGAGTTGTTGCAGCGAAAAATTGCTCACCCCGATATGTTTCACCAGCCCGTCGTCGACCAGCGACTCCATCGCCCGCATGGTGTCCTGAATGGGCACCCCAGGGTTGGGCCAGTGGACCTGGTAGAGGTCGAGGCTGTCCGTATTGAGACGGCGCAGACTGGCCTCTGCCGCTCGGCGCACATCGTCGTAATGGAGGTGGTTGCCCGACACCTTGGTCGCCAGCACAACCCGGTCGCGCAGCCCCTTGACAGCCTGACCGACGACTTCTTCGGTGCCGTATATTTCTGCCGTATCAATCAGAAACGCACCCAGTTCGATGCCGGCTCGTAGCGGCTCGACCCCGCCGCTATACCGCCACACCCCCAGTCCGATCTCCGGAATCATCACATCGGTATTGCCCAGCGCTTTGTGTTCCATGGTGTTTACTCCCTGTCCGAGGCGTCCGGTGGGCATCACAGAGGGCGCGTCTCGCCCCGCTCCAGCACCACCAAGCCCGAGGGGTCACGAAAATAGCGGCGCTCATCCGTCCCGGTTCCTGCCCCGATTGCCGCGCCAGCCGGAACGCTGTGAAACCGATCAACGATGGCGCCCTTGAGCTTCACACCCGCTCCAATCTCGGCCCGGTCCATGATGATCGACTCCTCAATCTCTGCGCCCTTGCCGATCCGCACGCCACTGCCGATCACAGACCGGACGATACGCCCGCCTTCCAGCTGAGAACCCTCTCCAACCAGGGTGTCTCGGACCTCCCCTCCGTAAAAACGGGTCGGCGGACCGTCATAGATGGTGCCGAACACCGGCCAGTGCGGATTGTGTAGATCGAAGGCCGGCGTCTCGCCCAGAAGATCCATATGCGCCTCCCAATACGCCCGCAGGGTGCCCACATCACGCCAGTAGGCGCGTTCCTCTGCCGGTTTGACGCCGGGGATTTCATTTTCCAGAAAATCGTAGGCCAAGACCTGCTGGCGCGGAAACAGCTCGGGAATGATCGTCCGCCCGAAGTCGTGCTCGGTACTCCGGCGCGAGTCTTCTAGCAAGACCCGCACCAGCAGGTCGGTGTTGAACACATAGTTGCCCATCGAAGCATAGACGCGGTCGGGATCGCCGGGCATGGGTTTCGGGTGGGACGGCTTTTCCTCAAAGCCGATGATGCGCCGTTTCTGATCGACCTCGATCACCCCAAAGCTGCCGGCCTCGGACACCGGGACGGGCAGAGCGGCGACCGTCGCCTCGGCCGCGTGCTCAAGGTGAAAGGCGACCATCTGGTTGAGGTCCATGCGATAGATATGATCGGCCCCAAACACGGCGATCAGATCAGGACGGAAATCCTGGATCAGGTTGAGGTTTTGATACACCGCGTCGGCCGTGCCCTGGTACCAGTCTTCCCCCCACCGCATCTGGGGCGGAACGACCGTGATAAAGGTCTCTTTGAGACCACCGCCGATCCGCCAGCGCCAGGTCGAGCGCAGATGCTCAATCAAGGACTGTGATTTGTACTGGACCAGGATGTAGACCGAAAAAATGCCCGAATTGATGAAGTTGGACAGCACGAAGTCGACAATCCGGTGCTTGCCGGCAAACGGGACGGCGGGCTTGCTGCGGGATTTCGTCAGCGGGAACAAGCGCTCGCCCTTGCCGCCGGCCAGAATCATGCCCAGCAGGCGCAGTCTGCGCACGGTATGCCTCCTATCGGAACATCACCTGTTCCAGAGCCGGAAACAGAAAATTCTGCCGCTCCCGGTCGGCCACAAAGCGCTCCTGTTCGGCCTCCAGCCGTCCCCGCTCGCGCACCGAGCGGGCGAGCTGCAGGAGGCGTTTCAGATCGGTCGAATGGGTCAGGAAACGCTGCTCGGCGTAGTCGCGGGCGGTTTGGGTGGTGATGAGAAACGGCCAGTCCGAGGCCTGCATCAGCAGGAGTTCTTTGCCGGCTTGGCACAGCACACGGCCGAGTGGGCTCTTTCGGTCTGCCTCGCGTGTTACCTGCATGGCATCCCAAAACTGAAACTCCCCATCGTACAGACGCTCCCAGACCCAGGCGGTATCTTTATTCAGCCAGGTCCGGTGGTCTCCGCCCTCCCCCCACGAGCCCTCGGGCAGGCTGACGGTCCGGGTCGGGGGGTAGCGGTCGAGGGCCGCGCTACAGGTCAGCGGCACGATGCGCTGCCGCTCCAGTTCCGGGTAGAGAGCCTCCAGCCACTGCGGCCCCTCGTGCCACCAGTGACCGAGTAGCTCGGCATCGTAGGCGGCGCAGGTCAGGCCGGCCGGCCCGGCGTCGGTCGCGGCCAGCTGCCCGGCGAAATGGCGCGCGTGCGCCCGAGCCTGGGCACGCGCACGGGCGGGCGTGTAGACCGCCTTGTGGTCCAGTTCGGCCCGCTCCTCGCTCACCCGCCACAGCTTCAGGCCGCCCGGGTCGTGCTGCTTGTGGAAGTCGAGATACCACGGGTCGCCCGGGTAGCCCACCTCTTGACTCCATACCAGACGGCTAGCGTCGGGGTCGCGCAGCAAAACCTTGGCCGTTCCCGTCCCGCTCCGCGAGGCGACCCGGTAGGTGTGATGCGGCGACAGCGGGGCTGCCGGGCGCCCGCCCGCCTGACCGTGCAGCGCCGTCACCTGCGTGGGCTCGGCTCGGTAAGGCAGGCTGGGGAAGACGCCCTGAACCGACTGCCCGTCGACACAGAAAAACGCCAGGCCGCACGCCGCCACGTGCTCCTCAAGCCCCCGCCGCAACGAGCGGTGCTGCTGGCGATTGGCGCCAACCGGCGGAAGCCAGTGGTAGCGCGGACGATAGCCACACTCCGGCAGCCACATCCCGGCCGGACGACGGCCAAAGTGCCTTTCGTGGCTGAAGGTCGCCAGCCGCAGCTGCAAGCGGACGCTCTGCTCACAGGCCAGCAGGGGCAGATAGCCGTGGGTCGCCGCCGAGGTCATGAGTTCGACATGGCCGTCTTCCATCAGATTCCGAAAGGCGGCCAACAGGTCGCCGTCAAGAGCCTGCCACTGCGCAAGCCGCTCACGGTAAAAACCCTCCCAGTAATCCGCCAGAGCGGCAATGTCGGCCTGGCCCTGGGACTGAAAATACCGACGGGTATCGGCACACGCCCGCAGGCGGGTATCGAGGAAGAACTGGAGTTCGGCTGGCAGGAGAGGGCTGGCCAGCTGCTCGCACAGAACCGGCGAAAAGCTCAGGGTCAGCTGAGGCGAGGTGCCGCGCTGGGCCAGCGAGCGGAGCGTGTGCAAGAGCGGCAAGTAGCATTCGGTGATCGCTTCACACAGCCAGTCGCTGCCATGCGGCCAGCGCTCATGACCCAGCACAAACGGTTGGTGGGCATACAGGACGAGGGCCAGGGACTTGTGCGGGTCTGAGGCCATAGGTCTAGCCGGGAGCGACCGCCGCCTGTCGGGCGGCGACAAGCTCCTGGTACAGGTCGAGATAGCGGTGCGCCGAGCGTGTCCAGGAAAAATCCTGGGCCATGCCCCGGCGCATCAGCCCGTGCCAGGCGGCCGGGTCGGCAAAAGCCGTCAGCGCAGCCCGCACGGTTTGGGTCAGCGCCTGGGGGCTGGCGTCTTCGAACACAAAGCCGGTGCCCTGTCCGCTGTCGGCGTCAAAGGGGACCACGGTGTCGCGCAGCCCGCCGGTCGCCCGCACAATCGGCACCGTGCCGTAGCGCAGGCTGTAGAGCTGACTGAGTCCGCACGGCTCATAGCGCGACGGCATCACAAAACAGTCACTGCCGGCTTCAATCTGGTGGGCCAGGGCTTCGTCAAAACCAATCCGCACCCCGATTCGCCCGGGCTGCGCCCGAGCCCGCTGGGTCAGCAGTGTCTCGTAGCGCGACTCTCCCGAGCCCAGGATGACCAGACGGCAGTCCAGCTCCAGCAGGGCGTCAAGCGCGCCGGCCACCAGGTCGATGCCCTTCTGGTCAACCAGCCGGGTGACCATGCCCAGCAGCGGCATATCCGGCGCGTCGGACAGGCCGTACTCGCCTAGCACGGCACGCTTGCACACCGCCTTGCCGCTCAGGTCTTCGGCGCCATACTGGGCGGCGATCAGCGGGTCGGCTTCCGGGTTCCAGACCGCGTAATCCGCCCCGTTCACAATGCCGACCAGGGCCGAGCGGCGAGCCCGAATACAGCCGTCCAGGCCAAAGCCGAGGGCCGGGCTGCCAATCTCTTCGGCATAGCTGGGACTGACCGTCGTCAGCCGGTCGGCATAGTAGAGCCCCGACTTCATGAAGTTGAGGGAGCCATAAAACTCCAGCCCCTCGGGCTGAAACAGAAACGGGGGCAGGCCGGTCAGGCCAAAAGCCCAGTTCGGAAAGATGCCCTGATAGGCGAAGTTGTGGATGGTGAAGACGCTGGCCGCCTGCCTGCTGCGCGCGTCCAGGCCGGGCAGAAAGCGCAGCAAGGCCGGGATGAGGCCGGTATGCCAGTCGTGGCAGTGAAAAACCTGGGGAAACCAGCCCAGACGCTCGACCAGGGCCAGGACAGCCCGGGAAAGAAAGGTGAAGCGCAGCGCATTGTCGGGATAGTCGCCGTTCCCGTTGCCGTACAGACCGGGCCGAGCAAAAAAGTCGTCCTGCTCGACGGCGTACACCGGCACCCGGGCAGCCGCCCCATCCGGCTCGGGCAGGTGGGTCTGCCACACCCGGGCCGTCCGCGGGCCGATGACCAGCGGAACCTGGAGGTCTGATACGCGTTCGGTCAGCGGGAAGCCTCCGTCGCGCAGGCTTTGATACAGCGGCATGACAATGCGGACATCATGCCCCAGAGCGGCCAAGACCTGGGGCAAGGCGCCGTTCACATCGCCCAAGCCGCCGGTCCGGGCGAACGGAGCAACTTCGGCGCTGATGAACAGGATACGGAGAGCGGCGTCCACGTGGATTCCTTAGTGCAGGGTTTGTCAATCGAACACAGGCCCGGCAGGCGTCATGTGCGGCCGATCTGCTTCGGCCCGGCCATTCTGTCGCGCAGGAGCGAGGTCGGGATGGCCGGCAGGGTGGTGATGCGTACCGTTCCGCGCGAACTCAGATCAATCGACAGGTGGGCGATGGTTTCATTATCCGGGGCCTCGACGATGGTGACAAAATCATAGCTGCCGAGCGTGGCGTACTGGCCAAGGACAGTGCAGCCGAATTCGGCAATCTCGGAGTTCACCTCTTCGATGCGTTCAGGGTTATTGTGGAGCGTCTGGCTGCCTTCCGGGGTCAGGGTACTCAGCAGGATGTAGGTCGGCATGGCCTCCTCCTCGGGTCTGGTGGCGTTTCAGTGACGGGTCTCTTCGGACTGGACGAGAACCGGGGTGACGAGATGGCCGGCGGCGCGGTCCAGGTCGCGCTCCTGCGCGGCGCGGAAGCTCGTGGCCGGCGACTCACAGCGCAGGCACTGCCGGTAGGCCGAGGCGTACAGCGCCTGTTCTTCAGGGCTGAGTTCATAGCGCCGGGTCAGATAGGCGAGGTGTCGGGCACTCTCCTGTGTTTCGGCCCACGTCATGGCGTAGTGCACCCAGCCACACCGGGGGCAGGCGAGGAGACGTCTGTCAATGAGGCGGGAGGGCGAGCCCTGCCCGCTGTCGTCCGCAGCCATAGGCGCTCAGTCGAGGCTCACCCGGAAGTTGTGGCCGTTGTCGGTGATCCACATGGCAAAATCATCTTCGGGCAAGGGCGAATTTGTCCGCAACAGCTGGTAGCGATACTCGACCTGCGCACCGCGTGGTCCCCACACCTTGCCGACATACCGACGGGGCAGAGGGACGGTCTGAATCAGCTCGTAGATTGCGTCATCGGCCAGACCCTCGCCCTCACGATCATGTCCGGCCCGGTCGGGCAGGGTTTGCAGGTGCAGTCCTTCGAGTTTGGCCTGGGTCCAGTTGGGGGCGTTCCAGCTGTCCACGCCCCACAGCAGCCGGACCTCGGTGATGCGTCCCTCTCGGTCGAGGTAATCGATTTCGCGCGAGACGATTTCCTCGCTGAATACCTCGGACAGCTGCTCCTGGCCGTTCTGGATATACATGAAACGGTGGTGCAGCAGAAACGAATCCTTGTCGTGGAAATAGCGGGGCGGCTCAATGACGGCCTGGCGCACCGTGGGGTCGGTGTTGGGGACGACCTGCATCACCTCGCTCTCTTCCGTTCCGTCCCAGCTGGCGGCTTCTCCCAGCGCCGACCAGGTGTAGCGGACCGCGACCATCTGGATACTCGGATCCTGGTCGGTCCACACCTTGGTGAGTTGAAACATGGACCTTACTCCTTAGTCGGTCTTCATGATCGCCGCATCTGAGAGGCTGCGCTGGACTTCGTAGCTGCGGACAGTCGGCCGCCCCATGAAGAGCGGTGTGATCCTGGTAAACAGGTCGCGGGCCACCTCGCCGTCGGCGTAGGCGGCCAAGTCCTCTTTTGTCGCCCAGGTACTGATGCCGACAATCTCATTGCCGTTTTGCAGCAGCTGGGCCAGCAGGCAGCCGGGCAGCGCCTTGGCCCGACCGACGAATTCGGTCAGCAGGGCGATTGCCTCCGCCTCTTTACCGGGCTGGACCGTTCCATAAAAGAGCCGTGTAAACATGGCGTTTCCCTCTACAGGACATGCACATTATTGCCCCAGTAGTCTTCCCAGCGCTCGGCCTTGTTGGGCGTCCACATGCCGCCCACATGCCAGCTCTGCACCACCTGGGCGCCGCGCGGACCCCGGATCTTGCCCACAAAGCGGCGCGGCAGGGACAGCGTCTTCAGCATCTCGGCCCGCTGTTCCGAGAAGGCTTCCATGTCCTCCGCGCCGTAAAACTTGTACGACAGATAGGGGCTGTCCTCACCGTACTCTTCGATGAACTCGGGGACTTCGGTCGGCTGGTACTGCGGCGCATCCCAGTCGTAGATGCTCCAGTAGATGCACATCCCGCCCAGCGTCCCGTCGCGGTCGACAAACTCGACCTCTTGGGCCACGATCTCTTCGGTGTACAGCGGGCTCTCCTCACGCTTGCCGTCCCGAAAAATCTCGTAATAGTGGTGAAACGCGTACTCCTCGACGTGCTTTTCCTGGGCCGGATCCCACACGTCGGACGGCAGGCGAATGACCTTGCGCCGGACCCCGTCGTCGGGCAGCTCAATCACCTGGCCCTGGGTCTGGACGGACTCCCCGGTTTCATCCAGGGTTGTGCCGCCAAAGCCCCGCATCAGCGTTCCGCCGCGTGGCATGGAGCGGGTCTCACGATGCGCTTCCCAGTCCGGGGCTTGGTTGAGTGGGGTCCAGGTGTAGTGAATATTCACCATTTCGATGCCCGGACCGTTGTCCACATAATTCCGCTTGATATAAAACGCCATCGTGTCTCCTCCTTGGAGTTGCGGCTTGGTCTTGGTGCAGGGTTGCAAACGGGACGCCTGCAACCCCTAGCACGGGCTGTGGGCAGGAACAATACTTGCGAGCCGTTGAATTGTGTAACAAGAATGACCAAAAGTTCAGTTTTTGAACTGCCCAGTTCAGATTCGTGCTCTTCCCGATCCAAAAAACGTCGCCTCACAGCCGTGGCGAATAGCGCTGGGTGTCGTACCAGCGCTCCAGATCGACCGTTTTGAGGCTGCCGACAGCATCTGTCAGCGGCACCAGGGACAGCCGGCAGGCCGGGGCAATCCCCTGGGCGCTGACCATCTGCCCGAAGGCGCCTTCGACAACGGCTTCCACCGCCCTGGTCCCGAACAGCCTGCCCATAATCCGGTCCACCACAGACGGCGAGCCCCCACGCTGGCTGTGGCCGATGACGAGCGCCCGGGAATCAAAAGACGTCTGGCGACGAATGCGCTCCGCCAGCCGATTGCCGATCCCACCGAGACGCTCGTGGCCAAACGCATCCCGGTCGGTATCTATGGTCACCAAGCCCTCATCGACGGCCGTCGCGCCTTCTGCAACCACAACGACCGCGTAGCGGGGATAGCGCCGGTCCTGCTTGCCGCGTTCCAGACGTTTGGTCAGCAGGCCGTAGACGTGTTCATACGAAAACGGATACTCGGGAATCAGCACCATGGCCGCCCCGCCCGCCATGGTGCTCCACAGGGCCAGGTGCCCGGCGTGGCGGCCCATGACCTCAACGACCTGCACCCAGTGGTGGGAGCCGGCCGGGGTGCGCACCTGTTCGATCACTTCGGCACAGTTGCGCAGCGCCGTATCAAAACCCAGCGTGTAGTCGGTCCGGTTCAGATCGTTGTCGATAGTCTTGGGGATGCCGACAACCTTGCCGCCCTGCCGGCACAGCCTGGCCGCGACCCCCAGCGTGTCTTCCCCGCCCAGCGCAATCACCGCATCGAGCTGCAAACGCTCGATATTGGTCAGAACTTCCTCTGAGCGATCACTCGGCTCAGTCTGGTCCGGCAGGGGGGTGCGGAACGGATTCGTCCGGGACGAGCCCAGATTCGTCCCGCCATCACGGTCCCAACGCCGAACCGCATGGTCTTCCAGCCGTATCCACTCCTGACAGCCTTCGTTCAGCAAGCCGTGCCAGCCGTCATGCAGGCCGATGACCTCAATGCCCAGAACGGTCGCCTTATAGACAACGGCTTTCAGTGCCGGATTCAGGCCGGGCGCATCGCCACCCCCGGTCAATACCCCAATCCGTTTGATATGGTGCGTACCCATGTGACACGTCTCTCTTCCATAAGATAGGCAGTGCACCCACTATGTAACATGTCTCTTGAGAGAGGGTAAGCAATTTATATACCACCCATATGAAAATTGTATGAAAACATGGGGCGCGCAAGCAGGCCGTCGTTTTTGCGTCAGCGCGGACGCGGAGTGGAGCGGGCCGCAGCGTGGCAGCCACGGAGCATGCTCAAGAAATTCGCAGCCCCTGCCACTCTTTTCAGCAACGTCGGCCCGGACAAACCGGCACGGTCGCCCGGCGGCGCAAGAGCGGGGCCTGCGTCCATGAACGAACTTGACAGCCAAACACCATCAGGGGTAGAAGCGGCGTACGATCCTGCCCGCTCAGCCACAGGAGGCACACATGCAGTTTTTGATCACCATCACATGGCGCGCCGGGGCGACCGTTGCGCAAAATCGCTCAGCAGCCAGCGTGGTCCAGCGACGCCTGATGCAGCCGGCCGAGGGGGTCAGAATCATGAACACGGTGGCCGATCTGGGCAAGCGCAAGCTGTATATTCTGGCCGAGGTGAATGAGGAGGCGGTCAACAATATCCAGGACACCCTGGAACTCACCACCCAGCCAGCCATAGACAGCGTCGAGACAGCCCTGGTGGTGGACGGCAAGCGGGCGATCAACACCTATCTGACGATGTAGTCCGCCCCGCCCTACCCTCTTCCTCCCGCCGATAATACAGCACGTTCACGCCGGCCGGTTTGAGCCGGCCGATCCGAAAGTCCGGCGTATGGTGCAAACGCCCGTCCAGAGCCAGGTCATCAATGCGCTCAGGCGGGGCAAACACACGCCCCAGGCTGCCCAGCCAGCAGCGCTGGGGATAGCAGCGGTCCTTGTTCAGCAACAGCAGCGCGCGCTCTGTCCCGTCCCGGCTCGATTTGACACACGCAAACACTGCGCGGTTGCGCACCCGCAGCAGGCGTATCGGCCCGTCCTCGTTGAACACCCGGTAGGTCATCTTGATGCGGTGCACGTCGGCAATGAAATCGCGCAAATCCCAAACCGGCTCTTCCCAGTCCTGGGGCCGGGTTTTGACCACATCGAGCCGGCGGCGAAACCCGTACTCGAAGCCCATCGGCATCATCACCCCGCTCGCGTACAGGCCGGCAAACGCGTAGCGCTGCCTGACCGCCGCCCGGTCGCCGCCCAGTTCGGTGGCCAGGCGCTCGGTATCGTGCGATTCGGGAAAGCTGATGGACGGCGCCCAGGGCGCCGTGCGTTGGTAGTGGTTGACGCACCAGCGGCCGTTCCAGTCCCACCACTTTGAGCTGTTGAACACGTAATCGAACCCGGACTGGGCCAGCTGCACGGTCTGCTCAATGGGACAGCCCAAGGACTCGGCCACAAACAGGCGGTCGGGGTAGGAGCGTTTCAGCTCCTGGATGAGGAAGGTCCACAGCGCCGTCGGGACTTTATAGGCTGCGTCGCACCGAAAGCCGTCAAATCCCAACCCTGCATAGTACCGCACCAGGCCGAGCCAGTACTGCCACAGCTGTTCACGGTCCGGGCTGCCAGCGTTGTCTATTTCGACCAGATCGCCCCACACGACCTTTTTTCTGCCGTCCCTGGCGCTGGGGTGGACCCGTTTGCCGGCGGCGTCGTACTTGTACCAATCGGGGTATCGGGCGACCAGAACCGAATCGAAAGCGGTGTGGTTGATGACCAGGTCCATCATGACCTTGAGGCCGAGCCGCTTGGCCGCACGCAGCATGCGTTTCAGCTGGACCTGGGGCCGGCCGGCGTTCGGATCCAGCAAACGCGGATCGACGCTGTAGTAGTCCTTGATCGCGTACAGACTGCCGGAGTAGCCCGCAGTGTGAAAGGCATTGATGAATACCCAGTCGAAGCCCATCCGCCGGGCTCGCTCGAGATGCGGCTCCCAGCTCGGCAGGGGGCCGGCCAGCAGCGGAAACAGGTTGTACATCCGCAGGCCAGGCGTCCAGGGCGGGGAGGAGCCAGAGGGGGCGGGGACGGCCATGGGGACTGATGCGGGGCGGCTCACACCCCTTGGATCGGCACGCGTCGAGCAGAAATCCGTTTTGACAGCAGGAGTACCACTTCAAGCACGCCAGACGCATAGTGCGCCTGGATGCCGGTAGACTTGACCCCATCGGGCAGCGGCACGACCTGCTCAAAGCGTCTGGTTTGCCCACTGCCGTTGCCCGGATCCGGCAGGGCGAGCTGCACAATCAGCTGGTTGCTGACCACGAACAGCTCAATGTCCTGGGGATCACACGCCGGCAGCGCCAGCCGGTAGCGCAGCTGTCCATCCTCAACGGCGCGTTCTATGTGCGGGCTCCAGCCCTGCTGCTGCAAGGCAGAAGTCGGACTGTCCTGAGCCGCAGACGGCTCCGGCGTTGTCGGCTGGTCCGTCTTTGGGGGGGAGGCTGCGGCGTCACGGACGGGCGGCGGCTCATCGGCCAGCGGCAGGCTGTCTCGCCACAGAAAGGTGAGCAGATCTTTGAGATGGGCGCGCCAGTTCGTCCAGTTGTGGCCGCCGACCAGCTCTTGAAACAGGCACGGACAGCCCTTGGCTTCGAGCAGCGGTACGAGTTGGTGATGAGCCGGAATGAACTGGGGTTCGTACTTGCCGACATCAAAATAAAACGCCACCTTGGCCCGCAGCTTACTCACCAAATCCGGGAGCAGCTTGGCCTCCACGCGCTGACTGCGGGGAATGGCGAAGCGTCGGCGCAGATCGGTCGCCTGATCGCTGTGCAGCAGAAACAGGGCGCTCGACTGTCCGCCAACCTTGGAGAACAGGTGCGGGTAGGCGAGGCCCAGATAGGTGGACATCAGCCCGCCCATAGAGGCGCCCATCGTCCCCCGCGCCTCCCGGTGATCAAGCGTGCGGTAATGGCTGTCAATATGGGGGATCATTTCCTGTTCGAGAAAGCGGGCATAGTCATCATTGGCCCAATACTCGCGGATACGTTCGCCAGGATTCATCATGACCGCCATCAGCGGCGGAACTTCCCCAGCCTGAATGAGATTATCGAGCACGGTCGCCAGGCGGGCGCGGGTCAGATACTCCCCCCCGTCGTGGACATACATGGTCGGGTAGCGGGTCGTCCTGGCCTGCTCATAGTTGGGCGGCATGTAGACATACACCCGGCGGGTGTTGCGCATGACCGCGCTCTGAAAGTCGAACTCCTCGACCTCACCGTGCGGAATATCGGGCACCTGTTCGAGTTCCGGCGGATCGCGCAAGTCGCCGATAATAAAGTAGGAATTCTGCTCGCCGACGCCGTTGTCGACCGCATTGGGGCAGAACGGATCGGAGACCCACTCTCCGTCGACGATGAATTTATACTCCACCCGGGCCGGTCCCTGGACATCGACCGTCAGATAAAAAAAGCCGGTCGCGCCCAGGGGCGAGAGCGGCATGCCGGTCTGCCCCCACTGGGTCAGCTCGCCGGTCAGGGCGACCCGCCGGGCATCCGGGTCGTAGTAGACAAAATGAACCGCATCCTCATCAATCATGGGCGAGCCGACAGCTTTGAGGACTTGCAAAAAGCGCTCGACCTCCTCGCCCCGCTGGCCGTTTTTTTCGGCTTCCTCCAGACGTTTTTTCCAGGTCGGAAAAGATGGCGCCGCCTCCTCATAGCGCGGTGTCCGATTCTCCATAGCAGCCTGCTCTCCTTCATCGGTATGGTGTGTGTTGTATCCTGATCCCGGCTCCGAAGAAAGCCGCTCAGCACTGCGGCATCCGCGGACTGCATCGAGCGGCCGGCCTAGCCTAGACCGGATCGGCCACCCGCACCGGTCTGGCGGCCGCCGGCTGCGCGGCGGAGGGTCTGTGCGCCGGGCCGGGCCAGAAGAGAGCCGGATCCAAATCCTGAAACAGCCGGTGCTGGCGTTCCATCCGCTCCAAGCCGCGCCAGTCCTGGTCAGCAAGCGGCCGCCCGGCCCGGTGCTGCTCAACCATCCGCACACAGTGCTGAAAGTTCTCTGCGTGCAGCCCGATTCGCTCTTCGGCATGGTCCGGCGTCACCCGCCGGGTGAGCATGAAGGGCCAGTCCGAGGATTGCAGCAGGAGGAGTTCCCGGCCGGCCTGCTGCAGGATACGCCGTTCGCGCGGGTCAGGCGTCTCGCCGACCGCAGTCCGGCCCAGCCGCTGCATTGCGCTCTCGGCCTGGTACACCTGACGCCAGAACGCCCGCGTCGCGTCGTTCAGCCAGCCCCGATGATCCCCGCCCTCGCCCCACGATGACTCGACGAGATCAAGCGGCTGGCGCACCGGGCTGTGGTCCAGAAAGGCCGCGCAGGGGGTGAGCGTCCCGGCTTGATGGAGCCCGAGCTGCCGGATCAGTTCAACCAGCCACTGGGCGCCCTCAAACCACCAGTGCCCAAACAGCTCGGTATCGAACGCGGCCACCACAATTCCGGTCTCGCCGGTCTGCTGCCAATGGCTGCGCAGCCGCTCGTGCAGCAGACCGGCAAACTGGGCCGCGTGCGTGCTGGCCATGCCAAACGCGGCTTCCGGGACGTAGGGCTGTTTGCCGTCCAGACCCGGCCGACGGTCCGTGATTCGCCAGTAGCGCAGCTCTCCCCCGGCGTGTTTCTTATGAAACTCGAGATACCACGCATCGCTCGGATAGCCTCCGGCGCGCTGCCAGACCCGCAGGCTGGTATCGAAATCCCGGGTGAACAGGGTCAGGGGGGCTGAGCGGTCTTTGCCTGCGGTCTGGCCTGCGGTCTGGCTCGTGGTCTGATGGACACGCAGCGGACTCGGACGCGCCGAGCCGGCCAGACTCGCCGTGAGCTGGGGCTGATCGATCAGACAGTACTGGAGGCCGGCTGTAGTCAGGAAGCGATCAATGCCCGGGCGGGCGACAGACCGGTCGGCTGACGGGCCGGCCATCCCGAGCGGCGGAGTCCAGTCTCCAGCCGGACGGTAGCCGCACTCCGGCAGCCAGCAGCCCTGAGCCGGGGTCCCGAAATGGCGTGCGGAACAGGCCGCGCCAAGCTCGATCTGAGCCTGGACACCGGCATCCGTGCCGAGCAAGGGCAGATAGGCATGGCTGGCGGCCGAGGTCAGCATCTCGACCCCTGCGGTCGTTTGCAGCTGGCGGAAGCCACCGATGATGTCGGCCGCCAGATCGTGCTGAAAAAACCGCCCGGTGTGTTGGTAATAGCCCGCCCACAGGCCGGCCACGCGGGCCAACTCAGCCTCGTTGCGGGCGGTGAACGTCCGCTGATCGTCCCACGCAGCCCAGGTTTTGCGCTCCAGGTAGGATACAAAACGCGGGGCGAAGCGCGGGTCGGCCAGCTGTTCCAACAGGACCGGGGTCAGCCCTAGCGTGACCTGGGGCGCAATGTTCTGGGCAATCAGCCCGCGAAACCCCTGCAGCAGGGGCAGATAGGACTCGGCGACGGCTTCAAACAACCATTCCTCTTCGAGTTGGTCGTGGCCGAGAACATAGGGGATATGGGAGTGCAGGACGATCGCAACCGCCCCGTAAGGTCCAGGCATTGGGTCCTATTCTTCAAGCATTTTACGAACTTCCTCGGCGTCCTCTTCGGCACTCGCCAGCGCGCCTTCCAGAAACACCCGCAGGGCGGTGTTGTCGCTCGCGGCAGCCAGCCGGATGCACTCCTGATACTCCTCGACCGCCGCCTCTTCCAGGGCCAGACTCTCGCTCAGGATGACCTCGGACTTGGTCGAATGGGTGATTTCTGGCACCTCGGTAGTCGGAATGCCGCCCAGGGAGACAATCTTATCGGCCAGCTTGAAGGCGTCCTGCATCTCCTTCTGGACCATGCCGCGCAACCAGCCGACCATCGCCGGCCTGCGCATGCCTTTGACCATATAGGAATTTTGCACGTACTGAAAAATCGTTCGGTATTCACTCTGCAAGGTCTTGTTCAACTGTGCCAGCAATTGTTCGTCAGCCATCGCCGCCCTCCTTGTTGTGGCTGCCGTATGACAGCGTCTCTGCTCTCGGTCGAGCGAGAAAGAACACGCGCCCGCACTATAGGCCAAGAGCCTGGCCCCTGACAAGTTCTGACTGGCCTCCCGCTGACCGAGATATCTAGCGAGAGCGAGGCTTCCGGGAATGAATATTCAGTCAAGAAAATGGCCAATCCGTCAGGTTTCGCCTTTTGCAGACCCCTGGGGCGAAACACAGAATTTGTCACCTAAATATCACTTGGCTATCACTTGCGTGGCTTGACTGCTGACCGGGACTTGGTCTAGTAAAGGCATTCCTGATTTCGCCCCAGGGCTGGAAAAACGGCCGCTTGGGCAGCCTCTTCTTCACAAGGAGACGCGAGACATGGCAGCAGACAACACGACAATGCGATATGCGAGCGAGGGCCTGGAAGAGGAAGAACATATCATCGAGGAGCGGACGGCGCCCGCCCGACGCCAGCTGGATGAGAACGCCCTGCACGAACCGATCAGCACCCTGCCCTATGTTCCGCCGCTGAATGTCACGCCCCAGACCAGTGTGGCCGAGGCGGTTCGCCTCATGCAGGAGCAGCGGGTCGGCTGTGTCCTGGTCCAGGAGGCCGGGCGCCTGGTGGGGATTTTTACCGAGCGCGACCTGCTCAACAAAGTGCTGGGCGGCGATCAGGACTTGAGCCAGCTTCAGGTCGAGACGGTCATGACCGCCGACCCGGAAGCCCTGCCGACCGATGCCCCGCTGGCCTTTGCCCTCAACCTCATGGGCGAGGGCGGCTTTCGGCGGCTGCCGCTCGTCGACGAGGCGCACCGTCCGGTCGGCATGCTATCGGTCAAGCACATCATTTCCTACTTGGCTGAATTCTTTCCCGAGGCCGTCCTCAACCTGCCTCCCCGGGCCGAGCTGCTGCACCCCGGTGAGATTGACGGCGGCTGAGGCGCTGGCAACCGCGCCCGACCGAGCGCCCCTCAACCGATCCGGGCACTCTGCCCACCGTCGACCGGCAGAATCACCCCGGTAATAAAGCGCGCCTCATCCGAGGCCAGAAACAGCGAGGCGTGGGCAATATCCCAGCCCGTACCCATTTTTCTGCCCAGGGGCACCTGGGCGTCACGTTCCTGGCGCAGGGCGTCTTTGCCGATATTGCGCGCGGCCGAAATGCCCTCGATGGCCATCGGGGTATCCATCAGACCGGGCATGATGGCGTTGACCCGAATGCCGTACTTGGCATTGCCGAGCGCCATCTGATGGGTCATGGCGTTGATGCCGGCCTTGGAGGTCTTATAGGCCAACATGCCGACCGAACACACCGCCGCGATCGAGGAGATGCTGATGATGCTGCCGCTGCCCTGCTGCCGCATCACCGGCAGGCTGTGCTTGCAGGGTAAGAAGACGCTCTTCATGTTGACCTCCATGATCCGGTCCCAGGCCGCCTCTTCCAGGTGGGTCGGCCCCGAGTCCCGGTCGCCAATACCGACATTGTTGTGCAGAATGTCCAGCCGGCCAAAGTGTTGGACACACTGCTCGACCATGCTCCGACAGTCGTCCGAGCTGGTCGCATCAGCCCGAAAGGCCACGGCCTGGCCGCCCTCTTTGGCAATCATCTGACAGGTGTCCTGGGCGGACTCCAGCCGTCGGTCAACCACCAGCACCCGAGCACCCTCGCGAGCATACACGATTGCGGTCGCCCGGCCGTTGCCGATGGTATCGCCCGGTGTCTGGCCGGCCCCAACAACAATCGCAGCCTTGCCTGTGAGTCGGTCTGCCATACGTCCTCCTTTACGCCAGGGCCATGCGCCCTGTGGTGTTTCACCGGACGCTAGCACTGTGCCTGGCCAGGGACAAGAAAGGGAAGGCTCAGCAGATTAGGGGAGCTTATCCTTATTGCTTTCGCATTTCATGGAAGTTTCACAAAAGGCGGCTTGACTGAATGAACGTTCATGTCATATTTGTAGCCCTTGGCAAACCACAGGAATGGATCACGGGCGATACCGTCGGGATGGCAGAGCCACCCGGATCGCACCCAGGAGGCACAATGAGGCACCGAGCTGTCCAGCTCGTCGCACTACTCATCCTGGCGGCTGTGTTCGCCGCACACCGACCGGTCGCGGCTCAGGAAACCGCCCAGCGTAGCTGGAAAACCCTGGACGAACTGTCCGGCCAGGAACTCCAGGCCATCGACCGGGCGACCGACACCCCGCGTCACCCCGAGGTGCCCTATCTGCCGGCCGAACCCTACCCGTTCACCCTGCCCTACACGGCGGAAGAGATGGGCTACAAGCTGATGGAGTACAACCCCCGTCCGCGCTGGTCGGGGGTGGTGGCCAACAGCTGGGCGTCAATCGGCGACACCGGCGTACTGTTGAACCCCGGCAAGTCGATTACCTTTGTCGATTATTCACCGAGCGATCGCGGGATAACCGGGGTGCAGGCCGAGTTTCGTCTCAAGCCCGGCGAGGAAGTCTACCGCTCGCTGAGTCAGGGCGTTGCCCCGCCTGTGGCCGAGGGCTCGCAGTGGATTGCCATCCATTATCGGACCGACAAGAGCTTTCACAAGAAAGAAGAGCGTTTTCGCTACTCGTCGTCCATTCGACGCGTGCGCCATCAGGTGCCCCGGCGACGCCAGAGCCGTTTCCCCAACATGGCGCTGACCCCCGACGACTCCTACGGCCGCGACGCCTGGGAATTCCGCTGGCGCATTCTGGGCACCGACGTAGTGGACGAGACAGTCCGTTTTCCCCACACCCGGCCGACCATCACGCTGCGCGACCTCGACACAGACGAATTTCGCCAGTATCAGACCCAAGCGCTCAAACCGATGGGCGAATCCTACCCCTACTACCGGGCCGACGGCGGGGTCGAGACCTACGTTGTCGAGGCTGTTGCCCGCGAAGACTGGCTGCCCGACTATTATGTGCCACGCCTGATTTTCTGGCTGGACAAACACACGTTTTTTCCCCTGCGGGTCGAGCAGTACGGTCCGGACGGCAGGCTGATCCACATTGAGGTCCGGATGGCCGATCTGTTCAACCCAGGCCTGGGCGAGCACGGCTATGGCACCCGCTTTATTGTCCATTGGCATATTCCGGGCGATATCATGTCCTACATGTGTAACGACAGCCATAAGGTGATCGACTGGGACGAGCGGGAAGCCGAGATCTATTTCAACCCCGACTTCATGCGCCGCCAGTGGTATCTCGACACCTCCATCAAAACCCAGGCCGAGGTGAAGTATCCGGAAGAATTCTTTCTGCGACCGCACATCTGGCCGGACCGCTTTCCCGACCAGCGCTCCATACACCTGTCGGCCGCCATGCAGGCCAAGCTGCACGCCCAAAATACGGCCAACCGGCTGGTTTTCCAGGGAGACATCGCGTCGGTCCAGGTAGTGGCCGAGCAGACACCCGTCAGCCCGGGCCTGACCGGCGCCGACGAACACGACACGGCGGCCCGCTACGTCCAGAGTCCGGCCGACCGTCCCTGACCCGTTCCCTCCTGCGGGCGGGAGATTCTGTGCCCTCCAGAGTCTCCTGCCCGCGCCCTCCAGACCGCCAGCGCGTTTCACGTTAGGCTGTAGCCCTGCCGGACGTAATCCGGCATCCCTGCTTCGACTTCGCTCCGCTACGCTCAGCACGAACGGGAGGCCGTTGGTCCTGAGCGTAAGGCGCAGCGCGCCTGAAGTCGAAGGGCGACACAACAACGTTATTCGCACCAGCTTGCCCTGCCCTTGTCCCCCACCGCCGGGCGACCTATGCTTTGCCCTATCCCATTCCGCCCCGAAAGGACTCAGCATGGAGTTCCGTTACCTTATTGTCGAGCAGACAGACGGCATCTGTCGTATCACCCTCAACCGCCCCGAGCGGCTCAACGCCATCAACGTCCGCGTCGGTCTCGAACTCCTGGAAGCCTTTGAAGACTGCGAGCGGGACGCTGACGTGCGGGTCGTGATTCTGACCGGCGCGGGCCGGGCGTTCTGCGCCGGCGACGACCTCAAGGGCATGGCCGAGCCGGGCGAGCCCTACCGGGTGTACGACGATCCGGTCAAGCAGTACGTGCAGGGCGAGGGCCGCTGGCCGCTGGTCCTGGCCAAGATGCGGGGCCTGTCCAAGCCGGTCATTGGCATGATTAACGGCCACGCCCACGGCGCCGGCTTCAATCTGGCTCTGGGCTGCGATCTGCGGGTGATGGCCGATACGGCCACTCTGTGCATTCCGTTCGTCAAGCGGGGGATTGCAACCGGCACCAGCCTCCTCCAGCAGTTTGTGGGCATTGGCAAGGCCATGGAGTGGGCCTTACTCGCCCCGCAGCTGTCGGCTCAGGAGGCCGAGCGCTGGGGGCTGGTGAATCGGGTCGTTCCCCTCGACCAGCTCGAAGACGCCACCCTGGAGTGGGCGCGCGAGTTTGCCCAGGGGCCGACCCTGACCTATGGCTATACCAAGTCGGCCATCCTGCACGGCTGGGAAACAACAACGCCGGACAAGGCCTACGAATATCAGGGCCAGGCCCTGTATTACGCCCGCCAGACCGAGGACTTTGAGGAAGGCCGGCGGGCGTTTCTCGAAAAACGTTCGCCCCGCTTCACGGGCAAATAAGACGCCTCACAAGTCCCCGACCCGGCGTGAGGTCACAGCCTCCCCAGTGCTGCCCCGGTTGATATGGCTGTTGCGCGCCTGGGCCTCCTGCTTGAGCGCAAAGCGCCGCCACATATCCGGGCCGATGGCGGTCAGCCCGCCGTCGACAACCAGGGCTTCGCCGGTGACAAAGGCGGCGTCCTGGCTGGCCAGAAACAGGGCTGCACCGGCGATGTCCTCGCCCTTGCCGTGTTCCGGCCAGGGTTGAAAGCCGTCCATCGTCTGGGCTGTCTGTTGGGGATTACCCTGGTCGGTCAGCCCGGTCAGGATCGCGCCCGGGCAGATGGCGTTGACCCGAATCCGATCCGACGCGAGCTGAACGGCGGACGATTTTGTCAGATTGATCACCGCCGCCTTGGCTGCGGAGTAGACCAGCGGACCGGACCCGCCGCTCAGCCCGGCGGTCGAGGCGGTATTGATGATCGCCCCGCCATGGCCCTGTTTCTTCATCGCCCGGGCGGCGTGCTTGATGCCCAGAAACACGCCCTTGGTCAGCACGTCAAAGGTATAGTCCCACTCCTCGACCGCAATGTCCCAGACCGGTCCGACCACCCCGCCCACCCCGGCATTATTGAAAATAATGTCGAGCTGGCCGAACTCCGACACCGCCAGCTCGACCATGGCCACAATATCGGCCTCTTTGGCCACATCGGTGCGGATAAACCGCACCGTGTCGGTATGTCCGGCCCCGCGGGCCAGGCCGAGCGTTTTTTCGCCGTTGTCGGCGTTGTAATCGGCAATCACGACGCGCGCCCCTTCGTCGAGAAAACGCAGGACCGTCGCCTGGCCCATTCCGCTCGCCCCGCCGGTAATCACTGCCACTTTGCCTTCGAGTCTCATGGCGGCTGCCTCCTTGTGTGTTGCGTAGAGAGTCCGGCCACTGTAGCGCACTTTGGCTCGGCCGACAGCACCGTTCAGACGACGGCAAAGCGGAAATGTTTATACTGCCGAATCAGGGCGAAATCTTCCTCGTTGGCCGTATAGACAAGCGCCCCGAGCCGCCGGCCGCACAGGGCAATCAGTGTGTCATTGACGAGCGCGGGACGCTTATCCTTGAGGTCTGGCCGGTCCCGGCCTATACGCGCGAGAATCTGTCCAGCCTCTTCCCAGTCGGCAAAGTTCGGGGTCACCAGACGGCCCGTGCGGCGGAAGGGTCGAACAAAAGCCTCGACACGCGCATGAGCGGCAGGGGTCAGGCAGCCGGCCTTCAGCTCCAGGGCGACGACTGCGCAAAAATAGGTCGAGGGGAGCGAGCGGGAGAAATGCGGGAGCAAGGCTTCGTAGTACGCCCGGCTGCGTATGGCGTTGATATAGACGCTGGTATCATACAGGGACTTATGAGCCAGACTGGTGACGGGCTTGGCCGAAGGCATCTTCCAGCTCTCCCTGTTCGCACAGCTTGCGGAACGCCCCGAGCGCTTCTTCCTGAAAGACGACAAGTTCCAGGGCACGCTCGACCGTCTCGGTTTCGGTCCGGGTTCCCAAGACTTTCTGCGCCTTCTTCAGACTATCCGTTCGGAGATAAAAATTTTTCCGGGCCTTCTTGAGCGTATTGAAATTCTTTCGTTGAACCGCACGTCCGGTAGGCATCCTGATCCTCCTCGGGAAGACATGAATATACGTAAAAGTACACTGTAGTTTACGTACAAACAAGGGAAGACTCTGTCTCCCGTTTTGGAATTGTCCGCTCCGTCTCTTGCATTTCCGGGACCAGGGGTTGATAAGGCAGGAAGCTCTTGAGAGGACGATTCCTATGCAGTGTGGTATTTTTTATCAGCTCCCATGCGCTCCCCGGCAGTCGATGCAGACCCGTTATCGCCAGACCCTGGAGCAGATCGTGTACGCCGATGCGCTCGGCTTTGACTCGGTCTGGCTGGCCGAGGCGCACTTCAACCCCAGCTTCTCGGTCATGCCCAGGCCGCTGACTGTGGCCGCCGCCCTGGCCGCCCAGACCACACGCATCCGGCTCGGAATCGGCGTCAGCCAGCTGCCGCTCCACCACCCCCTGCACATTGCCGAAGAGGCCGCCACGGTTGACATGCTGAGCGATGGCCGGCTGGAGTTCGGGGCCGGTCGCGGGACCTGGAACCAGAATTTCGAGACCTTTGGCATTCCCTGGGAGGAGCGCAGCCAGCGCCTTGAAGAAGCGTTGGACATTATCGAGCGGGCCTGGACCAGCCCGCGTTTCTCCTACCACGGCGACTACTACGACTTCGACGCGGTCGAGGTCGTGCCCAAACCCATCCAGCAGCCCTGCCCTCCAATTCATATTGCCGCCAACAGCCCGAGCACAGCCGTCTTCACCGGCCGCCGTGGCTATCGGGTACTCATGGCCGCCCCTATCCATCCCTGGCCCGACGATTTCCTGGGCCACCTGAAGCTCTACCGCGACACCTGTCAGGAGGTCCACGGTTCGCCGACGGCTGGGGGTGTCTCGGCCCTGTTTTTCGTTTATCCCGGTAACGACAGGGCTGATGTACGTGCCCAGGTGGCTGAAAGCCTGGCCCACCACCCTATCGGCAACGGACTCGACTATGCGGTGGCCGAGGAACGTATGGCGATCTACGGCCATCCAGACGAGTGTATTGCCAAGATTCGGAGCATCCAGGCAGAGATTCAGTGCGACCAGCTGCTGTGCGCCCTGAATCCGGGCGGCCTGATTCCGCACGACAAGATGCTCGTCGCCCTGCGCCGCCTTGCCGAAGAAGTCCTGCCGGCCATCCGCGACCTGTAAGGGCGGGTTTGAAACCCGCCCCTACCGCCTCTTGCGTCATACCTTAGACGCGAGGATGAATTTCCAGGCTATCGACCTGTCTCAGCTGGGGGAAGATCTTCGCCCACAGGCTGACGATACCGATCGTGCCCAGTCCGCCCAGCACGACCGCCGGCACCACCCCAAACCAGGCCGCAGTCACCCCGGACTCAAACTCTCCCAACTCGTTTGAGGCACCGATAAAGACCGACTCGACCGCGCTGACCCGCCCCCGCATGTCGTCGGGCGTGGCGACCAGGACCAGGACGCGCCGAATCACCACGCTGACCATGTCGGCCGCACCCATCAGAAACAGCATCAGGAGCGACAGCCACAGCGTTTCGGACACGCCAAACACAATCGTGGCCGCCCCGAACACCCCGACCGTGGCGAGCAGAATCCGCCCAGCGTGCTGCCGAATGGGGCGACGGGCGACAATCATGGCGGTCAGCAGCGCCCCGGCTGCCGGCGCACTGCGCAGGATGCCCAGGCCGGTCGGCCCGACAAACAGGATATCCCGGGCGTACACCGGCAGCAGCGCGGTAGCCCCGCCCAGCAGCACGGCAAACAGGTCGAGCGAGATCGCGCCCAGCACAATCGGCTGGGTGCGAATGAAGTGGATGCCGGCCACAACCGTCGCCCAACTCGCGGCTTTTTTCTGACTCACCACCCGCTGAATCCGAATCGACACCACCAGCAGCGAAGAGCCGAGCAGCAGCAGGCCGGACACCCCATACACGACCGCCGGTCCCAAGGCGTACAGCATGCCGCCGACCGCCGGGCCGGCAATGGTGGCCGTCTGCCAGGCCGAAGAACTCCAGGCCGCAGCATTCACATAGTGGTGCTGGGGCACCAGGTTCGGCATCAGCGCAATGCCGGCCGGAAACACAAACGCCCGCGCAATCCCGAACAGCACCAGCACGCCGAAAATCAACAGGACATTGGCATTGCCGCTCAGGATCAGGGCCAACAGCAGGACCGAGCAGACAGCCTCCAGCCCGGTACACAGGCCCAGGATCGCGCGGCGGTCGTAGCGGTCAACCACATAGCCGGCGATCAGAGCCAAGCCCAGGCCGGGCAGAAACTGGGCCAGGCCGACAAAGCCCAGATCGAGAGGCCGGTGGGTCATGTCATACACCTGCCAACCAATCGCAACCGACTGCATCTGGGTGGCCAGGGTGGAGAACAGCCGAGAGGCCCAATAGCGCCGAAAGGCGGGGTAGGAAAACGCGGAGGTCGCAGAATCAGAAGGTGTTTGTGCCAATTGAGAAAACGCTCTCCCGCAGTGGTGTCCGGTACAGGACGAGCGGGCACCTTATCAAACAAACGGGAGGCCGTCACACCGCCAGCGTCCCTCGCGGCTGCTTCACACGGCCGGCCCACATATCCGCTTGCTGGCGATTATCTCTGAGTTAGTAACGATTAGTGTTTGGCGAGGGTGTCTCGCGCTACTTGCTCGAAGTGCGGCTTCTTGGATACAAAGTCTGGGTCAGAAACCCACTCTCCGGCTTCCAGTTCTCGAATCAACTGTCGTTCTTCTTCGTCCAACGGTTCTTCTTGAGGACGGATATTTTCGCGGGACATGGCTACGCGTCACCTTGCGGATTGGCTCGGCTCGTCCTGCTCGTCTCGCTCCAGAAAGGTGAGAACAATCACGCCAGCGGCAAAGAACGCGAGCAGGCTAAAAACGAGTATCAAGGCCGTATCAGCACTCATCTTGTGCTCTGGTACGGATAAGCCGTTCCACACCCAGACCCTAACACCCTCAAGCGGCGTGTCAACGGAACCCGTATCGGTCACCGGCCATCCCTGCCGATTTGAGCCGCGAGGCGCTTGGGAAGCGCTGACCGGCAACAGGTTTTCTCAGGGTCTGGTCTGGAAGGCAGACGGCGAGGCGGCTTGAATGGACACAGTCCGTGGCGTACACATGCGGGCTGAGGAGGAAGCTGTATGTCTGACCAAGCCCGTCAAGCCACCAACCGTCCTGTTGATACCGGAACACAGCAGCTCTTGTGCCATATCGAAGGCGGCGTCGGGGTGGTGACCTTCAACCGCCCGGAAGCCCGTAACACGCTGTCCGATATTCTGACCCCGGCCCTGCGCCGCATCATGCCTGAGCTGGCGGCCATGCCCGAGGTCGGCTGCATCCTGCTGACCGGCGCCGGCCAGGCCTTCTGTGCCGGCGGCGATGTCAAAAGCATGAACGCCGGCCCACCGGTCGAACAGACCACCGAACAGAAGATTGCGACCCTGCGTCACAAGCAGGCGACCCTGACGGCCATGATCTATGAGCTGGAAAAGCCCGTCATTGCCGCCCTGCCCGGCCCAGCCGCCGGAGCGGGTCTGTCCATCGCCCTGGCCTGCGATATCCGGATTGCCGCCGAGCGGGCGTTCATCAGCACCGCCTTTCGGAATATCGGTCTGTCAGGCGACTACGGCGGCAGCTGGTTTCTGACCCAGCTGGTGGGCACCGCCAAAGCCCGAGAGCTGTACTACACCGCCGACCGGGTCAGCGCGCGCGAGTGCGAGCGGCTCGGCATCGTCAACCGGGTGGTGGCCGACGACGAGCTGCACGCCGAAGCCTTGGCCCTGGCCAAACGGATTGCCGCCGGACCGCCCATCGCCATCGGCTATATGAAAGAAAATCTGAACCGGGCGGTGAGCCAGGACCTGCGCACCTGTCTCGACATGGAGGCCGACCGCCTCATCCGTGTCCAGCAGACCGAGGACTTTCGGGAGGCGGTCAGGGCTTTTGTTGACAAGCGGCCGCCCACCTTTCGAGGCCGTTAGCACGGGTCTACGCCTCAGCACCCCGTACGCCCACCCCCGTCGTCAGCTTCCCGTAGGTAACACTGACCAGCAGGGACAGGAGGCCGAAGACAAAGACAATCGTGACAACCGTGGTGCCGGGAAAATTGGTGCCGGCGATGAGCAGAGCCAGCGCGACATTCCGAATCGCCGTGGAGACGGCCAGCGACCGGCGCAGGGCGGCCGCCTCGCCGCGCATCATCACATTCCCGATCAGGAGACACACCAGAACGGACAGCAGGGCTGCCAGATGCGGCACGACCCCGAGGCCAACAATCTGCCGGGCTTGCAGGGCGGCGATCAGGCTCAGCGTCACCACAACACCGATCAGGGCGAGCCGGGGCAGAAACCGCAGCAGTGTCTGTGCCCAACTTGGCCTGACATGCTGGATAATCATGCCGACACTCAGCGGGATCAACTGGGCGGTCAGGAGGATCTGGATGACTCTCCAGGGGTCGATTTCCAAGCCGGCCTCACTCGGGGGCAGGCACACGGCGAGGATGAGCGGCGTGAGCGGGACGCACAGGAAGGCCACAATGAGCATCAGCCCCACCGCGTAGGGCAGGTCGCCCTTGGCCAGTCCGACAAAGGGCGGGGCGGCCGACGCGACTGGGACGGCGGCCATGACCAGCAGGCCGATGACGATGTCGGGGCCAAGCGGCAAGCCCTGCAGCGCGAGGACGAACACGGCAGGAACGATGAGGAAATTTGCCACCAGGCCGCGTAACACGAGGTGGTACTGCCGGGCGACGGCGAGCACCGCCCCAAAGGGAGTGCGCAAGCCGACACCCAGCAACAGGCACATGAGCGAAATCAGCATCAGCGTATTGACAACGTCGACCATCGGCGAACCGACCTCCTCCTCTGAGAGCCGCACCTGGGGCGCAGCGAGAGCGTTTCACGTTAGACTGTAGTCAGTCGGATTAGCGGAGCGTAATCCGACACGTACGGGATGTCGGGTTACGCCTACGGCTCACCCGACCTGCACGGCTACACATAACGGCGAATGGCGCTAGCCGCCTCTCCTCATCATCGCCAGCACTCGGCTCCCCGTGCCGCTCCACACGGGCCAAACACCCGCCGGGCAGCACGGGTGGGCCGACTAGGAAAATTGGGGCATAAACTAGGGCGTGTCATCAGTTAGCGTGCCCCCCTGGTCGGCTTTCCTGTCTCGTCTCGGTATACTGCCCTGGTCAGCCCAAGCGAAGGGAGGGTGCACAATGGCGAGACGGTATGCGTTACGCGAGGATCAGTGGGAACGGATTCAGGACCTGCTGCCCGGCCGGGAGGGCCACGTCGGGGGCACGGCGCGGGATAACCGGTTGTTTGTGGAAGCGGTCTTATACCGCTATCGTGCGGGGATTCCCTGGCGCGATTTGCCGAGCCGGTTCGGGGATTTTCGCGTGATTCATACGCGCCACATGCGCTGGAGTAAAAGTGGGGTCTGGGAGCAGGTTTTCAAGCAGCTGGCCGCCGATGCGGATAACGAATATGCCATGATCGACGCCACGATCATCCGCGTCCACCAACATGGGGCGGGGGCAAAAGGGGGGACCCCGCGGCCGAATGCATCGGCCGCTCCCGCGGGGGCTTGAGCACGAAAATCCATGCGACGTGCGATGCGCTCGGGAATCCGACCGGCTTCCATCTCACGCCCGGCCAAGCCTCTGACCTGGCCGGTGCGGAGGCCCTCTTGCCCCATCTGCTGAAGCACGTGCGGGCTTTGCTCGCCGATAGAGCCTATGACGCCCACGAGCGCGTCATTGACCGTTTGGAGCAGGCGGAGGTGACGGTGGTCATTCCCCCCAAAGCCAATCGGCGCCAGCCTCGCCCCTATGATAAGCACCTCTATCAAGCGCGCCATCTGATTGAAAACTTCTTCGCCAAACTCAAGCAATACCGTGCTCTCGCCACCCGCTACGACAAACGCGCTGTCAGCTTTCTCGGAGCCATCTATCTCGCTGCCTCGGTGATCCTCCTTAACTGATGACACCCCCTAGGAAAACTTGGGCACAAACTCGGCGTAGCGGTCCAGCTGCGGCAGGACCTTGTCTGCGGTTTGCGGACGGGCGCCGAACACGACCCGCTCCACGCCCAGGTCTTCATACTGGCGCAGCAGCTCTTCCTTGCCCGGTGCGCTGAAGATGGTCACCGACAACTCGTGGGGATCGCGGCCGGCCTGCCGGGCGCGGTCGCGCAGATCGCTGAGACTGGCGGCCAAATCCTCCACCACCAGACCGATTGGAATCCAGCCATCACAGTAGCGCACCACCCGGTTCATGCCGCTTGAGGTATGCGTGCCCAGAACAATCGGCGGATACGGCTTCTGGACCGGCTTGGGATGACACCAGATCGGGTCGAAGTCCACGAACTCGCCGTGATACTCGGCCTCTTCTTCGGTCCAGATGCACTTCATCGCCTCAATCTTCTCGCGCAGCACCTTCCAGCGCCGGTCGAACGGCGTGCCGTGGTTTTCCATCTCTTCGGCGTTCCAGCCGCCGCCGATGCCCAGGATCAGCCGGCCCTGGGACAGCCGGTCAACCGAGGCGACCTGTTTGGCCAGCTTGATCGGATCGTGCTCAATGACCAGGCAGATGCCGCTACCGACCTTGATGCGGGTGGTGACCGCAGCCGCCGCCATCAGCGCCACAAACAGGTCGTGGGCGTGCCAGTACTCCTTGGGCAGCTCGCCGCCAATCGGCCACGGGCTTTTACGGCTGGCCGGAATGTGGGTGTGTTCGGGGAACCAGACCGACTCAAAGCCGCGTTCTTCAACGGCGCGGGCAAAGTCGTCGGGTCGCATCGAATAGTCGGTGGAAAACATCATCATGCCGAGTTTCATGGTACACTCCGGGCGCGGCAGCGGACGGCTGGGCAAGCGGTTAGGCGAACTTGGGGACTGCGGCGGCGTAGCGGTCGAGCAGCGGCAGGACCTTGTCGGCGCCCTCGGACGGCGCGCCAAACACCACCCGCTCCACGCCCAGCTCCTGGAACTGGCCGAGCTGGGCCTCGTCATCGCTGGCCATGAACATGGTGATCGACAGCTCGTCCGGCGAACGGCCGGCCTGTTCCGCCCGCCCGCGCAGATCGGCCGTCATTTCCTTGACATCCTTGAGGCCGCCACCGACCGGGATCCAGCCGTCACAGTAATTGACCACCCGGTTGAGGCCGCTTGAGGTATGGGTGCCGAGCAGAATCGGCGGATGGGGTTTCTGGACCGGCTTAGGATGACACCAGATCGGGTCGAAGTCCACAAACTCGCCATGATACTCGGCGTTTTCCTCGGTCCAGATGACCTTCATCGCCTCGATCTTCTCGCGCAGCACTCTCCAGCGGCGGTTGAACGGCGTGCCGTGGTTTTCCATTTCTTCGACGTTCCAGCCACCGCCAATGCCGAACAGCAGGCGTCCGTTCGACAGCATGTCCACCGAAGCAACCTCCTTGGCCAGCTTGATCGGATCGTGCTCGATGACCAGACAGATACCGCTGCCGACCTTGATCGTCTTGGTCACCGCAGCCGCAGCCATGAGCGACACGAACAGATCGTGGGTGTGCCAGTAATCGCGCGGCAACTCGCCGCCCAAGGGCCAGGGTGTTTTGCGGCTGGCCGGAATATGAGTGTGTTCGGGATACCACACCGACTCAAAGCCACGCTCTTCGCACTCCTTGGCGAACTGGTCCGGCGGCACCGCATAATCCGTGGCGAACATTGCAACTCCCATTTTCATAGCTGCCTCCTTGTAGGTTCTGATTTCACCGCCCTTCATGCCAAGTTGGGGCAGACAGGTCAAGCAGTTTGCGCAGACCCCGCTTGTATCACCCGGCCGGAAGGGGTACGCGGGGAAGGCACCAAGGAGGCCGAGCATGTTTAAGATTTACTACCATCCGCTGTCAACCTTTGCCCGCCGGATTCGTATCGCGCTGATTGAAAAGGGCCTGGAGGCCGAGTTAGTCGAACTCGACATGATGGCCGACGCCCACAAACAGCAGCCCTACATGTCGCTCAACCCCTACGGCCGAGTGCCGACCCTGCAAGAGGACGACGGCTTTGTCCTGTACGAGTCAAGCGCCATTCTGGAATACCTCGAAGCCCTGCACCCCGCGCCACCCCTTGTGCCGGCCGACGCGCGTGGCCGCGCCCGTGTTGCCCAGCACGTGAAACTGTGCGACCTCCAGCTCACCCGCCAGACCGGGACGATTATCTTTCCCAAGCGTTTCCTGCCCCAGGAGCGCTGGAACACCGAGGCCATGGCCGGGGCCAAGCGGGAGATTGAGAGCCACCTGGACATTCTCGACACACAGCTGCACAACACCGACTATGTGGTCGGCAACAGCTACAGCCTGGTCGAGGTGTGTTATACCCCGTTCGTTGAGTTCCTGCCCCTGATGGAAATTACGCCGCCGCCCCATGTCGCCGCCTGGACCGCCCGGATACTCGCCCGGCCCAGCGCCCAGGCGACTAAACCGGCTCGCTAGACGTGCGTCGCGTACGGAGACAGCCATGCCAAAACCTGTGGTCATTGACGCCGACGGGCATATTCTGGAACCGCCCGACCTGTGGCAGCGCTACCTTGAGCCGACCTACCGTGACCGGGCCATGCGGCTGGCCGAGGATGAGCGCGGCCTCGAATACCTCGAAATCGACCGGCGCAAGAGCCGCCTGTTGCAGGGCGGCACGCTCGGCATTCTGGGCGGCGCCTATCAGGACCCGCGCGAGCTGATGACGCCCGGTAAGGTGAGCTACTGGGAGGCGGCCACACGCACGCCCGGCGGCATTGACCCCGACGCGCGGGTCAGAGAAATGGATGAGCAGGGCATTGATATCGCCATTCTGTACCCGACCATAGGCATCTGCTGGGAGGGCGAGTGCGCCGATCCCCAGCTGTCGGCCGCCTACTGCCGGGCCTACAACAACTATGTCGTGGACTTCTGCTCCGGTCATGCCGACCGGCTGATTCCAATTGCCCAGATCAACCTGCGCGATGTGAACCTGGCCATTGCCGAGGTCGAGCGCATCAAGGACAAGGTCAAGGGTCTGTTCTACACCCCCTTCCCGACCAACGGGATTCCGATTGGCGCGGCCTACTACGACCCCTTCTGGGCCTGCGTCGAGGCTTCCGGTCTACCCATCGCGACCCATGTCCAGGTCCGACCGGACTTTCTGGGCGACGGCCTGTACCGTCACACGACCATGCCCAGAGCCGAAGAAAACTCGATGTGGTATATCTTCATGCAGATTACCGAGGACTCGCGCCTGGGCCTCAACTGTCTGTTTCAGGGCGGCGTGCTGGAGCGCTTTCCACGGCTGCGCTATGTGGTCCTGGAAATCGGCTGCGGCTGGCTGCCGGCCTGGATGGAACGCGCCGACGGCAAGTACGAGGCGTTTTCATTCAGCACCGCCATGCACCACGCACCGAGCCAGCTGTTCCGCAACAACTGCTGGATCTCGGCCGACGTTGACGAGGCCATGATTCCAGAAGTCAGCAAATGGATCGGAGCCGAGCGGATGCTGTGGGCGACCGACTACCCCCACCTCGACGCCCACAAGGACCCGCTGATCGAGCTACGCACACACCTCGGCGACCTCTCGTCCACGGACCAGGAGTGGATTCTGGGCAGAGCCGCAGCCGAGTTATACCGACTGTAGGAGCGGACGATGACAGACGCGGACATGCTGCACGAACTCTTTGAGCGCGACCGGATTCGGGATCTCGTGCACCGCTACTGCTGGGCGGTCGATAGAGGCACGCTGGAAGAAGTCATGGCCCTGTTTGCCGACGAGTGTGACCTGCTGCTCATCCCGGGCAGCAAACGCGCCGGCCGTGCAGCCGTCGAACGCTGGTACGGCCGCTATATGAGCCACCGTCTGGAGTGCCTGCGCCACCTGATCCACAACCAGGTCATTACCCTTGACGAGGACCGGGCGACGTCCAAGAGCTATTTTGATGCGGTCGGCGATCTGCGGGGCGAATCCATCGTGGTCGGCGGTTTTTACGAGGATACGCTGCGCAAGGTCGACGACCAGTGGAAGTTCAGCGAAAAAATTATCCGGGTCGATTTCATGGGCCCCCTGAGCCAGGGCTGGGGCGGCGAAAAGATCAAAACCAAACCGTGGTGGTACGACTGAGTCCAGCCGCAGGAGTCAACCGGCTTACCTCCCCGTCTCACTCGTCAGCAGCCGCTTGCCACTCCAGCCACCGGCCGTGGGCGTGGCAGTCAGCCAGGTGCCGCCGGCTGATCCGGCCGTCCACAAAGTCCGTCAGATGCAGACGCCCCCAGCCCTCTCGCACCCCCTCCATGGTCAGCAAGGCGACCGGACGAGCCTGTGAGCAGGTGCTGAGCAAATCGCGCAGCGCCTGACGCCCGTCGGCCGAGAACTGGTTCAGGACCATAGTCGCGTACACACACAGCTGGCTGGCCGACGGCACCTCTTTGAGCAGGGCCGGCAGCTGCTCAAGCGCGTCGCCCTTGAGAACCGGAACGGGATGAGCCCTGGCCACCCGGGCCGCAGCCTCAAGCGTGTGGTGCCGCTCGATATGCTCGGGAAAAATCAGGGCGCGTATCCAGCGCATGGCTGCGACATCGTTTACATCAATCGGATTGAGGTCAATGCCCCGGCGCCACGCCACCCGGATGGTCGGTGGCATGGCGGGCAGAGGGGTATCGCCCCGGACCTGGGTCGTCAGGTGGACCGGAGAGCTAACATCCCCCCAGCTGTGGTACGCGCCCGAGGGGAGATCGTAGCGGTGATGATAGCGGTCCCAGTGCAGGTTCAGGCCGGCGCTGGTGCCGATTTCAATCAGGGCCAGCGGCCGGTCAGCGGCACGCAGCGCCACCTCGGCAAACAGCGGCAGCAGGCAGGTCGTCCGCCGCACGACATTGGTCTGGACCAGGCGCGTTTCAAGCACCGGCCGTATGATCTCCTGCCGGCTCCAGACAAAATCCTGAAATACGGCGTAGGTCTCGGGACCGGGCGTGCGCGCCGACTTTCCGTCGGCTAGCACATCGGGGTAATAGTCGCGCAACGGATGCTGCGCTCCGGCCAGCAACAACTCGTGGACTGCGGCAAACAACAGGTTGGCCGAGGGCTGGGACGGCGGGCAGGAGGCGGCAAAGCGCAGCATGTCCGGGTCGTTCAGCACACCACGCGACAGAACCTGATACAGGGGCGAGCCGTTTTCGGGCGCCTGGTACTCGGCGAAGTTGTGGAAGTAGCGCCGCACCCGGTCGGTATCACTGCGTGGAGGAGCCATCTATTCCTCACTGGTTCAGAACGGTGTTGGTCCCCGTACTCGGCATATGCGCCGTTTTGTCTCAAACCAGCGTCTGATACAAGAGTGCCATGAACACCACACATCCCCAGACCTTTCTCGAGGCCGCCCGTGGTCTCGCTCCCCAGATTGAGGCCCGGGTCGCCCAGATGGAAATCGACCGCCGCCTGCCGGCCGAGCTTGCCCAGATCATGGCTGAACTCGGCATCTTTCGCCTGATGATTCCCAGCAGCCTGGGCGGACTGGAGATGGACCTTATCCCGGCTCTGCACGTGTTTGAAGAAATTTCCCAGATAGACGGCTCGGCCGGCTGGTGCGCAATGATCGGCGCCACCGGCGGCACGACCAGCGCCTTTCTGAGCGAAGAGGTGGCACGCGAGATCTACGCCAGCGACCCGAATGTCATCACCGCCGGCGCCATTGCTCCCTACGGCCAGGCCCAACCCACCGACGGCGGCTACCGGGTGACCGGCCGCTGGCCGTTCAACAGCGGCTGCCAGCACAGCCAGTGGCTGATGGGCACCAGCGTGATTGTGGAAAACGGTAAGCCGCGTCAGGCGCCAAACGGCTACCCGGAAACGCGGATGATGATTTTTCCGGCGGCCGAGGTCGAGATTCTTGACACCTGGTCGGTGTCCGGTCTGCGCGGCAGCGGCAGCCACGACATTGCGGTCCGGGACGTGTTCGTGCCCGAGGAGCGGGCCGTAGCCTATGGGGTCGGCACCCGCCACCAATCCGGCCCATTGTACACCTTTCCCATTTTTGGCCTGCTGGCCGTCAGCGTGGCCAGCGTGGCCACGGGTATGGCCCGCGGCGCCATCGACAGCTTTGTCGAGCTGGCAAAAACCAAGCGTCTGACCGGCAGCAGTCGCCTGCTGAGCCAGCGCGCTGTGATCCAGACCCAGGTCGCCCAGGCCGAGGCGGAGCTGCGGGCTGGGCGGGCGTTCATGTTCCAGACGGTCCAGGATGTGTGGGACAGGGTGGTGGCCGGCCACAGGATCGGCCAGCGCGACAGAGCCCTGCTGCGCCTGTCGGCCTGCCACGCCACCAGCGCCTCGGCCCAGTCCATTGACCTGATGTATCAGGCGGCCGGAACCGCAGCCATCTGGGACACCAGCCCGTTGCAGCGCCACTTCCGCGATGTCCATGTGCTCAGCCAGCACGCCGTTATTGCCCCACCGATTTCGGAGGTGGCGGGAAAAATTCTGCTGGGGGTCGAAACGACATTTCCGATGTTGTAAACACGCAGCCGTTGGGCACGCCGTGCGAGCGTGCTAAGACGACAGGCAGGAGGATATCGGCATGGCGCGAAAATTCGAAAAAACAGACGCAGAGTGGAAAGAGATTCTGAATCCGGCCCAGTTTGCGGTGTGTCGGGGCAAAGGCACCGAGCCGGCCTTCAGCGGCAAATACGCCCACTCCAAGGATCCCGGCATCTACCAGTGTTCGTGCTGCGGGGTGGACTTGTTCGACTCCGATACCAAGTACGAATCGGGCACGGGCTGGCCGAGCTTCTGGCAGCCGCTCGAGGCCGACAGCGTGGAAACCGAGGAAGACCGCAGCTGGGGCATGGTCCGCACCGAAGTCACGTGCAGTTCCTGCGGCGCCCATCTGGGCCACGTCTTTGAAGACGGTCCCGAGCCGACCGGTCTGCGCTACTGCATGAATTCGGTATCGCTGAACCTGGTGTCCAAGGAGGGCAAAGACTAGCCGGGCCTACACCGGCAGGCCGGTTGTCTCGGCCACGCCCAGCATCAGATTCAAGTTCTGAATGGCTACGCCGCACGCCCCTTTGCCCAGATTATCCAGCGTTGCCACCAGCAGGATATGGCCTGAGGGATGGGGCAGTACGTGGAGTTCCAGCCGGTTGGTGTCATTACACGCCTGGGGGTTGAGGCTAAGCTCCTCAATGGTCGCTCCCTGGGGCACGAGCCTGACAAAGGGTTCATCCCGGTAGCGCCGGCGAAAGACTTCCCACACCGCCCCACCCGTCGTGCCGGGCGGCAGGAGTGAGGCGTGGAGCGGCACCTCAACCCGCATGCCGCAGCGAAAGGGGCCGACGGCCGGCACAAACTGCGGGTCGTGGTCCAGCCCGGCGTAACACACCATCTCGGGGATATGCTTGTGGCGGCTACTCAGCGCATATGGAGCCTCGTAGGGCAGCCCGCCCAACCCCGATTGCGGGTCCTCCCACTTGTCGATCAGTGCCCGGCCGCCGCCCGAATAGCCGGACAGAGCGTGGATAGACAGCCCGGCCTGGGATGTCAGCACGCCGGCGTCGATCAGCGGCCGAATCAACAGCACAAAGGCCGAGGCATAACAGCCGGGGTTGGCGACCCGCGTGGCGGCCCGGATGGCAGCCCGCTGTTCCGGTTGCAGCTCAGGTAAACCGTAGACCCAGCCGTCTGCCACCCGGTGTGCGGTGCTGGCGTCAATCAGACGGGTCGGGCTGTCTTTGACCCAGTCGGCCGCCTGTTGAGAAGCCTCGTTGGGCAGACACAGTACTGCGATGTCCGCAGCCAGCAGGCACTCCCGGCGCGCAGTCTCACTCTTCCGATGCTCCGCAGCTAGACTGATAATTTCGACATCGCGGCGGCTTGCCAGCCACTCCCGGATGCGCAGGCCGGTCGTGCCAACGTGGCCGTCAATATAGACCTGTGGACGCATAGCTCGGAGATCCTTTCGTCCGCTCAGCCTACCCCCGTCGCCACCGGGCGGCTAGGCCGCCGATCTGGCCTCCAGACTCTCGAACCAGGGCAGCACCACAGTTTCGTTGATGCTGTAGGGATAGGCGTGGCCCCAGTCCGGAATCTCACGAAAGGTGATCGGATAGCCGAGCCCGCTGAGCAGCTGCTGGGTCTGGCGGGCAAAGTCGATGGGAAAGATCGGGTCCTTTTCGCCGTGGACGAGCAGGATGGGCAGGTCCAGGCCCCGCCCCCGCCGCAGCAGTTGATCGGCCGCAGTGTGGAGCTGGGAGGAAATCGGCGCAATCCCGGCAAACAGCTGAGGAAAGCTCAGGCCCAGAATATGGGTGAAAATCCCCCCGTCGGAAAAGCCCGAGGCGTAGACACGGCTGCGGTCAACCGCGTAGGTCTCCCACACCTCGTCAAGCATCTGGCGGATGGAGCGCAGATCGACGACCGGGTTGGGCGGCGTGCCCGGCGTGCGAATGGCCGACCAGGTCTCGCGGGACGATTTGGGCGACAGCAGCAAGTAGCCCTTGCTCTTGGCCAGGCGCAGCCAGGTCAGAATGTAATCGTCGTCCCGACTGTAACCGCCGTGTAGACACACGATGAGCGGCCACGTTTTGTGTGGCGTATAGTTCTCGGGCACGTACAGCGAGTAGGCATAGCGCTGCTCGGTCTGTTCTTTGCGGATCAGACCGACCGGTACGTCAAGGTCCGAACTCTGGCTTTCCAGGCGGGCCAACTCGGGCAGCACCTCGGGCAGCACCCAGTACTGCTGGAGCAGCGGCAGGTCGGCCCGGAGGCGATACAACACCTGTTTGCCCCGACACAGCAGAAAGCGGCCCTTGAGGAAACGGATGGCAAAGTCTCGCCCGACAGCGCTGGCAAACGCTCCGTAGGCGTCGGCGCAGTGCTCAATCGCCTTGGCAAAACTGGTGTGAAATTCGTTCAGCTGCTGGGGAGGAGCGAGGTCGGCCAACTCGATCTTGAGGTCGTGAAACAGCTCACCGACCGTGGCTTCCAGGGCATCCCGCTGCTCGGCCAGGCGCGACATATGCAGCTGTTCCTGATAGGTCTCCATCGTCCGCAAAAAGGGCAGCAGTTTTTCTTCAAGCTGGTGAATGCCGGCGGTGTAGCGTTCCGTTGCAGCGTCCATGGCTCCCCCCTTGCGGCTCGGTCTGGTGGTTTCTGCCCGGCCAGACTGTCACAAGCACGACCGAAAAGGCAAGCCGACCGTCCACCCAGTCTGGACGGTCTCTGTCCAGGCGCGACTATTCTTGCTACACACACGGGTATGCCCGAACACCATCAGCGCCGGCTGAGTTCTCTGGAAGCCTCTTTCCTGTACCGCGAGCAGCCCTGTCAGCCCATGCACATCGGCGGCTGCGGGGTCTACGAGGGCGAGGTCTCACGCCAGACCCTGGTTCGTCTGCTCGAGGAGCGCCTCCATCTGCTGCCCCGCTACCGACAAAAAGTGGTGGCCGCCCCGTTTGGCATTGCCCACCCGAGCTGGCAGGACGACCCGCAGTTCGACTTGTCCCACCACATTGAGGAGCGGACGCTGCCCGAGCCCGGCGATGACCGGGTGCTATCTCGTGTCGGCGGCCGTATTTTCGCCGAACCCCTCGACCGGACCCATCCGCTGTGGAAGCTCAGCCTGATCCGTGGCCGACACGACGGCAACACCGCGATTCTGGCCAAGGTCCACTACGCCATGGTCGAAGGCGTGACCGGCACGGCGCTGACCAGCGTCCTGCACGACCTGCGACCCGACGCGCCCCCGCCTCCCCCGCCGTCCGACGCCTGGACGGCCGAGCCCGGTCCGGACTTTTTGGGCCAGCTGCAAAACGCCCTACGCGACACCATCGCCACCACGGCCACGCTCAGCGTCGATCAGGCACAGCGTGTATGGTCCAGCTGGCAGGCTTCCTCAGACTCTCAGCCCCAGCTCGGCACGGCTACCGAGGTACTGTCTCCCCTGCTGCGACCGGTTTCCCAGCTGCCGTTTAACGGCTGCCTGTCCGGCGCGCGCCAGTTTGCCTGGACCGAGCTCGCCTTCCCCGAAATCCGGGCGATTCGGTCGGCCTTGGGTGGCAGCGTCAACGATGTCGTGCTGACGATTATCTCCGGCGGTCTGGGCAGCTATCTGCGGGCCAAGGGCTACGCGCTGGACAACCTCGAAGTCCGCCTCGCCTATCCAGTGACGTTGCGGCGTCACGCCGGCGGAAACGGCGCTGCGGACGAGACACAGGCGCCGCTTGTTTCGACCATGATCGTGCCGCTGTACCCGGGCATTGCCGACCCGGTCCGACGTTTTGCGGCCGAGCACCGTACCCTGGAAGAACTCAAGACCCAGCGCCAGGCCCAGACCCTGGCCGAGTTCCAGAGCCTGGGTCGTCTCCTGCCGCCGGCCCTCCAGGCTCTTAGCCAGCAGCTCGGGCTGCCCGTGGCCAATACGGTCTCGCTCAACGTCCCCGGCCCCCAGATTCCGCTCTACCTGGCCGGCCATAAGCGCCTCGCCCTCTACCCGATCGGTCCGCTCAACGCCAACATCGGCCTGTTCCACATCACCTCCAGCTATAACCACAGGCTGACCATCGGTGTCACCGTCGATCCCCAGCTGATGCCGGATGTGTGGCACTACACGGACTGCCTGCGTGAGGCGTTTCAGGAGCTGCGCGACGCGGCCGACCGCAGTCCAGCCGACAAGACGGCCCGGCGCGTCGCCTGAGTCCGGTCCGGTCGCCCGCTAGACCGTCGGCTCGGTCAAACCCGTCACGTCATAGGCCATGACCATCAGATCGTGGGTCTGGCCATCCCGATCAATCACAAAATCGGACAGCAGGGCTTCGGGCTGAAAGCCCAAGTGCTCAAAGGTCGCAATCGCCCCTTTTTGCTCGGGCATCATCTGGGCCACGATGCGGCTCAGCCCCATGTCACGGGCCAGGACAAAGATTTCGCGGGCCAGCTGACGGCCCAGCCCCTGGCCGCGGTAGGCGGGGCCGATCAAAATTCGGATTTCTCCCAGATGGCGCTGCCAGGTGACTTGATGGTGGTGCAGAATCGCATAGCCGGCAATCTGGCCGTCGGCCTCGGCGATGATGGTGGCGGTGGTATTCTCTTCGAGCTGGCGCACCCATTGTCTGACCACCTCGGGTTGGGTGATGTCCATCCGCAGGTGGAGCAGATCGGAGGCTGGCAGGCTGTTGGCAAAACTGACCAGCCGATTGGCGTCAAACGCACTCATCGGTCGCAGGGTGACGCCCAGGCCGTTGCGCAGGGTGATAAGCAGAGGAGAGGCGCGTTGTGTATGCTCCATGCCGGGACTCCCGTCTCAGGTCTTGCTCCAGGTCGCGTCTTCTTATCCCAGTCTGCCACGGGCAGGCAAGAGCGGCGCCCGCAGCCGGCCCGGGGTACTGTCCTATTTTGAACTGTAAGCCACTGTTTCTGTTGAGGGAAAAATCTCAAATTAGGACAGTACCCGGCCCGGGTCAATGCTTGCAAAATTTCCCATCCCTTGCTAGCAATGACGAGCATGAACTGGCACCCCGCTCCGGCCTATCCCGATTATGTGTGGCAGCTGTCTCACCTGCTGCCCTCCGCCATATATCGGGATCCCCCCCTCTCCCCCGGCACGGGCGAACCGATCCTGTTAATTCCGGGTTTCCTGGCCGGCGACTGGACACTGCGGGTGATGGCCGGTTGGCTGAACCGCCTCGGCTATCAGTCCTACCTGTCGGGCATCGACTGGAATGTTGACTGTCCAAACCGGACCGGTGAACTCCTGGGCTGGCGGGTTGACCACATTCTTCAGGAAACCGGTCAGCCACTGACCGTCATCGGACACAGTCTGGGCGGCATGCTGGCCCGTTTTCTGGGCGCGACCTATCCGACAAAAATCAGCAGCGTCATTGCCATCGGCGCACCGCTCACGCCCCCTGTCAAGGTCAATCCCATCGTCCTGGTGGCCTCGCACGTTTTATATCCGATCAGACGGGTGCGCGGCCGCGTTCCCGCCGAGTGCGGAAGCCTGGAGTGTAGCTGCCAGTTTCAACAGACCGCGTTCGGCCCCTTTCCCTCGCGTGTCAACTTCGCCTCCATCTTCTCCAAAGACGACGAAATTGTCGCCTGGCACTCCAGCCTTGATCCCGAGGGTCAAAACCTCGAGGTGCCGGGCAAGCACTTGGGACTGATTGTGAATCGCTATGTCTATCAGGCCCTGCTCCAGGTCCTGTCAGGAGAGGGAGACGAATCCGCTGGCACCGAGGTACCGCTTGGTGCCAACGGACAGGCGGGAGAAGATGACGGCACGGGCTGAAGGCGACAGCTTCGCTCGGCCCGCCCGATCAGCGACTGTACGGTTCCTTGTACTCCGTGTCCGGCTCATCTATAGGAACTTCAAACGACTTGGCGGCGTCGTTTTTTGCGGTGACATCCTTGGTATAGATGTTCACATCCCACAGCGCCTCGCCGTTGCCGTCGCTATTTGTAAAGGTGAAGCGGACCCAGTAGCTGCCGGTGCGAAACTGATCAAAGACATTAAAATACTGACTCAGGGTCTCGACAACGCGGTCCTTCTGAGAAGGCATGCCGGCTGTCCATGGCCCCAGCTCCCAGGGCTGGCCGGCTCGGGCACTGTCCCGCGAGCGCTTCTCGATATTCGAGATCACGCTGAACAGTCCTCCTGAAGTATGCGACTTGACCATCTGAATGGCCTGTTGTTCCTTGGCCCCCATCTCGGTCGATTCACCACAGCCGGCCATGAGACTCAGTCCAAGCACGGCCAATACCGGCGCCCTCAGCGCGTTCTTGATGTAGTGCAGTGTGGATTGCATCCCCTCGCCCTCCAAAGGAGTAAAATTCAGCCAGGACGGACTGTTTGCGACGCTCACGCTGCCCGATCCTGACCGTTGGCCGATGATTGTACAACGAAAGCCGCCCTCGGTCCATCAGCCTAACCTGCCCCGGGTCGGCCGGTGAGCGGGAAAGACGGGAACAAACCGGACTGTGTCTTGCATTTGTGTCACCTAGGTGACACATAGAGAGACGACAATCATCGAGCCGGCACGACACGTGCCAGACACCCGAGCGAGACGAGGCAGAATGACACGCCAACCCGTTCTGAATATCATGAGCTTGCGTCGGATGAGGACGTTTGCCAGAGCTTCTGACCGCCAGCTCAAAGCCATTTTATCCGAGATCACCCTGGAGCGCTTTGAACGCCGGACTACCCTCTTCCGCCAGGGCGACCCATCCGACTCCTTGTACGTCCTGGTTTCCGGGGTGATCAAGCTGTCGCTGCGCACGCCAGAGGGCGAGGATATCCTGGTCAGCCTGATTTCACCGGGCGAACTGTTCGGCATCACCTCCCTGCTGCCCGGCATGCAGCGACCGTTTCGGAGTGAGGCGTTCAGTGACTGCTGGGTCGGCCGCCTGTCGGCCGATACGTTGGTCAGCACCCTGCTCGGTGTTCCATTTGCCGACTTCAGCGCGCTGATGGACGGGACGGTCAGCCGCTGGTTCGGCCTCCTCCACCGCTACGCCCACTTTCAGGGTCTCGACCTCCAGCATCGTCTGGCCTTTGCCCTGCTGGAACTGGCGCAGAAATTCGGGGCGCAGGACTCGCGGGGTACGCTCCTGATTCTCCAACTCACCCACGAGGATCTGGCCGACCTGGTCGGGGCCTCGCGTCAAAAGGTCACCGAACACATGCGAACCCTGGAGCGCAAGGCCCTGCTCCAGCGGGAGGGACGCCGGCTTATTGTGTCAACCGAGGGGCTGCGCGAACTGGTTCAGATTGAAGACTGAAAAAGGGGCTGCACGCAGCCCCTGTGAATGCGACACACGCCAAGAGGCCGAAGGATTAGATGCCGACCTTGTCTTCGGCCGGCTTGTCCAGCTGCCACAGTTGGCGCGCCAGGCTTGTTGAGGAACCAACGAGCTGCTTGGCCAGCGAGCGCTGAGCCTCAAACATCGGCGCCATGGGGGTTTCCTTGGCCCAGGCGGTGGTTTTTTCGCTCATCTCCAGAGCTTGATTGGCCCATTTTTCGCTGTTGTCAATATACTGCGCGGCCATCTCCCGCATTGGCGCCAGCATCGGCAGATTGGGCAGATTCAGTTCGCCACACATCTTGCTGAAAGGATTGTCGGTCCACATATTCTCGGCCATACTGTGCTCCTCCTCAGATCGAGTTCACCTGTCTGGTGCTTGCTTGCTTTCCGACATATGCTAGCTTGATCCGCTAACTTTTGCAAGCAAAACGGCCATCAAAAGCGTCACCTGGGTGACACATCAGGCCGATTGTTCGCTTTCGTTGACCTTACGAAATGAGCGGTACATATCGATCAACATTTCTCGCTGCCGTGCCGACAGCTGGGGATCGTGCATGACCGCTTTGACCACATCGCTGTCTTCGGTTTCCTGGGGGTCCAGAATACCGGCCTGGGTATACAGGGTTTCGGCCGAGATTTTGAGTCCCTTGGCCAGAGACTGGAGGATCATGCTGCTCGGCATGCGCAGGCCGCGCTCGATCTGGCTCAGGTAGGGGTTGGAAATGCCGCACAGGTCGGCCAGCTGGCGAATGGACAGCTGAGATAGTTCGCGCTGACGGCGCAGAAACTCGCCCAGGCTTGCATACGGGTCGGGTTTTTTTGCAGACATGCGCTCAGTGCTAGCGCACTTTGCTTGCGGGTGCAAGCAGTGGTGACCACCGGCGGGTCACTCGAGCGGCATTCCGGCCTTTTTGGCCCGCTCCAGCACGATGCGTTCGATGTCGGCAATCGGACCGTCAATCATCCGCCCCTGAAAGGCCACCGCCCCCTTGCCCTCGGCCACCGCCTGCTCGAAGGCCGCGACCAGATCTCGGGCATAGGCGACCTCTTCGGCGGTCGGGGTATAGACCGCATTCACCGGCTCAACCTGGCTGGGATGGATACACGCCTTGCCCTCATAACCGAGCTGTTTGCCCTGGCGGGTTTCGGCCTCCAAGCCCTCCGCATCGCGGATATCCAGATACACATTATCGATCGGCACGATGCCAGCCGCCTTGGCTGCGGTCACCACCTGGCAGCGGGCGTGCAGGACAATCCCGTCGATTGACGGGGCGGCCGCAATGCCCATCGCCAGCGAAAAATCCCCATGCCCGAAGGCCATACCGGCCAACCGCGGGCTGGCCTGGGCCAGGCTGAAGGCGTTGCCAATCGCCTGCGGCTGTTCAATCAGCGGCAGCAGCACGACCGAGCCCGGCTCACGCCCGGCTCGTTCCTCGGCCAGCGAGACCAGCTTATCGACAAACCGGATACCCTCGACCGTGTTGGTTTTGGGCACGACCAGCCCATCCGCCCCGGCCTCGACCATGACCAGCACGTCATCCAGAAAGTACGGCGTATCGAGGTCGTTGATCCGCACCGTCCGCTCGAAGCGCGCAAAGCCGCTATCGCTCAACACGTCTTTGAGCGTCTCACGGGCAACGGCTTTGCGTTCCGGAGCGACGGCGTCTTCGAGATCGAAGATCAGGCTATCGGCCTGGGAACTCTGGGCTTTGGCAAAAAACCGCTCGCTACTGGCCGGGACAAACAACAGACTACGGCGGAGACGCGACATGGAACACCTCTTCCCCTGGACGGAGCGCTCAAATCACTCCCGACTCCTTCAGCTCGGCCAGACGCTCGGGCGTCAGCCCCAATTTGCCACAGTAGATCTCTTCGTTGTGGGTGCCCATGTGGGTCGGACCGGTCCAGCGGATTGCGCCCGGCGTCCGACTCAGGGTCGGCACCACGTTTTGCATTTTGAGCGGACCCAACTCCGGGTCGGTGACCGTGGTCACCGTTTCCCGCGCCTGGAAGTGGGGATCGGCCAGGATGGCCTCAATATCGTACACCGCCACGGCCGCACAGTCGTACTGGTCAAACTGCCTGAGCGCCGCTTCAAGCGTCTGCTGGGCAATCCAGCCGCCCACAATCGCATCGACCTGGTCAATATTTTCGATCCGCGCCCGGTTATCCTTGAAACGTGGGTCGTGGATCAGGTCGGGCTGGCCTATGGCGGCAAATACCCGTCCGGCCAAGGCGTGGGCGTTGGCCGACAGGGCCAGCCATTGGCCGTCTTTGGTCTTGTAGATATTGCGCGGCGCGCCAATGGACGGCACGCGGTTGCCGGTCCGCTGCTGGATAATGCCCAGCTGGTCATAGCTCAGCGCCTGATCTCCGGTCAGGGTGAAAATCGGTTCCATCACGCTCAGGTCAATCATCTGGCCCGTGCCGCTGTGATGATCGCGTTCATACAGGGCAAACATCACCGACCAGGTCCCGAACTGGCCGGCCACGGCATCCGCCAACCCAAAGCCCGGCAGGGTCGGCGGCCCGTCCGGCTGGCCGGTGATATGGGCAAAACCGCTCATCGCCTCGGCCAGGGTCCCGAAGCCGGGCTTGTCCTTATACGGGCCGGTCTGGCCAAAGCCCGACACCCGAACCACCACCAGCCGGGGGTTGAGGGCGTGCAAGACCTCCCAGCCCAGCCCCCAGCGTTCGAGCGTGCCGGGCCGGAAATTCTCGGTCAGCACGTCGGCGTCGGCGACCAGTTGTTTCAGGATGTCCTGGCCCTCGGGTTTACCCAGATCCAGGGTCACGCACTTTTTATTGCGGTTGGTGATCTTCCACCACAGCGGAATGCCGTCCTTGGCCGCCCCCAGCGAGCGCAGGCTGTCGCCCAGCCGGGGGTGCTCAACCTTGATGACCTCGGCGCCGAAATCGCCCATGTTCTGGGAAATCGTCGGCGAGGCAAACAGGACGGAAATATCAACAACCTTGAGTCCTTCGAGCGGTAGCCGTGGCATGAAGAGCCATCCCTTCTGTGGCGGTCGTGTCGCCCGTGGGCGGGGCTGGCAGGCGTCACTCCCGCTCTAACCACACATCCGGCGCGGTCTCAACCCCGTGTCGGGCAAAGGTGGCGCTGATCTCCGCCATATCCACCTCTGAAATCTCCCAGCCCAGGGCGCCGCTGTTGTCCTCGACCTCGGCCTTGTTGCGGCAGCCGACCAGCGCGGTGCTGACCACCGGGTTGGACGTTGTCCAGCGCAGAGCGAACTGCGGCAGGCTTTTCCCATAGCCGGCGGCCATGCCTTTGAGTTCTTCAACTGCGGCAATATTGCGGGGGAAGTAGTCCGGCCCGAACAGGGTCTGAAACAGATTGATGCCGCCCATCCGGCCCTGACGGGAACGCCAGTCGTCCGACTCGAAGTTCATATCCGCGCTGAAGGTCCCGGTCAGCAGCCCGTAGGCCAGGGAGCCGTAGGCCATGACCCCAATCTGCTGCTCATGACAGTAGGGAAAGATCTCCTTGTGCATGCGCTGGTCAAACATATTCCAGCAGTACTGGGCCACATCGACCCGGCGGGTCTGCATGCAGGTCTCGATCTGCTGACGCCGGAAGTTGGAGATGCCGACAAAGCGAACTTTGCCCTGCTGGACCACATCGTCGAGCGCGCGCATGGTCTCCTCAAACGGGGTGTTCACGTCCGGCCAGTGGACCAGATAGACGTCAATGTAATCGGTGTCGAGGTTGGTCAGGCTTTTTTCAATAGAATCCATCACCCGCTGGCGGCTGCTGTCGCGGTAGTTGGGCGCCTCCTGATAGCCGACCCCGAATTTGGTGACCACAATGGCGTCTTTGCGCCGTGTGCCGAGCGCCTTGGCCAGCGATTTTTCCGAGGCGCCAAAGCCGTAGGCTTCAGCCGTGTCAAAGCAGTTGATGCCGAGGTCAAGGCCGCGCTGGACCGCTTCGATGAACTGGCTCTCCTCGATACTGCCGTAGCCGCCGCCAATCTCCCAGCAGCCAATGCCAATGGCCGAGACCTGTAGACCCGTGTTTCCAAACGCTCGATATTCCATACCCTTCTCCTTGTTTCGGATGCCTCAGCGGGCAATAAACCCGCCGTCGATCACCAACTCCGTTCCGGTCACGAACGATGCCTCGCGGGAGGCCAGATACAGCACGCCGTAGGCAATCTCATCCGCCTCGGCGATGCGTTTCATCGGGTGAGCATCGACCGCGCGCTGTTTCCACTTCTCGCCGAACGGGTTCAGGATCTCGGTATCCACCCCGCCCGGATGGACCGAGTTGACCCGAATATTCTCTTCGGCGTACTGCACCGCCGCAGTCTTGGTCAGCAGACGCACCCCGCCCTTGCTGGCGTGGTAGGCCGGCAGGCCGCCGCCGCCGACCATGCCGGCGATGGACGAGATATTGATGATTGAGCCATGGCCGGCCGCGCGCATGGCCGGCACGACAGACTTCATGCCCAGGAAGACCCCCGTCAGGTTGACCGCCAGGGTCCGGTGCCAGGCGTCCAGCGGGGTCTGTTCAATACCCCGGTCCTCACGCAGCCCGATCCCGGCATTATTGACCAGGATCGTCACCCGGCCAAAGGTGTTGACGCCGGTTTCGACAACCCGTTCCCACTCGTCCTCTTGGGAGACATCATGCTTGACGAACAGGGCGGCCGGTCCGATCTCTCCGGCGACCTGTTGGCCCAGCTCGTCCAGAACATCGGTCAGGACCACCTTCGCTCCCTCTTGGGCGAACAGACGCACCTCAGCCTCGCCCTGCCCGCGAGCCGCTCCGGTGATAATCGCCACCTCGCCCTCAAGTCGTCCGGCCATGGGAAATGCCTCCTTTATCTCTCAGTGCTTCCGAGCTGTCAGCGGTTCTCTCCAGGCTATATCCGGCCGGGCGCAGCCGGACAAGGGTTGGGGCAGACAGACTGCTCGTGCTCTATAGCCTGTCCACAAATAGCTGGGTGAGGTAGATGAACCCGTCAGTGCCCTGTAGGCAAACGCTGCCGCCCAGGTCGAATCGGCCTCACATATTCTTTCGGTCTCGTGACTGGTCAGGCGGTGCGTTCAAGCAGGCATACCCGCCTCGATGCAGCTCAACCTCCTGCTGTCCGGCTGAGTTGCTAATCGTTCGCCGTGCAAGAGCACGGTCAACAGCTAGTTAGGTCTCGCGCCGCCTCCTTCCGAGTAACTTTCTCTCTACCGCTTCCGCCGACCGCTCGACTGCAACAAAGATCGTCTCCCACACACTGACCAGTTCGGGAAAAGCGAGCCGGGCATCGGAAGCATCTGAAAACGTCCTCAAGGCGTCGAAAAACACATGTTCGACCTCGGCCTTGGCTTCCACTTCTCCTTGGTAAGCTTCAATAGCCTTATTGTAGCCAGTCCACCGAACAGGGCGCAGCGCACCGTCAACTGTTAGCGCTGCGCGACCAAGATAGAGTTCGATGCTCGCCGCCTGTCCGTTGACGTCAACGACATGACAGCCTTGCGGACCCACAGTCGGATACGCCTTCGCTAGAGCGATGTCCGGGAGCCGAACTGCGATCATATTGTCCAGCAATCCCAGGGCAACGGCTTTATGATGAGCCTGAAGCCCTGCCGCATCGTTGTCGAAGACAGCGACTACCCGAAACGGTGTTCGGGCGGCTGCGAATGCCTTGAGAAACTTCACGAGGTAGGCTGCGCCACCGTCGACATTCAACTCGTCGTGATCGAAGAAGGAAAAGTAATCCTGCCGCTCCGGAAAAAGGACCGACAACGAGCGCTGGAGGACTCTTATGTCTGAGCTGCCCTCAGCAAGAATCACGGTCGGTGCCAACGTATGTATGGCGAGTCCGTCCTCTTTCCGGCGCGCTTCGCAGACCTCGTCGTCCACATCCAGCCAACCACCGCCGATTAAATCAGAGATGTCCAGAGTTACCATCTGTACATCCGTGCAGGCATCAAGTAGCGCGCGGAGTCCGATAAGAGACTGGTACCCGTCAAACCAAAGCCAGCCATCATCGTGATCTCGCATATGCTGGTCGATCTTATCGGTGGATTCATCGCGAGTGTACAGTGTTGTTAGAATTTCTGGAACTCGCGCATACCACTTTTCAGGAGTTAGCTCGTGCAACGCCTCCGCCGTTTCTATCGCCCATTCGCCGCGCTTTTGAGAACGATATTCATCCCAGGTTGCCCGTTCGGCTTCAAGCCATTTTGATAATCGCTCCCTTGCGACCACTGCCGTACATCCCAAGAGTGCAAGCCTGGAGAGTACGACCTCCCTTGTCGCCTCGTAGACCACCTCGGGACATTCATCCTCTCCATTCTGCGATTCGCGAACTACCCGATCCGACTCCTGGAAGATAGCACAGAATTCGTCCGGTACGGTGGACTTGGCACTGCACACCTCAAGGTCGTCGAAATAAATCGTGCAATAACTCCCCATCTCTTCCGTCTTCTTTTAGCCATGATAGCCTTCAGGCCTGGCCCTCATGATCAATGGTCTACGGGACGTGGCTACGAGGTCGCCAAGTGCACGCACCCTATGGAGATCGCTTGGTGGAGATACCATGGCTATGAGGAATCTGCTACGTCCCAGTCGTAGCATCAAGAAGAATCGCTCAGAGTCGTTCGGTCCGAACGTTACCAAAGGCGCAAAGGTGCTGGGCGTAACCTATCATCCGCTTCCGCGTGTCCTGAATGGCCGTGCAGCCATTTTTCTGGAGATAGTCACTCGACTAGAGCAGGCTGGCTAGTCCTACTCTGCGCCTGCTCTCTGGATCGATGATCTGATTTGTTCAACTCAAGCTCAAGCTTCGCCTACGCCCTAGGCTCTCCCCGCTCAAAGACCGACACCAGGGGAGTGTCGAGCAAGGTCCGACACGACTGGCCCAACCGCTGCTCCAACACGCCGGCCGAGACGCGGCTGAAGACAAAGCCGCCCGGGGCCAACACCCGCAGCAGTTCGTGCAGCGCCCGCTCAGCGGTGTACACCACCTGTATCGACCGGTCGGCCAGGGCGCTGAGATCACTGACCGTGGCGTGGTGGAGGCGAATCTTGTCCGCCAGCCAGGCGTCTTCTTTCATGTGCAGTAGTAGGTTGGATTGGCGGAGCGTAATCCGACAAGGACGGGATGTCGGGTTACGCCTCCGGCTAACCTGACCTACACGGCTGCGAATTGACGAATAATTATTATATCCTCTGACGGTCAGCTGACCGCTGACCAGGGCTGCAAGCTAAGAGGCGGACCGTCGCAAGAGTTCCTGAATCCCTGCCCCTATGTCGGCTAGGGCTTTTCCCTGAGTCTCCAAGGCTTTTCCTTGGGTTTCCAAGGCTCTCCCCTGGGTTTCCAAGGCTTTCAAGTTGGCGTCTCGGCTGGCGTTGCCGTCCCTCATGATTTTAATTCCCCAGGCGATCAGCAGGCATTGCCCTACCCCCACTACGCCAGCCACCAATACCCCGGCGATGTCCGTCCAGGTTGGCTGCGCCAGGAGACCGACGGCTTCGAGGAATTGCTCATAGGTCAAGGTAGAGGTCGGGATCATTCGGTGCTCTCCTCATATCGTCGCGTGGGCGCCTGGAACGCACTTTGGCCTGTCAGCACTGCTCTCAGGCTATATCTGGCCGGGGGCAGTCGGACAAGGGTTGGGGCAGACAGGCTGCTCGCTCTCTATAGCCTGTCCACAAATAGCTGGGTGAGGTAGATGAAGCCGCCCTCCCCGCGTGCGCTGCCAACACCGGTCAGGTCGAATTCACCCTCAATCGTCTTCCTATGGCTCTGGCTGCCCAGCCAACCGCTGAGAGCGCGCCGGGGGACACGATGGGCCGGAGCATTGTTGAAGGCGATATTTTCGGCAAATGTCTTGAGTCGGATGATGTCCTGCGCGGCTCGCATTCGCACCGGCGCACCGGCATGACCGAAACTGCTCCGCCCGGTCGCCATATCCTGACTGTGCTGACGCGCAATCGCCGCCAGCGCTTCACTATACTCCAGCGCTGGAAGCCCAATCGAAACCCGGTAGTCATTGACCACATCGTACGTACGCTGCTCAATATCCTGCCCGGCCAGGACACGCGGACGGTCCGGGACGCCGGCGCTCGGACTGTCTGCCTGCACGGGAGGCGGCTCGGCACGATGCGGTTGGTCTCCCGACCGTTCCTCAACGACGAGACGCCTGACCGGCTCCCAGCGACCGAGCGCAGCTATGCTCACAACACCGAGGCTCACGATGGTCAGCAGCACGACAACGCCTTCAACGTTCCAGCCTTGCCGACGAGGAGGGGTGACGGGGCCAGAAGCTCTTGGCAAGAAAGCCCTGCAACACGCACAGAAGCGGGCCTGGTCTGTGTTGTGTCGGCCGCATGACGGACAACGCTTCATCCGCCGCCTCCTGTTGTTGCGCTTTTCGGCTGCGGCTCGTGGCCTGGAGGCTCCTCGTGGTCTGGACGCTCAGAGGTGTCGGCGCGCAGCGGAATCTCCCGGTTCAACATAGTGCAGGTATACCTCATGGCGAGAACAGAGACCACGACTGCGAGTAGACACCGACAGGACAGCAGCTCCTCAGCGAGAGCCGTAGCACGCTTCCCCCTCTGAGCCTGCATATAGCGATAAGCTTGATTTTTGATGGAGCATTTCGCTATATATGCCCGGAAGAGCGGGGCTGCCATGTACCGGCTGACAATCAGACACCACGCCATCAAAGCCCTGCAAAGAATGCCGGCCCGAGATGCGCGCCGCGTGCGGGATGCATTGGACAAACTGGCCCAAGACCCGGACCGACGCGACATTGATGTCGCACGCTTACAGGGCCGCCCAGGCTTTCGGCTGCGGACTGGCGGCTGGCGCGTCATCTTCGAGCGGGATGAAAGGACGCACGAGATCAATGTGCTCCGCATCGGCCCGCGTGGCGATGTCTACAAATCCTAGGAGAAAGACATGACAAAACCGCAGATCATCCGCGACGCGAGCGGCAAGCCGGCCTTCGCCGTCCTCCCATGGCGGGAATACGAACGCTTGACAACGGCCGGTGCCGAGGCGGGACTGAGTGATGAAGCGCTGTACGACCGCGCCAAGACCGAGGACGAGGAGTCCTTTCCCATCGCTGTGGCAGACCGTTTGTTAGCGGGTGAGAACGCCGTGCGGGTCTACCGCAGCCATCGTGGCCTGACCCAGAAGCAGCTGGCCGCAGCCGCCAGCATCAATGCCGTGTATCTTTCACAGATCGAACGGGGCCGTCGCACCGGTTCGGCTCGGACCCTGGCCGCCTTGGCCTTGGCTCTGCGCGTCGACGTGGATGCCTTGCTCTGAGAGCTTCACCTACGCCCCAGGCTCTCCCCGCTCAAAAACCGACACCAGGGGGGTGTCGAGCAAGGTCCGGCACGACTGGCCCAGCCGCTGTTCCAACACGCTGGCCGAGCCGCGGCTGAAGACAAAGCCGCCCGGGGCCAACACCCGCAGCAGCTCGTGCAGCGCCCGCTCAAAGGTGTCGGCGCTCATCGGAATCTCCCGGTTGAACATATTGGCGGTGTACACCACCCGTATCGACCCGGCGGCCAGGGCACTGAGATCGCTGACCGTGGCGTGGTATAGGCAAATCTTGGCTGCCAGCTGGGTGTCTTCTCTCATGTGCAGAAAGCGGGCGGCCTCGATTACCTGGGCGCCAATCCACTCATAGCCGTGCACCCGATCCAACTCGAAAACCGTCAGCACGTCGTAGGGTTCGAGCGCATTCGCACCAAAGCCCAGACACAGACCATGGGCTGGCCGGTTCGCCCGCAGCCTGTCCAACACGTCCACCCGCGTCATGGCCTTGACCAGTCCAATGGCCTGGTGCAGCGCGGGCGCCACCTGGCCGCCAATACTGTCGCGCAGACCCGGATATTCCAGGATGATCGCGTAGGCGGGATCATCCCGCCACGGCGCTTGCGCGTCAGGATAGACCTCTCCCTCGATGAACGCCCGCCAGGCCTGATCTTCAGCCGCCATAGGTCTCGCTCGGCTCTTGCAATCTCCCAGTAATTAGGCCATGTCCTGCCATACGACAGGAGGCAACACAATGGGTGTTCTGGACAGATTGCGACTGGATGGCAAGACGATCATCATGACCGGAGCCGGACGCGGCTTGGGTCGGGCCATGGCCCTTGACTTGGCCGAGGCCGGTGCCGACCTGGTAGCGGCCGCGCGGACCACGGCCCAGATTGAGGAAACGGCCGAGATGGTCCGGGCCACAGGCCGCCGCTGTCTGGCCGTACCGGTGAATATCACCGATTCCAGCGCGGTAGAGGCGATGGTTGAGGCCAGCCTGGCCGAGTTCGGCCGGATTGACGTGCTGGTCAATAACGCCGGCGGGGCGAGCCGGGGCTGGAACAAACCGCTCGAAGACATCACCGACGAGGAGTGGCACAAAGGCATTGACACCAATCTGACCGGAGCGGTGTTCTGCTGTCGGGCGGTGCTGCCCCACATGCTCAAACAGGGCGGCGGCAAAATCATCAACATCACCTCCGGCCTCGGGGTGCGGGCCAGCCGCTATAATTTCATGTACTCTGCGGCCAAGGCCGGGCTTAACAACTTCACCCGCTGTATGGCCATGAACTACGCCGCTAAGAATATCCAGACCAACCTCATCATGCCGGGCATTTTTCCGCACGACGACCCGGCGCTGGTCAAATTCTGGCAGGGCGGTAAATTCATCCCGGTCGGCCGGGTGGGCAAAGACGACGAACTGGGCCACCTGTGCGTGTTCCTAGCCTCGGACGCGTCCAACTACATGAACGGCGAGATGCTGTGTACCGAGGGCGGGGGCTTGGCCGGCGGACAGGTCCCGACCGGCTTTGCCCCGCTGGTGGCGCTGGAAGGAGAGCCGCAATGAGCGCCTTCTCCCTGGCCGGCAAGTCGGCCCTGATCGTCGGCGCCTCCACCCCAATCGGTAGCGCTCTGGCTCTGGCCCTGGCCGAGGCCGGAGCCAATACGGCCCTGTCTACCGTCCTGCCCTCGCCCCGCGAGGTGGCCGCCATCCAGGCCTGCGGGGGGACGATTCGCGACATGGGCCGAGACGGCTTTGCCCAGACAATCGACATCACCAGCGAACGCGACGTACAGGCTCTGGTCGAGCGCACGGTGTCCGAGTTGGGGGGCCTCGACATCCTGGTTAACGCCCCGGACCTGGCCTTTGCCAAGCCCGTCCAGGACAGTTCGCTGGCCGAGTGGAACCGGGTGCTGGCCGTAAACCTGAGCGGCGTGTACCTGAGCTGTCGGGCGGCCGCCGGCCCAATGCTGTCCCAGCAGCGCGGCCGGATCATCAACCTCGTTTCCGTGCTCGGCCAACGCGGCATGGCCAACGGCAGCGCCTACTGCGCAGCCCAGGCCGGCGTACTCAACCTGACCCGAGCCCTGTCCCAGGAATGGGCTCGCCAAGGCATCACGGTCAACGCCATCGGGGCCGGCTGGACCGAGGGCATGGCCATGATTCAGGACGACGCGACCAAGAAACAGCTCAGCCGCTACATCCCCCACAAACGGCTGGCCCAGCCCCAGGAGGTTGCCGACGCGGTGCTGAGCTTTGCCTCGGACCGTTCCGGTTTCATCACCGGCCAGGTGCTGTGGCTGGAGGGCGGGGTGTTGAGCCGCCTGTAAAAAATAGACCCAAAACCGTATTGTCCTTGGCCGGTGTTCAGGTTAAAGGAACACCATGGTACAGGCTCTCAAACACAACGGATTGAGCGACGACTGGATCTGGCAGACGGTGCGGGAAGAGGCGGCGCGGGAAGAAGAACGCGAGCTGGTTCTGGCCAGCTTTCTACACTCCATCATCCTCAACCACTCCTCGCTGGAGGAAGCCCTGAGCTTTCATCTGGCCGGCAAGCTGACCAACCTGAACCTGCCGTCCATGTCGCTGCGCGATATCATTATCGAGGCGATGCTGTCGGACGCCACCATCGGCGCGGCGATCCGGGCCGATATTCGTGGCGCGCGGGAACGCGACCCGGCCTGCTCGTCCTACCTTGTCCCCCTGCTGTACTACAAGGGCCTGCACGCCCTGGAAGCCTACCGGGTTGCCCACTGGCTGTGGACCCAGGATCGCAAAACCCTGGCCTTTTGTTTTCAAAACCGTATCTCCGAGGTCTTCGGGGTCGATATCCACCCGGCGGCTCGTATCGGCTCGGGTGTGTTTATCGACCACGGCACGAGTCTGGTCATCGGCGAAACCGCGGTGGTCGAAGACGACGTATCCATGCTCCAGGAGGTGACCCTGGGCGGCACCGGCAAAGAGAGCGGCGACCGCCACCCCAAGATTCGGACCGGCGTGCTGATCAGCGCCGGGGCCAAAATCCTGGGCAATGTCGAAGTCGGGGCCGACGCCAAGGTCGGGGCCGGCAGCGTGGTGCTGACCGATGTGCCGGCCGGCTGCACGGTGGCCGGTGTGCCGGCCAAAGTCGTGGGGCGGTGCGCCAAAACCACCAGTCACCCGGCCCTGGAGATGGACCATCAGCTGCCGACCGGCATCCCCGACTACGAGCCGCTTGAAGAGCACTAAAGTCCATCAGTAGCGGGCGATCACCTGCTGGGCAAAATCACGAAACACGTTGCGGCTCTCGGCCATTGACGGCAGCAGGACGACCGTATTCAGCCCGGCCTTCTCGGCCTGGCGGATTTGCTCCACCACCTCGTCCGGTTTGCCGACCAGGCAGGTGCCGCGAATCGCTTCCGGGGTGACGAAGCGGCGTTCTTCCGGCACATAAAACGTGCAGTGGCCGTTGTGGATCTGGAGGTAGCGCTTGTCTTTGGGCGTCTGCATATGTTCGACGTGGGCGCAGTACTCCTCCCAAAAGCCCCGATACGCCTCCGGCACGACCTCCTCCTGGCCGGTCTGCTGATAAATCTCGTACACAAAATGAATAATCGCCGTCACATACGAGCCACACTCTTCAATGACCCGGTCGGAGCGCAAGTCCTCGCCCGGCTTGAGCACCACCGCACAGGTAAAGGTGGCCGTCGGCAGGGGGTCGGGCAGCGCCCGACCGGCCTTTTCCGCACCAAGCCGGACCAGGGCCAGATGCTCCTGCAACACCTCGGGCCGGTCGTTAAACACCGACACGAGTCCGTCGCCATACTCCCCGGCCGTCCTCAGCGCCCGCGGGCCATTGGCTGCCACATAGATCGGAATCGGATCGTGAATATTGATGAAATGCTGGTCCAGGTGCAGGAACCTGACGGTGCGCGTCCGGCCCTCCAGGCTATATTCGACCTCCTTACCGTGCAGCAGCTCGCGCACCACGCCGAGATATTCGCGGAAAGCGGCAATCTTCATCGGCTCCATGCCCATCACCCGCATGGCGGTGTGGCCGGTGCCGATGCCTAAAAAGACCCGTCCCGGAGCGATCTGGTTAATCGACGCAATCGAATGGGCGGTGACCGGGGCAATCCGGGTGCCGGGAATCGCCACGCCCGTTCCCAACCGCATCCGCGAGGTATTGTGGGCGGCCAGGGCCAGGGTGGCGTAACAGTCGGACCAGATCATCTGCGAGTCGGGCACCCAGCCCATGTCGAAGCCCAGGTCTTCTGCGTATGTGATCAGCTGCCAATCGTCGATCTTGGTCGAAACCGAAACGCCAAATTCCATGTCTCTTCCTCCTGTTGTCAGCCCGTAGTGCGAACGATAGTGGCAGATGCGGGGCGCGATGCAAGCCGGGCAGTTGAATCCCGCCCCCACAAGCCTCTATGATGCAGTCATTACGCTTGCCAGAGTGTGATGCCGGAATTTTTCCCAAGGAGGGTGCGTCTTGGATACCGTGTCTGTAACCAACGAGCAGATCGCCCAGCGAATCACCGCATTGTGCCACCATCTTCAGGAAGCCCAGGTCGATGCCTACCTGGTGCCGTCCTCGGATTCCCACCTCAACGAGTATGTGTCTGCCTACCAGCAGCGCCGCGCCGCCATCAGTAATTTCAGCGGCTCGGCCGGAGACGCCCTGATCAGCCCCCACGGCAGCCATGTGTTCGTAGACTCGCGCTACTACCTGCAAGCCGAGCAGGAGGTTGATCCGGCCCTGTTCCGGATTCACAAACTGGGCATGGAGGGCGAGAAAACCCTCACCGAGTGGCTACGCGAAATGGAAAAAGAGCGTGGCAGCCTGCGGGTCGGCTACGACCCGTTTGTGGTGGCCATGGACATGCACGCCACCTACCGTCGGGCGCTCAAATCCGAGGATTCGGCCCTGGTGCCGATTTCGGGCAATCTGGTTGACGCGGTCTGGCAAGACCGCCCGCCGGCGCCGTCCCACCCCATCTATCTGCTGTCGGAGGCCGACACCGGCCGCTCGGTGGCCGATAAGCTGGCTGCAGTGCGGGAAAAAATGGCCGAGGAAGAGGTCGCGGCCCTGGTCCTGACCAAACTCGACGAGATCGCCTGGCTGAGCAATCTGCGCGGCAGCGATGTGTCCTATAATCCCGTCTTTGAGTCCTACTGCGTGATTGAGCCTGAGCGGGCGACCTGTTTTACCCGCCTCACCCCCGCCCCTGAAATTCAGGCCGGCCTGGCTCCGGCCCTGAGCTTTGCCCCGTATGCCGCCTATACCGAGACCCTGCGGCGCATTGGCAGCGAGGCGGACGGAAAAATCTGGCTCGACCCAAGCGGCACGACCATGGGCACCCGCCTGCTGTTGCCCGAAGCCCAGCCCGTGTACGAGGCGCGCAACCCGGTCGTGCTGATGAAGGCGCTCAAAAACGAGGTGGAGCTGGACCGCAGCCGCCAGGCCCACGAGCGCGCGGCCGCAGCCAAGATTCGCAGCCTGGCGCGCATGGAACGGATGCGGGCGGCCGGCCAGACGCTCAGCGAAAAAGCCTACGCCCAACTGTTGCGCGACGAATACGCCCGCGAAGACGGCTTTCGCGACCTGAGCTTTGCTACCATTTCGGCGGTCGGCGCGAACGGGGCGATTGTCCACTATGGCGGCGCCAACGACGAGGTGGCCCTGCAGGACGGGGAGCTGTTACTGGTCGACTCCGGCACCCAGATGGGCGCCGGCACGACCGATGACACGCGGACGATTTGTATTGGCACGCCGACCGAGCGCCAACGACAGCTGTATACCCTGGTGCTGCGTTGCCACATCCAGCTGGCCCGCCAAAAGTTTCCCGAAGGCACGGGCGGGGTCGCGCTCGACGCCCTGACCCGCGGCCAGATGTGGAACGCCGGCCTCGACTACGGTCACGGCACGGGGCATGGGGTCGGCGCCCTGCTCAACGTCCACGAAGGTCCCCAGCGGGTCGCCACCCGCGGCAGCGACGAACCCCTGCAGCCGGGTATGATTATCTCCAACGAACCCGGCTATTACGAGGCTGGCTGGGGCGGCATCCGGCTCGAAAACCTGTATGTCGTCACGACCGACGACACGCTGCCGGATCATCCCAGCGGCAAAAAGTGGCTCCAGCTGGAAACACTGACCCTGATTCCGTTTGACCACCGTCTGATCGACTGGGACCAACTCAGCCAGACCGACCGGACTTGGCTGGCCGACTACCACAGGCAGGTGCTCGACACCATCGGTCCTCGGCTCAACGGCGACGACCGGGCCTGGCTTCAGGCCGCGTGTGAGCCCTTCGGCTGGAACGCGTCAGGGCAGCAGGCCGTTTGATCATCCGCGTCGCAAACGGCAGAAAGGGGAAGCCGGCCAGCCCTGCTTGAACCGGCTCCCCGGAGACGACTCGATCACCCGGACTCGAATCCGTCTGTGACAGCCGGGCGGCGCCCGAGCCACAGACGGGCGTGCAACCGCAGCCCTCAGGAGGCGTCAAGCCCCACCGCAACCGGTTCTTCCCAGCCGCCGGTCGCCTCTCTCCGCGCCTCTGCTCGGATCAAAATCCATCGAGAAGCTGTATCAGGTCTCTCACCGACCACAGCTACCTTTTCCTCGTCCAGGGCTGCTCCCCGGAGTCGTAGGCCGGTTTTTTGAAAGTCTCCCCGTAATTTTACGAAAATACGCATATTTTTCGTGTATATCCCCGTATTTTTAGGAGGGTAATGCTGGGCTCAATAGCATATAGGGGGAGCAAAATGCGTTTGTGGATGAAATGAGGAAGCGGCGTCATGAGCGACCAAGACGCGTTCGAACGCATCCTGGCATCGTTATACGACGCCATGCTTGATGATGCCCTATGGCCGGCCACTTCGGCCCTGATTGACGAGGCCTGCGGCATGCAAGGCAATGCCCTGTTGGTCGGCGAAGGCCCCAAGGACGATGTCCGGGCTCTTTTCCTCGGGCTCTACTACCGGGGGGAACGCCGCGAAGACTGGGAGCGCGAGTACCTCGACATCTACCATCCCATAGACGAGAGCGTGCAGCGCTTCCGGCAACTGCCCGACAGCCGCCTGGTTCACACCCATGACCTGTACACTGCCGAGGAGTTGAAGACCTCACCCGCCTACCAAGAGGGACTGCGCCGGTTCAGCGGCCAGGATGGCTTGAGGGCACGCCTGGATGGGCCGGACAGCTCCCACTACGCCTGGGTCACCGCAGACCCGGTTACTCCGGGCGGTTGGGAAGCGCCGCAGGTCGCGCTGCTCAGAGGTCTGTTGCCCCATATCCGGCAGTTTATCCGCGTCCGCCAGGCGTTGGCCCACACTGAAGCGCTCGGCGCGTCCGTGACCGGCCTGCTCGACAACACGCGGACCGGCGTCATCCACCTGGATCGACGCGGGCGGATCGTCGCCGCCAATGACCGTGCCCGTGACATCCTGCGCCGCGGCGATGGGCTGTCGGACCGAGACGGGGTGCTGCGCGCCCGCGCACCGGCTGACCAGGCCCGGCTTGAGCGGCTGGTGGCCGCCGCGCTGCCGGCCGTCGGCGCCATCAGCGGGTCCATGCTGCTGCGCCGCACCTCGGTGTTGCCGCAGTTCGTGGTCCATGTCAAACCCGTGGGCCTACGCCAGCCGGACTTCGGAACCCAACGCACTGCCGTGCTGGTGTTACTGGTCGAGCCGGGCAATCGCCCCCGGATTGATCCCAACCTGGTCGCCACGACCCTGGGGCTGACGCCGGCCGAGAGCCGGATCGCAGTCTGGTTGACCGAAGGCCGCACGGTGCGCGAGATTGCCACCGCCACGGGACGGCGGGAAAGTTCCATCCATTGGCACCTGCGCCAGATTTACACCAAGCAGGCCATCTCACGCCAGGCGGACCTGGTGCGACTGGTGCTGTCGGTCGCCGAGCTCGCCTGACTCTACGTGAAGCCACAGAGGCAGTCTTCCTCCACCTATTTTCAGGAGGTATCTTCTATGTTCTACGGAAATACCCCTCAATTTTATGGGTTTAAAAGACGCTTGATGTTGCATACCTGATGTTGTACAGCGGCAGCATGAGCGACCAAGACGCGTTCGAAGGCATCCTGGCATCGTTACACGACGCCATGCTCGACGAGACCCTGTGGCCAGCCACCTCGGCCCTGATTGATGAGGCCTGCGGCCTCCACGGCAATGCCCTCCTGGTCGGCCAAGGCCCCAAGGAAGCTGTTCGGGTCCTCTGCCCCGGGTTCTATCTCCGGGGGCAGCGCCACGCCGACTGGGAGCGCGAGTACCTCGACATCTACTACCCCATCGACGAACGTGTGCCGCGTGTACAGCAACTGCCCGACAGCCATCTGGTGCACGTCACCGCCCTGTACACCACTGAGGAGTTGAAGACCTCGCTCACCTACAACGAGCTGCTGCGCAAGAGCGGTGCCCAGGATAGCTTGAATGTCCGCCTGGACGGGCCGGATGGCTCACACTACGCTTGGAGCACCGCAGACCCGGTTGCCCCGGGCGGCTGGAAGGCGCCGTAGATTGCGATGATCAGAGCGCTGCTACCCCATATCCGGCAGTATGTCCGCGTCCGCTGGGCTTTGGCCGGCGCCGGAGCCCTGAGAACCTCTGTGATCCGCCTGCTTGACAATAGGCGGATCGGCATCATCCATCTGGACCGACACGGGCGGACCGTCGCCGCCAATGACCGTGCCCGCAACATCCTGCGCCAGGGCGATGGGCTGTCGGACCAAGATGGGATACTGCGCGCCCATGCACCGGCCGACCAGGCCCGCTTAGAACGACTGGTGGCCGCCGCCCTGCCATCCGCCAGCGCCATCAGTGGGTCAATGCTGCTCCGTCGCTCGTCCCTATTGCCGCGGCTCGTGGTCCACGTCAAACCCGTAGGCACCCAGCAGCCGGACTCCGGAGCCCAACGGACTGCTGTGCTGGTGCTGATTGTCGAGCCAGGTCGCCAGCCCCACATCGATCCCGCCCTGGTGGCCACGACCCTGGGGCTGACACCGGAAGAGACCCAGGTAGCAGTCTGGCTAGCAGAAGGCCGGACGGTACGCGAGATTGCCGTGGTGACAGGACGCAAGGAGAGCTCGATCCGCTGGTACTTGCGGAAGATATACCGCAAGTTGGGCATCTCGCGCCAGGCGGATCTGGTGCGGCTGGTGCTGTCAATCACCGAGCTCTAGCCTGGAACGCTCCGGGAGAACGACACCGCCTTGGCGTAGGCCGTGGCGCGACTCCTGGAGCACGGTTTGCACTCATAGGTGTCATATCGCCGCGCCTCTGGTTTGCAGGTTGCCCAGCCGCTGGCCGCCGCGCGGCGGCCAGCGGCTCGTATCAAAATCCGTCGTCAGGATATCCTCATAAAACTATGGGGATATATATTATTTATAGATGTATCCCCGTAGTTTTATGGGGGAAATGACAAGATGAATATCGTATAGGGAAGGAGAGAAGAAAGCGGTTTGCGTATGAAGGAAGGGGCTGCATGAGCGACCAAGACGCGTTTGAAGGCATCCTGGCCTCGTTATACGACGCCATGCTCGACGAGACCCTGTGGCCGGCCACCTCGGCCCTGATTGATGAGGCCTGCGGCCTTCACGGCAATGCCCTCCTGGTCGGCCAAGGCCCCAAGGAAGCTGTCCGGGTCTTCTGCGCCGGGTTTTACTACCGGGGGCAGCGCCGCGAAGACCGGGAGCGCGAGTGGCTCGGAATCTACCACCCTATCGACGAATGCGTACCGCGTTTCCGGCAACTGCCCGACAGCCGCGTAGTACACGCCTCCATGCTGTATACGGACGAGGAGTTGAAGACCTCGGTCGCCTACAACGAGGGGTTGCCCCGGCTCCACAGTCAGGACAGCTTGAGGGTGCGCCTAGTCGAGCCGGACGGCTCCCACATCTCCTGGGTTACCGCGGACCCTGTTACCCTGGGTGGCTGGGAAGCTCCGCAGGTCGCGCTGATGAGAGGTCTGCTGCCCCATATCCGGCAGTTTGTCCGCGTCCGTCAGGCGTTGGCCCACACTGAAGCGCTCGGCGCGTCCGTGACCGGCCTGCTCGATAATAGACGGATCGGCGTCATCCACCTGGATCGACGCGGGCGGATCGTCGCTGCCAATGACCGCGCCCGCGACATCCTATGCCGCGGCGATGGACTGTCGGATCGAGACGGGGTGCTGCGTGCCCGCGCACCGGCCGACCAGGCCCGGCTTGAACGGCTGGTGGCCGACGCGCTGCCGGCCGCCGACGCCATCAGTGGGTCCATGCTGCTGCGCCGCACCTCGGTGTTGCCGCAGTTCATGGTCCATGTCAAACCCGTAGGCTGGCGCCAGCCGGACTTCGGAGCCCAACGCACTGCCGTACTGGTGCTGCTGGTCGAGCCGGGCAATCGCCCCCGGATTGATCCCAACCTGGTCGCCACGACCCTGGGTCTGACGCCGGCCGAGAGCCGGATCGCAGTCTGGTTGGCCGAAGGCCGGACAGTACGCGAGATTGCCACCACTACGGGACGGCGGGAAAGCTCCATCCATTGGCACTTGCGGCAGATTTACACCAAGCAGGCCATCTCACGCCAGGCGGATCTGGTGCGGATGGTCTTGTCGGTCGCCGAGTTCGCCTGACTCCACGTGGAGCCCCTCCCCGTCGGGGCGTGGCCGGTCCAGCCGGTGGGCTAGGCGATTTCGACCAACTCAATATCAAAGGTCAGATCTTTGCCGGCCAACTCGTGGTTGGCGTCAAGCGTGACCTTTGTTTCGGACAGAGCGGTGACCTTCACCACCAGCGCCTGTCCCCCTTTTTGGCGCATCTGGAGACGTTGGCCGATTTTGACCTCAAGTTCTTTGGGGAGTTGGCTGCGGTCGAGTTCAGCCACCATCTCCGGGCGGCGCAGACCGTAGGCTTCGGCGGCCGGGATGTCCACCGTGACCGACTCGCCGGGACTCATTCCGGCGACCGCCTTTTCAAAACCGGGAATCAGCTGGCCTTTGCCGATCGTAAACTCGAGCATGGCCTTGCCCGCAGAGGAGTCAAAGACCTTGCCGTCATCGAGTTTTCCAGTGTAGTGAACGCGTACCGTATCGCCCTGTTTTGCGTGTGCCATACTCTCCCCCTCAGAGGGCATGAAAAAGCTCCTGGAAGCGTGAGCAGGATTCCAGGAGCCTTATCTTTTCTGAACCAAGCCAACCGTGCTCGACGAGTGTGGGCCTCAGCTTACGGGGTTCCCGGCCTCAATACAAGCCGACCTCTTGTTCTGCTGTCCGGGAGGCTCATCGTCGTCCCGGTCAGCCGACGACACGCGCCGCTCTCAGGTCCCGAATCTCGTCCGAACTGTAGCCCAACTGGCGAAGAATCTCGTCGGTATGCTGGCCCAGGTCGGGCGGCGGACTGTGCACCGCAGCCGGGGTGTCTGAAAAACGCCACACCGGCCCAATCGTCTCAAACGGCTCGGCGTTCGGACGCCTGATCTGGCGCACGACATCCAGCTCCTCGACCTGGGGATGCTGAAACACGGTGGTGTAGGTAGTAAACGGTACCGCGTCGCCCTGAAACTCGTGGATCAGCCGCACGATCTCGGCGTTGCTGCGCTGGGCGAAGGCACGCTCCCAGATCGGCTTGACCTCGGCCACATAGCGACCCACCCCGGTCGCTTCGCGGCCAAAATCGTCGAAGCGGGGGTCGGCCAGGCAGTCCTCCATGCCGAGCGAAATCAGGAGCCGGTCCCAGTCTTCGCTGCTGCCCCGCCGCAGGCTGAAAAAGACGTGGCCGTCTTTGGTCTTATAGCCCTCATCGGGCGGCTTGGTGTAGTTGTCGAGGTGGAAGCCGTACCAGTCGTCCGGGTCGGTCATCGATGTCCACATGATGCCCCGCATGTGCAACAGGGTGCCCAGCATGCTGACCGACACGCGCTGTCCCTGGCCCTGGCGCAAGCGGTGGAACAGGCCGGCCGTGACCGCCTGAGAGACAAACACGCCGGTGCTGAGACCGGCCACGTCGGTGCCCAAACGTACCGGCGGCTCGCCAATCCGGCCCAGCGAGTTGGTGTAGTCGGCCATAGCCTGAATGACCAGCTCGGCCCCGGGCAGATTCCGCAGCGGTCCCTGGTCGCCAAAGGCGCTCACCGTGCAGTAGACCAGCTGGGGATTCAGCTCCCGCAGGGCGGCGTAGTCGAGCTCCAGCTCTTCGGCCTCGGCCGGCGTCAGGTCTTCAATCAGGGCGTCGGCCTCGGCCGCCAGACGCCGGATGATCGCCCGGCCCTCGGCCGTCCGGATATCAAGCGCCAGACTCTTCTTATTGCGGTTGAGGCTCAAAAAAACGGCGCTGTCTTGCCCGACGAACGGCGGTCCCATGGTCCGCGAGGCATCCCCGCCGAGCGGCTCAAGCTTGATGATCTCGGCTCCTGCGTCACCCAGACGCATGGCGCCGAACGGACCGCACAAGCCCTGGGTCAGATCGAGAATACGATAGCCGGCCAGTGCACCAGACATGCGGTCTAGTCCTCAATGCCGAACTCGCGCAACACGTCCCGGGTATGCTCGCCCTTGAGTCCACCCGGCCGCACCGGCCCGGCCGGGCTGTGACTGAATTTCCACGGCAGGCCGTCAACGCTGAGCGTACCCCAGTGGGGGGTGTCCAGATCAACAAGGTGCTCGTTGTCCAACACCTGGGGGTGATAGCGGAGTGCCTCAAAGTCCTGGATGCGACTGTTCGGCACCCCCTCCTTGGTCAGCCGAATCACCCACCAGGCGACCGGCTTGGTCCGGAAACGCTCCTCGAGAATGGGAATCAGCTCGTGGCGATGCTCAACCCGCTTGGGGTTGGTGGCAAAACGCGGATCGCTGATCAGCTCCTCGGCCTTGATCGCCCGGCAGAAACGCGGCCACTGGTCCTCGCTGACCACCCCGACCGCGATATACTGCTGATCCTCGCACCTGAAAGCCTGGTGTGGGACGGTAGTCGTCACCGCGCTGCCCATCGGCTGGGGCTGCTGGCGGGTGGCGAAGTATTCGGCCAGCCGGCTGGTTTGCAGCGACAGCGCCGCGGATACCATCTCGATCTCAATGTTCTGCCCCCGGCCGGTCTTCTCCCGGGCCAGCAGGGCCTGGAGCACGGCCTCGACAATCATCGAGCTGGTATTAATGTCCAGATGGGCGAAATGACGGAACATCTCGCCCTGCGAGCCGGGCTGACCGGTGACGCTGCACCAGCCGGAAAAGGCCTGCACGGTAGGATCGACCCCGGCCTCCTTGGCCATCGGTCCGGTTCGACCGTAGGCCGACGCTGAGACATAGATCAGCCTGGGGTTGAGCTGCGAGACCACGTCGTAGCCAAGGCCGAGGCGCTCGACCGCTCCGGGCCGCATGTTCTGGATGAACACGTCGCTTTTCTTGACGATTTTCAGGGCAATCGCCCGGTCGGCCTCCTGCTTGAGGTCGAGCACGATGTGACGCTTATTGAAGTTGGCCGAGATGTACAGGACCGCCGAACCCTTGATCGGCGGAGGAATGTAGTGTGAGAGTTCGCCGTCCGGCGCTTCGACCTTGATGACGTCAGCGCCCAGCTCGCCCAACAGCTTGGCCGCCCATGGACCGACCGCCGCAATGCTCAGATCAAAGATACGAATGCCGTCAAGAATGCCTGGCATGTTTCCTCCGTCTGCCCCGGGTCAGGACTTGCGTGGCCTGAACTTGGCCAGCGTAACCTCATCGGTGATATCGTCAAAGCACACTTCGACCGCCATACCGATCCGGATATCGGCATTGTCCACCTCAACCAGATTGGTCAGCAGACGTGGCCCTTCTTCCAGCTCGACCTCGGCGACGTTATACGGAATATCGTCCTTGAACGACGAAAAATACGCTTGATGAAACACCACCCAGGAGTTGACCCGGCCACGACCGCTCAGCCGTTGCCAGGTGAAATCCCGTGACCAGCACTCCGGGCAGAACCGGGTTGGCGGGTACCAGAATTTTCCGCACTCGCCGCACTGCGGCATGATGAGTTGGCGCTGTGTGAGGCCCTCCCAGTACGGCTGGTTGAGCGACGAGATCGCCGGCAGCGGCTTGGTGTAGTCGGCCATGCTTAGCTCCGATAAATCAGCGAATCGCCGTAGGCGTTGGCCCACTGGGCAAGCGTGGCGTTCGGCACCTGGCGCGGTCCACACTCCCCGCGCAGCTGGCGCACCAGTTCGACCTGATGATTCCAGCCCATAATGTGGCCCTCAGACATCAGTCCGCCGTTGGTATTCATCGGCAGCACTCCGCCGACCTCGATCCGCCCGTCCTGGCTAAAGGCTGCCGCCTCCCCCTGACCGCAGAACCCGAAGCGCTCCAAGGCGGTCCAGGCCAGGATGGAAAAGGCGTCGTAGGTAAACAGCACGTCAATGTCCTGGGGCGAGACCCCGGCCATGGCGTACACCGGCTGGACGCCCGGCTGATAGTCGAAGACGTCTTGCTGGGCTGTGCCAAAGCCCGGATAGGTCCAGATGAACTCGTGCCGACCGGCGGGCAAGCCCTGCATCCCGCTGATATACACCGGCGGCTTTTTGGTATCCCGGGCGCGCTCGGCGCTGGTCACCAGCACGCAGGCCGCCCCGTCGTTGATCAGGCAGTAGTCGAGCAGGTGCAGGGGCTCACACACAAAGCGTGAGTTCTGGTGATCCTCAACCGTAATCGGGCTGCGCATCATGGCCGCCGGATTCAGCGACGCGTGTTTGCGAAAGGCGACCGCCACCGCAGCCAGATCGCGGCTGGTCGCTCCAAAGCGATCAAAATATTTGCGGGCCACCAGCGCGGCGCCGGCTCCCGGTGAGGTCATACCAAAGACCGGGTCTTCGCCGTGTCCGCCGCCTGCCTCGCGGCCGCCCTCGGCGTCTCCGGCCCCGCCCATCATGGGCCGGCGGAAGCCCGAGAAGCTGATCGACGCCAAACACGCCACCGTCTTGGCCAGCCCGGCGCCGACCATCATCGCCGCCCACTGTAGACAGCTGGCGGTAAACCGGCCGTGCGCCCAGGTCTGGTTATAGGCCCGCAGCTTGAGGCCCAGGGCGTAGGCCAGGGTATCGGCGTCGGCCCCAATCGGCGTGCCAAAGCTGACCATCAGGCCGTCCACATCGTCACGCTCCAGCCCGGCGTCATCGACGGCATTCCGAATCGCCTCGCCGGCCAGATCAATCTGGCTACGGTTCAGGCGCCGGCCGTAGGCCGAGTGTCCTACCCCGCACACCGCAGCGGTATCTTTCATGTCCCAAGCGGGCATCGCCGGCCCTCCTTCGGCTGACAAGGTAGGCTACCGGCGCGGGAGGTGTCAACAGGAATGGCTCAGCGAACAACAATCGGATTCGACTCGACCCGCTCCGGCATGTGCGGGAGCCGCTTATCACAAAAGTCGAGCCGAATACGGAGCGGCTCGTCGGCGCGCACATCCTGGGGCAGCGTCCAGCGCAGGACTTTGTCGCGGGGATCCCGAACGGCCAGGCAGGCACCGGAATCGCCGTTCAAGGAAAATTTGCGGACAACGCGCCCCTGGCGCACAAAGGCAAAGCCCGAGACCACACCGAACGGATAGTCGGTAATGCGGGCCAGACGGAGCCGGACGGTTTCGCCGGACAGATAGATGTCCTTGTCCGTCCGCAGCATGATGCGTTTGTTGTGGTTCGAGATATTGGTTCTGACCTTGGACGAGCTTGCGTCCCAATACCGGGCCGGACCGGTATCCACATGCAGTGAGCTGCCGTGGTAATAGCCCACCCCGCAGCAGTTGAGGTCCTTAATGATCTCGAAGGCCCGGGCGGCGAGGTGTTTGCCGACCTCGATATCCGCGGCCATGCCCTCCATGTGCAGGCTGGTCCGCGCTGCGGTCGCGCCCCGCCTGCGCAACTGGGCGTTATAGGCCGGGCTGCGGTAGCCCGAAAGAATGCGGATCGGCCGCTGAAATCGGTCCTCGAAATAGTCTAGGAAGGCGATGAAACGCAGGGAGATGTGGTCATCGGCAGATGCCGGCAGACCAAAAATCCGGTCGATTTGCCGCCGCACCTGCTGGGGATACGACCCGTCCGGCAAACGATAGCGCAGTTTTGCCGAGCGACCATTCTTGGCGTTCGACAGCTCAAGCAGACCGTCGCCGCTCAGGAAATACCGACCCGGGGGCTGTCCCTCCTCGGCCCGGCCGAGGCCCCCCATCGACACCAGACACACACCGATCACCACCACACTCCACCGAGCCATTTCCGCCCCCTGTGAAAGGTAATCGTGATGTCCTCTCAGATATCGTGTTGTTATCACGATTACCTTTTTGACCAGAATGTCGGCCTCAAATCCTAAAAGTCCGGTTTTAGCGGGTCAAGCCGGCTCCCACCCGTTGAACTGACACGGACGCTATGCCATGGATGGGGCCGAGGCTGGGGGCGTCCCTACCACAGAAAGGAATGCCGGCCGGGCAACAGGCCGGCTCGACGCGTATGACACTCGTTACTTGGTCGTGGTTTTTCCTTGTCATCTACATCGGCGGCATGTTGACCATCGGGGTGTTGGCCCAGCGGCGGGTCAAACACGCTGACGACTTTGCCACCGCGCGCAGCTCCTACGGCCCGCTGTTCCTGGCTCTGGCGTTTTCCGCCACCACCGTCAGCGGAGCCACCTTCCTGGGCATGCCGGGCCTGAGCTACACCTGGGGACTGACCACCATGTGGGCCGTCTTTCTGACCCCGGTCGGCCTCGGTTTGGGCATGCTGCTGACCATGCGCCTGATCACCCAGGCCGGGCATCGCTTCGGCAACCGCTCCATCCCCGAGTACCTGGGCGACCGCTACCAGTCCGAAGGCATCCGGGTGCTGGTGTCGCTGTTCTCTCTGCTGCTGTGTTTCTATCTGGCCGGCCAGCTCGTCTCGGGCCTGGTCATGTTCGAGATTCTGCTGGGCATACCGCCGATCTGGGCGTTGGTCATCACCACCACCGTGCTGCTGATTTACGTGGTGCTGGGCGGAGCCCACGCCGACATCATCGCCGACGGGGTGCAGGCCTGCATGATGCTGCTGGTGGCCGTGGTCGTCATGGTCCTGTTTCTGGTCGGCTTTGGCCTGGAGTTGGGCGAGTCGGCCAGGAGTGGCTTCCTGGGCCTGGTCGATAATCTGGCCGCCCAGGACGAACACCTGGTTGGCGTTCTCAACACCAAAACCCCGCTCTATCACTCCTGGTGGTCTATTATCTCGCTGGTGATCTCGATCATTCCGCTGGGCGTACTGCCCCATCTGGGTAATAAGCTGTGGGCCTTGAAGGACAGCGCGGACCAGAGCCGCTTTCTGTCCTTCACGATGATCTTCATCCTCATCCTGGCCATGCTGACCCTGGGCGGGCTGCTGGCCCGGGCGTTGATGGGCACCGCCCTGTTTGCCGAGGGGGCGACCTCGAACCACGCCCTGCCGATGCTCTTCATCGAGCTGTTTCCGACCTGGCTGGCGGCACTCGTCGGGGTCGGCGTGTTGGCCGCCATCATGTCTACGGCCGACGGGCTGGTCGTGTCCTCGTCACAGACGATTGCCAACGACCTCTACCGGCGAACTATTGCGCCGCGGCTGAAGCATCCGCCCAGCGAGGCGCAGCTCGACCGCCAGGTCTTATACATCAGCCGGGTAGCCACGGTGGTCATTCTCGTCCTGTGTGCGGCCATCGCCTGGGCCTGGGTTGATACCAACGTCGTACTGATTGTCTGGATTGGGACTGGCGGCATCATGTCGGCCTTTGCCGGGTCGCTGGTCTTTGGGACCCTGTGGCGCGGGGTCACCCGGGCCGGGGCGTATGCCGGTCTGGTCAGCGGCTTTATTAGCTTTCTGGTCCTGCACGCCCGGCTGATCGACCCGGCCTGGTTTCCCCCCGGTGTGCTGCACGACGTGGTCGCCTGGCTGCACCTGGAGGGCGTCAACCCGTTCTCCTGCTCGGCCATCGCCGGCCTGACCTCGGTGGTGTTCACCATCGTTGTCTCCAAGGCAACCCGGCCACTACCCGAACCCCACGTCCGGGCGCTGTTCGAGGGCGTGTAAAAGACATGTCGGCCGGGCAACAAGTCGGACTCTCACATGACACTCATCACTTGGTCATGGCTCTTTCTCGTCATCTACATCGGCGGCATGTTGACCATCGGGGTGTTGGCCCAGCGGCGGGTCAAACACGCTGACGACTTTGCCACCGCGCGCAGCTCCTACGGCCCGCTGTTCCTGGCTCTGGCGTTCTCCGCCACCACCGTCAGCGGAGCCACCTTCCTGGGCATGCCGGGCCTGAGCTACACCTGGGGGCTGACCACCATGTGGGGTGTCTTTCTGGGTCCGATCGGCCTCGGTCTGGGCATGCTGCTGACCATGCGCCTGATCACCCAGGCCGGGCATCGCTTCGGCAACCGCTCCATCCCCGAGTATCTGGGCGACCGCTACCAGTCCGAAGGTATTCGGGTGCTGGTATCGCTGTTCTCCCTGCTCCTGTGTTTCTATCTGGCCGGACAGCTCGTCTCGGGCCTGGTCATGTTCGAGATTCTGCTGGGCATACCGCCGATCTGGGCGCTGATCATCACCACCACCGTGCTGCTGATTTACGTGGTGTTGGGCGGAGCCCACGCCGACATCATCGCCGACGGGGTGCAGGCCTGCATGATGCTGCTGGTGGCCGTAGTGGTCATGGTCCTGTTTCTGGTCGGCTTTGGCCTGGAGCTGGGCGAGTCGGCCAGGAGCGGCTTCCTGGGCCTGGTCGATAATCTGGCCGCCCAGGACGAACACCTGGTTGGCGTCCTCAACACCAAAACCCCGCTCTACCATTCCTGGTGGTCGATTGTCTCACTGGCGATCTCGTTTATTCCGCTGGGCGTACTGCCCCACCTGGGCAATAAGCTGTGGGCCTTGAAAGACACCTCCTACCAGAGCCGCTTTCTGTCCTTCACAATGATCTTCATCCTCATCCTGGCCATGCTGACCCTGGGCGGGCTGCTGGCCCGGGCGCTGATGGGCACCGCCCTGTTTGCCGAAGGAGCGACCTCGAACCACGCCCTGCCGATGCTCTTCATCGAGCTGTTTCCGACCTGGCTGGCGGCACTCGTCGGGGTCGGCGTGTTGGCCGCCATCATGTCTACGGCCGACGGGCTGGTCGTGTCCTCGTCACAGACGATTGCCAACGACCTCTACCGGCGAACTATTGCGCCGCGGTTGAAGCATCCGCCCAGCGAGGCGCAGCTTGACCGCCAGGTCTTATACATCAGCCGGGTGGCGACCGTTGTCGTTCTTCTGGTCTGTGCGGCCATCGCCTGGGCCTGGGTGGAAACCAACGTCATGCTGATTATCTGGATTGGGACTGGCGGCATCATGTCGGCCTTTGCCGGGTCGCTGGTCTTCGGCGCCCTGTGGCGCGGGGTCACCCGGGCCGGGGCGTATGCCGGCCTGATCAGCGGCTTTGTCAGCTTTCTGGTTCTGCACGCCCAGTTGCTCAACCCGGCCTGGTTTCCCCCCGGTGTGCTGCATGACGTGGTCGCCTGGCTGTACCTGGAGGGCGTCAACCCGTTCTCCTGTTCGTCCATTGCCGGCCTGACCTCGGTGGTGTTCACCATCATCGTCTCCAAGCTAACCCGGCCGCTACCTGAACCCCACGTCCGGGCGCTGTTCGAGGGCGTGTGAAAGACATGTCGGCCGGGCAACAGGCCGGGCTCCACACATGACGCTCATCACCTGGTCATGGCTCTTCCTCATCGCCTACATCGGCGGCATGCTGGCCATCGGCCTTTTTGCCCAGCGGCGGGTCAAACACGCTGACGACTTTGCCACCGCGCGTAGCTCGTACGGCCCCTTGTTTCTGGCCCTGGCGTTCGCGGCCACGACCGCCAGCGGCGCGACCTTCATGGGCGGCCCGGGCCTCAGCTACGAGTGGGGCTTGCCGACCGTCTGGGGCGCGTTCCTGTATCCAAGCGGCGTCTATCTGGGCGTGCTGATTGCCATGCGCCTGGTCACCGTCTCCGGCCATCGGTTCGGCAACCGCTCCATCCCCGAGTACCTCGGTGACCGCTACCAGTCTGACGGCATTCGCGTCCTGGTCTCCGTATTTTCGCTGCTGTTGTGCTTTTATCTGGCCGGGCAACTCGTGTCCGGGCTGGTCATGTTCGAGATTCTGCTGGGTTTGTCTCCGGTCTGGGCCCTGGGCATCACCGCGGCGGTCTTGTTGATCTACGTGGTGCTGGGCGGGGCTCACGCCGACATTATGACCGACGGGGTCCAGGGCTGCATGATGCTGCTGGTCGCGGCGGTGGTGGTCGGCCTGTTCGTGGCCGGTTTCGGCTTGGACGCGGGTCGCGGGGGCGTGCTGGGGCTGGTTGATAATCTGAGCGTACAGGACGCCGATCTGGTCGGCCTGTTCAACACCGACACCCCGCTCTTTCACTCCTGGTGGTCGGTGTTTGCAATCTTGATTGCCCACATCCCGCTCGGCCTGCTACCCCACCTGGGCAACAAACTCTGGGCCCTGAAGGACACACGACAACAGCGGTCGTTTGTCGGCCTGGCGTTTGCGTTTGGACTGACGCTAGGCATGCTCGGTCTGGCCGGTCTGTTGGCGCGCGCGCTGCTCGGCGACGCGCTGTACGCCGAGGGGGCAAACCCGAATCAGGCGCTGCCGCTGCTGTTCATTGAGCTGTTCCCGGTCTGGCTGGCAGCCCTGGTAGGCGTCGGCATCCTGGCCGCCATCATGTCCACCGCAGACGGGCTGGTCATTTCCTCCTCCCAGATCATCGCCAACGATCTGTACCGCCGCACCGTGGTGCCGCGCCTGAAACGGCCGCCGAGCGCCGCGCGGCTCGACCGCACGGTTCTTTACATCAGCCGGATGTCAACCGTGGTCGTCCTGCTGCTGTGTACAGCCCTGGCTTGGGCCTTGATCGAGACCAATATCGCCCTGATTGTCTGGATCGGCAACGGCGGCCTGATGGCGGCCTTTGCCGGCCCGCTGGTGGTCGGCGCGCTGTGGCGCGGCGTTACCCGGGCGGGTGCCTACGCCGGCCTGGTCAGCGGCTTTGTCACCTTTTTCATCCTGCACATCCAGCTGCTTGATCCGGCTTGGTTCTCACCCGGCCTGCTGCACACCGGCGTCACCTGGCTGTACGTCGAAGGACCCAGCCCGTTCTCGTGCGCGGCGCTCGGCGAACTCGTCTCGGTTGCGTTCACCTTTGTCGTCTCCAAGGCGACCCAGCCGCTACCCGAAACCCACGTTCGGGCGCTGTTCGAGGGCGAGTGAGCCGAGGCCACACGCCCTCGAACAGTCGCTCTATGGCAGAGCAATTCAGCTCACTCCCCTATTGAGAGCATGTCGGCTATTTCATCGAGATACTCTTTCAGAGACAAGCCGTGGCTTCTTGCCACAATCGACAGCGTATCAATTCTTGTACGTGCTCCCCTTTCGATTCTTCGTACCTGGCGCTCAGAAAGTCCGTGAATCTCGGTCTGCTTAATCCCGCGCCGCTTTCGCAATGCGGCAACGGCCTCTCCAAATCGCCTGTCATACAGCAGTCTTTCACGTTCCTTTTTCGTGCGCCATGCGTCATCCTTCAGACAACGAACGGCGTCGAGGTCGATATGGATGTCGCCCTCGGGCCAGTGCAGATAACTCCCCTCACTGGAGATGGTAAATTCAGAACGGCCTTGTGGCGGAATACCCCTGAGCGCGGCCATTTCTTCAAAACTCACTCTGAAAAAGCTTTGGTCACAGGCCAGGACGAAGAGTTCATCATGGGTGACTTGTGCAGTAGCAATGAGTTCGGCCGGACAGCCAAGACTCCAGGCCCTTAACACGCGCTTTGGCACCTCCTGACCCGAATGGACAAGAATATTCCGAAGGATTCTGAGTCCTGCCTGGTCAAGCAACTGGGGTAAAAGCTGAGCGTTACCATCCTCTCGGACGAAAAGGGCTCGGAGATGGTTCCGATGATGTGGGACGCGGACAAACGTACTGATGGCAGGCAGGTCGGCGACAGAAGCGAGGACGAAAATATTCCGAGCATTAACCCTTCCCAAATCTGGATTTCGAAAAACGGTGAAAGAAGGCGGAATGATGCTATCGCTGTGCGGGTCTTGCGCCCAGACGGCCATTTGAGCGGTTTTTGACATTTTCAGCTCCCTCTATCCACTTTGGCTTCCCACTCTGCGTAAAGCGCCTCCCGGTGCTGGAGCACCAGACTCAAAATTTTCCGTTGCTCTTTGCCAGAAGGGCCAGACCCGGAAGGGGGAAACTTCATGCTGAAATCTAATTTGCCGCGCTTACACGTGCCGAAAAAGACACGTATCTCCCATGCATCCGGTTTGCGCACATGCAAATGGGGCGGTTCGTGATCTGAGGAATTGAACCATAAGTCCATACCTACCAGTTGAAAGCATTGCACCTTTCCCAAAGGGCGGCCCCTTTACTACTAGACAGCTTATTCAAAACCGGACATAAAATCAATTCTATATTCCTAAAAAATGTCCGGTCACTGACCTGCACCGAAATTCCGCATCCGTGCTGAAGCAGGGAAGTACGTCACGTGAACCATTGGCCTCAGCCGTCGAATTACGCTAGGCTGATCTGAATCCATGCCAGTAAGGCAGCTCTCAGAGGAGGCTCACCATGATTAAGTTATACGGCATAAGCCTAAGCAACTATTTCAGCACGGCCAAAGCGGCCTTTGTGGAGAAGAACGTTCCGTTTGAGGAAGTCTCGATCATGCCCAGCCAGGAGCCCGAGGTGTTGGCGCTCAGCCCGATGGGCAAGGTGCCGTACATTGAGGTCGATGGCACGCCCCTGAGCGAGACGAACGTCATCTTCGATTATCTCGAAGATATCCAGCCCCAGCCGGCGCTGTATCCCAGCGATCCCTGGGCCAAGGCCAAAACCAAAGAAATCATCCGCTTTGTCGAGTTGTATCTCGACGCCCCGGCCCGGCGCCATCTGCCGACGGTGTACTTCGGCGCGCCGGTTGACCAAACCGTCTACGAGCAGGTTCGGCCTGATCTGGACAAGGGTCTGCGGGCGCTCAAGCAGCTGGTCCGTTTCGCGCCCTATATCGCCGGCGACACGTTCACCTTCGCCGATATCACGGCCTATTTTCAGCTGCGCTTCACCAATATGCACACCACACACATCTACGACTGGGACATTACGGATGACGTGCCCGGCCTTGGTGAGTACCTGCACCTGATCGGCGAGCGTCCGGCGGTCAACGCGGTCGATTCCGTCATGCAGCGAGATTTCGCCGCCTTCAAAAATAAGACCTGAGCCCGTGGGCTGGCGCAAATCGCGCGGACGGTATAAGCTCACTCATACGGTCGAGCATTCGCTCGACAGCGGCGAACAGCAGGCCCTCTTCGTTCCTCCGAGGGCACTCCGCTAAAAAAGAACCCTTCTTCCCTTTCCCTGTTGTTTGGGTCGGAAAAGACGGTCGTGCCGTACAGGAGCACCCTGCGCGCCCACGGTGGAGATTCATCTATTCATGTCAGATTCACTATCGATTGCCCCGGCCACATTCGCCGAGTTCGGACTCCACAAAGCCCTCATACGCGGCATCCATGTCGCCGGCTTTGCAACTCCCTGGCCAATTCAGGTCAAAACTATTCCCCCCAGCCTCGACGGCCGTGACGTACTCGGCTTGGCTCAGACCGGCACTGGCAAGACGGCGGCCTTCGCCCTCCCCCTGCTCAACCGGCTCCTCGGAGAACGCCGCCAGGGCCTGCGCGCTTTGGTGCTCGCCCCCACCCGGGAACTCGCCAGCCAAATCACGGAAGAAATCCGGACCCTGGCTCAGTTCACCCGCCTCAAGATGACCACCATCTACGGCGGTGTCTCAATGCGTCATCAGATCAGTGCGCTGCGTCAGCGCCCGGAGATCGTAGTCGGCTGTCCAGGCCGCGTCCTCGACCTGCTCCAGCAGGGAATCCTCCGCCTCAGCCAGGTCGAAACCCTGGTGCTCGACGAAGCTGACCATATGTTCGATATGGGCTTCCTGCCCGGTATTCGCAAGATCCTCGGGGCGCTGCCCGCTCACCGGCAAAACTTGCTGTTCTCAGCCACCATGCCGAAAGAAGTCCGAGGGCTGGCTGACAAGCTGTTGAAGACTCCGCATGTGGTCGAGTTAGCCAATATGGCGCCGGTCGCTACCGTCAAACATGCGCTGGTTTTCGTCGCGGAGCAGCGCAAGTACGCCCTGCTCGAACACGTACTCACCCAGGACGGCTGCGACTCAGTCATCGTCTTCACCCGCACGAAGCACCGCACCCGGCGCCTGGCCAAGATGCTCGGCCAGGCCGGACACCGAGCCGTAGGTCTCCAGGGAAATCTGTCCCAGTCCCAGCGCGACCGAGCCATGCACAGCTTCCGCTCGCGCCGCCACAACATCCTCGTGGCAACGGACATCGTAGCGCGCGGCATCGACGTGAGCGGCGTCTCCCACGTCATTAACTTCGATGTCCCGAATACGCCCGAGGCGTACACCCATCGCCTCGGGCGTACCGGCCGCGCTGAGCGCTACGGAGAGGCCTGTACCTTTGTGACAGCCGGCGATTCCGGCTGGCTACGTGCGACCGAACGCATGATCGGCTCACGCATCCCACGCCGGCAGGTTGCGGGTTTCGAGCCCGATGTCAACGAGAAGCCCAAGCGATCCGGCGGACAGGTGCGCAACAGGCCGTATCATGCGACACGCCGTGAGCACCGGCGCGCAGGTTAGACACGCTGCTCCGCGTGGGCGAGGTTCCTCGTCCACGCAATCCTCCAGTGCGGTAGGCAAAGACAATCCAGCAAAGAACTGCTGGACGATCTCGGCCTGACGCAGGCTCGCCTTTGGTCTCCGATGGACAAAGCGAAAAGGGTGGAGATTCATTTCTCGGTTAGAGCCAACACGCCATCTTCGGCCTATAGGGTCGGCCTATCAAAGAGTGTCAGACATCCCGTCTTGGCTTGATTATACAGACATACTCGAATAATTATTCGAGTATGATCGACAAAGAATTCAGGCTGGACTACTTCGAGTGTCGGCAGGTGTTATTACAGCGTCTCCAGGAACCAGCCCCCGGACGGATCCAGATCCTGACCGGTCCAAGACAGGTCGGCAAGACAACCCTGGCCCTCGACTTGGCCGCGCAACTCGGCGAAGCGACCAGCTATGTTGCGGGTGACGATCCACAGGCGAATCTTCCGGGCTTTTGGGAACGTGCCTGGTCTGACGCCGAAGCAGCGTGCCGCCACGGCACAGGAGTGCTGTTCATTGATGAAATTCAGCATGTGTCAGACTGGAGCGCTCGACTCAAAGGGCAGTATGATCGTCTCCAACGCCGAGACATCCCGCTCCATGTGGTTGTCACCGGCTCCTCTGCCCTTCGCCTCGGGAGCGGAGCGCGGGAGAGTCTGGCCGGGCGTTTTGAACGCTTGACCTTAAGCCACTGGTCAGCCTCGGCCCTTCAACACAGCTTTCAGCTTTCTTCTGAACGGGCGGCGTTCTTGAGCGTACAGCTGGGCTCCTACCCCGGAGCCTTTCCATTGGTAGACGACCGTGGACGCTGGAGCGCATACATCCGGGATGCCATTATCGAGCCTGCGATGGGACGGGATGTTCTGGCCCTGGGGGTGATTCGTCGTCCGGGTCTGCTGCGCCAGATCTTTGCGCTTGCAGCCAGTATGCCGGCTCAGATCGTTTCACTCCAAAAGCTCCAGGGCCAACTCCAAGACCGAGGCGCCCTGGAAACCATCGCCTATTACCTGGCCCTGCTTGAAGAAGCCTATTTGGTCGTAGGCTTGGAAAAGCTCAGCAGGCGGGAGCATAGGCGGCGAGCCGCTCCCCCCAAACTGCTCATCCTGAATAATGCGATCATGTCGGCTCTCCACCCCCTTGGTCCGCCAGACCCAAACCATGACCCGGCTCGATTTGGACGCTGGGTCGAGAACGCATGCCTGGCCCATGCCTGGAATACGGGCCAGCGGGTCCGTTACTGGCGCGAGGAGCCCCTTGAGGTGGATGGGATTATTGACGGGAGCTGGGGCGCGTGGGCGATCGAGATCAAAACCAGTCCGTTTGAGTCTGCGGAGTTGCGCGGCTTACTCGAGTTCTGCCGTCGCTATCCAGGCTACCGCCCCCTGGTCATTACCGCCGTGGGTGCTGAAGAACTGGCCACACGTTTAGGCGTGACAGCGGTCAGCTGGACAGACTTTTTGCTGAGCGGCCCGCCCCGCGCAGAACCGGGCCGTTACGGAGCAGGCGGAGGAGGATTGTCATGAGTGATATGGATTTCTCACGAATCCAAGCAGATGAGTGCCAGATACCCTCCTGCCTCATCATGCAGACATGCTCGAATAATTATCCAGGCTGGATTGGGATGTCGCGCCGAGCGTAGGGCCATTGCCGGCCAGAGTCAAACGTCGCGCCGGGAACGATGTCGGTCGGTGTTGCGCCTGCCACTTGCCGTCTCCTTTTCGCTCAGGTTAGACTCTGGGCGCAGGGAGGGAGAGCGCATGACGAATATTCCCATCCACGGGGAGTGTGCCCCGCAATTCAGCGCCGTCCGCGATGTTTTCATTGAAAGTTTTGCCCGGCAGGACGAGGTCGGGGCTGCGGTATGCGTATACGCCGACGGTCAGAAGGTCGTGGATTTGTGGGGTGGGTATTACGACACGGCCCGCCGCCTGCCGTGGCAGGCCGATACGATCGTGTGCATGTTCTCGGTGGCCAAGGGCATGGCTGCGTTGTGCGCCCATGTACTGGCCGACCGGGGACTGCTCGATATTGATGCGCCGGTGGTCCGCTACTGGCCGGAATTCGGCAAGCGGGGAAAAGAGCGGATTACGGTCAAACAGGTCCTCGGGCATATGGCCGCCCTGGTGTATACCGACACGGCCCCGCCGGGGGCGCTCTTCGAGCCGGAGGTGATGGTCACGGTGCTCGAAGACATGCAGCCGGCCTGGGAGCCCGGTACGCGCGGGGCGTATCACTCGACCACCTACGGGAATCTGGTGGGGGAACTGGTGCGCCGCGTGTCCGGAAAGTCTATTGGTCGCTTTTTTCGGGAAGAGATCGCCGAGCCGCTCGGTCTTGACTATCACATCGGGCTGGGCGCGGATGCGCTCGAACGGGTGTGTGACATTATTCCCAACCCGGCGAATGAAACAACGGCCGTGTTGAGTGATCCGACCACAAAGCCCGGTCGGTCCTTTGCTGCCCTGCCCCGGCAGGAGAATGTGTTTAACAGTCTCACCTTTCGACAAATCGAATGGCCGTCCGCCAATGGTCACGGCAACGCCCGCTCTGTGGCGCGGCTGTTTGGGGCTCTGGCGCGAGGCGGGGAAATCGACGGGGTGCAGGTTCTCAGCCCAGGGGCGATTGCCCACGCGGCAGAGCTCCAATGGGACGACCAGTGTCTGGTCTGGGGCGATCACTTCCGCACGACCTTGGGGCTGCTGCTGAATACGCCCGACTTCGCCTATATGGGGCCGAACCCGAACAGCTTTGGGACGGCGGGCGCGGGCGGGGCGTGTGCCATTGCCGACCCACACAGTCGGATTGGATTTGGTTACAGTCCAAACTTCATGTGTGCGGGCGGCGGTCTTGGCGAACAGTGTCGGGCTCTGGTTGAAGCCACCTTTGCCAGTGTGTGATTTGGGCGCGGACAAAGCGTCCGCACGCCCGCTATCCCTGTGTTGAAAGGTGGTCGTGGACGGCCCTCCCATGGCGCGGCAGGCCGTCCGCACATACTGCAAGGTCTCAAGCCCTTCACTAAAAATATGCAGAGCCACGCCGCCGCCCCTCTCCTGCGCCGTAGGTACGGCTGTGGCCTGAAGCGCGCCTAGTCAAGACACGACACACTTGGTATGGTCTAGCCGACACCGCCAAAGGAGGCTCGTCATGAAGGTATCTATGTTTCACCTGATGCCCTACCGGGACCTGCCGGACGATTTTGAACAACGCTACCACTCCGTCTGGGTTGATCCGCCCTGGACCGAACTGGGCGATGCCGAAAAGGTCGGCCAGTACTACAACTGGACATTAGATGAGCTGATTTATGCCGCAAAAGCCGGCATGGACGGCATATGCGTAAACGAGCATCACCAGAACGCCTATGGCTTTATGCCAAACCCCAACCTGATGGGCTCAGTCATGGCCCGGGCCACCAACGGCATGGACGTGGCGGTAGTCCAGATGGGCTCCACCCTGCCGACAACCAACCCACCCACCCGGGTGGCCGAAGAATACGGCATGCTGGATACCATCAGCGGCGGCCGCCTGGTTGCCGGCATGCCGCTGGGCACGGCCATGGACGCTACCCTGTGCGCGGGCATCACCCCGATCGAGCAGCGTGAGCGCTACTACGAAGCCCACGACCTGATCCTCAAAGCCTGGACCGCCGAGGACATCTTTGCCTGGAACGGCAAATACTACCAGCTGCCCATGGTCAACGTCTGGCCGCGGCCCATCCAGCAGCCCCACCCGCCGGTCTGGGTACCGGGACTGGGCAGCCTCAGCACCTGGGAGTTTGCCGCCCGACACAACCACTGCTACTGCTTTTTGAGCTATTACGGCCCCAAGGCCGGCCGGGGCGTGATGGACGGCTTCTGGCAGTTCATCGACGAGCGCGGTATCGAACCCAACCCCTTCCGGGCCGGTTTTCTGCAACTGGTGGCTGTGGCCGAATCCGACGCCAAAGCCGAACAGCTGTACGAAAAGCACATGCAGTACTTCTACAACAAATCCTTGCACATCCCGCCCGAATTCTTTTTCCCGCCCGGCCACCAGGACTACCGGAGCCTGGAAAACAACGTCCGCAAGGGCATCTTCAAGAGCTATTTTGACAAGCTGGATGACATTCCCAACTGGAAGTTCAAGGACTTTGTCGATGAGGGCTTTGTGATTGCCGGCGGCCCGTCCACCGTGCGCGACCTGCTGACCGACGCCACCAAGAACCTGCGCATCGGCAACCTGATGGTCTTGCTGCACATCGGCTCGATGCCGCACGAGCTGACCCTCAAGAACATCGACATGTTCACCCGCGAAGTCATGCCCCACATCCACGACACCTGGGACGCTGAGTGGGAGAACCACTGGTGGCCGGAAAAGCTGCGCACCAAACGCCAGTCTACGCTGGCCGCGCTGTAAGGAGACGGACACATGGTGGCAGTCCACGAACGCAGCGTCAGCGTCTGGAAAGACCAGATCAAGCCGAAAGTTCAGATCGCCGGCAGCGGCCCACCCGTGGTGTTTCTGCACGGCGCCTACGGGCTCGACTGGGACCCGTTTCTGGACGGCCTGGCCGAAAATTTCACGGTCTACGCGCCCGAGCATCCCGGCACCACCGCGGGCGACCCGGACGGCATTAAGGCCCTGGATAATCTGTGGGATCTGGTGCTGTATTACGACGAGCTGTTCGAGCAGCTCGGCCTGCAAAACCCGACGCTCATCGGTCATTCGTTTGGTGGGATGGTCGGGGCCGAGATTGCGGCCTGCTATCCGCAGCGGGTCGGCAAACTCGTGCTGCTGAGTCCGGTCGGTCTGTGGCGGGACGACAGCCCGGTCAAGAACTGGATGATCCTGCCCATGGAAGAGGTGGTCCAGGCCGCCTTCTCCGACCCCGGCAGCCCGCTCGCCCAGCAGCTGCTGCACGTGCCCGAGGACGAGCGGGCCGCCCAGGACGCCCAGATTCGTCTCACCTGGGCCCTGGCCTGCACCGGAAAATTCATCTGGCCAATCCCGGACAAGGGGCTCAAGAAGCGTATCCATCGGATTGTGTCGCCGACCCTGATCGTGTGGGGCAACGACGATAAGCTCGTGCCCCCGGTCTACGCCCAGGAGTTTGGCAGCCGGATTGCCGGCTCACAGATAGAAATGATCGAGCAGGCCGGCCACCTGCCCCAGCTGGAGCAGATGGGCCGCGTTTCAGAGCTGGTCCGGAATTTTATTCAGTCGTAACCCAGAGGAAACGCATGGGACAAGCCTTGAACGGAATCCGTGTTCTGGACATGACCCACGTCCAGATGGGGCCCTCTGCGACCCAGATCCTGGCCTGGCTGGGCGCCGATGTCATCAAGGTCGAACTGCCGGGCCGGGGTGATATCACCCGCCAGCAGCTCCGCGACCTGCCCGACGCCGACAGCCTGTATTTCACCATGCTTAACTGCAACAAGCGCAGCATCACCATCAACACCAAGACCGACACGGGTCGGGCCATCTTCCGCAAGCTGATTGAGGTGTGTGACGTGCTGGTGGAGAATTTTGCTCCTGGCGCCATGGACCGTCAGGGCTTCAGCTGGGACGTGATCCAGACCATCAATCCACGCCTGATCTATGCCTCGGGCAAGGGCTTCGGCTCCGGTCCGTTCGTGGACTGCAAGGCCTACGAGCCCGTCGCCCAGGCCATGGGCGGGGCTATGAGCACGACCGGCTGGGACGATGGCCCGCCGACCGCGACGGGCGCCCAGGTCGGGGATTCGGGGACCGGCATACACCTCGTCGCCGCCGTCCTGGCGGCCCTCTTCCAGCGGGAGCACACCGGACGCGGTCAGCGGGTCGAGGTGGCCATGCAGGACGCCGTGTTGAACCTGTGCCGGGTCAAGATGCGCGACCAGCAACGGCTCGCCCACGGTCCCCTGAAGGAATATCCCCAATATCCCCATAAGCCCTTCGGCGAGGCGGTGCCGCGGTCCGGCAACGCGTCCGGGGGCGGCCATCCGGGCAAGGCGCTCAAATGTCAGCCCGGTGGACCCAACGACTACATCTATGTCGTGATGCAGGCTCAGGTCTGGGAGCCGCTGATGAAGCTGATCGGACGCGCCGAGCTTGTCGGCCATCCGGATTACGCCACGCCGGAGGCCCGCCTGCCCCACCTCGACGAGTGTTTCGCCATGGTCGAGGAATGGACCCGGCAACACACCAAGTACGAGGCCATGCAACTCCTCAACGAGGTCAACGTGCCCTGCGGCCCGGTTCTCGACATGAGCGAGTTGCTCGACGATGAGTCGCTGGCCGCACGGGGCATGCTGGTTGAGGTCGAGCACCCGCAACGCGGGAGCTTCAAGACCGTCGGCTGTCCGCTGCAACTGTCCGACTCACCGGTCGAGGTGAAGACCTCGCCGCAGCTGGGCCAGCATACCGAGGAAATCCTCAGGGAACTGGTCGGCTACGGGGACAAGGAGATTGAGGAGGCTCAGGCTGAAGGCGCGATCTGAAGCCAGATCGGTTCCTGAGCGTAATCGACGCGGCATGCGCTTCAAGACGCCCACGGCTCCCCCAGGCGCGCAACCGCAGTCTTGGGTGAATACGGCGACGAATAGAAACCGACCCGGTAGCTTGAGCCGGCCGGCACATCGGCCGGGGTGAGTTCGACCCAGACCATATCCTGGGCAACAAATTCTGGGCCGGGCGGCTGGGTCGCCGCATCAACGGCCGGCGGCTGCGTTGCCTGGAAACGGTGCACGCCAATATCCAAGGGCCACACGAGAGCCTCAAAAGACGTCTCATAGGCCGGCCGACCGCCTAAGGCCACCGGGCGGTTTTCCCGCCGGACAAACCACACTTTTGCCATCCCGATCTCCCTTACATACCCACACCGCGCTTCAGTTGCCAGCCTGCGGGTGAGGTGGTAATACTGGTCGGACTGAGCAGACGGAGGTTGGCCATGAAGCAGAATACCCACCCGGAAGAATATAGACCGGTCGTTTTTCAAGACGCATCGGCAGAGTACGCCTTTCTGACCCGTTCGTGCGTGGAAACAAACGATACCATCGAATGGGAAGATGGCAAGACCTACCCCTTGTACAAACTCGATATCTCCAGCGCCTCCCACCCGTTCTACACCGGCAAACAGCGCATCGTTGATACGGCAGGCCGGGTCGAACGTTTCCGACGCCGTTACGGGCTCAAGCAAGAAGAACAGGCCGAAGACTAGCTGCCCCCACCCTGCCTGCCTGACAAGACACGCGAGGTCTCGCGTGTCTTTTTTGTGTCTGCCCCCACCGAACCCGTACCAACCGAGGCAGTCGTATGAGCGAAGCCATCAATTTAGGGGAAAAATTAGCCGAAGTGGAACAGCGGTATCAGGCGCTTGAGCAGCAGCTGAGCAGCTCCGAGGTCATTGCCAACACCCAGGAATACGCCAAGCTGGCCAAAGAGCACGCCGAGTTGGGACGGGTCGTCACATGTTTTCGTCAGTGGCGTAAAATAGGTCAAGAGATCGACGACAGCCAAGCCCTGCTTGACGATCCCGACCCGGAGGTCCAAGACCTGGCCAGAGAAGAGCTGGACAGCCTGCACCAGAGCCACACCGAGCTTGAGCAACAGCTGCGCGTCCTGCTGCTACCCACAGATCCGCTGGATGAAAAAAATGTGCTGCTGGAAATCCGGGCCGGCACCGGTGGCGAGGAGGCCAGCCTGTTTGCCGCAGATCTGTGTCGGATGTATACCCGCTACGCCGAGCAAAAGAACTGGCGCATGGAGGTGATGAGTTCCAGCCCGACCGGTCTGGGAGGATTCAAGGAAATCGTCACCCTGATTGAGGGCGGCGGCGCCTACAGTCGGCTGAAATTCGAGGGTGGGGTCCACCGTGTCCAGCGCATTCCGGAAACAGAAGCCTCGGGCCGGATTCATACCTCGGCCGTGACCGTGGCCGTGTTGCCCGAGGCCGAGGATGTTGATGTCCACATTGATGAAAAGGATCTGCGGATTGACGTGTATCGGTCCTCCGGGCCGGGCGGCCAGAGCGTCAACACCACCGACTCGGCCGTCCGCATCACCCACCTACCCACCAACTCGGTGGTGATCTGTCAGGACGAAAAGTCCCAGCACAAGAACAAGGCCAAGGCGCTCAAAATCCTGCGCTCGCGGCTGCTGGAAAAAGCCCGCGAAGAGCAGCACCAGGAAATCGCGGCCTCACGCCGCAGCATGGTCGGCTCGGGCGACCGCTCGGAACGGATTCGGACCTATAATTTTCCGCAGTCACGGCTGACCGACCACCGGATCAACCTGACTCTGCATACCCTGGAACGGGTGTTGGAAGGCGAGCTCGATCCGGTCGTGGACGCGCTCACCACGTCCCACCAGGCCGAGGCGCTCAAGGCTGCCGGCTGAGCCGTCGCATGCCAGCCCGACTCGCCCGCGCGTCTTGCCTGGCCGACCTTCTGGCCGATGCGACCGCCTTCCTGGCCGGGCATGGTGTTCCGAGCCCACGTCTCGACGCCGAGGTGCTGCTAGCCCATGCGATGGGCAGAAACAGAACCGAGCTATACCTGCGCGACTCGCCCGCGCCACGCCAGCGCGATGCCTTCTGGCACACCCTCAAACGCCGCGCCCGGCGCGAGCCCGTCGCGTATATCACCGGCGTTCAGGAGTTCTGGTCGCTGGAGTTCACGATCAACCGCCATGTGCTCATTCCGCGTCCCGAAACCGAGCGGGTTGTCGAGCTTGCCCTGGAGCTGCTTGGCTCCTGCCTCGCGCCTCGGATCCTTGACCTGGGTACCGGGAGCGGGTGTATTGCGGTTACACTCGCCAGCCAGCTGCCCCAGGCTCGGGTGTGGGCCTGCGACGTGTCGGCCGAGGCCCTGGCCGTCGCGCGCGCCAATGCGGTCGCTCACAACGTAGCCGGCCGGATGACTTTCATGCAGACCGATATGCGGCGGCAGCTTGAGGGGCAGCCACACGGGGCCGCCCCTACCTTTGACCTGATTGTGAGCAATCCTCCCTATATTGCCGGGCCTGAGTTCGCCGCCTTGCAGGCCGAAGTCCGTGACTGGGAGCCGCGCCTGGCGCTGGACGGAGGGAAGGATGGGCTGGATTTTTATCGCCGCTTGCTGCAAGACTGTCCGGGACAGCTGCGCCCTGGGGGTTGGCTGGTAATGGAGATCGGCTCCACCCAGAGTGAAGCTGTGATGCGGATGGCGAGGAGCCAGGACAATTTGAGCGAGTGCCGGCTCAGCTACGACTATGCCGGCCTGCCGCGCGTTGTCAGCGTCCGCCGACACAGCCCGGTCGAGAGGCAACGAGGAGGAGGAGATGGATAAGATTATCGTACGCGGAGGGCGGCCTCTCCACGGAGAGATTGAGGTCAGCGGAGCAAAAAACGCAGCCCTACCCTTTTTGTTCGCCGCCCTGCTCACCGAAGAAGAGTGCCGGTTCACAAACATACCCCGGGTGGTCGATATTCGGACCGCACTGCATCTGTTGACCGAGCTGGGGGTTGAGGCGGATTGGCAAGGCGATAATGAGGTCGTGCTACGCGCCCCATCGGTTCGTCACCTCGAAGCCCCGTATGAGTTGGTCAAGACCATGCGTGCCTCTTTTCTGGTCTTGGGTCCGCTGCTGGCCCGTTTTGGCCGGGCCAGGGTTTCGACGCCCGGCGGCTGCGCCATCGGCACCCGACCGGTCGATATTCACCTGGCCGGCCTGCAACAGCTCGGCGCCGAGATCCGCCTGCAAGAAGGCTATGTTGAGGCCAGAGCCAGCCACCTGCGCGGCGCCCGGATCAGCCTGGACTTTCCGTCCGTCGGCGCCACCGAAAATCTGATGATGGCGGCCAGCTTGGCCGACGGTCCGAGCCAGATTGAAAACGCCGCCTGCGAGCCCGAAATCGCCGAACTGCAAACCCTGCTGAACGCGATGGGCGCGCGGGTCAGCGGCGCCGGCGGCCCGGTCATCCGCATTGACGGCGTCGCCCGTCTGCACGGCGCCCAGCAGCGCGTTATTCCCGACCGGGTCGAGGCCGGTACCTTCCTCATTGCCGGGGCAATGACCTCGGGCCAGGTGTTTGTCCGCGGGGCACGGGCCGAGCACCTCGACGCCTTTGTGCAAAAACTCCGGGCGACCGGGATCGGGCTGGAGATTGCGGCCGACGGCATCGCGGTCACAGGAGACGAACGGCCGAATCAGGTTGATGTCATCACTTGGCCGTATCCGGGCTTCCCGACCGACCTCCAGGCCCAGATGATGGCTCTCCTCACCCTGGGCGACGGCCGCAGCCTGATTACCGAAACCGTGTTTGAAAATCGCTTCATGCACGCCCAGGAGCTGACCCGCCTGGGGGCGGATATCCACATCCACCACAACACGGCTGCGGTCAACGGCGTCGCCATGCTGAGCGGCGCACCGGTCATGGCCACCGACCTGCGGGCCAGCGTGTCGCTCATTCTGGCCGGCCTGGCGGCGCAGGGGAAAACCGAGGTCTCGCGCGTCTACCACCTGGACCGGGGCTATGAAAAGATCGAAGAAAAACTCTCCCAGCTGGGGGCGGATATTCGGCGGGTGAGCGCGGAGAAAGACGGCGCGGCGGAAGAACGGAGACGGACGGTCGTATGACGGTTCCCCTGCTCAGCACCGCAGATCCGGCCTGCACACGCCGCCTGGCAAGGCTGTTCAGCCGAGGCGAGCAGGCCAGCAGTCAGGTCGAAGCCGAGGTGCGGGCGATCCTGCAGGATGTCAGACGCCGGGGGGACCGGGCGCTGCTCGCCGCCACCAGGAAATTCGACCGGGTCCGTTTGCGTGCCGGCCGCCTGCGCGTCACCGACCAGGAGTGCGAAGCGGCGCTGGCCGCCTTGCCCCGCTCCGAACGTACCGCGTTGCAGACCGCAGCCAGACGGATTGCCGCTTTTCACCGCAAGCAGCGTCAATCCTCATGGCAGTACACCGACCGCCTGGGCGTCGGTCTGGGCCAACAAATTACCCCTTTGGAACGGGTTGGGGTATATGTCCCGGGCGGCAAGGCCGCCTACCCGTCTTCGGTGCTGATGAACATCATTCCGGCCAAGGTCGCCGGTGTGGAAGAAATTGTTGTCGTCTCACCGCCGAAGGCGGACGGCGATCAGTCCGGCCTGCAACCGGGCGTCCTGGCTGCGGCGCGTCTGGCCGGGGCTGACACGGTGTTTCGGCTGGGCGGGGCTCAAGCCATTGCCGCCCTGGCCTATGGCACCCAGACCGTTCCCCGCGTCGATAAGATTGTCGGGCCGGGCAATATCTTCGTTGCCACGGCCAAGCGCCTGGTCTACGGCCAGGTCGATATCGACAGCGTGGCGGGTCCGAGCGAGATTCTGGTGATTGCCGACAGCACGGCCTCAGCCCGCTATGTTGCGGCCGATATGCTGTCCCAGGCCGAGCATGACGAGATGGCCGCCCCCCTGTGTCTGACGACCTCGCCCCGTTTGGCCGGGGCGGTTGTCGAGGCGCTCAAAGACCAGCTGGCCACACTCAAACGGCGCAACATTGCCGCCGCCTCGCTCAAGCGCTACGGCGCGGTCATCGTCGCCCGCAGCCGCGCCGAGGTCGTCAGGCTGGCCAACGCCCTGGCCCCGGAACACGTTGAGCTGCTGGTCAGGAACCCGCGTTCGTGGCTGAAAGACATCCGTCACGCCGGCGCTATCTTTTTGGGTCCCCTGTCCACTGAGCCCTTTGGCGATTACATTGCCGGACCGAATCACATCCTGCCGACCGGCGGGACGGCACGCTTCTCCTCGCCACTCGGCGTATACGATTTTCTCAAGCGAACCAGTATTATCGAGGCATCGGCCCCGGCCCTGCACAGGCTCGGTCCGCACATTTTGCGTCTGGCCGCAATGGAGGGCCTGGAAGCCCACGGCCGGGCCATCGCCTATCGTCTCAACGGAGGCCAGCATGACACAGCCGGCAGCAGAGGTGGAGCAGCGCAGCGCAGACCTGCACCGCAAAACAAACGAAACCGACATTCGGCTCAGTCTTGAGCTTGACGGTAGCGGCCAGTACCAGATTGCCACCGGGGTGCCCTTTCTCAACCATATGCTGGAGCTGTTCACCCGGCACGGCTTCTTTGATCTGACGCTTCAGGCCACGGGCGACATCGAGATCGACGACCATCATACGGTTGAAGATGTCGGCCTGGCGCTGGGCGAAGCGTTTCGCACTGCACTGGGCGACAAGCGCGGCATTCGCCGCTTTGGCGAAGCCAGCGTGCCGCTCGACGAAGCCCTGGTGAACTGCGTCGTCGATCTCAGCGGACGGCCCTTTCTGGCCTACAACCTGTCTGTCCAGCAGGAACGGATCGGCGCATTTGCGACCGAACTGGTCCACGATTTTTTTCTTGCCTTCAGCAACCAGCTCGGCATGAACCTGCACTTCAACATGACCCAGGGTCGCAACCCGCACCATATCATCGAAGCCGCCTTCAAGGCGTTTGCCCGGGCACTGGGCAGTGCGGTCACCTATGACCCGCGGGTCAAGGGCGTCTTATCGACCAAAGGGGTGTTGTGAGGAGACATCTCAATGCCAACAGTCCTGATCATGGCAGGCTGGCGTCTCTTCTTTTACGCCAATGAAGGGGACGAACCAATCCATATCCATTGTCGGAAAGGGGACAGAGAGTGTAAATATTGGCTTGATCGTGAACATTTTGACCTAGACGAAGCCTATGCGTACAATCTTTCTCCTCGGGACCGTCGTGAAATCAAGAAGGTCATCTTTGACCACTTCGAGTACCTTGAGCAGGAATGGGAAGAGTTTCAACGGAGCCGCTAGGTATGAGACGACATCACAAAGTGACAGCTGTCCATTTTGAGGGCGAGGCGCTGCACCTTACCATCGACGGACAGGCCAGGACGTTTAACATATGCGAGATATCTCAACGTCTCTCAGACGCTCCCGAGAAGGATCGTCAGACATTTGAGATTTCTCCATCGGGATACGGCATTCATTGGCCATCAGTCGATGAAGATCTGTCCATAGACGGCTTGCTCGGCATCGTCCATACGCCCTCAAAGAAGGCGCACAGCGCATAAGCTACGCCTCAAGTCGGTACCGTCCAGGCGGCCAGGGAGTTCTCTGGGCGGCAGTGTGAGAAGGTGGCCCGGACACGATCTGCCTTCAAGGCGTTTGCCGGGGCATGGGCAATACGGTCGCATATGACCCGCGGGGTGAAGGGAATCGACCAAAGGGGGGCTGTGAGGTAATGGCTGGTGGGAAATCTCCCTATAACCATCATCTCATGGGATTCTGCCGAACGTACTCTGCCAAAGCCGCCCCTCCGCGAGTAAGGGCAATCTTCTCTGATTCATCAACACCGCACGACAAATCAATCAGGGATGGAGCTTCATGCGCCAATTCAGGTGATTGATAGGATTGCCCGTTCTTCTCAGCCTCGGCCAACACCGCGAGCAATCCGTTCGGGTCTTCCCGACGCCAGAGGTTTTCTCGACCAATTTTGGCATCCTTGGCCCATAATAATTGCACGTCGTCAATAAGTACACGAGCTTTGGCAACGAGCTTTTCGGGCGGAATCGGCGCGTAGCAACGTATCCCCATAGAATAAGACGGGCTAAGTACCGGTATATCTTCTCGCGTAAATTGCACGGCGTAGACGACGCCGTGCTCATAGTTCTCTTTCAGAGCATCGCATCGTTCGCGCAGTGGCTGAAGCTGTTTAACCTTCTCCTCCAGCCAATTCAAATTGACGCGAACAACCCTGCCCGGAACCGCATTCTGAGATACGAGTGAAATGGCACTACGCCGCTGTTTGTGGAGATGCTTGTCTCGAATCGACTCTTCGGTCAGATAAAGCTCCAAATCACGAATCGCGTACCGTAGGGCACGAGCGGTTTCACCGCCTGCAAAATCACGTTCAGCATAGAGTAAAGAGAAAAGGCTGTGGACACTGAAACATATCGGTTTGAAATCTTCACCCTGAAAGTCTGCGAGTGAGAACGAACCGAGAACAGTATAGCCACCCTTATGAACCCCATACCAGTTCATCGAACGGAACACGCAAATGACATCTAAGATATCGGCAGCAGAGACGATGTTGCCGCTCCATTGGAGTCCCTGTGCGTCAATTCGCTCCTCATATGAAGAGGATGTCGCGTGGTATTGCACCCAGGGATCTTGATCGATGTCCGATTCAAAAAGAGTGTCACACTCTTGAAGCTCCAGACCGCGAAATGTCGGTACAGCTTGGAGTCCACTCATAGGCCCACTCTCTTCTAACTCCAGAGCATTCCCCGTTTCTGGTCTCGCACTATCGGCATGCATCAATCCGGAAAATTGGGCATGACTTCTTCCATCAGCATGCGCTGCGAGTTCGCCCAGCCCTCCTTGTTCTCCAGCTGATCAAAGGTCAGGACCAGCAGACAGCCGAACCCGCCGGTGTCGTCAACCATGGCGCCGAGCTTGTCGGTGACCGTCTGGGGCGAGCCGACCAGCCACACATACTCGGCCAGATATTCCATGGTCACATCGGAGTCCGGTACTTCGGGATGATGCTTGAACAGACTGACCATGCCGAACGACTTGAACAGCGGCAGCAGATATTCGGCATAGGCGCGGCCCAGCATGCCGTTGATGGCCTTGTCCTTGGCCTCCTTGTCGGTCTCGGCGACATACACCTCGCGCGACACGCGCCAATCGCTGCGGGACGGTGTCCGGCCAGCAGAATCGGCCCCCTCGACAACCGCCTCCCAGTGGGTTTTGAGGTAGCCGTTGCTGAGCGCGACGCTCATCGGCATGAAACCGCTCGCGCCACACATCTTGAGGGTGTCCGAGCCAGGGGTCAAACCGGCGATCCCAATCGGCGGGTGGGGCTGCTGGAAGGGCTTGATGTGGAACTTGAGCGTGTCCAGCATGGTGTCGATGCGGTTGACCGTCCAGTATTCGCCCGTGAACTCGAACGGCTCCTCGCTCGCCCACAGCTTGAGAATAATATCCAGGGCTTCCTTGGTCATGCGCCGGTTCTCACCACCAGCCCCGTCAACGTTGAACAGCTTCCAGTCGCTGGGCAGGCCGCTCGTCCCCACCCCGAACATGAAACGTCCCTGGGCGATATGGTCCATGAAGGCGACACGGTGGGCCAGCTCGGCCGGATGGTGATAGGGCAGCAGATGGGCGCCCGGACACAGTTTGATGTTCTGGGTGCGTTGCAGGCCTTGCGCAATCAGCAGATCAGGAGCGGGGTTGGGTTCCCACGGCGCGGTGAAATGCTCGCCCAGCCACGCCTCGTGGAATCCGAGTTGATCGACCAGTTCCAAATGGTCGAGATCCCACTGGTGGCCGTCGTAGAAACTTCTTTCGGGGGGATGCGAAGGCATCATAAACACGCCAGCTTTCATACGTCCTCCTTAGGCTGTCCGATCCGCCCCTTGTACCATCCCGCCTCGCCTCGGGCAAGAAAAGCCCTCAGCGTGCCGGGCGGCACTTCCAGTAGTAGTGGTGCATGGTCGGCCCTTCTTTGCGCCGCCGCAGGCTGAGGACGACGCTGTCGCCGACCCGCACGTCCTCGGGGTCCACGTCGGTCATCTGAATATACAGCCGGCCGCCCCCGTCCAGATCGACCACGCTCATGATCGTTGGGGAATCCGCAGCCTGATACAGATGGTCTCGGGTGAAGGTGAAGACCTGACCGCTACGTGCCAGCGGCACGTCCTGCATGGAGTCGTGGTTGTGGCAGGCAATGCAAATGCGGGTGATGGGGTACTGTTTCGTGCCGCAGCGCGGGCACTGCGAGCCGTACAGCCGGACGTTCTGTTTGTCCTCTTTGGCTAGAAACACGTTCGACAGCTCGGGACCGTCCTCGTGCTCGGCGTAATACGTCCGCATCTTCTTGAAGATCTGGTAGGAAGGATACAGGCGCTTCTCACTCAGATGATCGGACACAGACTGGGCGAGCATCCGGCTGGTGATGGCTTCGGTCACCCGCAAGACAAAGCCGTCCGCTCCATCGCCGTAGCCGAGCAGCACCAGGCGGTCTCCGGGATTGGCGCTCTCAAGGGCGGCCGCCAGCAACAACAGCGGCGCCGCACTGCCGCACGCCCCGACCTGGCCGTACAGCGGGTCCTGGATTTGGGCATCCTGAAAGCCCAGTTTTTTGGCCGCACCACTATGCGCCCGACCGTCCGGGGAAGGCAGGATCAGCTTGGCGCAGTCCTGGGCTTGCAGCCCGAGGGTGTTGAGCAGCCGCCTGCCAACGGCGACCACACTGGCCTGATAGCCCCGCTCAGCGCTGAAGCGCGACGCCTGGGTCTGAATAAAATCGTCGCTATCGCGCCGCCATTCGTCCAGAAAATCGTCCGCCCGAGAGGCCGTGCCGAGAATCTCGGCGATCACGCCCTCACGGCCGAGCGTGACCGCACTGCCCGCATCGCCAAACCAGTCCTCCTGCCCCTCGCCGGGCTGTCCATCGCGCACCTCGCCGGCGGCAATCAAGACCTGTGACAGGCGTCCGCTGCCAACGGCGTCCAGACCGGCGCGCACAGCGGTCATGGCCGAACGCAGGCTGGCGCCAAAGTCGGCGGTTTCGCACTCCGGTCGCAGGTCGCAGGCTGCGGCCAGAAAGCTGGCTGCAGAACGCTGGCGGAACGGGGCCGAGGTTGAGGCGAAATACACGCCGTCGATGTCGGTCTTGCCCGTGTCCTCAAGGCAGCGCTGGGCCGCCTCCAGGCCCAGGGTCAGCGCGTCCTCGTCAAAGTAAATCGCCGCCCGCTCGCCCCGGCCGGGACGACGGGCCCAGGCGTCGCCGATCTTCTCGCGTTCCAGGCGATAAAAAGGAACGTGGTAGCCACAGCTGGTAATGCCGATCATGGCTGTACCTGCGGTCGTCAGCGCGCTCAGCTCACGGCCGCCTCTTTTTTGCGCAGCATGCCGGCCCGCCGGCAGCGCATGACCACCTCGCCCCGCTGGTTGGTGGCCCGGTGCTCGAACATCACAATGCCCCACTGCGGGCGTGATTTGGATTCGCGCTTGTCCACCACCTCGGTCTCGGCATACAGGGTGTCGCCGATGAAGACCGGCTTGGGAAACTTGACCTCTTCAAAGCCAAGATTGCCGACCGTCGTACCCAGGGTGGTATCGCCGACTGACAGGCCGACGGTCAGCCCCAGGGTGAACAGGCTGTTGACCAGCCTTTGGCCGAACTCGGCCTTCTTGGAAAATTCCGCGTCCAGGTGCAGGGGCTGTGGGTTCATGGTCATGGTCGTGAACAACAGGTTGTCGGTTTCGGTAATCGTTCGTCCCGGCTGGTGGTGAAAGATATCTCCGACGCTCAGTTCCTCAAAATGTTTGCCGGCCATAGGCTCCTCCTTCTACGCTGTCCAACACTGGCGGCCGCGCTGTCCTAGGCGGCCGACCGCTGCTGATACCAGATCCGTCCGTCCTTGACCGTCAGCTGAGTCACCAGGCGTTGGCGTCCGGTCATACGGTTGTGGTCGGTATCGACAAAATCGAACGCGCCCTCTTCCAGGCGCAAAACCGCCACATCGGCCACGGCGCCGGGCTTGAGCGTCCCGATCCGCCCGGCCTCCCCCACCGCCCGGGCCGGGTTGGCCGTGGTGCGGACGATGACATCCTCCAGGCTCATACCCAGATTCAGGAGCTTGGACATGGTGGTCGGCAGGTCAAACACCGGTCCCCTGGTGGCGCTGCCCAGGGTCAGGTCGGTGGCAATCGTATCCGGATAAAAGCCGGCGTCCAGCACCCGCTTGACAAACGGAAAGGGGAAATGCATCCGGCCGTGGGCGCAGTCAAACAGAATCCCCTCTTTCTGGGCGTCCCAGACTTCCCGCAAGATCGCCTTTTTATCCGGCCCCATAATGCCGTGGGTATAGCGGTGAAAACAGTGGGTGACCACATCGCCCGGTTTCAGAAAGGACAGAATGTGCGGAATCGGCAACAGGGCATCGGTGATATGGACCATCAACGGCACCTCGGCCATGTCGGCCGCCTGGCGGGCCAGACGCAGCGGTTCGGTGCCGGCCGAGTCGGGCACGACCTTGTTGCTGAAACGCAGCTTGACCCCGATGGCCAGGTCGCGATTGGCGCTGATCGTGCGCGCACAGCCCTCAGGGTCGGCGTAGGCCATGTGCATGAGTTCTCCGACTTGCAGGTGAATCAGGCCCAGGGCCGAGAGGTGGACGAAGCACCGCAACCGCACCTGACTGCGGTCGGCGACCGACTGACGCAGGCCGGGGAAGGTCGCCGACCCCGCGCTGCCCGCGTCAATAATCGTCGTCACCCCGCTCGCCGCGCAGCGCTGATCGGTTTCGCTCCCCATGTCGTGGGCGTTGACAAAGACGTGGGCGTGCAGATCGATCAGGCCCGGACACACCAGCCCACCGCTGACATCCCGGACCCGCACGGCGTCGGATTCCGGGATATCCGGCTGGACCGCAGCAATCGTGCCGTTGTGAATCGCCACGTCGGCCTTGCCCCGAAACGGCCAGCCCGGGTCAATGACTTCCCCGCCCTTGAGTAGCAGATCGTAAGCCATAACAGTTTTTTCCTTGGATGCGCTTATTTTGCCTGCCAGGTGTTGCGATGGATGAGCCGCTGGAGGGGAATTTTCTTCGTGCGTGGTTTAGCGGGTCGCTGAGCCGGATAGCCGATCGTGATCAGGCCGACCGGTCGGACATGATCGGGCAGCCCCAGAATGTCTGCCACCTGGACCGGACCGTAGGCGCCGACGAAACAGGCGCCCAAACCCTGCTCAACCACGCCGAGCAAAATCAGCAGGGAGGCAAACGCGGCATCGACTAGACTGTAGAAATTCCCCCGGCCGCCATAGCGTTGTCCCATGCGCTGGGTATCGGCACAGGTCGCAATAATCAGCGGCGCGGTCGCCACCGAGGTCTGGTCGAAGGCCGCCTTGGCTAACCGGGCGCGAACCTCGGGGTCTTGGACGATCACAAACTCCCAGGGCTGGAGATTGCCCGCGCTCGGTGCGCGCACCGCATACTCGAGCAAACGCTGCACAACTTCTTCCGGAACCGGCTCGGCCGTATACGCGCGGATCATTGCCCGGCGTTTGACCACCGAGGCAAAGGAGGGCGACGGGGCAGACGACGAGGCCGACTCAGCGGCCGCGGCTCGGGCCAGGACAAGCGCCGCCCCAGTCGTCTGGAGCAGTTTCCGGCGGGAGACGGTGGGCACTCAGACATCCTTCTCGTCAGAACGCGACACGAAACGGCCGTGAGACGGTCGGCAGGCGCGCCCTAGCGCTGCACGAAGCGCAGGACATTGCCCCCGCCGGTCTGGGTGGCGCCAAGCTCAATCTTGGTCAGCAGTTCGAGGCTTTCGGCGTCGAAAACCGCCACATCGTGCCAGTTGCTGCCACAGTAGATCTTTTTGCCCTCAGGATGGATAAAGGGCATGAAATAGGTATTGGGCAGCGGGCGGCTCTTCTCGATCTGACGGGTTTGCAGATCGACCCGCCACAGGCGGTTATAGGCAAAATAGGCTTTTCTGGTGGTGGGCGACAGGGCACCGGTCAGCACGTAGAACTCCGGACTGAAGGGCTGGAGCTCGACCACCTCGACCTCGGGTTCGTCCTCGTTCAGGTCCAGAGAGGCGATGCCGAGCGTGGTCTGTCCGGTAATCGTGTCGGCCACAAACGCGCCAAAAGAGACCAGGTGGCCGTGTTCCTGATACGGGTTGCCGAGCGGCAGACCATCGGTTCGACCGACCCCGGTGAGATTCCGGTTCAGCAGCGGCAGGCTGTCGAGCCGCTGTCCGGTTTCGGTATCGTATACAAAAATATCCTGGCCGACGCTGAAGATGTACAGCCGCGTATCGTCTTTGGAGGTGGCCAGCGACATCACCTGGCGGGGAGCGGGAAAGGTGAGCAGCGTCTGCTGGGTATCGAGATCAATGACCCGGATACGGTTGTCGAGCGCCGTGTAACTGCCCTGTTCCTTTTGCAGCGGCATCTCGTGGATGAACAGCCGGTTGCCCTGGGCGTTGACGTCAATCGCCATGGTCCGGACCAGTTCGGTATCGCTGGACAGCGGGAAGCTGGTGACCTGCTTGCCCTCGTCAAGATCAACCATGGCCACACTCTGTGACAGATTGTTGACCACATAGGCGTACTGCGGATGGGCGGGGTTGGGCGCGATATTGAGGGCCGGGCCACGCCCTTCGAGGGCGATGTTTCGCACCACCGTATCGGTCTCGGTATCAATCACAACCAGATTATTGGGATGGACCGAGGCCAGCAGATACCACTTCGCCCAGGCCGCAGGGGGCAGGCCAAGCAGCACCAGGCATAACACCAGGGTCTGACACACACGCATCCGATTGCCTCTCATCCCTGACTCTCAGTCGATTTTGGGAAAGACGACTTCCAGGCTCCGCCAGTCCTCCTGGGTCGAACCCGAACACGCTTTTGCCCACTCTGGGGTGTTCTGCAAACTATCCGGCACCTGGGCCGGCCACCAGCACACGTTGGCGCAGCTCAGCAGGTCGGCCTCGACCGGGGCACACATGCTGCTCGTGCCACCCCACGGGTTGGCCTCCCAGCCGGGGTTGAAGATCGTCGTGCAGCCCACCGGCTGGTTCATGCCCACCACATCGTCCGGCCCCTGGCTGGCCTCAACCTGTTCGGCCTTGTGGTTGCGTGGCTTGAGGTGTTTCATCAGCGTCTCCTTGTCCGCGTCCGCGTTTTCCGTTCAGCGTGTTCTTCAGGTCAGTTCCTTGGGAGCGTCTCCCCTGCCGCGCAGCACGTACTGCTCGACAAAGCCCGGCGTTCTGCGCTGCAGCTCCATATAGACCCCGATGCCGTACTCTGTCCAGGCTCTCAGAAAGTCGCAGTAGTGCAGGTTGGGGTGGAGGGCGTCGCCGAACTGGGTCATAGCCTCGTGATAACACCCGCCCCCGCACAGCCCGCGTACCCAGCAGGTCTGACACACCGTTTTGTTGCCCAGATGGGCCTTGTTGACAAACGCATTCAGCCGGTCGTAGTCCAACCCGTCTTTGACGTTGCCGTAGTGGTGCTCCTCGCTGCCGGGGAAGCGGTGACACAGATACACGTCTCCGTTGCCGTCCACATCCAGCAGGCCCAGCCCGGCGCCGCACGGGAAAAACTTGTTGGTGCCAACATGGATGTCGGTCAGCAGGGTGCTCAGGTTGGAGAAGCCGGTGTAACGGCCCGCGACGGCGCGCTCGACGTACAGGCTGCCGAGCTGTCGAAAACCGGCCAGCACCTCGTGCAGGTCGGCCGGTTCCAGGCCGTAGTCGGCCCCATCTGTGGCCGTGACCGGGGAAAACCCGACCTCAAAAAATCCCAGCCCGGTCAGGTGCTCGTAGGTCCGCACGATGTCGATAGCGTCTTTGGTCACGGTGACGCGAGCAACCACCGGGCGGGCGGTATAGCGCGCGAACAGACGTTCCAGACGAGCCGCCAGCACCTGGTAGGAGCCTTTGCGCTGTCCCCCGGCGGTCAGAAACGAGCGCCGCTTGTCGTGCAAATCGGGCGGACCGTCAATACTGATGGTGACGCCAAAGCGGTGGTCCTGGAAGAAGTCAATGACGCTATCGGTCAGCAGGGTGCCGTTGGTGGTGATCGAGAAATCGACCAGCTTGTCCTCGGTCTGGGCCTTCTGCTCGGCATAGGCCACCACCTGGCGCATCAGCTTGAAGTTCAACAATGCCTCGCCACCAAAAAAAATCAGGTTGACCTCGCGGCTCTGACCCGACTTTTGGAACAGAAAATCAACGCTGGCCTGGGCTGTCGGCCAGTCCATCTGGACCGGCGTCGGGCCGTATTTGGCCTCGTCCGGCTCGTAACAGTAGGTGCAGTGCAGGTTGCACTTGTTGGCCACGTTGACGACCACCGAACTGACCGGGAACTGCGTCACATCCAGCTCGGGAATCGACACCGCGGGGTCGGGCGCATCGGTCTCAAAAATATGCAGGCGGACAAACTCGCGGACCGTTTCGGCGATTTCCTCAGCCGAAAACTGATCGGCCAGGGCGGCGGTCAGCTGTTCGAGGCTGCACGCCGGTCGGACCTGAGCGTAGTGCAGGATCGCCTCACACACCGCATCCATCTCAAACAGGGCCATGCTCTTGGCCGCGACCAGCACCCGACCCGAGTCGGTTGTCATGGGATAGGCGTTCTCTGGGTGGAATCGCAGTTGCATACGCTCCGTCCTTACTCAATCGGCGGAAACAGAAAGCGGGGCGGCATGACCAGCAGATGCGCCCGGGCGCCCATGGGACGTTTTACACCGGGCGGCTGATACCAGGCTTCGACCCACACATCACCGACATTGCCCTCCAGCATATCCCGCTCCGGGTTGGGGCCGTCCAGGGCCGGGGTGAACAGGCCGGCCTGATCCAGTGTGCCGACGAATTTGATATCGTCGTCGTTGATCCGCTTGACGTACTCTTCCAGCTTCCAGCTGACCGGCGTCACCCGGCCCAGCTTCACATCATCGGCCGTGCCCTTTTTGCCGTCAGCCCCGTTGGTGTAGCCGTTGACCTCGAACTGCTGAAAAATCTTTGGCGCCCGTCCCCCGCCCGGACGGGCAAAGCCGTGCTCGGGGGAGAGCCGGATATAATCCACCTGCTGATACACCGCCAGCCGCAGCGCGCCCTCCACCCCCCGCACACGCACCTCTCGCCAGCCCGGCTCGGCCTGGGGGTCAACGCGCAGCTCAAGCACCAGGCTGTCATCGGCCTGCTGCCGCACGGATTGGACCGACACCCCGTCACCAACAGACACGTCCTCGGCTTGCAGCCCGGAGGGCAGTGTGATGCCAAACAGCTTGAGCGTGGGGCTGGTTCCGGCCTGGAGGGCGGCCGGGATGCCTTTCAGCAGCCGGGCCGGGCCGCGGCTGCGGTGCCACGTCTCGGTCAGGGCCAGATCGCCGTAGGCGGTCAGCAGACGCCGCCCCTCAATCTGTTGCCCGTCTTCGCTGGCAAAAAAGATCTCGCGCTGGCTGGTCTGAGCCTCACCCTCGCCCAGCTGAGCGACCCCGCGCCACTGAAAGCCGGCGTAGACAATCGCCGTTGTTTGACCGGACAGGACCAGGCCGTTCGAGAACTCGTAGCGAAAGCTGCCGGTATAGCGATCTCCCTCCCCGGCCGTCAGCGTCAGGCGGCCCACATAGTCCCCGCCCCGGCCAGCATCGTGACCGACCACTTTCCACTCGCCGCTATAGTCGGCCTTGGGCCGGGCCTGCCAGTCGGTCCACGCCTCGCTCTGAAAAGGCAGGGCCTTGACCAGATACGGCACGGCTTGCTGTTTGGCGTAGTCGTACCAGAAGGTCTGGAGCAGTCCGGCCGAGACTGTTTCGTTTTCGATATTGGGGAACAGGGCCAGCTTGGCGTCAATCAGGCGCCCCCATTCTTCAGCGGTCCGGCCCTGAAGGGCGGTCCGGGCGTAGGAGTGGCACTGAACACAGCCGGCCCGCAGCGCCTCCGGCACGTCCTGGCTGGTGACGGTATGGTCACGGACCAGAAGGGGCTGAAAGGGCGCGACCTCGGCCGGCGCCAAGCCATACTGGTCGCTCAGGTATTTGACCAGGCGACGGGCTTCGCCGGGTTGGAGTTCGACCTGGTGGGTCAGCACCATCCGTGAGATGGTCATCTCCCAGCCTTCGGGAGTCTTGCGCTGAAACTCGATCGCGTCCAATTTGCCGTCGGACTCACGCGGCGCATGGCAACCCGAGCAGCGGTCTTCCAGGATCGTCCGCACGGGGTCCGCCTGGCCCCAGGCCCGAAGCGGGACCAGGAGCAGCAGACAGCATACAGGGATGGCGAGGCGCATGTTCATGGTGCGGGTCTCTCTCACTTCCAGCCGGCATCCTACACCCAGCGTCCGAGGTTTGAAAGACGTTGACACACCAGCGGCTTGATGCCGTCCCGCCTTGTTGCTAGCACGGGGGAACGATGGACCACACGGATCACACACCCGATCTCAGCCGGGCCACCGGGCGGGGGGTTGGCGTCGCCCTGATCGACAGCGGCATCAACGCCGCCCACTCCCACGTGGGTGCGGTCGCCGGCGGGGTGGGCTTGGGGCTGGCCGACGACGGGACGGTCCGGGAAGATGACACCTACACCGACCAACTCGGCCACGGCACCGCGCTGGCCGGGATTGTACGGGCCAAAGCCCCCCAGGCCGAGTTGTACGCGGTCAGGATTTTCAGCCAGCGTCTCGGCGCGCCGATTGGGCTGCTCGAAGCCGGCCTGAGTTGGGCTATCGCCCGCAAGATCAAGATCATCAATCTCAGCCTGGGCACCAATAAACCCGAACATCGGGCTCGGCTCAGTTCCCTCCTTGAGCAGGCTCGGGCCGCCGGCTGTATCCTGGTCGCGGCCTCCCCGCCCGGCCGCGCCGACGTGTGGCCGGCCGCGCTGCCGGGGGTGATCGGGGTAGCCGGGGACGAACAGTGCGGCTGGAACGACTACCGCTATGCCAGCGACGACCCGGTGCCTTTCCGCGCCCACTCCCAGCCCCGGCCGCTACCCGGCCTGGCCCAGGAACGTAATTTTCGGGGCCACAGCTTTGCCTCAGCCCACGTCTCGGCCGTGCTGGCCCGCCTCGCCGAGACCTGCCCCCAGCTCAGCCCGCAGCAGGCCCGCCGGTTTTTGATGCACCACCGCTGAGACGGGCGAGACGGGATCGTCGCCTCAGCCCTTACCCACCGTTTGCAGCTCTGCCTCTTGCAGGCTCGTCCGGGTTTGACTCGGCAGGGCTGCCGCGTCCGTGTAGCGGCCGGTCCAGCCCACCCGCCCACGCTCAACGACAATCACCGGCTCGCCCGGCCGCAGGGAGGACAGGCGATGGGTGATACAGATGAGGGTGCAGTCTTGCATGAACGTCTCCAGGGCCGCCCGTACCTCGGCCTCAGCCCGGACATCGAGACCGGATAGAGCTTCGTCCAGGACCAGAACCGTCGGCCGTTTCAGCACCGCCCGAGCCAGACCGATGCGTTGTCTCTGTCCGGCTGACAGCCGGGCGCCGCGCTCGCCGACCGAGGTCTGGTAGCCGCCCGGCAGGGCGGCGATGAACTCGTGCAGACCGAGCATGGTCGTGGCGGCAATAACGTCCTGCTCCGACGCCTCGGGCTGGGCGTAGCGCAGGTTGTCCAGCAGCGAGGCGTTGAACAGCACCGGCTCGTGATCGACCACCACGATCTGTGAGCGCAGCCAGGCGACCTCACACGCCGACAGCGGCTGACCGTCGAGCAGAATCGTCCCGGCCTGGGGTTCGTACAGGCGCACCAACAGGTCGGCCAGGGTTGATTTGCCGCTGCCGCTCGGCCCCAGCAGGGTCAGCCGTCCACCGGCCGGGACGTGCAAGCTGACCCGGTCCAGGACCGGCTCGGACGGGTTGTAGGCAAATGAGACCTCCCGAAACTCGATCTCTCCCCGCAGCCCGGCCAGCCGCTGTCCGTGGCCGAGCCGTTCGACCTGGTCGACGTCCAGGAATTCAAAAACCCGATCAACCGACACCCCGGCCCGTTCAATCCGCAGATACAGATCCATCAGCACCTGCAAGGGGCTGAAGGCCCGGGACTGGTAGGCCGAGAAGGCCACCAGCCCGCCGATGCTCAGCTGCCCGTCGATCACCAGATAGCCGCCGTACAGGGTCGTCAGTGCGCCGCCCAGGAAAGTGGTGGCGGTTGAGGCGCTGCTGGCGGCATAGCCCAGCATCTCGTAGCGTGTCACGATATTCACAAACTGTTGCCCCAGTCGGCCCAGCCGGTCGAGCTGGAGCTGCTCGGCCCCGAACAGCTTGACAAAGCGTACCGCAGACAGCGATTCGACCAGAAAAGAAGATAGCCGGGCGTTCAGCTCGCGCAGCCGGCGTGTCTCATCGACCAGCCAAGGACGGACCTTATTGACGCCGTACAGCTGCAACGGCACGACCAGCAGGGCGACCACACACAGCTTCCAGTTCAACCACACCAGAAAGCCCAGGGTTGCGATCAGGACAAACACGTTGGCGACAAAGGTAAACGCCGCGTCGGTCAGCACCGCCTGGATCTCGGCGATATCGGTGTTGAGCCGCGACAACAGGTCACCGACCCGATTATGGGTATGAAAACGCAGGGACAGAGCCTGGAGATGGCCGAACACGTGCTGGCGCAGGGAGAACAGGATGCGGGCAGTGATTTGGGTGTAGTAGTAGCGGTTGAAGGCGCCGACCACATAGCCGGCGGCCGTCACCACGACCATCACCCCGCTCAGCACGAACAGCAGGTGCAGATTCCTGGCCAGCAGCACATCGTCAATCAGAATCTTGGTAAAAATGGGCCACAGCAGACCCAGCACGGTGCCAAACAGGGACAGCCCGAAGACGACGACCAGACGCCGGACAAAAGGCGTGACAAAGGGCAGCAGACGGCGAAAGCGGGACAGCGAAGTAGCGACGGACGTCATCATAGGACGATCCACAGTGAGGCCGCAGGGCATATCCGCCCGCCCTGGCCTCTGTTAGGATCGGAACGGAGCCCTGGGGCCTTTCTTAGCCGATCAGCGACCGGTCCGCCAGGGGAATATGGTAGGCGCGATGGCTCAAGCGTGTACACCTCCGACGCACAGCGATGTGATAGTGGCCGGCGGCGGTCCGGCCGGGGCAACGATCGCCCGCCTGCTGTCGGACTATGGCCTGCGGGTCGTGGTGCTGGAAAGACACACGTTTCCCCGCTACCGAATCGGCGAGTCGCTCACTCCACGCATCCTGCCCATCTTTGACTTTCTGCGCCTGCGTTCCGAGGTCGAGCGGGCCGGCTTTCTGCCCATTGCCGGCCATACGGTGTGCTGGGGCGAAGCCGAACCGCGCACCGCCTATTACAGCCCGGACCGCAGTCGGCGCGGCTTTCAGGTCTGGCGGGCGGATTTTGACGCCCTCCTGCTGGACCACGCCCGGCAGGCCGGCGTGCAGGTGTGTGAGGGACAGGCGGTCGAGGCGGTCAGCCTGCCGCCCGACAGCGCCGAGGTGCAGGTGCGAACCGCGTCCCAACACCGCCTCACGGCCGCCTTTTTTGTCGATGCGACCGGCCACAGCGGCCTGCTGGCGCGCCAAGGGCTGCGCCGACGCAACCGCAGCTTTCAGACCCTGGCTCTGACCGCCTATTGGCGGGACGTGGCTGAGCCGCGGGGCATCGAGATCGGCAACACGCTGGTCGAAGCCTATGCCGACGGCATCGTATGGTCTTTGGCCCTGCATACCGGGCTGAGGAACGTGACGCTGCTGGTCGATTGGCGGGCCGGGACTGATATCCGGCGGACCGGCCTGGCCGAGGTCTACCGTGCCGAGCTGGGCAAAGCCGCCCACATATCCGGCCTGCTGGAGGGCGCCCGAATCGCTACCACGCCCCGGGCTGCGGACGCCACCTTATACACCGCAACGCAGTTCGGCGACGCCCGCTTTCTGCTGGTCGGCGACGCCGGGCTGTTCATCGATCCGCTGTCCTCCGAGGGTGTCCACAAAGCCATGGCCTCGGCCCTGACCGGCGCCGTTGTGGTCAACACCCTGTTGCGGCGGCCGACCATGCGAACCCACGCCCTCAGCTTCTACACCCAGCGCCAGTTCCAGACCTATGCCTCGCACTACCAGCAGTCGCTCGACTATTATCGGCAGGAACAGCGTTGGCCCGACTCGCCCTTCTGGCGTGCCCGGGTCGGCGCAGCGCCCTCTCAGGCAATCCCGCCCGCCCCGTCCACTGCCCAGGTCTCGACCTCCCACATACTGTCGCACCTCAAATGGGCGCCCGGTGTGTCCGTCCAGCAACGACCGACCATTGAGGGGACGTATATCAGCCTGCGGGACACGGTTATCGCCCCCCGCTATCCCGACGGCATCCGCTTTCTGGAGCGGCTGTGCCTGCCGACCCTGCTCAGAATCGTGGCTCAGCAACCCGCCATTGCCGCAATTATCCCCGCCTACCTGAACCATCCGGACGGCCGCGGCTGTCCGCCCGAGGCGGTCCGCCAGGGCTTGGCGCGCTGCTTTCAGGAAGGCATCGTGGTTGAGGCCCAGCCCGAGCCGGTTCATTCGGGCGGCGCCTCGGCATTCACCAAGCGATAATCGCGAACCAGATCATCCAACAGCACCCCCAGGGCGTCTTCAACGCTGTGGACAAAACTGTTGCGCAAGGTCAGGGTCAGTTTGCCTTCGGCCCAGGTTGGCGCCAACATCGTCACCTGTTCGGTCCGGCTCAGGCGGACAACCTGGCGGACTTCCACGTCCAGACAATAGGCCAGGACACTGCTCGGGTGCTCAACGCTGTGCAGGGACACAAACAGCACGGTCGGAAAATCTCCAACCTGGAGCGCGGCCCGGCGCAGCCGCCTGTCGGCGACACCCCGGAGCCGGACGCGGTCCATGCCCAGGGCGCGAGCCGTTCGACTCACCGAGCCGATCTCAAGCCGAAAGCCTTGCACTCCATACAGGGTTGTCGCGTCCGCGCCGGCGCCCAGCCCCGGGGTCGGGAACAGCAGCAGGCACAGCCCCAGACCCGCCGCCCAGCGACCCAGTCGGCCCTGATGGGCCGGACCTGAGTGTGGTCGCTCGCAGCGCTTCGACTCTCCTCCCTCAGCCCCCGGCTCCGGCTCGCTCACCGCTCCCCCTGCTCCTTCTCATATTGCAGCCGAACGGCCTTTTCGATCAGCCCAAACAGCCGGTCTTGCTTTTCAGGCGACAGCGAATGGACCGATTTCTGGATAAGCGTGGCGCTGTGTTCCAGATCACGCGCGCTCGCCTCAGCCCCGCTTTGGGACAGGACGGCAAAGACCTGGCGTTCGTGTTCGGGTAGGTTCTGCAGCGCCTCGGCGTACAGACGATCCATTTCCTGGCGTTCGTGCGAGGACAGCAGCTGGCGGCCACGGCGAGACAGCTCCATGCCGCGGCGGGCGGCAGGAACGCCGGGTTCCTCCAATATAGTGCGCCAGCCTTGCCTGGGGACCGGCCGGGAGTGCCAGGCAAAAATCACCGCAACGCTTGCCACAACCACAAAAGCCAGCACCAGCCGAGAGCCGCGTTTGGACGTATCTGCCATGGCTGTTCATTAAAGGACTTTGGGCGGACCGACAAGGCCGGTCGCTGGCCGTTTGGCGCCACCCAGGCTATGCTCCCACACCATGGCCGGCCAAGACCGTCACCCCGCTCAGCCTGCCCAGCTGCCCGTCCTGCTCGGACGGGTTGGTGTGTTAGGCGGGACGGACCAGGACAAAACACAGTTGTGCCTGGCCCTGGCCGGCCAACAGGTCCAGCACCACGGCCCGGTGGTGTGTGTCGATGCTCGGCGACACCCGGCCACGGAAATCCAGTTCCGCCTGCTGATGCGGGACAAGGCCCGTTATATCCCCCTGGCGTCTGCCACCCGGCTGCCCCAAGAAGTTCCCCGCCTCGTCCTGGATGTGGTCGCCCAAGGCTTGCAGACCGCCCCTCTCCCTCCCCTCATTCTGACTGACAGCCTGGACGCCGGAGACAGCTGGGAACGCACCCTGGCCTTTGTTCTCAGGGCCGGGGCGACCGTGGTGTCGTTTCTGGGCTCGGCCGCAGAGGCGACGTTTGGCCGCTATGACACACTTCTCGTGCTGCGTACTGCGGCCGAGGCCGAGTCGGTCAGTCGGGCCGTGGGTCGCAAGCTGAGCCCACAGCAGATCGCCGACCTGCCCTCAGACCAGGCCTGGCTGGTCCATGTGACCCAGGTCTGCCGGGTCAGGCTGCCGGCCGGGCCGACGGCTGGAGCCTGACCCACTTGATTGACACGACCACGCGGGACACGGAATAATCCCGGCCGACAGGGGGACAGCCTATGCGTATCGTGATTCTTGGAGCGGGCGGTGTGGGCTCGGTCATTGGTGGGTATCTGGCCCGCAAGGGCGCCGATGTTGTGATGCTGGCCCGGCCGGGCCATGCCGCGGCGGTGCGCCGGCACGGCCTGCGGGTCAGCGGTCTGGCCGACTTTCGGACTCCGGTCAGCAGCTTTGCCCAGGCCACACAGATTGAGGCAGCCGACATCCTGCTCATTACGGTCAAGACCAAAGACATGCAGTCGGCCCTGGCCGGGGTTGCCCATATGCGGGTCGGGGGGGCCGCCTCGCTCCAAAACGGCATGGTCAAAAACGACCAGATCGCCCAGGTGTTCGGTCGGGACAAAGTCGTGGGCGCGACGACCATGATCGGAGCGGCTCTGCGCCGCGACGGCGAGGTCGAATACACCCTGGACGGCATCACTTTTTTTGGTGAACTCGACGGTCGCCCTTCAGACCGGGTTGCGGCGATTGTCCGGGCCTTTGAGGAGGCCGGACTCAAGGCTAGTGGCGTCACCGACATTATTTCCGTCGAGTGGACAAAACAGGCTTTTCAGAACCCGTTTGCCACGCTTTCGGCCATGACCCGTCTGCCCATGCATCGGGTGTGGTCGAGCCCACAGCTGGCGGCGCTGTCGGTCCACATGTTCCGTGAGGTGGCCGCAGTGGCCAAAGCCAAGGGCGTTGTCCTGTCCGAACATCCGGCCTGGAGCCTGTTCAACCTCGAAGTGATGTGTCATGCGCCGTTTGACGACGCGGTCACACGGCTGGTCGAGGTCGGCAGCGGTGTTGAGACCAGCGGCCGGACGCATATCATTCCATCCATGCTCCAGGACGTGCTGGCCGGCAAAAAAACCGAGATTGATGAAACCGTCGGCTATGTGTGCCACGAAGGCCAGCGGCTCGGCATTCCGGTGCCGTACACCGAGTTCGCCTACCGCAGCGTCAAGGCCATTGAAGAGAATTTTGACGCCCGGGCCAGCTGATTCAGACTCAGCTGATTCAGACCTGGTCAGGAATCCTCAGAATCTTGCCAATCCGCAGCCGTGAGCTGCCCAGCCGGTTGACGCGCATCAGCGCCCGGACTGAGGTGTCATACCGTTGGGCGAGGTGTGACAGGGTATCCCCTCGGCGCACGGTATGCAGGCGTGGCCGCTGGGCCACACGCGGTTGCGTCCGGCGATCTGGAATCCAGAGTTGTTGGCCAACTACAATGCGCGAGTGGGACAGCCGATTGGTCCGCATCAGGGTTCGGACCGAGGTGCCATAGCGGAGAGCGATATGGCTCAAAGTCTCTCCGGCCCTGACGGTGTGGGGCTGGATGCCTGCCCCGGGGGCAGACGCGGCAAGCCGGACGGGCGACGACGGAGAGTCGTCGGCTACATGGATACTGAGCGGCTGGCCGGCAGCCAGCTGCTGCAAGTACCAGAGATTGTTGTCTTGGCGCAGCGTATCACGATCAACGCCGAAAGCACGGGCCAGATTCAGGGTCGAGTCGCCGACCCGCGAGGTATAGGACAGCGTTGTGCCATTCACCTCAAGGACGGCCGGCGCCCGCGGGTCGGGAGCAACGAGCAGCATGCCAGCGTGCAACTGATGAGAGGCGAGGACGGGGTTATACAAACGCAGCAGGAATTCCGAGACGCCTGTCGTGCGGGCCACCGAGACCCAGTTCTCACCCGGCTGCACCCGTCGCAGCCGCAGGCTTTCGGCCTCACGTCGGATCTCGGCTTCGTGCAGGCGCAAGACCGATTTATACTGCTCGATCTGCATCACACCGTGCAGGACGGACAGCGGCAGAGCCGGCTGCGAGGCCAGCACCTGGGGACCGGCGATATACGCGGCCAGCGCATAGTCGTGGCGCTGGAGGCGCTCGGCCAGCTCGGCGAAGCGTCGTATCCCGGCCTCAAGATTAGCCTCGGCCGTACCTGCCGACGTCGGCTCCGAAGCGACCGGCAAATACGCGTTGCGCCGCAGTTCGCCTGAGGCGGACACGGTCGCGTCGTTGCCCCCGGACTGGTACAGGATCAGGGCGCGGGCCAGACGGGGGTCTAGCCCATAGCGATCGGCAGCGCTGAACAGCGGCGCCTCGATCTGCATGCTTTTACGGTACATGCCGACCAGAGACGGGGAAAACTCGGGACCGGCCCACGCCGGTTGAGCCCACATCCAGGCGGCAATGATGAGAATGAGCCGGCTTCTCAGTCTACGCGTGCCCATTGTTCACCTCCTCCTCCACTCCACAGCCTACGGCCCGGCGCATGACAGTCCCGTGCGAGGGCTGCAATCGCCGAACAGGGCCCCCCATTATTCCTGGCAACGGCGCGGACCTCAAGCCTGACCAAGAATTTTCTCAGTCCTGCCCGGAGCACAGCCCTGCCCGGGGCTCGCCCGCCATTGAGCAATCCGGCTATTTTGCCTATGGTGTAGCAAATGCGTGTCAACGCCCACATGAGGAGGGACAATGGACAAGAGTCAAGGACAGGGACCGGCCTGGATTGTGTTTTTGGTCTGGATGCTCATCCCGCTCCTCGTCTTCTTTCTGCTCATTACGTTTACCGGTTGAGCGAGACGAGGACATGGCTATGAAAACAGACCGGCTCGTTGGCGCAGGCCTGCTCGTCTGGCTGCTCAGCTTCTCACTCCCCGCGTCCGGCCAACAGGCCGAGCCGGTTCCAGAGGCAGGTCCAAACAATGTTCTGGCCACTATTGAGGGCCACCCCATCACCCAGGCCGACATTGAGGAACGCATCAAGGGCCAGATGCTGCGCCTCAACAACCAGATCTACACCCTCAAGAAACAGGCCGTCGATGGCCTGATCAATGAGCGCCTGCTGGCCATCGAAGCCGGCAAACGCGGCCTCTCCAGCCAGGAGCTGCTGCAACAAGAAGTCACGGACAAGACCCGGACCGTCACCGAAGAAGAAATCGAGGCGTTTTACCAGGCCAACGCAGCCCGTCTGGGCGATACGCCGCTGGACGAGGTGCGCGACCGCCTGGCCCAACAGTTACAGCGAACCGCGCGGCGCGGGCGCCAACAGGCATTCCTTCAGGAGTTACGCAAAGCGGCCGCCATCAGCATCCACCTCAAGCCGCCGATTGTTGAGGTGGCGGTTGACAACGCGCCGAGCCGGGGGTCGGCCGAGGCGCCGGTCACCCTGGTCGAGTTTGGCGACTACGAATGTCCGTACTGCGCCCGCGCGCAGGCCACCCTGAGTCAAATCCGGGAGACCTATAAAGACCAGGTCAGGCTGGTGTTCAAGGACTTTCCCCTGTCGTCCCATCCCCGATCCCAGAAGGCGGCCGAAGCGGCCCGGTGCGCCGGCGAACAGGACAAATACTGGGACTACCACGACGTGCTGTTCCGCAACACCAAGGCCCTGGAGGTGGAACAGCTCAAACAGTACGCGGCCGACCTGCAACTCGATACGACACGTTTCGACACCTGTCTGGACAGCGGCCAGCAGGCGGCTGCGGTCCGCCAAGATCTGGCCCAGGGCACACAGCTGGGGGTCAGCGGCACGCCCGCGTTTTTCATCAACGGACGCTTTATGTCCGGGGCGCGGCGGTTCTCGGCCTTTCAGGAACTGATTGAGGACGCGCTGGCCGCAGACTGAGCGTGGGGGAAACGCCCACTCATAAGGCTCGGACTACGGGCATGACCTGCTCGGCAAAGCTCCGCATGCTGGCCAACACCTGCTCGTGGGGCACCAAACCGCCCGGATTAAACCAGCAGATGAGCTGATCCATACCGCACTGCCGGTGGGCGGCGCGGATCTTTTCAACGCACAGCTCAGGCGGACCGTACAGCGCCATGGTGTCGTCGATCACGTCCCAGGTCACCGATTGCTGTCGCTGTCGGACCTCCCGCAGATAGGCGTACGACGCAGCCTGGCTCTGCCCCCGCTCGCCAAGCTCAGCCTGGGCCGTAACCGTCCGAAAATAGTGCATGACGCTGGGTTCGACCTGTTGGCGGACCTGAGCCCGGCTGTCGGCCACATACACCGGAAAGAGGACCGCGCTGTCGGGCCGTTTGCCTTGGTGACCGGCGGCGCGAAACGCCCGGTAGTAGCCGTCGAGGTGCTCGGCCAGTTTGGGCATGGGGTTGATCGGAGAGGCGACAAAGACCGGGGAGCCGCGCTGGCCGGCAAAGCTGGCCGTCTCCGGGCTGTTGGCCGCAATCCGCAGTGGCGGGTGCGGTTTTTGGAACGGCTTGGGCACGACCGAGGTGGGTGGAATCTGGAAATAGCGGCCCTCAAAAGCACAGGTGTCCTGGCTCCAGGCCCGCTCAATAATGCTCAGGGCTTCCTCAAAACGCTCCCGGCTCTCGTCCCGGGGCACGCCCAGCCCCTGGAAATGAATGGCAATCGTACCACGACCGACCCCCAGTTCGAGCCGTCCGTGGCTGAGGAGATCGACGGTGGCGGCGTCTTCGGCGGTCCGCAGCGGGTGCTGCAAGGACAGCAGGGCGACGGCCAACCCCAGGCGAATGCGCCGCGTCCGCTGAGCCAGGGCTGTGGCCACGATCAGCGGCGAGGGCATGATCGAAAACGGCCGGTTGAAGTGCAGCTCGGCCAGCCAGGCCGTATCAAAACCCAGCGCATCGGCGTATTCGATCTGTTCCAGGGTCTGCTGGTAGCGGTCGAGTTCGCTCTGGTCTGGAGCGCACGGCAGTTGGTAAAAAAGACCGAATTTCATGCGGAATCCTCATGGCTGGGCGCTTGCCATCCGGGCATGTCCGGGCGCCCCCCTCTTGGCCAGCCCAAAACGACTGTGGTAGGTGTCTCATACTATGTCAGAAAAGAAAAACAAGGCGGGACGCCGCAGGAACAGCCTAATGACACCTCGGCCGGCAGCCCGGTCCCTGCCGAGCGGCCCGCTGCTGCTGACCCGTCTCCTGGCCCTGCTCGGCCTGGGCATCGGCGCCTATCTGTCGGTTCTGCACTATCAGGCCGAGGGTCTGGTCACCTCCCATTTTTGTCAGCCCGGATCGGTCATCGACTGTACCTCGGTGCTCAACAGCACGTATGCCAGTCTGTTTGACCTGCCGGTAGCCGTGTGGGCGACCGCAGCCTACGCCATCACTCTCGTCCTGGCCTTCATTCCCCAGGCCCTGGCCCTGCTCTTTGTGTGTTCCTGGCTGGCGGTGTTTGGGCTGTACATGGCTGCGGTGTCGTTTTTCCAGCTCCAGTCGGTGTGTTTGTTCTGCTCCGCGCTGTATGTGATCAATATCGGACTGTTTGTCGGCGCGTTCATGCTGGCCCGTTCCTCGGCCGACTTCGAGCCGGGTCAGTTCGCCCTTGGTCTGCTCGGCTGTGTGATCCTGGTTGGTGGAATTGGCTGGTGGCAGGCCGGGCAGGCTCGGACCGAGCTGACGCAGCTCGACTTTATCGCCCCGAGCGCCGAGCGCATGGACAGGAGTTTCGTCCACTATTACAACCAACAGCGTGAGGTGGCGGTCCGCAGCCAGGAGCGCCACGTCAAGGGCGAGCCGGACGCGCCGCTGCGGATTACCGAGTTTGTCGACTTTCGGTGTCCGAGTTGCGCCGTGGCCCGCGACTATCTGGCTTCCCTGCACGACGCCAACAAGGGCGCGGTGCGCATCGTCTTCCACCACTATCCGCTCGACCAGGCCTGTAATCCGATCAACCAGCAGGTCCATCCCTCGTCCTGCGCCGCGTCCATCGCCTCGGAATGCGCGAGCGAGCAGGACGCGTTCTGGGACTACGCCGACCGCCTGTTCGCCAACCAGAAGCGCTTCAGCCGCACCGACCTCGTCGGTCACGCCGAGGCGCTGGACCTCGACATTGAGCAGTTCGACACCTGTCTTGACGATCCGCGTATGGAAGAGCGGGTGCGCCGAGATGTCGAAGAGGGGCGACGGCTCGAAATCAGCGCTACGCCGACCCTGATCGTCAACGGGCGGGTGATTGAGGGACTGCCACCGCCCAAAAAGCTGGCAACCCTGGTGACGATGCAGCAGCAGCAGTAATCCCTATTCAAGCGCGGGAGGTGCGACCCTGAGGGAGTTCCTTTTTTCCAAGAGCTTCAAACACAGCAAGCGAATCTTCTCAAGTTCATGAAAAAACTCGCGTTGCGCTTCTTCCGCTTCGAGGCTCTCAAAAACATCGGGCAACTGTACCCCGTGACTCATGATCGCATTGGCGTCTCTGTTCCGCAGATGCTTCCGAACGTACAGGCAATTTTCGGCGTGATAGAAGCGGTGCAGGGCGTCGCTCGGGCTCAAGACACCGCTCGCCAAGGATTGCGTCAGACCCAGATTCAACAGGGAAAAGAGTTCGAGTTGATCCGCCGGGTCGCTGCCCGCTTCTGACAGAACGATGCGGAAGGAATGCTGCTGTCTCATAACTGCTCCCGTCATAGGAAGAATTTTACACCGGCCACAGCGCCCGACTCGTGTTCAAAATAATGGACCTCGCCAACATTGCCCGGTTTGATGACCTTTTGCCAACGGCCGGGCCGTAAACGACGAAGCTCTCGCAGCACGGCACTGTTTCGTACAGGATACTTGACAGTCTGCCCTCTGGCTGGACGCCACTCTGTCGGTACTGATTTTGAGGCATAGACATTAGGATAGAGATTGAGAGGCATTTTCCCCCAGCTCAATTCTCTGATGACTCACAGATCGCTCCGGTCTGTCCTCTCTGCGGAGAGGGGAGAAGCTTAGCGCGTTTCACGTTGGGCTGTAGTCCTGCCGGATGCGATCCAGAATCCCTGCTTCGACTTCGCTCCGCTACGCTCAGCACGAAGGGGAAGCCGTTGGGCCTGAGCGTAAGGCACAGCGCGTCTGAAGTCGAAGGGCGACACAGCATCGTCATTTACTCTAGCCTGCCTACTCTGTCTCAGGCCATTGCATTTGCGCCTCAGGGTACCTGTTGGCCAAAGCTGACATTACAGAATTCCACCTCTGCCTGTCCCAGACATTCTTGACCAACGCATAGGTTCGTCCGTCATGGTGCAGCAACTGGTCACTGGCGGTAAACCATCTGATGGGCTTAAAATTTTCACCTGATTGCATCACGGCCTTAATGAAATCCTGCTCCTCTTTGAAGTCTCCCTCCGCTACCAGAAAATTACCTTTTGTCATTCCCTCCAGACTCCAAAATTCTTCAGGGGCGTGTCCTGCCTGCACCAAGGCTTGGACAACCCGCAAAATAGCGACCCTTTTCGGTAAATTCGGATACTCGTGCTTAAGGACGCGCACATCATAACGAGTCAGATCTCGATTATCGCTTCTCGTCTGCCTCTCTCGTTGGGCCTTCTCTCTGACCTGAACTTGAAACTCCTCTGCCTCCGGTAGCGGAATAACCTGCTGGACATCCAGAAGAACTCGGTCGCCATCAGAATATGGTTTGAGACGCACACACCGAATATCAAGACCACACTGATTGAGCCACAGGATTGTTGTCGTGAGTTCCTTGGAAAAGTCGCCAGATGCCAGTATCACTCGGACCTCTTGGGCAAAATGTTCCTCATTCGGCTCATCCCATTTGAGGAATTCAAGCAGGCTTCTCGCAGGATCATCGTCGCGCCCCATTCGTCCGAGATAATCACCGTAGGCTTCCACCGCTTTATCGAAGGTCATTGTTGAGACCATCGCAGCGTATCGGAGCGCTTGGAGCTCCATATGTCCGCCGCTCTCGGTCCGCTTTAGCTCAATCACAACCAACTTTGCATCCCGGTCAATGGCAAGCAGGTCTATCCGCCGTCTGGACTCATCCCAATCGCCAAACTCTTCGCTGATAACCAGCAAATCAGGATCAAGCACCTCGATTTGATCCTTGAGGTGACGCTGTAAATCAGCACGCTCTCGGAGTCTTTCGCGGGCGAAATCGGTTGGTTGAAGGGGTTTCAATGAGTTGGGCGTAATCTCATAAATAGCCATACAATTCTGACCAGTCCCTTTCTAAACGTCACTCCCGTCTTTCAAGGGAAACCTTTCGGGGTGTTCAATCGTCCGCAGGCCGATATCCACGTCCAAATCGGGCCAGTAGAAGTGCCCCGGCGTTGGCTCTTCAACATTGACGATCTTGCTCACAGGAGCATCCCGAAACCAGGGAAAATCTTCGTAGGCCAGAAACAGTTCTCTGTCACCTGACAGGAGCCACACACCGTGCCTGGAGATGTTGGTAACCTCAACCGTTGAAGTGCCGATGCCAAGCGGTTCTGAATTCATCCTGTCGCCTCTGTATGACCTCTTCGACTTCACGAAGCTGTGACTCGGACAGCCGGTAATTCCGGTCAAGCGCTACGCCGGGTTCAAGCCAGAATTTAGCCTCCCCGTCAGCGCAGGAAACATGCACATGCAAATGGGTTCTCAGCTCGCTTGGATCGCCTGAATCACCCCATCCGAAAGTCGTACCCAAACAACCAATAGACTCTGCCGTTTTTCCCGCTCGCCTTCCGAACATCGAGCCCCATTTCCTCTAAGCAACGCCGAAACCCACGAGAAGACAGAGTCGAATCGTTCCGGTCGCCTTGCTCGGCGCGCCATCGGCGATAATCCTCAAACAATCTTTGGGCCTGAATACGATGCTCCTGGGACGGAGTGAGTCGGTCTGACACGTACCACGATACAGCGTTCCCACGATCTTCTGAGTAGATTCCCGTCGCGGCTGAGGCTGCCGCAGAAGGCGCGAGGCCATCGGCCTGGAACATTTCATAGCCCCGAATTGCCCACCCCAAAATTTTCGGCAGCTCTTTTTCAAGCTTCTCGAAGAAATACTTATCTTGGTCTTTCTCCGGGATTGTCTGAGTAAAAGGCAGCACTTGCACCCGTCTTTGCCTGCCACGTGAAGTGTCGGTGAACGAGAGTTTCGTACTGCCCTGTAAAAAAATCTTCGCGTGGATAGGAATACTATATGGCTGCTTATACGGTGGATGGACTTGAACTTCTTGTCCTCCGGCGAGTTCTTCGAGCAGAGCTAAGGCTTTGCTCCCGCGGCTTTCGGTAGGAAGCTCTTGTTCTACACAGGCGACCCTTTTTTCTTCGAGAAGCGCCAAATCCGATCGTTGACGTGAACGGATGAATATTTGATTTGAAAGAACACCTGCGAGTTCGCCAAAGATTGCCTTCAGCGCGTCAAGCCATTGTGTTTTGCCGTTCGCGCCGGTCCCATACAGGTAAAAGAACACCTGCTCAGGATTACCTGGCAATAGGCAATACCCAAACAAACGCTGCCAGTACGCAACAAGGTCGGGGTCATCTCCTGACCAAAGACGCAACGCCCGACTCCAAGTTTCGCTTTCTGCGAAATCAACGGTTGTTCCCATTCGCCGAAACACCCGAATATCTTGTGTCGGGGCTTCAACATACTGCGAAGTAGCCAAGTCGAACAATTTCCCCTCGCTGTCCAAAAAATAGCGCCTATCAACATTCCATTGTTCGCTATTTTGACGATCAACACGGAGCAATTTTTCGACTGCTCGTGCCTGGGAGAGAATCGTTGAAGGAGAACGGGAAAACTGAGGAGGAAAATCACAAATGCGACGAAGGACCTCAGACGGGTCGATAGATTCCCAGCGGTCAGCCCGCCATTCGAGCCATTGACCTTGGGGGACACCTGCTCGGCTATTCTCGCTATTGGCCGCATACAAGAGATACGGATTCGCTTCCTTAAAAAGATCGAATAAATCCTTAATCCCAGACTTTTCCGAGGGTCTGCGGGACATCTTTGCTCTTTTGGAGGCAGAGACGATAGATTCATCTCCACTAGCGCGTGCGGTCTTGGGTCTTACCGCTCCTCGCGTTCGTTGTTGTGAGAGCGAGAGAGAAGGTTGCTCGACTAGGGTAGGCTCTTCTGCCACTCTCATTGGAGGGATTGATTGTAAAAACTCTCCGCACGCCTCAAGGTCCGGCTTGTAGCCAGACAGGTCTTGAACCTTTTCCGCTAACATTTCTGACAGCAAAGAATCACGTCCTTCCAACAGGGCATTCCAGGCTTGAGGAAAGGTTCTTTTTACTTCTCGCTCCCGAACGACATTCTGGTAGTCAGCCCTCGCTGCCTGTAAGGCTTCGCCGGAACGGATTCTTTCATAACTTAAATACCGTCTCAGTCTTTCAAGCGCCTCGGCCGTCTCTTCCTCCAGCAGATCGAACTCGTAGGCTAGCCGCTCGCTATAGTGTCCTTGTTCGACTGGCAGATAGAAGCACCATTCACGTCCGTCGGTTAAGATGGCCATTTGTACTCCGGCAAGAAAGGCGTATTCAAATAACTGACGGTCCGCTTTCTCAGATAACTTGCCAACTTTCTTCACCTCAACAAACGCAGAAGGAGAACGGCGACCCGGAGACCACAGAGCGTAATCAACACGTCGTCCCTCTATTGGATATTCAGGGATCACAAGAGAGGTATCAGAAGTGTCCCACCCTAATCCGTGTAAAATAGAGAGCAGGATACCCTGAGAGACCGCAGACTCCGATGCGTACGTCCCTTGGCGTAGTCCAGCTTTGACCTTTTCTATCCGTTCGGCGAGTGTCATTACATTCTTCCTGGCTATCTGCCGAGCGGTTCTGGGTGCAGCATTGCTCTCGTCACCCGACGATGACATGCTCCTTGGTGATGATCAGCGGCAGCGTGCCGGGTGCGATGAAGTTTGGCTCGTCGGCTCGGGTTCGCTCGTACTCGGGCGTGGTGGCCGACACGCGCATGGCTTGGGTGCTGTCAAACCAGGTCAGGGCCACGCCGTCATACAGCGGCGTTTTGCCGCTCTTGTAGATCGACAGCCGGGTATGGCTCTGGACATAGCGCCGGACAACCGGGATGGCCGCGCCGAGCGGACCATGAATCTCGCGCCAGTGGGTCTGGAAATCCTCGATTGGCATGCCCGGTTTGTGACTCACAAACTCGACGTTTTTGACCCCATCGTCTGGAATCGGACCGTCTTTAATGACATGCTCCTCGGTGATGATCGTACCCTGGCTGGCCACGTCCATGAAGTTCGGCTCGTCGGCCCGGACAGCGGCAAACTCCGGCGTGTCGGCCTGACGACGCATGACATCGGTCGTATCGAACCACAGCTCGGCCATGCCGTCGTAGACGGGCTCGCCCTTGCGATAGCCGGACAGAATGGTGTGGGACTGAACGTAGCGCCGGATGCCGGGCAGCTTGACCACGATAGCGGCGTGGCTGCTACGCCAGTAAGCCTGGAAGTCCTCAACCGACATGCCGGCCTTGCGCTTGAAAAAGGCGATCAGTTTGACCATACGTCTTTTCCTCCTGCGTCTACCTATGGCATGCTGTTGGCCTGGGTCAAGGCAAGCGGCGATCTCGAACGGCAAGAACAGAAGGACACGGCATGGATTTTCAATACTCGCCCGAACAGGAAGCGTTTCGCAGCGAACTGCGCGGCTGGCTGGAGACGCATCTGCCCCCAGAGCTGTGCGTTGAGGACGCTATGGATGAGCGGGTCGCCCCCGACCGCGCGACCTTTGAGAAACGCCGCGCCTGGCAGCGCACCATGTATGAGGCCGGCTGGGTCGGCATTCCGTGGCCCACGGAGTACGGCGGCCGGGGCGCCGGGCTGATGGAACAGATTGTGTTCGACGAGGAGTACACGCAGGCGCGGGCACCGATCCTGCCCGGCTTCTCGGGCATTGCGCTGTGCGGCCCGACCCTCATGCAGTGGGGCACCGACGCCCAGAAGCAGAAGTTTCTGGCCCGTATCCTGCGCGGCGACGATGTCTGGTGTCAGGGCTATTCCGAACCCGGGGCCGGGTCCGACCTGGCCAGCCTCCAGACCCGGGCGGTCGAGGACGGCGACGAGTTTGTGGTCAACGGCCAGAAAGTCTGGACCTCGGGCGCTCAGTACGCGGACTGGATCTTCATGCTGGTCCGCACCGACCCGGATGCGCCCAAACATCGCGGCATCAGCTATCTGCTGGTGGATATGAAAACTCCCGGGGTGACGGTCCGACCCCTGGTGCTGGTCAACGGCCACGCCCATTTTAACGAGATCTTTTTTGAGGACGTGCGGGTGCCCAAGGAGAATCTGGTCGGTCCGCTGAACGAGGGCTGGAAGGTAACCATTACGACGCTCATGTTCGAGCGCGGGATTGCCGGCGGCGGAAGCCAGGGCGACCAGATCAAACGCCTGGCCCAACTGGCGCGCAAGGTCGAGTTCAACGGCCAGCCGGCCTGGCAGCAGTCCTGGGTGCGCGACAGGCTGGCCCGGCTCCATATTGAGCACGAGAGCCTCAAATACACCCGTCTGCGCAGCCTGACCAAGCAGCTCAAGGGCCAGCCGCCCGGCCCCGAAGGCTCCATGCTCAAGCTGTGCAGCTCTGAGCTGGGCGTCAGAATCGCCGAGTTTGCCAGTGAACTCCTGGGCCACAATGCGATTGTCGATGGGCCGTCCGAGGCCGTGCCCGACGCGACGCGCTGGGTGAACCGGGTGCTGAGCGCCCGTCAGTATACGATTTCGGGCGGCACGAGCGAGATTCAGCGCAATATCATGGGCGAGCGCGTCTTGGGCCTGGCCAAGGGCTAAGGCCGGCTCATTTCCCGCGCGCCCGCCACTCACGGCAAAGAACAGCCATCAGCAGCGTGTTGTGGTAACGGCCGTCGGCGTAGCGGCTTTCGCGCAGCAGCCCCTCGCGCCGGAAGCCGACCTTCTGATAGGCGCGGATGCCGCGCGTGTTGCGCTCGTCCACCTGCACCCAGACCCGGTTCAGAGCCAGCGGCCCAAAGGCGTAGTCAAGCACCAGCCCGGCCACCTCCGGGCCGTAGCCCTCACCTGTCTGACCAATGAGCAGGCCAAAGCTGGCCTGGCGGTTGTCCAGATCGAGATGGTGCAGCTCGGTCATGCCAATCAGCCTATCGGTGTCGCGGCACACGGCGCCGAGCAGCAGGTCGTGCCCGCTGCGGTACAGACGCTCGATACCGTCGGCCACGGCGCGGGCATCGGCCGCCGGGAAAAAGTCGCCCAGGCTCCAGGTCAGCTCCCTGTTCTGCAGCCAGACCACGATCAGTTCGGCGTCATGGCGCTCCAAAGGGCGCAGATACACGCGCTCGCCCATCAGCACCGTTTCCTGCATCTCTCCCCATTGCCTCCGTGTCCGCATCCTAGCACCGCCCCAGTCTTGACGCGAAGCCTGAGACCTGCCAGAGTCTTGGCCGTGCATAAGCATTCTCCCAAACAGAACTGGTGGTGGCTGCCTTAGCAGGTGGCCCGACCGTATTGTAGACACACACGGAGCCGCCTTGACCAAAGAGGCGGCTCTTCTTTTTGCAAAGACCGTCGCCTCGGGGTTGGGTGACGGTCTTTTTTTGGGCCACGACCCGGCGGTGTGGAACGAAGGAGGAAGGATTCATGGCCGACGCAGCAAGCCGCATTCCCAGCCTGCATACGTATCGCACCCGGGGCGGGATCGAGATTCGTCGCAGCATTGAAAGCATCCCGCTTCAGGACGCCATCGAGCCGATCATTGACGGCCTCGACACTCAGCCCGGCGTCCTCCTGGCCTCAAGCTATGAGTACCCGGGTCGCTACACGCGCTGGGACATCGGATTTGTGAATCCGCCCTTGGCCCTGAGCTGTCGGCAACGGGAATTTCGGCTGTCGGCCCTGAACGAACGCGGCCAAGTCTTGCTGCCGGCCATTGCCCGGGCGGTTGAGGCCCTGCCTGCGGTTGCCGCAGCCGAGCACAACGAGCGCCACGTCTCGGGCACGGTACGGGCCGTGGCAGGCCGCTTTGCCGAAGAGCAGCGCAGCAAACAGCCCTCGATCTTTTCGCTGCTGCGCGCCCTGATTGAGCTGTTCGCCTCCCCCGAGGACGCCAACCTGGGGCTGTACGGCGCCTTTGGCTATGATCTGGCCTTCCAGTTCGAGCCCTTGCGGCTGCGCCTCGCCCGTCCCGACGACCAGCGCGACCTGGTCTTATACCTGCCCGACGAACTCATCGTGATTGACCACCGCCGGGACCAGGCCCTGCGCTATGGCTACGACTTCGAGAGCGACGGTCGCTCCACCTATAATCTGCCCCGGGTCGGCACCGGCCAGCCCTACCGGGGCAGCGAGACTGTCGCCCAGGCCTGCGATCATCAGCCGGGCGAATACGCCGAGGGCGTTCGGGTCGCCCGCCAGGCGTTTCAGCGCGGCGACCTGTTTGAGGTCGTCCCCGGGCAGACCTTTTTTGAGGCCTGTCCCTCGCCCCCCTCAGAGCTGTTTCGGCGTCTGCGGGAGCGCAACCCTTCTCCCTACGGTTTTCTGATCAACCTCGGCCGGGCCGAATACCTGGTCGGTGCGTCGCCCGAAATGTACGTCCGGGTCGAGGGCGACCGGGTCGAGACCTGCCCGATTTCCGGCACAATCGCCCGAGGGCGAGACCCGATCAGCGATGCCGAACAGATCCTGCGGCTGCTCAACTCGCGCAAGGACGAGTCCGAGCTGACCATGTGTACGGATGTTGACCGCAACGACAAGTCCCGGATCTGTGAGCCGGGCAGCGTGCGGGTGATTGGCCGGCGGCAGATCGAGATGTACTCGCGGCTGATTCACACCGTCGATCATGTCGAGGGTCGGCTGCGGCCCGAGTTTGACGCCCTGGACGCGTTTTTGGCCCACACCTGGGCGGTGACGGTCACCGGTGCACCAAAAGCCTGGGCCATGCAGTTTATCGAGGATCACGAAAAATCATCCCGGGCCTGGTACGGCGGGGCCATCGGCCTGCTCGGCTTCAACGGCAACATGAATACCGGCCTGACCCTGCGCACGATTCGGCTCAAAGAAGGCGTGGCCCAGGTCCGAGCCGGAGCCACCCTGTTATACGACTCCGACCCGGACGAGGAGGAGCGCGAAACCCACATCAAAGCCTCGGCTTTTCTGGACGCCATTCGGCGTCCGCGTGACAACCGGGGCGAGCGGCCGCTGGAAATCGCCAGACCGGGCCGGGGCAAACGCATTCTGCTGGTTGACCACCAGGACTCCTTTGTCCATACCCTGGCTAATTATCTGCGTCAGACCGGGGCCGAGGTGCTAACTCTGCGGGCCGGTTTTCCGCACCACGAGTTCGAGGCCCAGCGACCCGACCTGGTCGTCCTGTCGCCCGGGCCGGGCCAACCCTCGGATTTTGACGTGTCCGGCACCCTGACGGCCGTACTCGAACGCCAGCTGCCGGTCTTTGGCGTGTGTCTGGGTCTTCAGGGTATTGTCGAACACTTTGGCGGCAAACTGTCGGTGCTGCCCTACCCCATGCACGGCAAAGCCTCAGCCATCCGCGTGTTGGGCGGCCGGATTTTTGAGGGGCTGCCGCGCGAGCTGACGGCCGGCCGCTACCACTCGCTGTTTGCCCGCAAGGACCGCCTGCCCGACCAGCTGCATGCCACCGCTGAGAGCGACGACGGGGTGGTCATGGCGGTTGAGCATCACGATCTGCCGATTGCCGCTGTCCAGTTTCATCCCGAGTCGATTCTGACCCTGGATGAGGATTATGGCCTGCGCCTGATGTATAACGTGGTGGCCCGCTTGTGCAGCGACACGGGCTAAGCAAGCTCTCTTATGACAGCAAAATTTCTATACCGAACAGACCTTGGACGGGTGCGCCAATTGCCTATACACTCCTGAACAAAAGGAGTTCTCAGATGACCGAATACGAGACCGCAGCTCTGGCAATTTCGCAGGCTCAGTTAGCGATCATGCAGGCCCAGGTGTCGGCGCAGAACATCAATACGATTGTCACTGCTGCCGTCAGCGCCGTGATAGGGCTGGGCCAGATCGGGCTGATCGGCTACGGCTTGCGCCGCATGCGCATCGCCTCAGAGCAGCGAGACCGCCAGCTCGATCAGCAAGGCGAGGTACTGGCGCGACAGAGCGAGATACTGGCACAGCACAGCGAGGTGCTGGCACAGCAGAGCGAGATACTGGCACAGCACAGCGAAGCCCTGGCTGCCGTGCTACGACGGACGGAATAGAGCAGAGGGGACAACACAAGCGTCGTCCCTACTCCAGCCGGGTCACCCGGGTGCAGACGGCTATGCCCAGAACGGCGACGACCATCGCCCCGCTGGCAAACAAACAGGTCGCAAGCGGTCCAAGCCAATCGACCAGCACGCCGGCCAGGGGCGCTCCGATCAGCCCGGTCGTGCCCATGAAGCCCAGGGTGTAGACCGACAGGACTCGGGCGCGGTGGGAGGGCCGCGCCTGCTCCTGGAACACCGTCCGCCCGGCACTCATGAAAATGGACGCGCTCGTCCCCCATACCCCGACGGCCAGCAAGGCGCCCCAGAACGGCAGGCCGAACGACAGGCTACCAACGCACGCCGCCCCAACCAGCAGGGCCAGCACCTGGGCTAGCCCCTTGCGCCGCAGGCCGCCGTACCACAGGACGGTTCCGGCGCCAAATATCGTCCCCAGCGGAAAGGCCATATTCAGGGCGGCGAGGAGGGCCACATCGCCGCCGTAGAAGTCGCGGACCAGAATCGGGTCGGGTAGGTCGGGTCCATCGCTGGACCTTTCCCCCCTAAGAACCGTGCGTGCGACTTTCATCGCACACGGCTCAAGCAACCTGTTTTCGCCTGACGAGTCCATGTATTTGTCTGTGGCAATCCGGGTGGACAAGTGCGAGGTTTGATATTGCATCGTTTCCTCCTTGTGCCTTTGGAACTATGTGGTGGATGTCCCATCCTTCTCCGTTGAAGAGACTGTCCTTACAGTGTGGGCAGTGCCCTTTCTGTTTTGATGCGAGGTCTCTTTGTCTGGTTGTGGAGAGGACTTCCCCCTTCTTTTGTTCCCGTTCTTCCCAATACTGGGTGAGCGTTGGGTCATCTGGTGAGGCATCATGGCGGACCATGATGTGTCTCTTAATGGGTAGCCATTTGAGCTTCGTCAGGTGGCCTGCTTCTGCTGTTCCGAATACCCATTGGTCTTTATGACTTGGGCTCCATTGTCCGAAGTAGGTATTTTTGGCCCACTTTTTGCCCTTGTTTCGATGGCTTCGTTGAGCCCACCGGCGCTCCTTTTGGTTCATCCAGTGGTCTATTGCCGAGAAGGTTTCTTGAGAAACCTGGGTTCGGAAATAGTTTCCCCATCCCCGGAGGATCGGGTTCAAGCGTCTGATGACTGCAAGGACATTATGTCCGGCCAAGACCTTCCATTCCTGCCTGAGTCGATCTTTCAGCTTCTGAACTGAATCCTTGCTGGGTTTGACAAGGGTTTTCCAGCCGGTGCGAGTGTCCGTGACTGGATATTGCCTGACATTGAATCCAAGGAAGTTGAACCCTTCCGAGATGTGGGAGATTCTTGTCTTCTCTTCATTCAAGGAGAGCCCGCGTTCATGGAGCCATTTTGCAATCTCGGTTTTGGCTTGCTTGGCGTCTTCCTCTGTGTCGGTGAGGATCACAAAGTCGTCGGCGTAGCGGACAAGCACTCGACTGTCTTCTTTGATGTTGAAGCTGTCGTAGTGTTTTCTGTAGGACACGCCTACTGCTTGTTCCATTCCGTGGAGTGCTATGTTTGCCAGGAGGGGGGAGATAATTCCGCCCTGTGGAGTACCTAATTCGGTCTTCCTTCGTCGCTCATCTTCTACGATTCCGGCCTTGAGCCATGCTTTGACCAGCCCTAGGGCTGGAAAATGTTTTATGGCTGTGAGGATGGTGTCGTGTTGGATGTTGTCGAAGGCTCCAGTGATGTCTGCGTCTACTATCCATTTCTGTCGATTTCTCGGCGTTATGTTCCAGTAGATACGCATGATGGCATCTTGGCAGCTCCGGCCTGGTCGGAACCCGTAAGAACAAGGTTCAAACTTGGCCTCCCATTCGGGCTCCAACGCGTTTTTGACCACGGCTTGCATACAGCGGTCAAGAATGGTCGGAATACCGAGTGGGCGGAGTTTGCCGTTTGCCTTGGGAATGTATATCCGTTTAACCGGCTGCGCTCTCCACGGTTGATAGGTCGAAAGTTCGGCTATCAGTTGGGTTCGTGCTTCCGGTGTTGTGACGACCACTTCGTCAATACCTGGAGTGCTCTTCCCCTTGTTAGTGAGTGTGACCCGTCGAACACTAAGTTCTCGGTTGGCTTGACTCTGTAACATGAGGCGTTGCAGGGATCGCAGTTTCCTGTGATTCCCCTCCCGTGAGGCCCTATAGATACGCTGCCGCAGGTTACGTACAGTCCTGATATTTTCTATCCAGTTGATGTCATACCAGGGTTGTCCTACGACGCTGCTTACCGTTTCCGGTTCGTGAGCACGTGTCATAGTTGGTTTCCTTTGCGTCGTTCTATGGACAGATTACCAGTCTCACGTCAGCAGGCTTTCGCCTTGGGTATTACCCTATCCGGCAGGTTATGATTTTCCTGTGCCTTTCGGCTGCCGGCCTTCGCTTCTTGAGACCTCCTACACCCTCTGAGGATTTCACCGCGCCTTACGGTTTGGCTACTCCGTAGAGACCTCCTCGGGGTTATCCTGTTCCACATTAGGTTCTTTGACAGGTTAGGTGTCTTCTCTACTCCGGGGACTGGGTGTGTCTGGAGAGAGGATCCGTTCCCCCTCTTTCCGTTCTCCGAAAATCGACCCATCATTCGGAGCCATTGTCCCGTCTCTCCTGTTTCGGTCTTCATCTCAGGAGTGCATGGTAACGGAGCATAGACCGAAGATTCACTTTCGTTCACCGTACTGTCTCCATCTTGCCCGAGTTCTGAGGATGATACTCTTCCCTCTTAGGCTTTCATCCCTGCTTCACACCCCGGCATTACTGCCGACGCATGAGGGAAGTGATGTCAGGCATACACACTTGCCTGGGTCCTAAGACCATACCCTAAAGTGACTTCAGGTCGCACCAGGACAACCATATAGGGACCGATAAAGCCGATCCCGACCGTCATCACCAGCAGTTGCAAGGGACGCAGAATCGGTGAGGCGAAGACCTCCCACACGCCCGCCACCAGCTCGCCCAGACCGGCCCGGGTTCGCCCTTCGGTGTCACGCGACGGCGGAGGCGGCAGCTTGCGCAGCGTCGGCGCGCCAGCCAGCATGACGATCCCGTACATACACAGGGCGGGAACGATACCCAGCCAACGCGCGCTGCCGGCCAAGAGTGCGCCCAGCGCTTGCGACACCCACTGCGTCAGCGTCATCCCGGCCACCGCCCGGAGCATGTTCGTCCCGGCAACCTCTGACAGCAGGGCGTCGCGGGCGGGCATGGCAAACGCCTGTACCGTGCCCACGCACAAGGCGTAGCCGATCAGCAGGCTCATCGACAGCCAGCCCTGGGCCACAATGACTACCAGACACCCGGACAGGCCGGCGGCAACAAGGTGCAGGACCAGCAACAGCGAGCGTCGGTCGCTGCGGTCGGCCACCACCCCGCCGAGCAGGACCAGCAGAATCGAGGGCAGCATCAGCGCGCTCTGGGCAATGCCGACCCAGTCGGCGTTGGCCTGCAAGACGCCGACGACCAGCCACGAGAACAGCACCCCCTGCATGCCGAAGGCGGTAAACCACGAGCCCACGCCGGCCACGAACCACAGGTAGTCGGCCGATGGCGCAGCCGAGGAGCTTGCGGCCCGCCGGTCAAGCGGGGCGGTGTCTGTTTGTTGGTCGGCGGTCAGGTCGGACGTGAGCTTCACCGGAGATGGATTTGGCACGGGTGTTCCTACTGCTCCTCGTACCACTGGATGGCGCCGCGCAGCCCGCGTTCTTTTCTGACGCGCCGAATCTCGTCGTTGCCCGAGCCAAAGTGAAAAATGGCGTCGTACTCGGCGCCGGTCAGGACCGCAGTCCGAAAGCCTTGCAGGTCCATGGCGCGGTTGATGGCCAGCTTTTCCAGCCGCAGCTTTTCGGCCGGCACCTTGGCCACCCGCCGGGCGTATTGATAGGTTTCGGTTTCCAGGGTCTCGGCCGGAAACGTCCGGGTGGCAAAGCCCATGGCTTCGGCCTCTTTGCCGCTGATCTGACTGCCCGGCAAAAACGCCATATACTTGGTCCGATGCGGACCGACCATCCAGTTCCACATCGAACTCACAAAACCCGCCCCGGCGGGCAGCGACGGAAAGCCGAGCCGGGCGTCGTCGGCCATGAAAATAACATCCGAGCAGGCGCAGATCTGACTCGCCCCGGCCAGGCAGTAGCCGTGGACCATGGCAATCACCGGCTTGGGCAGCTCGCGCAGGCTGAGCCAGCGCTCGATCATGTGTTGCAGCGTGGTCCGGTCGGCATCGACGGTTTTTGCTCCGCCGCCGCCGGCCAGGTCATAGCCGGCCGAAAACGCCCGCCCGGCGCCCCGAATGACAAGCACCTTGATCTCCTCATCGGCGCCGACCGAGGCGATGGCCTCGGAAAATTCGTCCAGCAGCGCCGGGTTCATGGCGTTCAGCTTCTCGGGTCGGTTGAGCGTCAGCGTTCCGATCCGATCCTGTTTGTCCAAGAGTACCAGTTCCATAGTCTCCTCCGCTCAGGCTGTGAAGAATCGCGAAGAACGTGGACCGTTGTCCCTGACCCTACCCTGCTGACTCCAGCCACCAGCGGCCCAGGTTCAGTTCAACGGCCGCAAAGGGTTCGGCCCGTATCACGCCACTCCCGCCGTGGGTACTCGCCACAACCCAGCGGTGCGCTTCCAGACGGCACACTTCCAGAGTGCGCAGACTGGGATCGACCAACCACAAATGGCCCACCTGCTCTCGGGCATAGACCGGCATTTTGAGCATCCGATCGCTGCGGCCCGTGCGTGGCGAGACCACCTCACAGACCCAGTCAGGAGCCAACTCGCTATACGGCACATCCTCCAGCACGGGCATGCGTTCTCTTCGCCACCCCGCGATATTGGGCACGAGGATATCTGCGCCAAGGTGCAGTTCCGGCTCAAAGAGAATCCACCAGCCCCCAGGACCGTCGGAACCTCCAGAACCCTGGTCAAAGGGATCGAGTTGGCGGGAGATGATGGAAACGGCGCGTGCGTGGGGGAACGACGGCCTTGGCGCAGTCGTCAATTCGCCATCAATAATCTCCGCAATGAAGCGCTCGGGAACCTGGAGCAGGTCCGCATAGGTCGCTCGCTTCCGCGCCGGGTTCATGGCGGGGAGCCTATCAGAAGCCTGGAACACGGGGAAGCAGTGAGACAGGGCGAAGGGTTCCCGGACGGCAGATGCCGCGTCACGGCCCCGACGGAGCTTTGCCGGCGCGCTTGCATGACACGCGACAAACCGGGCATAATCCGTCGCCACACAGGAGGGAACACAGTGAGCGAGTCTACAATTCCTGAAGCCTGGGTGCAGATTCCGACCGAAGCCCAAGTCCGGGCAAAGCTGCCACCAGGAACAAAGACGGGGCCGTACGATTTCGGCTTTGTGCCGGCTATGGGCCGTCTGCTGAGCAGCCACGGCCGGATCGGTCGGCAGTTTATCAGCCTGTACCGAGAAGTCATGTTTGGGCCGGGCCGGCTCAGTCGCCAGGAACGCGAGATGATCGCCACGGTGGCGGCCGCAGCCCAAGACTGCCACTACTGAACCAACTCTCACGCAGAGTTTCTGCGTACGGAAAACGGCAGCGCCGATCTGGTCGAAGCGATTCGCGCCAAGCGCTGGCGTAAGCTGTCAAGCCTGTCGGCCCAGCAGCGCGCCCTGTGTACGCTGGCCGAAAAACTGAGTGCCAGCCCAACCCGTATGGTCGAAGAAGACTGGCAGCCGCTACGCGAGCTGGGCTTCGACGATGAGGCGTGTCTGGAGGTCGCCCATATTATCGGCATTTTTAATTACCTGACCCGCCTGGCCGACGGCTTCGGCCTCCAGCTTGACGCCAAGACCCGGCAGGCTTCGGCAACAGGCGTGGCGCTCGGCCCCCCGCCCCAGTCGTCCTGAATGGGAATGCGAATATGGCGACCTATGCGATCGGCGATGTCCAGGGCTGCTTTGCCAGTCTGATGGCGCTGCTGGAGGCGATTCGTTTTGATCGTCGGCGCGATACGCTGTGGTTTACCGGCGACCTGGTCAACCGGGGCCCTGACTCGCTTGGAGTCCTGCGCTTTGTCGCCGACCTTGATGAGCGGGCGGTCTGCGTGCTGGGCAACCACGACCTCCACCTGTTGGCCGTCGTCCACGGTCAGCGCAAACTGCGCCCCAAGGATACGCTGCGGGGCATACTCGAAGCGCCCGACCGCGACGCTCTGCTCGACTGGCTGCGACACCGCCCGCTGCTGTGCCGTGATGATGATCGAGACGTCAGCCTGATCCACGCCGGTCTGCCGCCGCAGTGGACCCTGGCCGAGGCTCAACGCCACGCCCGGGCGCTTGAAGCCGACCTGCAAGGCCCCGACTTTGTCGCGCACCTGGCCGATATCACTCACAAAACGAGCCGACGCTGGCTGCCATCCGGCCCGGCAAAGGCCCGGCGCCGGTATACCGCCGGCTGCCTGACCCTGCTGCGCTACTGTCGTGCCGACGGGACGCTTGGCCTGGAGCACAAAGGCCCGCCGGGTACCCAGCCGCAGCCCTACCTGCCGTGGTTTGCCGTTCCACACCGGGCTCACACGGGGCACGAGCTTGTCTTTGGCCACTGGGCCAGTCTGGGTGGCTATAGCGCACCGGGCATTCATGGTCTGGATACGGCCTGTGTGTGGGGCGGTCGGCTCACCGCCCTATGCCTGGAGACCGGACGGCGTACCAGTGTTGCCTGCCAGGAGACGGCGCTGTCCGGGCTTGCCTGAGCCGCCGGACCAAATTTGGAGAGATCAGAGAGATCATGGAAGGGCCATATGCTTCCTAAGCTGAGCACTGTCCTCACCCGCCAAAGCGTACTCCAGCGGCTACGGCTGGGGTCGGGGCTCGTCCTGTTCTGCTATGTCAGCCTGCACCTGCTCAACCACGCGCTGGGCCTGGTGTCCCTGGCGGCCATGGAGGCCGGCCGCGAGTGGTTTCTCTTCGTGTGGCGGAGTCCGGTCGGCTTCTTGCTCTTGAACGGCTCGCTGAGCGTACATGTGGCGCTGGCCCTGGTCTCGGTCTACTACTACCGCCACTCGCGCCTGTCGCTCCGCGAGCGGGTTCAGTTCGCCTCCGGCTTTCTGATCCCCCCGCTGCTGATCTTCCACATCGTTGGTACCCGGCTGGCCCACGACTGGTTCCAGACGACCGATTCCTACACCTTCATCGTTTTGCGCTACTGGGTGCTGAGCCCGGGGCTGGGCATGACCCAGTCTCTTCAACTCGTCCTGACCTGGCTGCACGGCTGCCTGGGTCTCCACTTCTGGCTGCGCCTCAAGCCCTGGTATCCGCGCCTGGCCGCCATCCTCTACAGCCTGGCCCTGTTACTGCCGGTGCTGGCCCTGCTCGGCTTCAGTCAGGCCGGGCGAGAAGTCGCCCGTTTGGCCCAGCAGCCGGGCTGGACCGAGGCGTTGTTTCAGGCCGTCAATGCGCCCAGCCCGGCCCAGGAGGCGATCCTGCAGCAAACCGGACTGTGGATGGTCGGCGGCTATGCGCTCAGCGTGCTCGGGGTGTGCCTCATCCGGGTCGTCCGGCGGCTCGCCGTTCGGTCCCAGCGGGCGATTCAGATCACCTACCCGGCCGGCCAGACCCTGACCGCTCCCCAGGGCGCCAGCGTGCTGCAAGTCAGCCGTCGGGCCGGCATCCAACACGCCTCGGTGTGTGGCGGACGCGGCCGGTGTTCGACCTGCCGGGTACGGATTGTGCGCGGCCTTGAGCTGCTGCCGGTCAGCAGCGAAGCCGAGCAGCGGGTGCTGAGACGGGTCGGCGCCCCACCAAACGTGCGGCTGGCCTGTCAGCTGCGGCCGACCCACGACCTGTCCGTAGTTCCGCTGCTGCCGGCCAGAGCCCAGGCCAGCGACGGCTTTGCCCAGGCGGGCTATCTGGCCGGCCAGGAGCGAGAGGTCGCTGTGTTGTTTGCCGACCTGCGCGGCTTCACCCGCATCTCCGAGCACAAGCTGCCCTACGATGTAGTGTTTCTACTGAATCGGTATTTCGAGGTCGTCGGCGACGCCATTGAACGGGCGGGCGGCATTGCCAACCAGTTTACCGGCGACGGGGTGATGGCCTTGTTCGGCGTGCAGGCCAACCCGCAGACGGCCAGCCGTCAGGCTCTGGTCGCAGCCGGTGCGATGGTCCACGGGCTGGCCGGGCTCAGCCAGAGCCTGACCGAGGAACTCGACGCGCCGCTTCGGCTGGGGATCGGGATTCATACCGGGCCGGCCGTGGTCGGCCGCATGGGCCGGGGGGTGGCCTCCTACCTGACTGCGGTCGGCGATACCGTGCACGTTGCCAGCCGTCTCCAAGACCTGACCAAGGAGTATCAGTGCCAGCTGGTCGTCTCCGAGCAGCTGGCCGCCCATGCCGGTCTCGAGGTCAGCCCCTTTCCCCGCCACGAACTACGGGTCCGCAACCGTGGCGAGCCGATTGTGATTCGGGTTATTGAAGACGTGCAGGCGGTGGAGGCGCAGCCCCTGGCCGACCCAGCCGTCCAGACCTCAACAGGAAGGAGTCCCCAGGTATGAAATTCGGTCTGTTCTACCAACTGCCGTGCGCGCCCGACCAAGACCCGACGGCCCGCTACCAGCAAACCCTGGAGCAGATTCAGTACGCCGACCAGCTCGGCTTTGACACAGCCTGGCTGGCCGAACTGCACTTCAACCCCAACTTCTCAATCATGCCCGCACCGCTGGTCTTTGCCGCAGTCATCGCCCAGCACACGAGCCGCATTCGTCTCGGCACGGCGGTCGCCCTGCTGCCGCTCCAGCATCCGCTGCGGACCGTTGAGGAGGCGGCCGTGGTCGATGTGCTGAGTCACGGCCGCCTGGAGCTCGGGGTGGGTCGGGGAGAGATTGCGATTCATTTTCAGGGCTTTGACGTGCCGCGCGAACAGGGCCGGGAGCGCTTTGTCGAAGCCCTGTCGCTGATCCGCCACGCCTGGACGCACGAGGTGTGCCGTTTTGACGGCACGTATTTTCACGTGCCGGATACTCGCGTTGTGCCCAGGCCCGTCCAGCAGCCCCACCCGCCGCTGCGGATTGCGGCCAACAGTCCCGAGACGGCCGTGTTTGCCGGTCAACAGGGCTATCCGGTATTTGTCGCCTCGCCGATCAACCGGAACAACAAGTTACCCGAGCATATCGGGCGCTACCAGACCGCCTTTGCCGAGGCGGGCCACGACCCGGGCAAACAGGACGTGGCGATTGCCTTCCCGGTGTTTGTGGCCGACAGTCTGGAGCAGGTCCGGCGCCACGTCGAACCGAGCTTTCTCAACTACTTCCGGGCCATCGGCATCCAGGCTCGTCTCGGAGCGCGCGACGACTCAGCCCAGTACGACTACCTGCGGGCTATCGTCAAACGGGTCGAAGCCATGACCTGGGAACGGATTGAGGCCAGCATGGGGCTGTACGGCCCGCCGGGGCGGTGCATCGACAAGATTCGGGACATTGCCGCCAGCTGTCGCATGGACCAGCTCATCTGCTGGTTTAATCCGGGCGGCCTGGTGCCCCACCAGGAGGTCTTGACCAGCCTGCGACGTTTTGCCGAGGAGGTCATGCCCGCAGTCCGCCACCTGTAGCTGCCCGGCAGCCGCAAACTGCATCTACGAAAACTGCGTATGCAAGGAGGAAAGAGCCTATGCTACACCTGCATTTTCTGATTAAGCGCAAAGACGGTCTGAGCCGTCAGGCATTCTCGGACCACTGGCGGAACGTCCACGCTCCCCTGGCCAGCACCATTCCCGGCATTCGCCGCTACGTCCAGAACCACACCCCGCCGATTGTCAGCAAAAACCCGCCCTACGACGGCATTGTCGAAATCTGGCTGGACGATGCCGCAGCGGCCAAGGCGGCCTTTGACAGCCCGGAGTACCGCACCGGCGCGTATGTGGACGAACCCAATTTTGTCAACCTCAAGCAGGTCACCCGTCTCCACACCCACGACCATGTCATGCTGGCGGGGGAGCCAATCGGCAAAGACGAAGACCTCGTCAAACGCGTCTCCTTCATCAAGCGTAAACCCGGCATGAGCCCCGAAGAATTCTCGCGCTACTGGCGCGAGGTGCACGGTCCGCTAGCCCTGGAGCTGCCCGGCATGCGGCGTTACGTACAGTGCCACGTCATCCCGTCGGCGTATGACAGAGGCGAGCCGGCCTACGACGGGGTGGCCCAGATCTGGTTTGAGACCATGGCCGATCTGCACTACGCCCTGAACTCGTCAGCCTACACACAGGGCGCTCAGGCCGACGGACCCAAGTTTGTCGATCCAGACCGTCTGGTGCATCTGCTGACCGAAGAGAACCGTGTAGTCTGGCCCAGTACGGGGCAATGATGAATGATGAATGATGAATGATGAACGGCTAACAGACAGCGATTCTCTTACGCTTCGTCCAGGCTCCCCTTAAAAATGGCGAAGAAGCGCGCCTGGGTGTGGCGCTGCTCGGCGGTCTCGGCCGGCCTGAGGAGCGTCAGACCCACCGCCACCGCAGCGTTGACCGCAAAGCCGCACAGCCCCGGATCGCACACCCAGATATAGTCGACGCCGCCGAGCATCAGTCCGGCCACGGTCAGGACGCCGGCCAGCAGCCCGGCCAGGGCCGCACGGCTGGAGAAGCGCGGCCAGTACAGACCCAGGATCAGCGGCAGGTAGAGCTGCATCAGGAACTCGAACTTGATGATGGTCAGCTGCCACAGGGTGGTCAGCGGCTGCAGAGACAGAGCGGTGACGCTGAGCAGGATCAGGGCGGTACACACCCGGCCGATCGCAGCGATCTCGTTCTCACTGGCTTGGGGCCGCAGGTAGTGACGGTAGATGTCGTGGGTCAGCATGGACGACAGGCTCAGCAGCACGCCGGCGGCGGTAGACATGACGGCGGCTGCCGCGCCCAGAAAAACGAAGATCGTCAGCCAGTAGGCGTGGCCGGCGTGCCGGCCCATGAGCTGGGCCAGGACTTGGTCGGCCTCAATCGTGCCGAGCGGGTCGAGCTGCACGATCCCGACCATGCCAATCAGCACCACACACAACAGAATCAGAAAATAGTTGGGCAGCATCAGCACCAGCCCCCGCCGCAGGGCTCGCTCGCTCCTGGCCGCATACACACTCTGGACAATCTGGGGATACATGGCTCCGCCCAGCCCGAAGACCAGGATGGCCAGGAAATACGAGCGGGTCAGTTCGGTCAGCGAAGACGGCACGGCCACTTTGTCCGGCGCGACGGCCAGCGCCCGATCCACAACCGCAGCCAGTCCACCCTGGTGTGACACCACGAAGACCGCCGCCGCCACGATGGCGCCCAACAACAGCGAGCCCTGCAAGACCTCGGCCCACACCACGCCCCGCCAGCCGCTCAGCAGGACGTAGGCCAGCATGACCGTTCCGATATACACCACCCCGGTGCTGAAGGAGTACTGACCGCCGCTAAAACCGACAAAGGCGTGGCCCATGGCTGCGGTCTGAATCAGCAGATAGGGAATGACCGCCAGGATGAAAGACACCGACACACAGAGACGCAGGGTGTGGCTCTGGAAGCGGTCGGCATAATAATCGGCCGGCGTCAAATAGTCGTACTTTTTCGATAAGACGTACAGGCGGGGGGCATAGGTCAGAAAAGCCAGGCTGATGGCCAGGGTAAACGGGATCAGCGACACGGCCATCAGCCCGATTCGATACGACCGCCCGGGCAGGCCGAAAAACGTGTTGCCGCTGAACTTGGTGGCCAGCATGGCAAAAAACAGCACCACCGCTCCGGTGGTCTTGCCGCCCAGGAAATAGTCTTTGGCCACCCACGTCCCGCCGGACCGGAAGGCGAAATAGCCAATCAGAATATGGCTCAGCAGATACAGGCTGAGAAGAATCAGCGCCTCAAAACCCAGCCCCTGGCCGTTGCTCATGCGTCGTCCTCGTCCTCAAGGACGGCATCGGCCAGGCGCCAGTGACGCAGGATCACATAGCCGGTGAAAGCCACCAGCAGCCCGGAAGCGGCCAGACACACGAGGAACCACAGGGGCAGACCGAAGACGAGCGGTTCGTGGGTGCCGGCAAAAAAATACGGCACGGAGAAAAAGAGCAGGACGCCAACGATGATCCAAATCCAGGCTTGCAGCGGCTCTCTAATCATCTTTCACAACGCCAAGCCGTTTGAGGTCCTGTGCGGTCCAACGGGCCTGTCCTTCAACCATGCTTTTCAGCGTTTTTAACGGAAAGGTCGCTCCAGAACGGTGATACGTGACAGTGACCCGTCGTCCGTCAGGATGCCGGTAGCGTTGATGGCTTCCCGATTGTGAGCGAAGAGCAAAACCGTCTCGCTTCAGAGCATTGATAAGGTCTCGGGCCGTCAGAGAACGGAGCCGTTGCCACAGAAGCCCGTTCATATGGTGATCGAGACAAGCGGTTGGGGGGAGACCTGAACGTCTTCAGGAATGGGCTCCCCGTCCTCGACCAGCTCTTTGATGACCATGTGCACAACCTCGTCGATATGCTTGAGCGCTTCTTTCTGTGTCGCGCCCCATGTCGCCGCGCCATACTGTTCCAGAGCCGGGCAAGAAGCGAACCAGGCATCTCCGTCCGGTTCGATCACGACCTTGAATACGTAGGTTTTCATACGCTCCTCGCCGCCTATCCTTAATCCAGCCCGGTGTAATCAAACGCCAGCGGCTCGATATCACCCGCCTGGATGGCCCGGATGCGCTCGGCCGACAGCGGATAGCTGAACTGTTCGTTGCGCATATGCAGCCGCTGGAGCAGGATCGTGCGGATCATGTCGGCGATCTCCTGCCATTCGGCCGCAGACAGCTGCTGCTCGGCCAGACCGACATAGCCGGTCCGCATGTGTCCGATCTCGTCGGTGTAGACCTGCTCGCAGGCCCGAGCGATGCGGTCGTTAAGCTGGCCCGAGCCGGCCAGCCGCATACCGGCCGAGTACATGCTGCAGTAGCCGCCCTCGGTAAAACGCACGGCAAAATAGCCCAGGCGGCCCCGCCGCTCGCGGTACTCGTAGCGCAGGCGGGCCAACTCGTCGTCAGACCGCCAGCCGCGCAGCATGGGCGGGCTGAGCTTCTCGCCGCTCAGCCAGTCATGGATATCGGCAAACAGGCAGTAGTGGGCAAATTCGGTCCGCAGATCGTCGATCACATCGAGAACGGCGTGGCGATCAACCTCCCGATCAATCTTGTCAAACACCTCGCTCAAATAGGCGACCGGTCCTTGAAACAGCCCTTTTTTCTTATCCCCCACCCCGGAGCCCCAGATCTCCTTGAAACACTGGCGGCGCAGCCACACCAGATCGGTCTCGGTCGTCCGGGTCGGGCTCTGAAAGTAGGTCCACACCACCTCGGCCTCGCCCGCCCAGTAGGGCGCGGCCAGGTCAACCAGGCGTCTGAGCTGGGGATTGATCGGCATGGCACTCTTTACTGCGGTTCAGCGTTCAGCATTCCGGTCGATCTCATCCCCCAACTCACAGATCCCCTGATAGAACAGCTTGCAGCCGGTCAACGCCAGCTCCATCCCGTCGAGCACCTCCTCACGCTCGGAATCGGTGGCCACATGGCGGATGATCGGCTCCCAGACCTTCCGGCCGGCATGGTCGTCGTCGGCCCTGGTATGGTAGGTGAAGAAGAACACCTGCTCATCGTTCAGATCGTAGGTCTGCTGCCAGGCTGCGGCCCGAAAATTATGCGGCCCCGGCATGGCGGTCAGCAGAAACTCATCGACCGAGGTGGCCAGCCAGCCGGCCACCCAGTGCCGGGTGCGGGCGATATGTTCCCACACATTCAGGGCCACGTTGACCAGCGGAACGGGACGGGTGGTATCCATCTGCTCGTTGCTGAGACCGACATTACGGCCCATCTCCCACAGCAGCGTGGTGTGGGGCTGGGCGATTTCGTCGTCATACACCAGCTCCTCGCGCATCTGGCCGATGGTTTTGCGGACAACGGCCAGGTCCGGACAGCGACTGATCCAGGATGGCCGAATGACCGCGCTGAACAGTCGGTTGCGCAGGATATGCTGGAGAATGAACGCCTGCCCGCGTCCCGGCGTCAGGGGCTCGACCAGCCACGGCACCTGCGGGGCGATGTCCAGGGTGCGCTCACAGATTTCGTCAACAATGTTCCTCATATTCGCCTCCAGAAACCGGCCAGGAAAAATGGTTCCAGGTCGAGGGATCGGCTCTCAGGGCTGGCCGAGGACCGCAACGCACGACACCGCGCCCGGCCCGCCGACATTGTGGACCAGACCCAGCCGGGGATCGGCCACCTGGCGTGGGCCGGCCTGGCCGCGCAGCTGGGTCACAATCTCATACACCATGCGCACCCCGCTGGCCCCGATGGGGTGCCCAAACGACTTGAGGCCGCCGCTGGGGTTGACCGGCATATCGCCGTCCAGGGCGGTCCGGCCCTCTTCGATCAGGCCCGCACCCTGGCCTTTGGGGGCAAAGCCCAGATCTTCATAATTGGTGATTTCGGTCCAGGTGAAACAGTCGTGGACCTCGGCCACGTCAATCTCCGCGAGCGGGTCGGCAATGCCGGCCATGGCGTAGGCTTGGGCCGAGGCGTGCTGGGTGGCCTGAAAGCCGAGGTAATCGTAGGTCGGGTCCATGAAGGGCCGGCCGCTGGTGACTGACAGACCGACGCCTTTGACCAGCATGTAGTCGTCCCGGTATTCCTTGGCCAAATCTGAGCGGCACACCACGACCGCAGCCGCCCCGTCGGTCGTCGGACAGCAGTCGTACAGTCCGAACGGATAGGCGACGATAGGCGCGGTCAAGACTTCTTCGGCGGAGACCTGCTTTTGCAGGTGGGCCTTGGGGTTCAAGGAGCCGTTGTAGTGGTTTTTGACCGACACCTTGGCCAGGCTCTCGCGGCTCAGCCCATAGGTGTGCATATACCGGGTAGCGGCCAGGGCAAACAGACCGGGCGCGGTCGAGCCGTCGTTATGATAGGGGTGCACGCCCTCGCGGGCCAGGCCACGCCCCGGACGGTCTTTGTACTTCTCCACCCCCAGCACCAGAGCCATGTCGTACAGCCCAGCCGCAACCGCCATGACCGCATGACGGAAGGCATCGGTTCCGGTCGCGCAGAAGTTTTCAACCCGCGAGATTGGCTTGTTGTACAGACGCAGCGCATCGCCCAGGGAGACCGCCGCCTTGCCGTGGCCCTGGGCCGGCGAGTAGGTGCCGAGCCAGGCCGCGTCAATCTCTTCGGGACCGATCTTGGCGTCGTTAAAGGCGGCAAACGCGGCCTCAACCGCCATGTCTTCGTAGCCCTGATCGACGTTATCCCCAAACTTGATACAGCCGGCTCCAATAACGGCAACCTGATCTTTAATGGACTGGGCCATGGCGTGTCCCTCCTCCATCCATTCTGATGGCTTTATACGCCCTTGTTCGGGACGGGATCAAGGCCGCCCAGGCTTGGACAGCCACCGGCTTGATGCTTGTGACGACGGTCTCAACAGCGGACGCCGACCAGCGCTTCATCGACCGGCCAGCCCTCGGGCAAGAAACGTTGCGGCCAGTTGATTCAAGCTGACCCCCTCGCTGGCCGCTCGCTTGGCGAGCCGCATGTGCAGGGTCTTGGGAATGCGCTGCACGAATTGTCCGCTGTAGGTTTTTGGTGCAGGCAGTTCGCCCTTGTCTTCCTGCTCGGCCATCGCCCACGCCTCGAAAGCGTCGCGGGCTTCCGTAAGGGCGACGTCTATGGTCTCACCATCCGCCATGCAGCCGGGCAAGTCGGGCATAGTGACCAGATAGCCTCCGCCTTCATCTTCGGGGATGGGGTCGATGTTGATCGCATAGTCCTCAAATTTCATTGTCCTGCCTCAATCAGTGCTACCAGGCGTTTGATATAAATGGGTTTGATGGGCTTGTGCATGGGAATCGTCAAATGTCGCCCTGAAGCGTTCGTGAGTACCGCATGGCTGGTGCCTCGCTGCCGCACGGTCAGACTATAGGCCCGCGCCACCGTTTTGACGTTGTCGGGTGTCCAGTCCGCCTTTGGATTGGCCTTCATGGAATAAAAGAGTTTTTCACCTCCAGGCACCGACTCGATGATACCGCATCCAGTATCATCGTCAACAAGACAGAACCTCGCGTTGCGCTCCAGTTACTGCCGGCTTGATTCTTCGGTGGGCCGGGGAAATAATGCTGCCCGGCATGATCGCGATCATTGACTACGGTATGGGCAATCTGCGCAGCGTCCAAAAAGGCTGCGAGAAGATGGGCTATGCGGCCGAAATCACCCGTGAGGCGACACGCATTGAGGCTGCCGCCGGGGTGATCCTGCCGGGGGTCGGCGCGTTTGGCGCGTGCATGAACGGGCTGGCCGAGTGCAGGCTCATCGACACCGTCCGTCGGGTGGCCGACAGCGGCACCCCGCTGCTCGGGATTTGTGTCGGCATGCAGATCCTGTTTTCGGAAAGCGTCGAGTTTGGCCGGGTACGGGGTCTGGACATCCTCAAAGGCACGGTCGAACGCTTTGATCCAGCCCAGCTGACCGGCGGGGACGGCCCCCACAAGATTCCCCATATGGGCTGGAACCAGCTCCACATCAAGCGGGCGGCCCCGCATCTGGCCGACGTGCCTGAGGGTGCGGCGGTGTATTTTGTCCACTCCTACTATCCGCTGCCGGCCGATCCGGGCATTGTCGCAACCACGACCGAGTACGGCATCCCGTTTGCGTCGAGCGTGTGGGCGGACAATATCTTTGCCACCCAGTTTCACCCCGAGAAGAGTCAGGCCATCGGCCTGCAAATCCTGGCCAACTTCGGCAAGGTTGTTGCAGCCCACTCTCAAGTCTCTCACCCCCATGGACATCATCCCAGCCATTGATCTCAAGGCCGGCCAGTGCGTCCGCCTGTACCAGGGCGATATGGCTCAGGCCACCGTGTATGCCGATGATCCGGTCGGCGTGGCGCGGCGCTGGCAGGCTGCCGGCGCCCAGCGGCTGCATGTGGTCGATCTCGACGGCGCCGTGTCGGGCGCCGGGGTGAATACGGATGTCATCGCCCGCATCTGCCGCGCGCTGGACATTCCGGTCCAGCTCGGCGGCGGGCTGCGCAACCTGGCGGCGATTGAGCGGGTGTTCTCGCTCGGCGTGCAGCGGGCCATTCTGGGCACGGTGGCCTATCGGCAGCCGGAGGTCGTGGCTGAGGCGTGCGAGCGCTTTCCGGGCCGGATTACGGTCGGCATTGATGCACGGGACGGCAAGGTCGCCGTGCAGGGCTGGACCCAAGCCACCGAACTGGCGGCGACCGCGCTTGCCGAGCAGTGCCAAACCATGGGCGCCGGCGAGATTGTCTATACCGATATTGCTCGGGACGGCACCGGGCAGGGGGTGAATATCGAAGCCACCCGGACCTTGGCCCGGACGCTTGAGATTCCGGTCATTGCCTCTGGCGGCGTGGCCAGCCTGCGGGATGTCGAGCTGCTGCTGGCGGGTGAAGCCGACGGTATCCACGGCCTGATTATCGGCCGCGCGCTGTACACCGGCGCGGTAAACTTGGCCGAGGCGATTCGGCTCGGCCAAGGATTAAGAGAGGACGACAAAGAGGAGCTCTAAGTCTTTGCGCCTCCTAAGGCGGGGGATCAATGATTGCGCTTAATGTGTCATTCATCACGTCAAGGTAGTGCCCGATATGCAGCTTTCTTAGTCGAGTGCTTCGAATTCGGAGAAGTTGGCCCGGTGTAATTGGGAATAGGCGCTCAATCCGTAGCAGGTTGCGCTGAACCACATTGAATTCCCTGAGTGATTCAAGCGACTTATGGGCGATGCGGTTTCGAACACGCTCGCAATCAGAGAGGTCTTGACTTTTCGCTCTCATCATATCGCTTATGGGCCAGCCATTTTCGATGTAATTCCCGACGATATCGCGTACCTTCTCTGGCTTCGCCCAGGACAGGAAATTCCATCCGGCGCGGGTCAGCTTTCGAGCTCGTGCTTCGTCGGCCACGCTCAGGTAGCTATTTGCCGTCGCCCCCTTCAGGGAAGCACCTCCGGTTACATAATGCAGGAAGAGCTTCTCGAGGTCGCTCTCATAGGCGGTGAAAGCCCTAAGGAATAGCGCCTCCGCATATGCGTCCGCCTGATGATTCGATGATTCCGCGTTAGAAGGGGCAGCATCTATCTGACCGACAAACTCCATCATTGCGGCGTGACGTTCCGCGATGACATGACTGTACGCAACCAACTCGGCAGGATTCATCGCGTCAGGGCTTCCAAGACGAACTTCGCCCGTCCTCTTCTAGCCTCTGTGTCGGTCGTGCGCCGCTGAGCATAATTGATAAACTGGGCGAACTTCGCCGGAACATCCTCCCCGTTCCTTTCGGTGTACTTGTCGTACAGAGCGCTGAGTTCGTCCAGCTCACTCCTCCAGTATTTTACAGAGTCTTTGCTAAGCGGCGGCCGCGACATCTGTTCGAGACCGCCCAACGGCTCCTGTGCATGGGCCACACAGGTGAATAGGGTGTAAAACCAATTCGGACGCGACCAGTTGGTGTTCTCCAGATCCTCCGCTGGATAGATCGCACCGATAAACTTCATGGTTTTATGGAAACAATTGATCGCATGGGCTACATTCTGTGGGACAGTCTCGTGGTCTTCATATTCGCGGTAATACTTCTCTATGTTCTTCGCGGTCTGCACTCCGTCGACCAATGCTACTAGCAGGTCGGAAGCAAGCTGCGCCTCGCTCATACGGCTGACATTTTTCTCGGTCAGGACACCCCCCTTGAGAAGGTAGTCGGCATAGGTGAACCCGAGTTCGTAAGCGTTTGTCTTGAACACGCCAAGATACTTGGCATTGAGCTTTTCCTGGGTGTTCAGTGTCACGGAGTACGTACTGATGCGCGCGAAAATATCGAGCATCTCAGCGAGGCTGACGTTGTAGAGAAGGTCCACTCCGATTTCGTATTGTAGGATCGCTGTTTGGGCATCCTCGTCCAGTTCGGAGAAAGTTTTTCCTGCATGTTCGGAGTTATGCGTCTTGAGTATGGTGAACGCACCATCCATGAATTCGAGAATGGATCGGATACGCTGCTGTCCGTCGACAACGGTGCGCACGTTCTTATTGTTGATAAGGTCCTGAGTGAGCAGCACCTTGGGCATGGGCTTGCCCCGCAGTATGGTGTCGATGAGAAAAGATTTTGCCGCCCGAGTCCAGACGCTACGGCGCTGGAACTTAGGTGACAAGTCGAGCAGGCTATTGGCATGCCACTCAGCAAAATCGGCGATACTATAGGATCGCGCATCGAACTGCTTCATAAGAACTCCCTGTTGCTATCAACACTATTACCGTCCAGCATACTACAAGCAATTCAGTCCGGATTTCTTGCCACGGACCATCAAAAAGCATGGCTCTCGCCATTAAGGGTACGAAAAATCAAGAACTTAACGAACGAGAAGATACAGCCTTGCCGAGACAGCCTGTAAACCAGATCGGCTTGCCTTTCAACTCCATAGACGATGTCTTTTTGAGACCAAGGTCAACGAAAGAACTGGAGTTTGGGCAGGCGCATACTTCTCTTGTGGGAGATTCGCAGAGCGATCTAGGATTCCAGAAACCCATTTGTTGACCAGACCGCGCACGGCGGGAGTATAGTATCGGCTATTTTGCCGTGTGGGTGCAAAATAGCCGGGTGTTGAAAGCGGCGTCTCGCCTATTCTGGAACCGGACGCGCCCGCTGGTTGTACAGCATCTTGCGCAGGCGGTCCTTCTCTTCCTGGGACAACTTGGAGAAGTCCATCGACAGCTCGCTGCCGACGGCCATGCCTTTTTTCACCCCGTCGCGTTCCGAGAGTTCCTCAAACCAGCGCTTGAAGTATGTGAACTCGTTGATGTCCTGGCCCTGGGCTTCCCAGTTGACCGTCCATGGGTAAGAGATCATATCGGCGATCGTGTACTCATCACCGGCCAGGTAGCGTTGCCGATACAGCTGATTGTTCAACACGCCAAACAGCCGGTTGACCTCGTCGGTGAAGCGTCGGACCGCATAGGTCTGATCGCCCTGCTCGTCGCCCAGGCGCCGGAAATGCCCACACTCACCGCTTTTGGGGCCCTGATTGGCCATCTGCCACATCAGCCACTGGTTGACATCGTAGCGGCCCCGCACGTCCTGGGGATAGAACCTGCCAGCCTTCTCGGCGATGTACATCATCATCGCCCCGGATTCAAAAATGCTAACCGGCTCGCCCCCGCCGATGGGGTCATGGTCGACCAGGGCCGGCATCCGGTTATTGGGACAAATCCTCAGGAATTCGTCGGTGAACTGATCGCCACGGCCGATATTGCACGGAATCATGTTGTAGGCCATGCCGCACTCTTCGAGCAGAATGGTCACCTTTTTGCCGTTCGGCGTGGGCCAATAGTGTAAATCGATCATGCGCTGCGCCTCCTTTTCTGACCGTCTTGCCCAAGCGGGCTATCCGCCACCCTACACCGACTCGACCGGCTGGAACAAGCAGGCGCCACTGCCGGAATCTCAGCCATCGGCGCCGGAAGCAAAGGTGTCAGCCCGGGCGGCTTCGCAGGCCCGTTTGTAGCCGGGTGGCAGCGGGTCGTGCAATAAATCGCCCTCGTGCAGGAATTCGTAGATCTCGCCATAATGATGGATCTCGGTCGGCGAGGTGCGGCGCAGGATGTGCCACGGCCGCAGGTCGTCCGGACGGGAGATGCCCATCGCACCCATGATCTCGCTCACGCTCTCGATGGTCTCGGTGTGAAAGCCTCTGACCCGCGCGCTTTTGTCGGCCGGCACCAGACCGGCCACCAGCTGCGGATCCTGGGTGGTGACGCCGACCGGACAGCGGTTTGAATTGCAGCGCAGGGCCTGAATGCAGCCCAGGGCCATCATCATGCCACGCGCCGAGGCGCACAGGTCGGCTCCCAGCGCCAGCCGTTTGACCATGTCGAAACCGGAGGTGATTTTTCCGCTGGCGCACACCCGAACGGTGTCCCGCAGCCCATAGCCGACCAGGGCGTTGTGGACAAAGATCAGGCCCTCGACCAGCGGCACACCAATATGGTCGGAGAACTCGGGCGGGGCCGCCCCGGTTCCGCCCTCGCCTCCGTCAACCGTAATGAAGTCGGGGCTGATCCCGGTTTGGACCATGGCCTTGCAGATCGCCAGAAACTCGCGCCGTTTGCCGACGCACAGCTTGAAGCCGACGGGTTTGCCACCGCTCAGCTGGCGCAGCCGGGCAATGAACTCGAGCAGCCCAATCGGACTCGAAAACGCCGAGTGGCCGGGCGGCGACACCACGTCCCGGCCCAGCGGCACGCCCCGGATGGCAGCAATCTCCCGGGTCAGCTTGGCCGCCGGCAGGATGCCGCCGTGGCCCGGCTTGGCGCCCTGGGACAGCTTAAGTTCGATCATCCTGACCTGCGGCCGAGCGGCGTTGTCGGCAAAGCCCTCGGCCGAAAACGCGCCGTCCGGCGTCCGGCAGCCAAAATAGCCGGTGCCAATCTGCCAGATCAGGTCGCCCCCACCCTCAAGGTGATAGGGGCTCAACCCGCCCTCGCCCGTGTTGTGGGCGAAGTTGCCCAGCCTTGCCCCCTGATTCAGGGCCAGGACGGCGTTTTTGCTGAGCGAGCCGTAGCTCATGGCCGAGATATTCAGAATGCTGGACGAGTAGGGCTGGGCACAGCCTGGCCCACCAATGGCAATCCGCAGGTCGCTGGCTTCAAACTGGAGCGGGACCAGGGAGTGATTGACCCACTCATAACCCACCCCGTACACATCTTCCTTGGTGCCGAACGGCACGGTGTCCCGGACCTGTTTGGCGCGCTGGTAGACCAGGCTGCGCTGGTCGCGGCCAAAGGGCACACCTTCGGTCTCGTCCTCAATAAAGTACTGGTAGATCTCGGGCCGGATCAGTTCCAGCAGGTAGCGTCCATGCCCGATCAGGGGAAAGTTGCGCAACACCGCGTGCGAGGTCTGGGTGTAGTCGTACAGCCCCAGTCCGACCAGCGGACCGAGCACCAGCCAGGACCACAGCAGCGACGGGGCGAACAGCGCGGCCGGAATAGACACAACCACCAGCCCGACCACGGCCAGAATAAAGACTCTCCGCATGGCAGGTCTCCCTTTCCTCTCACAGCACGGACGGCTTACCCCCCTGCCCGCTCGGCACGACGACGCGGCACAAAACGCGGCACCCGCCGACAGTATTCAGCATAGGCCGACCCAAAACGCCGGTGCAACTCCCGCTCCTCAAACACGACGATCATGTACAGCAGCGGCAGGCTGAGCGTCGTCCAGACGTAGACAGTCAGATAATTGGCCACCAGGGCAAAGCCCAGCAGCGACAGGAATACCTCCACATAGCGCGGGTGTCGGATACGGGCATAAATCCCCTCTTGTAACAGACGGGCTGGATGGCGCTGAGGACTGATTTCGGGCAGTCCGACCAGAATGCGCAGGGTCAGGTGTTTCCGGTGCTGGTGAACGAGTGCGCCAGCCCCACCCAGACACACCCCGGCCAGCCCCAGGCACACGGCGTTCGTCCCGTACTCGGCGGCCAGCAGCGCGCTGCGGACCGCAAACAGGCCCCCGCCCAGCAGACTCAGCCCGGCCCCCACCAGACCGTAGGTCCAGCCCGGTCCGCGCCTGCGCCAAAACCCGGCAAAGGGGTGGATACACAGCCAGAACAACAGCCCCGGCGGCAGGCCAATCAGCAGCGCGCAGGCAATCCAGTAGCGCAGCTCATCCATACTCGACTCCCGACTTTCGTACGCTACGTTCTCCGGCCGATATCAAACACCGGGGTCTGAAGCGATCCCCACCGCCACAAATAGTGCGTCGAGAGACGGCTCGGCGCTCCGCCGGTCCGTCACCCCCTTGTTTCTGTGCGGCTGAGAGATTAAGAAAATGCTAGGAGACAGCGTGTATTGGGAACGACGCAAGGTCGGGATCGGAGGATACGATGCTGAGGACGATTTCGCTGTGCAGTGGTAAAGGCGGTGTGGGCAAAACCTTGCTAGCGACTGGCTTGGCCCGGATTATTCAGCGCGAAGAAAACTGCAAAGTCTTGCTGGCCGATTTAGACCTGTCGGTCAGCGGGCTGACCCTCTTGGCGTTTCGCAATAAAATCGAGCTTGATCAAGTGCCTTTCTCACTCTTTGACTACCTGACCGGCGATGACAACACCCAAACCGCGCTGTTCGAGACCCTGCAAGCCGCGCTGATGCCCAAGAGCGAGAGCCAAGAGCACTCCGCAGCCGCGCTGTACCAACGCCTGGATCGTCTTTTCGTGCTGCCCGCTTCTGTGGAAAGCGAGCGCCCGGACTGGAAGCAGTCGACGCGGATCGAGCTCGACCTGGCGCTCGAAAAGGTCGCCCATCTGCGGCGGTTTGCCGATAAATCGCTGGACGCCGACTATCTGATCTTTGATACGCAGGCCGGCCTGGGCAGCCTCAGTCTGGCCGCCGCAACGCTCAGCGATATGAACATCATCCTCATGGAGGAAGACGATATCAGCTGGTCTACCTCGCTGCGCATGTTTACCGAAGTGACCGAGTTGAACAAACGCCTCCAACACCGCTCGCGCAGCTATTTCCTGGCCAACAAGGTTCATGCCGGGATGATGGACATGGCCGTCAAGCTGAAGGCCTTTTCCTTTCTGCCGCCGCTTCCGTTCGACAGCTGGGCGCAGCGTCTGATGGCGGATTCCAGCTCGGCCGTTCTCGAGAAAGACTTTGAAAACAGCGACTTCTTCCGTCACTTACACACCCGGGTGTGGCAGGAAATCGCCCAGCTTTTCGGACTCAACCCCAGCCCGGTCAAAAACAGCTCGTTTGCCTGGTGGCGACTGTACAAAGGCAGAGACGAAGCAACCCCCAAGGCTGGGACAGCGCCGCGCCGTCTCACGCCGCTCATTCAGCTCGACGGTCCAGCCCAGGACCGGCCCGGCCCGACCCGGCCCACGCCCCAGGTCCAGCCGGCCAAGACCGTCGCGTCGTCACACTAGCCACAGGCGCCCCCTGGCGAAACAGGACGAAGGCGGCCGGACGCGGCTAGAGCAATTCACCATTATGTATAGCCGTGCAGGTCGGGTTACACCTCCGGCTAACCCGACCTCCCGTCCTTGTCGGATTACGCTCCGCTCATCCGACCTGCTATTGCCTATCGGGAAACGCGCTGGAAGCTATCTCACCAAAGGCCGTCGATCCTCGGTGAAAGTGACGACCTTCCTATTTATTCATGAGATGAGTTCTGACAACTCTTCCTCCTTTCGCCCCTCGTTAGGGGAGTGCGGATTTTAGCGCCTCTGCGGTGCAACTGCCAACGAGAGGAGAGCGACGCCCCTCCGAGACAACCCCAACTCTTGACATCGGCGCGAGGCCGAGTATAGACGGCGGAGAGGAGGGGGCAGCATGGCGCTGCGGCAACGGGCGGGCTGAGCTGGGGCTGACACCAGGCGCCAGCCGGGGAGTGCTGTCAACGCATTGTGCGCTACCATCATAACACTGCGATAAGGGCGACAGGAGCAGCTGCCCCCCGACGCCATGCCTTAAGAAGTAAGACGTTTATTTTTCTGACACTATCCGTGGCCGAGATCGCACCGGCCGTGGAATTCTTCGGGCAGCAGGTCGCTCTTGAACTTGCGCCACATTTTGCTCTGAGCGCGTTGGAGATAGGTATAGAGGGAGGCGAAATGGATAAAATCCCGGTGAGAGACCGAGAACTCGTCGCCGCTCTTCTCCGCGACAAGCTCGCACGACCGCTGAGCGATGACGCGCTCCAAGAAATCGTTGGGCTGTATGCACAATTGTCCGAGGGGCTGGCTGCGCTGGACGCCTTGGACCTGAGCCATATTGATCCGGCGGTGCGCTCTGTCATGCCGGAGGCCGAAGGCGATGAAGACTGAAGAGCTATCCTTTGCCAGCATTACCGAGCTGGCGCCTCTCATTTACAGGAAAGAGGTCTCACCGGTAGAGGTGACGCAAGTTCATCTCGACCGGATCGAACGCTTGAACGATCACTATCTCGCCTACCTGACTGTCCTCAGAGATGAAGCGCTGGCGGCGGCGCGCGCCACTGAACAAGAAATTGTCGGCGGGCAGTATCGTGGTCCGCTGCACGGTATTCCTATCGCCCTCAAGGATCTCTTCGCGGTTAAAGGCGTCCGTTTGACGTGTGGCTCGAAGATTCTCGCTGATCATAGAGCGGAGAGCGATGCGACCGTCGTGACCCGACTCAATGAAGCCGGGACAATCCTGCTGGGCAAACTCAACATGCACGAGTTTGCCTGGGGCGGGACGTCCCGTAATCCTCACTACGGAACCCCAAGAAACCCGTGGGACCTGACCCGCCTTCCGGGTGGATCAAGCGGCGGCTGTGCTGTCGCCACGGCTGCGGGACTGGCGATGGGAACGCTGGGGACTGATACGGGCGGCTCTGTTCGGATTCCGGCTTCGCTGAGCGGTATTGTTGGCCTCAAACCCACCTACGGCCGCGTCAGTCGCTTTGGCGTCTATCCCTTGAGCCATTCGTGCGACCATGTTGGGCCGATGGTCCGCACGGTTGCCGATGCCGCCGTGCTGCTGCAAGCCATAGCCGGTCCCGACCCCAAAGATCCAACGACAAGTCGTGCGGCGGTGCCAGATTATACAGTGGCCCTGAGAGAGGATATCCGGGGGCTGCGTCTCGGAGTGCCCCGAGAGTATTTTTTTGAAGATGTCGAATCCGCAGTGCGGGATGGCATCGCTGCCGCCGTACAGCACCTGTCGTCCCTCGGTGCTGTGGTCGAAGAGGTGTCAATCCCGAGCCTGCCGCACGTCATCGCCAGCTCCACCGCCATTATTGGAGCGGAAGCGTACGAAGTGCATGCCCAGACCCTGAAAACCCACAGCCACCACTACGGCGCTGATGTTCGGTCGCGGCTTCTGCTCGGCGCCTGTATCCAGGCCCCGCAGTATCTCAAGGCCCAACGCTTTCGGACGCTGCTGCGCCAGGAGATGCTCGACATTCTTGGTCGGGTCGATGCGCTGATTACTCCAACGACCTTGATGGCGGCGAGCAAGATCGACGACATCACAGTCTATATTGGTGGCAAGGAATGTGTGGTTGCCGCCCATATCGCTCGGGCGACGCGGCCTTTCAATATGACAGGTCTGCCCGCCATCTCGGTGCCATGTGGCTTTACACCCGCTGGGTTGCCGATCGGGCTGCAGATTATTGGTCGGCCGTTTGAGGAGACACTGCTATTGCGTGTGGCGTATACGTATGAGCGCAGCACGCCGTGGCATGAACGACACCCAGCCAGCCAAGAAGGGTTCAGTTAGGCGTCAGGTCAGGGGAAGAGTGGCGGGGGCATCCCCAGACCTCCAGCCGCTCATGCCCCTGTCGCTCGCCGAGCCTGCCCAAAAGAAAGGAGAGACACGATGCGCTTTGGCTTTATGGATCATTTGCCGTGTGCGGAGTGGCAGTCGGAGGTCCAGCGCTACCACGACATCCTGGCCCAGATCGAGCTTGGGGATACGCTGGGCTTTGATACCGCCTGGCTGGCCGAAATCCACTTTTACCCGAATGTTTCTCGCCTGGCCTCTCCGCTGACCGTTCTGGCGGCGGCCGCCCAGCGCACCCAGCGTATTCGGCTGGGCACAGCCGTCACCCTCTTGCCCCTGCACAACCCGCTGAAAGTCGCCGAGGAGGCCGCCACGGTGGATATTCTCACCGGCGGTCGCCTGGAGCTGGGAGTGGGCAGGGGCGCGGCGCCGAGTTTCTTCGCCGCGTATAACGTCCCCGTAGAAGAGAGCCGGGAACGGTTTGAGGAGGCGCTCGATGTCATCCGCCAGGCCTGGACGAACGAGCGGCTGTCGTACCAGGGGAAGTACTCGCGCGTACAAGACCTGCCGGTTGTTCCTCGGCCGATCCAGAAACCTCACCCCCCGATTCGCATCGCCGCCAACAGCCCAGAGACGTACACCATCGCCGGACGCCTGGGGCTGCCGATCTTTGCCACGCCGCTGATCGCGGGCTCAATGGACAAGTTGCGGGAGTATATCGGGACATACCGCGAGAGCCTCCCAGCCGGGATCAAACAGGATGTGGCGGTGGCCTTCACCGTCCATGTCTCGGCCAGTCAGGCCCAGGCGCGCCGGGAGTGTGAGGCGAGCCTGATGCATTTCTTCAGCTTCCTGGAGCAGCGGCGGCCGGATATCAAGGCTCTGCCCGAGAGCTATCAGTCCCTGCAGAAGGCGGTAGACCGACTCAAGGGGATTACCTACGAGGAGCTGGGAGACCTGGGCGCAGTCCTTGGCGACCCGGAGCATTGTGCCGAGCGGGTCCAGACCCTGCAACGCGAATTCCAGACGAACGAGTTTATCTGCTACTTCAACCAGGGGGGACTGGTTGAGCATGCTGCGGTGAGGCGCTCAATGGAGCTGTTTGCTCAGGAAGTGATGCCGCGCTGCCGCTAGGGCAGCCCTGCCCCCCGGGCAGCGCGCTGCCCGGGGGCTCACCGGCCTGATCAGAATATCAGGCCAAGCTAAACAGCTGGGCGGTGTTGTCGCGCATGACCGCCCGCACAACCTCGGGCGACAGGCCGTCCAGGCCGTCCAGGTAATCAATCGGCTCGGCGCAGCCCTCGGGATGCGGCCAGTCAGAGCCGGCCAGAACATTGTCCGCTCCCAACAGCTCGACCAGGGCGGGGATATTTTCTTCGGGGAAGGGCGAGATTTTAACATGCTGCTTAAAAATCTCGCTGGGCCGGCCCGGACAGTGGCCGTAGGTCCAGTCGCGCGGACCGGCCAGGCGGGCGACGTGGTCCATCTCCCGCATCAGCGGCCCTACCCAGCCGGCACCGTTCTCGATGCTGACCACCTGCAGGTCGGGAAAACGGCCAAACAGGTTGTGAAACACGAGCGCGCACAGGGTGTCGGCCGTGGCCCGTTCGGTCGAGGCCGTCACCCGCTGGAAGGGACTCAGACGGTGGCTGGGCGGGGTTGGATTCTCGCCCCACTGGGCCGAGTACAGCTCGGCCAAGCCATCGTTGCCGAGGTGAAACACGACCGGAATGCCGGCCTCCTGGCAGCGCGCCCAAAACGGGTCAAACAGCGGGTCGGCCGGAGAGCGGCCGTTGACCGGACCGGGGGTGAGGTTCACGCTCCGCGCGCCCTCGGCCAGGACCCGTTCGAGTTCGGCTACGGCCAGGTCGATATCGACCAGCGACAGCATGGGCAGGCTGTAGATGCGTCCCCGGTTGCCAAAACCCCAGTCCTCCTCCAACCAGCGGTTGAACGCCCGCAGATTAGCGAACAGCGCCGGCGGATCGTGGCGTAGCTCGTGGGCCACCCCAACGCCCAGCGTCGGCAGCATGATGGCCGCCTCCACGCCCTGCGCGTCCATCTTTTTCACCCGGCTTGGCCGGTCCATGGCCTCGGGAAAGTCGTGGGCGGCAATGGTCTCGTCATGCACCAGCGAGTTGCCCTCACCGGCATGGTCCTTCAGGTAGGCTTGGAGCGCGCCCGGCACCCCGGTATGGTCACCCGGAATAATGCTGAAAAACCGCATGCGCTCATCACCGATATACACCCGTCCGAACGGGGCTTCGCCACGCCGGATGTTCACCGCCCGGTCTGCATAGGCCGATTCGATGTGACGGGTAAAGCAGTCGTCCGGCTCGTAGTAGTGGTGGTCTGCATCAATAATCAAAAAGTCCAGTGGGGACGCCGGCCGCGTCTCCCCGTGTTGTCCAGCGCTCGCGCTCATAGTTTCCTCCTTTGCATCTCAGGCCGCCGGGGATTATACGCCACCCGAACGCCGGCTGACAACACGAGCAGTTGAAGACTGCCCAACTGTCCTACAACGTAGCTCGCCTTGCCGATTTCCAGAGTGTGTAATAAAATACAGAACTATACATAAGAGGAGGGGCTTATGGCCCGCGCTGCTACGCTGACCCGTAAGAATGTCATGTTGGAAGAGGAAAAAGTGCGGCAACTGGTCAAGCACCTGAATGCCTCAAGCGAATCTGAAGCCATCCGCACGGTGATCGACGATCGCCTCTTTGCGGACGAGGTCATGCAGCACATTTTGCAGTTACGCCGGAGAGGAACAGTCCAAGACGCTTACAAACGGACGACAGGGAAATAGCAACCGTGGCGCGCCGCCGCCCCTTACTGTTCGACTCGTCTGTTCTCATTCCGATGATTCGGGGAGAAGCCTATGAAGAACTGTTCCAACGGGCGCTCCGGACCGGTCGGGCACGCTTAAGCTCAGTGGTTATGCAGGAACTGCATGCCGGGGCGCGGACCCGAGCCGATAAGCGAAACTACGACGGCATCAACCAGGCATTCATCAGGCAAGGTTATGTCGTCACACCAAGTCACGAGGACTGGGCCTTGAGTGGCGTATTGCTCGCCCAGTATCAGCAGCGTTATGGAGAGCTGGAACCGCGAAGCCATATCAACGATCTGCTGATTGCTCTGGGAGCTGTCCGAGCGGGAGCAGAATTAGTGACAGAGAATGTCACTGACATGGAACGCTGGAGGAAGATGCTGAGTCGATCAGGAAATTCCTTTTCTCTCCAGACAGTCACACGATCTCAGTAGGGGCGGCTCTTGTGACTGACCGTCTCCGTAGGGTGTTGGAGCGCGGTTAGGGAAGAATCACGAAGTTCTGGAGTGACTCTTCCCACTGGAGCGTCGTTTCCTCACCTGGACGGGGGAAGTCCGAGACGATCACTGTTCGTCCCACGTCCTCCAAGAAGTCAGTCCCGAAGGTGCGCACCCGCACAGTGGTGTTGGCAAACTCCACCCCGTCTGCCAGCGCCCGCACCGTGTGCTCTCCATCCCCCAAGTTGTTCCAGTTCACCAACAGGCCGAAGCCGTTGTTCGTATCCCCGCACCGCGCCTGGGTATCCGCACGGGGCGTGCCGTAGGCGGCCGGCACTGGTGTCCCGGCCAACTCAACGACGATTTCTTCCGCCTCACACGCCCAGCCGGAGATAATTCTAATCCCGCTCTGGGACGACCCAAGGGACGGATTTTCCAACCTGGCGCCGAGCCCAGCCACGTGGTTATACCCACCACCCTGGCGAGGCTGCCCATTGGTAATGACGAAGTTCTGAAGCGATTCTTCCCATTGGAGTATCGTTTCATCACCCGGGCGGGGGAAGTCCGAGACGACCACCGTCCGTCCCACGTCCTCCAAGAAGTCAGTCCCAAAGGTGCGTACTTGCACGGTGGTGTTGGCAAACTCCACCCCGTCTGCCAGCGCCCGCACCGTGTGCTCCCCATCTCCCAAGTTGTTCCAGTTCACCAACAGGCCAAAGCCGTTGTTCGTATCCCCGCACCGCGCCTGAGTATCCGCGCGAGGCGTGCCGTAGGCGGCCGGTACTGGCGTCCCGTTCAACTCAATGACAATCTCTTCCGCCTCACACACCCAGCCAGAGATGATCCCGAGGCCACTCTGAAAGGAGTGCGGCTGCGGGTTTTCCAGGGTCGCGCCCGCCGTCGGAACCACCCGCATGCGGCCACCAGTCGCTCGGATGAAGTACTCGGGGATCGCGTCGGCAACGTACCGCGCGCGTTCCAGCATGTCCGGCTGCGGCGGCCGCCCATCCTCGTGCAGCAGATAGACCCCCAAGCGGAACTCTTTCCGGGCCGCATCCGCTGTGGGCACCCGCGGGCCCATCGCCGCCACGATGTCCTCGATGCGCACGGGCACCTTGGTCGCCCGTACGGTCCCCCACGTGCTCGTCTCCTGGACATCGGTCAGGAGGAAGGTATCCGGCACTTCGGTCGCCGGGATCATCCCCATGACGTAGAGGTCGAGCGCTGACAGACCGGTCGGCAGGGGATAGCCGTCTTCCTTCCGCGTGAAGGTGCCGTCCCCGTTATCTACCCACACATTGCCACCCATGACTGAAGCCTCGGAGTAGACCCTATTCGCATAGCCCGGCCACACGGGATGTACAGCAGGCGCGTGCAGCCAATTGCTCCAGTGGCAACTGCAGTAGTCATCCGTCAAATCCTCGATCCTCCCAGACACGGGATTTCGGAATCGTAGAGAAGAGGACCATCGGTGAATCGCTTCGTGCGCAATCCAGCGGATGCCGGGCCCAAAGGCGCGAAACACACGGCTGTCGGCGACGCCGGTCTCGATCCAGTTGTGCGCACCGATGAAAACCGGCATCATCGACGTCAGCAGGCTCTCCGACCCGTAGTGTTCGCCTGGCGTCGGATTGGCCTGCTGCTCGCCGATGCCCTGGACAGGCGCATTAACCGCCGCCGTGCCGCCGCCCGAACTGAACAGATCGTCGAACCGGAAATCCGTGAACGCTACAGCAATTTCGTCGTTGGCCGGCGCCTGTTCGTAGATGAAGGACAACACTCTATCTGTGAACCTGGTCATCACCGGGTAATGGAACACTTCAAACACGTTGCCGCCAATGGCCTCGGCTATTGTCCGCAGGGCATAGTCCGGCTCGCCTATCTCAACACCGCGGCGTTCCCAAACCTGATCAAAGCCCCTCCGTCCCCACCACACTGCGTCCGCGTTCCAGGAAAAGTGATTCGCGCCATTCAGGAGCGTCTTGGAGATCGAAATCTCTATGGTCGCGCCTTGCACTCGGGACCCGACAACGGCTGGTTGCATGTCGCAGGAATCAGCGAAGGGTCTCCGTCCGTTTTCGCTTACTTCGACGCCCACGGGGCACTCGATGTCGCCAAAGCTGAGATGGACCCGATATTCAATCGCTCCGTCGGGCACGGCGTCTGGAACATCGTCAGCGAGGGTCATTGTGGCGAGCACAGTGCTGCCGTGATCAACCAATTCGACTCTGGTGATGTCCAGCACGGTGTGTTCTACGTCACCGACTGCGTCATCGAGCGCGTCCAGCGTATGACCTTGCACAGTCCGGCCGTGGAACAGGCCGACGATGCCGTCTCGCTCCGGCACCGCGCGGTACGCGAGTTCGATAGCCCCGGATGGGTACAGCCGCGCTTGGAACACGTTGTCACCTAGCGACGCGTAGAAGGCGTTCGGCGCGGAGAACCGAGCGGCCCGCCAGGTGATCACGACCTTCGTCGGGGTGGAATCGACGGAGATCGTCGTGTCGCCATAGATGCCCCAGAGCACGGCGATCATTGCCTCCAGTCCGGCGGCCGAGCGGGAATCAACGGCGGCCGCTATCGAACGCATAGAACCGTCCGCCCACGGGTCGCGCTGCGGCCAGTTCATGTGCTCGGCCCGCTGGAACGAGATGTTTCCGTTTGAGTTGGCGTAAACGCGTGTCCACGTCTGATCGGCAAAGGGAAAAGGGAAAGAAAGGTCAACCGGCAAGTCCTCATAAAGGTGCACCATTTGGCTGACAGCGCCCGCCGGCCCACGACCTGGGTCTTCCCACTCCAGATCGCCGACCTCTACCGAGTATCTGCCCGTGCCGTCCGGGGTGAAGGTCACGGTTGTCCCTTCGAGATCGAAGTAGTTGGCGGGCATGGCAATCAGGCCCGTGGCGGGGACTGTGGTGACGTCTCCGTGGACAGCGATTGTGGCAGTCTCGGCAGACAGCATCACCCATGAGGCCGAGGTCGCCAGGGTGGCGCCACACACCAGACACAACACGACTCTGTATAGTCGAACGTTCACAGCTGCTCTCTTCCGTATCTCGACCAACGCCAGGCGCTAACCCGAATCGCTTTGCGAACCGGTACGACGCACGTTAACGGAACGGCCTGTTCGGCTTGGCTCGGGTCGAGCTCCCCGGATACAGCTTTTGACATATTCCGGCAATGGGCTATTGTTGGCCGCGTAAAACTTCTCGCTTTCAACTCGGCCCAGGACACTCCTGACAAATGGAGGAGAGATATGCCAAAGCAGGGTGTGGTACCCGATGAGTTGACCCGGCCCTTCTGGGACGCCGCCAACCAGGGGCGGCTAGTCATCCAGCACTGTCGCAGCTGCGACCGGCTCCAGCATCCGCCGGTACCGACGTGTCGTCAGTGTCGGTCAGGGAATAGTCTGGAATGGAAGGAGATGAGCGGGCGGGGCACAATCTACAACTACGGGGTGGTCTACGACTGCCCGGTCAGACTGCTCCAGGAAGATCAGCCGTTCAACGTCGCGGTCATCATGCTGGACGAGGATCCGGGCATCCAGATGTACTCCCACCTGCCCGGCACGCCGGTGGACGAGGTTCCGGTTGGGGCCAGTGTCGAGGTGGTGTTCGAGGCAACCGCAAACGGCCAAAAGGTCCCCGAGTGGCGGGTCGTAGAAAGGAATGAACAATGAATACCCAGACGTCTACGGCTTCCATGTATCGCACGACAGAGGGCTTGGGTGTGTGGGAACACCGGGGCAAGGTCGCGGCCGTGGGGGTCGGACACTCGCCGACCGCCCGGCGCTGGGACGGCAGGCCCGAGACCTGTGTGGGCGCCTGGAGTCTCCAGGCGCTGAGAAAGGCAATAGCCGACGCCGGGGTTGCGCCAGACCAGATTGACGGGCTGATCGTCGTCCCCGAGACCACGACTGGGGCCTACTGGCCAAAGGGCCGGCCCATCCCCGAGGATGTCGTCAGCGCCTTCAAGCCCACCGACGATCCCCTGGACGGCATCGCCAAGCTCAGCGCCGAATGGATCGTGAAGAATATGCCGGAGCTGACCAACGTCGGGTTCAGCATGCACGCTCCGGGCTGCATGTCCAACGCCATCGTCGTTGCCGCCCAGGCCGTGGGCGACGGTCTGACCCACACCTGCCTGGTGCTCAAGGGCTGGCATAACCTGGAGGGCCGCTACTACCAGGGCGGCTCGAACGCTGGGGGCGTCGTTTCCGGAATGAGTGCGCTGAGGAATCTGTGGGGCGCTCCGGCCTGCTACGGCACGGCCTTGCAGTTCGCCGAGTACTGCCGCAAGTACGGCAAAACCCACGACATGATGGCTCCCTTCATTTCCAACTCCAGGCGGAACGGCCTGATGTTCCCGGAGGGCTACTGGGCGCAGCACCGGCCCGAGCAGCTGACGGCGGAGGACTACCAGGCCGCGCGCTGGATCGCCAAGCCGGCCAACCTGTTCGATAACGACATCCCGATCACGGTCGCCGCCGCCTACCTGTTCACCACCCCCGAACGGGCCAGGGACATGCAACAGAAGCCGGTCTATATCCTCAACCACGCGTCGAGCCGGACCACGCCCAGGAGCCTCACGCCCACCCTGGAGGAGGTCGAGGAGGACACCGCCAGGACGGGTAGAAAGCTGTACGAGGGCGCCGGGATCAGCGCTGCGGATCTGTCCTTCGAGAACATGTATGACGGCTTCGCCCAGTTCCACCAGTTTCACCTTGAAGGTCTCGGCTACCGTGGCATCAAGTTCGGCGAAGCACTGGACTTTTACCAGACGGACATCAGCATTGAGGGACCAAATCCGGTCCTGCCCAGCGGCGGCAACATCGGCAGCGGCCGCAGCCGGTTCTGGATGCACACCGACTCCATCCAGCAGCTACAGCAACGGGCCGGCGCCCGCCAGGTCACCGGGGTCAAGCCCGAGATCGGCGTCTCCGGCGGCCCCATGCCGCTGGGCGGCAACTTCACCGTCTGGAGCGCCACGCCCGACTAAACAGGAATGCTCATGAGGCTGCCCCTCTGCCGTCAGCAATCCCCCTGCGCTCACGCGCCCTTCGATGGGGCTCAGGACGTTTTCAAAAGAGGACTGAGGAGGATTTTCCGGCGGATCTGCCCCAGCGGACAGGACTGGATAGCTCAAAGGTCTGCAAACCAAGGGCGCCCCGACAACATCCTACGGAGGACCGAGCTTGGTCATACTCATAAGCTTTGACATAGACGGAACCCTGGAGGTCGGCGACCCACCCGGAGTCGTCACCATGGCCATGGTCAGACGAGTCCAGGAGCAGGGCTTTGTGATCGGCAGCTGTTCCGACCGTCCGATCAGCGCCCAGCGGGCGATCTGGGACCGGCACGACATCCCGATAGACTTTGCCGTCGGGAAAATGATGCTGCCCGACGTCAAGGCGATGTTCGAGGCGGATGTCTACTACCATATCGGCGACCGGGAAGACCTCGACAAAAAGTACGCGCTCGACGCCGGATTTGAGTTCCTGTGGCCCGACGAGGCGATTCTACAGCCGTGGTTCCACCCGGACGGGGGATGAGTGGTCACACTTCTTTTTTCTTGGGCCGCTTCCGGTTACAATTCGCGCCATACCGCAAAGGAGGAATACGACATGCCAGCCGCACATTTTTTTGCCGAGAATCTTGAGGAAGTCGGTCTTGACCCGGAAAAAGTCCAGGCGCTGTTCGACCGGGCCGAGCGCGAGGTCAAAGAAGGGCTGCTGCCGGCCAGCCAGGTCGCCATTGCCCGCAACGGCAAGATCGGCGCCATGCAGACCTTTGGTCGCGCGGTGCAGGGCGGCACCGAGAAACCGGCCACCAACGATACCCATTTTGTCATCATGTCTTCGACCAAGGCACTGACCGCAGCCTCGGCCTGGATCATGATGCAGGAGGGCGATCTCAGCCTTGACGACCGCATTGCCGAGCATATTCAGGAATTCGGCACTAACGGCAAAGACGCGGTGACCGTCGAACACTGCCTGGTCCATACCTCGGGCATTCCGTACGCTCCGCACTGGCAGAAAGAATGGGCCGACCCCCAGCGACGTGTGGACCGCTTCGCCCAGTGGCGGCTCAGCCATGCGCCGGGCGAGAAATTCGAGTACCACATCTCGTCCAACTTCTGGGCGGTGGCTGCGATCATCGAAAAACAGACCGGCCAGAGCCTGAGCGATTTCGTGCGGACGCGGATCGCCGAACCGCTGGGTCTGCCCGCGCTGCGGCTCGGACTGCCGCCCTCGGGCAATGAGCAGGTGGCTGACGGCGCATGGGTCGGCCAGGACCTGAGCCCCGAAGAGTACGAAAAAATGGGCCTCAAAGGCTTTGGCAAGACGACCAGCGCCATCAGTGAAGACGGGGTGCTCGAACTCAACGAGACCGTCACCCGCCAGGCCGGCTCGCCGTCAGCCGGCTGCATTACCACCGCCGGCGATATCGCCCTGTTCTACCAGGCGCTGCTCAACGACGGGCGGGCTCACGACGGCACTCAGATCTGGCAGCCCGATATCCTTGCCGAGGCGCGCCAGCCGCGCACCGGCGACCTCAGAGACCCCTTTCTGGGCCACCGCGCCCTGCGCGGCCTGGGCATCGCCATAGCCGGCGGGGACGGCAAGGCCAATCTGCGCGCCTTTGGCAAGACCAACTCGGCCGAGGCATTCGGCCATCCGGGCTTTGGCGGCCAGAGCGGCTGGGCCGATCCGGCCACCGGCATCTCGTTCGGCTATCTGACCAACGGCTTTGACCGCAACGCCCTGCGCGAAGGCCGCCGCCGGGTCGCCCTGTCAAGCCTGGCTGCCTCGTGCGCAGCCTGAGGAGCGGGAGGGGAGGCCCCCTCGCCTGTCACGAACAGTGGTGCTTGCTGGGCGGCAGGTCGAGGGCCGGGTTGCGTTCAAAGAATCCAACCGGTATCAGGCTGAAGCCGCTGTACTCAACCGGCATCACCGGCCAGTCCTCGGGCCGGGGCACATGGGTCAGCCCAAAGGTGTGCCACACCACGAGGTCGGTGTTGTCGATATTGCGGTCGCGCGAGTAGGCCGGCAGCCCGCCGTCGCCCGGGCTTTGCAGGCTCATGTCACCGGCCGCACTCAGCTCCTCGGCGTCAAAGGCGGTCACCCACAGGTTATGCCGGGCAAAGCCGGCCCGCTTCCCGACGTAGGAGTCCGGATCGGCAAACAGGGTCGGGGTCGCCCCGGCCAGCAGCTTGTAGCCGACCGGCACGCCCAGCCGGTTCAGGCGCTGCGGATTGACCACTTTCCAACTCCGGCTCTTGTGCGGCGCGCAGTCCCGGCGGGCTTCGGTTTCCGAGCCCAGAAGGGTGCTGCGGGCGTGGAACTGGGTGCCGTGGGGGTTGGACGGTCCGGGCGGTGAGGGCTCAACGTCCACCTCGTAGACCGTGTTGTCTTCCCCGTCGAGGTCAAAGTCGAGCCGGAAGCAGAACAGATGCTGATGGATGGGCGAGGCCAGGTTGGGGGCGATCAGCGGCGCAAACTCGGGCTTCTCGGCGCCAGTCTCGACTGCACTCACGCCAACGATACCGGTCAGTTTGACCTCCATCTGAATCGTCCCGTCCAGGTACAGATACCAGTAGAAGCCGTACTCGTAGTTGCCGACGGTGAAAAAGGAACTCACCACCAGCCGCCGCGAGCGGCGGACCTCGGCGTGGAAGTCCGGGGCGGAGTGGATATCCATATGCTTCCACAACACCCCGTAGTCCTCCTCGTGGATGCACACCGCGTTCTCGACTGTGACAACCTCCCCATTATGGGCCACGGTGTTGATATCCAGGTAGCGAATCTCTCCCAGACAGTCGCAGCCCAGCTTGAGCGAATTGGCCAGATTGCCAATTGAGGCTTCGCTGGCGTCAAGAACGTGCTTCCAGGAGTGCATCGGGTCGCTGTCACCGTAGGGCACAACCATGTCGGCCAGCGCGGCCCGGTATAGAATAGGCCGTTTGCGGTCTCCGTCCTCATAGCTCAGCTCGTGCAGCACCAGGCCGTGCTGGGGGTGCATACCAACCCGGAAGGACCATTTCTGCCAGCTCACGGCATAGCCGTCGATGCGAAAGCTCGGTCCCTCGGGCTGAGTGATGTCGAGCGGCTTGAGGTCGGTGCGCAGCGCGGGCTGGTGCTCCGGCTCATAGCGGCCACTCTCGGGCGGAATCGTCCTCACCCCGTGGTCTTCGACATGCACAACCCGGCCTTCGGTCAGATCGAGGTGGGCGATAATGCCGTGCAGCGGCCGGGCGTAGCCGTTGTCGGTCTTGTCGTGGCGGACAAAGGCAATGGCACGGACCAGCCGATGGCCGGGGTCGGCGCCGTTGACCAGCGGACCGCTGCCCGGCCACATGTCGATCTGGATTCGCTCAAAATCGTCGATGCCGCGTTTGCGAACGGCTCGCTGCCAGGCCGGGTCGGCCTTGGTGATTTTGATCGCCCGGATAAAGTCCCGGCCGCTGAGCGGCGCCTGGACGCCGGCCTGACGCCGGACTTCGAGCAGTTCGCCGGCGCTGACATCCACCCGCGCGTCAAAGCTGCCCTGCTCGTCCACGCCCAGAAAACGCAGGATGCGGGTGATCGGTTGACCCGGCGCAAAGTTCTTGACCGCAGTCTTGGACGGCTCGAGCAGACTGACGCTGGAAAAGGCAAGCCGCCCCTGGCAGGCTCCCGCCTCGGACAGGGTCGCCACGCCGCGTTCGATCTCGGCGCGGGTCAGGGGATGCAGGGGATGGGAGACCGGGCTCGGGGCGGTCGTGCGCACGGGCGGCGCCGCATCAGTCGCATTTTGGCTAAGCGTCTCAGACATCGCAGTTTCTCCTCCACAGCCGACGCTGTGGTGTGTTGCGGGGAACTTCTCAGGCGGCCCTGGTCAGCACTAGGCTGCCGAAGGCATCGCGGCTGATCTGCCAGTCGGGCGGAACCAGGACGGTGGTGTCGGGCTCCTCAACAATGAGCGGCCCGGGCTGCGGCTCGGCAATATCGCTGCGGCGGCATACCGGCGTCTGCAACAGACCGTGCTGCGGGCCGAAGAAAGCCGCCCGGGGCTTGTTTGCGCCGGACGACGCCCCAATCCGCATCCCCAGGTCTCGAAAACGAATATCTCCAACCGTCGCCAGGGCGCGCAGGCGGAGGCTGACCAGTTCGATCGGATCGCCGGTGGTATAGCCGAACGCCTGTTCGTGGGCGGCCTGAAAGCTCCGCGCGAGCGCATCCGGCAGCCCGGCGGCATCGGCGCTGTCCGGGCACGGAATACTCAAGTCCTGGAGTTGATAGTCGTATTTCATATCAACATACGGCTCAAAGCGGACCAGCTCGGCGTCAATGCCCTCGGCCTGCATTAGCTCCCGGGCCTCGGCCTGCATGTCGGCATACAACTCCTGGATCCGACCGGGCCGGAGTTCGGCCAGCGGCGTCACCACGCTGCGGATATAGTCGTGGCGGTAGTCGGCCAGCAACAGCCCCAGGGCGCTGAACACGCCGGGAAAGACCGGAACCAGCACTTTGCCGATCTCCATATCGTCGGCCAGGGCGGCGGCGTGGACCGGGCCCGAGCCGCCGAAAGAGACCAGGGTAAAGTCGCGCGGATCGCGTCCGCGTTCGGTCGAGACCGCCCGCAGGGCGCGCATCATGGCCGAGTTGGCGATCTGGCTGATCCCGTAGGCCGCCTCGCGGGTATCCAGCCCCAGCGGGTCGGCGATCTGGTCCTTGATCGCCTGCCAGGCCGCGTCGTGGTCGATCCGCATTGTCGTGTTGGCAATTGCCTCGGGGTTGATATAGCCGTTGACCACGTTGGCGTCCGTCACCGTCGGTTTGCTGCCGCCCCGGCCGTAACACACCGGTCCGGGCTCGGCCCCGGCGCTGTGGGGTCCAACCCGCAGCGCCCCACTGTCGTCGATCCAGGCGATGCTGCCACCGCCGGCCCCGACCTCGACAATGTCGAGCGAGGGCACACGCAGGGCATGGCCGCCCTTGTAGAACTGGTGGGTGGTGACGTTGGCCGCCCCGCCAATTTCGCCTGCGGCCCGCTCGGCCGGCAGACCGTCTTCAATCAGACACGCCTTGGCCGTGGTGCCGCCCATATCGAACGACAAGACCTTGTCGAGACCGGTCTCCTGGCCCAGCCGGGCCGCAGCCAGGACTCCGGCCGCCGGCCCGGACTCGATCATAAAGGCCGGTTTGTTGCGGGCCAGCTCGGCCGACATGATCCCGCCGTTGGACTGCATGACCAGCAGCCGCTCGCTGTAGGCCGACAGGTGGTGTTCGAGCCGGTCCAGATAGCGGTCCACGACCGGAATCAGCGAGGCATTGATGACGGTCGTGCTGGCCCGCTCATACTCCCGGATCTGGGGGTAGATATCGGACGAAATGCACACCACCGCCCCGGAGCCGAGTTCATCCGCAATCAGCCGCGCCACCTCCTGCTCGTGAGCCGGATTCAGATAGGAGTTGATCAGACACACGGCAATGGCCTGGACCTGGTGGTCGGCCAGACTGCGGATGACCTGACGGGCTTCCTCGGCATCCAGCGAGCGCTCGACCGTTCCGTCGCCCAGCACCCGTTCGCTCAGCTCCAGACGCAGCTGGCGCGGCACCAGCGGGCGGCCCCTGACCCAGTTGGGGTCTTGCAGGTTGGGCCGCCGTTCGCCCCGCATCTCCAGGTCGTCGCGGAACCCGCGGGTCGTGATATAGCCGGTCGGCGCGGTCGTGCCCTCGATCACGGCGTTCGACGCAATCGTTGTGCCGTGGACAAAATTGGCGATCCGTTCGGACGAACCGGCCTGACGAATATGGCCGACGATGTCCTCGCCAACCCGGTCAAGCAGGGACAGGACTTTGGCCGTATCGATCCGACCGTCATCGCCCAGCACAATCACATCGGTAAACGTCCCGCCGATATCAAACCCTACCCGCATGCGCGCGTCTCCCGCCCTAATCCGCCACCGCCGCCAGACGCTGTTTGCCGCCCCGCAGCTCCAGCGTGCCTTCCTCATCGACGCGCAGGCTGTCGGGGTCAATCACCACTCCGTACACCTCGCGGGCGCGCTCGACCGAGACTTTGCCCTCAAGCACATCGAGTCTGACCGCTTCCACGTCACGCTCAAAGGGATCGCCGTAGCCGCCCGAACCGTGGACCTTGTGGTAGACGCGGTCGCCCGGCTGGACCTGGAGGTGGACGTGAGCCTGGGGGGTCAGCACGGTCTGCTGGCCGTCCGCAGTGTGGATGTTGACCGCGTCGCCACCCTGTCCGCCGCCGTCGAGGCCCTCCGAACCGCGCAGGCCGACGGTCCGCAGCAAGACCTCGGCCGGCTTGCGAAAACGCCACTCGCGGTAAACCGACACCGAGCCGCGGTGACGGCCCGCACCCTCGGTATCGGGCACGAAACCAAAGCCCTCAATCGTGACCGGATACTCCCGTTCGAGCAGCTCGGCCGGCATCGAGCCATAACCGCCGCCCATCACCAGCGGCGAGGCGCCGTCCACCCCATCAGCCTGCGGACGCCCGCCCCAGCCGCCAAAGAACACGTCCATGAACGACTGATACTTACCGTTGCTGTGGGCGTTGAAGTGCAGCATGTCCGCGCCCTCGCCGACCCCGCCGAGCCGGCCGGGCAGCGCCTTGGCAATCGCCCGGTAGACCATATTGCTGAGCGACATCATCAGCGAGGCCCGGCCGCCGACCGCCGCCGGATAGCGCGGGTTGAGCAGCGTGCCCTCGGGCACGATGATATCAATCGGCCGTGCAAAGCCGTGGTTGACAATCACGTCGGTCGGCAGCAGCGACTTGAAGGGTGCTCGGGTCACGGCCTTGGTCGATACCAGCGGGGCGTTGATCGAGGCGTTGACCTGGGGTGGGCTGGACGACAGATCGAGCGTGGCCCGGTCGCCCTCAATGCGGACGATGACGTCGAGCGGGACCGGTCCGCCGGTGACCTCGTTCTCGTCAACAAACAGCATCTCTTCCCGGTACTCGCCCGACGGGATCTGACTGATGGCCTGGCGGGTGGTCTGCTCGGCGTACTCGACCAGATGGTCGCAGGTGGCGTTTAGCTGCTCAAAGCCGTATTTGTCGATCAGCTTGGTCAGCTGCTCCTGGCCCTTCCAGCAGCTGGCCACCTTGGCGTCAACGTCGCCGACCCACTCCTCGGGCGTACGTACGTTGGCCACGATCAGCTCCAGCAGGTTATCGTTGCGTGTGCCGCCGTCGTACAGCTTGAGCATCGGAATCCGCACGCCCTCCTCAAAGCTCGACTGGCACAGGCTGGAGATGCCGCCGGCAAACCGGCCGCCCACATCGGTGTGGTGCGAGTAGGAGATCAGGAAGCCGGCCAGCTCTCCCTGCCAGAAGGCCGGCGCAATCAGGGTGATATCGGGCATGTGGGAAATGCCGCAGTAGGGATCGTTGGCAATGATGATGTCGCCCGGTTTGAGGTCGTCGCCATGCTTGGCCAGCACGTTGTCCATGGTGTCGATGAAGACACACATCTGGTACGGCGAGCCGCCCTCACCGACGACCCGGCCGTGGCGGTCGCACACGGCGGTGGCAAAATCGCCGACCTTGCACATGCCGGAACGCCCGGTCCGGTACACGGTCAGGGTCATCTCCTCGGTGATTGCCGCGATCTGGTTGCGGATGACTTCGACGAGGATGGGATCAAACGGTCGGGACATGGTGCCTCCCTGGGCTGTGCGTGACGTTTGCGGTGTTTATGGCAGAGGGCGCGGCTCAGCCCTCGTTCTCGGGGCCAAAAGAGTCGGTCGTAATCTGACGCGACTTGAACTTCCACTCGCCGCCGACCTTGGCGTATTCGTCGTTATACCAGCCCCGCATCTCCCATTTCTGGCCGTCCTTCAGCAGGTGGACCTCGACGTAGCAGGTGCCGGTGGCCGAGCCGGGGCCGGTCAGCTCAATCACATGATTGTGAATGAACGGCCGGGGACCCATGTCGTTGAGCGCCCCCTCGATCAGACCGCGCAGCTGCTGGCGGCCCTGGCCCTTGGGCAGGCTGGGATCGTCGGTGCCGAAGGTGCCGTCTTCGGTAAACAGCTCGGCGTAGCCGTCCAGGTCTTTCTGCCACACACAGTGACAGTAGCGCTGCGGCAGGGTGCGGATCTCTTCGCGGTCCAGCACCTCTTGCAGCTGGGCTTCGAGACTCTTGCTTGCCATCGGTGTCTCCCCTCTTAGCCCTCGTTCTCGGGACCGAACGAGTCGGTGGTGATCTGGCGCGACTTGAATTTCCACTCGCCGTCCACCTTGGCATACTCGTCGTTATACCAGCCCCGCATCTCCCACTTCTTGCCTTCGCGCAGCATGTGGACCTCGACGTAACATGTGCCGGTGGCGCTGTCCGGGCCGGTCAGCTCGATCACATGATTGTGAATGAACGGCCGGGGCTGGATGTCGTCCAGTCCGCTGGCGATCATTTTGCGCAGGTTGTCCCGGCCCTGGGCGCCCGGCAGGTCGGGGTTGTCTATCGTGAACGAGCCGTCCTCGGTGAACAGGTTGGCGTAGCCGTCCAGGTCCTTTTGCCACACACAGTGACAGTACTGCAGCGGCAGGTTACGAATCGCCTCACGGTCAATCACCTCTTGCATCTGGGTTTCCAGGTCTGCCATAGCTCCCTCCTTGTGGCGTCATTCGAGCCGAGCATAGTCCGACTGAGACGCGAGTGCAATGCTTGACCCGGTAGGCCCTAGCCCTCGGCCAGAAACGACGGGCTGCCCGTTTTGGCGGTCTGTCCGCCGTCGGCCACAAAGGCCGAACCGGTCACAAACGAGGCCAGATCCGAGGCCAGGAAGAGCACCACATTGGCGATTTCTTGGGGCTCGCCCAGCCGGCCGATCGGAATCGCGGCGTCGAACTTGTCCTGAAAGCCGGCGATCTCCAGGGCCGGGGCGATCAGCGGCGTGTTGATCGCGCCCGGACACACGCAGTTGGCCCGAATCCCGTTGCGGGCATACTCCACGGCCACCACCCGGGTCAGGTTGATGACCCCGGCCTTGGCCGCATTATAGGCGGCAATGCCGTAGTCGGCGTACAGGCCCGAGATCGAGGCCGTGTTGACAATCGCGCCGCCGCCGTTTTTGCGCATCTCGGGGATGGCGCGCTTCATGGCCTGAAAGACGGCGGTCAGGCCCAGATCCAGGGTCTTGTCCCAGACCTGATCGTCAAGCTCGCCGGTCCGGGCCGCAAACCGGTCGTCACCCGGCAGGCCGAAGGCGTTGTTGTGTAAAAAATCGAGGCGGCCAAACTCGGCAACCGTGCGAGAGATCATGGCGTCGATATCGGCCTGCTGGGTCACGTCGGCCACCAGCGCCAGCGCCCTGCCCCCGCTGGCGTCGATTTCGGCCACGACCTGTTCGGCTCCCTCCGGGTTGATATCGGCCACCACAACCGTTCCTCCGCGCTGGGCAAATCCAATAGCGGTAGCCCGACCAATGCCCGAGGCGGCTCCAGTGACCAGACCGACCTTTGCGTCAAAATTCATGCTGCTCTCCTGTCAAAAAAATCAGGCGCCGGATGGCGCCTGATTGGGTTGAGACCGCGCCGTCGGCCGGCTCAGTCCAGATTGAAGATACGCGCCGCGTTGTCCCACAACAGCTTGCGCTTGGACACCTCGGGAATCGGCTGGTCGAGCATGGCCTGGACGCCCCACGGATAGGTGCCGTCGGGGTGCGGGTAGTCGGAGTCCCAGGTGAAGTTGTCGTCGCCGACCAGTTCGACCGCAGCCTTCATGGTCGGCTCGTCGCCGCGGAAGGCCACGCAGACGTTGGTCTTGAAGTAGTCGGTCGGCCGACGGGTCAGATATTCGTGCTCGGCGTTGCCGCTGAAGTTCCAGTGCTGCTCCATACGCTGGAGCCAGTACGGGGTCCAGCCGCCGTCGCCCTCAACGTGGATCACTTTCAGATTCGGGAATTTCTCAAAGATGCCGAACCAGATCAGCCCGGCCATGGCCGCCATGGCCTCAAACGGGTGCGACAGGATATGGCCGCTGGTATGGGTGTCCATCCGATCACCGAACGACGGGACCGAGGCCGAGGCCGAATCGTGGGTCGAGATAGGCTTGCCGATCTTCTCGATCTCGGCCCACAGCGGATGGTAGTCCTCGTGCCACAGGGTCCGGCCACGGACCGGATTGGGCCGCATGTAGTAGCTGACGCAGCCGGCTTCGGCCGCCCGGTGAGCCTCTGTGATCGCCTCCTCGACATCCTGCATGGGCAGGGCCGCAGCCCAGCGCAGGCGCTCCGGCGCCAGCGAGGTATAGTCGGTGGCCCAGTTGTTGTAGGCGCGCACACAGGCGGCCAGCAGCTTGGTATCGCGGAACTCGCGGCCCAGCATCTGGCCGGTATAGGTCGGGTACAGAACCTGCACGTCAACCCCGTGCTCGTTCATATCGTCGAGTCGGCTCTGGGGACTGAACTCGGTGCGCCGGGCTTTATCAAACCGATCCATGGCCTTGGTCGCGGCTCTGAGAAACGCCTTGGCCGCCATCGGATACTTGCCCTTCTCGCGGGTGAAGGACTCGCCCTCAACCAGGAAGGTCCGGCGGCCCGATCCCGGCGCCTCGCCCATCCGCGGGCCCTGCGATTTGTAGGCGTCCTCCATGTGCCGCTCCCACAGCCACTCGGGTTCCATCATATGAGAATCGGTATCGACAATCTTGAATCCATCACGCATCGTCGTGTTCCTCCGTCTTGGGTAGTGTGTCATTCATACGCGTTTTGAGGGGGGCTTGTCACCACCGTCCACATCCTCAGGTGATGAGGCGCAGCAGCCGTTTGTCCTCGAGGTGGCGCTCCAGCACCTCTTCCAGGCTGCCTGCGGTCTGCCAGGCCGCGCATTTCAGGTGGCGCTTGGCGGCCGGCAGGTGCAGGTAGCGCACCGCGTCCCGAAACCCGGCCCCGCCGACCACGTTGAGCCGGGGTCCGACCAGGCAGCCCCGCATGCACGAGGTCTCCCGCACCCGGACCTGGTCGCCCAACCCTTTCTCACCGACCAACTGTCGCAAGGCCCGGGCCAGGGCCGGGCCGTTCAACTCTTGGGCCGTCCGGTCGGCGGGACGGAGCTTCAGCCGGACGCGGTTGTGGCTACAGTGCAGATGGGTGCACAGGTAGAAGTCGATGCGATCAGACGCGGTATCGGTGTTCATGGCTGGAGTCCCTGACACGCCTCACAGATTAACAGGTTACAGATTATAGATTCTGGCCACATTGTCGCCCAGGATCAGCCTCTGGTCCTCGTCCGGCAGGCTGGAGACCGCCTGTTTGGTCTCTTCGACCGCAGCCGGGCTGGCGTCAAAGTGGGGAAAGTCCGAGGCCCAGATGAACTTATCGGCCCCGCAGTGCTTGACCATGTCCGGGATCGTCGTTTCGTCGGGGTCAAAAGAGATCCAGCACTGGCGCCGGAAGTACTCGCTCGGATACTCCTCGAGACCCGTCTTCCAGCTCAGCAGCTTGTGCTTGGCGTCGAGCCGCTCCAGAAAGTGGGCGATCCAGCCGCCACCGGTTTCGAGCAGCAGCACCTTGAGGCGCGGAAAGCGGTCAAACACCGCGCCCTGACACAGCGCGGCAAAGGCCGCCTGCACGTCAAACATCACCACGCTGAAACGGTAGCCGTGGAGCGGGCTCGACACCGCAGTGACCGATTCGTTCATCTTCCACTGGTGGCCGAGGAAGTATTCGTTCAGGGAGACGTGGAAGCCGATCGGCATGTCGGCCTCTTGCAGGGCGGCCCAGAACGGGTCGTAGGCGCGATCCCAGTACGGAATCTGGCTGGGCGGAGCCGCGCGCATGAACGCGCCCCTGACACCCAGCTTGGCCACCCGCTGGACTTCTTTGACCCCCTCGTCAATGTCGAGCAGCGAGATGTGGGCGACCGGAATGAGGCGCCGGGGGTCGGCGCTACAGAAGTCGATCACCCAGTTGTTATAGGCCCGGGCATAGGCGGCGGCCAGGGCGGCTTCTTTCACCTCAACCTCCCAGGTCAGGCCCAACGAGGGAAAGATGGCGGCCGCATCCACGCCTTCCTCATCCATGTAGCTGAGGCGGGCGGTCGGCTCATAGGCGCCCCTGGGACCGTCGAAGTAGCTGAAGCTGCCCGAGGTGGCGATCTCCTGATAGGGCTGACCGATCCCCCCCACCGCCGGTCCGACTCCCCGCAGGTTGGCCGAGGGACGGCCGTCGATCACGAAATACTCGACGCCGTCGGGGTCTTTTTCCATGCGGATAGCCCGGTCCTTATATTTGCCCTCCAGGTAGCGCTGCCACAGATCGGGCGGTTCGAGGATATGTCCGTCGGCGTCAATCACTTTTCCGGCTGCCATCGCTCATCCCTCCTTTGCGTGAAGCCGTGCGCCCTCAGCCCTTGGGCAGGCCGAGCACCCGCTCGCCAATGATGTTGTGCTGAATCTCGTTGGTCCCGGCCGCAATCGTGCTGCGCCGCGCAGCCAGCATGCGGTGCGACCATTTGCCGCGATCAATGGCCTGGTCGGCCTGGTATTCAAACTGGCTGTAGGGTCCCAGCAGCTCCATGGCAAACTCCTGCATGCGGTGGTTCAGGGTGCTGGTGCCGAGCTTCATCATCGACCCCTCGGGTCCGGGCGGTTGGCCCTGCAACTGGCGGGTCAGCTGACGAAAACTGGTGTACTTGAGGGCCGAGGCTTCGCAGGCAAAGCCGGCGATCCGTTGGCGCACATAGCTGTCCTGCCAGGCCGGTTGGCCGTGGCGTTCGACCTGTTTGGCCAGGTTCATGAGCTGCTCGACCTCGACCATCATATCGGTCCGCCCGCCATGAATCGTGCGCTCGAACATCATGTTGGTGATGGCCACCATCCAGCCCCGGTTTTTCTCGCCGACCAGGTTGGCCATGGGCACCTGGACATCCTCGAAAAACACCTGGTTGAAACCATGCTCGCCGGTGATCTGGACCAGCGGGCGGACCGTGATGCCCGGGCTTTTCATATCAACCAGCAGATAGCTGAGGCCCTTATGCTTGGGCACGTCGGGATCGGTCCGGCACAACAGCGTGGTGTAGTCGGCGTGGTGGGCGTTCGAGGTCCAGACCTTGGCGCCGTTGACCAGGAAGTGGTCGCCCTGGTCAATCGCCCGGGTCTCGACCGCAGCCAGATCAGAGCCGTGGTTGGGCTCCGACAAGCCCTGACACCAGATCTCCTCGGCCGGCGGAATCTTGGGAATAAAACGCTGCTTCTGCTCGGGCGTGCCCCACTGCATCAGCGTCGGTCCGACTCGGGCAATGCCCTGAAAATTGACCGTGGGCGGCGCTTTGGCCCGATCCAGCTCTTCGTGGTAAATGACCTGCTCGATCAGGCTGGCCCCGCGTCCGCCGTACTCCTCGGGCCAGTGGATACACATCCAGCCCCCGTCGTACAGCTTGCGGTGCCAGGCCCGGCGGCGTTCAAACTCCTCCTTGGAATCCGGGTCGTGCAGCTCGCCGTCGTCCCGCCAGTCGCGCGGGATGTTGGCCTCAAGCCAGCTCCGAAACTCCTGACGAAAGATTTCTTCCTGTGGGCTGAAACTGAAATCCATGCCTGTGCCCTTTCTTGTCTGCCGCCTGTCCGCTCAGCTGTCCGCCAGCTCGGCCAGCAGCTCGTCCAGGTCCAGGCTGCCGCGGCTGGCCTGAAGATTGCCCTGGGCGTCGCGCGGCCAGTTCTCGGGCGGCCGGTCGACCGACAGCTCGACCCCGTTGCCGTCCGGGTCGGCTAGGTACACAGCCTCGGACACGCCGTGGTCAGAGGTGCTTTGCAGCGGGTAGTCGGCCCGGCGCAGGGCCCGAACCGCACGGGCCAGCTCCTGCCGGTTGGGGTAGAGAATGGCAAAGTGATACAGCCCGGTATGGCCGGGCGGGGCCGGACTCGCTTCCGGTCCGGCCCAGGTGTTGAGCGCCAGGTGGTGGTGATAGCCGCCGGCGGACAGAAACACGGCCGAGTCCCCGTAGCGCATGGTCACCTCAAATCCCAACAGGTCGCGGTAAAAGGCGAGCGAGCGCTCCAGGTCGGTCACCGTCAGATGGATATGACCGATCTGGGTCTGGGGGTGAATCGGCTCGGACGACGCGGTCGCTTGGTGTGTCATACGCCCTCCCTCCTTTGCTGGCCGGACATCAGCCGTTTATGAACGCCCCCTCGCTATCCAGCTGGGCCAGGATTTGCATCCACAGGCCCAGGGTGATGCCGCCGCCGGGGATGGCTGCGGACTGGCCGGCCTCGAACAGTTCGCGCTTGGTTGCGCCGTGCTCAATCGCCCGCTTGAGGTGGGCGACCGCGCCTTCCCGTCGGCCCGAGAAGACCAGGACGGCGCTCATGACCATCTCCCGATACTTGATGGCCAGGGCCTGCCCCTCGCCGGTGCCCTTCTCGCCGTAGGCTCTGAAGGCTTTCGAGTAGTCGGGGTCTTGTTGCTCCATCCAGTCCAGAAAGGCGTACAGTTTCGGGTCGGCCTCGGCGTAGGAACTTGTCGCCGCTCTTTGTGCTGCGTTGCCAGATTCGCTCATGCCGTCCTCCTTTTTCTCTGGCCATAGCATTTTGGGCTGCCAGGGCCAAGGGATTTGACAGGCCGGTCGTGCGGCCGACCTCTGGCGGATGCGAGTAGGGGCGACCGGTCGGGCGCCCCTACTCACAAAATGCGTGACAGTACACGTTGTTTTCTTGTTTCCGCTGGTAGGAAAGTTTGCTACCTTAGCGCAAGAAAGGACTGTTTCATGCCATATGTCGAAAAAATGAGTGTCGCCCTCACCCAGGAAATGGCCGAGATGGTCCGGCAAGCCGTCGAAACCGGCGAGTATGCCAGTAGCAGTGAAGTCGTCCGAGAGGCTCTGCGCGACTGGAAACACCGCAGGGACTTCAACCAAACCGGCCTGGAGGAATTGCGTCGCCTGTGGACCGAAGGTCTCCACAGCGGACCGGGCCACTATGCCACCATTCAAGAGATTATCGCTGAAGCCCGTCGCCGCGCCCCCGAGTCGCGCTAATGTCCCAGATCGTCTGCACCGCTCAAGAAGTTGTCCGCGTGTTACACGGGGCACGTCGTCTGGCGGGACTGTTTTAGGACGAACAGTTGTAGCCTGGATGAACAGAGGCAATTGAAAATCGCTCTTTTATAGGCACTTCAAATGGCAAACTCAGCGATAGACATCACCGCCTGAACTGCGGAGATAGAGCCATGAAATTCGTATTCAAAAAGCTCGGTCCTATCAAGGAAGCCGAACTGGAACTGGGTGACCTGACGATCATTGCTGGTCGGAACAACACCGGTAAGACGTACGTAGCATACGCATTATATGGATCTCTTAAAACGTGGGAAGCAATAGACCTCCGGCCCTCCCCAGAGGTGAAAGGTGTTGTGGGGAAGCTTGAGAAAAAAATCGTGGCGGAAATGTTTAATTCTTCGTTAGAGAACTTTGAAGACGCATCTGTTCAGATCGAAGTCGAAAAGGATGAATTTACACTTCCTTCTCTCAGCCCATTTATTCTCTCCGCTGAGCGTTTCGGCATCTCGCTCTTCTATAGGGAGCTCGACTTCACGAAGAATCGCATAGTGGAGATACTTCAAGAAATCGGACGGGATAAAGAAAGGTCAAGTTTCGAGCCGTATCGAATCATCGATAAAATAGCGAGCCGGTACGCGATGCCAATCAAGGATAACATTGACTACACCAGAAGCATTCCCGATCTGCAAAAACACCGAAGCGAAATATCCGATTCTCATTTGTCGAACGGTATCAGAGACCTGATGGGAGGCTCCTATACGGCGTCCGGTGACGACATCCGGTTCAAATCAAAGGCTCGGAAAAGCGGCTTTGACATTCCTCTCCATGTCGCCTCGTCTTCGGCCCGTGGCTTGTCCGACCTGTACTTTTTTCTACGTCACGTCGCCAAAAAGAATCAGCTCCTCATCATCGACGAGCCCGAAAGCCACCTGGATACGGCCAATCAGATACAGTTTGCACGGCTGTTGGCGCGAGCCGTCCACGCCGGCCTGAAAGTCCTGATTACGACCCATAGCGACTATATCGTCAAGGAAATTAACAATCTGCTCATGCTGAGCGCACCTTTCGAGGAGAAGGATGAGGTGCTGAAAGAACTCGGCTACTCAAAGCACGACTTCCTGAACCCCGATTCGGTTCGGGCCTATGTGGCAGAAAAAAATACGCTGACTCGGTGTACAATTGAAAGGTACGGAATCGATATGCCGGTCTTCGATGAAACGATCGATGCGATCAACAGGGTTTCCAGCGAACTTTCAGTCCGGCTGAAGTACGAAGGAGACGAGTGAAGTGGGGTTGATTTCTCAATTAAGCACTATCTTGAGAGAGAAATTTATTCGACGACGGAGATCGCAACGTGGCTCTGTCACCCTCCAAGATGGCCAATCGGACATGGAGGTTAAGCTTATCCACGCTCCCATGCCTTTTCTGGTCATACCCATGAGCAGCGAGCCGATAAAAGGTAAACGGACGAATCTCGACCCTTCGCATCTACCAGCTTTACAGGATCGCGGCGATTTGAAAAAAATCTGTGACTATCTGCTGATTGGGCAAGCAAGCGATAACGACTACGCTGTTTTTGTCGAACTGAAGAAGAGTTTGAGGGAAGAGACCGAAGATGAAGATAAGCCCAAGGAACAGCTGCGTCGTTCACTGCCGATTTTGGAATACCTGCTTTCCGTGTGCTCGGTTGAATACGACGACGCCAGAAAATCTGATCTGGTGATACGTTATATCCTCATCGCTGAGCGGACGATTGGTACATTCAATAAGCAAAGGGTTCGAGGGAGCGAAGCGGAAAAAGTGAAAGAAGAAGTCTACAAGTCTGCTCAGATAACAACCTTCGTAGGAACGTCCGTAAGTTTCGCAACTTTGGTAAGAGGCTAATTCGCCTCTCCCACACCACTCTCCTTTACTGCCTTTAGAAACAGTCCAGAGACGTCGAGCCGACGGCCCACGGGCGACAATATTGCCGATACCTGCATCCCACGTCGCGCATAACGGCGATTCCGAACCGCGACACCAGGGACGTCTCGACAGGCCTGATGCTGCGCGTCAGGGCCAGTCTGGGCTATCGAGCCAGCCTGACCTTCTCGCCGCCGGCTTAGGCAGCAGCGCTGTCCTGAATATCCAGCGTCGTCACCCGCCGCAATTCACGCGGATATTTCGTATCCTCAAAGGGCCGGGCACGGTGCATGGTCGCCCGGTTGTCGTAGATCACCAGATCGCCGACCTTCCACGTATGGCGATAGACAAACTCCGGTCGGGTGGCGTGCTCAATCAATTCGAGCAGCAGCAGCCGGCCTTCGGGCAGCGGCCAGTCGATGATCCGTGAGGCGTGGGCGGCAATGTAGAGCGACTTGCGGCCCGAGCGCGGCAGGCTCCGAATCAGGGGATGGACCGCGCCCTTCAGAATATCCTGCTCTTTTTGTGAGAAGGCAAAGCCCAGGATTTCCCGCGAGTGGGCAATCGAGTGGTGCACCCGCAGCCCCTCCAGCTGGGCCTTCAGTTCCGGCGACAGGGCGTCGTAGGCCGCCCGCATGTCGGCGTACTCGGTATCCGCACCGACCGGCGGGATGACCCGGGCGAACAGCATGGAGTAGCGTCCGGGCGGATCCTGGAACGAGGCGTCGGTGTGCCACAGCCGGTTGCCCAGCCCGTACATGCGCCGCCGGTCCTCGGCCGGCTGGATCTGCCCGCCGTCGGTCAGGTTTGAGACATCGGCCAGGGCCTCGTTGCCAAAGCGGCTCTTTTTGAGGGCGCTGATGCCGGTTTTGGTGTGCAGCTTGCCATCCAGACGCCGGGCAAAGTCCAGGTGTTCTTCGTCGCTGAAGCGCTGGTCACGGAACACCAGCAGCGCGTAGTCGTCCATGCCGGCCCGAATCGCGGCCAGGGTTTCCGGATCGTGAACCCGACGTAGATCAATCGGAGCCGCCTCGGCAACAAAATGGGGGTGGAGTTTACGAAACGTCACAGCCATGCCGACCTCCCCTGCTCAGTCCGCTCAGAATGACCGAAACCTACGGTTTTCCCGGCACGGAGTCAACGAACAGACCGATCAGGCATAGCCCCGCCCGGTCTGAAACGGTATGATCTAGCGCCAAAAGATCGCACAGGAGGTCATATGGATATCGGAAAAGTCGGAATCTGGTTTTTTCTGGACAGCATGAGCGCGCCGGACAGCGCGGCCTTTGCCCAGTCGGTCGAAAAAGCGGGTTACAAGACGCTGTGGATTCCCGAGGCGGTCGGCCGCGAGCCGTTCGCCCACGCATCCTATCTGCTGAACAACACCGACACGCTCAACCTGGCCACCGGCATTGCCAACATCTGGGCGCGGGACGCCTATACCATGGCCACGGCCACCAATACGGTCGCCGAGCTGTCGGGCGGCCGCTTCGTGCTGGGCATCGGCGTCAGCCATAAGCCGCTCGTCGCCAACCTGCGCGGCCACAGCTATGACAAGCCGTACAGCTACATGAAGGAGTACCTGCCCAAGCTCAAGGATGTCTTTTATCAGGCTCCCAAGCCGGCCGAGCCGGCCCCGATCCTGATCGCCGCCCTGCACCCCAAGATGCTGGCCCTGTCGGCCGAACAGGCTCAGGGCACGCATACGTATTTTGTGCCACCCGAGCATACGGCCAAGGTCCGGGCCCAGATCGGTCCTGAGGCGTGGATCTGCGCCGCCCAGGCCGTCATTCTGGAGAGCGACGCGACCAAGGCCCGCACCGCCGCGCGTCAGTACATGAAGACCTATGTCCCCCGCCTGCCCAACTACACCCGGAATCTGAAAAATCTGGGCTGGCCGGACGAAGCCTTTGAGAACGGCTGTAGCGACGAGCTGGTCGATGCCATTGTGGCTTGGGGGAGCGAGGAAAAGATTCAGGACCGCATCGATGCCCATCTTAACGCGGGGGCGACGCACGTCTGCCTGCTACCGATTCGGGCCGACGACGAAGCCCTGCCCGACCCGCGCGTCGTCGAGGCGTTTGCCCCGCGCTAGAGCAGGTCGGCATGACACCGCCGGGCGAGCACAGCGCTCGCCCGGTGGTCGGAGACACACTGCGTCGAGGGACAGGAGGGAATGCCATGCAGGGCCTTGAGGGGATCAAAGTCCTGGAACTCGGCCACATGGTCTCGGCCGCCTACGCGACCAAGCTGATGGCCGACCTGGGCGCCGATGTGGTGAAAATCGAGGAGCCGGACGGGGACCGGGCGCGTCGCCGCGGTCCGTTTCCGGACGGCATAGCGGACCCGGAAAAGAGCGGCCTGTTTCTGGCCCTGAATACCAATAAGCGCGGCCGGACGCTCGACCTGCGCTCGACCCAGGATCGCCGTCGCCTGTCCGACTTGATCGGCTGGGCCGACCTGCTGGTGCATAATTACCCGGCCGCCCAGGCCGAGGCGCTGGGCCTTGACTACGGGGCGTTCCAGGCCGTCAACCCGCGTCTCGTCATGTGTGCGGTCACGCCGTTTGGCCTGACCGGACCGTACAAGGATTACGCGGCCTACGAACTCACCGTGGCCCACGCCGGCGGCTGGGCTTGGCTCAGCCCGGGCGGCTCCGACCGACCCGATCTGCCGCCGCTCAGAGCCGCCGGTCAGCAGGCCGATTTTCAGGGCGGGCTGGCGGCCGCCACCGCCTGCCTGGCCGCCTACTCTCGTGTCCTGCAAACCGGCCGGGGCGAACACATCGACCTGTCTGTCCAGTCCTATGTGGCGTCGTTTCTGGAGCACAACTTTGTCTTTTACACCTATCTGGGCTGGCACACCTCGCGCCTGGGCCGACGCCTGCAAGACCCGTGGAAAATCTTCGCCTGCAAAGACGGTCCGATTTTTCTGGCCGTGGCCGAAGAAGACCAGTGGCAGCGGCTGCAAGAGCTGATGGGCAACCCGGACTGGAGCCAACAAGACCTGTTCCGCAACGCGGCCAGACGGGCCAGAAACAAAGAAGCCCTCCACCACCACCTGAACGCCTGGTTTCGGGACTGGAAGGTGGCCGACCTGTTCCGGGCCGGACAGGAGAAGCGCATCTGCTTTGCGCCGGTGTTCGATATGGCCCAACTGGCCGAGCAGGAGCAGCTCAGAGCGCGCAATTTCTTTGTTGAAGTGTCCCACCCCAAGGCGGGCAGGCTGACCCACCTGGGTCCGCCCTACCAGCTCGGCCAGCCGTGGTGGAAGATTCGCCGTCCCGCTCCGCTGCTGGGCGAGCACAACGCCGAACAACTCCAGGCCGCCGCACCAGTCCCGCCAGTCGGGACCGCAACGCCTCCGGCCCTGCCCCTGGCCGGCGTTCGGGTGGCCGACTTCAGCTGGGTGTGGGCCGGCCCCTTCTGCACCGCGCATCTGGCCCACCTGGGAGCCGAGGTCATCAAAATCGAGTCCCGGGCGCGGCTCGACCTGACCCGGCGTCTGCCGGCCAGCCCCAGAGGCATCAAACCCAGCGCCAACACCAGCGCCGTCTTCAACCAGTGGGCCCAGGCCAAGAAAAGCCTGCGGCTGGATTTCACCACGCCCGAGGGTCGGCGCATTGCCCGCGAGCTGATTCAACACAGCGACGTGGTGGTCGATAATTTCGCCACCGGGGTGATGGACAAGCTGGGCTTTGGCTACGACGCTCTCAAACAACTCAAACCCGACCTGATCGTCGCCTCCATCTCCGGCTACGGTCATACCGGCCCGCAGAAAAACTACATGGCCTACGGTCCGGCCATCGCTCCGCTGACCGGCCTGTCTTCCCTGACCGGCTATCCGGACGGCCCGCCCGCCGAAGTCGGCCTCTCCTACGGCGACCCCAACGCCGGCATCAACGCGGCGGTCGCCGTCTGTGCCGCCCTGGTTGCCCGACAGCGAACCGGCGACGGGCAGTATATCGACGTCTCGCTGTGGGAGGCGGTGGCCGCCCTGCTGCCCGAGGGCTGGATGGCCTACGCCATGAACGGCCAGCAACCCGCCCGGCAGGGCAACCGCGACCCGTGGCTGGCCCCCCACAACTGCTTTCGGTGTGCCGGTGAGGACGAGTGGGTGAGCATTGCCTGCGGGACCGACCAGGAGTGGCAGGCGCTGTGTCGAGCCATGGACCAGCCGGAACTCCTGCGCGACGCGCGCTTTCGGACTGCGGCCGACCGCAAGGCGCACGAAGACGCACTCGAAGAGCGGCTGACGGCCTGGACCTCGCAGCGCGACAAGTGGGACATCACCGAGCGGCTCCAGGCGGCTGGAGTGGCGGCCTTTCCGTCGATGAACAGCCACGACCTTGACCGCGACCCCCACCTCACCGAACGCGGATTTTTTGTCCGCCTGCCGCATCCCGAGGTCGGCCGCCAGACCCACACCGGCCTTCCCTGGCTGCTCAGCAACGCGCCAAACGGGGTGCGGGCTCCTGCGCCGCTGCTCGGACAGCACACCGATGCGGTCATGCGCGACATCCTCGGCTACGCGGACGCGGAGATTGCCCGGCTCAGGCAAGACCGCATCCTGGTCTGAGTTCGTTCTGAGTCTGGCCTCGAACTTCGGTCGCGCCCAACTATACGACCCACACCTTCGCTACAAGGAGGAGAAGCACGAGGGGTTTCCGAGCGCGGACGAGTTCAACCGGTTCGTCCGGATTCTTGACGAGATCCCGGAGGATGGAGAGGTGTTGTTCGAGAAGTTCAGAACATAGCCGTCACCCATCTCGAACACTTCGTCGAGGACTGGCATATCTGGGGTGCGTATCTTGGTTTTGGAAGAGCGATGCGTCATCGCAGACCCATCGCTTTCAGCCATGCGTCGACCTGACCGAAAGCATCCTGTTGCCATTGATCAGGCGTGAGAGCGCCAAGTGAATCTGAATTCTTCACGAACTGGCGAACACTGGTCGGGCCGAATCCGTCAACCGTATCGAACTTGCTCTCGATGTGCGCGTAGCCGGCCCGTGCCTGTTCATTTTCAAGTAGCGGCCGACAAGCCTCAACCAGAGCGTTCATGCCTCCCGGAAAATGACGGATACAGTAATGGATGTCGTAGGCATCTTTACGCTTGAGGCGGTTATTGATTGCAAAGCCCTTCATTGCCAGAAGAGCTGGGATCGATGCAACAGCGATCCTGACGCTGTTGGTGCCGCCATCCGGCATGTCGCCGTCAATCGCGACCATTTTATAGAACTTCAACGCCAGCTCAGCGCCATCAGCGCGTTGCACGGCAAACTGGTTGATCAGCGGAGGAACGTTTTTGATGATCTTGGCATCACGCGGCATAAGGAAATCGACAACGACATCAATGGCCGGGCCGCCATCGGTGGCTGGGACCGTGCGGACCAACTGGAACCGCTTCATACTATCTCGCTGGTGATACCCGTTTTCCTGCAACGCTTCCACAAGATGAGCATATTCGCCGTCACCCAGCGCTTTGGCGTCTAAACTCAGGTCAACATCTGTAGTCCCAATGTGTGGGCTATCGGCTTGACTCAACAGCAGCCACGGGACGGCGCCACCGATAATCGCAAATTTGCCCTCGAAGCTTCCGAGGATTTGCCCGATTTCAACAAGGACCGATTTCACCGCAGCGGTCGTGCGGTCATCATAATCATTGGCTGACTGAGGGTCGTTTGGGTTTACTGGTGCCATCGCAAACACTTTTCACGGAGAAAGTCTGCGGCTTCCCGACTGCGTTCCCCGGCACTCCACAGATCAAGGTATGTCCTCAGCGCGCTCGTGCAGAAGATGCCCTCAGTGGGTTCGGCCACGACCTGGAAAACACTTTCATCTCGCGGTACGCGGATCACCACGTTTGGCCCTTTAACAGCCGGTGCGAAATCGAGGGCGTCCTGCAGCCGCCCAGCACCGATGGGGTCGGCGTAAAAATGATGCGTCGTTTCACGTTCAAAGGGGGCGAGCCATTGCGCAGCGGTTTGACAGGCGCCAATGGCCCGCCCATTGTCCCCTTCTGGAGAGAGGACGTGACGCAAACGATCAGTGAGGGACGACCCGTGCAGATATGTGTATCCTGATATTGAATCACCGAGAGGTCTACGGTAGTTCTCACGCCAAACGTCCAAAAGGCCATCAGGATCGCTAAGAGCGACGCCTTCATGACGCTCGGCGATCCACTCACGCTCTAACAGGGCTTTTCGAACATTACTGACATGCCCGAGGCTGACATTCGCAGTTTTGGCGAGCTCGGTTACGCGCCATTCACGGTCCGGTTCCAGGTACATGAAGCTCAGGATTTGTGCAGCCTTAGGGCTGAAGATAGACCGTAGAGCGCGTGTCTCTGGTTTCGGTTTATCGGCGACGGATCGTTCGATGTATACGGAATCAAAGGCCAAACGGGCATTTCCGCACAGGTCGAGATAGTTGACCCCGGCCTCCTCGCAGATCGCCTGTGACTGCGGAGAAAAATAGGGCGAGATAAGCACTGGCACATGACGGCCACCGCTGCGTCGGACATAACTCAGAAGCTGCCAGATCGCGGAGCGGACATGAAGAGGCTGCCCGCTACGCTTAACCTCAGCGAGCAGTGCATAAGGTTCGTCCCTGTGACGGACATTCATGACGAAGTCGGCTCGGATGCCAGATCCAAGAAACACTTCACGCTCGAAGTCCACGATCTCAATGGCAGGAACACGAGAAAACAGCGCTTTCAGAGCTTCAGCAGCTCTAAGTTCAATATCCTTCACCAATTCTACCATTTTCATCACACGGTGAAAATATCCATTTTAGTGAAAATCGTCAAGACTTTCTGAACAGCACACCGATGCGGTCATGCGCGACATCCTCGGCTACTCGGACGCGGCGATTGCCCGGCTCAGAGAAGACCGCATCCTGTTCTGAGTTCGTTCTGAGTCTGGCCTCGAACTTCGGCCGCTGAGGTGCTAGGCTTCAGTCGCACACACAAGGAGGGACGGATGCACTACGACCTGCTGATTCGTAACGGAACGGTTATTGACGGCTCGGGCCTGCCCCGTTTTCAGGCCGACGTGGCCATCGCCCAGGGAAAAATTGCGGCTATCGGCCGTATTCGGGACGGCGCGACACAGGTCATTGACGCCGAGGGCCGTGTGGTCAGTCCCGGCTTTGTCGATGGCCACACCCACATGGACGCCCAGGTCTTCTGGGACCCGCTCGGCACCTGTTCGTGCTGGCACGGCATCACCAGCGTGGTCATGGGTAACTGCGGCTTCTCGCTCGCCCCGTGCGCGGAAAAGGACAAACTGCTGGTCATGCGCAACCTGGAGCGAGCCGAAGACATCGCGCCCCAGGCCATGGAAGCCGGCATCCGCTGGAGCTGGACGACCTTCCCGGAATATCTCGACGCGGTCGAGCGTCTGCCCAAGGGCATCAACTACGCGGCCTATATCGGCCACTCGGCCCTGCGCACCCACGTCATGGGCGAGCGCGCCTTCAGCCAGGAATCCAGCCCGGACGACCTGGCGGCCATGAAGCACGAGGTGCGCAGCGCCATCCGGGCCGGAGCGATCGGCTTTACCACCTCACGGACCAAAAATCATCAGACGCCCGACAACCAGCCGGTGGCCAGCCGCCTGGCCAGCTGGGACGAGGTACGTCAACTCGTCGGCGTACTGGGTGAGCAGAACGCCGGGGTGTTCGAGATCGCCAATGAGGACGCCCGGTTCGACCCCGACCGGGTTGATGAGTACATGGGACGGCTCAAGGCTCTGGCCGTCGATACCGGCGTGCCGGTTACCTTCGGCATGTTCAGCAGCCGTCAGGCGCCCAATATGTGGCAACCCTTCTTTCGGCTGGCCGATGACACGGCGGCGGCTGGCGGACGGATGTTCGTCCAGGTCCACAGCCGGCCCCTGAGTGTGATCCTGTCGTTTGAGACGACCACGCCGTTCGACAAGCTGCCGGTGTGGTCCGATTTCCGCAAACTGCCGCTGGCCGAGCAGGAAGCCGGACTGCGCGACCCGGACATGCGCGGCCGACTGGTCGCCGCCGTGCGTCAGGCGCCGAAGCGGAGCAATCAGGGTATTGGGGCCGAAGCCCGAGCGGCGAATTTCAAGTGGCTGTTTGTCATGGACGCGGCAACCCCGCCCTACCGTTCGGTGGCCGAGATTGCCGACGAACGCGGCCAGGACCCGCTTGAGACTTTCCTCGATCTGGCCCTGGAGACACACCTGCAACGCTTTTTCTTGCAGCCGCTGGTCAACCACAACCAGGACCACGTGCTGGAGATGATGCGCCACCCCCGCTCGGTCGTCACCTTCTCGGACTCCGGGGCTCACGTGTCGCAGATCATGGACTCCTCGCTCCAGACCCACGTGCTGAGCCACTGGGTCCGCGACAAACAGGCGCTGAGCCTGGAAGAGGCCGTGCATCAGCTGAGCTTTGTGCCGGCCTCGCAGTGGGGTTTGACCGGACGCGGCCTGCTGCGCGAGGGCTGGCAGGCCGATGTGGTGATTTTTGATCCTGCAACGGTCGGCCCCCGGCTCCCGCAGGTCACCCACGATCTGCCGGCCGGGGCACGACGCCTGAAGCAGAAAGCCGACGGTTTTCTGGCCAGCATCGTCAACGGTCAAGTGGTGCTGCGCGACGGTGAACACACCGGCGCCCTGCCCGGCCAGCTGCTGCGCGGCCCGGCCGCCCGGCGCTGAACTCAGCCATGACGGGCGGGCGTCCCTGCCCGCCCGTACAGCCTCCGCTCCCCAGTCGCGCCATGCAGCGCTCCGTCAGCATCGCCTTCCAGACCGACAAGCCCATCACATCCTACGGGCCGCTGGCCAAAACCGTTGAGGACTTCGGTTTCGGCGGTGTGAGCGTGTACAACGACATGCTCTACCAACCCGCCTGGCTACCCCTGCTGGAAATCGCCCGACACACCACCCGCGTCCGTATCGGTCCCGCAGCGGTCAACCCGTTCACCTGCCACCCCATCAACCTTGCCGGCAACATCGCCCTGCTTGACGAGGCCTCACACGGCCGCGCCTACCTGGGCTTGGCGCGCGGAGCCTGGCTGAACTTTGTCGGCGTACACGCCGAGCGGCCGGTGACCGCCCTGCGGGAAGCCTTCGGCTGTATTCGCCACCTGCTGATCCAATCGCCAGAACCCTATGTCGGGCGGGTGTTCTCGCTGGCCGGCGGCGAGGCCCTGCGGTGGAAAATTGCGCGCCCCGATGTGCCCTTTTTGTTGGGCACGTGGGGCGAGCAAACCCTGGCGGCCTGCGCCGAACACATCACCGAGGTCAAACTCGGCGGAACAGCCAATCCGGCTGCGGTGTCTCAGATGCAGAGCGTCCTGGAGAGCAGTGCAGCTCACAGCCAGCGGGACTCGGACGCCATCGGCCTCGTCGTCGGCGCGGTGACGGTAGTGGATACGGACGGCAAGGCGGCCCGCGAGCTGGCCCGCCGAGAGGCCGCGCTGTATCTGCCGGTTATCGCCGAGCTGGACCGCAGCCTCGATATTGAGCCGGAGCTGCTGGCGCGTATCAGAGCGGCCAGCGATGCCTACGATTTTGAGCGGGCCGGGAGCTATATCTCCGATGACTTACTGCGACGGGTGGCGTTTGCCGGAACGCCCGAGCAGGTGGCCGACCAGGCTGCGGCCGTGTTTGAGGCGGGAGCGCGACGGGTCGAGTTCGGCACGCCTCACGGCCTCAGCACCGCAGAGGGTCTGCGCTTATTGGGCGAACGGGTGTTGCCGGCGCTGCGCCATGACTCCTAGTAAATTGAAAAGCAGGGCTCTCAAACGGTCAGAGGGAGGCTGCTTCGGATGGGAGAAAAAATGATGTTAGCACCTATGATAACGCTGTCTGTTGACAGATGTACCAACCAACTGACGCGGCATAACACCTATTAGACCCTTTGAGATGACATGACTGATCAAATGGTCACACTGATTATTGGTCTTGCGGGAATAACCGCAACGCTGATTGCTGGCGGAGCCGGACTCTACTTTACAGCCAAAGCGAGAAGCGGTCCCCTACGAGAGGCCGTCTTTTCGAAGCAGGTAGAACTGCTCCCTCGAATTGTACATAAACAATCGCGTTTTCGAGTGTATGCCGCGATCCTCCATGGGAATGACGACACACACAAGGAAAGAGCGAGGGAAGATATTGCCGAATGCTTCCGCGAATTCTCGGAACTTGAGGAAGAGGCCGCAGCAGTGCTGCCGACCAAAGTTTGGGCGGAGATCAAGAAGCTTTCCGAGGACATGTCCAACGTCCTCATTAAGTACGATGAGAAGGGAGAAATCGAAGAGGCAAATTTCAAGAATCTAGTGGATCGCATGACCAAAGTCGCCCTTGTTGCCCGAGTTGTACTCGGCATCGACGAGCTGACGGACGAAAGCCTTTCCCTGTTCGCGGCCTCAAAAGACTACGAACGTATAGTGAACATGGAGATCAAGTTCTTTGAAGAGAGGTATGACAGCGTCAATAAGGACGTATAACGCAGCAATTTAGGGGACGTTGCATGGTCCTTCAGGTGAGAGCAAATCTTGCATCCTGCGCGGTCTAACTTTCCGGTCTAGTCAGTAGGTCGGATTAGCGAAGCGTAATCCGACACTCCCCCCGTCCCTGCCCTGTCGGCTTACGCCTACGGCTAAGCCGACCTACACGGCTCGTAATAAATTGAAATGCAGAGCCATTGTCAGCCGGTGAGGCGCAAAGAATTTATTCGTCCGTCACGCAGCCTTCGGAGGCATTTTTCACGCTCTTGATATATTTGTACAGCGTCCCGCGCGTCGCCTTGTACGGCGGCATGGTCCACTGTGCCTGACGGCGGGCCATCTCCTCGTCACTGACGGCAACGTCGAGGATGTTCTGCTCCGCATCAATGGTGATGATGTCGCCGTCCTGAATCAGGCCGATCGGACCGCCTTCCTGCGCTTCGGGGACGATATGACCGATGAGGAAGCCGTGCGAGCCGCCAGAAAAACGTCCGTCGGTCAACAGCGCGACACCCCCACCCAGACCGGCACCCACCAGGGCTGAGGTGGGGGTCAACATTTCCGGCATACCCGGTCCGCCCTTCGGACCCTCGTAGCGAATGACCACCACATCGCCGTGTTCGATCTCATGGCGTTCGAGCGCGTGCAGCATGTCCTCTTCCGAGTCGTAGACCTTGGCCGGCCCGGTGAACACCAAACCTTCTTTGCCGGTAATTTTGCCCACCGCCCCGCCTGGCGCGAGATTACCCTTGAGAATACAAATATGCCCCGTCTCTTTAATCGGACGCTCAATCGGCTGAATAATGTCCTGTTCGTCCGGGAGTCCGGGCAGGTCGCGCAGATTGTCGGCCAGGGTCTTGCCCGTCACCGTCAGGCAGTCACCGTGCAGCAGGCCTTTGTCCAGCAGGTACTGCATCACGGCCGGGGTGCCGCCGATGTTATGCAGGTCTTCCATCACGTATTTGCCGCTGGGTTTGAGGTCGGCCACATACGGCACGCGGTCGCTCACCGCCTGGAAGTCGTCGATGGTGAGTGCCACGTCAACGGCGCGAGCCATAGCGATCAGATGCAGCACGGCGTTGGTCGAGCCGCCGAGCGCCATGACCATGACCATAGCGTTCTCGAACGCCTGACGGGTCATGATATCGCGCGGTTTGATATCCTGCTCCAGCAAGGCGCGCATCGCCTGTCCGGCCCGCAGGCTCTCGTCGAGCTTGCCGGGGTCGGTGGCCGGCGTTGAGGAGCTGAACGGCAGGCTCATGCCCAGCGCTTCAATGGCTGAGGCCATGGTGTTGGCGGTGTACATGCCGCCACACGCCCCGGCGCCGGGGCAGGCGTGGCGGACGACATCCTGGCGCTCGGCGTCGGTGATGGTGTTGGCAATATACTGGCCGTAGCACTGGAACGCCGACACGATATCGAGCGTCTTCCCGCCGCTGTGACCGGGGCGGATGGTGCCGCCGTAGATCATCAACGCCGGGCGATTCACACGTCCCATCGCCATGATGACGCCGGGCATGTTCTTGTCGCAGCCGGGGATGGTGATGAGGCCGTCATACCACTGCGCACCCATGACGGTTTCGATGGAGTCGGCGATGAGGTCGCGCGATTGCAGCGAGAAGCTCATGCCGCTCGTGCCCATGGAAATGCCGTCCGACACCCCGACCGTGTTGAAACGCATCCCGACCATGTCGGCGGCACCCACGCCCTCTTTGACCTTCGTGGCGATGTCGCCCAGGTGCATGTTGCACGGATTGCCGTCGAACCACACGCTGGCGATACCGACTTGGGCGCGCTGCATATCGGCTTCGGTCAGCCCCGTGGCGTACAGCATAGCCTGAGACGCCCCTTGCGATTTGGGTTGGGTGATATGGGCACTGGTACGATTGAGTTGTGTGTCAGTCATAACGATTCCTCACGAAAAACTGATCGGGGCGCGTAGGATAAGAATGACGGCCACTCACGACGGGACGGCCGACCTCGCGGACGACAAGATCGCCCGGCGGCAGCCAGACACGTCCTGCGGCGCGCGCCAGCACTTTTCCGTCATTGTCAACACCCTGCGGTTCCCCCCTCAATGCCGATCAGAAGAGTGTTTTAGTGGAGTGACGACGCAGTCTACTGAGAAGCCCCAGAGCTGTCAACGTAGACTGCAAGAGGGTAGTGTCTCAGTTTGCATTTCTTCCCTGGAAGAGGACCATCCTGCCAAGAAATCCCCCTGCACTGGCGCGCTTCTCCCTTTGAAAACGTGTGATGCACCTTACCCGGAGTCTATTCGTGCCAGCCTTGCGATGGGAGCGACCCACCCCGCCGCTCGCGCGGCACCCCTCCTCGGAGGGGTGGCCGAAGGCCGGGGTGGGTTTCTTTTTGCATCACACGTTGAAAAAGGGGGATTGAGAGGAATTTACCTGGTGTGGGTGAGACAGGACACCTATTTTCAAACTGAGAGACCACCTGCGAGATGGAGCGAGGCTGGGCCACAGCGGAGCATCCCGCCAATATGCCCTGGAGCCTGTGCAGCTGCTCCTCGTTTTTGTTGCCCAAACGCGCTACCCTGGGCCGATCTTTTACGCGGCAAGCCTGCATGGAAGTTTCGATGTGAGGAGCCCGTCCAGGTCTTCTGTGACGGCTGACCAGACAACACGTAGCCTAAGGGAGCAACACATGACCAGCGACCAACACAACGATTTGGAAGCGATCCGCCAGCTTAAAGCGCGCTATTTCCGATTGATGGACACGCAGCAGTGGGATCGTTTGCGGGAATGTTTCGCCGCCGATATTTCGGCGCTATACGAAGGCGCGCCACGCGCCAGCGAGGACCTGCCGCGCGACATCGAGATCGCGGGTGGCGACGCGCTGGTTGACGGCATCCGCACGCTGCTGACCGGCGCAAAATCGATACATCAGGGCTACATGCCGGAAATCGAACTGACCAGCCCAACAACCGCACACGGTGTCTGGTCGATGTTCGACAATGTGCGCCTGTCGACCTGCAACTTTAAGGGCTGGGGGCACTATCACGAAGACTATGTGAAGGAAGATGGCCGCTGGAAGATGAAAAAGATTCACCTGACCCGCCTGCACACAGAGGAAGAATGGCTGTAGCCCGGTCTTTGCCGACGGCCCGGCACCGCCTCTCCAGCACGGTGGGCGCTGACACCTAGCCCACGATAGGTTATAGTCCGGCCGTCCCTCGCCGGAAATACAGGCAACTTTCACCGATATGCAAATAGAGGAGAGCAGATGACGCCGATCAGGATTGACCCCGCTACCGGACGGAAGATCTTTAACACCCGGGCTGCCAGCACGATGGACGATGTGGTCGGGAGAGGCTACTCGGTCACCCAGGATGAGTCGCTCAAGACGCTGCCGCCACAGCCACCAGGCGCGGTGTTCAACGCCGAGGAGCAGACGAAGTATCGCGAATTCAAGGAGGCGCGCCGGGGGGCGGCAGACTACATGGCGATGGAGGGCGAGTTCAGCACCTACCTTGAGGACGTGTACTCCGCAGACCCGGTCCCTCGTGACGCGCTGACCGACGAGTGCGAAATCCTGGTCGTGGGCGCCGGCTTCGCCGGGCTGTTGTTATGGCACAAGCTGAGCCAGGCCGGGTTTACCGACGTGCGGTTCTGTGAGAAGGGCGGTGATGTCGGCGGGACCTGGTACTGGAACCGCTATCCGGGCATTGCGTGTGATGTGGAGTCGTACAGCTACTTTCCGTTACTGGAGGAGATGGGCTACTTCCCGTCGATGAAATTTGCGTCGGGGTTTGAGATCTTCGAGTACTGCCAGAAAATGGCCGAAAAGTTCGGCTTCTATGACCGCTGTCTCTTCCACACCACGGTGGAGAAGACCGAGTGGGACGAAGACGCTGGACGGTGGATCGTACGCACCAACCGTGGCGACGCCATGCGAGCACGCTACCTGATTCAGGCCAACGGAATCCTCACCACACCGAAGCTGGCCCGTATCGAGGGCATGGAGACGTTTCGGGGCGAGTCCTTCCACACCTCGCGCTGGCGCTACGATGTCGCCCTGGACGGCAAGCGGGTCGGGATCATCGGGACCGGGGCGACTGCGGTGCAGGTCATTCCGGAACTGGCCAAGGTCGCAGCTGAGCTGCACGTCTTCCAGCGCACACCGTCGACGATCGACGTGCGCGACCAGCGCCAAACGAAACAGGAGGAGATCGACGAGTGGTCGCATGAACCGGGCTGGGCGAGAGCCCGCCGGAAGCGATTCGCCCGCATCTCCGAGGGCCGCACGGCGATCCAGGCCAATGACGACTACCTCGCCGGCAGGGTCGCGGATTTCAGGAAGCGCAAAAAGCACACGACCACGCTGACGCGCGAGGAACGGGTCCAGAAACAGCTGAACACGAACTTTCGGATCATGGAACAGATCCGAGCCCGCGTAGACACCATTGTGGAGGACCCCAAGACGGCGGCGGCCCTCAAGCCCTACTACCCGTACGGGTGCAAGCGACCGACGTTCCACGATGAATACCTGCCGGCGTTCAACAAGCCGCACGTTCATCTGGTGGACACCGCACCGGCCGGCGTGAGCCAGATCAGCGAGAGCGGCGTCGTGCATGACGGAGTCGAGTACCCGCTCGATGTGTTGATCTATGCGACCGGGTTCCAATGGATGGCGTCCGGTTTATTCAACACGACGCTGGGGCGCGACGGCCGCACCATCCAGGAGACCTGGGATGCCGAGGGCACGAAGACCTTTCTGGGTATCCACGCTCGGGGCTTCCCGAACCTCTTCATTGTGACCGGCCCCCAGGGCGGTGGCGGCAGCTTTAACTTCACCGACGCCATCGACGCGCATGGCGACTACATCGTGTGGATGCTGTCGACCATGCGTGACCAGGGCAAGACCATCGTTGACATTCACAGCCAGCCGCAAGAGGACTACGCCCAGCATTGCCGCCAGGCAGACATTGTATCGGCACCGCTGCGAGACTGTCTGTCGTACTACAACGGACACGGCGACGCCGAGCCCGGCAGCCTGGCCTATTACGGCGGCGGCCGCTGGCACAAGTTCCGTATCGCCGCCCAGGACACACTCGAGCCGTACCGCTTTGGTCCGGCACAGGTGCGACATGGTTCCCCCGCTGACGACCGATGAGACCAGCTTGGTCGAGATTGCCAGGACGTTTGCGGCCGAACATATTACGCCCCACGCGGCAGACTGGGAACTCAATCGAACCGTCCCGGTCCAGACCTTTCGGCAGGCGGCGAGAGCAGGCCTCGCCGGCGTTCTGGTGCCCAAGGCGTTGGGCGGCCACGGGGCCAGCCATGTGGCCGCGGCCAAGGTGCTTGAAGAACTGGCCGGTGCATGTTTCGCCTTCACCTTCGGCTTGTGGGTTCACAACAATTTGCTGAACAGCATCGCCCGGAACGGTACTCCCGAACAGATCGCCCGCTACGTCCCGGCGATGCTTGCGGGCGAACGCATTGGCGCTTTTTGCCTGACCGAGCCCGGAGCCGGCAGCGACGCTACCGCCCTTACGACGCATGCGGAAGAGTCGGCCGACGGCTGGCGGCTCAGCGGAGAGAAAGCCTGGGTGACCAACGGTGTACAGGCGGACGTGTTCGGGGTGTATGCCCAGACCGATCCCGCCCAGGGGTGGCGGGGCATTGCCGGCTTTTTGGTGAGCGGCGACGCACCGGGTCTTGTCCGAGAAGCGCCCTATACGCTGCTCGGCGGGCATGCGATGGGCGTCACGGGACTGCGATTGACCGACTGTCCTGTCCCCGAGACGGACCTGTTGTTCGGCCCCGGAGACGGGTTCAAGGCCGCCATGCGCGGCATCACTGCGGCCAGAACGTTTGTTGGGGCCGGCTGCTGTGGCATTCTCACTTCCAGTTTGCGGACCGCCTTAAGGTATGGCGCCAAGCGACAGGCATTCGGCAAGCCCCTGCTGAGCTTCCAAGGGTTGCAGTGGGAACTGGCGGATGTGGCGACGGATCTTGAGGCTGCTCGCCTGCTGACCTATCAGGCTGCGGCAGCCCTGGATCGAGGGGAGGCGGCAATTGCGGAAGCGGCGCACGCCAAGAAGTTTGCCAGCCGAGTCGCGCTGACAGGCGTGTCGCAGTGTATGCAGGCGATGGGGGCGGTGGGCTTGCGAACGGACGCCCCACTCGCCCGTCATCTCGCCACAGCCAAGATGACGCACTATCTCGATGGGGCGACGGAGATTCAGAACATCGTGATAAGCCGCGCCCTGCTCAAAGAGTATGGAATTGACGTGTGATGGCGAGCGAGCCCCGTCCCCAGAGCGATTCGCCATTAGGTGTAGCCGTGTAGGTCGGGTTAGCCGTAGGCGTAACCCGACAGCCCGTACGTGTCGGATTACGCTCCGCTAATCCGACCTACTCCAGCCTATCGGGAGACACTCTGGGGTGTCTCGCAGCAAGGGACCGCCCGACCGAGGCTATCGCATCACTCCTCGTGTCTCCGTGTGTCTCGGACTCAGTGACAAGCCCACAATGAGACGGCGGCCTTGAAGCATCTCAAGGCCGCCGTCTTGGAACGTCTACGTTTTGGGACGCGGGTGCTTTTTGCCCGAAACTCCACTCCGCTTCCGGCTGCTCGTTAAACCCCGTTTTCTGAGGCGCTCAGGACGCGGCGGCGACCTCCGCGCGGTTCTCCTCCTCAAACACGAAGCCCTCATAGCCCTTGGCGGCAACCTCGGAGAGGCGCTCGAAGTAGAGCGGGCCGCCCAGGTGGACCTGGAACTGGCGGGGCTTGCCCGGGATGTTGGCCCCCGTATACCACGAGTCGGTGAGGGGGTAGAGCGTCTCGTTGGCCAGCTCGGTGACCTCTCGGTCCCAGAGCTTCTCGGAGTCGGGAGTCGGCTCAATAGCGCCCAGACCCTTATCGCGCAGGTAGCGTACGCAGTTGCCGATCCACTCGGTCTCGCGCTCGGCACCGAGCGGCATGTTGTACAGCACTGAGGGCGAGCCCGGGCCGTGGATCAGAAAAAGATTGGGGAAGTCAGCGATCGCCATGCCGAGGTAGGTTGTGAAGCGGCTGCTCCACTTGTCTTTCAGGCTGACGCCGTCGCGCCCCTTGGGGTTGAGACGCAGCAGGGTACCGCTGATGGCATCGAAGCCGGTCGCCAGCACGAGCATGTCGAGGGGATGGTCGCCCATCGCGGTGCGCACGCTTGTTTGTGTGACTTCTTGAATCGGGTCTTCGCGCAGGTCGACCAGGCTGACGTTGTCGCGGTTGAAGGTTTCGTAGTAGCCGTTGTCGAGGATCTGGCGCTTGGTGCCCAGATAGTAGTCGGGCATCAGCTTGGCGGCAATCTTGGGGTCGCGCACGGTCGCACGGATCTTGCCGCGTATGAAATCGGCCAATGTGCGGTTGGCCTCCTTGTTGGTCAGGAGATCGGCATAGCTGCCGAACAGGAGGTGGAAGCTGCCCTTCTGCCACAGCTCTTCGTACAGCGCCTGGCGCTGCTCGGGGGTGTCTTCAGCGGCCAAGCGCGTGGTCATCTCGAACGGCATGCCCACGGGATGGGCGTGCATCGTCGCCCGGACCGCATCCCAGTTTTCGCGGGCGTGCTGTATCAGTTCGGGCTCGAGAGGGCGGTTGCGAGCCGGGATGCTGTACTGCGGCGTGCGCTGAAACACCGTCAGGTGCGCCGCCTCGCGGGCGATCTCGGGAATCGACTGCACTCCCGAGGAACCGGTCCCGATCACGCCGACGCGCTTGCCGGCAAAGGAAACGGGCTCCTGCGGCCAGCGGCCGGTGTGGTAGCACTCGCCGGTGAAATCGTCGAACCCGGGGAAGTCGGGCTTGTGCGGCGCCGAGAGGGTGCCGACCGCGCAGATCAAAAACTGGGCCGAGACGTGCTCGCCGGCGCTGGTCTCGACCGTCCAGCGCTGCGTCGCTTCGTCGTAACGCGGGTTGCGCACCCAGGTCTCAAGCTGGATGTCTCGGCGCAGGTCAAACCGATCAGCAACATGATCGACGTACGCCAGCACCTGGGCTTGGCTGGGCTGGGTCTCGGCCCAGTCCCACTCCTGCATCAGCTCTTCTGAGAAGGTGTAGCAGTAGAAAGGACTGCCCGGACCATCGACCCGCGCACCGGGATAGCGGTTCCACCACCAGGTACCGCCCACGCCGCCGGCGGCGTCGTACACGCGCGCCGAGAGGCCCATCTCGCGCAGGTGGTGCAGGGCGTACAGGCCGCCCACGCCCGCTCCAATGATGACTGCGTCATAGTGTTTGATCGATCCGTTTCCCTGTGGGTGTTGATCTGTGTTTGCCATGCTGTTTTCTCCTTTACTCCCCGCTTTCTAGCACGGGTGTCCGATGGATAGCTAGGGGAGTGGGCGTCAGGAACTTGGCGATTCCGCAGCCCAGCATGAATTCCATACGGAACCGAAAGGCGGGCGCACGGGGGTAGGCAGGGTGTGTATCTTTGTTAGTCTGGCGCTGAATAGAGCAGAGGGAGGGTGCTGGTGTGACTCACTCACGAATGTTGCGACTCGGCGCGTTCATGCGGCCGGTCAGTCTTCATACCGCAGCCTGGCGCTATCCGGGCGCGTGGCCGGATGCGAATTTCAACTTCCGGCACCTCAAACGCTTCGCCCAGACGCTGGAGCGCGGACGCTTCGACGCGTTCTTCATGGCGGATCATCTGGCCGTGCTCAACATGCCCATGGACGGCCTCAAGCGCAGCGCGACCGCCACCTCCTTCGATCCCTTAACGCTGCTGCCCGCCCTGGCCGTCGTGACGGAGCACCTGGGGCTCATCGCCACCGCCTCCACGACCTACAACGAGCCGTATCATATTGCGCGGAAGTTTGCCTCGCTGGACCACATCAGTGGCGGACGGGCGGGCTGGAACGTGGTGACCTCGGGCAACCCGCATGAGGCGATGAATTTCGGTCGTGAGGAACATGTTGCGCATGCTACCCGGTATCGCCGGGCGCGGGAATTCTTTGACGTTGTGACGGGCCTGTGGGACAGCTGGGCCGACGACGCGTTCATTCGAGATGTGGAGGCAGGGGTGTATTTTGACCCGGACAAGCTCCACGTTCTAGACCACCGGGGCGAGTTCCTGAACGTGCGCGGCCCGCTGAACATCGGGCGCCCGGTTCAGGGCTGGCCGGTCATTGTCCAGGCCGGCGCCTCGGAAGCCGGTCGCCAGCTCGCGGCGGAGACGGCCGAGGCCATCTTCGCGGCCGGAAGCAACCTCACCGCTGCCCGCGCATTCTACGCGGATGTCAAAGGACGCATGGAGAAGCTTGGTCGCTCGCCTGAGCATCTGAAGGTCTTGCCCGCCGCGTTTGTCGTCGTTGGTGATACCGCGAGCGAGGCCCTGGAGAAGCGCGCGCGGCTCGACAGTCTCGTGCACTACGATAGCGCGATCGCCTCCCTGTCAATCGCCCTTGGCCATGATGCGTCCGGCTTTGACCCGGATGGGCCTCTGCCACAGATTCCAGAAAGCAATGCCAGCAAGAGCAGCCGGGAGCGAGTCGTGGCACTCGCCCAGCGGGAGCATCTGACCGTCCGGCAATTGGCCCAGCGCGTCGGCGGCTATAGCGGTTTGGCGTTTGTCGGCACGCCGTCGATGATCGCCGATCAAATGGAGGAGTGGCTGCTGACCGATGCCTGTGACGGCTTCAATGTCACATTCCCCTATCTGCCGGCCGGGCTCGACGACTTCGTTGATCTCGTCGTGCCGGAACTACAGCGGCGCGAAATCTTTCGGCGCGAATACGAAGGGACGACCTTGCGCGAGAATCTCGGATTGCCGCGCCCACGGAATCGTTTCTTCTGAGCTGGCCACACAGACACCGCACCAGTCAAAGGAGAAACAGCATGGACATGACTAATCGGCTTGACCCAGAACTGGCAGGACCGCTTCAGACCTTTCTCAGCCTGACGGGCGACGGGTTCAGCCTGCACGATATTCCAGCCGCCCGGAAGAGGAGAAATGAACTGGCCGCGGCGCAGATGGCCAAGGCTCCCATCATCGAGGGAGTCACCTCCGAAGATAGGCATGTGCCGGGGCCTCCGGGGGCTCCTGATGTCTTTGTCCGCATGTATCAGCCAACGGATCGGCCGCCCAGTCTGCCGGCCCTGGTGTGGATTCACGGCGGTGGCTATGTCCTGGGCAGGGTCGAGCAGGACGATCCCTTGGCCAAGCATTTGTCCAAAGTCGCCGCCTGTGTGGTCGCCTCGGTTGAATACCGGCTTGCTCCGGAGCATCCGCATCCTGCACCGGTCGAGGATTGTTATGCCGCGCTCAAGTGGTTCGCAGCCCATGCCGACGAGTTCGGTGTTGACCGCTCACGTATTGCGATCGGCGGAGCAAGCGCAGGCGGTGGACTGGCGGCCGGGCTGGCACTGTTGACCCGCGACCGGGCTGAGGTCGAACTGGCGTATCAACTCTTGATCTACCCGATGATTGACGACCGGAATGTCGCTCCGGCCAGCGAGACGGCTCCTGATACGTTTGTGTGGAGCCGGGAAAACAACCTGATGGGTTGGCGCGCGTATCTCGGACACGAGCCGGGTGGCGCAGACGTGTCTCCGTATGCTGCGGCGGCTCGGGCGACGGACTTGGCTGGCTTGCCGCCAGCGTACATTCCGGTCGGCGATCTGGACCTGTTCCTGGACGAGAATATCGACTACGCGCGCCGTCTTCTGGCGGCTGGAGTGCCAACTGAACTGCACATCTACCCGGGCGGATACCACGGTTTTAATGGCTTCGCTCCTGGTGCGGACATTGTCCAGCGTTTCAATACTGAGCGCGATCAGGCGCTCAGGCGAGCGCTGCATCGCTGAGTTGAGGAAGCTCCCCAGCTCGGCAAGTCCCGGAGGACTTTTTAATCGAAGGACTCCGTAACTTTCTTGCGCTGAACAGCCTTAACGCACAACATCAGTATTGAGTAGATGCCGAGCATGAAAACCATCGCCTCACGCATAACGAGTCAAGCGGCCCGTCAGCGCTCAGCGCGGCAGCGGCTGGCAGCTACCTTTGCGCCGTGCGGGTTCTTCTCGAAGCCGGGGCAGAGCCAACGACGCAAGATGAGGACGGACGCAGTCCCATTGAGTACGCAGAAGCAGGAGGTCACGGCGGGGTAGCCGGCCTGATTCGAAGGACGGAATGACCTCGTGAGTCCGAGCAACTGTTCAGCAGTCAATAGGATTACAAATGGACTTAAAGATAATAAAATCCGCAGGCCGCACAGCTGGAATAGGAGGATTGACGATCGGGGCAATCATCCTCATATACAGAGATGTAATAGCAAAGAATATTTTTCCAATTCTTACCCAGGGTCAGGCGTACGGGTTGTTAGGGGGTGTCATCAGTTAAGGAGGATCACCGAGGCAGCGAGATAGATGGCTCCGAGAAAGCTGACAGCGCGTTTGTCGTAGCGGGTGGCGAGAGCACGGTATTGCTTGAGTTTGGCGAAGAAGTTTTCAATCAGATGGCGCGCTTGATAGAGGTGCTTATCATAGGGGCGAGGCTGGCGCCGATTGGCTTTGGGGGGAATGACCACCGTCACCTCCGCCTGCTCCAAACGGTCAATGACGCGCTCGTGGGCGTCATAGGCTCTATCGGCGAGCAAAGCCCGCACGTGCTTCAGCAGATGGGGCAAGAGGGCCTCCGCACCGGCCAGGTCAGAGGCTTGGCCGGGCGTGAGATGGAAGCCGGTCGGATTCCCGAGCGCATCGCACGTCGCATGGATTTTCGTGCTCAAGCCCCCGCGGGAGCGGCCGATGCATTCGGCCGCGGGGTCCCCCCTTTTGCCCCCGCCCCATGTTGGTGGACGCGGATGATCGTGGCGTCGATCATGGCATATTCGTTATCCGCATCGGCGGCCAGCTGCTTGAAAACCTGCTCCCAGACCCCACTTTTACTCCAGCGCATGTGGCGCGTATGAATCACGCGAAAATCCCCGAACCGGCTCGGCAAATCGCGCCAGGGAATCCCCGCACGATAGCGGTATAAGACCGCTTCCACAAACAACCGGTTATCCCGCGCCGTGCCCCCGACGTGGCCCTCCCGGCCGGGCAGCAGGTCCTGAATCCGTTCCCACTGATCCTCGCGTAACGCATACCGTCTCGCCATTGTGCACCCTCCCTTCGCTTGGGCTGACCAGGGCAGTATACCGAGACGAGACAGGAAAGCCGACCAGGGGGGCACGCTAACTGATGACACGCCCTAGTATTGCTAATTATTCTGTCGTGGTCTATTGCGATATTAGGAATAGTTGCCTGGATGTATGTTAGGCTATCAGTTAATGGCAACACTGGAACTCATCTCATAAATAGAAAGGTCGCCACTTTCGCCCAGGATCGACGGTCTTTGGGACGCCTGTCAGACATTGATGAGATAGCTTCTAACAATCGTGATGTCAAGAATTATAAAAAGATAGTGCTTGAATGGACAAATGCAGCAAAAAGTGCCCGCAAAAAAGGGACAATTCACGCGGACAGACCTTTACCGAATGAATTAGTCACAAAGAGAGATGCCTTTCAAGAATGGTGGTACAATACATCTTTAAAAGAAAAGAGAAAAATTGACGATGATCTGCTCTTTGACGCTTTATCATTCGTATCCAGATTATACAGGATGCAAGAGCGACAAAGCGAATCTAAACCTTCTGCAACCACATGGTCGGAAAATGCCATTGACTACTTCGAGCAAATCCAAAACCCAGAATACCTCGTAGAAAGCCTACTTGATAGAGCAGCAATTTATTTGGAGTTATCTCAAATAGAACATACAGAGGCGAAAAAATTCCGAAATACTGCAGAGGAAGGCGACTCGACAATGGCCCGCGCAGCATCATTGGCAAGCGACTCGCAAAAACCCGAGGTATATCGTACTTGGAGCAGATTTTACTACAACTTGGCTCGTCCTCAAGACGGCATCCTAAGCGACGATTGGGATAATAACTATTTGTTCCTCTCGTACCAAAAGATGCAAGCGGCTTTTGATATGCAACCAGAGCAGATAGAAAATGCCACTCAACTCGCAAGAATTACGCAGAAGCTAGCTGCAAATCCTCCACAAAACGAAGATCATAAGTGGACGCGAAAACTCAGGAAATCGCAACAAGCTCTGATTGAAAAATGGGAGGAAAAAGAAAACAACATTACTACACCAAAGAATCGCATTCCGCCATTAAACATAATAGCTGTAATTACTCTTGACCTTGTACGCAGAAAATGGACTGAAGCAGAGCAAGGCAATATACCTGCCGCAGCGCAAGCAATTGCTGAATTAGAAAATATAGCGCTTCCTGCACAGAGAGAGGTCTTAGCGCTAGTCCAACATACAGAATGGGCCGAAGACTATGATTTCGACATATCCTACGATTTAGGGCGAATATATTCACTAATCGTCGTCGTTATGGATAGTATTGACTCAGAAAGGGCGGAGGGAATGTTCAGAGAAGCCATAAACAATATGAAAACCGCGAGAGAAGGTGGTTCTGCAACGCAAAATGATTCTGCCTTCCAGTCGATAGATGGCGATTCCAACCTCTCGTTACTGAATGAATCCAGGAAAGTAGTCCTCAGAGAGATATTTAGTAATTGATTAGTGGTCCTGTAGATTTGGTAGGAAGTCGGCGAAGCGAAGGATATAGCCTGAGCCACTGCTAATGGAACCTGAGTGAGTTTTGGCTACGGCGTCACTGTTCCCCGGGCAGGCCCATGACGCCATAGAAGAGCATATCCTGCTCTGCCGGCTGGGGATGGAGCCGGCCAGCGTTGTGGAACCGGGCGGGGCCTCCCGCTGTTCGTCCGTCCATTCGTCTGCTGTAAGCAGAGCGGTGCGGATTTCATACCGCCGTGGATAAAGGCCGGGGGAGAGCCCCCCGGCCGTGTCTTGTGTGCGGGGCGCGAGCTTGAGCCGCCCCTCTCGGACTGAACCTTAGGCCAGGCCGTAGACGCGGGCGGCCGTGTCGCGCACGATCTTGCGCAGATCGTCTTCCGCCAGATTACCCAGCCGCTTGGCCACAATCTCGCGGGAACGGGGAAAGGTGGCTGCGGTATGGGGGTAGTCGGACGACCACATGGTGTTGTCCGGTCCATAGCGGTGCAGCGAATCGACGAACACCGGATCGGCAATAAAAGTGGCGTAGACCTGGCGTTTGATGTAATTGCTGGCCCGCATGGACAGCTTCATATCGCCCAGCGCGCCCAGGCGATGCTGGACCGTATCGAGCCGATACATGAAGTACGGCATCCAGCCGACATCATTCTCGGCCGAGACGATCTTCAGCCTGGGGAATTTCTCCAGCACCCCGCCGTACACCAGGACCGAAATTGAGCGCTCAATCTGGTGGTGCAGATTGGCCAGTGACAGCAGAAAGGCGTTGCCGCCCGTCGGGTTTGCTCCGGTGCCGCCGCGCGCCGTCAGAATATGCAGCGACAGCGGCATGTTGAGGTCCTGAGCGGCAGCCCAGAACGGCTCGTAGTCGGGATGGCTGTAGGGACGGTCATCGGGCGGCTCGGCCCAGATCATCGCCCCCCGCATGCCCTGCGCGGCAATCCGCTCAAGCTCGGTCACGGCCGAGGGGATATCCTCAAGGGTAATCAGCCCCAGCGGAATCAGCCGGTTGAGATCGTAGCTGCAATACTCGGTCGCCCAGTCGTTAAACGCCTTGAAGCACGAAAAACGCAGCTCGGCGTCGTCCAGCCCGAACAGCGGCATGCCCATTGAGGTGTAGATCACCTCGGCGTCCACCCCGTCGCGGTCTTGATCGGCGATCCGATAGGCCGGGTCCCAGACGCTCTTGGGGGCTTGATCGAAGCCCTTCTTGTTGTGCTCCTTGAGTTCACCCGAGGGTACGCCGGCGCCGAAAAATCCGGCCACCGCCATGGGGGTGATGTTCTCACACACAAACCACTCGCCCTGCCGGCCGTCCAGCCCGACCACCGTTTTGGGTGCGCGGTCACGAAACTTGCGGTCGATGCGCTCGGCCCACATCGTGGGCGGCTCCACAAAATGCGAATCCGCCGAGATCAGATTATAGTCTGCCATGCTGCATTCCTCCTCGCTGTTCTTGGCTTGGGTTCTCCGCTGTTGTACGCGATATCGCCGCACTTTTCCAGGTCCGTCGCCTTCCCCGCCGGGTCTGGCCTGTGGTATAGCACGCCCAAGAAACACGACACACGGGAGGATACGGTCATGCGTGTTGCAGTCGGCGGCTACCTGGTTGCGGTCAATACCTTTGTCGAGCAGCGGATGGGGCTGGAGTTGTTTCAAAAGTCGGTCGTGGCCGGCGATGCCCTGCTCAATGCGGGCAGCGGGGACAGCGCCATCTACGGCTTTCTGGAGGGCGCCCGGCAGCGGCAGTGGGACGCCGTGCCGCTCCAGTTCATGTTTCCGGGGGTCGGCGGCAAAGCCACCCGCGACGCCCACGAGTGGGCCAAAGACCGTTTTCTCGAACAGCTGCGCCAGGCTGGCCCAGTTGACGGTATCTTCATTCAGCTCCACGGCACGGGCGCGGCCGACCACCTTGACGACTGTGAGGGCGATCTGCTGGCCGCCATCAGAGAGGCGGTGGGCGACAAGGTCGTGCTCATGGCCTCCCTGGACGGCCACGCCAACGTCACCCCGCTGATGGTCGAGCAGACCGACCTGTTGATCGGCGTCAAGACCAATCCGCACTACGACTTCGTGCCGGTCGGCCGCAAGGCCGCCCAGGTCATGGCCGGCATGTTCGACGCCAGCCTGTCACCGACAATGGCCCGCGCTCAACCGGCCATGTCCCCAGCTCTGCAGAAACTGTATATTGCGCCCGGCTGGCCGATGGAACATCTGATGCGCCAGGCCCAGAATCTGGCCGCCAGCGATGCGCGCATTCTCGACGTGTCACTGCTGGAAGGGTTTTTCTGCTCAGAGATTCCTGAGACGGGCATGAGTGTCGTGGTCACCACCGACGGCGAGCCGAACCTGGCCCAGGATGTCGCCGAGCAGATCAAAGAGGCGTGCTGGGCCAAGCGGCAGTCGTTTCATACCGACATGGTGTCGGTCGAAGAGGCCGTCCGTGAGGCAATGGCGACCGAGGTCGGCCCGGTCGTCCTGGGCGATCTGGCCGACAGCGGTGGGGCCGGTACGCCGGGCGACGGCACGGCGATTCTGGCCGAGTTCCTCAAACAGGGCGCCAGCGGCGCGGTCGTCGGCAATATCGCCGACCCCGAGGCTGTCCAGGCCGCCATACAGGCCGGGGTCGGCAAGAACGTCAGCCTCAGCGTCGGCGGCAAGGCCGACCGGTTTCACGGCGACCCGGTCGAGATCAGCGGCCGGGTGCGCTCCATCCACCAGGGCGTCTTCACCACCGGCACGGCGTTCATCTCCATGACCTTTGACCGCGGACCAACTGTGGTCGTCGACTGCGGCGGGATCGAGGTGATTCTGACCTCACGGCCAGTGCTGGTGTTTGAACCCAACCACTTTCGCAGCCTGGGCATTGAGCCGACCGAGCGCAAAATCCTGGCCTGCAAGGCCGAGATGCAGCACCGGGCCGGTTTTGCCGAGGTCGCGGCCAAGATCATCGACGTGGATACGCCTGGACTGGCCACCCAAATCCTGTCACGTCTGCCGTACAAAAAAATCCGGCGCCCGGTGTTTCCCCTGGACGATATCTAAAAAGGACGGAGCGGTGGCAAAGTTCATCGTCGCAGATGTGTTTGGAGAGACGGTGATCGCCACTTTTGCCTCCTGGGATCATGTCACCGCCCGACATACCGAAATGATTGGGAAGGAAGATCTGGCGAGAACTGCCATAGAACATCCTGATATCGTGTATGAAGGGAGGACACCGGAACACAAGCTTTTTACCGCGCGGAACATCACAACAGGGTTCTGGGCAGGGAGTATCACGACCGCTGTCGTACGATACAGAAAAGGTGTAGGTTATTTAAACACTGCTTACCTCACGACTTTGGAACCCAGAGGGAGGGTCTTATGGCCGCGTCCATAACGTGTGTCGGGCAGCTTGAACTTTCGTATGATCGTGACGCCGATGTCCTCTACATCTCCATTGGGACTCCTCGACCGGCCTATTCTTATGCAGAGGACCATGGCCTCCTCCTCCGCAAAGACCCGAAAAATGGAGACCTCGTGGGTGCCACTATTCTCGATTACGAGGAGCATTTTTGTCGGCTTCCAGACCTCTCTTGGCTGACGGCGACCCCCTTGCCCGAAGAGATTATCGCCTATCTCCGAGAGCGTCCCGCCTTCTCCTCCTGATCGAGATGGAAAACGTGGCGGCCGGCTGGCCGAGGAAGAGCCAGCCGACCACCACATGCGGCCCGAGGCGCGCATTGCGTAACGAGTGCTTAAAAGCCCTTGACGCCTTTATCGAGCTGGACGCCAAAGGTGTTCAGGGCCATCGACACCAGATTGTACTGGCCGACGGTGAACACCACATCCATCAGCTGCTGGGTGTTGTAGCGCTCGCCCAGGGCCGCCCAGGTGGCGTCGCTGATCAGCGCCTCGGCGTGCAACTCGTCCGCAGCACGCAGCAGGCTGGCGTCAAACGGGTCCCAGGCCGGGTCGTCGGGGCCTTTTTTGATCCGGGCAATCTCCTCATCGCTCAGGCCCGCCTGACGGCCGAACAGCACGTGCTGGCCCCACTCGTACTCGGCCTGACACAGCCAGCCGATGCGTAAAATCAACAGCTCTCGTTCGCGGGGCGCCAGGGTCTGGCTGTCGCCCATGACGTGGAAGGCCCAGCCGTTAAACTTCTTGGCCGCCTCCCAGTGCCGGGCCAGGGTGCCCATGACGTTGTAGACCACGCCTTCTTTATAGCGGGACTCCAAGACCTCGCGCTGTTCGTCAGTCCATTCCGATTCGCTCAGGGGTTCGATCCGGGCTTGTGACAGTTTCATACGCCGTCCTCCTTTTGGTATCGGTCAGCAGTTTTATAGAAGAGATAGTGTGCTAGGATCAAGCCGCTTCAAGCCCGAAGAGGCCGGACCGAGGAGGAATATCATGCCGCACAGCAGCTATGCGTTGGACGACATCAAGCTGTCGGACTGGGACTTTTGGCTCAAACCGTATGAAGAGCGAGTTGCGGCCTTTGCCTTCCTGCGCAAACATCATCCCATCGCCTTCTTTGAAGAGGGCGAGACCAGTATGCCTGTGGCGGGGCCCGGCTATTGGGCGGTCACCCGCCATGCCGATGTCTTGCACGCCAGCCTGAACCCACAGATTTTTTCTTCGGCCCAGGGCATCATCGTCACCGACACCCCGCCGGATACCCGGGACGTGTTCGGTTCCATGATCGTTATGGACGACCCGCGTCACAAACGGCTGCGCGGCCTCGTCTCCCAGGCTTTTACGCCGCGCCATCTGCGCAAGGTGAACGAAGAGGTGCAACTGACCGCCCGACGGGTGGTCAATACGGTGATTGAGCGGGGGAGCTGTGATTTTGTGAGCGATATCGCCGCGCCCTTCCCGATTCAGATCATCTGCGACATGCTGGGCATCCCGGCCAGCCAGCACGACTTTGTGTTCGAGCGTACGAATATCCTGCTCGGCGGGGCAGACCCCGAGTATGGTGCCGCCGACCTGATGGAGCGCTATATGGCCGCGATCCAGGCCGCCCGCGACCTGTTTCAGCTCATGGATGAGCTGCGCCAAGAGCGTCTGCGACAGCCCACCGACGACCTGACCTCGGCCCTGGTCCACGCCGAGCTGGACGGTGACCGGTTGACGGTTGAGGAACTCGGCTCGTTCTTCGTGCTGCTGACTGCTGCGGGCAACGAAACCACCCGCAACGCAATCGCCCACGGAGTCCGACTGCTGGACGAACACCCCGAGCAGCGCCGGCTGTGGCAGTTGGACTTTGCAGCCTATGCCAAAACCGCAATCGAAGAGATTGTGCGCTACGCCAGCCCGGTGGTGTACATGCGTCGGACTGCCCTGTGTGACACCGAGCTGGGCGGCCAACAGTTGCGCGAGGGCGAGAAGGTGCTCATGTTCTACACCTCGGCCAACCGGGACGAGGCGGTCTTCGACGATCCCGATACCTTTGACATCAGCCGCACAAAGAACGAGCACGTCGGCTTTGGCGCAGGTCCCCACTTCTGCCTGGGCGCCAATCTGGCCCGCCGCGAGATGGAGGTCATGTTCCGCGAGCTGTTCCAGCGCCTGCCGGACCTCCACGTGACCGGCGAGCCGGAACGCCTCAAGCACAGTTTCATCAACGGCATCAAACACATGCCGTGCGCATTTACACCCGGGCCGGTGGTCGCCTAGCCGCCCGGCACAACACAGGAGGCAGATCCATGCAAACCGGATTTATCGCCGTTGGTATCGGCCTGATGGCCGACCCGGAAGTCATGAGCCTGGCGGCCGAGACCGCCGAGCAGGCGGGTTTTCATTCCATCTGGGCGCCCGAGCATATTGTGTTGCTCGACCAGTACGCGTCCAGGTATCCATATTCGCCGGACGGCAAGTTTCCCTCGCCGACCATGCAGGTCGAAATCCTCGATCCCTTTGCCGCCCTGACCTTCATTGCCGCCCAGACGAAAACGATCCGGGTCGGCACCGGCATCTGCCTGGTGCCCGAGCGCAACCCGCTGACCACGGCCAAAGAGGTCGCCACCCTCGACAAGCTGTCGGGCGGACGCTTCGACTTTGGGGTCGGGGTCGGCTGGCTGGAGGAAGAGTTCACCGCCCTGGGCGTTCCCTGGGCCCGGCGGGCGGCCCGCACCCGAGAATACCTCCAGGTCATGAAAAAGCTGTGGACCGAGGAGGAAACGAGCTTCGAGGGCGAGTTTTGCAGCTTTCCGAGCGTGCGCTCTTACCCCAAGCCGGTCCAGAAGCCCCACCCGCCGATTATCTTCGGCGGCGAGAGCGAGCCCGCCCTCAGGCGTGCCGGAGAAGTCGGCGACGGCTGGTTCGGGATGAACGTCAGCGTTGACGAGGCGCCGGCCAAGATTGGCCGAATCAAGGACTATGCCCGCGCCGCCGGCCGTGACCCGGACGCCCTGCAGTTCGCCATCTCGCCCGGCATGGGCGCGCCGCTGACGCGCGACGATATCACACGCGCCCAGGACGCTGGGGTAGACCAGCTCATCGTCGGCTTGTTTCCGGCCGACCGCCAGGCGGTCAAGGGCGACATCGCCCGGCTGGCCGAACAGGTCGTCGAACCCGCAGCCAGCCTGTAGCCCGCTCAGGCGAAGAATTCGTCAAAGACGGTGGGGAACTGTCCTCTATTGCGCGTCGAGCGGCAGGAATGCGCTCGCACGGATAAGGAAAGCAGACAAACGCGGCAGAGCCTACTCCTCGGTTGCTGAAGCCGCGTTGTCTTCACTGATTAATATCAGCTTGCCGGTTTCCGGATCTCGGTAGACCTGTCCGACCGGCTTCAGTCCACTGCCCCCCTCACGTATGCCCTCCGGAATATTCGGGAGTTCCCGGCCTTCTTCAATGACGGTGTCTCTGGAAAGTTCTCTGACGAGTTCAGGGCTTAAAGCAAAGAGGGCGGCAATGAGCCCGCACGTAAAAACGAGCATGATATCTATCAGGTTCGCCAGCGGTCCGAGCGGTTCATCCGCTTGCACGGTAAAACGACTCGGCCGCCAGTTCCGCTGGCTCATCTGCCGTTCCCTTCCAGGCCCCGTGCTTCCAGGGCTTCAAGCCTGTCCATCGCCGTATCGTACCAGCGACGGCGAAAACGCCCGAGTACAAAGCCAATCGCCCCGGCCAGCAGGCCAAGGACGGTCGTGTCAAAGGCAATGGTTATCGCCTCGGTCAGAATAGTGAGATTACCCTGTCCTAACGCGGCTAATCCTGGCCCCAGTGGAATAAGCGTTCCCATCAGGCCAAACATGGGGGCGATGCGCGCAATCATATCGGCCCGTTCAATGCGCTTGCGCCCCTGTGCCTCGACTTGGCTTTTTTCAAGCACAGTCACATGTTTGAGCGCTCCGTACCGCTCACCAAGAGCCGTGCCGATTTCAAAGACGGCCATCCCGACCAGCACGATTAACCCGACCGCCACCGGATAGAGCAACAGCGCAACAAGATCATGCATCAGAGGCAGAACGACATTTTCCACGCTTTACGTTTCTTTCCTCACTCGACGGCCCCTCCATATCCCGGTCGCTATCAATAAGAAGACAAGCAGGATAAGCCAAGAGTACTGAGCTGCCGTCGGTGAATGGATGTCTTGAACAGTCGGCTGCCCCGCGTCCTTTTCCGAACTATCGGTCCGTTCGCTGTCCTCGAGATTGATTTCTGTAATACGGGTCGGCGTTCGTTCCGCGTCTGCGTCGCCATCGGCGAGGCGGGTGTCATCGAGCAGTTGTTGCAAGGCCTCTGCCATATCGGCAGCCAGTTTTGGCATGACCCAGTGAAAAACGGGATGGTCCGGCGTCGTATGGCCGCTGCCCGGTAATCCATGCGTCAATATTTTATCCGCAAAGGCTCCGGCCAGGTCTTCAAGCCGTTCGTCGCCCGCCTGCCAGAAGCCTCTTTGCGCAGCAACCAGCATAATGGCCTCGATATTGATTTTGACATGGATGTTTTCGTGCTCCTCAAGAAAACGGTCGAGATCGATATCATAGCGGTCCTGCAAATACACCGCGTCCACCTCATCCCACACGCGGCTGGTGATAATATCCGGGTTTGTGACCTGCCATCCCCATAGATACTCAATAAACTCGGACCCCATTGTCCGCGCTCCGGCATAGCCGTGTTCCATCAGCGGTTCCAACCACTCGGGGTTCAAGAACCGGCCACGCAGTTCCCGCAGCAGCGCGCTGGTGAGCGGTTGGAGGCTCGCATTTTCAGGGTCCGCATGATGAATGACCTTATTCTCGGGCGTTTTGCCGGTCAGCGTTTCAACGGCCAGGCTGAGACCGCCCAGATAGTCGAACGCGTCGTTATTATCCAGCAAGCCATACAGATTGCTGGCCCGACCCAGATAGGTATTCCTGACGGAAGACAGATGGCGCTTGAACGCGCTATGCGCCGGAACCCCGTGCTGGGTGGTGCTATACGCGTGTCCCATACGAGCAATATAGATCGCGCCAAGCTCCTCGCGTTTTTCCCACGCCCCGGAGCGTTCTACCAGCCGGTTCACCCCTGCGCCGTATGTCCCCGGCGCGGCCCCGAACAGGCGCAGCGCAGCCCTTTCCCCCGCCCGTTCGAGCGCTGTTCCAGCGGCTATTTCCTGCTGGGTATCCGCAATCCAGTGCGCGGCAACGTCGTTGGTCTCAATCGGTTCCGCACCACCTGTTGCCAGCGCTCCGAGCGGCGCCAGCGCCTGGTCCAGCGCGGAGATCAGATCAGGATGGATCGAACGAATACGGCGACTCGAACCATCCAGGGCAAGCAAGACCGCCTTATCGAGCAAGACCAGTTGCTGACCGTATAAGTCGCGGAATAAGCCCGAGGAGATAAAAACGGTGTCCAGGCGACGGCGTCTCTCGTGCGTCAGGGGCAGGCGTTCAATGCCGGTGACAATGCCCCGGGTATTCCACACCGGCTTGATGCCCAGTAAGTCCAGCCCGAAGGCAATCATGGCCCCCTCATCCCGTACGGTATCAGAAGCCCATAAGATAACCGCCTCTCGCCCATCTTGTGTCGTCTCGTTATCCTCGACGGCTTTGACAGCCAGCTCTTGTCCCATGGCATAGCCCAGCCGGGTCGGTAAAACGGAGCTATCGAGCGCATAGAAATTCCGTCCAGTCGGCAGGGCCTCAGGCGTGCGGATCGGATCGTTGCCCTTGCCTGGCTCCACAAACGCCCCATTCAGGGCGTTGAGGAAGGCAACACGCTCCGCTTTCGGGGAGCTTTGCAGCGGAAGACGAAAGGCAGCACTCTTGGCGTCATCACCATCACTGATGGAATCCAGCATGAGCTGAACCGCCTCAGCGTCCCAGTCCCTGCCGAACACATGTAAGCCGCGCGGCATGAAATCTTCCTGCAACTGGGTCAGATAATGCCCCACCTCGTGGACGAGGAACTCCCCGTCCGCTTCCTCGAAGCTGATACCTCGCGCTTGCAATTCCTCATCCATTGAAGCGCTCAGTTCTTCCTTCAGGTTCAGCGTAGCGATCAGATCCCGCATGGCGGCTAAGGCGCGGGCTTTTGCCGGGGCGGCACTGTCCGGCCCGGAGGCTTCGTAGGATTCGACGAGTTGTCTGAGACGCAGGAGGTCGTCATACAGGGGGGTGACCCCCAGAGGCGGGGTGAGATGGTCAACCATGATCGCCAGGCCGCGCCGTTTGGCCTGTATGCCCTCGCCGACGCCGTCAACAATATACGGATAGATGCCGGGGATCGTCGAAGCAATTTGCAGTGGATAATCGCTGGCGCCGACCCCAACACCGCGTCGGGGTAAGAACTCATAGGTTGAATGGCGTCCGACATGCACGAGGGCATCGGCTTGAAACTCTTTCTGGAGCCACAGGTAAAATGCCAGATACTGATGAGGTGGTGGGAAGCTCATGTTCGCGTGAAGCAATTCCTCGTCGAGTTCCCAACCGCGCGGGGGTTGCGGGCCGATGAAAATATTCCCGAACCGGAGTCCTGGAAGCAGGATATTGCCGGCGTGCACCATAATCTTGCCGGGCGCCGGTCCCCAGCCGCGCAAGCCTTCTATCCCCGTTTGTGTCAGGGCCTGCGTCAGCGCGTCTATTTCCGGGAAATCAGGCTCGCCCCCTGTCGCCCGTTCATATTCTGCCTGCAATTGATGCAGGAGCCTGAGCGCGCGATCTTTTGCCGGGTGCCGGACCCCTTCAAGAACATGCTCGATATCGCCGGTCACGCGCTCCGCCAGATTTTTCGCGGCAGCAACCTCCCCCTCCGCCAGCATGCGTGTCAACTGGGCATTCAGATACCCCAGCGGCCCCTCAACCATTTCAGCTTGCAGACTGGTCGGCAGCGCGCCCAGCCAGGTCTCATATGCCGCTGTGGATATATTTGTGACCTGCGCGGCCATAGCGGTAATGGCTTGGCGGTCTTCCGGCAGGTTCGTGGCCTTTTCCTGGATGAGCCGGAGCAACGCCGCCGGGCTTTCGGGCAACTCACCGGTGCGATAGCCCGCCTCTCTCAACCAGGTGAGCATCTCATACAGGGAGGCTGGGACATCCAGATTATCCGCCCCGATGTTATGTCGTCCCGGCGGATGGTTGTAGTAAATAATGGCGACCTTCTTGTCGGCATTCTGTTTTTGCCGAAGCCGACGCCAGGCATCTATCCGGCTGATCGCAAGACCGATCTGGTCGTCAATAGGCAGGGTTTGTGTGAGCCGGACTCCGGTCACGGGGTCCGTATCTTCAGGAGAGGCTGCGGCTACGACAAGGGGCTGTCCAATGCCCTGCAACTCAGGCATGGCAATACGATAATGCACCGAATCCCAGGCCAGGCCGTCGTCCGAGTAGCGCCATTCCGCTTCCGTGCGGTCAGTGACACGAATGGCTTTCAGAACGGGCGCCCCGATTTCTCCGATATGTCCGAGCGATGCCAGGCGGCCTTCACCGCCGCCGATGACAAAATCTTGCAGGGAGATGATTCCCGCGACAGGAAACTGCCGGTTCACATCCGCTATTTTCTTGAGCGCGGCCGTGCTCGTTTCTCCCCAACGGGCAAAAAATGCGAGGCATTGCATGCCTTTTGTTCCGGCCTCGGTACACAGGCGGTTGACGGTATCAATGTCGCCCGCTCGGTCACCGGTGTCGTGATCGATGATAGCGATCCAGCCCTTGGCCGACTGCGCTACAACAGCGGCTTCGTCTGTAATGAACCTGCCGTCCGAATAGACTCGAAGGCCGGGCCGTTCGACAAGGGCGACCGGTGTAATGGTCGCGTCTATTGCAGCCGCCACATGTTCGAGAAAACCCAGCATGTTTTCTCGCCCCCGGCCCTGCCAGTAGGCTTTCAGGGCTAACCACCTGTGCTGACCGGGATACTGTTTTTGCGTGCGTTCGAGCCAGGCTCGCAAAGTCTCATTCTCGGCGGGGCTCCTGGTCAAGGCCAAGACGTGCTGGCCGCTCATACCGGCAAAAGCCAATGTCTTTTGGTTTCGGGAAAGTTTCACAAGCTGCGGAGCCGAGCTGACGGCATAAAAAACCTTCGACGCGGCATGCGCCTCCACAAGCTTTGCAAAGCGGACGACCTGGTCACCGAAAAACGCCGCCGCCGAAATGACACTCGCCTTCTCAAGCTCACGCGCGATCTCTTGATCGCTCATCTGGCGCAGCTGTGACGGTGTCCTGAGAACAATGCCGTAGCCCCGATGCTTGTCAAGAAATGCAGCGGCACCGGATGCCAGAGCAGAGGCCGAGCGATCAGAGACAATGCCGAAGATGTGGCGATCCGGGGGAGAAGCCGAAACTGTGGCAGCTCCGAGCAGGAACACTGCGAGGAAGAGGCAGGGCGGGAAAAACTTCATAGGAGTGATCCAAGCGCTCGAACAGACTCGTACGGCGCGGTCTGCGTACCTGACCGCGTGGTACGTCTCCCTATCCGGCAAATATGCTCGCAGCGCCCGGCCGACATGAATGAACAGGGCGCCGGCTGGCCGAACAGGTCGTCGAACCCGCGGCCAGCCTGTGGCCCGTTGGCTAGAGCGTTTCACATTAGGCTGTAGTAGCCGTGTAGGTCGGGTTAGCCGTAGGCGTAACCCGACGTCCGTACGTGTCGGATTACGCTCCGCTAATCCGACCTACTCCAGCCTATCGAGAAGCGCGTTAGGCGAAGATCTCGTCAAAAAAGTCCCGCATGGCCTTCCACGAACGCTTATCTGTCTGCGCGTGGTAGGCAATGCCGTCCATGCCGGCAGCCGCGGCATCCGGGTTGGTGAAGCTGTGGACGGTCCCGCCATAGCTGATCACTTGCCAGTTCGCGCCGGCCTTGGTCATTTCTTCCTGAAAGGCGTTGACGTGTTCGGGCGGCACGAAGGGATCGTCGGCGCCGTGACAGACCAGAATCTTGGCCTTGACCTGCCCGGCCTGGGCGGGTGTGTCTGTTTCGAGCGCGCCGTGAAACGACACGATGCCACACAGCGGCGCGCCGTCGCGGGCCATCTCCAGCGAGAAGGAGCCGCCCATGCAGAAGCCGATCATGGCCAGACGGTCGGCATCAACCTGGGGCAGCCCGGCCAGCGTATCGAGGGCGGCCCGGCCCCGCTGGCGGAACTTTTCGGCGGTCTCACGGATGGCGCCCGCGTGCTTAATGGCCTCTTGCAGGTCATCCACCTCAAGGCCATCGCCATACGGATCGCCGGCCAGGGCGACATAGCCCAGGGCTGCCAGCCGCTGGGCGCGTTCCTTGGCGTGCTTACCCAGGCCAAAGGCTTCCGGCATGACCAGAATACCGGGGCGCTTATGGTCGCTCTGATCGTCCAGGGCCAAAAAGCCCTTCAGGGTCACATCGCCGTCTTTGTACTCAAGCGTTTCGGTCCTCATACTGTTCCTCCTTTTACTCGCGTGATCTCGGTTCCCAGGAAAAATAGTGGAATCGCCGGCCCGGATTCAAGACCCAGCTCAGGAATTTTCGCGCTCCCGATAATCGCCGAAGCGCTTATCCCGCAACGACAGGGCTTGACGCACGCCCTTGCTGAACTCCTTCAGGTAGTCGCGGGTCGATTTGGTCGTAAAGGCCAGGGCTTGCAGCTCGGTGCCAGCCCGAATGGCCGCCCGCACGCCCTTGATCTCCATCGCCCGATGCACCGAGCGTTTGTTGATCTGCTGCAACTCGGTCGGAATCTTGGCCACCCGTTCGGCAATCTCCAGCACCCGCTGTTCCAGCTCCGCTGCGGGAAAAGCCCGGTTGGCAAAGCCCTTTTCGGCCGCCTCGACCCCGCTCAGCGCGTCCCCGGTCAACATCATCTCCATCGCGTCCCGCATACCCATCAGCCAGGGGTGAAACTGCATATCGGGCGGACTCATGAGGCGGACCGGCGGATAGCCGATTTGCGCGTCCTCGGCCACATACACCAGATCGCAGGCCGTGGCCAGCTCGCTGCCCCCGGCCAGGCAGTAGCCGTGGACCTGGGCAATAACCGGCTTGGCCATGTCCCAGATACGGAACGAGCCCTCAATCACGTGCCGGGCCCACTGCCCGGCTCCGTCGGCCGAGTAGTAGGGCTGGTCTTTTGAGTTGTCGCTGCCCAGATCGTAGCCGGCCGAAAAACACGTGCCCGCTCCGCGCAGGATGCTGGCCCGCACGTCCGGGTCGCGGTCGGCGTCTTCGAGGGCCTGCAAAATTTCGGTCCGCAGCCGGTTGTTCAGCGCGTTGCGCTTTTGCGGCCGATTGAGGGTGACCCGCCGGACCGTCGGCAGCGGGGCATCAACCAGAATACACTCATAGTTCGCCATGAAGGACCTCCTTTGTGTCAGCACAGCCGTCAGCGTCCAAGTATAGCCGCAGCCGGACGGGCCGGTCGGATGAGCGGAGCGCAATCCGGCACTCCACCCCACCCTGTCGGCTTACGCCTTGGGCCACACTGATCTCCAAGACGGCTCTGCCGAGGCATTACCGCGCTATGCCCGCCCTTCTCCCTCTTCAATCGGCGTGTCGGGCAGGCGGCCCCAGAGATTCCACGAGGCGTCAAAACTGCGCACGTGGGGATAGCCGAGCAGCTGGGTCAGCACGAACCAGGTATGAGCCGAACGGATGCCGACCGCACAGTAGGTAATCGTTTCCTTGTCGGCCGTGACGCCTTGGCTCTCGTACAGGGCGGCCAAGTCGTCGGCCGACTTGAAGGTGGAGTCCTCGTTGAGGGCGTCTTCATAGTAGAGGTAGGTAGCCCCGGGAATATGCCCGCCCCGCTCCGTCCCCTGCGGGGGTTCCAGCAGAAACATTTCCCCCCGGTATTCCTCGGGGGTACGGACATCGAGCAGGACGGCGTTGTCTTTGCCCACCGCAGCCCGGACCCTGTCCTGGGGAGCCCGCAGCTCAGGATTCGGGTCGTGGGCGGTATAGGTGGCGGCTGAGACGGCCGGCGGCTCGGTCGTCAGCGCATGGCCGTCGGCGACCCATTTCTGACGGCCACCATTCAGGACCCGCACATCGGCATGACCGACGGACCTGAGAAACCAGAACACCCACGCGGCCAGCGCGTTCTGTTCGCTGTAGGCGACAACCGTGGTGTCGTTGGCAATACCCGACCGGCCGCACAGGTCTGCGACCGATTGTGTGTCAAAATTTATCTGCCAGTCCGGTTTGAGCAGGGTCCCGATTGCCGGCCAGAAAACGGCACCGGGGATATGGCCCGACTCGTACAGCGTCGGGTCGAGGTGGATGTCAACGATGCGGACCTTGGGGTCGTCAAGATGCTCGGCGACCCATTGGGTATCAACCAGAACCTCGGGGTGGGCGTAGTCTCTCATCAGCTCCCTCTCTCTCGTTCAAGGTGTAATCCAAATTCCCAGGCGGGCGGGGTGGGTTTCAAGCCCTCCCCGCCCCTCTATCTGCCAGACTTTGCACGGACGGAAAAGCCCGTCCCGCTCGTGGCGCCGCCAATGTCGTGTGCGGCTCGTCGCCGGCCCTCTTGTTGCTTGTAGTATTTTGCATTACTTTGCAATTCACAATGAACTCCCAACTCTCTCTTCGCCTACCGACCGCCCTGGCTGAAAAGCTCGCTCAGGCTGCGGCCAGGATGCAGCGCAAACGGTCCGAGGTCGTCCGCCTCGCCCTGGAACAATTCCTGGAGACCGACCTGGAGGCCCGCCCAATCACAAGGGTTCGTGACCTCTTGGGGAAAGTCGAAAGCGGGCTGCCTGACCTTGGCAGCCAGCATCGAGACTATCTCAAGGCTCGACTGCGTCATGGCCGCTGAACTGCTTCTCGATACGGGGGCATTTGTTGCCCTGATTGACCGCAGCGAACGCCAGCATGCCGCCTGTGTCGCGGTGCTTGAGGAGTGGACAGGCCCAATTGTGACCACCGAAGCGGTTCTGACCGAGACGCTATACCTGCTGGGCCCGTCGTGGCGAGCCCAGCAAACGTGTTTGGAATTTTTCTTTCGGGGTGCTTTCGTGCTTGTCCCTGCGTCACTGAAAAGCCTGCGGCGAGTGGCAAGCCTGATGGAGAAGTACGCGGATATTCCCATGGACTATGCCGATGCCACTCTCGTCGTCCTCGGCGAAGAGTTGCAAACCACGCAGGTATTCACCTTGGATCATCGCGGTTTTGAGACCTACCGCTTACGCGGTCGGAGGCCGTTCTCCATTTTTCCCTGAGCGTCTCTCAACCCGTCCGGAAGTGGGGCATGACCTTGGTCGCAAAACGCTCCATCGAGCCTCGGAGTGCCTTCTGGTCCAGGCCGCCCAGGTCCATGTACAGCATCAGGTTGCTCAGCCCCAGCTCCTCTTGCAGCAGCCCGATCCGATCCACGCACTGAGACGGATCGCCGCACAGCACCAGGTCGGGGTACATCTGATCAAAGGTGACGTGGCGCAGATTCTCGCCCAGCCGCTTCCAGGCGTCGTACTGTTTGCCCGGGATCTTTTCCGGCGGACCGATCAGCGGCCCGACAAAATGCAGGTAGCGCATATAGTGCCGCTCCCAGGTCTGGCGGGCCTGCGCGGGCGTGTCGGCGACAAAGCAGTGATAGGCGCCGGCAATCTCAATGTTATCGGCAGCATGACCGGCCTGGTCCAGCGTTTCGCGATACAGCTGGACGTTTTCCTTGAACGCGCTGAGCGGCATGGTGAACAGGGCCAGGAGCAGCGAGTGACCCTTGTGGCCGGCCGCCACAAAAGATTCCTGGCTCGCCGCCGCCGCCATATAGATGGGCGGCATGGGCTTTTGCAGGGGACGCGGCAGTAGCTTGACCTCGTTGGCGGTGTAAAACTCTCCCCGATAGGAAAACGTCTCCTCGGTCCAGGCCCGCTCGATTATCTCAAGGGCTTCGCGGAAGCGCCCCCGGCTCTCGTCCATCGACTGATTGAAGCCGTCATAAATCAGCTTGATGAACCCCCGGCCAACGCCAAAATCGAGCCGCCCGCCGCTCAGCAGGTCGAGCATGGCGTAGTCTTCGGCCAGACGGATCGGGTCGTGGTGGGGCAACAGGGCGACTGCGGTGCCGATCCGCAGCCTGGTGGTCCGCTGGGCGATGGCCATAGCCACGATCTGGGGCGAGGGACACACATAGTTACAGAAGTGGTGCTCGCCGACCCACACCGCGTCAAAGCCCAGCTCTTCGGCCAGATCAACCTCGGCAAAAAAGTCCTGGTAGTACTGCTCCTCGGATTTATCCTCGGGGTAGTGATCCAGCAGACTCAGCATGCCAAACTTCATGGCTTCCTCCCTTTGACGCAGGAAACAGGCCGTCAGACTCCCGCAGCCAGCCTGTGTTGTACGCCGCCTCATTTTTTTATGCAAATACTCGCACGCCAAAGCTGCTCGACGTGGCGGATCAACCTGAATCATCTGCTTGACAGAGAAGAAAAAATAGAGGGATAGTCGCCCCTAGCATCGCACGGGGGGACAGCCGCACGGCGCGCGATTGCTTCCTCAGCAACATTCATCCGGTTGTGTGAAGAAGCTGTGGAAAATCGGGAAAGGAGGGGACTCACTGAGAGGCACACACATCTGAAGCCCGGCTAGCCAGGAAGAATTGGGAGAGGAAGACTCATTCAAAAAGGAGAAAACATGAGAAAGATGCTCATGCCATTGATGCTCATCGTAGCGCTGGTCGCGATTCCAGACAGAGCGGAATCACTCAGCATTCTGCTGACCAACGATGATGGGATAACCACGCCTGGTCTCCAAACCGTGAAAGACGCACTCCGGGCTGCCGGTCACGACGTGCTCGTGGTTGCCCCGGCCGGAGCACAGAGCGGCAGTAGTGCCGCCGTGACACTTACTCCAATCGTCCTCACCGAAGTCGGCCCGAACGAATACTCCGCCGCCGATACCGAGCCGGCCAGCTGTATCGGCGTGGGCTTAGCGCTTCTGGCTGAGAAAGACATGGTACCCGACTTGGTCGTATCGGGGACTAATGATGGAGCCAACATCGGGGCAGCAACGCCGGTGTCAGGAACCGTGGGGGGGGCCATTGCTGCTCTCAGCTTGATCGTGGCAGGCAGCTCGATTCCAGCCATTGCCATCAGCACAGATCCACCGGATGATGTTGATGAGGACGAGAATCCCATGGAATTTGAGGCGCATTTTGCGAATGTTGCCGACTTTCTCGTGGATCTGGTTACGTTCATCGAGGGGGCACCGCTTGGAGAGAACGGCGCGCTCCTGCCGCTCGGTACAGCGCTCAGTGTCAATTATCCGCCATTAGCTCCTGATGAGATTGCAGGCATTTCGTCGAACGTCCAGGGGCGAACGTATCCCGGCCTGATGGTGGCCTATGTGAGAAATGCCGATGATCCGAATACCTTCGATCCCGACTACCCTGACCCCGGTCCGCAAGAAGAAGTTCCTGGCGCAGACGCGACGGCTTTCAGTGCCGGGTACATTACCATTGTTCCGATTGAGGCGAACTACACCGTTGATCGAAAAACCAGGCTCAGTATCGAGGCCGGACTGAGCGGTTTTACCGGAAGAGACGACAGCGGTCCGATGGGAGAGTTCGAGAGTCCGATGCCGAACTCGTTCCAGAGCGGTCTCGGGGTGATCTCGGGCTGGGTATGTGCGGCCGACACGGTGGAGATCGAGATCAACGGCACCACCCACATGGCCGCGTATGGCACGGACCGAGCGGACACCGAGGAAAGGTGTGGCGACCGGGATAACGGCTTCGGGCTGTTGTTCAACTGGAATCTGTTAGGGAACGGAGAGCATACCGTCGTAGCCCGAGCGGATGGCATGGAACTGGGCCGGGCGACGGTACAAGTTACCACCCTGGGCCAGGAGTTTGTGATGGACGCCGCAGGGATGTGCACGGTAGAGGACTTCCCGATGATGGGCGAGAACGTGACACTGACCTGGCAGGAGCCGAGCCAGAGCTTTGTCATTACAGGCCGCGAGTAAGAGCCGCGCCGAGAAGGAGCGGCCCCCGCCCCTGGGGGCCGCCCCTCTCACTTGAAGACGAGCCAAGACAAGGGCCACAGGAGCGTTGTATGCCAAGACCGACCCGCTCAGCCGCCATCCGGGCCAAGCTGGACCACCCGATTATCGACTCGGACGGTCATACGGCCGAGTTTGAGCCGGCGGTCTTCGATTACCTGCGTGACATTGGCGGCAGCCAGGCGGTCGAGCGCTTTCAGAAGGCACCGGATGTCCCGTTTCGGTTTGGCTGGTACGGGCTGTCCCGCCAGGAGCGCCGTGACCTGCGCGCCCCGCGGCCGCACTGGTGGGTCCATCCGACCAAGAACACCCTCGACCGGGCGACCAGCTCGCTGCCCAGGCTGCTCCACCGCCGCCTGGACGAGACCGGCCTGGACTTCAGCGTGATTTATCCCAGCATCGGTATGGCCGCCCTGCACACCGGCGACGACGAACTGCGCCAGGTCGCCTGCCGGGCGTTCAACACCTACCACGCCGATATCTTCCGCGAATACGCCGACCGGCTCACCCCCGCAGCCATGATCCCCATGCACACCCCCGAGGAGGCCAGCGCCGAACTCGACTACGCGGTCACGACCCTAGGCCTGAAAGTCCCGCTCCTGGCCGCCCATGTCCGGCGTCCGATTCCAGCCGCCCGGCATATACCTGAGCTCGGTCGCTACGCGTTCTGGCTCGACACCTTCGGCATTGACAGCGCCTATGACTACGACCCGGTGTGGGCCAAATGCCTTGAGCTGAAGGCGGCGCCGACGTTTCACTCCATCGGGGCGGGCTGGGGCAGCCGGACCTCAATCTCAAACTTCATGTACAACCATCTGGGTCACTTCGCCGCCTCAGCCGACGCGGTGTGCAAGTCGCTCTTTTTTGGCGGCGTGACCCGGCGCTTCCCCCAACTCCGCTGGGCGTTTCTCGAAGGCGGGGTGGGCTGGGCGTGCAGCCTGTACGCGGATCTGATCGGGCACTGGCAAAAGCACAACGTCGAGTTCATCCACAACCTCGACCCGGCCAATCTGGACGAGGACCTGATGCGCGAGCTGTTCGCCGAGTACGGCGGGCCGGCGCTGGCCGACAAGCTCAGACACACCGCCCAGCGCTCGCACCTGCTGTGGGGTACGCCCGAAGACCCGGCCGACCAGGACGAGTGGGCGGCCTGCGGCATTGAGCGGGCCGAAGATATCATCGACCTGTTTGCGACGCCCTTTTATTTTGGCTGTGAGGGCGACGACCGCATCACCGCCTGGGCTTTCGATACCCGGCGCAATCCCTTTGGCGTCAAGCTGCGTACGGTCTACGGGTCCGACCTCGGACACTGGGATTTGCCGGACATGCGCAGCGCGGCCGCCGAGGCCTGGGAGCTGGTCGAGGACGGCATCATCAGCGAAGCCGATTTTCGGGATTTCGTGTTTGTGAATCCGGTCAGGCTCAAGACCGACCTGAACCCCGAGTTTTTTCGTGGCACGGTGGTCGAGTCACAGGTCGAGCGGCTGCTGGCCGAGTCGCGGGCGTGACTCAGCTTGACAAGGCGGAAAGGCATAGCCTAGAACGGGCCACGCAAGCGTAAACACAGGAGGGACGACTATGGGCTTACCGAACGGCGTGCACCATCTGGCCATTTGTACCAAAGACATGAAGGCCCAGATCGAGTTTTTCACCCAGGTGCTGGGCATGGAGCTGGTCGCCCTGTACTGGATGCACGGCGTGAAAAACACCTACCACGGCTTTGTCAGAATGAATGACAGCTCGTCCATCGCCTTTGTCCAGGGGCCGGAGAGCGGCGAGATTCAGCCCCAGGAGGGCGTGTCGCACGCCAGCTGGACGGCGGGTCTGGTTGCCCCAGGGGCCATGCAACACCTGGCTCTCAACGTGGATACCGAGGAAGAGCTGCTGGCCATGCGCGACCGGCTGCGCAGCCACGGCCACTGGGTGATGGGACCGCTTGACCACGGCTTTTGCAAGTCGATCTACTTTGCCGGACCCGAGGGCCTGATGCTGGAGTTCTCGACCTCAGAGGGCGGGGCGATTGACCAGGAAGCCTGGATTGATCCCGAGGTCGTCGGGCTGAACGGCATCAGCCAGGAAGAGCTTGAGCGCTACAAACACCCCCAGCCCTTTGCCTCGCGCGACGGCACGGTCCAGAATCCGGCGGTCGATCCCGACAACCCGCCCATGCGCTTTCCGCCGGGCCAGGATGCAGTCTATCGCATGTCCGACGAGGACGTGACGGCCAAGCTCAGCGAGACGACCCCGCCTGTGCAGCCAAAGGCGGGCTAGCCCGTGTCCGGCGCAGCGCCTGTTCGCTGCGCCTCCTCCCTCGCCTCCCACAGCCTGCCGCTGTCTCACCGAAGCGCGGCAGGCCGTGAAGGAGAGACAGCCGTGACCCACACCGTGCGCCCCTTTACCGGCCAGGAGTTCCTCGACAGCCTGCGTGACGACCGCGAAGTCTGGATCTATGGCGAGCGGGTCGCAGACGTCACCCGGCATCCCGCCTTTCGGAACTCGGCCCGGATGCTGGCCCGCATGTATGACGCCCTGCACGATCCCGACAAGAGATCCACACTGACCACCGAGACCGATACCGGTAACGGCGGCTTCACCCACAAGTTCTACAAAGTCCCCCGCGACGTGGCCGACCTGGTCGGCAGCCGCAACGCTATTGCCGAGTGGGCGCGCATCTCCTACGGCTGGATGGGACGCTCGCCCGACTACAAGGCCAGCCTGACGGCCACGCTGGGGGCGAATGCCGAGTTTTACGCGCCCTATCAGGCCAACGCTCGGCGCTGGTATCGTCAGACCCAGGAACGCTGCCTGTTCCTGAACCACGCCCTGGTCAACCCGCCGACCGACAAGGGACGCCCGCCCGACGAGGTCGGCGATGTCTACGTCCATGTCGAGAAGGAAACCGACGCCGGCGTCATTGTCAGCGGGGCCAAGGTCGTGGCCACGGGTTCGGCCCTGACCCACTACAATTTCATCGGCTTCTACGGCCCAACGCCGCTGAGGCGGCCCGAGATGGCGCTGTTTGCCATGATTCCCATGGACCAGCCCGGGGTAAAGCTCATCTGTCGGCCGTCCTACGAACTGGCCGCAGCAACAATGGGCAGCCCGTTTGACTATCCCCTGTCCTCGCGTCTGGACGAAAACGACGCCATCCTGATTCTGGACCACGTGCTCATCCCGTGGGAGGATCTGTTCGTCTACCGCGATGTGGACAAGGCCAACGCCTTCTTCCCCGGCTCGGGCTTTATTCCGCGCTTCACCCTGCACGGCTGCACCCGTTTTGCGGTCAAGCTCGATTTCTTCAGCGGCCTGCTGCTCAAGGCTGTTGAGGCGGTCGGCGGGCAGGAGCTGCGCAGCGCCCAGGTCCACCTCGGCGAGGTCCTGGCCTGGCGGCATACCTTTTGGGGTCTGACCGAGGCCATGATCAAAACCCCTGAGCCGTGGGTGTCCGGTGCCGTCCAGCCCAACACCGAGTACGGCCTGGCCTACCGCACCTTGGCCGCCAGCGCCTACCCGCGCATCAAGGAGATTGTCGAGCAGACGATTTCAAGCGGGCTGATCTACCTCAACTCCCACGCGGTGGATTTCAAAACCCCGGAACTGCGGCCCTACCTCGACAAGTATCTGCGCGGCTCCAACAACTACGACGCGCTGGAGCGGGTCAAGCTGCTCAAACTGCTGTGGGACGCGGTTGGCTCGGAGTTCGGCGGTCGCCACGAGCTGTACGAGCGTAATTATGCCGGCAACTATGAAAACATCCGGCTTGAGAATCTCCCGGCGGCCATGGCCAGCGGACGGGTCGAAGAACTCAAGGCGTTTGTTGACGACTGCATGGCCGACTACGACCTGGACGGCTGGACCGCACCAGACCTGATAGATGCGACGGATGTCGGTCGCCCAGAGGGACGTACCGGGGGAAAAAGCTGAGCCGCGAACAGACACCCGCAAAGGAGGAACCCGTATGAAGCTCGTCACCTTTAGCCACGCCGACTCGACCCGCATCGGTGTCCTGGATCAGGACGGCGTGTTGGACTTGTCCCGGGCCGCGCCAGACCTGCCAGCGGAAATGCGCGCCTTTCTGGAGGCTGGCGATGCGGCTCTGGAAACAGCTCGGCAGGCAGCCGCAGGCACGACGGCCAGACTGGCGCTCGACGAGGTCAGCCTCAGCGCACCGATTGTGCGACCGCCGAAGATTCTGGCCGTCGGCCTCAACTACAAGGATCACATCGCCGAAACCGGCCGGGATACGCCCCAGTTTCCGCTGATCTTCAACAAACAATCGACTGCGGTGACCGGCCCGACCGACGTGATCCACCTGCCCCGCGTGTCGGGCCAGCTGGACTACGAGGGCGAACTGGCCGTGGTCATCGGTCGGCGCTGTCGTCACGTGCCAAAGAGCCGCGCGGCCGAGGTGATCGTTGGCTACACCATCGCCAACGACGTGAGCGTCCGGGACTGGCAGCGGCGGGTGCCGACCTTCACCATGGGCAAGTCGTTTGATACCCACTGTCCGCTCGGTCCGTGTATTGTCACCGCAGATGAAATCGGCGACCCCCACGGCCTGGAACTCCAGACCTGGGTCAACGGCGAGTCGCGCCAACACTCAAACACCCGCGAGCTGCTGTTCGATTGTTTTGAGCTGGTCGCGCACCTGTCCACCGCTTTCACGCTGGAGCCGGGCGATATTATTTCGACCGGCACGCCGGGCGGCGTGGGCGCGGCCATGAAGCCGCCCCAATTTTTGAAAGCCGGCGACGTGGTGCGGATTGCGATTGCCAAGATCGGCCAGCTCGAGAATCGGGTCATTGCCGAGCCGGAGGGCACGCCCAAGATATAGCGCCAAGATATAGCGCCAAGATAGCGTCACAGGAGGACGACATGGTTCAGGTCACAGAACTCGGGTATATGGGGGTCGGAGTCAAAGACAGCGCGGCCTGGAAGGATTTTGCGGCCACAGTGGTCGGTTTTGAGGTGAGCGACGACGGCGAGGCCGACCGCTGCTATCTGCGCATGGATTACTGGCATCACCGGCTGGTGCTGCACGACGACGGCAGCGACGATCTCGGCTATCTGGGCTTCCGGGTCGCCGGGGCTGAGGAATTCGACCAGATGCAGCACCAGCTGACCACGGCCGAGATCCCCTACCGGCTCGGTTCAGACGACGAGGCTGCCGAGCGGCGGGTGCTGGCCGTGCTCAAACTGACCGATCCGGGCGGCAACCCGATTGAGATCTTTCACGGCCCGGAGGTCCACTTTCGCCGGCCCTTCCACCCCGGTCGGGGCATGCACGGCCGGTTCAAGACCGGCAGCGGCGGGCTCGGCCACTGCATTATTCACCAGCCGGACAGCGTGGCGGCCTATCATTTTTTCAAGGCGCTCGGCATGCGGGGCGGCGTCGAGTACAAGATTCGGATGGGCGACCAGGTCGTAGCGCCGACCTTCATGCACTGTAACGAGCGCGACCACAGCGTGGCCTTTGGCGTCGGCGACGGCAAGCGCCGCCTCAACCACATCATGATCGAGGTCGATAACGCCGACGACGTGGGGCTGACCTACGACCTGGTCCGCAAGCACAAGATTCCGGTCCGCATTCTGCCTGGCAAGCACTCGAACGACCACATGTACTCCTTCTACTTCGGCAGCCCGTCGGGCTGGATGTTCGAGTACGGCTATGGCGGTCGAGCGGCGACCCATCAGTCGGAGTACTACGTCGAAGACATGTACGGCCACCAGCCCGAAGCCGGCGGCTCTTCGTCGTAGCTGAACATTCTGGCCTCTCGTAGGTCCTCGTCGCGCTCCTCCCATACATTCATAGTCATCAAATGTGATGTGTACTAAACAAACATCCGCAGCGAAAAACAACATGTCGAATCGATTGAATATACTAACCGTTGTAGTGTTGGTCGTGATCTTCCACTCGTATGAAGGAACTGATTCCGTTGTAGCGAGCATCGATAGCAAACCGCGACTAGGCTTTCTGGCAGGCGACTTCCCGCCAATCAATGAGATATATGATCCTTCCAGCGGTCATGCGCTGCTTGTTCCTGGAGTACCCCTATCTCCGCCCGCGCCAAAAGAGGATGCGGTACGCATAGGTATAATCGATTCGGGAATCATCGACAAACACCCACAATTACGCCCCCTAATCCTGGCCCAGAAGTCATTTGTGGAGGCAGATCCTACAGATAGAATTGGCCATGGGACCTCTGTTGCTTTGAAAATCATAGGACACCCTATAGATGGAACTGGCTATCCAGCAATTTTGAGCGCACGAGTCACTGACAATTATGGTGTGCCAAAAGTAGAAGCAGTTATCGCCGCCATAAACTGGGTGATCGCCGAGGGGGCATTGATCGTAAATCTAAGTTTGGGATTTCTTGGGGAAGAGTCAGAATACGCCGATTTGTGCAAAGTCATAGCCAGGAACTCAGATACGATTTTTGTCAGTGCTGCCGGCAATTTTGGACCCGAAGTCAAGGTGTTCCCAGCGTCCTGCTCAGCTGAAACTAACATTGCAGTTGGCGAAGCGTATGAGGGCGTGCCGACGCAGAGCTCTGGTCTCGGCGACATTTATGCACCTGGCGATTTAGAACTTCTGACCCTATGGCAATACCACTTTGATATTGGCATGCAGGCAGCTAAGGCAGGTTATTATTCTCGAGCCAGACAAGAATTTCAAACTTCTCTTGCGGCGAAGAAAAATGTTGAGGCATTGTTTCAGCTAGCGCTGTTGGATATTCAAGAAGACAATCTCGTGGCTGCAGCGGAACGCCTCAATGCAGCTATAGATATGGAGTCTAAACTCGCAATTCTGTACTCTCATCTCGGCGCCATACGTTTTCTACAGGAACGCTTCGATGACGCAGAGGATCTTTTGCGCAAGGCGCTAGAGCTGGACGAGGACGATCAGAGGACGTATTTCAATCTTGGGCAGACGATGCTGGAATTGAGCCGGCCTAGAGAGGCTCTATCCATTTTCGAACAACTACGTAAGCTCAACTCAGATTATCCAAGTTTGGATTCCGCGATTGCTGAAGCAGCGACCAGATCCAGGGAAGATTCTCAGGAGTGAAGCGATGATAAAGGGCTTTATTGTTAGTCTGCCAATTCTATGGTCCTATCCGGCCTGGGTAAGATGGCTTATGGTGTTGTGGCTGCTCTACACCGCAATCCTCGGAGGATTGTTGCTGCTCACCCGGCGTAATGCGGTGACGATTTCCGGTTGACCGCAGATCGCGCGCAAAGCTTCCTGACGCTAGACTTGCTTATCCGTAACTCGCTGCCCGAGGTCGCTCAATTGGTGGAGTTGCGGTTAGTCTTCTACCGTGGACAGAAACCCAGGGGCGGGTTGCAGGTCTATCAGAGAGAATCAGCTACATATGTGCTGATTGACGGTGTTGATAGCAATAGCCTAAGCGTCGCCGAAGTACAGACTCAAGTTAGACATCAAACTGAAATCAAATATCCCTTTGCCGGGCAGGACTATGCTAAGGTATCCATCCCTCTATCTCAAGTAGTCTCTAAAGGTGAGACCGATAGATTTGTAGTCCGCTTCGAAACGAAGCAGTTACCAAAGAAAGGGCATCACAACATAGAGGCAACTATCAGATACAATAACGACAAGCTGACAAAAGCACGTACCATCTCCCTCCTCGAATAACTACACTCAGGTCTTGAGTTGTGGTCAGGTGCTCGTTTGACTGGCATAAAGCAAATAATCACATATAATTTGAGATAGAGAGTCTACCAAGAACAGTTAAAGACCGAGGAGCGTGCTTCCAAAACGGAGATATGTCTTCACTTTCGTAAGACCAATTTCTCAGACGATAGATACCGAGGTGTGCCTTGCGCGCCACCTATTGCACGATCCGTCTGTGTAAAGCGATAAGGATTAGCTCTCGCGCTCAGGCGTGGGCCTCGTCGAGCAACGGCTTGAAAAAGTCGGGATGGGCAATCCAGTCGTCCGGGCCGCGCATCTCGCCAAAAAAGCTGGTGTCGATGACGACCTCGTCGATGCCGGCCTCCTTGCACTCTTTGAGATGCGGCAGCATGTCGTCCGGCGTACCGACCCAGTTGGGCTGCATCACCTGCTCGCCGATCTTTTCGATGCCCGGCAGAGCCGGGGCGGCGAACACCCGATGGACGAGCGTCAGGGGGCCGCGCCGGAAGCGCTCTTTGGCCATCCGGTTAATCTGTTGCAGGCGGCTCACCGCCATCTCCACGGTATGACCGGCGGGGTGCCAGGCGTCACACAGCTCGGCGGTCCGCCTCAGCCCCGGCTCGCTGAGGAAGCCGCCCAGAATGGGAACCGCAGGGTTGCCGTGCTCGTCCCGCTGCACGGGCTTGGGCGAGCACGAGCCGTGCGGAATGGAGTAGAATTCGCCGTCATAGCCGGTCGGGTTTGCCTGCCAGGCGGCGCGCAGGGCACGGATGAAATCGTCACAGCGCGCGCCAAGCCGCTCAAACGGACTATCCTGATGGGCGTACTCCTCGCGCGACCAGCCGATGCCCAGGCCGAGATCGAAGCGGCCCTCGGACAGCAGGTCAATCGTCGCCACCTGTTTGGCCAGCGTGGCCGGTCGGTGGTAGCCAAAGACCAGGACCGAGGTCCCGAGGCGGATGCGGCGGGTAATGCCGGCCACATAGGCCAGTGCCTCCAGCGGGGCCAGGAGGCTTTCATAGGCTTGGGGCCACTGCCGGATGGGTTGGGGACCGTGGATGAACTGGTCAATCGGATGGCTCTGGACGGGCTGCTCGGGATACAGAAAGTGATCCTGAACCCACAGCGAGTCATAGCCCAACTCGTCGGCTCGGACCGCAAATTCGTGGACCGCCCGCCGGTTGGCGAAGTCGGTCAGCTGGGGCATATTGAAGCCGATTTTCATACCGCCTCCCTTACGGCTGAGCCGTTTCGACCAGTTCCAGTATGGTCCCGTCCGGGTCTTTGAAGCACACAAAACGGGCCGGCGGCGCGTCGGGCGGGCTGAGCAGAACCGGCTCGGACAGGAACTCCACCCCGCGATCCTTGAGCGCCCTGACGTCGGCGTCCATATCGGAGGTGAGCAATGCGATCCGGGCAATGCCCAGGTGGTACAGGTGCGGGTACGGGGCAGCGCTGTCGCGCGGCTCTTTCCACTCCAGCAGGTCGATCAGCGGCGTCGTGGGCGAGCCCTCCAGCTGCAGCAGAGCGCCCCGGACGTGATACGGCGGCATGCCAACCGCAGCCGCCACCTCGGGGGTGTTGCGCGGCGGAACTTCCCACATGACCTTGAAGCCCAGAAACTCGTAGAACTCGCGCGAGCGCTCATAATCGCTGCAGTTGACGTTGACGTGCATCATACCGGTGACGTGCATGCGCTTCCTCCTCAAGACGGTGCAAGATGGTGCTGGGATGTCGGTAGCGCGCCGGCCGGGGTGGGCGAGCGCGCAGTCTGCTCTACTTGGTGCTGCCGGTAAAGACGAGCTGGCGCGACTCCTCCTGAGCCTCAAACCGCTCCTTGAGTGGGGACGGCAGCGTGACCGTGCGCTCCTGGGGAAACTTGTCCGGGTACAGAGCCGGGCGCAGGAAAAACTCCTCCGGCACCGGGACGGTCGCCTGGCTCTTGAGGGGCGCCACAAACCACACCCGACGCATGAAGTCGGGGCTGAAGAAGACCTCCAGGTCTTTTGTCGTCCAGTCACGGACCTGGTGGGCGTCGTGCATGTCATAGCTCAACAGGTCCTGCTCCAGATCCCAGAACACGAAGATCTGGCCGCTGTAGCCCTGCTTGCCGAGCTGCGGGTTCATCAGCTTGGCCACCCGCTGCTCGATGTTGACCAGGGTGCCCTGGTCGTCGTACTGCTCAATCCGCAGCGGGAAAAAGGTGTGGCGGTCCAGCCAATAAATAATGCGCGGGATATAGTAGTCGGGAATCCAGTCCTGGCGCGGAGTGGCTTCGACCACATAGGTTTCAACGCCCCCCTGCGGCGTATAGTGGGGATACTCCTGACCCATGGGCTTAAGCTCCTGGGGGGTCGCCTTGTAAAACGAGCCGTCCTCATCGACCAGCGTCAGCGAGTCCCGGGTGTGGGGAAAGCGGACGGTTTCGTACAGCACGTCGGTTCCCAACAGCCGCCAGCGAAACTCCCAGGCGTCGCGGTTCAGAAAATCGTCGAAGGCAAACGCGTAGCCGGGGAATTTGTCCTGCCGCCGCGGCTGGGGCTGGCGGCGGACGCGCCGCATTGCCGGCCCATAGGCAAACAGGTCGGCCTTGGTGGTGAATTCCTGGTCGGTCCGGTACAGATTGTAGATCGACTGCTGGCCGTAGGCCTCGGCCGGCTCGGTCGTCTGAAACAGCCAGCGGGTATACCACTCGCCCGGCTCAGTCTCGATCTGGCCCAGCAGTCCGGCCGGCTCACGATAGTGGACCAGACCGACGGCCCGCGCGCTGGTCAGATAGCCGCTGGTCGTGACCGACCCATAGGCTTCGACCAGGGCACAGTTCCAGCGCGGCATATGCGAGAAGTCGGTGGATAAAAAGCCCATCTCTTCGGCCGTATAGGGCGGAGTAAATGGGTAGGGCTCGGCCGGCAGATACGGAACCGTCGCATCGCGGGGCGTCTCGGTGCGCAGGTCAATCTGCTCAAGCTCGTGTTCTGACAGCTCCTGAACGGTCTTCCAGGTTCGCGTCTGTTCGGCCGTGGCCGGTGTCGGGCTCCCGACCACGAGCAAGACCAACATTGCTTTTGCGGCGAAGCGCAGATATGACATGGCTATCCTCCTGCCAGCGTGTCAGAAGATAGCACCCACTCCCGACAATGCAAGGAAAATGCGTGAAAAACCCCGTGTACACCCCTGCCCTGCCCCTGCCCAGCCACGGCTATGTCCGCAGCTTTGAGGCGAAGATCGACTATCTCGAAGACGAAACCCTGCGCATTCGGGGCGTCCAGACCGACCACCAGCACAGCCTCGAATATGACTGGCTGGTGTGCTTTCCCGACTACACGGTCCTGGCGGCGTCGGCGCGTCAGCTGTCCGGCGAGCCGAAGGTCTTAGCGCCCCAGCTGCTGAGCCGCTGCCGCTCCCTGCAAGGCGCGCAGACCAACCAGGGCTTGAGCAAAGCCGCCCGCAGCCTGTTCGGCGAGCTGCCGGGCCACCGGCAACACCTGGCCCTGGCGATTGACATGGCGCGGGTCAGCCTGCAAGCCTTCCCCGTTCCCAAGGGCGACCACGAACGCTTTGCCGCCGCAGCCGCCGGCCTGCCGCCGGGTCCCAACCGGGTCGCCCGCATGGCCTGGGAGCGGGACCGGGTTGAGTGGCCGTGGATCTGTAACTCGTGCTACGCCTATCGCGACGAGTCGGCGGCTCTGTTTGAGCAAGGCCCGGTCAACTGCTTCAATCTCGATCTGGCCTCACCCCAGCCCGGCCAAGAGCGGTTTTTCTGGCGCAGCAAGCGGCTGCGTGTTGCCGAGCGCCCGGACGGCGCGGGCTTTGCGTGTCACAACGACATGGACGATACCTTCCACCAGCTCGGGGTGTCGTTTGACATCCAGGCCGACGGCACGATCAGCGCGGCGACCAGTCGCTGGCAACGGCTGGCCTATGTCGGCATTTGCGAGGGCAGCCAAGCCGGCACGCCGGGCCTGATCGGCAAGAAGCTCGACAGGAACTACGCCCGCCTGCTGGCCGACCATGTCGGCGGCCGCTCGGGCTGTAGCCACCTGTTCGACCTGTCGGTCGATTGCGTGCGCTTTTTTCAGTGGCCTGACTGAAAGAATTCTTGACCGCTCTCCAGCGAATTTTCACAGGAATAGAGCCGTCGAGCCCATCGGATCCGCAAGCAGCGCTCGGGCCGGGGCAGTGCCTCACTTTGAATTTTGTTCTCCGCCATGTCTGTCCCCCATGCTCGCCCGTCCGGGGTCGTTCCGCGTGGTCGCCCAGTTCCTTGACCCGCTCAGCCACCGCTCCACGTTTCCGAGGACTGAGCGTCTGCCCGAGCCCGGCTGAGCACGTTCGGGAGCTCGCAACATTTTGAAGCTTCCTGCCAATTTTGGCAGGGACAAACAATGGTCGGTGTGATATCTGCCGTGCATATTTTATCTGAGATATGTCCGACGGGAGGAATCCAGGGGTGTTGAGGTTTTCTTGCTCAGCAGTTTTCAAACTGAGACACTGCCTTTTTCCCGGTCAGTATTTTTCAAAGCGATACACTACCCCGAGTTTACGGGCCTGCATAAATCGGCAACTTAAGTGCTACGGAAAAGTGACATGGACAGCAGAGGCCTAGTCGACGCTCAACTGCACTCGATATGCGCAGACACCGTTCCGTGGAGCCATCTGGCTAGAAAGGCTAGAGAACGACTCGTCGCTGCCGCTCGCACTTGGACATGGACCGAATTCTGGCCATGCGGGTCTCAAGCTCATCGACTATTCCGGTTGGAATCGCTTTCGCGCAAGCGACGGACGTTAGTCCTCGCGAGTCTTGGATTCCTCGGCATCCTGAGTCTAGCCCAGCCGTCCTTCGCGCAGCACGCCGACCACATCTACTGCGTACAACACACAGACGGAGGACAGCAATCCATAGAGCCAATCGCCTACTATACCGACATCTTCATCGGCAACTATATCCACAGCACCGCTTACGAGAACGACTTCTCCAACTACCTGAGGGGTAACGAACAAGGACACTTTTTCTTCAACTCGTTTTGCTTCTTCGAGAGGACTCGGGAGGAGGCGGAAGCGGATTTCTCTCATCATGCCACACAAAGCGAGTATGCCGGGTATCGTGTCATCCGCACGGGGTGGTCACCGATGTCCGCGAGTGCTCCCGAAGCTGGTGAAAGGTCGTTTACTCCTCAGCCAATTCGCGACTTTGCCATTTCGGTCCCAAGCAGCCCCTACGATGTACAAGTGTGCGTGAGAGACCATGAATGCGAAGATGGAGATCGAGTTCGCGTATCCGTCAACGGGAGCACGTTGCTAGCCGAGGAGATCGTCAACGAGTGGAGTTGCCGTCAGGTTTCGTTAGGTGAGGGCCAGCACGACATTGAGCTATACGCGGTAAACGGCACTGGCTACAAGGGCGACTGTTCTTACGCTGATGAGAATACTGGCGAACTTCGCGTGACTGGCGCGGACTCGCAGACGCAGTCTTGGAGACATCGCGGCGGCGCAGGATCGAGCGCTAACATCGAGGTGACGATACAGTAGTGTTGAGACCGACACAATCCTGCGATTTAGGAGGGCAAATGACTAACATCACCCCAGAGGTAGAGAGCGCTGACAACAACGAGGGAGTACAGTTCAACGTCGGGAAGAAGCTTGCGTTAGTGGCGATCTTGGGCGCAATTTTTGCCACAGCAGCCTCGGCACAGGGACCCAGCGTAGAGGAAACTATTGATTACATCAACACGAAACTCTCGCTTTGTCCTTTGCCTCAGAGAGTAAGCTACTCTGCTCCCTCGACTATAGTCGTCGAGACCTATGTCCCCGCCGTGAGAGAGTCCCTGGTTGGTAATTACGAGTACAGCAGTAATCTGAACAGGCGAGGTGATTGGGAGGCTATCATAAATAAAAACGCGAAGCTCATCGTAGAAATGGACTTGCGTGAGGTCTTGGCTAATGTCCTTGTTGAGAGAGACCCGTACTCGGCCGAGAGCCGCTTTCATAAAGTCTTCAATAGCTCAGGCACGCTCCATCGCATTTCGGTCCAATGTGAAACAGCGGATTGTATGAAAATAGTGTCAAATCCTGCTCAGAACTACTCTCTGTACTACCTGGTGCCAGAGCCGGGAAGTGAGGCCGACGGAAAGATCCAAGTATCCTTTCTTCAGCTTGCTATAGACGGTTCGCATCCTCTCTTGGTGTGTCAAGACGATGCCCTAGAGCGGGTAGAGAAAGCTCTCCTCCATCTTCTGCGCCTGTCAGGTGCAAAGGAGGAATTATTCTAGCCGGCTAGGCTTGGAAAGCTCGGATAGAGTTGCTGGACGAGCGTATGTACCGAGTACAAGCAGACAGCGAGCGGGCCTGACGGAGGCGGACGATTGTTGCGGAGAGTCGGTGGGGCATATTTCTAGGGCGTGCTAACGCCATCGAATGACGCGCGGTTTTGAGGCCCCATCCCTGCTGAGCGCTCACCCAACGTTGACACAATGTCCTATGATCCGCCGGCTTGTTTTAGACACGATTCGCTATGGTAGGAGGGAGCGCAGAACCGACGGGTCGGCTCAAAGCGGCCATGGATCGCTTCCTAGAGCGGGAGCAGGATCGCACGCTGTTTGCGCCGCCGCCACGACCCGCCCACTAGAAGCCCTAAATCAATCACCCTTAAACTACGAAGGAGAAGTTTATGGAGCCGTCCCCTGAAGAGGTTGAAAACCAGCGGCATTTTAACGAACTGCGAGGTGAGCTGCTAAACGCTCGCGAAAAGGTTGTCGACCGGTGGCTCACCACCGTGGCTGTGATGCTGACGGTATTCAGCCTTGTCGCTGCTCTTGTTGGCTATCTCAGCTTCGATGGCATTAGCGAGGTCAGAGCCGAGGTCCGCCGGCAAGAAGCCGAGGTCTACCAGCGGGCAACCCAGGTCCACCGGCAGGCAGCTCAGGTCGAGACTCTTGTCAAACAGATCACAACGAGAGCGGAGGAGAGTGAAGGATGGGACAAGGTCGATGGCAGGGAACTGCCTCAAGAGAGTCGTGAAGTAACAGACACAGACACGAAACCGCGGGCTGAGAGGGAACTGCCTCAAGAGAGTCGTGAAGTAACAGACACAGACACGAAATCGCGGGCTGTGTTTGGAGAATGGAAGCGGCGTCAACATAATTTCGTATACCAAGCTTCCACAGACGGATTTATTGCTGCGTATACAGGTGGCAATACTCCAGCGCAAGGTTTCATGATCTATACCGGTAAAACACAAGACTCGATGCCGCTTCGGACACGTGGTGGCCGGTATGATGGAGCAGTGTGCCCGGTGGCGAAAGGCTCTTTTTGGACCGTCCAAGCTGATGGAGAAGGAAGTCTGACGGTCCAGTGGTTGCCGGTTGGCTCCTCTCAAAGTTAAGTTTTCTCTCTCGCTCTGGACGGCCCGACTCTTTTGTCAGCAAGAACGCAGGAGCAATCTCAGAGAAGGAGGACAGCCGCGTCCCTGGGAGAAAGGAAGCCACCAGCCTATCCGGTCCCGGCGGCGGGCGGGCTGTAGCCATCTGTTCGACCTGTCGGTCGATTGCGTACGCTTTTTTCAGTGGCGGGACTGGCGGGCGCGTTCCACAATTTGGCGGATCGCTTCAACCACCAGCGCAGGCTGATCCAGCTGGAGCCAATGCCCGCTGTTTTCGGCAACCGTCAGGATGCCCTGAGAAGAGAGTCGGGCGAGCTGGGTCTGCCGTTGCAGCCATGCCTGGTGGAGTTCTTGCTGCTGCTCGGCACTCAGCGAACACCAGGACGGATATTCGTAGCGGCCCGCAACCAGGACTTGGAGCGGCGTGTCTTCCAACCGGGCTGGGGCAGTGCGGACTTGGTCCGCACTCTGCGCGTAGGCCGCAAACTCAGCGGCCAAGGTGGCATACGTCTGCGTGCGGTAATAGCCCGCCCTGGCCACTGGACGCACCTCGGGCGGAAACCGCTCCACGACCCGCTCCAACTCGGGTAAAAGGTGGAAAAGACCGGCCAGACGCACGAAGCCCAGCCCGACCAGAAAACGGGAGAGTTGATTGTTTTCGATCCCCTGTTCCCAGCATTCTGACGGCATTGGAGAAGGTTGATTTTCGTGCGAGACATCGACCAACACCACACCGGCCACTTGGCGGGGAAACGCGGACGCAAACAAGCGCACGGTATAGCCGCCAAACGAGTTGCCAACCAGGACGTACGGCCCATTGAGTCCGGCCGCGTTGAGCAGGGCGTGTAAGTCCCTGACAATGTTTTTGCTGGTCCGGGGCGTCGAACGCGGCTCGCTCCAGCCATACCCGGCTCGGTCGTAGGCACAGGTCTGGGTGAGCGTGGCAATTGCGGGCTGCACGCGACTCCAGTCAAGCGATCAGGCCCCGCCTCCAGACTCCAGCACGACCGTCGGGCTGCCCTGGCCCATACACGACAGATGCATCACGGCGCCATGCACCTCGATCAGTTGGCCGGGAGGCTGGTAGCGTCGTGCATCAAGAGCAGTACCGATAGCTTGGTAGAGCAGCCCGCCCACGCTCAGGCTGAGCAGCCCGCCGAGTACGCGTTTCGTCCAGCGCAGCATGTACGTGGATATAGCCGTCGAGCTCTCGGCTCCGCAAGCAGTACTCTTCCGTCCGCCTCTTTTTCCACTCCGCCTCAGATGATAAGGGGAAAGGCGATTATCACGACCGCCTGGACACAGGAGAGATTCATGAGTGACGCGACCGATATTCTCGATAAACCGTTGATCGACCCCCTGAGTTGGGCGTCGCCTCCGACCGAGTCCCAGGAGTATTACGACGCCATCAAGCAGAAATTCGCCGAGCAGCGCGACCTGCGGCTCGACTACCGGCCCGAGGGCACGGCCCAGTACACCTCCGACCTGACCGGGACGCTGGCCAAGTACGAGGACGACCCCTACGGCGGCGCACTCAAGCCCCGCGAGCCGATCAACGATACGGTCGAGTGTCTGTTCATCGGCGGCGGCTTCTCGGCTCTGCTGACCTCGGCCCGGCTGCGCGAGTACGGCGTCGAGAGTATTCGGATTGTCGAACGCGGTGCCGACGTGGGCGGCACCTGGTACTGGAACCGCTACCCGGGCATCGCCTGCGACGTGCCCTCGTACGACTACCTGCCCCTGCTCGACGAGATGGACTATGTGCCAAAGAGCCGCTTTGCCAAAGGCGACGAAATCTTTGCCCACTGTCAGGCTATTGCCGAGAAGTACGATCTGTACAAGCTGGCCGTGTTCCAGACCACCGTCACCTCCACCGTATGGGACGCACAGGAAGGGCTGTGGCATATCACGACCGACCGGGGCGACCACATGCGGGCGCAGTTTGTGATCTGCGCCAACGGCACCCTGGCCAAGCCCAAGCTGACCAGGATCGCAGGCATGGAGACCTTTCAGGGCCACTCCTTTCACACCTCGCGCTGGGACTATGCCTACACCGGGGACGACCTGTCGGGCCTGAAAGACAAGGTGGTGGGCATCATCGGCACCGGGGCGACCGCAGTTCAGGCCGTGCCGGCCCTGGGCGCAATGGCCAAGGAGCTGTACGTCTTCCAGCGCACCCCGTCTTCGATTGACATCCAGGACGACCATCCGACCGACCCCGACTGGGCACGCCAACTCAAGCCGGGCTGGCAGGCCGAGCGTCGGGCGCACATGCGCAAGGTCATGGACCCTCAGCTGACCGAGGAACAGCAGGCCCTGCGCGCCGCCCTGCCCCGCGAGGAGCGAATTCGCCGCCAGGAAAACGCCAACATCGACTATGTGATGCGTATCCACAAACGCATCGACGAAGTCGTCAAGGACAAGGCTACGGCCGAGGCGCTCAAGCCGTGGTATATGTTCATGTGCAAGCGGCCCTGTTTTCACAACGAGTACCTGCCGACCTTCAACCGGCCCACCGTCCACCTGATCGATACCCACGGCAAAGGCATCACCGAGATCACGGCTGCGGGGCCGGTGTTTGAGGGCAAGCAGTACCCACTCGACCTGCTGATCTACGCCACCGGCTTTGAGGTCCAGAAGACCGGCATCTACAACCAGATCAGGGGCGAGAGCGGCCTGGACCTGACCGACAAGTACAGCAGCGGCATTCGTACTCTGTTCGGCATTCACTCCCAGGGCTACCCCAACCTGTTCATCATGGGTGGCTATCAGTCTTCCTTTCAGTTCAACCTGACCGATATCCTCAACACCGAGGGCGCCCATATCGCGGCCTGCGTCGACTATGTGCGTCGCCACGACTACCAGTCCATAGACCCGACCCCCGAGGCCGAGGAGTGGTGGGTGCAGGAAGTCATCAAGTACCGCGGCAAGACCACCCGTAACCGGGACTGCACGCCGGGCTATTACAACTTCGAGGGCGAGTTTCAGCGTCGCCAGGACGGCAACTACAACGGCGGCTTCCATCGCTATGTCGGCCACATGGACGAAGCCCGAGACAAGATGGACGACTACTTCGTCTTCTCCAAGAAGTAAGCAGAAGCAAGCCGGGCCGGCCTTCGCCTGCCCGGCCACAGGAGTTGCCCCATGCATGAGTCGAGCGCCCGCAAGAGCGGCAACCCGTTTGACATCCAGGTTCGGGACGCCCAGCGGCGCAAGGGCCTGTCCAGCCCGGACGAGCGTCGGGCCGTTGCCGCAGACGTGGCCGCTCTCGGACGGGACGGCTATGTGGTGCTTGAGGGGCTGCTCGACGCCGACACGCTGACCGCAGTCAGAGCCGAGATGGACCGCATTCACCGCTCCACCCCGCTCGGCGTTACCGACTTTGAGGGCTTTCAGACCAAGCGGATTTACAATCTCATGGCCAAGACCCGCGCGGCGGACGCCTTATGCAGCCAGGCCCGGATTGTGGCCATAGCCGAAGCCTATCTGGACGGCCAGATTCAGCTCAGCTCGGCGACCGGCATCACCCTGCTTGGGGGCGAGAGCGCACAGGATTTGCACCGCGACGACAGCCTCTATCCGCTGCCCCGACCGCGGCCGCCGCTGGTCGTTGGCGCCCTGTGGGCGATTGACGCCTACACCGCGCAGAACGGCGGGACTGTGCTGATTCCCGGCAGCCATGCAGCGCCTGAGGACCACGCCCCGGACGGGCCGCCCGTCAGCATCGTGATGCCGGCCGGCTCGGTACTGCTGTTTGACGGTGGGATGTGGCACGGGGGCGGGACCAATACCACCGACCAACAGCGGCGGGCCATCTCGCTGTCCTACTGCTGTGCCTGGTTGCGCCAGCAGGAGAATGCCTATCTATCCATTCCGCTGGAGACGGTGCGCTCGCTGAGCCGCCCCATGCAGTGTCTGCTGGGCTACACCACCGCCTCCATCATGCTGGGACAGGTCGAGCGGCGGAACCCCATTCACTGGTTCGACGAGGCGTAAGGAGGGCGTATGGCACAGCTTGACGGACGGGTGGCGATTGTCACTGGCGGGGTGCAGGGCATCGGTGGGGGCGTCGCCCACAGCCTGGCTCGGGCCGGGGCCAACATCGTGGTGGCCGAGGCGGTCCAGGAGCGGATTTCCCCGGCCGTAGCCCGCCTCGAAGGGCTGGGCGTCCAGGCTCTGGGCGTGCAGACCGATGTCACCCAGGCCGACGCGGTAGACCGGCTGGTCGGCCAGACGCTCGAGCGCTTTGGCACGATTGACATTCTGGTCAACAACGCCGGTATCGTGGTCCTCAAGCACATGCGGGACCAGACCGAGGCCGACTGGGACCGGGTGCTGGACGTGAACCTCAAGGGCGTGTTCCTGTGCTGCCACCGGGTCGTCCGGGAGATGGAAAAGCAGGCGAGCGGCGCCATCGTCAATATCGCCTCCATCGCCGCCCTGCACTACACCGTGCCTCACGTGCCCTACGCGGCCTCAAAGGCCGGCGTTGTCGCCCTGACCAGAGACCTGGCCTATGAGGTCGCCCCGCTGGGCATCCGGGTCAACGCCATTGCCCCCGGCCCGATTGAAACGCCGATGATGGCCAACTCGCTGAGCGAAGAACAAAAAGCCGCCTACGCCAAGACGGTGCCGCTCGGCCGCATCGGCCAACCCCAGGACATCGGCGACGCGGCCGTGTTTCTGGCTTCTGACGCGGCCAGCTTCATTACCGGTGTCACCCTGCCGGTCGCCGGCGGGACAGACCTGAAAGTGGGTCCCTGATAAAGGGCAAGTCCTCGTATCAAACGTATGACGCACCTGACCCGGCATCTGCTCTTGCCAGCCTTGGGCTGGGAGCGACCCACCCCGCCGCTTGCGCGGCACAAAGAGGAAAGGTGTCAACATCTCCTTGTTGTGTTGATGACACGTTTCCTCTTCCCCTCCGAGGAGGGGATGGAGGTGGTTCCCCTCCTCGGAGGGGTGGCCGAAGGCCGGGGTGGGTTTCTTTCTGCGTCATACATACCATCACAAGGGAGAAACTCGTCATGTCGATGCGTTTTTCGATTCTGACTCTGGGCGACAACTACGCCAATCTGCGCTCACACGAGCAGTTCTACCATGAGGTCTTGGACGAGGCCGAGTATGCCGAGGAACTCGGCTACGAGGGGTTCTGGGTCGGCGAGCATCACTTTCAGGCCAGCCAGCGGGTGTTTCCGTCGCCCCAGATGCTGCTGGCCGCCATCTCCCAGCGCACCACCCGCCTGCGCCTGGGCATCGGGGTCAGCGTCCTGCCGGTCAACGATCCGGTGCGGCTGGCCGAAGACATGGCCGCCCTCGATCTGCTCAGCCACGGCCGGGTATGCTTTGGGGCCGGGCGGGGCTACCAGCCGCACGAATTCGCCGGCTTTCACATTCCCATGGACACCGCCAAGGCGCGCTTCTGGGAGTGCCTGGATATCATTCACGGGCTGTGGACCCAGGAGCAGTTCTCCTACACCGGTCAGTACTACCGGTGTGAAGACACCGCCCTGCTGCCCCGCCCCATCCAGCAGCCGTGTCCGCCGATCTGGGTGGCGGCGGCCTCGCCCGGTTCCGCCGAAGAGATTGCTAAAAAAGGCTATGCCTTTTGCGCCGCGCCATTTGCCTCAAGCCCGTCGCCCCAGGAAATTGCGGCTCAGTTGGACCGCTACCGGCAAACCTTCCGGGCGGCCGGCCACGGCCAGCCCAGCGACGACCTGCCGCACGTGTTCTGGACCCACCTGGCCGACACCACCGAGCAGGCCCTGGACGAGGCCGGGGCCGGCATGAAACGCAAGCTCGGCAGCTCAACCAAGGTGTGGGCCAAGCCCGGCGCCGGCGGGGGCTACGAGGCATTTGCCAAGGTCGGCCAATTCCTGGCCAGCGCCACCATCGAGCAGCTCGACGCCCTGTCGATTTTCGGCGACCCGGCCCGGTGTCTCGAAAAGGTCAAGACCTACCACGCGGCCGGGATTCGTCACCTGCTGGTCATGTTTGACTGGGGCGGCATGCCCAAAGAGAAGATCTTTCACTCCATGGAGCTGTTCGCCCGGCACGTCATGCCCCACTTTCGGGACGAGACGGCGGGCGTCTCGGCAGACGCGCCGCCTGTCGCGGCGCGCGCCAAGTGAGCGGACCTCAGTTCAGCTGATAGAACTGCATCGCTCCCTCGGCCAGCACCGCCCGTCGCTGGTGCTCGGGCAGCTTTTCGGCGATCTGCTCGGGCGCGCCGGGGAAGAAGCCGTCGGGGTGGGGATAGTCGGTCGCCCACAGGATCTTCTGCGGCCCGAGATAGTCCACCAGATGGCTCAGATTGCCCTCGACCGGTTCGTAGGAAATCCAGCACTGACGCTGGAAATACTCGCTCGGCCGCATCGTCAGCGAGGAATCGTTGAACAGGCCCTTGTCGTCAAAGTGGCGGTCCATGCGGTCGAGCCAGGGCGCCATCCAGCCACCGCCCGACTCCAGAAACCCGATCCGCACCCCGGGGAAGCGCTCGCACACCCCGTCCCAGATGATCGACAGGGCGGCCAGCATCATCTCCATGGTGTGCGACACCATATGTTTGGCGCCAAAACTGCTGAAGCGATCCACCCCGACCGCCGGCATGCCGCCCGTGCCCTCGTGGATGCCGACCGAAAAGTCGAGGTCCTGGGCTGCGGCCCAGAACACGTCGTAGTCCCGGTGGCCTAACATCTTGTTGTTATACGGGTTGGGCCGCAGAAAACCGGCCCGCATGCCGAGTTCGGTGCGGGCGTAGCGCATCTCCTCGACCGCCAGCTCGATCGACTGCATGGGCAGCATGGCCACCCCGAACAGCCGGTCCGGATACGGCCGGCAATAGTCGGCCAGCCAGCGGTTGTAGGCCCGGCTGGCGGCTGCGGCCAGCTCCGGGTCCTGGATCGCCCCGGCAAACAGGCCCAGGCTGGGATACAGAAAGGCCGCGTCAATGCCGTCGAGGTCCATGTCCTGCATGCGGGCGTGGGGATCGAAGCCGCCCTTGCGACCCTGGGTGTACTCCAGGTCAATCGCCACCTTGGGCGCATGCCGCCACTCGCCGTTGACCTTTTCGCGCACGCCAATCGCCCCGATCAGGCCGAGTCCGGCCGGCGGGCCGAGCAGTTTGCCCTCGACCTGAAAACGATCCTTGCCGTCGCTGTCAACAATGAGCGCGGGCGCCCGGTCGCGGTAGCGCGGATCGATGTACTCCCGCCAGAAGTTGCGCGGTTCCAGAACATGGCCGTCCGAATCAATGACATTATAGGTGCGTCCCATACCGTTCCTCCTGTCGCGTGTATATAGCATGCCCGGCACCCAGCCAACAGGTCTGGCCGCTGCCCTGAAGGAACATGCTCCTGCTCAGCAATCCCCCTGCGCTGCCGCACCACAATTTTTCCTCATTTTTTAGCGTCAGTCCTCCAATTTTGGATGAGCAAAAGAGAAGCGGATGAGGTAGGCCGGAGGGAATTCACGAGGAAATGCACATAAATGGCATCTGAGCCTGGTATCGACGCCAGACCAAAGCAGGTCGCCCGCAGCGATGTCGATTATTTCACCTTCGCCGCGCCCCACGCCGGGGTGTTGGTGGTCGAGACGACCGGATCGACCGATACCCGAGGCACGGTGTGGCAGGACGGCGTCGAGGTGGCCCACGCCGACAGCGGCGGGAGGGGACAGAACTTCCGGCTGGCCATCCGCGTCGCAGCCGGGCCGTTGGTGATTGCCGTGCGGGGCAACGGGCGCCAGACCGGCCGCTATACCCTCCAGACAGCCCTGGTGCTGTCCTATCTGGAGAATCCTGCGCCCGTCTCGTTTCAGAGTGGGTTGAGGGTGATCTCGGGCTGGAGGTGCGCAGCCGAGGAAGTCGTCATCGAGATTGACGGGCAGCCCATCGCCGCAGCTGCGGGTACGGAGCGGGCGGACACGCTGGACCGGTGTGGCGACGTGGCCAACGGCTTTGGGCTGCTGGTGAACTGGGCCGAGTTCGGCGCGGGTGCGCATGAAGTCGTCGCCCTGGTCGATAGGGTGGAGTTGAGCCGGGCCACGGTCACGGTGACCGTGGTGGACGCGACGGAGCCGTATGTGCGGGGGCTGGCGAAGCGGGTGGCAGTGACGGGCTTCCCGACGCCGGAGGAGACAGTGACGCTGGAGTGGCAGACGGCGCAACAGAACTTTGTCATCACCGGGGTGGACTGAGGGAGCGCCCAGGATGCCCCGGCCCAAGAACCGGTGCTCACCGACTGTGCGGAGGGCGCAGAGCTGGGGGTAACCCACCCCCCGGCTTCGCCGGCCGCCACTCCCCTCGCGCTGAACGATCAAGGAGCTATGATGCTGAACAGAGCGTGTTTTGCTCTGAAAAATTTCTTCTCTGGAGCAATTTTCATTCTGTTGAAGCGAGGCGATAGCCGGCATGGCGGACGTAATTGGCGCCCGCAGTGGGGGAGACAGCAGCGAGGGCCGACTGCGCGCAGCCTCGCACCCCGGCCTCCGGGACGCTACATCACAGCGGAAACTGCTCTCGTGACAGGCTTATTGCTGATTCTGCCAAGTGCGACAGAGGCCCAAAAACAGCCGCCAACGCTTACCGTTACCACGCTCATCTCTGGCCTGAGTATTCCCTGGGACCTTGGCTTCACGCCTGACGGAACGATGCTCTTCACGGAGCGCGCGGGCGTGATAAAGGTCCGTCTCGCGAATGGGACGGTCCAGCAAGTGACGGCAGATTTGAGCGATGTGTCTTCGTTTGGGGAGGCGGGATTGATGGCGCTCGTCATTGACCCGGGGTTCTCTTCCAACCGGAAATTTTACACCTGCCAAGCCACGACCAGCAATGTCGTGGAAGTCGTCGCGTGGACCATCAATGACACGTACTCTGAGGCGACTCGTGTCAAGGATCCGCTTGTGGGGAATATTCCCGCCGCCAGCCGCCACAGCGGATGTCGGTTGCGTTTTGGCCCGCAGGACTCTCTCTGGATAGCCACCGGGGTGCCGCCACCGGAACGATACCGCAAGATAGGAGTTCCTTGGGCGGAAAAGTGCTCCGCGTGCAAGCCTCTTCTGGGGCGGGCGCAGCCGGAAACCCCTTTGCAGACTATCCGCTCATCTACACCTACGGCCACCGGAACATTCAGGGGTTAGCCGTGCGGCCGGGCACGAGCCAGATGTGGATTGTTGAGCATGGGCCAGACTTCGACGATGAAATCAATCTGCTGACCGCAGGCGGCAACTACGGCTGGGATCCCGTGCCAGGCTATGACGAGAGCGTTCCCATGACCGACCTGACCAAGTTTCCTACTGCCATCGAAGCGCGCTGGTCTTCTGGCGTTTCGACCCTGGCTGCCAGCGGCGGAATATTTCTCTCTGGTGTCGATTGGGGCAAGTGGAACGGCTGGCTGGCGGTCGCCTCACTCAAAGATCAGACCCTGCGCTTTTTTCATTTTGCATCCGATGGGACTTTTATTGAGCAGGTCAATGTGCCTGAGATGAATGGAATTTATGGCCGATTGCGCACTCCCATGCTTGGTCCTGATGGATCGCTGTATGTCACGACCTCTAATGGTGGCAATGACAAAATTCTTAAAATTACCCCTGCAGGCGACAACGACGGCGGCGAAGGAGGAGGCGGCGAAGGAGGAGGCGGCGGTGGAGGAGGCGAAGGCGGGGGGGGGAACGGCGCCCGCCCCACCGACGACCACGGCAACACTGCCGGGAGTGCCACCCGGATTCAGCCGAGCGGGCGCACGGCCGGGCAGCTCCACACCCGCAGCGATGTCGATTATTTCACCCTGACCGCCCCGCAGGCCGGCGTGTTGGTGGTCGAAACCACCGGGCGCACCGATACCCGGGCCACGGTCTGGCAGGACGGCGTCGAGGTGGCCCGCGCCGACAGCGGCGGCAGGGGGCAGAACTTTCGGCTCGGGGCCCGCGTCGAGGCCGGGTCGGTGGTGATTGCTGTGCGGGGCAACGGGCGGCAGACCGGCAGCTATACCTTACGGACGACCCTGGTGGCGTATCATGTGGAGAACCCGCCGCCTCGCTCGTTTCAGAGTGGGTTGGGCGTCATCTCGGGCTGGGTCTGCGAGGCCGAAGGAGTCGCGGTCGAGATCGAGAAAGAGAATGGAGAGGTCGTGGAGCTGGCGACGGCGTATGGGACCGAGCGGGCGGACACGGCCGAGAGCTGTGGCGACACCGACAACGGCTTTGGCGTGCTATTCAACTGGAACCTGCTGGGTGATGGCGAGCATGCAGTCAGTGTCCTGATCGACGGCATCGAGCTGGGCCGGGCTACGGTGACGGTGACGACGCTGGGAGAGGAGTTCGTTGAAGGGCTTCAGCGCAGCTTTCTCGTCGCAGACTTTCCCCGCCCGGGCGAGCAGGTGCAGGGGGTGTGGCAAGAGTCCCAGCAGAACTTCGTGCTGGCCCCGGCGGAGTTGGGGGCGGCATCCGCACCGACGCAGGGACCGCGTGCAATCGAAGGCGTCTTGGAGAACCCCGCGCCCGCCTCCTATCAGAGTGGCATTGGGGTGATCTCGGGCTGGGTGTGCGAGGCCGACGAGGTCGTCATCGAGATCGACGGGCAGCCCATCGCCGCAGCTACGGGTACGGAGCGGGCGGACACGCTGGACCGGTGTGGCGACGTGGCCAACGGCTTTGGGCTGCTGGTGAACTGGGCCGAGTTCGGAGCGGGCGAGCATGAAGTCGTAGCCCTGGTGGACGGGGTGGAATTGAGCCGGGCAACGGTCGTGGTGACGGTGGTGGACGAGACGGAGCCGTATGTGCGGGGGTTGGCAAAGCGGGTGGAGGTGGAGGACTTCCCGCAGCCGGGCGAGACAGTGACGCTGGAGTGGCAGCAGAGTCAGCAGAACTTCGTCATCACCGGGGTGCGCTGAGGAGGAGCCCGGACCGTGTGCAGCATGCTCCTCTTTCGCACGACTCCCCGGTAGTGCTACACTTGCGCCTGACAGCCCTGGGGGCTGGACCACGACAAGGAGGAAGCCGATGCCAATCCAACGATTCGCCCCGATGACCAAAGACTTTCCGACCTTTGACTGTGACGCCCACGTCACCGAGCCGCCCTGGATCTGGGAGCGGGCCAAGGACTGGCTGAGCACGGACGAGCTCGAAGCCCTCAAGGCCACCATGTGGTACGACGCCGAGACCAAACAGCTGATCGTCAACGGCATCGCCGGCACCGGGCTGGGCTCGCAGAAAATCCACGGCACGCCCGGCATGGTCAATGTCCTGTCCCTGTCTGGCCCCGGTTTCAAACACGACATTCAGCGCGCCCTCAACGTCCGCAACCTCAACCCTGCCACCGCCCTAACAGCCGAGCAGGCCGACTACATCGACCACAAGGGTTCCTACCGGCCCAAGGAGCGGCTGCGCGATATGGATGTCCAGGGCATCGATCAGGTCATGATTATTCCGACCGATATCGACACCTACCCCTGGCTGCAAAACGCCCTGGGCGCCAAGGCCATGTGCAAGGCCTACAACGAGTGGGCCTACGAGTACTGTCAGGAGGACCCCCAGCGCCTGTTCTTTGCCGCCCTGCTGCCCATGCAGGACCCGGTGTATGCCGCCCAGGAAGTCCGCCGGGTGGCGGCCAAAGGCTGCCGGGTGGGCCTGGTGCGTCCCATAGACGCGATGGGCAACTACCCGTTGCAGCCGAAGTACGAGCCGGTGTGGCGGGCGATGGAGGAGGCCGGGGTGGTGTACGGCATGCACCCCTTTCCGGCCATGGGCGCAAACAAACCGCCGGGCTACAGCGAACAGTACTCGGGCGCCGAGCTGATCGCCAAGACCATCAACTCTGCGGGCCTGCCGCACTTCTTCCTGACCAACGTCCAGAACTTCCAGGCCGAGGCCGCGCTGTGGGTGACCATGGTGCTGATGTCGGGCTTCTTTGACCGCCATCCCAAGCTGCGGGCGGCCGTGTTCGAAGCCTCTTCGACGTGGCTCAGCTTCCTGCTCGACGAGTGCGACAAGTTCTATAAGCTGTACCGCAACGAGCGGGAGCTGCCGCCGCTCAAGCGGCTGCCGAGCGAGACCTTTTTCGAGCACTGTGTGACCGGCTTTGAGGGCGACGAGGCGCCGCCGTCGCGGCTACCCGAATTCTACGGGGACATTCTGGCCTGGTCCTCGGACGTGTATCACCACGACGGGGACGACGCCTGGCGGGCGATCGAGACGATGGAGGCGTGTGGTCTGCCGGCGTCGTATCAGGAGCGGTTTCTGGGCACCAACGCCCGCAAGCTGTACAACATCGACGCCCCGCGCGAGTTCATCCGCGAGCGGGTGACGGAGATTGAGCGGCCGGACTGGTGGCCGACCGAGGCCGAGGTCCAGCACGCCCTGCAACCCGAGGCTGCACTGCTGCGCCCCTACGGCGAGAGCGGCAAGCGGACCAACGGCACCAACGGCCGGACCAACGGCGCCAACGGCCGCTCAGACACTCAGACGGGCGACCCCGCCCAGGGAGCCCGGGCATGACCGACCGCAAAGGCTTTACCGTCTTTGACGCCAACTCGCACGTGGTCGAGCCGCGGGCGGTGTGGGAGAGCTATCTGGAGCCCGAATACCGGACGCTGGGCAAATCCGCCCTGTGGCGCGAGGAGGGCCGCTACGGCTCCTACCTCAAGGTCAACGGCAAGATGTTCCGCGACCCCATGAACCCCAACATCCCCCGCTACGCCATCTGGCGGCCGGGCATGAGCTGGGAGCAGGTCGGCGAGCTCGACCCCAACACCCGCCACGCCATGACCGAGGGCGCGTCCGACCCCCAGGCCCGGCTGCGGGATATGGACGCCATGGGCGTGGACCAGAGCCTGCTGTACCCGACCTGGTTTGCCGAGGGCTTCGGCCTGATCGAAGACCCCGACGTGGCCTACGCTCTGGCCCGAGCCTACAACAACTGGATCGCCGACTTCTGTGCGGCCGCGCCCGAGCGGCTGTACGCGGCGGCCATGATCCCCCTGCAAAGCATGGACTTCGCGTGTGAAGAGCTGCACCGCATCGCCACCCTTCCCTGCTTCCGGGGCGTCTTTCTGCGGCCCATGTTTGTCGAGGATCGCTATTACACCCATCCCTACTACGATCCGTTCTGGGCCGAGGTCGAACAGTCCGAGCTGACCCTGGCGGTCCACCCTTCGGCCGGTTTGTGGAACCCGGAATGGACCTCGCACGGGCCGTTTGCCGAGAAGGTCAACGGTCGCCTCAACCAGGTGTCTTTTGTGCGGGAAGCCGGCGGCGGTCCGTTTGCCGGCGGCGGTAACGGCACCAACTTTGCCTTTGTTGCCCAGCAGCCAATCGGCCATCCCATCGCCCAGATTCTATCGCCCTGGCTCGACAACCATATGTTCGTGGCCGCGACCCTGATCGGCTTCACCGTCATGCAGCGCTACCCCGCCCTCAAGATCGTCATGGCCGGCGGCAAAGCCTCGTGGATGGAGGAAGTCCTGGAGAAGATGGAAGCCTCGACCCGGACCATTCCCCTACTCCACCACTACCCGGTGCGGACCGACGTGGAGGAGATGTGGGAAGAGGGCCGGGTGCTGCTCGGCTTTGACGCCGAGGAGCGGCTGGTCCAAAAGCTGCCCCAGACCTTCGCCCATAAGATCGTCTGGGGCTCGCGCTATCCCCAGCAGGACACGACCAGCGCCTGGGAGGCGATTGAGCGGCTCAGACAGGCGTATGTCGATGAGCCGGCAATCGCCCGTATGCTGGGCGGCAACGCGGCCGAACAGTTCGGGATTCAGCCAGCCCGGCAAGAAACGCTGAACGCTGAATGATGAATGATGAACGGCAGACAGCTTACCGCTGTTCGCCGTTCATTTTTTGTTGCGTCGCCCAAAGCCGAACAGCACCTGGGCGATACGGCGCATCTGAATCTCTTCCGCCCCCTCGGTGATTCGATACCGCCGGTGGTGGCGCAGGATGTGCTCGAAGGGCTTGTAGCGCGAGTAGCCCAGCCCACCGTGGACCTGCATGGCCCGGTCGGCCGCCTCACACACCAGACGGTTGGCCCGGTAGTTACACATGGCGACCCGGTCGGACAGCCGGCGGGCGACTTCAGGTTTAGACATGCCGTCCATCTGCCAGGCGGTCTGGTAGATCAGCGTGCGCAGCATGGCCGCCTCGGTGTGCAGCTCGATCAGCGGCCACTGGATGGCCTGATTGACGGCCAGTGGCCTGCCGAACGGCTTGCGCTGCTGGGCATAGGCGACCGCCTCGTTGACACAGTACTGGGCCGCGCCCAGCGACGAGGCGGCCTGACGGATGCGGTTCTCGTGGACAAAGTGCTGGGCCACGGCCAGCCCCTCGTCCGGCTCGCCTAGCACCGCCCCGGCCGGAACCCGCACGTCGTGGAGCGCAACCCGAGCGTGGTCGGTCGGCATGTTAAACGTCCACAGATACTCCTCAACCACAAAGCCCGCACTGTCGGTCGGCACGATGAAGCAGGTAATCCCGCGCGGGTCGCCGTCCTGGCCGCTAGTGCGGGCGAAGATGAGGTCGTGGCTGGCGGTGTGGACCCCCGAATTCCAGGTCTTGGTCCCATTGATGCGCCACTCGTCACCGTGGCGCACGCCCCGGGAGTCCATCCAGGTGGCGTCAGACCCGTGCTCGGGCTCGGTCAGCCCAAAGGCGATATGCAGCGAGCCGTCGAGCATGCCGGGAATCAGCTCACGCTGCTGCTGCGGACTGCCAAAATCGCGCAGCATCAGCACGACCGGCTGGTTGGCCACGATGGAGCTTTCGTTCTGCAGGTCGTTATGCAACCCCAGGCCCTTGGCCGCCAGGTGCTCGCGGATGATCGCCATGGCCAGGTGTGAGCCGTCCTGGCCGCCGTACTCCTTGGGCAGACCAAACCGGTAGTGACCGGCCCGGTCGGCCCGGCGGCGCATCTCGGCCAGCAGGTCTTCCCACTCCGTGCGCGGCACACCACCGTTTTCAAAGTCGGTCCGGGCCCATTCGCGCCGGTGGTCGAAGAAGCGGATGTTGTCGTCTTGTTGTTCGAGCGGTCGAATCTCGCGCTCGATAAAGGCGTCAAGCTCAGCCAGATAGGCCCGAATCTCGGTCGGGATCTCGAAATCCATTGGGTATATGCGGTGTTGCTTCGGGCGGCGTGCGCCCGAAGCGGAGAAGAAGGCCGTCGCTGCGGTTCAAGAGCGGCTCAGAACCGCAGCGACGAAACGTAGTGCCTCAGGCGGCGATGGCCAGCTCGCGCTTGGCCTCGTCCTCAGCCGTGGGCTCCTCGACCTTGTACAGTTTCTGGCCGTTCTCCCACAGGATCTTGCGCCGCACCGACTCCTCACAGTCGGACAGGCCGCCCTTGATCCGGGCGTGGACCTCGTCGCCGTACAGCGAGGTGGGATGCGGAAAATCGGTCTCAAACAGAATGTTATCGGCGCCGACCTTGTCGATCAGCCGTCGCGGGGCGAGTTGCTCAAACCAGTAGCAGGCGTAGACGTTGCGGGCGAAGTACTCGGACGGCAGCAGGTCGAACTCGGGGTGCTCCTCGGCCACATCGTTGCCGTGGAACTGATAGTCCAGGGCTTCGAGCGCAAACGGAACCCAGCCGATACCGCTCTCGACCGAGATGAACTTGATGTCCGGGTAGCGGGCCAGCACCCCGGACATGATCAGGTCGTTGAGCTGCATGGCGTTCTTCAAGAAGATATCGACCGACAGTTCGGTAAAGGCCGCCATCCTGCCATAGGACGCCATCTTACTCTCCAGCAGCCCCAGCTCCATATTGCCCGAACCGATGTGGAAGCTGATCGGCAGGTCGAGCTCAACCGCGACCTCCCACAGCGGGTTCCAGTGCGGGTCGCCCAGCAGCGGCTGGTCAAAGGACTGCGGCTCGCCGGTAAACAGAATGCCCTTGTGGCCCATCGCCGCGCAGCGGCGGACTTCCTTGACCGCCGCCTCGACATCCCAGAATGACAGCGAGGTGATGGGCAGCAGGCGGCGCGAGTCGGCCGACGCCCACTCGGTCTGCCAGTCGTTGTAGATCTGCACGCAGGACAGCATCAGCTCGGGATCGTTCAGCTTCAGGAACTCCTGGGCGCCAAAGCCGCCGACATTGGGGTACATGACCATGGCCCAGATGCCCATCTTGTCCATATACTTCAGCCGTTCCTTGGCGTCGTAGGCCCCGGGGTGCATCTCCTCGTAGTTCTTGGGCGGGTTCTTGAAGTTGCCCACCCCGGCGGTAGCCGTCAGGCCCGGGGTGGCCAGCATCGGCGTGCCGCCCACAATCCACGACAGCCCACCGTCTTTATTGGTCTCGATGCGCGGCACGAGGTCGCGGATCGAAGCCGGGGCTCGGCTCGTCCACAGGTCGGGCGTTTCCGTTACGTGGGTATCAACGTCGATAATCGTGTATGCGCTCATGGCTTCCCTCCTTGGTGCAGATGCGGGCCATCGTATTTCATGGGCACAGGATTGCAAGCGAGGGGTCGCTACTGGGCGACCATCCCGCCATCGACCGCCATGGGGTGGCCGGTCACAAACGAGGCGGCGTCCGAACACAGCCAGGCCACAGCCTCGCCGATCTCGGCCGGCTGGGCCAGACGCCCGACCGGCTCGGACGCGATCGCCGCCTCGGCCAGCTCTTGACTGCTGCCAAAGACCCGCTGGACCATCGGCGTGTCTACGCCGCCCGGACACACCGCATTGACCCGGATACCGGCTTTGGCGTACTCCAGGGCTGCGGTCTTGGTCAGTCCGACCACGCCGTGTTTGGCCGCCACATAGGCCGACAGGGACGGCACGGCGACCAGGCCGGCGGCAGACGCGGTGTTCACAATCGCTCCGCCGCCGTGGCCCAGCATGTGCTGGATTTCGGCCTTCATGCTCAGCCACACGCCCTTGAGATTGATGCCCATGACCCGCTCCCAGACCGCCTCGCTATAGTCCTGGGTGGACTGCATCTCGCCCTCGATCCCCGCGTTGTTAAAGGCGCAGTCCAGCCGGCCATAGGTCTCGACCACGGTCCTGACCATGGCCTCGGTATCCGCTGCCTGGGACACGTCGGCGCGGATAAAGAGCGCCGCACCGCCGGCGGCCTGGATCAGCCGCACGGTTTCCTCAGCCCCCTCTGCATTCACATCGGCCACCCCGACCTGTGCCCCTTCGCGGGCGAAAATCTGGGCGGTCGCCCGGCCAATCCCGGTGCTGCCGCCGGTAATCAACGCGACCTTGCCATCCAACAGTCCTGCCATACAGTTTCTCCTTCTTGGATATCTGGCTCAGCCCCGCAGGGGGCGAAAAAATGCCCGAATTTCTTCGACCAGACGCTCGGGCTCTTCCATTGACGCAAAATGTCCGCCGGCCGGCATGACCGTCCAGCGCTGGAGGTTATAGTACTGCTCGGCCCACTTGCGGGGCAGCAGCACGACATCTTTGGGAAACACCGCAATGCCGGTTGGCGCGCCGACCACCGGCCGCTGATTGTGCGACGGCTGCCACAGGTTGTGGGCGGCTTCGTAATAATAGCGGGCCGAGGCGCCAAAACTCTGCGTCACCCAGTACAGGGTCATAGTCGTCAGCAGTTCATCTTTGGTGAAGCGTTTTTCCACCTCGCCGTCACAGTCGCTCCAGGTGCGGCGTTTCTCCAGAATCCAGGCGCACAGCCCGACCGGCGAGTCGTTCAGTCCATAGGCCAGGGTCTGGGGCTTGGTCGTTTGCAGCGCCACATAGCCGGTCTCGGCGGTCAGAAAGTGCATGCTGCGCTCATACCAGCCCTCTTCGCCGGGACCGTACAGGGCCGGGTCGAGCATATCCGTCAGGGGCGCGGAAAAGGCGTTGAGGGCGATCATGACATGGGTATGCACGCCAATCACGCGGTCGGCGTACTTATGGCCGAGCTGGGCGGCAATCGCCGCCCCCCAGTCGCCGCCCTGAGCCGCAAAGCGGTCGTAGCCCAACACGTCCTGCATCAGGCTGACCCACAGGTCGGCCGTCCGCCAGTAGTTGATGCCGGGCACGCCGAGCGGTGAGGAAAAGCCGTAGCCGGGCAGAGACGGCACGACCACGTCAAAAGAGTCGGCCGGGTCGGCGCCAAACGCGGCCGGGTCGGCCAGCGGACGGATGACCTTGTTGAGATCCCAGAAGGTCCACGGCCAGCCGTGGTTGAGGATGATCGGCATCGGCTGTGGCCCCGTGCCGGGCTCGTGGATGAAGTGGACCGGAATGCCCTCAATCGTCGTCCGGTAGTGCGAGAAGGCGTTCATCGCGGCTTCGTGCGTGCGCCAGTCGTAGTGCCGGAGCCAGTACTCCACCAGCTCCCTGAGGTAGGCGCCGTTGGTGCCGTAGGCCCACTCGTCGTTGGCAAAATCCTCGGCCCAGCGGGTGCGGGTCAGGCGCTCGCGCAGATCGTCTAAGACCTCGTCCGCGATACGGATCGTAAACGGCTGTTTGGTGCTCATGTGCCTCTCCTGTTCACCGCCGGGCCGGCTGTTCGGCATTTGCCAGAGCCGTCCCCCGTGTGTGGTCCTCTGGAGTGTTTTTCGAGGAATTTTGTCGGCCAGTCAAGCCGCACGGGGCCGGACCCCCCGGCCTCGGAGCGGCGAACATGCGGCGGCGCCCAGAGCCCCGGCACTACGAGAACTGGAGCGGCAGAGTCTGCGGCCCCCGGACAATGAGTGACGCGATCTGGTCGATTCGGTCCGTCGCACTCCTGAAAGGCGGACACTCGAACAGCAGTGCATCTAAGGCGGTTCGTCCTTCAAGACGGGCCAGCGGCGCCCCCAGACAGTAGTGAATGCCATACCCGAAGGCCACATGGTCGGGTGGGTTGCGCGCAATGTCAAAGCGGTCCGGGTCGGGGAACTGTCGCTCGTCACGGTTGGCCGAGCCCAGCAGCAGGAACACGTTCTGGCCGGCCGGAACCCTGCCGCCCTCCAACTCCACATCTTGCACGGTCCGCCGAAAAATCACCTGAACCGGCGACTCGTAGCGCAAGACCTCTTCGACCAGCGCCGGCACCAGCGAGCGGTCAGCCCGCACCTTGGCCAATTCCTCGGGATGGGCGAGCAGGCTGAGCACCGCATTGCCGATCAGATTCGTCGTCGTCTCGTTGCCGGCCAGCAGCAGCAGGATGGCCAGAGCCAGAATCTCCTGTGACGACAGCACATCGCGCTCCTCCTCGGCTTTCACCAGGGCGCTCAGCACGTCGTCTGCGGGCTCGGTTCGGCGACGTTCAATCATCCGCTCAAAATAGGCGCGCAGCGCAGCCTGGCTCTTGCGGATCTGAGCCCGCTCCGCCTCGTCAGTCGGCCGGCCGGTCGCTCTGACCACATCATCAGACCAGATCTTGAAATCGTCCCGCCGCTCGGGCTCAACGCCGAGCATCTCGGCGATCACGACTGTAGGCAGCGGCCCGGACAGGATCGAAACCAGATCACCCGCCGGCTGGCCGCGCAGGGCTTCAATCAACTCGCGGGTGATGGCCTGTACGCGCGGCTCAAGCGCCCGGATCAGACGCGGGGTAAAGCCTTTGTTGGCCAGCTTTCGCAGGCGGGTATGCTGCGGCGGATTCATATCGAGAATCCACGGCACCTCCGGAACGGGATTGAGATCGCCCAGCGCCTCAGCCGTAAACACCGACGAGGAGAATATGGCCGAATTGCGCAGGGCAAAGTCCACATCGGCGTAGCGGCTCAGCGCCCAGCACTGAAACGGCTCGAGCCACATGACCGGCGCCTTGTTCCTCAGCTGCGTGTAGTAGGGATACGGGTTGGCGGCGACTTCCGGGGAGAGCGGGTTGAACTCCATCACTCACATCCTCCTCAGTGCTTCTGATTAGAGATCGACCAAGCGCATGTCCTTGCCCACCGCTTCGTCTGTAAACCACCGAGTCATCCACTCAGGCTCACGCAGCCTGTCCGGATTGTGATACGGAAGCAGCGTGCAAGCCAAGGAAAAAAGCAGCCGCGCCAGGCTGGCCTTGGGAGCCCCGGCCATCAGGCCAGCCGTCATCCCGGGGAGACCAGGCTGCGCAGACGGCACGCAGGCCTCCAGACCCTCTGCGGTCAGCTCGAAGACGCCTCGGAGGTGGCGCAGCGTAGGCCAGAAATTCCTCACCCGATACGTATGGCTGCCAACGAGAGCGTTGTACACGTCAATCGCGCAGTTGCGATGCTCGAACTCCTCCACGAAGTGCCACAACATAAAGGCTGCGATCCGGCGGTCGCCGGCGCCAAACAGACGCTCGCGCTGCTCAACAAAAAATCGGGTCGTTGGTCCAAAGAACAGCTCAACAGAGGCCGTATAGGCCAGATTAAACTCCACCGGCTCCTCTTCCAGCAGCTTCGTATAGCAGGCCTGTACTTTTTTCCGCGTGTCTTCAAGCTGCGGGTACTTCCCGAGCAACAGGGCCTGATGCGCGAGGTGATGCTTGGCGTGTTGGGCCTCTTGTCGGCAGAAGACATCCGCTTCCTGCCTCAGGGGAGCGGAGAGCTGAGGCATAGCGTCCCGAATCACCTTGATAAAATAGCGCTCAAATGCGGGAGCGACAAACGCCGCCGCGTTAACAAAATTGCTCACGCCGATATTGCGCGGATTGAAATGAAAGGGAATATCGGCGTTGAACTGAAAATCAATCTGCCGAAACTTGACGTCTGCCATACCGGCCCTCCTTTTCAAAAGTTTTCAGATCAAAAACTTTCACTATGCAAGTTTATAAAAAAATTCTTCGCCGTGTCAACAGGCGGGCGAACATCAGCTATGCTGAGGGAAATGCACGATGTCACACACCAAAAGATTGTCCGGACAGGAAGAAGGCGGGTGTGAGAGTGTTCAAGAAAGAAGCGGGGTGATGGCGACAAAAGAACGAGCAACGCGGGACGAGCTGGCAACCGACTTAATGAACCTTTTTTTACCCATCCACTATCGGATTGGTATGGCGTTCGAGGATAGGCTGCGCTGCGGCCGGCTGTCACGCAAGCAGGTCGCTATCCTGTGGCTCATACGGGCCGAGGGCAGACCGAAAAAGAGCATGCGTCGCAAAGACATCGAACGCCTGCTGGCGTCCTGGTTTGAAACCAGCAGTTCGACGATCACCCGCTCGCTGGCGGCTCTGGCCCGCCCGCCCCTCAAGCTGGTCCGTATTATTGACGCGCCCGATTCCGGTCGTGAGAAGCGCGTCATTCTCACCGCCAAGGGCGAGCGCTTTCTGCTGACGATGGCCGCCGAGGGCAGAGATTTTGCCCACAGGCTGCAGGACAGCATGCCTCAACGAGACGTGCAACATATGGTCCGCCTCATGCAGCGGGCGATCGCAGCCCTTGAGCCAGGCTGAGCCGCCCGGGTAGTGCCTCAGTTCGCACTTCTCTCTTCGAGAAGGACCCTCCTGCCCCCGAAATCCTCCTGCGCTGCTGCGCCCTTCGACAAAGGGGGACTGAGGGGGATTTTCCCGCCGTAACTGCTGCCTAGGTTCGTCTTGTCAAAATTTTTTTGGTGTGCAAAACTTCGGCCTAACGAAAAACCGGGACGTCCGGTATGGAGGGCGTCCTCATCGAGAAGGAGTGCTGACCATGAATGAAGCCGTAGAGCAATCCCAACCGAGTGGAATCCCAACGCCCGAGGAACTGGGCTTTGACCCGGCCGAGCTGCGCCAGAAGTACGTCGAGGAACGCGACAAGCGTCTGCGTGCGGACGGGAACGACCAGTACCAGGAAGTCACCGGCAAACACGAGCACTACAACACCGATCCGTATGTCGCGCCGGGCTTCACCCGTCCCGCACTGCACGAGGAGCTTGACGCGCTCATCGTCGGCGGCGGCTTTGGCGGCCTGCTGGCGGCGGCACGGCTGCAAAAGGCCGGGGTCACCAATGTTCGGATCGTCGAAAAAGGCGGCGACTTTGGCGGCACCTGGTACTGGAACCGCTATCCCGGCGCCCAGTGCGACATCGAATCCTACGTGTATCTGCCGCTGCTCGAAGAGACCGGCTACATGCCCAAGGAAAAGTACTCCTTCGCTCCGGAGATCTTTGAGCACGCCCAGCGAATCGGCAAGCACTTCAATCTCTACGAGCGAGCCTGCTTCCAGACCCAGATCAAGGAGGCGCGCTGGGACGACGAGGACAAGCGCTGGACGGTCACGACCGACCGCGACGATGTGTTCAAGACGCGCTTTGTGATCATGTCGAGCGGCCCGCTCAACCGGCCCAAGCTGCCCGCCATCCCCGGCATCGAGAACTTCAAGGGCCACACCTTCCACACCAGCCGCTGGGACTACGATTACACCGGCGGCGACACCACCGGCGGCATGCACAAGCTCGGGGACAAGCGGGTGGGCATTATCGGCACCGGGGCGACGGCCATCCAGTCGGTGTCGCACCTCGGCGAGTCGGCCAAGCAGCTGTACGTGTTCCAGCGCACTCCGTCTTCGGTCGACGAACGCGGCAACAAGCCGACCGACCCGGAATGGGTGAAAACCCTCAAGCCCGGCTGGCAGGACTACCGCAACAACAACTTCTGCTCTCTCCTGGCCGGGATTCCGGTTGACGAGGATCTGGTCGGCGACAAATGGACGAGCCTGTTCAAGAAGCTCTCGGCCCTGCTGGACAGCCAAGCCAACTCCGAGCTGTCGGACGAGGGCATGGCGCTCATGTCGGAGATCGCCGACTACCAGAAGATGAACGAGATCCGTGACCGGGTATCGTCAACCGTCAGCGACCCGGAGGCGGCCGAGGCGCTCAAGCCCTGGTACGGCCAGTGGTGCAAGCGCCCGACCTTCAACGACGAGTATCTACCGACCTTCAACCGCCCCAACGTCAAGCTGGTTGACACCCACGGCAAGGGCGTTGAGCGCGTGACCGAGAACGCGGTGGTCGTGGACGGCGTTGAGTACGAGGTGGACTGCATCATCTACGCGACGGGCTTCGAGGTCGGAACGGCCTACACTCGGCGAGCCGAGTTCGAGCTGTACGGGCGGGACGGGCTGTCGCTGACCAAGTACTGGTCGGACGGCATGAAGACCTACCACGGCTTCCTGAGCCACGGTTTTCCCAACTGCTTCCATATGGGTCTGACCCAGACCGGCCTGGCGCCCAACTTCACCTACATGCTGAACGGCCAGGCGACCCACATCGCCCATATCGTCAGTCAGGTCGGTGCCCGCGAGATGAAGTCGGTGGAGCCCACCCGCGAGGCCGAGGCTGCCTGGGTGGAGCTGCTGACCCGGCCGACCCCGATGACCGCCTACCAGGACACCTGTACTCCGGGCTATTACAACGGAGAAGGGAAAAACGAGGGGGCGGGTTTTATCGCCATCCAGTACCCCGAGGGCGCGGTGCCCTTTTACAACATGCTCGCGGACTGGCGTGAGCAGGGCGATTTCGAAGGACTCATCCTGAAATAGCGCTCACCCCAGGGGCACGGCATGCCGTGCCCCTACCGCGCTTCCGCTCGAATCTGCTCGTACACCTCTTGCAGCAGCTGACTGCTGACGACCTCACGGAAGCCATCCTCGTTCATGAATTTGAAGGTAGGGCGGGACGCTTGCTACGGTCCACGATATCGTCGCAGGGTAAGTTCGCGGAACGCAGGAGAGTCTTGACTGTTGACGATTCTGCTACCTGAAGGAACTCGTCCATGGAACCCGCAGAGTCGAAATTCCAAGGCAGAATGACAAAGCCTCTGGGCTCGCAGCATCTAAGTTCACGAAGGCGCTCCCGCACGTTGGGGTGATCTGTGATGTCAGTCGTCATGATAAATAAGCTGGCATCAGTCTTCCTCTGCCCGGTACTGCCAACTACGCTCCTCAGCAATTCGCGTTAGTTTCTTGGCCTTCGTCTTGATCTGTGAGTTGGAGCAGTCATCGAACTTGATGATGACGTGCTCAGGAAATGGCTCGGGGTCAGGGACTACAGGCAGGTTTTGCTCTTCGCACTCGGCGACCGTTACCGCCATGACACCGATAGACGAAAACTTTAACTTCTCGGTGTAGTGCCTCCACGAATCCTCAGCCGAAATCTGGTCTCCGTCGTAGACAGACGGTCTTTTCTGGTCTTTTTTGGTAGGAGTGAACAGTTGAGACGTGACACGTCCCTCACGGACCCAGTTTGGATTCACTTGGCGGAATAGAAGAGTATCAGGAGTCATGCCTTGCTTTCACTCATCTGTTGAATCTGTCTCCCTATCCAATCCCAGCTTTCCGCCCTATCAAGATTCAACGTGCGTGAAGCGTCGGCATCAGTCTCCATATTCAGCGCATGCCATCCACCGGCATGGCTTCCGAGATCGATTCGCAATGAGACTTCGTCCTGCTTGAACGACCACTCCGCCTGAACGCCTCCCTCTTCTGTCGGATACAGATACGGGGACGGCAGGTTTTCGGGATAATGCTTGTCGAATGCTCGTGAGAGCCAATCCAGGCCCTCGTGCGGCGGTGCCAGCCCCTCACCCTCAAGCCATCCGTTTTTCATCAATCGTAAATCGTCCAGTTGTGCGGAGATGTCCAAGGCGTCGAGAATGCTGACATGCTCAACCGACTCGAAGCCGAGAAGCTCCCGACCACCACCGAACTGACCGGTTCCTCTGAGAAGAATACGCACATTGCTCTTGTATCCGCTGAATGCTTCGAGAATCGTGCTGAGATGTTGCGACGGGAGGGGCACCTCGACCTTTTGAGCGTTGGGCAATTGAATCTCGAAGGTCATATCGTCCTGATCAGCCTCGGGCACGGTGGCTCGAACCAAGGTCTCTTCGGTCAGGACCTTGAACGGGAAAGTCTGAGCCGTCTCATGCTCAATCTCAATAGCCTGAGACGGCGGGGCCTCTCCGACCCAGCTGTCAGCTTCTAACGATGCAAGAAGCCGTTGTCGAGATTCCTTTGTGAGCCTCGCAGGGGCATCATCGGTGGGGAAGGCGAATTCTATGGCTTCATCATCTCTCAGACTTCGCCCAAACTTGCCGAAGTGCCGTAGTATCTTATGAGGGAGGTAGTCTGTGGCAGATTGATTTTGCTCGGCTGCCCTGATTATACCTGCAATAACCTCAAGGGCACGCTCGAAGTAAGTCTGATCTTGCCTGGTAAATTGCAGGTCAGGAACTGTGTCGAGGCTGATCGCCAGGACAGCACTGCCTTCCTCAATTCCCGTAAGTTTCAACTCGATGCCTTTGGCAAAACCTGACCGTACGCGTTGGCGGTAGGGATGATCCTTGAGGAATTCGGACTTCGCGACCTCGACGATCATCTCCTCCAGAGCTGCCAAATCCTTCAAAAATTCCAACGGTATGGCGTGACCTTCGAAGCGAGCCCCGGTGAGACGCGGACACAGAAGTGGTTGTGTACTCATTCTGTCACCTCTACCGACATTGTACCTTACCAAACCGTTCCATTGTAGGAGCACAGAATGTCGTGCCCCTACTCCGTCAGCTCTACCTCCGCCAACATTCCGGGATTTCAGCCTCGATCTTTTTCAGGTCGCTCTCAATTTCATCCGGCGGACGTAGCGGCTGATACTTGTGGAAATAGCGGTTGAAGTTGATCTCGTAGCCGACCTTGGTCTTGGACTCATCCACCCAGGCGTCGGGGACATGCGGTAGGACTTCTCGCTGCATATACGCGGTCACGTCTTCTTTGAGCGGGACGTTCTCATAATCGCGCAGCTCCGGGTCCGACTCGGGGTTGCCTTTGGCGTCGAGGCATACGTCTGCGGTCTTGTCCTGTTCGGACAGCGCACCGAGTATTGCCTTGGTGAGCGTGGCCTGGATTTTCAGCCCGGCAGCCTTGAAGCAGGTTTTCATCAGGACGGCGAACTCGTCCCGGTTCTTGAGCACGCCTTTCGGTGCCAAGACGTCCAGCGCGGCCAGGATGGACTGTTGGAGTTTTCGCCCGGCTTCAATCTCGGCCTGAGCGGCCTTGGTATCTTTGCGCTTCTTGCTATCCGCCAGTTTTTGAAAGGCCGGTGCCTGCCTCAGCCGTTCAACAAGAACACCGAGGGCATGCGCAGAAAAGCCTTTGATGTAAGCGGTCAGGTTGGCGGCGATGTTGTCCGGGTCACCTTTGAGTTTTTCAAAAGTGTAGCGGCTGGTATTGTAGAACGGTGCACCAGCCACGCGTGTCAGTTTCGCTTCGAGGATACCTTTCCCCTTGCCTGCCAACTGCTTCTCTACTTCGAGCACCTCGTCCTTGGTCGGCTCCAACACGCAGTCGAGCCGCCGCAGGACGGTCAGCGGAAGCATGACATCCTTGTATTGATTCGGCCGGTACGGGCCGCGCAGGAGATCGGCGACTGACCAGATGAAACTGGCTTTTTCGCTGAAGTTATCGACCACGGTTGCCTGTTTCGTGGAAAGGCTGAGCCGAGCGACGAAGCGCTCAGCTCAGGAGAATGGAATGGGGCTGCAAACGACGGCTTATTGGAGCACGAAGCCCTCGTAGCCGTTGGCCGCCACCTCGGCGCACTTCTCCCTGTAGGCCGGAGCGCTGTTGGCGTACAGCAGCAGGGCGCGTTTCTTGCCCGGAATATTCGAGCCCATGAACCACGAGTCGCCGTCGCTCAGCAGGGTCTGGGAGGCCAGCTCGGCGGCGTGCTCGACCCAGGCTTCTTCCGCTTCCGGGGTGGGGGCAATGGACGACAGCTTCTTCTCGCGCAGGTGGCCGATGGCGTCGGCGATCCATTCCACAATCATCTCGGCGCACACGGTGTAGTTGCAGAAGGCCGAGTTGGTGGCGATGAAGAAGTTCGGGAAGCCGGCGGTCTGCAGACCCAGGTAGCTGCGCGGACCGTCGGCCCACTTGTCCTTGAAGGTCAGGCCGCCTTCGCCACGAATGTCGATCCGGGTCAGCGGCCCGGATATCGCGTCAAAGCCCGTCGCATAGATGATGACGTCAAGCTCATACTCGGCGGCCTGGGTCTTGACACCCTTGGGCGTGATGCGCTCGATCGGCGCCGAGCGCACGTCAACCAGCTTCACGTTGTCCCGGTTGTAGGCCTCGTAATAGTGGGTCTCCAGCGGGATGCGCTTGGCCCCAAACGGGTGATCCTTGGGCGCCAGCAGTTCGGCTACCTCGGGATCGTGAACCCGCTCGCGGATCTTGTTGCGCACGAACTCGGCGAAGTCCTCGTTGGCCTCCCGGTTGGTCATGATGTCGTGGAAGTTGCCCAGCCATTTCTTGAAGCCCGGCTGCGCCCACAGCTCTTCGTACAGGGCCAGGCGTTCTTCCTTGGGAACCTCCAGGGTAAACCGCGGGTCGAAATCATGCGTGAAGGCGGCCGGAGTTTCACGGCAGCGCTTATGGATTTCCGGGTAGTTGGCCTTCCACGCAGCCTGGGTCTCGGGAGCGACTTCCGAATTCCTGAGCGGCGCGCAGTAGTTGGGGGTGCGCTGAAAGACGGTCAGCTGGCCGGCTTCCTGGGCCACAATCGGAATCAGCTGGACCGCAGTCGCACCCGTGCCGATGCAGCCCACCCGCTTGCCGCTGAAGTCGACCTTTTCCTTGGGCCAGCGCGAGGTGTGAAACGACTCGCCCTCGAAGCTGTCAACCCCCTCAAAGGGCGGCATATAGGTCGCCGACAGAATGCCGACCGCGCCAATCAGAAACTGGGCCCGCGCCCGCTGGCCGTTCTCGATCTCGACCTCCCAGCGGCATGCGTTCTCGTCGTAGACCGCGCCGACGACACGGGAGTTGAGCTGGATGTCGCCGCGCAGGTCAAACTTGTCGGCCACAAGATTGAGGTAGCGCTCGTTCTCCGGCTGGCCCGAGAAATGCTCTTTCCAGTCCCACTCCTGGAGCAGTTCCTTCGACCACGAATAGCCATAGGTTTCGCTCTCGGAATCAAACCGGCAGCCCGGATAGCGGTTCCAGTACCAGGTGCCGCCCACGCCGCTGCCATGCTCGTAGAGCCGCACCGACAGCCCCATCTCTTTGAGCTTGTACAATTGATAGAGTCCGATCACTCCGGCGCCGATGACGATCACGTCAAACTGCTCGACCGTTCCGTTGGTCGAAACCTGCTGTTCAGCACTTGCCATAGCCTTCCTCCTTTTACGCGGTGTTTCTTTGTGTTTTCAGGGAATTGGACCGGCTAGTCAAGCCGTTTACGTCGCCCTACTCGGGCAGCTCGACCCCGGAGCCGCCCATCTCGGCCGGCACATCCTGCTGTTTGACAATGCCGTCGTGGATGCGCAGCACGGTTTCTCCGTAGAAGACGTGTACCCCTGGCGCGAACGGCAGGTCGGGGATGATGGCCGCATACACATCGGTCAGGCCCATACCCGGGTGTTCGGTAAAGACGTGGCCGCCACACGCCGTACACCACTTGCGGTGGCTGTTGTCGGTCTTGGCGTAGCTGCCCAGCTTGTCCTCCCCCTGGGTGACGACGATCGCCTCGGGGTCCCACAGGCTGAAGGCGTTGACCGGACCGGCCGACCAGTGGCGGCACGACTCACAGTGACAGTAGCCCATCGCCACCGGCGCGCCACTGACGGTCAGTTTTACCGCGCCGCAAAAACAGCTGCCCTGATACGTGTTCTCGCTCATAGTCTCTCGCCCCCCTCTTGCCGTCGTATGTTCAAAGATATGGGGGCTATTGTCAAGTTTTGATGCGGCCAGTCTCCCCAGCTCAAAAGTCTCTGAGCCGCGCCGTTGTGTCCGGATCGAGAAAGCCGGCGACCGTGGCCTCGGTCTCCAGCCGCAGGGCGTCGGCGATATCCCGCGCCGCCGCCTGGTTGAGCACCCGCTTCATGGCCCGCACCGCCAGCGGCGGCAGCTCGCTCAGCTTCTCGGCCACGCTTTGGGCCTCGGCCAGCAGCTGCTCATCCGGCACGACGCGCCACGCCACGCCGAGTTCGAGCAGGGTCTGGGCGTCGTACTGCTCGCCGAAAAACAGCATTTCACGGGCCTTGTTGAGCCCGACCAGAGCCGGCAGCAGGGAGGTCACCCCGCCGGTCACAAAGGCGTTCAGCGACACCTCGGGAAAAAATCCCCTTGCGCCAGCCGCCCAAATGGGAAAATCGCAGTTCACCGCCAGCTCGAACCCGCCGCCAACCGCCCAGCCGTTGATCGCGCCCACCACCGGCGCGTCGCCAAACACAATCTCCCGGGTGGCGCGCTGGATGGCATCGACAAACTCCCGCGCCTGGGCCGGGTTTTCCGGGTGGAAATGATCCTTGCGATCATCGCCGGCGCAAAAGGCCCGACCGCTGCCGGTAAAGATGATCGCCCGAGTGTCGGCGTCGGCGTTGGCCTCGGCAAAGGCGCGGGCGATATCCTCCATCAGGCTGCGGTTCATTGCGTTGAGACGCTCGGGCCGGTTCAGGGCGATGGTCCGCACCCCCTTCTCACCCAGGGTGCTCAGAACGGTGTCGTACTCAAAGCTGCTCATGACGTCCTCCTCGTCTCAGACGCTCGGCATCCCACCGGTCCTACGCATGCCTGAGCGTGGCGGGCTCAGGCGTGGATGCCCGCGACGATGCGTTTCAGCCCGGCGTCGTTCTGGCCGGGCCGGTACGGAAAATACAGGCTGACCCGGTCCAGCAGCCCGTCGTAGCGCGTCCGCAGCTGGGCGCCGATCTCGTCCAGCGGGCCGCTGATGCAGAACTCGTCCAGCATCTCGTCGGTCACCTCGCGGGCCATGCCGTCCCAGTCTCCGGCCGCAGCCTTGGCGTTCAGCGTGCCGCTCAGCTCGGCCCAGCCGTGGGTGGCCAGCACCGGCGCATAGGTGCGGGTCGAGGCGTAAAAGCCAATCTGGCGCCGAATCTCCTCGCGCTGCTCGGCAATCGCCTTCGTGCTGTCACCGGTGGCGACCAGGGTCTGGGTGGACAGCGTCAGATCCGCCCGCGAGCGGCCGGCGCGCCGGGCTCCGGTCTCAAGAGCCGGGAGGAGCGACTCGCGCAGGAAGCGGGGCGAGTTGAGCGGGTGGACATGAAAGCCGTCACACACCTCGCCGGCCATCTCGGCAATCCGGCGATTCACCCCGGCAATGTAGATGGGCACCTGCGGCTGGGCGATTCTCGACGGGCTGAAAAACGGCGTCATCATGCTCAGCCGGTAAAACTCTCCCTCAAAGCGTAGTCGAGTGCCGTTCTGCCAGCAGTCCCACACCGCCCGGATGGCCAGAATCATCTCGCGCAGCTTCTTGACCGGCGAGACAAACGGAACGCCAAAGCGACGCTCGTTGTGGCCCTTGACCTGGGTGCCCAGGCCCAGAATGAAGCGGCCCTGGGAGTTGGCCTGCAGATCCCAGCAGGTGTGGGCCAGCACGGTCGGATTGCGCGGAAAGGCCACGGCAATCGCCGTGCCCAGCGTGACCCGCTGGGTGACGGTGCTGGCAATCGCCAGCGGCATGAACGGTTCGTGGGCGGTCTCGATCGACCACAGCCCGTCGTGGCCGATGTCCTCAGCCCAGCGGGCGAAGTCAGCGATGTCGAGAAAGTTGCTGGCCGCAATGACGGTATCGAACTTCATATTGTTTTCCCTTCGGTGTGGCGGAAGACGATCCGCTCAGCTTGTGGAGAACGGCGTGCCCCACGCGTCGGCGAACGCCAACTCCTCGACCGAACGGCGCGAGATCGGGCCGTGTCCGCGCAGCACCGGATAGCCGACCGGCACCACGGCGGCGGTGCCCCACGGATCGGGGATGGCCAGCAGTTCGCGCACCGCAGGCTCCTCCATGCACAGCAGGGTGGTCAGCACGCAGCCCAGGCCCTCGGCCCGGCAGGCCAGCAGCAGATTCTCGACTGCGGGGTAGATCGAGCCGCCGCCGACCACCGACAAGCGGTCCAGCTTGGCGTCGGTCACCGCCAGCCCTTCGGGGTTGAAACACACGACCAGCAGCACCGGCGATTCGCCGAAGTGCTCGGCCAGATAGGTGCTGGCGCGCAGCACCCGCTCGGCCTTGGCCCGTTCCTCCTCGGGCCGGTCGGCAAACTGTTTCACATAGGACTGGGTGTAGGGAATGGTGATTTTTTTGTACAACTCGCCCAGGCGTTGTTTGCGGGCCGCATCCTTGACCACAATAATCCGCCAGGCCTGACGGTTGCCGCCGGTGGGCGCCCAGCTGGCGGCTTCCAGCACCCGGTACAGCACATCATCGGGAATGGGGTCAGGGCGCAGCCGCCGCACCGCTCGCAAGGTCCGCATTGCCTCGTAGAGATCGATTGTCGCCATGGCATCCTCCTGCCTATGGCATAACCGGGTCCCCCCACGCCGTCAATCAGGCGCCGTTTGACAAAGCCGGGGCGACACACGACAATCGCGGCCGATAGATATCCGCACGAGGAGGAACGCCCGATGAGTGAGTTCGAGAGTATTGAATACGAAGTGGAGCGCGGCCGCGCGCGCATCACCTTCAACCGCCCGGAAAAGCTCAACGCCCTGTCCCTCAAGCTCCAGGCCGAACTGAACGAGGCGCTGTGGGAGGCCGATAACAATACGGACGTTCACTGCGTCATCCTGCGCGGCGCGGGCCGGGCGTTCTCGGCCGGCTATGACCTGTCCGGCGCCGACAGCAAGCTGGCCATCTCGCGGGTCGAGTCCGAGGAAAATCGCTACCGCGGCTCGCGCAGCGTTGACGACGACGCCTGGCAGCTGGAGCGCGCCCAGCGCTATCGCATGGCCCTGTTTGATATGCACAAGCCGACCATCGCCCAGGTGCACGGCTACTGCCTGGCCGGCGGCACGGATATCGCGCTGCTGTGCGACATGATCATCGCGGCCGAGGATGCGACCTTCGCCTTTCCGCCCGCCCGCGACCTCGGCGCCCTGCCGACCAACTTCTGGCTGTACCATGTCGGGCCGCAGTGGGCCAAACGGCTGATGCTGACCGGCGACTCGATTACCGGCGCCGAGGCGCAGGACATCGGCCTGGTTCTGAAGGCCGTAGCGGCCGAGCAGCTGGCCGCCGAGGTCGAGCAGCTGGCCGACCGGCTGTGTCAGATTGACCCCGACCTGCTCAGCGCCAACAAGCGCATCATCAACCTCGGCCTCGAACTGATGGGCGCCCGTACCCTCCAGCGCCTGGCCGCCGAGAACGACGTGCGCGGCCACAACACCCAGGCTGCACGGGACTACATCCAGTCGGTCAAGGACAAGGGGCTGCGCGAAACCCTGCGCGCCCGGGACGCCAAGTTCGGGGACGGCCGAGCGCGGGTGCGCGGCCCCGAGATTCGGGACGACAAGGGCCGGCTGATCGACTCCTAGACGGTTCGGCCCGACCGAGGGGCGACGCCCGGGTCGCCCCTACAGTCGCCGGGCCAGCTCGGTAATCTTGGCTCGCTCGGTATCGTAGAAGGTCTTGAGCTGCTGCCCGTCGGGAATATACACGCAGTCCATGCAGCGCATGAAACCGAAGATCCAGGTCGCGCAGCAGTTGCCCTGACACTTGGACGGCGCCGTGGGGTTGAAGCCACGGCCGTTGGCGGCCAGCAGCTTGCGGACGAGGTCCTGCAAGAACATGCGGCCGAACAGCTCGGCGTTGGCCTGAATCGACTCGTAGTCGGGCGGCAGCCTGAAGCCGTAGGTCTCGGCCGTAGCGGCCAGAAAGGCGGTCTGAGACGGATAGCGCTCAGCCGCCAGATACTCCGCTCCGGTGATCGGTTTCACCCCTCCCCCTCCCTCATGCCGCCTGCCCGAGAATCGCCCGTCGGGCTCGGCCGCCAGCGTCGGCCTGGATCGTGCGCGCCATGTCGGCCAGCAGCTCACGCTCGGCCTCGGTCCTGGGCGCAATGGAGAATTCAATATCGGTCACCACCTGGCCGAAGCGGTCGAGGAGCTTGTCAGCAATCTCGTCATAGGTGCCGATGGTCACGAACTGCTCCAGCACCTCGTCGGTGATATGGGCCGGCAGCTCTTCCCAGCGCTGCTGGCGTGACAGGAGCTTACACGTATTGGTCAGCTCGGCCAGACCGAGGTGCTCGAAGGCGGCGATGTAGCTCGGAGTCGAGGCATAGAAAGCGATCCTGGCCCGCGCGTCACGAATCTTGGGCAGCAGTTCATCACGGCTGGTGGCGGTGGCGACCAGGGGCTTCATGCACACCCGGAAGTCGTCCAGGCCGCGGCCCGTTCTGGCCGCCCCGGCGCGAACCTCGGGCAGCATGCGGTCGGCAATGTACGCGGGGGTGCACACCGGGTGAGGCCGGAGCCCGTCGGCGACCTCGCCGGCGACGCGGCACATGAGCCTGTTCACCGCAGCCAGATGAATGGGAATGTCGGGCTGGGCAATCGGACCGGGATTGAACAGCGGCACCATCAGATTGATGGTGTAGTGCTGGCCCTGAATGTCGAGCGGCGCGTCGGTCTGCCAGTGCGCCCACAGGGCTCTGACGGCGGCGATGTATTCGCGCATCCACGGCGCCGGCGCCGCCCAGGGTATGCCGTAGCGGCGCTGAATATGGGCTCTGACCTGGGTTCCCAGCCCCAGCGTAAAACGCCCCTGGGACAGCTTCTGGAGGGTCCAGGCGCTCAGTGCGGTCACGGTCGGACTGCGCGGGAAGGCCAGCGCAACGGCCGTGCCGAGCCGCAGCCGGCGGGTCGCCTGGGCAGCCAGGGCCAGAATGACAAAGGGATCGTCTTTGGTCTCCTCAACGACCAGGCCGGTGTAGCCGAGGCGCTCCAAGAGCTGGGCATCGGCGGCGACGGTGGCCAGATCAAGCGGGGTTGCGGGCTCGCGCAGGCCCGGGTCCACCTTGCCCAGCGGCAACAGGGTTTCGAGCTGCATGGCGTTCTCCTATCTGCATTCCCCCTCCTCCGCAAGCGTGAAGCACGGGACCACACGGCGGGCGAATCAGCGGCATCAAGGGCAACGCCTACCGCCTCGTCGTTGCCCTCGACTATCGCTACGGAGCCATTTACATTCGCTTTGTCGGCACGCATCGGGAGTATGACACAATAGACGCGACAACGATCTAGGAAACCCACATGGATATCAAACCGATCAAGACGGAAGCCGACTATGAAGCCGCCCTGGAGGAAATCGACCGGCTGTGGGGGACGGACCCTGACTCTCCACAGGGAGAGAAGCTCGATGTCTTCATAACACTGGTCGAGGCGTATGAAGAGCGGCACCACCCGATTCCGCCTCCCGACCCTGTCGAAGCCATTCTTCATCGCCTCGACAGCCAGGGTTTATCCCGGCGCGATTTGGAGCCCTACCTCGGGTCTCGTGCCCGGGTCTCGGAAATCCTGAACCGGAAACGCGCCCTCTCGCTGGCAATGATCAGAAGATTGCAGGATGGACTGGGGATTTCGGCTGAGATATTGGTTCAGCCGTATAAGCTTCAATCGGCTCCATAGACTGATATCTGCCAACCCCGCGTCACACGAGAAGAGCGGGGAACGTTCAGATCACACTCACGTGCAATCACGGGACGATAAGCCCCCAGCAACAGGAGGACGCCATGGCTGAGACAAACGCAATCGTTCGGGACATTGAGGCCGCCTACCACCACTACATTGAAGTCTTCAACCGCGAGGACGCGGCCGCGTTCGTGGCCTGTTACGCCCATCCCCACGTCATGCTCAGCGGCGCGCAGGGGCTGACCAGCGTCGAGACCGAGGCCGACCACCACCAGGTGTACCAGACCATCATGGACGGCCTGCGCGCCAGCGAGTGGGGGCGCAGCGACATCGACCGGCTTCAGGTTTTTCCCTACTCCGCGTCGTTGGCCCAGATTGTGGCCGACGTGACCCGCTACAAACAGGACGGAGCGGTTCTGGAGAAACTGCGGGCCACGTATATGTACCGTCGGGACGGGGAGAGCTGGAAGATTGTCTCCCTGGCCCTGGTCGAAGCCCCGTTCTCAGGCCCGGGCCAGAGCCGCTGAAGCAGCTCCGACCCGGCACCGGTCTCTAGCGCAGCACGAACTCCTGGTAGCCGTTGGCGGCGGCTTCCTGGCATCTCTTGCGATATTCCGGGACGGTGTTGGCGTACAGCAGCAGGGCGCGGGCCTTACCGGGAATATTCGCTCCCATGAACCAGGAGTCGGTATCGGTCAACAGCGTCTGCGAGGCGATCTCGTTGGAGTGCTCGACCCAGGACTCTTCGGCCTCCGGGGTGGGGGCAATACTCGACAGATTCTTGTCGCGCACATGGCCGATGGCATCGGCGATCCATTCCACGATCATCTCGGCGCAGATCATGTAGTTGCAGAAGGCCGTGCTGGCGGCAATGAAAAAGTTCGGGAAGCCGGCGGTCTGAATTCCCAAATAGGTCCGTGGCCCGTCGGCCCATTTGTCTCTGAACGTCTGGCCGCCTTCGCCACGAATGTCGATCCGGGTCAGCGGACCCGACACCGCGTCAAAACCGGTCGCATAGATGATCACGTCAAGCTCGTACTCGGCGTCCTGGGTCTTGACGCCCTTGGGCGTGATGCGCTCAATCGGCGCCGAGCGTACGTCAACCAGCTTCACGTTGTCCCGGTTGTAGGCCTCGTAGTAGTTGGTCTCCAAGGGAATGCGCTTGGCCCCGAACGGATGATCCTTGGGCGCCAGCAACTCCGCCACCTCGGGATCATGAACCCGCCCGCGGATCTTGTTGCGCACGAACTCGGCAAAGTCTTCGTTGGCCTCCGGGCTGGTCATGATGTCGTGGAAGTTGCCCAGCCATTTCTTGAAACCCGGCAGCGCCCACAGCTCTTCGTACAGGGCGACACGTTCTTCCTTGGGAACCTCCAGAGCCGAGCGCGGATCGAATTCATGCTGAAAACCGGCCGAGGATTCGCGGCACTCTTTGTGGATTTGTGAATAGTTGGCCTTCCACGCTTGCTGAGTCTCCGGGTTGACTTCCGAGTTCCTGAGCGGCGCGCAGTAGTTGGGGGTGCGCTGAAAGACGGTCAGCTGGCCGGCTTCCTGGGCGACGATGGGGATGAGCTGGACCGCAGTCGCGCCGGTGCCGATGCAGCCCACCCGCTTGCCGCTGAAGTCGACTTTTTCCTGTGGCCAGTTGGAGGTGTGAAACGACTCGCCCTCGAAGCTGTCAAGGCCTTCAAACGGGGGCAGATACTTGGCAGACAGGACGCCGACCGCGCCGATCAGAAACTGCGCTCGGGCGCGCTGGCCGTTCTCGATCTGGACCTCCCAGCGTTGCGCGTCCTCGTCGTAGACGGCCGAGCTGACGCGGGAGTTGAGCTGAATGTGGGGGCGCAGGTTGAACTTATCGGCCACAAAATTGAGGTAGCGCTCGTTCTCCGGCTGGCCCGAAAAATGCTCTTTCCAGTCCCACTCCTGGAGCAGTTCCTCCGACCACGAATAGCCATAGGTTTCGCTCTCGGAATCGAAGCGGCAACCCGGATAGCGATTCCAGTACCAGGTGCCGCCCACCCCGCCGGCGTCCTCAAAGGCCCGCACCGACAGTCCCATCTCCCTGAGTTTGTACAGTTGATACAGGCCCGACACCCCGGCGCCAATCACGATGGCGTCATACTGCTCGACCGCGCCGTTGCCGTTCGGCTTCTGCGGATGTTGTTGCGTGTTCCCCATAGTATCTCCTCCTTATGGTCGTTAGTGCCCGCTCAGATATACCCCATCCGTGTGAGCGGTGCGAGAGGCGCGGCGTTCCCGTTCAGAACAGCGGGTCGAGCGGCTCGCCACCGAGTAAGACCCGCCCGGCGGAATGCTGAAGGCCGCGCGAGGATTCATAGCCAAAGGCGATAGCGTGCAGATTCCTGAGCGCCCGTTCGAGTGGATTGCCCTGCATGAACGCCGCGCGTGTGCCCCGGGCGTACAGGCGGCTGACGGTATCCCGCGCCGTGTCCAGGACATGGAAAGTCGAGGCGTACAGTTCCGCCCGGAGCGACAGCGGGACCTCAGCCCCGCGACTCGCCGGGTCCCAGACGGCGTTCGTTGCGGCAAAAAGTCCTGCCCGGGCCGCCCGTAACGCGGCGCTGCTGTGGGCAATCAGCTCCTGAATCGGGGTTTGGTCACGGACCGTCTGCCCGCTGAAGGAGGAGACCTTTGCCCCCAGCGCCTGTCTGGCACTGGCTACAGCGGTGTCTAAGGCGCCCAGGGCGACGGCAACCCCGGCGGGCGCAAACAACAGCGGGAGGGGAAGGCGATACAGGGGACGGTTAATCACCCGTGGCTTGGCCGGCGTGTGGGCGAAGCCTTCGGGCACGAATACCTTATCGACGCTCACCGCGTGACTGCCGGTTCCACGCATGGCCGCAGCCGCCTGCCAGGTCGGGGAGATGATGAGGTCCGCGGTCGGAATCAGGAAAAGCCGTCCATCGGGTCCACCGTTCACCTGGCGCGGCGTATCGCCGTCCATGACAAGACCGGCCAGAGCACACCAACTCGCATCCTCACAGCCCGTCACAACCGGCCACTGACCGCTGAGGCGATAGCCGTCGTTTTCCGGCACGGCGCGGCCGGCCGGTGCGGCCGAGAAGCCGAAGTTGCGGTGCGGCTCGGCAAAGAGTTGTGTCCGTTCGTCTGCGGCCAGCCAGCCGGCCGCCAGGCAGGCGGGCTGAGAATTACCGATACACCAGCCAACGGCCGGATCGGCGGCGCTGACCGCCTCAATAGCAGCCAGCGCGACAGTCGGGGAGGCTTCCAGGCCGCCGACTTCGTGCGGGGCGAAGAGGCGGAAGAGCCCGGCTCGACCGACCGCGTCGAAGACTGCATTCGCCAGTCTGGCTTCTTCTTCTCCTTGGCCAAGATATTGTCGGATCAGGGGCTGCAGCTCGCGTGCAGCAGCGACGGGGTCCATACGTCCGCTCCTCATGCTTATGTTATCTCTTCTCCACCCTCTCAAGCGAACAAGCCTGGCGCTGCGGCCTCTTGCCTCCCCGCTCTGGGCTGGTATGGGAGCAGTATAAAACTTCGGGAGGGCAAAATGAATCAGCCGAAGCACGTGCTTGAGGGCTACAAGGTCCTGGATTTCTCACAGATTGTGGCCGGCCCGACCTGCACCCTGATGATGGCCGAAATGGGCGCCGAGGTCATCAAGGTCGAGCTGGCCCCGGCCGGCGACGGCGCGCGCCTCGGCCCGGTCGTGCGTGACGGCCGCAGCGGCTATTTTGTTCAGCACAACCGGGGCAAGAAGGACGTGTGTCTGGACGCCAAGACGCCCGAGGGCCTCGCCATCCTCAAAGGGCTGGTCAAGAAAGTTGACGTACTGGTCGAGAACTACGCCCCGGGCGTGATCGGTCGCCTGGGTCTGGGCTACGACGTGGTCAGCGAACTCAACCCACGGCTGGTCATGTGCTCGATCTCAGCCTTTGGCCAGACCGGACCGCTGGCCCACGAGCCGGGCTTTGACTGGGTGGGCGCGGCCTACTCCGGCATCACCTCGATGGGCGGCGAGAAAGGCGGCTCGCCCATCTTCCCGATGGTCGCCATGGGCGACGTGTCAACCGGCGCGCACGCCATGGGCGCGGTGTGTGCGGCCCTGCTGTACCGCGAACGCACCGGCCGCGGCCAGCACCTGGACCTGTCGCTGCTCGACACCTACGCCCACTATCACGAGGCCAGCTTCCAGATGTACAGCCTGAGCAAGGGCGCGATCAGTCCGAGCCGTTCCGGGGCGCACTCGTGGTACGCCAGCCCGGCCGGCGTGTTTAAGGGCCGCGAGCGCTATTTCATCCTGATTGCGCCCCTGGAGCAGCACTGGTCGAAGTTGTGCGAGGCCATGGGCCGGCCGGAAATGGCCCGCGACCCGCGCTTCACCGACAACGAGACGCGCATGAAGCATCTGGACGCCCTGGTAGACACCATCGAGGGCTGGCTTCGCTCCCAGCCGAGCGATGACGCGGCCCTTGAAATCCTTAAGGCGCATCACGTGCCGGTCGCCCCGATTCTGTCCGTGCCCGAGGCGCTCCAGCATCCCCACCTGCGCCAGCGCGGCACCGTGCGCACCGTGCACGACCGGCTGCTCGGCGACCTGGAGGTGCCGGGCTTCGCCCTGCGCTTTTCGGATTTTCCCGCTCCGCTGGAACTCCAGGCTCCGCTGCTGGGCGAGCATAACGCCGAAATCCTGACCGAGTGGCTGGGCTACAGCCCGGACCAGATCCAGGACCTGGAGCGCAAGGGGATTCTGCGCAGCGGTCCGGCCTGATCAGGCGTCGGACACATACGTCTGGCGGGTGCCGGTCTCGGCCGCAGCCTGAATCGCCGCTATCATCCGGTGGCGCACAACGGCCGCGTCAAAATCAACGCTCAGCCGAGTCCCCTGCTGCATATCGCTGGCCAGCTGCACGTACAGCTGGGCGACGTTCAGGGGCAAGCCCGGCGGCGTTTCGGCCGGCGCCCAGCGATACGTATCGGGAATGGACAGCGGCGCCAGGCCGTCGTCCGCGCCCTGGCCGCCCCGAAGCGTGAGATCAAGCATCTGGACGTGGCCCCCGGCTCCGCTGACCAGCAGATCACCGTTCGTGCCGTTGATTTCCCACAGCAGATTGGTGCCCCGCGACTGGCCACCCCGAAAATGGACCGAGGCGACCGCCCCGCCCTGCAAGCGGCCGCTGACCACGACCTGATCGGGCGAGGTGGCGGGCAGGCGCTGGTCCGTTCGGGCGATGGTGACCTCCGGTCGGCGGGTCGCCAGCGTCGCCCCCAGCTCCTCGAACTCGCCCAGACAGTAACACAGCGCGTCCAGGAAATGCCCGCTGGCAATCGTCAGCAGATTCGCCCCGTTGGCCCGGTCCAGCAGATAGGCGGCGGCCGGCTCGACAAACTCGCCGTAGGCCAGCCCCGAGGCGACCACGCTGGTCGACAAAACCGTGCCCACATAGCCCTGGGCGACCAGGTCACGCACCCGGTTGATGACCGGCGCCGCGCGGGCCTGCAAACCGACTGCGGTACACACCCGCTGGCGGCGGGCCAGCTCGGCCATCTCCCGCGCCTCGTCCAGCCCGTTGCCCAGCGGCCATTCGCAAAAGACGGGCTTGCCCGCTTCGAGCGCGGCCATCACCAGCTGATGATGGTAGGGCACCTTGACCGACACGACCACCAGATCAACGTCCGGGTGACCGACCAGCTGTTCATGGTTGTCAAAGGCCAGCGGCGCCTTGAATTTTTCAGCCGCCGCGTCTGCGGACTCGCGCCGGCTGGTGCTCACCGCCTGAAGGGTATACTGGGGCAGAGACGCCAGAGCCGGAATATGCGCCCGCAGCGCCCAGCTGCGGTCCGGGTTGGCGCCGATGATTCCCACTCGTATTGCGTCAGCCATAGTCGTACCTTTCTGTGAGTTTGCCTCACACAAGAGAGTAGTGCGTGTATAGCACCATCCGCTCCCGCCGCCCAGTCGTAGCGCAGCACGCGTCTGTTCGCTATCCTGGCCTGGAACATGAACAGACACACCGTCCTCAATCTGCTCCGTGCGCATAAAGCGATCCTCTCGCAACGCTTCGGTGTCACAGACTTGGCCCTGTTCGGCTCCTTTGCCCGCGATCAGGCCGCCGACGACAGCGACGTTGATATCCTGGTGCGCTTCGACGGCCCAGCGACATCGAAGCGCTATTTCGGGGTGCAGTTCTACATTGAAGACCTGCTGGGACGCCGGGTCGATCTGGTCACCGACAAGGCGCCGCGGGCAGAGCTGCGTCCCTGTGTGGAGCGGGAGGCGGTCAATGTCTGACGCCGATGCTCGCAACTGGTGTCTTTATATTCAGGTAGGTCGGATTAGCGGAGCGTAATCCGACAACACGGACATGTCGGCTTACGCCTCCGGCTAAGCCGACCTACAACTGTTTACGCGCCCAGCGTGTTCACCAGCTGAACGCCGAACTGTTCGGCCGCGTTGCCGCCCAGCATGCGAGCCTGACTCGCCTCATCAACGGCGGCCTGGCTCAGGGTCTCAATCGCGTCCCAGGCGCTGGTCGTGTCTTGCTGCGGATAGCGTGAGCCCCACACGATCTTGTGGGCGAAGATATGCGGCAGCTTCTGGATCAGGCGCTCCTCGGCGTCAAAGGCCAGCAGCACCCGGCCCTCCTCCCACATGGCTTCAACGTCGGTCCGGACCGGATAGTAGTGCAGCGGCGGAATGGTCAGCGTCGAAGCCTCCATCTTCTCCAGCACCTCTTCCATCCACGACGCCTGGCCGCCGGCCATCACCACCTTGAGCTTGGGATAGCGCTGCATGACGGTGAAGCCGATCAGGGTCGCGGCCACGAACATGTGATTGTCGAGCCACGGAGACAGGATGGGCGCAACCGGGTGGCCGAGCCCCGGCTGGGCTGCGAAGGTGAAATTCGGGCCGTTGCCGCCGCCGGCAAACGGACCGCCGCCGGCCTCCCTGAACAGGGTAACTTGATTCAGGCGCTGCCTGATCTTTTCGATAAACGGCGCGTGGCAGGTCCACTCCGCATTCCACAGGCCGCTCCCCGGATGGACGGCCAGGCTCAGGTCGCGCTGCTCAAGCTCGGCCCAGAACGGATCGTAGTAGGGGTGGGTGTAGTAGCGGCCCTCGATAAACATGGGCCGCAGAAAAACGGCCCGAAAGCAGCTCATGTCGGCGATACGCCGCAGCTCGGCCCGAGCGTAGTCCATGTTTTGCAGGGGAATCATGGCTGCGGCGTACAGCCGCTCAGGCGCGGCCGCGCAGAAGTCGGCCATCCAGCTGTTGTAGGCCCGAGCCAGGGCCGCAGCGCTGTCCGGGTCTTTGACCAGGGGAAAGCCCTCGGCAAACCAGGTCGGGTACAGCAGGGCCTGGTCCACACCCATGGCGTCCATATCGCGCAGCCGGGCCTGGGGGTCGGACGCGCCCTCGGTCATGGCGTGGCGGGTGTCGGGGTCAAGCTCGCCGATGTGCTCCCAGCTCATGCCCGGCCGCCAGATGGCGTGGCGGGGGATGTTGGGGTTGGTCTGGTCGCGAAACACCTCGCCGTTGATCTTGAGGTAGGCGTCGTACTCGCCCTCCTCGCGCCACAGGGAGAATTTGCCCAGCGCCCGGTATTCGGGCTCCAGGTAGGTGTGCCAGATGTCGGCAGACTCGACCACGTGTGAGTTGGCATCAAAAACCGGAAAGCGCTTGCGGCTCATACGCGGCCTCCCTCAGAGCCGTTGGCCCGGGCCTGCCCGTTGACCGGCCGGCCGCGCTCCCGGTAGGGCCGGATGAGGGCCGCCTCGGGTTGCAGGGCGTGTTGGACTTCGGCCTCGGTCGGCCACCACTCCGGCCGCTCAATCTCCGTCACCCGCTCCCGAATGAACTCGCGCGGGGCGTCGATATGGTACAGCTTGCGGGCGTTGGCGCCCAGAAACCGGGCCTGCTCGGGGGTCGGCAGGCCACACGCCTGCATCGTCTCAATCGCCCGCCAGGCGTCGTCCCCGTCGTGGTGGTACACGTCCGAGGACCAGGCCAGAATGTCCCCGTAGAATTCGGGTAGCCGCGACGGCGGCGCCTCGTCGCCCTCAAAACCCGTCACGCAGTGCTCGAAAAAGGTCTCGCTCGGCAGCCGCTTGAGCGGCGGCAGCTCCCGCTCGTTGCGGTACAGCTTGTAGAACTTGTCGCAGCGGTCGAGCAAAAAACTGAGCCACGTCGAAGAGGCCTCAAACACGGCCGCCCGCAGCTGGGGATGACGGTCAAAGAAACCCGACATCAGCACCATGGTCACCCACAGCGCGGCCTCGGCCTGGAAGTTCTGGACATTGGTCAGAAACGAGTGGGGCAAACCCGAGGAAATAATGGTCCGGGCGATCAGCTCGGCGCCCGAGTACTGTTCGGCATAGCCCGAGGGCTTGAGCGAACCAAAGGCCGGAAAGGGGTGCATGCCGTACACCACCCCGGTCTCCTCCATCGCCCGCCACACCGGCTCGTACTTGGGCTGCAACGGATAGTTGCCCATGGCGTCAACCGGCCGGATCAAGCCCACCCGACAGCCCTTGGCAGCCACCCGGTGGACTTCCTGAGCGGCAAACTTGGGGTCTTGCATGGGCAGCAGGGCGGCAAAGAACAGGCGCTGGGGATCCTCCTGGCAGTACTCGTAGGCCCACTCGTTATAGGCCTTGCACATGGCCTTGGCGCCCAGGGCGTTTTGCAGCCAGGGGTAGGTGTCGATATCGGTCGGAATAATCATGACCTGATCGATGCCCTGGATATCCATGTCGCGCAGCCGTTCCCTGGGTCGATACGACCCCTTGTGGTCCAGATAATTGGCCTGCTCCGCGCTCAGGGCGGTCTTGCGGTTCAGGTTGCGAACGTACAGGGCGCGCTGGATATCGTGCTTGAGCCCCGGGCCGGCCAGGGAGATGGCGTTGAGCTTGCCCCGTGCTCCGCCGATCCGCTGCGAGCCGATGCCCGCCCCAGGGACGCCGTTGACGATCAGCTGCTTGGTTTCGGCGTCGTACCACATGGTGGTCTTGAGGGCTTCGAGTTCGTCCGTACTCAGCCAGTCCTTGGCCCGCTCCCAGATCCAGGGCGGCTCGGTGACATGCGCGTCACAGTCAAAGGTCGGGAAGTCCTTGGTCATTGGCGCAAACTTTTGCATCGGCATCCAGCCTGTCTCCTTTACGCGTCTCCTCGCCAGCCTGCGTCCCCGAACGGGAACACGACTTGCCTGACGGCGGCTTTCAGTGTAGCCAGAGCATAGGCCAAAGACCCGGGCCAGAGCAAGATCACACGGAGGGAGCCATGTCAGAACTGAACGAGTACAACAAACAGGTCATTGCCGAATTTCGGGCCAACGAAGGCAAGGTCGGCGGGCAGATGGAAAACATGCCGGTGATACTGCTGACCATGACCGGGGCCAAGAGCGGCCGGACAATCACCAAGCCGCTGGTGTATACCACCGACGAGGAGCGGATTGTGGTCATCGCCTCTTTCGCCGGCGCGCCCCACCATCCGGGCTGGTACCACAACCTGGTCGCCCACCCCGAGGTGACGCTCGAAATCGGTACTGAGCGCTTTCGGGCCAGGGCGGAGGTGACGAGCGGCGAGGAACGCCAGCGGCTGTTCGACGCCCAGGCAGCCCAGATGCCGATTTTTCACGACTACCAGAAAAAGACCAGCCGTCAGATTCCGGTCGTGGTCTTCAACCGGATTGACTGACACGCCGGGGCGGCGCGCGTCGTCCCGTCCGCCCTATCTGCGGTCAACGAACACCCGCTCCTTGGCGACCCACATGGCCGAGCGTGGGAAGTCGATGAAGTAGGATTCGTCCTCGACCGCGACCTGCATGGCCCGCTGGCCCTCGGGTGTTGTCCCGGTCGCAGCCAAATCAGTCCGGTCGAACCAGGCCTCGGCGTGGCCGGTATAGGGCGCAACCGTCGTCCCTCGGCTGGCCCGCAGCTGGGCCTCAATCTCGTCCTCGAAGCGGTGAACTTGCAGGTAGCGTTTCATCCGCATGCCGGACGCCACTCCCCGAATCAGCGGGCCGTGGTTGGTGCGCCAGTACAGCTGAGCCTCGTCGAGGCTGAGCGTGTCGGGATGGCGCAGACAGAAGAACAGCTTCAGCAGACCGCTGTTCTCGCGCGCCACCAGCTCTTCGGGAATCGGGTTGACCTGGGGGTATTCATACGCCAGCCACAGCGGCGACTGGGCCAGGTCGATGAACCGGGCCTCGTCCTCGACCAGCTCCTGGGCTGCGGCGCGACCCGCCTCGGTTCCGAAGGTCCCGACCAGGACCTCGCGATTGGTCCACCACACCTCGGCCACACCGTCATACACCGGCTCCATGCCGCCGCGCGCTCCGGCCAACTGATCGTTGATCGGGTCGTCCAGGGTGTGGACCTGCACATAGCGGTGCATGGCCAGGGCGGTGGCGTGGCTGGCCACCAGCGGGCCGTGCACCTCGCGCCAGTACTGCTGGAATTCAGCCCGCGACATACCGGGTTTGCGACGCAGGACAAACGTTAAGCGAATCATGCCAAGCCTCCTTATGGGTGCCGTATCACTTGGGCGGAAACGGCGCGGAAAAGCCGTCGCTGAGCTGGCGCTGGGGCCACAGGAACTGGAGGCTGATACGTTCGATCAGCCACGCGCCGTCACGCTTGCGGTAGGCGTCGTCATACACCCCGAACCACTCGACCGGGTTGGCCGCCGGGTCGGTGTGGGTCAGCACGTCTATGAGGTACGACCGGCCCACCGCAGTCGTCGGGCTCGTCAGCTCGACCCAGTGGTTGCCCGTGTTGTGCAGGGAACCGAACTCGGACTGGATCTGCTCGCGGAACACCTGCCCGTAGTTGTGTCTGATCGTTTCCCGGCCGTGCCACTCACCGTACGGCCCGAACTCGCACACCGCATCCTCGGTGAACAGCGCCGCCAGGGCGTCGATGTCCCCGCTGTCCAGAAGGTGGGCGTACAGGTTCCTGAGCTTGCGGATGGCCTCGATGTCCAGCAGTTCGCGCAGCTTCTGAATCTCTTCGTAGCTGAACGGCATTTCTTCAGGCATGTCGTCCTCCGTAGTGTAGACCTCAGCGGGTGTAGTGCAGCTTCAGGCCCGGTCGGGGCCAGTCCATGGCGACCAGCGTGCCCAGGCTGGTCAGGGTGATATAGGCCGTTCTGAGGTCCGGCCCGCCAAAGCAGATATTGGTCGTCAGCGGATCGGGGGTGGGCAGGTGTTCAACCGAGGCGCCGTCGGGCGAGATCACGCTGATACCGCTGGTCATCAGGGTGGCGATGCACACATTGCCCGCGCTATCGACCGCCATCGAATCGAGCAGCTGGTAGCCGGGCAGGCCGGCCAACAGCTTGCCTCCACCCGGCCCGGTCAGCAGCTGTCCGTCTCCGCCGTCCGCATCGGCAAATTCCCCGGGTCCGGACAGCTCCCACTCCCACACCCGACCCTCGAAGGTCTGGGCGACATACAGCGTGGTATCGCCGGGCGCCAGACCAACGCCGTTCGGGCCGTCAATCGGATGCACCATCTCGGCGATCGACGAGCCGTCCGTCTTGGCGTAGTACACGCCGCCGCGATCCTTGCTGCGCTCCTGGACCTTACCGAAATCGGTAAACCAGAACCCGCCGGCAGCATCAAAAACCAGATCGTTGGGCCCCCGCAGCCGATGCCCGTCACACTCGGCATACAGGGTCTCGACCGCACCGGTGGTGATATCAACCCGCTGAATGCTGCCGCCCGTATAGTCGTCCGGCAGCCCTTCTGCGGGAATGAGCTGACCGTCAACCTCAGTCATCTTGAGGCCGCCGTTATTGCACACGTACATCAGGCCGTCCGGACCGACCGCCGCCCCGTTGGCCGAGCCGCCCAGCTCGGCGACCACGTCCTTTGTCCCGTCCGGCTGGACCCGCACCAGCCGGCCGGTCTGTAGCTCGGTGACAATGACGCTGCCGTCGTCCATGGCTACCGGCCCCTCCGGATACAGCAGGCCCGAGGTAATTTCTCGTAGTTCTGGCATACGCTCTCTCTCCTTTACTCCGCTTCCAGCGCGTCGGATAGACGCACGAAGGCGTTAAAAAAATCTTCCTTGAACTCCTGGACCAGCGCGCCGGCCGACATCTGACGGTTCATCAGCCCGACCCCCTGGCCGACCCAATAGGTGGCCAGCTGTTGTGCTCCCGCATGGCCGCCCTGGGACAGCTTGTCAACCTCGCGCAGGGCCGGCTCGGTGACCAGCGACTGGAGCGGCATGGGCAGCGGCGCCGGGCTGGCCTCGGCCTCCCAGGCGTCGGTCCAGGCCGACCTGAGCTGGCGGGAGGGCTTGCCGGTACGGGCTTTGGAGCGCACGGTATCGCGCGAGGAGGCGGCCAACATCTTGTCCTTGACCACCGGGTTGGTCTCGGCCTCGCTGGTCGTCAGCCACACCGAGCCGGTCCACACCCCGGCCGCCCCCATGGCCATGCAGGCAGCCATCTGGCGGCCGGTCACAATCCCCCCGGCGGCCAGGATCGGGATATCCCCGTAGGGCTGAATCGCCTCATGAATTTCAGGGATCAGCACCAGCGTTGACACCTCGCCGCAGTGGCCGCCGGCCTCTCCGCCGGCCGCCACCAGCAGGTCAACCCCGGCCTGGACCTGACGGATGGCGTGGTGCTTGGCCCCAACCAGGGCGGCCACCGGCACGTGGTGGCGCTTGCCCATGTCGAGCATGATCTGGGGCGGGACGCCCAGTGCGTTGGCCACGAGCTTGATGGGATGGGCAAAGGCGACCTCCAGGACCTCGGCCGCACCGCTGGCCTGCATGTTCTGGCTGGCCCGAAAGGAGTTGTCGCGGAAGCCGTACACGCCCTCCGAGGGGATGTCGTGCTGGGCCAGAATCCCGGCCGCAAACTGAAAATACTCCTGCGGAATAGCGGCCTGAACCTTGTCTCTGGTCAGCCCGCCGACGCTCTCCTGGGCGATCTTGTTGGGCACGATCAGGTCGATTCCGTACGGCCTGCCGTCGATGTGCGCGTCAATCCAGTCCAGCTCTTCTTTGAGACGGTCGGGCGGATGGGCGACCGCACCGAAGACCCCCATGCCGCCGGCCTTGGAGACCGCCACCACCACGTCTCGGCAGTGGGTGAACGCAATCAGCGGAAACTCGATGCCAAACATGTCGCAAATAGGCGTTTTCATTCCTGTCCTCGTGTCGTCTTATTCGGATGTTGAAGCGGTCCCGAACGGAGTCTGATTGAGATGCCTCATATCAGAATTTCTGCGTCCTTTCATCAAGAAGTCATACCGTACAGCGCGCTCATCATAGCAAGCTGGACGCGCTTCCGGTATGACAGGGCTCACCTGGCAGAACGGCGTCGTAAGCCGGTGTGGGGCGAGCCCCCTATCTGTAGTGCGTTACGATCGCTCGGAACGCCTTGAGAGCCGCCGAGGAGTTCGATTGTTCCCACACCAGGCACAGAGGGAGCTTGAGATCGAAATCGACGACGGGCACGAAATCTACAAACGGTGGCTTGCGTCTTTCGTTCGCCGAATTGCAAAAGCCGAGACCAATCCCAGCCGAGACCAAACTGAGTAGTGTCGCTTCGTTGACGGCTTCCTGCACGATACGAGGTGATAGTCCGCCAGCGTACGCAGTTGACCTGATTCGGTCTGCGTAAGCTGAGGCGTGAGTACGCGCAAGGCCGACGAACGCTTCGTCCTTGAGTTCGTGCAGGCATACGTCCCGCCGCTTCTTCCAGCCATAGCGTCTCGGCACGGCGAGCACGACCGCGTCCATCCGGAGCGGTAATGTCTCGCACCCTGCCGGCAACGCCTCCAGGGTGTAACAAAAACCGGCGTCAAGCTGGCCGGCTGTAATTGCCTCAAACTGATCGATCGAGAACATAGGCCGTAGATCGAGACTGACCTTCGGATACCGTGCGCGGTACTGTTGGAGCGCTGCGGGAAAGGCTCCAAACCAGGAGGCATTTTCGATAAATCCGATGCACAGCCGACCGACTTCTCCTCTGGCCACCCGGCGCGTACGCTCCAGCGCCTCATCGGCACGACTGAGTATCTCACGCGCCAATTCAAGGAAAACCTGCCCGGCGGCGTTCAGCCGCACCCCGCGCGGCAGGCGGTCAAACAGCGCATAGCCTATCTCGTCCTCAAGCTGGCGTATCTGCCGGCTCAGCGCTGGCTGGACGATGTGCAAGCGTCCGGCGGCGTGCCGCATGTTCTCGTCCTCGGCAACAGCCACAAAGTAGCGGAGATGTCGTAATTCCATGAATTACCTCAAAGATATCAATCTAATGAATATAAAACAATTGTGCTATTGGTCAGCCCTCCCTATAGTGAAGCCGAGCAAGGGAGGACTGAACATGATGAGAGCCCTGACCGCAAGCGCAGCGTTGGCTTTTGCCCTCATAGCAACACACGCGGAGCCGGCAACGATAAAACCCGTCACATTTGACAATCAGGGTCGCTCCCTGGTCGGAAATTTGTATCTGCCCGATGATTATAAGGACGGCCGGAAACTGCCTGGTCTTGTCGTGACCGGCGCCTGGACGACTGTTAAAGAACAAATGGCGGGCACGTACGCCGCCGCCATGGCAGATCGGGGCTATGCCGCACTGGCTTTCGACTTTCGCGGTTGGGGGCAGTCGGACGGCCGGATTCGGTATTTGGAAAATCCCGAACGCAAAACTGAGGATATCCACGCAGCCGTGCATTACCTGGGCAGGCGACCCGAAGTCGATGGAAACCGGATTGGCGGATTCGGTATTTGCGCCTCGGCCGGCTATATGAGCGATGTCGCCCTCAATAACGACGCCGTCAAATCCTTGGCCCTGGTGGCCCCCTGGCTTCATAACGCCGAAATTGTGAAAGCCGTGTACGGCGGTGACGAAGGCGTCAGCCGGCTCATCCAAGCCAGCCGGCAGGCGGAAAAGTCTCCTGAACCCGTCATCGTGGAAGCGGCCAGCCTGACCAACGACGCAGCCGTGATGTATCAAGCGCCGTATTACACCCAACCGGACCGCGGCCTGATCCCGGAATACGACAACAAATTTAATCTGGCCTCGTGGGAAGGCTGGCTGACGTATGACGCGCTCCAGTCGGCGGACGAATTGAAAAAGCCTGTTTTGCTGGTCCATTCCGAAGCCGCCGCCATTCCGCAAGGAGCGCGCGAGTACGCCCGTCGCCTGGGCCGTCACGTCGTGGAACTGTGGTTGGACGACGTGACCCAGTTTGATTTTTACGACCAGCCGATTCCGGTCAAAACGTCGAGTGATGCCGTGGCCGAGCATTTTCACACAACGCTGGCAGCGACCTCCTTGACCACCAAGGCCGATATTAAAGACGAGGCCGCGATCCGAACGATCATCGAGGGCCTTGGTCCTCTGGTGGACCGGGGGAACTTTGAAGCGGTCGAAAGACTGTATGCCGATGAGATAGAGATGGATTACACCTCCCTCAACGGCGGCGAAGTAGAGCGGAAAAGCCCCCAAGCGTTGATGACCCAGTGGGCGTCTTTCTTACCCGGTTTTGACCGCACCCGGCACGTTGTCTCCAACATCGCCGTCACGCTCGACGGGACGCGGGCCGAAGCGACCGCCTATGGCATCGCCGATCACTACGTGGAGGATCTGGCCTGGCAGGTCAAGGGACAGTACCACTATACCTTGCAAAAGGACGCTGGGACGTGGCGGATCACCAGCCACAGGTTCACGTTGGAGGAGGAGAGCGGCACCCGAGACGTGTTCGAGCCGGCCATTCGCCAGGCCGCTGCCAATCCCGCAGCCTACATCAAACGGCAGCAAACGGAAAAAGCCGTGCGGGATTTCCTGACCGCGCTGGAAGAGAAGGACATGGAGAAGTTTGCAGGCGTCTGGGCTGAGGACGCGGTTCTTGAGATGCCCTACGCGCCGGAAGGTTTCCCCAAGCGTGTGGCTGGGAGAGAAGACCTCATCAAGCATTATGCGGCATGGCCGCAGAATAGCGGAAAAGCCGATTTTACCTCACAGCTGGTCTTTCATCCCCTGCGGGATCCGGAGAGAATTTTTGCCGAGTTCAAAGGAGCGGTAGAGATTGTGCCGACAGGTCGGTTATATCACCAGAGCTATGGCGGCCTGTTTCATGTGGCGAACGGGAAGATCAAACTCTTCCGCGAGTATTTCGACCCCGCTCCCTTCACGTGGGCTTTTGGCTTGGACGAGGGGGGAAGCTTTCAGGCTGGAGAATCCTGAGCTTAGCCTTGTCTGCTCAGGCGACCAGGGCGCGGACCTCGGCCGGACTCGGGCCGCCGGGGCGCAGCAGGACGACCGCGTCATCAAAGCCGGCCTCGGCAAAGCGCGTTAGCGTGTCTCTGGCCCAGCCCAAGTCGTGGTCGCCACCGAGCTGAATGGTGGACACAATAGCCCGCTGGCCCCCGGCCGCGCGGTAGCGGCCCAGGGCGGCAATGACCTGGTCGGGGGTCCGGTAGTGGGCCGAGGCGATCCAGCCGTCAAAATCGCTGGCCGCCCGCTCCACCCCGGCGCCCCAGCTGCCGAGCAGCAGGGGCGGGCCGCCCGTAACCGTTTGCCACGGTGTCAGGTTAGCTCGCTCGTTCCTGCCCTCGGCCAGCAGGGTCTTGAGGCGGGTCAGGCTGGCGTCAAAAGTCTTGAAGCGCGTGGCGTAGTCGCGTTCAAAGGCAACAAAATCGGTTTCGGTAGACCCCGCACCAAGGCCCAGCGTCAGGCGCTCGCCACACACCTGCGTCAGGGAAAAAATACGGTGGGCCAGGTCGGTCTCGTGATACAGGGGGAGTTGGAGAACGGCCGTTCCGAGTTCGATGTCCGTGGTGACATTGGCAGCCGTTGCCAGGGCAATAAACGGGTCGGGGATCATGAACCCGCGGCCGACCGCCTGGGCCATCCACAGGCTGTCAAAGCCTTCTCCGGCGTAGCGTCTGGCCTGCTCTGCCAGGTCTGATGTGTGAGGCTGGGCCGACAAAAAGCCAAACAGTGCGCCTAATCTCATGTCTCCCTCAGGCTAGACAAACCGGCCCTCTTCGCGGGGCTGACGGCCGAGCGCCAGCTCCGGCGGCAGCAGACCCGCCTCCTGATCGGCCGCCAGCGGCGGGGTGAAGTAGCCCAGGGCGTCGCCCATCATCGTATAGCCGAGCAGCTCCTGGAGTTCCGGCGCAAAGTCCTTGGCCAGCTCCGGCGGGCAGGACAGGTACTGGTTTTCTTCCTGGCGCAGCCAGCCCAGGGAATAGCCGATGTTCAGCCCCACCCGGTCGGCCGAACTGGTATTGGCCCCGCCGCCATGAAGGACGCTTCCCGAATAGACCAGGACCGAGCCCGGCGCCATTTCGGCGCAGGCGATGTCGGCCGGGCTCGCCTCGCGTTCCTCGGGCCATGCGGCGCTGCCCGGCACCACTCGGGTCGCGCCGTTCTCGCGGGTGAACTCAGTCAGCGCCCACATGGTGCTGAGCTGCGGCTCAAGCCCGCGCAGGTACTGCCCCCACACCAGCCGGTCGCGGTGCAGAAACTGCGTGGGCTGGTCCGGCATGATCCGGATGACCTGCGACAGGTGGAGCTGGTAGCGCTTGCAGCTGGGCAGCAGGAACGCGTCGCACGCACCCAGGATGGTGGCCTGCATCACCAGTTCCCGACACGTCGCCGAGCGGGCGATCAGCGCCCCGGTTCGCGTCGTCCGGTAGCCGGAGTCCTTGTCCCGACCGACCGGAGCGGCCGCACTGAAGGGCAGCAACTCGTCCAGGGCGGCCTGAGCCCGGTGTGGGTCGATCACCCGCTCAAGCACGACCGCGCCGTCGCGGGTGACAGCGGCCGCAATAGCCTGGGGGGATGCCGTCGCGGCCAGATAGCTCAGCTGTGCCATTGGGCTGTTCCTCTTGCGGGCTAGGCAAACCGACGCGGCTTGCGCGGCCGGCGACCGAGTGCGAATTCCGGCGGTCGCAGGCCAATCTCCTGGTCGGCCGCAACCGGCGGGGTGAAGTAGCCCAGGGCGTAGTTCATCATCGTATAGCCGAGCAGTTCCTGGAGTTCGGGCGCAAAGTCTTTGGCCAGTTCCGGCGGGCAGGACAGGTACTGGTTTTCCTCCTGGCGCAGCCAGCCCAGAGAATAGGTGATGTTCAGGCCCACCCGGTCGGCCGGGCTGGTATTGGCTCCGCCGCCGTGGATCACCGTTCCCGAATACACCAGGACCGAGCCGGGCGCCATTTCGGCATAGGAGATGTCGGCCGGACTGGCCTCGCGCTCCTCGGGCCACGCGGCGCTGCCCGGCACGACCTGGGTGGCGCCGTTTTCCTGGCTGAACTCAGTCAGCGCCCACAGGGTGTTGAGCTGGGGCTCAAGGCCCTGCAAATACTGCCCCCACACCAGCCGGTCGCGGTGCAACAGCTGTTTCGGCTGGCCCGGCATAATGCGGATGACCTGGGCCAGATGGAGTTGGTAGCGCTTGCAGTTGGGCAGCAGGAACGCGTCGCACACGCCCAGGACGGTGGCCTGGGTGGCCAGCTCCCGGCACGCCGCCGAGCGGGCGATCAGCGCCCCGGTCCGGGTGGTCTGGTAGCCCGAGAACTCGTCCCGGCCAACCGGGGTGGCGTCAACAAAGGGCCGCAGCTCGTCGAGCGTGGCAGCGGCCTGGCCCCGGCTGATCGCGTTTTCCATGATGACCGCGCCGTCGCGGGCTATGGCTGCGGTCAGCTCTTGCGGCGAGGCGCTTGCGGATAAGCGAGTCAATTCCGGCATTGCGATTCTTCCTTTCGTACCTGCGATTTATATCACCCCGAGTTGCCGCGCAGCGTCTGGGCCAGGACATAGGCCGGCGCCAGCACCAGCAGGGCCAGCGTGACGACGTTGCCGATTTTGTCGATCAGGGCCGGGTACATGTCGAGGTGATACATGTGGTAGCTGAAGTGGGGCAGCTGGGCGACCAGCCAGCCGAGCGCCGCAGCCAGGGCCAGCTCGCGGGTCCGGTAGACTACGGCCACCAGCGTGACCACCGCCAGGGACAGATAGCCACCGCCCACATCCCGGACCAGATGCTCGTTGAACGGCCCATCGACCGACACCCAGCTGAGGCCCAGACCCGGAAAACTGTCATAGAATGCCTGCGGAAAAAAGAGCGCCCAGACGCCCACCACCCCGCCGCTGACGACCAGAAACCACAGGCTGGCGCGGACACGGGTATTCATGAGCCTCTCTCCCCGGAGATCTCACCCGCAGCGGTCAGCCCGCCTGTTTTCACGTACAGCTCGCAGCCACCGGGCGAGACGGGCGTGTGGCCAGCTCCGGCCGGCAGCCGCAGCCACGCGTGGCGCTCATACGCGCCGTGTTCATCCTCAAACCCGCCGTTCAGCACAAACAGTTCCACCCCGTCCTCATAACGGACCGTCCCCGGGCAGGTAGCCGGAGCCCAGCGTTGCAGCTTTACCGCGTCGGCAAAGCCGGCTTGGGCGTACAGGGGCTTGCGCTCAATGCCGGACAGGTCGGTCGCTTGCCAGGCCAGCTCTGCGGTCCGCAGCACGACACACCGGCGGCCCGGACCGGCATACTGCCGGAGTTTCACAAACAGCGTACAACCCGGCTTGGAAAAGGGCGCGTGTCGGAATCCCTCGGGGCTCAGCAGATAGGTTCCGGCCGGCCAGTCGCCCCGCTCGTCTGAAAAAGTCCCCTCAAGGACCAGGATTTCCTCGCCGTCGGGATGCGCGTGGGCGGGAAAGGATGCGTTCGGATCGTAGCGGACAAGCGAGGTCACTTGGCCGGCTTCTGAGCTGCCGACCAGGTGCAGCCGTTTGCGCCACACCGTCCGGCTCGGGCTGGCCTGCCAGGCCAGGCTTGCGGCGTGCATCACCGCCCGCTGGCTCAGATCGGCGTTCATGGCGTGGCTGACGGTCATGCGTGTGTGCTCTCCCCCGGATTTGAGTTCCCCGCCCGCGTGGTCTACATGTGCAGACATACCGCCCACACCCACAGGAGGCAATAGTATGCGACTCGGACTCGTCAGCGGCTACTCAGGCCCGAAGATGAACGAAACCATGCAGGTGATTCTGGAAGCCGAACGGCTGGGCTTTGACTCGGTCTGGACCGGCGAGGCGTGGGGCTCCGACGTGGTCTCTTTTCTGGCCTTTGTCGGAGCACGCACCTCGACCATCAAGCTCGGTGCGGGCATTTTTCAGATGCAGGCCCGCACCCCGGCCATGACCGCCATGACCGCCATGACGCTCGACGGGCTGACCAACGGCCGCTTTCTGATCGGGCTGGGACCGTCCAACCCCCAGGTCATCGAGGGCTGGCACGGCGTGGCCTACGGCAAGCCGCTGCAACGTTACCGTGAGTACATCGACATCATCCGCCGGATTCTTGTCCGCGAGCAAAGGCTGCGCTACGACGGCCAGGAATACCAGATTCCGTATGCCGGCCCGGATGCCAGCGGTCTGGGCAAGCCGCTCAAGAGCATCCTCCACGGCCGGCCCGACATGAAGATCTACACCGCTTCAATCGGCCCCAAAGGGATTGCCCTGGCGGCCGAACTGGCCGACGGGCTGCTGCCGGTGTGGATGAGCCCGGACTGGTGCGCCGACTACTATACGCCTCAGCTTGAGGCCGGCTTTGCCAGGGCAGGCAACGGCAAGAGCATGCGGAATTTCGATCTGGCGCCGTATGTAAGCTGTGTGCTGGGTGACGACCTCGACGCCTGCCGCGCCCCGGTCAAGGCCAGTCTGGCGCTGTACATCGGCGGCATGGGCGCCCGCAGCAAGAACTTCTACAACAGCTATGTCCGCAACTTCGGCTATGAGGGGCTGGCCGGCCAGCTTCAGGATTTGTACCTGTCGGGTCGCAAAGCCGAGGCTCAGGCGGCCGTGCCCGACGAGCTGGTTGACGCCGTGGCCCTGGTCGGCCCCAAAGAACGCATTGCCGAACAGCTGAGCCGCTGGAAAGCCTCGCCCGTGACCACCATGCTGATCGGCACCAACCAGGTCGAAGCGCTGCGGGTGCTGGCCGAGCTGTGCCTGTAGGGAGCGGTCCTCAGGGATGCAGCGCCGTGCTGTTGCGTTCGACAATAAACGTGCCGCGGCGCTCGACAAAGTCGCTCACCGCCTCGGACAGCGCCTCGGGCCGGTCGCCCGCGATATCGTGGCCCGCATCATAGCTCAGGGCGTAGTAACACTCGGGCAGACGCTCGACGTACAGCCGGCCCGTCTCCGGCGGGATGGCGGGATCGTTGGTGCCGAACAGCACCAGCGTTGGCGCCCGGACCTCGTCCAAGCGTCCGGCCAGGGCCGACTCGGCGGTGGCCTCGGGCAGCAGCAGCGTTGGCGATATCAGCACCAGCCCGTCAATATGGTCCGGCGCGTCCACCGCCTGCCACACGGCCAGCGCGGCCCCGTCGCCGCTGCCGATCACCACATAGTGATCCAGACCAATCGCGGCGACCGCCCGGTTCAGCCGGCTGGCGACCGCGGTCTGGTCTCGGTCCGTCGAGGCGGGCAGCTCCAGGACGACGACCCGGAACTGCCGGGCCAGCAGGCTGACAAAGGCAGACAGCCGCAGTTCTCCAGCTAATATGACCACCGGACTGCCCTGCCCGGCTTCCAGATACCGCAGCGGCGTCCCGTCCACCTGTATCGAACGCTCAACACTCGGCCCGCTCATGGCATCCCCCCGGCTTACGCCCCAGCCGCAGCCGCAGCCTCGGACGGCTGGCTGGCCGTGACGCCCAGATGGCGAACGCGGGGCAAGACCTCGGTGGCAAACAGCCGCATCGACCGTTCGGCCTCTTCGAGGCTGATCCCTGCTCCGCCAAAGCCGATATCCAGCACCCCGACCCCGGTGGTTTCATGGAAGTCCGTGATCTGCCTGACCACGGTATCCGGGCTGCCGCAGAAACGCAGCTCGCCCAGCCCAAAGCCGGGCTGGGTCTGGGTCGGCGGCGGAACCGCAGCCCCACGGCCCCGGAACAGGTTGGCCGCCCCGTCCCCGCTGAAAAAACGCGCCTCCATCTCGGCAGCCCCGGCATCGTCTTCGGCCACCGCGCCAAAGCAGCGGTACAACAGCTGCTCGGGAGTCGGCTGCCAGCCGTGCTCGGCGCATTCCTGCTTATAGTGACCGGTCATCTGGGCCGTGATGTGGCCGGGGTAAAACGACACGCCCAGCCCCAGCCGGTGGGCGGCCGCAAACGAGGCCGATTCCAGGCTGTTACCCGAATAGTACAGCGGCGGATGGGGCTGCTGGACCGCCCCCGGCCACACCGACACGGTACGGAAACGGTAGTAGCGCCCCTCCCAGCCGAACGGCTGCGGCTCGGTCAGGGCGCGGGTAATCAGCAGGCTGGCCTCTTGGGTGCGAGCCCGAGTCTCATCCGGGTTGGTCCCGTAGGCCAGAAACTCGTTCGGCGTGCCGCGCAGAAACAGGACCACCAGACGACCACCGCTGAGCTGATCGAGCATGGCGATCTCTTCGGCAATCCGGACCGGATTGTTCATCGACACCAGCGGCCCCAGCACGGCGATCTTGGCCCGACCCACGACCTGACTCAGGGCGGCGGCAAACACGGCCGCGTTGGGCGTCTGAAGCAGGGGCGTGTAGTGGTGTTCCGAGCAACTGATCCAGTCAAAGCCGAGTTCGTCGGCCAGCTTGGCCTGGGCCAGAGCCAGTCCGAGCGACTGCTGGCCGACCTCCGAGCGGAACAGGGCCGGCGGGGTTGGCCAGCCCCGGTGTTTGAAGGCTTCCGGCGAAAGATAGCTATTGGTGCAAAAGAACGACGCCTGCATGAGTCTGTCCTCCCCGACACGTCCACAGGGTCATACACCACCCGCCTTGTCAACGTGTCGCGCCGTGTGTCAGGTTTGCCGATCCGTTTCCAGGAAGATTTGAATTAGTCTAATTTTTAGTCTAATCTCAGCCTTATGATTAAACTGAATATTCATCAGGCCAAAACCCACCTGTCCCGCTACTTGAAGGACATCGAAGCGGGGGAAACCATTGTGCTGTGCCGGCATAACGTCCCTATAGCTGAAATTCGGCCCCTGCCCAAGCGACGCAAAACACCGCGCCAGCTTGGGACGGCAAAAGGCAAAGTCGCAGTCCCGCCGGAGTTTTTCGAGCCCCTGCCGGAAGAGATTTTGCGGGCTTTTGAGGGAAGAGATTCATGAATGTGTTGGTGGACACCTGCACATTCTTGTGGATGGCGGCGGGTGCCCCGGAACTCTCTGATCAAGCGCGTCTGACCGTCATAGACCCGGATAATGAAGTGTACCTGAGCGCCGTTTCAGCCTGGGAAATTGCAATCAAACACGCCCTCGGCAAGCTCCCCTTACCAGATCAACCAGGACAATTTGTTCCTACCCAGCGAGCGCTGCTTGGACTGACAACCCTCCCCGTCGAAGAGGAAGCAGTGTTGGCCGTAGCCCGTCTTCCGGCGCTACACCGAGACCCGTTTGACCGACTCCTGATATGCCAAGCGCTTACCCACGGTTTGGTGCTCGTCAGCCCTGACCCGGTCGTGCAGCAGTATCCGGCTCGAACGCTGTGGTAAGCGATGAGACTGAAAGGACGATCCCCATGACACGCTACACCGACACGGTCATTGACGCCGACGCCCATATCCTTGAGCCGCCCGACCTGTGGCAGCGCTATATCGACCCGGCCTTCCGCGACCGCCCGATCTGTATCAAAACCGACGGGCGCGGTCTGGAGTATCTGGAGATCGACGGCAAGATGTCCAAGCGCAACTCCGGGGGCATGCTGTTCACCGTCGGCGGCTACGGCAAAAGCCCCCAGGAACTCATGCCCCGGCCCGACCGGACCTACGCCGGCACCGCCCCGCTGGGCGCCATGGACCCCCAGGAACGCCTGACCTACATGGATCAGGAGGGCGTGGACGCCTCGGTGCTGTACCCCTCCCTGGCCCTGCTGTGGGAACCCGAGGTCTTTGACGCCGGCCTGTGTGACGCCTACTGTCGGGCCTATAACCGCTGGATCGTCGATTTCTGCACCGACTCCGCCGACCGGCTGATCCCCATCGCCCATATCTCGCTGGGTGATGTCGAGCGGGCCGTGGCCGAGCTGGAGCGCAGCGTCAAGGCCGGCGTGCGGGGCGCATTTGTGGCTCCGCATACGATCAGCCGTATCCCCCACGGCCATCCCGACCACGATCCGTTCTGGGCCAAGGCCGCCGAACTGGGAGTGTCAATCGGCATCCATCCCACGATTGAGCCCAGCCCGCCCATGGCCGCAGCCCACTTCGACGGCATGCGCGGCCAGAGCTGGTATTTCACGGTCATGTCATCCCTGGCCGTCCAGGCCGCTTTCACCACCCTGTTTCAGTACGGCACGTTTGAAAGATTTCCCGACCTGAAACTGATCGTGCTGGAGTCGAGCGGGGGCTGGATCAGCGCCTGGCTCGAACGCATGGACGCCAAGTACGAGTCAATCGGGCGGTTCACCAGAAAGATGACCCGGCCGCCCAGCCAGCTGTTCAAAGCCCAGTGTTGGATTTCGTGCGACCCGGACGAGAAGACGGTGCCGGCCATCATAGACCTAGTTGGCGACGACCGCTTTTTCTGGGCCAGCGACTACCCCCACTCCGAGGCAAAGCCCGGCGTGATGGACGATCTGCGGGACATGGTCGGCCTGCTCAAGCCCGAGGCCAGGGCCAAGCTGCTAGGCGGCAATGTAGCCGACTTGTACGCTATTACGGGCCGACGAACCGCAGCCGAGGGCTAAAAAGGCATCAATGAGCAGGGAGGAAAACCACTGCGACCGAGTATTGGATCCGCCACCGTCGCCTATCGGCTTACTCCCAGGCTTGTCCGCTGCTACGCAGCGTGGAGATGGCAAGCAGCCCTACTCGCCCGCAGGACTCACAGCCTCGTATTCCACTGGTAGAAGATTTTCTAGATTGACATGTTTGGAGGCATCCAGAATCTCGATCCCGACGATTCGGTCGCCTTCCCCCATATCCAAGACAATATTCTCGGAGAGGCGTCTATTCACCACCTGCTGCTTTTGGTCGTCGAGACGCATGTACAGCAAATCGGTCTTTGCGTTATACAGAATCCGCACGAGGCTTCTCCCATCTGCCATAAAAGACGTAGACGGTCACAGTAATGATTAGGTCTCGCTCGACAGTATAGACGACTTCAACCCTTTTCTCCTCATAATACCGGCCGCCCCATCTCTCTTGGAATTTGAAGATAAGGGCTTTGGCTTTGCGACCGTGTCTGGCCGATATGGGGGAGCCGGTCCGAATGGCCGCTCTAATTTCTTCCGCATTCGTTCCTCGCTCTTCAGCACGCTCCAGAGTATGGGGATCAATTTTGATTTCCATTTCTCTCGGTGGAACTGAAGGAGATGCTCCAGCCGCCGAGCGGTAGCGGCTGGAGCGGAGGGCGCTAGGCGGTGTGCGCCTTGAAGAAGCTGCCGATTTCCTCAATCGCCTGCTGCCCCTCGGGCAGGACCGCAGCAAACATGTGCCACACATGCGGCATTTCGTCCCACACCTTGAGGGTCACGTCCACATCCGACTTGCGCGCCCGTTCGGCCAGGCGCGTGGAATCGTTCAGCAGGGTCTCGGCGTCGCCGACCTGAATCAGCAGCGGCGGCAGGCCGGCCAGGTTGGCGTGCAGCGGGGCGGCCAGCGGGTTCTGGGGATCGGCGTCGCCCAGATACAGCTTGGCCATGCCCAGCAGACCCTCTTTCTGTACGACCGGATCGGCAGCCGCCCGGGTCGCCATCGACTCGCCGGTGCCCTCCATATCGACCCAGGGCGAAATCCCGACGCCCGCCGCAGGCAAGGGCTTGCCGGCGTCGCGGATGGCCAGCAGGGCGGCGATGGCCAGCCCGCCACCGGCCGAATCGCCGGCAATGGCGATGTTTGCCGGACTGATGCCCTGGTCGAGCAGCCAGCCGTAGGCGGCCACCGCATCATCGACCGGGGCCGGAAACGGATGCTCGGGAGCCAGGCGGTAGTTGAGCGACAGCACCCGCGCCCCGGCCGTCTGTGACAGGCGCGAGGTCATATCGCGATGGGAGCCGGCCGAGCCCATGACGTAGCCCCCGCCGTGGACGTACAGAATGACCTTGTTGGCGTCCACTCCCTCGGCGGCGTGCCATTCGGCCGACACCCCGCCGGCCTCAACCGGCGTACACGACACGCCCGCGGGCGCCGGGGCCTCAATCATCATCGCCCGCATCTCGTTCATGTCTTTTGCCGCGGCCATCTTCTCGCCCATCTCTTTGAACATGCCCAAAACCTGCTGCAACTGTTGGCTGGCCATACTGAACCTCCTTTGTGGTATCGGACTGTGGGTTGTCTCTCACGTATTACTCAGCTTCTGCCTTGTCAACTCAACACACCGGGCGGCGGTCTTCTTTCTTTCCCTTCCCCGCCTGCTAAGATGGGCGCCCTCACAGGTCTGAGAAAAGGAGAGAGCACATGGGTTTTGCACCAGACCGCGCACGAAAAACGAGCAGCAGCACACGACGACTGACCCGCTTTGGCCTGTTGACCTTGGCCCTGGGGCTGCTCGCCTTCGGCCTCCCTGCCCTGCCCGCCTCCGGCCAGGAGTCTGCGCCGCCAAGTCCGGCGGTCGCGAACCTGGGCGCGGTCGATCACGTCTTGACCACCACCCGCAGTGTGCGCCGACGGCTCGACCTCAGCCGGCCGGTCGAACCCCAGATTATCGAGGAGGCCATTGAAATCGCCCTGCAAGCCCCGACCGGCAGCAACCTGCAAAACTGGCGCTTCATGGTCGTCACCGATCCGGCCAAGAAAAAGGCGGTTGCCGACCTGTATCGCCAGAGCTTCGAGCGCTACGCCGGGCCGCGTCCCAGCGATGCGGCGTCCACCCCTGGCGGACGCATCGCTAGTTCGGCCTGGCACCTGTCAGACCATATGCACGAGGTTCCGGTTCTGCTGATCGCCTGTATTGAGGGCCGGCCCACCGACCCCAGCCCGGCCGCCCAGGCCGGGCTGTACGGCTCAGTCCTGCCCTCGGCCTGGTCCTTGATGCTGGCCCTGCGCGCTCGGGGACTGGGCTCGGCCTGGACCACTCTCCACCTCGTCCACGAGCAGGAAGTCGCCCAGCTACTGGGGATTCCCGACTCGGTGACCCAGACCGTGCTGCTGCCGATCGCCTACTTTACCGGCACGGATTTCAAGCCGGCGCCACGCCGCCCGGGCCGCGAGCTGACCTACTGGAACACCTGGGGCGAGACGCGCTAGGCCAGGGGCTCGGGCGCGTGGGGAATTTCCTTCCACTGGTCGGGGTCGTGGCCATAGATAATGGTTGCGCCCTCCTTGTCGCGCAGCGCCCGCAGCCGGCCCAGGGACTGGTACATCTCTGACTCGTCTACCGCCACCGACGGCAGGAGGTCTTGGTCCATATTGCCCCGGGTGTAGCACGCATCCCCGGTCAGCACGACTTCCGTGCCCTTGCCGACCTTGACCCGCAGCGACTGATGGCCGGGGGTATGGCCGTGGGTGGGGATAATCACCAGGCTGCCGTCACCAAAAATATCCTGCTCGCCGTCCACGGCCCGGTAGTTGAGCGGATGGTCGTAGTCCTGGGGATCGAGCAGGGCTTTGGCCCGCAGCTCGGGGTCCTTGGTGGCGTCCAGCTCTTTCTTCTGGACCAGGAAGGTCGAGGTCGGAAAAAACTCGTTGCCGCCGGCGTGGTCAAAGTGAAAGTGGGAGTTGACGACGTGGCTGACATCGTCGGGGGTGAGCTTGAATTTGGACAGCTGGGCGACGATCTCCTCGCCCGGTTTGGTCTTTGAGACGATCAGGTTCGACACCTCCGGCCCCAGCCGACCGACCGGATCGTCCATCACCGCGCAGTGTACGCCGGTATCGAACAGGACATTGCCCTGGGGGTGGGTAATCAGATAACACGGCACCGGCACGACCAGGGGTGAGCCGGTTTCCTGATCGGGGAAAAACACCTTGCTATCGAGTTCGAGAAACCCGCACGGCATGGAAAAAACTTGCAGCATCGGTATACCCTCCTTGCCTCCTGTCATGGCAGGAATGACGGCAAAGGTCCAGCAAAGACAGCCGGAGGCCGGGCCGGAAGAGAGCTGCTCGTCATGTTCGCCCCGGCCATATTGAATCCGCGCTCGGTCTGGCATAGGCTAGCCGCTTCTCAGGCATGGAGGTGATGGATGCGTTGTTGGAAGCGATGTTGTTGGGTGGTTGATTCTCCCTCCAGTTCCCCCCGAACAGTCCTGCTGGGGCTGATCGTGGGCGGGCTCATCAGCCTGCTGCTCTCCGCCCGCCCCGCTCCGGCCAGCCAGCTCGCCACCCCGTCCAGCGGACCGACCGACGGGAGCCTGGGCGGCGCTACGGTCGCCCTGCCGATCAACGCCAACACGGCCGTGTACAGCAACCCGGCCCAGCTCGGCGTCCTGCCGCCCTCCTTCTCGAGCGGTGTGCTGGCCATTCGCTTCCATCCCACCTACGAGAATGATCTGGGCTACCACAGCACCAGCCGCGAACTCCCGCTGGCGCCCAACTTTGGCTATGTGACGGACAGCTTTGGGGCGTTTCGCTTCGGCATCGGCGCGTATGGCTCGCTGGGCTTCATGTTCAACCACCGGTCCGACCCGGCCCACGGCGTACCCAATAATTTCTTCACCGAACTGGTTTCCGTTTCCCTGGCCCCGTCGATCAGCTACTCGGTGAGCCCGAATCTGCACCTCGGCGTATCCCTCAACCCGACCTATGGCCGCCTGAAACTCAAGACCCCCAGCCCGGTCGGCCGGCTGGATATCGATGCCCGCGGACCGGGAGTCTTTGGCACGCTGGGCCTGCTCTACCAGCCGACCGACAAGCTGCATCTGGGTCTCTCGTATAAGACGCCGGGCCATATCTGGATGTTCGGCAACGCCCGCGTCGCCGGGGCCGGCGATGATACCACGGTCGGGTTCAACATTCCCCAGCGTATGAGACTGGGCTTTGCCTACCACCTGACCGAGCGTCTGACGATTACCGGCCAGGGCATGTGGACCCAATACTCAGTGTTTGAAGGCAGCCGCCTGCGTTTTGAGAAGCGTCCATTTCTGGATTCTCCCGCGCTCGGCGACGCCAAAGACCGCTGGCGGGTCGGTTCCGGGCTCCAGTATGAAATTCTGCCGGGGATCAAATTCCGGGCCGGATTCTCGTACGAGCCGTGGGCCATCAAGGACGCCTCCCTGGTCCCGACCCTGGCCGATACGACCGACTATCAGTTTTCGCTCGGTCTGGCTTTTGAGCGCGGCAACTGGCAGGTCGATATCGCTGGCGGCCTGGCCCATACCGAGAACCGCCACGCGTCGCGGGCCGAGAACCCGGTCGCTCCCGGTCGTTACCTGCTGGACATGTCGGTCTTTGGCGTGCAAGTGACCCGCCTGTTCGGCTCCCCGGCAGCCGTTCCGACAGCCAGCCGCCGGACCGCCCCGGTGCGCCATGCCCGCATCTCGGACACCTACGCCACGATCTCTGAGCGCAGGGTCGACAGCGTACTGGGCACGCTGATCAGCCGCCTGTCGGCAGACCGCTGTCATGATCTGAGCCCGCTCCGGCGAGCCGTACCGGGCTGTACCTTTGGCATTCAGGTCGTCGGCTTTATCGGCAGCCGCCCGTCACCCACGCTGGCCAGCGCCAATCTCCCTGCCGAGCCTCCTCCCTCTGCCCCGGCTCCGGCCGCCGCAGCCGGCGAGGCCAGCCTGGATAGCCTCATTGAGCGCCTGGCGGCGACGCAGTGTCGCCAGCAGGCCCTCGACCGGGCGGCGCTGCCCGGCTGTGTGTAAGCCCCCTCTCTCCCGAGATCGACCTTAAGAGGCAGCATGGACTCGTCCCCCCCTGGCCGCAGCGTGGAGTACGAGTCAGTCTCCGGCGATTACCTCGCCGCCCGTCAACTCAAGAGGGGCGCCGCCGGCTGGGTGCTGCTGGCCGGCCTGGGTGTGTCGTATGTGATTTCCGGGGACTACGCGGGCTGGAACCTGGGCCTGGCCCAGGGCGGCTTTGGCGGCATGCTGATTGCGACCCTGGTCATGGGCGGCATGTATTTGTGCATGGTGCTGAGCCTGGCCGAACTCTCGGCCTGTCTGCCCACCGCCGGGGGTGGCTACAGTTTCGCCCGCCGGGTGCTGGGTCCCTGGGGCGGCTATCTGACCGGCACAGCCATCCTGCTGGAGTACGCCCTGGCGCCCGCCGCCATCGCGATATTCATCGGCGGCTATGTGTACTCTCTGGTCGGCATCGACGGCTGGGTGGTGTACCTGGTCAGCTACCTGATCTTTGTCGGCATCCACCTGTGGGGCGCCGGCGAAGCGCTGAAAACCATGTTCGTCATCACCCTGCTGGCGGTGCTGGCCATCGGTGTTTTCGTGGTCGGCATGCTGCCCCATTTCAGTACCGTCAAGCTGTTTGACATTGCCGTCAACGCGAATGCCGTCGGCGCCAGCGCCTTCCTGCCCGAGGGCTATATCGGCGTATGGGCTGCGGTGCCGTTCGCCATCTGGCTGTTTCTGGCCGTGGAGGGCGTGCCGCTGGCTGCGGAGGAGGCGGGTGATCCCGCTCGGGACATGCCCCGGGGCATCATCACCGCCATGCTGATCCTGCTGGTGTTCGGCGGCCTGGTGCTGGTGCTGGCCCCGGGCGGCGCAGGCGCCGCTTTCATGAGTGACCACGGCGCCCCCCTGGTGGGTGCGCTCCAGGCGGTGTACGGCATAGACTCGACGGCGGCCGCCTTCGTCAACTGGGTCGGCCTGAGCGGGCTGATCGCCAGTTTCTTCTCCATCATCTATGCCTACTCCCGACAGGTCTTCGCCCTGTCCCGGGCCGGCTACCTGCCACGCGTGTTGTCGGTCACCAACCGCCGCAAGGTGCCCGTCCTGGCCCTGGTCGTGCCCGGCGCAATCGGCTTCGTGTTGTCGCTGACCGGCGAGGGCGATCTGATGCTGACCATGGCCGTTTTCGGGGCGACCATCTCGTACGCCCTGATGACCCTGTCCCACATCGTGTTGCGCAGGCTGGAGCCGGACCTGGAACGCCCCTACCGTACCCCCGGCGGAAGCCTGACCTCCGGCGTCGCGTTCGGGCTGTCCATCGTCGCCTTCGTCTCGACCTTCCTGGCCAGCCTGGAGGCGGCCATCTGGAGCGCGGTCTTCTACCTGATTATGGTCGCCTATTTCTTCCTGTACAGCCGCCATCATCTGGTGGCCAACGCGCCCGAAGAAGAGTTCGAGGCCATTGCCCTGGCCGAGCGGGAACTCGGCTGATACGCGGCGGCGGGCTACCCCTACCCGCCCACATGCTCGCGCAGGGTCGTACCCGTGTAGTCGTTCCGATACACCCCGCGTTTCTGGAGTTCCGGGACCAGGAGGTCCACCAGCTCTGCATAATAGTCGGGCGCATAAAACGGAGGCGTGATCTGAAAGCCGTTGCCCCCGCCGTCTTCGAGGAAGTGCTGCATGGCGTCGGCCACCTGGGCCGGGGTGCCGACCAGGGGATTGCTGTCGCTGCCGGCCAGGTAGGTTTTGGCGATATCACGCAAGGTGATGTTCTTGTCATACTTCTGGTACATCTCGAACAAGCCTCTGGTGCCCGACACGTCGAGGTCCTGAACCGGCACATCGAGGTCAAACCGGGACAGGTCGAGATTGAAGTGCATTGACATCTGGGCCAGCGACGCTTCGAGCGGAATCCGGGCGCGGATGGCGGCGTAACGTTCACGCGCCTCGGCCTCGCTCTCGGCCACCAGCGGCTGGCCGGCCCACATGATCGGAATGGTGTCGGGATTGCGCCCCAGGCGTTCCGCCCGGCCGGCAATATCCTCACAGAAGGCGCGCATCTGCCTGACGCCGCGTGCGGCGCTGAAGATGCCCTCGGCGTGCCGAGCGGCAAAAGCTCGCCCCCGGTCCGACTGGCCGGCCTGAAACAGAAACGGGCGCCGACGGATCGAGGGCATAACGGTGAACGGCCCCCGGGTCTGATACCACCGCCCCTGAAAATCGACCCGGTGGACCTTGGACGGATCGGCAAAGACCTTGCGGTCCATGTCCATCTGCACGGCATCCGCCTCCCAGCTGTTCCACAGGCCGTAGCATGCCTGCATGTATTCGTCGGCGCGCTCATAGCGGTCGTCATGCGCCGGCAGGCTGTCCAGCCCGAAGTTGTTCGCCTCGGCCGTCGAGGTCGAAGACACGATATTCCAGCCAATCCGTCCCTTGGTCAGGTGGTCGAGCGTCGAGAGCGTCCGGGCCAGCAGAAACGGCGGGTAGAATGTCGTGGACATGGTGACGGCAAAGCCGAGTTTTTTGACCACCGCCGAGAGATAGGTCACCAGCGCGACCGGGTCGTGGCTGGGGAACTGGATCGCATAGCGCACCTGCTCGGGCTGGCTGCCGCCGGCCAGGCTGTCGGCGAAAAACAGCATGTCGAACTTGCCGCGCTCCAGGGTGCGAACCACGGACTCCCAGTACTCGCCCTCGTACCACTTGTGGCGGATTTTCTGGCGCGGATAGATCCACGACAGCGGCATATGCGGCGCCGGGGTAAAGAGCGCAAAGCCGGCGAGGTGGATCTGCTTGGGCATGGTCGAACCCTGGAGAGCCGCTGTCCTGTCGGGCCTCAGCCCAGCTGATACACCCGGGCGGCGTTGCCGCCAACAATCTTGGCCCGTTCTTCTTCGCTACAGTCGGCCAGCAGGCCCGCCAGAAACTCCTGGCTCTTGGGAAAAGTCGATTCCTGGTGTGGATAATCGGAGCCCCACAGCAGGCTGTCCACCCCAATGACCTCTCGATCACGAATACCCATGTGGTCTTCCTGAAAACTCAAAAAGACGTGGCGATGAAAGAACTCGCTCGGCAGGACATCCTGTGTGAAGCGTGCCCCGGCAATCTCCCGGGCGCGCTGGGTGTAGTTGTAGTCCATGCGGTCGAGGAAGTGCGGCACCCACGACAGCTCCATTTCGACCGATCCGACCTGGAGTTTGGGATACCGCTCGAACACGCCGCTGAAAATCATGTCGGTCAGACACACCCGCGGCCAATGATCCAGATTGACAAAAAAGGACGGCTTGGCCGCGTCCAGGAGGAGCGCTCCGGGGTCATCCGGGTCGGGCCGATTCGTCGTCACATGCAGGCTGATGGGCAGGGCCAGGTCCTGGGCCGCGGCCCAGACGGGCTCGTACTCCGGCCGGTCATAGCTCAGGCCTCTCAACGGCTGAATGGTAATCATGATGCCGCGATGCCCCTGCCTGGCGCAGCGTTCCATTTCCCTGACCCCCGACGAGATATCGTCGAGGTTGATCATGGCGATGCCCCTGAGACGCTCTGGAAAGGTGTCGCAGAACTCGGCCAGCCAGTCGTTATAGGCCCGAAACAAGACGGTCAACAGCTCGCTATCCTGAATCCGCTGGTAGAGTTGCAGCCCAACGGTAGGATACACGAGGCCCATGTCTATGCCGTCGGCATCCATGTCTTTGATGTGCTCTTCGGGGATGTAGGCGCCGAGCCGGATATTCTCCACCTTATCCTTGAAGCTCAGACGATCCGGGTCCTCGAAGCGCAGGCCGGCCTGGGCACCGGCCGCAGCCGTCTGGATCTTGATGCCCTCGCAATACCACCAGTCGTCCCCCTCTTCCGGGATGACTCGCGGGGCGCGGTCGCGGAACTTCTTGTCGAGCCTGGTGGTCCACAGATCGAGAGGTTCATAAATGTGATCGTCCGACGAAATCACCTTGTTCTTTTGCATCTGATCCCCTCCTTTGCCGGCATTATTCTTCCGGGGGGACAGGCCTGTCAATCGAAAGTTGCTGACTCGCTGATCAGGCAATGATGGGCGAGGAGCCGGACCCTTATGTTGTTCTCAGTCCGTGTGGCTGCTCTATTCCACCGGCAAGGCTCGGACCCTCCTGACCGGAGCGAACGCTGCCTTCGTCGGATGCTTCAGCGCGACTCGCGCTGCGCTCGTACGTAACTTTCGAGGACGCGGTTGATCCGCGTTTGGTAACCCTTGCCGGGCGCCCTGAAATAGTCCAGCACCGACCGCTTGATGCGCATGGTGACCTGCTCGGTGAGATCGGGCTTGACGAGTTTGGCCTCCCGCCAGAAGGTCTCGTCCAGTTCGGGGATATCGCTGAAGTCGATATCTTCGTCCTTGGTGGCCGCGATCTGTGCGGGCGTGAGAGGCTTATCGTATTTGTGCATGGTAAGCCTGCCTTTCCTCTCAACAATGATAAAAACGCAAAAGAATGTCCAGCTCTGGCTAGGCGTTCGCCATCGGTGATTGCGGGCTTACGGCTTGAACCGGACGGGCAAGCCGGCTATAGGGCTGTCAAGCTCGGTCCCCAGAGGAGGCATCATGTATAAGGTTGTTGGTCTGCTGAAACGTCCCGAGGGCATACAGATGGAAGACTTTCGTCGCTGGTGGCTGGAAGTCCACGCCCCCAAGGTGATGAAGTGGAAAGGCGTCAAACGCTATTGCGTCAACCTGTGTACCACAGACGATCAGCGCTATGACGGGATGGCCGAGACGTGGTTCGAGACCAAGCAGGACATGGACAACGCCTTTGTCCCGGCCGAGGGCCAGGCCGCCAGACAGGGCGCGACCGACGGCTCTCAGGAGATTGTGATTCTGTTCACCGAAGAAAATGTAATGATCGACGGATAAGCGGCCCAAGGCTCGGCCCACAAGAGAAAACAAGAGAGGAAGCACCCCCATGATACCGGCAGGCATTATCTCATCCGACGGCCACATCTGTGAGCCGCCCAACTGCTACATCGACTACATCGAGCCCAAATACCGCGACACCGCACCACGCATTGTCGCCCAGGACGATGGCACCGAAGCCTTTGTCGTCCACGGCATGAAACGTCCGGTTCCGCTGGGTTTTATCGACGGCGCCGGGTTCAGCGTCACCGAGCGGAACGAGCGGGCCAAAATCTGCAAGTTTTCGGACATTCGTGAGGGCGCCTACGGCGGCCACGCCCGCATTCCGTATATGGATCAGGACGGCCTTGCCGCCGAGGTCATCTACGCCTCCATCGGCATGGGGCTGTGCATGCACCGCGACCCCGACTACAAAAACGCCTGCATGCTGGCCTATAACCGCTGGCTGCACGAGATGATCAGCGAAGAGCCTAACCGTATTCTGGGCCTGGCCCAGACCGCCGTGCTGAGCGTTGACTCCGCGATTGCAGATTTTCAGCGGGCCAAAGACATGGGCATGGTCGGCATGATGATGCCCGGCCGACCGATTCATGAGGACTATGACCACTCCGACTACGACGCGCTGTGGGAGTGCGCCACCGACCTCGACCTGCCGATCTGTTTTCACATTCTGACCTCACGCGACGGCAGCCTGGCCACCCCGCACCGCGGCCACGCGCTGAACAACTTCCTGGGCATCATCCGCGCTGTCCAAGACGTGGTCGGCATGATGGTCCTGGGCGGCGTGTTCGAGCGCCATCCGCGCCTGAAGCTGGTATGTGCCGAGGGTGACGCGGGCTGGATGCCGCACTACATGTACCGGATGGACCACGCGGCCAAGTTCAACGCCCAGGACGGTATCGTCAAGGGCCTATCCAAGCTGCCCAGCGAATATATCAGAAGCAACGTGTGGATGACCTTTCAGGACGACAAGACGGCCTTTGACTCGCTGCACATGATGCCCCACACCCAGTTGCTGTGGGCGAGCGATTTCCCGCACACCGATTCCACCTGGCCGCGCTCCCAGCAGCTGCTGGCCCGCCACACAGCCGAGTTGAGCGAGCAGCAGCGCCAAGACATTCTGCGTGACAACGCGGCCCGTCTGTTCAACCTGCCGGCCGGCAGCCAGTCGTGGCGCATGGACAGTGCGGTGGCTGCCTCTCTGGCTGAAGAGGAGAAAGGCGAATAAAGGAGAAGATGGAGGATTGACCCATTTCTGAGTCTACTGTTTCAAGCCCTTGCTCCGAAAGTAATCATCAAGGTCTGCTTCCGTGGGGCTGGGCTTTAGTTTTGACGCTTGGACCCTGAGAATATCCATAATCTTTTCGTCCGTGAGACCTTTGTCTTGCAGCGAGTTGTAGATGATATCCAGATACACTCGCATAACCGACAACCTTCACAGCGCGGCTTAGCGGCCCTGGACTCGACGGTCCTGCAACTCCCCTAGCAGATTGTCAACCGTATCCCGATCAAACATCCGAGGCAGATAGTCCTTTGCCCAGTCCTCACCGCCTTCTTTGAAAAGCTGGTCCAGATCGTCCGATATCTGCTTAAGAGACTCCTCATCGGTGACTCCTCTTTTGTTGATCAAGTCTCTCAGGATAGCAGCCTTAATCGCTCCGTCTCGGGTCTCCAGAAGATCAATCCATCGCATGAGTTGCCTCTTTTCAGCTGTTATGAGTCTATAGAATAGACCGATAATGCCTAGGGGGTGTCATCAGTTAAGGAGGATCACCGAGGCAGCGAGATAGATGGCTCCGAGAAAGCTGACAGCGCGTTTGTCGTAGCGGGTGGCGAGAGCACGGTATTGCTTGAGTTTGGCGAAGAAGTTTTCAATCAGATGGCGCGCTTGATAGAGGTGCTTATCATAGGGGCGAGGCTGGCGCCGATTGGCTTTGGGGGGAATGACCACCGTCACCTCCGCCTGCTCCAAACGGTCAATGACGCGCTCGTGGGCGTCATAGGCTCTATCGGCGAGCAAAGCCCGCACGTGCTTCAGCAGATGGGGCAAGAGGGCCTCCGCACCGGCCAGGTCAGAGGCTTGGCCGGGCGTGAGATGGAAGCCGGTCGGATTCCCGAGCGCATCGCACGTCGCATGGATTTTCGTGCTCAAGCCCCCGCGGGAGCGGCCGATGCATTCGGCCGCGGGGTCCCCCCTTTTGCCCCCGCCCCATGTTGGTGGACGCGGATGATCGTGGCGTCGATCATGGCATATTCGTTATCCGCATCGGCGGCCAGCTGCTTGAAAACCTGCTCCCAGACCCCACTTTTACTCCAGCGCATGTGGCGCGTATGAATCACGCGAAAATCCCCGAACCGGCTCGGCAAATCGCGCCAGGGAATCCCCGCACGATAGCGGTATAAGACCGCTTCCACAAACAACCGGTTATCCCGCGCCGTGCCCCCGACGTGGCCCTCCCGGCCGGGCAGCAGGTCCTGAATCCGTTCCCACTGATCCTCGCGTAACGCATACCGTCTCGCCATTGTGCACCCTCCCTTCGCTTGGGCTGACCAGGGCAGTATACCGAGACGAGACAGGAAAGCCGACCAGGGGGGCACGCTAACTGATGACACGCCCTAAGGTCGGAAGAAGCAAGAGATAAAATTTCGCTGTAAGTGTCGCGGCGAACCCCCAGGTCATCCGATCTATCCCGTACTGGTCTAAATCGGGCAGAGTTCCGCCCACCAGTCCGATCCAGACATGTAGTCTCGCTGCGGCGTCCACTGTAATCAGATTCTCTATCCCCCAGAAGACCAAGGTCAAGTCTAACGTCACCTGAACAAAAGCGACGATTGCGACAACCCATCTCTCCTTCTCTTTGGACACTGCATTGTTTTCCTCTCAGGTCTGGTAATAGCCGAAGGCGGTCCAGCCGCCGTCGATGACCATCACTTCGCCGGTCATGAAGCCGGCGTCCTGGCTGGCCACAAAACGCACCGCCTTGGCCACGTCGCGGCCCGTCCCCAGCCGCCGCTGGGGGGTGCGTTTCTTCAGGTCTTCGACGGTCAGCTTTTTGTCCTCAACCAGCCGGTCGATCATGTCGGTCTGGATATAGCCAGGCGCTACGCAGTTGACCCGAATGCCATACCGCGCCCACTCAATAGCCAGCACCCGGGTCATGTGGTCAACCGCCGCCTTGGACGTGCAGTAGCCCAGAGTCGCCGGAAAGGCGTTGCGGCCCAGAATCGAGCCGATATTGATGATGCAGCCGGACCGCCGCGGCCGCATCTGGCGGGCCGCAGCCTGGGAGCACAGAAAGACCGACTTGACGTTGATGTCCATGTGCTGATCCCAGTTCTCCTCGGTCATCTCAAGGGTCAGCTGGGGACGGGTGATGCCGGCATTGTTGACCAGGATATCGCACGGCCCGAGTTGCTCTTCGAGCTGGCCAAACAGCCGGCTGACCTCGGCGGCTACCTCCACCCGGCAGCCCAGCGCAATCGCCTGGCCGCCCCGGCGCTGAATCTCGGCCACCGTAGCGGCCGCATTCTCGGCCCGGGTCGCCACGCACGCCAGCCGCGCCCCGGCCTCGGCCAGCTCAAGCGCAATGTCTTTTCCCAGGCCACGGCTGGCGCCGGTCACCAGCGTAACCGCACCGTTCAGGATATCCATAAACTCGTCTCGGCTCCGGGCTCGGCCGGGCTATTGCCGCGGGTGCTCGGCGTTGTAGTCCCGAATGGCCTTGAGAATCGCCCCGCTGGAGCGCTCCATCAGCGCCTTTTTGTTGGCCTGGACCCGGTCGGCCGAGGCGCGCAGCGGCCGCAGCAGCCCTTGGACCTGGGGCATCACATGCCGGGCCAGCAGCTCATAGCTGCGCGCCGACAGTTCGGGCGACACCCAGTCGTGGGCAAAGCACAGCAGGGTGCCGAAGCCGCCCGACAGCTGTTGCAGAGCGGCGATTTTTTCCAGGGCGTCTTCGGGCGTGCCCAGGATGGCCCCGCCGTGTTCGTCCATACTCCGCGCCGCCTTATAGCCGTCCTCAAACGGCCGACGCTTGGGCGTGCCCAGGATGCCGACGATGTAGTCGTTCTGCCAGCGCTGCAAGCCGTCGGCGACCTCGCGACAGGCCTGCTCTTTCGAGTCGGACAGGTGGAAGGGCATGACGATCCGCCAGTCGGCCCGGTCGAGCTGTTGGCCGTGCTCGCGGGCCGAGGTCTCGCCAAAGCCCCACTGGGTCGGCAGCGCAGTCAGTCCTTCCTCCAGGTAGGAGGCCAGCGACAGCACGCCAACCCCGTACTTGCCGGCCGTTTTCATGCCCGAGGGAGAAATCGACGAGGCCACGGCGACCGGCATCTCGTCTTGCAGCGGTCGCAGTTGCAAGACCGCGTCGCGCAGGGTGAACCAGTCGCTCTCAAGCGTAATCGGCTCGTCTTCGCGCAGCAGCCGCAGGACCGCGCCCAGACCCTCGTCCATGCGCTCGCGTTGGGTCATCGGATCAATGCCCAGCATGACCGCGTCGGACGGCAGAGCGCCGGGTCCGACGCCCAGAATGGCCCGCCCCCGGCTCAGGTGATCCAGGTGAACCATGCGCTGGGCAATGTTGAACGGGTGGTGGTAGGGCACCGAAATCACCCCGGTTCCGAGCCGGATATGGTGGGTGCGCTCGGCGGCCGCAACCAGAAACATCTCGGGCGAGCCAATCGTTTCCCAGCCGGCGGAGTGATGCTCGCCGACCCAGAACTCGTCAAACTGGAGGCGGTCGAGCAGCGCGGCCAACTCCAGGTCGCGCTGAAACTGTAAAGTCGGGTGTTCACCGAGCGGATGATGGGGAGCCAGAAAGGCTCCGAAGCGAAGACCTTGACGCATATCTTTCTCCATTTCCGAGTCAAACTTGCCCGGACTGTACCAAAACCGGCCCAGGCCAGCCAGGGGCCGTCACCAGACCACTCGCTGTGGACCACTCGACAGATATCCAGAGACGGCCGGCTCGCTGCCATCCAGACGGTTCTGAAGATTCTTCGGCCAAGCCGCCCTTTCACCCGAGATTCATTCAGCCGAACATGACCGCTCTTGTCCCGTCAGCCCCTGATTTTCCTAGACCCATACACGGCCGCGCCGCCTGCTCCGTCGGATAACGCCCAATGTGCCAAGCTTGGGAGAGAGAGGATGGAGCCGTGTTGGGGGGATGTGAGCTATATCTCAGGTGAAATCTATCTATTGGGTAGTTCAGATTCCTCCAGAGCAATATGCCCGGCTCCGGTGGGGTGAATCGAGACTATTTTTCCGACGATTGTCACTGCTTCTTGAACAGAGAGGTTTTGAACTCTGCCAAACCAGCGCCTGTCGAAGCTTGCCGTTACATAAGGCTCCTCAGGTCTTAGAAGCACGAATATTGTGTCTCTGCGTTTCTTCACTTCGCGTACGCGTCCCTGAACTTTCATCCATGTACCAATGTGGGGTTTGGTGACGGCTTCCGCCTCTATTTGCGTCAGCCCTTTTATCAAGGCGATAAGCTGACTCGGCGATTTCGGACAAAACACCCGCTCGGGGCGTATAGTCTGTGCAGGTTGCTTGGAACGCGCAGTCTGTGCAGGCTGCTCGGGGCGCGTAGTCTGTACAGGTTGCTTGGAACGCGTAGTCTGTGCAGGTTGCTTGGAACGCGTAGTCTGTGCAGGCTGCTCGGGGCGCGTAGTCTGTACAGGCTGCTCGGGCGTCTCCGTTACCCCATACCCCGACCTATTCACCAAACCTCCCACCACGAGTGCTCCCACCATCAACACCGCCACCATAGGGAAGACCGACCGTTCGGGCTGTTCGGACTTCTCCATCAGCGCTGTCCATCCCGTTAGAATCAATGCGCCGACTAATCCCACCAGCACTGGTATCAGCCCTGACACGCCCCCAGTCAACCAGTACTCGAAGAGTCCGCTTCCACCACCAGCCAATGACATACCAATCAGCGTAGAAACCCAAAGAGGCTGCTTTCTAAGCCAAGTAAGAGCTTGGTCCATTCAGGTATGATTCCTCACTGTTCATAATGAGGTCAAGACGAAAAGGCAGCCTTCGCCGGATTGGGAGTATGGATGGCTTAGAGCTTCTGGGCGACCGACCGCAGGCGCAGCCCGCCCAGCGCCCGATAACCGACAAAGTGTCAAACTTGGGGGAACCGACGGAAGGGGGCTTAACGCCGCCGCTTACGGCGAAAGTCGGACAGCTTGATCTCCTTGAGGTTCTTGTTCTCATAGCTCTCGTTCTTGATATCGTGCTCAACTTCTGCCACCCGGCGGGTCAGTGCCGCGATGGCTTCTTCCAAAAAACGGGTTTCCGAGGCTGTCAACGGCCTCTTAATGCCTTCCTTCTTTCTTGCCGCCTGTGGGCCGCCTTTCTTGGCGGAGAGATTGCCTATCTCATCGAGCACCCTCAGGTCAATTCCGTACTTCTTAGCCGCCTTTGCGCGTCGGCTATTGGGCGAGCTTGTGCGCGATTTCTGGTTTGGTCGGGCCTCAATAAGAGTTAGCCAGAAATTGGCCATGCCTGGCAGTTTTTCTTGGCCCGAGCGGTAGGCCATAAAGCGATCAAACATGCTCTGCACGTCGGGAGTGATTGCGAGACCCGATGGTGGGGGGGGATAGGGGCTCCGCACGTCCTTCTCCTCAACAACAAGAGTCCCCATCGTCAACCTTGCTTGTCCTGAGTTGGCCCCGAACCCCCTGAGACTCAATGTACCGGCTGTCACCGGTAGCGCGGGCGACGGCTTGCGGTCCTCAATCTCCGGCCTGTCAAACTCCAGTCTGAACCGATTCGGTCCTTTCCGAAGATAAACGTCGAACTCCCAGCAACGAATGTATTCTCTGACGGCTTCCTGTGCCTCCGCCACCGTCGCGTAGCGGGCGTGGGGCTTCATGGTGAAGCAAACTTTCCCGTCCTCGATCCGGACTGAGAAATTATCCGCCTCGTGATCTTGTGGGTCCGCTTCCTGGTAATCAACCGACCGACCGTGCTCAATCTTGTAGACCAGTGCGACAACATGTGGATCGTCCATCAGTTTTCTCCAGATTCATTTCCCCAACTCTGTCGAACAGCGTCCGGTCCGACTATTGCTTCCGACAAGGGGTGGTATGTCAACCTTGGGAGAGGGCAAGGCGTATGTCCACACAGCAAGCGCCCTTTGGCGTGGCGGTCTCTGACCGGACACGGGAAACGGTAAGCTTGCTTCCTGTACCCCAATGGGGTATAAGCGACCGGGTGCAGACGGTAGCCGAGACCCCAACCTTCTCCCGTCAGGCCGACAAGCTCTTCAACGAGGAGGAACACCGCGCTCTGATCGATTTTCTGGCAGAGCACCCGCTCGCTGGCGATGAGATTCCCGGCACGGGCGGCGTCAGGAAACTGCGGGTCCCGGCTTCCGGACGCGGAAAGCGCGGCGGCGCGCGGATTATCTATTACTATCTGAATGAGGCAATGCCGATCTACGCGCTGCTCGCCTATGCGAAAGCTAGGCAGCCCGATTTGACGCCGAAAGAAAAACGGACGGTTGCTGCCCTCGCGGCGGCGCTGAAGGCCGCCTGGAAGGAGAAGACATGAGCACGTTCGGCGCTGATCTGATCCAGTCCCTCACGGAAGCGCTCGCCCATGTCAAGGGCGACGGGCGCGCCATCGTCCACGCTCCCGTGACGCCGCGCGAGGTGCGGAAGCGGGCGAAGCTCACGCAGGCCCAGATGGCGCCGCTGATGGGCATGAGCCTGTCCGGCTATCGGAAATGGGAGCAGGGCACGCGTCGGGTCAGCGGCCCGGCCGCGACCCTGCTGCGCGTGATTGAAAGGGAGCCGGAGGCTGTCCGGCGAGCCCTGCTGTCCCCCAGCGACACGGCTCCACCCTCCTAAGCCCTTAACCCCATTCGTTCAATCTCCTTTAGAGGACTTTTCACGGCGGGTGCCGGCGTTCGAGTGGGCCGCTGTGAGCTTGCGAGACGCCCATTTCCAAACTGGGACGGCGCCAACCACCCTAGCCCGTCCTGGTGTTTCGTATTACCCTGTGGGCAACCAGCATGACACAGCCCGTTGAGAGAATTCGGACCAACTGCCCCCGCGACTGCTATGACGGCTGCGGCATCATCGTCGAACGCCGAGCCGGCACGATCAGCCGCGTCCTGGGCGACCCGGCTCACCCGGTATCGCGCGGCGCGCTGTGTCAGAAATGCGCCACGGCCTACAACGGGGTGTGGCAGGATGAGAACGCACGTCTGCTGTCGCCGCTCAAACGCAGCGGTCCCAAAGGTCGGGGACAGTTCGAGCCGATCGGTTGGGATGAGGCGCTCGCCACGATTGCGTCCCGGCTGCACGCGATCATCGCCGACGCCGGTCCCCAGGCCATCCTGCATACCCACTACAGCGGCACCCTGTCCCTGCTCGCCTATGTGTTCCCGCTGCGCTTCTTCCACCGCCTGGGCGCGACCGAGGTCGAGCCGGACACCATCTGCAATATGGCCGGCCATGTCGCCTGGAACCTGCTGTTCGGCAGTTCGTCGGTCGGCTTTGACCCACGTACTGCGGCCGACTCGGCGTGCATCCTGGTGTGGGGCGCCAACCCGTCCCACTCGGCGCCCCACGCCCACCGCTACTGGCTGACCGAGTCTCCGGCCACGGTCATTGTCGTCGACCCGCTGCGAACCGAGTCCGCAGCCCAGGCCGACCTGCACCTCCAGCCCCGACCGGGCAGCGATGCGGCCCTGGCCTTCAGCCTGCTGCACGTCCTGCACCGGGACGGCTTGTTTGATACGGATTTTATTGCCCGCCACACCCTTGGCGGCGAGGAATTGCTGGCCCAACTCGAACCGTGTACGCCGGCCTGGGGACAGCAACACACCGGCGTGCCCGCAGAGCTGATCGAACAGGCCGCCCAGCTGTACGGCCCGGGTCCATCCCTGCTGTGGCTCGGCCAGGGGCTCCAGCGCCAGGCCACCGGCGGCAATATCATGCGGGCGTGCGGCCTGTTGCCGGTCATGACCGGTAATATCGGCAAACCCGGGGCCGGCTTTTACTACCTGAACAATACGCCGGCCATCGCCGGGGCTGACTTTGGCAAGCTGGCCGGGACCGACCTGCTCAGGACCAAGCGGGCCAGCATCAGCCACATGGATCTGGCCCAACGGCTGGAAGACCCCGGCACGGCCCAAGCCCTGGTGTGTTGGAACACCAACCCGGCCGCCTCAGCCCCCCAACAACAACGCCTGCACCGGGCGCTCAGCCGTCCCGAGCTGTTCAGCGTCGTTATTGACTGCTTCCCGACCGATACCAGCGACTTCGCCGATATCGTCCTGCCAGCGGCCAGCTTTTTGGAGTTCGACGACCTGACCTTCAGCTACTTTCATCTGCATATCGGCGCTCAAACACAGGTCCGCCAGCCGATGGGAGACGCCCTGCCCAATCAGGAAATTTTTCGACGCCTGGCAAAGGCCATGGGCTATGAGGAACCCGCCCTGTTTGAGCCAGACCGGGCCATGCTTGAGCAGTTGCTCAAAGAGATGGGCTGTGATTTCGATTTTGCCCGCCTAAAGCAGCTTGGCTGGCACCCGATCAGTCAGACTCCGCTGGTCTTCTACGCCGACCGGGCCTTTGACACGCCGAGCGGCAAGATTGAAATTGCCTCGGAGCGGGCCGCAGCCAAGGGCCTGCCGCGGCTGCCCCAAGCGTGGACAGACGCGCCGCCCCAGCCTGACCGACTGCGCCTGATCAGCCCGGCCTCAAACTGGCGGCTGAACGACTCGTACGCCAACGATCAGCGTCTGGCCCGGAGAGCCGGGCAGGCCAGCGTCATCCTGAACCCGGCGGACGCCGAACGCCTGGGCGTCCAGCCCGGCGAGCCGGTCCGCCTGGAGAACGAAACCGGCTGGCTGGATCTCACGGCAAGGGTGGAAGCCCTGGCTCCGCCCGGCGTCGCCGTCTCCTACAAAGGCCGCTGGCCCAAGCACGAAGCTGGGCGGCGTAACATCAATACCCTCAACCCGGGCCGCAAGGCCGACATGGGTGAGAACAGCAGCGTGCATAGTATCGAGGTCAGGCTGCGACCGCTGAGCAAAACGGACTGAGGAGGAAGACATGGGTCTGGTGCTGAAGGGAGGCGTTCCGCTGCTGCTGCTTGTCGCTGTCCTGGTCTGGAACTGGGACGGCTCGCCGCCGGTCATCTCCTGGCCGGCCAACCTGTCCGAATCGGTCGGCGGCCAGAGTCCGATTACGGTGCGTCTCCTGGATTCGGGCAAGGGCCTGGCCAGCGTCTCGGTGGTCGCGGTCCAGGCCGACACCCGCAGCCCGATTCTGACCGAGCGTATCGCCCGCCCCCTGGCCCCCTGGGCGAGCGGCACCCTCCACCGCGAACTCACCTTTTCCATGGACGATAGGCCGGGCCTGGCCGCGTTCAAAGACGGTGCTTTTTCCGTGGAAGTGCGGGTCGAAGATCACGCCAACTGGTGGATGTTCAGCCGCAGCGCGGCGACCGTTCGGACCTTTGAGCTCGACCGCACGCCACCCCGAGTCATCCTCCTGTCAACCCAGCACCGCATCCGACAGGGCGGGGCCGAGTTGATCCGCTATCGGACCTCCCCGGACACCCAACACAGCGGGGTCACGGTTGGCGAGCGGAGCTTTCGTGGCTACCGTCAGCCGACGGCCGACAGCGACGAGTTTGTGTGCCTGTTTGCCCTCGCCCATAACGACTCGGTCCAGATCCCCATCAGCCTCTGGGCCGAGGACCATGTCGGCAACCGGACCGAGACGACGCTGTCAGTCTTTCGTCACGAGCGAAGGTTCCGTCAGCGCACAATCACCATCTCGGACCGCTTCATCGACACGGTCCTGGCCGAGGTCATCCGACAGTCCGAGCTGCCCGCCCCCGAAACCCAGCTCGAGCGTTTTCTGCTGGTTAACGCCGAACTGCGTCGCCGGAACGACGCCGCGATTGAGGACATCGCGGGCCGCTCGGTCGACCACGCCCTGTGGAGCGAGGTGTTCAGCCAGCTGAGCAACTCGCAGGTCGAGGCCCGCTATGCCGACCACCGCTCCTACGTGTATCAGGGCCAGGAAATCGACCGGCAGACCCACCTGGGCTTTGACCTGGCCTCGACCTCCCAGGGACCGGTCGAGGCGGCCAATACCGGCACCGTTGTGTACACCGCCTACCTCGGCATTTACGGCAACTGCGTCATTGTCGATCACGGTCTGGGGCTGATGTCGTTGTACGCCCACCTGAGTCAGATCGATGTGGCCGCAGGCCAGCAGGTGCAGCGGGGCGACATGCTGGGCCGAACCGGCAAAACCGGCCTGGCCGGCGGCGATCACCTGCACTTCGCCATCCTGGTCCAGGGCGTGCCGGTCACCCCGCTCGAATGGTGGGACGCCGGCTGGGTCCAGACCCGTTTTTTCTCACGCCTGCGGGCTGAGGACGGCTGAGACCTGCCCGACCGCATGGACGCCACGGGCGCTTCCGATTATACTTGCTGGCGGTCGGCCGCCAGCCCGACCGTTACACACAAAAGGGGGGACGTCATGTTCAAGATACTCGCCACAGTCATCCGCCGGGCCACGGTCTCACACGACGAACTGGTCAGGGTGTGGGAAACCGTCCACGCCCCGCACGTGGTCAAGATTGCCAAACCCGAACGCTACCGCATCACCTTTTTTGATCAGCCCGGGGCCGACGCCGAGTCTGGGCAAGCTTCTGACCAAGCTCCTGGGCTGGACGGGATGGCCGAGCTGTGGTTCCGCGACGAACAGCACTACGACACGACCATAGGCCGCAACGCCCCGCCCGAGATCATGGACGACCGTTTCAGCGACTACGCCGATATCACCAAGGGCAACTGGCTGACGGTGACCGAACACCTCAACGTCGACGGCCCGACCGGCCGCGCCACGACCAAGTTCACCTTTTTTGTCAAACGCCGCGCCAGTGTTGCGCGGGCCGAGCTGGACCGCCACTGGCTTGAGACCCACGTGCCGAACGTGGCGGCTGCGGTCGAGCGCACGCCTGACGCCCGGCGCTACACCGTCAACCTGGTCGATCCGGCCAAAGAGCGGCGCTACGACGGTATCGCCCAGCTGTGGCTGGACGGCGACCATTCGAGCCCGCCAGAGCTGATCGGCCTGGAACCGGACGGCTTTCGCGACCTGGTCCAAACGCCGCTTATGGCCCGGGGGCACGAGATTCGGATCGTCGAATAAACCGGAAAGGAAAACTCTGCATGGACTACAAAACCGTTGCCGAAGCCAAAGACCTGCCCGGCCTGCGCCTGGCGCTGACCACCGGCGGTCCGGCGCCGTGGAGCCAGGCGGCCAAGAGCATCCTGGAAGTCAAACACATTCCCTACGTCCCGGTCGCCCAGCACGGGGGCGAGGCCAACGAAGAGCTGGTGGCCTGGACCGGCCACCGCAACGCGCCGGTTGCGGTGTACGACAACGAACCGGCGCGGACCGGCTGGTACGAAATCCTGCTACTGGCCGAGCGGCTGGCTCCCACGCCGTCGCTGCTGCCGTCCGCAGTCGAGGACCGGGCGCTGATGATCGGCCTGTCCAACGAGCTGTGCGGCGAGCAGGGCTTCACCTGGCAGGCGCGTCACATCATGTTTGATACCATCCTGAAGATGCAGGGCGAGGCGTTCAAGCAGTCGCCGATGGTTGCGGCCTACGGCTATTCGGCCGACAATGCGGCTGCGGCGCCGGCAAAAATCATGCCCATCCTGCGCGCCCTGGCGACCCGGCTGCACGCCCAACAGCGGACCGGCAGCCGCTATTTCATCGGCGCTCAGCTGACCGCCCTGGACCTGTACTGGGCCAATATGTCCCAGGTCATCGATCCCTATCCGCCCGACAAGAACCCCATGCCGAATTTTTTCCGCAGCATGTGGGCGCCTGTCCGCGAATCGGTCGAGTCGGCGATTGATCCGGTCCTGATTGCACACCGCGACTTCATCTTCGAGCAGCACCTCAGCCTGCCGCTCGACTTCTGAGCCCGCCCACAGAAAGGACACTGCATGGCCGACCAGTATCGTCTGTTTGGCGCCGAACTCTCGCCCTACTCGGTCAAGGTCCGTTCCTACTGTCGCTATAAAGACATCCCTCACCGGTGGATCATCCGCAGCGCGGCAGTCCAGGACGAGTACAACAAGTACGCCAAAATCCCGATCATCCCGCTGCTCGTCACCCCCCAGGACACCGGCATGCAGGACTCGACCCCGATCATCGAGCAGCTCGAAGCCCTCTACCCTGCGCCTTCCATCCATCCCGCCGACCCGGTCAGCGGCTTTCTCTCGGCCCTGATCGAAGAGTTCGGCGACGAATGGGGCAATAAGTGGATGTTTCACTACCGCTGGGCGCGCGAGGTTGATCAGCTCAGCTCGGCCGGCCGCATCGCCCGCATGATGATGCCTGCGGCCGACGACAAGCAGCACGCCCAGATGGTCGCCCAGGTGCGGGAACGCATGGTCAACCGGGTCTGGTTTGTCGGCTCCAACGCGCAGACCGCGCCCCAGATTGAGGCATCCTTTTGCGAGGCCATCGAACAGCTCGACGCCCATCTCAGCAGCCGCGCCTATCTGTTTGGCGCGCGGCCGTCGTTCGGCGACCTGGGCCTGTGGGGCCAGCTCTATAACGCCTGGACCGATCCGACGCCGTGCGCCTTTGTCGAGGGTCGCGCCCCGCACGTGCTGGCCTGGGTGCAGCGCATGCTGTGGCCGCGCGCCGAGGGCGAGTTTGAGCCGTGGTCGAATCTGGCGCCGACCCTGCTGCCGTTTCTGGAGCGCCAGCTCGGCGCCCGCTTCATGCCCTGGACGCTGGCCAACGCCGAAGCCATCGCCGCCGGCCGGGAAGAGTTCAGCGTTGAACTCGACGGCCACACCTGGACCCAGAAGCCCCAGAAATACCACGCCAAATCCCTCCAGGCGCTGCGCGCCAAGTATGCCGCCGTCACCGACACAAGCGGCCTTGACCCGCTTCTGGAGCGAATCGGCTGTCTGCGCGGCCTGCAGAGCTGACCGGAGCCACGCCCCAACGGCCACACAGCCCCGGTCACGGAGGGAGACCGTTCATGCCCCGCCTGCGCTTTGGACTGAGCTATGACTTCCGCAATCCGCCCGAGTCCGGCCTGGCCATGCCACAGCTGTACGCCGAGACGCTGGAGCAGATGGTCTGGGCCGAGTCGCTCGGTTTTGATCAGCTGTGGTTTACCGAACACCACTTTGTCGAGGACGGCTACCTGCCGAGCTGGGTGCCGGTGGCCGGCGCGGTGGCCGCCCGCACCGAGCGCATCCGCATCTCGCAGGACATCTGTATTCTGCCCTTTCGCAACCCGATCAACCTGGCCGAGGACCTGGCCGTGCTGGACAACCTCAGTAACGGACGGGTTGAGCTGGGGGTCGGCATGGGCTATGCGCCGCACGAATTCAGGGGCTTTGGCTTCCCGGTGTCGCGGCGCCTGTCCCTGATGGAAGAGGGCCTTGAGGTGTTGCGGCGCTGCTTTCGCGGCGAACGCTTCAGCTTTCAGGGCAAACGCTACGCCTTCAGCGACGTGCATATCAAACCCGACTATGTCCAGGCCGGCGGGCCGCCGCTGTGGGTCGCGGCCATGGCCCGCAACGGGGCGCTGCGAGCCGCCCGTTTCGACTGCCATCTGCTGCCCCAGGGTCCCCGGGCCGAGGTCCTTGAGCCGTGGAGGGACGCCCTCAGCGCGGCCGGGCGTGACCCCGCGCGCTACCGGGTGGGCATCATTCGCGGCGTGCTGGTGACCGACGATCCCGAGCGCGACTGGCCGCGTATTCGGGAGGCCGAGCGGACCCGCATGCGGGTCTACAAGCGTTTCTTTGCCGAGAGCGGTCAGCCCGGCCCCCAGGACGCTTCCCGAGGCACCTGGATTCCGCAGACCTGGATTGTGGGCGATGTCGAGACCTGCGTCGAGCAGCTGAGCGCCTTCATCACTGAGCACGGTCTGACCGATTTTGTCAGCTGGGCGGTCCCGCCCGGCTTACGTCCCCACGAGATGCATGCCAGCCTGGAACGCCTCGGCCGTGAGGTCATCCCGCGTGTACGGGCCAGGCTTGACCGGTCGGCCGGGCCGGGCGATGCTGCCTGACCGGCCCGGCCATTCACCTATGACGAGAGGAGCGAGCGTATGCCAGACAAACCCGTTGACCATACCGAGATACTCAAGGATGCACCCAAGAACTGGGGCCGCTGGGGGGCGGACGACGAGGTCGGCTGTCTCAACTTTCTGACCGACGGGGAGGTCTTGCGCGGCATCCAGGCGGTCAAACAGGGCAAGACCTTCATGCTCGGCGTCCCGGTCGCCCGACCCCAGGGCGATCCCCTGCACCCGATCCGCGCCCAACCGATCCGCACCCAGACCAACGACGAGGGCTCGTACATCAGCGGCCGGGCTCAGCCCTTCCCCGGCGGGCTCAAGTACTCCGACGACGTGATCGTCATGTTCCCCCAGGGCACGACCCAGTACGATGCCCTGGGCCACGCCTGGTACGGGGACAAGCTGTACAACGGCTACGATCCCAAAACGACGATCGGCGCGCTGCAAAAGTGCTCCATCGAGCCGATTGCCAACCGGGGCGTCATCGGCCACGGCATCCTGATTGACGCCGCCCGCTACAAGGGCAAAAAGCACCTGGAGCGGGGCGAGGGGGTGAGCCTCGACGACCTGCTGGGAGCGGCCGACACACAGGGCGTGCAGATCGAAAAGCACGACATCATCGTCCTGCACACCGGCTGGCTCAACCGCTTCTACGAGGAGGGCCAGGACGCCTTTTTCCCCGACGGCGAGTTTGACGAACCCGGCCTGGAATACAGCAAGGAGCTGGTCGAGTGGTTTCACGACATGGAGATCGCCTCCATCAGCGCCGATACGGTCGGCTGCGAGCAGGCCATCAACCCCGAGACCGGCGGGCTGGGGCTGCTGCACGCCGCCCTGCTGTGCAACCTGGGGGTGATCTTTAACGAAATCGTGTGGCTCAAAGACCTGGCCGACCACTGCGAGCAGGACAAACAGTACACGTTCCTGTTTGCCGGCGCTCCGCTCAAGCTGGTCGGCGGCTGCGGCTCGCCGGTCAACCCGATTGCAATCAAGTAGCCCGCCCCAGGAGCCATCCCGTGCTACGGACCCTGCTTGTCGGCAGCCTGCCGCGTCCGACCTGGCTGTTCCCGCCCCAGCGGGTCTCTTCGCTCGACTGGGCCCTGGACGGCCACACCCTCCAGGAGGGCCACGACGACGCGGTGCGCCTGGCCGTCACCGACCAGGAGCAGGCCGGTCTGGACATTCTGACCGACGGCGAACAGCGCCGCCGCCACTATATCTGGGGCTTTAGCGAACACCTTGACGGGATCGACTTCGGCAGCATGGTCAAGCGGCTCACCCGTGGCGGCCGCTACGGCCGGGAGATTGACGTGGCCCGCGTGACCGGGCCGGTCAGACGTCCGACCGCCGTGTTTGTCGAGGCTTTACGTTTCCTCAAACGTCACACCACCCGGCCGGTCAAAGTCACCCTGCCGGGGCCGATGACCACGGCCGACACGCTGGCCGACGAGCACTACGGCGACCAGCAACGGCTGGCCCACGACCTTGCCCTGGCGCTCAACCAGGAGGCCCACGAGCTGGCCGAAAACGGCTGCGACATCGTGCAGTTCGACGAGCCGTGTTTCAATATCTTTGTCGACGAGGTCGAGGACTGGGGCCTCAGGACGCTGGAGACCGCAGCTCGGGGCGTGCGGGCCAAAACCGCAGTCCACATCTGCTACGGCTACGGCGTCCCCCCGGTGCTGGCCTGGAAAAACACCAACACCGACTGGAGTCACTACAGCCGCACCCTGCCCCTGCTGCGCACTAGCAGCCTGGACATGATCTCGGTCGAGTGCGCGGCCTCGGGCGTCGATCCTTCGGTGCTGGGCCTGGCCAGGGGCAAAGACCTGATGGTCGGCGTGATCGACGTCGGCACCGAACAGGTCGAAACCCCGCACACGGTTGCCGACCGCATTCGGGCCGCCCTGGCGTATGTCGAGCCCGAGCGGCTGTACCCGTGTACCGACTGCGGCCTCGTGCCCCGCTCGCGGCAGGCGGCCCGGGGCAAGCTCAAGGCCCTGGCCAACGGGGCGCGGCTGGTGCGCTCGGAGCTGATCGCGCGTTCCATGAAAGGCATTCCACGGGTCGGCCGACCCTAGAGGAGTATGGTGGTATGGACACCCAAAAGCTGCTCGAACGGATCACCTGCGATCCGAATATACTCACGGGTAAGCCCATTGTTCGAGGTCTGCGCCTGTCTGTCGAACAGATCCTTGATTTGTTAAGCCAGGGGGCTTCAGCAGAGGAACTACTCCAGGACTATCCCATGTTGGAGCGGGAAGATATTCTCGCCTGTCTTGCCTATGCAAAGAAGCTGGTAGCCGGGGAAGAAATTGAATTCATCGAGCCAAGAGCCTCCTGATGCGTTTCCTGGTCGATGCCTGTGGGGGCTACACCGTTGCCGAAGAACTGCGAGTCCAGGGGCACGACGTCATCTTTATCGGCACCACCGATCCCCGGCTGGAGGACGAACTGATCCTACAACGGGCGGTCCGGGAACGGCGAATCATTATCACCACAGATAAAGACTTCGAAGAGCTGGTCTATAAGCAAGGCCACTCTCATCATGGGATACTGCGGCTGGCCAACGTTCGTATTGCGCCCCGTCTGTCCCTTCTCCACGCAGCTCTTTCCCGTCATGGTTCTGAGCTGGGTCCCGGCGTTATCGTTATTGCCCAGCCCGGGAAAATTCGGGTCCGGCGATCTTGAACAGAGAGGATTCCCATGCGCCGCGTCACCACACTCCTGGGCTGGTCCCTGGCCGTCCTGGCCCTGCTGAGCCTCGGCATCGCCGTCACTCTCAGCAGCTGCGCCTCGTTCGGCGCCACGGCCAGCGGTCAGCGCCAGACCCGCATCCAGACCTCGCCCCACAGCGCCGACGGCCACTTCTTCAACGCCCAGCCCCTGGGCGAGTTCAGCTGGGGAGACATCAGGCGCTTCTTGAGGCAACGCCTGTTCGGACAGCAGGTGCGCCACCCGCCCGCCCCCCTGCCGGTCGTGGCCGTTTCTGCCGCGTCTTTCAGCACGCCGCCGCCGCCCGGTCTGCGCGCTATCTGGCTGGGTCATTCCAGCGTGCTGGTCGAGATGGACGGCCTGCGCTTCCTGCTCGACCCGGTCTTCTCGGACTACGCGTCGCCGTTTCAGTGGATCGGTCCCAAGCGTTTTGCGCCGCCACCGATCACGCTGTCCGAGCTGCCGCCGGTCGATGCGGTGCTGATCTCTCACGATCACTACGATCACCTCGACATGCGCAGCGTTCAGCACCTGGCCAGCAGGGGCAGCCATTTTGTGGTGCCGCTGGGCATTGGCGCCCACCTGGAGGCCTGGGGTATTCCGTCCGCCCAGATCACCGACCTCGACTGGTGGGAATCGCACCGTTTGGGTCAGATCAGCTTTGTCTGTACCCCGTCCCGACACTACTCGGGACGGGGGCTGTTCAGTCGGATGGAAACCCTGTGGGCGTCGTGGTCCGTGCTCGGCCCCCAGCACCGGGTGTTCTACAGCGGCGATACCGGCTTTGCTGACCACTTCCAGGATATCGGCCAACGCTTCGGACCGTTTGACCTGGGGATTTTCAAGATCGGCGCCTATGGGCCGAGCGACTACTGGCACGATGTGCATATCGACCCCGAAGAGGCCGTGCAGGCTCACCTCGACGTGCAGGCGCAGGTCCTGCTGCCGGTCCACTGGGCGACGTTCAATTTGGGCCTGCACGACTGGGACGAACCCATCAAACGCACGCTGAAGACAGCCCGGGACCGCCAGGTCGAACTGGTCACTCCGCGTTTGGGCGAGCTGTTCGACCTCGGCCAGGCGTTTCAGTCGTCAGCCTGGTGGGAGCAGGTCAAATAGAGACAGAATCCGTATTGAACGAAACCCGACGTCTGACCGAATTAACGCAAATTCAGTCAGATCAGGACGGGCGTGGCCCGCTTGTCAATGTGGCGAGCAGAAAGACATTGCCGTAAACACGATAATAGCGTACACGAAAATAGGGGAGAGAAAGAGAATCTCATGAGAAATATTACCCTGAGCGCCGATGAGCAGTTGATCGAAGCGGCACGGCGCCGGGCCGTAGCCCAGCATACGACCTTGAACGCGCAGTTTCGGCTGTGGCTCGCGGACTACGTTGGGCGGGACCGGCAAGCCGCCCAGGCCATGCGGACCGTACGCGCCCTGCAAGGCAAACTGCGGGTCGGACGCCAGTTGACACGGGCACAGAGGAATGAGCGCTAAGAGTTTTCTCGATACCAATATCTTTGTGTATCAGCTCGAGCGGCTTGATACCCGCAAAGCCGATATTGCCGACGCATTGATTCTCGACGGGATTGACAGCCAAACCGCGTGCATCAGCTTTCAGGTTATCCAAGAGTGCCTCAATACGGCGATTCGCAAGGCTGAAGTTCCCTTGACCGAAGATGAGATGCGCACATACATGCTTGATGTCCTTGCTCCACTGTACCGTGTTCAACCCAGTATTGGCCTGTATCAAAAATCCCTGGATATCCTGTCCCGTTACCGTTTCAGCTTCTATGACGCGCTCATCGCCGCCGCCGCGCTCGAGGCTGGCTGCGAAACCCTGTATACCGAAGACCTGGCCCACGGCCAGGACATTGACGGCCTGACGATTATCAATCCTTTCAGGACGTGAGCCGCCGATATGGCGATCGGTCTAAATCCCGAAGAAGCGCGCGGCATTGCCGCCCAGAATCTTGTCCACCGACTCGCTGGGCAGTGACGCCAAGGTCTCCCGCGCCTTCCTGACCGGCTCGACAAAGCCCTCGGCGTGCGGATAGTCGGAGCCGACAAAAAACTTCTCATCGCCGGCAAACTCAACGATATAGGGAAACATTTTTTCTTCGGGGTCGCCGTTGATCCAGATGTTGCGCGCAAAGTACTCCGAGGCCGGGCGTTTCATCTGTGAGGTATGACCCATGTATTTGTAGCGATAGTCGAGCCGCTCCAGCCACTCCCCGATCCAGCCGACCATGGCCTCAATGGTGGCCACCCGCAGGCGCGGAAAGCGCTCCAGGACCCCGTCGTAGACCATGGTGGTCAGTGCCATGCGCGGGTCTTGGATCAGGTTCATGGTCACAAACATCATGCCCGGGTCACGGTCCCGGTACCACTGCCGCCCGGTCGAGTGGCGGTGGCCGGTCAGGTGGATGCCGACGCTGAGGTCCAGATCCTGCACCGCCGCCCAGATCGGATCGAGGTCGGGGTGGCCGAAGCTGTGGCCGTTGACCGGCGCGGCGGCCACAAAGATGCTGCGACAGCCGAGCTTGGCTACCCGCTCAAGTTCCCGGACCGCCAGGTCGGCGTCCCGCAGGGAGATATGGGCGGCCGGGAACAGTCTATCGGCGTGGCCGCTGCACAGCTCAAAGGCCCAGGTGTTATAGGCCCGACACAGCGCGTCGGCGAACACCGGGTCGCTGACCGTGCCCTCCCACAACAGGCCCAGGGTGGGATACAGAACCTGGGCCTGAATGCCCTCGGCGTCCAGGAAGGCCACCCGCTTGTCCATGTTCTGCCAGTCCGGGCTAAGGGCCAGGTAGCGATCAAAATCGCTCACAGCCTGCCCGGCCTCCTTTTGGCCGTAGGCCACCACCGCCGCCAGCAGATCCTACTGTATCAATCTGAAATCCCCGTAACCCCGTAACGGAAAAAAGGAAAATACTATGCGCTTCTTTTTTTGGCAGGGTGGCCTGCACATTCGACCGGAAAACAACGAGGAAGACCAGGTACTCAGCGCAGCGGCGAACTTCCTAAAAGAATGGAAGTTCGGTCATGGGATTGAGTGCCGCGAAGTCCGAGGAATCCAAGGCCGCAACCAAGAGCCGGTCAGACTTGGCTCGAAAGAAGGATTGACCGCTAATGAACTTGACCAGTTTTTGCGCTTTCCCGTCTAGGGCGTGTCATCAGTTAGCGTGCCCCCCTGGTCGGCTTTCCTGTCTCGTCTCGGTATACTGCCCTGGTCAGCCCAAGCGAAGGGAGGGTGCACAATGGCGAGACGGTATGCGTTACGCGAGGATCAGTGGGAACGGATTCAGGACCTGCTGCCCGGCCGGGAGGGCCACGTCGGGGGCACGGCGCGGGATAACCGGTTGTTTGTGGAAGCGGTCTTATACCGCTATCGTGCGGGGATTCCCTGGCGCGATTTGCCGAGCCGGTTCGGGGATTTTCGCGTGATTCATACGCGCCACATGCGCTGGAGTAAAAGTGGGGTCTGGGAGCAGGTTTTCAAGCAGCTGGCCGCCGATGCGGATAACGAATATGCCATGATCGACGCCACGATCATCCGCGTCCACCAACATGGGGCGGGGGCAAAAGGGGGGACCCCGCGGCCGAATGCATCGGCCGCTCCCGCGGGGGCTTGAGCACGAAAATCCATGCGACGTGCGATGCGCTCGGGAATCCGACCGGCTTCCATCTCACGCCCGGCCAAGCCTCTGACCTGGCCGGTGCGGAGGCCCTCTTGCCCCATCTGCTGAAGCACGTGCGGGCTTTGCTCGCCGATAGAGCCTATGACGCCCACGAGCGCGTCATTGACCGTTTGGAGCAGGCGGAGGTGACGGTGGTCATTCCCCCCAAAGCCAATCGGCGCCAGCCTCGCCCCTATGATAAGCACCTCTATCAAGCGCGCCATCTGATTGAAAACTTCTTCGCCAAACTCAAGCAATACCGTGCTCTCGCCACCCGCTACGACAAACGCGCTGTCAGCTTTCTCGGAGCCATCTATCTCGCTGCCTCGGTGATCCTCCTTAACTGATGACACCCCCTAGGAAAATCACACGCCATTGTGACAACAAGACACGTTCACCCTTCATGCTGGTCAATAGATGTTCCATGTCACGATAATCCTGGCTGCGTTCCCCGCTGTCTCCGAGGAGATCGTAACTGACGATATAGCGGATAGGTAAGGGACGATCAGCCATACGCAACCCCATATCGTGTACGGCAGAACAACACAAGGAGAAACACACCATGCCAACCGCCATCATTACCGACGCCCGAGGAATCATTGAGTCCGCCCGTTTTTTCGGCCAGAACATCGCCCGCCGCCACCCGGACGGCGAAAACGTCGAACCAAACCCCGGCGAAAAGCTGTGGTGGCTCAGTAGCCACACTAAACTCCCCGCTGCCATCAAAGACCTCCCGAGCCGCTACCGCATCACCGGGGACGAGGAAGAGCCGGTTTTTTCCGTGGTTGGCGCAGAAGCCACCGCGTCCGCCGTCCGTCATGCCGGCCTTACGGTGCTCCGCTCCGCCTACCGCGCCACGCTGGCCGAGGCGCTGCACGACCCGAGCCCGACCGAGGCGCAGGCCATCCTGGAGCGCGGCGCGGAAGCCCGGCGCTTCTGGGATGCCCGCCAGGATGGACGCACCCTGGACCCCAAGGACACCCCCTACTTGCACGCCTACCGGCTGGCCTGGATTACGGCCGGAGCCAGTGAGCAGGAAGTGACCCTGGAGTCCGTAGCCGGGGAGCTGCTGAGCTACGACAATATCCGCCGTGACTTCTGCGCCGCTGCTGAGCGGGTATTCGTCACCATCCAGAATCGTATCCTGGCGCTTTCCGCGCCAACCGAGGAGGAGATTGCCCGGATCATCGGCGCAGTCGAGTGGCCGGAGGGGAAGTATTGCAAGCAGGCGTCCTACGGGCTCTGCTACTTGCCGGCCGGCGACCAACTGGATACCTACAGCACGGTCGAGCTGGAAAGCGCGCAGGACCTGGTGTTGCGTGCAAACGCCTCACTGGCGGAATTGTACGAACGGAAGAAACAAGTCTATAACGCGCTGCCCGAGGAAGCGCAGGAGTCAAAGCGGGGCAAGGCCCAAAAAGAAACCTTGCACCTCCTGGAGGAAGCCAGCCTCGACGTGCGGAACGCGCTGGCGAAGATGGCGGCGATTCTGCGATGATGAATAGCCCGTCACACGATCAGATCGTGTGACGGGCGCTCGGCCTCTTGGAGTAAACGAAAGCCAAGACAAGGAGATTCGGTTTCATGGACAATCCGGTTGACGGGGGTGTCGCATTCAGGACACCGGGGTATTCGGTTGGCTTGTCGCCGCGCAATATCCGCCACGTTCCGTAAGGACTCCAGGAGCCAGATCGGCCACGTCATAAAATTGGCACACCATCCACACATACACACCTCCATAACGGAAGAAAGGAAAAATCCTATGAATCATTCAACTATCACTCTTCCCGGTCCTTCCGGCGTCGATTATGTCAAGGGCGAGTTGGATAAACTCCTCATATCCCTCAATAAACCCATCAGCCCCCTCGGCCCTACCTGTTCCACTCACCGTCAAGTTCTCCCTGACCACGGGAAGGAGGGGCTTCAATTCACGGGCCAACAGAGCCCTGTAGTCCGAGGGGATAATTCTGATAATTTCCCTGACCACAGCACTGATGGCTAACAGTTTGCCGGACTCATATGTGAGATTCCGTTCCGCCATTGGTGTTTCCTTTTATGCTTGTCAAACGGCTATGGGTTCGCTGCAACCGAAGCCGTAGCAGAGAGCAACGCCATTCCCCGTCCTATCGGCGTTGCCACCTCGCACCCTTCTTGCCTTATTGTGAGAAGGGTGTTTTTGCGAGAGCTATCCATTCAACGGGTGTGTCGCGTGCGGGAAATCCTGCAATATCCGCTCCACAAACACCAGGGCTTCCCGAACCTTCTTTGACTTCTTCCACCGTTCATCAGGGTATGTCCCTGGCACGTCAAATTCTGCTGTGCGTAGCTTCTCCTGGACTTCCTTCAACATCGCCGCCCGGAGGTCGGGAATCCGTATCAGCACCGTGGTCAAGGCGCTGACGACCTTCTCCAGGAGGTATGCGTTCCCGCGTCCCATTTCCATCATCCGCACAATTTCTTCCGGCTCATAATCCTCATACTTCGCCATCCTCCACCTCCTCGGCTACTGTTTGTAAAGTTCCCACAGAATGATAATCAACAGGACAAATAGCAAAATCGGCATACCTCACCCCCCTTAATGACGTTGCCCGGTAAAAGAAATCCAGTTCCACGAGTCCGCGCAATTTTCCCCGCCGAGTGCCGGAGCCCAGATGTGATCTCCGGCCATAGTGGATGGGGTCGGGAAGCGTAGCGAGTAGCCGTGGCACGTCTGGCCGTCTGACCAGGAAATCATATGTGTGATACCTGCGCCCGATGATGTTCCGGCATGAACAGGGTGGCCGTGCGAAGTCCGGCCTTTCGCATTCTGATATGAGCCGCTTCCTTCAAGGCGGTCAATGGTAAGGGTGACGGTTGCAACCGGTGAGGTTAGAGTCCAGGTGCCGAGAAGCGGAGCAGCAGGGCCGGTTGTTGGAGAGTCCGGCTCTGGTTCCGGTTTCCATCGGTCAATATCAACGATCTCGATATTTTGCATAGCCTCATTCCACGCAACCGTGGTATCGGTCCCCGGCTCCGGCCAATTTTCCAGGACCCATTCTCCGTCCAGATCATCCCGGAAGGGCTGGCCGTAGGTGAGAACTTCCACGGTCCGGGTGGCCGCCAACTCACCATCGACAAAGAGGCGCACGATATGCTCCCCTGCGCCATACTCATTCCAGTTGACTAGGAGCGAAAACCCGGTGTCCTCACGGCCACAGATAGCCCGTGTGTCGCCTCTTGGGCCTCCGGTGGCCGTTGGGATAGGCGGACCCCCATCGACCGTCACCGTGACATTCTGAGCTTCACAGGCCCACCCACGGATGATCCCTACCCCCGTACAGGTTTGCCCCTCCAGGGGCGCTTCAAGAGCAAATACAGGCATGACGGGAGTCCTGTTATCCCGGACACCGTAGAGCGCTTGAACGCCCACAATATCGTCCTCCTGTATCCCCTCAGCAGGAACCCGGATCGTTCGTGTGACGCCAGTATTGGCCGCTGTTGTGGTCACGTCATATCGGCTGTCACTATTCATAGGCTGTCACTATTCATAATTGTCTGGACAGACTGTCCCCGTTGATCCGGGTGGCCGAGGCCAAGGACATGACCGAACTCATGGATGAGGGTACGGCGGGCAGACCGGGTGAAATCGAACCCTGGGCGCGCGTAATCTTCTTTGCGGAGTGCGAGATACACAACTGCCCGTTCTCCGGGGCCGTAGGCAATAGCGCCCGTGGGGCCGCTCGGGAAAGACCCGTCCCCTGGGCACATGCGGCCGGTGTACGTATAGACGACAGATACCGTCCCAAGGGGCGGAAGGCATGGGTTATCCGTTGAACGAGCAGGGCGGGTTGAAAAGCGAAAAGCCGACTCTGCGGTGTCCCATTCCTGGATGGCATCCAGAATTAAGGTACGCCACTCAGTCGTGCTGATATCGCCGCAATCATTCAGACAGAACCGATGGAGAATGACCGTAGCCTCCCCATCGGGGAAGGGCTGGTTCCCTTTGACCCAAGCACAGGCGAGGCTCGGAAGAAGGCTGAGCGCGACGCACGCGAAAAGAAGCGTTTTTCGCATAGAAAACCCTCTTGGCCTTTCTATGCTCAGCCGCTATAAGAATGCGTCCGCTGACAACGCGCTCATACCGACTGAGCCGTTGGGGTTCGCGTCAGGGTTGCGACCTGGCGCGGACCACGCTTCACAAGGGAAATCCCCGTGCTGAATGTTCAAGGCGACCCGGCCGTATCAGGTTGCCGGGTTGGTGAGTCCATCGCACGGGATTGGGCGTGCGGTCCTACCGTTTTGCCGGGTGACGGGTAGCTACTCCCCTCACAACCAGTCGGCTGTTGTATAGGGCAGGCAACCCGACGCACGGGAACCTGCACAATGGACTCGCCAGCAGTATAAGGGAAATTGAAACGCAAAAACAAGAGGGGCGAATGGCTTGACAGGGGACGCGAGGCACAGTATAGAAAGGGCAGTTCCAGGCAGGGACCGGACTCGAACCGGCGACGATGGTGTCGGCCATCGAGCCCAGGGATGCGAGCCCCGGCGCTATTGCCATTCAGCCACCCTGCCGCAAGAAGCCTCTCATATCATGGGAGGCTTTTTTGTGTCCAGCAGCGGAGGAAAAAGAACATAATGGGAGACATTTCAGATTGATACACTCGTTTTCTGGTGCTATACTCTGTCATGTCAGAGGAGGGGTGATACGATGTGGCGGCTTTCAAGAAAACAACGAACCCAGGTTCTCCGGTTGCTCGTAGATGGTATGTCGATGCGGGCCATTTCCCGCGCAACGGGAGTGTCGATCAACACGATCAAGACGTTGCTCATTCAAGCTGGTGAGGTGGCCGCACGCTACCATGACGAGCATGTCCGGGGTGTCCAGGCGAAGTACGTCGAGTGTGACGAAATCTGGTCGTTTGTCTACGCCAAAAAGCTCACCATCGCCAAGGGTCGCTGTAAGGCAGCGCCGAAGGATGCGGGCGACTCGTACACCTGGACAGCGATTGACTCCGATAGTAAGCTGATTATCTCCTACCTGGTCGGCAAGCGGAGCCAGCCTTTTGCGAACGCCTTTATGATCGACCTGGACAGCCGTATGGCAACGGAGCGTGTTCATATGAGCACTGATGGCTATGCGCCGTACATCGGGGCAGTCGAAGAGGCGTTCGGGAAGGATAAGATTGATTACGGGCAAGACTTAGGTTTCGGGGATAAGCGCACGATATTCGGAGAGCCGGACCTAGAGCACGTCTGCACGACTTTCGTTGAACGGCAAAACCTCACGATGCGGACAAATATGCGCCGCTTCACCCGCTCAACAAACGGCTACTCCAAGAAGACCGAGCGCCACGCAGCAATGGTGGCGCTCTATTTTCTCTGGTACAACTTTTGCCGTGTTCACTCGACACCGAAAACCACGCCAGCCGTGGCGGCCGGGCTCACGGATACCGTGCATGACGTGGACTGGATCGCTGAGCTGATTGAGGCGTCCTACCCGCCACCGGGACGGCGTGGTCCGTATATGTGTCGGCCACGTTGACGCACTTCTTGGTAGATGGCACAAAAAAAGCCCCCTGCTTACGCGGGGGGCTTTTTGGCACCGTGGCTGAGCGGTTAAAGCACGGGTCTTGCACACCCTGGCTCAGGAGCTTACCCTCCTGTCACCGGTTCAAATCCGGTCGGTGCCTCGAAAACACCGGCGAACATAGTCAGACCGTTTCAATTTGTCAAGGGTTCCGCGCTGGACGTTTTCTGGCTGGACTTCGGGTGGCTCGGGGACATCCCGTATTCCAGGACAAAGAGCCGGCGCGTCTGCGGTTCGACAATCTGGCCGGTCGCAATTTTCCCCACCATAACGGCGGCGGAAACTTCGCTCTGTGGTCGCTGTTGGCCTCGGGGTCCGCGTGGCATTGTGTCCCTCCTGTGTGCGGTGTGTCCTCCGGTCTAGCATACCGCACACCAGGCACACAAGCCCCTGTCCTTTGCAGGTAATGTATCCGTTTGAAATTATTATTGAAGAGGGACACATCAGCCGTTGATCTAACCCCCCCCGTACCCCCTCTCGCCGGGGGTTAGAGTAAAGCCTCAGGTTTTTCTGTCAAGCCTTGACTTCTAACTTTCTCCCAGGCACCGTGAATGTATCCCGGTACGCCAGGAACCACGGCTGAAAGGAACACCCCTTATGACCCCTACCGTGATTGGCTATGTCACCTTGGCTGCTGTTGTCGTGTCCACCTTAACGCTTGGCGTCACCGCCGCGCAAGGTCGCCGACAAAACAGGCAGTACCTCGAAAACCGACTTGATGCTATGCAGGGTCAGATTAACGCTCTTGCAAAAAGTATGGAACGTATCCTTGGCTGGCTGGAAGGTCAGCGGGACAAGCGTATCTCCTCACGTCCAGATATACCGCCAACGCAGTAAAGAAGAGAACTATATGGACCTCAGTACGCTTACCAGTTGCCGGTGTATCCGTGAAATGGAGAGCGGGGCGTGTGACGTGGAAGAGTGCCTGTTTGCATGTACGCCATGAAGGGAGCAAAAGACATGACTGACAAGCCCCTCTTGTGTGCGCTCTGAAAATCTGCTTTCCTGTCTGACTATGTGCGTTATTCCCGCTGGTCTGATACCATCCCGAACAGTCGAAGAGCGGCTCGGTTCCATTGAAACCCGCGTTGCGGTGATCGAGGCCACGTTGCCCCATCTGGCAACCAAGGCAGAACTTTATCGCGTGATCGGGCTGCAAACTTTGGCGTTGCTCGGAGCCATCACGGGAATCATGTTCGGCCTGCTTAAAATCATGCTGCCTGTGGCAGGGTCAGGGCCGTAAACACGAAGAAACGGCGAAGGTTTCAGATTGACACAAGACCCAGCAGATCGTTGGCATTGATCATCTTGAGCGGCCGGCCGTCCACCACAATCGTGGCGTTGCCGCTGGCCACGTCGTTGTCGATCCGCATGGCCCGCTCACGAAAGGCCGGGTCGATATAGCGGACGTACAGGTCGAGCGGTTCCATGAAGTGACTGTCACCGTCAATCACACGCATTTCCATACTCCTTGCAGACGTTGCGGCCTTCTCATCTTTTCGCTACACAAGCCCGGACGCCGACTGCTTAGCATGCCTGCTCGGGTTCTGCCAACAGCTGGAGGAGAAGGGAAATGGAGTCATGAGCACGAAACTTTCGTACTGGCCCTACAAAACATACAACTGGGGGCGGTGGCCAAATGACCGGGGAACGCTCAATCTACTGAGCGAAGTCACGACTGCCAGAGCCATCGCCTCGGTCAAAGCCCATCGGACGTTTGCTCTCGGAGCCCCACTCCAGGCCGACGAAATAGCCGATGACGCAAGGACGTATCAGCATAAGCTGCTGCGGGTCGGAGATTACATCTACGGACCGGAAGGAGAACCGGTTCAGGAAGCCGCGGATCTTGTTTCCGTCGCCATCCATGGCATGACGAACTCCCATATCGACGCGTATAATCATGTCGGCCATCACGGCAAGTCGTTTAACGGCGCCAACTTCACGGACAATGTTTCTCGGGAAACGGGCGGGTCGCGCTACACGATTATGGACAATCCAGCCATCGTGACGCGGGCGTGGCTGGTCGATGTGCCGCGGGGTCGCGGTGTCAGCGCCCTGAAGCGCGGGGCACCGGTGGTTCCAGACGATCTGATCCACCTTCGAGACTGGGTCGAACCGGGCGATGCCTTAGTCATTCGGACAGGGCGTTATGCAACCACGGTCGTTCGGCCCGACGATCCAGATGCGCAGGATGACCACGGGAACTGGTCAGGCCTGCATGTCGATTGCATTGATCTGATTGCCGAGTGGGACATTGCCACTGTGGCAACAGACAGCTCAGGCGATAACTTTCCGAGCACGGCGCCGGAATGTTCGGTGCCGATACACATTCTGACAGAAGCCTATCTGGGACTGCCGCTTATTCACCATTTGTTTCTGGAAGAGATTGCCGGGCAGCTCGCCGAGCGTTCACACAAAGATTTTATGCTGACGGTGGCGCCGCTCCGCATTGTCGGTGGGACCGGCTCGCCCGTCAGTCCGCTGGGGATTATTTAGAGCGACGGTTCCCGCGGAAACCCGGAAAATGCCGGATATCAGATAGGCTGTAGTAGGTCGGATTAGCGGAGCGTAATCCGACAAATATGGGATGTCGGCTTACGCCTACGGCTAACCCGACCTACACGGCTACACATCATGGTGAATTGCTCTAGGCCTGGGCTCCGCTCCTGGCGTCCTCGCGCATGGCCTCTTGCAGCTTGCGCAACCCCTCCTGGGTCGTCACGTCGCACTCGACCAGGCCCCGAGGCAGGTCGAACAGCACCACATGTGACGCCTTGTGGTTGCTGAAAATCTCGAACGTGGTACAGCCCTCGGGACCGGCGATATGCGGCCCATACACCTTGTTGGGCTCGCTGACCATGATGTCGCCGACCCCAAGCACCCGCTCACCCACGTCGAGCGTCCCCCGAACCACAATCTCGAAGCGGTAGCAGTCGTGGCCGTGACGGGGCAGCACGCAGCCCGGTCCCATGCGCAGGGCCACCACCGTGGCTGGGTTGTCTTTCAGCTCGCCCAGCGGGAAATAGGCCAGACCGGTCACCCCGCCCTGGATGGCGTGGCGCATGTTTTCAGGACACAGAGCCCACAGTTCGGCATCGTCTAACGACAGAAAAGGCATGATACTTCCCTCCTTCTCGCATACCACCCGGACAGCGTCGGGCTGCTCTCTTCATATTGGGGAAAGGGTTTTGTGTCAAAGGCCAAAGTGCTAGGAAAGGGGCAGGAGGACAGCCATGCCATTTACCGGAGGCTGCGCGTGTGGCGCGATTCATTACGAGTGTAGTGCCGAGCCCCTGTTCATGGGTAACTGCCCTACCCCAAGATGCCGCCCCTGCCCGGCAGCGAATAGGCCGCAGCAGCCCCGGCACAAAGGAAAGGTGAACGCTGCTCTCTTCGGTGGTCGGCAGCGTTCGCCCTGAGCCTATGGCCAAGCGTCCCTACGATCCCTACTATCGCAACTTTCCGTCCACCGTCCTGCCGGCTCGCACGCCGTTCACCCGTTCGGGCCGGGGCGACGCCGGCTATGTGTTTTTCTACCTGACCCACCGCAAACCCAACTGGAGCCTGCTGCTGGACAAGTCGCGGCTGGAGCATATCTACGCCGAAGCCCGGGAGCGCATTCCCAAGGACTTCACCCAGTTCCTGCTGCTCGAAAAGGTGTACAGCACGCCCAAGCCCGCCCAGCGCTCGGCCCTGCCGCGACCGGCCCCGCCTGCCCCGTCGGTCGCACAACTGGATGGCTCGTCCACCCTGATCGTCCTGCGCGAGCCCGACCCGGTGTTCACCGAGCAGGGCGACCTGGTGTCCTACCATCTCCACGAAGGCGAAGCCATCGCCGCCGCCGACACCTACACCCGCCTCAACCAGCACCGGGCCATCGTCGGTCTGCTGGTGTGGGACGAGCGCTGGTATTAACGGCCCTACCTAAGGAACAGGCCTTGGCGGAACGCGATCAGCTCTCGGAGATTGCGTGGGAATCGTTGAGCCGGATGGCGGACCGTGAGGGCTTCATCGTCGCATACCCACATGCCTGGCTCGGACGGTAGAGCCTATTCGAGGGGTTGGAGAACATCACCTTGGAGGACGGACGCAGGGTGGACGATGTAGGTTTCGTCTTCACCATGATTACGCGTCTCGTCGCTGAGGGTTTGGCGGATCCAAAGCGGGTCTATCTGACGGGGTTCTCGGACGGTGCCATCATGTCGTACCGGCTGCTGTGCTCGGCCAACGCACCGTTTGCGGCCGCCGCGCCGACAGGCGGCACGATGTATCAGCCGCACCGCGACGCCTGTGCGGCGGCTACGCCGACGCCTCTGCTGGTCATCATGGGGACCAACGACTGGATCTTGCCTTACGACGGATGGCTGTTTCCGACGGGACGCGGGCTATCGATCTCTGAGACCCTGGAGCATTTTCGCCTGCTCCACGGCTGCACCGGCCAGAAGGCCGACCTTCTGTACGACCGCGACACCAAGGATGACAGCCGCGTCCGCGAAGTCGTCTGGACCGGGTGCAGGGTCGAGGACGCCGTCAAGTTGTTGAGGGTCGAAGGCGGCGGCCACAATTGGCCCAGCTATGAGCCCATCCCGGACGAATGGCGCACGTGGGCGGGCGTCCACAACCGTGACATCGAGAGTGCGGAGGAAATCTGGGCGTTCCTGCGCCGATTCGAGGGGCGACCTGGCGCCGGAGCGGATCGCATCGGCTACGAGATCCTCGGTCCGTTCGATGCCGACAAGGTGCCCTTCGTCTCCGGCAACATGCGAGAGAGTGTACGTGGAGACTTCGTAGGCGATCACAAGTCGGAATTCACACTCGCGGTCTGTGAAAGCGGCTGTGCGGCTTGGTCGTGGGGTGGCAGTTGGACCACGCAGGCGCGAATCCGAAATGTGTTGCAGCGGTGCGAGCATTCGGGGCGGAAGCCCTGCGGCCTCGTCGCCGTGAATGGGGAATTGGTGACATTCAAAGTCCAGCCCACACAAATCACCTACCCAGGAACGTTCGACAGCAGTGCGGTTCCCTTCGTGCGCCGCGCGCGACTACCGAGCATCCGCTCGGGCTATGCCGGTCGAGAACTGCATCGCGCGTTCGCGCTCAACTGGAACGGTCGATATGGGTATGCGACCGGACAACCGAGCGAGGAGCAGGCGCGTGTGAGGGCGCTCGCGCAGTGCTGGGAGTACAGCAGGGGTCACGGACACTGTTTTCTCTACGACGTCAACGGAACGGTAGTCTTCAAACCGACGACCGATATCTACGGCACCCGTGGCTGGGAGTGACCGGCGGCTAACGCCTGCGGCGTGATCGGCAAGCCTCAGACTGGCGTCGGCTGGCGAACCGACCGGACCGTGAGCCGCAAGCCTTCGTGCGCCTGAGGGCAGCGGATGATCTCGAACAGGTTCCGGGCTTGTGGATTGCCGTCCGGGCCGAACATACGCATCAGGCTCTTGGGCGACTTGTCGGTCAAGCCGCCGAGCCTCTCAAATCCGAGGGTCGCGTTGATGTAGTCGCGCAGTACCGCCTTACCGGTCTCCACATCGCCCGAGAGCAGGCACTCGACTCCCTCCTTGAGCAGTGCCTCGCGGAAGGCTGGATCGCGCTCGATGCGCGCCTGAATCGTCTCCTTGAAGTGTCGTGTGAGGGACATGGCTAGATCTCCCGTCGCTTGCGCCGTTTATATTCCCGCCAGAGGTCCCGGACGATCTCGATATCCTGTTGTTGATGCTCCTTGGTCCCACCGCCGAGGAGAATGATCAGGGTATTGCCGTCCCTGCCGAAATAGACTCGATAGCCAGGGCCGAAGTCTATCCGGTGTTCGAGGACACCAGCGTCTGGCCTGGGGCTAAACTGCCCGTGGCGTCTCACCGACGACGGCGCGCAGGGCGTGATCGAAGGTCTTCACCTCACTCACGCTGCGGCGACGACAGCTTGCAAGGTGGCACAGGTCTCGGGCTCCCAGCGTGGGATACTGCTCGGAGAGTTGGCGAGCCAGGGTGATATCCGCCTCTTCCAGCGGCCACACTTCCACACGGGACCGAACGATCAGCGCCAGCGCCGAGTCGAGCGTGTGTAGTCTTGCGACCGGCAGATAGGCATGCACCAACTCCTGTAGAACCTCCGCCGAGGTACACAGCGGAGTGCGATTCCGCTTGCACTCAACAAAGAACTCCCGTGCCGGACCCCGAAGCGGGTGCGGGCGTCCGACTGCGTACATAAAGACGTTCGTGTCGACAAAGATCACGTGGTGGACGCTCCACGGCTGCGCGACTCATCAATGACGTCCACGTGCTCGACCCAATCCGGTTCAGGCGTAGGCCCCTCCAAGACGTCGCACTCGCGAAAGAAGCCTTCGAGGTCTGCTGGCGAATCGAAAGGGTCGTCCCGCTGCTGTTCTTCAAGCCGCTCGCGGGCAGCGGTCCTCAGCCACGCGCTCAGCGTCATACCCTCTCTTCGCGCCTGATGGACAAAACGGTCTCGGTCCTCATCGGGAATCACCAGCTGAACTCTGGCCATAGCATACGCTCTCCTTCCATAAGTATGTGTATGAAGATTACACATCATTCTCGAAAGCCTCAACTCCTTAACTCCAAGGTCACTCCGGATATGCATTGACCGGCCGTCTGTTGTGTGGACAGTTCTCCAAAATATACACATTCGGAGTGGCCACCGGTATCACAACCGAGCAATGGGGATCGTTTTCAGATGGGCTTCAACGGCCCGTACGACTTCGGCGGCCAGCGGAAGGCTCGCCTTGTGGGTGTGCCAGTGCTGATGAAACAACGCAACGGTTTCACGGGCGGTATCGAGCACGAGTCTTTCCGGCAGTCGGGCCTTGGCGGCAAGATGCGACAGCTCATCGTCTGAAAATTCAGAGAAGCGCTTGGTCCGGCTGAAATTGAGGGCGGCCTTACCATCCGGGATATAGGCGATCGTGGAAACGAAATCATAGGCTGGCGCCAAGGCGGCATGCCGCCGGTCCGGGTAAATCAACGACCAGTTCTTCACATGCATGTCGGCATTGCCGATCAGCGTGTTGAAGGTCAGCCTGCGGATAAACTCGGCAATGTCCGCTTCGCCGCCCTCAGCGCCAATGACTCTGCCAATGCTGCGCATGCTGGCGTTTTTGTATTTTGCCTCGGGGTAGACCCCGAATATCTGCGCGAAATCTTCGACGTGAACGACACCCCCGCCCGGCAACCTGTCGAAGCGCTCGATCACGAGCGCCTGCCCTTCAAGAGTACCGATACCGTCCGGTAGATTTCGGATGGCACCAATATCGATGAGCCGGAGGGCCGGTACGTCCATACCGACAAGCCGGGCCAGCGTCATCATCGAGAATTCGTTCTCGGGCACGCCCGCAAATCCGCGCGAGGGCAGCTTCACGATCCACGAGCCGCCAGCGCCTCCAGCCGGAATGGTGAGCCCCCCAGCGGCCTCTGCGATGGCCGAGAATTTGAGCTGCACGCCGGCCAATGAAAAGCGCAGAGCGTCGTCACGGCGGTCGTCATCACGAGCATCATCGGCGGCCCTCTGATCATCAGGCAACCATGCTTCGCCATCGGTCGGCCTGATCGTGATTGCACCCGGCAGGTCCCTGCCCAGCACCCAGAGCAGGAAAAACTCGCGCACGGGGTTCACACCGGCCCGTTCGGCCAGATAGGTGCGCAGGTGCCCTTCGGGCAGCAAATTCGAGAAGAACGGGATGACCCGTGTCTGGGTGGGCCTGAAGGCGGTGATCAATTCACCAAGCTGGTCCTTAAAACCCAGCCCGAGCACCGGCCGGTTGTCGTTGGCGCTGTAGTCATCGTTGAAGGCAAAGAGCGTCCGGTCACCTCCAACGCGGGTGAGCGTGCCGACCGGCTCATCATAAAGCAGGATATCGAGGACGTTGACGTCAGCCATGATCATCCTCTTCAAGGCTATAGGCCGGGCGCACGGACTCCGTCGATGCGCGGGCTGCGGCGCCCCTTGCAATCAGCTGGACCGCCGAGACGGACTTGCGGGGCACGAGCATCAACTCCAGATCAAGGATACGAGCGAGCGCGACCAAGCTCGAAATTCTGAGATCGACCGCGCCGTTCTCGATCTTCGAGATATGGCCCTGTGGCACCCCCGATTTGGCGCTCAGTTCACGCTGGCTGAGACCCTTGGCTCTGCGAGCGGTCCGTATCGTAGCGACGATATCCTCGGTCGTATAGCCCATTTTTATACTCTATTCTATATCAAAAATAAAATAAGATACTCTTTTACATATCATTCTTAAGTCTTGTTTCAAGAGCGAGCGCGAACGACCCCGGTCCCGCGGCTAGCGAACCGACCGGACCGTGAACCGCAAGCCTTCGTGCGCCTGAAGGCAGCGGATGATCTCGAACAGGTTCCGGGCTTGCAAATTGCCGTTCGGGCCGAACATACGCATCAGGCTCTTGGGCGACTTGCCGGTCAACCCGCCAAGCCTCTCAAATAGGGCTTTGACCCCATCGAGGAACTCCTGGGTCTGGAAACCCTCTAAGAAACAGAGCCTGGATGAAACGGAGTAGAATACGGGGACCGAGTTGGGGAGGGTTTGTTCAGACACGCCAGATATTGCCTGGCCGTACACAGACTGATAGGAAAATACAACTTTCCAACTTTTATTGTGAGGTTCACAATGCCGCTGGTTACCGTGAAGCCGAAATTCCAGGTCACCATTCCCGCCAAGCTGCGAAAACAGATTGATCTGCATGAGGGGGACCTCATGGAGGCGACTATTGTCGAAGACGGCATCCTCCTACGGCCCAAGGAGGTGGTGGACCGTAATGCTGCCGCCGACCGTATTGCGTCCATCCTCGCGCATACCGAACCTTCGCCCGAGGACGCCGACCGTTCCGAGGACGAAATCATGCAAGATACCCTCGCTGATATAGCCGAGGTCCGCAGAGAGCGCCGTAAGCACAAGGCATGAAGGTCGTCATCGACTGCAACGTACTCGTCTCGGCAGCGCGGTCTGGAGGCGTTTGCGGCAGGGTCATTGTCGAGGCGGTGCGTCGTCACGAGATCGTGCTGTCGGACCCCATTGTCGATGAGTACGAGATGGTCGCCGGACGACTCAGCCACGCTCCCTACCGTGACAGCCTGCGGGCTCTTATCAAGCAACTTGAACAAGTCGCCATCGTTGTCGAGCCAGAAAATGTAGTGTTCGGTCTCAGAGACCCTGATGATGAAGTCTATCTGGCAACCGCGGTGGCCGGCGACGCCGTTCTGATTACCGGCAACAGGCGAGATTTCACCGAACCACGATACGGACCGGTCGAGCAATTTTATCTCTAATCTTCCGCATATGGCTTCTTCTCCACGATCACTTTACGGCCCAAATTTATGAAGCGCCCCTGTGATAGGCCATTGAACCTATCCTGTATTATTCTCTCCGGAGCCTCATGGGAGGATCGTTCCATTGATCTCCAGGTCATGAGTCTGACGCTCAAAGAGTCAAGCTGGAGCATTGCCAGTGATGCCAGAGTTGGCTGAGGAGCTGTCGGCTCCTGATCGCGGAGAACTGAGCTGGTCCAGGAGGGCCTGGGCGGCGGCTTCTCCGCTGCGCACGCAGTCGGCGATACCCACCCCCCGGTAGGCGCTGCCGGCCAGGGCCAGCCCGGGATGGTTCGCCACCTGCTGCTCAATGGCCGCCACCCGCTCCAGATGGCCGACCAGATACTGGGGCATGGAGTGCGAATAGCGGGCAATCAGGCTGAAGAGCGGGGCGGCCTCAATCCCCAGCAGGGCGGCAAACTCGTGGCGGACCGCGTCCTCCATCTCGTCATCGTCCAGGTCAAACAGCTCGGCCTGCAAGGCCCCGCCGACAAAGGCGCGCAGCAAGACCTGGCCGTCCGGAGCCCGCCCGGGATATTTCACGCTGGAGAAGGTGCCGGCAATAATCGCACGATTCTCAATACGCGGCACGACAAAACCAAAGCCGTTCAGGGCGTGCGGAACGTCCCGGCGGCGGTAGGCCAGACTGACGGTGGCGGCCGAGCTGTAGCTGATGGCTGCCAAGCGCTCGGCCAGGTCGGCGTCGCACGAGCGCAGCATCCGAGCCGTCTGAAAAGCCGGCGTGGCCAGGATCAGCCCGTCGGCCTGGAGACGGCCGCCGTCCTGGCGCTCAATCTGCCAGGCCGCGTCGTGAAACTGCACCGAGCGCACCACGCTGCCGCAACGAATCGTGCCGAGCGACAGGCGTCCCACAAGCGTATCGACCAGCTGCTGCATCCCATGTCTGAGGGTCACGAACAGGCTCCAGCGCGCCCCGCTGGCCCCTTTGGCGTCTTGGGGCCTGCTGCGCCCGGCCCGCCACAGGGCATAGATCAGGCTGCGCCGCTCGCGCTCCATCTGAAGAAAGCGCGGCATGGTGGCCGCCAGGCTCAGCTCGGCCGGGTCAGCCGTGTAGATGCCGCCAATCAGGGGTTGGGCGACCCGCTCCAGGGCTTCCCGGCCGAGCCGTCGCCGGACAAAAGAGCCGAGGCTCTCATCGTCCCGCTGGGGTCCGCGCGGCAGAACCAGATCCAGCCCCATCCGCAGCTTTCCCGGCCAGGAAAAGAGGCGGGAACGCACGAGTGAGCCCAAACGGGTCGGGGCCAGCAGCATGAAGCCCTCGGGCAAAGGTTCCAGCCGCCCTTGGCGCACCACAAAGGTGGTGCGGAACTGGTCCTGGGTGCCGATCAGCTCGTCCTCCAAGCCCAGGCGACGGCACAGGTCCAGGGCCCACGGCTTTTCGGAGATAAAGGAGTCGGGGCCGTACTCCAACACAAAGCCGTCACGCTGCTCGGTGCCGATTATCCCGCCCACACGGTCACTGGCTTCGAGTACAGTGCAGCGCAGCGGGACTTCGCGCTCCCTGCTCAGCTCCTCAAGACGGTGCGCCGCAGCCAGCCCGGCAATACCCCCACCGATGATTGCGATGTGTGCCGGAGCAGATGCCATTGCAGTCAATGCGAAACGGCGCCGAATTATCCTTTGCCTTTGAGGCGCCTATCGAGAAGGACGATGAAGATTCCAACTAAGGCAATGCAGCCGAAAACAACAAGGCCGACATCATAGGGATCCATCCTTAGTCCTCCTGGCTCTTTCTTCCGTCCAGCATATAGCCAACCCCCAACAGGGTAAAGCCAATGATGAGCCTGGGGGAAACGGCATCTTTGTTCATACCCTTTCCCACTCCTGCCGCACGAGCGCCGCCAACATTTGAATGAAGGTGGGATGAGCGTTGACCGTGCTGGCCCGGTGCATGCTCAGGCCCAGCCCCTCGGCAATCTGCCTGGCCTCGGTATCGAGATCGTACACAACCTCCATGTGATCGCACACAAATCCGATGGGGCACACAACACACGCGCGCGCGCCCTCCGCCGCCAGCTGCCGCACCACCGCGCCAATATCCGGCTCCAGCCACGGCGTGCGCGGACCGCCGCTGCGGCTCTGGTAGGCTACACGCCAGGCCGCATGGTCCAGCCTGTCGGCGACCAGGCGGGCGCCGGTTTCAATCTGGGCCACATATCGGGCGGTGCTCGGCAGCGCGCTGGGCACGCTGTGGGCGGTAAAAACGAGCGGCGTGGTCGGGCGCCGGTCCTGGGGTATGGGGGCAAAGGCTCGTTGGGTGAGGTCGCTGAGCGCGTCGATGAACAGCGGATGATCGTGCCAGCCGGGCAGGTAGTCCACCTGGGGCGCCCGGCTTCCGAGCCGTTCCTGAGCGGCCGCAACATCGTGCTGGTAACGCTGCCAGCCGGCCTCGCTGTGCTGGGCGGACATGATGACACCCAGGGCTCGCCCTACCCCGTCGGCCGCCATACGGTCCAGGGTATCGTAGATGTACGGATGCCAGTTGCGCATCCCGACATACACCGGCAGGTCGAGTCCGTCGTCAGCCAGCGCCGTGTGCAGGGCGTCGGCCTGGCGCAGAGTGATGGCCTTGAGCGGCGAGCGGCCGTTGAACAGCGCGTAGTGGGCCACGACCGCTTCGAGCCGCTGGGGAGGAACGGGGCGGCCACGCAACACGTTGGCCAGAAAGGGACGCACCTCGTCCATGTTTTCCGGGCCGCCAAAGGCAAGCAGCAGGATTGCGTCAAAAGGCATGGGGATACGGCGCAGGATCAGGCGTGACTGGGAGCAGACGAATGTTCATCGGGCCGACATTTCGTGCACCAGCTCAACCAGGGCAATTACCTGCTCGACCGGCGTGTGGGGCAGAATGCCGTGGCCGAGGTTGAACACATGGCCCGGACGACCGGCCGCCGCGTCCAGCACCCGTGCGGTCCGGTCGCGCAGAATATCGAGCGGGGCAAACAGGCTGACCGGGTCCAGGTTGCCCTGCACCGCCCGGTCAAAGCCAATGCGCGGCCAGGCCGCGTCGAGATCGGTGCGCCAGTCCACTCCGATCACGTCTCCGCCGGCCTCGGCCAGCAGCTCCAGCAGACCGGCCGTGTTGGTGCCGAAGTGGATGACCGGCACCCCCGGAGCCAGGCCGCCTATCAGCGCCTGCATATGGGGCAGGATGAAGCTGCGGTAGTCGGCGGGCGACAGACAGCCGACCCACGAGTCAAACAGCTGAACGGCCTGCGCCCCGGCCGCAATCTGTCCGTTCAGATAGTCGGTCGTGGCTTGGACCAGATAGGCCATCAGCGCCCGCCAGGCCCCGGGGTCGGCGTACATCAGGCGCTTGGTCTCGATATAGTGGCGCGAGCCGCCGCCCTCAATCAGATACGAAGCCACGGTAAAGGGAGCGCCGGCAAAGCCGATCAGGGCAATCTCCTGCGGCAGGGCGGCCCGAGCCCGGCGCACCGCCTCAAACACAAAGCCCAGGGCCGGAGCGGCCGGCTGGGCGTGCAGCCGATCAATGTCGCGGCCCGAACGCAGCGGCCGGTGGATGACCGGCCCGTCGCCCTGGGCAAACTCCAGGCCAACCCCCATCGGCTCCACAATCAGCAGAATGTCGGCAAAGATGATGGCCGCATCAACGCCCAGCCGCTCGACCGCCTCGACCGTCACCTGGGCGGCCAGCTCGGGCGTTTTACACAGTTCAAGAAACGAGACCTTGTCGCGCACGGCCCGGTACTCGGGCATGTAGCGCCCGGCCTGACGCATCAGCCACACCGGCGTGTAAGGGGTCGGCTGGCGGCGACAGGCCTGGAGAAAAACGGGCTCTTTCATTGCTCGGCATCCTACCATAGGATGCCGGCTAAAACAGGAGGCAAGCCATGTCCGAGCTTTTGACCCACCACACAAAAATGATCAACGGCTTTCGCATGCACTACGTCACGGCCGGCTCCGGCTATCCGCTGGTGTTTGTCCACGGCTGGCCGCAGAGCTGGTATGAGTGGCGCAAGATCATGCCGGCCCTGGCCGAGCGTTTTACGGTTATTGCCCCGGATCTGCGCGGGCTGGGGGATTCCGGTCGGCCGCTGACCGGCTATGACAAGCGTACCCTGGCTTCCGACGTGCACGCCCTGGTGCAGTCCCTGGGCTATGACAAGATCGGCCTGACCGGCCACGACTGGGGCGGAGCGGTGGCCTACTATCTGGCCTACGATCACCCCGAGATGGTCGAGCGGCTGATGATTCTGGATATGATACCGGGCCTGGGCCGCACCGGCGACAAAATGGACCTGCAGGTCGCCCAGCGCTTCTGGCACGTGTTTTTCCACGCCGGCATCCCCGACCTGGCCGAACGGCTGGTCAGCACCAATGTCCGGGCCTATCTGAGCCATTTCTATACCTCGCCGGACTACAACTACAGTCCGACGGTCTTCAGCAAGGAAGACATTGACGAGTATGTCCGGGTCTACTCGGCGCCCGGAGCCCTGCGCGCCGGCTTTCAGTATTACGCCACCGGCGTGAACCAGGATTTGGACAACCTCAAGAGCTGTACCGAGAAACTCAAGATGCCGGTGCTGGCCTGGGGTGGAGAGCGCTTTCTGGCCGATATTGTGTCGATCTGGCAGGGCGTGGCCGAGGACGTTCAGGGCGGCGCGGTGCCCGAGTGCGGCCACTTCATCGCCGAAGAGCAGCCCGCGTTTGTCATTCAGCAGGCGACCGAGTTTTTTGAGCCGCTGCGCAGCCGCGCCTAGCCAGCCGATCCGCCATCGCGCTCCGGGAACGATTCCATGGCCTGGTTGTCCGTGTTCATCGCCGGTGTGTTTGAGACGGTGTGGGCGGTCGGCCTGAAATACTCGGACGGCTTCAGCCGCCTGTGGCCGAGTGTGCTGACCATAGGCGCGATGATGATCAGCTTTTGGCTGTTGTCCTACGCGCTGAAAACCCTGCCGGTCGGCACGACCTATGCAGTGTGGACCGGCATCGGGGCGGCCGGCACAGCGTTGATGGGCATGCTGCTGTTTGGCGAATCGCGTGACGCCGCACGGCTCGTGTGCATCGGGCTGATTATCGCCGGCATTCTCGGCCTGCGGCTGGTGGAACAGCCCTGAGGCTCGTGTCGGCCCAGATACATACACCAGACAACCCCACAACGGCTTGGCCGCAGCGCGGCTGTGTCAACGCGAAGGATAGCCCATGAAATTCGGACTCCACTACCAACTCCCCCACGCGCCGCACGAAACCACGGTCGAACGCTACCGCACCTCTCTGGACCAGGCCGTGCATGGGGAGACGCTCGGCTTCGAGTCGGTCTGGCCGGTCGAGCAGCATTTCAATGCCGAATTTTCCCTGCTGCCGTCCCCGCTGCTGTGGCTGGCCGCGCTGGCGGCACGCACCCGGACCATACGGCTCGGTATCGGGATCATCCTGCTGCCACTGTCCCATCCGGTCCGGGTAGCCGAGGAGGTCGCAACCCTCGATACGCTCAGCAACGGTCGGGTGGAATTCGGCATCGGCAGAGGGGTGTTCCCGTCCCACTTTGCCGGCTTCGGCATCCCGCAGGAAGAGAGCCGGGAGCGGCTGCTGGAGGGCCTGGAACTGATTTTGCGAGCCTGGACCCAGGAGCGCTTCTCGTACAACGGCCGCTTTTTTCAGGTCGAAGACCTGTCCGTGGTGCCCAAACCGGTGCAGCAGCCGCATCCGGCCGTTCATGTGGCGGCCAATACGGCCGAGACCTACGAGCTGATGGGCCGTCTGGGCTACTCCATTCTCTCGGCCTCACAGGTCAATACCTTTGCCAAGCTGCGCGAACTGATTCCCCTCTACCGCCGGGCCTATCGCGCGGCCGGGCATCAGGGCTCGGACCGGGAGACTCTGACCCTGCTGTCGCCGGTCTTCGTCGGCGACAGCGCAGCCCAAATCCGGGACATCGTCGAGCCGAGCATCATGCGCTTCATTCAGTCGGTCATCAACGCCTTTCCGCCGATTCAGGACGACGGCTCAGACCAGAGCCGTTTGCTGCAAGAGGCGGCCGACCGCCTGCGCCGGACCACCTTCGAGCAGGTGTGCGAGGCCATGGCGGTGTACGACACGCCCGAGGCGTGCGTAGAGCGTCTCAAGAGCCTGGAAGAAGAGTTTGGCATGGGTCGGATGCTGTGCTGGTTCAATACCGGCGGCCTGATTCCCCACGAGCAGGTCAAGCGCAGCATGCAGTTGTTTGCCGATAAAGTCATGCCGCATTTCGTCTGAGTCGCATCGTGGCGCGATTGCTCACAGTTCGGTTTTCTCATATACGAAGGAAAACGAGAGAGATGCCGGGCCATGGCGATTGACCCAACACAGCTGAGCCGGACGGATAAGCAGCTCCTTGCCGATCTTGCAGAAAAGACCGGGGATAAGGCCGTACGCGAAGCCGTCGAGGCTTTCCTTGAGCGCTCGGCCGAGCAAGCAGAGCCGAATGGGGCTCCTTCGCCCGAGCAAGTTCGCCCGATATGGGAAGTCTTCGAAAACATCATGAGTGACGTGCCGCAGGAGGTGCTCGATGCACTGCCGACTGACGCGGCCGAACAGCACGACCACTATATCTACGGCCTTCCAAAGAAATCGGCGTGAAACAGGTCTTTGCCGATACCTTCTACTGGGTCGCGCATTTTGCTCAAGAAGGATTCCGCGCTCTTTTTCGGGAATAAGTTATGCAACGTGTTCGACCATACCGGCCAAAGCCGAATCAATGGTTTCGCGGCACTGCTCGTTGGACGTTCCTGCTCAGATAAACACGGCGGGCGAAACATGAAAGCGCTGGGCAAGGGCGCGAATCTGTCGGACGTTCAGCTCCCGCTTGCCGTTCAAGACCTCGGAAACAATCCCTTGTGAGCCTATTTCAGGCAGGTCCGCTTGCTTGAGTCCATGCTCCTCCATGAAGAAGCCTAGCATCTCCCGCCCGCTGCAATCCGGGACAGGGTGATGCTGCTCTTCATAGGCGTGGACGAGGGTGCCCAAGGTATCCAGCAGTTCATACAGCGGATGGGTCTCGTCCGTCCCGATTTCGTCAATCAGAGCGTTGAGCTGCGCGACGGCTTGATCGTACTGCGCCTCGTTCCGTATGGCCAAGAGTGGCCGAAGAGCGATCCAATGCCGCTGGAGATTTTTCGCTATCGTGGTCATGGCTTCCACCTCCCTCGATCATATTCGCCGTGCGTCAAGACATGCCGGATATAGACTTTGCGACGATTGAAATGGACCGAGGCTATCAAGCGATATTTGTTCCCTCCGATATTGAACACGATCAGATCGCCGACAGAGTCTGCGGATGGGAAAGTCGCCCGGAGTTCGTCAAAATTCTGAAAATTTGTTGTATTCATGATCTTGAACCACCGTACAAGTGCGGTCTGACTGTCAGGATATTTTTTCCAGAAATTCCGCAGCGCTCTTCGGCTGATGATGTGCACGGCCTCGCAGTATCTCATATCGAGATATTTTTCAACGCAGCGGACAAAATTTCTCACCAAGCTCACCAGAAACTCCTCCTCCGCCAGTCGGGCTCTACTTCCCAGGTCCAAAAGCCAAGGAAAGTCAGCCGCTTACAGAATCCTTCGCTTTGGCTCGACATACGCCGTCACCCCGGCACCCTTGACCAAGGGCGGTTTCAACGGAAAGATCAGCCACAGCGTCATTTAACTTTCGCCATAATTTCGCCTATAATTCGCCGGTGGAGGAGGATGTATGAAACAGTCGGCGGTGGCAGAGCGGATTATCCCGGCAGACCTGGGCCAGCAGGCCGAACAGCGCTATCTGAACTACGCCCTGAGCGTCATCACCTCACGGGCGCTGCCCGACGTGCGCGACGGGTTGAAACCGGTGCAGCGGCGGCTGCTGTACGCCATGTTCCAAAACCTGCGCCTGGGCGGGAACGCCCGGCCACGCAAATCCGCAGCGGTGGTCGGCGAGGTGCTGGGCAAATATCACCCCCACGGCGACCAGGCCGCGTATGACGCCATGGTCCGCCTGGCCCAGCCCTTTTCCCTGCGCTACCCGCTGGTGCACGGCGAGGGCAATTTCGGCTCGCTGGACGGCGATAACGCTGCGGCCATGCGCTATACCGAGGCCAAGCTGGCCCCCCTGGCCGAGGAGCTGTTTCGGGATCTGCGCGGCAACACGATTCCCTACCGTCCGAACTACGACGCCACGGTTGAGGAACCGGTCGTCCTGCCCGCAGCCATCCCCCAGCTGTTGCTGAACGGCGCCAGCGGCATCGCCGTCGGCATGGCGACCAACATCCCGCCGCATAATTTTCATGAGGTGGTGGGCGCCCTGCTGGCCATGCTGAAGAACCCGGACATCAGCACCGCCGGCCTGCTGCGTTCGATCAAAGGCCCGGACTTTCCGACCGGGGGGGAAATCCTGACCTCCAAAGCCGAGCTGCGCCAGCTGTACGAAACCGGTCAGGGCACGCTCAAGCTGCGCGGTGAGTGGCAGGTCGAAGCGCTGCCGCGCGGCAAGCGCCAGGTGGTGATTACCTCCCTGCCCTACACCGTCAACAAAGCCCAGCTGGTCGAAAAGATCGCCGAGCTGGTGGTCGAGCGCAAAGTCCCCCAGATTGTCGATGTACGCGACGAGTCCACCGACGATATCCGCATTGTGCTGGAACTCAAGGGCGACAGCTCCGAAGAGCTGGCCCTGGCCTACCTGTGCCGCCACACGCCGCTCCAGATCTCGTATACGGTCAACCTGACCTGTCTGGTCCCAACCGCCAACCCGTCGGTCGGCCAGCCGCGCAGGGCCAGCCTCAGAGACCTGTGTCGCCACTTTCTCGACTTCCGGCTCGAAGTCGTCACCAAACGCCTTCGCCATGAGCTGGCCGAGCTGGAGACCCGCCTGCACATCCTGGCCGGGCTGGCCCTGATTGCCGACCGACTCGATGCGGTGATTCAGACCATCCGCGCCGCAGAGTCGCGCCAGGACGCCCGCCACAAGCTCATGGCCGGTTTTGGGCTCGACGAAGCGCAGGCCGAGGCCATCCTCGACATCCGTCTGTATCAGCTGGCGCGGCTGGAAATCGACAAGATCCGTACCGAGCAGGCCGACAAGGAAAAACGCGCCGGCGAGCTGCGCGAGCTGCTGGCCGACGAGACCCGGCGTTGGACCGTGATTGGTGACGAGCTGCGCGAGCTGAGCAAGCGCTACGGCAATAAACGGCGCACGCGGACCGGCGAAGAACTCAGCTACGACCCCGCAGCGTATATCGTCCACGAAGAGGCCACGGTCGTCCTCAGCCGCGATGGCTGGATCAAACGCGTACGCGAACTCAAGGATCCGACCACCACCCGGCTGCGCGAGGGCGACGGCATCCAGGCGATTCTGAGCGGCACGACCCGCGACCGGCTGGCCCTGTTCACCAACAAGGGCGGCCTGTACGTCCTCAAAATCCACGACGTGCCGGCCTCGACCGGCTATGGCGAACCGATCCAGACCGTGTTCCACTTTCAGGACCAGGAGCGGATCATCACCGCCCGCGTCGTCCGCGACGCGCCGCCGCCCGGTCCAGTCAGCAACGGCTCGGCGACCGCCAACGGTCAGGCCGAACTGTTTGAGGCGTCGCCGACCGACGCCGCCCCGGCCGGCCCGGTCTACCTGCTGGCCACGGCCCGGGGGCTGGGCTTTCGGTTTCGGCCCAATCTCGAAGAGACGACCCGCAACGGCCGCAAGATCGCCCGCCTGGCGACTGGAGACGAGGTCGTGTCCATCGAGCCGGTCCGCCACGCCAGGACGGTATGCGCGACGCGGGGCGGGAAGCTGCTGGCCTTCCCGGCCGACGACGTTTCAGAGCTGTCCGGAGCCGGCCGGGGGGTGATCCTCATGCGGCTGGATAAGGACGACCGCTGCGTCGGCGCGGTCACCACGCCGCCGGGCGCCGGGGTGACGGTGTGCGGTCCCGACGACAGGCGCAGACAGCTGCGCCTCAAAGACATTCCGCTGGGCCAGCGGGCGGGCAAGGGGCAACGGGTGGTAAAACGGATGGCGCTGGTCGCCGTTCGCGGAGAGGCTGAGGAGGAAGGATATGGCAGCCCGGCATAGTTATACGGCCAAAGACATCACGGTTCTGGAGGGTTTGGAGCCGGTCCGCAAACGGCCCGGCATGTATATCGGCGGGGTTGACAGCACCGGCCTGCACCACCTGGTGTGGGAGCTGCTCGACAACGCCGTGGATGAGGCCATGAACGGCCATGCCAGCCGCATCGAGGTCAGGCTGCATCAGGACGGGGCGACGGTTACGGTCGGCGATAACGGCCGGGGCATCCCGGTTGACATCCATCCCAAGTTCAAGAAATCGGCCCTGGAACTCATCCTGACCACCCTGCACGCCGGGGGCAAGTTCGAGGGTCTGAACTATTCGCACTCGGGCGGTCTGCACGGGGTCGGCGCCTCGGTGGTCACCGCCCTGTCCGACCGTCTGGTCGCCCGCGTCAAACGTGGCGGGGCCGAATGGCAGCAGACCTTTTCGCGGGGCCGGGCGACGGGCGAGCTGACCCAACTCGGGGCCAACGGCGAGTCGCGCGGCAGCGGCACGACGATCAGCTTCCACCCCGACGCCGACATCTTTCCGTCGATTCGCTTCACCCCCGAGCTGATCGCCGAGCGGCTGGAGGCCAAGGCCTACCTGCACAAGGGTCTCAGCCTGGTCTTCCACAACGAGGTCAGCGGCAAGACCACGCGCTATCAGTACAAGGACGGGCTGCGGGCCTATCTGGCCACACTGCTGAGCGCCGACAACAAAAAGGCCGTCATCCCCGAGGTGTTTCACCTGGAGCGCACGGACGACCCACGAGTTGAGTGTGTCCTGACCTGGACCGAGTCGCCCGACGAAAGGCTGCTCACCTTCGTCAACGGGATTCCCACTCCGTTTGGCGGCACCCACGAAAACGGCCTCAAAGCCGGGATTGTGAAAGCCGTGCGAAACTATCTGAATGTGAACGACCTGCTGCCCAAAGGGCTCAGCCTGAACGCCGAGGATACCCGCGAGGGAGTGATCGCCATTCTGAGCCTGTACCTGAAACAGCCCCAGTTTCAGGGCCAGACCAAGGAAAAACTCGGCAACCCCGAGGTCAGCGCCCAGCTCGACGGCCTGATCCGTATCGGGCTTGAGAACTTTCTGCTGCACAACCGCAGCCAGGCCGAGGCGATTGCCCGGCGGGTGCTGCTGGCCGTCCGCGCCCGGACCGCCTCGCGCGCCGCCTTGGAAACCGTCCGCAGCAAGAGTTCGGTGTCCCACCGGCTCAATCTGCCGGGCAAGCTGGCCGACTGCTCATCGACCAACCCGGCGGTCAGCGAGCTGTTCATCGTCGAGGGCGACTCGGCCGGTGGCTCGGCCAAACAGGGCCGCGACCGTCGCACCCAGGCCATCCTGCCGCTACGCGGCAAGGTGCTCAACACCGAGCAGGCCGCGCTCAAGAAAGTCCTGACCAACAAGGAGCTGGGCGATCTTGTGTCAGCCCTGGGCTGTGGGGTCGGCAAAGCCTGCGACATCTCCAAACTGCGCTACCACAAGATCTGTCTGCTGATGGACGCCGACTCGGACGGCAACCACATCTGTACCCTGCTGCTGACCTTCTTTTACCGTCATTTGCCGGAGCTGATCCGACACGGCTATGTGTATATTGCCCAGCCGCCGCTGTACAAAATCGAAATCGGCAAAGATATCCGGTGGGCGGCCGACGAGGCCGCCAAAGACCGGATTCTGGCTGGCGAGGTGGACGATGATAACAACCCATATACTCAGAAGAGATCATCGTCCATCTCGAAAAATGGTAACGCCCGACAGGCCTACGTTCAGCGCTTCAAGGGCCTGGGCGAGATGAACCCCGCCACCCTGAAAGAAACCACCCTCGATCCGCGCTCGCGCACCCTGTTGCAGGTCACCATCGAAGACGCCGAGCGGACCGACGCGGCCATTCAGACCCTGATGGGCAAAGAGGTCCAGCCCCGCTTTGCCTTTATCATGGACCGCGCCCCAAAGGTTGAGGAGGTCGATGTGTAGCCATGGCCAAACGTCACTCCCTGCGATACAAATTGAAAAGAAAGGAGTTTCGGTCATGCCCACGCTAACCATCGAGCCCGTAGCCGTCCCTTTACGACAGGATACCGAGGGTGTGGTCCGTGTCGGTGACAGCCGTGTGTTGCTGGAACTGGTAGTCCGTGCCTTCCGGCGAGGCGCCACCCCAGAGTCGATCGTGCAGTCCTACGAGACCCTGAAGCTCGCCGATGTGTACACCGTGTTGGCCTACTGCCTGACGCATCAGGAGCAAGTCGATGCCTACATGCGGCGTTGTGACGACGAGTCGGACGAACTGCGCCGCCGGATTGAAGCCGCCCAATCGACTCGCAGTGACCTGCGCGAGCGGTTGATGCAACGGGCCAAGGCGATGGACAGTGCTTAGGCTCCTCAGCGACGAGAATTTCGACGGTCACATCCTGCGTGGTCTGTTCAGGCGCCTTCCAAGCATCGACCTGTTGCGCGTCCAGGACGTAGGGCTCGAACACACCGCTGATTCGGAGATTCTGGAGTGGGCGGCCGCACAAGGACGGATTCTGCTCACCCATGACCGCCGCACCGTTCCTCGCTTTGCTTTCGAGCGAGTCGCCGAGGGAAGACGCATGCCCGGTGTCTTTGATGATCGGATGCCAGTCGGCCAGGTGATCGACGAACTGCTTATTACGGTGCAGTGCAGCGACGAAAGCGAATGGAATGATCTGGTCACATACTTTCCACTGTGACAGCGATTGTCAGCCGCAGCGAATCGTGGCTTTGGGTAGCCGTACGGGACGCCCCTACTAGGCTCCGGTTTGTCAAGGATGAGGTGTATGGCCAAACGTCATCCCAGCCTGGTGCCGCTGTCGCGTGAGCATCACCTCGCCCTGCTGCTGGCCTTCCGCCTGGTCCACGGCCTGCCGCCCAGCCGCCAAGCGGACGACAGCCCCCAAGCCCAGGCCCAGGACACCGTCCGTTTTTTTCAGACCAAGCTGGCCACCCACTTTCGGGCCGAAGAGCAGGCCCTGTTCCCGCTCATCCGTGAGACGCTGCCCCAGGCCGTTCCCCTGCTCGATACCCTGCTGGCCGAGCACGCGGAAATGCGCGGCCAAGTCCAAGCCCTTGAGGAGGCCGACCCGTCCAGCCTCAACGCTCAGCTCAAGGCGTTTGGCCGCCTGCTTGAACGCCACGTCCGTAGCGAAGAGCGTGAGCTGTTTCCCATGTGTGAGGCGAATCTGGCCGACGACGACGCGGACCGGCTGAAAGTCGCTATTGCCGACTTCGTTGGTGAGGGACGCCCTTAAATTGTGCGGGTGCTTCCAGGGCTGCTTCGTCGGTAGGGGCTAGTCCTGCTCTATATCAACCTCGTCCGCATGAAAGTGCGGCATGTCCAGAACGTCGCGCTCCTTGATAAAATCCCAGAACGTATCCGGATGCCGCTGCATGCCTTCATAGTAATGGTCCAGCGGCTGGGTGTACTCGTATAGACGCCGCAGCTGGGTCACCGCGTGCGGATGATAATCCACCCGCAGGTCAACCTTGGGGTAGGGGGTTTTTCCGTCGGCCACAAAAACGGCACACGATAGCTCTCCCCAGTGCTTGCCCGTTCTGGCATCGCCCTGTCCACCCGCATCCCGACCCGCTTCAAGGGCACGAATGATCCGCTCGCCCAGGGGTTGACCTGTACTCTCTCGCATTGAGGCCGCCATGCCCTCAACGGTTTTGCTACTGGTCAGGGCATTTCCGGACACGGCCCACTGACCCTCCACAATATGGCCGGCGTACTCAAACGCCTCGTCGCCGGTATGCACCCAGAGGTCGCCGGCGACGGTGAGCACACTATACTGGCGATAGCTGAAATACGGGTCCGTCTTGGGTAGCTCTGCCTTGAGTTGCTCCAGGCTATGGCCCTGCTCAAGCAGCCGAAACGTATCATACGCCAACTGCCGATTGGCATACGAATGGGGCAGGACGATGGCTCCACTTTCCCGGAAGGTCGGCAGCAGGCCGCTGGCGACCGGGCTCACACGACCGACATTGACCGAAAAAGTTGTCATTCCGGCACCGATGGCTCCGGTTTCCGGGCATTTCCCGATGACGGCAAAGGTCATGTCTGTCTCCTCTCGCTCTTTTCGATGAAGTGACGAAGGTGGCTCGCAGACCGATCCTAGTCCTTTTTCCCAAGCGGTAACAGATGCCTGCTTCATTGCCGAGGAGTGCTGTGCTACAGCTCTCACAATACAGACGGACTCTGGAGGGGCGGTCATGACTCGGACGACTCTGCGGCTACTCGTCTTTCAACATCTCAGCGTCGAACATCCCGGCGTATTCCGAGATTTCATGCGGGAAGACGGGATCGAATGGCAGGCGGTTGAACTCGACCGGGGCGAGCCCATCCCCGACTTGAGCGATTACGATGGGCTGTGGGTGATGGGCGGACCCATGGATGTCTGGGAAGAGGAGCAATATCCTTGGCTGAAGACGGAGAAAGCAGCCATTCGCGAGGCCGTCGTAGACCGGCAGATGCCTTTTCTGGGCGTATGCCTCGGCCACCAACTGCTGGCGGATGCGCTCGGCGGTACAGTAGGGCCGGCCTCTGCTCCGGAGGTTGGCATATATGAAGTCGAGAAAACCGCGGCCGGTGAAAGGAGTCCGTTTCTGCTGGGTCTGCCCAGCACAATGAAATGCCTCCAGTGGCACGCTGCCGAAGTGCAGCAGCCCCCCAGCGGCGCATCCGTCCTGGCGACGAATGCCGCGTGTGCCATCCAGAGCCTGTCGTTTGGCGAAAAAGCGCTCAGCACCCAGTATCATACAGAAATATCCGCGGTGACGGTCGCTGAATGGGCCAGCATTCCTACCTATCGCGTCGCGCTGGAAAAAATACTCGGCCCGGATGCGCTGTCTCGGTTTGAAGCCGAGACCAATCACCATCTCACGCTCCTGAACCAATCCGCTCGTCGCCTGTTTGACAACTGGAAAACGATGGCGTTTGGGGCGCTCGGGTAAGGTGGTGAGGTGAAGCTATCCTTCGGTACACAGAAGGAGGGGATTTTTGCTCCCTCCCCGGTGCAGACTTAATATAACCCCAGGTAATTCTCCACTTCCCACTGCGATACGGAATCGTGATAGCTCTTCCACTCGTCGCGTTTCACCTGGATATAATACTCGGCATACTCGCGTCCAAGCGCCTCTTTGATGACCTCGTCCTGCTCAAGCTCGTCAAGGGATTCGCTGAGGTTGGTTGGCAGAAAGCCAATCCCCTCGGCTTTCAGCTCTGCTTCCGGGACCTCATATAAATTGCGGTCGTTGCGCTTCCCGGATTCCATTTTGTGCTCAAGACCGTCGAGGCCGGCGGCTAGCATGACGGTCGGGGCCAAATAGGGGTTAGCCGCGCCGTCTACGGTCCGATTTTCCATCCGGCCCGGCCCGGGAATCCGAATCATCTGGGTCCGGTTTGACGCCCCATAGGTCACATAGACCGGCGCCCAGGTTGCCCCCGAGAGCGGGGCGCCGCGAATCAGCCGTTTATAGGAGTTCACGATGGGGGCCGTCACCGCAGCGATCGCCCGGGCGTGGTGCTTGAGACCGCCGATGAAATGATAGGCCCGCTCGGACAGGCCGTTTTCGTCCGACTCGTCGAGAAACAGATTGGCCTCGCCCTCGGCGTCCCACAGGCTAGTGTGAAAATGGCAGCCGTTGCCGGTCAGGTGCGAAAACGGCTTGGGCATGAAGGTGGCGATACTCCCCCGTTCCTCGGCCAGGGTGCGTACCATCCAGCGAAAGAAGGTGTGCCGGTCCGCGGTGGTCAGGCAGTCGGAGTAGGTCCAGTTAATCTCGAACTGACAGTTGGCGTCCTCGTGATCGTTGGCATAGGGGTCCCAGCCCAGCCCCTGCATATAGCTCAGCAGGGTAGTGGTGAAATCCAGATTGCGGTTCAGGGCGCGCAGGTCGTAACAGGGTTTGCTCAGCGTGTCCAGCGCATCAAACGGCTCAAAGCTGCCCTGCTCGGTACGTCGGGTCAGAATAAACTCCGGCTCGACCCCGGTCCTGAAGGTATAGCCCTTGTCACGGGCCGTGGCTAATTGGCGCTGCAAAATCGTGCGAGGACAGTAGGGCCAGGGCTGGTCATCAACGGTAATGTCGCTGGCGACCCAGGCCACGTTGGTACGCCAGGGTAAAATAGCCAGACTATTAAAATCCGGCATGGCCAACATATCGGTATCGTGCGGGCCCTGACCCATATTACCCGCGGCAAACCCGGCAAACCCGGCGCTCCCCTCGGCCATGTCCTTGAGATGGACGGCCGGCACTACCTTGGCCTTGGGCGCTCCGCTCATCTCTACAAAGGAGCACAGGAAGAACTCGATACCGTTGTCCTGAACAATTTTTTCCACGTCTTGCACTGTTGCCATGAGTCCCTCCTGTTCGTGTCGAATTTGTGTTGCCTAATGCGACACGGCGGCCGCGGCTTTCTCTCCTACCAGGCGGTCTTCGTAAAACCGAGACAGCGCAAATGGTTCGATCAATGTGGGAGTCTTCTGCGTAACAATCAGCTCGGCCACCGTCTTTCCGCCAGCGGGACCAGCCTTGAAACCATAGGTTCCCCAGCCGACGTTCAAGATAAACCCTTTGACCTCTGGCACCGTACTGATGATGGGGCTGAAGTCGGGTGTCATATCACAGATGCCGCTCCATTGACGCAGGACCCGGGCTTCTTCCAGTATCGGAAACAGCTCAAGGGCATGGGCGGCCATCATCTCCAGGGTGGGCAGCGTAGAGGCGCTGTTGTACGAGGCGTAGGGGTCGATCTCCGCACCGATGACCACCTCTCCTCGATCGGTCTGGTTCACATACACGTGCAGGGTGGCCGACACGATGACCTTGTCCAAAAAGGGTTTTAAGGGTTCGGTGACGCAGGCCTGGAGCGGATGGGAGACAATGGGTAAGTCCACGTCCAGCATGCGGGCAATAGTCGAACACCAGCCCGAGGTAGCGTTGACAACGGTGTTGGTTGCAATGCGACCACGACTGGTGTGGACCGCGCTAATCTGGCCGTTGTCCGTGTCGATGGCGTGGACTTCCGTATGCGGATGGAGCTCTATGTCCATCCGGTCCGCGCCGCGCGCATAGCCCCAGACCACCGCATCATGCCGGATGATACCGCCCGGAGGATGATACAGCGCCGCCTGGATGGGGGCATGGGCCGCTTTGCTGACATCCATGGCCGGCACCAGGCTTTTGATCTCCTCGGGAAAAATGAGCCGGCTGTTGACGCCAAGCAGAGCGTTGGCCTCGGCCCGGACGCGCAGGCCATCAACGCCGGTGTCCGTATGTGCCAGCGTGAGATGGCCAATCTGAGAAAAAAGAACGTTAAAATCGACTTCCTGAGACAATTCCTGATACAGCCGCAGGCTCTCATCATAAAAAGGAATAGCTTCGGCTGTACGATAATTCGCGCGTAGAATAGCGGTATTGCGTCCGCTATTGCCCCCACCGAGATAGCCACGGTCGAGCACCGCGACGTTTTTTATCCCCTGTTTGCCGAGATAATAGGCAGTAGCCAAGCCGTGGACGCCGGCCCCGATAATCACCACATCATAACGATCTTTCAGATCATGTCGGCGCCACATCCGTTGTGTGCGAAAGAGCCGCAACATGACTTATCCTTGTGTGTGTAACTGACGCTGGGCGACCAGGCCAAATGGGCGCGCGCCAAACTCCTGGCCCGCGTCCAGTAGAGCGTCCCATAGATAGGCGCCAAACTCTCGTCCGCAGTAGACCTGGTAGGCCAGATGTGCCTGGATGTCTGCGCGCAGGACCAGGGCATGGATGCGTGCCAGGCTGCCCTGTGCACAGAACAAATCAGGGAACTGGGCGAGTCTGAGGTCCAGGGCTGTGAGTTTCCGCAATAAGTCCCGACTGCGCGGACCTACAATCTGTACGACGGTAAAATTTGAGGTGACATCTGTCAGGTGGACGCAGGCGGGATCTGCTGTCTGTTGTCTGACTGATTCAACACGGGCATGGACTGCGTCGGCTGTTCCGGGCGGAGAGATGAGCCGCGCGTAGTCCCTGGCCAGGGAGCACAGCAGTCCGCCCGTCTGTGCGTCGAGCTGAAGAGCCTGGGGAGGGACGCGAACGACCCGTCCGACCGGGACGGTCTCAAGTGAAAGCCCAAGCGAGAGCTTTTGTCCGAGCGAGGCGAACACATCCTTGCCTTGAATATCGAGCTTGGCCAGCGGACTGATATCGCTGAGCCCTACCTGTTCCCGGATCGCCCGTACTTCGGCGTCAACCGAGCCGTAGGAGTCGGCACACTGCCAGCCATGGTCTTCAGTCACGCTGGCCTCAGCCAGATGAAAGGCATGCAGCGCCGAACGTCGGATAAGGGGTATCGCTGCCATTCCTAGCTCCTGAGGCGCTCTCCTTGAGGATCATAGAAGGCGTCGTCAATGACATCGGCCTGGGCATCCGCTCCGTTGATGCGAATCTGAAACGGACCAGTGCCACCCGCCACCTCAACCGGTACCCAGGCGAGACCGACACATTTGCCGGCAGTCGGGCTGAAGGCCGCGCTGGCAACCCTGCCGGCCGGTTGTCCGTTCACCACGACCGCTTGACCACCTTCCGCCATACCGAAGTCGCGCAGCGCAAAGCCAACCAGTTTATGACGTGGGCCACGTTCCTGTACGGCCTGGAGGCCACGTTTGCCAATAAAGTCGTCCTTATTGAATTTGACGACCCATTCCATGCCGGCTTCCAAGGGATTGGACAGTGCGTCCGTGTCCTGGCCGACAATGACATGTTTTTTCTCCAAACGTAAAATGCGCTGCGCCCCAACGCCAAACGGGACAATCTGAAACCCTGCCCCAGCCGCCATAATGGCGTCCCAGACCTGCTCCCCGCATTCGGCCGGAACATGGATTTCCCAGCCGGTCTCTCCGACAAAGCCGATGCGCAGCAGCAGCGCCGGAACTCCGGCCACTGTGGCGTGCCGGCAGGCCATATAGGGAAAAGCTTCCGCAGACAGGTCAATATCCGTGAGCTGGCTGAACACCTGTCTGGCCTGCGGTCCGGCGATATTCATGGCCGCCAGCCCGCCGGTCATATTGGTCACATGCGCACACAGGTCTGTCCCGGCCGTCCACCACTTGAGCCATTGTTCGACGAATTCGACATTGCCGGTTGTGGTCGTCAAAAAGAAATGGTCGTCGGCCAGGCGTGAAACCGTACCATCATCAATAATGATCCCGCTGTCGTCGCACATCACCCCATACCGGATACGTCCGACCCGGAGTGTCGAAAAGGTATGCGTGTAGACTTTATCCAGCAGGCGTGCGGCGTCCTTGCCCTTGACCTCCAATTTTCCCAGGGTGCTGACGTCTATGAGGCCGACCCGTTCGCGAACCGCCTGATGTTCTTCGCTCGGTGTGGTATACGCATACGGTCGTTTCCAACTGCCGAGCAGCATCATCTCTGCCCCAAGCGCGATATGGCGATGGTGCAGAGGGGTATGTTTTTCCGGCTGATGCCCACGTCCGGCCAGCACGCCGAGGGGAACCGGCGTCACGGGCGGACGGGCCGTGGTCGTCCGCGTTGCCAGCTCAGAGCCGGCGTATCGGGCGCAAATCCGCGCTGATGAAGTCGAGCACATGCGACCCTGACACGGCCCCATTGAAAACGTGCTGTAGCGTTTGAGGGTTTCGACCTCGTCGAAGCCCTCGGCGACACCCTGGGCCAGGTCCTTATGGGTAATATCTTCGCAGACACACACGAATTGCTTTGTGTTGGCCCAAGTGTGGCTGAGCTGAGGGTAGGATTCATAGTGCTGCCGATACGCCTGCTCCAGGGTATCGCACTCGTGTTGTAAGGTCTGGATATAAGAAGAAGCAGACGTTTCTGAAGCGCGCAGGCTGTGGGCGGCCCGGAGCCCGGCCAAGCGTCCTTGGACAAGCGTCGCCGGTAAATGCTGAATACCGGTCACGTCTCCTGCACAGAACACCTGGGCAGGAAGCCGATGCGGAACCGTCTGTCCCAGTGCTTCGTCGTAGCGAAGTTCTCCTCCGCTCTGCGCAACCAGAGCACCCGTCGGAGCCTGGTCGGTCGCAAGACAAATCAAGTCGCACGGAATAAAACGACCGGCATGCGGAAAAGGCCGCTGCTGAGCATCGAGCGGAACAACCAGGGCTCCATCAACGTGACGTGTCCCGTGGGCGGCCTGGATAGCGTAGGAGGTGAGCACCTCGACGCCGCTGCGTTGGAGCTGTTCTACGGAATCCTGAGCGTCTGGCAGCCTATAGCGAGAGTCCACAACCGCCACGACCCGGATGCCGGCACCCAGCAACTCACCGGCAAGAGTCCAGCCTATGTCATCATGACAGACCACCACCGCTCGTGTACCGGGCTGCACGCCGTAGAGGTGCAGCAGTCGCCGGACACCGCTGCTGAGCATGACTCCGGGTACATCATTGTTTGCAAAAACGGCGGGATATTCGTGGCTCCCGGTTGCAATAATCACGCGCTGGGTGCGCAGATGAATCAGCCGCTTGGCCTGCATCACGCCCAGCAGCCCGCCTTCATAGCCGCCAAAGACCGTGGCAGACGAAAGAACATCAATGTTCGGCTGTGCAGTGGCTTGCTCCCTCAGTGACTGGGCCAGGGCGAAGCCGGTCACGCCGCTCTGCTCGCCGATGTTATCGTAGATCCCGGTCTGAAACCGTAAGTGACCCCCGAGTTCGGGCTGGTCGTCGATCAGCGTCACCTGACAGCCGAGGTTGGCGGCCTCATACGCCGCGGTCAGACCGGCCGGCCCACCGCCAATAACCGTAATATCGGTGTGGCGGTACTCGTGCTCATAGCCGCCTTTTGGCTTTGCCTGGGTATTGATTTCTCCTAAGCCGGCGGCCCGGCGAAGAAATTTTTCTGCCAAGGGCCAGAAAAAACGCGGACGGATAAAAGTCTTATAATAGAAGCCAATCGGCAGTAGCCAGTCGAGGGTGTCAATAATAGACAGCAGGTCGTGCTTGAGTGAGGGCCACGCATTTTGTGGCTGGACGCGCATGCCCTGCCGAACGGGTTCGGTACAGGCACGGACACTGGGAGTGCCATCTACATTCATCAGACAGTTCGGACACTGCCCTGCGCCGCATAACAGCCCGCGCGGGCGATGGTATTTGAAACTCCGACTGAATGTCCGCTGGCCCGCGGCGTAGAGCGCCGAGGCGATAGTATCGCCCGCCCGTGCCTGTATGCGTTCCCCGGCAAAGGTGAAAGTCAGGGTTTGCTCGTGGTCGATGACGTGGGTCGGGTGGGGCGGGCGTCTAGTCGTGCTCATAGGTTTCTTTGACAAGGTTTGTGCGCGTGTCGCGAACGGCTAAAAACCAGCGCCGACAACCCAACTGATGATACCACCACTCGGTCGTCTCACCGGCCTCATTTTTTCGGAGATACAGGTAGCGCGCCCACTCGTGTGACGAAACCGACGCGGACGGTCGTTGCCGGAACTCCCCGCCCGAGCGAAACTCATACACACTCCGCTCGCCGCAGTTGGGACAGGCCAGAAGAAACGACATGGGGACTACCGTTCGGACGACGGTTTCCAGCCCGGCCCTCCGGCAAAGACCACGTTGGTGCCAACCAGGGGAATACCGGTGATCATGGAGGACTCCAGCGTTAAGGCGCGCAGGTCTTCAGGCTCTAAGGCATGGACATCGGATTTCCCGCAAGAGCGGGCTAACATTTGGATTTCCAGGGTCATCGCGTTAAAGAAGTTGCCAACCCGCTCCGCACCCGCGTCAATATCCAGCCGTTTCATCAGCTCCGGGTCCTGCGTTGTAATGCCGACCGGGCAGCGGCCGGTATGGCAGTGATGGCAGGCGTAGGGCTCGGCACCGATGGCCTGATAATCGTCCACGTACAGTGGCTTGTTACAGTTCAGTGCGATTAAAGCCGCGGTGCCGATATAAACGGCATCTGCGCCGAGCGCCAGCGCCTTTGCCGCAGCGGTGCCGCTGTGGATGCCGCCGGCAATAATGAGCTGGACCGTGCCGTACAGGCCGCACTCTTCCAGGGCAACACGCGCTTCGCTCACCGCAGCCAGGGTCGGAATCCCGGTATGGTCAAGCAGGATATCCGGCGAGGCACCCGTACCGCCCTCCATCCCATCGACCACCACCACGTCGGCTCCGGCCTTGGCCGCCAGTTTCACATCGTCGTATACGCGAGCCGCGCCCATTTTGACAAAAATCGGCACCTGCCAATCGGTTGCCTCGCGTAGCTCCTCGATCTTGGTCAGCATGTCGTCCGGGCCGAGCCAGTCCGGATGGCGGCATGGGCTGCGCTGGTCAACACCCGGCGGCAGGTCGCGCAGCTCGGCGATTTCGTCCGAGACCTTGGACTCCAGCAGCAGCCCGCCCGTGCCGGGCTTGGCCCCCTGTCCCACCGTCAGCTCAATCGCGTCGGCCTGCCGGAGATGGTGCACGTTAATGCCGTAGCGGCTGGGTAAGACTTCGTAGATCAGAATATCCGAATGCTCGCGCTCGGCGGCCAACATCCCTCCATCGCCGGTTGTCGTGGATGTTCCGGCGCGGGCAGCGGCTTTGGCCAAGGCGACTTTGGCGTTATAGGACAGCGCGCCATAGCTCATCCCGGTCACCATAATGGGGATGTCGATCTCAATCGGCTTTTTGGCAAAACGGCTGCCGAGCACGGTCTTGGTCGAACATTTTTCACGGTAGCCTTCGAGCGGCACCCGGGTGAGGGTACAGGGCACAAACGTCAGGTCGTCAAAAGAGGGCAAGGGGCGGTCGCGTAAGGCGCTAAAGCCCCGAATACGATAGCGGCCCAGGTCGGCTTTGGCCTGGATGTCCTCTATGTTCTCGGGTTTCCAGATGGTGCTGTGTCGGACAACAGGGCGCTCGCTCACAGGGCCTCCCGCCAGGTATCAAAGTCTTTTTTGTCAAACTGCCATAAGCGTCTGCCGGAGACGATCTTTTGGAAGGAGGGCGGTGCTTCAATATCGTACTGGGCGAGTGTCGTTGTCAGAAAGGCCTGGTCCTGGTCCGTCATATCCTCGATGACCGCATCATTACCCAGGTCTGAGATGCGGCCGCCCACAAAGATACGTCCCTCATACATGGAATCACCCAACGCTTCGGCCGTATCTCCGCAGACAATAATGGTGCCTTTTTGCATCATGAAACCGGTCATATAGCCACTGTTGCCCTGAACAATGAGCATCCCGCCCTTCATGGCAATACCGGCGCGTGAACTCGCACTCCCCCGGATTACAACCGTGCCGCCTCGGATGGAGGCCGCGGCGCTATTGCCCGCGTTCTGGTTCACGATGACCGTGCCGCTCAGCATGCTTTCCGCCAAGCCCCAGCCGCAACTCCCGTGCACTGCAATCCGCGGCCCGTCAATAAGTCCGCCACAATAATAGCCCACACTCCCGGTCATGGTCAGGCTGACCGGTTGGAGGACTGCTACGCCGAGATTATGGCGTGCCTGGGGGTGGTGGACGCGTATTTCAGTTTCGCCGGCCTGGATGTGGTGGCGGATTTCCTGATTGATGACTCGGGAGGTTTTGCCCGTACAGTCGATGTCTTTCACGATACGTCCTTACGAACCGACGCCATTCTCCACCGTCCAGGTCCTGACGGTATTCACCCCCGGTTCCCACACCGGAAAGTCATCGCCCAGGGCGGAGCGCAGGGCCTGTTCTTCGGTGGCAATAGCGACATAGGCCGGCGTGTCGGTCACCACCAGGGGTTTGAAGGCAAACGGGTCTTTGACGTAACCCAGACTGTCCGCGCTTGCGGCCAGATAGCTGAACGCCCCGTCAAAGTCGGTCAGCGAGGTCTGGAGCGCGTCTGCAAAGCTGGCGCCCTGCGCCATGCGGTCGGCGAGATACAGGCCGATAATTTCCGAGTCGTTCCCGGTGTAAAAACGATGTCCCTGCTGCTCATAGATGCGCCGCATCTTGTGGTAATTGGTGATATGCCCGTTATGGACGACGGCAACGTCAGCGCGGCCATGCGCCCAAAAGGGCTGAGAATGGCTGAGGTCAACGCGACTCTCGGTAGACATGCGGGTATGGCCGATGCCATGCGTGCCGACATACGACGAGACCGCGTACGTGGCTTCAAGATTTGCCGGAGAGCCGACCTGTTTGACCAACTCAAGGCGATTGCCCAGGCTGACGACTTCGACGCCGCCGTCCACCGATTCAATGGTCCGTTCCAGAGATTCCGGATTCTCCGGAGGCGTGACGACGAGACGCAGAGATGGGCCCTGGACGTCTACTGCAGACACCGAAACGAGGCTTTTAACCCGCTCGACGACCAAGTCGGCAAGGGTCTCAAATGGGCCGTGCTCGCCTAGCTTGATCCGTAGGACACAGGCATCCGCGCCACGGTCTGCGTAGACGGCAACTCCGCTCGAATCCGGGCCACGGCGGTCAAGGGCGGACAACATGTCGAGCAAGGTTTGCCCTACCGCTGCCTGACGGTTGCCGCTTTTATCTAAGAATCCGACGATGCCACACATGTGTCTACCCGTTCGGTTCGGTCTTCGGTGTTCAGGATAACGAGGCTTTGGAAGTGTATACGGCCTACTGGCGCAGGGTGTCAAGGTTGAAAATAGCAAATAGAAGCTTGACGTGACGTATATGCCATAATATATGTACGTCATGAATACAAAGCTCACCTTACGAATGGATGAAAGACTCGTCGAAAAAGGAAAATTTGAGGCAGACCGTCGAGGCAAATCAGTCTCTCAGATGGTTGGCGACTTTTTTGACTCGCTCAGTACGCCCAATCAGCACGCCGTAAAGAAACTCCCCCCGCTTACGGCTTCGCTTGTCGGCGTACTGAAAGGGCACCGGACGGATGCGGACTCATACAAGAAGCATCTCCGGGAGAAATATCTGTGAAAATACTGATCGATACAAATGTCGTGCTTGACGCTCTATTGGACCGAGAACCGTTTGTACAATCTGCGACGCAAATCTTTGCGCTGACCGAGCAATCCCGGCTGGAATCCTATCTCTGTGCAACCACTATCACGACTGTCGATTATCTTTTATCGCAAGCGCTGAAAAAACACGCAGCACGCTCCGCCTTGAAGCGTCTGATAGAACTCTTTGAAATCGCGCCGGTCAATCGACCTGTGATTGAGGCAGCGCTCAGAAGCAAGATAACGGATTTTGAAGACGCAGTACTGGAGCAAGCAGCGTATCTGGTCGGGGCGCAGTCAATAATCAGTCGGGACGCTAAGGATTTCAAAAAGTCAATTGTCAAAGTTCTCGACCCTGCGGAGTTGTTGAACTCGCTCGAACTTTAGAGGCCAGCGGGCGTCTGAACGAATTGTTTGAGCCCTCCCTATTGCATGAAATTCAACGGACTGCCGGCGATGAGGGGTTGCCAGTTGCGGCGGTATTCCTCCGGTTTGGCAACCTCTTCGATCAACCATTCAATATCGCGAAGGCAAGAGATCGCACCAGAATTTTTCGCCAAGTCGCGCCGACTACCGGAAATGGGGCATGACTTTCTCCGCAAACAGGCGCATGGAGCGTTCAACCCGGTCCTGGGGCAGTCCCCCGAAATTCATCCAGCACAGCAGCTCGCCCACCCCGGCCGCTTCCATTTCACGCACCCGGTCCACAATCCGCTCAGGCGAGCCAAACAGCACGGTTTCTGCCACAAGCTCCTCCCAGGTAATAGTGGCCAAACGGTCGGCCAGCGCGCGAAACTGTGGCTGAAGGGTCGGAGGAGCAGCCTCGATATGTTCGGGAACGAGAAAGCGGGCCAGGGCTTGTTGATACCACAGCTCGGCCGCTTGGGCCTCACGCAGAGCCGGGGCGTCCGTCGGCGCAACATAGATATGGCGTGACACCCCCCACGATTGGAGCGCCGCTTGTATGGCGGCCTCGGAGCGTCCGGCTTCACTCAGGGTGGCAGTATAGATGTCCCGATTGTGTTCAATCTGGCCGAACGGACCAAACAGAATCGAGTTCAACATGGACCAGCCGCTCCTGGCGGCCAGTTGGATGGTCTCGGGACTGACGCAGACGAGCGATAGCGGAGGGTGCGGTTTCTGGTGGGGCGTGGGAATGACCGGGATATCGTCAAGGGTAAAAAACTTGCCGTGATAGGAGACGCGTTCCTGGGTCCAGGCCTGAATCATAACGGCCAGGGTTTCGCTGAAGCGCTCACGGTTTTCTATCTGCGGAACCCGGTAGCCGGCAAACTCGATAGGCCGGTTGCCCCGGCCCACCCCGACGCGCAAACGTCCGCGGCTGAGGATATCAACAAAGGCAATTTCTTCGGCCAGACGAATGGGATCATGAAAGGGCAGGATCACTGCGGCCAGCCCGATGGTGAGCTGTTCCGTTCGAGCGGCAATCGCCGCGGCCAGCGCCATGGGACTGGTTGAAATGCCGTAGTCAATAAAGTGGTGCTCGGTCAGCCAGACGCTGTCGTAGCCGAGTTCTTCACTGAGCAGAATCTGGGCAAACTCCCGGTGAATGATCTCTGCGTGAGAGGTGTCTGGAGGGGCCTGAAGAAAATAATAGGTGCCAAAGCGCATAATGTTTTCCTTGATTTTTCTGCTCTCTTAACTTAGAAGCAGTCTCAAAAATAGGAAGACCATCGCTTTTGCCCAGGATCGACGGCCTCCGGAGCGCCTATCAGGTATTTTTGAGACTGCTTCTTAAAGACAACTTCAATTTGTAGTATGCAAGTTCATACTAAACGCTCGGAGGATGATGTCATGCGACTGCTGCCCGATGCCGCGTGCCTCGATTCACGGAACGACGCCGGGCTCTCCTGACCGTGATCCGAGTGGTCAGCCCGACCCGAGCGGCCATGTTGACCAGCTTGTCGATGGTGAATTTGCTGATCCGGTCGTTGACGAGTTCGCTCACGCGGGAGCGCGGCACGTCGAGCCGTTGAGCCGCCTCCTCCTGCGTGATGCCCTCGTGGTCGATGTATGCCTTGATGGCGTCCATCAGATGAGAGCGGATCTTGAGGTTGGCCGCTTCCTCAGGGCTGTCCGCGATAGCATCCCAGACGCTCCGGTAGCTGTGAATCTCCATTGGCTATCCCCTCTGCCTTAATCGGGCTCGAAGTGCCTTCAACCGGGACTTCGCCGTCTCGATGTCCTTCGCTGCCGTCTTTTGTGATTTCTTCCTAAACACGTGCAGCACGTAAACAGCATCGCCGATATTCGTCACGTACATGCAGCGGTAGTTGTTGCTCTCATCGCGAATACGGATCTCGCGCACGCCGCGCCCTACCCTCGGCATAGGCTTCCAATCCTGCGGATCGAGCCCCTGCTGAACCCGATTGATCTGGCGGCCCATGTCCTGGCGTGGGGCTTTTGGAAAGGCGCGGAGGTCGTTGAGGGAGGAACTAACGAACCTCACGTCTTTCATGGCCAGCACTGTCTCAAATTTGAGACAGAACGTCAAGCCTCATTCTGAAATCGTCCAGGTATCGTTTCTTGCGGAATACGCCCGTGGGTCGGTCGAAAACCAACTATCCCACAGGAGCTGGCTGGTAAACGCACCGAACCGCCGCAATCGGTTCCAATGGCAAAATCCACCAGCCCGCCGGCGACCGCAGCAGCCGAGCCAGCTGAAGCTCAACCGTCTTTTTTTCTTGCCCCAGACCCGTTGCATGATCGGCCCGAAATTCGTAAGTTGTCCACGGCGTACAGGGGTGGAATCACCGATAATGCACCTGCCGTGCTGTCAGCATGGGCAACACCCGCACGAAGGAGGAAGGCTATGCAACTCTTGCACACCATGATCCGGGTCAACGACATGGACGAGTCGATCAAGTTCTACACCGAATCCCTGGGTATGAAACTGCTGCGCAAAAAGGACTATCCGGGCGGCAAGTTCACCCTGGCTTTCGTCGGCTATGGTGATGAAAACGACAACTCGGTCATCGAGCTGACCCACAACTGGGACACCTCGAGCTATGACCAGGGCGACGCTTTTGGGCATCTGGCCATCGGCGTTGACGGGATTTATGAGAAGTGCGCCGAACTCAAGGAAAAAGGCGTCAATGTTGTCCGTGACGCCGGCCCGATGATGCACGGCGGCGCGGTCATCGCCTTTGTCGAGGATCCCAACGGCTACAAGATTGAACTCATCGAACTCAGCGGCGCCCGCGGCTGAGCCCGATTCCCCGCAAAGGAGCGCGTATGCCTCTCAATCCCGCCAAAGATTCGGTCGATCTGGGCATTGTCGTCAGCGACATCACCAAGAGCCTGGATTTTTACCAGGGCATGCTCGGCCTGGAGAAGAGCGAAGAGCTGCCCACCCCGTTCGGCGCCCTGCACCGGCTCCACTTCGGCAAGAGCGACATCAAGCTGATTGACCCCAAGACCGTTCCGTCGGCCGGGACCATCGGTCTGGAGAAACAGCTCGGGTTTCGCTACATCACGTTTGTGATTAACGATATCAGCGCCCTGTGCGCCGAACTCAAGGACAAGGGGGTGGAGTTCACTATTCCCGAGACCGAGTTTCGGCCCGGGGTACGCATCGCCATGGTCAAGGACCCCGACGGCAATATCGTTGAGTTGGTCCAGCGCGGCTAACCGCCAGGGCGGCGCCCCGGTCGGACCGGGCGCGCCGCTGCGCTTACCACGAGAATTCTTTGCGGCGCAGGCTCAAGAGTACGGCCGCGCCCACCGACGCCCCAATCGCGATCACAGAGTAGAGCACCGCGCCAATGACGCCCCCGCTGCCCGACGGCGGGTTATTGCCCCAGTACAGGAACAGGTTGAGGACGACGTAGAGGGCGTAGGCGTGCGACATGCCGACGACGAAGCGCTTCATGTACCACAGGCCCAGGCCGTACAGCGTCAGATAGGCGCCGAAGACAAGGCTCCAGATCACGTTGTCCGTGCCCGTCAGACGGGTCCCGAACAGGACAAAGCCGGTCTGCTCGGACAGCTGAAACGGCTTGAAAAAATTCGAGAGCGCCAACAGCCAAAAACAAATCGCCAGCCCGCTCAAAATCCGATCCCGCTGCGGCTCGGCCATAATCGTCCTCCTTGTGTCAGGATGTGAGCCGGAACTCGACGACCGCGCCGCCGGCTCCGTACAGCGGCCCGTAGGCGTGGACGGTCGCGCCGCTGAACTTCCCGCCTAAGGCGCCCAGCACCCAGGCGTAATGCTTAAAGCCCATGTCGGCCCTGCCCTCGGCCACGAAACCGGGCAGGGTCGCAGCCAGTCCAGCGACATCGCCGCTGGTCATCAGCCCCAGGATCTTCTTGTTCCAGCGGTCGTAGCTGGGCGCGACGAGTGTGTCTTTACGGATATCGATCGCGTCCCGAAAAAACGCGCCGGACAGATTGCCGACCCCGACCACCGCAGCCCGCTTGCGCCCACGCCGGGCTTGGGCAGCGGCGATCCGGCCCAGTTTTTGGGTCAGCCTGAAGTCATGGTACAGGTTGTTGGAGGCGATCAGCAGTGGCAGCCGGCCGTTTGGGTTCAGCAACTTGGCGGCCACAATCGTTCCGGTATCAATCGGAAAGCCGTCATAGTTGACCGCCTTGGATTTCACACCAGCTCTGGTCGCCGCGCTGGCACACGCCCTGGCCAGACGGGCATCGATCTTCAGGTCGTAGGCCATATCGCCGTACTCATGCCAGTTCTCGTCGACGTGGAGCCCGCGCAGCCGCGGCCGGGCCTGCCACAGCTGGTCAAGGACCGCAATCCACTGGGTGGAGTAGACGAGCAGCACCTCGGGCTGTGAGGCGGCCAGCGCCTGTTCGGCGGCGCGGTAGCCAGCGGCCAGCCGGGTCCACGGCGGGTTGTCCGGCTTGACGTATGGCAGGGGGGAGCCGGGCACCAGAAAGGCGGAGACAATCGGCATCGCGTCGCTGTTCCCGTCCCCGACTCAAGCCCCGGTCGCACGCCCGGCGCGGGTCGGCGAACCGGCCGAGCCGGCCGCAGCCAGATTCCACTCCATGACCGCGTTGCCGGTGCCGATGACCGTGCCGTAGCCGTGCAGTTGGCCCGGAATGTCCGGATAGCCCATGGCCGCGAACATCCAGGTAAAGCCCCCGGACTTGACCTCGGCAAATGCCTCGTCAATGAACTGGGGCAGGAGACGGAACACCTCGGCGGTCCTGCCCTGACGCAGCAGCTCGATGACCCGCATGTCCCACTTATAGCCGCTGTAGCTGTGCGGCCGTTCCTGAGACATGTCCTCGGGCAGGGCGGGTTCCTGGTGGAAATGCCAGTGACACAGGGTGTTGGAGGCCAGCACGACCGCCCGGCGGCCGGTCTTTTCAACCGCAGCCCGGGTGGCCTTGCCCAGCCGGTCCATCTCTTCCAGGCCCTGTTCGGTTGACAGGTAATAGGGCGAGTTGTTGGCCGACAGGCCGACGATGGGAATGTCCCACTCGGGGCGCATCATGTGCAGGGTGGTGATGGTTCCGTAATCGACCCGGAAGTTGGGGTTGCGCATCATCTTGGTGTACAGGCCCAGCTTGGCGCCCTCGGCGCAGCAGGCTTCGGCCAGCTCGACATCAACCTCAAGCGCAAACCGGTAACGAAAGATATTGGGAAAGATCGGATCGACCGATTTACCGCTCAGCTGCGGCACGCCCAGAAAGTGATGGCCCTGCTGGGTCATCCAGTGCGGCGAGTGGACCAGCAGCACGTCGGGTTTGAGCAGCGCGAGGCTGCGCCGCGCGCGTTCGTAGGCCCAGCGCAGCTGCTCCCAGCCCCCCTCGGCTCGTGGTTCGTTCTGGGGCGGATTTTCCGCGTACACCAGGTGGGGGGGATGGGGAGCCAGGAATCCGGCCAGGATGTGTCCCAACCGACCGTTTTTGTCGTGAGTCTTGCGTCGCACCTGTCCTCCCATCGACCTGAGCCGATACTAGCACGGACGCTCCTGGCTCACCAGGCAATCCGTGGCTCTGCCCCGCCTTTCAAAGCCCCGGGCCGGATGGCAGCATAGGACGCCAAGGAGGACGCTCGCCATGCAACTGACCGCTCCCGACTATGTGATCCTGATTGTTGACGACCTCGACCGCGCACTCGGCTTCTACACCCAGGTGTTGGGGCTGCGCCTGGGCCATCGCTCGGGTGAGTATGCCCAGCTGGACACAGGCGCGACCCGGCTCGGCTTTTATACCCGGGCGGCCATGGACCGGACGCTGGGCTTTAACCTGCGCAAACCGGCGGCCGATGCCGCCGGCTTCGAGCTCGGCTTCAAGGTCGCCGATGTTGACGCCGCCTATGCCGAGCTGACCGAAAAAGGCGCGGCAGCCACCACCCCGCCGACAACCCGGCCGTGGGGACAGCGCACGGCCTATGTGCGCGACCCTGACGGACACCTGATAGAGCTGGCCCAGGATCTGAAGCAGAATCTCAAGGATTAGGGCTGCGGCCCGTACTTCTGCTCGATAAAGTCGTAAATCTGGTCCGGGGGAGTGCCCATCATAAACAGCGAGTGCGCGTCCAGCGCCTCATTCACGCAGTGGGGTCAACCGACCGCGTGGGTGTCGCTGAAGCAGTCCAAAAGGTTGCGGTGGCCCTGTGAGCGGTCACAGCCACAGTGGCAGTTGAGTTCGGCCAGCACCCCGGGCATGTCGGCCGCAACCTGGTAGGCCTGACGGACCGTACCGGTGAACATGTCCGGGGGCAGGGTCGCCGGCAGGCCAGTGGATTGGGTGGCGGACGACGGCTCGGATGGCGTCGCCTGGGAGAGTTGAGGTGTCGATTCGGCCTGGCTCAGCGCAAGCGTGCCGAGCGTCAACAGGCTAGCCGTTATCAGGTATTTCCACATGGGTTCTTTTTTATGGGGGAACGGCCAACACGTCAAACTCGGTGAGAACGCCGTAGTGATCGGACGGCCACAGGAGTTGTCCAGTGGCGAGCCGCTGGGGCGTATTCAGGACGAGCCGGCTCGACCGCACCCGATACCTGTCGCCCGGCCGCACAAACACATAATCGACCCGCCACCGGGCGGTCGGCCGCTCCGCATACACCCACTGCCAGACCGTCGGCCCTGTGTCGCTGGGATTGGCCAGCCGAAAGGTGTCAATCAGTCCGGTCTGGCCGGTCAGCTGGGCGAAGCCCTCGGACTGCGGCGTAGTGTTGAAATCTCCCATCAGAATGAGGGGCGTGGAGCGCGGACGGACTTGCAGTAGCTCAGCCACCCCGCTGGCCTGACACGCCTTGGGCGAGATATGGGTCGAGCAGGCCTGAAGTACTCCCCACGGCGTTTGCACCTCGGCGCACAGCAGCACCCGGGGATCGGTCCAGCTGCCGCAGCGGGGCAGATCGTGCACCTGCCAGTTCAGAATCGGATAGCGGCTGAGGATGGCCGGTCCTTCGGCGAAATTCATCAGCCTGGCCACGGCGCGGTTGGCCCACGGACGGCTGAACAAGCGCGAGCTGGCCGGGCTGAAGACGTACTCATAGCCGAGCCGGGTGGCCAGACGCTGGGCGATATTGCCCCGCCCGCGGCCCTCGGAGGCTTCCTGCAGACCGATGATATCGGGCTCCAGGCTACGTAGCCGTGCCGTCACCAGTTCCAGGCGGCGTTCGAGGTCCTGGCCGTCGCCCCACAGCCCCGAGGAAACGCCGCCGTGGAGCAGGTTGAAGCTCAGGCAGCTGAGCGTGGCGGACGGGTCGGACGAGGTGTGAGCAGCGACCGGCATCAGAGCGGTCCATACGCCCAGCAGAATGGCGCAGTAAGGTGCAGAGCCGGACCACACGAACCCACCCCTCAGCGGCCGACTGCCATTCCGCTTACAACACGCCCACGTTCATCGGGCGGCGCTGGGTGAAGGTGTACAGGGCGGCCGGTCGATGGGCGCCGTGGCGGGTTTTCGGCAGGGGTTTGAGCAGCCCCAGGGCCAGAATCTTGCGCCGGAAATTACGACGGTCCAGCTTGTGGTTCAGGATGACCTCGTAGATGGCCTGGATTTCGCGCAGGGTGAACTCGTCGGGCAGCAGGCTGTAGACGATGTTCGTATAGCCCAGCTTGGCCTGCAAGCGTTTCAGCGCATAGGCGGCAATCGCGCTGTGGTCATAGGCCAGCTGCGGCAGGTCGTGGACCGGAAACCAGTCAATACCGGCGTACTTGTCACTCCGCTTCAGCCCACGCTCGAAATGCGGCACCAGGGCAAAATAGGCCACCGCCACGGTGTGCCAGGCCGGATCGCGCCCGGCATCACCAAAAGTGAACAGCTGTTCGAGGTACAGGTCACGTACCCCGGTCTTCTCGTACAGCTCGCGGTAGGCCGCCCCGTCGAGCGACTCACCAAGCTCGACCAGGCCGCCCGGGAAGGCCCAGCGACCGGTGAACGGGCCAGTCTTGATATTGACCAGCAGGGTTTGCAGCCGGCCGTCACTGATCGTGAACAGCACGGCGTCAACCGCCACCCGAGGGCAGGACGCCGGCGGCCGGTCCGCCCTGCCCTGCACGGCGGCCGGCCCGACCACGCTGGGAGAAGAATTCGGCTTAGGCACTCAGCTCCAGCATCCGGTCAATCGCCCGTTCGGCGGCGACCCGGATATCCTCGTCGAGGGTGATCTCGTAGCGCTGCGCCTGCAGCGAGTCACGCACGCCGTCGAGGGTAATCATCTTCATGTAGTGGCACAGCTGGCAGCTCTTGTAGAATTTCTTTTCGGGGATTTCGAGCAGCAGCCGGTCGGACAGGCCACACTCGGTGACAATCAGAAACTCGTCGGCCGGGCTGTCCTTGGCATAACGGACCATGGCGCTGGTCGACAGGACAGCGTCGGCCAGCTGAATCACGTCTTCCCGACACTCGGGATGAACCAGGACCTTGACGTGGGGCAGATTGTCGCGCACCGACAGGATGTGCTCGGGGGTAATCTGGTGGTGGACGTAGCAGTTACCCTCCCAGGACAGGATAGTCTTGGTGGTCTGGGTCTGCACGTAGCGGGCCAGATTCTCGTCCGGCACGAACAGGACGTGTTCGGTATCCAGGGATTCGACGACCTGCACCGCGTTGGACGAGGTGCAGCACGCGTCGCACTCGGCCTTCACGTCGGCGGTGGTATTGACGTAACAGATGGTTTGCAAGTCGGGATAGGCTCTGCGCAGCTCGTGCTTGCGCTCGGCCAGAGCCTCGCCGGTGATGCTCTCGGCCAGCGAGCAGCCGGCCTTCAGGTCGGGCAGCAGAATCTTGCGCTCGGGGTTCACGATCTTGGCCGTCTCGGCCATGAAGTGCACGCCGCAGAACACGACCTGGTCGGACTCGACTTTTTTGGCCTGCCGGGCGAGTTCGAGCGAGTCACCGATAAAGTCGGCCACCTCGAAGATTTCGGGCCGCTGATAGTTATGGGCCAGAATGACCGCGTCGCGCTCCTGCTTGAGCCGTTTGATGTCGTGAATCCACTCGGCATACTCGGCACACGCCTCGGGCGTGTAGCCGCTGTCGAGCTGCGACAGGTGGTCGTACAGTTCTTGCGGGGTCTTTTCCCCGCCGTAGATAGGGTGCATGGTCCCTCCCCAGGGGTTTGCGTAAAGTTGACGCATACTATGGCCGTGGAACGGCCGCATGTCAAGAGACCGTCCGCGCCCGGGAGAATGGCTGCCGGGAAATGATCGCCCGCCGAGCTTCAGGCTCGCCCTACACCGCCCGTTTGCCGGCGTGCGACGAGGTGATCGTGATTTCGTACTCGTCCGGTCCCAGCACGGTGAACCAGCGGTGGACCGTGCCGGTTTCGATCTCCGAGGGCTTGAAGCCGGCCTCGTCGTACTGGCGACGGGTCGCGAGCACGTCGTCCACCATGAGGTCAAAAGGCGCCTTGGTACGGCTGGGAATGGGGCTCTCGGCCTCGCGCAGCACCAGGTGGGTGCCGCCCCGCAGCTCCAGCACGCAGAAGGTCGGCGTCTGATGAATCAGGCGCATGCCCAGGCTGACAAAATACGCGCTGGCCTGGGGCACGTCGGTCACCCGCAGGCTGACATGGCCAATCGCCACCGGGGGTCGGGCATCGTTTTCCATGGTGTTCTCCTTCATCGTTCAGGCATTGATGAAAGTTTCGAGCCGTCGGGCCAAGCTGTCGAAGTCTTCGGGGCATTTCCGACGAATTGCAGAAATGTTGCGGGCGGCTTCTTCGCCCAACCTTTTACGCCCACCGCCAAGAGTACCAGCAAGGCCGCGCTCGTCAGCAAGCGGCTCAAAGTAGCGTTCCTTAACCGACACCTCGGCACGAACATCGGTCCAAGGCCAGTCGGGGGGCAGTGTCAAACCTGCCAGAATCCAGGTTTCAAGCTCTTCCCAGGCGTTCTCGGCAAAGAATGCTCTCTTCTCTTTGAACTCTGATTCAATGCGATCAAGTGTCTGCCGTCGGCTGATATTGCCATCCCGATCAACGCACAGGATGAAGATATCAATCTCTCCTTGGTAGCGTTCAACGATTTCCGCCAAACGTTCCGATTTCAGGGCTTCCCCGACACCGCCAAGCAAAGGGTTCTGACAAACCCGAACGTGTATAGAGGGTCGGCCAAAGGTTCTGAAAAGCCGCAAGAACAGAGGCTTGAGTATGTACTGATCCTTGCGGAAGTCTTCGGGAATGATGAGGATCTTCATTCTCCGCCTCCCTCCGCGTCGTTGTCGTCCTGAGTGAAGGCGAGCATGTCTTCCATCCAAGCGCTAGTAAGGAGCTTCCCCAGCCCCTGTGACTTGCGCAACTTTTTGGCGTTGGGCAGTTCGGCAACCGTGCGGATGATGGCATCCTGCGAGTCTTCGAGACGGCCAACGACGGACAAGTGCTCAAACGTGCTGTCGTTGACAAAGGTCAACAGATCAGGCGAATGGGTGGTCGTGACGACCTGAATGCCACGTTTCGCAGCTTGCTTTTCGATCAGTTCGAGCAAAAGCCACTGCCGCGCCGGATGGATGCCGGTGTCAATCTCCTCGAAGAAATATAGGTCCGGCGGATTCTCGCCGAGTAGCACGGTGAGCATGGCGAGAAAGCGCAGCGTACCGTCCGAGGCGCTATAGGCCGACACCTTGCTGCCGTTCGCCTCACACAGCGTGAGGTGGACACGGCCGCTGGGATCGACGGGAAACTCGAAGTCCGTCACATCCATCGGAGTCAACTCGGCAATCCAACTCGTGAGAACTTCCTTACGCTTAGGGTTGGTGCATATCTCTCGCAACACCACTGGCAAGTTCTCGCCACTATCGCCCAAAACAGTCGCGCCGGGGAAAGCAGGCTCCCGCATTCGTTCCGGTGACAGTTCCAGGAAACGCATATCGGACAGGACGGAGCAGAGTTCCTCCATCATTGTATCCTTGAGTGCTTGCTCACGCCTAAAAAATCCTATGAGTTGTGTCAGAGCCGGCTGGCCTAAGTCGAACAAACCCTCCCCCGTGCTGTTCCATACGCCGGAAACCTTGAGATTCGCACCGTCATCGTGAGCCGTGTATATGGGTTCTGCTTCAAGCTTGAGTTCTTCTTTGGCAACTCGCAATTCGCCGGGTCTTTCTTCGCTGGAACCAATCTCAATCAGATAACTTGCATCCCCATTTGACAGCTTTAGTCCGACCTCGATAGAAAACGCCTCTTGCCCGAACCGGATAATCTCATTCATCGCGCCGCGGATCGGCTTCCATCCAGCGATGTCTTTACCGCCGAAAATCTCCGTCAATGTATAGCCCCGACCAATGCCGCCCAGAAAGCGGAAGGCGTCACGGATGTTGCTTTTGCCGCTGGCGTTGGCGCCTACGAGAATTGTGAACGGACCGACACGCAAGGTTTCGTCGGCAAAGTTCTTGAAGTTTTTCAGGCGAATTGACGTAATCATCGGACTTCCCTACGTGCGTTCATGGATCCGCAGGCTCTTGAGGCGGACGGCGGGGAGTCGTTTGAGGCGCTGGTTGGTCGGGTCGACTTCAATACCTACTGACTCCAGGGCGGTAACGCCAAGCAGTGGCTCCACGTTCGCTTCCCCGAATAGAATCGTCCCGCCGACGATCTCCCCCATGAATTCGATGTCTGCGGTTGTGATATCCATCTTGATCTCCCGCCCATCGGCCAGCTCATATGTCCGTTGACCTTTGGGTTTGAGGCCGATGGCTTCCAGATGTGGTCTGGGGACGAGGGAATCAGTCGCGCCGGTATCGACCAGAAAAAGCCCTTCCCAGCTTCTGTCCGGCTCGGCCGGGTTCCGAATAGTCACAGTGACGTGTGTTGCTCCCATTGCAATCTCCTTTAATCTCCGTAGACCATCAGACACAGGAACGCAATTCGGCGATTAGCCTTGGTCGGCGTACAGGGCTTGGCCGAACGCCACCCGCTCGGCCACCGACAGATTCCGGGGCGCGCGCCGCTCGACCGCCTCGATCAAGGGTCGCAGGCCGCGCCGGTTGGCGAGCTGGATGAGCAGGCCGGGCCGGGCGTTCAGCTCTAGCACACACGGACCGTGGTCGGCATCGAGTACCACGTCAACGCCCAGGTACTTGATGTCGGTGGCGTCAGCGCAGCGCGCGGCAAGGCGCACCAGCCTGTCCCACTCGGGCACCCGGATTCCACTCAACCCCAGTCCGGTATCGGGGTGCTCGGTCATCCAGCGCCGCCTGGCCATCGCCCCGGTCGTCCGCCCGCTGACCAGGTCGATGCCAACCCCGAGTCCGCCGTTGTCCAGATTGGCCCGGCCCTCGGAGCGGCGGGTTGCCAGACGCAGCATGGCCATCAGGGGAATGCCCTGAAACACGATGACCCGGATGTCGGGCAAGCCCTGGAAGCTGAGTCGGGCCAGCCTCGGGTGAGCCTGTAGACGGCGTTCGACAAAAGCCTCGTCGTAGCGATGGTTGAGCGAGTAGACGCCGTTCAGGATATCCGACAGATGATTCTCCAGGGCGCGCGGCCTGAGCCTACTGCCCCCCAGGCTCAGAAAAGCCTCGGCTTCGCGGCCGGCAACGACAACGACCCCGCCTCCGCCCGTACCCTGGGCAGGCTTAATCACAAAATCTGTCCAGTCGGCCGCATCCTGGACAAAGCGCCTGAGTTCGTGCGGAAAGCGGTATACCGCCAGGGTCTCGGCAACCGGAATGTCGCACGCGCGCAGCAGGGTCTTGGTGTGCAGCTTGTGGATGGTGTCGTGAGCCAGGCGGCGTGGGTTGTAGCGGGCGACCAGATCGCGGTCGCGCCGGTTCAGACCCAGAAACTGCCGGGACATGCTGCGCAGCCGCTGCAGCATGGGGCTCTATCTCTGGTCGGCGGCTGCGGCCTGACGCAGCACACGGGCAAACCGTACATATTCGACCAGCCGCATCCCGCGCCAGCAGCCGATCACCAGCTCCAGCCCGATGATCCCGACCAGCAGCTCGGGAAAGGCCAGCAACAGCGGCCTCAGGTCGGTGTTCTCGATACAGGCGTACGACACCAGGGCTACCAGCAGGGTATTGACGCTCAGCCGTAGCGCCTCGCGGGTGCCGCGCTCCAGCTGGGTATTGCTGAAGTTCTCGATCATGTTGGCGATGATGACGGTGGGGAAAATCCCGACCTGGAGCAGCGCCCCGATGCCCAGCCGTGCCCCGACCAGAGCCAGTCCGGCCATGCTCACCGCCACGACCGCAATCAGAATGGCCACCCGGGCGACCAGGTGCAGACGCAGCCCCTGCAAGGCTACCCGCAGGCCGCCGCCAATACCGATAATGACGCCGAAGATCAGCAGCCCCCAGCCCAGGCCGGTGCTCAGAAAGGCCAGGGCCAGCAGCATGGGAGCAAAAAATCCAAAGGTCTCCAGACCGATCAGGTTACGTCCGATAACCAGAAAAAAGGCGATGACGGGTAGAACCAGGATGGCGTTCAGCGCCGGCAGCGAAACCCCGGCCTCGATGGCGTAGTGCCACACGCCAACCACCCGGGCGCGCCACCAGCCCAACTCACTGTTCTGGGACGGAGCGTGAAAGAGGGAACGTGTCAACGGATTCATGGAGCTGGAGGACACGTTTCCTCTTTGGAGGCGCGTCAGGTCGGCCAGACTGGTCGCCCAGGCCGGGCCGGGGTCGGGCTGATGGGGCAGCAGCGCGACCGAAGCCGGGCCGAGCACTCGCTCAATCAGCGCGGCAAAGACGTGGCCGACCGGTCGGGTGACGCCGCTGGCTATGACCAGCCGTGTGCCGGTGGATATCGTGTGGCTATCACGAGTGCCTTTCAGGCCCAGCAGGGCGTACAGCCCGGCCGCGTCACGGGTATTGAGCAGGACGAGGTCGGCGTCGGCCAGGAGTGCCCGCTTGGCCTCGAACACGGCGTTCAGGCTGGCCTGACGAAAGGCGCGCGAGCCGTCCCGGATGCTGAAAACCGAGGTGTTGATGTCGGCCGCCCGAGCCCGGTCCAGCAGCAGCTGGAGCTGGTGGTCCGACAGCTGGCCGTCATGAATCAGCACCGCTGAGGCCAGGGAACGGTCAACAGCGGCGCTGACCGTCCAGAAATTCTCGTCGTCCGGTCGGGACGGGACGTCGATGTCCAGGGCGGCACTCGGGCTGAGGCGTCGAATGACGAAGCTATAGTCCACCGATACCTGGCGGGTGTGGCCCAACAGCGGCAGGTCGTTGCGATACAGCGCCAGATAGGTATTTGGCAGCCAGCCCAAATAGTCGCCGGCCGGGTCCAGCGGGACCCACCTGCGGCCGACAAAGGCTTCGGCCCAATACATCGTCGTACGCGCCCGTCTGAGAAGAGGAAACGTGTCAACCGGTTCATGGGGGTTGGGGGACACGTTTCCTCTTTCATCACCGAGTCGGATTCCGCCGACCATCCGGGCCGGAATGCCGACCGCCCGCAAGACGGCGACCAGGGCGCGCGCCTTGCCTGCCCGGCCGCCCCGTTCGGCGCTCAGCACGGCCAAGGCGTCGCTGGCCGTGTCGCCGGGGCGTGCAGCGGCAAAGCCGGCGACGTAGTCGTGTAGGGCTTCCAGTGCCCGGTCGAAACGCTGAGTGTGCCCGACGATCTGCCAGGCCCGTTGCTGAACCTGGGGCATGTCGCTCTGGATCATCTCAGACGCGGCCAGATAGGGCAGCGCCTCGGCGGCGACCGTCTGAAACGGAAACGCGTGCCGGGGCAGCACGGTCCGCACCTCGGCGATCTGGACGGTGTAGGCGTAGCGAATCCGACGCGGCGCAGGCGGTGTGTCCGCGACCTGCCAGTGCCCCCACAGGTTGACCGCATCGGTCTCCTCCCAGTACTGGACGCCGGGCGTGTAGGTTCGTCGCGAGACAATGCTCTGCCGGCCGTCAGACAGCGGCAACAGCATGCTGATATGGGTGCCCGGCCTCACCGCGGTCAGGCTGAGTTGAACGCGTACATCCCAGTAGGCGTGGGTCGTAGGCAGAGCAGTATCTTGAACGGCGGGTCGGCCCACGCCTGGAACCGGCGTGTTGGACTGAGCCGGACACGGCATGAGCACCAGGATCAGCGGGACCAGCAGGATCAGCAGCACGGCAGACAGCAAAGGTGGACGATGATCTCTTCCTGATGAGGTGGTCATCATCGTTCACCTTCGCACCAGAGCAGGAGCAGGCATCCGCGCGTCACCTCCGCCTAGCCGGCGGCCGCCAGACCCGGAGCTGCCGCTTCAGCGTTGTCGGACCGGTGTCGAAAGGCCAGGAAGCGCCCCACCAGGTCGTGGTAGTGTTCGATGCTGCGCAGCTCCTTCATGGACAGCCGCAGAGGCTTACACGGCCCAAAAGACCGGGCGTAGTAGTCGATCACCTTCCGAAACTGGAGACACGCCAGCTTTTCTCCGCGCTGCTCGACGCTGCGCAGAAAATGGCGGGTCATAAAGGCCAGCCGCTCTTCGAGGCTGGGCGCGGGCGGCAGCGGGACGGCGTTCAGACCGGCCCGGATACGGTGGAAGATCCACGGGTCGGCCAACGCGGCCCGACCGATGACCAGCCCGGCACAGCCCGTTTCGTCGAGCATGCGCCTGGCCGTTTGCGCATCACAGATATCGCCGTTGCCAAACACCGGGATGGAGCGGACCGACTCCACCACCGCCCGGATGCCGGCCACGTCAACGCTGCCGCCAAACGCCCCGGCCCGGGTTCGGCCGTGAATGGTCAGCGCCGCCACACCGACATCCTCCAGCAACGGCGCCACAATGGTCGCGTCGCGCCGCGTTGCGTCCCAGCCCAGACGCGTTTTGACCGTGACCGGAATGCGGACCGCCCTGGTGATGGTCTGGACAAACCTGGCGGTGCGCTGCGGATCTTTGAGCATGGCCGCCCCGGCCCCGATTTTCACCACCTTCTCGACCGGACAGCCCATGTTGATGTCGATCAGCGCCGCCCCCCGCTCTTGCAGGTACAGGGCGGCATCGCGGACCTCCTCGGCCACCGGGCCGAACAGCTGAACGCTCAGCGGGGCGTCCTCGGGGCAGGTCTCGGCCAGGGCAAACGCCTTGGGCCGCTGTTCCAGCAGCGCCCGAGCGTGGACCAGCTCGGTCGTTGCCAGACCAAAGCCGCCCAGCTCGCGCATGCACAGGCGAAAGGCCAGGGTGGTATAGCCGGCCAGCGGAGCGAGGCACAGATTGGAGCTGAGTCGAACGCTTCCGATGCGCATCCGAACCATCCTAGCGCCGATCAAACTGGCCTTCCAGCTGTTTGACCGACATGCGGACCATGGTCGGCCGACCGTGCGGACAGGTAAACGGCGACTGGCAGGCCAGCAGAGATTTCAGCAGCGCCCGCATCGACTCGGGCGTCAGGGTCTGGCCAGCCTTGACCGACTTGACCTTGCAGGCGACCCGGGCGGCCAGGTCTTCCTGCCGGGCGGCCACCGCGTCCTCGGACCGGCCGTCGGCCCGGGCTTGGGCGAGTTCGGCAATCAGCTCTGGGGTATCGGCCGGACGAAAATAGGGTGGAGCGGCCTGGACCTGATACGTGTGGCCACCAAACGCTCGGATATCAAACCCCAGCCGGGTCAAATAGTCGTGCAACTCGTCCAAGGCGGTTCTGGCCGAGGCGTCAAGCTCAAAGGTGACCGGCAGGAGCAGGGCCTGTGATTCGCCCTGCCCGTCGCGGAGCGCGGCCAGGACCTGCTCATACACGACCCGCTCGTGCGCCGCGTGCTGGTCTACCAGCCACAGCTCGGCCTCGACCTCGACCAGGATAAACAGCTCATGACTCTGACCGATCACCCGAAAAGCCGGGTCCTGAGGGCGAAGAGGAAACGTGTCAACCGGTTCATGGGGTGCGGAGGACACGTTTCCTCTTGGTGGCAAGAGGGCGGGCTGGGCGGGCTCGGCGACCATGTCCGGCTCAGGCGGCGGGGCCGGGCCGGAAACCCTGGCGGTCGCCCGGGGCTGGGACACCATACGCAGGGTGGCTTGGCGCTGAGGCCGGGAGGGCGCGGACGGCGTCGAGCGAGGACGCGGAGGAGTCTCATCCGGGCCGGGCAGCGGCCGGGCAGCGGTTGGCACTCCAGACCCGGCAGGCACCTCCGGCTGGGAGGCGGCCGGGTCCGGCAATTCCAGCCGCCTGAACAGGTTGGCCCGATCGAGCGTCCGGCGCACCTGGCGGATGAGTGTCTCCAATATCGCCCGCTCGTCCTGAAACTTCACCTCGCGTTTGGTCGGATGCACGTTGGCGTCAAGCTCGCGCGGCGGCACGCTCACAAACAGTACGCCGACCGGAAAACGTCTGTCCGCCACCAACTCACCGTAGGCGCGGCTCAGAGCCGAAGACAGCGGCGCGCTTTTGACCTGGCGGCCGTTGACATAGAAGTACTGAGCGGTGCGGGTGGCTCTGGTGTGCTCGGGCAGCCCGAGGATGCCGTGCAGGCCGATACCGTCATCCGCCCCTCTGTCCTCGTCCAGGACCAGGCTGGTCGCCCACGTCTCGCCCAGGACCGCCTCGGCCCGCCGAGCCAGCGCCTGGGGCCCGGTGTGCGCTACGGCGTCAAAGACCAGCCTGCGGTCGCGGTTGAACACAAAACGCAGCCCGGGTCGGGACAGGGCCAGGCCGACCAGGACCTCCTCAACGTAGTTGCCCTCGGCAACTGGCGACTTGAGAAAGGCCCGCCGTGGAGGCGTATTGAAAAACAGATGCCGGACCCTGACGGTCGTGCCCTGGCTGGCGGCGACCGGAGAAGACTCGGCCGGCTCACTGCCGGCCGCCCGGATACACGTCCCCTCAAGCGCGTCTGCGGTGCGCGACACCAGCTCCAGCCGCGAGACCGCCGCAATACTGGCCAGAGCTTCACCCCGAAAGCCCAGCGTGGACAGCCCGAACAGGTCGCTGCTGCGCCGGATTTTACTCGTGGTGTGGCGTTGGACGGCCAGCAGCGCGTCCGCAGGCGTCATGCCCTGCCCATCGTCGTGAACCGTGACTTCGCGGATCCCGCCCTCCACAATCTGGACCCGGATCGTCTGGGCGCCGGCGTCAATCGCGTTTTCGACCAACTCCTTGACGACCGAACCCGGCCGTTCGACGACCTCGCCGGCCCGAATCTGCTCAACCGTCTGCGGGTCGAGACGCCGAATCCGGCTCATAGCTCACGTCCGTCGCCAAACAGGCCGAGTTGGCCGGAGTTACGCTCTGCCACACCCGGCTTGGATACCCGCCGCCGGGGCCGAACGAGCTGTACTCCGCGGGCTTCGAGGTCGGCCAAGACCTCCTGCGCCCGGCTGATCACCGAACCGGGCAGGCCGGCCAGCTTGGCCACATGAATGCCGTAGGACTGATCGGCCGCACCGGGAATGACCCGGTACAGAAAGACGACCTCGCCCTTCCACTCCCGCACCGCAAAGGTATGGTTCTCCAGGCCGGGCAAGAGTTGGTGCAGGTCGCTCAGCTCATGAAAATGGGTGGCGAACAACGTCCGCGGCCGGGGACCGTCCTGGTCAACCAGAAACTCGATAATCGCCCGGGCAATCGACAAGCCGTCCGAGGTCGAGGTCCCCCGCCCGATCTCGTCCAGCAACAGTAGACTGCGGGGGGTGGCGTAGTTCAGAATCTGGGCCGCCTCAATCATTTCCACGGCAAAGGTGCTCTCGCCCAGGGACAGGTTGTCCGACGCCCCGATGCGGGTGAAGATGCGATCCACGATCCCGACCCGGGCCGCGCTGGCCGGTACAAAAGAACCCATCTGGGCGAGCAGGACAATCAGCGCCGCCTGGCGCAGATAGACCGATTTGCCGCTCATATTCGGGGCGGTGAGCAGGAGCAGCTGGTGGGCGTCGCGGTCGACCAGCAGGTCGTTTTCAACAAACTCCTTGCCCTCTAGCACGGTCTCGACCACCGGGTGACGGCCACCCGTAATCGACAGCACCGGCTCGTCGCACATCTCGGGCCGCACGTAGCGGCGGTGCAGCGCCAGCCAGGCGAAGCAGGCCAGCACGTCGAGCTGAGCCACGGCCGCAGCCACAGCCTGCATCTCCCGCAGCTGGTCCAGGACCAGGCCGCACAGCCGCTCGAACAGCTCGTGTTCGAGCGCCGTAGCGCGCTCCTCGGCGTTCAGGATCTGGTCTTCATGCTCCTTGAGTTCGGCAGTGACGAAACGCTCGGCGTTGGCCAGGGTCTGGCGGCGGGTATAGTCCGGGGGGACTTTTGACAGCTGGCTCTTGGCCACCTCAAGAAAATAGCCGAAGACCCGGTTATAGCCGATCTTGAGGTTGGCGATGCCGGTCCGCTGTCCCTCACGCGCCTGCAGGGCGGCCAGCCACTGTTTGGCATCGGCCGACAGCGAGCGCAGGCGATCCAGCTCGGCGTCATAGCCCTCGGCAAACACCCCCCCGTCGCGGGTATGGACCGGCGGGATATCGATCAAGCCACGCTCGAGGTGGGTCCGCAGGCGGCTCAGGTCGACTGCGGCGTGGGCGCGCTGGGCGCCGAGCAGCTCGGACGCGGCCGCCTCCAGCGCCCGTACCAGCTCGGGCAGCTGGGCCAGCGAGTCGCGCAGACCGGCCGCGTCCTTGGGCGTGGCGACCCGGGCGCTGAAGCGCGCCAGCAGGCGTTCCAGATCGCGGACCGGGGTCAGGCTGCGGCGAACGGACTCGAGCACGGCCGGTTGCCGGACCAGCTCCTCAACGGCCGCGTGGCGTGCCTGAATCGCCTCCATGGACAGCAGCGGACTGCGCATCCAGCGGCGCAGCAGGCGTTTGCCCATCGGGGTCAGGGTTTCGTCCAGGATGTCGAGCAGGGTTGTGCCCCGGGTGTCGCTATTGGCCGGCTGGAACAGCTCCAGGCTGCGCTCAACGACCGCCCCGAGCTGCATGGTATCGGCCTGGTGGAGCCGCCGGGGCAGCCGGACGTGGGGCAGGCCGCCCTGCATATGCTCGTGCAGGAAGCGCAGCACCAGGCCGACCGCGCCTGTTGTGGCCGGGCTCAGATCCAGGGCCCGCAGCGAGTCCAGTCCGTAAAAGCCCTGGATACAGCTGCGGCTGTCTTCGGCCGAGGCGTACCAATCGTCGAGTCGGGTCACCACTATTCCGGGCCGCTGACCGGGGCCGGCGCTGAACAGGGGCGAGGCGGCCACGCTCTTGGTTGTCACCATCTCACTCGGCCCGACCCGGTCGAGGGCATCGCCGAGCGCATCCGCACCAGCCTCCCAGAACTGAAACAGCCCGGTTGCCGGCTCCAGCCAGGCCACCCCCCAGACCGTCCCCGTCCAGCTCAGGCCCAGCAGACTCGGGCTGCCGGAATCGTCCTCGCTCTCGACAAAGGTCGACGGGGTCACGACGCGGGTGACGCCGCGTTTGACCAGTCCCTTGGCCGTCTTGGGGTCTTCCAGCTGATCGCAGATGGCGACCTTGCGGCCGGCTTTTATCAAACGCGCGATATAGCCCTGGACGGCGTGATAGGGGACGCCGCACATCGGGATGCGGTCCGGCCCGCTGCCGCGCGAGGTGAGCGTCAGGTCAAGCAGGGCGGCGGCTTCCCGGGCGTCCTCAAAAAAAATCTCGTAGAAATCTCCCAGCCGCAGCAGGACAATCGCGTCGGGATACTCCTGCTTGGTATCGCGGTAGTACTGCATGGTCGGGCTGAGGGCCATGGTTCGCTCCTTGGTCCCGTTTCTTATCCGCTTTCCCGGTCTGTGGCCAGGGGCGGTGGTCTGGCTTGACTCCGGGCTTCACTTGATCTTGGTTTGATCTTGGCTCGATCTTGGCTTGATCTTGGACGGTAAAGGTGGTGAAGTGGCGCGGCTGGCGACGGTCGCACAAGGAAAGGACGCACCCATGGCAGGCGTGGCAACGCTGAACGAAGAAGATCAACAGATTCTGTCCACCATCCAGCGTTTTGTTGAGCGCGAGGTCAAACCGGTCGCCAGCGAGCTGGAACACCGCGACGAATACCCCCACGGCCTGGTCGAACACATGAAGCAGCTGGGCCTGTTCGGGGCGATTATCCCGACCCAGTACGGCGGCCTGGGCCTGTCGTTTTCGACCTATGCGATGATTATTGAGGAGATCTGCCGGGGCTGGATGAGCCTGACCGGCATCCTGAACTCTCACCTGCTGTTCGCCCACATCGTCGCCCAGTTCGGGACCGAGGAGCAGCGCCGGAACCTGCTGCCGGCCATGGCCAGCGGAGAAAAACGCGGCGGCTTGGCCCTGACCGAGCCCCACGCCGGCAGCGACGTGCAGCGCATCAAATCCACGGCCAGGAAACACGGCGATCAGTATCTGATCAACGGCAGCAAAATGTTCATCACCAACGGCCGTCACGGCAACATCCTGGCCGTGGCGGCCAAGACCGACCCCGACGCCCAGCCGGCGTACAGCGGCATCAGCCTGTTTGCGGTCGAAAAAGGCGCGCCGGGCCTGACGGTCAGCCGGGATATCAAGAAGCTCGGCTATAAGGGCCTGGATACCTGTGAGTTGGCGTTTGAGGATTTTCCGACCCCGGCCTCAAGCCTGATCGGCGGCCAGGAGGGTCAGGGCTTCAAACAGGTCATGGGCGGTCTTGAGGTCGGCCGCATCAATGTCGCGGCCCGCGCCGTCGGCGTGGCCCAGGCCGCGTTTGAGGAGGCGATTCGCTACGCCCAACAACGCGAGACCTTTGGCAAGCCCATCTGCGAGCACCAGGCCATCCAGCTCAAACTGGCCGACATGGCGACCAAAATCGAGGCTTCCCGCCTGCTGGTGCGCCAGGCCGCGCTCAAGAAAGACCAGGGCGAGCGCTGCGATCTGGAGGCCGGCATGGCCAAGCTGTTCGCCTCGGAATCGTGCGAAGAGGTCGCGCTCGACGCCATGCGGGTGCTGGGCGGCTACGGCTATACCCAGGAGTTTCCGGTCGAGCGGTTTTACCGCGACGCCCCGCTGATGATCATCGGCGAGGGCACGAGTGAGATTCAAAAGCTGGTCATCGCCCGTAATCTGTTGAAAGAGTATCAGATCTAACTAGGCACTCACCCGCCGGTCCAGGCCGGATCGGGACGCAGCCCAGGGACAAAAACTGTTCTGTTGTGTCACGCAGGTGTCATCTTCCGCCGCCCGGCCTCTTGGATAGCTCCCCGTTTTTGTGCAAGACTGGAGAGCATGATCGAAATGGCTAGAGCCGTGCTTTAGCCCGCTCCCCTCCTTATCTTTCCTTTTCTGAACGCTCGTACCACACACCTGGCCCGGAGAGGTATATGTCGCCCGCACTGGAAAACATTCGGAATATCGGCATTGTTGCCCACGTTGACAGTGGCAAAACCACGGTCAGCGAACGCGTGCTGTACTACACCGGCCTGTCGCATAAGATCGGCGAGGTCCACGACGGAACGGCCGTCACCGACTGGATGCCCCAGGAACGCGAGCGCGGCATCACCATCACCGCAGCGGCCATCACCTGCGAGTGGCAACAGCATCAGATCAACATCATCGACACCCCGGGCCACGTTGACTTTACCACCGAGGTCGAACGCAGCCTGCGCGTCCTCGACGGGGCGGTGGTGGTCTTCTGCGCAGTCGGCGGGGTGGAACCGCAGTCGGAGACGGTCTGGCGTCAGGCCGATAAATATGGGGTGCCACGCATCGTCTTTATCAATAAGCTTGACCGCGTGGGGGCGGACTTTCACAGCGTGCTCGAGCAGATCACACACCGTCTGGGGGGCAGGCCGCTCGTGGTGCAGCTGCCACTCGGCACCGAGGACACGTTTCGCGGGGTGGTCGATCTGGTGCGCCAAAAGGCCATTGTGTGGGAAGAAGATACGCTGGGGGCGCGTTTTCACGAGGAAGACATTCCGGCCGGGCTGGCCGACGAGGCGACCCGCTATCGCGATCAGCTGATCGAGACGGTTGCCGACGCGGACGACGAACTGCTCGAACAATACCTGGCCGGTGAAACGGTAAGCGAGGAGCGGCTGGTGCGGGCCATTGCGATCAAAACCCGGGCCATGGAACTCTTTCCGGTCTTGTGCGGCTCGGCCCTGCGCAACAAGGGCGTGCAGCCGCTGCTCGACGCCATCGTGTCCTACCTGCCGCCACCGACCAAGCCGGTCCAGGGTCACACGCCCAAGGGCGAGCCGTGCGAGTGGCAGGTTGGCGATGCCGTCCGGGCCGGCCTGGCCTTTAAGACCATGCACGATGCCTACTCGGGTCAGCTGACGTTCATCCGGCTGTACAGCGGCGGGCTGAAAACCGGCGCCCAGATCTTCAACCCCCGGACCAGCCAGACCGAGCGGCTCGGTCGTCTGGTGCGCATGCACGCCAACAAAAAGGAAGATATCGAACACGCCGAAGCCGGCAGTATTGTGGCCGCCGTCGGCCTCAAGCACTTCACCACCGGCGATACGATTGCCGACCGCAACCGCCCCGTCCTGTTGGAGTCCATTACCTTCCACGACCCGGTTATCTCGCTGGCGGTCGAGCCAAAGACCAGGGCCGACTCGGAAAAGCTCGGCCTGGCCCTGGATCGCCTGTCGTCCGAGGACCCGACTCTGGTTATCCAGACCAACGCCGAAACCGGCCAAACCCTGCTGTCCGGCATGGGCGAGTTGCACCTCGAAATCATCCTCGACCGCCTGGTCCGCGAGTTTCAGGTGGCCGTCAACACCGGCGCGCCCCAGGTCGCCTACCGGGAGACCATTACCCGGCCGGCCCAGGCCGAGGGCAAATATATACGCCAGTCGGGCGGCCGGGGTCAGTTCGGGCATGCGTGTTTCAAGATCGAGCCGAACGACGACCAGGGGCTCGTCTTTGTCAACGCCATCAAGGGCGGCGCCATTCCCAAAGAGTACATTTCAGCGGTGGAAAAAGGCGTGCGGGAAGCTGCCGAGAATGGGGTCAGCTATGGCTGCCAGCTGCTCAATACCACGGTGACCTTGTACGACGGCAGCTATCACGAGGTGGACTCCTCGGAGATGTCCTTTCATCTGGCCGGCTCGCTGGGGCTGAAAGAGGCGGTCAAACGGGCCAAACCAGTCCTACTCGAACCAATCATGAAGGTCGAGGTGGTCATGCCCGAAGAATACCTGGGGGCGGTCATGGGCGACCTTCAGGCGCGACGGGGCAAGGTCACCGAACTCGGCGAGCGCGGCAGCCAGCGCACGATTACGGCCAACGTGCCGCTGGCCACCATGTTCGGCTATGCCACCAACGTGCGCTCGATCAGCCAGGGCCGCGCCGCCCACAGCATGGAGTTCGATCACTACGACCCCATGCCGCCGCACATGATTGACGAGGCGCTCGGCCATCAGCGGGACAGCTACTAGGCTCGCGTCAGACTGGCGGGATGCCGGAGGCGGGACTTGAACCCGCACGCGGGAGACCCGCTCAGGATTTTAAGTCCTGTGTGTCTGCCAGTTCCACCACTCCGGCACGCCCGGAATCTTAGCCGGAAGCGTCGCGGGCTGACAAGTCCGCGCGCGTTTGACACCTCCGGGCCGGGCCAGTAAGCTGGACCGTGTCGCCGCCAGGCCGAGTCCGATGCGCTATGCGATACCCGTTGCTGCCCGCTCTTGTTGTGATGTGCTGCCTGCCGCTGGTCTCGAGCTGTTCGTTTTTTCGCCCGCAGTCCGTCCCCCCCAGCCCGGCCGCCGCCTCCCCGGCCGCCGCCATTCGTGAGGCCATCCCCGGCCTGTCGAAAAACACCGCCGCGAATGGCAACCCGCAGTACGAAACCGAAGAAGACCTGCTCAAGATCACGACCGAGTTTCAACGGGTCGAAGCCCGCGACACCTACCGCTTTCCACTGCCCCAGGACGTCACCGGCGCCAACGCCTATAAGGCCACCCTGAAACGTCTGGACGACTATCAGGCCAAGCATCCCGGCGCCTATCCGGTCCTGGTCGCCTTCACCCGGGGACGCGCCTATGAGGGCTTGCACGCCTACCCGCAGGCGCTCGAAGCGTATCAGCGCGTCAGCCAAACCCGGCACCGGCTCAAAGACGAGGCCACCAAATCCGCCGCCGCCCTGGACAAATTCCAGGAGCTGGCCGAGCGGCCGATCTCGGCCACCACCCCGGCCGAATACTTACAGGTGCTGGACGAGCAGGCCGCTGCCTGGACCAGCCTCAGCCAGGAGTTGACCGGCACCCGGTATGAAAGCCTGGCCCTGGAAGAGGCCGAACGGATCGACGCGGCCAAGGTGACCTTTTTGAAACTGAACCGCTACCAGCTCCAGGACGGTCCCGAGAGTGTCATTGTCGCCTACCGCCAGCTGCTCGACAAACACCCCGAGAGCAAGCATCGCTACCGCTACCTGATCGAACTGGGCGACTTCTTTCACGCCCTGGCCGAAGAATACGTGTCCCAAAACGATCCCGAGGGCCTCTCCTTTTCAGTCGCAACGTTCGAAGAGCTGGGCCAGGCTGCGCTGAATCAGTACGCCCAGGTCGCTCAGCAGGACGGGGTGATCGAAAAACTGCAAGCCAGGGGCAAACTCCAGGCCCTGGAGGCGTATATGGCCAAAATCGGACGGCTCGGGAGGTAAGGCAGTATGCGACCCGACACCTGCCTGAGATCGTGTATCATCGGACTCGTGGGACTCGTGGGATTCGTGGGACTCGTGCTACTCAGTCCGGCCCAGGCTCAGGAATTCGCCGATCCCCTCCTGAATCGGCTGACCGAGGTCCACCCCGGCTACGACCCGTTCGTTCCGCCCCTGCCGCCTGACCGCTATTTTCCGGACGCGGTCGGCAAGCAGATCGCCAAGGCCATTGCGGATGCCTATGTCACCGGTCCGCAGTCGCTCGACGCCCACGTCCACGCCCTGTCTGAGCGGGATGCCGATCTGGTGCGTAGCGGTCAGCGTCCAACCGGTCTGACCGCCTATATCGAGGCGCTGGCCGCAGCCGGGGATCCCGCCTCCCCGCACCACATCGTCCCGGATGTTGCCGCCGCCGAACTTGACGCGCCTGCCGATGCGCTGCTGGCCCAGGCCGACCGGCTGGTTGCGGACGAAAAACGCGGACGCCTGGGACGGATATTCAACTGGCTGCTGTCAACCTTCGACGTCGGCAGTCTCTTCCTCGGGGCGCCGCGCAGCCCCAGCCCCTACTCGGCCCAGGGCGTGATTTCGTCCCTCAGGCGGCGGGGTGACGGGCCGAGTCCGCGCGAACGCAAAGCCCTGGTGCTGTACCAGCAGTTTTTACGCCGCGCCCCCGACGACCCGCGCGTGGCCGAGGTCCGGGAAAAAGTCCAAGCCCTGGAGACGCGCCGCCAAGAAGCCTTGCTGGACGAGGAACTCGACAAAGCCAAAGCCGCCTTTGAGCAGCACGACTACTGGGCCGCAAACTTTCACTACCAGCTGGCCCTGATGGTCGACGACGAATCGGCCCAGGCCCAGACCGGCTTGCGTCGGGTCGAAGCCCGGCTCCAGGTGCTCGAACCCCTGGCCGACCGGCGGCCCGAGGATCCCTACCAACGGGTTCGAGACGCCACCTGGGACCATCGGTTCGAGACCTTCAAATACGTTATGCCGGGCAGCGAGTTCGTCAAAGACAATTTTGCCGTGGCCGGCATCCAGGTGGCGACCGAGGGGCTGGTTGGGGCGGCGACCTTCGGGGCGCTGTCGATGGTGCAGTTCGGCGGCAAGCTGTGGCGGGTGATGACCGGCAACCCGGTCTCGCGTCAAGACGTCATTCGGGAAGCCCAGACCTATGTGCACCAGACACCGCCCGAGCGGCGGACGCCCGAGGTGTATGACCTGCTGGCCAACTCGTATCAGCGCGAGGGCAAGCTGGACCGGGCCATGCACTACTATCAGCTCGCCGGGCAGGAAGACAAAATCCCGGACCTCAAAGAGCAGGCCGCCGACGCACTCCTCCACCAGGCCGACGAAACGCCCCACCGGGCCGACAAACTGGCCGCCCTGCGGACTCTGGCCGAGAGCTATCCCGACACCGAGGCGGCCAAGGAAGCGGCGCCCAAGCTGCGCGAGTTGAGCCGCTGGGAGCATCAGGGCCTCCAGCTCAGCAAAGCCTTTCTGCAGGAACACACCGACCTCATCGGTCCCCACGGCCTGGGGCTCAGACCCCAACTGGTGGACGGCGACTGGGAGAATATCGAACTCAGCGACGAGGGCATCACCGTCCTGGCCGACCAGGAGATTTCCCTGCACTTCGCCACCGATGCGGGTTCTCAGACCAAGGTCTACGGCGTGCCGCGCCTGGCCTGGGAGCGGTTCTGGCAGCGATTCCGGGCCAAAGGCTTTGAGCAGGCCGCACGGCATGGCGACCGTCAGCTGGCCCGTCTGGCCCTGGGCGCGGAAGAGACCGATATCGTGCTCAAGAGCAGCCAGGAAAAGCACGCCGACCAGGGCTGGCGCGCCCTGCCCCAACTGACCGGCAGCACCTCGGGCACGAATCTCGATATTCGCGGCATTTTGCCCAAAGAAGTCATCGGCACCAACCTGGCCTTTGGCAAAGACCAGCGCAGCGCCTTTGTCGGGGTGGAGGTCCCGCTGCCGTTCGTGCCGGTTGACTTCCTGCTGCTCGGCCGCAGCGGCATGCCGTCGCTGTATCCCAAGATTCGGATGCCGGACGGCGGCCTGAACAACGAAGAGCTGTATCAGTAAGCGGCGCGGCTCAGGACTCCTTGGGCTTGCGAAACGTGTCGTGACAGCTCTTGCAGCTGCCAAAGACCGCCTTGAGCTTGGCCTTGGCCTCGTCGCCCCTGTCCTGGCTGGCGGCGTGGCCCAGATCTTCGGCGGCATCGCGCAAGCCATGCGCGGCCTGCATAAAACCATCCCACTGTTGCCAGATCTCGGGCTTGGCCCGCGAGGCGTCCGAGATACTGTCGGGTGGAAACAGGCTGGACATCTGGCTGGCGTGCAGGGCAATCGCCCCGGCGTAGAGCGCCGCGTCAGCAATCTGTCCGGCATCCAGCTTGGCCTTGAGCTGTTTGGCGTTGGCCCCTACGTTCTCCATCAGGTACATGCGCGCCCCGATGGGATCGTCCGGGTTTTTGAGACTGTGGACATGTTCACCGTGGGCGCCAATGTGCTGGGCGACAAGCGCCACGGCCAGCGCACTCGCCGCTCCTATCATCCATTTCATGCGTCTATCTCCTTCCTCTGTCCCTCGTCTTGATACCGTCAGCGACTTGGTTCCGCGTTGTCATCGAGCACGGGTACACCGTCGTGTGCCGATCAGCATACACTTTTTGCATGCGAGGATCACGGTCGGCAAGAGCGCGGACCGCCAGAAAATGGCTTCAGGAAGATTCGCGTGGAGTCCTTAACGGGCATGCCTGCACCAATCGAGGGCTCCTCTTCTACCAGGGCACAACCTCGACAAACTTCATGGACACGAGCCCGACCTGTACGCGACAGAGCGCACACCGGCCATGCCGGGCTACATACGCTGTGGCGGGGGCGGTCGCTTCCTGCGCGAGGAGAAACTCCATCATCGAAGCCTGGACCGCTTCTTCAGGGGTGAGGGTGGGGGCGGTCTGTGTGGGCCGGATTTTGGCCGGCCAGCGCCGAGCGGCTCGGTTGCTGTCCTCCCGTCGCCTTCCGAACTCTTCCATGTCGCCAGCAGGCACACCAACAAACACTTGCTTCGCCTCCAAACTGGGGAGATGCGGCTCACACCGCACTCGCGCCCCACGCCGAACAATCCCCGGTCAAGCTGCCCGTTCACCCACGATGTAGCCAGGCGCGCCGCGCCGACCACGGTTCGTAGCTCCTTTTTTCCTCTATCACTGAACGAACGTTCAGTCAATTACGTCTGAGGGCGAGCACACTATCCCGTTAAGATGAGCGTCGCCTCCCGAATCTTCCAACTCGGTCTTGCCGACGGGCTCAGTTGTGAGAGGCACCCGGCGCGGATAGATTCGGGAGGATGGGAAAACGCCTCGGACGCAGGGTATCTCTCGGGATCGTCTCGATCCTGCTCCTAGGGGGGACGGCGTGGACCGCACCCCTCGACGGCCCGACCGTGTATGAAGGGGCGTGTGAGAGCTGTCACGGCGCGGATGGGCGGGGATCACCCGAAGGCACCGCGCTGACCGTTCCGCTGCCGGATTTCACCGATTGCTCGTTCAGCAGCCGCGAGCCAACCAGCACCTGGACCCATGTCATTGCCAACGGCGGCGCTTTCATGAGCCTGTCGGATCAAATGCCCGCCTTTGGCGGGGTGTTGAGCCCGGAAGAAATCCAGACCGTCCTCGCCTATGTCCGCAATTTTTGTCAGGAACAGGGCTGGCCGTCCGGGGACCTGAATTTTCGCCAACTCCTCTTTACCGCCAAGGCGTTTCCGGAAAATGAAGCGGTCCTCAAACAGGAATTCATCGACGGCCAGCACGGGACACAAACGTGGACCACCACGCTCTCGTATGAGCGACGGCTCGGGGCGCGCGGGCAGTGGGAACTCAGCCTGCCGTATACCGTGAAAGAAACCCGAGACAGAACGACGGCTGGTCCGGGCGACCTCGCCCTGTCCTACAAACACGTCCTGTCTGCCCACACGGCAGCCCGAGCGATCACGGCCGCCGCCCTTGAAGTCGTGCTTCCTTCAGGCGACCGCGACCGAGGGCTTGGCGACGGCACGTTCACGTTCGAGCCGTCCTTGTTAAGCGGAATTGCGCTCCGCCAGTTTGTGTTCCAAAACCAGGTCCAGGCGGTGCTGCCGCTCGACGCCGACCGCGCCGAGCGGCAGATGCGCTACCGGCTCGCCGGGAGTTATCTGACCTCGTCATTCAAGCGCGGCCTCGTGCCCAGCCTTGAGATCGAGTTTCGTCATGATCTGCAAGGCCACAGCGACGAGGTGCTCCTCCTGACCCCGCAGCTCTATACCGGCCTGCGGTTTCGCGGCCATGTGGCCCTGCGGATTGGCACCCAGATCCCCGTAGCCGGGACGGAGCCCTTTGATTACCGGATCGGCGCCGCGCTCGTCTGGGACTATCTCGATGGCGAGCTGTGGTGAACGGCTCGGGCGTGTCCTGTCCCGTTCCCGCTCATCTTCATCTGCTGCCAGAGACACGACCGCGCTACCAGATCGAACGGACCAATTCGGTATCGAGGTAGGCGGTCCCTCGGGTAATTTTCCCGTTGTCCATCTGGACGACGTAGCAGTAGCTGTTGTTATACGGCCGACCGGTTTTGGTGGTTCCTTTGCCGACCCACTGAATCACGACCGTATCCCCCTCGGCGATGAGGTTTAGCACGCTTGGTATAGGCGGACCGGCAAGTTTCTCGCGTTGGGGTGTGAGCGCATCCTCGACCAGGCGTTGGCGACCGACGTAGGTCCCCGAAATGGGACAGCTGCCCATCACCGTCCAGGTGGCGGTGTCGGCTAAGAGATTGAAGAACGCCATGCCGTCGCCGTTGGCCCAGACTGTAAAGGCGTTCTGGATGATGCGTTTGTTCTCCCCGCTGCTCATTGGTTTCTCCTGAGATGGAATGAAGGGTCGCCGGTGGGGAGGCAAGCTGAGTCCCGCCTCCCGGATGTGCCCGTTCGGCTAAGGTTCGACAGCCTGTTCGATGGCCGGAAGGCTTTTGAAATAGCGGGCCACAGCCCGGACATCCGCGTCGGTCATGTCCTTGTAGCCGCCTTCGGGCACGCCTTCAATCACCAGCGCCATCAAGCCCTGGACATTGTCAAAGTCGGGCAGAAACCCGCTCCGCAGCAGGGTCACCATGTCGTCCTCGCTCCACTCTCCAATCCCGGTCTTGACATCCGGGGTGATGTTGGGCGCCAACTCGCCGTCAATCCCGTCTGGATTGCCGGCCATGTGGCGGGAGTGGTCAAGCGTGCCGCTCCAGCGCCGCGGGGTATGACACTCCTGACAGTGGGCCAGGTGCTGGCTGATATACGCCCCGCGCTCGATTCCGCCCTGGGGTGCCTGCGCCGCAGCCTGGACCGGCTCAAAAAAGAGCCAGCGCCAGACCCGCATGGCCAGGCCGGCAAACGGGATCGACAGCCGGTGGAGCGTATTGGCCTGAGCGACCGGCGTCAGGCTGCGCAGATAGGCGACCAGGGCGCCGACATCGGCGTCACTCATGCCGCTCAGGGCCGGATACGGCATGACCGGGCTCATGACCGAGCCGTCGGGACGGACGCCGAGTCGAATGGAGTCGATAATCTGTTGATCGGTCCAGGTGCCGATGCCGTGGTCGGGATCGGGCGTGATATTCGTTCCGTAGAAGGTGCCGTAGGGTGTGCTGAGCGGACGGCCGCCGGCGTTGACCGGCCCGCCCTCGGCCGTGTGACAGCCACACCCGCCGGCCAGGGCAAAGACGTAACGCCCGCGCGCCAACAGGTCGGCAGCCGCCTCCTGGGCATGGCCGGGCGTGAGGAACCCCGCGCCAATCAGCGACCAGACCACCAGCCCGGCCACTACTATGGACCGCAGTTGAGGTCCGTGTCGTGTCTTGCACATGTCCGTGCTTGTACGGAGAAAGCTGCACGGGTGCAAGCCGGGTCCACGCCGGCGCGGGCTTGGGCAAGCGCGCCCGGCCTGCTAGACTCCGCAGCTATGCGGACCTTCGGACTGACGGCCAGCGTCGTCGGCTTCCTGCTTATCGGCACGGCCGCGCTGGTCTACCTGTTCACCGTGTTGGGCGAGGCCAACCTCGACCTGGGCCGGCGCTATCAGCTGTACGCCGATTTCACCAACGCCAGCGGGCTGGAACCCGGTGCGGTGGTTGAGGTGGCCGGTATTGCCGTCGGCCGGGTCAACGCCGTCTGGCGCGTTGGCAACCGCGCCCGGGTCAGCCTCCTGGTCCGCCGGGATATCGCCCTCCAGGAGGACACGATCGCCTCGATCAAAACCCGCGGCCTGCTCGGCGGCCTGTACGTGTCTCTGTCCCTGGGCGGCTCAGACCGGATTCTGGGACCCGGCGACAAGATTCGGGAGACCGAAGCGCCGCTGGATATTCCGGGTTTGATGTCCGCCTATGTCGCCGCCCAGCGCAACGCGTCCGGCGGTCAATAGCCCACCGGTCTAGTCTCGGTCGTCCTTGCGCCTCTTGCGGCGGTAGACGGCCGGTTTCATGCGCACCGCTCCGCAGCGTGGACAGCGCCACTTCTCGTGCTTGTGCGGCCGGTGGGCCTGGACCTGCATCTTGGTGCGGCAACGCGGGCAGTGCATGTCAAGAGCCGGCGGATGGTGTGATTACGGCAACAGGAGGGACACACCGCTGAGCAATTAGTAGTGATATCGGCACGACAGGAGGGACACACCGCTGAGCAATTAGTAGTGATATCGGCACGACAAGATAAAGAGCGTGTCTGATTCTACACGGTAGACGAGACGATGTTCTTGGGTGATACGACGGGACCAGCAGCCTTGCAAATCACGCTTCAGCGCTTCAGGCTTGCCGAGTCCTTCAAACGGGTGACGCTGGGTATCCCGAATAAGCTCGTTGATTTTCTTGAAGGTGCCGGTGTTGGTCCGATGCCAGTAGAGATAATCCCGCCAAGCGTCTGCATGGAAGCTGATATATCTCATTCTTTGATGAGGTCATGAGCAGCAAAGGTGTGTCGGTTTTGTCGGAAGTCTTCCAGCGCCTTCCGGAGGTGGGCAGCGTTATTGGGCGAGGAGAGCAGGTAGTCCGTCTCGTCCGGGCTACTTTCCTCCTGTAATTTCTCTAAGGCACGAGAAATCAGGCTACCGATATCTTCCCCAGTTCGTTGAGAGAGCTGTTCCAGCACGGCCTTCTGCTCAGGAGTCAATTCAAATGGAGAAGCATTCATAGCGACCTCCTTCTATCCGCGTATCCTACCAGCACCAGGGCGGGCTGCAAGGGAGCTGCGCTTGTCCGCAAGTATCGACCCAGCCTTTGCACGAGAACCGTCATCTTTGCCCCCAGTTCGAAGGACGCCGTTTTGAGCAGCGCTTACTGGACTCGTCCAGTGACGCCACGAGCGAAGAGGATTAAAAAACCATATTCCCGTATGCTGCTGTTCGAACTTCAGGCCAGCCAGCCCGAGACGCCGGTCCGATGCAGAGGGGATTTTCAGCCGCCGCACGGCCAGCTATACATGGCACACCACCGACGGGAGGACGGCTATGCTAGACCACTACCGCGTCCTTGACCTGACCAACGAGCGCGGCCTGTTGTGCGGGCAGATTCTGGGCGATCTGGGCGCCGATGTCATCAAGCTTGAGCCACCGGGCGGCTCCTCGGCCCGGTGGCTGGCGCCCTTCTTTCAGAACGAATCCGACGCCGAGGGCTCACTGGTGTGGTGGGCCTATAACCGCAACAAGCGGGCCATTACCCTCGATATCACTCAGCCCGAGGGCAAGCAGCTGCTGCGCCGTCTGGTCGCCAGCGCCCATTTTCTGGTCGAGTCGGAACTGCCCGGTAGGCTGGCCGAACTGGGGCTGGGCTATGAGGATCTGGCTGCCGACAACCCCGGCCTGATCTATGTCTCGATCACCCCCTTTGGCCAGAACGGCCCCAAGGCCAGCCATGCCGACAGCGATCTGGTCATTCTGGCCTCCGGCGGCCCCCTGATCCTGACCGGTGACGACGACCGTCCGCCGGTACGGGTCAGCGTGCCCCAAGGCTATTTGCACGCCAGCGCCGGAGCGGCGGTGGCCGCGCTGATCGCCTCGCACGAACGCCACCGCTCGGGCAAGGGCCAGCACATCGACATCTCGGCCCAGCAGGCGGTGGCCCAGGCCACCCAGTCCAGCATCCTGGCCGGTCCGCTCAGCGACGCCGAGCTCAGCCGCATGTCCGGCGGCACGAAAATCGGCCCCCTGCCGATTCGTCTGGTATGGCCGGCCAAAGACGGGCACGTGGCCATCACCTATCTGTTCGGCTCGGCTTTTGCGCACTTCACCAAACGCCTGATGGACTGGATCTACGAAGAGGGCATGTGCGACGAGGCGACCCAGCAGACCGACTGGGTGGCCTACGGCGGCTATCTGTTCAGCGGCCCGGAGGCCATTGAGGACTACAAACGGCTGACCCAGATCGTCGAGGACTTCACCCTCACCAAGACCAAAGCCGAACTGCTGCAGGGCGCGCTCGACCGGGGCCTGCTGGTCGCCCCGGTCACCACCCTGGACGAGGTCGTCAATAGCGAACAGCTGGCCTCGCGCGACTATTGGACCTCGGTTGACCACGGTCAGCTCGGCCGGGCGATCCGCTATCCCGGTCCGTTTGCCAAGTTCAGCGCCGCCCCGATCACCTATCGACGCCGTCCGCCACAGCTCGGGGAGCATAACCATGAGATATATGGGCAGGAGCTGGGTCTGAGCCCGGCCCAACTCGACCAACTCCAGACCAAGGGGGTCATCTGATGGAAAACGAACAGCCGCTGGCAGATGTCAAAGTGCTTGATTTCATGTGGGCGATGGCCGGTCCGGGCTCAACCCGGATTCTGGCCGATTACGGGGCAACCATCGTCCGGGTCGAGTCCACCACCCGCTTCGATGCGGTCCGCATGGTCGGTCCCTTCCACGACGGCCAACCCGGCCCGGAAAGTTCGGGCCTGTTCTACAATATGAACACCGGCAAGCTGCCCGTCACCCTGAACATGTCCAAGGCCCAGTCCAAAGAGGTGATTCTGGATCTGGTGCGCTGGGCTGACGTGGTGACCGAGTCGTTCTCCCCCCGGGCGATGAAAGCCTGGGGGCTTGATTATGCGGCTCTGCGCCAGGTCAAGCCGGATCTCATCATGCTCAGCACCTGCCTGATGGGTCAGACCGGCCCGCTGGCCAAGTTCGCCGGCTTCGGCAATCTGGCGGCCGCCATCTCCGGCTTTTTTGATCCGACGGGTTGGCCCGACCGTGCGCCGGCCGGTCCGTTTGGGGCGTATACGGATTATATTGCCCCGTGGTACAACGCGGCGGCGATTCTGACCGCCTTGGAGTACAAGCGTCGGACCGGACAGGGCCAGCATATCGACCTGTCGCAGGCCGAGGCCTCACTCCACTTCATGGCTCCGGCCCTGCTCGACTATACCGCCAACGGCACAGTCCAGAGCCGGGCCGGCAACGACGACCGCAACTATGCCCCCCACGGCGTCTATCCCGCAGCCGGCAACGACGCCTGGATCGCCATCGCGACCCAGACCGAGGCCCAGTGGCAAGCCCTGTGCCGGGTCATTGAGCGACCCGAGTGGGCCGGCGACGAGCGTTTTGCCACCGTCGAGGGACGGCGCGCCCATGGGGACGACATCGACGCTGCCATCTCGGCCTGGACGAGCCGCCACGACGCGTTCGGGGCCGAATCCCGGCTCCAGCAAGACAAGGTTCCGGCCAGCGCGGTACGGACCATGCACCAGCTGTACCAGGACCCTCAGCTGCTCCACCGCGAACACTTTGTTGACCTGGAGCACCCCCAGCACGGTACGACCACGGTCGAGGGATCGCGCTTCAAACTGTCCCGCACTCCGGCTCAAGTTGGTGGCGCGGCGGCCACCCTGGGCCGTGAAAACCAGTATGTGCTGGAAAAAATCCTGGGCTACAGTGAGGCAAAGATCACCGAACTGGCGAGCGCCGAGGTGCTGGAGTAGGAACGGGTTTACAACCCGTTCCTACTGATCGTTCAGCCGCAGCCCCGGTCGCTGCCAGCGCACGCTGACGACCCGGCCCAGTCCCGACTCGGTAATGTACAGGGTCTGCAAGTCGGGGCCGCCAAAGCAACAGTTGGTGAGCCTGGGATCCTCGACCTGGATCGGCTCCAGCGGGCTGCCGTCCGCTTCGTGGACCGACACGACCCCGCCGTTATGGGCGCAGATCAGCAGCTTGCCGGTCGCGTCAAGACACATGCCGTCCGGTGCGGCCGGTTGCGGCACGCTGGTCAGCAGGGCGCTGACCGGCCACGAGCGCGGGGCGCCGGAGCGGGCCCCGGCGTCGACCTGAGCCAACACGCCCGGGCCGGAAATGGGAATCTGCCACACCCGACCGGTGACCGACTCCAGCACGATCAGACCCGTGCCGTCCGGGGTCAGGGCAATCCCGTTTGGCAGATAGAACAGGTATTGCAGGCGGGTGACGTGGCTGCCGTCTCGGAGTGCGTAATACACATGACCAAATTTGAGGCCCTCGCGCGATACCATGCCCGGATCGGTAAAATAGAACCCGCCGTGGGCGTCCATGACCAGATCGTTCGGTCCCTGAAACGGCTGGCCCTGGCAGCTGTCGTACACGACCTCGACCTTGCCCCCGGAGTCGATGCGCTGGATGCAGCCGGGGTCCCGACCGCCGTTATTGGTGACGTACAGATAGCCGTCCGAACCCAGGGCTGCGCCGTTGGGCGCGCCGCCGGTGTCGGCAAAGGTGCGTTTGGCGCCGTCGGCCGTAATCGCCGTAATGCAGCCGGCTTGGATTTCGGTCACATACAGCGTTCCGTCCGGGACCCAGACCGGTCCTTCCGGGAATTTCAGACCATCGGTCAGCACTTCAGGCGGCATAGCTCTCTCCTCGGGTGATTGTGCCGCCTGCTATAGCACGCCGCACCGCCGGCTACAAATGGCTGCCCGTATTGACACGGCCGGCTAAAGGGCAAAGTCTAGGGGCGCTGTGCGGTGCCACACCGACCGAAGACGAACCTATGCCGAATCCACACAATATCATTGAAATCACCAACGCCACGGTCTACCGCCAGCAAACCCGGGTCTTCGACAAGCTGTCGCTGAGCATTGCCGAAGGCTGTCAAACCGCCATCCTGGGTCCCAACGGAGCCGGCAAATCGACCCTGCTCAAGCTCCTGTCACGCGAGCTGTACCCGGTCCGCCGGCCCGGCAGCCGGGTCCGCGTCTACGGCCAGGAACGCTGGGACGTGTGGGCGCTGCGCCGCCGCTTCGGACTGGTCTCGCACGACTTGCAGCGGGAGTATATGGGCAGTGTCCCGGGGCTGAGCGTGATCCTGTCGGGCTATTACTCCAGCAACAATATCTGGGGTCACCAGGATTTCAGCCCAACCCACGTTGAGCGGGCGTATGAGTTGATGGACCGGCTCGATATCACCGCCCTCAAAGACCGACCGTTCTCCAGCCTGTCAACCGGCGAACAACGCCGCTTTCTGCTCGGCCGGGCTCTGGTCCACGACCCCGATACGCTGGTCCTGGATGAGCCGACCAGCGGCCTGGACTTGAAGACCTGCTTCCGATATCTGGCCATCATTCGCCAGCTGATGCAGACCGGTAAGACGCTCGTGCTGGTCACCCATCATATTCACGAGATTCCCCCGGAAATCTCGCGCGTGATCCTGCTCAAGCACGGCCGGGTGGTGGCCGACGGCGACAAGGCCGAGCTGTTCACCGACGCCAGGCTGAGCCGCCTGTTTGACACCCCGGTCCACCTGCTCCAGGCCAAGGGTTACTATCAGGCAATTCCAGGCACGGCCTGAAACCTACCCGACTATGAGCCAGCCGCCCGTCCGGCACGTGCCGACCCAGCCCTTTCCCGACCAGCGGCCCGGCACCTCGGGTCTGCGCAAAAAAACGCGGGTGTTCGCCCAGGCCCACTATGTGGAGAACTTCGTCCAGGCGATCTTCAACGCCTTGCGGGACGGACCGCCGCTCGACTTCAGCCGTGAGAGCCTCGTCGTCGGCGGCGACGGGCGCTATTACAACCGCGAGGCCATACAGCGGATCGTCCGCATGGCGGCCGCCCACGGCTTTGGGCGCGTCCTGGTCGGGCGTGGCGGTCTGCTGTCCACACCGGCCATGTCGGCAGTGATCCGCCGCCGTCAGGCCCTGGGGGGACTGATCCTGAGCGCCAGCCACAATCCCGGCGGTCCCCGGGCCGACTTCGGCATCAAGTACAATATGCGAAACGGCGGCCCCGCCCCGGAGCGGCTTACCCGTCAGATCTACGAGCACAGCCTGTGCCTGTCTTCGTACCGAACCGTCGAGTGGTCGGATATGGATCTGGAGCGGCGCGGTCTGAGCCGCATCGGCGTGACCGAGGTCGAGGTCATTGACCCGCTGGCCGACTACACCGCTCTCATGCAAGAGGTGTTTGACTTCGACGCCCTGCGCGGCCTCTTTCAGACCGGTTTTCGGCTGCGCTTTGACGCCATGCACGGGGTGACCGGGCCCTACGCCCGGCATATCCTGGCCGACTGCCTCGGAGCGCCCGAGGACAGCCTGCTGCGCGCCACCCCGCTCGAGGACTTTGGCGGTCTGCACCCCGACCCCAATCTGGTCCACGCCGCCGGTCTGGTGGCCGATCTGTCGGCCGGCGATGGGCCGGATTTTGGCGCGGCGTGCGACGGAGACGGCGACCGCAACCTGATCCTGGGTCGCGGCTGTTTTGTGACGCCCGGCGACTCGGTGGCGATCATTGCCGAACACGCGGCCGACTGTATTCCGGCCCACCGGGCCGGGCTGGTCGGCATGGCCCGCTCCATGCCGACCAGCACTGCGCTCGACCGTGTCGCTCGGGCGCTTGGCATCCCGTGTTACGAAACCCCCACCGGCTGGAAATTCTTCGGCAGTCTGATGGACGCCGGGTTGTGCAGCCTGTGCGGCGAGGAGAGCTTTGGCACTGGCTCGGACCATATCCGGGAGAAAGACGGGCTGTGGGCGATCCTATGTTGGCTGTCCATCCTGGCCCACACCCGCAAACCGGTCGCTCAGCTTGTCCACGACCACTGGCGGCGCTTTGGCCGCAGCTACTACCAGCGCCACGATTTCGAGAACCTTGAGCTTGAGGCTGCAAGCGACGCGCTCACGGCGCTGCGCCAGACCCTGCCCGAGCTGCCGGGTCGTCGGCTGGCGGGCAGCCGCGTCAGCTTTGCGGATGACTTCAGCTACACCGACCCGGTTGACCGCAGCGTCAGCAGCCACCAGGGGCTGCGTATCGGCCTGGCCGACGGCTCACGTCTGGTGTGCCGATTGTCGGGCACTGGGACGGACACGGCCACCCTGCGGGTCTACGCCGAGCGCTACGCCGCCCGGCCTGGCCCGGAGACGCCCGACGCCGTGCTGGCCCGCCTGGTTCGGGCGGCGGTGGGCCTGCTCGGCCTGCCCCAGCGGTGTGGGGTCTCCACCGCCAGTGTGATTACCTGAGAATGAGCAGAAAGATCCGGCTCGTGCGTATGAAGAGTGTGCTCGTCCTGGTTGTGCTGATGTGGCTGGCGCCGGCCTGGGCCGAGCCCGATACCGGACCTGGAACCGCCTCGGGCGGCCTGACCGATGTGGCCGGGATCAAGCTCGGCCATTACACGCTCAGCCAGCGGCCGACCGGTTGCACGGTCGTCCTGGTCGAAGACGGGGCGGTGGCCGGGGTTGACGTGCGCGGCTCTGCCCCGGGCACGCGCGAGACCGACCTGCTGCGGCCGACCGGCCTGGTCGATCAGGTTCACGCTATCGTTCTGGCCGGAGGCAGCGCCTTTGGCCTGGCCGCAGCCAGCGGGGTCGTGCAATACCTCGAAGAACGCGGCATCGGTTTTGTGACTCCAACGGCAAAAGTGCCGATCGTTCCGGCCGCCATTCTGTATGACCTGGGCGTTGGCGACACCAGCATCCGACCCACCGCCGAGTGCGGCTACCGGGCGGCTCGGGCGGCCACGGACGGCCCGGTGGTCGAGGGCAATGTCGGCGCCGGGGCCGGAGCAACCGTCGGCAAGCTGGCCGGAGCCGGGCGGGCCATGAAGTCCGGTCTGGGCACCGCGTCCGTCAGCCTGGCGAGTGGTCTGACCGTGGCCGCGCTGGTAGCGGTCAACGCAGTGGGCGATATCATCGATCCCCACACCAACCGGGTCGTGGCCGGGCTGCGCAGTGAGGACGGCACGGCTCTGGCCGACAGCCGCCGCCTGCTGCGCGCGGCCGGCCCCACTCAGGCCCGACGCGTCGAAAACACGACGCTTGGCGTCGTGGCCACCAACGCGCGGCTGACCAAGGTCGGGGCCACCAAGCTCGCCCAGATGGCCCACGACGGCTTTGCCCGCGCTATCAATCCGGTCCATACGCCGTATGACGGGGATACGATTTTCGCTCTGGCCACCGGCACGCATCAGCCGGCCGGCACGCCGCAGGCCGCCCTGCTCCAGATTGGGGCGCTGGCCGCCGAGGTCATGGCCGAGGCGATTGTCCGCGCCGGCCGAGCCGCAGTCGGCATCCCCGGCTATCCGGCCGCCCGCGATCTGGCTCCTGCGGACAGCCCCTCGGAGTGAGGCCCCACTTTCCTTTTTTTTGACTTTCTGACACACGCTACAGCACGAGGAGGACGCCGCGCATGATCGTCATGAATGAAAACTATCTCCAACTCCAAGCGTCGTATCTGTTTTCGGACATCGCCAAACGGGTCGCCGCGTTTCAGGACAACAATCCGGACCGGGACGTGATCCGGCTGGGCATTGGCGACGTGACCCGCGCCCTGCCTGCGGCGTGCATCGCCGCCCTGCACGCTGCGGTTGACGAGATGGCCGAGGACGCGAGCTTTCGCGGCTACGGCCCGGAGCTGGGCTACGATTTTTTGCGCCAGACCGTTGCCGAGCATGACTTTCAGGCGCGCGGGATTGACATTGCGGCCGACGAGGTCTTCATCAGCGACGGCGCCAAGTGCGATTCCGGCAACTTCCAGGAACTGTTCGCCGCGGACACCCGGATCGCGGTCCCGGACCCGGTCTATCCGGTCTATGTGGACACCAACGTCATGGCCGGCCGCTCAAGCGGCTGGCAGGACGGCCGCTACCAGGGGCTGGTGTACCTGGAATCAACCCAGGACAACAACTACATTCCCGCCCCGCCCGAGGGCAAGGTGGACGCCATCTATCTGTGCTTTCCCAACAATCCGACCGGCAGCATGGTGACCAAGGACCAGCTGCGGCCGTGGGTCGATTATGCCCGGGAGAACAAGGCCCTGATCCTGTACGACGCGGCCTATGTCGAGTTTATCCGCGACGCCAGCCTGCCCCAGAGCATCTACGAGCTTGAGGGAGCAAAAGAGGTTGCGGTCGAGTTTCGCAGCTTTTCCAAGACGGCCGGCTTCACCGGCACCCGCTGCGCCTACACCATCGTGCCCAGGCAGTGTCAGGTCTACGACTCGCAGGGTGCGGCCCACCCTCTGCACGGCCTGTGGGACCGGCGTCAGTCGACCAAGTTCAACGGCGTGTCCTACCCGGTCCAGCGCGCGGCCGAGGCGGTGTATTCCCCGGACGGCAAGCGCCAGGTTCGGGAGCTGAGCGATTATTACATGGCCAATGCGGCGCTGATTCGCCAGACCATGAGCGGCCTGGGCTACGCCTGCGTAGGCGGGGAGCACGCCCCGTATGTCTGGATCAAGGCCAACACCGACTCGTGGCAGTTCTTCGACCTGCTGCTGGACAAGGCCGGGGTGGTGTGCACGCCGGGCGCGGGTTTTGGCAAGTGCGGCGAGGGCTATGCCCGGATCAGCGCCTTTAACAGCCGCCAGAACGTTGAGACGGCGCTGGAGCGGATCGGCGCGGCTCTCAGCGAGGCATGAGCATACGCCAACGGCGAGCAGTGTCCGGGAAGGAGATCAAGCATGCATCTGGAACATCTTTTTGACTGGACGGCCGAGTTCAGAACACCGATCACAGTCGGCTCCGGCCCGCTGGGACAGCGCATCGTGGCCGATATCCTCGGCGGCAGCTTCTCCGGCCCGCGGCTGTCCGGCAAGGTTCTGCCCAGCGGCGCGGACTGGGCGCTGATCGATGCTGACGGGAATGGTCGGCTCGATGTCCGTATCGTCCTGGAGACGGACGATGGAGCGTTCATCTACGTGTCGTACCGCGCCCGTATGGTCATGAACGACACACTCCAGGCCGTCCTGTTTGAGCGGCAGGGCGCAACCGAGTTCGGCGATACGTACTGGATCTCTCAGCTGGAGTTCGAGACCGGCGACGAACGCTACGCCTGGCTCAACAATCTGATGGCGGCCGGCGAGGGTCGTCTGGCCCCGAACTCGGTGACCTATCGCGTGTACGCAATTGAGGCCGATTGAGTAGGGGCGGGTTTCAAACCCGCCCCTATGTCGGCAGGAGCGTCTTTGCGCAGCTATCCCTACATTGAGCGGTGTCTCAGCGCGATGCTGGTTCTCAGCCTGATCGGACCTGGCTGGCTGCTGCGCGGCGTCCATACCGCACTGAGCGCAGACCCGCACGCCTGCTGCAAGAGCGGACAGCAGTGTCCCATTTCCTACGGTCCGCAGGCGCACGGCACGCCTCACACTCGGGATTGTCCACACACCCGCCAGAAGGCAGGGCCCAGCCTCGGCTGCGCCCTGCGCACCTGCCATCCCTCAGGTCCGACCGCCCAGCCGTCCGCCGACGCTTCCCGCTTTGTGTTCACCCGCCCCGTCCGACTGAGCATCACGCCCACCCAGCAGCCACACCGACCGTCCGCCTTTACGCGGCCGACTGACATTGCTCTCATACCCCCCACCCCGCCACCGCGTTCTCCGTTTGTGGTCTGATCTTCATCTTACGATCTGCGGACTGTCCTGACAGACAGCCGTATCAGCACGACACCCGGGCCGAGCAGGCATGCCTGCCGGTCGAGGTATAGCCGGACCATCCGTGCGTCCGGCCGTGTATGGAGAACAAGGATATGTCTGATGTGTCTGAATCCACCCGCCGGCGGCGGGTGTGGAGTTGTGTCTTTCTCGGCCTCGGGGTCATGCTCGCCCGGCCGGCCACGGCCCAAGAGGCCGAAACCCGAACAAATCAAACCAAGGCCATCATACTCGAACCAGTCACCGTTTCCGCCGAACGCCTCACCCCGGTTGCCGGTGCGGCGACTGCGGTCGTGTCGGCTGAGGAGGTACGAGACCAGCAGGCCAAGGACGTGGCCGAAATCCTCAAGGCACGCGTCCCCGGCGTCACGGGCAAGCGGATCGGCGGGATGCATCTCGACCCGATGATCCGCGGCCTGCGTGAGGACCGCTTAAGCGTGATGACCAACGGCACCAAGATATGGGGCGGCGGGCCGTTTCGCATGGACCCCCCGACCTCACTGCTGGAGGTCGAGGAGCTTGAGGCGATTGAGGTCATCAAGGGACCCTACTCGGTCACCCGCGGGCCGAGCAGTATCGGCGGAACGATCAACCTGGTCACCAAGCAGCCTGAGCTGTCGCCCGCCTGGTACGCGGACGGCTCCCTCGGCAGCCTGTACGCCAGCAACTACAACGGCTTTGCCACGCTGGCGTCGGTCAGTGCCGGGGGGCCGAGCCTGGCCTTTCGGGTGTCAGCCAGCTACCGCGATTATCAGGACTATGACTCCGGTGACGGAGAACGCATTCAGTCGGGCTTTCAGAGCCAGTCGGTGTCCGGCAGCGTCCTGTGGCAACCCCACACGCATCATCGTTTGCGCCTGTCCGTGAGCCGGGAGTCGGACCGGGACGCGCGCTTCGCCACCCTGCCCCTGCATCTCGAAGAAGACGACGCCTATCTCGGCTCGGTGACGTATACCATCCGTAAGCCCCTGCCCTACGTCCACAGCCTGGAATTCACCGGCTACTACAACTATGTGCATCATCGGATGAACAACGAGCACAAGCCTCATCGGCCCGGGAGCGGTGTCGGCGGGGGCCTGCGGGACGGCTCCGGCCCCGGCAACATGGACCGGACCGGCCACCCCCCTAGTCACAACGGCCATATGACGGGCAACGGTCATGGCAGTGGCCACGCAGGCCATACCCACCCGGTCAGACGGATTGTGTTCCCGCTCGACGCCCGGACGTTTGGCGGGCGCGTCCAGGCGAATATGCTGCCCAGCTTTGGCGGGCGGCTGGCCATTGGCGGCGACGTGTATCGGCTCGAACGCGAGGGCACAAACCATGTGTCGTTCCTGAGCGGGGCGATGGCCGGCATGACCCGCTATTTTCACGTCTGGCCGGATACCCACATCGTGGACGGCGGTATGTTCGGCGAGTACGACTACCGGTTTGCTCCGCAGTGGCGGCTGGTCGTCGGCAGCCGGGTGGATTTCGTCGATGCTGGCGCCAAGCCGGACACGCGGCTGGCCTACCAGCGTTTCTACGGCCCCGGGGCGGATGATGTCGATGCGTTCGAGACGAATGTGAGCGCCAACGGACGCCTGCTCTACTCCCCCGTGTCGTGGCTCGACCTGTTCGTCGGAGTCGGACGGGCGGTGCGGACGGCCGATGCGACCGAGCGCTATTTCGCCCTGGGGCCCGGGCCGGGCGGCTTCTACGTCGGTAACCCCAGTCTTGAACCGGAAGAGAGCCTGGAGGTCGATATCGGCCTGCGCGCCGGCTGGGGCAGACTGGCCGTGGACGGCGCGGTTTTCTACAACCGCATCGACGACTATATTTTGCAGTATATTGTGGACGACCAGTTCCCGTGCCCGCACGGGCCGTGCAATCTGCGCGGTTTTCGCAATATCGACCACGCCGCCCTGATCGGGCTGGACCTCGGTCTGAGCTACGCCGTCGGCGAGGATCTGACCGTGAGCGGCGCCTTTGCCTATGTGCATGGCGAGAATGAAGAGAACAACACGGCCCTGCCCGAGATACCGCCGCTGGAGGGTAGGCTGGGCGTTCGTTACGAGCACGCCGACTGGGGCGTGTGGCTGAATCCGACGGTCCGGCTCGTCCAGAGCCAACACCGGATTGACTCAGCCTTTGGCGAGAATACCACGCCGGGCTTTGTGACCGCCGACCTCAGCGCGGGCTGGCGCTTTCTGGGACGCCACGAACTGACGATCAATGTCGTCAACCTGTTCGACAAGAACTATTACGAGCATATGACCCGCGAGAACCCGTTCAGCGGACGGGAGGTGTTTGAGCCTGGTCGGGTCGTGACGGTCGGCATCAGGGTCAGGTTTTGATCGGGACTGGCGGTCGGCCCCCGCCCTTGACTCTCGGGGCCAAAGCTCTGACACTTCCCGCATGCTGAGCAAACGCATCATTCCGTGCCTGGATGTCAAAGACGGCCGGGTGGTCAAAGGGGTCAATTTTGTCAATTTGCGCGACGCCGGCGACCCGGTCGAGGTCGCCCAGCGCTATAATGACGAGGGCGCGGACGAGCTGACCTTTCTGGACATCACGGCCTCCCACGAACGGCGTAAAATCATGCTGCACGTGGTCCAGCGCACCGCGGAAACGGTCTTTATGCCGCTGACCGTCGGCGGCGGAGTCCGCGAGATTCAGGATATCCGCGCCCTGTTGAACGCCGGGGCCGACAAGGTGTCGATCAACACCGCAGCCGTGGACCGCCCCGAGTTCGTCAAGGAAGCCGCCGAACGCTTTGGCGCCCAGTGTACGGTGGTGGCCATTGACGCCAAACGCAAGCGCCCGGCGCCCGGCGCCTCGACTGAGGAGCCGGCCTGGGAGGTGTACGTCCACGGCGGACGGACGCCGACCGGGATTGACGCCGTTGAGTGGGCGCAACGCATGGAAGCCTATGGCTCGGGCGAAATCCTGCTCACCAGCATGGACCGGGACGGCACCAAGGCCGGCTATGATATCGCCCTGACTCGGGCGATTGCCGATGCGGTCAGCATCCCGGTGATTGCCTCGGGCGGCGTGGGCAACCTGGAGCACATCTATGACGGCCTGACCCAGGGGCGGGCCGATGCGGCCCTGGCCGCGTCAATCTTTCACTACCAGGAATACACGATTCGGGACTGCAAAGCCTTCCTGGCCGAGCGGGGCGTCCGCGTGCGCAAAACGTATTGAAAACCGCGCCGCACATAGGCTAAGACTTGCGGGGCACAACGCAGCGAAGGAGGGACAGCATGGCCAAAGTCATGATTGAGGCTGCCATTAACGGCAACGCCAGCAAGGATCTCAACCCCAATATCCCCTACAGCCCGGAGGAAATCGCCGACGATGCCATCGCCACCTGCCAGGCCGGCGCGGCGCTGATCCATTTTCACGTCCGCAACCCTGACACCGGAGCCTGGGTTCAGGATTTGCCGTACTACTCCGAGGTCTACAAACGCACCCGCCAGAAGTGTGACCCGCTGCTGTGGCCGACCTTTCCGTTTGGCGACGACCCGGTTCGGCGCTTTCAGCACTTTGTTGACTTGGCTCAAGATCCGGGCACCAAGCCCGACCTGGGCGCCGGCGATATGGGTTCGGTCAACCTGGTGTCCTACGACCCGATCACCAAGAACCTGGGCGAGGGGAATTTCGTCTACCAGAACTCCTACGACACCATCAAACACTTCCTGGAGGGCTCAAACGAGCTGGGCCTGCGTCCGACCCTGCAGATCTTTGACGCCAGCTTTTTGCGCGCCGCCCTGGTCTTCCTGGACAAGGGCGTGCTGACCGAGCCGCTGCTGCTGAAGTTCTACTTTGGCGGCCCGACGCTGCCGTTTGGCCTGCCCCCGACCCTGAAGAGCCTCGAAGCCTACCTGGACATGCTGAGCGGCGTACGCTGCAACTGGTTTGCGGCCACCCTGGGCGGCGACAACCTGCCCTTCGTGCCCCAGATCGTGAGCCTGGGCGGCCATGTGCGGATTGGGCTGGAAGACTATCAGTACGCCACGGAAGGCCAGCTGAGCAATGTGCAGATTGTGGACAGGGCGGTGGGGATGATTACAGGCATGGGTCACGAGGTGGCCACGCCGGATGAAACGCGAGCGCTGCTGGAAGCCTGACCTGAAGAAAAGTCAAAAGGCAAAGGGCAAAGGTCAAAGGGCAAAGGTTGAAGGAAACTCCTCAACAATCACCTGCTCTTGGGCGAGCAGGCCGACCTGCGGTCTGGCCTCAAGGCCGCATGTCTCGGCCAGCACGGACAGCAAGAGCGCGGTAACGACCCGCTCCTCACCGATCCGGTCGCGGGCGCCTTTGTGTAGCGTCAGCGAGTAAACCCGGGTTCCTTCCGCATCGGCCAGCCCGATGTGGGCTCGATGGTCGCCCTTCTTCGGTCGGTCGGTTGCCAGAGCCGCAGTGCAGGCCAAGCCGATAAGCGGCACCGCTTCATCCGTGCGCAGCCGCAGTGCACGCCGATAAGCGGCTCGGGCAAAGGCCGCTGCGGCTTCGGCCGTGACTGACTGATCAACCGTTTTGCCCAGGAAGGCGCTCTGGGCGGCCTGACTGTAGGGGATAGTGGCTTCCAGGATCGTGCGCGACGCGCCCGGTACGGCCAGCAGGTCGGCAACGGCTTGGGCACCACCGCCGGCGGCGGCCAGGACTGTCATGATCGGGGTGGCGTGGATTTGGGTGATGAGAGCAGTGTTGTCCATTCCACTGAGAGAAAGCAAAAGGCAAAGGTCAAAAATCCAGGGACTGAGTTTCTATTTGGCTTTTCCAGATAGGGACGCTCTTCCACATTTGCCATTTGCGTTTTGCCATTTGACCTTTGACCTTCCCCGCCTTCCCTACTCCTCGCCTTTCATCCCGCCAAAGATCGCAAAATTCAGGAACTTCCAGTAGCAGTCCACCATCTGAAAGCCGGCCTCGCGCCACCACTCCAGCTGCGGCTCAAGCGGCGCGATGTAGCTGCTCTGGCCCTTGGGTCGCTGCATGGCCGTGCGCGCCTGACGGATTTCCTCCAGAGAGTGTTCCACGCCGGTACGCTCACGCAGGTGGTGTTGAACCACCCGGTCGGACAGCGGGGTAAAATGCTCACGCATGTCCGGCGCGCCGCTCACCACATCGTTGTTGAGGAACATGCCGCCGGGCAGCAGCAACTCGTAGACCTCGGCGCACAGCGCCCGCTTGCGCTGATCGGTCAGATGGTGCAGGGCGATCGCCGAAACCGCCGCGTGAAACGGCCCCGGCAGCTCAGCCGACCAGGCCGGGTCGGCCAGATCTCTGAGAAACATGCACACCTGTTGGCCATATTTGACCAAACGCGGCTCGGCGTGGCCCTGCATGGCCGTCGAGCCATCCAGCCACACCACGCTGGCCTGCGGATAACGCGTGAGAATGGTTTCCGTCACCGCCCCGTAGCCGGCACCTAAATCCAACACCCGAATGGGCTGATCGGTCGGCCAAGGGAAGAAATCGATCAGGCTGCTGAGCTGTTCATAGCGCTTGGGAATCAGGAGTTCGCCGCGCGTTACAAAATAATCCACCCGCTTCTGATCGTCCCAGCCACACAGAGTATCGGTCTGTCCCATAGCCCCCTGTATGGCACCTCCGCCCCCGGCGTGCAAGCGCGCCACGGCCGCCTTGCCCGTGTTTGCCCGCGCTCATTTTTGGCCCCTTGCGTCTCACACCAGAAGTCTTTAGAACACAGGGCTTATATGAGAATCGGTATCGTCTCGGATATTCACGCCGACGCCGCAGCCCTGCGTCGCGCCCTTGAGGATATGCCCTCGACCGATATGCTGCTGTGTCCCGGTGACGCCATCAGCGAGTATCGCTTCTGTGCGGATACGGTTGAGCTGCTCAGGCGGGCCGGGGTGGTGTGTATTCAGGGCAACCACGAACTTGTCCTGTTCGGCGGACGCAACCCGGCCTATCTGCAAAAATGCCGCGACACCTTTGCTGCGGAATCGCTCGACTTTCTGGCCCAGGCGCCGCTCAGACGCGAGATCAAGTGCGGTGGGGCAACGATTCTGATGGTCCATGCCAGTCCCTGGGAGCCCTACGACGAGTATATCTACCCCGGCAGCGCCCGGCTCAAACAGTTCGCCGACCTGCCCTACGACCTGGTCTGTTTCGGACATACCCATGTTCCGTTTGTGGAGCGGACCGGCTCGGTCCTGGTCGTCAATCCCGGCTCGCCCTCACAGCCCCGTGACCGGGACAGGCGCGGGGCGTATGCAATCTTCGATACCGAAACCAAACAGGCCGCCATTCACCGTTTCTGCCTGTCTTGATTGTCTGCCGTTCGCCCGCGTGCTAGCCTCATCCGCAATCACCTGCTGAGGAGGTCGCCCGTGGACGCCAAGCAAACATCCCGCTCGACTCCAGCCCAGGCCAATAACCCTAGCCGACGCAAGTTCTTACGCCAGGCCGCAGTCGGCCTGGCCGGCGGCGGTGCGGCTTTGGCCGCCGGCTGTGAGTACCAGACCCAGCTCTTTTTGCTCCAGCCGGTCGAAGAACAGGCCGACCGACACAGCCCGGACTGGCAGGAGGCCGGTATCCGCCAGTACCGCACCCTGGGCCGGACCGGAGTGCAGGTTTCGGACATCTCGTTTGGCTGCTCGGGCCTGCACGACACCGGGGTCGTCAAGCACGCGCTGGAGCGCGGCGTCAATTATTTTGACACCTCGCCCGACTATTCCCGGGCCGGCTCGGAACGCACCCTGGGTGAAGGCATCAGGGGCTATCCGCGCGACAAGCTGTTTATTGTGTCGAAGTTCTGTACCCCGAGCGGTCATCTCAGCAATTCCACGCCGGTCAAGGATGTGATCGCTGCAATTGAAGCCAGCCTGCAACGGATCGGCACCGACTACCTCGACCTGGCCCACATCCACGCCTGCAATTCCATTGAGCGGCTGATGAACCCCAATATTCATGAAGCCTTTGATCGGCTCAAAGAGCAGGGCAAGCTGCGCTTCCTGGGTGTCTCGTCCCATACGCCGCGGCTGGAACAGGTCATGCGTCACGCCGTTGACTCGGACCGCTTCGACGTCATCATGGTCGCCTATAATTTTCGGAACTGGCCCGAGCTGACCACCATCTTTCACGACGCCCAGCAAAAGGGGGTCGGGGTCGTGGCCATGAAAACGCTCAAGGGCGCCCGGCATACGGCGCTGTCGGACTTCAGTTCGACCGAGCGCGAGACCTTCTCCCAGGCGGCCTTCAAGTGGGTGCTGTCCAACCAGGATGTCAGCTGTCTGGTGGTGACCATGAGTTCGCGGTCCCAGATCGACGAGTATTTGCACGCCTCGGGTCAGCCGGTGCAGCAGGCCGATGTTGCGCTACTCGAAAAATACGACCGTCTGATCGCCAACGACTACTGCCCGCCGGGCTGCGGAGAGTGTCTGTCCTCCTGCCCGGCCGAGGTGCCGGTCGACGACATCCTGCGCTACGCCATGTACTACGAAAACTACGGCCAGCAGCGCGTCGGCATGGAAGAGTACGCCAAACTGCCCGAGGCGCGTAACGCGTCACAGTGCGTGGACTGCCGGGCGCCGTGCGAGCAGGCCTGCCCGTCCCAGCTGCCGATCAAGGCCAAGCTGCTACACGCCGACCGTCTGCTCAGATTTGTCTGACGGCAATGGCGTGAAAACCCTGCTCATCCTCCGCCACGGCAAGGCTCGACCGGATGACCCCGAGCACGATTTCGCGCGTGGCCTGAAAAAACGCGGCGCCCGGCAGGCCGAGCAGGCCGGGCAAGAGATCAGCCGGCAGGGAATTCGGCTTGATGTGGTCGTTTCGTCGGCCGCTCGTCGCGCCCGCCAAACCGCCAAGCGGGCGGCACGCACGGCCGGCTATGCGGGCAGCATCGTCAAACTGGACAGCCTGTACCTGTCCGGCCCGGCCCGGCATCTTGAGGTCCTGGCCGGGCTGGACGACGCCTGTCGGGCGGTGCTGCTGGTCGGCCATAACCCCGACCTCGAAGACCTGGTCAGTCGGCTGAGCGGCCGACTGCTGCCCCTGCCGACTGGGGCCCTGGTCGGCATCGACCTCGATACTCCCTCATGGAACACCCTGACCAGCACGCCGGGCAGACTCCGTTTTGTGTTCGTGCCCGGCCGCAGCCCCTGAGCACTGGGCGTCGATCAGCGCGCCATGGCGTACATCAGAATCGCACACACCAGCATTTCAAGGGCGTTGAGTTGGACTGACAGCTTGTGCAAGCGGGTGAAGGCCGGGGAGTGTTCCTCGTGCTTTTCCAGCATGGCATCGCGAGCGGTGTTGATCCTGGGCATCAAGATTTGGCGAGCGTAGGCGGTGATGCCCAGCAGCAGGGCGAAGGCTGCGGTCCACCAGCTCGGCCTCGCCAGACTGGCCAGCAGGGCAACCGTTATACACACCAAGCCGAACAGGTAGTACTTGGGAAACACCCGGCGGATCATCCGCCCGGCTTCGACCGGCTCCAGGGTGCCAAACACCGTTGGCGCAACAACTGCGGCAAAAAACACCATAGCGCCAAGCCACATGCCGGTTGCGGTGAGGAGGACTGTGTCCAGCATTGTCGATCTCCTTGCATGTTCTGGCTAGCGATCCCGCACCGGAGCGTCAAGTGCCACCAGGCTTTCCCTTCACCCACGCCGCAGCCCGCTTGCCAGCTTGTCTCCGCCTGTGGCAGACTGGCCTGCATCCCAGCCGCAGGCTCGCATAGCCCAGACAGCACCAGTCATGGATAAACTCAGCCACACCGACGCCCACGGCCATGCCCGCATGGTTGATGTTGGCGACAAGGCCGTGACCGCCCGCGAGGCGCGGGCCAGCGGTACGGTCCACATGCAGCCCGCAACCCTGCGCCTGATCACCACCGGTCAGCTGCCCAAGGGCGACGTGCTGGCTGTAGCCCGGGTTGCCGGCATCATGGCGGCCAAAAAAACCGCCGAGCTGATTCCGTTGTGCCATCCCCTGCCGCTGACCTCCATCACGGTCGAGTTCACCCCCCACCCCTCCGACGGCCGGCTGGACATTGAGGCACGGGTTGCGGTTCAGGGCAAAACCGGTGTCGAAATGGAGGCCCTGACCGCAGTATCGGTCGCGGCCCTGACCGTCTACGACATGTGTAAAGCAGTGGAAAAAGGCATGCGCATCTCGGACGTGTGTCTCCAGCAAAAAACCGGCGGCAAGAGCGGCACCTACATCCGCCCGGCATAAGCGACGGCCCGGTGCAGACCGACCGCCGTCGATGGCCGCAACCCGGCTGCAATAGGCGCATGGGGGATTGAACTCGGAGCGAAAACATGGGAGGCTTGCAGGGTAAGCGGTGCCGGAGAGAGTCTGCAATATCCTGAATATCCTGAACGTCTTGGCATACCCGTTTCATTTGCCCCTATCCGACGAGTTCTACTGAACCGGGCCTGAACGTGGGTCGGCAAGCCTCTTTCCAGACCGGACTCTCAGCCACGGTTCACCTAACCTTCTTTCGGACTCTGTCCAGAAGAAGCGCAGCGAAGGAGAGGATATGAGTCTTCGTCCTGCACGGCAGGAAACAAAGCCAGCGGCTAAAAAGCGCACTGCCAAGCGGGCAGCCAAGTCAAGCGGTCCGACAGCCCAGCCACCAGCCGCTGCCAGTTCTGCCCCGTCGGTTCCCGACGACGAGGTTCAGGAGAGCGGTGCGCTGCCGACGGTCACGCCGAACTTTGTGCGTCGCGACCTGACCGCACCGGACGGCAGTGTCCGGCCCGGCTGGGAAATGTGGATTGGCGACCACTGCTTTGGCCGTGCTGACAGCAAAGAATTACTCCTGGCCAGCTTTGAACGACTCCAGAGCCCGCCCAGCAGCTTTCATTGGCGTGAGGTCCGCAACCGCATGCCCATGCGTGGCCGGCCCAAGACCGATCCGCCGGGGTCAGACCAGAACGAAGCCGCCGCGTCTACCGCAGCCGCTCCAGCCACCCCCGCTCCAGCCACCCCCGCTCCAACCGCCCCCAAACGCGACGCAGCTTGGTCCTGGGACAGAAAAGACGAGCCGGTTGTTGAAGAACAGGACGATTTCCAGGAAATCAGCGTAGAAACTCCGGCCTAGCGCAGCCTGGCGGAGGTGTTGAGCCCCATTCCTGGCCCGCACCTCCCTGTCCTTCCCCCTACCCGTTCCGTCCACTCGCCCCTCTTGCCCGGGGCCTTGCCATTGTGGCCCAAACAGTCGAAGAATAGTGCCATCACACGCCAAGTGGGGAGGCAGTATGGAGACACGCGTCGGTTTTATCGGTCTTGGCATCATGGGCAAGCCCATGGCCCGCAACCTGCTCAAGGCGAGCTACCCACTGAGCGTCTACAGCAGACGCCGGGAATCGGTTGAGGCTCTGATCGAGGACGGCGCGACCGGGACGGCTTCGCCCCAAGAGATTGCCGAGACAGCCGAGGTCGTCATCAGCATTGTCACCGACACGCCCGACGTGCGTCAGGTCATCCTAGGGCCGGACGGCGTCCTGGCCGGCCTGCGGCCGGGCACGGTGGTGATCGATATGAGCACCATCTCACCAACCGCCACCCGCGAGATTGCCCAGGCGGTCGAGGCCAAGGGCGGGGATTTGCTCGACGCGCCGGTGAGCGGCGGAGAGGGCGGGGCGATCGCCGGGACGCTGTCGATCATGGTCGGGGGCAAGCAAGAGGTCTTTACCCGTTGCCTGCCGCTCTTTGAGGCGATGGGCGCCAATATCACCCATATGGGTCCCAGCGGGGCGGGACAGCTGACCAAGCTGTGCAATCAGATCGCGGTGGCGGTGACAAACCTGGCCATGGGCGAGGCGCTCGTGTTTGGCGCCAAAGCCGGTCTGAATCTGGAGAAAATGCAACAGGCGATCAGCGGCGGGGCCGCAGGCTCGTGGCAATTGTCGAACCTCGCCCCGCGTGTGCTTGAACGGGATTTTGCGCCGGGCTTTATGGTCAGGCTCCAGCAGAAGGATTTACGGCTCGTCCTCCAGGAGGCTGAGCACCTGCACCTGGCCCTGCCCGCCACCAGCCTGGTCCACACCCTCTTTCACGCCCTGGAGACGCTGGGGGCCGGCGATGAGGGAACCCAGGCTCTGGTCAAAGTCCTGGAACGCTTGGCCGGGGTGGAGGTCAGGGGATAATCCGGGCGCCGCCATTCCCGTCACGCGATCACTGCCGGAGCCCGGCGGGCAAGCTAGCCCTGGGCCAAGGTCTGTAAATCCTCGGCCCAGTTCTCATACGGACGCAGGGCGATAAATTCCAGGTCTTTCACAATATGGGCGTAGCCCAGCTTCCACAGCGGCAGGCCCTGGATCGCGCGGTCGAGCACGTCCCCTGACTCGACATCCAGAATCGCAATCACCTCCGGTTTCCCAGCGACTTTCCATATGGCTTGGATCATCCCGGCTTCCTTGGCCGCCAAAGCCGCCTCGGCTTCCTTGAGCCAGACACTGTAGAACTCTTTATTTGAGGCGTCAGCAGGTTTCGCAATATGCGCTTTCAGCATCATCAGCATAGTTCTTCTCCTTTCCGACCTTCAGCCGCCCGGTTCCTATAGCCTACCCCGCTCAAAAAAAATAGCGTCTCCCAACTCCACCACGCCCCTAGACAAGGGGCACGCACAGAGAGTAAGAAAGAGAGCGTTTGCCCGCTATGAAGACCTTGCCTTCAGTCTTGCAGTCCGCCTTCTGGGGTGCGTATCGCTCCGACACATCCATCTCCCTTATCCATCAAGAAAAGGTTTGGACCCGCCTGCGCTGGATCGGGGTTCTGGTCTGGTGGCTGCTCATATCGGCCCCGGACGCTGCCGCACTCCAACCTGTGGCAGGTATCGTCTTTGGCCTGGGTCTGGTCTACTGCGGCTTCTGCCACTATGTGGTCTACCGCCTGCACCGAGGTCGGCCGCTGGTCGTGCCGGTTCCGCTCCTCGATACCGCCCTGGTGAGCCTGATGTGCGGGGTGAGCGGTGGAATCAACAGCCCGGCGTTGGCCTATTTCTATGTCATCAGCCTGGCGGTCGGCATCCGCTTTGGCTCGGTCGCCGGGCTGGTCATGGCCGCCCTCCAGGCGCTGTTCTGCCTGGAATTATTCGCTCTGCTGTCCGGTACCGGCACCGGTATCGCTCCCCATCCCCAGATCGCCTCTCTCTTCCTGGCCGGCGGGATCGGTGCTGTGCTGTTCCCAACTCAGCCATCCGCCGCCGCTCAGCCGGTCCGTCAGCAGCTGCCGGTCCAAGCCACCGAACAGCTGTGGAGCGTCAACCGCGCGCTCGGCAGCCTGGATGTTGACACGGTCATGCAGCAACTGGTTGACACGCTGGAACGCCTGCTGGCGTGCGAGGGCGTGGGGCTGATTCTGCTCGACCGTCGCAGTGGACAGGCCGAACGCATCGCGGTCGCCGGCAGTTTTCCGGTGCCCGCCTCCACGGCGCTGGCCGCCAGCCTGGCCGAAGGTGGCTTGCTGCGCCAGGTGTGCGACCGGGGCACGCTCGTGTTGGACGCGCCGGATGCCCTGCAAACCTGGCTGCGGCCCGATGCACTGCACGATATCGCCGAACACAACCTGTTTATCACCCCAGTCATGCAGCCAGACTATCCGCAGCCTCTGGCCTGCCTGTTGGTGGCTGATCGGCACCCGGCCGAAGGCTTTCCGGTTGAGACAGTCGGGCTGCTGACCAACGTGGCCCAGCACACCGCCCTGGCCATTGAAAACGCCCAGCTGTACGAGGGGATCGAAAAAGAAACCCGACAGTTACGGGAGCTGCTCCATACGGTCATCGGCACCCGGGAAGAGGAACGCAAGCGTCTGGTTGAGGAGTGGCAGGCCCAGCTCGGCGAGAAGCTGTTCAGCGTCCTCCAGGACTTTCGGCGCAGCAAAGATCTGTTTCTCCAGCGGGTGCCCGAGGCCGAGGAACAGATCCAGCGCCTGGTCGCTGAGCTAGACGTCATGGCGGCCGTGGTGCGGAGCCTGATGGACGAGTTGCGGCCGGCCACGCTGGACGATTTCGGCTTTGTGGCGGCGCTTCAAGAGTATGTGAACAAGCTGCGCCGGAAGTCCCTGTTTCGGGTCACCGTTCAGGCTGACGACGTGGTCCTGCCCCTGCCGTCCGCCGCCACCCTCAGCCTGTTTCGGATTACCCAGGAAGCGCTTGAGCACATCGGCAGGCACGCCAACGCCGCCCACGTCGAGATCGCTGTCGTCCAGGAGCACAAAGGGGTGTCGCTGCTGATCAAGGACGACGGTCACGGCGCCCATCTCGAGCAGTATCCGCACGGTCAGTACAGCCTGCTCTACATGCGCGAGCGGGCCGAAGCCTGTGGCGGGACTCTGCAGGTCTTGAGCGCCCGGAACCGGGGCACCGAAGTCCGGGTGAGCGTACCGACCGCCTGACTCCACCCCTTATCCGCACATGCGATCCCCTGTGAAGGAGTGACTATGAAGTTTCACCTGTTCATTTACGCGACGCTCGGTCGGCGGCACGAGCTTGAAGCGGGTATGGCCGGTAAGCGCCCGGAACTCTACCAACGCATGCTCGACGAGGTGGCCGAGTACGTCAGCTTTGCCGACGAAGCCGGCTATGCGGGCTTCAGCCACCCCGAACACCACCTCCAGATCGAAGGCTTTGAGGCCAGCAACGAACCCGGTCTGCTGTCGATGTGGATCGGCCAGCACAGCCGACGGCTCCAGGTCAACATGATTGGCTGGGTCGCGCCGACCCATAATCCGGTCCGGACGGCCGAGTACATCGCCACCCTCGACCACATGCTCAAGGGCCGACTGGGCGTGGGACTGGTGCGGGGCTATCAGGCCCGCTGGGTTCACAACTACCGGATTCGGCCGGATCTGAACGCGGTCGGCGACTGGAACCGCAACAGCCCCGACGACGCCATGAACCGCGAGTACTTCACCGAGTTTGTCGAGATTGTGCTCAAGGCCTGGCAGCACGACACCTTCAGCTACAAGGGCAAGTACTGGACCATCCCGCCCGACGACTTCGTCAATCCCCACCCCCAGTCGTCCTACACCGAGTACGGCCAGGGGGTTGACGCCGACATGCGGATTCGTGAGATCGGCATCGCCCCCAAACCCTACCAGCAGCCCCACCCGCCGCTGTACGGCGGCTTTACCCACAGCATGCGAACCGCACTGTTCTGGGCCAAGTACGGCGGCAAGCCGATCGTGCTGGCCTCGGACCTCGACTTCTGCAAACGCCTGTGGTCGGGCTATCACGACGAGGCGCTCAAACACGGGCGCAGCATCGAACCGGGCGACGAGGCGGCCTGGGGCGGCATGCTGATCTGCCACAAAGACCGGTCGGTCGCCCAGGACTGGCTCAAGGACCCGCTGTGGATGTGGGATAAATGGTTTCTGCCCTTCGGCCAGGGCCACCCCGAGCTGCTGGTCGGCGACCCAGACGCCCTGTGTCGGCGGCTGGAAGAGGCCAGCAGCAAGATTCCGATCAAAGAGTGCTTCTTCCTGCTGCCGCAGGGCATTCATGACCGTGACCAGATCATGACCTCGCTCGAACTGTTCGCCGAGAAAGTCATGCCCCGGTTTGCGGACTAAGACGGCCGTCTTGCAGCATCGGCTCAGACCACTCAAGCCAGACCTAGGGGTGCGTCTTCAACAGCGGATGCGGTGACGCCCCTCACATCGCTTCCCAGGGATTGATGACAGTGACGCTCAAGCCCTCGAAGTCCGCCACGTTCCGTGTCGAAACGGCGAGGTCATGGACCTTGGCCGTCCCAGCGATCAGCGCGTCAGCCAGATGCAGAACACGGCCGGCGCGACGCGCTTGTGCCCGGAGCGCTGCGGCCTGCTCCGCTTCTGGGCGATCCAGCGGAAGGACTCGATCCCCGTACTCCATCATGAGTGCTGACAAAGCAGCGCGTATACGATTACGTCGCCGCCCCGGTGGGAGCAGATTCAGGCCGAACTCCAGTTCATGCAGGACGATGGTTGGCAGCCACAGATCGTCTTGAGTGGCCAGGAACGCCACGACCCGCGAGTCCGGCGTAGCCTTTGTCAACTCCGACACGACGTTGGTGTCGAGAAGAAAGCCGTTCACTCGACCTCACCATCGCTGAACGGAACCGCGCGTTCGGGCTCGTGGCGGCTAGGAATCTCAAGATCGATCCCGCGCGGCATGTTGTCTATCAGCCACCGGCCCAGAGGTTTGCGGGGCGAGGTTTTCCCGTACCACGCCTCGGCGGGTACGACGACGAACGGTCGGCGGGTCCCTATAGTCTGAGGCCCCTCTGCTTCGGCCAGCCGCAAGATTTCTGAGAGGCGGGCCTTAGCCTCGGCCACAGTCCAAACGCGTTGTCTTTTGGAATGCTGCACGGCAAAGCCTCCGACGGAAAGTATATAGTAGTCCAGTATGGACCATAATCAGGCAAGGCGCCAGCACACATCGCTGAGGCTCAGTGCCGACAACGACCTGGAGGAAACGGCGCGGCGCCAGGCAGATGGAAGAGGCGTTTTTCTGCTTGTGAGAGAGAAAGAAGCCGACAATTTACTCAGCACTGTTGAGGACAGGATTTCCAGCACGGACTAAGAATCACCACCGGGGAAACTTCTCATGAAATTCTTTAAAAATAGCCAAGTGCTGCCGGCAATCCTTAATAGTTTCTCCGAAAATCCCACTTCTCACAAATGGCGACGCGTTGGTGAGTTCTGAGAGCGATTTCTCGATCTCTTGTAAAACGCGATTTCTGTTCTCCTCTCGATATACGAACGCACCTGGTGGGACCCACCAACCAGTAAACCCTCGATACGCGTATCCAAGCGCCATAAGAATTTCGAGCTTATCGAAGACCAACGTATATTCATCATCGTCAGGGATGACACGCCTTGCGTGCTGCCTTAGCGCGCCATGCAACCAGTCGTTGAGCGGCACACGCCGGCTGTCCATGCCCTCTAAGATTCGCATCGCTCGCCCATCGTCGAGCAAGAGAAAGGGAGGAAGTATTCGGAGGATGGAGATATCTTCCTGGTACTCCCGGGCAATCGTAGTTCCAAACAAGCGTCCGAGAAATTCAAGCCGATTATTCGCCACAGCACCGAGACCGAGGGCGTACAGTAGCAGCGTTCCTGGATACCGTTTCAACCGAAGCCAAAAAACAGTGCCCGCGCCGGGAGCGGTTGAGAGACGGGGTAATACTCGTTGCCAGACGGAATAGTGCTCTTCTTCTACCCAAAATCCCCCGACCGGGGCCATTGCCAGCAATGTCGAACACGCCGCTTCGTAGCCGCGTACACGGGCCGTCACCGATTCTGTATCTGGATGTGGGCCTTCCACGGAATAAGCTTCACCGGAAGTCGCCTCGATAATCCTGTCAACCGTTTCGTTGATGAGGTCCAAAAGCTGAATCCGATATCTGGACTCAGGAAGATAGCGCTTCAAGCTTGCTACCGCAGCTTCGGTTGAAAGCGGGTGAGGTCTCGAAAACTCCTCAATAGACTCGACGTGTTCCTGAATGATTCGAAAGAACGTGCCAGCTTCCTCGATGCTAACCACTTCCGCCCGACGGTGGGTAATCAGCCGCCGGGCCTCATCACTGGGCTCGCCCCGCACTGCCCAATACGTGGTAAACCGCCGGGATGGACAGCGCTCGATTGCTTGACGCAAGGCATTATCCCATGTGGCTGACCATCCGCAGACAATGAGACCAAACTCATCGAAGATCCGATCAAGGAATCTGTCGAATTCCTCGGGGTACGCTTCAAGTTCGCTAGGCGTATTGCGAATGCGCGTGTCGAGATAATCACCGTGGAGCTTGAGAATGCAGCACTGCATGTGGATAAGCGGCGGCGCCCCTTGGACGTGATCCGAGGAACTCAGGACAGTCGGCTCGACTCCAGCGTCGCGCAAAGCGCTTTCCATTAAGCGGTCAAAATTCGTGGTGATGATGACTCTGATGAAGCCTTGAGCCACCAATGCGGCGATGGCGCGGTGCGCAGCGGTCGGTTGTTTGTCGCCCTCTTCACGCTCCTGCTTATTCGGCTCCAGGTATGGGCGCAACAATTGCTGCCGCTCAGCTGGCGTCTTAGCGAGGTCTTCAAGAAGATCAGAGTAGTCCGGCTCTTTCCCAAACTTTTCCCGATACCAAGCCTCGGGGTCGGGCTCCGCTGTATCGCTTTGGAGAGCCGCAAGCTTGCGAACCAAGTCCAGCGTTATTTCCCAACCTGTTGGAATTTTGGCGGCCCTGGATATACCCGAGCCAACCAGAACCGCGTAAACGCCTCTGTTGGCCTGAATCGAAAAAGCGAGTGAATGAACCGGATCGATCACGCTGTTTCTGCCTCCGTCGATCTTACTCGCAACTCGCCGGATATGAGCTTAGACAACAGGGTGTCGCGCAGGGTGTCGGCTATGCGCCACAGTTTGGTCTGATAGCTAATCGTGGCGCTCTGGGTCCCCGGCTTTGCCGCACGGTTGGAGTGTGAGTCGGTTTTTGGTCCTCGCGCCATGTGCCTATCTTAGCCGTCCGGGCGTCCCTGCTAGCTGGCCACCACCGTCCAGGTGCTGGTCACCAAGCCGACCAAGTCGTCTTTGGCGTTGGTGATCCGGGCCTCTACAAAGGCCACTCGCCGGCCCTTGCGCAACACCTTGCCCTGGCCCCGCAGCAGGCCCTTGGCCACCGGCTTCAGGAAGCTGATCTTGAGTTCGGCGGTGGTGGCCAGCTCGCCCGTGTCCAGCACCGAGCCGATTGCGCTGGCCATGAGTTCGTCGGCAAACACGGCCAGGTAGCCGCCCGCGACATAGCCAAACGGGTTGAGCACGCGCTCCTGGCTCGCCTCCCACTCCCAGACGGATTCGCCGGGGCGAAAGGCCAAGGCCCGCAGACCGAGTTCGCGGTGCAGGGTCGAGAGGTAGTCCTCGGGCCGGTTGTCACGCAGGGCTTGGTTGAGTTTTTCAACAGGAGACAGCATAGTACACCCTCAGACGACGTTGGGGGTTGAGAGTGCGGTTCATCCTCTCTTCTTTATCCATCAGGTCAGGATGAACCACATTCCAGGAGGACACCATGGCTGGCGCGCTGGATGGCATCCGGGTCATTGATCTGACACAAGGCATTGCTGGTCCGTATACCGGGATGCTGCTCGCCGAGCAAGGCGCGCAGGTGGTCAAGATCGAGCCGCCCCAGGGCGATGCGGCGCGCGGTACGCCCGGTTTTCACGTGTGGAACCGCAGCAAACAGAGCGTGGTGGCCGATGCGGCCACGGCCGAGGGGCTGGCCCTTATTCGACGGCTGGTGGCCGGGGCGGATGTTGTCCTGACCGATTTTCAGCCGGGCAGTGAGGACGAAGCGCGGCTGGGCTACGACAGTCTGGCCGACAACAATCCGGGTCTGATCGGCTGCCACCTGCCGGCCTTTGGCACGACCGGGCCGCACGCCACGCGCTTCCCGGACGACACCCTGGTCGCCGCGCTGAGCGGGCTGTTGGGCAGCCAGTGGTCGCACCGGGCTGGAGGCGTCTACCTGGTCATTCCGATTGCCAGCTATGGCGCGGCGTTTGTGGCCAGCGGGTCTATCGCCGCCGCCCTGTTCGAGCGCGAGATCAGCAGCCTGGGCCAACGGCTCGAAGTGTCGTGGCTGGCCGGCGCGTTTGCCATGAACACCGGAACGATCCTGTACCATCCCGACATCCTGCGCCTGTTCAGCGGCCAACTCGACCCCCTGGGGCCGATTCCGGTCTACCGTCTGTTTCAGGCCCGGGACGACTGGTTGTTTGTGGCCTGCGGCAACCCGACCTTCTGGAACAAGTTCTGCCTGGCCCTGGACCAGACCGAGTGGCTGTCGGACCCACGCTATGAGAGGGCACCGTGGGGCATTGCGGCCGAAGATCGCCAGGAGCTGGCAGACCGGATTAGCGCCATCATGCGGACCAGACCTCGGGCCGAGTGGCTGGACATCCTGCGCACCAACGACATTCCCTGCGCGCCGGTCACCAGCCGCCAGGAGTTCATGGAGTTCTCGCAGGTGAGGCATAACCGGCTGCGGGTGGAGGTTGACGACCCGCAGCTGGGCCACACTGTCCAGATGGGCGTCCCGGTCCAGCTGTCCCGCACTCCGGGCGCGATCCAGGGTCCGGCTCCGCTGCTGGGCCAGCATACCGAAGCGGTGAAGGAAAAGGCAGAAGGCAGAAGGCAGAATAATGAACGGCGGAAAGAACCCCCGGCGGCCGCCGGGGCTCCGCTCCGGGGGGTGGTGGTGCTCGACTTCGCCAGCTATATCGCGGGCACGCTCGGCCCCATGATGCTGGCCCAGCTCGGCGCCACAGTCATCAAGGTCGAGTCGCTGAGCGGGGACGCATTCCGCGCCTTTGGCTTTGGCTTTCTGGGCTGGAACCAGGGCAAGCGCGGCCTGTCGGTCAATCTGAACAGCCCCCAGGGCAAACAGGTGGTGTACGATCTGGTGCGCAAGGCCGATGTGGTGGTGGAAAATCTGCGGCCGGGCGCAACCCGGCGCTACGGCATTGATTACGACACCCTGTCGGCTCTGAACCCGCGGCTGATCTATGCCACGGTCACGGCCTTTGGCTCCAGCGGGCCGGACCACGACTATCCCGGCTTTGACCCGCTGTTGCAGGCCCGTTCAGGCATCATGCGCGCCCAGGGCGGCCACGGCCAGCCGCCGTTTTATCTGACCTGTGGGGTGTGCGACTATGCGGCCGCGCTGCTGACCGCCTACGGGGTGAGCGCGGCCCTGTACGCCCGCCACAAGACCGGGCTGGGGCAGCATATTGAAACCTCGCTGACCAGCGCCGCCATGGCCGTCCAGGCCGGCAATTTCATTTTTTATGACGGCCGTCCAGACATGGAAAACGGTGAGCCCGACCTGTGGGGCACGGGCGCTCTGCACCGTATCTATCCGACCGCCGACAGCTCTCTCTTTCTGGCCGTGACGAATGAGGATCAGTGGCAGGCGCTGGGCGCGGCCGTGGGCCGCCCAGAGTTGAGTCAGCAGCCGTTCAGCCAGGCCAGACAGGCCGGTGTGGACAGCCCGCTGGGCCAGGCGCTGACGGCCCGCTTTGGCCACGCCACGACCCAGGATTGGACGAAAGCCCTGGACCGGGCCGGAGTGCCCTGCGCTCCTGTCCTGCCCCTGCCGGAGCTGTTTGACGACGCGCATGTGGCGGCCAACGAACTCATCGCGACCCACACCCATCCCCAGTGGGGAGAGGTGCGGCAGACCGGCATCCTGACCAGGTTCTCGCGTACGCCGGCCGTCCTGCCGTATGTCGCCCCCATGCTGGGGCAGCATACGGCCGAGGTGCTGCGAGAGCTGGCCGGCTATAGCCAGGACACAATCGACGCCCTGCTCAAACAGGGCGTGATTCACACGGCCGAAGAGACACGCTGATGCTGACAGACATTCTGGCAGACCGTTTGGCCGAGTTGGAACAGCGCGGCCTGTACCGCCGGCTGCGCCTGGTCGAGGGCGCCCAGGCCGGCCGGGTCAGGCTTGACGGACGTGAGGTCCTGATGTTGTCGTCCAACAACTACCTGGGTCTGGCCAACCATCCGGCGCTCACCCAGGCGGCCCAGGCCGCCCTTGAACGCTGTGGCTGCGGAGCCGGCGCCTCACGTCTGATCTCCGGCAGCATGGAACTCCACCACGAGTTGGAAGACCGCCTGGCGCGCCTCAAACACACCCAGGCGGCGCTGGTCTTTCCGACTGGCTATCAGGCCAATGTCGGCACCCTGTCGGCCCTGATGGAGCCCGGCGATACGATTCTGAGCGATGCCCTCAACCACGCCAGCATCATTGACGGCTGTCGGCTGTCACGCGCCTCAACGCTCGTCTTTCGCCACAACGATGTGGATCACGCGGCCGAACTGCTGGCCTCGTGCTCGGGCGCCGGCCAGCGCCTGATTGTGACCGACTCGGTGTTCAGCATGGACGGCGATATCGCTCCCCTGGCTGAGCTGAGTCGGCTGGCCCGCCGTCACGACGCCTGGCTGATGGTTGATGAGGCCCACGCCACCGGCGTCTTTGGTCCGCACGGGGGCGGCGTGGTCGAGGAGTTGGGGCTGAGCGCGGCCATCGAGATCCAGATGGGTACGCTGGGCAAGGCGCTGGGCGGTTTTGGGGCGTATGTGGCCGGCAGCCGTCAACTGATTGACTGGCTGGTGAACCGGGCGCGGAGTTTTGTGTATACCACTGCGCTGCCGCCGTCGGTCGCGGCGACGGCCGTTGCCGCCCTGGATATTGTCGCCCAGGAACCCCAGCGGCGGCGCCAGCTGTGGGACAATACCGCCTTTCTGGCCGAGCAGCTGGCCGGCCTGGGCTATAGCCTGGGCCAGACTCGCTCGCAGATTCTGCCGCTGATTATCGGCGATGCGGGCCAGACCATGGCCCTGGCTGCGGCCCTGCTCGAACGCGGGATTTTTGCCCAGGGCATCCGCCCCCCAACCGTTCCGGTCGGCGCCTCGCGGATTCGGGTCACCCCGATGGCGACCCATACCCGACAGGATATGCAAGACGCCGTTGAGGCGTTTGCCACAGCCGGGAAGGAAGTCGGGGTGCTGGCATGAAGACGCCCTCATACGCAGACCTGAAAGCCTGGGACCACGCCTATGTGTGGCATCCATTTACCCAGATGCAGGATTGGCTGGACGAGGACCCTGTCGTCATCGCCCGGGGCCAGGGCAACTATCTGATCGATGTCCAGGGCCGACGGTATTTGGACGGCGTGTCCTCGCTGTGGTGCAATACGCACGGCCATACCCGGCCGGAGCTGAACGCCGCGATTAGCGAACAGCTCGACCAGATCGCCCATTCGACCATGCTGGGCCTGTCGAATGTTCCGGCCACCGTCCTGGCCAAAAGGCTGGTCGAACTCACCCCAGCACGGCTGAGCCGGGTGTTTTATTCGGACGCCGGGGCCACCGCAGTAGAGATCGCCCTGAAGCTCGCCTACCAGTACTGGCAGCTGAAGCGCCAGCCTCAGAAAGTGAAATTTGCTTCGCTCGTCGAGGCCTACCACGGCGACACGCTGGGAGCGGTTGGGGTCGGCTACTCGGAGCTGTTCCACCACTACTATCGACCCATCCTGCCCGACGCCTTTCGCCTGTCACCACCCCACGTGTTCCGCTTCTATCGCGGCCTGTCCGAGGCTGAGGCTCTGGCCGCCGCCCAGGAGGAGGCCCAGCGGATACTGGCCGCCCACCACCCCGAGATCGCCGCCCTGATCGTCGAACCGCTGATGCAGGGCGCGGCCGGCATGTGGGCCCATCCGGTCGCCTACCTGCAAACCCTGCGGGAGCTGGCTACGCGCTATGAGATCCTGCTCATCTGTGACGAGGTGGCGACCGGCTTTGGTCGAACGGGCAGGATGTTCGCCTGTGAGCACGCTGCGGTTGAGCCTGATCTGCTGTGTATAGCCAAGGGCCTGACCGGCGGCTATCTGCCCCTGGCCGCGACCCTCAGCTCGGAGGAGATTTTTTCGGCCTTTCTGGCGCCCTACGATGCATTCAAAACCTTTTTTCACGGCCATACCTACACCGGCAATCCGCTCGCCTGCGCAGCCGCCCTGGCCAGCCTGGACATCTTCGAGCACGACCGGGTGCTGGACAGCGTCGCTCCGCGTATCGTCCAGCTTCGCCAGCGCCTGCGAACCGAGTTTGCCGCCCTCGCCCATGTAGCCGATATCCGACAGTGGGGCATGATGGTCGGGATCGAGCTGATGCGCGACCCGCAGCAAGGCATCGCCTTTGAGCCGCACGAAAAAATCGGCATCAGGGTCATCGCCGAGGCTCGCAAACGCGGGGTGATTATCCGTCCGCTGGGCGGGGTGATCATCCTCATGCCACCGCTCAGCATCACCGAGTCCGAGCTGACGCGGCTGTTGGACGTCACCTATGAGGCCATCCAGACGGTGACAGCCGAGGGGCGCTGAGGAGGCAATGGACAGGCGCGACGCAACCGGCGTGTTGATTACCGGCACCGATACAGGGGTCGGCAAAACCGTGGTCGGCTGTGGCTTGGCCGCAGCCCTGACCGCGCGGGGCAAACGGGTTGGCGTGCTCAAGCCGGCCGAAACCGGCTGTCCCCAGCGGCGGGACGGTCTCTACCCCCAGGATGCCGCCCAGTTGGCCGCCTTCGCCCGCTCCTCGCTGCCGCTCGAGGAAATCTGCCCCTACCGCTTTGCTCCGCCCCTGGCACCGAGTGTCGCCGCAGAAATGGCCGGTAGGCGGATTGATAGCGGCCGGATTGCTGAACACTTTCGGCGGCAGGCGGCCAGCCATGACGTGGTGATTGTCGAGGGCGCGGGCGGCCTGCTGGTGCCCCTGCATGGCCGCTATGCGTTTGCTGACCTGGCGGTCGAGCTGCGGCTCCCGGTCGTGGTGGTGGTTGGCTCCAAGCTCGGCGCGCTGAACCACGCCCTGCTGACGTTCGAGTGTGCCCAGGCGCGTGGCCTGCCCCTGCCGGGCTATATCCTCAACCATCCCAGTCCCGACTCGGACCTCGCCATTCAAACCAACGCCCAGACCTTGGCCGGACTGACCGACGTGCCGTGTCTGGGTCAGCTCCCCTTTGTGCCGCTGCGTAACGATATAGCGGCAGACCGCGCCCTGCTCGGCCAGCAGTTCGACGCCGCGATTGATATACAGCGGCTGTTGGGATACAGCAGACCCATGGAAGGAGTATGAAGATGACCGATATGTCCGCCCTGGCCCGTGCATCACTGGCGGGCGAGGCGCTGTCCCGCGCCGACGCCTTTACCGTGCTCCAGGCACCCGACACCGAGCTGCGGGAGCTTCTCGACGCAGCCTTCAGCGTCCGTAGCCGGGCGTTCGGTCGGAAGGTCAAAGTGTGTGTCTTGCAGAATGCTCAGAGCGGTCTGTGTCCGGAGGACTGCCACTACTGTTCCCAGTCAAAAATCTCAACCGCCCCGATTCAAAAATATCGCCTGCTGCCCCAGGATCAACTGTTGGCCGGAGCGCGCAAAGCCGTGGCCGCCGGCGCCCGGCGCTACTGCATGGTCGCCAGTGGGCGCGGACCACAGGCGCGCGAGATTACGCATATGAGCCGGGCGGCGCGGGCGATCAAGGCCGCGTTTCCCCAGCTTGAGATCTGTGTCTCACTGGGCCTGATGGACCACAGCCAGGCTGTCGAGCTGAAACAGGCCGGGGTGGGCTGGGTCAACCATAACCTGAATACCAGCCGGCGCTTTTATCCCCAGATCTGCACCACCCACACCTACGACGACCGGGTCGAGACGGTCAAAAACGTGAAGCGGGCCGGCTTGTCGAGCTGCTCCGGGGGCATCATCGGCATGGGCGAGAGCGATGAGGATATTGTGGACTTGGCCTACGCCACCCGTGAGTTGGGCATTGACTCAATTCCAGTCAACTTTCTGTATCCGATTGCCGGCACCCCGCTCGGCGAACGGCGTGCCGATCCCGTCAAGGGTCTGAAAACCCTGTGTCTGCTGCGCTTTCTGAACCCTCGGAGCGAGATTCGGATGGCCGCCGGGCGTGAGATCTATCTGGGCGACTGGTCGGGGCTGGCGCTGTATCCGGCCAACTCGCTCTTTGTCGAGGGCTATCTGACAACCCCGGGCCAGCAGGCCGAGGCGGCCCGCAGTCTTATTGAACGGGCCGGTTTTGAGGTCGAAGAGGTGGACGAGACGGGCCAAGCGGTTGCTGGAGCTTAGGCGTTCCATGGAAAGGACTCCGATGAAGTGCATCCTGCCAGCCGTGCTGATCGTACTCGTGTCTGTCACGGTCTGCTCCGCTACCCAGCAGGCCGTCAAGCCGATTCGGTTTGGACTGCAAGTCGCCCAACAACAGACCACCGTTCAGGAACTCAAAGATGTCTGGCAGGAGGCCGAGGCGCTCGGCTTTGACACCCTGTGGACCAACGACCACCTGCTGCCCAGCGTGGGCCCCCCGGACAAGATCAACCTGGAGGCCTGGACGCTGCTGGCAGCCATGGCAGGCGTTACGTCCCGGGTCCAGATCGGCACCATGGTGTCCAGCAATACCTTCCGCCACCCCTCGGTCTTGGCCAAGATGGCGACCACTGTCGACCACCTGAGCCAGGGCCGGCTCATTCTGGGCGTCGGCTTTGGCTGGTTTGAACGCGAACACGCGGCCTTTGGCGTGCCCTTCCCGAAAATCAGAGAACGCAGCCAGCGACTGGACGAAGCCCTGCAGGTGATCACCGCGTTGTGGGGTGCCGACCCGACCGCGTCTTTCAGCGGGACGTATTACAGCCTGGTTGATGCGCCGTTTGAGCCCAAGCCGGTCCAGCAGCCCCACCCTCCGATCTTGATCGGCGGCATCGGCGAAAAACGGACCCTGCCGTTGGTGGCCAGATACGCCAGCATGTGGAATATCCCGATGCTCAGCCCAGACCGCATCCGGGAGAAAAGCCACGTCCTGGAGCGCCTGTGTCAGGACATTCAGCGCGACTGTAACGAGATCGAACGCTCCATCCTCACCCCAGTCTACATCCGCACCGACCCGGCCGAAGTCCAAACCCTGTTGGAACCCATTGCCGAGCGGAGAAACATCTCTATCGAACAGGCCCGCAAGATGATACTGGCCGGAACGCCGGAGGAAATCCGGCGCCAGATCCAGACCTATATCGATGTGGGAGTGACCCATTTCATTGTCAATCTGCGCCGTCCAGGGCTGTACGATAGAGACGCGGTACGGATTTTTGCCAAGGAAATCATGCCCGGCTTCAGAAATAAGTAAAGGAGGGGCACACTATGCCGATTAAGGTTGTTGAACTCCACCATCACGGGATTCGGATCGGCACCACAACGGATGAGGTTGAACAGGCCCGCAGCTTCTACTCCGAGGTGCTGGGCCTGTCTACCGACCCGGCCCGGCCCACTATTCCCACCATCCCCGGTTTCTGGATGTATGTGGGCGAGGGAGAACGAACGACCCAGATCCATCTGATGGGTGCGACTGGAAAATCGCCCATGGCAAAGAGCGAAAAAGAAGACCCGACCCTGCCGCACGTCGCCCTGGCCGTCGAGGACATTCAAGCGGCCCGCAAAGAACTGGACGAACGCGGCATCTGGTACTGGAGTATCCAGGGTCTGGTTGGCCAGAATTCCGATCAGGTGTTTGTCCGGGACCCGTGCGGCAATGTGATTGAGCTGCACGAGATCGGCACCTGTACGTGTAACAAGATCGCGCTCAGCCAGTAGCCCGGCTGCCGTCCGTCTCACTCTCTTTTGCCAGGAGGCCCAATGACCGCAGAATACACCCAACGCTTACTGTCTTCCGACTCCCACATCGTCGAACCCGCCGACCTGTGGCTCACCCGCATGGACACAAAGTGGCGCGACAAAGCCCCCCGTATTGAGGCGCTGGATGAAACCGGCGACTACATCGTTATCGACGGACTGCGGCCGCGTCCGCTGGCCTTTGAGGGTCCGATGGCCGATCTCAAGGCCCGGGGTCTGGATATCCCCAAACCGAAGGGGTTCAGGCATTCGGAGAACCGGCCGGGCTGCTGGGACCCGCATGAGCGCCTCAAGGACCAGGATCTGGACGGTGTGTCCGGAGAGGTCATCTACCCCGGGGTCGGGCTGACCCTGGTCCGGGCGCCCGACGCCGAGTACCTGTACGCCTGCTGCCGCGCCTATAACGACTGGATGGCCGAGTTCTGTCAGCCCTACCCTGATCGTTTGAAGGGCGTGGGCATGATTCCGTGCCGGGGTCCGGTTGAGTGGGCGGTCGAAGAAACCGAACGGTGTGCCGAGCTGGGTCTGGTCAGCGTGATGTTACCCGCCTGGGTCGATGACCGCCCGTATAACCTGCCCGACTGGGATCCGCTGTGGGCGGCCATGCAAGACATGGGGCTGATTGCCAGCATCCATATCGGCGGCCGTGATCCGTTCGGTCGCGCCCACGGTCCGGGCGCGGGTGGGATTATCATCGGCATCGTCAAGTTTGAGATGAACGACACCCTGCAACACCTGATCTGGGGTGGCGCGCCTGTCCGCTTTCCCAAGCTCAAATGGGCGTTGGTCGAAAGCGGCATTGGCTGGATCGGGGCCGCTCTTGGCTTCATGGACCACTGGTGGCAGGACCACAAGGGCTGGATGGAACCCCGCCTGCCCGAACCGCCCAGCACCTATTTTCATCGCCAGTTCTACGCCACCTTCGAAGACGACCGGGCCGGCGTCTTGACCAGGGAGCTGATGGGGGTGGAGAACATCATGTGGGGCTCGGATTATCCGCACACCGAAGGGGTATGGCCGTTCTCCCGCAAACAGGTGGCCGACAACTTCGCCTCGATTCCGGACGCCGACACCCGCAAGATTGTCCACGACAACACGGCCAAGCTGTACGGTTTCCCGATGGAGTAAACGGCCGGCATGCGAGGGGTGTGGCAAAAGTTGGCGGCCTGGCTCGGCGGGCGGACGCCCCCGCCCCAGCCATCCCGCAGCTATACGTTTCCCCTGGCCGACTTCCCGGACGGACAGGGCACACCGCTGAGCGTCGGGGGCAAACGACTGGCCGTTTTCCATCTGGGCGAGCGGGTGTTTGTGATCGAGAACAGCTGCTCGCATAACCGTTCTCCCCTGGCCGGCGGACCGGTTTCGGGGACGGTGGTGACCTGTCGGACGCATCGGGCACGTTTCAGTCTGGAAACCGGTCAGGCCGTGGGTGGTCCGACCCGCCGGCCGGTTCGAACCTATCCGGCGACGGTTACTGAGGGACGGGTCGTGATCACGGTCAGCTGAGCACGCGAGGAGACAAGACAGACATATGTCAGCCACAAAACCGTTTTGGGAAACCAAGTCTTTGGCCGAGATGAGCAAGGCCGAGTGGGAATCGCTGTGTGACGGGTGTGGACGCTGCTGTCTGCATAAGTTTGAGGACGAGGATGGCGTGGTGTACACCAACGTGGCCTGCCACCTCCTCAACCGCCACACCTGTCGGTGTGCCAACTATGCCGAGCGTCAGCGCTGGGTGCCGGACTGTCGCATCCTCAGCCCGCAGACGGTTGGTCAGACCCGCTGGTTGCCACGGACGTGCGCCTACCGGCGGCTGCACGAGGGAAGAGGCTTGGCTTGGTGGCATCCGCTCGTGTCAGGTAACCCGGAAACGGTCCATCAGGCTGGGATTTCGGTTCGCGACAGCGTTGTGTCGGAAAAGCTGGTTCCGCTCGACCGCCTTGACGACTACATTATCGACTGGATTGAGTCGTAACAGCGCGCTAGCTCGCCCTGTCCGCCTCCCACTCCCACGGCAGGGCGTATTTCTTGTTGCTGTTACACGCTTTACAGGCTGGAACAATATTGCCCTTGGTTGATCTCCCACCCCGCACCAGGGGGATGAGATGATCCATGGTCAACTCGGCGGGCGGGAAGCGCTCGTGACAGTAGTGACACAGGCCAGCCGCCCGCCGGCGTTTCCACCATTCAGAGCGGCGCAGCTCACGGGCACGATTTTTTTCGTGCAGGATGTCAGCTGCGCTCACCTCTGAAAAAAAGGGCTTCATAATGGATGGTCTGGCTTAGTGCGAGCCTTCCGATGACTGTTCAGAGGACCCCTCTGACGATCCTCCACAACCACCAGCGGCCTCGTCGCCAGCGCTCTCATCCTTCTTGTCGGACGCTTCCTGCCCAGCCTCGGCCTCACCTCCGTGCTCGTCAGCCCACACGGCCGGGACCGTAAAACTGAGGCCCAAGGCAAGGGCCACGGCAGTGATAAGTGTTCTCTTTCGCATAGGTGTTCTCCTCCCCTATCGTAAAGTACTCGCTGCCCACCCTGAGCAGCGAGCCACCCTCTCAATAGCCTATTTTGTGGGGATTGAGAACTCCCCCCTTGCGAAGCTGCCGATCACCTGGGTGGCGACTCGACGGTCTCAGACTGTCCGACATCGGCTCCGGCAAACCGCCCCAAGCTCCGGAAAAACGTGCAGGATCCGGGTCTCATCTGATTGCGATGCTACGGGAAAAAACGCCAGGCAGCCCGGATCAGCCTTCCAACCGGTGCTTTGTGTTCCTGGGCGGCTTTCGCTATGGTGACGCCAGCCCCCTGTACCTGAGCTACTGGCGCCACACAGGCGGGTGAGAGGGACGGTGATGGAGCACTACGACTGCATTGTGATCGGCACCGGCGGGGTGGGCAGCGCGGCGCTGTTCCATCTGGCCCAGCGCGGCGTGCGAACCCTGGGCATCGACCGTTTTCCACCCGGCCACGACCGGGGCAGCTCACACGGCAACACGCGCCTCATTCGGCTGGCCTATATGGAGCACCCGGACTACGTCCCGCTCCTGCGGCGGGCCTACGCCTTATGGGCCGACCTGTCCGAACGCTGTGCCCAGCAGCTGTATACCGAGACGGGCCTGCTTGAGGTGGGTCCGGCCGACGGGTTCATGGTACCCGGCGTGCGGGCCAGCGCCCGCGCCCACGGTCTGACGGTTGATGAGCTGAGCGCGGCCGAAGCCGAACAGCGCTTCCCCGGCTTTCGTATCCCGCCGAGCATGACCGCCGTGTTCGAGCAGCAGGCCGGCTATCTGCGCGTTGAAGCGTGTGTCGTGGCCTATATCGACCATGCCCAACAGGCCGGCGCCCAGCTGCGCAGCAATGAAGTCGTACAGGATTGGCGGGCTGACGGTCGAGGCGCGGTGGTGACCACCGACCGGGCCGAGTACGCAGCCGAGCGTCTCATCATCACCGCTGGGGCGTGGGCCGGCCAGCTGCTGGGTGAGCTCGGCATCCCCTTTACTATCCGGCGCAAGTCGCTGTTTTGGTACGACATCGACGATCCCGTGTACGACCAGTCCGGCTGCCCGTGCTACTTCTACGAGACGCCCGAGGGGCATTTCTACGGCTTTCCGCCGACCGACGGGTTTGGCCTCAAGGTGGCCGAGCACTCGGGCGGACAGTCCGTCAGCGACCCGCTCGGCCTTGACCGGAGCGTCTACGCCCACGACCAGGAGCAGGTCGAGCGCTTTCTGGCCAGCTATCTGCCGGGGGTCAGCCGGCGACGCCAGCACCACGTGGTGTGCATGTACACGATGAGTCCGGACGAACACTTTGTTGTGGATCGCCACCCCGAGCATCCCCAGGTCGCTTTTGTGGCCGGACTGTCGGGCCACGGCTTTAAGTTCGCCAGCGTGCTGGGCGAAATCCTCAGTCAGCTGGCTCTCGACGGCCAGACCCCGCTGGCAACCGGATTTCTGGGCTGTCAGCGGTTTTTCTCGGATGCCAAGCCATGACCCTGCTCGACCTCGAAGACCTGGACCATATTGCGCTGGGCGCCACCGTCCTGGGCACTGGAGGCGGTGGCGACCCGACCCTGGGCAAGCTGATGGCCCAGCAGGCGGTGCGCCGCCACGGCCCAATCCGGCTGGTCTCGCTCGACGAAGTCGCGAACGAGGCGTGGATTATCCCCACCGCCATGATGGGCGCCCCAACCGTCCTGGTCGAAAAGATTCCGAGCGGCACCGAGGTCTTGGACGCCTTTCGGATGGTCGAACGCCACCTCCACAGCCGGGCTTTCGCCACCCTGTCGATTGAAGCCGGGGGGGTCAATTCGATGATTCCGATGCTGGTCGCGGCCAGCCTGGGCATTCCAATTATCGACGCTGACGGCATGGGCCGGGCGTTTCCGGAAATTCAGATGGTTACCCCCAGCCTGCACGGCGTGTCGGCCACCCCGATGGCGATTGGGGATGAAAAGGGCAACCGGGTACTGCTGGAGACAGTGGACAATTTCTGGACCGAGCGCCTCGCCCGGACGGCGACGGTCAGCCTGGGCTGTTCGACCGCGGTGGCGCTCTACCCCATGCAGGCTCGGGTGGCGAAAAAAGCCCTGCTGCGCGGGACGCTGTCGCTCGCCCGGCGAATCGGCCAGACCCTGCATGCTCCTAGCGCCCATACTCCCCACGATCCAATAGAAGCGCTGCTTGAGCTGCTCAGGGGGCGACGGCTGGGCCAGGGCAAGATCACCGATGTGCGACGCCAGACCCGGCAGGGTTTCGCCCGTGGCGAATTGGATATCCGAGGCACCGGCCCGGATGTCGGAGTGAGCTTTCGGCTGGCCTTCCAGAACGAAAACCTGCTCTTCTGGCGTGAGGACCAACCCCAGGCCACGGTTCCCGATCTGATCACCGTCGTCGACGAACAGAGCGGCCGGCCGGTGACGACCGAAGGCTTGCAGTACGGCCTGCGGGTCGCGGTCCTGGGCTTTCCGAGCCATGCGCAGTGGCAAACACCGGACGGGCTAGCGCTGGTCGGCCCGCGTGCGTTTGGATACGAGATCGATTATGTCCCGCTCCACGCCTCGACCTGATGACCCCCCGGCGGCCGAGTTGCGTCTCGGCGTCGATGTCGGCGGGACCAACACCGATGCGGTCATTGTCGACCCGGCCGGCCAAGTGTTGGCCAGCGCCAAGTCGCCCACTACGGCCGACGTCACGGCCGGTGTCGGGCAGGTCATCCGCACCGTGCTGTCGGACTCAGGACTGGCGTCAAGCGCCATCGGCTATGCCATGCTGGGCACCACCCACTGCACCAACGCGATTGTCACCCGCCGGGGGCTCAATCGCGTTGGTGTCATTCGTCTTGGCGCGCCGGCCACCCTGGCCATCGAACCCCTGTTGACCTGGCCGCCCGAGCTGCGCCAGGCGGTGTGTGCGTCGCGGGCCATTGTCCGTGGCGGCCACGAGTACGACGGTGAACCGCTGGTCGGGCTGGACGCCGGGGAGCTGCGAGCCGTCCTCCAAGACATGCCCGGTACGGTCGCTGCGGTGGCTATCAGCGGCGTGTTCGCACCGGTCAATCCGGCTCACGAACAGGCGGCCCGAGGCATCGTCCACGAAGTGCTGGGCGAGGACGTAGCGGTCAGCCTGTCAAGCCAGATCGGCAGCCTCAGCCTGCTGGAGCGTGAGAACGCCACCGTGCTCAACGCCGCGCTGACCAGCGTAGCCCGGACCGCTATAGACGGCTTTGCCCGGGCCGTCCAGGGCTGCGGCATTTCGGCCCGCCTGTTCCTGGGCCAGAACGACGGCAGTCTGATGTCGCTCGACTACGCTCTCCAGCATCCCATCTTCACCATTGCGTCCGGACCGGCCAACAGTATCCGAGGAGCGGCCGCGCTGAGCCAGCTCGATGAGGCGCTGGTCATTGATATTGGCGGCACCACGACCGATATCGGCATGCTCCACAGAGGCTTTCCGCGCGAGTCGGCGCTGGCGGTTGAGATCGGCGGCGTGCGGACCAATTTTCGGATGCCGGATCTGGTGTCGATTGGCCTGGGCGGGGGCAGCCGGGTGTATAGCGACGACGGCTGCCGGGTCGGTCCGGACAGCGTCGGCTATCGACTCACCCAGGACGCCCTCGCCTTTGGCGGCGGTCAGCTGACCGCCACCGACCTGGCGGTTGCGGCCGGTCGAGCCCGGCTGGGCGACCCCGGTCTGCTCGATTCCCTGCCCACATCGGTTGTCGAAGCGGGGCTGGCCCATATCGCTCAGCGCCTGGAAGACACGCTTGACCGGGTGAAGCTGTCGGCCGCACCGGTCCCGGTTGTAGCGGTCGGCGGAGGCAGTCTGCTGCTGCCCGACCGCTTGCAAGGAGCCAGCCGGATTATTCGTCCGCCCCACGCCGAGGTCGCCAACGCCATCGGCGTCGCCATCGCCCAGGTCAGCGGGACGGTCGATCAGGTCTTTTCGCTCGACGGGCTGAGCCGGGCCGAGGCACTTGAGCGGGCTAGCCAAGGGGCGTCTGAGCGGGCCGTTGCGGCTGGAGCAAAGCCCGACAGTATCGAGATTATCGACCGAGAGGAAATCCCGCTGGCCTATCTGCCGGGCAACGCCGTGCGTCTCAAAGTCAAAGCGGTCGGCCGGCTGGCGTGAAGGAGCAGGTATGCGCATTGCCGTTGATGTTGGTGGAACCTTCACCGACGTGATCGTGCTCGACGAACACCGCTTACGCCTGGAAAAAGTCGAAACCACCCCTCACACCCCGACCGACGGCGTGCTGCGGGGATTTGCCAAGGCTCAGGCCGCACTGGAGGCGATCGACTATTTTGTCCACGGCACGACCCTGGGCTTGAACGCCCTGCTGACCCGTAGCGGCGCCCGAGTGGCGATTATCACCACCCGGGGGTTTCGGGACATCTATGAGCTGGGCCGTACCGCCCGGGACGTGATGTACGACCTGACCTATCACAAACCCGCGTCGCTAGTGCCCCGTTCGCTGGTCTTTGAGGTCTTGGAGCGCCTGGATTTCCAGGGAAACATCCTGACACCGTTTGACTACGAAGCTGCGGCTGCGGTCGCCCAACGCTTGCGGGATCAGGCCGTCGAGGCCGTGGCGGTGTGTTTTCTGCACAGCTATGCCAACCCGGCCCACGAATTAGCCATGGCCGAGGTTTTAGCTCAGCACTGCCCGGGCATTCCGGTCACTCTGTCCCACCAGCTCAGCCGCGAATACCGGGAGTATGAACGGATCAGCACGACCGTCATAGACGCGGCCATCAAACCGCTGGTACGGGGCTATCTCGAACAGCTCGACCAATCCCTCAAGGGTCAGGGCTTTGGCGGCCACTTCCTGCTCACCCGCTCCGGCGGCGGAGCCATGACGGTCAGCGCCGCCCAACACCAGCCGGCCCACCTCGTCCTGTCCGGTCCGGCCGGAGGGGTGATCGGCGCCAGCGCGCTCAGCGAGCTGATTGGCCAGCCCAACCTGATCAGTCTGGATATGGGCGGTACGAGTCTCGACGCCTCGCTGATCGTCAACAGCCAGACACGGCTCAACACCGAAGCCCAGTTCGAGGGTCTGCCCATTTCCCTTCCGATTCTGGATATCAAGACGATTGGCGCCGGCGGGGGCAGCATCGGCTGGATTGACGAGGGCGGCCACCTGCAGGTCGGCCCGCACAGCGCCGGCGCCCTGCCCGGTCCGGCCTGCTACGCCAAGGGCGGCCAGGCGCCGACCTTCACCGACGCCGCCCTGCTGGTCGGCTATCTCGATCCCAACAACTTTCTGGGCGGCGCCATTCCGCTCGACGCGGACCAGGCCCAACAGGCCGTGCAGTCCGAGTTGGCCGACCGTTTGGGCATGCCGGTCTCTCAGGTCGCGGCCGGCATCGTGCGCATCAGCGAGGCGAAGATCAGCGGCGCCATCCGCGAGATTTCGATTGAACAGGGCTTTCATCCCAAGGACTTTGCCCTGCTGGCGTTTGGCGGGGGGGGCGGCTTGGTGGCAACCAGCGTTGCTCGGGAGCTGGGCATCCCTCTGGCGATTATTCCGCCCGGACCGGCCAATTTCTCAGCCCTGGGTATGCTCATGGTTGACGTCGTCCACGACTTCTCCCAAACCTATGTCACGGAGCTGGCCGAGGTCGATGTGGCAAGCGTCAACCGCTTGTACGCCGACCTCGTCCGGCGCGGCCAAGCCGCCCTGCAGGCCGACGGTTTTGAGCCGCAGGAGCGGCGCGTGGTGCGCTCGGCCGAACTCCGCTATCAGGGTCAGGAGCACACGGTCAATCTGCCCCTGCCCGAGCACGACCTCAGCGCGGCAGACCTGTCCGCCCTGGCCGACGCCTTCAACCGGGCTCACGCCGAGCAGTACGGCCACCGCATGGACGATCCGGTCGAGCTGGTGACCCTGCGCCTGCGGGCGGTCGGACTGTTGCCGCGTCCAAGCCTGCCGACTGTTGCGGCTCATACCGGTCCCCTTGAAGCCGCTCACAAAGGCCGTCGGACCGTCTATCAGCCCACCCTCGGCCGGCCGCTCGACTATACGGTGTACGACCGGCTGCGGCTGGGCGCTGGGGCCGAGCTGGCCGGCCCGGCCATTGTCGAAGAGCCGACCTCAACCAGCCTGGTCCACCCCGGCGATAGCCTGCGGGTCGGGGAGTACGGAGAGTTGCGCATTACGCTCGATTGAGACGCCTAGCCACGAGGAGGAGCGATGAACCCTGTCGATTCGATTACCGTCGAAGTTGTGCGCCACCACCTGCTGTCGGCCGCCCGAGAAATGGCTCGCAACCTTATGCGGACCTCGTACAGCACAATTGTGTACGAGATCCGCGATTTTGGTCTGGGGATTTATGACCGTCAGTGCCGCCTGCTGGCCGAGGCGCCCGGGCTGGCTATCTTCACCCGGGCCAATGACTACGCGCTGCGAAAAATCGTCGAGTTCCTGGGCCGCGACAATATCCATCCGGGCGACGTCATTTTGCTCAACTATCCGTTCTGGAGCTCGACCCATACACTGGATGTCACTGCGGCTTCGCCCATCTTTTATGGCGACCAGTTGGTCGGCTTTACCGCAGTCAAACAGCACTGGCTGGATCTCAAACAAAAAGACGCCGGCTACTGCCTGGACTCCCAGGACATGCACCAGGAGGGCCTCTTCTTTCCGTGCTCAAAGATCGAGAAGCGCGGCGTGCTCAATACCGAACTCGAAGACATCATCCGCTTCAACTGCCGCATGCCCGAGCACGTCCTGGGCGACATGAACGCCCAGATTTCTTCGTGTCGGACCGGTGAGCGGCGGGTGCTGGAACTGGTCGAAAAGTTCGGGCCCGACACCTTCAGCCAGGCGCTGGATCAGATTCTGGACCACGGCGAGCGGTTGGCCCGAGCGCGCCTGGCCAGCCTGCCGACCGGCACCTGGTCGGCCGAGGACTGGGTTGATGATGACGGTGTCGATACCGACACCATGGTCAAAATCAAGGCCACTGTCAGCATCAGCGACACAGAGCTGGTGGTCGACTTTACCGGCTCTTCGCCGGCGACCAACGGGCCGATCAATATCCCCTTCGGCTGTACCCTGGGCGTTGCCGGCCTGGTCTTCAAGTCCATCACCACTCCCGACACGCCGGCCAACGAGGGCAACTTTCGTCCCCTGCGGGTTGAGGCTCCGCCGGGCAGCCTGATGCACGCCGTTCCGCCAGCGGCGACCTTTACCCTGTGGCCGGCCCTGCTGGCGACCGAGGTGGTCACCAAAGCCCTGGCCAAGGGCTTACCCGATATCGTGCCGGCCTGCTCGGGCGGCGACGTGTGCTCGATGATGGGCGTCGGCATCCACCCTCGCAGCGGGAAAATGTGGATTGAGGCGACCAACGAAGGCGTCGGTTTTGGCGGCCACGCCGGCCGTGACGGTGAGAACGGGATCATGCATATCACCGAACCCGGCTGCCGCAATAATCCGGTCGAGGTCTTGGAGACCAAGGCGCCGCTGTTCATTGAGGACTACGGACTGCGCCAGGATTCGGGCGGCCCGGGAAAACATCGGGGTGGACTGGGCGTCACCCGGACCTACCGCTTTTTGGCCGACTCCTCGGCCGTGACCCTGGTCAAAAAAACCAAAACACGGCCGTGGGGCATGGCCAAGGGCCAGGATGGCGAGAACTGCCATGTAATCCTGCGTCCGCACACCGAGCAGGAACGGGTCACCGGTATGGTGTATGAAAACATGGCGACCGGAGAAGTCTTGGCCAACTGTTCAGGCGGGGGCGGCGGCTGGGGCGATCCCCTGGAACGCAGCCCGGACGCCGTGCTGGACGACGTGCGCCAGGGCTATGTTTCGATTGCCAGCGCCAGGCAAGACTATGGGGTGGTGATTGATCCAGACACCCTGCAAATCGATCCGACGGCAACCCAGGCTCTGCGCCGCCGCTAGGAGCGCGCCCCCAGCGGCCCCCCGTCCGGACCGTCAGCCTTTCTTGGTCAGGCGCTGGCGGCGCTTGGCCAACACGGCGGCAAACGCAGCTTCAAGCTCGGGCTTACCCAGGTCGGGGACACGCAGTTCGGAAAAAGGCGGCGGCGCCAGGCCGGCCGGCTTTGTGGGCGGCTTGGCCATGTCCTGGGGACGGCCCACAACAAAAAAAAGCGCCTTGACCGGCGGAGCCCCGTGCCTGGCCAGCGCCTGGTTCAGGCTGCGCACGAGACGCCCTTTGAGGAACTGCAACTCCTGGCTGACAGCCGGGTGGGAAACGGTCACAAACAGCTTGCCGTGCTGGAGCTTGCTCGGCCATGCCCGAGCGGCTACGGCCCGACCAACCACCTCTTCCCAGAGTTCCCACACCCGGTAGTCCTTCACCCGGCCGGCAATCGGCAGGTCTGGCAGCAGGCGCTCAAGCACGTCGGCGGCCGAGTTCCAGCCCGTAGGCGGTGGGGTGTTTTTCATACGCGGTTTCAGCATACGCCGGAAATACAAAAAAAAGTAGTAGATTCAACCACATACTACAGTTAGCGTTTTTTTTCCTTGACAACACCATATCTTGTGTGTATGAGCCTTGTCTTATACCCACGACCGGACAAGAGGAGGAGGTGGCTATGGCGGAGAGAGGACGGACGATGTGGAAGGACGAGGATGCCTCGGTCGAGCAGGAGACACCCCCGGTGATTGCCGACAGCCCCGGCAGCACGACACCCGCAGCAGACGGGGTTCGCCTCACCCGGCACTTTACCCGCACCGGTGAGCATCCCTTTTCTCAGATCGAATGGGAGCAGCGCAGCGCGCTGATCTCGGGAGAAAACGGGGAGGTCGTGTTTGAGCAGAATGAGGTGGAAATCCCCAAAGCCTGGTCCCAGTTGGCGACCAACGTGGTTGTCTCCAAATACTTCCGGGGTCCGCTGGGCACTCCCCAACGGGAACACAGTGTCCGCCAGCTGATCGGCCGGGTCGTCGATACCATCACAGCGTGGGGCAAAAAAGACGGCTATTTTGCCGACGACGACAGCGCCCGGATTTTCAGCGATGAGCTGACCCATCTGCTGGTCGAGCAGAAGCTGGCCTTTAACAGCCCGGTATGGTTCAACGTCGGGGTCGAAGCACACCCGCAGTGCAGCGCGTGTTTTATTCTGTCAGTCGACGACAAGATGGAGTCGATCCTCGACTGGTATCGCAAAGAGGGCGTGATTTTTAAGGGCGGCTCGGGTTCGGGGGTCAACCTGTCTCGCCTGCGTTCGTCCAAAGAGCGCCTGTCAAGCGGCGGGGCTGCCTCCGGGCCGGTATCCTTTATGCGGGCGGCCGACGCCTCGGCGGGAGTCATCAAGTCGGGCGGCAAGACGCGCCGGGCGGCCAAGATGGTTGTCCTGAACGTGGACCATCCCGACATTGTCGAATTCATCCAGTGCAAGGCCGAAGAGGAGCGCAAAGCCTGGACCCTGATTGAGGCCGGCTACGACGGCTCGATTGACGGTGCGGCCTACAGCTCGGTCTTTTTTCAGAACGCCAACAACTCGGTCCGGGTCACCGATGCCTTCATGCATGCGGTGGTCAACCGCCAGCCGTGGTCAACCCGGCTGGTCACCAGCGGGCAAGACCACGAGAGCTTTGCGGCCGAAAACCTGCTGCGTCAGATCGCCCAGGCGACCTGGGAGTGCGGCGATCCGGGCATGCAGTTCGATACGACGATCAACGCCTGGCACACCTGTCCCAACAGCGGACGGATCAACGCCAGCAACCCGTGCTCGGAGTATATGCACCTGGACGACAGCGCCTGCAACCTGGCCTCGCTCAACCTGATGAAGTTCCTCAAGGACGACGGCGGATTCGATACCGCAGCCTTCAAGCATGCGGTCGATATCAGCATTACCGCCCAGGACATCATCGTTGACAACTCCAGCTATCCCACGCCCGATATTACCGACAATGCCAGCGCCTTTCGCGAGCTGGGCCTGGGCTATGCCAACCTGGGCGCGGTTCTGATGTCCCTGGGTCTGCCCTACGATTCCGAGGCCGGCCGGCAGTACGCGGGCGCGATTACGGCCCTGATGACCGGCCAGGCCTACTGCCAATCGGCTCGCATCGCCCAACAGCTCGGCCCGTTTGCCGGCTATGCGAGCAACCGTGAGCCCATGCTGGCGGTGATCGACAAACATCGCGAGGCCGCCCATCGGCTCGACCCGTCCCTGGTGCCGCTGGAACTGTTGTCCGAAGCGCGCCGAGCCTGGGACGAGGCCCTGGCGCTGGGTCGCGAGTCCGGCTACCGCAACTCGCAAGCCACCGTCTTGGCCCCCACGGGAACCATCGCCTTTATGATGGACTGCGATACGACCGGAGTTGAGCCGGACATTGCCCTGATCAAATACAAACGTCTGGTCGGCGGCGGGATGCTGAAACTGGTCAATACCACGGTGCCCCACGCGCTGGCGCGGCTCGGCTACACCAGCCGCGAGGTCCAGGCCATTGTGGAATACATCGACGAGCAGGAGACAATTGAGGGCGCTCCGGGCCTGAAAGATGCACACCTGGCGGTGTTTGACTGCGCCTTCAAACCGGCCCGAGGCAGCCGGGCGATCCATCACATGGGACATGTCCGGATGATGGGAGCGGTTCAGCCCTTTCTGTCGGGCGCCATCTCCAAAACGGTCAATCTGTCCAACGATGCCACGGTTGAGGATATTGTCGACGCGTATATGGAAGCCTGGCGCCTGGGTCTCAAGGCCGTCGCCGTCTATCGTGACGGGTGTAAGCGGGTCCAGCCGCTGGAGACGCAAAAGCAAGCCCCGGCCGCAGACACACCGGCCTCCGTCGAGCGCAAACCGGAACGCCGACGTCTGCCCATGGACCGCGACGCCATCTGTCATAAATTTGAGGTGGCCGGACATGAGGGCTATATCCACGTCGGCTTTTATGAAGACGGCACACCTGGAGAAATCTTCATCCGCATGGCCAAGGAGGGCAGCACCATCTCGGGCCTGATGGACTCGATTGCGACGCTGACCTCTCTGGCCCTACAGTACGGTGTCCCGCTCGAAGCCCTGGTGAACAAGTTCGGTCATGTCCGCTTTGAGCCGTCCGGGTTTACCAAGAATGCGGATATTCCCTACGCCAAATCGCTGACCGACTATATCTTCCGTTTTCTGGGCACCCGTTTCCTGTCAACCGAGTTGAAAGAGGAAATCGGCCTGATCGAAACGCCGGATGCCCTACCGCCAGCCGATCAGACTGCGGCCGTCACTGTTGAGCCAGTGGCTGAGATCCGAGTCCCGGCGGCGGAGGCCAGCCGGCCAGTCCCGGTTTCAGATGACCGACCACAGGCCGCCACCTGGCAGTCGCAGGCCGATGCGCCGAGCTGTGCCGACTGCGGGTCAATCATGATCCGTAACGGATCGTGCTACAAGTGCCTCAACTGTGGCGCGACGAGCGGCTGCTCATAAGACACAACGGTCGCACGTGTTGGGACGGGGAAGGACGTGAGGAGAGGATACCGGGGAGGTGCCTTCCCTTTGGAGGAGAGGCCGGGTAACCGGGCGGGGCGTCCGTGTGGCGCCCCGTGGAAAAACAGGGGGATGATGATACCCCAGGCTGTGGTGTGAGAGAGGCGTGCCGCGAGGAGGGGAGTATGGTCAAGCTTCTGAGCTGTACCCACGGCTGTCAGGGCCAGCCACAGCCGGCCCGAGTGACCCGGAGTTTTCGCCACCAGCCCAGCCATGCGGAGCTTGTTGTCCACGGCATTCCGGTGAATGTCTGCGCGGCGTGCGGACAGTCCTTCGTTGAGGAAGAGATCGCCGAGCAGCTCCAAGCCCTGCTCCAATCCTTGCCGTCCCCGTGGCAGGGCAAAACGCATGTGGAATTCGGGGCTTGTTTCGGGGACAAGCCTGCCAGACTCTGAGAGTTGTGCTACAACAGGCCCAAACACGGCTCTCGCCTGTAGACAGGGGCGAGAATCAAAGAGGGAGGACTGTGTATGCCGATATTCGAACGCGGTGATATCACCCTGTACTATGAGGAGCACGGCGCGGGGTTTCCGATTTTGCTCATCGCTCCGGGCGGGATGCGTTCTGCGGTGCCCTTCTGGGATCAAGCAGCCTGGAACCCCATTCCGCAGCTCGCCGCCCACTATCGCGTCATTGCCATGGATCAGCGCAACGCCGGTCAGTCCAGCGCCCCGATCAGGGCAACGGACAGCTGGCACGTCTATACTGAGGATCAGCTGGCTCTGCTCGATCATCTCGGCGTTGATCGCTTTCATGTCGCCGGCATGTGTATAGGCGGTCCGTACTGCATGGGCCTGATCCAGGCCGCTCCGCAGCGGGTGACCTCGGCGGTCTTGTTTCAGACGATCGGTCTGTCGGACAACCGCCAGGCATTTTACGACATGTTCGACGGCTGGGCCGACGCCCTCAGGCCGGATCGTCCAGAGGTGAGTGCCGAGGTCTGGGAGTCGTTCAAAACGGCGATGTATGGCGGGGACTTTCTGTTTAATGTGTCACAAGAGTTTGTCGCCCAGTGCCAGACGCCGCTTCTGGTCCTACTCGGCAACGATGTGTACCATCCGTCCGAAACCTCACGCGATATCGCGCGGCTGGCCCCGAACGCCACGCTGATTGAAAGCTGGAAAGAGCCCCAGGATCAGTCGGCGGCCAAACAGGCGGTCGAGGACTTTTTGGCCCAGCATACCCCCCGCTAGACAGGAGGACACGATGAGCGAGGCCAAAGCGCCCCAACTGCCGCAGTGGATCACCGACCACCTGCAACGCTATCTGGACACCAACGGCGCCGACGGACATATGTGGGACTCGGGGCCGGTCGGCGGGCCGGGCCTCCTGCCGACTCTGCTGTTGACAACGAACGGCCGACGCTCGGGCAAGCCCATCACCATGCCGCTGATCTATGGCGAGGCGGACGGCAGCTACATCATCGTCGCCTCAAAGGGCGGCGCGCCACAGCATCCCGGCTGGTATCTGAACCTGGCCGCCAACCCTCAGGTCGAGGTGCAGGTCCGCGACAAGCGTTTTCGGGCCACCGCCCGCACCGCCAGCGGACAAGAGCGAAGCAGCCTGTGGCAAAAAATGCGCGGTATCTATCCGCCCTACGACGAGTACCAGGCCAAAACCGAACGGGAGATCCCGGTGGTTGTGCTCGAGCCGCAGGGCGAGGTCTAGAACGAGGCAGGCAGGCTCTGGTCAGGGAGCCTGCGCCTTCTCCTCCTTGAGCACGTATAAGCCGTCCAGCTGGCGGTAGCGTTCCGCCCAGTCAGTACCATAGCCGACCAAAAAACCCTGGGGGCGTACAAACCCGACTTGATCAACGGGAACCTCGCGCTGGGTCCGCCCTTCTTTTTTGACCAAAACACAGACCGTAAGCGAACGCGGCCCGGCCTGTCTCAGGCGGCCTATCACAGTATCAAGCGTCAGACCCGTATCAAGAACAGTATCGACCAGAACGACATCCTGGTCGCGAAACTCTTGGTTGGGGCCGTGCGACAGCCCCACACGGCCTGTCGAGTTGGTCGCCCGTCCATAGCTGGCGGCCTGGACAAAAGAGACCCGGACCGGGATATCCATCAACCGGACGAGGTCGGCCACAAAAATAAACGCCCCCTTGAGAATGCCGACCACCAGCGGCTCACGGCCAGCAAAGGTCCGAGACAGCTGTCGGGCCATGGCCCGCACCCGGCTCGCAATTTGGGCCGGCGTGTAGACCAAGGACAGCTCCGGGGGAACGGCGGCAGTGGTCCTGGTCTGCGTCATCGGACTGCTCTCAAGACAACGAATATATTCATCGGCCCAGCCATGCTATCCTACACGCCAGGAAAGTGTAGTCCTATGCATCCGGCTGTCTCCTCCCTGCGGGCCGCTCTAGGTCCAGACTCGGTTCTGACCGACCCGGCAGTCCAGACCGCTTTGAGCCGCGACGCGCTACGCCCACACCGGGGTTTTCACGCCATGACCGGCTTCGAGCAGCCGCCTCTGGCGGTCGTGCAACCCGACTCGACCCAGCAGGTGATGGACCTCGTCGCCATTGCACGCCGTCACGCGCTGCCGCTGGTTCCGCGTGGCGGAGGCAGCGGCCTGATGGGTGGAGCCCTGTCCATCCGGCCGGGCATCATCGTTGACCTGCGACGCCTGGACCGCATCCTGGCCCTCGACCGTCAGGCGCTGAGCGTGCGGGTCCAGAGCGGCGTACGCCTGCGGACGCTGGGTGCATACCTGGACCAACACGGCCTGCTGCTCGGCCACGATCCGTGGTCTGTTGGCGTGGCCACCGTTGGCGGGGCGCTCAGCACCAACGGGCTGGGCTATCTCGGCGGACGCTATGGCTCGATGGGGGATCAGGTGCTCGGGCTTGAGGCCGTGCTCGGCACCGGAACCGTTGTCCGCACGCCCGCCCTGCGTAAACGCTCGACCGGTCCGGATCTGGCCCGGCTCTTTATTGGCGCGGAGGGCACACTGGGTATTGTGACCGAGGTCACGTTGCGCATCTTTCCCCGACCCCAGACCCGGGTTCTGCTCGGTTTTACCTTTGCGAACTTTCCGAGCGGCTTTCGCGCCCTGCTCGAAATGCAGGGCTATGGCCTCCAGCCAAGCTCCATGGATTTGTCGGTCGATAGCTGGCCGCCTGAACTTCAGGAACGCCAGACAGCCCCGGAACCCGACACCGCTCCAGCTTCAACGGCTTCCCCCACGGCCTATCTGGTACTTGCTTTTGACGGCCGAGAGGCGGAGGTCGCCGCCCAGCAAGACCTGGCCCGGGCGATTGCCCTCCGCCACGCTGGCATACCGGAAGACAAGGCCGCCGACCTCGACGCCTATTGGTCTACGCGTCATAGCGCAGCCGACCGCTGGGCCGCAGATCCTGCTCAGCGCGACGGTGCGTGGCTCGACACCCCGGCCGGCAAAGCCCAGCTGGATTATCTCCACCTCAGCATCCCGGTCACCAAACTGCTCGACTTTCGCCTCCGGGTTGCCGACCGGTTACAGACCAGCCCGATCCAGCTGTGCCAGGAAGCGGTCTGGATCTGGCCCGAATGCTATTCCCTGGTGTTGTACTGTTCGCCCGTTCGCGATCCCGCCGCAGCCCAGACCATGCGACAGGTAACCGACACCATTCTGCGGCTGACCCAGGACATCGGCGGCTCAATCGAGTATGTCCATGGCATAGGCGTACGTCTCAGCCATCTGATCCAGCGCGAACTGGGTAGCGGCATGGCAGTTCTACGCAGCCTGAAGGCCAGCCTTGATCCGGCCGGCATCATGAATCCCGGCAAACTTGGGCTGTGAGTGCCTGCCCGCGCCCAGCCCAGTTTCAGTTGCTCCGGGTCAGGGCCATCTGCTCTGGATACATATACGAGATGGCATAGATCACATGCGGGCCGGACGATTTCTGCATCTTGATCTGCTTGGGTCGGACGTGTGGCGTGATGTGCAAAATAAAGCCATTGCGGGCGGTGAGCAGTCGGGACGGTTGTGGCAGCTGGGGCGGCTTGTCTCGCATATCTTTAATGCCCCACCTCTTTCTCAAAGGGTTCCTCTGCTTCCTCAGCCTGATCCAGCAAATAGCTCAGCTCACGAAAGGCTTCGTTCACATGATGCGCAACGGCCAGCAGCGAACCGTAGGCGTCTTCGTCCGGGTCATACTGTTTGAGATGGTCATTGATCATACGCAGGAGGTCGCGCATCTGCTCTTCCGCACTCCAAAGATGCTCGCACGAAGCCATGACGTCCTCCTTTCAGGGCTCTGTAGCGCGGGCATTCTAGCTGACAAGCATGATCCCGCCTAGAGCCTGTCAGAGAGGCGACCCAGATTGCAGACTGCGGCAAAGCTGGATATGCATAGAGAAACAGCATAGCGAAACTGGAGGACACCGTGCGAAAATGGTATTGGCGGCTGAGCGGGCTGGGCCTTGGTCTGGGACTTTCGGTGCTGGCACAGGCTGAAGGATCGGATCGGATGAATCGGGGTCTGGGCTATGAAGAAAGGATGAGCTGGAGTGAGGCGATCTCTGAGTACACCACGCTGCTCACGGAAGAGCCCGAGCACGTCGAGGCGCGCTACCGTCTGGGCGTCGTGTATGAGAAGCTGGGCGCCATTGACACGGCCCTGAACTGGCATCGGGAGGTCTTGAAGCGCACGCCCGACCACAGCGGAGCACGAACCGCCCTGGCCGGCTACTATGTGAAGCGCGGGGCCGAGCTGCGCCGTAATAATAAGCCGGCTGAGGCTGCCCGGGCGTTTCAGCAAGCCCTGCAATACAGTCAGGACTCAGCCTCGGTCCATTTTGAGCTGGGTCAGGAGCTGGCCAAGATGGGTCAGCAGGACGAGGCCATTGAGGCCTACAGAACAGCTATTCGACTTGAGCCGGGCATGAGCGCGGCCCACAATCAACTGGCAAAGGTATACACCGAGAAGGGGCTGTATCAAGAGGCCCGGCATGAGTACGAAGAAGTCGTCCGACTGAATCCGGACGATCCGGAAGCCCATCATGGCCTGGGGGTAGTGTATAGCGAACTTGGCCAACACGATGAGGCGATCACCACCCTGGAGAAATCGTGGAAAGGCTATCTGAAGCTCGGACGCCGCGATCTGGCCCGCCCGGCGTTCGATCTGCAGAAAAAGCTGATGGCCGAAAAATTGGCCGAGCAATAAGCGCGGCTGAGACAACCACGATTCTCCACGAGCAGCACTACGACCCCAGAACGGGCAACAGCACCCGGCACAACCGGGTAATCGTCTGGGCAGCGGTGGTCCGGCTCCGCCCCAAGGCGAACAGGACGGGCAGCGAACCGGGCTGGGTCAGCATCAGCGAGGCGGCCTTGAGAGGCCGGATATCGCCTTCAGGCGTGGTTAGCCCTGCGAGAGCGGGTAAAGACATACCGAGCGGATCGAGAATAACCCGCAGGGGCAGGAAGGGAAGCCCCCGGGCTTGGGCAAACGCGGCGTGTACACCGCTCTCCATCTCCACCGCAATCGCCTGGGTGAGTCGGCCGTAGTGGGCTTTCTCCTGGCTGCTGAGCAACACCCGCGGACTGCTGAACAGCGGTCCATCCGCCACTCCGATTTCGGCCTGTTCCGCACCGGTACGCGCCCGTTTCAAAAAACCAGGGTGGGTCGGAAAACGCTTGAGTTGCGTCGGGGAGTCGGCCGCAGACACCCGAACATCGGGTGCCAGCACGAGCTGACCCGACATCAGATCCGCCCGCAGAGCGCCGGCGCAGCCGACGGACACCACGGCCGACAGAGGCATGTCCTGGAACCGCTCAAGCGCAGACCGTGTTCGGCGCGGGCCGATCCCGCCGGTCATAACCACGACTTCTCGCCGCCCCGCCATTCCCCGCCACACCCGTTTGTCTTCGCGCCTGGACTGGCGCAGAACGGCGCGCACCGCAGCACTCTCCCAGGACAGGGCGGTAAAGACGGCCAGGGGAAGAGCGGTGTCCATCAATAGAGTCTCAGAGATGAGCGTACGCTCAATACGATGCCGCTAGGTATCCCGCCAGCCGACCCGCCTGCCGGTCCAATAGCGCAGGGCTGAATCGACCGTCATCGCCCCGTATAAGTTTCCCGCCAGCGGTAGTGTCCACACCCAGCGGCGGGGCAGTTCAAAAAAACGCACGGCCGGCCAGTAGACGATGGCGCTCAGGCCCAGGGCTGCGCCACCCTCCAGGCTGAGCAAGAGCGCTATCGCGCCTGCTCCCCCCAGGGCCATGGCCAGCCCGACCACGCACCACATCGGGGGCAGCACGAAGAGCAGTCCCAAGCCGACCAGGGTGCCCAAGAGACGCAGGGCCGAGTGATTCAGCTCGGTAAAGGCGGTCCGGCGCACCATCGTCCAGATCGGACTCAGCGCATCGTAGACGCGCACACTGCTGACCTCGGTCCGACTCAGGCTCAAGCGCACCGCCGGGGACACACGTTTGACCCGCCGAGCCAGACTCAGGTCGTCGATTATGTCGCCCCTGAGACTGGCGAAACCACCGATTTTTTCCAAGCCCGCAGCCGCCAGCAAGACACACCCGCCTGCAGCAGCCGCAACCCGGCGGCGGGGATTATTCACCCAGCGCATGGGATACAACAGGCTGAAGAAAAAGACAAAAGGCGGAATCAGCAGACACTCGGCACCAGACACACACCGCAAACGGGCCATACGGCTGTTAAGGGCCAGCTGTTTCCGCTCGCTCTCCGCGACCAGCCGCCAGACAGAACGCGGCGCGTGCCGGATATCGGCATCGGTCAACAACACATACTGGGGACGCGGCAGGCAGTCTCGCTGCCGGGGATGGACGATTCCGGGACTGGCGAGACCACAGGCGGCCGCAGCCTGCTCAAGCGCCCAGACTTTGCCGACCCAGCTGGGCGGGAGCGGAGCGCCGGGCAGGGTGATCAGCCGGTGAGAGGCGCTCAGCCGCTGACCGGTCTGGCGGGCGATCTGGCCGCTGGCGTCGTGCGAGCGATCATCAACGAGCACAACCGTCAGCCGACCGGGGTAGTCCTGTTGCAGCAGGGCAGGCAGGGTGTGGGGTAAGACCTCGGCTTCATTCCGAGCCGGCACCAGCACACAAACGGACGGCCAACGGCCCGCCGGCCCGGCCTCAAAATCGGCCGGCTCATCCTCACCGACCGGCCGAAAATCCCAGGCTCGGGCGGGATGGAGGAGAATGCCGAGCCACACCAGCACCGACGCAGCACCCAGCACAAGGAGCATATCCACAGCGTGACCTCTAGGTCCGAATCCCTGTTTTGATATACCCGAACTGTCGAAACCAGGACACCGCTTTGCGCAGCGCCTCACGGACCGGAGTTTGTGGCAGACCTAGCTCCCGGACAGCCTTGGTAGCATCAAAAAACATCTTTTTCTTACTCAATTTTACCCCGACCGGCGGAATTGAGGGCTCGCGACCGGGAATAAGACGCGCCAGCGCCGCATCTCCGTAGGCCGCTCCGAGGGCCAAGGCATACGGGACCTTAAATCTGGGCACAGTTTGACCGGTCAGCTCGGACAGCAGCCCAAAGAGCTGCTGGAGCGTCAGATTCTCGTGACCCAGAATATACTTTTCGCCAATCTGGCCTTTCTGAGCCGCCAACAGATGGCCCTGGGCAACGTCTTCGACATCGACGAGGTTGAGACCGGTATCGACATAGCCCGGCATGCGACCGTTCACAAAATCGACAATCATTTGTCCGGTTGGGGTGGGTTTAAGGTCGCCAATACCGACCGGCGTACTCGGATTGACGACCACCACCGGAATTCCCCGGCGGGCGTAGGTGAGTGCGACTTGCTCGGCCAGAAATTTGCTGCGCTTATAGTGGCCAAGCATATCGGTCACAGACACTGGCGTATCTTCCCGGCCCAGACTGCCATCTCCGGTACAGCCCAGGGTCGCCACCGAACTGGTATAGACGATCCTCTCTACGCCAAGGGCCTCAGCCGCTCGCAGAACGTTTTCGGTTCCGGTCACATTGCTCTCATACATGTCTTGGCGACGGCGTACCCACAGCTTATAGAGCGCCGCCACGTGGTATACCTGGGCGCAGCCGGCCATCGCCCGCCGGACCGACTCGAGGTCACGCAGGTCACCGACAACGATCTCGAGCGGCAGATCGGCCAACAGACGGCGGTCAGCCTGGGGCCGGACCAGCGTCTGCACCTCGTGTCCAGTCTGGACCAGGGCGCGGGCGACAATGCCACCCACAAAGCCGGTCGCGCCGGTCACCAATACCCGCATAGCCCCCTCCCCTAGAAGGCTTCGAGCGGGGAGTCAAGAGGCATGAGGGTTACTGGGCGAGCGCGGCAATACACCGCTCTCGGATCTTCCAGATATCCTCGAAGCTGAAGCGTCGCGCCGAGGCGTCGGTCGCTCTCTAAGCCCGCAAGAACTGCTGGTGCCAAGAAATCTTGAATCAGTATTCCGGCCGTACGGGAGGTGATGCACATAGCGGCCAGCGTCATGGTAGGTAAGGATGCCCTGAGCCACAAACCTCCGAGAGATGTCTCCGGCACGTTGAAGCGAGGCACGAGGTAAGACCTGCCACGACTGCATAGTCCATTCTCCTCCGTTTATGAGCGATCAGGTAGGGCGTTTTCGTGTTTCTGTCTCAGCCCCCAACTTTCTCAGTTTCTGGGCTAGGTTCAACATATATTTTTTGGTATTGGAAAGCGACGACTCAACCCGAAGGAGGAAGCCCATGGCTGATGTGATGAATGTGTCCGACGAAAATTTTAATGCCGAAGTCTTGCAATCCGAGCTGCCGGTTCTGCTCGATCTGTGGGCGCCCTGGTGCGGGCCGTGCAAAGCCATTGCGCCGACCGTCGAAGCTCTGGCCGGTGAGTACGACGGGCAGCTCAAAGTCGTCAAGCTGAATGTGGACGACAACCCAAAAACCCCGGCCAACTATAACGTCCGGGGCATCCCCAATCTGATCCTGTTCAAAGGCGGAGAGGTCCAGGAGCAGATTGTCGGAGCCGTCCCTCGGGCCAAACTCGAAGCGGCGATCAAAAATCTCATCTGATCAAAAGATCGCTCGCCTGGTACTCACATTGAGTGCCAGGCCCATCACAAGCATGACCGTCAACAGCGATGACCCGCCATAGCTGACCAGGGGCAGTGGAATGCCGACCACCGGCAAGACCCCGATATTCATACCAATATTGAACAAGGTCGGCCAAAACACGAGCGCCGCCGCTCCAACCGCGAGCAAAGCGCCAAACCGCTCTCGGGCCCGCCAGGCGATAACCAGCAGCCGTGTCAATATCAGCCCGTACAGGACCAACAGGCCGGCTGCTCCGACAAAGCCCCACTCCTCGGCAAACACGGCAAACACAAAATCGGTATGGGTCTCGGGCAGAAAGTCGAGCCGACTCTGGGTACTCTGCAAAAAGCCTTTGCCCCACAACATGCCCGAGCCGACCGAAATCTTGGACTGCACCACATGGTAGCCCGTCCCCAGCGGATCACGGCCCGGATCGAGAAACGACAGAACCCGCTCTTTCTGGTACGGCGCCATCACGAAGAACCACAGGAGCGACAGGACACCGCCCGAGATCACACCCAGGAGCGCGAACGAGCCCCAGCGCAGGCCGGCGGCAAAAGTCAGGCAGACGAACAGCAGACCGAACGATGCAGCCGTGCCGAGGTTGGGCTGGAGTAAGACCAACACGGCCGGGATAAGCACCAGAACAGTGGGATAGACCAGATCCAGCAGACCGTAGCCGTCCTGCGGCGTATAGCGGTGGAAAAACCGGGCGAGGACCAGCAACAGGCTGATCTTGGCGAACTCGGACGGCTGAAGAGAGAGCGGACCAAACACGATCCAGCGTCGCGCCCCACCCCCGACAGAACCGATCAACGGAACGAGCAGCAGCAGGAGGAAGGTGCACAAATACAGGGGATAGGCCCAGTTCTCGAAACGGTGATAGTCAATCCCGAAGGCCAGCGCCATGCCAAGACTGCCTATCCCGATCCAGATCAACTGACGGACGAGGGTCGGGTTGAGCTGCGGCCCGCCGGTATAGGTAGCGCTGTAGACAGCCAGCACGCCAACACCGAGCAGCGTCAGCGTCAACAGGAACAGCGGCCACTCAAAATGGGTGATCAGCCGCCGATCGAACACCTGCCTCCTCCTTCCGCTGTCGGACCAAGGAGAAATATGCCGCGAGGACTTTCTGCACCACGGGTGCGGCGACCCTCCCTCCTCCGTGGGCGGTGTGTTCGAGCAGGCAGGCTACTGCTATTTTGGGCACGTCAGCAGGCGCGAAGGCGACAAACCAAGCGTGGTCCCGAAGGTGGCGAGCGACCTGTTGACTACTCCCGCCACGCCCGCTGATGACCTGGGCTGTCCCCGTTTTTCCAGCCACACGGACATCCGCTACCTGAGCCCGCCTGCCAGTCCCATAGACTTCATGGACAACCTCAATCATCCCTTCGGTAATCACCCGTAAATGCTCGGCGTCTATGCCGGTCCGACTCACCACCTCCGGCGTCTGAGTCTTGACCACCGCTCCATCTGTCGCAATGATCTGTTTGACGACGCGGGGACGGTAGACGGTTCCACCGTTGGCCACAGCTGCCGCAACCGCAGCCATCTGTAACGGCGTTGCGGTGACATACCCCTGTCCGATAACGGCCGAAACGGTCTCGCCCCGATACCACGGTTCACCAATCTGTCTCTGCTTCCAGCCTTGATCCGGAATAATCCCTCCGGCTTCATAGGGAAGGCCGATCCCGAGCGGCTCATCCAGACCAAACAGACGCGCGTAAGTGGCGATCGCCTGAATACCGAGACGGCGGCTGAGCTTATAGAAATAGACATCGCACGACTCGGCCAGCGCTCGACGGAGATCCACGCTGCCGTGTCCGCGTTGTTGCCAGCAACGGACCCGCCGCGCTCCCATCTGCATATAGCCTGGGCAGTAGGCACGCGTGTCGGGGGTGACGACGCCTTCGGCAAGTGCGGCAGCCGCACTAATGATCTTGAAGGTAGATGCCGGTGGATACTGGCCTTGAATCGCCCGGTTTGTCATGGGGTGGAGCGGATCGTCGCGTAAGGCGCGCCACGCTTTGGCGCTAATCCCAAGAGCAAAAACATGGGGATCGAACGTCGGGGCGCTCGCCAGGGCGAGCACCTCACCGTTCGATACGTCTAAAACGACCACCGCGCCGGGCCTGCCACCCAAGGCCTCTTCAGCTTGTTTTTGCAGGTCAACGTCGATGGTGAGGACGAGGCTGTGCCCAGCCTGGCTGGGCAGCTCCTCAATAATAGCCAAATGTTTACCGCTGGCATCGACCTCAATCTGCCGTCCGCCGTTCCGTCCCCGCAGGGCGTCGTCCCATATCTTTTCTATCCCGAATTTTCCGACGATATCGCCACGACGATAGCCAGCCGACTGATCTAACTCACGCTGACTGACCTCACCGACATAGCCCAAGAGATGGGCGGCCAGATTATCCATGTGATAGGCGCGCTTGGAACGCGCCTCAATGCTGACCCCGGGGAAATCGTGGTGGGAGAATTCAACCGCTAAAACAGTCGACCAGTCAACGTCCCGCGCCACGACAATCCCCGCATCGACAGGACGACGCGGGTCGGGCAAAAACGGGCCCTCGGCTGGTACGACCTGAATACCGGGCAGATGGCGAGCCAGTTCTGATACGGTCTGATCCAGGTCGGGTATATATTCGGGTCTGAATACGACATTAAAGGAGGGCAGGTTATCGACCAGCGTCCGGCCCATGCGGTCATACAGCTTGCCCCGAGGCGCAGGGACACGCTGGAAGCGCAGGCGGTTACGCTCAGACCGCTCCCGGAAGCTCGGCCCCTCCTCAAGCTGGAGAAACCACAGACGAGAGATCAACAGCACCAGCACACCGCACATGACAATGCCCAGCGTGCCCAAGCGAGATGTCGGCGTGGTTGGCGTACCAAGCAGGAGGGAGGGCCGGGACATCGCACCTTACCTGTCGGGTACCTGGCTGTGGTACAACAGGGTAAAAACAAGCGGGGTCAGCAGCATGGCCAGTGCCATATCCCACATCACAGAACCGAGCACCAGCCTCGGTGTTTCGGAGGCGACCTGTCCCAGCCGGCTGAGGCCAAACAGCGTGAGGGTTTTCAAACCAACCGCCACGGCAACCAGACCCAACACAGACACAGGATTATTCAGCCACAGACGCCGAGAGAGGAGGGCAACAGCTGCAAACACCACGCTCAGGGCACAGGCGTGATCTCCCCCCAGCGTGCCCGAACCGCAGTCGAACAGATAACCCAGGAAGAAGACGACGGCCGCACCGCCGACCGAAGGATAGGAAATGCCGATATAGACGCACAGAATTAAGAGCAAATCAGGGGCGAACAGCAGGCGAGGAAAAACACTGGTCTGCAATACCACAATGCCCAAACCAGTCAGCACCAAGATCCCAAGAGGACGGGTGGGAAGCCGAGCTTCACTGCTGGGCGTATTGAGGACCGCCGGTGGTGACCAGAACCTCTTCCAGCTTGGCGAATTCAACATTCAGCCGGACCTCCACATCTTCAAACATCTCTCCACCCATCGTCCCAATCCGGAAGACGCTGCCAAGGGGATGGCCTTTGGGAAATATGCCCTCCTGACCAGAGGCCAGCAACACATCGCCGACTCTTACATCGGCTCCCTTCGACACATATTTGAGCCTTGCCCGCCCATTCCCAGTCCCGACAACGATACCTCGCTCGCGTGTCCGCTGCACGAAGGCGTCAATCCCGCTGCTCGGATCAGAGGCCAGCATAACTCGTGCGGTATGAGCAGTAGTAGAGACGATACGCCCCACTATCCCTGCGGGCATCAGCACCGCCAAGTCCTTCCTCATACCATTTTGGGTGCCTTTATCAAGGACAAGACGGTCGGCCCACAGCCCGGGGCTCCGGCCAACGATCCGCGCCGCAACCGTTGGGGCCTCGATGTGAGCCTGGAGGTCGAGCAGACGCTGGAGACGCTGGTTGGCCAAGCCCATTTCGACCAGCTGCTGAATCCGCTGTTCGAGCTCCCCCACCTGTTGCCGGAGCGTATCGTTCTCCCGACGGACGGAGCGGAGATCGAAATACTGATCCCAGATCTGTTCAACACCCCGGCCGACCACTGTCGCGCCAAGCTGGAGCGGAAGCATTGCCTCAAGTAAGAGCGCACCGGCCGGATCTGGCCGAGACGGAGCCCGGGCATTCAGTACGGCTAAACCTGTAGAGATGACTAAAAAGAATCCACACGACAGAACGACCTTGTGCTGACGGAGCCAAGCATACATAGCGAGTCCCTCAGTAGACCGGGTTCTGTGTCTAGCTCTGGCATTGATTAGATAGCAACCTCGCGTAGCAGAGATAATTCATCCAGAGCCTTCCCCGCCCCCTTCACCACCGCAGTTAACGGATCATCAGCCAACGCAACGGGCAAACCGGTTTCCTCACGCAGCAGGATGTCGAGGTTCCGCAGCAAAGCCCCTCCGCCAGCCAGGATAATCCCTTTCTCCACAATATCCGAGGCCAACTCGGGCGGAGTTCGCTCGAGCGCTACTCGGACGGCTTCGACAATTTGGTTGATCGGATCCAACAGACAGTCCCGAATCTCCTCGTCGGACAACTCAACCGATTTGGGGATACCGGCCACCATATCCCGGCCCTTGATCTCCATGGTCTGAATCTCGTCGCTCGGATAGGCCGAACCGATCGTAATCTTGATTAGCTCCGAGGTCCGTTCACCAATCAGGACATTATACTTGCGCTTGATGTACTGGCTGATCGCCTCATCCATTTTGTCGCCACCAACCCGTACCGATCTTGAGAAGACCACCCCCGCCAGGGCAATGACCGCCACCTCGGTAGTTCCCCCCCCAATATCCACAATCATATTCCCAACCGGCTCCGACACCGGCAAGCCCGCCCCAATCGCCGCGGCCATGGGCTCTTCCATCAGATAGACCTCGCGCGCCCCGGCCGATTCGGCCGACTCCTTGACCGCCCGTTTCTCGACCTCGGTGATACCGTTGGGCACACAGATGACAATGCGGGGCCGCACCCAAGGTCGATTATGGACCTTCTGAATAAAATAGCGGAGCATCGCCTCGGTTGTCTCAAAATCGGCGATCACACCGTCCTTAAGCGGTCGAATGGCAACGATGTGGCCCGGGGTACGGCCCAACATCTTTTTGGCCTCAAGGCCGACGGCGAGAACCCGACGAGAGCCACGGGAGTCTTTTTGCACAGCAACGACCGAAGACTCATTACACACGATCCCCTGTCCCCTGACGTAGATCAGGGTATTGGCCGTTCCCAGGTCAATCGCCAAGTCGTCGGACAGCCACCCCCATAAGGAATTAAGAACCATGTTTTATTTCCTTAGTACGGTGGACTTCCGTAAAGCAGAAAGTCCACGTACGGAGTATTATCAAAATTGCTTGGCGAGAGCAAGTCCGCCTCACATAAGGCTTTTTTCTGCAAGGAGGCTTTTCAGAGCCCGGCTCGTCAGACCGATACGCTCGGCTGCGCATAGACAAATCATAACGCCGTATTATATGTAGAATATCCAGGATACAAAGGAGACAAACGGGAATGCTGGATTTCATGCGACGCCGGACCCGTTCGATCGGGGTTAAAATCCTGTTCGGGATCATTGCCCTCGTTTTCATCTTTTGGGGAGTCGGAGGCCAGAATGAGGGGCAGGCCATTGACGCGGTCGCTACGGTCGATGATCGCCCGATATTGGCCCGAGACTTTCAGCGCGCCTACGAAAATGTCCAAGCCACCTACCGCAATATCTATAAGGAGAACTGGAACCCGGAGTTGATCCAGACCCTGAACCTCAAAGACCAGACCCTTGAGCAGTTGATTGACATGCGACTCATGGCGGCCGAGGCGCGTCGGATCGGGATGACGGTCAGCGACGACGAGGTCCGCACCTCGATTGCCGAGCTGCCGGCCTTTCAGGCTTACGGCTCATTCAGCCCCGAGCGCTACCGACGAGTGTTGCGCTCGTTTCGCATGACCCCCCGCGAGTTTGAAGACGACCAGCGGACCCAGCTGCTGACCGCAAAGTTCCGAGACTTTATTCTTGGTACGGTCGAGGTCTCGGACAGCGAACTGTGGGACGTCTTCGCCTCACGCCAGGACACGGTCAATCTGCGGTTCGTCAAAATCGCCTCGGCCACGCTGCTTGACGAGGTGGCGGTCGAGGCGGATGCCCTCCAGACGTATTACGAAACGCACCGAGAGTCTTTTCGCCAACCGGAGCGGGTGCGCTTCTCGTATGTCGCGTACCCGGCCGAGCACTTTGCGCCGGATGACGCGGTGTCGGACCAAGATATCGAGGCCATGTATCAGCGGGACAGGGACAGCCGCTTCACCACGCCGGAACGGATCAGGGCACGGCATATCTTGTTACGCCTTGAGCCAAACGCGAGCGAAGCAGACAAGGACGTGGCCCGGATAGCGGCTGTCGCGCTGTTGGAACAGATCCGAGATGGCGCGGACTTCGCCACCCTGGCTCAGGAGCACTCCGAGGATACGGCCACTGGCGCCAAGGGCGGCGACCTGGGCTTCTTCAGCCGTGGTGCGATGGTCAAACCGTTTGAGGACACGGCGTTTGAACTCTCAGTTGGTGAGGTCAGCGAGCCGGTCGAAACTCAGTTTGGTCTCCACCTGATCCAGCTGGAGGACAGACAACCCGCCCAACCGCGCCCGCTCGACGAAGTGCGCGAGGAGATCGAGGAGGAGCTCACCAGGCAGCGCGCTCAGGAGCGCGCCCGGCAAGCCGCTCAGGAAGATCACCAGCAGTTTGGAGTACGCGCCACGCTGACCGAGCTGGCCGAAGCCCGTGGGCTGGAGGTGGTCGGAAGCCCGCTGGTCAGCCGGGACGAGACGCTGCCCGACCTGGGCCGTCAACCCCAGCTCCTGCAAACCGCCTTTAGCACCGGACTCGACCAACTCAGCACACCCGTCGAGATAGGCGAAACGAGCTATCTCGTCCTGCCCCACGAGCGGCGGCCGTCACAAATTTCAGACTTTGGCGAGGTGCGAGACGAGGTCGAGGTCCGCTACAAGGCCGAACAGGCCGAAGCCCTGGCCAGACACAAAGCCGAGGACTGGGTGGCACGTGCCACCCAGGACAAGTCCCTGGACCCGCTGGCCGAAGAAGAGGCCCTGGAAATAGAGGAGACTGGAGAATTCACCCGTCAGGGGACGTATATTCCCAAGATCGGCAGCCTCCCCGCCCTGAAAAAGGCGGCCTTCCGGCTGACTGAGGAAAAGCCGATCGTGCCCGCCGTTTACATGTGGGGCGGCAATGCGTTTGTGGCCCAACTCGTCGAACACCACCCTGCCAGTGCGGCAGAGTTCGAGCAAGAAAAAGACAGCCTGCGTCAAGAACTCACCGACCGTAAGCGGGTCGAGGCGGGTCAGGCTTTTCTGCGCCATCTGAAAAAACACGCCACCATCGAGATGAACCAGGCGGCCCTGCTCCGCCTCTCCTCATAGACAAACTCCGAGTGATTTCCCGTTCCGCTCTGCCAAAGGAGGTCTCCCATGCCCCTGTTACAGCCCGGCGACACCGCTCCAGGTTTTAGCGTCCCGACCCACCGCGGCGAGGAACTCAGCCTGGCCAACCTGCATGGCAAAAAGGTCTTGTTGTGGTTCTATCCCAAGGCCGACACACCCGGGTGAACCATCGAGGGTCGCGGGTTCCGCGACCAGTACGCGATGTTTCAGGAGCAAAACGTCGAGGTCCTGGGGGTAAGCTTTGACAGCGTGGCCGACAACGCCGCCTTTGCCCAGAAGTTCGACTTTCCGTTCCTGCTGTTGTGCGATACCGAACGCGAACTGGGTCTGGCCTACGGCGCGTGTGAGAACGCCACAGCCGGCTATGCCAAACGGATCAGCTATCTGATTGACGAGGCGGGACAGGTTGAGCGCGTCTACGCCAGCGTGCAGGCCGGCTCGCACCCGGCCGAAGTCCTGGCCGATTTGATTTCATAGCAGCCTGGCGGGGCATAGAGCGGTGTTGGCCGCCTTTTGTTTGAGCCGACCTCGCCAACGAGGAAGCAACGGTGTTCCTGATCGAAACTTTGAGCAGCCTCGTTGAGACCTTGCGCTAGAGCAGTTTCATCCTATTGTGAGTCATAGGTGGAGGGGCGAAGTCGGCAGGGTATTGGGCGGGCGGGGAAGCCGGGAGCGCGGGCGTCCCGCCCGCCTCTTCAGACGCATCGGGAATCACCGAAAATGCTCTAGCAGTCCCGAGCCTCGGGGGAAGAGGTAAGGGAGAAAGAACTCTGGACAGATGATTCCTCCCTACCCCTCCCGCGCCGCCTGCAAGGCAGCTTCATACACCACTTTGAGCGGCACATTCTGTTCACGAGCGCAGCGTTTGCAGTCCTCATATTCAGGAGCGACATGGATACGCCCATCCGGTTGATGGGCCAGCTTGATACCGACTTTGCCGTAGGGCGTCTCAAGCGTCCGGTGTTCGCGTCGCAGGGCCATGCGCTCGACCGGATAGACACGAATGCCCAGGGTTGAGGTCTCGGCAAACAGCAGGCCGCTCAGGCGTTCCCGATCTGTCGCTTCACACAGCACCCAGACCAGAACCCCGGGACGATTCTTCTTCATGTGAATCGGACATAAAAAGACGTCGCGCGCCCCAGCCTCGAGCACCCGCTCCATGACATGCTCATAGAACTCGGGGTTGAGATCGTCGATATTTGTTTCCAAGACCAGGAGTTGGTCGGTCCGGGGCGGCTCCTGGCTGTGGCCGAGGATCACCCGCAGCAGATTCGGACGGTCGCTCAGCTCCCGCTCTCCCGCCCCATAGCCGACAGCCTCGACGTGTATGGGGGGGACGCTCCCGGGTTGGGCGACCGCAGCCAGAATTGCCGCCCCGGTCGGTGTCACCAGCTCGCTCTGGCCGTCGGCCACACACACCGGGAAGCCCTTGAGGAGTTCCAGCGTGGCTGGCCCAGGCACGGGCAAGATACCGTGTCGCGACGACACCACCCCGCTGCCCAGCGGCAAGGGCGAGACGTACACCCGCTCGACGCCCAGCGTGTGCAGACAGAAGGCGGTGCCGACAATATCGACAATAGAGTCAACCGCCCCGACCTCATGAAAGTGTACATCTTCGGGAGGAACGCCGTGGATGTGGCCCTCGGCCCGGGCCAGAACCTGAAAAATACGCACTGCCGTCTCTTTGACCTGGGGGACCAGTGCGCTCGCCCGGAGCATGTCGGCAATAGATCGGGCACTGCGTTCGACCTGTGGTTCATGGACCTCAACCTCGAATTTCGCTGCCTGAATACCGCTGCGCTGACGGATGGTCTGCCGGAGCCGATAGCCGCTCAGCTCGAGCCCGTTCAGCTCGTGGCGGAGGGCGTCGAGCGGCACGCCGAGTTGGAGAAAGGCGCCGAGCGTCATATCACCGCTGATCCCGGAAAAGGCGTCAAAATAGGCAATTTTCATGGTGTTGGTTCATAGCCGGCATCCCGCCGTGCATCGCCAGCCGTCTCGGACCGAGCGGGACGCTCTCCCGGTTCGGCCGGGGAGACATTTTGTACCGCCACCAGGTAGAGGGTCTGCGAGGTGCGCTCTAGCGTAAAGCGGACGCGCTGGCCGGGCACGCAGGCATCGGCCAAGGCCGGGGCTCGGAGGGCAAAGCTGCTCGTTTTTGCCGGGAAAAAATCGGGGATTGCTTCGTGCGCAATCACCACCCGCTGATCGTGGCGGACAACCTGTTTCACCTCTCCATAGCCGACAAACACGTCGGGCGGAGGCGGGGGCTGGCAGGCCAAGCCGACAAGCAGGAACAGAAGCGGAGCCAAACGCCGGACGCTCTGCAGACTCGAGGCGCTCCGGCGCTCTCCCAGTATGGGGCGGAATCCCATCTTCAGGATTATTGCAGGGCGGAGAACTCGGTCGGAGATAAGATCTTATTGGTCTGGCTGAGAATAACCCCCCGCAGGCGTTTACCGACCTCAGCCCGCCGCGGGTCGCGCGCCCATTTGGCCCACTTCTCCTGGCGTTCGTTCAGATCCTGATAGGCCCACAGATGGCACACCTCGTTGAGCTGACCGACCTCGGTATACCAAAATCCGACCGGCTTGAGTCCGTGCTCAGCGACGCCGGGCAGAATCATGGTCTTGGCCACTTCCAGATATTCCGGCAACCCGCCAAAAGCAAGCTGATAGGTCCGCAGTTCATAGATCATGTTGATTCCTCCTTCTCCGCCTCGGAATCCCCGCTTACAAGTCGGCGCGATTATCGGCTGAAAGAAAGGTGCTTGTCAAATACAGGCCGCACAACAAAAAGAGCAGCCCAAGGGCTGCCCCGCGTGACACACGAACTCGGGCTTGGCTCAGGCCAGAGCCTCCTTGGCCAGGGCGTCCAGCTCGGCCAGGGCGGCGGCTTCCCCATTGTCGCACTCCTGCATCCAGATGGTGACATGATCGACGCCCGCGTCCTGGAGTTCGGCCAGTTCCTGGCGGGTACGGTATTTGCCGGGAAAACCAAAAGCCAGGACCTGGATCGACTTGGGATCGCGGCCCGCCTGCTCGGCCATCTCATTCAGGCGCTGACGGCCGGCCTTGATGTCTTCGAGCGGAGACAGGACCGGCATCCAGCCGTCGCCCCACTCGACCACCCGCTTGAACACATACTTCGACGAGCCGCCCATGTATACTGGCGGGTGCGGTTTGCGGACTGGCTTGGGGAAAGACCGCACGGCCGGAAAATCGTAGAACTTGCCGTGATACTCGGCTTCGTCCTGAGTCCACAGTTCTTTCATGGCCAGGACGCCGTCCTTGGTCTGGCCCCAGCGATGATCAAAATCCCCACCCATGATTTCGGTTTCTTCCCTGAGCCAGCCGGCACCGATCCCCAGAATAAAACGGCCGCCCGACAGTTTATCCAGGGTCGCCACTTCTTTGGCCAGCATCAACGGGTTGCGCTCCGGAATGAGGCAAATACCGGTTCCCAACTCGATCGTGCTGGTGACCGCCGAGGCTCTGGCGAGAGCCACAAAGGGGTCCAGAATACGGCCGTACTCGTCCGGAATAATCCCGTCCTCCGCACCCGGATAGGGCGAGGTGGTCTGAATCGGAATGATCGGATGCTCGGGCACCCAGTACGAGGCAAAGCCCAGTTCCTCAGTCCGCTTGGCCACAATCGCCGGATCAACAGAACGGTCAATGGCAAACTCAAAGATTCCTATCTTCATAACGGCCTCCTTTGCACGTTCGGGTTGCTGGTGCCGATGTCATAGCAGACCCAGTCCTCTGCCGGCTAGAGCCAGGCCGCACAGCCCGCCAATCAATGTCAAGCCCATTCCTGTCCACCCCCACTCAAACGGATAGGGGTCGTCCAGACGGGGACCGCTAATCCCCGGGATGCTTGGCAAATCGCCGTCCCCTCCACCAACCTTCAACTGGGCTTTCATCCCTTTTTCCATGTGATGGGGCACGTCACAGTGGACCAGATATGTCTTGCTCCCCGGCGGTACGATAAAGCTGGCGGTTTTCTGGCCTTGTGCCGCGACCTCCAGGGTGAACATTCCCTGGTCATACAGATAACGGGGCAGGCCATGCACCATCCACTGGTGGCGGACCTCATCGGTATTGATCAGGCTGACGGTCAGTCGGGTGCACGGCTCGACCGCCCATTCCCGCTGGTCATAGGTGAACATCGTACCCGTAAAATCCCGAGCAAATTCCCTGCCGGCGCTGACGCGAATGTGGCGTTCACCCGCGATGCGGGGACAGCCACGGGGCAGCTCATCGGTATTCTCGTTCATGACCATGCCGGAGGCGTCCAGGCGCATGGCGTGGTGAGCATGCATCTGATGCTCCGAGTGAGACGGCGTATCCATCCCGGAGCCGGTATGAGGCTGGTGGTCGGCGTGAGGGGCCGTATCCATCTGGTGGTCGGCATGGGTGGCCGCATCCATCTGGTGGTCGGCGTGGGACTGAGGCGCCTGGGCGGGCGAGGTAGTTTCTTGACTCACCGCCAGCGCCGGAAACATGCACGCCACAAACACGGTCAGGAAAAAGAGCCCCATCGGCTAGCCTCCCCGTGGACGCCGAAAGACAGCGCGCACCCCGGCCGCCACGCCGCCGAGCAGGAGTCCGCCCACCAGCCCGAGCAGCGCCGCGCGGACCCAGCCCAGACGCTGGCTGCCGGCCTGGCCGAGCAAACCCGAGCCGTCGAGAGCGCCCCAAATCGGGATTTTCTTCTGGTAGTAGGCCGGGTTGAAGAACGGTGTCCAGTCCATGCCCTGCGTTTTCGGCCACCCGGATTCGGTCAGGAAGGATTCGTACACAATCGCGCTGATATTGCCGCCCGGATTGATGCCGTTTGTGGTTATGCCCTTCTCCTTGTGGTCGTGCAATAACCACACACCCGGCCCATAGTTGTGGAGCCCGTCATTGACCGTCCGCAGGTGGAGGTCGAGCCGCTGGGCGGGCCCCAGCCAGACAACATCGCGGGTAATCTGGGCGGCCGGATTATGCTCGACACCGTCGTAATGGGTAATCCGCACCTTGTGGCCGTGGGTATGCAGCGCGATCCCCTCGGCTCCCCCGTTCAGCACGCGTAGCTTCACGTCCTGGTCGGGCCTGACGACCACCAGCGACTCCCGCATGGTGTACGGAAACGAGCGACCGTTGAGGACAAAATAATCGGGCGTCTGATCGGTAATATCGTAACGACGGTTGGTCGCCTCGGCCAGCAGGCGAGGATCGTTGGCCGTTTGAATCAGCTCGTGCAGGCTGCGGTCCAGATCCTGATAGTGGAGATCGTACTCGCGGTCATAGGTCTGGCGAACAGCACGCGAAGGGAAACGCACCTGCCCGGCGCCCGGATTGAGGGTCTGGAGCCAGTTGTCGGGACGATTTTCCTCGACCACAAACATGCCCTGCAGACCCATCAAAATATGGACGTTGGGCTGCACGTGACAGTGATAGAACATGGTCCCGGTCTGGCGCGGGGTCAGGTCATAGGTCCGGCTCTGGCCCGGCAGCACCGGTAGCTCACTGGCGATAGGCACGCCGTCATTCCCCTCTCCAGCGCTGTCCACGAAGGGGTGGTCAACCCCGTGGAGATGGATCGTATGGGGCAAATAATGGGTGTTTTCCAGGGTCAGCCGCAGGCGGTCGCCCTGTTCCACCCGGATGACCGGAGCCGGAGCGCGCAGGCTGGGATGGGCCACATCCGTGTCAAAGTTTTCGGTCGCCATGCCGCGTGTCTTGGGGGCGAAGACCCACAGTCCGGGCTGCACGCCGGGAGCGATGGCATAGCGCGGAAAGGGCCCTGGCACATCCGGCGAACGGCCGTTAAGTTCGGCCACCTCGAGCCGAACGTGGATCACATCCGGGTCTCCGTCTCCGTCCCGGTCCTCGTCTTTGACTACCGTCGTCGGGGTCAGCCGGGTCTGCATCAGGACTGCCATCGGCACATTATTCGTGCCTCTGACAAAGGCGGCCACCTCGGCCGGATTGTCCGGCTCGCACACCAGCGACTCCTCAACCGTCACGCCGGCCACAACCTGTTGCGGACGCCAGTCTGGGCGGGGGTTGGGGCAGAAGGGCTCAACCGGGCCGAGAGCTACGTCTGTGGTGTCCGGCGGACGCCGATAGGAGGATTCTCCGAAAGAAGCATACAGCCAGTCTTGAACAGTCTGGGGTAACCAGGAGCGCGGCAGCACAAAAATCACGCTGCCGAGAAAGACCAGTATCAGAACGGATATCGTCAGGAGGCGAAGCCGAGACATAGCGACTCATATGTACGGGGAGATGACGGCGGAGGAAAGGGGGGCAGCCTCAGCCTTTCAGCAGCCTGAGCTGCGGCGGCTTCCTCTTATTCAGGAATAAGAAATAGCCGCCCAGCGCGCCAACACACAGGCCAGCCAGCGCCACCAGGAGTTGGACCGACCAGCGTCCAACGCGAAACGCAAACGTGATCTGCTGGTGCGGATTCTCCAAGGTTACAACCGCTGCGTAGCGGCCCGGCGCATCAAACGTGAGTTCGGCATTCAGCACTCCGTTCAGATATGTCTGAGCCGGGATGTGGAGCAGGATACGGGGCTCGGCCGCGGTGTCGGTTTCCACCACCCGCAGGCTCGCCGGACGCTTGCGGATGACCTCGTCAATCAGATCAAACACCAGGATGGTGCTGCCAACCTGGGGCAGGCGGGTACAGAACTCCTGACTGGGACTGAACTCGGGTTGATAGGCGACAAAATGAATCAACGACGGACCGGCCCGCTCGACACAGGAGTCCTGCTCAATCCCGACCCCACCGTGCGCCCACAGCGGAAACGGCATGAACAGCGCGGTGGCCAGCCAGACGAGCGACAGGCCAATGCCGATCCGCCCCGTCATACACCGCCTCCCCGACCAAGGACCTATGGCAGATACTGTGGGGTGAAGCGGGTGGGAATCACGCTTGAACGGACCGTGACCAACTCCTGCTCGCCGGTCGCATTCTCAAACTGGATCACTCCGGCGATATACTGCTGTGGGGCACTGAGCGGAATCAGGCGTTCGACCCCGAATATGGTGCTCGAAATGCTGAGCTTCAGGTCTTGGCTTTCGCCCGGTCCAATTGGCACATTGGGGGCGACATCAAGCGGGCCGACAAAATCCCGCGGACCGGCGGCGGCCTGTTCTTGTTCGCCACCGTTGACGAAGCTGGCCATCGCCATCGTATATTTCTTCAGCCTGATCGGGCTGTCGGCAACGTTGGTGACCCGGACATCCATCTCCAGCGTCTCGGTTCCCTCGTCAAACGTCGCCCCGCTGGCCCGCACCTCGGCCATTTTCGGTCCCGACGAGATAAACGCCGGCGTGAACCAGTCGGTCTGCTGGGGCCATCTGACCGGATAGCTGGTCGCGGCATACGTCCAGCCCACCACCAGCATGATGAGTGCGACCCCGGCAATCACGTTCATCCACATATGGTCACGCGGCGTGATCAGCCCCAGGTCGGGTGCGTCATCGTTGGGGGGGATCTGGAGGGTCACCGCCAGATTGGTAACTGTCCGTTTGTTCAGGGTCCAGTAGAACATCCAGACCAGACCCAGCCCAAAGCCGAGAAACGACCACCAGACGACAAAGCTGCCGCCATAACTGCCCAGCTCGATGGTCTCGCCGCTCAGCAGGGTGACCGGAAATTCGAGCGGTGTGGGGCTGGGCGCCACGCTGACCCATTCGGCCGGACCGATGAGGGTTCCTGTTCCGTGGATGGCAATGCCCGGATGCACATGCCAATCGCCGGGTTCTTTGCCGATGATCACCATGCGGAACTCGTAGATCCCGCCCTTTTCGACAAAGAATGAGCCAATCGAGGCTTCTCCATTAACCGTCCGCTCCTTGAGCAGGAACACCGGCCCAGGGACCACTGGAATGATGGAGGCGATTTCCGGGGTGTAGAGGGTGTGCGGCCAGGTCTCCAGGATCTTGACCTTACCGGTGATGGTGACCGGCTCGCCGACCTGGATTTCGGTCGGCGACACCGACACGTCGAAAAATGCGGTGGTGAGATTTTTCAGGAACGGCTCATCCGCAGCCTCACCATGCGCAAACGCCCGAGGAACACCGATCACAACCGCCCAGCCGATAAGCGCAAGGCTGAGCAAGACCTGTCCGGTCCGCTTAGTCATCGACCAGTCTCCTCTCTATCACCCGCAGGCGCGGCTTTTGCTTAATCCGAATAGTGTCCGGCTCGGTCGGCTCGAACGCCGGGAGCTTGGGGTTACGACTGGCGGGCCACAGCACGATCAGCCAGTAACACGCCAGGCCGAGCAGGATGGCGGTCATCACCGGAGGGGCCATCTCGTCCAGGCCCATGCCGTGGGCGTAGCCGAGGGAGGGTGTTGCAAGCAGGATCGCCAGGCTGACCCAGCCGACCGTGCTCCATTGGCTTGTCCTTCGCATAGCGACCTCACAGCGTTTTCAAGTAGCGTCTGATCGGCCAGACCGCCAGATAGCGGCCGATGAACTGGCCGATCCAATAGCCGAAAAAGGCGACTGTGCCGCCAAAGATCAGGGACACATACTGGGTTTCACCCAGGAAGCTGCGCAGCGCGCCACGCTCAATCAGACGCAGGTATTCCGGGGTCTGCGACCGGATATAGGCGATGCCCTGCACATCGGAGACCGTCACCACATGATCCATGAAATGGGCGGGCTGCAAAAAGGGCGCCAGGGGCACGTAGTTATAGGCCCACACCGCAATAGCCCAGACGTGGGCGCCAACCAGAGAGGTGATGATGAAACTCTTGGTTTTCATCAGGATCCAGTCCATCAGGATGCCGGCCCCGACAATAGAGATCGGCCACACAAAGTTCATGGGGTAGGTCTGGGCGATGTCCCACTGGAAGTAGCGCCCCACCCAGGTCGCCAGGAACATGCAGCACGCGGTGTAGGTCGCGCCGGTCGGGAAGCGCCACGCCACCCACTGGATGTACTGCAGGGCGGACGGAATGATAATCGTGGCAAAAGCGGTCACCACCGGCCACCACTGGGGGTCTTTCCAGTCGGTCCAGAAGTCCCAGTCTCCGGCAAACAGCTGCTTGGTAATGTCGGCCGCTCCGGCAACAACAAAGATGGCCGTGGTCCAGAAGATGAGGTCCCACTTCCAGTCGATCCACTTATACTTTTTTTCAACCAGAGCCTTGAGCTCGAGCCGTTTTTGCCGCTCGGCCTCGGCCGCCAAGTCCACTACTGGGGCTGATGCGTCTGCCATGCGTGCCGCCTCTCCATGCAGGGTCTGATGAAGCTACTGCGGACTCGGTGATCAGTCGGCAGACACCGGCTGCTCTGTCGGCTGGGACGGGGCGTCGTCCACGGCCTCCTCCTCGTCCTTCTCAATCTCGAACAGATGGACGATGGTTTCTCCCCACACGGCGAACATCCCGGCGGCCAGCCAGCCGTAAATCACAAACGGCCAGTGAAACGGCACCGAGAAGATCTCTTCCGAGATCCACAGGCTGTGGCCCCACTCGTTGGCCGCAACCGCCATGCATTCCAGCGCCGCCGCCGCAATCAGCAGAGCAAACGACCACGGAAACCCCTTGTCCCGGCCATACAGTCTCGGAATGCGATAGCGCCCGTACAGATAGGTTCCCACGGCCAGAACAACCATCAGCGGGAAAAAGAAATAAAACATCGGAATGTGGGTCGGGGTGAGGGCGGTATCACGCACCATGGTCTGGTGCCACGACCCGTCCCAGTTCGGCCAGAAGCTGGCCGCCATATACACCGACAGGCTGGTCACGCCGACCAGGCTCCACAGGATGGCGACCCGCCGGACCTGTTCAGACCGCGCGACCGGCTGACCCTCCAGTGCCCGACCGGTGCGGATCAACCAGCCCAGCCAGATCCCGGCAAACGCGCCGATAATGAGCAACTCGGCCCAGAACAGCGAGCGGTAGTACAGGGTAAACTCCCAGCTGGCGGAATTCAGCCCGGCCGTGAACATATACCAGTAGTTCCAGAACCACAGAAAAACGTTGGCCGCCATGACCAATCCGCAGCCCCAAAACAACGGCTTCCAGCCAACCGACCAGTCGGTCGGATTGATCGTCGCCGTCTCGCCGGACCCACTCGATGCCGACAGTGCCTGAGCCATGATATTCCTCCTGTCCTTGCTGATACGTCTGCTAAGGTGTCCGTGTTTTATGCCAAGGCCTGACCGTCCTGCCGGGAAACAACCGCATAGCGGATGGCGGAGATGACAACACCCGCGAGCACTCCGCCGATAATCAGCCCCGGCACCATCATCGCCTTATACCACGCCGCCACCTGAATGGGAAAGGCCAGGAGTTGCGGCGCCTGGCCCTCTTCCAGCTCGACCATCACCCGGGCCACATACTCCTTGTCCTTGGCAAACACCACCTCGGTATTCACCACGCCGCGCTCATATATCCGGGGCGGGAGCGACACCACGGCCTGCGACTGACCCGATTCGGTAGTGGCGATTATTTCCAGTCCCAACGGTACCTCCCGCAGTTGCCCTGGGGTCACGTCAACAACCATGAGCGCCCTGCCCGCCCGGGGGACTTCTTCACAGTACTCGGCGACCGGATCGAACTGGGTCTGATACAGCGTGATATGCAGCAGCGAGGTCCCGATCTCACGCCGACACGTATCGTCTGGCCCGCGATCCCGATGCGCCTCAGCCCGCATGCCGCTCAGCAGTAGAACGGCGCCAATCACTACCAAGGCTATCCCGACCCGCCCCGTCTGTGTCGTCCCGTTCATCCAGTTGTATCCGCCGCTCAGACTGCGGCTCTCAATTCGCCGACAGTTCCAGGCCAAGCCCGGCGCAGGTCCCTATATGGAACGAAACCCGAGTTGCTGTCAAGCAGCGAAAAAATCTCTGATATTGCAGCGATTTATGGGCGATCGGAACCGAGCCCGGTGAAGAAGGCCAGGAGCTGCGGATTGAGGTCGGGCCACTCCAGGTGGGAGCCCGTTCCCTCGCAATACAGGGTTCTCACTCCGCCGGCGCACTCGGGATAGCTGCGACACCCATCGGCCCGGGGTGGACTTGGCGGTTTGCTGCACCGGTTACAGGTCGCCCACCAGTCGGCAATCTGTCGGCCATAGCCGGGGAAATGCCGATCCTCGACGCCATGCATGACCATCACCGACAGCGGAGCCGGACAGGCAAAGGCGGCCAAGTCCTGGGCCGTGAATCCGGCCGCGCTCGGCGCGATTGCGGCCGGGAGGTACTGGGTGTGTTCCAGGACGGCCAGGGCGACCGCCACCGTCCCTCCGTCGGAGTGGCCGGTGAAGAAAATGCGGTCCGGGTTCACACACCATTTTTCGGCAATCCGACCGGGAATTGTCCCCAGCTCTTCGATGACATCGAGCGACAGACGGCGGTGACTGGCATAGGCAACAATGAAACCGGCTCGGGTGGCGGCCGTGGTCAGGCCGGTCAAAGACTCGCTGCCGAACCGATTGAGCCCGGCCGGGGCGTAGACCATCAGCAGGGGATGGGCGAAGCGTGGATCGTAGTTGGCCGGGGTGCGGACACTGTAGCGAATACCCGTAGCCGACCGTTCGTCGTCCCAGAGGCCGGCCAGCCCCGGGCGGGTTCCCAGTCCACAGTCAGAACTCCGCCGCTCATAGGCATGGCTACCGAGTTGGGGAGGGTCGGGCTGGCACGCGCTGGCAAGGAGCCAGACGCTACACCACAGCCAGCGGCCCAGGTCGCATCGGATGTGCATGCGGGTTCGTCCTCCTTTCTTCCTCGCTTGCCGCACGAGCCGGTCTTTGTCTATACTGCCCCCGATTCGCACTCGCACCAAGGAGGCGGCTATGCTTTCGGTTTTTTCGGCGCCGAGCCACTACGTTCAGGGGAAAAACGCCACCGCGCAACTGGGCACCGAGATGAAACGGATCGGGCTTGAGGGCCCGGCCCTGATTGTTGCCGGCAAGAGCGCAATTCGGCTGCTATCCGAAGTCTGGCAGCAGCATTTGAGCCAGGCGGGGATTCGTTACGCTGTGCACCAGTTTGGCGGCGAGTGCTCATATCCCGAGATTGAGCGGATCAAGCAGACCGCCCGGGACAACACAAGCGGGGTGGTGATCGGAGCGGGCGGCGGAAAAGTCCTGGATGCCGCGCGGGCGGCGGCCGATGACCTCAACCTGCCGGTGGTCAACTGTCCGACCATCGCCTCGAGCGACGCGCCGTGCAGCGCCCTGTCGGTCATTTACACCGACCAGGGCGTCTTTCAGGAATACCGTTTTTACCGCAAGAACCCGGACCTGGTGCTGGTTGATACGCATGTTGTAGCCCAGGCGCCCCCCCGCCTGCTGGTCGCCGGCATGGGGGATGCCCTGGCCACCTGGTTCGAGGCCAAGACCTGTGTCGAGGGCCATATTCAGAATATGCGTGGCGGCGCGTCCACCCGAAGCGCCGAGAAGCTGGCCGAGCTGTGCTACACCATTTTGGTCGAAGACGGGCCGGACGCCCTGCGGGCGGTCGAGAACAATGTCGTCAACCCGGCCCTGGAGCGCCTCGTCGAGGCCAACACCCTGCTGTCCGGCCTGGGCTTTGAATCGTCCGGCCTGGCGGCCGCCCACGCCGTGCATAATGGCCTGACCGAAGCCGCCCAGACCCACCCCTACTACCACGGCGAAAAGGTCGCCTACGGTCTGATGACTCAGCTGGTGATGGAGGGCAAACCCCGCACGGTGATCGATCCCGTTCTCCACTTCTGTACCCAGGTCGGGCTGCCGATCACCCTGGCCGAGATCGGCCTCTCGGCCGATATGCCGCGCCGGCAGCTCGAGCAGGTTGCCGCCCGCGCCACGGCCGAAGGCGAGACGATTCACAACGAGCCGTTTGCGGTCAGCCCCGATATCGTCGCGGACGCAATTCTGGCCGCCGACGCGATGGGCCGCGCGTGGCGCGACGCCGCAGCGGACTGATTGACGGTTGTCCCCACATAAACGCACGACGCTGACCAACTCGGTGTAGAGAACCGGCTGGGCAGCGCTCGCCTGAAACTGTCAGAAATGCTTGGGCGAGGGGGAAAGGACGGCGGCAACGGCGAGCCGCCCCCCTCCCCTCTCAGAGTCAGTCCTGGGGTAGGGCAAATACCAGCAGCGCGCTGCCCTTGCTGATATTCGGGTTCTCGCCCACAATGCTGACGACCAGACCGCCAGCCCCGCTCGGGATGGCTACATATTGGCGCCCGCCGACCTTATACGTGACGGGCTGCCCGCGCACCGTCGAGCCGGTCTGGAACTTCCACAGCAGCTCCCCGGTCGTATCGTCCAAGGCTAGGGCATAGCCCTGCTGATTGCCGGTGAACACCACCCCACCGGCGGTTGCCAGCGCGCCACCGACCAGCGGATATTTATCTTTGTAACGCCACTTGACTTCGCCGCTGGTCGGATCGATGGCCGACACATGGCCATAGGCCGTTCCCATATCGCCCTGGGTCTCGCCCGGGCCGCCGCCCCAGAACGGAACGCCCTGGATAAACATCGAGGTGGCTTTCTCCATCTTGCCGCAGCTCTCAATCGTCGGCACGAAGATCGCGTGAGCCGTGGGACTGTAGGCGGCCGCATAGGAACCGTTTTGGCCGCCGACATTGCCGGGGCAGATCAGCTCAGGATTGCCGCCCTTCATCGGCACGTATTTGGGGTCAACCTGCGGGCGTCCGTTCTCGTCGAGCCCCTTGGCCCAGTTCAGCTGCTCCACGTACGAGGCACCGTGCAGAAATTTTCCGCTGTGGCGATCAAGGACGTACAGAAAGCCGTTGCGGTTCGGCTGGGCCAGAGCCTTGACGGTTGCTCCGCCGCGCTGCACATCGAGCAGGAACATGCCGGTATTCCCGTCATAATCCCAGATATCGTGCGGTGTGAACTGGAAATACCACTTGAGCTCGCCGGTATCCGGGTCCAGGGCCAGCACAGAGTTGGTGTACAGATTATCGCCCTCGCGGTTGTCGCCATTCCAGTCCGGCGCCGGGTTGCCGGTCGCCCAGTACAGCAGGTCGGCTTCCGGATCGTAGGAACCGGTCACCCAAGTCGGTCCTCCACCCTGCTTCCAGGAATCGCCCTCCCAGGTCTCGTTACCCGCCTCGCCCATATTGGGGATGGTGTAGCGGCGCCATACCCGCTCGCCCGTCTTGGCATCGTAGGCGTCCAGATAGCCCCGAATGCCGTACTCGCCACCAGCAATGCCGATAATGACCTTGTCTCTGACGATCAGCGGAGCGGCGGTCACGCTGAAACCGTTGCGGTAATTATCGACCTCGCTATTCCACACCACCTCACCGGTCTGCCGATTCAGCGCCACGACCCGAGCGTCAAGGGTGCCCATGTAGAGCAGATCGCCGGCAATGGCCGGCCCCCGGTTGCCCGGACCGCAGCAGATCCGCATGTCCTTGGGCAGCGGATGGTCGTAGCGCCACAGCATCTCGCCGCTGGCCGCGTCTATGGCAAACAGGCTGTTATAAGCAGCGGTCAGGTACAGCACCCCGTCGGCCACCACCGGAGAGGCTTGGAGCTGGGCCGGAATGCCTGTCTGAAAGACCCAGGCGGCCTGCAGCTTCTTGACATTGTGGCGGTCAATATCGGTCAGCGGACTGAACCGCCAGCCTTCATAGTTCCCGCCGTACATCAGCCAGTCGCTGACATTCGTCGTCCCCTGGAGCAGCCGCTCACCGGTCACGGACGGCAGGCTCTCGCCCGCTCCGGCGTGCTGGTCGGCCCGAACACCGACTCCGAGCGCCACCAGCAGTGCGACTGCCAGACCAGCTCGACAAATCCACCGCATCAAAACGTCCTGCATAGTCTCTCTCCTCCGTATACGTTGTCCACGCAGGTGAACGCCAGAGATCCACCAGAGATCATGGTTCGCCTGTCCCCGTATTGATACCTGCTTGGCTCGTTTGGTCAACCGAGGCGAACAGAGACCCCCCTAAACATCACCCCGACCTCACCCGGCTTGCGTCGGCCCCGTCCAGAACGTATAGGTGCGCTATCGCGTGCTATCGCGTGAGCACGACAGGAGGATTAACCCATGAGTGACCAGAGCGGACTCAACCAGGAACTCAAACAGGCCATTGAGGCATTTCAGCAAGAAATGCTACCCAAAATTCCGGCCGAAATTCGGACGACGCTCCAGCGTACCACCGAGGATCTGGTCAAAACCGGCATTGCCGACCGCGCCCTGACAGTTGGTGATACGGCTCCCGATTTCAGCCTGCCAAACGTCGGTGGCGAACAGGTCAGGCTGTCCAGCCTGCTGAGCGAGGGACCGGTCGTTCTGGCCTTTTACCGGGGCAACTGGTGACCCTACTGCAACCTGCAGTTGCAGGCCTACAAGAAACACCTCGCCGCCATGCAGGCCCACGGCGCCGCCGTCCTGGCCATCTCTCCCCAGACGCCGGACAACTCGTTGACCATGGCCGAAAAAAACGAGCTGCCGTTTGCGGTCTTGAGCGATGTCGGTAACCAAGTGGCCCGCCAGTTCGGGCTGGTTTTTGCCCTGGTCGACGAGTTGCGCCCGCTGTACGATCAGATTGGGGCCAAGCTGTCGGATTTCAACGGCGACAGCTCCTACGAACTGCCCATTCCGGCCACCTATGTCATCGGCCAGGACGGGATCATTCGGCTGGCCTATGTGGATGCCGATTATACCCACCGGCTTGAGCCGGCAGACATCATCGACAGCCTGGCCGCCCTGTAGACGGCGTCAGGCGTGGCCTAATAGCCGGTCGTGACCTCGACCAGAATCTGATCGGGGTCGCGCACATAGACCGAGCCAGCCTCTTCCGAGCCGTGTCGCGAATGGGCCAGCCCCTTGGCTTTCAAACCGGCCACAATCTTACGGTACTGCTCGGGACTGGCCTTCAGCGCCACATGATGCATGCTGCCCACCCCCCGGACAGTCCGGGCCGGCCCCTTTTTCGGAAAGTCAAAAAAGGCCAGCTGGTTGCCGCCGCCCATATCCAGAAAGATATGGGTCGAAGTCGGCTCGTCCCGGTTGGTCACGATCTTGGTCAGCCGCATGCCCAACACCGTGGTATAAAACTCAATCGTGGCCTCCAGGTCTGAACAGATCAGGGCCAGATGATCGACCCCAGTCGTCGGAACAGTCCCAGCCGGGGCTTCTCCATGCGGCAAATAGCGCTGTTTGAGCTCCTCTCGGCGCGCCTGATAGCGGTCCAATTCTCCCATACGCAGCCCTCCTGTCTTGTATGTACGTGGAGTGGACTGTGAGCGCAAGGAAAAGGGCTTGGGGCAGGACACCAGGCATTTATGTCCGATGACGCCTTAATTTGGTTGACAATCCAGACGTTGTCGGCTTCAGTTGGTCCCTTCAAAAGAAAGACGATAAAAAAGGAAGCGGTAAAGGATGCTCTCTACGCTGTTCTGCCTCGTCTTGATGCTCAGTCTTTCTGCTGTCGGCCATACCCAATCGGTGAGTGTTGATAGCGGATTCAGACCGCCAGAGAGGACAGACGGTACTACGTACACACCGCAAGTGCAGTCGCTCACACAGGATTCCACCTCTATCCCGATTGCGCTCCGCATTATTTTACCAGAGGTCACCAGCTCCGAGCAGGCAGCATGGACGGAGCAGAGGGAGAAGCAACCGTCACAAATCGGCTTTGGCCGCGAGATTCCGGTCGCCTACCAAGACGACCTCGCGCCCCGGCTGACGTGGGACACGCTGAGCGATGGGAGCTTGGCCAGTGCGCTCAGCGTGACCTCGCCCGGAGCCTCGGCGTTGCGGGTTGCGGTCTATGCCAGCTTAGGCTCTGGAACGGAGTTGCGCTTCTTTAGTCTTGCTGACTCCGCTCAACACTTTGAGCCCCTGACGCAGCGCGATTTTGCTCCCCAGATCAACGAGCCGCCTGTTGACCCCTCAACGCAGCACGATTTCACTACCTCAAGTAGCGCGTCCACCGCCCTCAACGATCCTCATGGCACTATGACGCTCGACACGCCCGTGTGGTCCCCTGTTATCGAGGGCGAGACCGTCGGGATTAAAATTACCCTCCCGTCATCCGCAGCACTCTCGACCTTCTCCCTATCTCTCGACCAAGTCTCTCACATCCCGCAATCCATCAGCCAATCCATCAGTAGGCCTTACTACGAACCTCAACAGCTGGGCGAGATTGGACGCGCCGGGTGTTTCCACGTCGATGTCCAATGTCGAGACGTGGATAGCGAGGCAAGTGTGACCGCCAAAATGATATATACGAAGGGAGGTGGCAGTTTCCGGTGCACCGGCGTTTTAATGCACGATTTTGACGATAGCTCTTTTATTCCGTACTTCCTCACCGCCCATCACTGTATCGCTACGCAAGCCGCCGCCCGGACGCTCGTCACCTATTGGGACTTTGAACGGGCTTCCTGCGGTGGTCCTACCCCAAGGACTGTCACCCAACTGACTGGTGGGGCGGATCTCCTGACCACTCACTCTGAGTCGGATTCCACCTTGCTGAGACTCAGGAGGGACCCGCCGGTGGGCCAGAATGGCCGCTGGTATGCGGGGTGGACTGCTGCGACTCTCAGCCATCCTACGCCCGTCTATGGGGTGCATCATCCCGCGGGCGATCTGAAGAAGTACAGCGTCGGTACAACTGTACGTCACATAAATATCCTTCTTGGCGACGGAGAAGACGGATATCAGCAAGAGGCTGAAGCTGTTCAGATTCGCTGGTCGCAAGGTGTCACCGAAAGTGGTAGTAGCGGGTCTGGCCTGTTTGACACGACTGGACAGCTGCGGGGCGTTTTATCAGGGGCTCCTCCGAACGAGACATGTCCCAGTACCGCCGCCTATGGCCGCTTTGACCGCTTCTTCCCCTATGCCCGTCCTTGGCTGACAGCAGACGCCCCATCCCTCGGAGACGATCATGGTGACACGAGTGACCAAGCCACCAGTGTGGTTTTGGGATCATCCACCCAGGGTCATTTGGAACGGCAGGGAGATGGAGATTACTTCCGTTTCAGCCTATCCGAGCCAGGAATCCTGACAGTACACACGACAGGGAACACAGATACTTTCGGAAATCTATGGGGTAGCGGCCAATGGCTGGATCAAGACGATGATAGTGGCGCCTTGTTGAATTTTCGGATTGAGCGCTCGGCGTTCACCGGGACGTACTATATCCTGGTGAGGGGATATGATGACCGGAGCACCGGCCGGTACACACTGGTCGTGCGTTTCACTCCAAATTCGAGCGGCACGAGCACCCTGGATGTCAGCATAACAGACTCATGTAACGATGGCTGGGCTACAGAATTTCGGTTTTTCGAGGATGTGGATACCATCTCCTGGTCCTCTGGAGCATGGCCGAACTGGAATGAGGTCTATGTAGCTGAAGCCTACGGCCAGACCTATAGTCTGAGCCTATCCTGCACCTCTGGATACAAGGTCTGTTACGGTGCGAGAGCTGGCAATTTACGGTGGGGTGTTGATATCGACGCCAGCGCGGGCTGCGAGTTGTGCTGCACCAGGTGTCCCACGAGCGGAAGAGAATCAGCTGAATGGAACCTGGTATGCGAATAACGGAAACGGCCCAGCGAAGAAAAGAACACCCTTTGCTTAATCAGGAGGCGCTGAATGTCTTTTCTGCATCGTATCTGGATTGTGTCCCTTGCCCTGGTTCCGGCTCTGGTTCACGCTCAATCTGCCCTCGATGTACCGAGCAATGGGGACAAACTGTCGGGAATTGGGGTAATCCATGGCTGGAAGTGTGAGGCGCAGGGCAACATCACGATCCGCTTCAACGATGGAGACGCTATTCCCACCACGTATGGATTTTCTCGGGGAGATACAGCGGCAGTGTGTGGTGATGATGGGAACAACGCCTTTTTCTCCTATTTTAACTGGTCGATACTCGGCGATGGAAAACACACCGCCAAAGCCTATGACAACGGCGTCGTGTTTGCGGAGAGCACGTTCGAGGTAACGACCACAGGAGAGGAGTTTCTGAGAGGAGCCAGTGGCGAGTGCCAGATCTCGGATTTTCCCGCCCCGGGAGAGACCACGACGTTCGAGTGGAATCAGGCAACTCAACATCTGGAAATGACCGGCGTTGAGGACACTCCTAGCGTGATAATCACTCCACAAGCGCAATGAGCGGGAACGGGTCAGACATTCGGCATTGACGGGTCGGACCGCTCGCCGTAGGAGGGAACGTATGCTCACAGGGCCTTTTCGTACACCCGATACGTCTTATAGCGCACCGCTCCCATCCGCTCCAGGCCGCGGATCATCGGCCAGTTATCCTCAAGAATCCATGAGCATTCCACATACGGATAGCCGTTCTTGGGCGCCTCGTGCCAGAATTTGAGATACAGCATGGCATCCAGCCCCCTGAGCCGCACGCCCGGCTTGAGCCCCAACAGCAAAATTCGAGCCGCATTCACCGAACGCCGGTGCCACACCAGCTTCAGCCAGCCCCACGGCAACAGCCGCCCGTTCGTCCGCCGCAAGACCTGATTATAATCCGGTAGCGCCAGGGCAAAGCCAACCGGCTGTCCCTCAACCTCGGCAATCAGACACAGCCGCGGGTCGGCAATCCAGCGTACCTGCTTAACAAAGTGCGCAAGCTCGGCCTCGGTCACCGGCACAAAGCCCCAGTTGTGCTGCCAGGCCTGCTGATAGATATCGAACAGCTGGCGGATTTCGGTCTCAAAGCGGCGCCGGTCAATCGGGCGGATGGTCACCTGCTGCGTCCTCTGCAAACGCTCGACCCCCCGCACCAGACGAGCGGGCGGGGTCGCATCAACACGGACGTCAATCAGGTAGGCGAACAAGTCTTTGGCCTTGTGATAGCCGGCAGCGTCGAGCAGCCCCGCGTAGTAGGCCGGGTTGTAGGGCATCATCAGCATCGGCGGGTGTTCAAAGCCGTCAACCAGCAGCCCACACATCTCATTGGTCGAAAAATTCATCGGACCCTGGATATGGCTCATGCCCCGCTCGGCGACCCAGCGCTCGGCCGCGCCGAGCAGAGCCGCAGCAACGGCCGGGTCATCGACGCTCTCGAAAAAACCGAAAAATCCGACCGACTGTTTGTGGAACGAGACGTATCGGTGGTTCACAATAGCCGCAATGCGGCCGACGACTTCTTCGGCCCGCAGAGCGAGAAAATACTCGACTGCGGCGTGTTGATGAAAGGGGTGCGTGTTGGGGTTCAGCTGCGCCTTGAGGTTAAACAGCAGAGGGGGAACCCAGGCCGGCTCATGGCGGTACAGGCGTTCGGGCAGGCGCAGAAAGGCGCGCAGCGCCGGGCGGCGTCGAACCGGGACCACCTGCACGGCCTGCTGGTCCCGACCGCCCACGACTCCGCCCGGGCCGTTTAGACCGCCACCTGGCTGCGAATACCCAAATGATGACGGCCACGCGCAAAGGCGTCGAGCACGAAGTCAATCTGTTCGTCGGTATGCGTCGCCATCATGGAAATCCGCACCCGACAGGCGTGGTCGGGGACCGCCGGCGGGATGACCGGATTGGTAAAAATCCCACCGTCGTAGAGCGATTTCCACAGCAGCCAGGTCTCAATAGGCTGGCCGGTGACAACAGGAATGATCGGGGTTTCGCTGACTCCGATATTATAGCCCAGGCTCTTCAGCCCGTCCTGCATCCGGCGGGTGTTTCGCCACAGGGCTGTCCGTCGCTCGGGTTCAGCCTCAATCACGTCGAGCGCAGCCAAGACCGTGGCGACTGAAGCCGGCGGCATGCTGGCGCTGAAAATCAAGGAGCGGGCGTGATGCTTGAGGTAATGAATCACCGGCTCGGGTCCGGCCACCACTCCCCCGATGGAAGCCAGGGATTTTGAGAAGGTGGCCACAATCAGCATGACCTGGTCTTCGAGCCGGTAGTGTTCGGCTGTCCCGGCGCCCCGCTCGCCCAGCACGCCAAAACCGTGGGCGTCATCAACCAGGATGTCGGCCTCATACTGCTCGGACAGACGAACCAGCTCCGGCAGCGCAACAATGTCGCCGTCCATGGAGAAGACCCCGTCGGTGACAATGAGTTTTCCGGCGTTGTCCGGGCTTTGGGCCAGCTGCTGCTCCAAAATGCTCAGATCCTCGTGTGGATAGCGACACACCGTTCCGTAGGCCAGGCGGGCACTGTCGACCAGACTCGCGTGGTTGAGCTTGTCGAGGTACAAATAGTCGCCGCGTCCGATCAGGCCGGCCACCACACCCAGATTGGTCTGGTAGCCGGTGCTGAACACCAGGGCGGCTTCTTTGTTGAGGAATCGGGCCAAGCGGTCCTCGAGTTGTTCGTGCAGATCAAGCGTACCGTTCAGAAAACGGCTGCCGGTACAGCCACTCCCGTAGCGCTGCAAGGTATCGGCCGCCGCTTCAATAACCTTGGGGTGATGGGTCAGACCCAGGTAGTTATTTGAACCCATCATGATCATGGATTCGCCACCTACCCTTACCTGTGTCCCGTCAGACGCTTCAATAGGGATAAAGAAAGGATAATATCCCCCGGCTTGCGCCTCCCGGGCCCGTGTAAAGCGAGCACATTTGTCCAACAGTTTCATCCAGCCCCCCCCTCTCCGGTCACAGACTCAAGATTTCCAACAGGGAGCCATATCGGACGGCTTCGCCCCTTCCCTCGATTCATATTTGCTCCTACAGCCAGCCCTGTTCTCGATACCACGCGGCTGTACGCGTCAAGCCTTCAGACAGTGGTATGCGGGCTTCAAAACACAAGTCCTGTCGGGCCGCTGCGGTTTCACACAACCATCCAGGCGCCAGCAATTCCTGAACTTTATCCCGATTAAAAATCGTCGTCCGCCCCATCATTGCCGCGCCCGATTCACTGCAACCAGCCGCCAGCCGCACCAGCCAGTGGGGTACACGCACCGTGCGGACTCGCCGCCCGAGCGCGTGCGCAAGCCCGGTCACAATATCCCCCCGCGAATAGGACCGCGCCTCGGCAATATGATAGATTCCCGCCACCTTGGCAAGGGTTGCGGCTCGAATCACGGCATCGACCAGATCATGGACATGGATGAACTGAAGGAGCCCCTCGGCTCCTTTGGGCATGAGAAAGATCCCCTGCATAGCCAGTTGAAACAGCAGAAAAAAGTCACGGTCGCGCGGCCCGTACACCACCGGCGCACGCAGGATCACGACCTCGGTCTCCTCCATCAGCAAGCGGCAGGCTCGTTCTCCGGCCAATTTGCTGCGTCCGTAGGCCGTCAATGGCCGGGGCGGGTCGTCCACACACACCGGCTGGCCGTCGCGGGCCGGACCAACCGCAGCCAGAGAGCTGAGATAGACAAACCGGCGTGGACGTGACGGGGCGGCCCGGACCGCCGCAACCAGCGCCCGCGTCCCCTGGCCGTTGACCTGCTCGTAGACGGTCTCAGGGCGGGCTTTCGTGACCGCCGCGACATGTAAGACCACATCGACATCGGCAACCGCCCGAGTCAGGGCCGCTGCGTCGCACAGATCACCCTGAATGCACTGCACGCCGCGCGTCTCAAGCTGCGCCACATCCTCCGTCTTGCGGACCAGAGCCCGCAGCTGGAAGGGCTGTGGGGCAAGGGTTTCGAGCAGGTGGGACCCCACAAAACCTGTCCCACCCGTGACCAAAACCCGGCTACCTGGAGCCAGAGCTATTTGCTGTGTTTGCCTCACCCATGTATCCAGAAATTCGACGTAATCGGTCGCTAGATACCAGATTTCGGGCTATTTACCAAGTAGCACCGAGCCAGACTCAAAACACCTTCCGTCCGCGCCGCCCGACCCTTGACACTCTCACAGAGAGCCCTTTAGTCTTTCCCCAGCGTCAATTGCCGATTGCCCTCCGCAAACAGGATACCCAGCCGCATGCCTGAGCCTCCCCCTGTCAGCCTGCCAACGACGACCGCCACCTCGTTTAGTGCGGTCGACTATAGACGCCGGTTTGCCAGCGCTTTTCAGCCCCAGCCGTGGAAGTATTGGGCCGACCTGCTGGCCTCGGCCGGGCTGGGCTGGGGGTTTTTTGGTCTGAGTCTGTCCGTACCGTTCGGTTCCGTGGTCTATCTGGGGAGCAGTGCCGCCGCCGTCCTGGCCCTGCTCCGGGCCGCCCTGTTCATCCACGAACTCGCCCACCTCAAGCGCCGTGCCCTGCCCGGTTTTGAAATCGCCTGGCTGCTGCTGGTCGGTTTTCCGCTCATGGTTCCCAGCATCATGTACGATACGCACGGCGATCATCACCGCCAGGCAAGCTTTGGCACCCCGAATGACCCCGAATATCTGCCTCTGGCCCACAGCCGCCCGCTCGGACTGGTGTGGTTTGTCGTCCAGGTCAGCCTCGTGCCGGTCTTGCTGGTCGTGCGCTGGGGTGTCATCGGCCCGCTGGCGGCGTGTCTGCCGCAGCTGCGCCGGTGGGTCATCCGCCACGCCTCCAGCCTGGTCATCAACCCCCGCTATTGTCGGGCGCTGCCCTCAAAACAGCAGCGGACCCGTTTTGCCGCCCAGGAAACCGCAGCCGGCGTCGTGTGTTGGGGGGTGGGACTGGGCTGCTGTCTGGGCTGGATTCCGCTCGCCTGGCTGCCGCAGTGGTGGTTGACCGGAGCCGGCATCCTGGTCATCAACCAGATCCGTACCCTGGCCGCCCATGGCTACCATAACCGCGACCACGCCGTCACCACGGTTGAGCAGGTCTTGGACTCGATCACGCTCCGAGGCCGCCCGTCCGAGGAAACCAATGGAGACCGCTTCATCAAGTCCGTGTCCAGCCTGCTGACCGCTGCGGCCGCCCCGGTCGGTCTCCGCTACCACGCCCTGCACCACTTTCTGCCGACCGTCCCCTACCACAGCCTGGGCCTCCTCCACCGGCGGCTCGAGGCCGAACTGGGACAGGATTCGCCCTACCGGCAGACCTACCGGAACGGTATTGGATCGGCCATCTCGGTTCTCGTCCGGCGCGGCTCAGCGCAGATGACGCCGGACCAACAGCCTGAGAATCGCCGGGCCGCCCAATAAGAAAGGATGGCGACGCTGGCGGTCGGTCGGTCGCCAGGTAAGCCCGGCATGGCGGCTGATCTTCCACGCCACATACGGTAGCCAGTCATCGAACGTCAGCCCGGATTTGAGCAGCCACAGCGCGTAGCGGCCCTTGGCCAGGGCACGCCGGATCTTCCAGTCCCAGCGCAGCCGGCGGCGCTGGCGGTCGGAGATCGTCACCTGCCACGCAAAGGGGGACGCTGATCTCTTGATGAGGCGGTCGTCAGCCTTCCCCTTCGCGGCTCGGCCCGGTTCGGGCACGACTCGAACCAATTGCCCACGGTCCCGCAACTCGGACAAGGCGTGTTCGGCAACCCGGCTGTAGCGCTCAACCGCGCTGCAATAGAGAGCCTGGACGGTGCCGGGCTGCTCGGCCCGCAGCTCCGTCCGGTAGGTTTCCCGGAAGCCACGCTGCCACAGCTCAGCAGTCTGAAAGCGGGCCGGCAACAGGGCTGCCATCCGCCCGACCAGGGTCAGGACAGCCTCCACGCACGCGCCGACAACCCGGCTCCGGCTGGCCTGGTCGCGGCTATAGACCAGTCGGGCCGGCTGGCAAAAGCGTGCCCAGATAATCGCGTGGACACTGCGGGCAGAGGCGCCAGACACGAAATCGCGCATCGAAATCACCGCGTACTTGGCCCGCAGCGTGTGCGGTCCGTCGCCGACCTCCAGATACAACACATTTGGCGGCAGCACGGCATTCAGCACGGCCAACACCCGTGAGGCAAAGACGGCCCGGTAGCTATCGACCAAAACGTAGAAATCCAACACCCCCTGGTCCGTATGCTGGCGCAGACACGAGCCGTAGAATACGACTGCTGCAACGGCCGGGCCGTGACGGCGACAGATCTCGTCGGCAACGGTTTGGGCTGCCGCAAGCGTCGGCTGGTCGAGTTCCCGGTCCACGATGTCGTATAAGGCGCGCATCGGACGTACCGTGGTGTTCTTTTTCAGGTTCGGACGAATCGGAGCCGCCGGTCGGCTGCGAGGCGGACCACCCGACCCGCCTTTGGCCCGAACAACTCTCCGTCAATGACAAGCCCGCAGTCAAGCCGGAACTGGAGCTGATGGACATTGTGACTCACATAGCCGGCCAGCGGCCCGTCGGGCTGGGGCGGACGGCCTCGGACAATACGGAGCGGGGCGAGCAGTCGCCGCGACGCCCCCTCGGCAACTGCGGTGCAGCGAATAGGCGCCTCCTCCCGGCCCCAGAACGGACGCAGCCCCAGCACTGAGTCGAGGGTGGTGGCAAACGCGAGCAAAAACGAGCCCGGGGCGAGCGGGCAGCCGTCAAGCCGGATGTCCAGGCGGTCACGGCGCAGCACCCCACGGCAGGAGCCCAGCAGCGCCCGCAGCGCTACCAGCCCGATAATTGCCCCGGATGTCAGCGGTCCCTGAAAATAGCGCTTGGGCAGCAGGCGGTGTTTCAGCTCCGTAGTTCGATAGATCACCCCCAGCCCAAAGAAGAAGCCGTACTGCACAGCCTCGTCCGGCCCCAACTCGACGCGTAACACTGGCCGCTCCACCACAGCCTGGGCAAGGCTGTCGTGACGGACGGTTTTCATCAGGCCCAACAAGGCTTGGAGCGGGTTGGGATGGCTCCCGATATCGAGCGCCCCGGCGTTGGTTCGTCCGCCCTTGAGCGGAGCGATCAGGGGCAGCCCGGCGTTTGCCCGTCTGCCCAGCAGTGCAGTCAGCACCCGCTGCAGGGTGCCGTCTCCGCCATATACGGCCAACACCCCGATATCGCGGGCGGCCAAGGCTGCGACCGCGTCTTCCACCCCCAGCTGCGGTCCGGTCTCAACATACACAACATCGGGCTGCCGCCCGCACAGCGCCCGCAGCCGGGCCACACGGCCAGGCTGTCGACCAGCCCGAGGATTGCTCAAAACACCGATGCGCATGATACGCGAACCACGCCTGGACTGGACCAGACCTCAGCCCACGGGCTCCGATTCCTGCCAGGTCCGGAGGGGCTGGCCGCGCCAGCGTTGGCCACACGCTTGCAGCAAACGCACACCATGAAAGGCGAGTGAACACAGCGTCCACACCGCCACCGCCACCAAACCCCAGTCCGGTCGGCCGCCCAGGCTGGCCACGGACAACAGGATGAGATTCGGATTGCGGCGAGCCGTGATCGTCCGAAACCAGGCATCAATCGGCCGCCAGCTGTGTATTTCCATCTTGAACAGCAGCAGAAAAACGCCCTCAAGCAAACGCCCCAACACGTATCCCAGCAGGGTAATCACCAGCGCCGGCCCCAGCCAGACCGCACCGCTGGGCAGACCTACCGCCCAAGCCAGATACCAGAAAGGCGGGTGGATCAGATCGAGCCCGTGGTCGAGGACATGGCCGAGTTTGCTCGTGGTGAGGCTGAGCCGCGCCAGCTTGCCATCGACCGTATCCAGAAAGGTCATCAGCCACGCCGCCAGCAGGCCGAGGCCAAAAGAGCCGATGCTGAACAGCCAGGTGGCCGCCACCACCAGCAGCCAGCTCAGGCCGGTGACCGCGTTCGGTCGCACGCCGGCCCGGGCCAGGATACGCACAACGGCCTGGGCCGGGTGCGGCCAGACCCATTTGGTGACCACGTCGGTAATGCCCTTGTAGGAAGCCTGGAAAAGACAGGCTTCGATCTCGCGGAGCCGCTGCGCCTGAATGGGCAGCACATAGGGGACAGCGGATTTTCGGAGGGCGGGGTTGTAAGCCGGCACCAGGTCGCCTGGGGCGAGACTGCGCAAACCGGCCTGGGAACCGGTGCTCTGGAGGGTTTCGGCGCCCGACAAGAGGGCCAGGGCAGCCTCGCGGTGTCGGGCCTCGACCCGGGCAGCAACGGCTCGCTGCGGACTGCCGGGGGCGAACAGGACACTATTGTGGGCGGCGGGCGAGTCGAGCAGGGCGTGGATCAGACGCTCGTCAAACACGTAAGCGGCCCGTACAATAAGCACATCGCCGCCCTGCACCTGAAGCGCGGCCAGCGGACCGACGCCGATCTGGTCGGCCGGTGTGTCAGCCGCCACCAGCACCCGTCGCAGACGCTCCGCGCCCGAGATACCCCAGATTTTGAGCTCGGGTTGGTCCGGATCGGTGAGTATCCAGATAGTGGTTTGCACCCCGCTCGTCGCCTTACCCATCGCCTTGGCTGTGTCCCCCGGCGGTCTTATCATAGCCGGCGGATGTGGTATAGGCAGACCGGTGAGACATGGACGGCCTGACCAGAACGCCACGTTCCAAGCACCCCCGCAGTCTGGAGGAACACATGACCGGACAAGAACTGAGAGACCTGCAAGCACCCCTCAAGCAGCAGTATACGGACCGGCCCGACTCGGCCCGGGTCACCCTGAAAGCCCAGGCCCGACTCGGCCAGGGCATCACCTGTAAAGTGGAAACCGGCCAGGCTTTGGTTGAGGCCGGGCTGCATCCGGCGACGGGCGGTGACGGTCTGTCGGCCTGCTCGGGCGACATGCTGCTGGAAGCCCTGGCCGCGTGTGCCGGGGTCACACTCGGGGCGGTGGCAACGGCAATTGGCGTCACTCTGCGCGACGCGACGGTCCGAGCCGAGGGAGACCTGGATTTTCGCGGCACCCTGGCCGTGGCAAAAGACGCGCCGGTCGGTTTCAGCAGCATTCGGCTCAGCTTCGATATCGATTCCGACGCCGAGCCCGAGCAGCTGGCCACCCTGCTCAAACTGACCGAGCGCTACTGCGTGGTCTACCAGACCCTGTCCGGCAGCCCCGCCTTATCGGTCTCGAGTACGCACGAGCAGCGCTGAGCCGCAGCGGACAGGCTCATACTGGCGGCAGCCGCAGAAAGGTCGTCAGCCCGTGTCGTTCACCCTGGCCCATTTGTCAGACCTGCACGTCACCCCGGCGCTTTTCCGCTGCCTGCCGCAACGGCTCAACAAACAGACGATTGGCTGGCTCAAATGGCGTGCGCGGCGTCGCCGCGAGTACCGTCCCGAAATCCTGGAGGCGCTCATCGCCGATCTGCACGGCCAGCGCCCGGACCATACGGTGGTCACCGGAGACCTGACCAACCTCGGTCTCGAGACCGAGCTGCGCGCAGCCCTGGGCTGGCTTGAGCGGCTGGGCGGCCCCCGGCAGGTCACCCTCATTCCCGGCAACCACGATGCCTACACCCCGGCCTCAACCGCCAGCCTGCAGGCCCATTGGCGGGCCTATCTGGGCTCCGATACCCCGCAGGTCGATCCCCTGTTTCCAGACCTGTTTCCCAGCCTGCGGCGACGCGGACCGGTCGCCCTGCTCGGCGTGTCGAGCGTCGGTCCGACCGGTCTGTTGTCGGCCGCCGGTCGGGTCGGACCGGGCCAGCAGGCCCGGCTCGGTCGCCTGCTCCGGAGCCTCGATCAGGCCTGCCGGGTTGTCCTGATGCACCACCCGCCCACCCGAGCCGGTCTGCCGCAGCGACGACGTTTACGCGACACCCAGGCCCTCCAGCGCGTCCTTGCCGAGTCGGGCGCCGAGCTGGTACTGCACGGCCATACCCATACCACCACCCTGACCCGCATTCCGGTACCACACCGGTCGGCAATTCCGGTGGTTGGGGTACGCTCAGCCTCGGCTCTGGGTCACAAGCCCAAACGCAGCGCCCAGTACCACCTGTACAGCCTGACCCCCGGTCAGCCCGACGGCGTGCAGATCAGCCTCCGCATCCGCGCCTACGACCCGGCCTCCGGCGGTTTTCACCAGCTCGGTCCGTATCGGCTCACCCCGTTTGAAAAAAATACCCTGCCGACTGATGTATTTTCGGTTATTTCAGCGTAAAAAGGGGCGAGCAGTGCGGAACGACAGGAATAAGGAGGAACTCTATTATGCCGATCACTCAACGGCTGCCTCGGTCAGCGTCTCTCCTGTTCCTGGTCGCCCTCCTGGTCGTGCCCGTCCCGAGTTCGGGTGATGACGACCCCATCCACGAAGCCCTGTCCGCGGTTGTTCATATTCGCGCCGAAATCCCGCCGACCGCCCGCACGGCGCGCTTGCTGGGCACCCAGCGCGAAGCCAGCGGTATTGTCATTGACGCCGAGGGGCTGATTCTGACCGTCGGCTATATCGTGCTCGAAGCCGCACATGTTGCCGTCACCAGCCTGGACGGCCGGTCGGTCGAAGCCACCCTCATCGGCAATGATTATGACACCGGCTTTGGCCTGTTACGGACCGCCCAGCCCCTGCCCGTCCCACCGATCCCGCTCGGCCTGTCGGCCGAACTGGCCGAGCAGACCGAGGTCCTGGTGGCCAGCTACGGCGCCCTGGAGGCCGTACGACCGGCCCTTGTCACCGCCCGGCGGGAGTTTACCGGCTACTGGGAATATCTGCTGGAAGACGCGATTTTTACCGCTCCCCCGCACCCCAATTGGGCCGGGGCGGCGCTGATCGGACCGGGCGGTCATCTGCTCGGCATCGGCTCGCTGTTTGTCGGCGACGCCCTCCAGGGCAGGCCCAGCGAGCGTCGTTTGCCCGGCAATATGTTCATTCCGATTGACCGGCTGAAACCCATTCTGCCGGCTCTGCTGGCCACCGGCCGGACGCCCAAGCCGCCCCGTCCATGGCTGGGCTTGTTCACCGAAGAGATCGGCGGCCACCTGTTCATCTCCGGCACCATTCCCGAGGGACCGTCAGCCCAGGCCGGCCTGAGGCCGGGTGATATCATCGTCGGGGTCGGGGACCGGACGGTCAGCGGTCGCGCCGAATTTTACCGCGCGGTGTGGGCCCAGGGCGAGGCCGGGGTTGAGATCCCGCTCCAGATCCTGCGCGAGTCGGCCATCCAGACCCTGCCGGTGCGCTCGCTGGACCGCGATCAATATTTTCAGACCGAGCCGGCTCCGCAGCAACGCCAGAATCCCGAAGCCCGCTCCGCGCAAGTCCGGCCCCAGCCTTGGGCCAGACCCCGGACCGGCTAGGAGAGGCCGTGGAGCCCGAGCAGAACCTAGAGAAAACCAACACGGAGGAATCATAACATGCGCAGACATACACGCTGGCCCGCATCAGTAGCTTTCGGCCTGGTCCTGGTTCTTGGCCTGGCCCTGGTTCTTGGCCTGACCCTCACTCCCAGCGTCTACGGACAGGGCGGCTCGGGTTTGGGGGTTGGCTCGGGCAGCAACCCGTGGGACGAGAACTCCCGGACCCCATTTGAAATCACGATGAGCGGTTTTCTGAACACCAAGCCCGAGGAGGGCAATATCGAGGTGGTCACCCTCGGCATCAGCTCCTTTGGCGAGCAGTACCAGTACGAAATCATGGATATTGCGGCGCCCAACTATCCCCAGATGAGCACCAGAATGATTCTCCAGAAAGTCGGCCAGCGGGGCATCGACTTCAACCTGATCGGCCCCAGAGCCCTGCTGTCCAAAGTCGCCCAGTCGCCGCCCGGCACACCGCTCAAGATCGTCGGCCTGTTTGAACAGAACCGGCAGCGCCTGCGGCTGACGGATGTCACGGTGCTGGGCATGGAGTGAGCGGCGCGGCGGCTCTTGCCCTGCCGGGCGGACATGCTTTATACAGGGAAGCGATTCAACCGCGATGCAATAATCGGACGCAACAATCGGAGGAGGGAGTACACATGGCGACATACGATATCCAGCTCAAGGGCGGCACCGTTGTTGACGGCACCCGGGTGCCGCGCTACCGGGCCGATGTGTGGATCAAGGACGGGACAATCGCCCAGATCGGCGGGCAGGCTCCAGGCTCGGCCAAACGGGTGATCGACGCCGACGGCCTGATCGTGGCCCCCGGCTTCATCGACCTGCACACCCATTACGACGCCCAGATCCGCTGGGATCCGTACTGCACCATCTCCGGCTGGCACGGCGTCACCTCGGTCGTGCTGGGTAACTGCGGCTTCGGCTTTGCGCCGGTCAAACCCGATTTCCGGGAACGCTCGATGCTGACCATGACCCGCACCGAAGCCATTCCGTATGACGCGATGAAAGCCGGCATGGACTGGGACTGGGAGACCATTCCGGAATACCTCGACTCGCTCGACCGCTCTCCCAAAGGCGTGAACTGCATCCAGTATATGCCGACCGCCTCGCTGATGACCTACGTCATGGGCCTCGAAGCGGCCAAGAGCCGGTCGGCAACTGCGGCCGAGCGTCAGGAAATGCAGCGGCTGCTCGACCAGGGCATGGATGCCGGCCTGTGCGGCTTTTCCATCCAGCGTCTGGGTCCGGACTCGACCCAGGCCGACTATGACGGTTCACCCATGGTCACCGACATCATGGACGACGCCGACATTCTAAATCTGGCCGAGGTGTTGCGTCAGCGCGACGAAGGCTTTATCCAGATCACCCAATCGACCGGCGCCATCAAACACGACCTCAATTTTCTGGAAAAACTGGCCGAGGTCGCCCAGCGCCCGATCTTGCACAACGTCATTGTTGCGGCCCGCAAAGACCCCAAGGTCCACCGCCGCAGCCTGGACTGGCTGGAGCGCTGCCGGGAGCAGGGTCTGCCGATCTTCGGTCAGACCGGAACCCACCGGACCGGCTTTGCCTTCACCCTGGAACACTGGAACCTGTATGACGCCAGCCCGGCCTGGCGCGAGTTGACGACCGGCACCAAGCAGGAAAAGCTGGCCAAGATGAAGAACCCGGCCCTGCGCGAGGCGGTCAAGCGCGAAACCGAAGAGGCCGACCGCAAGCTGCAAGTCATTCAGGCCGGCGTTGGCGGCGCTATCCCGACCCTGCTGGTCCAGAGCGCCAACAACCAGACCGAGTTGGAGCAGTACGTCGGCAAATCGGTCGGCCAGATCGCCGAGGAGCAGGGCAAAAATCCGATTGACACCATGCTCGACCTGTCGATCGCCGGCGACCTGAACGTCGAATTCCTCGGCCCCAACCGCGGCTTTAACGCCGACTACACGGCCGAGATGATCAACGATTCGCGGTTCACCTTTCCCGGCGCGTCCGACGGCGGGGCGCACACCAAGTTCTTTACCGGCGGCGCCTTCACGACCGATTTTCTGCGTTGGCTGGTCCGCGACGAGCACAAGATCAGCCTCGAAGAAGCCCACTACCGACTGTCCGCCCTGCCCGCCCACGCGGCCGGCTTCCGTGACCGGGGCACGCTGCGCGAAGGCGCTGCGGCTGACGTGGTGGTCTACAATCTGGACGAGTTGGACATTGAGCCGGACTGGATTGGAGAGATCACCTACGACTTCCCGGGTGGCGAGTGGCGGCGCGTACAGCGGGCCAAAGGCTACCGGGCGATCATCGTCAACGGCCAGACCACCTTTGAAGACGGCCAATGCACGGGTAACACCTCGGGCAAGCTCCTGCGTCACGGCCACGCCTGAGCCCGACACTCCGGGCCGCAGCCCTGCGGCCCGTGCCTCATCCGGCCAGCCGAGGATGGCTGGCCGCTCTCCCACACCACAGCCTGGCGCAATTCACGATTCCGTATAGCCGGTTGGTCTCTGCCATCATGTCGGCTAGAGCCGAAATCCAGGTTCCCAGCCCCGACCTCTGTATGCCGGATCACGTCCGACATGACGAAGCGCATGACAAAACGGCTACGGCCTAACGTGAAATGCTCTGGCGGAGACCAAGGCTCTCCGAGAGCACATCGAGCTCCTTGGCCACCTCCGGTCCAAACTCCTGACGAGACACCGGGTAAGCGCGGACATCTCTCGCTGCCTGGGAGAGAGTGCGCCACCTAACGGGGGTACCGTCGCGCGTAAGCCCCTGGCCCGTTATCAGCTCGCGAAGCTTCCCGATGAGCCGCGGCGAAAGTCCTAGGGCGTCGGACGTATAGAGAAACTGTTCCCCAGTCATCGAGCCGAAGGACGACACACCATCCGTAGGCTTATTGTCCACAGGCTTGCGCAGGTCATCAAGATCTGGGGGTACACCAAGGTCCGAGACCTCTTCCTTGGACACAAAGTCCGTCCATTTCCCAGGCAACAGCGTTTCCTTGGCCTTAATAATGTAAGCGGAGGGTACTCCGGAATACGAGAGTACAAGTTGAAGCTTCGCCCGGGTCATCGCGACATAGAGCTTTGACAGGTCTCGAAACTGTTCACGCTTCGGTGTGGCGGGATTAGGGATCATCCCTTCGCTAGCGTTGACGACACAGACTAGATCGAACTCGAAGCCCTTCGTCTGCTCAAGATCAGAGAGGAACAATGATCCATCGTCTATACTCCTGGTACCCTCCAGCACCGGGATGTCGATTCGTTTTCCAAACTCTTGTATCTCGTATGACGAACACCCGCAGATAGCGATACATGCTTTGCTGTTGATATTCTCCATGAGTTCCGACTTCGCATAAGCAACCGCGTATGCGATTTCTTCCGCTAGCGACGCGGCTTCGAGGTAAAGTGGCGTCGATCCACTAAAGTTTGCGTACTCGGGATTGAGGATTTCAAAATCCTCTTTCTCAATCATCTCCTCGGTGAGATTTTCAACGAGGATCGTGTAGGCCGCTTGCAAAACGTCCCGGCTGTTCCTGTAATTCTGGCGAATCGTCTTTGAATGTGCTCTTGGAACGGGGACTCCTGCATCCTTGAGGGACTGATGCTTCCAAGAAACGTGTTGCGCCGCGTCTCCGCAAAAGAATAGGTTGTCAGGTCCGTTTTCCACGATGGCGGTTATGATCTCGAGTTCGATCGTGCCGAAGTCCTGGCATTCGTCAATGAGCGCACAGCGATATTGTTCACGGAGCTTATCCCGGTGGCGGTACAGTGCCGTCGCAATGCCGAGGTAGTCGGTAATTCCTACATCGCGCATCTTATCCTCCCACCGTTGAAGTCCGTCTATCAGGAGGCGGCGAAATTGTTTGGGGATTGGATACGACCGTCCCAAACGCGCGATGTCAAAATAACGGTGCCGGTTACCGTAGGACATAGCGCTTCGGATCCAGTCAAACTCCTCGCGGATGTAGCGTTCGGAATCAATATTCCGAGAGATAAGCGAATCGTGGACAGGCTGCATGCGGGCCGCGTCTCGATTGTTGAGTTCGCACCGGTAGTACTCCCGCCAGACTTCGTCTATGTGCTCTCCACTCTTCCAAGTCCGATCATCATAGAGCTTCTGATTCTTTGGCTCGAACTGAAAGAGGAATTTCTGGCAGAGATCAAAGAAAGCCAGAACTTTGATGCGATCTCGCGCTACAGGGGACGCGCATGTTGAGATGAGATCCTTGATGAGAGCAGCTAGAGGCCGATTCAGGGTGAGGACGAGAATGTCTCCTGTGGGATAGCGCTCAGCAAGCACGACGGCCCGCCTGACTACGATACAAGTCTTGCCGGATCCCGACACTCCTGTGAGTTTAGCTGGCCCGGAGAACTCAGCCTCTGCCACCCGTTCTTGCTCCGGGTGCATGAATATCATCCAGTCTCGATAGTCTGCCGTGCGTACGAAATGTTCGAATAGCTTCGCATACTGCGGTGAATCGGTCGGTATGGTACGTAAGTCCTCGCCGTCCTTGACCTCCGTCTCCGGCTCCGGCGGTGCAACGTCTCCTCGGAACAGAGCTATCCGCGTTCTGGCAGCCTTGTGATTGCCTTGCCTGAGCAGGACAAAGATGTCGTGAATAGCGACACGACGGTCGCCTTCTTCTATCTCTTCGGCGATCTTGACGATATCTTCCTCATCACTGATTGATTCGAGCGCTTCGATCTGGCGAACGATAGCTCTCGGAAGGGGCCCAATGAGGAACTCGAAATCATCTTCCGCCAGCTTTTCGTAGAGCTTCCCGTATGACTGGTCGGAAGCGCCCCGCACGCGAGTCCTCGGATCAAGACTATCGTCAGACTTGGCGGCCTCGATGAGCTTCCCGCTTGAATCCACGACTGGCACGAAGCCCCGATTACGATCAAGCCACGAGTCGCAGTCATCGTGAGAGCCCGCGTAAAGGATATGACAGAAGCCATCATCGACTACTGTGATAAGGCGGCAGAACTTAGCCAAGTCATACTTCCGGCATTTTGGAACTCGCTTCTCACCGTGATTCGTCAGAGTGATTCCCTTGAAAGGGTCTGGGTCGCCGGTTGCAACACGTCCAATCACCATCTCTACGCTACCTGCTGCCTTCTGGTAGGGGCCACCTTTCCTATAGAGGGCTCGAACGCTTGGTCTAAGATCTTTGTGTTCAATATACTTCATAGCTTCATAATGGCCCGTGCCTACGCCGGCCCTACGCGGTACCCAAGATCGACCGGACGATATCAGACGAGACCCCACCGCTCAACGACTGCAAAGCGGGCCGGACATCTGCTTTGAGCAGCCCCATACGGACCAACACTTGAAGGAGATCATGTGGCGAGATGGCATCCATCACAGCGCACCCTCGTGTGACGGATGGACTGTGACCGAATTCTTTGGCCAAGACAAGAACGCCGCGCCGGTATCCCTGCCCCCAGTCCATGACGTATAATCCGCCCGGCCCTGAAGGAGGGAGACATGTTCAGAAAGGGTCCGATAGTGGCAGCAAGGAATTGGGCCGAGGGCTGGTGACCAAGATCAAGAAAGACCTGGGGCTGGACTGATGCTGACCTATCCTATCGTACTCGAAGACGACGATGGCACCCTGCTCGCTACGTCCCCGGACTTTCCGGAACTCACGACGTTTGGCATTGACAGAGACGAGGCGCTCGCACGGGCGGTCGACGCGCTAGAGGAAGCGATAGCGGCTCGCATCCACGACGGCCGGGATATTCCGCCCCCTTCGCAAGGACGGGAGGTCGCGGTGCTGCCTACGCTCACCGCCGTCAAGGTGATGCTGTATCAGGGCATGCGGGAGCAGGGCATCGGCAAGGCAGAGCTGGCACGCCGCCTCGGCTGGCACCTCCCACAGGTGGATCGGGTATTGGACGTGCAGCACAACTCGCGCATGGATCAGCTGGATGCGGCAATGGGCGCTATAGGCCGGCGCCTGCACGTCAAGGCTTCAACCCAACGTTAAAGAAACAAGACCGCGCGGAGGCCGGCGCTTCCCCCTACCCTACCCGGCTTGCCTTGGCATCAAACGTTTGTCAGGGAAACAGGCAAACTCAGACGCTACCGCAGAGCGACACAGAGACAAACTCCTGGCAGACTCGGAACTCGCTGTATCTGGCCAGCAGCCTTACAAAATTGAGCCTTTGAGGTGATCTGATGAATCCAAGAGTGTCAAAGGTCTTTCCAACAGACGATTACACATTGGAGCTTGTGTTCAAAAACGAAGAACATGACCTCTACGATTGTTCAGATCTCTTGAATTAAGGAAAGAGGCTCGCAGTCTCGCTCCGCCCTTCGGCACGGGAGTAGAGCACGCCGACGACTGTCAGGCTACAACCTATCGTAAACCGCTCTAAGGACGGCTGGCCGGTCCGCCACACTCCAATTTACGGCGCCTCCCCCCTGTCCCCCGTCGCTTACACAACGCGGTGCAAGATGGGTTCTCCGTCACGCAAACGGCGGCAGTTCTCAAGGCCGACGACAAGACTGCGCTCCAGAGTCTGGGGAGTGAGCCAGGCAATATGGGGGGTGACAACGACCTGCTCAAGGGCCAGGAGTGGGTTGTGGGCTGCCACCGGCTCGGTAGCAAACACGTCGAGCCCAGCCGCCCGCAGCCTACCCGAGCGCAGCACATCGAAGAGCGCTGCCTCGTCCACCAGACCGCCCCGGGCCGTGTTGATGAAAATACTGCCCGGTTTCATCAGGCCAAAAGTCTTGGCGTTCATCAGGTTTGCGCTCTGTGCGGTCAGGGGCAGGTGCAGAGAGACGATATCGGACTGTTGCAGCAGCTCGGACAAGGAGCACCATGTGGCTGCGGCTCCGGCCTTGGGCGTCCGGGCGGTGTAGAGCAGCGTGGCGCCAAGGGCTTTGAGCACCTCGGCCAGCCGTGACGCCACCGCTCCATAGCCGACCAGTCCGACCGTCTGCCCGGCGATCTCGCCCACGGCATCACGGCTTGTCGGCTCGGTTTGCCAGCCCCGCCCCTGCCGCGTTGCCGTGTCAAAAACAGTTATCCGTCGGAGCGCCGCAAGCATCAGCAGGAGCGTCATCTCAACCACCGCTGGCGTATTGGTCCCCGGCATATTGGCCACCGCGATCCCGCGCTGTTGGGCGGCCGCCAGGTCTATGGTATTCACGCCAACCCCGATCTTTTGAATCAGCCGCAGGCGCGGGGCGGCGCGGATGACGGCTGCGGTCACCGGTTGCAGCACGTGGAACAGCACCTCGGCGTCGCCCATGGCCGCAGCAAATGTCCCGGTATCGGTCTCCTCCACCACAACAATCTCGAGCCAGTCGGGTACCCGACTGGCAATCAGATCCCGAAAGCCGGGGCTGCTCCGGTAGTGCAGAACCGCCTTCATGGCTCCGTCATACGAGGCTACGGTCGGCAGCCGACAAGACGCTCCGACCGGCAAAGCGGGCCGCCGGCCCCAGGGCTTCCTCAATGCGGAGCGCCTCGTTCCACTTGGCCGTCCGCTCGGTGCGGGCGATGGACCCGACCTTGAGTTGCCCGGCGTCCCAGCCGGTGGCCAGGTGGACAATCGTCACGTCTTCGCTCTCTCCAGAACGGGCCGAGACAATCGTCCTCCAGCCGGCCGCCTTGGCCGCCTCAAGCGCCGCCTGTGTTTCCGTAATCGTGCCGACCTGATTCGGCTTGATCAGCGCCGCATTACAGCTCTCCCGCTCGGCGGCCTGAGCGATACGCCGGGCGTCGGTGACCAGATAGTCGTCGCCAATGACCTGGACCCGGTCGCCAACCGCAGCCGTAAAACGTCGCATACCGTCATGGTCATCCTCGGCCAGCGGGTCTTCGACAGCGACAATCGGATAACGCTCAATCCAGCCCAGCAGCAGCTCGATCAGGCCGTCGGTATCAAGCTGGCGATGTTCCAGACCCAATACATAACCGGCGGCCGAGCCAAATTCCGAGGCGGCCACGTCAAGGGCAATCGCCACCTGCTCGCCGGGTGTATAGCCTGCGGCTTCAATGGCCTGCACGAGACAGCTCAAGGCTTCCTCGTTTGAGGCAAACATCGGCCACCAGCCACCCTCATCAGCCACCCCGGCCAGGCGGTCACGGGCCGCCATCAGTTGCCCTGCGGCGCGGTAGACCTCAGCGGTCATGACCAAGGCTTGGTCAAAGCTGCTCGCCCCAACAGGCATAATCATGAAGTCTTGAATATCGACCCGGCGGCCGGCGTGCGCCCCACCGCCAAAAATCTGAATCTCCGGCAGTGGCAGCCGGACCGGCTTCCCCCCAGACACATACCGCCACAGGGGCAGGCCGGCAGCCTGAGCGGCCGCATGCAGAACCGCCATGGACACGGCAATCAGGGCGTTGGCGCCGAGGCGTTTTTTATTGGGCGTGCCGTCCAGAGCGATCAGAGCCGCGTCCACCCCGGCCTGATCGCTCGCGTCCAGGCCCAGGAGCTGTTGGCCTATGGCACCACGCAGATTGAGTACGGCCTGTTCGACTCCCAGACCGCCCAGCAGCACTCCACCGTCGCGCAGGTCGACCGCCTCATGGCTCCCGCGCGAAGCTCCAGCCGGAGCAATCGCCCGACCAATCGCGCCGCCGGTCAGACGGACCTCGGCCTCGACCGTAGGACGGCCACGCGAATCCCACACCCGTCGGCCGGTCACCGCGCTGATCCTCGTCTCACTCATGCGCTCTCCCGCTCCATTGTCTGCGCCCAGATATTCCGCAAGGCGGCCAGACTCGCGACCGGGCGCAGCAGGAGGCGTTTGGCAAGCGTGCGGACGTGATGACGGTCCGCCTCAACGGTGATGTACTCAACCGGTGAGCGGCCATCGATGCGCCCCAGCAAGAGCCCCGGCAACAGACGAACCGCTCGGGCCTCGACCGCGGTCGCGGATTCCCAGCTGACCCCGGCCAGATAGGTATCGGCCAGGCTGTCAAAACAGGCCAGATAGCGCTCGCTCCAGTGCGGTCGCCACACACACTTGAGCAGCAAGTGGTTCAGACAAAAGCTGAGATCAAAGGCCGGATCACCGAACCAGGCGCACTCCGCATCGAGCAGCACCGGACCGTGGGGTCCGACCAAAATGTTCTTTGGACTCACATCGCCGTGAACCAGCACCCGTTTGTTAGCCACCGTCGTCTCGACCACGTCTCTCAACACCTCGGCACAATCGGCGTGTCGCTCAGCCGTGGCCAACAGGTAGGGCTCCAGTCGAATCGGATGAAAAATGTGATCGGTGGCAAAGCGAGCGGCAAGTTGCGCATCGTCTGCGGTGCCGGCATGTATGCACGCCAGACACCTGGCCACGGCCCGAGCCGTCTCGATCTCAATAATGCCGTCGCGCAGCTGCAGTTTCCACACCGGATACGCCTGGGGATCAAAATAGCCCATTGCAAACAGGCCGGCCTCTCGATCCACACCGAGAATCTGCGGTACGCCGTGGGGAACAAACCGGGCCGCAGTCCGAATCCATTCGACCTCAAACGTATTGCGTTCCACCGGCGCCCGCCAGGTTGCCGCAACCCGCAGTTGAGGCAGGGCGCGCTTGACGCAGAGCGGTCCGTCGGCAAGATCGACCCGGACGATATCAGACGAGACCCCACCGCTCAGCGGCTGCAAGGCGGGCTGAACGCCTGCTTTGAGCAGTCCCATACGGACCAACGCCCGACGGAGATCGTGTGGCGAGATGGCATCCCTCATAGCGGCCCCTCGTGTGACGGATGGACTGTGACCGAATTCTTTGGCCAAGACAAGAGCGCCGCGCCGGTATCCCTGCCCCCGGTCAATGACGTATAATCCGCCTGCCCCTGAAGGAGGGAGACATGCTCAGAGCTTTGGACGATGTCCGCATTCTCGACCTGACCCATATCGTCAACGGTCCCTACGCCACCCTGATGCTCAGCTTTCTGGGCGCAGACGTGATCAAGCTCGAACCGCCGGGCCAGGGCGAGAAAGCCCGCGCACTGCTGCCGGTGCGCGGCGTCGCCCATGAGAGCTATCCGTTCATCATGCTGAACTCCAACAAGAAGAGCATCACCCTCAACCTGAAAACCGAGCGGGGCAAGGCCCTCTTCCGGCAGCTCGTCCCCCACGTTGACGTGCTCGTCGAGAACTTCGCCCTCGGCGTCATGGACAAACTCGGGCTGGGCTACGAAGTCCTGCAACAGCTCAACCCCCGGCTGGTCTACGCGGCCAGCACCGGCTATGGACGCAATGGCCCCTACAGTGACTATCCGGCCTTCGATTCCATTATCCAGGCCATGTCGGGCCTGATGAGCACCACCGGCGATCCCGACGGTCCGCCGATGAAGGCCGGCCCGCCGGTCATGGACGTGCTGGGCGGAATCCATCTGGCGGCCGGCGTTCTTGGCGCTCTGCGTCAGCGCGACCGGACCGGCCAGGGGCTCTTCCTCGAAACCTCCCTGTACGACGCGGCGCTAGGTCCGATGATCGCCCAGATCGCGACCTTCATCTCGCAGGACGGGGTCTATCAGCGTGAGGGCAACGCGGCTCCCAACCGGCGCATCGCTCCCTATAACTGCTACCCGACCAAGGACGGCCATGTCTTTCTGCTGACCCTGGACGATCAGCGCTGGCGCGCCCTGTGCCAACTGATGGACTGTGCGGAGCTGGCCGACGACCCCCGTTTCGCCACCAATCGGGACCGCCGCAAACACGCCGCCGAGGTGGACGCGCTGGTCAGCGCCTGGACGCTGCGGCACGCCAAACACGACATCATGGAACGCTGTTCGGCGGCCGATATCACCTGTGGGGTGGTAAAAGACGTGGGTGAGATTGTCACCGACCCGCATATTCGTGCCCGGGGCCGTCTCCAGGATATCGACCACCCGACCGCAGGCAGCATGCTCGTGCTGGGCTCGCCGTGGTGGATTGACGACAAGCCGCTCGGCATTGATGCGCCGAGTCCCAGCCTGGGACAGCATAACGAGTCGGTCTACGGGGAGCTGCTGGGCTTATCAGCCCAAGAGATTGCCCAGCTCAAAGAACAAGCGGTGATATGAGGCCGCCGTCTCAGGGCCGTCTCAGGTCGTAGACGCGCACGGCCTGGGTCTCGCTGATCCATTCGACCTGGGTGTGATGCTCGCGCAGTGAAAACCGCTCCTGGGGCAAGCCGTCAAAAAATTCGTCCACGCCCTCGCGAAACGGGTCGGCAAACACGGCCCGGCCGTGGGGGGCGAGGACGGTTTGCAGCAAGGCTCGCACCCATTTGGCATTCTCCGGCTCATAGTGGACATCCCCGCCCACAATCCAGTCGTACGAGCCGAGGGTCTGGATACTGCCCGGATCGTGCAGACAGCAGCAGATCGTGTGCATGGCCGAGACGCCATTCAGAGTGCAGTTGAGATCGAGCAGGGCCAGCGCGTCGGCCACATGGTCCAGGGCCGACACCCGGGCGCCCAGCTTGGCCAGCACCACACTCTCCAGCCCGACCCCACAGCCGACAACCAGCGCCCGCCGGCCGCGCAGCTGTTCAGCCGGCACCTGTTCGGCCAGGTAACGCGCCACCGCCAGACCCGTCGGCCACACAATGTTCCAGTACTCGTTATCGCCGCAGTACTCGCAGGCCGGAAAGTCCGGGCGCCAGTTGCAGATTTCCACCAGCTCAACCGATATGGTTTCGGTAACCTCATAGCTGAGCTGTACGTGTTCGTACGCGGGAGGCTTGGCCATAGGCGTGTCCGTATCCGAAGTGCCCGGCCCCGCGCAAGGCCCGCCATATCCCGGCTGTACAAGACCGGGCGATCAGGCTAGCCTTTACCCACAGCGGCAAAGGAGGGCGCGCCCATGCAGAAGCTCGACACTGACGGACTGGCTTATGTGACAGCCCAGATGAATTATCTGGCCAACGATATGGCAGAAAAACCGACCTACTATCTCTACACTCCCCCAGCCGGCGTGCCCCGCCAGAACGGTCGCTACACCACCCGCGCCATGCCGATTCACGACGCCCGGCCGATTGCCGACCGCTTTTCGCTCGACGCCCAGGGTCTGAGCTTTATCCGTCACCAGACCCGGGTCGGCAACTTTTACGATGCCGAAGAAGCGCAGCGCGTCTACTACCCCGAGGTCGCCGAACTGGTCAGACGCCTGACCGGAGCCGAAAAGGTCCTGGTCTTTGACCATAACGTGCGCAACGCACCACGGGCACAGCGCAAACAAGACGGCGCCCAGGAGCCGGTCCTGGCGTGTCACAACGATTACACCGCGACCTCTGGCCCGCAGCGTGTCCGTGACCTGTTGCCCGCCGCCGAGGCCGAAGACCGCCTCACCCGTCGCTTTGCCTTCATCAACGTCTGGCGGCCGATTCGCGGCCCGGTGCAGGATACGCCGCTGGCGGTGTGCGACGCCCAGAGCATCGGCCAGGACCATTTTGTGGCAACCGATCTCAAGTACCCGGACCGGACCGGGGAGGTCTACTCCGTCTCCTATCAGCCCGGCCACCGCTGGTATTATTTCTCGGAGATGCAGCCCGACGAGGCCATGCTGCTCAAGTGTTACGACTCACGCACGGACGGCACCGCCCGCTTTACCGCCCACAGCGCGTTCGAGAACCCGGCCAGTCCGGCCGACGCCGTGCCGCGCGAGAGCATCGAAGCCCGGACGATTGCCTTCTTCGGTCCTGAGGCGTAGGGCTCAGCCCGACTCCTCGTCCTGCGCCCCGGTCCTCGGCGGTATGGGATAGACCCGGACGCTGCGCCAGCGCCCCAGCCTGACCTGACCGGCCGCAAAGCCGCGCGGCTTGCTCACGTCGGCGACACGACACGCGTGAACCTCGACCTTGCCCCGGCTGCCCCGGGCCTTGGAGTACCAGGCGGCCAGTTGAGCAGCCGCCTCAAGGACAGAACGCGGCAGCTCTCCCAGCCGCCCCGGATTGCGGACCACCACGTGGCTGCCCGGCAGCCGGGCCACGTGCAGCCAGAAGTCGTGCGGCTCGGCCTGAGCAAAGGTCAGGCGGTCGTTCTCGGCATCGCCCTTGCCGACCCACACCTCGAAGTCGTCAATCCGGCAGGTCCGAAAGCTGCGGCCTTTGCTGGCCATGGATGTCCTCGTCCAATATGGGACAGGGCTGGGGCTCAACCCGTCTTCAGATTCGCCCCCTCGCTGCGGTCCCACGACACCCACCGGTCCGGCGTGACGACAATCAGCACCCGCGGCTCGGCCCGAAAGCGGGCCATGCGGGCGGCCACGTGTTGGGGCTGGACATATTTTTCGACAATACGCTGGGTGGTGTCCCAGATATCGTTTTCTTGAATGCTGGCTCGCCCCTGGACAAGCAGCGTTTTGAGCGTCTCGGCCTCGTCGATACACAGCGTCACGCGGGAGTCGCGGAGGATGTGCCGATATTTGAAGCGCGTCCGTGTCGTCGAAATATAAAACGCCGCGCCGTCCCAGTAGAACCACATCGGATTCAGCTGCGGTGAGCCATCCTGGCGCAGGGTGCCGAGGATGACGTTGCGGGGTTCGGATAAAAAACGCTGGGTGTCTTCGGTTGACAGTGCCATCGGCTCTCCTTTCTTTCTATCTGCACCTTTTATATGGAGAAGAATGATGACACTCAAGAATGATAAATACACCTACCGCGTCACATGGTCGGAAGAGGATAGAGAATACGTCGGCCTGTGTGCAGAATTCCCGAGCTTGAGTTGGCTGGCTACCACACCAGAGACCGCGCTGAAGGGTATTCGGAACGTTGTTGCGACAGTTGTGCGGGACATGCAGGCCAATGGAGAGCGTATCCCTGAGCCGATTGCGCATAAGCACTACAGCGGGAAATTTGTGGTCCGCGTCCCACCGGAGGTTCATCGTCGTCTTGTTCTTGAAGCGGCTGAGGTTGGGGTGAGCCTCAATCGCCTGGCGAGTGCCAAATTGAGCCAGAGTTAGAGCAAATTACGATCCTGGGTAGCCCTTCGACTTCAGGCGCGCTACGCCTGACGCTCAGGCCCAACGGCCTCCCGTTCATGCTGAGCGTAGCGGAGCGAAGTCGAAGCAGGGATGCTGGATCACGGCCAGCATGACGAGGGCGGCACAGCAGGGCTACAGCCTAACGTAAAGCGCTCTAGGCCAGTGAGAGGCTTTCCTTGCGCTACGTCTCTAAGATACCGGTCAAGAGTGTCACTCGGCGCCGTCGAGACAGGCGGCCAGGGCTTGAGCCAGGCCCGGAACGGTTGGATAGGTGGGTAACTGATCCGGCAAGACCCAGCGCAGAGCGGTATTTTCCCAGTCCAGGCGAATCCGGTCGGGCGCATCAATATCGAACACAAAGGGATGGACGATCCAGCACGTCGCCAATTCCGGGGCTGGGATTTCGAGCGGCTTTCCGGCTCGCGCCAGGTGGACGGTTGTTTCGTCCAGGCCTGTTTCCTCACGGATTTCCCGCAGAGCCTGCTGCAAGGGGGTCGGGTCTTCGAGATAGCCGCTGATGCCCGCCCAACGTCGCTGGTAGGTGCGCGTTTTGGCGCTCCGCTGCACGAGCAGGATTTTCCCGCCAGCGCGCAGAAAGGCGGTCACCACTTCCCGTCGCTGCAAGACCGGCCTCGTGGATGGATCGGATGCATCGGACATGGTCGTCTGGTCCCTCCTGAACTGCCCGTCCGTGGCGGGTTTTCTTTCGCCGCAATCCACCCTACAATCCCGTCCCAAGAAAACCAAGCTCAGCAGGAGAGAAACGTATGGCGGGATTAGTCGAAGGAAAAGTCGCCCTCGTCACCGGCGGGGGATCGGGCATCGGCAGACAGGCGTGTCTGGTCTTTGCGCGCGAAGGCGCCCAAGTGGTGGTGTGTGATGTGGCGGTTGAGGGCGGACAGGAAACGGTCGGCCAGATTGAGCAGGCCGGTGGCCAGGCCACGTTCATCAGAGCCGATGTTGCCCAGGCCGCTGAGGTCGAGGCTCTGGTGGCCAAGACGGTTGAGACCTACGGCCGCCTCGACTGCGCGTATAACAACGCCGGCATTGCCGGCCGCACGGCACGGGTTGCCGACGATAGCGAACAGAACTGGGAACGCATCCTGGCGATCAACCTCAAGGGAGTGTGGCTGTGTCTCAAATACGAGATTGCCCACATGCTGACCCAGGGCGGCGGCGCCATCGTCAACACCGCATCTGACGCCGGACTGATCGGCCTCAGGCGTGCCGGCGCGTATGTGGCCAGCAAACACGGCGTGGTCGGTCTGACCAAGACCGCCGCCCTGGAATACGCCAAAGCCAATATCCGGGTCAACGCCGTGTGTCCGGGACCGATCGATACGCCTATGCTGCGCGAGGCGAGCGAACGGGTGATCGACGCCATGGCCACGGCCCAGCCCAACGGCCGGCTGGGTCAGCCACGCGAGATTGCCGAGGCTGCGGTCTGGCTGTGTTCCGACGCGGCCTCGTTTGTGACCGGCCATCCCATGCCGGTGGACGGCGGCTATCTCGCCCAGTGAATTGCCTGTGGCACAGGCTATAAGCGCGAAAAATAGACTGTGAACCCGGACCGCTCCTGGCTGCTCTCTTCAACCAGTACGCCCTGGGCGCTGGTATAGCTGCCGAGCGGGTAGTACAGGTAGCCGGTCAGGCGCTCGCCCGGAGCCAGCGTCCGGCTGCTGAGGGGCGAGACCGGGAACGGCGTCGGGCCGGCTTGGAGCGCCTGGACCGGCTCGCCAACGGCGGTCAGCAGCATGAACTGCTCGGACTCCAGGTGGTAGGGCTGATCGGTGGTATTGGCGATCTCGACCCGGACGGGCAGCACGTCGGTCACGCTGCGGCCAAACTCCAGCTGGGCGTCAAAGCCTTCGAGCGGGATGACCTTCACCTGTAAGGAGCCGGGCGGAACATACGGCTTGTAGCGGTACAGGATTTCTGTGGTGGCAATGAAACGTTCGTAAAAATACTCGGGAAAGCGCTGATTCATGGCCCCGAAGCCGGCCAAGCCGCCATACTCGCTCTCGACATCGACGCCGTCGTCGGTGCAGGTCAGCCTGACCCGGGCAATGTCCTGGCCGTCCTGGCGTGGGCGCGTCCCCTCCAGCAGCCCGGGGCGCTCCGGCGTGGCGATGACGAGTTGGGTCGGCGTATAGCCGACCTCCTTGATGATATTGTAGGCAATGCGGTTGGCCTGCTCACAGCTGACCATGACCTTGGGCACGTGGGGAGTGAAGCTGGGCGCGAGCGGCGCACGTGGCACGGTCGTGCTGCATGCGGCCAGCACGGCGACGCTCAGCCCAAGCCCCAGCCGAAACACACCAGACCGCTTCCACACCATGGCTTGCCCCCGGGTCCGCCCTAGCCTTCATCCAGATAAGGGGTACACAGCTTCTCGATATCTTCGGGTGAGTCCCGATGGATCTCACGACAGGCGTTATACTTGGCCAGCGGTGTACCGCGAATATAGATGCGCTGGCTGCGATCCCACGCACCGCAGGACACGGAGCCGAGGAGGAGCACGATTCCCAGGATGAGACGGACAAGGCGGATGAGACGCAGCATGGATGTTCTCCCGTACCGACGAGAGCATGCCCGGAAACGGGACACAGGGTCAAGAGACGGTCAAGACGCCTGGGACTCGTTGAGCCGGATGCCGTGCTCGTCGATCCAGCCCGAGATCAGCCGCGCCGGCGTGCGATCAAAATAGATATTCCGTACCCGGACGTGCGGACCGAGCGGCGGCTGCCCAGGACTCAGCTCGGCCGGGTCCATCTCCTCAAGCGCGGGCTCGGGCAGCTGGGACGGCCGGCGTTTGCAGCTTTCGGCGCACACATAGACCGGCACCCCCTGGTCACGAGCGACGAGCGCCAGGACATAGGTTCCGGCTTTGTTGATGACGCTGCCGTCGGCCAGGATGCTGTCCGCCCCGACCAAGACCATATCCGCCTGGAGCACGAACAGGCCAAGCTGGGCATCGGTGATCAGGGTAGTGGGAATGCCCCAGCCTGACAGACGCGCCGCCAGCCGGCGTCCCTCGTACAGCGGGCGCGACTCGGTGACAATTGCCCGGACATGAGCGGCCGGCAAGGACCGGAAGACGGCCAGGACGGTCGAGCTCAGGCTGTGGGTGAGAAGAGTCTGACCGGCCCCAATCAGGCTGTGCGCCTGGGCTGCGACTTTGCCCAGCGCGGCGCGGGATTCCTCGGCCAAGCCCTGGGCAGCCTCGGCCGCCTGGCGCCGGGCCTCGACCAGGGTTGGCGCCGACAGACCGGCCAGCCGCTCCTGCCAGCGCAGCAGCAGGGTCTGGATAGGGGTCATGCTGGGACGGCTGGCGGCCAGCTGTTCGGCCTGCTCGCCCAGCCGACGGTAGAGGGCGGCGATACCCGGCTCGGCCTCGGTCTGGGGGACGGGCGTCAGGCGGGCGCTGTCGGCCATGAGATCCAGGCACTGACGGGCCAGTTCGGCCGCACCATGGCTGCGGTCTTCGGCAATGACACTGAGCCGGGCGGCAAAATCCAGGGCATTTCTCTGTCGGGTGGGTCGTGTCACAGGCAACTCCACACACATCGGCATGACGGACGCTGGGTCAGCCCTCATTGCGGTCTTGAGGCGACCGGAGGAGGCTCGCGGCCGTAATAGTCCAGCGTCCGCGAGATGACCCGGGGTGGCTCAAAAGACGGCGCCTGGCTGACGAGAATCCGGGTCTGAATCGTTTGCAGGGTCCAGTTGCCGAAGGCATCGGACTGATAGCGAAAGGAGCGCTCGCGCTTGAATCCGCCGTTCTGGCGGTAGGTGATCTCGGCCTGGGGCTGGCCGCGGTGGTTGTAGCGCACGTCGGTGCGCTGGCTGAGGCTACCGTCCGCCGCGTAGTCGTAGACACTGTCCGAAACCAGCGCGCCAAGATAGTCGTAGCTGGCGGTCCGGGTCCGAACGGGGGTCGGCGCGGCGGCGTACCACTGTTGTTGGACCAGATTGCCCCCTTCGTCATAGCGTGAGACGGTCCGGGTGAGAATCTGCCCGGTGGCGCTGACCTGTTGCGAGGCGACTTGATTGCCTGAGGCGTCGTAGCTGAAGACTGTCCGCGCCGTCAGCTCTTGGTCCGAGCCGTAGCTCAGCGACTGCTTGAGCCGCCCGGCGCTGTCATAGCTGGAGACCTGTCGAGCGGTAAGCCGCTCGTGGCTGTCGAAGTGCAGGGTCTCGGTCCGCCGGCCGCTCTCATCGTAGCGAAACCGCAGACGTAGCTGCTCGGTACCGTCCTCGGCGTACACCAGCTGTTCGGTTTTGCGGCCCTGCCGGTCATAGCTGGCGGTGTGCAGCGTGCGCTGCCGGCGGATTTCCCACTGGCCGTCCTTTTTCACCAGATCGGCCTGGGTGACCGTCACCGAGCGAACCGGGCCGTGCAGCGCATCAGCCTGCCTGACGCTCGTCCCCGCTCCCTCTCGGCCAAGCTGCTCGCACGAGCCCGCCACAAGACCGATGCCCCACACCAGCAGGCCGCAGAACACACGCTGAAACCACCGAGGAGAGCCTTCCAACACGGCAATATGCGTCCTTTCCGGGTAGTGTCTCAGTTTGAGAATGCTTGCCTGTCTCCTCCCCAGCGGCCCGCGCCGAGGACACGCCAGACGCCGAAAAATCCTCCTCAGTCCCCTTTGTCAAAGGGGGAAGCGCGAAGCGCAGGGGGATTTCTGCGCCAGGAGAGTCCTTCTCGAAAAGAGAATTTCACAGTGATACACCACCCCTTTCCAACGTATGATGCACATTACCCGGAATCTACTCTTCCCAGCCGTGCAGAAGCCGCTGGCCGAAGAGAACCCACCCCGCCGCTCACGCGGCACCCCTCCGAGGAGGGGATGGAGGTGGTTCCCCTCCGAGGAGGGGTGGCCGAAGGCCGGGGTGGGTTTCTTTTTGCATCACACGTTTCCAGTGTGGGATGGTGGCAGCCCCTGACATAGGTTAGGTTGGCCCGACGTATGGATTCAGCACCCCCGACCCAAGCCGGCCGACCGCCACGTCCCTGGTACACGAGCTATGCCGGGGTCATCCTGCTGATCGGGGTGCTGGTGAACCTGAGCACGAGTTTCCTCCAATACGCACCAAACCTGACCCTGCCAGCCATGCAGGCCAGCCTGTCTCTATCTTATACCCAGGCCGGCATCCTGGTCACCGGGGCCTGGATGCTGCGCGTCCCGTGCTCATTTCTGGCCGGCCTGCTCAGCACGCGCTACGGCAGCCAGCGGCTGATCGGCCTCAGCACGCTGACCGCCGGGGCGTCCATGCTGCTGCTGGGCGGGGCGAACCATTTCTGGATAGCGCTGGCGGCGACCTGCTTGATGGGCGCGGCAACCGGCATCGCCATCATTCCGACCATGGGCCTGCTCGGGCCCTGGTTCGACTCCCGCAGCCGTGGGCTGGCCGCCGGACTGGCCTCGGCCGGCGGCAGCAGCGCCTTTGTGGTGGCCGGCCTGGCGGTGCCGGCCCTGACCTCGGCCTACCTGACGCTGGGCTGGCGCTACGCCTGGGCCTTATTCGGCCTGGCCACGGTCGTGATTGGCGCGGCCGCCCTGGTGTATGTCCGGGAGCGGCCGGCCGGGCCGGCCGCTGCCGAGCCATCGCGGGGTCTGAGCTGGCCGGCCGAGGTCTACCGCAATCCCCTGGTGTGGCTGATGAGCTTCATGGTCTTCTGCTCGGGCTGGTCGCAGGGCGTCTTTAATACCTTTCTGGGCACCTACCTGTCCGAGGAAAACGGGATTGATCTGGCGGTCGTCGGACAGCTGCTCATCCTGATCGGTATACTCAGCATCGGCAGCGGGATTGTCTGGGGGCGTGTGTCGGACTGGATCGGACGCAGCCTGGCCTTCCTGTGCGTTTTCGTGGTCCAAGGCATCGGGCTGGTCCTGGTCTGGCTCAATCCCATCCCGGGCGCTTTTGTGATTGCCGCAGTGCTCATCGGCCTCACCCACCGCGCCACATTCACCATCTGCGCGGCCTCGGCCGGCGACCTGGTGCCGCTGCACCTGTCCTCGACCGCCTTTGCCCTGATGTCTACCGGGGCCGGCTCGGGCGCGATGCTGTCGCCGAGCATTGCCGGCGGCCTGGCCGATGCCAGCGGCAGCTTGCAGGGGGCTTTTGCCGTGGCGCTGGGCGGCTCGCTGGGCGGCGCCCTTGGCAGCGCGGTGTTGTATGGGATAATGCGACGCAGCGGTTTGAGATGAGGAGAGAAGTCGAGATGGACGATACACAGCGGGCCGTTTTCAACGACCGCCAACGCCAAGCCTTTGACAAGTCCTACACCTACTTTCTGGTGCCCCTGCCCCAGGACGTGATTGACCGGATGGGACGCATTATTGCCGCCGCAACGATTCGGGTGGGCGAGACCGTCCTGGATGTCGGGACCGGAACCGGAGCGCTGATTCCCCAGATTCGGGCCTACCGGCCCGGCCGGATCGTCGCCTGCGACCTGTCCGCCAACATGCTGGAGCAGGTGGCCGAGCGCTATCCCGAGGTGGAGCGCCACCAGTGCGATATCGCCGACCTGTCGCTGCCGGCGGAGTGTGTCGATGTGGTCTTCATGAACGGCATGTACGGCAACATTGCCGATAAATCCAAGGCGCTGGGCAATATCGTGCGGATGCTACGGCCGGGCGGCCGGATAGTCATCAGCCACCCGGAAGGGCGGGCGTATGTCGAGCGTCTGGTCAAGACCGACCCCTACCCGATTACGCCGCTGCCCAGTCACCCACAAGCCCAGACGTTTTTGGGCTCGTTCGGGCTCGCGGTTCGTCACTATACCGACGAGGAAAAATTATTGATTGTGGTGGCGGTCAAAGCGGATACGCAGGAGTAGTCCTCAGTACATCGGGCCTGCGCTTTGCTTATCCACCCGCTTGCTACGCTGGAGCAGTTCACCATTATGTGTAGCCGTGTAGGTCGGGTTAGCCGCAGGCGTAACCTGACAGCCCGTACGTGTCGGATTACGCTCCGCTAATCCGACCTACTACAGCCTAACGTGAAACGCTCTAGGTGCTGCACCACTTTCGGGAGGCTGCGCATGCACTCAGACACTCAGACTGACACCGGCTCAGCCCAGCCCAGGCTGAGCCACCCCTCAAAAACCATCCCCGGACCACCGGTTCGATTCCGCAATCTGGTGTCTTTTCTGGCCTTCGGCTCGCCCCGCGATCTGCTGAGCTTTTATATGGACGCCACGCGCCGGTACGGTGATATCGTGCGCTTCGGCCGGGGCTTGTATTCGATCTGTTTCGTTGCCCATCCCGACTACGTCAAGCAGGTCCTTCAGGACAATCTGGGCAATTATCCCAAAAAGAACCGCTTTAACGATATGCTGAAACCACTGGCCGGTGAGGGTCTGCTGACCAGCGACGGCGAGGCGTGGCGACAGCGAAGACGCCTGTCCCAGCCGGCTTTTCATCGTGAACGGCTGGCTGGTTTCGCCACCGACATGACCGAAGCGACCCAGGCCATGCTGGCGCGTTGGGCGCCGCTTGCCGAACGCGGCCAAGCCTTTGACGTCAGCCAGGAGATGCGGCGTGTCACTCTGAGTATTGTCGGCAGAGCCCTGTTCAGCGCCGATATCGGCGCCGACAGCGATGAGATGGGCCAAGCGCTGACGATCATTTTTGAGCACATCAACCATCGCTTCAGGCATCTCCTGTCCTGGCCTGAGTCCGTGCCTACTCCTCGCAACCGTCGCTTCCACACAGCGATTGCCACAATCGACCGGCTCTCGTATCGCCTGATTGCCGAGCACCGTCGGGCCGACACCGACTCGGGAGACCTGCTGTCGATGCTGATCGCCGTCCGCGACGAAGAGACCGGCCAGGGGCTGAACGACCGACAACTTCGGGACGAGGTCGGCACCTTTCTTGCGGCAGGCCATGAAACCACCGCCGTCACCCTGAGCTGGGTGTGGTATCTGTTGTCCAAGCATCCTCACATCGAACGTCAGGTTCACGCCGAGCTTGATGAAGTCCTCGGCGGCCGTACCCCGACCGTCGAGGACCTCCCACGGCTGTCCCACACCAGGATGGTCATCCAGGAGACCCTGCGGCTGTATCCCCCGGCCTGGGCGCTGTCGCGGGGTATCGCTGATAACGATGACATTGACGGCTACCCCATCCCGGCCGGCGCGCTGATGGTCCTGAGCCCGTATGTCACCCACCGCCATCCCGCGTTCTGGGACAATCCCGAAGGCTTTGAGCCCGAACGCTTCACGCCCGAGCGGGTCGCTGAGCGTCCCCGCTACGCGTATTTTCCGTTCGGTGGCGGGCCGCGCCAGTGTGTCGGCAACGAGTTCGCGCTCATGGAAACCCAGCTGATTATCGCCATGGTTGTCCAGCGCTATCGCCTCCAGCTCGTCCCCGGCCAGCACATCGAGCCGGACCCGATTGCGACCCTGCGGCCCAGCAGCGGCGTCCAGGTCACCCTCCACACCCGCTGATCAGAAGCCCATTTTTTGATACGCTGGCCGCACCGACCCTGTAGGAGGTTTCGCATGCCATCAGACGCTCAGACGATTGAGGCCCCGGCTCAGACCAACCCGATCCATCCGCCAAAAACCATCCCCGGACCGCCCCCGAGATTCCGCGACCTGATGTCTTTCCTGGCCTTTGGCTCACCCCGCGACCTGCTGAGCTTTTATATGGACACCGCCCGTCAGTACGGCGACATCGTGCACTTCGGCCGGGGCTCGTATTCGATTTATTTCGTTGTCCATCCCGACTACGTCAAGCACGTCCTCCAGGACAAGGTGCGCAATTATCCCAAAAAGAATCGCTTTAACGACATGCTGAAACCGCTGACCGGCGAGGGATTATTGACCAGCGACGGCGAGGTGTGGCGACGCAGCCGACGCCTGTCCCAGCCGGCTTTTCACCGCCAGCGGCTGGCCGGTTTTGCTACCAGTATGACCGAAGCGACCCAGGCCATGCTGGCGCGCTGGGCGCCGCTCGCCGAACGCGGCCAAACTCTTGATGTCAGCCAGGAGATGCAGCGCGTCACCCTGAGCATTGTCGGCAGAGCCCTGTTCAGCGCCGATATCGGCGCCGACAGCGATGAGATGGGCCGGGCGGTGACAAGCATCTTCGAGCACTTCAACCACCGCTTCCGACACCCCCTGTCCTGGCCCGAGTCCGTGCCTACTCCTCGCAACCGCCGATTTCACACCGCGATTGCCACAATCGACAGCGTCTCCTACCGTCTGATTGCTGAGCACCGTCAGGCCGATACCGACTCGGGCGACCTGCTGTCGATGCTGATTGCCGCCCGCGACGAAGAGACCGGCCAGGGGCTGAACGACCGACAAATTCGAGACGAGGTTGGCACCTTTCTGGGAGCCGGCCATGAAACCACCGCCGTGACCCTGGCCTGGGTGTGGTATCTGTTGTCCAAGCACCCCTACGTCGAGCGCCAGGTTCACGCTGAGGTTGAGGCCGTCCTCGGCGGTCGCACCCCGACTGTGGAGGACATCCCGCGTCTGTCCTACACCAGGATGGTCATTCAAGAGACCCTGCGCCTGTATCCCCCGGCCTGGGGCATGTCGCGCGGCATCGCTGGCGACGACACGATTGACGGCTACCCCATTCCAGCCGGTGCGCTGATGGTCCTGAGCCCGTATGTCACCCACCGGCATCCCGCGTTCTGGGACAATCCCGAAGGTTTTGAGCCCGAACGCTTCACGCCCGAGCGGGTCGCTGAACGTCCCCGCTATGCGTATTTTCCGTTCGGCGGCGGGCCGCGCCAGTGCATCGGCAACGAGTTTGCGCTCATGGAAACCCAGCTGATCATCGCCATGGTTGTCCAGCGCTATCGCCTCCAGCTCGTCCCCGGCCAGCACATCGAGCCGGACCCCATTTTTACCCTGCGGCCCAGCAGCGGCGTCCAGGTCACCCTCCACGCCCGCTGATCAGGAGATCGTTTTATGCCTGCACCCTTCTCCGGCGGTTGTTTGTGTGGCGCCATCCGCTACACGTGTGCGATGGAACCCATGGCGACTGTCCAGTGTCACTGTCGCGACTGTCAGCGCAACAGCGGCAGCGGCTTTGCCGTCGTGCTGGCCGTTCAACGTGCCGCAGTGACGTTTCAGCGCGGCGCGCCCAAGCGGCATACCACGCCCGCCGACAGCGGAAACACCGTATGGCGCGAATTCTGCGCCACCTGTGGCTGCCAGCTGTTCGCCGGCGGCTCGGCCAATCCGGACTTTTGCGGCATCAAGGCCAGCAGCCTGGATGACCCCAGCTGGGTCAGGCCGATGGGCGATATTTGGACGGACAGCGCCCAGCCGTGGGATTATCTGGACCCGGCACTGCCCAAAGTTCCGAAGAATCTTCAGGCTTGAGGTCGCAGGTCATGGCGCTGCGCCCGGTAGGGGCGACCGGCCGGTCGCCCCTGCATCGGATGCGGTACTATCGGGTACGGTGGCATCATGCGCTCCGGCGGCGGGCGTCGGGTCGGTATCCTGGAGCAGGGCTCCCAGGCGCTGGCCGACCTCCTCGGCATGTGGCGTGTAGGGGGCAAGCTCCAAAAAGGTCTGGTAGGCCGCAATGGCGTCCTGACGCCGCCCCTGGTCGGCCAGCGCTTCACCCAGATTAGCGTAGGGAGGGGGATAGTCCGGCTCCAGACGGACTGCGGTACGCCAGGCCGCGACCGCCCCGTCGATATCGCCTTTTTGCACCAGCAGGTAGCCATAATTGCTGTGCAGCGCGGCGGACTCGGGCGCCAGCCGCAGAGCCGCACCATAGGCCCGTAAGGCGCCGTCCGTATCGCCCTGTTCGTGCAGGGTATCGCCCAGGTCGGCAAAGGCGGTGGCGTTATCCGGGTCAAGGGTGGTCGTCGTCCGCAAATGCGTGAGCGCCTCTTCCGGCTGGCCCTGATTACGCAGGCTCAGACCGAGCAGATAGTGAGCCTGGACCAGATTCGGATCATAGCTCAGGGCTTCACGCCAGTGGTCCATGGCGCGCTCGATCTGGCCGCCCCGGTACATTCTGTCGGCCACGATCAGCGCGGCCTGGGCCAGGGTCTGCTGACGCTCCTGGGGGGTCAGCCCGCGTCCCTGGCCGAGCACCGTCGCCCCCGTCAGCGCCAGGCCGACCAGCCACAGCCCAGTCAGGCCAAGCACCCGTCCGGCGACCGGCCTGGGCCGTCTCAGATCCATTCGGCTGCGCTGTTCTTCAGCCATCATTCTGGGCACGCAGTTTATAGCGCTGGATTTTCCCGGTCGTCGTTTTTGGCAGCTCGGCCACAAACTCGACCCGGCGCGGATATTTATGCGGCAGGGTCCGGGCTTTGACAAAAGCCTGAAGTTCGGCGGCCAGCTCGGGCGACGGCCGGTATCCGTCTTTGAGCACCACAAAGGCCTTGGGCTTGATCAGGCGTTCGGCATCCTGCCAGCCAACCACCGCCGCCTCCAACACGGCCTCATGCTCGAACAACAGCCCTTCGACCTCGGCTGGCGACACCCATTGGCCCGAGACCTTCAGCATGTCGTCGGCCCGGCCGCAGTACCAGTAATACCCGTCGTCGTCCTGGTAATAGGTGTCCCCGGTTCGCAGCCACCTGCCGTACAGCGCCCGCTGGGTGGTCTCCCGCTTGCGCCAGTAGCCAGAGGTCAGGCTCCCGCCGGCCACCAGCAGATCACCCATCTGTCCCTGGGCAAGCGGCTGTCCGGCCTCATCGGCCACCCGCAGCTCATAGCCCTCGACCGGCAGGCCGGAACTGCCCGGGCGGACGTGGCCGGCGCGGTTCGACAGAAAAATGTGCAGGGCTTCGGTCGTGCCGATGCCGTCCAGAATTTCCAGGCCAAAGCGCGCCTTCCAGCGCGCGAACAGCTCGCCGGGCAACGGCTCGCCGGCCGAGACACACAACCGCAGGCTGGACAGGTCGTAGCGACTTTCAACGTCCGGGATTTGCAGCATGGAGGCATACAGGGTCGGCACGCCGAAAAAGAGGCTCGGTCTGTACTCACTGATAGCGCGGAACATACCGTCCGGGGTCGGTCGCTCGGACACCAGCGCGGCCGTCGCGCCGACCCGCAGGGCGAAATTCATACCGCCGCCCAGCCCGTAGGCGAAAAACAGGCGCGGCGCGGCCAGGCTGACATCGTCCGGACCGATGGCCAAGACCTCACGGGCATAGGTATCCGCGCAGTAGACCAGATTCCGGTGCTGATGAACGACTCCCTTGGGCAGGCCGGTTGAGCCCGAGCTGTACAGCCACAGGGCGGCGTCATCGCGGTGGCTGGGGTGCGGCTCCAGCTCCGAGGCTTCGGAGGCGATCCAGTCGTCAAAGGCCACGCTACCCGACTGGGCCACGCCGCCCGGCTGGGCTGCTCCGATAATAATGCTGGAAACCGGGCGTGCTTGGACTACCGGAGCCAGGGTCGGCCACAGCTCGGCCGAGACGATCAGCGTGCTCGCCCGGCTGTCGTCAAGCACATAGGCGTAGTCCTCGGCGCGTAGCGCCGTGTTGACCGGCACCGGCACCGCCCCGATTTTGAGCGCGCCCCAAAAGCCGTAGACAAAGGCCGGCGAATCCAGGACGAGCAGCAGCACCCGCTCTTCGGCTCGCACGCCGAGGCGCCGCAGCGCGTTCCCGGTCTGGTTGACCTTGGCCGCCAGCTCGGCGTAGCTGACCGTCCGATCGCGCCAACGCAGGGCGATCCGCTCGCCACGCCCCTCGGCGAGATGGGTGTCGATAAAGACCGTGGCCGCGTTCAGGCGTTCGGGAATATCCGGTACAGCCATGGTCCTCAGGCCTCCAGCCCGGCTTTTTTGGGCTCGATCCAGTCGCCATTCCGCGTCAGGTCTTGGACGAGATCGCCGTCCGCCTCCGTCGGCAAGACCTCTTCGCAGTGCCGGGCATACGCCTCGGGACTCAGCAACTCGCCCTGAACGCTGTACGGCTGGTCGGCATACGCGCCGATCCGCCGCCCAAAGCTGACCGCCGGCATATACAGCCTGGGCTGGTCCTCGGCCACCAACAGGTTGAGGTTGTCAATCAGCCCCAGGCACTCCTGGTGGAACAGCTGGCGGGCATGCTCGTTCAGCCGCTCCGGGTCGGCCGGCTCGGCTGCGGTGTTTTCGTCAAAACGGCCCTTGACCCCCCAGGCGTAGGCCCACTGGGCGGACGAGGAGTGGTCGGTGCCAAACAAGTCATAGGCCGCCGGAATCCATTTGTTGAAATACTTCTGGATGAGGGGAACGGGAATTTTTTGGGCGCGCAGGATGCGCTTGAGGCCGTTGTGGCCGGTGCCGAGATGAAACTGCTCTTCCTTGAGCATCGGCCCCATGCTGCGCGCGAACGGCGCAAAGGCCGAAAAACTCTCCATCTTGAGCTGGTACTTGCCATCCCGGTCAATGAACTCGGTAAAGGCGTACATGTCCAGCCAGTTGCGGATATCTTCGTTAAACGCCCCCAGCAGGCGCGTCTTCTTGAACGCCCGCCGCTCCAGCAGCTTCTGCGCCTCGACCTTGCCGCTGGTACCGAAATACGTCACCAGCAGATAGGCCATCTGCCAGCCGTGGCGCGTCTCTTCGCAGATAATGCGGGCCAGGCTGTGGCGGTCAAAGTCCGACGGCGCGGTGTCGAACAGCTCGCGCTGCTGCTCGGTCGACGCAAACTCGGTATCGCCCTGGACCCGGATCAGGTTGAGCAGCGCGTCCCGAATCCGCTGGTCGGGCACCTCCATGAGGTTTTCCCATTTTGTGTGTCCGGCGTAGGCCCCGAACTCGATCTCGGACTGTTCCAGCTCGCCGAACTTGATCTCCCACTGATAGTCGCCCAGCTCGCCGACATCCAGCCCAATGTCTTTTTGCCAGCTTTTGAACAGGTCCATCCAGTCGTCGAACGTCTGCATTCGTGTTGCCATCGTCTACTCCCCGCGAGCCGCTCTGCGTCCGCTCACGCGCCCTTGAACTGCGGCATGCTCTTGGTCACATACGACCGCAGACCCTCTTGGCCGTCCGCGCTCGAAAACAGGCCGGCCTGTAGCTCCTGCTCCAGGCTCAGCGCCTCAAACAGGGGCATCTCGCCCCCGGCCTGCACGGCCAGCTTGATCCGTCCGACCGCTTTGCTGGCCTTATTCGGCGGGGTGAACTGCCGCGCATAGGCCAGCACTTGGTCAAAGTAGCCCTGGGCGTCAAAGATATCGTGCACCAGCCCCAAATCCTGGGCTTCTTCAAACGAGATCCGCCGCCCGGTGGCCATCAGTTCCAGGGCCCGGGCCTTGCCGATATGGCGGGTCAGACGCTGCGAGCCGCCGGTGCCGGGCAGGACGCCCAGCGCAATCTCGGGTAGGCCGAGCTGCCCCGCGTCACGCCGGGCCAGACGCAGGTCGCAGGCCATGGCAATCTCCAGCCCGCCGCCCACGGCATGGCCGTTGAGCGCGGCAATGACCAGCTTGGGTGTCCGTTCCAGACGGTTCAGCGTCTCGTTGGCGTGCAGGCAAAAGTTATACTTGAACTGGGGCGACACCCGGTTGAGCATCTCAATGTCGGCCCCGGCCGAAAAGAACTTGTCCCCCACCCCGCGCAGCAGCAGGACGTAAATCTCATCGTCAAACCGGGCTCGCAGAATGGCCTGGTCCAGCTCGGTCATCATTTCGTACGAGTAGGTGTTGGCCGGCGGATTATCAAATTCGATCAGGGCGATCCCGTGCTGGGTGGAGTAACGAACCAGGGGCTGCGGCATAGCGGTCTCCTCTGTCATACCCCTTTTTTCTAAAAGCCCGGTGACAAAATCGCAAGGTCGGTCAGTCCGATTTGCCGAACCGACAAAAAAATTTTTTGCACGCCTTGACCTCGCTCTGGCCGCCCTTACCTTTGGTGCAGCAACAGCGGGGACCGGCCCCGCACAGAGAGACACAGGTATCACTCACAATAAGAAAGGAGTTTCCCATGGCCTTCTTCCGATTCTCACCCGAACGCGACCCGCTGAACGCCCTCATGCGCTTACAGCGCGAGTTTGACCGTGTGTTTGAAAACCCCCGCGGCTTTGACATGGACCTGTCGGGACGGGGCGTCTTCCCGCCCGCCAACGTTCTGCAAGACGCCGAGGGCAACTATGTCGTTCGCTTCGAGGTGCCCGGCGTGGCGCCCGAAGACATCGCCATCGAGAGCCAGGGCCGGACCCTGACCCTGAGCGGTAAGCGTGCCCCCTCGGCCGATCCCGACGCCAGCTACCATCGGCGCGAACGCGGCATGGGCCAGTTCTCCCGCTCGTTTCAGTTTCCGACCGACCTGGCCCTCGAGCAGGCCGAGGCCGCGTACAAACAGGGCATGCTGACCATCCGCATCCCCAAACGGGCCGAAGCCAAACCGCGTCAGATTGCCGTCCGGGCAGCCTGAGCCGCGCCCTGGCACCAACCCCGCACGAGGAGGAGGATATCCCGATGGCCGACCACGAACTGACCACCCAGCAGAAACAGGAAGTCCAAACCGAAGAACACACCCGCCCGGGCCGGACCTACGTGCCCCCCGTCGATATTTTCGAGACCGACCAGGCGCTGTGGCTCCGCGCCGACATGCCCGGCGTGCGCGAGGACTCGATCGAGATCAACGTGGACAAAAACGTGCTGTCGATTGAGGGCCAGTTTGCCCTGGGCGACTATCAGGATCTGAGTCCGGTCTACACCGAGTACAGGGTCGGCAACTATCAGCGGCGCTTCAGCCTGTCGAACGTGATCGACGCCGGCAACATCCACGCCCGGCTGACCGACGGGGTGTTGGAACTCGAACTGCCCAAGGCCGAGAGCGCCAAGCCCCGGCGTATCGCGGTCCAGGTCGGCGCCTAGGCTGGCCGCTCAGGCGCGATTCAGGGGGCAGGAGCCGTCCGGTTTCTGCCCCCGGTGCGTTGGGGCACGGCTGAGAGCGCCGTTATCCCGCCCACCTGCGGTGTGCTATACGTCCGAGCATGGATACGATTGCAGGCCCGAGTCCGGCCGAACTCCGCCGTGCGCTCCACCAGGCGGCGGACTGGGTTGCCGCCTATCTCGAAACGGTCCAGGAGCGTCCCGTCCTGGCCCAAGTCTCGCCCGGCCAGATTGCCGCGAGCCTGCCCGACTCGCCTCCCCAGCACGGCGAATCGCTGGAAACCATCCTCCAGGATATTGATCGCCTGATCCTGCCCGGCATCACCCACTGGAACCATCCGGCGTTTTTCGCCTATTTCGGGATCAGTGGCTCGGGGCCGGGCATTGTCGGCGAACTGATCTCCGCCGCCCTCAACGTCAACGCCATGCTGTGGCGCACCTCGCCGGCCGCCACCGAGCTGGAGCAGCGCAGCCTGAGCTGGGTAGCCCAGATGCTGGGACTGCCCAGCCACTGGTTCGGCGAGATCACCGACACCGCCTCGGCGTCAACCCTGTACGCCCTGGCCGCTGCTCGGGAGGCGGCCGGTCTCGATATCCGTGACCGGGGTATGGCCGGTCGAACCGACCTGCCGCCCCTGACCGTGTACGGCTCGACCCAGACCCACAGCTCTATCGACAAAGCCGCCATCGCCCTCGGTATCGGTCGGCAGTGGACCCGCCAGATTGAAACCGACGCGGCCTTCCGTCTGCGGCCGGACCGACTCGAAGAGGCGATCCGCGCCGATATGGCGGCCGGCGTCAAACCGCTGGCCGTGGTCGCCACCGTCGGCACCACCTCGTCGACCAGCATCGACCCAGTCCCGGCCATTGCCGACATTTGTGAGCGCTATGGGCTGTGGCTCCACGTTGACGCGGCCTACGGCGGCGCGGCCGCCCTGGCGCCGTCCCACCGTTCGGTCCTGGCCGGCTGTGAGCGAGCCGATTCGTTTGTCACCAATCCCCACAAATGGCTGCTGACCCCGATTGACTGTAGCCTGCTGTACACCCGTCGCCCGGACGACCTCAAACGCGCCTTCTCGCTGGTGGCCGAGTATCTCCGCACCGACGAAGCCGAGGTCGTCAATCTGATGGACTACGGCTTGTCGCTGGGTCGCCGCTTTCGGGCCCTCAAGCTGTGGATGGTCATCCGCGCCTACGGACACCAGGGTCTGGCCCGTATCATTGAGGGCCATATCCGGTCCGCCCAGTGGCTGGCCGCCCAGATCGACGCCACGCCGGGCTGGCAGCGCCTGGCGCCGGTCCCCTTTTCAACGGTGTGTTTTTGCCATCAGCCGGTTGGAGAAGCCGACCCTGAAGCGCACAACGCGGCCATCATCGACGCCGTCAACGCCAGCGGCAAAGCGTTCTTGTCCCACACCAAGCTGAACGAGGAGTACGCCATCCGGGTCGCCATCGGCAATCAAGCCACACACCAAGGCCACGTCGAACAGGTGTGGCAGCTGCTGCGCCAGGCCGCTGGTGACTGAGACGATGAACGCCCTATGACAGGAGCCGCCAACACACCGATTTCTCGGTAAACTCTGCGTGACCTTGTATCCATGAGCCTTGCGACAGCCAGCCGGTATCGGCCCTGCTCCCACTCAGCCCCGAGCGGCGGGGGGCCACAGCGCCTGCACCGGTAGGGCGTGAAACGCTCCGCCGAAGGGAATGCTCTCCGTCCCCGTATAGAGCACCAGGCCGCGCAAGAAACCTTCTCCAGCAGCCTCGGCTAAGGTCCGCAGTCCTTTGAAGTCTTTCGCCGAGACACTTGCGCTGGCTTTTACCTCAATGCCGACAACACGCCCGGCCGCGTCTTCCAGGACAAGGTCCACCTCTTGTCCCGTTTGGGTTCGGAAGTGGAACAGGCGGGGGCGGACCTGGCTCCAGCTCACGTGTTTGAAAAGCTCCATCACAACAAAGTTCTCCAGCAACGGGCCGGCCAGCGTTCGGTCTCTCTCAAGCAGCCCTCGATTCGTCCCGAGCAGAGAGGCCAGCACGCCCGTATCGCTCAGGAAGAGCTTGGGGGCTTTGACCAAACGCTTGCCGAGATTGCCGGACCAGGCGGGAAGAAGCTGAAGCAGAAAAGTTGTTTCAAACAGGGCCAGATAGCGCTTCAGGGTGCTCAGCGGAATGCCACTCGTTCGAGACAGCTCAGAGGTATTCAACAGGCTTGCCGCTCGCGTCGCCAGCAGGGAAAGTAGACGGGGCAAGGCGGTCAGTCTTTCAACATTGACCAAGTCACGCACATCGCGCTGGAGCAGGGTGGTGATATACGACTGAAACCAGGCCTGCCGGCGTGCCGCGCTGGCGCGATCCAGGACTTCTGGATATCCACCCCGCAGGATACGGTCGAGCAGCTGCGGCCAGGCTTCAGACGAAACTGAGAATGGCGGATCGACAAAAGCCTGATCAACAAAGCTGGCTCCCACTCCTGCCATTTCGCTCTGGGCTAAGGGCCACAGGCTTAAGACCTCCATCCGTCCCACCAACAGTTCGGCCAGGCGCGGCAGGAGCAAGACGTTGGCCGAGCCGGTTAAGAGGAAGCGGCCCGGACGCCGGTCACGATCCACACTGGCTTTCAGGGCCAGGAAGAGCTGCGGAACACGCTGGACCTCATCAAGGACGACCGGCCCGTCAAGACCAGCCACAAATCCAGCCGGGTCGGCCTGCGCGGCGGCCAAGACTCCGGCATCGTCGAAGCTGAAGTAGCGGGCTGGGTGGGCGGACGAGGCAAGAGCGCGGACCAGGGTCGTTTTCCCTGTTTGTCTGGCCCCAGTCAGCACGGCAATAGGCGTATCGGCCAGCGCAGCCAGCACCTGGGAGGTGATATGACGGTCTATCATGGTTGAAAATTAGCCACTCAGTAGTCAATTTTCAACCAGAGAATAGTGTCTTTCCGCTACAATTCCTGGGCGCGGATGTGGCGTTGGTAGATTTTGGGCAGCTGGGACGGCAGCGACAGCACGTCTTCAATGACCATATAGCGCGACGGCGCGCACATCTCGCGCAGATAATCGTGGCCGCCCTTATCGACCGTGATACAGAACGACAGGATGCCGCTGCGCTCCGCTTCGCGCAGGGCCATCATCGTATCGCGAAGGCCATACGTCGGTGTGTGCGGCTCACGGCCGTAGTCGGCGTCTTCGGGATAGCCGTCGCTCAGCAGGATGAGAATCTTGCCGCGGGTCGAGAGGTCTTTCAGCTTGCGGGTAGCGTGACGGACGGCTGCGCCCATACGCGTGCTGCGCTGGGGAGCCAGGGCGCTGATACGGCCTTTGACATCCGTGGATAAGGATTCGACAAAGGTCTTGACCGGATAGACATCAACATTCTTGCGCCCGCTGCTCGAAAAGCCGTAAATCGCGTACGTATCGCCGATCTCTTCAAGAGCTGAGGACAACAGCACGACCGATTCCTTGAGGATATCAATGATCCGCATCTCCTCGGGCTCGCCTTCGGGATCGCCTTCGGACTCATCCTCGCCCTCGGCTGCGGCAACCGGTACCCGGGCGTCGGTCGAGGCGCTCAGGTCCAACAAGAACAGCGCCGAGACATCGCGGTCGGTCGGCTGGCGGGCGGCGTAAATTTTGGTCGAGGGCGGCACCCCGGTAATCAGATCGACCCGCGCTCCAACCGCAGCTTCAAGATCGATTTCCTCTCCATCCTCCAGACCCTTGACCTTGTGGTACAGCCTGGGTCGCAGGCGCTGAAACTCGCGTTTGATGTCCTTCATGACATCGCCGTAGGCGCTCATGGTGCTGCTGAAAAAGGCGCCCTCATCGCCGACCAGCGGCACCTCGCGCAGGTCGCACCAGTGCGAGCGGTAGTCGTCAATCAGGAAATCCCACTCATCGTACACATAGCGCACCCCGGCCGAGGTGAGCCGTTGGCGGTTCTTGGCCTTCTTCTGCTTGGGCTGGAGCAGTTCTTCCTCACCGCCCTCCGGGTCCGGCTCGCCAAACAGGGTGAAGGTCTTGCCGTTGTCGGGGCGCTGCTGGAGACGACGGTGTTCCTTTTTGTGCTTGCTGAGCCGAGCGATAATCTTGCGCAGTATGGCCTGTTCTTCGGCCGACAGGCCCTCAGCGCTGCGCGGCCCCTCGTCCTCCGCGGGCACGATTCGGGCCGACTCGTCTTCCACCAGCTCGGTCAGCTGATCTTTTTTTGACTGGCGCGGCTCGGCCGCCTGAGGCCGGGCTCCGGTGTCCATCACGTGCGCATACAGCTCGGTGGCCAGCAGCAGCGACTCGTCAGCTGAGCCGTCCTTGGTCAGGTCGGGCCACAAGGCCTTGGGCAGGCGCGGTAGCAGCATGGACAGGGCTGCGGGATAGAGCTGGGTCTGTTCCTCGGCCCAGGCCAGATCCTCCCGCAAGCCCCGGTACGAGGCGGTCAGCTGAGCCGCCACCCGCTTGCTCTCGATATGCACAAACAGCGCCTCGACCTGTTTGGGCTGCGGAAAGAGGTGGAAAAAGTCGAACAGATTATCCGGCGGCTCGACCCCGTCGGCCAACAGCAGATGGACGTAGGGCGGCAGGGACGGCCACAGGTCGGCCAGATCAATCGCGTACGTTCCACACGCCACCCGGCCGGCCTGCTGGGCGGCCATGACGCGCAGCAGGCGGAAGTTCTCTTCATAGGTCGGGAAGGCCTCAACCCACACCGGCAGGGGTAGCATCTCCTCGTCCTCTGCACCCAGCGGCGGCGGAAAGCTCATCGTTTCGGTCTCGGCCAGACTGTAGGTCGTGCCACCCAGCATGTGGAGATACTTGAGCAGCACGCCGTGCACATCGCTCAGCATCACGGCTGGCACCGTCCCGCGCAGCATCAGCATGCTGGTCCGCGACTCCAGGGCGAAATACGCCTCCGCAGCCTCGGGCCGACGGCGGGCCAGCTCCTCACCGGCCGTGATCCAGCCCAGCACGCCCTGTTCGCCGACCTCGTCGTAGGCCTGGCCCAGCACCCGGAACAGCCGGGCAACCCCGGTCGGCACAAATTGGGCCAGCTGACCGATGCGTTCCAGCAGGGTACGGCAGGTCTCCAGAGGCAGGGAACGCAGCGTCGAGCTGAACAGAGTCACCGACACCGGCAGGGGCTCGGGATCGAAACTCACCCCGGCCTGGATACAGCGCAGATAGGTGGCCCGCAGCTCGGCCGGAATAATCAGACACGCGTGCGGCAGCGCCCGGTACAGCGCCACCGCAGCCGTCGGCGAGTGATACACCGAGTTGCGAACGAGCCGGTAACAGCTCAGCCGCTCGGCCTGGTCCAGCTCGGTCAGGCCGTCCGGCAGGCTGGTGAACACCTGCGCGGGGTCAACCCCACCAATATCAAAGGCCAGGCGCGACCACTCGTTCAGGTCACCCTGGCTGAGCCTGGGTAAGACCTGGGAGGTCGCTCCAAAAAAGGCCGGCGCCAGATGTTCGTTCTTGCTCTGATCCAGGCTCAGGCCGCGGCGGCCGTGCTCCACCCAGCTGTGCAGATGCTGACCGGCCAGCCAGCCCTCAAGCGTTGCCGTCTCCACCTCTGCCAGCGCGTCCAGCAGCGGCGTCTGCCAGGCCACGGGCAACTCGTCAAGAACGGTAGCCAGCCGTTGGCGGGCGGTCTCGGTCAAACGGCTCCGATCAAAGCCAGCAGTATCTCCAGATGTCATGTTTCCCTTACCCGTCAGACAGAGTATGCCTGTGGGTGTACAAGAAGTCCGGCGAGAGGGCAAGAGAGAACTGGTGCCGCTGCGGCCTCCGCCTACCGGTTCGTGGAGCGTGTTAGGGCGTGTCATCAGTTAGCGTGCCCCCCTGGTCGGCTTTCCTGTCTCGTCTCGGTATACTGCCCTGGTCAGCCCAAGCGAAGGGAGGGTGCACAATGGCGAGACGGTATGCGTTACGCGAGGATCAGTGGGAACGGATTCAGGACCTGCTGCCCGGCCGGGAGGGCCACGTCGGGGGCACGGCGCGGGATAACCGGTTGTTTGTGGAAGCGGTCTTATACCGCTATCGTGCGGGGATTCCCTGGCGCGATTTGCCGAGCCGGTTCGGGGATTTTCGCGTGATTCATACGCGCCACATGCGCTGGAGTAAAAGTGGGGTCTGGGAGCAGGTTTTCAAGCAGCTGGCCGCCGATGCGGATAACGAATATGCCATGATCGACGCCACGATCATCCGCGTCCACCAACATGGGGCGGGGGCAAAAGGGGGGACCCCGCGGCCGAATGCATCGGCCGCTCCCGCGGGGGCTTGAGCACGAAAATCCATGCGACGTGCGATGCGCTCGGGAATCCGACCGGCTTCCATCTCACGCCCGGCCAAGCCTCTGACCTGGCCGGTGCGGAGGCCCTCTTGCCCCATCTGCTGAAGCACGTGCGGGCTTTGCTCGCCGATAGAGCCTATGACGCCCACGAGCGCGTCATTGACCGTTTGGAGCAGGCGGAGGTGACGGTGGTCATTCCCCCCAAAGCCAATCGGCGCCAGCCTCGCCCCTATGATAAGCACCTCTATCAAGCGCGCCATCTGATTGAAAACTTCTTCGCCAAACTCAAGCAATACCGTGCTCTCGCCACCCGCTACGACAAACGCGCTGTCAGCTTTCTCGGAGCCATCTATCTCGCTGCCTCGGTGATCCTCCTTAACTGATGACACCCCCTAGGAACTTTGCAAGAGCAGTGTAGTAGGTCGGATTAGCGGAGCGTAATCCGACAAGGACGGGATGTCAGGTTACGCCTCCGGCTAACCTGACCTACACTAGACTGCTCGTCCGGTCGCAGGGCGGTCTACAACCACTGCGACCAGATGTAACGCTGGTAAATCTTGGGCAGCTCGGTCGGCAGGGACAGGATATCGTCAATGACCATATAGCGTGACGGCGCGCACATTTCCTGGAGATAGTCGTGTCCGCCCTGGTCGACCGTCAGACAGTAGGACAGGATGCCGCTCCGCTCGGCTTCCCGAAAGGCCATCAGCGTGTCGCGCAGCCCGTACATCGGCGGCACCACCGGCTTGCCATAGCCCTGATCTTCCGGATAGCCATCGCTCAACAGCACCAGCAGCTTGGCCCGGCTGGACAGGGCCTTCAGCTTGCGCGTGGCGTGGCGCACCGCCGTCCCCATGCGGGTACTGCCCTGCGGACTCAGCGCCCCGATTCTGCCCTTTACCTCGGCGCTCAGCGCATCCCGGAACGTCTTGACCGGATACACCTCGACATCCTGGCGACCGCGACTGGAGAAGCCGTAGATGGCGTACGAGTCGCCAATCTCCTCCAGGGCGACCGCCAGGATGACCAGCGCCTCCTTGATCACGTCAATCACCCGCGCCTTGCCCCGCTGCGCCGTCCCCGCCGAGGTATCGGGCAACTCTGCGGCGGTCGAGGCGCTCAGATCGACCAGAAACAGTACGCCGACATCGCGCTTGATTTGCTGTCTAGCCAGGTACAGCTTGGACGAGGGCGTGTGCCCCAGGTGGCGGTCAACCCGCGCGGCCACCACCGCGTTCAGGTCAATATCTTCGCCGTCTTCCAACCCGGTGACCGGGTGGAACATCTTGGGCCGCAGACGCTGAAACTGACGCTTGATGTCCGGCGTCAGCTCGGCATAGGTCGCCAGCGTGCGTGAAAAAAACGCCCCCTGGTCCTGGGCCAGACCAACCTCGCGCAGCTCACACCAGTGGGAGCGATAGTCCTCAATCTCGTAATCCCACTCGTCGTACACATAGTGGAGGTCGCGGGCCGTGCGACCCCGCCGCCGGGCGGCCTGCTCGGCGGCGGACTCCTCGTCGGCCCCGCCCCGGCTCAGATTCACCCCAGTCATAAAGGCTGCGGCCTGCTCGGGCACTTGGTCAAAATCGAGTTCGGTGGCCGACGCCGAACCGCCGGGTGTCGGCTGCTCGTCTTGTAAGAACTGGGCGTACAGCTGGGACGCCCAGACCAGAGAGTTCGAGGCCGTACCGGTCCGTTCAAGCTGACCGAACTCCTCGCTCGGAATCTGGGACAAGAGCGCCGCAGGCACGGCCGGCTGGAGTTCGGTCAGCCCGGCAGCCCAGCCCAGATCGTCGGCCAAGCCGCGATAGTGGGCCGTCAGCCGGGCGGCGATACGCCTGGCTTCGAGACCCAGGAAGAGGTCTTCAATCAGGTCGGAGCGGGGAAACAGCGCGAAGTAAGCGGCAAAGGTCTCGGGTCGGACCGCGTCTCCGTCGAGCAGGGTACGGACATAGGGCGGGAAGGCGTCCCACAGCGCCGACGGCACACAGTCGTAGGTGCCGAACACCAGCCGTCCGGCCTGATGGGCGACCAGCACCCGGTAGAGGCGAAAATTGTCCTCATAGGTCGAGAAGTGATCGACACACGTCGGCAGCGGAATCCATTCCTCCTCGGGGTCGGCCAGCGGCGGCGGCACGAAGAGCAGCGGCGTCTCAACAAAGCCGCCGCTGGGGCCGCGCAGCATGTGCAGGAATTTCAGCAGCACGGCCTGGACTTCAGCCAGACGGACGACCGGCGAAGCGCCGCGCAGGGTCAGTTGGGCGGTCTGGGAGATCAGTGCAAAAAAGGCCTGGCCGGCCTGCGCGTTCCGGCAACCGATGTCTTGGCCAACACCGATCCAGCGCAGCACCCCGTCTTGGCCGGCCGCGTCATAGGCCCGGCCCAGGCTGCGCAGCAGGGCCGGCAGGCCAGCCGGAAACGTCTCGGCCAGTCGCGCAATCCGCTCGACAATGGGCAGGCGGCTTGCCACCGCCACGTTCTTGAGGGTCGGTCCGATCAAGGCCAGGAGCGCGGGCAGCGGCCTGGCATCAACCGCAGCCACGGCCCGGACACAGGCCAGGAGCGGGGCCCGGAGTTCGGGCGCCAGGCGCCGGCAGGTCTGGGGCAAGAGATCGGCCACGGCCTGGCGCTGCAAGGCCGGGATACGGGCCAGCACGGCCGACATCTCGTCGGGGCCAACGCCGTTGAGCGGGCGCGTCTGTCCACGGGATCGCTCCATTGTCATACGTCCTGTTTATGGCCGGAACGCTGATCGCGGTAGTCTAAGGTGCTCTTGGGAAGGGCGTCAAGGTCGGTGCCACATCTCCGCCTCGACCACTCCAGGCCCATCTGTACCGTTGTCTGCGTAGGGGCGGGTTTCAAACCCGCCCCCACCGTCTGGCCGGCCGCGGCCTCAGCGCCAGGCCCGCGCCGCCCGCTGGCCTTCTTCCACATCAACCCGGGACAGCAGCAGCCCGCCCACGGCAAAAAACACCACCAGGGCCAGAATCGCCGTCCGACTCGACCCGGTTGCCAGCGTCAGCAGGGCAAAAACCGCAGGCCCGAAAATCCCGGCGAATTTTTCACACACGGCAAAAAAACCGAAGAACTCGGTCGAGCGCTGGCGGGGAATCAAGCTGGCGAACAGCGAACGGCTGAGCGCCTGACAGCCGCCCTGGACCAGGCCGACCAGAATCGCCAGCAGGTAGAAGTGCAGGGCCGTGGACATGAAATAGCCGACCACGCTCACGACCATATACACGCCCAGAGCTACAAATATGCCGGCCTTGGCGCCAATGCGGGCGGCCAGACGGCCAAAGCCGAAGGCGGCCGGGATGCCGATGAACTGCACCAGCAGAACGGCCGAGATCAGGACGCCCTGCGACAGTCCGATTTCGGTGCCGTAGATGGCCGCCATACGGATAATCGTGCCCACCCCGTCGTTGTAAATGACAAAAGCCAGCAGCAGCAGACCGGCGTTCTTATACACCCGCAGATCAGCGCCCGACTGGCGCAGACGACCGACCACCCCGCCCAGCAGCGGGCCGTGCTGCGGGCGGGCCGAGCGACCCGGCTCCGCAACCCGGCGCAGCAGGGGCAACGAGAACACCAGCCACCATACCGCCACGCTGACAAAAGACAGGCGGCTGGCGGCTGCGGCATCGGCCAGGCCGAACCAGTGCGGAAACTGGATCCAGGCCAGATTGAGGGCCAGCAGCAGACCGCCGCCCAGATAGCCCAGCGCATAGCCGGCGGTCGAAACCTGGTCGATCTCCTCGGTCCGGGCCAGGTGGGGCAGCAGCGCGTCGTAAAAAACAATGCTGCCCGACACCCCGATATTGGCGATCACAAACAGCACGGCGGCCAGCTGCCAGTCCCCGCTATAGACCCAGCTCAGGCCTGCGGTGGCGCACACGCCGGCGCCCATGAAGACGGCCAGGAGTCTTTTGCGCAGGGCGGCCATATCGGCCCAGGCGCCGAGCAGGGGCGCGGCCACCGCAATCAACACCAGGGCGACGGTGGTCATTGCGGCATAGCGCGCGGTGGCCACACTGGGCGGCACATTGACCGCCGCAACCGAGCTGAAATAGACCGGAAAGACGGCCGCCACAACAGTGGTAAAAAAAGCCGAATTGGCCCAGTCGTACAGCGCCCAGGCACGCAGCTCGGGCCGCCCCAGGCCGAACGCGGCCAGCCGGTCATCTCTCACACGCACAGTCGATACGCTCCAAGCGACGCGCGAGAACACGCCGCGCGTCGGATTCGACACCTTCTACCCATTCCCGATCCGCATATCATGGTCTGCCGGGCGGGTCTGGTGCAGCACACAGGTCGGCCAGGGTGACACCGGCCAGAGCCTGCTCAACGGCCCGATCCCGCCGCTGCAAGACGTCCCCCAGCCGGCCGTTGTCTTGCGCTTCGGGCACATCGCCCCGCAGGACAGCAAGGATTTCGACCAAGCCAACCCGTTCGGGCGAGCGTCCCAGCGTCACCCAGGCCGGCTCGCTGGCCCGCAGCAGGATGCCGGTGTGGACAAAGCGCTCCAGACAGTCTTCCAGACTCGATAGCGGCACCCGGAGCGAGACCGCCAGCTCGGTCGCCGACCAGGGCGGTTTGCCGTTGAGCGCGCGACGGCCGATGGCGACCAGCATGGCCAACACCAGCTGCTCACGAGCCGCATGACTGTCCGGCCGGGCCGATTCCTTTCTGAAGTAGTCGGTCGGATGCTGGTGGAAGTAGGCCACCTCGGCCCCGATCAGGACGATCAGCCAGCCGACATACAGCCACAGCAGGGACAGGATCAGGACGGCAAAGCTCGAATAAATGGCCGCGTAGCGGGCCGAGCCGGCAAAAAAGGCGGCAAACACCACACCGGCCAGCTGCCACAGCAGACTGGCCGCCCCGCCGCCGACCAGGGCCGAGCGCAGCGACACCCAGGTGTGAGGCATGAAGCGGTACAAAAACGTGAAGGCCAGCCACAACAGCAGGAAACGCGTCCCACGGGTGGCCAGAATCGGCCCGAAAATCTGGATTTCCATGATGCGCTGGACCAGCCAGTAGCTCTGGACCGAGGCGATCAGGGTCAGGCTCATAAAGACCAGCACCGAGCCGATGAGCAACACGCTCAGGTAGCCGCTCAACCGCCGGCTCCAGCTGCGTGGACGGCGCACCTTCCAGATCCGATTCAGCGCGCTTTCGATCTCACCGATCAGGAAAATCACAGTATAAAAGAGGATGACCACCCCGACGACGCCGAGCACGCCGACCTGGATATTGTTCACCACCTCGATGACCCGGCGCACGACCTCGACCCCCTCCGGCCCCAGGGGCTCGAAAGCCTGCACCAGAAACGGCTCAATCTGATTCTGGACGCCAAACGCCTTCAAGACCGCAAAGGTGACCGCCAGCGACGGGATCAGGGCCAGCAGCATGGCGTAGGTCAGCCCCATGGCTTGCAGGTGCAGCAGATCCTCGCCCAGTCGCCACACCGCGACACTGAAGAAGTGTGCCAGCTGAGCCCGGCAACGCATCACATACGGCGAGATCAACACCCGCTCAGTATAGCGGAGCCAGGTGCTGTCCTAAATAGACGCTGACTGTCCTAATTTGCACACCCTTGTGTCCTAATTTGACGCTGCACACTTTGGAGTGACTCATGAGCGAATTCATGAATGACGGCCCCAGCCCAGGAGGCGGGTCTCCAGGGCAAGCGCCCCTCACTGGCGGCCAGACATCGAGATCGGGCGGCGGCATGGCGCCCATGCGCGAGAATCCGATGGCCTCTCTCCGGGAGCGCTGGTCGCGCAACTTGCAGCCGCAGGGCAGCTCGCCTGTCAAAAGGAAAGCCATCGGCAACCAGCCGAATCCGCTGCTCAAGAAGGGCAAGAAGAAAGTGGATTTGGACCCCCGGGCCAGGCTCCGCCAGCTCAAGAAGAAGCGGGCGGCGCTGAGGACGCTGAGGAAAGAACGGCACTAGCCTAGTTTGCCGCCGCACAGCCCATTCTCAGACCGCACAGCCTACTTTGACTGCTTGCATCTCCCCACCCATCCAGTCTATACCTCCTTACTGCACATATCTGTCGAGGACCCCCCTGAGTCGGGTTACTCGTTCAATACAAGAGCCGCATGCAGGCGTGGGAGTAGCTACCCATGTCGTGGCGAATAGACGGGACCTTCTCTATCTCTCGATAGGTATGTGCAATGGCCCGGCAACTCCCATCTGCCGGGCCATGCGCCGTGGAAGGAGACACAGAGATGGACAAGGTTGTTGATAAGATTGTTGCGTTAGGTGTGCCGGGCCTCGTTTTACTGGTGACGATGCAGCTGGTCGGGTGGGCCGGGGCAGCTGCCATCACTGCTGCGTTAGCAACCCTGGGCGGCCCGATAGGCATGTTGGGGGGGATTGCCATGCTCGTCTTGCTGGCCCTCATTGCCAAAGCCATATCTGATTACGGCTTTGAGCAGGTCTATCGCGGTGTCATCGAAAGACTGAAAGCCCAAGGCTGGACAAAAGAGGCAGTGCTGCGTGAGATCGAGGGGTATCTCATTTCGAGGAGCTTAAAAGCGAAGCTCAAAGCCTATATTCGTGACCATTGGGATGATCTGTAGAAGAGTCGCATGTCAGGTTGCTGTGCCGTTTCCGAATTGATACCAACAAAGCCTGGAGACAGCATCCCCAGGCTTTGAAGACCGCGTAGCGGAATAGTTGAGCGTCAGCACCTCAACCATACCTGCTGCGCCGCCCTCTTTCAAGCTGTGGATGGGAGGTGGATGTGGCAGGGATCAACTCTTTCCTCATTCATTGCGGCAACGCTGGCCGGTCGCCCCCGGCAGCGTCGTCGTGCGTCCAATTCCGCCCAATCCTTCACGCACGGGTTCTGCTGCAACAGAACCCGCCCAGACTGAACAGAGGTCCTACATGCCCGAAGATATCACGGTCTCCAGGAAGGGACTAGGTGTGAGCTATGGACGACGGACTCTCAACATCAACGAACAAAAGAAGAGATCACCCAGATCCCGGTGGCACTGGACACAGGCCACACAGAACGGACGGGTCCGTCGCATGACCATGATGGCTGAGATCCCCCTTGACTCACCCTTTCAGGATTAGGATAATACTGCAATTAAATCAGGTACTTAGGCAGAAACGAAAAGCCCCGCGCTGGACGGCCATCCGACGCGGGGCCTAACCGCCATGTAAGAGCATGACGACCGTGTTGAGTTTTCACGCTAGCACATGGCGCGGCCCGATAAAAGGGGACCGCCGTGAACCGCTTGCCTTTCCCCCAGCAAGTCCAGGTCATCTCCCTGTTGACCGAGGGCAATTCCATCCGCGCGACGGAACGCCTGACGGGCGTCCACCGCGATACGATCATGCGCCTGAGCAAGCGCGTCGGCGAGGCGTGTCACCGGCTCCACCATGCCGCGATGCGCCAGCTGCACGTCGGCTTTCTGGAGCTGGATGAGACGTGGGGCTTCATTCGCAAAAAGCAGCAGCACCTCCAGGACCACGACCCAGCCGAGTTCGGCGATGCGTATTTGTGGATGGGGCTCGACGCACAGACAAAGCTGATCGTGAGCTATCTGGTCGGGAAACGGACGGGCGAGAATGCCCGGGCGTTACTGGCCGATCTCCGTGGCCGGGTCATCAATCGGCCACAGATCACGACCGATGCCTTCCATGTCTATGAAGAGGCGGTGGCGGCCACCTTCGGCGGCGACGTGGATTATGTGATGATGAACAAGAAGGCGGGCACCTATCCGATCCGGCGCGGTCAGCCTGACCTCACCCAGGTGACGACGAACCATATTGAGCGGTGCAACCTGAACGTGCGCACCGGGCTCCGCCGGCACACGCGCCGCACGAGCGGACACAGCAAGAAGCTGGAATACCACCGGGCGGCCGTGGCTCTCACGATTGCGCACTACAACTGGTGTCGCATCCACGAAGCGCTCTGCGTGACGCCGGCGATGGAGTATGGCTTGACCGACCATGTGTGGGGTATCCCCGAGCTGATACGGGAAGCGGAAGCCACGCCGCCTGAACTGGAACCGTTGCCGTCTCCACCGCCGTTTCCGCGACCTGACCGGAAACCGTTTCAGTTGCGGGTTATTCGAGGGGGCAAGATCGGCTGAGAACCGAGCCCCCGTACCCCCCCCCTCCAGAAAAGAACTTTTTTGGTCAATTCCCCTGGCACCGCTCGGCCGATTGCGATAGGATACTGCCCTAAAATGTTCGTCTCTCGGCAACCGCTATGCCACGCTATGTCTTGATTTTTAATACCCATACGTCCTCGTCTGCGGTTCAGACGTTAGAATCCAGATTGAGGGAAATTGGAGCAGAATTCCATCGTATCGGACCTCAAGCATGGGCGTTGCGGAGCGAGAAGGATACGAAAGAAATCAGCGAAGAACTCTTTCCTCGCCACGAAGACCAAGAGCCGCCCACTCGAACGCACGTCATTTTTCGTCTTGATGCCTATTGGGGCTACCATGATCGGTCGCTCTGGGAGTTTCTGGACAAGAAAGACTCGGGACTATGACAGACCCGTACCCCGATCTCCCTCCCCCAGAGCAACGGGAGCCGGGTGATCCTGCTCCAAAAAGCGATCCGGCTCTTGAGCGTAAGCCAGATTACCAGCCATTGATATACAGTCTTCTGACTGACCTGAAAAACATCTACGGGCGTCTTGACGAACGGACACAGGCGCTCAAGAACGAGACAGGGGACCTCAAAAGCGATTTGCGCGAAATCCGTACGGACATCAAAAGTGACCTGCGCGAAATCCGCACTGGGCAGAAAGACCTCGTGACAGATAAATTCGCCTGGAGGATGGTCAAAGTCTTCCTTGCTTTTGGTGCGATTATTGTCACCCTCATTACAGGGATCATGTACTACGCGGCGACGCACCACTCTCATCAGGTGCCCATACCGCCTGTTATCCAAAGCCCCACGAAGGCTGACCCCGGGACCGCCTCTCCCTGACCTGGGGAAAACGTAAATGCTCGTTTCGGTTGTCAATTTTAGCACTGTAGTCAGGATGACTACAGTGCTGTCCTAATTTCGGCGTCGAGTGTCCGAATTAGGACAGCACCCGGAGCCAGGCAGGGCTTGCATCCGGACTCCGGTCCAGTGTAACTGAACAGGACGCCGGAGCCGATTCCAAGACGCGGTTTCGGCGGACAAAGGCGCAGACGAGGCATTGCACATGGCGCAGCGGCATCCGTGGCAACTTCCGACCCCTTTCCAGGAGGCGACCCAAGAGGTTGATCGACTGTTCGACGAGATGATCCACCGGCGTTGGGGCAGACGACCGGACCGGACCCAGGTCTGGGCTCCCCAACTCGACCTGTATGAGACCAAAACGGCTTTCGTGCTTGAGGCCGACCTGCCCGGCGTCAGCAAGCAAAGCATCGCGGTCGAAGTCAAAAACGGAGAACTCGTGCTGCGCGGCATTCGCTCGGTCAGCCGTACCGGACGGGGAGAGAACGTCTTCCGCCAGGAACGCCACTCGGGCCAGTTCGTGCGCCGGGTCCGCCTGCCCGCCCCGGTGAACCCGGATCGCATCCACGCCACGTTTCGCAACGGCGTGCTGCGGGTCAGCCTGCCCAAAGTCCGACCCAAAATCCGAACAACCGGGAGACGGCGGCATGTCTAGCCCCGCGTCGGGCCGCTCAGACGACTCGCCGCCCCTTCCCCTACCGGCCGAGCTGAGCGCCGAGGAGTTACGCTTCCAGGTCTCGTTTCCAACCGCCTTTCAGACCACGGCCGAGCTTGAGCCGCCCGACCACGACCTCGTCGGCCAAGAGCGGGCCCAGGCCGCGCTCGACCTCGGACTCGGCATCGCCGGCAGCGGCTTTCATATTTTTGTTTCTGGCATGGCCGGAGCCCAGAAACTCGAGGTGGTCCACGACTGGGTCGCCCAACAGGCCCGCCACGCCCCAACGCCGGGTGACTGGGTGTACGTGCATAATTTTGCCGACCCGGACGTGCCGCAGGCAATCGGCCTGCCGGCCGGCCACGGCGCCCGGCTCAAGGCGCGCATGGGCCGGCTGGTGAAATCCCTGCGCGAAGAGCTGCCCAAGGCATTCCGCGAAGAAGCCTTTGACCGGGAAAGGGACGATCTCAAAGAAAAATATCTGGCCCAGGCCCAGGCCCTCAACGCGAGTTTCGAGACCAAGGCCAAAGACAAGGGCTTCCTGCTGCAGATGAGTCCGCAGGGCATGATCCTGATCCCGGTCGTCAACGGCCAGCCGCTGAAAGGTCCCGAAGAATTTCAGCAGCTGGCCGAGGACCAGCAGGCCGCCATCGAACACAAGCGCCGCGAGTTGCTGGCCGACCTGGCCGACTTTCCCCGCCAGCAGCGTGACATCATGCGGGCCATGGCCGAGGACATCCGTCAGGTTGAACAGCGCTTCTGCGAGAACGTGATCGCCCCGCACCTCGCGGCCATCGGCCAGGAAATCCACAGCCCGGCGGTCGCTGCCTACCTCGAACAGGTCAAGCGACATACGGTCGAACACCTCGACGCCTTCAAGGAACCGGCCGACCACGACGGGGCGACGGGCGTTTCGCCCACGCCCGGCCAAGCCCCGGTCGGCCAAGAACAGCTGTACGAGTACGAGGTGAACGTCGTCGTCAATAACGCCCACACCACGGGCGCTCCGGTGCTGACCGAAAACACCCCGGCGTATCAGAATCTGTTTGGCAGCATCGAACGCGTCCTCGACCGGGGCGGACGTTTGGTGACCAACTTCACCCGCATCAAGGCCGGCTCGATGCTGCGCGCCCACGGCGGCTATCTCATCTTTAATCTCGAAGACGCGCTGACCGAGCCGGCGGTGTGGAAGACCCTCAAACGCACCCTCAAGAGCGGCCACATCGCGCCCGAGACCTATGAACCGCTTTCGCTGTTCAGCGCGGCCGGCCTTCAGCCCCAGCCGGTCGCTGTTCAGCTCAAGCTGATCGTCGTCGGCAGCCCCAGCCTGTATCACAGCCTGTACGCGCTCGATCCCGAGTTTCAGGACCTGTTCAAAGTCCACGCCGACTTTCGACACACGCTGGAACTCAGCGGCCAGCACGGTCAGCTGTACGGCCAGTGGGTCGGCCGGCTGTGCCGGCAGGAAAACCTGCCGCACTTTGAGCGGTCCGGGGTCGCACGCCTGGTCGAGTTCGGGGCGCGCCGAGTCGGCGACCGCGAGAAGGTCTCGGCGGCCTATGCCGAGGTCGCCGACCTCGTTCGTGAGGCGGCCTACTGGGCGGGCAAAGACAAGGCTCGGCTGGTGACCGCCGCGCATGTCGAAACCGCACTCCAGCAACGGCGCTTTCGGGCCAATCGGATTGAAGAAGAGCTGCGCGAGATGATCACCCGCGGCACAGTCCTGCTCGACAGTCAGGGCGAAAAAGTCGGCCAGATCAACGGCCTGGCCGTCCTCGACATCGGCGGGCACAGTTTTGGCCGGCCGTCGCGCATCACGGCCAGCGTCGGCATGGGCCGGGCCGGGATCGTCAACATCGAGCGTGAGTCGCGCCTGAGCGGGTCGAGCCACGACAAGGGCCTGCTCATTCTGTCCGGCTATTTGCGCAACCGTTTCGGCCAGGACAAACCGCTCGCCCTGTCGGCCAGCCTGTGTTTTGAGCAGTCCTACTCGGGCGTGGACGGCGACAGCGCCTCGTCAACCGAGCTGTACGCCCTGCTGTCGCGGCTGGCCGAGGCGCCCCTGCGTCAGGATTTAGCCGTCACCGGTTCGGTCAACCAGTGGGGTGAAGTCCAGGCCATTGGCGGAGCCAACGAGAAGATCGAGGGCTTTTTTGATGTGTGCAAAGCCCACGGTCTGACCGGCCAACAGGGTGTGCTGATCCCGGCCGCCAACGTGCGCAACCTCATCCTGCGCGCCGATGTGGTGCAGGCGGTCGAAGACGGCCGGTTCCATATCTACCCGGTCCAGACCATCGATCAGGGCATTGAGCTGCTCAGCGGCCTGCGGGCCGGCTCGGTTGACGAAACGGACACGATCAACGGCCGGGTCAGCCGGCGTCTCCGGGAACTGGCCGAGCAGCTCGGGACGTTCGGCGCCCGTAAGCAACCAGATGCAGACGGGGCCGGCCACACAGACCTGCAAGACGAAGAAAAACCCGGCCGTAACGGAGACTAAGCCATGCGTCTCATAGCCAGTCTTCTCAGCCCGCTGATCTTACGGATTGCCCGCCGCCTGCGCTTTCCGCAGCTGTTCATGCTGACCGCCGGCCTGTTCGTGCTCGACCTGTTGATTCCCGACCTCATTCCGTTTCTTGACGAGTTCGTTCTCGGCCTCGCCACCCTGCTCTTCGGGGCGTGGACAAGGCGCAAAAAGGAGCACCTGGAAGAGACCCAGGAAGAGACCCAGGAAGACGAACAGGATGTGATTATCACCGAGGCGCGGGTTGTCGAGGACGACCGAGCCGCCTCCAAAGACCGTTCCTCCTCAGACCAATGAAACCCGGCATTGACGAAGCGCTGGCCGACCTCGTCGCCGCCAACCGGATTCTGGCCCGGCACGGGATTGTCGACGGCTACGGCCATGTCAGTCTGCGTTCGCCGCACAAGCCCGACCACTATCTGCTGTCACGGGCTATCGCCCCGGAGACGGTCACGACCGACGATATTGTAGAGTTTGACCTCGACAGCCGGCCAACACGCCGGACACCCGAACTCTACCTCGAACGCTTCATCCACGGCGAAATCTACCGGGTCCGGCCCGAGGTGCGGGCGGTGGTGCATAACCATGCGCCGAGCCTGATTCCGTTCGGCGTGGCCGCCATACCGCTGCGACCGGTGTACCACATGGCGGCTTTTGTCGGCCAAGGCATTCCTATTTTTGAGATTCGCGACATGGCCGGCGAGGCCACAGACCTGTTCATCCGCAGCCCGGCCCTGGGCCGCGCCCTGGCGACCAGCCTGGGTGACAAACCCGCCGCCCTGATGCGCGGCCACGGAGCGACCGTGGTGGCCGACAGCCTGGCCCTGGTGGTGGCCCGCAGCATCTACCTGGAGCTGAACGCCAAGCTCCAGCTCCAGGCTCTGACGCTGGCCGGCCCTGACGGCGAGGTGCGCTACCTCAGTCCCGACGAGGCTGCCGCCGCCTCGACCACGCTCGGCGACTACCGGCGTTCCTGGCAGCTGTGGCGGGCGACAGCCCTGGCCGAGCTCGCGGCCAAGCACTCCTAGGCAGTCCGCCCCCCCGTCCTCAGTGCGTCTCGCCGACCGAGGCGGTGATGTACTTGATCGTCACCGGCGACAGCTCGTGCGGGTCGGCCATGACCTCGATGATCACGAACGACGGGATGTCGTCGGTCGCCTTGAGCGCGGCCCGCAGCTCGGCGACCGTCTGAACCCGGATGCCGGTGCCGCCCCACGCCTCGGCCAACTGGGCATAGGGCCACGGCGGGGTGGCCAGCAGGTCTTCGCGCTCGGATATCGGTCGGAAGATGCCCCAGCCGCCGTTATTCATCAGCACCACAATCGGGTTCAAACCGTAGCGCGGGGCGTGGGCGATTTCCGGCCCGGTCATCTGGAACGCGCCGTCGCCGCACAAGATCAACGGGCGCTGGCCGGTGCCGAGCTGCGCCCCCATGGCACCCGGAACGCCAAACCCCATTGAGGCGTAATAGCCCTGGGCCAGATAGCTGCTGCGGCGGCCAAAGCGCACGTCCAGGCCAGCAAACAGCATATCGCCCGCCTCGGCCACGACCAGGTGTTCGGGATGGGTGTCCAGAAAGGCGTTCACCTCGCACAGCATGTCGGTGACCCCGATGGGGCGCTCCTCACCCGGCGCCTGGGGCGCGAGATTATCGTGATAGCTGACCGCCTCATGGCGCTGGCGAATCGGCGCGTCGAGCAGCGCCTGGAGATAGTCGTCGAGGGTGACATCGGTATAGCTGTGGTGGCTGATATCGACCCGATTCTCCGAGGCCCAGACCAGTTTTTCACGCGGCAAGCGGGGCAGCTGAGAGCCCAGATTCATATCGGTCAGCAGCGTCCCCAGGTTCACCACCAGATCAGCCTCGTCCACCCGGCGGCGGATCGGCTCGGGCGAGATGACCCCGATATGCACCCCCATATGCTGAGGATGATCGGCCGGAAACGCGCCCTTGGCCAGCACGGTCGTGGCGCACGGAGCGCCCGTCTTCTCGACCAGGGCCACCGCCTGGTCGACGAGTTTGTGGCGGAAGACCTCGATACCCACAATCACAAAGGGTTTTGTGGCCTGATTGAGACGGCTCACCGTATCCCGGGCTGCCTCGGCAACCTTTTGGGGATCGGAGTGGTAGCGGTCGAAAGTTCCGTCCCAGCCCAGGATGGACTTGGGCACCGTAATCTGTCTCTCGACCATGTCTTGATGGATCTCGATATAGCCCGGCTGCTGGTGCAACCAGATCGCCTGCATGACCTCATGAATATCCTCGACCGCAGTCTGGGGATTATCAATAATCTTGGCCGCACACGTGATTTCCTTGAAGACCCGAAACTGGGACTCGATTTCCTTGGCCTGGTGGTGGACCAGAATACCCAGCTTGCGTTTTTCCTCGCCCGGTCCGCCGCTGACGACCAGGACCGGCACCCGCTCAGAGTAGGAACCGGCCACCGCATTGACCACATTCAGCCCACCCGCCCCATAGGTGACACACAGCACGCCGAGCTGCCCGGTCGCCCGCGCATAGCCGTCCACCGCAAAACCGGCTCCGGGCTCGTGTGAAAACGTCATCACCCGCATATCGCGGGGTTTGCCAAACTTCATGAACAGCTGGATGACCAGATCGCCGGGAATGCCGAACAGGCGGCTGACGCCAGCCTTACGCAGATAGGCCACCAGAAAATCGCCGAGCTGCATATGTGCTTTCATACGTCCCTCCCTTCCCCACCATTGTAGCAAAAGGCAAGCGTGATCTCATTGCAGGTATCGTTTTGACAAAGGGGGAAGCGCGGAAGCGCGGGCGAATGGATGGGGCAGGAGGAGAGGCCCCTGCACGAGCCGAATTGCACTACGGCGCATCGTCAAGACTGCGGATCAACTCCATCACCTGTTCGAGCGTGGCGATGCGATCATCGAAGCCGTCGGCCTCAATCCGCAGGGTCAGCCCGTTAATCCCGACCCGCCGATAGGTCTGGAACCGTTGGCGCACCATGGCAGGCGTGCCAATCGCGCCGAACTGACTCACCATGGCGTCCGGCACACGCTCGGCAGCTTCTTTGCGCTGGCCCGCAATCCACAGCCGCTGGACCGCCTTGGCCTCGTCCGCAAAGCCGGAGCGCTGAAACGCGGCGTTGTAGAAATTCGTTGTGGCCGAGCCCATGGCGCCCAGGCTGAACGCCACCCCCGGTTTGCGGGCGGCGATCAGCTCCTCGACATTGTCGCCAATCGCCACCGGGCAGGTCGCGTGCAGCTCAATAGCGTCCAGACTGCGGCCCGCCGCCTCGGCACCGCGACGGATATGGGCCAAATGCGCCTCGGCGTGATCGGGCGAGAATGAGGTGCCCAGCCAGCCGTCAGCCGCCGCCCCGGTATACTCAAGCGCCTTGGGCGCCAGGGTGGCCAGAAAAATGGGAATGTCCACCGGCGGATGGTCAATGCGCAGCGCCTTGCCCTCACCGCCCGGCCGCGGCAGGTGATGAACGCGGCCGCTATAGCGCAGCTTCTCGCCCCGAAAGGCCAGGCGGACAATCTCGACCGTTTCCTTGAGCCGGGTCAGGGGCGCGCGGAAGGCCACACCTTGTAGCCCCTCGACAACCTGGGGACCGCTGGTGCCCAGCCCCAGCACAAAGCGCCCCTGGGACAGATCGTGCAGAGCCAGAGCGCTCATGGCCGTCATCGACGGCGTACGGGCGCTGATCTGCATGATGCCGGTGCCCAGCCTGATACGGCTGGTGTGGCCAGCCAGATAGGCCAGCGAGGTCACCGCATCCTGACCCCACGCCTCGGCCGACCAGACAGCGTCCACGCCCAGGCGCTCGGCCTGGCGGACAAACTCCAGCGTGTTGCGGATATTGGTTCCGGTCGCGCCACCGACTGTGATAGATGTCTGCATGCGTGTGAGATACCAGATTCGCACAGCGAAATCACGACCGGAATCACGACAAAAATCGTGACAAGGAGGCGGCATGAACGCTCGCATCGCACCGCTGAGAACGGCCGACCTGCCCCACCGCAGCCTGTCCTTCTGGCGCATGACCGGACCGGGCGCAGTGCTGGTCGGGCTGTCAATCGGGGCCGGCGAGATTGTGCTGTGGCCGTGGATCACCGCCAAATTCGGGGCCAGCATGGTCTGGGCCGCCGCCCTGGGAGTTTTTCTGCAGCTGTGGGTCAATATCGAAATCGGCCGCTGGGCGATTGTCACCGGCGAGGCGCCGTACACCGGCTTCGCCCGGGTGTGGATGGGCTTCATCTACGCCCTGCTGTTCGTCGGCTTTGTGACCCTGTTCCTGCCCGGCTGGGCGCGTATCTCGGGCGCGGCGCTCAAGGCGCTGCTGTTCGGCCCGGACGGACCCGGCCCGGACTGGATGTGGACCGGCCTCACCTTTGTGTCGGTCGCGCTGGTGTTGTTCGGACCCAAGGTCATGTATCGGGCGGTCGAGCGGATCACCATCGGGCTGGTCGTGTTCATGACCCTGGGCCTGATCTTCGTCGCCTTTCAGGTCGGCACCCTGGACGCCGTCGGTGAGATGGCGCGCGGGCTAGTGAACTTCGGCCATATCGAGCTGGACGACGAGTTTCCCTTCAGCCGTTTTTTTGGCGCGGTGGTGTTTGCCGGGGCCGGCGGAGCCGGCAACCTGTGGTACGCCTTTTATCTGCGTGATAAGGGCATCGGCATGGGGGCGCGCATGCCGACCCTCAGGAACCCGCTGCGCGGCGGGGCCGATACAGAGACGCCGACCGGCTATACCTATCCGGACACCGAGCCGAACCGCCGCGCCTTCAAGGACTGGCTACGCTGGGTCGTGTTTGACCAGACGCTGTACTTCTGGCTGCTCAACAGCTTGACCATGTTCCTGTTCATGTTCGGCGCCCTGTGCGTGCTGCGGCCGCTCGGGCTGGTGCCGACCGAGGGACGAATTATCTGGGACGAGTCGCTCATCCTGGGCGAGAGCCTGGGCAGCTTCGGGCGCTATCTGTACCTGGTCATCGGCATGGCCGCCCTGTTCAGCACCCAGCTGGTGGCGGTCGACGGCGGCGCCCGGGTGTGGGCGTATATTGTACGCAGCTGCTTTCGGTTTGGTCAGCGCGTCGATCAGGCCAGACTCTATCTGCCGTTTGCCGTCGGGTTCATGCTGGCCGGCACCGCCAGCACCTGGTTCTTTGAGCAATACGCGGTAACCGGACTCGGCTTTATTTTCAACGCCGCACTGCTGGGCGGTTTCTCCATGGCCATGTACGTGCCGCTGATGCTGTACCTCAACCTGCGCTATCTGCCCGTCTCGGCCCGGCCGGGGCCGGTGTGCATCGCCATGATGCTGCTGGCCTCGGGCGTGTACGGCAGTTTTGCGCTGTACAGCCTGTGGACGGCGATTGTCTAGGGCGCAGCGTCAAAAACCAGCCGGCCGGCCGCGTCTTGAGCTGCCAGCCGCACCATCAGCTCGGGCGACAGGCTGATCTGACGCTGCTCGGGAAACTTGCCCGGCTCCAGCCCGGGGCGCAGGAAGAACTCCTCGGGCCGTTCCACCCCCAGATAGCTGCGGACCGGTTCCAGATACCACTGGCGGCGCATGAAGTCCGGGCTGAAATAGGTCAGGGTGTCAGCCTCGGACCACTCCATGGGCCGGATGCCGTCCCGGATATTATAGGTCAGGATATCGGCCGCGATGTCCCAGTACAGGTGGATGAAAGGCGCATAGCCGCGGTCTCCCAGCTCCGGGTTGACCAGCTTGGTGCGCCGCACCTCGACCTGAACCAGTCGGTCAGCCCGGTCATACATCTCGGTGCGCAGCGGGTAGAAGGCGCGCTTTTCCAGCCAGTACAGCAGACGCGGGCGGGCGTAGTCGGGAATCCAGTCGGCCCGGGCCAGGGCTTCGACCACATAGCACTCGACCCCGCCGTCGGGCGTATAGTGGGCATAGTCCGCGCCCATCAGGCTGATATCCTGGGTCGCAACCTCCCGAAACGTCCCGTCGGTCTGGGTCACCAACACCTGCGGACGGGTGGTCGGAAAGCGTACGGTGTCGTACAGCACATCGGTCCCCAGCAGCCGCCACGAGAACTCCCAGGCCGCCCGGCCCGAGGCGTCATCAAAGGTCACCGCCATCTGGGGAAAGGGCTCGCTGCGCCTCTGGGACTTCTGGCGCCGCACCCGACGCAGCGACGGCGAATAAAAAAACATGTCCTCCTTCTTGGCGAACTGCGGCCCGGTACGGTAGCGGAAGACGAGGTTCATCGAGCCGTAGGCCTCGGGCGGATACAGATGCTGGGTGAGGTAGCGGTACAACAGCTGACCGGGCTGACGGCCGATCTCAGCGGCCAGGCCGCGCGGCGCAGGATAGGCCATATAGCCCACCCCCTGGCCGGCGATAGCCAGAAAACCGGTATGCGAGATGGAACCGAAGATGTTGGCGAACACGCACGACCAGCGCGGACGCTGGGTAAACTCCATGGCCCGGATGCCCATTTCCTCGGCGCTGTACGGCGGGCGGAACGGATACGGCTCGGCCGGCAGGTAGGGATACTGGGAGTGACGCGGCGTAGTGGCGGACAGATCAAGCCGGGCCAACTCGGTCTCAGACAGCGCGGCCAGGGTTTTCCAGCTGCGCCCGTCCGCCGCATTCTCGCCAGTGGCGGGCGAAACCGACAGGCTGGCGACCAGCAGCACGACGAGCCCGGCCCACCGCCGGGCGAACGGGAACCGCCGCCCAGGTATGGAGAAACCTGGGCTCGTCGGCAGCCGAGACGCAGTGCTCGGGGTGCTCAGGGCGCGGCGGCGAGCCGGTCGTCTACAGCGCGGCCAGGGCCTCACTCTGGGCCACCGGGTCCCACTGGCCGGTTGCCGGCAGGGGCCGCGAGCCGGGCTGGCGTTCGAGCGGGCTTTCCAGCCCCAGCTCCTTGGCGATCTCCCGCATGGCCGGGATGACCTCTTCACCGAGCAGCCGGATATTATTCATCCGTTCGGGATGACCGATCGGGCCGTCGTTCTGCCACAGACCGAAGACGCCCGGGCGCAGGATTTCCATGATCTTGCGCAGCTTGGGAATGACGGTCTTGGGCGTGCCCCGAATCAGCTGGTAGGACTCCTGGGCGTGGGGGTAGAGACCGTACACGGCCGCCTTGGCCTCTTCGATGCTCTGCCCCTCGTAGCCGCTGAAGAGCTGACTGCGGCCCTTGGGGTCGGTGAACTGGCGGGCCAGACGCTGGGTCGCGGCCTTGGAGTTATAGCCGGACGGAAACAGCCACTCGGGCCGGATGGCGGTGTACATGCCCCCGCCGTACAAATCCTGCTTGCCCATCTCCTGGGCCTTCTCTTCGGTCTCGGCGACGTACACCTTCTGGAGATAGCCGAAGTTTTCCGGGCCGGCCTGATAGCCCTCCTGAGCCGCCGCCTCGGCGTACAGATTCCACAGCTCGACGGTCGGCTCCAGATAGGTGGCCAGGGCGACGTACGGATAGCGGTGTTTGGCGCACCACTGGACCGTCTCGGGACTGACCAGACCCGGAATCCACATCGGCGGGTGGGGCTTTTGCAGCGGCAGGGCCCACGGATTCACAAACCGATAGTTGAAGTGTTTGCCCTCCCAGCGGAACGGTCCGGGCGTGGTCCAGGCCTTGACGATCAGGTCGTGGGCCTCATTGAAATACTCCCGGTTATAGGACGGGTTGGTATTATTGGCGAACTGCTCCGTCCCGCCGCCGCGGACCCAGCCGGCGACCAGCCGGCCCTTGGAGATCAGGTCGATTTCGGCCAGCTCTTCGGCCAGCCGCAGGGGGTTGCCGACCACCGGCAGGGGGTTGCCGAGCAGCACGATGCGGACCTTCTCGGTGATCCGGGCCAGGATCGAGGCCTCTACATCGACCACCGAGCCCATGCACAGGATCAGGCCGTGGTGCTCGTTCAGCATAATGCCGTCAAAGCCCATCTTCTCGGCAAAGACATCCTCGTCGAGGTATTCGTTGTACAGCCGCGAAGCCACTGCGGGATCGTAGTAGGTGTTGGGCACTCCCCAGTAGCCGTTCCTGAGCAGGACCTCCTCGGGCACCGGATGGTAGGGCCGCTCCGAAAAATACATGACATGCATGGCGCATCCTCCTTTGTCGGTCGTTGCCGACCGTATTCAGCCAAGAAACTGTTGGACGGTCTTGATAAACTCGCTCGATTGCTCAATCTCGGGCCGGTGGCCGCACTGCTCTAACACAACCAGCCTGGCGCCCTCAATCGACTCGCTATACACCTCGCCCGCGCTCAGGGGGACCACCTCGTCCTGACCGCCCCAGATCAGCAGGGTCGGCAGGCCGCTCACCCCCTGGAGAAGATGCGGCAGGCTGGGGTTGAACAGATACGGCGACCAGGCCAGACGGGCCACTTCGGCTCGGGCGTCCTCCCAGGCCTCAAACTGCTCGGGCGTTGGTTCCCCGCCGTACAGGGTTGCAAACTCGGGCGTGCGGCCGGGGTTGAGCACACTCTCGTCGAGGTATTTGCGCGAGGTCCGAATAAACAGATCCTTGATCTCGCCGCGGGGCGGCTGAATCCCGGTCGCCCCGACCAGAATCATGCGGCTGAACTGGCCGGCGTGGTTGGCCGCCATCTCAGCCGCAATCCAACCGCCCAGCGAAAAGCCGATCACGTCGATCGGCACCAACTCGCGCTCGCGCAGGACGCGCGAGTAAAAGGCGGCCAGGTCGCGGATGCTGCGCGTCCAGTCGAGCTTGGGCGACTTGCCAAAGCCGGGCTGCTGGGGGATCAGCAAACGCCGGTTGGCGGCCAGCGCGGCATGCCACTTGAACCAGCCGGGATGGCCCAACTCCTCGTGCAGGACGAGCAGCGGTCGGCCGCTCCCGCCGCTGATCAGGGTCAATTCGGTGCCGGCCACCGCTAGCGTTTCTTCGGCCCACTCCTGTGCCTGGTCTGCCATACACGGGTCTCCTTTCTGTCCCCCGGCCCTCGCGGCTCGGGCTCACGTGCCATCCTACTCCTGTACATCCTTCCTGCCTGCCTAGTCAAACAAAGTTTCAGACGAGAGATTGCTGAATGATCTGTTGTCCGCCTTGATGGTTGGATGGCTCACTGCTACCCTGCCCGCCCAAGAGACGATGAACAGACAAACCCTGAACTTGCCCCCGGTAGTCTGTGAGGGAGGAGAACCCGAAGATGCAAACTGGAACCGTGCCGACCCCGATAGCGCTGATTCTTGCCAGCGGCCTGTTCTTGCTGGCCGGCGTCTTATCCGATGCACGCCCGGCCTTCGCGCAGACGCAGCTCGAATGCCCACTGCCTGACGACGTGACTCCGCTTGCAGATCCACCTGTGACAGCGCAACAGGTGGAAGACGGCAGCGCCAGCCTGACCGACTTCGGGCTGGCCGTGAGAGACATCTTTGTGAGCGAGTCGCAGGGCATGACGACCCCCAACATTACGACCCTCAAGCAGTTAGCCTACGTTGGCTGTCTTTTCAGGCAGGAGGGGGGTCCGTGGCGTTCCGGTTCCACCTACGTCGTGAGACTGGCGCCCAGCGACAGGGTGCTCGTTCACTCGAAGGACATGGCCTTGTCCGGCCGGCAACTCAACCCCGTAATCTATGAAGCGATCCTGCGCGCATTGGGAATTGACCCGGCCGACCTGACCAGCCCGGCGGCGGCCAGGACCGCCTTCGCTGCTGCCGTTGCCAGGCAGGGCGGCGCATTCAATGTCCCTGATATCCCGGGCGCCTCCGGCTATGCCATCCCCCTTCTCTCGGGCATCTCGGGGCAACCTGCCTTGGTGCTCGTCGGATTTGATCTTGACGCGTCTCACTTGGCCGCAGAGGATATTGAGCATATCGAACCGCCCGTTACGGCCAGGGATGTGGTGGATCGGGCAAGCTTGAAGACCTTCGTCACGGCTGCGGGGGAATACTTCACCGGACTCCTTTCGGCCGGCGATCTGACCGCAGTCTCGAAATCCAGGGTCATCCTGCGCGATCCGAACGGACCGTGGATACAGGGGTCCGTCTACATCGCCATCATGGATCGTGCCAGCAGGATCATCACGCTCCACGGCGGGTTCCCGGATCGGTTCGAGTTTCGACAAGGAGGGATTGCCACCGACAGCGCGACCGGAGAGCTTGTCGTGGATCAGCTCGTCCGCGCGGCGGAAAGTGGCCCGGACGGCGGCTTCTGGCAGTATTACTTCGACAATCCCGCCGACGATCTCTACAGCGTCGATGTCCCCAAGGTGGGCTATGCCCGCATAGTCACCGCTCACATCCCGCGGCCGGACGGCAGCACCATCTCAATCGACTACATCGTCAATTCGGGATTTTATCCGACCTCAGATGGTCTGGGAGACCTGGGGGGACGGCTGGAGAATCCGGGCCCGGACTCGTTTCAGAGTGGGATAGGCGCGCTGTGGGGCTGGGTATGCGAGGCCGAGCAGGTGGAGATCGAGATCAAGACCGAACAGGGGGAGTTCGCGTGGCACGGGGCGGCGTATGGCCTGGAGCGGGGGGATACGCTGGATACCTGTGGGGACACGGATAATGGATTTGTCTTGTTGCTCAACTGGAATCTGTTGGGCGACGGCGCGCATAGTGTGACCGCCTTGGCCGATGGGGTCGAGCTGGGCCGGACGACGGTCATGGTGACGACGCTGGGGCAGGAGTTTGTAGAAGGGGTAGCGGGCGAATGTGTGGCGGAGGACTTCCCGGCCCTGGGGCAGAGCACCCTGTTGGAGTGGCGGCAGAACAGTCAGAACTTCGTGATTACGGATGTTCAGTAGGGGTCTCTCATGCAAACAATACGCGCCGTGATCCCGGCGCTTGTGGCTGGCCTGCTGTTGTCGAGCGTGGGTCTTGCTCCGAGCTGGGCGCTCCCTCCAACAGGGGAAAGCGACGGCGCAGCGCTCTACCAGGCGCACTGCGCGCACTGCCACGAGGGGCAGGTCAAACGCGCGCCACACCGCGACGTCATGTCGCGCCTGCCCGCCTCGACGGTCCTGCATTCTTTGGAACGCGGCCGGATGCGATTCCTCGGCCTGATGCGAACCGGTCCGGAACGGCGTGCCCTCTCCGAATGGCTGACCGGCAAGACGCTGTCGCTTTCGACCGACACAGACAAGACGGTCGCCGGGTTCTGTGCAGACGCACCAGGAACTTTTGCGGTGGAAGACGGCGCCCCGCAGTGGAACGGCTGGGGCGTCGATCCCTTCAACACCCGCTTCCAACCCGCCCAAGCCGCCGGGCTCAGCGCCGCCCAGGTTCCCGAGTTGAAGGTCAAATGGGTGTTTGGTTTGCCCATGGATTTTCGGGTCTCCCAACCGACCGTGATTGGCGGCCGGGTGTTTATCGGGTCGCTCCAGGGCCGTATTTATTCGCTCGATGCCAAAACCGGCTGCTTGTACTGGTCGGTGAAAACGGACAGTGGAGTCCGCGCGACCCTGGTGGTCGATAGCCTGCCGGGCACGACCCCGCCGCGCTATGCTGTGTATACGGGCGACGCGGCGGCAAACGTGTATGCGCTGGATGCCCGCACGGGCCGGGAACTCTGGAAAGTGAACGTAGACGATCATCCCTTAGCGCGGATTACAGGCGCGCTCAAAACCCACGCCAACCGGCTCTACGTGGCCACCACCTCCCTGGAGGAACTCGCTGGCGCCGACCCGACCTACGAGTGTTGTACGTTTCGCGGCACGGTCATGGCGCTCGACCGGTTTACCGGCCAGCTGGTCTGGAAAGCGTATACCGTTCCAGATCCCCCGGCGCCGGTGCGCAAGAATGCCATCGGCGTGCAGTTATGGGGACCGTCCGGCGCCACGGTCTGGTCCTCCCCGACGATTGACCCCGAGCGCAACCGCCTGTATGTGGCCACGGGCGACAATTATTCCGACCCGGCCTCGCTGACGAGTGATGCGGTCCTTGCCCTCGATTTGCGCACCGGCGACATCCTCTGGTCAAAGCAATTTACACCCAACGACGCCTGGAACACGGCTTGTGAGATGGAGGACGATACCAACTGTCCACAGGCGCGCGGCCCGGACCTGGACTTCGCCTCCTCCCCCATCCTGCGCATACTGCCCGACGGTCGGCGGATCATCCTGGCCGGACAAAAGTCCGGGGTGATGCACGCCATTGACCCGGACCGGAACGGCGCCATTGTGTGGCAGGAGCGGGTCGGCAAGGGCGGCCTGCTGGGCGGGATTCAGTGGGGATCGGCGGCCGATGCCACACAGGTCTATGTGGCCCTGTCCGATGTCGTCCGCAAGACGGTCGAGCAAGCCGACGGAAGCTGGACTCGGGTCCTGGACGGCAGCGTCGGGGGCGGCCTGTTTGCCCTGGATATCGAAAGCGGCGCACGGCAATGGCACGTCCCGGCGGTCGGCTGTGGCGACCGACCGCAGTGCAGCCCGGCCCAGTCAGCAGCGGTGTCGGCCCTGCCCGGCGTGGTGTTTTCCGGGTCGGTCGACGGCCATCTGCGCGGCTACGCCACCGACACCGGCACTGTCATCTGGGACTACAACGCCATCCAGGAGTATGAGAGCACCAACGGCGTCCCGACCAAGGGCGGCTCGTTTGACGGTCCAGGGCCGACCATTGTGGACGGCATGCTGTATGTCCACTCCGGCTACGGTTATCGGGGCGGGGTGCCGGGCAACGCCCTGCTCGCGTTTTCGGTCAACGGCGAATAGCCGCCCGGCCACGGGGCAATGTTGACACTTTACGCGTTCGAGAGACGAAATCGGTCAGCCTCTCAGGTTTACGCCGCGACCGCCCCGCCGTCCACGGCCATGGCGTGACCGGTGACAAACGAGGCCGCGTCCGAACACAGCCAGACCACGGACTCGGCAATCTCTTCGGGCTGACCGGAGCGGCCGATGGGCTCGGCGGCAATCATTTTCTCCAGGACGTCCGGGCGGCGGCCGCTGACCCGCTCGACCATGGCGGTCTGGATCACCCCCGGACACACGGCGTTCACCCGAACCCCCGACTTGGCGTACTCCAGGGCGGCCGTCTTGGTCAGTCCGATCACCCCGTGTTTGCTGGCCACATAGGCCGCCATGCGCTTCACCCCAATCAGGCCGGCGCCCGAGGCGGTGTTGACGATAGCCCCGCTGCCCTGTTGCAGCATGTGCGGGAGTTCATATTTCATGCACAGCCACACGCCTTTCAGGTTGATGCGAATGACCGGCTCCCAGTCCTGCTCGGTCTGCTCGGCCGTCCGGCTCAGCACGCCCTCGACGCCCGCGTTATTATGGGCGCAGTCCAGCCGTCCGTAGGTGTCCACCGCAGTCTGGACCATGGCTTCGACCGAGGTCGCCTGCGAAACATCGGTTTCGACGAAGACCGCCTCCCCGCCGGCCGCTTTGACCAACTGCACGGTCTCTTGTCCGCCGACCACATTCAGGTCGGCCACGACGACTTTGGCGCCCTCGCGGGCAAAGACCAGCGCGGTTGCCCGACCGATCCCCGAGCTCGCTCCGGTGACCAGGGCGACTTTGTTCTGCATCAGTTCTGCCATACACGCGTCTCCTGTGTTCAGGGTATTGGCCCCTCTTCTTACACCCTGCCCTGCGCCATCCGCAAGCCGAGACGTCCGGCCCGGCTTGCGCTTTTCCTGGCAGCCGGTTTAATGGACAGATCGGCCCCGGCTCCCGCCCCGTTCAACCCAAAAGGAGGAAACACCCATGCCGCTATACCTCGACGAAATCTACTTAAACGCCAGCAGCTCGGACAACACCCAAAAAGGGGTCGCCCTCATTCAGCAGGTGCTCAAGAATGGCTTTCCGCCCGGAGTGACCCTCAAGGCCGGCCCATGGGCATCGAACGAAGAGGCCAAGGTCGTGCTCATCCTCGACATCCAGGACCATTCGCTGACCTTTGACGGCTTTGCCAAGGCAGTCGGTTCAGGCACGATTGCCCGGCGGCGTCTCACACCCCTGGTAGAGTGGAGTGCGCTTGAGAAAGCCATGGAGTCATAGCGGCGTCCCGCCCGCGGAGCCGCCCGCCTGACCCGTAGGGAGCCGGAGCCGACCCCTGAGAACTGTTCCAGGCTTGGCTGGACCGGAGGACAGGGGCAAACATCATGAGGGAGATTTGAGAGATGGCGATGAATCCGACTGACCTCAGCCCCAGAGAACGGCGAGCGCTTTCAGACCTCGCCGCCAAGAGTCAGGACGAAGCCTTGCGTACAGCCGTTACTGCCTACCTTGAACGCTCGGCTAAAGAATCAGCATCCGACGGCGCAGTTCGGTCTGAACAGGAGCGCGAACGCGCTTTTCTTGAATCGGCAGGTGGCTGGGACGACATGGATGTGGATGCGTGGCTGGAAGAAATCTACACCCAGCGGCTCCAGTCTGTCCGTCGTGCGCCTGAGCTGTGACTCTCACTCACCTCATCGATACGGACTGGGTGGCTCACTATTTCAAGGGGCGGCCCAACATTGTGGCCCGCTTACATGATCTGCGTGGCCAAGGACTGGGAATTTCAGTTGTCACTTTGGCCGAACTTTACGATGGCGTGTATGGCGCCCGCGACCCCGAGGCAAAGGAACGGGTGCTGGATAAATTTCTGGAATGGGTGACGGTGGTGGGACTTGATGCCGAAACTGCCAAGATGTTTGGCAAAGAACGTCACCGCTTACGTCGGGCGGGCAACTCAATTCCTGACATAGACTTGTTGATAGGAGTCACGGCGGCACAGCATGACCTCATTCTGTTGACCAATAATCGCCGCCACTTTGAACGTATTGAAGGCATCCACATTGAGTCACTTCCGGTAGCGTAGGGAAGCCAAGGAAGAGAAGTCGTCTCCTCGGCTAAGACAGGTGGGCGTCTGCCTGCCCCGCTTCGGCCTGACCGACCAGAAACTCGTGCACCAGCTGTTGAAAGGTCTCGCGCTTGTCGCGCATCGGGCTGTGGCTGGCCTCGGCAATGCACGCCAGCCTGGCCCCGGGAATCGTGGCGGCCAGCATCTCACCCTGCTGCCAGGGAACCAGGCCGTCCTTTTGGCCCCAGACAAGCAGAGTCGGCACACGAATGCTTTGTAAGCTGAGGTCCGAATCGACACCCCGGCCCTTGGTCAGCTCGACCACCAGCCGCCTGCCCTTCCACTGGCGTTTGAATTCCGGTCCGCTGCGCACGTCTTCAAGGTGACCGCCAAAGTCGGCCGCAATCAACACCGTGCCGGTCTTGGCAAACGCGGCGGTCAGAAAGGCGTCCTCGTCGATCCGGGCCAGGTCAGCTCCGGGATGCGCCGGACAGTCCAGGCCGAGCGGATCGACCAGCACCAGACGTGAGACCCGTTCGGGCTGCGCAAGAGCCAGTCGCAGGGCGACCCAGCCGCCAATCGAATGACCGACCAGATCGACGCTGTGGAGTTCCAGGGAATCCAGGAAGCCGAGCATAACCCGGGCGTAGTCCTGGACCGAGCCGACGCTGGGCGGAATCTTGCCCGTCTGCCAGCCCGGCAGCTGGGGCGCGTACACCTCGTTGGTCACGCCCATGCCCAAGTGGTAGGTCTCCCAGCGTCCCCAGCCGCCTATGCCGTGGAGGTAGAGCAAAGGCCGGCCCCGACCGCCTTTGAGGTATTGGACGCTCAGCTCACCGACCTTGACGCTGGTTCGAGAAAACTGCGATCCGTATCCGGCTCCCATGACACGCCTCCTCGCTTGTCCGCTCGATGGACGGCCGCCTCAGGCGGTGATCGTCAGCCAGTGCTTAAAGCACTCAATCTCAAAAAAGGACTCGTCGGCCTCCGGGTCGGGCTGGGGGGCGTCGGTCGGCACACGCACGCTGAGTCGGATGCGGTACCGGTCGCCGGCCACCACCCTCTGCTGGGCGGCCAGCGCGGCGTTCGGTTCGTGCTGATCCGGGATGCGGATGAATTGGCCGTAGCTGCCCTCGAAAACGGTCCGGCGGTCTTGGCCGTTCGGGTCACAGGCCTCCAACACCACCTCGGCATCGTCCGAGACTGGCTCACCATCGCCGGTCACCAGGTGTAAGCGGATGGCGCTGCCCCGATAGCTGGCGGTTGGCCCGACGAAAATAATCTCGTACGGAAAGCCGTCCGGCTCGCGCTCGGGAACCCGCATCTCCCAGCCACTGGTCACGCTGCCGTTGTCCCGCTCGACAAACTCGCCCACAGTCTCCGGCGCTTCCCGCACCAGACTGTAGTTGAAGTCGCCGTACAGCGGCAGCGGCCCGACCGGTCGTTCCTGCTGCGGTTCATAGGTATCAGTCCGGGTCTCGACCTGGGGCTCAGGATCGCAGTTCACCTGACGCAGCGCTGGCATGACCTGCTCGGCAAACAGCCGCTTGGACTTCATGACCAGCTCGTGGGCCAGATTACCGACGTGGAACATGCCCATGAAATGCCCATAGCCGGCAATCTGCATGTCCTTCTCCAGCCAGCGGGTGACATACTCGGGGTCGCCGCACACGATGAAGCCGTTGTCCCGCATGGTCTCAAACGAGGTGTGCGGTCCAGGAAAGTCCTGCTCAATCTTGCGCCGGTGCTGGTAGGAACGGTCAGTCGTCAAACCCGGCACCGGGGCTGGGTTATTGACCGGCCGGGTGATGGTGCGGAAAAAATAATACACCGCCTCGCGGACCTCTTCGATGGCCTGCTCGTTGGTCTCGGCCACGTGGATCAGCCGCGCACCGACAAAATTGTCGAAGCCGGGCTGCCAGTTGAAGCGCTCACGGGCGACCTTGCGGTACAGGTCAAAGGCGTCCTTGAAGGCTTCGGACGGAAAAAAGACCTGGGCGCCCGAGATGCGCCGCTCAGCGGCAAACTCGGCCGACTCCAGGGAGCCGGTCGGCATCCAGAACGGCAGCGGACGCTGAATCGGCTTAGGCCAGATCGACACCCCGGTCAGATCCCAGAACTTGCCCTTATAGTCAAAAATCTCCTCGTTCAGACACTTATGGATAATGTCGTAGGACTCCATCAGACGCTGGCGGCCGGTGAACGGGTCCACATTGTAGGAGACGTACTCCTGGGGCACCCCGCGCACAATGCCGCCGATAAACCGGCCGCCCGACAAACAGTCGAGCATGGCAAACTCCTCGGCGGTGCGGATCGGGTGGCGGAGCGGAATGACGTTGCCGATCACCCCGACCTTCATTGTGTTGGTCCGCATGATGATGGCTGCGGCCATCAGGTTGCAGGCCGGCTGGATATTGATGGCGGTGAAGTGGTGCTCGTTGACAAACGCGCCGTCAAAGCCCAGGTCCTCGCAGATCGCCCACTCGTCGAGATGCTCGTGATAGGTCTTGGTGACCGCCTGGGGCTCGCAAAAACGGTTGGTAAAGCGCACCTCCGGTCCGATCTCGGCCGGCAGGTCGGGATAGGTCAGCTCGTCAAAGGTGTAGAACTTCATGCACGCCCCTCCTCTTGGCCGTTGCGAAACGCGGGCATCACATACTTGGCGAAGCGCTCCAGTGAGGCGACGACATGCTCGGGCTGCATGCCGCCCTGGGCCACCTCGAGTAACAGATAGTTGGTGCCGTAAAATTCCTGGGCCCAGCGGATGCGTTCAATCAGGTTGTCGGGATCGCCGATCAGGATCAGGTTGCGGCTGTCCAGGTCGTCGTAGCTCACTCCGGCGAAGCCTTCGAGCATGACCTTATGCCGGTCAAAGCTGGGCGAGGTGTGCGGCCGTCGCAGGGCCAGGCTGCCAAAGAAATGGTAGTAGTCAAAGACGTGCTGACCACCGTGGCGGTGGGCCTCCTGGTTGGTTTCCCCGCAGTACATCTGGTACACCCCGGCTATCTCGCGTTGGGCCGGATCGTAGCCGTTGTCGGTCAGCGCTTGGCGGTAGGCGGCGATGCCCTGCCGGACCGCCTCGCGGTCGGGAATGAAAAAGGCCGTGGCCAGGTGAAAGCCGCGACTGCCGGCCCACTTGTAGCTCTCGGGCGTGACCGCTCCGGCGGCATAAATCGGCGGGTGGGGCTGCTGGCGCGGCTTGGGAAAAAAGCTGTAGTCCTGGAGGGTGTAGAACTCACCCTGATATGAGAACGGCGCGTCGGCCAGCCAGGCTTTGACCAGCAGGTCGGTGCCCTCCCGGTAGCGCTGGACGTTTTCGTCCTCGTCAACGCCAAACACCTCGTAGGCGTACTTGATGAACCCGCGTCCAATCCCGTACTCCAGCCGCCCCTGGCTCAACACGTCGAGCATGGCGTACTCCTCGGCCAGCCGGATCGGGTGATGCAGGGGCACCAGGGAAACGCCGGTGCCGAGACGAATCCGTTTGGTGCGCGCCGCCGCAGCCATGGCCATCAGCGGCGGCGAGCCGAACGAGTAGCCGGAGTAGTGGTGCTCGCCAAACCACACCGCATCGTAGCCCAGCTCTTCCTCCAGCTGGATCTGGTCCAGGATGTGTTCGTAGTACTGCGAGGGAGTGCCGTGGATCTCGGGGTGGTACTCCACGTTGTACAGGATGCCGAACTTCATGCCTGCCCTTATACACATCCCGGTTCGGATCGTGCAATGATACGGTCCTGAATGCTGAATGCTGAATGCTGAACGATGAACGGCAGCCGCAGAGGCCGCCCCCTGTGGCTGCCCGAATGCTGAATGGCGGATAAAGAGACGTGCCAACGACAGAAAAAGGAGGAACGCCATGAGCCTCAAGCGACCAAGCCTGGAGCAGCTGGCCGATGTGGCCGACCGCTACGCCCTGCACCTGACCGAAGACGACCTGGAATCCTTCCAGGGTCTGATGGACGGCATGCTGACCTCATACGCCCGCCTGGATCAACTTACCGTCCCCAGCCTGCCGGTGAGCTATCCGCGCACGCCCGGCTATCGCCCCCAGCCCCAGGACAATCCCCTGGGCGCCTGGTACTGGCGCACCGAAGTCAAGGGCGCCGCGTCCGGTCCGCTGGCCGGACGGACGATTGCGCTCAAGGACAACATCTGTCTGGCCGGGGTGCCGATGATGAACGGCAGCAGCGTGCTGGAGGGCTATGTGCCCGACATCGACGCCACGGTGGTCAGCCGCATCCTCGACGCCGGCGGCACAATTACCGGCAAGGCGGTGTGCGAGCACCTGTGCGCCTCGGGCGGCAGCCATAGCAGCGACACCGGCCCGGTCCACAATCCCTACGACCCGAGCCGGACCAGCGGCGGCTCGTCGAGCGGCAGCGGCGCACTGGTGGCGGCCGGCCAGGTCGATATGGCGCTCGGCGGCGACCAGGGCGGCTCGATTCGAATTCCGAGTTCGTGGTGCGGCATCTGCGGCCTGAAACCGACCCACGGCCTGGTGCCCTACACCGGCATTTTCCCCATCGACATCACGATTGACCACACCGGGCCGATGGCCCGCAGCGTGGCCGATGTCGCCCTGCTGCTGGAGGTCATCGCCGGACCCGACGGCCTCGACCCGCGCCAGCAGGCCGGCTTGCCGGGACAGGCGTATCAACAGGCGCTGAGCGGCGAGATTCGGGGGCTGCGGGTCGGCCTTGTCCAGGAGGGCTTTGGCTGGGACGGCCTGTCCGAACCGGATGTCGAGGACTGCGTGACCGAATCGGCCCAGGCTCTGGCCGGCCTGGGCGCCGAGGTCAGCAGCGTGTCGATTCCCTGGCACCGCGACGGGCGGCATATCCTGAACGCGATTCTGATGGAGGGCGCCACCGCCCTGGTCGCCCAGGGCAACAGCATGGGCACCAACTGGAAGGGCTATTACACCACCAGCCTGCTGGACGCCTACGCCCGCGGCCAACGCACCCGAGCCGACGACCTGTCGGAAACCGTCAAGCTGATCGTCCTGCTGGGCGGCTATATGCAGGAGCACTATCACGGCCGCTACTACGCCAAGGCCCAGAACCTGGCCCGCTCCCTGACAGCGGCCTATGACGCCGCGCTCCAGGAGTGCGATCTGTTAGCAATGCCGACGGTTCCCCTCAAAGCCACCCGCATCCCGGCCCCGGACGCCAGCCGCGAGGAACTGGTCGCCCGCTCCATGGAAATGGCGCCCAACACCGCACCGTTCGATGTCAGCGGCCATCCCGCGATCAGCGTTCCGTGCGGCATGTCGGACGGCCTGCCCATCGGCATGATGCTGGTCGGTCGGACGGGCGACGACGCGACCGTGCTGCGGGCTGCGGATGCGTTTCAGCGTCAGGTGTACACGCCGCCCAGCCCGCCGCCTCTAAACGCTGAATGATGAATGATGAATGATGAATGATGAACGGCAGCCGTAGGGGCAGCCCCCCGTGGCTGCCCGAACGATGAACGATGAACGGAGGACACGATGGAATTCGGCATCTGTCTGGCAACGAAAATCGACGACTGGCAGTTGATCTCCTACGCCGAGGATCTGGGCTTTGACCGGGCCTGGATACCGGACTCGCAGATGATCTGGTCGGACTGCTATGCGGTCATGGCCCTGGCCGCCCAAAACACCTCGCGGATTCAGCTGGGCACCGGCGTCGCCATCCCCGGCACCCGGATTGCCCCGGTCACCGCCCACTCGATTGCCTCGATCAATCAGCTTGCGCCGGGACGAGTGTTTCTGGGCATCGGCACCGGCCACACCGCCATGCGGGTGATGGGCATGGAGCCGATGCGGATCCGCGACTTCCGGGAATACCTGCGGGTGCTCAGGATTCTGCTGCGGGGAGAGGAGGTCGAGTACACCCTGGCCGACCGGACTCGCACGATCCGGTTTCTGCACCAGGATTTGCGCTTTGTGAACCTCGACAATCCCATTCCCATCTATGTGGCCGCCAACGGTCCGCGGGCGCTGAGATCGGCCGGGGAGTTCGGTGATGGGCTGATCTCGGCCTTTAACGAGCGCCCCGAAATCCTGGCCACTCACCTCGACCAGGTCCGGGCCGGGGCCGAGCAGGCCGACCGCAGCCTGCCCGACACCTTTCATACCTCGACGCTGACCACCGCAGTCGTGCTCCAGCCCGGCGAGCGTCTGGACTCCGACCGGGTCATTGACGAGTGCGGCTCGCAGGTCGCCGCGATCATCCACTTTGTGTACGAAATCTATAAACAGACCGCCAACGAGGACGTTATTCCCGAGGCGTTTCGCGGCATCTGGGATGAGTACTGCGCCTCTGTCGAGCGGATGGAAACGCCCCAGGACAAACGCTATCTCCAGATTCACAACGGCCACTGCACCTTTCTGGTGCCCGAAGAACGGCGCTTCATCACCCCCGAGGCGATCCGCGGCGTGTGTCTGATCGGCACGCCGGACGAACTCATCGCCCAGATCCGAGCCGCCGAACAGGCGGGGCTCAAAGAGGTCGTGCTCCTGCCGCCCAGAGACGCGGCGCGCAAGGTATTTGCGGATTTCGCCGAGCAGGTGATGCGCCGCTACTGAAGACCATAATGAACGATGGATGATGCATGCTGGCCGGCGCTCGGCATGCATCAGGTGTCCGGCGCCGGGACTGCACGTTCTTGTCATTGTGAAAGCCAGAAATTCGTGGCATCTCATATGCCATGTCAACTTCGTTCCACAATATGCACGTGCCCCTTTCGACCGATATCCATACCCGTCTCAAAGCAGAGGCGAAACGCTCCGGGCAGCCGGCAACCGTCCTGGTCCGCGAGGCCATTGAAACCTGGCTGGTGGAACGGGAAAAAGCCGCGCTGCACCAAGCTATCACTCGCTACGCCGAGGCGGTTGCCGGGACATCCGCCGACCTGGACCCGGATATGGAGAACGCCGCAGTCGAACAGCTGCTCGACACTGAACGAGACGAGGCGTGAAACGCGGCGAAGTCTACTGGGCGCAGTTAAGGCCGCGCTCCGGCTCGGAACAGAGAGGCCGACGGCCGGTGATCGTCGTCTCCCATGACGGGTTCAATCAAGCAGCCGGTTGGCGGTCCGTGATTGTCGTTCCGCTGTCAACCTCTCTCTCACAACAGCAGCGTGGTCCGACAGCCGTGGCCCTGCCCAAAGGGACGGCAGGGCTGAGGAAAGACGGCACCGCGTTATGCCACCAAGTCACGACACTTGACCGGGCGAAGCTGTCACGCCGTATCGGTACGCTGCCGGCAGCCGCTATGGACGCGGTGGACACCGGCCTCAAAGCCGCGTTGTCGTTGTGGTAAGCCCGCCCCAGAGGGAAAGCGGTGCGGCTCATCTGGCGGCAGACCAGGCATGCCATTGCCCCGACCGGGCCTTGGTCACCGGCGTTTGGCGCCACGGCGGCGGGTTCGTTGCCTTGCGGACCGCCGGCCTTTCCAGTAAGACGAGCGCATTCCATGTGAGGAGGAGACGCTCGTGCGATTCACAACCAGCCTGATGGCCCTGGTAATTAGTGGTCTCGTCGGCTTCTGGCCGGCCGGAGTCCGGGCGCAGGACGAGCAGGCCCTGCTGGCCGGCTTTCATCCCTACCGCGATGGCAAACCCCAGGTCGAGGGACTCACCCCCGGCTTACAGATCACCAAAGACAACGCCCAACTCGTCGAGGGGGTGCTGCCACCCGAGCTGTTCCGGGTGGTTGCGGCCGGCGACTTTCCCCTCACCATCCAGGAGACGACCGACTTTCCGCCGACCCAGAGCTATATCGACGCCTCGCTCACCTACGCCGGTCAGACCCAGATCGGCGCGGACGGGGAACTCACCAACTACACCGCAGGCCAACCGTTTCCCCACATCGACCCGTCCGACCCCCAGGCCGGCCTCAAGATCGCCTGGAACTTTCGCTACCGCCACTTCGGCGACACCATGCAGAACCAGGGCACGCTGCGTTCGGTCAACAGCTCCGGCAACATCGAACGCGCGGTCGAGAATACCTACGCCCGGATGTACGGCATGCACCGCCCCAACCCGGACAACAATGTCGCCCAGTGGGAAAAGGAAGGCACCTGGTTCAGAGATTACTCCATCGTTCTGTCGCCCCAGGATCTCGAAGGCGCCCAGCAGCTGACCTTCCACTATGCGGCCGACGCCGACGCGAAAAAAGCCTGGGCCTACGACCCGCGCAGCCGACGGACGCGCAGCGTGGTGGTCAACATGCTCGACTCCTCGTTCGGCCTGAACTTCATGGTCGAGGACTACTCCGGGTTTAACGGCTATCTGAGCGAGCACGACTGGGAGTACGTCGGGGAACAGGTCGCGCTGGTGCCCGGCCTGCTGCAAAAGACGCCGCCCGAGTTTGGCGGAAAAAACGGCTGGTATCCGCTGATCCCGTGGGAGCTGCGCAAGGTGGTCATTCTGGACGCCACGCCCAAAGAGTCGGGCCATCCCTACGGCAAGCGCCGCCTGTACATCGACCGCCAGTTCTACTCGGCGCTGTACGCCTTTGCCTACGACCACGACGGTGTCCACCAGCGCACCCTGTTCCACACCTTTGCCAACCCGGCCTTCGATCCCGATAACGCCGGAGTACAAGGCATACCGCTCCACGTCGGCAACGCCTGGGTTGACTACCTGGACGACATGGCCAGCATCTGGAGCGGCAAGGTCGTCATGAACGAACCCATCAACCCCAAGCGGTTTACCGTCAAGGAGATGGTGCGGCGCGGCAAGTAGAAGAAAATGATGAACGCTGAATAATGAATGATGAACGGCAGCCGTAGGGCCAGCCCCCCGTGGCTGCCCGAACGATAAACGGAGACCCCATGCCCCGACTCACCAAACTCAGCCGGTCCATCGCCGGCCACACCGCTCTGGTGACTGGCGCCGCCAGCGGCATGGGCCGCGCCACCGCCCAGCTGTTTGCCGACGAAGGCGCTCAGGTCGCCGTGCTTGACCGGAACGGCGACGGGGTCGAAAGCGTGGTTCAGGAAATCAGCCGGGCTGGCGGCACGGCCAGGGGCTGGACCGTGGACCTGATGGACGAGAGCCGCATCGCGCCGGTTGTTGCCGAAATCGCCGCCCATTTCGGCGGCCTCGATATCCTGGTCAACAACGCCGGCATTGACGCCGGGGTGCGTATCCACAGCAACCGCTACGAAGAGGTCTGGGAGCGCTGTTTTCAGGTGAACCTGACCGCCCACCACCGGCTCATTCGGGCTGCCCTGCCCCACCTGACCAAAAACGGGGCGGGCCGGATTGTGAATATCGCCTCGACCGAGGGCGTGGGCGGCAGCGCCTACGCCAGCCCGTATACGGCCGCCAAACACGGGGTCATCGGCCTGACCCGGGCCTTGGCGGTTGAACTGGGCAATCAGGGCGTGACCGTCAACTGCATCTGTCCGGGCGCCATTCATACCGGCCTGACGGCGGCGATCTCTGACAAGGCCAAACAGATTTTTGCCCGGCGGCGCGTCCCGCTCAAGCGCTACGGCGACCCCGAGGAGGTCGCCCAGATGACCCTCAGCCTCGTCCTGCCCGCAGCCTCGTACATCAATGGTGCGGCGGTAGTCGTGGACGGAGGATTCACCGTCCAGAATAACGGCGGAGCGCTCAGCGGCTGAGCCATCAGTCCGTGTCCGCGTCCCAGCCCGCCTCCTCCTCCCGCTGCGTGCGTCGGGCTGCCACGCCAACCCCGAGCAGCACAACGAGTCCGCCCAGCAGATGGGCTGACGTGACGCTCTCACCCAGAAAGACATAGGCGATACCGATAGCCAGCACCGGCACCAGATTGATGAACACGCCGGCCCGACTCGGCCCCAGGATTGCAACCGCCTGGTAGTACCAGAAGTGGGCAAACGTCCCCAGCGTACTCTGGTAGGCCACGGCCAGCCAGGAATCCCAGCGGGTGTCGGCAAACCGCCAGTCCTCCCACTCCACCCACCAGCAGGCAAGGCTTAAGAACATCGCGCCCGCAATATAGGCATACGTCGTAGCCGCCAATGGAGACACCTCGTGCATGAGGTGGCGGCCGTAGGTCGTATAGATGCCCCAGGCAAACAGCGTGGCAATAATAATCAGATCGCCGGGGTTATAGGCACCGGCCAGAACGACCTGCCACGAGCCGCGCGACACAATCGCCACCACGCCGACAATGGAAATCCCAATGCCGAGCAGCATCCTGGCCGACAGCTTCTCTCTCAGAAACACGGCGGCCAGGAGTGCGATGGCCACAGGTGAGGCCGCGTTGAGCAGAGCCGCATTGGTGGCCGTGGTAAGATGCAGCCCCTGATAACTGCCGCCCACGGACAGCAGATAGCCGGTAAAGCCGAGAAACAGAAAACTGCCGACCAGCCGCGGCGTCCAGTTGACAGGTGTTTCTTCCGCCGGATCGTCCCCCCTGCTCTGGCGCCGCAGATACACAAACAGGAGGAGCGCGCCAATGCTCAGACGAATGGCCGCAAAGGTAAAGGGCGGGATGCTGCGCAGGGCGACTTTTCCGGTGGGAAACAGACCGGCCCACACCAGGGCGGTCAGAATCATGAGCAGCAGGGCGCGGCGGTAGGGGGAGAGGGGCATGAGGGTTATGCAGCGTCACATCGAGCCGAACGGCGCGGCCGGGTCTACGAGAAGGTATCAGAACCCACGGCTTTCTGCCACGCGTCCTTACGCGCTTCGATCCGGGGGTGGTGTTGCGCGCCGTGCCGGTTAGAGCGGAGCGTTGGCTTTCAAGACCAGACCCGCCTGATACAATCGGTCAGCACCTCAGGATGAGATCGTCACACAAGGGAAACAGATGAAAAGGCGCTTTGTCATCATGCTCTGGGTGGTAGCCGGCATCATTGGATTCGTCGCAGTCTATAATCCAGTCGTGACGACCATCCTCCAATCCGATCAACACGCGCTGCTGAGCGGCCGCACCATGCTCATCACAATGGAGAACCGGGAGACCTCACAGCCGAAAACGTTTCCGGTGAACTACCTGCGCGAGGGGGCTATGGTCTACATCGGCAGTGATTTTGGCTGGGAGAAGCACCTGGAAGGCGGCGCGGAAGTCCGCATGCTCATTCAAGGAAAGGAGCATGCCGGCTGGGCGCTGCCTATCCTCGACGACCCCGAGCGCAGCGCCGCAGGACTCAGGAAACTGCGTCCCAGGACCTACAAGCTGGCGGAATGGATCGGGTCTGTTTTCGTTGAAGTCCAAATGCAAGACCAGCAAGACTGACCGTTCGGTGTTTGTATCGAGGCATTCAGCAGCCCTGCTTCTGCCGCGCCGCCAGGCGCGAGACGGAACTGCCCGCCCGGCGCCCGGCTATACATCCTTGACCGCAGGTATGACCTGTTCGGCAAAGTTCCGCAGAAACTGGGCCGACTGCTGCCAGCTCATGCCCGAGCGGTTCGCCATCAGGTGGAGTTCGTCCGGCGCGCCGTCGGCGAAGACCGCGCGCAGCTCGGCAATCGCCTGATCGGGCGTCATGAACAGCCGTTGCCAGTTTGGCAGATCCTCCGGCTTGTCCGGCAGCCTGTCCATCAGCAAGGAACTGTACGGATGGACGCCCTGGCGCTCGTAGTGGAAGCTGGCGAACACTCCCTCGCGGTGCTCGGCCCAGGCCCGCTCCGGGTCGTCGGTGACAAAGCAGCTGCCGAAGGTGTTGATCCTGGCATAGTCGGGACTCCGCCCGTTGCGTTCGCACGCCGCCCGCCAGTCGTGTCGCCACTGCCGCCAGCCCTCGCCGCCCGTCAGCCCGAAGAAGAAGCCGCCCCGACCGCCGACATCGAAGCCCAGGCGGGCGACTCGATCCATGGCTTTGGCCGAAAATACGGCTACCACAAAGGTCGGCGGGTGCGGCCGCTGGACCGGCTTGGGGTTGAGCCACACGCCGTCCAGCTGCCAGTGTTTGCCGTGGAATGCAAACGGCTGCTCCTCGGTCCAGCAGCGCCGCACGATCTCCAGCCCTTCCTCAAAGCGACCGAAGCGGTGTCGGGTGTCGAGCCCCAGCATCGCCCACTCCATACCGAAGGTCTGTCCGCCCTGGCCGATGCCGACATCCAGGCGCCCGTTGGACAGGATGTCGAGCACGGCGAGCTGTTCGGCCAGCAGCACCGGATTGTAGAGCGGCAGCTGGATGATATTCGAGCAGATGCGCACCCGCTGGGTGCGCAGGGCCGCTGCGGTCAGCGTCACCGGCATGCTGGGGTTATAGCCTTCCGGGTCGCCGTGATGCTCGGCGAGGCTGATCGTATCAAAACCCAGCCGTTCCATCTCCTGCATGTGCTCGAAGGCTCCGGCGTAGAATTCCGGCCACGGCGTGAACCACTCGCTCTGAGGCGGATTGCGCAAATCGTACAGCACGCCGAATTTCATGGCTCTCCTCGCTTTCGTCTCCGGCAGTCGTCATCTCTGGACGTATAAGACCAAAGCCTGACGCAGAGCACAACGCTTGCGGATGCCGCAGACCCAGGCCCCAGGCTTGACGAAGCGCCGCGCCATAGCCTATGACACAGGTGCTCCGCCGTAAAGCGATTGGAGTCGTAAGGAGGAACAATGGCGCTCGATATCCGACCTCTGGCTGCGCCGCTCGGCGCGCTCGTCCACGGCTGGAACCCCAAGGCAGACCTCAGCTCCCAGGATTATGGCGACATTCTGCGCGGCCTGCGCCAACACCAGGTGCTGGTGTTTCGGGGCCACGAGCGACCGAGCGATATCGAACTGGTTCGGTTCGCCCGCAGTTTCGGCGCTCTGGTCAGAGGCTCGGAGTGGTTCGGCGATATCGGGGAGTATGCCGAAATCCTGCCGGTCAACAACCTGTTCGATGACGACGGCGTGCCCATGGGCACGGGCGGGTCGGCGTCCCTGGAATGGCACACCGACTACTCGTATGTCTCGACGGTCGGCAAGGAGAGCTTCCTGGAGGCTTCCGAGCTTCCCGCCTCAGCGCCCCAGACCTGTTTTTGCAGCCAGTATGTCGCCCTGGAGACCCTGCCGCGCAAGACCGTAGACATGCTGCGGCCGCTGCGCGCCTTTCACAGCATCGACTATCTCTATCCCGCGACGGATAAGCCAGCCACAGACTCGTCCCGCAACGAACTGCGCGAGGGCTTCCGAGCCAAAAAGGCGCGCAACGACAAGCTCGGCCTCACCCGCCCGCGTATTCCAGAGGCGGAACACCCGGTGATTCTCCGCCACCCGGATTCGGGCCGCGAGATTCTGTACGTCAACCCCGGCATCACCCGCCACATCGTCGGCCTGCCCCGGGACGAGAGCGACGCCCTGCTCGAGGAACTCCACGCCCACTCGACGCGCGCCTCCTCGGTGTACGCCCACGACTGGCGGCTGGGCGACCTGGTCGTGTTCGATACGCTGGGTACCCTGCACCGGCGCGACGCCTGGGACCCGACCCAGCGACGCGTCATGCGCCAGCTGAGCACCCTGTGGGACCCGTCTGAAGCCGCATAATCCCGGCCGAGCCCTGTCTGGAGGGATGCGGCACGCCGCCCCGGACGCCTTCGCAGCCTTGTAGGTCGGCTTAGCCCAAGGCGTAAGCCGACATGGCGGGGATGGGGCGGAGTGTCGGATTACGCTCCGCTAATCCGACCTACTCAACTATACGGAATCGTGCATTACCCTAGGCCGCGCTGTCGGGTCGGTCGTCATCGTAATACGGCGAGCGGCCGGGCTTGTCCTTGAGATGGACGAAGACCTTTTGCGAGAACCACTCGGTGTACTCCCGCACGGTTACCGGCCGATACTGGGGCGGGTGCTCGGCATCGCAGCACGTCTCCACGCACTCAATCAGGGTGTCCGGGCTGGGGCTGTAGAAAAACGGAATCGCATACCGGTCGCGGCCCGACTGGTTGATCACCCGGTGGAAAGTCGCCCGAAAGCGGCCGTTGCTCCACAGGCGCAGAATTTCGCCCGCATTGACCAGAAAGGCGCCGTCCAGCACCGGCGCCTGGATCCATTTTTTCTCTGAGGTGCGCAGCTCCAGGCCGGGAATCTCGGACTGGGCCAGAAAGGTGATGAAGTCGCCGTCGATGTGCGGCGAGGCGTTGAACTGGTCCTCTTCACACGCGGTCCCGGGATAGTGGGACACCCGGAGAATCCCCATCGGGCGCGAGTGCAGAAAGGCGTCGTCAAAGAAATGCTCGGGCAGCTTGAGGGCGGCGGCGTACACCGGCAGCAGGCGCAGGCTGAGCGCTTCCATGGCCTCAAAATACTCAAGCAGGGTGTCGCGAAAGCCGGGCAAATCCTCGGGCCACTGATTGCCGCCCTGGTACAGCGGGTCGGGCGTCTCGCCGGCCCGGTGCCCGGCCCTGACCTCGCGACCGATGAAAAACGCCTCGCCAATATCCGGCTTGCGGTCAGGCTCGTCCTGGCTGTACTTGGGCTGCTGAAAGCCCGGCGGCATATAGCCGATGCCTTTGGCATCCACCTTGACGGACAGTTTGCGTTCGAGCGGCAGGGCGTGAAAGCGCGCATTCTCGGCGAACACGCGGTCCACCAGCTCCTGAGGCACGCCGTGGTTCTTGATAAAAAAGAAGCCGATGTCTTCGAGCGCTTGGCAGACTTCCCGGCCCAGGCGGGCCAGGGCGCCGGGCTCTCCGGCCAGAAACGGCCCCAGGTCCAGGACCGGAATGATATCGTGATCGCTCAGCGGCTGGGCTTTTTTGAAGACGAACGGGCGATGGCTGCTCATGGCTTCTCCTTGCGGCTCGCGTTTCGGTGCAGAATAGCCTGCCGGCCCACGCTTCGGCAAGCACCGGGCAGTCCGGGACTGTTCCCGCATTAGCCGCCGACGAACTCGATACGCAGGGGGGTACACGCCGCGCCGTTTGGCATCTGGCCTTCAATGGCCAGGTCAAACGGGCAGGCGGAGACTGCGACCAGACAGTCCATCCGGGCGGTCAGCGCCACATACTGGCCGGCCTGGGTTGCCGCCGGCCGGCAGTCAATCGTGCCGTCGGTCCGGGTTCGGGTATGCTGAAACAGGTTGATCGGGTCCGGCACGTCCAGATAGCCGAGGCCGTGCGGACCGAGCGCCTCGACCAGGTTGTCCCGACAGTTGCGGTGACCGGGGGCGGCGCCGCACGCGGCGTACAGCGCGCTGCTGCACGGCGCAAACAGGGCGTCGTGGACTCCCTGGGCCAGGTCTTCGACAATCTCAAACATCGGGTTTTGGAGGTTTGAGTAGAACCTGCTGCCGACCGTAAAGTGCAGGGAACCGCTGCCGGCCAGGGTGTTGAAATTGACCGTCTCGCCGGTAGACAGCTTTTCGGCCCAATGGTGGAGGTTGAAGCACACGAAGTCGCCAATCTGGTGTCCCTCGACATCCACAACCCGAATCGTTTCCCCACGCCGCACAATACACGCCGCGCCGTGTGAGGCCGGGATGAATACGTCTCGTTGCTCGTCCATGCCGTCTTCCTCCGTGTTCGCCGACGCGAGCGTCCCCGGTCCAGGGTTTCCCGGACGCCTGCCCTGACGCCGTCCGCGTCGAGTGCGGTGTCTCGGACAAAGTCTTGCGCGGCAGCCATGCGACAGCCGTACGCTTGCACCATCGTACCCCGCGTGCTAGGGGCGGGAGAAAATATACGGGGCTGCCCATGCAGAAACAAGTTCTGTACGTGAATCCGATCCAGCTCGACGCCAACCCGGCGATTGACGCCCTGGCCTACGGGCTGCAACACGCCTTGCACGCTGCGGATATCCGGCTGTCGGTCGTGTTCGCCGATTTCCGCGAGCCCGGCTACCGCAAACGCTATGCCGCAGCGATCGAAGCCGGCATAGACGCGCGGGTTGACGGCATCGTGATCTACGCCCTGTATCCGACCGGCTTTGGCGAAGAGGTTGCCAAGGCGCGTGCGGCAGGCATCCCGGTCTTCTCCTTTGTCAGACCCCACTATCCGGTGAATGCCTCGGTGGTCTATCCCAACTTCAACCAGGGCGTGTTCATGGCCGAATACCTGGCCAGGCTGCTACCGGCAGACAGCGGCGTGGGGGTGATCGGGGGACCGGACAGCGTGGATGACGCCGAGGAGGTGGCGGGCCTGGTCTACGCGCTCAAGCGCAGCCACTGCCGGCTGCTCAACGACCCCGAGGAGCGGCAGTTCTGCAATGTCCAGGATGTCGCCGAAGGCGCACGCGCGCCCCTGCTGCGTCTGCTCGACATGCGCTCGCAGCTGCGCGGCCTTATTCCGTATAATGACGAGACCATGCTCGGCTGCCTGCCGGTACTCGAAGAAGCGGGCCGGCTGGGCGAGCTGACAATCGTCTCCCGCAACGGCTCGCCGCAGGCTGTCGAGGCCGTACGGGCCGGCAAAACCGTCGGCACCTGGGACCTTGACGCGTCGGGCATAGGCACGATGCTCGGCGGGCTGGTTGTCCGTCAGCTGACGGACGGTGAAGCCCTCGAAGATCATATGGCCATGAGCCCGGTCGGTCGGATGATTACTCCGGCGAATATCGACACCTGGCGGCCGTGGTCGGAACGGGTCGATTGGACGCCGCTGTCGGTTGGACTCTGAGACCATGCGCGTACTCTACGTCAACGTGATGGAATATGGGGCGCATCCAGGTCTTGATGCCCTGGCCCACGGCTTGGCCGACCGTTTGCAGCGGTCAGGGATCGAGCTGCGCACGCTGACCGTCGACGTGCGCCGAGCCGACTGGATTGAGGGCCAGAACCGGGCTATCCAGCACGGGGTTGAGGCCGGGGTGGACGGCCTGATCCTGTATGTGCTCGATCCCCTCCAGCCGGCCCGGGCGGTCGAGGCGGCACGCCAACGTGGCCTGCCGGTTTTTACCTTTGAGCGCCCCCGCTACCCGGTCACGGCCTCGCTCGTCTATCCGAACTTCAACCACGGCGTGTACATGGCCGAATACCTGGCTTCGCTGCTGCCGGCTGCGGCGCAGGTCGCCGTCATCGGCGGGCCTGAGGTCATTGATGATATCGAGCTGGTCATGGGCATCGTGCACGGCGTTAAGCACAGCGGCCTGACGCTGATGAACGATCCATTTGAGGCCCGCTACCGCAACCTGGAAGACGTTGCCGAAGGCGGCCGACAGGCGGCGCGCCGGCTGTTGGCCGATTTTTCCAGCCTGGCCGGCCTCATTCCGTTCAACGACGAAACCCTGCTGGGAACGCTCGACGCGATTGAGGAGGCCGGCCGCGCGGGTGAGATGAAGATGGTCTCGCGCAACGGCAGCCCCAAGGCGGTCGAAGCGGTCGCGGCCGGACGCTCGCACGGCACCTGGGACATCGAGATTACCAACATCGGAGCCGCGGTCGGCGATCTGGTCGCGCGCGCCCTGGTCAACGGCGAGGACCTCGGAGGAGAGTCGCGCATCGCCGGTCTGGGGCGGCTCATCACTCCGCACAACGCCCACACCTACCAGCCCTGGACCCAGCGGGTTCCGTATACGCCGCTGCGCGAAGGCCTGGACCCGTAGGGGCAGCCCTCCGTGGCTGCCTGAATACGGACGAAGCGGGGATGGTCAGGAAACGGAGATGTCTACCAGCACCCAGCCCTCAACGGTTGAGTGGGCGGGCGGAGACCGCGATCAGGCAGTCCATCGGGGGACTGCGGTGGTGCAGGTCGTCAGGTTTTTTTCGGAGACAAAAAGGTATCCACAAAATGACGCGGGGAGACCACATGGGCGCCACTCGGCGGATTCTCTACAAGGAGCCGGTCACCGGTGACGAGCAGTCCCTGCGGATGGCTGGCAAGTAATGCCCACAGGTGGTTGTCACCGGTGTCGGGAGCATCGCCACCGGCCACAGGCTCACGCCATATGGCGTTGGCAACCAGCTCGCTCAGGATCACGTCAATCTCGTCATCTGTCCGTCCGTGCAGACGGACCAGACTCGGGCGGCGCAACACGGACGCATACTCGTCGAGAAGGTCCTGTGACATGAGGTACAGGACGTCACCGGCGAGCATGGCGTCCAGGATTCGCGCCGGGGGACTGTTGGGGTCCGCACCGATCAGGCCCGAGACGATGACGTTGGTGTCAACAAGACACACCTTCAGCGTCATCGGCTCTCTCCCGCACCTGCGGAATCTGGTCAGAACTTGGGTCAGAATTTGGTCAGCGGCGTCGCTCAGGGCTCTTGCCCGCTGCGAAATCGTCTCGTTTCTTCGACCGCCAGGACCAGGGCGTCGTCAGCCTTCAGCCCCGATGCGACCCGTGCCTTAGCAACGAGTTCCTTGGCAGTGTCGGAGCTTCGGAGACCTCTCAGTTCCAGGCTCTCTTCGATGATGGAACTCATGGAACGATTCTGTCGGGCTGCCGCTTCCTTGAGAGCCCGGTGTGTCCGGTCAGCCAAACTGATAGTCAGACGAGGCATGGTGTATTCTCCGATTCGTCATCACGATTCAATGACTCGTGCACCGTAGCACCAGTGCACCACGCCGACAAACACAATCCCGTAGGGGCAGCCCCTCGTGGCTGCCCGAATACGGACGTGATGGGAATGATGAATGCAGAATGATGAATGATGAACGGAAAACGAGGCTCAGCGGCGCTTTTTAGCCGTCTTCACCGAAGAGACGAGGATTGCGGTAAGCTCTTCGGCTTCTTGGGAGAGATCGGATAAACGCGCGTGGGGAACAATACCGCTTTCTTCCAGGAGTTCGAGCCAATAGACGGTCTCTTCCAGTTCTTGGAGACCGCCTTCGATTTTGCTCACAAACTCGGCGGTCGAACGAGCGCGGACCGCCTCTCGGTAATGCGCCCCAACGGAGGTCCCACTTCTCAGCAGCTGCCGGCCCAAAACCTGCGCCGCATCTGTCTTCGGCAAGGAGGAAGACAAGCGAATAATGCGCAGCGCAAACTGCTTCGTCCTGACTCGTAAATCTCGCCGCGCCTCCCCTTCCATGGTCTTCCGTTCAGCCTTCCGCGTTCAGACTCATGGTCTGCCGTTCATCGTTCAGCATTCATAATTCATCATTCAAACGTGGCCGTCACCGTGCCGACCGATGAGAACGTCGTCTGCCACGCATCGCCCCGCGCAATCGGCGTCGGTCTGGTACACGAACCGGTCATGACGCGCTGCCCGGCCTCCAGGGCTCGGCCGTGTTCGGCCAGCCGGTTGGCCAACCAGGCCAGGGCGTCGAGCTGATCGTCAATCACCTCGCGGCCGATTGCCTGCTGGACCACCTCGCCGTTCTTCTGCATCTCAATGCTGATACCGCCCAGATCCAGCTCACGCGGATAGGGAGACAGCGCCTCTCCCAGTACCACCCCCCACTGGGCAACGTCATCGGCCACACCCAGGGGCAGGTCGGACGCCATATCGCTGCGCATCTGGACCACCTCGAAAGCCGGGCTGATGGCCGCCACCGCATCAAGCACCTGAGCCCGGGTCACCCCCGGCCCCTTGAGATCGGTGCCGATGGTGATGCACAGCTCCGACTCGATTACCGGCTTGCCGATGGCGGCGTGCTCGAAGGTGTGGCCGCTGGCATACTGGTTCTTGGCCAGCAGATAGCCCCGAACCGGCTCGCTCAGCTTGAGCATCTGGCGGGCGGCGTCCGAGGTGCCGCCAATCTTCCAGCCGCTCAGCTCCTCGCCGCTGGCCAGCAACCGATCCAGAATACCGAGTTGGACCTGGTAGGCATCGCTCAGCGAGAGCGCTTTTCTGAGCGCCTCGGGCGCGTGGTCGCCCGCCTGCATCGCTTGCCAGAGAATATCCGTCGCCTGCTTCACATCCATATCTGCTCCTCCTTAATTCGGGCAGCCACGGGGGGCTGCCCCGACCGCTGCCGTTCATCATTCATCATTCTGCCTTCATCATTTTCCTAGCCCTTTGGCAAACCCAATACCCGCTCGCCAATGATATTGTGCTGGATCTCGCTGGTGCCGCCGGCAATTGTGTACTGGCGGGCGCTCAGCACACGGTTGAGCCAGCGCGGGGCGTCGGGCACGGCCTCGGTCTCGGCCTCCAGCAGGGCGTAGGGTCCGAGCAGCTCGCTGGCAAAGGCGGCGATGCGCACGCCGAGTTCAGAGCCGGCCAGCTTCAGGATCGAGCCTTCCGGGCCCGGCGGCTGGCCTCTGAGCTGACGGGTCAGGCTGCGCAGACGGGTGTATTTGAGGGCTTCCTTTTCAATCTCAAAGGCGGCCAGGCGCTGGCGCACCCAGCTGTGCCGCCAGGCCGGCCGGCTGTCGATCTCGACCTGTTTGGCCAGCTCGGCCAGCCGCCGGATCTGCGACCCGCCGCCACCTCCGCCGGCCGCGCTGCGCTCAAACATCAGGGTGGTGATGGCGACCTTCCAGCCCTCATTTTTGGGTCCCAGCAGGTTGGCCTTGGGAATCCGCACGTCCTCGAAGAACACCTCGTTGAAGTGGCTGTGGCCGTTCAGCAGCACCAGCGGCCGGACGCTCACCCCCGGGGTTTTCATATCCAGCAGAAAATAGCTGATGCCCTTGTGTTTGGGCGCCTCGGGGTCGGTTCGGGCCAGCAGCACCATCCAGTCGGCATACTGGGCGCCCGAGGTCCACACCTTTTGGCCGTTGACAACAAACTCATCGCCGTCCTCAACCGCCCGGGTCTGCAAACTGGCCAGGTCGGAGCCCGAGCCCGGCTCGGAGTAGCCCTGGCACCACACCAGCTCGCCCTGCAAAATGCGCGGCAAAAAGTCCTGCTTCTGTTCCTCGCTGCCCCACTGGGCAATCGTCGGGCCGGCCAGCCCGAGGCCCACATAGCCCGGCAGGATGGGCGCCCGGGCGTGGGCGTACTCCTCGTTGTAAATAATCTGCTCCATCAGCTCGGCGCCCTGGCCGCCGTACTCCTTGGGCCAGGCCAGACCGATCCAACCGGCCTGGTACAGCTGTTTATGCCAGGCCATGCGCTTGTCAAAAATCTCGCGGTTTGGCGCCACCCGCTCATCCATGGCGTCTTCGACCTTCAGCTCAGACGGCAGATGCTCGGCCAGCCAGCTCCGCACCCGCAGCCGAAACGCGTCTTGTTCAGGGGTGTACTGAAAGTCCATAGTCCCTCCTGACTGTGTGCTATTGTCCCCCTCGCCTGTATGCGGCCGGCCGCATTCCCGGCGGTCGGCTGGCCGCGCAGCGAAAGCCGGTGACCGGACTGCGGGTGAATTCGGGCGGAATGAAATGATCCCGCAGCCACGTCACGGCAATGACCCGTGGCACGTCCCAGCCGCCACCGCGCAACACCTTGGGGCCGCCGTGCTGCGGCCCGGTCGGATTGCGCGGCGGCGCAGACGCATAATAGTCCGGCGCATACCAGTCGGCCACCCACTCCCAGACGTTGCCGGCCATATCCAGCGCGGCATACGGGCTGGCCCCACCGGGATATGAGCCGACCGCAGCCGGTCGCGCCGCCCCCATCCCGGCCGTCATCGCCCGCTGCCAGGCCGACCAGACGCCAAAGTTCGGCAGCGGCCGAGCCGCCACCGCGTCGGCGCTGTGCAGACGGCCAGCGTCCCACTCGTCGCCCCACGGGTAGCGCCGCCCGTCAGCGCCTCGGGCGGCCTTTTCCCACTCGGCCTCGGTCGGCAGCCGCTTGCCCTGCCAGTCGCAGAACGCTCGGGCGTCATACCACGAGACCCCGACCACGGGTTGCTCAGGTTCGGACAGCTGCCATGGGTCCTGCCAGAAATGCGGGCGTCGATGGCCGGTCGCCCGCACAAAGTCCTGGTAGGCGCGGTTCGTCACCTCGTGTCGGTCCACATAAAACGCATCCAGGTAGACGCGATGCCGAGGCCCGGAGTGTTCGACCACAAAGCGCAGCCGGTTCTGCATCGGCCCCTGCCAGCCAAAGTCGAGCACCCGCTGTTGTTCCTCGGGGCTGGCGCCCATGACAAACTCGCCGGCCGGGATACGGACCATAGCAGCCGGCTCGGCCGCCACGGCCGTCGGCCCAACCCCAAGCGCCATCCCCAGTATCATGGCCAGCACCCCGTTCAGCATCGCTCCCACCGTCTTCACCGTCCGCCGTTCAGCATTCAGCATGTAAGAAGTCCAGGACAATCCGATTAAACGCCTCGGGCTTCTCAAAGTACACCGAGTGGGCCGCGCCGGGCACGCGGACCAGCCGTGCGCCCGGCAGCCGCCGGGCCACCGGTTCGATGATATGGGCCGGCATCAGGCTGTCCTGCTCGCCAACGATGAACAGGGCCGGGATGCCGTGTTCGACAATGGTGTCAAGCTGGTACTCCACATCGAACTGAGCCCCCAGATTAGACGGCTTGGGCAGGTTCATGGCCGTAATCTCGTGGTACAGAAAGCGGTGGGCCGGCCTGTCTGCGGCAAACTGCCGGGTGTAGGCTCCGGCCCAAATCTGCCGCGCCCCGGCGTTGCGCATGTCGGCCATATGCCGGTCCACCGCGCGGTCGCGTATTCCGCCGGTCGAGTCGCCCAGCACCAGGGCGCTGACCCGTTGGGGCTGGAGCGCGGCCAGACCGATTGAGGTCCAGCCGCCCATGGACTGGCCGACCAGCGCGGCCTTTTCGATTCCCAGATGATCCAGCAGGCCCAGCAAGTCCTGCGGATAGGCGTGGGCGCCGGGATCGTCGGGCACGTCGCGCGTCAGCCCGTGGCCACGGTGGTCGAACGTAATGCAGGTAAACGACTCGGCAAACACCGGCACCTGCTGCCACCAGCTCAGGTGGCTGCCGCCGCCGGGATGGGCCAGGACCACAGCCGGACCACGGCCGTGGACTTCGTAGTACATGGTGATGCCGTTGGTTTCGACAAAAGGCATGCCCCTCCCCCTTCAGGCCGGGACCATAGCGCACTCCCACCCAACTGCCCAGGGGCGTGGCGTGGTCGGGAAGGCGCTGATTCAGAGGTCTGGGGCGGCGATGATGGGGAGGAGGGTTCGGCTCCCGCCCAGGGACACAGGCGGGAGCCGATGGAACGGAAGCGGACTTAGGCGACCGCTTTTTGGCCCAGCTGCTGTAGGCGCGGCATGACCTCGGCCGCGAACAATCGCATGCTCTGCTCGCTGTCCTCGTACGGCATGCCGCCATAGCTGAATACGCCGGTGAAGGCGTCGCAGCCGATCTTGGAGCGGATTTCGAGGACTCTCTCAAAACACTGGTCCGGTGTACCCCAGACCTGGAGGTTGAGGAAAAAGTCGGTCACGCCCTCAACACTGCCCATGGCCTCAGACATCTTGCCGTAGAACTCGTAGCCCTTGGTCTTGGCAAAATGATCACCACCAAAATTGTAGTGCTTCATGGCCGACTGCCAGTAGGCGCCGATATAGCGCCGGGCCATCTCCTCGGCGCGGCCGGCGTCCTTATCGCAGAAGACCCAGCCGCCGGCGATCGGCGCCGGTGCCTCGGCTCCGTTGACCTCACGGTAGATCGTCCGGTACGTCTCCAGCTCAACCGCCACGTCTTCCCACGGCTTCTGGGGAATGATCAGGATGCCGACGCCTAGGCGGGCCATGATCTCGGACGACTCGGGCGACACCGCAGCGGCATACGTCCGGCCCTTGAAGGATTTGAACGGCTTGGGACGGATGTCTTTCTTGGGCTGGGTATAGAACTGTCCTTCGTACTCGCAGTAGCCCTGTTCGAGCCCGGTCAGGACCATGTCCGCAGCCTCGACAAAGCGCTCGCGGGACTCGCCCATATCGACCCGGAAGCCCTCGAACTCGACCTGCCCGGCGCCGCGGCCAAGCCCCAGAATCAGCCGCCCGTCGCACAGATCGTCCAGCATCGAGATTTCTTCTGCCGCCCGCATGGGATCGTGCCAGGGCAGGACAACCACCATCGAGCCCAGCTTCACCGTCTTGGTCCGGCCGGCCATATAGGTCAGGAACTGGAGCACGTCGGGCACCATGGTGTAATCGGTGAAGTGGTGCTCAACGCTCCAGATCGAGTCAAAGCCGAGCGGCTCGGCCAGATCGGCCAGCCGGATTTCATTTTTGTAAACCTCGTAGTCCGAGATCTTCTGGGCCGGGTTCTGGCAGATCGCAGCCATGCCAACCTGCATCGGCGCATCGGGTCGTGCTGTCATAGTCTGTGTCCTCCTTCGGGGTATTTTCAATACGCTGAACCTGTCTTCAGCAGCTCGGTAGCCTAGCTCATAGGCAGAAAGAAAGATAGCTGGCGATCGGTTCAGGACGCCACGCTCTGTATCACGCGGCCGGGCAGGCCGCCCTGGTAGTCGTTATGGGCAAACAACACCTCGCCGTTGACGATGGTATAGGCCACGCCCTCGGACCGCTCGATGAGGCGCGGCTTGCCCTGGGGCAGATCGTTGACCCATTCGCCCGGACAGGTCCGGACCGTGGTCGGATCGAACAGGACCAGGTCGGCGTCCAGGCCCGGGGCCAGCCGGCCCTTTGTGCTGAGGTCCAGGAAGTCGGCCAGCTCGGAGGTCACCCGGCGCACGCCCTCTTCCAGACTCAGGAACTGTCGCTGGCGCACCCACTCGCCCAGGATATAGGTCGGCACCCCGGCCTCGCAGTGTTGGTCGACATGGGCGCCGGCGTCCGACAGACCGATCAGGACGTTGGGCAGAGTCATGATCTCGCCGACCGCCTCGGGGTCGGAGTTGATGATCGACACGGTCACACCCAGTTCGGTCCGTTCCTCAACGGCCAGATCCATCAGCACATCGACCGGGTCTTTGGCCAGCCGCGCGGCAATATCGGCCAGGCTGGCGTTCAGGAATTGCTTGTTGCGCTCGGTTTGCACCCGGGTGACGTGCAGCCGATCCCACTGGCCGCGAAACAGCAGACCCCGGCCGGCCGTAATGTCGTCACGGAAGGCGTTACGAAAGTCCGCCGAGCGGTACAGCGTCAGCTGCTCCTCAACCGTCCGGTTGAAGGCGCCCTTCCACGACGGCAGCTCGGAGAACAGAAACGGGTTGCGCAGGCTGTAGTACTGGGAGATCGGTCGCGGGTTGACCTGGGGCGGGATACGCAGCCCCTGCTCCAGAAAGGGCTGGACCCGGGCGTGAATGCGCTCGCACGCGCCGGGCAAATCCGGCATGTGGATCAGGGCCAGCCAGGTGACCGGCCGCTGGCTCTCGTGCGCCATGTGGAGCAGCAGGTCGAGTTCCTCGTCGCCCAGCTCCCCGGCCTGGCGCAACAGGGCGACCTCAATCACGCCCCTGTTCAGCTCGCGCATCACCCGGCCCAAGGCGCTCAGCTCGGCCTTGCTGGTCAGGCGGCTCGACAGCGGCTTGCCCTGATAGCCGATGTGGCGTGGGATCAGGCTCAGCGAGAAGCCATAGGCCCCGGCCTGCATGGCCTGGCGAAAGAGCTGGGTCATGCGCTGGATTTCGTCCGCATTGGCCGCCCGCTCGGACGCGGCCTCGCCCATGACATAAAAACGCAGCGCCGACAGGGGGACCAGGAATCCGGCGTTGATGCCGATGCCCCGCCGGGCAATGGCGGCCATGTACTCGGGAAAGCTCTCCCACTCCCACGACACCCCGTTCATCAACACGTCATACGGCATGGCCTCGACGTTGACCAAATCCCAGGCCATGATCTCGCGCTCGGCCGGGCGACACGGCGCCACCCCCACGCCGCAATTGCCCATCAGCACCGAGGTGATACCGTGCCAGCACGAACTGGTCAGCAGCGGGTCCCACGAGATCTGGGCGTCATAGTGGGTATGGATGTCGATAAAGCCGGGAGCGAGAACCAGCCCGTCGGCGTTGATCTCACGCCGGGCGCTGCCCGAAACCGTACCGACCTCGACGATTTTTCCATCGCTGACCGCCAGCCCGCCGCCGTACACCGGCGTTCCGACGCCGTCGCAAATCTGTGCGTTTTTGATGAGCAGGTCGTATGCCATGGTCTGCCTCCTTTTTGACTTCCAGAAAGATAGCCCATACCCCACACTTTCTCTACCTTGCTCTACCTTGCTCTACCTTGCTTGCGTGGGCCGGGGAACATACCGTATTGGAGAGATCGACAGCAGCACGAGGGAGAAAACAGCGATGCCGTATGAAGCACTGTTGGCAGAGACCGTCCATATGCGTGGCCACCAGGCGGACGAGATCGACGCCTATTTTGCCCGCCCCCTGGGAGCCGGCCCGTACCCCGGGGTCGTGGTCATCCACCACATGCCGGGCTGGGACGAGGCGACAAAGGAAATCGCCCGCAAATTCGCCCATCACGGCTATGCCGCCATCTCGCCCAACCTGCACTATCGCGAGGGCAAAGACACGCCTGAGGCGAACAGCGCCAGTGTGCGGGCCGCAGGCGGTATGCCGGACGACCGCATCCTCGGGGACATACAGGGCGCGCTGAGTTTTCTGAGTTCCCTGCCCTACTGTAGCGGCAAGCTGGGCGCCATCGGCTACTGCTCCGGGGGACGGCAGGCCTATCTGGCGGCGTGTAAGATTCCGCGCCTCAGCGCGGCGGTTGATTGTTACGGCGGTGGAGTGGCCGCCGCTCCGGATGAACTCACCGAGCGGCAGCCCGTGGCGCCCATCGACTTCACCGCCGACATGGACTGCCCGCTGTTGGGCTTATTCGGTCAGGAGGACCGGCGACCTTCACCACAGGAGGTGGCAAAAACCGAGGCCGCCCTCAAACACCACGCCAAGACCTACGCCTTCCATACCTATGAGAATGCCGGACACGCCTTCTTTTCGGTTGACCGGCCCCACTATCGACCGGAGGCTGCGGTTGACGGCTGGAAGAAGGTGTTCGCCTGGTTTGACACCTATCTGCGCTGAAGAGTCCCCCCGCGCTCTGAGCCCGGGACGCGGGCGTTGCCGTCCCAGAGCCACCGAGCTGAATCCAGACTGAGCCGCCCTGCTGCTCGACTGCAGCGCCGATGCCGCCCTGCGCAACAACGACAATAGGCTACCCGCCGACCTCGCCAAAGAGCGCGAGCCTTCGCTGGTCTGGGCCGCCCGCCGAGCGGCGGGGCCGTAGCTTCCCGAGCGGGATTAGGGCATAAGGAACCTAACGCGGGAGGGGCAGGAGGTGAGGATGCAGCGGTGGATCAGAGTGGTGTGGCTAGTGGTGCTGTGTACGGCGTGCGGACCGCACAAGCCGGCTCCGCCTTCCGCTCAATTTGTAGCCTGGAGCCAACAGGGGGCGAGCCCCAGGTGGCTGTGTGTCCTGCCCTTTACCGACGAGACCGACCAGCCCGAGGTCGGCATCGAGGTTCGCCGGAGCTTTGCCGGCCACCTGAGCATCAAGCGCTTTCGCGATGTCGAACTGCACGAGATCGACGCCAACCTCCCGGCGGACTGGCGCCAGCTGCCAGCCCAGTCGCTGGGCGAAATCCTGGGCTGTCACGCCCTGGTGTACGGGCTCGTCTCCCGGGCCCGGCGACTGTATCTGGGCGTGTACGCCGAGATTGCCCTGGACGGCGGGATTCTGCTGATCGAGACCCACACCGGCCGGACCCTGGTCAAGGCGACGTACCGCACCCGTCTGCGCCGCGGCGGCGTGCCGTTCTCCCCCCTCGGCATCGTGGCAGGCACGGTGATGACGCTGCGCCATATCAACGACGCGCAAATGGTGCGCGCCATTGATGACCTGGGCCGCAATCTGGCTGCCGCGGTGCCCGATCTGCCCCCCTCTGCCGCCCGCACCAACGCCAAGACAGCCGAGCGATCAACTCGCAGCCGGGCGGCTCACGGGAGCTAGGCCTGAGCGGTGGTCGCGATGAGCAGTTGACCAGCGAGGCCAGCCCGACGATGCACACCCCACTCGGCCATTGGGCCGGGTAGACTGGTCGCATCCTTTTTCCCTTGGGGCACGATTCTCCCCCCCAGCCTACTAAGCACGGCTCTACTCTCCCGCTTTGCGAAGTTGACACTTTGTTCGTTATCAGCCGTGGGGGTAAGATTCGGCCGGCGAGTTGGAGGCCTGGGCGCCGCTTCATGAGACAGCCTGTCTGTCTTGACCCAAGCGGGGAAACCCGCCATGAAGGACCGCCATGATCCATGATATCCGCTACCAACCGGATGAAGCCCCCCCACTCCCGCTCACCCTCGCCCTCGGCCTCCAATATGCGCTGCTCGCCGTCACCGCGATTATCATCGTCCCCTCCATGATGATCCGCCTCGGGGGGCAGGGGGAGGCGTATCTGTCCTGGGCCGTGTTTGCGGCGCTGGTCATCAGCAGCCTCACGACCCTGATCCAAGTCGTGCGGATCGGCCGGTTCGGGGCCGGCTATATCCTGCTCATGGGCAGCACCTCGACGTTTCTCGTCGTCTGTGTGCCGGCTCTCGAACAGGGCGGGCCGAGCCTGCTGGCCCCCCTGATTGTCGTATCCTCGCTGTTTCAATTTGCCTTGTCGGCGCACCTCTCGCTGCTCCGGTCTGTGTTCACCCCGACCGTCGCCGGCACTGTGCTGATGCTCCTGCCGATCACCATTGGCCCCCTGATCATGCGCATGCTGCACGACGTACCGGACGGCACGGCCCCAGAGGCCGCTCCGATCACGGCCGGCGCCACGCTGCTGGTGCTGGTCGCGCTGGTCGTGCGCGGGGTCGGCCTGTGGCGCCTATGGGCGCCGGTCATCGCCCTGAGCATCGGCAGTGTCGTCGGAGGCGTGTGGTTCGGGCTGTATGACACCGCCCGCGTGGCCGACGCGGCCTGGCTCGGCTGGCCGACGCTGTTCTATCCCGGGTTTGATCTCCGCTTTGGAGCCGACTTCTGGGCCTTGCTGCCGGCCTTTGTCATGGTCACCTTTGTCGGCGCTCTGGATACCATTGGTGACACCATTGCCATGCAACGTACCGCCTGGCGGCGCCCCCGGGCGATTGACTTCCGGGCCATCCAGGGCTCCCTCAATGCCGACGGCCTGGGCAATCTGCTGTCCGGTCTGGCCGGCACCGTACCCAATTCGACCTATTCCCTCAGCAGTTCCGTTGCCCAAATCACCGGCATTGCTTCCCGCGTGGTCGGGATGAGTGTGGCCGGATTCTTTTTCCTCTTCGCCCTCTTGCCCAAACTGATTGCTGCGGTACTGGCTATTCCCAGTCCCGTGGTCGGGGCCTATCTCGTCGTGCTGGTAGCCGTCCTGTTTGTGACGGGCCTGCGGATTCTCACCCAGGATGGGCTTGATTATCGCACCGGCGTGATCGTCGGCTTCTCGTTCTGGGTCGGGGTAGCCGTCCATTTTGGCTGGCTCTTCCCGGACGTAGTGCAGGAGGGGACCTGGGGCGTCCTGTTCAGCAACGGGGTGACGGTCGGCGGCCTGCTGGTGATGCTGCTGACGGCCTTTGTGCGGCTGACGAGCGCGCGGCCCCAGCGACTCACGACGACCGTGCATCCGGACGCCCAGCCCCAGATTGATGCCTTCCTCGTCCAGTTTGCCGCCCGGCGGGGTTGGGACACGCCGCTGACGAACCGGCTCCGAGGGGCCGGCGAGGAAGCCTTGCAGGTGTTGCTCCAGGCTCCGCCACGCGGAACGCGCCAGCCGGAACGGAAGCTGCTGCTGATCGCGCGGGCCGATGAGGCCGCGATCATCCTCGAATTCCTGGTGGCCGCCGAGACAACGAACATTGAGGATCAGCTGACGCTGCTCGGCGACCAGGCGGCCGAGACCCCGGACGAGGAGGAATTCTCGCTCCGCCTGCTCCGGCACCATGCCACGTCCGTGCGGCACCAGCAGTTTCACGATACGGACGTGCTGCTGGTCCGGGTGGAACCGCAGGCGGAGGTGGCAGCGGAGTCGGACTGATTGCCCCCCCAGGGATACGACTCGCCCAAGCGTGACACTGTGGGCGGTATCGGACACAGCGGGCCGAGCGGCCGCATTGAGGTCTGGGAAAATCAAGGACTTACAGTCTGAGGGCGACGAGGCGCGGCTGAACAAATCACGGAGTTGTTGCCGGCCGGAGGCGCTCTTGGGTTGAGGCGCCCGCATGAACGGAGCTGGTCACTCCTGCTCCCGCCGTGGCGACAGCCTGTTCTGAGGAACACCGCCAGCCTGGGCCGGCTCCTCAGCGGTATGGATTGCAAAAGTGCCCAGAATTTGCAAGTTCACTTTTTATCCTGAAAGAGGAGGGGGTACCGTATGGCACTGACATTGGAAGAAGCGAACCGGATTGTTGCCGGGGCCATCGCCAAGGCGCAAGAGCTGAACATCAAGATCAGCGTCGCCGTGTGTGACGCTGGGGGACGCCTCATGGCGTTCAACCGGATGGACGACGCCCTGTGGGCCGGCGTCTACGGCTCTCAGGGGAAGGCCGTCGCTTCGGCCGGCTTTGCCCGCCCGAGTGGGGCTCTCCAACAGATGGCCGACAGCCCGATTGTCCGTGGCATTGTTGCCGCGGAAGGGGGGCACATGATCGCCAGCCAGGGGGGCGTTGCGCTCATGCGTGATGGGGTCCTCGAAGGCGGGTGCGGGGTTGGTGGGGGGACGGGTCAGCAGGACGAGGAGTGTGCTCAGGCCGGGGCCGACCTGCTCTAGTCTGGCCCTCGGGTTCCCTCACAACACGTGCGGATAGAGCGTTTTACGTTAGGCTGTAGCCAAGCCGTTCCGCTCTCGTCATGCCGGACGTGGTCCGGCATCCAGCGGCCGGGGCTCAGAGGCTGGATTCCTGCTCGCGCAGGAATGACAGGCCGCTACACAGGATCGTAATTTGCTCTAAGGCGGGCGGGCGCATCGCGATGCCCCCCCAAGGACGGACCGGGAGGAGGGTTGTTGCGCTACGACGCTGCCGTCTGCCGGGGCTGGACCCGCGCGACGATCTGGGCGCCCCTCTCGATCCCCACCCGGCGCAACTCGCAGGTTTGCTGGAGGTTCAGCCACAGCTGCGGCGGCGTCCCGAAATACCGCGCCAGCCGCAGCGCCGTGTCGGCCGTCACTCCCCGCTGACCGTTCAGGATCTGTGTAATCCGGTTCACCGGTCCGGAGAAAAGGGCGGCGTGGCCGAAGAATTTTCAGTCATGACACGGCAGGTCTCACGCCTTATTAGAACAGGCCCGGCACAAACCGCCCGCCCGTGTCCTCGGTGGTGCACCGACCGTTGTCCACGGCGCTGCCGCTCTCCCCACAGCACACATCGCCCTCGCTGCACGTAAAGCCGTCAAACAGCAGCCGCGAGGCCAGCGTTTGGCCCCGGCTCGAAGGGTGGAAACAGTCGCAGCATGACAAGTCGCCTTCGGTAAACTTGTACTCCCACGACGCGTTGCTGAAGCTCAGCTGGGTCCCGTCCGCCTTGGACGCTCCGCCCACCCGCTGTCCGCCGACCGTGAGCGTCGGCGAGGCGTGTCCGGCCGGGATGGCGGCGTATTCATAGGTCACCCGCTCAAGAATATCGCGGTACTGCCGGGCCAGGGTATACGCGTCCGCGATCCGTTCATCCGAGCAGTCGACGGTGAGCGAGCCGCAGATACCGTTCTTGCGGACTACGGGAGCAAACTGCCATATATCGCCGCACGGTGTCCCCGGTCGTATCCCCTCTCTGTTCACACACGAAGCTTTCTGGGTGTGGTTGCACAGCTGCGAGACCCGTACCAGCGAGGCGACGCCGATCTTCAAATCCGGCACTTCAATCAGAATATCCAGGCCCTTACGGAATTCACGCTCAAAGGCTTCGGGCGTGGTCCGACAGTGCTGGTGGGGATCCTGGTCGCCGCCCTGCGGACAGTCGGCGTTACGCTTGTCGATCATTCCGCTGCAGATATCGTTATGACCGAGCGCCACGGTCGTATAGCGGGGGGCGGCCAGAGGCTCAAGACTCGCCTTGATCTTGTGCGTCTGCTCAACAAAGTCGTCCAGCATCGTGGCGCCCGACTCGGCGCTGTTGGGGCTGATGACCTTGATCGCAGCGTCCTGGCGAGACTCCAACCTTTCGGCCTGACTCACGACCCCATCGTCGGGGTTCAGGCTGGTCGCCCAGTTCAACTCCTCCTGATCCTCGTTGGGACAGGTGTTGATGTCGGCATTGAACGCCTTGGTGATGCTGTCGCCAACGGCATCCATCGACTGGATACTGGACGCGAAGGGGTCGGTGCGGGCGATCAGGAAGTTTTGCAGACTCTCCTGCCAGGCGACAATGCTGTCCGTGCCCTCGCGCGGAAAGTCTTCGAGCCGTGCATACCTGCCCACGCCCCGCAAGAATTCTTCTCCAAGCTCGGTCACGGTCACCGTCGCCTGGGCGAACTCCCGGCCGTTAGCCCGGACGCTGAGCGTATGGCGGCCGGGCTCAAGCAGGCTCCAGTTGAACAGCAGCCCAAAACCGTTCCTGCCGTCATCGCCGCACGCCCCTCGGGTATCGTTGCGACTGGTGCCATAGGCGGCCTGCCACGGTTTCGTCTCATCGTCATCGAAGATCACCTCAATTTGCTCGGCCTCGCACACCCAGCCCGAGATCACCCCGAGCCCGCTCTGGAACGAATCAGGCCGAGGGTTCTCCAGAAACGCGGGCGGCTGGGCCAGGAGCACGGTCGGGCAGCCGAGTCCGCAGCCAAGTCCGCTGATACCACTGATGAGGCTGGCGAACAGCAAGGCTGTGCAGCGCGATGTTCTCATCCGGACTCCTTCTCTCGCTTCCAGACAGGCGTGTCTCCGGGCAATCCCCCCTTGTCCGGCCATGAGTCACACGCTATAGCCGTCTACGGACACGCTGGATTGCTCTGACCCTCCCTACAAGAACGAAAGTGACAGCTATGGACCTTCTCGACAAGACAGCTGAAAACCGACAAACGAGCAGACACGCAATATCGGCGCTGACCACCGCGGGTCTGCTCGGGCTGGGCGTTATCCTGTTCCTGCTCCTGGCAGCTGGCTTACCGGCCCAGGCCCAGGAGGCCACCCCGGACGCCACCCCGCAGACCACCCCGCAAGAACAGGCAGCGGCCTCTGACTATACCTTCGCGCTGGAAGATGTGGTCGTGACCGCTCAGAAGCGCGCGCAGCCGAGTCAGGACGTGCCACTGTCGATCAGCGCCTTTGACGCCGAACAGCTTGACGCCCTCAAGGTACGCGACCTGAGCAGCCTGTCGATCAACATGCCGAACGTGACCCTGGACGATGTCGGCACGGCGCGCGGTATCGCCAACTTCTCGATTCGCGGCCTGGGCATCAACAGTTCCATTCCGTCCATCGACCCGACGGTCGGCGTTTTCGTCGATGGGATCTACATCGGTACGAACGCGACGGTCTTGTACGACGCCTTCGACCTGGAGAGCATTGAGGTCTTACGCGGCCCGCAAGGCGTGCTGTTCGGTCGTAACGTGGTAGGCGGGGCCGTGCTGGTCAACACCAAAACTCCGACGAACCGCTATGAGGCCACAGTCCGCAGTGGGGTTGAAGGCGGCGGCAAGGCACCCAACGTGTACGTGTCGAGCACGCTCAACGCCCCGCTGACCGACACGCTGGCCGCCCGCTTCACAGTCTACTCCAACCAGGACCAGGGCTGGTTCGAGAACGAGCACGACGGCCGGGCCTTCGGCGCCCAGGACACGCTGATGCTGCGGCCGGTCGTCAGCTGGCAGCCGACCGAAAACCTGGACCTGACCCTGCGCTACGAGTATCAGGATATCGACGGCGACGGCCCGGCGGCTCAGAACCATACCAACGGCTTCGGTCTGTCCAACCCCTTTGCCAACTTCGACCGCGACAGCTTCAACTTCGCCGTCGACGAAGAGGGCTATATCAAGTCCGAGGTCCACTCCTTCAACACCCGCCTGGACTGGGACGTGCCGCTGGGCCACGGCACGGTCACCAACATCTTCGGCTGGCGCGACGTCTCGGGAGAGGCCCTGAGCGATATTGACGCCACACCACTGCCACTGTTCCACGGCGGCGCCGTCCAAGTCGCGGAACAGTTCAGCAACGAGCTGCGCTACAGCGGCCTGTTTCTGGACAGGCTGTTCCTGACGACCGGGTTCTACTACTTTCAGAACGATATCGGCTATCACGAACACCGCGACCTCGCCTTTGGGACCGTCCTCCAAAACGGCGGTGGCGACTATGAGGTGGAAACCTTCGGGCTGTTCGCGAATGCCGACTACGACCTGACCGACTGGCTGACGCTGACCGCCGGGCTGCGCTACACCCATGAGGCGAAAGAAGCCGATATCACGAACCTGACCCGAAACGGCGCCACGCCGTGTCACATCGTGGACGGCCCCGCCTGCCCGAGCCATTTCGGAGATGAGGAAAGCTGGAACAACCTGTCGCCCAAGATCGGACTGACCTATCGGTTTGACGACGAGAGCCTGGTCTACGCCCACTGGACGCGCGGCTTCCGGTCCGGCGGCTATAACCTGCGCGATAGCTTCTACGATCTCAGCAGCGACCTGCCGAGCGGGGAGATCGATCTGCTCGAACGGCTCGGCCTGCAAGTGGCCCGCGACCTTGGCGCCGAGCCGTTCGACGAAGAGCGGGTTGATAATTTCGAGATTGGCTTCAAGAAAACCTTCGGCGCCCGCGCCCGCCTCAACGCAGCGTTCTTCTACAACTTTGTCGACGACATGCAGCGCGAACTGTCGGTGACCGAGGACCTGCCCGTCCTCAATCCCGACACGGGTCTGCCGGTCATCGATGTTGTAGATGGACGGCCCACGCTGCAAACGCAGGCGAACATCGTGCAGGTGATTCGGAATACGGCCGACGCCGAAATATGGGGCTTTGAGATGGAGGGGATGTTTGCCCTCACCCCCAGCCTCGCCCTGCTCGGTTCAGCGGGCTTTGTCGAGACGGATTACACCACGGTCAAGTTCGACCTCAACCGCGACGGCCAAGTGGACGGCCGCGATGAGGACCTCGAACCGCCCCGCGCCCCGCGCTGGACCTACAGCATGGGCCTGTTGCACACGCTGGACCTGGGCAAGCGTGTGCGGCTCGCCTCGCGGGTCAATTACGCCTACCGGGACAAATGGTATGACACCGACGACAACCTCGGCTTCAACCGGCAGCAGAAAATGCTCCAAGCCGGCCTCGACCTGCACATCAACGACGGTCAGTGGGTGATCGGTCTGTACGGCAAGAACCTGCTGAACCAGGCCAGGTTCGGCGGCAATACCCAGCTTCCGTCGGCACTCGGCGGCGGCACCTTCTCGCCGCTGGCCAGAGGCCGCACCTTCGGCCTGGAGCTGACCTACCGTTTTATCGACGCCTGATTCCACATTGCCGCTCCGCCCGCCCTTCGGCTCCCGCCCCTTCCGCACAACAGCACCTCTCCCGCCACGCGACGTGTGATGCAAAAAGAAACCCACCCCGGCCTTCGGCCACCCCTCCCAGGAGGGGATTTCTTCCTGCTCCCCTCCTGGGAGGGGTGCCGCGTCAGCGGCGGGGTGGGTCGCTCCCATCGCAAGGCTGGCACGAACAGACTCCGGGTAATGTGCATCACACGCCGCGCGGCAGGGGCTGCTTCGCTTTGCCGAGTCTGATACATAGGGGCAGCTCTGACAACAAAAACAGGAGGACAATATGAAACACGCATGGCGCGCACTCCTCGTCGGCCTGCTGCTCGGTGGTGGCTGGCAGCCGGCCGTGGCCCAACAGACTGAGCTTGTCGAGAAGGGGAACGATGATCTCATCCAACAGGCTTTTTATCCGTATGCCGTAGAGAAGCCGGCCCTGGCCGGATTGGAGCCGGGGACAAGCATCTCGGCAGACTCGTGGCAGGCTGCCGAGAGCTATCTGCCGGCGGAAATCCTGGACAAGATCAAAGCCGGAGAGTTCGCCTTCAGCATCCAGGAGACGACGGATCTGCCGGTCAGCGAGGCGTATATCGAGGCCACCCGCCAGCACGCCGGCCAGGTCCAGATCGGAGACGACGGCGAGCTGAGCGGCTATGTGGCCGGCCTGCCCTTCCCCGTGCTCGACCCGGCCGACCCCCAGGCCGGAGAGAAGGCGGCCTGGAATGTGCGCCACCGCGACCTCGGCGATACCATCCAGGTGTGGAATACCTTTCGGCTGCTCGACGCCTCGGGCGAGGCCGACCGGGAGTTCGAGAACTACTATGTCGTGGCCCAGGGCATGCACCGGCCGCGGGCCGAGGCCAACCGCTGGGAAGAGGACGGGGTGTTGCAGAAAGAGTTTTTTCACATGATCACTCCGTTTGACCTCAAGAACACCATGAGCCTCAAGCACCGCTTCGCCAAGGACAGCGCCAAGGATGCGGATTGGATGTACACCCCGGCCAGCCGTAAGATTCGCAAGCTGATCGTCAAGCATGAGGACGCCTCGTTTGACTCGGGCTTTCTGAACGAGGACTTCTTCGGCTACTCGGGCTACATCAGCGCGAGCAGCTGGAAGCTGCTGGGCTCGCGCCTGATGCTCGCCCCGGTGGGCGCCAAAGCGGCGGCCACCACCTTTGGCGGCCGCGGCACCTGGTATCCGGTCGATCCCTGGGAGCTGCGCCAGATGTGGGTGCTCGAAAACATCCCCAAAGCGGACGACCACCCGTACAGCAAACGCCTGCTGTATATAGACCGGCAGATGTTCGTGCCGGTCTATATGCTGGCCTATGACCGCAACGGGACCCACCACAAGACCCTGTTTGAGCTGTACGGCAACCCGCAGTTCAACCCCGGCAACGAGCACATCCGCGCCCCGATGTGGATCGGCGAGTCGATGATCGACTACGAGAACAATTTCGCCTCGATGACAGAGGTGGACAAGGTCGTCTACGACCAGCCCCTGCCCGACGACTTTTTTCAGCTGAACCAGATTGTGGCCCGCGGCCGCTAGGGCAAGGTGAGCGGATGCGGCACAACACCCCCCTCGGATACCCTCGCCTCGTCCGGCCGGCTCACCTTCTGCTGGCCGGGCTGGCCCTCCTCGTCTCTCTCTCCCAGGCCCAGGCTCAGTTCACCGCTGAGCCGCTGTCCTTTTCCGGCAACCTCCAGACCCAGCAGATCTTCCGCCATCCCGAGGTGGACAAGTGGTCGATCGTCCAGCAGCGCAACACCGTCCGCCTGCGGCTGGAGTACGACTGGATTCGGAGCGGCCGGCTCATCGACCGCTTCGACCTGCCGTGGATCAAGTCGGCCCATTTCGTCGGCCTGTACCGCGGCTCGTATGACAGCGTGTACGACTTCCGACCCGGCCCCCGCCAGGAGATTTTCCCGTACAAGGGTCGGGCCGGTCGGGGTCAGAGCCTGGCCGAACTCGACACTAAGGCCGCCCAGGCGCTGCGCTTTGAGAGCGTCTTCCGTGAGGTGTACACCGATGTCGAGCTGGCCGACCTGCCCCTCAGCCTGCGACTGGGGCGTCAGATGATCGTATGGGGCGAGTCGGACAACCTGCGTATGCTCGACCGCACCAACTCCCTGGACGCCACTTGGCACGGTGGCGGCGTGGGCCAGGAAACCTGGGACGACCTGCGGATTCCGTACTGGATGATCCGCGCCACCTATAACTTCGGTCAGGTCGGCAGCCTGAGCGACGTGTTTCTCGAAACCTACTGGGTGCCGGGTCTGTGGACGCCGCTCAAGTTCGGCTACACGCCGGGCCGGCCGTGGAGCTTCCCGTTTGCCAACACGCTGGGAGACTTCAAGCTGCTCAAGGGCACCGTGCTGGGCCGGCAGGGCGACTACCACAAGAATGTCAGCGAGAACAGTCAGGTCGGGGTGCGGCTGGGCGGCACCACGCCGTCGGGCCTGACGCTGACCCTCAACTATCTGTACCAGCGCACCGCTCACGAAGACGGGGTCAATACGGCCAGCCTGCGCGGTCGCAACCAGTGTCGGCTGGGCACGGCCAGCTGTTCGTCGGTCGCCGAGGTCGCGGCCAGCAACACGGCCCTGCTGGCGCGTGGCATCCTGCCCGCCGAGGCATATTATCCCTACACCCACACGGTCGGTATCTCGGCCAGCTATGCCGATGACACGTATACCGAGGGCGTGTTTCGGATGGAGACGATTTACGAGTTCGGCAAGCCGTTTGCCGATAAGCGCAAACCGATCCTGGTTCTGGACGCGGCCGGCAGCCCGACGCCGAGCGGCCTGCTGGGCGTCAAAAAGAGCGACGTGTGGCAGGCCTTTGTCGGCTTTGACCGGCCGACCTGGATCAGAACCCTGAACCGGCGTTCGACCTTTTTTCTGACCAGCCAGCTGTTCTGGCAATATATTCCGACCAGCACGTCTCGCTTCCAGGGCCAGCTGTCGGCAACCGACAAGGTCCGCAACTGGGAGGCGGTCGGCACAATTGCGGCCAGCACGCTGTATATGCGCGGCCGGCTGCTGCCGGTCGCCTTTTATGTGCTCGACCCGATGAACCACTACAGCTCGCAGTTCGGCTGGGTGCTCGATTACTACATCACCCCGCGGCTGATCGTCCGCATCGCCCAGAGCTATTTCTTCGTGCCCGGCTATGGCGGGCAGGTTGACGAGAGCTGGGGCCTGGGCGGGCTGTATCGACGCTGGGACGAGACCGTGCTACGGCTGACCTACCAGTTCTGAGCGCGCCCGAGGCGACACAGGTGAACGCTGATGACGACCTCAACGTGTTCCGCAAGCTCGAACCCACCCGCCTGCTTCGCAGGACCCCTCCCAGGACGGGAGTTACCGCCGCCCATCCCCTCCTGGGAGGAGTGGCCCAAAGGGCCGGGGTGGGTTCCGCATCACCTCAGAGAGCATCGTTCACCCTCACAGGAGGAGCTATGGCAGAACAATGGACGCTGAGCGGTGATTATTTTGAATCGTGCAACTGCGATCTGGTGTGCGCCTGCCTGATCCAGGCTGCCCCGCCACGGGGACGCTGCGACGCAGCCCTGGCCTTTCATATCGACCAGGGCAGCTACGGCCAGACCAGCCTCGACGGCCTGAACGCCGTGTTGGTGATATCGTTTCCCGGCCCGGGCAGGATGCGCGACGGCAACTGGACGGCTGCGGTATATGTGGACGCAGCCGCATCCGCGGCCCAACAGCAGGCCCTGGGCGCCATCTATTCGGGTCAGGCCGGCGGACCGATGCAGATGGTTTCTCTGCTCGTCAGCAACTTCCTGGGCGTCAAAACCGCGCCCATCCGCTATGAGATTGACGGCAACGCCCGCCGGCTGAGCATCCCCGATATCCTGGAGATTGATATCGAGGCGGTCACCGGTCGGGACGGCAGCGAACCGCTGTGGGCGACCAACGCCGCCCATCCGGTGTCACCCAAACTCGCCCTGGCCCAGTCCACGGCCTACCGCTACGCCGATCACAACCTGGCCTGGGACGTGAGCGAAACGAACGGCCATTTTGCGCCGTTCAGCTGGCAGAGCTAGGCGCGCATGCGCGGCCGCGACAGCCTGATCCGCGACAGCCTGATTATTATTGGCGCCCTGGTCGCGGTGTCGCTTGTGGCCTGGGTGATCACGGTCCGCCAGATGGGCGGCATGGGCCTGGGCCTGATGGCTCCCAGCATGACCATGGGCCGGCCCGTGTCGGCCGCCAACGCCGGGCTGTACGTGCTCCTGTGGGGCGTCATGATGGTGGCCATGATGTTTCCGTCCGTGGCGCCCATGGCCGTGCTGTTCTCGACCATTACTCGCCGTAAGCAGGAGCGCGCCGACCCGTTTGTCCCGGCCTGGATCTTCGTTATCGGCTACACCGTGGTATGGACCCTGACCGGCAGCCTGGCATACGCCGGAGATGTGGCGATTCAGGCTGTCCCGGCCGCGTTTCCCGGCCTGCGGGCCTACGGCCCGGCGGTCGGCGGCGGCCTGCTCATCCTGGCCGGCCTGTATCAGCTGACGCCGCTCAAATACCTGTGCCTGAGCCAGTGCCGCTCGCCGCTCGGCTTTTTGCTCCAGCACTGGCGGGAGGGTGTGTGGGGCGCGTTTCGGATGGGCGTGCAGCACGGCCTGTTCTGTCTGGGCTGCTGCTGGAGCCTGATGGCGGTGATGTTTGTGATGGGCACCATGAACCTGGTCTGGATGGGTATCCTGGCGCTGGTGATCTTTGTGGAAAAAGTCGTGCCGCACGGCGCGGCCCTGGGCAAAGGGGTCGGGCTTGTGCTGATCGGGCTGGGAGTGCTGCTGGCGGTGTCTGCGGGCGCCAGCCCGCAGGGGCGGGTTTGAAACCCGTCCCTACCCGGCAGCGCCATACAACACGGGGAGCAGCGCCATGAAAGTCGCCTTTGGGAGTCTCCAGGCCAACGGTTGGGGCAAAACGTTTCTGCGTCACCTGGGCAGGGAAATCGGGGCAAGCCTGCCCGGCGAACCCCGTCCGGTGCTGGAGCGGGTGCGGGATGCGGCTCAGCAACTCTTTGACGCCGAAAGCTCGTCGCTGCCGGATAAACAAGGCCGCATGATTCTCGCCATGTGCGTAGTCGTCCTGGCCGCCTACCGGGAACTCAGCACGCTCACCGGCGACGCGCAACGCGCCTACGGCCTGGTCGAAGCGGCCTTTCGCAAGTCGTATCAAACGCTCTTCAGGCTCATGTACCGCGCCTTGCTCGTTTTTCGCGATCCGGTCCGGCGTCTGTCGGCCATGGATCTGGCGAAAAACGGACACACAATGATGGGAGCAGGCATGGGCTTTGACCAACACACGGACGCCGACAGCACGACCATGATCGTCAGCCGCTGCGCCTTCCACCGGTTTTTTGTCGAGCATGGCGAGCCGTCTCTGACCCGTCTGGTGTGTGCCTGGGACAGAAACTGGATGGATGTCCTCAACGCCTCCAAGCGGCCGATTCGCGTCGAGCGCCCACACACGATTTCAACCGGGGCGGAGACGTGTCACTTTCGTTTTGTTCGAGACCCGGACAAGCGCGACGCCACGACCCGTGACGTTATTGACGACGCCCCCCTCAACACGATAGGGAACGGAAAACGGGAATAAAGGAAGGAGCTTTGCATGGCCTACGATGTGTTGATTAAAAACGGGACGATTGTGGATGGGACGGGAGCCCCGCGCTACCGTGCGGATGTGGCCGTGGCCAACGGCAAAATTGCCGCCATCGGCAAGATCACCGACGGCGCCAAAAAAGTCATTGACGCCTCGGATCTGGTGGTGACACCCGGCTTTTTCGATCCCCACACCCATTACGACGCCCAGATCTGCTGGGACCCGGTCATCACCTGCTCGTCCTGGCACGGAGTCACCAGCGTCATCATGGGCAACTGTGGCGTGGGGCTTGCGCCGTGCAAGCCGAACGTGCGGGAAATCGCGGCCTGGGACTTGGTCAACGTCGAGGCGATTCCCTTTGAGGTCTTGGCCAAAGGCGTGACCTGGGACTGGGAAACCTTCCCCGAATATATGGACGCCGCCGCCAAGCGCGGCTCGGGCATCAACCTGGGTTTCATGGCTCCGCTGACCCCCTTCCGCCACTATGTTATGGGCGAAGAGTCCATGGACCGGGCGGCCACGCCGGAAGAAACGACCCAGATCGCGGCCCTGCTACGGGGGGCGATGGAGGCCGGCGCGTTCGGTTTTTCGACCACCAACGGTCCCCAGCATATCGGCTATCAGGGTCGGCCGCTGGCCTGTCGGCTGGCCAGCCGGGAAGAGCTGGCAGCCTACGGCGGGGTGCTGAGAGACCTCGGCCGGGGCACAATCGAGCTGGCCCTGAACGACAACCCGGGCGTGGTGTCCGAGAGCGACTATGCGCTGCTGGACCATCTGGCCACCTCCAGCCAGCGGCCGGTGACCTGGCTGGCCCTGCTGTCGCGGGACGACAAGCCGGATGTGTGCATGGATACCCTGGAGCGAACCCTGCCGCTGATCAAGCGCGGCGTTGTGCCCCAGGTCTCGCCACGGCCGCTGAGCGTGCAGATCAACCTGCGCAACCCGTTTATCTTCGCCAACCTGCCGTCGTGGAACCCGGCCTTCAACCGCACGGCCGAGGAGCAGATCGCGCTGTACCGCCAGCCGGCCTTCCGCCAGGCATTTCGCAAGACCATGGACGAGCCCCGAGTGTTTGCCGGGCAGTGGGACCGGGTGATTGTCCACGAGGCCAGCACGCCCGAGCTCAAACAGCACGAGGGCAAGACGGTCGCCGACGTAGCCCGGGAACGCGGCGCCGACGGGCTTGACACGTTCCTGGATCTGGCCATTGAGGACGGGCTGGCCATGCAGTACGTCATGTACCTGTTCAACGCCAGCGAAGAGCGGGTGGCCGAGCTGATCAACCACCCGAACACCCTGATCGGGCTGTCGGACGGCGGTGCTCACGTTGACATGCTGTGCGACGCCGGCTACTGCACCTACCTGCTCGGCCACTGGGTCCGCGAAAAACAGGCCATCACGCTGGAGCACGCGGTTCGGCGGCTCACCTCGGAGCCGGCCGGCTTCTTTGGCGTGCACGACCGCGGCAGTCTGGAACACGGCAAGGCCGCCGACATCGCCATCTTTGACCCCGAGACCATCGGCTCACCCAAGCGGCCCGAGATGCGCCACGACCTGCCGGGCGGCGGCCGGCGCCTAGTCATGCCGGCCCACGGCGTGCTGCATACCATCGTGAACGGCCAGGTCTTGTACCAGGACGCCCAGCATACCGGGGCGATGCCGGGTCAGGTGTTGCGCTCACACGCCTAGGCGGCTGTCCGCACCACCCTCCCAAAAGGCAGGGGCTGAACGGCTCCCTGCCTTTTCTTTTTGCAGGAGAACCGTATGCCGATAGGGAAGACGGGGAGCGGGGGACTCAGCTGTGTCCGGCTCCTGCTCGGCGCGCTGCTGCTGCTCGGCTGCGGCCCGAGCCCCGACGATGCCCGCCGCGAGCTGGACCTGTACGGGCTGAAGTGGGATCAGGCGCCTTTTCTGACCTACGCCGAACTGGGCGGCACCCGGATCGTCGAGCTGTATCTGCGGGGCGGCATGGACCCGGATGTGACCGATCCGATGGGTCGCACGGCCCTGATGAAAGCGGCCGGCAACGGCCATCTTGAGACGGTCCAGACCCTGCTGACGGCCGGGGCCGATCCGCACCTGAAGGATGCCTTTACCAATCAGACTGCTATCTCGCTGGCCAGGCAGCACGGCCACGCCGAGATCGTCAGACTGCTTGAGCAATCGACCGAATAAGAGGTCCACCACTTGCGGGCCAGCTTCAGCTCAGCGGGACCGTTCCAATGTCTCGGTTCATCAGCCTCAGCGGCATCGTCCTGCTCCTCGCCATCGCCGTCCTGGTGTCCGATAACCGACGCCGCATCTCGGGTCGCCTCATCGGGGCCAGCCTCCTGCTACAGGGGGTGATTGCCGGCCTCTTCCTCGCCTTTCCGCCCGTCGTCAGCCTGGTTGACCTGCTCGCCCGGGGCGTGGTCCGGCTGTTGTCGTTTGCCCAGCGCGGCGGCCAGTTTGTGTTCGGCGCCCAGTTGCTCGACGTCGGCGGGCCGTGGGGCTTCATCTTTGCCGTCCAGGTGTTGCCGGCCATTGTGTTTGTGGCGGCCCTGATGTCGGTCCTGTACCACCTGGGCGTCATGCCCCGCCTGGTCGGCCTGCTGGCCTGGCTGTTCAGGCGCAGCCTGGGGGTGACGGGCAGTGAGGCTCTGGTCGTGGCGGCGAATATCTTTGTCGGGCAGACCGAAGCCCCGCTGTGCGTCAAGCCGTATATTGCCGGGATGACGCGCTCACAGCTGATGACGCTGATGACCGGCGGCTTTGCCACCGTGTCGGGCGGCGTGCTGGCGGCTTATGTCGGGCTGTTGAGCCGTGGCGATCCGGACCTGGCCGTAGTGTTCACCCACCATCTGCTGACGGCCAGCGTCCTGTCGGCTCCAGCCGCCTTTTTGATGGCCAAAACCCTGGTGCCGGAAACCGAGCCGGCGCCCGAGGAGAGCGGACCGGTGCGCCTGGTTGCGGACGACAGCCACAATGTGCTCGATGCCCTGGCCTCGGGTGCGGCCGACGGCCTGTGGCTGGCCCTGAATATCGCCACCATGCTGGTCGCCTTCGTTGCCTTTCTGGCCCTGCTGAACTGGCCCCTGGAAGCCCTGAGCGCCTGGACTCCGGTCGCCGACTGGCGCGCCCGTCTCGGCCTGCCGCCGCTGAGCTTGCAGATGCTGTTCGGCATCGTGCTGACCCCGCTGGCCGCGACCATGAGCATCCCCTGGGAGGAGTGTCGGGTCTTTGGCGGCTTATTGGGCGAAAAGCTGCTGGCGACTGAGCTGGTCGCCTATCAATCCTTGTCCGATCTCCTGGATCCGGACACGGCGGCCATCAGTCGGCGCACCGCGCACATCGCCAGCTACGCCCCGTGCGGCTTTGCCAACTTTGCCGCGATCGGAGTCCAGCTCGGCGCCCTGCGGGTCCTGGCTCCGGACCGCCGCCGCGACATCACCCGCCTGGCCCTACGGGCCATGCTCGGCGGCGCGCTGGCCTCGTGGCTGACGGCCTGCGTGGCAGCCCTGTTCCTGCCCCTTGACTAAGCCGGCTCTTTTTTGACCGGGACCAACTGGTGTTCGCGCAGCGCGTCCTGCAAGACCGGCCACAGGCTTTGCGCGTCCGGGGCGTGTTGCAGCTGGTCGCGCACCTGCTCCTGGCCTATCTCGCGGGCCAGGGCGGCCAGGATCTGGAGCTGGAGGCCGTCGTCGGCCACGGGCGTGAGGAGCAGGAACACACAATGGACCGGCAGGCCGTCGGGCGCGTCCCACTCGATCCCGTACTCGGAGCGGCCAAACACCAGCAGCGGCTTGCTCAGACCCTCCAGCCGGGCGTGGGGAATGGCCAGCCCGCTGCCCAGGCCGGTGCCCATCAGCTCTTCGCGCTCGCTGACCGCAGCAAAGACACGCTCATCATCCAGACCCTCGGTAGGCGGGGCGTACTCGGCCACAGCCTGGCACAGTTCCTGGATGACCGCCCCGCGGCTGGTACCGCGCAGCCTGGCAACCAGCGCCCGGCGCAGAAAGAATTCGAGGATATGGATTTCCTGGCGGCGGCGTACCGACCAGACCAGCCACGGGGCGACCAGCAGCGAGGAGATGATCGTCGAGAAAATAATCGCCACAAAAACCGGCACGGTCAGGATTTCGTACTCCAGCGCCACCGCCCCGACCACGATGCCGGTCACCCCACTGGGCGTAAACGCAATGCCGATCGACACCCGGTCTACCCGCGACAGGCCCGTGCCAAAGGCGCCCAGCCAGGCGCCGAGGTATTTGCCGCCAATCGACACCACGGTCACGAAGGCGATCAGAAAGACGTCAAAATTCTCAAAGAAGTCCACCCGCAGGGCAATGCCGGCAAAATACAGCGGCACGAAAATCGCATGGACCATCTGGGTCAGAATCTGGCGGATGCGTTCGGACAGGGCGTGGGCCTGGCCGGCCATGATGCCGGCCAAGAAGAAGCCGAGCAGGGCGGTGAGGCCGATCCAGGCCGTGACCGTGCCGCACAGCAGCCCCAGACAACACACGAACGACAGCACCGCGCCGGGCTGTTGGGGGAGCTGGCGGTCAATGAACGCCACGGCTCGGTCCACCGCTCGCAGACCGACCGTCAGGCACAGGCCGGTAAAGGCGACTGTGACCAGCAGCAGCCCGACGACCGAGCCGAGGTCCAGAACCGCCTGGGTTGCGGCAGCCAGGATCAGGCTGAAGATGACCCAGGCCAGGATATCGTCGACCGCATAGCCGCACAGGGTCAACAGACCCAGGTCGCTTTTGATGAGATCCAGATCGTGCAGCACCCGGGCAATAACGACCATGGCGCTGATGGCCATGGTCGTGCCTAAAAACAGAGCGAAGAAGAGGCGGCGGTCAGGCGCCGGCAGATAATGGTCGGGCAGCAGCAGCGACAGGCCGAAGCCGATCAGGAGCGGCACGAGGCACCCGATGACGCCGACCCGCAGCGCCGAGGCGCGCTGACGCCAGGCGGCCGACACATCGACCTCAAGGCCGGTTTCCAGCAGCAGGAACAGGACGCCGAACCACGACACGGTTTCCAGCATCGCCTGCTGGATGGGATCGGCCGGAAACAGGGTGAGGTGCACGCCAGGCACCAGCCGGCCCAGCAGGGTCGGCCCCAAGAAGACGCCGACCAGAATTTCTCCGACCAGCGGCGGATGGCCGAAGCGGCGCAGGAGTTCTCCGCAGCCCCGCGCCAGAGCCAGCAGCAGCAGAACCTGGAGCAGAAAGATGAGCAGATGGTGTTCGCTGAGGATGGGCTCTTGGCCAGTCATGGCTCCCCCTAGGCGACTCTCATAGCCGATCTGGGGGCGTTCGTCTGCTCCTCAGCCCGATTTTCTCCCGAGCCCCGCGTCTTTTCATTTTCTCCCGGACGCGCCATACTGGCGGCCGAGCCGGGTCCGGCCACACCGCGCAGCAAAAGGAGGGAAGCGCATGGCTACATCGGTTGGCCCACATCAGTCCTCTAACGGGCGGACATTGACACCCCAGCAGCGCCCACCACGAGACTTCCAGACCTATATTGTCGATCAGCCCGAGCAGGGCTTTTTCACCGTCGACCGCTCGCTGTTCACCGACCCCGACATCTTCGAGCTGGAGATGGCGTATATCTTCGAGGGCAGCTGGATCTACGTCGCCCACGAGAGCCAGCTGCCCCGGCCCAACGATTTCTTTACCACCACCATGGGCCGTCAGCCGATCCTCCTGATGCGTAACGGGGCCGGCGAGATCGGCGGTTTCATCAATACCTGCCCGCACCGGGGGGCGACCGTATGTCTGGCCAAGCGGGGCAATCAGAAGGTACTGACCTGCCCCTACCACGGCTGGTCGTTCAACACCAACGGCGGCCTGGTCAGCGTCAAGGACCGCGACAGCGGAGCCTATCCGCCCGTGTTCGAGCGCCAGGACCACGGTCTGTCGCGTATCCCGCGGCTGACCAATTATCGCGGGTTTCTGTTTGCCAGCCTGAACCCCGACGTGCCCGAGCTTGCCGAGCATCTGGGCGCGGCCCGGACCTGCATCGACATGCTGGCCGACCAAGCCCCCGAGGGCCTGGAGGTGCTGAGGGGCAGCGCCGATTACACCTTTGGCGGCAACTGGAAGCTCCAGGCCGAAAACGGGGTGGACGGCTATCACTTTGACGTGGTCCACCGTAGCTTCATGGGCGTCGTTCAGCGCCGGGCGGCCGCCCGGCACGATGCGGTCAAAGCCCTCAATGTCCAGCGGCTCGAGGCTGCGACCCTGGCCACCGGCAGCTACGACCTGGGCAACGGTCACACCCTGTTATGGACCGACTATCCCAACCCTCAGGTCCGGCCGTCCTACCAGCGCCGGGACGAGATGGCGAGCCGCCACGGCGAAACCCACGCGCGCTGGATGGTGGACCGACTACGCAACCTGTTGCTGTACCCCAACGTCTTCTTCATGGACCAGATTTCGACCCAGCTGCGAGTCATTCACCCCCTGGCGCCGGATAAAACGCGGGTGTCAACCTATTGCATCGCGCCGGTCGGGGAAGCGCCCGATATGCGTGAGCACCGCCTGCGCCAGTATGAGGACTTCTTTAACGCCAGCGGGGTGGGCACGCCGGACGATCTGGCCGCCTTTGAGGCCTGCCAGCGGGGCTATAACGGCCGCCAAGTCCGCTGGCAGCAGGGCTATGTGCGGGGCGCCCAGCGCCTGGTCCGCGGCCCGGACGCCGAGGCTCAAGCCCTGGGGCTTCAGCCCGACTCCAGCACCCCCGACTTCCGGGACGAGACGATCTATCATGGCCACTACCGCCAGTGGCTCAAACTCATGCGCCAGGGCGCGGCCCAGACCAACGGCGCCGGAGACGGCCATGGTGTCTGAGCTGCTGCCCCAGTGCGCGGACCTGTTGCACGAAGAGGCCGCGTGTCTTGACCAGCGGCGCTGGGTCGAGTGGCTGGCGCTGTATACCGAAGACGCCGAGTTCTGGATTCCGGCCTGGGACGACACCGGCCGGCCGACCGACGATCCGCGCTCGCAGCTGTCGCTGATCTACTATCGGGATCGCTCGGGTCTGGAAGACCGGGTGTGGCGGATCGAATCGGGCACGACCATCGCCTCGGTGCCCATGCCCCGGACCTGCCATCTGGTCACCAATATCCGGGTGACGGATGTCGTCGACCGCCAGCCCCACGTCTCGGCTCACTGGCAGGTCAACCTGTACCGGACCGAGCTGCGGCAGGCGTCCAGCTATTTCGGCTTTTACGACTACGTCCTGCGTCCCGAGGCGGACCGGCTCAAGATCGCCAAGAAGAAGATCACTGTCCTGAACGACGAGATTGAGACGGTGCTGGACGTGTATCATGTCTGAGCCGGGGCCGTGCCAGCCCGCCTGACCACAGGAGACCGCATGTCCACAACCCACCCTGTCCAAGGCTTCAGCGTCGGCGCCATCCAGATCGCAAAAGTCCTGGACAGCCTGGAGCCGACCAGCCCCCGCTTTATGTACGTTGACAAACGCAAAGACGATTTCGACCCCTACCTCGACTGGCTCCAGCCGCACTTTGTCAGCGACACAAAGCTGATGCTGCTCAGCATCCACGCCTTTATCATCAAGACCCGCCACCACACGATCATGGTTGACACGTGTATCGGCAACGACAAGCGGGGTCTGGCCTTTGAGCAGTGGAACGGCCGCCGGGCCGCGTTTCTGCAAGACTGCGCTGCGGCCGGGTGCGGCCCGGAGGCGATTGACTACGTGTTCTGCACCCACATGCACCTCGACCACACCGGCTGGAATACCCGGCTGGAGGACGACCGCTGGGTGCCGACCTTTCCCAACGCGACCTATCTGTTCAGCACGGACGAGTGGGAGCACTGGAAGGACGCGCCCGCCCCTGAGGATCAAGCCGTGGTCGAGCAGAATATCCTGCCCATTCTTGAGGCCGGCCAGGTCGCCTGGGTGGACGAAGCCTGGAGTCTGGATGATGAGGTCAGCCTGCTGCCGACCCCCGGCCACACGCCCGGCCACTGTAGTGTGCGGCTGCGCTCAAACGGCCACCAGGCGATCATCACCGGCGATATGATGGTCAACCCGGTCCAGGTCGCCGAACCCGACTGGAGTCAGCAGGCCGACACCGACAAGGCGCTGGCGATTACCACCCGGACGCGTTTCATCGACACCTACTGCGATACCGAGACGCTCATTCTGGGCACCCATTTCAATACGCCGACCGGGGTCCACATCGTCAGCCAGGGCCGGGACCGACGGATTCGGTACTAGCGTTTCACGTTAGGCTGTAGCTCTGCCGGACGCGATCCGGCGGCCCTGCTTCGACTTCGCTCCGCTACGCTCAGCACGAACGGGAAACCGTTAGTCCTGAGCGTAAGGCGCAGCGCGCCTGAAGTCGAAGGGCGACACCGCAGCGTTATTTGCGCTGGCCCCCGGCCACTGTCCATCAAGTCATATCAGGGCTGCCGAGGCGATCCGGACGTGGTCCGGCACGACCACGTGAATCCGGCGTCGAAAGGCGGCCAGGCGGGGCGGGTGCGGAAAAAAGAACAGATGACTGCGACAATTACAGTCAGACGCCCCGAAACCGGGTAGCGGGACTTGCGCCGAGTCCAGGCGTCCCGCACTCTCTGCCCAGCCATGCTCGCGGGGCTGCGGGTCGTGGCTATACCAGACCCTCTCAGGTTCAGCAGCCCGACGCAGATAGTCAATATGCCAGTGGGGACGCTCCGCGAGCCGGCAGTGGTGGCGAAGCCGGGCGCGCAGGCCGCCCGGACCAAAGGCGCTGCCGATATAGATATACCAGCCGGGCCGGACCGCCAGGCTGCCGCACCGACCGACTTGGATACGCCCGCCGAATCGGGCGCGCAGGAGCAGCGCATAGGTGCCGGGCCGGGCGTCCATGCTGAGGCCCGTCTCAGGCGTCGAGCGAGCGTGATGAAAAGACCGCCCAGTTCAGCCGTCCGGCTTTGTGCAGCAGGACGGCCAGAATGCACCAGAACACCTGAACGCCAATCGCCGCGCTCCACAGGAACCAGGCCAGTTTCTGGACCAGGGCGCACAGCAGGATAATGATCGAATAGTCGCGGCTGGTCAGCCCCTCGATCATATTCTGGATGATCGCGTTCTCCCAGCCGCCCTGCTGTTTGCCCTGTTCCTCGGTCTTCTCGGCCATGGTGACAAAGGGAAAACAGATTGCCGCCCCAACGGCCAGGGCGCCGCCCAGCAGGGGCGCATAGGTGGCTCCGCCCTGTTTCCAGACTGCGATGCCAACCCCCACAAAGATGGCAATGTGGACTAGGGTATCGAGAGTGATATCGAGCCACGCCCCCAGGGGGGACTCCAGAAACTTCACCCGAGCGACCTCGCCGTCAACACAATCGACCACGGCGGAAAACTGCAACAGCAGGCCGCCCACAATCGGCCAGGCATAGCCCCCGCCCCAAAAGCAGGCCGCCCCGAGTAAGCCGATGGCGCACGACAGCAGGGTGACGTGGTTGGGCGTCAGCGGGGTGTGGAGCAACAAGCGGGTCAGGGGACGCGACAGCTTGCGGTTGAGGTAGGCATCGACCAGGCCGTCCCGAGGGTTGGGTAGAGACAGCAGCAGGGCTTTCTCAACGTCGGCGGCCAGGCTGGGATGAGACACCTGGGCCAGAAAATAGCCGTCGGCCGCAAAGCGCTGCACCTCTGCGCCCCAGTCTCCCCCAGCCAGCTCGGCGTCTGCGGTTTGCAGGCGCTCCAGAGCCGTGGGAAGGGCGGACAGCGGAAAGACGACCAGCGTATAGTCCTGCGGCGCTTGGCCCACCGCCCAGACAGCCTGGGGCGTCGCCGCCTCGGCCAGGTCGCGGGCCAGGTCGGCCGCAAACACGGTCTGGACCTCAAAGGCCAGACACTGCTCAGCGTCCGGCCCGCCCGGCTGCGGGTCGGGAGACGTTTCCTGCGGGCCGAGCCACACCAGCCGGCTACTGAGGCGCGGGTCGCCGGCCAGCGAGCGGCGCAGCGCGCTCGTCTGTTCGGCCGTGTGGGCGGAGACCAGATAACAGGTTTTTGCGCCGGCGCGTTGGGCGGTGAAAATCGCCCGCTTGAGCAGGGACAGCCCGCCGATCACGGTCAGCGGACGGCTGCGGGTGGGTAGCAGAATGACAGCGGCACTAATCATATGACGTTCTCGGGATGCGGTCGGCTCCCCGCTCCCACCTCTGTCATATATGCTATTTTGACACCTGTCAGCTACTGCAAACGCCCCCTCCAGGAGGTGCGGCCCACAGGAGAGAGCAGCCGCATGTTCGATCTCAACGACCGGAAAACCAAGATCGTAGCGACCATCGGGCCGGCCAGCGACTCGCTGGACCAGCTCCAGGCCCTGCTGGCGGCCGGGATGAACGTCGCCCGGCTCAACTTCTCGCATGGCAGCCATGATGAACACGGCCGGCGGATTGGGCGTTTGCGCCAGCTGGCCGAGACCGCCGGTCGGCCGCTGGCCATTCTTCAGGACTTGGCCGGCCCCAAGGTGCGCATCGGCGACTTTGCGGCCGGACCCGTCGAGCTGCACGCCGGCGGGCGTTTTACGCTGACCAGCCGGCCCATTGTCGGCGACCGGGACGCGGTATCGGTCTCCTACGCCCGCCTGCCCCAGGAGGTCAGGCCCGGGGATACGCTGCTGCTGGCCGACGGCCAGATTGAGCTGGAGGTCAGACAGGTCGGCGACCACGACATTCAGTGTGCGGTCGTGGTCGGAGGAACGCTGAGCGCCAACAAGGGAGTCAACTGTCCCTCGGGGCTGATGGGACTGCCGATCCTCGACGAACAGGACAGCGCGGATCTGCGCTTCGGGATTGAGCGGGGCGTCGATTATATCGGCCTGTCGTTTGTCCGCACGGCCGACGACGTGGCGACCGCCAAGCGGGCTATTACAGCCTGCGGGAGCGAGACACCGGTGATCGCCAAAATCGAAACCCAGGCCGCACTGAGCAATTTTTCCGAGATTCTGGCTGCGGCCGACGGCATTATGATCGCCCGCGGGGATCTCGGCATTGAGACCCCGTTTGCCCGCGTCCCCCACATCCAGAAGCGCCTGATCCGGGAGGCCAACCAGCAGGCCAAGCCGGTTATTACCGCTACCCATATGCTGGTCTCGATGGTCACCTCACCCCGCCCTACCCGCGCCGAAGTCGCCGATGTGGCCAACGCCGTGCTGGACGGCAGCGATGCGGTCATGCTGTCCGAAGAAACCGCAGTCGGCCGCTATCCGGCCCGGGCGGTGCGCACCATGGCCGATATCGCCCAGGAGGCCGAACAAACCCTCACCCGGCGGCTCGACTGGAGCGTCTCCCCCGACAGACGTGATGCCGAAGCCGATGCCATGGCCCGTGCCGCCTGCGACATTGCTGCCGCGCTTGAGGTCGCTGCCCTGGCGACCGTCACCGTCTCAGGCTTTACCGCCGTGCGGATTGCCAAGTATCGTCCGCCGCAGCCTATTGTGGCCGTCACCCCGCAGTCGGAAACCTACCGGCGGCTGGCCCTGGTCCACGGGGTCATCCCGGCCCTGCTGCCGACCGCAACCGAGGACCGTGAGGCGTTGCGGCGCGACGCTCGGGAACTGCTGGCTGGTTCCGGCCTGGCGGGCCGCAAGGTGGTGTTTATCTCCTTTGTCTCGGACGCGCGCTACATCCTGACCACCGAACTCTTATGACTCGTCCTCCAGCTCGGCCAGCCAGTGGGCGACCTGGGCGTCGCTCGGCATGCGCCAGTCGCTGCGCGGCGACAGACTCACCGAACCGACCTTGGGGCCGTCCGGCAGACACGAGCGCTTGTACTGATTGGCAAAGAAGCGGCTGAGAAACACCCGCAGCCAGCGTCGGAGTTCCGGCGGCGCGTAGGGTTGGCTGAAACGCGCCTGAGCGGCCAGGTACAGAATCTTGGCCGGCGCGGCGCCGTAGCGCAAAAAATGGAACAGGAAGAAGTCGTGCAGCTCATACGGACCGATGATGTCTTCGGTTTCCTGGACAATATCGCCGGCCGGGCTGGTGGGCAGCAGTTCGGGCGAGATCGGGGTGTCGAGCACGGCCCGGAGGGTGGCCTGAACGGCTCCGCTGAACTCGTGCTCGGCCGCCCAGGCGACCAGAAAACGGACCAGAGTCTTGGGAATGCCCACATTCGGGTTATACATGCTCATGTGATCGGCATTATACGTGGCCCAGCCCAGGGCCAGCTCGGACAGGTCTCCGGTGCCGATCACAAACGCGCTGTTCATCAGCAGACTGGTCCGCATCCGGGCCTGTACGTTCTCAAACACCACATCGTGGCGCGCCTCGGGCGGCAGCTGTTTCAGCTTGTGGCTCAGCGCCTCGACGCTCAGCCCGTCCAGCCGGATGCCGAACGGCCGGTGACCGAGGGTCCGCATCTCGTCCAGACACAGCTGGCGAATATCGATCTGACGGCTGGTCACGCCGAGCTGGTGCATGAGGTCGGTCGCATTCTTTCTGGTGCGCTGCGTCGTGCCATAGCCGGGCATGGTCAGGGCCTGGATGTGCTGGCGCGGCATCCCAATCGCATCCGCAGTACGACACGTCACCAGCAGGGCCAGAGTCGAGTCCAGACCGCCCGACACCCCGATCGCCACCGGCGGGGTGTCGAGGTGGCGCAGACGCGCGCCCAGACCCGCAACCTGGATACGAAAGACTTCTTCGCAGCGTTCGCGCAGGTCATCCTGCCCGGCCGGGACAAAGGGCTGAGCCTCAACCCGTCGCGCCAGGCGAGCCGGGGTCGGACGCGGGGCCAGGGCAAACGGCTGGCGGCGCAGGCGCGGCAGCCGGGGGTCGCGGGCGTCGTGAAAACTGCCCATCCGCAGCCGGTCGGCGTGCAGGCGCTCAAGATCGACATCGGCCACACACAGGGCCTCGTCCTGGTCGAAGGGTCCGGACTCGGCCAGCAGGGCGCCGTTTTCGGCAATCAGGCAGTGGCCGCCAAAGGCCAGGTCGGTGCTGGATTCCCCGCCACCGCAGGCGCTGTAGATATAGGCGGCAATGCACCGGGCAGCCTGGCCGGTCACCAGCTGACGACGGTAGGCAGCCTTACTCGTTCCCTCATTGCTGCCCGACAGATTGACCAGCACAGTCGCGCCCTCAAGCGCCTGCCGCGAACTGGGCGGTTGCGGCACCCACAGGTCTTCACAGAGTTCGACGCCGACAGCCAGGTGCTGCCAGCCGTCGGCCACAAACACGAGGTCATTGCCAAACGGAACCGAGCGGCCGAACAGGTCGATGTCCGCGCTTGGGGCGGCCGCAGCCGGAGCAAACCAGCGGCGCTCGTAGAACTCCCGGTAGGTGGGCAGAAAAGACTTGGGCACGACCCCCAGTAAGGCGCCCTGACAGACGACCGCCGCGCAGTTGAACAGCTGGCCCTCGACAGCCAGCGGCAGGCCGACCAGGACAAGCCCTGAAAACCGTCCGGGGGTGTGTCCGATGAGGTCTTCCAGGGCAGCCAGCGCGGCCTGCTGGAGGGGCTGGTGGTGAAACAGGTCGGCACAGGTATAGCCGGTCAGACACAGTTCGGGAAAAACCAGGATGGCGACATCCTGGTTCTGGGCGCGCTCCAGCAGGGCCAGGATACGCCGGACGTTAAAGCCACAGTCGGCGACCCGGACGGACGGCGAAGCCGCCGCGACCCGGACAAATCCAAACCCGGCATGGTCGGCGAATGGCACGGACATGCTCTTTCCGCAGCGCTGGTTCAGCGCGAACCGCTAGGATAAACGGTCGAAATGGACCTCAATGTGGGTCGGCTGGATACGTTTTTCGAGAGCCCGGCGGATGGACCGCTTGAGGGCGCTGCGGGTGGGTGGAAACAGGAGGCCCAGCCCGATGGCGTCGGTCAACACGCCGGGCGTGATCAGCAGCACGCCCGCAGCCAGAATCAGGACCCCGTCGATCAACTCATTCGCCGGCGCCGCCCCCTGCTGGCACTCGGTCTGGATCTTGCGCCACGTCCGCCAGCCCTCCAGCCGGGCCAGATACGCCCCGGCCATACCCGTGCCGAGGACGAGCAGGATGGTCGGTCCAGCCCCCAGGTAGGTCCCGATGGTAATCAGCAGGTAGAGTTCAACGAGGGGCACGAGGGTGAACAGCAGGAACAGACGGAAAAACATGGATTCAGTGAAACAAAAGACAGGCCAAAAGTCAAAAGGCAGATATGACAGGGCATGAGTCCTCTCCCTTCACTATCCGCACGCGAGTCCAGCTCACTTGAGTCAGGATGAGATTTTGGCAAGCCACGGATATTTGGTGAGAGACTCGTAGACCGAAGAGAGAGGAGGAAGGTAGAACACGGAGTCCTGGGCTGTGCCAACCAGGAAGTACAGTGCACGGCTGATTTCTCTCTCAGAAAGATCAACCCGTAAAATTGTTGTTTCTTCACCCCGGGAAAATGGAAAGAGCTGGTCTACGAGGAGCCAGAGCAAAACGGTGTCTGCGATGATGTCCGTAAAAGTCAGCGTCCCATAGCCCGTCTCATCCACGCCGGGGTGCTCCAGGGCGCTCTTCAGCCGGGCACGTTGCCACTGATAACACTGCACAATATCAACGATGGCCGTCTGAGCCCGGTCGTCTTTGAGTTGTTCGATCAGGTTTTGGAAATTCGGAATAATCTGGCTGGGCAGCGTGGGAGTCTCAATCGGGGGTGAGCTAAGGTGCGGCCCGGCTCTTGGCCGGCCGAGTACTTGCACAGCGACCCTGTAACACGCTTCGATATAGCCCATGAAGTTATAGCAATCCGCCAGCAAAACCGCCCGACAGGCCATTTCTCGACGGTGGCGGCGTGTTTCGGAATCTTGTCGCTGCTGATCGAGTTGTCGCCACGCCATCCATGCAGCGAGGGCTGCCCCGGTGAATGCGAGAAGGCCCGCCACGAGGGTCTGCCATTTGTTGAGAAAAGTGAGGACTTCAGTCATTCGCTCTCACCCATCCCCGCTACCGGCTAGAAACAAACTCAGGACAAACAGTGCAGCTATCCCTGGGTTCGCAGGCGGGAGGTCCGTACGGCCTGGGTTCAGTCTGGCAATGCGGGCAGTTTCCAAGGCGGCGAGTTGCTCCGCCTGCTCACGGCTCATGTGGACCTCAATGGTCACTTCCGATTCCGCTCCCAACTCTACCTCCCAATGATCGGGTGCGGTCTGCTGTACTGACGCCATGGCTTGTCCTCCTTACGATTGGTTCGGCTTCTTTGAAGGTGGTGAGAAGAAACCCTATGGTCCATTCTTCTCGGCATCGTGCAAGGATACCGAGTATTTTGGTTGGGACCTGGCTTGCTCCAGGGCTCTTCTTTTTTTGTGCCCGAGGGGTTGCGGAGCGTCAACCGGAGATGAAGTGTCCCATTGCTGCTGGCACGACGCAAGCGGATGTGTCAGATTCAAGAGCCTAGCCAAGAGCTTGGTTTGGAGAGGAGGCTGCGATGGCTGCGGTTCGGGCCGTGCTGTTTGACTTCGGCGGAACGCTTTTTGACTATGAAACCCTGGCCGCAGGTGAGCGGGAGGCGCTGATTGACCTCGCCCGTTGGGCGGGCATCGAGGCCGATGAGCGGGACATCCGGCGGACTTATCGGGCGGAACTCAAGCGCGTCTTTTACGACTACCTGAACCGCCCGTATTATCTGCACCGTGACTTGTTCGATGCGGTGTTGCACGGTCTGGCCAAGGCCTACGGGGTGAGCCTCAGCACCGAATTGCTCGGCCGCTACCGGGCGGCGCAGTTCGCACGCCGGACACAAGATTTCGTCCTGCGGGACGGCGTCCAAGACACGCTTCGCGCCCTCCGCAGCAAAGGACTCCACCTCGGCATCGTCAGCAATGTGGACGATGACCAGTTCAGTCATATGATGCAGCTGAGCGGCCTGGCGCCGTATTTTGACGCGCTGCTGACCAGCCAGCAGGCCCGGTCGTGCAAGCCCGATCCGGGCATCTTTCGCCGCGCCCTGGAGCAGGCTGGCTGTGAGCCGCACCAGGCCTTCTTTGTCGGCGACTCGCTGGACCAGGACATTGCCGGCGCCAACCGGCTGGGGCTGCAGTCGGTCCTGATCTGGTCCCGGGATGATCAGCCGCCACCCGACCGCGAGCCGCAGCCCCAACACGTCATTCGCCATATTCCAGACCTGCTGCCGCTTATCGCCGAGGCACGGAGAGACGGCTGACATGCGAAAACTGGTGCTCGGTGGTCTGATCCTGCTGCTCCTGATCGGCGGTCTGGTGGCGTTCGCCGTGTCGAATCTCAACAGTCTGGTCGAGGCCAATAAAGACCGGCTGCTGGCCCAGGCCGAGCAGGCCCTGGGCCGCCCGCTGCAGATTGGAGACATCGAACTCAGCCTGTGGGGCGGGATCGGCGCCCGGCTGCAAAACGTGGCCCTGGCCGACGATCCGGCTTTTTCCTCGGAGACCTTTGTCCGCGCCGCAGACCTGCAAATCACACTCAAATTCATGCCGCTCCTCAGACAAGAGCTTGAGGTCGGGCGGGTCATTGTGCGTGACCCGGTCATTCGGCTGATTCGCAATGCCGAGGGCGTGTTCAATTTTGCCAGCCTGGGCGGAGGGCAGACCGAGACGCAGGACGCCCCACCGCAAGCCTCGGAGGCGGCTCCGGCCAGCGACGGGGAAGGTCTTCCGCTGCTCAAAGGTAATCGTGATAACAGCCCGATATCTCAGAGGACATCACGATTACCTTTGCTGGTGGCCCTGGCCAACATCGCCAACGGCGACATCCACTACACCGACCGTCAGACCCAGACAGAGCTACGCCTCAGCCAGCTCGACCTGGAGGTCGGGAATCTGAGCCTTGATCAACCGCTCAGCCTGGAGTTGTCGGCAGCGTTTCTGGCCGAGCAACAGAACCTCCACCTATCGGGCAGCTTCGGCCCGCTGGGACCGGAGGGGCAGGTCGAGCAGCTAGCCGTTGACGCCAGCCTCAGCCTCGACCCGCTCGACAGTGCCGCCCTGGCTCAGGCGTTACCCCAGCTTGCCGAGACACTTCCGCCCGGCCTCGGCCTGTCCGGCCCGCTGCGTCTCAGCAGCCGCGTGTCGGGAACGGCCGCCGCCCTGATGGTGTCTGATGTGCGACTGACAGCATCGGTGTTTGAGTCCGACCAAACCAATCTGCGGGTGACGGGCGAGGCGGGTCCGTTGGGCGCCGACATGGCCGCCCTACGCCTCGATGGCGAGGTGTCCCTGGAGCCGGTCGATCTACCCCGGCTGCTGCGCTTTGGCCCACTGGCCGCCCATCTCCCGTCCGAACTGAGGTCTGAGGGACCGGCTACGGTGACGCTCCGGGCTAAGGGCGGGCTGGACGATCTGGCCCTCAGCGCAACAGTCGAAGCTACGGACAGCGCGCTTGAGTTTGGCGATCAGTTTCGCAAACCCCAGGCCACGCCGCTGGTGGTGACAACCGAGGCCCGCCTGACGCCGGAGCGTGTCGATCTCCAGGAGGCAAAAATTCAGCTGCACACCCTGGCCCTGACCACCAGCGGCGAGGTCGGCCTCGGCACTCCTCCAGACCTGGACTTGCAGCTGGACTCCAACCGGGTCGATCTGGCCGGCTGGCGCGAGATTGTGCCTGAGCTGCACGCTTTGTCTGCCGCCGGACAGCTGGAGCTGCACTGCCGCATCAAGGGAGCGCTAACCGAAGAGCGGTGGCCTGCGGTGACCGGCACGTTTGACCTTCACCAGGCGAGCGCCAGCCTGGCCCAACTCCCCCAACCGCTGACCGACCTGAACGCCTCGATTCGCCTGACCGGCCGGGGCGCCAGCATTCAGAACGCCTCGGCCCGGGTCGGCAGATCGGTCTTTGCGCTGGCCGCAGACCTTGCCCACCTCAGGCCCGTGGACGCGCGCTACAGCCTGAGTTCGCCCGAGCTGTGGTTGGCAGATGTCGGGGGTGATGGCCAGGCTGCCTCGGATGTCCTCAGCAGTCTCAAGACCGAAGGCCGGCTGCGGCTGGAGGACGGGCGGCTGGCGCTCGGCGCCACGCTGTCCTCGGCTCAGGGCAGGCTGGCCGCGCTTGACTATACGGACCTCCAGACCGAGCTGTCCGTGCGGGACCAGGTGGCCACGCTTGAGCGGATCAGTGTACAGACGCTGGGCGGCTCGGTCAGTGCCTCGGGACGTTACGATACGGCTGCCAGCCCGCCCCGGCTCCGACTCGCCTCGCGGATCTCGAACATCGAGCTGGCCGAGCTGTTCAGGGTCTACCTGCCCGGAGCGTCCGACTCCGCGCACGGCACGGCCGATTTCAGCCTTGAGCTGACGGGCAGCGGCCGGGACTGGGCAGCCCTGAAACCGAGCCTGGACGGTCGGGGTGAACTGGAAATCAAGGACGGGGCGCTGACCGACATCAACATTGCCGATGAGGTGCTGAGGCAGATCACCGGTATTCCGGGTCTGACGAATCTTGTTTCGCCCCGCGTGCGCCAGAAGTACCCGGCTCTTTTCAGTCGCCGAGACACCGAGTTTCTTCAGTTGGGCGGCCGCCTGCGGCTCAGCCAGGGCAGAATCCTGCTTGACGATGTGCAGCTGGCGGCGGCCGATTATACGACCCGGGGCCAGGGCTGGCTGGACTATGACCAGACGATTGATTTTCAGGGTCAACTCATTCTGGCCAAGGAGCTGTCACAGGATATTCAAGACGGGGTGCGGCTGGCCAGTCTACTCAGCAACGATCAGGGACGGATTGCGCTGCCCTTTGCCCTGCGCGGCAGCCTGCCCGCAAAACCCGTGCCTGACATCGCGGCAATAGCCCAGCGGGTCCAGCGCGGCCTGGTTACCCAGGGAATCGAAGCCCTGCAAGAGCAGGTCCTGGACAAAATCCTGCCCCCGACGGCGGCGCGTGACGGAGGGACACAAGACGGCCGGGACGACGCCCCGGCCGACCCGGTCAGGCCCGAGGACGTGTTGAGAGAAGGCTTGCGGGAAGGGTTGAGGGGCCTGTTCGGACGCTAAACGCTCCGCTTGGGCGCATCTTCACCCTTCTGGCCCTCCTGGCCCTCCTGACTCTCCTGGCCGCTCACAAGCCGGCCAATCGCCCGCTCCACCCGTCGTAGCCGACGGACCAATTCAGGCAGCCTGGGCAGCAGGGCCGAATAGCGGCGCCAGGAAAAGATATCGACGGCCGGATAGCCGCCGATAACGGAGTCGGGCGGAACATCGTTGGGAATGCCGCTCTTGGCCGCCACCCGCGTCTTGTCGCCAATCGTCAAATGACCGGCAACACCAACCTGGCCGCCCATTTGCACCCCTGAGCCGACTTTCGTGCTGCCCGACAGCCCGACCTGGGCGGCCAGCAGCACGCCTTGGCCAAGCTCGCAGCCATGGGCAATCATCACCAGGTTGTCGATCTTGCTCCCCCGGCCGATATGCGTCGCCCCCAGGGTGGCCCGGTCAACCGTGGTGTTGGCGCCGATTTCGACCTCGTCCTCAAGCACGACATGACCGGTCTGCGGATTCGGCACAACCGTCCTGTCGGGAAGCGGCACATAGCCGAACCCGTCGCCGCCGACGACCGCCCCGCTCTGCAGGACGACCCGGTGGCCGATGCGTGTGCCCTCGCGCACCACCGCCCCGGCATGGGCGGTAAACCGGTCGCCAATCCTGACCTGGGGATAAATGACGACATGGGCGGCGATGCGCGCCCCACGGCCAATCACCACCTCGTCTCCGACCACGGCGTAGGGCCCGATCGAAGCGCCGTCGCCAATCCGGGCCGAGGGCGCAATCACGGCCGTAGGATGAACCCCCGCAGGCGGGACATAGGGCGGATAAAACCAGCCCAGCACCTGGGACAGGGCCAAGGCCGGGTTGTCCACCCGGACCAGGGCCAGCCTGTCCGCAAGCTGGTCGAGCGACACGTCCCGGGCCACCAGGGCCGCCGCCGCCCTGGTCAGCGGGAGTTTGGCCGCGTATTTTTTGTTGGTCAGAAAGGTCAGCTCTCCCGGCCCGGCCTCTTCGATTGGCTTAATGCCATCAATCTCCAGCGCGCCGTCGCCGTGGAGGTCGGCGCCTAAGCGCTCGGCGATTTCTCCAAGTTTCATCCGCCCTCTCCTTTCACCCTTGCCTATATCCCGCCCTTGTCGGCATCTCACCACTATCCGCCCGCCCTTTGCTTGTCACTCCCCGACCTGTGTGTTAGGAACACCACTGGCCGCCGCCAAAATCCGGGACGAAAACGCAAAGGCATTCATGCAAACACTCAAACTGGGGATTCCCAAAGGCAGTCTGGAAGCCACCACTATCGACCTGTTTCGCAAAGCCGGCTGGAAAATCACCACCAGTTCGCGGAGCTATTTTCCCAGCATTGATGACCCGACGCTGCGCTGCATGCTGGTCCGGGCTCAAGAGATGGCCCAGTATGTGGAATCCGGCGCGCTGGATGTCGGACTGACCGGCAAAGACTGGATCATGGAGCAGAACGCCGATGTCGAGGTGGTCAAAGATCTGGTCTACTCCAAGGCCAGCTTTCAGCCGACCCGCTGGGTCATTGCGGTGCCGCACGATTCGCCGATCAGAACTCCCCAGGATTTGCACGGCAAACGGATCGCCACCGAACTGGTCGCCTATACCAAGCGCTATTTTGCCGAACGGGATATCGATGTCGCGGTCGAATTTTCGTGGGGCGCGACTGAGGCCAAGGCGGCCGAGGAGCTGGTTGACGCGATTGTTGAGGTCACCGAGTCCGGTTCGACCATCCGCGCCCACGGCCTCAGGATCATCCACGAGCTGTTCACCTCCAACCCGCAGCTGATTGCCAACCGTCGAGCCTGGCAGGACCCGGCCAAAAAGGAGCACATCCAGCAGATTGCCCTGCTGTTGACCGGCGCCCTGGAAGCCGAGGCCAAGGTCGGGATCAAGATGAACGTGCCCAAGGAGAAGCTTGACCACATCGTCGAGATGTTGCCAAGCCTGACCGCGCCGACCGTCTCACCGCTGTACAAGACCCCGTGGTTTGCAGTCGAAAGCGTGATCAGCGAGAGCCGGGTCAGAGAGCTGATCCCCCAGCTCATCAAGAATGGGGCGGTGGGGATTATCGAATATCCCCTGAACAAAATCATTTAGGGTCATCTGGGATCATCTGGGCGCAAAAAAGCCCGCACCGAAAGATGCGGGCTGAATGCGAATCTCGGGTCGCTATTCCTCGTCTTCTTCGATGGGCTCGGTCAGCCGCCTGCCCCGATAGTAGTACGCGCCGTCGGGGCCGATATGGGCGCGGTGCGACAGGTGGGTTTCACCGGTCTGAGTATCCGCCCGCAACGCCGGGGCCGACAGGGCGTGGTGGGCACGCCGCTTGTTGCGCTTGGTGCGCGAGGTTCGTCGTTTGGGGACCGCCACAGGATTTCCTTTCTGGGCTCAGGCCGAGGCTTCGTCGCCCTGTTCCTCCATAGTGCTGAGGAAGGCGTCCTTGTCCGCTCCGGGCATGATGTAAATCCCCTCCCAGCCGCACACCTCTTCGCACAGCTGGCAGCCAACGCAGGTCTTTTCGTCAACATCGACGCGGCCGAGGTACTGAGGACCGTTATGGACCGAGGGCGTGATACAGTCAAAAGGACACACGTCAATACACACGCCACAGCCGTTGCAGTTATCGAGATGGACTACCGCGATGGGCCGCTCAACCCGCTTCAAGACAGAGGTCACCGTCCCGAAGTTATCCAAAATGGCGGCGTCGGGGCAGATCACGCCGCAGGCCCCACAGTCAATACACAGCGAAGGTTCGATAAAGTAGGCTTTTTTGGACTCTCCGCTGATGGCTTTGGTCGGACAGCGCTTCTCGCAGGCGCTACACCCGGTGCAGTTTTCTGCCACGATGGTGAACGGCATACGGCCACTCCCTATTTCTGCATCTCGTCGAGGATTTCGTCGGCCCGGCCCTCTTCGATCAGTTGGTCGTTTTTTCGGCCTTCCCGAAAGGCGAGCCAAGTGAAGTACAACACCAGAAACATCAAGCCGACAATGGGGATATTGTCGGGCTTGGTGATGATTTCAACGAATTGCTCCCAGCCTGTTTTCTGCATAACTGCCCCAACACTAGCGAGCCCCCCACACTTTGTCAACGAAGGGGGCGCGTCGCTCGCAGACCGCGCCCGGTTTGACGGCGCCCGGCCCCTCCCCTTGCGGCAGAACGGTTTTTCGGTATACATGGGAGCGATTCTGCACGGGGAAAAAGGAAAGAGTATTCATGTTAGGATGGCTGCCTGAAGACGTCTCGCCGTACGGAGCGGAGATCGATTCGCTCTTCTATTTCATCTATTACCTGACCGCCGCAGCTTTCATTATCGTCACCGCCCTGATGCTCATCTTTCTGTTTGTGTACCGAGACCGGGGCGACCGGCGGGCAGCCTACACCCACGGCAACACCCCGCTGGAAATCATCTGGACGATCATTCCGGCCATGGTCTTCATCGGTCTGGGGCTGGCCAGCACCTCGCTGTGGGAAGATATCAAACTCGTGCCGCCCGATACGGATACTGTGGTGAAGGTGACCGGCAAGCAATTCAACTGGGAAATCCTGTACCCCGGCCCGGACGGCGAGTTCGACACCGCCGACGACAAGCAGGTCGATAACGACATCCGAGTCCCGGCCGGCGAGCCGATCCGTGTCATCCTGGCCTCCAGAGACGTGATCCACAGCTTTTTTCTGCCCAACCTGCGCTTTAAGCAGGATACCGTTCCGGGTCGAGAGATCATCGGCTGGTTTCAGGCCAACAAGCCGGGCCGGTATGAGATCCCGTGCGCCGAGCTGTGCGGCTTCGGCCACTCGGGCATGGTGGGCTGGCTGTACGCCCTGGCCCCGGACGAGTATCAGGCCTGGGTAGACGAGCAGTGGCCGCCGCCGCCACCGGCAGCCCCGGAAGCGACCGCCGCAGCCCCGGACATGCCCGACACCCCGGAAGCGGCGGCTACGGACGCCGCCCCCGACATGACCGAGGCAGCCCAGACCACCACTGAATAAGCGGCGACTGAGCCAGACCAAGCCATAGGAGACAGACCATGAGCGACGCAGGAGCGGTAGAAGCCCAGGAGGCCCATGCTCACGACGCCCACCACGAGTTGGGATTTATCCGCACCTATATCTTTTCCACCGATCATAAGATGATCGGACGCCAGTTCTTATTCTCAAGCGTCCTGATGCTCGTCGTCGGCGGCCTGCTGGCCATGATGATGCGCTGGGAACTGGCCTGGCCGGAGACTCCGGTGCCGTTCACCAGCTGGATTTCCGAGCCCTACATGTACGCCGAGCCCGAGCACGGCCTGTACGGGGCGTATATGGACCCGGCCTTCTACAACTCGCTGTTCACCATGCACGCCACGATCATGATTTTCTTTGTGGTCATGCCGTTCATGGTCGGCGGGTTCGGCAACTTCCTGATTCCGTTGATGATCGGCGCGGGCGATATGGCCTTCCCGGTCCTCAACATGCTGTCGTTCTGGACCGCCGTGCCGGCCATTGTGCTGATTCTGTACAGCTTCTTTGTCGAAGGTGGAGCCGCCGGCGGCGGCTGGACCATGTATGCCAGCCTGTCGGCCGATGCGACCTATGGCGCCGGAGGTCAGGGTGTGAACCTGTGGATCATCAGCCTGCTTATCCTGGGTTTTTCGTCTCTGATGGGCTCAATCAACTATATTACGACGGTCATCAATATGCGGGCGCCGGGTATGACCTGGTTTCGCATGCCGCTGGTCATCTGGTCGCTGTTCGTGACCGCCATCCTGCTGCTGCTGGCGCTGCCGGTCCTGACCGCCGCCCTGGGTATGCTGCTGTTTGACCGCACCATGGGCACCAGCTTCTTCCTGCCGGCGGGTGGGGGAGAGCCGCTGCTGTGGCAACACCTGTTCTGGTTCTTCGGCCACCCGGAGGTGTATATTCTGGTCCTGCCGGCGATGGGCGTCACCTCGGATATTCTGTCCGCGTTTTCCCGCAAGCCCATCTTCGGCTATCACGCCATGGCCTTCTCCATGATCGCCCTGGCCTTTTTGTCGTGGATCGTGTGGGGCCATCATATGTTCCTGAGCGGCATGAACCCAGTGCTGGGAACCGCATTCATGCTGACCACCATGGTCATTGCTATTCCGTCCGCCATTAAGACCTTCAACTGGCTCGGTACCCTGTGGGGCGGGACCATCCGGTTTACCAGCCCGATGCTGTTTGCCCTCGGCTTTGTGTCCAATTTTGTGATTGGCGGCCTGAGCGGTATCTACATGGCGGTCACGCCGGTGGATATCTTCATCCACGACACCTATTTCATTGTCGCCCATTTCCACTATGTGGTGGCCGGCATCATCTTCGGCATGTTTGCCGCCCTCTACTACTGGTTCCCCAAGCTGTTCGGCCGGATGATGAACGAACCCCTGGGCAAGCTGCACTTTGCCCTGACCTACATCTTTTTTAACGGCGCCTTCTTCCCCATGCACTTCCTGGGGGTGGCGGGTCATATGCGGCGCATCTACAACCCGCTGCAGTACGAATTTCTGGTCGATCTGCAGTGGTGGAATGTGTTCATCACCATGAGCGCCTTCTGCCTCGGGGTGTCACAGCTGATTTTCCTGTTCAATTTCGTGTGGAGTCTGTTCGCCGGCAAGAAGGCCGAGCGCAACCCCTGGCAGGCCAACACCCTGGAATGGACCGCGCCCTCGCCTCCACCTCACGGCAACTTCGAGACCGTCCCGACCGTCTACCGCGGCCCGTATGAGTACAGCTCACCGCTGGTCCAGGAAGACTGGCTGCCCCAGGATAGACGGCTCGGGCCTGAGGCTACCGCAGCCTCGCACTGAGCCGGGACGCGCTGGCTGACCCGGCTGTGCAGACAGCCGGGTTGAGAAAAGGAAACGTGATCTCTTCCAGTCTCCATCGGTTATTACGTTTCCCTTTTACGAGCATGGCACACCTCAGCCCTTCCTCAGCCCTGTCCTCATTTTCCCCCTGGCCCTACCGGTTTGCCCTGCTGACCACCGTCTGCACCCTGCCCCTGCTGTTTGTAGGTGGCTTGGTCACCAGCCTGGGGGTCGGGCTGGCCGTCCCGGACTGGCCGACGACGTTTGGCTACAACATGTTCCTCTACCCCTGGTCGCAGATGGTCGGCGGCATCTTCTACGAGCACAGCCATCGCCTGCTCGGCTCGGCCGTTGGCTTCTTGACCATCCTGCTCACGGTCGCCTTGTGGACAACGGAACGGCGGCCGTGGATGCGCTGGCTGGGTGTGGTCGCGCTGCTGGCCGTGATCGTCCAGGGCGTGCTCGGAGGTCTGCGGGTAGTCCTGCTCGAAAACCTGCTGGCTCTGATTCACGGCGGCTTGGCCCAGGCGTTTTTTGCCTTCCTGGCCGCCCTGACCCTGCTGGCTTCGGCCGAGTGGCAGAACCGGCAGCCGTCAAAAACGGTCCCGGACGCCGCCTCGGTTCAACGCCTGAGCGTGATCACGACGGTGGCTCTCTATGCCCAGATCGTCCTGGGCGCGGTCGTGCGGCATACCGGCAGCGGGGCCGAAGTCCATATCCTGGGCGCCGTGCTTGTTACCGGCCTGGTGTTCTGGCTCGTCGATTGGATCGTCCAGTCGTACGCCGACCATCCGGCGGTCATTCGTTCCAGCCTGCTGCTGCGGCGGCTGCTGTTCGTGCAGCTCGGGCTGGGCGTGTTGACCTATCTCGGCAAATACACCGCCAGCGGCGCTTTTCTCAGCCCAGCCGTTGTTGTGCTGGCTACCGCCCATGTCGTCATTGGCGCGCTCATGTTGGCCACCGGCGTCCGCCTCAGCCTGCGTTCCTACCGTGACGGCGTGGCGCCTTCCACTCGTCCTACACTCAGCCCGGAACAGGTTTCGGCATGATACTCCGCACACATGCACCGACCATGGGTCGCACCGACCGTCTGGATCGGGTCTGGCAGCGCAGCCTGGCCTTTCTCGAACTGACCAAGCCCCGGATCGTGAGTCTGGTCCTGATTACGACCTGTGTCGGTTTTTATCTGGCCTCACTGGGCGTCGCCGACTACCGGCTGCTGCTGCACACCCTGCTGGGTACGGCCCTGGCCGCCGGCGGGACCCTGGCCCTCAACCAGGTGCTGGAGCGCGAGGCCGATGCCAAAATGCGCCGCACCCAGCTGCGGCCGCTGCCCGACGGGCGCGTCCAGCCGGTCGAAGCCTTCGTGTTCGGTACGCTGGTCACTGTCGCCGGACTCGTCTATCTGGCCTGGACCGTCAACCTGGCCAGCGCCGCAGTCACCACGGCCATTGTGGTCAGCTACCTGGGAGTCTACACCCCGCTCAAGAAAACGACCTCGCTGTGTACCCTGATCGGTGCCGTGCCGGGTGCGCTGCCGCCGGTCATCGGCTGGGCGGCCGTCCGCGGCTCAATTGATCTGGAGGCCTGGATCCTGTTCGCCATCATGTTTCTGTGGCAGATGCCGCACTCGCTGGCCATCGCCTGGCTGTACCGGGACGACTACGCCCGAGCCGGATTTCAACTCCTGCCGGTCATCAGCCCCGACGGCAAAAGCACCGGTCGGCAGGTGACCAGCCACTGTCTGGCGCTGCTGGCGGTTGGCCTGCTGCCGACCCTGGTCGGGCTGGCCGGACCGGTGTATTTCTGCGCAGCGTTTGGGCTGGGCAGCATGTTCCTGTGGTACAGCGTCCGTCTGGCGCTGGCCCGCTCGTCGGAGTCCGCCCGGCGGCTGTTGTTTGCCTCGCTGATTTATCTGCCGCTCCTGCTGGCCGTGATGGCCTTTGATAAAGTCCCGCTGTAAGTGCGCTGGAAATCCGAGGATGAGCATGTCGAGCCGAGAAGAGAAACACACGGTCAACCGTATCATCGGTCGCGGTCTGGCCATTTTTATCGCCCTGTATGTTGCCGCCACGGTGTGCTTTATTATCCTCGTCTGAGCTGGTGAAGAAGATTGTGAGAACGTTCTTGGTGATATCGTTCTTTGTGGGTTTAGCCGGTTGTGCTGCTCGTAATCCGGCTATTAGCGATATTCGAGACTCAATGGTTAGGGTCCAAGTTTCTGCTGGAGTGACTCATCAGGATCGGTTGGCTGTGGCTCTGCCAGAAGCGCAACGAGGATGTGGACGTTATGGAAAAACTCCTACCCTGATGTCCAGCAGACGGATTCCGAGCCCGGATGGAATTTTCCAAGCACACGAATATCTCTTTACGTGCGACCAGAAGAACAACGGGGAATAGTGTCCCATGCCAAGCGCCACTGCCGCCCAGCCGCAGACAGCTGAACAAGCTCAGGTCCGGCCGTCTCCAGGCTTTGGAGGCGGACCACCCTCAAGCGCACCGGAGCCGCCGATCAGCAACGCCCGGCTGGGTATGCTGATGCTCATCAGCGCCGAAACCATGTTCTTTGTCGGCCTGATCGGGGCCTATGTGGTCTTTCGGGCCGGCAGCTCGGTCTGGCCGTCCGGCCATCTGTACCTGCCGGTCGGCGTGACCTGGGTGAACACCCTGGTCTTATTCGTCAGCTGTTACACCATGCACCGGGCCATTGCCGCCCTGCGCCTCGACCGTCTGCCCAGTGCAGGCAACTGGCTGGGCGTCACCGCGCTGTTGGGCAGCATCTTCTTGGGCGTTCAAGGCTATGAATGGACACAGCTGGTGCGGGATGGTCTGACGATCTCAACCGGCATCTATGGCGCCACCTTCTACACCCTGATCGGCTGCCACGGCCTGCACGTTTTGGCCGCCGTGGTCTGGCTGCTGGTCGTCCTGGTCTTGGCCAAACGCGGGGCGTTCTCTGCCCGTCGGTCGATTGCGGTTGAGGTGTGCGGCATGTACTGGTACTACGTTGGTGGCCTGTGGGCGCTGTTGTTTCCCCTGGTCTACCTGAACTGATCAGTGCGCGGAGCAGACGATGTTACAAAAAGTGCTGATATATCCCGGCCTGCTGAGCCTAGCGCTGACCGGCCTGTTTTCGACCCGGGTGCTGGCCCAGGGCTGTGCCATGTGCAAGACAGCCCTGTCCGGCTCTGAGGATCCCCTGGCGGTCGGCCTCTTCTGGAGCGTCATGCTGATGATGGGCATGCCGTTCGTGCTGTTGGCCTCGGTCGGCGGCTGGATCTTTTACACCTACCGGAACGCCAGCCGTTCCCCCCATCCGCCGGCAGAAGTGCTGGCTTTTGACCCTGCCCAGACAAAGAAGAAGGAGGATCAGCCTTGAGCGAAGCGGTTATTGAGACACAGGGGGCTGTTGAACCAGCCGAATCGCCATTAACCCCGGAAAGCTGGGGCAAACTTGGCATGTGGGTTTTCCTGGCCGGTGATGCCATGTCGTTCGGCGGGCTGCTGGCCGGCTACGGCGCCCTGCGGGCCAGCAGCCCGGACTGGCCCGATCCGCTGGATACGCTGGGCATTCAGCTGACTGCGGCCATGACCTTCCTCCTCATCTGTACCAGTGTCACCATGGTCAAGGCGCTGTCGGCAGCCCGGCATAACGATCTGGCCGGTTTCAAAAAATTCATGCTGCTGACGATTGCCGGCGGGACCATCTTTCTGCTGCTCCAGGCCTATGAGTGGACCCACCTGACCGACGTAGGCATGACCATGAGCGGCAATCCCTGGGGAGCGGCGCTGTTTGGCACGACCTTCTACATCCTGACCGGCTTCCACGGCTGCCACGTGTTCGGCGGGGTGGCCTATCTGACGTGTATTCTGATCAGCGGCATTAAGGGCAGATACCTGGGCGAGGATGCCAATCATGTCGAGATTGTCGGCCTGTACTGGCACTTTGTGGACCTGGTCTGGATCCTGGTCTTTACTTTTGTGTATTTGCTATAGGGAGAACCCGCCATGGACACTGCCCATCATGAACCCAACTACATGAACATCTTTTGGGCCCTGACGATTCTGACCATCGTCGAGGTCCTGGTCCCGGTTATCGGCGTATTCAGTCGCCCGGTCAACGGTACCATCCTGGTCCTGCTGGCGGTCGCCAAGGCCCTGCTAGTTGCCCTGTACTTCATGCACCTCAGGTTTGAGCGCACCACGCTGGGCGTCATCGCCCTCACGCCGATGATTATCTGCGTCTTTCTCATCCTGATGCTGCTGCCGGATCTGACCGACGAAGGGAGAACCTACACCCCACCAGACACGCCTGCGGTCAGCACCGCTGAGCACTGACGCCGGTCTTCGGCTTTTGAGCGTGCAGTGAACACAAAAGGCATCCGGAGCTGACTTCGGATGCCTTTTTTCTGTCTGCCGTGTGGTCGGGGGGTGCTATTCGGCCGGTTTACCCCGTGTCACCGCATAGGCCAGACTGAGCCACAGGCTGCGGGAATAGCGAAAAAACCACAGGGGAAACAGCCCGGCAAAACCGAGCCACACCACCATCTGCCGGGTGAGGCTCATATCGCTGTAGGCGTGGAGGGCCAAAAAGCCAGGCAGGCCCAGCGCCACCGTGGCGGCATAGTTGATATAAATCGCCCCGACGAAATAGCCCTGCTCCTGTTCAAACACGTAGCCACACTGCGGACACCGCTCACGCATGGTGAAGAAGCCGCTGAACAACCGCCCCTGTCCACACCGGGGGCAGCGCAGGCGTACACCTCTCAGCAGCATGTGTCCGAGCCAGTAACGGCCCATCATCCCCCCTGTATGTCACCCACGGTCTGCCTCCGCTCGTCTTTGTCAGTGTAAAGCATGGGCGGCGAAATCGGAAACGATTCTTCATCTCGCCTCATACATCCACCTCCTTTTCCCCTTGACGTACATCAAAGGACAGTATTCTATTCGCATCAACCGGCAATGGCGGCTCTGTTTCGAGTGGCCAGACGGGCAATCGGGGCCGAGTCAGGTTGAAATCGTAGACTATCATTCATGAAAGGAGGTGGCACCGTGTTGCAACGCGCCGTCCATCCCGGCCAAATTCTCAAGGATGAATTGGAAGAACTGGGGGTCACGCCCACCGAGTTCGCACGCCAGATCGACGTGCCACCCAACCGGGTGAGCCAGATCATCAACGGCAAGCGCTCGATCACTGGCGATACGGCTCTGCGCTTCGGACACTGGTTTGGCCTTGAACCGCAATTCTGGCTCAACCTGCAAGTGCATTTCGACTTGGTCGCTGCGGAAAAGGCGACGGGCGACGCGATCCGCCGTCTGCCAACCAAGGCTCAGCTGCCGCTTCAGAGCGAAGAACAAGCGGCTGTGGAATAGGCACGCAGAGACTCCACCAATCTCCCGCCTTTCGATCAGGCGCGATCAGGCAGACGACCAGAAGGCTGCTCGCCATGCAGACCGACAACATTGCTCACGGCTGTCGCATGTGATACACCCAACAGCTCTTGTCGTGCCCTCGTGGTGAAATGGATATCACACAGGTCTCCGGAACCTGGGGTCTGGGTTCGATTCCCGGCGAGGGTATGTCCACTTCCAACTCACTATCCCTCAAAAAATACGACTGACGCTGTTTACCGCCCAAAAACCCGGCGTCACCGGCATTTGTGTCCCGTGGTGTTTTGGGATAGAAGCACCCAAAACCGACGAGACAGGAGGGATATCGCATGCAGCTTGGCAGAATCGTTGACGCGGATGGCCACATCCTCGAGCCGCCCGATCTGTGGGAAAAAAACCTGCCCGCCAAATTCAAGGACCGCACGCTGGGCATTGCCCGTAACGATGAAGGCACGGAATGTCTGGTCGTCAATGGACGCATCTCAGAGTTTACCCAGGGACTAGGGGTGGCCTCGTCCTTCGGTCAGCCGGCTGAGCTCGCCTTCTCCAACGAGTTCAGCTATATGCACGCGCCGCCGGGGGCCTACACCCCGCACGACCGGGTCAAACTCCTGGACGCCGACGGCATTGACGCGGCCGTCCTGTATCCAACCCTGGGGCTGTTGTGGGAGGGCGAAGTCAAGGATCCCGAACTGGCCACCGCCTACTGTCATGTGTACAACGAGTGGATCGCCGACTTCTGCAACCAGTACCCGGACCGCCTCTACGGTGTGGCCCATATTTCGCTGATGGATGTGGACAGAGCGGTGGCCGAACTCAAACAGGCCGCCAAGCTCGGCCTCAAATCGGTCATGCTCACCCCCTGGCCGGCCAACGGCAAGGCCTATGGCGACACCTACTACGATCCCTTTTGGGCGACCGCTCAGGATGTGGGTCTGCCGGTCGGCCTCCACGTCATCGCCCGGCCCAACTTCCACGGCAGCCAGTGGTATGACCACATGACCTTCCAGGGCTCGCCGTTCTACTTTCTGTCGGTCACCCTCGGCTTTGATATTCAAGCCTCGTTCGTCAGCTTCTTTGAGGGCGGGGTGTTGGAGCGCTTCCCCAGGCTGAAACTGCTGTGCCTCGAAGTCGGCGCCGGCTGGGTGCCGCACTTCATCGAACGCATGGACAGCAAATGGGAACACAGCGGCTTTATGACCGCCTGTAAACGGCCGCCCAGCGAATATTTCCGACGCCAGGTGTGGGTCGGCGCCGATGTGGACGAGAGCATGATCCCGGCCGCCAGTCAGCGCTGGGGCTCGGATAAATTCTTCTGGTCAACCGATTTTCCCCACTTTGACGGCTTTCCCCAGGCGCTTCAGACCCTGAAGGGCAATATCAAGAGCATGGACCCGGCCGACCAGCAGAATATCCTGGGCGATAATGCCGCCCGGGCCTATGACTTGTAGTCGTTCCGCCAGCCTGTCCTCTCCCGATTCAGGGGAGAGGCCGGGACTCAGCCCACCAGCTTGCCCATGCCCTGGCCAAAGCGCTCATAGTAAGCGTGCTCGCGCGGGTAGACCTCGCGGCGCAACACACGGTGCAGCCGGGGCAGGTGATAAAACGGCACCGCCGGGTACAGGTGGTGCTCAAGGTGGTAGTTGACCCGCTTGGGAGCCAAGAAAAACGCCGCGATGGGGTGCATGAAATACGTCCGCGTGCGCCGGTAGGGATTATCGGGATCGGGCACGTTGCCGTGTTCGATCGCTCCCCGCACGCGGAAGAATATCTGCGTCAGGGTACAGTAGGGGATGAGCCAGTACAGGACAAAAGCGATCAGCCAGGACGTTCCGCCCCAGGAGCCGCCGCCGATCAGGACAAGCCCCCAGAACACCCAGAAGGCCCGCATATCCGAAACCTGACGGTAGCGTCGCTCGCGCGCCTCGCCCAGGAAACGCCGGTTGAAGCCGGCCGTGACATAGGGGAGGTCAATAAAATACTTCAGGGTCGAGACGAGGTTCAGCCCGCACATATCGCGCACCAGCAGGCGCCACCAGGCCGAGGCGGCAAGCGGGTAGCGAGCATAGATCGCCCGATCCGGATCGTCCGCCGTATGGGTGTGCTGGTGATGACACAGATGGATGAAACGCCATTTGGCAAGCGAGATGAACACCGGAAAAAGGGCCAGGCTGCGCCCCAGCCAGTCGTTGACCCACATGTTCGGCGACCAACGTTTGTGGATCGCCTCGTGGCCCAGGACCATCAGCGCGTGTTGACGGGAGGCAATCACGGCCAGCGCGCCCAGATAGACCCCGAGGCCGGGCAGCCCTGAGACGGGTGGAAGCAGCACCGCGCTGGTGTAGATGGCGGCCGCAATCACGGCCCACACCTCGGCCAGATGATACACCCCAGCCAGGCTGTGCGGTCGGGACAGCCGCTTGATCGTGTCGCGCAAATCCGCCGCGTCTGATGCCACCGTCTGCATGCGCCCAGATGTACACCGCCCGCCCTGACCCGACAAGACGGCTCTGGCGCTTTTAGGCCGAAGATTATAAGACCACACCACAAAGGAGGACTTATGCCACACGCACACGTCAACGGGATCGACCTGCACTACGACATCCAGGGCCAGGGCCAACCGCTCCTGCTCATCATGGGCCTCGGCGCACCGGCCGCCAACTGGGACCAGCCCTTTGTTGAGGCCATGACCCGGACCCACCAGGTCATCACCTACGATAACCGGGGCACTGGCCAGTCCGACAAACCCGACGAAGACTACTCAATCGCCCTGTTTGCCAGCGATGCGGTCGGACTGCTCGACGAACTGCAACTTCCCAAAGCCCACGTGTTCGGGATTTCCATGGGCGGTATGATCGCCCAGGAGCTGGCGATTCATTATCCCCAACGCCTGGCCAGCCTGACCCTCGGCTGTACCACGCCGGGCGGCAAACACTCCGTTCCGGCGCCGCCGGAATCCATGGAAGCCCTGAAAGGCCGGGCCGGACAGACGCCGGAAGAAGCCGGGCGAGCGGCCTGGAAACTGGCCTATTCCGAGGACTATATCCGTGAGCATGGCGACGAACTCGAAGCCCACCTACAGCAGTCCCTGACCCACGTCACACCCCGTTTCGCCTACGAACGTCATATTCAGGCCACCATGACCCTACGCGTGTTCAGGCAGCTCAAAGACATCAGCGCCCCGACCCTGGTAGCGACCGGTCGTGATGATGTCCTGATTCCGTCCGCCAACTCCGAAATCCTGGCGCGTGAGATTCCGAACGCCGAGCTGCGCATTTTTGACAATGCCGGACACGGCTTTGTGACCTCCGCCCGTGAGCCCTTTCTGGACGTTTTTCAGGAGTTTCTCTCCCGCCAGAGCGTCTGACTTGCGCAGTGCCAGGCAGGACAGGGTATACACCGCCAAAGCGCGACGTATGAGGTGAGGGAGGCAGCATGGCCCTGCTGAGCGTTCAGCAGGTTCGGACGAGCTTTGGCGGCCCGCCGCTGTTGGACTCCGTCAGCCTGCACATCGAGCCCGGCGAACGGGTGTGTCTGCTGGGCCGCAATGGGGCCGGCAAGTCAACCTTGATGCGGTGTATTGCGGGCGAACTCGTGCCGGACAGCGGCCGGATTGTCCGCCAACAGGACCTCCGGGTCAGCTTCCTGGCCCAGGAGGTGCCCCAGGGTCTGGACGGCACGGTGTTCGAGCTGGCCGCCCGCGGGCTGGGCAAACTGGGCCACAGCCTGGCCGCCTACCAGCAGCTCAGCGCCGAGTTGGCCCACCGCCACGGCAACCGCCAGTTGCTGGCCCGGCTCGACCGCCTCCAACACAGCCTGGACATGGACGGCGGTTGGCTGGTCCACCGTCAGGTCGAGCAGATTCTGTCCCACCTCGATCTCGATCCGAACGCGCCGTTCGTCAGCCTGTCGGGCGGCCTCAAACGGCGCACCCTGCTGGCCGCAGCCCTGGTCAGCGACCCCGACCTGCTGCTGCTCGACGAGCCGACCAACCACCTGGATATCGCCGCGATTGACTGGCTCGAAGCGTTTCTGCTCCAGCGCGAAAAAGCCCTGCTGTTTGTTACCCACGACCGTTTGCTGCTACGCAAGCTGGCCACCCGGATCGTGGAACTCGACCGGGGGCGACTCAGCAGCTGGTCGTGCAATTACGACGCCTTCTTACAGCGCAAGCGGGCGGCGCTCGATGCCGAAGCCCAGGAGTGGACGCGACTGGATAAAAAAATCGCCCAGGAAGAAATCTGGATTCATCAGGGCATTACCGCCCGACGGACACGCAACGAGGGCCGGCTGCGTGCCCTCCAGGCCCTGCGGGCGGCCCGCCGTTCCCGCCGCCAACAGCCGGGCAGCGTGCGCCTGCAAGCCCAGGACGCGCAGCGGTCGGGCAAGCGCGTCATCCGGTCCACCGACCTCAGCTACAGCTATACCGATCAGCCGCTCATCCACCATTTCTCCACCACCATCATGCGCGGTGACAAGGTCGGCATCATCGGTCCCAACGGCTCGGGCAAAACCACCCTGCTCCAACTGCTGCTCGGGCTGCTACCGCCCCAGCGCGGCAGAGTCGAGCACGGCACCCGGCTGCGGATCGCCTATTTCGATCAGCTGCGGATGCAGCTGGACGAGACCAAAACCGTCCAAGACATGGTCGGCGACGGGCACGACACCGTTACCCTGAACGGCAAACCGCGCCACATCATCAGCTATTTGCAGGATTTTCTGTTTCCGCCCGACCGTGCCCGCAGCCCGGTCAAGGCGCTGTCGGGCGGCGAGCGCAACCGTCTGCTATTGGCCCGTCTGTTTCTCCAGCCGTCGAACGTCCTGGTCCTTGATGAACCCACTAACGACCTCGACGTGGACACCCTGGAACTGCTGGAAGAGCTGTTGCTGGACTACCCTGGCACGGTCCTGCTGGTCAGCCATGACCGCGCCCTGCTCAACAATGTCGTCACCAGTGTTGTGGCCTTTGAGGGCGAGAGCCAAGTGCATGAATACGTCGGCGGCTACGACGACTGGCTGCGTCAGCGTCGCCCGGAGCCACCCCAAACGCCGTTACCTCAACTCAAGTCGGACATCTCTCGCCCGCCACGGGCGACCAAGAAAAAGCTGAGCTACAAGGAGCAGCAGGAACTCCACGCCCTGCCCGGAAAAATCGAACAGCTCGAAGCCGAGCAGAACGATCTTCACCGTCAGTTAGCCGACCCGAAGCTCTACCAACAGAGCGGCGACCAGGTCGGCCCCCTGAAAGCCAGACTCAGCGCCGTAGAGCACGAACTCGACGCCGCCTTTGCCCGCTGGGAAGCCCTGGAAGCCGTGCAGCAGGGTTGATGAAGATCAGCGGAGTAGGTCGGATTAGAGCCTTCTGTTTTTAGGTAGACGCATAGCCGGCATGGGTGAAGTAATGGGCACATTCCTCGGGCCCGAAGCGGTCGAGGAGGGCGCCGATCCGCCGCCAGGTGGCCTCAACGGTCCGTTCGGCGGCGTGGCGCAGCAAGGCTTTGAGCTTGGCAAAGACCTGTTCAATCGGATTGAGATCGGGGGAGTACGGAGGGAGGAAACGCAGCGTGGCCCCCACCCGTTCGATGGCTGCGCGCACGGCCGGGCTCTTATGACTACTGAGATTGTCCATAATGACGATAGCGCCGGGGGGGAGCGTCGGCAGCAGACACTGTTCGACATACGCCAGGAAGCAGGGCCCGTTGAGCGGGCCATCAAAGACACACGGAGCGGCAACACGGTTGTGGCGCAGCGTGGCCACCAAGGTCAGCGTGTGCCAGTGGCCGTGGGGGCGGGTCGCTCGCAACCGCTGGCCCCGGGGACAGCGGCCATGCGAGCGGGTCATGTTGGTCTTGGCCCAGGTCTCATCCAGGAACACGAGCCGATGCGGATCAAGCTGGCCTTGCCCGCGCTGCCACCGGCGCCGACGGCGTACGATGTCCGACCGCTCCTGCTCGGTGGCCACCAGACTTTTTTTTAAAGCTGATCCTGGCCCCGTGGAAGAACCGCGACAGCATGCTGGTGTCGACCCGTACGCCGCGCTCCGTCCACAGCCGGGCCGCCAACGCGGCCAGCGTGATATCGGGCTGGGCCGCCAGGACCGCCAGCACCCAGGCCTGGTGCGGCTGGATCTTCGAGGGCCGATGCCCCCCGGTCCCTGCACTCCCGCGCTCCCCGGTCCGGTGGAAACGCTGGAGCCACTTGATCGCCGCCGCCGCACTGACCCCAAACCGCCGGGCTGCCGCCCGCCGACTCAGGCCCCCGTTTTCTACGGCGTCAATCACCCGATCCCGTAAATCTTGCGAATAGGCGCGGGCCATCGGCTTCCTCCTTTCGCCGCTCTCTCTGCTCGCCCTCCCCAGGATGCGGCAAAGCCTCCGCTGATTCAACCTATTCCCAGAAGGCTCTAGCGGAGCGTAATCCGACATTACCGAGGAGTTGAGCACATGAACAAAGAACCCCTGGGTTTTGAAGGGAGCAGCGGTAATGTTTTTGCGGACATAGGACTGGAGGATGCAGACGAACTGTTGACCCGCGCCAAGCTGGGCTATGCGGTGCGTCAGATTCTTCGCCAGCGTCTGTTGAAACAGCGAGAGATTGCTCAATTACTGGAGATCAAACAGCCCGAAGTCTCCAATTTGATACGTGGGAAATATCACCTCTTTTCTGAGGGGCGGCTCTTTGGCTTTCTGAATAAACTCGATCGCAAAATCATCGTCCACGTCGAACCTCTCCACAAAGGAGATCGTCTGCAAGAAGTGGTCTTTGCCTAAGCTCCAATTTGGCTATCGGCCCTTGGGCAGCTTCAACACCCGCTCACCAATGATGTTGTGCTGAATCTCGCTGGAGCCGGCCGCAATCGTCAGCCCGCGCGCCCGCAGCGCCCGGTAACTCCAGCGGCCGTTTTCAATCGCACCCAGCGAGCCCCGTTCAAGTTGGGCGTAGGGGCCGAGCAACTCATCGGCAAACATGGCCGCCCGCAGATTCAACTCGGTCGCGTGCAGCTTGCCAAACGAGCTTTCCGGACCGGGCACCTTGCCGTTCAACTGGGCGGTCAGCGACCGGTAACGGCTGAGACGCAGACACAGCGCCTCAGTGGACAGGCCGGCGAGCTTTTGGCGCACATAGGGGTGCTGTGAGGCCGGCCGACCTTCGAACTCGACCGTCTTGGCCACACCGATCAACTCATTGACCGTCCGTTCAACCGGATGGCGCGTGCCGCCCGACACCCGTTCATACATGAGGGTGGCAATCGACACCTGCCAGCCCTGGTTGACTTCGCCGACCAGGTTTTCGCGCGGCACGCGGACATTGTCGTAAAAGACTTCGTTGAAATCCGACTCGCCGGTAATCTGGACCAGGGGTCGAACCGTAATCCCGGGCGTCTTCATATCGACCAGCAGATACGAAATGCCCCGGTGCTTGGGGGCGTCGGGGTCGGTCCTGACCAGCAGGACCTGCATGTCGGCCCGATGGGCCAGGCTGGTCCACACCTTCTGGCCGTTAACGACAAAATCATCCCCGTCGAGCACCGCCCGGGTTTGCAGCCCGGCCAGATCAGAGCCGGCGTTGGGCTCAGAATAGCCCTGACACCAGATCTCTTCGGCAGTCAGCATCTTGGCCAGGTAGCGCTGGCGCTGCTCGTCATTGCCCATGAGCATCAGCGTCGGCCCGATCCGGTCAATGGCCAGTTGGTTGGCCCCGTACAGCGGCAGGCCCCGCTTGAGCACCTCGTCCTGATAAATCGCCTGCTCGACCAGATCGGCTCCGCCCCCGCCCCACTCCTTGGGCCAGTGCAGCGCCACATAGCCGGCCTCATACAGACGCCGGTGCCACTCCTTGGTACGCTGCCAGCGTCTTTCGCCGTCTTCATCGGTCTGGGCCAGGGGATCGCGGCCATCGCCAAAGACCTCGGCCATATTGCGGTCGAGCCAGGCGCTCAGCTTTTCCCGAAACGTTTCCTGTTCAGAGGTATATCGAAAATCCATACGTCCTCACTCCGACTCTCTCCCACAAATCCCCCCGCGCTATCGCGCCCTTCGGCGGGGCTTCCTTCGCCTTTGCTCTGCTACGCTCAGGACAGGCTTCCCCCTTTGCCAAAGGGGGATTAAGGGGGATTTTCCGGGCACTGATCTCCACATATGCCGATTTCGCGAATGGTCGTTTGCAGCGGTCTTCGCGTCAGCCCGACGAAGAGTCTCCCGTTAGGCGGCCGGCTGTTCGTCGCGCTCAATGCTCTTTGCAGTTTCGATCAGCCGGTCCTGGTACTGCTTTTGCTGCTCTATGTAGAAGGCTACCATTCGCGCAGGATCATGCTCAAAGCGTACCGAAATACGGTGTCGCACTTCCCGGAGTTCGTCAATCACTGGGTCACTCAACTTCTGTTTCATCGCTGCCTCCTAGGAGTTCCAGAGGTGTCACCAAGGCCGGCACGAAAAGCCCGAGCATGGCATTCACCCGTCGGATGTGTCCGAATTTGTTCGCGTTTGCCAGATGTCGGCAATTCCACGTTACCAGAAAGTCGCACTTATGGTAGGACGCAAGCGCCAAGTGCAGCGCATCCCCACCAGGATCAGCCGGCATCAGCTTATGCCGGATATACGTCTGGATGATCTCGGCAAGGGCTGGCTCGACAGGCAGAAGCGGCAGATCACGAACCAGAGCCAGTCGTTTCGCGCTGCGCTCTGGGATACCACCGGTTAACTCGTCTAGCACGGCTGGACTGGTAACCAACTCATAGCGCTCAGGTGCCTCGTCCCACCACCGCCGAGTCCACTCCCGACGCGCCACGATATCGGGGGCGGTGCGCTCTTCATGGTAGAAGCTGGGGATCGTGGTCTCCACATACACACGTGGTTTGGCCATACCGGCAAGATACCGCACCTAGATTCCGAGGAACAGCTCGAATAAGGTGAGCCGCATTAGGCGGGTACGGCTATGAGGAGTGCGGCTACGACAGAATGCCACCTTTTCCAGCTAAAGCCTCTCAACGTAGAATTAAGCGGCGACGCTTTGCGGCGTCCGTTCGAATGACGTGTGATGCGATCCTACACAGCGACAGGCGTGAGACTGAACACGCGCGAATATCTTGCAGCGGTCTTCACGTCACCTCGACGAAGAGCCTCCCGGACATCGTCGAGACGATACGCGTCTTCAAGAGAAAGGTATGGTGCCCAGCCTTCAGGCTCTTCCAGTGGCTCAACGTCCACTTCAGCAACGTAGTTTCCTTCGCGAACAATCTTGGTCCGTTTTCTCTTGTTCATGTACGTCTCCGCTTGAGCCCAGCTTTCCATTTTCCGAGATCGAGCAAGTAGGCTGTAGCCACCACTGCCGGTTTTGTTATGACCAGCAGGAAGCTCCCACACAGCGTGGAGCGAGTGTCAATCCTTCGATCGTTTCAGATAAACACCTACTCACAAATCTAGCGTAAATACATCGCGGCCTATTCCGTCTTTTTCAGACAGGTAAGCATCTAGATCGTAAAACGCTTGACCGATCTTGTTTAATGACAGCAGCAAACGATAACTCTCAGTCTCTCCGCCTGACGAAATAGGCACTATTCCATTTGGGCGTTCATACCACTCAGAATAGGGCATCGAAAAACGTGGCTCGTGCGTATCCTCATCGTACCCCATACGGCATTCGTCGAACCAGGCGGCCCCCATAGAATCGTAGTGAGCGTCGTAGTCCATCTCATAATTAGCCCACGGCAGCGTATATTCTATGGCCTCCTCCATTGATAGACCAGGACCATACAACACAGGCCACCTTTCCGATTCAACATCGTCTCTGGAATTACAGCCAATCCTTATTTCAAATCTCGGAAGTGATTTGTTGATCCAGTCTTCATACTCAATGAACACAGGCTCCTCTTCCGCAAGGAGTTTGATCCACTTTTTGTCAAGACGGAGTTTATTTAGCTTTTTAAAATATTCAGAGGGTTGCGTTAATCCACGCAATTCCCCGAGACTTCCTTCGTCTAGCTTCTTTGCTTTGGGTATCTCTATCTTCCAACCTCTTCCTGTATTTTCAATCGTTTGTTCTGTTATAGCCTGCCACAGACATTCATCCTGACTTGGATCGTGCAAAACAACAATTATGGGCAATGAATGCTGAAACCAATAATCAACGTGCGCCTCGTCAGCGCGAAAAACAACGCTATTTATGTTTGACTCAGAAAAATAGCTGGCTCCAGATTTAATTTGAATACCGATAAGATCACCGGTTGGCCTGTTACCTTCTACAATTTCGACCTGGGCGTCAATTCCGTAATCGTGAAGGAATTGTTCACGAAAGAGCCACCCATGAGAAGAAAAGAAATGTTCAACCTTGGTCGTTCCCAGCCTCTCCGTTCTCGGATGTTCTGCCATGGCTCCTCATCTCCCACTCATGTTTCTCTCATCATAACCGCTGATCAACAAGCGACCGTTCCCGGTAATATGATATTGTGGACATGTTTTAGGCGAACTGCTGTGTACCTGACGACCATCCATAGGCACCCAAAGTTACGACTTCCGGGTTCCACCGTACAGTGCAGTATTCCGAGATTAGTACGGTGGCCAAACCTGAACGCAACGAATCGCGAGACGAGGAGGCAGCGCTTAGCCGCCCTGCAACTCCTGGCGCACGATCCTGGCCCCGGCAACCAGGGCGTGCAGCTTGGCCCGGGCCAGCCCGCGCGATGAGGCCGAAAAGCCACAGTCGCAGGTCAGGTACAGTTTCTCGGGATCGACGTGCTGCAACACCGTCCGAATCCGCTCGGCCACGTCTTCGGGCGTCTCCAGATACATCGACTTCACGTCGATCACCCCGGCGGCCAGCTCCCGCTCCCCGCCAAACTCACTCCACAGCTCGACTTCCGACATTTCCCGATTCGAGAACTCCAGAGCAATCTGCTCGGCCTTGGCCTCCAGAATGCCCGGAAAGAGCGGCCGGTAGGTACGTTTCATGGCCGGCCGGCCCTGATTATTGCCAAAGCAGATATGCAGCGCGATTTTGGCTTCCAGGCCCTCGACCGTCTTGTTGAACAGGGCGACCGTTTCTTCGACCGGCAGCACCGGCGTGCGGCCCACCGCCGAGGGCTCGTCAATCTGAATGAACGTCGCGCCGGCGGCCACCACCTGTTTGAGTTCGCGGTTCACCAGCTCGGCCAGATCGTACAGCAGCGGCAGATAGTCGCCGTCGTAGCCGTCCTTGGGGGTGATCGGCATGACAATCGTCAGCGGTCCCGGGCAGCACACCTTGATCGGCTTGCGGGTCAGCTTGCGGACATCCGTATACTCCTGGACCAGGCCGAAGCCCTCGGGTGCGCCGACCCGCTCGACCGTCTCAAAACGCGGTGCGCTGTCATAGCTCATCACCCCCAGCTTGCGCTGGGCGGGCACCACGCTGAGGCCGGACAGCTTTTCGACCACATTCCACAGGAAACGCTGGCGACGGATTTCGCCGTCGCTCAGAATATCGAGCCCGGCGTCCTCCTGGTCACACACCGCAACCCTGACCGCGTCGAGAATGGCCTCTTCCAGATCCGCGGGTCCGGCCGTCCCGGCCCGCAGCGCCCGGCGCATAGCGGTCAGCCAGCCCGGAGAGGCGTACGATCCCACTCCCATGGTGGGCAACAAATCGAGTTCAGTTCCGTTGAGAAGCGGCATCGTTCGACCTCCTTTGCGACTCCCTGTTGTCAGCTGCTCTTGTAGCAAAAAAGCGGGTTGGTGTCTGTAAAGACGGGCGTTGCGCTGTGCCGTTTGGCAGGGCGGCGGCTTTTCCCCCCCAGCCGTCCGTGCTAGGCTGTCGAGTCTCACATCGAGCGACGAGGGGAGCATACATGGCAAGCGTTGGAGACCTGTCCATTCCGCAACGGGTCCTGCTCGGCCCGGGTCCGAGCAACGTCCATCCGCGCGTTCTGCAAGCAATGTCCACCCCCTTGGTCGGTCACCTCGATCCCACGTTCGTTGAGCTGATGGACCGGACCCAAGAGCTGCTGCGGTTCGTGTTTCAGACCCGGAACAAAATGACCCTGCCCATCTCCGGCACCGGCAGCGCGGGCATGGAAACCTGTCTGGCCAACCTGATTGAACCCGGAGACGAGGTCGTCATTGGGGTCAACGGCGTCTTTGGCACACGCATGGTCGAGGTGGCCAAGCGCTGTGGCGCCACCCCGGTCGAGATACGCGCCGAGTGGGGCCGCGTCTTTACCCCCGAGCAGGTTCAAGAGGCGCTGGGCCGGTGCCGGCGACCCAAATTTGTCGCCCTGGTCCACGCCGAAACCTCAACCGGCGCCTGGCAGCCGCTCGAAGACATGGCCGCCCCCATTCACCAGGCCGGCGCCCTGTTTGTGGTGGACGCCGTCACCTCGCTGGGCGGCTGTCCGCTTGAGATCGACAGCTGGGGCATTGACGCCTGCTATAGCGGTACCCAGAAGTGCCTGAGCTGTCCGCCGGGGCTGTCCCCGATTACCTTCGGTCAGGCCGCGCTGGATGTCATTGGCCGGCGCAGCTCGCGGGTCCAGAGCTGGTATCTGGACGTCAGCCTGCTGGGCAATTACTGGGACGAAGGCCAGGCCAAGCGGGTCTATCACCATACCGCCCCGATCTCGATGACCTATGCGCTGTGTGAAGCCCTGAGCCTGGTCAAGGAAGAAGGGCTGGCCGCCCGCCACGCCCGCCACAAGCGTAACCACGAGGCTCTGGCGGCCGGACTCAAAGCCCTGGGCATCGAACTCGTCGCCCAGGAGGGCCACCGCTTGTGGATGCTCAACAGCGTCAGCGTCCCCGACGGAATTGACGAGGCGGCGGTACGCGGCGCCCTGCTGAACGACTACAATATCGAGATCGGCGCCGGGCTGGGCGAGTTTGCAGGCAAGGTGTGGCGGATTGGCCTGATGGGAGAGTCCAGTTCGCAGGCAAACGTCCTGCTGCTGTTGGAATCGCTGGAGGCGGTTTTGGCCCAACACGGCCATCCGTGCCGGCCCGGCACGGCGGTCCGGGCGGCACGCGCAGGCTATCAGTGAAAGAGGGATGGACCATGAGGATGTGGATGTGGAGCGGGTTGGGTGGATCTCACTTTTGCCATTTGCCTTTTGCCATTTGCCTTTTGACGTGTCTTGTCTTCCTCCCCCCTCCCCTCCACGCCGCCTCGCCCACGCTCGTCCGCCTCACTCCCCACACCGCGCCAGCCCTGTACGACGACCTCAGCCGGACCTCTCTCAAGTATGCGGTCAGACGCAGCCTGACCGCCCTGCGTCCCAGGCCTGACACCGAATCCGTGGTCTTCGGCTCCTGGCGGCTGAGCCTGGGCCGTGTTCGTGACAGCCTGCACCACTTCTACACCCTGCTGGAAACCGAGGAGGATCTGGCCGGCGCGGTGCAGCGCGACTTTCACCTCTATCGCGCCACCGCGCCGGCCCTGTTTACCGGCTATCACGAGCCGCTGCTCAAGGGCAGTCGGGTCCGCACCCGGCGCTATCGCTACCCCATCTACCGTCTGCCCGACGATCTGGTCGAACTCGCCCCCGCCTCGGATACAGACGAACGGCGGATCGGTCGCCGGGTCAGGGGCCGGTTCGTGCCCTATTTCACCCGGGCCGAGATCGATGGGCAGGGCGCGCTGGCCAAGCGGGGCTATGAGATCGCCTGGCTGGACGATCCGGTCGCCGTGTTCTTTCTGCATATTCAGGGCTCCGGACAGATTGCGCTGACGGACGGCTCGCGCCTGCGGGTCGGCTATGCCGGAACGAACGGCCACTCCTATACCAGTATCGGCAAATGGCTGAAGCAACAGGGCAAACTCCAACCCGGGCGGACCTCTTCGCCGGCGATCCAGCACTACCTGCATACCCATCCCGACGAACAGCAGGCGATCTTTTTTCAGAATCGGCGCTATGTTTTTTTCCAACCCAGCCGGGGTGAGCCGCGCGGCAGCCTGGGCAGCCCGCTGACCGCCGGGCGTTCGATTGCCATCGACCCCAAGGTCTATCCGCTCGGCGCGCTCGGCTTTATCCGCACCAGGCGACCTCGTGTCGATCAGCACCAGACAGTTGCCTGGCAGCCCTTTTCCCGTTTCGTGCTGCTCCAGGATACCGGCGCCGCGATCAGCGGGCCGGGGCGGGTCGATATCTTCTGGGGCAGTGGCGCCCAGGTCGAAGCCGGCTACATGGCCGAGCAGGGCGAACTCTACCTGCTGCTGAAAAAACGCTGAGCGGCAAGGGGGAGCAGGACGATGTCAACGCCAGCCATTCCCACCACGGGGCTGCGCCATGTGGCCCTCAACGTTGCCGATGTGGCGACCTCGGTCGCCTTCTACACCGGGCTGTTCGGTATGCGGGTCGTCTGGCAGCCCGACGCTCAGAACGCCTACCTGTCGTCCGGCTGCGACAATCTGGCCCTGCACCGGGCCGCGTCCGATCCGTCCACCGCCGGCCAACGGCTCGACCATGTTGGTTTTGTGGTGGCCCTTCCGAGCGATGTGGACCGGGCGGCCGAGGTGCTGAACGCCCGACAGATCCCCATCCTTGCCGCACCACGAACCCACCGGGACGGCAGCCGGTCCCTGTATTGCACCGACCCGGACGGCAACCGGATCCAGATTTTATATGAGCCAAGCCTCAGTCCCCAACGGCTCGGGTAAGGAGCCCGGGTTCTCGGCCCTCCAATACGCCGCCGTATGGGCGGTCCACGCTTATACGGCCTTGGGCTTTGTGGCCGGCTTTCTGGCCCTGCGGGCGACCGTGAACGGGCAGGCGCGGAGCGCCTTCGGATGGATGCTGGTCGCGGTGCTGATTGATGCGACAGACGGGACGCTGGCCCGGGCCGCACGGGTGAAACAGCTCGCGCCGTGGTTCGACGGGAGCAAACTTGACGACTTGGTTGATTATGTCACCTTCGTCTTCGTGCCGGCCGTGTTTGTACACCACTTCCAGCTCATGCCGGCCTCAACGAGTCTGCTGTTTGCCGGCCTCATGCTCATGGCCAGCGGCTACGGCTTCTGTCAGGCCGAGGCCAAAACGGCCGATTTCTTCTTTACCGGGTTTCCGTCGTACTGGAATATCGTGGTCTTCTACCTGTACGCCGCTCATACGCCGGCCTGGCTGAATGCCGGCGTGGTGGGCCTGTGCGTTGTCCTCGTCTTTGTCCCCATCCGGTATGTGTATCCCTCCCGCACCGTGCCGCTGCGCCGCCTGAGCAACGGACTCGGGGTGGTGTGGACCGCCCTGGGAGTCGTCCTGATCTGGCAACTGCCAACGCCACACCCCTGGCTTCTGGGAGGGTCGCTGTTCTACCCGGTTTATTATCTGGCCGTGTCCGTCTACCTGCATATCACCCTGCCGCCAGGGCCTACGGCCGGCCAGACCGCGAGTTCTCCACGATGAGAGGCGAGTCCGGCCGCCACATCCGTTTCTTGCGCGTCCGCCACCGCTGAATGGCCACAGACAGTGGGCCAAAGATGACCCCGGCCACAAATCCGCCCAAATGCGCCCGCCACGTCATCAGCTGTTCGCTGCGGGCAGCGAGATACAACTCAGACACGAACAGCAAGACCAGCCAGACCAGCAGATAGCCAACGGTCGGAATTCGCACAACCCGAAAGAAAAAAGGAATCGGAATACAGGTCAGAATCCGGGCCGTCGGGTACAGGACACAGTGGGCGCCGGCCACAGCGGCGATGGCGCCGCTGGCGCCGATCATCGGGACGGTCGAAAAGGGCGCAACATAGGTCTGGACCAGCATGGCCGCTATCCCGCCGAAGCAGAAAAAGAGCACGTAGCAGCCAGCGCCCAGACGATCCTCAACATGCCGGCCGAAGACGTACAGAAAAAACAGGTTGCCGATCAGATGGGTCCAGCCACCGTGCAAGAAAATGCTGCTCAGGAGGGGCAACAGACGCGGCAGCCGGCCCTGCACGACGGCCTCAGAGAACTGGGCCGGCACCCAGCCATAGTGGGCAAAAAACGCAGCCAGGTCACGGCCTGCGTACTGCTGGCATAATTCAAAGCCGAACAGACCGATACAGGCTGCCATCACGACGAAGGTGGCCCACGGCGTGCGCTGCAAAGGAATCGTTGACCCAATCGGAATCATATGGGCACCGACACCGGGCGAGGGGTTTTCGTTGACGGAACGTAACGGATTTCTTATAGCACCGGCGTGTCAGGTATGATAGGGGAAAGGCCTATGCCGATCTACGATTACCACTGTCAGGCGTGTCAGAAAACCCAGAGTCTGCTCTTCCTCAGCCTGGCCGAGGCCGAGGCCGGAGAACAGACATGCCGGTGGTGTGGCGAGCCCCAGCTCAGGCGCATCCCGTCCCGTTTTGCCTACCATCAGAGCGAGGCCAGTCGCCTCCAGGACTTTGATACCGGCGCCACGCGCGACGAATCCTTTTACCGCGACTCTCGCAACGTCGGCCTGTGGGCCAAGAAACGGGCCACAGAGATGGGGGTTGATCTCGGGTCGCAGTTCGAGGAAACCGTCGAAAAGGCCCGGAGCGGGAAGATCGGCGATGATCTCTAAATTGAGTGCGGTGCTATGATCCGTCGGGCGCGGACTCTCCTGTGGCGGGCGTGTCGTGTGGTCGGCGGGGGTGCGCTCGTCGTGGCCGGCATTTTTCTCAGTCTGCCGGGTATTCCGGGTCCCGGCATTGTCGTGCTTATTTTAGGCCTGGGGCTGCTGAGTTCGGAATTTCACTGGGCAGACCGGCTGTACACCCGGATCAAGCAGACGGGCCGAGATCTTGTCCGGCGCACCCAATCAAACCGCAAGGACACGCCCGGACGCCAAGGACCGCTCAGGGACAGCCGTTCGCAACAACGTTAAGGAGGCGTCGATGCCCAACACCATCAAGCTGTACGATTTTCCCATGTCTCCACGGGTGCGCAAGGTCCGCATCGTGCTGGCCGAAAAGGGTCTGGCATACGAAAAGGTGAACATCGACATCACCAAAGGCGAGCAAAAAACGCCCGAATATCTGGCCATCAACCCCTACGGCAAGGTGCCGGCGCTCCAGGACAACGGGACCACGGTGTACGAATCGACGATTATCATGGAATACCTGAACGACACCTACCCGGACCCGCCCCTGCTGCCCTCTGCGCCGGGCCAGCGCGCCCGGGCGCGGGTTCTCATGCACTACGCCGACAATCCGTACGAAGGCGCCATTGCCCGCCTGGCCGGAGAACTCATCTTCAAGCCGATGCAGGGCGGCAGCCCGGATGAGGCGGTGGTCAGCCAAGCCACGACCGACCTCCAGGCCTGCTTTGACAAACTCGACCAGGAGTTGGGCGAGCAGGACTATCTGTTGGCCTCGGGCTTCAGCCTGGCCGATATCCCGTATGTGTCGTGGTCGCTGCTGTTTCCCCTGCTCAAAGTCACAGTCCCCCACCCCAGGGTCGAGGCGTGGCTCAAGCGGCTGCAAGAACGGCCGAGTACCCAGGCCGCGGGCTGAGCAGATAAGGCAAAAGGCAAGGGGCAAAACTGAAAACAGACACAGGGACGAGGGATGTTCAGCGGCATCATTGAAACCAGCGGCACGATTACCCGGATTGACGACATCGCCGAGGGCGTTCGGCTCAGCCTGTCGAGCGAGCTGCCCACGGCTGAGGTCGGTCTTGGGGAAAGTATTTGTGTGAACGGCACCTGCCTGACGGTGACGGCCATCGGAGACGCGGAGCTAAGCTTTGAGGTCTCGGCCGAGTCGCTGCGACGTACCAATCTGGGCGACCTCAGGCCGGGCTCAGCCGTCAACCTGGAGCGCTCACTGCGGCTGGAAGACCGTTTATCCGGCCATCTGGTCTTTGGCCATGTGGACGGTCTGGGCTCGGTCGGCTCGATCCGGGCCGAGGGGGATTCGTTTTTGTACACGTTTGAGATTCCCCGTGAGCTGAGTCGGTATCTGGTCGAAAAGGGCTCGGTTGCCGTGGACGGCATCAGCCTGACGGTGTTCGACTGTCAGCCGACGTCTTTCACCTGTGCGATCATTCCCCACACCCACCAGGTCACGACTCTGAAACACCGCAAGGCCGGCGACCGGGTCAACATCGAGACCGACATGCAGGGCAAGTATATTGAAAATTTCGTCGAAAATTTCCTCAAAGAGGCGGTCGAGGGCACCCTGTCGGGTCCGCTTCAGGAGCTGCGCGACGAGTTGGCATCGCTCAGACAGCAGCTCCGAGAGCTGAAACCCTGACCTGTCGGGCCAATTTTGACTTTTGCCCTTTGCCTTGCCCAGGAACCCCCGCCATGACACAGCCCGACCCCACGGCAATCATCCGCACCGCCCAATCTCAGAGCCGCCACCTGCTGACCGAAGTCGAGTCCAAAGCCCTGTTGCGCGCCGCCGGTCTCGACGTGGTGCGCACCGAGCTGGCCTCAAGCCGCGACCAGGCCGTCGGTCTGGCCGAGGAGTTCGGCTGGCCGGTCGTCCTCAAGATTTGCTCCCCGGACATTATCCACAAGAGCGATATCGGCGGGGTGCGGCTCGACCTTGGCTCGGCCGAGGCCGTTGGCCAGGCGTATGACACCATCATGAACGCCGCCCGCACGGCCCAGCCCGAGGCCCGGCTCGACGGCGTGTCCGTCCAGCCTATGGCCAAGCCCGGCATTGAGGTGATTATCGGTCTGACGACCGATCCCCAGTTCGGTGCTCTGCTCATGTTCGGTTTGGGCGGGGTGGCGGTTGAAGTCCTCCAGGATGTGTCCTTTCGGCTGGCGCCGCTCACCCCCAGCGACGCGCGCGGCATGATTCGCGAGCTGCGCGGCCTGCCCCTGCTGACCGGTCATCGCGGTCAGGCTGGGGTCGATCTGACCGCGCTCGAACAGCTGCTGCTCGGCGTTTCCGGGCTGGCGGCCGACTATCCCCAGATCCAGGAACTCGACCTGAACCCCAGCCTCGCCTATCCGGACGGCTGTCTGGCGGTCGATGCCCGGATCGTCTTGCGGTCTGACGGCCCGCCACCCGCCCCACGGCCGCTGTCCGAGCGTACCCAGGCGGCCCTGGAACGGGTGTTTCATCCCAAGGCGGTGGCGGTCATCGGCGACAAAAAAGCCATGAACTATATGTGGCTGCGCAGTCAAAACCGGTTCCAGGGCAAGGTCTACTCGGTCCAGATTGACGAGCGCGAACTGCCCGGCATTGAGGCCCTGGGGGTGCCCAACTATACCAGTCTGGCCGATATTCCGGACGAGATTGATTACGTCATGACCGCCGTTCCGCGTCAGGTCACACCCAGGATTATTGCCGACTGTGCGGCCAACAAGGTCGGCGGGGTGATGCTGTTTACCTCGGGCTTCTCAGAGGTCGGCGATGCGGAGGGGAAACAGCTGGAGCAGCGGCTGGTCGAGACCGCCGAAGCGTCCGAGCTGGCCCTGATCGGTCCGAACTGCATGGGTGTCTACAACCCCCAGATCGGCCTGCGCAACTACACCGAGCTGCCGACCGGCGAGGTCGGCAGTGTCGGGTTCATCGGCCAGAGCGGAACCCACACCATCACCTTCAGTCTGGCCGCTCCCCAGCACGGCATTCGCATCAGCAAGGCGGTCAGCTTCGGGAATGCCGCAGTGCTGGACGCCAGCGACTATCTCAACTATCTGGCTGCCGACGAGCAGACCCAGCTCATCGGCATGTATCTGGAAGGCGTGCGTGAAGGGCGGCGCTTCTTCTCCCTGCTCCGGGAGGTGACGCCCCACAAACCGGTGGTCATCTGGAAGGGCGGTCAGAGCGAGGCCGGCCAGCGGGCGACCTCGTCGCATACCGGCTCGCTGGCTACGCCGGTGGCGATCTGGGATGCGGTGGTCAAACAGGCCGGAGCCATTCCGGTCGCGGATTTCGACACCTTGCTGGATGTCCTGCACCTCCTCGGCTTTGCCAAATCCACCACCGGAGACGGGGTCGGCCTCGTCGCCATGACCGGCGGGCCGTCGGTGGTCATTACTGATGCGTTTGAACAGGCGGGATTGCGGGTTCCGGAACTCAGCCCGGACTCGTACCAGGAGCTGGCGTCGTTTTTCACCGTCATAGGCGGCAGTTTCCGCAATCCGCTCGACTCGGGGTATACGATCGGCATGGGACAATCGACCGACAATCTGGCCCGGCTGTTGTCGATTCTGGAGCGCGACCCCAAGATTGACGCCATCGTCATGGATACCGGCGCCGGGCTGGTGGCCGGCCAGTGGCAGGCCCGGCCGCACCTCCTCGACAGCCTGCTCGACACCTTGTCGGCCTTTGCCACGCGTTCGGCCAAGCCCTTTCTGACCGTCCTCCAGCCGTTCAACCGTGAGGCCGAGCTGCTATCGGTTCGGGAGCAGTTTCACACCGCCGGGCTGCCCACCTTTGCCACCCACGCCCGGGCCGCCCGAGCGCTGGCTCTGGTCACCAGCTACCGTCGTTTTCACGCCCCTGCCTCCGAACCCGAGATCCCTGGATAGCGTCCTGACAGACCTGACGCGCCGCCCAGGAAGAGATCGCCGAGCTACGCCCGGCTCTCCCCGATGGCCTCAATTGACCCACTGTCGGCGATACGATAGCACAAGCTACGACAGGTGCGCTTGAGATACGATTGAGAGAAAGCGGAGAATACAGGAAGGAGGAAAGCAATGACCTATATCATCACCCGGCTGTGTCGGGATTGTCTTGACACCGGCTGTGTTGCCGTCTGCCCGGTGGACTGCATCTACAAATACGTTGGTGATGACAACGAGCAGTTTCCAAACCAACTCTACATTCATCCTGACGAATGTATCGACTGCGGGGCGTGTGAGCCGGAATGCCCATGGCAGGCCATTTTCGAGGAAGTTGCCGTGCCCGATGTCTTCGAAGAGGATACGCCTCTGAACTACGCCATGGTCGACCCGATCGACGACTTCGAGGTCGCCCTCCACGAGAAACCGGAGAACCCCTCAGCCGAGGAGATCCAGGCCAATAAAGAAAAATGGGGCTGGGACGGCTGAGGTCATACGGGCAAGAGCGCTGCTCTTGCCCCTGCCGCGGGCCTACCTAGAGCACTTCACCATATGTGCAGCTGTGTAGCCGCAGGCGTAACCCGACAGCCCATACGTGTCGGATTACGCTCCGCTAATCCGACCTACTACGCCTATCGGGAAACGCGCTAGGTGCTGCGTTTCAGCTCTTCTTCGACCAAGACCAGCCGGTCGTTGCCAAAAAACATGGAGCCGTTGACGAACATGGTCGGGGTGCCATAGCCGCCGCGCTGCATGACCTCGTCCGTGTTGGCCCGCACGCGGTCCTTGTACTCCTGGCGGGTGATCTTTTCAAAATACTCCTGCGGGTCGAGCCCGACCTCCTCCACAATGGCGCGCAGCACCGCATCCTGGCTGATGTCTTTGTCCTCGCCCCAGTAGGTCTCAAACACGCGGGAGCTATAGGCCAGGAAGCGGTCCGGATGCTCCAGCGCGACCAGGGCGCCGCGCAGAGCCTTGACCGAGTTGACCGGAAACACGCTGGGCGGATTCTTGATCTTGAGCCCGTAATAGCGCGCCCAGTCCTGCATGTCCTTGGCCATGTATTTCTGCTTGGCCGGGACGCCCTTCTCGCGGAACTCGTACACCGACGGATTGATCGAGTTGAAGATCCCGCCGACCAGAATGGGCCGCCACTCCAGGTCGGCCGCGTACTTCTGACACAGCCCGTTTATTCTGGTAAAGGCCAGATACGTCCAGGGGCTGGAATAGTCATAAAAAAATTCTACCCGAGCAGCCATGAGTGTTCTCCTCTCTGCGTGGCTAGGCGATCAGGAAATCGGCAATCATCCGGTTCATGTCCCCGGCGTAGGCCAGGTGGATATTGTGTTTGCCGTTGGGAAAAAGATGCACCCGCGAGCCGGCAATGCCCCCGTGCAGGACATCGGCATGAAAACGCGGCACGAGCGGGTCTTTCTCGCCGTGCAGGATAAAAGTCGGACAGTGAATCTCGGCCAGGCGCCCACGACACACATCGCCCCCGGCTTTATACAGAGCCTGCATGGCGTCGCACCAGTCCGTCCACAGCTCCTGGAGTTCCTGACCGTAGATGGCGCCCATCCCTTCGCGCATCCGGGGCGACCAGGACGACACGGCACGGGTTTTCTCGTAGCCGTCGATATCCTCCTGGCTGATATACGCGTTGCCGCCCCACACCACGAGTTTTTCCACCTGCCGGGGATGGGCCAGGGTCAGCAGCAGGCCGATGATCGCCCCGTCGCTCCAGCCCCCAACCGCGTAGGACTCACAGCCCAGGTGGGCCATCAGGGCCACACAGTCTTCGGCGTCCTGGTGGTAGAAGTCAATCGGGAACGCGCGCCGGGGCGGGCGGGAGCTGCCATAGCCGCGCGGGTCAAAGCTGATCACCCGCACCCCCAGCCCAGGCAGCTGTTCGAGCTGCGGCCCGAAGTCCGACTGGGCGGTTCCGAGCGCGCCGGGAATCAAGACCAGCGGCGGTCCGTGTCCGTGGTCTTCGTAGTACAGCCTGGCTCCCCTGACCTGTGCATACGGCATGTCTTCACCTCCTGTGCGTGAGCCGTCCTGATACCACGATCACGGCCAAGAGAGAACCGGGCGGCCGCTCTCTTGCAGAACGCACCGATCTCTGCCACAACACACGGGCGTATGAAAACCATAGGACTGACCGGTGGCATAGGCTCGGGCAAGAGCACTGTCTCCCAACTGCTGGCCGAACGCGGCGCGTTCGTCATTGACGCCGATAAGGTCGGCCACGAAATCTACCTGCCGGGCAAAGAAGCCTGGAAACAGGTCACGGCCGCCTTTGGCCCGGAGATTATGGCTGCCGATCAGACCATTGACCGCAAAAAGCTCGGGGCAATCGTATTCGGCAGCACCGAGGCACGCCAGCGTCTGAACGCCATCGTCCATCCCCTGATGTTCAAGGATATCGCCGCGCGCATTCAGGCCAAGCGCGCGACCGGATTTTCCGAGCCCATCGTGGTCGAGGCGGCCATCCTGATTGAGGCCAACTGGATTCCCCTCGTTGACGAGGTATGGCTGGTCGAGGCCAGCACCGGGGCCGTGGTCGAACGCGTCGCCGCCCAGCGCGGCCTGGCGGCCAGCGATACCGAGGCGCGCATCGCCAGCCAGCTGTCCAACGCCGAGCGGCGCAAACACGCCCAGCTCGTTATCCACAACGACAGCTCGCTGGCCGACCTCAAACAGCGTGTAGCCCAGGCCTGGGAGCGGCTGTCCCAATGAGCAAACTGTGTGTCCGCGGTGTCATCTTCGATATGGACGGCACCCTGGCCGACTCGGTTGAGTACTTCTACCACGTCTCGCTCGAAGTCCTCGAGATCGCCGGCATCCCCCTGCCATCACGCGACCGGGTGTACGAACTCATGCGAACCGGCCAGGACAATCCGCTGATCAAACTCTTTCCGCCCGACCATCCCGACCCGGAGGCCACCCTCAAGCGCATTGTCGATACGCGGATGGACATGTGGATGGATCACTATTACCACAAGACCGAGGCAATTCCGGGTAGCCTGGACCTGCTCAAGAGCCTGCATGCCCAGGGGCTGCGGCTCGGCATTGCGACCTCCTCAGGGCGTACGCTACCCTTTCTGGACCACTGGGGGGTCCGCCACCTGTTCAGCAGTATCATCGGCCGTGAGGATGTCACCAACAGAAAGCCGCATCCCGAGCCGATTCTCAAATGCCTGGAGCGCCTGGCGCTTCAGCCCCACGAGGCGGTGTATATCGGCGACTCGCCCATCGACGTGCAGGCCAGCCGAGCGGCCGGCTCACATACTGTCGGCGTCCTGACCGGCACCAGCACCCGCGAAATCATGACCGACCACGCGCCGGACTACATCCTGGACAGCGTGGCCGAGTTGCCAAACATCCTGGCCCCCGCATAAGACGTGTGATGCACATTACCCGGAATCTGTTCTTGCCAGCCTTGCGATGGGAGCGACCCACCCCGCCGCTGACGCGGCACCCCTCCCAGGAGGGGAACGGTCGGAAATCCCCTCCTGGGAGGGGTGGCCCTGAGCTTGTCGAAGGGCCGGGGTGGGTTTCTTTTTGCATCACCCGCACCGCATAGGAGGAGACAGGCATGGGACGTCTGCTTGGTATTGCCGTTCGTGGCGCCTCGCGTGCGCCAATGGAAACCCGGGACACCGTCCACATCAGCCACGACACGGGCCTTGAGGGCGACTATCGCGGCAAATACGGTCCGCGCCAGATCACCGTGCTGTCCCAAGAGGCGTGGCAGGCCGCCTGCCACAACGTGCAGACCGAGCTGCCGTGGACGACCCGCCGGGCCAACCTGCTCGTCAGCGGGATTGAGCTTGAGCGAACGACCCGCCAAGTGTTGCATATCGGCCCGGTCAGACTCGCCATCACCGGCGAAACCGACCCGTGCGAGCGGATGGATATGCAGCACATGGGCTTGCGTCAGGCTCTCGTCCCGGCCTGGCGGGGTGGGGTCACCTGTTTTGTACTGACCCCGGGCGACATCCGGCTTGGCGACGAGGTCCAGCTCCTGCCCAGCTCATCATCAGACTGAGCGTCGGGCGGCATCGCATCCAGCTGTCACACCTCCTCGGCTTCGGCATAGCCGAGGCTGCGGATATCCTGCTCGTGTCCGTGCCGGGTAATGGTGTATTTGCTGACCAGATAGATTGAAATCCAGGGCAGGCTCAGGTTGAGGGCCAGATGGAAAGCGGCCAGATTGCGTATCGGCTCCTGCATGGCCTCTATAGTCGGGTTGGCCACCGAGAAGCCGAAGACTGACAACAGCTGTCCGACGATGAACACACCCCCGGCGCTGATCATCTTCTGGGCCAGGGCCGAGCCCGAGGTCAGCAAGCCCTCACTCCGGCGCCCGGTCTGGCGCTGGCTCTCCTCGACGATATCCGCGCCCATGGAGCCGATCAGGATGAAGCCGATGACCGCCACCGCCACCAGAAATGCGCCGTGCAGCAGGAGCAGCCACCACAGCAGGTCGGTGCCGTTGGCCGGAAACAGCGGCACCGACACCATGGGGTCGAGCAGCCGCAGCCCCAGCGGCAGCGGACCCAGTATGGTCGACAGCACAAACAGGCTGATCGCGGTTCGCTTCTTGTCCCGCCCGCGCGTCAGCGGATAGGCCAGCAGCCCACAGCTTATGGCCACGATCATGTAGACAACCGGAAAGATCTGGACGTGTTCCGGGGTCCACTGCCAGAAATACAGGTCGTAGTAGCGGTCGGTATTGCTGTGCAGGCCGATATACAGGCCAAACACCAGCCCGGCGGCAAACAGCATCAACCACGAACGGTTCGACAGCGTCTCAATAATTTCGCGGCCCAGCCGGCGCAGGCTGGGCTGGGTCGCAGCCGGATCGTGGGGGACGTGGAGGGCGGGGATATGGCCATGCAGGCTGAGCGTCGAGATCATACTGGTGGCGAAAATGATCATGCCGCCAATCCAGGCCATATCTCGATAGCCGTCCGGGTTCAGGTAGGCTCGCGAGCCCTGATACTCGGCGGTCTCCGGCAATAAAAAGGCCAGCGTCAGCCAGGCAAAGCCGGCTCCACCAAACCAGCCGTAGGAGGTACTCCAGCCGACCAGTTGGGTGCGCTGGTCGTAGTCCTTGGTGAGTTCCGGGCCGAGCGCGCCACGCGGAATTTCGTACAGGGTCATCGACACCCGCACGGCCACGGCCAGACACAGCAGCCGCACAAACAGACCGCTCTGGCTGGTATCGGTCGGCGGCTGGAGCAGGGCGTAGAAGGAGACGGCAAACGGCAGGATACCAGCATACATGAAGGGATGGCGCCGGCCCCAGCGCGTCCGCACCCGGTCCGACCAGACGCCAACCAGCGGGTCGGTGACCGCATCAACCACCAGAGCCAGAGCCAGGGCCAGTCCGGCCAGGGCCGGGTCCAGGCCCAGTACCTGATTGTAGTAGACCAGCACCCAGCCGCCGAAGACATGATTCTTCACCCCACTGGCGATCGTGCCAAAAGCAAACGCGTTCAGGGTGCGGCGACTGGCGCGCTGTGTTTTCATGAGCGCGGCCCGCCCTCAAGCGTCCACACGTCGCACCACACCCCAGCTTCGCGGTCCGGTCCCGGCAGCGCCAGGGTGCGGATCGTGGCGGCCACGCCCAGGGGCACCGACTCGGCCGCCAGGTCTCTCAGCTGGGCGACCACCGAACCGGGCAGAAAGCCCAGTCCAACGTCCTGGGCGATGTTCTCCGTGTCACGCCAGTGCCCCTGCGCCGCAATCGTGTCCTGGTCCTGATACTCAAGCGACAGCCGTCGTTCCCGGCCGGTCATAAAGTCCGTGATACGCCCCGCCGCAGCCGACCGGCCGAGCCCCTCCAGCCGCACGTTTTCGGCCAGTCGCGGCATGAGGTAGGCCGTCGAATACGGCGAGAGACGCGAGGGAGCGTCTGTCGTCTCAAACAGCGCGCCGGGGTCCTGGCGCAGGCGGATGATATGCGGCGCATCCGTCACCAGGCGAAACGCCCGCTCATACGGAAGCGTGACCGCAGCGTCGACGCTGTCGAGCAGCACAAGCTGTGTGTCAGGCATCTTCGTAGTGCGGCTCACGCCGCTCAAGGAAGGCGGCAATTCCCTCCCGCACGTCATTCGTCCGGGTGGTCAGAATCTGATTGCGATCTTCCATCGCCACCGCAGCCTCAAGCGTTGGTGCGTCAACCGAGTAGCGCAGACACTCCTTGGTCAGCCGGACGCCGAGCGGGGAGTTGCGGGTGATCCTGGCCGCCATCTCAGCAGCCGCCCGGTCAAGCTCGGCCTCGGGTACGACCTGCGATACCAGGCCGGTCGCCAGGGCGCGCTGGGCGTCAATGAAATCGCCGGTCAGCAGCAGTTCCGAGGCGACCGAGGCGCCGACCAGCCGCGGCAGAAAATAGCTCACCCCCACGTCGCAGGCCGACAGGCCGATGCGGATAAACGCGGCGTTCATCCGCGCCGACTCGGCCGCAATCCGAATATCGCTGGCCAGGGCCAGACCAAACCCGCCGCCCGCAGCCGCGCCGTGGACGGCGGCAATAAACGGCTGGGGCGCGCGGTGGATTTTAATCGCCAGTTCGGCGATGTGACGCTGGCCGCGCAGGCCGTCGGCCACCGATCCGCGTCCATCCGCCTCACCCGCCTCCTTGAGATCGAGTCCGGCGCAAAACGCCCGCCCGGCGCCGCGCAGGATCACCACCCGGACGCTGTGGTCGGCCGCCAGCTCATCCAGGCAGGCGTGGAGTTCGTTGACCAGCAGGCTGTTCATCGCGTTCAGCGCCGCCGGACGGTTCAAGACCAGCCACAGCACGTCGTTGTCACGCCGCAGTTCCAAGGTGTCATAGCGCTCATTCATGATCCTCTCCGGCTTCCCCTTCTACTCAGAGACTCAAAATAACACGAACCCGGCTTTCCAATTCGCGCATCGCCACGCTCGGCAACACACCGATCTCCCGCCGAAAAGAGGCATTGGCAACCGCAATCAGCTGGCCCACAAGAAAATCACTGTCCCGCTCAAGACCGGCTTGGCCTTTCTCCAGATGCAGACGGAGGATGCCAGGTTCCTCAACCAAACGGGTTGTTGTCGGGATGACGATGGTCGAGGGATAGCCCGCTTCGTTCACCAGATCCGACTGCAAGACTACCGCCGGACGCAGCTTGCCCGGTTTGGTTCTGACCCGAGGATTGAAATCAACGATGTACACATGCCCACGTTTAATCTCCATGAGGCGTCTACTCCTCGGGCAGGCTGCGGGCGGCACTCGCCGGATATAAGGCGCGATTTTCGTCCCGATCAGCAACCGCGCAGTGGCGGACCGATTCTCGAATTTCCGCTCGGAGCCGTTCTTTCTCCGTTTTCTCCTCCAGGGTTTGCAAGGCGATGCGCAGCAGGCCGGCTTTGCTGGGAATCCCGAGCGCTTTGCGGAGTCGCTCAATCTGCTGTTCCGTCTCCATTGATACGGCGATTGCTCCCATTATCTCTATCCTTATATATTTTATAATCAAAAGAATAATTAAAATAACGGCGATAATCAAGATGCCGTGGTGGAGATGAGCTCCGGCCCGACGACGCTGGCTGTCGGCCGGATCACCTGAGCGGCAGCGGCCAAGTCCGGCCAGATTAGATCAAGGACCGCGACTGACAGCCGTCCACGGTAATACACGCGCCGGAGACCCAGTTCGCCCGGCCCGAAGCCAGAAAGACTACCACATCGGCTACCTCCTCGACCGTGCCGAAGCGACCCGCCGGCAGCTCGGCCTTGATGAAGGCCGCAATGCCGTCCGGGTTCTCCTGCTGACGGCGCTCCCACGAGCCGCCGGGAAACAGGATAGAGCCGGGTGCCACGCTGTTGACCCGCACGCCGTGCGGAGCCAGCTCGCGGGCCATTTCTTTCGACAGGCTGATCATGGCCGCCTTGGAGGCGTTATACGTCATCGGCCCGCCCCACTCGCGCCCGTAGATCGAGCTGATATTGATCACGCAGCCGCCCTGCTGCTCGCGCATGGCCGGCACGACCAGCCGACACAGGTCGAGGGCCGAAAAGAAGTTCAGGGCAAAACCTTTTTGCCAGTCCTCGGCCGAGGCGTCGAGATTGCCGCCCGGCCGCGAGCCGCCGACATTGTTGACCAGGATGTCGATGGCGCCGCACTGCTGGCGGGTGGTCTCGACCCAGCCCCTGGCCTCGCTCTCGCTCGCCACATCGAGGGCGGTGGCCAGGACCTCGCCGCCCCGGCTGCGGATGTCCTCGGCCGTCTGCTCCAGCGCTTCCCGGCCGCGCGCGCAGATGCTGAGCCGGCAGCCTTCGGCGGCCAGGCCCAGCGCAATCGCCCTGCCGATTCCGCGGCTGGCCCCGCTGACCATCGCGACTTTGCCTGTGAGTCCCAGATCCATAGCTCCCTCCGCTCTTCACAATATCTTGGCAATATTTGGCAATATCAGGTCTACATAGCCGTTGTGCGGCTGGGCTGCCAGAGCCCAGCCAACCCTTGCCAGCATCCGGCCTGTCCAGGTAGACTAGGCAGCCGCTCAAGACGCCGCAGGGAGGTATAGCATGCCAGATCATTTTGTGCTGGACAAAGACGGACGGATTGCCACACTGCGCTTCAACCGGCCCGAAAAACGCAATCCCCTGAACGAGGAGATCCTGCGCGAACTCGAGGCGCTGCTCCATCAGGTCCGCGACGACCCCGAGGTGCGGGTGATGATCCTGACCGGCACGGGCAACACCTTTTGCGCCGGCGCCGACCTGTCTCAGACCAAGGGCATCACTGACCGGCACGAGCGGGAGCGCATCTTCGCCAGCTACCGACAGCGCCGGGGACGGCTGGTCGGCCGCATTCTGGACACCCTGGTCCACCTCGAGCCGATCACCATTGCTGCGGTCAACGGCTATGCGGTCGGCGGTGGCTGGGCGCTGGCCCTGGGCTGCGATTTCCGGATCGCCGTTGAGGAAGCCCAGTTCTGGTTTCCCGAGGTTGATCTCGGGGTACCGCTCAGCCCGGACTCGACCACCCTGCTGACCGCCCATGTCGGCCCGACCCTGGCCAAGGAGATCATCATCACCTGCCGTCGCTACATGGCCGAGGAACTCGTCCCCCTGGGGCTGCTCAACCGGGTTGTGAAAAAGGACGCCCTGGCCGCCGCCGTAGGCGAGCTGGCCGACAGCCTGATTGACAAGAACCCCAAGGCCGTTCTGGTCTCCAAGGCCACGGTCAATGCCGCCGCCTTTGGTGGGGCGGTGGTCAGCCCGGACCTGATCCTGAGCCGAGACTGAGCGGGCGGAAAGCGCCGTCCGTCCCTCAACTCCGAGCCCGTTGCTTCCGCCCGATAAGGAGAGCCGCATGCCGTCCATGGAACAATGCCCCGAAATCCGCGAAGAGATTCGCAAGCTGTGTCGCAAGTATCCGGACGAGTACTGGCGCAAGCTCGATAAAGACGACGAGTATCCCGAACACTTTGTGCAGGAGCTGACCGACGCCGGCTGGCTGGCCGCGCTCATTCCCGAGCAGTACGGCGGCTCGGGCCTGACGGTTCGGGAGGCCAGCGTGATCCTCGAAGAGGTCAACCGCTCGGGCGGCAACGCCGCCGCCTGCCACGCCCAGATGTACATCATGGGCGCCCTGCTACGCCACGGCAGCGACGAACAAAAAGCACGCTATCTGCCCAAGATCGCCAGCGGCTCGATCCGCCTCCAGGCCTTCGGCGTGACCGAGCCGAACGCCGGCTCGGACACCACCCAGCTCGAAACCTTCGCCCGCCGTGACGGAGACTACTACATTGTCAACGGGGCCAAGATTTTCATCTCCCGCGTCCAGCACTCCGACATGATGCTGCTGCTGGCGCGCACTACCCCGGCGGCCGAGTGCCCCAAAAAAACCCTGGGGCTGAGCGTGTTTCTGGTCGATCTGCAAGAGGCCGGTGACGCGGTCGAGGTCCGCAAGATCGACGCCATGATCAACCACGAGACCAACCAGCTCTTCTTCCACGACCTGAAAATTCCCAAGGCCAATCTGATCGGCGAAGAAAACCGCGGCTTCTACTACATCCTGGACGGCATGAACGCCGAGCGCATTCTGGTCGCGGCCGAGTCGATTGGCGACGCCCGCTGGTTTATCGACCGGGCCGTCACATACGGCAAGGAGCGCGTCATCTTCGGCCGACCGATCGCCCAGAACCAGGGCATCCAGTTTCCGCTGGCCCAGGCCTACGCCCAGACCGAGGCCGCCGACCTGATGCGCTTTCGGGCCGCCGAGCTGTTCGACACCAGCCAGGCCTGCGGCCCCGAGGCCAACATGGCCAAGCTGCTGTGTGCCCAGGCGGCCTGGGCTGCGGCCAACGCGGCCCTCGACACCCACGGCGGCTACGGCTTTGCCGCCGAGTATGACGTGGAGCGCAAATTCCGCGAGTGCCGCCTGTTCAGCATCGCCCCGATCTCGAACAACATGGTCCTCAACTACGTGGCCGAGCACGTGTTGGGCATGCCCCGCTCGTATTAAGCACCGTCAGCACATAGGAGGCAGCATGGGAGCACTGACCGATAAGTACTGCATCGTTGGCGTGGGCGAGACGCCGCACATGCGGCCGTCGAACCGCACCACCCTGTCCATGGCCTGCGAGGCCGTCAAAAAGGCCATGGCCGACGCCGGTCTGGAACCGGGCGACGTCGACGGCATGACCAGCTATCAGGCCGGCGACTCAACCACCTCAAACCATATTGCGACCTCGCTGGGCATGCGGCTCAACTATTCGGTCGATATCCTGGGCGGCGGTTCCAGCACCGAGGCCCTGATCGGCAATACCATCGGCCTGCTCGAAGCCGGCTACTGCAAAACCATGGTCATCTTCCGCTCAATGAACGGCCGCTCGGGCCGTCGCATGGGCGGACAGGCGCCCAGCGGCCCGGTGCCGCCGACCCGGGCGGCCGAGGACAACCAGTTCATGATGCACTGGGGCTGGACCTCGCCGGCCCAGCGCTTCGGCATGTCGGCCATGCGCTATCTGCGCGATACCGGCGCCACCACCAAGTCCCTGGCCGAGGTGGCGGTCGCCCACCGGCGCCACGCCAGCCTCAACCCCAAGGCCGTCATGCGTAATCCGATCAGCATCGAAGACCACCAGAACTCGCGCTGGGTGGTCAAGCCCTTCCGCCTGCTCGACTGCTGTCTGGAGACCGATGTGTCGGCCGCCCTGATCGTCACCTCGCGTGAACGGGCCTACGATCTACGCCAGCCGCCGGCCTTCATCATGGGCGGCACCGGCCGCACCATGGCGCCCAACGCGGCCTGGAACTACTCCCGGCCGGAGATTCACTATGTGGCCGGCAACTATGGCCGCCAGCGCCTGTTCGGCATGGCCGGCATCAGCCAGAAGGACGTCAACCTGATCTCGTGCTACGACGCCTTTACCTTTACCACCCTGATCCAGCTCGAAGCCTACGGCTTCTGCGGCAAGGGCGAGGCCGGCGAGTTTGTCAAAGGCGGCCGTCTACAGATCGACCACGAGCTGCCCTCGAACCTGTCCGGCGGCCATCTGTCCGAGGGCTATACCCACGGCATCAGCATGGTGATTGAGAACGTCCGCCAGCTCCGCCACCGCGCCGACGACGCCTGTCCGGACTGGGCCGAGGGCCGTCACAGCTACGACCGGCAGGCCGGCTGTCGGCAGGTCAAAGACGCCCGCATCGCGGCCTGTCTGGGCTGGGGTACGGAAACCATGTCAAGCTCAGCGATTCTGCGCGGAATTGCAGCCTAGAGGAGGGCGGAGTATGCCAGGCCCGATTGATTACACCAAAATCACAATTGTCCCGGATTTTGACACGGCCGAATGGTGGATGGGCACCAAACAGGGCAAGTATCTGGTCCGCCAGTGCCAGGACTGCGGCCACAAGTGGTTCCCGCCCTTCCCGGCCTGCAACACGTGCAGCTCCATGGACCTGGGCTGGTTTGAGACGGCCGGCAGGGGCGTGCTGCACAGCTATATCGTGGTCACCCAGCCGATTCTGGGCGCTTTTGTCGATGCCGTGCCGTATGTCGTGGGTCTGATTGAGCTTGACGACTGCCACGAGGCCGACGGTTCGCTGGTCCGCGTCGGCGGCGTGCTGCTCGATGACGAAGACGCCGTCGCCATCGGTCTGCCGGTCGAGGTCGAGTTCGAGCAGACCAACGAGGCGGACATTGTCGTGCCGCGCTGGAAGATCTGCGGCAGCGCGGACAATACCTGGAAGTTCAACGAGTAGAGCGGCAGCCCTGCTTCGACTTCGCTCCGCTACGCTCAGCACGAACGGAAGGCCGTTTGTCCTGAGCGTCAGGCGCAGCGCGCCTGGAGTCGAAGGGCGACACAGCATCGTGAAGTGCTCTAGACGCTGGCCTGCCCCGCTACCGCCTCGGCCGCCATCTCTACACGCGCCACCCGATAGCCAGCCGACTCGACATTGGCGATAGCAGAACGGATGGCCGCCTCCAAAGAGTCTGCTTCGCGGTGGAAGTCGATGGAAAAGACCCCATTACAGGTGCCAGGGGTCGCGTCGTCACAGCCTGCCTCGAACAGGCTGTCAGCCAGGTCTTCGGTCAATTCCAATGGATCGGGAAGGATCAGGGTAAATTCATACTTCGCCATAGCATTTCCTAATGCGGGCAGCGCTCCACCGCCCGACGAATATCTTTTGCGTGGTCCTCCGGATGCCTGGGCGTCGAATAGACCGCTCGACTACATCCCGTTCGATCTGTCTGGCGGCAGTACAATCGTCCCCAGATATGCGCACGCGGTCCAGACTTCCGTAAGGTCCAGTGACACAGCAAAGCATAGGCCACGGCTTCACGGACGTGTTTATTCGGGTGGTCGGCCACACTGCTCCAAGTTCACGCTTATCCGAGCCCGTTCATCACAGGCCGGATTCTAGCAAGTGTTCGGGACATCGGCAAAGCGCGGGCCCCGTTCTGTTCAGCTTGACCTCCGGTCAGAAACCCCTTATGTGAGCGGGCAGGACAAAAAGAGGAGACAGACTATGGCTGACGAAATCCTGTGTTCCGTCCAAGACGGCATTGCCACCATCACCATGAACCGGCCCGAGAAGCGCAACGCCATGAACAGCGCCCTGCTCGACGGTCTGGTCCAGAATTTCAGCGCGCTCGAAACCAACACCGCTGTGCGGGCCATCGTCATCCGGGGCGAGGGCAAGGCGTTCTGCGCCGGTCTCGACCTGCGCGAACTCAGCGCCCGCCAGCAGGGCGCCGACGCCGAAATGGGCGTGGTCGAGATTCTGCAGATGATCGAGGGCTCGCGCCACCCGACCATCGCCATGGTCCAGGGCGACGCCCTGGCCGGCGGCTGCGAGCTGGCCCTGCACTGTGACCTGCGGGTCGTGTCGGACCGGGCCCGCTTCGGCATGCCGCTGGCCCGCCTGGGCCTGGTCATCCCCTTCCCGCTGTGTCAAAAACTGGTCGAGATTGTCGGCCCGGCCTTCACCAAACAGATCCTGCTCAGCGGCCAACCGGTCGAGGCCACCCGCGCCTACGACATGGGCATGGTGCATCAGCTGGTCCCGGCCGCCGAACTCGAACAGGCGACCTATGGCCTGGCCCGGACGATTGCCGATAACGCGCCGCTGTCCCTATCGGGCATGAAAACCACCATCCACCGGGCGATCTCGCTGCGTAAAACAATCGAGTACCAAGACTTGCAGGACATGGTGACCACGGCCCGGACCAGCCAGGACGCCAAAGAGGGCGTCACAGCCATGCTGGAGAAACGCAGGCCGCAGTTCCAGGGAGTATGATGGAGGGCTGGTGGGGCTGCTCGGTCTGGTCTTCGCTGTCGGCGGCACACTGTTAGGTCTGGGGGGCGCCGCGCTCTTCTTGTCCGCCGCCTACTACCTCAGACGGCGAGGCGAGGCGTCGCCGGTGTCCCTGACGCCTCCGAAACGCCTGGTCGTCTCCGGCCCCTACGCCCATGTCCAGCACCCCATGCTGCTGGGCGTCTTGTGTCTCGGGCTCGGCGCGGCGGGCGGGCTACGCTGTGTCGGCCTGGGTCTGGCGAGTATCGGCTTCGCTCTAGCGGCGCACGTATTTGTCATCCTCAGGGAAGAGCCGGCGCTGAGACAACGCTTTGGCGACGACTACGCAGCCTACCAGGCGGCCACGCCGCGCTGGTTTCCTTGCCCCCTGACCCGCTCCGGGATATGTCTATCGCCACGACGCTGAAGGAGGGTGTGCGATGCGCTTTGGAGTCCACTTAGTTGCAGCCGGTCACATGATTGAAGGCGAAAAAATTGCCCGGGTGGCGACCCGCGCCGAACAGCTCGGCTTTGACTCGCTGTGGGTCAGCGATCATATCGTGTTCCCAAGCCAGCTCACCTCGCCCTACCCGTATTCTCCCGACGGTAAATTGCCGCTCGACCCGTCCAACCCGCTGCTCGAACCGTTCACGGTCCTGAGCTACGCGGCGGCGGTCACCAAGACGGTCAAGCTGGGGACCAGCGTGATCATCGTGCCCTACCGCGACCCGCTTGTCAGCGCCAAGATTATTGCTTCACTCGATGTGCTGTCCGGCGGTCGGTTTATCTTTGGGGTGGGAGTGGGCTGGCTGGAAGAAGAGTTCCGCGCCCTGCGTCTCGACATGCGCAACCGGGCCACCCAGACCCGCGAAGCCCTGCTGGCCATGCAAGCCTGCTGGACCCAGGACGATCCGGAATTTCACGGTGAGTTCTACGATTTTGCGGGCATCAAGTTCGCCCCCAAACCGCGCCAGACACCCCATCCACCCATCTGGTTTGGCGGCAACTCCAGGCCCGCCCTCAGGCGGGCGGTCGAACTCGGCAGCGGCTGGCATGCGGTGTGGGAAACGCCGGATGAGGTGGCGCGCAAGGCAACGCTGCTGCGTGACCTGGGCGACCGGGCGGGCAAAAGCTTTGACGATTTCGCCATCACCATCAACGTCAACCACAAGGTCCCGCTGACCGTCGAGAATGTCAGGAAGTACGAAGACGCGGGTGTCAGCATGATGTTCATGCCGCGTTCATTTCAGGCCGATGTCGATGGCATCATCCAGAATATGGAGACGTTTGCCAAAGAGGTGAAGGAGCCCTCGGAACGCTAAGGGCATCACCATGAACCGCTCAAAACAGACAGGGCTGGCGCATGGCTGAGCGCCATCTTGAACTCGGCCTGTTTGCGCCGACCGTGGGCAGTATGCCGCCGGCCGGAAAACCGGGCGCCTTTCTGCTGTCGCACGCCGAGCAGCGCACCGAGCCGACCTTCGACTATAACCTGCGCCTGGCCCGGATGCTGGACCGGGCCGGCCTGGAACTCTTTTTCATGGCCCAGCGGGGCGGCAAGGGCTTTGGGCCGTCACGCTTCTGGGGCACCTCGCTGGATTCGTTCACCACGGCGTCGGCCCTGGCCATGGCGACCGAGCAGCTCCAGCTGGTCTCAACCGTGCATACGGCCTTTTTCCATCCCGGCCTGGTGGCCCGCATCGGGGCGACCCTGGACCAGATCAGCCACGGCCGCTGGCGCCTCAATATTGTCAGCGGCTGGGCCGAAAACGACTTTCGGATGCTCGACATCCCGCTGATTGAGCACGACGCCCGCTACCGTCGCTCGGCCGAGTTTGTCGAAGTGCTGGGCAAGTTCTGGACCGAGGACTGGTTTGATTACGCGGGCGAGTACTACACCATCAGGCAGGGCACCTGCGCCCCCAAGCCGGCGTCGCCGCCCCTGCTGTACAACGCCGGCAGCTCGGCTGCGGGCAGACAGTTTGCCGCCCGCTATTGCGACTGGTTCTTCACCGCCGCCCTCACCCCCGAAGCGGTCAAGGAGGAAATCGCCGACGTGCAGGCCCGGGCGGCCACCTACGGCCGCCGGCTGCGCATTGTCACCTATGCGCTGACGATGTGCCGGGAGACCGAGGCTGCGGCCGAGCAGGAGATGGAGGACATCCTGACCCAGGGCGACTATGACGGGGCCAGGGAGTTTCTGGAGGGCATCAGCGGCCAAACCCTGGGCACGACAAAATCCGTTCTGGGCGAGGGCGGAGAGCTTGACGACATGCTGAAGAGTCTGGTGCTCGGCATCGGCAGCAGCAAACTCATCGGTCCGCCCGAAAAAGTCGCCCACGATATCGCCCGTCTGCACGCGGCGGGGGTTGATGCGATTGGCCTGACCTTCCGGCATACCGAAGAAGAGCTGGCCGATTTTATCCAACGGGTCGTCCCGCTGCTGGAACAACACGGCGTGCGCCGTCCACGCCAGGCACCACGCGCCCAAGTTGCGGATTAGGAGGAGGCCATGGCCGTTCCAGCCCGACACTCGCTCATGACCGCCGAAGAGCTGTTCGAGCTGCCCAACGACGACTACAAGTATGAACTCGTCGCAGGAGAGCTGATTCGTATGGCACCGACTGGCGGAGAGCATGGTGTTTCGACGGTTCGCGTGGCATCTGTACTCGACGCCTATGTCCAAGACAACGAGCTTGGTATTGTCTGCGGCGCGGAAACCGGCTTCATCCTGCAGCGCAACCCCGATATCGTGCGTGCCCCGGACGCCGCCTTTATTGCCAAGGCGCGCATTCCCGAGACCGGTATTCCCAAAACCTACTGGCCGTTCGCGCCGGACTTGGCGGTCGAGGTCACCTCTCCTTCGGATCGCTTCACCGCCGTACAAACCAAAATCGGCGAGTATTTCTCGGCCGGAACACGGCTGGCGTGGGTCGTCGAACCCGCGACGCGGACGGTCTACGTCTATCGCTCGCCGCACGACGTGCAGGCGCTCAGCGAAGACGCCGAGCTGAGCGGGGAGGACGTATTGCCCGGTTTTCGGTGCGCGGTCAGGCGGCTGTTTCCGTAAGTCTCACCGAAAAGCGTCCCGGTCATGCAGCTCTTCCCGTGTCGGCTTGCGCCCGTCAACCCACTCCATCTTCCACGGTTTTCTGGCCAGGAATCGCCTCATTGCGACCTCGTACTCGGCCTCCTGGCGTTGCATCCCTTCGAGCAGCTCGGCCAGCCATTTGGACACGCTGCGCTCGTTCTCCGCAGCCTTGGCCCGCAGCCAGCGGGCGACCTCATCCGGCAGGGTAATGGTAATATTTTTCATGGCACGGAAACAGTAAAACACGAAAATCGTGTCAAGATATGAGTCGCGAGGATAATATCTCAGTTTGAATTTCTTTCCTGGAGGAGAACTTGCTGCCTCAGAAATCCCCCTGCGCTGATGCGCGGCCCCCTTTGCCCAAGGGGGATTGAAGAGGATTTTGGCACTATGGCACTGATGGTTCGCATGACCGGTCCAACGCTCTTGACGATGTAACAGATAATGTTACAGTCTAACAGAATCGAGTACACAGTACACATATTCTTGTTACGAAGGTTTTGCCGATGCTTAAGTATTCTCGTTACGGTTACGGAGGTTTTGCCGATGATAAAAAATTTTCGGCACAAAGGGCTCGCCGAGTTGTTCGAGCGGGGGAAGAGCCGTCGGGTCCAACGGAGTTTGCAGAGGCGTTGCCTACGGCGGCTGGAAGTTTTGGATCAGGCCGAATCGCTGGCAGAGCTGAACATTCCAGGATTTCAGTTTCATGGTCTTCACGGAACACCCGTGCGCTACAGTATCCACGTCAACGGCCCCTGGTGCATCACCTTTGCATGGCAAGACGGCGAGGCATTGCGGGTCGATCTTGAACAGTATCATTAGGGGACGGGAATGACTGAGTATCGCGTCAAACGCCCGGTGCAACGGCCCCCCATTCATCCGGGGGAAATTCTGCGCGAAGATGTTCTGCCGGCCCTCGGCTTATCGGTCAGCGAGACCGCTAAGCGGCTCGGCGTTTCGCGCCAGCAGCTGCATAGGATTTTGGCCTGCACCCACCCCGTCACAGTAGAAATGGCGCTCAGGCTCGGCAGGCTTATCGGCAACGGCCCGGGGCTGTGGCTGAGGATGCAGCAGCACCATGACCTCCGGCGTGTGGAGCAAGGGCTGAGAAGCGAGCTGGAAAAAATAGAACCGGCGGCAACGCCGACACCCGACCCTGGGTGATGACGACAGACGCGCCCTGCCGGGTAGCGCATGACTTTGAAATGTCAGTTGTTGTTTCTATTGGCTGAGAATTGTCAAACCGACGCACTATCAATTTTTGGTCTGGATGGGGACACGCTGCTTTGCAGAGGAGAATAGCCATCCGTTCATGGTCAAGACCTCTTCTCAGGCTCTCTGGTATCGCAGCGGTTGACGAGGACGTTGGTCTCACCGAAAAGCCGCCCGGTCGTGCAGCTCTTCCCGTGTCGGCTTGCGCCCGTCAACCCACTCCATCTGGCGAGGCTTGACCGACAAAGCACGCTTCATTGCGACCTCGTACTCGTCCTCCTGGCGTTGCATCTCTTCGAGCAACTCGGCCAGCCATTTGGACACGCTGCGTTCGTTCTCCGCAGCCTTGACCCACAGCCAGCGGGCGACCTCTTCGGGCAGGGTAATGGTAATCTTCTTCATGGCACGTAAATCGTGTCAATAATCGAGGGCGACCGACGAGAGTTGCCAAGACGTGTATCCCCGAGACCGGCATTCCCACTGATGAGTGCGCCGATGGCTCGGGTCGTCGTGCTCCCTACACCACGGCCGAGACGCCGCCGTCGATGTTGATGGCCGTGCCGGTGATGAAAGCGGCCTGATCCGACACCAGAAAGGCGACCAGCGCGCCGACCTCTTCGGGCTGGCCAAGGCGCTTGAGCGGCACGTTCTGGGCCATTTTGTCCTTGAACTCGTCGAGCGTACCCGTGGACCCCATCCGCTGCCAGTAGCGCTCGGTCTGGGCGCTGACGATATTGGTCAGACACACCGTGTTGACCAGGATATTCTCCCCGGCATAGTCCAGCGACAAGGCTTTGGTCAGGGCAATCCCGGCCGCCCGGCTGACCGAGGTCGGCAGAGACCGCGCGCCCGGCGCCTTGCCGCCCGGATGGGTGACGTTGATGATCCGCCCGCCGCCGACCTTGCGCAGATGGGGCAGCACGGCGCGGGTACAGCGCACCGCAGCGGTGAACTTCAGGTCGATGTCCTCGGTCCACTCGCCCTCGCTGATATCCTCAAACTTCTTGGCCGCCGAGCGACCGGCGTTGTTGACCAGAATATCGACCCGCCCGTAATGCGCGGCCGCCTTGGCCACGAACGCGTCAATGTCTCCGCCTTTGGTGACATCGGCCGGGATGGCCAATACCTCGCCGCCGGTCTGCGCCCGCACGTCGGCTGCGGCCTGTTCAAGCACGTCCGGCCGTCGGGCACAGATGGCGACCTTGGCGCCTTCCCGGGTGAGACACACGGCGATTCCCTTACCGATCCCCTCGCTGCCACCGGTAATCAGAGCGACCTTGCCTTGTAATCCGAGTTCCATAGCGTTTTCCTCCTCACAAAATTTCTGGGCCTCAGGCCCCGTCGGTCTCTTGTTCTGCCTGGATGACCACGCCGGCCGAACGCAGGCGCTCGACCTCGGCCGGGCTGTAACCCAGGCCGGCCAGCACGGCCTCGGTATGCTGGCCGAGCAGCGGTGCGGGCGCGCCGGTGTGGCCCGGCGTGCGGCTCAGCTTGACCGGGATGCCCAGCGTCCGAATCGAGCCGGCCCGGGGATGCTGCTGGCTGATGATCATCCCGTTGTGCACAACCTGGGGGTCGCTGAACACCTCGGCATAGGTCTGGACCGGTGCGGCCAGAACGTCGTACTCGGCAAAGCGGGCCAGCCAGTCGGCCGCCGACTTGTCCCGGAAGCGTTCTTCGAGCAGGGCGTGGAGGGCGTCAGCGTGCAGGCCGCGGGATTCGCGCGAGGCAAAGCGCGGGTCGGCACAGATGTCGCGCAGCTCGGGAATTTTGCCCAGCCGCTGCCACCAGGCTTGCGAGGCCGCTACCAGGGCAAAGGCGCCGCCCTGAGCCTCAAAAATCCGGTACGGGGCCGGGGCAATGCCGTGTCCGGCCCCGGCTTTTTTGGGCGGGACACCGGTGTTCAAGTAGGTCGTGGCTTCCATGGCTTGCAGGGCCAGCAGGCTGTCCAACAGCGAGAGTTCGATCTTCTGGCCGATGCCCAGCCGCTGCCGACCCAGCAGCCCGATGGCAATGCCGTAGGCGCAGTGAAACGCCCCGACCATGTCGGCCACCAGCGTACCAACCGTGGTCGGCGGGCCGTCGTCCCAGCCGGTGATGCTGACCAACCCGGAGAAGGCCTGAATCAGCAGGTCCTGGCCGGGCCGCTCACGCTCCGGCCCCTCCTGACCGTAGCCCGAGACCGCGCAGTAGATGAGCTGCGGGTTCTCGCGGCTGAGCCGCTCATAGCCCACCCCAAGCTTGTCGGCAGCCCCGGGCCGAAAATTTTCTATGAACACGTCGGCCGTTCTGACCAGACGGTATACGACCTCACGGCCGGCGTCCTGCCTGATGTCCACGGCCAGACTCTGCTTATTGCGGTTGCGGGCCAGAAAAAACAGGTTCTCACCGCCCCAGTCTTTGCTGCCCGCAGCCCGCATGGGGTCCCCGCCGGGCAGGGTTTCGATCTTGATCACCTCGGCGCCCATATCGGCCAGCATCTGGGCGCCAAACGGTCCGACCAGAAAGCGCGACATATCCACAATCCGTATGCCCTGGAGCGGCCGGCTCAGGTTGGCGGACGGTGGGCGTGAGCCTTGGGCCGCCCGGCGCTGCTTGAGTTCGGCCAGCTGACGTTCCAGGTCGGCAATGCGTTGATCGAGATCGTCCATGCTTCCTCCCCACGGTGTCGGCAATTGACCCCAAGACGGTATAGTGTATCCGGGGCGGGTTTGGCAATGCTGGGCTTTTTTGGTATGGCCCGGGAAAGCAGATACAGGCCCGCAGCTCAGGTTTCAGCGGTCCGCTCCCCAGGAGGTCAGGCATGGCAACACTTCAGACCGGCAACGTCGAAGCGAACGGCATCCGTTTTCACTATCTCGAAGCCGGCCAGGGCCCGCTGGTCGTGTGTCTGCACGGCTTTCCGGACAACGCCTATTCCTATCGCACGCTGCTGCCGGCCCTGGCCGAGGCCGGATTCCGGGGCGTGGCCCCGTTCATGCGTGGTTACGCGCCAACCGCCCCGGCCCCGGACGGACGCTACCAGTCGGTGCTGCTGGCCCAGGACGCAGTAGCTCTGATCGACGCCCTGGGCGCCGACCAAGCGTGTGTGGTCGGCCACGACTGGGGCGCCCTGGCGACCTATGGCGCCGCCGCCCTGGCGGCCGACCGGGTTCAGAAAATCGTCACCATCGCGGTCGCCCATCCCGGAGCGCTGCTGGGCGCCATGGCCACGGACTATGACATGATCAAGGGCGGCTGGCACGCCTATTTTTTCCAGATGCCGTTTTCCGACCAGGCTGTCGCCGCCAATGACTACGAGTTCATCAGACGCTGGTGGCAGGACGCCTCACCCGAATACGACATTCCCGACGAGGTCATGGACGGCGTCAAAAACACCTTTCGCCAGCCCGGGGTGGTCAAGGCAGCCCTCGACTACTACCGCCACACCTTCAACCCGGACAACCGCGACCCGGCCCTCCAGAACCTCCAGGAACGCCTGACCCAACCGACCCAGGTTCCGACCCTGGCCCTGCACGGCACCAGAGACCGGCCCGGCCGGCTGGCCGCCTTTGAGGCCATGGATCATCTGTTTGCCAAGGGCCTGGACAAGGAGATTTACCCTGGGACCGGACACTTCCTGCATCTGGAGCGGCCCGAGGTGGTGAATCAGCGTATCGTCGCCTTTCTGAGGTAGGGGCACTCCCTGTGGGTGCCCTGCCGTGATTGCCTTCTGTGGCTGCCCCCGGCCTACCCGCCCAGCCCATACAGCCGCACACAGTTGTCAGCCACAATAGACTGCATGTGGTCGGCCGGCACCCCGGCAAAGTGCCGGTCCAGGAACTGCTGCGACTCCGGCCAGCTGCTGTCCAGGTGCGGAAAGTCTGACGACCACATCATGCGGTCAATACCGATGAACTCACGCAGCATGACTCCCGGCACATCGTCAATAAAGGTCAGGTAGCAGTGCTCGCGCCAGTACTCGCTGGGCAGGCGCCGACAGCGCACCATGGGGTCCTTGGCCATAGTGCGGCGATGGTAGCCCCAATCCAGACGGTGCAGAAAATTTGCCGCCCACGACAGCTCGTTCTCGGCAGAGATCAGACGGAGCCCAGGATGCCGGTCGAAGACCCCTTCCAGGATAAAGGTGGCAAAAGCCCGAGCCATGCGAACCGGCAGCACGGCATAGCCGACGGCTGCACTCTCCTCGCCGGTCTCGTCCCGGGTCCAGTTCACATTGGCATGCCCGGAGGCGATGATGTGCAGGCTGAGCGGCAGGCTCAGCTCGGCCAGCGTCGCCCACAGCCGGTCCCACTCGGGCGCCGAGTAGCGCGAGCCGTCCGGCGTATCCTGGGGCAGCAGGACGCCGACCAGCCCCTTGTCCTTGGCCCGGCGGCACTCCTGGATCGCCCACTCAATGTCGAAGACCGGGACCACGGCAACGCCGAACAAGTCCTGGGGATGGGCGTGACAAAAATCGCTCAGCCACGCGTTATACGCCTGACACACCGCCTGCTGGAGCTGCGGGTCGGGAATCCCGAACGCCCGCATGGTGTAATTCGGATACAAGACCTCGGCATCAACCCCATCCATGCGCATATACTCGACCCGGGCGTCGGGCTGCCAGTCCTTGGCATCCGTGGCGTAGCGTTGGTCGCCCTCGGCCGCTGCGGCATACGCCTTGTCCCGATTTCTGGCTACCGCGCCCATCGGACGCCGGGCCACGTGGGACGGCAGGCCCTCACACACCCAGCGGTCGCCAGAGTCAGTCGAGACGACCTGCGGACCACGGTCTCGGTAGGCCCGGGGCAGATAGCGCTGCCACAGGTCGGGCGGCTCGATGGCGTGCGAATCGGCTGAGATCACGCGATAGTGTTTCATGGCTGACTCCTTTCTCTAGCGAAACGCCGCAATCGTTTCCTGGAGGGCAACCATCTGATTGCCGTTGGCCGACGAGGGCACCAGAATCGGCGTCTTCAGCCCGGTGTCATACCAGGCCTCGACGCCGTCGCGCACCTCGGCGACGCTGCCGTACAGCGTCGTCTGTTGCAGCCAGCGGTCGGACATCAGGCTCGGAATCCTGTTGGGCTGCTTGTCGGCGACCGCCTGCTGAATATCCCGCATCTCTTCTTCAAAGCCGGCCTCAACCCAGTACTGCTGGTAGTTGGGCAGGCTCACATACGAGCTGAGGATGCGGCGCAGGACCTTGGCGGCCGCAGCCTTGTCGTCGGTAATCACGGTCGGGATCATATTGCCGACAAAGAAGCTGTCGTCCCGCAGCTTTTCGGGTGGCAGAAAGCCGAGCGAGGTCGCCATATGCGAGCGCGCGGCGTTGGCCCACACCGCGCCCTGCGAAATCTCGGCCGATAGCTTGGCCATGGCCTTGCGCAGGGTGGCCAGAATGATCGGCGGCAGGCTGTCGTTTCTGGGCAGCCCGGCGCGCAGGTCGTGGATGAACTGGCGCACGTCGGCCAGCGGTTTTCCGACCTGGAGGTCCAGGCGTTTATGGACCGGGCCGTGGCTCACCCCGATGCCGAAACGGAAGCGGCCGCCCGAGAGTTCATGGATCAGGGCTGCGGTTTGGGCGTAATCGTAGGGGTGACGAGTGTACAGGTTGGCGATGCTGGTGCCGAACGGGATCTCGCTGGTCACCAGGGCCAAGGCTTGGCATAAGCCCAGGCCATCGCCCACGCTCTGGCAGTAGATGCCGCTAAAGCCTTCGCGTTCGAGCTGTCGGGCGACATCCAGGGTTGCCTTACGTCGGCCGGCAACCGCGACGAGCGCAACCGCGGGTTTGGGGTGTGGCATGACGAGTGTCCTCCTTTGTCAGACTCGCCCGGATCATAGCCGGAGTGGGCGGGTTTTGCTACGACACGCCATATATCTCGCTCAACCGGGCCGCCGTGTCTGAGAACGCCCAGCATGTCAATGTTTGCGGCGTCCACGCCCGCCAGGCTCGCGACGCAGTCACCGACGGCCTGGACTTCGCTGACGCTGCGATCTAGGCGCTTCGTTGTTGTCGAGACGACTGAGATTGCGCTTCGCCTTCGTGACGAGAACCTCGTCGCCAGCCTTCTGCACCAAGGCAAGCGCTTGTTGGTACTCTTCTCTCGCCGCAGAAAATGGCGTCCTGCGGCGGGCAGCCGAGGGCGCAGTGTCAGGCCGCTGTGAACTCGACTTTGTGGACCCCGGACAGGTCGGTCGTTTGTTTGGCCTGCCACAAATCATAGGCGTGCTGCATCGCTAACCAGCTCTCCGGCGAACGCCCCACGGCCTTGGCTAAGCGTAGCGCCATTGTCGGGCTGATACCGCTCTGCCGCCGAATGAGGCGTGTCAGCGTAGAAGGGCTCACCTCTAAACTTTTGGCCAGCGACCGTAGACTGATATCGAACGGCTCAATGTAAGTGGCCCAGATAAACTCGCCAGGGTGCGGGGGATTATACATCGTCATGAGTGATAGTCCTCATAGTCCAGGACGTGGATGTCACCGCTTGCAAACTCAAACGTCAGACGCCAGTTGCCGCTGACCCGGATGGCCCAGCGGCGTTTCCGCTGACCCTTCAGGCGGTGCAGGCGATAGCCGGGGATGTCCATATCATCTACTGTCTGGGCGGTATCTAACGCGGCGAGTTGCAAGCGCAGGCGCGGCGCATGGCGGGCCTGAATGCCGGACATGCTGCCCGTTTCGTAGAACCGCTTCAGGCCCCGGTGGCGGAACGACTTGATCACCACCAGAGCATAGCGTGTTGCGCAGCACGCATCAATCGGCAGGCCGGCTTTTTGCCGGCCTGCCCGTAGTGTTGCAGGAGACAGGGAAGACGGATACCGGATAGGCTCCAACAGAGCGAGACAGGAAGGGAAGACATGCCACTCGGCATCTCAAAGGCTGAACAGTCGGAACAGACGTGGCGGGCTTTGCTCGATGAGAAACGGAATGCGACGTTTAGAGCATTTTACGTTAGGCTGTAGCCAAGCCGTTCCACTCTCGTCATGCCGGACGTGATCCGGCATCCAGAGGCGGGGGCTCGGGGGCTTGTGGCCGTGTTCCTCGCTCGGCTCGGCCCTTGCCCGGTTCGACTGCCTCACGTATGAGCCACACTCAGTACACCGACAGGAGGATGCCATGAGCATGTGGACGACCGAAACACACGACGGCGTTATCGTTGCCCGCTATCACAACCCGCCGATGAATTATTTCTGCGCCGAGGGAGCCCAAGAGCTGAGCCGCCTCATCGACACCTGGCGCGACCCGGCCTATCGCGCCGTGGTGTTAGGCGGCGGGCTGGAGGGCAAGTTCATCACCCACTACAGCGTCGAGGAACTCGTCGAACTGGCCCGCGACCGGGAAAACATGCGTAGCCTGGGCACCTCGCTGACCGCCGGCTATCACGCCATGCTGCTGCGGCTGCGCAACCTGCCCAAGCCGGTCATCGTGGCCATGAACGGCGATACGATGGGCGGCGGCTTTGAGCTGAGCCTGGCCTGCGACATTCGTATCGGCCAGCGTGGCGACTATCGCTTTGGCCTGCCCGAGGTGAAGCTCGGCATTCTGCCGGGCGGTAGCGGCACCCAGCGCCTGTCGCGCCTGATTGGCGCCGGCCGGGCAATCGAGTTTGTGCTGCGCTCGCGGGTGGTCCGTCCCGAAGACGCCTTGGACCTGGGTCTGGTCCATGAACTGGCCGACGACGCCCTGGCCCGCGCCCAGGAGATCGGCCACGAAGTCGCCGGCTTTCCGCCGCTGGCCGTGGCCCGGGCCAAGCACGCCGTCTACACTGGGAGTGACACCCACCTGGACGCCGGCCTGGATATCGAGAGCGCCGACTTCCTGGAGACCATGCTGTCGGACGACGGGCTACTGGCCATGCAGACCTATATCGACCTGCCCTACGACCAGCGCCGCGACTGGCTCGAACGGCCGACCAATCCCGGCTATACGGGCAAATAGCAGCCGACGCTCAGTTCCAGGGCTGGCGGATCTCGCAACTGGTGAGGAATTCCTGAAGCTGGCGGATACCGCCCTTGCTGACCAGGGTACTGCGCAGGTTCAGCACCCGCAGGCCGCTCAAGCCCTGGAGCAGAGGCAGCCCGGCATCGCTGATGCGGGTATCGTACAGCCACAACACGCGCAGCCCGCTCAGGTGCTTGATGTGCTCAAGCCCGGCATTCGCCACCCGGGTGCCGGACAGCTGGAGGTATTGCAGGGCGTTGGCCGCCAGACCGGCCAGCGGTGACAAATCGACGGACGCCTGAGGGGTGACATTCAGGCGCAGCTCCTTGCCGGCCGAGATCGTAACCTGCCCCTGGGCTCGGCCGGACTTCTCCCAAAAGGCGTACATCTCGGGCGCAAAGCCCTTACGGACGAACAGCTCGCCCAGCGAACGGTCGGGCGGAAAGGCAACCGTCCGGTCCGGCAGCGGGGCGCTGACCTCGGGGTCATCGCGCATGAACGGCAGCAGCGGGTCGTCAAGACGTTTGAATTGTTTCTTCATCAGCGGTGGTTGTGGGAGTCGGGGCCGGCGAAGCCGGCCCCGTGTGTGGGCTTAAATCGCCCGGTAGGCGGCAAACGACTGGGTTGACGAGCGGGCTTTCGGATCAACGATGACGTTGACCACGGCCGGTTTTCCAGAGGCAGCCGCCCGTTCAAGCGCGGGCCGGATGTCCTCGGGTTTTTCCACATATTCGCCGTGCGCGCCAAACACCTTGGCCATCTCATCGTAACGACTGAAGCCCAGGTCACGCCCGGCGTTCATCACTCCCGCGCCGGCCCAGCCGCCATTGTTGCTGATCACAACGATGGCCGGGATGTTGTGGCGGACCATGGTGTCGATCTCCATGCCGTTCATGCCAAACGAGCCGTCCCCGCTCAGCACGATGACCTGGGTGCCCGGCTTGGCGACTTTAGCGCCTACGCCAAACGCGGCGGCCACGCCCATACAGCCATTCGGACCGGCGTTGACCCGATGGCCGGGCGCGTGGGTGGGCACGGACTGACGGGCGAAATTCAAAATTTCGTGCCCGTCAACCACCACAATGGCGTCCCGATCCATGAATTCACGCACTTCTTTACACAGCTGCAACGGATGCATCGGCGAAGAAGGCGTATTCATGATCTCTTCGGATTTCGCCTGCGAGCGCTGGTCGTAGCCACGCAGCGCCTCAATCCAGTCGGCCGGCGTCTGGATGCTGTCGGCGCCTTCGTTGATCAACTGGCGCAAGACCGTTTTGGCGTCACCCACGATGCCGACATCAACCGGGCGATTGCGGCCGATCTCTTCGTCGGCAATATCGATCTGGATGAACTTCACATCCTCGGCAAAGCGCGGCGGCTGGCCGAAACCGATAATGAAGTTAAAGCGGGTGCCAACCACGAGCACCACATCGGCTTCCTTCCAGGCGCGATTCCGGGCACCGGGGAAACTCAGGGCGTGGTCTTCTTCAATCACCCCCCGGCCCTGGGGGGTGGTAAAAAACGGAATGCCGCTGGCTTCGACAAACTCTCTGAGTTCGGCCATGGCGCCCGACCAGAACAGCCCGGTGCCGGTCAGGACCAGCGGACGCTGGGCGCCTCTGAGCAGGCTGATGGCTTGACTGACCTGATCCGGATCGGCGGAAATGCGGGGAATCGTGTGCGGCCGCTTGACAAACGGCGCTTCTTCTTCCTCGACCTCGCGGTACAGCACGTCACCCGGCAAATCGAGATACACCGGTCCCGGCTGGCCGCTGGTCGCAATGCGAAATGCCTTGTTCACCAGCTCTGGGATACGTCGGGCGTCTTTGACCCGCTCGGCCCACTTGGTGATGGGTTTGAACATGCCGACCTGGTCCATTTCCTGGAAGGCGCCCATGCCGTCCTGCGAAATCGCGCTCGCCCCACCCAGGGCAACAACCGGAATCGCATCCAAAAAGGCGTTGCCCACCCCGGTGATCAGGTTCGTTACGCCCGGTCCTGAGGCGGCAAAACACACGCCCGGCTTGCCCAGCACGCGGCTGTAGGCATGCGCGGCCATGGACGCGGCCTGCTCGTGACGACAGTCAACAGAACGGAACCCAATCTCGATGCACTTCGACGCCACATCGACCATCGGGCCGCCGGTGATATAAAAAACCGTGTCCACTCCTTCATCTTTGAGCGATCTTACGACAAGAGAATTTCCATCAACCTTGGCCATACTAGCTCCCTCCTTTCAAAAGCCCTTCGCAATCGTAAAAATCAGGAGATCAGCAGGGTGTCTGATCGGACGCATCATAGTCACACTCGCCACAAAAATGCCAGAGGCGGCGGGCCGCTAGGCGACCCGAAGCTGCACCTGGCGCTCAACCGACAGGGCGACGCTCATGGTCGGCGTGGTATACGCGTAGCCGATGCGGCCCAGCCCGTCGACGAGAATCAGCCCGGCCTCACCACCCGTGCGTTGCCCGAGTAGCCGCAGCGCGGTCTGCGCCGCCCAGCCCGGCTCCCGACCGCCGCCCAGCAGCTCGACCGCCGTCCGGGCCAGGGTAGTGCGTAGAATGGGCTCGCCGTCGCCGGTGGCCGAGCAGCCGCCGAGTTCGTTATCGGCGTAGGTGCCGGCCCCGATAATGGCCGAATCACCGACCCGCCCGCTGCGTTTGTGCACCAGGCCGCCGGTCGAGGTGGCGGCGGCCAGATTGCCGGCCGTATCCTGAGCCACCGCGCCGACCGTTCCCGGCGTGGTCGCGCCCCGGCCGGTCCGCCAGCGCTGGTACTGCCGGGCGGTAATCAGGCTCTGAGCCGACACTGTCGGAACCGCCCGCTCGCGGGCGAAGCGCCAGGCGCCCGGGCCGACCATAAAGGCGTGACGGCCGTCTTCCAGCACGGCCCGCGCCAGGCGAATCGGATTGCGCACCCCGGCCACCGCCCCGACCGCGCCGACCCGGAAGGCCGCCCCGTCCATGACCGAGGCGTCGAGCTCGACCGTGCCGTCCTGGGTCAGGCAGGAGCCAAGGCCGGCGTTAAAGACCGGATCGTCTTCGAGCACGGCAACGGCGCTGATGACCGCGTCGAGCGCGCGGCCGTTGTGGGACAGAACATTCCAGCCGGCCTCAAAGGCCGAGATCAGACCCCGTTCGCGCTGCCCGCGCGAATCCGGGTCTGCGGCGCCCGCCCCACCGTGAAGAATCAGGGCTGCTGGCATGGGAAGGAGTCGGCCCCGGACTCTACAGATTCAGCTCTTGGGCCACCACCTCGCGGTGCACCGGCGCGCTGCCGAAGGCCGCCTCAGAGGCCAGCCCGCGGCGGTAAAACAGGTGCATATCGTGCTCCCAGGTAAAACCGATGCCGCCGTGAACCTGAATGGCCTCGCTGGTCACGGTTTTGCACATGTCGCTGCAATACGCCTTGGCCATGGGGACCGCCTGACGGGCTTCGGGCACATTCTCATCAACCGTCCAGGCTGCATAATAGGTCAGCGAACGGGCGTTCTCGACCTGGACCATCATGTCCACGCACTTATGCTTGACGGCCTGAAAACTGCCGATCGGCTTGCCGAACTGGACCCGCTCCTTGGCGTAGGCGACCGCCATATCAAGCGCCTGCTGACCGGTGCCGACCATCTCGGCGCACAGACCGGCCATGGCCTGGTCGAGCGTGCGCTGGACAATCGGCCAGCCCGCGCCTGCCTGGCCCAAGACCTGGGCGGCGGGCACGGCCACATCCTGGAAGGCCACATGGCACTGGCGACGGGTCATATCAACCGTCTTGAGTTGGGTGACCGTCACCCCGGGCGCCTTGGCATCGACCACAAACAGACTGATGCCGTCCTCGGCCGCCGCACCCTGGCCGGTCCGCGCCACCACGACAATCTGATCCGCTACATGCGCGTCCGGCACGAAAAACTTCTCGCCCGACAGCAAGAAATCCTCACCCTTGGGCGTCGCCGCCAGCGCTACGCCGCCCGCGTCATAGCGGCCACTCTTTTCGGCCAGGGCCAGGCTCAGGACGGTCTCACCGGCCGCCACGCCGGGCAGAATGGCACTCTTCTGCTCATCCGAGCCGCCGGCGAGAATGGCCGGCGTGCCCAACAGGGCGGTGGCCAGGAACGGCCCGGGCAAGAGCGAGCGGCCCATCTCCTCCAGGATCACTACCATGTCCAGAAAACTTCCCCCGACCCCACCGTGGGCTTCGTCAATCAGGATGGCCGGCCAGCCCTGCTCGGCCACCTTCTTCCACATCTCGGTGGCGTGGGCGCTGTCGTCCTCCATCATCTTGCGGACGAAGCTGCTCGGACACTCGTTATCGAGAAACCGGCGGGTTGCGTCGCGCAGCATCTCCTGTTCTTCGCTGAAACCGAAATTCATAGCTCCTCCTGCAACAGGCGCCGGCTAGCCTTTTGGCAAGCCCAACACCCGGTCTCCGACAATATTACGCATAATCTCCGAGGTGCCGCCGGCAATCGTGTACAGGCGCGAGCGCAGCGCGCAGCGCGACCAGTAGCCGCCGTCGAGACCGTGGCGGTCGCCCAGCTCGATCTGTCCGTACGGCCCGAGCAGGGCGGTCGCAAAATGAGCGACCCGAATGAACAGCTCACTGCCGGCCAGCTTGGCAATCGAGCCCTCCGGCCCGGGCGGCTCGCCCCTGAGCTGGCGCGTCAGCATGCGGTAGCCGTTGTACTTGAGCGCCTGAGTGGCCACGTGGAAGGCGGCAATCTGCTGGCGCACGTCCGGGTCCTGGGCGGCCGGGCGGCCGCCCAGCGGCAACCGCTGGGCCAGCTCGGTCAGCTGCTCCAGCATGGGCTCCAGGTTGTAGACCATGCCGAAATTGGCCCGCTCAAACATGAGCGTTGTCACCGCCACCTGCCAGCCCTGATTTTTTTCGCCGACGATATTGGCCTTGGGAACGCGCACGTCTTCAAAGAACACCTCGTTGAACTCGGCGTCGCCGGTCATCTGGGTCAGTGGCCGCACCGTTACCCCGGGCGTCTTCATATTGACCAGCAGGTAGGACAGGCCCTTGTGTTTGGGGGCGTCGGGGTCTGTCCGCGTGACCAGAATGCAGTAGTCGGCCTTATGGGCGTAGCTGGTCCAGACCTTCTGACCGTTGACCACAAACTCATCGCCGACCTCGACCGCCCGGGTCTGCAGGGACGCCAGGTCGGAGCCCGAGCCCGGCTCGGAATAGCCCTGGCACCACACCTCGTCGGCATTCATGATCTTGGGGATGTAGCGCCGCTTTTGTTCTTCGGTTCCCCAGTGCATCAGGGTCGGGCCGACCAGAGACAGACCGAGCGGGTTGGCCAGACCGGGCGAGCCGGTTCGCGCCATCTCCTGCTGATAAATCGTCTGCTCAATAATGGTCGCCCCGCGGCCGCCATACTCCTTGGGCCAGTGGATGCCGACCAGCCCGGCGGCGTGGAGCTTGCGCTGCCAGCGCAGCTTGACCTCGAAGCGCTCGTCGGGGTCGATCAACTCGAAGCGGGCCGGATCGTAGCCCTCGGGCGGATTGGTCTCCAGCCACGACCGGAGTTCCTGACGAAAGGCTTCTTCCTGGGGGGTGTAATCAAAATCCACACGACTCTCCTGCTCAGGGGCGGTTCGGGGGCGAATTATAGTTTTCAGCCGCCGCGAACACAAGATGAGTGTACCCTGCCTGTCGGTTTGATTTTTTTCTCTTCTCATATACTCTCTGACCCGCACCCAGAAAAACGAAGGAGGAAACCCATGAGCGATAGTTTCTACCCCAAAGACGGTATGGGCGGCCTGCGCAACCTGCGTAACGCCCGCCCCGAGTTGTTCAAGGCCTTTGTCGAGTTCGATACCAAGGTGTTTGAGGACGGTGCGCTCAGCGTCAAGATGAAAGAGCTGATCGCCGTGGCCACCGCCCATGTCACCCAGTGTCCGTACTGTATCGACGTGCACACCAAGCGGGCTGAGAAGGCCGGCGCGTCGCAGGAAGAAATCGCCGAAGCCATCTTTGTCACCATGGCTCTGCGAGCCGGGGGTGCCTTTGCCCACAGCACGGTGGCCTTCAGTGCGCTGGAGCACGAGTAGCGCCCCCAGCCCGGTCCTGCGGTCGCGTTTGTGGACCGGGTAACGCACGCCGGACGGACATGGCCCCTTCCCCCCCCAGCCCGGCCCGCTTGCGGGCCGCCAGAAAGCGCCTCATTTTTCCGCTGGATGTCGCAACGCTGGCCGAGGCCGAAGCGTATGTCGAGCTGCTGTCCGACGAGGTCGGGGTGTTCAAGGTCGGCAAACAGCTCTTTGTGCATGCCGGCCCGGAGGCGGTTCGGCTCGTCCAGCGCCGGGGCGGGCAGGTGTTTCTGGATCTCAAATTCCACGATATTCCCCGCACCGTGGCCCAGGCCGGAATTGAGGCCGCCCGCCTGGGGGTGGCCATGTTCAACGTCCACGCCGCAGGCGGCCCGGACATGATGCGCACGACCCGGACCGAGGTCTTCAAACGCTGTCGAGCCGAGGGCCTACGGCGCCCGCTGATCCTGGCCGTCACCGTCCTGACCAGCCTGAACGCCGACGACCTGCGCCAGACTGGGGTTGCCGCCGGTCCGCAAACACAGGTCGTCCGCCTGGCCAGACTGGCCCAGGCCGCAGGTCTGGGCGGGGTGGTGACGTCTCCCCACGAACTCTCTCGCCTGCGCCGCGAGTGCGGTCCTCGGCTACGCCTGATTGTGCCTGGGGTGCGGCCGCCGGAGACGGACTGGGATGACCAGAAGCGGGTGCTCAGCCCGCAACAGGCGATGAGCCGGGGCGCCGACTATGTGGTGGTGGGGAAACCGATCCGGGATGCGGCCGACCCACGGCTGGCCGCTCGGCAGATCGTCAGCGATATGGCCCACGGGCTTGCCCGGCGAGCCGGCTAGGGCGCGCGGGAAGCGGCGGGAGTATGGCCACGGGGTACATCGTCGGCCGACACCGGGACGTTGGTCGGGAAACGGCTCAGACACATCCGCTGCCAGGGCGGCAGCGACTCGTCCGCCGGTGCGTCAAAGCGGTAGACCGTATCATCCGGCCGGACAAAACCGAACTCTTCGCGGGCGATGTGTTCCAGAAACGTGTCGTCGGTCTCCAGCCGCTCCATACACACCCGCAGGGCCTGACTTTCGCGCAGCCGGGCAAATACCGCAGCCTCGAGGGCGGCCTGCTCCTGGGCCAGGCCCCGCAGGTGCACCAGCCCCCAGCCGCCGAACACGGTGGACAGACCGAGCAGCACGTAGACGCCCAGGACCGTTGGCAGCCACACGACACGCAAGGAAAGAAAGCGACCCACGAGGTGTATTGTAGGTCCACCCGTCCCCCCACGCAACGGTGGGCAGGCAGCACCGCCTGGGCAGGCCTCCGTGCCTGTCCGCTGCCAGCCAGCGTGAGGCAGAGCCCAGAGAGGAGACACCAGCATGAAGATCAAGTCTGTCCGGGGTCGAGAGATTCTCGACAGCCGGGGCAACCCCACCGTTGAGGCGGATGTGATTCTGACCAGCGGCCTGATCGGCCGCGCGGCCGCACCGTCCGGCGCCTCGACCGGCGCCCACGAGGCCTGGGAACTCCGTGATCGACGCAGAAAGCGCTACGGCGGAAAAGGCGTACAACAGGCGGTAGCCCATATCAACACGATCATCGCCAAGGGTTTGGCCGGCAAGGACGCCAGCGACCAAGCCGGTCTCGACCGTCTGCTGTGCGAACTCGACGGCACGCCCAACAAGAAGAAGCTGGGCGCCAATGCCATGATTGCCACCTCGCTGGCCGTGGCCAAGGCGGCGGCGGCGGCCAGCGGCAAGCCCCTGTACCGCTGGCTGGGCGGCAGCCGGGCGCGCACCCTGCCGGTTCCGCTGCTGAACGTGCTGAACGGCGGCGCGCACGCCACCAATACCCTCGATATCCAGGAGTTCATGATCGTTCCGCTCGGGGCGCGGTCTTTTGGCGACGGGCTGCGCATGGGCGCCGAGATCTTCAGCGCCCTCAAAAGTCTGCTCCAGGCCAAGGGTCTGAGCACGGCGGTCGGCGATGAGGGCGGAGTCGCACCCGACCTGGGCTCTGACGAGCAGGCGCTCGACCTGCTGCTCGACGCCATTGAGCGGGCCGGCTACCAGCCCGGCCGTCAGATCGGGCTGGCCCTTGACGTGGCCGCCACCGAACTCTACCAGGACGGCGCCTACGTGTTTCAGAAATCGGGCGGCACCCGGCGCACCGCCGCCCAGCTGGTCAAGCGCTATCAACGCTGGGCCGAGCGCTATCCGCTGGTCTCGATTGAAGACGGTCTGGCCGAGGACGACTGGCAGGGCTGGCAGCTCCTGACCCAGGCCCTGGGCGCCAGGCTGCAGCTGGTCGGCGATGACCTGTTCGTCACCAACCCCCAGCGCCTGGCGCGCGGCATCGAACAGGGCGTAGCCAACGCCATCCTGGTCAAGGTCAACCAGATCGGCACCCTGACCGAAACCCTGGAGGCGGTTCGACTGGCCCACACCCACGGCTATGCGACGGTGATGTCTCACCGCTCGGGCGAGACCGAGGACGCCACGATCGCCGACCTGGCCGTGGCCGTCAACGCCGGCCAGATCAAGACCGGCAGCGTCAGCCGTGGCGAGCGGACGGCAAAGTACAACCAGTTGTTGCGCATCGAAGAGCAACTGGGCAAACGCGCCGTCTACCCCGGTCGGGCCGTTTTTGCCACACAATCCTGAGCCATGAAACAACGCCTGGCCAGCCTGTGTGCGGAGGTCAGCTTTCCCGAACGCAACAAGTTTACTGCCCCGCTGCTGCTGGTCCACGGCCTGTGGGCGGGCAGCTGGATGTGGCGCGCCATCGCTCCGGCCCTGGCCCTGCGCGGCTGGGAATGCTGGGCCCTCGACCTGCGCGGTCGCCCGGACAGCCGGCCGGCCGCGCGCATCGGTCGGGTGCGGCTGGAAGACTACGTCGAGGATGTCAGCTCCGCCGTACGACAGCTGTGGGCGCCGCCGGTGGTCTGGGGCGCCGACCTGGGTGCCCTGCTGGCCCTCCAATCGGCCGTCCAGTTTCCTCCCCGGGCCGTCGTGTGCAGCACCCCGCTCCTGCCCCGCTCGTGGCTGCCCGACGCCCGGCCGCCGCTGCCCCTGGTCCGGCTGCCGGCCCTGCCGGCCCTGCTGTGGAGCCGGCCGCTGTCGCCCCCCCGGCCCGGCATCGCCCGCGAGTTTCTGTTCCCCGGCCTGAGCGCCGCCCTTCAGGCCGAGTTGGGGCGGCAGCTCATCCCCGATTCCGGCCGTGTCGCCCGGACGCTGAGCCGCGAGGCCGTGGCCCATGTCCGACCCGACTGTCCGGCTCTGGTCGTTCACGGCGGGGCGGACCGCATGAGTGCGCCGGCCGCCTGCCAGGCCCTGGTGCGTGAGTTGGGAGCAGACCAGCACACCTATCCCGACCTCGGCCACTGGCTGTACAGCGGCCCACCGGCCCCCAGCCTGGTCGGCGATGTCCATCGCTGGATTATCCAGACCCTGGGCGAGCCCCTGCTGGTTCCGCCCGAAGACCCCGAAGAAGAGGACTAGGCTGGTCTGTGCCTGCGGCCTCCGCTACACTGCCCCGTTGGTGGACAGGGGCTTACGTCGTCATGTTACAGCTGACCGATCTCTCTCTGGCCTTTGGCGGCCAGGAACTCTTCCATAAGCTCAACTGGCAGCTCAACAGGGGTGACCGGGTCGGTCTGGTCGGTCCCAACGGCGCCGGTAAAACAACCCTGTTCCGGCTGATAATGGGCCAGCTCGAACCCGACGGCGGGCGGGTCCAGTGCGGCCGGGAAGTCAGCCTCGGCTATCTGCCCCAGGAGGGCGCGCCGATTGGCGGACGCAGCCTGTTCGAGGAAGCCCGCTCGGCCCTGCCGGAGTTGGGCGCCATCCAGCGCGAGTTGGCCCGTCTGCACGCCGTCCTTGAGACTGAGGACCAGACCGGGACGACTGACACCCTGGCCCGCTACGGTCAGCTCCAGCACCGTTTTGAAGAGCTGGACGGCTGGTCCGCCGACGCCCAGGTGGCCAAGGTGTTGAGCGGGCTGGGCTTCCGCCAGGAACAGTTCGGCTGGCCAAGCGAGGTCTTCAGCGGCGGCTGGCAGATGCGCATCGCCCTGGCCAAACTGCTGCTCCAAGGCCCGGATATCCTGCTGTTGGACGAGCCCACCAACCATCTGGATCTCGACTCCGTGCTGTGGCTCGAAGGCTACCTGCGCGGCTATGCGGGCAGCGTGATCATCGTCTCCCACGACCGCCGGTTTCTCGACCGGACCGTGACCCGCATCGCCGCCATCCACCGCTACAGCCTGAGCGACTATACCGGAAACTACTCGGCCTTCGAGCGCCAGTTTGCCCAGACCCTGGAGGCCGACCACAAAGCCTACGAGGAGCAGCAGGCTGAGATCGAACGCATCACCCGTTTCATCAACACCTTCCGCTATAACGCGCGCAAGGCCGCCCAGGTCCAGAGCCGCGTCAAGCAGCTGGAGAAAATGGAACGTCTGCCCGCCCCCCAGACCCCTCCCAGCGGCGTCCGCTTTCACTTTCCGCGCGCCCCGCGCAGCGGCCGGGTCGTCCTGGAGCTGAAAGGGGTCGGCAAACACTACGACAAGGCAGATGCTCCGAACCGCTCCATCAAGAAGAGCGGAGCATCTGCCTTGCAGGCGGATGCTCCGGACCGTTCCAGCGAGAAGAGCGGAGCGTCCGCCTCGCAAGTCCAGGTCTTCAACAATCTCGATCTGACCATTGAGCGTGGCGACCGGATTGCCCTGCTGGGCGTGAACGGAGCGGGCAAATCCACCCTGAGCCGGCTGCTGGCCGGGACTGAAGCGCCGAGCTGCGGGCAGCGTGTGCTGGGCCATCAGGTCGTGCTCGATTTTTATGCCCAGCAACAGACCGACAAACTCACCACCGAACGCAGCGTGTATCAAGAGATTGCCAGCGGGGCGGCCTTCGATGTCGTGCCTCAGCTGCGGACTTTGCTGGGGGCGTTTTTGTTTTCTGGTGAGGCGGTTGACAAACCGGTGGCGGTACTGAGCGGCGGCGAAAAGAGCCGCCTGGTCCTGGCCAAAATGCTGCTCCAGGCCTCAAACTTTCTGATCCTCGACGAGCCCACCAACCATCTCGACCTGCGGACCAAGGAGGTGCTGAAACAGGCCCTCCAGCAGTTCAGCGGCACCTTTGTGCTGGTCTCGCACGACCGCGATTTCCTGGACGGTCTGGTGACCAAGGTGATAGAGCTGCAAGACGGCCGGCTGGTGACCTACCCGGGCTCGTTTGACGCGTTTGTGGCCCATAAGGAACGCGAGGCGGGCGAGGAGGGGGAAAGTCAAAAGTCAAAGGGCAAAGGGCAAAGGGCAAAGACAGGCGGCGCCGAGGAGGTGCTCAGCGCCGTTCGTCAGGCCAAGCGTGGCAAGGCGCTCCAGGTTCGGCACAAAGCCGCCCGCGCCCAGCGCTCCAGGCAAGAGCGGCGTATGGCGGAAACCGAACGGCGGATTGCCGAGTTGGAGGAACAGCAGCGGGCGGTCGAGGCGCTGATGGCGGACCGCAGCGTCTACACCGCCCCCGGGCGGGCCAGGGAAGTCGCGGCCGAGCACGACACGCTCAAACGGGAACTGGAAGAACACTACGCGAGCTGGAGTGAGCTGGCCGAGAAACTGGACGGCGAAACCGGCTGAAAGGACACATGAGATGCGCATAGGATTGGGGCTGCCGCCGCTGGGCATGGCGATGGACCTGTGTTCCGAGATCGTCCAGCGGGCGGAATCGGCCGGGTTTGACAGCGTGTGGGTCGGCGAGGCCTGGGGCACCGAAACCTGCACCATGGTCGGGGCGCTGCTGGCCCGCAGCCAGCGCATTCACATCGGCACCGGCATTGTCTCGCTCTACCTCCGCCCGCCGACCCTGACCGCCATGCAGGCCGCCACCCTCGACCTGATTGCGCCGGGTCGGGCTCGGCTCGGCCTGGGGGTCAGCACCCGCAACATCAATACCTTCCACGGTCTGGACTGGGATTTTCCGCTGGCCCGGACGCGCGAGTACGTGAGCCTGCTGCGCCGGCTGCTGGCCGGAGAACGCGTCAGCCACGAGGGTCGCTTTTACCGACCCCAGGGCTTTCAGCTGAGCGTCCCGGCGCCGCGCCAGATGCCCATTTATCTGGCTGCGGTCAATCCCAAGATGCTCCAGCTGGCCGGAGAGATGGCCGACGGCGTGCAACTGGCCTGGCTGCCGGCCCGCCAGGTGCCGCACTCGCTGGCGGAGATCGCCAAGGGCGCCCAGCGCGCTGGACGGCGTATGGAAGACCTCGATATCGGCTGTTACATCCATACCATGGTGACCGACGACCGACAGCGGACGCTTGAGCAGCTGCGGCGTATCCTGGTCGGCTACTGCCAGGCCAACACCTATATTCAGGGTTTTCGGCGCTTTGGCTATGGCGAGATTCTCGACCAGGTCCACGCCTACTGGCGGGCCGGAGACCGGGCCCAGGCTCAGGCCGCCATCCCCGACGAGATGGTGGAAGACCTGTACATCTTTGGCACGGCCGAGGAGTGCCACGCCCAGTTTGAGACCTTCACCCGGGCCGGGCTGGACCTGGCCGTGGTGGCCGCCCCGCCGACCAGCCGTCTCACTCCGAACGACCTGCGCACTCTGGTTGACGCGTTTGCCCAGTGAGTGCTTGCCACAGCCCCACGAAGCGCTCAGACTGGGCTCTGACAGGGAGGAATGCTCAATGGCAGCACAAGCACAGGATATCCAGCGGATCAGCCCCCAGGCGCTGTACGCCCGTATGGCCGACGGAGGAACGGTTGTTCCGATTGACGTACGGACCACAGATGCCCGCCTGTTCCTGCCCGTCCAGCTGCCGAACACACGCTGGCTGCCCATAGCCGAGATCGTGCAACAAGCGCACGCCCTACCCCGCGAGAGCCTGCTGGCGCTGTATTGAACCTGACCCGAGGATGCGAGCAGCGCCCGGGCGGCGCTGTGGTTACAAGCCGAAGGGTTTCAGTCGGTTGTCGTTCTGGCCGGCGGCCTCGCAGCCTGGCAGGCGGCCGGCTATCCGACCGTCTCTCTGGATCAGGCGCAGGCCTCTGCTCCGCATGTCGAACCCTCGCCCGCGGTCCAGACGCCGGGCCACGCCCATACCTTTTTGCCCGGTTTGGCCCAGAGCTATGTGTCGCAGGACAGCGCGCCGATCAAAAAAGAACTCACCGTCGTCTTTGTTGACATTGCCAACTCGACCTCCACAATCGTCAACCAGTCGCCCGAACGCGCCCTGGACCTGGTCCAGAGTTTCATGGCCATGGTGACCGAAATCGCCCTGGAGAATTGCGGCGATGTCAAGGACTACGAGGGCGACGGCGCCCTGTTGTATTTTGAGTCGGTGACCGAAGCCGTGCGGGCGGCCCTGGCCATCCGCACGGCTCTGGCCGACCGCCGGCCCGGAAACGGCCAGCCCGGTCTGCAAGCCCGCATCAGCCTCAACCTGGGCGATATCATCATCGGTGTGATCGGGGTGGCCATGCGGCGTTCGGTGGCCCTGATCGGCCCGAGCATCAATCTGGCCTCGCGGCTGCTCAAACACATCCCGCCCGGCGGGATTATCGCCACCCAGGCCGCGCTGGAGCGGCTGAGCCGCGAAACGCCGGCCCTGGCCGAGCGGTTTCAGCCCCTGGACCAGCGCCTGGAACTCAAAGGTTTTGAGAACGAATATGTCAGCACCTTTCACATTCCCTAGAGGAGCAGCCCTATGAGCACCCGTGTTGGTTTTATTGGTCTGGGCAATATCGGCAAACCCATGGCGCTCAACGTCGCCAAGGCCGGCTTTGACCTGATGGTCTACGACGTACGTGAAGAACCGCTGGCCGAGCTGGCTGCGACCGGGGCCAAGACAGCCCGCTCGGCCCACGAGATCGGCGCCCACGGCGAAGTCATCGAACTCGTTGTGGTCGACGACGCCCAGGTCGAGGCCGTGACCCTGGAGGAGGGTGGCGTGCTGAGCGGCGCCCAGCCCGGCAGTGTGATTGCGGTCCACAGCACCGTCCATCCCCGCACTATCCGCAAGCTGGCCGAGCTGGCCGGAGAGCGCGGGGTGAGCGTGATTGACGCCGAGGTCAGCGGCGGCGAGCGTGGCGCCCAGGCTCAGACCCTGTGCTACATGGTCGGCGGTGAGGCGGCCGCGTTTGAAAAATGCCGTCCCGTGTTCGAGACCTCGGGGGCCAACATTTTCCATTTGGGCGAGCTGGGTATGGGCGCGATGGCCAAGCTGGCCCACAACCTGATCGTCTACGTCAACATGCTGTCGGCCTCCGAGGGCATGCGGCTGGCCGAAACCGCTGGACTGGATCTGAACGCCTTCCAGGAGGTCGTCAAGGCCGGCGCCGGGCAGAGCCGGGTGGCCGACAACTGGCTGGCCCAGCGCAACTTCAAGGACACCTATACCAGCGGCCCGGACGCCCTGGTACAGCTGATGCATAAAGACCTGCGGCTGGCCCTGGAGTTGGGCCACGATGTGGGCGTCAGCCTGCCCGGCGCAGCCCTGGCCCAGCAGCTGATCGAACGCTTCCTGGGCATCAAGGAGTAGGCTTGTGGAACGTCCAACACCTGAGAAGAACAGCGCGGTGAGACGTATCTCAACAAAACCCCACAGCCGGGAAGGCTTGCGAAGGCCCTCAAGAAAAGTCCTCGCACGACTCCAGACAGGAACCCCCAAGCAAAAAGGCCACGTTGCCGCTATCGAAATGGAATCGGAGGAGATTTTCGTTGGAAAAGATGTGGTCGAAGCAACCCTAAAAGGCTGGGAAAAGTATCCTGGACAAGCATTTTATTTTGTCCGGATTGGCTATCCGGCCGTTCATAGCCATAAGGGAAGACTACGGAAGCGATGAAAATCCGCTTTGGCCCAGTCCGCTTCGGCCGAATCACCCGCCTTTTTGAATTTATCGTTACGGGCGAGGCGCTGTTAGGAATGGAATTCTTCGAGAAGATTGGAGCAACGATCACTCTCGACTGCAAGTCTGGCCATGTCCTTATTGAAGGAGAGCTTGCCGCCGCATAGACGGCCAGGCAAAGCGATGTCTCACACCGTTCATTTTCGTCTCGTCCACATTTCTTCCTGAGGTCGAAACAAGCCGCGCCTCCGCAGGAGATTGACACGGAACAGGCATCAGGCCTCCTGCATGGAGAGAAACTCAGGCAATGCCTCAATGCTGAGTTGGGCTCTATCCTGGCCCAATTCTGAGCGGAAATGTGAAAATTCGGAAAAAATGTTAAATTTTTGGCTTCGAGGTCCTTATTTTTCAAGCACTTACGGCAAAATGCTTGCAACTGCAAGCACCGTATGAGACTTTTATGCCCAGACAGAGGCCAGAGGAGACGTTCCCCATCCTCGGCTGTTTTCCTGCTTTGCAATTGAACAGAGAAGATACTACTATACCGCCCAACAAGCCTTGGCCTGATATTCTTCTAACCCTCGGGGCCGTCGGCTTCTCCTGCCGCTGCCGCCCCTGCTCGCGCCGCACCCCCGGCAGCCTGGACTGTGACAGGAGGACCAATGGCATCCACCGGACTCACCAACGCAGAACAATCACGCAAAACCCGCCGGGCGCTGCTGAACACGGCCCGGACCATCTTTACCGCCCAAGGGTATAGCGCTGCCTCAACTGAGGAGATCGTGCGCCGGGCCGGGGTAACGCGCGGGGCGCTGTATTATCACTTCCACGATAAAGCGGCCTTGTTTGAGGCGGTCTTTGACGAGGTGCGAGGCGAGCATATTCAGGCGCTGCGAACCGCCATGGCGACGGTGGAGGGCGACGACTGGCAGCGGCTGATGACGTGGGTCGGGCTGACCCTGGAGCGAATCCTGGACCCGAGCGTGCGGCGCATCGTGTATATTGACGGGCCGGCCGTGTTGGATTGGTCCAGCGAGCAGCGCCGGGCGCCGGCCATTGCCTTGGTACGGGATCTCATTGCTCCGTTGATGGCGACGGGAGTCATTGAGCGGCTGCCGCTCGACACGTTGGCGCGCCAACTCTGGGCGCTGTTCTTTAACGCGGCCGTGGATATCGCCCAGGCCGAGGAGGGCGCCTTGGCCCTGCACGAGCGGCAGGTCGTGCTGCGGCGCATCCTCAGCGGGTTGCGGACGCCGGACTCCTAGAGCGCTGCACGATTCCGCACAGCCCCCTGGTCCCTTCCGTCATACCGGCATAAGCACGTCACCCGTGCGAAAACAGGGACCGGAATCCAGGCTCCCCGCTCCCGGCCAGGCCCTTCGGTCGTGCTTAGGACCACCGGCCGCTCCCATTCGCGCTGAGCCTATCCCGAGTCAAATCGAAAGGCGGAGTCGAAGCATGGATGCCGGATCACGTCCGGCATGACGACATGTAACGACAGAACGCCAGCCCAGCGTGAACCGCTCTGGCTGCGTTAATCGTCCAACTCCAAAAAATCGAAGCGGCCTCCGCGAAGCAGATTTTCGCGGGCGTGTTCGGCGTTCTCCCGCACATTTTCATCGCCGCTTTCAAGACCTGCTTTCAGGATGGTTTTTGCCTGGTCCGGCCGAATCATGTAGACCGTGTCGTTCTTCAATGCAGCCTCGGTCATTCTGGCAAAACACTCGACTACCTTCACGGTATGATCTGGGAGCAGGCTCCCCAATGTTGTTAGCGCGTCAAAGAGTCTCATCCCTTTCGATTGAACGACATTCAGAATTCTGGAATAGGTATCCAACCGCCAAGAAGGGTCTAAACATTCCGCAGTCAGCCAGCGAGCAAAATGCTCAAGCTCCATTGGCTCTCCGACTTCGAGCCGCCAGTCAGCGAGCTGGACAGCCCTGTCTTTTGAGGCAGGATCAAGCTGACTACCGTTGTCTCGTAATACTCGCCCTGCAAAGTCAAACACCGTCGCCCACCGCGCTCGGTCACCGCTCGTCCTTTGGTAGTAACGCTCAAGTAGACTCGCTTCTCCCCCCAGTGGATACTCGCCCCGTAGATAGTAGGTGAACACATGCCGCCCGAGATGATCGGCCAGCTTTTCATGGGAGTGTTCCTGCCTTGTGAAGTGTTGGAGCGCCAACTCGAAATCGTCGCGAAGAACCGCAAAGATCGGTTTGATTGGACGGTTATGACGAATAAAGCTACCAAATGCCGCCACCCATGCAGGTAAGTCATCTTGGGGGAAAAAGTCTACCTTATGCTCGGTCGCCCACGCCCCGTCGAGGATGAAAATATTCTGATATTGCAGCCCCAGCATAGCGCGTTCGGGTAGCGACAAAGGATGGTCCGTTTCAGGGGCGAAGCGTTTTTCAAGAATTGTCGTGATTTCAGAGGCACCTGCCTCCGAATCGCTCCTTCGCAGCCAGAAGCCGAAATGAACCAAGCTCTCTAGCGCGCGACTCCGGGTGTTGCTGAGGCCTTCCGTGATTTGGTCGCTCCGGTTCAACAGGACAGGCTCATCCTTGTCCAGCCCCCGGTCAAATTGGGTGCAGAGCAGGTCCAGAAGTTTTGCTAAGTGCTCCCGAGCGGAAGCCGGCACGTCCACATCATCTGCGACGCAGGTTCCGACAAAGTCGCCGACCGCTCGCCGTACCCGATGCCAATGAGAATCCTCCTGTATTTCCTCACTGAGTTGACTGCCGTAGCCTTCCTCGCGGTTGAAATGTTCGAGAACCCATTCGCAAAACGTCAACCACTGGTTAAGGGTGCCGAAGTCCTTCGCCTTCACCTGATCCTGCATAGCGCCGATCATCGCTTGCACGTAAATGGGGCGCTTAATCCGTTCTCGATTGTCGATCCAAAATCTGAGTCGGCCAGGGGCCGGGATGATCGAATCCTTGAAAACAGTCTGAAACGCTTCGGCAAGTGCTTCAATATTGACCACTACCGACCAATCATCTTTGTCATGGTGTTCTTCTTGCCACGCGTTGATATAGTCGAGGAGTTCTTCATCTGTGAGGTTCGCGAGGTCTTCAGGGGATTGAGGACTGCGATGGGCCATCCAGTTGGCCTCTGGTTTCCCGGCAAAAGGCCAGTAGTCTTCATCGGAAATTTGGTTGTCGGCTTCTTCTTCCAACTGCCGAAAGTAGTCTGCATACTTGCCAAACAGTACCGGTAAGAAAGGTCTAAGCTGTATCCGATGGAAGCGGCGTTGACGTTGCGTGAACAACTCCTCGGTGAATTGCTCGCCCATCCGCTCCTGGAAATCCGCTTTCAAAGGGCCACTCAGGATCGCCTCGAAGATTTGTCCGTGCTCTTCTTCAGTGAGCAACGTCGAGCCAAAGTGTTCGCACGCACGCCTTATCATCCGCTGAAATTCGTAATGATGATCCCACTGCGCGTAATCCTTATGTGCCAGAACTGCTTCCCGAATCCAGGTCTTGGTCCGCTCATTTGGGTGTAGAGCATAAAGGTGGTGACGCAGGCGGGTGAAAATTTTCCATCGCTGCTTGCGGAGTACATCGTCCAGGCTGGCGATCGACTCCGGAGACTTTTCAAATACCTGCTCACAGGCAAAGGCCAGAGCATGAATAAACGTCTCCCTGGAGTCGTGGGAATCCCTATCTTGTTCATCAAGTCGTCGGCACCATACCTCGGAAAAGTCTTCTCCTTCGCCTTTATCGAGGTCTTCCTGGTGCTTCTGCAGACGAATCATCCTGGCCGCGGCAAAAATCAGGAGGCAGGCAGCCTGATAGGGAGCTCTTTCTGCAAGTGGACGGACGCCTGTCTCCAATATCTTCTGGTAGTCCCACTCATTAAATCGGGGACGAGGTTCTGACCAGGCTAGCGGGTCTCCCGGATTCTTTTTCCGCCGCTCCTGTTTACTTTCTGAATCGGGATCGGGCGCAAATTGCACGAGAGCCTTTGCCAGGTCCAGCGCAGCCGTTATTTGCTGTTCCGCTGTCCAATGGGCCAACAATTCTGCGTATCTGTACGTCAAGAATTGATAGTCCATCCCCGTGTATTCCAGTACTTTTGGCTTGAGTTGCGCGGATTGCTCACCTGGGAGGCGCAAGGCGATATCCAGAATATTATCGTAGACTCGTGGGTTATCGACTTCGGGAAGCCGCAACACCTGTTCAATGACTTCATCTGGCGCAGCTTCAGACACTTTTGCCAGATAATGAATCGGCCACCACGGAGGAAAGCTCACCCTGCCGTCACCAACTGGCTCCGCCTTCAGCGGATGCGCGAAATAGCCCCTCGCGCTGAGAATGGGGAGCAGCGAGGCATCATTGGTACGCTCGAAAAAGAAGGCGAAGTTTGCTCCTCTCCGCTCAATCAGGAAAAGCAGCCGCTCGACATCCTGCTCAGACCGGTCGGGAAGCGCGAGGATGGATTGAATCTCCTGTTGATCTTGCGCGGTTATCGGAGCGAGTAAGTCGAACACGACTCCTTCCAGTGTCTCTAAGTATTCTCTAAACTTTTCAATATCTCGATATCCTTCTCGATGATGCGCGAAGCCTTCCAAGCCTTTCCACAAGTCGTGTAAACGATTCCGCTTCTCTTCTCGAATCTCCCTGTCCAATTGGTCGACCATCGGGTCAATACCTGTTACCGCCCGCTGCATTTGTTCTTTCCGAGTTGGTTGACGATTGAGCTCAACATAGCGTTCGACTTTCCGGAGTGTCTTGTCGAGGCGACCGTCAATGCCTTGACCTTTCCAGCCTTCAGGATAACGCTCTTTGTCTTTCAATAGACGGGCGTTGATGTCGCGTCGCATTCCCGCAAAGTCAAACGCCGTGCCTTGTGCATCCATTTCCCGAACAACCCGCGGGAGTTTTTCGACAAGCTCTCTGAGCGACTGCGCTGCCTGGGAGACACGATCAGGATTATGGGGATTCTCCAGTGCATAGAGCGCGCCGAGATACCACTTGCTCAGCGGGTATTCCTCCGTTGCCTTGCTCTGGAGCGCTCCCAATACTGATTGCTGCTGAAGGGTGAGAGCCAGCGGCATCGGCTGCTCGTGCATTGGTATCTCGTCATCCACGTCGCGAAGACTCTTCAACTCCTCTTCTAATTCTTCCTTGCGTTGCCGGTGGCTGATGGACATGAGTGGATGGTCGCCAATTGAATCCAGTAGCCGGTCCAGCTCTACGATCTGAGCCTTGAGAAATGATTGTCGGCGATGAATGCTCATTTGTCTCAGCCTCTCACGTATGCTAATCCGTCCCGATCTTCCTCCGGGGTGTCCAGATCAATCCTTAGCATACCTTTCCAGATACCATCACGGTTGTGGCTGAAGAGTTGAATCCAGTAGCGAACAAGTTCAACTGTCGTCTCCGATGAGTATCCGATATCGACTGGAAAATGGTCAAGTCGAAAATTGTCCTTTGCAAGATTGCGGTCCGCAAATTCGGGAAATCTTTGAAATACCTGACGTTGAAAATCCAAGTCATACCCCCAATACAGCGTCAAAACGTCGAGGTCATTGGGCGCTCGATTCTCCCGAGTCTCAACATCCTCCAGAAAACTGCCATCAAGCCACTGATATCCCTGTGTGATGCCGCACGAGCGTATTCGCTCTCGGAATGTCAGAAGATTCTCGAGCATCTCACGGCGATCCGGTGAAGTAGAGAACCGCTGGCACAGTTCCAGACTTGTGCAGGGATATGGTGAAACGTCCGAAGGCTCTCTCGGGTCGCCTCTGTGGGGAGGGAGGACTGAATTGTGATCGAAGTCGGGTATTGTGGTCGTCATGGGGAAACTCAGGATGCCGGCTCAAAATCCTCTTTGCGGCAGCCGTTCACGGCAACGCGGACGCGAGATGCAGCTCGCCGACATCCCTACCCCGAATCAGGGAGATCAAGCCTCTTCTTGAAAGGCGTCCGTCAGCCAGGCTTGCAAGCGATTCCAGCCGTCCGTGGCCTGGTCTTTGCGGTAGCTGGGCCGGTAGTCGGCGTGAAAGCCGTGCGGCGTGTCGGGGTACACAATAATCTGTGACTGATTGGCCGGCGCGTCCGCCGCTTGCAGGGCCGCCCGCATGCGTTCCACCCCGTCGAGCGGGATACCGCTGTCGGCGCCGCCGTACAGGCCGAGAACCGGCGCGTGCAGGCCGGCCGCAACGTCAACCGGCTGCTGCGGGGTCAGCTCGGAAGTGTCGCCGACCACCCGTCCGTACCAGGCGATGCCGGCCTTGAGCTGAGGATTATGGGCCGCGTACAGCCAGACGATGCGCCCGCCCCAGCAGAAGCCGGTGACCGCCGCCCGGTCGGCCCGACCCTTGCCGGACTGCTCGGCCCAGCCCAGCGTGGCGTCCAAATCCTGCATGACCTGGGCGTCCGGCACCTGGCGGACAATGCCTAAAATCTGCCCGATATCGGTCAGCTGCGAGACATCCCCCTGGCGGGCGTACAGTTCGGGCGCGACGGCCAGATAGCCCAGCTTGGCCAGCCGCCGGCACACATCCTTGATGTGTTCGTGCACACCAAAGATTTCCTGCACGACAAGCACGACCGGCAAGGCGCTGCCTTCCGTAGGAGAGGCCCAGTAGGCCGGAATGGCGCCGTCGGCAACCGGGATGTTCACCTCACCGGCCGCCAGGTCGTCCAGGTTGGTCGTGATCGTCTGGGCTGAAACGGGCCGCACAGCCAGGGCGAAACCGGCCGCCAGGCTGCTGACCAGAAAGCGCCGGCGCGTCACATGCGGGAGAGAGAAAATTTTCGTTCCGTCCTCAGTCATGGCATCCTCCGTTTGCGTTGTGCCCCGCACACATAGCCTTGCCCGGCGCGTGATGATAGAGCCGCACACAAGGAGGGTAGACTATGTCTCGTCCATTCTCAGGCGGCTGCGCCTGTACCGCCATTCGCTACGAGTGTCGAGCCGAACCCGTTTTTTCCTGGCAGTGTCACTGCCGGGACTGCCAGCGGGCCAGCGGCGGCATGCCGTGCCCGGTCATATACGTACCCAAAACGGCGCTGACGATTTCGGGGCGGGCCAAGTACTACGAGGTGCAGGCAGACAGCGGTAACGCCGTCCGCCGGGGCTTCTGTGCCGAGTGTGGCTGCCCGGTCTTTATCGACGCCGAGCTTGTGCCGGAGCTGATGGGCGTGTGGGCGGCCAGCCTGGACGACCCCAACCGCTTCGCGCCCCAGGTCGAGGTGTGGACGGCCAGCGCTCCGAGCTGGACGTGTATGCAACCGGATTTACCGAAATATGGACGGGCGCCAAACGAGGAGCAGATGCGGCACATTCTGGCACCGCAGACCGGGGGGGAGACAGGCTAAGGCTCATGAGATAACCCACCCCCCGGCTTCGCCGGACCCCTCCTAAGGAGGGGAAACCGCTGCCCCCATCCCCTCCTCGGAGGGGTGGCCGAAGGCCGGGGTGGGTGTCTTAGAGCGCTTTACTATAGGCTGTAGCCCTGCCGTTACGTGCTCGTCATGCCGGACGCGATCCGGCCTCCGTGCTTCGACTTCGCTCCGCTACGCTCGGCACGAACGGGAGGCCGTTGGGCCTGAGCGTAAGGCGCAACGCGCCTGAAGTCGAAGGGCTACATGGAATCGTAATTTGCTCTAGGAGTCCGTGTCCGGCTCGGGCGTGCACACGTACATGCCGGGGTCTTGCAGTTCGGCCCGCCAGCCCGGAAACACCACCAGCGTTGTGGTCTCCTCTTCAATAATGGCCGGGCCGCGTACTACGTTGTTGACCAGCAGCTGGCCGCCGTCAAACACCGGGGTGGGGGCAAAACGGCCGATGTCTTCAAACAGGGCCTGACGCTGGCCGATCAGCGCCTGGCCGGGGTCGGTCGCGCCGCGAGCCAGGGCCGGCAGCTGTGGCCGCGGCACCTGGCCGGTACAGGTCGATTCCAGGTTGATCATCTCGATCAGGTTATCGCGCTCACAGTAGGTGTACAGTTCTTCGTGGCGCTGGTGAAACGCTTCGGCGATACGTTCCACGCCAGACGGATCGAAACGCGCCTCGGGCATGGCCACCTGGCACTCGTGGATCTGATCCACATAGCGCAAGTCCAGGCTGCGGCTGACCGCGATGCGTTCGGCCGCCACACCCGCCTCGGCCAACTCGCGCCGGCCGCGGGCTTCCAGCTCGGCCAGCAGCTGGTTGGCCCGCTCATAGTCCATCTGGCCCAGCCGCATGACGCACGAAGACAGATAGGTGTGCTTCATATCCGACAGGATTTCACCAAAGGCGCACAAGGCCGAAGAAACTTTGGGAATGACGATTGTGCGGATATCGAGTTCGCGAGCCAGCAGGCCGGCGTGAGCCGGACCCGCCCCGCCGCCGACCACCAGGGCGAAATCGCGTGGATCGTAGCCCTTTTCAATCGATACGCGACGGATGCCGTTGACCATATTGGCGGTCACGACCCGGAAAATCCCCAGCGCGGCCTGTTCAACCGACAGCTTGAGTCCGGCGGCCAGCTCGGACGCAATCGCCCGCCGGGCGGCGTCGCGGTTGAGCCGCAGCCGGCCGCCGAGCAGGGCGGTCGGATTGAGATAGCCCAGCACGACCAGAGCGTCGGTCACCGTCGGGCGCTGGCCGCCCCGGTCGTAGGCGGCCGGACCCGGCTGCGCCCCGGCGCTCTCCGGCCCGACCTGCAACAGCCCCATCGCGTTCACCTCGGCAATACTTCCGCCCCCGGCGCCCAGCGTCTCGACCTGCAGCATGGGAATCCCGATGCGGTAGCGCAGAAAGTCAAAGTCTTTGGCCACCGCCGTCTTGCCGTCCCGGCTCAGGCTGACATCAAAGCTGGTGCCGCCCATATCGACCGTAATGATATCGCGGCGGTCCAGGGCCTGGCCGAAAAACAGGCCGGCGTTGGGTCCGGCGGCCGGACCGGAGTTGAGGGCGGCGACCGCAATATCCTTCAGAAAACGCCCCGAGGTCAGGCCGCCGTTGCTCTGCATGTAGCGGATCTCACGCGCGTAGCCGAGGCGGCGCAGCACACCCTCCATCTGCTCGACGTAGCGCCTCATGATCGGCCCAATATAGGCATTCAGGACCGTTGTACTGGTCCGGGTGTACTCCCGAATCTGGGGCAGGACATCGACCGACAGGCTCAGATAGGCGTCCGGGAACTCCTCGCGGACGATCTCGGCCGCCCGCCGTTCATGCTCGGGGTGGAGAAACGACCACACAAAAGAGACGCCAATCGCCTCCACCCCGGCCGCCTTGAGTTGGCGCACCCCGTGGCGCACATCGGCCTCGTTGAGCGGCACCCGCACCTCGCCGGTACTCAGCACCCGCTCTTCAACCGGCATGCGCCGGACGCGCGGAACCAGCATCTCGGCCTGGGGAAAATCAGCGTCATAGCGGTGGCCGTCCTCTTTGTGGCCGAGTCGAATCTCGAGCGAATCCTCATGCCCACGCGTACACAGCAGGCCGGTCTTGGCGCCCGTCTTCTCAATCACGGCGTTCACGCCGACCGTGGTGCCCAGAATGATCAGCTCGCAGTCGGCCAGAAAGTCGGCGATGCCGCACCCCAGTTCGGCGCTCATCAGGCCCAGTCCGGCCTGGACCGCAGCCGGGGGATCGTGGGGGGTTGAGGGGGTTTTATACAGACGAATGCCCTCACCGGGCGCGGTCAGAATGAAGTCGGTGAAGGTCCCGCCGGTGTCGATGCCGAGGCGATAGTGGGTCACCAGTTCCTCCCGGGCCAATCACAGGCGCTTGTCCGCCTGGGGCGCCTGCTCCTGTTCAGACTCGATCTGTACGCCGTACTCCTCCCAGGCGGCGTGGGCGGACACCAGCCCGTTGTCCACGTCCTCACGCACATGCTGGGGGTCACGCTGGCGCGGGTCGCCGACCCCGCCGCCGCCGGGATTCTGGTTGGCGAACCGCTCGCCGGGCTCAATGGTGGCGATAATGTTGGTCTTGATCTCTTCAACCCCGCCGTCCTTCTTGTAGTGCAGGGCGCGGCCGACCTTGGGCTCGGGCACCGCAGACCGGGCGCCCAGGGCGCCCGGAGCGGCATACCGGCGACCCTCGCCGAACATGACCAGGGTCATGGGATCGCGCAGGGGTTCGACCTCCCAGTGGGTCCCCGAACCGCCCCGAAATTTTCCGGCTCCGCCCGAGTCGGTCATCAACCCGTAGCGGTGGATGATGATCGGGTACTGGTATTCCAGGATCTCGGTATCGCCGCTGGTCAGCGCCCCAAAGCAGCACTGGGGACCGACCGCCGGCCAGCCGTCCATGTGATGGGTCGCCCCCCCGCCGCTGATCAGGGTGGCCAGCAGCATGGACACATACTCCTCGCCGGTTCGGAAATCGTGGCCGGCAATGTTGAGCCCGTTGGTATGACCCCACGAGGCCACGGCCCGTTCCGGCATGGCCTGCTCCAGGGCCAGCCGGACGGCGTCGGTGATGCTTTCCGACGGGGTGGTGGTGCAGTTCACATGTGGAGCGGGCTCCTGGGCGTTGGTCAGGCTGCCGGGCGCGCCGACATCGACCTCAATCGGCCGGTATAGCCCGGCGTTGTAGGGCGGCGGCAGCTGGGCGAACATCATGACGCCCAGATACACCCCGGACAGCGAGTTGGCCGCGTACGAGTTGATGAAGTAGGGCAGCTGACGCGGGCTGTCGAGGCGAATGTGGAGCGTATCGCCGGCGACCCTGACGCTGGCCGTGATCGTGATATCGCCGAACCCGTGGCCGGCGTCTTCGAGCACCGCGCTGCCCCGATAGCTGCCGTCGGGAATATCGGCGATAAAGCGCCGCATCTGTCGCTCGGCCAAATTGAGCAGTTCGGCCACGCAGGCCTGGACTGTGGCTTTACCGTACTTGTCCAGCAGATTCAGCAGATTGCGCTCACCAATGGTGACGGCGGCCAGCTGAGCCCGCATATCCCCGACCTGCAGACGCCGCGAGCGCATATTGGTCAGCAGCAGATTGACCACATCGCGGCGCTCCTGGCCCCGGTCGCGGATTTTGAGGGGAGGAATCCGCAGACCCTCGGCATAGATCTCGGTCGCGTCCGGGTTATAGCCGGCCGGGACCGGGCCGCCGATATCGGTCACATGGCCCTTGCTGACCGTCCAGAAGACCAGCTCGTCGCCATGAAAGACCGGCTTGTACATGCAGCAGTCAACGATGTGCGAGCCGTTCCAGGCCGGGTCGTTGTGGTAGAACACATCGCCGGGGTTGATCTCGTCGGCAAAGTAGTCGGCCACCGTGCGCATGGCCGGCATCAGCGAGCCGAGGTGGATGGGGATATCCTGACCTTGCAGAATCATCTCGGCCTGGCCGTTAAACAGGGCGTTGGAATAGTCGCGGGCGATATTAAAGACCGACGAGCGAGAGGTTTTCTCGACCGTCAGCGTCATCTCGCGCTGGGTCGATTCCAGCGCGCCCTGAACCACCGCCAAGGTAATCGGATCAATGTCGGCTGCCATACGTCCTCCGCACAAATTGTAGGGGCAATCCCCTGTGATTGCCCAGGAGAATGCCATACGTCCTCCGGGCAAGTCAAAGGGCGAATGAGGCGCCGTGTCTCACCGTGCAGTGTCCCCCTCACCCCAGCCCTCTCCCTCTGGGGGCTCAGGACACGACACTTTGGCAGCGACCGGGAATCCAGGGGGAAGGCATCCGAAAATCCCCTCCCAGGAGGGGTGCCGCGTCAGCGGCGGGGTGGGTTCCGGGGCGCAGGCGGGCCCGGGGAAACCCACCCCGGCCTTCGGCCACCCCTCCGAGGAGGGGATAAGGCGGCTCCTGTCCTTGCTTCCGTCAAACTGTCGTGTAGTCAGCCCCCGTGAGGGGGAGGGCCAGGGAGGGGGGCTGCGCAGGCAGAGGTGAAACTGAGACCCTGCCAAATACGCCGTGTATTTGGCAATGGCAAGCCTTTCTGATAGTCCCTAGTTGATTTTCGGGGCATGTCGTTGCCCAGCATGAACAGGAGGAGAACGCATGGGTCGCCTGGATGGAAAAGCGGTCATTCTGACCGGGGCGGCGCGCGGCCAGGGAGCGGTCGCCGCCAAGACGTTTGCCAAGGAGGGCGCCCGGCTGCTGCTGAGCGACGTGTTGAGCGAAGAGGGCGAGCGGGTGGCGGCCACGATCAATGCCGACGGCGGCCAGGCCGTGTTCGAGGCTGGCGATGTGGCGGACGAAGCCACGCCCGTGCGTCTGGCCGAGCGCTGTCTGGCCGCCTTTGGCCGGATCGATGTCTTGTACAACAATGCCGGGATCATTCTGGGCAAACCCATCCAGGACACCAGCCTGGAGGAGTGGAACCGGATTCTGCGTATTGACCTGACCGGCCCGTTCCTGATGAGTAAGGCCGTCATCCCGCACATGATGACCCAGCAGGCCGGCTCCATCATCAACATTTCTTCGGCCGGCGGCATTGTCGGCTATCCCTCCATGGCGGCCTATGGGGCGGCCAAGGGCGGGCTGGTCAATCTGACCCGCTGCATGGCGGTTGACTTGGCCGCCTACAATATCCGGGTCAACGCGATCTGCCCGGGCGCCATCGACACCCCCATGCCGCGGGCGTATATCGAGAACATGGACAACAAAGAGGCGGCCTGGCAGCGGATCGCGGACGCCCATCTGCTCAAGCGCTTCGGTACGCCGATTGAGGTCGTCCATCTGGCGTTGTTCCTGGCTGCGGACGAGTCGAGCTTCATGACCGGCTCGGTCATTCCGGTTGACGGCGGTCAGACCGCGTATTAGCGCCGCGTTGTACCATGATTGTCGCCTCCCAACTGACAAAGCGCTACGGTGCGGTCCGCGCCGTCACCGAGGTCAGTTTTGCCGTTGAGCATGGCGAAATCGTCGGCCTGTTGGGTCCGAACGGGGCGGGCAAGTCGACGACCATGCGTATGCTGGCCTGCATCCTGGCTCCGACCTCGGGCACGGCCGAGCTGGCCGGCTATGATATTCTGCGCCACTCGTTCGAGGTCCGCCGTCGGCTGGGCTATATGCCGGAGAACATCTCCCTGTACCCGGAAATGACAATCCGCGGCTTTCTCGACTTTGTCGGCAAAATGAAGGGCCTGCGCCGCCGCGTTCGCGCCGCCCGTGTCGCCACAGTCATTGAAGAGCTTGACCTCGGCCGGCTGTCCAGGCGCTACATCGGGACTCTGTCCAAAGGCTACCGCCAACGGGTCGGCCTGGCCCAGGCCCTGTTGCACGATCCCACGGTCTTGATCCTGGACGAACCGACCATCGGCCTCGACCCCGAGCAGGCGGCCGAGTTCCGGCGCCTGATTCGCGGCATGCACGGCCGGCGGACGGTGCTGTTATCGACCCATATCCTGTCCGAAGTCCGCCTGACCTGCGACCGGGTGATGATTATCAACCAGGGCCGGGTGCTGGCCCTCGACAGCCCGGACAACCTGACGCTGGCGCTGCGCGACTCGGCCGAACTGGTGGCCCAGATTGCCGGACCGCCGGAGACCGTTGTCGAGACGCTGCAAGCCCTGCCCGGGGTGCGCAGCGTTGCCTGCCACAGTCCGGGCGGCGACGGCCCCGGTTCGTACACGGTCCGCGCCGAGCCCGCAGCAGAGGTCCGACCGGCCATTGTGGCGACCGCGACCGCCTGCGGCTGGCCGGTCTTTGAGTTGCGCTCGCGGGAAATGGAACTCGAAGAAATCTTTCACCGCGTGCTGCACGACCAGCCCCCGGCCACTGAGTCGCCATGACTTGTCTCGCCGTTTTCAGCAAAGAACTGAGAGCCTCTTTCGGGCTCTTCCTGGCCTACGCCATTGTCGCCGTTGCCCTGGCCCTGGCCGGTTTCTTTTTCTACACCGATCTCAGCCTGTTCATGCTCCTGGGCGGGATCAATCTGGAGCGGGGCTTGTGGGAGTTTTTCTTTCACGATGTTCGCTTCGTGCTCCTGCTGCTGGTCCCGGTCCTGACCGCCCGAGCCTTTGCCGAGGAGAAAAAGCTCGGCACCCTCGACCTGCTGTGGACCTACCCGGTCTCGGAGGCCAGCGTCCTGGTCGGCAAGTTTCTGGCCGCCGCCGTGCTGCTGGCGGTGGTGCTGAGCCTGACCACCTTCTACCCCCTGGTCCTGTCCTGGTATCACCCCCAGGTCAGCTGGTCGCCGCTGCTGGCCGGCTACGTCGGGCTGTTTCTGCTCGGCCTGGCCTTTGTCAGCGTCGGCCTGTTTCTGTCGGCCCTGACCGACAGTCAGGCGGTGGCCGCCATGGCCACCCTAGGCATGCTGGTGCTGTTCTGGTCGCTGACCTGGAACGAGCAGGCGGTGAGCGAGACGGTCGTTCACATCCTGCTCCAGATCTCGCTCTTTGACCGCTTCTACCATTTTGCCCGCGGCGCGATCGACAGCCAGGAAATCAGCTTCCTGGTCTTGTTCAGCCTGTTTTTTCTGGTCCTGACCTGGCAGGCGCTGCGCTCGCGACGCTGGCGTGGCAAGGGCGAGTTCTCCTCGCTGCGCGCCTTTCTGGAAACGCCCAGCCGACGCCAGTGGCTGGTGGTCGGCGCCGTCAATCTGGGGCTGCTGGTCGGCCTGGTCGGACTCCAGAGCCTGTCCATGCGCCACAACCTGCGCTGGGACCTGACCCCCAGCAAGAGCCTGACCCTGTCTCCCCAGACCCGGGAGCTGCTCGGCGATCTGGCCGACCGGGAGGTTGTGCTCACGCTCTTCTTTGGCGGCTCGCCCGACGCCTACCAGGCGTATGAAGACTTGTTCAAACGCTACGCGGCCTACAACTCCGGCTTCCGCTACCGTATTCTCTACCGTGACCGCAACCTGGGGCTCGCCCAGCAGTACGGCGCCACCCACTACGGGGCGACGGTGATGGAATACCAGGGCCAGCGCAAGCTGCTGCCCATCGCCAGCGAGGAACTGATTACCCAGGCCCTGTTCCAGTTCCTGCACGGCCAGAAAAAAGTCGTCTACTTTATTGGTGGCCACGGCGAACACGATCCGTTCAGCCGCCACGCCAGGGACGGCTACAGCGAGGCGGCGCTGGCCCTGCGGAATGAGAACTTTGTCGTCAAACCCCTGCTGCTGTCGCGCGCGGCACGCGTTCCCGAGGATGCGGCGCTGCTGGTGCTGAGCGGCCCGCGGGCCGATTTGCTACCCCGGGAAACCGCCGCCCTCGAGCGCTTTGTGGCCGGCGGCGGCAGTCTGCTGGTGATGATCGACCCCATGGCCGCACCCAATCTGAGCGCCTTTCTCAACACCTATGGCGTCGGTCTGGCTCAGGATCTGGTGTACGACCCGTCCAACCGGCTGTTTGGCGGAGACGCGCTCAGCCCGATCGTGTCGCTGTACAACACCGGCGTGGCGATTGTGAAGGACTTTGCGATCAACACCATCTTTCCGCTGGCCCGCTCGGTCGAGCCGCTTGATCCCTTGCCCCACCCGGCCCTCAGCGTCGCCCCCTTCTGTCGGACCGGCCCGGGCTCGTGGGCACGCTTTACCCCCGGGGCCGAGGTGCCCGCCGGCGCGCTCGAATTCGAGGGCACACAAGCCCGCCAGGGACCGATCTCGCTGGCGGTGGCCGTGACCGTCGACCTCGATGGCTGGTCGACGCCCGACGACGGCGCGGCGTCCCCCTCTCCGGCGACGCCTGTCCAGCCCGCCCGCGCGCCACACAACGCGGCGCGCCTGGTCGTCTATGGCGACAGCGACTTTGTCAGCAACGCCCGTCTGTCGCTGCTCGGCAACAGAGACCTGTTTCTCAACACGGTCCAGTGGCTGGTTCAGGAAGAGCGTTTCATCACCCAACGGCCCAAAAACGAAGAAACCGATCCAAAACTCTCGACCATCTTTCTGACCGCCCGGCAGAGCCGACAGCTGTTCTGGCTGGCGGTGCTGGGTGAGCCGCTCGTGGTTCTGCTGATTGGGGTGGCGGTGGCCGGGTATCGACGGCGCAGAACGGTCTGATCTCAGTGGACCGTCCATTCCTTCAACTGTAACACGAGGTTTTGCCGCTCATTGGGGTTGAGATTGCCACTGCCCTCAAGCAGTGGAAACGTCTCATCACGCTGCACCACTCCGACGCCCGGAGCGTAGAGGCTGATCACGATCACCTTGCCGCCTCTGCTCCAGTGCATGACCTCGACACAGTCCTCAAACGTCCCGGCCGGGACGGTAACGGCTTGGCCCAGAGCGGTAATCTCATACCGGCCGTCGCCGTTCTCCCACACCGTCCCAATCCGCAGGGGTCTTTTGAGGACAAAGGCCGGTCCGGCGTCTCCATTCGGCTCGGCTTGTGGCTGGGGTTGAAATTTCCGGTTGATAGCCGGCTGGGGGCGGGTATCGACGTTGATGTCGCTACGGGTCAGGCGCTCAATACCGTCGGGCGTTGGTCGAAACTCTTCCTCAAAACTGGCGGTCGACAGCGAGTCGGCCGTAATTTGGACCACAAACGCGTCTTCTTCCTCACGAATGACTTCCCATTCCTCCGTGCTGGTGCCTTCGCTGGCCTCATACACCCAGCGATTGCCCACCGTAAGCGGGAAGTAGGCCGCCGGATCCGGCTGTGCCTCAGCCACACCCTGCAGCCCCAGTATGATGACGACAGCGCTGACAATAGGGAACGTGATAATAGATGGGCTCCACAAGAGATCACGTTCCCTATTGTTGACCACATAGCTGTATTGCGCGTGCCTCTTTGACTCATTGCTCATCGTTCAGTGTTCCTCATTCATCTTGCACACAGACCGAGCGACCGGATAAAGAATTGTATCATGGCCAAACGAAAAAGATACGCTCGTGGCGGGCGGGTGGCTCCGCTCGCCCAGCGCGTGAGCGCTGACCTCGACGCGCTACTCAGCGAGCTGTTACACGCCACACAAGACCGGCGCCGCGAGCTGCACGCCCTGATCCTGGCCCGGCTCACCGACCCTGGCCAGCTGGCGGACAGCCCGGCCCTGCCGGCCGGCCACCCGCTGCGACGCCAGGCCGCTCTTGTCCGGCGGCTGTTTAACGCCGTCACCACCGCTCCGCTGCCGCCCGGCACCCTGGCCGATCTCGATACCATTCCGCGCCAGTCGCCGCTGGCACCCTGGAAGCTGCTCATCCGCGCGCTCGACGCATTTTATCGCCACGCCGATACGCGCGCTGAGGCCAATCTGGCCCGTATTCCGGCCGATTCCGGGCCGGGCCGGCTAGTCCCGGTCCTGCGCGCCCTGCTGCCCGGAACCCGGACGCCGGCCGAGGCGGCAGACTTCGGTCCCGGCACTCCCGCAGCAGCTCTGGTAGAGCAGGTCAGCGCCGGCAGCCATAGCCGACGCCTCCAACTCAGCCGGGCGCTGAGCCGTGGAGACGGGCAGCAGGCTCTCACCACCCTGCGCCGCCTCTTGCCGTGGCTGGCCAGCCTGCCGACCGCTCACCGGCACACCTTCATAAGGACGGTGTTGGACCACTGGCAGCGGAACGGCGGCTTGCCGGCCGGCCTGATAGACCTCCTCAGCCACCAGGACATCGACCCGGAGCTGCCGCGTCTGGCCGCCCTCAGCCTCGAACACAGCCAGTGGGACGGCGCCCTGCTGGTGTGGGACGCCTACCTCAGTGCGGCCCAGGCCGCAGGGCGACTGTCGCCCGGCAGCCCGGAAACCGTTTGTATTCTGCTGCATATGAGCGAACTGTTTCCGGCCGACCGGCAACAGCTGCTGGACGACTTGGACGTGGCCTCCGAGCACGACCTGCGCCGCGCGCTGCGGAGCGGTCGGCTGCCGGCCGTCTTTGATCGGGCGGCTCTGCTTGAGCGCGCACGCCAAGCCGTCGGGTGTGTCTCGGCCCGGCTCGGCGCGCAGGTCTTTGCAGCCATGGTCGCCTACTATGCACAGCACGACGCCAAGCGGGCCGAGGCCGAAGCCGAAGCCTGGCATGCGGCCTACCCGGACGACCTCGAGCCCCTGCTGTACCTGATCGAGGCGGCCGAAAAGCGCGGCGCGCTCCGCAAAGCGCTCGGTTTCGTGGCCAAAGCGGAAGCCCTCAACCGCCTCCACCCCCAGCTGCGGGACAGCCGCTTTCGGCTCCTGCTGGCCAGCGCCGAGCGACGCATTCAAGACGCCAGAGCCACCCTGGCCGCAGCCGACCTGGAGCGTCTGACCCAAGAGCCGCAGGCCAACGACGGCGACACCAGAGCCTATGTGCTGGCCCTCAACTGGGCGCTGGCCCAGAAAATGGCCGATACCGCAGGCGCCCAGGCTTGGGCCGAGATCCTGGCCGAGACGGTCAACAATCAGGCCCTGCACGCCCTGATCCTGGCCACGGCAAGTGAGCTGACCAAGGTGGCTCGACCCCAGTGGTCGGCAAGCGTCTCCCCCCCACAGGCGGTCGAGGGGCTGGCCCGGGCGTGTGCCCTGTTCGGAGCCCTGGACCGTCGGCTGTGCGTCCCGGACAGCTTTGTGAGCCAGGTCGAAAAGAATCTGGGCGGCGCCTCAATGGCCCAGCTGCACACCCTGTGTCACGCCGGCTTGGCCATCGGCCGACCGACCCTGACTTATATCGCGGCCGGCCGCGGGCTGAGCTACCCAGGACCCGACTTACACCGTTTCCTGCTAGCCCGCGGCAACAGCCTGACCGGCTCGGCCAGCCCGCCCCACCAGGCCCGCGCCCGCAACTGCCTGCAAGCGGCCCGCGAGCTGGCCGAACGAGCGCGGGACACGCAGGCCGCCGGCCACGCCGCCGCAGCCCTGGCCGCCCTCCCAGCCTGGACAGAACCCTTAGCGCCGGGAGCCTCGCCCCACCGCCCCCCCAGTCAGGCGCAAATCGAGGTGACCCTTGAGGTCGAGCGGCACCATCCCAGGCCGCCCCGCCTGGCCGGCCAGGCGTTTGCCCACACGACCGCCGTGGCTCAACCTGCCTTGCCATAGGCTCTCCGCCATGCTCAGCCCTTTTGCCATCCTCGATATTGAAGACAACGCCGACGATGCGACCGTTCGTGCGGCCTATATCCGAGCCCTCAGGCATTGCCCGCCAGACCGCGACCCGGAGGGCTTCGGCCGGATTCGAGAGGCGTATGAAACGATTCGGGACGCCGAAAAACGGCTCGCCTATCGTGTGCTCGGCCCCCCTCCGCTGGGCCGGGTCGAGGACGTATGCGACCTGATACCCGACGAGCGGCGGCATGTCGGTCCGGCGGCGTGGCTGAATATCCTGCGGGAGCCACAGCGGTGAGCAGGCTCACCCCAGAGCGGCGACAGCGGCTGTTAGCGACCGTGCAAACCTGGCTCGACGATCTCGACCAGCCAGAGCCGGCCCCGGCCGGTCTTGCCCCGGACGCGCTGTCGTCGCCTGAGCCGGTCCCCGACCTGTTTTCTCTGCTCGGGCAGCTGAGCGCCCTGACCCGTGAGACCCAACTCCAGGGCCGGGCTACCAACCGTCTGCACACCGAACTCGGCCAGGCTCTGGACCGGCTGACCGAGCAGGCCGCCCAGAGCCAGCCGGCCGCCGCTGACCAGACCCGCCAACTGAGCCAGGCGCGACGCGAGGCGCGCACCGAGCTGGTGTCTGAGCTGCTCGAAGTTCGCGACCACCTGAGCCGCAATCTGGACGAAGCCGAACGGCGGCTGGCCAGCCTGAGCGGACTGCGCGCCCGGCTCGGCCAGCGCCCGGTGCTCGAAGCCCTGGTCGAAGGCGCACGGCTGGCCCGCGAGCGCCTCGACGATCTGCTGCGACGGTTGGATGTGTACGAGATCGGGTGTCTCAACACGCCGTTCGATCCCAGCCTGATGCGGGCAACCGCAGTCAGCCGCGCCGCCGGTACGGCCCCCGGCACGGTCGTCGCGGTCATCCGTCCCGGCTACACCTGCAACGGCCAAGTGCTGCGCTTTGCCGAAGTCGAGGTCGTAGCAAATGATGAATGATGAATGATGAACGATGAACGGCGAACGGCGCACATCGAACAAGAACCATGACCCACGACATTATCCTCGGTATTGATCTCGGCACGACCAACTCCGAGGTCGCGGCCGTCGTTGGCGACGCAGTCCAGGTTCTGGCCGTCGCCGGCGAGCAGATCGTTCCCTCCGTCGTCGGCCTCGCCCCGGACGACCGTGTCCTGGTCGGCACCCCGGCCCGGAATCAATACCCCCTGTACCCGGACCGGACCGTAAAGTCGGTCAAACGCCTGATGGGGTCTGCCGAACGGATTGTGCTGGGCCGGCACAGCTATTCCCCGCCGGAAATCTCAGCCCTGATCCTGCACGACCTGAAGACCCGCGCCGAGACCGTACTGGGCCGGCCCGTATCGCGGGCGGTGATCACCGTACCGGCCTATTTCTCCGACGCCCAACGTCAGGCCACCCGCGACGCCGGGCGTATCGTCGGCCTGGAGGTCGTCCGCATCCTGAACGAACCGACCGCCGCCGCCCTGGCCTATGGCGCCGACCGGCGGGGAGACCGCACGATCCTGATTTATGACCTGGGCGGCGGGACGTTTGATGTGTCCCTGGTCCAGGTCCAGGACGAAATCACCGAGGTCATTGCCAGCCACGGCAACAACCACCTGGGCGGCGATGATTTTGACCGGCGCCTGCTGGACTGGGTGCACGACCGGTTTGTCGAGTCGGGCGGTCCGGACCTGCACAACGACCCCAGAGCTATGAGCCGTCTGCTGTATGCGGTCGAAGAGGCCAAAAAGCGTCTGAGCTTTGAGCCCTACGCCCATATTCGAGAGGCGCACCTGGCCGACCGCAACGGGGTTCCGGTCCACCTTGATGTGGAAATATCCCGGGCCGACTACGAAGGGCTGATCCGGCATCTGCTGGACACCACCCTGGACAGCGTCTACCAGGCGCTGAGTGACGCGGGCAAGCGACCGGAGCAGATTGATGAGATCCTGCTGGTCGGCGGCGCGAGCCGCACCCCGCTGGTCGCCCAACTGCTCGAAGACCGGACCGGCCTCGTCCCCCACCAGGACCTCCAGCCCGAGCTGTGTGTCGCCTTTGGGGCCGGGGTATTGGCCGCCCGCCAGGCCGGCCACAATATCAACCGGGTGCTGGTCGATATCTCGCCCTACTCTTTCGGTCCGTCGCACCTCGGCGTGCTGAACGGCAGGCCGCATGAGCACTGCTACCACCCGATTATTCGGCGCAACACGCCCCTGCCGGTCAGCCGCACCGACTCCTACCACACCCTGGTCGACGGGCAGACCGACTGGCAGGTGTCGATCTATCAGGGCGACGACCCCGACGCCTTGAATAACATCCTGGTCGGACGCTTCTGCATTGAGGGTCTGTCCCAGGTGCCGGCCGGCAATGAGATGCTGTGCCGTATGGAACTCGACCTGGACGGGATTCTCAAGGTTACGGCCACTGAGAAGCGCACCGGCCTGGCCCGCCACATCACGATTGAGGGCACCACCACCGCTATGTCGGCCGAGGAGATAGCCCGGGCTCGTCAGCGCCTGCACGAGCTGTTGGCCCAGAACCGCGCAGACACGGCCGAGTCGTCCTTCGACGGGGCTCAGGACAGGCTTGAGCAGGAGGAGACGTCCGCTCAAGAGCCTGACACCGCTGATGACCATGCCCACCGGGAGTTGCGCCAACAGGTGTTTGCCGCCGGTCGGCTGCTGGAGCGCAGCCAGCGGCTGCTGGAAAGGATGACTCCCGAAGACCGCCAAGAGGCGTTGGGATTACACCGAGAGATTGAGGAGGCGCTGAGAACACAGGCTTGGCCGCAGCTCCAGACGGCCACCTCCCAGCTGACCGACCTGCTGTTCTATGTCGAAGAAGCCTAGCCCCGCCAATCAGATGGGCCGTTCATCATTTGATGAACCGCGCTGTCCGACCTGCCGGGCGGCGTGGCGGGAGACGGCTGTGTGCGCCCGGTGCGGGACCGATCTGGCCCCACTCATGCGCCTGGCGGCAAAAGCCTGGCAGCTGCGCGAGCAGGCCCGTCAGGCCCTGTGTGCCGGAGACCGGGCGGCCGAAGCCTTGGCCTGGGCGCGGGCCGCCTGCCGGCTCCAGGCAAGCCCGCGCGGCCTGCGGCTGCTGGCTCTGGCTCTGATTGCCAACGGCGCCGCAGCGGAAGCCGCAGCCGTGATTGAGCACATGCCTGACGAGGAGTAGGGTGCATATAGCAACTTCTGAGAGAGGTCACTATGGTCCAAGCAAAATTCAGCCTCGAAGAATCGCATCTGCAATTTCTCGATGAATGCCGCTCGTATGGATTCAAGGACAAAAGCACCGTTGTTCGGATGGCGCTCGACCGCCTGCGTGAAGAATTCGCCCAGCAACGTTTGCGGGAGTCTGCGGATCTCTACTCAGAGGTCTACACAGAAGACGAAGAAACTCAGGAGCTGACGACATCACACATCGTATAGACTATCGCTCTCGCCTGGTCCGAGTCCGAGACGCCCTCATTGATATCGCTACGGTTTAATGTTACGAATATGGTTGCTGCTCAGCTCCAAATGATTAACTTCATGTTAGAGGATGACAACCCTCTATACCATCTCAAGAGCACGGTATGGCTGATCGATTAAGCGACGGCAGACAGCAGGACGATGGTAGCACTTCTGTTCTTGATGCTGTTACTGACCTTATGACTGGAACAAGCATCCCCGCCCCAGTCAGAAAAAACTTTTTCAAGGCGTTTGGCCGTCTCTGCTCCGCCCTCGTTGATGTTCCTGTTGCGTATCTTGAGGGCAAGTCTTCGGAGATACGCGCCGAGTACGAATCGCGCATCAAAATTATATCGACAACCTCGGAACAGATCGCAGAACAAATGCGCATTGATCCAGAATATGCTCGTATAGCTGCAAAGAAATTTGGGCAGAGAGTAATCCGTGAACAAATCAACCTCGATATGATTTCTAAAGCAGCAGCGAAAGAGTTGAAGAAAGACAATTATATAGGAGATCAGCCTTCTTCGGAGGAGACTGTAAGTGACGATTTGCTCAATACTTTTGAAACTGAAGCCCGTCTGAAAAGCACGGACGATATGCAGCAATACTTTGGGCGTGTTTTAGCAGGTACAATTAGAAATCCGAATTCTTTTTCTGTCAAAACGGTGAAGATTCTGGGCAACCTTGATCAAGAAGCAGCGAAAATATTTACAAAACTGTGTTCTCTGAGCATGACCTTTCAAGGTGATGTCCGAGTTGTCTCTTTAGACGGACAGGCTGGAGACAACTGTCTTTCCAAATACGGATTGAGTTACGCACAACTCAACATCTTGAACGAACATGGTCTCATCATTTCCGATTACAATTCTTGGAAAGATTACCAAGCGTGTATAGGAATAAAGGCGGATATCTCAAACGGAAAGGCAGCGATGATTAGTGTTCCTTTTCGGTACCAAGGGAAATACTGGCTACTAGCTCCGGGGCCGTCACACAGTAAAAGCGGTCAATTTAGATTACACGGAGTGGCCTTCACACGTTCTGGCGAAGAGTTGAAGCAGATTATTGATACAGAACCTGTAGAGCAATATACGCATGACCTGAGGGTGTTCTTCCAAAAGAAGAATTTGATCATAACAGAAGTTCCAGACGACAATCCCCATATCAGAATGGTCGATTAGGATGGGATGATGTATCAGACCAGTAGGTCGGATTAGCGGAGCGTAATCCGACACTCCTCCCCGTCCCCGCCATGTCGGCTTACGCCTTGGGCTAAGCCGACCTACAAGGCTCGTTGCGAGCGTAGCGCAGCGGTAAACTCGTCAAGATCAGCGGGCGTCCACGTCACGTATCGGCGCAGGCGAGTACGCCGCACCTCTCGGCCCACTGCGTCTCGCAGGAGGGCCAAGACAGTGCTGTTCAAACTCTCTCCCCGTTCCTCGCTAATAGCGCGAAGCTGACGTGAAAGCTCGGCATCGACATTGCGGAGCGTAATCTGTGTGACCGTCATACTGTCACCCGCATACGGCTCTGACGGCCTGCCGTCAAGAACGGAACGGAGGGATCACCTCGCGCACGAGTCTGTTCGTTGGTATCTCTCGTAAAATTTTCAAATTATTAAAATATGTGGTAAAGATAATTTATGACTGGAGGGGAAACGAACAATGTCAGATGAAGCGTGCATCGCCGCGAATGTCGCCCGGCTGCGGTTGGACCGGCGATTGACCCAGCAGGACCTGGCTGCAAAGGCCGGACTCTCGCGCGTGTCGCTGGGAAAAATTGAGCGGGGAACTGTTATCCCGAGAGCACGGACTCTTGACGCTCTGGCAAAAGCGCTGGCTGTTCCGGTTGGAGAGCTGGTCACTCCCGTCCGGCCTCTTGAGAGCGTGCGATTCCGCCCCCGAGCGCAGGTCCATGCTCGCGAGCAGATTCTGGCCGAGGTCTCGAAATGGCTGGATGCCTATGCCGGGCTTGAAGCCGAGATTGACGAGCGTCTTCCGTTCCGGTTCGAGGAGGGAACGTCTGTGAGCCGCCACGGCAGTCCTGAGAAGATTGCACGGGCTGCACGCCGGGCCGTTGGTCTCGGCCCTGAGGAGCCGGTACGCGATCTCTGCGGACTGCTTGAGGAGAACGGGGTGAAACTCCTGCTCCTGGAGACGAATCGGGATTCATTCTTTGGGCTGAGTGTCGGTCCCCGAGACCACGGTCCGGCGGTGGTCGTCAACACCTGGGAGCGGATTTCGGTAGAGCGCTGGATTTTCACCGCAGCACACGAACTGGGCCACCTGCTGCTCCACCAGGACGAATACCAGCGCGAGGCCACCCATCTCCCGACGGAGACAGAGCGCGAAGCTGACGCCTTTGCAAGCGAGTTCCTGATGCCGGAGACAGCGTTCGCGGCCGAGTGGGAGGGGACCCGTGGCCACCCGCTTCTGGTGCGTGTCCTCAAAGTCAAGCGTATCTTCCGCGTGAGCTACAAGACCGTACTCTACCGGCTGGTCGAGTCAGGCCGTGAGACATCCGAGGTGTGGCGCGCATTCCAGGTCCAGCACCGGAGGTACTTCGGCAAGACGCTGCGCAAAACCGACGAGCCCGAGGCGCTCCAGAAGAGCGAGTTTGCGTGGAACTGGAGCCGCTCAGGTGAACCGGCGGGTCTCTCCGAACACGACTTCATAGAAGATCGCCTGTCGCGACTTGTGCGACAAGCGCTCGAAGAGGAACGTATTTCGCTCGGGCGCGCTGCTGAGATACTGGGCCTCACCCGGGACGAGATGAGGCAGAAGACGCGCGAGTGGACGATTTAGATGTCAGCGCCACCGTCCGTGCTCCTTGCTGACGCGGACGTGCTTATCGACTATCGCGAGTCTGATTTGGCGATTCTCGATCTCGTAGTTCAGCACATCGGGCGGGTGGCTGTCGTAACGTCCGTGCTTGAGGAGGTACGAGGCGTCACGGCAGCGCAGCGCGCGCGCCTTGGCATTGAAGTCATCGAGGTCGCAACGGATCAGCTGCTCCAGGCCGCGGAGGTCGAGTCGAGTGTCTCATTCAATGATCGCCTCTGCCTGGTCGTGTGTCGAGAAGAGGGATGGACATGCGTGACGAACGACGGCGCACTACGACGGCTGTGCAAACGTCATGGCGTTGAGACGCGTTTTGGTCTTGGCCTCATGGTAGATTTGGTCGCCACCGGCGTTCTGACGAGTCGGCGGGCCGTGTCGGTCGCTCGCCGGATGCAGATTGCGAACCCATTGCACATCAATGACCGGGTGCTGACCCGTTTCCTGAACGTGCTGGACAACCAGGCTCGGTGATAAGTTCGGTGACAAGAAGGATGAAACAGCTATGGCGTCCCTGCATTCCCCGCCTGCCACCTCACCCCAGCGCGTCCTGTTTGTCACCGAACCGGGCATGGGCCATGTCCATCCCCTGCTGCCGGTGATGCACACCCTCCAGACCGGGGGTCATGCTGTTGCCCTGGCGACCAGCCGGCTGTATCAGGAGCGCATCGAGCGCGAGGGCCTGCCCTTCTATCCCCTCGGCCCACACTACTCCGAAGAACGCCTGGAAGAGTTTTTTCCGCTTATTCGGTATCTGCGCCTGCACTATCTGCGCGTCAGCTACGACTTTTTGCGCATCTTCATGGCCTCGGTTCCCAGCCGTATCCCGGAACTGCGGCGGATTGCCCAGGACTTCCGGCCTACGGTTGTTGTGGCCGGGCCGCTGACCTTTGCAGCCCAGCTCTTTTGTGAGCAGCAGGCCCTGCCGTGGGCCGTGCTGAGCCCCATGACCCACTTCATGACCCCGAGCCTGCACGCCCCGCCGGCGGGCTTTCCGCGTGTCGAGACCCTCCCTCCGGCCTTGCGCCTGCCCTATCGGCTCGGACTCAGCGGCGCGATTCGCATCGCCACGGCGCTGATGGCTCCGTGGCGCCGTGCCCTGAATCGCTATCGTCGGCAGCTCGGTCTGCCCTCTCATGCCGACCCGCTTTCTCCACACGTCCTGGCGCCGTTCCTGCTCATCCACACCTGTAGCCGGGAGTACGACTACAATCGGCCCGACCTGCCGCCGCAGGTGCATTATGTTGGCCCAACGGTCTGGGACCGGCCGGCTGACTGGCAGGCGTCGGACTGGCTTGGGCAGCTGCCGACGAACAAGCCGCTGGTGTATGTCAGCCTCGGCACGGTTTTTAATACGCGGCTCGGCGTCTTCCAAAAAATCATCCGCGCCCTCGGCCAGCTCGACGTCGTGGGGCTGGTGGCTACCGGTCCGGGGTGTCCGCCTGGGCTGTTCTCGACGGTTCCGCCAAATGTGCGCGTTGAAGCCTATATTCCGCAGACCGTTCTGCAAGCTGGGCTGAAAACTCGGCCGGCTCTGGTTATCTCCCACGGCGGGGTGAACACCGTGATGACGGCGCTGTCCCACGGGATTCCGCTGCTGTGTATCCCCCTCGGCGCGGACCAGCCCGACAATGCCCAGCGCTGCGTGGACGCCGGGGCCGGTCTGCGCCTGGACCGGCGCCTGCTCACCACCGCCCGGCTCACACGCGCCATCCGCACCCTGCTCAGCCAGGACTCCTTCACCCGTCAGGCACAGAAGATGGAGCACACCCTGCGTCGCCATAACGGTCCCGAGGAAGCCGCAGCGCTCATTGTGCGCTTGGCCGAGACCCGCACCCCAGTCTACCGATCCCCGACCTCACAGCCGGCTTGACCAGCCCGGCCAGTTCTCTTTCCCTCGGTAGCGCTCTTGAGAGAGGCGGGCTATTGACAACTGACAGCGCAATCATAATATCTTCTCTGGATATGATATGAGTAAGCCAGTTCCCGAGTATGCGCTCGAATTCCTCCTGGCCTTCGACGGACGCATCCATCACCTTGAAGAGGGCTACTGGATCAAATTCGAGATCAAGCGCGTCAAACCGAGCAGAGAGCGTCCACATGGCCTGTCCTATTCCTTCACTTTGCACGCGCCATCAGGCAAGCGGCTCATCGGCTTCGACAACGCTCACGGCGTCGCGGCGACGGGTTCGCGCTACAAGACACGTCCACGCAGCCGTGACCATCGGCATCGCACGGAGAACGACGCAGGCCGTCCCTACCAGTTCGTCGATGTAGAAACCCTGCTTGACGACTTCTTTTCCGAGGTTGAACGGGTGTTGCAGGAGCGTGATGTGGGAACGACAGTCATCGCGGTAGAGGAGAAAGACTCATGACGACACACAGGATTCAGAGCCTGCGCGCGTTGCGCGACGAGATGAAAGCAGTGGCGCGCGGGCAGAAGCCGGCTCCTGCGGATGCGGCACGACCCAGCTTCAATTCCGTCGAGGCCCTGGTACGTCTGCTGACACCAGAGAACCGCCGGCTTCTGTCACTGATCCGTGACCGCAAACCCGAGTCGATGACTGAACTGCGGGAATGGACCGGACGCGCCCAGCCCAATCTCAGTCGCACGCTGGCCAAGCTGGAGGCGGCAGGACTCGTTGCCATGAAGCCCGGCAACGGCCGCCGTAAGGTTCCCGAGGTCAAGGTCCGCAAGATTACGGTTGAGATTGACCCCTGCGGGGAGCGAGACCTGCTGCAAATGGCCTGACCTGGCTCTCTCGACGGTTCTCTCAACATAGGCCAAGTATTGATCCGGCGGGCCTACTCGCCGGTGATCTGGCTGAGGGAACGCCGCGCCATACGGGTGACGAGCGTGGTTACTCCGAGCGTTGCCGCCAGCCCCAGGCCCAGCACCAGGTAGTAGGCCAGACCCCTCTCCACCGCAGCACCGCCGGCCAGGCTGGCCACATCCCCGGCCAGCTTGCCGGAGTAGACGTACAGCAGGGTGCCGGGCAGCATACCGACCGAGGCGAGGAAATAGTCGCCGAACCGGACCTTGGTCAGGCCCAGGCTGTAGTTCAACATCGTAAAGGGAAAGACCGGCGACAGACGCAGCAGCAGGACGATTTTCCAGCCCTGCTCGCCGAGTGCGGTATCGAGCGCGGCAAAGCGCGGGTTGTTGGCCAGGCGGCGCTCCACCGCAGAGCGGGCGACATAGCGGGCGATCAGAAAGGCGGCCGACGAGCCGAGGACGGCCGCCACGAACACATACGCCACGCCCTGGCCCAGCCCAAAGACCGCGCCGGCCGCCAGAGTCAGCAGCGAGCCGGGCACCAGGGCCACCACGGCCAGGGCATAGCCGACAATGAATACCAGCGGTCCCCACCAGCCGAGTGTCGTAACCCAGGCGGCAAACTGCGGCACGAGGCCGCCGACCTGGCGTCCGATGAGCAGCAGCCCGACCACCGCACCCAGGCCGAGCAGGATTTTTCCCCAGGTGCGGGCGCTTTGCGGCATCAGCGCCGCAGCCGTGTTCTTCATATTCCTTCCCGGGCGGATTCAGCTGTAGTAGGTCGGATTAGCGGAGCGCAATCCGACAAATACGGGATGTCGGATTACGCCTACGGCTAACCGGACCTACACGGCTATGCATAATGGTGAACTGCGCTAGTCCTTGAAGGCGGGCAGGACTTCCTTGCCAAAGGTCTCAAGCTGACGCTTGGTCTCGTCCCAAGGCATCAGGCCCTGGTCGAAGAACCAGCCGAACCATTCCACATTGCTGTTCTTTTGCAGGGCTTCGAGTTCGCGCTTGATGTCGTCGGTGGTGCCGACCAGGGCGTACTTGCTCTCGACCATGCGCTCAAAGGTATTCGGCACCGGGGTGGTTTCGCCCGGAAAGCGATACGCCTCAAAAAAGCCGAAGCCCGAAAAATACTCGATAAAGCCGGCGCCCTGACACTCCGCGCCCAGGGAGTAAGCCTGGGTGTAAGAGTCGCCGAGGTGGATCGAGCGAAAGGCGCCGACACTCTCGCCGAGCGCCAGCTGCCGGCCGGATTTGGCCGCTTCCTCGCGGTAGGCTTCGCACAGCTCACGGAACGAGGGTGGATGGGCGATCAGGATCCAGGGCACGATATTCTCGGCCGCGCACCAGCGGATCGTCCGCTCACTGACCGAGAAGGGCTGCCAGATCGGCGGGTGAGGCTGGGTGTAGGGTTTGGGCACGACGCAGATGCGCTGGACCACCCCGTTCTCGTCCACCTCACCCTCAGCCCCGTATTTGGCAGTCCAGTTTTTGGCCACCGGCCAGCGCTGGATGCCTTGCTCGTACGGCGCCGGGACCTCGTAGTACTTGGTTTTGAAGCGGATCGACTCCTGGGTCCAGGCCATCTTCATGATCTTGAACACCTCTTCAAAAACCGCCCGGTTGTGGGCATCAACCTCGGAGCCGTCCATGGGCGCGCCGGTCACGTGGTAGTGCTGGCCGAGGACGTTCGTCCAGCGATCCTGATAGCCGCGGGCAAAGCCGGCCACAAAGCGGCCCTTGGTCAGATGATCCAGCACCGCAATCTCTTCCGCCACCCGGATCGGATCCCAGGTCGGCAGGACCAGGCCCAGCGAGGCGAACTTGATGCGCTCGGTCCGGGCGGCCAGATCGGTGTACAGCAGCAGCGGTGCAATCGAGGCTTCATAGCCCTCGGAGTGAAAATGGTGCTCGGTGGTCGACAGCGCGTCAAAGCCCAGGTCTTCGGCCATCTGGGCGATATCCCGGACCTCTTTCAACAGCTCCTGATACTTGTCGTTATTGCGCCCGATGGGCCGCAGTTTTTCACGCTCTTCAAACGTCGCCGGAACGGTCGGCAGCAGGAATAGATTGAATTTCATATGCGGTCCTCCTCTGAGTCAGGGTCCTAGCGGGTTTCGCGGATCTTGGCCAGCACCGGCATCAGATAGCGCTTGAACGTCACCGGGTTCTCGCACATCGGAAAATGGCCGATTTCTTCCATGATAATACACTCTGAGCCCTTGACCTTGCGGGCCGTGTTTTCGGTCATTTCCGGGGTGCAGGCAAAGTCATACACCCCGGTCATGAAGTACATCGGCACTCGGCCGGAGAGCCGGTCCACCAGATTCCGAAAATCGTGGTCTACACTGTAGAAGTACAGATCGCCCTTGAAGATGCCGGGACCGCTCTGCGCGTAATACCACCACGTCTCACGCCGGTACTCCTCGGGGCTGTGGGGCGCCATCAGCCCATAGACCGAAGTCGCGGACACCTCCCCGCCGTGCATGTGGGGGTTGGACAGCCAGTCGAGCCACCAGCCCGGTGAATACTCGCAGGCTTCGATGGCGATCAGGGCTCGCACGTCCTGCTCAAAATTGAGCGCCAGATGCAGACAGATATTGCCGCCCATCGAACTGCCCATGATGACGGGCCGCTCCAGCCCCAGCTCCCGACAGAAGGCCATTACAAACTCGGAGTAGAACGTGGCCGTCAGGCGATACTCTTCCTTCCACCAGCCGGTGGGCGGGATGGATTTGCCGTGGCGGGGCAGGTCAAGGGCAATGACCCGAAAGCTGCCGTTGATATCGGGGTCGCACAGCTGGTGACGCCACTCACGCGAGTCGGTTCCGGCCGTATGGAGACACACCAGCGGAATGCCCTGCCCGGCTTCTTCGTAAAATACCCGGTAGTCTTCGCCCGCATACGGGACATGGATATACCGGCCGGTAATCGGTTCGATGTTCGCCATCTCAGCTGCCTCCCGATTCGTTGACCTTGCGCATGAAGTCGAGCGTCCAGGTAAACGCCCGCAGGTTCTGCCACATCACTTTGACATCGCCCTCAATCTGCAACCGCCCGTGCAGGGGATGAGCCATCGCCCAGATATCGTTATACATTGGGGGCGGAATCGGCTGAACAAACTTCTCCCAGGTCTGGGCCGGACCGCGCAGGGCAAACGCATAGGTCGATTCAGGACCGAGCTGGTCGTCAATCCGGGTAATCCGCCCGCCAGCATACGAGACAACATACGTGGTGTCGCCAAAGGCAAACAACACCGTGGTGGTCAGGTGCTTGCCGATGATTGTGATGACAGCGTCCTGGTTCACCAGGGTCTTCCAGCTTTCCATCCAGGCGGCGTCGAATACAGCCATACAGTCCTCCTTACCAAGTGTCCATGCCGCACTGACCGGCGTGATCGAGTACAGACGCGGCTCGCGCTACAGCCGGCCAATCTGTCGCAGCACCGCAGCCTGATCCCAGTAGATCCGTTCCGCAGCCATTTTCCCATCCCGATACTCGACGATAATCACCAGGCCCACCTCAATCGGCTTGCGGGTCGGGGGCAGACCGGGCAGGAACCAGTCCATCTGCCTGGTATGGACCAGCCGTACCGTCGCCTCCTCAACCAGGCTGTCCTCGGTCACCACCCGCTTGGTGGTCGTGTGCTGCCACTGGTCCGGAATCGATGGGATGAACATATCGCGGTAGTAGGGCTTCAGCGCAGCTTTGCCGGTGGCGCCCGACTGGCTCGGGATGTGCAGCACGCTGGCATCCTCGGTCATTGTCGCCAGAGACAGCTCTTCATCCTTGTCGATAAACTCGCCCCTCACATGCTCTTCCCACAGCCGGATCAGGTCTTGTGCCGCCATGTCTACCTCTCGTCCGCAGGGCTCAGCCGGGCCACCCGTTCCCGCAGTCCTCGCGCGTCCTCGGTCCTGCCCATCTTGTCATACACGCGGGATAATGCCAGCAGCGTATCCGTCAGGCCGGGCTCGTCGGCCCGCTCCCGCAGGTGGAGGGCCCGCAGGTAGTAGGGCTCGGCGTCCGACCATTTTTCCTGCTCGGCGTACGCGGCGCCGAGCGTCTCAAGGTGGGCGACCAGATTGGGATGCTCGGCGCCCAGCGCCGCTTCAAGCACGGCAAAGGTTTCGGCATACAGGGGCAGCACGGCGGCGGAGCGCCGGGTCTGGCCCAACAGGTCGGCCAGCCCGCTCATGGTGGTGGTCAGGTTGTTGAGGCTGACCGCGACCTGGTGCTGGCCCGGGCCGAGGGCGCGCTTTTCTATGGCAAAGGCGCGTTCATACTGCTCTTGCGATGCCTTAAGCTCGCCGGCGTCTTTCAGCAGCAGGGCAAACTGGTTGTGACTGGTGGCGACATTCGGATGGTCGTGGCCCAACGCCTGCTGCATGATCGACACCGAGCGCGCAAACAGCGGACGCGCCGCAGCGTACTCGCCCTGCTGGTGGAGCAGAGAGGCCAGGTTGTTGAGGCTGACCGCCAGGTTGGGATGCTCGGGGCCGTAGGCAGCCCGGGTAAGCTGGAGCGCCCGTTCGTACAAGGGGCGGACTGAGTCCAGTCGGCCTTCTTCGCGCAGCACCAGGGCCAGATTGGTGAGACTCATGGCCAGGCTCGGATGGTCGGCACCGAGGCTGTCTTCCTGGATAGCAATGACTCGCTCATAGGTGTGTTCAGCCCCGCGATAATCCTGAATCTGATACAGCAGGGAGGCCAGGTTGCTCAGGCTGGTGGCCACCGTCGGGTGCGCCGGACCGTACACCGCTGCATAAATCTCGCCGGCCCGAACAAACAGGGGCCGGGCGTGGGCGAATTGTCCGGTTTGGTATAGGGCCGAACCCAGGTTGTTCAGGCTCTCGGCCACGTCCGGGTGCCGAGGGCCGAGGGCGGCCTCGCGGATACGTAGAGCGCTGCGCTGGACTTCCTGAGCTCGGCCGAACTCGCCCGTTTCTTTCAGCACTAGACCCAGCGCGGTCAGCGTTGCGGCAACACGCGGGTGCTGCGCGCCATGGGTCTTGCGCTGGACCGTCAGCGCCCGCTCAAGCAGGGGGCGGGCGCGCGCCTGGGCGCCGAGGCGTCGCAACACCTGGGCCTGCTTGACCAGACTCAGGGCCAGCGCGGGGTGCTCGGCCCCGAGCGCCCGTTCCTGGATGGCGGCGGCCTGTTCGAGTTGGGCCAGAGCCTGATCGTAGCGGCCCTGCTCTTCGTCGAGTTGGGCCAGATTCTCCAGGCTGACGGCCAGCGCCGGATGCTCGGCCCCGAGCGCGTCGTGGGTAATAGCCCGGCCACGGACCAGGTGCGGCCGCGCCTCGGCGTAGCGTCCCAAATCCTGGAGGACGAGCGCCAGATTGGTCAGGCTGCGGACAATGCCCGGGTGGGTGGGTCCCAGATGGTGTTCATCAATCTGAAGGGCGCGCACGAGCAGGGGACGTGCCTCCCCGGGTTGACCCGCCTTTTGGAGCAGGAGCGCCAGGTTGTTCAGGCTCTGGGACACGAGGGGATGGTCGGGGCCGGCCCGCTGTTCGGTCAGCCGCAAGAGCTGCCGGGCCGGACCCAGGGCCTCGGCATAGCGCCCGGCGGCGTGGAGTTGGGCGGCCTGAGCGGCCAGTTCCTCAAGCTCCGAGGCAGGCCCATCGGGCGCGACCCTCTCCTCGGCCCATACACGCGGCGCGGCGAGACAGCAGGCGACACTCAGCAGGACGGCGAGGCCGCGTCTCAGCCACATGAGATGCTGCTCCGCCTCGCTCAGGGGGCTGCGGGTGAAGAAATCGCCTGGCGCGAGAGTTTTTGATACGGCTCGGCTACGTCGAGCGAGCCAGGCAGCGTGTAGGCACCGTCCTGGAACATAGGCAGATGCGAGTAGTAGGAACGGTGATAATAACATCCCAAAGAGAAAACGTGTCTTCCATCGGCTCTGAGGAAGTTGACACGTGTCCTCTTCAGACCCTGGCCGGCCTCGGCCTGAGCGACGAGCGGCTCTTCGGACCCGGCCACATCGAGGTCCGGCGCCTGCTGGTCAGCCGGCAGGGTGTCCGGAAGCGGAGCCGGGGGAGTCGAAACGCCCGGGTTCTGGTAGGCGTCCAGCCAGCCATAATACACGGCCGGGTCGGGCTCGGCCGACAGCGCGTGCGGGGTGCCCCACCCCGCACTCAGCAGGACTGCCGCCAGCCACACGGTCAGCACCCGGGACACTGAAAGCTTTTTGGAAAGCGTTCTGGAAAGCGTCATGATCGTTCCTCTTCAGCCGTGTAGGTCGGATTAGCGGAGCGTAATCCGACCTACTACAGCCTATCGTGAACCGGGCCTAGCGGTGCAGCTCGGTCAGACGGTTCAGGTCATACAGGCGGCTGATGAAATCGACCGAGAAGTCGGGCAGACCGCCGCCGTACTCGCGCCACAGGTTGCCCCGGCCGTTCTGGATATCGACCGTATCAACGTTCTTCCAGTGCACGGCGGAACGTCCGTGATTCATGTCGGTGTAGCGCTTGGCGTCGTCGCTCCAGGCATAGCCCCACTGCCACACCTTCCACAGCTTGCCCTTGCGGTCGAAGGCAATATGCAACCAGGTCTCCCAGGTTTCGGCATCGATGACCTGAATCGCGCTCGAATACGGGTGACGGGGATCTTTGGGCGTGCGCTCGACAATCGCCATGCGGCGAATCTGCCACACGTCGTCGTTGAGCCAACCGTCGGGGCCGCCGTAGCGCACCCCGTCGTCGTCCCACTTGGTCTTGATATGGACCGCAATCATGTCTTTCCAGCCCAGAAAGTTCCAGTTCCACTCCAGCGGACGGCCGGAGAAGCCGTAGAAGTCTTCCAGGGTATGCTCGGTGCCCATCAGCGAGTCGGATTTGACCTCGGCCGAAATGCGCCGCACGCGGCGCAGGCTCGGTACATAGGCCCAGCCGTCGTCGCCCCGTCGCGGGTCGTCGTAGCGCGCCACAATGAAGGCCGTGCCCCGCACGTCGTAGGGCGAGAAGAAGCCGGTAAACTCCTTCCAGTACACCTCACCGGCGTCGGACACGTTCGGCAGCTGGTAGTTGGACTCTGGATACATGGGCAGATGCGAGTAGTAGGCGCGGTGGTAGAAGGTGCCCAGGCTGCGCTCAAAACGCCCGCCGCCGCCGTAGATTTTTTCCGTGTCGTACTGCCAGTCCTCGGGCTTGATCGGGTACTCGGCGCCCCGCCAGCCCTCGGGCGGCTGTTCGGGTTCGGGCGCGACGTGCTCGCCGCCAAAACGCAGCCAGGTCGTCAGCGCGTTATTGACGAAGTAGCCGCGCCAGTACCAGCGTTTGTCGTAGTTCCAGGCGGCCTTCAGCCCGGCCTGGGGGTCGTCCTCGGTGATATCCTCGTTGGAGAAGGGATAGCCGCACACATAGTTCTCCAGGGCGCCGTCCTCGGCCAGGCTCACCTGTTCCTGGAACTGTTCGTTACAGTCGAGCACCAGCTGGTGGGGGGTGACGTGGTTGGTCTCCACGATCTCGAACTGCACGTCGGTCCATTTCTGGTACTGCTCAAAGTAGCCGGGGAACAGAAACGGCCGGATCCGTTCCAGGTCGGCGTGGGTCAGGACATCGCCCGGTTTGAAGTCGGGCTTGGCATCCTTGGACGCTGCCAGCCACTGGCTGAAGCTCTCCCGCGTGTAGGTCGTCGGATCATCCTGGGCCACGGCCGCAGCCGGTCCGAACAGCATACCGCAAGCGACAAATACCGATGCGAGTGCGAGTCGCCGCATACATCCTCCTTGGGTCTGAGTGTTTCTATTCTTGCCCTTTTGGCCCGACAGTCAAGCCGCCGGGCCAAAAGGGGTGACACATTTCCTGTGGCTAGAACCGGTAGCGTATCCGGCCCCAGAACTCGTTCATCTGGTTGCGCTCCGAGCCGCCGGCCTGCATGTGGCCGATGCCGAAACCGCTTTCGCTGAACGGTCGGCCGTCGGTCGTAAAGCGGGCAAAGGTGGTCAGGTCGTGCTCCCGGGTTGTGCCCAGAAAGGCGGTGACGCCGAACTGGACCGACCAGTGGTTGGTGATCAGATACTCGGCGTTGCCGCCCAGCGTGCCGTCCACACCGGTCGTGCCATAGGCGCCGAACAGCAGGTAGACCAGCTGATCCCTGAAATAGTGGTTCTGGACGAAGAAGGTGAAGATGAAGTTGTCCCGCGCCCCGTTGGGATTGCCGAAACGGCCGGCGTTGACATCCGGCAGATGCGTACCAAAGGCTTGCAGGCTGAGGAAGAAACTCCGGGTCGGGTTGAGGAAACGGATAAAGGTCGGGCGGTCGATGCCCAGCACCCAGCGGTAGATGTTGGTATCGGCGAACAGGTCGGGCTTGGTGGTATCCGTCACCAAGGCGTTGGCCGTCCACGAGGTTTCGGTGCGGAAGACCAGGCCGGTGGTGGGCTCAAACCAGTCGACCGACAGCCCCAGGGTGTTCTGCTTGCGGTAGCGGGCCGACAGGGAGCCGCCCAGGCCGCACAGGTTGGCGTAGCGGGCGCGCTTGTACTTGCTCTTCACGTCGGCCACGATGGCGGCGTCGCGCATGCGGATGTGTTTCGGCTTGACGTTGATCCGGGCCGGACCAAAGGCCGACATGACGTCCTCGCCGCCCACGCCGCCCGGAGTGGGAAAAATCGAGTTGCCGGCGCTGTCCGTCGTACAGCCCTCGATGCCGGTCAGGACGTTGATCCCGTCCCAGCCAAAGGCGGCCACGTCCTGGAAGGCGAACCAGTCCGTCAGCTGGAGGCGGAAGTTGCCGAGGGTGGCCTCCCAGCGCATGCCGATGCCCGAGTTCTTGAGGTTCCAGGCCGGCGCGCCGTTGCGGTGCAGGGCCATATTGACATCGTCCCGGCCGGGAAACAGGGCCTGACCGAACAGATCGTTGCCGAAGGCAAAGGCGTCGAGGGTGCGGCCGAAACCGATCGACCAGGGTTGGGCCGAGTGGCCGAAACCGAGCGAGGTATAGCGGTCAAACACCCACACGATGCTGCCGGCCACATCGCGGAAGGGACCGATTGTGCCGAAGCGATGCTCGAGCAGAATCGACCACAGCGGGATGCGGGTATCGTCGAACAGGTCGATAAAGAAATGGTCGCCAAAGTTGACCGGGTTGACGATGTCTTGCAGACGGAAGAAGTCGGCCTTGCCCCACACGTGCTGCTGCTTACCGATGCGCAGCCAGTTGCGCCCACCAAAGGCGTCCCAGAAAAAGTCGAAGTAGGCCTCGCGGACGGGATAGTAGAGGTCGAAGTTGGTCTCCCGCAGCATGCCGAAACGCAGGTCGTTCTGGCTCTGATCCAGACCGAAATAGGCGTCTCTGGAGTCCAGATCGTGCCGCCGGCCCGGTACGTTGTAGCGCGAGCCGGGCTTGAGATTATACGGGAAGATCGCGTTGGAGTGCGGCCAGAACTCGGCGAAATTGCGCGGGTTGTAGCCAAACGCTTCCAGCAGTCCCTTGTTGGCCCGCACCGGCTGCACACGGCCCGAGACCGCAATCGAATCGCTGTCCCGGCCGTTGCCGAAGCGGTCGCTGATATCGTAGATCGACTCGTACTCGGGGCGCAGCTCGATGAAATACTCAAAGCGCTGGAAATAGTCCCGCAGCACCCGCAGCGAGCCGGCCAGCTGCACGCTGGCCCGGTAGCGCGAGGACGCAACGTGATAGTCCGACTTGAACGTATCGCTGCGCAGAATCGAGAAATTATCCACATAGCCGTGGATGGCCATATCCTGGAGACTGGGAATCAACCCCTCTTCTCTCTGTCCCCAGGCCGGAGAGGTCGCCAACACGACACACATCCCGGTCACAAGGAGGCTTGCCCACAGCGTGGACATCCTCCGCCAAGTGTCTTCTTGCATGAAACTCCTCCTTCTCTCTATGGCTGATGCTCAACAGAAAAGTGCCCGCGCCTGTCCCCCCGGCGGCGTGCGGACGCTTCGTTATCCTAGTCCGCAGGCTGGGGCGCCTGGGCGCTGAGGCCCGGCTCGGCCTGCTCCTCAGCGACTTTCTCGGGCGCACCGCCGGCAAACTTGGGCTTGAAAGCGGCAATCATGGCCGGGACCATGGTCAGGGCCGACAGCCAGTGGGTCACCAGCAGAATGGCCAGCAGCAGCGCCATTTCCGCGGAAAAGCGCAGGCTCGACAGAAAATACCACGGGATCACGCCCGCGATCATGGTCGTAGCGGTGAACGTGACCGCCATGCCGGTCGTCGAGATGGTGCGCTTGATGCCCTGCTGGCGGTTTCCCCCGGCACGGGGAATTTCCCGCCGCACCCGGTCCACGACGTACAGGATGTAGTCCACCCCGATGCCCATGCCGACTGCGGTCACCGGCAGCGAGTTGATGTTGATGCCGATGCCCATGAACGACACGTACATGTAGCTGGCCACACCGGCCGCGATCAGGGCGGCCATGACCATGACCGCAGCCACCAGCGAACCGTAGCTGAGCAGGACCAGGGTAAAGACGGTGAGGATGACCAGCAGGGCGGCCTGCTTCTCTGAACTGTCGATCTCTTCATTCAGGGCTGCGGTCGTGCCGATGAAGCCGCCGGCCAGGCGCATGCTCACCCCTTCGAGCGGGTGTTCGGCAATGAACTTCTTGGCCCGGGCAATGGCTTCGCGGACCGTGTCGCCCTTGACGTCCTTGTAGAACACCACGAACTGGCCGTTTTTGTAGACCAGGTCGGTGTATTCCAGGATGACTCCGGAAATCGGCGCCGAGGCCTCGTACACGAAGATCAGGTTGCCGGTCGTGGCCAGGTCGGGCGGAATGACCTGCCAGCGCGGGTCGTTGTAGTGGTACAGGCGGTTCAGCCCGCGGGCCAGGGTGTACAGCTCGCGGGAGTCGCCAGCCTCGTCCTGCTCCAGCATGTAGCGGCGCATATCCTCAATCGTAGCCAGTACGTACGGCTCCTTGAGGATATGCTCGCGCTCGCCCTCCAGATAGATGACCAGCTGATTGGCTCCGGCAAAGCGCTCGTTGATGGTCCGGGCCGAGACATTGTAGTGGGCGTCCTGCCACAGCAGCGGGGAGCCGGCCTCCTGCTCGCCGATCGGGACGGTGATCGCGGTGCGCACGCCGAACACGATGGTGACGGCGGCCACGCCCAGAATCACCCAGCGGCTGACCGGGCCGGTGGCCAGCTGGCCGACCTTGTCCAGGGTGACTTCCATCCAGCGGGGCACGAAGTGCCGGGTGTTTTTGGGCGTGGGGAAGTAGGACAGGAAGATCGGCATGGTATGGGTGATGCAGAAGATATTGGCAAAGGCCCAGAAGCTGCCGTAGTAGGCCAGCTTCTCGATCAGGGGAATGGTGGCCACCGACAGAACCAGAATCCCGCCGGCATCGCTGATCACGCCAGTCACGCCGGGCAGGAAGAGGTCTTGCAGGCAGGTATAGGCGGCCTTTTGCTGGTCCTTGCTCTCCTCCAGGGCCTCAAAGTAGCGCTCGACCATCTGGACGGCGTGGCTGATTGAGCGGGCGGTGATCAGGAGCGGAATGACCAGGATCAGCGGGTCCAGATTAAAGCCCCACCAGCCGACCCAGCCCAGGCCCCAGATCGTCTGAATCGCCGCTCCGATCAGCGGCACCAGCACCCCGTAGGCGCGCCGGAAGTAGACGATCAGGGCGATCAGGACACACAGCCCGGTGAAGGAAAAAATCATGAACAGCTCGCCGGTGAAGTACCACACCCAGCCCTTGAGGGCCGGCTCACCGGCGACGTACAGGAAGGTGTTGTCGTCCTCGACCTCGCTGCGGATATCGGTAATCGCGCGCTGAATCTCCCGATAATCCAGGCGGTCTTCGTTGAAGCCGGCAAACACCAGCGCGGCCTTGCCGTCCTCGGAGACGTATTTGTTCATCACGATGTCGTTGTTGAACATCTCGAACTTGAGCGTCTCCAGCTCTGTGGGGTCGGTCGGGATATCGACCGGCAGGACCGGGTAGGAGCGGACCATACCGCCCGGCAGGGTGCGGATATTGCGGATTTTGACATGGGAGATGGAGGCGACCTGGTTGTGATCGACGCCCTCGACCTGGTCGAGCTGATCGGTCACCAGGCGGACTTTCTCGAGCGTCTCGGTGTTGAAGATGTCGCCGTCTTTGACCTGCAGGACGGCGGTGACGATATTCGCCCCACCAAAAATTTCGCGGTGCTGGTTATAGGCCTGGATGTAGTCGTGGCCCTGGGGCAGCAGGTCGGCAAACTGGCTGTACATCTCCACCTTGCGCGCCTGGTAGAGCCACACACCGGTGACGAGCGCCAGGAGCACCAGGTAGGCGACCCGGTGGCGCCACAGGAAGCCGATATAGGCTTCGACAATGCGATCAGCCGTCCCCTTCTTTTCGGTCGGAGCTGGGCCGGACATAGATTACCTCCTCAGGGCCAATGACAAAGCTGGGAACGAGAAGCGTCGGTCGGGGGGGGTGAAGTCGCGGGGATTGGTGAGCGCCCTAGCTTTGAAACAGGCGGGCCAGCTGTTCGCTGGCCGTCCTTTTCCACTCTTTTCCTCCGTCGGTGGTGACCAGAATCGTGCCTTTTCCACCGCACGCAAGTCCGAAGCTGGCCCCTCTTGGAATACTGACGTCACGAATCCAGGTCAAGACGTGGGTTCGCACGTCTTCGAGGAGCCGCCAGTCGCCGTTCTCCTCGCGCGCCAGGGTGCCCAGGATGCCGGTCGCCATATCGGCTCCCTGACCGCTGGCGGCCGGCAGGACGGACAACAGGGTATTGAAACTCCCGCTCGGAATCCGCGTCCAGGTTTCACCCGCGTCAAGGGTGTGCAGCAGAATACCGCTCTCACCCGTGACATAGCCCTCGGTCGGATTGCGGAAGGCCACGTCAATCAGGAACAGGTCCTCCAGATACAGCCGGGGCACCCGCTGGGCGATGGCGTCCTCCTCGCTCAGGTCGGGGCGGGTGAATTTGGGCAGGTTCAACACATTCCTTTGCTCCTGCCAGGTCTGGCCACCGTCCTGGGTGCGCAGAATGCTCCCGAACTCGCCGGCAATCCAGCCTTCGGTATCGCTGGCAAACGAGACGCCGTTCAGCGTCACATCGCGTCCCAGCGACTGATTCTGCCAGGTTTCGCCGCCGTCGGCAGAATGAATGATAGCGCCGACCGGCCCGACGGCCCAGACATGGTTCGGACTCGCCCCCCGGCTGAGGGCAAACATATGCGGCTGGGCGACCTGCCAGTCCTCAAGGGGCAGGGCGAGCGGAATCTGTTTCCAGGTCTGGCCGCCGTCGTCGGTCTTAAGAATCAGGCCGTCCTGGCCGATCGCCACCCCGCTCTGGGCATCGGCGAAATTCACGTCATAGATGGCCCGCTCAACGCCGCTGTTCAGCTGGGTGAAGGTCTGGCCGGCATCGGCGGTGTGAAGAACCACGCCCCGGTTGCCCACCGCCCAGGCGTTCTGCTCGTCGAGAACAAACACCCCGTAATAGTCCTCGCGGTCGGGGAAAATCTGGCCTTTGGACTCGCCCAGGCTGTTCAGGTGTTCGAGGACTTCTTCGTCCGCCGCAGTCAGGCAGCCGGACACGCCCAGCAGGCTCAGTAGCACGACTAGTAAATAACGCACGTTGTGCTCCCACCAATTCTCATACTGAATATCGGATCGTCTCTTGCGGCGCGGGGGTGCGGTAAGGTCGGCAAAGCTATGGGCTGTTCCCCCCCCTGTCAAGTCCCCCGGCTCGGCTATTGCGGAGCAGAGATATAGCGAATGGCCAGGCCGATCACCCGATACCGGTACTCGGCGCGACTGGTATAGTCGCGGGTGGTGCTGTAGCCCAGGTGCTGGACCGAGATTTCGTCCTCAAACGCGCCCGTCTGTAGCGGCTGGAGCACCAGGGCCTGAGCGCCGAGCGCGCACGCCTCGCCACGCAGCATATCGTCCATGTCTTCCTTTTTGGTCTTGGGATTGCCGTAGGTTTTGATCCGGGCAATCACCTCGTGCGGGTCGGCGGGCCGCTCAGACAGGATCGGCAGGCGGCACTCGCGGGCGGAAAACTGCACCGGCAGGGTCCCCACCTGCTCGGTCAGGACCAGGGGCTGAACCGGTTTATTGGGGCAGCCGAGCGCCAGGAGAGTCAACCCCAGGACCAGCCCCAAGGCCAGCCTCAGAGGCAGCGCGCGGGTGCGGTGTGTCTGTCGCATGGTCTTCGGTCTACGCGCAGCAGCGAGTGCCCGTCAGCCTAGCGGTTTTTGGCCGACCGTGAAAGCCGGGTTTGTCGTGCGCGGGAAGATGCGCCCCAGACCGGCAGACGCTACTGCGTCAGTTTGAAAATGACTGCTCCGCCTCACCTACGGCGACCCGCTCCGAGGGCGGGCGCCACGGCGGGAAAATCCCCCTTAATCCCCCTTTGTCAAAGGGGGAAGCGCGCCAGCGCAGGGGGATTTCTGCACCAGGAGGGTCCTCCCCGAAAAGAGAATCGCAAAGTGAGACACCACCCGCCGGACATTGTTCTTGCCAGCCAGACAGGCTATAAGCGAGGCGTCTCTTCCCACCCACGTCAGACACGGAGGACACACCATGGCCGGCCAACTCCAACACGATCTGCTGCCCCGGGCAAACCACGACGAACTCGCCCGCCAGGACTTTGTGCACAGCCTGAAGCTGCACCTGGCAACCCGGGTCGCCCCGGGCAATAAACACGTCTACGAACGGCGGGCCAAGCCCCGCTTTGAGCAGCAGGCCCAGCGGTTGCCCAAGGACCGCCACGAAGTCCGCCACGTCATGCGCGACGAGCCCTACTATCAGACCTGGAGCGCACTGCAACGGACCAGCCAGGAGATGATGTGGGAGGCGGTGGACGCAAGCGTGACGCGCCAGTTGCCCGAGCTTGTCGCCCGCGCCAGCCAGCCTGCCAAGCCTCTGGGCTCGCTGCGCCTCGACCCGGACCTGGCCATCCCGGCCTATCACACGGCCGTCGATATCCACTGCCAGCCCGGCGGCTATCATACCGACGGCGGCCCGGACGATGTGGCCGCCGGGGCGGTCTACGACCGGGCCGTGTACATCTACGCCATGCGCCGCCTCGGCGCGCTGAATGACGACATGGGGCAGTCGGTCGTGGCCTACTTGCAGCACCGCCAGCCGGATTTCCAGCCGGCCCGGATTCTCGACATGGGCTGCACGGTCGGGCACAGCACCCTGCCGTACGCCGACGCCTACCCTGCGGCCGAGTTGTGCGCCATTGACGTGGGCGCACCGGTGCTGCGCTACGCCCACGCCCGAGCCGAGGCGCTGGGCAAACGGGTCCATTTCTCGCAGCAGAACGCCGAGCGCACCAGCTTTGCCGACGCCTCGTTCGATCTGGTTGTGTCGCATATTCTGCTGCACGAGACGTCCAGTCGGGCGCTGCGCAACATCGTTCACGAAAGCTACCGGCTGCTCGCCCCGGGCGGCCTGATGATCCATCAGGAGGTGCCCCAGTACCACGGCCTCGACCCCTACCAGGCGTTCGTCCTCGACTGGGACACCTATAACAACAATGAACCGTTCTGGGGCACGCTGCGCGACTCTGACCTGACCGCCATTGCGCGTAAGGCCGGTTTTGCCGAGGAGCGGGTGCTGGAGACGATGATTCCGAGCGCCGCCCAGGTCAAGGCTCGCACCGGGCGTTTCCAGGCCGGCGACTTTGGCGGTAGCGGCCACTGGTTCCTGTTTGCCGCTACCAAATAAGCCCAGGATAAGCCCAGGAGAACAGCGCCATGCCACGGACGGCCAAGGGCCAGCGCCCGAGTTTTTTTGACGACCCCCAGATTGACAAGCTGTTGGCCATCATCATGGCCCTGGCCGGCGAGGTGAGCGTGCTGCGCGAGCGGCTCGATACGCTCGAACGGCTGGCCGAGGCCAAAGGGGTGCTGCTGCGCCGCGAGATTGAAGCCTACCGGGCCGACGACAGCGCGGCCGCAGAGCGGGAACGCTGGCGAGCCGATTACCTGGAACGGGTTCTGCGGGTTATCCACCAGGAGCGGGAAGCGCTGGCGGACAGAGCCCCCTATGAACAAACGATTCGGACCGTAACTTCGTAATACCCGGGCGCGACAGACCCAGCGCATAGCTTTGACATTTGCCCTTTGACTTTTGACTTTCAGGATTTTTCCCATGTCTCTGACTCTCGGCGTTGACGTTGGCGGCACTTTCACCGACCTGCTGCTGTTCGATCCAGACACCGGCCATCAAGTACGGGCCAAAACCCCGTCCACCCCCGCCGACCCGTCGGTCGGGGTACTGGCCGGCATCGACAAGGTCTGTCAGGCGGCCCAGATCTCGGCGGCCCAGATCAGCCACATCATGCACGGCACGACCGTGGCCACCAATGCGGTCCTGGAGGGCAAGGGCGCCCGGGTCGGCCTGATTACGACCGAGGGCTTCAAGCAGATCCTGCACCTGGCCCGCTCGTGGACGCCGGGGCCGCTGGCGGGCTGGATTATCATGCAGAAGCCCGATCCGCCGGCCGCGATTGAGTACACCCGGGAGGCCAAGGAGCGGATCGACACCCACGGCGATATCGTCACCCCGCTCGACGAGGCGGCGCTGCGAGACACGCTGCACGAGCTGGTCGGCCAGGATATCGAAGCCCTGACCATTGCCCTGATCAACTCGTACACCAATCAGACCCACGAAAAGCGCGTCAAAGCCATTGCCCAGGAATTGTTTCCCGAGCTGCCGGTCACCGCCTCGTCCGAGGTGCTGCCCGAGTTCCGTGAGTACGAGCGGGCGCTGACTGCGGTGATGAACTCGTACGTCCGGCCCAGCGTTTCGGTCTATCTGCGCAATTTCGCCGACCAACTGACCGACCACGGGCTGCGGGCAGAGGTGAATATCCTGCGCTCCGACGCCGGCCTGATGACGCTGCGCATGGCCCAGGAACGGCCGGTATACGCCGTCATGTCAGGCCCGGCCGGCGGGGTGGCCGGGGCGCTGTTCACCGCCACCAAGGCCGGCTTCGGCAATATCCTGACCCTGGACATGGGCGGCACCTCGACCGACGTGGCGCTGTGTCAGGACGGCGCCCAGACCATCGCTCGCGAGACCACGCTGGGCTATTTTCCGATCAAGGTGCCCTCGGTTGACGTGCGCAGCATCGGCGCCGGGGGCGGCTCGATTGCCCATGTGCCGGAGATCACCAACGCCCTGCGGGTCGGTCCGCACAGCGCCGGGGCCGAGCCGGGGCCGGCATGCTACGGCCGGGGTGGCACCCAGCCAACGGTGACCGACGCCAACCTGGTGCTCGGCCACCTGCCGCCGCAGCTGCTGGGCGGCGAGATGCGCCTGGACGAAGACGCGGCCCGAGCGGCGGTCGAGAGCGTCGGCCACAGGCTCGGTCTGGATGTCTACCGGGCGGCCCAGGGCATTGTAGATATCGTCAACGAGAACATGCACGGCGCGCTGCGGCTGGTGTCGGTCCAGCGCGGCTATGACCCGCGCAATTTCGCTCTGGTCGCCTTTGGCGGCGCCGGTCCCCTGCACGCCAACGCCGTGGCCAGTCTGATCGGCGCCTTTCCGGTCATCGTGCCGCCCGCGCCGGGCGTCTTATGCGCGACCGGCGAGGTATGCTGCGACTACCGTGAGGAGTTTGCCCGGACCGTCCTGCGCACCCTGGAGGATCTGCCGGCCACCGAGGTGGAGCAGCTGCTCCAGGAACTCGGCGCCGAGGCCGCCGGCTGGCTGGAGCGCGAGGGGATTCCCCGCTCCCAGCAGGAAGTCTTCTACAACGCCGACATGCGCTACTTCCGCCAGGGCTATGAGCTGCCGATCACCATGACGCTGGAGGATTTGCAGACCCACGGGACCGGGGTCCTGGCCGAGCGCTTTCACGCCCTGCACGAGCAGCTCTACCGCTTTCGGCTGGACGCGGCGTGCGAGATCGTCAACCTGCGAGCCGTGGCCCTGGGCAGAGGCGCCCGCCTGAGCCTCAGTCCGGCCGACCTCGACGGACCGGACGCGGCTCACGCCCAGGCCGACGAGCACCGCATTTATTTTGACGGTGATTTCCTGCCCACCCCGATCTATGATCGGGCCAAGCTGCGGCCGGGGAATCGGCTTGCGGGCCCGGCCATCGTGACCGAGATGGACTCGACCACCGTCGTTCTGCCCCACTCAGCGGCCGAGGTGGACCGCTACGCCAATATCCTGATCCGGCCCCGGACGTGAGCACTTCGGACCAGGGCGTGTGAGGGACTTCTGAGAACCCTTTGGTTGTATTCAGTCTGTGAAACGTGCGAGAGGAGGAACCGGCATGGCCCGAGTTGCAGCGTTTGAGTATGAAACCCTTCCCCCGGCTTTACAGCAGCTGGCCGATGCCTACCAGGCCCGAGGCGCGAGTTGGGATCATTTGCGGGTGCTGGCTCACCGGCCCGAGATGTATGAGGCGTATTACCAGTTTCTGTATCCCCTCCACACCGCAGGGGTGGTCGAGCCCGCGCTCAAAGAATTGGTCCGGCTCAAGATTGCCGACCTGAATCAGTGCCTGTTTTGACAGCGCGGCCGCCATCGCGGAGCGATGGAAAACGGGCTGACCGAAGAAAAAATTGCGCGGCTGGCAGACTACACGCACGACCCGCTGTTTACCGAGCGAGAGCGGCTGGCCCTGGAGTATGCCGAGAAGATGGCGCTGGACCACGTCTCCTTAGGCGATGACTTCTTCAGACGGCTGCGGACGGAATTTGACGATCCAGAGATTGTGGAACTGGGGATGGCCATTGGCCAGTATATTGGCTTCGGTCGTCTGCTCCACGTGCTGGACGCCGTGCAGCCTGTGTGTCAGCTCGAAGCATCAGCCTGAAGTGGCATTGAGGGGAGCTGGAGTACAAGGTGCACGACACCCTCTATGGGAGCAAGCGATGAGCATCTTACGGGAGGCCGAAAAACTGCTGGCGAGCATGTCCCAAGCAGAAAAGGCGCAACTGTTGCAGTGGGTCACCCGTGATCTCGAAGGTACGCTGCCAGGGATAGAAATCACTCCGGGCGTGTGTGGCGGAGCGGCCTGCCTGGCCGGAACGCGTATCCCGGTCTGGACCTTGGAGCAGTACCGACGGCTCGGGGCAAGCGAAGCGGACTTATTGGTTGCCTACCCCAGCTTGCGAGCCGAGGACCTCGTCAATACCTGGGCCTATATTCGCTCTCATTGGCATAAGATTGAGCAACACATCCGGGAAAATGAGGCCGCCTAGCCTGACTGTCGGATTACGCTCTGCTAATCCGACCTACGATAGAGGAGTAGTGTTATGCGCAACGTGAAAATTGCTGAGATTCCAGATATTGAGGTCGATCCGGTCACCCTCGATATTATTGAGAGCGCGCTCAAGAACTACCGCTACGAGATGGACGCGGTGCTGTACCGCACCGCCATGTCGCCGGTCATTCGGGAGCAGCACGACGAGTTTCCGATGATCTGCGACCCCAACGGCCGGATGGTCGTCGGCCAGTTCGGCTCGTATATCCGGGAGATGATGGACAGCTTCGACCGTCCGATCTACCCCGGCGATGTCATCCTGCTCAACGACCCGTATCTGTGCGGCGGGGCGATCTCCCACATCAACGATTTTCTGATCCTCGTCCCGGTCTTTGACAACGACGAGCTGATCGGCTGGACCTCGATGTTCGGTCACCAGATGGATGTCGGCGGTCCCCTGCCCGGCTCCTTTCCGACCAACGCCACGTCGATCTTTGGCGAGGGGCTGCGCATCCCGCCGGTCAAGCTGTTTGAGCAGGGCGAGCTGAACGAGGACATCCTGAACCTGATTCTCAACAACGTTCGCATCCCGGTCATGAACCGCTCGGACCTGATGGGCATCGTGGCCGGCTGCAAAACCGCCGAGCAGCGGATCAAGGAACTGTGCGAGCGGTTTGGCCGCGATACCTATCTGGCCGCCTGTCAGGCCCTGCTCGACCGCACCCGCCGGGCCATGCAGACACTGATCGAGCGCAATATCTCGACCGAGCCGCAGTCCTTCGAGGACTATGTTGACGACGACGGGCTGGGCAACGGTCCGTTCAAAATGAAACTCACCATCTGGCGTGAGGGAGATAAGGCCGTCTTCGACTGGACCGGCACCGACCCGCAGGCGGCCGGGCCGATCAACTTCTACCTGAACGAAGGCATGTTCAAGATGTTCATCGGCGTCTACCTGATCATGGTCTACGACCCCCAGATTCTGTTCAACGACGGCTTCTACGATCTGATCGAATCCCGACTGCCCGACGGCTGCCTGCTGCATCCCAAGTTCCCGGCGCCGCTCGGCTGCCGCACCCACGCCCTGGCCCGGCTGTTCGATGTCATGGGCGGCTGCCTGGGGCAGAAGAGCCCCGAGCTGACCACGGCCGCCGGCTACGGCACCAGCCCCCACCTGCTGTACAGCGGCACCGATAAAAACGGGGAGTTTTTCTTCATTATGGAGATCAGCTATGGCGGCATTCCGGGCCGACCGGCGGGCGACGGCATCGACGGCCACTCGTGGTGGCCGCTGTTCACCAATATCCCGACCGAGTATCTGGAGAGCTACTGCCCGCTACGGGTGGATCGCTACGCCTCGGTGATGGATTCCGGCGGCGCCGGCCTGCATCGTGGCGGCAACGGCATCGACAAATGGTATACCTTTCTGGAACCCGGTGAGATCGGCATTCACGACGACCGCTGGCTGACCCCGCCGTGGGGCATCCTGGGCGGCAAGCCGGGCATGCGATCGACCAAGATTCTGATTCGCGCCGACGGCAGCCGGGAAGTCCTGCCCTCCAAGTGCGACCAGATCAAGGTCGAGCCGGGCGACCAGCTGATCTATCAGACGGCCGGCGCCGGCGGCTGGGGAGACCCGCTGCAACGGGAAGCCGAGAAAGTGCGCAGCGATGTGGCCCGCGAGCTGGTATCGGCTGACAAGGCGCAGCGCGACTACGGGGTCGTGCTTGACCCGGACACCGGCCAGGTCGACCACGACGCCACCCAACGGCTGCGCGAGCGGCTGGCCGAGGAGCGGGGCGAGCGCCCGACCTTTGACTTCGGTCCGCCGCTGTCCGAGCTGCTGGCCCGCTGCAAACACGAGACCGGTCTGGAGCCGCCCACGCCGCCCAGTCTGCCGGACAACTGGGCCGCCAATGGGGTCAAGAAGCGGGCGGCCTGAGCCGAGGGGGGAGACACGATGGGCAAGCTCGACAACAAGATCGCCCTGGTCACCGGCTCCAGCAGCGGCATCGGCAAGACAGTTGCCCTGGCCTTTGCCGAGCAGGGCGCCGATCTGGTCCTCAACTATCCCGACGACAGCCAGCTGCAAAACGTCACCCGCGTCCAGGAGGAGATTGCCGCCACAGGCCGGCGGGTGACTGCCGTCCGCGCCGACGTGTCCCAGGAGGATCAGGTCCAGGGCCTGATTGACACCAGCGTCCAGACCTACGGGCGGATCGATATTCTGGTCAATAATGCCGGGATCGGCACGACCAGCCCGGTCGAGCACATGTCGGTCGCCATGTGGGACGAGATGCTGGCCGTCAACCTGCGCAGCGTCTTCCTGTGCACCCGCCTGGTGCTGCCCCTGATGTATCGGCAGAACTCCGGCAAAATTATCAGCACCGCCTCCCAGCTGGCCTATAAGGGCGCGCCGGGACTCAGCCATTACTGTGCGGCCAAAGCCGCCATCATCGCCTTTACCCGCTCCCTGTCGCACGAAATCGGCACGCGCAATGTCAACGCCAACTGCGTAGCGCCGGGCGCCACCCACACCCCGCTCGTCGAGGGTCTCAAAAAAGAGGCGATTGAGGCGATTCGCGCCGCCATTCCCAAGGGTCGGCTGGCCACGGTAGACGAAATCGCCCCGACCTATGTGTTTCTGGCCTCAGACGAGTCGCGGCATTTTGTCGGCCAGTGCCTCAGCCCCAACGGTGGGGATGTGATGCTGTGAGGTATGCGGGAGGCGCCCCTGGTGCGTTTCACGTTAGACTGTAGCCCCGCCGGGCGCGATCCGGCATCCGTGCTTCGACTTCGCTCCGCTACGCTCAGCACGAACGGGAGACCGTTAGTCCTGAGCGTCAGGCGCAGCGCGCCTGAAGTCGAAGGGCTACACAGCAGCGTTATTTGCTCTACCCGTGTCTTGCGCCTGCTCGCCTGCGTACTGCTGTGGAGTCTGTTTTCGACCGGCTGCCAGTGGCTGGACGGCTCGGCCCAGACCGGGCATCAAGATATTGCCGCCTCAATCCGGCGCGTCCTGGATGCAGCCTATGCCGGTGCGGACCACGCGCGCTATAGCGCCGACCTGCACGCCCTGGAAGCTATCGCCGCGACGCGTTTGGCAGCCGTGCCGCCCCACCTCAAGCCGCGCATCGAACAGATGCTGACCAACCTGCGCACCGCCCGGGAAGTCCTGGGCTGGCAGGCTGAACACTCAGCGCCCCGGCCCGCCGAGGTGCAGACCTGGATCGCCCGCCACCCCTTTCTCCAGGCTGCGGTCGGCGCCACCGCCGACGCCCCGGATACCTTCGACATCCACACCGCCCTGCACCTGCTGTGGGATCAGACCAACGAGATTCTGCGCGACGTTCAGGTGAAAAACCGGCCCATATAGCCGCCGTGCTCATTCCCCCTCGGCAGCGGGCAGCAGGGCTGCGGCTTCGTCCTGCACCTGCCGCGCCAGATCGCGCCGCCCGGCTATCAGGTGGGTGCGGATCGCCCGCTCAAAAGAGCGCCGCGCCTGCTCAAACTGGCCGAGGTGAAAGGACGCGACGCCGAGGCCGGCGTGGGCGGCGGCCGTGTCCGGGTTGCTCTCCAGCACGGCGCGAAAAGCCGCAGCCGCAGGCTCGTAGCGTTGCTGGGCGGTATAGGCTTGGCCCAGGCCGAGCAGGGCGGCCATATTGTCGCCGTCGGCTTGCAGCGTGGCCCGGTATTCCCGGATGGCCTCGTCAAGCTGCCCAGCCGCCTGGTAGGTCAGGCCGAGTTCAAAGCGTGCCAGGCTCGACCCGGGATGGACCGTGACGGCCTCCTCCAATGCGCGCCGGGCTCGGTCCAGCTCTCCACCACGCCGAGCCCCCACCCCCCGCTTGACCAGGATGTCGGCCAGCGCCGTCCGGGCGGCCGCATGCTGGGCGTCCACCCCCAGCGCAGCCCGGTATTCCTTTTCCGCGCCTGCGGTGTTACCGAGCCGGTCGGCCAGGGCGCCGAGCCGGTAGTGGGCTTCGGCGTTGGTCGGGTCTTCTTTGAGAGCACGGCGATACTCGGTTTCGGCCGGACCGTACAGCGTCCGGGCCTGGAGCCCCTGGGCTGTGGCCATGAAGTTGTCTTTTTTTTCGGCACAGCCCCAGATCACGGCGGAAACGACGATCCAGCCCAAAAGTCGGAGCGATTTCATGGCCGCTATTCCGCCCCGTCTTCGACCGGCTGTCAATCGCCCCGGCTGCCTTGTCACACCCAGCCGGCCCGGCTACACTCGACCGCCATGCCTCAAGCCCCTCCCGGCCCTACCTCCCCCCAGGCGTCCCAGAATGCAGCTGCTCAAGGAGTCCTGTTCACCCGCAATTACGTGCTGCTGTGCGTTGGCGCGTTTCTGTTTTCTGGCAGCATGTTCGTGCTGTTCGCCGTCCTGCCGCTGTTCGTCGTTGATGAACTCCACGGCGCGGAATCCCAGGTCGGCCTGATCATGGGCGCGTTTGCCCTGGCCGCAGTCCTGACCCGGCCGTTGTCCGGCCAGCTGGTTTCCATCTGGAGCCGCAAGAGCGGGCTGAGCCTGGGCACCTTCATCTATTTTCTGGCCCCGGCCCTGTACACCCTGGTCGGCTCGGTGCCGGTCATGCTGGGGCTGCGCTTTTTTCACGGCATCGGCATTGCCATCTATACCACCGCGTCGAGCGTGTTTGTCGCCGACCTGGCGCCGCCCGCCCGGCGTGGAGAAGCCATGGGCTATTACGGCATGGCGCTGAACCTGTCGATGACCATCGGCCCGGCCCTGGGCGCCTACCTGGTCGGCCGGATCGGCTTTATCAACCTGTTCTGGCTGTCCGCCGGACTGGCTCTGATCAGCTTTTTGCTGACCCTGCTGCTGCGCGAACCCCGGCGTCCGGCGCCGCCGCTCCATACACCGGCGGCGCGTCCGCCCCTGTTCAGCCGCTCGGCCCTGTTTCCGGGCCTGATTGCGGTCTGCATGACCATGACCTTTGGCGTGGTCGTGTCCTTTCTGCCCCTGTTTGTCCAGGCTCACCAGCTCGGCAACCCGGGCCTGTTCTTTACCGTGTACTCCATCGCCGTGGTGGTCTCACGGCCCTTTGCCGGGCGGCTGTCGGATCGTTATGGCCGGCCGGCGGTCATTATCCCCGGTATGCTGCTGCTGGCCGTGGCGATGACGATTCTGGCCCACTCGACCAGCCAGTTCGGCATGCTGAGCGCGGCCGTTTTGCAGGGTGTCGGCTTTGGCGGCGTGCAGCCGTCGCTGATGGCCCAGGTGGTTGATCGCTCGACCGACCATGATCGCGGTCCGGCCCTGGCCACGCTGATGGGCGCCTTTGATGTGGGCGTGGGTCTGAGTTCGATTGGGCTGGGGCTGGTCCTGGAGGCCACGAGTTTTTCGGTCACCTTTTTGTGTGCGGCCGGGATCGGACTGTGCGGCGCCGGAGCGTCGGCCTGGGACGCCTTGCGGCCCAAGACGGCTCCGTCCACCCCGTCCGTCGCCCCGGAGGCGGACTGAATTAGTGGTGAGTGTGGGAGAGGCGCTGTGTCCTGAGAGACTGAGGAGGTCGCTGTGTATCGGTCCTTTGTTGCGGGAGTATTCGCCCTCGTCCTGCTCCACCATCCGTCTTCAAGCCCGGCCCAGCCGTCCCTGCCCACCCGGACCGATATTCAGGGCTGGATTGCCGAAAACCTGGAGACCACGCCGCAGTTTGAAGAGGGGCAGGTGCTGTCGCGGGCCGACATCGACAAACTGCGGCCGTTCCTGCCGCCCCGCTACATCGACGAATTCGATTTTGAGGGGGTCGAGTTCCACGTCTCCCCGTCCGGGAATTATGCGCCCCACCCCGACTATCTGGCCGCCACCGAGCGCTATTCGGGTCAGACCGTCCTGGCCGAGGACGGAGCGATTGAGAACTATATCGCCGGGCGACCGTTCGCCCGGGCGCTGATCAATCCCGACGACCCGACCGCCGGCCTGCGGGCGGCCTGGAACTTCAACTTTCGCTGGCAGCACTACGGCATGCACGTCCGGCGCTACCTGGGCGCGCTGATCGAAAAAGGCGGCAGCGCGTCGCCCCTGTCCGGTTTTCCGCCCGACCTGATTCAGGGCGGCGGTACCGCGATACGCCATATCGTGGCCCTGTACCAGCGGGTCTACCACACCCACCTGGCCCAGCAAGCGGAGGCCGGCTATCTGCTTCCGGTCAGCGACGCCGGACGCTTTGAATACAAAGACTATGTGGAGTTTCTCGAACCCTACGATGTCCGCGGCTCACGCTTTCTGGTCTATCGCTATAACGACCCGCGCGTGCAGGACGACGCCTGGGGATTTCTGCCCCAGCTCCGCAAGGTCCGCCGTCTGTCGGTTATCGAGCGGGACGACTCGGTGGGCGGGACGGAGATGACGCTGGACGACTTCACCGGCTTCTCTGGCCGGGTGCTCGACCACAGCTGGACCTTTCTGGGCTGGAAGGTGCTGCTGCATGTGATGAATTCAGGCCACCCCTACGCCCGTTTTTTCGGGCCCAACGGCTGGCTGCCGAATGACCGCTGGGAACTCCGGCCGTGCGCGGTGGTCGAACAGACCCCGGTCGGCGGCAACCGGGCCTACGGCAGCAAAATCTATTTCTGGGACGCCCAGACGTATGAGACGGCCCTGGTGCTGATCTTTGACCGGCAGGGCGGGCTGTGGAAGGTCATCGACCTGTTGCACGGCTGGTCTGAGGACCCCAGCCAGCCCGAGGCCGACCGGGGCAGGCATCTGCCGCGCAATATCGGCTTTACCATCCTCGACCTCAAAAAAGAGCAGGCGACCGTCTTCTCGGCCTATGAGATCGACTATCCTCGGGTAAGCCAGCAAGAGGTCGAGGAGCGCTACGACATGAACAAGCTGACCGAGGGCAGGCGTTAAGGACAAACGCCTCAGTTCTTCTCAAACTGGATCGAGAAGCCCTCGCGCTCGTTGTTCTCTTTGTCGATCAGAATCGTGCTGGCTGTGCTGTAGCTGCCCATCGGATAGAACAGAAAGCCGCTCACCCGTTGGCCCGGTTGCAGGGTCTCGACCTGCAACGCCTTGCTCTGGCCGGCGGCCGGAGCTTCCATCGGTGTGACCCGCCCCCCGCCGGCAGCGCGCAGATAGACCTTGTCCAGCTCGATCCCGTAGGGTCGTGGGGTATTGTTGTGGATTTCAACTTTCACCGGCAGGATGCCGCTGGCCGGCAGATCCGAGCCCAGCTCAATCTGCGACTCAAAGCCGTCGAAGGGTGTCAGGGTCATGTTCAGCCCACCCTTGGGTCCCTGTTTGGCATACGCCTCCTGGTTGGCGGCCAGGATGCCGAAGGTCCGGGCAAAATTGTTGTGGAAGCCGCCGGGGCGTTCGGCCGCGCCGATCAGCGACGGGACCGCGACGCCGGCCCGCTCGGGCACAACGGTCGCCCCCTCGGCGCCGCAGGTGATGGTGACCCGGCCGCCATCGCCCTGGCGCACCTCGGTATTCGTACCGGCCACGATAGAGCCCGGCGAACCGGGGGCGGCGACCTGGACCGACTCAACCGGATGGCCCAGGATCTGGACCGACCGATAGGCCAGACGGTTGGCCTGCTCACAGGTCAGCTTTGGGGCGGACACCGTCCGCGTCCGGGGCGGCATGGTCGGGGCACAGCTCGTCGCCACCAGGCTGGCGACCGCTAACGAAAAGAATACGGCTCGATAGTATGACACAATTCCTCCCAAGACAGCGCGTTGCTCGTTCGTGCAGCGTATCAGATTCGGCGGGACGGGGCGACGGTAGACTCGTGTCCTGGCGCGTTTTTCAGCTCGTCTCGCAGCCTCCCCAGATCCCGCATGGCGGCAATAATATCGGACAGGGAATAGTGGGCGTTACGCGGGCTGGTCGAGGGCAGCGCAAACACCCGCGCTCCGCCAAAACGTTCAGTCTGGCGGCCGACGCGAGCCTGTTTTGTCTGACAACACACCCGGTAGCCGGTCAGGCCGTTGAAACACACAATGCGTGGGCCATAGCGAGCAATCTTGTCGCGCAGCTGCTGCGCGCCACGCCGGAACTCCTCAGCCCCCAGCTCATGGATGCCGCCGGTCGGCCGTTTGACCACATCGGTCAGCCCAATCCCCCACCCCAATAGGCGCGCTTCATCTCCAGGACCAACCGGCTCGGGCACCAGGCCGGAGGCCGACAGGGCGGTCCAGAACCGATTCTGGCGGCGGGCAAAATAGCGCCCGAGCTGGGCCGAGTAGCGGTTCGGATTCAGGCCGACCAGCACAATGTCAAGGTCGGGGCGCAGATAATCGGGCAGGCTGGGAAGCCGGTCCGGACCCGGTTCGGGAGAACGTGCCATCGTGCGCCTCAGCCGTGTCGGTCCCGGAGTCGGGCGTAGTGGTGTTGCAGGGCGCGGTTGGACCACACGCTGAGGAAGGAGCCCAGTATGATCGCGTACACCTGGCGGCGGGCAATCTTGAGCCGGACCGCAGGATCGAGTAGCCGCTGCGAGGCGCGGATACGGGCCAGGGTCGCGCCGCCGATCAGCAGCGGCCAGGCACAGGCCAGGCGCAGCCGCCATTCCCGACGCGGAATGGCCAGGGTGTAGCGCCAGCCGGCCTGATAGTGGGACAGGCCGAGGTCGAGCAACTCGTCGAGCAGGGGCCGTACCCGGCCGAGGTTGGTGGGCTCAAACAGATCCTCGGGCGTGAGCCCCAGCCGCTCCAGGTCTTCGCGCGGCAGATAACACCGTCCCAGACGCAGATCGTGGGCCAGGTCGCGCAGGATATTGGTCAGCTGTAAGCCCTTGCCGAACCGGACGCCGTGCTCGACCATGGCCGTCACGTCCCAGCCATGCAGGGCCGGACAATGGGCTACGACGGTCTTGGTCCAGAACTCTCCGACACAGCCGGCGACATAGTAGGTGTACTGATCGAGGTCGCGCCGGGAGCTGAGTGCGGCCAGACCTCCGGCCGCCCCCCCGTCCTGGGCCGGAAAGACCGTCAGGTCCATCCGCATGCCCTGGGTGAGGGTCAGGACCAGCTCGCGGATCCGCCCCTGGTCGTCCGACCCGAGCCCGGCCAAGAGATCGAAGCAGGCGTCCAGCCGCAGCAGCAACTCGCGTTCGGCAGGACTGGACTGGCGCTCACCGAGCCGGTGTTGCAGCTCGGGCAGGAAACTGAGGTCGGCCTTGTCAAAAGCCAGACGATAGCGCTCGAGCTGGACCAGACGCTGATCCGGGGGCAGCAGCGTGGTATCGGCGATCGTATCCGCAGCCCGGCAGAACAGATACGCCAGGCCCAACGAAGGACGGACACCGGACGGCAGGATGCGCAGGCTCAGATAAAAGGAGCGACTGACCCGGGGCAAAAGATCGGACAAAAGATCGGACAGGAGACGGAGGCGTGTTGGGTCGTGGGCCATGCGGCTCAAGACATATGCGCCCCCACCGGCCAGGTCAAGCACGCTGCGGAGCCATGTAGGGGGCCTCCCTGTGAGGAAACGGCCGACGCAGGTTTGTCGTGCGGTGCGCATGCATGTAGGGGCGTCCGCCTGTGGGTGGCCGTCCGCTCCCGACCGAGGCGGGGCGCAGCCCTCAGTCCAGCACCAAGCCCGAGCCGCGCAGCTGCTCCAGGGCCAGCCGTCGCATCGAAAAACGGTCTTTGTCCCCGGCACTCATCTCGGCAAAGGTGTAGGCACTGCCTGTGGGCTGGAAGATCGCGTCCCAGCCAAAGCCGTGGCTGCCGCGTGGGGACACGGCGATGTTGCCCGCGACGCTGCCGGCAAACACCCGACAGCCGGCCCCGTCGTGGTAGGCGAACAGGGTTGTTGCAGTGGCCGCGCGCTCGGTGTCGAGCAGGCGACACAGCCCCTCGTTGCCCAGGCTGTGCAAAAACCAGCGGATCAGCGCGCCGGGCAGGCCGTTCCAGGCGGTAAAGGCCAGGCCGGTATCCTCGACCAGGACCGGGCGCTGGAGGGCGGCATAGGCCTGGGCAGCCTTATGGCGCACGACCGGCTCAATCTCAACGGACTGGATTTCGTCCAGCTCGAGCGCCTGATGGGCCACGCTACGGCCGAGCAGACGCTCAACCTCGGCGGCTTTGGCGGCGTTGGCGGTGACAAGGGTGGGCATCACGGGGGTGCCGGCAGCCAGTAGCGCTGCCACTCGTCCAGGTGACACAGGGTGTGCAGCGAATCCATGCGATCCACATACACCCTGCCCTGCAGGTGGTCATACTCGTGCTGGATGACGCGGGCATGAAAATCCGTGGCCACAAAATCGAGCCGTTGCCCGTGGCGGTCCAGAGCCTGGACGCGCAGCTCGGCGTAGCGCGGGACCATGCCCCGCAGATCGGGAATGCTCAGACAGCCCTCCCACAGCTCGGCCCGCCGCTCGGACACGACGCGCAGCCGGGGGTTGATCAAAACCGTCAGCGGCACCGGCGGCACGTCGGGATAGCGGGGGTGTTTGTCCACCTGTAGGACGGCCAGCTGCTGCGACACGTGGACCTGGGGGGCGGCCAGACCGACCCCGGTGTACTCGTGCATGGTCTCGATCATATCGTCGATCAGGCCCTGAAACGCAGGGCGTGGAATATCCTCGGGGGGAACCGGTCGAGCGGTTTTGCGCAATACCGGATGCCCGAGACGACAGACTTTCAGAATAGCCATATGACGGGAGTGCGAGCCGCTCAGAGGCGGTTCCGGCGCTGTCCGGGCTGGGGACGCTGAAAGGCCAACACCCGATGGCCCTGCCGGTACTGGGCAACCAGCGTGATCAGATCCTCGCGGTCAATCAGGATGCAGTCCTCGCGTCGGGCCAGGGTGCGGGCGCGCAGGCTGAAGGGCTGGTTGGCCAGCACCAGCGCCCCGTCACAGCCCTGGGCACGGCCGGCGGACAGAACCTCGGTGATCACGCTGTCCGTCAGCGGCCGGGTATGGCGGGACACCCGACCCAGCCGCCGTTCGGTGCCCCGGACCAGCAGAAAATCGGTCCCAGGCGGGCTGGAGCGGGCCAACGGCGCGACTTCATAGCCCTGGGCCCGCAACAGGTCGGCCGCATAGCGGGAGAACTCGGCGTCGGTCATGGTATCGAGTTCGTGCAGCCGCTCGCTCCGCTCGCGCCGACGGGTATAGCTCTGCCATACGATCCAGATACCCAGCCCGCCCCCTATCCAGACCAGGGCACTGACCCAGTTGCCCTGGAGGGCAGAGGTGGCGAAGACGAACAGCAGACAGATAGCGGTGCCTTTGATGAGACGCGTCCGGGTGGTCTTTCCCGACCGCACCTTGTGGCTGAGCTCGACAGCGCGGGACGGTTCCTGCATAGCTTCCTCAAACAAGACGCTCGTTCAGTCGTTCTACGGCTACCAGCCAGATATCTCAGCAGGCGGAAGAAATCAATCGGGAAAATGGGACGGGGGATGATGGCTCAGCGCCGGGTCGTCAGCACGACTCCGACAATCACCAGAAGTGTGCCATACACATGCACGGCGGTAATCCGCTCGCCCAGAAAAACGGCCGAGAACACCAGCACGATGATCGGAATGAGGTTCATGAACACGGCTGCCCGGTGCGGGCTCACGCGCGTCAGGGCTTGATAGTACAACAGATTGGTCAGCGGCGAGAGCACGCACAAATAGGACACAGCCATAATCACCGTCGGACTCAGCTCGAAGGCCGGCTGCAAGGGCTGCTCAAAGAAAAAGACCGGCAGCAGGGCCACCGAGCCGACCAGATAGGAGCTGGCCGTTGCGGCGGTGGGCGAACGCTCACGCAGGGCGACCCGGCTGTAGACCGTGTAGACCGCCCAGTTGATCTGGCCGATCAGAATCAGTACGTCGCCCCCGTTGAACGATCGCTGAAGCAGGTTTGCCAGCGAGCCCTGACACATGATGGCGACCAGACCGACACACGACAGGACGACACCGGCGACGTTGAGCAGGCGGAGTTTCTCGCGCAAAAACAGCCACGACAGCAGGGTCACCCAGATCGGCGTGGCGGCCGCCAGGATGCCGGCGTTGGACGAGGTCGTCATCTTCAGCCCGACATAGAACAGCCCGCCCGAAGCCAGGACTCCGGTGAAGGCCATGATCAGGCTACTCTTTGGATCGCGGCGGATATCGCGCCACCAGCCGGGGTTTGACTGCCGGCCCAGCAGGTTGAGGACCAGGGCGCCGAAGATGGTCCGGATGGCCATCAGGGTGAAGGTGCCGATCAGGCCCAGGGCGAATTTTCCGGCCGGGAAATTTCCGGCCCACAGGCTGATGACACCGATGAGTGAGAGGTAGGCCACAGGCGAGAGGGTATCCTTTCTGGTCGGGCGACGGCGGGAGCAAGGTATAGGCGGGCCGGCCCGCGGACAAGCCGGGTGGATGCAGCAGCCTGGCTCAGCCGTCGGCCAGCAGCTCGGCCAGCCAGCCCGGGTCGAGTCGGGGAACCGAAGCCACCAGCCGCCGGGTATAGGCGTGCCGGGGACGGCTCAGCACTTCGGGAGCCGGGCCGTGTTCGACAATCCGGCCTTGGTCCATGACCAGCGCCTCGTCGGCCAGGGCTTGCACCACCCCCACATCGTGGCTGATGAACAGATAGCTCAGACCGAGCGCCTGTTGCAGCTCGTGGAGCAGTCGCACAATCCCCTCGGCAACAACCGGGTCGAGCGCCGAGGTGATCTCGTCACACACGACCACGTCGGGCCGGGCGGCCAGGGCGCGGGCGATGCACACGCGCTGCTTTTGGCCGCCCGAGAGTTCGGTCGTCCGACGGGCGGCAAAGTCTGCGGGCAGGCCAATCAGGTCGAGCAGTTCGGCAACCCGCTTTTGCTGCGGCCGGCCCCTGAGTCCGAAATACAACTCCAGCGGCCGACCGAGGACGCGGCCCAGGCTGTGACGGGGGTTGAGCGCGACATCGGGCATCTGGGAGATCAGCTGTATGCGGCGCAGGCTGTCACGGCTGCGCCGGGTGTAGGACGCGGCCAGCGCCCGGCCGTCCAACATCACCAGCCCGGCCTGGGCCGGCAGCAGGCCGCTGACCACCCGGGCCAGGGTGCTCTTGCCGCTGCCCGACTCACCGACCACGGCCAGGGTCTGGCCGCGCCGGAGTCGCAGGCTGAGGTTGTTGAGGACGAGAGTTCCGGGCTGATAGCCGGCTCGGAGGTCACGGCACTCGAGCACGACCGAGCCGGGGCGTGGGGACGGCTCCGGCGTCCGCCGATGCCAGGCGGCCAGCAAACGACGGGTATAGACGTGTTGGGGCTGGTCGAGAATGGCCCGGGTCGGCCCGTCTTCAACGATGCGGCCGTGGCGCAGCACGGCGATGCGGTCTGCCAGCTGAGCGACGACCGCAAGATCGTGGCTGATATACAACGCGGCGGTGCCGTGCGCCCTGACGCTCTTGCGAATCGCCGCCAGGACCGCGAGCTGGGTTGTCACATCCAGGGCTGCGGTCGGCTCATCGAAGATGATCAGTTCGGGCCTGGCCGCCATGGCCATGGCCAGCATGGCGCGCTGGAGCTGGCCGCCGGACACCTGGTGCGGGTAGCGCCGGCCGGTTGTCGGCGGCAGGGCCAGCTGGGCGTACAGTTGGGCGACCCGGCTCTGGGCCTCGCCGGCGGATAACAGGTCGTGCTGGACGGGCGCTTCGGCACACTGGGCCAACAGGCGGTGGGCCGGATTGAAAGCTGCGGCCGCGCTCTGCGCGACATAGGCGATTCGGCTGCCGCGCAGCCTGCGCAGCTCGGCCTCGGCCAGACGATGAAGAGCCAAGCCGTTAAAGACGACAGCGCCGTCCGTGATGCGGCAGCCGCTGCGGCTGTAGTACATGGCGGCCAAGCCGAGCGTCGACTTGCCCGCCCCGGACTCGCCGATGATGCCCAGCACTTCTCCACGCTGAAGCTCGAGGTCGAGCCCGTGGAGGATGGGCCGGCTCTGCGCCTGGGCAAAGCCTTCGACCCGCAGCTTGCGGATGCTGAGCAGTCGCTCCGACATGCTCCTCGCCTATCACACCGGCCGCGCCTTTTCACTCGACCAGTCCGCAAAGAGGATTTGCCTATCTGGAGACCAAATTCGGGCGCATGGAAGCATGGAAGATCATTTGTTCTCGCTCGCCCAGGAGGTCGGGGAGCTGAAAGGCCGACCGGAGGCCGTGCGCAGCCAAGCCCACACGCATACGCAAACCATGAGCTGAACAATCTTCGGCCGCCCGCCCGTTTCACCCGCGATTCGTTCAGTCGCCTTGGGCGAGCCTCGGCCCCTAAGTCCCTGATTTTCCGACACCGCGTCTCGGCCGCGCCGCCCGCCGTGTCTGATAACGTACAAACTGTCAACTTTACTCGTTCCGCGTTCTCCCCCCTCCGTCATCGCCCGGAATAGCACCTCTTAGATTTGCAACGGGATGCCTAAAATAGTGCTCGTTAAGAGTTTTAAGAATGGACTGGTTGTCCAATTCTCTTGCATATTCCTTGACTTGCTGACCGTCTCGCCAGCCCAGCGTTGTCCTAACGCGTTGTCTTTTTTCCTTCTCAAGCAACTGAAGAGCGTCTTCCTCAAACTGCCCAGTTGTCCAGAACTCGAAGCCGAATTTATGCCCTCGAAAGCGCTCCTGGTCTCGGCAATAGCGCAAAATCCTTGCCACTCTTTCGAGCCAGTTTTCGATTTCATCGGCACTAACACGATGCCCAGGCTGATAACCCTTGCACTCATAGACCCAACACACCCGGCGGCTGACACCCAGGACATCGATTTCAGCAAGTTTCCCGGTCTTGGGATCATGAACGATCTTTCCAATGTCAATAGAAGAATAGCTTTCACCTTCACGGACGAGATGACCGACAATCATCTCAAAGAGTGCTCCTCGCAAGTTTCCGGCTGCCCCTTCGATGGCTCCGAGATCCCCCAACAACTCCGCGATACGTTCCGGGGCTCCTACCGCGACTTCAGCGGCTCGTGTGAGTACATCGATGAGAGCGGTCAGCGCATAGGCAACGGTCTTGCCGAAAAGATTTTCTGTGGTCGCCATGAGCACCCCAGCACGCCGGCCCTCGCGTAAGGCTTCTCTCGTATAGCCGTCTGCCAGAAGAACAGGCAGGAACGGCCTTATACGTGGCATGGCCTTGAGCAGATAGACTTTACGCAAAAGGTATTGGATGTGCGGCACGTCAAGCGTGGAGTCGCAGAACACATCAGCGACGAAAAACCCAGGTATAGAGGCGTCTTTTACAATGGATACGAACGGCAGCAGATAACTGGGTCCTCGCAAATCCCAGTGGAATGTAGCGAACTCAGGCGCAGAGTCACGGTTTCTGATAGCGACGGCGTTATAGCTGGCCAGCCCCAGCTTCCGCGCCCACTCGCGCAAACTATCCATAAGAAAATTTTCGGCTATTGTCCGCGCACGGAAAGCGCTCATTTCGGGAACAGAGAAGTAATTGTCAGTGAGACTCACACATTCGCCCATTTCGTCGACTTCTGTTCGTTTCACCAGTCCGACGTCTGTAAGCGTTTGTAAGACGCGGGCAAGAGGGATTTGCTTTTTTTGGGCTTGTGGTGAACCGCAAATCACATCAAAGCTCGCCCGGTGCGCGCGGCCGCCTCGTGCGATGAGACCATACAGCGCTAGGCCGTAAATTGAGCGCGTCTCGCGCAGATCACGAATGAGACCTCCCCAGAACCTCTCTGACTGCCAATCGTCTTGGTAATCGTCTTGGTGGTAAAGAAAAGCCTCATTTTTTGGCAGTAGACGTGAAAGTTTATGGATCGGAGTCCGTGCACGCGACACCCGCTTTTTCGCGGCATCAACCGAGACACTCTCCATCTTGACCAATTCGTCGACAAGCCGCGAACTCCGCATAGGCCCTTGCTGAGTAAGGATTCTCAGCAAATTCCTTTGTGTCATACTGCTTTGTTATATATTATGACTTCTACGTGCACTAATCCTAATTTTTCTTCAAAGAAAACGGTAGGTTAGAGACCCAAATTGTCACGGTCATGTCACAGTCGGTCGGTCAAGCCCGGGGCGTCCGGCTGACCCACGGGGGCAGCTTGCCTGCCGTGAGGCAGGCCGGAAAATCCTGGGCGGCCTTGTCCAGTTCGGCCGCAAAGGGATTGCATGTCAAGCGTCTACTTCTGCTTCTGGAGAAAATTTCTCGCCCGTCTCTGCCAAGACTGTTGCACGAGCGCACCACCTTCTTCTTCACCTAATATCGCCACGAATGCGTCCTCCAGCGTAGCCTGAATCTGCTCTCCTTCTGGGCTCGGGGACACCCCCAGCTCATAGACACATAGCAATTGCACCACTTCCCTTTGATATTCGTCGGGGTGCTCACGCGCGAGATTCACCAGGGCATGGATTCCGCCGATACGAATAGAACCAAGGTCGTTCCCGAGCATTTCGACGGCTCGCTGGTATCGGTTAGAGAGCAAGCCCCGTTGCGCGATTTCGGCTTGCTTCTGCGCTGCTTCGGACTGCAGCTGTGCAACCATGCTGCGCCAAACCGCCAAGCCCGTTGCCAAGGGCGCACCCCAGCTCAGGAGAAGGTTTCTAATGATCGCGGAAACGGAAGGTTCCCCCCTAGAGAACCAGTCCCAAAAGCAGAACGAAAAACCTACTGTCGCAATGACGTAAACCACAACGGCAATGGCGATTTTTGCTCCCATATAACTCCATCATCTTTCCCCGCTAAATCCAGTCCCGGGGGCTCTTGTCTGGCCCTGTCCAGATCGTCTCAAAGGCTCGTGAAAATCGGCGCCTTGATTATGACTGTAAAAACATATAACTGCATATACACAAATGAGGCTATGAGGACAACATGATTCTCGCAGTCCTGAACCAAAAAGGCAGGGTCGGCAAAACCACCCTCGCCATTCACCTGGCTGCTGTCTTTGCTCGGCAGGACGCACCCGTGCTCCTGATCGACGCCGACCCCCAGGGCAGCGCCTTGGACTGGGCCGCCAGCCGCCAAGAGGAACCGCTGTTCAATGTCGTGGGCTTGCCGAAAACGAACCTGCACCGGGAAGTCCCGACCCATGCCCGCAACTACGCGCATGTCATGATTGACGGCCCGCCGCGAGTCAATGCCCTAGCTCGGTCGGCCATCCTGGCCGCCGACCGGATTCTGATTCCCGTCCAGCCCTCGCCCTACGATGTGTGGGCTGCGCGCGAGATTGTCGAACTGATCGGAGAGGCGCAAGCGTTTAAGGATACGCTCAAAAGCGCTTTTATAATTAACCGTAAAATCGTAAATACAGCTATCGGCCGCGATGTCCGAGAAGCCTTGGCGGACTATCCCATTCCCGTCCTCAAGACGACCGTCTGCCAGCGGGTCGCTTTTGCCAAAAGCGCGGCCACGGGTCGGACCGTCCTAGAAGCGGCCGCGGACTCCCGCGCCAGTCAGGAAATTCTCGTGCTGGCCCGGGAAATTCTGAAGGAGCGTAGCAAGGAGGTATAAGTATGGCTGAGAAGAAGGTATCCATCACGTCCCCGAGAAGATCATCATCCGCCCAGGCCTCGGCTCAACGTGCTGATAGCTGGGTGCAGGACAAGGCCGATGAGCCTGTGAAACGGCTGACCATCGAGCTGCCGGCCCGGCTTCACGCCCGGGTCAAGGCGGAGTGCGCCTTACGGGGCATCAAGATGAAAGACCTGGTCCGGACGCTGCTGGAACAGGAATGCGCTACGGCTCTGGAGAGCCAAACTCAGTAGAGCCACTCATATGAGCAATTCCCCCAGCACAGAGGACATCGTCAACGCGCTCAAGAAATCCGGCTACTTAATGGAGCAGGAGGTTGCTACACAGCTAGAGGCTCTCGACTTCCATGTCACCACCAATGTGGCTTTTAGGGACATTGAAGAAGGCAAGTCTCGTGAGATCGACGTTCGCGCGATCAAGAGGATAGCTCACAACGAAGAGAAGAAACTGGACGCGTTTATCGAAATCATCGCTGAATGCAAGAACAGTACGAATCCGTTTGTTTTCATAGGGCGACCGAAAAACCAAATGGATAACCGGCTCCCTCCAGAGGAATTTGTCTTCCCGGTTCCAGACTACCAAGTAGACCGTCGCGACGGGAATTATTACGAGAAGGCGTTCTTTTATCTGGGTCTCGATAAAGTTCACCCCGACTTCACTGAGAAGACGAAGACGGTCCAATTCTGCCGGATTGATCGCAAAGGAAAAGACTGGCACGCCAACCACGACGGCTTGTATGATTCAATATTCTACCCCATGGCCAAAGCCCTCACTGCTCGGAAGAGTGAGATATCTTCTAGAGGCACTAGGCCATATGAGGAATGGTGCAATCTCTGGTTGTTCGTTCCTGTGGTCATCGTCAGCGGCGCTATCTTATATGTTGACTCGATGGAATCCGACCCAGTGCCGCAGGCGAGAGATGTCGTCACTTTTAAGCGAGAAATACAATCAGGAAAGCTTAGCGGGATATATGCCGTCACCTTCGTCCGACAGCCATACCTTGAACAATTTATCTCCGGTCACCTTGAGCCGCTGATCGATGAGATGGCCTATCTCACAACGAATCGTGCTGATTTTGTCCTAAGCCGAAGTATTCTGAGTGACCATCGGATTAGAAAGGTCGTCCGAAAGTAGCCTCTTCACGTCTTTTTCAGTCTGTCCCAAGTGGCCCGTGAAATACCCGCTGCCTCCCCCGGCCGCTGTCTCCAGCGTTCCCCTGATGACGCTCGGCCCCGGAGAGCCGGGCATAATGCCTCACTCTCCTCCGCGTCACCGTCTCATGGGAGAACTTTTCCAGCGCTGTTCATAGGCTTCCAGATCCTTACTGAACGCGGAGCGCAGCGCTCAGCTCGGCAACCACGGCCGTAGCCCAGCTTCCGCTGTCCCCGGAGGGCGGGGGCGGCAAGGCAAGCGCGGCTGCCACCTACCTCACAAACGAATCCTCCTTTGACATGAATGTTGACACGTTTCCTCTTTGTATCAGGGCCGTCGGTCGTGGGCCGCCTCTGTCTGCGCCAGCCAGTCAACGACCAGGTTGACGGCGACCGTCAACAGCGCAATCGCTGCCGCCGGGAAAAACGGGGCGGCCAGCCCAAACGGCATGGCGCCGGCATTGTCGCGGACCATGCTGCCCCAATCGGCCGTTGGCGGCTGCAGGCCCAGGCCCAGAAAACTGAGCGAGCTGATGAACAGGAAGACAAAGCAAAACCGCAGGCCGAGTTCTGCCAGCAGCGGCCCATACGTGTTCGGCACAATCTCGGAGCGAACGACCCACCACCAGCCCTCCCCCCGCAGCCTGGCCAGCTCGACAAACTCCGCCGCCGTCATATCCAGGGCCAGAGCACGCGACAGGCGGAAAACGCGGGTGGCGCTCAGCAGGGCGCTGACCAGGACGACGGTCGTCACCGAGGGGCTCAAAACCGACAGCAGCAGCAGGGCAAAAATCAGGCTGGGCAGCGCCAGCAGCACCTCGACCAGCCAGTTGAGCAGGCTATCGACCCAGCCGCCGACCAGGGCGGCCGCCGAGCCGCCGACAACGCCCAGAACGAAGGCCAGCAGGGTCGCCACCAGGGCCACGCCGACGGTGTTCCGAGCGCCGTACAGCAGACGCGACAACAGGTCGCGGCCGAGCTGGTCGGTTCCCAGCAGCGCCGAGCGGCTGGACGCCTCCCACACATCGCCGACCACTTCGGTTTCGCCGTAGGGCGCCAGCAGCGGGGCCAGCAGCGCCGCCCCGAAGTAGACGGCGATCAGACCCAGGCCGAGTCTGGCACTCAGCGGCGCGTGACCGAGTGTCTGTAAAACAGTCATGGCGAGCTGGGCTGGCGCAGCCGGGGGTTGCTCAGCAGAGCCAACACATCGGCCGTCAGGTTGAGCACGACGTACACCGAGGCGAAGATCAGGCCGCACGCCCGCACCACCGGCAGGTCGCGCTTGGACACCGCGTCGACCAGGAGCTGGCCGAGTCCGGGATAGACGAACACCACCTCGACCACCACCACCCCGACAACCAGGAAGGCCAGGTTCAGGACAACGACGCTGATGATCGGCGAGACGGCGTTGGGCAGCGCGTGGTGGACAATAATCCGGTGCGGAGACAGCCCTTTGAGTCGGGCCATTTCAATATATGGACTGTGCAACAGGTTCAGAATCGCCGCTCGGGTCAGCCGCATCATGTGGGCGCCGACGACCAGGCTGAGGGTCAGGACCGGCAGGCTGAGGGCCGACAGCTTGTCGGCCAGGGCCATGCCGGGAGAGATGATCGACACCGCCGGAAAGACCTGCAAGCGGACCGCAAAGACGACCGTGAGCAGATAGGCGATAAAGAAATCCGGCAGGGAAATCGTGCTCAGGCCGGCTATCGATAGGGTTTTATCGATCCATCGGTCGCGGTACACCGCAGCCACCAGGCCCAGGCTCAGGGCGAGCGGCACCGCGATCAGAGCGGTCAGCGCGGCCAGCAACATAGTGTTGGCCAGACGCCCGCTGATCAGTTCGGCCACCGGCTGCTGATTGGCCAGCGAGGTGCCAAGCTCGCCGCGCACAAGGTCGGCCAGCCAGTCGAGGTAGCGAACGTGCAGGGGCCGGTCCACGCCCAGCTGGCGGCGCAGGGCGGCGACCGTGTCGGGCGTGGCCGACTGGCCCAGCACCGCCTCGGCCACATCGCCCGGCAGCACCTCCAGGCCGAGCGACAGGATGAGCGAGATGGCCAACAGGGTCAGCAGGCCGAGGACCAGCCGCCGGGCGATCAGGGTCCGCAGGCTCATGACCCGCCGGGCTCCCGAGCCCACCACCAGCGCTCGGCACACCTGCCGCCGTCCAGCTCCCGATGGCTGGCCAACCGCCCGAAGCGCAGCCGGCTGTCGGCGGCGCACACGTCCGCAGCAAACAGCGGGATGATGACCCCGCCCTCATCCCGCACAATCGTCTGCATCTCGGCGTACTGCTCGGCGCGTTTGGGCTCGTCGAGTTCGGCCCGGGCGGCTCTCAGCAGGTGGTTGAAGCGCGGGTGGCGAAAATGCGTGTCGTTCCAGACCGCGTCCTCGGCATAGGCGGTCGCAAACATCAGTCCTGCGGTCGGCTGGCCGTTCCACGAACACAGGCAAAAGGGCTTTGTGAGCCACACGTTTTTCCAGTATCCGTCGGCCGGCTCGCGGACGGTCTGGAGAGCAATGCCCGCTTGGGCGGCGTGCTCCCGATACAGCACGGCCGTATCGACCGCACCCGGAAACGCCGCGTCCGAGGTGCTCAGCCGCAGGTGCAGGCCCTCCAGCCCGGCCCGCCGCAGATGGAATCGAGCCCGGTCCGGGTCGTAACGCCGCTGGGCCAGCCGGGCGGCAAAATAGGGCTGCCCGCGACTGATCGGATGGTCGTTGCCGAGGCTGCCATAGCCGCGCAGAATGGTGCGCAGCAGGGCGTCCCGGTCAATGGCGTATTTGAGTGCCAGACGCACATCGGGATTGTCGAACGGAGCGATATCGGTGTGCATGGGCAGGGAGTAGTGCTTGGTGCCGTGGGTTTGCAGCACCTGGATGCCGGGCAGACGGGACAGGAGATGCAGGGTTTTCAGCTCACAGCGGTTGATACCATCGACGCGGCCGGTTTGCAGGGCTGCGGTTCGGGCGTTCACGTCAGCGATGGCCAGCATTTCCACAGCCTCGAAGTGGGCCCGGTCGGCCCTCCAGTAGTTGGGGTTGCGCCGGGTCAGCGAGCGGACGCCGGGCTCGAACTCGACCAGTTGATAGCCACCGGTTCCCACACCGGTCGTGACATCGCCATCGTGGGGCTGAATGGTCAGGTGGATGTCGGCCAGCACAAACGGGAAATCGGCCTGACCGTCCCGGAGTTCGAAGACGATCCCGGTCTTACCGTCGGGACGGAGGTGGAGGATATTGTCCAGCAAAACCTTAACCGGCGAAGCCGATTGCCGGCCCCGGTGATGGTTGATTGAGGCAAGCACATCTGCGGCCTCCAGGGTTTTGCCGTGATGGAACTCGACACCCCGCCGCAGCCCAAAGCGCCATACCCTGGCATCCGGCGACACGTCCCAGCCGTCGGCCAACTCGGGTCTGGGCCGGCCCTGCTCGTCGATTTCCACCAGGGTATTGCGGAGCTGACCGAAAGACAGCAGGGTCATGAAGGCGTCCGAGATGCGGGCCGGGTCAAGCGAGTCGCTGGTAAAACCGCCCGAGATTCCCAGCCGCAGCAACCCGCCTTGTTGCGGGCGGTTGACCCGCGCCTGAGCCAACAGTCCGGGTGCGGCCGCAGCCAGCCCCAGGCTCGAAGCCAGGAACTGACGACGGGACAGTGGGCGAGGGACGGGTGCGGCGGTCAGCATAGGCGATATATTACAAGGATTGACAAGAGACCGGCCCTGTCGTCCAGACCCGAATCGACTGGCCTCGGACGCGGACCCCCGTTAGCGCGGCACACAGCCGAGAAAGATAGCGGCAATCACGGGTCTGCTCAAGAATGAGCAGCACTCCAGGCCGCTTCTTGAGGAGGCGGGCATAGTGCACCGCCTGGCCAATCGCCTCGTACCATTTATCCGCAAAGTCGGCCTCCACGGCGTACGCGGGCAGCACGCAGTCCGCCCGCGTATCGTCCAGCAGGCGGACTTCCACCTGTCCGTCTTGAGCGGTGCACCAGGCGGCGTTGTAGTCGTCTTCGGGAGCGGCCCGAAAGGGCGTCCACCACAGGCCGGCATCGGCTGCGGAGCTGCTGTCTGTCAGCGGTTCCGCCGTTTCCTGGGCAGAGGACACACACGCTCCCGGTTCTTGTGACTCTTCGGGCTCCTCAGCCAGGACCATCTCAAAATGTTGGGTACTCTCACTCCATTCAAGCAGGACCGCTTCTCCCGCCGAAGGAAAATCCGGGACCAGACACTCGCCACTTGCCTCGCTCACAAACTCCTCTCCGGTGGTGGCGACCTCAAACCTGTTCCTGGCAAACTCCACGCCAGCGTCGTAGGCCACCGCGACGTGCTCTCCATCCCCGAGCAGCGCCCAGTTAAAAATCGACACAAAGCTGTTGTTCGTATCCCCGCAGGCATGCTGAGTATCGTCCCGCCCGCTCCCATACACCATGACAAGCGGCTCACCATCGTTGAAGCGGACGGTGATGTCTCCGCTGGCGTCACACTTCCAGCCCGATATCACACCAATACCCGACAACTTGGCGCCCGGGCCGGGAATCTCCAGCATCCCGGCCTGCGCCAGGGAAGAGGCCAGGACAAGGCTTGCCAGGCTGATAGTGATGTGGCTTTTCATTGTGACTCCTGTCTGACAGCGCTCAAAGCCGCCCCGCCCCGCAGTGTCGTAGCGTCAACTCCGGCCCGTGTGTCCGCCGTCCCGTCGGAGCACACTTCAATCTCGGCCTCGTCGGTGTTGTCAAGATTGGCACAGCAAGCTGGCTTGATTTCGTGCCAGCTCTCGGGGCATGCTGGAGCGCTGAGGACTGTGTGATTAAAGCGTGCTTTCCCCCCCAAACTCACCGCTCAGGTCTTTTCTGGCCCGCACCGGCGTCCTGATTGTTGACGGCGGGCTGGCCACCGAACTCGAAGCGCGGGGCGACCGGCTGGGCGACGGACTGTGGTCGGCCCGTCTGTTGGACACCGCGCCCCAGGCCATCCAGCAGGTTCATGCCGACTACCTGGCGGCCGGTGCCGACTGCATTATCACGGCCAGCTATCAGGCCAGCCTGCCCGGTTTTGTGGACCACGGTTACAGTCAAAACCAGGCCGTCGCACTGCTCCACAGATCGGTCGAGCTGGCCGTGGGCGCGCGCGAGGCGTTTTGGGCTCGGGCCGGCAATCGGGTCGGCCGTCTGCGGCCGCTGGTTGCGGCCAGTATCGGTCCCTACGGTGCGTACCTGGCCGACGGCTCTGAGTATACCGGCAGCTACGGTCTGAGCGAGGACGAGTTGCTCGCTTTTCATCGGCCGCGCTGGCAGCTGTTGGCCGCCAGCCGGGCCGACCTGCTGGCCTGCGAGACCATCCCCAGCGTGCGTGAAGCGCGGGTCCTGGCTCGCCTGCTGAGTGAGACGCCCCACGTTGTCGCCTGGGTCAGCTTCAGCTGTCGGGACGGGCGACATATCAGCGACGGCACGCCCCTGGCTGAAGCTATGGCCCCGTTTGTCGGACTGCCCCAGGTCGTCGCGCTGGGAATCAACTGCACGCCGCTGCGCCATGTCCTGCCCCTGATCGGGACGGTTCGGCGGCTGAGCGCCAAACCGCTTATCGTCTATCCCAATTGTGCCGAGAGCCATGACAGACAGACCCGGCGCTGGGGAGCGCACGCCCGGCCCGGCGAGTTTGCAGCGGCCGCTCAGACCTGGCAGCGGGCCGGAGCGGTGCTGATCGGCGGCTGTTGCCACACCACGCCGGGCCATATTGCGGCGCTGCGAGCCGGCTTGATCCAGGCCAGAGCCGAGCCGCGTCCGTAGCGTCACGGACAAGGTCCAGGGCCGGCTACTCGAACTGCATCAACGCGAACGCCTCGTGTGGGGCGAGATTCTGGCGACCGCCCAGGCTGAGCAGCTCAACCAGAAAGGCGACTTCCACCACCTCTCCCTCCAGCTGCCGAATGAGTCCCAGAGCCGCCCGAGCCGTGCCGCCGGTAGCCAGCAGATCGTCGACCAGCAGGACTCGGCTGCCGGGCGCAAACGCGTCTCGGTGGATCTCCAGGCGGTCGGTCCCGTACTCCAATCCATACTCGGCCGCCAGGGTTTCGGCCGGCAGCTTGCCGGACTTGCGTACGACCGTCAGGCCGCAGCCCAGGCTGTAGGCCAGCGCGCCGCCGACCAGGAAGCCCCGCGCGTCTATCCCGACGACCGTATCAACCCGGCCTTGATAGCGCTCGACCAGGCGGTCGATACACGTCCGCCAGGCCGGACCGTTGGCCAGCAGGGGGGTGATATCGCGGAACACAATGCCGGGCTTGGGAAAATCCGGGATGCTGCGAATATGGGCGGTCAGGTCACGCATGGCGGTCTCCGGCACGTCATCGGCTGACGATCTGATGGTTCGGGGGTAAGAGTTTGAGCGGATTGCGGGCTTTATTATTGCGTCGGATTTCAAAATGCAGATTGGGGCCGGTGGCCCGCCCGGTGTTGCCGACGGCGGCGATCTTCTGACCCTGTTTCACAAGCTGACCCTGTTTGACGTAGTGCCGGCTGTTGTGGGCGTAGACCGAGGCATAGCCGTTGGCGTGTCGCAGAATAATAACCTTCCCGTAGCCGCGCAACACCCCGCTGTAGATGACTTCGCCGGGAGCGGTGGCCACGATCGGGGTTCCGGCCGGCGCGGCAATATCAATCCCGTCATGAAAGCTGTTATTGCGCGGACCATAGCGAGAGGTCAGGACACCCTGGGTTGGCCAGATGAAACGTCCCACTGCGGCCGGCGGCCGATTGCGGCCGCGCGGCGGCTCCCGAACTGCCGCTCGACGGGTTGCGGCGCGCCGACGCGCCGACGCAGACCGGGAGCGGGCGATCTTCAGGCTATCGGTCCCACCGTGCGGGATGCGCAAGCGCTGGCCGACTCGAATCCTATCCGGGTCGGCCAGATTATTCAGACGGGCAATGTCTCGGAAGGGAACACCGTAGCGCACACCGATTGCGGACAGGGTCTCCCCCGCCCGGACGGTATGAATCGGCTGTCTAACCCCGCGTGAGCAGGCCGACATGGCCGCACACGACAGTAGGATGAGGCCCAGCCCCAGAGCAATCCGCCTCCGCACCACCACTCCCTCATTCTAGCCATACCACCCCAGCAGCACAAACCCGAGCAGCACCAGGACGGTGAAGACTATTGTCAGGATATTGAAGTATTTGTCAATGAAGACCTTAATGGTCGGCCCGTAATAATAAATCAGGCCGCTGATGAGAAAAAAGCGGGCCGAACGGCTCACCACCGAGGCCAGCACAAAGCTGGACAGCGACAGCTGGGTCGCTCCGGCCGCAATGGTGAACACCTTGTACGGAATAGGCGTGAAGCCGGCAATGGCGACCGCCCAGCCGCCGTACTCCACAAAGCGCTGCTCGACCTCGGCGTACGCGGCCTGGGCGTTATACAGCTCGATGATCGGCCGTCCGAGGCCGTCCATCAGCAGCCAGCCAATCAGATAGCCGGCCAGACCACCTGCCACAGAACCGACCGAACAGATCAGCGCGAACCGAAAAGCCGCACCCGGCTTGCCTAGGGCCAGGGCCATCAGCAGCACATCCGGGGGAATGGGAAAGACGGACGACTCGACAAAAGCCAGCAGCAGCAGGGCCAGACCACCGTAGCGGTGGTCAGCCCAGCCCAGGACCCAGTCATAGGCACGCCGAAGCATGGCTCACAGCACAGAGACGGCGCGTGTCCGACCCGGTCCGGCCGACACTCAGTCGGCCCGCGACGCGGCAGGCGCCTCGACCGGCGCGGACTCGCCCGCGCGCTTCTTGTCCTTGTACAGTTTGTACTCAATGCTATCGACCAGCGCCTGCCAGCTGGCTTCAATCACATTCGGTGAGACCCCGACCGTCCCCCATTTGCTGTGTTCGTCGCCGGATTCGATCAGCACCCGCACGGTCGCCCCGGTTCCGGCGTCTCCGCCCAACACCCGGACCTTGTAGTCGAGCAGCTCCATGGTTTCGAGCTGGGGGTAGAATTGGGTCAGCGCCTTGCGCAGCGCCCGGTCGAGGGCGTTGACCGGCCCGTTGCCCTGGGCTGCGGTATGCTCGACCGCCCCGTCCGGGCCCTCGACCATGATCGTCGCCTCGGACAGCGGGGGTTCGTCCTCCCTGCGCTTCTCGTCAATCACCCGGAAGCCGATCAGGCGGAAGTGACGGACCTTGCCGTTGAGGGCTTTTTGCATCAGCAGCTCAAACGACGCGTCGGCGCCCTCATACTGAAAGCCGGCGTTCTCGAGCTGTTTGACCTCGCGCAGAATCGTTTTCACCGCCGGGTCGGTATTGTCCACATCGAGCCCGAACTGCTTGGCTTTGTAAATCACATTGCTGCGACCCGACAGGTCGGAGACCAGAACGCGCTGGTGGTTACCGATCAGTTCGGGGTCGATGTGTTCATAGGTTTCGCGGTTTTTCTGGACGGCGGCGACGTGCAGCCCGCCCTTATGGGCGAAGGCGCTGGCGCCGACGTAGGCTTGACGCTTGTGCGGCTCGATATTGGCCAGCTCGTACACGGTACGGGAAACCGTCGGCAGGGTCTTGAGCTGGCTTGGGCTGACACACCCGTAGCCCAGCTTGAGCTGGAGGTTGGGCACGACCGAGCACAAATTGGCGTTCCCGCACCGCTCGCCAAAGCCGTTGATCGTGCCCTGCACCTGGCTGGCTCCGGCCTCCACTCCGGCCAGCGAGTTGGCCACCGCCAGCTCGCAGTCGTTGTGGCAGTGAATGCCCAGCCGGCTGTCCAGTCCGGCCGCCGCCCGGGTCGCCTGGCGAATCTCGTGCGGCATGCTGCCCCCGCGCGTATCGCACAAAACCAGCACATCGGCCCCGGCCTGGGCGGCAGCCTTCAGACAGGCCAGGGCGTAGTCGGGGTTGGCCCGGTAGCCGTCAAAAAAGTGCTCGGCATCAAAAAAGACCTCGTCCACGCGAGTCTTGAGATAAGCGATCGAGTCGCCGATGACCTCCAGGTTGGCCTGGAGTGAAATCCGCAGATCGTCCCGGACGTGTAAATCCCAGGTCTTGCCGACAATGGTGACGACCGGGGTCTCGGCTTGCAACAACAGCCTGATGTTCAGGTCATCGGCCGCCGTGATATTGGCCCGACGGGTCGAGCCAAAGGCGGCAATTCTGGCCTGTTTGAGGGTGAGCTTTTTGACCGCGCTGAAAAACTCCTCATCCCGTGGGTTCGAGCCCGGCCAACCGCCCTCAATATAGCGGATGCCGAAATCGTCGAGCTGCTGGGCGATCAACAGCTTATCTTCCAGGGTAAAGGCCACGTCTTCAGACTGGCAACCGTCACGCAGAGTGGTATCGTACAAGGCTATGCTTGGCATGGTGAACCTCGAAGCGGGTGTCGATGAGGGGCGCCTCTACTGGGCCGGAGCAATAAACTCGTCGTGCAGGACGCGGACGGCCAGCTCGCGGTATTTGGCCTCAATGACAATGGAAATCTTGATCTCTGAGGTCGAGATCATCTGAATATTAATCCCCTCGCGGGCCAGGACCTGAAACATGCGGGAGGCGACCCCGGCATGACTGCGCATACCGAGCCCGACGATGGACACCTTGGCGACCTGGGTATCGGACGTCACCCCCCCGGCCTGAATCTCCTCGGCGATGTGCGCAACCCGGCTCAGCGCTTTTTGCACATCGTCCTGGGGTACGGTGAAGGTCAGATCGGTAGAGCCCTCGGCGCTGGCGTTTTGGATGATCATATCGACCACAATATTGTCATCCGCAATAGGGCCAAACAGTTTGGCCGCCAGACCGGGCCGGTCGGGAACCCGCAGCAGGGTGATTTTGGCTTGGTTCAGGTCAGACGTTACGCCTGAGACGATCACGTCCTCCATACTCGGCTCCTCTTCAACCAGCAATGTTCCGGTGTCGGGCGCAAAGCTCGACCGGACATGGACCGCCACGTGGTGGCGCTTGGCAAATTCGACGGATCGGATCTGCAAAACTTTTGCCCCCAGGCTGGCCAACTCCAGCATCTCGTCGTAGGAGATGCGCTGCATTTTTCGGGCCCTGGGACAGATGCGTGGGTCGGCCGTATAGACGCCATCCACGTCGGTATAGATCTCACACACGTCGGCCCGGGTTACGGCCGCAATGGCCACCGCCGAGGTGTCCGAGCCGCCTCGGCCCAGGGTGGTGATATTGTCGTCGGCGTCAACCCCCTGAAAGCCGGCCACGACCACAATGGCGCCGTCATTGAGCGCGCTGGTCAGGCGGTCGGTGGCGATGCGCTGGATCCGCGCCCGGCCAAAGGCGCTATCGGTGGTGATTTCGACCTGATGGCCGAGCAGGGGTTGGGTCGGGTAGCCCATGTCCTTGAGGGCCATGGACAGCAGGGCGACGGTGACCTGTTCTCCGGTCGAAACCAGCAGATCGCTGGCCTGGGCGTCGGGTCGGTCGGTCACCTGCCTGGCCAGCCCCAACAGCCGGTCGGTTTCGCCGCTCATCGCCGACACCACAACCGCGACCTGATGACCGGCATCACGGGTTTCGGCGATGCGCTGGGCGACCGCTTTAATCCGCTCGGACGACCCGACCGACGTGCCGCCGTATTTCTGAACAATAAGCATAGGGCATATCTTCAGCAGGAAAGGGGTGCGCCAAGCTGACGTATCACGCCTTGGTAGGGCCCGCCATACGCCGTCAGCGTAATGACCCGGGCATCGGCAGGACCAAAACGTATGGATACCAACAGATACTCCTCAAGCAGATCGGCCGGCAGAAACCGGAACCATTCGACAGCGCTCACTCCCCGGCCGAACAGATACTCCTCAAGCCCCAACTCCTCCATGTCCTCAGCCCCAAGGCCCTCCAAACGGTACAGGTCGATATGGAATAGCGCAGCCCCCTCCCTATAATGCTCAGCGATAAGAGTAAAGGTAGGGCTGGCAATCTCCTCGCCATCAAGCCCCAGGCCGCCGGCCAGACCCTTCACAAAACAGGTTTTACCGGCTCCCAGGTCACCCTCAAGGCCGACCACAGCGCCGAGCCACAGGCGCCGCCCGACCTCCCGGCCGAGCGCCCGGGTCTGTTCGGGGCTACACGTCCGTACGGTCAGGCTGGCATTCATGGCCGAGGCGCGAGCCGGGCGGAGGCCGACAGCACGCGGAGCGAGCGCGGCAGCCGGTCGATAACATCGCGGGCCAGGAGCCCGACCGGTCCGATCTCCTGGGCGGCCAAGTCACCCGCGCTGCCATGTATGAAGACGCCCAGTTGACACGCCTCAGCGGGTTGATAGCCCTGGGCCAGCAGGCCGCCAATAATCCCGGCCAAGACATCGCCCATCCCCCCGCTGGCCATCCCGGGGTTGCCGGTCGGATTGATCCAGGCCCAGCCGTCGGGAGCGGCAATGACCGTCCGGGCGCCTTTGAGGATGACATAACACCGGAAAGATGTGGCAAAGTCGCGGGCACGCTCAAGACGGTTGGCCTGGACCTCGGTCGAGCTGGAGTTGGTCAGCCGCGCCATTTCGCCCGGATGCGGAGTCAGCACGACCGGCTGCGACGCGTCCCGCAGCATGTCGGGCTGACTGGCCACGCAGTTCAGGCCGTCGGCGTCGATCAGGAGCGGCAGCTCGGCATTCTTGAGCAGCCAACGGGTCAGCTTCAGCGTGTCGGCCGACACGCCAATACCCGGCCCGAAGGCGACCGCGGTCCGAGCCTGGAGCGCCGCGCGCAGGGCACCGGCCGCCATCCGCAGACTGCCATCGGCGCGTTCAGGCAGGCCGAGCGTCATGGCTTCGAGCACCGCTGCAGAAAAGACCGGAACGAGGGATTCGGGTCCGGCCAGGGTCACCAGACCGGTTCCGGTCCGCAGACCGGCAGAGGCGGCCAGCAGCGCGGCGCCGCTCTTGCCCCGGGCGCCGGCTACAACCAACAAATGTCCGAAGCTGCCCTTGTGTGAGTCGGGCTGACGCGGCCGAACGAACCGTCCCACCGTTTCGGGACGCAGCAGCCCCACGGTCGGCCGGACTGTGGCCAGCGCCTCAGGCGCAATCCCGATGTCGACGACCGCCAGACGGCCGACATAGGCCAGTCCGGGGTGCTGGCTCAAGCCAAGCTTGGGATAGCCGAAGGTGACGGTCAACCGGGCTCGCACCGCGTCCCCCAGGGGCTGCCCCCGGTCGGCGTCCAGGCCGGACGGAATATCGACCGCGACCACCGGCCGGCCACTGCCGTTGACCAGCGCGATCAGTCCGGCAGCCAGGCCCCGAACCGGTGCGTTAAGCCCGGTCCCCAGCAGGGCATCGACGACCAGACCACAGCTGCGGAGCTTGTCCTCGACCAGCGTCAGCTGGTCCGGCCGGGTCACTTCGGTGATCCGCCCCCGGCCGCGCACAAAGGCCAACAGCGCGCGGCGCGCATCGCCGCTCACGTCCGCTCGTTTTGCCGCCAGGACGACCTCACAGGCCAGGCCGCGTTGTCTGAGCAGGCGGGCCATGACAAAGCCGTCGCCGCCGTTGTTACCCTTGCCGGCCAGCACCAGTACCGAGGCATTCCGCGTGTCGCTCAGGAGCTGCGGAAACGCCTCCAGCAGGTGGGCGGTTGCTCCGGTCCCAGCCCGTTCCATGAGAACCCGACCCGGCGTGCCGTAGCGTTCGATGGTGAGCCGGTCGAGCTCCCGCATCTGTTGGCCCGTCACCAGATACGTCACGGCTCTTACTCCGGTTCGCCCAGATGGGTGCGCACCACGTCGGCCACCTCCTCGCCGTAGCCGCGTACCCGGTCGGCGTCGGCGCCCTCGACCATGACCCTGACCAGGGGTTCGGTGCCGGAGTAGCGCACCAGCAGACGACCGGAATCACCCAGCGCCTCGCTCACCCGCCGAATAGCCAGGGCGATGGGTTCGACGCGGGCCAGGTCGCGCCGCTCGCGGACTCTGACATTGATGAGGTGTTGGGGATAGCGGGTCATCACCCGCTTGAGTTCGGACAGTGGCTGTTGGCGCTCGATCATGATGGCCAAGACCGACAGAAAGGTGACCAGCCCGTCCCCGGTCGTACCGGTGTCCAGGAAGACGACATGTCCGGACTGTTCTCCGCCCAGCACATAACCACCCCGCCGCATCGCTTCGACCACATAACGGTCGCCAACCGGGGTGCGGACCAGCTGTCCACCCATCCGGCGTAGCGCCGCCTCAAGGCCGAGGTTGCTCATCACGGTGGCCACCAGGGTCTTATGCGGCAGGCGGTCTGTCCGCAGTTTTTCCTCGGCCGCAATCGCCAGAATGGCGTCACCATCGACGACTTCGGCGGTCTCGTCGACCAGGATGGCCCGGTCGGCATCGCCGTCGAGAGCCAACCCGATGTCCGCCCCGGTCTCGCGGACCAGGCGTTGCACGTGGTGCGGGTGGAGCGCTCCGCAGTCGGCGTTGATATTCTCTCCGTTTGGCTCGACCCCGACCGCAGTCACCTGTGCGCCCAGCTCGGTCAGGACTTCGGGGGCCACCCTGTAGCCCGCGCCGTTGGCGCAGTCGATGACGACTTTGATCCCGTCCAGGGTCAGCTCACGCGGAAAGGCGGTCTTGGCAAAGACGTTGTAGCGGCCCAGGGCGTCATCTACCCGAGTGGCTTTGCCGATGGCGGTCGCGGTGGGCCGCAAATGGTTGATCTTACCGCCCATGACCAGCGCCTCGAGGTGGTCTTCCAGACTGTCGGGCAGCTTGAACCCATCCCGCGAGAAAATCTTGACTCCGTTATCCTGGAACGGGTTGTGCGAGGCGGAGATCACGACGCCGGCATTTGCCCGCTGGCTACGGGTCAGAAAGGCAATCCCGGGAGTCGGCAAAGGCCCGACCAGGAGCACATCGGCGCCCATCGAACAGATGCCGGACGCCAGGGCGGTCTCAAGCATATAGCCCGACAGACGGGTGTCCTTGCCGATCAGAATCCTGTGCCGACCCGGCACATCGCGAAACACATAGGCCAGAGCCCGGCCGAGCTGTAGCGCCGTTTCGGCCGTCATGGGCTCGATATTGGCGACGCCCCGAATGCCGTCGGTGCCAAACAAGCGTTCCCTGGTATGCGCATCGCCCTGCCCGTTACCCCTGCCCGTCATACGCCGTATTCCCCTCGCCCGTGCGGCTGCAATGCGCCTAGTGTCCGTCCGCAGTCCCGACGGACTCCGCTTGTGGCTCCCGGTCTTCCAGATCCGACTGAACAGCCGGGATGTCGATCAGGGTCAGAGACACCTCTTGCGGCTCTTGGGAGACAATATCCACCCCCGGCGGCACCAGCACCGTGACGGCAACCGGCACCGTCCCCGACTTGTGACTGGCCGCGTCAACAAACACCTCCTCCTCGGTCAATTGCAGCTGTTCCAACACGCGTCTGGGGCCGGACACGACAACATCGACCGTGGCAGGATCGAGGCTGGCGGCCAAGTCCGTATTGCGCACGGTCAGCGCGATCTGTTGGAAGGCGCGCGAGAGTATCACGTCCTGCACGTCGACCCGGACGCGAACCTGTTGCAGATTGTAGGACAGCAGACCGTCCTGGGGCCGGATGAGATCAAGATCAAGCGTCGTCGATTGGGTCAGCCGACTCAGCTGCAAAGGCTCGGTCAGCACAAACTGCAGACGGGCGACAGTCGGCGCCGGACCGGTGACCTCGACGGTGTCGGGCACCAGCTCCATCTCGCCAACCCGGTAGTCCGGGGGCAGCTCGTCGTGCACGTCGAGATGGACCGGCAAGATACGCGTCTCGATCCGGGCAATATCGAGGTTGATCTGAGACGGGCTGATCCGCACCAGCTGTACCCCGCGCGGCAGGCTGAGCCGCTCAGACCCGATCCGGAAAGACGAGCGTCCGGGACGCATCCCGGCCAGATCCAGCACAACTTTTTGCTGGTCAAGCAAGCCCAACAGGGTGCGCGGTCCGAGGACCTGCACATCGACCGAATCGACCTGGGATCCGGTCACGACCAGGTGGGGCGGCAGGTTGCGCCATTCGAGCGGAAAGGTCAACGATTTTTCGGTGTCCCGCTCCCCGGCATTGACCATCAGCCACAGTCCGGCGGCAAAGACCACGGCAAACCCCTTCATAAAGAGATTCCGAAAGATGAACCGCCAGACGATATGCAAGCCGTGCTTAAGCATGGACAAAAAACTGCTGGAGCGAGGCGCGCAGCGTGCCGATATCCAGGTTGCGCTCGATCCGCCCTTCCCGCGCCAAGGATACCACCCCTTCCTCCTCCGAGACCACCACAACGAAGGCATCAGTCTCCTCGGTCAGTCCGATTGCCGCCCGGTGACGCGAGCCAAGGTGTTTATCTACTCCGGGATTGGCGGTCAGCGGCAAGAAACACCCAGCTGCGCTTATGCGCCCGGCCTGGATGACGACCGCACCATCATGAATCGGCGAGGCGGGCAGAAAAATACTCTCCAGCATTTCTCTGCCCACCCGAGCATCAAGCGGGGTGCCAAATCGGATGTAGTCGTTCAGCCCGACAGTCCGCTCGAGGACGATCAGCGCCCCGACTCGTTTTGCAGCCAAGGACACGGCCGCCTGACTGACTTCTTCGACAACCGAGGCATACGCGGTTCGCACGCGAACGCCGAGCAGCGAGCCACGACCCATCTCAGTCAAAGCCCGGCGGATGTCGTTCTGAAACAGCACGACAATCACCAGCAGAATCGAGCCAAGGAAGTTATCCAGCATCCAGTTCAGGGTGTACAGCTCCAAGAGCTGAGAGGCGAGGTAGGCCAGAAACAGGAGGACGAGACCAACCAGCATCTGCACCGCCCGGGTGCCGCGGATCAGATGGATGATCCAGTACACCCCACAGGCGATGAGGACGACATCAAGTAGGTCTTGCCAGCGCAGTTGAACGAAGAGATCGGCCATGGAGCTTAGGCCACCGCCCCCGCACCAATCTGAGCGACCATCCGTCCGGACAGGGGCGGTGCCTGTACGACGGCGTCGGGGCACCGCCCGAGGACACTCCTCGAACAGCGGCCGGGACAGGCGGCGGGTGGCATTGGCGGCCTCACCTTTCGGACTAGGCCCCGGCCGGTGCCGGGGAATCCTTCATCCCGTCCGGCTCTTTGCCAAACAGCTTAATCATCTCGGCAATCTCAGCCCCGTCAAGGACTTCCTTCTCCAGCAGGTGTTCGGCCATCTTGTGCAAGACCTCGATATTGGTCTGCAACAGCGCCTTGGCCCGTTCATAGGCGTTCATGATGATCTGACGCACCTCGGTATCAATCTCAATCGCCGTCTGCTCAGAATATTCTTTCATCTGGGTGAAATCGCGACCCAGAAAAATCTGCTCATCCTTTTTGCCGAACGTCATCGGCCCCAGCTTCTCACTCATCCCCCACTCACACACCATACGCCGGGCCAGTTCGGTTGCTTTCTCAATATCGTCGCCCGCGCCGGTCGTGGTATGGCCGAGCACAATCTCTTCTGCCACCCGACCGCCAAACATGATCGCCAGCCGCTTGAGCACATAGTCTTTGGAGAAGGTATGCCGGTCGTCGACCGGGACTTGCTGGGTCACTCCCAGCGCCATGCCGCGCGGGATGATCGAGACCTTGTGGACCGGATCGGTGCCCGGGGTAAGTCCGGCGACCAGCGCGTGGCCGGCCTCGTGGTAGGCGGTGTTGCGTTTCTCTTCGGACGTCAGGATCAGGCTACGCCGCTCAGCTCCCATCAAGACTTTGTCTTTGGACAGCTCAAAGTCTTCCATGCTGACTTTTTCCTTGTTCTGGCGGGCGGCCAGCAGGGCGGCCTCGTTCACCAGGTTCTCAAGATCGGCTCCGGAGAAACCCGGCGTTGCCCGGGCCAGGGTTTCGACATCAACACTCTCATCGGTTGGCACCCGACGGCTGTGAACGCGCAGGATCTCTTCGCGGCCACGGACATCCGGGCGGGGCACGACCACCCGCCGATCAAACCGTCCCGGCCGCAGCAGGGCCGGATCGAGCACGTCGGGCCGGTTGGTGGCGGCAATGAGGATCACCCCCTCATTAGCCTCGAACCCGTCCATCTCGACCAGGAGCTGATTAAGCGTCTGCTCCCGTTCGTCGTGGCCGCCGCCCAGCCCCGCCCCGCGGTGGCGGCCGACCGCGTCAATCTCGTCGATAAAGATCAGGCACGGCGCCTGTTTCTTGCCCTGGATGAACAGGTCGCGCACGCGCGACGCACCGACCCCGACAAACATCTCGACAAAGTCGGAGCCGCTGATGGAAAAGAACGGGACCCCGGCCTCGCCGGCAATCGCCCGGGCCAGCAGGGTTTTCCCGGTCCCCGGCGCGCCAACCAGCAGCACCCCCTTGGGAATCCGACCGCCCAGGCGGGTGAACTTTTGGGGGTCTTTCAGAAAGGCGATGATCTCTTCCAGCTCCTGTTTGGCCTCCTCGATACCCGCGACATCACTAAAAGTGACTGTCTGCTGATTTTCGGTCAGCACCTTGGCGCGGCTCTTGCCGAACGACATGGCCTTGCCCCCGCCCATCTGCATCTGGCGCATGAAGAACACCCAGACGCCGATCAGGAGCAGCATCGGGAACCATTGGACCAGGACTGCCACATACCACGGATCGCCTTCCTCGGGCCGGGCGCTCACCCGCACGCCCTGCTCACGCAGGGTGTGCATCAGCTCGGGATCGTCCGGCGCAAAGGTGGTAAAGCGGCTGTCGTCGCTAAAGCGGCCGTGGATCGTCTGTCCCTGTATGGTGACCTCGGAGACTTCCCCGCGTTGAAGAGCGGCAAAGAAATCGCTGAACGCGACCTCGGGCTTTGGGGACTGCTGGCGGCTGAAGACGTTAAACAGCAGGAGAATCATGAGTCCCAACACCAGCCATAAAGCGAGATTGTGTGAAACCTTGTTCACTCCTTAGCCCCCTTCCGTTACCTGCGGCCAACCTAACATAGTTCTACTTTCTCCGGCAATGGGCTGACCACGCACTGGCATACCGCACGCGTCGTCGGCGTCACCAGCCCAACCCGGCCCCGGACGTGGCCGGGCACCCAGGCTACCTCGGCATCGCTCTCCGCCACAACGACCAGGGGAAAGACCGGGCGCAGGCGGCGCGGCAACTTGGCATCACTGAAGACAGCGTGAATTTTCTTTCGGCCAGCCATACCCAGGGGAGAAATCCGATCTCCGGGGCGTGCGCTCCGGATCTGGAGTCCTGAGGCCACCAGCCTGGCGTCAAACACGGTTCGCCACGGGTCGCCCGTTCGCGCCTGAGCCGGAGCAGCCTGCCACGCGACCGGCGCACCCAGCCGACACCGCCAACCGCTGCCGGGAATGTGGGGGACGGCGGGCAGCCTCAGCTCTTGCCCGCAGACAATGGGATGAGCGTAGGGTTCGGAGGCAAATCGCTTTGACTCGGCGATCAGACAGCCGTGCTCGACCCGCACCTGGAGGCTGCCGGGCAGTTCAACAGTCCCCCGAATCCGGCCCTCGGCCAGGGCGCAGACCTGCTCAAGGTGGCGAAAGCCAAGCTCACGGCCGAGGTTGGTGCGCTCCAGCCACTGACGCACGATGCGTGTTCGCAGGGCTGCGGGCTCAGCCGCCCAGGCGAGCAGGCGCAGGCCGGGCCCGCCGTCCCGCGCCTGCTCGACGCGCTCCCGCGCTCCCGTTGTCGCGGCTTCGAGCCAGGCTTCCTCTGCGCGCAGGGTGTCGGCCAAGTGAACCAGATGACGAGAGATACGGGGCGAGAACTCGGCCGCCAGCAGGGGCAGCAGACGGTGCCGAATGCGGTTGCGGGCATAGCTCAGGTCGGCGTTGCTGGGATCGGTCACAGACGACAGCCCGCGCTCGGCCAGATACGCCAGGACTTCCTGCCGCGTACAGTCCAGCAGCGGACGGATGAGCCGCTTATCCCCCCGCGTTCCGATCATACGGCTCGGCGGCATACCGCTCAGGCCGCGCCGGGCACTGCCCCGCAGGAGCCGAAACAGCACGGTTTCGGCCTGGTCGTCCCGGGTATGGGCCAGAGCCAGATAGTCCAGCTCCTCCCGCTCCATTGCCACGCCAAAAAACCGGTAGCGCTCGGCGCGCGCCCAGGCTTCGAGGCCATGTGGGGGAGAAGAGTCCAGTTTCTTCACCACACAGGGCAGCTGCCAGCGCCGACACAGCCGCTCGACGTGACGCTGTTCACGCTCGGCTTCCGGTCGCAGCCCATGGTTGACGTGGAGCACGCTGAGGGACAGTCGGCTGCTCTTCGGTTGGGCCAGCAGGGCGCTCAACAGGGCCACCGAGTCGGGGCCACCCGACACCCCGACTCCAATACGGATGGGACGCCCGCCCGGACCAGCATCTCCTTGGGAGGAGAAAAACCGCGCCAAAGCGGTTTTGACCTTGCGTTCGAGCGGAGAAAAACGCAAGCGATTTTTCACATCCAGACTCCAGGAATGCACCCTTCCATACACCAAGCCTGGAGCGGTCGGCAAGGTCCTTGTGCCACGGCGAGAAGCTTGGCATGATGCCGAGCTGTGCGGCACCGCGTCTTAGCATATCTTCGGTGGATTCTGGTTGTCGGCTGCCTGCTGGGGCCAGGACTTGTTTCAGCCACAGACCCCCCAATCTGGAATCGGTCGCTCCCGCCAGGTCTGGCAGAGCTGCTCCACGATCTCCACCAAAAGTATGGCCCCGATACGATTGCCCTCTTGGGCCGTCTGCTCGATACCGCCAGACGTAGCGGCGGTCTGCTCACCGCATCGGTGGAAGTGGTCGGCATCGAAACCCGGCAAGAACAGACCTTCCTGACTTTTCGGGTGCAGACCGGCCTGATCTATAACTCTCAAGTGCTGAACCAAACCGACCGGCTGGTGGACCTGTGGACCAAGATCGTGGCGCAGTCGTTTTTGGCCTTTGAGACCCTGGAATTTCCGGCCGACGGCGTGATGCTGGCCCTCCACTACCACTCCAGACCCTACGCCAACCTCGAGCAGTTGAACGCGGTGCTTGACGACCCCGATCAAGCGGGCGAAGCCGGAGAGGTCAGGTTTTACTTCCCGGCAGAACCCCTGCACGCCTTTCTGAACAAAGAACTCTCGGCTCAGGAGCTGCTGGCCCAGGCCACCGTTCTTGCCGATGGAGCCCCGGTCAGCCTCCAGCTTCCTCCAGCCCCAAAGAGCCAGACCTAGGCGGCCTGAGCCCCGGACCCCAAGGGCTGCCGGCTTCACCGAACAGACGCGATGCCATACTGCCGGAGCGTGTCCTCCACGGTCGGCCGACCGAGCCGAATGCGGTCATCGTTCAACAGGTAGGAGAAGATATAGCCCAGGCCAAGCATCAGAATCCCGATCAAAAAGCAATAGATCATGGCCCGGTCGGGATAGCTGTCCTTCAGATAGCCCACATACAGAGGACCAAAAATCCCTGCTGCGGCCCAGGCCGTCAGAATCGCCCCGTAAATGGTGGACATCTTCTTCGTGCCAAAGACATCGAGGACAAAAGATGGCATGGTGGCAAAGCCGCCTCCGAAGCATAAGAGCACGTAACACACGAGCGCGGAAAAGACCCAGGGGTTCCGCTCGGTCATCAGAATACCGAAGACGATCATCTGGCTGGCGAGCAGGATTCTGAAGACCCGAACGCGGCCGATCCGGTCCGAGAGCAAGCCCCAGAACAGCCGCCCGACTCCGTTACACAGCGAACTGACGGCGATCAGTGTCGCTCCATACTCGGCCAGCGTCGCCGGCTCCACCGAGGGGTCGGCCAGTCCCCACACTTCCTGCAGAAGTTGCGACTGAAAGCTGATGACGGAGATGCCCGCCGCGATGTTGAAAAAAAAGACGACCCACATGAAGACGAACTCGGAAGACCACAGATAGGGCGTAACCGTATCGTTCGATTCCAGCTCATCATGCCGAGGACGTGTACTAACAGGTTCGCTCCCAGCCGGAGGATCGCTCAAGGCCAGGCTGGAAGGCAGCAGGATGCACGCAAAAACAAGCCCCAGCCACAAGAAGATCAGGACCAGGTCTCCCTCGGTTCGCAGAATCAGAAAGGGCGCCAGCCCCTTGCTCAAAATCAACGCCCCCACCCCGAAACCCATCACCACGACACCGGTCGCCAAGCCCTTGTAGTCTGGAAACCACTTGGCTGCGGTAGCGACCGGCGTCACATAACCAAGCCCGATTCCCGCCCCACCAATAACGCCATAGCCGAGATAGAACAGCCCGATGGAGTCCAGGTGCAGGGCCAGACTGGCCACAAGATAGCCGCCCGAAAACATGACGCTGCCGACCAGCGCCAAGCGTCGCGGCCCGAACCGCGGCAAGGCCGCGCCCGCCCAGGCCGCAGCGGTGCCCAACGAAAAAATCGCGATACTGAAAGCCCAGGCCGTTTCCGTAAACGACCAGCCGAGCTGCCTGACGAGGAGCGTTTGAAAGAAACTCCAGGCATACACCGTCCCGAAGCACAGCTGCAGGACGACGCAAAACAGGGCAATGATCGAGCGCGGGAGCCGAGCCTGCGGTTTCGCCATTCTCACTCCATCGCCTCGAATTTTCCCATGCCATCCGCCCCGCAACGCGCCGTCGGAACTCCCGTTCCGAGAGCGCTAACTCTCGCTTCCGGGCGGTGCGGCCCGCTCCTCGCCCTCGACAACGGTGCGACCCGCCAAGCCTTCGCTTCCGGGCGGTGCCGACTGCCCCTCTTCGGCGTTCCGGCCCTGGGCAAAATAGAGGAACAGGCGGGCCAGTTGGCCGACCTCGTCGTTTCGCCCCAGCAGCTTGTCGTCCGCCACTCCCGCGCCATCCCGGCCACGCGCCAACTCCACCGCATAGGCCAGCAGGTCACCCAGCGGCTTGGCCGCCAGGTTGACGAACCAGATGGCGGAAAAGACGCCAGCAACCAGGATGATCGAGATCAGATACACCTGGTGCCCGATCGCTCTTTGAATTTTCAGCGCAATCAGACCCGTGTCCATGCCGACATGAACGGTGCCCGCAACGCCGGCCAGAATCGGGCTGCCCACTTCCACGAAATCTCCCATGCCGGGCAGATTGCGTTCCACGGTCTCGGTACGCGTCGCGTCTCCGAGCCGAATCTCCTCGGGAATGCCGGGAACAAAAGTGTGGGCCAGCAACTCGCCTGTTTCGTCTGTGATGTAGATGTAGCGGATGCTCTGAATTTCGACGAACTGGTCGATGAGCGATTGCAGGGCCGCCAGGTCCCGATTCAAGAGAATGTCCACGCTGGAATCGGCGATGGTCTTGGCGATGTTCTTGCTGTTGCTCTCGTACTCCTCCGACAAATGTGTATCGACCGTGTAGACACACAGAATGGAGGTTGACAGGCTGATCACCCCAAACAGAAAAAACACGCCGAACAGCGTTTTCTGAAAAAGTTTGTGGACCTTCATGTTATGAAAATCTGGCTTCCCAATTATCCAGCGTCACAAACCGGCCCTCAGCGACAACGGTATAGTAGACTTGCTGGAGACCTTGACGACGCTCGGGACCAAAGGAAACCGGCTCCCCAATGCCGAGATCGAAATCCCGGACGCTGAACACCGCCTTCTCGAGACGGCCGCGTGCCGGGTCGTCGCCAAGCCGGCGCAGCACTTCTACCATCAGCTTGGCGTTGAGGAAGCCCTCGAGGCTGACGAAGCTGTGGGCAAAGGGCGTGTAGGCTTCCTTCAACAGTGCTGTGGGCGGCTGCGGATCGTAGCGTTGCATCAAGGCACGATATTCTCTGACGGCCGGTATGGCGGTTTCTTCATAGCTCGGCACGACCTGAGAGTTGACCAGCAGCCGCGTATACGGATCGCTGTCGCCATCCATCTCGGTCAGGAGTTTCAACAGGTTTTCGCTGCCGACAAAGGACAGGTTGGCAATCGGCACCCGCAGCCCGAGGTCCACCGCATCACGCACAAAGGCCGCGCAGGCCGCATACGAGCCGATACAGATCACCGCCTGGGGCTCGGACGCCTTCAATATTTCGACCTGCCTGCGCATGCTGGCGGTGAACTGTTCGCCCCGGCGGTAGGTTGCCTCGCCGACAATCCGTTCCCCGTACTGCTGGAGGGCGCGTCTGACCCCCGCCCAGCCGCTCCGTCCATAGGCGTCGGCCTGGTAGAACACGGCAAGGCGTCTGCGCTTGATGCGCATGAAATTATCGACCAGACCGGCGGTTTCCTGGCGATAGGAAGCGCGCAGATTGAAGGCGAAGTCGCCATACGGCGGCTCCCGCTGCGGCTGCGCTCCGGTAAAGGGGAAGAACAACAGGATATTCCGGTCCTGGAACTTCTTGAGCATAGGCAGGACACGGGTCACCGTTGGCGTGCCAACGTAACCGAACAGCAGAAACACCTGGTCCTGCAGCATCAGCTGCATGGTGTTCCTGACCGACGGGTCGGGTTGGTAGCCGTCGTCATACGTTTTGAGCGTCACCTTGCGACCGGCCACGCCCCCGAGTCGGTTGACATGCGTGAAGTAGGCGCTGGCCCCCCGCCACAGCTCAATGCCCAACCCTCGGGAGGGGCCGGAGAATGCCGCCGACACCCCAAGAATAATCTCGGTGTCGGTCAGACCGGACGCCGTCCGTTGGTCCGACGGGTTTGCCTGCGGCGCAGACTGCTCGGCAATTGCCTCCAGGGGGTTCAACCACGGTATGACCAAACAGCAGCGCAAACCGGAACGGAGTAGCGCTCTCCGTGTCATTACGCTCATAGCCCCACCTCTCGCTTCGACGGCAAACAGCCCGATTCTTCCTCCACAGCGTGTAGGCAAAGGCGCTCAGGGGGCAGCATGCCGGACGAATCTCCCTGTCTCCAGCCGCGTTCGGGCTATACCGTCTGTATCACGGCCGCGTGACCCGCGCGGAGAAGAGTGCTCTGGACGAGCCCGTGAGCGAGTGTCGTTCCATTGCTGCGACGCGGCTCAAGGTGGTCTCGACGGTTCGAGCGACACAGCCGGGGAGCGAGGCGGTCTCCGGCCGGCGCCGATGACGCGCGACCGTTCAGTCGGTCGGCTCCCCAGCGACCTCGTCTGGATTTCCGGTCAGAAACACCGCAGCGGCCGATATTGCAGTCAGCACCACCGCAACCCCGGCAACAATCACCATAAAAATAGCGAGGGGGTCCATAGCTTATCTCCTTAGGCTGAATCTGGAACTCCAGCGTGTGTTGATACACGGCGCAGACGTAGCGACGGGCAGAATCGAACTGCCGACCTAGGGATTATGAGACCCTCGCTCTAGCCTACTGAGCTACGTCGCCACGGCGTCCCTAGCGGGACAACTCGGGATATTAGCCGACAAGACCCCGGCTCGGCAAGCCCGTCCTAGCCGCCCCTCGACCACTGCCGGCCAACGTCAACGACTCGCACCTGCCGGCTGCCCTTTGCCACCTGATACACGGTCTTGGTGGTCCATTCGAGGCACGACAAACGCCCCCCATACACCAGACCCGTATCGATTCCGACCTTGTAGGGCAGGTGGAACCGCAGCTCAGGCTGGGGCGTATGCCCGTAAACGACCGTATACGGGAGGGAATGGGGCTTATCGATGAACTCGTGGCGAATCCACAGCAGGTGTTCGACCCCCTGGTCCGCGAGCGGACGCTGGGGATCAATACCGGCGTGGACACACAAAATATCTTGACCGATATCGTGGGCGGGGTCCCGACCGAAAAAGGACAGGACTGAGCCACGCAGAAAGGCGATATGCGTCTCGGGGATACGCGCGGGCAGAGCGTTGACATCGGGCCAGCAGCCGTAGCTGTCCAGGGTTTGAATCCCGCCATTCATCAGAAACGCCTCGCCGTAGCCTCCCCCATAGCCGAGAAAGTCGAGGAACATATCCTCATGGTTGCCCCTGAGGAAGGTCAGCCCACACACCTGATCGGCCCGCAGAGCCAGCAGCAGGTCAATCACCTCACGCGCTCCGGGGCCACGGTCGATATAATCGCCCAAAAAGACGAGATGATCTTTGGCTTCGAGGGCTAAGGCGCTCAGCAGAGCCTCCAGCTCGGCCGGGCAGGCGTGAATATCGCCGACGATGAACAAACGCGCCATGTCTCTCGAGCCTGCGCCTGGGCTAACGGCCGGAGTAGCGGGGCTCCCGTTTCTCCAAAAAGGCGCTCAGCCCTTCCCGAAAGTCGGCCGTACGGACCATCTTGTGCTGCTCGGCCATCTCGTAGCTCAACACCTCATCCAGGCTGCTCTCCAAAGCGTGGTGGAGTGAGGCCTTGATGGCGGCCAGAGCCAGCGGAGCTTGTCGGGCCATCTTTTCGGCGTACTCGGCGCTACACGCGTGGAAGGCGTCGTGGGGGACGACCCGATTCACCAGGCCCATGCGTTCGGCCTGTTCGGCATCGACCGCCTCCCCGGTCAGCGCCATCTCCACGCCCTTCAGGCCGGCCAGGCGGGGCAGCAGATAACTGGCTCCACCGTCGATGGTGAGGGCACGCTGGACAAAGATGAGGGAAAAGCGCGCCTTTGAGGAGGCGAGACGCACGTCGCAGGCCAGGGCCAGGGAACAGCCAAACCCGGCCGCCGCCCCGTCAACGGCCGCAATGACCGGCTTGGGCAGGTTCCAAATCGCACGGATCACGCCGTTGAAGCCGTCTTCCATCACGTCACCCGGTGGCCTGCCCTCAGACCGTCCGGCCCGCAGGTCGGCGCCCGAACAGAAGGCTCCATCCGCTCCGGTCAGCACCAGAACCCGACTGTCGGAATCGCGAGCCGCCTCGCCAAGGGCAGCCTTGAGACTGAAAATCGTCTCGCTATCCAGGGCGTTGCGTCGTTCGGGTCGGTTTATCGTTATCCACCGGACTCGGTTCCTGGTCTCGCTCAACACAAGCTTCGACATGCTGGCCTTCCTTCCCCACCGCGCGCAAGGAGTCGCCCCACACTTGACGCTGTCCCTTTCGGGCTGCTAGGGCTGCTGGGGAGTCGCCCATGACCATAACCCAATCACTCGCCCGAAACTACCTCTTCATCGCCGGCCTCGTCCTGATCGTGCTGGGGGTGGGGAATGCGGTCGCCGCCCTGACCAAGGTGCACGAGTACCGGGCGGTCCTGACGGCCACAACTCCCCAGGTCGAAGCCGCGACGGCGCTGGTCTTCCGTGGCGCTCAGCGCTACGTCCCCAGCGAAGCCCGTGAGCGCTGGGAGATCGCCCAGGCCAAGCTGGACTTCTATCATGTCGTGCTGACGAGTGGCCGGCTGATGTTCGGTCTGGGCATCGCGTGTACGGCCTTGGGCCTGATTCGTCTCCGCTGCCGACTGTCCAGGACAGACCCAAGTCAGGCCCGAGAGACGGGCGCCAGCGCCCTTCAGGGCCGGCGGACAGGTGATATCACATAAAAGTGAGAAAATCGCCGCACGACGGTTGACATTCCGGCCCGCCTTGACTACCTTCGCAGTGCTTTAGTCAGGGGGAGCCATACCGTGCACGAGCCCGTTTCCGAGCATCTTTCTCCGAGCTTTGAGCAGCTCCTGCAGAACGCAGCGGATGGCCGACAGCTGTCGGCGGCCGAGGGCTATCGCCTGCTCCACTGCACGGACGAGGAGCTTCCGGCTCTGCTGGCGACCGCCGGCGGCCTGCGCGACCGCCACAAGGGCCGGACGGTCACCTACTCACGCAAGCTCTTTCTGCCGGTCACCAACCTGTGTCGAGATCGCTGCTCGTACTGCACCTTTCGCAAGGACCCGCGCGATCCGGCAGCCTGGACCATGACCCGCGCCGATCTGCGCGAGTGGCTGGCCCGAGGGCAGGTCCAGGGCTGTAAAGAAGCCCTGATGTGTCTGGGCGACAAACCCGAACTGGTCTCTCGGGCCTACCGCACCACCCTGGCCGACCTCGGCCACCGGACCACAACCGACTACGTCTACGAGGCGTGCCAGATTGCGCTGTCGTACGGCATTCTGCCCCACACCAACGCGGGTATTCTGAGCGCCGACGAGATGCGCTGGCTCAAAGACGTGAACGTCAGCCTGGGCTTGATGCTGGAGAATATCAGCCCCCGACTGCGCGAGCGCGGCATGGCCCATTTTTCGGCGCCGGACAAAGAGCCGGCGGTGCGGGTCAAGATGATCCGCGAAGCCGGCCAGTTGGAGATTCCCTTTACGACCGGGATTCTGATCGGCATCGGAGAGACGCGCGAGGAAGTGGTCGATAGTCTGCTCGCCATCCGTGACCTGCACGACGAGTACGGGCACATCCAAGAGGTCATCATCCAGAACTTCCGGGCCAAACCCGACACCCGCATGGCCGACGCTCCCGAGCCGGACAGCCTGGAGGTGGCCAAAACCGTGGCCGTTGCCCGGCTGCTGCTGGGCGGCCAGATGAATGTCCAAGCGCCGCCCAACCTCAACCCGGCCGATCATCGTCTCCTGCTGCGGGCCGGCATTAACGACTGGGGAGGCATCTCTCCGGTCACCAAAGACTATGTCAACCCTGAAGCCGCCTGGCCGCATCTGGACAGCCTGGCCCAGACCTGCCGAGAGGAGGGCTTCAGCTTGCGTGAACGGCTGGCCATTTACCCCGAGTATATTGATCGACCCGGCTGGCTGCTGCCGGCCCTGCGTCCGCGGACCGAGGAGCTGCAGGCCCAGGTCAGCGCCTGAACCGGCCCCGGCCAACCGCATGTTTTCAGTTTGAAGAAGGAGACCCACTGTGGCAACCAACGGTCTTGCGAGTGTTCTCGAACATATCGATCCCCAGGTCAGCACGATTCTGCACCGGGCGCTGGACGGGGAAGAGGTGTCCTGGCAGGAAGGGCTGCGCCTGTGCGAGACGAACGGGCTGGACCTCCAGGTCATGTGCCTGGTTGCGGATGAGATGCGCCGGCGTCAGGTCGGCGAGGTGGTGACGTATGTGGTCAACCGCAACATCAACTTCACCAACGTGTGCATCAAACACTGCACCTTCTGCGCCTTCAGCCGCGAGTACCGTGAAGAGGAGGGCTATTTTCTACCCGAGCAGGAAATCATCCGGCGCGCCCGGGAGGCCGTTGATGTGGGCGCCACCGAGGTATGCATGCAGGCCGGTCTGCCGCCCAAGATGAACGGCAATCTGTACATCGACCTGACCCGCGCGGTCAAAAAGGCGCTTCCCGACCTGCACATTCACGCCTTCTCACCCGAAGAGGTCTTGTACGGCGCAACCCGGGCGGCGGTTTCGATTCCCGACTATCTGGCCGCCCTCAAGGACGCCGGCCTCGATACCCTGCCCGGCACCTCGGCCGAGATCCTTGACCAGGACATTCGTGACCGCATCGCCCCGGGCCGCATCACCACCGACCAGTGGATTGAGGTCATCACCTCCGCCCATGGCCTGGGCATTCCGACCACCTCGACGATCATGTACGGCCATGTCGAGACCCCGCAGCACTGGGTCAAACATATGAATCTGCTGCGCGACATCCAGAAGGACACCGGCGGCTTTACCGAGTTCGTTCCCCTGTCCCTGATTCACCAGGAAGCGCCGATGTACCAGCGCAAACTGGTCGAAGGCGTACGGCAGGGCGCGACCGGCACGGAAGTCATCAAGATGCATGCGGTCGCCCGCCTGATGCTCGGCCCGACCTTCCGCAATATTCAGTCCTCATGGGTCAAAGAGGGCCCGAAGATGGCCCAGCATCTGCTGAACGTCGGGGCCAACGACTTGGGCGGCACCCTGATCAACGAGAGCATCTCCACCTCTGCCGGCGCCCAGTACGGACAGCTCGTCCCGCCCAAAGAACTCCGGCGGCTGATCCGCGATGTTGGCCGCACCCCGGCCGAGCGCGGGACAACCTACAAGCTGCGGACGGTCTTCAGCGGGCAGGACGAGGAGCTGAGCCCGCTCGATCTGGTCGAAAACCCGGACGAGCAGTTCGGTTCTTACCGCAGGCTGACCGCCTCGGATCAGTTCCGCTACGTGCATCCGTTTGAACGCGAGAAGCGGGCCGCTTCTCACTGACACCAGCGGGCGGCATGCCCTTCTCCCAGCTCAGCATGCCACGCACTGAGGACCTCAGGATTACCGCTCTGGCCGGCGGGGTGGGAGCGGCCCGCTTTTTGCGCGGGCTGGTGCGCGTCATCAATCCGGCCAACCTGTGCGTGGTGGTCAACACCGGCGACGACGACGAATTCTTCGGCCTGTGCGTGTCTCCAGATCTCGATACCGTCACCTATACGCTCGCCGAGGCCGTCGATCAGGTCAAAGGCTGGGGGCTGCCGGACGAAAGCTTCCGCAGTCTCGAAGCGCTGCAACGCTACTACCCCGAGACTTGGTTCGGTCTGGGCGACGCCGACCTGGCGACCCACCTGTTCCGCACCCAGCAGCTGCGACAGGGCAAGACCCTGACCGCAGTCACCGCCGCGATTGCCCACGCCTGGGGGGTGCAAGCCACGGTATTGCCGATGAGCAACGAGCCGGTCCGGACGGTGGTCCACACCGAAGCGGGCGCCCTGCCCTTTCAGGAATATTTCGTCAAAGGCCGGGGTGAGGGGCGGGTCAGGCGGATCGAGTTGCGTGGGCTGGACGGCGCCCGCCCGGCGCCGGGCGTGTGCGAGGCCATCCGTTCTGCACATGTGGTGATTCTCCCGCCCAGCAACCCGCTCGTCAGCATCGGGCCGATTGTGGCCCTGCCGGGCGTTCGGCAAACCCTGTGTCAGACCTCCGCGCCGGTGGTCGGCATCAGTCCGCTGGTGGCCGGCAAACCGATCAAAGGCCCGGCCGACCGTATGCTCAGCGGTCTCGGCATCGAAGCCTCGGCGGCCGGGGTGGCCGGCCTGTACGCCGACTTTCTTGACGCCTTTGTCATTGATAGCCAAGACGCGGCGCTGCGGACCAGGCTCGAAGCCCAGGGGCTGAGGGTTCGGGTGACCGATACGATCATGAGTGATATGGAGAAGTCGGTCGCCCTGGCCCGGACGGTTGTTGAGCACGTCACCCAAGAAACCTAGAGGAACAGGTCTTGCCAGACTGTCGATCTTAAGGATTTTCCATGAGCACGATTGCACTCATCCCCATCCCCGACATTCCCCAGATTCAACCCGGCGACGACCTGGTGTCGATCCTTCTCGACGCCATTGATCGGTCCAAGGTCGGCCTCAAAAACGGCGATATCCTGGTCATGTGCCAGAAGATCGTTTCCAAGGCTGAGGGTGCAGTAGTCGATCTCAAGACCGTCGAGCCGTCGGATTTTGCCCACCAGATTGCCGACCAGTGGGAAAAAGACCCCCGCATCGTCGAGGTCGTGCTGCGCGAGAGTAATCGGATCGTCATGATGAAAAACGGGGTGGTCATCACCGAGACCAAGCGGGGCTGGGTGTGCGCCAACTCGGGGGTCGATGCGTCGAATACCCTGGCCGACGATATCGTCATCGTCCTGCCCGAAGACCCCGACAAGTCGGCCAAAGACATGCGGATCGCCATCCAGGAGCGACGTAACATCTCAATCGGTATCGTCATCACCGATACCTTTGGTCGGCCGTGGCGCGACGGACTGGTCGAGTTCGCCCTGGGCGTCTCGGGCTTTGAGGGCCTGCTCGACCTGCGCGGCGGCGAAGACCTGCAGGGCCGCGAGCTGAGCCACACCGTCATCTCGGTGGCCGACGAACTCGCCTGTGCGGCCGGCCTGCTGATGGAAAAGAGCGCGGCCGTCCCAGCCGTGATTGTGCGCGGCTACAAGTACATTCCGGCCGAGGGCAACGGCCAAATCCTGATCCGTCCGGCCGAGGCCGACCTATTTCGCTAAAGGATTGTCAGGGAATTGCCGGATTGCGCTCCGCTAATCCGCCAACCATGAGAAGCTATCGGTCTCGGCCTAAGACAGCAGCTGGTCGTGGCTGCGCTTCTGCGAACGTTCTCCCGCATAGATCACCACGCTGGACACCGCCTCGGGGAAGTCTGCCACCCTACAGGGAGCTAATTGCAAATCTGATTTTCAATTAGCTCCCTATAAAGCCGACGTGTTTGAGAAAGACACGCCGGCACCAGAAGTCTTTGTTGCCGACGCAGGAATTACGCTTTGATGGCACGTTTTCCGGTGGATGCGCCGTGTGAAGGGGTCAGCGAGATCGCTCAATCACAGCGGACGCGTGAAGCCGGAGGCCCAGAACTCGCATGACTTTGAGTACAGTGGCGAACCCAGGGTTTCCGTCGGGCGACAGTGCCTTGTAGAGGCTCTCCCTCCCCAGACCGGCTTCCGTAGCGATCTTTGTCATACCCTTGGCTCTTGCAATATCGCCCAGCGCCGCCGCGATAAGCCCCGGGTCACCGTCGTCAAACGCCGCTTCAAGGTAGGCAACGACATCCTCCTCGGTCTCCAGGTAATCTGCGGCGTCCCACGGCCGGGTCTGCGTCTTTGCCATAGCTGCCTCCTTACCTCAGCCCTCGCGCCAGATTGCGCGCCCTTGTGATATCCCGTTCCTGGGTACTTTTATCACCACCGGCTAGCAGGAGTACCAAGGACTGCCCTTGCTGCACGAAATACACGCGGTAGCCGGGTCCATAATCAATGCGCAGCTCCGAGACTCCCTCCCCAACCGGTCGAACGTCTCCGACGTTACCCAAGGACAGCCGCCTGATGCGGGCGTTGATGCGCGCCCTTGCCCGTCTGTCCCGAAGCCTCCTGAACCATTGAGCATACACATCGGTCTGGCGAACCTCGATCACCACCCAAATGTATCCTGAGAGATACAAAAAGCAAGGACTCACCGGAAGACTCGCCAGCCAAACTTCAGACCCGCTTATCACGGTAGGGGACCTTGCCCCGAACGAAGACGCAGGCACGCGGTATCCGACGTGATGGTGTTGGATATGATCGCAGCCCAGCGTAGGGTAGACTCCACACACGTTATTCTACCCGGAGGATGACTATGAGCCTCAACATCAAGAACGAGGCAACCTGCCGGCTGGCCGGTGAGTTGGCGCGCTTGACCGGCGAGACCATGACCGGTGCGATTACCGTCGCGCTACGCGAACGCCTTGCACGCGAGAAACGCCGGTACGATACGGATACCCTCGCGCGGGAGCTGCACGCCATCGGACAGCGCTGCGCCAAACTACTAAGGCCGGGACCGTCCTCCGTGGAGCATGGCGACCTGCTCTACGACGAGCGGGGATTGCCAAAGTGATCATCGGTAGTCTGAACTTGCGTCAGAAGCCCAGCGGCTACGGAACTTATCGCCCTACGGGGAGGTCGCCGCCGCTGCTTTTTGTATTTTATCGCTATTTTCAATGACTTGAACAACAGGATCACCAACTTCTACATAGCTCCCTTGCTCACTAAGGAACTCCCACGTTTTGTCTTCCGCTTTCAACGTTTCATATTTGGTTACCCATTTTGGTGGCATGAGAAATCTTGAGAGGCTCATTGGTCCTGATCCTCCAGTGTTGACTCTTTTGGTTTTATATGTGGACGCTAGTGACAACTTCTCTTGAACATGGGTAATTTTAACTCTGACTTTTGAGCGCTGAATAGACCCCAATATTTCATCCGTATCTGGGTCCTCAATATCTTCCCCTGTAATATCCATTACGTCGAAGTACATGCCGACGGTCACTCCATTTACGGAGCCAATGTTGAGTGCAATTTCGCGCGAGTTAAGAACTCGGGCAACTTTTCCGCGGATCGTCTCGGTCATTGTCCATCTCCCATTGTCTCTTCAGTTGACAATCTTTCCCGCAATTCTTCTACATCTTCGGGAACAATGTCCACCCAATCTTCTAGCGCGTCATCTGCTGTAGCCAATTGTTCGACAACAATTGCTTCGAGCGTGGCAAGCGTCGTTAAGTATTCGGCAGAAGACTTACAACGTTCTATGGTTATTGCTACTCGACGTAGACTGGAATAGAGAGAGAGGAGACGGCGGAACGCAGACCGCGCGTGCGGTCTGATGATTGCCCTCGCCGCCTCGCTAGCCGATTGGCGGCCGAAGATGAATGAACCGGCGAGTCCTGTTAGCAAAGCGAAGACCTGCAAAAAGATGCTCTCCAAGTTGGTCAGAACACGCGTAGTTGCTGTATATGCAAAAAGAGCTGACGTTCCTATTGCGACAACTATGAGCGAAATTGATGCGACACGCTCGAAATTTTTCATGACTTGCCGATATGTTAGAGCAGCGTGTTAAGCCCTCAAGAAAATGAAGAACACGGTATCCAAAGAGCATGATTGACCGTGGCCCTCTTATACCACGATCATACCCGAGTCAAAACAGCCGCCGCTAATATCGCTCCGATGCGCCGGGCCGTATCCGTGAAGTGCGGCACTTCCTCCGGCAACAGCGCCCGCCCAAGCACGCATTGTTCCCGGTAGGACAACCATGTTTTGAGCATCTGATAGCCACCAAGTTTGTAGTGCCAGACCGTGGCGGGGATATTGCGCCAAAAGGCGCTGTCGTTCAGGTACACGTCGAAGGTGGTGTTGCCGTGTAGGGGCGACCGGCCGGTCGCCCCTACCAGAGCGGCGCGTCTGTCCGCCGTGTAATCGCGTTCAACAACCTGGCTCTGGCCCAACTCCAATTGCTCGGGGAAATGCGTTAGTCTTTCAGGAAATGAAGGCCCGCAATACAAAGAAGACACCCCGCCCCGATACTCCCACAGCAGGTCCGATCTGTCTGATCCTCCTCGCCGCCTGCCTCACCCAACTCCTGCTCGCCGCTCCCGCTGCCCCGTCCCCACCGCCCGGCGTCAGCCTCATTGAGGGTCGCTCGGCGCCCTTTTTCCACAATCGGCCTGTGTCGGCCTTTCGGGTCTACGCCTTCCACGACGATAGGCCGCAGCCGGTTCCGTTTCAGGTTGACGAGCGGGACGAGCGGGGTCGCTGGATTCTGAACCACGGCCCAAAGGCCAAGCAGGATAGCCCGGCCGGGGTGTTTGACGCCAACGACGCCATTGTGGTGATGAACCGCGACCTTGGCCAACGCGGCGACCCATCCGTTCTGCCGGACCGGGCCAGCCGCTGGGCCGAGGTCCGGGTCGGGACGGAAACGGACCCACTGGGTTTTGTCTATGTGGGCGTCTTTCCCCCGGCTCAGGCTCCGCAGTTCGTGACCCGGCCCTACGCCCGCTACGACCCGGATACCGACCGGGTCTATGCCGAGCGCTACGCCCTGGCCTTTGACGCCCCGCTGCCAACCCACTTTGCCCCGGTCGAGCGACTGGGCGACTTTGGCACGAATACCATCGACGGGATTAAAGCTGCGGCGGATGTACGTCTGCTGGGCGGCCTGCTGAGCTTTCAGCGCACGCACGCCGACCTGCGCAGCACGCTGCGCAGCTACCAGCCCGGCCCGGTCCGGGCGATCCGCCAGGCGCGCTACTGGGTGCCGCTGCCGTTCGGCCTGCGCACCTCGGGTAAGGTCAACCTCATCTTCTACCGTGACTTTGTCGAGGGCAGCGCGCTGATCAAGATAAAGATCCCGCCCCGTCTGGTTCTGGCCGACGGTGAGTTCAAGGCTTATTTCGATTTTCTGAATCTCGGCGGCGCGCGCCTGCTGCTGAACGGTGCGCCGTTGGGCGAGGCCGTAAGCGGTTCCATGACTGCGGCAAAACGCGCCCTGAACGGCCGCCCGGCGCGCTGGGCCGCCCTGCTGCTGCCGAGCGGCCGCACGATTGTATTCATTCCCCGGCTCGGGGGCGCCTTGGCCAAACTCGACCAGCGCGCCTACTACGCCGAAAACACGGCCGACCACGGCCTGCCCCATTTCGGCTTTCAGTTCTATGAAATCAAACGCCTGGAGAGCGGCGCGCACCGCCTGTCGGTTTTCGGCCTGCTGCTGGACAGCGCCGATCCCGACACGGTTCGACGGGCGGCCGAGATATTTCTGTCCCCGCCCCAGGTGGAGGTCAGCCTAGTCAACGCCCCGCTGGACTAGGGACCAGGCGGCGACCGCCATCTGACGGCACTGCTCTTTATAGCCCAGGGCCTGGGGCGAGCTGGCGTTGCCGTCCAGCCCGCGCTTGTACACGCCCTGGATGATGGCGCCAATACGGAACAGGGCAAACACGATGTAGAAGGTCCAGTGCGGAATCCGGTCGCGTCCGGTCAGCGCGCAGTAGCGGGCCACATAGTCCTGCTCGGACGGAATGCCATAGCTGGCGTAGTCAAGCCCGGTGATGTCGCCCCGAATATCGTCCGGCACGTGGTAGGGCAGACAGTTGTGGGCCAGATCGGCAAACGGTGCGCCCAGCGTGCTCAGCTCCCAATCGACCACCGCCAAGACACGCGGCTCGGTCGGATGGAAGATCATATTCTCCAGACGAAAGTCGCCGTGGGAAATGGTGGTCTGGTCATCGTCCGGCAGATGCGCGGGCAACCAAGTCATGAGCCGTTCCATCTCGGGAATCTGTTCGGTCTTGCTGGCCTCGTACTGTTTGGTCCAGCGACCGACCTGGCGGGCCATATAGCCGCCGACCCGGCCGTAATCCTCCAGACCGACCGCCCGAAAATCCACCTGATGCAGCTTGGCGATGGCTTCGACCATGGCCCCGTAGACGACCCCCCGCTCGGCCGGCGTCATGTCGCGCAGCTCATAGCCGCGCAGCACCCGGCCGTCAATAAAATCCATCAGATAGAAATCGGTGCCGATCACCGATGCGTCCTGACACAGGACGTAGGGTCTGGCGACCGGCACCTCGGTGTCCCACAGGGCCGAAATGACCCGGAACTCGCGATCAACCGCATGAGCCGAGGGCAGGAGTTTGCCCGGCGGCTTTTTGCGCAGCACATAGCGTCGGCCGGCCGCGTCGGTCAACACAAAGGTCGGGTTGGACATGCCGCCCCGAATCTGGCCGACCTGCATGGGCGGGCGGAAGTCGGGCAGGTGGTGGCGCATATAGCGCTCAAGGCTGGTTTGGTCGAAGCGGTGCTGCTCCAGCACCGGCGCCGTTTCTGCGGTCAGTGAGACCGGCGGCAGCGCCTCGGCCTGCGGGTCGGTCGCCATTGTGTGTCTCTCCTTGCTCACACGCCGCGCTCGACCAAGTCCCAGGCGGCGGTCGCCAGCTGTTTGCACTTTTCGCCCCGGGTGATGGCTTCAGGCGAGCTGGCGTTGCCGTCCAGCGCCCGCTTGTATACCCCCTGGACAATCGCCGCCAGCCGGAAGAGCGAAAACACCACGTAAAAGTTCCAGTTTTCGATGGCCGGGCGGTCCATCTGCCGGCAGTAGCGGGCCACGCAGTCCTGCTCGGACGGGATGCCGTAGGCGGCAAAATCGAGGCCTGTGATGTCGCCCCGGATATCGTCCGGCACATGGTAGGGCAGACAGTTGTAGGCCAGGTCGGACAGCGGGGCGCCGAGCGTGCTCAGCTCCCAGTCGACCACGGCCAGAACCTCGGGCCGGGTCGGGTGGAACAGCAGGTTCTCCAGGCGAAAATCGCCGTGGGCGATCGTCGTCTCGTCGTCATCCGGCAGATGCTCGGGCAGCCAGGCCATGAGCCGCTCCATAGCCGGCAGCTCATCGGTTTTGCTCGCCTCGTACTGCTTTGACCAGCGCCGGACCTGGCGCGCCATATAGCCCCCGACCCGGCCGTAGTCCTCAAGCCCGACGGCCCGAAAATCCACCCGATGGATCTTGGCCAGGGTATCGATCATGGTGTCATACACCGCCCGCCGCTCGCTCGGGGCCAGGTCGGGCAGCTCATAGCCGCGAAACACCCGGCCCTCGACAAAATCCATAATATAAAAGTCCACGCCCAGCACCGACGGGTCCTGACACAGCACGTGAGGTTTGGCGACCGGCACCTCGGTCTGCCACAGAGCCGAGATGATCCGAAACTCCCGGTCAACCGCGTGGGCCGAGGGCAGCAGCTTGCCGGGCGGTTTCTTGCGCAGGACGTAGCGCCGGCCGGCCGCGTCGGTCAGGATGAAGGTCGGATTCGACATGCCGCCCCGCACCTGTCCGACCGCCAGCGGGGGGCTGAAGGCCTCGACATGCTCGGCCATGTAGCGCGTCAGTGCGGCCTCATCGAAACGGTGCTGGTCAAGCACCGGCGCCGTCTCAGCCGTGAGCGAGGTGAGCGGGCTGGTCTCTACGGGTTGGGGTGTCGCCATGGCGCGTCTCTCCTTCTCGAACAGTCCCCCTAGTTCAATCACCCGGCAAGCGGTCTCGTCAAGGCGAGCGTTCAGCCGATGCGGGTGTGTCGCTCACGGCCGAGGCTCACCACCCGCAGGTCCCCGTCACACTGTTCGAGCACAGTGCATGAGCAGTGGTCCGGCTCAAAACACACCATCCGGTCATCGTTGCGAGCCGCCCCCACTGCGGCATTGATAGCCACAAAGTGGGTCGTGATCAGGCTCGGTGTTTGCAGGCTGCTCAGAAAAGCGACCAGCTGGGCTTTCCAGTCCTGATACACGTCCGGCAACTCACTCCAGCGGCCGCGCAGGACGCGGCGAATCCAGGCCGCACGTTCGGCCAGCTCCCGGCTGGGCGAGGGAATTTCGGCCACCGCAGGTTCGACCCGAGCCTCACACTTCCACAGCCGCTCAAACGGAACGGCAGTATCCCGAGCGCGCTGGAGCGGGCTGGTGATGAGCGACAGGCGGCCGAGCGGTTCGAGCCGTTTTGCCAGCTCCGCAGCCTGGCGGCGGCCACGCTCGTCAAGCCCGGGGTCGGGGTCTTCACCAAACCCGGCTCGTGGCTGGCCGTGACGGATAAGGTAGAGCTTAACAGCCGGATTCACCGTGTTGTTCCCCTTTCGCTGAGCAAGTTTTCATATCCGCCCAAGCGGTGAGGACATTCATTTTGGACCGAGTAAGCGTAGTCAGCCACGTTGATACTTCCAAAGCGAGGGCGGTTTGATTACCACGGATAGAGCAGGTTCCATCAACACAGTCGCGCAGGTTGGTTTTGCTTGTCGAGTATCCACGTTTCGATCGAAGGAATGCCCGGAGGGAGATATTTGTTGACGATGTCCAGCACTTTGTCATAGCGGCGTTTCACCTCATCACTTCGGCCGTCAGCTCCAAAGCCGACGGCAGCTCGAATGCCGCCGGTGAGCCTGGGAGCATGAGCGGAGGTCAGCCCCAGAGCCACACGAGCGTCGAGCAACTTCTGTAGAGAGTTTCGCACCGCGTCGAGAGCGCCGTACCACTCCCAGACATATTGCAGGAGCTGGAACGGCGCATAATAAATCTCAGATGTCCATGACGCTGAAGCATCCTTGATCTCGACGAGTACTAAGTTCCCTGTTGAATTGACCGCGAGCTGGTCGAGCTCATGGCCCGGCGCCTTCGGTCGTGCCCAATTTTGAGTTCGAGCGACAGAGTGCAAATCAGCGTGCGCTCGGTCAACCTCTGTAAACTTTCGAGCCCGAGCCGCATCGTCTTCTGATGCGTATCCCAAAACGGCTTCCCGGTCGAAGGGAACCCAAGGCGCCGTGACTCGTGACCATAGAGTTTGGACTTGTCCCTCCCCTCCGGTATAGCGTGAATCAACCTTCACAACGCTCAAGTACGCATCCAGCACCTTCCCGAAGCTCGGATCTGCGGCGTCCCATCCACGAAATAAGGCCCGCCCCCATTGTTGTTGGGTGTAGCTTTTGTCTGCTCCGACTTGGATGGTCCCATCTTTGCGCAGTTTGATTTTGACGAGCCTCGTGAGGCCACAATAGACATGAATCTCGTCATTGCGACGCAAGTGTACGTCGAGTTCGCAGCCGGCGACCCGCCGTTTGGTGAGAGCAAGGAGCGGTGCGAGAAATCCTCCCTGAGACATGAGCTTTTGCAACTCTGGTGAAGGTGCCCGGTCGTAGGACGGAGAATTCTTCGTGCTCATCGCAATTCCTTAAAGTCGGTAACGATTCCGCATCCATGCGGCCCAATCGGTGTACCCCTCAGCCTCTCCGAGGCGAATTACTTTCGACGCTGGGAGCGACGGGGCTATGTCAGGACCGGGCAGCAGCTCTCGCCATTCTGCCCAATGCCTAGCCACATCCGGGTTGTCGTCATGCGCACAGAGAGCGAAATGGGCTCTTGCTACCGTACCCTCCTGTTCGAGACCCCGGGCGATGGCGAGATTTCGCATCGGCTGCTGCGCGTCACCGACGAAGGGGCACGGCCCGTCTATGTCGGCTCCAGGAAACGCTTCTGAAACGCTGCCATATGTCGTGGCGAAAATCTCCCAATAACGTCGGTCACGCTTCTTTCTCTTGGGCCGCCGGAGGTAGCAAGCGATTGGATCGTCAAAGAAGAGTCTCGCCGATTCACAAACGTCTGTTCGACGATTGGCGCGACTCTTGTAACCGTTACAGTGGGTGAAGCCCTTTTCGCTCAGTTTGACCTCAATGAGAACGGCGGCAGGTTGATCGCTTGCCAACTGGCACCACAACATAACATCGACAGCCGTTGCTGGCTCGTCGTCTTTGGGCCGTTCTCCCTCGATCTCGCCAAGCAGCGCCCCCGGTGGTACCCACTCGAAGCATACGCTGTCTATAGTAAGCCGAGCACCGACCAAATCGCTTACGTGTTCGGACAGTCGAGCCCGACTTCCTTCGCGGAACGGCAGGAACAGGTTAAATGCAAAGACCTGGGAGCTGAGCAAGTGAGCAGCGTAGTCGTGGAGCTTCACGGAATCGGTACGCACCATCTTTTCGGCCAACGCGCGATACCCTGGACATATTCCATCGGTCCAACGGTCCCACATCTTCGAGCGCGCACCGTCAACGCCATAGCGCCACTCCTTCAAGTGTTCTTCCAGGGAGCGTGCAAAGTCCGTTGGTCGGTATCTATCACTCATATTGCTGATACCTCATTGCTTGGTTATCGCTTCAACATCCTAAAACAGTGAAACAGATCGGTGGCGCCGTCCAGCAGCCCTGAGGCACGGGCCAGCTACGCCCGCTTTGCCTCGACCTCCACATCCAGGCTATGCGTCCCGCCCCCAAAGGCCACGCCCTTCAAGGGTGTCACATCGCTGTAATCCCGGCCCCAGGCCAGGACGAGGTGCCGCTCGGTCGGCATCAGGTTGTTGGTCGGATCGAAGTCCACCCAGCCCTGACCCGGGCTGTAGACCGACACCCAGGCGTGGGATGCGGCGGCTCCGACCAGAGACGCCGAGTCGGTCCGGTCGGACACGGTTTCGAGGTAGCCGCTGACATAGCGGGCGGCCAGACCCAGGGAGCGGAGACACGCAATCGCCAGCTGGGCGTAGTCCTGACACACCCCTCGGCGGTGGGACAAAACCTCGCGAACCGGGGTTGCCGCATGGGTGGAGATCGGATCGTAGCTCAGGTCGTGGTAGATGCGCTGCATCAGCTCGTGGGCCGCTTCGAGCACACAGCGTCCGGGCGAGAACGACGGCGCGGCATACTCGGCAAAAGCCGGGGCGGCGACGATCAGGGGAGAGTCCAACACAAACTGACGGGCGGCCAGCAGCCCGGGGTCGAGACTGCGGACCAGCTCCCGGCCAAGCTCCTCCCAGGCCGGCGAAGCCTGGAGCGGGGGCGGCACGGCTGGACTGAGCAGCACCCGACTCGAGGCCCGCACCTCCAGCACGGTATGAGCCTCCTGGATCGCAAAGTGGACCACCCGGTTGCCAAAAAAGTCCTCACGTTCCTGATATACCGCCGGGGTTGGATTGATCCGGAGCTGGCTGGTCTGACACTGCTGACGCTCCCAGGACCGCGGCAGCAGATAGGCTTCATTCTGGCAGTGGGGGACCGGCAGACTGTAGCGATAGCAGGTCGTATGGACGATGGTGTAGGGAATCATACCCGGTGTTCCATCAGCTGTTGCTGGGCCTCGATATGGCTGAAGTAGGTCTGACTGAGGGCGTCGGACAGGGCCAGCAGCAAGGCTCCCAGCCGGGCAAACAGCTCGTCCAGGCTTTCATATACCGTCGCTTCCCACACGGCCGGGGACAGTCCCTCGATATCCGTCGTACGCAGCGTAGTCAGGGCTTGCAGCACCAGACGTTGGGCCGGGCTGCGGTGCGGCAGGCTGGCCTTGCGCGGCAAGCCATCGACGTGCTCCTGCAACCGGACCAATTGATAGCCGAGCGAGCGGGGATTGCTCTCATCGTGCAGCAACAGGTCAAGCGCGGCCTGGGCGTCCACCTGGCTGTGATAGCGCCGCCGGTAGGTCCGCAGGCTGTCGGTCATGGTCAGCACCACCTCCCACAGTCCGTCCCGCCCGCCCGGCGCCATCTCACAGGCGAGGTGCAGCAGGCTGATGGTGTGCAGGGCGCGCTCCAGACGGCGTCCTATCTCGTGGAATCGAAAGCCCTGTCCCCGACTCGTGCTCTCGGTCATCAGGCCGCTGAACGAGGCCAGCCCAGCGATTACCCGGGACAGACTTTGCAAGGTCTGATTCAGGCTCATCGCCGGCAGGAGTTCCCGGTCCAGCGTGTTCAGTACCCGTGCCGTATCGTCGGACAGGCGATCACGGGCCGCCCGGCCGGCCTGCAACACGGCGTCCAGCGTGAAACGCAAACTGCCCGAGCGCCTCGGCTCAAGGATCACCGATAACAGCTCGGACTCTTTGGCCACCAGCCGCCGGCCGTCGCCGTGGCCGACCAGGTGCAGATAGGTCACCGCTGTGTGGGTCACCGCCGACAGCAGGCCCGGCAGATAGGTGTCGTGATGGACGGCCTCGGTATCCAGCAGGCGCAGTAACATCTCCCGAAACACCCGGGCGCCGGCCTCCATACGCTCGGTATAGCGGCCGAGCCAGAACAGATTATCGGCCACCCGGCTCGGGATCTCCCCGCCACTGCGGGTGATGGCGACCGGCTGCTCAGACGAGGGCAGCAGGCTCAGCGCCTGCTCGGGCTCCGAGGCCACTACCCAGATATCCTTACTCACCCCGCCCTGCTGATGCGACACCTGCCAGACATCCGGGCCGGGCGCCACCCGCGCCAACCCGCCCGGCATGACCACATAGCCATCATCCCGCGCCACCAGAAAACTGCGCAGGGCCAGGGGGCGCGGCGCCAGTTTGCCGTCCACAAAAGTCGGGCTGGTAGACGCCCGAATCGGCTCCTGGCCAACGTAGCGATGGGGCTGAGCCCGGATGCGGTCCGCGAGCGCTTCCCGCTCGGTCGCAGACAGCTGAGCGCCAAAGACGGTTTCAGCGCCGGGATGCGCAGCGGTCGGCTTAATCACCAGACGATCCAGATGGTCCAGAACATAGCGCCGTTCGTCCCGGCCGCCGCACCACCAGGTGGCAACCGACGGCAGGCGCAAGTCCTGCCCCAGCAGTTCCCGGCACAGGCCGGGCAGGAAGGCCAGCAGGCCCGGATTTTCGAGGATACCGACGCCCAGCGGATTGGCGACCACGGCCTGCTGCGTACGTGTCGCCTGAACCAGCCCGGGAATGCCCAGCGGCGAGTCTTTGCGCAGCTCCAGCGGGTCACACAAGGCGTCGTCAACCCGACGCAGCACGGCGTCAACCCGCTGGAGGCCGTCCAGAGTCTTGAGCCACACCCGCCCGTCCCGGACGGTCAGATCACTCCCCTGGACCAGGCTATAGCCGAGATACTGGGCGATATAGGCGTGTTCAAAATAGGTCTCGTGGCCTGGTCCCGGCGTCAACAGCACGGTCCGTCCCGACTCCTGGCGGTGGGAGACGAGGCCGGCCAGCGAGCTGCGTAAGGTCCGAAAATACAGGGCCAGACGATGGACATGGGCGTCGCGGTACAGACTCGGGAAGACCCGCGACAAGGTCAGCCGGTTCTCCAGGGCATAGCCGGCACCCGAGGGCGCCTGGGCGCGGTCGCCAATGATCCACAGGCGGCCGTCGTGAGAGCGGACAAAATCGGCTGCATAGGAAAACAGAAAGCGCTCGGCGGGCGGGCTGATGCCGACACAGGCGCGCAGAAAGTCGGGATGGTCGTAGATCAAATCAAGCGGCAGCAGGCCCTGTCTGACCAGCTTTTGCGGGCCGTACAGGTCGGCCAGCACAAGATTGTACAGCTCGGCGCGCTGAATCAGGCCGCGTTCAATACCGCTCCACTCCTGGCTGGTCAGCAGAACCGGGATCGGGTCGAGCGCCCACGGCCGTCCCCCACCGCGGCTATCCGGGTACACATTATAGGTGACCCCATTCTCGTGCAGCAGGCGGCGGACTTCCTGTTCGCGGAGCCGCAGCTCCCCGGCCCCGAGGGCGTCCAGGGCGCGAATCATATACTCCCAGTGGGGACGCGGCTGTTGGGACGCCGCACACAGCTCATCATAGCTGCCGGCCGGGACGTGATAGCCCGCAAGAAGACTGTCGTGTGCCGGAGCCGGAACGGCGAGATCCGCATCGCGCATGGTCTGTTTCCCAGTCTGCCCGCCGACTCGCTATTTACCACCGGGACATCACCGACTCAAGCGAGCGGCCGGCCGTAGGGCGCGGGCCACAGGCGGGACAGATGGCCGACTCCGACCGGACGAGCACGGCGGTAGCGCATGACAGCCACCGCCTGCTCCTTAACACAGCAGCCCGCTGATGAAAAAACAGGCAAGCCGTGCGGTCAGATACGACCAACTGGGCGAAAATCCCGATATTTCACACGTTTGGCGGCTGGCACGATATCTGCACAGAAAAAGCGGTGCGACCGGAGTAGTGGAGAAGAGGCCCACCCCCTCTCGGCTTCTCTCTACTATACTGGGGGATGGTGTCCCTCTCCTACACCATCCCCCTTTTTTTATGCCGCCACTCTTCTGACACAAAAAAGGGCAGCCCTCTGGGCTGCCCTACTATCAATCTTGCAATCTTGGTGAAAGCGGCGTGTCAAACCGCGTAGGTCGGGTTAGCCGTAGGCGTAACCCGACATCCCGTACTTGTCGGATTACGCTCCGCTAATCCGACCTACTGCAGCCTATCGGGAAACGCTCTAGTGACCGAGCATGTCCCGCTCACGCAGCCACGTCCCGACCTGAGGCCAGAGTTTTTTCTGCGCGCCAGTGCTGACCGCCGCTCCGATATGACCGGTCGGAAAGACCAGATTGGTCGCGTCTTGACTGCCGACCAGATCGACCAGCGGCAGGCTGGACTGGGGATGGACCACGTCATCGTGCTGGCCGACCACGTTCAGCACCGGACTGGAGATCGACTGGAGATCGACAGCCTGGCCCCGAATCTGGAACTCGTTCTTGACCAGGGCGTTTTTGTGGTTCAGCTCTTCGACCATTTCGCGAAAGATCCGGCCCGCCATCGGCACGTCGCTGTTCATCCACTTTTCGAACAGGTCGAACATCTGGACGTAATCGGTATTGTCTTTGCCCCGATACAGGCCGACATACTTGTCCACTGTGTGGTGCACCGGCGCCATGGCGTCAAAGGCTATCTTCATGAACCAGGACGGGCAGTTGCCGTGGACCTCGGTCAGCAGCTTGAGCGTCTCGGGCGAAATCTTGTCCATCAGCGTCTGGGTCGGCAGCTCCTTGACGCTCATGTCAAGCGGCAGGGTGAAATTGATCAGGTTCTTGACCTGGTCGGGATACAGGGCAGCGTACATGGTGGTCAGCAGGCCGCCAAAGCAGTAGCCGAGCAGCGAGACCTGCTCAACGCCCTCGCGGATCTGGATGGCCCGCACCGCGTTGGCCAGGTCGCCGTTGACATAGGCGTCAAAGCCGCGCCAGCTGTCGGCCTGGGTAGGCGGCACCCAGTCGATGAAATACACCTCCAGCCCGCTCTTGGTCAGCGTCTCGACCACGCTGCGGCCGGGCAACAGGTCCAGGATGAACGGCCGCTTGACCAGCGAGTAGCAGATCAGGATCGGGGTGGCCAAGGGCTCGCCAACCGCCGGGTAGTAGCGAAGACGGGTCTTGCCGCCCTCGTAGACCACCTCGTACGGAGTGGTCGGGGGCGGGTCTTCTTCGGCCGGATAGGCTTCGCCCACTCCGCGCCGAAAGCCGTGCAGGCCGCGCACCGCGCCGTCAAGCCAATATTTCGGGAGTTCACTGAGTAAAGACATATCGCAGTCCTCGTGGGGCTAGGCGACCTTGCTGTGAAGCTGCACCACTTCGCTGGCCGTGGTGGCCGGCTTGACCTGTTTGATTTTGGGTTTGACCTGTAGCTCGACCGGCTGGCTCTTCTCGGCCAGAGCCCGGACCTCTTCACGCAGGGCCTGGACCTCGGCGGCCGTCGGCAGGCCCACGGCTCTCCACATGCCGGTGAAAAAAGCGCCGCTCAGCGCGTCCCCGGCCTTTTGCAAACGCAGCGCCCCGTCCAGGGCCGATGCCGCCAGTTCGCCGACGAGCGGATTGCGGTACAGGTCGTCAATCGCCGTTGAGGTGAGTTTGACCGTGGCGTCATAGCCCTTCCAGGCCGCCTCGGTCATCTCCTTCTCATCGCCCATCCCCAGCCCCATCCGCAACCCGGCGAACGGCAGATCCACACACAGCGCCGTATAGGCGCTCAGGAACTCACTCATCCCGTTCTTCGTTGTCGTGTCTGCCATGTTGATCTCCTTCTCTATGCTGTATCCATGTCTACGCTAGGCCAGCCCCTGGCCGTGCTCAACATACACGCAGTCACCCAGGTGACTAAGGTCGGGGTTTTGTCCTGCTTAGCTGCATTTCGTGTCTCTTTGGTGACAAATGGATGAAGCCTGCGTGAGACCTTGCTTTCGGTCTGATGAGGGAAGCAAGAATGATGCCGAAATCGGGCCATACGCAAAGCCCGAATACAACACGACTTTTTGGAGGGGAGGGGAAGATTTGCCTGTGGTCTGCCTCCCTATGAGGCAGCAGCCTGTTGCCTCAGCAACACTATGTCTTGTCCACGGGTAGAAGGCGGGGCTTACAGCAGGTTGAACTGCTTGAGCACGTTGGCGACGGCCGGGTCGCGTTGGCTCAGGACGCGGAAGGCTTCCAGCAGCGCCTCCACGCGCTGTCGGTTGGTCGTCAGATCCTCTTCCAGGCTTCTGACGGACCGTTCAAACGGTTGGAGCATCGTCCGCCGGTCCCACAATGCAAAGCCGATGATAGCCGCCACCAACGCGGCAAAGGCGCTCAGCAAGGCCACGGTCAGGCGAAACTGACGGGTGAACTGGAGGTTCATATCCTCCCGCAGTTGGCCCATCTCGGCCCGCAGTGCGGTCTGCCCTACCTCCAGCCGGGTAAGGCGTTCCACGATCTCGCGGTCGGTCAAGGCCGGCGCCGCTTCAACCGCCCACACCGGACCGGGGAGAAGAAACACGGCCACGACCCACGGAAGAAAGAACCGACTCATGGGGAGATTCAATGCCGGACCGCCTGGAAAGTCAAGCGACAGGCCGCCCGCTCGCTGAGCGTGCTTCGACTTCGCCCTTCGGGCTACGCTCAGCACGAACGGAAGACCCACTTATGCCGAGCCTGTCCTGGCCAAATCGAAGAGCGTCGCCTGGTCAGCTCGCATCAGCAGTTTCGATATGCAGGTGTAGCCGGTAGTCAATGCTGTCTTTGAGCAGGCCCTTGATATAGCAGCCTTTTTCGGCCCGCTCGACAATCGTCCGAATCTGCTCTTGGGGGGCACTGCTGCGCAGGCTTAAATCCACGTCTATTGTTTTCACGAAGCCTTTTTCATTCGCCCGGGCCGAGATCATCGCCCCGGCCAAAGGGACCCGCCGGGCGCGGGCCGTGATCTGCACCGACAGCAGCAGACAGCCGCACAGCGCGCCCAGGAAAGCGGTGACCGGGTCCGGCGCGCTGCCGCGCCCGCCCAGGGCCTGCGGCTCATCAAGCGTCCAGCTGAACGGTCCGGCTTGAACTTCGACGGTCAGGCTGTGGTCCTGGGTTGCGGCCAGCGTGTGGCGGAATCCGCCGCCCGGCTTTCCGGTCGCGTCCTGCTCATTCGACTTGTGCCACCCCCGGTCATACGGGCTACGCGGTTCATCCATGGCGTTCTCCTTCTCCCGGCCACTATAGCTGAGCAGAACACGCCACAGAATGACCCGCTCGGTTTTACCTGACAACGCAAGATCACACATATCGGCTCATACGCGTAGCCAAGGGTGTTCAGCCGGAGAACGCCACGCCCCATTGACAAGCTCGGGTCGGCTCCCGCTAATGGCGGGGTCCACGGACCGGCAATCCCCGGCAAGGACCGCCTGAAAATATGCCCGCCTCCAGACAGCTCAGCATCGGCACCAAACTCGCCTACGGCGCGGGGCGGATGGCGTTTGCCGCCAAAGACGCCGCGTTCGTCAATTTTGTGATGTTCTACTACACCCAGGTCTTGGGCGTGTCGGGCACCCTGACCGGCCTGGCGGCGCTGATCGGCCTGTGCAGCGACGCCCTCAGCGACCCCATCGTCGGCTCATTCTCGGATAATTACCGGTCCCGCTACGGCCGCCGGCATCCGCTCATGGCCGCAGCTCTGCTGCCCCTGGCCGTGTCCTTTGTGTTTCTGTTCTCTCCGCCCTCGGGCCTGGGCGAGTTCGCCACCTTTGTGTGGCTGAGCCTGGTCTCGGTGCTGCTACGCACCTTTCTGACCTTTTTCTCCATTCCGCACGACGCCCTGGGCGCCGAACTGTCCCAGGACTACGAAGAGCGCTCGGTCATCATGGGCTATAAAGCCTCGCTGGCCTGGCTGGCCGGCGTTGCCCTGCCGGCCCTGTCCCTGGCGTTTGTGTTTGAGTCCCAGGACGGCACGGACGGGCGCCTGATTGCCGACAACTATGCGGTCTACGGCAGCCTGTCGGCCGTCTTCGTCCTGATCGTCGGCACCATCACCTGCGTCTTCACCTGGAAGGAAATCCCGCATCTGCCCGTCCCGTCGTCCACGCCCCAGGCTTTTCATCTCCGCCAGCCGTTTATCGACATGTACCAGGCTCTGGGCAACCACAACTTCCGCTGGCTGTTCGTGGCCCTGCTGTTCGCTCTGGGCAGCAGCGGCGTGTACGTCGGCCTGCTGCTGTACGTCAACACCTACTTCTGGGAGTTTTCGACCCAGCAGCTGGCCCTGTTTGCCATTCCCTTCCTGCTGGCCACGGCTACCGCCTTCAGTCTGGTCAAACCGCTTGGCCGGCGGCTGGAAAAAAGCCAGATCCTGCTGCTGTCGTTCGGCCTCATCATTCTGAACGGCGGCTGGTGGTTCAGCCTGCGGCTGATCGATGTGCTGCCCGCCAACGGCGACCCGTGGCTGTTTCCGCTGGCCCTGGCCCAGAGCTATGTCCAGGTCACCTGCCTCGTGCTGACCCAAATCATGGTTCCGTCCATCGTCGCCGACATCATTGACGAGCACGAGTACCACACCGGCACCCGCAAAGAAGGCGTGTTCTACGCCGGCCACGCCTTTGCCACCAAAGCCACCACCGGCCTGGGGCAGCTCGTCGGCGGGATTGTGATTGATCTGATTCGGCTCGATCCAGGCGCCGCACCGGGCACGCTGGACGCGGATGTGGTGTGGAATCTGGGCTTTATTGTCGGGCCGGTGCTGTCGGCCAGCTTCCTGCTTCCGCTGTTCCTGCTCAGCCGCATTCACCTCGGACGCGAGCGACAGGCAGAACTGCGCCGCCTGCTTGACCAGCGGCGGAATCACGCCACGGCGCCGGTAGCCCCATCCGCTCAGCCCTCGAAAATCGGATGAGCCTCCATATAGCCCATCTCAAGCAGCTCGACTCCGGGTGCCCAGCGGGACAGTTCTTCGCGGATCGGGGCGATGTCAATCGCCTTGGAGAAGCCCGGCAGCCAGTTGTCGTGATGGCTCAGGATCACCCGCCGGGGGCGGAGCATATCGGCCTGGCGGGCTACGAACTGGGCCAGTGAGCCCTGAATCGGCTCGCCGTCGATATTGCCCCGGCCGGCGGCGGCGACAATCGCCACATCGGGCCGCCGGTCACGCAGAATGCCGCTCCAGTGCCCGGACGTATCCTGGTACAGCAGCGAGCCGTGGGGCGTTTCAAACACGTAGATCAGCGCTCCGCCGTCCCCCCGTGCGCCCTGGGCCGAGACTGTGAGGTGCTCAACCACCTCGCCACCCAGGGCGCCGAGCTGCGCCCATAAGCCTTGCAAGCGCTCGGTCTGTTCCTGATAGGTCACGCCCAGCTCGCCGATGCACACCGCGTCGGAGTCGGGCATGGCGGTCTTGGACCACACGCACGAGTGCTGGCTGGGGTAGACATCGACGCTCACCTGGGGGGCGAGCTGCACCTTTTCACCGCCGGCCACCGGCATCAGCTGCTCTTCCGGCACCCCCTGGGCGGCCATGATGCGGATCGACTCGTAGGAGCCGATGATGGTCGCGCCGGTGGCCTTGGCAATCCGCTCGGCGCCGTACAGATGATCGAAATGCGAGTGGCCGACCACGATCCAGTCGGCCTGCCGCACGTCCTCGGTCGTCATGCCGGTTGGGGCTGCACTCGGCACACGGTCGATATAGGCGTCCAGAAAAACAACCAGCCCGTCAATGCTGAGCCGAAACGTGGCGCAGCCGAGCCAATCCAACGTGGTGCTCATGGCTTCCCCCTTTCTCGCCTCACCGCCCTAGCAACTTCGCCTTGCGTTGACAATGCCCGCCCGCCTGCGCTATACGCCGCAGCCATGTCAGACCCCACGCTTCTCATTGACACACACGACGCCGTCGCCACCCTGACCCTCAACCGTCCTCGGGCCATGAACGCCCTGTCGCGCGAGCTGCGGCTGCGGCTGGTCGAGGCGCTGGAACAGCTGCGCGGCGACCCCCAGATTCGGGTAGCCATTCTGACCGGTGCGGGTCAGCGCGCCTTCTGCGCCGGGCTGGACCTGAAGGAGCTGGGCCAGGCCGATTCCAGCCTCACCCGAGACGTGGCCCCCGGCAACGAACTCGATGTGGTCGAAGCCCTCAACCGCTTCGAGCGGCCGATTATCGGGGCCATCAACGGGGTGGCGATCACCGGCGGTTTCGAGCTGGCGCTGGCCTGCGATGTCCTCATCGCCTCAAGCGCGGCTCGTTTTGCCGATACCCACGCCCGAGTCGGGGTCATGCCGGGCTGGGGGCTGAGCCAGAAACTGTCCCGGCTGATCGGCATCTACCGGGCCAAGGAGTTGTCGCTGACCGGCAACTTCCTGTCCGCCGAACAGGCTGCCGCCTGGGGTGTGGTGAATCGGGTGGTGGCGCCTCAGGATTTGCTGCCGACCTGCCGGGCGCTGGCTGCGGACATGCTGTCATGCGAGCCCGACATGCTGGTGAAGATGAAACGCACCATCAACACGGGCTTTGCCCAGACCCTGGAGGATGGGCTTACGACCGAGGCCAGGGAGTGGCGCGACCACCTGCGCTCCGTCACCCCGGCCGCCATTGCCGACAGACGCCGCGGCATCCAGCAACGGGGTCGGGACCAGACCTGACCGCTAGGGTCGGATGGTATACGCCCGGGGCCCGAGCTGGGCCTGCAACTGGGGCTGGACCATCTCAACCCAGTCACACAGGGCCGGACGTGTGTGGCGGGGATCGATGAGATCGTGGACGCTGAAATTCTCGGCTCGGGAGTAGGGGTTGCGCTGGGCGGCGATGCGCTCTTCGATCTCGCGGCGTTTGGCATCCGGGTCGGGCGCGGCGGCAATCTCACGCCGAAACGCCACCGCCACGCCGCCCTCAATCGGCAGGGCGCCAGCCTCGGCCGACGGCCAGGCCAGGACCGTACTGCCCGAGGCAAAGTGAGCGGCGCCGGCCACGCCGTACATCTTGCGCACGATGACCGAAATCCAGGGCGCGCTCGACTGCATGATGGCAAACAGGGTGGCCGTGCCGTGGCGAATCGTGGCCGCCTGTTCAGCCTCGGGACCAATCATGAAACCCGGTTCATCAACCAGACTCACCACCGGCAGATGAAAGGTGTCGCACAGGTCGACAAAACGGCGCACTTTCTGGGCGCCGTCGGCAGTCATGGCTCCGGCAAACCACATCGGATCGTTGGCCATGATTCCGACCGGATGGCCATTGAGCCGGGCCAGTCCGGTGACCTGTGACTGCCCGTACAGCGGCGCCAACTCAAAAAAAGAGCCGCGGTCAACAACCGCCTCGATAATCCGGCGGATGGCATACGCCCGACGCCGGTTGTGGGGAATGATCGACAGGAGCGCTTCGTCCTGCCGCTTGGGGTCGTCGTCGCACGCCGTCAGCGGCGGGGTCTCCCAGATGTTGCTCGGCAGATAGCTGAGGAAGCGTCGGATCAGGTCCAACACCCCGTGTTCGTCATCGGCCACATTATCGACCACCCCGCTGCTGAGGTGGACCTGGGGTCCGCCCAACTCTTCTTTGGTGTACAGGCGGCCAAACGCCCGTTCGACAATCGCCGGACCGGCAATCATGACCTGGGCGGTCGCTTTGGTCATGACCGAAAAGTGCGAGGCCACGAGTCTGGCTGCGGGCAAGCCGGCCACCGCCCCGACCGCAGCCGACACGACCGGGACCATGCTCATGACCTGCATGACCGACATGAAACGGTGCGGCGCGTTGGCCGCGCTACCACCGTCGCCACCGCCCTGGCCTTTACCGCGCGGCACGCTGCCCCCGCCACCCTCCAGAAAACGGATCAGCGGGATACGGTACTGGGCGGCCAACTCTTCAATAAGGACGCTCTTGCGCAGGCCGGCCGGCGTGGGCGAGCCGCCCCGCAGGGTAAAGTCTTCGCCGCCGACCACGCACGGCCGACCGTCAATCTTGCCGAAGCCCAACACATAGTTGGCCGGCGAGAAGGTCCGCAGCTCGCCGTTCTCATCCGTTTCGGAATAGCCCGCAATACGCCCCTGCTCACGAAACGAGCCGTCGTCGAGCAGCCCGGTACAGCGCTCGCGGATGGTCAGCCGTCCCTTGGCGTGCTGCTGCTTGACCGCTTCCGGACCGCCGTGTTCGAGGGCCAGTCGGCGACGGAGTTCGATGCCATCGACTTCTTTTTGCCAGCTCATGACGCGCTTTCTCTCTATCGGCAGGAAGGCTGAGGCGTGGGGAAGAACCTAGTTGTCGGTCTTGGAGGGCGTATAGATCGGCGTCGGCAGGGGCGTGACCTTGTCGCTGGATTCGGGCACGGCATGGATCCGGCTCGCCCCACGTTTTTCGACCTCGTCGATGCGGACGAGCGCGTGGAGAGGAATATAGCTCCGCTCTACGCCCGAGAACTCGCGCTGCAAGCTCTCCTCTGAGGGATCGACGACCAGACTGGTCTTTTCGCCAAAGAGCAGCCCTTCAACCTCGACAAAGCCAAACAGGCTGCCCTGGCTGACGCTCTTGGCGTAGACTTCGTAGACTTGGCCGTGGTTCGAGAAGATGACCCTGTAGATCCGTTTGGTCTTGGCCGTGGCTGTCGGCATAGGCTAGAAATCAATCAACTCAAGGATGGTGCCGTCCGGGTCGGTGAAACACACAAAACTGGCCCGGCCCTGATTCGGAAAGTTGAGTTCTTGGGGCTCTGAGAAAAACTCGACGCCTCTGGACTTGAGGTCTTCGTAGACCTGGGGCAGGTTTTTGGTCTTCAGCGCCAAGCGGGCCATGCCCACGTGGTAGAGGTGCGGATAGGCCTGGCCCGCAGTCTTGGGGTTCTTCCACTCGATCAGGTCGATGCGCGTGGCGTGCGGGTCCTCGCCCAGCATCAGCAGAGCCGCCCTGCCCCGTCCGTCCGGAATCCGCAGCCCCGCATTCAGGGCCTGGCTCCCGCCCTCGCCCAGGTCGGCCACGACCCGGAAGCCCAGCATCTGGTAAAATTCGAGCGAGCGCTCAAAGTCGGTCACGTTGATATTGATGTGAAAAATCCCCTGGATCATGGCTCTTCCCCCACTCTCTCTAGGGTTGACGGGCGATACGCTGGGATGATTGGGCCGGCAGCATGTTTTTCAGTTCGGCTTCGAGGGCCTCTTCGGCGACAAAGCCGGTAAACGCCCGCTTGATCGTGCCGTCGGGTGCGAACAAAAAGCTGGTGGGCAGGGCAAAGACCTGGTAGCGCATACCGATGGCCTGCTCGGTATCCCGCCCGACGGCGTACGGGATACGGTATCTGTCGGCAAACTCCCGCACCCCGTCCTCTTCGCTCTGGAGGGCCACGCCAATGACCGCAAAGCCCTGGTTCTTGTACTTGTTGTACATGCGCACCAGAGCCGGCGTCTCGACCACACACGGACCGCACCAGGTCGCCCAGAAGTTGACCAGGACGACCTTGCCGTGGTAGTCGGCCAGGCTGACCTGCTCACGATCAATGGTGGTCAGGGTGAAATTGTAGCTGCCGTAGTGCTCATCCGCCGGCGTGAGCGCCGCCGAGGCGGCCGGCTCGGACGTCTCGGCAACCAGCAGTTCTTCAGGGTTGAGAAAGGTCAGCCGGGAGGAGATCCACGCCATCCTGTCGCTGAAGACCAGGATACCGACCACCATCAGCAACACGCCGCTCGTAACCTCAAGCCGCCGCAGATGGCCTTTCAGCCCGCCGAAGACGGTCAAAAAGCCGTTCAGAAAAACGGCCGACAGGACAAACGGGATACCCAGACCGAGCGAATACACGGCCAGCAGCAGCACGCCCTGGCCCAGGGTATCGGCCGTTGCCGCCAGGGCCAGAATCGCGGCCAGGATCGGCCCTACACACGGCGTCCAGCCAAAGGCAAACAGCAGCCCGGCGACAAACGCCCGGACCATACCGGGCGGCGTGTCCTGGCCGGAAAAACGGCGCTCGCGCAACAGGCTGGGGATGGGTAGCAGCCCGGTCAGGTGGAGTCCGAGCAGCATGATGCCGATGCCGGCCACGCCCTTGAGCAGACCGAGGTGGGCGCGCAGCAGAGCGCTCAGGGCCGACGCGCCCGCGCCCAGGGCGATAAACACCAGCGAGAAGCCCAGCACGAACGGCAGGCTTTTCAGCATTGCGCCCAGCATGACCCGCGACCGTCCCTCGCTCAGCTCCTCAAAGCTCAGGCCGGTAATGAAGGTCAGATAGCCGGGAACAATGGGCAGGACACACGGCGAGGCGAATGACAGAAAGCCGGCCAGCAGAGCAATACCGAGTCCAATATCCATGAAACAAGCGCCTTTGTACGCCGAGGCTTACAGATTCACAGTGTCAGCGGTGGTGGCGGAGAGAGAGGGATTCGAACCCCCGATGCCTTTCGGCATACACGATTTCGAGTCGTGCGCGATCAACCGGACTCTGCCATCTCTCCGCATGGCTGTATTGGCCACTATACGGCATTTCTGACGTATGCGTAAAGGCCGCAGCCCGGCCTCTAGCGCAATTCACGATTCTGTATAGCCGCTCGTCATTCCTGCGCAAGCAGGAATCCAGGCCTCCAACCTCCCGGCCTCTGGATGCCGGATCACGTCCGGCATGACGAGAGCGGAACGGCAGAGCTACAGCCTAACGTGAAACGCTCTAGCCTTGGCTGGTCTTTCGTCTGGCCTGAAAGAAGACTTGCAACAGGGCGCGCGCCTCATCGGCCCGCACCCCGGCCACGACCTCAAGCCGGTGGTTGAGGCGCGTATCGTGGGCTAGGTCATACACCGAACCGGCAGCCCCGGCCCGGGGGTCGGGACAGCCAAAGACCAGCCGCTCCACCCGGGCCTGAATGAGCGCACCCATGCACATCACACACGGCTCAAGGGTGACGTACAGGGTCGCCCCGACCAGCCGATAATTGCCGACCGTGCGCGCGGCTTCACGCACGGCCTGGATCTCGGCGTGGGCGGTTGGATCGTGGCGGCTGATCGGCTGGTTGTGTCCCTGCCCCAGACACCGGTCGTCCCGCACGAGCAGCGCGCCGACCGGCACCTCGCCGGCCCGTGCGGCGCGCCGGGCTTGGTCGAGCGCCAGAGCCATCCAAGACGCGTGCTCAGTCATACGCCGCCTGGTAGACCTCGCCGATGGGGGCCAGACCGCCCTGGCTTCCGACCAGCCACTCGACCTCAAGGCCGTAGGCTTCAATCGCCGCCACCAGCTCCCGGCTCCAGGCTCGCACCTGACGCGGGGCGCCGGGCGAGAAGAGATCCGCCACAAACAGCAGCTTGTCCTGAGGCAGAAACACCATCAGCATCCCCTCGGCGTGCGAGTTTTCCACCGGATAGATCTCGACCGTCCGCCGCCCGTCGGTCAGGACCTTCTTGTCCTGTCCAACGCTGTCAATCACCGCCAGCCTGGGATAGCGCTGCAAACGATCAGGCCTGACGGTGTGCGGCGCGTCTAAAACCTGCTGTAAAAACGCGACGTTGGCCTGGCTGGTGACGAGACTGATGCCGGCCGCGACATAGGTTCGCAGCCCGCCGGCATGGTCGTCATGAAAATGGGTGTTGATGACCGTCCGCAGCGGTTTGCCGGGAAAGCGTCGCTCCAGGCTGTCGATCACCCGCAGCGAACGCGCCTCGTACAGCGGCGCTTCAACAACGATGACGTGGTCAGCCATAGCGATGCCCAAGCTGTGATAGCTGCCGCCGGTGACATGCACCACGCCCGGGGCGACATCAACCATCCGAATCCGAGTCTGCTCTTCGTCCACCGGGTCGGCCAGGGCGATCCGTCGCAGCAGCCACTGCGAACTCAGCTCGCCCCGAGCCGGGCTGCCGTTGTCGGCTCGGACAATGGACGCCGGCAGGGCGAAGTCTGCCTCTGCCAGGGAAACATTGTTCTCAATCGACTCGACCCGTTCGGTCATGATGAGCCGGCCATTCACCCGCCACAGCGACGAAAATGGCATCGTGATATCCCCTACCTGTCGCCAGTCGGAGAAGAAGCGTTCGTTGTGGCTGTCGCCGTACAACGGGTCGTCTTCGAGAAACTGGACTCTGCTCAGCAGGCGGGTCTGGGCGTCGAGGGCGATAATCACCGATGTCCCGCCGTCATCGTAGGCGATCACATAGTGTAGACGGTCACGGATGAATTGGTCACGGAGGCGGAGGAGCGAGGTCTGTCGGGACAGGGCCGTCAGCAGCACCGAGACCGGTGAGCGGCCCAACTCTTTTTTGCGCATGGCAATCCGAGCAGCCGAGGCCGCCCGCCGGTGGGGACTGCGCAGACCGTCGGCGCCACGAATGATGCCGCTGTAGCCGTCGCTGATTTCGGTATACACCGACCGGGCCGGAACGGGGAACGCGGTGTCGCGCTGCCACTCATAGCGATAGCGGCCGCCGCCAAAATCGCGCAGCAGGCGGTAGCAGAAGCGCGACACCGTGGGCGCGGCGGCACCGGGACGAATCGCCTGGGCAGGATCGAAGTTCTCTCCGCAGGCCCGGATGTGCTGAGTCTGAAGCGCCAACAGCGCCTCAATCCCGCCCATGGCCGCGACCGCAGAGTCCAGATACAGCTTGGCCGTCTGAGCTCCGGCAGACGAGGCGGACAGCAGGACGAGGCTGAGCGCCGCCAGCCCGCAGCCCGCCCGCCACCGGGGGTGCCTGTTCAGAGCTGTAGTCAGGCCGCAAACCCGATCTTCACCTCTTCATAGCTGGGCCGCTGTTTCAGCCGCTGATGCCAGGCGGCGACGTGTGGAAACGGGTCGAAATCAACGCCCGCCCGCTCGGCCAGGGTCAGAAAAGGCGTGAAGGTCAGATCGGCAATCCCGTGTTCACCCATCAGGTAGTCACGTCCGTCCAGCTGCTGTTCAAGCTGCGGCAGCAGGCCGGTCAGCTTGTCCCGCTGGTGGCGCATCTTGTCCGCGCTCTGCTCGGCGGCCGGTTTACGTTTTTCGTACAGCATGCTCAGCACCGGCGGCACGAACTGACTGTTGCAGAACTCGACCCACAGACGCATCTCGGCCTTAGCTCGACCGTCCGTGGGCGCCAGTCGGGGCGTGGGGTATTGCTCTTCGAGGTATTCGTTGCACAGCGCGGATTCAACCACCCAGGCGTCCTCTTCAACCAGCACCGGCACCTTGCCGTAGGGATTGATGGCCAGGAACCAGGGCTGCTTTTGTTCCTTGCTGGGCAGGTCAATAATGATCCGTTCAAAATCGAGGTCTTTTTCCTTGAGAACGATCCTCGTCCTCATGGCGAACGGTCAGGCCAGATAGTCAAACAATTTGCGGTTCATAGACACCTCCTTCTGCGAGCGAACATTAGGAAAGCGGGCAGCCAGAGTCAAGCCAGAGTCAAACAGCTCGGCCCGTCTCAGATCTCATACATCAGGGCCTGACCGGCGCGGCGCCGACCGTCTTCCGCCCGCCGACACAGATCGGCCAACGTAAACTGCTCGCAGCCCGCCACGACCGCCTGTCGGACCTCCGTCATCACCCCGCGCAGCCAGCAGTGCTCCAGACTGACACAGTCCGGACAGGCGACCGGCGCCGTCGCATCCGCACACGGCAGCGGCGCAAACGGCCCGTCAACCGCCTGAATGATGTCGCCCAGCGTCACCCGAGCCGGGGCGGTGTGCAGCGAATAGCCCCCGGCCTTGCCCCGGCTGCTGTGGACAAGGCCGGCTTTTTTCAGGGCCAGCAGGACTTGTTCGAGGAATTTTTTGGGGATGTTTGCCTGGTCGGCAATCTCCTGAATGGACACCACCGGTGGCGCCCCGGGTGCGCCCAGACAGGTCAGGGCGCGGAGTGCGTACTCAGCTTTTTTTGACAGCTTCACAATGTCTATCTAAATCATAGACAATAGGATGTCAAAGCCCGTCGCTTGCTGTCTTGCTCGAATGCCGGTATGGTGGCGCCACAATGATGGTTCGTACCCAGATTTCTCTCAATTCGGAGCTGCATACACGAATTCGTGCGCGTGCAGCCGCTCTGAACATTTCTCTTGCCGAGTACATACGCCGACTCGTGAATCAGGACTTGGCCGAATCCCCACGACGCATTGACCGGTCCATCGTCTTCGACCTCGGCAGCTCGGAAGGGACTGATATCGCATCGGAGAAAGCGCGCATGATCGGAGAGGCGGTTGGCGCCGGGAAGCGTCGCCGTTCCGATGCACTATGAGTATCTTTGTGGACAGCTCGGCCTGGTATGCTGCGGCTGATCGCGGCGACCGCCAGAACGCTCATGCCAAGCGACTCCTGACAACGGACGAACGGCTTATCACCAGTGACCATGTGCTGATTGAGACGTGGCGTCTCATCCATCATTTCATCTCGGCCAGTGCGGCGGAAGCCTTTTGGGATGGTCTGCGCAGCGGTGTTGCCCGCGTTGAACAGACGACTAGTGCAGACCTCGAAGCCGCGTGGGCAATCGGCGAGCGCTTCCCCGACCAGGATTTTTCTCTCGTTGATCGCACCTCCTTTGCGCTCATGGAACGGCTCGGCATCTCGCGTGTGATCTCATTCGACAACGATTTTTCCGTCTTCCGATACGGACGCGGTCGCAAGCTCGCATTCGAAGTGCTGCGCTGAGCGGCTGATCTCCACACATTGACCGCGTGTCCGCTTGTCTTGAGCCGGCCTCGCCAGAAACGTGCAGAGCGGCTTGACACACGGGTCGCAATCGTCATAATTGCCGTATCCCCTTAATATCTATAGAATTAGTAGATATTTACGGAGGTGACATATGGCAAACGGCACCCAGGAAAGCCCGGCAGCCCACAAGGCGAAAGTCGGCGGGCTCGACAACCCCGAGGTCTATCGCAACGTTCCCGGCCACGTCATTCCCATCCTCGAACAAGAGTTCGACGATTTTGACACCGAGGCCGACAAGTTTCTGAGGGCCGAGACAGAGGCGCCGGTGTTCATGGGCTTTCGCCTGCGCCAAGGTGTGTATGGCCAGCGTCAGCCGGACGCCCAGATGATTCGGGTCAAGCTGCCCTTTGGCGGGGTCAGCCCGGACCAGCTCGAGGTCTTGGCCGACGTGGCCGAGCAGTACGCCCCGCTGAAAAAAGGCCATATCACCACCCGTCAGAATGTGCAGCTGCATCACATTCCGCTGCTTGAGGCGGCCGAGGTCATTCGCCTGCTGGGCGACCACGACCTGTCCACCCGCGAAGCCTGCGGCAACACCGTCCGCAATGTCGTGTGCGACCCGTTTGCCGGCGTGGCGCCGGGAGAGTTGTTCGACCCCACCCCATACGCCGGGGCGCTGGTCCGCTACTTTATCCGTAGTCCGCTGACCCAAAATCTGCCCCGAAAATTCAAGGTCTCGTTTTCCAGCACCGACCAGGATTTGGGGATTTCAGGCATCCATGACCTGGGCCTCATCCCTCGGATCAAAGATGGCCAGAGAGGCTTTGAGATTCGCACCGGGGGCGGCACCTCGATTCTGCCCCGGATCGGCTACTGCCTGTACCCCTTTGTGTCGGTTGATGCCTACCTCAAGGTGGCCGAGGCCATGCTGCGTATCTTCAACCGCAGCGACGAGCTGCGCGTCAACCGGGCTCGGGCTCGCATCAAGTTCCTGATTGACCGCATCGGGATTGACGCCTTCCGCGAGCTGGTTGACGAAGAGATGCGGGGCGAGTGGGTCACCGAGCGCAACTTTGACCCCAGCCCGCTCCAGTTTGTCGATGAGGAGGAGGCGCGGGCGCCCACCAAACCGGCCAGTCCCGGCAGTCCCAACGGCGACCAGCAGCCCTTCACCGCTTGGCTGGCCTCGAATGTCCGGCCCCAGCGCCAGGACGGATTTTCCACCGCCGAGATCAAGGTGTCACGCGGCGACCTGGATCCGCAGCAGTTCCGGGGCGTGGCCCAGATCATGCGCGACTTCAGTGGCGGCAACGCCCGGACCACCGACGAGCAGAACATCGTCCTGCGCTGGGTTCGCAACGAGAGTCTGTACGATGTCTGGACCCGGCTTGCGGCCCTCGGTTTAGGTCAGGCCGGGGCGCGACAGATCACCGATGTGGTCAGCTGTCCGGGCACCGAGAGCTGCAAGCTGGGTATTACCAACTCCATGGGTTTGGCGACCGCAGTACAGGAACGCCTGGAACAGCTCCAGATCGAAGACCCCCTGACCCGCCAGATCCATATCAAAATGAGCGGCTGTCCCAACGGCTGCGGCCGGCACCACATCGCCAACATCGGCTTTTACGGCGCGGCCATGAAGTTCGACGGCCGCCAGGTGCCGGGCTATATCATCATGCTCGGCGGCCAGTACGACGACGGCCGGCCGCGCATTGCCCAGCGTCTGCGGGTCCGCGTGCCCTCGAAACGCGCGCCCGAGGCGACCGAGCGCTTTATTCGCCACTACCAGGACGAGCGCCAGGACGGCGAATCCTTTAACGCCTTTCTGGACCGCACCGGGGTGGAGGCGTTTGAGGACCTGATCAGAGACCTGTCGCTGCCGGTGAAATTTGACGAACAACACCAGAGCGAGTTCATCGACTGGAACCGCTCGACGCTCTACAAGCTGGAACGCGGGGAAGGCGAATGCTCAGTCTAAGTTCCCCCCACCAGCCGAGCGGACGGAGTACATGCACATGATGGAGCACATCGGCCTGGATGAACAGGCCATTCACAGCCTGGCCAACAGCTATGAAGACCGCTCGCCCCAGGACGTGCTGGGCTGGGCCTTGGCCCGCTTTGGCTCACGGATGGCGATCTGTACCAGCTTTCAGATCGACGGCATGGCGATTCTCGACATGGCCTGGCGGATTGATCCCACGGTCCGGGTGTTCACTATCGACACCGGGCGGCTGCCGCAGGACACCTACGACTTGATCGACACCGTGCGGGACCACTACCAGATTGAGATCGAGGTGTATTATCCGGACGCTACCCAGGTCGAGAGCGTGGCCCGCCGCCACGGCATGAACCTGTTCTATCAGGATGTGAACCTGCGCCTGCTGTGTTGCCAGACGCGCAAAGTCCTGCCGTTGCAGCGCGTCCTGTCCTCGCTCGACGCCTGGGTCACCGGCCTGCGCCGCGACCAGCTCAGCAGCCGGGCCAACACCCGGAAAATCGAAGCCGACAATGACCACGGCGGACTTGTCAAGCTCAACCCGCTGGCCGACTGGACCGAAGAGCGGGTCTGGGACTACGTGCGAACCCACAGCGTGCCGACCCATCCGTTTTACGATCAGGGCTATACCAGCATTGGCTGCGAACCGTGTACCCGACCCATCTCGGCCGGTGAAGATCATCGGGCCGGACGCTGGTGGTGGGAAAACGGCGCGCTCAAAGAGTGCGGCATGCACTGTTCGATCGAGAGCGGCCGCTTTCAGCGTGAGTACGACGCCATTCAGAATCGGGACGGGGAAGGGATTTAAGCACGTCGGCTTTCCAAACCCGGAATCCACAGCCCTGAAACGGACGGCGTGTTCATGTCCGCCTCAGCCTCGCTTCCGGCGCTATACTTCAGGGACACTATGCTATACTGGTGCGCCAATGCTTGGAGACGAGGAATCGCATGGCACGCCTGTTCAAAGACATCACCGAGACGATTGGCCACACCCCGCTGGTCCGTCTCAACCGGGTGACCCACGGCCTGCACGCCGAGGTGTACGCCAAGCTGGAGTTTTTTAATCCGCTCGGCAGCGTCAAGGACCGCATCGGCCATAACATGATCGCGGCGGCCGAGCGGGACGGCGCGATCAGCCCGGACACGGTAATCGTTGAGCCGACGAGCGGCAACACGGGGATCGCCCTGGCCTTTGTGTGCGCCGCGCGCGGTTATCGTCTGATCCTGACCATGCCGGACTCGATGAGCGTGGAACGCCGCAGCCTGCTGCGGCTGCTGGGCGCCGAGCTGGTCCTGACCCCGGCCCAGCAGGGCATGCCGGGCGCCATCCGCCAGGCCGAAGACATCGCCGCCAGCCTGCCCAACACCTTTATTCCCCAGCAGTTTGAGAACCCGAACAATCCGGACATCCACCGGCGCACGACCGCGCTGGAAATCTGGGACGATACGGACGGCCGGGTCGATATGCTGGTCAGCGGCGTGGGCACCGGCGGGACGATTACGGGGGTGGCCGAGGTGCTCAAGGACAGGAAGCCGAGCTTTCGAGCCGTGGCCGTCGAACCCGACCGTTCGGCCGTGCTGTCCGGCGGATCGCCCGCCGCCCATCAAATCCAGGGTATTGGCGCGGGCTTTATCCCGGCCATTCTCAACACCGAGCTGATTGACGAAATCATTCGGGTCAAGGACGAAGATGCGCTGGCGACCGCGCGGCGGGTGATCAAGCAAGAGGGCATTCCGGCCGGCATCAGCAGCGGGGCGGCGGTCTGGGCCGCTCTCCAGCTTGCGGCCCGCCCGGAAAACGCCGGCAGGCTGATTGTGACTATCCTGGCCAGCTCATCGGAACGCTATCTCAGCACCGCGCTGGCAGAAGAGGACGCCTAGCGCACTTCACCATTATGTGTCGCCCTTCGACTTCGCTCCGCTACGCTCAGGGCGAACGGGAGGCCGTTTGTGCTGAGCGTAGCCGTGTAGGTCGGGTTAGCCGCAGGCGTAACCCGACATCCCGCACGTGTCGGATTACGCTCCGCTAATCCGACCTACTACAGCCTATCGTGAACCGCGCTAGGCTCGTCCCCAGCAGCGGCTTATTTCCTGGGCACCACCAGCCGGTAGACCTTGCGCGCTATCTCGGTCGCATTCTCAAAGGCGCCGGCCTGACTCATGTCTGTGATCTCGGCATAGCGGTCCCGAATCTGCTCCGGACTCGGCACCCGATCGGTGCCAAACACCACACCGGCCGCCTCGCGGACCTCGATCTTGGCGTAATAGCCCGCTCCACCCTGGATAATATGTCCCGAGGCATCGTTCTCCGGGGCGCACAGCCAGGCGACTGCGGCGGTCACAAACTCGGGTTGGCTGACCTCGGCAAACTCGTCGGTCATCGCCACCCGCGACATGCGGGTGACCGCCATCGGGGCGATGGCGTTGACCGTGATATTGTAGCGCCGGCCCTCCTCTTTGAGTGCGTGCATGAAGCCGACCAGCGCCATCTTGGCCGTCCCATAGTTGGTATGGCCGTGGTTGCCGTACAGACCGGCTGAGGACGAGGTCATCACAATCCGCCCGAAGCGTTGCTCGCGCATGATCGGCCAAGCCGCGTGCGAGCAGTACACCGCGCCCATCAGATGTACGTCGATCAAGGACCGAAAATCGTCGAGATCCATCTTGGCAAAGCTCTTGTCACGCACATTGCCGGCGTTGTTGATCAGCACATCAACCGTGCCAAAGGCGTCGAGCGCGGTCTGAATAATCCGCCGCCCACCCGCTTCGCTGGCCACCGAATCATAGCTGGCCACGGCCTCGCCACCGGCCGCCCGGATCTCCTCAACCACGCTATCAGCCGCAGCGGGTGAGCCGCCCGTGCCGGCGACGCTGCCGCCTAGGTCGTTGACCACCACTTTCGCCCCCCGCGCGGCCAGAAACCGGGCGTGGCTGCGACCCAGCCCGTTGCCCGCCCCAGTCACCACCGCCACCCGTCCGTCAAAACGAATATCGCTCATCAGCCTTCTCCTTTGTCCCGTGTCTGCCCCTGCTATAGCAGACCCCGGACGGGCATTGCACGCCCGCGCTCCACATTCTAATAAGGACAGGCATGTCAGCCTTGTCTTGCCCATCTTGTCCATCTTGCCCGTCCTCCAGGACACTCGTCCAGGACTCCGTATGAAAACGCTCGGCCCACAACTGGCCTACTTCCTGACCGACCGGGAAACGCGCCGTAATATCGGGGCACTGCTCAAACTGCTGGCCTTTTTGTTCGGCACGATTGTGGTCTTCTCGGTGCTCTTTCACCTGATCATGGTCTACAACGAGGGCCAGGACCACTCGTGGCTGACCGGCTTCTACTGGACGCTGACCGTGATGAGCACGCTCGGCTTTGGCGACATTACCTTTCATACCGACCTCGGACGCCTGTTCAGCATTGTGGTCCTGCTGTCGGGCATTGTCCTGCTGCTCATCGTCCTGCCGTTTACCTTTATCCGCTTCTTCTACGCCCCGTGGCTTGAAGCCCAGGTGCGGCTGCAAGCGCCGCGTGAAGCGTCGCCGCAGGCGTATGGGCACGTGGTAATCTGTTCGTACAACACCATCGCGCCCGGACTGATCGAGCGCCTGCGCCTGCACGACATCCCCTACTATGTCATCGAGCCCGACCCGGCCCGAGCCGCCCAGCTGCATGAAGACGGCGTGTCGGTCATCAGCGGTGAACTCGACAGCCGGGAGACCTATGAGAAAGTCCGGGCCGCCCAGGCCCGCCTGATCCTGGCCGACAGTGCCGACACGCTCAACACCAATATCACCCTGACCGTCCGCGAGGTCGCCGCCGAGGTGCCGATCATGGCCACCGTCGAGAACGAGGATTCCATCGACATTCTCGAACTCAGCGGCTGTAACCACGTGCTGCCCCTCAAACAGCGCCTGGGCGAGCGGCTGGCCAACCGGCTCCACACCGGCCACGCCGAGGCCCACGAGATCGGCCGCTTCCGCGGGCTGCACGTCGCCGAGTTCCCGGTCCACAATACGCCCCTGGCCGGTCGCACAATCCGCGACACCGGGCTGCGCGATGCGCTGGGGATCACTATCGTCGGCATGTGGGAACGCGGCCGCCTGGTGCCGGTCTCGCCAGACACCTATCTGTCCGACACCAGCGTGGTGGTCGTGGTCGGCACCGCCGAGCAGATGCTGGAACTCAACACCCTGCTGGTCATTTACGATACCAACTATAATCCGGTCCTGGTCATTGGCGGCGGAAAAGTCGGCAGTGCCGCAACCCAGGCGCTCAAGCGCCAGCAGATACCGGTCCATCTGCTCGAACACGACGAGGGGCTGCGCGGGCGGCTGGCCCCGCTGCCGGACAAGCTCTTCATCGGCAATGCGGCCGACCGGGAGGTACTGATGCGGGCCGGCTTGCAGGACGCGCCCGCAGTCCTGCTGACCACCAACGACGATGCGATGAATATCTACCTGACGATCTACTGCCGCCGCCTGAATCCCGAGCTGCGCATCGTGAGCCGCATTACCCACGAACGCAATCTTGAGGCCATTCATCGGGCCGGCGCAGACTTCGTGCTGAGCTATGCCTCGCTCGGGGTGCAACAGGTTTTCTCGCTGCTGCAAGGCCACGAGCTGGGCATCCTGGAAGAGGGGATCGAACTGTTCACGGTTGCCCTGCCCCACACCCTGGTCGGCCTGAGCCTGGTGGAGAGTGAGATCGGCGCCCGGACCGGCCTGAACGTCATCGGCATTCAGCACAACGGGCATATTCAGACCAACCCGCTGCCGGCCACCACGCTGGAGCAGGGCAGCGAGCTCATCATGCTGGGCAGCACCCAGCAGCGTCAGGCCTTTACCGAGACGTTCCGCTAGAGCAGATTCCGATGCTGTGTAGCCCTTCGACTTCAGGCGTGCTACGCCTTACATCCTTCGGCTTTGCTACGGTGGAAACTACGCCAGCAGATAGGAGCCTGGCCCTACTGTGGATCGCCACGTCCAGGCAACGCGCTCGTGTTCGCTGCGGCAAGTAAGAATCCTAAGGAGGAGGAAATGATGGAATCATTCTTTCGGGCTGTCATCCGTTTCCGCTGGCTGGTCATCGGCCTGGTCCTCGGGAGTACGGTGCTGGCCATACTCCCGATTCAAACATTACGCTTTGATAACGATGTTGAGGCCATGTTCCCCTTCGATGATCCGATCCTCACCTATAGCAGAGTGGTTGAAGAACGATTCGGCATCCGTGATCTCATTATGATCGGGGTACTGAACGACAACGCCGACGAGAATGGCGTCTTTAATCCGCGGACCTTAGGTATTGTCAAAGAGTTCTCGGAACGTCTTGCTCTGCAACCCGGTATCAAAGCCATCCGGGACGAAGATGTGGCCAGTATCGCCACTATGGATAATATCACGGGCACCGTTGACGGTATGAATGTTGATCCATTTATGGAAGCCGTTCCCGACGCAGCCAATGCGCTGGCAGACCTTAAACAGGCCATCTTCGCCAATCACATGTTCGTCAATTGGGTCGTATCGCAAGACGGGACGGGATTGCTCATCATGGCCAAGATGGAGCCAACTGAAGACACACAGGCAGGCACGGCGCAACGGATGACGGTGTATACCACGATCCGTGACATGGTCGAGGCTAAAAAGGCGACGGGCGTGCCAGAAGAATTTCATATTGCCGGGCGTGGAGCGATCGAAGTCACCTTGTCGGAAGAGGAAGCACGCGACATGGAAACCTTCTTACCCCTGACCTTGGTCGTGCTTCTGGGAATCTTATATTGTACGTATCGAAGCCTGCGCGGCGTCCTCCTGCCGCTGGCGGTCGTGGTCGTGTCGGTGATCTGGACCCTCGGGATTATGGCCGCGCTTGGTATTCCTATGTACTTTGTCACCTCCATAATGCCGGTCGTGCTCATGGCCATCGGCGTGGCGGATGGCATTCATATTCTGAGTCGCTATTACGAAGAGCTGTTGGAGCATCCGGATATTTCCTCAGCCGACGCCGTGATCGTGACTATGCGAGAGATGTGGCAGCCCGTCGTTTTGACCTCGCTGACCACCGCAGCGGGATTCTTATCCTTTCTGACTGCGACCGTTGTCCCTATCCGCTATTTTGGGGTGTTTAGTGGAGTGGGAATCTTGGCCGCGATGCTCTTCTCGCTGACCTTTTTCCCGGCCATGTTGAGTGTGTTGTCGCCGACCGTCAGCCGGGGCCTGCGCAATCAAATGCGCCGGAGTGGAGACCTGGCAGCCACCGGCTGGGCAGCCAGCTTTTTGGCGCGCCTCGGTCGCGGTGTGGCACGTCGTCCACTGGTCGTGTGGGTGCCGGCTGCGCTCGTTGTTGCACTGTGCGTGCTCGGCACGCAACGGATTGTCGTGAACTCGACAATGGTTGGTATGTTTCACCCATCCCACGAGCTGCGCGTGAGCGATAGGATCCTGCGCGATACATTTCAAGGCACCGTGCCTATCTATGTGGCGATCGAAGGGCATGAGCCTGATCGGCTCAAAGATCCGGTCCTGCTCGATCAACTGGACCGCCTGCAAACGCGAGTGGAGCAGGATCCTGATGTGGGTGGCTCCTTGTCATTAGCGGAATACATCAAACGTATGAACCGAGTCATGAATGAAGATCGTCCCGAGATGGAAGTCATCCCGACCTCTCGTGACCTGGTTGCCCAGTATTTGCTGCTGTATTCGTTTTCGGGTGATCCGGATGATTTCGACGATGTCGTGGACTATGACTACCAACATGCCAACGTAGCGGTCTATATGCGGTCCGATAGGACCCGAGACGTCGAACGTGTCGTGCAGATTATCCGCGACTTTGCGGTCGAGGAATTTGGCCAGAATGGAGCCTCCGAGTCTACCGCGCATGATCCGCTGGGACTCCGCTTGGGTCGCTGGTTGGCCGGTATTGATCCCACGGTGGCGGGGTGGGAGACAAACAGCGGCTTTCGGATCGGGATTGCGGGGAATGGCTACCTCCTGAACCGCCTGAGTGAACTGATTGTGTCCGGGCAACTGGCGAGCTTGGCGACCTCGCTCGGCGCGGTCTTTCTGCTCACCACGATCATGTTTCGCTCGTTCGTTGCGGGGCTGATTAATGTCCTGCCGATTAGCCTGGTGATGATTTTTAGCTTTGGGCTGCTGGGGCTGCTGAATATCCCGCTGGAGATTGGGAAATCGCTGACTGCCTCGATGACCATCGGGATTGGCATCGATTATACGATTCACTTTCTGAGTAAGTATCGGGTCAAAGTCCGAGAGGGGCTCACAGACCCCACGCAGATTACAGCGGCCACTATGGCCACCTCCGGCAAGGCCATCTTTTTTAATGCGGTCGTGGTTATCGGCGGCTTCCTGATTTTTCTCACCTCGAACTTCGAGTCCCTCTTTTACCTGGGTGTCATGCTGTCCCTCAGTATGGGAGCCTGCTTAATTGTGTCGATGACGGTCCTGCCGGCGGTCTTGAATCGGTTTCAACCGCGTTTTGTGTATGGGCAGGAAGCGGCCGATGCAGAAAAGAAAGCCGGCTGAGCCGAGCCTGAAAAGAAAAATTCTTCAGAGAAAACGACCGGACTATCTCGAGGATCTCCTGGAACCGCCCGCCTGACCGGCATCTGCTACTCCTTCGCGGCAGTCCATTCGCCCGCTTCCCAGACTGAACAATCTTGGGCCCAGGGCGGTTCACGATAAGTTGTAGTTGTGCCAGTACGCTTCCGTCATGCCGGACGTGATCCGGCATCCAGCGGTCGGGAGGCCGGGTGCCTGGATTTCTGCTTTCGCAGGAATGACAGGCGGCGATGCAGCATCGTTATTTGCTCTAGGTCAGCATTTCTTGCAGACCGCGCGACAGGCGCTCGACCGCCTCGCCGGCCACCTCTTCGCTCAGCGCCCCGTAGGAAATCCGCAGCAGGCAGCCGTCGGTCACCCCGAAGGCGGTGCTGGGAATGACCGCCACCCGATGTTCCTGGATCAGGCGCTCGGTCAGGGTCATCGGGTCCATGTCGGTCTGCACCCGCAGCAGAAAATAGAACGCCCCGTCGGAGCGCGGCAGGCTGACCAGTTCGGGCAGCTCGCGCAGCACGCGCAGCACGACCTGCCGGCTTGCGGTCATGGCGCTGAGTTTGTCGCGGCAGTAGGCTGGCCCGACGCGCATGGCAGCCACCGCTGCGTGTTGCGAGACGACCGGCGGGCAGATCACAATCGTATCCTGGGCCTTTTTGATCGCCGTATACAGGTGTTCTGGAGCGACCATCCAGCCGATGCGCCAGCTGGCAAAGCCGTAGGCCTTGGACAGGGAGTACAGCGAGATGGTGTGGGCCTGGCTGTCGGCCAGTGAGCCGGGCGAGAAATGGCGCGTCCCGTCATAGGTGAAATACTCATACGCCTCGTCGCTGATGTGGTAGATGCCGGCCTGGCGACACAGGCGGTTGACCGCCCGCAGGTCGGCTTCGGGGTACACCACCCCGGCCGGGTTGTTGGGCGAGACCGTCACCACCGCTCGGGTCCGCTCGGTGATGGCCCGGCTGATGGCGTCGAGTCGGAGCTGGTAGTGGGCATCGGTCGGCACGCACACGGCCCGACAGTTGACCATGCCGATTGCCATCTCGTGGTTGAAATAGTAGGGCAGCGGCAGAATGATCTCATCGCCCGGGTCGGTAATCGCCATCAGGGCGTTCATGAAGGCCATATTGCCTCCGGCCGTCACCACAATGCGCTGCCCGTCATCGAGCGCCATGCCGTTGTCGTGGCGCAGCTTGTCGTCGATCACCTCCAACAGCGGGTCAATGCCCTGGACGAGTTTGTACTTGTGGTTGTCGGGGTCGGCCTCAAAGTCGCGGACGGCGTCGAGCGCCTGGGGCGGCGGGCCGTAGTAAGCGACGCCCTGGCCCAGCGACAGCGTGCCGGGGGTGGCGCGAATCAGCTCAGCGACCACCGGAATGATGGGCGACTGCACCGCCTGCATGCGCCGACTTTCACGTGGCATGCCAGACGTCTCAGCTGGCGGTCAACACCGGCAGCTCAAGGAAAGACGGGCGTTCCTCGGCGTGGTGGACCGTGTTGTTGGCGAGGCGGATATCCGCCTCGGTGTCCCTGGCCAGCACCGGGTTGCCGCTGTTGGTGTTGCGTGCCCGGCGGGGAAAGTTGCTGCTCGTGATATCCACCTGCACACGGCTGCCGGCCTGAAAGGTGTGGTGAATATCGCCCAGTGCAATCTCCAATCGGTAGACCTGATCGGAAGCCAAGGGCTGCGGCTCGGCCTGGCGGTACATGGCTCGCACCACCCCGTCCATCAGCAGGGTGGCGCGACCGTCCGCCTGCCGCTCGATCAGCTTGGCCACAAAATCGGTGTCGGGGCAGTCGGACCCGACGTGGAGGATGACCCGCACCGGCCCGGCGATGCAGAACTCCCGATCCAGGCTCTCGCCGCAGTACGTCAGGCCATAGTTGGGCAGGGCTTGGACCGGACGCTGGTCGCGCGGACCGCTGTCGATCAGCATGTTACGCCCGCCGAGCGTTGGAACAGGACGACGGGGGTCATAGAGATAACTGCGCCGGTCGCCGCCCGGATCGTCCGGGCTGAGGCGGCCATCGCCCTGCAGATACAGCCGCTGGCGGACGACTCCCGGCGGCGGCCAGTGCTCGGCGTGACGCCAGTCGTTGGCGACATAGCCGGCCTGGTCCGCGACCCAGGCGCGGGGCGAGTACAAAACCGCCGGCTCATCCGCGATCCTGGTCGGCTCATCCTTGAGCCAGTGGTCAAACCACTCGAAGTAGGGATCGCGTGGCCAGAAGTTACGCTCATACACAAAGTAGTGGCTGTTGGGTCCGATCCACAGGCGCTGGTTCCCGACGCGGGCCTGGATATCGCGGAAGGCGGCCAGCACGCTGGTCAGAAAAATGTCGAACCAGGTGGTGACGTGAAAACCGGGCACGCGAATCGTCGCCCGAAAGTTGTGGCGGGCGCGAAAGGCGTCGGGCGCGGGGTGGGTGATGATCTCGTCGAGATACGGCTGCCAGACCGAAAAGTCCGGATAGCCGGTCAGCGGCAGCCGCAGCCAGTCGGCCGACTCAATAAAAGGCGGGTCTGCTTGGCGGGCGGCGTCGAGGGCCGCGTAGCGGGTCGCAGCGGAATCCGCGACCGCAGCCAGGGTCTCGGCGCTGATATTGTGGCGCCGCAGCAGCGCCTGGCGGTGGGACGCTGACAGGCCGGGAATATTGCGGGCGACCCACAGCCACAGACGCTCCATCTGAATCGACTGGCCCTCGTACACCACGTCGTCATAGATACTCGACCCGCCGACCTGGGTGAAAAACGCCTGCACGCTGGGGTGGCCCTGCGAGGCGGCGGCCAGCGCGGTCGTCGCCCCGGCCGACGAGCCCGACAGCCCGACACGCTGCGTGGACCAGGGCTCGGCCGCGATCCACTCCAGGCTGTCGTAGCCGTCTGCGGCATCGTCACCGTAGACGTGGTCTTCGCCTTCTGAGCCGTAGCGGCCGCGCGTATCCTGGTAGACTGCGGCATAGCCACGGCGCACAATCTCGCGCCAGCCGCGCAGGATCGAACCGCGCAGGGGCGCCTTGGGGTCCGGCAACCAGCCCCGGGTGCAGTCGGTCACGTGCTGGCCTTCGGGCGAGGTGATGCCGTACGGCGTGCGCTGCATAATCACCGGATAGCGCGGTCCGCCGCTGTCGGGCAGGAACACAAAGGTATTCAGGCGGACGCCGTCCCGCATCGGCACCATGGCCTGGAAACAGCGCGCCCCGTCAATCACTCGCATCGCGTGCCTTTCTTCTGGCTTAGTTCTGACTTGGCCGACCCTAAACGTCGGATGGGCGCTCAGTCAAGAGCGCCTCACGCCGATGCCAAGCCCGACGGCGCTTCGGCTCAGCGCCGCACGGGACTGGCGGCTTGATCTGGACCGGCGATATCGGTAGCACAAGGAGGGTGAAAAACATGGATGGGAAGGTGGCTGATCCGTCTTGGCGCGTCTAGGAAGCATCTGGGGTCTGGGGGGCATTCTGGCCATACTGGCCTATGCGGTTTTTCATCTGCTCGGCCGCTCAATCGAGGCCTTCGGCTACGCCTGGGACTGGCGTCACTGGACGCTGCTCATCCTCAACACGGCCTTCATGGCGCATTCGGAGGGCTACATGGGTTTCCAGAAATCCTTTGCCCCGCGCGTCGTCGCCCGTGCCCGGGTGCTCGACGACCGGCCGTCCCTGCTGCGCCTGCTGCTGGCCCCGCTGTTTTGCATCGGCTATTTTCACGCCACCCGCAGACGGCTGCTGTCCATCTACACCCTGACCCTGGGCATTAGCGCGCTGATCGTCATTTTTCAGTACATCAGCCAGCCGTGGCGCGGCATTCTTGACGGCGGCGTGGTGGTCGGCCTGACCTGGGGCATGACCAGCATCGTGGTGTTGGCGGCCAAGGCGTGGCGAGAGCCGTACACTCTCGCGTCGGCCGATCTGCCCGACTCGTCACTGCCGCCAACAACAGCCTAGAGCGGGGTATGTTCCATATACCCAAGAGGACGACGGACTGAGGACCACTTTTACATGAGGAGGAATGCATAGGGATTTACCCCTTATCCTTGACTTGGTGGTTTTTGGGCCATAGTCACTCGCTCAGATCGTCGCCCCTCTGGAAAAGGAGACGATTCTCGATTATTATCCGGCAGGGGTTGACTTTTCTATGAATTAGGTCTACTCTTTGAGGGTTAGATATAATACTAAATTTTCGGAAAGTAATGGGAGGTGGAATCCTAGCGCGAGACTCAAAACTGGATCATTAGTCGTGAGACAGAGCGGACGTAACAATAAGGAAACACATACGCCCTGCCTCACATAGGCGACAACTTTACGACACTGGCTTTACAAAGAATTCACCACTTTGAAAGGAATAGATATGAGTTTCATCAATGTGACCATAGTCCACATTCATACCCATCAGTCGTCTAGTCGTTCACCACAGCCTGAAAACAAGAAGCCGTCTATTTTGTGGAGGATTGCAGAAAAAGTTTTCTGGCTATCCTTGCTGAGCTAGAACCCGTCATCAGCACGTACCCTCCGCAGTAGCTCAAGTACCGTAAGAGTACTAAGGGAGGTGATAGCGTGAAAAACATGACATACGGAGAACTCCAAAGTAGGGCGGCTGCCCATGAGCACGTTGCCTCTCGGGTGACGTAGCAGCCGCCCCACACCTGGCCACGTTCAGGACGAGCTGAACAAGGTACAGAAACACAGGAGCTTGGAGAACAACCAAGCTCCTGCCCTCACCTTATTATACGGATCGTTGTCGGCATTTATGCATCAGAATTGCATCTGCAACTAAACTACGCGCACATCACAATTGATTTTCTGGTCAGATTTCTAGTCAGACTCCTCATGCGTGTGGGCCGTTCTTAGCTTCCCATTTTCTCTGTTCAGAGCGATCAAGTGGTTCGTCAACAAGCTGTGGAGGCGATCAATCTTACGGTCAATTTTGTCGTCCAAGCGCTCGATTTTAGTGTCCAAAGCATCGATCCGACTTGTCAGACGTGCGTCAAGCGCGTGAATCTCGCGTGCGACTTTGCTGTCAAGCTGCCACCACATTGTGCCCAGCGCAAAGATCAGCATTCCCACTCGCACAAAGTCCTTCCATTCTAACTGGTTCATAGGAGCCTCCTTGCGCTGACATACGCTCCCTGAATCTTGTTTCTACGGAAAAAGCAATCACAATTGTTTTTCTGTTTTCGCTCGCATCCCCAATCCCCACCACAGCTTTTCAGCCCCAAAAGGCACATCTTAAGATGTGCCTTTTGCCCCTCCAGCCAATTTGACTTTCCCGCCTCATCATCATAAAATTTTTCCTGCAACCGTTTCTTGGATATCCCGCTACGTCGGGTTATCCGCTGAATAGAACAGCCTCTTAGCCCGGCAAAGGGTAGCTCCCTGCGCCTAGGCGAATAAGCGGAGCTTTTCCTCATATCTGAGAAATGGTTGCAATGGCCCGGCACACCTGCGTGTCGGTCGCTATTCTCTTGTCGGTGCAATCTAGTGATTGCCCACCACTAAAATGAGGCTGGGAATGGAGAGTCTCGGCATGGAAGCTCTGACAGCGATGGTCCTTGCAACCATTGTCATTGTTTTCGGTACGTCTGTCTTTGCCCTGTTTCGCCCGCTCCCTGATGTGTGGCTACCAACACGGAAGCGGGCGGGAATCACTGCGGCAGTAGCCTTTGTCTTGATGGCTGGACTAACCAATCTGCTGCCGGAGCCTGAAAGGGAGCCGGAGCCTGCTCAAGAAACCAAGGTTGAAGCGGAAGAGCCTACGCCCGTACTTGCTGAGCCGGAGCCTGTCCAAGAGCAAGAGCCTGTCGTCTCGGAAGAGGACAAGTGCAGATACGACAGTCAGTGCTGGGGTGAGAAACATATGACGGCTGCGCATACTCGATGCAGCGATGACATCGAAAGGCTCGCGCAGCACGACTTTGAGTGGACAACTGGATGGGGTGAAAACATCTTCTCCGGGTGGATTGTCCAGACGGACACAAACATCCTCTACGTTGGAGACAAGATCAAGTTCCAAAATGGGTTTGGGGTGTTTAGCGTCCATACCTATTACTGCAACTACAACCCAGACACGCAGACCGTCCTGCAAGTAAGGGCCGAACGAGGCCGAATGTCAAAGAGCTAAGGAGGTGAGACATGGCAAAGAGAAAGAAGCTGCCTGCTTTCACTTTCGAGGGGATTGGCATCCCTTTCGGGGCTGAACTAGAACCAGCCTTTACCAAGAACAGAAAGCCCGCCTCTGTGTTCTGGCAGCGTAAAGGCGAGAAGGTTAGAGCCTTGATCGATAGGCTCGTTGAGTGTGATGGCATCCAGATTTCCTTGTACCGTCTGACAGGACACCTGCTGGAAAAGCTCAAGGGCAGCAGACCCGCTACCTATCAAGCCAGTCGGTTTTGGAAATACCAAGGGGAGAAATTGGACGATAGGCATAAACGGATGTGCATTCTTCGGGATGCGCAGCAAAGCAAGAAAGGAAAGACCCATGCCTGAAGCGCTTGCACCTGTCCGACTCAGCAAAGTGGAGTTCATTGAAGAAGACCACAAAGCCGTCGTGTTGTTCTACTTTGGCTCGGAGATAGACGCGAATACGGGCGACTATGAAACCTTGTCGGAGGAGGTAGCGTGTCACTCCCCCGACACCTATACTCCTGACCAGATCGTGACCCGCGCTGCGCTCAATCTCACCAAGCGTTTAGAGAAAGCAGTGGCGCATCTGGCTCAGAAATATGGTCGGGAAGACTGACTAAGGAGGCAGTGACATGACAGAAGAACAGAAAGACACAGACGCTCTTAAATTTGAGATCAGCCTCCTCCGCAGCAATCTCAATCTGATTGCAAAGTGGGCGCTGCAAGAACACCCAGAAATGCGTTCCGATTTGATTAGTGAGCTTAGGAAGTTCAGAGAGGATAAGGAGGCACTGAACGATTTTCCTAGACTCGATTTAGAGCGGAAGAAGTTGATAATTTATCGGACTGTTGACCGAATTCTTGAGCGTCTTGGTTTTGTTCCGTCGGAGGAGTAGGCTCTTCCGCCCATTTACGCCAGTCTTCTCTTTCCTTTTTGATGAAGGCGACCCAAGCCATATGAACACGTCCGGTGTTATAGAGGTCTGCTCTTGTCATGGTCGGTTCTTTCCTGCCCCTCCTTGCGGAGGGGCATTTTCAATGTTCTGCATAATTCTGATTTACCTACGCTGCACTTCGTGAGCGGCGTGCTCTCTCAGATTCCAGTTGGCGCACCTCAGCCGAGTTCGCTCCAAAGAGGTTTTTGAGAAAAGAGAGCTTTGCAGCTTCCTTCTCCCTCAGATAGATCTCTCTGTCCGTGAGCTTCTCGGTCAGCTTGTCATAGGTCAGCACCTTGCCGACCATGCCTATAGCGAGCAAGGCCATCTGCTCCAAGGTCTCGATGCCGCGCACGTTATGCCGACCGGCAAATTCGTTGACGTAACGGTGCAAGTGCTTGACGCTCATATGGTGATAGGTCCCGACATAGCCACGTTTGAGCAAGGCCCAGAAAGACTCAATGCCGTTTGTGTGGACTTGGCCATCCACATACTCTCTGACCGAGTGTTTGACGACCCGATGTTCGGGGAGGCCGATGTAAGAGCGATGGTCGTCGGTGTAGACCTTTGCGCCGCGCTTTGTTCTGCGCCTCACAAAGCCTTGCAACGTTGCGCGGTCTGTGCCGCCCACAACCCTCGCCTGCACCTTATTGGTTCTGCGGTCTTTCATGCCGACTACGATCAGCTTACCGACTGGCCCCCGGCCTGCCCGCAGCTTCTTGTGTGAGTGCTTGTTCTTCTCTTTGCCGCCGATGTACGTCTCGTCCACTTCGACCGGCCCGAAATAGCGCTTCGCGTACTCATTCCACGCTTCGCGGATTCTATGTCCAAGGTGCCACGCATGTTGCTGCTTGATGTGCAGCGTCCGGTGCAAGGCCATCGAGCTGACGCCCTTCGGACTAGTGACAAGCAGGTACATGGCAATGATCCACTTCTGGAGCGGAAGCTTGCTGGCCTGCAACACCGTGCCGGTTCTGACTGAGAAGTAGCTTCGACAGTCTGAACAGCGATACGGCATGGGCTTGCCGTTTGGGACGCGGTAGGTCCTGGCCGATTCGCAATTGGGATTGGGGCAGTGTCGCAGATGATTCCACCGTACCAGTTCAAACCATTCCCTCGCTGCCTGTTCGTGAGGAAACAGGTTGAATAGTTCAATGACCGACAACGTTCTGGTTCTCATGGGTATGTCCTTTCCTCATTTTCTACCCATGATTATACTAAATAGAACAGTGTTTGTCAAGTATTGAACATAACGATTCTGGGCTGCTCTCTTGGCCTTAAAGCAATTGTCTCCTTGTCAGTCAGGATCGATTTTGCTACCAAATCGGTGAGGAGAATAAATTTATGGCGACGTATGAACCAATCAAACCAGAAGATGTGACAGCCCCAAAAGACTACTGGACGCTGGGACGTGTTCTCTATAACAGCGGCCCAGGGGGATGGGCTGCTGCCGAGGGAACATGGGATGAAGAGCCCAGACTCGCCCTGCGCTGGAACGGGGACAAAAACAGGCCAAGGGGAAATCCGATCTCAAACAACCATCCAACGTGGTTCATGGTTCCCAAAGAACTGGAAATCGCTTTGCGACTCGCGCTTGTACTCTTGGGGAGACCGTAAGGAGAACTAGAAATGAAAAGAGACATGAACCTCGTGAGAAATATCCTTCTCGCCATCGAGAGCGAGGAGAGTTCTTTGGACAACCTAAAGCTTAATCGTGCGCTTGAAAAACTCTACACAGGTGATGCTAAAAGGCCAATCCGCAAGGCAATAGCAGAACACATACAAATTATGGAAGAAGCAGGACTCGTGTCGGTGAAAATCATACGGGCCATGAATGCTGACCCAGCCTTCCTGAATTTGCGGATGACCTCGGACGGACACGACTTTTTGTCAAATGCTAGAGACCCATCCATATGGGAAAAGGCACTGCCAAAGATAGAAGGCATGAGCATTGCCGTAGCCACACAAGTTCTGATCAAGCTGGTGAAAGAGTCAGTGTTCGGCAGCTAGTTGTCATCGTGATTGTGTGGTACGGTACGGTGAGGGAAGGAGGATAGCGTTATGACAGAACAGTCTAAAACTACGATTCAACTCAAGTCAGTAACCTTCTCCAAAGAGAAAAGTGAAGGAGCCACTTTCGTCTCTCAACCAACGCTGGTTGCAACGGTCACTTTTGAGTTTGAGGCTGAGCGAGAGACTGAAAAAGAGCCTTACCATATTTCTTTTCAAGAGCGCGTAGTATGCGAGTCTGATCATCCCCAAGTCGATGATGTAGTTCAGCAAGCCGCTTTCGCCCTGCATACTCTTTTAACAGACCTGGTATCTTGTCTATCTCAACGGTACGGCAGTCCTGATTCTCAAAATGATTCGTAAAAGCGCCTTGTTGTTGCATGAGCCTTCTCCCTTAAATACAGATAATCTGTATGTTAAATGGACGCAAAAATGCGCCCGATCAAGCGCAGACGCACCAAGTCAAGTTTACCAACGTTTCAGACATAGTTTCCTCACTTTCTGTGATGTCAAGGATAAGGGGTAAATCCCAATGCATATGGCCGGAAGATTAGCTGATAAGGTTGCCCTAATTACCGGAGCCGGCGGCGGCCAGGGTCGGGCGGCGGCGGTGCTGTTCGCCCAGGAGGGCGCCAAGGTAGTGGTGACCGATATCAAGGTCGAGGGTGGACACGAGACGGTCGAGCTGGTCAAGGCGGCCGGCGGACAGGCCGTCTTTCACGAAACCGATGTGTCACGCGCGGCCGACCTCCAGGCCGCAGTGGCCCGAGCGGTCGAAAGCTACGGCGGTTTGCACGTCATGTACAACAACGCCGCAGTACTGCATAAGCGGGATACGACGGTGACCGAGCTTGAGGAGGACCTGTGGGAGCTGGTGCTGGGGGTGAATCTCAAGAGCGTCTACCTGGGCTGCAAGTACGCCATTCCCGAAATGACCAAGGCCGGCGGCGGCTCAATCATCAACGTGTCGTCGCTGGCCGGGCTGTTGGGCGTTGGCAACGTGCACGCCTACACCGCAGCCAAAGGCGGGGTGGTCTCGCTCACCCGAGCGGTCGCCACCGCCTATGCCGCCAAGAACATCCGCTGCAACGTCATGTGCCCCGGCGCGGTGGACACGCCGATGATGGCCCACGTGCTGCACGGCTCGAATCCCAAGCGGATGGAACGGGTGGCCAAGAGCCATCCGCTCGGCCGGGTGGGCACCCCGCAGGACATCGCCTCAATGGGCCTGTTTCTGGCCTCGGACGAGTCGGCGTGGGTGACGGGCTCGGTGTTTACGGTTGACGGTGGGTATGCTGCGCAGTGACGAGTGGGGCGGCCTGCTGTTCAGTCAATATCGACTCTGAGCAACCCGTCCTCGACCTGGACCGGATAGATCCGCAGCCGCATGGCCGGGTTGGTCAGGCTGCACGCACGGCGCAGGTCAAAGCGAAAGCGGTGCCACGGACAGGTCACGGTCGTCTCCTTGAGCCAGCCCCGGCTCAGGGGACCGCCCTTGTGGGGACAGGCGTTTTCGACCGCGATAAATTCGCCGCCGTCGTTCCAGACGGCGAGCTGCCTGTCGGCGACCTTCACACTCGCAAGCGTGCCGACCGGAAACGCCTCAACAGCCCCAAGCGCTACCCAGGCCATAGCCTCACCAGCTGTGGCGGGCCGCCTGCGCCTCAGGCGTATCCCGTTCGGCAAAAAAGCTGTAGGCACAGGGGTGCAGGCTGCCGCACGCCTGACAGGTCCGCAGGCCGGCATCGGTATTGAAGCGCTCCACGGCTCGCCCCTCCTCGTCCCACAGCCCGCGCCAGCCGTGCTGGGCCGTCTCATACACCACCTCGTGCACCACCGCGCCGCAGCCGGGACAGTACCAGCGCAGGCGGTCGCGCCGATAGGCTGAGGGAGTGCCGCCCATGATGATGGTGTAATACGCGCTGTCCTGCCACTCGGCCCGAATCCAGATGCGGTCCGTATCGCTGACCGCCCAGTAGCCCAGCAGCGAGGCCACATGGTGTGGCACGCCAGCCTTGATCAGGTGCATCAGCCGCTTGCCCTGCTGGGGGATTTCCAGAATCCCCTCGGGCAGCATTTCAAACAGCCGAAACTGCGGCTCGGCCAGGGGCAGCCGGGCGCTCCAGATGCGGTAGTCGAACGCCTCCTGCCACCTGCCAAGCGCGTCCAGATCCTCGGGATCGGTGGCCGAGGCGCTATAGTTGCGGAGCGGGATGGTGCGGGGCATGCAGGCTGACTCCCGAGTCTCGGTCCTACCACTTGGCCCGGGCCTGGCGCTCGGCCGGCGTATCTTTGCGCGACTGCCAGCAATAGCCCTCCAGGTTCACAGTTCCACACTCGGGACAGGTCCGGTTTCGGCTGTCGCTGTTGTATTCGGTCACCGCCGCCCGCTCGGCCTTCCAGAAGCCGTTCATGCCTTTTTCACCGGTCGGATAGACCCGCTCGAACAGCAGGGTCAGGCACTCCAGACAGTACCAGGCAAAGCGGTCGCACTCGGTCTTGTCCGGCATCTGCTGAATCAACAGGAACGGAATCTGGCCGTCTTCGTCCGGCGGCAGGGGCAGAAACAACTCGTCCCGGTCGTTGATGTGCCAGTAGCCAAAGTAGTTGGCCGCGTGGTGCGGAATGCCGCCCACCACAACGCCGATGTCGAGCGGTTTGGGCGGGTCGGTCAGCTTGGTCAGGCCCTTGTAAGGCTCGATCAACCAGATCTCGCTGAGCTTCCCGCCCGAGACGGCGTCCAGGGCGCCGGTCTCGGTCGGGGCGTAGTGACGGACGCCGATGACCTGCTGGCCGGCCTCCTTAAAGCCGGAAAACTTGCCGATCACCCGCTCGTTCAGAAAGTCCCAGTCGCCCATGACTTTCTCAACCGGCTCACTGATATACAGATTCGGGAACGACATAGCCCACCTCGTTATGAAGCTCGGTCCTTATGACACTTGGCCCTTATGATACTTGGCCCTCTTGGGCTGCCCGCCCGTTGACTGCGGCCCCGGTCGTCGCAGGCTCGGGAAACTCGGTCATGACCTCCTCGGCAAACAGACGCATGGAGCGACACACCTGCTGCTGGCTAAGGCTGCCGTAGGCGAAGAACAGGATCATGTATTGCAGATCTTCCAGAAACTCCTGGTGACGCTTGATGAGACGGATGCAGGTGTCGGGGCTGCCGATCAGGAGCATGCCGAGGTCCATCAGCTCGCTCAGGTCGCCCCGGGCTGCGGCATCGAAGGTGCCCTTCAGATACGAGTAGGAAGACGACTGGGCCATTTCGTCCGGTTTGGCCAGTTTGAGCAGCTGTTGCCAGCGGGCGGCCAGGGTCGGCAGCACCTCGGCTTTGGCCTGCTCGTCGCTCTCGGCCACATACACATGCCGGGTCGGCACCAGGCCGACGTGGTCGACGGTGTGGCCGTGCTTGACGTTGTCGGCCTTGTAGATGGCCCAGTGCTGCTGCATGACCGGCAGCAGGGTGTAAACCTCCATGCACGGATAGTTGTGCTGTGCCGCCCAGCGAACCGAAGCCTCAGACAGCCCGGCGGTCCACACCGGGGGGTGCGGCTGCTGGACCGGCCGGATTTCAAGCCGGGTCTGGGGAATGTTCACAAACCGGCCCTGATACGAGAAGGTGTCGTGGGTCCAGGCCCGGATCACGGCCTGATGGGTTTCGTCAAAGATGTCACGGCTCTGCTCGTGCTCGACCCGCCACGGAATGAACTCGCCCGGCTGAATACCCCGACCGATGCCCCACAGCAGACGCCCGTCGCTCAGCATATCCAGCATCGCGCCCTCTTCGGCCAGGCGCAGCGGATGATGAAAGGGCAGGACATTGACCGCCGGCCCCAGCTTGATCCGGTCGGTTCGCTGGGCGGCCGAGGCGACCATCAGATTGGGCGAGGCGATCATGCTGTAGGTCGAAAAGTGGTGCTCGGCGAACCAGAAGCTGTCATAGCCGAGCTGTTCGGCGTACACCACCTGTTCGAGGTTCTCCTTGAACAGCTGCTGGACGCTGCGCTCATCGGCCTTGGTGACGGTTGAGAAAATTCCGAATTTCACCCGCTTCTCCTTCGCTGTTCCTGGGCTGAGAGCTGGCCGCGAGTGTATCACCGGCGCAGGGGAGATGCTATGGGAAGGGCAAAGGAGGCTGCCATGATCGTCCCAGTTCGCAAGCGGTATAAAGTCGTCACCGAAAAGAATGTCCCGATGAAAACGCGCGACGGGGTGACCCTGTACGCCGATGTCATCCGTCCCGACTCGGCCGAGCGCTTCCCCGTCCTGCTGAGCCGCACGCCCTACGGCAAGCTGGCTGCGGCCGACCCCAACGGCCCCAACGCCTTGTACGCCCGCTACGGCTATGTGTCGGTCGTCCAGGACTGCCGGGGTCGCTTCGAGTCCGAGGGCGACTATGACACCATCTTTCAGGAGGCGGCCGACGGCTACGACGCGGTCGAGTGGTCGGCCAGGCTGCCGTGGTCAAACGGCCGGGTGGGCACGACCGGCCAGTCCTACCTGGGCCTGACCCAATACCTGATCGCCTGCAACGACCCCATGCCGCCGTCACTACAGTGCATGGCGCCGGTCTCGGCCTCGTCCGATTACCACGCCAGCTGGATCTATCACACCGGCGGAGTCTCCAAGTGGGGCTGGATGGTGCCCTACGCCCTGTTCAAGGGCCTGAACACGCTCGAGCGTCAGGGCCGCACAGACCTGGTCGAAAAGATGAAGGGCTATGTCGAAGGCGGCGATCCGGTCGGTCCCCGCATGACCCGCTGGGGCCTGAACGCCTTCACCCCGCTGACCGACGAATGGTACCGCCACCTGCCGATCAAGGACTGGGGCGAAATCCTCAAGGAAGCCGCCCCATACATGGTCGAGCACATCGCCCAGGCCGACGACGGCGCCTACTGGCAGCGGGCCAACGTGAACCACTTCGCCGAAACCGTCACCACGCCCATGCTCCACGTCACCTCGTGGTATGACATCTTTGCCGAGGGTGGGCCGACCGCCTATCAGAGCATCAGCGCCAACAGCCGCTTTGAGGCGGCCCGGACCGGCCAGCGTCTGATCATCGGGCCGTGGGGCCATCTGCTGCCCTACACCTCGCCAAGCTCACGCGGGGCCGGGGACATCGACTTTGGCCCCAACGCCCTGATCGACCTGAACGAGACCCTGCTGCGCTGGTTCGACTACTGGCTCAAAGACGTGGCCAACGGCATCATGGACGGGCCGCCGGTCAACGTGTTCAGCCTGGGTGAGAACCGCTGGCAGCAGCTGGCCGACTGGCCGCCGCCCGCCATGCGCCAGGTGCGCTACTTCCTGCACAGCGACGGGGCGGCCAACAGCTTGAGCGGCAACGGCAGTCTGTCGAGCGTCCCGCCCGGCCAGGAGCCGGCCGATCAGTACACCTACGATCCCGACGATCCGGTCCCCTCGCTCGGCGGCAACAACCTGACCATCGACATGGGCGTGCAAGACCAGCGTCCGGTCGAGGAGCGCCGCGATGTCCTGGTCTATACCTCGGAGCCGCTCAGCCAGCCGCTGGAGATCACCGGGCCGGTGACGGTCGAGCTGTGGGCCGCGTCTTCGGCGCGCGATACCGACTTCACCGCCAAGCTCGTCGACGTCCACCCCGACGGCTATGCCCAGAATCTGCTCAACGGCATTATCCGGGCCCGCTATCGGGACTCGGCGACCACCCCCCAGCTGATGGAGGCGGGCAAAGCCTACCGCTTCGCGATTGATCTGTGGGCGACCAGCAACGTCTTTCTGCCGGGCCATCGCATCCGGCTGGAGATCAGCTCCAGCCATTTTCCCGAGTTTGATCGCAACCTGAACACCGGCCAGCCGTTTGGCGAGGGCAGCCAGGGTGTGGCCGCCCAGCAGACCGTGTTCCACCAGGAGGATCGGCCGTCGTATATCGTGCTGCCGCTCATTCCCAGGTAGCGTCCTTGCGTGGGAATGGCGCTGCACGCCCGGTTGAGCGCTGAACACCCGCCCAGACGAGAACCATGTTTGCTGGCTCGGCACTCTGGGCGGCCGTGGCCGCTGCGGCGGCCAGTGTCTTCTTTGGTGGGATGGTATTCTGCACGCGGTTCGTCATCGATCAGACCGAGCCGCTGACACTGGCCTTCTTTCGCTTTGGCATCGGCTTCGTCTGCGTAGCTCCGGTGCTGGTGCGGTCCGACCGGCTGCGCGTACAGCGGGCAGACTGGAGCGCCATCGCGGGCCTCGGCGTCCTCTTATACGCGCTGATGCCCATCCTGGTCGGCGCGGGGCTACAGTTCAGCTACGCCTCACGCGGAGCCCTGGCGCTCGCCTCACAGCCCTTGTTCACCCTCCTGCTGGCACGCTGGCGCGGCGAGGAGCGGCTCACGCCGGTCAAGCTGGTCGGCATCGCGCTGGCCATGGGCGGACTGGGACTCGCCCTCAGCGAGGGTCCCCCCCAGACCTCCTCATCTCTGATGTGGGCCGGGGATGCGCTGCTGTTCTGCGCAGCCCTGTGTATCGCCGTCTACAACGTCTACTCACAGCCCCAACTCCAGCGCTATCCGGCCCCCGTGTTTACGGCGCTCAGTATGGGCCTCGGCGCCCTCAGCCTCGCGCCTTTTACCCTTGGCTTGGGCCTGGCTCAGGGCTGGCCGACCTTCACTCCCTTGGGGTGGACGGCCGTGGTGTATATCGGCACGTTTGGAGGTGGGATCGGCTATGCCTTATGGGTCTGGGCTCTGGCACATACCAGTCCCACCCGGGTGGCCATCTTCCTGACGCTCAATCCGCTGACCGCCACGCTGCTGGGCGGCACGTTTCTGGACGAGCCGATTACCCCGCGCTTCGCCGTGGGCCTGCTGGCCGTGCTGACCGGCATCGTGGCCGTTCACTATCCAGATTCCGGGCGGGCAGAATAGAGCAATTCACCATGATGTGTAGCCGTGTAGGTCGGGTTAGCCATGGGCGTAACCCGACATCCCGTACGTGTCGGATTACGCTCCGCTAATCCGACCTACTACAGCCTATCGGGAAACGGAATAGTCGCTTCAAGCGGTCTTTAGGTGCAACACAGGTCCGGCTCATCGGCCGCGTGCCCGTGCCGCTCGGCCCGGAGTTGGCGCATACCGTCGAACATCCGCTCGAGGTCGAGCGGCTGCTCAAGCTCCTGGCGGAATTCCTGGTACAGCCGCATGATGTTGGGCAGGATGCGCTCGGGCTCGCGCCAGCTGGCATACACCCCCAGCTTCACGTCCCGCGCGGCCTGCTCTTCGGTCATGCCCAGCCTGAAGCGCTTCTTGGCCTCTCGGCGCACCAGCGCCAGGTAGGCGCGCATCTCGCGCAGTTCTTTTTTGCCGCCGATCGGTCCATGACCGGGCACGATGGTCTCCACGTCCAGCTTGAGCAGCCGGTCGGCGACCTTGATCCAGTTGCCGACGTGGCCCTGAAAGGCCAGCGGGGTGACGTAGTAGAAGGCCAGGTCGCCGGCAAACAGCAGCTTATCCTGGGGCAGGTAGACAAAGGCGTCGCCAAAGGTGTGGGCCGGCCCGAGGTGGCGTAGCTCGATCTCGCGCCCGGACTGATGAAAGACCAGCCGATCCTCGAAAGTGACCGTGGGCGGTTTGGGCTTGAGCCGGGGGAACTCTTTGGCAAAACGCGGGATACGTTGCTGGTAGGCTTCGACCGCAATACCGCTGCGGACCATCTCGTCCCGACACACGGTATGGCTCACGACCTCGGCCCCGCGGAACAGGAAGTTGCCGCCGCTGTGGTCGATATGATGGTGGGTGTTCACCAGGCGCGAGACCGGCCGTTTGCTGAGCTTTTGAATTGCGGCCAGAAAGCGCTTGGTCATGGACGGCACCATCAGGGCGTCGACCGCCATGTTGCCGCCGCGGTCGAGCAGCAGCCCGGCGTTGCTGACCCCCAGCTCGCCGAACGCCTGAATATAGGCGTAGACCTTGGGCGCGACCTCCTCGATGCCGGTCTTCCAGCCCGCCGGCGTAATGAAGCTGGTCTGGGTGATACTCATGCCGCCATCCTTGTGTCGCGCCCCGAGCGGGGAGACGCGGCCGTGCTCACAGATTGAACAGCCGGGCCGCGTTGTGGTTGAAGATTTTCTGCTTCAGACCCTCGGAGATGTCGGTCCGCTCGCGTAACACCTTGACCGAGTCGGGGCAGATGCAGTCCCAGTGCGAGTAGTCGGAGGCGTAGATCAGCCGCTCTTCGCCGATCATCTGGGCGACATACGGGATCGTCGTCTCTTCCGGCTCAACCGCGTAAAAACAGTTCTCGCTCTTCAGCCAGTCGAGTGGGTCGCGGCGCTGCCACGGGGTCTGGTGCGGCAACAGCTCGTAGTGCTCGTGCAGCCGGTCCATCAGCCACGGCACCCAGCCGGCCCCGGCCTCCATAAAGGCGACCTTGAGCTTGGGAAAGCGCTCCAGAATCCCGCCGGCCACGAACGAGGCTGCGGCCAGCATGGAGTCGAGCGGATAAAAGGCGTGTTTGAAGACATAGCGGTCAAAGCGGTCGATCCCGGCCGAGTTGGTCGAGATGATGTGGACACAGATCGGCACGTCCAGCCCCTGAGCTTCCTGCCAGATCGGATCAAAGGTTTCTTCGTGCAGCAGCCGGCCGCCAAAATTGGTCAGCACCTGCACGCCGATCATGCCCAGCTGTTCGACCGCCCGCCGGATCTCTTTACGGGCCGCCTGGGGGTCCTGCATGGGGATCATGGCGATGCCCTTGAGCCGCTCGGGATACGGCCGGCAGTATTCGGCCAGCCAGTCGTTGTAGGCGCTCGACACCGCTGCGGCCAGCCCGCCGTCCTCGATCGACGCGGCCGCCCCCAGCCCGACAAAGGTGCCGAACAGAGCGGCGATATCAATGCCCTCGTGGTCCATGTCAGGAATGCGTTTATGCGGGTCCTGCATGCCTTCCCGATCCCAGCCCCACTGGTGGGCCGGCTTCTTGGGCTCGGGCCACATGCCGAGCTGGCCGTAAAAATCGCGCCGGCTGGGCCACAGCTTGCCCTCCACCACCATGTGCCGTCTGCCGTCCGGATAGTTCACCCAGCACGGGGCGTCACGGCGGTACTTCTCAGGCAACCGCTCGGCCCAGTTGACCGCTTTCTCATCAACGTGACCGTCGGCATCAATCACCGGATAGTCGAGTTTCATATGCGCACTCCGTTTGCTCAGCTGATTCCTGGAACGGACCCGGTCTCATCGATCCACTCCGGCACCAGACGATGTTCAATCCTCAGGCTGTCCTGGCCGTCGCTGGCCGTCTCGACCAGCAGCGTCCAGCGCAGCGACTTGACCAGACACACGCCGTCCCGGCCCTCCTTGCAGTAGACCAGCCCGACCGCCACGCGCAATTCGGTCGCCCCCTCGGACAGGTCGAGCGGAATCTCAATCGGAAACTGGCCGTCCTGCTCCGGCGTCCGTATCCCGCCGGCCAGGGTCGCGCCGTTCAGCTCGACCTGATACTCCAGCGGCGAGCCCGGGTTGAGCTTAAAGGGCGGGGGAATCTCCACATTGACCGTCAGGCTGGTACGACCGGACCGGACCGTCTGGGGGGCAGCACTCAGCTCTTCGAGGTTCGGCCACACATAGTCCGGTCGCCTGTCCGGTCCCTCGCTCAAGCCGGTAATCTGGAGGGTGGAGACGCGGCCGGTCTCGAGGTCGGCCACCCGAATGGCGTGGTTGTTGGTGTCCGCAATATACAGTTTGCCGTCCGCAATACTCAGCCCGCTCGGCTCGTAGAACTCGGCCTCTTGGCCCGTGTCGGCGTCCCGAAACCCGGGCTGGCCGCTGCCCAGAAAGGTCACCGAGGTACGCAGGCCGGGACCGATCCGCTTGATCTTGTGGTTATACGTATCGGCCACATACACCACGTTATTATGGTAGGCCACGCCCAGCGGATGCTGGAGCCGGACATCATCGCCCTGACCATCGATGTCGCCAAACTCAAACAGATCCACCCCCACGATTGTCGAGACGGTGCCACGCGGATTCAGGCTGACCGTGCGGATCGCGCTAACCTCGGAGTCGGCGACAAACAGCTGGCTGCCGTCCGAGGCCAGCCCGCTGGGCTGGGCCAGGGCGGCCTGCATCAGCGGCCCGTCAATCCGGGCCTCCTTGCTGGAGCCGGCGTAGGGTCCGATCTCCTGGTGGCGGACATTCAGCGCCCAGATCTGGTGCGGGCCGGCCATGGCGATATACACGATATCGTTTTCGACCAGCACATCCCACGGTGAGCTGAGCGGCACGTCCCGAGCCCTGCCCCGACGAAAGCCTCGGAACGAGGGCTGGCCGGTGCCGGCCACCGTTGTCACCGTGCGGGCCTTGAGGTCGAGTCGGCGGATGAGGTGATTTTCCGTGTCGGCCACATACAGGCTGTCACCGGCCAGGGCCATGCCCTGGGGGTGGTCGAAGCTGGCCGCCTCAAAGCTGCCGTCGGCCGCCCCGGCCGCCCCGGTGCCGGCCACGTCCAGGACCCGCCCGGTCCGGGTGGTGAGCAGAATACGGTTGTGGCTGGAGTCGGCGATGAACAACCGGTCGATCTCGGGATCGGCCGCCACCTTGCCCGGAAACGACAATACCGGGGCGTGGAAGGCGGCTTTCTCCAGGGCCAGACTGAGCGGCTGTTCGTTCAGCGTCCCCCGGCTTCGGTGTTCGTCAACCAATCGGCCGATGACCTCTTTGAGCGTCTCGTAGTGCCCCTCGCCGGAGATGCCGCCGACCACATAGCCCTCGGGGTCAATCAGCACCAGCGTGGGCCAGGCCTGCGGACCGTAGCGCCGCCAGATCTGAAACTCCCGGTCGTTGACCACCGGGTGCTCAATGTCGTAGCGCAGAATCGCCTGGCGGATGTTCTCCGACTCGCCCTCGTTGGGAAACTTGGCCGAGTGGACGCCGATCACGACCAGTTCGTTCGGAAAATCGGCCTCAAGGCGCTGGAGTTCGGGGATGACGTGCAGGCAGTTGATGCAGCAGTAGGTCCAGAAATCGAGCAGCACGATCTTGCCGCGCAGACCGGCCAGGCTGAGCGGCGTGTCGGTGTTGAGCCACTCAATCCCGCCTTCCAGCTCGGGAGCACGGACGCGTTCCTGGGCTGCCATAGGCCCTCCTTCCTGTCCAATCACGACGTACCACAGGCCGCTGTGCCACAAAAAAACGAAGCCGGCAATCAGCGTCAGCCAGGCTGGGGTGAGCTGGAGCATCACCCGCCGCCACTCGCCGCGTCTGGGAGCGTGGTTTGCCATACCGCTGTCAGCCGGCGTGGCGCCGGAACCGCGCATACTCGGCCAGCGCGCCGAGAGCGGCAACCGCCCGATGGGCGCTGGGGTAGCATACCCGTCCCGTCTCGCGCACGGCCAGGGGTCCGGCGTTGCCGTACTCCCGGTCGGTATACACCAGCTCGGTGGTCGTCAGTACGGGCGTGGCGTGGCGCTGCGAGGCGGCGGCCGCAGCCTGGGCATAGCGCCGTTCCTGGCGCTGGTGAAACTCGGCCATCCGCTCCAGGCCGTGACCGGGGTAGAAGGCGCCGGTCTGGAACAGGTTGGCGGTGGCGCCCTGGATACCCAGCCCCAACTGCACGACCGCGTCAATCTGGGGATGGCCGCACAACAGATCGAGAATCTCGGGCACGGTATCGCGGGTTTCCCCGCCGGCCAGATCGATCGGGTTATTCCGGCTCCAGCGGTCCGGCACCATGGCGCTGATCTTGGCCTCGATATCCTCGGGCAGGGCGATCAGGTCGAGCCCGGCCTGGGCGCAGGCGTCGGCCGTCAGCACGCCCCAGCCGCCGACCGTGGTAAACACGACCACCTGATCGCCGGCCGGCAGGGGTTGGGTGGCCAGGCTGGCCGCCCACTCAAAGGCGTGCTCGACGCTCGGCGCGCGCAGCATACCGAGCTGCCGGCACACGCCCTGGAACACCCGGTCGTCGGTGGCCAGGGAGCCAGTGTGAGACAGCGCGGCCCGCTGCCCGGCCGTTGCCACCCCACCCTTGAGCACGACCAGGGGCTTGGTCGGGGTGAGTCGTCGAACGGCTTGGACAAAACGGCGCCCGTCGGGAATGCCCTCCAGATAGGCCAGCACCACGTCGGTGTCAGGGTCGGCGGCAAAATATTCGAGGTAATCGGCGATATTCGTCTGGGCCGAGTTACCGACCGAAATCGCCTTGCTCACCCCCACCCCGGTCTGGACCGCGTAGTTGAGAAACGACGACAGCAGATTGCCGCTCTGGCTGACCACCCCAATGCGCCCCGGCGGAGGATAGGGAGCGACAATCTGGGCGCACATCGACGCCGGGGTAGAGATCACCCCCTGCCCGTTGGGCCCGGCCAGCACGATCCCCAACTCGTTGGCGGCGGCTACCAGTTCGTCTTCGAGCTGGCGGCCCTGCGGCCCGGTCTCGCGGTAGCCACCGCTGGCCACAAACGCCGCCCGGACCCCGATTTTTGCGCAGTCCCGCAGCAGGCCGACATTCGCCCCGGCCGGCGTACACACAAAGGCCAGATCGGCCCTGCCGGGCGGAATCTCGGCAATGTCCCGATAGGTCGGCGCGTCCAGAATCTCGGCCCCATCCCGATTGACGGGGAAAATATCTCCCTCATAGCCAAAGCGCCGCAGATTATGCAGCGACACAAAGCCGAATTTGCCGGGGTGCCGCGACGCGCCGGTGACCACAATCCCGCGCGGATGAAACAGTGGCCGAAAACGCTCCAGGATTTCCTCGGGAGAGCGGACGGGCGGAGCGGGTGGCACGCTGGCCGGCGGGCCGAGTTCGACCAGCGCATCGACCGCAACCGGTTTGCCCTCCGCCACGATAAGAGGATTCAGGTCAACGCTGTGAATATCTGGCCGCTCGGCCGCCAGCCGGCCCAGACCGACCAGGCTAGCGGTCAGGGCGTCCATATCGAGCGCGGGCTCGCCCCGAAAGGAATGCAGCAGGTGGCGGGTCTGGAGCGCCTCGACCATGCGGCGCGCCTCGGCCGGATCGAGCGGGGCCAGGCCGAAGGCCACATCCCCAATCGCCTCGGCCAGAATCCCACCCAGGCCGATCAGCACGCAGGCGCCGAAGTGTGGGTCGCGCAGCAGCCCGGCAATCAGCTCCCGACGGCCGTGTACCATCTCAGCCACCAGCAGACCGACCTCGCCGTCCTCGGGCCGCCGCCGCTGCCACAGCTGGGTGGCGGCCCGCCGAACCGCCTCGGCATCCGACAGCCCGAGGCGGACCAGATCTCGCTCGGTTTTGTGGGCAATCCGGTCGCCGCACAGTTTGACCACGACCGGAAAGCCGATCCGGCCAGCCGCCTCGACCGCAGCCTGTGGGCTGTCCACCAGCGTCTCGTGCGGAACGGATACGCCATAAGCGGCCAAGAGTTGTTTGGAGCGATACTCGGACAGCGTCTGCTCGGGACGTGGGGTGCTTGTGCTCATAGCCGGTCTCTCTCCTCAGCCCAGGAAGCCCTAGAGGGTATAAGATTCGGCCCAGGCTGCCAAGACAAACCGGCCAAAAAAGCGCCGCCGGGGCGGCCTCTCAGTACCGAGCCGAGGCAGTCCGCTGCGAGCCGCTTCAGGGGTTGCGCTCCGTCCAATCAGGCATTAGGCTTGACGAATCTTTTGCATAGGGGAGGAAGAGTGAACGCCTCCGTAAAGCTCATCGAACAGGTTGTCCCCTCGACTGTGAGCATCCACGTCACAGTCCCCCAGGATCACCACTCGGCCCCGCTCCTTGGCCCGGAACGGATGGGCTCGGGTGCTATTGTCGATCCGGCGGGCTACATCCTGACGGTCAACTACATCGTCATCGGGGCCAGTAAGGTCAAAGTCAGCCTGGTCGACAACAGTCAGGTCGACGGCGAAGTGGTGGCCCAGGATTTTGCCAGCGGTATCGGGCTGATCAAGATTGCCAACAGCGGCTTTCCGGCCGCGCCCCTGCGTTCTTCCCAGGAACTGAAGCCCGGCGACGACGTGTTCATCGCCGCCGGCTCGGGCGAAGAAAACGGGCGGCGGGTCAGCGGCGGAGGACTGACCTCGGTCGCACCGTTCGACGCCTACTGGGAATATTCGCTCGACCGGGCCCTGATCAGCACGGCCATGAATCCCGGCCTGGGAGGCGGCCCGATGTTCGATATGCACGGCAAGATGGTCGGGGTCGTGTCGCTGAACCTCAACGAGGTCGGCAAGTTCTCGCTGGCCATTCCGGTCGAGAACTTTCAAGACCACCGGGACGAGTTGATCCGCTACGGACGCCGCGTCTCGCGTCCGTCACGCGCCTGGATCGGCATGTACTCCTACACCCTGCGCAAGCATCTGGTGGTGGCGGGTGTCTTGCCGGGCGGACCGGGCGAGACGGCCGGCCTGAAGGCGGGCGACGTGGTGCTGGCCATAGACGACCAGGAAGTCTCGGACCGGCCGGCTTTTTATCAACAGCTGTGGAGCCGGCCGGCGGGCGAGACCGTGCTCTTTCGCATTTTCCGCAACAACGCGGTGCAGACGATTCCGATCGTGTCGGGGAATGTGGAAGAGTTTTTTGCGTGAGTCTGGAAGGAGCAACACGAGTGAAAATTGCGATTTTAGGCGGGACTGGGGAACAGGGGCCGGGCTTGGCGCTACGCTGGGCGCTGGCCGGCGAGGAGGTCATCATTGGCTCGCGGCAAAAGGAGAAGGGCGAGCGGGTGGCAGCCGAACTCAATCAGGAACTCGGCCGGCCGCTGCTGGTCGGTATGGACAATCCGAGCGCGGCCGCAGCGGCCGATATTGTCATCCTGACCGTTCCCTACTCCGCCCATGTCCCAACCCTGGAAAGCGTCAAGGACCAGCTCCAGGGCAAAATCTTTGTTGACGTGTCGGTTCCGCTCGACCCGGATAACGCCCGGCGGGTCGTTATGCCGTCGGCCGGCTCGGCCTCTCAGGAAGCCCAGGAAATCCTGGGCGAGCAGGTCAGTGTGGTCTGCGCCCTGCAGAACATCTCGGCCCATTTGCTACGCGATGTGACGGCCGAGATTGACTGCGATGTGCTGGTATGCGGGAGTCCCAAAGAAGCCCGCACACGCGTGATCGAACTGATCGACAAGCTCAACATCAACGCCGTCGATGTCGGCCCGCTTGAGGCGGCCAGCCTGATTGAGCCCATCACCGCCCTGCTGATTCGCCTCAACATTCGGAACAAGGTCCATTCGGCCGGCATTAGGATTACCGGCCTACCCAGCGCCTAATCAGCCACCGAGCCACATACACAACGGCCCTGCCCGGAGTTCCGGGCAGGGCCGTTTTTGCGCGTGACGGCAGAGGACGGCTTACATCATGCCACCCATGCCACCCATACCACCCATGCCACCCATGCCACCCATACCACCCGGAGGCATCGGCGGCATGCCGGCAGCGGCACCCTTCTCCTCGGGCTTTTCGGCCACGGTGGCTTCCGTGGTCAAGAGCAGACCGGCCACTGACGCGGCATTCTGCAGGGCGGTTCGCACGACCTTGGTCGGGTCGATAATACCGGCCTTGATCAGATCCTCATACTGGCCGCTGGCCGCGTTAAAGCCGTTGGCGCCCCTGGCGTTGCGGATCTTATCCAGCACGACCGAGCCCTCTTCACCGGCGTTGGAGGAGATCCAGCGCAGCGGCTCCTGGACCGCCCGGCGGATGATATTGACCCCGAACTGCTCGGCGTCGTTGGCCTCGACATTGTCCAGCGCCTTTGAGGCACGGATGAGGGCCACCCCACCGCCCGGCACGATGCCTTCTTCAACGGCGGCCCGGGTCGCGTGCAGGGCATCCTCAACGCGGGCTTTTTTCTCTTTCATTTCAATTTCAGTCGCCGCGCCGACCTTGATGACCGCCACGCCGCCGATCATCTTGGCCAGACGTTCTTGCAGCTTCTCGCGGTCGTAGTCGGACGTGGTCTCGTCGATCTGAGCCCGGATCTGATTGATCCGGCCCTCGATGTCGCCCTTTTTGCCGGCCCCATCGACGATCGTGGTGTTGTCTTTGTCAACCACAATACGCTTGGCCTGACCCAGGTCGTTCAGGCTCAGGCTCTCCAGCTTGACCCCCAGCTCTTCGGCGATCACCCGGCCGCCGGTCAGAATCGCGATGTCTTCCAGCATCGCCTTGCGACGGTCGCCAAACCCGGGCGCCTTCACCGCCACACACTGCAGGGTGCCGCGGATTTTATTCACCACCAGCGTGGCCAGGGCCTCACCCTCGATATCCTCGGCCACCAGAATCAGGGGTTTGCTGCTCTTGGCGACCTGCTCCAGGATGGGCAGCAGGTCTTTCATGGCCGAGATCTTCTTCTCATGAATCAGCAGGTAGACATCCTCGAAGACACACTCCATGCGCTCGGGATCGGTCACGAAATAAGGGGACAGGTAGCCGCGGTCGAACTGCATGCCTTCCACCACGTCCAGGGTCGTCTCCAGCCCTTTGGCCTCTTCGACGGTGATCACGCCTTCACGGCCGACCTTGTTCATGGCCTCGGCGATGATCTCGCCGATAGTCGCATCGTTATTGGCCGAAATCGTGCCGATCTGGGCGATCTCTTTCTGATCGCGGGTGGACTTGGACATGTTACTCAGATCGCCGACCACCGCGCCCACGGCCTTGTCAATGCCGCGTTTGATGCTCATCGGATCGTGGCCGGCGGCGACCATCTTGACGCCCTCGGAGTACACGGCCCGGGCCAACACGGTCGCGGTCGTGGTCCCGTCCCCAGCCACGTCAGACGTTTTGCTGGCGACTTCCTTGACCATCTGGGCGCCCATGTTCTCGAACTTGTCCTCAAGTTCGATCTCCTTGGCCACGGTCACCCCGTCTTTTGTCACTACGGGTGCGCCAAACGATTTCTCGATGACCACGTTGCGGCCCTTGGGTCCCAGGGTCACCGTCACGGCGTCGGCCAGAACATTCACGCCTCGGAGTGTGCGATCTCTCGCATCCTGACTGAATTTGACAAGCTTGGCTGCCATTCTTGATCCTCCTTACATCCCTATTCGACCACGCCAAGAAGATCGTCTTCCCGCATGATCAGGTGTTCTTCACCTTCGAGTTTGATTTCGGTTCCCGCGTATTTACCGAAGAGGACCTTGTCTCCAGGTTTCACGTCCAAGGGTTGCACCTTGCCATCTTCCCCGACCTTGCCTTTGCCCACGGCGACGACCTTGCCCTCCTGGGGTTTCTCTTTGGCCGTGTCGGGAATGATGATACCACCCGCCGTCTTCTCTTCTTCTTCCATCCGTTTTACGATGATCCGATCCTGTAAGGGTCGAATTTTCATGCCTCCTCTCCTTTCTTATCTGAGGATAATGTGTGTCGTATGGGCATGGAGCCTGAGCCCCAGAGTAGAATCTCCGGCAACTTAATCACTCTGCTCCGCTTGTCAAGCAAAAAACTTCAGAATTTCCGCTTGCGGCGTTCTTCCTCAAAGTAGCGTCGGTACAACACGCTCCACTCGGCGCTGTCCGGGACAACCCGCCGCGACAGCGAGGCGATCTTGCGCCGCACGAGCGCGTCGATTTTATCATCGATCTGAAAATGGTCGGCCAGCACACGCTTGCTCTCGGCCAGGGCGGCCCGCTCGCTCGTCAGCCTGCCCTGGCTGGCCAAGACCCGGAGCATCAGCCGGGCCAGAGCCGTGATGCGTGCGTCGGATAAACGGCTCATAGGACGAAACTGCGCTCTTCGGCCAGACGCTGGACAATCATCTGGACAACTTTATGGCGGTCGACGGCCTGACCGGCCGGCATATGCGCCTCGGCCAGCCGTTCGGCTTCGCGCCGCAATTCCTCTTCCTGGCGGAAATTCTCCAGCAGGGCCTGGGCGAGCTGCTCCGCGCTACGCCGCTGCTCGGTCTGGAGCTGGAGCAAGCCTTTCTCGCTCAGGCTGCTGACCAGGGCTTCGGCCGCCGCCCGGCACTCAGCTTCAGAATACCGCATGGTCTATTCCATATCCGGCAAGCCGACGCTTTGGCAAGCCCGCCTTGACAATAAAACTGCAGTTTGCGATGGGATGAGCGATGGCATCCCGGCCGCAACAACCCCACCCGTCCCAGCCGCCTTTTCCGGCCAACGCCTGGGAGCACGTCCTGGCCAGCCTTGAGGAAGGCATTGTCGTCATTGATCGGGATCAGCGGATCGCCTTTCTCAACCCTACCGCAGCAACGCTCATCGGTCAGTCGCTGGCCCAGATCGGCCAACAGCCATACAGCCAGGTCTTTGCCGCCAACGCCTGGATCGTCGATATCATTGAGCGGACGCGGAACTCAACCTACAGCTCAACCGCCGGTGAAGGGATGATCACCGGTCGCCTGCAGCGGCTGAAACCGGTCCGGGCGATCTGTTCGCCAATCTTCAACGATGAGGTCCGGTTTCTGGGACTGAGTCTCGTCCTGCACGATTTGAGCTACCAGAAAGAGCTGGCCGAAGACGCGCAGCGCGCCGATCATCTGGCCCAGCTGGGGGTGGTTGTCGCCGGGCTGGCGCACGAAATCAAAAACCCGCTGGCCGGCATCCGGGGGGCGGCTCAGCTGCTGCACGGTCGGCTCAGCAGCGCGCCGGCGAACCAGACGGCGGATGAGTATATCACGGTTATGATTCGAGAAATCGACCGCTTGGGCGCGCTGTTGGAACAGCTGACGCAACTGACCGCCCCGCTGCGCCTCGATCTGCGACCGATCAATGTCCATAAGGTCCTGAGCGACGTGCTGCTGCTGGAACGGGCAACCGTTTCGCCCGGGGTCGAGATCCGCACTCACTTTGACCCCAGTTTACCGGATGTGTTGGGGGATGAAGCGTCTCTGGCCCAGGTGTTTCGCAATCTCATAAAGAACAGCCTCCAGGCCCTGAACGGCTGCTCCCACGGCAGTCTGAGCCTGTCAACCCGGATGGCGACCGACTTCCATCTGGTGCGCGGCGAGCCCGAGCAGCGGGGGCGCTTCCTGTCCATTGACTTCGCCGATAACGGGCCGGGGATCGCCGCCGAGCATCTGGCCCAACTCTTTACCCCCTTCTTCACCACAAAAAGCCAGGGGACGGGCCTGGGACTGCCCGTCAGCCAACGGATCATCGCGCAGCACGGCGGCATCATCCGGGTCGAGAGCGAATTCGGTCAAGGCGCGCACTTCCAGGTTTATCTCCCCATCAGTCCCCACACAGGCGAACGAGGATGACCGCCTGGACAAGACGATATCCTCGTCCCCTTTTCTCGCAGCCGTGACCAGCCATGCAACACAGCACGCCTTTTGGCACCCCTCCGGGCACGATTCTGATTGCCGACGACGAAGAACTCATCCGACGTGTTCTGGCCGACACCCTGCGCGATCAGGGCCATACGGTCCAGACGGTGAACAACGGCGCCCTGGCCTGGGAAGCGCTGACCACCAAGGCGTTTGACCTGGCACTGCTCGACATCCGCATGCCGGAGCGCACCGGTCTCGATATCCTTCTCCAGGCCCAGCAAGAGCCCCGGACAGACCGCCGGCCGCCCACGCCGATCATCATCATGACCGGCCAGACCACCCTCGATAACGCCATCGAGGCCATGAAGCGCGGGGCGTTTGACTACCTGACCAAACCCTTTGACCTCGAAGAAGTCAAAGCCCTGGTTCTGCGCGCCCTGGAAGTCGGTCGCCTGACCGATAGCCAGCCGGCGGCGCCGGTTGCTGCGGTCGAGGGGCGCGGCGAGCATATCATTGGCCAGAGCCCGGCCATGCAGCAGGTGTATAAGACCATCGGCCGCATTGTGAAGAGCGATGCAACCGTCCTGCTGCAGGGGGAGAGCGGGACGGGCAAAGAACTCGTCGCGCGGGTCATTCACCACCACTCACCCCGCTGGCGAGCCCCGTTTATCGGCATCAACTGTTCGGCCATACCGCTCGACCTGCTGGAAAGCGAGTTCTTTGGCCATGAGCGCGGGGCGTTCACCGGCGCGGTCGAGCGGCGGATCGGCAAATTTGAACAGGCCAGCGAGGGCACCCTGTTTCTGGACGAAGTGGCCGATATGCCGCTGGCCCTGCAGGCCAAACTGTTGCGGGTCCTGCAAGAACGGGAAATCACCCGAGTCGGCGGCCGGGACGTGATTCGCGTCAACACCCGCATCATTGCCGCCACCAACCAGGACCTGAGCCTGGCGGTCACAGAACAGCGCTTTCGGGAAGACCTCTTTTTCCGCCTCCAGGTCGTACCCATCACCCTGCCCGCCCTGCGGCAGCGACGGGAGGATATTCCGGTCCTGGCCGCGTATTTTCTGGACAAGATCAACCGAGAGATGGAGACCGAGATCAGCGGCGTGACACCCGAGGCCGAGGCCACGCTGGTCCACCACTCGTGGCCGGGCAACGTCCGCGAACTGGAAAACACCCTGCTGCGTGCTGCGGTCCTGGCCCCCGGACGGCTCCTGACCCAGGCCGACCTGTCGCTGCCGGTCGCCTCGTCCAGTCTGCCGGACAATTTTTCCGACCTGTCGCTCGAAGAACTGGTCCGGCGCAAGCTGAACGCCTCTTTCCAGCAGCATGCCTCGCTCGACAGCGGTGATTTATACGAGCGGATTCTGGCCCAGGTCGAAAAACCCTTGATTGAGCTGACCCTGGAGTATACCTCTGGCAATCAACTCAAGGCGGCCGAGTTGCTCGGCATCAATCGCAACACGCTGCGCAAAAAAATGACCAGCCTGAAGATCGAACGAAAATAAATGCCTGCCTTCTCTTTTCCAAGCCCGCTGTACGCCATTGCCGATACGCTGGGCCGAGCCGAGCTGTCATGGCCTGAACTGGCCCGCCAGATGTGCGTCGGTGGAGCCCGACTGATCCAGCTGCGTTTCAAGGAGCGGTCGGCCCGCGACTTTCTGCGCATCGCCCGCCAGGTGCGGGCCATCTGCCGGCAACACGGCTGTCTGCTGATCATCAACGACCGGGCCGACATCGCCCGCGCGATTAACGCCGACGGGTTGCATATCGGCCAGGACGACCTGCCCTACGTTGCGGCGCGCCGGGTGTTGGGACCGGACAAGATTATCGGGGTTTCCACCCATGACCCGGCCCAGGCTGTGGCGGCCGAACGTGAGGGCGCGGATTATATCGGCTTTGGGCCTGTGTTTGGCACCCAGACCAAGACGACCGGCTATACCGCCCGCGGGCTCGATCAGCTGGGCGAGATTCGGAACCGGACCAGCCTGCCGATTGTCGCCATTGGCGGCATCAGTACCGAGCGCGCCCCGGCCGCCCTGGCCGCCGGGGCCAATGCCGTGGCGATGATCAGCGATATTGTCCTGAGTCGGCAGGTTGAGGCGAAAGTCCGCCAGACCGTGCAGCAGCTGTCTTCGGCCGGGAGCCTCTGAACTCCTGGCAGCGGGAGTGGTCCTCACCCCTCTTCTCCGCCCTCCCCCATATCCTCAACGTCCTCAACCAGATTCTCAAATCGGGTGTATTCACGGCGGAAGGCCAAGCGCACCGTACCGGTCGGGCCGTTGCGCTGTTTGCTGATAATCACCTCAGCCACTCCCTCATCCTGCGACTCTGCATTGTACATCTCATCCCGGTAGATGAACATGATGACGTCCGCGTCCTGCTCAATACTGCCGCTTTCGCGAATATCCGACATGACCGGTCTCTTGTCGCTCCGCAGCTCGACCTGGCGGTTGAGCTGGGAGAGCGCGATAATCGGGACATTCAGATCCTTGGCCAATGCCTTGAGACTGCGGGAGATCTCGGACAACTCTTGGTTCCGGTTTTCCTGTGCGGTCAGTCCCCGCATGAGCTGGAGGTAATCGATGATAATCAGTCCAACGTCCGCCTCACGTTTGAGCCGACGCGACTTGGCTCGCATCTCCAACACATTCTGGGCTGGCGTATCGTCAATAAAAATCGGCGCTTCATCTAGGCGGCCGGCGGCTATCGCCAAACGTGGAAAGTCACGCTCGCCCAAATAGCCGGTACGGACCTTGGATAGGTCCACCCGCGCCTCAGAGCACAGCATGCGTAAGACGAGCTGCTCCTTCGACATTTCGAGCGAGAACACACCGACCGCTGTCTTATGGTAGAGGGCGACATGCTGGGCGATGTTCATCACAAGGCTGGTTTTCCCCATGCTAGGCCGCGCACCAACAATCACCAGATCGGACGGCTGCAAGCCTGCGGTGATACGGTCAAGGTCGAGGAAGCCGGTTGGTACGCCGGTGACCAACTCTTTGCGTTCGTGGAGCTGCTCAAGGGTTTTGACTGTGTCCATAATCATATCGCCGACCTTGGTAAAGGCGGGGCGAATGCGCTGTTCGGACACGTCAAAAATGAGGCGTTCGGCCTCGTCGAGAAAAGCTTCGATATCGTCCTGGCCGCCGTAGCAGCGCTCGGTGATGTCCGTAGACACGCGGATCAAGCTGCGCATGACCGCCTTTTCACGCACGATCCGGGCGTAGGTAGCGATATTGGCTGCACTCGGCACGCGGTCGACCAATGCAGCCAGAGAGGCGGCTCCGCCGATGTCGGGCAGTTCGCCTTGGGCGCGGAGCCGGTCGCTCAGGGTCACGAGGTCAATGGGCGCTCCCTGCTTGCTCAAGCTGAGCATGGTTTGGAAGATTTTGCGGTGTGACTCGCGGTAGAAGTCATCAACCCCCATAACCTCAAGCACCCGGTCGAGGGCGGTATCATCGAGCAGGATGCCGCCCAGGACGGACTCCTCGGCGTCTAAATTCTGGGGAGGGACTTTGCGGAGAGTGTCTTCAAGGCTAGCCACGGTAGCTCTGAAACATACTCCAAGCCTTGGCTTGGAGCAAGCGTCGTAGCACGGTGGTAGCGGCTCGTTTTAAGTATTTTCAACAAGAAAATCAGTACCTTACAGACCCAAATTGAGCCAAGACTGGGGCGATGAAGCTAGTCGTCCAGCGTGTGTCGAACATACCCGAACAGGCGACTGAGCTGCGCCAAGCCGTCCGCAATCCGCGGTCCGTACCAGCACAGCGCCATACCATCGACACAGTACAGGTGACCCATTTTGCCGGCGACGGTGTGAGCCAGCGGTTTCAGGTGGACCAGGTGTTTGGCGGCAAACGGATACGGCTCGCTCGGCAGCACCACGACCTGCGGGTCGGCCGCCGCTACCTCGTCCAGGCCGACGGTGCAGTAGCGCTCGGCCCTGGTGCGGAAGATATTCTCCCCACCGCACGTCCACAGCATATCATCGCTATAGGTCTGGGCGTTAAACGACATCCAGGGCTTGCGCCAGATCGGGCAGAAGACGCGGACGCGAGGCTGGCGCTCAAGGTCGCCGGCCAGTTGGTCGGCCTGCTGGCGCAGGGCGCGAGCCAGCGCCCGGCCGTCTTCCGAACGGCCAGTCAGCCGGCCCAAGCGTTCGATCATGTCGATGCCATCCCTGACCGTGCGCGGGGCGGTCACGTACACGCACAGGCCGTGCTCCTCCAACCAGACGAAATCTTCGCGCCGGTTTTCCTCTTCGTTCAGGATGATCACATCGGGCCGCAGACGGAGAATGGCTTCGAGGTCCGGGTCCTTGGTGCCGCCGACCTTGGTGAGGCCGGCCACCTGTTCGGGCGGATGGGTACAGAATCGGGTCACCCCAACAACAGACGCTCCCGCACCAAGGGCGAACAGGGTCTCGGTGATGCTCGGCACCAGCGACACAATCCGCTGCGGACAGGCGGGCAGGGAGAGCGGACGCTGGAGTTCATCAACACAGTCCATATCGACCCCACAGCCTAGCGGCCTTGAGACTCCAAAATAGCCTCCAACTGTTGCTTCTCCTCCGGCGTATAGTTTTCCTCGGACGCGGCCGGAGCGGCCTCTTGTCTGGGTGGAGCTTGGCTCACCTGGGGCTGAAAAATCCCCATCCGGCGCGCTTCTTTGTCGAGAAACATCACCAGGCCGAGGAAACCGAGCACGACCACACAGCCGATGATGAGCAGAAGCTTGGAGATCAGACCGCGTCGTTTCTTCCGGCGCGGCGCGGTTTTTTTTCTGCGGGCGGGTGTCTTGCGGGCAGCCGTCTTTTTCCGCTCAGCCATCGGTCGTCTCCCTCCTCAACACAATCCACTCAGACGGGCAACGATCTCTGCTGGCCGGGGTGCTCATCGTCGCCCATCTCGCCTCTCAAGGCTGGCTTAAGGGCGGGGCTGAAGGAGCCCCCAAGACCGCCCGGACAGCCTCCCAGCCGCTGCGCTGATGCCAGCCCTCGACCCCGTTGTACCACTTGAGTCCGACCGACTGAAGACGCCGGCTGCGGGCGGCCAGGCCAAACCACACACGCCACGCCGAGCCGTAGAACAGCCGGGTCGTCAGCGCCAAGCGGTAGAGCTTTTTGCCGGCTGCGGAGCGGGCAAAGCGCTCGGTATAACCGGCAAAATCGACATCCCGGCCGCGCAGCGCGGACACAATTTCCTGGGCGGCAAACTTGCCGTACTCGAACGCAAAAGAGATGCCCTCACCCATCAGCGGCTCGGCCCCAGCCGCGTCACCGACCAGCACCACCTGTCGAGCGGCCAGGGCGCGGCGCGGATGATAGCCACAGATAGGAAAGGCCCGCATACGATACGCCGTCCGGCACGAGGCGGGCAACGATCTCGTTTTGTCGGTCTGGCCGGTCAGCGCGGCAAGCTCAGCGGCGAGCAGACCACGCAGCTCCGCGTTGGTCAGCCGGGTCCGGCCCAGCGCATAGATGCCGACATTCACGTGCGGCACCCCAGCGATGAGACACGGAAAAGCCCACAAATAACCTTGCAAGCCGTGGGGAACGGACAGAAAGTTGAAATCGTAGCGCTGTCGGCCAAACCCGTCCCAGTCGGTGTCGGCCACCGGCACGTCACACATCACCGCCCTGCCGAGCGGCAGGGACGGTGCGCCGACGAGCCGCCGGCGCACCCGACTGCCCGAACCGTCCGCCCCGACAAGAATCCGGGTCCGATAGGTCTGCTTATCGGTGACAAGGCGGACGCCGTCCGGCTCTCGCACCACGTCAATCAGCTTCTCGGCCTGGCGGACCTCGGCTCCCCGCTCCTCAGCGGCGCGGACCAGCAAAAAGTCAAATTCGTTGCGCCGGACGATCGAACACAGGCCGCCATCCTCGCACACCACCTGCCGCTCGGGCGGCACCCGGACAAACGCTCGGTCGACCGATACATGGGGAATGCTGAGCGGAACATCCAGCTCATCAAGACAGTCGAGGGTATGGGGAATGAGCCCGCCGGCGCAGATCTTGTCGCGGGGGTGGCGCGCCTTGTCGAGCAGCAGGATATTGCCCCTGAGCTGCGGCTCAGCCTTCAGCAGAGACAGGGCCGTGGCCGTCCCGGCCGGCCCGGTCCCGACAATCGCAACATCGTAGGGCACGCCTCAGACCACTCCGGCCCGCGGTTCCACGTGATCGTGAATCCAGGCGACAATGGTCTGGGTACTCGCCCCGGGCGTGAAGATCTCTTTGACTCCGGCCTGTTTGAGCTGGGGGATATCGTCGTCGGGTACGATCCCGCCGCCAAAGACCGCGATATCCTCAGCCCCGCGCTCATCGAGCGCTTCCATGATGGCCGGAAAGAGCGTCATGTGCGCCCCGGACAGAATGCTCAGCCCGATGGCGTCCACGTCTTCCTGGACGGCGGCCTCGGCGATCATCTCCGGCGTCTGATGGAGGCCGGTATAAATCACCTCAAAACCCGCGTCGCGCAGGGCGCGGGCAATAATCTTGGCCCCTCTGTCGTGGCCGTCCAGGCCGGCTTTGGCCACCAGAATGCGTAACACGTTCTTGTCGGACACAGAAACCCTCCGTCATGGCGATTCAAGACAGGTCATCCTGACCGATGGATCAGGATGAGCGGATGAATCACTCTGTCAGACTTACAGCCAGGCCGGGTCGCGGTAGACCCCAAACACGTCACGGTAGACATCCGAGAGTTCGCCCAGGGTGCACGAGGCTTTGACCGCCTCAATCAGCGGCGGCATCAGGTTGGTGCCGTTGCGGGCCGCAGCATGCACCCGGCCGAGATGTTCGCTGACCGCAGTCTGGTCGCGTTCGGCCTTGATCTTTTTGACCCGCTCAATCTGGCCGCGCTCTACCTCAGGCTCGATTTTGAGAAGCTCCAGCGGGCGTTCTTCGGGCGGGACCTGGTACTTGTTGACGCCGACGATGATCTTCTCCTCAGCATCGAGCTGCTGCTGGTAGCGGTAGGCCGAGTCGGCGATCTCCTTCTGCGGATAGCCGGTATTGATGGCGTTGATAATCCCGCCCAACTCGTCAATCCGGTCAATATAGGCGAAGGCGTCTTGTTCGATACGGTCGGTCAGGGCTTCAATCGCCCAGCTGCCGCCCAGGGGATCAATCGTATTGGTCACCCCACTCTCTTCGGCAATGATCTGCTGGGTTCGCAGGGCGACCATGACCGCCTGCTCGGTCGGCAGGGCCAGGGTTTCGTCCATCGAGTTGGTATGCAGCGACTGGGTGCCGCCCAACACCCCGGCCAGAGCCTGGATGGCCACCCGAACAACATTATTCGTCGGCTGCTGGGCGGTCAGACTCACCCCGGCCGTCTGGCAGTGGGTGCGCAGCAACAGCGATTTGGGCTGCTTGGCGCCAAAGCGCTCCTTCATGATCTTGGCCCACATGCGCCGGGCTGCCCGCAGCTTGGCAATTTCCTCAAAGAAGTCATTATGGATGTCAAAGAAGAAAGACAGCCGGGGCGCGAACTCGTCAACGTCCAGGCCGCGTTCCAGGGCCGCCTGCACATAGCCGATGCCGTCGGCCAGGGTAAAGGCCAGTTCCTGGACCGCCGTCGAGCCGGCCTCACGAATGTGGTAGCCGGAGATCGACACCGCGTGCCAGCGCGGCACCTGTTTGGCACAGAATTCGATCATATCGGTCACAATCCGCACCGCCGGCTCGGGCGGGCAGATCCACTCTTTCTGGGCGATATACTCCTTGAGCATATCGTTCTGGATCGTCCCCCCCAGCTGCTCGCGCGGCACGCCCTGCTGGTCGGCCACCGCAATATACATGGCCAGGATGATGCTGGCCGTACAGTTGACCGTCATTGAGGTGGTCACCTTGTCGAGCGGAATCCCGTCGAACAGGCGTTCCATGTCGTTCAGGGTCGAGACCGACACGCCCTCGCGGCCGACCTCGCCCAGCGAGCGGGGACTGTCGGCGTCGTAGCCCATCAGGACCGGCATATCAAAGGCGGTAGACAGGCCGTTCTGGCCCTCCGACAGCAGCAGCCGGAAGCGTCGATTGGTGTCCTCGGGCGTCCCGAAACCGGCAAACTGGCGCATGGTCCAGAACTTGCCGCGGTACATATTCGGGTACACGCCACGGGTATACGGGTATTCGCCCGGCAGGCCGATGTCCTGCTCATAGTCCGTCCCGTTCTTGTCTTCGGGGGTGTACAGCGGCGCGACCTCCATATCGGAGATGGTCGAAAAGCGTTCCAGCCGCTCGCCCTGTCTGGGATACTTCTGGGTCAGCCATTCGTGTTTGTTCATCGATCCTCCTTAACAACGGAAAGTCGGCGTGGTCTGTCTGGAACCTGCCTGGACCACGGCCGGCACACACGTCTTTCCGATCCCGGCTATCTTAACCTGCTCGACTCAGAGATCAACTGGCTAGACTGGCTAGCCGGGCCACTTGTCAGACCGGTCCCTGTGGCCCGACGGCATGGATTTCTACGGGGATGGGCGCAGCAAGGAAGCCGTCGTGTGAGAGAGAGGCTCCGCGAATATGGGCGGAGCGGTCCTGACGGGAATCCCTTCAATTTCCTCTGGGACTAACTCAGGCCGGTCAGTATTGACGACGATATCATGGAGACGAAGAGCCACACTGGTCACCCCATCTAGGGCCATGAGGGTGTCCTGGTGGTCTTCATAAATCGCCTCCGCTTCCTCAAACGGAATACCGTTGATGGGTGGGTTCCACATGTGGGGAATCCGCGTGTAATGTTCCGGATCACGGCAAAACCGCCAGTTATTCGCGCGCGTCTCCTCGTCGAACTCGGGGGGACAAACGGCCGCTTCTTCCCGTCTGCCGTCCGGGTACAGGACAATCACACCCTCGGGCGGGCGCAGCAGATAACGGGACACCTGGGTGGAATACTCCAACCGAGGAATGAGGGACGGCTCATACAAAATACACTCGTTGACCAGAGTATCCCAGTGCCCGTAGGGACCACACCCGGAGTCGCCTCTGTAAGCTCTGAACTCAATGACCACATCATCGTCTTGCAGCGGGTCAAGCGCTGAGCCCTCATCGCTCCAGGCGGACGGGGAGTAGAGCAAAACGCCGACAACAATAGCGAACAGGACGAATGGGCGCGTCATGAGGCTTCCTCCACACCCGACGTTCTGCTGGCGGGCTACGCACTCACTTGCCCGTAAACCTGGCCTCACGCTTTTCCAGAAAAGCCGCCATGCCTTCCCGCTTGTCCTCGGTCGCAAAGGTCATGGCAAACGCCTCGGCCTCAAACCGGCTGGCGTTGGCGATATCCATGTCAATCCCCGAATTGATCGCCGCCTTGGCCTGACGGATGGCGATCGGTGGCTTGGTCGCAATTTTGTGGGCCAGGGCTTTGGCCTCGGTCAGGAGATCGGCCAGGGGCACGACGCGGTTGGCGATGCCATAGCGCAGCGCGGTCTCGGCGTCGATCATGTCACCGGTGTAGATCAGCTCGCGGGCCAGCGGCAGACCGATCCGGCGGGCCAGGCGCTGGGTGCCGCCAAAGCCCGGAATCACCCCCAGGTTGATCTCGGGCTGGCCGAACTTGGCCGTGTCGGCGGCAAGAATCAGGTCACACGCCAGGGCCAGCTCGGTTCCGCCGCCCAGGGCAAAGCCGTTGACTGCGGCAATGACCGGGATGGGCAGTTCTTCCAAGGTGCGGCCGACATTCAGGCCGCTAGTCGCAAAGGCTTTGCCTTCGAGCGGCGACATCTCGACCATGGCCGAAATGTCGGCCCCAGCCACAAACGCCCGCTCGCCCGCGCCGGTGATAATCAGGCAGCGCATCGAGGCGTCGTGGCGCATCTGTTCGAGGCAGGCGGCAATTTCCTGCACGGTGGCCGGGTTGAGCGCGTTCAGGCTTTTGGGCCGGTTGACGGTCAGGATGCCGACCGCGCCGTCCTGTTCAAACACAATGTTCTCATAGGCCATCTCAATACTCCGGGTGTTGCTCAAAATGGTGAAAGGTTTCCAGCAGCCGCAGGGTCCGGGTCTCAGACCGCACCACAACCGAGTTGGTCATCGCCCCCCCGCTGTAGAAGCGCACCCCAGTCAGATAGCCGCCGGTCGTCACCCCGGTGGCGGCAAACATGACATTCCCTCCGGCCAGCTCTTCGGTGCCATACTTCTTGCGAAAGTCATGGATATCCAGATCGTGCAGCTGCTTGGCCTCGTCCTCATTGCGGGGCCGAAAACGCCCCTGGATTTCGCCGCCGATACAGCGCAGCGCGGCCGCAGCCAACACACCCTGGGCCGCCCCGCCGATGCCCATCAGCAGATCGACCCCGGCCGGCTCGTGGGTGGTGGCCAGGGCGGCCGACAGGTCGCCATCGCCGATCAGTTTGACCCGGGTACCGAGCTGGCGCAGCTCGCCGATCAGGGCTTCGTTGCGGGGGCGGTCCAGCACGACCACCGTCAGGTTGGAGACCGGCACCCCCTTGGCCTTGGCCACCGCCAGCAGGTTGTCTTCAACCGGCTTGTCCAGATCGATCTCGCCCTGGCCCTCCGGCCCGACCGCAATCTTGTCCATGTAGCAGTTGGGCGGACAGCGCAGAAAGCCACCCGGCTCGGCGGCTGCGATAACCGAGATGGCGTCCGGCGAGCCGGTCGCACACGAGGTCGCGCCCTCCAGGGCATCGAGCGCCAACTCAATCGGCGGCCCGGCTCCGTTGCCCAGCTTCTCGCCAACGTACAGCATGGAAATCGCCTCTTGCTCGCCTTCGCCGATAACGACCTGGCCGTCGCACTCAATGACCGAGAACAGGCTGTGCATGGCTTCGGCCGCAGCATAATCGGCCTCAGCTTCGTCGCCCCGGCCCATCAGTCGGGCCGACGCCAGGGCTGCGGCTTCGGTGAGCCGGACTATTTCGAGCGCGAGGTTGCGTTCCATACGCTTCTGACCTCAGGCATCCACGCCGATGGCCTGGCCACGGATGAAGCGGGGCATGATATCCCAGGCCCGGGGCACGACGAGTCCGGTCTGCTTGGCGCTCGACTCGTTGTAGGTCACGTCCTGGGGGGTGGCGTTTTGCCACTCGTGCGACGACACCACGGCAAACGGCACCGGGTCGTCAGAGTGGGTCTTGATGGCAACCGGGGTGGCGTGGTCGGGCATCAGCAGCAGCCGCCACTCGGCAAAGCTGTCAAGCCCGGCCAGGATGGTGCCGACAACCTTGTGGTCAAAATCCTCGAGCGCCTGGACCTTTTTGTCGGCTGCGCCCATGTGACCGGCCTCGTCAGTGGCCTCGACGTGCAAAAACAGAAAGTCTTTGTGCCTGAGCGCCTCCAGGCCATACTCGGCCTTGCCCAGATAGTTGGTGTCCAGGAAGCCGGTCGCGCCGGGTACCAGAATCACCTCCAGGCCGGCCAGCACCCCGATACCGCGGACCAGATCAACGGCCGAGATGACCGCGCCGGAGAGGCCGAACTGTTCATGCAGGGTGGGCACCGCAGGCCGTCGGCCCTGGCCCCACAGCCAGATGCTGGAGGCCGGAGTCTGGCCCTGCTCGCGTCGCCGTCGGTTGACCGGATGTTCGGCAAACAGCTGGCGCGAGGTCTCCATCAGAGCGCACAGCCGCTCGGCGCCCTCACCGTGGGGGAAATGGCCGGCGAGTGGCTTATCGGTGATGTCGTGGGGCGGGGTCGTGGTCATGGCTTCCAGGCCGTTGTGCCAGACCAGCAGATGCCGGTAACTCACCCCGGGGTAAAAGCGCAGCTCGGCCCCACCAAGTTCGGCGTTCAGTGCGCCGATCAGCTCGGCCGCCTCTTCACTCGCAATATGACCGGCCGTAAAATCGTGCATCACCTCGCGGCCGTCGGCCTGGGTGGCAAAGCTGACCAGATTGCACCGAAAGGCAATATCGGTCGGCCCCAACTCGACCCCCATGCTGGCCGCCTCAATCGGTGAGCGGCCGGTGTGATAGTCGCGCGGGTCAAAACCGAGCAGACTCATCGTGCCCACATCGCTGCCGGGCGGATAGCCGTCGGGAATCGTGTGGGTCAGCCCCAGCCGACCGCGGGCGGCAATCCGGTCCATATGGGGGGTGTGGGCATACTCCAGGGGAGTTTTATGGCCCAGCTCCGGTACTGGCCAGTCGGCCATGCCATCACCTTGCAGCACGACGTATTTCATACCAGCTTCCTCAGTTCGGGGTTCCCACCCCATCACTCAGGCGACGATCTCGGCTGGGACGGGGGTGCATCAGTGACTCCCGTTTTCCAAGGCACGAAAAATCGCGTCCCGGGCGTGTTCATAGTCGGCCGTCAGTTCGACCGGCCGGTTGGCGTACCGAGAGGACACGCCCCGCAGCTTGCCCTCATGGTAGCGCCGCTTGAAATCGGTAAATTTGAGCCCGTGGGCGGTCGATATGACAATCACACGTTCACGGGCGGTGATCACGCCGCGCTCGAGCAGCTTGAGCAGGACGGCCAGTCCGACCCCGGTGTGGGGACAGTTGAACAGGCCGGTCCGGTCGGCCAGGGCCGCAGCGTCGGCCAGTTCTTCCTCAGTCGCCTGCTCGACAATACTGCTCTCAAACGCCTTGAGGGTCTTGATCGCCTTGTGTACGCTGACCGGATCGCCGATCTGAATGGCCGACGCCAGGGTTTTTTTGGCCCGCACCGGCCGGTACGACTCGAAGCCCCGGACATAACTCCGGTACAGCGGATTGGCTCGGGCAGCCTGGGCGCACACCAGGCGTGGCAGCCGATCAATCATGCCAAGGTCCCGCATGAGCAAAAATCCACGGCCAATAGCCGTGATATTGCCCAGGTTGCCGCCCGGCACGATCACCACATCGGGCACTTCCCAGTCAAACTGCTGGACGATCTCCAGCGAAATCGTCTTCTGGCCTTCCAGCCGCAGGCTGTTCATGGAGTTGGCCAGGTAGATGTTTTCCCTGGTGCACAGCTCGCGCACGACCCGCATACAGCCGTCAAAGTCGGTGTCCAGGGACAGGGTCAGGGCGCCGTTGGCCATGGGTTGAATCAGCTGGGCGGTCGAGACCTTGTTGCGGGGCAGAATGACGATGGCCGGAATGCCGGCCGCCGCGCAATAAGCGGCCAGGGCGGCCGAGGTATCACCGGTCGAGGCACAGGCCACGGCCGGGATACGCGTCCCCTCGGCAATCATCTGCTTGACCATGGAGACCAGGACGGTCATGCCCAGGTCCTTGAACGAGCCGGTGTGGGCGGTCCCGCACTGCTTGACCCACAGGTCTTCGAGCCCGATCTGATGGCCCAGCCGTTCGGCCCAGAACAGGTTGGAGCCGCCCTCATAGGTGGACACGACATTGTCGTCGTCCACCGCCGGGCACACCATTTCCTTCTTGCCCCACACTCCGCTGCCGTAGGGATAGGTGGTCCGTCGGTAGCGATCATCAAACAGCCGCTTCCACTCCTCGGCCGGGCGGGTTTTGAGCGCGTCCAGATCGTGCTGAACATCAAGCAGGCTGCCACACTTGGGACAGTAATACATGACCTGATTGAGCGGCCACTGCCCGCTACAGCCGGACGCGCAGCCAAACCAGGCCCGAAACGGAGGCGGTGTCGATACAGCCAGAGGTTCAGCAAACGCGCCGTCAGCCATCAGACGTCCCTCCTTCTCCCCAAGGCTGCTAGCCGAGATTTTCTTCGATGCGGACGCACACCGCCTGGCCCTCGACGACCGGCAGCTGGTTGACCTGCTGGAGGGCGGCTTTGAGGTTGCGCTCACCCGCAGCATGGGTACGGATGACCAGGGGCACAGACGCGTCACTATTGCTGCGCCCGCGCTGAATGACCGAAGCGATGCTGATCGACTGCTCGGCCAAGCTACCGGCAATGGCGGCTAACACTCCCGGCTGATCAGCAACCTGAAAGCGGACATAGTACTCGCTCACCACCTCGTCCATAGGGCGAATCGGCGCGCTGCGCAACTCTTTCCAGGCATAGCCCAGGCCGGGCAGTTGACGGGCCGAGACCAGGCCGCAGGTGCGGGTCGCGTCCAGAATGTCCGAGACCACCGCCGCTGCGGTCGGCGGGCCGCCCGCCCCACGGCCGAAATACAGGGAGGAACCGAGCGCCTGGCCCTGGACAACAATCGCGTTATAGGCGCCGCCTACCCCGGCCAGCAGGCTACGCTGGGGCACCATGGTCGGATGGACGCGCAGCTCGACCAGCCCGTCCTCCTGCTTGGCAATCGCCAGCAGCTTGATCTCGTAGCCGAATTCTCGGGCAAACAGGATATCGGTCTGGCTCAGCTGGCGGATGCCTTCAGTGTAGACCGCCTCAAAGGGCACTCGCACGCCAAAAGCCAGCATGGCCAGCAGGGTCAGCTTCTGGGCTGCATCAATACCGTCAATATCAAAACTGGGGTCGGCCTCGGCCAGGCCCTCGTCCTGGGCGCTGCGCAGGGCCGTCTCGAACTCGGCGTCCTGCTCCCGCATCATGGTCAGGATGTAATTACAGGTGCCGTTTACAATCCCGAACAGGGCATGATTCTGGTCGGCCGCCAGACTCTCGCGCAGGGTGCGCAGAATAGGAATCCCGCCAGCCACACTGGCCTCAAAACCGAGCGGGATGCCGCGCTCCTCGGCCGCCGAAAAAATCTCCTCGCCGTGCACGGCCAGCAGAGCCTTATTGGCGGTCACCACCGCCTTGCCAGCCTCGATAGCGGCCAGCAGCAGGGAGCGGGCCGGCTCGGTGCCGCCGATCAACTCAACCACCAGCTCAACCTCAGGATCGCGGACCACCGCCCAGGGGTCTGTTGACAGGCGGGCGCCGCCCAGGTCGGGGTGCGGTTTGGTATGAATGCTGCGACTGGCCACGTGGACGAGGCGCAGGCGGCAGTTCCGTTTGCGGGCCAGCTCGTCGGCGTTCTGCTCCAGCAGGCGGACAACTCCGCCGCCCACCGTGCCCAGGCCGATGAGACCCAGCCTCAGCTCACCCGCTGCCACGCCGACCCCACGTTTGCGTCGCTGACGGCACGCTTGTCCGCCCCGCCAAAGGCCCGGCGGATGCCCCGGATAGCCTGGCGGGTGCGCTGCTCATTCTCAATCAGGGCGAAGCGGACAAAATCATCCCCATACGGGCCAAAACCGATCCCCGGCGAGACCGACACCTTGGCCTCGGTCAACAGGAACTTGGCGAAGTCCATGGAGCCCATGTCACGAAACGGCTCGGGCACCGGAGCCCAGACAAACATCGTGCCCCTGGGCTTGGGGATATGCCAGCCCAGCCGCTCCAGGCCGTCGATCAGCACATCGCGCCGCACCAGATAGCGCTGGCGAATCTCTTCAACGCAGTCCTGGGGTCCGTTCAGGGCGTGAATGGCCGCAATCTGTATGGGCTGGAAAATGCCGTAGTCGAAATAGCTCTTGAGGCGGCTGAGCGCGGTCAGGGCTTCGGGGTTGCCGCAGGCAAAGCCGACCCGCCAGCCCGGCATATTGTACGACTTGGACAGGGTGAAAAACTCGACCCCAACATCTTTGGCGCCCGGCACCTGCAGAAAACTCGGCGGGCGGTAGCCGTCAAAAAACAGGTCGGCGTAGGCGAAATCGTGGACCACAAACAGATCGTTGTCCCGCGCAAAATCGACCACGCGCTCAAAGAACTCCAGCTCGACGACTGTCGTGGTCGGATTATGGGGAAAGTTGATCAACAGCATCTTGGGTTTCGGCCAGCACTGACGCACCGTTTCCTGCAGCGAGGCAAAGAAGTCCTGGCCGGGCATCAGCGGCACGACCCGCAGGTCGGCGTTGGCCATCACAATCGAGTACTGGTGGATGGGATAGGTCGGGCTGGGACAGATGGCTACCTCACCCGGCCCCAGGATGGCCAGGGCGAGGTGTGACAGCCCCTCTTTTGAGCCAATGGTCACCACCGCTTCGGAGTCCGGGTCAAGCTCAACATCGAAGCGACGCCGATACCAGTCACAAATCGCCGCGCGCAGTTTATAGATGCCGCGTGAGCTGGAGTAACGGTGGTTCTGGGATTTATTGGCCGCCTCGACCAGTTTATCGACCACGTGCTGGGGGGAGGCCTGGTCGGGGTTCCCCATGCCAAAATCGATAATATCCTCGCCGGCCCGGCGGGCCTCCATCTTCATCTTGTCGAGGGTGGCGAACAGGTAGGGCGGCAGTCTTTTGATGCGGGGGAATTCCATGCGGGTTCAACCCACCTTTGCGTAAAACCTTTGGGTTTGGGCGATCTCAGCACGCCCTGCGGCAGCGGTCTGTACGGATATAGTTGATTTCAGGCACAGGGTCAAACACGGCCGACCACCCGGCAAGCACGGACAATCGGCCGACGGCGTCCCGCAGCCGAGCGGCCACAGCACCACAATCGGCCACGAAGACGGGAGGAAAGCAGGCTTGACAGCGACGAAATAGTAATTACTGTAAGTACAATTTTGTACTCAGGAGAAAGACCAACATGGGCAAAGCAACCGGCACCAGAGATGTCAAACTGATCGCCGTCGGCAATTCCAAGGGCATCCGTCTGCCAAAGGGCTTGCTCCAGAAGTACGGCTGGAGCGACTCGCTTGTCCTGGAAGAAAGGGAGGAAGGCGTCTTTCTGTATAGCAAGGAGAAGAACAAGCTCTCCTGGAAAGACACCTATCGCGCCATGGCTGCCGACGAGGAAGACTGGAGTGACCTCGAGCCGACGGTCGCCGACGGTCTGGATTGATGGCGGCCTTTCCCCAGCGATACGCCATCTACTTTGCCGACCTCAACCCCAGCGTGGGCGGGGAGATTCGCAAAGTGCGGCCGGTCGTGGTGGTCAGCCAGAATGAGATGAATCAGTTTCTCGATACCGTTGTCGTCTGTCCCCTGACCTCCACACTGCATCCCCAGTGGCGGAGCCGGCTCCAGATACAGTGCGCAGGGCAGGACGCCGAGATTGCCGTGGACCAGATCCGGACCATCAGCAAACGGCGACTGAGACGCAGACTCGACCGGCTATCCGCGGCCGAGGCGGCTCAACTCCGGCGCCTTATCACGGACATGTATGGAGAGTAGCACGCCGCTTCAGAGAGCGTTGCGATCAGCAATGGCGTTTCGGTCCACCTTCCCATCCCTCGCCCTGTCAGGTTTCGCCTTGCGCGTTTTTTGCCTTGAGCCCCAGCGCGTAGACCTCCCGTTTGGAGAGGCCGTAGCGCTCGCTCAGCCGGCCGGCGATCTCCTTGAGTGACAGCCCTTGGGCTGCAAGCCGGCCGATCTCCTCGCGAACGATTCGCTCCTCGGCCGGGGCTGTTTCAGTGGGACAGCCGGCGACCAGGAGCGCCACCTCGCCCTTCATGTGCCGTTCGTGCAGGCGGGTTTGCAGCTCGCTCAGCCGGCCGCGCAACACCTCTTCAAAGCGCTTGGTCAGCTCACGGCCAATGACCGCCGGGCGGTCGCCCAGGATGTCACACATGTCGGCCAGGCTGTCGGCCAGACGGTGGGGGGATTCAAACACCACGAGGGTGCGGCTTTCGGCTTGCAAACGCAGCAGGGCTTTACGACGCTGACCCTGTTTGGCCGGCAGGAAGCCCTCAAAGGCGCACCGGTCGGTAGGCAGCCCGCCGACGCTCAGCAGGGCGGTCAGCATAGACGGGCCGGGGACGGGCACGACGCACACGCCGGCCTGCCAGGCGCCCTGCACGAGACGGTAGCCGGGGTCGGCAATGCCGGGCGTGCCTGCGTCGCTGACCAGGCCGATTGACTGGCCGGCCCGCAGTTTGTCGAGCAGTGCCGGCGCTTTTTTGCGTTCAATCTGATCGTAATAGCTGGTCAGCGGAGTGCTGATATCGTAGTGGGCCAGCAGCCGGCGGGTGCGACGGGTATCCTCAGCCGCAATCAGGTCAACCTCTTTGAGGATACGCAGCGCGCGCAGGGTAATATCTTCGAGGTTGCCAATCGGGGTGGCGACCACGTACAGCTTGCCCGGCTCGGTCGCCTCGCGCGGGGGAGCCATGGTCTGCGCCTCGGCCCCTAGCCCATCAAGCCCTGGTTTGCCCCGCCGTCAATGGTGATATTCGCCCCATGAATGAACGCGGCTCTGTCCGAGACCAGAAACAGGATCAGGTCGGCCACCTCTTGGGGCTGGCCGACCCGACCGATCGGGGTCATCTTCTGCAAGGCTTCCTCGGGACTGCCGCTCTGGGGACTGAAGGTCGAGATGAAACGCTGGAGGCGTTCGGTCAGGATCGGACCCGGATTCACCCCCACCACCCGAACCTTCTTTTTGGAGCCCTCGTCGGCCAGCGCCTTGGTAAAATGGTTGAGTGCGGCGTTGGCCGCCCCGCCAATCATGTAGTTGCCCATCGGCTTGAGCGCACCAGTACCGATGACATTGACGATCACCCCGCCCTGCTGGTGCTGCATGTGGGGCAGGACCGCCCGCGCCATCCGCATATAGCCGAAAAATTTGAGCGTCCAGTCGTCCAGCCAGGCCTCGTCCGGCAACTCCAAAAAATCGCCCGGTCGCGCGCTACCGGCATTATTGACCAGGATATCCACCCGCCCGAACTCCGCGACGCAGCGCGCTACCACCGCCGTGATCACCTCGCCTTGGGTCAGGTCGGCCGACATGGCCAGGATTTTCCCCGCCGCCTGCTCGCCGGCCAGCCTGACCGTCTCATCCAGAGCCTCCTGACCCCGCGCGCACACCAGCACCGACGCGCCCTCGGCAATGAGGCTGAGCGCCGTGGCCCGCCCAATGCCCTTGCTGCCACCGGTCACAATCGCGACTTTGCCCTCCAGGTCGAGTTGCATACGCCCTCCTACACGGGTTTGAACTTGGGAAGATACACCTCGGGCTCGTGCTCTTCAAAGATCACCTCGACCGGCATGCCGATCCTGATGTCTTCGTTGCTGACGTGCTCCAGACTGCTGACCATGATGAGTTCGGGGTCTTCGTCGAGCTGAACCTGGACCACGTTGTACGGCACCTTTTCCCGGGCCGCAGGATGCACCGGATGGGTGATAATGGTGTACGAGTAGACCGTGCCCCGGCCGCTGACCCTGACCCACTCCCGGCCCAGGACCTCACACGGCCCGAACAGGTTGGGCGGATACCACTGCCCGGACTCCTTGTGGCGCTGCATCCACAGCTCGCCGCGCTGACAGCCGTCCCAGTACTGCTGGGCGTCAAAGCTGGGAATAGGACGAGGGAAGTTGGGAGTGTCTGCCATGCCGTATGTCCTCCTTTGTCAGCCTCTCCTTTATCGCATCGGCCCGGATGTCTCTAGGCCGTGTCCGTCGCCGGCCAGACGCCGCACCCAGTCCTTGAACAGCCGGCCGCGTTCCCGGTAGTCGGTGAACAGCCCAAAACTCGGCGACGCCGGCGAGTGCAGGCAGATCTTTCCCGGCCCGGTATGGGCGTAGGCCAGCCGCACGGCGCGTTCCATGCTGTTGACAAAAAAAGCGTGCGGTGCGGGCTGCGACGCCGCAGCCGACCGGGCGCGGACCGCCTGCCAGATCCGCGCTCCGCTGGTCGGAAACAGCATCAGGTTCTTGATCCCGCCGCCGACCAGCCGCCCGGCCAGCTCGGAGAAGTCGAGGTGGCGGTCATGACCGCCCAGCATGACGGTCTGCACGTCCGGGCCGAGGGCGGCTAGGTGGGCCAGGGTGACCTCGGGCACGGTCGCCAGCGGGGCGTTGTAAAAGCTGATGCCGCGGTAGGGACCGAGCCGCTCAAAGCGGTGCTCCAGAGCCTTGAAACCGCGCACAGCCCTGCGCACGGGTTCGCCCCCAACCCCCAACAGCCGAGCCGTTGCGACTGCGGCCAGCACGTTGGGCAGATTGAAATCGCCCGGCAGCGGAATGTCTGCGACGGCCAGCAGCGGTTCTTCGCCGCCCGCTTCCGAGCGCATCACGATCATGTCCGACGACACGAAACAGCCCCGGTCCAGGCGCCGCCGGGCCGAAAAGGGCAGGGTCCGGGCGCGGGAGTCGGCCGCCGCCCGACTCAGCCGGACCGATTCGGCGTCATAGATCAGATAATCCCCGGCCGATTGGAAGCGGGCGATATTCAGCTTGGCCTGCACATAGTCCTCGAAGCTCGGGTAGTAATCCAGATGGTCGGGCATAATGTTCAGCACCACGGCAATATGCGGGCTGTGGCGCAAGCCCTCCAACTGGTGCGAGGACAGCTCAGCGACGAAGACGGTCTGAGCGTTGGTGTCGGCAAAGATGTCGAGCGGCGGTCGGCCGATATTGCCAACCAGCCGCGCGTCCATGCCGCCGCGTAAGATGGCGTGGGCCAGGGCGGCGGTTGTGCTTTTGCCCTTGGTGCCGGTAATGCCGATAATCGTCCCCGGGCAGTTGCCGAAAAAGAGGGCGGTGTGTGAGGTGAGCTTGCCTTGGGCTGCGGCCCGCTGGATAGCCGGCAGGGTGGGAGGAATGCCGGGGGATTTGATGACCACGTCATAGTCGGCCAGACTGTTCAGATAGTCTGCCCCCAGATGAAGTCGCAGCCGCCCGGACTGGGCGCGGAGGCGGTCTTGGGCCGGCCCGCTTAGCCCGTCGAACTCGGCTTGGTCAGCCACCCCAAAGCGTTTGTCGGGAAAACGCCGGCACAAAAAGTCCAGGCTGGACAGCCCCTCCTGACCCAGCCCCAGGATGAGGACCGACGGGGTTTCAAGAGCCGCAAACTTCACCGGCCGGCCTGCGCTTTCCGGGCAGCCGAGCCGATCTTCCAGTCGAGACCACGGCTCAGCAGCCCGACATAGGCTCGGGGCAGGCTATGGCGCTCGCCCCAGCCGCCGAGCAGCTCGGCAGTCATAGCGGCGAGATCGGGAGACCGGGGCAGCACTTCGGCGGCCACATAGCGCAGCACTGCCGGCAGGGGTGCCGACCCGGCTCGGCGGATGCTGAGATACAGGGCGGCCAAGACCTCGCGGCTGGTTCCCACGCACTCAAACGGCCGGTGCTCATGAAAGCCCAGCAGCTCTCGGATGAGGCCGACCGAGCGCCCGTCGGCAAACAGGTCGCGACCAAAAATGGCCAGCAGCTCGTCGGCCTTGAGAAAAGGATGTAAAGCGGTGAAGACGAACACGCACTTGGCGCACTCACCGCACCAGGCGTCTTCCTTAAGCCTGCGGTTGCAGCTTTTGAACACCGAAAAATACTCGGGATAGCGGGCAAACAGGCGGGTGATCTGCAATTCGTACAGGGGACGCAGGAGGCTGAAATAGTGGGCCCGGCTGGCCACATAGCGGCGGCTGTACCACTGAAAGGCGTGCTCAAAACGGAGGGTCTTTGAGTACTGATGATTGACCCCACTGCCCAGAAACTCGGCCGAGGTTTCCTCACTGCTGCGCTCGTTGGAGACCACAATCCGGCGGTAGTTGCCCACCACCGCAGCCACCACCCCGAGCATGGCCAGATAGGCCGAAAACGGCGTGTGGCCGTTCAGATAGCCGGCGGCGTTGAGTCGCAACAGCCTGGGATCGATCACCCGGCTGACAATAATCGGAGCCGGGCAGGCGGCCAAACCGGCCAAGGCGCGCGCCGCCGGGGCCGGGTTCAGCAGCAGGGCGTTGAACGGCCGCTGGCCGTCCCGCAACAGCCGCACGCTGAGCGCGGAGTCTTTGCCGCCGCTGAGCAGCAGCAGGTCCTGCTCGTCCTGCAGGGCCTGGGTATAGACCGGTCTGCGGGCGGGCGGGGCATGGGTGCTGCTCAATCGCACGAAATCCGGCTGCTTGTAGTTGATGCGGTTGCGGTAAAAGAACTCCCGCATGCCGTGCAGCAACAGATCCGTCCACCAGTCGATCTGCCGCGCGTCCAAATAACCGGCCTGGACAACAATGCGGGGAGAGCAGGTGGCCTTCCAATAGCTCAGCATCTCAATCAGGCCGAGGTGGAAGACCAGGTTGTTGAGGACGCACGGTTCAAGGCTGTCGAGCCGTGCGGGATCGACCGCCTCCAGGCTCAGTTCGGGCTCAAAGACAATATCCGGCTCGACAACAAAGCGGAAACCCAGCGTCAAGCGCCGCCCGCGGAGGGTGGAGGAGTAGCTTTCATACCTGAACTGCGGATAGCGGCTGCGCAGCCGCTCAAGTGTCAGGGCCATGGCTCAGACACAGTCCAGCGCCGCCCGGGCACTGCCCCACGACAGGGTCACCCCGGCTCCGCCGTGGCCGTAGTTGTGGACGATGCGCCGACTGTTTCGCTCTTCGGCCTCAATCCGGATGCCACCCTCCCGGTAGGGCCGCAGCCCGGCATACGTCCGGCGGACATCGCCCAGCTCCAGACCGGGCAGGATGCGCTTGTTACCGTGAATCACCAGGTGCAGCGCCCCATTGTCGACCGTTTCGGTGTTGATGTTTCGCTCGGTCGTTCCGCCCAGCAGGGTCTCGGTTTTGCGCGGATACACATAAAACCCGTCGGCGTTGATTGACCAGTCCATGTCCGGCCGGGGGCCGACGACCACGACCTGGCCCTTGATCGGGATCAAGTTCTGGTCGTGACACAGCCGACGTGAGCCCAGGCCGGTACAGTTGAACACAATCTCGGCCGGCAGACCGGCCAACTGCTCCAGATCGGTGAACGGCTGGTCGACGACCACGACGCGGCCCGTGTTTTGCTCGAATTGGGCCATCAACCACGTCAGGTACACAGGCATGTCGATAAAAAAGCTCACGTATCTCCAGCCAAAGGCGTATCCGCCGGGTACCTCGGGCCGCTCCAGGATGCGCACCTGCTGCATCACCGACAGATAGTCGGCCCTGGGCCGGGGCGCGCTGCTGGCTTCCCAGTGGACGTGTTTGCGCACGCCCGCAGTCGCGCCCGCCTCGGCCTGCACCCGCTCAAACGCGGTCCAGCTGTCTTCCAGGAGACGTCGGGTGTGTGCGGTACAGTCCACCGCGTGGGGCTTGAAGCTGGCGCCGGCTTTGACCGAGGTGGTGTGCAGCGGCAGGCGGTCGGTGTACAGGCTGACGGTCCAGCCGCGCTGCTGAGCCAGCAGCGCCGTGCTCAGGCCAAGCACCCCGGCGCCGAGGACCGCAACATGCATGGCGTCTCTCCGCAGGTCAGGACACCGTTCAGCCCGCCACTCGCCGGAAGACAGACACGTGAAGGGCTTGGGCTGTCATGGCTAGTGGCTATGCGCCGCCTTGGCCGCCGAGTGGCCTTTCCCCTTAGTGTGGGCGTGATCGTGCGAGTGGGCGTGGCGACGAAAATTTTTGCTGTCGCTGTTCTTCTTATGGCTGTGACCGTGGTCGTGGCCGTGCGAGGGCGGCGCATAGCTGGGTTCGGGCAGGCCGCGCTGTTTTCGCACCTCGGCCGTCTTGGCCGTGGTGTCGTCAAACTCGTTGCCCCGGCCGACGCTGTGGGCGGCAAAACGCTTCACCGAGTACTCGTCCATATGACACGACAGGGGAACCTGCGGGTAGCGCATGCACAGGGGCCGCTGGTGCTGATTCTGAGGGCTGGGCCGGGGCTGTTGTCCGGCGTGGACATCGACCGCGCCGGAGCTGATGGCAAAGGCCGACACAATCCGGGGGGCGCGCTTGCCGCAGCTCGGACATCCCTTCTTTTTGTTGGACTCACGCATTGAGATTAACTCCTCAAAGGTGAGCTGACAGGCGACGCAGTGGTATTCGTACAGCGGCATCAGTCTTCTCCCGGAGAGGTCTATTCGATCGGCGTGGGCGCGTGCGGAAACTCGATCCAGTCTTCGGGGTCGTGCGAAATCCAGACGCTGGCCTCGTGCAGGTCGCGCAGGGCCTTGATGCGCTGAATCGACAGCGAGGATTGGGCCGGATCGGTGTCCAGCGGCATGCCGGCCAGGGTGTCGAACTGCATCCGCAGGTGGAGGGTATCGCCAACGAGCAGGATAGAGCGGTTGGGCAGGTGGACGTACAGCGAGCTTTCGCCCGGCGTGTGGCCCGGGGTCTTGAGCAGGTGCAGGCTGCTGTCGCCAAACACGTCAAAATCACCCTGCAACTCCAGCCAGTCAAAATTGCGGGTCGGCACGATATCCTTGAACACGAACACGTCCCGCAGATGCGTATCCGGCCAGTAGGCGTAGCGCAGCTCGTTTTCCATGATCAGGAACTTGGCGTTCGGAAAGGCGTGCAGATAGCCGGTGTGGTCGAGGTGCAGGTGGGAGACGATCACATATTTGATATCGTCCATCTTGTAGCCCAGGGCCTGAATCTGGCGGTCGAGCAACAGCTCTTTGGGATAGTTGATCTGCAGGGCTTCGGCGAACGGTCCCCAGTGACCGACCGGGTCATCGGCCGCAGCCGGATGGCAGCCGGTATCGAACAGGACGAGGCCCTTGGGGTGTTCGATCAGATAGGCCGGGCACGGAATCTCCACCAGATCGTTAGCCCCGCCGTGGGCCAGCAGGCTCTGCGGCACGGTCAGGGTTGCGTTGGGCAGGGCCCACATTTTGGTTGCTGTTCCATTCGGCATGGCGTCCTCCTTTGCCCTCAGCCGGGAGTGTTCGAGCCGGCTGAAATGCTAGTCCAAGCCGCTCCGCAGTGTCAAGCGTTTGCGCCCTAGCGCCCCTTGGGCAGCCCCAGCACCCGCTCGCCAATCACCCCGCGCAGAATCTCGTTCGTCCCGGCGGCGATCGTACCGCCCCGCGCGCTCAGCATCCGATACGACCAGCGGGCCTGATCGACCGCAAACGGCGAGCCCTTGGCCAGCACCGCATACGGCCCCAAGAGTTCCATGGCAAAGTCCACGACCCGCATATTCAGCTCGCTGGCCAGGATCTTGGAGAAGGAGCCCTCGGGTCCGGGCGGCTGGCCGTGGAGCTGGCGGGTCAGGCGGCGCAGCTCGTTGTACTTGACCGCCTCGGCCTCAATCGAGAACTGGGCCAGCTGTTGACGTACGGCCTCGTCCTCAATCGCCGGACGCCCGTTCAACTCGATCCGGCGGGCGACCTCGTGCAGCTGAGGCAGGAGCTTCTCGAAGCGGTAAAAGCTGCTGCTCGACACCCGCTCGAACATCAGGGTCGTAATCGCCACCATCCAGCCCTGGTTGAGGTCTCCGACCAGGTTCTCCTTGGGCACCCGCACGTCCTCGAAAAAGACCTCGTTGAACTCCGCATCGCCGTTGATCTGGACCAGCGGGCGGACCGTCACACCGGGGCTGTGCATATCGACCAGGATATAGCTGATGCCCTTGTGTTTGGGGGCGTCGGGATCCGTCCGGACCAGCACAAAACACCAGTCCGAGTACTGCGCCCAACTCGTCCACACCTTCTGGCCGTTGACCACGAACTGGTCGCCGTCTTCAACCGCCCGGGTCTGGATGGAGGCCAGATCCGAGCCCGAACCCGGCTCGGAATAGCCCTGACACCAGATGTGTTCGGCCGGCAGAATCTTGGGCAGGAAGCGCTGCTTCTGGGCCTCCGTGCCCCAGTGCATCAGGGTCGGCCCGAGCAGCGAAATCCCGCTCAGGTTCACCCCTTGCGACACGCCCAGGCGGCTCATCTCCTCGTTGAAGATGGCCTGTTCGAGCAGCGATGCTCCGCGCCCGCCGTACTCCTCGGGCCACCACAGGCCGACCCAGCCCCCCTCGTGAAGCTTCTGATGCCAGTCCAGGCCGCGCTGCCAGCGTTCTGCGGGCTCCAGGTCTTCGTCCCTGCCGCCCCGCAGGTCGTCCGGCACATTGGCCTCCATCCAGACCCGCACTTCGTCACGAAACTGTTCTTCTGCCGGTGAATAGCTGAAATCCATGTCTGGCTCCTTGGCTCCTTCAGGCTGGGCCATGCCGGGCGGGGCTTCCTCCCGGTGTGACGCATGTATTATCCGGCCTGATCGCCTGTCTTATAGCCCACTCCGGCCAAAAAAGCGAAGCGCGCCGCCGGCCCGCAGAGCGCTGCCCATATCTTGCGGCTCCTGCCCGTGGCCAGTACCATGCCCCCACCTGTCCCGAGGAGAGGAGAACCATGGAATTCACCTTTAGTGAAGAGCAGCGCCTGCTTCAAGACAGCCTGCGCCAGTACGCCAAGGAAAAACTGCTGCCCAAATACGCCCACTGGGATGCGGGCCACACGATCAGCCGCGAGGAGCTGCGGGAGGCGGCCGAACTGGGCATCTTCGGACTACGGGTACCGGAAAAGTTTGGCGGCCAAGAAGTCGACTATGTCACCTGCGGCCTGATGACCGAGGAGCTGTCACGGGGCGACTTCAACTACAGCCTGTATATTCAGCTGGGCCTGATCGCCTCAGAACTGCTGGCCGATTACGCCCACCCCGAGATCCAGGCCGAGTGGCTGACCCGACACGCCAGAGGCGACGCGGTCATCGCCTTTGGCCTGACCGAGCCGAGCGCCGGCTCAGACGCGGCCAACATCACCACCCGGGCTCAAAAGATGGGCGACGACTACGTCATCAGCGGCGAAAAAGCCTCCATCACCTTTGCCGGCTATGCCGACGCCTGCATTGTCTTTGCCCGCACCGGCGAGCAGGGCGCCCACGGCCTGTCGGCCTTTCTGGTCCCGCTCGACAGCCCGGGCGTCAGCCGCCAAGTCTACAAGAGTCCGGGCGAACGGCTGACCCAGCGCGGTTCGCTGTTTTTTGACGGGGTGCGGGTGCCGGCCCGGAATCGGGTCGGCGATGAGAGCCGGGGGTTTCAGCAGGCCATGGTCGCCTTTGATTTCAACCGGGCGATCATCGGGCTGGCCTGCGTCGGCGCCGCCCAGCAGTCGCTGGACGAGACCATCGAGTACACCAAGGGCCGGATTGTCTTTGGCAAGCCGCTGGCCACCTTTGAGGGCGTGGCGTTCCAGGTTGCCGAGCATCTGAGCCTGCTCGAAGCGGCGCGTCTGGTGTCCTACAAGTGCCTGTGGCTCAAGGACCAGGGCCGCAAACATACCACGGAGGCGGCCATGGCCAAATGGATGGGGCCCAAGTTCTCGGCCGAGGCGATTCACGCCTGCATCATTCTGCACGGCCATTACGGCTACAGCATGGACGCGCCGCTGGAGCAGCGCTGGCGGGATGTGCTGGGTCTGGAGATTGGCGACGGGACGCCGGAGATCATGAAGGGCATTGTTGCCCGCGAGGCGTTCGGACGGGAGTATACCGCCTATCGGTCCTAGGGACTCCGACCGGGACGGACGAACCCGCCCCGGTCGGCCGTAACCGCAGGACTAGGCCAAAAAGCGCCGGACCCGCTCAACAAAGGCGTCGGTCTGTTCGATCTCGGGCCGGTGGCCGCAGTTGTCGAACACAACCAGTTCGGAGCCGGGAATCGCCTTGTTATAGGCTTGGCCCGCGCTCAGTGGGACAACGTCATCGTTTCTGCCCCAGATAATAAGGGTCGGCAGGTCTTTTGCGCCGGCCAGCAGCGGACCCAGGCTGGGGTAGAACATGTACGGCTCCCAGGCGATACGGGCGGTCTCGGCTCGCGCGTCTTCCCAGGCTTCGTACTGTTCGGGGGTTTGCTCGCCGCCGTACAGTTTGGCGAATTCCGGAGTGTTTTCCATGTCGGTGACGCTGGCGTCGAGATAGGCCCGGGCGGTTACGATAAACATGTCCTTGATATCGCCCTCGGGCGGTCGAATGCCGGTTGCGCCGACCAGCACCAGACGCCGGAACTGGGCGGCGTTGGCGGCCGCCATTTCCGCCGCAACCCAGCCGCCCAGCGAAAACCCGATGACGTTGGCCGGGGCCAGACCCCTGTCCTGGATTACCTGGGCGTAGAAACCGGCCAGGTCGCGCACATTATTGACCCACTCGACCCGGGGCGATTTGCCAAAGCCCGGGTGGTGGGGGACCATGACCGTATGCGTCCGGGCCAGCTCTTCATGCCACCTGGTAATGCCCGGATGTCCCAATTCCTCGTGCAACACGAGCAAGGCGGGGCCGGAGCCCCCGCTCGTCACTACCAACTCGGTACCAGCAACCTGGACCGTTTCGTCTTGCCATCCTTGTGTTTCTGCCAATGGATGTCCTCCTTTCCAGTCTGTTTAATGGGCTGGGGGTGATGCAGGGTGAGCCTCGCGCCGGTAGGCTTCGATCTCCGTGCGGGTAAAGACAGTCAGGACGGGCAATGCCTCGCCGAGCGCCGCCCGGATGTTGTTCAGCCCGTCGTTCTCTTCACGGTCAACCAGGACCAGGGCGCCCCGGACATCCAAATCTCCCTCCCGACAAGCCTCAATCGCCCTGATGGTCGAGCCGCCGGTCGTCACCACGTCGTCAAGCACAAAGACCCGGTCGCCGGGCTGGGCGCAGCCCTCAATCCAGCGCCGCGCCCCGTGGGCTTTGGGTTCTTTGCGGACGCTGAAGGCCTGGATCGGATCGGCCTGCCCGGCGCTGTAGTAGGCCAGGGCCAGGGCCAGGGGATCGGCGCCCTGGGTCAGCCCGCCACAGGCCACCGCGCGGCCCTTGAGCCTGTCGTACAGCAACTGGCCGACGAGCGGCAGGCTGTGAGCCTGAAAGGTCGTCAGCTTGCACTCCAGATAGTAGTCGCTCAGCCGGCCCGAGGCCAGCCGAAACTTCTTGACCGGGTCCCAGCGGTAGGACTGCTCGATCAGGGCGGCCAATAACTGCTGTCGTGCGTCTGGCATGGATGCCGTGCTCCTCACGAGCAAGATCCATTGCCACAAACCTTGCCCCTAGGCTGCTGTAGCGTAAACCGCGCTTCCCATCAATAGGGCGACGGATTTTCCGGCCCGACTCGACACGGCAATCGGTCAGCGGATAGGCTACACGCTGGCCGACTGGAATCGACGGGACCGAATGCCGCAGTCCCTTTCCCCAGTCGTTTGGATTTTTCACCCCGAGACGCTACCGAGCCGTCCCCCATGCGAGCCTCTCCGCCGCCCCTGAGCATTCCGAGCCCCCAGCGCATCCTGATCGTCCTGCTCGGGGCAATCGGCGATGTCACCAGAGCCCTGCCGCTGCTGATGCGGGTGCGGCGCGCCTATCCCGACAGCCATATTGCCTGGGCGGTCGAGCCGGCCGCAGCCCCGCTGCTGGACTATCATCCGGCCCTGAACGAGGTCCTGATCTACCACCGGGCGCGCGGCCTGCGGGCTTTTGTCCCCTTTCTGCGCACGGTTCGAGGTCAGGGTTTCGATCTGGTGCTCGACCTGCAACGCCACGCCAAAAGCGGTCTGGTCAGTTGGTGGTCGGCCGCACCGCTGCGGCTGGGTTTCCACCCCACGAATACCAAGGAAGGCAACTGGCTGTTCAATACCCACACCATCGAACCGGTGGCCGATTTTTCGCTCAAGCTGGGCCAGTATCTCAAGTTCGCCGAGCGCCTGGGCCTGCAAGAAGACGCGGGCACCCCAGCCGTGGAGTTCGGGCTCCGCCTGCGTCCCGAGGAGGAGCAACGGGTCGAGCGGCTGCTGGGCGATACGCCGCAGCCGTTTGCCGCATTTTTCCTGGGCTCACGCTGGCCGAGCCGCTTCTGGTTCCCCGAATCGACCGCCCAGGTGGCACGGGCGCTGCGAGCCAGGCACGGCCTGGGGGTGGTCCTGCTCGGAGGCCCGGACGAGACAGCGTTTGCCCGGACGGTCAGGCAGGCGGGCGGCCCGGGGGTGACAGACCTGAGCGGCCAGACCAGCCTGCGCGACCTGATCGGCATCTTCACGCGCTGCCGCCTCGCCTTCGGACCCGACTCGGGGCCGATGCATATCGCGGCCGCCAGCGGCGCGCCGGTCGTCTCGCTGTGGGGGGCGACCAGCCCAGTCCGCTCGGCGCCCTGGGGCTCAGAGCAGTGGGTGATCACCGGGCCGGCGGCGTGCAGCCCGTGTTATGCGCGGCAGTGCCGCATCGGCCGCCGCTGCATGCAGCGCATCCGGCCGGCTCAGGTCCTTGAGGTTATTGAGCGGGTTCTCGGCAGCTGATAGCTGATAGCGGTACATGACGTCACCGCCGAATATTCTCGTCCTGCTGATCGACTGCCTGCGGGCCGATGCCCTCTTCGGCCAGGGACGCGGCTGCCACACTCCCACTCTGGATCGGCTGGTCCGCTCGGGAGTCAGCTGTACCCAGGCCGTCGCGTCGGCCTCTTCGACCACACCGTGCGTGGCCAGTCTGCTGACCGGCACGTATTCCTTTGTCCACGGCATACGCTCCATCTTCGGGCTCAAGCTGAGCCCCCAGGTGTCCTCCCTGGTCGAGGTCTTCAAGGCTCACGGCTATCACACCTATGCCGAGGTCAGCGGGCCGCTGTTTCCCGAAACCCGGCTTGACCGGGGTTTTGACACCTACAACTTCCGTGATGGCCCGGCCTATCTGTCGACCGACTGGGGAACGGACTTTCGCCACCGCCTGCAATCCGCCTACCACCAGCCGTGGTTCGGGTTTTTGCACCTGTGGGAACTCCACCACCATCGCCACATTCTGCCCCGGTTCCGCAGCCGGACCTACGGTCGCAACCGCTATGAGCGGGCGCTGTCGTGTCTGGATGACCAGTTGGCTTCAGTGATCGATCTCCTGCCGCCAAATACGCTTGTCGTCGTCCACGGCGACCACGGCGAGAAGCTGGTCAAGACCGATCTCGGCTACCGGACCTACCGCCTGCTTCGCGACGTCTTCGGCGCGTCCATCGCCAAGCGCGAGGGACACGAGATGGACGTGTATGAAGACCTGATTCGTGTGCCGCTGGTGTTCTCCTTCCTTGGTTCCACCTCTCACCCCCAGCTCCCGGCGGGACGAACCGTGGCTCAGCCGGTGCGCCAAATTGATGTGCTGCCGACCCTGCTCGAGCTGGCCGGGCTGGCGCCGCCGGACGCTATCCACGGCCGCAGCCTGGTTCCGGCCCTGTCCACAGACACGCCGCTCGGGCTCGAAGCCTATCTCGAAGCCTTCCTGCGCATCCATTCCGACCCGCGCGACCGCCGGGTCGGCTGGCGGACGGCGGAGTGGAAATATATCTATGCGCCGGAAAATCCCGAGCTGCCCGAAGAACTCTATCAGCTGACGGCCGACCCGGGTGAACGACACAACCTGATCGAGACCCAGCCCGAGGTCGGACTCAGACTCCGCCAACAGATCGAACGCCTGCAAAACGGCCCGCTGGCCGCCAACCCGGGCCAGCGCATGAGCGCCGACGAGCGGCGCGCCCTGGAGAAGCGCATGGCGGATCTGGGCTATCTGTCATAGGATCGGCGTGTGTCGCCTGGAGTAGCCTAGCGTGGCAGCCCCTCCCCTCTCCCCCGTCTTTTGTGTTGCGGACAGGCCGGACCTGAGCCAGCGCCTGCCAATCGCTCCGCAGGACTGGGGCTCGAGTCATCTCCTGAAACGGGACAAAGACACGACCGTCAGCCTGGTGTCCCTGCCACTCGGCGCGGTGGTCACCAAGCATCACCACTTGCAGCGCTGGGGCCGGATCGGCGAGGCGCTCCTGCACGGCTCGCCGGCCCGACGGTCCTGGCGGGGCGCAAAGCTGCTCCAGGAGCACGGATTCTGTGTACCACGCCCGCTGGCCGTGCTGGAGCGACGCCAGGCCGGGCTCGTCCGGGAGAGCGTATATGTCAGCCAGGGACTAGTCAGCCAAGTCGGCTTGGACCGCTACTGGCAGGAACACCACGCCGGCTGGTCGGTCGCCCACCAACGGCGCTTCCTGGCCGCCCTGGCCGACTTCCTGCGCCGCTTTCACGCCGCCGGCCTGTACGCCGGAGACATGAAAGACGCCAACCTGTTTGTCGAGACGCTCGCCGACGGAGACTGGCGTTTTTATCTGGTCGATCTCGACCGGGTGCGCCACTTTCCGCGCCTCAGCCTCCAGCGACGGCTCAAGAATCTGGTCCAGCTGGAGCGGACGCTCGGTCGTCGGCTTCGCCTGAGCCAGCGCGTCTTCTTCTTCTACCGCTACCTGGGCCCCCCCCTGCCCTCCTCTCAGACTCGCCGAGAGCTGTTGCGCCGACTCATCAGGCTGCGGGACAAGAAAGACAGAGAGTACACCCGTCGGCGGGCGCGCCGGCACCGGCGTCTGGACGCGGATCGGCCGGCCGGCGCGGCGCTGGAGGCCGACCTCCAGCGGGCACCGATCTCGTGCTGTATTGTGTGTTTTAACGAAGCCGCCCACATCCGTCGCTGTCTGGAAAGCGTCAAGTGGTGCGATGAGATTGTTGTTGTCGATTCCTTCTCCACCGACCAGACCGTACAGATCTGCCGGGAGTACACGCCCCACGTCATTCAGCGCGCGTGGCCCGGCTTTGTCGAGCAGAAGCGCTTTGCGCTGAGCCAAACCAGCCACGAGTGGGTGTTGAATATCGACGCCGACGAAGAGGTCTCACCGGCCCTGCAACACGAGATGGTGACGATCCTGGAGCGCGACGATCCTGCGGTTGACGGCTTTTACATCCCCCGGCTGGTGTATTACCTGGGCCGCTGGTGGTGGCACGGCTGGTACCCGAGCTATCGGCTCCGCCTGTTCCGCAAGACCAAGGTCAGCTGGGGGGGGGTGAACCCACACGAAAAAGTCCTGCTGCGTGGTCAGGCCGACCGGGTAGCGGGAAATATCTACCACTACACCTACGACGACATCACCGATCACCTGCGGACGGTGAACGACCTGACCGACATCGCCGCCCAGGAGTTGGCCCAGCGCGGCGTCCGGGTCCACGTGTGGGATATCCTGTTTCGTCCGCTGTGGCGCTTTGTGCGTTTTTATGTGCTGAGCGGCTGTATGCGGGACGGCCGGGCGGGATTTTTTGTGTCGGTCACCGCCGCTTTGTACACCTTTCTCAAATACGCCAAGCTGTGGGAACACACGCTGGGCAAGCCACCCCATGAACAGCGACCGGCGGGCCGTTCTGCATGTTGACCCGGAACGGGACTGGGGCGGCGGGGAAACCCAGGTCCTGGGCCTGACCCGCTACCTGCACCAGGCCGGCCATCGGTCGGTTGTCGCGGGTGCGCCGCATGGCGCGCTGGGCCGCCGCCTCAGCCAAGCCGCCCTGCCCCAGTGTGGGCTGCGGGTGCGCAACGATTTCGACATTCCGGCCGGTCTGCGCCTGCGCCGCCTGGTGCGGACCGGCGGCTATCAACTGGTCCATTTCCATACCGCCCGGGCTCATGCGCTGAGCCCGTGGCTGCACGGCCTGGGGGTCAAGCGGGTCGTCACCCGCCGCATGGACTATCCGCTCAAGCGGGGTGGCTGGCAGCGGTTTTTGTACTGTACCAGCGTTGATGCGGTGGTGGCGATTTCTCGCCGGGTGGAGTCGGCCCTGATTGCCGGGGGTGTCCCGCCGGCCCGCATCCGCCGCATTCCGAGCGGAATCGATACCACCCGTTTTACGCCCGACCCGCAGGCCCGGCAGCGCATCCGTCGCCACTACGGCCTGGGCAGTGCGGAGCTTCTTGTCGTATCAGTCGGAGCGCTGGTCGAACGCAAGGCCCAGACCATGCTGATCGAGGCCGCAACGCAGCTCCACCGCCAGGGACTGCGGCTGTCCTACGTGCTGTGCGGCGACGGCCCCCAACGACAGCTGTTGGAGGCCCGAGCGCGGGCTGCGGGTTTGGGCGGACAGGTCTACTTCCCGGGCTTTTGCAGCGAAGTCCCGGCCTATCTGGCGGCCGCCGACGTGGTTGTCCACGTTCCGCACTGGGAAGGCTTGGGGGTGGCCGTTATGGAGGCCCTGGCGGCCGGCCGACCGGTTATCGCCAGCCGGGTCGGGGGGATTCCTGAGCTGGTCGAGGATGGCCACACCGGCCTGCTCGTTCCGCCTCGGGCGCCGAGCGCGCTGGCTGCGGCGCTGGCCGAACTGGCCCACAAACCGGCCCTGGCCGAGCGCCTGGGGCGGGCCGGCCGACAGCGGGCGCTGGCCCATTTTGATATCCGGGCTATGGCACGCGCCAACGCGCTGCTGTATGACGAGTTGCTCACACGGTGAAACCATGGCCCAACACCCGTCCACATGCCCTGACGCTCCGTCCGTCCCGAATATCCGCGCCGTGCTGGAGCGCTTCTCCCAGGTACGCGTGCTGGTGGTCGGTGACGTGATGCTGGATCGCTACATCTGGGGGCAGGTCGAGCGGATTTCTCCCGAGGCCCCGGTGCCGATCGTGCGGGCCACCGACGAGAGCCGGCGGGCCGGCGGTGCCGGCAACGTCATCACCAACATCCGCGCCCTGGGTGGCCACGTCATTGCCTGCGGCCTGGTTGGCCGGGATCGGCCCGGGCGCCGGCTGGTGCACGAGCTGGCCGCCAGCGGGGCCGAGGTCAGCGGCGTCCTGACGAGCCGCAGCATGACGACAATCACCAAGACGCGGATTATCGCCCATAACCAACAGATTGTTCGCCTGGACCGCGAGCCGCGCCGGACGGTCGAGGGCCGGCTTCGAGCCCGGCTGCGCGCCTGTGTCCGCGACCACATCGGGGCCTGCGACGTGGTCGTGGTGTCCGACTACGGCAAGGGGGCGATTGACGCCGAGCTACTCGACCTGTTGGCCGCCTCACACCGTCAGCACGGATTTGTGTATGTGATTGACCCTAAACCGCCCAATTTCGCCGCCTACCGGGGGGCGAGTCTGGTCAAACCCAACCTGGCCGAAGCCAGCCAGGCCGCCGGCCTGACCATTCATGACGAGGCCAGTCTGGCCGAGGCAGGCGCACGACTGCTCGACCGATGGGATACCCCGGCAGTCCTGATCTCGCGCGGCGAGGACGGCCTGAGCCTGTTTCAAGCGGGCAAAACAGTCCGCCATTTTCCAACCATGGCGCGCGAGGTTTTTGATGTCACCGGCGCCGGGGACACCGTCCACGCCACCTGTGCGCTGGCCCTCGGGGCCGGCACCTCTCTGGAGGCGGCAACCATCTTCGCCAACCATGCGGCCGGTGTCGTGGTCGGCAAAGTCGGCACCGCCACGGTCAGCCCGGCAGAGCTGCGGGCGGTCCTGAGCGAGACATACCCATGCGCAGTATGACAGGCTATGGAAGCGGCAGCGCCGCCTTTCCGGGTGGACGGGTCAGCGCTGAAATACGGACGGTCAACCATCGCTTTTTGGAAATGAAGATGTCGCTGCCGCGCCTCTTTCTGCCCTGGGAAGATGAGTTCCGGCGACAGCTGAGCGCGCAGGTCGGTCGCGGCCGACTCGAGCTGTCGCTCAATCTGAGCGGGCGAACGCCGCACACCTCCACCGTCTCCCTCAACCGCGACCTGGCTCGGGCCTACCGCCGGGCGTTCAGCGAGCTGCAAAAAGAACTCGGCATTGACACCCCACTCGACCTGCGGCTGCTGGCCTCGCGGCCGGAGTTGTTCCAGGTCAGCGTCCAGCCCCAACTCAGCCAGACCGAGCTCGGAGCGGCCAAAAAAGCGGTTGACAGAGCCCTGCGTAGCCTGGAGCGTCAGCGGAGCCGGGAGGGCAGATTTCTGCGCCGTGAGCTGCGCGGCCGGCTCCAGACCTTGAGCCGGTTTGGACGGGCGGCCGCCCGCCGCAGCGGCCGGAGCCAGACAGCCGCCCGCCGGCGGCTGGCCGAGCGGGTCCAAACCTTTCTGGCCGGCACCCAGCTCGACCAGTCGCGCCTGCTCCAGGAGGTGGTGGCGGCCACCCAGAAGAGCGATATCACCGAAGAGTTGGTCCGCCTGCAGAGCCATGTGGAGACCATGACGGCTCTCATCGCCAGCCATGAACCGGTCGGCAAACGCCTGGACTTTCTGTTGCAAGAGATCAACCGCGAGGTCAACACGGTCGGCGCCAAGGCCGATGACGCCCCACTCCGCCATTTGGTCGTCGAAGCCAAGGAGGAGGTAGAAAAATTGCGCGAACAAGTGCAGAATGTAGAGTAACTGTATGTCGCGTCAGGCTCACCGTTTCTGCTTCCCCCGACAGGGGGTGCTTTTTCTGCTCTCGGCTCCTTCCGGAACGGGCAAAACCACGCTGGCCCAGCGGCTGCTGGATCGGGTCAGTGGGCTGTCGGTCTCGGTCTCGTATACCACCCGCCCGCCCCGGCCCGGCGAGGTCGACGGACGGGCGTATCACTTTGTGAGCGAAGCCGAGTTTGCGCGTTTGCGCCGAGCCCAGGCCTTTGTCGAATGGGCCGAGGTCCACGGCGCGCTGTACGGCACCGCCCACGCCGTCCTCGACGCCGCCGTGTCGCGTGGCCGCGACCTGCTGCTTGAGATCGATGTCCAGGGGGCGCGCCACATCAAAAACCGCTATCCGCAGGCAGTGGCGACTTTTCTTCTGCCGCCGTCGTGGCAGGAGCTTGAGCGACGGCTGCGCAGCCGCGCCACCGACTCGGCCCAGACCATTGCCCGACGCCTGGCCCGGGGACGCCAGGAGGCTCGCCAGCTGGCCTGGTATGACTACTGCGTGGTGAACGAGCAACTCGACGCGGCCGAGGCCGACCTCGTGGCTATTATCCGAACCGAGCGAGCCCGCATTGCCCGCTTTACCCAGTCGGCAACATTACAGAGTCTGCTCGGCCCGCAGCCGGACCGCTCTTCAACCGCCCCGCCCCTGGTCTCGCCCGACGGACACGAACAGCCATGACCCACCAACAGCTGATCGACACCATTCAGACCTATCATCCGGACGCCAACACCGACCTGCTGGCCCGAGCCTACACGTTCTCGGAACGCATGCATCAGGGCCAGAAACGCCGCTCCGGGGAGCCCTACTTCGTCCACCCGGTTGAGGTCGCCAAGCTCCTGACCACGATGAAGCTGGACGTGCCGACGGTCATCACCGGCCTGCTGCACGACACGGTCGAGGATACCCTGACCACCCTGGAAGAGGTCGAGCAGCAGTTTGGCACCGAAGTGGCCGGTCTGGTCGATGGGGTGACCAAGATCAGCCAGATCCATTTCACCACCCGCGAAGAACGCCAGGCCGAGAATTTTCGTAAAATGATCCTGGCCATGGGCCGTGATATCCGGGTGGTGCTGGTCAAACTCGCCGACCGGACCCACAACATGCGCACCCTGTCCTATCTGTCGCCGAACAAACGGCGCGAGATTGCCGCAGAAACCCTGGATATTTACGCCCCCTTAGCCCACCGGCTGGGTATCTACTGGCTCAAAAGCGAACTCGAAGACAACGCCCTGCGCTACCTCCATCCCGAGGTCTACCGGCAGCTCAAACGCGATATCGCCAAGAAAAAAACCGAGCGGGCGGCCTATATCGACGAAGTCCTCAGCATTCTGCAAGCCAAGCTCGACCACGCCCGGATTTCGGCCAATGTCCACGGCCGGCCCAAGCACTTCTACTCCATCTACCAGAAGATGGAGTCCCAGAACCTGCTGTTTGACCAGATTTATGACCTGGTGGCGTTTCGGATTATCGTCAATTCGGTCAGCGAGTGTTACGGCGCCCTGGGGATTGTCCACAGCCACTGGCGACCGGTTCCCGGCCGCTTCAAAGACTACATCGCCCTGCCCAAGGCAAACCGGTATCAGTCCCTGCACACCACCGTCATCGGTCCCTACGGCGAGCGCATCGAGGTGCAGATTCGGACCCAGGATATGCACCGGATCGCCGAGGAGGGCATTGCCGCCCACTGGACGTATAAAGAGGGCCGTCGGGTGGTGGAGGAAGATCAACGCTTCTCCTGGCTGCGCCAGCTCCTGGAGTGGCAGCAGCAGGTGCAGGACCCGACCGAATTTCTGCACACGGTCAAGGGCGATCTGTTCACCGAAGAAGTGTATGTGTTCACCCCCAAGGGCGACCTGCACGATTTTCCGCAGGGGGCTTCGGTCGTGGATTTCGCCTACCGGGTCCATTCCGAGGTCGGCAACCACTGTAGCGCAGCACGGGTCAACGGCCGTCTGGTGCCGCTGCGCTATCAGCTCCGCAACGGCGATACCGTGGAGATTGTCACCAAGCCCTCCCAGACGCCGAGCAAGGACTGGCTCAAACTCGTCAAAACGCCCAAAGCCCAGGCCCGGATTCGGCAGTGGGTCAAGGCCCAGCAGCGCGAGCGCAGCGTTGCCCTGGGTCGTGAACTGCTGGAGCGCGAGCTGTCCCGCCACCAGCTTGACGCAACCGCGCTGCGCAAACAGGGCAAACTTGAGGGCGCCATCAAGGCCCTGGGTTATAAGGGCGAAGAAACCCTGCTGGCCGCCCTAGGCTACGGCCAGCTGACCGTCAGAAATCTGCTGCCCCATCTGCTGCCGGCCAACGGCAGCCAGTCGTGGCAAGCCCTGGACGAGGCCGAACTCGACAAGATTACCAACCGACCGGACCGCGAAGACGGCGGACGGAGCGGGGTGCGGGTCGGGGGCATCGGCGATATCCTGGTGCGCTTCGGGCGCTGCTGCAATCCGCTGCCCGGAGAGCGGATTCTGGGCGTCATCACCCGCGGCAAAGGCGTGACCGTGCATGCGGTGGAGTGTCAGCGTCTGCTGGAAAGCGACCCCCAACGCCACGTCGCGGTCAGCTGGGACAAGGCCAACGACTTCACCCGCACAGTCAAAGTCGAAGTCCTGTCTGAAGATCGGCCCGGCCTGCTGGCCGCCATGAGCAAGGCCATCAGTTCGGTCGAGGTCAATATCAAGAGCGCCAATGTCCGCACCCTGTCCGACAACCGGGCGCTGAACCTCTTTGAGGTCATGGTCGGCAGCGCCACAGACCTCAAGCGGGTCGTCAACAATCTGGGCAAAATCCGTGGCGTGGTAAAAGTCAGCCGCGTCCGCGAAGGGCAGTAAGGGCGTGCGAGTCGGTCAGGTGCCTGTAAGCCTGGCCATCCAGTCTTGGTCTGAAGATGCCGATGGCCCGCAATGGCGCTCCAATTCGTCACATTCCCGGTCTATCTGCTGAGGGCGTGCGTGCTCTCGCTTTCGATGAGCGCCTGCCACGCCGTCCAGGCTCAGCCAGAACGATTGCTCCCAGTGTCAGCGGAACCAATCAGTCGTCAGCAATCAGCAGCTATGAACACCTTTCCAATGCCGGTGGAGATCCGCCGTGACCCACGCCTGGGAACAATCACTTTTCTGAAAGCCCCGGATCTGTCCGCACCCCTGAAGCACGATGCGGATTTTGCCCAGCTGCGGGCAAGCAAGCAGTTTAGAGACATTGCCCGCGCTTTCATTGAAGCCTACCGGGATGAGTTCCGGCTGACCGAGCCTGCCCGAGAGCTGCGGGTCGAGGCGGTCGAGACCGACACCCTGGGACTAACTCACGTCCGCCTTCAGCAGACCTTCCACAACATTCCGGTCTGGGCTGCCGAGTTGCGGGTTCACCTCAACGCTGACACCCAGGTCTATCTCGTCCAAGGACGCTACATCCCAACTCCGCGCAATCTGTCCACCCAGCCAAGCCTGACAGGCCACGCTGCGCTACAGCGGGTGGCGGACCATCTGGGAAAACCCCTTGCCGGGTGTCTCCAGTGCCAGGCCACGCTGGTGATCTTTGCAGCGGAAGACACCGCCCCACGGCTGGCCTATCACGTCTCGGTTCTCCTGGGCTTGGCCGAAGGCTGGGAGGTGATGATTGACGCTCAGACGGGTGAGGTCTTGCAAAAACTGTCAGCCATACAGACAGCGCAATAACCTTCCAGCCTGATAGCGTCCTTGCCCTGCCTTGATATTTTCCCCTGCGTCCACCATCTTCGCACTTGGTCAACCGTCAGTACGGAGAGAGCGAATGCCCAATCGTCGAAGAGCGATACGATGGCTGTGTAGCGGAGTCGTTCTGCTGACGACGCTCTTGGTGAGCCAGCATCTGGCCGGCGGCAATAGCCCAACCTTTCATTTCTATCCGCTGTCTCCACCCAACGCGCTTGCTCCGACAAGCGAGCCGTCCACAGAGACCGACCCGGACCCCCGGGCAATAGAGTTGGCCGAGCGCCTCCGCCAATATCTGGACAGCCTCCAAACGACAACACACCAGACGCCCGCTCAACTCACGCTCAAACAGAGCCACGCCCTCTCCCAACTGCGCGCTCGCAACCAGGACAGGGGCAATGTCTCGGTCTGGCTTCATCCCACGGCCGGAACGCCACGTCAGATTAAGGGTCAAGTATTGCAGCAGGCCCAGGCACAAAGCTTTTTCTCCTTTGGCAAAGACACTCATGAAGCAACGGCCCAGAAATTTCTTCAGGCCAACCGTGCCCTGCTCCGCCTGGACGACCCGCAGGCCGAACTCACACTGACCCGACAGCAGACCGACGCCCTGGACCGCACCCATCTACGCTTTGACCAAATGTATAACGGCCTGCCCGTGTGGCCGGCGGAATTGATTGTCCATCTTGATCCGAACGGCCATGTCGATTTGCTGAATGGCGTGTTCGTGCCCACTCCAAAGAAGCTCGACACGACTCCCGTAATTGATGAAGCCACCGCAGTTGAATACGCCCGGACCGGGCTGACCGACGGGGACAAAGCCGAGGTCGCTACATCCGAACTCATTATTTACGCCCCCGGTGACACCCCACCCCGGCTGGCCTGGAAACTGGAACTGCATATCTCCCTGACCTCCCGCTGGCTGGTGGTCATTGATGCCATCAACGGCGACGAGTTGACCGCCTATAGCCAGATCATGCACCAGAACGTCTCCGGCTCGGGCGTGGACCTGTTTGGCGTCCGCCGTCCACTCAATGTGTGGCGGCAAGACGGCTTTTTCTGGATGATTGATACCACTAAACCGATGTTTAACCCCAATTCGGAAGAGGGCGTTATCTGGATTTACGATGCAGGGAACCTGCCGATAGATGAACCCCTCTTCACACCCTATTCGTCCAACTCAACTTCCGGGTGGCTGCGTGAGGGAGTCAGCGCTTCGTATAACCTTTCTCAAGCCTACGACTATTATCGGGAGCGGCACAGCCGGAATTCGTTTGACGATAGGGGCGCTTCGATTCGAGCGATTGTACGGCATGGCTTGCAAGAGCAGAACGCATTCTGGAACGGCCAAGTGCTAGGGTTTGGCGATGGAGACTTGTATGCCGGGGCACTTGACATAGTTGGTCACGAACTGACCCACGGCGTCATCCAGCACTCGGCGAATCTGGAATATGTGAATCAGCCCGGCGCACTGAATGAGGCGTTTTCGGATGTCTTTGGGGAAATGGTCGAAGCTAGGACTAACGGCAATCCAGATTGGATTATTGGTACAGGACTCGACAGCCCGGCGCGCAATATGAAGAACCCTGCTTCTCTGGAATTCATCCCTGGTTGTTTCTACCCACAGCGCATGAGCGATTTTTTTGAACCATCTGACCCCTGCCTGTCCAAGCTCGTAAACCGAGACAACGGCGGCGTTCATATCAATAGCAGCATTATCAACCGAGCGTATTATCTACTCGCAGCGGGCCTTGAGGGAGCCATTGGCCTGCGGGATGCCGAGCGGATTTTCTACCGCGCCCTGACCGTCTATCTGGTCAAATACTCGCAGTTTAGTGACGCCCGCCTGGCCTGTATTCAAGCTGCGGAAGACATCTTTGGGGCCGGGTCAACCCAGGCTCGGAAAACGGCTGAGGCGTTTACCGCTGTCGAGATTGGGGCCGCCCCGCCTACCCCGGATCCGCCGGATATTCCCAGCGTTCAAGGGCCGGATTCCACTCTTTTCGTCTATCGGGACCAATCCGGCAATTTCCGGCTGGGACGGCGGGAAGACGCACGCGGCGACGAGAATCACGGCTCTCAACTCGCCAACGCGGTCGTGGCCGCGGCACGGCCCTCCGTCTCCCGCAATGGTACGTTTGCCATCTTTGTCAATGCCCAGAACGATGTCTGCCTCATTGGAACAGATGGCAGTGGGGAAGAGTGCCTCGGGTCTCCCGGCTGGGTCTATTCTGTTGCCATGTCACCCGATAGCCAGTTGTTTGGATTTGTTTTTCGGGACGCGCTCGGCAACCGGGATAACAGGATAAGCGTGATTAACTTGGCGACCGATGAATCACAAACCTTCACCCTGAAAACTCCGTCCTATGATGGCCCGGCAACAGACACCGTTCTCTATGCTGACGCTATGGATTTCACCAATGACGGGCAGTGGGTCATCTACGATGCCCTGAACGCGATATCCTTCGCTGATGGCTCCCAACTGAGACAGTGGAGCCTGTACGCCTTGCATCTGAACACAGGAACGAGCCTAGCTCTGACGACACCCATACCCGGTTTCGATGTTGGCTTTCCGGCTCTGAGCCAGACCAGCGATAATTTTTTGACCTTTGATGTCTTTGATGAGGCTCGGAATCAATCAACAGTCGTTGCTGCCAATTTGAACACCGGAGACTGGAAGCCGATTGCAACAGTGGCGGGCGACTGGGGCGTACCCGGCTATACTGGCGACGATACGGCGATTGTGTTCTCCCAACGCGACCCGAATGTTCCACTCGGAGTTTCCCTGGTCAGACAGCCATTGGCAGCCGACCGTATTACGCCTCAGGGCCAGCCGTCATGGTGGCTGAGGAATGCCGATTCTGGCGTCATCTACCGCCGTCCGGGCGCACAGTCGGCTGGCGCGTTAGAAAACCCTTCCCCCAACTCGTTCCAGAGTGGGATCGGTCTGTTTTCCGGTTGGGTGTGTGAGGCCGGGCGGGTTGAGATTGAAATTGCCGGTACGCGACTTCAGGCCGCGTATGGGACCAGTCGGGGCGACACGGTTGGCAGGTGTGGTGACAGCGATAACGGCTTTGCCCTGCTGTTCAACTGGAATCTGCTGGGCAACGGACAGCATACTGTGCGGGCCTTAGCCGATGGGGTCGAGTTCGACAGAGCCACATTTAGCGTGACGACGCTGGGGACAGAGTTCTTGACCGGAGCCGGGGCGAGCTACACCTTGGACGACTTCCCACGAGCCGGTCAGCGTGTCCGTATCGAGTGGCAGGAAGCTTCGCAAAATTTCGTGATTACGCCGAGCAGCGGAGCAAGGACGCAGAGAGCCACTGTTCCGCAGGGGACCGTCGGCAGCTTGGAAAACCCGAGTAATGCGTCGTTCCAGAGCGGTATCGGCTTATTTTCCGGCTGGGTGTGTGATGCCCAAAAGGTTGAGATTGAAATTGATGGAACAGCTACCCTTGAGGCAGCGTATGGCACCGGTCGGGGCGATACGGCCGGCAGATGTGGCGACACGAATAACGGCTTTGCGCTGCTCTTCAACTGGAATCTGCTGGACGACGGAACCCATACGGTGCGCGCCTTGGCCGATGGCCGGGAGTTCGGCCGGGCAAGGTTTACGGTGACAACGCTGGGCACGGAGTTTCTGACCGGAGTCAGCGGCACCTATAGACTCCCGAACTTTCCAGAGCAAGGAAAGAACGTCATCGTGCAATGGCAGGAGGCTTCACAGAATTTTGTGATTATCGGGGTAGAGTGAAGGGTTTAATGCTGACGGGTCTCGGCCAGGATTGCCGCGACCCGTTCCTCGGTCCGGTCTGAGGATTGCTTGATTTCCAGCAGCATCTGCCCCATATCGCGCAGCATAGCCTGGGACTCGCGCAGCATAGCCTGAGATTCCTGCTGCTGGCGAGCGGAGTCCTGCCTGGCCAGCACCACCAGTTGCGCCAAATAGTTGGTCTGCTTCAGCAGCGCTTTATCGTTGTCTTCCAGCGTAGCCAGCTTTTGCAGAATCCTGTCCATCTTCTTGTGGACGCTGGTTTGGTTGGCTGCCATCGTTTGCCTCTTCCGCCCACTGACGTTTCGCCATGCAGGCTTCTCGCTCAAAAAAACGCGCCCTGGAGGATTCGAACCTCCGACCTACAGATTCGTAGTCTGCCGCTCTATCCAGACTGAGCTAAGGGCGCATACACGGTGGGAAAAAGCTCCGCCGACTCTGGGCTCTCCCTCCTAGCATACCCACCGGAACACGACAAGCGCCGAGCGTAGCGGTCGGTCCTCGTGGACTCGATCAAGGCGGGTCAATGGAAGCAGGGCGGTGTCGAGAAACGGGAGCGGAGAGGGCGGGATTCGAACCCGCGGTACGCGCTAACGTACACTCGCTTAGCAGGCGAGCGCCATAGACCACTCGGCCACCTCTCCACGCTGTGGGGGCTCGGATTCGGCTCCCGAAATACTAGCCTGTCTGCCACAGCGGCGCAACGACTTTTTCTGTTCTACACCCTTGACAAATGAAATTGATAATGATTCTCAATTTCATCCATGGAAGTCCAATATCCATCTTCCTCATCGACTCATGCGCAAGAGTGCCGCTGCTGCTGCGGAAATCTCTTAGCCCTGCTCCGTCCAAACGGCGTCGAACTCAAATGTCGGCGCTGTAAACGGATCGTTCTCATTCCGTGGAGCGCGGCGTCGATGCGGCATGACATGACAGCTGAGTGGCGGGACGCCGAACAGGAAGGAGGCAACTGAGCCCAGAGCCATGATGTGATCGACTCAGTGCGGCAGAGGCCAGCGGTACCAAACCCAGAGCCCTTTTGTGATTGACCTCGAACAGGGAGGAGGGTTGAGAATGGTACGAATGTTGGCAGTCGCCCTGGCGACACTCATCTGCATGGGCGGGACTTCTCAGTTGGCCCGAGCAGCTGATGATGACCGAATTCAGCAGTTGGAACAGCAAATGCTACAGATGCAACAAGAACTGACTGCGCTCAAAGAAGAACGACAGCAGGAGCAGGAAGAAGCCACCCGGCGCACCAGCCTGCTGGCCGAGGAAGTGGAAAACCTGCGCACCAGCCTGACCGTGCCCGACTTCGAGCCGCTGACCATGGAAGACAGCATATACGGCCTGGGACCGGCGGCCTCCAAGATTTACGGCGTCGAGCGGGGCTTGTCGATCGGCGGCTATGGTGAGGCCTTTTACCGCAAGGATGTGAGCGATAAGTCGCGCAACGACCGCGACTTCACGGACAACCTGCGTTTCGTGCTGTACACCGGCTATAAGTTCACCGACCGCATCATCATGAACGCCGAGTTGGAGTTCGAGCACGCCGGGACGGGCGCCGGCGGCTCGGTGTCGGTCGAGTTCGCCTACATCGATTTCCTGCTGTGGGAGTGGGCCAACTTCCGCGCCGGCATGTTGCTCGCCCCGCTGGGTATCGTCAACGAGTTGCACGAGCCCGTGTTCTTCCACGGCGTGGAGCGGCCCGAGGTCGAGCGGCGCATCATCCCCTCAACCTGGCGCGAGAACGGTATCGGCATATTCGGCCAACTGCTGCCCGGTCTCGAATACCGCATCTACGGCATGAACGCGCTTGAAGGCGCGTCGAGCAACACGGCAGCGTGTACGCCTGACGAGAACGGCAACTGTTTGACCAAGCCCTCGTTCAAACTGAAGGAACACTTCCGCAGCACGCGCCAGAAGGGCGGCAATGCCGTGGCCGAGGATATCGCCCTGGCGGCGCGGCTGGACTACACGCCGATGCTGAACCTCACGTTCGGCGGCTCGGTGTACACCGGCAAGACCTCCCATGACAGTCAGTACTACGAGTGTGTGGACGGGGAATGTGGCCCGGCCAATGTGCCCGGCGCGCGGCTGACCATCTGGGAACTGCACGGCATGTACAGCCGGCAAGGGCTGGACCTGCGGGCGCTGTTCGCCATGTCCCACCTGGAAGACTCGGGCGAACTCAACCGGATCGGGGGCGGCGGCAAGATCGCCAAGGAGATGCTCGGCTTCTATACCGAGGTGGCCTACGACATCATGCCGTGGCTGCTGGGCGACACCCAACAGCAGCTGTCGCCCTTTTTCCGCTTCTCGTTTATCGACCAGCACGCCGATATGGCTGGTGACTGGGAGGAACAGGATCGCTACGAGAACAACATCTGGACCACCGGTATCAGCTATAAGCCCCACCCCAACGTCGTGCTCAAGGTAGATTACCGTAACTTCGATACTGACGATAACGACTACGAGCGCGAAGACGAGGTCAACTTTGGCATTGGTTTTGTTTTCTAGCCCGTACCTGCTGTGCGTGGTGGCACTGCTGGGCAGTGCCACCACTATTGAGGCCGAGGTTTTTTACTCCAAGACAAAGGCGTTGCAGGTGGCATTTCCCACGGCAGACCGCGTCGAGACGCAAACCTTCTTCCTCACCCCGCAGCAGATCGAGCGGATTGAGGCTCTGGCCCAGACCTCGCTCGATTCCAAGCTGGCCACCTTTTACGTCGGCCATGCGGCTGACACCGTGCAGGGCTACGCCTTCATTGAGACCCATATTGTGCGGACCTTTCCCGAAACCTTTCTGATGGTGGTGTCACCCGACGGCAGCCTGCAAAAACTCCTGGTCCTGGCCTTTTACGAGCCGCTCGAATACCTGCCGTCAGAGCTGTGGCTGGAGCAGTTCGATCAGAAACACTTAACACCTTCGTTACGCCTGCGGCGCGATATCCACGGTATCATGGGCTCCACCCTGACCGCCCAGGCCGCGACCCAAGGCGTGCGCAAAGTCCTGGCCCTTTTTCAGGTCTTGATTCAGGAGAAGACCCCTCCCCCCCAAGGGGAGAGGGAATGAGATGACATGCGCTTTGTGATTACCGGCGAGTGGTCCAAAAACCGGCTGCTCCAACTCATCATCGTCATCTTCGTCATCTATGTGGCCGGCCTGTGGCTGACCAACGCCCTGCTGTATTTCCAGAAGATGAGTCTCAGCTACACCTCGGTCGCCGAGTATTACCTTGGCTCGGAAGAGCGCTTTTTGCAGCCCCGCAGCTATCAGGGCATGCTGGAAGTGGCACATTTTCATCTCTTTGCCATGGGCCTGCTGCTGCTCACCCTGACCCATCTCATGCTGTTTGTGCCGCTCAGCTCGAATGCTAAAGCCTGGTTTATCATCATCCCGTTTACGTCCGCTCTGGTGAACGAGGGCGGCGGCTGGCTGGTGCGCTTTGTCCACCCGCTGTTCGCCTATCTGAAAATCGCCGGGTTTGTAGCCTTGGAAATCAGTCTGGCCGTGCTGGTCGTTGTCGCCCTGTGGGCGGTCTTTGCCGGCTCTCAGGAGCAGTACCGCACGGATCGCAGGCAGACGGCGAGCCGCCGACCGACGCCCGACAGCCCCGAACAATCGCCCATTGCAGAAGCCGGCCTGGAAGGAGCAGAGCGCTAGGATGAAGCCACGCCTCCACCTGCCTATCGCCTGCATCGTCGCCTGTGTGCTCCTGCTGAGCCTGCCAAGCGCCGCCCTGCCGCTGTCGTGCGTGATTGACGGCCGCTACACCATGGGCACGGTCTTACAGCTGACGCTGTGCGGGACCGACCCGGACCGTACCCGGCGCACCAGCGACAGCCTGTTTCAGACTGCGGCTCGGCTGGATCGGCTGCTGACAACGTACGCGCCCGACAGCCCGGTCAGCCGTCTGAACGCCACGGCCGGCCAAGGCGCCATGCCCGTTCCGGCCGAGGTCATGGACGCCCTGTCCCTGTCCGTTCGCTACTGGGAGCTGACCGGCGGCACGTTTGATATCACCGTCGGTCCGCTCATGGCCCTGTGGAAGCGCGCCCCCGGCCTGCCCTCCCCTGATTCAGTGCGGCACACCCTCAGCCGGGTCGGCAGCCACAGGATCGTCCTCTCTCCGCAGGGGACGGTTGCCCTGGCTCAGAACATGGCTCTCGACCTCGGGGGCATTGGCAAGGGGTTTGCGCTCGACCGCATGGTCGCCCTGCTCAAGGAGCGACGGGTCGGCCATGCCCTACTCAATTTTGGTCACAGCAGCCAGTGGGCTGTGGGCCGGCCGCCCGACGCCCCAGGCTGGCGGCTGCTGGTCCGACTCCCAGACGGCACCCTCACGGGGATCGCCACTTTGCGCGACCAGGCCCTGTCCGTCTCGGGCAGCCTGGGCCAGAGTGTCACGCTCGGCGACCGGCGCTACGGGCACGTGATCGATCCCCGCACCGGGCAGCCCATTCAACGCGATCTGCTGGCCTGCGTGGTCGCTCCCAGCGCCGCCCAGGCCGAAGCCTTGAGCAAAGCCTTGCTCATCCTCGGTGAATCGGAAGGAACGGCGCTGCTGGAGCGTCTGTCAGGCGTAGAGGGCCTGTTACTCGAAACAAACGGGCGGCGGTGGGAAACGAGGGGCTGGCGGCAGGCCGTTTCGTTTGTGGCTTTGTAAGCGCACCATCAGGAGAGACGTATGTCACACGAGCAAATCTTGAGCACCATCACGGCCGACAACGAACACAGCCGGCTCCAAGTCGCTCTCAGCTGCGATGCCGCCGGCGAACAGACCCTGGAACTCCGGCGGCAGTCGTGGGGCAAGGGCGTTGGCTGGTATCGACAACACACCCTGCAGCTCGGGCCAGCGGAAGCGGAGGCTCTGCTTCAGACCTTGCGTACCAGCGGCCACACCTGGCGGAAGCAGTCAGGACAGCCCGGCGGAAAAGTCATTCCGTTTCCCGGCCGCACGCCGGACATGGCTCTCGGCGGCGGGAGGACGGATAGAGACGGCGAGGAGAGGGTGAAGCGAACAAAAAAACGGGCAGCCCGTTCATGAGCTGCCCGCTTATCGGAAAGAAGGATTGAGAGCGTCGCGTTCAGCCGACCCGGCGCAGATTCACCTCGCGCTCAAGCCCACTCGTTTGGACCATGCCGAGATACATCTCGAGTTCTTCAATGTCTTCCTGCTCCGCCTCAATCTGGTTCTCCAGCATGATGCGCAGTGGCAGATTATCGTCGGTCAGGGCGTGGGCGTCCATGTATGCCTGCAGGGCGGCCCGTTCGAGTTCCAGGTCCTGGTTCAGCATCTCTTCGAGGTCGGTCGACTGGCGAATCGGCGCTCCCAACTCGACCGTCGGGATACCGCCCAGGATCACAACTTTCTGGCCGAATTTGTGGGCGTGGCCGTGGGCACTTTCGCTCTGGTCGGAAAAGAAGCCTTCGTACTCCTTGCGCCACAGGCCGCTGACCAGCAGGGCGTGCTGCTTGTACTGCATGACTGCGGTATGTTCCAAAGCAACCGCCTTATTGAGCGCGTCAATCATCTTTTTGGTATCCATCGTGAACTCCTTTCGCTTAAGGACAAACAAAACATCGTATGCACACAGGGTAATACGCCCGACCCGGTGTGTCAAGTATATTTTCGCGCTAAGTTATTGATTTTATTGAAGAAAATGATTCTGAAAATCATTTTCAACTAGAAGCAAAAACGATATTGAAATCCATTTTCAATTAGAAACGCTATTCATGAATTGATATTGAAAAGCATTTTCAATTCATCCCGGAGAGATGTTGCCATCGCTGGCGGATGGGCTGCTAGCGTCAGATGTCCCGCTTTCCCCGGATTGCCCGCCGTGCAAAGATACCTTGCTATGCTGTGTCAATCCTTCTGGTTCACACTCCTACTTGTTCTATCCCTGGGATTGGTTTTCCGCCCAACCGTGGCCGCCGATTCTCCGGTCTCGGTCCGGGATGGGGCGGGCCGTCACATCAGCCTGGCCCGACCGGCCGAACGCGTGATCGCGCTCAGTCAGGGCAGTCTGGATATCGTCCAGGCCCTGGGCGGCAGGCTGGTCGGGCGCCCCAGCCTGCCCGGCATAGCCCTGTCGGCGGAACTTCAGTCGCTGCCGGCGGTCGGCAATGCGGTCGCACCGAATCTTGAAGCCATCCTAGCCGCCCGGCCGGATCTGATTATTGCCCCGGCTCAGGCTCACGGCGATGTCGCCCAACGCCTCCAGGTGGTGCAGGCCACCCAGTATTTGTCGCAGGCCCGCACTGTGGACGAGGTCGTCCAGGTCATCCGCGACATCGGGACGCTGCTCGGCCGCCACGAGCAGGCCACAGCCCTCGGCCAAGACTTGCGCCAAGAGCTGGACGAGGTGCGGAGCGGTCTGCCCGCCACGCCGCGGCCAACGATCTTCCTGTTCGGAACGACCCAGGCATTTCTGGTCATCGCCCCGTGGACGTATGCCGGCGACCTGCTGCGGCTGGCCGGAGGACAAAACCTGGCCGCCGACATTGTCTCCGCCTACCAGCATGACCCGGGCTATGAGCTGGGGTTTCTGCCGCTCAGTCTTGAGGAACTGCTGATCACCAAGCCGGAGGTGATCTGCGTGATGAGTCACGGCGATCCCCAGGCGGTGACCGACGCCCTCAACGCGGAACTCGGCAGCCACCCGGCCTGGCAGGAACTCAGCGCCGTCCAGCGCGGCCGAGTCCACGTCATGCCGGCGACCCTGTTCTCGGCCGACCCGGGGCTGAACTTTCCCCAGGCCGTTCGCCTGCTGAGCGAGGTCTTGCATGAGCGCCAGCCCTAGGCCGGCTTCAGCGGCTGCCGAGGCCCGGCCTTCGGCCGAGTCGGCCCAGACGCCCGATCCGGCCGCAACACGGCCCGACGATCCGCGAACCGCGACCCGGCTGACCGTCCTGCTCATAAGCGGCGTGGCGCTGGGCGGGGTGAGCCTGCTGTCGCTGGGCCAGGGCAGCGTGACGGTGTCGGGTGGAGAAGTCTGGACGGCCCTGTTCGGGTCTCCCCAGTCCGCCGTTGCCGAGACCACAGTCGGTACGACCATCGTCTGGACCCTGCGTCTGCCGCGCCTGATCCTGGCCATGTTGATCGGCAGCAGCCTGGCGCTGGCCGGCACTGTGCTCCAGGCCATCCTGCGCAACCCCCTGGCCGACCCGGGGATCATCGGAGTCTCGGCCGGCGGCGGGCTGATCGCCGTTATCCTGCTGATTCTCTTCCCCCATATGACCGGCTGGCTGCCGTTCGGGGCCACGCTCGGCGGATTAGGAGTCGCGCTGCTCATCTACGGCATTGCCTGGAAGGACGGCACGATCTTTCCGCTGCGGGTCATTCTGGCCGGGGTGGCGCTCAACACCGCCCTGGCCTCGCTCATGTCGCTGCTGATGCTGTTGTACAGCGAACGGGTGCCGGCCGTGCTGCCGTGGCTGGCCGGCACGCTGAGCGGGCGCAGCTGGCCCCAGGTCGGCCTGCTGTGGCCGTATGCCTGCGCCGCCGGCCTGCCGGTCTTTTTTTGCGCCCGCCAGCTGAACCTGTTGCTCCTTGGCGAAGAGCAGGCCGCAGCCCTGGGGCTGCCGGTGACCCTGACCCGGCTGGGGTTGTCGGCGCTGGCCGCCGGGCTGGCCGCCGGCGTGGTCAGCGTGGCCGGGCTGATCGGATTTGTCGGGCTGGTCGTGCCCCATCTGTGCCGGCTTCTGGTCGGCGCCGATCATCGCTTTCTGCTGCCCACCGCAGCCCTGGTCGGGGCCGGGCTGGTGGTCACGGCCGACCTCAGTGCACGCACCCTGTTTGCCCCGCTTGAGATTCCGGTCGGCCTGCTGTTGGCCCTGCTGGGCGCGCCGTACTTTCTGTGGATACTGCGGAGAGGACTATGACCGATACGGCGCTGATAACGGCCAGCGGGCTGTACGCCGGGTATGGCCGGCGGACGGTCCTGCGCGACGTGTCGCTGTCCATCCGAGCCGGAGAGATCGTGTCTCTGCTGGGCCCGAACGGCTCGGGCAAATCAACCCTGCTCAAGGCACTCATCGGCCTGATCCCCAGCCAGCGGGGCGACATCGCGCTGTGGGGCAAGGCGCTGCGCAGCCTGTCTTCCCGGCACATCGCCCGCCAGCTCGCCTTTGTGGCTCAGGGCGCCCAGGCCCCGGTCGGCTTCACGGTCGAGGAACTGGTGGCGCAGGGGCGTTTTCCACACCGGGCCACGTTTTTTCTGATGCGCCCCGACCGCCACCGCCAGGCCGTGGAACGCGCCCTGGCCCGCACCGGCCTGGACTCGCTCCGCCACCGGCCGGTGACCCAGCTGTCGGGCGGCGAGCGTCAGCGGGTGTGGCTGGCCATGGCCATGGCCCAAGAGCCTCAAGTATTGCTGCTCGACGAACCCATGACCTATTTGGACATCACCCATCAGCTGGATATCCTGGAACTGGTCGGCCAACTCAACCGCGACAGGGGCGTGACCGTCTTCATGGCGCTGCACGATCTGAACCTTGCCGCCCGCTTCAGTCACCGCGTGATTATCCTGTCCCAGGGAAGCATCGCCGCCCACGGCCTCCCGCAGCAGGTCTTGACCCCGGAACTGTGTACCGAGGTGTTCGGCGTCAGCATGAGCTTTGCCCGCGTACCGGGCATCAGCGCTCCGATCCTGTATCCATTACACACCACATCCCAGAGGAGGTAAGCCGTATGAGCATGGTTGTTGTGACGAATCGCATCCCGGTGGCCAAGGGTCACGAAGCCGACTTTGAGGAACGTTTCCGCAACCGGGCCGGCCTGATTGATACGGAACCCGGCTTTATTCGCAACGAAATCCTGCGGCCCATCAAGGGCGACTACTATCTGGTCAAAACCTACTGGCGCAGTCAGGCGGACTTTGAACACTGGACTAGGAGCGACTCCTTTCGCCAGGCCCACGCCAACCGTCCGCCGGCCGGCATGTTTGCCGGCAGCAACGTCTTGGAGATCCACAAAGTTATCCAGGAGAGTGGCGTGGCGCTCAGCCCCGAAAATTCGTAGGTCGGCTCCGGGGTGCTTGACAGTCTGAAGAAAAAACTATATTGAAATTGATAATCAAATTCAATTAAGAAATCAACCTGAGTGATCAGGTTGAAATCTACACGCGTCAATTAGGCCAGCGGCCCTAAGCCTAGAGCCCGTAAGGACGGTGAAATACCGTTTCCTTGCGGGCTTTTTGTATTGCGCCTGGCGAGGACCCATGCTTGATGTCACGACATTTCTGAGTCTCGGCGGCCCGGTGGTCGGGCTCCTGGCCGGCCTGTCGCTGGTCGCGCTGACCGTCATTCTGGTCAAGCTGTGGCAATGGTGGCTGCAGCGTCCCCGGCCCAAGGGCGTGGTCGAGCAGGCTCTGGCGCATCTGGAAAAGGGCGAACGCTCGCAGGCCGTCATTCTGCTCCAGGGTCAGCGCAACGCTCAGGCGCACGTCATCAGCCAGACCCTGCGCCTGCTTGACAAGGGCGCGCTCGGCCTTGAGGAGGTCAAAAACGAAGCCCTGCGCCTGGCGCGCGGGGCGGCGGCCACGCTCGGCAGCTATCTCCGCATCCTGGAAGTCATCGCCGCTCTGGCCCCGTTGCTGGGACTGTTAGGCACAGTGCTGGGCATGATCGAGGCGTTTCAGGCGATGGAAGCCGCAGGAACGCAGGTGAACCCGGCCGTACTGTCGGGCGGCATCTGGCAGGCCCTCCTGACCACTGCGGTCGGACTCAGCATCGCCATCCCCGTCTCCATCACCAACAGTTGGCTGGAACGCAAAGTCGAAGTCGAAACTGCGGCCCTGCTCGACGGCCTGGAGCGGACTTTTACCCTGGAGGCCGAACGCTCGGCTCAACGGCCCGACTACCGGGAGAAGCAGGTCAGATGAGCACCACACCGCTGTATGCTGCGCGGCGAAGAGCGGTCAGTCTGACGGCGCTGATCGACGTGGTGTTCATTCTGCTGATGTTCTTCATGCTGACCTCGACCTTCAGCCGCTGGAAAGCGGTCGATTTCCACTTCCCGGTCGCCGGCCCCGAACCCGGCCCGCAGCAGCCCCAGGCCATGATCCTGCACGCAAACGGTGCGCTGTCGCTGAACGGGCGGCCGTTTTCCGTTTCGCCGTCGGGCGACAGCGGAGGACTGGATTCGACCAGACCGGTGGTGGTGTTTCCCGAGGCCGAGACCCGGCTGCAAATCATCATCTCCGCCTTTGAGCAGCTCCAGGCGGCCGGCATCAGCGGCGTTTCGCTGGGCAAAAGCCTGGAGCGGGACACGCAAAACTGAAGCGGAGCGCCTATGTTCGACGCTTTGACCAAACCGCGCCCCAGCCGGGATCTCAACATGATTCCGCTGATCAACATCGTCCTGCTGCTGCTGATCTTTTTCCTGATCGCCGGACAGCAGGCCAACACGCCGGAGATTCAACTGCCGGTGTCTGACAGCGACAGGCCGATTGAACGACACGCGATCACCCTGGCGCTCGATCCCCACAACCGGCTGTGGCTGAACGGCGAGCAGACCGGGCTCGAAGCCCTGGGAGCCGCTCTGCGAGCCGCCACGGCTGAAAAAACGATTGTGTTGAGAGCGGACACAGACGTGACCGCCGGGTCGCTCGACGGCGTGCTCGATGTCCTGCGGGCTCAGGGGATAACGACCGTGACCCTGTACAGCCTGAATACCGCCGACACCACATAGAGGACGATCCATGGACAAGTCGTACTGGTTCCTGGCGTTTGTCATGGCCGTGTCCATTCATCTTACTGGCGCCTACGCCTATATCGCCCTGGCTCCCGAGCGCATCGCACCGAGCGGTGCCAGCCATGCGGGTGAGGGGGGCCTTGAGATCGGCCTGGGCAGCATGGGTTCGTACGCAGAGCTGACCGAGACACACGCCGACACCCCCGCGCCCGAGCCAGTGCCGGACCTCGGACAGGCAGACACCGCCCAGGAAGATATCCCGGAGGAAGCGCCACCACCGGCTCCGGTGCTGGCGCCGCCCCCGACCGTCGAACCTCGCCTGGCAAAAATCGAACCGGTCCCCGTACCCGAGCCCGAACATATCCAGGCTGAAAAACGGACGGCGGTCGAAGAGCCGCCCGTCGAGGCGCCGCCGCCGGCCAGCGAGGCCACGGCCGAGAGGCCGCCGCAGCCCGCGCCCGAGCAAAAACCCGCACACACGCCCGGCACGACCGAGGCGCCCCGGACCGAGCAGCGATCCGCTCTGCGGACGGCGGCCCGTGCGACCGGCAGGGGATACAGCCGGAGATTCGGCGGGAAGGCTGGAGACCCGAGCAGCTATTTCAGTGCCCTCATTGCCTGGCTGAACCAGTACAAGGACTACCCTGCGGCGGTGAAGAAGAGAAAACAGCAGGGAGTGGTCGTGGTGGCCTTCACGATCGACCGCAGCGGCGCAGTGCTCGCCTCCAGCGTGCAACACAGCTCGGGCTATCCGCTGTTGGACCGGGCCGCGCTCGACATGCTGGACCGAGCCAGCCCGCTGCCCGCCATGCCGGAGTCCATGCCCCAGCAACGCCTGAATCTTGCCGTGCCGGTCGAGTATTCGCTGGTCACGGAGTAACGCCTGAACGCGAAAGGAGCAAACCATGAGGCAATCACAGCTGAAAGAGCCGGTCGAACTCCGACGGCCGACCGCCTCCAACCTGACCAGCAACGCCATAGCGCTGAGTATTTCGGCGGTCATGCTCGGCGGTTCGGCCTCGGCCCAGGACACCCAGGACGAGGAGCAGGTCCAGTTGGACAAGGTACAGATCCAGGATCGGACGATCGACACCAACCCCTACGCCGAGCCCGGCGTGCCGTATAAGGCGCGTATTTCGGGCGACCCGCGCCGCCTCAAGGAAGTTGCCGATACGCCTGCCACCATGAGCGTGCTGACCCAAACCCAGATCGAAGACTCGGGCAAGTCGGACTTGCGCGAGATACTCGCCGCCCAGCCGGGTATCACCCTGGGTACCGGAGAAGGCGGCAACGCCTTTGGCGACCGCTATATCATTCGCGGTCACGAGGCCCGCAGCGATGTGTTCGTGGACGGCTTGCGCGACCCCGGCATGACGATTCGCGAGAGCTTCGCGCTGGAACAGGTCGAAATCACCAAAGGACCCAGCTCGACCTTTGCCGGGCGCGGCTCGACCGGGGGCGCCATCAACGGCATCACCAAGCAGGCCAGCAGCGAGTATGATTTCATCAAGTTCCAGGGCGGTCCGGGCACCGACGAGTATTACCGCGTCCATCTGGACGTCAACAAACGCATCACCGATGAGTTGGCCGTCCGCGCCAACCTGCTGTACGCCGACGAAGAAGTGCCCGACCGAGCGCCCGCCGAACGCCTGCGCCGTGGCGCGGCGCTGTCCGGCAGATATGACCCCACGGACAACAAATTCTACTTTTCCTTCGATTACTACTTTCTCGACGCCAAGGACGACCCGGACCTCGGCACCCAGATCGAGCAGTTCGGCGCTCCGATCAAGAACATTCCGGTCTACCTGCAAAAGGGCCGCGACTTTCTGGAGTCAGAAGTCCACACCTTCACGTTCCGCACCGGCTATGAGTTCAGCAAGAATTTCCGGGTGGAAAACGCCACCCGCTACGGTTTCACCGACAACGGCTATGTACTCACCGGAACCAGTTTCTTCTGGAAGCTGGCCGGCACCGATACCCCCGGCTTCAGGTTGAGTCAGAAAGACGGCTGGCAAGAGGTGGACTATATCTCCAATCAGATCAACGTCTATCTGGACACCAATCTGGGCTTCACGCAGCACGGCCTGCTGTTGGGCCTTGAGTACTCGGAACACAATGTGCTCAACGGTCGATACAATGTGACTCCCGGAGGAACGCTGAACTGCGATGTCGAGGGAGTGTGGCGAGGCCAACTCTACAGCCGTCCCGACAGTTACTGCATGTATGACAGCCCCGGCCAGCTGACCGCCAACCTGAACAGCTTCATGGACCTGGACATCACCAAGGGCGCTTTCGATTCCGACTATTCCATCGAGACCACGTCGGTCTATCTGATGGACACGGTTGACCTGGCGTACGGGTTTTCCACCTTCCTGGGGGTGCGCGCCGATTACTTTGATTACGGAAACACCGTCATCCGGCGTGGCGAAACCACCGACTACACCTATTCCGACCTGCTGTGGAACGGCCATGCCGGGCTGGTGTACGCCTTCAAGAACTGGGGCAACGTCTATTTCTCGTGGTCCACGTCCAGCAACATCAACGGCGGCGAGTCGGACCTGGGCGGCAACTGCGGCTACGGCGGGATCTGTGGCCTGCCGAATCAGGTCCGGGACAGCAAGCCCGAGTTCACCGAAAACCTGGAACTCGGCACCAAATGGAACCTGCTGAACGACAAACTGCTGCTGACGGCCGCCGCCTTCCAGGTCACCAAAGACGACGTGATGGAAAACGTGGGCGACGATTACGAGGCGCTGGGCACGCTCAACACCGGCAAGAACCGGGTCAGAGGGCTGGAATTCTCGGTCGTCGGGAACCTGACCGAGGACCTGAGCTTCTTCGTCGCGGCGGCGATCATGGAATCGGAAGTCCGCGATTCTCACACTCGACTCAACGTCGGCAAGCGGCTGAGCAACTTTGCCAACGAGGGCGTCTTCGCCCAACTCCGCTACCGGGTGCCGTATCTCCCGGCGCTGTCGGTCGGCGCTATCGTGACCTATCAGAGCAAGATGTACACCGGCCAGCCGGATTCGGCGGCCGGCTACGACGCGGAGGTCGGCAAGTATACGTACAAGGTGCCCGGCTATACGGTGCTGGACCTGTTTGCCAACTATAAGATTACCGAACGGATCGGCCTGCGGCTCAACGTCGGCAATGTCACCAATGAAGACTACTATCTGGCCGGCTACCGCAGCGGCGCATTCGTGTACATCGGCGACGCGCGCAACGCCAAGCTGGCGCTCACCTACAGCTTCTAGCGCCTGTCCAGACCGGTGTGAGATCCGGGGCGGCTCAGCAGCGCCTCCGGCTGAGCCGCCCCGGACCAGGAGAGCCGTATGAAGCCTGCCAAACGGCCCAAGCTCACCCGCATTCCACCCGAGCTGGTGTGCGTCTCGGACTACGAGCGTCTGGCAAAGGATTTCGTCCCGCACAGCGTATACGAATATATCGCCGGGGGCGGCGCCGATGAACTCACCCTGCATCACAACCGGCGCGCGTTTGACCGCATAGAGCTGTTCAGCCGGGTGCTGAGCGACTGCACGGGCGGCACCACGGCGCTGAGTCTGCTCGGTGAGCCGTTTCGGCACCCCGTGCTGTTAGCCCCTGTGGCCTACCAGAAACTGGTCCATCCCGACGGTGAGCGGGCGACGGCCCAGGCGGCCGACGCCCTGCGAGCGGGATGTATCGCCAGCACCATGGCCTCGGTCTCGCTGGAGGCCATTGCGGCAGAGCTGAGCGGGAACAAATGGTTCCAGCTGTACGTGCAAGACTCGCGGGAGGGAACGCTGTCGCTGTTGCGACGGGCCGAGGCGGCCGGCTATACCGCGCTGGTCGTCACGGTTGACGCGCCAATCAACGGCTTACGCAACCGTGCCCAACGCGCAGGATTTACCCTGCCACAGCAGGTCCAGGCGGTGAACCTGCACGACCTGCCCCAGTCCAGCCCGCCCAGCCTGGGGGCCGAGCACAGCATCGTGTTTCAGGGGCTGATGACCAGCGCCCCGACCTGGGCCGACCTCGCCTGGTTACGGCGGCAGACTGCCCTGCCCATCATTGTGAAAGGCATCCTCCATCCGGCCGACGCCGTGCGCGTCGCCGACATGGGACTGGCCGGGGTGGTCGTGTCGAATCACGGCGGCCGGACGCTGGATGGCCTGCCGGCCAGCATCAGCGCTCTACCTGCCGTGCGGGCGGCGCTGGGTCCCGATTTTCTGGTACTGCTCGATGGCGGCATACGTCGGGGGACTGATGTCTTCAAGGCGCTGGCCCTGGGCGCCAACGCGGTCCTCGTCGGCAGACCGCAGATGTACGCCCTTGCGGTTGCGGGTGCGCTGGGCGTGGCCCACATGCTGCGCCTCCTGCGGGAGGAACTGGAGGTGACGATGGCTTTAACCGGCTGCCCGACGTTGGCACATATCACCACGGACGCGCTCTACCCCAGCGAAGCGTGGACCGAACTCGACTAGGCCGTGCTCATTCCTCTCCACACGGTTCTGACCAAGGACCACGTTCGCCACTTTCGGGAAACCCTGCGCCCCGGGCCGTGGCTCGACGGCAAACGAACGGCAGGCTTACAGGCCAGCAGCGTCAAACGGAATCAGCAGCTTGACGACCGCTCCGAGCCGGCGGCCGAGCTGCGCCAGTTCCTGCTGACACTCTTGGGACGACACCAGCTGTTTGTGTCTGCGGCCCTGCCCCACAGAATCCTGCCCCCACAGTTCAGCCGCCACTGCACCGGCCACCGCTACGGTACACATGTAGACAACGCCGTGATGCCGACCGGCGGCCCGGACCGGATTCTGCGAACCGACCTGTCGGCCACGCTCTTCCTCAGCCGTCCCGACGAATACGACGGCGGGGAACTCAGCATTGAGACGACTTATGGCGCACAAGAGATCAAGCTCAACGCCGGCGACATGATCCTCTACCCGTCCGGTAGCCTGCATCGCGTCGCCCCGGTGACGCGCGGCACCAGAATATGCGCACTGGTCTGGATACAAAGCATGGTTCGTGATAGCCACCGGCGGGCGCTGCTGTTTGATCTGGACCAGAGCATTCAGGCGCTGACTCGGAAACGGGGCGGCACCGATAAGGAAGTGCAGCGGCTGACCGGGGTGTACCATAATCTGGTCAGGATGTGGGCGGAAGTCTGATCGGCGAGCAGACCGCCTGACGACTCATGAGGAAGCGCTGAAACCCGGAGTCTTGTATGCGAAACCTGTGGATCAACCTCCACCTGTACCTGGCGGCGTTTTTGGCGCCCTGCCTGTTGGTGATAGCCATTTCCGGCGGGCTGTACCTCATAGGGATCAAGGGAACGCTGAGCAGCACGCCGGTGAGCGTCCCGGCCGGAACGGTCATCGACCCGGACTCTCCCTCTGTTGAGGCTGACGTGCGGGCTCTGCTTCACCAGCTCGGCATCGTGCACGAGTTTGAATATGTGAGGAAGAGCGGCAGCCGCCTGCTGACCCGCCCGACCTCGCGGACCTACTATGAGATTACGCTGGTCGGCGACACGCTGGAGGTCACACGCCACGTGCCCGACTTGCAGAAGTGCCTGATCGAACTCCACAAGGGTCATGGTCCCCTGCTGTTCAAGGATTTCCAGAAGATTCTGGCGGTCGGCGTGTTGTTCATTGTCTTCAGCGGCCTACGGCTCGGACTGTCTTCGCCCGGGCTGCGGACACGAACCATTGTCACCGGCCTTGGCGGGCTGGCCCTGTTCGTGCTGCTGGCCTTCGGCATGTAGGAAAAGTTTTGCGCAAAAAAACTCTCCCGGCTCTTGACAGACCGCCCCATGAAGAATACAGTTGAAATTGATAATCAAATTCAACTGAGTAAACGCTCAACGACATACAGAGGCCAGTGGCCGTAAGCCTAGAGCCCGAAAGGATGGTGACAGCGTGCGTCCTGACGGACTTCTTTATGGTCGCCGACCGGCCCAAGACATCAGTTTTCAGCGGGAACCCCTCCTTCCTGCTGTCGCCTCAAGGGTCCCTGCCCTACCCTTGGGGCATCCCTTTTCAGTAGGAACCCTCCTTCCTGCTGTTGCCCCGGGGGGCGTCCCCCCCTGCCCCCCGGGGCGCCCTTGTGTCCCGGGGGGCATCCTTTTTCAGTGTCCGTCTGACTCGGGAGGAATTCGCTATGCTCACCGTCTGGAAAGCGCGCACCCATCCGTTCAGCCTGTGGGTCTGTCCCGAAAAGCACATCCATCTCAAGATCGGCAATGTCGTGCTGGAACTGACAGCCAAGGAGCTGAACACGCTGGCGAGCCTGAGCAAGACCGCCCAGCTGACCATCCAAGGGGCGCGTTACACAAAAATGACGGTCACCGGCCGTTAGCCGGACCACCAGTGTGGCAGGAGAATATCGGTGCTCCTGCCATTTGCCCCGGGAAGTCACCCTCCTGATTTCCTCGGGGCGCTTCACAGTAGGGGGCGGGTTTGAAACCCGCCCCCTACTGCCTTGGTCTCTGAGAATTCTGTGGGGAGTCTGGCCGCTGCCTACGGCTCAGGCAACGTGGCGACCGCTGATGGCCTCGCGCAAGCCTTCGAGCAGCCCTTCGACCTTGGCCATCCGCTCGCGCAACTCCGTCTCCAGACGGGTCATGCGTTCGCGCAACTCTTTAACTTCACCCCGTACGTCTCTGATCTCGCTCCGCAGGCGATGATTGGAAGTCGCAATCGCGATCAGGATCACAATCCCGGTGCCGATGATGGTCCACGAGTCGGGGGTCATAGCCAGGGGCCTCCTCTACGCGCCCCTCTACCACGCTCATATCAGGCTGTCCAGCGTTGACCGAGTTCGAGACAGCGGCCGGCCGCCGTCTATTCCTCGGGCTTCTGCCCGACCAGAAAAATAGCGCCGATATGGTCCCGGTATCGGGTGAAAGCCCGGCGCATGGCCAGCACCCGCCGACGGGCCGGCGTGTTCCCAAGCACGTTCCTGACCAGCCTCAGAGCACCCCACACGCCCTCGTCCTGGACGAGGCGTCGCGGCCCCAGCAGACGCATCGGCGCATAGCCGCCGTGCAGGACTTGAAAGCCTGCGGTCTCAAGCAGCCCCCGCCACTCGGTGTTGGGCAGCGGCCGGGCTCCAACGTGCAGCACCGCAGACAGGCCGGCGTAGACCTCGTCGCGTTTTGCCGGGGAGATATTGTCGGGGAAGAGGCACAGCTCATGGATGCCGTAGCGACCGCCGGGCCGCAGCAGGCGAAACGCCTCGGCCATGATGCGCTGCTTGTGGTCCTGGGTATTCATGGTCAGCATGGCTTCACCGAGCACGACCGAGGCCGAGGCATCCGCCAGCTCGGTCCGCTCGGCCTGCCCGACCACCACCGAGATACCTGAGCGATCCGGCAGGTGACGGCGGGTCCATTCGGCGGCCTCGGCGTCGCGTTCCACGCCGGTGTAGCTGCGCGGAGCGCACTCCAGGATCATGCGCGCCGTACCGCCAAGGCCGGGGGCGAATTCGACCACATCATCCTCCCCACCGATGGCCAGACCGTCGAGCAGGGCGCGGGTGATACCCAGCCCGCCCGGGCGCAGCACCCGCTTGCCCAGTCGGGCCAGCAGCCAGTGGGCGGGCATTTTTGACACATCAAGCTCTGCTCCTGGCAGCGCGTCAGGTTCCTGAGATTCATGCAAGGTCATACCGCCCCTTTCCGCCTAGTCGGCGTGTCATGAACATGAAAAAGCCCGCGAGAGTGTCTTCCTCGCGGGCTCTGGGATGCGCCGTCCTCTGGCCTCATGGACGCAGTTGCGGACCTTGAAGATATCCGCCGGTATAAACAACACATAGACCATAGTTGAAATTGAAAGTCAATTTCACTAATGTAGCGGCATGCAAAAGACCCTGGCAGACTTGAGACCCTCCGAGTCCGGGCAAATTCACGCCATCAACGGCGCCGACGGCATCTCCCACCGTTTGGCCGAACTCGGCTTTACCCCAGGCCAAACGGTCGAGGTCATCCGCTTTGCTCCGCTGGGCGATCCCATCCAGATTCGCATCCGTGGCTTCCAGCTCGCCCTGCGCCGTCAAGAAGCCACCCGCGTCGTGCTTGCCTCCCCAGCCCCCAGCGCGTAAGAAGACAGTCGTGTATGGCCAGCCTCTCCCCCTCTGATGCCCTTGAACTGCCCGTCAGCGCCAGACGCCAATACAGGGTGGCGGTGGTCGGCAACCCCAATACGGGGAAAACTACCCTGTTCAACACCCTGACCGGCCTGAGCCAGCATACCGGGAACTATCCCGGTGTCACGGTGGAAAGCGCGCTGGGAGAATTCCGCGAAGACCACGACCGTTTTCTGGTGGTGGATCTGCCCGGGACCTACTCGCTGGCCGCCCGTGCCCCGGATGAGATGATTGCGGTGTCGGTGCTGCTGGGTCGCGGCAAAGGCGTGGTCCAGCCGGACGTGATTGTGTGTGTGATCGATGCCACCAATCTCGACCGCAACCTCTACCTGGCGACCCAGGTCATTGATATCGGGCTGCCGCTGGTCATTGCCCTGACCATGACCGATCTGGCCGACAAGCAGGGCCTTCAGCTCAATATTCCCGAACTCGAACGCCGCCTGGGCGTACCGATGGTGCCTGTTCACGCGGCAAAACACAGCGGGCTGGCACGCCTGCGGCAGGCGATTCGGACCGCCGCCCGGGAGGCACCCAGACCGCCGCGCCCGGTCCGTCTGCCCGCCCCTGTCGAACACGAGGCCGAGGCGCTTAGCGCCAGTCTGTCCCCGGCCGGGCTGTCGGCCGCCTTTGTCGAACGGGTGCTGCTCGACACAGACGGCCTGTTGGAACACGACTTCATTGGCAAGCGTGACAGTCCCGCCCGCACCGAACTCCAGGCCGCCCGGCAGCGCCTGGCCACGGCCGGAATCAGGCTGTCCCAGGTTGAGGTGACGCAGCGCTATGCGTGGATCGCCCAAACCGTTGCCGCCGGGCTTGAGACGCGGACGACGACTGACACAGCCACGACACCTCCCTGGAGCGAGCGCATTGATGCGCTGGTGACGCATAAGGTCTGGGGTCTGTTGATCTTCCTGCTGACCATGGCCGTCACTTTCCAGTCGATCTTCTCCTGGGCCGTCCCGGCCATAGACGCTGTTGACGGCCTGTTCTCGGCCCTCGGCGCCTGGGTCGGGGGCAGCCTGGCCGAGGGCCCGCTGCGGAGCCTGATCGTCGATGGCATTATTGGCGGGGTTGGAGCGGTGGTGGTGTTCGTACCCCAGATTGCCATCCTGTTCGGCCTCATCGGCCTGCTCGAAGACTCCGGGTATATGGCCCGGGCGGCATTCCTGATGGACCGTCTGCTGGCCGGCTTCGGCCTGTCGGGGCGGAGTTTCATCCCGCTGCTGTCGTCTTTTGCGTGTGCGGTGCCGGGCATCATGTCGGCCCGCACCATCGAGAACCAGCGCGACCGGATTGCCACCATTCTGATTGCCCCGCTGATGAGCTGTAGCGCCCGTCTGCCGGTGTATGTGTTGTTGATCTCGGCCTTTATTCCGGCCCAGACTGTGTGGGGTGTGGTCGGGCTTCAGGGACTGACCCTGTTTGCCATGTACCTGATCGGGCTGCTCGTCGCCCCGCCGATCGCCCTGGTGCTTAAGCGGACGATACTGGCCGGCGAGCCCGTGCCCTTTCTGCTCGAACTGCCGGCCTTCAAGGTCCCGGCCTGGCGGGTGGTGGTCTTCCGCATGTATGACCGCAGTCTGGCCTTTCTGAAACGGGCCGGCACGATCATCCTGGCCACCACCATCCTGGTCTGGGCCTTATCCTACTACCCCTACTCGGATCAGATCACCCACGAGTTTGCCGCCCGACGGGCCGCAGCCCCGGCCGCCGAACAGGACAGCCTGGCGATTGAAGAAGCCGGTGAGCGTCTGCGCCAGAGCTATCTGGGCCGGGCCGGGCAGACGATTGAGCCGCTCGTCGAGCCGCTCGGCTGGGACTGGAAGATCGGCATGGCGACCCTGGCCAGCTTTCCGGCCCGCGAGGTGATCATCGCCGCCCTGGGCACAATCTATAACCTGGGCAGCGAGCAGGACGAGTCCAGCCTTGAGCTGCGTGACGCCATGCGGGCCGAACGCCGGCCGGACGGCCGACCGGTCTATACCCCGCTGGTCGCGCTGTCGATCATGGTCTTTTTTGCCCTGTGCTGCCAGTGTGGGGCGACCCTGGCGACGATTAAACGCGAGACCAATTCCTGGGGCTATCCGGTCTTCACTTTTGTGTATATGACGAGTCTGGCCTACCTTGGCGCCCTGGGGGTGTATCAGCTCGGCAGTCGTCTGGCCGGCTGAGCGGAAAGAGTCGCCGTATGGATGTCCAGACCTTGCTCGTCCTGCCCATCGTCGCCGTGGCCGCCGTGTATGTCGGCCGGCGGCTGTGGCCGCGCCGTCGAGATAAGGCCGGCTGCGAGAGCTGTCCCCAAAACCGGAACCGGACCGATGATTATGTGTGACCCCGCCCCCGTTCGCTTGACATCGCGGGCCGGGGCAAGATAATGGCAGGAATTTGAAGCCACGCTGGCGAGGCGTTCAGAGGAGGGACAATGGATCAGGAGCGACAAGCTGAGACACAAGAACCCTGGCTCTCGTTAACGGCCGAAGCGGTCAAAATGGTCAAGCGGACCCTGGCAATCAAGGGCGTTGACAACTGGGGACTGCGCATGACCGTTGCCGGCGGAGGCTGCAAAGGCTTCCAGTACAGTCTCAACCTCGAACGCGCGGCTCGTGACGACGATCACGTCGTCGTCCAGGACGGCATCACCACCTATCTCGATCCGACCAGCGCCCGCCACCTGAGGGGTACCCGGCTGGACTATGTGACCAACCGGCACGGAACCGGCTTTCATTTTTTCGGGCTCGACGTGGAGCGCACTATTGGCTGCGGCTCGCCCATCCTGCTGCGCGGCTGCATCGAGAACAACACCCGGACCGAGGGCTGTGTGCTGTGCGCCCAGCGACCGCTGATGGACATCGACCTGGACGCAGCCACCGATTTCATCGACCGCCGGCAGAGTATCTCTCACCCGGGTCTGACACCCATGCAGAAGTGCGAAAAGTGCTGCTTTGTCATCTGTCAGTGCGACGCGGAGGCGGGCTAGCGCAATTCACCATTAGGTGTAGCCGTGTAGGTCGGGTGAGCCGTAGGCGTGACCCGACAGCCCGTACGTGTCGGATTACGCTCCGCTAATCCGACCGACTACAGCCCGCTCTCAGCACGGACCCTCAGCCCTATGACGACTGTTTGCTCTTTTCCTGGGCAATGAACGTGAGCCACTGGCGGGCCTGTCTGGCCACCGGCTGATAGTCGGCGGCCCTGGTAAACGCCTCCTGGCTCTCGTCCAGTTTGTCGGAGCGGTACTCGGCAATCCCGAGCAACATATAGGCTTTTCCGGCATCGGTGAGTTCGCCTCTGGCCACGCCGGCGGCGATGGCCGCCGCCGCTTCCGGCCAGCGTTCCATCTCGGCCAGCAGCTCGGCGCGGCGGATATGGGCTTTGCCGCTCGACGCGGTCTGCGCCTCCTGCTCAAGAACATCCAGCGCCCGCTGATACTCTTTGGCGTGCAGCCAGCAGGTCACCAGGAGTTCCCGGTGTGTCTCGGTGTTGGCCACCGCCTGGGTTGCCAATCCCTCGTCCAGGATTTCGGCGGCTTTGTACGGCAGACCGAGTTGCAGATAGGACTGCACCACGTAGAGCACTTCCTGTTCTTCGAGCAGTCCCAGTGTGTGAGCCAGGGCCAGGCTTGAGGCGGCCCGCTCCTGCTGCTCGGCCTGTAGATAGACCTGCGAGAGCTGCAACCAGTAGTTCTTTTTGCGGGGCAGGCGATTCAGCAGCTGGTGCAGCACATCTACGGCCTGGGACAGTTTTTGCTGCTCAAGCGACGCAAACAGCAGCAGCTGGTGCCACTCCTCATGGAAGCTCGCGTCCTGGTCGATGGCCAGTCGGATATGTTGCTCGGCCTCGGCGTGGCGTTTGAGCTGGCTGTACACCTGGGCCAGCACGGCCCGCGAGCGCGGCGTGGGCTCGGCTTCGTCAGCCAGCCAGGTTTCGAGCACCTGGGCGCCTTCCTCATACCGCTCGGCGGCAATCATGATCTGACCCATATTATAGCGCAGGTTGTGGGCGCGTTCGGGTGGCAGGGCCTGGCCGGCCAGGCTTGCCTGAAACGCCTCAATGGCCTGATCAAAGCGGTTCAGCCCGGCGTAGACATGGCCCAGGGTCTGGTGGGTGAGCGCCGCCTCGTAGGGACTGAGTTCGGGGTTCTGGGCCAGGGCCTGCAGCTGGTTCAGGGCCTGCTGATGCTGCTCCTGCTGGCTCAGCTCCTGAGCCTGGACCAGCTGATCATAGACGTCTTTTGACAGCTCAGGCTCGCTGGCACGCACCTCGACGACGAGCAGGCACATGACGAGCCAGCCGCCGAGCAGGCCACGCCATCTGGTATTGCGTCTTTTTCTGCTGTCCACCTCAGCCCTCCTGCAGAGCGAAGTTGATCCGCTGCGAGGCGCGCGAGTCAACCGCCTGCCCGTCTTGGGTGCGGGGTTTGAATTTCCATTGGACAATGGCCCGCAGCGCAGCCCGGTCAAAAATTTTGGGCGGCGAGGACTCAATCACCACCGGGTCGCTCACGCTGCCATCTTTGGTGATGGTAAACTCAACCGTCACAAATCCCTCAATCTGCATGCGCGAGGCACGCGACGGATAGCGCGGGGGGACCCGCACCAGGGCGATCAGTTCCTGGTTCATCAGCCCCGGTCCGGCCGGCTGGCCTGCGGCCGGTGCCGCCAGCGGGATCATGCCCAGCAGCGGCCCGCGGACGGGCGCCGTCGTCATCTCGAGCTGCGGCGCTGCGAGCCTGGGCTGCGGCGAGGACAGCGCCAGGCTCGGGGTCGGCGGCGGATTTTCGGGCGGGGGTGGCTCCGGCGGAGGTTCACGCCGAGCGTCGGGCGGGGGTGGCTCTTCGCGGGCCAGGCGCACGAAGTCGATCACCGGGTAGGCATCCTGACGCAGACTGTCACTCGGCGCCCGCGAGATCAGAGCCTGCATGCCAAGAAAGAGCAGGATGGCGACGACGAGCCCGCCGCCTCCCGACGCTGTCGTCCGCCGCCACATCGCCTAGCCCTCCTGCCGGGCGGCAACGGCGATATTGTTGACGCCGGCCAGCCGGACCTGATCCATGACCTGGACCAGCAGTCCGGTTTGCGCCGACTCGTCCGCCAACACGATGACATCGGCCTCCGGGTTATCGGCTCGCATCCGCTCGACATTGGCCCGGACCGCTCGAATATCGACCCGGCGGCGCTCCATCCACACCTCGCCCCTGGCCGACAGGGCGATATGGATCGTACCGCGTTCCTTGGTCTGGGTGGTCTGGGCGAAAGGCCGGTTGACATCAATCCCGGCCTCTTTGACGAACGACGCCGTCACCAGAAAAAAGATGAGCAGGATGAAGACCATATCAATCAGCGGGGTCAGATTGGGCTGATTGTCGCCCTGGAGGCTGGCTCGGCGGCGTCTCATGGCAGTACCCTCACGTGGTCCGGCGTTTAGCGGCCGGAGCGTTTCTCAAGTTCGACCTGAGCCCGTATCCACAGCAGGCCCGGGTTGCCGAATTTGTCGTCCAGCTGGAGCAGGCTGGTCAGTTTCTGCATTTCGACCTGGGACCGCTGGGTCAGGCTGGCGCCAAAGTACAGTCCGGGCAGGGCACACACCAGCCCGGCCATGGTCGTCACCAGGGCTTCGGAAATACCGTTGGCCACCCCGTTGACGTTGCCCGTCCCGAACAGCTGCATCACGGTGAAGGTGGCGATCATGCCGTTCACGGTTCCCAACAGTCCCAGGATGGGCAGTACGACGGTCAGGGATCGAATCAGCGGCAGAGAGCGACGCAGCTGATAGTCCAGCTCGGCGATCTCCATCCGCCGCAGTTGACGGGCGTACCAGGAGTAGCGCTCGCTGCGCGCCTGCCAGCGGGCGATGACCCCGCTCACCAGGGCCGGATAGCTGGTGCGTAAGAAGACGTAGCGTTCAATGATGAGCGTGCCCAGGACGACCGTGACCAGCAGGATGCCCCACAGGGCAGGCCCGCCGACCGCCATGAATCGCTGTAAGGCATCAAGCGGATTCTGGATCAGGAAGCTCACTGCGCCGCTCCACGAGTCTGGCGATCATCCCGGCACTCTGTTCGTCCAGGATTTGAATCAGTCGGGTGCTCTTGCCCGAGACCAGGGTGTGAAGAAGGACAATCGGAATCGCTACGGTCAGCCCCAGCTGGGTCGTCACCAGCGCCTGCGAAATCCCGCTCGACATCGTGCGGGGATCGCCCGTCCCGAACAGGGTAATGGCCTGGAAGGTGTCGATCATGCCGACGACCGTGCCCAACAGGCCCAGCAGCGGGGCGACTGCGGCCAGGATGCTGATCGTCGACAGGCCGCGTTCCAGGCGGGGGATCTGATTCAGGATGGCCTCATCCAGGCGGGCTTCCAGGGTCTCGGCATCCTGCTCTTCGTCGTTATGATACACCAGCATCACCCGACCCAGCGCGTTGTCGGCCTGCGGCGTTTCGGTCTGGCGTTGGACGTCAATGCGCCGCCCCTCTCGCCACAGGTAGACCGCCCGCTCCACGACCAGGCCCAGGCCGACAAGACCGATGGCGATGATGATGTAGCCGATGAAGCCGCCCTGCTGCAGACGCTCCCACACGTCTGGGGTCTGGACCAGCGCGGCCAGAATCGCTCCCCGAGACGGGTCTATGCCGAACGCGCCATAGCCATCGCTGGCCTGCTCCAGCTCCTGGGCATCGTTGCGGAAGCGCGGCTCGGGCTGGCGCGTCAGCTCTACCAGCTGGCGCGTCTCCGGCACATAGCGGAGATAGTTGCCCTGAGAGACGCTGTTAAACACCCCGACCCGGACGACTGTTCGCTCCGCCTGCACGCCATTCGCGTCCACCACCGTCGTCGGAAATTGGACCACCCGCCCGGACTGCGTCATCTCTTCCAGCAGCCCAACCCACAGGCGTTCGAGTTCGTCCAGCGAGGGCAGTTCCCGGCTCTCGCCCACGGCGTACAGAAAAGCCGCCCGCTCCCCGAGTTGGGCCGACACGAGCGAGTTCTCAAGCAGGCCGGCCGTATCGCGCGCCACCTGGCGCACCACACCGAACAGCTCGCCCAGCGAGGCCGCCCGCTCGTCGAGCTGATCGCGCAACTCTCCCAGACGGTCTTCGTTCTGCTCAAAAACCACCCGCTTCTGTTCGCCCTCGCGCCTGACCTCGTCAAGGTCCGCTCTGGCCTGCTGGATGCGCTCCTGCTGCTGGTCACGCTCGGCCACAAAACGGGCTTCGCGCTCACCGTGCAGCCGGGTATCGGCTTGCCGTGCAGACCGCACACGCTCCAGCAATTCCTCAAGCGAGCCCGGTGTTTCCTGGGCGGCCGGACCCGACCAGGCCGACACGCTCAGCAGGACGAACCAGATCACCCCCCAGTAGATGCTGTTCACGGCATCACCTCATCTGGCTGTGGAGCCGGGACGGGCAGACTGAGCAGCTGCGGCGTGGCCTGTTGCTGGGCGACCAGCAAACCCCGTGTGACCGCGCTGCGGTAGCTCTGCGGCAGGGCTTCCCACTGGCGGGCGGCATGATTCCACTGTCCGACCTCTTGGCCGTCCAGCGTCTGATACAGCAGCGCCAGCCGGCCAACCCGCAAGAAATCGACCGTGCGTTCCTGGTCATCCAGCGCCAGCCCGCCACGGTAGGCCTCAATCGTCCGGCCGTATTCCATCTCGACCTGATAGGCTTCCATGATGCGCCGATACTTCTCGGCAATCGTCAGGTCGGACTGGTCGAGCCAGGTCCGAAGACTCGTCAGACGCGCCTGGCGTTCTTCGGGTAGAAACGGAATATCCAGGGCTACAAACTGCTCCAGGCGCTCAAGCATGCGAACCAGCAGGGGCAAGATCTCACGCTGGGTGACCTCAATCTCCTGCAACTGCTGTTCGAGCGAGGTCACCTCTTGGCCTTGGGCGTCGAGCATGCGGTCGAGCTGCTCGACATACACCCGCTGGCTGTCCGTCTGCTGGACAAGCTCTCGATAGGTGCCGAGCAGCCGCTGGGTTTCGTCGTCCAAGCGGTCAATGGTGCTTTGCGAGTCTATAGCGGCTTGGTTGGCCTGGGTCTGGGCAGTCAGGGACGACTCCAGCGCCTGGGCGATGGCTCGCCCGGTCCAGCCTACAAGACTGGTCCACACCAGCAGGCATATCAGGAAGGTCTTGTGTGTCATGTTGTGGCCCGCCTTTCAGCCGCTAGACATACACGACAGAGCCGGCAAAATAAAGAGCCTCAGCCCTCAGCCCACCCGGGCCAGCTCCAGGCGTCCGGCCCAGCGGTCCTCCAGAATCGCCCGCATCCGACGCGAGGCCGGCGAGCGCAACTCAGGGTCTTTGGCCAGCCAGGCCTGGGCTTCCTGGCGGGCGGCTTCCAGGATGCGGCTGTCACGGACGATGTTGGCCACCCGAAAATCGGGCAGGCCGGACTGGCGGGTGCCGAGAAATTCGCCGGGCCCCCGCAGGGCCAGGTCGGCCTCGGCGATCCGAAAGCCGTCGTTGGAGTCAGCCATGACCTGGAGACGCCGCAGGGCTTCGTCGGCCGGGGTGTACTGGGCCAACAGCAGACACACCGACGCGGCCTGCCCACGGCCGACCCGGCCGCGCAGCTGGTGGAGCTGCGACAGGCCGAAGCGTTCGGCGTGCTCAATCAGCATGACCGTCGCGTTGGGCACGTCAATGCCGACCTCGATGACGGTCGTCGAGACGAGCAGCTGCGCCTCGCCGTCCTGGAAACGGCCCATCACCTCGTCCTTGTCCTCGCTCTTCATCCGGCCGTGGAGGAGAGCGACGCGATAGTCTCGAAAGACACCGCCGGCGAGTTCCTCAGCCATGTTGGTCGCGGCCTTCAGGTCTGACTTTTCGGATTCTTCAACCAGCGGATAGACCACATAGGCCTGCTGGCCGCGGTCGAGGTGGTCCTTGACCAGCCCATACGCCTGCTGACGGTCGCCCTCGTGAAACACATGGGTAGCGACCGGTTTGCGGCCGGGCGGCAGTTCGTCGATCACCGACACCTCAAGGTCGCCGTACAGGGTCAGGGCCAGGGTGCGGGGAATCGGGGTGGCGGTCATCAGCAGCATGTCCGGGTTGGCGCCGTGGCGGCGCAGGGCGGCGCGTTGCATCACCCCGAAGCGGTGCTGCTCGTCCACAATGGCCAGGCCCAGCTGGCGAAAGCGTACGCCCTCTTGAATCAGGGCGTGGGTGCCGACGACGATCTCGATTTCACCCCGCTCCAGCGACTCGTACAGCTCGGGTTTACGTTTGGTCTCGCCGGTCAGCAGCGCGATTGAGACCTGGAGCGCCTCGGCCAAGGGGCGGAGGGTCCGAAAGTGCTGTTCGGCCAAGAGTTCGGTCGGCGCCATGAAGGCCACCTGAAAGCCGCTGTCGAGCGCCGCCATGGCGGCACTCAGGGCAACCATCGTCTTGCCCGAGCCGACATCGCCCTGGACCAGGCGGTTCATCGGATGGGGGGCGGCCATATCATGCTGGATGGCTTCCAGCACCCGCTCCTGGGCACCCGTCAGGCGAAAGGGCAAGACCTCACGCAGGCGGGTTGAGAGCATGCCCGGCACGATGGACAGGCCGTCCTCTTTGACCATGCTCCGCCGCCGCAGGGCCATGCCCAGCTGGAGATAGAACAGCTCGTCAAAGACGACAGCCCGGTGTGCATCGGACGTCACCTCGTTGAGCGGCTTGAGGTCGGCATCGGCCGGCGGCATGTGCAGGTAGCGCAGGGCCGCACTCAGATCCATCAGGTCCAAACGCGCGCTGCACTCGGGCGGGATGCTGGTGGGCACCAGATCGGCATACGTCTCGACCGCGCCGTGGACTAGACGCCGCATGGCCGCGACCGTCATCTCGGTGGTTTTGTTGTAGATGGGCAGGATGCGCGCCGTCTGGTCTTCTTCATCGACCTGCTGCATCTCCGGATGGATCATCCACTTGCCGCCCTTGAGGCCCAGATCGACCTTGCCGAACAGCAGCACCCGCTGACCAACGCGGTATTTCTGCTGGAAATAGCGGTGCTGGTGGTACCACATCAGAAACAGAAAACCGGTCTCGTCGCGGATCACGCCTTCGAGCACCCAGCGGCGGCGACGGCCCATGAAGCGGCGCTCCATGCGGACCAGCTGACCCACCGTCGCCCCCTCCTCACCGGTCGCCAGGTCGCGAATCGTTCTCAGCTCACGCCGGTCCTGGTAGCGAAACGGCAGGTGGTAAAGCAGATCCTCAACCGTGTGGATGCCCAGCCGGGCCAGCTGCTGGGCACGCTTGGGGCCGACGCCCTTCACATACTGGACGGGTTTTTTCAGGGGCGGCGTAGAGCGGAAGGAAGACGACCGGCCGGACTGCGGTGGGGGGGTCGAACGCTCAGCCACAAGAACGTCCTCAGCTCTGCCCCCGGTCCCAGTTTTGATCTTTGCCTTTTGCCCTTTGCCTTTTGCCCTGCTTCATGTTCTCCACCCCATCCCGCGCTGACCGGATGATTCACCCCTCGTTGCCCTGCGCGTGGTACTCCTGCACCGGCCTGACGGCCAGCAAACCGTGGCGCAGCCGGCTGATGCCCTCGGCCGCAGCGTCGGCGCCGGCAACGGTGGTGAAATACGGCACGCGACACTCCAAGGCGCTGCGGCGGATGGAAAAGGAGTCGGCCAGCGACTGCATCCCGTCGGTGGTATTGATGACCAGGGCGATGTGTCCGGCCTGTATGGCGTCAACGATGTGGGGCGACCCTTCCTTGACCTTATTGACGCTCTCAACGCTGAGGCCGGCCCGGCGCAGGTAGGCGGCGGTGCCCCGGGTCGCCACCAGTTGGAAGCCGTTTTCGGCCAGTCGCCGGGCGACCCTCAGGCTGGCAGCCTTATCCTGATCCCTGACGCTGAGCAGGGCTTGACCGTGCATCGGCAAGACCGTGCCGGCCGCAGTCTGGGCTTTGGCAAAGGCCACGCCGAAGGCGGCGTCAATGCCCATCACCTCGCCGGTCGATTTCATCTCCGGTCCCAGCACGGTATCCACCCCGGGGAATTTGATAAAGGGAAAAACCGCCTCTTTGACGCTGACGTGGTGGGGCACAATCTCGTCGGTATAGCCGAGTTCGGCCAGGCTCTTGCCGGCCATGACGCGGGCGGCGATCTTGGCCAGCGGCCGGCCAATGGCCTTGCTCACAAACGGCACCGTGCGCGAGGCGCGCGGGTTGACCTCAAGGACGTAGACGGTGTGGTCCTGGACGGCAAACTGGATATTGATCAGGCCGACCACGCCCAGTTCGGTGGCCAGCAGCACGGTCTGGCGCCGGATCTCGTCCTGGACCGCCGGCGACAGATTGCGGGGCGGCAGCGAGCAGGCGCTGTCACCGGAGTGCACCCCAGCCAGCTCGATATGCTCCATAATGCCGCCGATGACCACGCTGCGGCCATCGCTGACCGCGTCCACATCGACCTCGGTGGCGTCATCCAGAAACTTGTCGATCAGGACTGGATGTTCGGGCGAAACCGAGACCGCCTCACGCATATAGCGCTCCAGACTGGTCTGGTCGTACACAATCTGCATGGCCCGCCCGCCCAACACGTAGGACGGCCGGACCAGGGTCGGATAGCTGATCTGCTCGGCAATCCGCAGCGCTTCCACAGCCGAACGGGCGGTGCCGTTGGGCGGTTGGCGCAGGTCGAGCTTGTCGAGCACGGCCCTGAAGCGTTCCCGATCTTCGGCCCGGTCGATGGAGTCGGGACTGGTGCCCAGGATAGGCACTCCGGCTCGCTCGAGCGGCACGGCCAGCTTGAGCGGCGTCTGCCCGCCGAACTGGACAATCACCCCAAACGGGCGCTCGGTCCGCACAATACTCAACACGTCCTCAAGCGTGAGCGGCTCAAAATAGAGTTTGTCCGAGGTGTCGTAATCCGTGCTGACCGTTTCCGGGTTACAGTTGACCATGATGGTCTCAAAGCCGTCGTCCTTGAGGGCAAAGGCGGCGTGGACGCAGCAGTAGTCAAACTCAATGCCCTGACCGATCCGGTTGGGACCGCCGCCCAGAATCATCACCTTGCGCCGCGTCGTCGGTCCGGCCTCGTCCTCGCCCTCATAGCTGGAGTACAGATACGGCGTGTGAGCCACAAACTCGGCCGCGCAGGTATCGACCGTTTTATACACCGGGGTGACGGCGTGCTGTTCGCGCAGCCCGCGCACCTCGGCCTCGCTGCGGCCGGCCAGCTCGGCCAGACGGCAGTCCGAAAAGCCCAGCTCCTTGGCTCTGCGCAGCACGTCCGGCCGCTCAAGCCCGAGGCGGTTGGTCCGAAGCTCAGCCTCAAATTCGAGGATCTGCACAAGGTTATCCAGGAACCACGGATCAATCCCGGTGATCCGGTACAACTCCTCGACCGACATGCCCAAGCGCAGCGCCTCGGCCACATACCACAGGCGGTCGGCTCGGGGGGTACGCAGATAGTCGCGGATGTGCTGAAGAAGCTCCGGCCGACCCTCAGCCTCCTGATCTTTGCCCTTTGCCTTCTCAAACCGCTCATCAAGCCCATAGCTGCCGATCTCCAAGGATCGCAGCGCCTTCTGCAACGCCTCCTTGAAGGTCCGACCAATCGCCATGGCCTCGCCGACTGACTTCATCTGGGGGCCGAGCGCGCTATCGGCCTGGGGAAATTTATCAAAGGTAAAGCGCGGTATCTTGACCACGACATAGTCGAGCGTGGGTTCAAAACTGGCCGGCGTTTCGCGCGTGATGTCGTTCGGAATCTCGTCGAGCGTATAGCCGACCGCCAGCTTGGCCGCAATCTTGGCAATCGGAAAGCCGGTCGCCTTGCTGGCCAGGGCCGACGAGCGCGAGACGCGCGGGTTCATCTCAATGACCACCATCCGGCCGCTGTCGGGATCGACCGCAAACTGGATGTTCGAGCCGCCGGTGTCCACCCCGACCTCGCGGATAATCCGCAGGGCCGCGTCCCGCATCAGCTGATACTCCTTGTCGGTCAGGGTCTGGGCCGGGGCAACGGTGATCGAGTCGCCGGTGTGGACGCCCATGGGATCGAGGTTTTCGATTGAGCAGATAATGACGACATTGTCCCTGGTGTCGCGCATGACCTCAAGCTCAAACTCTTTCCAGCCGGCGATTGACTCTTCGATCAGCACCTCGGTACTCGGCGAGCTGTCCAGCCCCCACTCGACCAGGCGTCGGAAGTCGTCCATGGACTCGACAATCCCGCCACCGGCCCCGCCCAGGGTTCGTGACGGGCGGACGATCAGCGGCAGGCCGAGCCGCTCCAAGACCTGCCGGGCCTCCTGGTAGGAGTGGGCATAACCGCTGCGCGGCAGGTCGAGCCCGATGCGCTGCATGGCGGCCTTGAACAGATCCCGGTCTTCGGCCTTTTTGATCGCCGGCAGCTTGGCGCCGATCAGCTCCACCCCATAGCGGTCGAGCACCCCGGCCTCGGCCAGGTCGATGGCCAGGTTGAGGCCGGTTTGCCCGCCAATGGTCGGCAGCAGGGCGTCGGGACGCTCGTGGGCGATGATTTTCTCCACGACTTCGGGTCGCAGCGGCTCGATATAGGTCCGGTCGGCAAACTCGGGGTCGGTCATGATGGTGGCCGGGTTCGAGTTGACCAGAATGACCCGATAGCCCTCGGACTTGAGCGCCTTGCAGGCCTGGGTGCCGGAGTAATCGAATTCGCACGCCTGGCCGATAATGATCGGCCCGGAGCCAATCAGCAGAATAGCGTCGAGGTCGGTTCGTTTGGGCATGACTACCGCATCTATCCTCTTTTATAGCGGTCCATCAGGGCGGTGAAACGGGCGAACAGATAGCTGGCGTCGTGCGGCCCCGGGGAAGCCTCGGGATGGTACTGGACGGAGAAAAGCGGATGCTGGAGGTGGCTCAAGCCCTCTGCGGTCTGATCGTTGAGGTTGATGTGGGTGATCTCGGCTCGCCCCTTCAGCGAGTCCATATCCACACAAAAGCCGTGGTTCTGGGAGGTGATTTCAACCTTGCGGGTGGCCATGTCCATGACCGGGTGGTTGCCGCCGTGGTGGCCGAACTTGAGCTTGAAGGTCGTTCCGCCCAGCGCCAGCCCCAGGATCTGGTGGCCCAGACAGATGCCGAATATCGGTACCCGGCCGATCAGGGCCGCGACGTTGCGTTTGGCGTACGGTACCGCGTCGGGGTCGCCCGGACCGTTTGACAGGAAGACGCCGTCGGGTTTCAGCGCCAGAACCTCGTCGGCCGGGGTCTGGGCCGGCACGACCCGCACCCGGCAGCCGGACGCCACGAGTTGGCGCAGGATATTGAACTTCATGCCGTAATCGTAGGCCACGACAAAGAAGGACTGCCCAGTCTCCCGAGCGTCACTATAGCCCGAGCCCAGCTCCCAGCCCGCCTGCCACCAGTCGTAGGGCTGGCCACAGGTGACCTGTTTGACCAGATCCCGGCCCTCCAGGCCGGGTGCTGCCCGAGCCCGGGCCACCAGCCGCTGGGGCTCAGTCTCGACAGTCGAAATAACGGCCTGCTGGGCGCCGTGGTCACGGATGCGGCGGACCAGGGCGCGGGTGTCGATGCCCTGAATGCCGACGATAGCGTGCTCGGCCATATATGCGGCCAGGCTCTGCTCGGCCCGCCAGTTGCTCGGGCGGGGCCAGTATTCTTTGACCACAAAGCCCTCAACAAACGGCCGGCGGGATTCTACGTCTTCGGGGTTGACGCCGACATTGCCAATCTCGGGATAGGTCATGGTGACAATCTGTCCCGTGTAGGACGGGTCGGTCAGAATCTCCTGGTAGCCGCTCAGCGCGGTGTTGAACACCACCTCTCCGGTTGCCTGTCCCTCGGCGCCGAAGGCGCTGCCGTGGAAGACCGTTCCGTCTGCAAGGGCGAGCAGGGCTTTCATATCAGCGTTACACACCGGGCCGGGGACAACCCACCCCGCCGCTCACGCGGCACCCCTCCCGGGAGGGGATATGAGCGGCGCTCCCCTCCTCGGAGGGGTGGCCCGGAGGGCCGGGGTGGGTGCCTTTTGCAGCACACGTCAGGCACGGGGGCCTACCTTTGACCTTTGACTTGCCTTCCATCATACACCACCTGTCCGCCGACCAGGGTCAGCACCGCCCTGCCCTTCATGCGCTGGCCCACAAAGGGCGTGTTGGTGCTTTTCGAGTGCAGCCCTTCGGCGGCAACGGTCCAGGCCTGATCGGGATCGAACACCACCACATCGGCCGGCGCGCCGACCGACAGGCTGCCGTAGGGCAGGTGAAAGATCCGGGCCGGATTCCAGCTCAGCTTCCGCACCGCCTCGGACACGGACAAAACGCCGGTCTCGACCAGCCCCAGGGTCAGCGGCAGGGCGGTCTCCAGACCGACCACGCCGTGGGCCGCAGCCTCGAATGCCCCGGCTTTATCGTCACGGTGATGGGGCGCGTGATCGGTGGCAATCGCGTCAAGCGTGCCGTCCCGCAGCCCCTCGCGCATGGCCTCGACATCGGCCGCCTGGCGCAGCGGCGGCGCCATCTTGGCGTCGGCCTGGTAGTCCTCAACCGCCTCTTCGGTCAGGCTGAAGTGGTGGGGCGCAACCTCGGCGGTGACCGGCAGGCCGTCTTTCTTGGCCTGACGAATGAGATCAATCGAGCCACGGGCACTGACGTGCGCGACATGGACGTGTCCGCCGGTCAGACGGGCCAGGGCCAGGTCTCGGGCAATCATCACCTCTTCGGCCGCATTGGGCACGCCTTTGTGTCCCAGCCGGGCAGCGGTCGGCCCCTCGTTCATGCTGCCTCCGGCGGCTAGATTGAGGTCTTCCTCGTGGACGCTGATGGGCAGCCCCAGGTCCGCGCACCACTCCAGGGCGCGGCGCATCAGCCCGGCGTCCATCACCGGCCGGCCGTCGTCGGAGACGGCCACAATCCCGGCCTCGCACATCTGGTCGAGCGGAGCCAGGCGTTCGCCCTTAAGCCCGGCCGACAGGGCACCGATGGGCAGCACCCGGGCCAGCTTGGCGCTGCGGGCTTTGTCAAGAATATAGCGGGTGACCTCAGCGCTATCGTTGACCGGATTGGTATTGGCCATGCAGGCGACTGTGGTGAACCCGCCCGCCACCGCGGACTGGGCGCCGGTCTGGACGGTCTCTTTGTACTCATAGCCCGGCTCACGAAAATGCACGTGCAGGTCAACAAAACCGGGCGCGACAATCCAGCCCCGGGCGTCCACCTCCAGCGTGTCCGGGTCTGACAGCTGGGCCAGACGCTGCGGCGGTTCCACGCTGCGGATACGCCCGTCCTCGATCACCAGATCGGCCGGCGCATCGAGAGCATTGGCCGGATCGACTACGGTGCCGTTGCGAATGACGACTCTCATCAGGCTGCTATCCCTCTGTTCTTAAAGATGCGCTCCGCTGCAGTTCTGCGGCCGAGACCATCGAGACACGGACAGGACGGTAAAAAAAAGGCCCCCTTGGCAGTGCAAGGAGGCCCTTTTGTGAATGTCACAGTCCAGCAAGTGTGCTCACCCGTTCTCACCTCAGGGGCTGACTCAAGAAGTCACCCTGTCTTAACCGGCTCCACCCAACGTGTCAAGCGACCCGCCGCCTCAGACCGGCCACTCCTCCAGGCGGTAGGCCATATCCCAGAACAGGTACTCGTAGCGCGCGCTGTGACAGAAGATCTCGACCAGCCGCTCGGGGTCGGTTTTCCCGGCATAGCCGTCGAGCAGGGCGCGCAGCCAGGCGGCCAGGGAGGCGAACTCCTCGGACGCGTACATCTCGATCCATTTGGCGTAGAACGGCGCGTCGGCCGGTTTGCCGCGCCTGGCCAGGGTCTGGCCGATCTCGGCATAGCCCCACTGGCACGGCAGCAGAGCCGTCACCGTCTCGGCCAGATCGCCGAGCGAGGCCACCCGCACCAGATGGCTGGTATACGCCCGGGTCGTGGGCGCGGCCTCGGTCGCGGCCAGCTCCTCGGCCGTGATGCCGCACTCAGCCGCAAATTCACGGTGCAGAGCCATCTCCCGGTTGAGCGTGGCGTCGAGCAGCGTGGCAAAGCGGGCCATGGTGTCAAGGCTCGGCGCTTTGGCCGCAGCCAGGGCCACCAGACGGCTGTATTCGATCAGAAAGACGTAGTCCTGGCGCATGTAGAAACGGAAATTTTCCAGCGGCAGCGAACCGTCGCCGAGCGAGCGCACGAAAGGATGGGCCAGCGATTGGCGCCAGACCGGGGCCGCAGCCTCGTACAGTTGGTGTGTCAGTGTCATGCCGCCTCAGGAAGAAACGCCGAATCCAGCCGGAGGGATGCGGCGCGGGATACGGCGACCCCTATACCAAAGGCATCTGACAGCGGCAAGCGGAAAGGCACCCACCCCGGCCTTCGGCCACCCCTCCGAGGAGGGGAATCACTGCCTCCCCATCCCCTCTCCGGGAGGGGTGCCGCGATAGCGGCGGGGTGGGTTCTCCCCGGCTCGGCGCCCCTCGCCCGTCTGGCACGTGCAGGAATGTGCATCACACATCTGGATCATCCCCACCGATTCAGGCTATATACAGGGCAGACTATGTCCCTGCGGGGAGGAGCGTATGCCACAGGTTATCGGAGGGGAAATCGGCAATATTGACGCCGACAAGTGGAGCTGCGGCGACTGCGCCGATGCCGGCCAGGAGTACAAAGAGGAAGAGGCCGAGGTCATCATGCACAGCGTCAGCACCCACAAGGCGTTCAACATCGACCGCGACACCGAAAAGAAGATTGTGCGCGCCGTGCTCAAATAGTGCTGTGCGTGCCGGCCGCCGGGCACGTCTGATTGATCTATGAGCCCACCCGGAGCCCACCCGATTGAGGTGGGCTTTTTCCCGCCGCCCGCGCTGCACCGCCGGTCTGAATGAGACGATCCTGGCGACAAGAGAGCGCGGAACGATCACCCTTTCCGCCAGTACCACAAAAACTCCGTATTGCCCTTGGCCCCGCGCAGCGGCGATTCGATCAGACCCTTGGGGATCAAGCCCCAGTCCGCCGCCTGGACCTGCAAACGGCTGACGACCTCCCGGTGCAGCGCCGGATCTCGAACAATACCGCCCTTCCCCACCCTGCTCCTGCCGACCTCGAACTGGGGCTTGATCAGCGCGATGCCGTGCCCGCCCGGAGCGAGCAGTTTGAGGACCGCCGGGATAACGGTCGTGAGCGAGATGAAGGAGACATCAATGACGCTCAGGCTGGGCTGGGCGCTCAGCCCATTGAGCGTACGGATATTCTGACGCTCGATATTCACCACCCGGGGGTCCTGGCGCAGCGACCAGGCCAACTGTCCATAGCCGACATCAACGGCAAAGACCCGGGCCGCGCCGTGTTGCAGCAGGCAGTCGGTGAACCCGCCGGTCGAGGCGCCGACATCGAGAGCGATCCGGCCCGTCACATCAAGGGTAAAGGCCCGGAGCGCGGCTTCCAGCTTGAGACCGCCACGGCTGACGTAGCGCGGGCGGGCGCGGTCCTTAATGCGGACCTGAGCCGCGCTATCGACCAGAGTGGCCGGCTTGTCAACCCGCTGGTCGTTGACGACAACGGCGCCGGCCATGATGAGCCGCCGGGCCTGCTCCTGGCTGGCGCTCAGACCGCGCTGAACGGTGAGCACGTCGAGGCGTTCGCGTCGGGCGTGATGTTTGCGATCAGCCACAACAGGGGCAGAGACGCTATGCCGGTCAGATTACGTGTAATGCCGCTTCCCAGGAACCAGCAAGGGCAACCCACATCAGGTTTGGGGAGGTGCGGCGCGATCAACAATCAGGTGACAGATCTGACGCAGCGGCTCGGCCGCAGGCCCGAAGGTCTGGAGCGCCGAGAGCGCGTCCTCGCGCAGTTGGCGCGCCAGGCGCTTGGACCGGTCGAGACCGATGGCGGCCGGATAGGTGGCTTTGTTCAGTTCGGCGTCGCGGCCCTCGCGCTTGCCGGTTTTTTCCGTGCCGCCCTCGATATCCAAAATGTCGTCGGTCACCTGAAAGGCCAGACCGATCGCCGTTCCATATTGGTCCAGGCGCTCGTACTGGCGCGGGGTGGCGCCGCCCAGCAGCCCGCCGACCCGAACCGCAGCCCGAATCATCGCCCCGGTCTTGCGGGTATGAATCGCCTCAACCACAGTGCGGGTCGGCTTCTTCTCTTCGGCCTCAAGGTCCAACACCTGTCCGCCGACCATGCCACCGGCGCCGGCCGCAGCCGCCACCTCGCGCAGCGCCCGCAGCGCCGCCTGTCCCCGTCGCGGGGCGGCCAACGCGCCCTCGGCCATCACACGAAACGCCTCGGTCAGCAGTCCGTCGCCGGCCAGGATGGCCATACCCTCGCCAAACACCACGTGATTGGTCGGCTTGCCGCGCCGCAGGTCGTCGTCATCCATGGCCGGCAGATCGTCGTGGACCAGGGAGTAGGCGTGGATCATCTCCAGGCCGCAGGCAAACGGCAGGACCGGTTCAAGCCGGGCGCCGAGCGCCTCGGCGCTGGCCAGGGCCAGAATGGGACGGATGCGCTTGCCGCCGGAAAACAGACTGTAGCGCATGGCTCGGTCCAGCGTCCGGGGCGGCTTGCCGCTGGACGGCGCCAGCAGCGCTCTGAGCGTCCGGTCAACCAGACGCTGGCGTTCCTTCATATAGCGGGTCAGATTCACGCGTCCTCGTTTTCTTCTCGGTTTTCTTCCTGGTCTTCGGTCGGCAGGCTGTGGAGCTGGAACACCCCGTCCTGATCGCGGCTGAGCACCTCAAGGCGCTTCTCGACCCCGGCCAGCTGCTCGCCCAGGTGGCGGACCAGCCCCACCCCTTCCTCAAAAGCGCCCAGGGCGTCCTCAAGCGACAACTCCCCGGTTTCCATCCGCTCCACAATCCCTTCCAGATCGTGCAGCCCGGCCTCAAAAGTTTTTGGCGGCTCTTTCACCCTACTCGTCCCCCTCCTGGGTCTGCTCTATGCGGGCAATCGCCTCGCCGACGGCAAACATCAGACGGACCTGATCGCCTGGCCTGAGCTGCCCGGCGTCGACGACGACCGTGCCGGCCGGAATCGTCCGCGTCAGACTATAGCCCCGGCCCAGGACGGCCAAGGGGCTGAGACTGCCGAGCGCGGTGCTCAGCTCCTGGAGCCGGGCCTGAGCGCGCTCGGTCCGGCGTTGAAACCCACCCCGCAGGCGGGCGGCCAGAGCCTGGAGCTGACGCTGTCGGACACCGAGGTCGTGGCGCGGGTCACGGATGCGCTGGCGCAGACTCAGCACCGCCTGACGCCGGCGGGTCACGTGGCGCTGCATGGCCAGGGCCAGGCTCCGCGCCTGGGTGGCGATGTGGGTCTGCAACTCGTCCCAGCGCGGCATCACCATTTCGGCCGCCGCAGTCGGGGTCGGGGCGCGGCGGTCGGCCACCAGATCGGCAATGCTGAGGTCAATCTCGTGTCCCACCGCCGCCACCACCGGCACCTCAGAAGCGGCAATGGCTCGGGCCACCACCTCTTCATTAAAGGCGTTCAGATCCTCGCGCGAGCCGCCACCCCGGCCGACAATGATGACCTCGGCCTGGGCGTGCGCATTCAGGTCTTGGACGCCGGCCGCAATCTCGGCTCCGGCTCCGGCTCCCTGGACCCTGGTCGGCCGCAGCAGGACGTGGGTGTGGGGACAACGCTGATACAGGATGGTCAAAATATCGTGGATGGCCGCCCCGGTCTGGGCGGTGACCACCCCTACCCGACGGGGAAAAAACGGCAGGGATTTTTTGCGCTCGGCGGCAAACAGCCCTTCGGCCGCCAGGGCGGCTTTCAGCTGTTCAAGCGCCAGCTGTTGCGCTCCGACTCCACGCGGCTCCAGAGTCGTGGCGTACAGCTGCATGTCGCCGCGCGCCGGATACAGCCCGATGCGCCCCCGAATGATGACCTCCAGGCCGTCTTCGGGTCGAAAACGCAGCCGGCTGGCCTGGCCTCGGAACATGACGCAGCGCAGCTGACTGGTCTTATCCTTGAGGGTGAAATACTTGTGGCCCGAGGGTGGGCTGCGCAGTCCCGAGATTTCCCCGGTCACCCACACCTCAGCGAAGTCGGCCTCCAACACGCCCCGAATTTGGGTGGTCAGTTCGGAGACAGACAAGACGGGCGGCTGAGACTGCCAGTCGGCCACAGTGCGAGACGTTGCGGGCGGTGCCATCGACCGGACTTGTACCAGAAACGGAGGATGAGACAAGACCAAACGGCAGGGGCGGGTTTGAAACCCGTCCCTACAATCCTTCCGCGTCTTCCTCTTTGCCAACGTGTAATGCGACAAGGCACCCACCCCGCCGCTCACGCGGCACCCTTCCAAGGAGGGGATGGGAGGCGGTGATTCCCCTCCTCGGAGGGGTGGCCGAAGGCCGGGGTGGGTTCTCCCCGGTCTGGCGGCGTGCTCCAATGCTTCAGTGAAAGGGCGTCGCGGCGGCGTCAGGGCTGGACTGCGGCAACGCTGGTCTGTGGTGTCGTCTGCCGGGACTTGAGAAGTTCCAGGGCTTTATCGAGCTGCGGGTCTTTGCCCAGCTCACCCTCCTGGATCGCGTCCTCGGCCGCCTCCTCAGCCGCCGAAGCGTCGGTCGTCGAGGGCGGGGAGGCGTCCGTATCCGGCGTTCCCTCCCGAATCTGGAGGGGCGCCGTGTCCTGGTCCGTCGCGTTGTCAAAATGGCCGCGCAGATTTTCCTCTCGGATACCGCTCTGACGGGTGGCGGCGAGCTGGTCGGGCAGGACATTCTCGACAATGTAGTCGGGCTCTACTCCGGTGACCTGGATCGAGCGGCCGTTGGGCGTGTAGTACATGGCCGTGGTGAGGCGCAGGGCGGCGCCGTCTTCCAGGGGCAGGATGGTCTGGACCGAGCCCTTGCCAAAAGTCTTGGTGCCTAAGACTACCGCCCGCCCGTGGTCCTGGACCGCACCGGCCACAATCTCGGACGCACTCGCGCTGCCCTGATTGACCAGCACGATCAGGGGCAGATCGGTATAGCCGCCGGGATGGGCGAGATACTTCTGCTGCTGGTTATCGAGCCGGCCTTTGGTATACACGATCATCCCGCTGTCGAGAAACACATCGGCCACCTTGACCGCCTGACTCAGCAGGCCGCCGGGATTGCTGCGCAGGTCGAGCACCACGCCCTTGAGTTCCTGCCCGTCCTGGCTGAAGCGCTCAAGGGCGCCTTCAAGATCGTCCGTGGTGCGATCCTGAAACTGGACCAGACGGATATAGCCATAGCCCGGCTCCAAGAGTTTTGACTTGACGCTCTTGATCTTGATCACCTCGCGGGTCAGCGCAATATCAATGAACTGAGCCACCCCTTCGCGCCGCACGGAAATCGTCACCTGACTGCCCTGCGGGCCGCGCATCCGCTTGACCGCCTCAAGCAGGGTCATGTCCTTGGTCAGTTCCCCGTCAATCTTGATGATCTGGTCCCCGGCCTTGACCCCGGCGCGGTAGGCCGGCGTATCCTCAATTGGGGAGACCACGGTCAGCACCCCGTCGCGCAGCGTAATCTCGATGCCCAGTCCACCAAAACTGCCGCCGGTATCGACTTGCAGCTCGCGGTACGAATCGGGGGTCAGATAGGCGCTGTGGGGATCGAGGGCGCTCAGCATGCCGTTGATCGCCCCCTCGACCAGCTGGTTGGTTTTCACCTCTTGGACATAGTTTCTCTGCACGATGGCCAGCACATTGGAAAACGACTCCAGGCCCTCGTAATCCTCGCGTCCGACTGCGGCAACACGGTCAAGCCCGTGGCTGCCGAGCAGCACCGCTCCCACACCGAGAATTGAGACGAACAGGCTGATAGCGATTCTTTTGCGCCGATCATGCATCATGGTTGCCCCTTCCTCAGTCCAGCCCTCCCACTCCTTGGCCTGTCACAGACTGAGACTCGGCACTATAGCATACTCGCCAGGCAGCGGGTATAGGGTCCGGGGAGTGTCTCGGGTTCACATCGCCCCCCTCCCTGGCCCTCCCCCTCACCGGGGGGAGGGAATTTCCTGCTCCCTCTCCCCTGGAGGGCTGACTACACGACAGTTTGACGGAAGCAAGGACAGGAGCCGCCTTATCCCCTCCTCGGAGGGGTGGCCGAAGGCCGGGGTGGGTTTCCCCGGGCCCGCCTGCGCCCCGGAACCCACCCCGCCGCTCACACGGCACCCCTCCCAGGAGGGGATTTTCGGATGCCTTCCCCCTGGATCCCCGGTCGCTGCCAAAGTGTCGTGTCCTGAGCCCCTGGAGGGAGAAGGCTGGGGTGAGGGGGATTTTCCGTGCGGCTAGGGCCGCAGCGGCATCTGCTCGCCGGGTACGTCACCGCCCGCCGGCGGGCTCCATACCCCACGCTCAATCAGCCCCAGGACGGCGGCCAGCGACTCGGGACTGGCCCAGTTGTTATAGCCGATATGGTGGTGCACAATCATGCCCTGGCGATCAATCAGAAAGGTCTCCGGGTAGCCGGTCACCCCATATTTTCTGCCGACTTCTCCCCCCACGTCCAACAAGACCGGAAAGGTATAGCCGCCCTCCTCCAGATACGACAGCACGGTCTTGCGGCCATCCACGTCCTGGCTGACGGCCAGCATCATGAAGTCCTGGTCCTGGAGTTGACGGTACAGCGCCTGCATGGTCGGCATTTCCTTACGGCACGGCGGACACCAGGTCGTCCACACGTTGAGAAACACGACCTTGCCCTTCAGCTGCGACAAACGCACGACCTGGCCCTGCATATCGGGCAACACGAAATCCGCAGCCGCCCTGGGCAAGGTCGGTCCGGAGGGAGTCAGGGTCAGCAGCACAAAGCCACACCCCAGCGCGACCAGACCGAGGGCCAGCCACTTTCTCATCCGGCGTGCTCCTGGCGCAGGCCGGCGGGTCTGAGCAGCAGCGCAGCGCCCAGGCCAACCAGCGGGATACTCAGCACCTGGGCCATGGACAGGCCAAACGCGAGTTCGGGGTTGACGCGAACAAACTCCAGCCCGAAACGCGCCAGCCCGGCCAGGACCAGATAGCCCCAGAACAGGGCGCCGGGCTGATGCGGCGCGGTGCGGCGCTGGCGCAAAAAGGCGAAGATGAGGACGTAGGCGGCGCACTCGTACAGCGAGGTGGGATGGACGGCCACCCCCGGCGGATGGGGCCAGCCGACAACCGCTTCGCTGTACACCACGCCCCAGGGCAAACCGGTCGGCGGTCCCCAGTCGCCATCGCCGGCCAGATGGCAGCCAATCCGACCAATCCCGTGGCCCAGCGCAATGGCCGGCGCGACCATGTCCATCGTCCGCAGCCAGGGCAGCCGATAGCGCCGGATACACAGGCTCACCCCGGCAATGCCACCCAGCAGACCGCCGTACCAGATGAATCCGGCGCCGGTCAGCAGCAGCGCCCACGGATCGGCCACAAATGCCGACCAGGCATCGACAATGAACAGCAGACGCGCGCCGATCAGACCGCCCACGGCCGCCCACAGCACCAGACTCGAGGCCAGCTCGGGGTTGTGGCCCTGGTCGAGCAGCTCTTTTCTGATCACCCAGCCGGCCGCCACAAAGCCGAGCGCCATCATCACCCCGTAGCTGTAGACAGTCACCGGGCCGAGACTGAGGAGAACCGGATACATGCCGGGATCATAGCCGACAGCCCAGGCGGATGCCACAAGGAACCCACCCCGGTCCGTAGGGCCGGGGTGGGTTGCCCACAGACCGATGGGCGACGCAACTAGACGCGCTTGTCACGTGGCCGGGAGTCGGCTAACAGTGGGACCAATGCGAGCGGTCATTCAACGGGTGAGCCACGCCCAGGTTTCGGTAGACGGCGAGTGCATCGGCCGGATCGGTCACGGCCTGGCCGTCCTGCTCGGCATCCGCACCGACGACACCCGGGCCGAGGCCGACTATCTCAGCCAGAAAATCATCGGGCTGCGGATTTTTTCGGACCAGGACGGCAAATTCAACCATTCCCTGCGCGACGTGGACGGCGAGCTGCTGGTCGTGTCGCAGTTCACCCTGTACGGCGACTGTCGCAAGGGTCGGCGGCCGTCGTTCATTGCCGCCGCCGGCGTCGAGACCGCCCTGCCGCTGTACGAGTATTTTGTCGAGCGCGCCCGCAGTCGGCACATCCGGGTTGCCACCGGCCGCTTTCAGGCCACCATGGCGGTCGAGCTGGTCAACGACGGTCCGGTCACGCTCATCCTCGATACCGCGGACGAGCGCCGCGCCAAGGCCGACGGCTGAGGCGCGAGGGGTGAGGGCGTATGCCAAAAGCTGGATTCTGGGCCATCGACTCCGTCCGCAAGATCAGCTTTGGAAAAGACGGCTGGTGGTACGCCAATGACGAGCGGATCGAAAACCGTCGCATCAACCGCTTGTTCAGCCAGCACCTGCGCCGGACGGAAGACGGCCGGTATCAGATTGTGCTGGGCCGGGACACGGCCATCGTCGAGATCGACGACGCGCCGTATGTGGTGACCGCGCTCGACGGCGACCTCGACCGGGGTCTCAGAGTCCGGCTGAACGACACCAGCGAAGAAGCCCTCAGCCCGGACACGCTGTATATCGGACCGGACAACGCGGTCTACTGCCGGGTTAAAGGCCACGCCCACCTGGCCCGCTTCGCCCGGCCGGCCTACTATCAGCTGGCGGCCTACATTCAGGAAGAACCCGAGACTGGCGGCTTCGTCCTGCGCCTCAACGACGCCGCCTACCCCATCCCGTTTGGCCAAGACCGCCCCTAGCCTCCCCCGCGTCTATGCACATCGTCTTTGTCGAGCCCGAGATTCCCCCCAACAGCGGCACCACCGCACGGCTGTGCGCGGCCACAGACACCGGCTTTCATCTGGTCGGTCCCCTGGGCTTCTCCCTGGAAGACCGCTACCTCAAGCGGGCCGGCCTCGACTACTGGCCGTATGTCAAGCTGCGGACCTACACCGACTGGCCCGACTTTCTCCACCAGCGGCCCGCCGGACGGCTGCTGGCCTTCTCGGCCCGGGCCAGCCAGCCCTACACCCAGGTCCGCTATCGGCCCGACGATCTGCTCGTGTTCGGCAGTGAGACGCGCGGTCTGCCGCCATCCATTCGGACCGAGTTGGTCGCCTCCCTGTACACGATTCCCATGCCCGGTCAGCACGTCCGCAGCCTGAATCTGTCCAACGCCGCAGCCATCGTCCTGTATGAAGCCCTGCGCCAGCTCGGCCACGCGTAGATTTTCTCCAGATCTTCGAACTGAACGACGATCAGCTATTGGCCGCCGAAACCATTTTTGACGAGTTCCGAGACAAGGAGTTGCTACCGGCCTACCTGGCCGATGCCGATGCCAACCGCGCCCTGCTCGACCGCCGGGTGGTCTGCGACCTGCTGGGCTTTGACGAGGATGTCTACCAGGCTGTGTCGGCTGGCCGCCAAGTAGTGCGCCGAGCCGTCCGTGCATGGCGGAAAGGGACGCCCGAAAGACGCCCGGCTCGTCGCCTGATTTACCCGGCAAAAGGGGTTGACAAGGGTTGACAAAAAGATACTTACGAGTGTGTCAAATCGACATACTGAGGAACAAATCACTGTCAGCCCACAAGCGATGCAACCATGAAACAGCTTACGACAAAGCCCTATGCACCCCGCCTACGGACGTATCGCACCCCGCGGGTCCGAGCGCTACGGTCAACACAGAAACATACACTCGACGCAAGACACGTCGGGGCCTTTGTTCGAGAAATGACAAAATTCCGCGAGAGCGGGACCTTGTCCAAGCAGCAATATGACCAACTCGTGCTGCTGGCGTGCGGCGCGTATATCGGGCAAGAGGTTGAGAAACGGGTGGGGAACGTCCTGGAAGACATATTGTCTCCAGAACGCTTAGCACGTTACCTCTCACCTTCGCATTAAGGGCGTGAATCGGTGGCGGATAAGACCACAGACGACACGGGTACATCGCTCACAGAATCGGGACCAGAGGGCGAACAACAAGAAGCTCCTGGACAAGAGACACTAAGGGCCCTACCGCCCAAAATTCGAAGGGAGGTAAGCCAGCTTCTTGTAAGTGGTAGCATTGGCCCCGCTCCAGACCCTCTCATTGAAAAGCTCAATGAGGGCCATATCACTACAATTCTCGAAAATTCTGGGAAGGAAGATGAGCGAGCTTTCGAATACGCCAAGACCAATCGACGCTACACGATGGCCTACAGCGTAATTGGAATCATCGCATTCTTCGCGTTGACGGTCTGATGCCTCTTGACAAGGAACTCTATAAGCAGATTGTCCAACTGCTTATCGCTGCTGGCGGCGGCTTTGGGGTAGGCTATGGCGTTCGGTACTGGCAGGGCTAGAGCGTCTCACGTTAGGATGTAGCCCTGCTGTTCCGCTCTCGTTATGCTGGCCGCGATCCGGCATCCCTGCTTCGACTTCGCTTCGCTACGCTCAGCAAGAACTTTATCCAAAATCGCCACCGCCTCGTCCAAAATTTTTCACATTTCTCCACAGGGGGCGGGACAGGAATCTTCCGGCTCTCGTCGTATGGCGGCATATTGTGGGGGGCTCTATTACAATATCGGTGGCGACGAGAAGCCCGAAAATGACTGTGAGCCAGCCTATCTGCTCTTGTCATGCCGGTGCTCCAATCATCCCCCTCCAGCCAGGAACCGGGCAAGAAACCGCCGGTTGCGGGCGACCACCCAGTAGCCCAGTTCGACCGCCCAGATGAAAGGTGGCCAGCCGGCCAGGCGGGCCAGGCGCGGATAGCCGATCAGACCCAGCACACACACGCTCGCCCGGCCGGCGGCCAGGATCTGATCGGCCGGCGTAATGACCTGCACGGCGCGTTTGCAGCGCTCGGCCAGCTCATCCGTCATCGGCGGCCACGGCGCGTCCTGGTAGGCCACGGCGCGGATGATATCGGCCGTATCGTGTCGCTTGACCCAAGCGACGAGGCGGCCTCACATGCCTCAACCACCGTCCCACAACAGCCAGTACTCAGCCATATGCCCTCAGCCTTCGGGCCGGTCTTCCCTCTTGATCAAGCCGAGCTGCCTCAGCTCGGCCCGGATATGCTCTCGATGCGTCGCCCCCCAGTATATCCGCCGACAGCGCGGACAGCGGCGGAAGGAGGTCTGGGTCTGCCACGTATACGCCGGCACCTTGGCCCGGACGCTCTCTTTAGCCACCACCTCAAGGGGCTGGTTGCAGGCAACACACCGGCTCAACAGCCTGGCGACGGGGTCGAGCTTGAGCGCCGTCACCACCTGCTTGAGCTGGTCTCGAAAACGGTCGTGCTCGATAAACACGAACGTCGGTGCGTCCTTGAAGCGGCGAATCTGGGTGTTGCGGGTCAGAATGATCCGGCCCTGGCGGCGACCCTCGCGCACCAGACCGGCCGGCGAGAGCTGGGGCAGGTAACGCGCGTCATAGCCCAGGATACGCAGCCAGCGGGCCAGCTTGCCGACCGTTCGGTCTGCAAGAAATGTGACAGGCGCCATTTGCTCGGCGGGCGTGGCTTGTGGCATACGAGACGGTGACCGGACTGCGTCGGCGAGTTCATTCTTAGGCCAAGACGCAGGCGATGACAAGCATAGGAGGATGTATGGAAGAGCACATGACGTTTGCGGTTGGCGATATCAGCCTTGAGGGCCTGTTTTCAGCGCCGCCCACCCCCCCGTCCATCGGCGCGGTGATCTGTCACCCCCACCCCCAGTACGGTGGAGAGATGCGCAACAATGTGGTCTCGGCCCTGACCCTGGCGTTTCAGGAAGCCGGCATCGCCACCCTGCGCTTCAATTTCCGCGGGGTGGGCCAGAGCGGCGGCAGCCACGGCGAGGGAGAGGCGGAGATTGAGGACGTGAAGGCGGCCGTCACCGCCCTGCTTGAGCGTCAGCCGGTCTCGACCGTGGTGGTCGCCGGCTACTCGTTCGGCTCGGTCGTCGGGCTGCGGGCCGGGGCTGAGGACGAGCGGGTGCATACGCTGATCGGCGTGGCCCTGCCAATCGGCTTTCGCGACCCCTCGTTTCTGCTGACGGCCAACAAACCGACGCTGCTGGTCAGCGGGGATAATGATAACTTCTCCCCCATCCCCGGACTCCAGGAGCTGATCGAAAAAATGCCCGCTCCCAAAAAGCTGCTGACGCTGCCCGGGGTGGACCATTTTTTCTGGGGACACGAAAGCGCAGTCGCCCACGCTGCAGTGGAGTTCCTTGAGCAGCAGCAAGGCGGAGGAGAGCGCGCCTGAGCGTCAGCCGGCGGTAGCGGCATCGGGCCGAGACGGAAGGGACACAGGCGGCCGGGCGAGTTCGAGCAGGGCTCTGACGCCGCCGAACGGTTCGTCCGATCTCTCGGCCGCCTCGGTCATGGCCGCCAGCGCGGCAGGCAGATCCTTTCCGCTCTGGTAGATCCGCTCAAACACCTCCAGCTCTTGCATATAGACGAGCTGATTGAGCAGCACGGCGTTGTTGAGTTTACCCGAGGCAAGCCCGGTGCGGGCGTGCTCCGGCCCGACCAGAGCCCGATACTCGGTCTGGAACTGGGCGAACAGCCCTTCCCGCCGGCTGAGCTTGTCGGACTCGGCCAGGGCCGAGGCGTACAGCGCCTCCAAACGCTCGGCCGCCCGCGCCACACACGCCGCCAGCGCCAACTCCCGGCGCCAGCGCGCCTCGGCCCGGCGGGTGACATCGTCGTGTGGGCCGTACTCCTGGCGAAAAAAAATGATTGCGGCCCGATGGCCGGCAAAATTGGCCAGGGACTCGTTAAACGCGGTGTGGCCGATCAGATAAAACGTGGAGTGGAACAATTCGTGAAAAATCACGTTGGCCAGCGTTTCCGCGTCATAGTCCAGCAGATGCGGCAGCAACGGGTCGTCAAACCAGCCCAGGGTACTGAAGGCCGAGGCGGTGCGGATGGCGGTATCGTACCCCCGGGCTTCGAGCCTGCGCGCTTCTGCCCGGGCCAGCGCCTCCTTGAAATAGCCCTTGTAGGCCACCCGACCGACAATCGGGAACCACCATGTATACGGCTCAAGGCTGGTCTGCGGTGCGGCGGTCAGCACATGGACGAGCGGCGGACGGCTGACCTCGGTCAGGCTGGCGTAGCTGCCGCCAACGCGGAAGCCGAGTTCGTTCTCGGCAAAGTCCCGGACGCGTAGCACGAGGCGCAGCTTGTCCCGCGCCGCAGGATCGAGATCGGGTCGTCGCAGGATGTCGCTGATCGGACGCCGGTGCCACAGGATTCTGGCCTCCTCGTAGCCGACTCTGAGGACATACACCGGCGAGCAGGCCGACAGCAGGCTGAGGCCCACCAGCCAGACCCAGGGCGCTCCCATGGGCCTCACCCCCTGTGCCCGCCCAGCAGCCCGTTTCCGTGGCTCGAACGCGCCACCTGCGGGGCCTCGCTGCCGGCGTACTGGAGCTGGTACAGATGCCAGTAGATGCCGCCCAGCCGCATCAGCTCCTGATGGCTGCCCGTCTCGCGCAGCTGGCCTTTGTGCATGACCAGGATGCGGTCAACGTTTTGAATGGTCGAAAAGCGGTGGGCGACGACCAGAGTTGTCCGGCTCTCCATCAGCTTGACCAGAGCGTACTGAATGAGCAGCTCGGTCTCCGGGTCAACGCTCGAGGTGGCCTCGTCCATGAACAGCACGGCCGGGTCGTAGGCCAGGGCCCGGGCAAAGGACAGCAGCTGACGCTGGCCGGCCGACAGATTGGAGCCACGCTCGTAGAGCTGCTCGGCATAGCCCTTGGGCAGCTGGCGGACAAACCCGTCGGCGTGGACCGCCTTGGCAGCCTGCTCCAGAGCGGCCGGCGCAATATCGGTCCGTCCCAGACTGATGTTGGTGGCGACATCGCCGACGAACAGGAACACGTCCTGGAGAACCGTGCCGATGTGGCGCCGCAAGACCTTGAGGTCCCACTCCCGGATATCGACCCCATCGACCAGAATGCGTCCCCGCTGAACATCGTAAAAGCGGCTCAGTAGCTTGCTGAGCGTCGTCTTGCCCGAGCCGGTGGCACCGACCAGGGCGACTTTTTCGCCGGGCTCAAGCGTAAAAGACACGTCCCGCAGCACCCAGTCCTCGTCATTATAGGCAAACCAGACGTGCTCAAACGCAATCCGGCCGCGCACCTGCCCAGGCCGGTGGGGCGTCTCGGGCGAGGTAATCGTCACCGGCGTATCCAGGAGCTGGAACACCCGCTCAATCGCGCTCAGGGCGGACTGCAGGGTGGTGTACTTGGTGCTGAACTCGCGCATCGGCACAAACAGCTTCTGGATGTAATCGACAAAGGCGACCAGGGTGCCCAGGGCAACGATCCCGCTGCTGACCTGACCCGCGCCGTACCACAGCATCAGGGCAATCGAGATGGAGCTGATCGCCTCGACCAGCGAGAAGAGGGTGGCGTCATAGATATTCGACAGATGGTTGGTGTCGCGGTAGTCGCGGTTGCGCTGGACAAACTCGGCGAACAGCTTTTTTTCCTGGGCAAACAGGTGGGCGACCATGACGCCAGAAATAGTTTCCTGCAAAAACGCGTTGATTCGCGCCAGGCGTTCCCGAATCGCCCGATAGTTGCGTCGCGTCCGCACCCGAAAGAAATTGAGCGCCACCAGCAGGGGCGGCACCAGGAGCAGGGCGACCAGGGCCAGGCGGGCGTCGAGCATCAGCATGATGGTCACGATGCCGACCATGGTCAACACGTCCATGAAGATGGTCAGGGTGCCGGCCGAGAAGGCTTCGTTGATGGCGTCCACATCGGTCGTCAGGCGGGTGACCAGGCGGCCAACCGGGGTGCGCTCAAAAAAGCTGGCCGGCAGTTCCTGCAGATGGGCGAACAGGTCGCGGCGAAGGTCGGCCAGGCTGTGCTGGGCCATGAGCATGGTGGCGTGAAACTGGGTATAGAAGAAGATGAATTCACCGACCAGAACGCCCGCAAACAGCATCCCGACCACGGCCAGGCCGTCGGCGTCGTGGTTGGCCATGTAGCGGTCAACGGCCAGCTTCAACAGGTAGGGCTGGGCCAGCACGCAGGCCGAGGTGAGCGGCAGACACACCAGGGCCAGGAGAAACCGCGCCCGATAGGGGCGGACGTAGTGCCACAGCCGCCGCAGCAGGGTCAGATCGTAGGTTTTGCCGAGTTCTACCTCGCGCTGGGTGTCCATCAGAATTCCGCCAGTTCCTGTTCGAGCGCCTGCTGATGAAAGAGTTCGGCGTAGAGCCCGTTGCGGGCGACCAGGTCCGCGTGTGTGCCGGTCTCGGCAATCCGGCCGTCGTCGAGCACGACGATCAGGTCGGCCTCCCGGACCGCAGAGATGCGGTGTGAAATCAGAATGACCGTCTTCTCCCGGGTCGAGTCGCGCAGGGCGTGCAGAATGGCCTGCTCGGTCTGGGCATCCACGCTCGACAGCGCGTCGTCAAGGACCAGAATCGGAGGATCGCTCATCAGGGCGCGGGCCAGGGTCGCGCGTTGCTTCTGGCCGCCGGACAGGGTAATCCCGCGCTCACCGACCACCGTGTCATAGCCCTTGGGCAGCTCCTCGATCTCGTGGCCGATGCTGGCCACCTCGGCCGCCCACTGGACCTGATCGAGGTCAACCGTCGGCATGCCAAAGGCGATGTTGTCCTTGAGCCGGGTCGAAAACAGAAACGGGTCCTGGGGCACAAAGCCGATGCCGCGGCGCAGGGCGGCCAGCGAGAAGGTCCGAATATCCCTGCCGCCAATGGTGATCGAGCCGTCGCTGACGTCGAACAGGCGCGGCAGCAGATGGACCAAGCTGCTTTTTCCCGAGCCCATCCGACCGACCAGCGCGACCGTGGAGCCGGCCGGCACGGTAAAGGTGATATCGCGCAGCACCTGATGCCCGTTGTCCGGGCTGTGGTAGGCGAAATCGACATGCTGGAAGCCGATGTCGCCCCTGAACGCCCGATCCGATGTGTCGTCCGAGCCGCCGACAATCTCGGGCTGGACGCGGAAGACGCTGTCCAGGCGCTGCAGGGCGGCCCGTCCCCGCTGTAAGATAGACACCAGCCAGCCGAGAGCCATGGTTGGCCAGGCCAGCAGGTGGAGATAGCCCATGAAGGCGACCAGATCGCCCAGGCTCAGCCGGCCGGCAATGACCTGAGACCCGCCGTACCACAGGATGACCAGCAGGCCGAGCCCGGACACGCTTTTCATCAGCGGCGGAAACAGCCCCCGGACCCGGGACAGGGCAACGCTGTCGGCCTTGAAACGGGCGTTCAGGCTGGCGAACTCGGCGTTCTGCCACTCCTCACGCGCATAGGCGCGCACCACATGCATGCCGCTGGCGCCCTCCTGGACCCGGGTCGAGAGGTCGGCCAGACCCTCCTGAACGCGCAGGGTGCGGGCCATGATCTGACGGCTCATGGCCCGGACAAAGACGATCATCAGCGGGTAGGGAGCCAGGGCGACCAGGGTCAGGCCGGGGTCCATGGCGATCATGGCCGACAGCGCGTACACATAGTAGAGGGGGGTGTTCAGCACATTCAGAATGCCCAGCCCCAACAGCAGCCGGACCGCGTTCACATCGTTCACGAACCGGGACATCAGATCGCCGGTGAAGTTGCGCTGGTAGTAGCGCAGCGACAGCTGCTGGACGTGGGCGAACAGATCGTTGCGCAGCTCGTACTCAATGTCGCGGCCGACATTGAAGATCAGAAAACGCGAAAAGGCGCGGACTACGCCCAGAATCAGGGCCACCCCGATGATGGCCGCCACCGACAGGCTGATATCGAAAAAGGGCAGCCCCTGCTCAATGCCCTCAACCGCGCGTTTGAGCAGCAGCGGAATGGACATCGCCAGGCTGGCGGTCACCAACAGGCACAGGATACCGCGCAGATACCGGTAGCGGTAACGAAAGATATACGGCCAGAGACGGTACATGACAGGGTTGGTTCACCATACCGACGCGTCCCACCAGCGGCAAGGGGAGCCAGGCTGGGTCACTGCCGCGCTTCCCCCTTTTTCAACGTGTGATGCGTATTACCCGGAATCTCCTCTTCCCAGCCGTGCAGAAGCCGCTGGGCCGGGGTGGGTGCCTTGTTGCATCACACGTTTACCAAAAGGGGGACCGAGGGAGATTTGCCTGGCGCGAGCGTCGCACCCAGGGCGGACCGCTCCCCTCCCCGTCTTGTTTTTGCGCGCTTCCAGTCTAGTATTGTTCCACCATCAAGAAGAAGGCAGGACGCACGATGACCGAATACGAAACCGCCAGTCTCGTCCTCGTTCAGCAGGGCAATCTGATTGCCCTGCTTGTCGGGTTGGTGCAGGCCGGTCTGATCGCCGGGGGGTTGTGGATCGTGCGTAAGACCGCCAGCAATCGGGACGACTTGCACCGAGAAACAATGGAAGCGCTCCGCCAGCAAGGCGAAGCCTTACGCAGCCTGATCGAACGCACCGCCCCGCCCGCCAAATAGCACGCGGCAACCCGGTTTCAACGGTTGTGTCCGCGGTTCCGATCCGTGGAATTTTTTTCTCCGCTCCACCGCTCCAGGCCCAGCAGCACGCCGACCAGCGCCCACAGCATAATCACCACCTCGGCATCACCGAAATTGTGCTGCGTCAGCCCGCCGACGAGAAAGCCGACAAGGCCGAGCACAATACCCAGGGCATAGCTTTTGAGGGGCTCGACCGACAGCCCGGCATAGATCCGCCAGCCTCTAACCAGAATCACCGCCATCAGGGTCAGAAAGGCGACGAGTCCCAGCCAGCCACCGTCAACCCATAGTTGCAAAAAGGTGTTATGGGCGTGGGCGTCGGTGTCGGCCTCAGGATAGGGGGCGTAGTAGGGCTCCCGAAAACGCTTGTAGTTGCCGTAGCCCCAGCCGAACAGCGGCCGGTCGGCAATCATGTCGATATTGGCCTGCCAGATCCGGCTCCGGGCCAGGTTGGTGGCCGCGTTCAGATCAAAAACCTGGGCGACCCGCTCCCGCACGCCGTCCCCGGCGCCGAGCAGCAACAGCCCGCACAGGACGATCCCCCCGGCCACACCCGGCCACGCCCGGCGGCCTCGCACCACACCGCAGCCCAGGAGCACACAGCCATAGGCGATCCACACCCCCCGGGTCAGGGAGAACAGCAGGGCAAACACCATCAGCCCCCAGCCACACCACAGCCCGGCCCGCTTCCACCGGCTGTACGCCGGGCCACACAGCAGGGCCGTGACCAGGGACAGCGGAAACAGCAGGTTGTGGGCGTAGGTGATGCCCGACGGAAAAAGCCCGGCAGTCCGAAAGCCGGTTCCGTCGCCCAGCCAGACCGGGTCGAGCCGGGCCGGTTTGCCGACCAGCTGACGCGCCAGATCGAGGCCGGTGTAGTGCTGGACAATGCCGTAAGCGGCCAGCCCGGCGGCCGTTATGACCACGAGCCCCAGCAGCCGCTCCACCTTGTAGCGGCTGTCCACCAAGACGTACGCGACAAAAAAGGCGCCGACCAGCCACAGCTTGCGATACGCGGACAGGGAATGCAGCGGGTCGGGACCCAGCAGGCTCGACACCAGCAGTGCGCCGAAGAACAGTCCCAGGGCCGGGTCGAGCGGGGTGAACGGGACACGACGCGTCCGCCAGCAGTGATACGCGCCAAGGCCCAGCAGCAGGCCGAGCAGGGTCTGCTGGATCGCCACCGAGGTGCACAGACCGATGAAGAACAGCCCCAAAACGGCGGAAAGAACGCGCCCCCATCGCTCTTCCCAGCCCACGCCTGCGCCGTCTCCCACCCTGTCCCCTCACACACCCCGCCGGGAGAGGACGATCTTGACCGTATCGCTCAGGATCCGCAGGTCGAGCCAGACCGAGTAGTTATACAGATAGGCCAGATCGTACTTGAGCTTGTACTCCGGGCTGGTGTGATACTCGCCGTTGATCTGGGCCAGACCGGTCAGGCCGGGTTTGACCTGCAAGCGCTCGGCATAGCCCGGGACGCTGTGCAGGAATGTGTGGGCGAACTCCGGCCGCTCGGGACGAGGTCCAACCAGACTCATGCTGCCGTTCAGCACATTCCATAGCTGGGGGAGTTCGTCGATGCGGCTCTCGCGCAGGAAACGGCCGAGCCGGGTGACCCGCGGATCGCTGGAGCTGGCCAGCACCGGGCCAGTGCGTTCCTCGGCCCCGTCCACCATGGTCCGCAGTTTGTACAGGGTGAATTCCTCGCCGCCTCTGCCGACCCGCCGCTGACGGTACACGATCGGTCCCGGCGAGGTGGCGGCAATACCGGCTGCGGCAAGCCCCAGGACGGGCAGGCTTAAGACCAGCAACAGCGCCGCAATGCCGCGGTCGAGCGCGGCCTTGAGCAGGAAGGCCAGACTGTGGTGCGGCTCTTTGATCGCCTCGACCAGGGGCACGTCGTGCAGGCGCACCGAGGTCAGCCGTCCGACCAGAATGTCGTAGACCGAGGGCACGACCAGAACCCGCGGGCGCCCGGTGTCGTGATACGGCGACACGGAGGCGTTGTCGGTCTGCCCGGCCGGCACACTGAGCAGACGCTCCACAAGGGTATCTTTCCAGGTCGTCGAGGCCAGCAGGATGATATCATCGACCGGACGGTCTTGGACAATGCGCTCAAGCTCGGTGGCGTCCCCCAGCCAGGGGAGGCCGAACTCTTCCAATCCGGCGGCGTCCTCGTGCCGGGCGGGCAGTCCGTCCAGCCCGCTCAGCCCCACCAGCCCGACCACGCGCAGCGCGGGCAGCGGGCGCACGATCTGTAAGACCTCCAGAAAGGGGCGCATCTCCCCAGGGGCACCGACCAGCAGAATCTGCACGGGATGAGCCCGGCCCAGCCGACGCAGCAGGCCGACCCGCAGCAGGCCGACCATCGACGCGTTAAAGAGCCAGAACAGCACCAGGACCGAGCGGGGAAAAAAGACCTCGCCCCGAAAAAAATACCAGGCCGTGGTCAGCAGCAGCTGCAAGCCGGTGGCGGCCAGGGCGCGGGGCATGACCCGGCCCCGCAGCTGCAAGACGTGCAGGTCGTACAGGCTGAAGAAGTACAGCACCAGCCCCTGGGTGGCCAACAGAAACAGCAGGGGATGCGACACCTCGACGAGACGCGCGGCCGGCAGCAGATCGGCCGTGAACGGCAGGGGCAGGGTCAGGCGCAGGGCAAAGGCCGCCCCATACGCCCCGCCGACACACACCAGGTCGGCCAGCACCAGCCCGAGCAGAAAGGCCTGGTGTCGGAGCGTGTAGTTTCTCACCCGTCCTCTCCAGACGGTGCGGCCCGGCGGGAGGCGGCAAGCCGCGCATACAGCCGGCGGCGGGACAGCAGGTAGCCGTGCTTCCAGAAAAAATAGCCCAGCCCCAGCCCGTGCTTCCAGGTCAGGCCGGACCGCAGCGAGCGGGTCACCCGTCGCTCCTTATGCACGACGACCGCGCCGGGGTTGTACACCACCCGCCAGCCAGCCTGTTGCAGCCGCAGACACAGGTCGATGTCCTCCGGGCCATAGAAGATGCGTTCGTCGAACAATCCCACCTCGTGCAGAGCCAGGCGTCGAATGACCTGGCAGGCGCCGATCACATAATCCACGGCCCGCACCGTCCGGTGGTCCCAGTCCGCCATTTCCACCGCGCGCGTCAGCCGCCGGGCCGCCGGCAGCCGCCGGGCCAGCTTATCGACCAGGGTCGGAAAACGCCGGCACGACAGCTGCAAGTCCCCCTCGGCCGTGGTCAGGCGTGGGCCGCACAGCCCGACCTCGGGCCGGGCGTCCATATAGGCGACCAGACGGTCCAGCGCCCCCGGCTCAACCACGGTGTCGTCGTCCAGGATCACGACATACTCTCCAGCCGCCAAGCGTATGCCCTGGTTGCGAGCCGGAGCAACCCCCCGGTTGTGGGAGTTGCGCACCAGCCGCGCCGTGGGACAGGTGTGTTGCACCAGGCGACAGGTCCGGTCCTGCGAGCCGTTATCGACCACAATCACCTCGTGGTTGAGCGTCACGCCCTCGGCCAGCGAGGTCAGGCAGGCCGCGATCTCGGATGCCGAATTCCAGGTCAGGATGATGATCGAGACTTTCATGCACATGCCGTCCGGGATCAGGGGGAACCGGACCCTCTTCTTAACGTATGACGCGCCTTCCCAGGAACCTGCGCTCGCTGCCGGGCGCTGATCGCTGGGCCGGGGTGGGTGCCTTTTTGCATCACACGTTTCTCTATGACAGGGTTCTCATCGGCTCACCCCGCCCAGCGCTTGGTTGACCGAAAGGGGCGGTACAGCCGGTAGAAACCGCCCCGCCTGAGGCGTCCCCAGGCCCACAGCCTGGCCAGGCCACGGATAGCCAGGGCGACCAGCGCCAGCCCGTACTCAGGCCACGTCATCCGACGCACAAACTCGGCCCACGGATAAGCGGCGACCGGGCCGTGTTCGAGCAGGGCGGCGTGGTGACGCCGGAGCTGTATCTTGCCCGCCTCGGTCCGCACCCGCTCGGCAAAATAATCGTTCCAGGTCTGGGGCGGGACAAAGAACACCCGAGCCTGCAGGTGCTTACGGACGTGAGACTTTCCGACCGCCACCGTCAGCCAGGCGTCTTCCAGCAGCAGGTCTTCGGGCAGCGGAGAGATCAGGGCGTCGGTGCGGACCATGAACAGGCGGCCGCCGGCATTGCCGAAGTCAAAGCGGTACGGCAGCGCCCCCATTCGGCTCCACAGACTGGCCCGGGCATCCACGACCGGGACTTCCCGGGCCGCCACCAGCCGCGCCTGGGCGTCGTTTTGCAGCTGGGCGTACAGCCGGACCAGGGCGTCAGGCGCAACCCGGACATCGGCGTCGCAGAACGCCAGCAGGTCGCCGCGCGCCCAGCGCCACAGGGCGTTCATGGCCCGGGGCTTGCCGCGCCAGTCCGCCACCAGGACGACGCACCGCAGCCCAGCGGCGGCTTGGGGAGATCGTCCCTGCACCGAGGACAGGTCGATCTCGTCAAGCGAGACGGCGTGGCGGGCACAGAACTCGCGCACCGCGTGCAGCGGCGGAGACGGCCGACCGGCGGTCACGCCGTTCAGACAGACCATGATTTCCCGCAGGCAGGCGGACGGCAGCTCGGGCGACCGGCAGGCCGCCAACAGGCTGTCGAGGGTGCTGCCCAGATCCGGCTCATCGGCCCGGCACGGAACGGCGAGGGAGAGGGTTTTCTCGATCATCGCGAGGGGGAAAACGCCCTAGCCGGCCTTCTTGATATCCGGGCTGGACGCTCCGTCTTCGCTTTCCCGCCGCTCCACAAGTTGTGCCGGGAGCGCCGCGACATCGATATAGCGCGAGACCCCTGAGAGCGTCACAGCTACGAGACGGTCCTGGTTATCAAATTCCCCGAGCGCCTGCTCGGTGATGTCTCGCGTCTCCTCTATCAGGGCATCGGAGAACTCGACGTAGAGGATGTCCCCGTCTGGGTAATACTGGAGCTTCATGTCTACCTCCTGCCTTATTATGGTGTGAAACCCCGGTCGAAGAAAGCGTTGAAGACAGTCTCGTTGTCGGATTCCAATACAATCCGAAGGTAACGCCCTCTTTCTTCGATCCAGCCCCAGTTTCGGATTCGACCGTCCCGCTGGACTTGGACCCGCGCCGGGCTCTGGATGACTCGTTCGATCCATTCGTTTGTGATCTCTTTCCGGTCGGGTCGTTGACGACGATCCCGAAAGTAGGGGTGAAACTTCATCCTCGACAATTCCTCCGTCCCGCGTCACTGCACCAGACGCCGGTAGTGCTGGGTAAGCAGCGCGGCGTCTTCGGCAATCGAGCGGACGGCCGGAAACGCCTGCGAGAGCCGGGGCACCAGGTCCGGTTCCGTGATGCAGCGGGCGATCTGGCGACGCAGGTCGGCCACATCACGGGCCTGAAACAACAGGCCGTCCACCCCGTCCCGGACCCACTCGCGCATCCCGCCAAAGTCGGCGGTAATCACCGGAGTCCGAGCCAGGAAGGCTTCCCGAATGACGAGCGGGGCATTCTCATACCAGATCGAGGGCACGACCACGACATCAATGCCGGCCAGAATACGGCCGATGTCTTGGTTGTCATAGCGGCCCATGGAGCGAATATGGGGCGAGTTGGCCAGCTGCGAGCGAAAGCGCCGTTCGTTCGGATACGGCGCATACGCGGCCTCTCCGCCGTAGATACGCAGGTCGGCCTGGGGCAGGGTCTGGAAGGCTTCGACCAGCAGATCGACGCCTTTAACCGGGTCCACGACGCCGATATAGCCAAAGGTCAGGCGTTCTTTTGGGGCGGTTTTTTCAGCAGCCTGGAGGTGTGCCGTTTGCAGACCGCACTCGTGGAAGACGATTTGCTCTTCCGGTATGCCAAACGCCACAAACTGCCGGCGCAGGAAACGCGACGGCGCCAAAAACAGCGCGACCGACTCGCACAGCTCGCGGACGTGGGCCATGCGCGCCCGGACTTGGTCTTGGGCTGCGGGCGAGACCGCCCGCGACGCGGCGCGCGCGGCGTTCAGCCGCCGCAGCTGCGCCCTGAGCCATGAATTCTTGAGCAGCGGTTTCAGCGAACGATGGAGCCGTGACAGCCTGGGGTCGAGCACATGGCTGAAGCACTGGGCACAGCCGGTGTCGGTCTGGCCCGAACACACCGACAGGTCGGGTTTCAGAAACCGGCCGCGCTGGCAGATCAGCCAGTAGTCGTGCAGGGTCATAACCACCGGGATCGCACGCCGCACGGCCTCGTCAATACAAGTCGTGGACAGATACATCAGGTGCTGGACGTGGACGATGTCCGGCGCAAAGCGGTCCAGCAGTTCACCGAAATGGGCGGCAATAGCGTCGTTCCGGTACGTCCGGGCAAAGCTGCCGCTTTCTCGCAGGGTATTGTTGACGCGGGTGATCTCGACCTGCTCGACCGTCGTCGTTTCCAGCGCGTACTCGGGCTGCTGCGGGCGGGCGCAGCGGGAAAACACCGAGACCGCATGTCCCTGCCGCGCCAGTTCTTTTGCCAGCGCAGCGGCATAGGTTTCCGTCCCCCCCAAAGCCTCGGGCGGCAAGCCGTTGACGAGCTGGACAATACGCATTTCCTACAGCCTCTCTCGACCGGCTCTTCCCATCCAAGGACGTGGTCCTACATTGACCCTGCTTCCCCGAGCAAAGACCCTTCTCAAGAGCAGCCCGCATGAGCGCCCAGCCTCAGCCTCCTTGAGAAAGCCTTCCATATCAGATACGAGCAGGCGAGCGGTAGAATTTGGCAAAGTAGGGAGGGTGGTGCATGCAACAGGTTGGTTACGGCGCGCTATGTTTCTGGATTTTCAGTCTGATAGCACCTCCTGCGGCATTTGCCTATCTCGATCCGGGCAGCGGCAGCATGCTGCTCCAACTCGTACTCGGCGGACTGGCCGGCCTGGCGGTGATTGCCAAACTCTACTGGCACCGTCTGCTCGGCCTCTTTGGCATACATTCCCAACAGGAGGAGAACGATTCGGAAGCGGATGCGGCCTCTCTCACCACCCCGAACCCCTCTGACAAGCCGCAGTAGAGCCAAAGAGTGCGGACGCCAGCGCTTCCGTCTCCTTAAAGAGTAAATGTGTCAACATGCTCATGTGGTTGGAGGACACGTTCACTCTTTTTTGCCCATCCAGACCCGTATCAGCATGGTAGCCTCTCACTCTGAGCCGGGTTCATTCCGTGACCGTACCAGTCGTGTCTTTTATCAGGACGGAGCGGTGTTTCGCGGCCTTGATGCGCATGCCGCCCAGGAATGGAACGTGATCAAGACCAAGCCGTTCTTCCGGCAGTGCATGGTCGAAGGGAAAATTGTTCACACCGAGCAGCTTGAGCCCTTAAGCTCTTCACCCTACGCCGGGCGAGATGATGAGCAATGGATTGCGATTCTCAAACACCAGACCATCCCCTTCATTTCATACCCCTACGAATGGCCATTCAGCATGTTACAGGCCGCTGCGCTGCTGACCCTTGAACTCCAGGCTGCCGCGCTACGCGCCGACATGACCCTCAAAGACGCCACCCCGTTCAACGTCCAATGGTCCGGCAGTCAGCCGGTCTTTATTGATATTCCCTCGTTTGAACGTCTGCGGCCCGGCGAACCCTGGGTCGGCTATCGCCAGTTCTGTCAGCTGTTCCTCTACCCGCTTTTTCTGCAAGCCTACAAAGACCTGCCCTTTCAGCCCTGGCTACGCGGCAGTCTGGAGGGTATCGAACCGGCCCAGTGCGCCCAACTCATGTCGCTCAGAGACATGCTCAGACCGGGCGTGCTGTCGCATGTCGTCCTTCAGGCCAAAGCCGAGGCGTCGTATGCCCGGACTGAGCGCAACCTCAAGAAAGATCTACGTCAGGCCGGCTTTCATAAGGCGCTCATCCAGGCCAATGTCAGCCGGCTGCAAAAACAGGTCGCCAAACTGACCTGGCGGCAGACACGCTCGACCTGGTCCGGCTACACGGACGCCCTGCCCTATACGGACAGCGAGATCGCCCAAAAAGCCGACTTCGTGCGGCGCGTCACCCACAGCCGGCGCTGGAATCTGGTCTGGGACCTGGGCTGCAACACCGGGACATTCTCGCGCATTGCCGCAGAAAACGCGGACTACGTTGTGGCAATGGATATCGACGCCCTGGTGATTGAGCGCCTGTATTGCGCTCTCAAGACAGAACAATCGCGCAATATCCTGCCCCTCATCAGCAATGTGGCCGACCCTGCCCCAAATCTCGGCTGGCGCGGCCTGGAACGAAAGGCGCTGCTTGAACGCGGCCGGCCCGACCTGACTTTGTGTCTGGCCTTGCTGCATCATGTGGTCATCAGCGCGCATATTCCTCTCAGAGAGTTCATCTCGTGGCTGGCAAGTCTGGGGACGGCGCTAGTGGTTGAGTTCGTAACGCGAGAGGACCCCATGGTCCAGACCCTGCTGCGCCACAAGGCCGATCACTACGCCGACTATGACCTGGCGTATTTCGAGCGCTGTCTGGCCGACGCATTTGAAATTGACCAGCAAGAAACGCTCGAATCAGGCACGCGCAGACTCTACTACGCACGGACTAAACGTCAGGTGTGAGGCAGCAGTGGTATGGGTTCCCCGCCTCAATCTCCCCGCTCTGGGATAGCGGCCTTCCTTTTTTCCGGTCTGCACCTCCTTGTCGTGTGGAATTTCGCGGTCGCTCAACCGCTCTTTGATCTGTTCTCGCGCACCGCTGAATTCTTTGTCGTCCGTCAGTCTTCGCCGCTCGACATCATCCTGTTCGCCGTCCTGCTGAGTGTCGGCCTTCCAGCTCTGGGCATTCTCGTTGTCTGGGGACTCCGTGTCGTTCACGCAGGGCTGAGCACCTGGCTGCATCTGCTCCTGGTCGGATGTTTATCTGCGCTGCTGGCCCTGCAAGCCCTGCTGGCCTTACAAGGTTTGCCGTACGTCTCGGGAATGGTCCTGCTTCTGGGGGCCGGCGGCATCGGGCTTCTGACGAGCGCGGTGTACCATCTGTTTTCTCCAGTACGGACATTCTGCACCTTGCTCTCGGCCAGCCTGGTGCTCTTTCCCACTCTCTTTCTGTTTTTCTCTCCGGTCTCGACGCTGCTGTCCTCGTCGTCCGCCGATATTGCTCAGGTGGAGATCACAGACCCGCCACCCATCGTGCTGGTCATCTTTGACGAGTTCTCATCAATCTCTCTTATGGATAAGAATCGTCAGATCGATGCTGAGCGCTATCCACATTTTGCCGCGCTGGCGAAACAGGCGACGTGGTTCCGCAACGCCTCGTCCATGAGCGCCCACACGGTATGGGCCATACCGGCTATTCTGACAGGGAGCTACCCGATCCAGGGTCGGCAGCTCCCGAACGCGGCCGGGTATCCGCGGAATCTCTTCACCCTCCTCGGCGAGACTTACGCATTTCAGGCCCGCGGCACCATCACGGAACTCTGTCCGCAGCAATTGTGCTCCCAGCTCCGAGAGCCCTGGAACGAACGTATGCGGGCGCTCTTTTCGGATGTCAGTATCGTCTATCTGCACCTCCTGCTGCCGGAAGATCAGAAATCCGGTCTGCCCTCGCTCCAGGCGCGCTGGAAAGATTTTGGATATGCTCCCGGCCCGGTTTCTCCCGAGGTGTGGAAATCATTCGAGGAATCACTCTGGGCGCAGGTGCAGGTGCGTGCAGACCGGCCCCAGGTCTTTCGCAATTTTCTCGGCTCCATTCGACCGACACGGCAGCCCACATTATTCTATCTGCACAGTCTCTTACCCCACATTGAATATTCGTATCTGCCATCAGGCCAGCTCTACAGTACGAATGGCGGCTACGATGGACTCACAAAAAAAGAAACCTGGCGCGGCGATGAGTGGGCCACCACTCAGAGTTATCAGCGTCATTTGTTGCAAGTCGGCCTGGTGGACACCCTCGTAGGGGAGTTGGTCGCTCGCCTGAAATCAACCGGCTTATACGACAAATCTCTGATTGTGATTACAGCCGATCATGGGGTCAGCTTTCGTCCGTACGACCACAGGCGGGCCATCACGAAGACAAACTTTGCCGACATCATGGCTGTCCCCCTCTTTGTCAAAGCACCATTTCAACAGCACGGCGATATCCAGGATCATAACGTTGAAACAACTGATATCCTGCCCACTATTGCAGATATCCTGGAAATCGAACTGCCCTGGCCGGTTGATGGCGCTTCGGCATTTTCGTCTGAATCAGCGCACCGGACACAGAAGGCGGCCTCTCTCTCTGAGACTATTACCCTGGACCGGTTTCGCACTGCTGTCCTGGATGCGATCAACAAAAAAGTCGATCTTTTTCCGCCACGAACTCCCGTCGTTCCCAGCGCGGCGCCCCCGGGTCTCGTGGGGCGGCGTATTCAGGATATCCCTCTGAGTGAGGATGCTCAGCTTGCCATCACGGTCGATCAGTCAGACTATCTTGCTCGGGTTGATCCACAGGCGCCGTTTCTTCCCACCCACGTCACCGGCACCCTCCACTCGGAGGAGTCCCGATTCATCGCCCTGGCCCTGAACGGGACGGTGCGGGCCGTTACCCAGCCCTGGTCCTTCGCGGTCAGAGGAAAAAACGGCACGTGGTCGGCTCTGCTTGACCCGCAGTTTCTTCAGCCAGGCAACAATACCATCGAAGCCTTTGGAGTCGCCGAGCTGAGCGACCGAGTGAGTCTCGTCCGAGGCACGGGATCACCCGAGGACCTGCCGGTATTTGAGGGGCGAGGCGAGACGATTATCACACCAAACGGCGACAGACGGTCTCTCATACCCTCGGAGCTGGAGGGGTGGGTTGACCTGGCTGAGATCAAAGCCGGACAGCTTGAGTTGGCCGGCTGGGCTGCTGATGTGAAACACGCCCAGCTTCCTCAAGAGATCTGGATCCATATCAACGGAGAATTTTTTCACGCCGGACAACTCGCTATCGCTCGGCCAGATGTGGCGGAACACTTTGGCAATCCAGCATTCCAGCGGTCAGGATTTCACTATACCCTGCCGCTGGCCCAGTTCACGGAAAATCCTGCCCTGACCCTGCGCGTCTATGCCGTGTCAGAAGATGGTCGTATCTCCGAACTTGGGTATCCAGCCATGCTCCGTGACGGACTCCCTCCGGCTATTCGTCTTCATGCCGGCGACCAATCCAACTCGGCTCCGACCTCACACCGCGATTAGCATTTTTGCTGTATTATTTTCCAAAAACACTCTATACTGTGTATGCAGAACAATGAGGAGCATGAGGGGTATGACCATTAAGCCGGAAGACATCCAATTAAGCCTCGGACAAAAGCGCTTGATAGCCGAGCAGGCAAACAGAAACGGGAAACCGTGGCAGAGCGTTTTGCAGGAAGTCTTTGACTCTAATAGGGGCACAGACCATGAAGGTCTGGATGCGGAGTTCATGGACTGGTGCGCCGAACAGGTACGCGGGAAGGAGATTATCTCTCTCGACGAGGCGCACCGTATTCTCTCCGAGTGCTCCGGGCCGCTGACTCAAGATATCATTGACGACCGTCACGACCGCTAAATGAGCCGCTACTTTACAGGCCCTGAGCCTACAACAGATTGAAGCGTCTCAGCACCGCCGCCACGGTTTGATTCTGCTGCCCTATCGCCCGCAGGACTTCCACGACCGTTTGCCCCTGCTCGCCGCTCTTCGTGACCTCCTCGGTGAGCCGGCTTACCTTCTCTTCAAACGGACGCGCTGCCGTCCGCCGGTCCCACACCACAAGGCTGACGTTAACCACAAAGAGCGCCGCAAATGCGGCCAGGATGCCGAGTATCAGCCGGGAATGCTCCTCAAAGCGGATATTCATATCTGCGCGCAACTGGCGGTTCTGCTCCTGCATGTCCGTCCGCAACTGGACCATCTCCGACCGTAACTGGTGGTTCTGCTCCTGCATGTCCGTCCGCAACTGGGCCATCTCCGACCGCAATCCCGTCAGTCCCTCATCCAGTCGCGTTTCCAAGCGCGTCAGTCGCTCGGCAATCTCCCGGTCGGTTAAGGCTGGCGCTGGCGTGACCGCCTCTGCCGGGCCGGGCAGCACGATTACACTCCACAGGAGACAGCTGAGAAATAGCCCACGCATAAGGTCATCCAACAGGCCAAGATTGTGAAAGTCAAGCTGCTCCCGCCGGACGGAGACTACCGGACCAGGGTGGGTGCCTTTTTTCTTCCCTTTTACCAAAGGGGGACTGAGGGGGATTTGCCCGGCACGACGGGAGCGCCGGCGCGTATCGCTCATGGACTTCCTTCGCGGAGCAGGCGTCGCTTGAGGCGGTTTTTCAGCGGCAGCAGCCACGACTGGTTTCTCTTGAGCAGGGCGCTGTAGGCCGGCAGCAGCGTGCGACGGAGGGCAAAATACAGGCCCGTCCGCCACGAATGAGCGTGGGCCGGCACGAGACCCCCGGCTGCCGGCTGCCCCCGTTCCTGCCACAGCCAGTCGGTGAGGCTTGACAGGCGCTGGTATTCGACCGCTTGACTGGCGCACGCCCGGCCGAGTCCGATCCCCGGAGCCGGACGGGCTGCGGTTTCCCGCTCCTGCCGGGCCGTGTCATAGGCGGCCAGGAAGCGCTCGGTCATGTGCTCAAGCCGGAAGTGGTCTTCGATGCGTCGGCGCGCGCGGTGGCCCAGCGTTTTGCGCCGCTCCGGGTCGCTCAGCAGCTGGGCCAGGATGTCCGCATAGTGCCGGGCTTCCTCGGCCTCCTCCCCCCGTTCAATCAACACCCCGCACTCAGGCGTGACCAGCTCCGCCTGTCCGCCCACGTCGGCGCCCACCACCGGCACCCCACAGGCCATGGCCTCGTACACGGACAGGGCAATGCCCTCCCACTGCGAGGGCAGAAAAAAAATGTCCGCAGCAGCCAGCAGGTTCCGAATCTCGGCGTTGGGCACGGCTCCGAGCAGACGAACCTGACGGTCCAGCCGGTTCTTTTTGACAAACGTCCGCAGCCATTCAAAATCCGGTCCGTCTCCGGCGACGAGGAGCAGAAAATCGGAGCTGAGCTGCGCCAGCCGAGCGGCCGTCTGGGCCAGAACCGCCGGCTGTTTCTGGGGGCAGACGCGCCCTACGAACACGATGAGCAGTGTGGTCTCGGCAATGTTAAGCCGGTGGCGGGCGCGACGCCCCCGGTCAGGGTCGGGTCGCCAATAGTCGGCGTCAACGTTGATGTAGCATACGTCGATGGCCGTCGGATCGGCGCCTCGGTTTTCCATCCAGCCCTTCAGGTGGTGCGAGGTCACCAGCTGCCTGTCGAGCATGTCTTGGTAGGTTGCCGACATGTGCGGATAGCCGCCGTTCTTCCAGCCCTCTTCTTCGATGTGGCAGAAATCGAGCAGCGGCAGGCTCGGGAAATGCGCCCGCAGGTAAGGCAAGAGCTGATAGCCGAACTCGCTGTGCGAGATGAGCACCGCGTCGGCATCGCGGCTGTGGATGAGGGCGCGCAAAAAGCGGGGATAATCCGCCGGACGCAGAAAACGGTCGAGGAGGAAAATATCGGGCGTATACCGGGCAAACTGGGCCGCCCACGGCTGCTCGCCGCCGAGCGTCGTCGCAATCGTCACCTCCCAGCCGCGCGGCCCGAGCTGGGTCAGCAGGTCGAGATTGAACTTGTCCGACCCACCCATGGTCAGCCACGGCGCAATCAGCAGCAGGCGCGACTTGTGCTTGGCGAGCCGGTTGTGCCACGGCAGGTCGTCGGAGACGGTTTCATACGGCGTTGGCGGCGCGGTGTGGGGAGCGGGAAACTGCCCCTGCCACAGCTGCGGGTAGCGCTGGCGCAGGGTGTCCCGAAACGCGGCCTCGCGCGTCCCGCCGTCCCAGGTTTCCCAGCGCTCGTTGTGATTCTCACGGCGGCGATACCAGTCGAGATACTCCGGCAGCGTCGTCCCCCAATAGCCCTGACTGGCGCAGTGCAGCCAGAAGTCCCAGTCTTCGAGTCCGCCCCGAATTGTTTCATCATAGCCGCCGACCGCCCGATGCACACTGCGGCGCAGCGCGCCGGTGATATCCACCAGGTTCGTTTCGAGGAAGACCTCGTTGTTGTGAAAGCCCTGCTGCCACAGATAGTCCCGGGCATCGAAGCCGACCGAGTAGCCCTTGACGAAGGCGTATTCCGGGTGTGACTCCAGGAACCACAGCCACTTCTCTATGGCGGTCGGCTCAAGCAGATTATCGCTGTCGAGCTGGACGACATACGCCGCGCGGGCTTCTCGAAAGGCGCGGTTGCGGGCCGCGCTCGGCCCTTGATTGGTCGGCAGGTCAATCACCCGGATGCGGGGATCGTCGAGGCGTCGATATTCGTCCAGAACCGCCAGGGCCTCGGGCCGGGTCGAGCCATCGTTCACGATCAGCCATTCCCACTGCTGGAAGGACTGCCGAAAGATCGACCGCGCCGTCTCATGAAAAATCGCCCCGGTGTTGTAGAAGGGTGTCACAATGCTCGCCGCCGGCGGGGCGGCCGGGTCGGCCGGCGCATAGCCGTAGGCCGGACGGCGGTCCGAGGCCGGTGTATTGGTGTAATCGGGCTTGTGTGGATCAATCATCGGGCTCGCTCTCTTTGTCTGACAGCTTCTGGTCCGGCAATTTCTGGTCCGGCAATTTCTGGGCGGGATCGACGAGTTTCAAGCCCAGGCCCAGCCGTCCCCACCGACTGGTTTGCCAATACTCGGCCCGCTCCTGCCAGGCCGCCCGCTGCGCTTCCAGCCACGCCTTGGCCCGCTCCAACTCGTCGATCCACGCCTGCTGCTCCTGCACTGTCCTCTCACGCTCCTCCGCCTGGGCCTGCCAGGCCACCCGCTGCGCTTCCAGCCACGCCTTGCCTTTCTCTAACTCGCCGGTCCACGCCTGCTGCTCCTGCACCGTCCGCTCGCGCTCCTCGGCCAGCCCCTGCCAGCGCTGGGCCTGGCCTTCCAGCCAACTCCGTCCCCGATCAAGCTCGGCCGCCCACTCCCGTTGCTCCAACACGGCTTCTGCGGCCTCGGCCAAGAGCTGCGCCTGGGGCGTTTCGCCCCGGCGTCGGGTGTAGTAGGCGACCGCCGCACGCATCGCCCGCCCGCACTCCTCCACCCCTCGTTCGTACTGGTAGTTGTGCGAAGCATTATCAGCGTGCCAGCGGTAGCGCACCAGGGTGTTGTGGAGAAACCCGACCCGCCCTTCAAGGCACAGCTTCATCCACATCTCATAGTCGCAGGCAAAGCCGAGCGTTTCGTTGAAGCCGCCAGCCGCAGCCAACTGCTCCCGTCGGACAATGACGGTTGGCGCGCAGATGCAATCGCCATGCAGCAGCAGTTTGCGGAAATACGCCTCGCCGTCTTCCACAAAGTCCGTCTCCGCTTTTTCCCTCCACTCAGCCACCCGCTCCGGCGCTCCAACTTCCACAACGGCTTTCGCCCGCGAATGCACCAGGCTGAGGCTGGGGTCGGCGTCAAACAGCGCCATCTTACGGGCCAGATTACCGGCCAGCATGACATCATCCTGGTGGAAGACACAGATGTACTCGCCCCGCGCCAAGCCGACCGCCACGTTCCAGTTGCCCGGAATGCCGCGCCGCTGCGGATTCTGGTAGATGCGCAGACGAGGGTCGTCGAACGTCTGGAGAATGTCCAGCGTCCGGTCGCCTGAGCCATCGTCAACCACCACGAGTTCAAAATCGGTATAGCTCTGTTCCAATACACTCCGCACCGCTTCGGCCACATATGCCTCGCCGTTATAGGTCGGCAGACACACGCTCAGGCGTGGCGGCGCCGGGTCGGGAGGCGTATCCCTGAGCAGACGGGGCTGCGCCGCCGGACCGGAGGTCCCCGAAGTTTTTGGCTCCTTCGTCCCCTGCGGGATGGAGGAACCGGACTGCCCCAGCACTTCCTGATACGTCCGCTCAATATCTTGCGCGTAGGCATCGGCGTCGCGCCAGACGAACCGATCCGGCTTGAGCCGAGCCAGCAGCCCCGGCTCGTCCAGCAGACGCCGCAGACAGCGCCGCAGGTCGGCGGCATCCTCCGGCTCGAACAGCAACCCGTTGCGGCCGTCCTCAATGATCTCGGGCAGGGCTCCCCGCCGGGCGGCAATCACCGGCAGACCGGCCTGCAGCGCCTCGCGGATCACCAGAGAGAACGTCTCTTCCCAGATGACGGGCATGACCAGCACGTCATGCCCGGCCAGGATAGTCTGGAGTGTCGAGCGCTCGTACACGCCCCCCCAGTGGACGGACAGGTCCGTAGCGTCCTCACGCAGTTGTTCGGCATAGGTCCGCCGGGCCGCAACCTCAGCCCCGTAGAACGAGGCGTGAACCCGGTCGGCGGGCAGACCTTTGAGGGCGTCGATCAAAACATGCGCGCCCTTGTGGGGCAGCAGGACGCCGACATACACAATCCGCAACGGCTGCTTCGGCGACCGCGACGGAAGCGCCGCGTCCGGCGTGTTATTCAACGTCTCCGGTTGAATGGGCCTGTCCCGACCGGCTTCGGGCGGCAGGGGTAGGCCCGGGGCAATGACCTGGAGCCGGTCGTGCAGAAAGGGGAACTCGTCCGTCATCCGCCGGGCCAGAAAGGCCGACGGCGCAATCACCCGCTGTGGGACCCGTAAGACCTGCGTCATGAACGTAAAACGGTGACGGGCGGCTTCGGCCGAGGCAAGGTCGTGGAGGCACGCCACGCAGCGCTTGCCCTGCTGCGGTCCCGGACACAGCCGGTCGGCACGATCAATGAGCTGCACCAGGTGACAGGCGAAGAAGAAGTCGTGCAGGCTCAGCAGCGTGGGATAGCCGAGGCTGGACACACTGGGAATGAGGCTGGCCGACAGATGGGCGACCTGCTGGAAATGGACGATATCGGCTCCACACCGATCCAGGAGCCGGCGAAAGGCAGCATCAAAAAAGGGATTATCGTAGTGGAGGCGAAAGGCTGTCGTCCGGGTATAGTTATTGACGATACGGACGATGTGCGGCCCGTGCTCGTCCTGCTCTTCCTGGAGACTGAACTCCTCGCGTTCAGGCGCAGCGGTCCGTCCGATAATTGTCACCTCGTGCCCGCGCGCCTGGAGCGCACGCGACAGTTCCAGGGTCAGGATCTCAACACCGGCCCGCTCCTGTGGCGGAAGCCCGTGTACGACTTGGACAATGTTCATAGCTGCGCCTGCTTCAGGTGTGCTGTCTCAGTCTGGCAATGATCGCCCCGTATAGCCTACAGCGGCCGGCCCTCGCGTCGGGGAAATCCCCCTCAGTCCCCTTTTGGCAGCGTGTGATACACATTCCCAGGAACCTGAGTTCTCCTGTCGGGTACCGACTGCCGGGTCGGAGATAACCCACCCCGCCGCTATCGCGGCACAAAGAGGAAACGTGTCTCCAACAGACCAGACAGATGTTGACATGTTTCCTCTTTCCCTCCCAGGAGGGGATTGGAGGTGGCTCCCCTCCTGGGAGGGGTGGCCGAAGGCCGGGGTGGGTTTCTTCTTGCATCACACGTTATCAAAGGGGGAAGCCTGTCCTGAGCCCCGGCGAAGGGCGCGAAGCACAGGGGGATTTCAGAGCAGAATTATGCTCCTCCGGGAAAGAAAGGCAAACTGAGACACCCCCCCAGTTTAATCTTCTCTTCCCGATATCACTGTCAGGATCAATCATCCTTACTGGCTCTTGAGATGCGCCTGGTACGAGAACCACGTCTGGAGCCAGGCCGGGAATGTGTCGGCCCGCTCGCCACACCATATCCCCAGGCGGGCGGCCAGGTGCCAGCCCAGGGCCGGCAGCGCCCAGTGACACACGACCTGCGTCCTGGTCTGCCCCCGCTCCCGCGCCCAGAAGGCCAGGTCGGTGCGGGCAGTCCGCACAGCCGCCGGCAAACATGCGGCCAGGCGGCTCGGCGGCGGCTGGCCCGCCTCTTGGTGCAGGGCGGCGCAGTGGTCAAAATGGCGTCGGAAATTGGCCCACGGGCCATAACTGTGTGAGTGATACACGACCGAATCGGCACAATACGCGGTCTTATAGCCGGCTTCGAGGATACGTTTGGCCCACAATTGGTCCTCACCAAACTCGACCTCGGGCCAGGGAACGTCGCGCCACGTGGAGTGACGAATGACCGAGCTGGTATTGGCGAAAAAATAGAAAAAGGCCGGGTTCCGCTCGTAGTCCGCATTATCGACCCGGCTGTTGACGCGCGAGTCCGGCATCCCGGTCAGCTCCTCCTGGACGATCCGGCGCCATTCCATGGGATGACAGCTCGGGCGCGGTGTGTGGCGGCTGTAGGCGCCGACCACCAGCGGGTCGGCCACCAGCGGCGCGAGCAGGTTTTCCAGCCAGTCGGTCCTGGCCGGGGTGGCGTCCTGGGTCAGAAAGACAAGATAGTCGCCGCAGGCGTGCGAGGCGGCCAGGTTGCGGGTTTTGCCGTGGCCGAACGCGGCGGCGGCAATCGTCATCACCCGCGCCCCGGCCTTACGCAGGATTTCCACCGAGCCGTCCCGCGAGCCGGAATCCACGGCAATGATCTCCTCCAGCTGAAAGCGTCCCCGTTGACGGCCGATGCCGTCCAGCACGTCAGCCAGATAGCGGGCGCCATTTTTTGTGACCAGGAGAATTGAAACCCGAGGCAGCGCTGTCATTGCGGCAAATCATCCCGCGCGCTTCTTAGCACAGTCGCTTCAGTAGTAGGTCGGATTAGCGGAGCGTAATCCGACAAGTACGGAATGTCGGGTTACGCCTACGGCTAACCCGACCTACACGGCTACACATAATGGTGAAGTACTCTGGCGTCGTGCCTGAAGCAGTTTCGCGTGGAATTGGGGGTCGGCCTCACGCAGCCTACGCCGCAAGGCGTCGAATTCTGCATCCGCCCGTTTGAGATATTCATCAAGCTCAGCGCGACGAGACAGGTAATAGGTAATCGCGCCATAGACCTGTTCCAGAGTCAGCACAGGGAAGCACTCTGCCGCGATTGTTTCGGGAGATAGCCCATCGAGGAAGGCAAAAACAACAGAATCCAGCGACACTCGGGTACCGGCTACCCAATACCCTTCGTCCCGTTTTTCGACATACGGTTTTTCCATAGTTGCCGCCTTCCGTAGCAAACATCACTCCTAGAGATAATCGGCAAAATAGCCTTTGCAACCGGCGAACACCCGCTGGGCTAGGCCAAGCAATACCAGACACAGCAGCAGAGGGTAAAGCACCCCGCCCCAGACGACCTGATCGGGCATGAGAATCAGCCCCCGGTACAGGTCCAGGATGGGAGCCAGAGGGTTCCAGGCCAGGACGGGTTGCAGAACGGACGGCACCATCTGGATCGAATACAGGACCGGAGACAGAAAAAACCATACTGTAAACAGGGCCGTAACCAGCGGCGACACGTCGCGCAGGAACACATTGGCCGGAGACAGCAGCAGACCCAGCGCCACGGCCAGCAGCAGCTGGAGCGAGAACGGGACCAGCAGCAGGCCGAGCGCCACGGGCGAAACCCCGCCCTGCCACACCGCCACCCCGGCGAGCATCAGCCCGAAGCCGACCGCGTGGCTCACAAAGCTCGACACCACTGCGGAGACGACCAACAGCTCGGACGGAAACTGGACGCGCTTCATCAGCTGCGCATTCTCGACAATGACCGTCACCGAGCGCAGGCACGCATCCTGAAAGGCCAGCCACGGCCACAGGCCGCAAAACACGAACGGCACGAAGCCGACCCCCTCAACCTCGAAGCGCACGCGGTAGATCACCCCGAACACAAAGGTGTACAGACACAGCAGGATGAACGGCTGGATGAGATTCCACACCCCGCCCAGGCTGGTTCCGACAAAGCGCGCCGTCACGTCGCGGACCACCATCTGGCGCAACAGCGCGCGGTGCTCGACGACCGTGGAGAGCAGCCTGAACGGGCTGGCCAGGGCTCGCAGGGGCAAACGAGAGACGGCGGCCATCAGCGGTCACCTTGGGGCGGACGTGAACGTGTGGGGCAAAAAGAAACCCACCCCGCCGCTAACGCGCCACCCCTCCCAGGAGGGGAGAGGGAGCCGGGATTCCCCTCCTCGGAGGGGTGGCCCGAAGGGCCGGGGTGGGTGCCATCCAGGCCGCTGGATAACGCCATATGCAGCGCACGTTGCAAAAGGGGGATTGAGGGGGATTTTTCCAGTCCCCGGCCATAAGCAGCGGACGAGACGGCCATCACCGTTCACCGCTCGCCAGCCTGGCGATAAAAGTTCTGCAACACGGGCCAGTGATGCCATTCATACGGGTAGCGCCGGATATACTCCTCAAGTAGCCCGATCAGGGCGGTCAGGGTTGCGCCCAACTCGGTCACCCGGCGCGGCTCCTCAAACGCAAACTCCCGCCGGCGGTCGGCCCCGACCCAGCCAAAAAAGGGCACGATTGTCGCATCGGCCCGCGCCGCGACCGACAGCAAACTGGTCGGAAATCGGGCCGGCCGACCTAAAAAGGGCACGGCCTGCTCCCGCCAGGCGGTGACGCCGACAAACTCCGGCAGCACGTCGAGCAGCGCGACCACCATGCCGCCGGCGTCGAGCACCCGCTGAATTTTGCGGGGGCTGGCCGCGCTGACAAAAATCACCTCGCGCTCCATCAGGCGCGCAATATGCGCAAAACGCCGCCGGGCAAACGCATACGGGAGCCAGCCCTCGGCCCGGCGCACCTGCGGCAGCGCGTTGGCCAGCAGATGCGCCCCGAGGCCCAGACTCCGCAGGTACGGAAAAATGAGCGAGCCGCCGCCAAAGTGAAAGGTCAGCAAGAGCACCCCCCGCCCCTCGGCGACCGCCGCCAACAGCCGCTCCTCGCCGCTCACCCGCAGCCAGCGCTCCAATCGGCGCCACGAATGCAACCACGAGGCATACGCATCAACCCGGTCACAGCTCATCACCTCAAAAAACTTCTCGCCCATATCGACCGCCGGCAGTTCCTGGGGCCGGAGCGCCTCGGCCGCGTTGGACCGAATCGCATCAAGCAGCCCAGGCGGCGCCTGGCGGGCTTCCAGCCGCCCCCAGGTCTGGGCCAAGCGATAGGCCGTGGGCAGGGGAAACAGCCCCGCCAGCGGAAAATACAGCCCATATCTAAGCCCATCCTGACCGAGCTGCCGCAACATAGCCCTCATCCGCTTTTTTCCCCCCTTTGACAAAGGGGGGTCAGGGGGGCTTTTTTCCTCCACCTCCCGCCCCGCATATCCATCGCACCCAGCTCGTGCCGCCGCACTAGGTCTCCCAGCTGTGCGGCAGGTAGCACAGGCCGAGTTCGCGGTTCTCGCCGCGCACCGAGAACTCCCGCTCGACCGTATCAAAATGCCGCAAGCCGGCGCTGTCCATGGCGTGGGCGCGCAGCACATAGCGACCGGGCAGCAGGCTGAGTTGGGGCAGGACATAGTCGATCTGATAGACCCGGCCCTCGACGTGGCGCAGCACCGCCCCGTCCATGTCGGACGACACCCCGTAGACCGGGACCATATCGGGCCGCACGAGGCCGAGGTGAATCACCGGCGGTTTGGTCTCGCCGGCACCGGCCTCGACCCGCACCCGCGCCCGGAACGGCTGGCCGAACGCAAACTGCGAGGTTTCCTGGGCCTGGCCGTTCAGCAGCCGGACATCGGTGACCCGATTCTCGCCCGCAGTCAGAGCGGCGACGGGACGATTAACCGTCCCGTCAGTGTTCGTTTCGCCCTGGGCTTCGATGAACTCGGCGTACTCCTGGACCACGCTTGACGCGGCCCCCTGCGAGCGGACCTGGCCGTGGTCCAGCCACACGGCTCGGCCACACAGCTTCTTGATCTGGTACATGTTGTGGGCGCAGTACAGCAGGGTGCCGCCGTGGGCCAGAAAGTCCTCCATCCAGCCAGTGCATTTTTTCTGGAACGCCTCGTCGCCCACGGCCAGAATTTCGTCCGTGACCAGCACGTCCGGCTCAACGCAGGTGGCCAGGGCAAAGGCCAGCCGCACGCTCATGCCGGACGAGTAGGTTTTGAGCGGCCGGTCAACGAAATCGCCGATATCGGCAAACTCCAGAATCGCCGGCAGGCGCTCGTCCAGCTCGTCCTGGCCGAGTCCCATCAAGGCCCCGGACAGGGCCAGGTTCTCACGCCCGGTGTACTCGGGATGAAAGCCGATGCCGAGTTCGAGCAGGGCACTGACCCGGCCGGCGCTACGGACCTGTCCCTCGGACGCCAGGCTGACGCCGCACAGGAGTTTCAACAGGGTGCTTTTGCCGGCGCCGTTCTGGCCGACAATGCCCCACGCATCACCCCGGTAGACCTCCAGGGACACGTTGCGCAGCGCCCAGAACTCTTCAGAGAAGCGGCGGCGGCCCAGCCACAGCATTTCCTTCAGGCGGTCGAAGTGGCGCGGATACAGCCTATAGGATTTGCCGAGCCCGTGGGCTTCGATCAGCGGTGGGGGAGCCGGGTTCACTGGGGGAGACTGTCCGACTGTTTTCGTGATACCGAGCGTCCTCGAAGCAGCGGGATGGGTCTCAGGATTTGTCGTCAGGCGGCTCCGCGCGGGATGGTGATGGCCTCGCGCAGCCCGTCCAGCAGCCCTTCCAGATGGGCCATACGTTCGCGCAGTTCAGCGATGTGCTGCTCCAGAGCAGTAATTTGAGCAGTAATGTGCTGCTCCAGAGCGGTAAACCGCTCATTGAACTCTCGGCGCTGAGCGACCAGTTCGGCGCTGAACTCCTGGCGCTGAGCGGCCAGTTCGGCGCGGATGGCGCGTTGCCCGCTCAGTATCAACCCGGCCAGGGTTGCGCCTACCGCAACGACGGCTATCAGGACGCTGATCAATTCCACACTCATGAGAAGCGCTCCGAAATCGGTGTCTCACCATAGCCACCAGCGCGCAGCAGGGCAACCAGGAGGGGCAGGCCCCCGTGCCTGCCCGCCCCCGGCGCAATGGCGCAGCAGGGCAGCCACAGGGGGGTGCCTCTACGCACCGCCTCAATCCCCCCTTCGACTTCGCTCCGCTACGCTCAGGGCGAACGGAAGTCCGGTCATGCTGAGCGTAGGCCCTGAGCCTGTCGAAGAGCCGGACTCGAAGCATCCCCTCCTCGGAGGGGTGGCCGAAGGCCGGGGTGGGTTTCGGATCGGACAGAGGGGGCAACCCACCCCCACAAGCAGCCAGCAAGCATTTTAGTCACAAATCTTCGTCAGCTATTCATCCCCTCCTCGGAGGGGTGGCCGAAGGCCGGGGTGGGTTTCGGATCGGGCAGATGGGGCAACCCACCCCCCTGCTCCGCAGGACCCCTCCCAGGAGGGGAAATAAGGCACCGAAAGTTACGCGCGAATACGCACGGTCTCTTGACAGAAGCCGCAGGACTGCTTAATACACCGGAATCCCTGCTGGAGACCGAAAATCAGGGCGCGTCATACGCAAAATTCACATTCAGACACGCCAAAAACATTGACTCCAACCGCACGAAATTGTTAGAATCGCCGCCATGCACAACCTCTTGGTGAGAACCCTGCTGTACGGCGGGCTGGCCCTCAGCATTGCGGCCGGCCTGCTGACCCTGGCAGGCTCCACACCCCAAGCCGCGACCGAAAGCCTGCAAACCCGTCTCGAAGCCTACTGGCAGGCCCGGGTCGCCCACAACATGCCGCTCGCCCTCCAATACGAATACCCCCGGCAGCGTAAACAGCTCGGCCAGCACATCTCGCGAGCCCGCCTGAACTCGGGCATCACCGTCACCGGATTTTCGGTGCTTGACCCCCAGGCGTTACAGCCCGACCCGGCCGCCCACACGGCCAGGGTTGAGATGCGCGTGGAATACGCGTATACCTTTCCCTCTATGGCTGGCCGACAGATAACCACCTCGACTGTCATTGCCGATGCCTGGCGCAAAGAGCGGGGGGTGTGGTATCACGTTTTGCAGACCGAGGTCATCCCCGACAACAAATGAACGACCGCGTGAGAAGGCGACATATTTTGGACAATTTTACTCTTGACACGCTAGTTCGAGTCCGCTATTCCGTGGTGCGCCTGTCGAGAGGAGGCGGGAAGGGAGGTGGTTCCTAGGGCAGGGCACTGGACTTTTGGTTAGGAACGCATTATTAAGAGCGAGGTTTTCGGATTTTGCCTTCACCGGTCACGAGGCTGTGGGGCAAGCAACCAACGAAGGGAGGACGGAGAGTATGAGTCAACTTCTTAAGAAATACGCGCTACTGACTGCGTGCGCAGTCCTGGCGTTATGCTTCGCCACACGGCCCGCGCAAGCGCAGACGGTCGCCATGGGTGGAACAGGCGAGCATCTGCTGTTCGCCTACTGGTCAACAGCCGACTATACGAACACGAATGTCAATATCCATTCCCCGCTGGATGTGAGGGACAAACCGAGTGATGAGACGATGAATGTCGTCCGCGTTGTCATTCGAGACGCGATGGGTAAAGGGCAGGCGGATTTCAAGATCTGCCTCATGCCGGGCGACTCTTGGACGGCCACGCTCTCCATGGACGGTCTTATGGTCATGGACGGCGGCGGATGTGACGAATCCGTGCATCACAGCGCCGGTAGCCGCACCGAAAGTGCCACCTCGACCCCGATGATGGGAGAGATGATGGCGCTTGGTGCAGACAGTGGCTACATCGAAGCCTGGCTGGCTCCCACAGGTGGTCTCGTTGACGATTCCGTCCGTTGTAGCCCAGCTGGTGCTAATTGTTTGGCCGCAGGAGGATTCGACACTGATCTTGCAGAAGAGAATGCAACTCCAAGTGTCATCTCAGGATCGGCGATGCTGGTCTCCGCCATGTCCGGATTTTCGTCAAGCTACAATGCTGTCGCCTTGACGGGATGCGGGGCTGACGCTACTACGGCCATCGCGAGCGACACTGATGACGGTAATGGGTGCTGGGTACTCGGTACGGCAGATACTGCTGGGACGGGTGCAAACGCTAACGGAGGCCCGATTAATGCAGCCTTGAGCACCCTGGACATGGACTTGCTGACCGGTCGTTGGACGGCGATCAGCGATATGAATGTCATGTCACACACCAAAGTCGTAGTGACCTTCCCTGTCGGGAATGAGACCGACGGCTATCACCAGCTCAACCATACGGTCGTAGATGACGGCGAAGAGACGGCCGGAACAGACCCGGTCAGTGTATATGCCTTCGACGACGCAGGGAATATTTCGGCCATGGGTACGGCTATGCTCGGCATGAATGTCAACATATGCATGTTCGGCATGATGGACATGGATGATGACCATGACCACGACCACGGTGACGATATGGACATGGGCGACGGCATGACCAGTGCCGACATGCACGGCGACGATATGGATGGCGGCATGCCTATGCTCTCCTGCAACGACGAGATGGTAGACACACTCGAAGAAGGTATGTCAGGCGGATTCCGCATCTTCAATAATAATGCGGATGAGGATCCGGAAGATACAAATCCGTTGGATGGTCTTGAGATATCAGGTGAAAACGCTGATGACGGCGAAGAAGTAGAGGGACTCGGAATTGCTGCTGTTGCTGCGGACAGCGACAGCGGTCAAGTCGCGGCTGAAGACTTTGACGCTATCGGGGTCGTCTTCTCGTACTTCATGGGTACCGACGGCATGCAGTACGACCAAGCCACACCGATTCAGTCGATCAGTCTTCCCGCCACCAGTCCAGAGGGCGCTCTCTAGCGGCTGACTCGGTACTCACCTTCCGCCCGGCTAACAGCCTCGCGTAACCAAAAAGGAGAGGGGACTTCCCCTCTCCTTTTTGCGTGTGCCCTCCCCCCCCCATCCCCTCCCGCCCCTCACAAAATCCCCCTGCGCTTCCGCGCTTCCCCCTTTGCCAAAGCCTGCCCTGAGCTACGTCGAAGGGGGGGATTGAGGGGGATTTTTCGACGCACAGGCCGCAGGTAGCGAGGGCGGCGGCTCTTGCCTTGACCCAGTCCGGCCGGCGGCTTACAACGGTTTCAGAGAAGACACACCCATGACCGAATATGAAACCGCCTCCTTAGCCATCCAACACGCCACCCTGGAGCTGAGCTACTGGCGGGGCTGGGCCGCCTTCCTGCAAGTCGGCGCGGCGCTGCTGGTCGGGCTCGTCCAGAGCGGCCTGCTGGCCTGGGGCATCTCGGTGATGAAAGAGAGCAATAAAGGCCGAGACGCCACCTTGACCGCCCTCAGAGACCAGAGCCAGGCCTTAGCCGATATCGGAGCAGCTTTGCGAGGCCAGAGCCAAGCCCTGCGAGACCAGCGCCAAGCCTCGCAAGACCAGAGCCAAGCCCTCAGAGACCAGAGCCAAGCCCTAGCCGATATCGGAGCGGGGATTCAGGAACTCCTGCGCGAACGCCGGCCCACCTGATCTGGCAAAAGAAAAGGAGGGGCAGGTTTGAAACCCGCCCTTCCTCGGAACAGCCAGACACGTCCGGTAGCTACAACAGTCTCACCAGCGCCGTCACCGCCGTCACAATCCCCAGCACCACCAGCCATAGCTGCCGGTACAAACCCGAGAGATCGGCCTTCAATTCGGCCTTGACCTCGGCGATGTCCGCCTTGGTGGCAACACTCTCGGTAAACGCCTCCCGAATCGTATCCGGACTATGACGACGGGGGATGGGAGAGACGGATCCGCTCCCCGCGGACCGTCACGACAGCCCGTCTTTCCAGCGCCTGCCCGTGCTTCTCAAGCACTTCAGTCATCAAGGCAATACGTTGCGCTGCCGGTACGTCTGGAAGGCGCACCAGCCCTGCATGTGGAACATCCTCCACGTACACAAGCTCTCCGAAGTCAGTGTCGATCGTTATCAGAATTCTGTCTTCGGTCGTAGCGTGTTCGAGAAGTGCTCGATCTCCCGGATCGGGACCGAGCGTGCTGGATTCGACAACGTCGTGCCCCCGGTTACGCAGCCAGTCCGCGAGACGACGACCAGCGCACCGGTCAACAAGAAATCTCACGAATCCGCTACCGACACGGCGGACAGGGTATCCTTGGCGATGACGGCATGCGCGTAGGCGAGACACGCACGAATATCATCCGCTTCCAGGACGGGATAATCCTCCAGAATGGCTGTCGGTGTCACTCCCTGCGCCAACAGACTCAGGACGAGTTCCACCGAAATGCGCATATCCCGAACGATGGGTTTGCCACCAAAGATATCCGGGCGCACGGTGATGCGACCCAAGAGGGAGGCAGTTGTTTTGTCTTCAGCAGCAGCCATAGCTGATATTCATGCAGGCCCGGTTTCGGTTGTCAAGCGATAGGGGGAGTGAGGGGGATTTCCTGTTGGCCTCCTCAGAGGGGAGACGATCACCCTGACCCGGTCCGGCTGGCGGCTGACAACGGTTTCAGACAGAGGACACACCGATGACCGACTTTGAAGCCGCCACCGTCGCCTATCAGACCGCCTCGCTCACCATGCAGCAGGCTCAGATGTGGAGCACCTAGGCCCAAGCGGGCGGGGCACTCCTGGTGGGCGGGGCGCAATGCCCGCTCATCTATCTTGGATTAGTGACACACATCCCCCTGCCCGTCCGCTCCTATTTTTTCTGCAATTTTTCTCCCGAGTTATGCACTTCGCGTCAAAGGGACGGAGTGGGTTTCTTTTTGCCGCACCCGTTGATAGACAGAGGAGGCGATGAGCACCTTCGATACCCTGCACGCCGCCAAAGCCTTGACCCAGGCCGGTTTTGCCCCGCCCCAAGCCGAAGCCATTACCGACACCATCCGTGCCGCCTTTAGCGACAGCGTCGCCACCAAAACCGATATCGCCGAACTCCGCACCGAGATGGCCGCCCTCAGAACCGAACTCAAGGGCGACATCGCCGAACTCCGCACCGAACTCAAGGGCGATATCGCCATCACCAAAGCCGACATCGCGGCTGTCCAGGTGAAACTCGAAGCCGATATTGCGGCTGTGAAGACGGATATGGCCGAGCAGTTTGCCGCCTTGTACAAGCAGTTGTGGGTGATGGCGGTCGGGATTGTCGGCCTGACTGTCACGCTCGTGAAGCTCATTCCATAGAGGGGCCACGGAACCTGAAGAGGTCTCACCACTCCCCCATCCCCTCCTCGGAGGGAAAGAGGAAACGTGTCTCTAACAGAACAGACAGATGTTGACGCGTTTCCTCTTTGTGCCGCGAAGCGGCGGGGTGGGTTTCGCCACGAAGGCGCACGACCTGCGAACTTGGCCCTACGGCACGGCGGGCGGGGGGTCGGGCGAGGACGGGGGCGGCGCGCTCGGTGACGACGCGGACGGAGCGCGCAGAATGCGGCTGTCGATCATTTCCTTGAGAGTCTGAATCCGGCCGGTAAACTCCTGGCTCACCGCGCGCAGCTCCTGGCGGTTGCGGATCACCCGCGGGGTAATCAGAATAATCAGCTCGGTGCGCACGACCTCTTCGCTGTCAACCCGAAACAGCCGACCCAGCACCGGCACGTCCATCAGATACGGCACCCCGCTGCGGTTGCGGCGCACCTCATCGTCAATAATCCCGCCCAACACCACCGACTCGCCGTCCTGGACGACGACTGTGGTCTCGGCCTCGCGCGACACAAAGCTGGGCGAGTTGGTGCGGCCGAACTCCGCAGCGCCGACGGCGCTGACCTCCTGACGAATCTCCAGATTGACCAGTCCTGCGGAGTTGACCTGGGGCAGAATCGTCAGGATTTTACCCGTCTCGCGGTACTGGACGCTGTTGATCGTCCGGGCGGTATCGGTCAGCGAGCTGGTTGAGGTTGAGGTCAGAATCGGCACTTCTTCACCAATCAGGATGTTGGCCTCGCGGTTATCCGCAGCAATGACGTGCGGGGTGGAGAGGATATTGACCCGGTTATCGGTCGCCAGGGCGTTCATCAGGACCAGAAACTCGTCGCGGTTGGTCAGAAAGCCGAAGATGCCCTGCGAACCTACGCTCATGGCTCTGTTGGCCGCGCCGAGCAGGGAGCTGTTGGCGACGCTGAGGCTGGCCGAGCCGGGCGTATCGCCCACGCTGACCCCGCCGCTGGCCGAGCCCTCCGCACCGATCAGGCCGCCCAGCCCGCCCACCGACAGGGCATATTCGAGGCCAAAGACCAAGTCGTCGGTCAGTTTGATCTCGGCGATGATGGCCTCAATCAACACCTGCCGGGGCACGACATCGAGCTTGCGCAGGACATCCCGGATCATGGCGTAATCGCGCGGGGTGGCCAGGATGATCAGGGAGTTGGTGATCTCGTCGGCCACGATCCGGACCTCTTCCTTGAAAATCGGCTTTTCATCCTCATCGGTAGACAGGAGCACGCTGCTGCTACCACCGCTGCGGCCGCCCCGTCGACCGCCGCTCAGGCCGCCCCGCCGGCCACCGCTGCCCAGGCCGCTGCCCGAGTTGCTGTCGCCGTCCGTGTTCAGAGCGCCGTCCGAGTCTTGCCGCCGGTTTCTCCTTCGATCCCTGTCATCGTCGCCTCCCCCGCCCCCGTACAGGCTGCCTAAAAGACCGGCCAGATCGTCGGCCTTGGCGTTTTCAACGGCATACACATGCACGATGCGACCGCCCCCCTTTTCGGGCGGCACGTCGAGCACCTGCATCCATCTTTCGACATGGGTGAACACCTCGGGATTGAACGCAATCACCACAACGGCGTTGAGGCGGGCCAGCGGTACGACGAACACCCCGTGCCGGGCGGCGACATCGGTCATCACCACACCGTAGGGTTCGAGTATGCTGGCCAGTTCCTCGCCCAGATCCTCGGCGTCGGCGTGCTCAATCCGGTACACCCGAGCGTGCAGGTCACGAAACGTATCCGTGTCAAACACCCCGACCATCTGCCTGAGGCGGCGGACATTCAGGGCCAGGTCGGAAATGACGACCAGGTTGGCGCGCGGATAGGCCAGCACGTCACCGCCGGGCGAGATGAACGGCTGGAGGATTTTGGCCATCTCCTCGGCCGCCACATGCTTGACCTTGACGACCTCGATGACAAAGCGGTCCTCGGCGCGCAGCTGCTGATATTCGGCGCGGCTCTGGGGCACGACGGCCTTGGTTTTGCCCTCGGCGACCGGGACAATATGGTAGATGCCGTCAACCAGGTTGGCCGACACCCCGCTGCTGCGCAGAATCTGGTGGAACATGGGCAACAGCTCGTCGCGCGGGATATCGCTGGCCGTCCGAATGGTGACCTGGCCTTGGACGCGCGGATCGATGATGTAGTGAATGCCCAGGGTCGCGGCAATGGTGTGGATCACCTCGCGGATGTCGGCGCCCTCAAAATTGAGCCGCACGGCGTCCGAGTTGACGGTGAGCAGGCCGGGTTCTGCGGCCGCCTCGTCGCCGTCGGGTGATTCGGCAGGTTCTGCGGCCGCCTCGTCGGCGGGCTGGGCAAAGGCCGCAGGAAGCGGGCCGGCAGCCCACAGGCCGAGCATGACGGCCAGACTCAGCCGGAGCGCGCGAACAAACCGCCAGCGTTTTTCCACCTGTCCTCCCGTGTTGTGCATATGCGGGCGGGACTAACTGTCCCGCTCCTCAGGTTGGCGGTCTGTCTGGCGATCCGTCTGGCGCTCGGACTGACGCTCGGACCGGGCTGCCCGCTCCGCATCCCGGGTCTCCCGGCGCTCGCGGGCGCGACGGCGGCGGATTTCTCGCAGCTGCCGCTGGAGCTGGCGGATATTCTGCCGAATGGTGGTGGCTTCGTCTTTGCCGTCGTCTTTTGCGTCGGTTTTTTCCGCAGCCTGGGTGGCGGCCGTCTGGACGGCGTCGCTGCCCAGGACCAGCGGCGAGGCTGCGGTGTCGGCTTTGCCCTCGGCGTCCTGCGCTTGCGCCGCAGCCTGTCGCCGGGGCTGTTTGGTCCGCGGCGCCTTTACCGCCTCGCTGCTCTTCTGGATATTGAGGCTGAGGCTGACTTCCTCTCCGCCCGCGCCAAGGGCGAGCGTGGCATCGGAGTGCGTCAGCCGGGTCAGCTGATAGGCGTCGAAGCTGTCGCCGGAACGCACCCGGGTGACCTTGCCGCCCTTGGAGGCATCGGCAAACAGCGCCTCAAGACGGCCGTCGGCCATGAAAACGCCGACCAGCTTGAGGTGGTCGGGCGGCGGAATAACAATTTTTTGCTCGTCCGGGTTCGGCGGAGGGATTTTCCGGGCCGGCCGCCGGTCGGGGGCAAACAGATTCTTGGCGGTAATCACGCCGGCCAGCCTTCTTCCGGTCGTTGGCTGGGCTCGGGGAAGCGTCGGGATGGCGGTGTCCAGGTCGGTCAGCGCCTCGGTCGCTACGGGCGGCCGGACGCCACTCCAGGCCACAAACACCTGCCAGCCGAGGCCGCACACCCCGAGCAGCAAGACCATGTGAATAACGCGTTGGAATCGCATACGCTGCTCTCCTCAGGAGGCGTCGGCCTGTCGCATCACGCCCCCGACGGTGAGGGTGATGTTGAGCGATCTGTTGGCCTGGGCGGTGGTACGCCGCCGTGCCCTGCGCCGTCGTGCGCGGCTGCGGCTGCGGCGGCCCGACGCGCTGCGCATCTCCAGGCTGGAAACGGACAGCAGCCAGTCGCCATACTCGATCCCGGCCAGAAAGTTGGCCAGCGCGGGCAATTCCCCGCGCAGCGTGACCTGCACCAGCGCTTTGCGATAGTCGCCCAGCGGCTGCTCCTTCATGACTTGGGCGCTGACAAGCTCCAGGCCGCTCTGGCCGGCCAGCGTCTGGAGCCGCTCCTGGAGCTGGGCTGTGGCCAGGGCCGGGGTGGTCTCGGGAATGAAGCGCGCCTCCAGGGCCGTAAACTGTTGGCGGAGATTTGTGACGTGGCGTGCCAGGTCGGGGGCGCTGTCTTTGCGCTCGCGCATCTGGCGGGCTCTGTCCGCCTCGCGCTCAATGCGCTCCTGCAAGCGCTGGACGTAGGCCCGATACGGATCGACCACGCCGTAACGCAGGACGGCCAGCACCAGAATCGCCCCGGCCACTCCGGCCAGGAGGCGTTCCCGGCCTGAGAACCGCTGCCACAGGTGGATCAGCTGGCGCACGGGTGGACCACCTCGGCGCCCAGGGTGAAGGTCTCGCCCTGAGCCGTTGTTGTAAACGGCGCTTTGGGGGCGACGTTTTTCAGGCATTCGAGCCGGTTGAGGGCCGCCACCAGCTCCGATGCGGGCCGGGTCTTGGCCACCCCGCTCAGCTCGACCCGGCCCTCCCGGTACTGAAAGCCGGTCAGATACATATCGGTGGGGATGGTGTCCGACAGACGCCGCAGGAGCGGCAGCAGGCGTTTGTCCATCTCCGTGCCGAGGACCGTCAGGCGCCCGGCCAGCAGGTCGGCTTCGGACTGGTCGGCCAGCACCTGGTCAACCTCGGGGGTGAAGGTTTCGATCTGGTGGGTCAGGGCGCTGAGCGCTCGGCGGTTCTGGACCACGACCCCCAGCGCCCAGGCCAGACCGAGGAGCAGAACGAGACTCGCCAGCACCAGGCTTGAGGCCGACAGCCGTTTTTCGCGCGGCGCCCGACTGGCCGGAGGCAAGACGTTGATGCCGCTGGTGACCTCTCCCACCGCCTGGACGGCGGCTCCCAGAGCCGGCAATGCGGCCGGGGACAGGTCGGACTCCGGGGGCAGGCCAAAACGTGTGCCGGCCAGCGCGCCGAGGTCGTGGTCGATGTGCAGCGTAGCGGGGAGCCGACCGTTTGTTCCCCAGGCCACAATCGAGGTGTCATCAACCGAGGCGCCCGGCAGGTTGCGGCCGATGGCCTGGGCCAGGAAGTCGTCAAGAGCCTCGGCCTCGGACGTGTCATGGGCGGAAAACAGGTGGCTGGCGATCAGGCGTTTGTCCCCGATGAAGCTCAACTCCAGCTTATCGCCCTCCGGTCCGATGATCACACACGCGTCGGCGGCCGTTGGCAGACACGGCAGCAGGGCGCTCATTTGGGCACAGCTGCTGATGGTGACCATGTGGGGCCGCAGGGCGAGCGCCGAGAGCACGCTCAGCAGGTCTTCGACCTCGCTGCGGCGCAGGCAGAACAGGGTCACGCCCAGGCGTCCCTCTTCGCTGCCGACCGGATGGGTGAGGTAGTCGTAGTAGAGTTCGTCCTTGGGAAAGGGGAAGAGCCGCTCGACCTCATAGCCGATGGCGTTGTCCAGCGAAGTCCGGGCGGCCTCGGGTAGGGTCAGGCGGCTGACACTGGCCATGTGTCTGGGCAGACACAGGACGACTTGATTCGGGCTGATGTCCGTCTCACTCAGAAACTCCCGCAGCGCCTGTTCACAAGCCGTCAGACGTTCCCGACCGGATTCAGGCAGGGGGACCGTTCGCGCATGGCTCACGTTCACCCGCCAGAAGCGCTTGGCCATATACACCAGGCTGATCTCGCGGGGACCGATGCCAATCCCCAGCCCGTCCAGATAATCAATCTTGGCGAGCTGCTGAAATGAAGCGCTTATGTCCACCCTGTCCCCCGCCGCCACGTCCCGACGCTGAAACCGTGTCTGCGGTTCCGGCCGGGCCGACTCGTGTGTGTCCGAGAGCGGACACCGGGCATTAGCTGCTCTCCCAACTGTTGATGTCCGCGCCCTCCTCGCTGCCCCCGGCTACGCCGTCCGCTCCGTGGGAGACCAGATCGTAGGCCTCGCGTTCGCCGGGGCTGCGATAGATATACTGCGTACCCCAGGGGTCTTTGGGCACGTCTTTCTTGAGGTAGGGCCCGTCCCAGCGGTCCAGACCGGCCGGACGCTGGCGCAGCGCGGTCAGCCCTTCCTGCGAGTTGGGATAGCGGCCGACATCGAGACGGAACATGTCCAGGGCGGCGCCCAGGTTCTCGATCTGAGCCCGGGCGGCGTCTCTTTTGGCTGAGTCGACCCGCCCGATATAGTTGGGCGCGACCAGGGCGACCAGGAGCCCGAGAATGACCATCACGACCAGGAGTTCGACCAGGGTAAAACCGGCCTGGGTAAAACCGGCCCGACCGGCGGCCAACAGCGAGCGACATTTTTGCTGCGTCATGTGAGTCAGCCTCCTTCTCATAGATTCAGAATGCCATGTTGTTGACGCTGAACAGCCCCAGCAGCATGGCGATGACCACAAAGCCGACAATGAGGCCCATCGTCAGCAGCAGGACGGGTTCGACCAGCGAGGTCAGGCGGCGCAGCTGATTCTGGGTATCACGTTCATAATACTCGGCCACCTGCATGAGCATCTCGTCAAGACGGCCGGTTTCTTCGCCCACACTGACCATCTGCAAGGCCAGAGACGGAAAGACGCCGCTCTGGCCGAGCGGAGCGGCAATGCCCTCGCCCTCTCGCACGCCGCTGCGGACTTCCGTCAGCGTGCGCCGGATGACCTGATTGCCGACCACCTCTTCCACGAGTTCCATGGCTTGCAAGAGCGGCACTCCGCTCTTGAGCAGGGTGCTCAGGGTGCGGGCGAAACGTCCGACTTCGCGCTTCTGCAGCAGCTGACCGATTACCGCCGCCCGCAGACTCCAGCCGTCCCAGGCCAGGCGTCCCTGGGGGGTGGCCAGATAGCGCCACAGTCCAACCCCGGCCCCGGTCAGAACGAACACCAACCCCCACCAATAGTCGCGGAGGCCGTGGCTCAGGGCCAGCAAAAAGCGGGTGGCAAGCGGCAGGGCCTCGCCCATATCTTCGAACAGCACAGCAAATTTGGGCAGGACGAAGGTAAACATCAGGACAATCGCCGCTCCGCCGACCAGCACCAGAATGGAGGGATAGGCCAGGGCGGATTTCACCTCGTCCTGCACCTCCTGGGCGCGTTCCAGGTACTCGGCCAAGCGTTCCAGGGCCGTATTCAGAAAGCCGCCCAACTCACCGGCTTTGACCATATTGACGTACAGCGGCGGAAAAATCCTGGGATAGGCGGCCAGGGACTCGGCCAGGGACTTGCCCTGCTGCACGTCGCGCAGGATCTGCTCCACGGCCCCGCGGAGTTCGGCCCGGTTGGTCAGGTCGCTCAGAACCGACAGTGCGCGGTCGAGCGGCAGACCGGCGGACAACAGCGCCGCCAGCTCCTGGGTCACCAGCAACACGTCCCGCTGGCGCACCCGGCCCTGGCCCGGCAAGCTGGTCAGATTTGGCAGGTTCAGACGCCGGCCCTGCGTCTTGGCCGCCGTTCTGTGGTCGGGCAGATCGATGTCCAGGGGCAGATAGCCCTGGTCGTGCAGACGTGCGACGACCAGCTGCTCTGCGCCGGCATCCATCACGCCCTCAATAATTTTTCCTTGGGAGGTTGCCGCCCGATAGTGAAACTGTGGCATGGGTATGCGAGAATCTTAAGGGCTAAAAAAAATCGAGTCAAGCAGCGGACTTGACACGCTCCGCAGGTGTGTTAGGTAGGTTTCCAACACAAATTCCCCGGGTCTCAATGGCGGAGGGGCCACACCCGTTCCCATACCGAACACGGCCGTTAAGCCCTCCAGCGCCGATGGTACTGCCTCTTCTGGGGGTGGGAGAGTAGGACGAGGCCGGGGGTTTTTTGTTGATGCAGACCAGGCGGGCGTAATTCAGTGGTAGAATGCCAGCTTCCCAAGCTGGACGTCGCCGGTTCAAGTCCGGTCGCCCGCTTCGTCTTTCTGACGCCGCAGCGACATATCCCTGGAACCCGTATGTCCCACAGCCCGACCTGCCCGACCTGCCGCGAAGCCGTTGCCTGGCAGGGCAATCCCTTTCGGCCCTTCTGTTCGGACCGCTGCCGGACGCTTGATCTCGGCGCCTGGGCCGACGAAGCCTATCGCATTCCGGGCGAGCCTGAGGTCGAACCGGGTGAGCCTGCCGAACGCCGCCCACCCGACAAGCTCCACTAGCCCGCCATGCCGATACATCCCAGCGCGGTCGTCGATCCTCGGGCAGACGTTGATCCCCAGGCTCACATCGGGCCGTATGTGGTGATTGACGGGCCGGTTCGGGTGGGAGCCGGAACCCGGGTTCTGGCCCATGCCGCTCTGTGCGGCTGGACCGACATTGGCGAGGAGAATGTGATTCATATGGGCGCGGTCATCGGCCATGAGCCCCAGGACCTGTCCTACGCCGGCCAGCAGACCTTTCTCAAGATCGGCCACCGGAATGTCTTTCGTGAGCACAGTCAGGTCCATCGGGGCACGGCCGAGGGCAGCACCACCCTCATCGGGGACGACAACTACCTGATGCAGAACGCCCATGTCGCCCATAATTGCCGGATCGGTAACCGGACGATTATTGCCGGGGGTGCGCTACTGGCCGGCTATGTGCAGGTCGCGGACCGTGCCTTCGTGTCCGGCAACTGCGTGGTCCACCAGTTTGTGCGGATCGGAACCCTGGCCCTGCTGCGGGGCTTGTCGCGGACCAGCCGTGACGTGCCGCCCTTCTGCATTATGGACGGCACCCACACGGTCAGAGGTCTCAACCGGGTCGGCCTGCGGCGGGCAGGTTTCAGCCCGGAACGGATCCGAGCCTTGCACGCCGCCTTTGGCCGCCTGTTTCGGAAAAAAATCAACCTGAAACGAGAGACTGAGGCGCTGCGTCGAGAGCCTTGTACGCCCGACGTACTGGCCTTGCTCGACTTTATTCAGCAGTCCGAACGGGGGGTGTGTTTTGGGCCGCGCCAGGCGCAACAGGACGGGTTGACTGGGGACTGAAAAGGCGGCGACCGGATTTGAACCGGTGAATGGCGGTTTTGCAGACCGCTCCCTTAACCACTTGGGTACGCCGCCACAGGCGAAAACACAGGCGGCCAGTCTAGCCGGCCCGGCCCTGGATTGCAACACCGTCCCTGTGTCTCTTCAATCCCCCTGCGCTCCCACGCTTCCCCTTTGCAACGTGTGAGGCATATTGCGTTATCCAGCGGCCCGAAGGGCCGGGGTGGGTTCTTTTTGATGCGTTGAAGAGGGAAACTGAGACAGATTTTCCCGGCGCAACTGCCGCAGTCAGAGCGAGCCGCTGTGGCTTCTCCCTTGACATCCGGGCAGCCGCCACATAGGACAGACCACAGCCCACAAGCCCCGATTCACAACGCATATGATTGAACGCTATACCCGCCCGATCATGGGTCAGATTTGGTCGGAAGAGAACAAATTCGCCAAGTGGCTGGAGGTCGAGTTGCTGGCCTGCGAGGCCCTGGCCGAACACGGCCAGATTCCGCGCGCCGCAGCCGAAGAACTTCGCCAGCGGGCAGTCCTGAACCTGCCCCGCATGCGGGAGATTGAGGCCGAGGTCAAGCACGATGTGGTCGCTTTTGTGTCGTCCGTGGCCGAGCCGCTGGGTGAGGCAGGGCGCTACCTGCACCTGGGCCTGACCTCGTCGGACGTCATCGACACCGCGTTTGCCGTCCAGCTGTGCGAGGCGACCGACCTCCTGCTGGCCGATGTCGAGGCCCTGCTGGCGATCCTCAAACGTCTGGCCCGCGAACACGCCCAGACCCTGACGATCGGCCGGACCCACGGCGTCCACGCCGAACCCATTACCTTTGGCCTCAAAGCCGCTCACTGGTACGCCGAGATGCAGCGCGGTCAGACCCGCCTGCGCCAGGCCCGCCAGGACATTGCCCACGGTAAAATCTCGGGCGCGGTCGGCACGTTTGCCAATATCGACCCGGAGATCGAAGCCTTTGTGTGCCGCCGGCTTGGGCTCCAGCCCGAGCCGATTTCCACCCAGATCGTGCCCCGCGACCGTCACGCGGCCTTCTTCTCGATCCTGGCCCTGATCGGCAGCTCGCTGGAACGGATTGCGACCGAGCTGCGCCATTTGCAGCGCACCGAAGTCCTGGAAGTCGAAGAGCCGTTCAGCCCCGGTCAGAAGGGCTCCTCGGCCATGCCCCACAAGCGGAACCCGTGGCAGCTGGAAAACGTGTGCGGCTCGGCCCGCCTGCTGCGGGGCTATGCCCTGTCGGCCTTTGAAAACATTCCCGTGTGGCATGAGCGCGATATCAGCCATTCGTCGGTCGAACGGGTCATTGGCCCGGACGCCACCATCCTGCTCGACTTCATGCTGGTGCGGCTGAGCGGCATTCTGGACCGACTGGTGGTCCATCCCGAGCGGATGCACGACAACATGACGACCCTGGGCGAAATGATCTACTCCGAGCACGTCCTGCTGGCCCTGGTCCGCAAAGGCGTCAGCCGTGACGAGGCCTACCGCTGGGTGCAGCGCAACGCCATGCGGGTGTGGGAGACGGGCGCCTCGTTTGCCGCTGCGGTGCGCCAGGACCCGGACATCTGCGGCCTGCTTGAGCCGGCCGAGATTGATCGGCTGTTTGACGCCCGCCACGCCCTACGCCATACCCAGACCATCATCGAACGCGCCCTGATGGGGAATCGTGATGACCACGAGCCGCAACAGGAGAGCACACTTCCCCATTGAGCCACGCCCAGGCGACCCCCATGCTGTTGGCAAAAGTCTACGTGACCCCCAAAAAGGCCATTCTCGACCCCCAGGGCAAGGCGGTGGCGGCCTCGCTGCACGCCCTCGACTATACCGAAGTCAGCGACGTGCGGATGGGCAAATACCTGGAGATTCGCCTCCGCGGCCTGGCCTCGGACCAGGCCCGGCAGCGGGTCGAAGAGATGTGTCAGCGGCTATTGGCCAACCAGATCATTGAGGACTTTCGCTTTGAGCTGGTTGAGCAAAGTGAGTAGCGGACGATGAAGTGGGGGGTGGTCACCTTTCCCGGCTCAAACGACGACCGCGACGCAGTCTACTGCCTGGAGACGGTTCTGGACCAACACGTCGTCCGGCTGTGGCATAAGGACGCCGCGCTGCACGGCGTGGACGCGATTGTCCTGCCCGGCGGCTTTTCGTACGGCGATTATCTGCGCTGCGGCGCCCTGGCCCGCTTTTCCCCAGTCATGCAGAGTGTTATCGCCTTTGCCGAGGCGGGCGGGCCGGTGCTGGGCATGTGTAACGGTTTTCAGATTCTGTGCGAGTCGGGACTGCTGCCCGGCGCCCTGGTTCGCAATCAGTCGCTGCTGTTCATCAACGACTGGGCCTGGGTGCGGGTGGACAATACCCGCACCGCGTTTACCTCCACGTGTCGGGCCGGCCAGACCCTGCGCCTGCCGATCAAACATGGCGAGGGCTGCTATGTTGCCGACGCGCCTACTCTGCGAGCGCTCGAAGACAACGGCCAGGTCGTGTTTCGCTACGTGACCCGGGAGGGTGCGCCCAAGGCCGACGCCAACCCCAACGGCTCGCTCAACAATATCGCCGGGATCACCAACCCACAGGGCAATGTCGTCGGCCTGATGCCCCACCCCGAGCACGCCGTTGAGGCGCTGCTGGGCGGAGAGGACGGGCGGCGGTTGTTCGCCGGCGTGGGGGAGAGTTGTTAGTGGTCAGTGGCTAGTGGCTAGTGGCCAGTTCTGAACACTCAACACTGAACACTCGAAACTCAACACTCATCAGCATGGCACCCCCCAGCCCGACCGTTACGCTCCAACTCGCCCAGGACCACGGCCTGACCGCAGCCGAATACGACCGCATTATCGAGCTGTTGGGTCGCACCCCGAGCTTTGAGGAGCTGGGGGTCTTTTCGGTCATGTGGTCTGAGCACTGCAGCTATAAAAGCTCGCGGCGTCTGCTGGCCCAGCTGCCGACCACAGGTCCGGCCATTCTCCAGGGTCCGGGCGAAAACGCGGGCATTGTCGATATTGGCGACGGGCTGGCCGTGGTGTTCAAGATCGAGAGCCACAACCATCCCTCGTTCATCGAACCCTATCACGGCGCAGCCACCGGCGTGGGCGGCATTCTGCGCGATGTGTTTACCATGGGCGCCCGGCCGATCGCCTCGCTCAACTCGCTGCGCTTTGGCGCGCCCGACCACCCGCGCACCCCCTACCTGCTCAGGGGCGTGGTGGCCGGCATCGGCGGCTACGGCAACAGCGTTGGTGTACCGACGGTCGGCGGCGAGGTGTACTTCGACCCCGGCTATAACGGTAATATCCTGGTCAACGCCTTCAGTCTGGGGGTGGTCAGGACCGACCGGATTTTTCGCGCTCGGGCGGCTGGGGCGGGCAACCCTGTCATCTACGTTGGCTCGCGCACCGGCCGGGATGGCATTCATGGCGCCAGCCTGCTCGCCTCGCGCGAATTTGACGCCCGTTCGGAAGAACTCCGGCCGGCCGTGCAGGTCGGCGACCCGTTTACCGAAAACCTGCTGATCGAGGCCTGCCTGGAGCTGATGCAGCGCGATCTCATCGTGGCCATTCAAGACATGGGAGCAGCCGGCCTGACCAGCTCATCGGTCGAGATGGCCGGCCGGGGGGGAACCGGCTTTGTGCTGAATCTCGACGCCGTACCCACCCGCGAGGACGGCATCAGCGCCTATGAACTGCTCCTGTCGGAGTCCCAGGAACGGATGCTGCTGGTGGCCAAGGCGGGCTGCGAAGATGAAGTCCGGGCGCTGTTCTCGCGCTGGGACCTGCCCGCCGTGGTGGTCGGCCGGGTCACCGACGACGGCCTGTTTCGGGCTGCCTGGCAGGGCCGAGAGGTGGTCCGCCTACCGGTCTCGGCACTGACCGACGCGGCCCCGGCCTACGAGCGCCCGGCCCGCAGGCCGGACGACCTCGACCAACGCCAAACCCTCGACCTGACCAGCCTGCCCCTGCCCGGCGATTACAACGCCGTCCTGCTGCGGCTGCTGACTTCGCCCAATCTGGCCAGCAAGGAATGGGTGTATCGGCAGTACGATAGCCTGGTCAGCGGCAACACGGTTGTCCAGCCCGGCTCGGACGCGGCTGTGCTGCGGATCAAGGGCACCACGACCGGGGTCGGCCTGAGCGTGGACTGCAACAGCCGCTACTGCGCCCAGGACCCGTATCGCGGCGCGCTGATCGCCGTGGCCGAGAGCGCGCGCAACCTGGCCGTCAGCGGCGCGCGACCGCTGGCCGTGTCCGACTGCCTGAATTTTGGCAACCCGGAAAAACCCGAGGTCATGTGGCAGTTCCAGCAGGCCATTGCCGGCATGCGCGACGCGTGTCAGGCGCTCGGCTTGGCCGTTGTCAGCGGTAACGTCAGCTTTTACAACGAAACCGAGAGCCGGGCGATTCCGCCCACGCCGACCGTAGCCATGGTCGGCCTGCTGACGGATGTCGGCCGACGGCTGACCCAGTGGTTCAAGCGGCCGGGCGAGGTGATCGTCCTGGTGGGCGACACTTTGGAAGAGTTGGGCGCCAGCGAGTATCTGGCCGTAATGCATGACCGGGTGGCCGGCCGGCCGCCGCAGCTGGACCTGGAGCGCGAAAAACGCCTCCACCGGCTGTGTCTCGACGCCAGCGCCGAAGACCTGCTGTCTTCGGCCCACGATGTCGCCGAGGGCGGTCTGGCCGTGGCCCTGGCCGAGGCGTGTATCAGCGGTCCGACCGCGCTCGGGGCTCAGGTGCGTCTGGCCGGCGCCGGACGGCCCGACGCCCAGCTGTTTGGCGAAAGCCAGTCCCGGGTGCTAGTCTCATTGCCTGAGGCCAAACTGACCCGGCTCCAGACCCTGGCCGGGGCGGCCGACCTGCCGTGCCGTGTCCTGGGCCGGGTCGGCGGAAGCGTTTTAGAGTTGAAGGTGGACGAGGCTGAGCAATCGAGCGAGACGCGAGCAGCGTCCCCCCCTACCGGCGGCATACGCCTGCCGGTCACCCGGCTCGCCCACGAGTGGCGGACCGCCCTGGCCCGCCAGCTGGGGCTGTGAAGCGGACGGCCGGAATGGAGAATCGTGATGACCGCGAGCCGCAACAGGCAATCACGCTTCCCCATCAAGGAGGTTCCATGCTGGACACACACGACCGATCCGACCGGTTTCATGAAGAGTGTGGCGTGGTCGGCATCTATGGTCACCCGGACGCGGCCAATCTGGCCTACCTGTCGCTGTACGCCCTGCAGCACCGGGGCCAGGAATCGGCCGGGATCGTGTCGTCCAACGGCCAGGCCCTGCTCGCCCATCGCGGCCTCGGCCTGGTCGCCGATATTTTTGACGAACGCCAGATCCGGCGCCTGGAGGGCACCAGCGCCATCGGCCATAACCGCTACTCTACGGCCGGCTCGACGGTTCTCAGAAATACCCAGCCCCTGGTCGCCCGCTATACCTACGGTTCGCTGGCGGTCGGGCATAACGGCAATCTGGTCAACGCCGACGAGCTACGCCTGCGGCTGGAACATCAGGGCTCGATCTTTCAGTCCACGGTCGATACCGAGGTCATCCTGCACCTGATTGCCGGCGCCCAGGCCCCGACCCTGATTGACCGGATCATCGAAGCCCTGGCCCAGCTACGCGGAGCCTACTCGCTGGTGTTTCTGACCGAGAACGCCATGGTCGCCGCCCGCGATCCCTACGGCTTTCGTCCGCTGGTGATGGGCCGGATTCAGGACGGGGAGCGGCAGACCACGGTCGTCGCCTCAGAAACCTGCGCCTTTGACCTGATCGGCGCCCGCTACGAACGGGAGCTTGAGCCGGGCGAGGTGGTCTTGTGTACGTCGCAGGGCTTGCAGTCGTACAAGCCGTTCCCGCGTGAGCCGCTGTCGCGGTGTGTGTTCGAATATATCTACTTCTCGCGGCCCGACAGCAAGCTGTACGGCAAGAGCGTCTACCAGGTTCGCCAGGCATTTGGTCGCCAGCTGGCCCGCGAGGCCCCGGTCGAGGCTGATATCGTCATCCCCGTCCCCGACTCCGGGGTGCCGCCGGCGCTCGGCTACGCTCAGCAGGCGGATCTGCCGTTCGAGATGGGCCTGATCCGCAACCACTATGTCGGCCGCACCTTCATTGAGCCCCGCGACGCCATCCGCCACTTTGGCGTCAAGATCAAGCTCAACGCCCAGGCCGACGTGCTGCGCGGCAAGCGGATCGTGGTGGTTGACGACTCGATTGTCAGGGGTACGACCAGCCGCAAGATCATCACCATGATCCGCAGCGCCGGCGCGCGCGAGGTCCATATGCGGATCAGCTCCCCGCCGACGGTCGGTCCGTGCTACTACGGTGTTGATACGCCCAAGCGGCGCGAGCTGATCGCCGCCAACCAGGACGTTGAAGCCATTCGGCGCTATATCACGGCCGACAGCCTGTCGTATCTGAGCCAGGCCGGCCTGTACGTTGCCCTCGAAGCGTCCCAGGCCGGTTTCTGTGACGCCTGCTTTACCGACCGCTACCCGGTCCCGCTCGGCGAGCGTCCCAAGGGCAGCCAACTGGCCCTGTTTGAGCTGGACCGCTGAAGGATTGAATCTGGTTGCGTATTGGGAGGGCTATAGCGGCACGCGCGTGTCCTGCCTCGCACCGTCGTGCGGGGCGTCGAGGCGCACGACCGTATCCCGTTGCCAAGCGTGGTCGGCGGTGTGCGGATAATCCAGGGTGGCGTGCAGGCCGCGGCTCTCACAGCGCAGCCGGGCGCAGCGGATAATCAGCTCGGCCACGGTGGCCAGGTTGCGCAGCTCCAGCACATCGCCGGTCACCAGGAAGTTCCAGTAGTAGTCCCGAATCTCGTCATGAATCAGGTCAATCCGGCGCTGGGCGCGGGCCAGACGACGGTCGCTGCGCACGATGCCGACGTAGTTCCACATCAGGCGGCGGATTTCCTCCCAGGTCTGGGTCACTACGACCATCTCATCGCTATCGACCGCCTGACCCGGGTTCCAGTCGGCAAAGGCCGGGCTCGGCTGACGGTCGGTGGCCAGAAAATCGTGGGCGTGGACAAACACCCGGTGGGCAAACACCACGGCTTCAAGCAGCGAGTTGGACGCCAGGCGGTTGGCCCCGTGCAGACCCGACATGCTGACCTCGCCGGCCGCGTACAGACGCCGGAGGGCGGTCGCGCCGTGCAGGTCAATAACCACCCCACCACACATATAGTGGGCCGCAGGGACGACCGGAATCGGCTCGCGGGTCAGATCAATTCCGTACTCCAGACAGCGTTGGGAGATGACCGGAAAGCGCTGACGCAGAAAATCTGCGCTGCGGTGGCTGATGTCGAGGAAGACCGACGCGAAGCCGTGCGTCTTCATCTCGCGGTCAATCGCCCGCGCCACCACGTCGCGGGGCGCCAACTCGGCCCGCTCATCATACTCGGCCATGAAGGCTGTGCCGTCCGGACGGCACAGCACCGCCCCCTCGCCGCGCAGGGCTTCGGAAATCAGAAACGACTTGGCCTGGGGATGAAACAGACAGGTCGGGTGAAACTGAAAAAATTCGAGGTTGGCGACCGGCGCGCCGGCCCGATAGGCCATCGCCACCCCGTCGCCTGTCGCCACATCGGGATTACTGGTGTACAGGTAGACCTTGCCCGCCCCGCCGGTGCACAGCACGGTGACCCGGGCGGTAAAGGTCGTGACCTGATTGGTTTCCAGGTCGAGCACATAGGCTCCCCAGCACTCCGTGCCGGCCGGTCCGCCCGTGGTCAGCAGATCGACCCCCATGTGGTTTTCAAGAATGCGGATATTGGGCTGGCCACGGACGGCGTCGACCAGGGCTCGGATAATTTCCTGACCGGTGGCATCGGCCGCGTGCAGGATGCGCCGGTACGAATGGCCGCCCTCAAGGCCCAAGTCGTACTCCTCGGCCCGACCGCCGTTGCCGCTCCGCCGCGAAAAGTTGGTGCCCAGCGCAATCAGTTCCCGAGTTCGCTCCGGTCCCTCGCGGACGACGGTCTCGACCACCTGGGGATGACACATCCCGGCCCCGGCTTTGAGGGTATCGCGGGTGTGTGCCTCAAAGGAATCGTCGGCGCTCCAGACCGAGGCGATGCCGCCCTGGGCGTAGGCGCTGTTGCTCTCCGGGAGACGGTCTTTGGTCACAATCGTGACCGAGCTGTGAACGGCCGCTTTGAGGGCCAGACTGAGGCCGGCGATACCGCTGCCGATGATCAGATAGTCGGTTGTATCCATGGGCCGGCCCATTGCTGACATGTCGATACTGCGGAGTCAAGGCGGGCGGGCAGCCCGGCGGTGGGGACAGGAATTTGACCTGGGGCGCAAAATTGCTTATGTGGGGGGCTGTTATGCCGTCGGTGTCACACCTGCCTAACCTGCTGAGCCTGTTTCGCATCGCCCTGATCCCATTGCTGATGTACTATCTGACCGACCCCGGACCGAGCGCCGGGGTGTGGGCGTTCTGGATCTTTTTTGTGGCCAGCTGGACCGACTATTTTGACGGCTATATCGCCCGCCTCCAGGGTCGGACCAGCACCCTGGGCAAGCTACTCGATCCCTTGGCCGACAAGCTGCTGATGACGGCCGCCCTGATCATGCTGCTCAGCCTCGACCGTTTTCCACGGGTTCCGGCCTGGCTGGTCGTGCTGCTGATCGGGCGCGAGATTGCGGTCACCGGGCTACGCGGTATTGCGGCCGGTGCCGGGGTGATTGTTGAGGCCGAAGCGCTCGGCAAGTATAAAACCCTGTGCCAGATCTTTGCCGTCCACAGCCTGATCCTGCACTACACCTATTGGTACATCAATTTTCATCTGACCGGGATGTATTTTCTGTGGCTGTCAGTCGTGTTCAGCATGTGGTCCGGGGTTGACTACCATATCAAGGTCATCCGCCAGCTGTCGGCCGATCGTCCGGCGTCCCACAATGGGCAAGACCAGCAGGACCAGCAGGACCGGCAGGACGGACAGGACCGGGACACTGCCCGCACCAACGGGCGGGGCGTCACGGTCAGCCACTGAGCCGACCCGACGCTGAGAGAACGGCATGCGGGTTTTAGTCACCGGAGCGGCCGGTTTTATCGGCTTTCATGTTGCGGCCCGGCTGCTCGCCCGTGGGGATGCGGTCATCGGCCTGGACAATCTCAACGCCTACTACGATGTGGGGCTGAAACACGCCCGGCTGGCCCGGCTCAGCCGGGAGGCCGGCTTCAGCTTCCATAAACTCGATCTGACCGACCGGGCGGGTATGGCCGACCTCTTTCGACGCCACCGGCCGGAGCGAGTCATCCACCTGGCCGCTCAAGCCGGCGTCCGCCACTCGCTGACCGACCCGCACGCCTATGTCGAGAGCAACCTGGTCGGCTTTCTGAACGTGGTCGAGGGCTGCCGGGCGACCCGAACCGCCCACTTGGTGTACGCTTCGAGCAGCTCGGTGTACGGGGCGAACACCACGCTGCCGTTTTCGGTCCACCACAATGTCGATCATCCGGTCTCGCTGTACGCGGCGTCCAAAAAGGCCAACGAGCTGATGGCCCATACCTATAGCCACCTGTACGGCCTGCCGACGACCGGCCTGCGATTTTTTACGGTCTACGGTCCGTGGGGTCGGCCGGATATGGCCCCCTTCGTGTTTACCCGCGCCATTCTGGCCGGCGAGCCTATAGCGGTCTTCAACAACGGCCAAATGCGCCGTGATTTCACCTACATCGACGATATTGTCGAAGGCGTGGTCCGTGTGCTGGACAGCGTTGCGCGACCGAACCCGGACTGGTCCGGTCAGACGCCCGACCCGGGCAGCAGCGCGGCACCCTACCGCCTGTATAACATCGGCAACACTCAGCCGGTCGAACTGCTCAACTTTATTGCCGTCCTGGAGGAATGCCTGGGGCGCCCGGCCAAAAAGGACTTCCAGCCTCTCCAGGCCGGCGACGTGCTGGAGACCTGCGCCGACGTGGACGACCTGGTCCAGGCCGTCGGCTTTCGGCCGAGCACGCCGTTGCGCGAGGGCATTGCCCGATTCGTGGAATGGTACCGGGCCTACTACCGGTGTTAGGGCTCAGGTCTGGTCCGGCGTCAGGGTGGTGAGGGCCAGGGCGTGAATCGCCCCACCCATCTCGTCGGCCAGCGCCGCATAGACCAGGCGGTGCCGCTGGACCCGGTTTTTTCCGCTGAACAGCGGCGACACAATACGCACCCGGTAGTGTCCCCCGCCCGAGGCCGCCCCGGCATGGCCGGCGTGCAGGGCGCTCTCGTCTTCAACCGTGATGTCCAGGGCTTCGAGCCGGAGCCGGAGCACCTGTTCGATTTTCTGGGCGGTGTTCATTGGCTCAGGTATTCTGGCGACCCTTGGTCGAAGGAAAAGCGGGGCTGCGGCGCTCCTGCAGGGAGGCCAGGCCCTCGCCCACATCTTTGCCGAAGAAACCCAGCATCTCCAGGGCCAGCGAGTAGTCGAACGAGGTGGCGGCGGCGTTGCGCAGCCACTGGTTCAGGGACAGCTTGGTCCAGCGGATCGCCTGCTGGGCGCCGTTGGCCAGCTTGGTGGCGACCTCCATCGCCTTTGGCATCAGCTCGTCGTGGGGCACGACCATGCTGGCCAGGCCGATCCGCTCGGCCTCTGTGGCGTCCAGCATGTCGCAGGTCAGGAGGTAGTACTTGGCCTTGGCCATACCAACCAGCAGGGGCCAGATCGCGGCCGCATGATCGCCGGCCGCCACACCCAGCCGGGTGTGGCCATCGGTAAACTTGGCCTTTTCCGAGGCAATGCTGATGTCGGCCATCAGCGCCACCGCCAGCCCGGCGCCGACCGCCACGCCGTTAATAGCCGAAATGATCGGCTTATTGCAGTTGATCATGTTGTGGACGATGTCGCGCGCCTCTTTCATCGTCTGCGACACCACGTCGAGGTTGTCTATGGATTTCTCAACAACCTCGAAATCTCCGCCGGCCGAGAAGGCGCGCCCGGCGCCGGTAATTACGGCCACCCGGATGTCATCGTCCTCGGCAATATCGAGCCACACCTTGCTCAACTCGTAGTGCAAACGGAAGTTTGTCGAGTTCAGCGTCTCGGGGCGGTTGATGGTCAGCATGGCAATGCCGTCCTTGATCTCGATCACCAGATGCTCGTATTTGCTGTAGTCCATGCTCCTGTCTCCTTTCGGTCGAAGATAGCGGTAGACCGGTCCCGGTTGTGTCAGAGTGCCGCTCTGCCTAGTGCGCCTCGGCCCAGCTGCGTCCCTGCCCGATCTCCACCTCGAGCGGCACCTCAAGCGCCGCCACCCCTTCCATGACTTCGCGGACAAGGGTGGTCACGGTCTGGAGTTCCTGCTCGGGCACCTCGAACAGCAGTTCGTCGTGCACCTGCAACAGCATGCGGGTGCCTAAGCCGTGCTCATGCAGCCGGCGGTCAATGGCCACCATGGCGATCTTGATCAGGTCGGCGGCCGTGCCCTGAATCGGGGTGTTGATGGCGACCCGTTCGGCGGCGCTGACGACCTGACGGTTGGTGCTGCGCAGGTCCGGCACATAGCGTCGTCGGCCGTGCAGGGTGGTCACATAGCCCCGCTCTCGGGCGCTGTCCAGCACGCCGTCCATATAGCCCTTGATCCCGTGGTAGCGGGCAAAATACTGGTCGATATACCCCTGGGCGGTTTTGAACGGAATGCCCAGCGAGCGGCCCAGACGGTGGGCGCCCATGCCGTAGATAATCCCGAAATTGATCGTCTTGGCCTGACGCCGCTGGTCTGGGCTGACTGTTTCAGTCCCGAACAGTTCGGTCGCCGTCCGGGCGTGTACGTCTTGGCCGCAGCGAAACGATTCGACCAGGACCGGGTCACGGCTCAGGTGGGCCAGCAGCCGCAGCTCGATCTGCGAGTAGTCGGCCGACACCAGCAGGTGGCCCGGCGCCGGTACAAAGGCGGCCCGGATACGGCGGCCCTCTTCGCTCCGAATCGGGATGTTCTGCAGATTCGGATTGCTGGAAGACAGCCGCCCGGTGGCCGTAACGGTCTGGTTGAAGGAGGTATGAATCCGCCCGGTATCGGGTCGAATCAGCTTGGGCAGGGCATCCACATAGGTGCTCTGCAGCTTGGCAAAGCCGCGGTAGGACAGGATCTTGGCCGGCAGCGGATAGCGCTCGGCCAGCCCTTCCAGGACCGAGGAGTCGGTCGAGGAGCCGGTCTTGGTCTTTTTGCCGCGCGGCAGGCCCAGCTTGTCGAACAGAATGCGCTGGAGCTGCTGGGGCGAGGCGATGTTGAACTCCTCACCGGCCAGCTCGTAGATTTCGTGTTCGAGCCGGCTGCGGTGCTGGCTGAACTCGGCCGACAGTCCGGCCAAAAAATCGCGGTCAACCAGAATGCCGGCCAGCTCCATGCGGGCCAGGACCAGGGCCAGGGGCAGCTCAATCTCGGAGAACAGCTCGCCCATATCCTCATCGTCGAGGCGCGGGAACAGGCGCTGGGCCAGGCGCAGGGTGATATCGGCGTCTTCGCCCGAATAGCCGGCCGCCGCCTCGACCGCCACCTCGGCAAAGCTCTTTTTGGCCCCGTCGGTCACTTCCTCATAGCTGGTCATGCCGTAGTGCAGATGCTCCCAGGCCAGATCGTTCAGATTATGCCGGGTGGCGGGGTCGAGCAGATACGAGGCCAGCATGGTGTCCCCGGCCAGCCGTCCGGGCCACAACCCATATTTGGCCAGAACCAGAATGTCGTATTTGAGGTTCTGGCCGATGAGCGACAGCGAGGCGTCCTCAAACAGGCTGCGCAGGGCGGCCAGCACGGTCTGGCGCGGCAGCTGGGACTCGGCGCCTGCGGCCGTATGGCCGACCGGCACATACCAGGCGTGTTCCTCGCGGACCGACAGGGCGACCCCGACCAGCTCGGCATCAAGCGGATTGAGGGCGGTCGTCTCGGTATCCAGGCAATAGGTCTTAGCCGCCCGGATCTGGTCGAGCACGTATTGCAATTGGTCGGCGGTGCGGACGACTTCGTAGCGTCCTGTCTTGGCCGTTTCGTCATCCAGGGAAAATTCCCAGCCGGCGTCCAGATCGTCCAGCAAGCGACGAAACTCAAACTCGCCGAACAGCTCCCGCAGACGGTCGATGTCGGGCTCCTGGCAGGCCAAGCTGTCCAGTTCGACCTCAAGCGGCACCTCGCGGCACAGGGTCGCCAGTTCCTTGGACAGACGGGCCAACTCGCTGTTGTCACGGATCCGGTGGCCCAGCTTGCCCTTGATGGCATCACTGTGGCTGAGGACGTTTTCGAGGTCGTGCCATTCGGCGATGAGTTTCATGGCCGTCTTTGGACCCACCCCGGGAATCCCCGGAATATTGTCGGTCGAGTCGCCCATCAGAGCCTGGACTTCAACTACCCGTCCGGGCTCAACACCGAACTTGGCCCGCACCTCTTCGATGCCGATGGTCTTGTTTTTCATGGTGTCGAGCATCGTCACCCGCTCGGACACCAGCTGCATCAGGTCCTTATCGCCGGACACCAGAACGACCTCGGCTCCGTCGCGGTCCCAGCGGCCGGCCAGGGTGGCCAGAATGTCGTCGGCCTCATAGCCGGCCAGCTCAATGGCCGGAATGCGATAGGCTGCGACGACCTCTTTGATACGCGGGATTTGCTGCCGCAGCGCGTCGGGCATGGACTGCCGGTTGGCTTTGTACTCGCTGTAGCGCTCGTGGCGGAAGGTCTTGCCCGGCGCGTCAAAAATGATCGCCAGATGGCTCGGCTCATAGGTGTCCTGGACTCTTTGGAGCATGTTCACAAAGCCGAAGATGGCATTGGTCGGAAAGCCGCTGGCGGTGCTCAGCTCGCGCACGGCGTAGAAGGCGCGGTAGATGTAGGACTGGCCGTCAATCAGGAAAATCCGCATGGGTTCGTCTGCCATCGGGGACACAGGAGAACGCTGACGCCCCCTTTGTGGCAGGACGCTCGTCCAGCGTCAAGCGAGCCGGCTGGCAAGTGGCCCCAAAAAGAAGGGGATCGCAGGCGAACAAACGCCCTCTCTTGCTCTTGACACGTTTTTGCCTGGAAGGCACGTCCATCATCTGGAATGGCTCTTTCATATCGCGCAATTTTGTGCGACATACAGTTCGCAAACCCATGAACGGGCGTGAATTTATAGCAAAGATAAGAAGACTGGCTCGCAGAAACAATATCGCGGTCAGGTTTGATCGAACGAGAGGGAAAGGCAGTCACGGCACCTTATATTACGGTGACCGCCACACCGTGCTGAAAGACCGCAAAAAGTCCCTCAAAACCGGCACGCTGCACGGCATGTGCAAACAACTCGGGATTGACCCGGACGACCTGTAGGGAGACCTGCTCGTGACAACCCGATACAGCTACCCCATCGACCTGCATGATGAACGTGAAGACGGCTTTTCGGTCACCTTCCCTGACTTTGACGAGGCGTTTACCGATGGCGACACCGTGGCCGAGGCAGTCACGGAAGCTGCGGACTGCCTTGAGGAAGCTCTGGCGGGTCGCATTGCGCGACGGGAGAATATTCCAAGGCCGAGTCCGGCCAAGGACCGTCCTACAGTGGTTCCCGGTGCGATTTTGGCCGCTAAGGTAGCGCTGTACGAAGCCCTGCGCGAAAAGCAGCTGTCCAACAGCGCCTTCGCTCGGAGCATGCGCATTCAGGAAAGCGAGGTGCGCCGCATGCTCAATCCCCGTCACCCCACCAAGATAGGCAGGTTGGAAGAAGCCTTGGCCCGCGTCGGAAAACGTCTGGTGATTACGGTGGAAGAGGCCGCTTGACTGTCAAGAAAAAAGTCCCTGGCTGGTCAGGGACTTTGGAGGAAGCGGGTGACCGGCTTCGAACCGGCGACTTCGACCTTGGCAAGGTCGCGCTCTAGCCAGCTGAGCTACACCCGCGTTGTCCCGGAAATGTACACCATAGCCCGGCGCAGTGTCAACGCGCCTGCGCCCTGACAAAGACCATCAGGCCTCGGCTTCAACCCGGGCTGGCATGGCCGGAAAGAGTTGCGAGCGGTCCATTTTTCCCTGCCGGCTGAAAAACGACACATTGCCGTTCTCGTCGCACAGCCAGCACTCGCGGGCTCCCCCGGCAAAGTACAAGCTCCGTTTGTCGGCCATTTCTGCGTCAGAGTTGGCGGGAGATTGCATCTCGACACACACCTCGGGAGCCTCGACATACGGCGTCGTGCCCCGGTTGCGTTGCAGAAACGCCTCAGACACCCATACTACGTCAGCCACTTTCACCCCTTTGGGTGTGTCTACCGAACATTCGGTCAGCACCGTGCCGTCCGACATATGGCTCATCAGGTAGAAGGCGATTTTGGTTTGCAGGTTGCCGTGCCGATTGGAAGCCGGGCTCATGACGATATTTCCCCACTCGTTGAGTTCAATCTTGTACGGCAAATCCTGGAGCAGGCTGTCTTTGCAGACCTCATCCCACTTCATATCGATGCTCCTTCGATGCGTCGATCTATCCCGTCCCGTGCGACCTGCGCTTAAACCCCGCGCCGGGCCGCAACGACTCGGCTCGTCTCCTCGTCTAGGTCTCGGCTTCGCTCCCGACCAGACGCAGAAACTCTTCCTCGCTCAGAATCGTGACCCCCAGGCGCTCAGCTTTGTCGCGTTTTGCACCCGGCTCTGCCCCAGCCACCACATAGCTCGTTTTTTTGGACACCCCTGAGGTAGCTTTACCGCCCAGGGCTTCAATCTGCTGCTGGGCTTGGGAGCGGGTCATGCTGGCCAGGCTGCCGGTCAGCACAAAGATCTGGCCGCTCAGCCTGCCCTCTCGTCGGGCCGTAACGGTAGGGAAGTGGACCCCAGCGCTCAGCAGTTTCTTGATGACATGCCGGTTCTGGTTCTGGGCAAAAAAGTGGGCCAGGCTGCGCGCCACTTCCGGCCCGATATCCCGAATCTCCTCCAAGGCCGCCAGGTCGGCATCCATGAGCGGCCCCAGATCGCCGAAGTGTTCGGCCAACTGCCTGGCCGTGGCCTCGCCAACGTGACGAATGCCGAGGGAGGCGATGAAGCGCGGCAGGCTGGTTGTCTTGCTCTTCTCAATCGCAACGAGCAGATTGTGGGCCGACTTGTCGGCCAAACGCTCCAGACCGGCCAGCTGTTCTTGTGACAGGCCGTACAGGTCGCCCGGGTCAGCGACCAAGCCGGTCTCGACCAGCTGCTCAACAATCTTGTCGCCCAGGCCCTCGATATCCATGCCACCCCGGCCGGCGAAGAACTTGAGGCTCTCCTTGAGCTTGGCCCGGCAGGCCAGTCCCGTACAGCGGTAGGCGGCCTCGCCCTCTTCTCGCTCGACCTCGGCCCCGCATACCGGACACCGGTCGGGCATGACGAAGAGGGTTTCTTCTCCGGTCCGCTTGTCGGGCAGCGCTTTGACCACGTAGGGAATGACATCCCCGGCCCGTTCCACAACGACCGTATCGCCGATGCGGATATCCTTGCGGCGAATCTCATCCATGTTGTGCAGTGAAGCGCTCTTGACCGTCACCCCGCCTATACCGACCGGCAGCAACTCGGCAACCGGGGTGAGGGTACCGGTCCGTCCGACCTGGGGGACGATAGACACAACTCGACTCGTGGCCTGCCGGGCGGCGAATTTATACGCCACCGCCCAGCGCGGCGAACGCGAGATCGCTCCCAGGCGGTGTTGGAGTGTGAAATCGTCAACCCGCACCACCACGCCGTCAATTTCAAACGGCAGCGCGTCACGCTGCGCCTCCAGCGCGTCACAGGCCGTAAACACCTCGGACAAATCCCGACACAGCCGTCCGTGGGGCACGGGTTTCAGCCCCCAGGACTGGAGCGCCCGGACAAACTCCTGGTGCGAGGCCAGCCCCCCGCCCTCGAGATGCCCCAGGCCGTGACAGAAGAGGTCCAGCGGGCGTTTGGCCGTCACGGCCGAGTCAAGCTGTTTAAGGGACCCGGCGGTCGCGTTGCGAGGGTTGGCAAAGGGCGGCTCACCGGCTTCAAGCCGTTCGGTGTTGAGGCGACGAAATGCGGCGTTTGACAGAAAGACTTCACCCCGCAGCTCCAGGTGGCTCGGAATGGGAACACCCTGGCCCAGCAGGCGCAGCGGCACGGACCGGATGGTCTTGATATTGTGGCTGATGTCCTCCCCGGTTGTGCCGTCGCCCCGGGTTGAGCCGGTGACAAAGCGGCCGTTTTCGTACACCAGCTCGACCGCTACACCGTCAATCTTGGGCTCGGCCACATACACAATCGGCTCGTCGGTGTCGAGAAAACGCTGCAAACGGTCCTGAAACTCCTGCATCTCTTCGTGGTTGACGACGTTTGACAGGGACAGCATGGGCACCCGATGTTGCACCGGGGCAAACTCACTGAGAGGCGGCGCACCGACCTTCTGGGTCGGCGACAGCGGGTCCTGGAGCTGAGGATATTCAGCTTCCAGCTGGCTCAGACGCCGAAACAGCCGGTCGTAGTCCGCATCGCTCACCTCCGGGTCGTCGAGCACGTAGTAGCGATGGTTATGGTGGCGCAGCTCGGAGCGCAGGCGCTCGACTTCTGCACGGATTTCCTGGGGGACCGACATGGGTGTTACTCGACTCCATTCTCCGACAGCGCGCCGTCGGCCGCCGGCTGCTGCATGGTCACACAGTGGATCGCGCCCAAGCCCAGGACCAGGTCGCTACACGGCAGGCCGAGCACCCGGCGGTCGGGAAACAGGCCCTGAAGGATGTCCAGGGCGCGCCGGTCGTTCGGCTGGTCATAGGTCGGGACCAGGACCAGGCCGTTGGCAATATAGAAATTGGCGTAGCTGGCCGGCAGCCTGGAGGCGTCTGTGTCTGGGGACAGGACCGGTTCCGGCATCGGCAGGCGGATGATTGTCAGTCGGCGTCCGTCCTGGTCAGTCGCGCACCGCAGCCGGGCCAGGTTGTCTTGTAGAGGACGATAATTAGGGTCGAGCGGGTCGTCCTCAACCGCACACACGACGGTGGTCGGGTTCACAAAGCGGGCGATGTCATCCACATGCCCGTCAGTGTCATCGCCAACAATGCCCTCGCCCAGCCAGACGATGGTGTTCACCCCGAGAAAGGCTTGCAGGGCGGCCTCCATATCCTGGCGGTCGAGGGCCGGATTACGGTTCGGATGCAGCAAACAGGTCTCGGTGGTCAGCAGCGTGCCGCGTCCGTTAACATCAATAGACCCGCCCTCCAGCACCAGCTCGGGAACAAAGCGAGGCAGCGCCAGCCGGGTCGCAATGTGGCTTGCGACCGCGTCGTCCAGATCCCAGGGCGGATATTTGCCGCCCCAGCTGTTAAAACGCCAGTCAACCAGGGCCAGTTCGGTGCGAGCGGCTCGATCCCGGCTCGGTCGCGTCACAAAAATGGGGCCATGATCCCGCGCCCAGGCGTCGTTGGTCGGTATCGCATACACGCCGAGCCGGTCTACATCCGCCCCAGACCGGGCCAGCCGGGAGACGACCGCTTGGCCGGCCGCAGCGTCGTTGACGCAGATATGCACCCGCTCGCGGAGGTGGAGGGCGCTGACCATGGCACAGAACAGCGGCGGGATGGCGGCAAAGCGGCCCGGCCACGTCTCGACATTGTGTGGCCAGGAGAGCCAGGTAGCCGCGTGCGGCTCCCACTCGGCGGGCAGCCGCAGGCCGAGACTGGCCGGCGTGCGGGCCAGGCCGGGCGCCCCGCGTGCGGCGGCACGCTCAGTCGAGATAGCGTTTGGTAAGATTGGCGTAGGCATCGATCCGTCGGTCGCGCAGGAATGGCCACTCCTGACGGACCGTCTCAATGCGACCCAGGTCACACGAGACCACCAGGGTCTCTTCGTCCTCGGTTCCGGCGCTGGCCAGCACGCGGCCAAACGGGTCGCTGACAAACGAGGAGCCCCAGAACTGCAAGCCGCCCTCCGTGCCAACCCGGTTCACCGCCGCCACAAACACCCCGTTGGCAACTGCATGGCCGCGCTGGATTGTCTCCCAGGCGTGACGCTGCGCCTGGCGCTCTTCGGCGCATTCGGCGTGGTGCCAGCCGATCGCCGTTGGGTAGAACAGCAGCTGGGCTCCGCCCAGCGCGGTCAGGCGAGCAGCCTCGGGAAACCACTGATCCCAGCAGATCAGGACGCCGATCCGAGCGTAGCGGGTCGCAAACGTCTGAAAACCCAGATCGCCCGGGGTGAAATAGAACTTTTCGTAGTACAGCGGATCGTCCGGGATGTGCATCTTGCGGTAGGTGCCCAGCAGCCCGCCGTCGGCGTCGATGACCGCCACCGAGTTATGGAAGAGACCCGCCGCCCGCTTCTCAAAAATCGGCGCGATCAATACCACCTGACGGTCTCGCGCCACACGGCTGAGGGTCTCGGTTGTCGGTCCGGGAATCGGCTCGGCCAGCCGAAAACAGCTGGTATCCTCGCGCTGGCAAAAGTAGACCGAGCCAAAGAGTTCTTGCAGACACACAATCTGGGCGCCGCGCCGGGCGGCCATTTCGATGCGGCGCACCGCTGTGTCGAGGTTGGCGCCGGGTTCGTCTCCACACGTCATCTGGACCAGACCGACGCGGACTGCGACCGCACTGCTCTCCATGGGCCGTATTGTACGGAATCGGCTCAACAGGCTCAATGCTGGACGCGCCATGCCCGGAGGCCCGGATTTATCTTGACAGCGCCCAACAAAGGCGGTAGGGGTGGCTGCTCTTTGCCGAACAGCACGAGGTGGACTCCCTGCCTTGAAGACACGCACGACGCCCCCTGTTTCCGGACCAGCACCGAGCGGAAGGACTGCCCAGTCTTGTCGTTCCCCCCGCCTCCTCAAGCCATGTCGGCGTCCAGCGCTGAGCCTCCCGGTCGTATCCCCGATAGCGTGGAAGCAAGGTCCGTCGTCTCAAGAGGAAGTGTTGCCATGACAGCGCATGCCCGCGATAGCCAGCCGGATCGGTTCTTACCCCCCCGAGCCGACATACGCCCGACGGTCATCCCCCCAGCGACTTTCGCTCCCAACGTGGTCGAGGAAAACCTTGACCGGTATGGGCTGCACAACTGGGGCGGGGAATATTTCTCGGTCAGCCGTGACGGCCACATTGTCCTGGCCTTTGGCCCGCCCCGCAACGTACCGGTAGCCGTGACACGGATCGTGGCCGAGCTGCACCGACGCGGTCTGTCGCCCCCCCTGGTGCTGCGCTTCCCCCAGATTCTGGACGGCCAGATCAAGAAACTGGTCACGGCCTTTCGGACCGCGATCAAGGAGTTTGACTACAACGGCGACTATATTCCGGCCTACCCGCTCAAGGCCAATCAAAAAAAAGAGGTGGTCCAGGAAGTCGTACGCTGTGGCCGGCCCTACGACCTGGGCATCGAGGTTGGCAGCAAGGCCGAACTGACCCTGGCCCTCGCCCTGAGCCACAACCCACAGGCGCCGATCATCTGTAATGGGGTCAAAGACGAGGCATATCTGAGCCTCGCCCTGCGCGGCAAGCAGGTTGGACGGCGGGTCTTCATTGTTCTGGAGACGCTGTCCGAACTCAGGCGGCTCGTCGAACTGAGTCAGCGGCTCGGCGTTCGTCCCCGGATCGGCCTGCGCCTCAAGCTGTCGACACGCGGCAGCGGCAAATGGGAAAAGTCGAGTGGCGACTTATCCAAGTTCGGCTTTACCACCACCGATCTGCTCAGAGGGCTCAGCTACCTGAACAACGCCGGCCTGGGCGACTGTCTCCAACTGCTGCATTTTCACATCGGCTCGCAGGTGACCGATATCAAACGCATCAAGGAGGCGGTCAAGGAGGCGGCGCGGACGTACGCCAAGCTGCGCAAGCTGTGTCCCCAACTCGACTACCTCGATGTCGGCGGCGGCCTGGGCATTGACTACGACGGCTCGCGCACCGCCTCGGAGTCGAGCGTCAATTACTCCGTTCAGGAGTACGCCAACGATATCGTCTACTCCATCAAGGAGGTGTGCGATAATGAGCATGTGCGGGAACCGACTATCGTGACCGAAAATGGGCGGATGATCGCCGCTCCCCACGCCCTGCTGGTGTGTAATGTCATCAACGAGCTGACCCTGTTGAACGGCCCGATTCATGTGCCCGACCCGGACAGCCGGCCGCAGGTCATTCAAGAAATGTATGACATCTATACCGAGATCAACGCCGAAAACTACCGCGAGTACTACCACGACGTGATCGAACAGCGCGATGAGATGTTCTCGCTGTTCAGCCTGGGTTATTTGTCCCTGGAAGACCGCGGGCTCGGCCAGGAGCTGTTCTGGGGGGTGTGCGAGCGGGCGCTCAAATTTGCCAAACTGGCCAGGCATATGCCCGAAGAGTTTGAGGACCTGGAACGTCGTTTGGCCCGCAAGTTCATCTGTAATTTTTCTGTCTTCCAGTCCATCCCAGACTCGTGGGCCGTGGACCAGCTGTTTCCCATCATGCCCCTGCACCGGCTGGCCGAGATTCCCGACCGCAAGGGCTATTTGGCGGATTTGACGTGTGATTCGGACGGCAAGGTCGATCATTTCATCGACCTGCGGGATATCAAGGACTCGCTCGAACTCCACCCCCTCAACGGCCAGCCGTACTATCTGGGCGTCTTTTTCACCGGCGCCTATCAGGACGTGCTGGGCGACTACCACAATCTGTTCGGCCATGTCCACGACGCCTCGGTCGTCATTGACGACAGCGGCCAGCCGCGCATTACCAGCGCCGTGCCGGGCCAGAAGATCGAGGAGGTGCTCAGGGTGTTCGGCTATGAGCGCCACGAACTGCTCGAAAGCCTGCTGTGCCAGCCGGGCACCGATGGCGCGAAGCAGGAGTGGCGGGACCAGCTGATGCGCGAGTTTGAGGCCGCCCTGGGTAGCAATACCTATCCGACCCTGGAGGACTGACAGCGACCATGGCCGAGATTCTCGACGCGGCCGTCCCGAGCGCCATCCGACAGGCGGCCGCGTGTATACAGGCCGGCGGCGTGGTCGCCTTTCCGACCGAAACCGTCTACGGTCTCGGAGCTGACGCCCTGAATGAACGCGCCGTGGCCCAGGTCTTTGCCATCAAGCAGCGCCCGGCGTTCGATCCGCTGATTGTGCATATTGCCCAGGTCGATGCCGTGCCGCGCTACGCGTCTGGGATCGACGGTCGGGCGAGGATGCTGATGCAGCGCTGCTGGCCCGGTCCCCTGACCCTGGTGCTGCCCAAACAGCCCGTCATTCCAGACCTGGTCACCGCCGGGCTCGGCACGGTCGGTCTGCGCATGCCGGCCCATCCGGTCGCCCTCAGCCTGCTCCGCGCCGCAGGGACACCGATTGCCGCTCCGAGCGCCAACCCGTTCGGCTATGTGAGCCCGACCACAGCCCAGCACGTACAGGATACGCTGGGAGAGAAAATCGAGCTGATTCTGGACGGCGGCCCGTGCCCGGTCGGGCTTGAGTCCACGGTGTGTGCGCTGAGCAGCGAGGAGGCGGTAGTCTTGCGACCGGGCGGGCTGAGCGTGGAGGAGATAGAAGCCCTGATCGGTCCGGTTCGCCTGCCCTCTTCCACTGACGCTGATCCGCGCTCGCCCGGCACCCTGCCACAGCACTACGCGCCGCGTGTTCGGCTGACCCTGCTCGCTCCCGGCCAGGCCATTCCTCAACCGTCTCCCCAGGAACGGGTCGGCTTACTCAGCTTCAGACCCGTCCCGCTAGCCGCAGCCTACACCCACCAGGAAGCCTTATCGGCTGAGGGCGATGTGCTCGAAGCGGCGGCCAATCTGTTTGCCGCCCTCCACCGCTTTGACCGGCTTGGTCTTGACCGCCTCGTGGTCGAGGCCGTCCCTGAACAGGGGCTCGGACGGGCGATCATGGACCGCCTGCGCCGAGCCGCAGCTCGCGGCGCGGACTGACATCTGCTCCACAAGCAGCCATTTGTCCGCTTGAATAGTCAGGCTGATCGGGACACTATAGCAACCGAAGAACAAGGAGGCAGCGTATGGACTTTGAAACCTTGGCGACCGGCTATGGCCTGCTGGAGGGGCCCCGCACCGATGATCAGAACCGGCTCTACTTCAGCGATGTCCGCGGGGGTGGCGTCTTTCGCCGCAGTCCGAACGGCCAGATTGAGACGCTGATCCCGAAAGACCGCAAGGCGGTCGGCGGTATCGCCCTGAACGAGGGTGGCGGCATGCTCGTCACCGGCCTGTCGCTCGCCCGGTGGGACGAACACAGCGGCCAGGTCACGGAGATCTTCGGCGACTGGGACGGGAAGCCGCTGTTCGGCCTGAACGATCTGACCATTGATGACCAGGGGAGCATCTGGGTCGGTTCGTTTGGCTGCGACATCAATAAGTTTGATTTCAAGAGCACGCCGCCGCCGGGTTCCCTGTTTCGGGTCGATCCATCGGGACAGGTGACACATCTGTGGGAAGGGGTTGAGGTCACAAACGGGCTCGGCTTCAGCGCGGATCGCAGCCTGCTCTACCACTGTGACTCCACCACCCGCGCGGTCTGGGTGTACGAGGTGCGCGCCGACCGAACGGTCAGCGACCGCCGGCTGTTTGCCAAGCTGCCCGACGGCATGCCCGACGGCATGACGGTTGATGTCGAGGGCGGCGTGTGGGTGGCGGTGGTGGCCGGCTCGGGCGAGGTCGTGCGGTTCAAGCCGGACGGCACGCTAGATCAGCGGATCAACATCCCGGCAAAAACCATCACCAGTGTAGCCTTCGGCGGTCCTGATATGTGTGACCTGTACGTGGTGACCGCCAACAACGATCAGCGCGATCTCAAGGGCACGGTGTTCCGCGCCCGCTCGGACATTCCCGGCCTGCCGGTGCCCAAGGCCAAGTTCTGAGGGGAGCCGTCAACCCTGCTCGAACTGAGGGAAGGGGTCAGGACCATGATCGTGAACAGCGCTCTTTCACCGGATTCCAAGAAACTGGCTCAGTTGAAGCAAGCCGTTCACGATCCTCTGTTTCTTGCCGACTTAGAGGAAACTATGGGGCTATTCGCTGAAGCGGATTCCGAGTGGTGGGAGTCAGAAAAGTGATCTATCCCTGGAAATCTGACTCGTTTCGCACCAGAGCTAGCGCCCGACCCGCCCGGCCACGAGGCGGACTTTCCTGGGCGCGACCATCCACATGCTGATGATGGACACCCCGCACAGCCCGATCGCCAGCCAAAACGCCGGAGCGTAGGTCCCGGTTTGATCGTACACCAGGCCGGTCAGCCACGGCCCGACTGCGGCTCCGAGGCTGCCGGCGACACTCAGCGTTCCGTAGATTGTGCCGTAGTGCCTGCTTTGGAAAATTTCGACCGCCACCGCCCCATATACGGCCGAGACGCCGTAGCCCAACAAGCCCTGGGCTGCGACCATGCTGTATAACAACACGTGGCTGGGCTGGTCATGCATGACCAGCAGCAGGACATAACACAGGCCAAAGCCCGACAGGCTCAGCGTCCAGACCCACTCACGGCCGATCCGGTCGGACAAAAATCCCAGACCGATCTGACCGGCGCTGCCGGTCAGGCCAACCAAACCGAGCGCATAGGCGGCCAGCTGAGGGGAAAACCCGATGTCGTCCAAATACTTGGTCTGATGGACCTGGACCGCGTACCAGGCGTACAGACAGGTTGCCATGGCCAGCGCCAACCACCAGAACCGCGCGGTCCGGACGGCCAAGGCCAAGGTCCAGTCCGTCGCAGCCCAGGCGTGATCGACAATGGTATCGGCCCGGCCGGGCGCAGCCTGAGACGCGTCCGCGCCCGCCTCTCCATCAGGTGCCAGACCGAGATCTTCCGGCCGTCGACGCTGCAAGATGCTGTTCAGCGGGACAACCGTCACAAACAGCACCAGCGCCATGATCCAACACGCGTCACGCCAGCCAACGCGAGTGATCGTGTCTTGCAGCCAGGGAAAGAGGATGATCGAACCGACCCCTGCGCCAGCGAAGGTAATGCCCAGGGCCAAGCCCCGTTTGCGGGCAAACCAGTAGGGCACGAACAGAGAATGCCCCAGGTAGCTGATGAACATGCTGCCCCCGCCGACAAACAGACCAAAGGCCAGATACAGGTGCCACGGCTGGGTGATAGAGGTGGTCAGGATCAGCCCGATACTGACCATACCGGCCCCGGCCGGCAGGATAAGCCGTGGCCCAAGGCGATCCATCAGGAAGCCAATCATCGGCGAGTAGAGCGTGGCGGCAACAAAGCCAAAGGAAAAGGCTGCTGCGGTGCTGCTCCGGTCCCAGCCGAACTCGGTCAGAATAGGCGGAAACAACAGCGAGAAGGCGGTCCGCGTGTTCACCCCAATGGCCATGGTGACGAAGGCGACCGCCACCACCACCCAGCCGTAGAAAAAGGGCAGGCGGGTGTGGAGCAGGGACGGCCCCGAGGGCGAGAGCGGGGGTGCCATGCGAGATTTTTCTAGCTCAGAAAAAAGCCGAGGCGGCGTTAGCGGAATATTTTTGGGAGGCGCGGCTTCAGGCCGTTTCTCGGCCCTTTCCGGCTGGAGGCTGGAGAGCAGACCGCGTGGGAGAACGTCCTAGCGCAAGAGAGCCAGCTGCCTGTTCGATACGGGCGCGGATTGGGAGTGATTCGAGTATGTCGTCCATGTCGGCGTGTAGTCTTTCGATTGATTACCCCAGGTAAACCAGCCTTGCCTGGCGCCACGTGCGAAGAGTTCGAGAAACGGGCCGGGACTGCACGCCTCGATGATGGGGTACTGTTCGTCAGGCTTGCGACTGTGTTCTCTCTTCCTGGACAGGATGATATTTTCCTGGCTTCTACCGGGCGCTAAGGTCCGGGCGTGTTTTCCCCGCACGCCAAAGAGCAGCATCTCGGTGACGTTTCGGAAATAGAACCCTACCCCTCTTCTGTCGGGTCCGCCGTCCTGCCTGACCTTGTACCAGATCAGGTTTGTTTTGTACTGGAACCCCCAGCTTCGCATGACCTGTAAGCCCTCCGGCAATAAGGCGTTGGGCACCCACAGATAGAGGTGAGCGGTCTCCTCTACCACGTCCTGAACGGGCAGATCCTCAATCTCCGCTAATGTCAGCGTCGGATAGCGCGCCAGCCGTTTGTGCTCCGGGGCGACCTTACCGGTCTTGTTCTGAAACCGCCACGGTGGATCGGCAAGCACGGTGGCGAACTTCCTGGCACCCACCTCTTGTCTGAAGTCTTCGGCCGCGCTCATTCGTCATCCTCCACAAAGAGTTTCTTCGAGATTCCGAATATCAATAACGGGCAGCCCGCCCCACCACCCCCTCTGATTCGAGGGAGTAGCTTGCTCATGTGCGTCGTTGAAGCTCCGTATGAGACGCCTCTTCCGAGCTGGTTGAAGATGTCCTGAAGATCATCGCACCTGGTAATGATAGCGCCTACGCTGATCGCCCTGAGATCAAACAATAGCCTGAAGTTGTTCAAATCTCGATCGTAGAAAGGGTCTTTGTTGTTCCACTCAATCTCTAATGCTATCCGGTCGCGGAAACAATCAACTTTGTGCGTTGGCGTATGCGTTTCGTTCCCATCTACAACGACCTGAGTGAGAAATTCCTTTTCAGTCCATCCGCGTTTATACAGATAGTCATCTATGTATCCTGAAACCTTCGACTTTCTTCCGCCCGGCTTTGTGATCCAGCTCTTCTTCAGTCGGAAGTCTGTCAGCAGCGACACAATGTCGTTCCATTCTTTGGGGAAATCTTCCTTCAGGATAGCGCAGGCATGCTTCCACTCATGCACTTCATAGTGTTCTCGGATAAAGGCCGGAAGCAGATCGGTGCTCACTCGTTTTCTCTCTCCTGAGCCGGTTCCGTGCCGAAGGGTTCGAGAGGATGAGGCTGCGGAGAGGTCGCCTGCCCTCTCCGCTGTCGTTAGGGGTAGGGGCTGGGATGTGACGGCTATTACAGCGCGTCAATCACGGCGTTGAAGGTCGGGCTGGGGCGCATCGCCTGGGCGGTTTTGGTCGGATCGGGGGAATAATAACCACCAATATCGACCGGCTGGCCCTGGGCGGCCAGCAGCTCCTCACCGATCTTGGCCTCGTTCTCCTCCAGCTCTTTCGCCGCCCGACTGAACCGCGCCTTGAGGGCCGCATCCTCGTCCTGGGCGGCCAGAGCCTGCGCCCAGTACAAAGCCAGATAAAAGGTGCTGCCCCGGTTGTCGATTTCGTTCACCTTGCGGGACGGAGAACGCGCGTTTTCGAGATATTTTGTAATCGCCTGGTCAAGCGTCTTGGCAAACAGCGTGGCGGCGGGATTCTTGCCGTTCTCGGCAATCAGCTCCAGCGCGGGCACCAGGGCGCAGTACTCACCCAGGGAATCCCAGCGCAGATGGCCCTCTTGCAGGAACTGCTGCACGTGCTTGGGGGCGGAGCCGCCGGCGCCGGTCTCGAACAGCCCACCGCCGTTCATCAGCGGCACGATGGACAGCATCCGGGCACTCGTCCCCAACTCCAGAATCGGGAACAAATCGGTCAAATAGTCACGCAAGACGTTGCCGGTTGCGGCAATCGTGTCTTCGCCCCGGCGGATCCGTTCCAGCGAAAACCGCATTCCGTCCTGGGGCTTCATGACCCGCACGTCCAGGCCGGTCGTATCGTGATCGGGCAGGTAGGCGTTCAGCTTTTTGATGATTTCCGTATCGTGGCCTCTGCGTTCGTTGAGCCAGAAGACCACCGGCGCGCCGCTCGCTCTGGCCCGTGAGACGGCCAGGCGCACCCAGTCCCGGATCGGCGCGTCCTTGGTCTGGCACATGCGGAAGATATCGCCAAGCTCGACCGTCTGCTCCAGCAGCGTCGTCCCGGCGCTGTCCACCACCCGAATCCTTCCGTTAGCCGGGGCTTCAAAGGTTTTGTCGTGCGAGCCGTACTCCTCGGCCTTCTGGGCCATCAGCCCGACGTTGGAGACGCTGCCCATGGTCGCCGGATCGAACTGACCGTGTTTTTTGGCGTCTTCCAGGATCTCTTTATACATGGTTGCGTAGGAGCGGTCGGGCACCATGGCGATCACGTCTTGCAGCTCGTCGTCCTTATTCCACATCCGGCCCCCGTCGCGCACCACATTCGGCATGGAGGCATCAATGATAATGTCGTTGGGTACGTGCAGGTTGGTGATGCCGCGCCGGGCGTTGACCATGGCCAGGGCCGGGCGTTTGTCGTACACCGCCACAATGTCGGCCTCGACCTCGGCTTTTTTCTCGGCCGGCAGGCGGTCGAGCTTGGCCAGCACATCGGCCAGCCCGTTGTTGACGTTGGCCCCGATCTCCTTGAGGGCCTCGGTGTGCTTGTCGAGCGCCTCCTGGAAGTAGACCGACACACAGTGGCCGAACATGATGGGGTCAGAGACCTTCATCATCGTCGCCTTGAGATGCAGGGACAGCAGCACGCCGTCTTTCTCTGCCGCGTCCATCTGCTCGGCGTAGAACGCGCGTAGCGCCTTGACGTTCATGACCGAGGTATCAATGACCTCGCCGGCCAGCAGCGACAGCTTGTCTTTGAGGACGCTGACCGCTCCGTCAGCGGCGACGAACTCAATCCGCACCTGGGTGGCGGTGTCCACGGTGGTCGATTTCTCGCTCTCAAAGAAGTCCCTGCCGGCCATGTGGGCGACCCGGGCCTTCGAGCCGCTCGCCGGCCACTGCTGCATCATTTTGTGGGGATGCTTTTGAAAAAACTTCTTGACCGAGGTTGCGGCCCGCCGATCCGAGTTGCCCTCGCGCAGGACCGGATTGACGGCCGAGCCGAGCACCACCGTGAAGCGGGCTTGCAGCGCCCGCTCGGCGTCGTTTTGGGGTTCCTCCGGATAATCGGGGATATCGTAGCCCTTGGCCTGGAGTTCCTTGATGGCGTCCTTGAGTTGGGGCACGGTCGCGCTGATGTTCGGCAGTTTGAGGATGGCCGCCTCGGGCGTCTGGGTCATGTCGCCGAGCTGGCTCAGACAATCGGGAATGCGCTGCTCCGGGCTCAGCTTTTCGGGAAAGTTGGCAATGATTCTGCCGGCCAGAGAGATGTCGCTGATGTCGAGCTCGATCCCGGTCCCCCGGGTGTAGGCCTGCACGATCGGCAGCAGGGCGTAGGTAGCCAGGGCCGGCGCTTCATCAATCTTTGTCCATGTAATTTTCGCTGTCGCCATATGTCGTCCTTTCCTGCATGTCTGGAAGCCTGGACCGGGGCGCATCACGGTTCTGAGCGGATTGCAAAGCGCGCCCGAAGATAGTAGACAGGGGGGAACTTTTGCAACCCGGTCGAAGGTATCCTATCGGAATCATTTTGGAAAGCCGCTTGACTATGAATCCCGCACTCCGCTGCTGGCCCGTCCTGTGTGTACTGACCGCTCTGCTCGGCTGCACCCGTGAGATCGAAGAGGTGCCGCTCAGCAACCGGCTGATGACGGTGGCCGATAAGTTTTTTGATGTCGCGGCCATCTCGGTCGAAAAAGCGGTCGTGGTCGGCTATGGGGGAAAAATTCTGGTGACCGCCGACGGCGGGAAAACCTGGCAGCAGAAGGACAGCGGCACCGACCTGGCCCTGTATGATGTCGAGTTTCCCGACGCCCAAACCGGCTGGATCAGCGGCCAGGACGGGCTGCTGCTCAAGAGCGAAGACGGCGGCGAAACCTGGCAATCCCAAGACAGCGGGGCTGCGGTTTCCCTGCTGTCCCTCCAGTTTCTGGATCTCGATCACGGCTGGGCGGTTGGCGCCCAAGCCACCTATGTGCGCACGACCGACGGCGGCCAGTCGTGGGAATCCGACTATATCGAGCCCTCCCTGGAGGGTGTGGACATCAACGCCACCCTGGCCCTGTCGGATCCCAATCTCTACGATGTCCACTTCGTTGATGCCCAGACCGGTTGGATGGTTGGGGAATTTGGCAAGATCTTTTACTCGACCGACGGCGGCCAGAGCTGGACCGAGCAGCAGAACAGCCTCTTGGGCCAGGCCGGCATTGACGACGCCCTGAACTTTCCGACCTTTTTCGGTGCGTATTTCACCTCGGCCCAGGAGGGCATCGCCGTCGGCCTGGAAGGCAAGATCGCGATGACGACCGACGGCGGCCAGCAGTGGACGTTTCTAGCCGATACCGCCTCGGAAACCGCGCCGCTCTTCACCCCGATCCTGTTCGACGACGGTCGGGGCTGGATCGTCGGCGCCTCGGGGCGCATCTACCAGCGCCAGGCCGGGGAAGACGGTCCCACCTGGCAACGCGCCAGCTTTGGCATGCCGACCGTGACCTGGCTGCGGGCGATTGATTTTGCGGACGACCAGCACGGCTGGATTGTGGGCGGCTTTGGGACGGTCATGCGAACCTCGAACGGCGGCCAGACGTGGTTGCCCAGTCTTGGCTAGGACGCTGCGACAAGCCCGGCGCGAACACGGAGTAGACACGGCATGGCAGATTCTTCGGCCTTTGATATTGCGGATAAAGTGACGATTATTACCGGCGGCGGGACGGGGATTGGCGCCGAGATTGCGGCCGAGTTCTGCCGCCGCAGGGCCAAAGTCCTGATCACCAGCCGGACGATGGATCACCTCGGTCCGGTGGCCGACGGCATCCGTAACGAGGGGGGCACGGTCGATGCGATTGTATGCGACGTGCGCGACAACGATCAGGTCGAAGCCGTGGTCAACCGAGCCGTGGCCAACTGGGGGCGGGTCGATGTGCTGATCAACAACGCCGGAGCCAGCTTTGTGGCCCACGCCCACGATATTTCACCCAACGGGTTTCGGGCCATTGTCGATATCAACCTCAACGGCACCTTTCTGTTTTCCCGGACCGTGGCGCGCCTCATGATGGATAAAGACAGCGGCGGCAGCATCATCAACATCTCGTCCGACGCGGGCGTCTACGGGGCAGCCTCCATGGCCCATTACGGCGCCTCAAAGGCCGGCGTGGTCAATCTGACCCGCTCGCTGGCCATTGAGTGGGCGCCCTACGGCATTCGGGTCAACTGTATCTCGCCCGGCCCGATTGAAACGCCGGGCGTCAAGGAGGTGTTGTGGCCGACGCCGGAGCTGCAGCAGCGCGCCCGTGACTCCAACGCCCTCAAACGCTTTGGCACCGGTCTCGAAGTCGCCTGGCCGTGTGTTTTTCTGGCGTCTTCGGCCTCGGGCTTTATCAATGGAGTCAACCTCCAGGTTGATGGCTGCATGCTGAAGAGCGGCGAGCCCGAGAGCCGTCTCAACTGACAGGGAGCACTATGGCAGGGATTGTTTCGTACGGGACGTATGTCCCGACCTACCGTCTTCCGCGTGACCTGATCGCCCAGGAGTGGGGTACGCCTTCCCTGGGCGGGGAGCGGGCGATCGCCAATCATGACGAAGACAGCCTGACGCTAGCGGTCAACGCCAGCGTCGACGCCCTAGGCGATCAAGACCCCCAGCGCCTGGCCGGAGTGTTTTTTTCCTCAACCACCTCGCCCTACCGCGAAAAACAGGCGGCGGTCACCGTGGCCACGGTGTTGGACGCCCAGGCCGAAATCCGGACCATGGATTTCACCGATACGCTCCGGGCCGGCACCTCGGCTCTGCTGACCGCGCTCGACCTGGTGCAGGACGGCCAGCGCCTGCTGGTATGCGCGGGCGACTCGCGCATGGGTGAGCCCGATACCCAGCAGGAGCAGAACTATGGCGATGCGGGCGGGGCGCTGGTGATCGGAACCGACGGGGTGCTGGCCGAGGTGGTCGGGACGTATACCATGGGCCAGGAGTTTCTCGGCACCTGGCGCACCGAAGAGCAGGACTACCTGCGCTCATTCCCGGGCGGGTTTGAGAACAAGTTTGGCTACAACCGTTTTGTCGCCGCCGCAGTCACGGGGGTGCTGGACAGGTGTGGGCTGAGCGCCCGGGATATCACCAGCGCGGCCATTGCCGGTCCGAGCCAGCGCGCCATGCAGGCGGCCCTGCGCAGCCTGGAGCTGGATGTCAAGTCTCAGGTTCAGGACACGTTCTGGAACACGCTCGGCGATTCGGGCACGGCCCAGCCCCTGGTGTTGCTGGCCGCGGTTCTGGAACGCTCCAAGCCGGGCGATCTGATTCTGGTTGCCGGCTATGGCGACGGCGGAGACGCGGCCGTCTTTCGCGTTACCGAGGCCATGGCCGATTACCGACTGGTGCGCAGTGTCTACTCGCAGATTGAGCGCAAACGCACCATGGCGTCGTACGGCAAATATGCCCGTTTCCGTAAGCTGATGAAAAAGGATTATTCGACCCCGGACGAATCAACCCCGGTTGTTTTGCTGCGGGATAAAAACGAGATTTTGCCACTCCACGGCGGCAGATGCCCCAACTGCGGTACGATTCAGTTTCCCATCCACCGGATCTGTGTCGAGTGCGGCTATCGCGGCGGTCTCGAAGAGGTGAAGCTGGCCCGGACCGGCAAGCTGTTCACCTTCACCCATGACTATCTGACCGAAACGCCCGATCCGCCGACGACGCATGCGGTGGTCGATCTCGACGGCGGTGGTCGGGTCTTTGTGCAGTTGACCGACTGCGAATCCGACCGGGTGGCCATCGGCATGCCGGTTGAACTCACGTTCAGAAAGTACCACGAAGGGTCTGGTATCAAGAACTATTTCTGGAAGGCCAGACCGGTCAGCAGCTGAGCAACACACTCCAGGAAGGAGGAGACAGATGGATATTCGTGACAAGGTGTCAGTGATTGGGGCGGGCTGCAGCAAATTCGGCGAGAACTACGACATGAGCGCAGAAGATATGGTCGTCACGGCAGCCCTGGAAGCCTACGCCGATGCCAATATCGACCCCGGCCAGATTCAGGCCGCCTGGGTCGGCACCCTGAGTTCGGCCAGCGCCGGCAACGCCCTGGCCGACCCGCTGAAACTGTACAATATTCCGATTACCCGGGTTGAGAACTACTGTGCGTCGGGAATGGACGCCTTCCGCAACGCCTGCATGGCAGTGGCCTCAGGCATGTACGATGTGGTCCTGGCGCTCGGCTTTGAGAAGCTGCGCGACTCCGGCCAGCGCGGCCTGGGAACCTTTGGCACTCATCCCGTTGTCGGCTATGGCACGACCGCGCCGTCGCTGTTTGCCATGGCCGCCAACCGCTACTTCGAGACCTACGGTATTGACAAACACGCCCTGGCTCAGGTGGCGATCAAAAACCATCACAACGGCACCATGAGCCCCAAGGCGCACTTTCGGATGGAGGTGACCGAAGAGCAGGTCGTCAACGCGCCGCTGATCTGTAGCCCGCTGGGCCTGTTTGACTGCTGTCCGACCACGGATGGGGCGGCAGCGGTGATCATCTGCAAGTCCGAGCTGGCCGCATCCTTCCGGCCCGACCCGCTGAAGGTCAAAGGCATCGGCCTGTCGGTGACCTCGGGTGAGCCGTACATGAAACCGGGTTTCGCCTATACCGGCTTCCCGGCCACAGCCCAGGCCGCGCAGTCGGCCTATGAGCAGGCTGGCATGACGGTCAAGGATATTGATCTGGTCGAGTGCCACGACTGCTTCACGATTACCGAAATCCTCAACTACGAAGACCTCGGGCTGTGCAAAAAGGGCGAGGGCTGGAAGTACGTGGAAGAGGGCCGGGCCGCGATCGGCGGCGAGATTCCGGTCAATCCGTCGGGCGGTCTCAAGTCGTTCGGCCATCCCATTGGCGCAACCGGCATCCGCATGATCTACGAGGTCGGTCAGCACCTGTGGAACAAGGCCGGCGAACGCCAGGTCAAGGATGCCCAAGTCGGGCTGGCGCACAATCTGGGCGGCCCGGGTTCGGTCGGCTGTGTGTCGATTCTGGCCAACAGTTGAACAGCAATAAGGGGAACGCTGATCTCTTCCTCATCCTACAGAGGTCATTAGCGTTCCCCTTTTCCGGAGCACTGCATGGATTTTGGCTTCACCGAGGAGCAGGAGTTGCTGCGCCAGTCTGCGGCAGATTTCTTGAACAACGAATGTCCGATGAGCTATGTCCGTCAGATGATGGAGGACGAGCGGGGGTATGCCGATGCGCTGTGGCAGAAGATGGCCGAGCTGGGCTGGATGGGCCTCATTCTGCCCGAACAGTACGGCGGTTCAGGACTCAGCCTGATCGACATGGTCGTCGTGCTCGAAGAAATGGGCCGGGTTGTGTTGCCCGGGCCGTTTTTCTCGACGGTCGTGCTGGGCGGCGGTGCCATTGCCGAGGCGGGCAGCGAGGAGCAGAAACAGCAGCTGTTGCCCCGCCTCGCCTCAGGCCAGCTCAAGACAACCCTGGCCGTCCTGGAAGACAATGCGCGTTGGGATGCCGAGGGCGTACGTCTCAGGGCCGAACAGCTCAGCGGCGGCTATCGGCTCAGCGGGGTGAAGCTGTTTGTTCCGGACGCCCATGTGGCTGACATGATCGTATGTGCAGCGCGAACCGCCGAGGGGTTTGGGCTGTTTCTGGTTGACCGCCAGCAGGCCGGCGTGAGTATCAGCCTGCTGAAAACCATGGACCAGACCCGCAAGCTGTGTGAGCTGAGGCTGGACAAGGTCGAACTCGGGCCGGACGCCCTACTCGGCTCACCGAGACTGGATTGGGACAGGCTCGGCCAAACGCTGGATCGCAGCAAGGTCGCCTTGTGTGCCGAGATGGTCGGCGGCGCCCAGCGCGTCCTGGATATGAGCGTCGAGTACGCCAAGATCAGAGAACAGTTCGGCCGGCCGATCGGCTCCTTTCAGGCCATCCAGCATAAGTGTGCCGACATGCTGGTACAGGTCGAAAGCGCCAAGTCGGCAACCTATTATGCGGCCTGGGCGGTCTCGAACGCCGCGCCCGATGCGGCTCTGGCATCGGCCATGGCCAAAGCCTACTGCAGCGACGCGTATCGCAAGGTCAGCGCGGACGGGATTCAGGTCCACGGTGGCATCGGTTTTACCTGGGAGCACGATCTGCACATCTATTTCAAGCGGGCCAAAGGCTCAGAAGTCACCTTTGGCGACGCGACCTGGAATAGAGAGCTGGTAGCCCAGCATACGCTGGATTAAGCCTGCCGCTCCGAGATTGAGCAGCACCTCGACGGGACGTCCTCGGCTCAGGCGGCAAAGCGGAAGGAGCGGACCGAGGTCACGCGATCCGCTGCGTCGCCGTGACGTTCACACCAGCGCTTCAGCCCACGCCGGATATAGTCGGGCTCGAGCCCCAGGACCGCGCAGATATTCACGAACGAGAACGGCCAGTCCGCATCATCGGCCGCAAACCACTCCTCGGCCTCCCGGGCCAACCGCCGAACACGGCGTCCTTTGCCAACAAACTGTCTTTGGAAACAGCGGATCGCGTCCTCGAGAATGGCCCGCCTGAGCGCAACTTCTCCATCCTGTACCCGATCTTCGGCGGAAAAAGCGTAGAACTGCTCGGGCAGAATGACCACGCTCGACAGCATGGCCGCGCCGGCATCGAACCAGGGCAGGGCCGGACTGTACAGTAGTGGGCGGCGCGATGCGTCGGATGATTGTGCCATAACACCCCCTTGTGTAGTCCATAAACAAGAGAGTGGCCTAAAGGTTCCGCTGCCGCTTTCTTCGACCGGACAAGCGGTGAGGATGGAGCACCGCTCCGCACCAATCTCAGGGGGCAACGATCAGGACGACACAGGCCAAGCCAAGCAGGCTCATGACCACAAACAAGAGCATTCCGCTCAGCAGGGCAGCCGGCTGGAAGGACAGCCAGGGCAAGCCGGGGCAGCGCCCGGTGAGGAGCAGCCACAGACTCAGAATCCAGACAATGAAGAGTGTGAGTGCGATGACCTGCACGGCTCCCGACAGCTACCCGATCAGCGCCTGACAGTCAAGCCAAGGCCGGGTCCGGCGCGTTGCATTTGTACAGAGATCATACTATATGGATGCTGTTGCGAATGGGCTGGTCCGGTGAAGATCCATATCGAAGATATCCTCACGTCCCCGACCGTCCTGGCTTTTAGCGAGGAGGCCCAGGAACTCGATCAGTTCCTCTCCTCAGCCCAGGCCACGCCCGAGTACCGGGTTGAAGCGCCGGCGCACATTCGGCTGAGCCATTTTCGCTCGGGACACGACCTCTTCTTTGACGGCAGCGTCCAGACGACACTCTGCGCTCAGTGTGTGCGCTGCCTGGAGACGTACACCTTTCCCTTGGATCGTTCATTCTCGGCGGTTCTTCAGCCTACGCCCCGGCTCGGCCGGGAGATTGCGCTGGACCAGGACGAGCTGTCGGCGAGTTTTTATCACGGAGAGCATGTTGACGTCTCAGTGCTGGTCCACGAACAAATCATGCTAGCCCTGCCTAGCGCTCCAGTGTGTTATGAAGCGTGCCAGGGCCTGTGCTCCCAGTGTGGCATCAACCTGAACCAAGACAGCTGCGCCTGCCAGCCGAGCGGCAACGCTTCGCCCCTGGCCCTCCTCTCTTCAGTCCGGATTGCTCCCCAAGGAGTCATCAAATAAGCGCCTGTCTTCCCACGCATCCCTATGTATATCGCAGTTGATGCCATGGGCGGCGACTATGCCCCAGGCGCCGTCGTCGAGGGTGCGGTCTCCGCATCCCGGGAGTACGGCATTGAGGTCTTGCTGGTCGGCAATCGAGACCGCATTTTGCACGAGCTTGAACGTGCCCAGGCCAAAGAATCTTCGCTGCTGTCCATCCAGCACGCCACCGAGACGATCAGCATGAGCGACTCGCCGACCGCAGCCATGCGCAACAAACGCGACTCGTCGCTGCACATCGCGTTTAAGCATGTCAAATCGGGCAACGCCGGAGCGGTCGTCAGTGCCGGCAACTCCGGGGCCGTACTAGCCCTGGCCATCACCAGCCTCGGTCGTCTCAAAGGCGTTGAGCGGCCGGCCATTGTCACCGTGTTGCCGACCCTGGGCCAGCGCGCCTGTCTCATTGATTCCGGGGCAAATGTGGAGTGCAAACCACAACACTTGGTCCAGTTCGCCATCATGGGCGAGGTCTACGCCCGTGTCGTGCGCGGCATTCGGTATCCGCGCATCGGCGTCCTGAGCAACGGTGAGGAAGACTCAAAAGGGACCGAGGCGACCCGCGTCGCGCACGAAATTCTCGGAAAGCTGTCGCTCAATTACATCGGCTATATCGAAGGCCGCGACCTCAACAGCGGGAAAGTCGATGTCATTGTCACCGACGGCTTTACCGGCAATGTCGCCCTCAAGACCATGGAGGGCTTCTACGACTTTCTGCACGCCCAGCTGCGTTCCCTGTTCACCGCTAACTGGCAGGGGAAACTCGCCTACCTCTTGCTGCGCCGCTCCTTTGCCGATCTGCGCGCCAGTCTGGATACGGATGAGATTGGCGGCGCCCCGCTGCTGGGAACCAAGGGTCTGCCGATTATCGCCCATGGCGCGTCCAGCCCCAAGGCGATCAAAAACGCGATCCGCCTAGCCGACGAGTCGGTCCGTCGGGGGGTGAACGATCAGATCATTGCAAACCTGCACGCCCTGCCAGAAACCGCATTTCTGACCACCGAACTCAAACGTGGCGGTCGCAATCTGTGGACGCACATTCGGGATCGCTTCCGGCACCGCGACGGCCAGAGAACCGAATCGCCGCCAGACAGCCACCCGTCGGCTCGGGCCGACGCACCGGAGTTTGATACCCACCGGCAACCCACACCGGCCAGCCACCGGCGGCCCAACGGGCACGCCGACCAAGATCCGACCGGCTCGACCGACCAGACGCCCGGCTTTGCGCAATCCCACTCCGTCCACACACCAGATCAGAAAGAAGAGGAACACCACAAATGAGCCACAGGCTGGCGCTGCTCTTCCCCGGCCAGGGTGCCCAGACGGTCGGGATGGGGGAGGCGCTGACACAGCAGTTTGCGGTTGCCGCCGAGGTCTTCAGCGAAGCGGACGAAGCCCTGCGGTTCAAACTGTCGGCGCTGTGCTTCGCGGGCCCGGAAGACGACCTGCGGCTGACCGCCAATGCCCAACCGGCCATCCTGGCGACCAGTATCGCCGCCCTGCGGGTGCTCGAGCACGAGACGGACCTTCGGCCGGTGTGCGTAGCAGGCCATAGTCTGGGCGAGTACACCGCCCTGGTCGCAGCCGGAGCGTTGTCGTTCGCCGATGCCCTGCGGACCGTCCGCGAGCGTGGTCGGCTGATGCAAGAGGCCGTCCCGGCCGGAGTCGGCAGTATGGCGGCCCTGATGGGACTCTCGTCCCAGGCTGTTGCCGAGGTGTGTCAGGAAGCCGCCCAAGGCCAGCTCGTTTCCCCGGCTAATATCAACGGCGGCGCCCAGGTGGTGGTGGCGGGCCATGCCGAGGCCGTCCGGCGGGCGGTCGAGGTCGCCAAGACGCGGGGCGCGAAGCGGGCGCTTGAGTTGGCGGTGAGTGCGCCCTTCCATTGTGACCTGATGGCTCCGGCGGCCGACGGGCTGCGCCAAGTCCTGGCCCCACTCACGGTCCAGCCCCTGTCGCTTGCCCTGATTCCAAATGTCACGGCTCAGCCCCACCAGGACCCCGACCAGGTTAAACCTCTGCTCTTCCAGCAGGTGACGGCTCCAGTCCGCTGGGAGGAGAGCATGCACCAGCTCCGCTCCCTGGGCTGCCAGGCGGCGGTCGAAATCGGCCCCGGGCGCGTGTTGAGCGGCTTGCTCAAACGGATCGACTCCGGCATTCCGTGCGCCTCTTTTGGGGAGCCCGGCCACCTCGGAGCGGTGCAAGGACTGCTCGCATGACCGCCAGGCTGGAGGGACAGGTCGCTCTTGTGACGGGCGCCTCGCGCGGTATCGGTCGGGCGATTGCCGAGCGCCTGGCCGAGGACGGCGCTCAGGTCCAGGTCAATTACGTGCAAAATCAGGCGGCGGCCGAAGAGGTGTGTGCCCATATTCGGGCGGCTGGCGGCCGGGCTGAGCCGTGCCGTTTTAACGTCGCCGATCAGACCGCAGTCACGACCAGCGTCCAAGACGTGGTGGCGCGATACGGCCGGATCGACATCCTGGTCAACAACGCCGGCCTGGCGCTCGACGGCCTGCTGCTGCGCCTGAAAGAAGACGACTGGGAACGGGTCATGGGGGTCAATCTCAAGGGCGCTTTTCTGTGCAGCAAAGCCGCAGCCCGAGCCATGGTACGCCAGCGAAGCGGCCGGATCGTGAACCTGACATCGGTGGTGGCCCAGACTGGCAACACTGGACAGGCCGCTTACAGCGCGGCCAAAGCGGGGATTCTGGGACTGACCAGGACGCTGGCCAAAGAGCTGGCCTCACGCGCCATTACCGTCAACGCGGTGGCCCCGGGCTTTATTGAAACCGACATGACCGGGTCCTTGCCAGACCAGGTCAAAACAGGATATTTGAGCCTCATTCCAGCCGGCCGCTGGGGCACCCCGGCAGAGGTCGCCGAAGTGGTGGCCTTCCTGGTCAGCCCCCTGGCGGCGTATATCACCGGACAGGTCATCAACGTCAACGGCGGCATGTATGTATGAGCGTCGCCCCGGCTCTGGCATCTGGGTGAGCGATAGAGGAGGACAGCGTTATGGCAGAGAGTGCAACACAGGAACGCGTCACGGAAATCATCTGTGAACAACTCGGCGTGAGCCGCGAAGAAGTGACCCAAGAGGCGTCGTTTATCGAGGATTTAGGCGCCGACTCGCTCGATATCGTCGAGCTCGTCATGGCCCTCGAAGAAGAGTATAACACCGAGATCTCTGACGAAGATGTCGAGAAGATTCGGACCGTCAAAGACGTCATTACCTATATCGACAGTCAGCAGGCCTAATGTCTGGCGGCGCGCCTGCCCTCGGCATCGGGGACACATCGCAGCGGCCGGGTCTTGTGGCGGTCGTGTGTGTCTGTCCTCCCGCGCCCGAGAGGCTGAGCAGTCCAGACTCAGGCGTCGTCGCTAGCCGAGGGAGTGTGTATGAACAGTAGCCTGGCTCAGCAAGACCCCGAGGTGCATGCGGCGATCCGACACGAAGCCCAGCGCCAAGAGGATAATCTTGAGCTGATTGCATCCGAGAACCTGGTCAGTCGAGCCGTGCTGGAAGCCCAGGGCTCGGTTCTCACCAATAAGTACGCGGAAGGCTATCCCGGCAAGCGCTACTATGGCGGTTGTGCCTACGTCGATGTCGCCGAGCAGCTTGCCATTGATCGGGCCAAGGCCCTATTCGGGGCCGAGCACGCCAATGTCCAGCCCCACTCCGGCGCGCAGGCCAATATGGCAGCGTATTTCTCCCAGCTCCAGCCGGGCGATACCATCCTGAGCATGAACCTGTCCCACGGCGGTCATCTTACCCACGGCAGTCCGGTCAACTTCTCGGGCAAATTTTTCACAGTCATTCCCTACGGCGTGCGTGAGTCCGACCAGCGTATCGACTACCAGGAAATCGCCGACTTGGCCCGCAAACACCGACCCAAGATGCTGGTTGCCGGCCACAGCGCCTATCCGCGGCAGATTGATGCCGCGCCCTTTCGTCAGATCGCGGACGAAATCGACGCTCTGGTTATGGTCGATATTGCCCATTTTGCCGGGCTGGTCGCGGCCGGTCTGCACCCCTCCCCGGTGCCGTACGCTGAACTGGTGACCACCACGACCCATAAAACGCTGCGCGGACCGCGTGGCGGTATGATCTTATGTCGCCAGGATTTGGCCAAAAGCGTGAACGCGTCCGTTTTTCCCGGTACACAGGGTGGCCCACTGATGCACGTCATCGCCGCCAAGGCGGTCGCACTCAAAGAAGCCGCCAGCCCGGCCTTCAAAGCCTATCAGCGGCAAATCCTGGCCAACGCCAAAACGTTGGCCGAGGGACTGCTCAGGCGTGGCTTCCAGCTGGTCTCCGGCGGGACTGACAACCACCTCATGTTGCTCGACCTGCGCGCTACGGAACTGACCGGCAAGCTGGCCCAGGACACGCTGGACCGGGCGCGGATTACCGTCAATAAAAACGCCATTCCGTTTGACACCCGTTCTCCGTTTGTCACCAGCGGGGTGCGTATCGGAACGCCGGCCGTCACCAGCCGGGGGATGAAAGAGCCTGAAATGGAGGTGATTGCCGAGCTGATCTGGCGCGCCCTGCAAAAAGTCGGAGACGACACGGCGCTCGGCGCTATTGGGGCGGAGGTGCGTGACCTGTGCCGCCAATTCCCAGTCTACGACTCCGGGTCCCTTTAGCTCCTGACTCCGAGCGTTATGAAGTGCCCCTTTTGCTCGCGCCAGGACAACCGCGTCATCGACTCACGACTGAGTCGAGACGGCGACGTCATCAGGCGTCGGCGCGAGTGCGAGGAATGCGAACGCCGTTTTACGACCTATGAGCGGGTGGAGGAAATTCTGCCCCTGGTCGTCAAGAAAGACGGCCGCCGAGAAGCCTATAGCCGTCAGAAAGTGGTCGCGGGCCTGACCAAGGCATGCGAGAAGCGGCCGATCAGCATTGAGACGATTGAAGACATTGCCGACCGTATTGAGCGTTCCCTGCAAGGCTCTGGAGAGAAAGAGCTGAAGAGTGCGCGGATTGGCGAAGAGGTCATGCACCAGCTGTACGATCTGGATAAAGTGGCCTATGTCCGCTTTGCGTCAGTGTATCGCTCATTCCAGGATCTGGACGCGTTCATGAATGAACTCAAAATCCTGATCCGAGAGCGCAGCCAGAGTGATCCCAAACCGGATCGGTCCCGCGCCCGCAAGAAAAAGCCGTCACCCACCCGCACCCCATGAAGTCCATCTCCTCTGACACAGTGCTCCGCCCTCACCCTTGGGTGAGGAAGACAGGATGAACCACACTTCTGACGCCGTCTATATGCAGCGGGCCCTGGAACTCGCCGCTCGGGGTTTGGGACGGACGAGCCCCAACCCTGCGGTCGGTGCGGTCGTCGTTCGCGAGGGGCGCGTCATCGGCGAGGGGTTCCACCGCAAGGCGGGCCGGCCGCACGCCGAAATCGAAGCTCTGCGCGGCCTGAAAAACTCGGCCGCCGGCGCCACCCTGTACGTCAATCTCGAGCCCTGCTCCCACCACGGCCGCACCCCGCCGTGTGCCGATGCAGTGATACAGGCCGGCATTCAACGGGTGGTGATCGGCACCCGCGATCCCAATCCGCTGGTTGCCGGACGCGGGCTGCGTCGCTTGCGGCGGGCCGGAATTCAGACCAAGACCGGGGTCTTGAGACAGGCGTGTGAGCGGCTGAACGAGGATTTTCGTATTTTCATCCAGACCGGTCGGCCGATGGTCACGCTCAAGCTGGCCGCGTCCTTGGACGGACGGATTGCCACCGCGACGGGCGACTCTCACTGGATCAGCGGTCCCGCCTCGCGGCGGCTGGTACACCAGCTCAGAAATCGAGTCGATGCCGTGCTGGTCGGAGCCGAGACCGTGCGCAGCGATGACCCACAACTGACGTGTCGCATCCGGGGCGGCCGTGACCCGGTACGGGTCGTCCTGGACAGCCGCCTATCGATCAGTCCCCAGGCCCGCATCTGCACCCAAGCCTCGCAGGCGCCCACGTTGATCGCCACGACCCGGGCCGGAGCAAAACGGCGGCGCTTGTTCGAGCGGCCCAATGTCGAGGTCTTGTCCCTGGCTGCGGCCAAGGGCCGGGTCTCGCTCACCCGGCTGCTCCAGGAGTTGGCGGGCCGCGGGCTCAAGCACGTACTCATCGAGGGCGGGGGTCAGGTGGCGGCCACGGCCCTGCGCGAGCGGCTGGTTGACAAAGTCCTCTTTTTTTACGGACCCATCTTGCTCGGCGGCGATGGACGCGCCATGATCGGAACGCTTGGCATTAGCCGGATTGCCGCCGGGCACAAGCTCCACACCATAGAGGTCAGTCAACGGGGAGACGACATGGTGGTGAGCGCCTATATTGACTGGGCGGCAGCCCAACGGGGGACAAAGTGAAGGCTGATAGCCGAATTGATGGGAAGAGATCAGCCTTTACTTTGGCAAAGTGACTGCTGATACTGGATTAACGACAGGAGATCAGCCTTCACTTTGAAAACAAGAGGGAGGGTCTATGCCACTACCGGTCGCACCAGTTGAGAAAGTTATCACCGACCTGCGCAAGGGCAAGATGATCATCCTGGTGGATGACGACGAAGTGCGTGGTGAGGCGAATCTGTGTATTGCCGCCGACAAAACCACCCCGGAGGCGGTTAATTTCATGGCTACCCACGGGCGAGGTCTGGTGTGTCTGGCCCTGACCGAAGAAAAGATCCGCCAACTCGGCATCCCGATGCTCGGCTCGGGACCGGCGCTGAACCACCAGCGTCTGTTTGGTGCCTCTATCGAAGCCCGTAAAGGCGTCACCACCGGGATCTCCGCCTATGACCGCGCGGTCACGATTACCACCGCGATAAAACCCAAGGCCGGCCCTGACGATATTGTCATGCCCGGCCACGTCCATCCCCTGCTGGCTCGCCGCGGCGGGGTGCTGGCCCGCCGCGGTCTGTCTGAAGGAGCGGTCGATTTGACCCGCCTGAGCCGTTTAACCTCGGCCGCAACCCTGTGTACGATTCTGGGCGAAGACGGCGACCTGGCCAGCGAGGCCGATCTCGAAGCCCTGGCCGATCAATACCAGCTCAAGATCGTCTGCCTGTCCAACCTGATGGCCTATCGCCTGCGGACCGAGTCGCTCGTTCACCGGGTCGCCGAGGCGGATGTCACCAGTCCGTTTGGCGGCAAGTTTCATGCTATTGCCTACCGGACCGATATTGACGCGCATGAACATATCGCCCTGGTCAAAGGGAAAATTCATCCGCGCGACCTCGTCTCAGTCCGGGTTCACTCCCAGTGCCTGACCGGCGACGTGTTTGGTTCGGAGCGGTGCGACTGTGGCGAGCAGCTGCACCAAGCCATGACCGATATTGCCAAAGAGGGGAAAGGCGTTATCCTGTACCTGCACCAGGAGGGCCGGGGCATCGGTCTGGCCAATAAAATCCGGGCCTACGCGCTCCAAGACCAGGGCTTTGATACGGTCGAGGCCAACCTCCACCTCGGATTTGAAGAAGACTTGCGCGACTATGGGATCGGAGCCCAGATCCTGCACGATCTGCATATTTCGGAGGTGCGTCTGTTGACCAATAACCCGCAAAAAATCAGCGGCTTAGAGGGCTACGGAATCAAGGTGGCGGAACGGCGGGCGATTGAAACTCCGCCGCACGAGGGCAATATTCGCTATCTGCGGGTCAAGAAAGAAAAACTGGGCCACCTGTTCAGCGAACTCAAACCCCTGCTGTAAAGGTGAGGACGAAGAGGACGAAAGAGTAGGCGAGTATGGTACGCATCATCCAGGGTAACATGGACGCCAGCGGCCAGCGCTACGGCTTGGTTGTGTCGCAGTTCAACAGTCTGGTGACTGAGCGGCTCCAAACCGGGGCGCTCGATACCCTGTGCCGACACGGCGTCAGCCCTGAGACGATTGATGTCGTGCTCGTGCCCGGCGCCTACGATATCCCCCTGTTTGCCAAGAAGCTGGCCGCCAGCGGTCGCTACGACGCGCTCATCTGTCTGGGCGCCGTCATCAAGGGCGAGACGCCGCATTTCGACTATATTGCTGCGGCCATGACCCAGGGGATTAAGGAAATCATGCTCGCCCACGGACTGCCGATTACCTTTGGGGTGCTGACGACAGACTCCGTCGAGCAGGCGCTCGACCGGGCCGGCGCCAAACTGGGCAATAAGGGTGCCGAGGCCGCAGCTGCGGCAATCGAGATGGTGAATACCTTAAAAGAACTGGGCTGAGTCGCCCGTCCACATCCCGATGCCATCCCGCCACCCCCACGGCTCCCGACGGCAGGGCCGAGAGTTCGCCCTGCAAGTCCTGTATCAGCTTGAGATGACCGGGACCGAGCCGCGCCAGGCCCTGGCCATGTTCTGGCAAAACTTTGAACCCGGAGCGCGCACGCGGGAGTTTACGACCGAGCTGGTGGAGGGCTCGTGGCGGGAACGCGAGCGCCTGGACGGACTGATCGCCGAGGCTGCGGAACACTGGCGGCTGGGGCGGCTGCCCAAGGTTGACTGGAACTTGCTGCGCCTGGGTGCGTACGAGTTGCTGCGCTATCCCGAGCTGTCAGCCGGGGTGACGATTAACGAGGCGATTGAAATTGCGCGCCGCTATTGCAGTGATGAGGCGCCGACCTTCATCAACGGCGTGCTGGATCGGGTCGCTACGCTGGTAGGGAAGAAAGCAGACCGTCATGAGTCAAGCCAATCCTCAGACCGATCAAAGTAAGGGCGGCCGAGCCCGCTATCGGCCCGAAGAGATCGAGCCAAAGTGGCAACGCTTCTGGCTCGACAACAAGACGTTTCGGGCCGACATCGACCCCGGCAAGCCCAAGTATTACATCATGGACATGTTTCCCTACCCCAGCGGCTCGGGGCTGCATGTCGGCCACCCGGAGGGCTATACGGCGACCGATATTCTGGCCCGCTACAAGCGGATGCGCGGCTTTAACGTCTTGCATCCGATGGGCTGGGACGCGTTCGGCCTGCCCGCCGAACAGTACGCCATCGAAACCGGAACCCATCCGCGCCAGACCACCCAGCGCAATATTGACACCTTCCGGCGCCAGATTCAGGCCCTCGGCTTCTCGTATGACTGGGACCGCGAGATCGCGACCTGCGATCCGGACTACTACCGCTGGACCCAGTGGATTTTTCTCAAGCTGTACGAACGCGGCCTGGCCTATATCGCCGAAGTGCCCGTCAACTGGTGTCCCGCGCTGGGGACGGTGCTGGCCAATGAAGAGGTCGTGGACGGCAAGAGCGAGCGGGGCGGACATGAGGTGATCCGGCGTCCGATGCGGCAGTGGATGTTGCGCATCACCGCCTATGCCGAGCGCCTGTTGGACGGCCTGGACCAGCTCGACTGGCCGGACAACGTCAAAGAAATGCAGCGCAACTGGATCGGCCGGAGTGAGGGCGCCCGTATCCGCTTCGAGCTGTGTCAGCCGGACGGGACGCCGCGCACCGACCTGCCGGCCGGACACGACGCATTTTTTGACGTCTTTACCACCCGGCCAGACACTTTGTTTGGTGCGACCTACTGTGTCCTGGCGCCGGAACACCCGCTGGTCGAGGCCAGCACGACACCCGACCGACGCGCTGGGGTCGAGGCCTACCGGCGCGAGACGGCCCGTAAATCAGACCTCGCCCGGACCGATCTGGTCAAGGAAAAAACGGGCGTTGCCACCGGCGCCTATGCGCGCAATCCGGTCAACGGCCAGGCCATTCCGATCTGGATCGCCGACTATGTGCTGATGAGCTATGGGACCGGAGCTATCATGGCGGTTCCGGGCGGCGACCAGCGCGACTGGGAGTTCGCTAGGCGGTTCGACATCCCGATTATTGAGGTCGTCCAGGGCGGCGACATGGACACCGAGGCGTATGTCGGAGACGGCCCACACGTCAACTCGGGCTTTCTTGACGGCCTGAACATTGCCGACGCCAAGACCAGGATGACCGCCTGGCTGGAGCAGCACGGCCACGGCGCAGGAACGGTGACGTATAAACTGCGTGACTGGCTGTTCAGCCGTCAGCGCTACTGGGGCGAGCCGTTTCCGATCCTGCACGTCGATAATGAGCCCACACCGCTCGACCCTCAGGACTTGCCGGTGTTGTTGCCCGAGGTGGAAAGTTTTCGGCCCACCGGCACCGGCGAGCCGCCGCTGGCGGCAGCCCGGCAGTGGGTCGAAACCCAGGACCCCGCAAGCGGCAAACCCGCCCTGCGTGAGACCAACACCATGCCCCAGTGGGCGGGCAGCTGTTGGTATTATCTGCGCTATCTTGACCCGCATAATGCCGACCGCCTGTGCGACCCGGGAAAAGAGCGCTACTGGATGCCGGTCGACCTGTATGTCGGAGGTGTCGAGCACGCGGTGCTGCACCTGCTGTACGCCCGATTCTGGCATCACGTCTTATACGACTGTGGCGTAGTCTCCACTCCCGAGCCCTTCCAACGCCTGGTCAACCAGGGCATGATTCTGGGCTTCAGCTACCGCTATTACGAGGATGGCGACGGAAAACACTACAGCTACCGGGAGGTCCACAAGCTCGACGCGAACGGGGAAGAGACCTATGGCCTGAGTGCAAATCCAGACATCGGCGTGTCAGTCAAGTATGTACCGGTCAATGACGTGGTCTGGCGCGAGGAAACCCCGTATCATCCCCACGACCAGCGTATCGAGCTTGAGCCCCAAACGGACAAAATGTCAAAGTCGCGGGGCAACGTCGTCAATCCCGACGACGTGATTGCCGAGTATGGGGCGGATGCCCTGCGCTGCTACGAGATGTTCATGGGCCCCCTGGAGCAGGTCAAACCCTGGAATACCCGCTCAGTCGCCGGGGTCTCGCGTTTCCTGGGTCGGAGCTGGTCTTTGCTGATTGACGAGGCCGGAGCGCTACGGCCTCAGATCGTGGACCGACCGCTTGACCCGCAGGCGAACCTGACCCGTCTGCTCCACAAAACGATCCAAAAAGTGACGGAAGATATCGAGGGCCTGCGCTTTCATACGGCGCTCAGCACGCTGATGGTCCTGGTCAACGAGGCCCACAAGGCCGAGCAACTGCCCCGCCCCCTCGCCGAGCAGTTGGTCTTGCTGCTGTCCCCGTTTGCCCCCCACCTGGCCGAGGAACTGTGGCAGCGGCTCGGCCACAGCGACAGCCTGGCCTATGTCGGCTGGCCGAACTACGATCCGGCCCTGCTCCGTGAGGACACCCGGACGATTCCCGTCCAGATTAACGGCAAGCTGCGGGCAAAAATTGATATCCCGGCTGACGCCGATCAGGCCACCCTGCTGGCCAAGGCGCGGGAACACGAAAAGGTCCAGGAGTATCTTGCCGGTAAAACCCTCCGTCGTGAGATCGTTGTCCCCGGACGGATGGTCAATTTCGTGGTGTCATAAAGTGAAATCGACGGATGACACTCGGCGCATGAGCCGGCCTGTAGCCTGGCTCGTCATCGCCAGTCTGCTGGGGCTGGCGGGTTGCGGATATCGTCTGGCAGGCGTCCCCAGTCTACCCCAGGCGGTGACCACGATCAGCTTTGCCGAGTTCGACAATCACACTCCGGAAGCCGGGGTCGAGAAAGAATTGCGCTGGGCCTTTGAGAGGGAATTTCGCATCTACGGCGGGCTGCGAGTGTCCGACCGCGGCGAGGGTATTCTGCATGTCAGCCTGAACGAGATTTCTTTTCGACCGCAGACCTTTGATCGCCGCGACCAAGTCTTGGAGTACCAGGCGGCTCTGAGCTTTGACATGCGGCTCACCCACCGGGATAGCGGCGAGGTCTTGTGGCAGGCGGAGAATATTCGGGTGGTCGAGGAGAGCAGCGCGGTGCCCCAGGTGGCGGTGACGACAAGCCCGGATTTTCTGCGGGGGACGCTCGACCCTCGGGATCTGTCGGGCTTTACCGACATTCAGTTTTCGGAAACCCAACGCCGGCTGTCCCTGGAGCGTCTTCTCAGAGAAGCCGCCCAGGAGGCGTATTTTCGTTTGGGAGACAGTTTTTAGGCGAGACGCGTGCCTCGTCTATGACTTGGGGGGCGATATGACGGCGGCCCCCCACAAAGGTGAACGATGATCTCTTCCTGATGCGGTGGTCATCATCGTTTAGCTTTGGACCATTTTCGACAGCCGGGCAATCCGCCGGGCGGCGGTATTGGGGTGCAGAATTCTCTTTCTGCCCGCTTTGTGGAGCGCGCTCATCGCTTCGCGCAGTTGAGTGTCAACCGCACCCGGATCATCGGCCCCAAGGGCACTCGTGACTCTCTTCATGACGGTCTTAGCCCGTGATTTGGCGGCGTGATTCCGAATGCGGCGAGCTTCGCTCTGGATAAATCGTTTTTTCTCGGCAAAAGGCACAGGACGCTCTCCTTTCCGTATGCAGCGGGCACTTCCTATCATGGACTACGCCGGCGAGCAATGTCAGCCGCACGCTGAGGGCCGTCCAACCCGCAGCCAGCCCGCCCAGAGGTGGTGGTGAGGGAGGAGCACAGAATAGTCCGGGCCGCAGGCCAGATCGGTGTCCTGACCCTGCTCAGCCGAGTGACAGGGCTGGTCCGCGACATGCTCATCGCCGGCCTGTTCGGAGCCGGCTTGGCCACCGATGCCTTTTTTGTCGCCTTTCGCATCCCCAACCTGTTGCGTCGCTTGGTCGGCGAAGGGGCCAGCAACGCCGCCATCATCCCGGTTGTCACCGAGTATGTGGTCCATCACTCCCGGGCCGAAACCCAAGCCATGCTACGCGCCGTGTTCGGGGTCGCGAGCGGGATCCTGCTTCTGCTGACCGGACTCGGGATTGTGTGCGCCGCCCCCCTGGTGCGTCTTTTTGCGCCGGGCTTTGACCCGGACACGTTGGTCCTGGCGGTTGCCCTGACCGAACTCACCTTTGCCTATCTGTTCTGGGTCGGGCTGCTCGCCCTGGCGACCGGGGTGTGCCACGCCCGGCGGCATTTCAGCGCCCCGGCCTTTGCTCCGGTGCTGTTGAATATGGCCATCATCGGCTGCGCCTTGGGAGTCTCGCGCTTCCTGGCCGAACCGATCTTCAGCCTTGCCTACGGCGTCGTGCTCGGCGGCGTGCTGCAAGTCGCCTGGCAGATCCCGACCCTGGGCCGTTTGGGGCTGCTGGTTCGCCCCCAGTGGCGGCCACGTCATCCGGCTGTGGTACGGATCGGCGGTCTGCTGGTTCCGGTCGTATTCGGAGCGGCAGTCTATCAGCTCGGCCTGATGGTGAATACCGTATTGGCGTCCCTGCTCGGTGCCGGCGGCGTCTCCGCGCTGTGGTATGCCAGCCGGCTGTTCGAGTTTCCCCAGGGGATTCTTGTGGCCGCCCTGGCCAGCGCGACACTGCCGAGCCTGGCCGCCCAGGCTCAGCGGCGCGCCCTTGTCGGCCTGGCCGAGAGCCTCGGCTTTGCCCTGCGGGTCACCAATACCATTGTCGTACCGACAAGCCTGGGACTGCTGGTGCTGGCCGTTCCGATTACCGCCAGCCTCTTCTTTCGGGGCGCCTTCCCGGCCGACCAAGTCGTGCACACGGCCGGCGTACTCCAGGCGTTGGCCCTTGGGCTGTGGCCGATTGCCGTCAGTCGCCTGCTGGTTTCGTGTTTATACGCTCTCGGCGATACCCGTACGCCGGTCCAGACCGCCGGGCTGAGTCTGGTGGTCCATGTCGGCCTCAGTCTGGTGTTGATGGGCAGTCTCAGCGTCGCTCCCGACGCCTCCGGCCTGGCCCAGTTCTTTGGCCGCCTAAGTGCCGCGCTGGCCGTCTACGACTATGGCCTGGTCGGGCTCGGGCTGGCCTCCTCTTTGGCCATGGTGGTCAATATGCTGCTGTTGGGCATTGTCGTATTCCGTCGTCTGCCCCAATTTCCATGGTCTGCCTGTCTGGCCTCGCTGGCCTGGAGCCTGCTCGCCGCAGCCGTCATGGTTGGACCGGTGTGGCTGGTGGCCGGGCAGCTCCAGTGGCTCGACCCGGACGTGTCGGTGTTCGGACGCCTGGCCGCGCTATCGGCGGCCATCGGTGTTGGCGTGATCAGCTTTGGTGGGCTGATGTGGTGGGGGAGAAAATCAGACCTGACAGCCCTGCGCGGCCTGCTACCCGAGCGTCTGCTTGGCCGCTTGCCACAGCGCTTCTAGGCGGGCCAGCGGAGCGGTGTGGATGTCTTCGGCCTTGTCGGCCAGCTGGGTCTCGATATACCGAAAGCGCCGACCGAAGCGGCTGCTGGCCCGACGCAATGCCGACTCGGCATCCAGATCGAGATGGCGGGCCAGGCTGGTCAGGACAAACAGCAAATCGCCCAGCTCGTGTTCCTGACGGTTGGGGTCTGGACTGTGGTCGGTGTCCTGGAGCGTCTCGGCCAACTCGTCCACCTCTTCACGGACTTTCTCAAACACCGCCGCCGCCGATGTCCAGTCAAAACCCACCCGAGAGGCCTTCTCGCCCAGCCGCTGGGCCTGAATCAGGGCCGGGGCGGCCTTGGGTACGCCGGCTAAAACCGACTGATCGGCCTTCCCCTTTTTCTCCTGCTCCTTGATCTTGACCCAATTCTGGGCCACCTCGCGGGCATCTTTGACCTGCGTATCACCAAAGACATGGGGGTGACGGCGAACCAGTTTATCGCTGATCGCCTGAGCCACATCGTCAATGCTGAACCTGTCGCTCTCGGCCATCAGCTGGGCGTGAAACACAATCTGGAGCAGCAGGTCACCGAGTTCTTCCTTGAATTCCGGCCAGTTCCTGTCCTCCAGAGCTTCCAGGACTTCGTAGGTTTCTTCGAGCAGATAGGGGATCAAGGAATCCGGCGTCTGCTCCCGGTCCCAGGGACATCCGCCAGGGCTGCGCAGACGGGCCATGATCTCGACCAGACGGGCGAATGCCGGGTGTGACTCGCGTGCCATGCCAGTCGGGATAGAGGAAAAGTGAACGGCAAGCAAGGGCAGAGACCAGCGGCGGTAGGAACGGCAGACCAATGGCGGACAACAGACAGGGCGGAGGCGTTGGGTCTTACAGGAAGACAGGTACGCCAAAGCGGCGAGGCATTTAACGCAAGATCTTCTCGGTGGTCCGAAAATGTAGTTTGGCCACCCGGCCGAGGGCGTCCGGTCCGTGCTTGCGCACGAATGCTTTACCGGCCGCAATGACCGTGCTGGCCCCTTTGGGCAGGCTCAGGCCGTACTCACGGCTCAAGCCCTGCAAGCGGTGCAGAAATTCCGCCCGAGCCACAATCGACGCTGCGGCCACGGCGATCTCGACCTCGGCCCGGGGTTTCTGAACAACCTGAACCCGGCGGCCCTTTTCCATCAGTGCCGTGTTGAGAAAACGTGCGGCGCCAAACTGGTCGACGACCACCCGCTCACACGACACCCGCTCAAGCAGATTCTCAATTGCTCGGGCATGGCCCCACGCCAGGAGCTTGTTGAGATTGTTGAAGGACGCATACATCCCGTTGTAGCGCTCAGGTCCAATCGCCACGATGTCATGTGGACAGGACTGTCGAATGTGTCGCGATAAGGCACCGACCCGCGTGTCTGAGAGGCTCTTGCTGTCCCGGACCCCGGCGTCCCGCAGTGATCCTTCCAGCTCGGGCAAGACATGTACGCCGGCAATGACCAGCGGACCGAAGTAATCGCCCTTGCCCGACTCGTCAAGACCGATGTGTCCGAGCCCGGCCGTCATCAAAAGTGAGCGCTGAGTTCTTCCCGATGAGGAGGTCATCATCGTTCAGCTTTTGGCTCAGGGACCGCCAACAGCCCGTCCGGTACGTGGGCTTCGTCATGGATCAGGACGGAACGCCCCCGAACTTCCAGGCGGCCTTCGGCAAACAGCCGAAGCGCATGCGGATAGAGCCGGTGTTCCTGGACCAGAATGCGCGCGCTCAGGCTGTCCTCCGTATCGTCTGGATACACCGGCACTGCGGCCTGACAGATAATCGGGCCATGGTCCATCTCTTCATCCACAAAATGGACGGTCGCTCCGGCAATCCGGACTCCACGTTCGAGGGCCTGGCGCTGGGCGTGCAGTCCGGGAAAGGCCGGCAGCAGGCCGGGATGAATGTTCATGATGCGTTGAGGAAATGCGCGAATAAAAAAGGGCGACAGCAACCGCATGAAACCGGCCAGCACAACCAGCTCAACTCCCCGCTCGCGCAGGGCGCTTATCAGCGCGGCCTCAAACGCCTGCCGTGACGGGTAGCCACGATGCGGCAACACCGCGCTCGGTATGCCGTGGCGCTCGGCCCGGCTGAGACCGTGAGCGTCGCTGCGGTTGCTCACCACCAGCCGAACCTCGGCCGGCAGCTGGCCGTCCGCAATCGCGTCGATAATCGCTTGCAGATTCGTGCCCCCACCCGAAATGAGCACGCCCAGCGGTAGAGGAGTCGGTCCGGCCCGCATATCATCCTGCTCCACGCTAACGCACAACCGCCCGTGTCAGGGTAAAGACATCGACGGTCCTTGCTCCCCCCTGATACAGCGTCCGGGCACACTCCTCAACCGTAGCGCCCGAGGTATACACGTCGTCAACCAGCAGCAGGTGTTTGTCGCGCAGACCTTCTGGATCGGACACGGCAAACGCGTCCCGCACATTGGCCCGGCGCCGGGGTTGGGTGAGCTGGGTCTGGGGCAGGGTCGGCCTGATGCGCTGAAGCACAAACGGCTCAACCCCAATTTTGTGTCGCGCGCCAATCGCCCGGGCCAACAGGAGGGACTGGTTGAAGCCCCGCCAGCGCAGGCGGTCAATGTGCAGCGGAACGGGCAGAATCCAGTCATACCCCCCGGCGGCCAGCCCGCAGTGCTCTGCCGCCAGCTCGGCCAAGGCCGTGCCGTTATCCAGCCGGCGTTGATATTTACAGCGCTGAATAGCTGCGCTGAGCGGCTGGAGACTTTTCCCCGGACTGTCGTAATAGGCCCACGCCCGCGCCTGGCGAAAGGCGGGTTGGCGCCGAAAACAGCGGCCACACACGGGCAGCGAGCCTGCGGCAAACGGCAGGCCACAGCGTTGACAGAATGGAGCGACAATCGACTCGACCGCCCCGGAACACGCCGGACAAAAAAACCGCCCGTCATTGAGCAGCGCCTCACACCCAAGACAGCGGTAGGGGTAGAGAAAGGAGACGGCTGTGCGTCCGATGAAGCGCACCATGTCGCGGGCTCTCATGCAGGGGCTTGTATACCGCCTGCGGCCGGGGGGGCAAGGCTCGGACTGCTCTCCTTCCCCGGCCACACTCAGGCCGAGGGCTTGTTTTCGGGGCTGTGCTCAGGTATTGGTGGCGGCGAAAGTTCGGAGACACTCCGCAGGCTCACGGAAGGAGATCTGGTTATGGCGGCAGATGCAACAGGCAATAAACAACGAGCAATCGCCCCAATGCTGCGCTTGCCGACCTCTCCCGATGCAAAGCCCCATTTGGTCGGCTACCACTGCGCGCCGTGTGGCGCACACTTCATCGGGGCCGGTCGGGTGGGCTGTAGCAAATGTACGACAAGCGATCCGCTCAGCGAGGTCAAACTTAGCGACCACGGCACCCTGTATGTCTACTCTATCGTCCACCAGTCGGTCCCCGGCGTGCCAGTGCCGTATGTATCGGCCATTGTGGACCTGCCCGAAGGAGTCAGCGTGCGCTGCAATCTGGTTGATGTTGAGCCCGACCCGACCAAGCTCCCGTTTGGCATGCCGGTTGAAATGGTGACCCGAAAAGTCCGCGAACGCAAAGAGAAAAATGCCCAAGGCGAAGAAGAAACCATTGACATCATTGCTTTTTTCTTTAAGCCCAGCCAGGATTGAGCACCGGCTCGGATGCGCCGAGCCACGCACCCGACACCACGCTGCAGAAAGGGAGGCACAATCATGAAAGACGTATATGTACTCGGCGTAGGAATGATTAAATTTGGTCGCTATCCGGACAAGGACGTTTCCCAGCTCGGCGCCGAAGCCGCTCTTAGCGCGCTCAGAGACGCCGGCATGTCCATTAGGGATATTGAGATGTTCGTGTGTGGCAACCTGTTTCAGGCCAACGCCATGAACGGCCAGAAGATCCTGCAGCAGATCGGGCAGACCGGCATCCCCGTCTTTAACGTCTCCAACGCCTGCGCGACCGGTTCAACCGCCTTCCGCGAAGCCTATGTCGGTGTTGCCTCCGGCATGTACGACGTTACCATGGCGGTCGGCGTTGAGCAGATGGGGAAAATGGGCCTGCTCGGCGGCGGTGCGCGTAGTGGCGGCGAGAGTGTTGAGGGCGTCTTAGGCAGCGGTTTGATGCCGGCGGTGTTTGGCCAGGCCGGGGTCGAACACATGCGCAAGTACGGCACCACGGCTGAACAGTTTGCCAAGATCTCGGTCAAAAACCATAAACACTCGGTCCATAACCCTCTATCCCAGTACCAGGTTGAGGTATCTCTGGACGACGTGATGAAAGCCCGGATGGTCGCCTACCCGAACACCTTGTATATGTGCTGCCCGACCGGCGACGGGGCGGCCGCAGCCATTCTGGTCTCTGAAGAAAAGCTCAAGCAGTTCACCACCAAGCCGATCAAGGTGGCGGCTTCGGTCCTGACGTCCGATCCGTATACCGACCGCGACCTGACCATGCCCGACGTCAACACCCTGACCCAAAACGCGGCCAAACAGGCCTATGAAAAATCCGGTCTCGGTCCCCAGGACCTTGATCTGGTCGAACTGCACGACTGCTTTGCCACGGCCGAGCTGTTGCACTATGACAACCTCGGTCTGTGTGGCGAGGGGGAAGCCGGTCAGTTGATTGACCAGGGTGAGACCGCCCTGGGCGGCAAAATCCCGGTCAACGTCAGCGGCGGGCTGCTGTCAAAAGGCCATCCGCTCGGCGCAACCGGAGTGGCTAATATCTATGAGCTGGTCAACCAGCTGCGCGGCAACGGTGGAGCGCGGCAGGTCGAAGGTGCCAAGGCCGGTCTGGCTCACGTCATTGGCCTGGGCTCGGCGTGTACGGTCCACATTCTCACCGCCTGATCTTCTCACCCCTTTTCGCTTTTCCGGCAGGGGTTGGTTGTGTAACCAACCCCTGCTGCCTTTGTGCACATCCCACGCCGTAGGAGCACGACGCATGGAACTGCCTATTACAAAACGGCTCAGACAAGAGCTCGAAGAACTCTACCACGAGCTGAACGTGAAGATTCCAAAAGATCTCCAGGAGGCAGCTGCCCATGGTGATCTGAGTGAGAATGCCGAATATGAGGCCGCCCGGGCGCGCCAGGACTTTGTTCGGGCGCGCATTGCCCAACATGAAGAGCGGATAAGCCAGTTGTCCCTGTACGACTTATCGAGCATTCCCAAAGATGTGGTCGCGTATGGGAGCCGGGTCAAACTCGAAGACATCGACAGCGGAGAAGTCGTCGAGTACCGCATCGTCTTTCCAGAGGAAGTCGATCCTGCCAGCGGCAAGATCTCCCTCCACTCACCGATCGGCCAGGCGCTGCTGCATAAATCGGTTGACGACGAGGCCGAGGTGTTGACCCCTCGGGGCAAACGGATCTACGAAATCATCGAGCTGACCACTCTGCACGAGAGAAACGATGATCTGAACGGCTGAAGAGCCTCTATGAGAACGAATTTTGCGATCTGCAGCTCTTGCACAACGGCCACAGATCGTCTAGGGTGCGGGTGGGGATAAGAGGAAAAGTGGGCCGGTGCCCACTTTTTTTTTGGAGATGCAGTCTGGAGACCGAGACATTGTCCGGCAAGTCGAGCGCATCGCGGCCGAGGTGGTAGAAGCGACGGGCTGTGAAATCTGGGAGGTTGTCTTTCGATCAGAAGCCAGACAGTGGATACTCCGTATCACGCTTGATCGACAAGACGGCGTTCCGCTTGACGAACTGACGCAGATCCATCGGGAACTGAGCGACGTGCTCGACGCCCACGATCTCATACCCCGACGCTATACGCTTGAGGTGTCTTCGCCTGGCATTAACCGCCCGCTGCTCCGTCCGAGTCACTATACCCGCTATCTCGGCCAGCGAATTCGTCTCCAGACAAAAAGCGTCCGGCACGGCCAGCGGACGTTTAGCGGTCCGCTGAGAGAAACGGACGAGCGTCAGGTCAGTATTGAGGACACAGAGCTTGGCCTAGTGCATATTCCCTGGCAGGCGATAGCCAGAGCGCATGTCGATTATGAGTTTCCGGTCGGCGGCCAGAAGAAAAAACATGTGGGACGACGGAAAACGGCCCACTAGGGAGAACACGAGTCATGCAGCCAGATCTCAATCGGGTGATCGAACAGGTCAGCAAAGAAAAAGGCATGGATCGTCAGGTCATCATTGAAGCCATTGAGAGCGCCATGCTGTCCGCCGCCAGACGCACCTTTGGCCAGAAGCAGATCGAGGCTAAATTCAATCACGAGATCGGTGAGGTGGAACTGTTCGAAATCAAGACCGTGGTGCAGACCGTGACCGACCCGGAAACCGAGATCACGCTTGCCGACGCCCAGGCCAATATGGATCCAGAAGCCCAGGAAGGCGATGAGCTGCTCAGCAAGTTGCCGGCCACCTCGTTCGGCCGGATCGCCGCCCAGGTGGCCAAGCAAAGCGTGATTCAGAAGGTACGGGAAGCCGAGCGCGAGCTGATTTACAACGAATTTCGGGATCGCAAAGGCGAAATCTTCTCCGGTATCGTGCAGCGTATCGAGCGCAAGAATATTATCGTCAACCTCGGCCGCACCGACGCTGTCCTGCCCGAAAAAGAACAGATTCCCTGGGAACGGTATCGGCAGGGAGACCGCATTCGCGCCTTTGTGCTGGATGTCGAGATGTCCCATAAAGGTCCCCAGATTGTCCTGTCCCGCACTCATCCCGGCTTCCTGATCAAACTCTTCGAGCAGGAGGCACCCGAGGTCTACGAAGGGATTATTGAAATCAAAGGGGCGGCCCGTGAGCCGGGCAGCCGGGCCAAGATTGCCGTCCATTCCACCGATCCGGATGTCGACCCGGTTGGCGCCTGTGTGGGCATGAAGGGCACCCGAGTCCAGGCCGTCGTGCAGGAACTCCGTGGCGAACGGGTCGATATCGTACCCTGGACACCCGACCCGGCAGAGTACGTCTGCCGAGCCATCTTGCCAGCCAAGGTATCCAAGATTATTCTCGACGAAGACGACCACGCTATGGAAATCATCGTTCCCGACGATCAGCTGTCCTTGGCCATTGGCAAAAAAGGCCAGAACGTCCGTCTGGCCTCTCGTTTGACAGCCTGGCGGCTTGATGTCCGCTCAGAATCCGAGATCGAGTTGGAACGCACGCGCGCGCTGGAGTCGTTGACCGGCGTGACGGGCATTGGCGACCTGACTGCGGAACTCTTATACCAACAGGGCTATAAATCGGCCGCCGACGTGGCTGAAGCCGATGAGGCCACCCTGGCCGAACTGGAGGGCATAGAAGCGGATAAGGCCCAAACCATCCTCCAGGCCGCCCAGGACTACGTCGCCGAGCAGGCCGCAGCAGAAGCCGACACTCAGGAACCGACCAACACGCCGGACGGGCCGGCAGGGCAGACGGACAGCCCCCAGCCAACCCTCGTGGGCCAAGCCGCCACCGGAGTGGATGACGCCCAGGCGGCATCGGAAGAAGTATGAAGCGGGCCAAACCTCTACGTCGCTGTGTCGGCTGTGGACAGCGTGAGCGGCAGGGACGCCTGTTCCGTTTTGCCCTCGGCCAAGACGGACTCTTGCAGCCCGGCCCCGGCCCCGGCCGAGGAGCCTATCTCCATCCGCGTCGCGCGTGTCTGGATGCCTTTAGGAAGGCCCGTGCAAGCTTTGTCCGCTCGCTCAAGACAACGGTTTCGCGAGAAGTCCGAGAACGCTACGCCAGCCTGATTGAGAACAGCCTGACACTGTGACCGGAGGGAATGCGGTTCTATGCCACGAAAGCGCGTCCACGAATTGGCCAAGGAATTGGGGCTGGAGACCCGTCAGCTCATCGCCAAGCTTGAGCTTGTGGGGGTACAGGGGAAAAAGCCCCAGAGTACGCTGACCGACGACGAGTTCGCCCTGGTCCGTGCCGGAGATGCTGCGCAGCCGACCCCGGATCTCGTGCTGGGAGAGGAAAAACTCGTCGCAGAACGCATGGTGACCGAGGTTGATCAAAATGAGCACCTGGTGACCGCCCGGGAGGAAGTGCGTGAGAGCCGCATCAAACCCAACGTCATCCGGCGTCGGACCAAACGGGTTGAGGTCCATGAAGAAGCGGCTCCGCCCTCAGAGCCGGTCTTCACCGCCCCGTCTCTCAACGAGTCCTTCAGCGCACCGCCACCGATCGCTTTTGATTCGCCCGACCCGGTTCCGCCGCCTCTTCCGCAACAACCGGCCGTCTTCCCTCCGGTGTCCCAGGAGCCAAGCGAAACGTCGGCTCTCATTCCGGCCTTACCCCAGGACACACCCGAGTCGCCCGCCCCGGCCGGCCTGGCGACCGAAGACCGACACGCGTCATCCACCGACGCTCCCAGCCTACCCGAGCCTGTCTCGGAAGAGCCGTCGGCTGCCGTCCAGCCGCCCGTTGACGTGCCCCCCGCAGAGCCTCCGCCGGGCCAAGACCTGCCGGATGCAGGGATAGCTGTCGAGGTTCGGGAAGTGTCCCAGCCCGAGGTCGCCCCCGTACCCCCGGAACAAGCCGAGCCAGCCGAGCCGAGCCAGGTGACACCGCTTGCAGCCCGCCCCCCGGCCGGCGCCCCCTTGCCGACCGAACCCGCTCCGTCGGCCGAGCCAGGCACTCCGCCTCAGGCGGCAGGTCCAGCCGACTCTGGCCAGAAACAGCCGAGCGGCCTCCGCTCGGCTCGGGTCCTGGGTCGTATCGATCTCGGTAAGCTGCAAGAGGCCAAGCCCAGCCGTCCAGAGATCAAGGTCTCTGCCCCCTCGTCCGCCCCCCAGCCGGTCGCCTTTCGTGAATCGCTGCGGAACGGTGGCGATGGGCTGCCCGCCAGCCTGCCCAAAAAAGGCAAAAAGCGGAAAGTCATTCGTAAGCCCGAGTTCCAGGATGCTCCCGAGCACGATGTCCGCCTGGCCCGTGGCCCGGCCAAAAAGCGCCGCGTCCAGCCCGGCAAAGAGCAGCGCCAGACTGAGATCACCGTTCCCAGGGCCAGTAAGCGCGTGATCCGCATTTCCGAGGTCATCACGGTCGGCGACTTATCCAAACAGATGGGCGTCAAGGCCGGGGAAGTTATTAAAAAGCTCATGGGCCTGGGTCTGATGGCAACCATCAACCAAGTCCTGGATATGGACACCGCGGCCCTGGTCGCCGGTGAGTTCGAATATACGATTGAGAACGTTGCCTTTGACGTCGATTCGGTCCTGGAAGACAGCCACGAGGCGGTTGAGGACGACGGTCAGCTCGCGGGTCGCCCGCCGGTCGTCACCATCATGGGCCATGTCGATCACGGCAAAACGTCTCTCCTTGATACGATCCGTCAGACCAATGTCACCGCCCACGAGCACGGCGGCATTACCCAGCATATCGGTGCCTACAGTGTCGAGGTGGACGGCCGCAGCCTGACCTTTCTGGACACCCCAGGCCACGAAGCCTTCACCGCCATGCGGGCGCGTGGGGCTGAGGTCACCGATATCGTGACCCTCATTGTTGCCGCTGACGACGGCGTGATGCCACAGACCGTCGAGGCGATTAACCATGCCAGGGCGGCAGACGTGCCGATCATCGTGGCGATCAATAAAATCGACAAACCCGGCGCCGACCCGGATCGTGTCAAACGCGAACTGATGAATCATGGACTGCTGGCCGAGGATCTTGGTGGCGATACCATCATGGCACCGGTGTCAGCCCTGACCGGAGAGGGGATTCCTGAGCTACTGGAGTTGATTCTGCTCCAAGCCGATATCATGGAGCTGCGTTCTCATCCCGACAAACTGGCCCGGGGCATCATCGTCGAGGCCAAACTTGACCGTGGTCGCGGCCCGGTTGCTACCGTCCTCGTCCAGGAGGGCGGACTCAAAATCGGCGACCCGTTCGTGTGCGGCATCCAGCACGGACGGGTTCGCGCCATGCTCGACAGCTGGGGTCATAAGGTCGAAAAAGCGTCGTCGTCCATGCCGGTCGAGATTCTGGGACTAGCCGGAGTACCGGAAGCCGGCGACTCTTTTGTCGTACTCAACGATGAGGCCAAAGCGCGTCAAGTCACCGAACATCGGCGCTCCAAACGTCGCGAGACCGAGTTGGCCAAAAATACGACCCGCACCTCGCTCGAAGACTTTCACCAACAGGTCCAAGCCGGCGCGGTGAAAGACATCCGGGTCATCATCAAGGGAGACGTGCAAGGCTCGATCGAAGCCGTCAGCGACGCCCTCAACCGTTTGTCTACCGACGAAGTCAAGGTCTCCATCCTGCACGCTTCGCCCGGCGGCATTACCGAGTCAGACGTTCTGCTGGCAACCGCCTCCAAGGGTGTCATCATCGGTTTCAACGTCCGCGCCGAAAGCAAAGCCGCCCAGATGGCCGAACGGGAAGGCATCGAGATCCGGCTGTACAATGTCATCTACGAGCTGATTGAAGACATCCGCGCCGCCCTCGAAGGCTTGCTTGAGCCGGTCTACGAGGAAAAACTGCTGGGCCAGGCTGAGGTTCGCCAGGTCTTCTCAATCTCTCGCCTGGGCATGATCGCCGGCTGCTATATCAATGAGGGACGCGTCCAGCGTGGCGTCCAGGCCCGACTCCGGCGCGACAACAAAGTCATCTACGAGGGAAAAGTCGCTACCCTGAAGCGCTTCAAGGACGATGTCCGAGAGGTCGCGGCCGGAACCGAGTGTGGGGTCGGGCTCGAGAGCTGTAAAGACATTCAGCCCGGAGACACCCTCGAGATTTACGAGCTTGAGCAGGTGTTGCGCCGCCTTGAGCCCAAACCGCGCCCCGAAGAGCAACAACGCGCCTGAGTCGATAGTACGACGAGGTGGAGTGTGGTCGTTGGGGTCTTGCAGCTGGCCGTGTATATCAACGGCAGCCACTCGCTCAAAGAGAAACGGGGGGTGTTGCGCCGGATCAAGAACCGGGTGCGCAACGAGTTCAACGTGTCTATTGCCGAGTGTGGTGGACAGGACTTATGGCAAAAAGCCGTCCTCGGCATCTGCCAGGTCGGCACTGACCAAGCCTATATTGACGGAGGCCTGCGAGCCGTCGTGCGCTTTATAGAAAAGCTCCACCTGGCCGAGGTCGGCGAGGAAGCCGTCGAGTTTCTGCATTACTAGTATGGCCTCTCGAAGACCCGAACGTGTCAGCGGTCTCCTGCTGGAGACGGTGGCCGCCATACTGCTCCGGGAAGTCAAGGACCCGCGGGTGAGAGGCGTCATCCTGACCTCCGCCTCTATCAGCCCGGACCTGGGTGACGCCAGGATTTTCTTCCGTACGCTCGGCTCTGCCGGGCGCCAGCCGAACCGGGTCGAGGTCGAAGCCGGTCTGAAAAGCGCCGGTCCGTACATCCGTCGCCAGATCGCCGGACGCCTGCAACTGCGCCGTATTCCCCAGCTGCGTTTCGTGTACGACACGAGTATTGATCAGGCGAATCATATGGAGTCACTGTTGCAGCAGGCCCGGACCAAGGCCGTCGCTCCAGCCCCCTCGGCATCTCAAGAGAACAAACCACCGTGTCCGAAGTAAATGGTCTGCTGCTGCTTGACAAGCCAGTCGGGATGACGTCCGCCGATGTCATCCGTCACCTGAAAAAAGTCCTCAATAAGAAGACAAAAATTGGCCATCTGGGAACGCTCGACCCGTTTGCCAGCGGGGTGTTGCCGGTGTGTATCGGTACCGGCACCAAAATCGCCCAGTTTCTGATGGCCGAAAACAAGGCGTATAGCGGAACCATCCGGCTCGGCGTGCAAACCGATACCCAGGACGTGACGGGCACCATCAGCCAGACGGCCCCAGTTCCCAGCTGTAGCTCCGACGTCCTACGCGAGCTCGAGCGGCGCTTTTGCGGAGACATTGTCCAGACTCCACCCATGTATTCGGCCATCAAGAAAAACGGTGTTCCGCTCTACAAGCTCGCTCGCCAGGGACTCGTGGTTGAGCGCCAGCCCCGGCCGGCGGTGGTTCATCGCCTCAGCCTTGAGGCTCAGGCCCCAGACACGCTCAGCTTCTCGGTCAGCTGCTCCAAGGGTACCTATGTGCGGACCCTGGCCGCCGACCTCGGCGCGGCCCTCGGCTGTGGGGCCTATCTGCTGAGCCTGAGGCGGACCGCCTTTGGGCCGTTCGGGATTGAGGACAGCCTGCCCCTGCATCCGCTCCTGGAAGAGCCGGATCGGCTCAGGACCGGCCTGCTCTCCCTCTCCCGGGCCCTCGGCCACTACCGCCGGGTCGAGATTGCTCCGTCAGCGGCACACCTGCTGCGTCACGGCCAACAAGCCCCCCTGGCTGAGCTGCCGCCGGCCTCAACCCCACACGAACTCATCCGACTCGTCGCGCAGGACGGAACCCTGGTCGCCCTGGCTCGACACCATCCCGAGCGATGGCGGCTGGCCCGGGTCTTGTAAGCTTTACAGTGTGAAAACAGCGTGTTAGAACCTGTATCAGTCATATCAATCCAGAAAAGGAGAGCGAATGAGCGTGCAGACCGCCGCCCAAAAACTTGAGACGATCGAAGCATACCGGACCCATGAGCAGGATACCGGTTCCCCGGAAGTCCAGATTGCGCTTTTGACCAAACGGATCAGCTATCTGACCGGGCATTTCAAAACCCACGCCAAAGATCACCACTCACGTCGCGGCCTGCTCCTGCTGGTTGGCCGGCGGCGGCGTTTGCTCGACTATCTCCGCGATATTGATCCGCAGCGCTACCGGACGATCGTCACCCGTCTCGGACTACGCCGCTAGGCACCCTGCGTCCCCCTTGGCTGGGACGCCGTCCCCAACCCGAAAGTGAACGCTGATGACCGTGTCGAGAAGATATCAGTGTTCACTTTTATCACGACAAGGAGCCCCATGTATAAAAAGATAGAGATGGAATTTTACGGACGGCCGCTGTCGATTGAGACCGGTCGCTGGGCCAAACAGGCCAGCGGTGCGGCCGTGGTCTCGTACGGCGAAACCGTCGTGCTGGTCACCGCTGTCGCGTCCACGTCTGCGCGCGAAGGCATCGATTTTTTCCCCCTGACCGTCGATTATCAGGAACGGACCTATGCGGCCGGCAAGATCCCGGGCGGCTTCATCAAACGCGAAGGGCGACCGTCCAACCACGAAATCCTGATCTCTCGGCTGACGGACCGCGCCATCCGCCCGCTGTTCCCCAAGGGGTTCGGGTGTGAAACCCAGCTGGTCGCGTCGGTGTTGTCGGTTGATCGGGAAAACGACGCCGACAGCCTGTCCCTGATTGGCGCCTCCGCAGCCCTACACGTCTCAGACATTCCATTTCGGGGGCCGATCGCCGGGGTGCGCATCGGACGGCTGAACGGCACGCTGGTCGTCAACCCGACCCTCAGCCAGATCGAAGACAGTGATATCAGTCTGTTTGTCGCGGCCGGCCGCGACGCCATCATCATGGTCGAGGGCGGCGCCCGGGTCGTCCCCGAAGAGGAGATGCTCGAAGCCTTGTTCTTGGCCCAGGAGGCGGTCGCCCCGGTTCTCGACGCTCAGGATGAACTGGCCCGCGTAGCCGGCAAGCCCAAGCGTAGCTTTGAGACACCGTCGCCCGATACCGGCCTGATTGACCGGGTCAATCAAGTGGCCACCTCCAAGCTGGAGCAGGCGCTGTTCATCCCGGCCAAACATGAGCGCGCCGACGCGATTCAGGCGGCCGAAGGCGAGGTTGTGAGCGCCTTGGTAGAGGAGTATCAGGGTCGCGAAAAAGATGTGGCCGGGGCATTTGAAGATCTGACCAGCACGCTCCTGCGCACCGCAGTCGTTCAGGACAACCGCCGAGTGGACGGGCGGGGACTGGCCGATATCCGTCCCATCGCGTGTGAGGTCGGCGTACTCCCGCGCACCCACGGCTCGGCCGTTTTCACCCGGGGCGAAACCCAGGCGCTGGTTGTCACGACCCTGGGCACGGCCTCGGATGAGCAACGGGTTGACAGCCTGACCGGCGAACACTCGAAACGCTTCATGCTGCACTACAATTTCCCCCCCTTCAGCGTGGGTGAGGTCCGTCCCATGCGGAACCCCGGTCGGCGGGAGATTGGCCACGGCACCCTGGCCGAACGCGCTCTGTCAGCCGTCCAACCGTCGGCGGCCGAGTTTCCGTACACCGTGCGCATCGTGTCAGAAATCCTTGAATCAAACGGTTCGTCATCAATGGCCAGCGTGTGCGGCGGCACCCTGGCGCTGATGGACGCCGGCGTGCCCATCACGGCTCCGGTTGCCGGGATCGCCATGGGTCTGATCAAAGAGGGCGAGGAGGTGCGGATCCTGAGCGATATCCTGGGCGACGAAGACCACCTGGGCGACATGGACTTCAAAGTGACCGGCACGACCGAAGGCATTACCGCTCTGCAGATGGATATTAAAATCTCGGGGGTCACCCGCGAGATCATGCGCCAAGCCCTGTATCAGGCCCGGGAAGGCCGTCTGCATATCCTGAACGAGATGGTCCGCGCTCTCGAAGCTCCCCGGACGGTGGTGGCCGCCTCTGCCCCGCGCATCCACCTGATCAAAGTCAACCCGGACAAAATCCGGGACATCATCGGCCCAGGTGGGAAGATGATTCGCTCGATTGTCGAGGAGACAACGGCAAAGATCGATGTTGAAGACGACGGGACGGTGTGTATCGCCGCGCCCGATACCGAGTCCCTGGAAAAAGCCTTGTCCAAGATCGAGCGCATCACGGCCGAGGCCGTGATCGGGCAGGTGTATACCGGCTTGGTCAAGAAAGTCGTTGACTTTGGCGCCTTTGTGGAGATTCTGCCCGGCCGTGATGGCTTGGTGCATATTTCCCAACTCAGCGACGAGCGTGTGCGGCGGGTGACCGATGTCGTCAACGAAGGCGACGAAATACCCGTCAAAGTCTTGGAAATTGATCGCCAAGGAAAAATCCGGCTCAGCCATAAAGACGCGCTCGACGAACAGCAGCGGGCGGGTGGAAACAGCTAGATGATCCACCGCACAGTTCTCGACAACGGACTACGCCTGGTCTCCCAGGAAGTCCCACGCATGCCCACGGTAACCGTGGGCGTGTGGGTCGAGAGCGGATCGCGCGATGAATCCCGCCACCAGAATGGCATCTCCCACTTTCTTGAGCACCTCTTCTTCAAAGGCACGGCCCGGCGCACCGCCGCCCAGATAGCCCAGGAGATCGACGCGGTCGGGGGTACACTCGACGCCTTCACCGGCAAAGAATATACCTGCTACTACACGCGCACCCTGAACGAACACCTGCCGCTGGCCCTCGATCTTCTGGCCGATATCCTCCTCCACTCAAGCTTCCCGGACGAAGAGATCGAACGCGAACGCTCGGTCATCGGCCAAGAGATGGCTCAGAGTGAAGACCAGCCGGATGAGCTGATCGGCGACCTGTTTCACCTCGACTTCTGGCCCGATCATCCCCTGAGCTGGCCGATCATCGGCACCCTGGAGTCGGTCTCACGGCTGCGGCGTGAGGATCTCTTAGGCTATCGTCACGACCACTACTGCCCCCAGCGGATCGTTGTCAGCATGGCCGGCGGGGCTTCCCACACCACGCTCCTTGAGGCGCTGGGGCCGGTGCTGTCGGGCCTGACGGGAACGGCCCAGGCTCGACAGGACACTCCGCCAGTCGCCCGTCCCGGCGTCTCAATCCACCCCCGCGGACTCGAACAAACCCACCTCAGTCTGGGCGTGCCGTGTGTGTCGCAGACCGCCCCCGAGTGGTATGCGGCTCACCTGCTCAACAGTGTCCTGGGTGGCGGGATGAGCTCCCGCCTGTTTCAGGAAATTCGGGAGCAACGCGGCTTGGTCTACGATGTCAGCTCGTTTCTGTTCTCAGCCCGGGACGCGGGCTATCTGGGCATCTATCTGTCGACCAGCCCCGCCTTGGTGCCTGAGGCCATGCGCCTGACCTGTCGCAGTCTGGCCGAAATCGCTCAATCCGGCATTTCCACCAACGAGTTACAACGCGCCAAAAGTCAGACCAAAGGCAGCCTCTTGCTTGAACTTGAAACGAGCGAAGCCTGGATGCATCGGGTGGCGCGGTGTGAAATGTGTTTCCAGCGCGACGTGCCAATTGCCGAGGTCTTGGCAGACATTGAACGCGTCAGCCTTGAGGACGTCCAGGCGCTGGCGGCGGCGTGTTTTCGGCCCGACAGGCTGGCCCTGACCGTGTTGGGCGAGCCACCTTCGATGAGCGACTGCCAGGCCCTGATCGCCCTCTGATGCGGCACATCTCCAATGAACAAGACCGTGCGTGTCCCCATCACCCGTCTGCGTCATCAGCCTGATCCCCTGCCCCTGCCCCGCTATATGACGGCGGGCGCCGCAGGCATGGATATCTACGCCGACCTGTCGGCCGAACTCAGCCTTGGTTCGCTGGAGCGCTCCCTGGTCCCGACCGGATTCGCCCTGGCCCTGCCCGACGGCTATGAAGCGCAGATCCGGCCACGCAGCGGTCTGGCCCTGCACAGCGGTCTGACGGTCCTGAACAGCCCGGGGACGATTGACGCCGACTATCGCGACGAGGTCAAGATCCTGGTCATCAACCTGGGCCGGCAGCCGATTCGCATCAGGCGCGGGGAGCGCATCGCCCAGCTCGTTGTCGCGCCGGTGGCGCGGGTCGACTGGCACGAGGTTGAAGCGCTGGCCGCCAGCGGCCGAGGCGGCGGTTTTGGCCATACCGACCGCTAGCGCGTTCACCCCCCAACATGCACCAGCTTCACATCACGGTTGAGGGCCGGGTGCAGGGCGTGTTTTTCCGGGCTGCAACACGCAGGCTGGCACGCCGATTGGGCCTCACCGGTTGGGTCTGCAACCGTTCCGACGGCAGTGTTGAAGTGCTGGCAGAGGGGCGCCGGGACACGCTGGAGCAGTTGCTCGACTGGTGCCGGCGCGGACCTTCGGGGGCGCGCGTCACCGACGTCAGGACAACGTGGCAGGAGGCGAGCGGGCGGTGGACTGATTTCGTGATCGGCCCTGACACGCCTCGTGCCTGACCCCGTTGCCTGTTGCCTGGGGCTGCCATTAGTGGGCATAATCTCGACACTTCGATACCCTCGAGACGAAGGAGGCGAGCTATGGGACGACTCGACGGAAAAGTGGTGTTCATTACCGGTGCGGGTTCGGGCATTGCCCGGGCGGCCTCACAGATTTTTACCCGGGAAGGGGCCAAGGTGGCGATTGCCGAGCTGCAGCCCGAACTGGGCCAGGCGGCCGAAAAGCTGGTTCGCGAGGGAGGCGGTGAGGCCACCTTTGTGGAAACCGATGTCACCAAGGAAGACAGCGTGAAAAACGCGATTGACACCACGCTTGAGGTGTACGGCAAGCTCGACGTGTTGTACAACAGCGCCGGCGGTTCGATTGTCGAAGACGGCAAGGTCACCGAGGTCGACATGTCGGTCTGGAACCACACCATCTCGCTCGACCTGCTCGGCACCTTTCTGTGTTGTCGCCACGGCATTCCCAAGCTGATTGAAAACGGCGGCGGCTCGATCATCAACATGTCGTCGGTTGTCGCCCTGCGCGGCTCGTTCCCGCTCCACGTCTACACCTCGGCCAAGGGCGCCATCCTGTCCTTTACCCAGGTTCTGGCCGGAACCTATGCCAGAAACAACATCCGCGCCAACGCGGTCTGCCCCGGGGTCATCATGACCGACCGGGTCAAGCAACGCTTTGGTGAGAGCCTGGATATCCCCGCCCTCAACGCCCAGGCGGCCGCCATCAACCTCAAAGCCCAAATAGAAAAGTACCCCTTCTCAGTCGGCGAACCGGAAGACATCGCCCGCATTGCCCTGTTCCTGGCCTCGGACGAGTCGCGCATGGTCAACGGCGTGGCGATTCCTGGCGACGGCGGTTTGTCAGCCTACTGAGCACCTTCCTCAGACAGTGGAGCCTCACATGCAAAAAGAGCCGTTTACGATTGCTGTTGCCGAACAGACCCTGACCGACCTGCGGAGCCGCCTGAGCCGGGTGCGCTGGCCGCACGATTTCAATAATGCCGATTGGGCCTACGGCACGAACAAAGCCTACCTGATGGAGCTGGTCGAGTATTGGCTGAACGGCTACGACTGGCGCGCCACCGAGCGCGAGATCAACGCCTTTGCCAACTACAAGACCACCATCGAGGGCGTTCCCATCCACTTCATTCACGAGCCGGGCAAGGGTCCCAAGCCCATACCGCTGATCCTGACCCACGGCTGGCCGTGGACCTTCTGGGACCTCAAGCACATCATCCGGCCGCTGTCCGACCCGGCCGCGTTTGGCGGCGACCCCCAGGACGCCTTTGATGTGGTCGTCCCATCGCTGCCCGGCTATGGCTTTTCCTCGCCCCTGACCACCCCGGGGATCAACTTTGTCCGCACCGCCGACCTGTGGCTAAGACTGATGCAGGAGGTGCTGGGCTATGACAAATTCGGCGCCCAAGGCGGTGACTGGGGAGCGCTGGTGACTATGCAGCTGGGCCACAAGCACGCCCAACACCTGATCGGCACGCATATTAATCTGGCGATTCCGCTGGGCTTTTTTTCCGCCGAACAGGTCGATCCCAAGGACTACGGGCCGGACGAGGAGGGCTGGTATGAGCGCATGCAAACCCGCATGCGGAGCGCGACCAGCCATGTGGTGGTGCAAACCACCGACCCACAAACCCTGGCCTATGGCATGCACGACTCGCCGGTCGCGCTGTGCGCCTGGATTCTGGAGCGGCGACGAAACTGGAGTGACTGCGGAGGCGAGGTCGAGCGGCGGTTTTCAAAAGACGATCTGCTGAACACGATGATGATCTACTGGGTGACCGAGACCTTTGTCACCTCGGTGCGCTACTACTACGAGGCCAAACACCACCTGTGGGCTCCGTCACACGACCGCAGCCCGGTGGTGGAGTCGCCGACCGGTATCGCCATCTTTCCCCAGGAGTTGGCGCTCATGCCGCGTCGCTGGGCCGAGCGCTACTACAATCTCAAGCACTGGTCGCTGATGACCGCCGGTGGACACTTTGCCCACGCCGAAGAGCCGCAGCAGCTCGTCGAGGATATCCGCACCTTCTTTCGGGCCTTGCGCTAGCAGCGGAGCAGGGGCGGGATCGCCCCTGCCCGTCCCCTACACGTTCGGCAGCATGGACAGGTTCACTCCCTCGAAATGCCGGAAGCGGTCATAGGCGTGGTCGAGCCGGTACAGAAAGTGCGGAATCCAGGACACGTCATTCTCGGCCGAGACGATCTGTAGTTTGGGGAAGCGTTCAAACACCCCACCAAATATCATGATCGACAGAGTGCGCTGAATCTCTGCCGGCAGGGACATATACGAGGTCAGGAATTTGAGGTTCAGGTTGATTCCTGCAAACTGACAACCTCGACATCAAGGATTTCTTTGACTTGGTGGTCGGCTGAAAGATGGCGATCTATCTCGTCAAGAGTCGTCGCCTCAAAATAGCGCTCTCCACAGCCAGGGCAGACTTCGGCAGGAACATTTTCAACAATATACAGCTTCCCCTGAAGCCGATGCTGGCGCTTGACCTTCTTCTTTTTCGTCTTGCCGTTACAGAACTCGCAACTCATCGCTCTTCAATCTCAGCCGCCTACGCCTTCACCCGGCCAGATCTTGCCCGGGTTCAGGATGTATTTGGGATCAAACACCTGCTTGATCTGCTTCATCAGTGCGAGGCTGGAGCCGTGCTCTTGGACGACATACTTCTGGCTGCCCAAACCGATACCGTGCTCACCCGATGCCGTCCCGCCGACCGATAAGACAAACCCGACCATCTCATCCTTGGCCCGCTGGGCCGCCGCCCAGCGCTGCGTATCGGCCGGGTCCTCGCGCAGCAGGGCGTGCAAAATGCCGAGCCCGGCATGGCCAAAGGTGTGCAACACAACCCCGTGACGCTCGGCAATGGCGTAGCTGTGCTCGACCACCTCGGGCAGACGCGAGAGGGGAAAACCCATATCGGTGCGGATCGTTTTGCCCTCAGGTTTCAGCGCCTGAATCGCCCGGGTGGTGAAATGCCGCACGTCCCACGGGTTCTGTCCGTCGGGCAGGACGATCACCCGCCCGGCCTGCTCTTCACACACGGCTTGGGCGGTCTCAAAGACAGCGTCAACCGAGTCTGGAGTACCGTGGACCTCAAGAAACAGCAACGGCTGCTCCTCCAAACCAAACCCGCGGTAGCGGTTGAGGGCAACGATGGAGCGCCGATCAAGAAATTCGACCGCAGCCAGATCCACGCCGTAGCGCATCATCGTCGCAATAGCCGTGGCCGCATCCTTTTCGGTCGGAAAGGTCAGGGCGCCCTGTTTGCGGCCCTGGGGCAGGCCGGCCAGGGAGAGCGTCAGCTGGGTGGCAATCGCCAGCGTTCCTTCCGAGCCAACCACCAGACCCAGCAGATGATAGCCGGAGGAGGTTTTGCGACTCCGGGTGCCAAGTTCCAGGACGTGTCCGGTCCCGGTGACAACCGTGGCGGCCTTCACATGCTCGCGCGTGCCACCGTATTTGACCGAATAGATACCGCTGGCATTGTTAGCGACCATCCCGCCAATCGTCGCCACATCCGAACTGCCACCGGGCGACGGCGGGAAAAACAGACCCCACGGTTTGAGCTGCTCATTCAGCCGGTTATACACAATGCCGGGCTGGACGCTGACCTGTAAATCTTCCTGATGAACCTCAACGACCGCATCCATGCGGGACAGGTCGAGCACAATCCCACCCCGGACCGGAATCGGATTGCCTTCCAGGCTCGAACCCGCCCCACGGGCGGTAACCGGTACTCCGTGGGTCCAGGCACAGCCGACCACACGGCTAACCTCGTCGGTAGACAGCGGCCAGACGACCACATCGGGCCGGACCGGCTGACACGCCGATTCATCCCCTGCGGCCACCTCTAGGTCGGCGTCTCGTGTCGAGATGCGCGCTGCGGGCAGGAGGCTACTCAGCTCATGAACCAGAGACATACAGCTCTCCTCGCTCTTCGGCACTGCCCGCTCACCAAGCCTTCGCCGCCGTGGCCAGCCTCAACGCAGAGGCCCAAGTGTCGGTTCGATAGCTCATCAGCCACACTCCGTGTCACGCGCGGGGGAGTATAGCACGCAAGATGGTCGAGACCAAAGCTTCGCGGCCACCGCAATTGCATAAGCCACGCAGAAAGCGCACAATACAGCCCCACAGGCAGCCGCACGATACGCCGACGAAGCACGAACTGCCTACCCGTGACCCATGCTCAGCGCAATTTTTTTTGATTTTGACGGAACGCTGGCCGATGACGGCGACTCCATTCAGGAAGCGCTCGATCACGCCGGCGCGATCATACGCCGGCGGTGGCCCGACATTCCAACCCCAGATCTCATCCAGACCTACCGCCACGCCTCGGAAACGGCCTGGGGCGACTATGATCGCTACCTGCGCCACCTGTCCTCGCCCGAGGCTATGCTCATGGCGGTGTGGCAAGAAGCCCTGGGGCAATGGGGCTGCCACGATCCTACGGTAGAACGCGAGGCCGCAGCCGTGTACTGGCAACACCGCCTCCGTCACTGCCGGCCCTTTCCCGCTGTCGTGCCGTTGCTGTCCCGCCTGAGCCGACGCTTCCACCTCAGCCTGTTAACCAACGGTGCGCCAGCCATGCAGCGCACCAAAGTCAGCACCAGCGGACTGGAAGCGTTTTTTGACACCATTTTTGTCGGCGGCGAGTTTACACGCGGCAAACCTCATCCGGCCATCTTTGAGGCCGCGCTTGAGGAGGCGGGTTGCCGGCCCGAGCAGGTTATGCATGTCGGCGATTCGCTGCTGCACGATATAGCCGGTGCCCAGGCGGTCGGGATTCACGGCGTATGGCTGAACCGCAAACGCCTCGCCATCACCGACCTGCCGGCCCAGCTTCAACACCAGCTCGGGGATACTCGAGCAGAATATGAGATCAGCAGCCTGACCGAGCTACACGCCTGCATCGACCGGCTCATGGAGGTCGCCCCCGGCTGAGCCGCACAGCTTGCCTCGGGCCGGACGGTTCGGCTATGAGGAGTCAGAGACACCACCATGGACAAAAACGCCTACGATATTCTTCTGTTCAACTACTACCGTGAGGCCGAACTGCGCGGCGCCGACCTCATTCTGCGCTTGATCAACCGCATGGACGACCCCCGTCTGCAAGAAAAACTCTCCCGGCATCTGGCCGACGAAACCAAGCACGCCTGGCTGTGGACCGAACGGATTCGAGCCCTGGGTGGCGTTCCGGTCCGTATTGACAACGGCTATCATCGCCATCTGCGCCGCAAGATCGGCCTGCCCTCAAAGCTGCTCGACCTGCTCGCCCTGACCTATGTGGTCGAAGAGCGCTCACGCAAGCGCTACGAAGAGCACGCCGCCCGGCCCGAGGTGGACGCCGCCACCCGCAAAGTCCTTGACGAACTCCAGGAGGATGAAAAACGCCACCTCAGCTGGGTGTCTGAAAAACTGGCCCAGATGGCCGAACACGAGGGACAGGACAGAGTCACGGCTGTCCTTGAGCGCTATCGAATGCTCGAAGAAGAGGTGTTTGCCGAGATGGTGGCGGACGAGCAGCGGGCCTTGCAGAAGATAACGGAAGACGCAGACTGAGGCGTCAATCAGAGTTTCTTTTTTTTCTTCGACACGTAATCGACCAGCAGATATTCTCCCAGGCTGTCGGGTCGGGTATAAAACGCCCGGCCCCGGTTGAGCTGGGTCATTTTCTCCACAAACGCCCGCAGGCTGGGACTGTCGTCGAGCATGAACGTATTAATCGTCACCCCGCGCTGGGTGGCCCGCTCGACCTCTCTGAGCGTTTCCTGGGCGGCCCGCATACTGATCCCGCCAAACGACAAGGGCCACTCACAGTACAGCCGACCATGAGAAAAATAGGCCGTCGGCTGTCCGTCGGTCACCACAATGATCTGGCGGTTTTGACTCGGATGGCGATGAATCAAGTCTGAGGCCAGGCGAATGCCGTCCTGCAGATTGGTGAACGGATCGCCCATATTCCAACTGGCTTCGGGCAGATCCTTGACTTTCAGCTCAACCGCACGGGTAAAGAAGCCGACAATGGTAAAATAGTCGCGCGGATAGCGCGTCCGAATCAGGCTCTCCAGGGCCAGGGCTACTTTTTTGGCTGCGGCGAAGCGTCCCTCCCAGCTCATCGACCAACTCATATCGAGCAACAGGACGGTCGAGGTGGTCGTCGCGTGGTCGGTTTCATACACCGTAAAATCGTCGGGCTGGATGCGCAGCGGCACCCCGCTGCCGTGGCGCGTCAACGACTTTTTGAGGGTACCGACCAGATCGAGATGGAAGGGATCGCCGTAGGCGTAGGGCTTGGTCTCGTTGACCTTGATCTCGGCAATCCCCCGGTGGTCGGCGGCGTGAGCGCCGGAGCGGTCCCGGAGCAGGGTGGCATAAATGTCCTGGAGCGCCAACTGGCCGATGCGTCGGATGCCCTTAGGCGACAGCATCAAGCGCCCTTCGCGAGGGACGACAAACCCGGCCTCCTGCAACAAGGCCTGCATCTGTTGCAGGTTCTCGAAGTCTTGGAGTGCGCCCTGGCCGAGCATATCCTGGAGCATGCTGGGGTCGATTTTCTCGGGTTGGCCCGACAGCAGGTTTTGCTCCATCTCCTGCAGCTGGGCCATCTCCTTCATCAGGTCGAGGGCCTCATCATAGGTCAGCGACTGGGGACCGTTAAACAAATCGTTATAGCGCCGCTGAAAGTCCTCCAGAGAACGGATGTTCTCGAACTCCTGCATGAGTTCGTCAAACGCCTCTTGGGCGGCTTCGTCCTCGAACGGATAGCGGCTGAGCTTCTCCATTTTATCGCTCATCCGCTGGGGCAGCCGGTCGAGAAACTCCTCGTTCTTCTGCAACTCGGGCTTCTGCGGACGGTGCTGCTGAAGCGTGTTGCGCTCCTGGTTCAGGATCTGATTCAGCTTGTCCTGCATCTCGTCCAAGGACGAGTCCAGATTGGCCTGACGGTAGCGCTCGCGCATCTGCTCACGCAGGTCGCGGACTAGGTCGTCCAAGCCCTTGAGCTTTTCGTCATTCTCCCCCTCCACGCCCTGGCGCATGAGTTTGTCCATGGCTTGGCGCATGTCGTCGGTGGCTGACAGATGGTCGGCCAGCTCCTGGAAGACCTTGTCGGCAGACAGCTGGACCCGCTGACTCCCGTCCCAGGCGGTGTAGCGTATGGTAATCATGCCGTGAGCCTGTGTTGGGCCTAGCCACAAGGTCGGGAGAATCCCGGACCTGAGGGGCGGCTAGGCCCGATAGGTAGCGCGCCCGCCTTCGCTCTCTTTATTGAGTTTCTGGTGCAGATGGAGGCCTTCGAGGATAAACTCGGTCGCCGCAGCAATCAGACTCGGTTGCGAATCCACCCCCAGGATTTTGAGACCATCGGCCAGCCCGGTGATCGTGTGTTGACTGTCCAGGTAGTCCTTGGCCGCCATGCCATCCGAAATCTCGACGCCCCAACCATTCTTGAAATGGTCCACAACCGAGGCCAAGCCTTCGACGCTCAGGTGCTGATCAAACACTTTTTGCACCGCTCGGCTGATCAGCCGCTCGATGATCTCGCCGTCTTTCTTCTCCTCGCCCGAGTACTCCAACTCAATCTTGCCAGCGGTCGAGGGATACAACGCGTGCAGGTCGCTGATCCTGGGCACCACATCCGTCTCGCCGAGGCGCACGGCGCGTTTCTCGGCGTTGCTGAGCAGACTCTCAAAATTGTTGATCGTCACCCGGACGCTGACCCCCGAGGCCTGGTTGATCTCGCTCGAATTGCGCGCCTCCATGGTCAGCTGGGCCAGAATCTCCTTCATGAACTGCGGCACCTGGCACACCCGTTCGCCGCGCGAAAAGATCGTGGCCTCTTGTTCCATGATCGAAATCTCATGGTCGAGCGAGCGCGGGTAATGGGTCCGGATTTGGACATCAAAGCGGTCTTTGAGCGGGGTAATAATCCGCCCCCGGCTGGTGTAGTCTTCCGGGTTGGCGCTGGCCACAATCATCACATCGACCGGCAGGCGGATTTTGAAGCCCTTGATCTGAACGTCTTTCTCTTCCATCAGATTGAACAGACCGACCTGGACTTTTTCGGTCAGGTCGGGCAGCTCATTGATGGCAAAGATGCCGCGGTTGGTGCGGGGAATGAGCCCGTAGTGCACGGTCTCCTCGTTGGACAGATAACGCCCCTCGGCGACCTTGATGGGATCAACCTCGCCGATCAAGTCGGCCACCGCCACGTCCGGGGTGGCCAGTTTTTCGGCATAGCGTCCCTCGCGCTCCAGCCACGCGATCTCCACCTCGTCACCCCGCTCGGCCACCAGCCGCCGGCCCTGGGGCGAGATCGGGCCAAAGGGGTTCTCGGGAATCTCAGCGTCCCGGATGATCGGCACGTAGGGATCCAACAAAGAGATCAGGCCGCGAATAATCCGTGACTTGGCCTGGCCCCGTTCGCCCAGGAACACCATGTGATGGCCGGCCAGGACGGCGTTCTCGATATCCGGAATCACGCTGTCTTCATAGCCGATAATACCGGGCAGGATCTGGTCGTCCGCCGCGAGCATACGCAGCAGATTGGTCCGCATCTCTTCCCGCACGGAAAGGACCTGATAGCCCGCCGTTTTCAGGTCTCCAAGCGTCCGGGCTTCCTGACGTAGGGTTTCGCTGGGGTGTTGCACTGCGATCTTTACCTCTCCTCTGCGCTTTCGGTCTGAGGCTGGGGACGCAAGCCAGCGGGCGCACCGTCCGGCACCGGCACACTCGCCTGGGTCGGCGCCGTTTTATGGTCCACCCGCAGTCGGAGTTCTTTGCCGACCTTGAACAACAGCACACGCTTGGCCGCCACCGGGACAACCATACCGGTGCGTGGATTGCGTCCCTCGCGAGCCGGGCGGTCCTTGATGATGAAACTTCCAAATCCCCGGATTTCGATCCGTTCGCCCTGCACCAACGCCTGCGTCATGCTATCAAACACCGCGTTGACCATGACCTCGACTTCACGCCGCGAGAAACGGGGATATTGCTCGGCTACTTCCTCGATAAGATCCCGCTTGGTCACCGCCCTGCCCCTCAGGCTTTCTGCCGGTCGTTCTTGTCCTCAGCCTCATCCCGATCCAGGCGTAATTCCTCGCCCAGAATATCCTCAAAGGAAAACCGCGCCTCTTCCCGCTCCCGCTGCAAATAGGCCTCCATCTCGGCCCGCTCTTCGGTCCGTCGCAGGGCTTTAATACTCAGGCCCATCTTGTGTTCCCGGGCGTCAATGTGGATGACCTCAGCCTCGACCTCAGTCCCGACGTCAAACAGCGCCGACGGTTTCTCGACCCGTTCGGTCGACAGCTGAGAGATATGGACCAGTCCCTCGACCCCGTCTTCGACTTCGACAAACACGCCGAAATCGGTCACGCTGGTGATCTTGCCGTTGATCCGACTGCCGATCGGGTGGCGCTCGGCCAAGGTCTGCCACGGATCCGTTGCGGCCTGTTTGATGCCCAGCGAGACCCGCTCGTTTGCCACGTCCACCCCGAGGATGACCGCCTCCACCTCATCGCCCTTTTTGAACAGCTCTGAGGGATGTTTGATCTTTTTTGTCCAGTGCAGATCAGAAATGTGGGCCAGACCGTCAATGCCGTCCTCAACCTCAACGAACACGCCGAAATCGGTGATGCTCTTGACCTTGCCCGAAATATGGCTGCCGACCGGATGGTTCATCCGCACCAGCTCCCACGGATTGGGCGAGATCTGCTTGAGCCCCAGGGAGATACGCCGGTGGTCGGGGTTAATGTCCAGCACAACGACATCGACCTCATCCCCGACCGACAGCAGCTTGGAGGGATGGGTGATGCGCTTGGTCCACGACATTTCGGACACGTGCAGCAAGCCCTCGACACCGCTCTCCAATTCGACAAAGGCGCCGTAATCGGCCAAGCTGACGACTTTTCCGTGCACGCGACCCTCGACCGTATAACGCTCGGCAACGGTGAGCCAGGGATCGGGAATCAGCTGCTTGAGACCCAGCGAGACTCGCTCGCGCTTGGCATCGTACTTGAGGACTACGACCTTGACGGTCTCGCCGGTCTTGACCATTTCCGACGGGTGGCCGACACGGCCCCACGACATATCGGTCACGTGCAACAGGCCGTCGATGCCACCGAGATCGACAAACGCCCCGTAGTCGGTGATATTCTTGACCGTCCCCTCCAGAATGACCCCCTCCTCAAGCAGCTTCAGCGTCTCTTCGCGCAAGGTCGCCCGTTCCTGCTCCAGAACCGTTCGGCGCGAGACCACCACATTGGCCCGTGAGCGATTAAACTTCAGGACCGCAAACTTCTCCCGGCGTCCGATGAAACGATCCAGATCCCGCACCGGCCGTAAATCGACGTGCGAGCCGGGCAAAAAGGCCGAGACCCCGATATCGACCTTGAGTCCGCCCTTGACCTTGCCGACGATGCTGCCCTCAATGGGCACATTATCGGTGAAGGCGTCCTCGATCTTGTGCCAGACCCGGAACTCTTCGGCCTTGGCTCGAGACAGCACCACGCCTTCCTGCTCGGCGTCGGCCGAATCAAAAAAAACCTCGACCTCATCGCCCTCACTTATAGTGACTTCTCCATCCCGCGAGCGAAACTCGGCCACGGGGATCTGTCCTTCCGATTTATAGCCGATGTCGATCGTGACCACCTCGGGTCCGATGTTCACCACCCGCCCCCGGACGACTTCGCCGGGCTTGACCGTCTGCAAGCTCTGTTCAAACAGCTGGCTGAAATCTTCAGGTCCGCCGGCCGGCCCCTCTTCCTGTCCGTCTTGAGGGGGGCTTTCCGGCTGAGCCAGACTCTCAGTCGCGGTCTGCCCGTTTTGAGCCTGGGTTTGTTCGTGTTCGGTGTTGTGTTCCATGTGCGTGTGTACCCCCTGGGAAGCTCTCAGCTTCTCGCCTCTCCATACCCTCCTCTCCATCAGGTTGCAAGAGCTGCGCTCCGTGCTTTTTCCTTTTTGCATCGCCACTTGCATAGTTTTCTGCATGCGTGGCGAGCGCGTCCACCACTTCTGCCAGGCTGAGGTCGGTGGTGTCAAGAATGATGGCATCGGTGGCCGGGCGCAGCGGCGCGTGGCTGCGCCCCGTGTCTCGCTCGTCCCGTTCCTGCATAGCGCGGCGCGTCAGCGCCAGAGAAGTCGGGCGGCCCGTGTGGCGGAGTTCTTGATGACGCCGCCGGCTACGTTCTTCGGCCGAGGCATCCAGGTAGACCTTGAGATCGGCCTCGGGAAAGACCACGGTTCCGATATCCCGACCCTCGACCACCACCCCTCCGCCGCGGCCCAACTCGCGCTGGACCGTCAGCAAACGCGCACGCACGAGCGGCTGGGCCGATACCCGGGAGGCCATCTGACTCACCTCGGGACGCCGAATCTGCTCGGTCACATCCCGCTGTCCCACAAACAGACGCTGGCCACCCGAACCCGGCTCAAAGCGAACGTCGAGGGTTTCACACACCGATGCCAGGGCCGTCGCGTCCTCGGGGTCGAGCCCTTGCTCCCAGACCAGCAGGCCGACTGCCCGATACAGCGCTCCGGTATCAACATAGCGATAGCCCAGACGCTCGGCCAACAGGCGGCTGGCCGAGCTTTTGCCAGCTCCGGCCGGACCGTCGAGGGCGATGATCAGATCTTTTTTCATAGCCTTACCGGACGGCCCGGATATCAACACCGCCCAGTTCTTGCAACACCCGGTAGAAGCCCGGGAAGGAAATATCGACGCAGCTGGCCTGATCCAGAGCGAGCGGCCCGGCCGCCCGCAGACCGGCCACACTGAGCGCCATGGCGATGCGGTGGTCGCCCCCGCTGGAGACGCGTGCGGCTCGAAACGGCTGGGCCGACCCGGCCCGACCCTTGATGACCAACCCATCCGGCAGCTCGGTCACCCCAACGCCCAGGGCGTGGAGCGCACCGGCAAGCATCTGGAGCCGGTCGCTCTCCTTGACCCGCAACTCCTGAGCGCCGCGAATCACGGTCATGCCCTCGGCACAGGCCGCAGCGACCGCAATGATCGGAAACTCGTCAATGGCCCGGACGACCAGCTCGCCGTCAATCCGGGTGCCGCGCAGCCGACTGGCGTGGACCACCACATCGCCCACCGGCTCACCCCCCACCTCGCGCGCGTTTTCGATGTGCAGCGCCGCGCCCATGGCTTGAAAAATATCAAGCACCCCAGTCCGGGTCGGATTGACTCCAACGCCGCACACGCGCAGGGCGGAGTGCGGTACGATCAGTCCCGCCCCAATGAAGAAAGCCGCCGACGACAGGTCACCGGGCACTTCAAGCTCGCAGCCGCGCAGCCGCTGTCGGCCGGCGACCGAGACCGTTGTGTCCCGCGCCTCGACCCGGCCGCCAAACGCCCCCAGCAGGCGCTCGGTATGATCGCGAGAACGGACCGGCTCCCAGACCCGAGTTGTGCCTTGCGCCTGGAGACCGGCCAACAGAATGGCTGACTTGACCTGGGCGCTGGCCACCGGACTGCGGTAGTCTATCGACCGCAGCGTCTGAGCCGGACCGAGGCCGTGGATGTGCAGAGGCAGGCGGTTCGTCCCGTCTTCGCCCGTGATCCTCGCACCCATCTGGCACAGCGGATCAATGACCCGGCTCATCGGCCGGCGGCGGAGCGACGCGTCACCGTCAAGCCGAGAGGCAAAACTCCGGCCCGCCAAGACGCCGCACAACAGGCGGGTGGTCGTCCCCGAATTGCCGCAGTCAAGGGGCTTTGACGGCGCCCGCAAGCCGTCCCAACCCCGACCCGTGACAAGCACCTCGGTGCCGTCAGGCGCAATCTCGACCCCCAGTTCCTGGAAAGCGCCGATTGTGCTGCGGCTATCCCCGCCCAGAGAACAGTTACGGATGCGGCTCTGGCCGTGGGCGACGGCAGCCAGGATGACCGCCCGATGGCTGATCGACTTGTCGCCGGGCAGGCTGATATCGCCGCGCAGTCCGGCCGAGGCCGGCGAGGCGGGATTGATGAGCAGGGCGTCGGTCATGAGCGCTCCCGCAGACGCGTCAGACGCTGGCGTTCGGTCCGCGCCACAGCCATCATCTCGGCCAAGCGCTGATCGTCAGCCCCGGCAATGGCCGCTTTGAAGTCGGCCAGGGCGGCCTCAAACTCGGTCACGGCGGCCAGCAGGGCCTGGCGATTCTCAAGGCAGATATCCCGCCACATCTCAACCGGACTGGCCGCCACCCGGCTCAGATCGTGGAAGGCGCTGCCCGCGTAGGCCAGGGCATCCACGGCGGCCAGCGGATTGGCCAGCATCGCGTTCATCACGCTGAAGGCGATCACATGCGGCAGGTGGCTGACCCGCGCCAGCACCCGGTCGTGGACCCGCATGTCCATCTCCTCGACCCGCATGCCGACCGCCTGCCACAGCTCGCGGACACGGGCCAGGGCGGCCGGATCGGTGCGGGGAGTCGGGGTCAGTACGCACAGCCGGTTCTCAAACAGCGAGGCAAAGGCCGCCCCCGCCCCGGCCTGCTCAGTCCCGGCAACCGGGTGCGCTCCGACACACGGCAGAGACGCCGGGAGCAGCTCCTCCAAGACCGTCACCACCTGTTCCTTGACGCTGCCCGCGTCGGTGATAATGCAGCCCGGCGGCAGATGGGGGATGAACTGCTCCAGCACCCGACGGGTAGCGGCGACCGGCACGGCCAGCAGCAACAGGTCCGCCCCTCGGGCCGCCTCGGCCGGATCAAAGGTATAGGCATCGATGCAGCCCCGTTCCAGTCCGATCTTGAGATTGGCCTCGGTCCGACCAAAGCCGACCACCTCGCCGACCAGGCCGCGCTCGCGGACGGCCAGCCCCAGCGAGCCGCCGATCAGACCAACCCCGGCAATAATCAGCCGATTAAACAGACGGGTCATGAGGCTTCCTTGACAATCCGCTCCAGCACTTCAATAAAGCGCTCGTTCTCGGACGGTGTGCCGACACTCACCCGGGCATAGCCTGGATAGCCATAGCCCTCCATCGGCCGGACGATGATCCCGGCCGGGAGCAGTTGCTGGGCAACCCCGGCCCCGATATTGACCAGCAGAAAGTTGGCCCAACTCGGCGCGTACTCCACGCCCAGGCGGTCCAGCTCGGCACGCAAATAGGCCAAGCCGTTCCTGTTGTTGTCCTGGGTGCGACGAATATGCGCCTCATCATCCAGGGCGGCCAAGGCCCCGATCTGGGCCAGGCTGTTGACGTTGAACGGCTGGCGAATACGGTTGAGGGCGTCGATCAGCTGGGGCGAGGAGACGCCGTAGCCGACCCGCAGCCCGGCCAAGCCGCAGATCTTGGAGAAGGTCCGCAGGGTCACGATGAGCCGTTCGTCGCTGTGATACTCGAGCGAGTTCGGATAGTCCGGGTCATCCACAAACTCGAAATACGCCTCATCGACTACAATCAGCACATCCGACGGCACGCGCTTCAAGAACGCTTCCCACTCGTCGCGGGTATAGATCGTTCCGGTCGGATTGTTAGGATTATCCAGAAAGACGATCCGGGTATCGGCAGTCACAGCCTCGGCCATGGCTGCCAGGTCGAACCGAAAACCCGTATGCGGCACCGCGATGGTCCGTCCTCCGGCGGCTTTATTCACCAGATGGTAGATGGCAAAGGCGTGTTCACCCACCACGATGGATTCACCCACCCGAACAAAGGTCCGCACAATCATCTCGATCAGTTCGTTTGAACCGTTGCCGAGAATCAGACGCGAGCGGTCAAGACCGAGCTTCTCGGACAGACGCTTTTTCAGATAAAACGCGTCGCCGTCGGGATACAGATTGAGGTCGGGCAGCACGGCCGTAATCGCCTCGACCGCCTTGGGCGAGGGGCCGAGCGGATTTTCGTTGGAGGCAATCTTGATCGAGTCGGTGATGCCGTACTCGCGCTCGACCTCCTCAATCGGCTTGCCCGGCTGGTAGGGAGTCAGAGACAGAATCCATTCCGGAACATACTTGCTGATATCCATACGTCCTCACCAGGTAACGACCAGACGACGCGGCACGGCTCTCAGGCTGAGCTGGCCGGTTTGGCGGTCGCATACGAGCCCAGGATTCTGACCTGGACGCACAAAGGCTCGATCTCCCGGAGCGCCCGAGCCAGGGGGGGGTCCTCACGGTGGCCTTCCACGTCAATAAAAAACACGTACTCCCAGGGTTTGCCCTTGAGCGGGCGCGACTCGATGCGCAGCATATTGATCGCGTTGTCGGCAAAAGGTTTGAGCGTCTGATACAGGACCCCGGCTCTGTCCTTGACCGACACAAACAGTGCGGTTTTATCGTGGCCGGTCGGCTTTGAGGGTTGGGCATGGCCCAGGATGGCGAACCGGGTGAAATTGTCGGTCTGGTCCTGGATGTCGGCGGCCAGCACCCTGAGTTTATACTCCTCACCGGCCAGACGGCTGGCAATGGCAGCCGTGCGGGTATCGCGGCTGGCCAGCTCGGCCGCCCGCGAGTTGCTGCTGGCCTCTTCAACCACCGCACCCGGCAGGTGGGTGGCCAGCCAGCGCCGGCACTGGGCCAGGGCCTGCGGGTGGGCCAGGACTCGCTCTACCCGTCCCAGCCGCTGGGCGCGGCTCAGCAGACAGTGACGGATGGCCAGCGAGCGTTCGGCAATAATGGTCAGGGCCGACTCGACAAACAGATCGAGCGTGATATCGACCGCACCGCCGGTCGAATTTTCAATCGGCACGACCCCATAATCGGTGTGCTCATGCTCGACCTCGGCAAACACCTCGGGAATCGTCGCAACCGGGATACACTCGGCCTGGGCGCCAAACTGTTCGCGAGCGGCCATATGGGTGTAGGACGCGGCCGGCCCCAGATAGGCAATCCTGGGTAGCTGTTCGAGGGCTCGCGAGGCGGAGATGATCTCGCGGTACACGGCCTGGACGGCACGGGTCGAGAGCGGCCCGCCGTTGAGGTCGGCCAGGCGGGCCATGACTTCATGTTCCCGGCTCGGCACATAGACCGCAGCCCGCTCGTCGTGCTTGGCCTGGCCGATGCGCTGGGCCAGTCGTGCCCGACGGTTAAGCAGGCGGACAATCTGGGCGTCGAGCTGGTCAATTTTTTCGCGCAGGGGAGCGAGTGAGGCAGGGGGGCGTTTTTTCGACACGGCTCGTTTTGTACTACGATTCGCGATCCGCGTCCATCAGCGTCCGACCCGTCGCTCAGCGGTCCGCTTGGTGGCCGCTCTCACGCACCGCAGCCGTGCCCATGCGCCGGAATTTTTCATAGCGTTGGGCCACCAGCTCGTCCAGCGACAGGCCGACAACCTCGTCCAGATGCCGAGCAATGGCCCGTCCGACCGCAGCCATGGCCGCCTCCGGATGGCGATGCGCGCCGCCCTGCGGCTCGGCCACAATTTCGTCAGTCACCCCCAGACGCAACAGGTCGGGGGCGGTGATCTTCATCGCCTCGGCCGCCCTGGCCACCCGCTCGGGGGTGCGTTCACCGTACAGAATGGCGGCGCAGCCCTCCGGGGTAATGACCGAATAACACGCGTTTTCCTGCATCAGCACCCGGTCGCCAACCCCCAGGGCCAGGGCTCCGCCACTGCCCCCCTCGCCAATCACGACCACGATCACCGGCGTCCGCAGACCGGCCAGCTCACGGATATTGCGGGCAATAGCCTCGGCCTGACCGCGCTCTTCGGCGCCCACCCCGGGGTAGGCGCCCTGGGTGTCAATGAAAGCCACCACCGGTCGCCCAAAGCGCTCCGCCAGCTGGAACAGACGCAGGGCTTTGCGATAGCCCTCGGGACGCGGCATGCCAAAATTGCGGCGCACCTTTTCCTGGACCGTTTGACCGCGCTGGTGTCCGAGCACGACCAGGGGCCGTCCCTGGAAGCGGGCCAGACCGCCGATAATGGCCGGGTCATCGGCAAATGTCCGGTCGCCGTGGAGCTCGACAAACTCGGTTCCGAGAAGCCGGATATAATCCAGCGTTTGGGGCCGGTCGGTATGGCGCGAGAGCTGGATACGCTGCCAGGGCCGCAGGGCTGTATAGATCTCCGCCTCCTGAGCCTGCTGTTGCTCGGTCAGGCGGGCCTGCTCGGCCCGCTCCTCGGCCGAGCAGTCTTCTTGGCGCCCCAGCGCCTCAAGCCGCTTATCAATCTCGCTCAACTCCTGCTCAAAATCCAGATAGGTCGTCTGCACAGCCGTCCCCTTATCAAATCTGGAAAAATCGCGCGACCGTGGTCCAGATCTGATCGACCTGATCCGGTTCGGACCAGCATATCTCCGGCTCGCCACGAAACCACGTCAGCTGGCGTTTGGCCAGCCGCCGGGTGTGCTGAGCCATATCGGCCAGCGCCTCCTCCAACCCACTCCCATTTTCGAGGACACGCCGCATCTGCGCATAACCAATCGTCTGCAGAACGGGCAGGTCGGGACTATAGCCCCGCTGCCACAGCCCGCGCAGCTCCTCCACCAACCCGTCCTGGACCATGTCCCGACAGCGCCGCCCGATCCGTTCGTACAGGCTGGCCCGGTCCGGCTTGAGTCCGATCATCAGGGTGTCAAAAGGCTGTTCCCGAAAACCGTGCCGCGCCTGCCACTGACTGAGCGGAGTGCCGCTGAGCAGCACCACCTCCAAGGCCCGGACGAGGCGCAGCGTGTCGTGCGGATGCAGACGGGCTGCGGCCGGGGGATCGAGCTGTTGCAGCCGGTGATGCAGGAAGCCGCCGCCGGCTTCGTCTTCCTGCTGCCGCAGGCGGGCGCGCAGCGCCACGTCGGCCGGCGGGCCGGCGCACAACCCGCGCGTCAGCGCCCGGATGTAGAGTCCCGTCCCACCGACCACCAACACCCGTTTCCCGCGCCGCCGAATGTCGTCGATGGCGGCCTGGGCCAGTCGCCGAAAACGCGCCACATCAAAGCCGGCCTCGGGCTCGACCACGTCGAGCAAATGGTGGCGGACGGTCCGCCGTTCGTGGGGCGTCGGTTTGGCGGTCCCGATATCGAGATAGCGGTACACCTGGCGGGAGTCGGCGCTCACGATTTCGGCGTTACAGCGGCCGGCCAGCTCAACCCCCAGGGCGGTTTTTCCGCTGGCCGTCGGCCCGGCAATCACAACCAGCTGTGGCTTGCCCATGTTACGCCTATGTTACACCGATGGCGGTTTGCAGTCGGCGCCAAAGACGCCATACTCGCGCAGCACCCGAGCGGTATGCGGAGCCAGCCGCTGGTGCGCACACTGTTTGAGGTCTTCAACCGAGTCCAGATCAAAGCGAATGCTCGGCGCCTCGACGACGCGGCACGCAATCCCCTGCTGGCGGGCGGCTTTCTGATGGGCGGCCAGGCTGGGGCCGCCAAAACACGGCTGCATGACCAGCGGCGGCACACGCAGAAAGGCGTTGGTCCCGTCCCCATACTTGCAGCGCACGAGCAGGACCTCGGGCCGACCGCTCAGCTGGGCGAACAGCCGGGCAATGTCTCGGGGCTGGATGAGCGGCAGATCGGACAGCAACACCAGCAGTGTTGTCGCCCCATGGCGAACACAAAAGTCGGTGCCCAGGCTGGTCGCCCCGTTCAGCCCGCGCGGCCAGCCCTCGGCCACGGCCAAGGCTCCCAGCCCCCGGGCCAGGGCCAATAGGGACGGGTCGGAACTGACCACCGCGACCCGATCAACCGCCGGGACCTGCAACACGCTCGACACCACATCGGTCAGCATCGCCCGCGACACGGCGCGGCGGGCCGCCTCGGACAGCAGTGGCGACAGGCGGGTCTTGCCCTCGGCCAGCGCCTTGACCGGCACCAGTACAAAGTTCACAGCAGCCCCATAGTGGCGAAATTCTGCTTGCCGAACAAGGGCGTGTGGGCGTATAGTAGGGCGCTCGACCGCACGGTGAACAACGATCAGAAAGAACTCATTGTTCACCTTTCGAGGAAGGGAGTACGCATATGAGACAGGTGGCTATTGTCGGAGCGGGCATGACGCGTTTTGCCAAACACCTCGACCGGAGCATGAAAGACCTGACCCGTGAGGCGGTGGACGCCTGCCTGACCTCGTCCGGCGTCGACAAGAACAGGCTGGAAGCCGCAGCGGTCGGCAACGCCATGGCCGGCTTGCTGACCGGCCAGGAGTGCATCCGCGGCCAGGTCGTGCTGCGCGACATGGGCATCGGCGGCATTCCGGTCATCAACACCGAAAATGCCTGCGCCAGCGCGGGCACCGCCTTTCATCTGGCCTGGCTGTACGTGGCCTCCGGCCTGTACGATACCGTCCTGGCCGTTGGCATGGAAAAACTCTTTCACCGCGACAAGAGCCGCTCGTTCGCCGCTCTTGGCAGCGCGATTGACGTGGAGCTGATGGAACAAACGCTGGCCGACATGAACGAGGCCACGTCCGACGGCGCCGGCACCTCACGCAGCCTGTTCATGGACTTCTACGCCCAGCTGGCCCGCGACCATATGGACACCTACGGCACGACCGCAGAACACTACGCCAAGATCGCGGCCAAGAACCACACTCACGGCAGCCTTAACCCCCACGCCCAGTTCCAGACACCGCGCAGCCCCCAGGAAGTCCTGGACGCACCCCTGATCGCCGATCCGCTGACCCGCCTGATGTGCTCGCCGATCGGCGACGGCGCGGCCGCAGTCGTGTTGACCAGCGCCGACACCGCCCGGCAGTACACCAGCCAGCCGGTCTACGTCAGCGCCTCGGCCGTGTGTTCGGGTCAGGATCACCAGCCGCACGAGCCCGGCATCAGCCAGCGGGCGGCCCAGCAGGCCTATGAGGCGGCCGGCATCGGCCCGCAAGACCTGGATGTGGCCGAAATCCACGACGCCTCGGCTCCGGCCGAGCTGATGCTGTACGAAGAGTTGGGTCTGTGTCCGACCGGCGACGGGGGGCGTCTCATTGACGAGGGGGTGACCGCCCTGGGTGGCCGTCTGCCCGTCAATCCCAGCGGCGGGCTGCTGGCCAAGGGCCATCCGGTCGGCGCGACCGGGGTGGCCCAGATCGCCGAAATCTTCTGGCAGCTGCGCGGCCAGGCCGACAAACGCCAGGTCGCTGGGGCCAAGGTCGGGCTGACCGAGAACGGCGGCGGCATGCTGCGCGGCGAAGCCGCAGCGGTGACCGTGCATATTCTGAGTGTGTAGTGCGTATTATCGCCGGTTCACGCGGCGGACTCCAGCTCAAGGCGCCCAAGGGCTACACCGTCCGGCCGACCGCCGATCAGGTCAGAGAGGCGATTTTCAACATTCTGGTCAGCCGCTTTGCGCTCCAGGGAGCCGCCGTCCTCGACCTGTTTGCCGGCACCGGCGCACTGGGCCTCGAAGCCCTGAGTCGGGGGGCCGGGTCGGTCGTCTTTGTGGATCCCCACCCAGAGGCCCAGCGCACAATCCGGACCAACCTGCGGACCACCGGCTTTCGTCAGCGGGGTCGGGTGGTGCGCGCCTACGCCGCAACCGGGCTGAAAATCGTCGCCCAGCAGGGGCTGCGCTTCGACGGCGTCTTTGTTGATCCGCCCTACGCCGAGGGCTGGGTGGACAAAACCCTGCGGGCGCTGACCGGCGGCCGGCTGCTCAACCCGGACGCCTGGGTCGTAGTCGAGCATGACCCGCACGAGAGCGGCGCCGAGGCCTACGCCGGTTTGGTATTGACGGATCGCCGCCGTTACGGCAAAACCGGGGTGTCCTTCTACCAGCACCAAGACGAGGAGGCCGTGTGAAACGTCGGGGCATTTACCCAGGCTCTTTTGATCCGCCAACCTACGGACACATCGACATTGTCCGCCGCAGCTTGGAGATTGTTGACGAGGTGGTGGTGGCAGTGGTGTATAATCCGCAGAAGACAAACTATCTGTTCACGCCCGAGGAACGCCTCGACATGTTCCGCGAGGAATTCACAGAGGTTGGCGACCGGGTGATCTACGATAGTTTCTACGGTCTGCTGGTCGATTATGTCGAGAAAATGCAGGCCAGCATTGTCATTCGCGGCCTGCGGGCGGCGTCCGATTTCGAGTATGAGTTTCAGATGGCACTGATGAACCGACACATGAAACCGAATATTGACACCCTCTTCCTGGCCACCGGGGCGACCCATTTTTATACCGCCTCGCGCCTGGTCAAGGAAATCGCCAGCTTCGACGGATCGGTCCAGGGTCTGGTCCCGGCTCACATTGAGCGGCGTCTACGGGAAAAGCTGGCCGCAACCTCCTAAGCGTTCTCAACCCCCATACACCACCATGATACAGCTCGCCGAACGTCTGTCGCTCATCAAGCCGTCTCCCACCTTAGCCGTCACCGCCCAGGTCGCCGCCCTCGGCCGTCAGGGTATCAGCGTGATTGATTTTGGCGCCGGAGAGCCCGACTTTGACACGCCCGACCATATCAAGGCAGCGGCCGTGACCGCCATCCAACAGGGTCAGACCAAATACACCCCGGTCGGCGGGACCGCAGCCGTCAAAGAGGCGATCATCGCTAAACTGGAGCGGGATAACGGGCTCAGCTATGCCTTGTCGGAGGTGACCACCAACTCGGGCGGCAAACATACCCTGTTCAACGCCTTCCACGCCCTGTTCGGGCCAGGCGATGAGGTCCTGATTCCCACCCCCTACTGGGTCAGTTATTCGGACATGGTGATCCTGACCGGCGCGCGGCCCAAGCTGCTGCCGACGAGCGAGGAGACCGGTTTCAAGCTGACCGACGGCCAGCTCAGGGCGGCGCTGGGTCCCAACACCAAGGCCCTGCTGCTCAACAGCCCCTCAAACCCGACCGGCGCGGCCTATACCGAGCACGAACTGGGTCAGCTGATTGAAGTGATCGAACAGACCGATCTGCTCGTCATTTCGGACGATGTGTACGAGAAATTTCTGTACGATGCGCCGCGCTGCGCCCAGATCCTGACCCTCAAACCCGAGCTGCGCGACCGGGTGCTGCTGGTCAACTCGGTGTCCAAGACCTACGCCATGACCGGCTGGCGCCTGGGCTATGCCGCAGGTCCGGCCAATCTGATCAAAGCCCTGGAAACGCTCCAGAGCCAGAGCACCTCAAACCCCAGCTCGATCAGCCAGGCTGCGGCTGTGGCGGCGCTGACCGGGACCCAGGAGCCGGTCGGGGTGATGGCCGCCGAGTTTGCCAAACGCCGCAACTACATCGTTGACCGCCTGCGCGCCATTCCCGGCATCACCTGTACCCTGCCCGAAGGCGCCTTCTACGTCTTCCCCAACGTATCCGGCTACTTTGGAGCGACCGTCCAGGACACCCGCATCGAATCGGCAACCGACTTCGCCCTGTATCTGCTGGAAGAGGCGCGCGTCGCCCTGGTCGCCGGTGAGGGCTTTGGCGCGCCCAACAATGTCCGCATCTCGTACGCCACGTCGATGGCAAACCTGGAAAAAGGCATGGATCAGACCGAGGCCGCGCTCGCCCGCCTGGAGCGGGCCTAGAGCAATTCACCATTATGTGTAGCCGTGTAGGTCGGGTTAGCCGCAGGCGTAACCCGACATCCCGCACTTGTCGGATTACGCTTCGCTAATCCGACCTACTACTACCCCCAGCTGTCTGAGCAGGGGCACATGTCCAGACAGAATCTAGGCCGGGCGCGGCAGAGGTTCCAGCGACGTGATATCCGCCAGCCGTTCCGGCGTCGCCGCGTGCCATAAGTCCCAGTCCTGTTGCAGGCCGAGCCAGAAGTCAGCGCTCATCCCGGTAACGCGGGCCAAACGTAGGGCGGTATCCGGTGTGACGCTCCGTTTGCCCCGGACGATCTCGTTGAGCCGCGGGTAGGAGATGCCGAGGCGCTGGGCGAACGCCGACTGCGACATCCCGAGCGGCTTCAGGAACTCCTCAAGCAGCATCTCGCCGGGATGGGTTGGCGGCTGATGCTTTGGCAGCCTGCGCTGGACCAACTGCGATGCACCAGGCTTCCGCTCTCGGGTGTTAGTGGTAGTCCGCGATTTCGACCTTGTCTGCATACCCCGCCTCCCATGAAAAACAGATGCGATAGCGGTCATTGATCCGAATGCTGTACTGGTCAGCTCGGTCTCCTCTCAGCCGCTCAAGCCGATTGCCGGGCGGAACGGCAAGTTCGCGAAGATCGCGTACGCGGTTGATCTGAGTCAGCTTCCGCCGGGCTATCGGCCAGACCGCCGACGGACATCGCCTGCGAGCCTGTCGGCTCGTCGCGCCGTCAAAGATATCCTCAGTGGCCTGATCAGCGAATGACCGGATCATACTATCAGATCATTCTAAGCGGGCGCCGGCCTCTCCGACCACCCCCAGCTGTCTGAGCAGGGGCACGATCTCGCGGCCGAACCGGACCGTGTCGTCATAGTACGACAGAAAACACATCAGCACGCCGTCCAGGCCCAGCTCGTACAGCCGCTTGAGTTTGAGGGCGACCTGTTCGGCCGTACCGATAACCGGCAGGGCGCCCGCCCCCAGGGCAAACATCTCCAGAGTGAAATGATCGAACGAACCGCTGCCGATGCCCAGCCCCCGGGCCCAGTTCTCGGTTGCCACGGGATCCATCTGGTCGAGAATCCGGCGCTTTTCGTCCTCGGCCTCTTTTTCGGTCTCGCGCCATAAGACAAACGGATAGCCCGCGCAGCGGACGCGGCGCTGGTACCGGTCGGCCCGGACTTTGAAGTCCCAGGTCAACTCCCCGGTCTCTTCAATAGACGACTGGCCGATAAACGCCCAGTCGCACAGCCGGGCGACCAGCTCCTTGGCGTCTTCCGACACCCCGGCGTTGACGATGGGCGGATGCGGTTTACAGACCGGCTGCGGATTCACATAGCCGCCTGCAATCTGATACCATGGCGAGTCGTAGTCAAACGTCCCCGGCTCTTGGGTCCACAGCCCTTTCAGAATCTCGATGAACGCGGCCGTCTTGGCGTAGCGCTGGTCGTGGGGCAGCAGCTCAATACCCATCATGCCGAACTCTTCCCGGCTCCACCCGCTGACAATATTGATGCCCCAGCGCCCCTGTCCGATATGATCCAATGTCGCGCCCATTTTGGCCGCCACCAAAGGGTGAAAGACCGGCACATGCACAGTTGAATAGACCTTCAGCCGGGTCGTCACCGCCAGCAGCGCGGCCGCCCAGGTCATGGTCTCCTGCGACAGACCCAGGTAGTTGGTTTTTCCGCCAAAACCGCGCCAGCGGCTGACCGGAAACAGAAAGTCAAAACCGGCCTCCTCGGCCGCCAGGGCAATCCGCTTATTCGACGCATACGGCCACTCGTCGGGGCCGGTCCGATAGGTGCTGATCGAATACGCGTTACTGCAGTTGGGCATGAAAATGCCGAGTTGAAGAGGCTCACGCTCCGTCTGCGTCACCGTCACACTCCTTGTTCATTTCCGTTCCTCTCACGAAGGATTCCCTGCGTTCACCGAGCGGACTGCGATCCCGCCAAACTGCTCCAGACCGATTTGCCAGTTTGGCAGGCGTCCATTTTTCTCAGAGCCACCGGTCCACGAACTGTCTGGGGGTCACGAAGACATCACCAAGTCAATGTGGCCAGAACGCCAGGCCCTGAGGATTCGACCGGGGATACCACCGAAGAATACGGCCGACATGAGGACATTGGTGTCAATGACGACCCTCACCGCCGACGCCTGGTCTCGGCTATGGAGTCGGCAATGTCGGAGCGCTTCAGACCGACCTCGCGGGCCTGCCTGCGGGCCTCCTTGAGCAGCCCATCGAACTCATCCATTGACGGCACCTCAAGCTCTTTGAGGATAATCGCGTCCTTATCGGCAACAACGACGAACCGCGTTCCCGGCTTGAGGCCGAGACGGGTGCGAATTGCTTCGGGAATGACGACCTGTCCTTTCGAGGACATTTTCGTAGTTGAAGGGGTTGTCATGGAAGCCTTTCTTACCAGTAAGAAAGGGCAAGAACAACTGGACCGAATTGCTCTGTCCAGACAAGCCGCTCGGCTCCGGTCGGTGTCACAGGTTTGCGTTCCAGACGAGTGTTTCGTCCGCGCCACCAGCCTCAATCTTTCCAGGGATTCAGCAGTTCAACGCCCGTGGTGGCAAAGTCGGCCTCGTTGCGGGTGACGACCGTGAGGCGGTGACACAGCGCGGTAGCGGCAATGAGACTATCAACGGCAGGGATGCTCCGGGTCCTGGCCAGAAGGCGGCCCCACGTATCCGCCACATCGGCATCGACCGGCAGGATGCGGTCTCCGGCCCAGGCCGGCAATTCCGTTTCCAGCCACGCGGTGAGCCGTGCCCGGCGACGGCCTTGACCCAGCATCACCGCCCCTTTTCGGATCTCGCCCAGGGTCAGGACGCTCACGAACATCGCGGTTTGGGGCGTCGCCAGGAACCACTCGGACACCCGGCGTGAGGGTCTCGGCTTGAGCAGTTCCGACAGCGCGCAGGTGTCGATGAGAAAGCTCACAGATCGATATCGCGCGGCAGGGACGTGTCGCGCTCAATGTTCAACTCCACGCCCACCAGAGCAGATACCCGCAGAAACTCGGCCATTGAGGGTTGCGGGCGCTTCAGACGGTCATAGTCGGCCGCAGAAAGGACGACTGCGGCCCGTCGGCCGTGGACAGTAATCGTCTGCGGCCCGTCGGTCTCGGCACTACGCATCAGGGCGCTGAAACGCGCTTTCGCCTCTTGGACCTGCCAGTTTTTCATGCCCCCACCTATTCTGACCTTTCTGACCAGAAATTATACGGGACGCAGCAGAAACGCAACGGCCCTGATGTCAGGCCGCGTCATCTATTCCAACCTCTCCAACTCATGAATCGACGGATTCCACGTCCAGCAGCCCTGCCAGGATCGACAGATGCGCGGCGCGTTCGGCCCTTTGATCCGAACGGTTGCGTCATGAATGTCGCTCAGATTTTTGGTGCCGGTCGCGTCGGGTAGAAAGGTCCGAAAGACATGCGTCAGGCTGCCGCTTGACCCGTCGCCTTCGAGTGTCACCACACCGAAGCCGGGACAACTGCCCGCAGCCGCGTGTTTGACGGTGACCGGGTGCGGGCCCCGGAAGGAGACGATGAGCTTTTGGCCATCGGGAGAAATATCCACCAGATCCGGGGCCGGATCGTCGCTGAACTCATAGGCCTCGCCGTCCTGATTGACGAAAGGCGCCCCTTCGCCGACACACCACTCCGAGCCGGTGAGATCCAGGCTGCCCACATGCGCCTCGGCCTGCTCTTCCAGCGTGGCGTCGGGATCGTTGATGACCTTGCCCATATCGAACACTTCGGCATTATTTTGAATCCGATCAAACTGATACAGATACCGGCGGGTGGGCGAAATGGTCAGGCCGTGGGCATCGCGACGGCTGGCCAGCGCCTCTTCGGAGGTGAGGCCCAGCGTTTTCTCTTCATAAAACTTGACGACCGGCGGCATATTGGGCGTGGTGTGGGGGCTCGCGCCATCGGGATAGTCAAGCGGCAGACGATACACAATGAACACCGAGTCATCCGCACCCGCGGCACTCGCCGAGACGCCCGCGTTCAGATGCATGAAGCCGCCCCCCTCCGCACCGCCACACCCGGCGCCGCTGATGACATCATTGGTGTATTCGGCCACGATCGACATCGGTTCGGTCGTGACATCGACCACGAACAGCCCGCCACCGCCAAAGGTGACATACACGTGCTGGCTGGTGCTGCTGGGAATGGGACACACCACCACGTTATTGGGCCGACCCGGCCCTTCCTTCAGCGCGCCGCTCGGCGTGTGCATGGTCTGAAAGTTGGCATACGTCCCGCTCACCCGGCCGGCCGGCAGGGTCGAATCGGCCCGCGCTTCCATGGCCGTCAAGTCGCGTCCCCCGACCAGATCGAGCGTAGCGGCCTTGTTGAAGGTGAAGGTGTCTGCGGCCTGGTCGTAATCAATGCGCTCCAACAGCTTGGCGCTGAGATTGGCCACGACCAGCTTGGTGCCGTCCGGAGTCCAGAAGGACATATGGTTCGAGGGATCCGCGCCTTCCGGGCCGGTCGTCCTGAAGAGGGCCTTGCCAAGCTTGGCCGCCGCATACGGATCACCCTGGATCGGCCCGCACAGCTTCAGCCCTCCGCCTGCCCCGATGAACGCCCCGGGATCATAGCCAAAGCCAAAGAGATCGATTCCCAGCAGCTCGGGCGGAGCGAGCGTACACTGCCCCTCCGCATCAATAATCCCGACCAGACCGACGCCCGGACCAAAAAAATTCACGTTCATGAAGCGATGCGACGGATGGGGCAGCATGCCGTGGAGCCGCTCGACATCCGCGCCAAGCTCCGACAGCGCGTAGGGAAAGACATCGGCCGCTTCGATCACAGTCGGCCCGAACAGCGGATGGTCTTCGTCATACGTTCCGGGCTGGGCGATCAGGATGTCGCGGCCGTCGTACACCAGAATGCGACCGCCAAAGGTGCCGGCGGGACTGTCGGCGCTGATATCGGCGCTGTTCGATTGATCGGACAGCCACACTTCCCACTCAATCGCCAGAGCATGACTGGCGCTCAACACACACACGGCGACGAGGCCGGCAACGGTTTTCCACCTCATGTTCCTATCCTCCTTTTCATGAGGGACATAGTGCTGGGCACCTCTTTAGCCGTCCCTTCCCTTTCCCGCAACCGGGAATCCTGTAATACTGGCCGGCATGGCCGACGCACCTGCCCTCGACAAAGAACGCCTGGTTTTCAGCGAGGCCGGGCGGATTCCGCTCCACCTGATCTCCGGCTTTCTGGGTAGCGGCAAAACCACCCTGCTGAAGCGCCTGCTGGATCACTGCCTGGCCGTCGGGCTCAAACCCGCAGTCATGATGAACGAGTACGGCGAGGTCAATATCGACGGCGAGCTGCTGCGCGGCCAGGGGTTCAGCGTCCGCGAAATGAGCAACGGCTGCATCTGCTGCACCATCGGCGCAACCCTCGGCCTAGCCTTGCAGGAAGTTGCGGCACTGGGGCCGGATGTCATCTTCGTCGAGGCCACCGGCCTGGCCGACCCGATTGAGCTGATCGATCAGGCCACCAAGGAAGAGGTGCTGACCATGGTCCGCCTGGCGTCGCTGATCGCCGTGCTGGACCCGGTGAACTTCGCCCGGCTGGCCGAAGAGCTGCACGCCGGAATCCAGCAGCAGACCGAACTGGCCGACTTCGTGCTGCTCAACAAACGCGACCTGGCCGATGCCGACACGCTGGCAGACCTGACGGCGCAGATTCGCCAACTCAACCCCCGCGCCCAGATTGTGCTGACCGAACGGGGCGAGATGGACTACGACCGCATTCTGGCCGCAGCCGGAGACATTGTCCGCTCGCCGCGATCCCACCAGCCGGGTCCGGCCCATGACCACTTTCATACCCTGACCCATGTGTGTGACGCCCAGCTGGACCGGGCCCGGTTCGAGGCGCTGATGCGGTCGCTGCCATCCAGCGTCTGGCGGGCAAAAGGCTTTGTGCGCTTCACCGACTCAGACGAACAGTGGATGTTCCAGTACGTCGCCGGCGAACTGGACATGGAATGGATCGACCTGTTGCCCGAGCCGCCGGAACACGTGGTGTTCATCGGCAAGGGCTTTGATCGCGATGCTCTCCACGCAGCGCTGCTGGCGTGTGGCGAGTCCACGGCCGACACGCCCGACCCACAGGAGGACCGTCATGATTTATGAAGTGCGAACCTACCGGCTCAAACCCGGCAGCATTCCCGAGTGCGAAAAACGCTTTGCCGAGGCCCTGCCCCACCGCGAAAAATATTCTCCCTTGGGCGCCTTCTGGCATACCGACATCGGTCCACTGAACCGGATCATCCACGTCTGGCCCTACGACGACCTGCGCCAGCGCACTGAGCTGCGCGGCCAGGCCATGGGCGACCCCAACTGGCCGCCCAAAATCGGGGAGATGATCGAAGACATGGAGTCGGAGATCTTTATTCCGGCGCCGTTCATGCAGCCCCTGGGTCAGAGAAGTCTGGGAGGGGTGTACGAGATGCGAACTTACATGTACCAGCCGGGCGCCATGCCGACCGTCCTGGAACGTTGGGCCGAGGCTGTCCCAGCCCGGACCGAGCTGTCGCCGCTGGCGGCGTGCTGGTACACCGAGATTGGCGGTCTCAACAAGTTCGTCCACATCTGGCCCTACGCCGACCTTGAGGAGCCGGCGCGCATTCGGGCCGAATCGCTCACGCTGCCCAACTGGCCGCCGGGGACGCGCGAGTTTCTGGTCAGCCAGGACAGCACAATTCTCATTCCGGCCGCATTTTCTCCCATGCACTGACTGGAGGATATTCCCATGGGCGGTATAAAAATCGGTATCGGCTTCGGGCAGTGGAAATACGGGCTGCCCGACCCCGAGCTCATTTGCACCAGCGCCGAGCTGGCCGAAGACCTGGGGCTCGACTCGGTCTGGCTGTCGGACCACATCGTCACCCGCAACCCAACCCTGGATATCACCTGCCTGTTCGCCATGATTGCGGCCCGGACCAAAAAGCTCAGGATGGGGCCGAGCGTCCTGACCCTGCCGGCCCGCCATCCCGTTCAGGTGGCCAAGACCTACGCCACCCTCGACTATCTGTCGAACGGGCGCATGATCATGGCCGTGGGCAGCGGCAGCGATACGCGCGACCTGGCGGCCTCGGGCATCTCGCCCCGCGAACGCGGCAAGCGGCTGGACGAGGGCATTGATATTCTGCGCCGGCTGTGGACCGAGTCACATGTCAACTACGAGGGCCAGTTCTACCAGTTCGAGGACGTGACGGTTGAGCCCAAACCGGCCAAAGGCTCGCTGGACATCTGGATTGGGGGCAAGAGCGACGCGATTCTCAGACGGGTCGTGCGTTTGGGCGACGGCTGGTTTCCGGCTCTGACCACTCCGTACGAATTCCGCGCCGACATGGACAAACTGCAAGCCTACGGCGAGTCCTACGGCCGGCCGGTCGATTCGCGCGAAGCCGGGGTGCTGCTGCTGACCCACGTGTGCGAGGACCGCGAAAAGGGCTGGGAAACCGTTGCGCCCTTTCTGCGCGGCCTGCCCATGCCGCCCGAAGATCTGGCCGCCCGCTGCGTGGTCGGTCCGCCCGAGGAGTGCGTGGAAAAAATCCAGGACTTCGTCAACGCCGGGTGTGTCAAGTTTGTCCTGCGACCGGCCTGTCCGCTGGACGAGATCCAGCCCCAGATCACGCGCTACGGCAAAGACATCCTGCCCCATTTCGTGACCTAGACCATGACCCAACAGCAGGAGCGGTGGGGGAGCCGGGTCGGCATCATTCTGGCCGTTGCCGGCTCGGCCGTCGGGCTGGGCAACTTCCTGCGCTTTCCCGGCCAGGCCGCCCAGCACGGCGGCGGGGCGTTCATGATTCCCTACCTGTGCGCCCTGCTCTTTCTGGGCATTCCGCTGTGCTGGGCGGAGTGGACCATGGGCCGCTACGGCGGGCGCAAGGGTCTGCACTCCGCCCCGTCCATTCTGGGCATGATCGGCAGAGGCGCCCCGGCCCGCTATCTGGGCGCGCTGGGCATCCTCGCCCCGCTGCTGGTCAACATGTACTACGTGCTGATCGAGGCGTGGTGTCTGCGCTATTTCCTGGCCTATCTGACCGGCAGCCTCGACCTCGGCTCCGACCCCGCCCAGTACGCGGCCCGCTCAGCCGATTTCTTTCGCACGATCAGCGGCGACGACGCCAACGGCCTGATCCCGGACGGCGGGGCCGGGCTGGCGTTCCTGCTGTTCGTCATCGGCTTCAACCTGTGGTTCATTCGCCGCGGCCTGGCCAAAGGCATTGAAATCTTCTGCAAGATTGCCATGCCGGCCCTGATCGTGTGCGCCCTGATTGTGCTGGTCCGCGTCCTGACCCTGGGCACGCCCGACCCGGCCCGGCCCGACCAGAATGTGCTGGCCGGCCTGGGCTTCATGTGGAACCCCGACCTGTCTCATCTGGGCGACTTCCGGACCTGGCTGGCGGCCGCCGGACAGGTCTTTTTCAGCATCGGGGTCGGCTTTGGCATTATCCTGAACTATGCCTCGTATCTGACCAAAAACGACGACGTAGTCCTGTCCGGGCTGACCGCCTCGGCCACCAACGAGTTCTGCGAGGTGGCGCTCGGCGGCCTGATCACCATTCCGGCCGCCTTTATATTTGTCGGGGTCGGCCTGGCGGTCGGCTCCACCTTCGGCCTCGGCTTTCAGACCCTGCCCATCGTCTTCGCCTCCATGGGCGAGTTTGGTCGTCTGATCGGAGCAATCTGGTTTTTCATGCTCTTCCTGGCCGCAGTCACCAGCTCTCTGTCCATGCTCCAGCCGGTGTTTGCCTTCCTGGCCGAAGCCCTCGGCCTGTCCCGCTCCAGAGCCCTGGTGTATCTGGGCGGCCTGAGCTGCCTGGGCTCGCTGTGGGTGTTGTACTTCAGCCGCGGACAGGTCGCCCTCAACACCATGGACTTCTGGGTCGGCACCCTGGTCATTGTCGTCCTGGCCGCCGTCCAGAGCGTGTGCTTCAGCTGGATATTCGGCATCGACAGGGGCCTGGCCGAGGCGCATACCGGGGCGCAGCTGCGCATACCGGGCGTTTTCCGTTTTGTCATGAAGTATGTATCGCCGGCCTATCTGCTGGTCGTCCTGGTCGGCTTCTGTCTTCAGAGCCTGCCGGACTATGTCCGGGGCTTGGCCGACGACGCGGTCGCCGGCTGGACCCTGGGTTTTATCGGGCTGATCCTGGTCCTGCTGGTGATCATCACCAGAATCGGAGAGCGGCGCTGGCGGGCGGCCGGGCTGGATATTGACGGACGCCTGCCGCCAAACGACTGAACGGGGAGTGGAGCGATGACGGCTGGGGGCTGGATTTTCATGCTGACATCGGTCGGCTTTGTACTGGGGCTGGTCGGGTTCTGTTTTTACCGGGTGTTGACCGGGTCGGAAGATCGTCAGCCGGAGGATGACTCGTAGGGTGATAGAGCGTCACCCTACAACGCTCCCTACTCGTGACCGCTGGCCGGACGGCGAGAGCGGGCTGCCAACCACTTCTTGAAAGAGGTCTGGCTCTCGCCAGAGGGTCGTCCGGCGAGTAGGCTCACAATGCTGATGTCTTCGTCAAGGTCTTCCCAGTGGATTCCCTGGCCCTGGCCGATCAGCCGCCAATGTCCTCGCTCCGCCTTGGTGGCGTGGACCAGCCGAGGATACCAAGCCAGCGGGACAGCGAGGGTTCGCCCATCGCTGAGGGCGACCTTGAGCGTATCATTCGTGAGAGTAACCCCGTCTGCATTGGGAATTGTCATCTCAAGCTCGGAAATACTCATGCCATGCCTCCACTAGCTTCGTCTGGTGTCTGTTGACAAGTTGCTGGATACGGCGAACTTCCGCTCGGGAAAAACCACTGCTGCTCTGCAACCGGCTTGGGTCAAGCCAGAATTTTGCGATAGCGTTGTCACGCTCCACATGAATATGGGGAGGTTCATCACGATCTCCCGAGTAAAAGAAAAAACGATATGGTCCGACGCTAAGTACTGTTGGCATATACACCATTTCATGGAAATCATCCCAGACGAAAACCCTGACCTGAAGTCCGAACACGCTCGGCCGCGTCAAACAGCATTCTCGCGCATTTGAGGTCGCTCATAGAGCGTTCTTCCTTCTCGCAACGCCCGCGCCAAGACGTGGTTGAGCGAGTCACGCCAATAGGCGATCTCATCGCGGCTATAGAGCAGGATGTCGATGGGGACCTCGAAATCGAAGAGGGCCAAGAGGATACGGGTTGATTCTCGTCGCTGACTCCTGGCCTGACCGAAGGGTTCGGCCTCCACGACGATCAGGTCAACGTCCGAGTCTTCCCGGGCATCGCCTCGGGCGCGGGACCCGAACAGAATGACCTGCTCGGGATCGACCTCGGCCACAATGGTCCGGACCATCCGGTCGAGGAGAGCGTCGGTGACGGAAATCATACGGTTAAAAGGTAATCGTGATGGCCTCTTAGATATCATGTTGTTATCACGATTACCTTTTGTCTCCAGGGCATGGGGACCGCTCGAAACGAGAACCACCCTAGGGACGTGGTGGGGCGATTTCAAGCCGGCGCCTCAGGCCATGCACCGCTCCAGCCGCTCCTTGCGCCTGGGCCAGTCCGGCAGCACCCGGTCCAGCAGGCCGAAAAAGGCCGGCCCGTGGTGGGGCTCGGCAATGTGGCACAGCTCGTGGGTGATGACGTAGTCAATCGCATCGACCGGCGCTTCGATCAGGCGGCGGTTGAGCAGCAGCCGCGAGGTCGGCGACATCGACCCCCAGCGCCGGCGCAGCTGGCGGACGATCAGCCCCTGCGGCCGGACCGATTCCGGGTCGGGGAAGCGCGCCAGGTTCACCGCCAGCCGTTCGGCAAATTTGACCTGGGCCCGGCCACGGTACCAGCCTTCGACCAGCCTGCGCGTGACCTCGGCCCGGTCGGGTTCGCGGCTGTGGACAAGGATGAAGCCGCGGGTCAGCCTGACCGTCGCCCGCGCGTGGGCACGCACCTTCAGGCGGTACCGCCGGCCGAGATAGCGATGGGTTTCGCCGGCCACGAAACGCCGCTCGGGCGTCTGGGGCAGATACCGGGCGAAAAAGCGCTGCTGGCGGCGCACCCAGGCCGCACGCTTGCGCACCTTGTCGGCAATGGCCTCCAGCGGGGCGTCGAGCGGCGCGGCAACCACAACCGTCGCGTCCGGCTCCACACCGATCTCCAGGGTCGTGCGCTGGCGGCGCACGACCGCAAACTCAATCGTCTGCGCGCCGTAGCGCACCCGATGCCGCTCCGCCCTCATCCGGGAAACCTCGCCCTGGCCAGCTTCACAATCTCGGCCTCCAGCTCATCCAGGACCTCGTCCGACAGCGCGACGCCTTTCTCATCACGCAGCACATCGAAAAAGTAGTCGTCGATGGCGTTGCGCAGGCTGTTCTGGGCGACGGCGTTGGACCACATGTCAACGATGTGGTGGGCCTTGACGATATCAATGATGGCCAGGGCGATAGTGGCGACCTCGCCCCTGTCGAGCGGCTGGCCGTCGGCGCGGACCAGCGCTCCGTCGAGAATGCCGAAAAACGCCTGCCCGTCGTCGTTGCCTCTGACTGGCTCGGGCACGTCACGACCGCGGTCCTTGCGGGCGACCTTGGCGGTCAACTCAAGCACCCGGTTGAGATAGTCGCGCTCGGACAGCCGCCTGGCGCGGTAGTCGCGGATCGTCTCCTCCAGCAGCTCCGAGAAGCGCCGGTAGAAACTCGGGTCCTCGTCCAGCCTCTCGGTGATGGTCCGCCGTGTGGCGCTGGCGATGCGGTCGGCCTTGGAGGCGTCGGAAATGCCCGTCTCGCCAACAATCGCCCGCAGCGCCTCGGGGTCGTTGATATTGACGGCTTCGATGATGGTCTCGGCCGGCCCGGCGACCACCTGCTCATCGAGCAGCCGCTGTATTGTGGGCTCGAACTCCTTGACATCGACCGTCTCCTGATAGCGCAGGCGGACCGCGTGCCGCAGTTCCGAGAACCGACGCCAGTCGCGCTTGAGCGTGTCAATCCGCGTCTGGCCGAACACGTCGAGAACCTTGTGCGACGAGAGAGCAATGTGCAGACAGCGGCCGAAGGCGCGTAGCCGTTCGTAAAAGTCCTGACGGACGGCCTCGTCGGCCAGGAACTGCTCGAACTGCTCCATATCCCGCGTGTTCCTGACCGGCCGAAAGAGGTCCCACAGCTGGTCGTGGAGCTGGGGCAGCCTGCGGATCTGCTCCCGCACGTTGTGCAGCGTCCCGGTCAGGTCCGCCGCGTCAAAACCCTGGAAGGCGGTATAGGTGGAGAGCGCCTTATCCAGCTCGCCGAGCAGCCCCTCGTAGTCGATGATGAAACCGAACTGCTTCTCAACCCCGTCCTCCTCGTATAGCCGGTTCACCCGCGCGATGGCTTGCAGCAGGTTGTGTTCGCGCAGCGACTTGCACACGTACAGCACCGCGTTGCGGGGCGCGTCAAACCCGGTCAGCAGCTTGGACACGACGATGAGGATTTCCGGCTCGCCCGGCCCCTTGAAGGCGTCAATGATCCGGCGATTATACTCGCCCTCCGTCCCGTACTGCACCATCATCCGCGTCCAGAACGTGCCGACGAGGTCTTGGGATGCCGAATCGACCTCTTCGTTGCCCTCGCCGTCGTCGGGCGGCGAAATGACGATGGCGCTGCTCACCTGCCCGAGCGCGTCGAGCGCCGCCTTGAAGCGCACGGCTGCGGCCTTGGACGGGGCGACGAGCTGGGCCTTGAAACCGCTGCCCTGCCAATAGCGCCGGAAGTGTTCGGAGATATCGAGCGCCTTGGCCTGAATTGCCTGGTCGGTCTTGGCCAGGGCGTCCATGCGCGAGAACTTGCGCTTGAGGTCGGCCCGCTGCCGTTCGTTTAGCCCCCCGCTGAGCGTGTCGAACCAGCGGTCGATCATGTCCGGGGTGATGCGCTGTTCGACGATCCGGCCCTCGTACAGCAGCGGCACCACGGCTTCGTCGGCAACTGCCTCGTCTATGGCGTAGGTGTCGATAAGCCCGCCAAAGCTCGACAGGGTGTTCTTCTCCTTTTGCAGCAGCGGCGTGCCGGTAAAGCCGAGGTAGCAGGCCCTGGGCAGGATGCGCCGCATCTTCATGGCCGACTCGCCGTGCCCGCCGTAGCGGCCGGTCTGGCTGCGGTGGCTCTCGTCCACCAGCACGAAGATGTTGGGGTCTTCGTCGGCCGCTGCGCCGCTCCGTGCCGCAATGTCGAATTTATTGATGATGGTGGTGACCAGCGCCGCCTTGTTGCGGATCAGCTTGAGCAGATGCGCGCCGCTGGTCGCCCGGACGGGCTCCATCTCGCACGACCGGAAGGTGTCCCGGATCTGCCGGTCGAGGTCGTCACGGTCGGTCACGATGACGATACGCGGGTTGGGAATGTCCTGGTCGAGCGCCAGGGCGCGGCCCAGCATGACCATGCTCAGCGACTTGCCCGAGCCCTGGGTGTGCCAGATGACCCCGCCCCTGCGACGGCCGTCTACGTCGAACTGCTTGACCCGCTCTACGGCCCTGCAAACGGCGAAGAACTGCTGGTGACGGGCGATTTTGCGCACGCCGGCGTCAAAGACGGTGAAGCGCCGCACCAGATCGAGCAGACGTGCGGGCCGGCACAGGGCGAAGATGGCGCGGTCCTGAGCCGTAATGGCGCGTCCGCCCTCGGCCGCCAGCGCCTCAAAATGCGCCCGCGCGTCGGCCAGCGCGCCCGCATACACGGCCTGGGCTTCGGCTACCGCCAGCGGCCGGTCAATCAAGCCCTGCAAGCGGACCGGCGGCCGCTCAGCCAGCGGCGTGTCGTCCTCAAGCGCGCCGACCAGGGCCGCCCGTTCGGCCGCGTTCGGCGCGGCTGCGGCCAGCGCGGCCAGCCGCTCGTCGTCCTCCTCGCGCCACGCCTGCCAGAACTTGCGCGGCGTGCCGACCGTTGCGTAGCGCGCCTCGCGCCGGTTCAGGCTCAGCAGCAGCTGGGCGAAGTGGAAGAGCTGCGGGATGTTGTCCTCGCCCTGGTAGCCGATCAGCTGACTGTCGGCCTTCTTCAAATCTTCGGTCGGCCGTTTGTTTTCGATGACGACACAGGGGATGCCGTTGACGAAGGCGACGATATCGCAGCGGCGGGTCTGGGTGCTGCCGGTTCGCTCGACCGCCATCTCTGCGGTGACGTGATAGACGTTGTTATCCGGCGTGTCCCAATCGACATAGCGGAACGAGTACGACTTGGAGTCTCCGTCAATGGTCTTGGTGATGGTCGTGCCGAGCACGAGGGTATCGTAGATGTCCTGATTGGTGCCGCGCAGGCCCTTGAGCCGGTCGGGGGTGGGCTTCAGCCAGCGTATCGCCTCATGGGCGTCTTCGAGATCGAAGGCATACTCACGGCCGCGATGGGTGAACCGGTTGAGCCGCAGCAGCTGCTCGGTCAGCACTTCGTCGAGAACGACGTTGCGCAGCCGTCCGCCGCGCAGGGCCAGCGCCTCAGCCCCGGACAGCGGCCTGAAGCCCAGCGCCACCAGGAGTTGCAGAGCCGGGATTTGGGACTGGTATTTTTCGGTAGCGTCAAAGCTCATAAACGTACCGGAGATGAAGCGAGGGGCGTGGCACTGAGCGAGTTCAGCGCAATTGGTCGGGCCGTTAAACCGGCACGAGTGGTCATTGTTCACGGCCCTCCTGGATTCAGTGTGAGGATAAAAAACGTCGTCAATACAAAGACAATCTCAAGGCCGTAAAAGATGTTCAGCGTTACGGAAAACACCGCAGCCGGCCAGCTACATTTTGGCCTGTTTGTATACTTCATCAGGTTCATGCCGAAATCCGTGGTCTCCTGCGTCCTGACCTCATCGTAGACCTGCCGAAACAGGCGCTCTTGCCACAAAAAATAGCCATCCAGAATCCAGAACCCAACGACCGGGACGAGGAAAGCCAGCCCCAGCCACCCGGATTGAACCTCGCTTCTTGCAACGAAGATAATGCCGGCGGTCAATATCGCCATGCTCCAGCCTTTGATCAGAAAGGAGTCGCGGCCCAGGCGGTTGATAATCCGCTGAATCATTTCCAGATGCTTGATGACGCTCTCTTTGTCAGCCATGTTTTATCTCCGGGGGTCGAATGGTTGCCGCCCTTCCAATCCAGCGAGACGAGTCCCTGATTCACCGTTCCACGCCGCGTAGTCAGCTGCTTTTACAAGCGACCTCCCTCGTTCCCGAAATCCCCCTGCGCTGGCGCGCCCTTCGACAGGGCTCAGGACAGGCTTCCCCCTTTGCCAAAGGGGGATTGAGGGGGATTTGCCCGGCCGGCGGCGTCAGCGCGGGGCACTGTGGTTTGGACTGGTAGCGCTTTTCAATTTGTCTTGACACTCCAGACCTTTGGACCTACCGCTCCTCCTACTTTTCACGTCTCTTTACGGGCAGCCGCAGGGCCTGACTCAATTGCCTGGACGTTGGGAGTTTGCCCCGCAATTCCTCGGGCAAGGTCGTCTGGAGCTGGTATTCGGCCACCCCGATGGGGTTGGTCTTGCTCTTGAGCGCAAACTCCACCTCCAGACTGTCCTTTTCCGCGCACAGAATAATGCCGATGGAGGGGTTGTCATCCGTGGCTCGCTCTTTGTCGTTGAGGACGTTGAGATAGAAGTCCATCTTACCGGCATACTCCGGCTTGAATGCCCCCGCCTTCAGCTCAAATGCGACCAGCGATTTGAGGAAACGGTGATAAAACAGCAGATCGACGAAATACTCCTTGTCGCCCAGGCTGAGGCGATGCTGTCGGCCTATGAAGCAGAAGCCATAGCCCAACTCCAGGATGAAATTCTGCACCTGCTCGACCAGCCGCTGCTCGATCTCGCGTTCTTTTGCCTCGCGTGAAATCCCCAGAAATTCGAGGCTGTAGGAACTCTTGAGGGCTTCCTCGGCCTGTTCGGCCAGATATTCGGGCAGGACCGCAGGGAAATTGTGTGTCTTGCCCTCGGCCAGGGAGTGTTCATACGCCCCGGCCTTGATCTGGTTGAGCAGGACGTTGCGCGTCCAGCCGAACTGCGCGGTGGCGCGCAGGTAGTACAGGCGTTCGGAGTAGTCGGTTATCTTGTTCAGAATCAAGATATGGTGTCCCCACGGTACTGCCGCGACAATCTGGTACAGCAATTCCTCCGCATCGCCGTCCTGGTTCAATTTGGCAACAGCTTGTTGCCATTTTTCATCAGCGAATGGGACGGAACTCTGCCGGCTCAATTCCGCAACAGCTCGTTGCAGAAATTCAGGCTGAGAATAGGCGGTGTAAAACTGTTTCATGTTTCGCAGATTGCGCGGCGAAAAGCCGGTCGCTGCGGGAAAGGCTGTAGACAGGTCGTACGACAGGCGATCTATGACCGCCTGACCCCAGCCGTGGGCGTTCTGCTTTTCGACGATTCTGCGTCCGATGTCCCAATACAGCAAGATCAGGTCACGGTTGACGGCCCGTACCGCAGAAATCCGCGCCGATTGAATGCGCGACTTGACCTCGCCCAGCCACACCGCATAATCAGCCGCTTTTGCGAACGTGTCGGTCATTTTTCATTCCCAATTGACAATTGCCAGACATAAATCCAGATGCAGGATTTCTGCGAAGCGCGACTTATCTAAGCCGCTCGACAAAGAGACTCCAGAAATATTCGGCAGCGCCTTCAAAAGTGAGTTTCTTGTTCACTTCCTGTCCGAAGCGAATCATACCTAGAGGCTCAAAGAAAAGCGTATGCCCATCGTCACGTACAGACATCGACTCATTATAGCTGTTGCCGTCGCCAACCCCGTTGAAGGAGAAGTAAAGGCCATCCGTTCTGAACAGGCCACCGAGCCAAATACCGCATCGGCTCTTTTCCTGGCCACCAACGAACGCTTTCGCCTCAAAACGGTTGGCATCAATGCGCCGGAAATCGGTCTCCACATCGGAGTTTCTCGCCTGTAGCTCCTGGAGCGAATTCTCAAAATAAGAGGCGACATACCCGAGCCCCTCGTTCAAAAAAGAGTGACGCTCTCTATCAGTGAAAGCTCTTTTGATCCTGAGATTGCTGGATCGCGGCCCCGGCTGCACCGATTCCGCTGTCGCTGTTGTGCCCTCGACAGGTCTAGCTCTTGTTGAAGCGCCACCGCCGAGTGATTCGGCCGCCTGACGTACGGCGAGGGTGACCTCCAGAAAACCGTCGTCGAGTGTTGCGTGCTTCGTTACGGGTTTACCATCCGTGGGAACTGCCCTCAGGCTACCAAACGGTGCAGGCTGCCAGTCGCAGGACCTCAGAATCACTGGAATGACCCGTGCTGTACCCTGTTCATGGCGTTTCATAGCGCGAGCCATTTCAATATCGTAGCAATAGTCGGACGCAAGAAAGTCCGAACTAATCAGCAGGAGGATGATATTCGCTTCTTCCAGCTTTTGACTGATTTGCTCATGAACCTCCTCTCCGGGTCCGATCCGACGGTCGTGCCAAGTGCTAATCACGCCCTGACGACGAAGTCCCTCAAGGTGCTTGTCCAACTCCTTCCTGTGCTCCTCGTCAGCATGCGAATAGGAAATGAATACACTAACCATCGACCGTTCTCCTTCCTCATCATATCAGGCTCGTATCCGACCGAGTCAGTCTACCTAGATTCAAGGAGTCACCCGCCATTCACCGGTAAGCAGCTTTTGCATCAGACCTCGCTTCTGGCGCTCGATTAAAGCTTTCTGCCTGGAGAGAGTTTGGATTTCCGTTTCCATCGTATTGAAAATTCTTGAGAAGCAGCCCTGTTCTTCTCGGTCGTCGGGCACCAAAATTTTGGTCATTAAGAACGTAGCGAGTTTGACCGCCATCCGCTCGACTAATGTCCCTTCAACCTTTGTAGCAAAACGACGAATTTGATAAGGGCAAGTTAGCGCATGATTGAGGTAGTCTAGATCGATCTTACCGGAGTTGGTTTCAAGAACTTCATAGATCGGCGACACTACGACAGGATGGCTTGCGTATGATCGTGCAATTGCACTCCATCGCAGATTTGCCGGATTGAACACGATATCGCCTGGGTACGCTATCTTGTAAGTTTTGGCACCCCTATCTTTTACCAGGAAGTCTCTGTTGTAGCGTTCGGTCTTGGGCGTAATGCCGTCTTCGATGGTCAATGAATAGAGGGGCATTTTCGTACTAGGTAGAGCTTTCTCTACGCGGGGATCGACAAAATCACCGATTCGACGTTCTGACCAACCGGAGTTGGTTGGCGAACCCGGATGAAAAATTGTCGTATATTTGTAATTCAGGAGCCTCGTCTTGGCCGCCCGCAACGTCTCAAGCTTCTCAATCGCCTCGTCCCAGGTTCGCAGGATTTCGGCAATCTTGCACTGCTCGGGGAGCGAGGGGAGGGTGACTCCCATCCTCTTGTAGGCACTTACATTGAAGTGCTTTAGCGCAAGTCCGCCTTGGTTGCCGAGAACGTGTTTTTTGCCTACAGAAGAATTCGTAAACGCTGCAAGATATTCGGGAATTACGTACCTCGTGTCTGGACGTGCAAATACTATATCAATGCAGTTCGTCCCTTCGTATGCAGGTGTCACAATGCAGGCAGTGCCAGGCGCACCTGAACGAACGACCAGAACATCTCCTGCCTTCAGAGCAGACTTCTTGTTCATCGCATGCCCCTCGGGCGACAGATATACCCAATCTTTATCCACGATTTTATTCTCGGAGATATTTGCTGACGGTGAGTCTTCTCCACCCCTCAACCATTTCTGTCTTCCTTTTTCCACTTCTCTGGGGTCTTGGCGTTCCGTTCATCCCGAACTGCCACAGGTTCAACGCCGTCCTCTCGACACATATCAAGAAAGACCTTCAGGGACGCCTCACCCTCGGCTTTCAGACCTGCGATATCCCGGGCGTAGAAATCCGCCTCACCGTTCAAACCGACGAATTCACCCCGGAACATGTCAATGTCGGGGTCGAATTGAATGAGTGCCTGGTACCCGTTGATCTCCATCATGTTTTTCATGGTCATTCACTCCGGCCATGAGAACTCTGGCGCCGGGCGCCGGTCCCGCCACCCGTCCACTTCGTCAGGCGTCAACTCCGGCCAGTCGAAGCCGGCTTGCTCGCGCCAGTCCTCAACCGCTTGCCAGAAATCCTTAGTATCCTTAGTAGCGGATATTTCCGTCATGACTTTCACCTCCTAGCCATGAATATGGTCATACTGACTCATTCTCGTCATCGCTGTAAACGGTGCATTTCACAGTAGATTCACGTCGCAGAGGGCCTTTAGCCATATACGAACCACCCTGTTCTCCCTCAGACATCAACCCCCAGCTCCTTCAGTCACTCTTTTATACGAGGGCAACTCTCACGCGTTCATTCAGAGTAAGACCCCAATAAGACCCCAATAAGACCCCAATAAGACCCCAATAAGACCCCCAAGGCTGACAGGGGTCTCATTCACCTCTGCCGACCTCGAATACGTCTCCACCGCGCCACTAGACCGCGACCGGTGGACACTGCTAGCCCACGGTCCCTCAACACCCCCAAAGCCCTCCTCACCTGACGTTCGCTGGTGTTTGGGGCTAACCGTGCCCGAATCTCGCGTAGCGTCAGGCCGTCGTCCGCACGGTCCAGCAGGGCAAGAATCGTCTCTTGCCGTTCGACCAGGGCGCTTCCGGTGCGCCGGGACGGTGCAGATTGACCATGCCGAAAGCAGACCATCACACCCCCGCCGATCTCCTCGATCTCGGGACGCGGCAGACCGGCAGCGGTCGTCAGCTCCGCCATCTTGAGCGTCCCGCGCCCCCACTCCTCGATAATGCCACGCCGATGGAAGGTCCGCGCGATCAGCGGATTCCAGGGCCGCGACTCGTGCGGCGCGAACAACCGCTCCGGGGTCAAGCCGAAATGCAGCGGGCCGGGAGATGTCACCTCCAGGCGGTCGTCGTAGACCGCCACACCCACGGAACCGCTGCCGGCGTAATCGCGGTGGCACAACGCATTGGCCAGCGACTCGCGCACCGCCAGGGGTGGGTAGAGGGGTTCGTCGATCCGTTCAAAGCGGTCCGGTTCGATCCGCCCGGCAATCGGCAGGGTATCGCGCAGGAACCGCTCCGCACTGCGCAGGAGGGTGAAGGCGTTGCCGTAGAACTGCCGGTTGTCCAGAAATTCCGTGCGATCAAGGCCCCGAAAACGGGCCACTCGCAGCGTACACTGCGGCAGCTCGAACTCGACACGCTTGTCCTTGCCGAACAGCACCACCGCAGCCCGCCACAAGACTCCGTCCCTGAGCAGTCCCAGGCCGCGCAGTAAGGCGGCCGGCTCCCGCGTTCCGGGGTCCTCCAGACGGTCCCGCCGGATCGCTTCCTCGACCGTGCGCCGAATCTCGTTCGCGTCAAGGTCCTCGACCGACCAGCCGGCAGCGGCCTGGTTCTCCCAACGCTGCTCGGCGTGCATACGCTCGAACAGCATCCGCTGATACTCGTCGGCTGACATGGCCAGCGTCGTGCTGCCGACCCGTCGATAGGCCGTGCCCTGGTAGAGGTAGGGCTTGGCAGCGCCCTGATTCACGCCGACCACGATCACCTCGCGGCCTGCCGCTACGCGAACCCGCTCAACCGTCGGAAAGACCGGCGGCTCTATCCGTTGGAGTTCTGCGCTCACCTCTTCCAGTGTCCGCCCGCCCACCTGCTGGCCGACGACACCGCCTTGGGGCGTGACCCCGAACAGCACATAGCCGCCCCGCTGGTTCAGCATGGCGCATACCGTCTTGGCCGCCTCGCGGCGCGTCCCCGTCGTGCTCTTGAACTCCAGGGTCTCGGATTCGCCGGTGGCAACCAGAGCGGTGATTTCATCGAGCGTCATGGACTAACCCCCGCCTCCTGCGCTGAGGCCCTTGGTCCCCGTTCCCTCTGGGCTGAGTACCCGCCAGTGTTGCAGAGGCGCGGAAAGGCACTCCCGCTTCCCCTCCTCGGACGTGTGATGCAAAAAGAAACCCACCCCGGCCTTCGGCCACCCCTCCGAGGACGTGTGATGCAGATTACCCGGTAGTGTAGGAGGAGCGTGTCGAGGATAGGCTCGACTCACATTCCCCACCACAGGAGGTGAGCCATGGCCATCGATCTCGACACGTTCCTGGTCGCCCTCTATACCATCGTGGACGACCTGTACCAGCAGCGGCCGGGGCTCCGGCGGCCGGAGCGGCCGGGCGCCCGGCCGACGGTGGCGGACAGTGAGATCCTGACCCTGGCGTTGTGTGCGCAGTGGTGGGGGCACTCGGAGCGCGCCTTTCTGCGGTATGCCCGGGCGCACTGGCGGGCGTATTGTCCGCGCTTCCTGAGCCAGAGTGCCTATAACCGGCGGTGTCGGGCCTTGGCGGAGCAGCTGGTGGCGTTGGTCCCGCTCGTGGCCCGGGACCTGCGGGCGGCGGGCGCGGCGTATGAGGTCCTGGACACGGTCGCTGTGCCCTTGCTGCGGCGCTGTCGGGGACAACACCAGCGCCTGTTTGGGACGACCGCCGCCATTGGGCGGGGCGGGAGCGATAAGGAGTGGTATTACGGCTGTAAGCTGCTCGTGGCCGTCACGCCTACGGGCGTCGTCACGGGCTTTGTCGTGGCTCCGGCCAACACCGAGGAGCGGTGGGTTGCCGACGCGCTGCTGGGCTGGCGGGCCGACCCGCACGCGGCGCCCCTCCAGGTGGCCGACTTGCCCTCGCCGCGCCGCCCCAACGGGCGGCCGTATGTGGGCCCCACCGGCCCGCGCTGGCCGCCGCAGGGGGCCGGGACGCCCAGCCGTGGAGGGTATCTGGCCGATAAGGGCTTCTGGGGCCGGTGGTGGCAACAGCATTGGCGGCAGGACTATGGGGCGGCCCTGACCACGCCCAAGGACTATTCGGGCCCGGCCGCCGCCCCGGCCCGCCGCCAGCACCGGCGCCGGTGTCAGATCGTCGAGACGATCAACAGCCAGCTGATCCGCTCCTTTGGCTTGCACTTCCCGGGCGCCCGCAGCCCCCGGGGCTTGCTGACGCGCCTGGCGGCCAAGCTCGCCGCCGTCAATCTGGGCCACTGCCTCAACCAGCTCTTCGGCCGACCGGCCTTGGCCTTGGCTACGCTCTTCGTCGGCTGACGCGACAATACGCATCACACGTCCCAGGAGGGGAACCGCCCCCATCCCCTCCCGGGAGGGGATTGTTTCCCCGCTCCGCCCCACTGCCATCGGCGCTTTCCATCTCCGAAACTGGCGGCAATTGTCGTACCAGTGATACGACAATCTCGGAGTCGGGAAAAACCTCCTCAGCCATATACGAACCTTCCTGTTCTCCCTCAGACATCAACCCCCAGCTCCTTGAGATAGCCCCTCATGCGGCCCCGTACCTCGGCCAGCTCGGCCTCAATCTGGTCGATCTCGTGTTGCAGGGCGGCAACGTCAATCTCTTCCTCGGGCTCGAAGGTGTCCACATAGCGGGGGATGTTGAGGTTGAAGTCGTTCTCGGCAATCTCCTCGGGGCTGGCCAAGTGCGAGTACTTCTCGACGACCGCGCGCGCCCTGAAGGTTTCGACCACCTTGGCGATATGCGCCGCGTCCATGACGTTCTGGGTCTTGCCGGGCGTGAACTCCTTGCTGGCGTCGATGAACAGCACGTCCCTGCGGGTCGCATTCTGGCCGCCCTCCTCGCGCGAGCGGTCGAAGACCAGAACGGCGACTGGAATGCCGGTCGTGGTGAACAGGTTGGCCGGTAGGCCGACCACGGCGTCGAGCAGGTTTTCCTCAATGAGCGCCCGCCGGATGCGCCCCTCGCCACCGCCCCGAAACAACACCCCGTGGGGGACAATCACCGCCACCCGCCCGCTGTGGCGCCTGGCGACCTCGATCATGTGGGTGATGAAACCGTAGTCGCCCTTGGACTTGGGCGGCACGCCGCGCCAGAAGCGTGCGTACTGGTCCTTGGCGGCGTTTTCCGCGCCCCACTTGTCCAGCGAAAAGGGCGGGTTGGCGACCACAATGTCGAACTTCATCAGGTGGTCGCCCTCAATCAGGGCCGGGCTGTTCAGGGTGTCGCACCACTCGACGCGCGCGGCGTCCTTGGCGTGCAGAAACATGTTCATGCGGGCCAGCGCCCAGGTCGCGCCGTTGACCTCCTGGCCGTACAGGGCAAAGTTGTCCGAGCCGACCTGCTCGGCAGCGCGGATCAGCAGCGAACCCGAGCCGCAGGCCGGGTCGCAGATGATGTCGCCGGGTTGCGGTGCGGCCAGCCCGGCCAGCAGCCGGGAGACCGCCGCCGGCGTGTAGAACTCACCGGCTTTCTTGCCGGCGTCCGAGGCAAAACGCGAGATGAGATAGATGTAGCACTCGCCGATGATGTCCTCGGACACCCGCGACGGGCGCAGGTCGAGGGCCGGCTTGGCGAAGTCTTCGAGCAGATTCTTGAGGCGGCGATTGCGGTCCTTGACCCGGCCGAGATTGGCCTCCGAGTTGAAGTCGATGTTGCGGAACACGCCTTCGAGCTTGGCGCGGTTGGCGTCCTCGATCGTCTCAAGCGCGATGTTGATGAGTTCGCCGATATTGGCCTCGGTGCGCTGCGCATACAGGTCGGAGAAACTCGCCCCCTCGGGCAGGATGAAGCGCTCGCGCTCCAGCCGGCGGCGGATGCGCGCCTCGTCGTCGCCGTAGCGCGCACGGTAGGTTTCGATGTGATCGTTCCACAGGTCCGAAATGTACTTGAGGAACAGCATCACCAGGATGTAGTCCTTGTACTGGCCGGCATCGACGACCCCCCGGAAGGTGTCGCACGCGGCCCAGGCGGTCTGGTTGACCTGCTGCTGGGTGAGTTGGTCGGTCACGGAGCTGTCCTTTCCTGTCCAGGGCCGGAACAGGCATGCCTGGCGCGGTTGCCGAGCAGCAGGCGCGTCAGCTGCCGGCGCTTGTCGGCCGCCAGGACCGCCAGGGCGCGTTCGCGCTCGGCCAGGGCGTCGAGGGCGACAATGCTGCGCTGCGTCGCAAGGTCGGGCACGTCGATATCGAGGGTGTCAAGGCTGGCCCGGGGCACCATCCGCAGCTTCGTGCCCCGGGCGAAGCCGTCAAAATGGCGCTGGGCGGGCGGCTGATTCATCGCCCAGGCCAGATACTCGGGCAGGACGATGTCCAGCTTGGGGCGCAGCACGAAGAGCGGCAACACGGCCAGGGCCGGTTCCCTGAACCGGGCGTCAAGGGCGACGGCCGTGTTCCGCTCGCCGCGGGAGCGGAACACCACGTCACCGGCGCGCACGAAATATCTGTCCGGCAGGTCGCCGAGGTACATGCGGGTCAAGCGCTCTGGGCTGACGCTCCCGTCCGGCGCGATGTCGCCGAGCTGGATGGTGAGCACCCCCCCGCGTTCCGCCGTTTCCAGGCGGCTACGGACGGTGTAACCGGTACGGATGGTGCTGAGGTCTGGAAGACGCACTTCGTATTTCCTCTGTTCTGAGGCTGTATATCGAAGTACGCGCTCATAGTCAAGGTAAAAAATCTCTGTAGATTGTTCTACTGTTTTTTTAATCGTCCGCCGTGTTCACGAACAGCGTCACCGACGTGTCCACTCTCGCTTGTAATCGTCGTCCCAGTCGAGCCGTAGGGGCGACCGGCCGGTCGCCCCTACACGGTCGTCACCAGCATTCCCCACCGAATCTGATTGCACGGGCCGGCTGTGTAGATACTTCCGCCGCCGAGTGTGCTAGGCTCCTGGCCACAAGTAGCCCCGAATTTGAGCCGCGCAGGAAGGAGACGCCGCATGCAGCAGGCCACGACCAACGGAACCCAGTTTGAGACCCCGGCCGAGATCAACGTTGAGACCCTGGTCCACGACGACAAGATCCACGCCTCGCTGTACACCGACCCGCACATCTTTGAGCAGGAACTCGAAAAAATCTTCTACCGGGTGTGGGTGTTTGTCGGCCACGACAGCGAGGTGCCTGAGCCGGGCGACTATGTGACCCGCCAGATCGGTCGCCAACCCGTACTCATGGTCCGCGACAAAGCCGGCGCCGTATCGGTCTTTCTCAACCGCTGCGCCCACCGCGGCACCCTGGTCTGCCCGGCCGAGTCCGGCAATGCCCGGGCTTTTACCTGCCCCTACCACGGCTGGACGTATGACCTGAGCGGCCAGCTGACCGGCGTGCCCTTCCCTGGAGCCTACGGCCCGGACTTCAACAAAGGCGACCACCATCTGCCGCGGGCGGCGCGCTGCGACAGCTACCGGGGCTTTGTGTTCGCCAGCCTGAGCCCTGAGGGACCGTCGCTGGTAGAACATCTGGGCATCGCCAGCCGGCTCATTGACCGCGCCTGCGACCTGTCGCCCGAGGGTGAACTCGACCTGAGCGCCGGCTGGGTCAAGCACCGCTACATGTCGAACTGGAAGATGATCCCCGAGAACGACACCGACGGCTATCACCTGGGCTTTGTCCACCGCTCGGTGCTCAGATCCGCCGGCTCGCAGTATCAGCTCTTTATCGGCGAGGAGAGCGGCAACAAGGGCCTGCTGCGCGACTGGGGCAACGGCCATACCGAAATCGAGTTTTCTCCGGGCTACAAACAGCCGTTCGAGTGGTTCGGCGGCGCCCCGGACAAATACGCCGCCTACCTGGCCCAGCTGGAGCACAGCTGCGGCAAAGCCGAGGCCGACCGACGGGTGTTTGAGGGTCCGCCCCACGCCCTGATCTTCCCCAACCTGTTTCTGGCCGAGATGAATATCGCCCTGTTTTATCCGCTGGACGCCGAGGAATCGATCCAGTGGCATACGCCCATGTTCCTCAAGGGCGTACCCGAGCTGAACACCCGGCTGCTGCGCCAGAGTGAGGCGGCCATGGGCCCGGCGTCCTTTCTGCTGCCCGAGGACATCACCATTGCCAGCCGCAACCAGGCCGGCCTGCACGCCCGGCAGCCCGAGTGGATCGACCTCAGCCGTGGCCGCAACCGCGAATACGTCGATGAGGCGGGCCGCGTCGTGTCCCATTTCACCGACGAGGTCACCAACCGCGCCTTCTGGAAACACTACCGCACACTCATGGCCCAGGCCTGAACCTCCATGCTGTCAGACACCGAATATCGTGCGGTCGAGGCTTTCCTGTACACAGAAGCGCGGCTGGCCGATGAGGCGCGCTACGCCGAGTGGGAAGCCCTGTGGGAAGACGACGCCATCTACTGGGTGCCGGCCCATCCCAGCGGCGATACCGACCCCAGGCGTCAGATGTCGCACATCTACGACAACCGCTCGCGGATTGCGACGCGCATCAAGCTCCTGCAGAGCGGCTACCGCTACAGCCAGGAGCCGGCCTCGTTCATGCGTCGGCTGATCTCGAATATTGAAATAGAGAAAACCGACACCGGCGAGTTTGTGGTCGGCTCAAACTTTCTGTTACTCGAGCTGTCCGTCCAGGCCCGGCACGATCTGCGCCAGTGGGGCGGGCGGACGATCCATAAGCTGCGCTGGGTTGACGGCCGGCTGAAGATGTTCTGGAAGCAGGTGCTGCTGGTCAACGCGGCAGAACCCCTGCCCAATCTGACCTTTCTGATCTAGGAGGAGCCATGAAATTCGGAACCATCCTGCCCCATATCGGTCCCCTGGCGGCCGGTCCCGACGCGCTCGACAGCCTGCTCAGCGTGGCCCAGAAGACCGAGGCTCTGGGATTTGACTCCCTGTGGGTCGGCGACCACCTTGTCCTGCCGACCGCGATCAAACCCCGCTATCCGTATAACGATACCGGTGAGTTTCCCCTGCCGGCCGAGGCCGCCCTGCTCGAACCGCTGACCGTGCTGGGCTTTCTGACCGGCGTCACCCGGCGGGTGCGTCTCGGCCCGTCGGTCCTGGTCCTGCCCCACCGCAACCCCATCGTCACCGCCAAGATGTTTGCCAGCCTCGACGTGCTGTCGCGGGGACGGATCATTTTCGGGGCCGGTATCGGCTGGATGGAGGAGGAAATCAGCCTGCTGGGGGCGCCGTTCAAGCGCCGCGGCGCGCTGAGCGACGAATACCTGCGGGCCATGCGCGAGCTGTGGACCAATCCCGATCCGCACTTCGAGGGCGAGTTCTGCCGTTTCAGCGGCATCAAGTGCGAACCCAAACCCCTCCAGAACCCGCTGCCGATCTGGATTGGCGGACACTCGGCCCGAGCCATGCGACGTATCGTCGAGTTTGGCGACGGCTGGATTGCGGTCCCCAAGAGCCTGACCGTGTTTCAGGACGGCATGGCCATGCTGCGGGAGGCTGCGGACCGGGGCGGCCGCGACCTGAACGATATTGAGATCATGATCGGGCTGTTGAGGACGACATCGGTCGACGAGTTCATCGAGGCGATGAAGCCCTACCAGGATTTGGGCTACGACTCCTTCATGGTACCCCTGCCCTTCTGGGGCACCGATCTCCAGGCGGTGCTCGGCCTGATGGACGACTTTGCCGCCAAGGTCGGCATGCAGCCGGTCTGACAGCGATGGACACTGGCGACGGCTTACGCACATTTGACGCTGCGGTCGCTATTGTCACGGGCGCGGCCTCGGGCATTGGCCGGGCGCTGGCCGAAGAGCTGGCCCAGCGTGGCGCGCAGGTGATCCTGGCCGACCGCCAGATCGAGCTGGCCCGGGACGTGGCCGCCGGCATCGCCGCCCGGCAGGGCAGCGCCCAGGCCGTCGAGATCGACGTGACCGACTTCCCGGCGGTCGAGCGGCTGGTCGGCGAGACAGTCCAGACCCACGGCCGTCTGGACTACCTGTTCAACAACGCCGGGCTGGCCGTCGGCGGTGAGGCAGGTCTGTACCAGCATGAAGACTGGCAGCTGGTGCTTGCGGTCAATCTGCACGGGGTGGTCAACGGCGTGCAGGCCGCCTACCCGGTGATGCGCACACAGGGCTACGGCCATATCGTCAACACCGCCTCCATGGCCGGGCTGTGTCCGGCGCCGATGGCCGTCAGCTACGCCGCTACCAAGCACGCCGTGGTCGGCCTATCGACCTCACTGCGTATCGAAGCCGCCGAGGCCGGGCTGCGGGTGAGCGTCCTGTGTCCGGGCTTCATCCGCACCCCGATTCTGCGCGGGGGCGGCAAATATGGCAAAGATCTGAGGCAGCTCTCGCCCGAGCAACAAGACAGGCTGGTCGAGCGTTCCAGACCCATGGACCCGGCCGACTTTGCCCGGCGGGCGCTGAACGCAGTGGCCCGCAACCGGGCTATCATCATCGTCCCGGGCGGCTGGAAGCTGCTGTGGTGGCTCAACCGCCTGTCACCCAGCTTCGTGCTGTGGCTGATCCGGCGGATGTACCGCTCACTCAAGCGACAGCTGGCCGATACAACTCCCGGCTCACCACAAGAGAGCGCATAAGCAACTTCCTGAGACTTTGTGCTACCATTTGAATTCATCATTGACGGTCCGCCGGTCTCGCAGCAGGCGAAACCGAGAAAACGGATTCCTGAATGGATTAAGGACGTGAAAAGTGTTGCAAGGCAGTATTGGCCAGCGGGAGAGTTGCCCGTCACCGGGCCAGTGATGCTTACGATCACATACTTTTATGATAGCGAGTCGATGGATATCGATAAGGTCCCAGATGTCGATAATATTCCGAAGCCGATTGCAGACGCCTTAAAAAAACTCGTTTACCTCGACGACAATCAGATCACTGACGCGCTGTGCCGCAAGCGTGATTTGAATACAGACTTTCGAGTTGAGAATCCTTCGGTTCTCCTCGCCGAAGGACTCACCCGTGGCACGCAATTCCTCCACATCATCGTCGAGGATGCGCCAGACCAAGGAGTGATTCGCTGATGGAAACGACAACGAGCCTGGAGAAGCAGCGCGCCCACGATCTTGCTGAGGAGTATCGCAAAAAGGGCTATCACGTCATCGAGGAACCCTCGCCGGACCAACTCCCCGATTTCCTGTCCAGCTACCGACCGGATTTACTCGCCCAAAAAGGACAAACCGGAGTTGTCGTCGAAGTGAAATCGAGATCTTCCCTGGCCAAAGAGCCGAAGATCAGGGATTTGGCTCGGCTTCTCCAGACAAAGCCAGACTGGGACTTTGAACTGGTCGTCGTCAAGGAGCCGGCAAGCCTGAACACGCCAGAGGGCATCCTGCCGTTTGCACGGGACGATATTCTGCGAGAGATACAAGCGGCAGAAAAACTTCTTACCTCAGGGGCCGCTGAAGCTGCCCTGCTTCTCGCCTGGCCAGCCTTGGAGGCCACTGTCCGGTTGCTGACACAGGCAGAAGGGATCGTCCTTGGGCGGCTGACACCATCTCCATCTGCTGTTCTTGATCAAGCCGTCTCAAATGGGGTGATTTCAAGGAGTGATTACACCTTCTTGATGGACATCCTCAAACATCGCAATGCGTTCGTGCATGGATTCAAAAGCACACACTTTGACTCAACTCTCACAACAAATCTCATCAGCACGACAGAACGGCTCATAGAGGAAGCTTCCTCGCCAGACGTTTCATGAAGAACATCTCAGCCCGTAGCCTGGATGGAACGGAGTGGAATCCGGGTCGCCGGCCCTGGATTCTCTCCCCATTTCATCCAGGCTGCCTCGTTTAGTCGGCTGGCGCCGCGGCGGCGTGTTGCTCGTCCGACAGCGGGCACACGCCGCCGCGTTCCAAGCCGAGCACACGGATGAAACGACCGTAGCCGACAAATGAGCTGATCCGAAATCCGAGGTCGACGATCTCCGTCTCGGTGAAGTGCTGACGGAGTTCGTCGAACAGGGCTTGTGACGCCTGGGTATGGTCCCCGGCCAGCACGTCGGCGTAACGGACGGCGGCCTTTTCGCGCGGGGTCAGCAGCGTGCTGTTCTGATAGTCAGACAACTCGGCGATCTGTTCCTCGGTCAAACCTTGTTGCTTTGCCAAAGCAACCCGACCGTTTATTCAAAGCGCACAGTCGTTGCGCTGGGCGACTTTGAGCCGCACCAGCTCGGTCAGCTTCATGTCTACGCTGCCGCGCGTCTCGAAAATCAGCGGAAAGTAATAGGCGCAGAACGCCTTGTACACCTCCGGGGCGTGGGCAAAGACCTGGACGAACTCCGAGCCGCCGTACTCCGTGTCATAGGTCTGCATGATTTTCTGGACATCCGGGTCTATCCGATCAAAAGGGAGCGAGTCGATGTGGGCCATACGCCGTCCTCCTTGGCGCCTGTGTACTACGCTGAGCAACGCCTCACAAGGGAAAGAGCGGCCCGGCTCAAACGCCAGCCCGCAGCCGATTGCATTCGGGCACCGGAGCACGCATATAGAGGAGACCTCAAGCCCCACCAAGGAGGAAAGCGATGGCAGCCTATATCATTGTTGACGTGAAAGTGACCGACCCCAACACCTATCAGGGCTACACCAAGCTCGTCCCGGCAACGGTCGAAGCCTACGGCGGCAAATTCATTGTGCGGGGCGGCACAGCCGAAAACCTGGAGGGCGACTGGCAGCCCAACCGGGTCGTGGTGCTGGAGTTTGAGAGCGTAGAGCAGGCCAAGGCGTGGTGGAACTCCGACGAATACCGCGAACCCAAGGCCCTGCGGCAGAGTGCCTCCCAGGCCCAGATGATTGTCGTCGAGGGCGTCTGAGCCGGGCTGCGCATTTGCGGACTGCCCTCCAGACGCCCGCCGGGAATAATTCCGCCTCTCAGCAGTTTCTACTGAGGAGTGAGACGTGTGAGAGGAGAGGGTATGGCAAAAGCATACCCGAAAATCGGTATACGTGGGTAAATTTGGTATGCATCACCTACGGATCCTGTACAAAATCCGTTTGCGCCGGGCGCCGGCTCTCAACCCCCCGAGTTGGCCGGCCGAGACGAAATAATTACCAACGCCCCAATTGCCCTTCAACGGATCCTCCGGGGTCAACACGACAAGTCTCAAATCCTTTCAGGTCTTCGAGGAACGGGAAAAACGGTCTTGCTGAACAAAATCGAGCGGGACGCAGAGGGGTATGGCCATTTGACAACATTCCTAGAAGCGCCGGAGGACAACACGCTTGCCGACCTCCATACTCCGCCGGCCTAGGCAGCGCCGGTATCGGCCCGCAGACCCGCAGCCTCAATCCCGGCCACGGCACAGGTCTCGTCAATGTCCGAGGTGTCGCCCGATATGCCGACCGCACCGATAATGGCGTTATCCTCGGCCCGAATCAGCACCCCACCCGGCACCGGCACCAGCCTTCCCCCGGCCATCACGCTCAGCGCCTGAATAAACGCCGGGCGTTCTTCGGCCACCTTGCCCAGCACCCGCGACGAACGCCCCAGGCCCAGGGCGCCCCAGGCTTTGCCAACCGCAATATCGGTCCGCAGCAGACTGGTCTGGTCCTCGCGCTGGTAGGCTTTCAGCTGACCCGTCTCATCCAGCACGGCCACGGCCAGGGGAGCGGTGTTCAGCTCCCGGGCCCTCTTCAGAGCAGCCTCTACAATCGTATTGGCCACAGTCAAACCCAAGCTGCTCATACAGTCCTCCAGTCCCTTATCCGAACGCACGCTCCACAAACCAGAACAGGCCCGGCCTGCACAGCCCGGCCGACGCGGCATCGGTCGTCAGGCGATAGTCGGTGGCGCCAACACCACGGATCCAGCGCCGTCCCCAGTCCCAGGAGGTGGTCGGGATAACGGGACGGGGCTCGCACCAGTCCTCCGCCGTCCACGCCAGCGCCGCGAGCGCGGCTAGTGGGCGCCGTTGGCCAGGAGCTGATTGACCGCGCTTTCGACCACCGTGCCCTTGAAGAAGTCCGGGTTCATGCCCGTCCACAATGTGGTCGGGTTGGTGAACACAAAGTCGCGGAAGTTGTCTTCGGTCAGCACTCCGTTCTCGACCAGTTCGTAGGCCTCTTCCGTCACCTCGGTCATGTCGGGCACGTCCCAGTGGCCGATATCGGAGCTGTAGACCGAGCGCACCTGCTGACCGAACGGGTTGGCCGTGGTGTTGAAGCCGGTGGCGTTCATCGGATCGTCAGCCTCACAGCCGAAGTAGAAGTGGGGAATGAACAGGTCTTTGATGTCTTCGGCCTTTTCAATACCGGTGCGGTGGAAGTCGTTGGTGATGTCCGGCGCCGCCCTGGTGTTGATGGTCACGCCGCCGGCCCTGCTCAGAAGCTCCAAACGCCCCTCGGTGACCTTCTCGCCATACTTTTGACACAGGTCGAGCAGCAGCTCGGGATTCAGATTGGCCGGATTGTAGTTCTCAATCGCCTCGGGGTTGCGCTTATGCCAGCGGGCGATCAGGTCGGCGTACAGCCGCGCCCCGGTGCTCACCCCGCCTTCCAGAAAGGCAAACTTGAGGGTCGGAAAGCGCTGGGTCACCCCGCCAAAGAACAGGGCTTTGCACACCGCCTCACCCGCCTCGGCAAAATGGCCGATGTGGTTATACATATACGTCGAGGTCGAGGTGCGGCTGCCCCAGCCCATGGCCGCCGAGTGAAAGGTCGGGGCGACCTTCAGCTCGACGCATTTGGCCCATACCGGGTCATAGTCGTAGTCGCTGTCCAGGCAGAAGGTGTCCAGCCAATAGCTGTAGCGGGCGGCGTCCGAGGACAGCTGTTCTGCCGCCGGGATCGGACGCAGCACATGACCGGCCAGCATGACCGCCTTCATGCCCAGGGTGCCGACCGCATAGTCCAGCTCGGCCAGCGCCTCGTCCGGGGTGTGCATGGGAATAAGCGCGACCGGGATGAGACGATCCGCATAATCCTTGAAGATATCGGCGTGGTAGGTGTTGAAGGCCCGGCAGGCGGCCAGCCGGATCTCCTGATCGTCGAGATGCGGGGCCAGCAGCCCGAAGGTCGGATACAGGACGGACACGTCGATCCCCATATCGTCCAGGCGTTCGTGGAGCAGTTTGGGCAGCATCGCGGTCGCCCGGTCGAGCGTGTTTCTGGCCGGCAGCGCCCACCACGGCGGCACGGTCAGGCGCTGGGCGTGGCGCTGGGCGGGCGGCAGCTTGTGCCAGTTCAGCATTCCGCCCAACGAGGCGGTCAGGCCTGCGGTGCGCTTGGTCTTGTAGCGCTCGACAATGCCCGGCCCGCCGACTTCGCGCAGGGTGTCCATGACCGCAGGCTCAAACTCGACCGTGTGACCGTCGGAGTCGATGACGGGATGGTTCAGACGAGCCCGGACTTGTTTGGATTTGGAAATCTGTACGGCAGCCATGCGCGTCCCTCCTTGGCTGGGCTGGTTGATTCAGGCGACTGTAGACATACGTTGCGTTCACTAACCGGTCGGCTATAGTCCTGTCAAGGAAAGGGAAAGACAAGTCGCACAGGAGGACACACGATGGCAGGTTCGTTTGAAGACCGGTTTGAGATTCAGGAACTCGTCTCACGCTATAACCACGCAATCGACTTCGCCGACTACGACGCCTGGGTCGATTGCTTTACCCCGGACGGTGTTTTCCAGGGCGGCTCGGGGCGCTTTGTCGGTCGCGCTGAGCTGCAGAAATTCACCGAGCAGTTCAAACAGATGCGGCTCAAGATGCCGAACATCCGTCACTGCGTGCTCAACACCGTCACCGAGGTCGATGGCGACAGCGCGACCTCGTGTTCCTACCTGCAACTGCTGACCACCGGCGGGGAAGGCACCCAGCTGCTGTTCTCCGGCCGCTACAACGACAAGGTGGTCAAGGTCGACGGCAGGTGGCGCTTCAAGGAGCGCATCGCCACCCGCGATATGCCATCCAAAGACTGATGTTGCAGCACCTCACCGGTCTGGCCGGAAGCCGTAGCACGTGCTAGCTTCTGGCCGTCAGGCTCCGTTCGCCTCTCCACCTCTCTCGCATGAAGCTTTCCGGCGAGCAGGCAGCGGGCTGATTCTTGAGGGACACAGGAGGGAGTTCGTCATGCCAGTTATTCAGAATGATAGCGTCCAGAGGTTCGATCTGCCGGGCTTGGTCCATCAGACCGTTGCCGGTCCCGAGCATGGCATGAAAAGCCTGGAGGTGTGGAAACAAACGATTGCGCCAGGGAGCGGGACGCCGGTCCATCGCCATGACTGCGAAGAAGCCATCCTCGTCCTGAGCGGTTCAGGCCGGCTTACCATCGCCGGCCAGGATATGGATTTTGGCCCGAACTCAACGCTCCAGATTCCGCCCGACGCGATTCATCAAATTGTGAATACGGGCACCGAGGACATGCATATTGTCGCTGCGCTGGGCCAAGCCCCGGTCCGAGTTTGTACCGAGGACAATCAAGCCATGCCCCTGCCGTGGCAGGCGAAATAGGATCCATCCTACTCTTTTAAGGAAAAGCTGGACCGCTCCAGCCAGCCTCCGGGCTGTTCATTCCGCGTCGATTTGCTACCCTGGCCCGCAGCTGTCATTTCGCAAACGTGAACGATGATATCTTCTTGACGGAGTAGTCATCATCGTTCACGTTGACTGACAGGGGGAACGTGTGGCTCACTCACCAAAACTGCGGCTCGGCGCCTTCATGCGCCCGGTCAGCATTCATACTGCGGCTTGGCGCTATCCCGGCGCCTTCCCGGACGCCAACTTTAATTTCGGCCACTATCAGCGCTTTGTCCGCACCCTGGAGCGTGGCCGCTTCGATGCCTTTTTCATGGCCGATCACCTGGCGGTCATGAACATGCCGATGGCCGCGCTCAAGCGCAGCGCCACGGTCACCTCCTTCGATCCGCTGACCCTGCTGCCGGCCCTGGCCGTGGTGACCGAACATCTGGGGCTGATCGCCACCGCCTCCACGACCTATAACGATCCCTACCACGTGGCCCGCAAATTCGCCTCGCTCGACCACATCAGCGGTGGCCGGGCCGGCTGGAATGTGGTCACCTCGGCCAATCCCCAGGAGGCGCGCAACTTTGGCCGTGAGCAGCACCTGGAGCACGGCGAGCGCTACCGGCGGGCGCGCGAGTTCTTTGATGTGGTGACCGGCCTGTGGGACAGCTGGGCCGACGACGCTTTTATCCGTGATGTGGAGGCGGGCGTCTATTTTGACCCGGACAAGATGCACGTGCTGGACCACACCGGCCCCCACCTGTCGGTGCGCGGGCCGCTCAACGTGGCCCGGCCGGTCCAGGGCTGGCCCGTCATTGTCCAGGCCGGCGCCTCCGAGGCCGGCCGTCAGTTGGCCGCCGAGACGGCCGAGGTGGTGTTCAGCAGCCCCAACACTCTTGAGGACGGCCAGCGCTACTACGCCGATGTCAAGGGCCGGATGGAAGCCTGCGGTCGGTCGCCCGACCAGCTCAAAATCCTGCCCGGGGCGTTTGTGGTGGTCGGCGACAGCCTGGCCGAGGCGCGGGCCAAGAAGACCAAGCTGGACAGCCTAGTCCATCCCGACAGCGGCATTGCGACCCTGTCCGTCCTGCTCGGCCACGACGTGTCGGGCTTCGCACTCGACGGCCCACTGCCCGACATCCCGGACAGCAACGCCAGCAAGAGTGGTCGCCAGAAACTGGTCAGCATGGCCCGGCGGGACAATATGACCGTCCGTCAGCTGGCCCAATACGTGGGCGGCAGCTTCAGCACCCTGGAGTTGATCGGCACCCCGCGCACGATTGCCGACCAGATGGAGGAGTGGCTGCTCGACAGAGGCTGCGACGGCTTCAACGTCATGTTCCCGTATCTGCCCGGCGGACTCGACGACTTCGTCGACCGGGTGGTGCCCGAACTCCAGCGGCGCGAGCTGTTTCGGCGCGAGTATGAGGGGACGACGCTGCGCGACAACCTCGGTCTGGCGCGTCCCCACAACCGTTTTTTCTGCGGCTAGACGAGCCGGCCTATGGACAGACTCGCGGGCCTCGACACCCTGGTCATCCAGCAACGCAAATCCTGGGGGGAAATTCTGACCGGTTGGGAGGTCAAGAACAGCTACGCCGTCCTCGACGGAACGGGCGACGAGGTCTATGTGGCGGCCGAAACGGGTGGCTCGATGTTTTTTCGGCTGCTGCTTAAAGCCCTGCGGCCCTTTACCATCCATATCCTGGAGGCCGAAGGACGCTCGATTCTGCGCCTGGACCGACCCTTTCGGCTGTATTTTCACACCCTTGAGGTGCGCGGTGCGGACGGCCGACGGCTGGGCAAGGTGGACCGGCGCTTTTCTCTGCTGCGTCGGCGCTATACGGTGTCCGACGACACCGGCCAAGAACGCTTTCAGCTCTTTGGGCCGCTATTCAGACCCTGGACGTTTCTGATCCGGGCCGGGGGCGAGGAGGTTGGACGCATCACCAAGCGCTGGACCGGGATGCTCAAGGAGAGCCTGAGCGATGCGGATAATTTCGCCCTCAGCTTTCCGGCCGAACTCCAGCCCCAGCACAAGAGCGTTCTGCTAGGTGCGGTGTTCTTGATCGACTTTGTCCATTTTGAGGGTCGATAGGAAAAATTTTTCTTCAAAAACTTTCTTGATAAAAGCCCGAGTTTCGCCTATATAGTCCAGGCAAACTACTTTAGTAAGGATACTTTGTGAGCATTCAACCCGTTATTCTTGATCGAACGTTCTGGAAACGAGTCTAGCCCATTCGGCTGCTTAGGCGAGGGAGGAGCCATGTCACAGTCAGACAAGCCGTCGGTGCTCGAAGGCGTCCGCGTATTGGATTTCGGCCAGTATATCGCCGCCCCGGTGGTGACCCGCATGATGGCGGACATGGGCGCCGAGATCATCAAAGTCGAACTCGCCCCGACCGGGGACAACTCGCGCTTTTACCCGTATTTCAGGGCCGGCCAGAGCGGGGGCTATATTCAGCACAACCGAGGCAAGCTCAGCCTGTGTCTGGATATCAAGCAGCCCGAGGGCGTCCGCATCGTCAAGGAGCTGGTGCCCAAGGTCGACGTGGTCATCGAAAACTTCAGCCCCGGCACCCTGGGCCGCTATGGCCTGGGTTACGACGATCTCAAAGCGCTGAATTCGCGGCTGATCATGTGTTCCATCTCGGGCTTTGGGCAGGACGGCCCGCTGGCCCACAAACCCGGGGTCGATACCCTGGCCCAGGCCATGAGCGGGCTGCTGCACCTGACCGGCGACCCGGACAAGGCGCCGACCTATGTCGGGCTGTTTATCGCCGACGAAAACGCCGGCGTGCACGGCCTGGCCTCGGTGTGCGGCGCCCTGTACTACCGCGAGAAAACCGGCCGTGGCCAGTATATCGACCTGTCGCTGCTGGAGTGCCTGTTCCATCTGCACGACACGGCCGTGCAGTTCTACACCCTGAGCGACGGCAAGGAGAACCCGACCCGCTTTGGCTCGCACCACTACGCGGTCGCCCCGTGCGGTATTTTCAAGGCCAGCGACGGCTATGTGGTCATCGTCGTCCTGGAACACCAGTGGAAGACTTTTGTGAAAGCCGTGGGCAAACCCGAATGGCTGGACGACCCCCGCTTTGACACCAACCAGCACCGGGCCGAAAACCGCTTTGTCCTGGTCGAGTTGCTCGAACAGTGGCTGCAATCCTTCCCGACCCGCGACGAGCCGCTGGCGATCCTGGACGAGGTGCGGATTCTGAGCGCCCCGGTCCTGGATATCGGCCAGATCATCAACCATCCGCACATGAAGGCTCGCGGCGCCATGCAGCAGGTGGCCCACCCCGGCATGGGTCCCATCGGCATTCCCAAGACGCCGATCCACTACTCCGACACCCGGGTCGAGATCCGGCGTCCGGCCCCGTTGCTGGGACAGCACAACGCCGATGTCCTGGAACGCTACCTGGGCTATTCAGCTCAACAGGTCGCCGAGCTGACCGACAGCGGCGTGCTGGTCCAGGAGGAGCTGGTCGCCGAGCTGCGCCAGCGCGGCGAGATTCCGTAAACCCCAAACCTGATAGAACCACGTGAGAGGAGGACATCAATCCATGTCAGCACCTAATCCATTTTTGGCGGACAACTTCGCCCCGGTCCGAGAAGAAACCCAGCTTGAAGACCTGCGGGTCATCGGCGAGCTGCCGCGCGACATGAACGGCATGTTCGTGCGCGTCGGCCCCAACCCCCAGTTTGAGCCGATTGGCACCTACCACTGGTTCGACGGCGACGGCATGCTGCACGGGGTGCGGGTCCAGGACGGCAAAGCCGCGTACCGCAACCGCTACGTCCAGACCAAAGGCTTTGAGATTGAGCGCCAGCGCGGCCGGGCTATCTGGTCGGGCCTGATGGAGCCGCCGCAGTTCGACAACCCGGACGGCCCGTTCAAAAACGCGGCCAACACGGCCCTGGTGTGGCACGACGGGCGGCTGCTGGCGCTGTGGGAGGGCGGCGAGCCGCACCACATCAACGTCCCCGGCCTGGAGACGGTCGGGCCGTATGACTATGGCGGCAAACTCACCAGCGCGTTTACCGCTCATCCCAAAGTCGATGCGGTGACCGGTGAGATGATGTTTTTTGGCTATGCGCCGATGCCGCCCTACCTCCAGTACAGCGTGGTGGCCGCCTCGGGCGAACTGCTGCGGACCGTACCAATCGATATCCCGGCCGGGGTGATGATCCACGACTGTGCGGTGACCGAGCACTATACCCTGCTGCTCGACCTGCCGGTCACCTTCGACCTCCAGGCCATGACCAGCGGCGGACCGGTCCTGAACTGGAATCCCGACAACGGGGCGCGGATTGGGGTGATTCCCCGCCACGGCACTAATGACGATGTGCGCTGGTTCGAGATTCCGCCCTGCTATATTTTTCATACCACCAACGCCTATGAGGCGGACGACGAGGTGGTCTTGATTGCCTGTCGGGTCAACTCGACCAGCGTCCTGATGGACGCCGGCCAGTCGCCCGCAGCCGAGCAAGAGGATCAAGCCCCGCGCCTCCACCGCTGGCGTTTCAATATGAAGACCGGTGCGGTCAGCGAAGAAGGGCTGGACGACATCCCGTCCGAGTTTCCCCGCATCAACGAATCCCTCACCGGCCGCTGCCACCGCTACAGCTATGCGGCCCGCGTCCCCGCCGATACGACCATGCCGCTGTTTGACGGCTTCCAGAAATACGACCATCAGACCGGCCGGGTCGAGTCCCACCCCCACGGCCCCGGACGCTACGGCGGCGAGGGCGTGTTCGTGCCGCGTGACGGAGCCAGCGCCGAAGACGACGGTTGGCTGGTGACCTATGTGTATGACCAGACCACACAGGCCGCCGAAATGGTCGTGGTCAACGCCCAGGACATGACGGCCGAGCCGGTCGCCCGGGTACAGATTCCCGCCCGCGTGCCGTACGGCTTTCACGGCGCCTGGGTGGCCGGTGAATACATCGGAGCCTGAGACCCCACGAGGCGGAACAGTAGGCCCACACACGAGCCTGCCCCCGCCCCGTGACGTGTGATGCACATTACCCGGCATCTCCTCTTCCCAGCCGTGCAGAAGCCGCTGGGCCGAAGGCCGGGGTGGGTTTCTTTTTGCATCACACGTCCCGTGGGGGCGGGCTCTGGATAGTGGCTCGTGCTGTGGTGGCGAACGGGGTGCGGTCGGCTGCGGAAAAACAGGCGCAAGCTTCAGGTTCCAGCGTCTGAGGCGTGGGTCAGTTTTGCGACAGCCTTGCAGCCGAGGTAGACGAGGAGGGCGGCGCTGAAGCCGGGGATGCTCTCGTTGATGTACGAGGTGAGGTCCAGCAGATTCCAGACCACGACGGTTGTCCCACCGACCAGGGCGACCAGCAGGGCGCCCCGTTCGGAAATCGTGTCGTTGAGGAGGCGCAGCACCAGCACGCTGCCAATAGACGCGCCCAGCCCCGCGTAGGCAAAGGCGACCAGTGAAAAGATATTCTGTTCGGCAAACAGGGCCAGGACCGTCGCTGCAAGGGCTACGCTGACCGTGCCCAGCTTGGCCTGAAAGAGGGATTGTCTCGGGGGTTCGGGCAGGTCACGCATCAGAGAGGCCGAACAACTCAGGATTTGCGAGTCGGCAGTGGACAGGGTGGACGAAAAGACCCCCGCCAGCACAAAGCCCACGGCGAGCGGCGGCAGTATCTCCTTGGCCGATAAAAACAGGGCCAATTCGGGCTCGAACGCGCCGCTGTCTTGTAGAATCACGCGGGTACTCAGACCCACCAGGGTGAACAGGAGAACAAAGAACGCTTCAAAGGTGTAGTTGGCGATGATGAACTTTTTGGTGTCCCGGGCGTCTTTCAGGGCCATGGCCCGAATGAGAATGTGGGGCTGGCCGAGAATCGACATGCCAAAACCCAGTGAGCCAAAGCAGAAGATCATCCAGCCGGGATAGCCGCCAATGGACAGATTCTGAGGAATCAGCTCGGTGCCCGGTGCGGTCGCGTTGAAGCTGGCCACCAGCTCAGTAATCCCGCCTTCTTTGGCCACGGCTATGGCCAGGATGAGGAGCAGGCTGAGGGTCATCATGATGATCTGGGCGCTGTCGGTCCAGATGGAGGCGCGAATGCCCCCCGACCAGCAGTAGAAGAGAATGATGGCCGTACTCAGCAGAATGCCGACGTACAGCGGTTGACCAAGGGCCACCTCAAGGGCCATGCCGCCGGCCTTGAGTTGAGCGGCGGCGTAGAAGCTGAGAAAAAACAGGGTCAGAAGGCCGATAAAGCGGCGCAGCAGGACGCGGTTTTCTCCGTTCCAGAAGGTCAGCAGTTCGCCGATGCTCAAGGCCCAGCCGCTGCTGTTCATAGACTGCAAGCGGGAGACGGCCAGGGCGTAGACGAGCACATGGCCCAGCAGCAGGCCCAGCCCCAGCCAGATGACCATGGTCCCGTTGAGGTAGGCCGCCCCCATGAAGCCGGCAAAAATAAATCCGCTGTATTTGCTGGCACTGCTGGAGAAGGCCAGGCTGTAAGGAGAGATGGTCTGGCTGGCCAGAAAATAGTCCTCTTCCGACTTGCGGCTCTCGCGGACGGCAAAGAAGCCCACCAGACAGGTCAGACCGAGCAGAAAGAAGAGAAAGCCGAACAACATGACTGCCCGTGCCCCTATGCGACGCCGTGCGGCTTGTCAACGGGTGCGCTCAGCTCGATGCACGCTGAGGCGGAGACTGTGAAGACAGGGGGTGCAGGGGCCGACTGAGAAATCTATTCCGAGCGATAGCAATTAGCCTCGCCGTGACGCTCTGGCCACACGACGGCTCGCATCCTGATAGATATTCGCCCGTGAGCCGATGGCGCTGACTTCGAGAATCGTTCGGGTTGTCCGATAGATAATCCGAACGCGCCCGACGCGAAAACTCCACCACCCGGAGAGTTCACGTTGGAGAGGCTTGCCTGCTGACGGATTCGCCCGCAGGGTGTCTAAAGCCGCCCGGATGCGTTGCTTGAGTTGTGGATGCATGGCCCGGATAGCGGTGTGGACTTCGCGCGGCAGTCGAACCCGGCGCACGCTACGCCTCGTCAAAGAGCTGCTTGAGCTGTGTATCCGTCAGCAGCTTGCCGCGTTCCTGTTTCAGCTGCCGCATGCCGGTGCGGAGTTCTTCGACCAGTTCCCGGTCCGACAGGACGGCAAGGGTCTCCTGCCAGCTCTCAAACTCCTCGTAGCTCATCAGGACGGCAGTCGCTCGCCCATTTTTGGTGATCGTGACCTCTTCGTCGGTATTCGCCACGTCAGCCACCAGCTGACTGAGCTTTGCCTTGGCTTCAGCTAAGGGCAGGATACGCATACATCCCTCCAGTAGTCTGAATCCAGACTAGCCGAGGTCTGGAGGACTCGCAAGCAATACGGAGAGGGCTGCGCGCCTGAAAGGTGACGCATCAGGCGGGATCTTTGCGTGTAAGAACAGCCGTCCCCTCCGGGAGAGTCGCACGGGACCATGACCGGCTGTGGACGAACGGAGGCAGCCTTGAAAATCGCCAGCCGGAGGGGTAGCACCTGTATAGCAGTCAGGAGGAGACACGATGGCTACAGCCCGCCAGCACTTGGCCGACTTGACCCGGCGCTTCATGACCGCCTTCAACGACAACGACCTTGAGGGCGTGATGGCCTTTTTTGCCGACGACGCCGTGTACGACGAGTTCAACGGCGCCCGCAATCACGGCAGAGACGCCATTCGGGCCGCCTTTGTCCCGCAGTTCAGCGGTCGCTACGGCACGATGCAATTTCTTGACGACGACCTGTTTATTGACGCCGAGAGCGGCAAGGTCATGGCCAGCTGGCGCTGTACGCTTGAAGTCAAGGGCCAGCCCACGTCGTGGCGCGGGCTCGACCTGCTGCACTTCCAGGGCGACCGGCTGGTCCGCAAGCTGACCTACGCCAAGGCCAAGGTTCCCCTGTTTGAGGACCAGGCGTCGGACACGGTCCCCTGAGGCCGTCACCACTGTGCGGTTGCCGCGACAACGGCCCGGATCGCCGCCGGCTCGAGGGTGAGACCGATGTGGCTGACGCCGGGCAGCGTCTGGACCGGCACCGGTCTGCCCCCAGCCTCGAACACCGGCCGGAACTGCTCGGCGTGGAACAGCTCGTCGTCCTCGCCGACCAGAACCCGCAGCGGTCGCTCAGCGGCAAGCATATCCGCCCGGTAGTCGTCGTGAGGCCGGAAGTTCGTGGCCAGGGCGTAGGAGTAGGTCGGCGTCAAAAACCGGCGCGCCTCAGCCCCCAGGGCAAACGCCTGGACCGGCAGACTGTTGAGCTGGGTCAGGCCAAAACGGTTGAGAACAGTCAGGCCGATGAGGCGGGGAATACCCACGGCAACCCAGTCGCCGGCTTCTGGTCGAGCCGTGGGCGCGTCCTGATGCAGAAAAGGGGCGAGCAGTACATAACGGTCGAACAGGTCTTGCCGGTCGCTGGCCGCAAAGCGCAGGGCGAATCCCCCGCCGGACGAAAATCCGAGCAGCACTCTTTTGCCGGGCGGCTCGACCGCTCGCAGAAAATCTTCCAGATCATCCTCAAGCTGACCGATGTAATCAATCTGGCCCCGTGTCCCGGACTCGCCGTGCCCCCGCATATCCAGCGCATAGGCCGCGTAGCCGGCTCGCCCAAAACTGCGGGCCAGCGGATGCAGACTGGTGCTGCGCGCCGACGAGCCATGGATGAGCACCACCGACTCTTTGGCCGGCTCCGGGCTCGAGGCGTAGGCGCGAAACACCAGACGCGTTCCGTCGCGGGCCGTATATGGCTGGGGCGGGGGCAGGTCGGAGAAGTCCACAGTCGCGAAGGGGTCGTTGATACTGGCCAGCGGGGGGAGCGACCGGGGACCGCCGAACACCAGGACCAGGCTCAGCAGTGCGGCCAGAACTCCCAGAAAAGAAAGAAGGACGAGGACGAGACGTTTCACCATGCGGCAGTTCGCCATACAGAAAGTGACGAGGCAAGCAGAGTGCTTTTTCGGTAGTGTCTCAGTTTGACAATGCTTACCTGTCTCCTCCCTAGCGGCCCACGCCGAGGACGCGCAAGACGCCGGAAAATCCCCCTCAGTCCCCCTTTTTCAAAGGGAACAATATACTTGACGCACAGTAAGAAATCAAGTAGACTGTCCCTATGAGCAACAATCATGGGTACAACAATGTCCTGGGCCTCCTTGACGCCTTTCCTGACGAAGCCGCCTGCGCCGAACACCTGGCCGCCTTGCGCTGGCCGAACGGCATGATTTGCCCGCTCTGCGCGAGCACGCGCCACTTTAACCGGCTGCCCCGGCCTGGGCGTTACTGGTGCGGGGACTGCAAAAAGCAGTTCAGCGTCCGCAAGGGCACGGTGTACGAGGAGAGCCGCTTGCCGCTGCGGAAGTGGTACTTGGCGGCCTTCCTGGTGACGACGAGCCGCAAAGGGATCAGCAGCTACCAGCTCGCTCGGGAGATCGGCACGACGCAAAAGACGGCCTGGTTCGTCCTGGGCCGGCTACGCAAGGCGGCCGAGCACGCTGGCAGCGCAGCCGGGACGTTGCCGGGGCCAGTCGAAGCCGACGAGAGCTACTTCGGCGGTCGGCAAAAGAACCGCCATGACAGCCAGAAGCTGCCGGGCCGGGGCACGGCAAACAAGATGGCCGTGGCCGGGGTGGTGTCGCGGACCAGCGGCCAGGCCGTTGCCCGGCAGATCGACCAGCCCGACCGGGCCACGCTCATTCCGTTCGTGGAAGGTGCCACCGACCCGGGTGCGACCGTCTACACGGACGAACACAGCGGCTATACCGGCCTGCCGAGCCTGTTCAACCGCCTGACCCATGAGACAGTCAATCACAGCGCCGGGGAGTACGTCCGGGGCAAAGCCCATACGAACGGCGTGGAGTCGTTCTGGGCCTTGCTCAAGCGCGGCTATCATGGCGTCTTCCACGACTTCTCGCAGAAGCACTTGCCCCGCTACCTGGCTGAGTTCTCGCACCGCTGGAACATGCTGCCGCTCAGCAGCGCCCAGCGCGTCAATGCGATCCTGAAAGCCGGGATCGGGGAACGGCTGACTTACGAGGAGTTGACGCGCTAATGCCAACGAAGATCAATCTGACCTTTGAGGAGCTGCTGAAAGCGGGGCTCAACACCCCGCCACAGCCTGCCCCTCCTCCGAAGAAACGCTTGACTGGTAAAGCCAAGCGCAAAAGGGTAAAGTCGGGGCATGTCAAGGACGAATGATTTTCAAGTCAGCAGCCAGCCCCTTGCACAATTCATCCCAGCCCCGGCTCTGAGCGGGAGAGAGAATGGGAGGAATGGGGGCATTTTGCACCGCCTTCAAAAAATCATCGTAGACTTGCGGGATCGGGGCAACACGCAACGCAAGGTGCGCCATAAAGGCACGTAGGGCAACGATCTGTCCTTCTAGCTCTTCTGGTGAGTTTGCCATCACAACCTCCTTCTAGGTGTGTGTTGGTCCGGGCCAGGGTGGCCGCCCTGGCCCGGCGCGTTTCGGGCTAAGGATTATGCTCCACAATCACGAAGTTTTGTAGCGCCTCGGACCACTCAATCGTGACGGAGCTGTTCGGGTCGGGAAAGCCGTCTACCTCCCATGTCCCCTCCAGTCCGCGTCGGAATTCCTCCCCGAGTGTGGTGACGGTCACGGCAGCCCAACTGAAGCGGCCGTCATCGGTTTCCACCATCACATAGTACTCGCCGTCCCCGAGCGTGTTCCAGTTGAAGAGCAGCCCGAAGCCGTTGTCGCGGTCCCCGCAGTGACTCTCGGTGTCGGCCCGATCTCCGCCGTAGGGAATGCCGGTGACAACCAGATGCTCGTACCAATTCCCCGCAGGCGTGATGAAGAGGCGGAGGGATTCCGCGTCACACACCCACCCAGAAATCACACTGATCCCGCTCTGGGCCGACTCGAAGAGCGGATTTTCTATCACCACAATCGTATGGGCGGGCTCGGGCGGATAGAGCGCCAGAATGCCGGCTATGTCGTCGGGCTGTAAGCGGAGCCATTCGGAACCCGGCACCATGACGGCTTGGACATGAGCGGGGGGATGCCCGAGCCCCAGCACATGCCCGAGTTCATGCAGGATGACCCGTCGCAGACTCATCCAGGACGTACCAATCGTGTAGTACGCGTTGAGGTAGTGCGCGTTGATATAAATGCGCGGGGAGGGACTTGCGGACCCCGTAAACACGGCCTTCCCAGCCGCGCTCCCCATCGGCGAATCCCCCGGACACGCTTGGTGAGGCAACGCTAAAATCACGAACACCTCGCCCGAGCGTTGACAGGGATGATCCTCGCCGCGCGCCATTCTGAAATGGAAGGTGAAACTACTCCCGACGTCATTCCATTCGTGGCCCGCGCTGCTGATGGCCGACCTCCACTCATCGTCCGTATACCGAAGACATGGGTCGCCGGTGGAGAGCTGCCAGCCCGTCGGCCAGTCCAGGCAAAACCGGCTGATGACCACGGTCAGTTCCTTCGCGGGAACCACCCAGTTGCCAAGCTGGACCCAGGCATGAGCGGAGGAGCAAAACGACAAGGACGGACAAAGGAACACGAGCACGAACGCAACCACCTTCATAGCGGCCTCCTGTGGCAGGACACGGCCGCGACGGGTGAGAGTTGCCGGGCCGTGTCCCACTCACAGCGTATGGCTGAGATTGTGCGGTCTATTCGCGGCGACGGGGGTAGCTACTCCTCCGTCTCACGCCACTGTGGTATTCAACCGCAGGCCCGACCTATCGAGCCATACGCTTGAGAGTGAGACGGGGGAGAGTCTAGCGGATCAGTTGGTGTGTTTCAAGTATGTTGTTCCCTTTGTCAAAGGGGGAAGCGCGAAGCGCAGGAGGATTTCTGCGCCAGGAGCGTCCTTCTCGAAAAGAGAATTTCACAGTGAGACACCACCGCTTTTTCGCTCAATCGGCTTCGACCAAAACCACCCTGACCTTTTTTCCAACCGCATCAGCATAGCGGGCGAGTGTCTTGAGGGTCGGATTGGCTTCTCCATTATTTTCCAGCCGTGATAATGTGGATCGTTCAATACCGGTACGGTCTTTCATATCGGCCAAGCTCAGTCCCTTTTTCATACGCTCAGCCTTTAACACAGCCATCGCGTGCTCAATCGCAACGCCCTGCTGTACGGCCTCGGTCAACTTTCGTCTTGCCCGCTTCCTGATGTCGGGTAGCTCGTGTCGAATTTGCTCGCGGAGGCGCTTATGTCTCTCTTGCTCTTGTCCCGTCGCGGGACGATACCTCCGCTTACCCATCTGCTTAGCCATACTGCCTCCTCAAGGGTCGATTCAGGGAATAATCACGAAATTCTGGAGCGACTCTTCCCACCGTAGCGTAGTGGCCTCGCCCGGCTGGGGGAATTCCGGGACGACAAGCGTCCGCCGCACGCCCTCCAGGAATTCCGCCCCAAGCGTCGTCACCCGTACCGTGGTGCGGGCAAACTCTACCCCGTCGGCCAGCGCCCGTATCTTGTGATCTCCAGGCCCCAAATTGTTCCAGTTCACCAGCAGGCCGAAGCCGTTGTTCGCATCCCCGCACACCCGCCGGGTGTCTGCCCGGGGCGTCCCGTAGGCCGCCGGCACCGGAGTCCCGGCCAGTTCAATAACAATCTCCCCAGCCTCGCAGGCCCAGCCCGAGATGATCCCAATCCCGCTTCGGGACGAAGCCAGAGACGGGTTTTCCAGCACAGCGTCAAGCCCGGCTACGCGGTCGTGCCCCTCACCCCTGTCAGACGGACTATCGGTGATGACGAAGTTCTGGAGTGATTCCTCCCATTGGAGCGTGGTGGCATCGCCCGAGCGGGGGAAATCGGGGACGACAAGCGTCCGCTGCGCCCCCGCCAGGAATTCCACCCCCAGCGTCGTCACCCGCACCGTCGTCCGAGCAAATTCCATCCCGTCGGCCAGCGCTCGAATCTCGTGCGTTCCAGGCCCCAAATTGTTCCAGTTCACCAGCAGGCTGAAGCCGTTGTTTGCGTCTCCGCACACCCGCTGGGTATCTTCCCGCGGCGTCCCATAGGCCGCCTGCACCGGGGTCCCGGCCAGCTCAATGACGATAGTGTGGGCGTGACACGCCCAACCCGAGATCACCCCGATCCCACTCTGGAAGGAGACGGGCTGGGGATTCTCCAAGGTCGCCTGGGAGACGAAATCGGACGAGTAAACGGCCACGTCGTCAATATACCAGCCGTCTGCGGTCCCACTGGCATCGGACAACAGCTGGAAACTGAGGTCTATCGACTGTCCGACAAAGGGGCTCAGATCGATCACCGTCTGTTGCCAGGCTGGATTCGTGCCGCTGAAGAACTCCAACTCCTCCCAACTGCCGTGCGCCCGGACCCACACGGTCCCGCGGTCGCCCCGACCAAAATCGTAACGATGCCAGAAGGTGAGGGTCGCGGCGCTGAGCCCGGTCAGATCAATGCTCCGAGAATGAAGGCTCACGTTCTGATCATTCCGGTAACGGCCGCCCGGGCTGTCCGTCCAGGCATACGCGCCGCTCCGCGAGGCAGCCCTGGTCAGAGCCCAGGGCGGGTTCGTCTCCCAAACACCGCTGCCACTCTCCATGTCGTCTACAAATAGGCTGTCCTCGGCTCCGGCCTGAATCACACTGAAGGTCCAGCCGTCGATGGTCAGCATGCCGGTCCGGGCGGTGGGGCTGGGGTTGGCCGCTACCGTATAGCGGACACTGCCGGAGCCCTGTCCCCCGTCGGACCTCATCCGAATCCAGTCGGTATTGCTCGTCGCCGCCCAATCGCAATCTCCTGCCGCCTTGACCTGGACGCTGGCGGTGTCACGACCCGGTCCAAAGAGGTGGGACGGGGCGGACAGCACATCGATGCAGGCGCTGAACGTGGCCGGGTCGGTGTTGATGGTCAGGCGGTAGCCGCTTTCGTAGGCGGCGTCGATGGAGACCTGGAGGCTATTCTCCAGGTCGGTAAAGACCTCGCCCACCGTCCACATCGCGCCGTCGTCGTTCGGGTCGCCGTTGTTGTCTACGTCGACGACCTGGGCCAGCCGGTCTTCCCGCGTGGTATCGACTTTATGGATGACAATCGCTTCGTCGGGTATGGCGTCGTCATAGCCGGCAAACAGCCGCGCCTCGACGGTGTAGAAGTCGGTCGGCGAGTTCCCGATCGGAATCTTGGCCATCAGGTAGCCCTCAGCGCCGGGCTGGGCCAGCCGTCCGAGGGTAATCGTCCGGGTTGTGTCGGGCCGGGCGACATACTTCCGGTCGGCTGGAATCCAGCCCAGAAAATCCTTGTGGTAAGCGATGGTATGGACGCCCAGGTGGCCGTAGCCGGGATGGGCAGACAGCGATTGGCCGCCGCTCATGACATCCCAGTCAGAGTCATAGGTGGCGGAGCTGAAAAGCGCGTCATCCTGGCCATAGGGGCCGGACGAATGTTGCAAGCCCAAGGCGTGGCCCATCTCGTGAGCCCAGGTCTCCTGTTCTTCATGCGCCCGCTCCGGCAGCCAGGTGACGCCCCAGAAGCGCGTCCGCCTGTCTTTGGTCAAGCGCCGGGCACCGCCATAGGCTCGACGGCCGTCGAGGTCTCGATTGAAGACCAGGTTGATGGCCTCGAAAGCCGGGAAGAACACTTCGGCATCGGCGGCGGCGGTGCAATCTTCGGCGGCGGCGTCCAGATCGGCCTCTTCTTCGCCGTCCCCGTCCCGGTCGGATATATAAAACGCGCGAGTCCGGGGCAGGTTGTACCAGCCCACTACCCTGCTCCCGGCCAGGTCGGGGATGTTCCCGTCTGAGACCTCGTTCCAATAATGGCCCAGGCCGGGATAGAACGATTCCATCATCCGCTCATAATGGTCGACTGGATACGGGGTGACATTCCTCGCATCGGCAAAACGGCACAGAATGGTCACCCACTTCTGGGAGCCTGTCATCGCGGACTGGGGAGACGGGTCGGAGGCGAAGGTCCGGCCCGGCAGAGCCTTCAACGGAGACATGACCAAGCCGATTGAGCTGACGCGGAACCGCGCTGTTGTGCCAGGCCCAGCCTGCTCCCACTCGCCCGTCACCGCCACCCGCTTGCGGTTCACCGCCACCGGGCCGCCGAGCGGCTTCAAGAGTGCTGCGTCAAGTAACAGCTCGTGCCGCTCGCCCGATTCCTCGGTCAGCGCATAGGTGGTTTCAGAGACAAGGCCGGACTCGGTCAGCTCATCCGCAACCGTTACCGTGAACCAGCCAACGAGGGTCTGTGGCTGGGCTGTGGCCGGCTGCGCAGACAGCACCAACGCTCCGAGCAGGAACACAACGACGCAGCGCTTTACGTGCCCACACATCGGGCTTCTCATTCGCCCGCTGCTTTTCGTCAATCGCCTCAGCCCACTCCCCTACTCTCGTTGCCGCGCGTCCAGCCTCGTCTGCAAAGCAGCGAGCGCTTGTGTGTAGGCCCGCTCAACCGGACGTGGATCCCAGAACCATACATACAAGCCCTGATACTCTTCATGCTGACTCACCTTCGTGCTCTCTCCCATCGGCTCAAGCCGCCAGGTGTGGTTGTAGGTCAACACGCCGTGGAGTCCGCCGAACTGGTTGATTTCCCGTTCGACCTCCAGTTTTCGTACGGTGGGTTCAACTCCCACAGCGGGGCTATCTCCGATTTTCATCTGGTAAGAGATCGTACCGCCTTCGTTGAACACGCCTTGGGCTGAAACAAAAATCGGGTTCCAGTCGCGATAGCCAGATGTCTCCATGAGCACGCTCCAGATCGCAGCGGGGCTGGCCGGTATCACCAGCTCTGCGCGGACCGACTTTCGACCTGTGAGTGCCAGCGTGAGAGACGCCAGCACCAGGATGAGCATGACGCCGACGGACCACTTGGCTACCGACATTGATATTCGTCCACGCTTTTTCGGTCAGGGCGAGGGTGGGCCGAGCGTTTTCCTACTCGGTCGCCACACCCACCGGCTCAAGCCGACACGGCACATAGCGGTGGTGCGGACAGCCGCTGAAGGGGTCGCGGGCGGTGACATCGGTGTAGTCGTTCATGTTCACCCCGACGCTCTCGGTCGGCCCATCGTAGCCGCCCTCGCCGCTCGGGTACTGCATGCCGAAGCCGTTCGGCATCCACACATGGCCGTCCAGGAGCTTGGCATCAATCATGGCCGGCAGCTCGACGCTGCCGCGTTTGGTGACGACCCGAATCGTATCCCCGTTGCTCACGCCTATCCGTTCGGCGTCGCCGGGCGACAGGTTGAGCGCGCAGTGCGGTCCCCGGCCTTTGCGCCACTCGGGGTCGCGCTGAATGGTGTTGGCCGTCCAGCGGGTGCGCAGGCCCGAGGCCAGGATGGTCGGATAGTCCGGGTCGTGGGCGGGCGGAGTGGCAATGGCCCGGTTCAGCTCGGCCTGGATCTGGTGCGGCGCCAGGCGAACCTTCTTGTCGTCGAAGCCGATCCGCTCGTCCAGATTCGTCGCCGGATCGAGCCGGGCAATCTCCACCCCCTCGGGATGCGCCATCAGACGTCGATACACCTCTAGCCCCAGGCTGAAGCCGTCCTTGTCCTGCCACTCGGGTCCAAACGCCCGGGCCACGGCTTCGCCCCGCACACGACCGTTCATGATCGCCTGAAACCAGATCGACGACAGGACGGGCGCGTCCAGCTTGTGCCCCAGGGTCCGGTACGCCCAGTACAGGGGGGCGCGAAACCTGGCCTGTTTGGCCGCAGCCTGCAGGGCGCCGAGATAGCGCGCCGCGCCGTCCGGCCGGTCGGCCTCGGCCGCCAGCTCGTGCAGCTCGGCCGGCGCCTCGGGCGCCAGACCCATGGCCTCGGCCAGACGGATATAGATCTCGCCCTCGGGCAGGGCTTCGCCCAGGGCCGGAACGATTGGCGGACGAACCTGAACCGGCACGCCGGGAAAGCCGCGAGGAAAGCTGGCCATCTCCCACTTTTCATAGCCGACCGGTGTGGGCAGGACGTAGTCGGCCACCCGCGCCGTCTCGGTCATGGCCGGCTCAATGACGACCAGCAGCTCCAGCTCTTCGCGCGCCGCCAGCCAGGCCCTGGTATCGGGGTAGGACAGCAGCGGGTTTGCCCCCTCAACGATCAGCGCCCGCAGGCGTTCGGGATGGTCAAGCGTGATCTCTTCAGGAATCAGCACCGGCGAGAACACGCCCAGCCGGGCAAAGGCCGAGACGGCCGGAATGCCGGACGCCAGGGCGCGTTCGGGTTCGTCATGACGCCGCGGGTCGGGCGTCGGCGGGTTGAGGTTGGTGGTGAACACGTTGCCGCCCGGTTTGCCCAGGTTGCCGGTCACCGCCACCAACAGGTGCAGGAGGTAGGAGTTGAGGGTGGAGAACAGCGTCATCTCAACGCCCAGATCCCACAGCAGCGAGGCGCGCCGGGCGGCCGCCAGCTCTTCGGCGGTGGCGACAATATCGCCCACCTCCAGGCCGCAGCGGCGGGCCATGTCCGGCACGTCAACCGCCGCCAGCCAGGCCTTGATCTCCTCGTAGCCGAGCGTCTTGTCTCGAATGAAATCCGCGTCGCCCAGGTCGCGGCCAATAATGATCGCGGCCAGGGCCAGCAGCAGATAGGCGTCCGTCCCGGGCTTGAGGCGCAGGTGGCGGTCGGCCTGGCGGGTGGTCTCGGTGATACGGGGATCGACGACCACCATCTTGCGGGCGCTATCGCGGGCCAGGGCTTTCAGCCCGTCGGTCGGATTGTGGCCCCGGTTGCTGATATGCGGGTTGGTGCCGAGCACCAGCAGAAAATCGGACGTGTCATGGTCGGGATGCAACGAGGTGCCCGACGAGCTGTCCAGCATCCATTCCAGGACCATCCAGTGCTGGGACTTTTCCTGAGCCAGGGCGTTAAAAAAGCGTCGCGAGCCCAGCAGCGACAGAAACGTCACCCCAAACGGCGCGTCCAGATGGTTGGCCTGGCCACCAATCCCGACCAGGCCGATGGAGCGCGGCGCGTGCTGGTCACGGATACGTTTCAGCTTGGCGCCGATTTCGGCGATGGCCTGCTCCCAGCCGATCTGCTCAAAGCCGCCCTCGGGCCGACGCTTGAGCGGATGCGAGACGCGCTGGGCGTGGTTCACATAGGCGGGAATGCTGAAGCCCTTATTGCAGATATAGCCGTGCGAGATCGGGCTCGTCTCATCCGCCCGAATATGCTCAATGTGTCCGTCAACCACATCGACCCGCAAACCACAGTTGTGGCTGCACAGCACACACACTGTGGCTTGGTCTGTGGCGTTCAGCCGAATCGGCGTTCGGGAGATTGACGGATCGACAGTCTGGGTTTGCATGCCTTCCTCCTTGATGTTCAGCCCGCCGTGTGGGATCGGGCAGACAGGACCGGACTATATTGCCCAGCCCGCAGCTCGGATGCAATGCCGCCGGCCGCGTTCTTGCACCGCCCGGCTCGGAGCAGTAGTATGCGGAGGCTCGTGGCGAAGCCCCGGGCGGACGTTTCTCCGGTCCGGAAACAGGACAGGCACAGGCATGAAACTCGCAGGCACCCAGACCCTTCCCGCGCCCCGTCAGGCGGTGTGGCGGCTGTTGACCGACCCCGTCTGCCTGGCCACCTGCCTGCCCGGCTGCGAGAAGCTGGAACCCACGGCCGCCCACGCCTACCGGGGCGAGCTGCAACTCGGTGTCGCCGCCATCAAGGGCAGGTACAGCGGCACGGTCAAGCTCGAAGACATCCAGGCGCCGCACCACTACAAACTCGTTCTGGACGGCAAGGGCAGACAGGGCTTTATCAGGGGCGCCGGCACGATTGACCTGACCGAACAGGCCGACCACACCGTGCTGCGCTACAGCGGCGACGTACAGCTCGGCGGCCCGCTGGCCAGCGTTGGCCAGCGCATGCTCGACGGCGTGGCCAAAATGATGCTGGGCCAGTTTTTCAGCGCTCTGGAAGCGGAACTCAGCGCGATGCCGGGCCAGGCCGTCCGCCAGGGCGGTCTCCTCAACCTGTGGCGGGCCTTGGCGCGCTGGCTGCGGAGCCGCTTCGGCTTCAAAAAGTAATCGTGATAACAGCACGATGACCTTTTCAGGAGAATCGACATGAAACCGCCCCCTTTCAGCTATGCGTGTCCCGACTCGGTTGATGAGGCCCTGGCCCTGCTGGCCGAAGCCGGGGACGGGGCGAGGCTGCTGGCCGGAGGCCAGAGCCTGGTGCCGCTGCTCAACCTGCGTATGGCCTGGGCAGACGCCGTGATTGACCTGAATCGGCTGAGCGAGCTGGACTTCATCGTGCAGGAGAACGGGACGCTGCGCGTCGGCGCCCTGACCCGCCATCGGACGCTTGAGGTTTCGGACACCGTGCGGACGGCGCAGCCCCTGATGGCCCGGGCCGCGAGCGAGGTGGGGCATCTGGCGATTCGCAACCGGGGCACGATTGGCGGCAGCCTGGTCCACGCCGATCCGGCCGCAGAATGGCCGCTGGTGGCGGTGACCCTGGACGCCGAGCTGCTGCTACGCTCACACACCGGTTCGCGGACGGTGGCGGCCCGCGATTTCTTTATTGGGCCGCTGACCACGACGATTGAGCCCGACGAGCTGCTGTGCGAAATCCGGGTGCCGGTCGCCCCTGAGCGGACGCGCTGGGGCTTTCAGGAGCTGTGTCGGCGGCCGGGCGACTTTGCCATTGCTGCGGTGGCCTGTCAGCTGACGCTGGACGAGAGCCGGACCTGTCGGGCGGCCAGCCTGGCCGTCGCCGGGGCGCACGACGTGCCGCTGACCGTTGCCGAGGTCACGGCCTGTCTGATCGACAGCCGGGGGGAAGACGCGGCGTTGGCCAAGGCCGCAGACACAGCGGCCGCAGCGGTCGATCCTCCCTCGGACGTGCACGGCTCGGCCGACTTTCGGCGCCGCATGGTCCGGGTTCTCAGCCGCCGTGCCCTGGACCAGGCGTGGCAACCCAGCTGAGGAGGTGCGTATGCCGGAATTCACTACGACTCAAACCGTGCGTCTGCGGGTGAACGGCCAAGACGTGGAACGTCAGGTTGAAGTCCGTCGCCTGCTGGCCGATTTTTTGCGCCATGACCTCGGCCTGACCGCCACCCATCTGGGCTGTGAACACGGCGTGTGCGGCGCGTGTACCGTCATGCTCAACGGCAACAGCGTCCGCTCCTGCCTGCTGCTGGCCGTGCAGGCCGACGGCGGCGAGGTCATGACCCTGGAGGGCCTGGCCGACGGGGAGCAACTCCACCCCCTGCAACAGGCCTTCTGGGATCACCATGCACTGCAATGCGGGTTTTGCACCTCGGGCTTTCTGATGAGCGCCTACGACCTGTTGGCCAAAAACCCGCAGCCGAGCGAGGAGGAAATCCGCCACGGCCTGTCGGGCAACCTGTGTCGCTGCACCGGCTATGCCAATATCGTCAAGGCGGTCAAGGCTGCGGCCCAGGGGGCGGAGAAAGGATAGTCCGCTCGATGGAACCTACACGCAGTAGCCATCCTCAATCCAAAAAGAAGCCGCACCCAGCGTGGTGGGTTTTTGTGGGTCTTATTGCCATAGGGCTCGTGGGCAGGCTTGCCGACCTACGGTCGGACCCCGGTGCGCCGAACAGCCCCCACACCGAGGGGAGCCAATCCAGAGCAACCACCCCCAGCGGCACCGTGACCAATATCGACCGGGCAGCCGCCCTGGCATTAAGTGCCACAGACTGGCCCAACAACATGAAAGTCGTTGGGGCAGTACGAGAGGGGATTCACGAGATTCACAAAGTTTGCCCCGCGTTCCCGGTTGAAACCATCGGGCAGGGCCTGGCACTGAAATACAATACGCCTTGGGACACGTTCGTTCAGAAGGCCAAACAGCTGGGCGAGCCGACCGAGGCGGTCGCTGTTGCGGCCCTGCATTTCACACATGCGGCCATGATCCTTGATCTCGAAAAGAGTGGGTGTGGGCCGCAACCGACAGCCGACGCGCAAGCGCCCAACACGGGACACACAGCGAGCCGTGCCCAAGCGGTCGCCAGCAGGGAGGAGCCAAGGAAGCTATCAAAAGAAGAGCGTGAAACTATGACTGAGGGAGGACTGCTGATAACAAAAACGCTGGAGGATTGGGCCTATGCTCCCAAGAGATTCCGAGCGGAAGCTGCGTGGGTGATTGTCGATGCTGACCTGAACCACCCCATCGAACGCTACCCCGATACTGCTATTAGGTCGTATGCCCGAGCCGTTGCATCGTGCGTTGATGGCGTCACAAACGAAACTCTCAACGCTGACCTGACCACCGTTATTGTTATGAATGTTGTCCACCGCTGTCACGCGGTCCTAAAAAAGCGGTGGGATTTTGGCCCGGTGTTCGGTCCTGGGTCCTCGATTGCCGATAGGCATTAACAACACACCGACCCACCGTGGCGGTACTGACTGAGAGGTGCCTGCCGGGGTGGGGTGGCAAAGAATGCGATGATGATGACGATGACGATGATGTCCAAAATACATCGTGAAAGGAGACCACAATGACTTGCTTATGTGATCTTCTTTTGGCGCTGTTGCGCCTGTTGACTTAGTCACCAAACTCTAGCCCACCCCACTCCGGCAGGCCCCTCTTATTTCATTATACTGGTTGTAGAACAGCGTTCGTCAGATGTCCCGATTGAGCACACAAAATTTCAAAGTGATACACTACCGCTCAGGGACAGGACGCAGACTGATCGGCCCGGTGCGACAGCTCTTCGCAGGTCTTGCCGTAGGTCTTGAGGATAGGTCGTGCCTCTCAACACCGACTACCTCGACCGCTGCATAGCAACGCTGGAGAGCGCGTTTGGCCTGTTGCAACAGCATCAGCCGGACGAGATCGCCTATGGCATCTACCGCTCGGCCTGCGTCAAGGAGTTTGAAATCATCGAAGAGCAGTGCGGCAGCCTGCTCAAGAAGCGGCTCCGGGACTACTTCGCCAGCCACCGCGAGGCCGACACCCTCGCCTTCAAAGACATCTTCCGCCATGCCGCCAAACATGTCTTGATTACGGCAGACGAGTGTGAGCGCTGGCTGCACTACCGTGACTACCGGAACGAGGCCGCCCACCGCTACGGCGAAAACTACGCCGAGGAAGTGCTGGCCGCCCTGCCCGCCTTTATTGCAGACGCCAAAGCGCTGTCCCGAACGATAAGACGGCAGACAGCATGAGCCGACAGCTCGACGTGAAACCCCGACACCGGGAGCAGATTGAGCGACTGTTGCGTGAGCACCTGCCCGGCGTGGAAGTGTGGGCCTACGGCAGCCGCGTCAACGGCAGGAGCCACGAGGGCAGCGACCTGGACCTGGTGCTGCGTGGCAGGGCTCTGAAGCCGCTGCCCCTCGCCAGGCTGGCCGCTCTCACCGACGCCTTGCGGGAATCCACCATTCCCTTTGTGGTCGAAGCACGCGACTGGGCGCGGCTGCCGGACAGCTTTCAGCGTGAGATCGAGCGCAGCCATATCGTGCTGCTGAGCGACACACAGGGCGCGAGCCGTGGTGCGTGATCGGGCCTGAAGAGACGGCGCAGGCTCGACTTCAGCACGGCGGATGTGATACCTCAGCCAGTCATATTCCCCACGTCGCCGAGGAGGACGCCCCATGCCGAGCCCCGAACCCACCGAACAGGCCGCACTGGCTGACGAGTTCAACCGGCGGCCCATCGGCCACCACAGCCCGGCTCTGCAACGCCTGCTGACCCGCCTGCGGGGCGAGCCGCTTGAGGACAAGCATGTGGTGGTGTGTCGCCGGCCGCACGAGGAATGGGTGCTCGGGCGACTCAGCGGCAGACGCGGCGGGCCGATCAAGATTCTCAAGGACCAGGTGTTTACCAGTCTGGAGGACGCCGAGCGGGAGGTCTTTCGACGCCGCCGGAAGAAACACGGCCAAGCCGCATGAGGGCGCGAGCATGAAAATCACCGGCTATGCCGACAAACTGAGCGCCGCCCCGGGCGAAACCATCTCGTTCATGGTCAACTGTGAGCTGCCACGCTACCGCGTCGAGGTGGTCCGGATCATCTGCGGCGATACCAATCCGGCCGGGCCGGGCCGGGCGTCAAAGAACACGCCGTCAAGACGCCGGTCAGCAAGACCTATGCGGGCCGGCGGCAGACAATCGAGGCCGGCTCGTACGTCACCATCCCCACCCGTCCACCGCTTGAGGATCTCGACAGCTTTTCCTTTCAGGCCTTCATCTGGCCGACGACGCCGACCAAGGGCCGCCAGGTCATTGCCGCCAAGTTCCGGGACCGGGACAAGGCCGGCTTCGCGCTGGTGATCTCCGAACACGACGCCTCGCTGGCCGTCGTGCTGGGTGACGGCCAGGGTCACGAGGAAGTCCTGGCCACCCAGCGGCCGCTACTCAACCGCTCGTGGTATTTTGTCGCCGTGAGCTATGACGCTCGGACGCGCCGGGTGTGTCTGTACCAGGAGCCGCTGACCAGCTATCCGGGCGTGTCGGACGCGGCCGCCGTCGAGACCACGGCCACAACCCGACGCCTGGGCCGGAATACCGCCCCGCTCACCTTTGGCGCGCTGCGCCGCAGCAGGAGGCGCCTGACCGGGCTGTATAACGGCAAAATCGACAGCCCGCGACTGGCCAACCGGGCGCTCAGCCGGGCGGAAATGGAAACCCTCGTCCACGCCCCGGACTCGGCTCAACTCCGCCCGGCGGTGGTCGGAGCCTGGGACTTCGGGTGCGATATCAGCTCCATCCGCGTGTCCGACCGCTCCCCCAACCAGCTCCACGGCCAGACCGTCAATATGCCGGCGCGGGGCATGAAGGGCTATAACTGGACCGGCCGGACGATGAACTGGCAGGACGCGCCCGAGCAGTATGGGGCGATCCACTTTCACGACGATGACGTGTACGACGCCGGCTGGGAAGCGGACTTCAGCCTGACGGTTCCCGCCAATCTGAAGAGCGGTCTGTACGCCGCCCGGCTCAGCGCGGGTTCCGACCCGGACACCGAGGATTCCATTCCGTTTGTGGTCAAACCCGCGCCGGGCAAGCAGCGCAAAATCGCCTTCCTGCTGCCCACCGCCAGTTACATGGCGTATGCCAACATCCATATGGCAACCAATGCCGCCCTGAGCGAACTGGTCACCGGGCGGCTGCTGGAACTCAGCCACCACGATGTCTTTTTGAACGCCCACCGGGAGTATGGCGCGTCGTGCTACGACACCCACGCGGACGGCTCGGGCGTGTGCTACTCCTCGCGCCTGCGCCCGATCCTGAACATGCGTCCCAAACACATTGACACCCTGGGCGGCTCGGGCTCCTCGCTGTGGCAGTTCAACGCCGACACCCATATCACCGACTGGCTGGAAGCCATGGGCCACGAGTTCGATGTCATTACCGACGAGGACTTGCACCAGCAGGGTCTGGAGCTGCTCACCCCCTATCGCGTCATCCTCAGCGGCTCGCACCCCGAGTATCACTCCCAGGCGATGTGGGACGCCATGGCCGCCTATCAGCACCAGGGCGGGCGGCTGATGTACATGGGCGGCAACGGCTGGTACTGGAAGATCGCCTATCATCCCGAGCTGCCGGGGCTGATGGAGGTGCGCCGCGCCGAGGGCGGCATTCGGACCTGGGCGGCCGAGCCGGGCGAGTACTACCACAGCTTCAGCGGCGAGTACGGTGGACTGTGGCGCCGCCAGGGCCGTCCGCCGCAGGTCATGACCGGGGTGGGTTTCTCGGCCCAGGGCTTTGACATCTCGGGACCCTACCAGCGGCTGCCGGACAGCTTTGACCCGCGCGCCGCGTTCATCTTCGCCGGGGTAGGCAAGGACGAGGTGATCGGCGACTTCGGGCTGATCGGCAACGGAGCGGCCGGGCTGGAGCTGGACCGGGCCGACCCCCACCTGGGCACGCCGCCGCACGCCCTGGTGCTGGCCACCTCGGCCGGCGTGCATACCGATCTGTACCTGCTGGTATGCGAAGAGCTGCTGGCCACCTATCCCGGCCTGGGCGGCACCGAAAACCCCCTGGTGCGAGCCGATATGGTCTTTTATGAAACCCCGCACGGCGGGGCGGTGTGGTCAACGGGGTCGATCGCCTGGGCCGGCAGCCTGTCGCATAATGACTATGACAATAACGTCTCGCGGATCACCCACAATGTCTTGCAGCGCTTTGCCGATCCCAAGCCGCTCGGCTAGCCCGGACCAGCCGGGCGAGCTGCGCCACCCGCCCGCCCGCTTGTGGCTCGTCCTGCTCGGGCTGGTCCTGGTGTGTACTGGAGGCCAACTGAGCTGGGCCGAGCCCGTAGCCCAAAATTCGGCCCAAGACCCAATCCAAGACGCTTGGCCCGACACGTCGGCCATGATTGAGGCCGGGTCGGCCACCATCCATACCCTGATCGAGGGCCAGGGCCAGCCGGTTGTCCTGCTGCCGGCCCTCGGTCGGGGCGTCGCCGACTTCGGCGACCTGAGTAGCCGCCTGGTGGCCGCCGGGTTTCAGGTCGTCCGGCCCCAGCCGCGGGGCATCGGCGCCAGCACGGGTCCGACGACCGACCTCACCCTGCACGACCTGGGTAACGACATCGCAGCCGTCATTCGCGCCCTGGATAACGGCCCGGCCACCCTGGTCGGCCACGCCCTCGGCAGCCGTATCGCCCGTGTGGTGGCCACCGATCATCCCCAACTGGTCAGCGGCCTGGTGCTGCTGGCGGCCGAAGAGGCCCAGCCCACCCCGCCCGAGGTCCTGCACGCCCGGCTGATGTCCTACGACCCCAGCCTGCCGCTCGGAGTCCGACGCAAGCTGATTCAAAAAGCCTTTTTTGCCGCCGGTAACGATCCGGGCGGCTGGCAGGACGGCTGGCATCAGAAAGCCACCCGGACACAGATGAACGCCAACCTGGCAACCACAGCCCGGGCCTGGAGCGGGGCCGGCAGCGCGCCGATCCTCCTGCTCCAGGGCCGGGAAGACAAGATCGCTCCGCCGGAGAATGCCCGGCGCTTCAAACAGCGTCACGGATCGCGTGTCACCCTGATCGAAATCGGGCGGGCCGGCCATGCCCTGCTACCCGAGCAGCCCCAGGTGATTGCCGAGGCGATTGTGCATTTTCTGCGACGCTAGACCATCCACCCGGGGACAGTATGGCTTTCTACGCCGACCTGCATATCCACTCCAAGTACTCCCGCGCCACCAGTAAAAACTGCGACCTCGAACACCTGGCCATCTGGGCGCGCAAGAAGGGTATCAGCCTGGTCGGCACGGGCGATTTCACCCATCCGGCCTGGAACGCCGAGCTGAAAGACAAGCTGGTGCCGGCCGAGCCGGGCCTGTTCCGCCTGCGGCCCGACCTGGAACGGGCGGTTGAGCACGCCCTGCCGCCGGCCTGCCGCAGCAGCCAAACGACCACCCGCTTCATGCTGTCGGTCGAGATCTCGACGATTTACAAAAAGGGTGACAAAACGCGCAAAATCCATCACCTGATTTATAGCCCGGATTTTGAGGCCGTTGACCGGCTGATTCACAGCCTGTCCAAAATCGGCAACCTGAAATCCGATGGCCGACCAATCCTGGGGCTGGATTCCCGCCACTTATTGGAAATCACCCTGGAGTCGGGCCCGGGCTCCTACCTGGTTCCAGCCCATATCTGGACGCCGTGGTTTGCCGCCCTGGGCTCCAAGTCGGGCTTCGACGCCATTGACGCCTGCTACGGCGATCTGGCCCCGCACATCTTTGCCGTCGAGACCGGGTTGTCCTCAGACCCGGCGATGAACTGGCGGGTGTCATCGCTGGACCGTTTTCGGCTGGTGTCCAACTCCGACGCCCATTCGCCGGAAAAGCTGGGCCGGGAGGTGTGCGTCTTCGACACCGAGCTGGACTATTTTGCCCTGCGCCACGCCCTGGAAACGGGGCACGGCTATGGGGGTACGCTGGAGTTCTTCCCCGAAGAGGGCAAATATCACCTCGACGGTCACCGCAGCTGCGATATTCGCTTCTCTCCGGCCGAGACCCGCCAGCATGGAGGCCGCTGTCCGGTGTGCGGCAAGCCCCTGACCGTCGGCGTCATGCACCGGGTTGAAGACCTGGCCGACCGCCGGGCGGCAGAAGACCCACCTCCCACGGCCGGTCCCAGCCGCAGCCTCGTCCCGCTGCCCGAGATGCTGTCCGAGATTTACCGGGTCGGTCCCAAGAGTAAAAAAATCAGCCACCACTACGAGAGCCTGCTGGGTCGGCTCGGCCCCGAACTCCAGCTGCTGACCACGCTGCCGCTGGAAGATATCCGGCGCGCCAGCCCCTCGCTGGTGCCCGAGGCGGTGTCTCGGCTGCGCAAACAGGAAGTGATTCGAGCCGCCGGCTACGACGGCGTGTACGGCACCATTCGCCTCTTCCACGACGCCGAGCTGCGCCGCCACGACGGCGGGGCGTCGCTGTTTGGCGAGGCCCCGCCCAGCCCGCCGGCTCCGCCGGCCGCCGCCGAGCGGATAGCCACATATCGCGCAGCCCCGCAGCAGCCGGCCCGCACGCTTCCAGCCGCGCCGGCCGCCGTCAGCCCGACCCAGAGCTCGACCGACAGCTCAATCGACAGTCTGGCCGGACTCGACGCCGACCAGCGCCGGGCGGCCGAAATCACGCACGGCCCGCTGCTGATTGTGGCCGGGCCCGGCTCGGGAAAAACCCGAACCCTGGCCCACCGGCTCGTCCATCTCATCACCGCCCACGCCGTCCCGCCGGCCGAGTGTCTGGTCCTGACCTTCACCCGCCGGGCGGCCGATGAACTGCGCGAGCGCCTGCGAAGTCTGCTGCCCGACGCATGGCGGCAGGTCACGGTCGAGACGTTTCACGCCTTGGCCCTGTCCATTCTCCAGGCCAACTGGAACGCGGCCGGTTTGCAGCGCGGCTTTCGACTCGCCTCGGATGCCGAGCGCCTGCGCCTGCTCGGGGACGGCCTGGGCGTGTCGGCCAAAAAAGCCCGTAGCCAGCTGTCGGCCATCTCCCGCGCTAAGCGGACCCGAACGACGCCGACCGACGGGCGGCTCAGCGCGGCCTACGCGACCTACCAGCACCTGCTCGACACCCACAACCTGCTCGACTTTGACGACCTGGTGATTCGGGCGGCCGACGCCCTGGTCTCCGACCCCGCCCTCCAGGCCGCGTACCGGCAGCGCTACCGCTGGGTGTCCATCGACGAGTACCAGGATGTCGATGAGCAGCAGGTCCGGCTCCTCAAGCACCTCGTTCCTGCGGATGGCAACATCTGCGCGATTGGCGACCCGGACCAGGCCATCTATGGCTTTCGGGGCGCGGACGTGCGCTTTTTCTCGGAGTTTCAGCGTGACTTTCCAGCGGCCCAGGTTGTGCGGCTGAGCCGCAACTATCGCTCCGACCGCAACATCGTCAGGCTCTCGTCCCAGCTGATGGCCACCTCCTCGACCCAGGCGGTGCTCGAAGACGCGCCGAGTCTGATCACCATCCACGAGGCGCCGACCGAAAAAGCCGAGGCTGAATTTATCGTCCAGACCCTGGAGCGTAGCCTCGGCGGCCACAGTTTCTTCTCGATTGACAGCGGCCGCTCGGCCGACGCCGAGGGGCAGGATTTGGCGTTCTCGGATTTTGCCGTACTGTACCGCACTGAGAGTCAGGCCGCAGTCCTGGTCGAAGCCCTGCAGCGCTCCGGTATGCCGTTCCAGCAGCGCTCCCACGACCGGCTGTTGGACCACCCCGGCGTAGCCGCCCTGACCGAGGCGATGCGCGCCCAGCAGGATGGCAAGGCCGGCAGTCTTGGCAAGCGGCTCGAAGCGGCCTATACCCAACTCCAGCAGACAGCCTCGGCCCGGTCTCAGTCGGACGAGGCGACACACGCCTACAGCCTCCTCAAGCCCATCGCCCAGGCTCGCGACGACGACCTGGACGGCTTCCTGTCCGAGTTGGCCCTGGAGAGCCAGATTGACAGCTGGGATCCGCGCGCCGACCGGATTTCACTACTGACCCTGCACGCCGCCAAGGGCCTTGAATTCCCGGTGGTGTTTATCGTCGGCTGCGAGGACGGCATTCTGCCCCTGCGGTGGGGAAAAGCCGAGTCGGCCAAGCTCGACGACGAGACGGACGAAGAACGCCGGGTCTTCTATGTCGGCGTCACCCGGGCAAAAGCAAAGCTGTATCTGAGTCGGGCCAGGAAACGCCGCTGGCGGGGGAAAATCCGGGAACTTCCTCCCTCGCCCTATCTGGCCGCCATCGAAGACGGGCTGCTCGAACGCCAGCGCTCACAGCTTACTCGCAAGCCCAGGAACACCAGCCAGTTGGAGCTGTTCTCCTAGGGTGTGCTCTGCACTGTGACTGCGGCCTGAGAAAAGGAAACAGCATGCCACACACTGCGCCGTACGGTTCTTGGAAATCGCCCATCACCTCAGACCTCATCGTTTCGGCCGTCGTCGGCCTGGGTCAGATCGCACTCGACGGGGACGAGGTCTACTGGGTGGAACAGCGGCCGACCGAGGGCGGCCGGAATGTCGTTGTCCAGCGCAGCCCGGACGGCCGCATACGGGACCGCACGCCCGCCCCGTTCAACGCCCGTACGCGGGTCCATGAGTACGGCGGCGGGGCGTGTGTTGTCCATCGGGGCAGCCTGTATTTCTCCAACTTTGCCGATCAGCGTATGTATCGTCAGCAGGCAGATGCCACGCCCGAGCCCGTCACCCCGGACGAAAACCTGCGCTATGCCGACGGGGAGATCGACCCGCATCGGAACCGTCTGGTGTGTGTCCGGGAAGATCACCGTCAGGCCGACCGTGAAGCCGTCAACGCCATCGTCGCTCTCGCTCTCGACTCGGGCGACAGTCGGGTGCTGGTGTCCGGCAGTGATTTCTACTCCAGCCCGCGGCTGAGTCCCGACGGCAGCCGTCTGGCCTGGCTGAGCTGGAACCATCCCAATATGCCCTGGGACGGCACCGAACTGTGGCTGGCCGGGGTCCGGTCCGACGGGTCGCTGGACACTCCCCGGCGCGTTGCCGGTGGCGGCGCCGAATCCATCTTCCAGCCCGCCTGGTCGCCGGACGGCGTGCTGTACTTCGTGTCCGACCGAACGGACTGGTGGAATGTGTACCGGGTGCAGGACGGACAGGTCGAGCCCAAGATCGAACCCAAGATCGAACCCATGTGCGACAGGCCGGCCGAGTTCGGCCTGCCCCAGTGGGCCTTCGGCATGTCAACGTATGCGTTCGCTTCCGCCGAGCGGATGATTTGTACCTATACCGAGAACGGCACCTGGCATCTGGCCAGCCTCGATACCCGCACCAAACGGCTGGACGAACTCCCCACCCCCTACACCGCCATCTCCGGCATCCATGTCGCGTCGGGCCGAGTCGTGTTCAGCGCCGGCTCGCCGACCGAGGCGGCCTGTATCGCCGAGCTTGACCTGGCTTCGGGGCAGCTGAACGTCCTGCGCCGCTCCAGCGATATCGCCATTGACGCGGGCTATGTGTCGCGTCCACAGGCGCTCGAATTTCCAACCGAACACGGCCGCACGGCTCACGCCCTGTTCTACCCGCCGTGCAACCAGGACTATGCCGCGCCCACCGACGAGCGGCCGCCGCTGGTGGTTAAAAGCCACGGCGGACCGACGGCGGCCGCCGGCTCGACGCTCAGTCTGGGGATCCAGTACTGGACCAGCCGCGGCATCGCCGTGCTGGACGTCAACTACGGCGGTAGCACGGGCTATGGCCGGACCTATCGCCAGCGGCTGAACGGCCAGTGGGGCATTGTCGATGTGGACGACTGTGTGAACGGCGCACGCTATCTGGTCGAACAGGGACGGGTCGATGGCCGGCGCCTGGCCATCACCGGCGGCAGCGCCGGAGGCTATACGACCCTCAGCGCTCTCACCTTTCGTGACCTGTTTCGAGCCGGCGCCAGCCACTACGGAATCTGCGACCTGGAGGTCCTGGCCCGCGATACGCATAAATTCGAGTCGCGCTATCTCGATAGCCTGGTCGGCCCCTACCCCGAACAACAAGCGGTCTATCGGCAGCGCTCGCCAATCCATTTTACCGACCGCCTGTCGTGCCCGCTGATTCTGTTTCAGGGCTTGGAGGATAAGGTCGTGCCGCCCAATCAGGCCGAGCTGATGGCTGAGGCGCTACGGAAAAAGGGCCTGCCCGTCGCTCATGTTCCGTTTGCCGGCGAGCAGCACGGCTTTCGGCGGGCGGAAAACATCAAGCGGGCGCTGGACGGCGAGTTGTATTTTTACTCGCGTATTTTCGGCTTTGGGCTGGCCGAGCCGGTCGAGCCGGTCACGATTGAGAATATGGGCTGAGCCCGGCCTGCCTGCTCACTCACCCCCCCCCTCTTCGACACACTCAGTGTAGTAGGTCGGATTAGCGGAGCGTAATCCGCCGCATACGGGATGTCAGGTTACGCCTCCGGCTAACCTGACCTACACAGCTGATACAAAGCCGGGCCTTCCCCGCACCGGGAACACCCAAGCCGCCTCTATCCCTCGGGCAGCCGGAAGAGCCGCACGGCATTGTCGCGCATCAGCTTCCGCCGGGCGTCCGGCCGCAGACCGAGTTCGCCTATCTCTTTAACCATCCGCTCCGGATCAATCACCGGCCAGTCGGTGCCAAACAGGACTTTGTCCCTCCCGTAGGTATTGAGATAGTGCACGAACGGCTGCGGCCAGTGGCGGGGGGCGTAGGCATCGCAGCCGATATACACATTCTCGTGCTTCCAGGCCACCGAGATCATCTCTTCCGTCCACGGATAGCCGATATGAATGCCGATGAGTGTCAGCTCCGGAAAATCAATCGCAATCTGATCGAGCGTGATGGGCCGCCCGACGCTGGGCAGAATGCGGTCGCGCTGGTAGCGCAGACAGTGACCGACCTGCATCATGATCGGCACCTCAAGCTCGCAGCACTTGGCGTAAATCGGATAATATCGAGCCTGGTCGGGCGCCAGCTCGAACCAGTGGGGGTACAGGTGCACGCCAACAAAGCCGTACTCGCGAACGCCCTGCTCCAGCTCACGCAGGCCGCGCATGCCCAGCGTCGGGTCCGCCCCGGCCAGACCCGAGAAACGGTCCGGGTATTTTTGGCAGATATCCGCCACCCGTTCATACGGAATGGCAAACGAGCCGGTGACCCGCATGTCACCGGCTCGCACCGCAATCAGGAACGAGCGCTCAATGCCCGCCCGGTCCATTTTTTCGAGATATTTTTCGATCGACACCCCGTGGCGAATATCCTCGGAAAAGCGCAGCTGAGTCATGAACGTCTCGTCAATGCCCGTCTGCCCCAGCCGGACTTCCTGTTCGGTAAAAAGATTACAGACGATATCAATCGCTCCTTCAGCAGCCATCGGCTGACCCTCCTTTAGCCCGCAAAGCATACACAAACGAGGGGCGGGTTTGAAACCCGTCCCTACTCGACAAGCCCGACCTCGACGCAGTACAAAGAGGAGCTTGGCGGCGACGGGCGGAAAACGGACGCCGAAAATACGACACACTCACGACACACTGAGGAGAGACATATGGCGCGTTTAGACGGAAAAGTTGCGATTATCACCGGCGGTTCAGGCGGCATCGGGAAAGCGGCCGGACGGCTGTTTGTCGAGGCTGGGGCCGAGGTTTTGCTGGTCGATCTGGCCGAGGAGCCCCTCAAGCAGACGGCCCAGGACATCGGCAGCCCGGCACTCAGCTATGCGGTTGCTGACGTGACCGATCCCGAGCAGGCGCAAACCTACGTCCGCACTGCGGTCGAGCGCTACGGCGGGGTGGATATCCTGCTGGCCAACGCCGGGGTTGAGGGCGTGGTGCAGGCGATCCCCGACTACCCGATCGACATGTTCGACAAGGTCATGGCGGTCAACGTGCGCGGGGTGTGGCTGGGGCTCAAATACGTCATGCCCGAGATGGAAAAACGCGGCGGCGGCAGTATCGTCATCACCTCAAGCGTGGCCGGGGTCAGGGGCACGGCGAATGTCTCGGCCTATATCACCAGCAAACACGCCGTGGTCGGCCTGATGCGCAGCGCGGCGCTGGAGGGCGCCAAAAAGGGCATTCGGGTCAATACGGTCAATCCGGGCCCAATCGAAACCCGCATGATGCGCTCGCTCGAAGAGGGCTTCTCACCCGACGCGCCGGCCCAGGCCAAGGAGGGCTTTGCCACCCTGCTGCCGCTCCACCGCTACGGCGAGCCCGAGGAAGTCTCGCAGATGTCGCTCTTCCTGGCCAGCGACGACAGCAGCTACTGCACCGGTGGGGTGTACATGGTCGATGGCGGCATGTCGACCTGAGCAGGACGAGGTCGGCAGGGTACTTCACGATGCTGTGTAGCCCTTCGACTTCAGGCGCGCTGCGCCTTACGCTCAGGACCAGCGGCCTCCCGTTCGTGCTGAGCGTAGCGGAGCGAAGTCGAAGCAGGGATGCCGAATCACAGCCAGCAGGACGAGAGCGGAACAGCAGGGCTACAGCCTGACGTGAACCGCGCTAGGGCTATCTTGTACCACGGTTGTACAATTTGAGCCCACGACATTCTGCGGCGCTATATCCAAGATGAGAAGGAGCTGTGAAAAAGCGGATTGTGATCTGCGCGGACGGCACCTGGAACCGCCCCGAAAAGAATTTGAAAGAAGACGTTCCAACCAACGTGATTCGACTCGCTCGCGCCGTCAGCCCGGTTGCCGCTGATAGCGCGCCACAACAGGTCTTTTACGATTGGGGCCTGGGCTCCTACCACAATGAGTGGAGCGCCGGGATAACGGGCAGCGGCATACATAAGAACATCATGGACGGCTACCGTTACATCGTTCAGAACTATTCACCGGGCGACGAGCTGTTCCTGTTCGGCTTCAGCCGCGGGGCCTACACGGTGCGGAGTCTGTGCGGCCTGATTCACAACTGCGGTATCCTGAAACGCCCGGACGCGCGTCTGATCCAAACGGCTTTCGACCACTACAAGCGCCAAGAAGAGGAGTACGCACCAAAAGGAGCAAAGTCTATCGCGTTTCGTGAGAGGTATGCCCACCCGTCCAATGAGGTCCAGTTCCTGGGCATATTCGACACGGTGGGAGCGCTTGGGATCCCACTCTCCTGTTTAGGCTGGTTGAACACTGAGGATGAGTTTTATGATTCAAAAATGGGTCCAAACGTGCGTATTGCCCGCCACGCCCTCGCTATCGACGAACGACGCCATGACTTTCAAGCAACTGTTCTGCAACCCCGAAGAAACCTGGATTTGAAGCAGGTCTGGTTCGTTGGAGTCCATTCCGATGTGGGCGGGGGCTACAAGCCGGACAAAGGCGGCAAGCTGCTGTCGGATATCGTGCTGGGCTGGATGACGAGTGAGGCTGAGCAAGCCGGCCTGTCGTTCGAGCAACACCTTGGTCGGAGACTGAAGCCGGACCCTGCCGCCACGCTGCACAATTCTTCGAGCCTCACGTTTCGTTCCTGGAAGGACATATGGCGTCCGATAAACCATAGAAGAGGCGAGGTGTTGATTCACAGGTCGGTGAAACAACGCTGGGATCAAGACCCCAGCTACCGGCCAGAGAACCTGAAGGCGTATATCAACAAAAACGGTGGTAGATGGCCGACGCTGGAAGGATGAACGCCTCCGCTGAACAAGAAGGCGGTCAGTCCTCGATGAACGAGCGCAGGGCCGTACGCCAACCCGAGGAGGCAAAACGCGCTTGTAGGTTGAACTCCTCCACCTCGTCCATGCTCGGCATACGCGACAGCCGCCAGCCGCCGTCCTGGCTATCGCCCGAGGCGCGCGGCTGGGTCAGCCGTTCAAGCAGCGGAACGGGCAGGTCCATGCCCTTGGCGATTTTCTGAATAAACTCGTCCCTGGTCATGTGTCGCCCCCCGCTTAGTGGAGCGGCCCCGTCCGCTCACCGACCAGGATCAGTACGCCGGTGTACTGGAGCAGGGATTCGACCCGTTGGATGGGCGCGATCTCACACCCCGAGAAAAATCCGACAATAGGCACGTCACCGATGTACTGGGCGATATACGAGGTGTCGAGGTCGGCAAAACCGTACAAGCCCTGGCCCCGGCCCACACAGTTGACGTACAGGCCGAAGGCCGGCTTGGCGTCGGCCCAGGTCTGAGCCTGGCCTTCCAGCACCCGCTTGAGGTCGGCCCGCGAGCCGTCGCCGCTGCGCAGGGTAAAGACCATTTTCTGGCCCTGGTGAACCTCGTCGGCAATCGCCACAATCCCCTGATCGGCATCAAAACCGATCAGGTTGCGCACCACGTACTCGCTGGCCGCAATGTGCTGGCGCTCGGCGTCAACCGGCATCCCGGCGAACACCACCCCGGCCGCTCGGCGCAAATCCTCGCGCAGAGGCGGCGGCAGCAGCTCGACAAAGACCTCGAAGGCCGGCCGGTCGTCCAACTCAAGGATGAGGTTGCGATGAGCCTTGGTGACGGTATGGACCGGACCGATTGGCTGGCACGACTGAGAGATGCCGACCGAATAGGCAAAATTGCCGCTCAACAGGGCGCCGCTCACGGCATTGTTGCCGACCGTATCGCCGCACAGCTGAAAGGTTTCGCCCACGCTGCCGTCCTCGGACGCCCCGCCGCCGACGGCCTCAATCGGCCCCCCAGCGGCGCTCAAGCCCTGACTCAGGCCCTGAAAAAATGCGCCGGAATTGAAATTATAGGTATCCGGAAACACCATCAGCAGGTTTTCCGGCCCGCGGTGGGGCTGGACACGGGTCGCAATCTCCTGGCCGGTTTCCTGGCCCCGGCCGCGCAGCTGGGGAATAAAGAAGCGTTCGGCGGCAAACGCGTCGGCCCGCACGGTGAGAACCGCAATCCCGGCCATCCGCTCCACCTCCTTGCCGGACACCAGCACGCCGCCGGCGCTACAGCCCACCACGTTGACGGTCTGGGCCGTGGTCTGGACCGTGCGCAGCAGCTGGCTGTAGGCGGCCCCATGATCGGCCGTGGCAAAGACCAGGGCCAGGTCGGCGCGATCAATTGCGGCTTGGCTGAGGGCGGTCTGGGTTGCCTCACGCGCGGCCTCGGCCGTGTTTTTCTGGGTCGACAGACCCACTCCAGCTTGAATCATGGCCCGCTCCTCCTGCCACTTCCGACCGGCTTCAGTCAGCCGTGTCGGTTTCCGGCTTCTTCAGGCCCAGCCGTTCGTAGTATTTGGCCGGCACCTTGCTCGCATCCTTGTAGATAATGAACGAGCAGTGCTCCTTGCCCAGGACCGCGGCCGGTTCGACCACCACAAACGGCTTGCCGTTCTTCTCAATGTCCACCAGTTCCATCGGGGGCTCGTGGGCGCAGTAGACCGGAAAGTTGGCCCGGTTATAGGTCATCCGCTGGGGTTTCTCAACCGTCAGAAACCCGTCCGGTCCCTCGTATTTGCCCTCCAGAACCAGCCGCCCGCCGCTGCCGCACGGCTGCATCTGGATGACGACCTTTTCGTCATCCTCCTGGATCTCCATCGGCTGCAGGTGACCGCGCAGGCCGGCCACGAACATCTTGATTCGCTGGGGCAGTTTGCCCGCCCCCTGGGGCATCTTTTCCAGGTTGGGCAGCCACCAGGCTTTGACCCCGGCGGTCATGATCTCGTCCAGCGCCTCATCCCCGAAGCGGCGGCCGACCTCGCTCAGCATGGCCGTCGTCCAGTTGCGGTACAGGTCGTGCATGCTCAGAAATTCGTTATACATCCGCTGGCCGATCCGTTTGGCCGCCTCAGTGTCCCCGGCCTCAATCGCCTCGGTCAAACGATCAACCGAGCGTTTACCCATCTCGCGCAACTCGTCCTCAGAAAAAAATCGCTCTGCCATCGTCACTTCTCCTGTGTGTCAAGACTCGTGCCAGGGTATACCCCAACTGCCCCTCACATTGCAAAGCCCGGTTCGCCTCGCTAGGCTGCTGCCAGCCGTTCCCGCGAGGAGTTGCCGTCCAGGTGAAACAGGAGAGACATTGGCAATCATCCCGAACCGCTCAGCTCAAGCTGTCGCCCATCAAGGAGATGGAGCTGGCCGCCGGTCGTATTCCCGGCGTGGTATCGCTGGCCCAGGGGATTCCCAGCTTCGACACACCGGAGCCGATCAAGACCTTTGTCCAGCAGAAAATCGCCGAGGGCGCCTGCGCCAAATATTCGCTGACGCCGGGCCTACCCCAGCTGCGCGAGTTGATCGCCGAATCCCTGCTGCACGAGGGCATGCACTACGATCCGGACAGCGAAATCATTGTCTCGTGCGGCTCGATAGAGGCTATTGCGGCCAGCCTGCTGGCCCTGACCCAACCCGGCGATGAGGTCATCCTGGCCTCGCCGAGCTATGCCTCCTACCAGGAGGTGGTCCGCCTGGCCGGCTGCGTGCCGCGCTTTGCAGCCCTGGACGAGGAGCACAACTTTGCTTTTGATCCGGCCGCCTTCGAGGCCTGCGTGTCGGCCCGCACGCGTCTGATTCTGTACTGTAACCCCAATAATCCGACCGGCACCGTCTTTTCCGAGGCCCAGACCCGGGCATTGATCGACTTGGCCGAGCGTCACAACCTGTTTCTGCTGATCGATGAGGCCTATAAAGACTTCGTCTACAGCCCGGAGCCGTATTTCAGCCCGGCCCAGGTGTCCGCGGTGCGCCACCGGGTGGTGCGCGTATTTACCTTCTCCAAGGCCTACGGTATGACCGGCTGGCGGGTTGGCTACCTGCATACCGCAGCGCCCTACGCCCGGGAAATCCTGAAGGTCCACGACGCCCTGGTCACCTGTGCCCCGGTCGTCTCGCAATACGCCGCCATAGCCGCCCTGGAGTACGGCGCCGAGCACATCGCCGCGTTTCGGCGGGCGTTCAAAGCGCGGCGCGACCTGACCCTGGAACACCTCGACCGGCTGTCGCACGTCTTCGACTATCAAAAACCCGAGGGTTCGTATTTTGTCTTTCCCCGAGTCAAGGACACGGTCCGCTGGGCGCACGACTCCCGGCGCCTCGCCCGCGAGGTGCTCGAACAGGCCAAGGTCGCCCTGGTCCCGGGCCTGGCCTTCGGTCCCAGCGGCGAGGCCCACGTGCGGATCAACTGCGGCCGGGAGCCGGCCGATATCGAGCGGGCGTTCGAGCGTCTGACGCGCTATTTCCAGCCCAGCCTGGCGCCCCAGGCGATCCGTTCGCCCCGGGCGTCCGAGCCAGACCGGACGGCTCCGCCCGGGCCACACGCTCCGCCCCCCCTGCCCGCCTCGGCGCCCCGACGCCGTCTGCGCAGCCTGGCGATCCCGTATCTGCGCCTGCTGGCCCGGATTTTTTTGCGTCGTAAAAAACCGCTGGTGATCGCCATTACCGGCAGCCGCGGCAAGACCGTCACCAAACGCCTGCTGGCCGAACTGCTGGCCGTGCGCTACCGGGTCCGGACCAACCCGCGCTCGTATAATACCGAGATCGGCCTGCCGCTGGCCGTGCTCAACGTCGAGATCGCGCCCCAATCGGTCTGGTCGGTGTTGTCTGCGCTGGGTCGGGCGAGCTGGAGCGCGCTGCTTTCAGCCGCGCCGGTGGAAATCCTGGTGGTGGAATTCGGCGTGCGCCAGCGCGGCGATATGCGCCGCCTGCTGCGAACCGTACGGCCCGATATTGCGATTGTGAATACCCTCACGCCCAGCTACAGCACCGATGTCGAGCTGCTCAGCACCTTGCAGGAGGAAATCCGGACCTTGTGCGACACGGTCGGCCCACGGTGCCGGTTTATCATCGACGGCGACGATCCGCTGCTGGCGGACATGGCTGCGGCTGTCCTCGCTGCGGCGGCCGGGTCTGCCGACCCGCTCCTGGTGCGGCGGGCAGACTGGTCTCCGAACGGCGACGGGCTGGTCCTGCGCAGCCCGACTCGTCACTATCCGGTGAGCCGAGAGTTGATTGGCGAGAGCGAACGCAGCTCGGTTCAGGCTGCGGTGCTGCTGGCCGAGCGCTGGACCGAGCTGAGTCAGGCCGATATCAACGGGTTTCTGGCCGCCCAAGGGGAGCGGGCTGAACCGCACTGAGGCGCGGCTTCGTGCGGCCGCCCTCTTGCAAAAAAAACATTGCTCATACTATGCTGATCCCCAGCTTATGGATGACCCTCCATATCAAAGTAGTCGCCCGAGGCTGACTGCACTGGTGTCATCCTCCCCTCGGGAGAGATGAAAACGCGCCATGGATAGTCCGGTTCTCGGCATTCTCATTACGCTGCTGTTGGTGCTGGCCAACGCCTTCTTTGTGGCGGCCGAATTCGCCTTGGTCAAAGTCCGCTCTTCACAGATTGAGCTGCTGGTCCAGACCGGTAAAAAAACGGCCCGCATGGCCCAACACCTGATCGCCCATCTGGACGCCTACCTGTCGGCCACCCAGCTGGGCATCACCCTGGCCTCGCTCGGCCTGGGCTGGATCGGCGCACCGGTCGTCGCCCGCCTGCTGCTCGGCGCCATGGCTGCGGTCGGCCTGCACGCCGATCCCGGACTGGCCCATACGCTGGCCCTGCCGGTGGCTTTTCTGCTGCTGACGTTTCTGCATATCGTGTTCGGCGAGCTGGCCCCCAAATCGCTGGCCATCCAGCGTCCGCGACCAACCGCCCTGATCGTGGCCTTTCCCCTGTGGCTGTTCTCAGTGCTGCTGTCTCCGGTCATCACCGCCCTCAACTGGGTGGCCAACAAGGTCTTGTGGCTGCTCGGCATCGAACCGGCCAGCGAGTCGTCCCGCTACCATTCGGGCCAGGAACTCCGCCTGCTGCTCGAGCAGGGCCGCGAGGACGGAACGATTGAGGAAGCCGAGCACGAGTTGATCGAAAACGTCTTTGAGTTCAGCGAGACGGTGGTCAAGGAGATCATGGTCGCCCGAACGCATATCGTCGCCCTCGACATCCACGCCTCCTCCAGCCAGCTTCTCAAAACCATGGTCGAAGAGGGCTATACGCGCATGCCGCTGTACGACGGCGACCTGGACAATATCCGTGGCATCGTGCACGCCAAGGATTTGTTTCCGCTGCTGGAGCACAAAGACCTGATCATCCTTCAGGACATTGTGCGAACGGCCTTCTTCGTGCCCGAGACCAAACCCATCTCGCAGCTGCTGCGCGAATTTCAGCGCCGCAAGGAGCAGCTGGCGATTGTGGTCGACGAGTTCGGCAGCACGGCCGGACTGGTGACGATGGAGGATATCCTGGAAGAGCTGGTGGGTGAAATCCAGGACGAGTACGACAACGAAACGGCTGGGGTGGAAAAGCTGGCCGAGGGCAATTACGTCGTGCAGGGTTCGCTGACCATCTCTGATATCAATGATCGGCTGGACGATTTTCAGCTGCCCGAGGGCAGCGACTACACCACCCTCAACGGCCTGGTCAACAAATGGTTCGACCGGATTCCGGAAGTCTCCGAGGCGTGTGAACGCGACGGACTGCGCATCACCGTGCTCAAGACCGAGAACCACCACGTCGAACAGGTCCGGATTGAGCAGAGCGAACCCGCCGGACCGCTTTCGCCGCAGCTGACCCGGCCCAACGGTCGGCCACCCCAGCCGTGACAGGATTCCCAGCCATGGCCAGACTGACGCTGTACACCCGCCCCGATTGCTCCCTGTGTGACACCATGCGCGCGACTCTGCTCGAAGTCCAGGCCAAGACGCCGTTTCGGCTGGAGACCATCGATATCTCCGCCGACCCGGAGCTGAGCGCCCGCTTCGGTCTCGAGAGCCCGCTGCTGTATATCAACGGCCGGCGCGCGTTCATGTATGAGCTGAGCGCCGCCGAACTCAGGCGGCGTCTGGACCAGGAACACACCCCATGACCACTCCCGCCTCCCAGACCTGCGTTGTCCTGGTCACCACCGGTTCGGAGGCCGAGGCCGAAACGATTGCCACCGCCCTGCTCGAAGAACGGCTGGCGGCGTGCGTCACTATTCTCAGCCCGGTTCGCTCTCTGTACCGCTGGCAGGGCAAGATTGCGGACGACCGCGAGTGGCTGCTGGTGATCAAAACTCGGGCGGAACGCTTTGCCGCAGTCGAGGCCAGGGTGCGCAGCCTGCACTCCTACGAGGTCCCGGAGGTCATCAGCCTGCCGTTGCTGGCCGGGGCGGCCGGCTATCTCGACTGGATTATGACCGAAACGGCCGACGACTGAGGACAGGGTGCGATTCGGCGCGCTTGTCCTGACTTCACGTCGGGTGTACCATTCCAAGCCATGGCAGGCTTCAATTCCCCCTTCCGCCACCTCAGCAAGCAGGCCCGCAAACGTCACAAACAGGCTCAGTCCGCCCCCAAGCCGAAATCTCCGGCCCTGCGGGTCGCGCAGGCACCCGACGACGCCGAGCTGTTCGCGCAGGAGATGAAAGATGTCGTCCCGCTCAAAAAGGACACCGGCGCACGGGTCGGCCGGCCGTCCCCGGCCGTGTTCCGCCGCAGCCTGATCGATGAAGAAAACGAGGCTCTGGCCGAACTGTACGACCTGGTTGCCGGCCGGTCCGAGTTTGATGTTACCGATACCGACGAATACATGGAGGGCTGCGTCATAGGTCTGGATACCCGGCTGGTCCATAAGCTGCGCCAGGGCGCCTTTTCCCGCCAAGCCTCGCTGGACCTGCACGGCATGACGACCGACGAAGCTCAGGCCGAGGTCGAAGGCTTTGTGCTCGGAGCGCTGCGCTCCGGTCTGCGTTGCGTTCTGGTCATCCACGGCCGGGGACGCAACTCGCCCGGCCAGATGCCGGTGCTGAAAGATCGGCTGAAATACTGGCTGACCCGTGGCAAGCTGGCCAAGGTCGTGCTGGCCTTTGCCACCGCCCGGGCCTACGATGGGGGACCGGGCGCCCTGTACATCCTGCTGCGCCACGAGCACGCGCCCAAGCAACCGCTGATCGTCCTGGAGGGAGCCAAGCGCTAAGTCGAACTGATCGGGAGGGCTTATGGCCGTCGCAGCACCGCCTTCAACTCCGCGTCTCGCCTACGCCGGCGAGAAGGGCAACATCTTCATCGCCACTCCCCAGTCGGGCCAGCCACGGCAGCTGACCTGGAGCTGGGACGAGTCGGCCTCGGACAAGGGCGACGCCCCGCGGCTGAGCCATGTGTGGCCCAGTTGGTCGCCGGACGGCAGCCGGCTGGCCTGCTTTGGTCTGCGGGGGACGGGCGGTCCGGAGGTGCGCACCAGTCTGTACGCGCTTGCGGCCGACGGCATTGAATCGTGGGAGCTGGCCAGTATCAGCGGCGGCATGCCGATTTACGGCAACTGGTCACCCCGCGCCGATGCGTTCGCCGCCCTCATCCAGCGGGAGGAATCCGCGCTGTCGCTGGAGGTCGCCGTCCTGGGCCAGCCGGGCGACATGACGCCTGTACTGCACGGCGCGCCGCTGTTCTGGTCCTGGTCGCCGAGCGGGAAGCGGCTGGCCGCCCATGTGGGCAGTCGCGCCGGCTCGGACCAGGCGGCTCGGGTGGTCTTGCTGGATGTCGCCTCACAACAGATCGTCCGCGATATTTCAGACCGACCGGGTGATTTTCGCGTGCCGGCCTGGTCACCGACCGAAGAGCTGCTGGTGTATGTCGAGCGACAGGATAACGGCGACAATACGCTCCGCCTGTTCGACGTACCGAGCGGCCAGACGGCGCCGGTTGCCGTGCTGCCCGGCTCGGTCGCTGCAGTGTGGTCGGCCGACGGACAAGCCCTGGCCTTCGGCAGCACCGCCAGACCGGGCTCGCTGCTGTTCTCCGGGCTGCGGATTCTCGATCTGGGCAGCGGCCGGATTGTGTCGCTGGCGGATGAGACGGAGCACGCGATTACGGGTTTCTTCTGGTCACCGCGCGGCGACGCCCTGCTGTATTTGAGCGTTGACGTCCGCCACAGCCATATGTGCTGGCATCGGCTGTCGCGCTCCGACGGCTCCAGCCGCGAGCTGGTCCGCTTTTTGCCCAGCCGCGAGCAGACCTTTATCTTTTCGTTTTTTGACCAGTACGCCGGCTCGCATCCGCCCGTCGCCCCGGACGGCAGCGCGCTGGCCTTTGCCGGGCACCGTATCGGGCCGGTCGCGCTCGACACCGGCTCCCCGGCCCGGGTGTATATCGTATCCCTGGACGAAACGGACGACCCGCCCGCCATCCAAGCCGTCGGCAGCGGCAATTTTGCGTGCTGGGAGCCGCCTACGGCTCACCGTTAAGTTCACAGCGCGTCTCGCTCGGTTCGCTCCAAAAGGCGCCGCAGCGCATCGGTATGCGTGTTCAGGGTCTCGGCAACGCCCCGCAGCATCTCGGCATTGGCCCGCAGCACTTCAGTGTTGGCCTGGAGCATTTCGGTATTGGCCCAGCGCTCAGTATTTGACTGACGCATCAGTGACAGGCCCCAGCCGATCAAGCCGCATTGCAGCAGGCCGATGCCGGCAGAGACCCAAACCTGTGCCCATTCTGCTGTCACAACAACACCTCTGCTTTGCTAAGTAGCGGGGTTTCACTCCATGCGTGTTCCTTCGCATCTCTCACAGAACGTCACCACAGCACACGCAAGGCCAGGTGTGAGTCCCGGGCCTTCCCTTGCCCGTCCCGGCCAAGCGCGCTAGGCTGTCCAACACATCAGAACCGAAGCTCAAAGGAGGGACTGCCATGGCAGCACATCGGATTATTTCTGCGGATTCGCATTTTGTCGAACCACCGACAATGTGGGCCGAACGGATTGACGCCAAGTTTCGTGACCGGGCGCCACACACCCAGCAGGGGTATAAGGGCAGACCCGGCGAGTGGTTCAGGTGCGAAAATATCCAGCCGGTTCAGGTCGGCGGCTTTTTCGGTTCGGGCAAAAGCTCCGAAGAGCTGCCCGAACACCTCAAGAAAGGCTTTGAGGTCGCTCCCAAGAGCGTCTGGGACCCGGCCGAACGCCTCAAGGAACAGGACCGCGACGGCGTCAGCGCCGAGGGGCTGTACACCTCGATGGGCATGCTGCTGTTCGGTCTCGACGATGCCGAGTTGCGCGCCGCCAGTTTCACCGCCTTCAACGACTGGGCGGCCGAGTATTGCAGCTATGAGCCCAAGCGTCTGATCGGCCTCGGCGCGATCACCCTGGAAGACATTCCGGCCGGCGTCAAAGAGCTGGAACGGATCGCCGACAAGGGCCTGCGCGGCGCGCTGATCTGGGGCTCGCCGCCCGAAGACGCGCCGTACAGCGACCCGGTCTACGATCCGTTCTGGGCCGCCGCCCAAGACCTGAACATGCCGCTGTCGCTGCACATCCTGACCGGCCGGGGCGGCAACCGGTTCAGCCGCCGCCGGGTCTTGTACGGCTATATGCGCTTGCCCCAGGAAATCCAGCTGACCCTGGCCGATATGGTCACTGGCGGTGTGTTTGAGCGCTTCCCCAAGCTGAGAATCGTGTCGGCCGAAAACGACGTGTCGTGGCTGCCCCACTTCATGTATCGGCTCGACCACGCCTATGACCGGCTGCGCCATATCGAAGGGCTGACCCTGTCGATGCTGCCCAGCGAGTACATCAAGCGCAACATCTGGGCGACCTTCCAGTTTGAGACCAGCAATGTCGAGTTCACCCGCCAGGCGGTCGGCACCGAGCAGATCATGTGGTCCTCGGACTATCCGCATACCGACTCGCCGTGGCCGCGCTCGCGCGAGTTTATCGCCGGGGCGTTTGAGGATATGCGCGAAGACGACATAGCCAAGATCGTCGGCGACAACGCCGCCGAGCTGTACGGGATTGAGTAGGGCGCGTGTCGTCCTTCAGGAGGAGGGCCCGGGACGGCACCCCTCCTGAAGGGGGCGGTATGAGCACGATCAAAATCCTGCCGTCTATCCTGGCCGCGGATTTTCGCTGCCTGGGCCAGCAGATCGCCGAGGTGGAGCGGGCCGGGGCGGACGGGATTCATATCGATGTGATGGACGGCCGCTTCGTGCCCAACATCAGCCTCGGTCCGTTTATCGTCGAGGCGGTTCGGCACACCACCAGCCTCACCCTCGACGTGCATCTGATGATCGTCGAGCCCGAGCGTCATGTGGACGACTTTGCCCGCGCCGGAGCCGACATCATCTCGGTCCACCAGGAAGCCTGTCTCCATCTGCACCGCACCGTCCAGCACATCAAGCAGCTGGGCAAACAGGCCGGGGTAGTGCTGAACCCCGGCACGCCGCTCTCCAGCCTGGAGGACCTGCTGGATGAGGTCGATCTGATTCTGCTGATGAGCGTCAACCCCGGCTTTGGCGGCCAGCGTTTTATCGCCGCCAGCACCGATAAGGTCCGCCGGCTACGCGAGCTACTCGACGCCCGGGACTCGACCGTCGTGCTGGAGATTGACGGCGGGATTGATCCCCACACCGCGCCTCAGGCGGTCGCCGCCGGGGCGCGGATGCTGGTCGCCGGCTCAGCCGTGTTTGGCGCCCCCGGTGGTCCGGCCCAGGGCGTGAAGCGCCTGCGGGACAGCCTCGCCTAGGGGCGACGCGGGCGGTATGCCTACTTCTTCATTTTCTGCCGCAGCAGATCTCCCAGCGTGGTGCTGAAACCACGGCTGGCCTGTCTGGAATCGCCCATATACGCCTGGGCTTCGAGGCGTTCCTCCTGGGCCTGGGCTTTGGAACGCGACAGCCTGATCCGCCGGCCCTTGTCCTCAACCGCCAAGACCAGGACTTTCACCTCGGTGTCCGGCCCGAAGTCCTTGGTGTGGTCGGTGCCGCGCGGCGTCCCCATCTCGGCGTTAGGAATCAGGCCGATTTGTCCGGGCCCGAGCCGGACAAACACCCCGAACGATTCGACCCGGTCGACCCGCCCGTTCAGCACGCTGCCGACAGTGAGGACGGTTTCTTCGATCTGTTGGCCGGGACTCATCCCTTCGGGAGCCAGAGCCAGGGCAATCCGGCGCTTGCCAGGGTCGATGCTGAGGATCATGACCGTAATCTGGGACTGCTCGGCGGCCGCGTCCTTGAGCGTCCCGTGTTGGCTGCGCGGGATTTCGCTGACGTGCAGGAGGCCGTTGACTCCGGGCAAGACCTCAACAAAGGCGCCAAAATCGGCCATCCGCACGACCTGGCCGGTGACGATCTGGCGCGCCTTGAGCTGTTCGGCGACCTGTTCCCAGGGGTCGCCCTCAAGCGCCTTCATACTCAGGGAAATCTTCCCCGTCTGCTCACTGACCTTGAGGACTTTGACACTCACCGCCTGACCGCTACTCAAGAATTCGGCCGGCTTGACGGTACGGGAGTGGGACAGTTCCGAGACGTGGACCAGACCCTGGACACCACCGCCGAGATCGACAAAAGCGCCGAAGTCGGTCAGCGAGGTCACCGTGCCCGGCAAGACCGCGTCAGGGACGATTTTGGCGCGTACGGCCTCGGCTTCTTCGGCCGCCGCCGCCTCGAGCAGGCGCCGCCGTGAGATGACGATATTGCGGCCGTTGTCGGCATAGCGCGTCACCACAAATTCCAGGGTCTGCTTCAGAAAAATGTCCGAAGACTCGACCCGCCGGATATCCATCTGGGAAAACGGGCAAAAGGCCCGCAGCCCGCCGACCATGACCTCATAACCACCCTTGATGACCGCGTTGACCGTCCCCTCGACCGGCAGCCCGTGGGAAAAGGCCGCCTCCAATTGCTGGCGGGCCTGCATGCCCTTGAGCAGCTTGCGGGACAGACGAATCTCCCCCTCGGTCGATAACACCGTCGCCTCGATCTCATCCCCGACCTCGACCTGCAGGCTGCCGTCCTCGTCCTCCAGCTCGGCCCGGGCGATGATGCCCTCGCCCTTATCGCGGACATCGACGAAGATGCTGTCCTCGCCGATCTGAATCACGCTGCCCTTGACGATCTGACCCGTCTGGAGCGTGGGCTGTGTCGCTTCCTGGGCCAGCAGCGCCGCAAAATCCTCTGCTCCGTCGGTGGTGGCTGTCTGCTCGTCACTCATACTTCAGGTCCTTTCTGGCGTGCGAACCAGCGCGTGTAACAGTCCCGGATGGCCTCGCGTTGGACGTGATAGTCGGCCAGCAGTCGGGACGCCGCGTCTTGACCGCCATAGCCCATCCGTCTGGCCAACCGGGGCAGTTGCGCGCCCTCGCTCTCCAGCGCTTCAACCGGCTGGTCACAGTCAATGCGGAGACGGTTTTCCAAGGTCCGCAGAAAACGGTAGCCCTGACTGAGGAGCTGACAATCGTCGGCCGGCAGGACGCCGCAGGTCTGGAGAGCCTCAACAGCCTGGAGCGTGGCGCGCTGTCTCAGCGCCGGAAAGCGCCGACCATAGCGCAGCTGCAACATTTGTACAAGGAACTCGATATCGACAATGCCGCCCCGACCGGTCTTGATATTGAAGCGGTCGCTGGCCTCGCCGGCCAGCTCATTTTCCATGCGTCCGCGCAAGCGGTCGATCTCGGCCACAGCATCCGCAGCGATGGCGTCGGCATACACGATTGACTCCAGCACGCCCTGTATCGGATCGGCCAGAGACACATCCCCGGCGACCACCCGGGCCTTGATCAGAGCCTGGCGCTCCCAGACCTGAGAGCTGGCCTGATGGTAACGTTCAAAGGCCGACAGGGACGAGACCAGCGAGCCGGACCGGCCCGAGGGCCGCAGCCGCGTGTCGATTTTATACACATAGCCCTCGCGGGTCTGAACTTGCAGGGTCGAGATGATGCGCTGGGCCAGCTTGGTGAAGAGTTCGTGCCGCCCGACCTTGGGGTGGACGGCGCCCTGCTCGGCCCGTGCGGCCGGCTGGTACAGAAAAATCAGATCGAGGTCTGAGTTGTAGTTCAGTTCCCGGGCGCCCAGCTTGCCCATGCCGACAATGGCGAAGCGGCCCGGCAGGGCGCTGAGCCCGAGTTGCTCAAACAGAGCCGCCCGCGCCGTCTCATAAGCGCCGCCCAGACAGGTCTGGGCCAGGTCGGACAGCTGCCGGCTGGCCTGGGTGCAGTCCAGCAGCCCGTTGCTGTCGTTGATCCCAATCCGCAAAAACTCTTCGGTCCGGTAGCGGCGCAGGATATCGAGCCGATCCTCCAGGTCGTTCACCTCGGCCAAACGGGCCGACAGCTCGGCCTGCATCATGGTCTGCGGTTTATGGATGTGAACCATATCGGCCCGCACCAGACTGTCGAGCAACTCGGGGTGGCGCAAAAAGGTCCGCGACAGATAGGCGCTCGTGCCAAACAGTCCGACCAGGGTGCGCAGGGTGGACGGATTCTCGCGCAGCAGGGCCAGAAAGCTGGAGCGGGCTCCAATCGAGGCGACCAGATTGGCTATGCCGGACAGCGCAAAGTCCGGGTCCGGGGTCTGGGTCACCTCGCGGAACAAACTCGGGGCGAGTTCGTACAGAATCTTGCGTCGCCGGGGGGAGGCCGGAGAGTGCAGCGGACCGGCGTGGAGCAGCACCGCGTGCTGATAGCTGTGCTCAATATCACGAAAGCCGAACTGTCGCAGCAATTCGGTGGCCCGCTCCCGGTCGTCGAGCGCCTCAAAAAAAGCCCGGACGGCCTCGGCGTGGGGGTCATCGGCCTGCTGCTGTTCCTGGGGCGCGTAGAAGAGCGAACAGAAAACCTGATGGACCGCCTCGGTATGGGTGTGGAACAGCGACCGGAACAGCGCCACCTCGTCGTCCGGGGGAGGGGAGTTTTGACTTTTGATTTTTGCGCTTTGACTTTTGACTTTTGCCCAGTCTTCGACCCGCAGCCGGCGGGCCAACACCCGAATCTCCGCCTCGGTGTCCGGCAGGCTGTGGGTTTGACGGTCGTGAACGATCTGGATTTTGTGTTCGACCTGGCGCAGAAAGCGGTACGCGCTGCGCAGGCTGTCACGATCCGCCGCCGACAGGTAATGGCCCTCGACCAGGCGGTCGAGCGTCGGCAGGGTTTGCAGCTCCCGCACATGGGGATCTTTGCCGGCGTGAATGAGCTGGAGCACCTGGCTGACAAACTCAACCTCCCGGATGCCGCCACGACCGAGCTTGACGTTGGAGCCGGCAGGTTCGGCCTTGTTCAGGCTGCGCTCGATCCGGGTTTTCATATCCTTGAGGTCTTCGACCGTGGTGAAATCGAGATAGCGCCGAAACACGAACGGCTGAATCTCGGTAATGAAACGCTCCCCCAAGGCCAGGTCTCCGGCAATCGGCCGAGCCTTGAGCAGGGCCGCCCGCTCCCAGGTCTGGCCCCAGGCTTCGTAATACCCCAGGGTATTGGACAGGGAATTCACCACCGGGCCGTTCGAGCCGTCCGGCCGCAGGCGCAGATCCACCCGAAACACCCGCCCACCGGCCACCTGATCACTCAGCGCCCGGGTCAATTTCTGGGCCAGATGGGTAAAGAACTCGCGCGGCGCCAGGCTGCCCTTGCTGCCCCCGGTGGTGTGCCCGGCATCGCTCTCGTACATATAGATCAGATCGATGTCGGAGCTGAAATTCAAATCCTGGCCGCCGAGTTTGCCCATACCAAAGACGACGAAGCCGAGCGGCCGGTCGTCGGACGAGACGGCCTGGCCGTACAGCTCACACAGCCGCGCCCGACTGTACTCGTAGGCGACCTCGACCGCCGCGTCAGCCAGACAGCTCAGCTCCCGGGTCGTCTCTTCCAGCCTGGCCAGAGACAGCAGGTCGCGGGTACCGATGCGCAGGTATGCGCGGTCACGGTAAACCCGCAGCCCGCGCCAGAACTCCTCCTCGGGCAGCTCGTGGGGCAGCCGGGCGCGCAGCGTGGACAGATGCTGGGCCAGGCTGATCCCCGAGGCGTGGCAATCGGCCAAAAAGGTCGCTTCCCAAGCCTCGGCCTGACGCAGCAGGACTGTGGTGAGATGTTGGCTTGCGCCGAGCACAAAAAGCAGCTCGGCACACCGCCGGGCGTCTCCCAGCACCCTGCCCTGGCCGGTGCCGTGGTCGAGCAGGCGGCTCAGATTCGTGGCCGCCAGGCCAGGGTCCGGCGCGGCGGCCACGCCGTCTGCAATGGCGTCCCACCAGGCGGACAGGCTTTCGCGCAGGGGCAGAAGAATGTGGAGGGGCTCGGAGACGGGCGGGATGGCGGTGGACATGGCTGCAGGGCGGGCCGTGTCACAGGCCGAAAGCCTGTGACACGCAATCCCTATTTGCTCAGCGTCTCACACGCCCCCATCAGCCATTTGACGCTGGACATCTCATCGTCGACCAGCGAGCCGAGCAGCTCTTTGCTGTGCTGATCGTCCTGGATCTGGTCGATGGCGTCGGTCAGCGGTTTGAGGATCTCGACCGGATCCTTGAGCTGAGCGGCGATGGACTGGAGCTTCTCGATGTCGTTGTTGTCGGTTGAGGCAAAGAACGACATATCTTTCTCGCGCCGTTCGGCCGGAACGGTGCACTGCGGGGAGCCGCCCAGCTCGCGCAGCCGCTCTTCGAGAATCTGAGCGTGGTAGGCCTCGCGCTGCTGCACCACCCGTAGGCCGCCTTTGACACACTCCTGATCGCTGACCTCAACCCAGCGGTTCAGGTATTCAGCGGCAAAATCCTCGCCGCACCGAAACTCGTCCAGGATGGCCAGGACCAACTCTTTCTCGGTCTCATAGGACTTGCCGCTGTAGCTGTAGCCCTGGCTGGTCGTGCCGTTCTGCAGCTCCTGCATCTGTTCTTCAAACAGCTCGTCCGAGATCAAGCCCTTGCGGTAGGCCTTGAGCAGTTGTCGTGCCTCAAAATCTGTTGTTGCCATAGTGTGGCTCCTTTCGTGTAATTCCTGCGAACGTATCCACGTGCATAGGAAATCGTCTGTGTCTTGTCAAGCAATCGTCCGTGTCTAGAACTTAGGCACAAGTTGGCACGGCTGCCTGTCTGCTGAGCAGCTTTTTTGCCCCGGCTGCCCAAAAATCGGCTTTTCTCCGGGATTTTTACGCTTTTTACCACGGCGGCGACTGGTACGGTCTTTGCTCATATAGAGCAGACTTCGGGCACGGGGCAGGTGCGTCTGAAGTCACACCAGACCAAGGAGGTAGGAATGATGAGAAAATTTGTGGCAGCCAGTTGTTTAGGCTTGGCAGTCGTGTGGAGTCTGCCGGCCTGGGCAAATGGAGATGCGGTCGAGGAGAGCCTGCGCGCCCTCAATGAACGCATCAAAGAACTCGAACAGGAGGTCGCGCGGCTCAAACAACCGGAAGCCCCGGCGGCCCAAGCCGCAGACGCCGAAGCGCCGGACGCCTCGGCCATGCTCGACCAGCGCGTGACCGCCCTCGAAGACGGCCTCGGCCTGCTCAAGGGCATAGAGTTCGGCGGGATGGCCTACGCGTCCTACAACTACAACTTCAACACGCCGGATTCGGGCGGCAACGATCTGCGCATCTTTGACGTCAACCATAACGACTTCACCATGGACCTGTTGCAGCTCGAGGTCTCGAAGCAGACCGACAGCGGCATTGGCTTCCATACCGTTCTGGACTACGGCAAAACCGCCGGGCTCATTCAGTCCGACTGGGGCGGGGATCTGGCCCACAACTTCGAGATCCAGCAGGCCTATGTGACTTATACCTGGGGCATCGGCAACGGCCTGGATATGCAGTTCGGAAAATTTGCCACCCTGCTGGGCGGTGAGGTGATTGAATCGCCCTACAACCCGAACATCTCCCGCTCGTTCATGTTCGGCTACGCCATTCCCTTCACCCATACCGGGGCGCTGTTTTCCTACGCCCTGACCGACATGCTCAGCCTGAGCGCCGGGGTGGTGAACGGCTGGGACAGCGTGGCCGACAACAACAACGGCAAGACCTTTCTGGGCAGTCTGGGCCTGGAAATCGGAGATCTGGCCTGGACCTTCAACGGGGTCTACGGCGCAGAGGACGATGACAGCGGCGCGTCGAAAACGGGCGTCTTCGACACCGTGCTGACCTACACGCCGATGGACCATGTCGATTTTCTGATCAACTTCGACCACGGCACGGCCAGCGATGTCCTGGGTGCAAAAAACGCGGAGTGGACCGGCCTGTCGGGCATCGTCAGCCTGGGCGGCGCCCTGCTGAATCCGGGCTGGGAAAAGTGGTCGGTGGCGCTGCGTGGCGAGTGGTTCTCGGACGACTCCAACTACCGGACCGGCGCGTACGACGGGGACGGCAACGTCAACCTGTGGGAAATCACCACGACGCTCAAGTGGGCGATGAGCGACAACCTGCAGGCGCGGCTCGAATACCGCCACGACGACGCCAACCGCCGGGTGTTCGGCAAAGACCACCGGTACAAGAAGAGTCAGAACTCGATGATCCTGGAATTCGCCTACCTCTTGTAAGCCAGTATACGGGCGGGCGGGCAGCCTGCCCCACCACGAAGGAGACCGGCATGAAAAAGATCGAAGCGATCATCAAACCCTTCAAGCTTGACGAGGTCAAAGAAGCCCTGGCCAAACAGGGGATTCAGGGCATGACCATCTCCGAGGTCAAGGGGTTTGGCCGTCAGCGCGGCCATACCGAGCTGTACCGCGGCGCCGAGTACGTCGTGGACTTCCTGCCCAAGGTCAAGCTGGAGATTCTGGTCGATGACGACAAAGCCGGGCTGGTTGCTGACACCATTCTTGACGCGGCTCGCACCGGCCGGATCGGCGACGGCAAAATCTTCATCCTGCCCATGGAAGAGGCCGTCCGGATTCGGACCGGGGAGCGTGGAGAGAGTGCTCTGTAACGGTGCGATGTGCACCACCGGGCGGGACGTACTGCCATACGCCCCGCCCGCTATCCGTCACACACAGCCCACAAAGACTGCCCGGACAGGATACACCGGGCGATTATAACCAGGAGGTTCAGACAATGAAAGGCTGGTTACGAATTGCTCTCCTCAGCGTTCTGGGTGCCGGCATCGTCGGCATGCTTGAAACGTCCCTCGTCTCGTCTCTTGCCCACGCCCAGGACACCGCCCAATATGCCGACTACGACGCCTTCGCCGCCTCACCCGGCTATGCCGTGTTTACGGTGCACAATCTGTGGATGATGATCGCCGCAGCCCTGGTGTTCATCATGCACCTGGGCTTTGCCAGCCTGGAATCGGGGCTCACCCAGGCCAAAAATACCGTCAATATTCTGTTCAAGAACACCTTTATCATCAGCATCGGCCTGCTGACCTACGCCTTTTGCGGCTTCAACCTCATGTATCCGGGCTTTGCCGACGGCTCCTCGGGCTTCCTGGCCTTTGCCGGCTTTGGGGTTGAGGTCAGCGATGTGGTTGCCGGCCAGACCGACGTGTATAACGCCGGCTACACCTACTGGACCGACTTCCTGTTTCAGGCCATGTTCGCCGCCACCGCCGCCACCATTGTTTCGGGCGCCGTGGCCGAACGCATCAAACTGTCGTCGTTCATGGTCTTTGCCGCAGTCTATGTGGCCATCTCCTACCCGATTACCGGCAGCTGGAAATGGGGCGGCGGCTGGCTGGATATGCTGGATACCCCGTTTTACGACTTCGCCGGCTCGACGATCGTCCACTCAGTCGGCGGCTGGGGGGCGCTGGCCGGCGCCATCCTGCTCGGTCCCCGTATGGGCAAGTATACCCCCGACGGTCGGGTGCGGCCGATTCTGCCCAGCAATATGCCGCTGGCCACTATCGGCGTCTTTCTGCTGTGGCTGGGCTGGTTCGGCTTTAACGGCGGCTCGGTGCTCAACGCCGACCCGAATCTGGTTTCGTTGACGCTGATGACAACCTGTTTGGCGGCGGCAGGCGGAGCGCTTGGGGCTATGGCGACATCGTGGGCGGTGTTGAAAAAGCCCGACCTGTCGATGGCCCTGAACGGGATTCTGGCCGGGCTGGTCGGCATTACCGCCGGCGCCGATCAGATGGCGGCCCTGTCGGCCATCATCATCGGCCTGATCGCCGGAGCCATTGTGGTCTTTTCGGTGCTGTTCTTCGACAAGGTCAAGATCGACGATCCGGTCGGAGCCATATCGGTCCACCTGGTGGCCGGCATATGGGGCACCCTGGCCGTTGGCATCTTTGGCGGCCTGGCCGGCGGCGCCCAGCTCGTCAGCCAGCTGATCGGCATCGTCAGCATCGGCATCTTCTCCTTCGCCTTCGCCTTCATCGTGTTCAGTATCATCAAGGCCGCGATGGGCCTGCGGGTGAGCGAAGAAGAAGAGTTTGAGGGGCTCGATGTCGGCGAACACGGCAACGTCGCCTATGCCGACTTTCAGACCGTGTCGGTGGGCGGCGGCCTGTCCTCGGCCACGCCTCGGGCCTGAGTCCGAGCCGGCAGGGCGCTCGGGGGACACATCCCGGCCGCGCCCTGCCCTCGCATCCCCTCGGCATACGCGTGGCCAAGCATGAACGCCTTACAGGAACGTCTCGAGGCGCTGTTTTCGATAGGGACGGAGATCTCCTCGACTCTCCAGCTCGACGAGGTGCTGAACCGGGTGACGGCCCAGGCCTGCCGGCTGATGGAGGCGCGGGTTGCCTCCCTGCTGCTGATTGACGCCGAACGCGGCACGCTCCGCCCGGCCGCGACCCACGGGGCCAGCGACGCCTATCTGGCCCTGCCCGACCGGGAGGTCAATTCGAGTTTGATCAGCCAGGTCATCACCAGCGGTCGGCCGCTACACATTCCAGACGTACGCCAGGAAACCCGCTATCGCGTCTCTGACGTGGCGCGCCGGGAGGGACTGTGCACGCTGGTGTCGATCCCGCTGCGGACCAAGACGACGATCATCGGCGTTCTCAACGTGTATACCGGCGAGCCGCGCTGTTTTGACGACGACGACCTGCGGCTGCTGACCCTGATGGCCAGCCAGTCGGCCATCGCCATCGAGAACGCCAGGCTGCACCGCGACGAGATGGAGACCCGCGAGCGGCTGCGCCAGTCCGAGAAGCTGGCCGCGCTGGGGACCTTGTCGGCCGGGCTGGCCCACGAGCTGCGCAATCCGCTCAACACGGTCAGCATGCTCATGTATGCCATGGGTCAAGACCTGGCGGCCGACAGCGCCGTTGCCGACGACGTCAAGATCGTCCAGACCGAGCTGGCCCGCATGTCGCTGTTGATTGAGCAGTTTCTCGAATTCGCCCGCCCGCGTCCGCCCCACTTTCAGCGCGAACGGATTGAAGAAGTCATGGAAGAAACCCTGCTGCTGATCGGGCCCGAGGCGCGTACGCGGGGGATTCGGGTGGTCAAAGACTGGGCCAGACAGCTGCCTGCGGTATGGGCCGACGGAACCCAGATCAAACAGGTTTTTTTGAACCTGCTGCTCAACGCCATGCAGGCCATGGACCACGGCGGGACGCTGACCGTGCGCATCGCGGTCAGCGGCGGCAGTCTGTTGACCGCCATCATGGACGAGGGCACGGGCGTCTCGCCCGAGGTCCGAGCGAAACTGTTTGAGCCGTTCTTCAGTACCAAGCAGGGCGGCACCGGTCTGGGTCTGTCCATCTCCCAGCGCATTGTCGAGAGCCATAACGGCCGCCTGCGTCTGTCCTCCCAGCCCGGAGCGGGTACGGCGGTGATTGTCCGTCTGCCCTTATGACGACGAGCCTCAAGATGACCAAGATTCTCGTGGTCGATGACGAGCGCAACGTGCACTATTCGTTCCGGCGCGTCCTGGGCGGCAGCTACGAGCTGCTGTCGGCCTACTCGGGCGAAGAGGCGCTGCAACAGATTGAGGACCCCGCCCTGCGGCTGGTGCTGATGGACGTGCGCATGCCGGGCAAAGACGGGCTGGCGACGCTCCAGGAACTCAAGCAGCGCCGTCCCGATCTGCCGGTCATTATCATGACCGCCTTTGTGTCGGCCGAAACCGCCATCCGGGCCACGACCTTTGACGCCGAGGATTATCTCGAAAAGCCGCTGGATATCGAACGCCTCAAGCAGCTGATCGACGAAACCCTTCAGCGCTCGAGTCCGGCCATGACCGACGGAGCAACCCTCCCCGACGAGACAACCGAGGCGCTGACGACTGGGGGTGAGGCGCTGCTCGGCCAGAGCCGGGTCATGCAGGAGGTGTATAAGACGATCGGCAAAACCGCAGCCCGCGACGTGACCGTCCTCATCACCGGAGAGAGCGGGACCGGTAAAGAACTCGTCGCCCGCGCGCTCAAGACCTACTCCCGGCGCGACCGGGGTCCCTTCGTGGCGCTGAACTGCGCCGCCATTCCAGAGCCCTTGTTGGAGAGCGAGCTGTTCGGCCATGAACGCGGTGCCTTTTCCGGGGCGGCCGAGGCGCGACCGGGAAAATTTGAGCTGGCTCATACCGGCACACTGTTCCTGGATGAAATCGGCGACATGCCGCTGGTGTTGCAGTCAAAGCTGCTGCGCGTGCTCCAGGAACGGGAGCTGTACCGCCTGGGCGCCCGCGCGCCCCGCCTGGTCGATGTGCGCATCATTGCGGCGACCAACCAGGCCCTGGAAGAGCTGGTGCAGGCGGGCCGTTTTCGCGAAGATCTGTACTACCGGCTCAACGTCGTGCGCATCAAGCTGCCCCCGCTGCGCGAGCGGGGAGACGACATCATGCTCCTGGCCAAACGTTTTCTGCAACGCCAGGCTGACGCCCAGGGACCGCGCGGCTTTTCAGAAGACGCCTGCCAGGCCCTCCTCGACTATGCCTGGCCGGGCAATGTGCGCGAACTGGAGAACGTCATCGCCCAGGCCGTTGTGCGCGCCCGGGGGCCGGTCATCCGGGCCGAGGATCTGGCCCTGCACGACAGCCAACTCCACTCCGTCGCCCGAGAAGCGGCTCCGACCGGCCCAGCGGACGCCGGCCTCGACGCCCTGTTCGAGCAGCACGCCGGCAAGGTGTCCGCCGTCGCCGAGCAGCTGCTGGTCGAGAAGGCGCTCGAACTGACCCGCCACAATCAGGTCCAGGCCGCCCGTCTGCTCGGCATCAGCCGCAACGTCCTGCGAGAGCGGATGAAGCGCTACCGCCTGTCCTGATACACAACCGGCGGGCGGAGCGTCCTCGCTCGCCCCACCGCCTCCGACGTGCTACACTGCGCGGGCTATCTTCGAGGAGGTTGGACACATGGCGTGGTTAGAGCAAATAGGCGAACGACTGACCGCCACCAGCGGCCAGCCGGCCGACTCTCTGGCTGTGACGCCGGACCGTATGCGCGAGCTGCTCGATCTGGCCGGACTGGCCGCCCGCAGCAGCGGCAACCGCACCAACGCGCCGCTGCTGTGTTACATGCTCGGTCTGGCCGTAGGACGCGGAGCGGCGTTTGACGAGTTGGCCGAGACGGTCCGTGAGGCGCTGGCTAACGACGAAGCGGACGCATCAGATGGCTGAACAGCTCCTCAGTCCCCTTTGGTTCAGGAGCATACCCCATGGCGTGGCTCGGCTCAGAACAACACAAAGAGGTGTTTTGCCGAGAGTTCCTCGATACCCACCAGCCCTACCGGGTCGCTACGCTACGCTGGCCTGCACTTGACCCGGCGAGCCGGGAGCGGCTGCGGAGCCTGCCCTTCTGGGACGAAGCCGTGGCTACCGAGCATACGACCGCCGCCAAGGTCCAGGCCCAGACCGCGCTGGAGACCGATCCGCTGATCCGCCGCGCGGTCGCACTGCAGGGCGCGGAGGAGAAGCGGCACTCACAGCTCCTCGACTCTCTGTTGCGGGCGTACGATATCCAGCCTGCCGGCGCCGGAGCGCTGGCCCGGCCTGTCACGGTCGGGACGGATATTGAGTGGGCCTTCATGCGGGCCGAGTACGGCGAGTGTTTTGATTCCTTTTTTGCCTTCGGCCTGTTTGCCGTGGCCAAAGACTCGAGGTTTTTGCCAGCCGCGCTGATCGAACGCTTCGAGCCGATCATCCAGGAGGAGGCGCGTCATATCCTGTTTTTCGTCAACTGGCTGGCCTACCGACGGGTCCAGCTGGGCTGGTGGCAACAACCCGTCCACCTGGGCCGCCGCCTGGCGGCGCTGACCGTTCAGGCCTGGCGGCGGCTGCAGACGGCTCGCGGCATGGATGACGAACACTTCACCATACGCGGCCACGAAGCCATTGACCTCGATATCTCCCCGCGCGGCTTCCTGGAGCTGTGTCTGTGGGAAAACGAGCGGCGCCTCGGCGTGTACGACCGGCGCCTGCTGCGCCCGCGCCTCGTCCCCACTCTGGCCAGGGCCGCGTGTCGGGTTTTGCGCTAGCCGCTCAGCGGACGCTCTGGTAGCCCGGCGGCCGGTTCTTGGAAAACACAACCTGCCACAGCTGAATGCGGCGGGCATCAAATCCGGCGGCGAAGGACAACAGATAATACTCCCACATGCGCCGAAAGCGCTCGTCATAGCGCTCCCGCAAGACGGGCCAGTTGGCCCGAAAATTATCGCACCAGGCGAGTAGCGTTCTGACATAATCGGCGCCGAAGCTGTGCCAGTCTTCCAGCATCAACAGCCCGTCTGTGGCTTCTCCGAGCTGTTTCATGGACGGCAAGGTGCCGCCCGGAAAGATATATGTATCGATCCACGGATCCCCGCTGTAGACAGTCTTGTTCACGCCCATGGTATGGAGCAGAAAGAGCCCCTCGGACTGGAGGCAGGTGTCAACAACCCGGAAAAAATCCGGGTAGTTTTTATAGCCGACATGCTCGAACATGCCGACCGACACGATTGCGTCGAAGCGTCCGTTCATCTCCGGCCTCATCTCGCGATAGTCTTGGAGGATGATATCGACCGGCAAGCCACGGCACAGCCGGTTGGCCAGTTCCTGCTGTTCTTTAGACACCGTGACGCCAACGACCTCAGCCTGGTATTGTTCGGCTGCGTACTTGGCGAAACTGCCCCAGCCACAGCCGATGTCGAGCACCCGCATGCCGGGCTGGAGTTGGACTTTTCGGCAGATCAGGTCCAGCTTGGCCTCCTGCGCCTGGTCGAGCGTTGCGGCCTGCCTCCAGTAGCCACAGCTGTAGACCATGCGCGCATCCAGCATTTTTTCGTACAGGTCGTTCCCAATATCGTAGTGTCGCTCGCCGACGTTAAAGGCGCGCGCCCTGCGCTGCTGATTGATGACCTTGGCGACCAGCACGTGTATCTTCTCGCGCAGCGGGATCACTTTCTCGGGCAGGCCGGCCCTGAGCATTTTGGACAGGCACTGATCGAGCGCCTGACAGTCCCACCAGCCGTCCATGTAGGATTCCCCCAGTCCGAGCGAGCCCGCCGTCAAAACCCGGTGGTAAAATTGCGGATTATGGACGTGGATGTCCCACGAACGGTCGCCGTCAATCTGAATATCCGCCTGGGCGAGGAGATTCTGCACGGTGTCTTGCATGGCCCGGTGTCCTGGCGCTGTCAGCCGAAATCAAAAACTAGCGCTCGATTGGCATACCCAGAAAAGGGCGACGAGTTTCGTCAGTCTCCTGCTACATGCAGGGGTGCAGCCAGACGGGAGCATAGTCAGGAAGCAGGGGCAAGTCAACGACTGTCGCGGCTGTGAGCGCCTCGTGTCTTCAGAACACAGCTCGTCGGGGCGCGCCACCTATGACGCTGTGAATGTCTTGTGTGAAGGCCATCCGTGGCGTAAGCATGAGCGGAGAAGAGCGGAGCCCCCCATGCCGTCAGCGGTAGAACAAACACGTCGTGAGGTGTCACGAGCCATCGCGGCGGAGAGAAAATCGCAGCTCGGTCAATTTTTCACTCCGGCGAGAACGGCTCGATTCATGGCCGGGCTGTTTGTCCAGACACCGAACAGCTCCTGTCGTCTGCTCGACGCCGGCGCCGGGGTCGGCTCGCTGAGCGCGGCCTTCCTCGAAAGACTGGCCTTCGGCAGCCTCGACTATCAGCACATCACAATCGACGCTTTCGAGCGTGACGAGTCCCTCCACCCCTATTTGCACAAAACGCTGGAGGAGTACGGGCAGTCTCTCGATAGCGTGTCACACGTCAGGGGGGGTGACTTCATAGAAATCGCGGTTGAGTCAATGTGCGGCAGTCTTTTTGCCTCAGCTCTTCCCCGCTATACCCACGCCCTGCTGAATCCGCCGTACAAAAAAATACGGAGCGATTCGGCAGCCCGCAGGGCCTTGCGCAGAGCCGGCATAGAGACGGTCAACCTGTACTCAGCCTTTGTCGCCCTGTCTCTCGCCCTGCTTGCCCATCGCGGCCAGCTTGTCGCAATCATACCGCGTAGCTTCTGCAACGGTCCCTACTATCGGCCTTTTCGCGAGTTTGTTCTGGAGCGCGCGGCAATCCAACACCTGCATTTATTCGCCTCGCGCAATAGGGCCTTCAAAGACGACGGCGTCCTGCAAGAAAACCTCATCCTCCGGTGTGAACGGGGCGCACCGCAGGGCGAGGTCTCGGTGACAAGTTCAACCGATGACAGTTTCACCGATTTACAGACCGACACCTATCCCTTTGAACGCATTGTCCTTCCAGATGATCGTGAGCGCTTCATCCATATTCCCCACTCGCCCAGACAACCAACGCTCGAGGAATCGCCGGCGGTTCGTTCTTCCTTGAGCGAGCTTGGAATCAGCGTGTCCACCGGCCCTGTTGTCGATTTCCGTCTCAAACCCCACCTGCGCGACATGCCCCAGGAGGGGACCGTCCCGCTGCTCTACCCCGGTCACTTCAGAGGACACACCATCCACTGGCCGAAGCCTGACTTAAAGAAGCCGAACGCCATCGTGCATAATGCCGAGACGGACAAATGGCTGTATCCGAACGGCTGGTATTGTGTAGTCCGCCGCTTTTCCTCAAAAGAAGAGAAACGCCGAATCGTGGCCAGTGTGGTACAGCCACATCATCTTCCCAAAGCCGAACTGCTGGGTTTTGAGAACCATCTGAACGTATTTCATGAGCGCAAGCGGGGTTTACCCGAATTCCTCGCCCGTGGCCTCGCCGTCTTTCTGAGCACGACCGCTGTCGACGAGACATTCCGCCGCTTCAATGGTCACACCCAGGTCAATGCAGCAGACCTGAGACTTCTGAAGTACCCCAGCCGCGCAGCCTTAACAGCTCTTGGCGAGTGGGCCATGAATTGCAATGAACTCAGCCAGGCCGCGGTCGACGAACAACTGGCGAACTTGGCGAGATGACCGGAAGACAACGCAAACGTATCGATCAGGCGCGTCAGATCCTTCTCTCCTTGGGTCTGCCTCGCGCCCAACAAAACGAACGTTCCGCAGTGTGTCTTCTGGCGCTTCTCAATCTTACTCCCTCCAAAACATGGCGACGGGCGGAGAGCCCGCTTATCGGGATCACACCCATCATGGAGTGGGTGCGCCAGCATTACCAAAAAGAGTATGCACCCAATACCCGAGAGACAGTCCGGCGCCAGACCATGCATCAGTTTATCGCTGCCGGAATCGCCCTCTACAACCCGGATAACCCTGATCGGCCGGTCAACAGCCCCAAAGCGGTTTATCAGATTGAACCGGCGACGTTGGCACTGTTGCGAAGTTTTGGCACGAAAGCTTGGGACGATAGGTTGAGGGATTATCTCGCCCAGCGCGAAACACTGACCGCAAAATATGCCAGGGAACGCCGGCAGAATCGCGTTCCGGTGCAAATCGCACCGGGGAAGAAGATAAGCTTGACCCCAGGCGAACACAGCGCGCTCATTCGGGCGATAGTCGAGGATTTCGGGCCGCGCTTCGCACCAGGGAGCGTGCTTGTCTACGCCGGAGACACGGGCGACAAGTGGGGTTATTTTGATGCATCGGTACTCGCCGATCTCGGTGTTACGGTCGACCTGCACGGTAAGATGCCAGACGTGGTGCTCTACGATACCCGCCGAAACTGGCTTTTGCTGGTCGAATCGGTCACGAGCCACGGGCCAGTCGATGGGAAACGACACGCCGAACTGGCCCAATTGTTCGCAGGAGCAAAGGCGGGGCTGATCTATGTAACGGCATTCTCCACCCGCGCTCTTATGGCCCGATATCTCGGAGACATTGCGTGGGAAACCGAGGTGTGGGTCGCCGAGGCACCATCGCACCTCATCCACTTCGACGGCGAGCGTTTCCTGGGGCCGTATGAGGCTCCCTGACAAGACGTTGTCCCCTCGTTTCAGAACCGTGTCGGAGTGCTTGTTTCCATCGGCGCTTCCGCCACCGGTGGAGATCATTCTGTGTGATAGCGCCCCGGTCAGCCTACGTCCGGCCCAGCCGCTTAGACCGGGAGCGGGTCTGGCTTTTTAACTGAGGGGAAACGATGACACGGCCCTTTGACCAATATCCCAAAGATGGCCTGGAAATTCTCTCCGCGCCGAGCGGCAGAAGCAACGCCCGGCACGGGTATGGCTTGGCGTTACAGCGCTGTACCAAACAAACGTCCTGTGCTTACTGCGGTATCAGTCTGGTGGACGACTATTATCATTGGCTATTGTTGTCGGTAGACCACGTTATCCCGAAAAAAGAGTGTCGGCGTCTGAACCTACCGGAAGATTGGCGCGAATCTATGAGTAATTTGGTTATATGTTGTTCGGCGTGCAACGGATTTGAGAACCGCTACAAGATCCCGTGGAGCGAACCTGCCAGTAATTGGAACATCGAAAGGTTTTTCCAGCTGCGAAATCGGGTCTTTGAGGATAGAAAAATGAGAATCCTTAAGCGGCGTGAGAAAGAAAGAAATTTTTTCCAGAGCCGTCCCTGGGAAAAGCCCTGGGATTCGTGAGCGCTGCCCGGCGTCTGGACAGCTTTGGACACCGTCAGGCACTCAGCCTGTGACTCGCAACCCCGAACTGTAAATTTGTCAAAACAGAAAGTAGCGCTGGGCCAGCGGCAGCACGCTGGCCGGCTCGCAGGTCAGCAGCTGACCGTCGGCCCGAACCTCGTAGGTCTCGGGATTGACCTCGATGTGCGGCAGCGCCCCATTGTGAATTAGGTCTGTTTTGCCCACCTGCCGACAGTTGTGGACCGGCGCCAGTCGCTTTTGCAGCCCGAGCTGCTCGGCCAGACCGTTGTCGTGCGCCGCGCGGGAGACAAAACTGAGCGACAGGCTGGCCGGGGCGCGACCAAAATGGCCGAACATGGGCCGACCGAAGACCGGCTGGGGGGTCGGGATCGAGGCGTTGGGGTCGCCCATCGCCGCCCAGGCAATAAAGCCGCCCTTCAGAATGAGTTCGGGCTTGACGCCGAAAAACTTGGGCTCCCACAACACCAGATCGGCCAGCTTGCCGACCTCGATTGAGCCGACATGGTCGGCAATGCCATGGGTCAGGGCCGGGTTGATGGTGTACTTGGCCAGGTAGCGCTTGACCCGGAAATTGTCGTTGTCGCCGCTCTCTTCGGCCAGGCGTCCGCGCTGAACGCGCATTTTATGAGCCGTCTGCCAGGTGCGCAGAATCACCTCCCCGACCCGGCCCATGGCCTGGGAGTCCGAGGCCATCATGCTGAAGGCGCCGAGATCGTGCAGCACGTCCTCGGCCGCAATGGTTTCCGGTCGGATGCGCGACTCGGCAAAGGCTACGTCTTCGGGGACGCCGGGATCGAGGTGGTGGCAGACCATCAGCATGTCGAGGTGTTCGTCAATCGTGTTGACGGTGAACGGCCGGGTCGGGTTGGTCGAAGACGGCAGGACGTTGGGAAACCCGCACACCTTGATGATGTCCGGGGCGTGGCCGCCGCCCGCCCCCTCGGTATGGTAGGTGTGGATCGTGCGGCCCTTGAAGGCCGCCAGCGTGTCCTCGACAAAACCGGTCTCGTTCAGGGTATCGGTGTGGATGGCGACCTGGACATCGTAGGCGTCGGCCACCGACAGGGCGCAATCAATCGCCGCCGGAGTCGAGCCCCAGTCCTCGTGAAGCTTAAGCCCCATCGCCCCGGCCTCGATCTGCTCGCGCAATGCCTCGGGACGCGAGGCGTTGCCCTTACCCAAAAACCCGAGGTTCATGGGAAAGGACTCGATCGATTCGAGCATCCGGGCGATATTCCACGGCCCGGGCGTGCAGGTGGTGGCGTTGGTGCCGGTCGCCGGGCCGGTGCCGCCGCCAAACATGGTGGTGATGCCGGAGGCCAGGGCCTCGGTGATCTGCTGCGGACAGATGAAGTGAATGTGGGCGTCAATCCCGCCCGCCGTCAGGAGCTTGCCCTCGCCGGCCAAGATCTCGGTGCCCGGCCCGATGACCAGTTCGGCCGATACGCCGTCCATCAGCAGCGGGTTGCCGGCCTTGCCGATGCCGCAGATACGGCCGTCTTTGATCCCCACGTCGGCTTTGACAATCCCCCAGTGATCGAGCACCGTGGCGTTGGTAATGACTAGGTCGGGCGCACCCTGGGCCGAGGTCTGGACCGGCGACTGAGCCATGCCGTCCCGAATCACCTTGCCGCCGCCAAACTTGACCTCGTCGCCGTAGACCGTGTGGTCGCGCTCGACCTCGATCACCAGCTCCGTGTCGGCCAGACGCAGCCGGTCGCCCACGGTCGGCCCGAACATCTCGGCATACTGCCGGCGCTCAATCGTGTGACTCATGCCTGCCTCCTAGCGAATCGGCTGATGGACGCTGACCAGCTTGGTGCCGTCCGGGAACGTGGCCTCGACCTGGACCAGATCGAGCATCTCGGCCACCCCATCCATGACCTCGTCGCGGCCGAGAATCGTCGCCCCGTAGGACATCAGCTCGGCGACCGACTTGCCGTCGCGCGCGCCTTCGAGAATCGCGCTGGTAATCAGGGCCGTGGCCTCGGGGTAGTTCAGCTTGAGCCCCCGTCCCTGCCGCTCGCGGGCCAGCTGGGCGGCCAGGTAAATCATCAGCTTTTCCTGTTCGTGGGGGGTAAAATGCACGGCGCTCCTCCTAGAAGAGGAAACGTGTCGTCCAACCACATGAATCTGTTGACACGTTTCCTCTTTGCTCAGCGCTAGAGCAAATAACGATGCTGTGTAGCTGCCCGTCATTCCTGCGAAAGCAGGAATCCAGACCTCCAGCTCCCCGACCGCTGGATGCCGGATCAAGTCCGGCATGACGAGAGCGTACGGCATGGCTACAGCTCATCGTGAAACACGCTAGACCGACAAATGCCGGCGGACAATCTCGTCGGTCAGCCCGGCAATCGGTCCCTCGGCGACCACACTGCCCTTTTCCATCACCGCAAAGGCGTCGGCCACCCGGCGGGCAAAGGGCAGCTTCTGCTCCACGAGCAGGATCGTCAGCCCCTGCTCGTGGTTGAGCCGCAGCAGAATATCGCCGATCTCCTGAACGATATTGGGCTGGATGCCCTCGGTCGGCTCATCCAGAATCAGCAGCTTGGGGTCGAGCACCAGGGCGCGGCCGATGGCCAGCTGCTGCTGCTGCCCGCCCGACAGGTCGCCGCCCCGCCGGCCCAGCATCTGTTTCAGGACCGGAAAGAAGTCAAACACCATGTCCGGAATCGCCCTCCGCCCGTCACGCCGCGCCGGCAGGCCGATGCGCAGGTTTTCCTCAACCGTCAGCTGGGGAAAGACTTCGCGCCCCTGGGGCACATAGCCGATACCCAGCCGCGCCCGCAACTCGGCCGGGCGACTCGTCAGCTCCAGGTCCTCAAACCGCAGGCTGCCCGAGGCGGCCGGCAGGATGCCCATGATGGTCTTCAGCAAGGTGGTCTTGCCCACCCCGTTACGTCCCATCAGACAGGTGCACGAACCGGCCGGAATGGCGAGGCTGACATCCCACAGGATGTGACTCTCGCCGTAATACTGGTTGAGCTGCTCGATGCGGATCATCGCTAGGCTCCCAGATACACCTCAACCACCCGCGGGTCGTTCTGCACCTCGGCCATACTGCCCTCGGCCAAGACCCGTCCCTCGTGCAAGACCGTCACCCGGCGGGCCAGACTGCGCACAAACTCCATGTCGTGCTCGACCACCACGACCGTATGCTGGCCGGCCAGCGAGACCAGCAGCTCGGCCGTCCGCTCGGTCTCGTGCTGACTCAGGCCGGCGACCGGCTCGTCGACCAGCAGCAGCTGGGGGTCCTGGATCAACAGCATGCCCAGCTCCAGCCACTGCTTTTGGCCGTGGGACAGCAGGCCGGCCCGGGTGTGGAGGTGGTCGAGCAGGCCGATGGTCTCGGCGGTGGCGCCGATGCGGTCGTGCTGCTCGCCGCTCAGGCGGGCCACCAGGCTGTGCCACACGGTCTTGGTCGCCTGCATGGCCAGCTCCAGGTTCTCGAACACGCTGTGGCCCTGAAACACGGTCGGTCCCTGAAACTTGCGGCCGATGCCGGCCAGGGCGATCTCGTACTCTGACAGCTGGGTCAGATCCAGGTTGTTGCCAAAGAACACCCGACCGCTGTCGGGTCGGGTGCGGCCGGTAATGACGTCCATCAGGGTCGTTTTGCCGGCCCCGTTGGGACCGATCACACACCGCAGCTCGCCGGTGTTGAGATACAGACTGATCCCGTCCAGGGCCTTGAAGCCGTCAAAGCTGACGGTCAGGTCTTCGATATACAGGCTCACCCCGTGGCTGGTGTCGATCACGCCCGGCTGGGCGACATGGGCCAGCACCGGGCTGCCGCCCTGATCGCGCTCAGTCGTCTCGTCTTTGGGCTCCATACCGGACTCCAGACTAGGGCTGCGCGGAGCGCTCGGCCCGACCAAACAGGCCGATCACCCCACGCGGCAGAAACAGGGTCACGGCGATGAACAGGCCGCCCAGGATGTACAGCCACAGGTCGGGAAAGGCAACCGTACACCAGCTCTTGGCCCCGTTGATCAGAAACGCGCCCAGCAGCGCGCCCGACAGGCTGCCGCGGCCGCCGACCGCCACCCAGATCGCCATCTCGATCGAGTTGGACGGCTGCATCTCGCTGGGGTTGATAATACCGACCTGAGGCACGTACAAGGCCCCGGCCAGGCCGCACAGGACGGCCGACAGAGTCCATAAAAACAGCTTATAGCTGTACGGGTTGTAGCCGCAGAACATCAGGCGGCTCTCGGCGTCGCGCACCGCCGTCAAGACCCGGCCGAGCTTGGACCTGACCAGATAGCGGCAGCCCAGGTAGGCCGCTACCAGGACGGCCGCAGACACCATATACAGGCCGAGCTTGGTCGATTGTTCCTGGAGTGAAAAGCCCACGATGCGCTTGAAGTCGGTCAGGCCGTTGTTGCCGCCAAAGCCGGTATCGTTGCGAAAAAAGAGCAGCATCAGGGCGTAGGTCATGGCCTGGGTGATGATGGAGAAATACACCCCGCGGATGCGCGAGCGAAAGGCAAAAAAGCCGAATATATAGGCCAGCAGGCCCGGAATCAGCAGGGCCATGAACAGGGCAAAGCCGAAGCTGCTGAAGCCGTACCAGTACCACGGCAGCTCCTTCCAATCCAGAAAGACCATGAAGTCGGGCAGCTCGCTGCGGTAGACGCCCTCGGTGCCGATGGCCCGCATCAGGTACATGCCCATGGCGTAGCCGCCCAGGGCAAAGAACACGCCGTGGCCCAGGCTGAGAATACCGGCGTAGCCCCAGATCAGATCGACCGCCAGGGCGACCAGGGCGTAACACATGAACTTGCCGAGCAGAGGAATGAGATAGTCGGGCAGGTGGAAGGCCGACTCGGCCGGCAGCAGGTTCAGGACCGGAACGACGACCAGGGCCAGCAGCAGCGCCGCCAGGACCAGGCTCCAGCCGCCCCGGGTGTGGAGCCCGAGCAGGCCCGAGGCGGGCGGCGCGATCTCACCCAGCGGCTCTTCGAGCGGCTCTGGTGGGGCCTTGGTCAGGGAAACAACAGCCACGGAACTAGCCTTCTGCCAGCCGTCCCTTGAGGGCAAACAGCCCCTGGGGACGCTGCTGGATGAACAGCACGACGAAAATCAGCACACCGATCTTGGCCAATACGGCGCCGGCGACAGGTTCGAGGAACTTATTGACCAGACCCAGGCTCAGCGCCCCGACCACCGTCCCGGCAATATTGCCTACCCCGCCCAGGACGACGACCATGAACGAATCGACAATATACAGGCGACCCAACTCAGGGCCGACATTGCCGATCTGCGACAAGGCCACCCCGCCCAGGCCGGCAATGCCCGACCCCAGGCCAAAGGTCCACATATCGACCCGGGCGACCGAAATGCCCATGCACGAGGCGATGGGCCGGTTCTGGGTCACCGCTCGGACCTGGAGACCCAGACGGGTGCGCTGGAGGACGAGCCACACCGCGCCAACCACCAGGGCCACAAAGCCCAGGATGGCCAGCCGACTGTAGGGCAGAACGACGCCGTACAACACCTCGGTGCCGCCCGACAGCCAGGCCGGGTTGGCGACCTGGACATTCTGGGCGCCAAAGACGACACGCACGCTCTGAATCAGCACCAGGCTGATGCCCCAGGTGGCCAGCAGGGTTTCCAGCGGCCGGCCGTACAAAAAGCGGATGACGCCACGCTCCAGGATCATGCCGGCCAGCAGACACACGCCAAAGGCGGCCGGCACGGCCACCACCAGATACCAGTCAAACAGGGCCGGGAAGCGCTCCTGGAATATGCCCTGGACCACATAGGTGGCGTAGGCGCCCAGCATCAGCATCTCGCCGTGGGCCATATTGATCACGCCCATCAGGCCGAAGGTAATCCCCAGGCCGAGGGCGGCCAGCAGCAGGACGCTGCCCAGGCTGAAGCCGTAGAACAGGTTGCCGAAGCCATTGATCAGGAGCTGGCGGCGCTCAAAACTGGTCAGGACCGCCTGGGCGGCCTGGCGGACCGCCGCGTCGGGCTCGACGAACGCGCCGTCCTGGTCGGTCTCCAGCAGGGCTTCGAGCTGGGGTCTGAGCCCCAGATTCCCGGACTCGCCAATCATCGCAATCGCGGCCAGACGCTCGGCCTGGTCCTGGCTCTGGAGCTGTAGCTGGGCCAGGGCAACGGCCAGCACGGTACGCACGGCCGGCGCCTGCTCGCGCTCCAGGGCGGCCTGCAAGGAACCGATCATCCCGGCCTGCGGTCGCCTGGCCAGCTCTTCGGCCGCAGCCAGACGGACCTCGGCCTGCGGAGAGCCCAGCCGCAGCTGGGCGATCACCGGCCGCAGGGCGCGGCGAATGGCGTTATTGATCCGGGGCGTGCGCAGACGCGCCGGGTCGAGGCCGACCGGCTCGCCGCTCAGCGCGGCCCGCAGCCCATCCTCCTCGACGATATAGACATTGCCCGCTTCATCAACCCGCAGGCGCCGCTCGCCCAGGGCTTCCAGGGCCGGCAGGGCGGCCGGGTCGTTGAGCCGACCCAGCTCACCGATGGTCTGTCTGATGTGGCTGCGGCTTTTTGCCCCCAGCCCCTTGAGCAACTCGGCCGTATCGGCCGCCTGCCCGGAGCTGACAAAGACAGGGCTGAGCATCACCACGACGCTCAGCCGCAAGAGAAAAGACCAGACTGTCATACGTTTTCCGGGTAGTGTCTCAGTTTGAAAATGCTTGCCTGTCTCATCCCCAGCGGCCCGCGCCGAGGACGTGCCAGGCGCCGGAAAATCCCCCTCAATCCCCCTTTGGCAAAGGGGGAAGCCTGTCCTGAGCCCTGTCGAAGGGCGCGAAGCGCAGGGGGATTTCTGCGCCAGGAGCGACGCATGCGTCGCCCCTACCGAGAAAAGAGAATTGCAAAGATACACCACCGTTTTCCGCACCTGGCGGGCCGAGCCGCATCAACGGTTCGGCTCCGGCGCCGCTCAGTGCTTGAACTGCGGCGCGGTGCAGTTGCCACACACCCACGGATAGGTCCAGTCGGCGACCTTCTCGGCGCTGTCGGGAATGAACGGACTCCAGGCCTGGGCCCGGATCGGTCCGTCGGTATTCCACACAATATCGAACTGGCCGTCCTCGCGGACTTCGCCGATCAGCACCGGCTTGTGCAGGTGGTGGTTCTTGGCGTCCATGGTGATGTCAAAGCCCGACGGAGAGCGGACGACCTGGTTGCCGACCGCCTGGCGCACCGCGTTGACCTCGGTGGTTCTGGCCTGTTCGACCGCCTGGGCCCACATCTTGACGCCAATATAGGTGGCTTCCATCGGATCGTTGGTCACCCGCTTATCCGCGCCGGGCAGGTTATGCTTTTTGACATACGCCTCCCACTTGGCGACAAAGGCCTGGTTCTCGGGCGTCTCGACCGACATGAAATAATTCCAGGCCGCCAGATGCCCGACCAGGGGTTCGGTATCAATCCCCCGCAGTTCTTCCTCGCCGACCGAGAAGGCCACGACCGGGATATCCTCGGCCTTCAGGCCCTGGTTGGCCAGCTCTTTGTAGAACGGCACGTTGGAGTCGCCGTTAATGGTGGACACCACGGCGGTTTGTTTGCCGACCGCAAAGCGCTTGATATCGGCCACAATGGTCTGGTAGTCGCTGTGCCCGAACGGCGTGTACAGCTCCATGACATCGGCTTCGGCCACCCCTTTGGATTCCAGAAAGTAGTTCAGAATCTTGTTGGTGGTGCGCGGATAAACATAGTCGGTGCCCAGCAGCACAAAGCGCTCAGCGCCGCCACCGTCTTCGCTCATCAGGTATTCAACGGCCGGAATCGCCTGCTGGTTGGGCGCCGCACCGGTATAGAAGACGTTGAACGAGGACTCCTCGCCCTCGTACTGGACCGGATAGAACAGCAGGCCGTTCAGCTCTTCAAAGACCGGCAGGACTGACTTGCGGGACACCGAGGTCCAGCAGCCGAACACCACCGCGACCTTGTCCTGCTGGATCAGCTCGCGCGCCTTTTCGGCGAACAGCGGCCAGTCCGAGGCCGGGTCAACCACAATCGGTTCGATCTGGCGGCCGAGCACGCCGCCGTTTTCGTTCAACTCCTCAATCGCCATCAGGGCGACATCCTTGAGCGAGGTTTCGCTGATCGCCATGGTGCCGCTCAGCGAGTGTAAAATGCCGACCTTGATCGGGTCTGCGGCCCAGCCGGCCCGCGCCCCGGTCAGCGACGCGACGAGCAGGCCAGCGAGTATCACCAGCCCGGTTTGCCATCCTCTAAACTTCCTTTTCATACGCAGGACCTCCTTCCGTGTGTGGTGTTAAAAGAGAATCTGGGTCTGGATCCGAAACCGATTATCGCCAGTGCTGGTCCGGGTCGGGTCAAACGGATCGCCGTCGAGAAAGCTGTAGTCCAGCTGGAGTTTCACGGCGTGACCGTACAGGTAGTAGTTGAGGCCGGCCGTGTACTCGCGTACATCGCCCCGGGTTCGGGGGTTGGAACGATTGACATTGTTATCGAAGTGGAAATCGACGCCCGAGACCCGGCCGGCGAGTTCCAGGCGCTCGGTCAGATAGTAGCCGAGCTGGCCGTAATAGCCCCAGTCGTGACCGACTTCGTGGCCGATCTGGGCGGCGTTCTGGAAGTTGTTGCGCCGGTAGTAGCCGGCGGCCTGGACGCTCAGGCCCAGGTAGCGAAAACCGCCGTCAATAGTGACGTTGGTCGTCCGGTCGCCGGGCCTGACGTTCTGAAAGCCGGAGGCGTCATCAACCGGGTTGAAGGCGGCGGCCACGCCCAGCGACAGCTGCGGGGCGGCGGCCGGCGTGGGCGAGCTTTCCAGGTAGCCATAGGGTTCGAGCAGGTCGTACTCCAGGCGGCCCTGCCAGGCGACCTCAGCCCCCACGTTCTGCTGCCCGCCGGCATCCAGGGCGCGGATGCTGTTGGTGACTACCGCGTGGTAGGACAGCTTGCCGAGCGAGCCGCTCAGATTCGCCCCAACCGCGCGTTGGAGGTTGAAGGCATAGTCGGCCTCGGACAGGTCGGAGAACAACAGATTGCCCGGATGGGTGTAGAACTGTCGGCTGTAGGGCAGAATAAAACGCCCGGCCTGGACCTTGGCGTAGTCCGAAAAGCTGTACTGCATCCACCAGTCGAGCATGGTCTGGCGGTTGCTGTTGCCAAAGGTTGTCCCCTCAAACTGGAAGAAGTAGGACACCTTGGGGTCAAACACCGTGCCCGAAAAGGCCAGACGGGCCAGGGCCACGTCGAAATTATTGCGGCTGCTGCCCTGTTCCGGGGCCAAAAACGTGTAGCGGCTCTGGACGAAGCCGTTCACGTTGAGCGAATAGCTGTTGTCTTTGCTGCGAACGTAAAAGCCGCCGTCGTACACATCGCCGGCCTCCAGGCCGTCGCGGCGCAGCGCCTCGGGTTGGCTATAGCCGTACTCGATCTCTTTGTCGCTTCGCGTCTGCTCTTTGCCCTCGAGCTCAAGCAGCCGTTTTTCCATCAGTTCCATGACCCGACGCTGCTCGGCCAGCTGCTGGCGCAACTCGCCGATGTCGTCGGCCGCTACCCGACCTGGGGTCCCGCTCAGTGCGCCGAAGGCGCAACAGACTCCGACAATCAGAGTCTTCCATGTGTGTGTTTGCATAACTCCCTTTCCCTTTCAGTCGTGACACGAAGCGCTTCAGGCCAGTCGAATGGAGCAAAAAGCGGGCCATAGCCGGACAGGCCGGGGCAACGATGAGCGCCCAGCGCTTGACGGCAGGCTGCCGCATAGCAAAAATATGTGCAGTGAGTAGGGTTACGGGACCGGGCGGGCAGCCGGCTCCCGGCCCGGCGGGCGGGTCGGCGACGGGCCGGCTGCCCAGGCTTTGGGCATGACCATGCTTACTTTGTGGGCATCTGTTCTCCTGGGCCAGGAAAAAGCCCTCCCCCACCGGCCGTAAAGCTGGCAAGCTTCTTGCGCATTTCAGCAGCGCGACCCATCAAGAGACGTGTGATGCAAAAAGAAACCCACCCCGGCCTTCGGCCACCCCTCCGAGGAGGGGAACCACCTCCATCCCCTCCTCGGAGGGGTGCCGCGTCAGCGGCGGGGTGGGTTCTCTCCGGCCCAGCGGCTTCTGTACGGCTGGGAAGAGGAGATTCCGGGTAATAGGCATCACCCATCAAGAGAGGAAAACATGGCATCCCAGACACCTATCCCCGGCGAGATTCTGCCGGCCGCAGGCACGCTCAGCCTCAACGCCGACCGGCCGAGCCACTCCCTGAGCGTGCTGAATACCGGCGACCGGCCCATTCAGGTTGGCTCGCACTACCATTTCTTTGAGGTCAATAGGGCGCTGCGCTTCGACCGCACGGCTGCCTTTGGCCTGCATCTCGACATTCCGGCCGGCACTGCGGTGCGCTTCGAGCCCGGAGAAGAGAAACGGGTCAGCCTCGTGCCGTTCGGTGGCCAGCGTATCGTGCTGGGTCTGAACAGCCTGACCGAGGGCAGGACAACAGATGCCGAGGTGCGCCGGCAGGCGCTCCAGACCGCCCGCGAACGCGGCTTTGTGGAGCCCGAGGAGACGCCATGATGCACGCCGAGGTACCGCGTCTAGGCATTGGCGGGCCGGTCGGCTCGGGCAAGACGGCGCTGATCGAGCGGCTTGTGCCCCAGTTGCAAGACAGCGGCAAACGGGTCGCGGTGGTGACCAACGATATCCTGACCGAAGAAGACGCCCGGCGTTTGCGCAGCCGGGGTTTCCTGGCCCCGGAACGGATCGTCGGGGTAGAGACCGGGGCGTGCCCGCATACGGTGATTCGGGAAGATCCGACCATGAATCTGGAGGCCGTCCACCAGTTGGAAGTCCGCTTTCCCGACCTCGACCTCATCCTGCTGGAGAGCGGCGGGGATAATCTGGCCTCGACCTATTCGCCGGAGCTGGCCGACGCGTTCATTTTTGTGATTGATGTGGCCGGCGGCGACGATATTCCCCGCAAGCAGGGCCCGGGCGTCACCCGTTCCGACCTGCTGGTCATCAATAAAGTCGATCTCGCCCCCTACGTTGGCGCCAGCCTTGAGGTCATGGCCGAGGACGCCCGGCGCGTACGCGGCCAGCGCCCGGTCGTGTTCACCAACTGCAAAACCGGCCAGGGCATCGGCGAGGTGGGAGCGTGGATACAGCGCGAGCTGCTGTTCGGCTAGCCGGCGCGGACCAGGCCGGCGCGCCCGCTGCGTGCCAAACGGCGTCTGATGCCTGGCCGTCCGTCTTCCGTGCCTATGCGGCCGAGCCGCTCGCCCAGCGCCCGGCCGGCTCGACCGGCAAGCGGGGGGTATGTCGGCTGGCCTTCGCCGTCGACTCGGACACGACCCGGCTGGGCCACGCCTTTGTCTGCCACCCGTTTCACTGTACCCGGCCGTGGTATCTCGACCCGGCCGTGCCGGGTATGGCCGTGGTGTACGTGCAAACCCCGGCCGGCGGGCTGATTCAGGGCGACCGCGCCGAGCTGCGGTTTGGCCTGGATGCCGGCGCTCAGGTCCATGTCACCACCCAGGCGGCCGAGAAGATCCACACCATGACGGCCAACTGCGCCCTCCAGCGCGTCGGCTTCAGCCTCGGCCCCGGGGCCTACGCCGAATACTGCCCCGAGCCGCTGATCCTGTTTCCCGGGGCGCGTTTCGGCCAGGCGCTGCGCATCGAGCTGGCGGCCGGGGCGAGCTTTCTGGGAACCGAAATCGTCTTGTCCCGAGCGGCGGCCGACGGCGCGACCTTTGAGGCGTTCAGCACCAGCCTGACCGTCGTGGACGCCGACCGGCGTGTCTTCATCCGAGACCACGGCCTGGCCCTGCCCGCCCAACTCCCCCTCGACGGGCCGGGAGTTCTGGCCGGCTACCATGTCTGGGGTCAGGCATTCCTGGTCGGTCCCGACATTCCGGCCGACTGGGTCCGCGAACTCCAGGCCGTTCCCGTTTCGGGAGCGGCCTGGGGGGTCAGCCTGATGCCGCACGAGCGCGGCATCAGCGTCAAAGTCGTCGGCTCGGAGGTGCACGCCGTCCGACGCCTGCTGTTCAGCGCCTGGCACTGGCTGCGGCTGCGTCATCGGGGCGTGCCGGCGCCCCGTTTTCCAAAATAGTCGCAAAATAGTCGGCAAACAGAGACAACCATGCTGCGGATACACAAACGACTGGGCAATATGCACACCGACCCCGCAATCGCCGAGCAGGTCGGGCGCTGGCGGCAAGCGACCCGCCTGGAGGAAGTCAGCCTTGACGAGCGCGACGCCCACAAGAGCCGTCTCCGCGTTCAGACCGCCAGCGGACGCGCCCTGGGTCTGATCCTGCCGCGCGGCACAAGCCTGAGCGAGGGCGACGTGTTTGCCCTGGCCGACCAAGACGGGGGAGTACTGATCCACATCAGCCTCCAGGAAGTCATGGTTCTCACCCCCTCGCCCGAGACCGACCCGGCCGAACGGCTCAGACGCGCGGTGCGGCTGGGACACGTGCTGGGCAATCAGCACTGGCCGGTGGCCTTTGTCGGAGAGCAAATCCTGGTGCCCGTGTCGCTGGACCGGGCGGTGATGGAGACGGTGTTGCGGACGCACCGGATGACGGACGTCTTCCGCATTCGCTACGAACGCCGCGCCTGGCCGCGCGACCGGCACGACGCTCCCCCGAGCCACAGCCACGAGAGTTCCGATGAACATGGACGATAGCGCGCTGCTGGCCGCCCTGCAGCTGGCCGACTCGTTTTTTCCGTCCGGCATGGTCAACCTGTCGCACGGGCTTGAGACCTTTCTGAGCCTGGCGCCGGACACCGACGTGCGGCATCTGCTCGAAGATTATCTTCGCTACAAAGTCGCCCCGCTCGAACTGCTGGCCTATCTGCACGCCTACCGGGCGGCCGAAGCGGCCGACCTCGAACGGCTGCACGAGGTGGACTGCGTGCTGACTGCCTCGCTCCTGCCCCACGAGCTGCGCCAGGCATCGGCCCGCTCGGGCCGGGCCATGCTGGAAAGCCTGCGTCCCTCGGAAAACGACGCTCTCTTCCGGACCTTTGCCGACGGCGTCGCCCGGCGCCGCAGCCAGGGCAACGGCCCGGTGTGTCTGGCCGTGGTGTGTGTCGGCTGGCAGGTGCCGCAACGGGCCGGCGGGATCGTGCTGCTGCACAGCTTCATGGTCAGCTTTGTGAGCGCCGCCCTGCGGCTGGGCAGCCTCGGACACCGCCAGGCTCAGGCCATCCTGCGTGACCTCCGCCCCCAGCTGTCGTCCCTGGTCGATATGGTCTGGCAGCGCGAGCTGGACGAGTTGGGCGGTTTTGCCCCGCTGGCCGACATCCGGGCCATGCAGCACGCCTCTCTGCCGGTGCGGCTGTTCAGCAGCTGAGCGCCACACCCTGGCAGACCCGGCGCCGGTCCGACAACGGCTCCATTCCGTGGGCCGAGAGGGGCTGAGCCGGCTAGGTGGCCTGCATCAGGAAATGTAACACCTCGTTGCGTAGCTGGGTGTACTCCGGCAGATCAATAATCGTCTCCCGCCGCCGCGGCCGAGGAATCCTGACGTCTAAGCATTCGGCCAGACGGGCGGCGGGACCGGTGCTCATCAAGGCAACGCGATCCGAGAGCAGGATTGCCTCATCCACGTCATGGGTCACCATGAAGACCGTGGTTCCGGTTGCCTCCCACATCTTCATCAGCTCTTGTTGAATGACACCTCGGGTGAGGGCGTCGATCTGGGCAAACGGCTCGTCTAGCAGCAACACTTTGGGCTGGACGGCAAACGCCCGCGCCAGCCCGACACGTTGGCGCATTCCGCCGGACAGGAAGGTGGGTTTCTTGTCGGCCGCATCCAGCAGACTCATCATGCTGAGATACTTTTGGGTGTGGCTATCGACCTGCCCTCTGTCCCACTCCGGATGGGCCGCTTTGACCGCAATACGGACATTGTCAAACGCGGACAGCCAGGGCATCAGGGCAAAGCTCTGGAACACGACCATCCGGTCCAAACCCGGCTCGACAACCTCCCTGCCGTCCAGGACCATGCCCCCTTCGGAGGCCGTCTCAAAACCGGCCAGGATGTTGAGCAGCGTGCTCTTGCCACACCCCGAGTGACCGACCAGGGTCAGAAATTCTCCCTCTTCGATCTGGAGCGAGACATTCTCAAAGACACAGAAGGTGTCCCCATTGTGGCCGTTGCCGGTCGCGCCTTCGCGGAGCGGAAAATGCTTGGTGACATGGTCGATTTCAAGAAAGGACATCCTGACCTCCCTCCAGCCTCGGGCGAGCAGTGTAGTAGGTCGGATTAGCGGAGCGTAATCCGACAGGTACGGGATGTCAGGTTACGCCTCCGGCTAACCCGACCTACACGGCTACACATAATGGTGAGTTGCTCTAGTCTGTATATGTCACCAACCGGGCAAGCCGATTGAAGCCGGAATCGAGCACGATCCCCACCACGCCGACAATGAGAATGGCAAACATCACGCCGGAAATGTTGAGGTTGTTCCACTCGATCCAGGTCAAATAGCCCATACCGAGTTCGCCCAACAACATCTCGGCGGGCACAACAGCCACCAGGGCACTGCCAAAAGAGATGCGCAAACCCGCGATAATGGTCGGTGCCGCCGCAGGCAGGATGACCATGAGGAGTCGGCGGGTCCAAGACAGCTGCAGTAATCGGGCGACTTGGATGTATTCTTTGCGGATCGAACTCACCCCAAATGCCGTGTTGGCAATGGTTGGCCACAGCGAAGCCATGAAGACCACGAGAATAGCGGTCCAGGTCGGGTCTTGCACGCTGTACAATAAGAGCGGCATCCAGGCCAGAGGAGAAATCGGTTTCAAGATTTGAATAAAGGGATTCAGGGCCTGGTACAGCGGTCGCGACAGACCAATCAGAATCCCGATACACACGGCGATCAGCGAGGCCGACACAAATCCGGCCGCAAAACGCGTCACCGTATAGACGACCAGATGACCGACCCCATGATCGTTGGTGCCCTTCTTGTGGAACGGCTCTGACAGCTCCTCAACCGTTTTCCTGGCCAGGATGAGGGGGCCCGGGATGCCTTGGATTTTGTCGGGATTATAGATGTAGCTGCCCTGCTCGGTCCGAATAATATCCCCGTTGAACTCCATGGTCATCAGTTGATTTTCTGTCAGGCCGCTTGGGTCAAACGTGGGCTGAAGGGTCACCACATGCCAAGCCGCCAGAAAAAAGGCCAGCAGAGCGACAGACAGGAGCCAGGGCTGGCCCTGAAGAGACATTTTTTGTCTGGGCGGCCGCGCACGCGCATCGGCACCCTGCCTTTCGCCTGCCTCACCCTCCGCCTGCCGCATGAGCAGGGCCGTTGTGGTGTCTCGCAGGGTCACAACACGTGTGTTCATGGCCTCACCATTTGCGGTACGGAAGAAACTTGCCACTGTAGGTCACAACGACCCGATCCCCTTTGGGATCTTCCTGTTTCTGAATATCGATCTCAAAGTCGATGGCGCTCATGATGCCATCTCCGAACATCTCGTGGATCACGGCCTTCATTGCCGTGCCGTAGACCTGGGTGATTTCGTGAAACCGATAGATGAGCGGATCGACCGGGACTGTGGTGTCCAAAGCCCCTTTGAGGGGTGGCTCTTGGAGTGGGGCGGTCACCTCCGGACTTGTGCCCAAGACCTCGGCCAGCTGCCTCGCTTCGGCTGACGACAGCGTCGCCTGACCCATCAGGGCGGCGGCGACCCAGACCTTATCTCTGGCGAGGGCCTTTGCCAGGTCGATAAAAGACAGCCCTGTGTCCCTTTTGGCGACCAATAATATGTCCAGCGCTTCCTGGCGTGTCATGCTGTGTCCTCCTTTGCCTGACTAGAGATTGCTGATCGGAAAACTCCTGACGTATTCCTCAGGTTTGCCGGGGTCAAAAGTCTTGCCCATCAGGACATGGGTACTATAGGTCTGGGCGTGATCGTCGTAGCCGAGTTCCCGGGAAATTTTGTCGCACTCCGAGGCCAGATACACCTCTTCGGCGACTTTTTTATAATCAAAGTCGCTCTCGACATGCTTCCAGCGCTTCATCTGGGTCAGAATCCAAACCGCCATCGAATGCCACGGAAAGGGATCGAAGTCGATCCGGTCCGGTACGTCCTGAATATTGCCGAGTCCGTCGGCAAACCTTCCGGTCAGGACTTGCTCAAGCACGATGACGGGTTGGTTGAGGTAGTTTCTGGGCGCAATAGCTTTGGCGATGTCTTTGCGGTTTTCCGGTTTGGAGGCGTAGTGGGTCGCGTCCACAATAGACTTGAACAGAGACAAGAACGTGTTGGGATAGCTCGACGCAAACTCTTGAGAAATGGCAAAGGCACAGCACGGATGCCGATCCCAAATCTCTTTCGACAGCAGGTAAATGAATCCGGCGTTTTCGTACACCGCCCGTTGGTTGAACGGGTCGGGGGCGAGATAGCCGTCCACGTTTTCGGCTTTGAGGTTGGCCACCATCTCCGGCGGCGGAACGACTCGAATCTGCACGTCCTTGTCCGGGTGGACGCCGCCTTCGGCCAAATAGTAGCGCAGCAAATAGTTGTGCATGGAGTAGCGAAAGGGCACGCAGAAACGGAAGCCTTTCATGTCTTGGGCCGATTTGACCTCCTTATGCTTGGTATGCAGGGTGATGGCCTGGCCGTTGATGTTTTCCACCGCCGGCATGAAGTAGGGCACCTGCTTTGAGCCGGCCCCGAGCGTAATCGACAGGGGCATCGGACTCAGCATATGGGCCGCGTCAACGTCTTTGTTAATTGACCAGTCGCGCACCATTGCCCAGCCGGCGGCGCGACGGACCTTGGCATTGAGTCCGTGCTTTTTATAGAACCCCATGGGTTCGGCCATGATAATCGGCGTGGCACAGGTAATCGGAATAAAGCCGATCGTCAGGTCTGTCTTTTCAATCGCGCCCGCCTTTTCCTGGGCCATGGCTTTGGCGGTTTTGAGGGGGAAGAAGGTCTCGATAAGCGCTGCGGCTCCGCCTGCCCCAACCAGCTGCATGAAGCGGCGACGCTTCATGTCGTTGCCACCAAACAGGGCGCGCACCACCGTGCTCTCAACAGCCCGGTCAATGATTTTTTCGGAGGTGTCAGGAAGAGCGTGGTTGTCCGGCGTGGGCTGCTCACCATGGCCGTGGGCATGCTCGAGCGAGGTGTTGGGATCGAAAGGATCTTGTAAGCTGTTATGGGCCATACAGATAAGCTCCAAGGAAGAGGATTCGTTCCGCCAAGAAAGAGAACGTGAAGGAGAAGAACAGCAATTCACGTGCCAGGCCGCAGGACAGACCCCAGAGAGTCAAAAGACACGGAAAAATAGGGCGTTTACCGCAGGGGAAACGAACCAAGATCAAACAGGCTGGGCACAGGGGTGTTGGTGGAGCAACAGAAAAGCAGAGAACTGTCCATTTAGTAAGCAGCGTTTACCTGCTCCAGATAAGCGGACACAATGGCATGAAAAAAGGGGAGCCAGCAGCTCCCCTTTTCTATATATGACTATCTGGAGACCGCTCAGATCCTCAGCGTCATCTCAATATAGCCAAAGTTAGCGTCGTCGCCCGGGAATATCCGGTCCACAATGCTGTCGCCAAACACGTGGGCAAAGAAGACATTGACGTTGACGTGCTTGTTGACCGTGTAGCTCAGGCTGGTCTCAATGATCTGGAACAGGCCGCGTTTGCCGAACGCCGGCCGACCGACATAGCCAAAGCCGACCTGGCGATCCTCCAGCGTTGCCCCAGCACCCTGGTACCACAGGTCGTTTTTCTCGCTGACCCGAATGTTGTGGAAATCGGTCCGCCAGATCAGCCCTTCGAGCGGTCGGAGGATGAGCTGCAAGAAGGCGTCTTCGTTGTTCATCAGGTTGTAGAAGGTGGTGAACGAGTACACCCGGGCGGTGGGCAGGATCTGGAAGAAGGTCTCGTGGTCACCGTCGTTGGGATCGTCATCGCCCGAGCTGCGGTTATAGCCGACCCGCAGCCAGGGTTTCCAGGGCAGGCCGTGTGGCTGCCAACCCGCCTCAAAGGCCAGCGCCCAGGCCGCATGATCCTGCTGGCCCCAGTCGCCACCCTGTCCGACGCCCCAGCCCATCAGGTCGATGGGGCCGGCAGGAGTGGGCAGCAGGTGGATCAGATGGCCGCCTCCGGTATGGATGGCGATATGCTGGCGGTCGGCGTCACGCACCGCAGCAGGTCTGTTATCGGTCGGCCGCAGGCCGCGACCGTCGGCGTAGTAGATATAAAACAGACGGGCGTCGCTGGTTTTGGCAAACGACGGCCGGGTGATGTTGAAACCGGTGTACAACAGGTCGATATCGTCTATCATTTTGATGCCGGCCAGATCGAATCCGGCCTGGGTCGGGTGAGAGCCGTGGACGGTCAGGTTGTAGGCGTCTTTGGTATAACTGAGAGTGAACCCGTCATACGACCGCCCGACGTGCGACCAGCCGAACGGGCCGATCAGGCGCTGCGAGACGCGAAAGCGCTTGACCCAGTCGATAGTCGGATCCTGGCTCAGCACCTCGGCGCCCTCGGCGATCAGGTGTCGGCCGCCCTTCACAGTCAGGCCCGGGATGCCCAACTTTTTCAGCGTCAGATGCGCCTGTTTGAGAAAAATACCCGAGTCGTTATTGCGGCGGTTGTGAGCCCGATAGACTGTGCCGAGGCCGAACGCGGCTTGAGGGGCAGGGGCGCTGGCGTCGTCGGGCAGACCCATGAGCGAGGAGTTCTGGGCCTCCACGTGCAGGTCGAACAGCTCGTCCGACCACTTCAGCCCAAACTTGGCCACGGTCGCCGCATAGGCGTAGGAATTGTCTCCTGACGAGCCCTCAAACCAGTCCCAGAACTCTCCCCGCACCCGCAGGTTGGCCGAGAGCGACAGCTTGGAGGAAATCTGGGGCAGCGCCATGTCTGCCTGGAGTCCGGACGGCAGGAACGCAAGCAGACAGAAGACGAGCAGGAGCGTCCGGCTCCACCGTGTAAGAGAAAAGCGTCTCCTCACATGAGAAAGCCACAAGTACGGTCGTATCAGCATGGATGTTCTCCCCCTTCCCTTCCCTATCAACAACTAGCAAAAGAGAGACCAACCCCACCAAAAAGGCGAGGGATTGGAAAGAACGTAAGATGACCGGATTTACGGCTCATTTCAAGCAGCCCTGTTTGAACAGGGAACAGGACGGCGCTGATTGCATAGGCAAAACATCAATCAATCTGTTGCCTGAGCAACAGCCGTGGTGGGCAGGCCAGCCGGCTCGTCGGCTGATCGTTTCGTGCGCTTTCAGCACACCGGGTGCCCTAAAGACGGGGATAGGGTGGTGTATCACTTTGCAATTCTCTTTTCGAGGAGGGCTCTCCTGGCGCGTCCTCGGCGCGGGCCGCTGGGGAGGAGACAGGCAAGCATTTTTAAACTGAGACACTACCAGGGATGGTGTTCCTCTCACATCTTTTGTGTAGAGTGCTGCGGGCGATGGTGCTAGGCGCGGACCGCCCGGACAATCTGGGCGACCCCGCCGCACAGCCGCTGTTTGCTGACCCGCTCGAATCCGGCGCTCTCAATCAGACGCTGCAACTCACGGCTGTCGGGCAGGTAGGAGACCGAGCGCGGCAGATAGGCGTAGGCTGCGGCGTCGGATAGCAGAGCACCCAGCCGGGGCACAATGCGGTTGAAATACACCGCATGGGCGCGACGCAGGAGACCGTTGGTGGGCGTATCGACCTCAATCAAGACCAGCCGACCGCCGGCCTGGAGCACCCGGGCCGACTCGCTCAGCACGGTCGGAATCGACACGAAGTTACGCAGCGCAAAGCCGGACACCACCGCGTCGGCCCAGGCCGACGGAAAGGGCAGCCGTCCGGCGTCGGCCTGCACCCAGTCGGCCCGAATGCCGCGGCGTCGCGCGCCGGCCAGCATCCGTCCGGCAAAGTCAACGCCCACCACCCAGGCTCCGGTCCGGGCGGCCAGGGCGCTCAGGTCGCCGGTTCCGCAGCCCAGGTCAATGACCCGGTCGCCGGCGCCAATCCCGGCCGCCTGCACCGCGCGCCGTCGCCAGCCCTGGTCCAGCCACAGCGAGATCAGGCGGTTCAGCACGTCGTAGCGCGGCGCAATACGGTCGAACATGGCGCGGACGACGGCCGCCTTGTCCGCAGCATCGGGCAGCACGGGACGCTCTTTCATCGCTGCCGAACGGCCTAGGGAATCACCGGCAGGACGATATGGGAGCGGAACTCGCGGTTATGGAAAACCGTTTGCTCGGCCGTCTCGAACGTGGCGCCCGTGGCCTGATCACCGCCGGTGTTGAGGTTGCGGTCAAAGCGCGGAAAATTGCTCGACGCAATCTCAAGCCGCAGCCGATGGCCGGGCAAAAACACATGGCTGGTGGCCCACAGGTCGATGCGCAGTTCGGTCGGCTTGCCGGGCGACAGGAGGGTCGGCGTCGTCCGCGACTCGCGGTAGCGGGCGCGTAGGATGCCGTCGGCGATATTCTGGGCATAGCCGTCGGGCCGGACATCGACCAGCTTGGCCGTGAAGTCGGTATCCAGGGCGGACGAGGCGGCGTACAGCACGACCGTCAGCGGGCCGGTCACCTCCAGGGGTTCGTCGAGCGGCGCGCCAGTATAGACCAGGACATCCTGGCGGCTTTCGACCTGGCGCTGGTCGGCCACGCCGACCGGAATGACCAGGGTATTGCCACCGCAGGTCGGAACCGGATCGGCCGGGTCGTAGCGAAAGTGATCGTCGGCCTCCTCGGCCGGGGGTTCGGGGCTGAGTGTGCCGTCGCCGTCCAGGCTGTTGGCCTGGCCCGCGCTGTGCAGATAGTAGGGCACGTATCGGGTTCGGGCCAGCGGCCACTCGTACTCGTCGCGCCACTGGTTGGTGCCCATGACAAACAGCCGAATCGGGGCTTCCTCGGAAATGCCGGTGTCGATCCCCTTCAGCCAGTAGTCGAACCAGCGCAGCTGGACATCGTGCAGCTCAATCGAGGCGTTCGGCCCAAAGTCAATGTCGCCGGTCCCGCCGCTGATCGGCGTGGTGTATGGAAACAGGTGAGCCCAGGGGCCGATCAACAGCTTTTGTCCACCGCGCGCCTGGGGGGTCATGGCCCGGGACTGGAGGCCGCAGAAATGGACGAAGGCGTCGCGCAGGAAAATATCGTACCACGAGCTGACGTGGAACATGGGGATGTTGATATTGCGGTGCTGGCGTTCGATATTGATCGCCCACCAGTACGGCCCGTCCTCGGGATGGGTCAGGTAATCGCGCAGATACGGCGCCACATCCTGCAAGATGTCGGCCCAGTCCATCAGCGGCAAACGCCTGTATGCCTCGGGCGTCAGGGGATTGGCGAAATTGATCGAGCGCTCCAGGTTGGGCCGGATGTGCGGCCACAGTTCGTCCTTGATGCCCTTGCGGTCAATCGTGTTGCGGGCCAGAAAAATGGCGTAGGGCACCTGCCAGCCCAGGGACAGGGCGCCGCCGGTGTGGTACACCCAGCTCTGATGGGCGTCGGCCGCAGCCGAGACCGGAAACGCGCAGCGCAGGTGGGGCGGCCGGGTCGGGGCCAGCTGATACTGGGTAGCGCCGAGGTAGGACTGGCCCTGGGTGCCGACCAGACCGTTGCTGTAGGGCAGGCTGGCCGCCCACTCGACCGTATCGTAGCCGTCCTGAGCCTCGTCAATCAGGGCGTAGTACTCGCCCTCGGACTCAAACCGGCCCCGGCCGTCCTGGACAATCACCACATAGCCACGAGCCGGAAAGTACTCGTGGTCGCCAAACAGCTCGGCCATGTGCTTGCCGTACGGCAGGCGCAGCAGAATGACCGGAAAGCGCCCCTCGGCGTCGGGCCGGTACACGTCGGCGTACAGCTTGGTGCCGTCCCGCATGGTGGCACACACATTTTTTTCGGTTCGGATCGCGTATTGTGGACGACTGCCGTGTGGCATACACCCCTCCTTTTTTACCGCCTCTTATAGAAGCCCGCCGGGCAAAAGGCAATCCAAACCCACACCGGGTCGCGCCCGTTGCTCCGTGTGACCCACAGCAGCCCGCTCCGACTCTTAGCGTTTGCGCCGGGAAAAATCCCCCTTAGTCCCCCCCTTCGACCTAGCTCAGGGCAGGCTTTGGCAAAGGGGGAAGCCCGAAGGCACGAGGAGGCCGGGAGCTGACCTCGTAGGGGCGGGTTTCAAACCCGTCCCTACCCGCTGCGGCCAGTCTTGTCGGGGCGCGGTCAGGCGTGCTACACCCGCGGGAGAACAGGACAGCGTTGACATGCCGGAAGCGCTCAGCGCGGTCACACGAGGACGCCATGCACTACTGGTTAGTCAAATCGGAACCGTATAAATACTCCTGGGAGCAGTTCTGCCAGGACGGCTCGACCTACTGGGACGGGGTGCGCAACTATCAGGCCCGCAACAATCTGCAAGCCATGAAGGTCGGCGATCAGGTCTTGTACTATCACAGCAACGAGGGGCTGGCCGTTGTCGGGGTGGCCCGCGTCACCAGGGAAGCCTACCAGGACCCGACCACCGACGACGAGCGCTGGGTGGTGGTCAATCTGGAACCGGTCCAGGCTCTGGCCCGGCCGGTCAGCCTGCGTGAGATCAAGCAGGACGCCCGCTTGCAGGACATCGGCCTGATCAAACAGAGCCGGCTGTCGGTGATGCCGGTGACAAAGAGAGAATTTGATAGGATCGTCAAAAAGGGTCAGGGCCAGCCGCCCCAGAAAGCCTGATCCGTAGCGCGGAAGGCGTCATCCGGGCGAGAATATGAAAGAACCGCAACGAAAGGCCCAGGCAACCTACAACGCCGCCGCCGACCACTTCGACGACCCGGCCAACGCCTACTGGGAGCGCTACGGTCGAAGGACAGTCGAGCAGTTGCAGCTTCGTCCCGGGCTCAAGATATTGGACCTCGCCTGCGGCACCGGAGCATCCGCCCTGCCCGCGGCAGAGGCGGTGGGTCCGACCGGGCGGGTCGTCGCCGTCGATTTGGCCGACCAGCTCTTGGCCCTTGCCCAAACGAAAGCGAAGGGCCGAGGTCTGGACCACATCGAATTTCGCAACGCCGACATGACCCAACTGGGCCCCCCCGACGCCAGCTTCGATGCGGTCGTTTGCGTTTTTGGCATCTTCTTTGTTCCCGACATGCAAGCGCTTGTCGCAGAGCTATGGCGGATGCTACGGCCGGGCGGCAAGCTGGCCATCACCACCTGGGGTCCGAATCTCTTCGAGCCCATGTATTCCGCCTTCGATCAAGCCCTTCAAGATGAGCGTCCAGACCTGGTATCGGATTTCCGACCGTGGGACCGTCTCACCGAAGTTCATGCGGTGGAGAAGCTTCTTGCGGAGAGTGGGGCCACAGCGGTCGAGGTCACGGCCGAGGAGGGACAGCAAGCGCTGGCGAGCCCCGAGTCGTGGTGGAGCGTCGTGCTCGGCTCAGGACTGCGTGCTGCGGTAGAAACGATGGGACCCGCGTCCGCAGCGCGGGTCCGCGCGCATAACCTCGCCTTCATTCGAACGCATGGCGTAGAGTCGATCACAACGAACGTGATCTATGGCAGGGCCACCAAGGCGCACTTGTGACCTGTTCGTCCCGAGGAATCCGGCGTCCATATCGCTTGGCTTGACCCGCCGGGAGGGGTTCGCTAACGTCCGGGCTGAGGAGGGATCGCCATGCCATCACCTCGGTCGTACCTAGCCGCAGCCGTCCAAATGACGGCCTCAAGCTCAAAAGAAGAAAATCTGGCCAAGGCCGAAACCTTTGTCCGCCTGGCGGCCGAGCGGGGCGCGGCCCTGGTGGTCCTGCCCGAGGTGTTTGCCTGGCGCGGGCCGCGTAAAGAGGAACCGGCCCAACTCGAATCCATCCCCGGCCCGACCTCGGAACGTCTGGCCGAGCTGGCCCGCAGCCTGGGCATCCATCTGCTGGCCGGCTCGTTCCTGGAGAAGACGACCGAACAGCGCGCCTATAACACCAGCCTGCTGTTCAGTCCGACCGGCGACCTGCTGGCCCAGTATCGCAAGATTCATCTGTTCGATATCGACCTGCCCGGGCAGGTCAGCATCAGGGAGTCGGACACCAAAAAACCGGGTCGCGAGGTGGTCACCGCCAGCACCGAGCTGGGAACGGTCGGCCTGTCAATCTGCTACGACCTGCGCTTCCCCGAGCTGTACCGTGGGCTGGCCGACGGGGGCGCCGAACTCATCTGCGTACCGGCCGCCTTCACCTTTCCGACCGGGGCGGCCCACTGGGAAGCCCTGCTGCGCGCCCGCGCCATCGAGAACCAGAGCTATCTCATCGCCCCCAACCAGATCGGTAAAAACGTGTACGGCTTTGCCGACTACGGCAACTCGATGATTATCGACCCGTGGGGCAAAATCCTGGCTCGGGCGCCGGACAAAGAGTGTCTGATCGCGGCCGAGATTGACCGCGATTATCTGGAGAAAGTCAGAAGGGAATTGCCATGCCTCGCGCATCGGCGGCTGTAGCGCCGGCTCCAGTCAAAGCTTTTTTCCGGGTCGTCAGCTGTGATGACGCCCAGGCGCAGCTGGCAGCCTTCGCTCCCCTGACCCCAAGCGAAACCATTCCAGTCCTGGATGCCGACGGGCGGGTCCTGGCCAAGGCCCTGAGATCGTCGGTCCATCTGCCCCATTTCAACCGGGCCAATATGGACGGCTACGCCGTGCGGGCTCAGGATACGTTTGGCGCCTCGTCGAGTTTACCGACCTACCTCAAACTGGTCGGGGTGATCGAGATGGGCCAGGAAGCCAGGCGACGGCTCAAAAAGGGTGAGACCCTGCGCATCTCGACCGGCGGCATGCTGCCGCCCGGCGCCAACTCGATGGTCATGGTCGAGTACACCGAGGAGATGGGCGACGGCACAATCGAAATCCAGCGCAGCGTCTCGCCGTGGGAGAACATCCTGCGGGTGGGTGAGGACATCAAAAAAGGCGCGTCGATTTTTCCGGCCGGCCGCCGGCTGCACGCCCAGGATATCGGGGCGCTGACCGGGGTCGGGATTGCCAAGGTCACGGTCTATCGGCGGCCGGTGGTGGGCCTGATCTCCACCGGCGACGAGATTGTGCCACCCGAAAAAACGCCCAAGCCGGGCCAGATCCGAAATGTCAACCAGTACTCGCTGCGGGCGATGATTGCCCAGGCCGGCGGCGAGGTGTGTGACCTGGGCGTGGTCAAAGACGACCGCCAGGCATTTGAGCAGGCCCTGGCTCAGGCGCTCAAAAAGGCCGATGTGGTCATGATCTCGGGCGGCAGCTCGGTCGGCACAAAAGATATGGCGGTCGAGGTGATCTGTTCCTTTCCGCGCTCCGAGCTGTTCTTTCACGGCATCTCGATTGCGCCGGGCAAACCGACCATCTTTGCCAGGGCTGCGGGCAAGCCGGTCATGGGCCTGCCGGGCCACCCGGTCTCGGCACTGGTCGTGTTCTCGCTGTTTGGCACGCCGCTGGTCCGCATGATGGGCGGCGAATCGGCCCAAGTGGCGTTCACCCCGGCCCGTACCACCCGAGCCCGGCTGAGCCAGAACATTCCGTCCGCTCCGGGTCGGGAAGACTACGCCCGGGTCACCCTCAGCGGCGAGAATAGCAGCCTAACGGCCGACCCTGTGCCCGGAAAATCGGGCGCCATCTTCAGCCTCGTCCGTGCCGACGGCATGGTGCGCATTCCGCACAACGCAGAGGGCAAGGAGGCGGGCGAAGAGGTCGAAGTCATTCTGTTTTAGTCATGCCACACCACCATCCCCATAAATCGGATACTCCCGAAAGACGAACGATGATGACTGCCTCATCAGAAAGAGATCATCGTTCGTCTTCACGGAAACGCTATCTGCAAAAGAAACCCCTGGGCGAAGCCCTGGCGCTTCTGCTTGACGCCATCACACCACCACGACGGCTGGAAACGGTGGCGGTGGAAGACGCGTTGGGCCGGACCACGGCCGAGCCCATCTTCGCCGTGCTGTCCGCCCCCCACTACCACGGGGCGGCCATGGACGGCATTGCGGTGCGCGCCGAGGATACCTTTGGAGCGAGTGAGTTCTCGGCCCTCAGCCTGACCGCGACCAAGCCCAACACCAGGCGGCTCAGCCCCAACGGCCGCCCGTTTCAGTATGTGGACACCGGCAGCCCGCTGCCAGCCTGGGCCAACTCAGTCATCATGATCGAGCGGGTGTTCAAGAAGAGCGACACCGAGGTGGAAATCCGGGACGCCGCAACGCCCTGGCAGCACGTCCGCCTGGTTGGCGAGGACATCGTCGCTACCGAGCCGCTGCTGCCGCGCGGCCACACCCTGCGGCCGTACGACCTCGGCGCCCTGCTGGCCGCCGGACACACGACTATTCCGGTTCTGGCCCGGCCAACGGTCGGCATCATTCCGACCGGCTCGGAGTTGATTGAACCGGGCGAGCCGGCCGAGCCGGGACGGATCATCGAGTTCAACTCGCGGGTGGCCGGCGCCTTCATCGAAGAATGGGGCGGACAGCCCAAACGCCGGCCTCGGGTTGTGGATGAGCTGGCCAAGATTGTCCGGGCGCTCAAAAAATCGGTCAGCGACAACGATGTCACCATCATCATTGCCGGCTCCTCGGCCGGTGAACACGATTTTACGCTGCGCGCCCTGGAGTCGGTCGGCGAGGTGCTGGTCCACGGCATCGACGTCATGCCCGGCAAGCCGGCGATTCTCGCCGTCGTCAGCGGCAAAGCGGTGATCGGTCTGCCCGGCTACCCGGTGTCGGCGGTCGTCATCTGTCAGCAGATTGTCCGCCCCCTGCTGGCCCACCTGCTGGGCCGGCCGGCCGAAGAGCCGCCTAAGATACAGGCCATCCTGCCACGCAAGGTCCCCTCGCGGCTGGGCCTGGAAGAGTTTGTGCGGGTCAGTCTGGGCAAGGTCGGCGAGCGGCTGATCGCCAATCCGCTCGGGCGCGGGGCTGGGGTGATTACGACCATGGTCAAGGCCGACGGCGTGCTGCGGATTCCGCCGCTTGACGAGGGCCTGAACGCCGGCCAGGAGGTGCCGATTGAACTCCTGCGCCCGGCCGAGGAGATTGCCAATACCATTCTGTTCACCGGCAGCAACGACCTCACCATTGGTGTGCTTGACGATCAGCTGCGGGGCCAGCACCCGGGGCTCAAGATTTCGGCCAGTAATGTCGGCTCGCTGGGCGGTTTGGTGGCCCTCAAACGCGGCGAGGCGCATATCATCGGCAGCCACCTGCTCGACCCGGCCAGCGGCGCCTACAACCTGCCCGACCTCAAAAAGCAGGGGCTGGTGTCCAAGGTCGTGGTGCTGAACCTGGTGATCCGCGAACAGGGCCTGATCGTGCCCAAGGGCAATCCCAAAAAATTGCGCGGCGTCAAGGATCTGGCCCGCAAGGGCCTGCGCTTTGTCAACCGTCAGCCCGGGGCCGGCACGCGGATCTTGCTCGACTACACCCTGGCCAAACTCGGCATCGCGCCGGACGCCATCCACGGCTACGAGCACGAAGAGGTCACCCATATGGCCGTGGCGGTCGCCGTTGCCAGCGGCTTGGCCGATACCGGGCTCGGCGTCAAATCGGCCGCCAAAGCCCTGGGCCTGGACTTCATCCCGGTCGAGCGCGAGGACTATGACCTCATTTTTCTCAAAGACTTCTTCAATTCTGACACCGGCCAGAAGCTGGTCGCGGTCATCCGCTCCGACGCATTCAGGCAGGCGGTCGAGTGCCTCGACGGCTATGACACGGCCAAGACCGGCAGTCTCAAAAGCCCGGCTCCAAAACGGGCGGGCAAAAAACAGGCAGACAAGAAACAGGCGGGCAAGAAACCCGCAGCCCGGCGCATCGCCTAGGAACTCGTTCCGTTCTCCTCCCCCATGATCGACTTCAGCCCGCCCGCCCATGTCCAGACCGCAGTCGGCGATATTAAGCGCTTTATCGCCGACGACATCAGGCCCATGGAGCGCGAGCTGGCCGATTATCTGACCAACGAACACCTGTACCTGCAAGCCGACGGCCGTCTCGCCCCGCCGATCCTGGCTGCCCAACGGACCATCCGCAAAATGTCTGCCGAACGCGGCCTGTACGCCCTGCATATGCCGACCGAGGTCGGCGGCGGCGGCTTCAGCCTGACCGATATGTTCTTTGTCCACGAGGCCGTCTATCAGCACGGCATTGGGCTCAGCCAGTGGATGCTGTCATGGACCGAGGGGCCCAACCAGATGCAGATGTGGCTGAGCGAGGAGCAAAAACAGCGCTACCTGCTGCCGCTGGTTCGGGGCGAGCAGACCGCCGCCTACGCCATCACCGAGTATCGGGGCGGCTCGGACGTGCTGGGTATGCAGACCCGGGCCGAGCGGCGCGGCGACGGGTGGAGTCTGAACGGCACCAAAGCGTATATCACCAACGCCCAGTATGCGGACCAGATCTTTGTCTGCGCGCTGACCGAGCCCGACAAGGGCAGTGCCGGCGCGACCGCCTTTATTGTCGAGAATGACGCCCCGGGTCTCAGCATCGGTCGCACCTATCGGACGATCATGGACGACGGCATGACCGGCGAGCTGATCTTTGACGACTGCCGAGTGCCGCTGGACAACACCTGGGGACGCGAGGGTCAGGGCTTTTACCTCAGCATGGGCATGATCAACTGGATTCGTGTCCGCCGGGGCGGCATGTGCAGCGGCCTGGGCCAGTATCTGCTCGACCGCTGCATTGACTACACCAAAAACCGCCAGGCGTTTGGCGGCCCGCTGAGCCGTTTTCAGGCTCTGCAGTGGATGATGGTCGATTCCTATCTCGACGTGCAGGCGATGCGCAGCATGGCCTTGCAGAGCCTGTGGAAGGCCGACCAGGGCAATCTGTGGGCGCTCAAGGTTGACCCGCAGCTGATCCAGACTGTGTGTGGCCTGAAAGTCTTCTGTGACGAGGCCCTGTACCGGGTCGCCGACCGGGCGGTGCAGTTGCACGGCGCCTACGGGCTGAGCAAGGACTCGGGGATTGAAAAAATCTTTCGGATTGCCCGCAACCTGCGCATTCCTGGCGGCACGGACGAAATCCAGCGGGTGAATATCGCCAAGGCCCTGGGTCTGTGAGGGCGTCTATTCAAGGGGTTCACGTCATGCGAATCACTTCGATTTTCAGCCCCGTTGCCCGAACGACCGGAGCCAATGTTGACCAACGCGGGTTGCCCTTGGCCGACAGCGCGCGATACAGACTTTCCCGGGGAATCCCCGCCCGTTTGGCAACCGCGGCCATGCCCTGCGCCTCGGCGACTTTCCGCAGCGCTTGCAGGAAAACCGCCGGCTCTTCGTCCTCTGCCGCTGCCGTCAGATATTCGGCACTGAAACCGGGATCTTTGAGCTGTTCGCGTAGCCACTCGTTGTGCTTCACCTTTTTCATGAACCTGTCGCTCACAGCTGCCCAACAATGCGGCAAGGTCTCAAACCGCATCTTTCCCACGCTTACGCATGCGTTTGACATCTTTTGCAAATTGCCTGGCCTGAGAGAGCTGCTTCATTGCTCCCAGCTCTCAAACATGTCTTCCAACGTGTCGAAGGTCTCCACGTCCTCCCCCGTGCGGCTTTTCTCGAGCGTCTGTTTTGTCAAAGCATTCGGGATCAGGACGGGAAACGGCAGGCCCCCGTGCAGACAGATCTGACGGTAAAAGAGCCGAATTGCCTCAGTGGGGGTAAGACCGAGTTTTCGGAGTACGCTTTCGGCTTGTTTCTTGGTCTGCGGCTCCATACGCGCATGGACGACGGCTGATTTATTCATGTGGCTCAGCGTGTCACATGTGCAACACACTATCAAGCTTTCTCCATCGTCATTGACCCGTCCCTGCCTTACCGAGTTATGTCGCTCCGACAGTCATCAGCGCGCTCAGTACGGATACGAATGTAGTGCGTTTAGCACCAATATCGTAACCGTTGTTTAGAGAGTACCATAGTGGTACCATCGAAAGGACGCCGCCGAAAATTCGAGAGCTGATCAAAGACTTGGAGGCGGCTGGATTCGTCAACAGAGGCGGAAGAGAAAGCCACAGAAATTTCAAGCATCCACAGGGCGCTCGCATCACCATCAGCGGCAGACTGGGGAGCGATGCCCAGGCGTATCAAGAGCGCGATGTGAAGAGAGCCATAGACAGAGTCCGCCATGAAAAAGAGTGATCGCTACCTGAAAATCGTCGAATGGTCCGACGAGGACCAATGCTATATCGGAAGAGCCCCCGGCGTCATGCTGGGTGGGGTACATGGACAGGATGAGGCCGAGGTGTACGCTGAGCTGTGTACGGCCGTAGAAGAGTGGATACACATCCAGGAGGCCGATGGCGACCCACTCCCGCCCGAGACCGCAAACAAGACGTATTCGGGCAAATTCAACCTGCGGGTAGGTGAAACTCTGCACCAACGGCTGGCCCTCGCTGCCCTCAAAGCCGATCAGAGCCTGAATACATTTTGTGTCAAAGTCCTCGAAAAAGCACTTGGCGGCTAGCTCCCTCCCGCCACCTTGACAATCCCCTCGCCTGCCCCATACTGCGTCCGAATGAAGACCTCCCCCGCAGCGACCGGGGAACTGGCCGTCCCCCCTCCTCCGCCTCCTACGCAGCGCATTTTTTACGGCTGGATCGTACTCGGCCTGGCCTTTACCGTTCTGTTTTTCGCCTACGGCATTCAGTTTACGTTCGGAGTGTTCATGCCGGCCATCGAGGCTGATACGGGCTGGGACCGAGCCAGCCTGTCCCTGCCCTACGCTCTGTACGTGTTTCTGTACAGCGCCCTGGGAGCCGCCAGCGGCTGGGCGACTGATCGCTGGGGACCGCGGGTGGTGGTCCTGAGCGGAGGGTGTCTGCTGGGCGGCGGTATTCTGCTGACCAGCCAGGTGCGGGAGCTGTGGCAGCTGTACGTCAGCCTCGGTCTCATTGCCGCCATGGGTATGAGTGCGGCCTTCGTGCCGTGCAACTCCACGGTCGTGCGCTGGTTCATACGGCGCCGGGGTTTGGCGCTCAGCATTTCAACCAGCGGCGGCAGTATGGGCAACTTCCTTTTTCCGCCGCTTGCCGCTGCCCTGATCGGAGCCTATGGCTGGCGTTCGGCGTATCTGATTCTGGGTAGTGTCGGCCTGACCGTCATCGGCCTGTGCGCGGTGTTCATCGTCCGCGACCCACACCAGCTGAACCTCCAGCCGGACGGCGCTCCCCCCGCGCCGTCAGAGGAAGAGCCGCACCCTCATGCCGTCTCCGGGGCGGGCTATACGCTCGCCGAGGCCCGCGGGACGCTTTCTTTCTGGCTGTTGAACCTCGTGTTTACCCTGACCTGGCTGGTCGTGTTCATGCCGTTCATTCACCTTGTTCCGCTGGCCATCGACCTGGGCGTGCCCCAGGTCGGAGCGGCCACGGTGATGAGCGTGATGGGCCTCGGCAGCCTGGGCGGTCGGCTGCTGAGCGGCGCCATCTCCGACCGCCTGGGACGCCTGCCGACCCTGGGCGTCAGCCTGGCCCTGCAAGTGCTGGCCTTTGTCGGCTTCATGTTGAGCAGCGACCTGCGCCTGCTGTACCCCAGCGCGCTGATCTTCGGCCTTGCCTACGGCGGAGCGGCCACCCTGTTTCCGGCCATTGTGGGAGATTTTTTTGGTCTCATATCGGTCGGTGCGATTGTCGGCTTCATCTTTGCCGTTGCCGGCTCGACCGCCGCCTTCGGTCCCTATATCGCCGGCTACCTGTATGACGCCAGCGGTTCGTATCAGACCGCTTTTCTGCTCGGGGCGGGGCTCAACCTGCTCGGTCTGGGGGTGCTCTTTTTTGTCAGAAAGCCGCCGGCCAAAGGGGCCGTTTCAGCTCCCGCAGCCTTCGCTTACGGCAGGTGAGCCTGGCGTCGCCCTTGTCGTTTGCGGTCACTCAGGATATGGCACACCCAAGTCCAGGCCAAGTCCAGGCCAAGTCCAGACGAGGAGGAAGCCATGCTACGCGCACGGGTAAACGGCGTCGAGTTAGTCTACGAGCTGAACGGCTCGGGCGAGCCCCTGGTCTTGATTCACGGGGCGCAGAGTGACCGCAGTATTTTTGCCGGCCTGCTACCCACCTTCACCGACCGGTTTCGGGTCTTGAGCTTTGATCAGCGCGGCTCGGGTCAGAGCGAAAAGCCCGATGTGGACTACACCATCGCCCTGCTGGCCGATGACACCGCCGCCCTGATGGACGAGGTCGGGTTCGATTCGGCCCATATCATCGGCGTGTCCATGGGCGGCATGATCGCCCAGGAGTTTGCTCTCCGGCACCCGGCCAAGGCGCGCAGCCTGGTCCTCGGCTGCACCACCCCCGGCGGTCCCCAGGCTGTCCCGCTGTCTGGCGAGGGCATCGCCAACGCCTATTCCACCAAAGAGATGTCGGCCGAAGAGCGCGGCCGGGCTCTGGCCGAGGCAGCCTTTACCACCGGCTATATTGAGGCCCACCCGGAGGTCATTACGGCCATGATTGAGGCCCGCCGCAACCGGCCGATTGACCCGGTCGGCTTTGGTCATCGGATGAAAGCCGCCTTCAGCCACGATACCTATGACCGCCTGCCCAGCATCGCCTGCCCGACCCTGGTGCTGACCGGCAAACAGGACGCCCTGATCGCCTGGGAAAATTCCACCTTGCTGGCCGAACGGATTCCCGGCGCCGCGTGTGTGGTGCTGGAGCCGGCCGGGCATGTGTTCTGGATTGAGCAACCCGAGCAGTCGCGCCGGGCCATCCTGGATTTTTTGCACCACCACACCGCATGAAGGACGCCGTATGTCACAGCGACAGCTGACGAAAGACAGCCAGGCCCGCACCCTGCGCGGCTGGATGCTGGGTTTGCACGCGACCCATATTATCGACGTTGGTGGGCGGCTGGGTTATTTTTCGGCCCTCCGCCAGCGGGACGGCAGGGCGACCGCAGCCGAGTTGGCGACCGCCCACAACCTCGACCCGTGGCGCACCGCAGTGTGGTGCAAAGCCGCCTGCACGGTCGGTATTCTGCGGGCGACCGACGAAACGGAGGACACCTGCTACAGCTTTGCGCCGTTCATGGATGAACTGCTGGCCGACAACGCGCCCGACCTGCTGACCTCGCACGTACTGGCCAGCCTGGCCCGCGATTATCCGGGCTATCCCGAGGCGTTTCGGACCGGAGCGACCAAGACTTTTCATGACCACGACGAAGACTTCTTCGCCCACCAGGGGCGGATCTCGGCGCTGCGTGCCCCGCTGATACTGGCCGCCGCCCGGCAACTGTCCGGCGTCGAAGAGCGCCTGAGCGCGGGCGGTACGATCATGGATATCGGCTCGGGCAGCGGGACGGTTCTGGTCAGCTTTGCCGAAGCCTTTCCCGGCTGTCAGGTGATCGGCATTGAGCCCCTGCCGTATTTTGTCCACAGCTCACGCCAGCGCCTGGCAGAGCGGGGTCTGGCCCGGCGGGTTCGGGTTGAATCGGTCGGTGGCGAGGGGATGGACTTCGAGCAGACCGCCGATCTGATCACCATGGTCCAGGTCTTTCACGAGCTGCCGGATACGGAGAAAATTGCCATTCTGCGCCGCTGCCATCACGCCCTCAAACCCGGCGGCAGCCTGCTGCTGGTCGACCGCTGCGCGCCGGAGAGCGCCCAGGACATTCAGGACCGGCGCTTCAGCATGAGCATCCTGGAGCAGTGGTTTGAGGTTACCTGGGGCAATATCGTCAACACCCGAAGCGAAATCCTGGCCATGCTGCGCCAGACGGGTTTCAGTGTCAGCCAGGAAAACCCCGATATGGTTCCGACCTACTGGTCGTTTGTAGCGGACAAGAGCTGAGGGCCGCAGGCGGTCCCCCGGAGCATCGTATGTCTCGACTTGGCATGGTTGTGTATCACGGCATTGAAAGCGGCGCCGAGCTGGCCGAGTACGGCCGGATTGCCGAAGGAGCAGGGTTCGACTCGCTGTGGGTCACCGAGCGCTATTTTCACGAGGAAACCTTCTCACTGTTAGGCTATCTGGCGGCCGTCACCCGGACGCTCACGCTCGGTGTCGGAGTGGTCAATCCGTATACCCGCAACCCGGCCCTGCTGGCCATGGCTGCGGCGACTTTGGACCGGCTCAGCGGCGGGCGGCTGGTGCTGGGACTGGGCCGCAGCGAGCCGGCGGTCATTCAGGACAAAATGGGCATTCGCTATGGCAAGGCCGGCGCGGCCATGGAGGGGGCGGTCAGCCTGCTTAACCGCCTGCTGGCGGGTCAGCGGGTGAGCGCCACGGCCGGTCCGTTCAGCCTGTCCAACGCCAAGCTGTCGCCCGAGCCGATTCGGAAAACGCCGATTTATCTGGCCGCCATCGGCCGCAAGGGCCTGGGGCTGGCCGGCGCGATTGCCGACGGAGTGGTGCTGAACGCCTATGTGCCGACCAGCTATGTGGGCTATGCGGTCGAAGAAATCCGCAGTGCCGCGCGGGCCACCGGCCGCGACCCGGCCGCGATTGACATCAGCTGCATGCTCGTCGTCCGCCTCACCGACGAGCCGCAGCGGCTGTACCCGGGGCTGAAAAGACGTTTGGCGCGTCTGCTGGACGAGGATTTTGTCGGAGAAATCCTGCTCGAAAAAGGCGGCTTTGACCCGGGCATTCTGGCACCCCTGCGGGCGGCCTACCGCAGCCGGGATGAAGAAACTGCGGCCAAACTGGTAACCGACGAGATGGTGAACGCCTTCTATGTAATCGGGCCGGCCGAGACCTGCAAAGAGCGCATCAACGCCTACCGGGCAGCCGGGGTTGATGCCCCCCTGCTGTTGCCGCGTCTGGAGGATTATCGCAAGGTGGCCGAGGCCCTGCGAGACTAGCCTCTACCGACCTCCGCCCCGCCAACCTCCAGCAGAGTGATCGGCAAAGCCGTATTCTTCACCTTTGACTTTTGCCCTTTGACTTTCCTGTCACTCCGTCCAACTGGCCTTCACCCCAGCCAAAAAATCAAGCACGGCCAGCCCAAAGGCATCGTTCTGGTCTCCGGCCACCATATGGCCCGCGCCCGAGACATCCACGTACTGGGCGTGGGGCACGGCGTGGCGAAACTCGTCGGCGGTCTCTTCACTGACCACATCGCTGATTTTTCCGCGGACCAGCAGGGTCGGCACGGTCAGACCCCGAGCGGCCGCCAACATCCGCTCGGGGTCGCGTCGCAACCGGGCCGGGCTCAGCATCTGGGGGTCCCAGTGCCAGCGGTAGCGGCCGTCCTCGCCCTTGCGCAGATTTTTTTCGAGGCCGCTCAGATTCTTGGGTCGTGGCCGGTGGGGCAGATAGGCAGCCACATAGTCGGCCGCCTCTTCGAGGTCGGCAAAGCCATTCGGCCGGCCGGTCATGAAGGCCCGGATACGGTCAACCCCCTCTTGCTCCACCCGGGGCGTGATATCCACCAGCACGACGGCCGAGCTGACCGGCTCGGCCGACTCGCCCTCGGTCAGCAGGGAGGTCATGCCGCCCAGCGAGGCGCCGATCAGGACCGGCCGCTGGCTGAAATGACCCAGGATTTTGTGGAGATCGGCCACATAAGCGTCGATATTATAGTTGCCGTCCGGCGCCCAGCCGCTGTCGCCGTGGCCGCGCAGGTCGATTGAGACCGCATACCAGCCCTGCTCGGCCAGGGTCCGCGCCGTCCCGCCCCAGGCGTAACGGGTCTGTCCTCCGCCGTGCAAGAGCAGAACCGGCGGGGCGTCGCTCGCCCCCCAGGCATCGGCGGTCAGCCTCAGTTGAGTCTCGACCTGATAGTGGATCTTTTGCGGAGAACCGGTGTTGTGTCCTGCCATCGCACTTCCTTGTGTCTCGAAATGATGCCGCAGCCTAACAGGACGACAGGCCCAAGACAAGTCTTATCCAACTGAACGCTCAGTCAGCCAGCCCTGCCTATTGACCCGGCCGAAAGAATTGAGTACCGAGCGAGGAGCACCCGACGGGTGTGCGGGAAGGAACGGACAGGATGGCTGACAACGCAAATTTTACGGCCGACCCGCGCTACGCGGGCTGCGAGCAGATCACGACGGTCGGCGCCAGGGTGCTCAACAGCCGACGCGCGTTTCGGGCGCAGTCTCAGCTGGTGTGGGCGGTTCAGAGTGCGGGCAGAGCCTATCTGCAACGGCGTTCCGGGCAGCATCGCTCCGGGCCTGGTCCAGACGCTACTCCCTGGCAGCGGCTCCAGTCGGCCTATGGACGGATCAGGGTGCCGATTCCCGAAGGTCATGCGGCCCGCAGTCGGGTTGCCCGGCTTGAGGCCGGCGACGCCGCAGACCTGATCTACATCGGGGTTGAGGACCTGGACGCCGGCGGCCTGGGCTCAAAGTTTGTGGTGGCTTTTTCCGAGCGTCCGGCTGCGGTCGAAAACCTGCCGTCGCTGGCCAGCCTGCCCGATCACAGCTGGCAACCGGCCGTTCTGCCGACCGACCAGGCGCTGCGCTGGTTGGGACCGCCAGCCGAGAGCATCGAAGCCCTGGCCGCCCAGGCGAGTCTGATGTCGATCAACCGTTCCAAAGCGTTTGACCGACAGCTGGGCGTGGCACCTGAGCAGACCGGAAAGAGCAGACGGCTGTATATGGCGCTCGACCTCCGCATTGACCGCCTGGCGGAGTGGCCCGGCACGCCTGACGCACCGCTGGTGGCCTACCACCGGACCGAGCTGTTACAGCCGGACTCCGGCTCACACCTGCACCAGCTGCTGCTCGCTCCGGTCGCCAGCCGAGAGTTCTTATGCCGGGCGGTGGTGCACATTGTGCGGATAGGGCCGCGCCAGGACACGGCGCGGCCGTGGGGAACGATTACCGCGGCCGGAGTAGCCACCAAGCCGCAGCGGCTGGACGGGTTGTTCTTTTACCCGGCGCTCGACTTTGTGGCCTGAGAGAAATCGGCCGACGCCCGGCACGATGGCTCACTGTTTGGTAAAGACAAAGCTCTGGCCCATGTCCGCCCGTATGTTCTTCATATGGGTGACGTATTTGGGGAAGCCGCCGTTGTAGTTGCCGTCCTGGCGGCGCTGAAACTCGCCCTCGAAGTTGTAATAGCCCGGCGTGCAGTCCTGGTTGCGGGTCGTTTTGCCGCGGTGTTTGATGACCTCCTGCACCCACCACTCCTCGGCCTCGGGGGTCGGGTCTATGGACTGGTAGCCGTGGCGACGCACGTGGTCGATGCAGGCCGCGATATGATCGCCCTGGGACTGGAGCATGTCGGTCAGGTTGAACTGAAACGAGGCCTGGTAGCCGCCCATGATGAACAGGTTGGGATAGCCCTGGGAGTGGATGCCGAGCAGGGTGCGGATGCCACTGCTGTACTTGTCGGTCAGGTCCAGGCCGCCCTCGCCCCTGATCTGGTTGTAGATGCCGGTCTTCTGGACCTCAAAGCCGGTGGCGTAGATCAGCACATCGAGCTTGTACTGTTGGCCCTCAAACACCGGTCCCGCAGCCGTGATCTCGGTGATGCCCTTGCCGTGGGTATCGATCAGGTGGACGGTGGGCCGGTTGAAGGTCGGCAGGTACTCGTTGTGAAAACAGGGCCGCTTGCACATGAACATATACCACGGCTTGAGCGCCTCGGCCGTGGTCTTGTCCTTGACAATCTCGTCGATGCGTTTGTGGATACGCATCATGTAGTCGATGTTGGCGTTCTCCTGCCGCCTGACCTTCTCTTCGCGGGACATGGCGGCGCGCTCGGCTTTCTGCTCAGGGGTGAGCCGGGGGCCCCGCATGGCCCGCTCGCGGCGCTTGGCCTGCCAACCCGGCTTGAGCGTACGCGCCCATTCGGGGTCGGTCTGCCAGTCGTCCCGAATGTCGATTGAGGACGGGGTGCGCTGAAAGACGTACAGCTCCTTGGCCGCCGCACCCAGGCCGGGAATGGCCTGGACTGCGGTCGCTCCGGTGCCGATGATGCCCACGACCTTATCTTCCAGACCTGACAGGTCATCCCCGGTGTACGCATAGTCCCAGCGTGAGGTGTGGAAGGAGTGGCCCTGGAAGGTCTCCATGCCCGCGATCTTGGACAGCTTGGGCTTGGACAGGGTGCCGTTGGCGCAGATCACAAACCGCGCCTTCATATGGTCACCCCGGTCGGTGCTCAGGTGCCACATCTCTTCTTCTGCGTCCCACACCGTGGAGGTAACAGTGGTCTGGAACACGGCCAGCTTGTACAAATCGTACTTCCTGGCAATGGCCTGACAGTGGGCCAGGATTTCCGGTCCCTTGGCGTAGTGGTCCTTGGGCACATAGTCCATCTCGTCGAGCAGGGGCAGGTAGTCGTACGACACCACGTCACAGGCCACCCCCGGGTAGCGGTTCCAGTACCAGGTGCCGCCCACGTCGGCGCCACGCTCGACAATGCGGATACTCTCGACGCCGTACTCGCGCAGCCGGGCCGAGGTCAGCAGGGCCGAGAAGCCGCCGCCGATGAACAGACACTCGACCGTATCGTTGATCGGCTCGCGGGGCTCGAGTTCGCCGCCGTAAGGATCAAGCTCATAGCGGGCAAAGCTGCCGCTCAGGTCGGACGTGTACTGGGCCGTGCCCTCGGGCCGGTAGTTGAGCCGGAGGTCGCGCTCCTCGGCGAATTTCTGCTTGATGGCGTCGTAGTAGTCTTGCGACTTACCGGACTTTGAGAGGCCGTCCATGGTACCGATCAGGGGCTTTTCCTGCGTATCAGTCATGTCTCACCCTCCGTACATGGGGATGGGCTGGCGGCGACTGCGCCAGGCGGGCTGTCAACGGATGAATGGGCTGAGAAGAGGAACAGGGGGCGCGGGACGTGGGGCATGTCCTGCGCCTGGGAAAACGTGAACGATGCCATGGTGGTCATCGTTCACGCGGGCGGTCTCAGACATCGACCCGGTCAAAATACTTGATGCTGGGCGGTCCGACCAGGGCTTTACCGAGCTGCTCCATGGCGCCGGTCTCGGTCCGCCAGTTCAGATAGCGCTGGTAGTGCTCTTTTGAGTCCCAGCGTTCGTAGAGCACCAGATGACCGCTTTGGTCCAGGTCCTCATAGACATCGAGCCCCTGACAGCCGTCGTAGGCGCGGGTATCGGGCAGCAGATCTTTGAAAGAGGCTTTGACCCCGGCCACAGCCTCGGGCTTGACGTGCATGTCGAGTATGACCACTGTTGTCGCCATTCTTGCGTCCTCCTATAGGTGAGATATGCCCTGTCGGGCGGTCCGAATCTAATCAAGTTGTCGGGCGTGTGTCAAACCTGCCGGGTCACGACAGGAGGGTTTGGCCCTTCTCGGGCGGGGCGACTGACAGCCGGTCGAAGCGGTGGTCAACCAGCTCATCGGCCCGGGCCAACAGGTCGTCATTGGTGGTGAATTTCTCGACCATGTAGCTGAGATCGCTCAGATCGTGGATGAGCAGCTTGACGGCCTGGTCGCGGATCATTTTCTCCTTGACAACCTGGAGCAACTCCACCACCACGTCCTCAAGCTCCGAGCTTTCAATATCAATCGCCATCTCGAACGCCCGCTCTACCCCGAGTCCGGTATCGACCTCGCGCCCATAGGCTCTGAGCAGAGAACGCAGGCGGACCACCGAGGACGGGTCAAACCAGACTTTGCTGGTCTCGGCCACGTCCGGCTCGCTCTCCAGGACGCCTTCGACCAGGGCCAGGGCGCCAAGGTGGCCGGCTTCGTGGCGGGCCATGGCAAACCAGAATTTCCGCAGGTCTTCCTGATCGTTGAAGACCTGGGCGAAACGCATATACAGCGCCATGGTCTTCTTTTCCAGATTGACCGCAGTGCGGAGAATGTCCTTCAGCGTCACCCGCTGCGGACGACGGTGCAGATCAGCTCGCTCGGCCATAGCCGAGTCATAGCAGAAGCGGACGGCAGAGTACAAGCAGACACGACCAACCGCAGCGCAAATCCGAACGCGACAAGCCTTGGCCGCAACGAGAGGTCTGCTATAACAAGGGCAAGACAGGCATGACGATGGCCACCATCAACACCATAGAAGACCTGTTCCAGGTCCTGGACGAGAACCCCCAGTGGCTTGAAGCCCTGCGCGCCCGACTGCTGACGCGCGAGTTGCTTGAGTTGCCCGAAAAATTCGCCCAGTTTGTCGCCGCCACGGAGAAGCGCTTCGACAATGTCGAACAACGCCTCGGCAATGTCGAGACTGCCGTCAAGTCGATTCGCGATGACCTCGCGCCGCTCAAGGGCACCCATGCCCGAAACGCCGCGCTCAGAGAGGCCGACCTCATAGCTGAGGAGCTGGGATTCACGCTGGTGCGAACCCTGAACCAGCAGGACATCAAAGCCCTCGTCCAGTCCCAAAACACGCCAGACATTCCCACAAACGAACTGCGAAGCTTCCGCCGGGCCGATCTGATTATGGAGGCTACGAACCGGGCGGGCGAAACCTGTTATCTGGCCGTCGAGGTCTCCTTCACCGCCAACGGACGGGACACGACCAGGGCCGTCCGCAACGCCGAATTCCTGAGCAGGTTTACCGGCAGGCGCTGCCGCGCTGTCGTGGCCGGCCTGCACCGGGATAGGCGGATACAGACCAGCATCGAATCCGGAGCAGTGTCCTGGTATCAGCTCGACCCGCAAGCCCTGGAAGCCGAATAGCCGCCCCCTACCCTGTTCAGGGATACACACACGGGCGGATGGACCAGCGGTAGCGTATCCCGGCGTACTCAAGCTCGCGGGCTGGATCGCCGGTTTTGTGGGCTGTCGCGATTTGCTCGGATACGGCGGGAGGAATCTCGGCGGGGCTCAGGGTGCGGCCGTCGGCAACGACGTCAATGATAATGTCGAGTACGCCTTCGGGCGGGGGGTCGCTCATGCCGGCCCGAAGTGCAGCGAGCGCTGGTTCAGGCTGACTCCGCTGTCGGGGTCGAGGCTGACCACCACCACGCTGCCGGTCTCGTGGGCGCCCATGTGGAGCGGGGCGGGCGTGCCCGGATAACACGCCCGGGTCTGGCCGTGGGTGATGTCGGTGAAGACGTGCACATGGCCCAGGGCCAGGTAATCGAGCCTGGAGGCCGCCACCTCTTGGGGCGTGATCAGCGAGGAGCGCATGACCTCCACATCATCGACATAAAAGCCGTGGGCCATGCCGATATGCCAGTAATCGCCCTGGCGCTCGGGGACTCCGGCCAGGGGTTTGTAGTCGTGATCGTGCTCGACCAGGCCCTTGCCCCACACGGTGGCATGGAGATCGGGAAACTCCAGGACTTCGCCCGCTTCCGAGGTCAGGGTGAAAACGTGGGGCCCGGCATCACGGAAATCGACCTTTTTGTAGATCGAGCGTTGGTCGTAACAGTCGTGGTTGCCCGGAATCAGAACGACCGGACACGGCACCCGCGCCAGCTCGGTATACACAAACTCCACGCCCGATTCCTGGACCCGGTTCGAGTCGAACAGGTCACCGGCAATCAGAAACAGGTCGGCCCCTTCCTCGGCAACCGTATCAACCACTTTTTGGAAGGCGTGCTGAATCCGGCTGCGGAAGGCCCGGCCTTCCTGACTCTTGCCAAAGGTATCACTCTCAAGATGAACGTCGGAGGTATGAACGAGCTTCAGCGGGCGACGCGCCATAGTGTATTCCTTGCTATTCCGGTGGCGGGCTCGGGCTAGGTAGCGGGATTGCGCAGCGGCAGGGTGACGGTTGCCCTGCCGGGGGTCAGGACTTTGCCGTGTCCGTTCTCGACCCAGATATCGCACTCCACATGCCCCAGCCCGTTTTCGATCCATTTCCTGGTGACCGTGCCTTTGCAGGCCAGCAGTTCGTTGACATACGCAATGTCCCGGTTGGCGTATGACATTTTTTTGAGCGTACCGCCCTCACCGATCCAGTTGGTCAGAAGCTGGGACAGGAACGCGCCCCGCAGCGGACCGTGGACGACCACCTCCCGGTAGCCCTCTTGCAGGGTGAAGTCTCGATCAAAGTGGATGCGCTGCGGATTCCAGGTCACCGCGCTGTACAGGAACAGCAGGGTATTGGACGGCGTTTTTTCCAGGCTGGGGAGAGCACTGCCCTCCTCGACATCTTCAAAATAGAGCTGTGGGTTTGCGACTGCGGCCATACCCGACTCCTAGCGCAGGATGCTCGCCCCTTTTTCGACCAGGACCAACTCCCCCCTCTGGTTGGTAAAGGTGGTCTCGCGCTGGACAAAGATGAGCGGCCCTGAGCGGCCGTCTTTCTGGTAGATATCGGTGATCTTTGAGCGCCCGGTCAGCACATCGCCAACCCGGACGGGCTGCAAGAACTCAATCTCGACACCGCCGTCCATCAGGCGTGGCAGAGGCGTGGGCGGAACCGGGAATTTGCCCTCAAAGGGCAGGCCGTCGGGCCGCAGCTCGGTCTCGGCCACCGGCTCGGTCAGGGGCGCCATGTAAAACAGCGGCGGGGCGATCAGCCCGCCGTGGCGGCTGTTTTTAGCCCGCTCCTCGTCCGTATAGAGCGGGTTCGGGTCGTCCGTGGCGACCGCAAAACGCAGCACATCGCGGCGGCTGACCTGTATGGTCCAGGGCGGAACTTCGCGGCCGACCCACGACCGGATCTCGTCGGTGATCAGCGATGCGGGCTGGGATTCGGGCTCACGCGCCATGTCGGTCTCCACTCCGCATCTTCCTTAGCAGGCTTGGGCCGCCCAGTCTACGAGCCGGCCGACCGCCTTTGAGGCCGGAGCGGAGTCAAGCGGAAATATGTCGTCCTTTGACACAGGGCTGTTGACACGTTTCCGCTTGCAAGAGGAAACGTGTCGTCCTTTGACACACAGCTGTTGACACGTTTCCTCTTGTAGGTAGAGTCCCGGCATGATCGAATTTGCCCACAGCTTTTTGCTGATTTTTGCCCAACTGGCCTTCGGCGGACTGTTCGGTCTGAGTATCCCCGGCTTTCACGAGATTGAACGTGGATTTTTCAAGTCCACCGGCTGTGTCTACCTCGGCTGTGGCTGGGTCTTTTTTCTGGGCAAGACCTCTCTGGTCGTGTCCTCCCAAGCCGAGGCTGTGGTAGGCCTGCGTGGCTGGGAAATCGGTCTGTGGCTGATGTTCTGCTGCGGCTTCAGCGTGTATGTCGTCAGCCTGTGGGGCGAGGCCGTGGTGCTGCGCGCGCGAGCCTATCTGTTCGCCCTGGTGGCCGGACTGGTGGCTCTGGTAGTGAGCGCCAGCGCCTATTGCAGCGCGCCTTTTGTGTCGATTGAAACGCTCCTGTACCCGCTCAGCCTGCTGCTGTCGGCCCTGATGCTCGGGGCGGTGGCGACCGGCATGTCGCTCGGCCACTGGTATTTGATTGAGCTTGACCTGTCGCTCGATCCGTTCAAACGCACCTTCAATTTTTACGCCGGCACATTGGTCGTCCACCTCGGGGTGCTGCTGGTCGCGGTCGGGCTGTTGGTGGTGGTCGGCCAGCCGGCCAGCGTGGCCCGGCTGGCCAGCCTGTGGACCGACCATCAGGCTCTGCTGTGGATGCGGCTGGGCCTGGGCCCGCTGGCCTCCCTGCCGATTGCCTATATGATCTGGCGGACCCTGCAGATTCCCCAGACCATGGCGGCCACGGGCCTGTTTTATGTGGCGATTCTGGCCGCGATTGTGGGGGAGTTTTTGGGGCGTTTTGTCCTGTTTCGGACGGCTCTGCCGCTGTAGCGCCTACAGGTCGTAGACCTTAATCACCGTCACCCGCAGACCGTGCGAGGTCCAGCCCACGTCAAAGCCGACCCGCATGCCCTCAAACAGGAAGCGCAGGTCGTGACGCGGCGCGCCGAGCAGCGTCACATAGGCGAACACAAACGAGAAGGTCTTGCCGGACCGGCTCCGAATCAGCCCGGTCTCATTGTTCCAGGAGATATTGTGGATAACGCCCTGATAGAAGCGATCAGAGGTGGTATCGTGTTCCACGGCTCAGGCGAACAGCATTTCGTGCATGGCGCTGCCGGCCGGGACCATGGGGAAGACCCCTTCGGCCGTGGGGATGACCGCGTCAACCAGAACCGGCCCGGGCTCGGCAAAGGCCGCCTGGAGGGTGGCCGACAGTTCGGCCGCGCGCTCGACCCGGAAGCCCTTGGCCCCATAGGCCTCGGCGAGTTTGACGAAATCGGGCATGGCGTCCATGTAGGAGTGGGAGTAGCGCTCTTCGTAGAACTTCTCCTGCCACTGGCGGACCATGCCCAGGTAGTGGTTGTTCATGATCACGACCTTGACCGGCACCTGATACTGGACTGCGGTGGACAGTTCCTGGATGTTCATCTGAATACTGCCGTCGCCGCTGATGACGACCACCTCGCGCTCGGGTGCGGCGAAATGCGCCCCAATGCCGGCCGGCAGGCCGTAGCCCATGGTGCCCAGGCCGCCAGAGGTGAGCCACGAGCGCGGATGTTTGAACGGCATCATCTGGGCCGTCCACATCTGGTGCTGGCCCACGTCGGTGACAATCACCGCCTCGCCGCGGGTCAGCTCGGCAAGGCCGTCAATGAGCTGGCGCGGTTTGATCGTGCCGTCCGGGCTGTGTTTCTCGTAGGGCAGCGGTTTTTCCGCCTTCCAGTCCATGATCTGGCGATACCACTCGGCCCACAGCCGTTGGCGGGGCGCCAGGCTCTCCTGGCTTTTGATCTTTTTGAGCATGGACCTGAGGACGGTCTTGATATCGCCCACGATCGGCACGTCAACCTTGATGTTCTTGCTGATCGACGACGGGTCGATATCAATATGGATGATGGTCTTGGCGTTGGGCGCAAAGTCCGCCACCCGACCCGTCACCCGGTCGTCAAAACGGGCGCCAATGGCGATTAATACGTCACAGTGGTAGACGGCCATATTGGTCCAATAGCCGCCGTGCATGCCCAGCATGCCGAGGTGGAGCGGGTCGTCGGTCGGAATGGTGCCCAGGGCCATGACCGTCGGGGTGACCGGGATCTTGAGGCCGCGCACCAGCTCGGTGAGTTCCGGCGCCGCCCCGGACCACTGCACCCCACCGCCCACATAAAACAGCGGGCGCTCGGCCTCCTCAATCGCGTGCAGCGCCTTTTCAATCTGGCGCTCGTTGCCCTTGAGGGTCGGCTTATAACCCCGGATATCGACATGGTCGGGATACACGAACGGCGCCTCATCGGTCTGGACATCCTTGGGCAGATCGACCAGCACGGGTCCGGGACGGCCCGTGCCGGCAATATAGAAGGCTTCTTTCATCACCCGGGCGATCTCTCTGACATCGCGGACCAGGTAGTTGTGTTTGGTGCACGGCCGGGTAATGCCGGTCACATCGGCCTCTTGAAACGCGTCATTGCCCAGCATAGCGCTCGATACCTGACCGGAGAGGACAACCATGGGGGTTGAGTCCATGTAGGCGTCGGCAATGCCGGTGACTGTATTGGTCGCCCCCGGACCGGACGTGACCAGGACCACGCCGGGCCGCCCGGATACCCGCGCATAGCCCTCGGCCATATGCGAGGCGCCCTGTTCGTGGCGGACCAGCACATGGCGCAGGTGGGGGTTCTGAATCAAGGCGTCATAGGTCGGCAGAATGGCGCCGCCGGGGTAGCCGAAGATGGTATCGACCCCCTCGGCCAGCAGACTCTCAATCACGATTTGTGCACCGCTCAGCTTGTTCATGCCTGTACTCCGCGTCACGCGTTCGGTATTCCGGGAATCATATAAGCTGCGAATAAAAAAGGCAAGAAAGCCGTATTTTCTGAATTTTCTCTTGACACAAGCCGATTATATTCGTTATTTATTCGGCCTTACACTGAAAATTCCTTACAAAGAGAGAATGCATGAGCCTCGACACCCTTGACCGGCATATTCTTTCCCTGCTCCAAGAAAATTGTAAGCTGTCCCTGAACAGGATTGGAGAGCGGATCGGGCTGTCCGCCCCCTCGGTGGTTGATCGGATCAGAAAGCTGGAAGAAAACGGCGTGATTCGGGGCTATACCGCAGTGCTCGACGCCCGCAAGCTGGGCAAGGATATTACTGCCTTTATCGGCGTCTCGATTCACCATCCCAGACTGATCCAGACCTTTGAGAAAGACATTGATCGCTTTGAGGAGGTCCAGGAGTGCCACCACGTCACCGGTGAGTACACCCTGCTGCTCAAGGTCAAAACCGATAATACCTCAGGGCTCGAAGAGTTGATCCGCCAAATTCGTTCCATCGACGGGGTTGACCGCACCGAGACCTCGGTCGTGCTGTCAACGCATACCGAGGGGCTGTGGTTGAACCTCAAACAGGACGCCATGGTCGCCCAGCTCGACTCCAAAGATGAGTCCGAATCGGTCGTGCCTCTCCGCGCCAGAAGAGGAGCCTGAACATGTCACGCCACAATCATCGCCAGCCCATGAAGAGCGTATCATCCATGCCCGCCAAGCAGGGCTTGTACGACCCGGCGTTTGAGCACGACGCCTGCGGTATCGGGTTTGTCGTCAACATCAAGGGCCACACCTCCCACCAACTCGTCGAGCAGGCTCTGACCGTCCTCGAGAACCTCGACCATCGCGGGGCGTGCGGGTGTGAGGAAAACACCGGCGACGGAGCCGGGGTGTTGATGCAGGTGCCGCACGGTTTTCTGCGAGCGGTGTGCGCCGACCTGCGGCTGCCCGGGCCGGGCCAGTATGGGGTGGGCATGATTTTTTTGCCGCCAGACGCCGAGCAACGCCGGGCCTGCGAGCAGCGCTTTGAGGCGGTCGTGCGGGCCGAGGGCCAAACCGTTCTGGGCTGGCGTGATGTGCCCACCGACGATAGCGAGCTGGGCAAGACGGCCAGGGCGTGCGAGCCGTTCATCCGCCAGATTTTTATCGGCCGCAGCGCCGACCTGTCGGACGACATGGCTTTTGAGCGCAAGCTGTACGTCATCCGGCGCCAGATCACCAACGCGATCCGCTACGGCGACGTACCGGGCGGGGAATTTTTCTATATTCCCAGCCTGTCGTGTAAGACTCTGATCTACAAAGGCATGCTGACCCCGCGCCAGGTGACCAGCTTCTACCCCGACCTGTCCGACTCCCGCATGGAAACGGCGATCTGTCTGGTCCACTCGCGTTTCAGCACCAACACCTTTCCCAGCTGGGAGCGCTCCCACCCGTACCGCTACATCATCCACAACGGAGAAATTAATACCCTGCGCGGCAACGAGAACTGGATGCACGCCCGGCAGTCCATGCTGGCCACCGAGCTGTTTGGCGACGACCTGCCCAAGATTTTTCCGCTCATTCTGGAGGACGGCAGCGATTCGGCCAAATTTGACAACTGTCTGGAGTTTCTGGCCCTGAGCGGTCGTTCCCTGGCCCATGCGATGATGATGATGATCCCCGAACCGTGGGAAAACCATGACAGCATGGACCCGGCCAAGCGGGCCTTTTACGAATACCACAGCAGCCTGATGGAACCCTGGGACGGTCCGGCCTCGATTGCCTTTACCGACGGCCTGCGCGTCGGCGCCGTGCTCGACCGCAACGGGCTGCGGCCCTCACGCTACTACGTCACCAAAGACGATCTGGTGATCATGGCCTCGGAGGTCGGCGTGCTGGAGGTCGAGCCCGAGCGGGTGCTGGAAAAGCGTCGCCTGCAACCGGGCCGGATGTTCCTGGTTGATACCGAGCAGGGGCGTATCATCAGCGACGAAGAACTCAAGCAGCAGATTGCCGCCGAGCACGTCTACCAGGACTGGCTGGACGCCAATCTGGTCCATTTCGAGGCTCTGCCGGATGTGGACGACCCCCAGCCAGCCTACGATCACGGGGCCAGCCTGCAACGCCTCCAGGCCTTTGGCTACAGTTTTGAGGATCTGCGCATCAACATCGGCCCCATGGCTGTCAACGGCATCCAGCCGGTCGGCTCGATGGGAACGGATACGCCGCTGGCCGTGTTATCCGATAAGCCCCAGCTGCTGTACAACTATTTCAAGCAGCTGTTCGCCCAGGTGACCAACCCGCCGATTGATCCGATTCGGGAAGAACTCATCACCTCAACGACCCTGACCCTGGGATCGGAGGGCAATCTGGTCGAGCCCCAGCCGGCCAGCTGCCGGCAGCTGCGCCTGCCAAGCCCGATCCTGAGCAACGGCGAGCTGGAAAAGCTGCGCCGCCTCGACCAGGACGGCCTGCGCGTCACCAGCCTGCCGATTCTGTTCAAGGCCGGCAGTGGCAGAGCCGGGCTCGAACAGGCCCTGGAGGCGCTGTACAAGGCTGCCGATGGGGCTATTGCCGATGGGGCGACGATTCTCATTCTGTCCGATAAGGGTGTGGATCGTGAGCACGCGCCCATCCCGGCCCTGCTGGCCTCGTCCGGTCTCCACCATCATCTCATCCGGGCCGGCACACGAACCCGGGTCGGCCTCGTCCTGGAGTCCGGCGAACCGCGCGAAGTCCACCACTTCTGCCTGCTGCTCGGCTACGGCATCCAGGCCTTTAATCCGTATATGGCCTACGAATGCCTGAACGACATGATTGGCCAGGGCATGCTCAAGGACATCAGCTATGACAAGGCGGTCGCCGGGTATAAAAAAGCCGTGGTCAAAGGCGTAGTCAAGGTCATGTCAAAGATGGGCATTTCGACCATCAAGTCCTACTGCGGGGCGCAGATCTTTGAAGCCGTCGGTCTGGGCCAGGAGCTGATCGACCGCTACTTTACCTGGACCCCGTCTCGGGTGGGTGGGGTTGGTCTTGACGCTATTGCCGAGGAAGCCGAACGCCAACACGCCAAAGCCTTTCCCGATATTCCGGTCAACGGCCGCACCCTTGAGGTCCACGGCCAGTACCAGTACCGCAAAGACGGCGAACTGCATCTGTTCAACCCACGCACGATTCATCTGCTGCAGAAAGCCTGTCGCACGAACGATTACGCCACCTTCAAACAGTACTCCGGCCTGATCGACGATCAGTCCGAACGGCTGGCCACCCTGCGCGGCCTGCTCGGCTTCAAATCCGCTCCCGCACCAATTCCGATTGACGAGGTTGAGCCGGTTGAGGCCATTACCAAACGGTTCAAAACCGGGGCCATGTCCTACGGCTCAATCAGCAAGGAAGCCCACGAAGCCCTGGCCATCGCCATGAACCGGATCGGTGGCAAGAGCAACACCGGCGAAGGCGGAGAAGACCCGGCGCGCTACGTCCCGGACCCCAACGGCGACTCGCGCAACAGCGCCATCAAACAGGTGGCGTCGGGCCGCTTTGGCGTCACCAGCTATTATCTGACCCAGGCCAAGGAACTCCAGATCAAGATGGCCCAGGGTGCAAAACCGGGCGAGGGCGGCGAGTTGCCGGGCCGCAAGGTCTACCCCTGGATTGCCAAAGTCCGGCTGTCCACACCCGGCGTGGGGCTCATCTCGCCGCCGCCCCACCACGATATCTATTCGATTGAGGATCTGGCCCAGTTGATCCACGATCTCAAGAACTCCAACCACTATGCCCGGATCTGCGTCAAGCTTGTCTCCGAAGTCGGGGTCGGCACAATTGCCGCCGGGGTGGCCAAGGGCCACGCCGATGTAGTGTTGATCAGCGGCCATGACGGCGGCACCGGCGCCTCGCCCCAGACCAGTATCAAACACGCTGGCCTGCCCTGGGAGCTGGGCGTGGCCGAGACCCATCAGACCCTGGTCCTGAACGACCTGCGCAGCCGCATTGTGGTCGAAACCGACGGCCAGCTCAAAACCGGCCGTGACGTGGTGGTGGCGGCCCTGCTGGGTGCGGAGGAGTACGGCTTTGCGACCACCGCCCTGGTCACCCTGGGCTGCATCATGATGCGGGTCTGCCACCTCGACACCTGCCCGGTTGGCGTGGCCACCCAAAACCCGGTACTGCGTAAAAAATTCATGGGCGACCCGGGCTATGCGGTGAACTTCATGCGCTTCATCGCCCAGGAGATGCGCGAACTCATGGCCCAGCTCGGCTTTCGCACCGTCAACGAGATGATCGGCCGCACCGACCGGCTCGAGGTCAGACGCGCGGTTGAGCACTGGAAGGCCCAGGGTCTGGACTACACCGACATTCTGTACCAGCCCCAGCTCGGCCCGGAGATCGGACGCTACTGTCAGATCGACCAGAACCACGGCCTGGAGAAAGCGCTCGACAACACCACCCTGCTCGAACTGGCAAAACCGGCTCTCGAACGGCGCGAACAAGTCCGCCACACGCTGCCGATCAGAAATACCGACCGGGTGGCGGGCACGATTCTGGGCAGCGAGCTGACGCGGCGGTTTGGTCCCGAGGGTCTGCCCGAAGATACGGTCCACTTCCATTTGCAGGGCTCGGCGGGCCAGAGCTTTGGGGCTTTTGTGCCACCCGGCATGACCCTGGAGTTGGAGGGTGACGCCAACGACTACTTCGGCAAGGGCTTGTCTGGGGGAAAAATCATCACCTATCCGCCCCACGGCTCAAGCTTTATCCCCGAAGACAACATCATCATCGGCAACGTGGCCTTCTATGGCGCGACTAACGGCGAAGCCTATATCCGAGGCATGGCCGGCGAGCGTTTCTGCGTCCGTAACAGCGGTGTGCGGGCCGTTGTCGAGGGCGTCGGCGACCACGGCTGCGAGTACATGACCGGCGGCCTGGTCGTGGTCCTGGGCAAGACCGGCCGCAACTTCGGGGCCGGCATGTCGGGCGGTGTCGCCTACATCTATGACGCGGCTGGAGATTTTCGGGATCGCTGCAACCCGGAGACCGTCTCCCTCCAAGTCCCCACCGCCGAGGACCTGGACGAGATCGAAGCCATGCTGCGACGCCACGCCAGCTACACCCACAGCGAACAAGCCCTCCAGGTGCTGGCGACCTGGACCACCAGCGCGTCCCGCTTCGTGAAAGTCATGCCCAACGACTACCAGCGCATGCTCGAAGCCATACAGCGGGCCGAGCAGGCCGGGCTGACCGGTGAGGACGCGGTGATGGCCGCCTTTGAGGCCAACAAGAACGACGCCGCCCGGGTGAGCGGCAATTAGGGGCACGGGCAGCACGATTCCCTGCTGAAGGAGTAGACCAGCGACATGGGTAAGCCAACCGGATTTATGGAATTTCAGCGCCAGTTGCCGGCCGACCGTTCTCCCCTGGAACGGATCGACGACTGGCACGAGTTTCACGACCACCTGTCCGTGGACACGCTCCAGGAACAGGGCGGGCGCTGCATGGACTGCGGCATTCCCTTCTGCCACACCGGAACCCTGATCAGCGGCATGGCCTCGGGCTGTCCGCTCAACAACCTGATCCCCGAGTGGAACGATCTGGTCTACCGCGGCCTGTGGAAAGAAGCGCTGGAGCGCCTGCATAAGACGAATAATTTTCCGGAGTTCACCGGCCGGGTGTGTCCGGCGCCGTGCGAGGGTTCGTGCGTGCTGGGTATCACCAATCCGCCGGTCACGATCAAAAACATCGAGTGTTCGATTGTTGACCGGGGCTTTGCCGAGGGCTGGGTCGTGGCCGAGCCGCCGGAAAAACGCAGCGGCAAAAAAGTGGCCGTGATCGGCTCCGGGCCGGCCGGACTGGCGTGTGCGGCTCAGCTCAACCGGGCCGGTCATTGGGTGACCGTCTATGAGCGGGCTGACCGGATCGGCGGCCTGCTGATGTACGGCATCCCCAATATGAAGCTGGACAAGAACTTGGTCCAGCGTCGGGTCGATCAGCTGGCCGAGGAAGGGGTGCGGTTCGTCACCAATACCGCCGTCGGCACGGATGTGCCGGCCAGCCAGCTGCATGAGGAGTTCGACGCTCTGGTCCTGTGCTGCGGCGCGACCAAGCCCCGCAATTTTCCGATTGAGGGCCGTGACCTCGCGGGGATTCACTTTGCCATGGAGTTTCTGCACGCCAACACCAAGAGCCTGCTCGACTCCCAGCACGCCGACGGCGCCTACATCTCGGCCACCGACAAGCACGTGATTGTCATTGGCGGCGGCGATACCGGCACCGACTGCGTCGGCACCTCCATGCGCCACAAATGCAAAAGCCTGACCCAGTTTGAAATTCTGCCCCGTCCACCGGATGAACGCCAAGACAATAACCCGTGGCCGGAATGGCCCCGCATCTTCCGCGTCGATTACGGCCAGGAAGAAGCCCAGGCGCGGTTTGGCGCCGACCCGCGGGTGTTCCTGATCCAGACCGAAAAGTTTGTCGGCGACGAAAACGGACGGGTCAAGGAACTCCACACCGTTGAGGTCGAGTGGGCCAAGAACGAAAACGGCGCCTTCATTCCCAAGAACATTCCGGGCACCGAAAAGGTCTGGCCGGCCGACCTGGTGCTCCTGGCTATGGGCTTTTTGGGGCCGGAAGACCCCATCCTGGAAGAGCTGGGCGTGGAGCGCGATGGACGCTCAAACGTGAACGCCGAGTACGGCAAATACGCCACCAGCGTCGAGGGCGTGTTTGCCGCCGGCGACGCGCGACGCGGCCAGAGTCTGGTCGTGTGGGCCCTCCACGAAGGCCGGAGCGCCGCACGGGAGTGTGACCGCTACCTGATGGGCCGCACCGACTTGCCCTGAGCCGTCCCCTTGAGTCGCCGCAGCGCATCGCGTACAAAAAAGAAAGTCTCGACCTACGAGGATGGAAGATCATGAAGACAGTCACCGTATACACCACCCTGTTCTGTCCCTACTGTACAGCGGCCAAATCTCTGCTGACCAAAAAAGGCGTGCCGTTTGAAGAGATCGACGCGACCGGCAATCCAGACCTGCGCCAAGACATCATGGAACGGTCCGGGCAGCACACGGTTCCTCAGATTTTTATTGGCGAACAGTCGGTCGGCGGCTTTTCCGAGCTGAACGAGCTGGAGATGTGCGGGGAGCTTGACGAGCTGTTGGCGGACTGAAGACAGGCGTGAAAAAGGAGGAAGCGCGATGGCACTGTATCTCGACGAGGTGTGGCTGAAAGACCCGAGTCCGGAACGGATGAAGGAATTCACCAGGCTCATTGGCGCCGCAGCCAAAAGCCCGGCCTCGATTGGCGCGCCCCAAGAGGTCCGCTTTGCCGGTGGCCCGTGGTTCTCGAACGAAGAGCCCAAGGTCATCTTTCTGGTCGATATTCCCGACCACACCCCGACCTTTCAGATATTCGGCAAGATCGTCTCAAGCGGTCTGGTCGAAAAGCGCCGCCTGACCCCGATTGTGGAATGGGGTGAGGTGGAGAAGATGGTCGAACAGCTTTAGCCGAAGGTCCCGCGCAGGCGTACGGATCAGCCACACTGGGAGAGTATGGGCATGCCGACCGATCTGCTCAGCGTGCTGGTCGCGGTGGTGGCTGTTGGGGCAAGCTTAGCTGGAGTGATCCTGACTGGCCTGCACGGGATTCGCAGGGAGATGGGCGACCTACGCAGAGAGATGAGCGATCTACGAGGGGAGATGGGTGGCCTGCGAGGAGAGTTGAACGAACTCCGCCGGGATATGGAAACGCGCCTGTCAACCGTCGAACGCCAGCAGGCGAAGCTCGAAGGATTGCTGGAAGGTCTGCGCGAAGCCATCACCGGGCACAACGCAGCATAAGCCTCCCCGTGTCCGACCCCGCATTCCTGCACTGCCCTCTTGGAATGCATTTTCCAGGGGCTCCGCCATCTTGTCCACCAGGAAGTCGGATTACGCCTCTCACTTTGAACGCCGCTCTTCAGGCCGAGACCTCACACACCTCACACACCTCACACACCTCAGGATTGTTCTGCTCGGCCAGAACGCGGTCCTCTTCGAACTGATACTGCGGCGTGTCATGGCGTTCGACGCGCGTATCGCCGTCGTTTGAGGCCGTCTCTTTCCAGCCGTCCCCGTGTGACCAGCGGAAGGGCAGCCTCTTGATGACGCCCGGCGTCGTCAGCTCGCTCAAGCCTGCCAGCGCCTGGCGCAGAATGTCTCGCTGCAACTGGGGTTGATGCGGCTCGCCGGTAGTGTGGCCCAGGGGAAAATCGAGAAAGGCAGCCCTGGGGGGATTCACGGCTTGCATGATGTCAAGCGCGCTGCCCATGCTGAGCGTTGGGATACCGGCAGCCTCGGCGTTGCGGGCGATCAGTCCCACGGACTGATGACACACCGGTCAAACCGGGACGAGCAGCGCGGCATCGACGCGTTCGGCCAGCAGGCGCGCGGTCAGCTGCGGGGCCAGCTCGTCGCGCACCCGCCGGGAAGAGTAAATCCCGCCCATGAAGGTGTAGGCGTGGTCGGCCAGTTCACCAATCACGCCTTCTTTGACCAGGCCGCGCAGCGTGTCGATGGGAAACACCACGTTGGCGTCTTTGCGGGCGTCGGTCTGGTCATAGGCGAAGTGGGCTGTTCGGAGATCACTCGTTCTTACGTCGGTGGGAATGGCTCGGAAGGACAGATCGTCTTTGAAATGGAAGGCGACTTGGCCCTTCATGTACAGCCCGCCGGACGCGATCAAACCCAGACGGCATTCGGACAGCGGCTTGCGCAGCGGTGTCCACGGCGGGGTGTCGGGGTTGTGGACCCACTTGTACGGCTTATAGCCGAGCTTGGCGTAATTATTGGTGATGCGGGTGATGTAATCGACCGTTTGCGACATGGCGTCCTCCGAGCGGCCTAGCTTGACGACTTTTGTGACGGAATGCAACGGCAGGCATGCTTGCACGGCTGTCGAGAACCGGCTAGGCTCCCGGCGTTCGGCACCCAACGACGACCAGGAGGGCACGCGCATGAAATTTGGACTTTTTGGCATCAATATGGGCATCGCCAGCAACCCAGACGTAGCCGTGCGGGTTGCCCAGGCGGCCGAAGCGGCCGGTTTTGAGTCGGTCTGGACCGGTGAGCATGTGGTCCTGCCCGACCCCCAGGCTCCGCCCTCCCCGCTTCCGCCCCACCACCCGATGCTCGACCCGAGTGTAGCCCTGGCCTTTATTGCCGGTCAGACCCAAACGGTCAGGCTCGGCACCGGCATCATCATTCTGCCCCAGCGCAACCCCCTGGTGCTGGCCAAAGAACTGGCCAGTCTGGACGTGGTGTCCGGCGGGCGCCTGATCTTTGGCTTGGGTATCGGCTATCTCAAGCCGGAGTTTGACGCGCTGGGGATTCCGTTCAGCCACAAAGGGCCGCGGTCGATTGATTATCTGGAGGCCATGAAGGCTGTCTGGACCCAGGACAAGCCTGCCCACCAGGGGGATTTTGTCTCGTTTGGTGATATTCAGGCTCACCCCCAACCGGTCCAGAAGCCCCACCCGCCGGTGGTCTTTGGCGGCCATACCCCGCAGGCCTACGAACGCAGCGTGCAGCACGGCAACGGCTGGTTCGGCTTTGCCCTCGATGTCGAGGCCACGGCAAAATGTCTGGAAGGGCTCAAACACGCCGCCCAGCAGGTCGAGCGTCCGGCCGAGTTGGGCAGCCTGGAAATCAGCGTCACGCCCAAGGGCCGGCTCGATACCGACACGGTCAAACGCTTTGCCGACCTCGGCGTAGACCGGCTGATTCCGTTCAAAGCCGCCAAGACCGAGGCGGACTGGATCGACTACGCCAAGCAGACGGGTGATGAGTTGATTGGTAGGAGCTGAAAAAGCCGGGAGGGGCTCGTCTCACCCTTCGTTTGAGAAGGTGGCGAGGACCGGGGCGTGATCCGACGCCCCTTTGCCTTTGCGCGCCTGGCGGTCGATCTGCACCCCGGTGCAGCGCCGGACCAGGGTCCGGGTCACCAGAATATGGTCGATACGCAGCCCCTGATTCTTCTGAAAGGCGAGCTGCCGATAGTCCCACCAGCTGTACAGTTTGCCCGCGTCGTGGTGGAGACGGAAGGTATCGACCAGTCCCCAGTCGCACAGCCTGCGGAAGGCGTCCCGGACACCGGGCTCGCACAGTACAGTCTCGGCCCAGGCGGTCGGCTCACACACGTCACGATCCTCAGGTGCGATATTCAGATCGCCGCACAAGACCAGCGGCTGGTCGGGATCGCAGTCTCGCTCCAGATGGCGCTGGAGCCGGTCGAGCCAGGCCAGCTTGTAGGTGTACTTGTCGCTACCAACGACCTGACCGTTTGGCACATAGACGCAGATGATCCGCAGGTCGGCGAGTTGGGCCGACAGAAAACGGGCTTCGGGTTCGTCGTCATCGTCGTCAAAACGCCGGGTGATATCGCTTGGCTCGGCGCGGGAGAGCAGGGCCACCCCGTTATACGTCTTTTGCCCGCAGGTGGTGACTCGGTAGCCTAGGGCCTCAAAATCAGCCCGGGGAAACGCCTCGTCAGTCACTTTTGTCTCTTGCAGACACAGCACCTCGGGCTGATGGGTCTCCAGCCAGGCCAGCGTCCGGTCTTTGCGGGCGCGGATGGAATTGACGTTCCAGGTTGCAATAGACGTAGGAAGCGACGCTGGCATGGATCAGGCAGGTGGCCAGATATCAGCGTCTTGCCCGTCGGACAGAGTCAGACCAGCGCCGACTGTGGTGAGGTATAATGACACGGCAAAAGCGTGGGGAGCCACCTAGGACGGCGTCTCTACTGCCTCGTGGTCGGGCTGAAGGGCCGGCAGCGGGGTCCCATGGGCACCGATCCGGCCATAGGTGAGTCCAGCCAGTGCGGGCACGGTCGCGCTCAGCTCGGCGAAGACCTCACTGATTGATACGCTATCCGGGCCGCCGAATTGAGTACTGAGCAGCGCCAGGGCCTCCCAGCCTGTCTTGACTTCGCCCGGCGGGGGAAAAGCCTGGCGCAGGCGTTGAATCCGACCGGCGTAGTTGATGCAGCTGCCGTCGGTCTCGGGAGCCGTAGCGATCGGCAAGACCAGGTCCGCATACTCGGTCGTGTCAGTGTAGTCGGTATCCAGCAGGATAACCGTGGCCTGGCCCAGAGCGGCGTCGACCACGGCCTGGCCCAGGGCAGCCACGAGGTCAACACCAAAGACGAACAAGACCTGAATCTGCCCCTGGCCAACGGCGCTCAGGATTTGTCCGGCCTCGCCCCCCCCATTCAGCAGGCCCAGCGTTTTGAGGCCGCGGGTGTTGGGGTTCTTGTCGGCCCGGATCAGCAGGTCGTCGTGAGGCGCGTTGTCGGGCGACCAGGACAGGCCAACAGCCTGTTGGCTGCCCAGCTGCTGGTTGAGAATGCGCGACAACAGATAGGCTTCTTCGTTGCTGGCCTTGGCTCCGATGATGGCCGCGACTGCGTCCTGACCGTGCTCGGCCTGAGCGTGTCGAACCGTCTCAACCAATCGCTGGACAGCCTCATCCCAGGAGGCCTGACGGAAGGCGGTCTCAGCCCGGACCAGGGGGTGCAGGATACGGCTCTCGTGTTGAAACGCCCGGTACGACAGTCGGCCCTCGTCGCACATCCAGAACTCGTTGACCTCCATATTCTGGCGCGGCCGAAACCGGTACATCTGACCGCGCCGGTGGTAGATGTCGATATTGCAGCCGGTCTCACACCGGGTGCAGATCGACTCGGTCTTCTCCAGGTACCAGACGCGTGCCTTGAAGCGAAAATCCTTGGCCGTCAGGGCGCCGACCGGACACACGTCAACGACATTCATGGAGTAGGGATTGTCCAGCGTTTTGCCCGGAAACAGGTCGATATTGCAGTGGTCGCTCCGGTCAAAAATCCCCAGCTCGCCGGTCTCGGTGACTTCATCCAGAAAACGGGTACAGCGGGCGCACAGAATACAGCGCTCCTGGTCGAGCATGACCTGGGGACCTATCTCGACCGCCTTGTCTTTCTCGACCTTGGCCTCAATCGGCATCTGGCTCTTATACGCCCCGTAGTCCATGTAGTAGTCTTGCAGCTTGCACTCGCCGGCCTGGTCACAGATGGGGCAGTCAACCGGGTGATTGATCAGGATGAACTCCAACACCGCAGACTGGGCGGCCTTGACCTTGGGGCTGGTAGTGTGGATGACCATGCCGTCATTCACCCGCGTATTGCAGGCAATTTGCAGCTTGGGCATCTTCTCGATTTCGACCAGGCACATCCGGCAGTTGCCCGAGATGCTGAGGCCCGGGTGGTAGCAGTAGTGCGGCACCTCTATCCCCAGGCGCTCGGCCGCCTGGATGATATTGAGCCCACCCTCGACCGTAATCTCCCGCCCGTCAATCTCAATCTTTGGCATACGAACCTCACGCAGCCTGGGGCTGGCTATCGGCCTTTTTGCGCAGCGAACAGCCGCCCTCGGTGATGTGGGCCACGAATTCGTCGCGGAATTTACTCAGATAGCTCTGGGTCGGCATGGCTGCAGCGTCGGCCAGCACACACACGGTGTTGCCGGTCATGTTGGTGCAGATCCGGTCAATCAGGTCGATATCGTCGGGCTGACCGTTGCCCTCTTCGAGGCGGACCAGCAGCTTGTGCAGCCAGCCGGTGCCCTCTCGGCACGGCGAACACTGGCCGCACGACTCGTGGTGGTAGAAGCGGTCGATGATTTTGAGCGCCTGGACCATACAGGTGTCTTCGTCCATGACGATGATCCCGGCCGTGCCCAGAAAGGCACCGATCGCCCGCATGGAATCGAAGTCCATGTTGACGTCGATCTCGTCTGGAGTGAGGATGGGAAATGACGAGCCGCCCGGCATCACGGCTTTCAGTTTCTTTCCACCCAGAATGCCCCCGGCGTAGTCATAAATGACCTCGCGTAGCGGCATGCCCATCGGCAGCTCGTACAGCCCCGGCTTTTCAACGTGGCCGCTGACACAGTAGATCTTGGGACCCGGACCGGTCTCCGGACCGATGGCCTTAAACCACTCCGGGCCGTGCCCGATGATGGACGGCACACAGGCCAGGGTTTCGACATTCTGGACAATCGTCGGGCAGCCGAACAGGCCGTACACCGCAGGAAAAGGCGGTTTGATGCGCGGATAGGCGCGCTTGCCTTCGAGGGACTGGATCAGGCCGGTCTCCTCGCCGCAGATATAGGCTCCCGCCCCACGGTGCACGTACACGTCAAGGTCAAAGCCGCTGCCACAGATGTCTTTGCCCAAAAAGCCACGGGCATAGGCCGCCTCAATCGCCTCGTGGAGGCGTTTGGCGCCGAGGGCAAATTCTCCCCGGATGTAGATATAGGCCGTGTGGGCGTTGATGGCGTAGGCGGAGATCAGAATGCCTTCGAGCAGGACGTGAGTGTTCCACTCAATGAGCGCACGGTCCTTGAAGGTTCCCGGCTCGCTCTCATCCGCATTGGCGCACAGGTAGACCGGTTTGTCCGAGTCTTTCGGCAAAAACCCCCACTTCATGCCGGCCACAAACCCGGCCCCGCCCCGGCCGCGCAGATTGGAGTCTTTGACCTGGGCGGTGACATCTTGCGGTGTAAGCGTGGTCAGGGCTTTTTTGGCCGCTTCATAACCGCCGTGTTTGAGGTAGACATCAAGCTTACGAATGTCGGGAACATCGAGGTGGCGCAGGAGTACTCGGTCAGCCATGCTTTTCGCCTCGCTTTACTCAGGTGCGGGAAATCGGCAGCCGCGTGGACCGACTACAGATTCGGTCTCTCGGGCGTCGTGGGGAGGATAGCCGCCCCGGTTTTCGGTGTCAACGGAGGAGGGCGGTCCCCGGCATTTACATTTTGCCCCGCCTCTGGTTTAACAGCCGGCCAGATGATCGAACAGCTCACCCTGTGGCTCCACCTGCTGGCCATGACCGTTTTTGTGGGCAGCGCCGTCACCGTGCTAGTCGTCCTGCTACCGATGGCCGACCGGATTCCCTCGTCGGCGGACAAACAGAAATTTCTGGCCCAGGGACTGAAAGCCTACAACCCGCTCAGCATCGGTGCGCTGGGCCTGATTATCATGACCGGAGCGTTCAACCTGACCGCGTATAAGCAGCAACTCGGCCCACAATTCTTTGCCCTGCTGGGCGGTGTACTGGGTCTGAAGCTGCTGCTCGTCTTTGTTCTGATTCTGATCAGTACCTCGGCCACGATCGGCATGGGGCATCGCCTGGTTCGCACCGAACTGCGGGGCGAGACCTTCGATCCGGCAAAGCTGCCCGGTCTGATCAGACGCGTGCAGCTGTTCACCGTCCTGACCGTAGCCTTGAGCGCGGCGGTGGTGTGGGTATCGATGGAGATGAGCGAGCGGACCGAGACCGCGACGGCCGGAGTGTCGCAGACGCCGCTCCCTCGGTCGGCGGAGCCGGACAGCGAGGCACCCGACCAGGATTAGGCCCGCCTCCGGCTCTCCGGCCATCCGGGTCGGTCTCAGGAGCCGGACCAGCGCGGCGGTCGCTTTTCCACAAAAGCCGCCACCCCTTCGGCGTAGTCGGCCTGGGTGGTCATGTCTCGAATCAGGCTGCCAGCGCTGTCAACGGCCGATTTTGCGTCGCGGTGCAGGTCGGTATAAATCTGCCGCTTTGTTTCCCGCAGCGAGCCGGGAGACACCGTGGCGATCAGGTTTTGGACATACGCGTAGGTGTGGGGCAGTAGCTCATCGGGCGCCAGGACGGCGTTGACGAGTCCCATCGCATACGCCTCGTCGGCCAAGAACACGCGGCTCGACAGCAACACATCGTTGGCCCGGGTCAGGCCGATCAAACGCGGCAACAGCCACGACAGACCGAACTCAGCGGGCAGGTTGAGTTTGCCGTGGGCCGTCGTCAGCTTGGCTCCGGTCACGGCAAAACGCAGATCGGCATAACAGGCCAGGACCAGACCCACCCCGGCGGCCGCACCGTTGATGGCCGCGATGACTGGCTTGCTCAGGCCGAACTGGTAGGCGAAATCCGCGTCAAACTCCGGCCGCACGCCATAGCCGGGCCGGGCCATCTCCTGCGGCGTGCCTGGATCGTAGCCGCCCTTGTCCACATGGCCCTCCAGGGCCCGAGAGTCGGCGCCGACACAAAACGTGTCGCCGGCTCCGGTCACGACAATCGCCCCCACCGTGGGGTCGTGCTCGGCCTGCTCCAGCGCCCAGCGATATTCGGCGTGCATCCGTCCGGTCCACGAGTTCCGGCGCTGCGGACGGTTCAGGGTCAGCGTCGCAATCCCGTCGGTGACCCGGTAGAGAATAACTTTCAGTTCCATGTGTGTTTCCTGTCGTCCGCCAACAGGCGGCTCAGACGTCGAGGGCCAACAGCTCGCCCAGGTGCTGATCAATCTGCTGGAGATAGGCCGGCTCCAGCCCGAACAGTCCCAGGTGGCCGTACATGCTGTGGAGCACCCGAAACTCGCTGTTGGGAATGAGCTTGTGCTCGGCTTCGCAGTCGCGCGGCGGAAAGAACATGTCTTCGTCAATGGGCAGGACAAAGACCTTGGCCGTGATGCGGGCCAGAGCCTGAGCCAGATCGCCGCCGGTGTGGCGGCTGACATCACCGCGCTGCCACTTCCAGGCCATGCACAACAGATTGTTGGGGTCCATGGGCAGAAAGTAGTTTTCGACAAAGCCGACGATAAAGTCTTCAAGCGAGGAGAACCCCAGCTCCCGCCAGGTCTCCTGCTTGAACATCTCGGTACAGAAACCCATCACCCCCCACAGCCGGGCGTGTCGCCGCAGGCCCAGGTGCACGGCGTGCGGGTCGGTGTACCAACCCGCATTCCAGGCCGGGTCCGAGGTAATGGCCTCGGTCAGCGTCTCGACAAACAGAAAGTCATGCGGGGTGTTTTTGGCCGTACCGGCCAGGGGGGCGGCGCGTTTGACCATGTCTGGATAGCGCACCGCCCACTCGTAGGTCTGCTGCGCGCCCATCGAGCCGCCACACACCAGTTCCAGCCGCTCAATCCCGAACTGCTCGGTCACCAGCTTGTGCTGGGCACGCACGTCATCGCCAATCCGGATACGCGGGAAACGGGCCATGTTGAACGGGGCGGGCGTATTGGTCGGCGAACTCGACAGGCCGTTGCCGAGCTGGTTGGCGATGATGACAAAATACCGGTCCGGGTCAATCGCCCGGTCCGGCCCAACGTGCACATCGGCCATGATCTTGCTCGTGCCCGAGTACCAGGTCGGCAACAAAACGGCATTACTCTTGTCCGCGTTCAGCGTGCCGAGCGTGGTGTAGGCGAGGTGGCCGGCGTGAAGCGTGCCACCTTCTTCCAGTCCGAAGTCCCCCAGCTGGAAAAGCTGGAAAGGACCGTGCTTGTCCTGGGAGTAGTAGGAGTTGAACAGCTCAGACATAACGCCTCTCCTTGTTTTCTGTCCCGCATCGGCAGAGCCCGTTCAAGTCGAAATCTGGCGCAACTGATAGCCAAAACGCGGAAAGTGGACGGTCACCAGTCCGGTCCGTGCATGGCTATGCTGAAGCGCCATACGCACCGCATCAATAGAGACCAGGGTGCCGATACTGGGGTTGGCCTTTCCGTAATCGGTCGGCGTCACCGCGACCGTCTGGCCGAGGGCAGGATCGCCATCGAACGGTTCGCTCGGCGGCGGTGGCGGCGGGTCTGCGGCGGCTGCCAGGTCCAGCGCCTCAGACGATCTCATGGGTCGGAAGTTTCCGTGCCCCCGGGCTGCAACCCGATCCATCCAGCGCCGTATCGGCTCGGGAATAAGTGCCAGGCGCTGACCCGACAGTTGGTCCATGACCCACAGCGGGTGGTAGATCACACAATCGGCCAGCGACATGCTGTCGCCACACACATAGACACGGCCGTCACTCAGCAGGTCGTGAATCCAGGCCAGTTGGGGGCGCAGCTGGCTCAGGTTCTTGTCGGCCGCCGCCCGCCGGTGGACCAGACCGGGCTCCGGTTTGCCGAGCAGGGCCGCCCGGTCGGCCAGGAAGTCGGGCGTGAAGCGTTCGGCCTCGGCGTAGGCACACGAGGTATAGTTGATGGTGTTGCGGGTCAGGATGGAGTCGGTCCAGCGTTCCAGACCGGCAATACAGGCCCGCTGGGCCGCCACATCCGGCCCGGGATAGAGCGAAGGCTGGGGAAAGCGCCGCTCCAGCTCTTCAATAATCCGCACCGTATCGCAGTAGACCTCAGCCCCGATCTGGAGGGCTGGGGCGCGGCGATACCCGCCGGTGAGCGGCAGGTAGTCCGGCTTGGGCAGGACGGGAGGAATCTCAACCGAGCGCCACGACAGCCCTTTGAGCCCCAGCACGAGGCGGACCTTCTCCGAGTAGTTGGAGAAGTCATAATGGTGCAGAATGAGTTCGGCGGCCATAGCCCCTCCTTAGTAGCAGTCTGACAGTGACAAAAGAAGAGAAGGGTCGGGCAGGCTATTCGGCGACGCCTTTGGCCAGAGGCGTCGCACCCAGGCCGGCTTGGTGGCGGAGGGCGTGCTTGAGGCTGCCAACAAATTGTCCGACCTGAGGCAGAAGGTCGGCCTGGCCCTGATGGGTCTCGATGATCTGTGAGATGGCGCTACCGACAATGACGGCGTCGGCAATCCGGGCCACTTCGGCCGCCTGCTGGGGCGACGCGATGCCAAAGCCGACGCCGACCGGAACTGGCGAGATGGCCCGAATGCGACGCACCATCTCCGATAAATCGACCGGCAGCGCAGCGCGGGCACCGGTCACGCCGGTCACAGACACATAGTAGACAAAGCCGCGAGCCTGGCTGAGGACGGCGCTGGCCCGGTTCAGAGAGCTGGTCGGCGCCAACAGGAAAATGAGGTCGAGGTCGTGCACGTCGGTCTCGCGCTTGAGTTCACCGGCCTCCTCGGGCGGCAGGTCTACGCATAACACGCCGTCCACCCCGGCATCCCGTGCGTCGCGGGCAAAGCGCCCGCCACCGTAGCGGAAGATCGGATTGTAGTAAGTGAACAGAATGATCGGGATGCTGAGGGAGCGGCGCAGACGTTGGACCAACTCGAGAATGCCCGCCAGCGAGGTTCCGCTCCGCAGGGCGCGCTCGGCCGCCCGTTGGTGGGTCGGCCCGTCGGCCATGGGATCGGAAAAGGGGACGCCGAGTTCAATGATATCGGCTCCCTGACGGGCGAGTTCGTGCACCAGCTCAAAGGTGGTCTCCAGATCAGGGTCGCCGGCCGTAATATAGGGAATAAGCCCGACTTCTCGGCGCACGCGCAGGGCGGCAAAGGTGTCGGCGATCCGCGTCATTCTCTGTCGTCTCCCGTGTTGCGCGACTCTTCGACATACCGGGCAACACTTTCCAGATCCTTGTCCCCCCGTCCCGACACGTTAATCACCACCGTCTCATCGGGCCGTAGGCGCGGCACCAGCGACGCCGCATAGGCAATGGCGTGGGCGCTTTCCAGGGCCGGGATGATGCCCTCGGTCTCGGCCAGCAGCTTGATGGCGGCAACGGCCTCGTCGTCCCTGACCGTGACATACTCGACGCGCCTCCGGTCGTTGAGATGGCTCAGCTCCGGTCCGACCCCGGGATAGTCGAGGCCGGGCGCCAGGGAGTAGGTATCCTGGATCTGGCCCAACTCGTCTTGCAGCACATAGCTCTTGCTGCCGTGCAGGACGCCGACGTGTCCGCCATTGATTGAGGCGGCGTCCTGCCCGGGTCCCAGGCCGCCGGCCTCAACCCCGATCATGCGGACCTGATCCGCCGAGAGAAAGGGCGCGAATAAGCCCATGGCGTTGCTGCCGCCGCCCACACAGGCAATCAGATAGTCGGGTAAACGGCCGGTCTGTTTGCGCACCTGTCGCTTGGTTTCGCGGCCAATCACCGACTGAAAGTCGCGGACCAGCATGGGATAGGGGTGCGGTCCGGCCACGGTGCCGATCACATAAAACGTAGAGCTGACCTGGGTGATCCAGTCCCGCAGGGCCTCGTTCATGGCATCTTTGAGGGTACGCGTCCCGGCCGCCACTTCGCGCAGCTTGGCGCCCAGCAGGCGCATCCGGAAAACATTCGGCGCCTGGCGGACCACATCGTCGCTACCCATGAAGACCTCGCACTCGAAGCCAAACAGGGCGGCAACAGTGGCGGTCGCCACGCCGTGCTGGCCGGCTCCGGTCTCGGCAATCAGGCGTCGCTTACCCATGCGCTTGGCCAGCAGAGCCTGGCCGATGGTGTTATTGATCTTATGCGCCCCGGTGTGGCACAGATCTTCCCGCTTGAGATAGATCTTGGCTCCGCCCAGACGCTGGGTCAGACGCTCGGCAAAGCTCAGGGGGGTTGGGCGACCGACGTATTCTTGGCGCAGGGCGCGCAGCTCGGCCTGAAAGGTCGGGTCGCGCCGACACTGACGATACAGCTCCTCCAGCTCAATCAGCGCTGGCATCAGGGTTTCGGCAACGTAGCGTCCCCCGTACGGACCAAAGTGACCACGGCTGTCAGGCTGTCTTGGCATACTGGATAAAGGCGCGGAGTTTGTCGGCATCCTTGTGGCCTGGGGCACGCTCTACGCCGCTAGCGACATCGACCGCCCAGGGCTGGACGGTGCGGATTGCCGTCGCGACGTTCTCGGGCGTTAAGCCGCCGGCCAGAATAAGACGCTGGCGCTGGTCCTCGGGCAGCCCGGCCAGCCGCGACCAGACAAAGCTGGTCCCGGTCCCTCCGTATCGGCCTGGACGGTAAGTGTCAAGCAACACATAGTCGGCCGGGTGGGTGGACCAGTCCGGGAGCAGGGGCTCAGCCCCGACCCGCAGAGCTTTAATCGTTTTCTGTTGCCAGCCGCGGCAGTCTGGCGCGGTTTCATCGCCGTGGAACTGGACGGCGTGCAGGCCGAGTCGCTCGGCCAGTGCCGCCACCTGGTGTCGCGGGGCATTCACAAACACCCCGACCCGCCAGACCGAGGGCGGAAGCAGGCCACAGATGGCCCGGGCGGTCGGCTCGGACACGTAGCGCGGGCTGGGCGGGTAGAAGTTGAGGCCGATCAGATCGGCGCCAGCCTCAACCGCCAGACGCGCGTCGTCAACATTGGTAATGCCGCAGATTTTAACCCGGATCGTCATCTGACGCTGAGAGAGACGCGGCTCACGGGGCGGCCCGGAGCATCGCCCGGAGGGGTTCGCCAGGGTCTGGGGCGGCCATGAAGGTCTCGCCGATCAAAAACGCCCTGACGCCCCGCGCTTCGAGTCGGTCCAGTTGCTCGGCCCGGGACAGACCGCTCTCTGACACCACAGTCACGTCGGGCGGAATATGCTCCAGCAGACGTTCGGTCGTCTCGATGCTGGTCTGAAACGTGCGCAGATCGCGGTTGTTGATGCCCAGCAGTGAGACCTGGCAGGCCAGGGCGCGTTCGAGTTCGGCCTCGTCATGCACCTCAACCAGACAATCGAGCCGCAGAGAGTCGGCCAGCGCCGCCAACTCCTGGAGCTGGGCGTCTGACAGAATGGCGACGATCAGCAGGATGGCGCTCGCCCCATACGACCGGGCTTCATACACCTGATAGGGATCGAACACAAAATCCTTGCGCAGCAGCGGCAGGCCGACGTGCTCGCGAATCAGGCCTAAATAGTCGAGATGCCCCTGAAAGAACTTCTGATCGGTCAGCACCGAGATGGCTGCGGCACCGGACGCGGCATAGGTGCGGGCCAGCCGCAACGGGTCAAAGTCCGCCCGGATGACGCCTTTTGATGGCGAGGCTTTTTTTACCTCGGCGATGATCGTCCGACCAGGATGTTGCTGAAGCGCCTGCAGAAAGGCGGGCGGCACAGCCTGGAAGTGGACCGAATCCTGGAGCTGGGCTGGGGAAACCGTCCGTTTCTGAGCGGCCAGCTCGATCCGTTTGTGGGCCACAATGTCGTCGAGAATCATTCCGCTTCCGTGAGGCTCAGAGCAATGTAGGCGTCAAGTGTCTGCGCGGCGGCTCCGCTATCAATGGCGGCTTGGGCACGGGCGACCCCCTGGCCGACAGACGAGACAAGATCGCCGACGTACAGCGCGGCCCCGGCGTTGAAACACACGATATCACGGGCCGGGCCGGGCTGAGCGGCAAAAACATGGCGGATGAGGTCGGCCGATTCCTGGGCGCTGCTCACCTGTAGCTCGGACAGCCGGCAGGCGGACAGGCCGAATTCGGCGGGCTGAACGGTATAGGTCTTGACCCGACCCTCGGTCCACTCGGCAACGTGGCTGGGACCGGACAGCGAGAGTTCATCCAGACCGTCCGCGCCGTGGACGACCAGCGCATGGCGGCTCCCCAGGCGACCCAAGGCTTCGGCCAGCGGCGCGACCCAGCGCTGGGCAAAAACGCCGATGAGCTGGTGTCCGGCCCCGGCCGGGTTGGTCAGCGGACCGAGCAGGTTGAAAATCGTCCGAATCCCGATTTCTCGACGCGGTCCAACGGCGTATCGCATCGCCTTATGAAAGGCCGGTGCCAGAAAGAAGCCGAAGCCGACCGTCCGCAAGGAGTGGGCCACCTGTTCCGGCGTCAGTTCAATGCGTGCTCCAAGCGTTTCCAGGACATCCGCGCCGCCAACCACGCCGGACATGGCCCGGTTGCCGTGCTTGGCCACACGGCCGCCAGCCGCGACAACGACAAAGGCCGCAGCAGTGGAAATGTTGAAGGTGCGGCAGCCATCCCCGCCAGTACCACACGTATCAATGACCGGCCCGGGTGGCTCGACCCGGGTGGCACGGTCTCGCATCACCCTGGCTGCACCGGCAATCTCGGCCACAACCTCGCCCTTTACGTGCAAACCGGTCAACAGGGCGCCGATTTGGGCCGGGGTGGCCTGGCCGTCCATGATCTCGGCGGTGACCAGAGCCATCTCCTGCTCGCTCAGGTCATGGCCGGCGGCCACACGGGCGATGGCCTCTCGTACCGTCATAGACTGCTCTCAGTGCAAAACGGGGTAGGCCTGGGCAAAGGTTTTCTGGTGTCGGAAACGCGAGAGCGCCGCCTTGGCCTCCAGCTCTTCACTAAAGGGACCGATCCGGACCCGATACCACACCCTGCCCCGCCGAACGACCTTGCTGATTGAGGGACTGTACCCCTGTTGGCGCAGACGTTTCGCGGTCTGCCGAGCGGTTTTCTGCCGGGTCGTGGCCTGGACCTGGACACTCCAGCGTCTCGGTTTGGCGGGCGGCTTTTCATGCTGCGCGCGTGGTGGGGCTGTGACAGGTGGCTTGGGCTCAGGCGTGGCGGCAGGTGGCTCGGCCGTGGCCAAAAGAGGCAGCGGGGCGGATGGTTTCGGGCTCTCTGGCTGCTGGACCGGGACCGCCGCTTGGGGACTGGGCAGAGGCAGCGCCGCCGGGCGGGCGAGGAGTTCGGTTTTCGACCGTCCAACAGGTACGCGTAGCGGCGTGGCCTGTTCGACCGTTTTTTGAGCTTGAACCTCTTTGCCAACATAGACGCCGAAGACAAAAATCAGAAGAGAAGCAAACAGGCAGCTCACCACCAGTAGGCTTCCTTCAAACGCACTCACCTGTAACCGATACCGTCGCTGTGCCATACCCGTGTTCGGGCCGAGCCCTCAGAAAACCAGGGGGACGGCATACAGCCCTCCCCCCTGGTTTGGTACACTCTCGACTCGTTCCGCCCGCTCCTCCCACTCCTCCAACACTCGGACCGCCCTCGCATGGCCCGTTCCACTGCCGGCCGGCTGTGGCCTTTAGTTGGTCGCCGTCTCGGCCTCGCGTTCGGTGAACTCAATCAAGGATAGCGGAGCCGCGTCGCCGCGTCGAGGGCCGAGCTTAATAATCCGGGTATAGCCGCCGGCGCGATTCTCAAAACGCGGGGCAATGTCGTCAAACAAACGCGACACCAGGGTCCGGCTCCCCAGCTGGGCATAGGCCAGACGGCGAGCGTGGAGGGTATCCTTCTTGCCCAAGGTGACAATACGGTCGGCCCAACGGCGGAGTTCTTTGGCCTTGGCGTCGGTCGTTTGGATTTGCTCACGCTGGATGAGCGCCTTGAGCAGGTTACGGATCAGCGCTCGGCGATGCGCCGTGGTACGGTTCAGTTTTCGTCCGGTTTTGAGGTGTCGCATGACGGTGTATCTCATGTCCCCTATGGGGCTCTAGGAACTCAGCTCTGGCTCGTGTTCTGCGCGCAGGCGGTCCAGCTCTTCCCGCGGAGGAAAGTCGTCGAGCTGCAGCCCCAACTCGAGCCCCATGCTCTGCAGGGTTTCCTTGATTTCGTTCAAGGATTTCCGACCGAAATTCTTGGTCTTGAGCAGGTCGGCCTCACTACGCTGCACGAGTTCCCCAACATAGCGCAGGTCGGCGCTCTGGAGGCAGTTGGCAGAGCGTACCGACAGGTTCAATTCTTCAATCGGCTGGAGCAGATTCTCATTCACAACCACGGCCGGCTCTTCGCCGGTCTCAGGCCGCCATTCCTGCTCCCCGCCCGGACCGGCAAAAACGTTGAGCTGGTCCTGGATAATCCGGGCCGCCGACGCGACCGCCTCTTCAGGCTTCAGGCTGCCATCGGTCCACACTTCGAGGGCCAGCCGCTCATAATCGGTCCGTTGGCCGACGCGCGCATTGGTGATGGCGATATTCACCTTGCGTACCGGAGAAAATGCCGCGTCCAGCGGAATCGTACCAATGGGGTCTTCCTCAGATTTATGCCGCTCGGCAGTCACATACCCCCGGCCGGTCTGGACGACCGCTTCGAATTCGAGGCTAGTGTCTTCGCCTAGGCTGGCGAGACGTTTGTCGGGGTTCAGAATTTCGACCTGAGCGCCAACCGTCAGGTCGGCTGCAGTCACCTCACGCTGGCCCTGCACGTCGAGCCGGATCGTCTCCTGGTCGGTGTCCTCAAGACGAAAACGGATTTCTTTGAGGTTGAGCAACAGGTCGGTGACGTCTTCGGTCATCCCTGACACGGTTGAGAACTCGTGCAGCACTCCGTTGATGCGCACCTTGGTGATAGCCGCGCCGGTCAGCGACGAGAGCAAGACCCGGCGCAAGGCGTTCCCCAGGGTCGTGCCGAAACCTCGCTCAAAAGGCTCTCCGATGAAGCGGCCATACGTGGGCGTGAGCGTTTGCTCCTCAATGTCGAGGTTCTGCGGCTTGATCAAACTATGCCAAGTGTCCTGCATGCTCCTCCCTCTTCCTTAGACGTGCGGGGCGACAATCCGGAGCCACCCTGGTGGCATGCGGTGTTAGACTTTCGAGTACAGCTCAACAATCAGCTGTTCATTGACCGGCACGGTGAGGTCGGCCCGTCCGGGCAGGGCTTTCATTCTGCCGACAAAGGTATCCTTCTCAACCTCCAACCATTCCGGTACGCCACGTCGCTGGGCCAGCTCGGCCGCCTCCTGGATACGGGCAATTTTCCGGCTCGCCTCCCGGACCTGGACCTCGTCGCCAATGCCGACCATGTAGGAAGGAATGGTCACCCGACGATTATTGACCAGAAAGTGGCCGTGGCGGACGAGCTGTCTGGCCTCCGAACGCGAAGTCGCAAATCCCATCCGGTAGACGGTATTGTCGAGCCGACGCTCCAGGAGCAAGAGCAGGTTCTCACCGGTGACGCCGCGCCGACGCTCGGCCAGGGAAAACATTCGACGGAAGGGCTTCTCCAGGGCGCCGTAGATGCGTTTGAGCTTCTGCTTCTCACGCAGCTGGATACTATACTCGGTCGCCTTCCGGCCTCTGCCCTGACCGTGCTGTCCCGGCGGGTAACTCCGCCGTTCTATCGCGCATTTATCGGTGTAGCAGCGCTCTCCCTTGAGGAAAAGCTTGATTCCCTCTCGCCTGCACAGGCGACAGACTGGCCCGCTGTATCGCGCCACAAAATCCTCCAGCTTTCGTCTAGCTTGGTGGGGGGCTCCGTCGTGTCAGTGATGGCTCACCACAGTCTCTCTCGCGTGTGAGTGTTGACATTTGCCCTTTGACTTTCTTGTCTTCCTCAACCGCCTCAGACCCGTCGCCGTTTTGGAGGACGACAGCCGTTATGCGGAATCGGGGTCACGTCCCGGATGACGCTCACCGCAAAGCCGGTGGCCTGCAATGAGCGCAGGGCCGACTCCCGCCCTGCCCCCGGTCCCTTGACATGGACCTGAACGGAACGCATGCCGGCATCGGCCGCTTTTCGCGCCGCGCTCTCGGCCGCCATTTGGGCGGCATACGGCGTGCCTTTGCGTGAGCCTTTGAAGCCCACGCTGCCCGAACTGGCCCAGGCGACCGAATTCCCCTGCGGGTCGGTGATGGTCACGATAGTGTTGTTGAAGGTCGAGTAGATATGAACGACGCCCTCTGGGACCGACCGCTTCACACGTTTCCTGCGTGTCGAAGCACGCTCGCCGGCTCTGGCCATGCCATGTTCTCCTTACAGCTGCGGACTAGCGGACCGGCGCCTGTTTCTTTCCGGCCACCGTGCGCTTGGGGCCTTTTCGGGTCCGCGAGTTTGTTTTGGTCCGCTGTCCCCGGACCGGCAGATTCTTACGGTGCCGGATGCCCCGATGGGAGCCGATGTCGATGTAGCGCTTGATATTGCCAGTCACGTCCCGGCGCAGGTCACCCTCGACCCGGTAGTCTTCCTCAAGAACACGGCGAATCGTGGCCACCTCGTCATCGCTTAAATCATCGGTGCTGCGCTCCAGAGGAACAGCGGCCGTCGCAAGGATGTCGGCCGCTGTCTTGCGACCAATGCCGTAGATGTAGGTCAGGCCGATTTCGATCCGTTTATTCCGGGGCAGTTCAATCCCGGCGACACGTGCCATGGTGCTTCTCCCTGTCCTCGCTGATCCTAGCCCTGGCGTTGTTTGCAGCGGGGATTCTCACAAATAACGCGCACTTTTCCAAAGCGGCGAATAAGCTTACACTTCCGACAAATCTTTTTGACCGAAGCCCGAACTTTCATACACGGCTCCTCTCTGACGACCTTAGAGCTGGCTCAGGATCTGTGGCCCGCGCTCCGTAATCGCAATGGAGTGCTCAAAATGCGCCGACAAGCTGCCGTCTTTTGTCACCGCAGTCCAAGCGTCGTCTTTCATCATGACCGCGGCCTGTCCCATATTGACCATGGGTTCAATCGCCAGGACCATGCCTTCTCGCAGGCGAACCCCGCGATTTTTGGTGCCATAGTTGGGGACGGCGGGATCCTCGTGTAGGCGTCGCCCCACCCCGTGACCGACAAAATCGCGCACAACGGAAAAGCCCTCCCGTTCGATACGGTCCTGGATGGCGGCCGACACATTGCCCAAACGGTTTCCGACCTGAGCCTGGGCAATTCCTTCTTCGAGCGACTCGGCCGTCGTGGTCAGGAGTTTGTGTGTACGCTCCGGAACGGCTCCGAGCACAAAGGAGATGGCGGCGTCCCCATAAAAGCCCTCATGGATGACGCCAAAGTCAAGACTCACTACATCTCCGTCTTGGATGGTGCGGGCAGTATTCGGAATCCCATGGACAATCTCATCGTTGATCGACACACAAATCGTGGCCGGAAAGGGCACCGAGCCATTGCGGATGGTATACCCCTTGAAGGCAGAGGCGGCGCCCTTTTTCCGAATCAGTTCGGTGGCCCAGCGGTCAATCTCACCGGTCGAGATACCAGGGCGCACCTGTTCTCGCAGCTCAGCCAGGATTTCGATCACGATCCGGTTGGCTTTGCGCATGAGTTCAATTTCGTGTGGCGACTTGAGGAAAATCATAAGCCTGTAGCGTGGGCTATCCTCTACGGCCCCGAATGCGGCCCCGTTTCATAAATCCCTCATAGTTGCGCATCATGATCTGGGTTTCCATTTGGCCGACCGTGTCAAGGGCCACACCCACAACGATCAGCAGCGCCGTTCCGCCAAAGAAGAAAGGCACGTTAAAGAAACTGACCAGCAGGTTGGGTATGACACAAACGATGGCCACATAGATGGCGCCACTCAGGGTAATGCGGCTCAGCACCCGGTCGATGTATTCAGCCGTCCGCTGCCCCGGCCGGATCCCGGGGATAAACCCTCCATATTTCTTCATATTGTCGGCAACGTCGGTCGGATTGAAGACGACCGCAGTATAAAAGTAACAGAAGAAAATGATCATGGCTACATAAGCCATGTTGTAGATGGAGCTGCCGGGAGCCAGGATATCGGCCACGGCCTGGGCCCATGCATGCTCGGAGAACCCGGCTATGGTTACCGGAAAAATGAGGACCGACGAGGCAAAAATAGGCGGAATGACTCCGGCGGTATTGATCTTCAGCGGCAGATGCGAGCTCTGCCCGCCGTAGACCTTGCGGCCGACCATCCGTTTGGCGTACTGCACCGGGATGCGCCGCTGAGAGCGTTCCATGAAGATCACCGCTCCAACGATGGCCACCATGCCGACCAGCAGCAACCCGACGGTCAGAATACCCAGCTCGCCCTCACGCACAAATTCGGTCGTGGCGGTCACCGCCGAGGGAATGCTGGCCACAATGCCGGCAAAAATGACCAGGGAGATACCATTACCAATGCCCCGCTCAGTAATCTGCTCGCCCAGCCACATGATGAAAGCCGTGCCAGCGGTGAGGGTAATCATGGTCATGATACGGAAACTCCAGCCGGGCTCAAAGACGACGGAGTTGCCACCCGGCGCCTGGATCTGCTCCAGGCCGACGCTGATGAAAAAACCCTGCACCAGCGACAGCCCGACCGTGCTGTAGCGCGTGTATTGGGTAATTTTTCGCCGACCCAGCTCACCCTCTTTGGACAGGCGTTCGAGGGTGGGAACCACGACGGTCAGGAGCTGCAGGATGATGGAGGCGCTGATGTAGGGCATGATGCCCAGGGCGAAGATCGAAAAGCGCTCCAGGGCTCCGCCGGAAAACAGATTGACCAGACCAAAAACAGTGCTGGCCGCCTGTTCGAAAAAGGCGGCCAGGGATTCGCCATCAATGCCTGGCGTGGGAATGGCCACGCCAACGCGATACACCGCCAGCATGCCCAGGGTAAAAAACAGACGGCGCCGCAGTTCCGTAATCTTGGCGGCGTTTTGGAAGCCTTCGAGCATGATTATCCGACCTCGGCCACCCCGCCGGCGGCGGTGATCTTCTCCCGCGCCTGCCGGCTGAAGGCATCGGCTCTGACGGTCAGCGCCTTGGTGCACTCACCGCTGGCCAGGATTTTGATCTTTTTCCTGCCCCGCACCAAACCCGACGCGCGCAGAACGTCGGCGTCAATACGCGTTCCAGCATCAAAACGCTCCAGGCTGCGGAGGTTTACGACCTGGTACTCAGTCCGAAACGGGTTATGAAAGCCGCGCTTGGGCAGGCGCCGGGCGAGCGGCATCTGGCCGCCCTCGTAGCCGGGCGACAACGTGGAGCCGGAACGCGAGCCCTCACCCTTATGGCCCCGCCCGGCGGTCTTGCCCTGACCCGAGCCGGGGCCGCGGCCGAGCCGCTTGCGGTTTTTTGTTGCCCCGGCGGCCGGTTTGAGATGACTAAGATCCATGCGCCCGTACCTCAATCAGATGGTGGACTTTTCTGAGCCTGCCCTGCAGCGAGGGCGAGTTGTTGCGGAGCACAGTCTTTTCCCGGTGGGTCAGGCCGAGGCCGCGCAACGTTTCACGCTGACGGCGGGTCTGGCCAATCCCACTCCGTTTAAGCGTGATTTCCAGCACATTTGACGTTTCACTCATCGCCCTTCACCTCGTAATTCTTCAACGCTTTTTCCCAGGCGTTCGGCAACCTGCTCGGGCAGAGCCAGACTGCGCAGCGCTTCCAGGGTCGCCCGCACGGAGTTGTGCGAATTGGTCGAACCCAGGCATTTGGTGAGCGCATTGCGTACGCCGGCCAACTCCATGACGGCGCGGACCCCACCACCGGCGATCAGGCCGGTGCCTTGCGAGGCCGGCTTCAACAGCACCCGTCCGGCCCCATGCCGGCCAATCACCTCATAGGGCAGCGTTCCCTCGATGAGCGGCACATGGATCAGGGCTTTCTTCGCCTTCTCCACCCCTTTACGAATAGCTTCCGGAACCTCGTGCGCTTTGCCGAGTCCATAGCCAACATGGCCCTCGCCGTCCCCGGCGACGACCACCGCGCTAAAGCTGAAGCGTCGGCCACCTTTGACCACCTTGCTGACCCGGTTGATATGGACAACGCGTTCTTTGATATCAAGCCCCTCGGCATTGATTCGTTCATCGGCAGGAGTCACGCCTCGCCTCCTTAGAATTGCAGGCCAGCCTCGCGGGCGGCTTCGGCAACCGCCCGGATACGGCCATGATACAGAAAGCCGTTACGGTCGAAAATGACACGCTCGATACCTCGCTCCTGGCACTTGTGGGCGATCATCGTCCCGACGACCTTAGCCGCATCAACGTCGGTGGTTTTCTTGGTGCCGTCGAAGTCGCTCGACAAGGTTGAGGCCGTCAACAGGGTTTGACCGCTCTGATCAGAGATCACCTGGACATACAGATGTTTGCTGCTACGGTAGACGCTCAGACGAGGACGGCTGTCTGTCCCCCGTACGCCTCGGCGAACCCGTTTTTTACGGACCAGCCTGCCGTGTTCCCGAATATGTGTCCGCGCCATGGTCTCACTGCGCTCCTCCGGCAGCGGTTTTGCCGGCTTTTCTCCGAATATGCTCCTCGGCGTATTTGATGCCCTTGCCCTTATACGGTTCGGGCGGACGCAGGCGGCGAATCGCGGCCGCGACCTCGCCCAGCAACTGTTTGTCGATCCCTTCGAGCGTGATCTCGGTCTGTCGCTCAATCTTGGCCTGCACGCCCGGGGGCAGCTGGAAGATGATGGGATGAGAATAGCCCAGGGTGAACGTGATGCTATCGCCCGCGCCTTCGGCCCGGTAGCCCACGCCGTTAACCTCAAGCACCCGGGAGAATCCGCTGCTGACGCCCTGGACCATATTGGCGATCAGCTTCCGCGTCAGACCGTGCAGCGATTTGGCTTTATGGGATTCGTCCCGACGGGTGACGGCCACCTGTCCCGGCGTGATCTGGATCGCCAGGCAGGGGTCAACGCCGAAGTCCAGTTTGCCTTTTGGCCCTTCGGCGGTCACGGTTCCGTTATGTTCAGACACGGTGACGGAGTCTGGAATGGGCACGGGCCAGCGTCCAATACCGGGCATGACTGTCCTCTCTTTTCCGTCTTACCACAGGCTGCACAAGATCTCGCCGCCGACATGCTGTTTGCGCGCCTCGCGGTCGACGAGCACCCCGCGAGAGGTCGAGACAATGCTCACCCCGAGGCCGTTGCGCACCAGGGGAATCTCACCCGCTCCGACATATTTGCGCAGGCTGGGTTTGCTCTCGCGTTGCAGTCCGAGCAGGGTCGGACGACCGCTCGCGTCGTACTTGAGCTGGATCCGTAACATCCGGCGGGGCCCGTCCTGGACGGTGCTCAACTCGGTGATATAGCCTTCCTGCTTCATCACCGTCGCGATCGCTTCCTTGATACGCGACCACGGGCAATCCACGCGCTCCTTGCGTGCGTGCAGGGCGTTACGCACGCACGACAACATGTCTGCAATCGGGTCTGCGATCATACCTGCCTCTACCAGCTGGCCTTGGTCAGACCAGGAATCTGTCCCAGCAGCGCCAAATCCCGCAGGCACAAGCGGCACATCCGGAAACGCCGATAAAAACCACGCGAGCGCCCACACAAGGGACAGCGGTTGTACTGGCGGACCTTGAATCGCGGTTTGCGTTCAGCTTTTACTCGTAGACATGTTCGCGCCATATTAACTCCGAAACGGCATCCCCATGGCCCGCAACAGGGCACGCCCCTCTGCGTCGGTCCGGGCAGAGGTGACCATGGTAACGGTCAGGCCTTTCACCTGCTCGACTTTATCCAGATTGATCTCCGGGAAAATAGTATGCTCCCGGATCCCCAGCGAATAGTTCCCGCGCCCGTCAAAAGCGCGTTCAGAAACTCCCCGAAAGTCCCGCACCCGGGGCAGGGCGACGTTGACCAGACGGTCGAAAAATTCGTACATGATCTCGCCCCGCAGGGTCACCGCGCAGCCAATCGGCATGCCCTCGCGCAGCTTGAAGTTGGCGATCGATTTATGGGCCTTGGTCACCACCGGTTTCTGACCGGCAATCAGGCTCAGCTCGGCCGCCCCGCTTTCGATCAGCTTGGTGTTCTGGACGGCGTCTCCCAGCCCCATGTTGAGGGCGATCTTTTCCAGCTGGGGGACTTGCATGATATTGCGGTAGCCCAACTCTTGTCTGAGGGCGGGCAACACTCGGCTGTGGTAAACGTCTTTGAGGCGTGCCATTAGGTCTTCCAGTGTGTCTCAGAGCACCTCGGGAGCCAGCGAAATAATCTTCATGAAACGCTTGGCGCGTAACTCCCGTGCGACCGGACCAAAAATACGCGTCCCAATCGGCTCCCGCTGGTTGTCGAGCAGAACCGCCGAGTTGGTATCGAAGCGAATGTAGGATCCGTCCGGTCGGCCGATTTCCTTGGCCGTCCTGACGATCACGGCGCGCATGATATCACCTTTTTTGACCTTGGTGTTGGGCAGCGCCTCGCGCACCGAGACGATGATCTCGTCGCCAACAGAGGCGTAGCGCCGTCGCGTTCCGCCCAGGACTCGGATGCAACGGACCGCACGAGCGCCGGAGTTATCGGCGACATCCAGCACGGTTTCGACCTGTACCATCCCAGACTCCTTTACCCCTCAGTCCACATTTGCCGGTCTGAGAACGGTCTGCACCCGCCAGTTTTTCTCTTTGCTCAGCGGCCGTGTCTCAACAATGGACACTCGGTCCCCGAGGCGGCAGCGGTTCTCGGGGTCGTGCACCTTGTATTTCTTGCGTTGGCGGACGTATTTGCGGTACATGGGATGCTGCACGAGGCGCTCCACCCGCACGACGGCGGTCTTGTCCATCTTATCACTGACGACAATTCCCTGGCGTGTTTTTCGCTGTCCAGCCATGGTGTTTCCTACTCTTGCGCCTGTCCGGCGCGCGCACGTTCGTGTCGAATAGTTTTGAGCCGGGCCAAGTCGCGGCGCAGCAGCCGCGCCTGCATGGGGTTGTCAACCTGGCCAGTCCCTTTTCGCATACGGACCCGGAAGAGTTCTTCGGTCAACTCGCGCTCTTTTTGGCGGGCTTCATCCTCGGTCAACTCACGTATCTCACGCGCTCGCATAGGGGGTCTCACTCCGGTTTCGAATTTGGGTGCTGACTGAGAGCTTGTGCGCGGCGAGCCGCAGAGCTTCGTAGGCCAGCTCTTCAGGTACCCCTTCCATCTCAAATATCATATGGCCGGGCTTGACCACCGCCACCCAGAACTCCGGGCCGCCCTTGCCTTTGCCCATGCGGGTTTCGGCCGGCTTCTTGCTCACCGGCTTGTGGGGGAAGACCCGAATCCAGATCTGTCCGCCGCGTCTGGCGTGGCGGGTGAGCGCGATCCGGGCCGCCTCGATCTCGCGGGCGGTGACCCAACCCAACTCGGTCGACTGCAAGCCATACTCACCAAAAGCCAGGGCGTTACCGCGCTGGGCGATACCGCGCATTTTGCCGCGGTGGTGTTTCCGGTAGCGAACTTTTTTGGGAGCAAGCATCGCGCAAAGTCCTTATTTGTGGGTGCAACAGCCTCAGGCGCCAATGGCGTTCCGCTGCTGTTCCTCTTCGCGGGTGAGGACCTCGCCGCGAAAAATCCACACCTTAACCCCAATGATCCCGTAGGTCGTCTTCGCCTCTGCCGTGCCGTAGCTGATATCGGCGCGCAGGGTATGGAGGGGAACGCGGCCCTCCCGATACCACTCGGTCCGGGCAATTTCTGCCCCGGCCAGACGGCCTGAGCAGCGGACCTTGACGCCCTGGGCGCCCATCCGGATTGCCCGCGCCACGCTCTCTTTCATCGCCCGCCGAAAGGCCACCCGACGCTCAAGCTGGAGCGCTACGTTTTCAGCCACCAGCTGACCGTCGAGGTCGGGCCGACGCACCTCGTGGATGTTGAGGTAGACCTCGCGCTCGGTCAAACCCGACAACTCCGATTTGAGCTTATCAATCTCGGCCCCTTTTTTGCCGATCACAATGCCCGGCCGAGAGGTATAAATATTAATTTTGGCTTTGTTGGCCGCCCGTTCGATCTCGATCTTGGACAGTCCGGCGTGGTACAGCCGCTTCTTGATGAAGGACCGCAGGCGCAGGTCTTCGTGCAACAAGTCGGCGTATTCTTTCTCGGCAAACCAGCGTGACTCCCAGCTTTCCAGCACGCCGAGACGAAATCCTTTGGGATGAACTTTCTGACCCATGCGTTTCTCCTACTTTCCTTCGTCAACAACGACCGTGAAGTGGCTGGTGCGTTTCCGAATCGGGGTAGCCCGTCCGTGGGCCCGTGGCCTGAAGCGTTTCAGCGTAGCGCCGCCGTCAATATGGACGCGCTTGATGTACAGATCGTCAGGATCAACGTTTTGGGTATCGGTGGCGTTGGCGATGGCGGAACGCAGCGTTTTGGCCAGAATACTGGCCGCTTTCTTGGGAGTGAAACGCAGCACCAGCAACGCCTCTTCGACCTGCTTGCCACGAATCAGGTCGGCCACAAGACGGGCCTTACGTGGGGACATCCGCACCTGGCGCGCGATGGCTCTTACTTCCATAGGGGCGCTCCTATCGCCTTCTCTCGCCTTTTCGATCACCGGCGTGGCCGTAGAACGTCCGGGTTGGAGAAAATTCTCCGAGTTTATGGCCGACCATGTTTTCGGTCACATAGACCGGGACAAACCTGCGACCGTTATGGACGGCAAAGGTATAGCCAATCATCTCGGGAATGATGGTTGAACGCCGGGACCAAGTCCGGATAACCTTCCTGTCTCCGCTGTCCGACACGGCCTGCACCTTTTTCATCAGGTGCTCGTCAACAAAGGGACCTTTTTTGACCGAACGCGGCATGGCTATTTCTTTCTCTTCTGCACGATATATTTATCGGTCCGCGGGTTACGGCGGGTTTTATGACCTTTGGCCAACACTCCCCACGGGCTCTGGGGGTGGTTGCCCTTGCTCTGACCTTCACCGCCGCCATGGGGGTGATCGATAGGGTTCATGGCGATACCGCGCACGTGCGGCCGGATGCCAAACCAGCGTGAACGTCCAGCTTTTCCGTAACGGACATTTTCGTGGTCGGTATTGCCGACTTGGCCAATGGTCGCCCGACACCGCTGATGGATCAGGCGCATCTCACCGGACGGCATTTTGAGCGTCGCATAGTCGCCCTCCTTGGCCATCAGCTGGGCAGACGTGCCAGCCCCGCGCACCAACTGTCCGCCGGCGCCGATCTTCAACTCAATATTATGCACCTGAGTTCCGAGCGGGATATTACGCAGCGCCAGGGTATTGCCGGGCTGGATGTCGGCCCCCTCGCCGGACATCACTTGGCCGCCGACGGCGAGGCCGACCGGAGCCAGAATGTAGCGTTTCTCGCCGTCCCGGTAGTGGAGTAGGGCGATATGGGCGGAGCGGTTGGGATCGTACTCGATAGAGGCGACCGTAGCCGGCACACCATCTTTTTCGCGGTGAAAGTCGATAATCCGATACCGCCGCTTGTGGCCCCCGCCCCGATGCAGGTTGGTGATGCGGCCACGGTTGTTGCGCCCGCCACGCTTGTGGAGCGGAGCCAGCAGAGGGCGTTCGGGCGAATTCTTGCTCAGATCCTGAGCACTCGACACACTCTGCGAACGGCGGCCAGGAGAGGTCGGTTTGTAGACGCGAATCGCCATCGGCTAGGCTCCTTCAAAGAAATCGATGCGATCCCCGGCGGCCAGGGTGACATAGGCCTTTTTCCAGGCCGGTTTGCGACCGACCGACCGACCGACGCGGCGGGTTTTGCCCAGATACTGGATCGTCCGGACCTGGGCGACTTTGACCTGGAAGAGCTGCTCCACCGCCCGCTTGATTTCTATTTTGTTGGCCTGAGGGTGCACCTTGAAGACAACCTGGTTGCCGGTCGCATTGACCAGAGTTGCCTTTTCGGTAATCAGCGGGGCGGCAAGAATGGTGTGGGGATTCTGATTCATGGTGCAAGCCTCTGGCTCACCCGCTCAAGCGCCGCCTGGGTGAACAGACAGTGCTGATAGCGCAACAGATCGTATACATTGAGACCAATGCAGCGTAAGACTTTGACCTGCGGCAGATTCCGGGCTGCGCGTTCGACCGTCTGATCGGCATCGGCAATCACGACTAGGACGCCACTGGTGAGTTCCAGGCGGGACAAGAATTCCACCATGTGTTTGGTTTTCGGCTCGGGCAGAACGATCTGATCGACAACGGTCAGGTTTCCGTCGCGCTGCTTGTGGGCAAGGGCGGCACACAGAGCGGTGCGACGCGCACTGCGGGGCAGACGGTAGGCGTACGAGCGGGGCTGTGGACCAAAGGTGGTTCCCCCCCCGACCCACAGCGGGGAACGGTTGCTGCCGGCTCTGGCCCGACCGGTCCCCTTCTGGCGCCACGGTTTCTTTCCTCCGCCGCGAACCTGGCTGCGCGTCTTTGTAGCTGCAGTACCGGCCCGACGCCCGGCGCGCTGCATTTTGACCATCTCGTACAGGAGGTGCTCGCGCGGGGGCTGAGCCGCAATGGCGGCGGGAAGTTCGATTTCGCCCACCGTCTCACGCTCAGGCGAGAGGACCGGAATCCGTACTGCTTGCGCGTCCACCGTCCCTATCCTTTCTTGGTCTTGCTGAGTGTGACAATGCCGCCACGCGCGCCCGGTACGGCCCCGTGGACGAGAACCAGATGCTCTTCGGAGCGAATGGCAACAATGCGCAGGTTCTTGGTCGTCGTGCGGGCGTTGCCATACTGGCCGGCCATGGACTTGCCCTTGAAAATTTTGCCCGGGTAGGCACAGTTGCCGATCGCCCCACCATGCCGAAAGTACTCATGGGTGCCGTGGCTGGCGGGCGTACCGCTCATGCCGTGGCGCTTCATGACCCCGGTGTAGCCCCGTCCCTTTGTCCTGCCAACAACGTCAACCCGCTCTCCGGTCTGAAAAATCTGCTCGGCGGTGATTTGGTTCCCGACCTCGTAGCCTTCGACTTCAGGCATCCGAAATTCGCGTAATACCTCAAACGGACCCGAGCCGGCGGCCTGGCAGTGGCCAGCAACAGGCTTACTCACCCGCTGGGGTTTCCGGCTGCCAAAGCCGAGTTGCAGGGCGACATAGCCGTCTTTTTGCTCGGTCTTCTTTTGGACGACCGTGCAGGGTCCGGTCTGGATAACGGTTACCGGGACCAGCGTCCCCTGTTCGGTAAAGACCTGACTCATGCCCAGTTTTCGCCCGATTAAGCCATGCATAGCGCTTCCTTACTCAAGCTTGATCTCTACATCAACGCCGGCGGCGAGTTCCAGTTTTCCCAGCGCATCAATGGTCTGCTGGGTGGGATCAAGAATGTCCAAGAGACGTTTATGGGTTCGGATTTCGAACTGTTCGCGCGACTTTTTATCCACGTGGGGAGAGCGGTTGACGGTGAAGCGCTCTATCCGGGTCGGCAGAGGAATGGGGCCGGCCACCCTCCCCCCGGTCCGCTTGACCGTCTCAACAATCTCTTTGACCGACTGATCCAAGACACGGTGATCGTAAGCTTTCAGGCGGATCCGGATCTTTTCGTTCATGATATTCATACAACTGGACCCATTGTCTCAGCAAGCGACGCCGCAGATCCGTCCTTGACGGCCATTACTCCAAGATTTTAGCGACGACCCCAGCCCCCACCGTGCGGCCCCCCTCCCGAATCGCAAACCGGAGCCCCTCGTCCATCGCTATCGGTGTCAATAACGTTACCGTCATCTGCGTGTTATCCCCCGGCATCACCATCTCGGTCCCCGCCGGTAAGGCCACCGTCCCCGTCACGTCCGTCGTCCGAAAGTAAAACTGTGGCCGGTAGTTGTTGAAAAACGGCGTATGCCGCCCCCCCTCTTCTTTGGTCAACACGTACACCTCGGCCTCGTACCGGGTGTGCGGCGTGATGCTCCCCGGCTGCGCTAACACTTGCCCCCGCTCGATCTCTTCCCGCTTGATCCCCCGGAGCAGACACCCCACGTTGTCCCCCGCTTGCCCCACGTCCAGCAGCTTGCGGAACATCTCCACCCCCGTCACCGTCGTCTTCTCCGTCGCCCGAATCCCCACGATCTCCACCTCTTCCCCGACTTTGATCTGCCCCCGCTCAATCCGCCCGGTCGCTACCGTTCCCCGACCCGAAATCGAAAAGACGTCTTCGACCGACATCAAAAACGGCTTGTCCACTTCCCGCTCGGGCTCCGGAATGAAACTGTCCACCGCCGCCATTAGTTCGAGAATTGACGCCGTGTCGGCGCCCTCTAAGGCGTCTAAGGCACTCCCCCGGATGATCGGCGTGTCGTCACCCGGAAATTCGTACTTCGACAGCAGTTCCCGCACTTCCAACTCCACCAGGTCCAGCAGCTCTTCGTCATCCACCATGTCCACTTTGTTCATGTACACCACAATCGCCGGCACCCCCACTTGGCGCGCCAACAGGATATGCTCCCGCGTCTGTGGCATCGGCCCGTCGGTCGCCGCCACCACTAATATCGCTCCGTCCATCTGCGCCGCCCCGGTGATCATGTTCTTGATGTAGTCCGCGTGCCCCGGACAGTCCACGTGCGCATAGTGGCGCTGCTCGGTCTCGTACTCCACGTGCGCCGTGTTGATCGTGATCCCCCGCTCTTTCTCTTCGGGCGCTTTGTCAATCTCTTCAAACGCAATCGCCTGCGCCATCGCTCGCTCCGCTAACACTTTCGTGATCGCGGCCGTCAGCGTGGTCTTCCCATGGTCAATGTGCCCGATCGTCCCTACGTTCACGTGCGGCTTACTCCGCTCAAACCGCTCCTTCGCCATGTCTCTCGCTCCTTCGCTGCTGAAAGTTCGTCGTAATCTGGGAGGGATCTGTGTGACAGAGGGAGGTGGGATGGTCTTCGCTCAGCGATCGTTTCGTATCCCCTGCTCTCTTCCCAGCGCTCCACTCAAGAGGTGGCAATTGTACGGACTATTTCACAAGAGTCAACCGGCCTGTGGGCCAAGCCGGTATGAAAGAACCCGCGTTCTCCCGCTTCTACCACCGATAGTGGACAAATGCCCTGTTGGCCTCTGCCATCCGATGCGTATCTTCCCGTTTTTTTACCGCCCCGCCTCTGTTCTGTGAGGCTTCATACAGCTCTGCGGCGAGCTTTTCCTTCATCCCTTTCTCCGGTCTGCCGCGCGCCGACTGGACCAGCCAGCGCATGGCCAGAGAGTTGCGCCGGACCTGGCGGACCTCGACGGGCACCTGGTAGGTCGCTCCACCGACCCGACGCGAACGCACCTCAACAACGGGCTTCACATTTTCCAAAGCCTTCTTGAAGATCTCCAGAGCCTCTTCGCTGCTACGTGTTGCGCTCAGCTCCATCGCGTCGTACAGAATTTTTTCGGCCACCCCTTTTGCGCCATTCTGCATCATCATATTCACGAACTTCGACACCGTCGTGTCGTGATATTTGGGGTCGGGCAGCACTTCTCGCCTTGGGGCCGGTCCTTTGCGTGGCATTTTTTCCTCTTCTTCGGCGTTTTTATTTCGGCCGCTTGGCTCCGTATTTGGAGCGGCTCTGCTTGCGTTCCTGGACCCCAATCGAGTCGAGGGTTCCACGCACGATATGGTACCGCACACCGGGCAAGTCCTTCACTCGTCCGCCACGAATGAGGACAACCGAGTGCTCCTGGAGGTTATGCCCGATACCTGGGATATAGGCCGTGACTTCAATCCCATTCGTCAGCCGCACACGGGCAACTTTTCTGAGGGCCGAGTTGGGCTTTTTAGGCGTCGTGGTGTACACCCGGGTACACACCCCACGACGTTGCGGGCAGGCTTGCAGGGCCGGCGCAGTCAGCTTTTTCCGCTGCTGCTCACGGCCTTTTCGGACGAGTTGCTGAATTGTCGGCATTCCTTCTCCATCTCTTGGGCGAGGCCCGCTCAGGAGGCCTCGACCAGCGGCGGCAGTTCGGCCTGTTCTTCGATCGCGGCTTCGACACTCTCGGCCTCAATCTGGGTATAGCTGGGGTTGCCAGTCCCGGCCGGAATCAGCCGTCCCATAATGACGTTTTCCTTGAGCCCCAGCAGCATATCGACCTTCCCGTTGATGGCGGCTTCGGTCAGCACCTTGGTCGTCTCCTGGAAGGAAGCTGCCGAAATAAAGCTGTCGGTCGACAGGCTGGCCTTGGTGATCCCCATCAGGAGCGATTTCGCCTCGGGCGGCTGCCCCTGCTCGGCCACGACCTTTTCGGTCTCCTCCTGGAATCGCCATTTTTCAACCTGCTCGCCAACCAGAAAATCGGAATCGCCGACCTGGGTAACGGTGATCCGGCGCATCATCTGGCGGACGATGACCTCGATGTGCTTGTCGTGGATCCGCACGCCCTGCAGGCGATAGATCTCCTGAACGGCATCGACCAGCGACTTGGCGAGTTCTTTTTCTCCGAGCACGCCAAGGATATCGTGCGGGTTGGAGGAGCCGTCCATTAAGGGTTCACCGGCTCGGACGTAATCGCCCTCGCGGACACTGATATGTTTGCCGCGCGGGATGAGATACTCGCGCGGCTCTCCCACGTCCGGCGTGATGACCACTTTCCGCTTGCCCTTGGTATCTTTGCCAAAAGCCACCATACCCTCAATCTCACTGATGACGGCAAACTCCTTGGGTTTGCGGGCTTCAAACAACTCGGCCACCCGAGGCAGGCCGCCCGTGATATCTTTCGTCTTTGTTGTTTCGCGTGGGATCTTGGCCAAGACATCACCGGCTTCGACCTGCAGCCCCTCGGCGACATTGATATGGGCGCCAACCGGCAGCGTATAGCGTGCGTCAAGCCCGCTGGGCAGCTTGGCCGTTCGTCCATTATCGTCCTTGATGGAGACGCGGGGCCGAACATTGGGGTCGCGGAAGTCGATGATGACCCGGGTCGATAGACCAGTCCGCTCATCGACCTTTTCCTGCATGGTCTTGTCGTTGATATCGCCGAATTTGATCGTACCGCTGACCTCGGTCAGGATCGGCACGGTGTAGGGATCCCACTCGGCGATCAGTTCGTTCGGTTTGACTGTGGACCCATCCGTCTTCTTGAGCTTGGCCCCGTACACGACCGGATAGCGCTCACGCTCGCGCTCACGCCCCGGTTCGGGACTATCCACAATCGCCACCTCACCGTTCCGGTTCATGACGACCAGATCGCCCTCACGGTCGACGACCGTCTTGAGGTTGAGATAGCGCAGGGTGCCAGCATTGCGCGGGGTGAGGGTCGTTTGCTCGGCTCGGCGACTGGCCGTCCCGCCTATGTGGAAGGTCCGCATCGTGAGCTGGGTGCCGGGCTCACCAATCGACTGGGCGGCAATGATGCCCACCGCCTCACCAATGTTGACCATACGCCCACGGGCCAAATCTCGCCCGTAGCACTTAATACATACTCCGCGTCGGCTCTGGCAGGTCAGGGCCGACCGGATCCACAGCTTTTCAATGCCCGCCTCTTCGATCAGCTTCACCCGCTCCTCGTCAATCTCCTCATTGGCCGGGACGAGAATCTCGCTGGAGAACGGGTCACGGATATCGTCAAGGGCCACTCGACCCAGGACGCGCTCGCCCAGGCCCTCAATGATTTCTCCACCTTCGACCAGTGGCCCCATCTCGATGCCGTCAATCGTGCCACAGTCGTGTTCGCTGATGATGCAGTCCTGGGCCACATCGACCAGACGGCGTGTCAGATAGCCGGAGTTGGCGGTCTTGAGCGCGGTGTCGGCCAAGCCCTTGCGGGCACCGTGGGTCGAGATGAAGTACTGCAAGACCGACAGCCCTTCGCGGAAGTTGGCGCGGATCGGGGTTTCAATGATCTCACCGGACGGCTTGGCCATTAGCCCCCGCATGCCGGCCAGTTGGCGGATCTGCTGGGCGCTGCCGCGCGCCCCGGAATCGGCCATCATGAAGATCGGGCTGAAGCCCTGGCGGCTCTCCTGAAAACTGCTGAACATTTCATGGGCCACCTTGTCGGTGACCGCCGCCCAGGTATCAACGACCTTGTTGTGCCGCTCGCCATCCGTAATCAGCCCCTTGGTGTACTGGTCCTGAATCTCCTGGATGTCTGCCTGGGCGGCATCAAGGAGGGCCTCTTTTTCTTCGGGGATGATCATATCTTGGATGCCGATTGAAATCCCGGCTCGTGTAGCGTGCTCAAAACCCAAGTCTTTCAGGCGGTCGGCAAAAATGACGGTGGCTTTGTTGCCGGCTTTGAGAAAGGCACTGTCCAGCAGGCTGCCCAGCTCCTTTTTCTTCATCGTCCGGTTGACCTCGGCAAACGGAATCTCGGGCGGTATGATTTCATACAGCACGACCCGCCCGACCGTTGTATCGACCAGTCGCCCGTCCATACGAACCTTGACTTGGGCCTGGAGTTCGACCTGCCCCTGATCGTAGGCAATGCGGACTTCATCCGGACTGCTGAAAATCTTGCCCTCGCCCTTTGCCCCGGGCCGCTCGCGGGTGATGGTGTACAGGCCCAAGACTATATCTTGGGTCGGGGCGATAATGGCCTTGCCGTGGGCGGGCGAGAGGATGTTATTGGTTGACATCATCAAGGCCCGTGCCTCGACCTGAGCCTCGACCGACAGAGGGATATGGACCGCCATCTGGTCGCCGTCAAAATCGGCGTTATAGGCCATGCAGACCAGGGGATGGAGCTGGATCGCCTTGCCCTCAATCAGGATCGGCTCAAAGGCCTGGATGCCCAGCCGGTGCAAGGTTGGGGCGCGGTTCAGCAAGACCGGGTGCTCTTTGATCACCTCGTCCAGGATATCCCAGACTTCCGGTCGCTCTTTTTCCACCATCTTTTTGGCGCTCTTAATGGTAGTGGTATAGCCGCGTTCTTCGAGCTTGTTGTAGATAAAGGGCTTGAACAGCTCCAGGGCCATGTATTTGGGCAGGCCGCACTGGTGCAGGCGGAGTTCGGGGCCGATGACGATGACGGACCGGCCCGAATAGTCGACCCGTTTGCCGAGCAGGTTCTGCCGGAACCGCCCGCCCTTGCCCTTCAGCATATCGGACAGCGATTTGAGCGGCCGCTTATTGGGACCGGTCAAGGGCCGACCGCGCCGCCCGTTGTCGAATAAGGCATCAACCGCTTCCTGGAGCATGCGCTTTTCATTCCGCACAATGATGTCGGGCGCACTCAGTTCGATCAGGCGCTTCAGACGGTTGTTGCGGTTGATCACCCGCCGGTACAAATCGTTCAGGTCAGACGTGGCAAAGCGGCCGCCGTCCAGGGGGACCAGAGGACGGAGGTCGGGAGGAATGACCGGAATGACTTCCAGAATCATCCATTCGGGCAGGTTGCCGGAATGCCGAAAGGCGTTGATGACTTTGAGGCGTTTGGCGATTTTTTTACGACGCGCCTCACTGGCCGTTTCCATCATCTCGGTCCGCAGCTCTACGGCCAACTGCTCCAGGTTCAAATCCCGCAGCAACAGCCGGACCGCCTCGGCTCCCATGCCAGCCTCAAAACTGCCAAAACCGAACTCCTCGACCAACTTCCTGTAGCGGGTCTCGGTCAGGATCTCCTTCTTGCGCAACGGGGTCTCGCACGGGTCGGTCACAATATACGACTCGAAATACAGGACGCGTTCCAGGTCTTTGAGCGTCATATCCAGCAGAGTCCCAATCCGGCTCGGCAGGCTTTTGAGGAACCAGATATGGGCGACCGGACTGGCCAGAGAGATATGCCCCATCCGCTCCCGGCGGACCTTGGACTGAATGACCTCAACACCGCACTTCTCACACACGACCCCGCGGTGGCGCATGCGTTTGTATTTGCCGCAGTTACACTCATAGTCCTTGGTCGGCCCGAATATCTTGGCGCAGAACAGGCCGTCACGCTCAGGCTTGAACGTGCGATAATTGATGGTCTCGGGCTTCTTCACCTCCCCATGCGACCAGGAACGGACCATATCCGGAGAGGCCAGCGCGACCCGGATGGCATTAAAACGAACCGGATTTTGGGGCTTCTCAAAAAGACCAAGAAAATCTTCCATCTCTCCCCCCAGCGTGCTCTATTCTTCTTCGAGCAGTTCGACGTTGAGCGCCAAGCTTTGCAGTTCTCGGATCATGACATTAAACGATTCGGGAAGGCCCGGTTCCAATACGTTTTCTCCTTTCACAATCGCCTCATAGATACGCGTCCGACCGGCCACATCATCCGACTTGACCGTCAACATTTCCTGTAGACTGTAAGCGGCACCGTAGGCTTCGAGGGCCCACACCTCCATTTCTCCAAGCCGCTGGCCACCAAACTGAGCCTTGCCGCCCAGCGGCTGCTGGGTCACCAGGGAGTAGGGACCGGTAGAGCGGGCATGAATCTTGTCCTCAACCAGGTGGTGCAGTTTCAGGATGTACATCACGCCAACAGTGATGGCTCTCCCAAAGGGCTCGCCGGTCCGACCGTCGTACAATACGGTTTGTCCGGATTCAGGTAAGCCCGCTTTTTGTAACAGGTCAAAGATTTCTTTTTCCGGCGCGCCGTCGAACACGGGTGTCGCCACGTGCACCCCGGTCTGGGCGCGCTCGCTCAGGCGCGTCAAGTCCGCGTCTGACAGCTCTTGAATCCTGTCAACAAATTCCTTGTTGGCATACACCTCCTGGAGTTGGGAACGGAGGGTCTCCAGGGTCTGGGGCGGGTCGCCGTTGTGGCCGTTGCCCATCTGCTCGCCGAGGCTGCGCACGGCCCAGCCGAGATGGGTCTCAAGAATTTGTCCAACATTCATCCGCGAGGGCACACCCAGCGGATTGAGGACAACATCGACTGGAGTCCCATCGGCCAGGTAAGGCATATCCTCTTCGGGCAGAATACGGGACAGGACGCCCTTGTTGCCGTGTCGGCCCGCCATCTTGTCGCCGACCTGGAGCTTGCGTTTGATGGCGACAAAGACCTTAACCATCTTGATGATGCCGGGGGGCAGTTCGTCGCCACTGCGCAGCTTCTCAACCTTCTTCTCAAACTCCTCCCGGATCCGGCCGACCTGGGCCAGCATGGCATCGACGCTCCGGCCCAGCTCGTCCTCGACCGCCTCATCGCCAAGCTTGAGCCGGCCCCAGTACGAGGGCGGAACGGCTCGCAGCAGCTCTTCGGTAATCTCCTGGCCTTTGGGAAACAGGACCCGCCTGGTGTCATCGTCGCTGATCCGAACGGTCAGCGTTTTGCCCAACGCCAGATCGAGAACTTTTCCGAACGTGCTCTCCTGGACGATCTGAATCTCGTCCTCCTGGTCTTTGCGGAGTCGCTCAATCTCTTCGTCCTCAATGCTCTGGCTCCGCTCATCCTTGGAGACGCCCTTGCGGGAGAAGACACGCACGTTGATCACCGTGCCCTCAACACCGGGAGGAACCTTGAGCGAGGTATCACGCACCTCCCCGGCTTTTTCGCCGAAGATCGCGCGCAGGAGTTTCTCTTCGGGCGACAGTTGGGTCTCGCCTTTGGGCGTGATCTTGCCGACCAGAATATCGCCCGGCGTCACCTCGGCGCCGATCCTGACGATCCCGCTTTCGTCCAGGTCTTTGAGCGCCTCTTCACCAACATTCGGGATATCCTGGGTGATTTCCTCCGGGCCGAGTTTGGTATCGCGAGCGACGCATTCAAACTCTTCAATATGCACCGAGGTGAACACATCCTCGCGCAGCAGACGCTCGCTGACCAGGATAGAGTCTTCAAAATTGTACCCGCCCCAGATCATGAACGCGACCAGCACATTGCGGCCCAGGGCCAGTTCGCCCATATCGGTGGCCGGTCCGTCGGCCACCACGTCGCCGGCGGTAATATGGTCGCCGACCTTGACGATTGGCCGCTGGTTGACGCAGGTGTTCTGGTTGGAACGCTGGTACTTGATCAGGGGGTAGATATCGACCGCAGCGTCCCCGGCAGTCGGTGGCGCGTCGGCCTTGATCACCACCCGGGTGGAATCGACATTCTCAACCCGGCCGCTCCGATGGGCAACGACCGTCGCCCCGGAATCCCGGGCCACGACCTGCTCCATGCCCGTACCGACCAGCGGTGCTTCGGTGCGCAGCAGGGGAACCGCCTGACGCTGCATGTTCGATCCCATCAGAGCCCGGTTGGCGTCGTCGTGCTCAAGAAAAGGAATCAGGGCGGCCGCAACGCTCACCAACTGGGTGGGCGAGACATCCATCAGCTGGACCTGTTCGGGTTGGACCATTACAAATTCGCCACCCAGACGGGAAGACACCAAGTCTCGGACAAAGCGCCCGTCTTCGTCAACCGGGGCGTTGGCCTGGGCGATGGTCCGGGTCTCTTCTTCGAGGGCGGACAAGTACCGCACCCGCTGGGTCACCCGACCGTCCTCGACCTCCCGGTATGGCGTCTCGATAAAGCCGAATTCATTGACCCGGGCATAGGTTGACAGGCTGGAGATCAGCCCGATATTCGGCCCCTCGGGCGTCTCAATGGGACACACGCGGCCATAGTGGGTCGGATGGACGTCCCGGACCTCAAAACCGGCCCGCTCACGGGTCAGGCCGCCCGGTCCGAGGGCGGACAGACGCCGCTTGTGGGTCACTTCGGACAAGGGATTGGTCTGGTCCATGAACTGCGACAGCTGGCTCGATCCAAAGAATTCCTTGAGCGCAGCCGAGACAGGCTTGTAGTTGACCAGTTCCTGGGGCATCAGAGTCTCAACATCCTGGAGACTCATGCGCTCTTTGACGGCGCGTTCCATTCGGACCAGCCCGATCCGGAACTGATTTTCAACCAACTCGCCAACCGCGCGCACCCGTCGGTTGCCCAGATGGTCAATATCATCGACCACTCCGTTACCGTTTTTCAACTCAAACAGGTAGCGGACGACCTCAAGGATATCTTCCTTGCGCAGGGTCCCGAGATCGAGCGGGGCATCGAGCTGGAGCTTATGGTTGAGCTTGAGACGGCCAACCTTGGACAGGTTGTAGCGCTCGGCATTGAAGAACAGGTTCTGGAAGAAAACCGTTGCCGCCTCAGCCGTTGGCGGATCTCCGGGCCGTAGACGGCGATAAATCTCCATCTCGGCCTCTTTGGGCTCCGTAATCTTGTCTTGCAACAGCGTATTGCGCAGGGATGGACCGATGTGCGACTCGTCGATAAAGAGCGTCTCTATGGACGGGACCCTGCGTTCGATCAGGAGGTCGAGGTCGGCCTGGCTGATCTCTTGGTTGCAGGCGACCAGAACTTCCTGCGTCTGCGGGTCGCACACATCATGGGCTGCGACCAGGCCCACGACTTCTTCGAGGGTGATCGGGATCTGCTCAAGCCCGACAGCCCCTATCTGTCTGATCGCGTTCCGGGTGAACCGACGCCCTTCTTTAACTAGCACATCGTGGTTTGTCGGATTGCGAACCTCTTGGGTCGCACGCAGTCCGAGCAGGAGCTGAGGTTGGAATTTCTTTGTGGCGCGGCCGCCGTCAAAGGTAATGGTATCGGTCGGGTAGAAATAGTTGAGCAGATCCTCGACCGTCATGCCCAGGGCCCGCAGCAGCACGGTTGCGTGGAATTTGCGGCGACGGTCTATGCGGACATACAGGATATCGCGCGGATCGAATTCAAAGTCGATCCACGACCCCCGGTAGGGAATGATCCGGGCCGAATAGAGCAGTTTCCCACTGGCGTGGGTCTTGCCCTTGTCATGGTCGAAAAAGACCCCGGGCGAGCGGTGCAACTGGCTCACAATAACCCGCTCAGTCCCGTTCACCATGAAGGTGCCATACGAGGTCATCAGCGGGATCTCGCCAAAATAGACCTCTTGCTCTTTGACGTTTTTGATCGTACGAGCCTCCGTCCGAGGATCGACATCCCACAGCACAAGTTGGATCGTCACCTTCAGGGGAGCGGCATAGGTCATGCCGCGCTGGTGGCATTCCTCGACCGTGTACTTCGGCTCTCCGAGCGTATAGCTCACAAATTCAAGCGACGCGGTTTCATTGAAGTCCTTTATCGGAAACACCGACCGAAAAACCCCTTGCAGCCCGGACTCCGTGCGGTCGTCCGGGCTAGGGCTCCGCTGCAGGAATTCCTCGTACGAGTGCCGTTGGATCTCCAACAGGTGTGGAATCTCAATAATTTTGCCGATCTGGCTGAACGCCCGTCGGAAACGAAAATTATCTGCCAGCTGCAACGCCATTCCCACTCTTCTCCTTTGGCGTACACGCCCCTATTTCAGCTCAACCACGCCCCCGACCTCTTCAATCTTCTTCAGGAGTTCCTCAGCCTCGTCTTTGGCAATCCCTTCCTTGACCGGCTTCGGCGCGTTATCCACCAGTTCCTTTGCCTCCTTGAGACCCAGGCCGGTGATTTCCCGAACGACTTTGATGACCTGGATTTTCTTTTCACCGGGGCCGGTCAGGACCACATCAAATTCGGTCTTCTCTTCGGCCTGAGCCGGCGCGTCGCCGTCCGCCGCCCCACCACTGGCGACAACAACCGGCGCGGCTGCGCTGACGCCCCATTTTTCCTCCAACTGTTTGACCAAGTCCGAGACTTCAAGAATGGTCAGGTCAGACAGGGTTGAGACCAGTTCTTCCATTTTTTCGGCGCTGAGAGCCATGCGTTTCTCCTTTCCGCGTTAACGGTATACCCTTAGGCATCCGCTCCATTGGCTTGTGGTGAGGCTTGGGCATCGGCCTGCTCCTGCCTGGCGTTGAGGACACGGGCCAGTTGGGAGGCCGGAGCGGCCAGCACGCCGGCCAGTTGTGTGGCGGGCTGAGACAGGAGACCGAGCAGTTGCGCCCGGAGTGCATCCCGGCTCGGCAGGCTGGCCAGGGCTTCAATCTGGGCGGCGTCCAGGAACTGTCCCTCTGTGACGCCGCCTTTAATCGTCAGTTGTTCATGTTCTTTGGCGTAGCGGGTCACGGCTTTGGCCAAGTCAACCGCCTCGCCATAGCCGAGCACCAGACCGTTTTGGCCCGTGAGCAGTTCTTTGAGCGAGAGATACGGCGTTCCCTCGACCGCCAAGGACACCAGACTATTTTTTGCGACCCGGTACCGTCCGCCGACCTCTCTCAACTCACGTCGCAAGGCGTCTAACTCAGCCACGCTGAGGCCCTTATATTCGGCGACGACTGCGGTCTGTACATCCCGAAAGATCCCCTGCAAGTCGGCAACAGCCTGTTCTTTCTCGTGGCGCTCCATAATGATTCGCTCTCCCGTCGTGTCGAGGCACTCTGAGTTTGAGAGACAGGGCTCAGCCGCGCTGGACCGTCGAAGGATCCACCCGCACGCCAGGTCCCATGGTGGTACTGACGCACACGCTTTGGAGGTAGGTTCCCCGCGCGGAAGCCGGCTTAGCCCGCACCAAACCCTCGATCAGGGAGCTGGTATTTTCGAGCAGCTGTTGCTCGCTAAACGACGCCTTTCCGACCGGGACGTGGATATTGCCGACTTTATCGACCCGATACTCGACCTTTCCGCCCTTCAGATCCTGAATGGTCTGCCCAACCTCCATGGTCACCGTCCCGACTTTGGGGTTGGGCATCAGGCCCCGGGGTCCGAGGATTTTTCCAATCCGGCCGACCACGCTCATCATGTCTGGCGTGGCCACCGCCTTGTCAAACTCGAGCCAGCCTTCATCGGTGATACGCGCGACTAACTCCTCAGCCCCGACAATATCGGCACCCGCCTCTTCGGCTTCGCGGGCCTTGTCTCCTTTGGCAAAGACGGCCACCCGCACGGACTTTCCCGTGCCGTGCGGCAAGACCACTGTGCCACGCACATTTTGGTCGGCCTTACGCGGGTCAACCCCGAGTCGGACCGCCACCTCTACCGTTTCATCAAATTTCGCCCGGGCCGTTTCCTTGACCAGGGCAACGGCCCGGGGCAAAGGGTAGCGCTGTTCGCGATCAACTTTTTCGACTGCGGCCCGGTATCCCTTGCTTTTTTTTGCCATCTTAGTCCACCACACTGACGCCCATGCTGCGAGCGGTTCCTTCAATGATTTTTCGGGCTCCGTCAATATCATTCGCGTTCAGGTCGGGCATCTTCGTCTTGGCGATTTCTTCGACCTGAGCCCGCGAGATAGACCCGATGATATCTTTGGCCGGTTCCTGGGAGCCCTTTTCAATCCCCATGGCTTTCTTGATCAGGACGGAGGCGGGAGGGGTCTTGGTGAGAAAAGAAAAAGAACGGTCTGCATAGACGGTGATCACGACAGGGATCAGCAGCCCCTGTTGCGCCTGCGTCTTGGCGTTAAACGCCTTGCAGAACTCCATAATATTGACCCCGCGCTGACCAAGCGCAGGCCCGACAGGCGGACTCGGGGTCGCCTGGCCGGCCGGGATCTGCAACTTGATTTCGGTCATCACCTTTTTTGCCATTGCTCGTGTGCCTCTTTAGGTTTTCTCGACTTGCACCAAATCGAGTTCAACCGGGGTTGCGCGACCGAAGATGCTGATCAGCACCCGTAGTTTTCCTTTGTCCGGCTTGACCTCTTCAACCACGCCGGTGAAATCCTGAAAAGGACCGTCCACTACCTTGACCCCTTCACCAACCTCGTACAAGACCTTGGGTTTCGGCCGTAATGTTCCTTCTTGGACCTGATTCAGAATCTCTGATACCTCGGCCTCAGACACTGGCGGGATCGTCTGAGGGTCAAACGAGCCCCCGACGAAACCGGTGACCTTGGGCGTTGACTTGACAACGTGCCAGGTCTCGTTGCTCATCTCCATCTGGACCAGGATATAGCCGGGAAAAAACTTGCGGGCAGAAGTCCGTTTGCGGCCTTTGACAAGCTCGACGACCTGCTCTTCGGGAACGAGGACATCACCGAACAGTTCCTCCTTGCCGAGCGTACGGATCCGTTCTTCGAGAGCCGCCTTGGCTTTCCGTTCATACCCGGAATAGGTATGGACCACATACCATTGCTTAGCCATAGTGTAGTCTGCCGTACCGATGAAGACCTAGTAGCCGATAAGCAGGCGTAACAGCCAGGCGAGAAAAGCATCAACTGCAAAGAGGTAGAGCGCTATCACACCCACCAAAAGCAACACCACCCAGGTTGCCGCCCGAACCTCTTTTTGGGCAGGCCAGTGCACCCGTTGAAGCTCAGCCCAGGCTTCCTGCAGGAATGTCCTGACAGTGTCGAAGCCGGCTCGTATGGCACTCACTTTGCCCGCATCCTCTCTCCGCCCTCAGGAACTGAGCCTTGTCTGGAACTCGGTCGTCATCGGTCGTTCATCTTTCAGTGCTCCACCACAAAGAAAAGCGGGTCAGGCAGGCTTCGAACCTGCAACCCCCGGATTTGGAGTCCGGTGCTCTATCCAATTCGAGCTACTGACCCACATGCTCGGGAGGTTTTACTCCAAGATTTTAGCGACGACCCCAGCCCCCACCGTGCGGCCCCCCTCCCGAATCGCAAACCGGAGCCCCTCGTCCATCGCTATCGGTGTCAATAACGTTACCGTCATCTGCGTGTTATCCCCCGGCATCACCATCTCGGTCCCCGCCGGTAAGGCCACCGTCCCCGTCACGTCCGTCGTCCGAAAGTAAAACTGTGGCCGGTAGTTGTTGAAAAACGGCGTATGCCGCCCCCCCTCTTCTTTGGTCAACACGTACACCTCGGCCTCGTACCGGGTGTGCGGCGTGATGCTCCCCGGCTGCGCTAACACTTGCCCCCGCTCGATCTCTTCCCGCTTGATCCCCCGGAGCAGACACCCCACGTTGTCCCCCGCTTGCCCCACGTCCAGCAGCTTGCGGAACATCTCCACCCCCGTCACCGTCGTCTTCTCCGTCGCCCGAATCCCCACGATCTCCACCTCTTCCCCGACTTTGATCTGCCCCCGCTCAATCCGCCCGGTCGCTACCGTTCCCCGACCCGAAATCGAAAAGACGTCTTCGACCGACATCAAAAACGGCTTGTCCACTTCCCGCTCGGGCTCCGGAATGAAACTGTCCACCGCCGCCATTAGTTCGAGAATTGACGCCGTGTCGGCGCCCTCTAAGGCGTCTAAGGCACTCCCCCGGATGATCGGCGTGTCGTCACCCGGAAATTCGTACTTCGACAGCAGTTCCCGCACTTCCAACTCCACCAGGTCCAGCAGCTCTTCGTCATCCACCATGTCCACTTTGTTCATGTACACCACAATCGCCGGCACCCCCACTTGGCGCGCCAACAGGATATGCTCCCGCGTCTGTGGCATCGGCCCGTCGGTCGCCGCCACCACTAATATCGCTCCGTCCATCTGCGCCGCCCCGGTGATCATGTTCTTGATGTAGTCCGCGTGCCCCGGACAGTCCACGTGCGCATAGTGGCGCTGCTCGGTCTCGTACTCCACGTGCGCCGTGTTGATCGTGATCCCCCGCTCTTTCTCTTCGGGCGCTTTGTCAATCTCTTCAAACGCAATCGCCTGCGCCATCGCTCGCTCCGCTAACACTTTCGTGATCGCGGCCGTCAGCGTGGTCTTCCCATGGTCAATGTGCCCGATCGTCCCTACGTTCACGTGCGGCTTACTCCGCTCAAACCGCTCCTTCGCCATGTCTCTCGCTCCTTCGCTGCTGAACTCAGCCTCTCAAGGCTGGTTCGTCGTCCTAATCCCCTGGCAAAAAGTAAGCCCAGGAGCGGGCTTGAACCGCCGACCTCGTCCTTACCAAGGACGTGCTCTACCTGCTGAGCTACCTGGGCTCGTGAGCGCTCGTGAGCACTCGGTCTAGCTGCGATCCATAGCACTCTATAAGCACTCTTATGTGTGCAGACGTAGCGGGGAAGCCCTTCGGCCTATCTCGTGGGGCACATGGAGCGGGAAACGGGATTCGAACCCGCGACCCCGAGCTTGGAAGGCTCGCGCTCTAGCCAACTGAGCTATTCCCGCATGGATTCGTCTTCATTGAGAGTGGAGAGGGAAGGATTCGAACCTTCGAAGGCATACGCCGGCAGATTTACAGTCTGCTCCCTTTGGCCGCTCGGGCACCTCTCCGTACCATATCGACTCACCTTGCCACTCAGGAGAAAGCTGGCGATAGGACTTGAACCTACAACCTGCTGATTACAAATCAGCTGCTCTACCGTTGAGCTACGCCAGCAGTAGAGGGTATTCTTCTGGCCGTTGCCTTTCACCTCCGCCACGGGAAAATTCGCAAAATCATGTTTTAGTTTGTGGACGGATGGCGCACTCTAGCCTGTTTTCTTGGACAAGTCAAGTAGTGTTGAAGCAGTCAGATGAGCGTCTCTGACAGCCGCAAAGACCGGTCTCACTGCCGCATGTTCCTACGCACAATCTCGTACAAGGCGACGGCTCCAGCTACGGACACATTCAAGGAGCCGATCTCCCCTTGCATGGGAAGTGCAACTAGACAATCACAACGATCCCGGACCACAGGCCGCAGCCCTTTTTCTTCATTTCCCAGCAGGAGCGCGATATCTCGCTGCGGCCCCAGCTCGTACAAGGTCTGGGGTGCGTCGGGGGCCAACCCAACCAGCCAGTACCCCGCTACTCGGATACGGTCCAGCGACCGGGCGAGGTTGCCGACTCGGCAGATCGGCAGATACGCGGTTGCTCCTGCCGCGGTTTTTTCGACAACGGCAGAAAGACCAGCAGCCCGCCGGTGGGGAAGTACCACCCCGCCGACCCCCGCTCCCTCGGCGGTCCGAAGCAGGGATCCGAGGTTACGTGGATCGAGAATACCGTCGAGGATGAGGAGCAGGTTGGCGTGTTTGTTCAAGATGTCAGACAAGGGGGTATAGGGAAAAGGCTGCAAGTGAGCAGCGGCTCCTTGATGGCCACCGCCCGGAGCCAAGGCGTGGAAAAAAGAGGGAGGCTCATACGAAAGAGGAATAGTGTGCTGGCGGGCCAAGATAGCGACTGGCGACTGCCGGAGATTCGGCAAGAGAAAAATGTGCCAAATCGCTTCGGGTACGGCTCGCAGATACTCCCGAACCGGATGGAGACCATACACCATTCTTGGTTTACAAGTCCGCCCTTTTTTTCTAGGATCCAAAGCCATGGGCTGTATCCTCTTTCGTTACGTCTCCCGCGAGGTCGTGCCCCCATTTCTCATCGGCTTGCTGATTTTTACCGTCCTGCTGTTCACCATTCGTATCCTCAAACTCGTTGACTTGATTGTGAATCGGGGGGTTCCAGTCGCTCAGTTGCTCGAGACTTTTGCCTATATTTTACCCGCCTTTTTTGAGATCACCGTCCCGATGGCCTTCTTGTTGGCGTTGCTATGGGGTCTGGGACGGCTGTCTGCCGATAGAGAGATCATCGCCTTCAAGAGTTGTGGGATCGGCCTGCTTCAACTGGCGGCTCCTGTCTGGACATTTGCCTTCATCCTGCTGTGCACCACGTTTGTCCTGACGCTCTACGTCCGCCCCTGGAGCAACGCCGCCCTCAAGCAGGCGCTGTATGGCATTGCGAAAAACCACGTATCGGCCGGCCTGAAAGAGAAGACCTTTAACACGGATTTCGCCGGACTTGTCGTTTACGCGGAAGAGATTCAGCCACCCGGCACACGCCTGCACGGCGTCATGATTGCCGACAATCGGCACGCTCAGCACCAGAATACGATCTTTGCCGAACGCGGGACTATCCTGGCCGGAGAGGACCAGGAAATCCTGACGCTTCGTCTGTTGGATGGGTCGATCCACAGCTTTGAGCAACTCAGTCATACCTACCACACCACCCATTTCTCTGTCTACGACGTGAGCCTGAATCTCAGCGCAATCTTGGCAAATGTGAAGGAGCCGGTGTGGAAACCAAAAGAAATGACGCTCGGACAACTACTCGATACGCTCGCCCGGAGTGAGGCCCAGACGCAACAGGAACGCAACGCCTCAATAGAATTGCACCGTCGCCTCTCCCTACCGTTTGCCTGTGTCGTCTTTAGCTTCCTGGCCCTTCCGCTGAGTCTCCGCTTCAGAGGGACGCAACACTCACACGGCTTCGCCCTGACGATGGGGGTCTTGCTTACCTACTATTTGCTGCTCACGGTAGGAGAAGCGCTCGGCAAAAAGGCGGTTCTGCCACCCGGCATTGCCCTATGGCTGCCAAATATTATACTGGGGATCGCCGGAGTCTACCTATTCGAGCGTGCCCGGCAGGAAAAGCCCTTTTTCACACGTCCGGTATGGAAACGACGCTCTACACCAAAACAAGCCTGGCTGCCGGTAGTCCGGCCGTAAATGCTCGGGCTGGCTTCTCCCTGATCGTGACTCGCCTCGGGCTGACGCGTCTCGTGTGCCGCTATGTCTGCACCGAGTATCTACGCTTCTTCCTGTTCAGCCTCGTCTTATTCCTCGGCCTGTCACTGCTGGTCGACTTTTTTGATCGTCTCGATAATTTCATCAAGTACCGCGCTTCGGTATCGGCAACCATCCGCTATTTCGTCTTCAAGATCCCCCTCTTCGTGACCCAGGCCGCTCCAGCCGCAGCGCTGGCCGGGGTGCTCATCGGCTGTGGCTTACTGTCGAGAAATCGCGAGCTACTGGCTCTGAAGGCGTGTGGCATCAGCCCGTGGCAGATGGCCCTGCCGCTTCTCCTGACCGCCGGTCTGTTGAGCCTAGCCGTCAGAGTCTGGAACGAATGGGTGGTGCCGGCCGCCTTTCACCATTCCCGCTACATTAACACGGTTGAAATTAAACAGCGGCCGTTCAAAGGACTCTTTCATGAACGCGGTTTCTGGTACCACGGGGACGGCGCCTTTTATTATATCGAACATTTTGATTCACAGAAAAAAATCGTCTCGGGCCTGACCATGTACACGCTTGATCAAGATTTTCGCGTGCGTTCTCTGGTCGAAATCGCTAGGGCAGAGTGGAAGGAAGACCGATGGCAGCTCACCGCGGTCCGGGAAAAGTCGCTGACAGGGGAGGAGCACGCCCGACTTCGGGGATTGCCCGTCCACCTCCAAGAAACTCCTGAAGACTTCTCGCTGATTGACATGAAAGCCGAGGAGTTCTCCTCGGATCAGCTCCGCAAGTATATTGTTAACCTCCAGAAAAAGGGGCTCGACACCACGGAATATCAGGTCGACCTCCACCTCAAAAGTGCCGTGCCATTTGCGACACTGGTGATGACCCTCATCGGCATTGCCCTGACCATTCCCAGTTCCAAGCAGCATGCGCTACCGACGGTCTTGGGCCTGGCCCTGATAACAGGCTTCGGCTACTGGCTCGTGTTGGCGCTCAGCATCTCTCTTGGCCATAGCGGCGCGCTGCCGCCCCAACTCGCCGCCTGGCTGGCCAATGGGGTCGCCGGACTGTGTGGGCTCTTTCTACTACTGGGCGTTGATTAGGCAGGGCGTGGCTTTAGCGCTTTGAGTACTGCGGCCGTTTACGTGCCTTGTGTCTTCCGTACTTCTTGCGCTCGACCCGGCGCGAATCCCGGGTAATAAAGCCGGCTTTCTTCAAAGTCCGGCGTAAATCGGGGTTCATCTCCAGCAAGGCGCGGGTGATCCCATGCCGAATAGCTGCGGCTTGGGCGGCATTGCCCCCGCCCTGGACATTCGCAATCACGTCGTGCTTGCCCTGCTCCTGAATCAGGGTCAAGGGTTGCTGCACAACCATCCGTACAGTTTCCCGCCCAAAATACGCATTTAGCTCACGACGATTAATGGTGTACTTGCCCGCTCCGGGAAAAAGGCGGACACGGGCGACCGCCGTCTTGCGTTTCCCGGTCCCCCAATACTCAGTCCTTTGCTCAGCCATATTTTCGTCTCTCCTCAAACGACTAGCAATACCGGTTGCTGGGCGGCGTGGGGGTGCTCAGGGCCCGCATAAATCTTCAGTTTTGTGGCCAGCGCTCGGCCGTGCGCATTTTTGGGCAGCATCCCAACCACCGCCTTTTTGACAATATCTTCGGGATGTTTTGACAGCACATGCTCGGCAGTGGCTTGGCGGATTCCGCCCGGATACTCAGTATGGTGGTAATACATTTTCTGCTGCCATTTGTTCCCGGAAAAACGGATCCGACCGGCATTGATGACAATGACAAAGTCTCCGTTATCAATATGGGGGGCAAAGGCGGGATTGTTTTTGCCGCGCAGAACCTGGGCGACAGCGCTGGCCAGACGGCCGGCCGTCTGGCCCTCGGCATCAACAAGATGCCAGCGGCGAGCGCTCAGCGAGGCTTTTCGTGAACGTGTAGAGGTCTCTTTCTTCATCCTTGCAACCCTGAATCCTTTGAGTGGCGAAGAAGGGATGGCGGGGCCGACGAGACTCGAACTCGCGACCTCCGGCGTGACAGGCCGGCGTTCTAACCAGCTGAACTACGACCCCACCATGGGCGGTATCCGGTTTGAACGGATGGCCCTCGGCTTGTAAGGCCGATGCTCTTCCACTGAGCTAACCGCCCCCAAGCGCATCTGAAAGACGGGCGGAATAGAGGCCCTCCTCTCCGGGAGGGAGAGGAGTACCACCGCCACACCATAGTGTCAATCCCCAACGCTGTCTCGGCACGTTCGTCCGCCTAATGCGTAACCACCTCCGAAGAATGCGGGACCTCTGTTTCAGGCGGGTATAGAGCTTGCTCAACGGCCGAGCCATCGGCAAGCAGGAATTGATCAGGGTCACTCAGGGCGAGCGCTTTCCGCAGAACTTCGTCAACGTGCTCCGCCACTTCAACCTGAACCGCTTTCAGAATTGGGGCGGGCACATCTTGGAGGTCTTTTTCATTTTCTGCAGGAATGACGACCCGCTTAATCCCACCCCGATGGGCGGCCAGGATCTTCTCTTTCAGGCCACCTATAGGTAAGACCCGTCCCCGCAGAGTAATCTCTCCGGTCATCGCCACATCGTGGCGAACCGGAATTTTTGCCAAGGCGGATACGATGGAGGTGGCCATGGTCACACCGGCTGACGGACCATCTTTTGGAATGGCGCCCTCGGGAATATGCAGGTGGATATCGATATTCTGGTAGAAATCCTTGTCCAGCCCGAGTTCGGCCGAACGTGAGCGCACATAGCTCATCGCAGCCTGGGCGGACTCCTGCATCACATCTCCAATCTTGCCCGTGATGGTCAGCTTGCCCTTGCCCGGGAGAACTGTGACCTCGGTTGCCAGCAGCTCGCCGCCGACATCGGTCCAGGCCAAGCCGGTCACCACACCGACTTTGTCCTCTTGCTCAGCCTTGCTCACCCGGAACTTCAGCGGCCCGAGGTATTTCTGCAGGTTCTTGGTATTCAGCCGAATACGTGTATCGCGGTCTTTTTTGACCACCTCAACCGCAACCTTCCGACACAGCGTCCCGATTTCGCGCTCAAGACTCCTGACGCCCGATTCTTTGGTGTACGAACGGATCACCGAAGACAGAACGCTATCCGGGAGATCGATATTTTTCTCGGTCAGCCCGTTGGCCTCGCGCTGCTTCTTCACCAGGTAGCGCTTGGCAATATGCAGCTTTTCGTATTCCGTGTAGCCTGGAAGACGAATGATCTCCATGCGATCCTGCAAGGGACGGGGGATACGTTCGAGATTGTTGGCCGTGCAGATAAAGAGGATTTGAGACAGATCATAATCAACATCGAGGTAGTGATCGTTAAAGGCCGCGTTCTGTTCAGGATCGAGCACCTCCATCAAGGCCGCCGACGGATCGCCTCGGAAATCGGTCGACATCTTATCGATCTCATCCAACAGAAAGACAGGGTTGCCGGAGCCGGCCTTTTTCATGCCCTGAACGATCTTGCCCGGCATCGCCCCGATATACGTCCGTCGATGTCCACGGATCTCGGCTTCGTCGCGGACTCCGCCGAGCGAGATACGGACGAACTTGCGATCAGTCGCCCGCGCAATAGACTTGCCTAATGAGGTCTTGCCAACGCCGGGAGGACCCGCGAAACACAGAATTGGGCCTTTGATCTGACCGACGAGGCTCTGAACGGCCAGGTATTCGAGAATGCGTTCTTTGACTTTTTCCAGACCATAGTGGTCTTCTTCGAGAATCGTCTCCGCCTCTTGAATATCCAGTTTATCCTCGGTGTAGTCGTACCACGGCAAAGACAGGAGCCAGTCAATATAGTTGCGGACAACGGTCGCCTCGGCCGACATCGGAGACATCATCTTGAGCTTCTTGAGCTCTTTTTCAATCTTGTCCCGCGCCTCGGCCGACATCTTTTTCTGACGAATTTTCTCTTCGAGCTCCTGGATCTCGTTCTTGAACTCGTCCTTCTCTCCGAGTTCTTTTTGGATCGCCCGCATTTGCTCGTTGAGATAGTATTCCTTCTGGGTCTTCTCCATCTGCTTTTTGACCCGATTGCGAATGCGACGCTCCACCTCGAGAATCTCGATCTCGGAGCGCATGTAGCCCAGCACTTTTTCCAGGCGGTCCGCCGGGTCAATCGTTTCCAGCAGCGTCTGTTTGTCCTCAAGCTTGATGCCCAGGTGGGCAATGATCGTGTCGGCCAGATGGGAGGGGTCATTGATCGCCGCCACGGTCATGATCATTTCGGGCGGGATCTTTTTGTTCAGGCGGACATAATTCTCAAACGTCGAATTGACACTCTTGACCAGAGAGTCCAATTCAGCGGGGCGATTATTTGTCTCCTGAACCTCCCCCACCTCAACGGCAAAGAAGTCCGGATGGTCAACATGCTGGACAATCTGCGCCCGCTGTTTGCCTTCGACGAGGACCTTAACCGTTCCATCCGGCAGGCGCAGCAGCTGCACCACCGTCCCCATGGTCCCGATCTGATAGATATCCTGGGGAGTCGGATCGTTAACCTTGGCGTCGCGTTGAGTAGAAAGAAAAATCAATTTATCGCCGGCAACCGCGTCCTCAAGGGCCTTGATGGAGCGTTGCCTTCCGACAAAAAGCGGAACGACCATATGGGGAAAAACGATGATGTCCCTTAGGGGTAAAAGCGGAAGTCGCACGTTCCCTCCTTTGTCGCGATTATCTGTTGTCTCATTCCGTACCGGCATGGGACGCCCATCGCCCCGCCCACCATCCACATCCGCCCCGCCCCTTATGCCGTGGCTTTGAGATTACGTTCAATACGAGGCTGTTCATTGTGTGTAACCACTTCTTCGGAAATAACAACCTCTCTGATGTTTGGCTGAGAAGGAATGTCGTACATCACGTCAAGCATGATGTTTTCCATAATGGCCCGGAGCCCTCGAGCCCCAGACTTCCGGGTCAGGGCTTCTTTGGCAATGGCTTTCAGCGCTTTTTCCTCGAACCGGAGATGAACGTTTTCCAGCTCGAACAGCTTTTGATATTGCCGCACCAGCGCGTTCTTCGGCTCTTTCAAGATGCGGACGAGGGCCTGGTCGTCCAATTCCTCAAGCGTCGCCAGCACGGGCAGGCGTCCGACAAATTCCGGAATCATCCCGAATTTGAGCAAATCTTCCGGCTGGACCTCGGTCAACAGGGCACTCCCGCTCCGGGACGAGCTAGATTTGACATCCGCCCCGAAGCCCATATTTTTCCCCCCAGTTCGGCGCCGGATCACATCGTCAAGACCGACGAACGCTCCACCGCAGATAAAGAGGATATTGGTGGTATCGACCTGGACAAACTCCTGCTGGGGATGCTTTCTGCCCCCTTTTGGCGGAACGCTGGCGACCGTTCCCTCAATGATCTTGAGCAGAGCCTGTTGGACGCCTTCACCTGATACGTCACGGGTGATGGACGGATTGTCACCCTTGCGGGCCACCTTGTCTATCTCGTCAATGTAGACGATGCCTTTCTGGCATTTCTCCACGTCGTAGTCGGCATTCTGGAGCAAGCTCAGAATAATGTTCTCGACATCTTCACCGACATAGCCCGCTTCGGTCAGGCTGGTCGCATCCCCAAGGGTAAATGGCACCTGCAAGAAGCGCGCTAAAGTCTGGGCCAGCAGAGTCTTGCCAGAGCCGGTTGGTCCAATCAGCAAAATATTCGACTTTTGCAGCTCGACGTCATTGGCTGTCATCGGCGAGTCCACCCGTTTGTAATGATTGTGGACGGCCACAGACAAGATTTTCTTGGCCCGCTCCTGACCAATCACATACTGATCAAGGACGCGTTTGATTTCGGCCGGCTTGGGGACGGCAGAGGCGGCCGCGAAGGATTCTTCCTGGTCACACTCCTCGGCGATGATATCGTTGCACAGGTCAATACATTCGTCGCAGATATAGACGGTGGGGCCGGCGATGAGTTTGCGCACCTCATCCTGGCTTTTGCCACAAAAGGAGCACACCAAATTTCCGGGGCGATCATCACTCTGTCTGGCCATACCCGCTCCTCACCGTTCTCTTATTTTCGGTTCAGCACGACATCATCAACCAGCCCATACTCTACGGCTTGCTTGCTCTCGAAGAAGAAATCCCGGTCGGTATCGCGCTCAATCTTCTTGAGCGACTGTCCGGTATGTCTGACCAGAATCTCGTTCATCTGCTCCCGGATGCGTAACATCTCACGGGCCTGGATGTCGATGTCGGCGGCCTGGCCTTGGACCCCACCCAGGGGTTGATGAATCATGACCCGGGCGTGCGGCAGCACATAACGCTTGCCCTTGGCCCCTGCCGCCAGCAGCCAGGCAGCCATACTTGCCGCTTGGCCCAGGCACAAGGTTGAGACGTCTGGCCTGATGTACTGCATCGTATCGTAGATAGCAAGACCGGCGGTGACCGAACCACCGGGGGAATTGATGTAGAAGTGGATATCCTTGTCGGGGTCCTCAGATTCGAGGAAGAGCAGTTCTGCGGAGATAAGGTTGGCGACCTCATCCGTGACAGCGCTGCCGAGGAAAACGATGCGGTCTTTTAGCAGACGCGAGAAGATATCGTACGCCCGCTCTCCGCGCCCGGTTTGTTCGACGACGATAGGAATCAGATTCATGGCAACGTCCGGCGGCCCATACTAGTCTTTTTCCCCTGTACCGGCAACGTCCCTGTCTACTGCTTTTATCTCGGCCTTGTCAACGACGGCCTGGATCGCTTTCTCTCGTAGCAGCTGGCGCTCAAGCGTCTGTCTATTCTCGGCCTTGGCATAAAAATTCTCAAGCTGCTGTTTTTGCTCCGGGTTGGCGGAAGACAGCTCTTCAATCTTCTGGCGTACGGCCTTTTCAGACACGGACAGGGAGAGCTGCTCAACCAAGGCGTCGACGATAAACACGGACTGGACGCTCTGACGAGCCCGGGCCGTAAACTGCTCACGCAGTTCGTCGGTCAAGCGGCCCTCACCGACCGATACGTCTTCCTCGGGTCTTTGAATACCGGCCTCGACAAAGAGCTGACGGAGCTGTTCACGGACCAAGCTGGGCGGAACTTCAAAGGGGTTCTTTTCATACACGCCGGCCAAGAGCGCTTCGTGCAGCTGATTTTCCACCCGACGTTCCGTGGCTTGGTGGAGGTTATCCCGAATTTTGTTCCGCAATTCTTCCAGAGTGCCGCACTCGCCGTGGTCCTTGGCAAAATCGTCATCAAGGGCCGGGACTTCTTTGCGCGCTATATCGTGGACCGTCACCCGGAAGAGCACGGCTTGCGCAGGTTCTGTGGCCGGCTCAGCCGGCTCCTCAGGCTGAGGCATGGGCACCGAGAACTGGAGCGCCCTGCCACGTTGCGCGCCAAGCAGATGATCCTGAAAGCCGGGCAGCACGGTCTCGCGTCCCATCTCGACGAGCCGTCCCTTGGCTTCGAGTCCGGGCAGCGGACGGCCCTCGCGCAACCCGACATAATCGAGCGTCAAGACATCGCTCTCTTCAACGCGATCCCGGTCGGTAATCGGGACGAGTTGGGTCATGGATTCGGCGAGGCGTTGCAGAGACGCTTCGACCTCTTCCTCGGCGACCGTTTCGTGGGGTTTTTCAACCGTGATCCCGGCATAGTCCGTAATCTCCACCTGTGGTCGGACTTCGACCGTTGCCGAGTAACGGAACGGCTGACCGGGGGTGAGCTTCTCTGTCACAATCTGGGGCTGGGCTACGACGCGCAGGTCGTGTTCTTCCACAGCCCGGGGGTAGGACTCCTGAACGAGGAGGGAGCTGACTTCCTGGGCGACCTGCTCCCCAAAATACCGGCTGAGGACAGGCCGGGGCACCTTGCCGGGTCGAAACCCCTTCAGCCGAGCCTGTTGCTGGACTGTCCGATAGGCCTTTTCGACCTCTTGGCTGACCCGCTCGGCGGGAATCTCAAAAGCGAGTTTTTTCTGAACGGCATCAACGGAATCAATAGAAACTTTCATAGGAGAACCATAGTACCGCCCAAGCAGGGAATCGGGGTGCTCTTGGAGGGAGGTGTCTAGAGAGCAAGTCGGGCACGGGCAGTGCGAGAGGGGGGACTTGAACCCCCATCCGCGTGAGCGGACTAGATCCTAAGTCTAGCGCGTCTGCCAGTTTCGCCACTCTCGCAAAATACACCCCAGTCCCTCCCCAAGCAGTGCGGAGCGAAGAAAGGGCCGCCGGAGGATCGAACTCCGGACCCGCTGATTAAGAGTCAGCTGCTCTACCAGCTGAGCTAGCGGCCCGTAGAAGAGCCCGTTTCGCCTCAGGCAGAACTCCACCAGCGCTCCACGCGCCTGTCCTGTTCGGCGGAACAGACTCTTACCAAAGAGGGTGAGTGAAGGGACTTGAACCCTCGACCACTTGGGCCACAACCAAGTGCTCTACCAACTGAGCTACACCCACCACACGCGCCAGAAGGGATTCGAACCCCTGACCCACGGCTTAGAAGGCCGTTGCTCTATCCAGCTGAGCTACTGGCGCCCTCGCCAGCGGAGAGTCTCAGGACTCTCATCCCTAGCATTTTTCCATCGGGGCGAGCCGATTTGAACGGCCGACCCCCTGCTCCCAAGGCAGGTGCGCTACCAGGCTGCGCTACGCCCCGACCGGGAGCAACCCACCATACCTGCGTCCGACACGGCAGGCAAGTCCCGGTCTTAGCGCGACTCGCCTCCCCGCTAGCCGAGGAAAAATCGGGCCGAGCGGTCGGCAAAATCAAAGACCGGAGCCCAATAGACGCCGAGAATAATCGTGGCCAGGCTGAGCACGGTCAGAATTGAGCCGTTATGCAGGTCAAGCCTTACCTCACCCTCCGTCCCGACCGGATTGTCAAGGAACATCGTCTTCACGATACGGGCGTAGTAGTACAGCGAGACGACACTATTGAGGATGCCGACAACGGCAAGATAGTAAAACTCGTGTTTGATGACCGCAGCGAATAGGTAGAACTTGCCAATGAATCCGCCCAAAGGGGGCAGGCCCGTTAACGAAAACAGGAAGACGCCCATGGCGATAGCGGGCAGCGCCCCACCCCGCCACGCCAGGCCCCGGAATCCGTCAAGATCCTCATGCCCGGTGTTGTTGGCAACGACGAGCACAACCACAAAAGCGCCCAGGGTCATCAGGTAATAGACAATCAGGTAGAACAGCATCGCCCGCAGACCATCGTTGCTCAAGACCACAAATCCCATCAGGATATATCCGGCATGGGCGATGCTGGAGTATGCCAGAAGCCGTTTCACATTGCTCTGATTCAGCGCGGCCAAATTGCCCAGAGTCATGGTGATCATGGCGATCACCAGCATGAACTGCGGCCATTCCACTCCGGGCAGGAACTGCCAGACGCCGTTGTCGCCCAACTGGGACAGCCCGGGATAGAAAAAGCGCATCAGCAGCGCAAAGCCGCCCGCCTTTGAGCCAACCGCCAAGAAGGCGGTGACCGGAATGGGTGCCCCGTGGTAGACATCGGGCGTCCACATATGGAACGGCACGGCAGAAATCTTATAGCCAAATCCGGCCAGAATCAGGACCAGAGCAATGAAGACCGTCAGTTGATCGGGATTGCCCTGAAACAGGGCGGCATTGATTTCGGCATAGTCCAGGCTGCCGGCCAGACCGAAAATCCAGCTCATGCCGTAGATCATCGTGCCCGACGCCACGCCGCCGTAGATCAGGTATTTCAGCGCGGCTTCGCCGGAACGCCGGTTATGGCGCAGATAGCCGGTCAGGATATACGAGGTCAGGCTGACGAATTCGAGCGCCACATAGGCAATCAGCAGATTGGTCGCCGAGGCCATGAAAAACATGCCCAGGGTGCTGGCCAAGAGGATGGCGTAATACTCGCCCTGATCCGAGTCGCGGATCTCGCGCGAACTCAACGACATCCAGATCGCCCCCACGGCCGACAAGGACAGGACCACCTTGAAGAAAATCGCAAAATTATCGATCGCCACCATGCGGTGGAACAGCCAGCCTTCCCCAGCCCCGGGTAAACCGGCAATCAGACGGAAGCCAAATATGGACAGCCCAGAGGTAAAGACCAGGGCCAGGGTCACGCCAATCAGGGCGATATTGCCCAGCCGTTCCTTTTCTTCAACAAACAGGTCGGCAATAAAGATGACCAGAATGGCCAGGACGAGAATCCCTTCAGGATAGAAATACGGGAGACTCTCAATACTTCCAAGATTCATAGCGCGCTCCGCGGTCTCGTCCCTGGGCTGCTAGCGGAGCGCAACTGCGCCGCCCGAGACCGCCGCCTCGATCAGACCGTTTAAGTGCTGGAGCGAATCATTCATCAAGTCCAGGACGGCATGCGGGTAGACCCCGAGGATGATCACGATCGCGCCCAGCGGAACCAGAGTGCTGAGTTCGCGGTTCGAGATTTCGCTCAGATGCATCTCTTCATAGTCATCCCTGGGCTGACCGAGGAACATCTGCTGGATCGTCCACAGCAGATAGGCGGCGGTAAAAATGATGGTCACCGCACCAAGAATGGTGGGAATCTTATACTTCTGCCACGCCCCGAGCAGCACCAGAACCTCGGAAATAAAAGCCGACAGCCCGGGCAGGCCCATTGCGGCGAAAAAGGCCAGGGCTACCACCCCGGTATACACCGGCATGACCGAGGCCAGCCCGCCAAAGCCGTCAATCCGGCGATGATGGGCACGATCATAGATCACCCCGACCAACAGGAAGAGCATGGCCGTAATCGTTCCGTGGTTGAACATCTGGAGCACCGCGCCGTTGATGCCCTGCGGGGTGAAAGAGGCCATGCCCAGCATGACGTAGCCCATGTGGCTGATACTGGAGTAGGCCACCAGCTTTTTCAGGTCTTTTGGCTCGTTAAAGCACTGGGCCAGCGCGCAGAACGCCCCGTAGATAATATTCCAGGCGCCGAGCGCGGCCAGAAAATAGGGGGCCAACTGAAAGGTCTCGACCGGCAACAGCGGATAATTGATCCGCAGAATGCCATACGTCCCCATTTTCAGCAGCACCCCAGCCAGAATGACCGAAATAGCGGTGGGGGCCTCAACGTGCGCGTCGGGCAGCCAGGTATGCAGGGGAAAAGCCGGAATCTTGACCGCAAAGTTGATGAACAGCGCCACCCACAGGATCTGGCCCATGGTCATGCCGAACAGGATGGGATCGGCCCCGAAGGTCTTTGCCGCCTCGGGCAGCTTGGTCAGATCGAATGAGAAGTCAGACTGGAAGTAGAAAACGAGCATGGCCACGAGCATCAGCACGCTGCCAAACATGGTGTACAAAAAAAACTTGATCGCCGCATACTCGCGCCGCGGCCCGCCCCAGATACCGATCAGAAAGTACATCGGGATCAGCATCAGCTCCCAGAAAATGTAGAACAGGAAGAAGTCCATGGCGCAGAACACGCCGACCATGGCGGTATCAAGCAGGAGGAACAGAGCAAAATAGGCCTTGACCGCCCGATCAATCTCCCACGAGGCCAGGATACAGATGGGACACAGCAGGACCGACAGCAACACCATGGTGATGCTCACGCCATCAATACCCACAAAGTAATGAATATTAAACGAGGGAATCCACGGCACGTTGACTACGAATTGCAGGCCGGTATTGGAGCCGTCAAAGGCCGTATACAGGTAGATCCCGCACAGCAGGGGCGGGATGGTGAACCCCAAAGCGACCTTTTTGATCAGATCGTGCGCCTGGCCCGGCAGACACCACAGGGCGACCATGCCCAGCAGAGGAAAGAAGATAATCAGCGTGAGTACATAGCTTTCCATGGAGACTCCTCAAGCTTCCCCGAGCGTTACCACGCTCACACCGCACTCTCCTGGGTCGGTGCCGGACGGGCCGGACGACGGGGGGCGAACAGCGCAATCAGACCAATCACCACCAGCACGGCAACCAGCGTGAGGGCGACATTGATCAGCGTCTGAGGCGCCAGACGCGGCAGGAACTGCGCCACCGCCACACCACCAACAATCACGTACAGGTAGACATTGATGCCACCCGTCTGGACCTGGCGGAGCCGATTGCCCATGGCAAAGGTAGCATTGGCGCTGAGATTAATCAGCCCGTCAATAATGCCGTTATCGAACATGCCGACAATCGATCCGACACCGGATACAACCTTGGCCGTCCCATCCACAATGCCGTCAATGACAATCCGGTCAAAGGCCGACCACAGCCACGACACCAGGAGCGAGAAGCGAACAAAGGTCGCCGCGTAGATCTCATCAACGTAGTACTTATTGAAAATCGTCGTATACAGCCTGCCCCCGCCCAGGGACGCAAACACGTCTGGCGACAGCGTCTTCCAGTAGTACAGCCGGGCCGACAGCAGGACGCCCAGCAGGGCAATCCCTACCGAGGCCAGCATCAACACATACTCCAGCACTGGCGCCCCATGGCCGTGCGCGTCGTGAGCTGCGGCCGCGCCATGCCCAGCCCCGTGGCCCGTGGCGCTGAAAACCGGCTCAAGCCACTGCTCGAAGCGCAGACTGCCACCCAGGGCGTGCGGAATACCCAGCAGGCCGACCACAACCGCGCCAACGGCCAGGACAACCAGCGGGTAGGTCATCACCGGCGGAGACTCGTGCAGGTGTTCCTGGGTATGTTGGTCGGCTCGATTCTCGCCGAAGAAGACCAGGAAGACCTGACGACCCATGTAGAAAGCGGTCATGCCCGCGCCGAGGAATCCCAACAACCACAACACCTGATGCCCGCCCGAGAAGGTTTTCCATAGAATTTCGTCTTTTGAGAAAAAACCGGAGAATGGAGGCAGGCCCATCAAAGCCAGAGTCGAGATCAGGAAGGTCCAATAGGTGAGCGGCATCTTGGCTTTGAGACCGCCCATTTTCTGCATGTCTTGCTCGTCGCCCATGGCATGGATCACACTTCCCGAGCCGAGGAACAGACACGCCTTGAAAAACGCATGGGTGAAGACGTGGAAAAATGCCGCAGCGTAGGCCCCGACCCCAACCCCGAGGACCATATAGCCCAGCTGGCTGACCGTCGAGTAGGCGAGCACCTTCTTGATATCGTTCTGGGCCAGACCGATCGTCGCGGCCAGCACCGCAGTCAGTGCGCCGACCGTGGCGATGACCTGGAGCGCCGTTGGGGACAGCGAGAACAGGAAGTGCATCCGGCACATCATGTAGACGCCGGCGGTCACCATCGTTGCCGCATGGATAAGGGCGCTGACCGGCGTCGGCCCGGCCATGGCGTCGGGCAGCCACACGTACAGCGGAATCTGGGCCGACTTTCCGGCCGCGCCAATGAACAGGAACAGGGCGGCCAGGGTTGCGGCCGACACCCCGAACAGCGCCACACTCGGATCGTTGAGGACTCCGATATGGGCTTCCATATCCCGAAAGACCGCCGAACCGTGGCCCATTGAACTCAGCGCCCAAAAGATAGTGAAGACGCCCAGGGTGAAGCCGGCGTCGCCGATCCGGTTGACGATAAAGGCTTTGTTGGCCGCCGAGGTATTGGCCTGCTCCTTATACCAGAAGCCGATCAGGGCGTAGGAACACAGGCCGACGCCCTCCCAGCCGACAAACAACAGCAGCATATTATCGGCCAGAACCAGGGTCAGCATGGCGGCGGTGAACAGATTCAAAAAGGCAAAAAAGCGCCAGTAGGCATCGTCCTCGTGCATATAGCCGATGGAGTAGATGTGGATCAGCCCGCCGATGCCGGTCACGACCAGGATCATGACCGCGGACAGCGGATCGACCCAAAAGGCAATGTTGACTTGCAGATCGCCGAGGTCGATCCAGCGCAGGGTGGTGTCGAGCAGGAAACGCTGGTCCGGTTCGAGATTGTAGACCTGCACAAAAGCCATCAGCGACAAGACAAAGGCGAGGCCCACCGCGCCGACCGCGATAATATGGTTGGCCGTCTTGCCGATATGCTTTTGGATCAGCGCCCCGCCTACGCCGTTAATGATGGCCCCCAACAGGGGCAAGAGGACGATCCAGCGCAGATACGAGACAAGGACAGGATGCTCCATAGCTTAGCCCTGCAGGCGGTCGGTCGCCTCAACGTCAATGGTCGAAAAGTTCTGGTAGATGCCGAGCACAATCGCCAGGCCGATAACCGCCTCGGCGGCCGCCAGCATGATCACAAAGACCGAGAACACCTGACCGTCGTACTGGCCGGAAGAGTAATGAGAAAAGGCGATGTAGTTGATATTGGCCGAGTTCAGGATCAGCTCCACACCGAGGAGAATCCCAATCGCGTTTCTGCGGGTCAGTACACAATAGAGGCCGAGCGCGAAGATGATCAGACTGACGAGCAAGAAGTGGCGGAGCCCGATATCGAGCAGAACTTCGTCCATAACCATCCGTTCAGCGTAGAGGGTGAGAAAAAAGTCGTCCCCTCATAAAGGGGAATAGGCAAAAAATCAAGGGAGGTCGTTTAGGATGCCGGCGTCCGTCCGCGAATTTCCTTGCGCGAGATGACGATCGCCCCAATCAGCGCCACCAACAGCACGACCGAAGCCAGCTCAAAGGGCAAAATATACGGCCCCAAAAACGCTTGGCCGATACCCGCCGTCGTCGGCTCGGCCGACGGGGCGTCGATCTGGCTCCAGTTCGCCCCCACCACACACGTGCCCATCACCCCGGCGACAAGAATCACAAACAGCAGAGCCGGGACAGGCCCGACCACGCGGTTTGACACCGCCACATCGGAGATCCGGTGGGTCAGCATGACCGCGAAGATAAGCAGCACCAGGATTCCCCCGACATAGGTGAGGACCTGGACGATGGCGACAAAGTCAGCCGCTAGCATGGCGTACATGCCGGCCACTCCGAGTAGGGTCCCGAGCAGGGCAAAGGCCGAATAGACCAGATTGCGTGAAAAGGCGACGACAGCCGCCGTGCCAATCGTCACCCCGGCAATCATATAAAAGACTAGTGCGCTCATAACAACGGCTCTCGTGCTGTCCGGCGCCCTAGGCTGCGGGGTCGGCCTCTTGGGCAGCCTTATACTTTTTCATGTCAACCGGCTCTGCATAATCGGCAATATAGGCCAGACCACGCTCCAAAATCGGAGCAACGACGGGGTCGGTTTCTTCGCCCTTTTTGGCCTTATAGGCCGCAACCGGGGTGGCCACATAGTGGCGGATCAGACTCTCCAGGGAATAATCGGCGCCCTCGAACTCGGTCGTATGGTGAATCGAGCCGGTCGGGCAGGCTTCGCTGCACAGGCCGCAGTACATGCACTTGGCAATGTCAATGTCAAAGCGGGAGAGCTGCATTTGGCGGGTTTTCTGGTCTTTGGGAGCGTCAATGATAATGCAGTCAATCGGACACGCTCGTTCGCAGGCCAGGCAACCGGTACAAATTTCGAGATCGACCGCCAGGATGCCCCGATAGCGGGGAGGGAGGGTATCCTGTATCCGAACGGGGATGCGGTCCGGATACTGGATGGTGTACGGCTTGCGCACAAAATGCGAACAGGTGATGCTCATCCCCTCGAAAATCGTGGTGATCGCATCGGACAGGTGTTTGAAGTACCGACGAACACTCGTCTGCGCCATACCGCACTCCTAGATAGCCGGGTTAAAGTACAGCTCGGGCCGGGCCCGCCGGATGTGGAACACGACCCGGCGGAAGAACTGCACGACAATCACGACAAAGGCCACGAACATCAGGTAGCGCAGCCAGCTGTTGCCGTGCGGCCAGATGACCATCAGGACTGCCGTGCCCACGATATTGAGGAAACCGATCGGCACCAGATACTTCCAGCACAGCGACATGAGCTGATCGACCCGAACGCGTGGCAGGGTTGCCCGCAGCCACATGGCGACAAAAGCCCAGAAATAGGACTTGAGGAAAAACACCACAAACTGCGAGATATTCAGCAGCATGACGTTATCGGTCCAGATCGGCACATGCCAGCCACCCAGAAACAGGGTCGTCATCACCGCCCCGATCACATACAAGGTTCCCCATTCGGCCAGGAAGAACAAGGCAAACCGCATCCCGCTGTACTCGGTCGCAAAGCCGGCCACCAGTTCGGATTCGGCCTCCGGAATGTCAAACGGAGTGCGGTTGGCCTCGGCCAGAGCCGACACATAGAAGATCAGGGCTGCGATAAAGGTGAACGGGTTATGAAACGCGTACCAGTCCCACGGAGCCCAGCCCTGCTCCCGTATAATGTCCTGCATGCTCAGCGTACCGGCTAGCAGCACAACCGGGATAATGGCCAGACCGGCCGGAATTTCATAGCTGATGACCTGGGCGGCAGACCGAATCCCGCCCAGCAGCGACCATTTGTTGTTCGATGCCCAGCCCGCCATCAGTACGCCCACCACCGACAGGGCGGTCATGGCCGTCAGATACAGGATACCCACGTTCAGATCGGCAATGATCAGACTGCCGCTGAAGGGCACGACCACAAAGGTCGCAATGAAGCCCCACACCAGCAGATAGGGGGCAAACAGGAACAGGGGCCGGTCGGCCGCGTCAGGAACAATATCTTCTTTCAGAATATTCTTGGCCCCGTCGGCAATGCCCTGCAACACGCCTTGGGGACCGACGCGGTTCGGTCCGATGCGTGACTGAATACGCGACCACACCCGCCGCTCGAGCCAGACCGTGACCGGCACCATCGGCATCACAAAGCCGAACACCAGCACCAGGCCGAAGGCCAGCATTCCGGCGGCATACACCACGTCTGGCGGCACCCCGGCAAACCACCCGTTGGCCATCAGTCGGTCGAAGAGTCCTTGCATAGCGTCGCTGTGCCTACCTTACTCGCTCACTTTTGTCTAGCTCGCCAGCCGGGCGGCTAGCGGTCAACCTCTGGCGCAACCACATCAAAGCTGGCAATCAGGGCAATCAGATCGGCGATCATCAGGCCCTGGCTGACCTTATCGACAATACTCATGGCCGAGAACGAGCCGGTTCGGATCTTGGTCCGATACGGAAACTCGGTCCCGTCGCTGACCACATACCAGCCCATGTCGCCCCGCGAGCCTTCGACCCGTATATAGGCATCACCAGCCGGCGGCTTGAGCTTGCGCGGGACTCTGGCCAGCACCGGCCCGTCGGGGATCATCGCCAGACACTGGCGCACAATTTTGCAGCACTCCTTGAGTTCCCGGATACGGGTCATATAACGGTCGAAGCAGTCGCCCTGCTGGCCCATCTCGCCGGTGCCGGTTGGAATATCGAAATCCAGCTCAGGATAGATCGAATACGGCTCATCGCGTCGCACGTCATACTTGATGCCACAGGCGCGCAGATTGGGTCCAACCAGGTTGTAGTTGATGGCGTCCTGTTGGCTGACCACGGCCACATTGGCCAGCCGTTCGACGTAAATCTTGTTGTACGAAATGAGGTCGTTGTATTCGTCGACTAGCGGCTCGAACTGATCCAGAAAGGCCAGAACCGTATCGGCATAATTCGGCGGCAAATCCCAGGCCACGCCACCGACCCGCATATAGTTGAAGGTCAGGCGCGCGCCGCACAGCTCTTCCAGCAGATTATTGATCTTCTCCCGCTCACGGATGGCGTGCAGGAAGGGCGTATAGCCGCCGATATCCATGACCATCGTGCCAACTGAGAGCAGATGGCTGGCCATCCGACCCAGCTCGCAGGCGATCACCCGGCAGAACTCGCCCCGTCGGGGCACCTCAATACTGGCCAGCCGCTCACAGGCCATGCCCCAGCCCTGGTTGCACTGCATGGCCGAGACATAATCGACCCGGTCGGTGTACGGCATAAAACCGTGGTAGCCGACCTTTTCGGAGATTTTCTCAATGGATCGGTGGAGATAGCCAATGTCAGGAATGGCCGTCCGCATCACCTCGCCATCCGCCTTGACCACAAAGCGCAGCACGCCGTGCGTACTCGGGTGCTGAGGACCCATATTCAGCGTCATCTCTTCGGTCGCCAGGCCCTCTCCACGTTGGACCTCGACCTCATAGCCTGCCAGGCTCATAGCATCCTCCTGTGGCGGTCAGCCGTGCGGGCGGGACCGTTTCCGGGCCGGAGCAGACCGTCTCACTTGAGCAAACTCTCACGCCGGGTGCTGATACCGTGGTACTCTTCCGGCTCGACAAAATCTTTGCGCAGGGGGTGGCCAACCCAGTCTTCCGGCATGAGCAGACGGCGCAGGTCCGGATGGCCGGTGAAATTCACCCCGAGCAGGTCGTAAATTTCACGCTCCAGCCAGTTCGCCGCCTTCCACACCCCTTCCACCGACGGCATCTCGGGCGCGTCACGCGGGACATCGACTTTCAGCACGATCTTATGGCGGTGGGGGTACGAGTACAGGTGCAGCACGACCTGGATTTTCTCATCTTTCAGGAAATCCACACCTGACATGTTTGACAAACAGTCAAAGGCCAGATCGGCCTCCTGTTGGAGAAACCGGCAGATGTCGGCCGTCAACTCAGGCTGAATAATGCAGTACGGGTCGAGCACTTCCTCGTCACGGGACACAACAGCCTCGGGGCCAAAGCGCTCTGCGATTTTGTGGAAAATATCGGCTGGGGACATAGGCATGACACAGGGATTGGAGAGGGGGGGGCGGCTTGGGGCTCGCCACAGCCGCCCTGCAGGACTAGGCCGCCTGGGCTGGCGTCTTTTTGACCAGCCAGCGTTCTTGCATCATCTTTTCCTGGAGTTTGAGCAGGCCCTCGGTCAGGGCCTCGGGTCTGGGTGGACAGCCAGGCACGTAGACATCAACCGGAATCACCTTATCCACCCCGTCACACACCGAATAGGCGAGCTGAAACAGGCCGCCACAGTTCGAGCAGCTACCCATCGAGATGACATATTTGGGGTCGGGCATCTGGTCGTACAAGACCTTGGTGCGGAGCGCCATTTTCAGGGTCAGGGTTCCGGCAATAATCATCATGTCGGACTGTCTCGGCGTGGCCCGGGGAGCCGCTCCAAACCGCTCCAGATCCGCCCGTGGGCCGCCGGTCTGCATCATTTCAATGGCGCAACAGGCCAGACCGAACAGCATATACCACACGGAAGATTTCCGGGTCCAATTCAGGACCTCGTCTACCTTTGCGGTAATCACCATCTCCGGCACACTATTGACAAGCGACATGAATCCTCCTCATGCACAGTCTCTTAAGCCGCCTTGGGGAGCACCTGTTCCTCTTCCACCTGCTCGGACTGGATGCGCTTAATCCATTCCAGATCGCGTTTCTTCCACACATACACCAGACCAACGGCCAGAATCCCCAGAAAGAGAAAAATCTCGGTCATGGCGAACAGCCCGTTGCCGGCCAGCACAAACTCCCGAAACGCCACCGCCACCGGATAGATGAAGGCGACCTCAATATCAAAAATGACAAAAACGAGGGCGATTAGGTAAAAGCGGATGTTGAAGTTGATCCACGCCCCGCCGGTCGGCAACTCGCCACACTCGTAGGTCGTCAGCTTCTTGGTCTCGGGGTTATGAGGACGCAGAAAGCTGCCCAGGATCATATGAAAGGCGCACAGGCCGAGCCCGAGGAGGGTGAACACCAGGACATTGCCAAAATGAAAATACACCGTTTCGCTCCTGACTTACTGAGGCGTCGTTTTCATACCCCGCCGTGTCCTGCCCGTTGGAGCAGGCTGGCAGCGGTGCCAAGTGGCGCGGCTTCTCTATATCCTCCCTGTCCACGATGGGCAAGTTCCTCCCGCAGTCCGGCCTTGTGGGCAATCTGGCCCAGCGACACGCTGGCCAGGTATGCGGCGAGCCGTCGCTGAGCTTCACCCCAGACCGAGATCTGATTACACACCTCGCAGTACTGACACACCTGTTCGCCCTCTTCGAGGCACTCCATCAGCAGCAGGGGTCCCTCAAGGCACTCATAGACCTCCTTGAGGTTAATACGGGCGGCCGGTTTTTTGAGGCTGAAACCACCCCGGGCTCCCATATACGACTCAACCAGATTTCCTCCGGCGAGTTGTTTCATGATCTTCGACAGAAAATGGGAGGGGATATCCTGTTTACGCTGGATTTCGCGCCGAGAGACGATTGTTCCGTGCGGCTGGGCGGCTAAGTAGGACAGGGCCCGGACGGCATAATCAACCCGTTTGCCGATGTTCATCAGCGAGCTGCGCTCGACCGATTTCGGCTTTCCTGTCTTGCCCATAGCCCTCACCCTCAGGCAGCCACTCCGCGAAGCTTTTGCTTCTGGGAATGGATTTTGCGCTGGAGCGCCATTAAGGCGTCCAGGACATTTTCCGGGCGGGGCGGGCAGCCCGGCACATAGACATCGACCGGAACGATGCGATCAATGCCGGCCACGGTGGTATAGTTATCGTAAAATCCACCGGTCGAGGCGCACGCCCCAAAGGCCATAACCCATTTGGGCTCGGTCATCTGCTCGTACACTCGCTTCAGAATGGGCGCCTGGCGACACGTCACCGTCCCGATCACCATCAGCAGATCGGCCTGACGTGGACTGAAACGCGGCAGCAGAGCACCAAAGCGGTCAATATCGTAGGGGGTCATGGACAAGGCCATGTATTCCATGGCGCAACACGCCGTGGCAAACGGGTACGGAAAGATAGAGTACTTCCGCGCCCAGCCGATGGCCTTATCAATCTGGGTGAGCACAACCGCGTCGCCGAGCAGGGCTTCATCCCCACCCTGCAAACGCGGAGTCGTGGTCAAGGTCTGGCCATTTTCCATTGTCTGACCTCGCTGGGCAACCACAGGGGGTTGCCCCTACACAGCGCTGTGGTTCGCTACCGATAGCGCGCCCAAGGGCTACGCCGCCTTATCGTCCGCCTTGTCGTCCCGTTCCCGCCAGTCTGCCACGGCTGATTTAATCGCATCCTCAGCCAGGACCGAACAGTGAATCTTGACCGGCGGCAAGGATAACTCCTTGACGATCTCGGTATTTTTGATCTCGTAGGCTTCCTCAACCGTCTTGCCTTTGACCAGTTCGGTCACGTAGCTCGACGAGGCAATCGCCGAGCCGCAGCCAAAGGTTTTGAAGCGGGCATCCTCGATGACCTCGGTGTCGGGATTGATCTTGAGTTGTAGCTTCATCACATCGCCACACTCAGGGGCACCGACGACACCGGTGCCGACGTTGTCTTCGTCTTTGGCAAAACTGCCAACATTCTTGGGATTTTCGTAGTGCTCAAGGACCTTATCGGTGTAGGCCATGGCTGCTCCTTTCGGGACACTCACGTTGTCACGAGACTACAGCGTATGCTGTAGCCCAGAATATAGACTGCTAGGGTCTACGTTGTCAATCTACCGCAACGGCTGATCGCTCACCACTTCTCATATTTCACCGCTCGGCGCTCATAGCCGGCCGCCCGCAGGAGGTCGCGGAGCTGTAAAACCCGCTGGCCAATCCCACAAATGTAGAAATGACGCGACCGGTCAGCGTCGCGTTCGACATACCAGGCTTCGACATGAGCCAGGAGGTCACCCCGCAGGCCGCCCCAGTGGGCAGCAGGCTGAACCAAGAGAGGGCGAAAGCTGAACGCGGCGTGCGCCCGGGCCCAGCCTTCCAACTGCTCCCGATACAGCAGGTCTTGCTCGTGCGCCGTTGCATAGACCAGGGCCAGAGATTGCTGCGGACCGCCCTCAAGCGCCCGCCTCAGCATAGGTCGAATGGCCGCCATCCCGGTCCCCTCGGCAATGAAGACGCACTCGGCCGGCGGCGCCTGGTCGAGCACGAAACCGCCCCAGGGACCGCTGAAAGACAGTTGGTCGCCTATCCTGCGATCAAACAAGTACTGCGATCCCGGGCCGTCAGGCACGCGGTTCAAACAGATTTCCAGGGGTCCATCGTCTTCTGGACTCGAGGCAATCGTGTACGCCCGGGTCAGGGTTTTTCTGCGCCCCGGCAGCTGAAAGGACAGGAACTGACCCGGCCTGAAGCACGGGACTTGGTCGGCGCCGAGCCGCAGAAAAAACGAACGGGTGTCGGGCGCACGCTCGACGATGTGTTCAATGACGGCCTGATAGAGCGGTGTCTGTGGCATGGGAAGAGAGAGCCCGGATCTCATGCCTGCTGGTTGATGGTGTACCTGGGGATCAGAACGGTGATCTGCCCGGCCTCAATAACGGCCTGACAGCCAAGCCGAGAACTCGGCGTCAAACCGGGTGCTCTATCCAGCATGTCCTCCTCGGACTCTTCACTCTCCGACAGATATTCTTCCCCGGCCTTGACGATCACATGGCAGGTCGTGCACGCACAGTGGCCGCCACAGGCGTGTTCAAGGACCACCCAATGACCCAGCAACACGTCCAGAATCGACCCCGGCTGTCCGTCATCCTGAAAAGGGGCGTCGGCCGGATCGAATTCAATGACCTGTTCCGGCTCGCCGGTCTCGAACAGCACCCGCAGTGTCGCCATCGGGATCACACAGGCAAACGACGATCTCTTGAGGAGATCATTATCCTTCGCCTTTCAACTGCCGCAGCACCTGCGCGGCAATATCGACAAACGCCCGAGTCTGGGGATGCTCGGGCTGCGAGACGACCAGCGGCGTGCCGCTATCCCCGGACGAGACAATATCACGCAGCAACGGGATCTCACCCAGCAGAGGTACCTGAAACTGCTCGGCCACCTGCCTGCCCCCACCCTGGCTGAAGACATAGGCCTGATGTCCACACGAACTGCACACCAGGTAACTCATGTTCTCAACCACCCCCAGGACCGGCACCTTGACCTCTTCGAACATTTGAACGCCACGACGGACGTCCATCAGGGCGACATCTTGGGGGGTGGTGACAATCACACCGCCCGAAAGCGGCGCCTTTTGACAAATGCTCAACTGGGCGTCACCCGTACCGGGCGGCAGGTCGATGACCAGGACGTCCAGCTCTCCCCACTCGACATTGCGCAGAAACTCGGTCAGCAGCTTATCGACCATCGGCCCACGCCACACCACGGCCTGCTCCTCGGCCAGCAGCAGGCCCATCGACATCACCTTGAGGCCATACTTGATCAGCGGAATAATCTTTTTTTCCGGGGTGCTTTTGGGCCGCTCTTTCAGACCCAGCATCAGCGGCATGCTGGGACCGTACACATCGGCGTCCAGAATACCGATACGCTGACCGGCCGAAGCCAGGGCGGCCGCCAGATTCGCCGAGACAGTGGATTTCCCAACCCCGCCCTTGCCGCTGGCCACCGCAATGACGTGCTGAATACCCGGAATGTCGGGCTTGGGGGGAAGAGAGGGGGCCTGAGGCTGGGCTGCCGGTCGTTCCCCACCGCCGGGCTGCAGGATTTCCACCTCAATCGGCAGCTCAACCTGGGCTGCCAGCGTGGCCTGCACATCGCGCCGGATCTGATCGATCACCTCTTTATTGCCGGTTGAGGGCGCAACCTGAACCACCACCCGCGACACCCCGACGGCAATGTCCTTAACCATGCCAAAGGACACAATATCGCGGCTGAACCCAGGATATTTGACGTTTTTGAGGGACTCCAGCAGTTCTTGCGGACTTGGCATACGTCTCTCTTATTCGTGTTGTGACTCTTGCGACCGGCTTTCCGCAGCTCTTCCGAGTTCTCTCAGATAGTCGAAGGTATAAATACCGTTTTCACAGTCTTTCCAGATGATATTCAGGGCGTAGTTGCCGACCGGACGGATATCCACCAGCTGCGGGTCGTCAACGCTGACAAAACTCCGCTCCCCGCTGTGGCCTTGGCACATCGCACACGGGCACCAGCCGCGCAGATAGGCAAACGAGAACTCGCTCAACTCGTCGTCATCCCACAGGACGCGCAGCTGCTTGTCTTCGTCGATAGGGGTCACCAGAGTCGGTTTGGGCATAGCCGTTCTCCTCATCGATCCGATATCAGTGCACGGGCTGGCCCTGGCGCTGGACATTGAGATCGTCGGCTTCCATGACCCGTTGGGCAATCGCCCTGAACTCCTGAGAAACGGGATGCTCTGGCTCGGCAAGAATCAGCGGCTTACCCCGATCACCGCCCAGCCGGATATCTTCGACCAGCGGCACTTCGCCCAAGACCGGCAGGCCGGTCTTTTTCGCTCCGCCCCGGCCAAAAATCTCTTCCTGGTGATGGCACTCAGGACAGATATAGCGACTCATGTTTTCGATCACGCCCAGAATCGGAACCTGAACCTGTCTGAACATGGCAATGCCGCGTCGCACGTCGAGCAGCGCCACATCCTGCGGCGTCGTGACCACTACCCCGCCGTTGAGCGGGACTTCCTGGGCCAGCGTCAGCGCAATATCACCCGTACCGGGCGGCAGATCGACAACCAGATACTCCAACTCACCCCAGATCACGTCGCGCAGAAACTGTCGGACAATGCCCATCACAATCGGTCCGCGCCAGATGACCGGAGACGTGTCATCCACAAAAAACCCCATGGAAATGAGGCTGATGCCGTACTGTTCGACCGGATAGATCTTCTTATTATGGGCCGGCCGGGGCCTTGCCTGGGTACCCATCATGAGCGGAACACTCGGCCCATACACGTCCGCATCGAGCAGACCAACGGTCTTGCCCAAGGCGCCAAGCGCCAAGCTCAGGTTCACCGCCACCGTAGACTTGCCAACCCCACCCTTGCCGCTGGCCACCGCAATAATGCGCTGCACCCCAGGCACTACCGTCGGCTCTTTCATCTGGGGTCTGGCCTGGGCGCCGTGCTGGGCGTGCGGCCGTTCTTGCTGGCCGGGGATATGGACGTGTACCTGGTCAACCCCGGCCACGGCTGACAGCGTCGCCACGACCCGGGCTTTCAGGTGCTGGAGCACCTGCTCCTGGGCATTGGTCGTCCGCAGATGGACCACAACCGTGCCGTCTTTCAGACCGATATCCCCAACGAGGCCGAGCGTCACAATGTCGTGTTTTGAACCGGGGTAGGCGATCTGCTTGAGCTGAGCGCGAATGTCCGCTTCGCTTGGCATGGGTATTCCTTGAGACCGGTCAGGGAGGGGCGGAGCCCTCGCCTCTCTTCTCTTTTTCCCAATTTTTTTAGTAACTTACAGGGCTTTTTACCGGCCCAGAATATAGACCTGTAAGGTCCACTTTGTCAAGTCCATCCCCCGTCGGTCCACCACACCACCTCAGCTTGCCCCTAGCCGACCATCTTCTTCGGACTCGGCTGCACATGGCCCAGCACCGGATGCGGCTGGTAAGGCTCTTCCAGCCTCGTCACCTCCTCGGCACTCAGCTCAATATCGACCGCCTCAAAGACTTCCTGCAAGTGGTGGAGCTTGGTTGCCCCGATGATCGGCGAGGTCACCCCCGGCGCCTGCAACACCCAGGCACAAGCCAGTTGGGTCGGGCTCACGCCCCGTTCGTGGGCCAGCTTCTCAACGGTCGCGGCAACCACAAAATCGTTCTCGCGGAAATAATTCCTGTGGGCAAAGGCGTCGGTCTGGGCACGTTTGGTCACCGACGTCCCCCCGTCGGGATCCCGATTTCCGGCAAAAAATCCGCGCGCCAACGGACTCCAGGGAATCAGCCCAACGCCCTGGTCAAGACACAGCGGGATCATTTCCCGTTCTTCCTCGCGATAGATCAGGTTGTAGTGATTCTGCATGGCGACAAAGCGCTGCCAGCCGTTTTCCTTGGCCAGGTACAGGGCCTTGGAAAACTGCCAGGCAGCCATGCTGCTGGCCCCCAGGTAACGCACCTTGCCGCTCTGGACTAGCGAATCGAGCGCCTCCAGGGTTTCCTCAATCGGCGTGTTAAAGTCCCAGCGGTGGATCTGGTACAGGTCGATGTAGTCCATCTTGAGACGGCGCAGAGAATTTTCGCACGCCTCAATGATATGTCTGCGGCTCAAGCCGCTGCTGTTTTCTCCGGCCCGCATCTTGCCCCACACCTTGGTCGCCACCACCATATCGTCACGTGCGGCCATCTCATTCAGCCAATGCCCGGTGATCTCCTCGCTCAGACCGATTGAGTACACATCGGCCGTATCAAAAAAATTCACCCCGGCCTCGAGCGCCAGCACAAAATGCTCCCGCGCCTCGTCCTTGCCCAGCGCCCAGTCGCGCGGGTTGGCCCAGTCGGGCTGCGGCCCACCCCCATAGCTCATGCACCCGAGACAGATGCGCGACACCGTCAGGCCCGTTTCACCAAGTCGTGCGTACTGCATAGTCTCTCCCTGTGTCTCGATCTATTCTTGGACCACCCCGGCCAGACCGGCCTGCATGCGCTGATGGCCCCAGATACTGCCCGAGGTGTGCAGCTGGACCTGCCAGGTCGCGTCATCAATCTCGCGGGCTCCCCAGCCGTACTCAACGGCGAAGCCCGACGGCGTCTGCATATAGAAAGAGGTCATGTGGTCGTTGGTATGCCGGCCCAGGCTCATCGTGATCGGAACCTCGCGATCCTGGCACAGGTAGTAGGTCGAGCCGACATCGTCCAGAGACTGCACCTGTAGCATGAAGTGGTTCAGGCGCCGGGCGATTTTCGGTGACTCAATGAATGCAATCGTGTGGTGACGTGGGTTGCAGTGGAAGAACGTGGCCTGAAAGCTGACGCCCGGCGCCGGGGTAATCTGGACATAATCGCTGATCCGCATGCCCAGCACGTCCCGATAGAAATGGATGCTCTGTTCGGCGTTATCGACCAGAATCACAAAATGTCCAAGCCCCAGCTCGCCGGTCCGAAAGCCGGAGATGGGCCGGGGTGACTGAAACGGTTTCTCAAAGCTCATCAGCGGACCGTAGAAAACTTCTGAGGGAATACCGTTCGGATCCTGGAACCGAATCAGCCCCGCCACCCGTCGGGCGGCTTTTTCCTCCGCCGTGCCCGGGCTGACCTCGAAACCGGCCGCCTCCAGCTGTTCGGCCAGGGCGTGACAGGCGTGCTCGTCGGCCACCTCCCAGCCCAGATAGGCCACATCATCCCTGCCGTCGGGATGCACGGTGAAGCGATGGTGGTACTCATCCATGCGCAGAAACAGGGAACCGTCCTCGTCCCGTCCGTTCGGCTGCAGGCCGAGGATGTCGGCGGCAAAACGTTCCCACTCGTCAACGTCTTTCACACTCAGTCCGAGATAGCCCAGTTGTGTCACGCGTTCCATGTGTGTCCCCTTTCTGCTGGCTGCTCCACTGTCTCAGGCCCTTATACACAGCCCGGGGCGGTGCGTGCAACGCTGAAGCGTCCGCAGCTACCGAATTGACGAGGAGCTGGCGACGCGGGAGATTCGCATGGCCAAGTTCGTGATGAGTTCCCTCAGCGGCGAGGACGACGTGCCCATGCCAACCGAAGACCCTGACCGGCTGGCGAAGTTCATGCTGGTCGTAGGAACAGGCGCCGAGAGCGACTCTTGTGGAGGTGAGCAGGGAGCCGCTCCAAAGCGGCGAGCCCTGCTTGACCAGGACAAACGGACAGGCGATAAAAGCCGGAACAACCCGGCTCCAGAAAGACTTACGATGTCACACGAACTCTTACACTACGAACGCAAGGACGCCGTCGCCATCCTGCGGATCGACGACGGCAAGGCCAACGCGGTCAGCCATGCCTTTATCGACGCGCTCAAGGCCGGTCTTGACCGGGCGGCTCAGGAAGCCCGGGCAGCCGTGATTGTCGGCCGACCCGGGCGTTTTTCAGCCGGTTTTGACCTGTCCGTGGTTCGCGACGGCGGCCCTGAGGCGGCCCGCGATCTTGTCACCGCCGGCGCAAAAATATTGATGCAGATGTATGTCCATCCGCAACCGCTGCTGGTTGCCTGCACCGGCCACGCCATTGCCGCCGGAGCCCTGATGCTTCTGGCCGCAGACACCCGTATCGGGGCGGAGGGCGATTTCAAGATCGGCCTCAATGAGGTTGCCATCGGCATGAGCCTGCCGTCTTTTCTGGTCAGCCTGGCCCGCGAACGGTTGTCCAAACGGCACCTGACCCAAGCCACCATCCAGGCCCGCCTGTACGACCCGGCCGGCGCGGTTGACGCGGGTTTTCTGGACCGCGCGTGTCCGGCCGATACGCTCCTTGAGGAGACACTCCAAGAGGCTGGGCGGCTGGCCGAACTCCGCCCCGAGGCCTACCGCGACGCCAAACTCCGCAGCCGCAGGCCGGTGGCGGATGAGGTGCTGGCTACGCTTCACGACGATCTGAACCGGCTGCTGCCGGGCTCCTGACACCCGGCACCCGGCTCTACTGAAACTGGCGGATCAGGCCGGCATAGCGCTCCAGGACCGGCCACTGGGTGTCCGGCTCAGCCGGCTCGATCAGGAACAGCACCCGGTTGAAGCCCATCTGACTCAACTCCCGGACGCGATTTTCCGGCCCGCTCCGGCCAAACACCCCGTCCGCGGTAATCACACTCAGATCGAACTCGTCCATCGACCGGCCAGCCTTGTCAGCCTCGACCCGGATCGCCTCAACACCGGCAGACAGGTCGTAAGGTCCGTCAACCGGAAACCAGCCGTCGCAATACTCGGCCACCCGTCTGGCCGACCACTTGGAGGTCGCTCCCATCAGGATGGGCGGGCCGCCGGCCCGGACCGGCTTGGGCCAGCACCAGATCGGGTCAAAGTCCACAAACTGACCGTGGAACTCGGCCGCTTCCTTGGTCCAGATCTCACGCACGGCCAGCACCCGTTCGCGGGTGATTTTCCAGCGGTCTTTGAACGCTACGCCGTGGTTGGCCATTTCTTCGGCATTCCAGCCCGCCCCGATCCCGAACAGGAAGCGCCCGTTCGACACCCGGTCGAGGCAGGCCGTGGCCTTGGCCAGATTGATCGGGTGGTGCTCCGGCACGAGGCACACCGAGGTTCCGACCTTGAGTGTCTCAGTGACCGCTGCGGCTGCGGTCAGGGCAATAAAGGGATCGAAAAACTGGGCGTAGTACATGGGCAGTTCGCCGCCCAGCGGAAACGGCGTCTGACGGCTGGTCGGGATGTGGGTATGCTCGCCGTAGAACAGCGACTCAAAACCGTTGGCCTCAGCCCAGCGCGCCAGGTCCGCAGGTTGAATGGAATAGTGGGTCGGAATCGACACGAGCCCGAAATCAGTCATGCTCACTCGCCTCCTGTGAGAGTATCGGCTTCGATGCGCCCATGCGGACTACTTTGACAGCGGCTGGGCGGCCTGCCCGGTGTGGCCGAGGCTGACCGGGGTGTCGGCCAGGACGCTGGCCGCAGCCGCCTCAACGGCCGTGCCCTTAAAGAAGTCCGGGTTGGCCTGGCCCCAGAAGTGGATCGGATTGTCACACACGAAATCCCGGAAATCGTCGGGCGTCATCAGCTCATCCTCGACCAGCTCATAGGCTTCGGGCAGCACCCGGCTCATATCCAACACGTCAAAGTGGCCGATATCCGAACCGAACAAGGCTCCCAGGCGAGCGCCAAACGCGTTGCTGCGGGGGTTAAAAGCCCAGGCGTTCATGCGATCATCGGCCTCACAGCCAAAATAAAAATTTCGGGTGAACAGCTCCTTGATGTCTCGGGCCTGGCTGATCTCACACGCCGAGAAGTCGTCCAGGTCGCTGACCCCGCCGACATCAGTCGCACCCCGACCCTTGACCACCGTATCAAAAGCCGCCTCCCGCTCACGCAGGGCCTCGGCCATGCCGGGCGCGTAGGCCTCGGACAGCTGGCGCAGCAGGGACACATCGAGCCGGTCCGGGTTCACCTCGTCCAGGGCATTGATATTGCGCTTTTCCCAGTGCTCGATCAGATCGGCGTACAGCTGGCAGGCCCAGCCCACACCGCCCTCCAAAAAGGCGAACTTGAGCTGCGGAAAGCGCCGCGTCACCCCGCCCAGGAAGAGCGCCTTACACACCGCTTCGTTGGCTGCGGCAAAGTGACCGATATGGTTGTAGACAAAGTTGCTGGGCGAGATACGCAGCCCATAGCCGCGCGAGCCGGTATGAAAGGTCGGCGAGACTTTCAGCTCAACACACTTCTGCCACACCGGATCGTAGTCATACTCGCTGTCGAGTCCCAGCACGTCGCGCCAGACGATCAGCTGCGAGGCGTCGGCGTGCTTGTCCGTGTGGGCGGCAATCGGCCGCTTGATCATACTGCCCAGCATGACGACTTTGAGTCCGAGCTGGGTGACGGCATGCTCGAGTTCTTCGAGCGCCTCCTCCGGCGTATTCATCGGAATGACCGCGGTCGGGGTCATACGATCCGAGAACTTGGCGAAGAAGTCGGCGCTGAAAATATTAAACGCCCGACACGCGGCCCGACGCGCCTCGGTATCCGGGATACGGGGGATGCCCAGGCCAGCCGTGGGGTACAGGATCGCGTAGTCGAGCCCGATCTCCTCCATCCGCTCGTACAGCAGGGCCGGCATCATGGCCGTGGCCCGGTCGCGGGTGTTCTTTGTCGGCAGGCCCCAGAACGCCTGCTGGGCCGTGCGCGTGTTGCGCCGCTCGTCCACCGACATGGCCAGATCTATCTGGACCTGATCAATGAACGCGCTGAAGCCTGCGACCGCCTTGTCTCCGCCGATGCGGCGCAGCTCTTTGCGGACATGGGGTCCGAACTCCAACCAATGCCCATCCGCGTCGATAACCGGATGATCCAGGCGCGCGTGCACACGCGGCGCGCTCAGGTGTCCATTACTGCTCATGGCTCCCTCCTTGTGTCGGTCTCGTCAGTCTTTCTCCTGAATAGTGGGTTTCCAACTCCCTTGCAACGCACGGCGCCTACTCGGCCCGACGGACCATATCCGGTCCCAAATCCCGTACGTTCGTCTGGCCACACAGGGCCAGACTCGCCGCCAGCTCCTCGCGCACCAGCTCCAGGCTCCGCCGCACCCCGTCCGCACCCTCAACCACCAGACCCCACAGGATGTTTCGGCCCATGGCCACCACATTCGCCCCCAGCGCCAGCGCCTTAATGACATCCGTCCCGCGCGAAAACCCGCCATCAATGATGATCTCGGCCCTGCCGTCGACCGCCTCGACAATTTCGGGCAAGACATCAATCGTGGCCTGGGTCGCGTCGAGCTGGCGCCCGCCGTGGTTTGACACCCAGACGATCTTCACCCCGGCCTCAACCGCCAGCCGTGCGTCCTCGGCGGTCAAAATCCCCTTGAGGCCGAGCGGCACGGATAGAATCTCTTGCAGCCAGGCCACGTCATCCCAGGTCAGGCGGGCCTGGTAGTCCATGTCCGGCGGCTGGGGGTTGGGAGCCAGCATGCGCGCCACCCGTGGGTCATAGCGCTGAATAAGGTCCCGCTCGCGGCGGCCGTAGACCTGCAAGTCAACCGTCAGACACACCGCCTTATACGCCCCGGTCGCCTCGACCCGGCCAAGCAGCTCCTGAGCCCACGAGCGCGGGCCGGCAAAATACAGCTGAAACAGCAGGGGAGCGCTGGCCGCCGCAGCCACCTCCTCAACCGGCCAACCGGTCACCCCGCTGACCACGGCCAGATTACCGACCTGTCCCGCCCCCCGGACCATCTCGCAGTCGCCCTGGGGATGAAACACGACCAGCCCGCCCATGGGTGCCACCGCGACCGGCATGGGCAGCCGCAGACCAAGAAACGTGGTCTCGAGATCCACCTGACGCACGTCTCGAAGCACCCGCTGGCGAAGGGCCAGACGGCGGATGGCCCGCCGATTGCGGCGCAGCGTGGTTTCGGTTTCGGCACCGCCCGCAGCATAGCCCCACGGGCCGGGCGGCAAAATCCGCTTGGCGGCCCGCCGTATCTCGGGCAGGGTCAGAAAACGTTCCGGTCGTTCAGCCTGTTCTGCCATAGCTGTCCCCCTTTGTGTGCCAAGCCTAGCCCAAGCCGGCGCCGGGTTCCAGTTGGACGCCGCACCTTGCAAGACCAGGAGACGCCGAGTAGTCTGGCGCGCAGAAGGAGGACGCCCATGGCAGTTTTTCGTCTGTATACCGGTGATGATGGCCACTCCCACATCGAAGATCAGGCGCCGAGTTCCCATCCGGCCCTGAGCAGCGAACAGGCCACCGACCATATTGTGTTCCGCGAGCTGGAGGCCGGCGCATTCATGGACTGGCACAACGCCCCGCGCCGGCAGTACGTCATTCTGTTGGCCGGCCAAATGGAGATCGGGCTCAACGACGGCACGCGGCGTCAGTTCGGTCCCGGCGATGCCGTCCTGGCCTCGGACCTGACCGGCAGCGGACATACGACCAGGTCGGCCGGAACTGGACCCGCCCTCGTTGCGGTCGTCCCCCTGGCCGAATGAGCGCAGAAAGCGGACAGCCCCATGTCACACTCCGGCGCGACGGACGATGATACCCACCTGGGCAGACAGACCGCATCGTCCGCGCTGACCCACCACACCGCCCACATCAACGGCTTTCGCATGCACTATGTCACGGCCGGCTCGGGCTATCCGCTCGTCTTTCTCCACGGCTGGCCCCAGACCTGGTATGAGTGGCGCAAGATCATCCCTGCGGTGGCAGACCGCTTCACCGTGATCGCCCCCGACCTGCGCGGCCTGGGCGACAGCGAACGGCCGATGACGGGCTACGACAAACGCACCCTGGCCTCGGACGTGTATGCGCTCATCAGCCACCTCGGCTACCAACACGTCGGCCTGACCGGCCACGACTGGGGCGGTACGGTGGCGTATTATCTGGCCTACGATCATCCCGAACTGGTCGAGCGCCTGCTCATCCTGGAATCCACCCCCGGCCTGGTTCGCAAAGACGAACCGCTCGACCTGCGGGGCATCCGGCGCCTGTGGCACGTCATGTTTCAGGGCGGCTCGCCCGACCTGGCCGAGCTGCTGGTCCGTGACCACATCCCTCTGTACATCGACCGTCTGTGTCGGGTGGCGTGTTATAACCCAAGCGTGTTCAGCGCCGAAGACATGGCCGAATACGTGCGCGCCTACTCCCAGCCCGGTGCGCTGCGGGCGGGCTTTCACTATTACCGGGCAGCGCTCGAAGAGGACGTCGATAACCTCAGCACCTGCACCCGTAAGCTCGGCATGCCCGTCCGCGCCTGGGGCGGTGAACGCTTCATGGGCGATCCCCTGCCGGTCTGGCAGCGGGCGGCAGAACAGCTCGAGGGCGGCGTGGTGGACCGCTGCGGCCATTTTGTGGCTGAGGAGCGGCCGGATTTTGTCATCGAACAGGTCCAGGAGTTTTTTACCCCCCTGACCACGACGCGCCACACCTGAGCCGACTTTCCCCATCCGCATCTGACGCACCTGACCGTGACCTGGATCGAACTCAGTCTGGCCGGCGGCTGCCTGCAAACCGCCCGCAACGCCCTGTCGAAAAGCCTCGTCGGCCAGATCTCGCCGACGCTGAACAGCTGGTCGCGCTTTGCCTTTAATCTCCCGCTCTCGACCCTGCTGATGCTCGGCCTGCTGGTGTGGGTCGGCGTGCCACGGCTGTCGCCGCCCTTTTTTGCCTACTGCGCGGCCACTGCGGTAGCCCAACTGCTGGGCAACATCGCTCTGGTGTCGGCCTTCAGGCACGCCAATTTTGCCGAGACGATCGTCCTGCACAAACTCGAAGTGGTGTTCACCGCGCTGGTCGGAGTGCTCTTTTTTGCCGAGGCCCCGAGTTCGCTGGGCTGGGTCGGGGTCGTGCTGTGCGGAGCCGGCGTCGTATTCATGAACCTCGGTCGCCAGGACGGCCCCCAGGGCTGGCGGCGGGCCTTTCACCTGAGCAGCGGGTCGCTGCTGGCCCTGCTGTGTGCCGTCCTGCTGGTCCTGGCCAGCTTCATGCTCAAGAGCGCCAGCGCCCAGTTTGTGCTGGCCAACCCAAGCGTGGGCAGCGAGCGGTTTACCCCGGCCGTTCACACCCTGTTTCACACCACCTGGATGGAGGTCGTGATCCTGACTGTGGCTCTGGCCCTGACCCGCCCCCAGGAATTCCGGCTCGTACCGCGCCACTGGCGCCGCATGGCCATGATCGGCGCGGTGTCCTTCAGCGGCAGCCTATGCTGGTTCTGGGCCTACGCCCTGACGCTGGTCGCCTATTCAAAAGCCGTTGGCCAGATTGAGGCCGTCCTGGCCCTGATCCTGGCCCTGCTGGTATGGCGGGAACGCGAGGTGCTGCGCCAGCTGCCCGGGGTGTGCATCGTCCTGGTCGGCATTGGGATGGTGTTGCTCGGCTGAACGCGGCTCACGGCCGTTTATACGTCACCCCGGCCTTCATCACAAAACTGACACGCTGCAAGCTGGTGATATCTCGGCTGGGATCGTCCGGCACCGCCACCACGTCGGCAAACTCTTTGGCGTTCTGACCGTGCGGCGATACCCCGCTATCGGTGCCAAACACAATCGTGACCCCACTCTGGTAGGCCCGAGCAAAGGTGGCCTGAATCTTGGGACCGATGGCGGCCGCTTTGGGCCGCAGCGCACAGTCGGCCGGATTCAGCCGGAAGCGTTCGGTAGCAGACACATATTCCTTGATTGACACGCCCGCCCTGACTATACCAGAATGCAGATCGAGAGGAGGGACTATGAGCGCACAGAGCTTGAATATCATGCTGTCAGACCTCTTCCGTTCGGAAGAAGCCCTCGCCCGCTACACTCACGATCCAGACGCCGTCTCGGCCCAGTATGGACTCAGCGACGAAGAGCGGGACAAACTCAAAGCCCAAGACATGGGCTGGCTGTACGTGCGGGGCGTCCATCCCTATATCCTGGCCCAGTACGCCTTCACCATCCATCTCGACCTCGGCCAGTACGTGCAGCAGGTCCGGCAGGCGACGGGCTACAAGGGCCCGGCCGCCCACTAATCCACGGAGGACACAATGGCACAGATTGTTGCGGCTATGGGCTCCGTCCATAACCCCTTGTTGATGGCCGGTCCGGCCCGGGTCGAAGCCCCGATGTGGGAAAAGTTCGAACGCGGCTTCAGCGCCCTGCGTCAGACGCTCCAGGACTCGGGCGCCGACACTGTAGTCGTCATCTCAGACGAACACTTCAACGCGCTCAGCCCGCGTCACTACCCGTCCTTTGGCGTGGTCGCGGCCGAAACCTGTCGCGGTCCGTCAGAAAACTGGCTCGGCGTACCGTGCGACAGCATCAGCGTCAACTGCCTGCCTGAGCTGGCCGAAGCGATTCTGCACGACGGCCTGCAACACGGCTTTGACCTGACCCGCATCGGCGAGGCCGGGCTGGACCACGGCTTTCTGACCTGCCTGCACTACATGACCCCGGACTGGGATCTGTCCTATGTATGGCTGATTCAGAACTGTGTGCTGCCACCGCTGCCGAGCGTCAAGCGCTGCTATGATTTCGGACGCATGGTCGGTGACGCGATTCGGGCCTGGGACAGCTCCCGCCGGGTTGCCCTGCTCGGCACGGGCGGCCTGTCGCACGCCGTCGGCACCCCGGATATGGGCATTGTCGACGAGGAGTTTGATACCCGGCTGCTCGACATGCTGTGCGACAACAGCCCGGCGCTGTGCGACATCACCGACGCCGAGATGGACGCCCGGGGCAACGGGACGCACGAGATCCGCAACTGGATTGCCATTGCCGGCGCGGTCAACGGGGCCAAGGGCGAGGTCCTCATGTACGAAAACGCCATGGGCTGCGGCTCGGGCATGATGCGCTATCACCTGGCCTGAGGAGGTCCGCCATGCCGTCACCCTACCGCGCCGAGAACATCGGCTCGCTGCTGCGTCCGGCCTCTCTCCTCCAGGCCCGCCAGGACTGGCAGCAGGGCCGACTGTCGCTGCCGGACTTCAAACGCGCTGAAGACCGGGCGGTCAACGAAGCCATCGCCCTCCAGGAGGCGGTCGGCCTGCCCGTCGTCACCGACGGCGAAATGCGCCGTCTGGTGTTCACCGGCAGCCTGACCGAGGCGATTGAGGGCATCGAGCCCGTCCCGGGTCCCCGCTGGCAGTGGCACGGGACCACGCAGGAAGATGACATAAGCTTCCAGCTGCCGGTGTGTGTGACCGGGAAAATCCGCCGCCGCCGCTCGCTGGCCAGCGAGGAGTTCGCCTACGCTCGGGGACGAACCGACAAGCCGCTCAAAATGACCCTGCCCAGCCCGCTGATGCTCGCCCTGTTCTGGTCGCCCGAGCACTCAACGGCCGCCTACACCGACCCCTTCGCGCTGTTCAGCGACGCAGTCGATATCCTGCGCCAGGAAATCCGCGAACTCGCCGACCTGGGCTGCCAGTATATCCAGATCGATGCGCCCGAGCTGGCCACGCTGGTCGATGACACCCAGCGCCAGCACACCTATGAGGCGCGTGGCGTCTCGACCGAACGGATGCTGGGAGAAGGCGTGGACATGCTCGACGCCATTGCCGACACCCCCGGCGTGACCTTCGGACTCCACATGTGTCGGGGCAACAACGCCGGCCACTGGATGAGCCAGGGCGGCTATGAGGCCATCTCCAAACAGGTCTTCCGGCGTGCCACCGCTTACGACATCATGCTGCTGGAATACGACGATTGGCGCTCGGGGTCTTTCGACGCCCTGGCCGACATTCCGCAGGACAAAACTGTCGTGCTGGGTCTGGTCTCGACCAAGGCCAACAGCCTGGAGCCGCTGGACGGTGTGCTCGCGCGCATTCAGCAGGCCGGTCAGCACTTTCCCCACCAGCAGCTGGCCGTGTCCACCCAGTGCGGCTTTGCCTCAGTCGCCCAGGGCAATCCCATCAGCCCCGAGCTTCAGGAGCAGAAGCTGCGGCTGGTCGTCGAGCTGGCTCAGCGGGCATGGTGAGCCGAGGTCCGAGCCCGGCCCCCAGCCGTTCCATGACCGCGTATGACCAGTTCGACGCACTCCTCTACGATCACCACGCCAGCGGTCTTGAGGGCGACATCGCCTTCTATGTCGAGGAGGCAAAACAGGCCGGCTCGGGCATCCTAGAGCTGGGCTGTGGGACGGGCCGCATTCTCATTTCGACCGCCCAGGCCGGCGTCCCGATCATCGGCCTCGACCGCGCCCCGGCCATGCTGGCCCTGGCCGAGCAGAAACTCGCCGCCCTGCCTCCCGCTGTCCGCGACCGGGTGAGCCTCACCCATGCCGACATGCGTGATTTCCAACTTGACGCGGCCCTGCAGCTCATCACCGTTCCATACCGCGCTTTTCTGCACCTGCTGACCCTCAAGGACCAACGCCGGACCCTGGCCTGTATCCACCGCCATCTGGTCCCGCGCGGGCGGCTCATCCTGGACATCTTCGATCCGGATATCGAAACCCTGGCCGCTCATAGCGGGCCGCTGGGGTCGGTGGTGAAGAAAGATCGCACCTTCCAGCACCCACATACCGGACGGCGGGTCATCAGCTGGGAAGCCCGCCGCTACGACCTGGAACGTCAGCTGCTCGAACAGTCCACCGTCTTCGAAGAGGTCGATACCGAAGGTCGCAGCCTGTCTCGCACCCACCGGTCACTCACCCTCCGCTATGTGTTTCGCTACGAGATGCGCCACCTGCTGGAACTGGCCGGCTTCAGAGTCGAGGCTCTGTACGGCGACTTCCAGCGGGGACCGTTCAGCCACGGTGGCGAGCAGATCTGGGTTGCCCGCAAAGTCGAGACAGAAAGGAAGCCGTCATGAAGAAACTCCTGGTTCGCATCCTGGCAACGATCGGCGCCTGGGTCGTTATCATGGCCATTTTTGGACTGCTGTCCTCGCTCATGTCCCGCCAACACGTCCCGGACAGAGTGGTGCTGGAGCTGGACCTCGGCCAGGGCCTGGTCGAGTATCTGCCGACCAGCTCCGTGCCTGCCCTGATGTTTGGCCAAATCCGGACCACGCGCGATGTGGTGGACGCCCTGGAGCGGGCGGCCCAGGACGAGCGAGTCGTCGGCCTGCTGGCCCGCATCACGCCGGCCGGTTTGGGTCTGGCCCAGATCCAGGAAATTCGTGACGCGGTGCAACTCTTCCGAGCCCAGGACAAACCCGCGCTGGCCTACGCCGACGGGCTGGGCGGCATCGGCCCGGGCAACGGCGTGTATTATCTGGCCACCGCCTTTGATGAAATCTATATCCAGCCGTCCGGCGGAGTGGGCCTGACCGGCCTGATGTTCGAGAGCGTTTTCTTTCAGGGAACGCTCGAAAAGCTCGGCGTCGAACCGCGTTTCGGCGTACGCGGCAAGTATAAAAACGCGGTCAACCTGTACACCCAGCGGCAATACACCCCAGCCCACAAAGAGGCCGTGCAGGGCCTGATGGAGTCGCAGTTCGGCCAGCTGGTGGACGGGATTGCCGAGTTTCGCAGCCTTGATCAGGACACGGTCCGGACCCTGATGAGCAGCGGGCCCTTTCTGGCTCAGGACGCGCTCCAGGCCAAGCTGGTCGACGGTTTGGCCTACCGGGACGAGGTGCATCAGACGATGGCCGAGCGGACCGGACAGGTGGCCGAGCGGCTGTCCCTGTTCAGCTATCTGGACCGGGCCGGCCGCCCCCATACCGAGGGCGACACCATCGCCCTGATCTATGGGGTCGGCACTGTCCAGTCCGGCAAAACCAGCTTCGATCCGGTGTTCGGCGGTCCGGTCATGGGCGCCGACACGGTCTCCGCAGCTTTCCGTTGGGCGATTGACGACACCGAGGTGCGGGCGATTGTCTTTCGCGTCGACAGCCGGGGCGGCTCCCCGCTCGCCTCCGATACGATCTGGCGCGAGACGATGCGCGCCAAACAGGCCGGCAAACCGGTCATCGTCTCCATGGGCAACGTCGCCGGCTCGGGGGGATATTTCGTTGCCATGGCCGCCGACAAAATTGTCGCCCAGCCGGGAACGATCACCGGCTCAATCGGCGTCTTTGGCGGCAAAATGCTGACCGCCCGGCTGGCAGAAAAAATCGGGCTGTCGTCGGACGAGATCCATACCAGCGAAAACGCTACCATGTGGAGCAGCAACCTGGACTTCAGTCCCGCCCAGTGGGAGAAATTCAACCAGCAACTCGACTGGATTTATCACGACTTCACGACCAAAGTGGCCCAGGGCAGAGATCTGGACCATGAGCACGTCCTGTCGGTCGCCGAGGGCCGCATCTGGACCGGTCAGGACGCCAAGACACACGGGCTGGTCGACGAACTGGGCGGCTTTCCGGTCGCCCTGCGCCTGGCCAAACAGGCGGCCGGCATCGCTCCTGAGGCCACCGTCGCGGTCCGGCTCTTTCCCCGCCAGCAGTCTTTTGGTGAGCGCATTGTGGGCCGCATGCTGGGCAGAGACAGCGAAGACGCAGTCTCCGCCTCTGGGCTGACCCTGTGGTCCAGCCTCCGTGCCCTGCAACCCCTGGTACATCTGGCCCACGATCTCGGTCTGAGCCCGAATCCCGGCGTCTTGACCATGCCGGAGTGGGCGATGGGGATGGAGTGGTAGAGGCGACCGAATCGGTAGGGGCGACCGGCCGGTCGCCCCTACACGGCGTCTACGTCAAGGGGGTCATTCAGGGTATCTTCGGCGGCGAGGGGATCGACCTCGGGCAGCGCGGCGGCCGCCTCGCACACATCGAGCTTGCCGGTGACAACATCGGCGATCAGGCGGGTGCGGTATTCACTCAGCAACTCGATTTGGCGCTCGGTACGAGAAACCGCACGGTCAGCCTGCTTCAGTCCGGCATCAAGAAAACTCGCTGGAGCATTTTCGGTGATTTCCGATGCGTCTGAGGAGGCGGGCGGGACGCCCGCGCTCCCGGCTTCCCCGCCCGACCAATACCCTGCCGACTTCGCTCCTCTGCCCATGACTCATAATAGGATGAAACTGCTCTAGCGGCGATAGTCGAGCGGTGGGGCGCGGTCGCCCAGCAGGGGTCGATACTGAAAATCCGTACCCCGGCGCTCTTCAAATTCGGTCCAGGCGTGTTGAATCACCTCAGGCTGGGTCAAGAGATCAATGGCGGTCAGGCTGAGCGTCTTGGCTGCCACCAGCATGCCTTTCACGCCAATACTCATGCCCCCGGCCGCAACCGCCTGCCATGAATGCGCCGGCGTCCCGGGTACCCACGTCGCGGTGCTGAACCCCGCCGTCGGGACGACCCAGCTCACATCCCCCACATCGGTCGAACTCCTGCGGGCCTGGAAGGCGAAGGCTTGCACGTCTTGTTGAGAGCCCAGAGACAGGGGTGTTTCTCCCAGGGTCTCCTGGAGTGCCAGCGCAAAACGCTGCTCCTCCTCGGTATACGTCACCCCGCCAATACGCCGAAGGTTCGCATCAACGAGCCGGGCCAGCACCTCGTTCGGCAACAAGCTGTGAATCCCGTGAATCACTTCGTATTCCATACGGGTCCCTGTCCCCCGTGCCGCCCCTTCAGCTGCGGCAACGACCCGCTGCCAGGTTTCCTCAACCCGCCGGCCATCCACATGCCGCACGTAATAAAACACCTCGGCAAACTCGGGCACAACGTTAGGAGCCATCCCGCCGTGGGTAATGACATAATGCAGGCGCGCCTCTTCTTCGACATGCTCCCGCAGCAAATTGACCATGTAATTCATGGCCTCAACACCGTCGAGAGCCGAACGACCGCGGTGGGGCGCAAATGCCGCATGGACAGAATGGCCATGAAAGCGAAACTTGGCCGATTTGTTGGCCAGCGTCGTGGCCGTTCCGGCTTTATTCCGGTCACTGGGGTGCCAATGCAGGACAACGTCAACATCATCGAACAGGCCGGCTCGGGTCATATAGACTTTTCCCGCTCCCCCTTCCTCAGCCGGCGTGCCATACAGCCGAATCGTTCCAGGCTGTTCGTGCGTGTGGAGCCATTCCCGGACAGCCACGGCAGCGGCGACCGATGCCGTGCCAAACAAATGGTGTCCGCACGCATGACCAGGTGCTCCCCGGGCAATGGGTTTGCGTTCCGGCACCGCAGCCTGTGAGAGTCCGGGCAAGGCGTCGAACTCGGCCAAGACCCCAATCACGGGTTTGCCCGCACCAGCGGTGGCAACAAAGGCCGTTGGCATACCCGCCACCCCCGCCTCAAGCGCAAAGCCTGCCTCACGCAAGGTCTTTTGCAGCGCCGCCGCACTCTGCTCTTCCTGGTAGCCAACCTCAGCCAACTCCCAGATACGCCGAGCCAGAGCAGCGTATTCGGACTGACGGGCGTCTATTGAGGCAACGAGGCGCTGCCTGTCCTCTTCACCCACGGTCGCCTCAGTGACACCCGCCAGACACCAGACGAGACACACAACGCTCAGCAAAAAGGGCTTGAGAAGCTTCACTCTTGGCCTCCAACAGTTTCATTCGGCGAAGTTCCGATTCGTTCCACCTTGGTCTCCAGGCAACGCTGACCGAGCCGGCGACAGAAGGACCGGACGACATCGTACGCGCCCGGCGCGGTCAATGTGTCGCCGCACTGCGTTTCCTGCTTCGGCTCCCTGCCCTGAGCCGGACGTGAGACCTCCCTCTACCTAGCCAGACTGGGAGCCACAGTCGGGTTGGCCAGCGGACCCGTCACCCGAAACGACAGCGTCGTCAGACGGTCCGCCCCGCGGGCCAGGAGTTCTCCGGCCAGCGGCACTTTGGCAACACTGCTGGTGATACCGTGCAGCGGTACCAGGGCCGTGGTCAGATCCAGGGTCAGCGGAGTCAGGTCGAGGCTGCCGCTGGTGTCGAACCGCACCGCACTGCTATCGAGCACCAGATTATCGGTCCGCAGCCTGCCCTGGTCAATCGTCAGGTCCCCGCCCAAAGAGGAAAAGGCCAAGCCGCTACCGAGACTCGGCAGCTCAAAACTGAGCAAGCCCTGGAGGCTCAGGGCCGACCACAGCCGGACCAGAACGGGCAGCCGCTGGATAACGCCGTCGCGCAGGACCAGCGACAGGCTGGCGTCCCAGTCGACCAGACGATCCCAGCGCTGCCAGTCGGCAATAGCAATCCGGCCGGTCCCGCTCAGCGCACCAGTCAACACGCCGGACGGTCTGCCGATGTCCTGTAAGAAACGCGAGGTGTCCACCTCAGTCAGCCGTGGGGTCACCAGCATGGCTTGACGGTCGGGCCATAACACCACCTGGCCTTCCACCCGGCCCCCGGCGAGCTGCGCCCCGGCCAGGGTCAGGTCGGCCTGACGGTCGTGCCAGTGACAGTCCAGACGAAGGTCATGGGCTTGCAGCGCCTTGTAGCGCAGACGATCAGCCTGCAGCTCGGTACGGACCACCGTACCGGGTATTCCGGCCCCCGGCTGTAGCCTGTCAAGCGCCAAAGCCATCTCAAAATCGAGGTCGGTCAGCCGTGCCGTCAGCTCAACATGTGGCGGGTCGAGGGATGTGAAGCGGCCCTGTCCGGTCAGAGATCCGCCACCCCACCGCCCCTGACTGATGTCAAAGGTAAGCGTGATATCCTCAGATATCGTGGTGTTATCAGGCTTACCTTTGTGAAACCTTCCCTGCTGTCCCCGCCAGCGCAACCATCCCCGGTCCACCTCAAGCGGCCGCAGAAAAGACACCGGATCGAGCATGACCCGTCTGAGTCGCAGCTCGCCCTCGGTATGCAGCTGGCCCGCGCTCAGAAACGCCTCGATATGACCGCTCAGTGTACCGCCCGCATCCAGCAATGTGCCGGACGGCAGAAAGGACGCCACGTCACGGTCATGAGCCTTGGGGAGCGTCACGTACAGCTCGGCAGTACGGTGCGCCGACAGATAATCGGCCATCCAGCCACGAGCCTGGAACGACGACCGTCCGATCTGCCAGACCAGTTCATCAGTCGTCAGCCGCGCCGGGTCGACGTACAGCGTTCCGTCCAGACCGGAAATATCGGCATGCCAGTCCGGTAGGGAAAAGGCGGCCTGCCGCAGACGCACATGTCCGGCATAGCTCAGCCCGGCCGGCGGGCCTTGCAGGCGGAGCTGCACCCGCGCCTGTCCACGGGGGTTCTGCACCTGCCGGGCTAGCTGCGCAGATTCGATTCCGGTCCCCAGGGCCAGCAACGGCGCGAGCCCGTCTGCGAGGTCAATCTCGGCGTCCAGCCACAGGTCGGCCCGAGGCTGGGCAGACAGGATCTGGGCAATCCGGCCGCGCAAACCGATGGATGAGCTGCCGACACCGACGCGCACCTCGCTGAGCGCCAGCTGGTCCTGGTCCAGGTCCAGCGAGCCGGAGTGAATGACGACCGACAGCGGCAAGGGGCCGCCTTCGGCCCGTCCGTCCAGCAGTTCGGCCTGTGCGCTGATACGGTCCGGCGCCTGCCACACCAGTCTGGTCAGCGTTGCTTTCCCGTAGCCCAGCCACCCCGCCCCAAGCGGCATGTCGTTGACCTCGGCCTCCCCGGCCAGCTCGAACCGGCGGGTCCCCCGGCCCGTCCAGCGACCGGTAAAATCGAGCGTGGCCTGAGGCCACCGCCGACCCAGCCAGCGACCAGTCTGATTGAGGCCGAGATTGCGCAGCTGGGCTGTTCCGTTCCACTCCAGCTGCTCCAGACCGGCGTCCGACCGCCAGCCCGCCAGCCGAGCCTGGAGGCTGACCTGGCCCAGCTCCTCGTCAGCTCCAAGGCCGAACTGAAGACGCGCATCAAGGTCCCCGGCGTCGCCATAGCTGAGGTCCAGGTCGGCCCCCATCACCACCAGGTCGGTGTCTTGAGCCGGATCGTCATATCGGAGCTGGCTGTCGTGTAATACCAGGCGGCGCACGGCGAGCTGCGGCGACAGCCGACCGTGCTCGGCCTGAATGTTGGGCGTGTGTCCCAGCAAGGCTCCCACTACCAGGGGCGGAACAGCCGCCGCTCCGTCCCCGGCGGTCAGACGGATACGGGGACGCAGGCAGTGGATATAGTGAAACAAGAGCTGGCCGCGCAGCAGAGCCCTCAGGTCAAGGAGGACGTCAACGCGCTCGGCGCTGAAGAACGGCGCGGCCTCCGAGCGGTTCTGGACGACCAACCGCTCGAGTCCAACACCCAGGCCGCGGCGAAACGACAGCGCGCTCCCAGCCACCCGCACCTCAGCCCCGAGCAGGGTGCTCAGACGCTGGGTCAGCAACGGTTGGTAATGGGAGGACAGCCACCAGGCAAGCGCCAGCACGACGAGCAGGCAGCCTGCCACGCCACCAACAGCCACAATACACAAGCCGCGCCACAGGCGACGGGAGCGCAGGCTGTCGGTCAAGAGGAGCTCCGCAGGGACACGTGGCCGAGGGCTGAGGGGTCGCTCTAGTTCGCCTGCGGCTTCACGAACTTGAGCGTCATGCGATCACTCTCACCAATGGCGAGGTATGTATCGCGGTCCACGTCCTTCAGCCGCAAGACGGGCGGCAGCGTCCACACCCCGCCCTCGTAGTCTTTGGTATCTTTTGGGTTGGCGTTCATGTCCGAGCGCTCAAGCAGCTCAAAGCCCGCAGCCTGGGCCAGCTCAATCGTATAGTCTTCGTTCACATAGCCCGAAGCGGCTTTGGGGTCCTGGGCGACCTCGGGATTGCCACGGTGCTCAACCAGCCCCAGAATCCCGCCTGGCTTGAGCGCCGTATACATGGCGGCAAACACGTCTGCGGCATAGTCGCCACTCATCCAGTTATGCACGTTGCGGAAGGTCAGCACCATATCGGCCGAGCCGGCGGGAGCGATCATCGTCTTGCCGGCCGGCGGGGCGAGTTCGGTCGTCGTCACCCCGCCGTACAGCTCGGCGTTGGCCGCCAGCTTGTCGCCGAGCGCCTTGACCGAGCGCTGGACATACTCCACCGACGAGTCCGTGTCGAGTCCGGCCGCATAGTAGGCGCCCTGGTCTTTGAGAAACGGCGCCAGGATTTCCAGATACCAGCCGGCCGAGCCGGGCCAAATCTCCACCACCGTCATATCCGGCCGTAGGCCGAACCAACTCAGCGTCTCGACCGGATGCCGATACTGGTTGCGGGCTTTATGCTCGGCCGAGCGATGCTCGCCCTCGGCCAGCGCCTGCAGCGCCGTCTGGACCGGGTCGGCCTGTTCGTGCTGGTCGGCTGACACCGGCAGGCTGAGCAACAGACTGATGACCACACTTCTCCATATCACGCTCTTCATACGAATCTCCTTATTTCCGTCGATACTCGGCAGCCTCTCGTCACCCGAGACGAGAGGCTGTGCGCCAGCCTGCACGAAACGACCGGGCCTAAGGACCCGGTCGTTTCGCGTTCGACTGATCACCTGAGAGCCGCCCTGCCTCCCTTAAGCGAGGAGTTTACGGCTCCCCTGCAAGGCCGGCAGGCTGGGGTCCAGCGCAAACCGCAACCGGGGCAGATCTGTGTCACACCGCGTGAACGTGGCGGTCATCGGATTGGTACACCGCAGACGGTCGCCCGCACCCCAGGCCGCCGCATCCAGCGTTTTGAGGTGCGGAATCCCGCGCTGGGCTGCGTGAAAGATATACTCCGGATCGACCTGAACGATCAGCGGTTTTTCCTCGCCACCCTCGTTCACCCGCACCAGGTGGAGGCTGTCGATATAGGTGACGTCCGACCCCGAGATATGCTCCGGATTCTCGGCCTCCATGTCCAGGATCGTCTGGCCGTCCCGCTCAACCCTGCCGATCACCCGGTCGTGACGCGCCTGGAGGCTGACCGTGGCCAACTCCAGTGGGAATCCCCAGCGCATCCGGAGCGCGGCCACAGCCTGCTCGGAATCGGTGTAGGCGCCGATCATATAGGCCCGAGGCCGAATCCCGGCGCGGACGACCAGCCGGACCTGGGCCAGCGCATACGGCCCGACCGGACTGTCGGGAAAGCGGGCCACCGACAGCGTGGCGTAGGGCGGGATGCTCGGATGCAGGGCCGGCGCAGCCAGCCATTCGGCCGGCTCTTCGACAACCTCAAAGCTCAGCTGCAGAATCTCTGCGTCTTTGAGTTCCCACGGATCGGTATCGAGGCCGCTCATGAGCGGCGCGCGGGCCGCCGCGGCCTGCACATCCTGTTTTCCAAACACCGGCATCAGCTCGCTCCTCCACTGGCCGCGGTGGCCTGCGAGTCGGCAAAGGCCGGCATGACCTCTTTGGCGAACAGCCGCAGGCTGTCGAGCACCTGCTGCTGGGGAATGATCTCGGCCGCGTTGAGCATGAAGCCGACCCGGTCCACCCCGCAGGCTTCCCACTTCTTCAGCTCTTGAATCAGGTGGGCCGGGTTGCCGACCGCAATCCCCTCGGGCGCGGCGTTCTGCTCGCCCGGACTCGACGCCTGACGGCGCAGCGAGGGCAGCAGGCCCGCCGACGGATACGACTTGGCCGGATAGGCTTCCTTGGCCATATCGAGCTGGGCGGCCAGATAGTTGAAATGCTGAATCATCCGCATCCCGGTCTTGGCCCCGGTCTCGTTGTCCTCGTGGCAGTACAGGAAGTTGACCGTATTGACCTGGTTGTTCACAAAGCCGCCGACCGGGTTACAGTTCTGAATCCGCCGCCGGTACTCTTTGACCTTGGCCTCCTGCTCGGCAAAAGAAGTGAACGTCACCCCCAGGCTGCCGATACCGCGATCCGCAGCGTCCAGCTCGGTGCCGGGGCTGGTGACCGCCACCCACATCGGCGGATGGGGCTTCTGGTAGGGTTTGGGCAGTACGGCTCGGGACGGCATGGAAAAGTATTTGCCCTCGTAGCTGAAGCGCTCCTGCATCCACATTTTGGGAATACAGTGCACAAACTCGTCCCAGCTCTTCTTGGTCTCGTCCGGGTTGGCCCCGAATCCGCCCAGCTCCGTCCAGGTTGCCGAGCGGCCGGTGCCAAACTGCAAGCGCCCGCCGGACAGAATGTCCAGGGCGGCCGCGCGCTCGGCGATCCGGATCGGATGATTGAACTCCGGCACGCAGATGACGATGCCGTGACCGACATTGATCTGCTTGGTCTGCATCGCACACGCAGTCAGAAACAGCTCAGGCGCTGGGCAGTGCGAGTACTCTTCCAGAAAATGATGCTCGACCGCCCAGACCTGGTCGAAGCCGAGTTCGTCGGCCAGCCGGACCTGTTCCAGGGCGTTCATATACACGGCCCGCTCGGATTCCCCATCCCAGGGACGCGGCACGGACAGTTCGTAGAAAATACCAAACTTCATGACGACCTCCTCCAAAAAATGCGGCGCTGATCTGCTCTCCGGTTCATCCGTCTGTCTTAGCGCATCCGGGGGCGCACGGTAAAGAGCCGAGCGGCGGCCTCAGCTTTTCCGAAACGGAGCCAGGGCTTCGGCGGCCTGGAGCGTGGCCTGTCTGAGCAGGACCAGATCGGTGCCGTACAGCAGATACTGCGCCCCGCTGTTCACCACGGCCTGGACGCTGTCCGGTCTGGTCAGCGCCCCGGCCGTGGCGATCCCGCGCTCCTTGCACAGCGCCCGCACGCGGCCAAGGATATCGCGCAACTCCGGTCGATCAAATTCGCCCGGAAACCCCAGGCTGTGGGCCAGATCCTGGGTGCCGACCAGCGCCAGATCAATGCCGGGCTGCAAAATGTCGTCCAGGTTTTCGACCGCCTGCGCAGTCTCGATAATGACACCCAGCAGGGTATTGGCGTTGGCATGAGCCATGGCCTGGACCGCATCGACATCCTCGTAATCGGTGTTGGCGCCCAGATAGATCGCCACCCCACGTTTTCCCTGGGGGTGGTACTTGGCCAGTTCGATAAAACGGCGGACCTCATCTCCGGTTTTGACGTGGGGCACAATCAGGCTCTGGCAGCCCGAGTCCAGCAGTCGGGTGACGTGCTCATATTCCAGATCTGGAATGCGCACGACCGGGCTGAGACCGGCGGCGTGAGCCTGGTGGACCAGCCCGACGACCGTCTCCAGATTATAGGCCGAGTGTTCGCTGCAGATCATGACGAAATCCATGCCCGCACGTGCCAGGGTATACAGCACGCCCCGCCCGCGGACTTCCCACAGCAACGTCCCCAGTGCCACGTCTCCGGCTTTGAGGGTTTTCTTGAGCGTATTCTCCCGCATAGGCTTGTCCTCCTGGTGAGCGATTATTCCGCCCAGAGCCGAACCCAGTCAAGCAGAGAAAAATGTTTCTTTGTGCTATGACAGCGGTATGCCCAGCAGGAAAGGTGGCAGACACGGATCATGATCACAGTAAGCAGCCTGCTTCTCCCGGTGCTGTTCCTGGCGCTGACGGGCCTCTCGCCGGAGGGCGGCCCCGAACACACCCGCGCGCGGGCTAACCTGTACGACGCGGTCCACAGCGTCAGCAGCGAAACCGCCCAGTACGTCCGCCAGGCTGAAGAGTGGGTCGAAGGTGTGCGGGGCCAGAGGCAAATCGACACCTATGACCGGAGCGGGCGCCTGGTCGAGCAAGTCTTGTACAACCCCGACGGCACCCACTTTCAGCGCAAGGTGCGCAGCTACAGTCAGAGCGGCCGGCCCAGCCAGGAAATCGTCTACGCTCCGGACGGTTCTCTGTGGCACCGTATGGTCTGGACCTATGACGAGGGCGGCGCCATGACCACAGCCGCCCGCTACGAGGCCGACGGAACGATCCTGTCCAAGGAACTCTTCAGCTATAACGGGACGCTGTCCAAACCCGCCGAATCGATCAGCCAGGACAAGGACGAGACCTTTTTCGGCCATGTCGTGTATCGCTACGATACAGCCGGACGGATGGTCGAGCGCAGCTGGGTCGACGACGAACGCAAGCCCGTGTCACGCAATGTGTACGCCTATGACACCCGCGGGAATCTGATCACCATCGAGGTGTATGACCGTCAGGACGCGCTCATGTCTCGGTGGGTGTACCGCTATGATGACAAGCGGAATCGGACCGAGTGGCTGGATTATCATCCCGACGGCAGCCTGGCCGGCCGGCAGGTCTATCGCTACGAATTCGACGAGCGGGGCAACTGGATCAAGAAAGTGATTGCGGACTGGGTCGGCGACGGACAGGCCGGCGTCCTCGAACCCTCAGAGGTCGTCCATCGAACGCTGCGCTATTATCCGGCCGCGGCGCCGGAACACCCACCGGCCGACCACGTTTCGCAATCACAGCAGAAAGCGTCCCCTGGAGATGATGGAGGCGGCAGCGTTTCCGAGGCCATCTCAGAATAAGTTCCACCGTCGGGCGTCCCGCTCCTCATCGCTTTCATCCTCGTCCGCACCGAAAATACCAAAAATTCCCCATAGGATTGCGTAAGCCATATTTCTTCTATACTAGTTGGTTAAACTAGTTGAATAAGGAAAGAAACATGATCGAGGTTGGCGCGTTCGACGCGAAAACACATCTGTCCTCGCTCCTTGACAAGGTGACACAGGGGGAAGAAGTGCTCATCACCCGGCGCGGCCTCCCCGTCGCCCGGCTCGTTCCCGCCGGGCGAGTGGAGCGGGCGAGGACCGTAAGCGCGATTGAGGAACTGCGCGCCCTTCGCTCAGGTCTGAAACTCTGCGGCCTGGACTGGAAGGCACTGCGGGATGAAGGACGACGATGAGCGCGTTTGTTCTCGACTGCTCGGTTGCCGTCGCCTGGCTGTTCGATGACGAGGCGACGCCCGCAACCGATTCCTTGCTGGACCGACTGAAGGACAGCGGCGCGTTTGTTCCCAGTCTGTGGCGTCTGGAACTCGGCAACGTCCTGTCACGGGCGGAACGTCACCGACGCATCTCCGCCGCGCAGATTGCTGCCTGCCTCAATCTCCTGGACCGGTTGCCGATTACGGCCGACACCGAAACGGACACTCGCGCATTCCGAGAGATACTCACGCTTGCCCGGACGGAGAACCTGACTACCTACGACGCCGCGCATCTGGAACTCGCCATGCGGCGGGGACTGGAGCTGGCAACGCGGGACAAGGCGCTCATCAGGGCGGCTCGTCACGTTCAGGTCCAGACTTTGCCTGTGTAGCCCAGGCTGACAGTGCCGTTCAGCACTCTGGGTTGCTCTACGGCGGCTGCGGCGGATGTTCGCCCTCCACTGCTGACGTGCTGATGGTGGCTCCACGGAGCGACCGTTCTCAGCCTCAGTCCAGGTCTACGGTCAGACGGTGGCCGGTGAAGGTGTTGTCAAAGCCGCTGATGGGAACCGCGTCGGGATCGAACGGATCCTGGTCCAGCGCAAAGGCTTCTCCGGCATATTCGCCACTGACCTCTTGCAGATCTCGACTGAAGGTCATGACGTAGAGAACGCGTACCACCTCGGTGGCCCTGCCGGTGGTGGGATCGACGCCGAAATCGAGGACGTTGGCCGTGATCTCCCGGCGCCCGGATCGCTTCCACACGCCGTGTTGATCGCTGAAGCTCAAGTCCGGAGCCTGTTGGTGGGAATGGGTTCCGGACCAGTTCCCGTCCGCGGTCAGCGAGATCAAGCGCAGGGAGACGGTCTCGGCGTCGCCGTCACGAATCAGGTAGGTGCCGGCAATGCGCTGGGCAAAGTTGCCGAACCGTGGCCCCCTATGTCGTGGCCCATAGGCGTCGGGCCAGCCCGACCCGGACCACCGCCGGTCCGGGTCGGCATGCGTGTCAACCGCACCCAGCCCGAACACAGCGGTCAGGACAACGGCGAGAACGAAAGCGTGTCGCTTCATGACCGGCCGCCCATGAGCAATTCAGGCTCCCCGCATCCGGCCTTTGGCCTTTTCATGCAGGCTCGCGTCTGCGCTCGGTCGGGCACTGACCCGGTCAAACCAGGCCGTCATGTTTTTGAGCTGGGGATTGATCGTCTGGCCGACCCCGGCGCCGAAATCGAGGGCGCTGTACAAGACAATATCGGCCACGGTAAAGCGCTCGCCGACGATGAACGACTTGCCTTCCATCAGGCCGTCGAGCCAGGCCAGTCGTTCCTGGACGATCTCCTTGAGACCGGCCGCCGCCTCGGGCAGACAGTGCAGGCGAGTCTTGAACATCTCCAGGCCCTCGGCATAGCGAAAGCCGTTATACAGGTGTTCGGTGATGTTCATCTCGACGCGGCGCTGCCACATCCGGGTCTGGGCCTTCTCTTCGGGCGTGCTGCCGACCAGGGCCGGGCTCGGATGCAGGTCTTCCAGATATTCACAGATGGCGACCGTTTCGGCCAGGTAACTACCGTCGTCCAGCTCCAGAGACGGCATCTGACCGCCGGGATTTTTGTCGTTATAGGGCGGCTTGCGGTTATCGCCGCCCAGGATATCGAGTTCGATGGTCTCCAGGCTGAGACCTTTTTCGGCCATGAACATGCGGACACAGCGGGGATTGGGACCGAGCGAATTGACGAGCTTCATGGTGACCTCCTGTCTGAGTCTGAGCGCTGAACGCGGTGTATCCTATTTGGTCGGGCCGACGCAAGCCATATTGGTCGTCCTGGCTGTAGCCTCGGAAATTAACACTTTTCCCTTTTCTTGCACCCGATCAAAAGCTTGGCGAGGAACAGGGTGAGGCAAGAGTATCGCACTCACAATTACGCTGGTGTCGAGGACTGCTCGCAATTCACTCGTCATCCAGCAAGGACTCCAAGAGTTCCGGGGTCAGACCACGAGCCTCCGCCTGCTGCCCAATTTCATCCATCACCGCCTTCAAAGATCGTTGTGAGCTAGGGGGTGTCATCAGTTAAGGAGGATCACCGAGGCAGCGAGATAGATGGCTCCGAGAAAGCTGACAGCGCGTTTGTCGTAGCGGGTGGCGAGAGCACGGTATTGCTTGAGTTTGGCGAAGAAGTTTTCAATCAGATGGCGCGCTTGATAGAGGTGCTTATCATAGGGGCGAGGCTGGCGCCGATTGGCTTTGGGGGGAATGACCACCGTCACCTCCGCCTGCTCCAAACGGTCAATGACGCGCTCGTGGGCGTCATAGGCTCTATCGGCGAGCAAAGCCCGCACGTGCTTCAGCAGATGGGGCAAGAGGGCCTCCGCACCGGCCAGGTCAGAGGCTTGGCCGGGCGTGAGATGGAAGCCGGTCGGATTCCCGAGCGCATCGCACGTCGCATGGATTTTCGTGCTCAAGCCCCCGCGGGAGCGGCCGATGCATTCGGCCGCGGGGTCCCCCCTTTTGCCCCCGCCCCATGTTGGTGGACGCGGATGATCGTGGCGTCGATCATGGCATATTCGTTATCCGCATCGGCGGCCAGCTGCTTGAAAACCTGCTCCCAGACCCCACTTTTACTCCAGCGCATGTGGCGCGTATGAATCACGCGAAAATCCCCGAACCGGCTCGGCAAATCGCGCCAGGGAATCCCCGCACGATAGCGGTATAAGACCGCTTCCACAAACAACCGGTTATCCCGCGCCGTGCCCCCGACGTGGCCCTCCCGGCCGGGCAGCAGGTCCTGAATCCGTTCCCACTGATCCTCGCGTAACGCATACCGTCTCGCCATTGTGCACCCTCCCTTCGCTTGGGCTGACCAGGGCAGTATACCGAGACGAGACAGGAAAGCCGACCAGGGGGGCACGCTAACTGATGACACGCCCTAGGCGTGAGGTCTTGGAGACGGAGGCGTAGGAGGAGATCTATTTTATGCTGCTCTTCAGGCGACACCGCGGCGTACGCTTTTGCGGTCTCTTCGTCGACTTGGATTGAGATTGTTACAGTGCCCATATCAATGTCCTCCTGTTGACGAAAAGCACACAGGAAACTCAACTCTCATATCCCCTCATCAGCGACTCCTCATTATACTGCTCCTGGCGTTGCTGGGGGTGGGGCGAGCAGAGGCTCGTAGTGCAACACCATGAGCTGATCGGGATGGAGGCCGACGGACTCGTAGGTCCGCCCTTCCCGGTCGCAGAATTCCACTTCAAGCGCCGTGCCATCGGCCAAAACGGCAACGATTGTCCCCACTTGCCCGCGCCACAGATTGTACTCGGGCAGGTCGGCCGTGAGGGCCACCACGTCGAGAAGTTTCACATGCGTCACCACGCCACCTTGTCGGGGCTGCCTCTGTATAACGACCGGACATAGGCGATGATCTTCCAGGCCTGGTCGGGGTCAATCGAGTCCTTATAGGACGGCATCTTGCCCCGTCCTTCCATGATCTGCTGCATGACATCGGCGTCCGTTCCCTTGCCGACATTCCACTTGGCATCGTTGATGCTCGGCCCCATGCCTCCCCCGCCCCGCATACCGTGACAGCCGTAGCAGTTCAGCATCTTGTAGTACTCTTCGCCCTCGGCAATGGCCGTCGGATCGCCGGTAAACGGATTCTCGTCCGCGTTTTGCAGGTCGCCGTTGGAGGCTGCCGCAGCCTGCTCGCCCGCTGCCTGAACCGGCGGCATCTCAGCCTGAACGGTTTGCAGGAGCGCGTCCGAGCTGGGCGCGCGGGCCGACGGCTGCTCGGGCTCACCCGCGACCAGAGGCACGCCGTAGTCTTGCAGAATAGCCCGAATCGGCCGGGCGTGCTGCACCAGCAGGGCGTCCAACTCTGCTTTGAGGGTCTGGTTGCCCCGCCGCACGCCCATGGCGATATCATACCGAAACGGCAGCCGGTCCGAGCCTGCGTCTGCGGGCAGCGGGGTCACCTGTAAGGGCGGCGTGTGGCGCTGGGCGAAATAGCCCGCAATCGGCCCCCAGACCAGGGCCGTATCAATCTCACCCGCAGCTACCGCCTCCACAATTTTGCCCGGCGGACTGTCCTCGGCATAATTGCCGAACACACTGTAGCCGACCACATTCTCGACCAGGCCGCGCTGGCTGAGGGCGTGGGCGGGTGGACTGTTGGTGTAATCGTCACCAATCAGATGCACCCCGATGCGCAGGCTGGCCAACACCGCATCGTCCAGAGAAGTCAGTCGATAGGCGGCGTCGGACGGGTACACAAAAGCGTAGGTGGACCCGTAGTAGGGCTGAGTTGTCAGCGCCAGCTCGTAGCCGGCCGGCACGCCCATCACCACCTCACACCGGCCGGCGTTCAGCGTGCCGCGCAGAAAGCCACGCCGCTGCGGCCACCAGGTATAGACAACCCCGCCGCCCCGCTCCTTGGCCAGCAGCTCGGCGATTTTGTTCTCAAAGCCCTGCTGCTGCCGGTTCGAGAAGGGCAGGTTGTTTGGATCGGCGCACACACGCAAGCCGGGCGGGCTGTCCGAGGGTTCCATACCACGACTCGGTGCGGCGAGCAGCAAGACACAGCCCAACACGGCCAACCCGGCGGATAAGAAACGGCGGGAGGCGTCAGCGACGGAAGAGTCTCGTAGAAACATGAAACGATGGGAGGAGAGAGGTGAGGACCACCACAGCCCGGCGACAGGCTCCGACACCCTCACCCCAGCCCTCTCCCTGAGGGAGAGGGAGGAAGACGGAGAACGGTCCCGGCTAGGAATCAAGCCCGAACACGTACAGCATGCCGCCCTTGTTGGTGTCCTGGCCCAGCTCGCCAAAGGCGCCGACCGCACCCAGCGCTGCGGTCGGATCGTCGGTGGCCAGATCGCCCGCCACCACCAGGCCGGACCAGCCGCCGATCCCCGACAGGATGGCGACATACTGTTTGCCGTCCGGCCCAAGATAGGTCATGGGCGCGCCAATAATGCCCGAGCCGGTCTTGAACTTCCACAGCTCTTCCCCGCTCATGGCGTCAACCGCCTTGAACCAGCCGTCCATGGTGCCGTAGAACACCACGTCACCGGCGGTCGACAGCGCGCCGCCCCAGGCCGACCACTTTTCCTTGATGCCCCACTTCTTCTCGCCCGCCACCGGATCCCAGGCAATGAACTCGCCCCGGTGTCCGCCCGGTCCGGGCGACATATTCACAATCGCCCCGACATACGGCACACCGGCCATGTAGTTGACCTGCATGCCCTCGTACTCCATGCACAAGTTGTTTGTCGGCACGTAGAGCAGGCCCGTCTTGGGCGAATAGGCGGCCGGCTGCTGGTCCTTGGTGCCCATTGCCGCCGGGCAGATGTCGGTCACATTCTCGCCCTGCCTGGTGCGCTTCTCCGGGTTTTCAATCGGCAGCCCGGTCTCCAGATCAACGCCCGTGGCCCAGTTCACATGCCCGAACGGCTCGGCACTGATCAGCGTGCCGTTGGTGCGGTCAAGCACGTAGGCAAAACCGTTGCGGTCAAAGTGGATCAGAGCCTTCCGGGCGCCGTTGCCGTTCGTCCCCGGCAGATCAATCAGAATGCTCTCATTGATGCCGTCATAGTCCCAGGCATCGTGGGGGGTCATCTGATACGCCCACTTGGCCATGCCGGTGTCGGGGTTGCGGGCAAACAGCGTCATCGACCACTTGTTATCGCCCGGCCGCTGATCGGGATTCCAGGCTCCGGGGTTGCCCGTTCCGTAGTAGAACAGGTCCAGCTCCGGGTCGTAGCTGTACCAGCCCCAGGTCGTACCGCCGCCGCGCTTCCACTCGTCGCCCTTCCAGGTTGAGAGACCCAGATCCTTGCCCTGATGCGAGGCGTAAGGCGATGAGAAGTCTTCGCCGATCAGCACCTCCGAATCGGGCCCGGTGCTGTAGGCCCGCCACACCTGCTCGCCGGTGTTGATATCATTGGCGGTCACAAAGCCGCGCACGCCAAACTCGCCGCCGCTGATGCCGGTCAAGACCTTGTCCCGCACCACCAGGGGCACCATCGTGATCGTCTGTCCCTGGCCGATATCGCCCTGTTTGACCTTCCACAGCTCATTGCCGGTCTCGGCGTCCAGGGCAACCGTATGGGCGTCGAGCTGATTGAAAAAGATTTTGCCCTCGGCGTAGGCCGCGCCGCGGTTGACCGTATCGCAGCAGGCAACCGGAATGGCCGCCTCGTCCTGCTCGGGCGCGTATTTCCACTTGATCGCCGGCCCGGGTTTGGTCAGATCCAGGGCGTACACGATGTTGGGAAAGGGCGTGACCACATACATGATGTTGTCGACGACCAGCGGGGCGCCCTCATGGCCGCGCAAGACACCGGTCGAGAAGGTCCAGGCCGCCTCCAGATCCTTGACGTTGTCCTTGGTGATCTGGTCCAGCGGGCTGTGACGGGTCATCGCATAATCCTTGCCGGGCAAGACCCATTGGCCGGGCTCTTGCTGCATCTCGACCAAGCCCTGCGCGTCGGCCCGAGGGACGACCCCGAACAGGAATCCAAACACCACAAACGCTGCCACAAACCGGCTCAATCGCTGTTGCTGCATGTCCACCCTCCTTGTGCGATCAGTAGGTAGGAAAAAGGCTACTCCGAACCCAAAGCGTTTGTCAATTCCGCGCCGTCGCGACCCGGTCCGTACTTTCCTTGACTCCGCCAGGTGGCCTTGCTAAGCCACGGAGAGCGCGGACAGGGAGGAGCAACACACGTGGCGCAAGCCTGGTCTGAACAGTCTGTCGAAATCGCGGGCGGGCAGGTCGAACTGCTGACGGGCGGCAGCGGCCAGCCCCTGGTCGTGCTCCACCACGATATCGGTAATCCGGGCTGGCTGCCCTTTTACGACGCCCTGGCCCAGCATTGTAGCGTCTACGTCCCGTCCCACCCGGGCTACGGCAAGTCCGAACGGCCGGACTGGATGCGCAACGTCCGGGACTTGGCCGTCATCCACCAGTGTCTGGTCAAAGACCTCAAGCTGAGCGACGCGGCCCTGGTCGGGCTAGGCTTTGGCGGCTGGGTGGCGGCCGAGATGGCCAGCATGAGCCCGAGCCAGTACCGCCGGCTGGTCCTGGTCGGGGCGATGGGCATCAAGCCGACCCAGGGCGAAATCGTTGACCAGTTTCTGCTGTACACCACCGACTACATCAAGAGCGGCTTTTTTGACGTGGCGGCCTACGAGGCTCAGTTCGGCAGCGAGCCGGACATCGACCAGCTGGTCGCGTGGGAAATCCACCGTGAAATGACCACCCGCATCGCCTGGAAACCGTATATGTTCAACCAGGCCCTGCCCCACCTGCTGACCGGCGTGGACACCCCGACGCTGGTGGTGTGGGGCAGGCACGACCGCATCGTGCCGCTCAACTGCGGCGAACAATATGTGAAACAGCTGCCCAACGCGCGGCTGACCGTGCTGGACGAGTGCGGGCATTTTGTCGAGCTGGAGAAGGCGGAGGAGTTGGCCGGCGTGGTCTGTGACTTTCTCTCCGAATAAGGAGTGTTGCCATGCATCTGATGTATTTCACCGAACAGCCGATGTCGACCTACTCCCGGGAAGAGGGGGAGAAGTTCGGCTATACCACCCTGCTGTTTCCCAACACATTCTTCGATCCGGTCGAGGGCAGCCGCCTGTACAACGAGCGGATCGAAGAGTATCAGTACGCCGAGGAGTGCGGGGTGGACGGCATCATGCTCAACGAGCATCACAACGCGCCGTTCTGCATGCAGGCCAAGACCAACATCTGCGCCGCGATTCTGGCCGCCAAGACCGAGCGGGTGAAGATCGTACTGCTGGGCAACCCGCTGCCGATTTCCGACAACCCGGTCCGGCTGGCCGAAGAGCTGGCCATGATCGACATGATCTCCAAGGGCCGTCTGGTGTCTGGTTTCGTGCGCGGCGGCGGCGTGGAGTCGCTGGCCGCCAACGCCAACCCGGCCTATAACCGCGAGCGCTTTGCCGAGGCTCACGACCTGATCATCAAGACCTGGACTCAGCCCGGCCCGTTTCGGTGGGAGGGCGACCACTATCAGCTCCGGGTAGTCAATCCGTGGGCGCTGCCCCTCCAACAACCGCACCCCCGGATCTGGATTCCGGGCGTGGTCAGCCGCGAGACCATCGTCTGGGCGGCCGAGCACCGCTATCCGTACATTATCCTGAACGCACCGGTTCAGGAGTGCCAGAAAATCTGGCAGCTGTACGATGAGACCGCAGCGCGGGTCGGCTATACCTCAGGTCCGGAGCAGCGCGGCTATCTGATCCGCTGCCACGTCGCCGATACCGAGGAAAAAGCGCTCAGAAACGCCAAGGAGTTCATGTGGATGCAGGGCGAGTTCACCGGCCTGACCCATCCGCTGTGGGCGTCTCCGGCCGGCTATCTGGGCGAGTGGGCGCGCCGGCCCCTGGCCGAGTACCGCGTCGGTCGCCGTCAGCAGAACATGCCGCCGTACGAAAAACAGCTGGAGAGCATGTCGATCATCGCCGGTACGCCCACACAGGTGATCGAAAAACTGCGGGTCATCGTCGAAGAAACCCGCCCGTCGATCCTGGCCCTGTGGGGCAACGACGGCCAGGTCGATCATGCCGATTCAATGGACTGCATCCGTCTGCTCGGACAAGAGGTCATGCCGGCCATTCGGGAAATTGGCGACAAACTTGACCTCAAGAGTCCGTTTGAGGCCAACAGCCCGGTCAGCCTGGCCGCCTCCCAGGAGGCGACCGGGATTGCCGCGGCAGACTAACAAGTGATGAGTGGCCAGTAATCAGTGGTCAGTGACCTGCACGGGCTACCAACCACTTGCCACTTGCCACTAACCACTAAAAACCAAGGAGTCAGCTATGGGAGCCGCAGAAAACAAACAGACGATCCGCGACGCGTTCACGGCCTGGGCCAACGGCGACGGCACGGCCTTCTTCAACACCCTGGCCGACGATGTGCGCTGGACGGTGATCGGCACCAGCCCGGTGTCCCGGACCTATACCAGCCGTCAGGCATTTCTGGAGGGAGCGGCCAAGCCGCTCAACGCCAGGCTGGCCGGGCCGATCAGCCCGACCGTGGTCAATGTCATCGGCGAGGGCGACAGCGTAGTCCTCCAGTGGGAGGGCCGGGCCACCACAAAGTCCGGCAAACCCTACAACAACAGCTACTGCTGGGTCATGCGCCTGGCCGGCGGCAAGGTCGTCGAAGGCACGGCCTACATCGACACCGAGCTGGTCTCGGAGTTGTGGAAAGAGGCGTAGCGCGCAGCGGCCCGTCATCCGCGCCGCAGCCATCGGACGACACCGATCCCTCATGGGGTACGGTGTACACCGCTCAGGATTGACACAGCAAGGAGGAAGGACCATGAACGATCAGTTTGTCGCGTACCTGCACGAGTGTTTTCAGGGTGAAGTGATGGGAGAAGCCCTTGGAGTTGCACTTGCAGAAGCGGCGCAGGACCCCGTTCACAGACAAAAATGGCGTTTCGTGGAACAGCTTGAACGCGAGACCAAAGGCCGCATTCGGGCTGCGCTCGAAGCGCTCGGCGAATCGGTCGAGGAGGACCCGGAAAAACGCGCCGAGGGAACATCCTTTGGCGAGACGTTCGCCAAACTGCCGTGGTCCGAGGCGATGGATAAGCTGAAACCCGCGCTTGAGAAGTACGTCCGCTACTTTGAAAAGCACGAGAAAACAGCTCCGCCTGATGGGCTGGCCCTCGCCCAGCATCTTACTCGACACGAGCGTGCCTTGTTGGAGTTCACCGTGTGCGAGATTGAAGGACAGCCGGACAACTCGGTTGAGCCGATTGAGCGCCTATTGGACAATCCGCCTTTGGCGGCGTAGGCCCCCCGATAGGCTCCCTGTCAGCAAGTTCCTCACTCCTCAAGTGGAAAACCGGGAGGCTTAGCTATCCTTCCAGCTCAATCGGCTCGGGCACGACGAGGAAGTAATACACCAGGGTCGCCACCAGCAGCATGGCGGCAATGACCACCAGGGGCAGCTCCCAGCTGCCCGTTGCCGCCACTAGAAAGCCCGCGCTCATCGGCCCGAAGATCCCGGCGAAATTGCCCGCCCCGTTCATCACCCCCGAGATGGCGCCAATCTGTTTGGGGTTCAGCTCAACCGGCACCGCCCAACACGCGCCGCTGCCCAGATTGGTGAAATACATGTACAGGGCCAGACACCCGACCGACACGAGCGGCCACGGCACAAACGCAGCGGCCAGAATGCTGGGAATGCCCAGAAAGGCGCACAACGCGGGCGCCCGCGCCCGGGCCACCCGCGGACTCCAGCCACGCCGCAGCAAGACATCCGAAACCGTCCCGCCCGAGATCAAACCCAGGGCGCCGGCTACGGTCGGGATCATGCCCAGTATCCCCATCGCTTCCAGCGAGAAGCCACGAGCCTGGACCAGATAGGTCGGCAGCCACAAAATCACCATCCACAGCCCGTACACCATGCACAGATAGCCCAGTGATAAAAACAGGACGTGACGATTCCTGAGAATGCGTAGCGGAGAGACCGTGGCTTTGGAACGCGAGGCCAGATTGTCTTCAATTTCCCGCAGCTCGTGTTTGCTGATTTGAGGATGTTCGGCGGGCGTATTGGTCACCCACGCCAGCCACACGATCAGCCACAGCCCACCCAGGGCGCCATTAAAATAAAAGACCATCGGCCAGGAAAACGTGGTAAGAATCCAGGTCGTCACCGGATAGGCCAGAGCTTGGCCCAGGTGCGAGCCGGACAGACTGATGTTCTGAGCCCGGCCATACTCGTAGCGTGGGATCCAGCGCGCGTTCAGCACCGCATAGGCTGGAAAGCTGACCGATTCGAACAGGCCGACGCTGAACCGCAGAGCAATCATCAGGCCGAAGGCGGCCGCCCCCAGCGGCGTCAGGGCGGTGAACAGCGAAAAACCGAAACACGCAATCGCCACCACCCAGACCGTGTTCCAACGGTCGGCGATAATCCCGCCCGGCACCTGGAGCAGCGTATAGCCCAGCAGAAAGGCCGAAAAAACCAGACCGAACTGGGCCTCATTCCAGCCCAGGGCAAGCATCATGACCGGAGCGGCAACCGAGATATTGACCCGGTCGGCAAAGTTGATCATGCTGCCCGTGGCCAGCAGGCCGACGAGTCGGTAGCGTACAGGCAAGGCCATCGCGTCCTCTCCTTACGGCTCGGACACAGGATGCGGACGATCCTATATCAGTTGGTAGACACAGGTCTAAAAGAGCTGAGTCCTCCGTCAGGAGATGGAGGATGAATGACACTGTTGCGCGTCTGCAACAGTGTCATGTAATGACCCGGCAGGGATGAGTGGTTTCATAAGGACCTTTCTCATCAGTGAACAGTGCGAGGTGGCTCAGTAAGCTCTGAGCCACGACCTCGCCAATGCGTACAGGCACGGCATTTCCGATCAGACGCCCCAGAACGCTGTAACGTACGCGTTCTCCTTCTCGAAGAAATTGATATGTTTTTGGAAAGGTTTGAAGGATTGCGGCCTCTCTCAGAGATATGGCACGGTCTTGTTCAGGATGCCCAAACCGCCCATTACCGTACCCAAAGCTTTGTGTTGTGATGGTTGGTGCAGGAGCATCCCACTCCATCCGTCCGTAGACGCTTGGATAAGTCTCGCCGGAATTTTTGCGATGGCAGTTCGCAATAAGAGCGTCATCCCAATCACGCCACGTCCCACCTGGTCGCGATGCTCTTATCCTCCGCATGTTCAGTTCGCTGAGCGAACTCGCGCAATGAACGGCGTCATTGGGGTCAGATTTCCCAGCGGCTATCGGCGGTAAATGAGCAATCGCATTTCGAACTGTGGCTGGATTCCCGCTCTTATCAATGAAGACGCCCTTCTCATTGATGAGGGGAGACAGCAGCGAGACCGCTCCGAGTTGTGAGGCGAGCAACACTAATCTTTTTCGAGTTTGAGGAACGCCATATTGTGCGCAGTCTATAACATTCTGCCAGATTTGATAACCGCTGAGTGCATCCAAAAATGCAGCAAATACTTCATGGTCAACTAGCTGTGGAACATTTTCCATAGTTACAAAATCAGGCTGTGTCTCCTGTACCAAACGGCCAAAATCGGCCACAAGTTCCCACTTTGTATCCTTCCGAGCTCCTCGCCCTTTGCGACTATATGTTGAAAATGGCTGACAAGGCGCACATCCAGCCAACAGGCTATACTTGCCTCTCTTCCAGAGCCGACCGAGTTCTTTGCCGGACAGGTCCCGAACGTCTGCCTCAATAAAGGTCGCGTCATTATTCTCTTGGTATGGAAAGCGACATTGTGCATCAATGTCAACGCCGGCGACGACTCGGACACCTCCCTTGATCAGACCATGAGTCAGTCCTCCTAATCCGCAGAACAGATCAATGCCGATTATCGGCAGAGACTTGTTTCCGTTGCGCGCCACACTATACCCCGCTTCGGTATTTTGAATCACGGGTCGTCATTGTTAAGAACTCTCATCTGGACGTTGATCTGGATGAAGAAATCCATAGGTAGCGACATACATGCTAAAGGCAGCGACAACCTCTCTTAGATAGCGAGCAGTTCGGTCCTTGATCTCTTTGAGATCACTTACTGTTACATTATCTCCGCATTCAACGAATGATAGACTCCCATGCGCTAGGCTATTTCTGAGATCTTTGACGAGTGTAAGCGTCCCCTTGTCGTCACGGATCGGTTGCTTGATTCCTGCCATGACTTCACGACTGATTTGCAGTTGACATCCTAGACGGTCAGTAATTGACTTGATGGCAGTATCATCCCAACTGCCTCCCTGACCTCTTATTATTTTCCATTCTGAAATTGGGCGGGCTTGAATGAGGTGATCACACAACTCGACGGCAGATTTCAGTCTATTTTCTATAGTCAAGTCGGAGAGATGCGTACGCGCCGTTGAACGGACCCATTCGCGACGTAAATCTTCGGATAGATCGCTCGGGCGCCAGCGTTCGTCATCGGTAGCCGCAGCGCAGACCGCGTCGATACACCAATTCACTGTTGCCTCGACAAGGTTATAGAGCTGCAAGTAGACACACGAATAAAGGATCTTCTGCTGTTGAGTCGTAATGGTGGTGCCGCCGATGAGCGGGGGGCCATCTTGCACCTGTCGCTCCAAGGCTTCCAGGAGGTCCAAGTAGGCTTCTATTTCCTGCAAGCGCTCTTCAAATGTCTGGCTTAATGTGTCGGTCATTCAGTCTCCAACAAACGGTCGCGGACGAAATGGAGACGGTTCGTTAACTTCTTTCTCACATTTGCGCCATCAGAACCCGTTACCTCGCGAAATTCGTCACCATTCAACCAATCTGAAACGTCAATTTTTTGGGATGCCAACTCAGGACGTTTCTGAAGTGCGAGATAGCTTCCGATAGCAATGGCCTCAAACCGAGCACGTGGGGTTGTTGTCCCGGTTTTGGCACGGCGGAAACCATTTGGAAATACGCAACGGATAAATGCCATCGTATTGAGAAATCGCTCGCGGTATTTCTGAATATCGCTAGGATGGGACTTCAAATGATTATTCATCTTTTTCGCGTAGTCAAAAAGGAAAGGAGAAACCTGATCCTTGTATCCCTCCAAGCCATCGCTGTAGGCAAAGAATCTGGTGACAAGCTCTTCTCTCTCTCGGAGCTTTCTGCCTCTCTCTGGAACGGCCGCCAGCTTTTGGAAGCCAGGTTCTTCTGCAAGCTCGATTACGAGATCAAGGAATGGGCCGATCAATGCTCCGCGTCGAACTTCAGCCTTATTGGCGATTTTGCTGCCAGTATTGATACGGTCGAACAAATCGAATCTGGCTTGCTCGTCCGCGTGTTCGCTCAGCACGATGCCGCGGATGGAGCGATTTTTAACCTTACGCTGTCTGGGTTCCGGGAGATCGCGAAATCGTAAACCTGTCAATTCGGATAGGGTCTCTAGCTCTCCTAAAGCCAAATCGCCAAGTACGAATTGATCAATCGTCCTTAAACGTTGCGATCCGTCAACAATCTCTAGTTTTCCGGTCTCGGGGCTCTCCCAAAAAAATAGAAAAGGAATAGGGAGACCCATGAGCAACGACTCAATGAACCGTGATTTTCTTGCAGGCTCCCAGGTATCTTCGCGCTGATACTGCGGAATGACAAATTCCCGGCTGTGCATTTTAGTAGCGAGCAATTCAACGGTATACTCAGTCAAATAGAACTCGATTCGTTTCGACTGTTCTACGATTTGTGCCTCAGCAGCGGCGATCTTTTCTGGAGTGATCATTTATAAATCCGTTTATTCCTTTTGTCTTTTTCCTCACGCGAATCGAATACGATGATCCATAAACCACGCGGGTTTTTGCGTCAAGCCGATAATCCGATGTACTTCGTAAGAGCTAAGGCGCATTCCGAAAATAATATCCCCAAGTCGTGGCGGAAGGCGTAGAGCCTGGCTCTGTCACTGGAGCCACAACGCCGAGCTGAAGAACGGCAAAAAGACCCGCGAGAGGGGGGAGAGTCTTTACTGGAAATCGCCTAACACCGTTCTTGCAGTTCATGACTTGCCACATCGCGGCCAACCGTTCATCAAGCAGGTTTGACAACACCCACTCAGCCACGGATCAGATCGTGAGCCCGGAGTGTGACCGCAGAGTCCGCCCCATCCTCAAAAAAATAACGGAATAATAAGTTAGAGGCTTGCTTTCCTCTTTGGATTCATGTAGTATGTATTCAACAGGAGGAAGCGGGCATGAACCTAATCGAAATTTTTGAGACGTTCCCGACCCAACAAGCGTGCATCGACTACCTAGAATCTCTGCGCTGGGGCGATAATCCGTGCTGTCCGTTTTGTGGCGCTGACCGGGTTGCCGCGAAAGCAGAGAAGCAGAAAGTGGGCCGGTGGAATTGTCACGAATGCCGCTCTAGCTTCAACGTCCTCTCCGGCACGATCTTTGAGAAAACGCGCATCCCCTTGCAAAAATGGTTTTGTGCGATCTCCTTGATGGTCCATGCGAAGAAGAGCCTCAGCAGTTACCAACTCGCCCGCGATCTCCGGCTTACGCAACCCACCGCGTGGTATATGCAGCAGCGTATCCGTTCGGCGATGACAGAGCCAGACCGAATGCTGTACGGCATTGTGGAAGCTGACGAAACGTATGTGGGCGGGAAGCCCCGGCATATGAACGAGAAGGCAGACCGCAAACGCCACAAGCGCGGGCGTGGCACCAAGAAGACGGCGGTCGTTGGCGCAGTCGAGCGTGGCGGAAAAGTCTTTGCCTGCGTAGCGGAGAAATTGACGAGTGTGAACCTGGTGGATTGGCTCCAGTCAGTCGTGGAAGAGGGCAGCATCCTCTTCACAGATGAAAACCGCGCATACTCCGGCGTAGAAGACTATTTCCCGCATGGCGTCGTCAATCATGCCGAGCGCTACGCAGACGGAGCGATTCATACGAACACGATTGAGAGCTTTTGGGCGCTGGTCAAGCGGGCGTGGTTCGGCTCGCACCACCACTATAGCGTCAAGTATATGCCGCTCTTTATCGCCGAAGCGACGTGGAAGTACAACGAGCGTAAGAATCCGGTGGCCTTTGGGACGTTCTTGCGGGGATTGTTCTAGCGATAGCGCGTGATTTGGACGTATGCAAAATAGCCCGGACTCCGTTGGATGGAGAGGGGCTTTTCGTATAGCGCGTAAACGTTTATACTCTCTGGCGAAGGATGATGACGTTTCCGCCACCAGGCGGTTATGGCACTGATGAGTTTCCCCATACTCACTCTCCTTCACTTGGCCCGGAACAGTTGTTGCCTGCTCCGGGCCGTTTCTTTTCAGGGTATCAATTCGACGTAGACAATGCAAGCGGACGGCGCACGCGATAGGATTGCGCCGTTAAGGCCCATTTATTATGATTTGAACGAGGATGGTACACGTGCCCTTTTCTCTCTAGGGGGTGTCATCAGTTAAGGAGGATCACCGAGGCAGCGAGATAGATGGCTCCGAGAAAGCTGACAGCGCGTTTGTCGTAGCGGGTGGCGAGAGCACGGTATTGCTTGAGTTTGGCGAAGAAGTTTTCAATCAGATGGCGCGCTTGATAGAGGTGCTTATCATAGGGGCGAGGCTGGCGCCGATTGGCTTTGGGGGGAATGACCACCGTCACCTCCGCCTGCTCCAAACGGTCAATGACGCGCTCGTGGGCGTCATAGGCTCTATCGGCGAGCAAAGCCCGCACGTGCTTCAGCAGATGGGGCAAGAGGGCCTCCGCACCGGCCAGGTCAGAGGCTTGGCCGGGCGTGAGATGGAAGCCGGTCGGATTCCCGAGCGCATCGCACGTCGCATGGATTTTCGTGCTCAAGCCCCCGCGGGAGCGGCCGATGCATTCGGCCGCGGGGTCCCCCCTTTTGCCCCCGCCCCATGTTGGTGGACGCGGATGATCGTGGCGTCGATCATGGCATATTCGTTATCCGCATCGGCGGCCAGCTGCTTGAAAACCTGCTCCCAGACCCCACTTTTACTCCAGCGCATGTGGCGCGTATGAATCACGCGAAAATCCCCGAACCGGCTCGGCAAATCGCGCCAGGGAATCCCCGCACGATAGCGGTATAAGACCGCTTCCACAAACAACCGGTTATCCCGCGCCGTGCCCCCGACGTGGCCCTCCCGGCCGGGCAGCAGGTCCTGAATCCGTTCCCACTGATCCTCGCGTAACGCATACCGTCTCGCCATTGTGCACCCTCCCTTCGCTTGGGCTGACCAGGGCAGTATACCGAGACGAGACAGGAAAGCCGACCAGGGGGGCACGCTAACTGATGACACGCCCTAAGATACGGAGCTGTTCAAAGATTACCAACAGACTCTTAAAGTCATCAAACGTGGGTGCGCCCCTGGACGCACTCATCCCAAGTTTTTCCTGGAGAGTGGATGTACATAATCCATTCGGATGTGCATCGGCCAAGACTTCACATATCACATCTCTAATTTCTGCAAAGGCATGGTGAATGCGACGTTTTCTATGGCGCATAATGCATTCCTCCACGCGCCTCGGCGTTGGGCTGCCGGGCTGGTGTCAAAACTACACAGAAATGTGGAGGCCCTGCTTATTTGCTGCCCGCCCGGTAGCTACTCCGAACGTGTACGGCGCGCTGTTCTATTCGGCAGGCAACCCGACGTAGCGGGAGTCTGCGCAGTTTTGACGAAAAGAAGCGTATCAGAGGAGAATGGTGAGAGCAAGACAAAAAGCGAAAAGCCTCTAACTTATTATTCCGAAAAATAATCGTCGGTGACCTGACTCATCGGCCCGAACTCCAGGTTCATGGCCACCGTGTCCGCACTCGGCCACCAGCGCAGGCGCACCCCGAGCGCTCCGGCCGGCACCGCATGCTCGGTCTGCCGGCCGCCCGGCCCATCGTAGAAATAGTCGCCCTCCTCGCCCTCGCGCGAGACCAGCCAACTGCCCATCCAGCGTTTGCGCCGCTCCTCGGCCAGCTCGGCCTCACCCCAGTCCACTGTCAGTCGGTCCGGCTTCATACCCGCCCCTCATCCGGCAGCTCAAACCCGTACAGTTTGGCCGCCGTTCCGCCCAACACCTGACGCCGCTCGGCATCGCTCAGCTCGCCCATCGTGCGCGCAATGACCTCCCCGGAGCGCGGCCAGGTACCCTCGTGGTGCGGGTAGTCGTCGCCCCACATGAGGTTCTCGGCGCCGATCCACTGGCGCGTCTCCAGCCCGATCGGATCATCCTGGAACGTGGCATAGCCCTGGCGGCGGAAGTACTCGCTGGGCAACATCTCCAGCTTGGGCGCGACCCAGAAGTGATGCTTCTGATAGCCCTCGTCCATGACCCACAGCGTCCAGGCCAGCCAGCCGATGCCGGCCTCGACCGTGGCAAACCTGAGCTGCGGAAAGCGCTGCAAAATGCCCGACACACACATCTGGGTCACCGGCTCGATTGCGGTCGATAGCGCGTGCCACACATAGTTGAGAATCGCCCCGCCGTTGCCGGTCGCGGTGCGCGGATCCTTGCCCGTTCCGACATGAAAGCTGATCGGCAGGCCGGCGTCCTGAATGGCCGCCCACAGCGGCTCGTACAGCGGCAGATTATACGGCTGGTCCGGCACCTGGACCGGCAGAAAGACCGCCCGGTAGCCGAGCCGGGCCACCCGCTCAACCTCTGTGACCGCCGTCTCGACATGCTGGGGCGCAATCGCCGCCACCGGCAGCGAGCGCTTCTGGCTGGGCGGAAAGACCTCAATCGCCCAGTCGTTCCACACCCGACACATCTCGGTCTGGTGCTCGGAGTCGGGTGAGGCCCACATCAGCAGGCCCCGGTTGGGATACACCACCTCGGCGTCAATGCCGTCCCGGTCCAGATCGGTGTGGCGCTTGCTCGCCTCCCAGCTGCCGCCCTTGGCCCGTTCCAGATCGTCTCCTTCGAGGCTGAAATCCCGAATCCGGGTCGGCCGCTGGCCCTCAACGATCAGGGTTTTTCGGCCCCTGTCGTCCAGCTCCATGCGGGGCAGCCGGTGGCGAAACTTGGGCGCTACGCGACGCTCCCACAGATCCGGCGGCTCCAGCACGTGGCAGTCCGCCGATATCACACAATACGGTTTCTTCGCCTGTTCAGACCCCACCGATGCCATAACACCTCCTGTGTCTTCACTTGATCGCGTACGCGTTGGCCGGCGACCCAACCCCACCCGGCAGGTTGAGCGGCACCGACACCAGAAAGAACTCGTACACCTCGTCCTGGGCGCAGTCCCGGGCCAGCTCTTCCAGATCCCATACCTCGCCGATCGGCATGCCCTGCAGGGCGATCAGCCGTCGGTGCTGGAAGCCGCCCGTTTTGGCGTCAACCGGCAGTGCCTCAAGCGCCACATTATCCGCAGCCATGGCCGCAATCTGGCGGTCCCACAGCCAGGCCGCAGTCTCCTGCGTGGCGTCCAGCCCGGGACACGCCATGCCGTCCTCGCCCGGATGCAGGGTCCCGCGCAGCGCCTCGCGGCCGGCCTCATCCAGCCCGCCATACCAGGCCAGCCAGCCCGTGCGCAGCAACACAATATCCCCGGCCTGTACGCGCACCTGCTGCGCCTGGGCGACCCGCTCCAAAAACGGCCCGTCCATGGCAAAGCGCCGGGTCGCGTCCAGCGGACTGCCCTGGTGTTCCATGTAGCGCGCCGCGTCCAGCAGCACGCCGCGACCGACAATGCCGTGGCGGGCCCAGTGCTCAATCCCCAGCTCGGCGTTGTCATCCACCTGCTCGTCCTGGCGGCCGCCATAATAGCCGAACTCCCGGTAGCGAATGTGGCGCAGGCTGTCCCACTGGCTTGAGCCCTGCATGGCAAAATTGTCCACATAGTCGTCGCGGCCGCCACGGTTGACCTCGATATGATGGCGGTAGCCGGTCCGAAACCCGCCGTACAGGGTGATCGGAAAGTTGAGCGGCAGGCTGAGGTTGATCACCCGCCCGGTCCGCACCAGGCCGGCCGCCTGTTTGACCCGCTCTGGAGTCAGCAGATTGACCGTCCCCAGTTGATCGCCGGTCCCGAATACCTCCCAGGCCTGACGTTCTCCGCTGTGTCCGACCTGGGGCAGCTCACGAAAGGGGGGGATGTGCGCCATAACAGCCTCCTTGGCAGCCCGTATCACGGACCCCGCCCCTCATAGCAAAGTCGGGGTCTGACCGCAAAGCGGGGCGGGGGAAAGGGGGGCATGTCAAAGGGCAAAGGTAGGGGGTGGCGTATCACTTGGGAATTTTCTTTTCTCGGTAGGGGCGACGCATGCGTCGCCCCTACTCCTGGCGCAGAAATCCCCCTGCGCTTCGCGCCCTTCGACAGGGCTTAGGACAGGCTTCCCCCTTTGACTGAAAAAGGGGGATTGAGGGGGATTTTCCGGCGTAGGGCGCGTCCTCGGAGCGGGCCGCTGGGGAGGAGACAGGCAAGCATTTTCAAACTGAGACACTAGCATGCAGGGGCGACTCCCCGGCGGTCGCCCGGCCGGCTCGCCGTTGCAGCGACTGGCGCTTTTTCCTATGATGCGTCCCGCATGCGTACCAAACTCCAGTCTCTGGACGCCGCAGCAGCCAGCGTGCAGGCCGGCAGCCTGCTGGGCATGACCTCGGCCGTCCTCGACAATGCGCCCATGGCTTTTTTGCGGGCGCTGGTCAAACGCCAGATCGGTGGCCTGGGGCTGGTGACCCTGACCGGCGGCGGACTGAACGCCGATCTACTGATCGGCGCCGGACTCATCGACAGCTACGAGACCTGTTCCTGCACCCTCGGCCCCTACGGTCCGGCACCCAACTTTCAGCGCGCTGTGCGTGCCGGTCTGATCAACATGAAGGACAGCACTTGAGGGGTGCTGTACAGCATGATCCAGGCTGGATCGATGGGCCTCCCGTTTGTGGCCGTGCGCGGGCTGCTGGGCTCCGATATGCTGACATATCGACCCGACCTGCTCGTTCAGGACAACCCCTTCAAGCCCGGCGAACAGGTAGTAGTGGCCCAGCCGATCCGGCCCGATGTGGCCGTTTTCCACGCCCTGCACGCCGACCGCTGGGGCAACGCGATCACGCCCGGTCCCCGGGATGATGTCATGCTGGCCCGCGCCGCCCGGCGGGTGATTGTCACCGCCGAGACCGTGGTCGATACCCGGCTGACACCTGCCGACGCGCCCCACGACACCTTCCTGCCCGCCATCGACGTTGACGTGGTAGCAGAAGCCCCGCTGGGCGCTCACCCGTGCGGCCTGGGCCGGCTGTACGAACACGACCCGGACCACTGCCGGACCTATCTGGCCGCCGCCGCACACCCGCACGAGTTCCGCGCCTACCTCGACCGCTACGTCTTTGGCGCAGCCGACCACGCCGTCTACCTCAGCCGGGTGGACGACACGCGCCAGGCCGGAGTCTAGACCGTGCCAGCCGCTTATACCCCCCAGGAGCTGATGGCGGTGCTGATCGCCCGTCAGGTTCGGGACGGGGAAACCGTGGCGGTCGGAGCCGTCTCGCCCATCCCGGCTGCGGGCTGCGTGTTGGCCGAGCAGACCCACGCGCCCGACATCAGGCTGATCATTCTCGACTGCGAAGCGTACTATCCGTTCTCCGGCGGCAGCAGCGCATTGCACTTCCTGGCCCAGCGGGGAGAGCTGGACCTGTTTTTTCTGAGCGGCATACAGATCGACCGACACGCCAACGTCAACCTGCACGTGATTGGCGACTACCGGGCACCCGACCGCCGGCTGGCCGGGGCGTACGGCTCGGCCATGCTGTACTACATGGCCGGCCGCGTCATCCTGTTTCGGACCGAGCACTCGCGGCGCAGTCTGGTCGAACAGGTCGATTTCGTGACCAGCCCGGGCACCAGCCCAGACTCGGTTCACCGCCCGGGCGGCCCGAGTCTGCTGATTACGCCCAAGGCCGTGCTGGAGTGGCGCGCCGACGGCTGGGCGTGCCGCAGCATTCACCCCGGCTCGGACGTGCAGGACATCCGCGATAACACCGGCTTTGCCCTGGCCCTGTCCCCTCCCCCGCCGACCACCCCCCCGCCGAGCAAACAGGAACTGGCGATCCTGCGCGGCCGGGTCCGGACCAAACTCGACCGCAGCTATCCCGACTTTTTCGCCCGGCACGTCCTGCCCGAGTGAGGACCCCGCATGAACGTCAGCCATTTGTCTTGTGCCGCCTGCGGGCAAAGCTACCCGCCGAACCGGCTCTACAACCTGTGTCGGCAGTGTCAGAAGCCGCTCCTGGTCCACTACGATCTCGACCGTGTCGCCCTTGCCCCACAGCAGCTGGCCGACCGGCCGGCCAGCCTGTGGCGCTATCGGGAAGTCCTGCCGGTCGAACACGCGGAAAACGTCGTCAGCCTGGGAGAGGGCTGGACGCCGCTCCTCCACGCCCAACGCCTGGGCCGTCAGCTCGGGCTGTCGCGGCTGTACATCAAAGACGAAGCCCTCAACCCGACCGCCTCGTTCAAGGCCCGGGGCATGGCCGTGGCCGTATCCATGGCCAAAGAACTGGGGGTGAAAAAACTGGCCGTTCCCTCGGCCGGCAACGCGGCCGGCGCGCTGGCCGCCTATGCCGCCCGAGCCGGGCTGGAAGCCCATATCTTCATGCCGCGCGACGTGCCGCTGGCCAACCGTCTGGAGTGTCAGTACTACGGCGCCCGGGTGACCCTGGTTGACGGCCTCATCACCGACTGCGGCCGCAGGGTGGCCGAAGGGCGGGACCGGGAGGGCTGGTTCGATGTCTCAACGCTCAAGGAGCCCTACCGTATCGAGGGCAAAAAAACCATGGGCTATGAACTGGCCGAGCAGCTCGACTGGCAGCTCCCGGATGTCATCGTCTACCCGACCGGCGGCGGGACCGGACTTATCGGCATGTGGAAAGCCTTTGACGAGATGGAACGGCTGGGCTGGATCGGCCCCGGGCGGCCGCGTATGGTCAGCGTTCAGGCCGAGGGCTGTGCCCCGATTGTCCAGGCCCTGGCCGACGGCGCCCACACCGCAGCGCCAATTGCCCATCCCTACACCGTCGCCGCCGGCCTACGCGTGCCCAAGGCCATCGGAGATTTCATCATCCTCGACATTCTGCGCCGCAGCCGCGGCACTGCGGTGAGCGTCAGCGATGCCGATCTCATGGCTGCGGCTCAACAGATGGCTGCCGCCGAGGGCATTTTTCCGGCCCCCGAGGGCGCGGCGTGTATCCCCGCTCTCCGCACGCTGCTGGAACGCGGGGCACTCAAAGCCGACGAGCGGGTGGTGGCGTTCAATACCGGCGGCGGGCTGAAATATGTGGACGTCTGGCAGCCCTGAAGCCGGACGATGCGCCGCTCGACCGCATGGCTGAGGCTCACTGATCCACACGCCCCACCACTTGCCTCGCACCCGATAGAAAAAGGAGGAACTTATGACCCCACGTGAACTGCCGCCCTACGCATATACGTGGAAGAAGTGCACAGAATCGGAAGACTGGGAGGCGCACTGCTTAGAGATTCCCGGTTTGTCGGTCAGCGGGTGAAGGACTTTTGGGCGAGCCGGCAGGACGAGCCCAACTCGTCATGAGAGGCGTCCAGCCATATACGCTCAGGGCAGCAGGCCGAGCCACTGGTCGGCCGACATGACCCACTGCGTCATCCCCTGCACCCGGCGCTTTTGACACACCCCGCGTGTGTGGACGAGCTGGACTGCAACAGGCACCCCCAGCTTGTGCTGGAAATAGACCAGGTGTGGAGCAAGTTCTTTGTCGGACGCCTTGCATTCGATCAAGCACAGCGGGCTGCCCCGGTCTGATAGGACAAAATCGACCTCCCGCTTCTGTTTATCACGGATGAAATTGAGACTGAGCGTTTTTTCTCCTCGGGCCTGCCACAGCCGGACCGCTTTGAGCAAATGGAGAGCCACCAGATTTTCAAAGCGGACGCTGTCATCCTCAATTTCAGCCCAGTCGAACAGATAGACCTTGGCCTCCTTGCGCAACACACGGGCAATGCGGGTCGCAAAGGGCGTCAGGCGAAACAGATAAAAGAACTGCTCGAGCAGCCGAATCCAGTCCCGGGCGGTCTCGAAGGCAACCCCGACGTCTTCCCTGAGCGCGTTGATCGACAGCGGGCTGCCAATACGATCGGGAATGAGCTGGGCGAGATGTTCGAGTAAGGAAATGTGGCGAATGGCACTCGCATCGCGAATATCTTCGCGGACTAGCAGCGTCTTTCGTTCGGCGAACCACAGGTTGTAAAAATCGGCCCGGCCTCGGCTGAACGGTTCGGGAAACCCGCTGAACCGAAACAGCTGTTCATAGGCCGAGTGGGCGTCCGATGAGGCCAGGGGCGGACTGTCCAGACCCTGCTCGAATTCGGCAAAGCTGGTCAGCTTTCCGCTCAGTTCGCCGAGACTCAGGGGCAAGAGAACGAGGCTGAAATAGCGGCCCAGCAGACTGTCCCCACCCTTTTTGAACAGATCGAGCCGGCCACTGCCAGTCACCAGAAATCGGAACTCATCCTGGTACTGGTCATACATGCCCTTGAGGTAGTTCTTCCAGCGGGCGTACTTATGAATCTCATCAAAGACGACCAGAAAAGGACGGCTGGGATCACGATTTTCTTTTTCCACAAACGCGTGATCGGTGAGAATCTTTCTCTGGTGCGGAAGAGTATCCCAGTTGAGATACAGCCCTTGTCCAAACTGACGCTGATAGTGCTGGGCCAGCGTTGTTTTCCCCACCTGACGTGGGCCACTGACAAAGGCCATTTTATGAAATTCGGTAATAATCGAATCAATCAGACCGATAACGGTACGTTCAATCATTCTCCTATTTTAGACCAAACTCGAAAAAAGTCATGACTTTTTTCGAGAGGACTCGAAAGTTTTCTTTCTCACTGCTCTCTCAGGGAGAGGGCGTTACTGCTCCGCGTTGGCGCGCAGCACCCGGCCCGCCAGGGGACCGGTCTGCTCGCCGTCGGAGAACAGCACCTGGCCGTTCAGCAGGGTATGGACGATACCGCTGGACTTCTCGATGTAGCGCGTCCCGCCGCCCGGAAAATCGTGCACCGCCTCCTGCTTGCCGCAGTTGACGGTGGCGGGATCGAAGACCACCACGTCGGCGATATTGCCCACCTCCAGCGTGCCGCGCAGCGGTACGCCAAACACCCGGGCCGGGACGGCGGTGAGTTTGTGAATGGCGTCTTCGAGCGACAGCATGTGTTTGTCGCGCACCAGGCTGCCGAGCAGATAGGTCGAGTAGCCGGCCTCGCAGCGCATATCGGCGTGGGCGCCGCCGTCAGACAGACCGACCAGGGTGTGGGGATGGACCAGCATGTCTGGGTTGACCTCGCCGAACTCGTACAGAAACTGCATGTCGAGATTGTCGTCGAGGGCCAACTCAAAGAACAGCCCAAGCGGGTCCTGGCCGCGCTCGCGGCTCAGGCTGGCCAGGCTCTTGTCCAGCAGGGGGCGCAGCTCCGGCTTGTTGACCGTAAACACGCTCAGCTGCTCCCACTGTCCGGTGAAGAGCCGCGGCTGTTTCAGCTCCTCACGAAATGCGGCTCGAAACGCGGGGTCGGCGCACATGCGCTTCTGCTCGTCCAGGGGGCGGTCGAAGATCGGCTTCCAGCAGTCAAAATTGCCGAAGATAAACGGCCGCTGGAGACTGAAGCGGGCGCTCTTGTAGTGACACGGCACCTGGCCCAGGGGCAGATAGCCGCGGTCGAACAGCGGCACCACGCGTTGCAGGGCGGCTTTCCAGGCGTCGGGGGCGGCCTCGGGTTTTTGCAGCACGCCGAGCCAGGTCACCGGCCGTTCGCTGTGGCCCAGCAGAAAGGTCAGCAGCTCGTACTCGTCGTCCGACAGGGCGCCCGGACTGCGGGTCAGGGCAATCTCGATGCTGCCCCGGCCCAAATCCTTGAGCACCCCGGACAGGGCGCTCAGCTCATCGCGGCTGGCCAAACGGCACGGCAGCGGCCGGCCCTGAAAGCCCAGATGCTGGGGCAGGACGGTGGTCGAAAAGCCAAACGCGCCGGCCTCCATGGCCGCTCGGAACAGAGCTTGCAGCTGCTCCAACTCGTCCGGGTTGGCGGCCCGCTCCTTGCTCTCCTCGCCCAGCACGAACTGGCGCAGCGGCGACAGGGGAACCATCATGCCTACGTTCATGCCCAGCCCTCCGGCGCTGATCGCGTCCAGATACTCGTCAAAGGTCTGCCAGCGCCAGTTCACCCCACGCTGCAACACGTCGAGCGACATGCCCTCGACATTGACCAGGTCGCCGACCAGGGCTTCGCGGTCGGCCGGCCGACACGGGGCCAGGCCGACCCCGCAGTTGCCCATGATGATCGACGTTACGCCGTGCCACGACGAACAGGTGGCCAGCGGGTCCCACAGAATCTGGGCGTCATAGTGGGTGTGGTGGTCGATAAAACCGGGGCAGACGACCAAGCCGTCGGCGTCAATGACGCGGCTGGCCTCGGCTGGGGCGATATTGGGTTCGACCGCTGCAATCCGGTCGCCCCGAATGGCCACATCGGCCACCCGGCGTTCCTGGCCGGTGCCGTCAATGACGCTGCCGCCTTTGAGCAGGATATCGTAGGACATGGTGGCTTCCTTTCTTGTGTGCTCAGTCCAAGACCGCAATCGCGTCAATCTCAATCAAGGCGTCGGGCCGCAGCAGCTCCTTGACCACAATGCCGGTGGCGGCCGGAAAGCCGTTCTTGAAATACTCGCGGCGCACCTCGGCCGTGCCCTTATAACCCTGCTTGGTGGTAATGTAGTCCACTGTCTTGACGATATCGTCCATGCTACCGCCGGCCTCGGCCATCAGGGCTTCGAGCTTCTCGAAGATGTTGCGGGTCTGGGCCACAATGTCGCCCGGCCCGACGATATTGCCCCGATTGTCGGTTGCGGTCAGGCCGGAGATGAACAGCAGGTTGCCCTTACGGACCGCCGGCGAAAAGGTGTAGCGCTCGGTGAACGCCCAGGGGTCGATAATTTCCAGTTTTGGCATGCAACGCCTTTCTCGTTCAGGGGACAAGCACAGGGGCTGGCCCCGACATCATCAGCATCAAATCAGTCAGCCGCCACAGCCTGGAGAGCTGAACGCCCCAGCTCCAGGTGACGGGCGATCTCGGCGAACGCGGCCTGGGCGCGCTGACTGAAGTCCTCGGCCGTTTCACCCGCTTTGAGATGCGGGATGACCACCAGCGGGATGTCCGGCATGGCCATGGCCTTGGCCTGATCCTGGGCGGCGGCCAGAAAAGTATCGAGGGTGACCGCAACCGCAGGCACGCCACGCTTCCACAGTTTGGCCGAGTCGAGCATACAGCCCGACGTGCACGAGCCTCAAGCGCACAGGCCGACCACAGCCTGGTGCGAGGCCGTGGCCAGCTCGTCAATCAGCTGCTCGGGCGACGGCCGGGTAAACACCGGCTTGCGCCAGATTGTGACCTCGCTGACCGCATCCTCGGCGGCCAGCAACTCTTTCAGCCGGGCAAAGAACAGGCCGGCGATCTCGCCGCCAAACCCGTTATTGAGCAGACCAATCGTTCGTCCCTGGGCATCGCTGCCCAGAGCCTTGGCCGCAAACTGCCGCCGCTCGCCAACCGGACTCAGTACGCGCATAGCTTCTCCTCAGGCTGATGTGATTTCCCTGGTCACGGCAAAACCGCCCAGGCCGCCCCAGCCGGGGCACACCGCCGCAAAATAGGTATCTCCGCCGGCAACCATGATGTGAATGTCCCGAGGCCGGGCGGCAATCGGGACCGGATAGTCGTCGTTGTCCTGTTCGACCCACTTGGGCCAGAACTGGCCGGCAATGCCCAGCGCGTCAACCGCCTTGATCTGAGCCAGCCGAGCCCGGACGTGTTCCCACAGATAGACCCGAATCTCGACCTTGGACCAGCCCTCGGCCTCGAACTGACGCGCCTGCCAGGGGTTGAGGACGACCAGACTCTCGCCCATGGCGTGCACATTATTGCTGCCCAGGCTGCTCAGCGCGCTGACCAGGCAGCTCAGCATCTGTTTGACCGTACCGTAGCACAGGACCGAGTGCGGCGCCTCGCAGCTGAACACGGTCACCGCGTTTCTGCCCGCCGGGATACCCCGCTCGGCCGTAAACGGCTCCCACGGGCTGGCCGCCTCGTGCTCGGCAATGCAGTAGCTCCACTTGCCGGGATGGGCCTGGGTGGATTTGTCCACCTCACCCGGGATATTGCCGCCCAGATTCCACAGGATCAGCCGAACCGCCCGTCCGACCGTGCCGTTGGCCCGAAAGCCGCTGCCGAACACACCGTCGCCGGCGTTAAAGCCGAGCTGTTGGGCAATCGGGCCGTGGACGATGACCAGAGGCACACACGAGTGGGTCGTGGTCTGCACGCCGTTGAGGTTGTGCTCGGGTTCCAGCATGGCCTCGACCGCAGCCAGCACGATTGGAAAATACGCGGGCCGACAGCCGGCCATGACACTGTTAATGGCCAGCTTCTCAACCGTGGCAATGCCCTGGGCGGGCGGGATTTCGCCGATTTCTTCCTCAGGTCGGCGGCCTGAGGCGCGCACCATGCGCTCGACCAGCTCTTCGGTGGGCGGGACAACCGCCAGGCCATCGGTCCAGCCCCGCTCAAAAAAGAGTTCGACCGCCGCGTGATAATCGGCAACATCAATGGCTTCGGCACGAAACTCCATGTCTGCTCTCCCGCCCTCCCATCCCTACGCCAGGCATTCAGCCGGCGTCAAGGCACCCGAGCGGGCGGCAGTGTTTCGGTTTGGAAATGGGCGCTCCGTATAGTCCACAGCGGGCTACTCTCGTGCCAGTCCTCGCGTCGGGCAAATCCCCCTCAGTCCCCCTTTCACAAAGGGGGAAGCGCGTAAGCGCAGGGGGGTGCCCCTACACTTGCCTTTTGACTTTTGCCCTTTGACTTTTGACTTCTTGCCTTCTGTCTTCTCCCCATGCCTGCTCGGGCTGCGCGGCTTCAAAGCCATCGGCCAGATGCAGGGTCGAGGTGGGAAAGGCGACCTCGGCTCCGTGCTGTTCGATAATACCCAGAATGCGCAGCAGCACATCCTGCTTGACCTGGTGAAAGGTGGCCCAGTCGGTCGTCCTGGTAAAGGTATAGACGAAAAAGTCCAGGGACGACGGGGCAAAGGTGACGAAGTTGACCATGATCAGCGCCCGCGTGTCGATATCGGGATGGCTCCGCAGCATGTGTTCCACGTCCGACACGATCCCGGCCATTTTCGGGGCGTCGTCGTAGCGGATGCCGATGGTCTCGTAGATGCGGCGGTTGTGCATGCGGGACGGGTTTTCGACCGCGATGGTGGTGAAGACGGCATTCGGGATATACAGCGGGCGTTTGTCAAAAGTCCGAATCAGGGTCAGCCGCCAGCCGATCCGTTCGACCGTTCCCTCGATCTCTCGGTCGGGCGAGCGAATCCAGTCGCCGACCGTAAACGGACGGTCGAGATAAATCGTCAGGCCGCCGAAGAAGTTGGCCAGCAGATCCTTGGCCGCAAAACCGACCGCCAGGCCGCCGATGCCGCCAAAGGCCAGGACGCCCGAGACGCTGAAGCCCAGGGTCTGGAGCGCGACCAGGGTGGCCGCCACAAACACGAAGATCCGCAGCAGCTTGGCAATCGTATCGAGCGTAGCCCGGTCGTAGGGCTCATCACCCTCTCGGCCCAGGGCGATAATGCCCTCTTCGACCAGGCTAATCAGCCGGGCCAGAAACCAGCTGAAGGCGGCCACAATGCCGATGACCCGCAGCGAGTCACGCATGTCGGCCAGCGCCGTACCGGTCCGGCTCAGACCCACCTCAGCCACAAAGCTCAGGCCGACTATCCAGACCAACAGGCTGAGCGGCCGGCGCAGGGCCTGGACAACTGCATCGTCCCAGTAGGCTTCCGTTTTTTCGAGCTGGGCGTGCAGACGGCCGAGCACCCGGCGCTGGACAACATCGACCAGCCCGGTCACACCGATAAGGCCGGCAACCCGCAGCCAGGCGTCCAGGCCCTCGCCCTCGAACAGGGCGCGCATAGGTGTCAGCAGATCCATCACGATTGATCCAACCGCAGGGGCAAGCCCCCGTGCTTGCCCGCTCAGCGCAACAACGGCATGACCTGCTGACTGAAGCGCTGGAGCATCTCGGCGTCCTGCTTATACGGAAACATGGCGATAAAATAGTCAAAGCCCAGCGCCTGAAAGCCGCGCAGGGTCTCGGCTACCTGCTCGGGCGTGCCGGCGGTGCCGACCTTGCGACCGGCCCTGATGACATCGGTCGTGCCCAGGGCTTTTTCCAGCTCCGCCCCCCGGGCTCTGAGTTCGGCCTCGTCATCGACCACGCAGCACAGGATGAACAGCGACTTTTCGATGCTGGCGTAGTCACGCCCGACCGTGTCGCAGTGACGGCGCAGCACGTCCATCTTTTTTTGCATTGCCTCGACCCCGACGCCGGGCATGGCGTTCCAGCCGTCGGCGTGGCGGGCCACCATGCGCAGCAACTTTTTCTCGCCCATGCCGCCAATCCAGGTCTTGAGCGGCCGCTGGACCGGCTTGGGCGCGCACACCGCCCGCTCAAGCCGGTAGTGTTTGCCCTCAAACGACGCCCGCTCCTGAGTCCATAACAGCTGGATGAGCTGAACGGCTTCTTCGAGCTGGGCCAGTCGGGTGCCGATTGACGGAAACGGAATGCCGTAGGCCCGATACTCCATCTCCTTCCAGCCCGCGCCAATGCCGAACTCCAACCGCCCCTGGCTCAGATGGTCGAAGCTGGCCGCGACCTTGGCCAGGATGCTCGGCAGGCGGTAGGAGTTGCAGCTGACCAGGGTGCCTAGGCGCAGGCGGGTGGTAACCGGCGCCAGGGCGCTCAGCAGGGTCCAGGCGTCCATGCAGTTGCGCTGCTCGGACTGGGCATCCCAGAACAGATGGTCGGACGCCCACAGGGCATCAAAACCGAGCCGTTCGGCGTCGGCGGCCAGGCCCGCAACCTCGTGGTACGAAAATCCGAACTGGGGTTCGATCTGAATCCCAAAGCGTGTCATGCGCCGATCCTTTCCAAGTGTCTGTCCAGGTATCTGTCCAGGTGTCTGCGTCTGTGCGACTGCCCGGCCGGGCCAGCCGCCGTCGAGGCCGACGGCGCCAATTGCCGCCGCGCCCAGGCCGGTGAGAAACCGGCGTCGGTCCAAGGGCCGGCCAGACTCCGGTGTACGCCTCTTCTCCACATGCCCTCCGCTAGCCCTGCGGCGCCTCGGCCACGATGGTCTTGACCACGTCCAGAAAAACGTGGTTCACCTGCCGCACCCGAAAGCCGGCTCGTTGCACGTTGCTGACGGTATCGCGGTTGACCTCAGGCCCGAGGCGTTTTGAGACCTTATTCATCACGTTGAGCAGTACATTGAACGGGAAGTAGCGGCTGCCGGTGTGCTCGAACATGCGCAGTTCGCCGCCGGGTTTGAGCACCCGCCTGAGCGTCTCCAACCCTTTGACCGGGTTAGGCACCGAGCAGAAGGTGCACGAGGTGAACACCTGATCGAAGCTGGCGTCGGGAAACGGCAGGTCGTGTACGTCCATCTCGTGGAGTTCGATTGTGCCCGGATAGCGGTCCACCCGGCCTTTGGCCCGCTCCAGCATCTTGGCGCTGATATCAATGCCGACAATGTCCTGATTGGGCGGGAAGAACGGAATGTCGAGCCCCGTGCCGACGGCCAGAAACAGAATCTTGCCGTGCATGGCCGAGAAAAACTCGCGCTTGACCGGCCCCCAGCGCTTCTCCGGCCCGTACGAATTCATGAAGTCAAAGCTGGCGGCGGCATTATCCCACTTGTGTTTGGTTACGAGGTCCATGGTTGCTCTCCGTGTAAGACAGCGTTGCCAATCCAGACCAGGACGGTCACGCCAAGTCCAATGAGGGCGCCCTGAGCGCTGACCGTTCCTGCGCTCAGGGGCTGCATGGCCGCCCCCATGCCGACCACCATCCCCGACAGCATGCCGCTCAGCATGCTGGGGATCATCACCTCGTGGGCGCCGAACAGGGGCGTGAAGATAATCGGGCTGAGCAGTGAGACCAGCATGCCCAGGGCCATGCCGACCAGCATGCCGATCAGCATCGGCCAGCTCGGCCCGATCACCGCAGACACCGCCAGACCGGCCAGAACGCCGATCAGGCTGCTGGCCAGCACGTCTCCGAACAGGAAATACACACGCTTTTCCATAGGCTTGGGTCCTCCTCCACGTGCATGTCCTTATAGCATAACGCGCCTCAGAGAGAAAAAAGAGAGCAGGCGGCCGGAGAACGTCTCCGATACCCGAGCGGCAAGAGCGTCTCACGGGAGGAGCGGCTTATACTCTCGGCTGCTGACATCGAGAACGAACAATCCTCATTCCCACCGTCTTGTCGAGCCGGCTCCAAAACCCGTATAGTGCTGGAACATTCAGCCCAACGGACACCAGTATGGGAAAAAACAGCCAACGCAGACGCCGGGGCTTTCGCACCAGACCCAAGGGCCGGGCGGTTGATCCCCAGGCTTTGACCCAGGTCCGAAGCCTGCTCGGCGATGAGCCCCGTCGGCGCGACCTGCTGATTGAGCATCTGCACAAGATTCAGGACCGCTACGGCCACCTGTCGGCCGCCCATCTGGTCGCCCTGGCCGACGAGATGAAGCTGGCGCCGGTCGAGGTCTACGAGGTCGCCAGCTTTTATCATCACTTCGACGTGGTCAAAGAAAACGAGACGCCGCCGCCGGCGCTGACCGTCCGGGTGTGCGATTCGGTCAGCTGTGAGCTGGCCGGCGCCCAGACGCTGCTGGCGTCTCTGCAAAACAGCCTGGGTGAAGAGGTCCGGGTTCAGCGCGTGCCGTGCGTTGGCCGCTGTGAGACCGCCCCGGCCGTTATTGTCGGCCAGAACCCGATTGCGCAGGCCACACCGGACCGCGTGCAGCAGGCCGTCAGCGGGCGGGCCACGGCCTGTCCCGCCCCGAGCACGGTCATTGATTATCAGGCGTATCAGAAAGACGGTGGCTATCGGCTGCTGCGCGCCTGCGCGCAGGGCGAACGCGAGCCCGAGTCGGTCATCGGGGCCCTGGAGGACGCCGGGCTGCGTGGCCTTGGCGGGGCGGGTTTTCCGGCCGGTCGCAAGTGGCGCATTGTCCGTGACTACCCGGCCCCGCGGCTGTTGGCGGTCAATATCGACGAGGGCGAGCCGGGCACGTTCAAGGACCGCTACTACATGGAACGCGACCCCCACCGTTTTCTGGAGGGGATGCTGATCGCCTGCTGGGCGGTCAGCATTGACGAGGTCTACATCTATATCCGCGACGAGTACCCGGCCTGCATCCAGATCATCAAAGACAGTATCGCCGCCCTGCAGGCCGACCCGCCCGGCCCCCTGCCCCGCATTCATGTCCGGCGCGGCGCAGGCGCCTACATCTGTGGTGAAGAGTCGGGCATGATCGAATCCATTGAGGGCAAACGCGGTATGCCGCGGCTGCGGCCGCCGTATGTGGCCGAGGTCGGGCTGTTTGGACGACCGACCCTGGAGCATAATTTTGAGACGCTGTTCTGGGTGCGCGAGATTGTCGAGAAAGGCCCGGACTGGTTTGCCGGCCAGGGGCGAAACGGCCGCAAGGGGCTGCGCTCCTTCTCGGTCAGCGGACGGGTCAGCACGCCCGGCGTCCACCTGGCGCCGGCCGGCATTACCCTGCGTGAGCTGATCGCCGAGTACTGCGGCGGCATGCTGCCCGGCCACGAGCTGTACGGCTACTTCCCGGGCGGGGCGTCGGGCGGCATTCTGCCCGCCTCGCTGGCCGACGAGCCGCTCGATTTCGACACCCTCCAGCCCCACGGCAGTTTCATCGGCTCGGCCGCCATCATCGTCCTGTCGGATAAAGACAGCGCCAAGGCCGCAGCCCTCAACGCCATGCGTTTCTTTTCCCACGAGTCGTGCGGCAAGTGTACGCCGTGCCGGGTGGGCACGGCAAAAGCGGCCGGGCTGATGGCCAAGGACCGCTGGGACACCGGCCTGCTGGAAGACCTCGCCCAGGTCATGGGCGACGCGTCCATCTGCGGGCTGGGTCAGGCCGCCCCCAACCCTTTGCGCAGCGTGATCAAATACTTTCCACAGGAGCTTTCCTAATGGCTGGCGTATCTCCCAACGGCTCTCAGGCCGGACTGACCACCTTCAGCCTGGACGGGCGTAGCGTCGACGCCCGGCCCGGCGAAACCATCCTCCAGGCCGCCCGACGGCACGGGGTGGAGATTCCCCACCTGTGTTATACCGACGGCCTGCGGCCCGACGGCAACTGCCGGGCGTGCGTGGTCGAAATCAGCGGCGAGCGACCCCTGGCGCCGTCGTGCTGCCGGACGCCGACCGAGGGCATGCAGGTGTCGAGTCACAGCGAGCGGGCACGCCACTCGCAAAAAATGGTCCTGGAACTGCTCCGCTCCGATGTGGCCGACACCGCCTATACCCGCGAGTCAGAGCTGGAACTGTGGGCGGACAAACTGGATATCGGTCCAACCCGCTTCCCGGCCCGTGTTCAGCCGACCCAGGACGTGTCCCACCCGGCGATTGCGGTCAATCTCGACGCCTGCATCCAGTGTACCCGCTGCCAGCGCGCCTGCCGCGAGGAACAGGTCAACGACGTGATCGGCTATGCCCAGCGCGGCAGCCAGGCCGAGATTGTCTTTGATATTGGCGATCCCATGGGCCACAGCTCGTGCGTCGGCTGCGGCGAGTGCGTCCAGGCCTGTCCGACCGGCGCGCTGATGCCGGGCGGCGAGGTGGGGCTCGCCGCGCCGGACAAGACCGTGGACTCGGTGTGTCCCTACTGCGGAGTGGGCTGTCTGCTGACCTACCACGTCAAGGACAACAGGATTCTGTACGTCACCGGCCGGGATGGACCGGCCAACCACGGACGGCTGTGCGTCAAAGGCCGCTTTGGCTTCGACTATGTGAACCACCCCCACCGTTTGACACAACCCCTGATCCGCAAGCCCGGCGTACCCAAGTCGGCCGAGGTCAGCTTTGACCCGGACGGCTGGCGGGACATCTTCCGTGAGGCCGACTGGGACGAAGCCCTCGACTTGGCTGCCACCGGCCTGAAAAAAATCCGCGATCAGCACGGCGGTCAGGCTCTGGCCGGCTTTGGCTCGGCCAAAGGCAGCAACGAAGAGGCGTATCTGTTTCAGAAGCTGGTCCGGACCGGCTTTGGCACCAATAATGTCGATCACTGCACGCGCCTGTGCCACGCCTCGTCGGTGGCCGCCCTGCTCGAAGGCATCGGCTCGGCCTCGGTCTCCAATCAGGTCGAGGACGTGGCCGAGGCCGAGGTGATTGTCGTCATCGGCTCAAATACGCCCGAAAACCATCCGGTGGCCGCCACCTTCATGAAAAACGCGGCCAAGGCCGGAAAAACCCTGATTGTCATGGACCCGCGGCGCACCGAACTGGCCCGCCACGCCAGCTATTACCTCCAGTTCAAGCCCGACACCGACGTGGCGCTGCTGAACGCCATGATCTACACCATCATCGAAGAGGACCTGGTCAACACCGCGTTTGTCGAACAGCGGACTGAAGACTTCGAGTTGATTCGCCACAACGTGGCCGGCTTCAGCCCCGAGGAGATGGCCCCCGTCTGCGGCATTGAGGCGGCAAGGATTCGGGAGGTGGCCCGCCGCTACGCCACCGCCTCGGGTTCGATGATCTTCTGGGGCATGGGCATCTCACAGCACATTCACGGCACCGATAACGCCCGGTGTCTGATCGCCCTGGCCCTGATGACCGGTCAGGTCGGCCGGCCGGGGACCGGCCTGCATCCGCTGCGCGGCCAGAACAACGTGCAGGGCGCGTCTGACTCGGGTTTGATTCCGATGGTCTTTCCCGACTATCAGCGGGTCGACAACGACGCCGCCCGCGAGCGGTTCGAGGCGCTGTGGCACACCGCGCTGGACGACAAACCGGGGCTGACGGTGGTCGAGATCATGAACGCGATTCTGGACGGCAGCCTCCACGGCATGTACATCATGGGCGAAAATCCGGCCATGTCCGACCCCAATCTGCACCACGCCCGCCACGCCCTGGCCGGGCTGGATCATCTGGTGGTCCAAGACCTGTTTCTGACCGAAACCGCCTTTTTTGCCGACGTGGTGCTGCCGGCCTCGGCCTTTCCCGAGAAAACCGGCACGTTCACCAATACCGACCGTCGGGTGCAGCTGGGTCGGCGGGCGCTCGACCCGCCGGGCAACGCCCGCCAGGATCTGGACATCATCCAGGACATCGCCCGACGGCTGGGTCTGGACTGGCACTACGCCGATGTCGAGAGCGTGTTTGTCGAGATGCGCCAGGCCATGGCCAGCATCGGCGGAATCAGCTGGCAGCGTCTGGAGCGCGACAGCTCGGTCACCTACCCCTGCACCAGCGAGGATGACCCGGGCCAGCCGGTCGTTTTCCAGGACGATTTTCCCACCGCCAACGGCCGGGGCCGCTTTGTGCCGGCCCGGCTGATCAGCGCCGACGAGCTGCCGGACAAGGACTTCCCCTACGTCTTGATCACCGGCCGCCAGCTCGAACACTGGCATACCGGCGCCATGACCCGCCGCTCGCGGGTGTTGGACGCGATAGAACCCCAGCCGGTCATCAATATTCATCCCGAGGACCTGGCAGGCATCGGCGGCACGGAAGGCGACCTGCTCAGAGTCGTCTCCCGCCGCGGCGAGCTGATCGCCTACGCCCGGGCCGACAGCAGCATGCAGCGGGAAGAGATTTTCATTCCGTTCTGCTACCAGGAGGCGGCGGCCAACCTGCTGACCAACGAAGCCCTCGACCCCTACGGCAAGATCCCCGAGTTCAAGTACTGCGCGGTGCAGGTCGAGGTGGCCAGAGGCGTTGAGGCCTAGGGGGTGTCATCAGTTAAGGAGGATCACCGAGGCAGCGAGATAGATGGCTCCGAGAAAGCTGACAGCGCGTTTGTCGTAGCGGGTGGCGAGAGCACGGTATTGCTTGAGTTTGGCGAAGAAGTTTTCAATCAGATGGCGCGCTTGATAGAGGTGCTTATCATAGGGGCGAGGCTGGCGCCGATTGGCTTTGGGGGGAATGACCACCGTCACCTCCGCCTGCTCCAAACGGTCAATGACGCGCTCGTGGGCGTCATAGGCTCTATCGGCGAGCAAAGCCCGCACGTGCTTCAGCAGATGGGGCAAGAGGGCCTCCGCACCGGCCAGGTCAGAGGCTTGGCCGGGCGTGAGATGGAAGCCGGTCGGATTCCCGAGCGCATCGCACGTCGCATGGATTTTCGTGCTCAAGCCCCCGCGGGAGCGGCCGATGCATTCGGCCGCGGGGTCCCCCCTTTTGCCCCCGCCCCATGTTGGTGGACGCGGATGATCGTGGCGTCGATCATGGCATATTCGTTATCCGCATCGGCGGCCAGCTGCTTGAAAACCTGCTCCCAGACCCCACTTTTACTCCAGCGCATGTGGCGCGTATGAATCACGCGAAAATCCCCGAACCGGCTCGGCAAATCGCGCCAGGGAATCCCCGCACGATAGCGGTATAAGACCGCTTCCACAAACAACCGGTTATCCCGCGCCGTGCCCCCGACGTGGCCCTCCCGGCCGGGCAGCAGGTCCTGAATCCGTTCCCACTGATCCTCGCGTAACGCATACCGTCTCGCCATTGTGCACCCTCCCTTCGCTTGGGCTGACCAGGGCAGTATACCGAGACGAGACAGGAAAGCCGACCAGGGGGGCACGCTAACTGATGACACGCCCTAGGCTACGGCCGTAGCGGCCCATGCCAGTCCGGCGAGCTATCCCTCAAACGGGTCAGGCGGCGGAGAACAGCGCCTCCAGAGAAACCTCGACCTGTTTGTTGTCGATGATCTTGGAGGCGCCAAGAATCTCAATTTCCAGAGGGCGCCCTTTCTCGGAAAGGTGCATGATAACCCCCTCAGCCATATCTGTGGAGTCGAAGGGCTGTCCTTCGCTCAACTGAATAGTGAGCACATCCGCATCACGAGAGTATACGATCTTCATATTTCCCGCCTCCCTGGAAATAGCGCTTTGCAAGCGGACTATACACGGTCACTGCAACCGGCAGCTTCTCTTCATACTCGTAGATCACTCGAACGAGATGTTCTCCTCTGTGAAGATGGGCAATAAAACGGTCATAGTGACCGATGAGCACCTCTTCAGGGTAGAGCATCGTCCGCACAACCAGATCGTCTGTAAGACGCCACTGGCCGAGCCTTTTCAGTACGTGGTGGGTGAGCAAGACTGCAACACTTTTCCCCTTCGCCTGAATTTCATACACTTTCCCGCGCGGATGGTCATGGATTGCGATGAACCGGTACGTCATAGGATGTGGATGCTCGTTATCGCCGTCCCCGTTGAGGTGGTCGTCCACCGTTGCGATTGGGTTTCTTCTTCTGGGACGGAGGTAAAGCCTATTTGAAGGCCATCTCTTTTACGGTCACAGAGGCGACTGTCCCTGCCGTGTATTCAAGGTCTTTCTGGAGTCGGAATCAAGAGGGTCGATCCGGGGAGAGGGGAAGAGATTTTTATTCCGTTCTGCTACCAGGAGGCAGCGGCCAACCTGCTGACCAACGAAGCCCTCGACCCCTACGGCAAGATCCCCGAGTTCAAGTACTGCGCGGTGCAGGTCGAGGTAGCCAGAGGCGTTGCGGCCTAGGCTACGGCCGGGGCAGCCCTTCGACTTCGCTCCGCTACGCTCAGGACCAACGAGAGGCCGTTTGTGTTGGGCCTGTCCTGAGCGAGCCGAAGGGCGTAGCCCGGCAGGGCGGAGTCGAAGCATGGGGCCGACTCACGTCCGGCCGGGCGAGAGCGTCGCGGCATCTACCCCGTGCCGCGCTTCTTCGTTATGCTTTTGCCTTTACTACCCGCTGAGGCGCGGGCACGTATCTTGTCATGCACGATTTTGGACACGCGTTTCGCCTGGCTTGGGGACTGATTGCCGGGGCCGACCCGATGCTGCTTGAAATTGCCGGCTTGTCCCTCCAGGTCAGTCTGACGGCCGTCCTGATCGCATGCGGGCTGGGCCTGCCGATTGGGGCCGGTCTGGCCGCCGGTCGCTTCCCGGGTCGCGGCGTTGCCGTCGTGCTGCTGAACGCCCTGATGGGGCTGCCGCCGGTCGTCGTCGGCCTGTGTGTGTATCTGCTGCTATCCCACGCCGGACCGTTCGGTTGGCTGCGCCTGCTGTACTCGCCAACGGCGATGATTATTGCGCAAACCGTGCTGGTCACCCCGCTGGTGGCGGCTCTGACGCGGCAGGCGCTTGAAGACCTCCACACCGAGTATGCCGAGCAGTTCGCGTCGCTGTGTGTCCCGGCCCTGACCGCGATCCGGGTTCTGCTGTGGGACGCGCGCTACAGCCTGCTGACGGTTGCCCTGGCCGGTTTCGGCCGCGCCATCGCCGAGGTCGGGGCGGTGATCATCGTCGGCGGCAATATCAGACACGTGACCCGGGTGATGACCACCGCCATCGCCCTGGAAACCTCGAAGGGCGATCTGCCCCTGGCCCTGGCCCTCGGACTCATCCTGATCACGCTGGCCCTGGCGGTCAACCTGGCGGTGGCGGGCTTGCGCGGGACGGCCAACAGGTGGGCGTATGGCTAGTCTGAAGGAGTCGGAGGCTCCTCCCCTCACAGGGGGTTCAGCCTCCGTGCCTGACCCCGCAGGGCAGGCTCTGCTGCCGCTGCGGGTGAGCCAGCTGGTGTATAGCGTGAACGGCACGGCGCTGATCAGAGGGATTGACCTGACGCTCGAAGCCGGTCCGCGCACGGTGATCATGGGCGCCAACGGCGCGGGCAAAAGCCTGCTGTTGCGGCTCTTGCATGGACTACTAAGACCGACCTCGGGCACGATTGCGTGGGGACAGGCGGGCTGGGGGGTGGCCGTGCGACGGCGTCAGGCCATGGTCTTTCAACGCCCGGTGCTGCTGCGTCGCTCGGTCAGGGCCAATCTGCGTTTCGCCCTGGGGCTGCGGCCGTCTTCGTCCAAGGACCGCTCCCAGCGGCTGGCCCGGCTGCTTGAGCTGGCCGGTCTGTCCGCTGTCGCCAGCCGCCCGGCCCGGGTGCTGTCGGCCGGCGAGCAGCAGCGGCTGGCCCTGGTGCGAGCGCTCGGCCTGGAGCCGGAGGTGTTGCTGCTTGATGAGCCGACCGCCAGTCTCGACCCGGCTGCGGTGGCCGCCATAGAGAGTCTGATCCACACCGCGGACAGCCAGGGAGCCAAAATCATGCTGGTCACCCACGATATCGGCCAAGCCCGACGGATTGCTGACGAGGTCGTGTTTGTTCACCACGGCCGGATTGCCGAACATACTCCGGCCGAGGAGTTCTTTGCACGTCCACGCTCGGAACCGGCCCGGGCCTATCTTGAGGGGCGGCTGGTGCTGTAAGGCCGCGACCGCGTTTCAGCCTCATCACACGCCATGTCTTTCACATTGCTCCTCCGCATAATCGGTATCGTCACGGCGCTCGGGGCTGGGCTGGCTCAGGCTGCGGAGCCGTTCATCGTTGTCCAGTCCACCACTTCAACCCAGAACTCGGGTCTGTTCGACTACCTGCTGCCCCACTTTCAGAGCCGGACCGGCACTCAGGTTAGGGTAGTGGCGGTCGGGACCGGCCAAGCCCTGAGAAACGCCCGGAATGGCGACGCCGATGTCGTCTTCGTCCACGCCAAGGCTGCCGAGGAGCAGTTTGTGGCCGACGGCTGGGGGGTGAAACGACAGGCGGTGATGTCCAACGATTTCGTGATTGTCGGACCGGCGGCCGACCCGGCCGGCGTCGGCGGGCTGAGTGATGCGCCGGCGGCGCTCGCCCGGATCGCCACCAGCCAGGCGGTGTTTGTATCGCGCGGCGACGACAGCGGTACGCATAAAAAAGAGCAGAGTCTGTGGCGGCTCAGCGGTCTTGACCCCACCGCCGCCAGCGGCAGCTGGTATAGGGAGACCGGCTCGGGCATGGGCGCGACCCTGAACACCACGGTTGGCATGGCGGGCTATACCCTGACCGACCGAGGCACGTGGATCAGCTTTCGGAACAAGGCCGACCTGCGGGTGCTGGTCGAGGGCGACTCCCGGCTGCGCAATCAGTACAGCGTCATCCTGGTCAACCCGGCCAGGCATCCCCACGTCAAAGCCACCCAGGCTCAGGCGTTTATCGACTGGCTGATCGGTCCTGAGGCGCAACGGCTGATCGCCGCCTATGTGATTGACGGCCAGCAGCTCTTTTTTCCCAACGCCGTCGAGCACCACCAAAAAAGGACGCAGGAGGGGAGTGTCTCAGTTTGTCAATGATTGCCCGCCTCCTCCCCGAAAAGAGCATTGCAAAGTGAGACACCACCCACACGAGGCACAGCTTGACAGCCCGCAGCGGCGCACCCGATAATCGCCCAGCTGTTGGCTGGAAAGGAAATCGTGATGTCCTCTGAGATATCGTGTTGTGATTACGATTTCCTTTGATAAGGGAATCGTGAGGAAGAGCTATGGAGTACGACGTGATCATCGTTGGAGCCGGCTCGGCCGGTTGTCCGTTGGCGGCCCGGCTGTCAGAAAATCCCCAGTGCTCGGTCCTGCTGCTGGACGCCGGCCCGCACTATGAGCGCATCGACGAGTTTCCGGATGTCCTGCAACAGGGCGGCTCCATGGCCTCGAGTTTTCCCGGCCATCCCAACAACTGGTCGTTCAAGGCCAACCTGACCCCCGAACTGCCCTACTCGGTGCCGCGCGGAAAAGTGGTCGGCGGCTCAAGCGCCCTGAACGGCACGGTCTTTATCCGCGGCGTGCCGCAAGACTTTGACGGCTGGGCCGAGCTGGGCAACGACGCCTGGACGTATGACAAAGTCCTGCCCTATTTCAAGAAGCTGGAGGCCGACCAGGACATCCAGGATCAGGCCATTCTGGACGATTTCCACGGCGCCGACGGCCCGATTCCGGTCCGGCGGCCCAAGCCGGGCGAGTGGAACGCCATCCAGCAGGCCTTTGTCCAGGCCTGTCTGGACGCCGGTCACCCCGAAGACCCGGATATGAACCATCCCGACTCCATCGGGGTCGGCTCTCTGCCGCTCAACAACATCGACGGGATTCGGATGAATACTGCGGTGACCTATCTGACGCCCAACCTGCACCGCTCAAATCTACACGTGTGGGGCGAGTCCCACGTCAGACGGGTGGTGTTTGAGGGTCGCCGGGCGGCCGGGGTGGAGGTCGATAGGCGGGGCGAGCGCCAAGTCGTGCACGGCGGGGAGATCATCCTCAGCGCCGGCGCGGTCAAGTCGCCCCACCTGCTGCTGCTGTCCGGCATTGGGCCGGCCGACGAGCTGCGCCAATATGATATCCCGGTGCTGCACGACTCACCCTACGTGGGCAAAGACTTCACCGATCACCCGGCGGTGATGATCATGTACAAGACCAGGAAGACGCCCCACACCTATCCGGGCATGCCGATGCTGCAAACCGGCCTGCACTACACCGCCGAGGGCTCGACCACCCGGGGCGACATGGAAATCCTGCCGTTCTGTTTTTCGATGACCGACTCGTTTGTCACCGCCAGTCGCAAGGACGGCGCCCAGCTGCCCGGCCTGCCGTCCTTTTTGCGCCATCCCTTCAAAACCCTGGCCGCCATGCGCGGGATTTCGGTCAAGCGGCTGTTCGAGCAGGTGCGGCGCGGGCGCGACCTGATGATCGGCAGCTCGCTTCAGGAGGCGCGCAGCAAGGGTGAGATGCGCCTCGTCTCGGCCGACCCCTACGTCCAGCCCGAGCTGCACTATCACTATCTGTCCGACCCGCTCGACCGCCAGCGCATGCGCGAAGGGGTGCGGCTGGTCATCGACCTCATGGACGGCCGCGCGTTCAAGCCGCTGGTGTCGGAGCGGACAGTACCCAACGATGCCCAGCTGGCCACGGATCAGGCTCTGGATCACTGGATGTATACGACGCTGGGCACCGCCATCCACATGTCGGGCAGCTGCAAAATGGGACCGGACGCTGACCTGACTGCGGTGGTCGATCAGTTCGGCCGGGTGCGTGGTGTGGACGGGCTGCGGGTGGCCGATACCTCCATTCAGCCCAACGTGGTCCGCCGTCCGGCCAACGCCACGGCGATCATGCTCGGCGAGCGCATGGCCGAGTGGATCGGTTAGGCGGTGCGCGGCCGCGTGCCCTCTATGGCGTCGCCCACGCCTTGGCCCGCTCAATCGCCCGCTGCCAGTCGGCAATCAGGGCGGCGCGCCGATCCGGTGGCATATGCGGCTCAAAGATCCGCTCGACCTGCCACTGGGCGTCCAGCTGACTCTGGTCCGCCCAGTAGCCAACGGCCAGACCGGCCAGATAGGCGGCCCCCAGGGCGCTTGTCTCCGTAACCCGGGGTCGGACCACCGGGACGCCGAGAATATCGGCCTGGAACTGCATGAGCAGATTATTGGCCTTTGCCCCGCCGTCGACCCGCAGCTCGGTCAGGCTCAGCCCGGCGTCGGCCTCCATGGCGGCGACCACATCGCGCGACTGATAGGCGATGCTTTCGAGTGCGGCGCGGGCGATATGGGCGGCGCTCGTTCCCCGCGTTAAGCCGACCAGGGCGCCACGGGCGTAGGGGTCCCAGTGCGGTGCGCCGAGACCGGCAAACGCCGGCACCAGGTACACGCCGCCGGTGTTGGGCACGCTGGCGGCCAGGGGCTCGACCTCGGCCGAGGCGGTAATCATTCCCAGGCCGTCGCGCAGCCACTGGACGACCGCTCCACCGATGAACACGCTGCCCTCGAGCGCGTAGAGCGTCCGTCCGTTGAGCTGCCAGGCCGGGGTGGTCAGCAGACGATGGTCGGAGCGAACCGCCTGGGCGCCGGTCGGCATGAGCAGAAAACAACCCGTGCCATACGTATTCTTGACCGTGCCCGGTGTATGGCAGCGCTGGCCGAACAGGGCCGCCTGCTGGTCGCCGGCCAGGCCGGCGATCGGGATGGCCGCTCCCCACAGCTCGGTCGCGGTCTCGGCACACACCTGGCTTGAGGGCCGCACCTCGGGCAGCAGGCCGGACGGAATGTTCAGGACTTCGAGCAGCTCGGCGTCCCACTCGCCGGTATGGATATTGTACAACAGGGTCCGCGAGGCGTTGGTCACATCGGTCAGGTGAGCCCGCCCCTTGGTCAACTGCCACACCAGCCAGCTATCAACCGTGCCAAAGGCCAGCCGCCCCTGTTCGGCCCGACGCCGGGCGTCCGGCACCCGGTCGAGCAGCCAGGCCAGCTTGGTGCCCGAAAAGTAGGCGTCCAGGACCAGACCGGTTTTGCGCCGGAACAGATCTGCCCGGCCCTCGTCCTGCAGCCGGCCGCACAGCTCGGCGGTACGCCGGTCTTGCCACACGATGGCATTCCAGATCGGCTGGCCGGTCTGCCGATCCCAGACAATAGTCGTCTCGCGCTGGTTGCTGATACCCATGGCGGCGATGTCGGCGCCCGACAGCCGGGCGGCCTGGAGGACTTCACCCACCACCGCCGCCTGTGACGCCCAGATTTCGTTCGGGTCCTGCTCGACCCAGCCGGGCTGGGGATAGACCGGGCTCAGCTCGCGCTGGGCCACGGCTCGAACACGACCGGCCCGGTCAACCACAATCGCCCGCGAGCTACTCGTGCCCTGATCGAGGGCCAGGATGTATCGCATGCCACGCCTTTCCTGCGCACGCCAAAGATCTGCGAGGGTCTGGGGGAGCGGGCGCCCGCTCAGTGTAAATCAGACCGCAGGCGCAGGATACACAGGCCCGGATATCTGTACTTGCACTGTGCGTGTTTGCTTGCTAGCGAGAGTCAGCAGCGTCCGAAGGTTCAGCGCGGTGGATGACACACGAAAGGAACACACCATGACCACGACAGCGCCGATGCTCACCCTGTCGCACCAGTACGGGAGCGGCGGCAGCCTCATCGCCCGTGCACTCGGTCAGCGGCTGGGCTGGTCAGTCTGGGATAAAGAGATCGTGCGGGCGATTGCCTCGCAGCAACACGTTGCCGAAGGCTATGTGGAAAACAAAGACGAGCGGGTCGGCTCATTCATCGAGCGGGCGGTCGGCTTTTTTGGCGTGGGCGGCTTTGAGACCGCCTATAACATTCCTCCCCCGCTGCGCCTGAGCGATACGCAGCTGGCCCGGCTGACCCGCAGGCTGATCGAAGATGTCGCCACAGAGGGCAAGGCGATCATTGTCGGGCGGGCCAGCAACTATATTCTGGCCGAGCGACTGAATACCCTGCACGTCTTTGTGTTCGCTCCTATGGAGGCGCGCATCAAGCGCGCCATGGAGGTCGAAAAACTGACCCATACAGAAGCCGAGCGGCGGATTGCCGGCATGGATAAGCTGCGGACCGACTATGTCCACAACTGCTACCAGGCCGAATGGCGCGACCCCCAGGGCTACCATCTGCAGCTCGACTCCGGCGAATGGGGCGAGGACGGGGTCACCGAGCTGATCCTGTGGGCGCTGGAGCGCCGCCTGTAGCGCGCTGCTTGCGGTCAGCGCGACCCTGCCCTATATTCGTTCCAGAACAGGAGCGAATTATGATACCATCGTCTGATCTCACCCTGCGCGAAGCGGCCGAACTGGCCGGCGTCACCAAAACAACCGTAGAGAAGACGGTGGAGACGCAGGTGATGCAAACGCTGACCCGCCCGGCGCGTCTGCGTGGCGGCTCGACGCGCTATGTGCCGTTACAGGCGGTGGCCTATTTCGCAGCCTTAAAGTCGGCAAATCTTGTGGATTTGCCCGTGCGTCACAAAAAGGCGCTGTGGACGCGGCTTGTCCGTCTCGATCCCATGGTACTCGAGCCAATCGAGTTTTCGCCGGGCACCGTCCTGCATGTGGACGAACTGGCCGGCAAGGCTTTTGAGACGGCCGTGCGCTACAAGGAATCGCGAGACGCCCACATCGTGTCCGATACGGACATCCTCGGTGGCACGCCGGTGATACGCGGCACCCGGATAAGCGTCTATGCAGTGCTCGGGCGCCTACAAAACGGCGACAGCGTCGCCGACCTCGTCGCCGAGAATCCCGACATCCCACGCGATGCGTTCGAGGCAGCGGCGATTTTCGCCCGGGCACATCCCTTGAGGGGCCGACCGGGTGGTCGGCCGTGGCGCAACGCGGCGTGACAAAGCCCATGACACCGTATGCGGCTGTTCATCGACGAATGCCTGTCTCCCCATATAGCCCGGGCACTGAATGCGAGCGGCGAACATCTTGCCGAGCACCCCTTGGATTTTGGCGGGCGGGGAGAACCCGACCATCGGGTACTGCAACGCTGCATTGCCCATGAACTCGTGATTGTGACCCAGAATGCGCGCGATTTTCGCGCCCTCGTCCGCACCGCAGACATTCACCCGGGCCTGATTATCCTGCCCTGTGTTGGCCGAGAGCAGTCTTTTGCGCTTCTCAGAGCAGCGTTCGCCTATCTTGAAGCGCGGGGAAACGCTATGGATGCCATGCTGAACCACATCCTCGAAATTGATGAGGACGGAAGCATTGGTTTCTATCCCTTACCAGCGTGAAGCGGACGTGCCCGGCTCGATGCGTTTGAGTTGAGGCTAGAGCAGTTCACCATTATGTGTAGCCGTGTAGGTCGGGTTAGCCGTAGGCGTAACCCGACATTCCGTACGTGTCGGATTACGCTCCGCTAATCCGACCTACCATAGCCTATCGGGAAACGCTCTAGCACGGCGCGGGAGGAGAGGGGGTCTTCGAGCTTGCCAAGGCCCTGTTCAGCATTAACAAGCTGGCCGCCTCCGGCATCCGGTCATGTCCTCGCCCGTTTGGCGGCCTTGGCCTTGCGGGACCGGCGGCGCTTGGCTGGCGGCGAAGGAGGGGGAGGCTCGGCGCTGTCCGCCTCAAGCGGCTCGGCGTGGCCGTTTTGCTCGGCCTGCTCCGCCGCAGGCTCGTCAGGTGTCGGTTCTTCAGGTTTGTCCAGATTGTACTGATAGGCGGTCAGACCCAGCGCGCTCATGCCTGGCGGCATGGATGGCGGGTCGGCCGGGGGCGCGACGTCCGGCTCGGCGTGGCCGTTTTGCTCCTGGGCTCCCCCGTAGGGCCGCAGCTCGGCAATGGCCTGTCCTTGCCGAGTCACAACCAGAGTGAGACCTTGCTCGACCTGGGTCAGGTAGCTACCCAAGCGAGACCGCAGCTGTTTGGTATTGATTGATTCGTTCATGCGTCCCATTTTCGGTCATTGCAGGGTCCGGTGTCAATCGAAAGCTGCGCCCGAAAATCCGACTCGGATACCCCCCCGGCTTGACTCCCCGTCAGCCCACCGATAGCGGTAGGCCCAGCAACTGACACGCAGCAAAGGGGTTGGGTATGAAACTGGGTATTGGGATCGGCTACTCCGGCGGCCAGGTTCGGCTGCCGATGGAACATATTCTCGAGGCCGAGCGGCTCGGCTATGACTCGGTATGGAGCGCCGAAGCCTACGGCTCGGACGCGGTGACCCCGCTGGCCTACCTGGCGGCCAAGACGACGCGGCTGAAACTCGGCACCGGCATCATGCAGCTGGCCGGACGCACCCCGGCCATGTGCGCGATGACCATGTCAACCCTCGACGCCCTGTCCGAGGGCCGGGTTCTGGTCGGCCTGGGGCTGTCGGGTCCACAGGTCATTGAGGGCTGGCACGGCACGCCGTACGACAAGCCGGTGGCCCGGCTGCGCGAGTACGTCGAGATTCTGCGCAAGATCTGGGCTCGGGAGGAGCCGGTCAGCCTGGACGGCAAAGCCTATCAGCTGCCCTACCAAGGACCGGGAGCGACCGGTCTAGGCAAACCGCTGAAATCCATCCTGCACACCCGCCAACTGCCGGTCTATCTGGCCACCATGCAGCCGCGCAGCGTGCGGCTGACGGCCGAGGTGGCCGACGGCTGGCTGCCGATCTGGTTCTCGCCCCAGCGCGTGGGCATGTATAGCGAGGGCATTGAAGACGGCTTTCGGCGTGCCGGCAGCGGCAAGTCGTGGAAAGACTGGGATATTGCGGCCGGCTGCACGGTGATTATCGGCGACGATGTCAAAGCCTGCCTGGCCAAGATCAAACCGACCCTGGCCCTGTACGTCGGCGGCATGGGCGCCCGCGACAAGAACTTCCACAACGAGATGGTGACCAAGTACGGCTACGGCGACGCGGCGGCGCACATTCAGGAGCTGTACCTGGCCGGCCACAAGGCCGAGGCCACGGCCACGGTGCCGGACGAGCTGTGCGACGAGCTGTCGCTGTGCGGCCCCGAGGCGCGAATTCGGCAGCGCTTCAAAGCCTGGGAAGACGCCGGGGTGACGACCATGCTGGTGTCCTCGCAGCAGCCCGAGGCCTACCACCTGATGGCGGACATTGCCAAGGTAAACACCTGACACAAGGAGCAGCTCTATGAGCGAAAGCATTTCGGCCCAAGACCCCTACGAACGCAAACGCGTCACCGTGCTGGACAGCGACATGGCCTATGTCGATACCGGCAGCGGCGATCCGGTCGTCTTCCTGCACGGCAACCCGACCTCGTCCTACCTGTGGCGGAACGTCATTCCGCCGGTGGCCGCCGGCCACCGGTGTCTGGCCCCGGACCTGATCGGCATGGGCGATTCGGGCAGGAATCCGGCCGGCTCCTACCGCTTTGTGGACCACGCCCGCTATCTGGACGCCTGGTTTGAGGCTCTGGGGCTGACACAGAGTGTGACGCTGGTCGTCCACGACTGGGGCTCGGCCCTGGGGTTTTACTGGGCCCACCGCCACCCCGAGCGCATCAAGGCGCTGGCCTATATGGAGGCGATTGTCCAACCCCTGGCCTGGGCGAGCTGGCCGGAAACCGCGCGCAACATCTTTCAGGCCATGCGCTCGCCGGCCGGCGAAGACATGGTGCTGCAAAAAAACGTCTTTGTGGAACGCATCCTGCCGGCCAGCGTGATCCGGGGGCTGGGCGACGAGGAAATGACGGTTTACCGACGCCCCTACCTGGAGCCGGGCGAGTCGCGGCGACCGACCCTGACCTGGCCGCGTCAGATTCCGATTGAGGGCGAGCCGGCCGACGTGACCCGGATTGTTGAGGCCTACGGTGCCTGGCTGTCAACGAGCCCCATCCCCAAGCTGTTCGTCAATGCCGACCCGGGCGTTATTCTGACCGGCCCGCAGCGCGAGTTCTGCCGCAGCTGGCCGAACCAGAAAGAAGTCACGGTCAAGGGCACCCATTTCGTGCAGGAAGACTCACCGCGTGAGATCGGCCGGGCGGTTGCCGAGCTGCTGGCCTGAGGGAGGACCGGATGGACTACACAACCATAGGCTTTGAGGTGCAGGATCAGATTGCCACGATTACGCTCAAGCGGCCCGATAACGCCAACGCGCTCAACCTCGACATGTCCAGAGAACTCATGCAGGCCGCGATCCAGTGCAGCGAAGACGGCGACATTCGGGCCGTGCTGCTGACCGGCACGGGCCGCATGTTCTGTGCCGGCGGGGATCTCAAGAGCTTCGCCGCCCACGGACGCGGGGCGCCTCTGGCCGCGCATCTCAAAGAGGTTACCATCTATCTGCACAGCGCGGTGTCGCGCTTTCTGCGCATGGACCCGCCGCTGGTCGGCGTCATCAACGGGGTAGCGGCCGGTGCGGGCATGAGCATGGCCTGCGCCTGCGATCTGGTTCTGGCCGCAGAATCGTCCCGGTTTACCATGGCCTACACCCGGGCCGGCCTGACGCCCGACGGCTCTTCGACCTATTTCCTGTCCCGGGCCGTGGGCATGAAACGGGCCACCGAACTGGTCCTCACCAACCGGATGCTGTCGGCCCAGGAGGCCCACGAGTGGGGCATCGTCAATCAGGTCGTGCCCGACGCCGAGCTGATGGACCGCGCCAGGGAGCTGGCCGCCTCGCTGGCCAGCGGAGCGACCGGCGCGTTCGGCGCGGCCAAACGGCTGTTGCACAACGGCTGGACCGAGACGCTTGAAACCCAGATGGAGCTGGAAGCCCAGGCCATCGCCGCCCGGGCGCATACGGCCGACGGGGACGAGGGGATCAGCGCCTTTTTGGAGAAGCGAGAGCCCAAATTCAGCGGCCGATAAGGAGCGTGCCCGTGTACAGTTTCGATCTCAGCCCGGAACAGCGCCAGCTCAAGGACACGGTCCATCGTTTCGCGGTGGAAGAAATCATTCCCGTTGCCGCCGAGTACGACAAGAAAGAGGAGCTGCCGCTCGACATCTGTCACAAGGCCTGGGAACTCGGCTTTCTCAACCCCCAGGTCCCGACCACCTACGGCGGCCTGGGTCTGGGAGTCATGGACACCTGCCTGATCGACGAGGAGATGATCTACGGCTGCGCCGGCATCGCTCTCAACATGGTGGCCAACAACCTGGCCGCCCTGCCGTTGCTGATTGCCGGAGACGAGGACCAGAAAAAGCGCTACCTGGGCCAGCTGGCCGCACAGCCGAGCTTTGGCGCCTTTGCCCTGACCGAGCCCGGGGCCGGTTCCGACGCCGCCGGCATTACGACCAGCTACCGCAAGGTCGGCGATGAGTTTGTTCTTAGCGGCACCAAGCACTTCATCACCAACGGCACAATTGCCAACTGGTATGTGGTCTTTGCGACCCAGGACAGGGACGACCGCCACGGCGGGATTTCGTGTTTCGTGCTGCCGTCGGATACGCCCGGCATCACCGCCAACCGGATGCACAACAAGATGGGCCAGCGCGCCTCGGACACGGCCGAAATTGTGTTTGAGGAGGCACGCGTGCCGCGGGCCGGTCTGGTCGGCGCAGAGGGGGCGGGCTTCAAGGTGGCCATGCGCACCTTTGACCACAGCCGTCCCGAGGTCGGCGCGTTTGCGATCGGCATCTCCCAGCGAGCCCTGGACGAGTCGTTGAAATATGCCCAGCAACGCGAGGCCTTTGGCCAGACGATCGCCAATTTTCAGGCCATTCAGTTCATGCTGGCCGACATGGCGATTGAACTCGAAGCCATGCGGCTGCTGACCTATAAGGCGGCCTGGATGCTGGACCAGGGCGCCCCGGCGTCGATTGTATCGAGCTATGCCAAAGCCTTTGGCGCCGACCGGACGATGCAAATCACCACCAACGCGGTCCAGATCTTTGGCGGCTACGGCTACCTGGGCGAGTATCCGGTTGAAAAGCTGATGCGCGACGCCAAGCTGCTTCAGATCTACGAGGGCACCTCGCAGATCCAGCGCGTGGTCATCGCCCGGCATTTGTTGAAGGACGTGTAAAACGTCTGTGAATCCACCTGCAAACCTTTGGAGAGGAGCACCACACCATGGCTGACGAAATGGGCATTTTTGAGACCATGTACACCATGCGGGCGATGCGTCGCCTTAAACCCGATCCAATTCCCCTGGAAACGATCCGCAAAATCCTGGAAGCCGGCACCCAGGCTCCGAGCGGCCAGAACCTCCAGGCCTGGGCGTTTGTCGTGCTGCAAGACCCGGACACAAAAAAGTTCTTCCAGGAACGCTACCATAAAGCCATTCTCGACCGCTTCGGCGAGGGCATGACACCCGACCCCAACGACACCTCCTCGTTCGCACGCACCGTGCGCTCGGCCCTGCATCTGGCCGAACACATGCACGAGGCGCCGGCCCTGCTGCTGGTGTGCGGCAAGCGCGACTGGCCGTTCGCCGTGCCTAAGGACAAGCGGGTCGGCCACGCGCCGCCCTCGTACGGCTCAATCTATCCCTGCGTTCAGAACATTCTGTTAGCCTGCCGGGCGCTGGGGCTGGGCGCCAGCCTGACGACCATGCACCAGATGTTTGAGGACGAGCTGCACGAGCGGGTCGGCATTCCCGACGACTACGGCGTGGTGGCCACGATTCCAATCGGCTTTCCCAGCGGCAAGTTCGGTCCGGTCAAGCGCCGCCCCGCGCCCGATGTGACCCACTTTGACACCTGGGGTCAGCACCAGCCTTCCTGAGGATTCGGCCAATGGCGTCGCCTGCGACGGCAGCATACTACACGGCCGCAGAGTATCTGGCGCTCGAGCGCCGGGCGACATACAAGAGCGAGTATGTTGGCGGCCATATTATCGCCATGTCTGGAGCGAGCCGCCGGCATAACCTGATTGCGGCGAATATCAGCCGTGAGCTGAGTAGCCAGTTACGAGGCCGCCCGTGCGAGTCATATATCAGCGACATGCGGGTCAGGGTCAGCGAAACAGGGCTGTACACCTACTCGGATATCGTGGCGGTGTGTGGCGACATTCGCTTTGCCGACGAGCAGACCGATACGTTACTCAACCCGACGGTCATTGTCGAAGTCCTGTCGGCTTCCACAGAAGCCTACGACAGAGGCGACAAGTTTGCCCACTACCGACGCTTGGCGTCTCTCCACGACTATGTGCTTGTTTCTCAGGACGCCGTCCGCGTCGAGCACTACGTGCGGCAAGGAGAAAAGTGGGTGCTTTCCGAGGCCAGCCTGCCGACAGACACCGTGTCCCTGGCTTCGATTCAGTGCACGCTGGTCTTGGAAGACATCTACGACAAAGTCCGGTTCGACACTGCGGACAACACAGCCGGTTAATACAGGAAGAGTGCCATGCAACACGCCATGTTCCTGCCCTACGACACCCCCGGCACGATGATCGAGTGGGCGCGCAAGCTTGAGCAGGCCGGCTTTGACTCGGCCTGGCAGGGCGAGCTGACCAACTCGGCGCTGATCCCGCTGGCTGCGGTGGCGCCGGCCGTCGAGCGCATCAAGCTCGGCGCCGGGGTGGTCCTGGCCTTCACCCACAGCCCGGTCATGCTGGCCTTTGAGGCGCTTGACCTGGACTATTTCAGTCAGGGCCGCTTCATCCTGGGCCTGGGCGTGGCCCACCCCAACCGCAACAACAACTGGTATGCGGGCCACGACGCGGGCAAGCCGGTCAGCCAGATGCGGGAGTATATCAAGGTCGTGCGTCTGGTCATGGACACGGCCCAGCAGGGCGGCGGCAGCATCGAATACGAGGGCAGATTTTATCAGATCAAGGCGCGCAGCTTTTTTGGTCGCTCGACTCCCCAGCCACGTCCGCGCCTGCCGATCTATGTGGCGGCGGTCAAGCCCCGCATGGCCGCCCTGACCGGCGAAGTCGCCGACGGCCTGGTCGGCAACCCGATGTTCTCGGCCAAACACGTCGGCGACAATATCCTGCCAAATCTGGCTGCGGGCCTGCGCAAGGCTGGCCGCCAACGCTCGGAGGTCGAAGTCCTGGGCCAGTGCTTTGCCGTGCTCGACGACGATCTGGCGACCGCCTACCGGATCGGAGCCGGCGCCATGCTGTTCAGCATCTGGGCGATGATCTACGACGATATTTTTGCCGCCCACGGCTTTGCCGAAACCGTGGCGGCGGTGCGCGCCACCCAGCGCACTCCGCAGCGCATGGACGCAATCGAGTTGATTCCCAGGGACATGGTGGACGCTTTTTGCGCGGTCGGGCCGGTCGACCGGGTCCGGGCCAAGATCAACGAACGCGAGGGTCTGCTCGACACCGTCATCGTTGCCGTGCCGAATACCGGCACCACGGCCGAGCAGCGCGACCACTATCGGAACAAGCTGATTGCGGCCTTCGCGGAGTAGAGAAAGCCCAAGATTTTTCAGATCCGCACCTGGGACCAGCTCCCGGTCTCCCAGCTCCACACGAATACCGCGGACTGGATCAAACGATAGACGATATTCAGATTCCAGATCGCCAGCAGCCCCAGGCCAAACGCCGCGCTGAGCACGAACGCCAGGGGTAGAAAAAAGCACCACTGCAGGGCCAGGGAAATCACCATCACCCGCCGGCTGTGGCCGGCCCCGTAGTGGGCGCTCATCAGCACCATGCCGATGACCTCCAGGGCCATAGTGGCGGCGGTCAGCTGGAGCGGCAGGCGCGCCAGGTCGAGGGTTATCGGATCGCGCAAAAAGAGACCCAGAAACACATCCGGGATCAGCACCGCAGGCAGCGCCAGCAGCCCCACGCACACCATGGCCAGACGGACGACCAGCCAGGCCCAGGCGCGTGCCTCGTCAACCGCACCCGCCCCCAGGGCCTGGCCGACCAGCGAGGCGGCCGCCAGGCCAAAGCCGTTGGTCAGCAACATCCAGAACAACAGCAGATTCGACAGCACGTGGCCGGCCGCCAGCTCGGCCGTGCCGATTGTGCCCAGAATCCAGAAGAACAGGGTCATGCCCAGGGCAAAGAAGATGTGCTGGACGCCGGCCGGAACCGACAGGCGGATCAGCGTCCACAGGGTTGCCCGGTCCGGCCGCCGGACCAGAAAGCCAGCGCCCCGGGCACGCCGGTAGGCGGTCAGCAGATAGGCCAGCGAGCCGACCGACAGCGCCGTTGTCGTCCCGATGCCGGCCCCCAACACACCCAGCGCCGGCGCCCCCAGGTTGCCGAATATCAACACCCAGTTCAGAAAGATGTTGATCACATTCATCAGAATGATCGTGCGCATATAAATCGCCGACAGATTGACCGCATTCCAGTAGCCGCGAAACACAAAATTCGTGCCCATCGCGGTCAGGCCGACCAGCCGGGCCTGGAGGTAGTGGGTGCCCTGACTGGCGACTGCGGCATCCTGGCTGAGAAGCGGGAAGAAGCTCGGGGCGGCAAAGATGAGCCACACCGACAGCGGAATCCCCAGCACCAGCACCAGCAGCAGGCCGCCGTTCAGGGGCACGGCAATCTCACCTCGACGCCCCGCCCCCAGCCAGCGCGCCGCAGTCGCCTGCACGCCGGTTGACAGGCCCATGATGAACGCGCCGCAGGTGAAAGTGGTAAACCCGGCCAGCCCGACCGCAGCCAGCGCATCGTCGCCCAGGGAGCCGACCATGGCCGTATCGACCAGATTCATAATATTCTGCGACACCATGCCGCCCATGATGGGCAGGGCCAGGCTGAGAATGCGGCGCAGGGACGAGACAGACCGGACGGCAAGGTCTGGGGGAGGAGAATCGGCGTGCAAGGGGAGACTTTCGGTTGAACGTGCGGCTCTTTGCCTGTCACGTCGTCTGAGAGAGGGATCGCGCGGGGTCTAGGCCAGCAGCGGCATGACATCCTGGCCGAAGCGCTCCAGCTCCTCAATCAGCGGATGGAACTGCAACAGAAACGTCTCCACCCCAACGGCCTCAAAGGCGCGCATACGCTCGGCGATCTGAGCCGGGGTGCCAACCAGTCCGGCTGCGGTCCCGCCGTTCGTGCCCAGGGTCTGGGCTTCGTACGAGCCCGTTTTGATCATCACGACCTCTTTGTCGTAGCCGGTGAGTTTGTCCTGCCGCAACGCGACCAAACGCTCAAATTCGGCCTGGGCTTCGCGCTCGGTGTCACGACAAATCACAAACGCCGACATGCCGAAACGGGGCTGTCGGCCGTATTCCGCAGCCAGCCCTCGGACGTGGCCGATGATGTCGGCGATGTGTTCGACCGGCCGGCCGTTGATCAGAAAAATGTCGGCCATTTTCGCCCCCAACCGACGGCCGGGTTCTGATTCGCCCCCGACATAGATGGGTGGATGCGGCTGTTGGACGGGCTTGGGGGACAGGCGCGTCTCCTTCACCTGGTAGTAGTGTCCGGCAAAGCTGTAGCGCTCCTGCGTCCAGCTGCCCTTGATGATCGTCAGAAACTCTTCAGACCGGGCGTAGCGCTCGTCGTGGGGCAGGATGGGCGCACCGAGCATTTCGAACTCGGTCAGCCACCAGGCCGACACCAGATTGATCGCCATCCGCCCGTGGCTGATGTGGTCGATATTGCTGGCCATCTTGGCGATGACGCCGGGCGCCCGAAAGCCGGGCTTGACCGCAGTAATAATCTCAATCTTGTCGGTGACGGCCGCCAAGGCGCTCGCCGTCGACCAGGCGTCGAGCTGGTCGAGCCCGGGTTCGACCGGATTCATGAAGTGCTCAGCGATGAGCAAGGTCTCGAAGCCGAGCCGCTCGGCCAACAGCGTCGCGCGCTTGGTCGAGGCAAACGAGGCGTCACAGGTTTCCGGGCGAGTTGAAATAATCCAATTGCCATACACCGACGGCCAAAACCCCAATCGCATCAGCGCCCCTCTCCTCGAAGCAATCTCTTCCGCAGGCTACGTGTGGCTCTCGGATGTGTCAATGAGAAACGCCCATTCAACTGTAACGATCCCGGCCACGCCCCTCCCCTTTTCTGGCTCCGGCTGTTAGACAAAAGGACGAGCGAGGACATTGAGAAAAGGAGTTGGCATGACACACACGATTGGTCTTCTCCACCCCGGAGAAATGGGAGCAACGGTTGGGGCGGCCGCCCGGCTGAACGAGGTGCCGGTCGTGTGGGCCTCGGACGGGCGTGGTCCCCAGACCCGTGGCCGGGCCGAGGAGGCGGGTTTGACCGACGTGGGCTCCCTGCCCGCCGTGGTTGAACACAGCCATATTATCCTCAGTGTGTGTCCGCCCCACGCCGCAACCGAACTGGCCCGCGCCGTGGCCGAGCAGCGCTTTTCGGGCGTCTACGTTGACGCCAACGCCGTGTCTCCGGCCACCAGCCGGGACGTGCGGCAGATTGTCGAGGCCACAGGGGCGCGCTTTGTTGACGGCGGCATCATCGGCCCGCCGGCTCTGAAGCCGGGCACGACCCGTCTGTATCTGTCCGGCGCCGAGGCCGCACGGGTGGCGGCCTGTTTTCGTCACGGCCCGCTTGAGGCGTGTGTCCTCGACGGTCCGCCGGGTGCGGCCTCGGCCCTCAAGATGACGTATGCGGCCTATACCAAGGGCTCGGCCGCCCTGCTGATTGCGATTCGGACCCTGGCCCTGCATGAGGGCGTTGACGCGGCGCTGATCGGTGAGTGGGAACTGTCACAGGCCGGGCTGCCCGGCCGCTCGGCCGGCGCGGTGCGGGCCAACGCCAGAAAAGCCTGGCGCTTCAGCGGTGAGATGGAAGAGATTGCCGACACCTTTGCGGCCGCCGGGCTGCCGGACGGTTTTCACCGCGCCGCCGCCGAAGTTTACCGGCGCATGAGCGGCTATAAAGACGCGGCCAGCCCGCCCTCGGTTGAAGACGCCGCACGCCAGATCCTGGCAGGAACGGCTTCGGACAAAAACTCCGCGAGCTGAGTCCTTTGACGCTATTGCCCGGCAGGAGGAATCCCGTGCAACACGAGCTGCAGCTCGACGATGGCTCGGCGGTCTTAATCCGCCCCTATCAGCCTGACGACGTACCGCTCCTGTATGAGGCCGTGCGCGAATCCATCAACGAGGTCGCGCCGTGGCTGCCGTGGTGCCACCCGGACTATGCTCTGGAAGAGAGCCGGAGCTGGATTGAGACGCGGGCCGAGGCGTGGGCGCGGGGCACGGAGTATGACTTCGCCATGATCGACACGGCACGCGGGCGGTTGCTCGGAGGGTGCGGCATCAATGCCCTGAATCGGGCCAACCAGTTCGCCAATCTCGGCTACTGGGTGCGCACCAGCCGGACCCGTCGCGGGGTGGCGACCGCTGCCGCCCGGTGTCTTGCGGCCTTTGGTTTCCGCGAGCTTGGCCTGATTCGGATCGAAATCGTCATCGCCACGGCGAACACGGCCAGCCAGCGCGTGGCGGAAAAGCTGGGCGCGACCCGCGAAGGTGTACTGAGGAACCGCATACTGGTCCGCGACCGAGTGCATGACGCCGTGATGTTCTCGCTGATCCCGTCCGACAGGATTGAGTCAGGCTGAGTCGATTCTCAGATCCGTATGGCGCGCGAGCACGCTGAAATCGGCATCCCGATGCAGGACAGGCACCCCGGCACGGATAGCGATAGCGCCAATCAGGCAATCAATCATCTTGCGGACAGTCTCCCCTTCTTGGCGACAGAGGCGATACAGGGCAGCCGCCTCGTCGTAATCGGCAGGTCTGATTGGAATGACAGCTGCGCGCGCCAACAACCGACGGAGTGCCTGCAGATGCCTGTCGTCACGTGCGCCAGCGAGCACTTCCATCCGAATCACGTCGCAGGTCGCGATTTCGCCCGCCAACAGCGTCTCAACACGATTGCAGGTCGCCGACCCGGTATCACGCAGAAACTCGATCCAGGCCGACGTGTCAATCAGGATCACGTTGAACGATTGGCGCGTAACGTGTCGAGGTCAGCGTCCCAGCCCGAGCCGCGCAGCTGGCGCGCTTCGTCAACACTGAGGGGTTCAGCGGCAAGGGCTCGAAGTGCGAAGTTGATCGCCTCACGCTTCGTAGCCAGTTGGTAGCGACGCATAACCTCGGCGCATGCCTCGTCGTCGATATCCACATTGGTGCGCGACATACACCTCCCGTACACCATCCCTCACGAAGGCGCAATTCACGACCACGTCACGGCTTCAGTTCTGCCCAGTCGGAGCAGAGCGCATTGTCAGATTACGCTTCGCTCATCCGACCTGCCGGGCTGCGCCACATTGCAGACTTGGGCTTGATACTATCGCAGGAGAGATATATCCGAGAGGCATCAAAAGATATCTTTTAGAGATTTCCAAAGAGGAGGCTCGCATGGGCGCAAAATCTCATATTTCCAAATGGGGCAGCAGCTTGGCCGTCCGTATTCCCAAGCCCATCGCTGAGCAATGGGGTGTGCGCGAGGGCTCTGCCATTGAAATCGTTCCGCGTGGCGAGCAGCTTGTCCTGCGAAAGAGGACCTATAAGCTGGCCGATATGCTGGCCCAGGTGACGGCCGAGAATCTCCATCCCGAGCTGGACACCGGCCCGGCCCAAGGCAATGAGGAATGGTAGAGCAGCCGCATGTCCCGGACACGGGGGACGTTGTGTGGCTGCCCTTCACACCCCAAGCCGGACATGAACAAGCCGGGCGCCGGCCCGCTCTGGTGCTGAGCCCCCGCAGCTACAACGAGAAAACCAGTCTGGCGCTCTTCTGCCCCATCACATCCAGAGTCAAGGGCTACCCCTTCGAGGTCTCCCTTCCCAACACAGGCCCCATCACCGGAGTCATTCTTGCCGACCAGATTAAAAGCCTGGACTGGCGAGCACGGCGAATCCGCTTTGCATCACAGGTTCCGTCTCGGGTGCTTGACGAAGTCCTGGCGAAGCTGGCTGTCCTCTTGGATCGAAACAGCTCGTGAGTTTCGTAGGTTGGCTTAGCGCGAAGCGCGTAAGCCGACACGACCGGGTGGATCGTCTTATCGGATGACGCTTCGCGTATCCGGCCTACCGGGCTGCCCAGTCCTCAGCCACACGCCAGGGCGTACACATTCTTGACCCCGGCCGGCAGCGGATACTCGGCCCAGGTCGCGCCGTCGTCCTGGGTGCCGAAGACCTGACCGGTGCTGTTCACCCCGTACACGCAGCCGGCGTCTCGACGACTCGGTGCGATCGCCATCATCGTCCGCCGGGGGGTCACATCGTGGTCAAAGCGCTGCCAGGTCTGACCCAGATCCTGACTGCGATAGATGGCGCCGGACTTGCTCAGCGCGGCCGGGCTGAGTGCGGCGTACAGCGTGTTGGGGTCGTGCGGAGCGACCTGAATATCGCGGGCGTAGGAAAAGGGCGAGGCGCGCCAGATTTCCATCTCCTGCCAGCTGTCACCCCGGTCGGGGCTGCAAAACATGCCCATCCGGGTAGCCAGGAAAACCGTGCCGGGCCGGGCCGGGCTGACCTCCAGAGCATGGGTGTCCATCATGCCCTCGGTGTTGGTATCGCTGCCGAGCTGGCTCTTGAGGTGGTCGCGCTCGACCAGATCCAGCAGCGCCGGCGTACAGTCGTGCCAGGTCTCCCCGGCGTCGGAGCTGCGCATCACCCCGCCGACTTCTAGCCCGGCGTACACCTCATCCGGGTTGCTGGGATCGGTCGTCATCCGAATCACCCGCATGGGAAAGCCCATGTGCACCCCACCCTGCGTCTCAAGCACGGCCAGCCGACGCCAGCTCTCGCCACCGTCATCGCTGCGGTACACCACGGCCGGAGCCGTGCCCAGATACATGATGTCCGGGTTCTGGGGATGAAAAATAATCGTCCACACCACCGCGCCACGCTCCGGAAAATCGAGCCGCTGCCAGTGAGCGCCGCTGTCGGTCGTCCGATACGGACCGTCCTGGGTGCCGAGGTAGATGACCTGCGGGTCCTGGGGATGAATGGCAATCGCCCGGACCTCAACCTTGTCGGGCAGGCCGTTGCTGAGCGACTGCCAGTCGCTCTCGCCCACCACCTGGCGAAACAGGCCACCGACCGCCCCGTCCTCTCCAGCCCCTGACCACTGGGCAGCTCCGGAATAGACATAGTGTGTCATACAAGACCCCCTTCGATCCTTAGGCTGTTCCGACCATACGCACTGCCGCTGGCATAATGCAAGCCGCCGTTCGATTTTTCTCTCGCCCCTCTTGTTTTCGCTTTTTTTTCGCCTATAGAATATTCAGTATGAAGACACAGTCCAAGCCCAGGCGGCGTGCGGCCGCAGTCCAGCCCCGGCCGGTCTTGTCCGACCCCCGGGCGCTGAAGCGGGCGTATGTCGAGCACACCCGTCGCCTCGGCCCGGACTTCGATGCCATCGACGGCTGGCTGATGGATCATCGGCCGGAGCTGTGGCAACAGATTCACCGCCAGGATGACGAGCTGTTTCGACTTCGCAGCCTGGCCACGGGCGAGCGCGAGTATACGGCCAGCCTTGAGAACTTTATCGGCCTGTATCAGGAAGCCGAGCGCCTGTACTACGAAGCCAGGCCCGATGAGTTGAGCCTGCCGCTGCTGGGCGAAGGCGAAAGCGTGGCCGTGTACTTCACCCTGGCCAACGGTTCCGTGCATAAGGTCAGCGGCATCGGCTAGGCCGTATCCGTCAGCCCCCGATTGAAACCCGCCCGCGAATAGCCCACTCGTTCCTCTCCCATGCGCTCGATCAGGGCGGCCATCAGGCGCCGGGTGGTGTCCGGCCCGAACCAGCCCGGATAGCCGTGCTGGGCCAGCCGCTCGGGCACACGGCGACGGCGCGAGCGGGCGCCCTTGGCCCCGTCGCCGTGGAAAAAATCGTCAACAATGACCCGCCGGCACGCGTCGGCAATCAGCCCGGCAAAGCGCTCGGGGTTGTGGGGCAGGGCCGGAGAAACGCTGATCTGGGTAAAAATCCCCCGCGCCGTCGCAGCCCGGGCAACGGCCAGACGGCGTTCAACCGTGGCGCAGCCGGGGGTCAGCTTGCGTCGCACACTATCGTCGTCGGTCTCAATGGTCAGGTTCAGCACCGCAGTTGGAATGGCCGCAATCAGCTCGAAGTAGCGCTCGACCAGGGGCGAGCGCGTTTGCAGCACCAGGAGAGCGGGCGGAAAGCGGCCCAAGACCTCAAGACATCGGCCGGACAGCCCATATCGGGGTTCGAGCCTGGGCTGGAAGGGGTCGGTTGAACCCGAACAGTAGATACGTGGCCGGATGTCCCGTCGGGCCAGTCTGTCCAGCTCTCGCTCCAGGACTTCGGCAATGTTGATCTTGGCCGTGACCCACTCGCCCCAGGCCCGCCCGTCGGCATGAAAGCGCTGGACCTGGCTTTCGGCAACGTAACAGTAGAAACACGAGCTGCCGTACGAGCAGCCCCAGTAGGGGGTCAGGCTGTGGCTGAAGCCGGACAGGAACCCGCCGGTTTTGGTCAGGGCCGATTTGACGCGCCTGTGGCGGATGGTGAGCACGCCCCCCTTCTGCCCCGTCCGCCCGTCGGCTGTCAACACCGCACCCGGCTTGACGCTGTCGGCCCCGACCTGCATAGACTGGGCGCCCAGAATCTGATGCCCAGAACCTGACGCCCAGAACCTGACGCCCAGGAGGGGGCCATGGAGTCACGCCCGCAACCGTCCCATACCGTCCCGCCCGCCGTCCCGCCCGGCCGCTCCTGGCCACGCCGCTACAACCTGGTCGGGCTGTGTTTTCTGAGCACCTTCATCTGCTACATCGACCGGGTCAATATCTCGGTGGCCATCATCCCCATGGCCGAAGAGTTCGGCTGGGATCAAACCACCCGCGGCATTGTGCTGTCGTCCTTTTTCTACGGCTATCTGGCCACCCAGGTGTTTGGCGGCTGGCTGGCCGACCGCTTTGGCGGCAAAATCGTGCTGGGCATCGGCGTGGTGTGGTGGTCGGTGTTCACCCTGATCACCCCGCCGGCTGCGGCCCTGTCTTTCGCCGTCCTGTTTCTGGCTCGGGTCGGCATGGGTCTGGGCGAGGGGGTGGCCTTTCCGGCCATCTACAACCTGTACGCGCGCTGGATCCCCAAACAGGAACGCGCCCGGGCAGCGGCCCTCAACGCCAGCGGCGTTCCCCTGGGGACGGTCGGCGCCCTGCTGCTGACGCCGACCATCGTGATCGCGCTGGGCTGGCCGTGGGTGTTCTACCTGTTCGGCATTCTGGGCTTCGTGTGGTACGGCCTGTGGCACTTCCTGACCACCGATACCCCCGACAGCCATCCCGGTGTGCCTCCCTCGGAGTTGGAGTTTATTCGCAACAACGTCCCGCCGGTGCCCAAAAACGAGACGATTCCGTGGGCGCAGCTGTTATCCAAGGTGCCGGTCTGGGCCATCATCATCAATCATTTTTGTTCAAACTGGGGCTTTTATGTGCTCCTGACCTGGCTGCCGACGTATTTCACCCAGGCCCTGGGCGTCGACCTGTCCCAGGTTGGGCTGTACACCATTCTGCCCTGGCTGGCCATGTTTCTGATGGCCAATGTCGCCGGCTGGGTGGCCGACAAGCTGATCGAATCCGGCCTGTCGGTGACGTTCGTACGCAAGCTGATGCAGACCATCGGCTTTCTGGGACCGACCATCTTTCTGAGCCTGATCGGCAGTGTCAGCTCCGCCCCGCAGGCGATTGCCTACATATGTTGCGCCCTGGGGCTGAACGCCTTTGCCCTGGCCGGCTTTGGCGTCAACCACCTGGATATCGGCCCGCGCTACGCTGGCATTCTGCTCGGTTTTTCCAACACCGCGGGCACCATACCGGGCATCGTGGGCGTGACCCTGACCGGCTATCTGCTGGATGTCACCGGCTCGTGGGGGCTGGTGTTCTCGATTGCGGCCGGCATCTACCTGTTCGGCCTGCTGGTGTGGCTGCTGTTTGCGACCGGCGAGCGGGTCTTCGAGTAGGGGCGACGCCGAATGTCTCACCCCGCCTGCTCGTAGGCAAGCTCGAACACGATATCGGTCAGGTGGTGCCGGAAGTCGGCGTCGTCCATGAACTTCTTGAACAGTTTGGTGTCGTCGTTCATCACCGAGACCATCACCTGCCGCAGCGCCTTGTCGTGCTCGATGCGGGCGTTCTCTTTGTCCGAGTTCTGCCGGGCGTTTTGGAACGCGGTATTCTCGGCCACGCGAGCGGGGATCGTCTGGGTGATGAGCTGCCGCACGCGGTCGGCGTCGTCCCAGTCGATGTCGCCGAACTGCTCGTTGAAGACCCGCAGGATGTTCGACAGCCGGTCCAGCTCGGGTTCTGGCCGATGACCGTCGCCGGGGGGCGGCACCGGCTCGACCTCGGCGTCCGCGTCAGGCAGCGCGATCTGCTGCATGGCCCGCTTCTCGACCCGGTAGCTGTCCATGTCGATGGCGTCGAGGATGCCCTTGGACAGGTCCTCCTCCTGGGGCGAGGGCAGCTTGGAGATCAGGAAATTCAGGAAGATTGAGCGCGTCTCCCAGGCGGCGTTGGTGTAGGGCAGGACCGACGACAGGAAGGCATAGGTCCGCACAAAGCCCTTGGCCTTGCCCTTGAAGTTGACCTGTCCGTCTTCGTCCAGGTCGTTCCGGTAGGTGTCCACGCAGGCGTCGAGAATGGGGTCGAGCTGGTCGCGCTCGGCCCCGCCCAGATAGCGCGACACAAAGTCGTCGATCTGCTCCGCAGCATAGACCTGGGCGCCGTCGAGGTCGGCCTGCAAGTCATGCAGCTTATTGGGGTCGGTCTCATCGGCCAGAATCGTCGCCCGATAGAAGTCGGCAAAGGCAGCGCGGATGGTGTCGGCGTCGTTCAGAAAATCCAGCACGAAGACATCGTGCTTCTTGGGATGCGCCCGGTTGAGGCGCGACAGGGTCTGCACCGCCTTGACGCCCGACAGGGTCTTGTCCACGTACATGGTGTGCAGCAGGGGTTCGTCATAGCCGGTCTGGAACTTGTCGGCACACACCAGGAAGCGGTAGGGGTCGGCCTGGATCTTCTCGGCAATCTTGGCGGACGGAAAGCCGTTCAGCGCCGCCTCGCTGACCTTGGCTCCGTTGAACTCGGGCTCGCCGGAAAACGCCACGATGGCCCGGTAGCGGCTCTTGCGCTCTGTCAGATACTCGCGGATGGCGTGAAAGTACTGGATCGCGCGCGCAATGCCGTTGGTGACGACCATCGCCCGCGCCTGGCCGCCAATCCTGTTCTGGGCCAGCACCTGCTCATGGAAGTGATCGACCATGATCTCGGCCTTGAGACGGATAGCGTGGTCGTGGCCCTCGACAAAGCGCCGCAGCTTTTTCTGGGCCTTTTTCGTATCGAACTGCGGGTCGTCGGCCACCGTCTTGGCCAGCCTGTAGTAGCTGGCCACCGGCGTGTAGTGGCCGAGCACGTCCAGGATAAAGCCCTCCTGGATGGCCTGCTTCATGGTGTAGCTGTGAAAGGCGTGGTGTTTGACCGTGCCGTCGGCCTGGGGCTCGGGCTCGCCGAAGAGTTCCAGGGTCTTGTTTTTGGGCGTGGCGGTGAAGGCAAAGTAGCTGGCGTTGGGGAGCAGCTTGCGCGACTCCATCAAACGGTTGATCTGGTCCTCGTAGGTCTCCGCCTCGCCCTCCTCACCGGCCTCGGACAGCGCCTGGGCCATGGCTGCACTGGTGCGGCCGCCCTGGCTGGAGTGGGCCTCGTCAATGATGATGGCAAAGCGCCGCCCACGCTGCTCGTTACCGATCTCGTCGAGGATGAAGGGGAACTTCTGCACGGTCGAGATGATCATCTTCTTGCCGGCCTCAATGAACCGACGCAGGTCGCCCGAGCGCTCGGCGGGGCCCAGCGTCGCCCCGACCTGGGCGTACTGCCGGATGGTGTCGCGGATCTGCTTGTCCAGAATGCGGCGGTCGGTGACCACAACGATCGAATCGAAGACCGGGGCGTCGTCCTGTGTCAGCCCGATCAGCTGGTGGGCCAGCCAGGCGATGGAGTTGCTCTTGCCGCTGCCCGCCGAGTGCTGGATCAGGTAGCGTCGGCCCGCCCCGCGTGTCCCGGCGTCGGCCAGCAGCCGACGCACCACGTCGAGCTGGTGGTAGCGCGGCCAGACCTGGGTCTTCTTTTTCCGGCCCGTCTTGTCGTCCTTTGACTCCACCACCTGGGCGTAGTTCTCCAGGATGTTGGTCAGGCTTACGCGGCTCAGCACTGCGCGCCACAGGTAGTCGGCCTTGAGCCCGCTGGGATTGGGCGGGTTGCCCGCGCCGTCGTTCCAACCCCGGTTGAAGGGCAGGAACCACGAGGACTTGCCCTGGAGATGGGTGCAGAAGCGCACCTCACTCTCGTCCAGCGCGAAGTGGGCCACGCAGCGGCCAAACGCAAACAGCTGCTCGCGCGGGTTGCGGTCCCGCATGTACTGCTGGACCGCGTCGTCCACCGTCTGCTTGGTCAGGCTGTTCTTGAGTTCAAAGGTAAAGACCGGCAGGCCGTTGATGAACAGCCCGATGTCCAGCGCCCGCTGGGTTTCGTCGCGGCTGTAGCGCAGCTGACGGGTGACGCTGAAGCGGTTCTGCTCGAAGCGTTCCTGAGCCTTGTCGTTCCCGGCCGAAGGCGTGCCGTAGAACAAGTCCAGGTCGTGCGGCCCGTGCTTGATGCCGTGGCGCAGCACGTCGATGGTGCCGCGTTTGGCAATCTCGCCCTGGAGCCGGGCCAGGAACTTGCGCCGCGTCGGGCCGTCCTCGGACAGTCCCAGCGAGTCCGCGGCCTTGGGCTGGGTCGCGCGCAGAAAGGCGCGGAGCTGGACCACATCGACGCAGTACTCGCGGTCGTAGTCGTGGGGGTTGCCGCCACTCCAGCCCACCCCGCCGTAGCCGGCAGGTGGTTCGGCTGCGGTGCCGGCTGCGGGCGGCTCGCAGGGATGGCCGGCCAGTGCGGTGCAGATCAGGCGTTCGAGGCCGCGTTCGCTGGTGTCGGTGGTCATGAGCCAGCGTGCAAAGCGCCTGAATCGATCCAGTCCTTCTCCGACAGGACATCAAGCGCAAGTTTAATCTGGCGCCGGGAAAACTTCTTCTTTCCCTCATTCCAGGCATAGGTCTGCCGAACGACATCACTTATAGTTTTGCCCTGCTCCTTACTGACGACCCAGTGAACCGTGGACAACAGTTCCAGGCCGAACGACGACTCAAAGCCTTCGACCAAGTCGGTCACCTTGTTGAAACGCTCGCGCGTTTTCGGGTGACTCTCGAGAAAGACGTTCGCGTCCTCGATTGCGCCGGGCACAAGTTCAAGTTGCTTACCGGGAGTATCGCCGCCATCGGCGTAGCCAGAGATGAAGTGTCCCTCAACCTTGTGCAGCACATGGCGCAAATTTTCTGCGTAGGGACCATAAGGCGCTTTTTGATACTTGAGTCGCAAGCGCTCGCCGGATTCCTGCATAAAATACAGAAGCTTGTGCACTTCCAACAACGTCACAAACGGGTCCAGCAAGCCACGAAGATAGCAATCGATAAGCCCAACCAGCACAGCCCGTCCCGCTGTCATCTTGGGCACGTCACTGGAATGGTTGATCCGCTTGTCTAGCGGCCTGCCCCCTGGCTCGAACAACACGATCTTCAAATCATTAAACCCTCGCAGCATCGACTCGATACGTGGACGTACTTCAGACCAAGCTAGCCCCCCGAGACCACTCCCAAGCGGCGGGAGGGCAATCGACCGGATATTGAGAGCCCGGATTTCCTCCGCTAGGGCGGTAAGACCAGCATCAATATCCTCCATTCGACTCTTGCCTCGCCAGTGGCGCTTAGTCGGAAAATTTATGATGTACCGCGGATACATCTGGCCGGTCTCGAAGACAAACATACGACCCGGCTGTACCTCATTTCGCTTGCAGGCAGCAGCATAAGATTTGAAGTTCTCGGGGAAGGCTTTCTTGAACTGAAGCGCGATGCCACGGCCCATGACACCGACACAGTTGACGGTATTGACCAACGCTTCGGCATCTTCAGCGATGATGTCGCCCGTCTTGTATTCGATCATGACGGCCCTCCTTTCGGTCAATAATACCAGCTGCGCTTGATTTCGACAGGTGGTTTATGCGTGGCGGTTTCAAGGGCTGCGCTGGCGCGGCCGTAGGCTGGATGTGAATACACGCCGATGCGCGAAACCAGCTTCCAGGGGAAACGATGTTCGACCAGGAATTCTGCCTGTTTGCCCTCCTTTACCGATGAAGAGAGCCCCCGGCCGGACCAGCGATCACTCCGTACGGCGTCCCAGTCAATCTCGCCCAGTCGGGACAAGTCGGAGCGATCCTTAAAGTAGCGGGCCCCAGCGTTCGACAACGTGAAGGCCCACCGTTGTTCGTGTTCCTCCGCCCAAGCAATGGTCTGGAATAAGTCCGCCTCCAGATGAACAATGAGTTCCTGCCCACCGCGATAGGCTAATTCAGGATGATTCGCCATATGGAGCAGGTAGAGCATGACGGACCGCGGGCAGAAGTAGAACGGCACGCACTGACCCACGTAGAGACCTGAATGACTGGTGAGCGTGAGTTCGGTCAGCCGCCGCTGCTTGATATTGCTCATACCGATTGCGGTGCCAGATGGTAAGCGTTGAACAACCTCTGCATCGCACCAGAGGAAGCCGTCCGCAATGACCGAGGGCAACCGGTCGACGTGGACGATATGGTAAATCTTTGGCTCGGCGGGCATTGGCATGGTCAATGCTCAACATCCGACGGTTCTTGCCCGTTGTCGGCCTCGGGCTCAGCGGCGTTCGGAGGTGTCGGTGGTCATTGTGGGTCTGCTTGGTCTGTGAACAGGTTTATGACCCGAAGGCCATCGTAGTCCCGCTCCTCGCTGAACCCCTCGGAATAGACTACGTCGCAGCCCAGGGTACGTGCTGCTCACCCGCGCTTGAGGTCTTCGTCTTCGGTGGCGGCCGCTGCCCGAGCCTCGGCCCTGGCTCTGGCCCGGTCGTACAGTTCCTCGCGCGTGAGGTTATCGGATATCCGCAGGCCTACGGCGCGAGCATCGAAATCCTCGAATACCTCGCGCAACATCCCCCGACAGCGTTCGGCTTCCGTCTCCACGTTCGTCTCGTTGGACGCCGTGCCGCCGGCGCGGTCCGCAACAAGACTCTTCAGGTAGTTCCGCACCAGATCCGACACCGAGGTGTCCAACTCCGCCGCCCGAATACGGGCGAGGAGATAGGTTTCTTCGTCAACGGATACAGCGATGTTTTTTATGGCCATAGCCTCACAATTTCTGAGAGACACAGCATAGGTTCCCATTGACCGACGGGCAACACCTCCAACGTCGTACGGGGGCAGCCAGATTCGGTAGGGGCGACCGGCCGGTCGCCCCTACGCGACGTCAGTGTCGAGAGCGTCGTCCAGGGCGTCGTCGGCAGCCAGAGGATCGACCTCGGGCAGCGCGGCCGCCGCCTCGCGCACGTCGAGCTTGCCGGTAACGACATCAGCGATCAGGCGGGTGCGGTATTCGTGGAGGCGTGTGACTAGCCCGCGAGCACCGTCCATCGCCGCTGCAACGTTGCGCGTTGATCTCCTGAGGAAATCAACAATCATTCTCTGCTCGTCTTCAGGCGGGATGGCAACGGCAAGGACTTGCCAGCGTTCTGTGGGAAGGCGGCGAGTACCATGACCAGCCTCATCTATCAACGGCACGAAAGCGTCTTGCGCCGAATCCAATGCGCGCGCCAGAAATTCTGCCTCGATTCCCAAGACTGGCATCAGGGCCTTCATGTCTTGATTGATTGTCACGGGGCTCGTGATCCAGGCAATGGGAACCTTCCGAGCCAAGATCATCCCGCGGACGACCATCAGAACCGCTGGCGGATCGATCAGGCGTAGCGATGTTTCGTGAACAGCAGCCTCTGTGACCTTCATACCTGAGTCACAGATAGTCTCTCGCTTCATGTCTTTCGGCGTGACCCAGGGGATTGATCCATCCCAAAATCGCCGGTTTTCCATACTCGGCGTCATGCCGCCAACAACCATCCCGCATTGGCGCAGCTTCTTTACCTCCCAATGCGCCGGCACCTCGCCCAGCCACTCGACGCCGGAGGGCTTGTAGGCTGGGTAGGGCTGGCCGGTGCGCACGTTGATCTGGCCGGTGACGGCTTGGTGGATGATGGCCTGCTTCTGCTCCTCCAGCAGCGCAATCAGCTTCTGTTTGGCGCGGATGTAGCGCTGGATGCGCCAGTCGGCGTGGTCGAGGAAGCGGACGATGGCGGTTTGTTCGGACTCGGGCGGCCACCCCAGATAAATACTACCGACTATGTCGGTGTTCAGATTGAGTTGTGTTCCGAGCTTTCCCAATCTTGCGAACGGTGCTCTACACGAAAACACACGGTATAAGAACTCGACATTGCCACGAAACTGAGGGAAGTAAACAAATCCATCATGAATGCAACATTGGATATTCGTGATGATCGGCTTTCCCACGGAACCAGCAATGCTGAGGAACAGCGCTCCTGGTTGTAATCGCACACTCAAAGATTGCCCTAGCCGAGAAAGGCGTTGTGTCGCCTTCTCAAGATAGTGATTGCTCGCCGTTACATCGGCAATACGTACCCACGCATATTCGCCACTATCATCAAAATATCTTGTGTCACCAATTGGCCTTGGAGAGGCACCCCGCTTGACTAAAGATAAGCTCTTCAGCCGCCGCACCTCCCAATGCGCCGGCACCTTCCCCAGCCACGGCACACCGGAATCTTTGTAAGCAGGATAAGGTTTGAGGCTCTCCATCAGACTGCTTGGATGGGACCGGGATAGCGGACCACTTTGGTGTCGGTGGTCAGCAGGGTGATATTCTCAACCTGCGCTTGGGCGATGAGAATGCGGTCGAAGGGGTCATTGTGAATCGGCGGGAGCAGGCCGACAGCACTCCCCCGAACATCTTCTCTATCTCGGGACCGCCCATGCTATCGAAGTCGTCGGGGACCTGGATGTGTCCGGCCATGAAACCCAGGCGGGACGATGGTGTTCCATCGGGAAGTGCAAAGCCGAACTCACGCCGCAGACGGTCATACGCCTCCCGCGCCTCGGAACCGCGCCGGGCGGCCGCCTCGTGAAGCTGCTTCAAGTCCGCTCCGCCGTACAGGAGATCGACCGTATCGGCAATGAACTGCTCGATATGGGGATCGCTGGCGTCCTGCTGGACAACCCAGCGCCAAAACCGCGCCATGCGTGTATCGTCAGGCTGGCTATAATCTTCCGGTTGTAGACCCGCGACCACCCAGGGCTTCCCCAAACGGAGGTCGGGATTGACCGAATCCTGGTACGACCACATGCGCAAGCCTGCCATGAGGGCCGCGCAAATGAACGCCCCATTGGACGTAGCTCGATCACTCCTGGCCGCCTCTCCGTTGTGTCCACGACAGCGGTCCATCTCGCGCAAGTATGACTCGACTTCGTGCTTGAGGGCGTAACTCGAACGTTTCGGCGGAGCCGGTCCATTGAAGCGACGCGCCCAGCCACACCCCTTCGGGCGATAGCTCAGCGACACCCGGCCCTCCACAAAATACTCCAACGTGTTGCGAATACCCCGCTCATCCTGCCCGCCCGCCCGTAACGCATCCCGCGCTGCGTCCAAATCAGCGGGAATACACTCTATCTCCCAACGCTCCAAGTGCGTGCTCTCGGCAGAAAAAATACGGCGACGACGACGCACTTGTCCCAAGCCATGCGCATTGAGCAGAGGATAGGCTGCCAGAACCCGCTCGCGTTCCGCATCAAAAAATCCTGGGTCCGAAAGCAACCGAGCGGCTCTCAACCACAACTGTTGGCTCTTCGTCATTAAGAATCCCTGGTACTTGGATTAAACCCCTTACGATTCAATCCAATATGAACTTTTGCTCATCTTGTCAAAAGTTCGCTATCCTCGCTCAGTCCTGCCGTCAGGCTAGAGCAATTCACCATGATGTGTAGCCGTGTAGGTCGGGTTAGCCGCAGGCGTAACCCGACGACATCCCGCACGTGTCGGATTACGCTTCGCTAATCCGACCTACTACAGCCTATCGGGAAACGCTTTAGTGAGACGGCTATGCTCGGATGATCTCGTCGAGCAACCCCTCGGTCTCCTGCTCCAGCGCCAGAATATCGGCCCGGATCTCATCCAGGCTGCGCAGGGGCTGCGGCGTGTAGAAGTAGCGGGTGAAGCTGATCTCGTAGCCAATCTTTGCGCTGTCGGGCTGGACCAGGCGTCGGCGGCGTAGGGCAGGACCTCGCGCCGCAGGAAGGCTTCGATGCCGCCGACCTCTTGCAATGGAATCTGCTCGGTGTCGCGCAGGTCAGTGTCGGGCTCGTACTCGACCACCGTCGGCCGGCCGTTGATGCTGGTCGCGAACAAGCCGTGCAACGGGTCGGCCTCGGTGCCCCGCTTGTGAATCTTCCTGATGACGGGCGGCGCGTCCTCGCTGCGTTCGCCGTTCTCCTTGAGCTTCTTGAGTTCGGCAGATTTGTAGGCGCGGTCGGGGTCGGCGCCCCGGATACGTAGCGGCCGTTCGACTGTGACCTTCCAGTAGCCGAAGGCGGCGTTGTCGAAAATTTTGCTCTGCTCGGTCTCCTCGAAGTCGAGAAAGGTGTCGCAGATGCGGGCGATGTCGTCCTCCGCCAACTCGCAGTTCTTCTTGCCCAGGTTCTTGCGCAGCGGTTGGTGCCAGTTGGTGGCGTCGATGAGCTGCACCTTGCCCCGGCGCTGGGTGGGCTTGCGGTTGCTCAGCACCCACACATAGGTGGCGATGCCGGTGTTGTAGAACATATTGAGCGGCAGGGCGACGATGGCTTCCAGCCAGTCGTTTTCGATAATCCAGCGGCGGATGTTGCTCTCGCCCTGGCCGGCGTCGCCGGTGAACAGCGAGCTGCCGTTGTGGACCTCGGCGATGCGGCTGCCGAGCGGGGTGTGTTGCTTCATCTTGGACAGCTTGTTGACCAGGAACAGCAGCTGGCCGTCGCTGGAGCGGGTGACCAGGGAATACTCTGGGTCGCCGTCATGCTCGATCACAAAGCGCGGGTCGCGCATGTCGGTCTTGCCGCCCATGCGCTCCAGGTCGGTCTTCCAGCTCTTGCCGTAGGGCGGGTTGGACAGCATGAAGTCGAACTCGCGGGCCGGGAAAGCGTCGTTGGCCAGGGTCGAGTGCTCCGGGCCGCCAACGATGTTGTCGGCGGCTTCGCCCTCGCCCTTGAGTAGCAGGTCGGCCGTGCAGATGGCGTAGGTCTCGGCGTTGATCTCCTGACCGTAGAGGTGGGTGGACACGTCCTTGGCGTGCGCGGCGGCGAGCTGGCGTAGGGTGTCCTCGGCCACGGTCAGCATGCCGCCGGTGCCGCAGGCGCCGTCGTACAGCAGATAGGTGCCCGACTTGATCGCGTCGGCGATGGGCAGGAAGACGAGCTTGGCCATCAGCCTCACCGCGTCGCGTGGGGTCCAGTGTTCGCCGGCCTCCTCGTTGTTCTCCTCGTTGAAACGGCGCACCAGCTCTTCAAAGATCGAACCCATGCCGTGGTTATCGAGACCGGGGTGCTTGACCGAGCCGTCGGCGTTCCTGACCGGGGCCGGGCTCAGGTTGATGTCGGGCGAGGTCAGCTTCTCGATCAGCGTGCCCAGGGCGTCGGCTCTGGACAGCCGCGGAATCTGGTTGCGGAACTCGAAGTTGTCGAGGATGTCCTGCACGTTGGGCGAGAAGCCGTCGAGATATGCCTCGAAGTCGGCCGTCAGCTGCTGACGGTTGGCGCGGGCCTTGAGGTCGCGCAGGGTGAACTTCGAGGTGTTGTAAAAGGCTTGGCCTGCGGCCTGGCGCAGGCCAAGCCTTGCTCAACGACGCTTGCGGCGTCGAGCGTGGCCTTCATGTCGAGGACAGCCCGCTTACTGTCTTCCAGCACCGCATCGAGCCGGCGCAGGACGGTCATGGGCAGGATCACGTCGCGGTACTTGCCGCGCACGTACAGGTCGCGCAGCACGTCGTCGGCAATGCCCCAGATGTAGTTGGCAATCCAGTTCAGGTCGGTGCTCATCTTTGTGCTTCTCCCTGATCGGCGCTCGTGCCCATGCGCTCGTGCCAGATGACGATATTTTCCACGGTAATGCGATGTCCGGCGATGCGCGGCTTGCCGCCTGATATGCCAGGGGTAATCTCAATATGTTGATGCAAAGTTTCCGTCGCCATCTGAATTTCCTCTTTCTCTCATCTCTAACGTATGATGCACATTACCCGGCATCTCCTCTTCCCAGCCGTGCAGAAGCCGCTGGGCCGGAGAGAACCCACCCCGCCGCTCACGCGGCACCCCTCCGAGGAGGGGATGGAGGTGGTTCCCCTCCTCGGAGGGGTGGCCGAAGGCCGGGGTGGGTTTCTTTTTGCATCACACGTCTCTAGCTGTAGGCGGCTCGCACGGGTGGCCGGCCAGCGCGGTGCAGATCAGGCGTTCGAGGCCGCGTTCGCTGGCATCGCTGGTCACGGGGTTTCCGATTCTTCCAGAAACGGGTTTATGACTCGGAGGCTGTCGTAGTCCTGCTCCGAGCTGAGATCTTCCGAGTAGACGGCATCGCAGCCCAGGGCGCGCGCCGCCGCGAGAATCGCCCCGTCCCAGTAAGACAGCCGGAAGCGTTGGCTGATAGCAACGCCGACGCGAAACACCTCAAAGGTGACGTCCTGCACCGGAAAGCGACCGATGCTCTCGATAAATTCCAGCGCATGGTCTTGGGTGATCGCTCCTGGACGGTTGGAGCGCGTTGCCTGGTGATAGAACTCTTGCAGCACCTGCACCGACAGCGCCAAGTCCCCTGTGTTCAGCAGGCTGAGAGCACGAAGACGCTTGTCAGCGTCCTCGGACAGAGCGCTCACCGCGTATAGCAGCACGTTCGTATCGACAAAGCGCACGGCGCTCACCCGCGCTTGAGGTCTTCGTCTTCGGCGGCAGCCGCTGCCTGAGCCTCGGCCCTGGCTCTGGCCCGGTCGTACAGTTCCTCGCGGGACAGGTTGTCGGCCATGCGTAATCCGCCGCCGTTGGCCGTGATCTTCTTGATGACCTGGCACAACATCCTCCGGCGGCGTTCGGCTTCCGTCTCCACGTCCGGCTCGTTGGATGCCGTGCCGCCAGCGCGGTCCGCAACGAGGCTCTTCAGGTAGTTCCGCACCAGAGCCGACACCGAAGTGTCCAACTCCGCCGCCCGAATACGAGCGAGCCGATGGGTTTCTTCGTCAACGGATACGGTGATGTTTTTCATGAGCACAGCCTCACAATTTCTGTGTAACACAGCATAGGTTCTCATTGACCGCCGGGCAACACCTCAGGCGCTGCGTGGGGGTAGCCAGATCCGGTAGGAGCGATGCGATATCTCGTGTGGAGGGGTAGGACATTCCATCATCCTGAGGCATTGTTACTATGAGAACAGGGGTGCTGCCATGACAGCAAGACAGATTCGCTTCCAGGACCTGCCGAGTCTCGTCGGCCAGGAGGTCGGCGTGTCGGACTGGTACCTCGTCACCCAGCAGGCCGTCGATGCCTATGCTGCGGCGACCAACGACCACCAGTGGTTTTGCGAAGATGTGGAGCGCGCCGCAAAAGAATCACCCTTTGGCGGAACGGTGGCGCCGGGCTATTTCATCCTGGCCCTTGCCCCAGGACTGCTCAAAGAAATCTGGTACCTTCGGGGGGCGCGGCTGGGCATGAACTACGGCATCAACCGCCTGCGCTTCCCGGCCCCGCTCCGCATCGGCAAACGGGTGCGCCTGCGGCTCAGCGTCTGCGGTGTCACACCCGTGGCGGATGGACAGGAAGTCAGCCTGCGCCTGTCGTTTGAAGTGGAGGGCGGCAAGAAGCCGGTGTGTGTTGCCGAGCCGGTGTATCGCTATCTTGATCGTTATCTTGATCGCTATCTGGGCTGAACCGCTCGCTCGTCGCGCAGGACGCGCCGGGGCTGCGGAAAGCAGTCCTGCGTGCCGTGGAATGGGACCGACTTGGGATCAGTCCTGCTTGCCGTTCTGCTCGGCCGCCCCGTTCTGGCCGCCGTCGCCCGCCTCAAAGGCCAGCAGGGCGTTGCCCGGCATGCCGCCCCAGAAGCCGTAGCCGGAGAAGACGTACAGCATGCCGCCGGCAATGGTCGGGCCGGGTCCGTCGAGCGAGCCGCCCTTGGTGCTGACCTCGTTGACCGAGTAGTACTCCTGGGCCGTGTCATAGTCCCACACAATCGACCCGTCGTGGGTCGAGTAGGCTCGCAGGTGGCCGTCCACCGAGCCGGAGAACACCACCCCGGGCAGGACCGAGATGGCCGCCGACTGGGCCGGGCTGCAGTTGACCTTGTCGCCGCAACCGGGCGGCGGGGTGAACCACAGTTTCTCGCCGGTCTCAATGCGGTAGGCCGAGATGCCGCCGCCCTGTGTGCTGTCAATTGAGGACGTGATCGAACCCTCGCCGGTCCGATTGATATTGACCTTGACGTCGGACAGGGCGACATAGATATTCGACTCGTCCGCAGCCGGCCCCCACTGGATACCGCCCAGAATGCCGCCCGCCCCGGCCCGCTGCTGCCACAGGATTTTGCCGTCCTGGTCAGGATCGACGGCGTGTACCACGCCCGACTTCTGGCCGGCCAGCAGGATACGCTTGCCGTCGGGCAGCTCGCGCAGAATGGCCGACGAGCCGAAGTCCAGGTCCGGTCCGCGTGCCTCCGGGCAGTTGGTGTCATCGCCCGACTCACAGGCGATATTGAACGCATCGCCCTTGGTGAACTGCTGGGTCCAGATATTCTCTCCGGTCTCCATGTCAAAGGCCATGATCGCGTCGCTGGTGTCCGAGGCCGGGTCCGAGTAGTTATCGCCGGTGGTCACATACACCCGCTTGAGCTTGGGGTCGAGCGTCGGGCTGGCCCACACCCCAACCCCGGACGGTCCCCACAGCTGGACGCCAATCTTGTTCTTGCGGACTTTTTTGGGTTCATCGACCGTGTACGACTTCCACAGCAGCTCGCCGGTCGTGGCGTTGAGCGCGCTGATGCTGCCCCGGAAGGTGCAACACTCGTAGTCGGCTTCGCCGCCCGCCCCCTCTTCAAACGAGGCCATGCCCACGTACAGGCGGTTGTCGTGCAGGGCCGGGCTGGCGGTGATCCGACCGGTCGGATGCTGCTCGATCTGGGTTTTCCAGATCAGCTCGCCGGTCCGGGCATCGAGCGCATAGGCGTTTCGCTCCACATCGCCGAAATAGGCCGCGTAGCGCGGCGGGTCGCTGCCCTCCAGGAGGCCGACCGTCACGGTTGAGCGCACCCCGGCCCCGGTCGCATGAGCCCAGTACAAACAGCCGGTCTCGGCGTTCAGGGAAAACACCACCCCCCGCATGCTGCCGATATAGATCCGCCCGCCAAACACCGTCGGCTGAGAGGTCTGGTAGTTCTCGGGCAGGCCGAACGACCACTTGAGCTTGAGATTGGGAATGTCGGCTGCGGACAGGCCGGCCTTGTCCGCCGGCTGAAAGCGGGCGTTGCTGATACCGCCACCCCAGCCGTTCCAGTTGGCGGCCTGCTCGGACAGGTCGAGCTGGCCCGGCAACAGCGAACAGTAGGTCCACGCTGCGGCCTGGTCGTCGCGCGTCGCGCCAAACTCTTTTTCCGAGATATAGGCCGCGATGGCCAGCCGCTCGACCTTGGTCCGCATCACCCCCTGGAAGACCATCCGGCCGACTTCGAGCGAACGCATGATGAACTCGGGCGGCAGTTTGCGCATGATCCCGAGTTTGGGCGCGCGGGCCACCGAGTCATGACACTTGGCGCAGTGCGCATTGTACAGCGCCTCGCCGTCGGGCCCGGCCACGCTGACAGCCCAGGCCGGTCCGCTCAGCAGCATCAGACACGCGGCAACCAGAATCCCTGTGCGGTACATGTATCCCTCCTTCACTATTTCTCAATCACGATGCGCCAGCGGGCGCCCTGTTCAGGGTCGGCGTACTCGTCGATATCCACGATGGCGTAGCCCTCGGCCTCAGCCGCACGGGGAATATCGCGGCGTCCCTTGGGGTCGTCGATCAGCAGCTCCAATACGTCGCCCCGCTCCAGGTATTCGAGCCGCACCTTGGCCTTGGCCCAGTTCAAGGGACATTTGACGCCGTGCAGATTCATCTGTTCGGTCTTGTGCTCAGTCTTGTGCTCAGTCTTGGCGGGCATCGGCAGTGTACATAGCAGACCCGAACCGGCTTGTCAGCGCAAAGCGGCCGACGCTGACGCCGGGCGGCTTTTCGGCTATGCTGGGCCGACCTGCCCCAAACGCAGAACACTGAATGGAGAGCGGAGCGGTGAGCGACGAAACACGACCTGCCAGATACACGCTGCGCCCGGAGTCCGACGACCGGGCCAGGCGCTTCCTGATCGACTACAAGGAAGAACTCAACCCCTCGCAGTACGAGGCGGCCGTCACCCATAAGGGGCCGCTGCTGGTCCTGGCCGGGGCGGGCAGCGGCAAGACCCGCACCCTGGTGTTTCGGGTGGCGCGCATGGTTGAGGAGGGGATCGACCCGGCGTCCATCCTGCTGCTGACCTTCACCCGGCGGGCGGCCGAAGAGATGCTGCAACGGGTCGAGGCGCTCCTGGGCAGCCGCTGCGACCGGGTCACCGGCGGCACCTTTCACTCCTTCGCCAACACCATCCTGCGCCGCTACGCCCAGCTGCTGGGCTTTGCCAACGCCTTCACCATTCTGGACCGCAGCGACTCCGAGGACGTGATCAATCTGATCCGCAGCCGCATGGGCCTGGACAAGAAGGAGCGCCGCTTTCCCCGCAAGCAGACCATTCTGGAAATCCTGAGTCTGGCGGCCAACAAGACCTGCGGCGTGGCTGCGGTGCTGGACGAACAGTTTCCGCACCTGTTCGACGAGCTGGACGAGCTGGGTCAGATTGCGGACTATTACCGGGACTACAAGCGCGAGCGCAGCCTGCTCGACTACGACGATCTGCTCAGCTATCTGCGCGAGCTGCTGCGCGGCCATCCCGAGCTGGCCGAGCGGCTGTCGCGCACCTTCCACTACATCATGGTCGATGAGTACCAGGACACCAACCGGCTCCAGGCCGATATCGTCCGGCTGCTGGCCCACTCCCACGACAACGTGATGGCGGTCGGCGACGACGCCCAGTCGATCTACAGTTTTCGGGGCGCAACGGTGCGCAACATCTTTGAGTTTCCCGACCTCTTTCCCGGCACCAAAGTCATCAAGCTGGAAGAGAATTACCGCAGCACCCAGCCGATCCTGGATCTGTCCAACGAAATCATCCTGCAGGCCAAGGAAAGCTATACCAAAAACCTGTTCACCCGCCGCGAGGCCGGCATCAGGCCGGTCCTGGTTGAGGCCGACAGCGAACGCTACCAGTCGCGCTTTGTCGGTCAGAAAATCCTGGAGCTGCACGAATCCGGGGTGCCGCTGCCCGAGATCGCCGTCCTGTTCCGCTCCAGCTTCCACTCCTTCGATCTGGAGATCGAGCTGGGCCGACGCAACCTCCAGTTCGTCAAACGCGGCGGCTTCAAATTCATTGAAACCACCCACATCAAGGACGTGCTGGCCCATCTGCGGATCATTGCCAACCCCCAGGATGCGGTCTCGTGGTACCGCGTCCTGCTGCTGCTCGACGGCGTCGGAGCCAAGAGCAGCGAGAAAATTCTGGCCCACGTGCTCGACGCGCCCGACCCGTTCCAGGGCTTGGCCGGCTACCGGGGCCGCGGTGCGGTCAACACGGCCCTGAAGAGCCTGGCCGAAGCCCTGCAACAGGCCAGGGATGAGGGGCTGAAACCGGCCGAACAGCTCGAAGTCATCGTGCGCTACTATGGGCCGATCCTGAAACACCGCCACCGTGACGACTACCCCAAGCGCCAGAAGGACCTGGAGCACTTCACCATCATCACCGAGCGCTACCGCAGCCTGGACCGGATGCTGTCCGACATGGCGCTTGAGCCGCCAACCAGCAGCGTGGACAATGTCCTGGCCACCGACGGCGAGGACGAGGGGCTGCTGACCCTGTCAACCATTCACTCGGCCAAGGGCCTGGAGTGGAACTCGGTGTTCATCATCTGGGCGGTCGAGGGCCGCTTTCCGAGCCTGTACAACAAGGACGACGACGAACTCGAAGAAGAGCGGCGGCTGATGTATGTGGCGGCCACCCGGGCCAAAGAGAACCTGTTTATCACCTACCCGATCAACGTCTTTGATCGGGCCACCGGCATGCTGCTCAACCGCCCGTCGCGCTTTTTGGACGGCATTCCCCGGCGTATTCTGACCCCGGTCATGCTGATGGAAGACGACGACGAGTAAAGCGGCCCCAGGGCTCAGGCGCGCTCGTGCGCCTCGGGCAAACGACAGCGCAGCAGCTTGGACTCAAAAACCGCGCCCAGCAGCATCTCTCCGTTATGGACCGCAGCAATGCTGGCCGCCGAGAGTTCCTCCCCACTGCCGACATACACGTCTTCGAGGCCCGTTCCGTCGGACTCCAGCCGCACCACCCGGCTTGGCGAGAGCGCCTGGGGACTGCTGGCGTGGGCGAGCAGCTTGACCATATTGGGGTGGGTGGCAATCCAGATATGGCCCTGCTCGTCGATATCAATATTGTCGGGACCGCGCCCGACCTCCACGGCTTGGTCGAAGCTCAGGCTGCCGTCAGCAGACGTGCGGCGGTAGATACGCAGGCTGTCGGCGCGCGTCTCGGTAATCAGGACACGGTTGGTCCGGGCGTCAAACTGAATGCCGTTGGCAAAGGCCAGCTCGCTCAGCACGACACTGGCCACCTGGCCGTCAAAATACACCACATCCGAGTTGGCCAGACCGAAAAACCGCTCCAGGCGCATGCCCATCCCGTCCAGATAGCCCTGATCATTGGTCAGATAGAACTGGCGCGGGCCAACCGCCGCAATATCGTTCGGCGACCGAAAGAGCAGGTTGGCAATCGTATCCAGGTGGCGCAGGCCGTCCTCGGACACGGCAAAGATTTCAACGCTGTGACCGGCTCGGGGCCGGCCCGGCACGGTATGGTTGACCACAAACAGCAGGACCTGATCGCGGTCGGTGCGAAACAGGCTGATGCCGTGGGGGTGAAACGGGCTGATCTGCTCGGTTCCGGCCAGCGCCTGGGGAACGCTGTCGGGCTTTGACAGGTCGAGCCGGTATATCCGGCCGGGCAGGTCGGCCCCGTGCCGGTGCGCCCATCTGTCGTCAGACGAGAGATAGGCCACTCCGGCCGGGCGGTCGATGGCGATATCTTCGGGTCCGGGCGGTCCGGGGACGACCGTACAGCTACCGGCAAAGTGGGGGACGAGCGGATCGAACACGCCCAGGGCGGACGACACGGCCAACACCATCAGGCTCAGGGAGACCCCGAGCATCACGCTTCCAAGCACAACCACCTCTCGCATCCCACTCCTCCTTGGGCTCGCCCGCGCGCGCCCTGTCCGCGTCTACATCGAGTCTACATTTGGGGCATTTTGGGTACCTTGGGCAGATCCGGGTTCATCACATCCCACGGCTGGGCACTGTCGGTATAAATGTCTACGGCCGGACGAAACCAGCTCGGGTCATCCAGGCTGGCCGCCTTGAGACCGACGATATCGGGGTTGGCGGACAGCTTCGAGAAGATGCCCGATCCGCACTCGGGGCAGAACCCGCGGCTGACCGTCTCGCCGCTGTCCGACTGGCTGGTGTAGTAGGTGGGCTCGCCCTGGGTGATGGTGAGGGCGTCTGTGGGCACGGCCAGCACCGGGGCATAGGCCGTACCGGTGGTCCGCTGACAATCGCGGCAGTGACAGTTGATCGAAAACAGCGGCGCGGCGCGGCTTTCGTAGCGAATCGCGCCGCACAGACATCCGCCCGAAAATGGAGCTGGCATACAGGACCTCCGCGTATGTTGCTCCCAACACAAGTAGCGCATTCCGCAGGCCAGGAGAAGAGGGCGGAGAGGGGAAAGGCGCCTCTTGCATCCCGGCCCGGATCATTTTATGTCGGGAACACCCGTGCAACGGGAAGATGACGGCACGCTCAAGGAGGAACGGCATGGCATCCAAAGCAAAACTTGACGGAGAATACGTCCACGTCAGCTCAGTCGCCTGGCAACCCTTTCCGGGCGAATTTTCAGCCGGCGGCATCCAGTGGAAGCTTCTCCACGTCTCGCCCGAAGCCGGCGCGTGGACGGCCATCTTTGACTGCCCGCAGGGCTCGTCTTTTGCCAGACATATCCATGTCGGACCGGGCGAATACTTTCTGACCAAGGGGAAAATGGAAGTCCGGGGCGGCAGCGGGGACGGCGGCGCCACCGCGAGCGCAGTCGGCTATGGCTATGAGGCCTGCAACGCGCGTCACGACCAGACGAATTTTGTCGAAGACAGCGAGTTCTATATGACCTTCCTGGGCCCCTTGCAGTTTATTGACGAGGACGGCAACACCCTGGCCGTGGTCGGCTGGGAACAGGCCCAGGCGCTGTGGGCCCAGCAGACGGGCGAGGCTGAATAGGGGCCTGCCCGCCCCGTATCAGCGCCACGGCTCGACCAGAATCTTGGCGTGCCGCTCGGGCGAGGCCAGCTCCTCAAAGGCTCCGGCCACGCCCTCGATCCCGACCTTGCCGGTAATCAGCGGCTCGAGCGGCAGCTTGCCATCGGCAATATTGTACAGCGTCTGGCTGAACTCCTCGCGCGTATAGCCGAGGACGAACTGGAGGTTCAGCTCCTTGTTGATGCCGAACATGGGCTGGATGGTGTCGCTTTCCATGCACACCCCAACGACCACAATCCGGGCGCCGTGGGGGGCTGAACTCATCATCTGGTCAATCACCCCGGGCACGCCGACACACTCGAACAGGACCGCCGGTCGCAGCGGCGGACCGGTCGCCCACGGCGCCTGTTGGGGCGCCGTGTCGGGGTCGGCCACCGCAGCCTCTTTCCAGCTGGCGTAGGGCGAGTGCTGGCGCGGATCGATGACCACATCCGCGCCCATGGCCTCGGCCAGCTGACGCCGACGGGGGGAGAAGTCCGCAGCCACGACGGGCCGGACATCCTTGAGGCGCAGGGCCGCAATCACGGCCAGGCCGACCGGACCGCAGCCAATCACCAGCGGCACATCGTCCTTGTCCAGCCGCGCCATCTGGACCGCGTGGTAGCCAACCGCCAGCGGCTCGGTCAGGGCCGCGTATTCGGTGTCGAGGCCGTTCGGCACCTCCAGCAGCAGTCCCTCGGTCAGCCGCATCAGCTCGCCGTAGCCGCCCGGGTTGTCGTTTGAGTAGCCGACCGTTTCCACGCCCGCAGGACGGATCAGGACCGGCATCGAGCAGGCCCGGGTGCCGGCTTTGAGCGTCTTGCTCGTCTCGGGCCCGTGGTCAAGCACCTCAACGCAGAACTCGTGGCCCATGACAATGTCACGTTTGAGGTCCATGTTGAACGCGCCGCCCGACTGCTTGGAAATCTCGACCAGCTTCTGGGCGTGCTTGAGGGTGTGCAGGTCTGAGCCGCAGATGCCGCAGGCCAGGGTTTTGACCAGGACTTCGCCCGGTCCGGGCTGTGGAGTCGGGACATCATCAACCACCAGTTTTTGGTCTCGCATCACCGCCGCGCGCATTGTCGTGTCTCCTTCTTGTCTTCCGCCGTTCCGCGTTTATCATTCAGCAGGCATTATTCCCGTTTCGTCCGCATGGTCACAAACTCTTCGGCTGCGGTGGGATGAATCCCGATGGTCGCGTCAAACTGGGCCTTGGTCGCCCCGCACTTCACGGCCACCGAAAAGCCCTGGATGATCTCGCCGGCCTCGGGACCGACCATATGGCAGCCCAGCACCCGGTCGGACGCCGGGTCAACCACGAGTTTCATGAATGTCCGTTCGGCCCGGCCGCTCAGCGTATGCTTGAGGGGTCGGAAGCTCGAGGTGTAGACGTCGATGGCCGGGTAGCGCTGGCGCGCCTCGTCCTCGGTCAAACCGACTGTGCCAATCGGCGGGTGGCTGAAGACTGCGGTGGCCACATTGGTGTGGTCGGGCTGGGTCGGCCGGTCGTGAAACAGGGTCTCGGCCACAGCCTGGCCCTCGGCAATGGCCATGGGCGTCAGGTTCAGCCGGTCGGTGCAATCGCCAATGGCAAAGATGTGCGGCACTGTGGAGCGCGAGTAGGCGTCAACCGTGACCGCGCCAATGTCGTTCATCTCCACCCCAGCGGCTTCGAGCCCGATATTGTAGGTGTTCGGCAGACGCCCGGTGGCGTACATGATCAGGTCGGTTTCCAGACGCGTGCCGTCTCCGAGGGTGGCTGTGAGCCCACCGTCGTGTTTGTCGATCCGGGCGATATCGGCCTTGAAACGCAGATCGACCTCGCGCTTGCGCATCTCCTCGGCCAGCACGCTGCGGACATCGGCATCAAAACCGCGCAAAAACAACTCGCCCCGGTACAGCTCGGTCACCTCAACGCCGAGGCCGTGGAAAATCGTGGCAAACTCGACCGCAATATAGCCCCCGCCAACGATGATGACCCGTTGCGGCAGGCGGTCCAGATAAAACGCCTCGTTGGACGAGATGGCGTGTTCGATGCCGGGGATCTGGGGCAGATACGGCCAGCTGCCGGTCGCCACCAGGATGTACTCGGCCGTATACGAGCGGCCGTCGACGGCAACCGTGTGCGGGTCGACGAGCCGCGCCCGGCCCTCGATAATCTCCGCCCCGGCGTTGCTCAGCAGGTTGCGATAGATGCCGTTGAGGCGTTCGATCTCCACGTTTTTATTGGCGACCAGGGTCGGCCAATCGACGCTCGGCTGACCCACGCTCCAGCCAAAGCCGGCCGCGTCTTCAAAATGATCCCGAAACTCGGCCGCATACACAAACAGCTTTTTTGGAATACAGCCGACATTCACGCACGTTCCGCCCAGGTAGCGTTCCTCAACAACGGCCACCCGCGCGCCATAGGCTGCGGACATGCGGCTGGCGCGCACTCCGCCCGAGCCGGCGCCGATCACAAACAGGTCATAGTCATACGTACTCATGCCGCCTACCTTTCAGCGAAAATGTCCTCGGCTTTTTCGTGCAGAATAATCAGCGGGTCGCGGGGATCGCCCAGCGCCAGGGCGCTTTTTGTCGGACGGGTCAGGGCCACCGGCGAACAGGCGTAGCGCTCGGCCAGTTTGCACGCCTCCTGAATCAGGGCCTCGGCCTGGGCGCGCGGGTCGGCCGTCGCAATCAGCTCCGACAGCTGGTTCTTTTCGTTTTCCAGCTCGTACCAGAACTGGGCCGCCCGGCGAAACAGGGGGGTCTCAATCGGCAGGATTTTTTCCACTCCACGCATGGATTTTTCATAGCAGTTTTTGTGTGATTTACTAGACGCCGCATGGACCGCTTCGATCTCGACACCGCCTACTGGCTGGCCCGGGCGGCCCGGGCCGCCTATCCGGACCGGCTGCACGACGGCCCCAGCCGGCTCGGCGTGGAGCGGGTGCAGGTGTTTGAGCGGGGCGTGGTGGCCGGTTTTGCCGGACGCTGGGGCGAGAGTATCGTAGTCGCCTTTCAGGGCACGCCAACACCGAACAAGGGCGGTCAGCCGCGGCAGCTGGCCGAGGCCCTGGCAACCGGACTGGATACCGGGCTGACGCGTCACAAGGGCGTGCCGGGGGCGATCCACCGCGGCTTTGCCCGCGCGCTTGGCACCCTCACCACGCTCATGCCCGAACTTCTGCGTAGCGTGTCGGACACCCGCCACAGGCCGCACGTGTGGCTGACCGGTCACAGCCTGGGCGGAGCCCTGGCCATCCTGGCCGCCCAGTGCGTTGCGGGCCGGCCCGGTCCGCTGCCGTGCGTGTATACCTATGGCGCGCCACGGGTCGGCAACCGGGCCTTTGGCCAGGGCTACGCCCCGGTCCATTACCGGCTGGAGCGGCGCAAAGACCTCGTCCCCTACGCCTTTCCGCTTTACACCGCAGGATTTCTGTGGGGAGCCTGGCACCCCCTGCTGCTGCCCCTGTCCCTGCCCTTCTCCGGCCTGCCGGGCAGGTATAAGCATACCGGCATCCGCTGCTGCCTGGACGGAGGGCGGCTTGAGATTGGCGGCACCTTCGAGCCGCTGGTCGACCCGCTGGACATGGTTGCGGCCCGGCTGGGCAGGGAACACAATATCGACACCTATCTGGCCGACCTCGAAAAGAAGCCCCGCATCACCCATCGCGCTGTGGTGCAAGAGGTCGCGCCGGCGGGCTGAAGGAGGAGACGCGCGTGGCACATTCCGATGTCGAGTGGTATCTGAACGGCGAATACTGTGAGGCGTGCAGCTGCGATTACGTCTGCCCCTGCCTGTATACCAACCTGGAGGCGTTGCCCAGCCGCACCTCGTGTACTGCGCTGGGCGGCTACCACATTGAGACCGGACGGTTTGGCGATACGGTTCTGGACGGGCTGAATTTTGCTACGGTCGTGCGCTCTCCCGGAGCGATGATTGAGGGCAACTGGACGGTGGGGCTAATTGTGGACGAGCGGGCCAGCCCGGACCAGCGGCAGGCCCTGACCGCGATTGCCAGCGGCCAGCACGGCGGCCCGTTCGCCCCGCTGGCCCATCTGGTCGGCGATTTCCGCGGCGTCGAAGCCAGGCCCATCCAGTTTGTCAAGAACAGTGACCACAGCCGCACCCTGACGATTCCCGGCGCCGTGGAGCACCAGGTTGAAGGGATGATGAGTCCGGTCGTTCCCAACCAGCCGCTGATGATGGATAATACCCTGCACTTCGCCAATACACGCATCGGGCTGGCCAGAGTCGTGCGGATGCTGGTTAACGCCTTTGGCATTGACTGGCAGGACACGAGCGGACAGGCCAACGGCCACTACACCGCGATTCGATGGCGCAGCGACAGCGACACCCCACTCTCGACCTAAAGGAGAGCAGCGATGACAGACCAATTTGTCGATCTCGACGCAACCGCCCAGGCTGAACTGATCCGCAACGGCGAGGTGCAGGCCCTCGAACTCGTCGAGGCGGCCATTACCCGGATTGAAAAACTCAACCCCCAGCTTAACGCGGTCATCCATCCCCTGTTCGAAAAGGCCTGCGCCCAGGCGAGGTCTGCCGAACTGCCCGACGGCCCGTTTCGGGGCGTCCCGTTTGTCATGAAAGACCTGCTCGGCGGTCCGGCCGGTGAGCCCCTGCACAACGGCATGCAGCTACTCAAAACGCTCGGCTATACCTCGCCCCAGGACACCTATCTGTCGGAAAAATTTCGGCAGGCCGGATTCATCAGCGTGGGCCGCACCAATACCCCCGAGTGGGGCCTGATGGGCACGACAGAGCCGGCCGCCTACGGTCCGACCCACAACCCGTGGAATCTGGCCCACTCGCCCGGCGGCTCGAGCGGGGGCAGTGCGGCTGCGGTCGCCGCCCGGCTGGTGGCCGTCGGCCACGGCGGAGACGGCGGGGGTTCACTGCGCATCCCGGCCAGCATGTGCGGCATTGTCGGCCTCAAGCCGAGCCGTGGCCGGCTGTCTCTGGGACCGGCCATGGGCGAGTGCTGGCACGGCCTGGCCACCGAAGGGGTAATGACCCGTTCCGTCCGCGATATGGCCGGCGTGCTCGACGCCGCGGCCGGCACCATGCCGGGCGACCCGTATGCTGCGCCGTCTCCAGCGCGGCCCTACCAAGAGGAAGTCACCCGCCAGCCCGGTCGCCTGCGGGTCGGCCTGATGCTGCAAACGCCGGCCAACAGAACGCCCCTGCACGGCGAGTGCAAGACGGCGGTCGAGCAGACCGGCCGGCTGCTCGAATCGCTCGGCCACAGCGTTGAGGTCGCGCATCCGGCCGCCTACGACGAGCCCGAATGGCTGGCCCACTTCGGGCGGGTGGTCCAGGCTCATAGCAGCTTCACCGCCCATGACCTCGGCACGGCCCTCGGGCGGGCCTTGGAGCCGGACGATGTGGAGCCGTATACCTGGGGACTGATTGAGGAAGGCCGCAAGGTTTCGGCCGAGCACTACCTGGCCTCGGCCAACTGGCTCCAGATCTGGACACGGCGGATGGCGAGCTGGTGGACCGAGGGTTTTGACCTGCTGGTCACCTCGACGCTCGGTGAGCCGCCGCCGGTACTGGGCGATATGGGCGGCCCGAGCGAGGACGTTGTGGCCAAGTGGCAGCGCAATATCGAGGTAATTCCGTTCACCCCGGCGTGTAATGCCACCGGACAGCCGGCCCTGTCACTGCCCCTGGCCTGGAGTGCCGACGGGCTGCCGATCGGCGTCCATTTCGTGCCGGCCTACGGACACGAAGACCTGCTGCTGCGGCTTGCGGCCCAGCTCGAAGCGGCCCAGCCGTGGGCGACCCAGCGTCCCCCGGTGTGCGCCTGAGAGACACAGCCCATCGGCCGGAAACCTAGGCCACCAAGCTCCGGGCTGAAGATGCTTCGGCCCGGCGCCTGTTTTGCCTAAAATTCTTCAGCCGCGCCTGGCCGGCCTTGACCCGTAAGCCCTTAATTTTCCTACACTCGCTCCCGGCCACCGATCCCGCCGCGTCCGATACCGGCCACAGTGTTAAGTTTGGGCGGGCAGCCACACCCGTCGGCAGGGGAGGCTCACCCAACAACAGGGCCAGGCCATAAGACACTCTTTCACGAGGCCCTTACTGCTGCTGAGCGAACTCCGGGCGCAGAATCTCTGTCTCGGGGCAAGAGGGGGATCTCTGCTCAGCCCACAGAGGGTTTCCGCGCGCGGACGAAGGCACTGCCGAACTTGCCGTCCACCTCAGCGGCCACGGCCTCCACATCAATCCCTGTGTCGGAAAGATAGGCCCGCGCATCCTCGATACGGTAAATCCGCGTGGGCTCCAGAGCGATATCAACAAAGCCCGCCCGAGCGAGTTTGGTCCGGTAGTCGTGCTCTTCCAACGCGCCGGCGATACACCCGATCCACAGTTCAAGGTTACGTTGAATCGGCTCCGGGATCGCTCCACGCACGACAATGTCCGACACCGCAAACCGGCCGTCTGGGCGCAGCACGCGAAAAGCTTCCGAGAGGACGCGATCTTTGTCTGCTGCCAGATTAATCACGCAGTTGGAGATAATGACGTCAACCGCGTTGTCAGGCAGCGGAATGGCTTCCATCTCGCCTTTCAGAAACTCGACATTGTCGAGCCCCGCCTTGCGTTGGTTGTCGCGCGCTAAGGCCAGCATTTCGTCGGTCATATCGAGACCATAGACTTTTCCTGTGGGACCGACTCGGCGGGCCGACAGGAGCACATCTATCCCGCCGCCCGAGCCGAGATCGAGCACGGTCTCGCCTGGGTTGAGCTGGGCCAGGGCTGTGGGGTTGCCACAGCCGAGCGAGGCGGCAAGCGCCTCCAGCGGAAGCCCCGCGATCTGCTCCTCGGCGTAGAGGTGGGAGGTAATCGGATCATCGGCACTCGCGGTTGCCGCCCCGCAGCACGCCCGGTCCCCCTGGGCGGCTTGGAGCGCCGCCTTGCCGTACACTGCCTTGACTTGCTGTTTCACATCCTGGCTTTGCATGCTGACCTCCTTCTGTCGCGTGCTGGCTTCTGCCCGAACTCGAAGGCCGTGTCGACGGAGTGCCCGGGCAGACTCCGCCGCAGGGGAACCGGCGTGCCCTGGTCGAACAGGACTTTCATGCCGGGCTGGACGCCGTTAGCGACCGGGCCGCATGCTCCAGGACGGAGGCGGCTTGCCAGCTCGCCACGCCAGGGAACCATGCGAGGAATTGGTCCAGCGTCGCCCCGTCTTTGAGATTCTCGAACAACGCGGCGCCCGGGTGCCGCGAAAGACCCAGGCCCCGCCACACTTGCCCGGGTCGCGCTCAACGGCCGGACACGTTTCCCAGTCGGTCATAGACTCACCTCCTCCTCTGCATAGCGGAGGAGCCCGCCTGATCGCAAGTTCCTCCGCAGCGGCGGGACCGTGGCGCGGGAAGACTCGGATTTTCCTGCATCCGGGCGCGGACGCTCAGGCGGCTGCGTCCGATAACGCCTCAAGTGTTAAGCTTGGGAGAGAGGGCGGGCTCATCTCCAAAGGCGCATAACAATGTTTATCCTACATGCTCAAACGGCTGTCCGGATCGGCGACCAGAGTCAGCTTGCTGATGTTGGGAACACAGTCATTCAGGATCGCGTCTCGCCAGTGACTCATTAGCCACACTCAATTCGTCCCATTCATCCTTGTGTCGATCAATTGCTTCAAGGTAACAAAGTCGGCGGGCTGGACACTCGTGTCTTTTTGCAGAAGATCCTTCACGATCTCATTGATTTTTTCGCGGCCTTGTAGAACAGTCCCGTCCATTGCTTGCACGGAAAAGCAACCGGAATTAATGACCTGGGCAAAGACTTTCTTACCTTGAACCATGCACAGCCATTCGCCCGTGCCAAAGGCGAGAGTGCTCTGACCACCTGTCATAAGTTCTACACATTCATGGAACCTGTGTTCCACTTCATCTGCTGAAACCGTTTGGTCAACAGTTGACCGATACTGACCGAATTGGTTCGCGTTTATCAGCCTTTGAAGGGCTTTTCCTTTTGTGGAAAAGTCCGCAGGATTCGAGAACTTTTCTATCCAGTTCCTCTTCAATTCCTCTCGTATCGATATCACGACGTGGTTTGCGGCATCAAGAAATAGTCGCTCGTTGGCGCATTTCAGGACTTTTTCTTCAAGATCGCCCTGGCTGGCCTGACAAAACTGTGAGTGGAGGAGATAGGCTGGCTCTAAAAAATAGTTTTCGATTTCACGCCGTCTCCAAACAAGGAGGTTGCGCGTCGCGGGATTAGGGAAATTATTCCAGCACCGGTCTACGAAGTCATCCTTGTGGTGATCGCGGTCGATCAAGAAATAATATGTCGGGTGGTAGCTGCTTAAGGCCTCTGCAACACTTTCTACGTAGAACGATGGGCCGAGAGTCTCAATCTGGATCCTATTATCGAACAATTCGTTGAGCGCTTTGGAATCAACCGATTCCTCATCTTTCCCTTCCACAAAGAGCACATGTTGGCCTTGAAATCGGACTTCTTCGGCACGGATTCCTCTTTTTACGCTGACCATTTATCTATCGTCCTCCTAATTGTTCAGGAGGAGAACACGCCGGTCTTCATTGACCGAATCCATAATATCTTCGGAATGGGTCGCCATGATGTATTGGTTCTGAGGAGCCAAATCCACAAGCTGCTTCATGAAACTACGATGCCATTGAGCATTGAGATGCAACTCCGGCTCATCGATAAACACCACAGAGGGATTGTCCTTCGTGTGATCCCAAATCAGGAAAAGCGTGGAGATAATTTCCTTTTGGCCGGAACTCAGGCCGTCGAAGGCGAAGGAATCTTTTCCAGTTCTAGGTTTGACGCGGACTTCAACGGTGTTGTCGGGAGACGGCCGAAGCTTGTGGATCTCGCCTCCCGCATAAAACTTCATAAGATCGTTGAGCTTCTCAAGGGTCTCATCTGGATCCTCTTTCTCGACAAATTCAAACAAGTTGGCCCTACGCATTAAGGAGCGCAAAATCCTCAGTTTGAATATGCTCATAGGGAACTCATACCCCCTCCGCCGCCATCTCGGCGAGTGATCTCGTTCCACCATCATGCCTAGCTCTGGATTTCCTTCCTGAACTTTCCGGTAGCTATGGAACAGGAGAAAAGTGTTTTCGACGACCGGGTCCAGCGTAAAGCCACAAATTGCCTTGATGAGATGATCGGGATCTCGCTCAGAGTCAAAGCGCTCATTCTCGCGTATCTTCTCGAGTAGCGACCCACCTGCTATTTTGACTAGGCCGTGACGATCTATTCGGATTCGTACCGGTCCTGACTCGTCGCCGAGAACAATGTCACCTTTAATTTCAGCATAGTGGGAACCCGCCTTGATAAGCAGGTCGGGCACATCCAATTCCGATCGGCCACCATACAACTTGAAAAGCTCCTTGAAGCGCTTCACCCCCAAAGAGAGCGCTAGGAGTAGCAACGAACAACACTCGATAACCGATGTCTTTCCAAGGCCATTCTCGCTGCCCATGACGAGGATATCTGGATCATTAGGCATTCGTGGCGACGGGAAGTCCAACGCAAGCGCGTCGAGGCCTTTGTAATTGCGTATGGCTAGGTGCCTGATTTTAATTGGCAGGTTTGGGCCTCTCTGCATGACAGCCTCCCTGTATTATCACCGCTCTTAGTATAGTTACCTGTGCCCACGAAAGGGGACACACTGCGCCTTCCTTACGACACTCGGGCCACATCGCAACATCGCATCTGATAAGGACCGTTGTGTCAAGCTCAGGCGCTGGTTCGACCCACGTCACAGCCCAGCAGCCATTCGCTTCACTGCCGCGTGCGGAACGATTGGGCGGGCTCCTGGCGCCGAATCCACTCGCGCAGTGCTTCGTTGATCCGCGTCTGCCAGCCGCGGCCACCGGCCTTGAAGTGGGCCAGCACGTCGGGCGACAGCCGGATAGTCGTGGACACTTTCGGGCTGGCGACCGGCGGCCGCCCACGGCGGACCGGTGCCTTGGCAAACTTCTCTGGCCACTCGCCCGCCGATAAGTCCGGGGCCGTGTCTGGGTCAAAATCGCGAGGTGTAGAGCGCTCGTTCCCGTTCATTATCGAACTCGATCCTCAGTATTTTTGTTACTACATTAAAGATAGCTCTAACGATGAAGTCAAGCGAGTATCGAGGTATCGATCTGCTACTCATGGGAGCTGAAGATTCTTCGGTCCGCGTTTCGAAGGGGTGTCCGGAGTCTAGCGGAGAATGATCGGCAGCACGATGTGTGAGGGTCGCAGCTCGTCGTGAAATACGCGCTGCAGGGCCGGCTCCAATCGGCCGGCTTCGGCAGCGCTCTGCCCCGTCTGGGGATTCCGATCAAAACGAGGAAAATTCGAGCTGGCGATCTCAAGCCGGATACGGTGGCCGGCTTTGAACACATTGCTCGTCGCCCACAGGTCGAGGGTGTATTCGTACACCTCGCCCGGGGTGAGCGGTTTCGCCCGGGTTTTCGACTCCCGGTAGCGACCACGAATAATGCCGTCGCTGAGGTTGCGCGCGTAGCCGTCCGGCGCCACGTCTACCAGCTTGGCCGTAAAGTCGGTATCGACCGCGCTGGTCGCCGCATACAGCGTCACGCCGAGCGGCCCGGTTACCTCAAGGTCGCGCTCCAGAACGGGGCTGGTATAGACCAGCACGTCCGCCCGTTCTTCAATCGGTCGCTGATCGAAGGCTCCGCCCGGCATCGCGGCTGGCCAGCCGGTCACGGCTCCGCCCCTGGTCGGGACCGGGTCGCGCGGGTCTGAGACATACACGTCGGCCGGCTCGCCGCCGGGCGCATCAAGGCTGAGCAGCCCGTCTCCACCCAGACTGTTCGCCTGTCCCTCGCTGTGCAGGTAGTGCTTGGTGTACCGGGTCCGGGCCAGCGGCCACTCGTTCTCGGTCCGCCAGGTGTTCGCTCCCATGGTGAAGAGACGGACCGGCGGCTCGTCGAGCAGGCCGTTGGGTTTGCCCTTCAGCCAGTAATCAAACCATTTGATATGCAGGCCGTCCAAATCCGCGACAAGACTGTGGCTGGCAAAGCCGAAGTCAACATCGCCCACAACGTTGCCGAGCGGCAGGGTGTGGTACCAGGGGCCGATGACCAGCTTTTGCCCCTGCCGCGCCTGGGGCGTGCCGCCGCGCTCGCGCATGCCCACATAGTTGCGGAGCGTTCCGCCCAGGAAAATGTCATGCCAGCCGCCGACGTTGCAGGCCGGCACTCTGACGGAGCCGTGCTGGGCTTCAATGCTCCAGCGCGCCCAGTAGTCATCATCGTCGGGATGGGCCAGCCAGTCGTAAAAATACGGGGCGGCTTCGGCCAGGAGCGGAAAGTCCGCGAGCGGCAGGTGTTGAAACAGCTGGGGCAGCCGGTCGATGGACCCGATGAGAGCACCCAGTTTTTCACCCCCATCAGGCTGGGCCCGGCTCAGACGCGCAGCCGTATCGGGCGCCAGACGGGCCAGGGTCCAGCTGGCGTTAAAGCCCAGGGCAAACGCTCCGCCCTGATACGTCCAGCCCTCATGGTAGTCCGAGGCTGTAATCAGCGGAAAGATGGCTTTGAGGTGCGGCGGCGCGCTCAGCGCCGCCAGCCACTGGGTCGCCCCGACATACGACGCGCCGTACATGCCGACCTGGCCGTCCGACCAGGCCTGGGCCGCGCACCACTCAACGCTGTCATAACCGTCCGTGATATCGTCCCGGAAGGCATAAAACTCGCCCCCGGACGCATACCGACCCCGGGTGTCCTGAATCACCACCGCATAGCCTTCACTCGCCGTGCGGACAACGTCAAGCATCAGGATCACGCCGGCCAGTAGAGCCTTGTTATACGGTGTCCGCTGGAGGATGACCGGATATTTTCCAGCTGTGGTCGGGCGGTAGACATCGGCCCGTAAGACCGTGCCGTCGCGCATGGGTACGGGAACATCCTTGTCAATAATGAGACTCGCGTATGACATATTTCCCCTCTTCTCCTGACTAAAAAACGTGCGGCGCCAGGCGGCGGTCGGAGACGCAGCCTCACACCGCCCGAATCTTGGGTAAGACCTCGCTGGCGAACAGGCGCAGACTCTGGGTTGCCAGCGCGTCCGGCAGGGAGCCGAACTGGAACATGGCCAGCAGGGTGCCCCGTTTGCCAACCTCACGCTGGCGCTTGATCTGGGCGATGACGCTGTCCGGGCCACCCAAAATCACCGTCCCGTTCTCGATCCCCTCGTCCACGCTATAGCCCATGGCCTTGCCCGTCTCCTGGCTGGTCACATTCTTCAGCCAGTCGCGCATGCCAGCGACGCTCATATGCCCCGGGACCAGGGAGACGGTCCCAATGTCAAAGGAGGCCAGGGCCCGAAAAAAATGGTACTCCAGGTGCGTCTCCGCCTCCAGCCGCGCCTTTGCATCGTTCTCCCCAACATAGATTGCGCAGATGGCGGCGAACATATCGTCGAAGTCCTCGGCCACGGGAATGTCCTGTTCCCCGGCCAGCCGACGGTAGGTCTCGGAGATGTAACGGGTCCGGTCCAGGCTGACCCAGGGGGTGGCGATATACGTCCGGTTCTGGACGGCGAAGTCCAGGCTGTCCAGGCTGTTGGCCGCCATCCATATTTTTGGATACGGCTTCTGGAGCGGCCGGGGCCAGATATTATAGTTCCGCACCCGATAATACTCGCCGTCGAAGTTAAACGGTCCCTCGGTTGACAGCGCTTTTATCACCAGGGCAAACCCCTCTCGAAAGCGTGCCTGGGACTCGGCCGGGTTGACCCCATAGGACAGATACTCGGTCGGAAAGCCCCGCAGGGCGCCCCAGATGAACCGCCCGCCGCTGAGATGGTCGAGCATCGCCACCTCCTCGGCGACCATGAGCGGATGGTGGAGAGGGATGCACGAGCCGGTCACCGCCACCTTCAGGCGCTTGGTGCGCTGCGAGACTGCGCCGGCCATGACGTGGGTCGAGGGAACGAGGGCGCAGAATCCACCCCCGCCGTGGTGCTCCTGACAGGTGAAGCCGTCAAGACCGAGTTCGTCGCTGAGCGCAATGCGGTCGAGTTCTTGCTGGAGCAGGGCGTTGCCCCGCTGTGGATCGAAATACGTATTCGACAGCGGATACGAGCCGGGCACACCGACCGGGGCATCCTCCGGCAGGTCAGGCCAGCCAAACAACACCATATTGAAGATTTTCATCGGACCGTTCCCTCTCGGCCTGCGCTGAAGGTTCGGATAGCCTCGACGACGGCCTCGGGGTTCTCGACGTACGGCAGATGGCCGGCGTCGGGAATCGTCGCACTGCGGGCCTGGGGCAGGCTGGAGGTCCACACCCCGGCGTGGGACGGATCGAGCAGCGGATCGTTCGCCCCCCACACCACTAGCGTCGGCGTGGTCAGCAAAAACAGCCGGTGAGTCAGGCGGCGGTCGTGGAGGTAGGGATCGAACACCAGCCGGATGCTGGCGCTGCGGCTCTGGATAAAGGCGTCGTGCCAGTCGGCCAGACGCGGAACGTAGGTCCGGCTCTGTTCGCCGTCCGGCTCGGTGAAGAAATAGCCGGGCAGCCGGGCCGGGTCGGTGTAAAAGATATTCGGCACCGCAGTCCAGTCTCGGACGAGACCCAGGGGGGCGATCAATACCAGCCGAGATACACGCTCGGGTCTGAGCAGGGCCAGCTCGGCGGCGACCCAGCCTCCCAGGCAGGAGCCGACCAGGATGGGCTGTTGGAGTCCCAGGCTATCCAGGAAGCGCAGCAGCAGGAGCGCCAGGTCGTGCGGCGTTCGCATCCAGTCCGGTGCGGTTGAGCGACCGTAGCCGGGCAGGTCCGGGACGTACAGCTGAAACAGCTCGGCCAGCCGGGCATGGTGGGGCATCCAGCCGGGCTCGCCCCACAACCAGTGCAGCCAGACCAGGGTCTGACCCTGACCGGCGCGTCGATAGCTCAGCCGGATATCGGATTCTCCAGGCAGGTGCAGAACTTGTGTTTCAAGCCTGGGTGAGGCGGCTCCGACCTCCGTTTGTGCGCTGCTGTCCCCCATCGGTTCTCTCCTTGGCGGGCTTCCGATACGTGCCGCAGCTGGACAAGAAAGTCAAATGTACAGTATAGGTCGGCCATGCCCGCAGGTTCTCCGACCCGAGAGAGACACAGAGGACACGCATGCAATTTCTCACCACCGATCTGTGCGACGCCCATCCCGACCTGGTGCGGGTTGTGGAACCGCTGTTCACCAACTACGGCGGCAAGGTCTGTTTCGGCGGGCCGATTGTCACCGTCAAGTGCCACGAGGACAATTCGCTAGTGCGCGACACCGCGGCCACCCCCGGCCACGGCAGGGTCATGGTCGTCGATGGCGGAGCGTCCATGCGACGCTCCCTGCTGGGTGACATGATCGCGGAAAACGCGGTCAAAAATGGCTGGCAGGGGTTTATCATCTACGGCTGCATTCGGGACGTGGACGCGATCCGGGAGCTGGACATCGGCGTTCAGGCGCTGGGCCGGATTCCGCTCAGGACGGACAAGCGCGGGGTTGGCCAGCGCGATATTGCGGTCACGTTCGGCGGGGTGACCTTCAGGCCCGGCGAGTTTGTGTACGCCGACAACAACGGCATCATCGTTTCGGCTCAGGATCTCGTTTCCTGAGCCTCCCAAGCCCGCCCAGCCCGCGCTTTTTTCTCCGTCGGAAGCCTCGGCTTTCTCTTGTATTCCGCCCCATTCTCGACAATAAGGGAGGGCAGGAGGGACACAGCCATGAAAGTGAGCGGCGCCCTGGCCTGGCACCCCGAGGTGGCCATGAGCCAGGAAGAGATCGACGATTTCCTGTCGGGTCGCTGGGTCGCTCGGCTGGCCACCATCGGCCCCGACGGTTACCCGCACGTCAGCCCGCTGTGGTACTACTGGGACGGGCGCTGTGTGTACATGGCGCTGACCCACACCCGCAAACCCTGCAAGCATCTGCGCCACAACCCGCGCTGTTCGCTGGCCATCGACATGGACGACCGACCGCTGATGGGCATGCGCAGCAATCTGGCCAAGGCGGTGATCATCACCGGTGAGGCCGAGCTGACCCCAGTCGGCTCGGACAAAACGGTCACGATCGAGGCCGGTCCGTGGCAGGGCGAGTACCGGCCCGAGCAGGTAGTAGCGATGATCGGCAGCCGCTATCCGCTGTCCAGCCGCGACGGAGCGCTCGGCTTTACCCTGGAGTCCTACCGCGAGCTGTTCTCCCAACCCGGCATCGAACACAGCCAGCTGTTCAAGGACAACGTCGGACGGGTAGTGACCAAGATCACGCCCAAGAAAATTCAGGCCTGGGATTTTTCAAAAGCGCCAATTGGGACAACGGACAACGCGTGAAGCAGACCAGGAGGGAGTCATGCTCGATCTTGTGATCAAAGGCGGACAGGTGGTCACTCCCCAGGCCGTTGGGGAGATGGATATCGGCATTCAGGGCGAGAAAATTGCCGCTGTCGGCTGGGCGGGCAGCCTGGCTGCGGACGCCGGGCGGGAGATTGACGCGACGGGCAAGATCGTCATTCCGGGCGGCATCGAACCCCACGCCCATATCGGCATTCCGGTGCCCAGCGAGTGGTCCGGTCAGCCCGACATCATGACCCAGCCACCCCAGGACGCCAGTCGGGCGGCCGCCTTTGGCGGGGTGACGACGATTGTCGATTTTGCCGGCGACCTGAGTCTGGAGGACAGGGGCGACGCGCCGGCCAAGTCGATCATGAGCGTGGTGGAAGAACGCCGTGACGTGTTTCGGACCCACGCCTACACCGACTATACCTTCCACTATATTCTGGCCGGCGAGGTGGCGCCGGAGACCATTGGCGAAATCGGCGAGGCCGTGCAGGAGGGCGTGGCCAGCTTCAAGATCTTCACCACCTTTCATCCCATCCGGGTGCCCTACGGCCAGCTGTCGGCCATCTTTGCCGAGGTGGCCAAGCACGGCGGCATTATGGCCGTGCATGCCGAAGAGGATGAGATCGTGCGCTACATGACCGAGAAGCTCAAGCGCGAGAACCGTGCCCAGGGCTACAACCTGCACCTGGTGCATAACAACCTGTCCGAGGATCTGGCCTTCCGGCATGTGATCCGGCTGGCCCAGCACAGCGGCGCCGGGATCTACTTTGTGCATACCACGGCCAAGGAGGGCGTGGCGGCCATTGCCGAGGCGCGCGCCGCCGGTCAGCCGGTGTACGGCGAGGCGCTGCACAACTATCTGGAGTTCACCTGCGAAGACTACAAGAAGCCCGGCGGCACCGCCATTCACACCTACCCGGCGATCAAGTTCGCCGACGACCGCGACGCGCTGATCGCCGGTCTGATGGACGGCCGGCTGGCCACCACCGCCACCGACGAATACACCACCCACAAGGGCCCCAAGCTGTGGGGCGGCACCATCGAAACGGTATGCGGCGGCCACAACGGGATCGAAACCCGCATCCCGGTCGCCTACACCAAGTTTGTGGCCGAGCGCAACATGCCGCTGCAACGCTTTGTGGACATTACCTCGGCCAACGCGGCCAGGCTGCTCGGGCTCTACCCGCAGAAAGGGGCGATTCAGCCCGGCAGCGACGCCGACCTGGTCATATTCGATCCCGGGCTGCACAAGACCATCAGCCTCGACGACCTGCACGCCAACTCCGACTACAGCATCTGGGAGGGCTATGCCAGTCAGGGCTGGCCGGTCATGACCCTGCTGCGGGGCAAGGTGATTGTTGAGGACGGCAAGCTGGTCGGCAGCTCGACCGACGGCCGCTGGCTCAAGCGGCGGGTGTCCGGGGATGTGATCTCGCGGCCGGTGGTGTAGCCCGCCGGACAGCCGGCAAAGGAGGACAGGATGAATCGGACTCTGACTGTGGCGGCCGCTCAGCTCGGCCCCAGCTCGACGGACAAAGCCCGCACCGTGGAGCGCATGGTCGGCCTGCTGGAGGAAGCCGGGCGACGCGAAGTGGAGTTGCTGACCTTTCCCGAACTGTCGCTGAGCCCCTACTTTGCGACGCAGGTGCGCGAGTCGTGGCACGGCTTTGTGGAGACGGACTTTCCGCCGGCCCAGACCGAGGCGCTGTTCGCCGCCGCCCGACAGGCCGGGCTGCACTGGCTGTTGCCGTATGCCGAGCGGCAGGACAGCCAGGTCCATAACTGCGCAGCCCTGATCGACCCCCAGGGCGAGCTGGTCCATAAATACCGCAAAGCCCATATTCCCGGCGTGGTCGAACCGCGCTGGGAGGGACCCGATATTTTTGAGAAGCGCTATTTTGCGCCGGGCGATCTCGGCTTTCCGGTCACCGCCCTGCCCAAGGTCCAGTTCGGCAGCCTGATCTGCTACGACCGGCGCTTCTCGGAGGCCTACCGCGCCCTGGCCCTGGGCGGGGCTGAGTTGATCTGCATCCCGTATAACACCCCGACCTTTGGCCAGCCGCGCGCCACCGCCCACGAAACGGCCGAAATCCTGCTGCGCGCCGCCGCGATTGAGAACCAGCTGTTCATTGTCGCGGCCGGCAAGGCCGGAACCGAGAACGGCCTGGAATACATCGGGGGCAGCGAAGTCATCGCCCCGAGCGGTCAGGTGTTGGCCAGGGCCAAAACCGACGGCGACGAACTAGTGGTGGCGACCGTGGAGCTGGATACGATCGACAACCTGAAAGCCAAGTGGGATTTTCTGCCCGACCGTCGGCCCGAGCTGTATCACAGCCTGACACAAACGCCCGCACAAAAGGGGGGAGACCATGAGTAAGCCAGCCTACGACATAGATGTCGAAGATGTTGAATACCTGCGCCACGGCGACAAGCCGCTGCTGGCCCGTTTGTTCAAACCGCGCGGCCGCGGACCCTTCCCGCTGATTATCGAACTCCACGGCGGGGCCTGGTGTCTGGGCGACCGGCTGATGGACACGCCGATCAACGAACCGCTGGCACACAGCGGGGTGGTGGTCGCCGCCCTCGACTTTCGGGTTCCGCCCGACGCCTCCTACCCCGGCTCGCTGGTCGATATCAACTACGCCATCCGCTGGTTCAAGACCCAGGCCGCCAGCCTGGGCGGCAATCCCGACAAGGTCGGCATCCTGGGCAGCTCCAGCGGCGCGCACCAGGCCGTGCTGCTCGGCATGCGGCCCCACGACGCCCGCTACTCGGCCCTGCCCCTGCCGGCCGGTTCAATGGTCGTCGATGCCCGGGTGCAATGCGTAATTCCGTGCTGGCCGGTCATCGACCCACTGGCGCGCTATCACTACGCCAAGAAACTCGTCGCCGGCGGTAAGCCCTACCCCGAGCTGGCCGACCTCGTCATCCCTCTGCACGACAAGTACTGGAAGACCGAGCAGGCCATGGCCGAGGGCAACCCGGTGCTGGCCCTGGAACGCGGCGAGGAGGCCGAGCTGCCGCCGGTCCTGTACATTCAGGGCACCGAAGACAAAGCCCACCCCCGGCCCGATCTCGACCGTTTTGTCGAGCACTACCGCGCGGCCGGCGGTCAGGTCCAGCTTGAGCTGTTCGAGGGCGAGGCCGAGGGCTTTGCCATTCGCAAGCCCGACGCGCCGGCCTCCCGACAGGCGATTGACAAGATCGTCACCTTTGTCCACCAGCAGCTCGGCTAGACGCGGAGGGACACGGCATGAACGGCACGACACGACTCCGACAGCTGTTAGACCGGCCCGGCCTGCTGCTCGCCCCCGGCGCCCACGATGTGATGACCGCCCGTCTCATCGAGGCCCAGGGCTTTGAGGCCCTGTATCTGAGCGGCTTTGCCACCTCGGCCAGCATGCTGGGCATTCCGGATCATTCGCTGATCAGCATGACCGAGCTGCTGAGGCGCGCCCAGGACGTGGCGGCCGCCGTCGATATTCCCATTATCTCCGACATTGATGACGCCGGCGGAACGCCGCTCAACGCCCGGCGGACGATCCGCCTGGCCGAGCAGGCCGGCATTGCCGGCATGCATGTGGAGGATTTGATCCCGGGCAAGCATTTCACCGGCCACAAGGACCGGCTGTGTACGGTGGAACAGGCGGCCGACCGGATCAAAGCCATGGCCGACGCGCGCACCGACTCCGATTTTGTGATTATTGCCCGCTCCGACGCCATCGGCGTGACCTCCCTCGACGACGCCATACAGCGCGCCACGGCCTACGCCGAAGCCGGGGCCGACCTCCTGTTCCTGCCCTATCTGCGTCTCGAAGACACCAGGCAGACGGCCGAGGCCCTGCCCAAGCCGCTGCTCAACGTGGTGATTGACACGCCCAAAGCCGAGCTCGAAGCCGCCGGCCTCAAGGTCGCCATCTATCCAGTCCAGAGCCTGTTTCTGGCCTATGTGGCCGCCCGAGACATGCTCAAGGAACTCAAGGACTCAGGCACCATCGCCAACTTCTCCGAGCGCGGTCCATCGTGGAAGGAGTTCAACGAGTTCATCGGCACCACCCAAGCCACCCAACTGGCCGAGAAATACCGCATTGTGTGACGTGGCTCGCTCCGCTCCCGGCTCCAGATTTTCCCCCCTCCCAGGCTAGGTAGGAGGGGGAACAATCCTTATGCTTGACGCGGTAGGACGCTATCGATCCCATGTTTGACGCCAACGCCCCGCTGACGACCTACGAACAGGCCAGCCTGGACTTGCAGCAGGCCAGTGTGGACTTGCAGCAGGCCAGTGTGGATGCTGCGCTGGCCGGCAATGAGATCGCCCTGCGGGTCGGCGTCGGCCAGGCGGCCGTCGTCCTGACGGTCGGCTTGATCCAGGCCGGCGTGGTGGGCTGGGGCATTCGCTATATGGTGCGGATGAGTGATCGGCGCGAACAGCAGCATGCCGACCGCCACGCCGAAACGCTGGAAGCGCTGCGCCTGCAAGCCACCGCCAGCCGCGAGCAGCACACAGCTACCATGCGGGCCTCGGAAGCGCTGATCGAGCGCACCGCCCCGTCCCACGCATAGCCACTGGCGGTCTGGTCGTGCGCCGTGCCCCGTCGCCGTGCGTACAGTCCCCATCCCCTGAACTCACGAGGTGGCAGGATGTCAGTGCCGAATATTTTCAAATACGCAACTAAGGAACTGTCACAGGACGCCGTCATTTGTTGGCTCGTAGCCTGCGCGAAAGACGCAGAGGAGCCACACAGAGAGCGGGGAATGGCGTTCATCCGCAGATTGTGGACCCATTATGATTACGCCACAAATGGGTCAGGGGACAGGCGGTGCACCATCATCGCCATCAAAGGGCCGCAACCCCAGCACCAGAAAATTGACGTCTATTTTCAAGCCAGAGTGAACGGCAAAACCGTCAGCTTCATCATCGAAGACAAGACGGACGGGAAGATAGACAGTGCCCAACTCCGCCGGTACAGGGACCAGATTCCCGGCAACAAGTGTCTGATCTGCTACAAGACCGGCTACGTGTTCGATGACGATCGCCAGGAGGCGGAGCAGGCGTGTTTCGGCGTCTTCAACGCCGAGGATATGCTCGCCTTTCTCAATGCTGTCTCAGTCCAGGACGACCATGAGATATTGCGCCAATACCGTGCCCATCTAACCGATGTAGTTAATGAGAGAACGACAGCTCTGGAGAACTGGGATTTAGCCTACGATTTCGTTCAGTACGAGTTCATGAGCAAGCTCAGAGATCGGATAGTCGAACATAGGGGCCGCTGGGTAGGTTTCTTGCCCAGTGGGATGCAGTCCGATTGGCCGGACTCCGTAGGCCGAGGGAAGAATCTGGGCGGCGGGCCTTGGACCCAGTACTGGTTCTGTAGGCACCTATTCTGGCGGCTCGACGATGATCATCGGTTGCGGTTAATGGTATCGACGCAGGAGGCGTCGGAACTGGGCGGCTGGAACGAGGAGGTCTGGAACCGGTGGTACGAGATGTTCTTGTCGTTGGGGAACGATATTGAAGTACCTGCCGAGGCGCCTCAGAGGCGTTGGCGTCGGGGTGACAAGTTCGTCAAGGAGGGTGTAGTCGGGGCGATAAACCTTGGTGCGGCTCTGTCCGCGAACGCCGATGGCCTCGAAGCTACATTGGAAAAAGTTGTGCGACTCCACTGCGCATTTATTAAGCAGATCGCCTAGCGCCGCCGCCTACACCCCGGACTGAACAATCTTCGGCTTGGCGGGCGGTTGACCCGCGATTCGTTCAGATCGGCCTGAGAACGAACCAAAATAGCCCGAAATGGGGCGTCAGCACTTCTAACAAATCGTCCTTGTTTAAGCTTGGGAAGGGAGAACGATGAAGGATACGGTAAAATCAATTGTAGCGAGTGTAGCTGGCCACTTGGCTCTTGATCCACACTGTGGCCAGGCAGTCCCGTTCAATATTGTCGAGCCGTTCGGTCCGAGACAGAACCACCGACACTGTCCAGCCAACCCACCCAAGGCCAGATTCGCGCGAATCCTCACGGCCGACCGGCTGGCTATGATAGGGTTAGCTGCCAAGACGTGGCTGGCTGGAAATCCGCCCGAGATGGCAGACGTGAGCGCAGTCGTGGACGCCGCAATATCACGCCTCGTTCCCGATGGACCGGACGGGCTACCCGACCCCTCCCACAGCGACGTACAGGCGTACTTCTGGCTGGGCAACAAGAAGACAAAAGTCCAAGACAAGGTGGGTCAACTCAATTCGCGCCAGCAGCGGGAACTGACCACGCAACTGACCCAGCTCCTAGACACCGTCCGGGCTGAATGCGTTCCGCAACTAGAGACTCTCCCGCCAACGGCGGCCGATGAAGAGTCTTTCGACCCGAACAATGAGGAAGACACGCGACAGCGGACTGAGCGAACGACCACACAACGCGACGGGCAAACAGAGTTTCGAGAGTCTGTAATTGCCGCATATGCAGGGAAGTGTGCGATTACAGCCTGCTCCATTCGTGCTGTCCTTGAGGCAGCGCATATCATTCCGTATCGCGGTGCTCATACAGATAAGATATCTAACGGCCTCCTCCTCCGTGTCGATCTGCATAGATTGTTCGATCGCAAGTTACTGGCAATCGACCCAGAGACGATGGAAGTTCTTCTTGCTCCTCATCTGGAGGATAGCGAGTACAGAAATTGGTGTGGACGCCGTATTCGGCTACCGAAAAATACAAAGGACCAGCCAAACACAGAAGCTCTAAGAATGCACCTTGAGGCTTGTAGGAACGCCTGGGGAGAATAGAGGGGGTCTCAAAAATGACGAAGCGCCTCTCTAAGGCCACCTCCGCGTGTTGCGGTCAGCGGTCGGCCGGCCACGATAGCAGCTCCAATAGCGCTCGATCCCGGTCGAAGAAGCGATCCGTCACGCTCTTGAATCGCTCTTCCGGCCGCTCCCTGCACTCGACCATGCCAAGCACCATCGGCTCGACCAGAATCTTACGGCGCGTGTCGCGTTTGTGCACTTCCTGACTGGCGAGTGCTTTGAGGCGGAGTGTCTCGGCCTTGAGGCATGCCGTGTGCGCTTCAAGTTGCTGGATTCGGTACTGTCGTCGTGTTGCGGCGTGACGGGAGAGGCATAGCCTCTCCCATTCAGCATGAGACTTACCGCCTGCCCTCCCAGCACAGACGCTCCTGTTCGCGGGGCTGTTCAACCACCCGGCACTCGGCGTCAAGCAGCATGGTCGAGCGTTTGGAGGCCTCGAACTTGGGCCAGGCCAAGTCTGTGGTGCCCGGATCGCCGCTGCGGGCAAAGGCAATCCAGGCGTCCATGATTTTCTCGGCCAGCGGCGTTGCGCCCGGGCCGGCGAAATCGGCAATGCCCGGCTGGGCCTGGGTGCCAAACACAAACGGCAGATCCAGGGCGTGACAGGCGCCCAGCCCCTTGAGCGGCGACTGCCAGTCCAGCCGGTAGGCGTACACCTGATTGGTATGAGCGGTCTGAGCCTCAGCCAGGCGGTCGGCCGGAATACGGAACACATAATCCGTATCGACCGCCACATACACGTCGTGGTTGCTGGCCGGCTCGCCCCGGGCGGCTCGGGCCTGGCGGTAGGTGTCGCGCACCCGCACCCCGGTCGCAATGTCCTCGGGTGAGGTCACCCGTCCGGCACAGGCAATGGCCAGGGCCTCGTCGGACAGCTCCAACCCGCCGACCATACCGGTCATCAGCTTCGACTCCTCGCCGGTCGTGCCAATCAGAATCGGGATGTCTGCGGCGTGACCGGCCCGTACCGCCTCAATCGGCGACATGCTCAGCACGTGTCCGTCAATCACGGGCCGAAAGGGCATTTCGGGCGGGCGACCCTGGCTCAGGCCATCGAACAACTCTTGCTCAAGCGCAGCCTGGGTCTCCAGGATCGAGGCGACGGGCAGGCCGCGCAGGGCTTGGAGATCGTCCAGTGCGACCCCGGCGAGGTCGGCAAAGCGGCGGGCGGTTTCGCCTGCGGCTTCGAGTGACAGGGCGTGATGGCCAGCGCCGCTCTGTGGAATGGCGCGCTGAAACAGGCCCCGCGCCAGGGGCGAGACAAGCACGCTGCTGACGCTCATGCCGCCGGCTGACTCGCCAAAAATCGTGATGTTGTCGGGATCGCCGCCGAAATTGGCAATCTCGTCCCGCACCCAGGCCAGCGCCTGGATCTGATCCAGCAGACCAAAGTTGGTCCGTGCCTCGTCCAGCCCGTCGGCCAGACACAGAAAACCCAGGACGCCGAGACGATAGTTAATGGTGACCACGACCACGTCGCCGCGCTCGGCCAGATGACTGCCGTCGTACAGCGGCGGCGAGCCCGAGCCCATGGTAAACGCCCCGCCATGAATCCAGAACAGAACCGGACGCTTGGCCCCGTCGAGCGCCGGAGTCCAGACGTTCAGATACAGGCAGTCCTCGGCCTGGGGCTCTTCGGGAATGAGGGCGGGCAGCAGGCCGTTAAGGGCCGGATTGGGAACCTGTAGGGAGGTCGCTCCGAACTGGTTGGCGTCCCGTACCCCGTCCCATTTATGAGGCGGTGCGGGCGGGGCAAAACGCCGCTCGCCGACCGGCGGGGCGGCAAACGGAATGCCCTTAAAGGCCACCGAGTCTCCCTGGTCGGTGCCTCGGAGTTGTCCATAGCTGGTTGTGACAGTCGTGCTCATAGCCCTTCTCCTTGTGTTGCAAAAAGTTCTGCGCCGATACGGTGTTAGAGCCCATACCGGCCAATCATGCAGACCCGGCCTGCCCGTGTCAATTGAACACACCCGCCCCTCGCATACCGGCTCCGGCCCAGGCGCGGCACGAGGAGATCGCTTGCACCGCAGCACGCCCGGACGTAGGATACCCACACTACGCCACAACGGAGGTCGGTATGGCAGATGGCGGCACAGGAAAAATGGTCGGCGCCGAGGTTCGCCGGGTGGAAGACCCGCGCGTGCTACTGGGCCAAACCGAGTATGTTGACGATCTGGCGCCGCCGGACTGCGTAGCCCTGGCCTTTTGCCGCAGCCCATACGCCCACGCTCGCATCAGTCAACTTGACACCAGCGCGGCCCAGGCCCATCCGGGCGTGCTGGCCGTGCTGACCGGGGCGGACATCGCCGACGCGATCAAGCCGATGCGGGTCGAGTTCGATCCCGGCAAAAACCCGACCTACAAGTCGTGTGACTGGCCGGTGTTGGCCCAGACCAAGGTCCGTCTGGTCGGCGACCCGGTTGCCGCAGTGGTGGCCACCGACCGCTATATCGCCGAGGACGCCGCCGCCCTGATTGAGGTGGACTACGAGCCGCTCGACGCCGTCTGGGACCCGGAGCAGGCTCTGGAGCCTGACGCGCCCCTGGTCCATGAGGAGTGGCCGGATAATCTGATGGAGACCGGGGCGGCCACGATCGGCGAGGTGGACGGCGTGTTTGAGGCCGCCGCGTGTGTGGTCAGCGAGCGCTTCACCACCGCCCGGCATATGGCCCTGCCCATGGAAACCCGCGGCTGTGTGGCCCAATATGAGGCGGGCGCCGACAGTCTGAGCGTCTGGTCATCCACCCAGGTGCCGCACGTCCTGCGCTCCAGCCTATCCGACCTGCTCGACCTGCCTGAACAGCAGCTGCGGGTCATTGCGCCCGATGTCGGGGGCGGCTTTGGTCTCAAGGCCAGCACCTTTCCAGAAGAGATACTGACCGCCTATGCGGCCCGTCGGCTGGGCCGACCGGTCAAGTGGATCGAAGACCGGCGCGAGCACCTGTCGGCCTCGCTGCACGCCAAGCATCAGATTGTCGAGGCCGAACTCGCCCTGACCGAGGGCGGCACAATGCTCGGCTTTCGAGGCCGTTTTCTGAGCGATGCGGGCGGCTATTCGACCTATCCGTGGAGTTCGTCGTTTGAGGTCTCGCACGCCGCCTTCTCGATTCCCGGACCGTATAAAATTTCCGCCTTTCAGGTCGAGACCAAGGCTGTGGCGACCAATAAGGCGCCCATCGGCGCCTACCGAGGGGTAGGCATGCCAGTCGCTGTGCTGACCATGGAACGGCTGATCGACATGGCCGCCGAGCGGCTCGGCATCGATCCGGCCGAACTTCGGCTGCGCAACATGATCCGCAACGAGGACCACCCCTACACGAACATCATCGGCTCGGAGATCGAGAGCGGCAGTCACCGTGAAGCCCTGCAAAAGGCGCTCGATATCCTTGGCTACCAGGACTTCCGCGCCCGGCAGGAGCAGGCGCGTCAAGCCGGGCGCTACCTCGGGGTGGGCATCGCCAGCTATGTCGAGGGCACCGCCCCCAGCTCTGAGGTCATGCAGTCCTCGGGTCTGGCGGTCGGCGGCGACGAAGGGGTGACCATCCGCGTCGAGACCGACGGCACGGTCAGCGTCCTGACCGGGACCACAGCTCACGGCCAGGGACACCAGACGACCCTGGCCCAGATGACCGCCGATGAGCTGGGCGTGCCCCTGGCGGCGATCAGAGTCGTGCAGGGCGATACCGCAGTTGCGCCCGACGGCTGGGGCACCTGGGGCAGCCGGTCGGCGGTGGTCAGCGGGGGAGCGATTGCGATTACGGCCAAGCAGCTACGCACCGACATTTTTGAGGCGGCCTCGCGTTTGAGCGAAATCCCGCCCGAGGATCTCGACCTTGTCGAAGGGATAATCGTGCGCCGCCAGGACGCTATCCAGGTCGTGAGCCTGGCCGAGTTGGCCGACAGTCTGCCCGCCCAGCTCCAGGCCACCGGCCGCTACGAGCCGCCGGCCGCCACCCACTCCAACGCAACCCACCTCGCCAGCGTCGAGGTCGATACCAAGACCGGCCAAGTCACGCTGCTGCGCTACATCGTAGTCGAAGACTGCGGCACTATGCTCAACCCGCTCATTGTCGAAGGCCAGATCCAGGGCGGGGTGGCCCAGGGCATTGGCATGGCCCTGTACGAGCACGCCGTCTACGACGAAAACGGACAGTTGCTGACCGGGACCTTGCTGGACTATCTGATTCCCACTGCGGCCGATGTGCCGCAGGTCGAAATCGCCCATCTTGAGAGCCCCTCACCCTATGTGCCGAGCGGCATCAAGGGCATGGGGGAGGCCGGCGCGATTGCCCCGCCAGCCGCGATTGCCAATGCCGTGGCCGACGCCCTGCGGCCGTTCGGCGTGCGGGTCAACAGCCTGCCGCTGACCCCGGAACAGGTACTGGCAATGCTCGACCGAGCCCGAGCGGACAAGGCCGGCGAGTGAGGCAGCTCATCGTCGAAGACCACGCAGAACACCCCCACCGGAATGTTGCAGCGCCTGATGGAAGAATGGTAGGGCGTTGTCAGGATGGCACGGGGTCTACGGTATTTCCGAGGCAGCAAACAAAACAGCGGAGAACAAGACCATGCTGCGTGAGTACCGGCTGACCAACTTCAAAGCCTTCGGCGACACCGTCACCATCCCTATTCGTCCGCTCACGCTGATCTTTGGAGCGAATTCGTCCGGCAAGAGTTCAATTTTCCAATCGCTGCTGCTCCTGAAGCAGACGCTTAAGGAGGCGAAAAATCCCGAAACCGCCCTCCTCCCCAACGGAAGCTTGGTCGATCTAGGTATGTACAGAGATTTCGTTTACCGGCATGAGACAGAACGCAACTTCGAGGTTGGAGCAAGGTTTACTCTCGATAATTCGCCTACTGCATCATGGGAACAGAGAATCTTCAAAAGATTGAATCTGGAGACTGTAGGTCTCAACATTGTGTTCGGATACAAGACAGAGGCATACGCTGTTACTCCTAGTCATCTGAACATAGACGCTGGGGAAGAGTCTCGACCCTCTATTTTTTATTCCAAGTTCTTTGGCGGAAGTAACATCCAAGTTGCAATTGACCCTGAGACAGAATATTGGCATCATCTGCTATGGGAAACCGCAAGGCGCCAATTGTTTTCAGACCAGAGACAGGACCACGGCAGATTCCATAAATTTTTGCCAACCTCTTGGCAACAAAATCCCCATAAAAATACGCTGAAGGAGATTGTAGAAGATCGAATGAAAGGTACGACGTTTACTGTTCCTTGCAACTACAAGAACTTTCTTCTATATTTTCCATCAGAGTTTCTGCTGCAACCCGCTCACAGCTCCCACTTTGTTGAATTTAAGGAGTCAATTAGAGGACCCGCCCAATCTTTAGCTAAGTCGCTAAAGAAGCGCCTACCATCCACAAGCGCTAGATTGAACGCGGAGCGAGTAACAGAATTATTGAAGATCGTGCTCAATGGAGCCCTTTCCAATACTCAGCAGATTTGTTCCTCTTTCCATTCCCTTTGGGAGAATTTTATACATTTAGGCCCCCTGCGAGACGAGCCAGAGCGCTATTATTCTTTCAGCGGAGATACAACCGACTATGTTGGTCAATCAGGCGAATCTCTGCCTTCTATTCTTTTCGAGGATCAGGAACTGATAGAACAAACTAATAGCGACCTAGAACGGCTCGGTACCAAATACAAAGTTAAATTCGACAAACTACAATACGAGGATGCAAGCCGGAGCAACGTTTTTTCTCTTCGCCTTGTTCATACAGACACCGCCATAGACGCTAGCCTACGGGATGTTGGCTTCGGCATCAGCCAAGTGCTGCCCATCGTCGTGCAAAGCCGCCTCTCCGAGAAGAAAACGCTCTTGATCGAACAACCGGAAATCCATCTTCATCCCGCTCATCAAGCCGAACTCGGAGACCTGTTTATCAGGTCTGCCAAAGAACGGGGCAATACCCTTCTGCTGGAAACGCACAGCGAACACCTGATACTTCGCATCTTGCGCCGAATCCGAGAGACAACTGAGAATGGTCTACCTGAAGACTTCCCTGCTATCCGTCCGGAGGATGTGGCTGTGCTGTACGTCCAACCCAGCGAGAACGGCGCTCAGGTCGTTGAGATACCTATAACCGAAGACGGTGAATTCGCCTATCCTTGGCCGGGAGGCTTCTTTGCAGAACGTGTGAAGGAGCTGTTCTAACGATGATCCACGAATATGCGCTGGAGCCCGAGCTTGTTGCATCATGGCATGACCGAATACGGGGCCGAATTTTTATTGATAAGTTCGGCCCCGACACAGGAAGACTTGTTTCACGGTACCCAAACAAGACGAAGTGGGCAGATCTGCTCCGAAAGGCTTTCGAGGAAACCTTTGGCGGAACTCCTGGCGAAAAGGAAACGGCACGGGGACGAATAGAAGAACTGAGAAAACAATTCATGTCTCCTCCCGCGGTCAAGCGTTCGGAATGCGTATGGGACGCTAACCGCGGCTGGCTCGTCAACGCAGAGAGCGAACATACACGCAAGCCCTTTCACGCAATCCTTGCTCGTGATAACCCCCACGCAAATGTAAAGATAATAGTTGAAAATGATGTCATAGACCGTAAGGCTACACGTTGGGACACCCCGATTACGGTCACCGTCAAACGAGCGGCGGAAGAAATGGCAAAATGTGTTACGCCGATGCTACGCTGTGCAACAAAGATACTCTTTGTTGATCCGAACTTTCGGGCAAACAAAAAGGAATTTCGGGAACCGTTAGCAGCGTTTCTTCGGAGCGTTGACACACAAACTTCGAAGATAACTATCGAACTCCATACAGAAGAACGAGATGACACGCCGAGCTGGACAGAGTTTCGGAAAGAATGTGAGAACAAACTGCCTCCCATCATTCCCAAAGGCTTAACGCTCACGGTGTATCGTTGGAAGGAACGCGAGGGCGGCGAAAAGCTGCATAATCGTTACATACTGACGGACATTGGTGGTGTGTCTTTTCTGACCGGGCTCGACGAGGGCGACCCAGGGATGACTGATGACGTTTCGCGTCTCAGCGCCGCCACTTATAACCAGCGATGGAATGACTACGACGAGCGAAACGGTGTGTTTAAACTCGACCGCGAAACTTTTTCAGTCGAAGGTCAAGCAATTGGTTAAGTACGAACGCTCACAACAACCGGAACTGACGCAGCACGGCGGCAACCTTTTCGTCGCCCTGCCCAAGCGAGCGCAGCGCTTCAAATAGAGAGTGCAGGTTCTCCCGGTTACGGGCCAGCTCGTCTTCGATCCCCTCGACTTTGCTCTGAACTGGCCGCACCATCGTCCGGCGGTCCCATAGCGCAAAGCCAATTGTAGCTGCCACGAGAGCAGCAAAAGCACCAAGCATCCCCAGCATGAGCTGACCCAGTTCGGCGAATCGGGCGTTCATGTCCTGCCGGAGCTGTTGGAACTGGGTCTGCATATCGGCCCGCAGCTGCTGATTCTGGGTCTGCATGTCAGTTCGCAGCTGGGTAATGGCTGTGGTATTCGCCTCGATTTTCGTCGCCAGGTGGGTTTGTCCGGCTTCCAGTTTGGTCAAGCGTTCGATGATCTCCCGGTCGGAGATGCGCGGCGCGGTCTCGACCGCTCCCACAGCGCCAGAGCAGAGCAGCGCCAGGAGCACGGTCAGGACGGCAGTCTTCATACGCCTTCGCATGACCATCATCAAACGCGACCAAGGCGGCGAAGTCAACCGGCGATCCGGCTCGGGCCGTCATCTGGTGGCGCCGTCTCCCGGGTCCGCCCACACACCTTGTCGGGCTGGCCCGATTCGGTTAGGGTAGTCCGATCTTTTGGCGTGAGCATATCCCTCAGGGGAAAGGAAGGAGTGACTATGAGAATCGGAATGCAGATGGTGCTGCAAAACCATAAGGCCCACGACGACCGGGAAATGTACAAGAACGAAACCCGCCTGGCCATCGAGTCGGAGGGCATGGGCTTCGATATCATCTGGCCGGTTGAGCACCATTTCTTTGATTACTCGATCTGCCCCGACAACATGCAGTATCTGAGCTATATCGCCGCCCGGACCGAGCGCCTCCAGCTGGCGACCGGCGCGATCATCCTGCCCTGGAACAATCCGATGCGTGTCGTCGAGAAGATGGTCCTCCTCGATCACCTGTCCGACGGACGGGCGGTCCTCGGTCTTGGTCGGGGTCTGTCACGGCGCGAGTATCGCGGCTTTGGCGTGGACATGTCCGAAGCCCGGGACCGCTTCAACGAATCGGCCGAGATCATCGTCAAGGGCCTGGAAGACGGCTTTGTGGAAGCCGACACCCAGCACTACAAACAGGCGCGGATCGAGGTCCGGCCACGGCCGATCAAGACCTTCAAGGGCCGCCGCTACATGGTGTGCATGTCGCCCGAGTCGTTTGATGTGGCCGCCCGCCTGGGCCTGGGGGCGATGATGTTCTCCCAGATGGGCTGGGAAAAGGTTGCCGACAACATCCATCAGTACCGCGAGAACTTCCGCAAGCACAACAACGGGGAAGAAGCCCCGCCGATCAACTGCGCCGACTTTGTGGCCTGCACCGAGGACGTCAAGCGCGCCGAAGAGATCGCTCGGGTCAATATCGTCGGCTACTACTGGAGCGTGATGGAGCACTACGAGATGACCGGCGATCACTTTGCCGAAACCGGCAAGTCCTACGCCCACTATGCCAACGCGGCCCAGCAGATGAAGGCCGCTGGCATGGACGCCGTGGTTGAGGACTTCCTGAGCGCCAACCTGTGGGGCACGCCCGACATGCTGCTTGAGAAGGTCCGCAAACGCCGCGAGGTCATCGGCGACTTTGAGATCAACGGCTGCTTCAGCTACCAGAGCCTGCCCTACGATGAGGTCGAGCAGTGCATGCGCCTGTTCGCCAGAACCGTCGGACAAGAGCTGCACAGCTGGACGCCCAAGACCGGCCAGGCTCCGGTTGATGTGAGCGCGGATTCGACGCTGCAAGCCAAGTAAGCCGGATGGGGCGCTTCATCACGCGCCCCCGATCCAGAACTCTTATAGCCCCGCCGCGTGCGGGGCTTTTTTATGGCCCGCGCTCTTCCGGGGCGACGAGCAGAGTGAGGCCCCGAAAGGCGCGCACGGTCACCCGACTGCCGGCCGGCAGGACGGGATGGGCCTCTTCCTCGTGGAGCCGCTCAGGCTGCCCCGCCGCTTGATCGACAGGCTCAATTTCAGCCCGCCACAGCTCACCGTTGATCTGCACATAGCCCTGGGGATTCAGCGCCTGGTAGACCTGCCCCCGCGTTCCGAGCAGGCGCGCGGCCCCGGTTTTGACGTTGGACTCGTAGGCCGAGCGCACGTACGGATACAGGGCAAAGTCTTTGCCGACGGCCAGGCCCAGCAGGACAAGACCGCTCCACAGCGGCAGATTGAGCCACGAGTGAGCCCCGACCAGAATCAGCCCCCACACGATCCAGCCCGGAATCTGGAGCAGCACATACTTGCGAAACGTCCCCATACTCAGCCTTCGGCCTCTGTCGGCTCGGGCGCTCGGGAGCCGTCTTCGACGACCCGGCAGAAGACATTCACCGCCGCCATGTGGTCCAGCGTGGCGCAGTGCGTGCGGGCCAAGCCGGGGTGGGCCACCACAATGGCCAGGCTGCGCGCCCGGGACAGGGCGACATTCAAACGGTTACGGTTGAACAGAAAGTCGATGCCGCGTGGCGACGCTTCGCCGTGGCTGGCACACATCGACACGATCACGATGGCCGCTTCCTGGCCCTGAAATTTATCGACCGAGCCGACCCGAGCCTGATCCCCCAGGGCCGCCTGCAACCGACGCACCTGCATATTATACGGGGCGACGAGCAGGATATCGTCGAGTCCGACCGTCCCCGACGACCGGCCCTGCTCGTCGGTCAACTCGCGGCCCAGCAGCTCGTGGACGATCTCCCGGATCAGACCGACTTCTTCAGCGCTGGCCTGAGTATTGCCCGCATGCTCAGCCGGCACGAAGACGAGACCCGCCTCGTGGCGGATATGACGCCCGCCGTCCGTCGGCCTGCGGACCAGCCGGTTTTTAGTCGGCGGCGCGGCCCGCAGGCGGCCGTCATACATGGCCTCGGAGATGAAGTGGCACAGCTGCGGATGGAGACGCCAGGTGGTGTCCAGAAAGAGCCCCAGCGTATCGGGAATGGTCGCCCGGCCCTGGAGCAGGTAGTCCAGAGTCGACTGGCCGCTGTGGCCGGGATGCGAGCCCTGTATCGGCTGGCCGAGCTGCATCTGGTCGCCCAACAGGACGAGGTTCCGGCTTGAGGCCGCCATGCCGATCAGATTGGCCGTCGAAACCTGCCCGGCCTCATCAACAAACAGATAGTCGAGCTGCTCCCGCATGGAGGCGGCGCTGAAGGCCCAGGCCGTGCCGCCGATCAGCCCGACCCGGTCCAGCTCGGACGCGGCGTCTCGAACGGATGGGACGTAGCGCGCCCCCTGGCAGTGACTGAAAAACGACGCGTCCGCCGGTCCGCCGACCTTGAGACAGTTGAGCTGTCCGTTCTGCTGTTCGGCGCATTTTTGCATCAGGTTCAGAATCGCCGCATGACTGTTTGAGCTGATGCCGACGCGTTTCCCCTGGCCCAAGAGAGACACGATCACCGCAGCCGCCAGCGTGGTTTTACCCGTACCGGGCGGGCCCTGGATGCACAAGGTGGACTGGTCGAGCCCCGACACGAGCCGCAGCGCAGCCGCCCGCAGGTCTTCGTCGGGAGCGACCAAGGCCCGAGAGTCACCCCGGGGCGCTGAGGACAGGCGGGGGGGACGCCGGGCCAGGAAATCGGCCAGGGCCGGAGACAGCCGGCGATCCTCGTGCCAGCTTCGGGCGGTGTGCTCTATGGCTTTGGCGATCACCTCGGCCGAGACGTGTTCGTCCGGAATCAGCGACAGCCTGGCCGGGGGAGGAGCGCCCCCGAGCTGCTTGAGCTTGCGCGGGCCGAACTTCAGACACACCCGACCGGCGTCCCGGTCCAGTTCATGGATGTCGGTCGTCATGTCGAGATCGTGGGCAAAAAAGCAGCTCGCGCCCTGGGTCAACTTAGTGTCCTGGTCGGGATCGAAGGCGTACCAGAAGCCGGCGGATCTTTTGATAGGGATGGGCCGGTCCGACTCGCGGCGCAGTCCACCCAAACAGTCGAGGTCTTCAACCAGCTCCTGTTCGCTCATCGCCTGGCGGTCGAAGGTCGCCCACCACAGGGGCTTGTCCTCACGGCGGTGGAACTCGACCACGTTGCCCAGCATCTCCTGGGTTTGCCAGCGCTGAGTGTCCCCGGCCCGCTCTTGCTCCAGCTGGGGAATGTCAGCCAGCAGGCGCTCGGCCAGCTCGTGGCGTGGGTTGGGTTCGGCCGCACGCTCCGCGCCCTCCTCCTTGGCCGGTCCGGCTCCGGGCGGCAGCCAGGCGATGCCCGCCTCACGCTGCCGCTCCCGCAGCCATTCGGTGAGCTGCCAGGTCGATTCGCAGTCGTCACGGTTGTAGTCCCGAATCTCCCGCAGCAGCGGCGAGGCGCGCCAGTCCTGGGGCTGACCGCTGGCCAGCCAGTTTTCGTAGGCCACGACCGAGTCACCCGCCGTGCTGACCGGCCCGGTTCGGCGGGTGTCGCGGTACAGAGACTCGATGTTTTTGAGCGAGTAGCGCGGCTCGCCGACCCGCAGGCCCTGGCGTACAAGCGTATACAGATCGACAAACACATTGTGTCGCAGCAGCTCATCGACCTCGGTCTCACGGGTTCCGTAGCGGCCCATCAGGCGGCGCACCGCAGCGACTTCATAGTTGGCGTAATGGTAGATGTGCAGCGCCGGGTCAGCCTGCCAGCGGGCGAACACCCAATCGACAAAGCCTTCAAAGGCCCGCTTTTCCTGAGCGGCGTCGTGAGCCCACCAGTCGAGAAACTGGGGAGCGCCGTGTTCGAGGTAGGTCACCCCGAACAGGTATTCCAGCCCGCCCCTGAGCAGCGGATAGCCCTCGATGTCGAAATACACATCGAGCGGAGACTGGGGGGGCAGCAGGGCCAAGCCCTTGCGTGGGTCGTCCGGTGCGGGTTCCACGATGTGGTAGGCCGGTGTGTCGGTCTGGGCGGACGCAAGCTGGAGCCGGGCCTGATCCCGCAGCCGGACAAACACCGCGTCGTCCAGGCGCGCCACGTGCTTGCGGTCGGTTTCGGCCAGGCCGCGCAGCGTCTGGATACCTGCGGCGTGCAGCTTCTCGACCTGGGTCTGGATGATGTTGGCCACCCGGCTCAGATGATCGCTCGATTCGAGCAGCGCTTCGGCGTGCGACTGCCAGCGGCCGTTCTCATCCCACGGGTTGGGCAGCGGAGGACTGTCAGGGTCAAAGCCAGCCAGGAAGGCGACAAAGGCGTTCTTCAGCGCCCGGTAGTAATACACATAGTCGGCCGTCCGAAACGTGTGCGCCCGGTCGTCGCCCGTCACACAGTGCAGCTGCTCGGGACACCGCCCCTGGACCGCTTCGAGCAGGTCGGCATACGCGCACAGCTGGACCACAAACTCGGGTCGCACCATCCGCGCCAGCTTGGTCTCCCACGGCTCGTAGGCGTAGTCGCCCAGCCGTGACGGCGTTTCGACTCGGACCAGGAAATCGGCTTCGCCAACCCGCTCGGCCTCTGCCAGCAGGCCGTGGAAAATCACCTCGTGTCCCGCCTGCATGGCGCTACGGGTGAGCGCCGCGCGATCCCCGCCGGACGGGACACGATAGACGTGGCGGCCCTGGTCGCGGAGCTGCTTGAGGAAAGCCTGCTCGTGGCCGCGGCCGTGTTTGGCCAAGCTCAGCTGCTGGGCCGACTCCGCATCCGGCTGAGCGGCTGTGGGGTCATCGAGCCACCTGCGCGTCATCCACGTCGCAAAGGGCGAACTCAGAAATTCGAGCAGGTCGGAGGGGGCGTACAGATACCGGTGCGTATCCTTGCGCATGAGCGGTAGTCCTGACGCGTTTATTCCAGGACGACGCCCCGAAAGGACGCGCCAAAGCTCACCCCGGTCACGTGGGGTTGGGTGGCCAGCAGGGATTGGACGGAATGGCGGGCGTGAAACTCCTGGCGGATGGCGCTGAAGTCGGTGTCGGCTCCGTCGCCCTCGCGGAGTTCGGGCAGGATATGGTCGAGCTGGTGCAACAAGACCCGGACCTGTTGGCGGTTATGGACCGACCAGACCACTTCCTGGCCGACCCCGACCTTGAGGCTGTCGTTCAGAAACAGCAGCGGAAACCCCTCCTGCTGGGCCAGATGGTGGAGCAGATGGTAGTCGTCGGCCTGACGCGGGTTCAGATAGGCAATGCCTTCGAGCAGGGAATCGGCGTCAGTCGCAATCCGTACCGCCACGGCGACCAGCCACACCCCTTCCCGGCCCTGATAGCCGACGAGGCGCACGGTGATCGGCAGCCCTTCACGGCGGAAGGAGAACAGCTCGCGCACCCGCATGGCCAGCCCGGTTTTGCGCCGACCGGTCAGGCCGACCAGGATGGGCGCGTAGAACGCCTGCTGGCGCAGCCGGGCATGATAGCCCTTGGCTATATTGACTTTCACCGCGCGCTGCTCCTTGGCTCACACATCCAGTCTCGCCTTATGCGCTAGCGCAGTTCACAATAGGCTGTAGTAGGTCGGATTAGCGGAGCGTAATCCGACACGTACGGGATGTCGGGTTACGCCTCCGGCTAACCCGACCTACACGGCTACACCTAATGGTGAATTGCTCCAGGGTAACATCGGCTCCAGAATCGACCAGCATTGGCACATCTGATACCGTTTTGCCCGTTTCTGGATTGCGCAGTGTGACCCGGGCCAGTGGAGCAGGCGGGTGAAAAAGTCGGGCATCATACGCCGGCATCTGGATCGGCCTCAAGGACAACAACCTGCTTCTCGAAATCCGCAGCTTGCTCAGGATGCGCCAGACGCGGGCTGCCTATATGCGCGCCAGTCTGGACCTCCGCCTCGGGGATCAGGATATACACCTTCGCTTTTTCCGGAAGACGAACTGAGGACAGCAAACGAATCTGTCCGTTCTCGACAACGCCCTCAAGGGCTACAGCTTCCATGCTTCACCCCGCTTGTTCCAGGCAGATGAGCAACAGCTATCCCCCCTGCTCGGCAATCAGGGCGTCAAGCTCTTGGCGCAGACGGTCGAGCACCACGTCGTAGCCGAAGTGGCCGAGCTTGGTGCTCTTCTTTTTGAGATTGACCGTTGTCGGCCCGCACCACAGACCCAGGTCGGCGTCGTCCGTCTCGCCCGGACCGTTCACCCGGCAGCCCATGACGGCGATGGTGATATCGTGCTGTTTGGCGTAGGCCGTCATGGCCTTGACCTGCTGGGCGAGTTCGACGAATTTTTCGTTCTCGACCCGCGAGCAGCTCGGACAGGAAATGATGTTCAGCCCCGAGTCCAGATCGGGTACAGACCGAAAGCGCCCGTTTTTGACATCGTCGATAATCTGAAAGCCTGCCGTCACTTCCTCGTGCTTGCGCTCGTTGGGCAGGGTCAGGGAGACGCGCAGGGTATCGCCGATGCCCTTGGCCAGCAGTTTCTCGAACGCGACGCGGCTCTTGATGATCCCGTCGGGCGGCAACCCGGCCTCGGTCACGCCGAGGTGGAGCGGCACGTCGGGCCGCACCGCAGCAAAACGCGTGTTGGCCTCGACCACCTTGGCCGGGTCCGAATCCTTGAGCGACACCACAAAACGCGCAAAGCCCAGCTCGTCCATCAAGCGACAGTGGTACAGCGTAGACTGAATCAGGGCCTCCATCTGATCGCCCGGATATTGGGCCAAAAAGGCCGGGGCGACCGAGCCGCAGTTCACCCCGACCCGTATCGCCACGTCGTTATCGCGGGCGATATCGACCAGCCAGGCGACCTTCTGGGGAATGCTTTTGGCCTTTTCAATATGGTGCAGATGGCCGGGGTTGTAGCGGATCTTGTCCACATACGGGGCGACCGCAACCGCGACCTTGTAGTTCTCCTGGAGGTCAACCGACAGGGTAGCGGTCGTTTGGGAACGAATCTCTTTGAGCGCGGCCGCCTCCTTGGGGTTGTCAACCGCAATGCGGACCACACCGGCCCCGGCCTGCTGCAACTGATGGACCTGGGCAACTGTGGCGTCGATATCGGTCGTCTTGGTCGCGCACATGCTCTGGACAAGGAGCGGGGCGCCGGCGCCGAGTTCGGCCTGGCCGATCCGCACGGCGCGGGTGGAGGTCTGTTTCATGGTCTTTCCTGGTCTGGGTCTGCACGCTCAGTGCAGGATCGGCATTTTGGCGATAGGAGCCTGGGGATGTTTTTTGGCGTACTCCTGGAGCTGGCTCTGCACCTCTGCAATCCAGCGCTGGGCTTTGTCTTCGTCAATCTCCCCGGCTTCCCGCTTGCGTTCAATCTCGTCTAGGAATCGCTCATAGAAGGTTTTCATACCCCGCTCCTCCGGGTCAGCTTGGCAGAAAAGGCAGCTGGCGTCTAGGCCGAGAGGGGGAGCCCGGCTCAGAGCGGCTCGGACTCGAGAGTGACGGCGACCTGCATGGGTTTTCCGGCCCGAATAAAGGTGAAGGTGACCCGGTCGCCGGGTTCGTAGGAGCCCAAGATTCGGGAAAAAGCCTGGGCGTCGGGAATGGGGGTGTCGTCAATCGCCACGATCAAATCCCCGGGCAGGTCGGCCGGCGCGTGCCGGTTTGTGTACACGTGGTGGGCGATGGTCAGCGGAATGGCAAAGGCGCCGGCCGGCGACATGGACAAGGCCAGAACGGCGACCCGGAACCAGCTGGTGCCCTGCTGCTGAGGCGTGTTGGCGCCGATAAATCCGGCTCGGGCGGCCGGACTGCCGGGGATGACGCTCAGGACTTGAACGCCTTGCAGCCCCTCGTGTTCGGGTGTCGCGTACAGGGCGCCCAGATAGGTCCGCTGCTCGGGCGGCTGCTCGCTTTCAGGAGCAGCCCAGAAGTCTGGCGGCACAGCGTCAGGGGCGGGCTGGGTCTGGTCTGAGGCGTGGTCCGTGGCCTGGCCGAGTATGACCTGAGACGGAGCCCCGGACGCCTCGGTCGCAGCTGGCTGGGCGACAGCCTGTTCGAGAGCGGGTGGGGCGTCGAGCGTAACCGGTTCAGACGTGACCGGGGCAGGCTGACTCTCCTGGGCGTGCGGGACGAGGGGCCAGATGCACAGCGCAAGCACGAAGGCATATATTTTCATCGCTCCCCCTCCTTCCCGTACGGATAGACGGCCATTATTCCAGCGCCGGGAGAATATGCAAGCCGTGGCTATTCAAGGCCGGCCAGGACCTGTTCGAGGTCTTCGACCGGTACCATCTCCCCGACTTTCTTGAAGCGGACGATGCCTTGCTTGTCGATAATGACATAGGCGCGGTTACCGAGCCGCTTTTCTTCGTCCAGCCAGCCGGTATAGTCACGAATCACCTCGGGCGCGGCAAAGGCGCTCAGCAGGGGATAATCGAGCTTCAGCTGCTGGGTAAAGACCTTCTGGGACGCGCCGTGGTTGGTGCTGATGCCGAGGACTTTGGCGTTGAGTGTTTTTTCCGCCCCCTGACCGGAGGACAGTTGCAGGGTTCAACCCGAGGTGAAGTCGAGGACATAGAACAGCAGGACGACATTGTCCTTGTCCCGAAAGTCCTTGAGGCATACCTGGCTGTCGTCGCTGGACGGCAAACAAAAATCCGGAGCCGGACTGCCGACCTCGGCCTGAGCCCAGGCCGGGCCGCTCAGCGTCAGCGCCAGCAGCGCCCCGATCACCAGCTGCAATCCTGTGTACATAGCGTGTCCTTTCTTACTGGCTGGACTTGTCCCCAGCTTATCCCTAGGATCGGCCATAGCTCAGGAGGACATCATGGCCAAGGCCCAGCACTGTCTGATGTGCGCCGAAAAATTATACACCATGAGCAACTACGGGGAGCCTGCGGACGGGCGCTGGCCACCGATGGTCGAAGACGAGCGCTACGGCACGCTGGTCATCTGCCCGGCCTGCGATTCGGCCCACCTGACCTTTATCGACGACACGCCCGGCCATCCCCCTGTTCGCCGTATCCGCAGCCTCAAACCGCCCGACTAAACCGAGTCGGCCGGCCGGAACTTGACCAGCGTCCTGTCCGGCGTCACGTCATCATAGGTGGCGACGACCGGCATGCCTATCCGCATTGCCACAGGGTCACAGCCGACGATATTGGTCGTCAGGCGCGGGCCCTCGTCCAGCTCGACAATCGCCACCACATACGGCACGTCCTCTCTGAACGCCGGATGGGTCGGCGCCTGGGCAATGGTGTAGGAATACACCGTGCCCCGGCCGGACGCCCGTATCCAGCCCAGATCTGAGGACAGACACTCGGAACACACCTCGCGCGGGTAGAACAGCACCACGCCACAGCTCTTGCAGCGCTGGATCTGAAGCTCGTGACGTTTGGCGGCATCCCAGAACGGCTGCGAGGAGACGGTCGGACGAGGAAGGGGCTTGGTATAGTCTGACATGGGCTCCTCCTAGTTGACGCCGATCACCACGCTGCACTGCTCGCTCATAATGCCGCCGTTGCCGTTGACATAGCCAATTCTGGCGGCCTCGACCTGGCGCGCCTCGCCCCGACCCATCAGCTGGCGCACGCCCTCGATCAAATGGCTCATGCCGCCGGCCAGACCGGGCTGGCCAAACGACAGCTGGCCGCCGTGGGTATTGGACGGAAAGTCGCCCGCGTAGGACAGGTCGTGGTCCTCAACAAAGCGGCCGCCCTCACCCTTGGGACAAAAGCCGGCGTCTTCCAGGGTGACCAGGACCGTAATCGTATAACAGTCGTAGGGCTGCACAAAGTCCATGTCCTGGGGCGTAAGTCCGGCCATGCCGAAGGCGGCCTCGGCCGCAGGTTTGACCAGGGACGTGGTCAGGCTCTCGGCCCGCGTAATGCTACAGTGGCCGCCCGCCTCGCCGGCTCCCAACAGATAGACCGGGGTGTGGGGACTGTCCTTGGCCCGCTCGGCGCTGGTAACGATGAACGCCCCGCCGCCGGTACACGGACTGACAATCTCCAGCAGATGCAGCGGGTCGACGATCATGCGCGAGTTGAGCACGTCCTCGATGCCGATCTCCTTGTTGCCGAACAGCGCCGCAGGGTTGCGGCAGGCGTTTTTGCGCTGATCAACCGCGACCTTGGCCAACTGTTCGGGCGTCGTGCCGAACTCGTGCATATGGCGCTGGGCAATCAGGGCATAGCCCGGATTGGCCGCGATCAGGCCGTAGGGCGCGTCAAACTCGGCGTCCAGGCGTGGAAACGGCGGGGGTTTGCCGACGCTCATCGTCTTGCTCGTCCACGAATCGCCCAGGACGCACAACACGTTGTTACACATGCCGGCTTCAATGGCTGCGGCCGCCCGCCAGAACATGCCGGTGGCCGACGCTCCGCCCAACTCGACCAGATCGAAATAGCGGGGATGGAATTGCAGGTATTCCGAAATGACCGACGGCCATAGCACACTGTAATCGCCAATCGCCATGCCCGTCAGCAGGCCGTCGATGTCCTGCTTTTTCAGACCCGCGTCGGCAATCGCATCCCGCGCCACTTCTCCGATAATCCCCAGCGGGGTTTTTCCTCCGCCGCCCTTTTGGGGGGTCATTTCGGCAAAGCCAGTAATGGCCGCTTTTCCTTTCAGACTCATGCGTGTCCTCCTATGACGCCAGCGCTTTGATTCGAGCTACAATCTGGGGCAGCACAACCCCGGCCTTGTCCCGGATGATGAAATCGGCCGTGGCGTCCGTCAAGTCGGTCGGCTCGGGATTGATCTCAATGACCTGGGCTCCGGCTTCCTTGGCCACGCCGGGCATGGCCGCAGCCGGATACACCACCGCCGAGGTGCCGATCACCAGCATCAGCTCGCAGCTGAGAGCCTCCTGGTAGGAGCGGGACAGGGCGTGGGGCGGAATAGGCTCGCCAAAAAACACGCCGGCCGGCTTGAACACGCCGCCACAGCCGCAGTACGGCGGCAGGCTTTCGAGCGACACCTCGGTCAGGGGCAGGCTGGTGTCGCAGCGCTGACACACCACCTGGCGCATATTGCCGTGAAACTCGATCACGTCCTGGCTGCCGCCGGCCTGATGCAGATTATCGACATTCTGGGTGATGATACAGCCCAGCAGACCCATCTGTTCCAGCTGGGCCAGGGCGTAATGCCCCGGGTTGGGCTGGGCTGTTTTCAGCTCGGTAAAGTCACGCATCATCTGCCAGACCTTGGCCGGGTCGCGCCGAAAGGCGTCAATCGTGGCGTACTCCTCGGGATCGTAGCGGTCCCACAAGCCGCCCGGATCGCGAAAGGTCGGAATCCCGCTCTCTGCCGAAATGCCCGCGCCGGTCAGGGCGACCGTCTTGCGGGACGTGCGAATGGCCTGGGCCGCGCGTTCAATCCGCTCCTGCATAGTCGTGTCCTCCGCCAGACCGGGTTCGTCATGCAGGCCGACCATCATGCTGAGAAAGGGAAACGTGATCTCTGATTGAATCCATTGGTCATCACGTTTCCCTTTTTGCTCACGTCCTGAGTCTTTCGTCAAGGAATTTCTGGACGACCGCCACAAAAGCCACAGGTTGGTCCAGGAAGACGTGATGGCCGGCTCCGGGGATGTCTGCTGCGGATGCGTCCGGGCAGCCTGCACGCATCTCAGCCAGGCCGCGAGCCGACAGCGTGGTGCTGTTCTGGCCGCGGACAAACAGGCACGGACAGCCGAGCTTGGATAAACGCGGGCCGAGGTCGACGGGCGCCCGACGCAGGGCCGCCCGGTCGCTTTTGAGCCTGAGCCGCCCGTCCGGCGCGGGACGGACGCTGTGCCTGGCAATCGCCCGGAACAGCGCGGGCTGCGGGCGGCTGTCGGTCGGCAGCAGGCGAAAGCGGCGCAGCAGCTCGTCTTCGTCTCGGTAGCTCGGGGCGGGCAGCGCCCGCACCAGACGCATAAAGCGGCTGTCGGTCAGGCGCGCCCGCATATCGACGACAATCAGGGCTCGCAGCCGCGACCTTCGGGTGAGGGCATAGGCCAGGGCGATAAAACCACCCAGCGAGTGACCCATCAGGACCGGCCGGTCCAGGTTCAGGGCGACGATCAGACCGTGCAGGTCGGCCACGTAGTCATCAATTTCATACGCTCCCGGGCCGGCCCAATCCGTGTCGCCGTGGCCGCGCAGGTCGGGCGCCAGCACCCGGTAGCGATGGCTGAGGACAGGTGCAATATGATCCCACCAATGGGCGTGGGCGGCCCCACCGTGGAGCAGGATCAGCGGCGGCCGGTCCGGCTGGCCCCAGGCCAGATAGTGGACGCTGAGGCGACCAAGCCGAATGAAGTGACGTGTCGGCGTCATGGTCTCAGCCCTGTTCGGCAGCCCTGACCAGACCGGCGGCGCAGGCCGGATGACTGCCGAAGTGGAGGTGAATATAGCTGGCCAGGCAGCGCTTGTAGGCATAGCCCTCTGGGCGCGGGCTGTCGCCGGGGCGTTTGCGAACCGCATACACGGCCTGTATCGGGCCGCGGCACAAGTCGGGCTCTTCAAGTTCGGAATAGTGAAACTCGTGACCTCTGACCGCACCGGCCGGAAAGAGGCCGTGGCCCGCCGCAAGGCTCACCTCGACATAGCCCAGGGCGCTCAGCCGGGGCAGCAGACGCACCGTGGTCGGATAGATACCGACCATGGGAAAGCGCCGGCCCTGCCCGTCTCGAATAGCGTCGGCCAGGTACATCAGCCCCCCGCACTCGGCGTACACCACACCCCGGCGTTCGATAAAATCCCGCACCTCCCGGCGCAGGGAAGCGTTGGCCGCGAGCCGGGCGGCGTGCAGCTCGGGATAGCCGCCGCCGAAGTACAGCCCCTGCACGCGCGGCGGCAGGTGTCGGTCGCGGAGCGGACTGAAAAAGACCAGCTCCGCACCGGCCTGGGCCAGCAGTTCGAGGTTATCGGGATAGTAAAAACAAAACGCTTCGTCGCGGGCCACACCAAACCGGACCCGCGGCTTTGTCCGTTGCATTGCAGGCTGAATGCGAACTGAGGGACGGCGAACAGCAGCAATCCTGAGCAGACGCTCGAGGTCAATGTGGTCTTCAATCAGGCCGGCCAGACGGTCGATGTGAGCCGGGCTGAGGGGCTGCTCCTCGGCGGTCCGCAGCCCCAGATGCCGCTCGGGAATACGCAGCTCGGTCTGCTCGGGCAGGCCGCCCAGGACGGGGACATCGACGTTGTCCTCCAGCGCTTCTCGCAGGTAGTCCAGATGCCCCGGGCCACCTATCCGGTTGAAGATCACCCCGGCCAGCCTGAGTTCGGGGTCAAAATGCTGAAAGCCGTACACCAGCGCGGCCACGCTCCTGGCCATGGCCGAGGCATCGACCAGCAGAATGACCGGCAGCCCCAGCCATTTGGCCATCTCGGCCGTACTGCCGGCTTCGGTTTTTCCGCCGTAACCGTCAAAGACGCCCATCATGCCTTCCACCAGCCCGATGTCCATGTCCTGCACGGCGCGGGCAAAACAGGCCCGGTTATAGTCCTGGCTCAACATCCAGCCGTCCAGGTTGTACGCGGCGGTTCCGGTGATGCTCGCGTGATGGCCCGGATCGATGAAATCGGGACCGACCTTGAAGCCCCGCACCCGCCGACCGCGTTGATGCAGGGCCGCCAGCAGACCCAGCATCAGCGTGGTCTTTCCCACCCCGCTGTGAGTCCCGGCGATGACACAGGCGTGCATAGCCGGGGATTATGCCCCAGACCCGAGCCGGGGGCGAGGGCTTGCATCGGCGGGCGGAAAAATAGAAACTTTTATGGAACGGCACCAGACTGACAGGAGAACAGCATGGCCTTTCCGACCCACCGCCCGCGCCGCCTGCGGCGTACCGAGCCGCTGCGACGCATGGTGCGAGAAACCCAACTCAGCGTCAACGACCTCATCATGCCGCTGTTTATCGTGCCCGGCTCCGGGGTGAGCAATCCGATCAGCTCCATGCCGGGCATTGCCCAGCTGTCGGTTGACCGGGCGGTTGAGGAGTGCAGGCAGATTCGGGATTTGGGCGTCCCCGGCGTCATTCTGTTCGGCATTCCCGACCACAAGGACGCCCTCGGCTCGGACGCCTACGCCGATGACGGCATCATTCAGCGCGCCCTGGCCACGCTCAAGGAAGCGGTGCCGGGCCTGCTGCTGCTGACCGACGTGTGCTTTTGCGAATACACCGACCACGGCCACTGCGGGATCGTCAAGGCTCAGGACGTGGATAACGACGCCACCCTGGACATCCTGGCCAAAGAGGCCGTCTCCCACGCCCGGGCCGGCGCCGACATTGTGGCCCCGTCGGACATGATGGACGGCCGGGTGGGCGTCATTCGGCAGGCGCTCGACGCCGAGGGCTTTCCCCATGTTCCGATTCTGGCCTACGCCGCCAAGTTTGCCTCCGGCTTTTACGGGCCGTTTCGGGAAGCGGCCGAATCGACCCCACAGTTTGGCGACCGCCGCTCCTACCAGATGGATCCGGCCAACGGCAACGAAGCCCTGCGCGAGGTAGCCCTCGACATTGAGGAAGGCGCGGACATGGTCATGGTCAAACCGGCCCTGCCCTACCTCGACATCATCCGCCGGGTCAAGGAGCGGTTTGACGTGCCGGTGGCGGCTTACCACGTCAGCGGCGAATACGCCATGCTCAAAGCCGCAGCCCTGAACGGCTGGCTGGACGAAGAGCGGGTGATGCTGGAGGCGCTGACCGGGATTAAGCGCGCCGGGGCTGATCTGATCCTGACTTACTACTCCAAGGATGCGGCCCGGCTGCTGGGCCGGACGTGAGCCATGCCGCGCAAAAAAAAGAAACACCGCAGCCTGTCCCAGCTTGAGGCTCTGCGCCAGGTCCGCAAAGCGCTCCCACCGCCCAGCCGGGCTGAGGACGACCCCACGAAATACCGCCGGACCGCCGCCCGACGGAGCTGGCAAAAAGAGCTGGAGCGACTGGAAGAAGGCTAGGAGGAGCTATGTGGAAAAAGTCAGTCCTTGCGACAGTGACGGTGCTGGTCCTGGGTCTGCCCGGCTTGGCCTCTGGCGGCGAGTACGACGATTTTGAAGACGCCCACCCCCTGCGGATCGTCGCCTATCCGCTTCACGCCATAGGCTATGGCCTGGAACGTCTCATCACCCGACCGATTCATCGCCTGGTCTCGCGGCCCGGCCTGGCGCCCATAGTCGGCCACACCCAGGACGAGTTCTCTTTTGATCAGCGGCCGAGCAGCCTGCTCTCATCCGACAGCATGCGGGCGCTGCGGGATGTTCCAGCGCCACTGAGCGCCACGGACCAGCCCGAGGTGGCCGAGCAGTCGGCCCAGGCGCTTGTCGGCTCGCCGCTCCAATAGAATGACGCCGCCCCAACTCTTTTGGGGCAGGTCGGTCACGGACGCATTCAGCGCCTTGGCGCCGACAGGTGTCTGCCGGCCGCGCGCGAATTACCGGATATGGGGCAGCAGCCCGGCCCCCGGCAGACCTGCGGGCTTGAGCAGAGACGTGAGACGTAGCGGCCGGCAGACGTAGCGAAAAGAGACGCACGGCTCCGCTCGTCAAGAGACGGCCGACTCCACACGGACCGTGACCACGTCGGTATCGTGAAATTGCTGATGGCGCACGGATGCGGCGTGATGCCGCAGCAGCCGCAGGGAGAGTTCTTCCTCGACCGGTGCATCCGCGGCCCGTTCACTGAGGAGGGCCATCTGATCCTCGAGGTTCGTCTCGTCAGAGGCAACAACGAACTCTAAATCCGCAGCCTCGCCATCGCCGCGTGCGATGAGCAACAGGTGGCGTCCATCGTGCGCCGTCCCGTTCCGTTTCTGCTGGAGAAAAATAAGCAAGGTTTCCTCCCCCACCGCGCGGAGCCGGTCCGTCAGGTCGGTGCTCCAGCCTCTACGGGCAGCGAACTGCGACAGGAAGGTGTCAATCTGTCGCTGCGCATCCATGTGCACGGCCGTCTTGAGACGCCAGGGCCGTGAGCCCGTCAGCCGCACGAACAGGGTCAGGAGGATCACCATTACCCCCCCGACCGTCAGCCCGTTCCCGAGCAGTTCACCCCACGCTCCCCGAAGAGAGTCCGGGAATATCCAGCCCAAATGCATAGCGGTCCCCATCCAGAACGAGAACCCCACAATCACCCCCTTCCGATAGTCGAGTCCGTCCTGCACCAGAATCCGAATGCCCATCACGAAGAGGATGGACACCAGCACGATCAGGTAAGACGCCACCACCGGACTCGGTATGGCCAATACCGCGGCGAGCAGTTTCGGCAGGAATGCAATCACCAGGAACAGCCCTCCCACACACACCCCAACCGAACGGGATGCGACGCGCGTGATTTCGGCGACCGCAATACTCGCCGCGTAAGTCGTATTGGGCACCGTGCCGGCGAAACCGGAGAGCAGATTGCCTAAACCGTCGGCATTGAGTGCGCCTTGGATAGCGCGGAAGTCCACCGCACGCGGTCGGCGCCATGAGGCCCGTTGGATCGCGATAGTGTCACCAATCGTATCGAGCGCCCCCACAAACGTCACCATCACGAACGCGGGCAGCAGTGCCCAGAAGTGGGGACCAAAGCTCAGGTCGAAACCGGGCCACACCACGGAGGGCACCCCGATCCAGTCTGCGTCAAAGAGACGGGTGGTATCGTAGATACCGAAAAAGATCCCACCCGTGATGCTGCCCGCACTCATGCCGATGAGCGGTGCCCAGAGCCGCCACATCCCGGAGCCACGGAGCACAATCGCTATCATGGTCAGCAGCGTCACGCCCGCAGTCACGGGGGCCGCCGCAGGGGAGACTCCGTCCGGCACGTCGAGCAGCTTCTTCATGATGAGTGGTCCAAGCGTGACAGGAATCAGCATCATCACGGTGCCGGCCACCGTTGGCGTGAAGACCTGCCGGAGGAGTGACAGCTTCCCGGCAAGAATGAACTGGAAGAAGGAGGCAATGGCGATCAGACTCGCCAACAGGCCCGGCCCCCCCTGTTCGAGTGCGGAGACACAGACCGCGATGAAGGCGGTCGTGCTGCCCATGAGCAGAATATAGCCCGAGCCAAATCGCCCGATACGGATCACTTGAATGAGCGTCGTGATCCCGCTGATAATCAGCGCCGAGAAGACCGCCCAGGACAGATAGGCATCACTGCCTTCGGCCAATTGGATCATCATGGCCGGGATCACCACGATAGTCGCGACGGCGATCATGGCGTACTGAAGCCCCAGCCCGAGGATAAGCGGGAGCGGGGGCTGCTCATCAGGTTCGTAGCGAATGTCCTGGTGGGTATGGGTAGGCTGATCCGCCATTATTCAATTCCGCCAAGATTGTGAAGACGGAAGATTGTGAAGACGGACGTGTATTGGTGTTCGCGTATGAGCTTCAAGAAGCATATTCACTTGCCTGAAACAGTCCTGAGGGAATCTAAGGGGCAGGCACGGCCCTGGCGGGCCACCAGGTCGGCCGGGCCGAGTCCATCGCAGGCCACACGGCTACTCGGCGCAATCGCGCCGGGCTCCGCTCCCGCGCTCACCACTCTTCGCCGAAGGGCCGGACCTCGACATGAAACGACCAGCCGGAACGCTCCTGGTGGACGACATGCCAGGTCGTGTCGGCAATCGCCGCCGGTTTGATGAAGAAGTCGTCCGACTTGTCCGTGAACATCTTGCGGGTCCACTCCAGATCGATCACCGCATCAATCACCACATAGGCCACATGGACGCCCTGCGGGCCCAGGCTGCGGGCCATGGATTCGGCCAGGATACGCTGGGCGGCCTTGGTCGGCGCAAACCCGGCAAAGCGCGGCTTGCCGCGCAGGGCCGAGGTATTGCCGGTGGCGATGATGGCGCCCTTGCCGGCCGCAATCATGTCGGGCGCCACAGCCCGGGCCAGGTACAGCAGGCCCATCGTATTGACCTGAAAGTTCTGCTCCAGGACCGCAGGCTCAATCTCCAGAAACGTCCCAAAGGCGCCGCCCACCGCGTTGTGGATCAGCACCTCGGGCGCACCCAGGTTCGCCTTGATTGCGGCCAGGGTCGTGTCCACCGCCGCCTGGTCCGACACGTCACATCGAAAGCCGGTCGTGTGCGGGATGTCCCGCTCCAGCTGTGACAGCCGCTCTTCGGTGCGGGCCAGCATGGCGACCTGATAGCCGCCTGCGGCAAAACGACGGCTCAGGGCCGCCCCGGTCCCCGGGCCTACCCCGGAAATAACGCAAACGGGCCGTGCCATAGCGCTCTCCTGCCGCCCTCAGATGCCGTACACCTGGGCGACGTTATCGCCGATGACCTTCTGACGGGTGGACGCCGACATCGGCTCGACCAGCTCTTTCAACTCGTCCATGTAGTTGCCCGGATGATCGAAATGCGGAAAATCCGAGGCCCAGAAAAACTTGTCGGCTCCCACAAAGTCAACGACGTTGCCAAACGCCTTTTCATCGGGATCGCCCGAGATCCAGCACTGGCGGTGAAAATAATAGCTGGGCTTCTCCTTGAGTGGCACGGATTCGCCCAGCGGGCTGTCGTACACCGCATCCATGCGGTTGAGCAGATAGCCGGCCCAGCCCGCGCCCGACTCCAGGACAACAACCTTGACACGCGGAAAGCGCTCGAACAGGCCGTACTGAAACATGGCCGTAAACGCCTGCAAGGGGCCCTGGGCGCCGTGCACGTTGTAGTGCCACACCGCCCACTTCTGCATGTCCCGGAAGCGTTGATGGACCCGCTTGGCCGGCGGCTCGCCGCTGGGATGAATGCCGACTGGCACGTCCAGCTCCTGAGCTTTGGCCCAGAACGGATCGTAGTCGGGATGGGCGTGGGATTTGTTGGTCGGGGTAAAGGGCACAAAAAACGCGCCCTTGGCGCCGTTTTTGACCGCCCGTTCGATCTCCCGGGCCGCCGCCTGGGGATCGCCCATCGAGATGTGGGCAATCGGGATCAGGCGGCCGTTCGAGTCTCGGCAAAAGTCTTCGACCCAGCGGTTATAGGCCCGGGCGTAGGCCGCTTGCAGTTCCAGATCGTCCAGATTTTCGGCCTCCCACAACAGTCCCAGGCTGGGATAGATGATCGCCTTTTCCAGGCCCTCCTGGTCCATGCGTTCCAGCCGCTGTGTGGGAAACATCGAGCCGAACGGCGCCTGGCCGACATAGGTCTTGTCCGGGTGGGGTTCGAGATCCTCGGCCTTTTTGCCCATCGCCCCGGAAATGGCCAGGCCGCCCGGGCGGACATATCTGGCCGGTGCGCCACCGACCTCGACGACCTCCAGCCCGTCGTGGTTGGGTCGGATGCGCAGGGCGCGGTCACGGAACTGAGGGTCGATATATTTCTCCCAGGTATCGGGTGGCTCGAGAATATGACCATCGGCGTCAATCGCGCCGGCATACGGAAATTTCTCATTCTGCACAGACATCGGAGCGCCTCCTTTTGCCCGGTCTTTCTAACCTACCTGTCGGGCTTGGACAACACGCGGCCTCTTGCACGCCGCGCGCTTTGTCTCCATTGTTGGACGGACGTGCAGCCCCATAAACCAAGGCCAGTCCAGTGAGCACCTCACCCTCCCCCGCCAGTCCGACGACCGACATGATGGCCCAGTACCACCGGGTCAAAGCCGAGTACCAGGAAACCCTGGTCTTTTTTCGGTTTGGCGATTTCTATGAGATGTTTTACGACGATGCGGCGATTGCGGCCCGCGCCCTCGACATCACCCTGACCTCGCGGCCGCAGGGAAAAAACACCGAACGGGTGCCCATGTGTGGGGTCCCCCACTACCGGCTCGACGCCTATCTCAGCCGTCTGGTCGAAAAAGGCTTCAAGGTCGCCATCTGTGAACAGCTGGAAGGCAGCCACAAGGGGCGGGGGCTGCTACGGCGCGAGGTTGTCCGGGTCGTCACCCCGGGTACGCTGTTCGAGACCGGCGACACCGAACGCAGCCTGGCGGCCGTGTGTTCCGACTCCGCCGACCGGGTCGGCCTGGCCGTCCTGTCCCTGGCCACCGGCGAGTTTGTCGTGGCCGAGACAAACCGGACCGAGTTGCCCAGCCTGCTGGCAAAATTTCCGGCCCAGGAAATCCTGCTGCGGACAGGCGAAGCCGATGACGCCGGCTGGCAGCCCCAGGCGCATATCACCCGACGGCCGGACACCGACTTTCGCCTGACCACGGCCCGCCGAACCCTGAGCCGCCGCTTTGGTCGGACGCAGGTCGCGCCGCTGGCCGCCTCCCATCCCCAGGGTCTGGCTGCGGCCGGCGCCCTGCTGGCCTATGTGACCGAAACCCAGCAAGACTTTCTGCCCCACCTCAAAGCCCCCCAGGTCTACCGCAGTGAGGCATTCGTGTTTCTCGATCCCCAGACCCAGCGCAACCTGGAGCTGGTCGAAAACCTGCTGGAGGGCGGGTCGCACGGCTCGCTGCTGTCGGTCCTTGACGCCTCAAAAACACGCATGGGCCACCGCCGTCTCCGCCACTGCCTGCTGCACCCGCTGCGTTCGGTAGACGCCATCCGCCAGCGCCAGGAGGCGGTCGCTGCACTGCTGGCCGAGCCCCAGACCCGCACCGCCATACAGGCCGGGCTGGCGCAGATTCTCGATCTCGAACGCCTGACCTCGCGCACGACCTCGGCGGTCGCCAGCCCGCGCGACCTGGCCGCCCTGGCCGTCTCGCTGGCTCCCCTGGCGGCGCTGCGCGAATTCCTGTCCGGCCTGTCCGCCGGGCTGCTGACCGAGCTGCACCAGACGCTCGATCCCCTGGAGGATGTCCAGTCCGAAATCCAGCGCGTCCTGGTCGAGGAGCCCAAGGCCGGGGCCAAGGACGGCGGCCTGATTCGGGACGGGGTGAGCGCCGAGCTGGACGAGCTGCGGACCGTGCAGACCGACGGCAGCGGCTGGCTGGCGCGCTACGAGCAGCAGGAACGCCAGCGTACGGCCATTCCCAACCTCAAGGTCGGCTTCAACCGGGTGTTCGGCTACTATCTCGAAGTGACGAAGTCGCACCTTGAGCTGGTGCCCAAGACCTATACCCGGCGGCAAACCCTGGTCAGCGCTGAACGCTTCATCACCCCGGCTCTGCACCGCTTTGAGGACAAGATGCTGTCGGCCGGCGACCGCAGCAAACAGCTGGAGTACGCGCTGTTCAGCACGCTGCGCGACCAGGTCGCGGCCCAGGCCGACCGCCTCCGGCAGACCGCCCACACGCTCGGCCTGCTCGACCTGATGTGCGCCTTTGCCGAGGTCGCCGGCAGAAGGGGCTGGGTCCGGCCGCAGGTCGGCGAGGACTACGCCCTGTCCTTCACCCAGGGCCGCCACCCGGTGCTCGAAAATCAGACCGCGCCCTTCGTGCCCAACGATCTGGCCCTGAACGAAGACACCCACCTGCTGATTCTGACCGGTCCGAATGCGGCCGGCAAAAGCACCTATGTACGCCAGGCGGCCCTGCTGGTGGTGCTGGCCCAGATCGGCAGCTTTGTGCCGGCCGAGGCGGCCACGGTCGGCGTGGTAGACCGGATCTTTACCCGAGTCGGGGCGGCCGATTTTCTGGCCCAGGGGCTGTCAACCTTCATGGTCGAGATGACCGAGACGGCCAACATCCTGCGTCAGGCCACGGACAAGAGCCTGGTCATTCTCGACGAGGTCGGGCGCGGCACCGGCACCTCGGACGGACAGGCGATTGCCCAGGCCGTGGCCGAAAGCCTAGCCCGGGACATCAAGGCCAAAACCCTGTTCACCACCCACTATCACGAGTTGGCCGGCCTGGCGGACACCATCCCGGGCATTGCCAACGCCCGCCTGGACGTTCGGGAAGAACACGACGAGGTCACGTTTCTGTACACCGTCGTGCCCGGCGCAGCCCAGAAGAGCTATGGGGTGTATGTAGCCCAGCTGGCCGGCCTGCCCTCGCATGTGGTGCAGCGAGCCAAGAACCTGCTGCTGAGCTGGCAGACGAACCAGGACACGGACGCCTATGTGGCGGAGGGGTCGAGCCAGTATTCCACCGGAATCACGAAGAATGGTCGCATGCCGTCTCAAGACGCCCAGCCGGTCCTGGCCCGCCTGGCCAGGGTTGATCCGCTGCATACTACGCCAATCGACGCCCTGGTGGTTCTGGCCGAGCTGAAGAAGCTGGCCGAGGGAGGGGAAGTGAGCAGGCTAGAGGAAAAGGAAGGAAGCGGAAACGGCTCATCATAGGCTGGACAGCTCAATCTATCCTTGAAACAGGTCGGCGTGGGTGCCGGTACGGGTGAGGTACAACTCCTTGCCGGCCACTCTGTAGAGCAACAGCCAATCCGGTTCGATGTGGGCGTTCCTGTACCCTCTCCAGTTACCCCTGAGTGGATGATCCAGGTAGGACGACGGAAGTGGTTTCTGCTCAATCAGCAGCGAAAGCAAGGTCCGCAGCTTGGATAAGTCTTTACTGCGTTTTTCTGCCCGTTTCACATCACGCTTGAACTGCGTAGAACGGACTGGGGTCAGCACGATCAGTCAATCCCCAAATCTCGAAACAGGTCGTCTTTGGTGTCAAAACGCTGCCCTTTGCCACTTTCCAGCTCGTCAATCGCTCTGGCGGTAGTGGCGTTCGGCAGGTGGAGCGCAAACGGCAGGCGCTTTTCCTCGGCTACGCGCACCAGCAACAGGCGAATGGCATCTGATATGGACAGACCCATGGCTTCCAGGGCTTTGGTTGCCCGTGCTTTTGTCTGACTGTCGATTCGGGCTCGGACAACAGCATCCGCAGGCATTGTGTTGACCTCCTCTTATGTAGCTCTGTTGTAGCCACAAAGCGCAACGGAGATCAAGAGAAGACGGACCAATCGACGGCTCATACAAAGGCGTCGGTTGGTCCGCTGGGGAAGTGGCAGTCTATAAGCCGTAGACCTGAGCGACGTTATGACCGATGACCTTGCGACGGGTCTCGTCGCCCATCGGCTCGACCAACTCCAACAGCTCGTCCATGTAGTTGTCGGGATGGTCGAAGTGAGGGAAATCCGAGGCCCAGAAGAACTTGTCATTGCCGACAAAATCGACCACATTGCCAAACGCCTTCTCGTCGGGGTCGCCCGAGATCCAGCATTGGCGGTGAAAATAGTAGCTGGGCTTTTCCTTGAGCGGCACCGACTCACCCAGCGGGCTGTCGTACACCGCGTCCATGCGGTTGAGCAGATAGCCGGCCCAGCCCGCCCCGGACTCCAGGACGATGATCTTCACCTGTGGGAAGCGGTCGAACAGACCGTACTGAAACAGGGCGGTAAAGGCTTGCAGCGGCCCCTGCCCGCCGTGCACGTTGAAGTGCCACAGCGCCCACTTCTGCATGTCATGAAAGCGCTGGTGGACCCGCTTGGCCGGCGGCTCGCCGCTGGGATGGATGCCGACCGGCACGTCCAACTCCTGGGCCTTGGCCCAGAAGGGGTCGTAGTCAGGGTTGGCGTGGGACTTGTTGGTCGGCGTGAACGGCACCACAAACGCGCCCCGGCAGCCGTCTTTGACCGCCCGTTCCAGCTCGCTGGCCGCCTCCTGGGGATCGCCAAAGGAGATGTGGGCGATGGGAACCAGGCGCCCGGAGGAATCCCGGCAGAAGTCCGCCACCCAGCGGTTGTAGGCTCTGGCATAGGCGGCCTGGAGTCCCAGATCGCCCAGATCCTCGGTCTCCCAGATCAGGCCCAGGCTGGGATACACAATCGCCTTGTCCAGCCCCTCGGCGTCCATGCGTTGCAGACGTTGTTGGGGGTCCATCGAACCGAACGGGGCCATGTTGACATAGGTCCGGTCGGGGTGCGGCTCAACCTCTTCGGGCGTTTTGCCCATCCCGCCGAACGCGGCCAGCTGGCCGGGCTTGATGTATTTGGCCGGCCGACCAGCGATTTCGAGGACTTCCAGGCCGTCTGGGCCAACCGTAACCCGCATGGCCTGTTCCTGGTACTGCGGGTCAATATACTTCTCCCAGGCATCAGGCGTCTCAAGGATATGCCCGTCGGCGTCAATCGCGCCGCGATACGGAAACGTCTTATTGTTGGTGATGGACGACATAGCTCTCCCTCCTCAACTGGTGAATCAACTTTCTGAACTCAGGAGTATGTTCTAGCGCACTTGACGCCCTTCGACAAGGGTTTTTTGGCAATCGCCACAAACCGCCACAGACACGCCGGCCGACTTCTGTTAGGCTACCCCGAGCGTCCATGAAAATCCGCATTCTACCCCCAGACGTTCAGCAACAGATTGCTGCCGGCGAGGTCATTGAGCGACCGGCCAGCGTGGTCAAGGAACTCATTGAAAACGCCCTGGATGCCAGCGCCGACACGATTCGGGTCGAAATCCAGGAGGGCGGCCGGCGGCTGATCAAGGTCACTGATAACGGTCCGGGCATGACCGCCGAAGATGTCGGTCTGGCGTGTGAGCGTTTTGCCACCAGCAAGATCACCAGCGCCACCGATATCGCCCGGATTCAGACCTTCGGCTTTCGGGGCGAAGCCCTGCCAAGCATTGCCTCGGTCTCCCGCCTGCGACTGCTGACCCGCCAGCGAACGGACCAGCTCGGCACCGAGCACCGCCTTGAGGGCGGCCGGCTGACCTCCCAGCGCCAGGCCGGGGCGCCGGTCGGCACCAGCGTCGAGGTCTGGGACGTGTTCTACAACACGCCGGCCCGCCGCCGCTTCATGCGCAGCCTGCGCACCGAGTACGGCCATATCCTGGGCACCTTTACCCGCTTTGCACTGGCCTTTCCCGACACCAGCCTGTCCCTGTCGTTTGACGGACGCGAGGTGTACAGCTTCCAGCCCGGCTCGCTCCAGGAACGGCTGACGGCCTGCTTTGGCGGCGAGACGACCTCGGGTCTGGAGGAGGTGGAAGACGCGGGCCTGAGCGGCCGGGTGTGGGGAGCCGTGCTGCCCAGCCAGGCCGGCTGGCGACGGCGCTACTATCTGTTCGTCAACCGTCGTCCGATTCGCAACCGGACGCTGTACCGGGCCGTCCGAGACGCCTGGGGCGAGGCCGGCGGGCTGGTCCTGCTTTTTCTCGAACTGCACCCCTCGCAGCTCGACGTGAACATCCATCCGGCCAAGGCCGAGGTCCGCTTCCGGGACGACACGGCCATCTACAGCCTGGTCCGAAGCGCGCTCGAACACCGCCAGCGTCCGGCCTGGCTGCAAACCGACGCCGTGGCAGAACAGCAGGAAGCCTACGACGGGGCGTCCGTCAACGGCTTCTCGCTGGTCGGGCAGGTCGAAAACAGCTTCCTACTGACCGCGTCCGAGGGCCACGTTTACCTGCTGGATCAGCACGCGGCCGAGGAGCGGGTCTTGTACGAACGGCTGCGAGACGGACGGGTCCAGGCCAGGCGCTTGATTGCGCCCCAGGTGGTCAAGCTGTCGATTGACGAGCAGGCGTTGGTGGACGATACGGCCGAGGCGTTGTCGGCGTGTCGTTTTGAGCTGGACGCCTTTGGTCCCGGGGTAATTGCGCTGCGGGCCGTGCCGGATTTTGTTGAACCCCAGTCCTCAGGACTGATTTTCTCGCGCCTGCTGGCCCGCCTGCGCAACAAAAAAGAGGACATCACCCAGGCCCTGTCCTGCCTGGCAGCCCTCAAAGCCGGACAAATGCTGAGTCGTGAGGCTCAGGAACGGCTGCTCACGGCCTGGACACAGACCACCCACCCTCACGCCTGCGCGCATGACCGCCCGGTCTATTTCCGGCTGTCGCTGGACGAGGTGCGGCGCAGGCTGGGACGGACGGGTTTGAGCTGCGAGTTTGAGGGCAACGACGAAACCTAGGCCGGCTCCGACTTTCTTGCAGCCCCGGCACCCAAGATGGTACAGTCCGGTCCATCCCATACAGCTTGAACGAGGAGAACGGTAGTGCAAAAAAAATTCCGCTTTATCGACAGCGACGCCCATATTCTCGAACCGAACGACATGTTCGAGCGCTATCTCGATCCCAAGTTTCGCGATCCAATGCCCAAAACGTGGTTGTTCTACGACGGAGACCCGCTGGGCTTCCGTTTTGAGCTGTCCATCCCCAACCCCGACGGCGGCAGCTACACCATGCCCTTTGGCCGCGACCCGATTGATCCCAGCGCCATGGGCCCGGCCTCGTTCGATCCCGGGGTGCGGGTCAGCCTGCCGGGTCAGGACGAAGCCTACGCCGAGTTTGCCAAACAGAATTTTCCGCCCGAGATGTACCCCGTGGCCATGGAACGGACGGGGATCGACTACATGGTCGTCTACCCCTCGGTCGGTCTGCTGTCGGTGGCCGTGCCCAAGATGGCGGCCGACACGGCCGCAGCCTATCGGCGGGCGTATAACGACTGGCTGTACGACTTCTGCTCGGCGGCCGGCGGCCGGGTCTTCGGGGCCGGCTCGGTCGACCTGCGCGACGCCGAGGCGGCGGCGCGTGAGGCGCGCCGGTGCGTCACAGACCTCGGCTTCAAGGCCATTCACATCAACCCGGTGCCGGTCGGCCAGCACCGGCTGTACGACGAGTTCTACGAGCCGCTGTGGAACGCCCTCGAAGACCTCGACGTGCCGCTGGCCGTCCACACCGGCACCGGCACCGCAGCCGACGACATGCTGTACCACTATGTTCCGCGCCTGCGTTCGGCGCAGACGACCGTCGCCTTCACCATCGGCAATATGCTGGCCTGCACCTCGCTCATCATGGGCGGCGTGCTGGAACGCCATCCAAGCCTGCGGGTGGTCCACCTGGAATCCGGCGCGGGCTGGGTGCCGTTCTGGCTCGACCGGCTCGGCGCCAGCGTCCAGGGCGGCTTTCGCGGCCTGGAGATTCCCGGACTGAGCAAGCATCCGATCGAGTACTTCCAGCGCCAGTGCTACATCTCGGCCGACCCGGACGACCCGGGCATCAAACAGACGATCGACCTGCTGGGCGATGACAATATCGTGACCGCCACCGACTTCGGTCATCCCGAAGGCCGCCAATACGCCTGGGCGGTGAAAGAACTCATGGCCCTTGAGGGCGTGTCGGACGACAGCAAAAAGAAAATCATGTGGGACAACGCCCTGAAGCTGTACCCGATTCAGCCCGACTAACACCAGGAGGGGAACGATGAAGATCACCCGTTTTTACGCCACCGAGGACGGCGGTTCGCGCTTTATGGACATCGACATTCCGATCACCACCCCGCAGCAGGACGCCGACGGCCACACCCTGATGCTGTCCAACGCCTACGTCTCACCGTCGGTGCGCTTTGTGGAACTGCCGGCCGGCATGTCCCAAACCTGGCATAACGCGCCCCAGCGCCAGATTGTCGTCGTGCTGTCGGGGACGCTGGAAGTCGGTACGACCGATCAGCAGACCCGGCAGTGGCAGGCCGGCCAAGCCTTTCTGGCCGACGACGTGACCGGCAAGGGCCATACTACGCGGACCGTCGGCGGGCCGGCCAGCGTGTTCTTTGCTCCCCTGCCGGACGATTTCGATCTCGACAACTGGTCGGCCTAGCCGGTCGGCACGGCTTCCGCTCCGGCGCGTCGCGCGTCCGGGCGATGAAACAACCATGACACATGCCTCAGCCAGCTACCGCCGGCTTCGCCGCTGGCAGTACGTTCTCATCCTGTTCGTGACCCTGGGCATCCTGGCGACGAGCCTCCTCTTCTACCGCCGGGCGCTGTTCTTCACCGCGTTCGTGCCCATCGGTTTTGCCCCCTTCTCGTATGCCCGGCTGCGACTCCACGCCGCTCTTGAGCAGGCCCTGGGCTCCTCCAGTGGACTCTTTCGGTCCACAGTCTGGCTCGGGCTGGCGTGCGACCTGATTCTGGCCGCCCAGTTTCTGACCGGCCGCTGGAGTGATGAGCTGCCGCTGCTCCACGCGCCCGGAGTGGCCTGGGTCGGCGCGATCTGGTACAGCGCCTATCTCTTTCTGTTCTTCGGCTATATGGGCCTGGACCTGTGGGCGCTCGGCCTGCGCGGTCTGAAACGTCTCGTGCAGACCACCGAGCCAGCTGCCGACAGCGTGGTCTCGCCCCAGCGCCGCCGCTTTCTTCGCCAGGCCGGCGCACTGGGCGTGGCCACACCGTTCATGTTCTCGGCGTCAGGGATCAAGACCTCGTACGACTTGCAGCTCGAAGAGCGCGAACTGGCCCTGCCCCACTGGCCACGCGAACTGGACGGCCTGCGCGTGGCGCACTTATCCGACATCCATGTCGGGGGCTATATGAATCGGCGGCGGCTCCTGCACATGGCCGACCTGACCAATCGCGCCAAAGCCGATGTCATACTCCATACCGGCGATTTTCTGACCCACCGGGTCGGCGACTTCGATACCCCCCTGTACGAAGCCCTGGCCCGCATTCAGGCCCCGTATGGCCAGTGGGCGTGCCTGGGCAACCACGATTTCGACAACCCGACCCGCCTCGTCTCGCTGCTCGACCAGGCCGGGGTGCGCACCCTGCGCAACGCCCTGGTCAGCCTGTCGATCAACGGCCATGAGCTGGAAGTCGTGGGCCTGGATTACTTCCTGCGCCTTCCCGGCAGCCCGGCCGAGCGCTACGCCGAGATTCTGCGCGCCTGGCAGCCCCAGGCTCCCCGCATCCTGCTCAACCATGACCCGCGCGGCTTCGAGCTGCTGCCGGACAACTGCGCCGACCTGGTGCTGTCCGGTCACACCCACGGCGGGCACATCGGCATACCCCTGGGCCAGGACACCCTGGTGTCGGTGATTGGGCTGCTCGGCATCCCGGATCAGGGGATTTTTCGGCGGGGAGACATGCGCATGTTCGTCACCCGCTGTGTCGGTTTCTACGGCTATCCGATGCGCCTGGGCATCGCTCCTGAGATTGCCCTGCTGACGCTGCGTTCCCCATCCAGACCCGGCAAAGAGATCAGGGCATGAGGCTGCACTCCCTGCACCACGTTCCGTTTGAGGGCCTGGGCAGTATGGCGGCCTGGGCTCGGGCCCGAGGCCACCGGCTCAGCGCCAGCCAGCTGTATGCGGACGCCGCGCTGCCGCCGCTCGACCACTTCGACGGCCTGATCGTGATGGGCGGCCCCATGGGCGTGGATGACGAGCACGCCCATCCCTGGCTGGTGGAGGAGAAGCGGTTTATCGAGCGGGCGATTGGGGCCGGCAAGACCGTCCTCGGGGTGTGCCTGGGCGCCCAACTGCTCGCCCGTGTGTTGGGCGCTCGGGTGTATCCCAATGCCGACAAAGAGATCGGCTGGTTTCCGGTTGAGTTCACCGGGGCGGCAAGAACCTCAGCCTTCTTTTCCGGGCTGCCGCCGCGCCTGGAGGTGTTCCACTGGCACGGCGATACGTTTGACCTGCCGGCCGGCGCGGTCCACATTGCCCACAGCCGAGCCTGTCAGAACCAGGCCTTTGTGTGTGACGAGCGGCTGGTGGGCTTGCAGTTCCACCTGGAGACAACCCCCCACGCGGCGGCGGAGCTGATTCGTCACTGTCGGCACGAAATCGTTCCGGCCCGCTTCATTCAGACCGCACAAGACATGCTGGCCGACGGCGGGCGATTCGAGACGATCAACGCGGCGATGGAGCAGGTCTTGGCCGGACTGGAACGCTGGAGCAAATAGCGACGCTGTGTCGCCCTTCGACTTCAGGCGCGCTACGCCTTACGCTCAGGCCCAACGGCCTCCCGTTCGTGCTGAGCGCCAGGGGCGGGTTTCAAACCCGCCCCTACAAGGCATTTCTTCGCCACAGAAGGACTGAGGGGGATTTCCGGGCGGGCCTCAGACCCCGTCGGCCCGCCGCCAGAAGCTGATGGCCGAGACACCGGTGATGACGACCACAGCCGGGGCGAAAAGGTTCCAAATGGTGGCGCTGGCCTCAAAATGATCCGAGAACTTGAGCACGTAGTTATGCAGGTAGATGATGCCGACAAAGGCGGTGACCATGGTGAAGACATCGACCGGTCCTTGGCTCCTGACGGGTTCCGCACCAGTGGTCTGGAGCGAGGCATGGACGTTGAGGCTGACCACCAGGACGAGGACGATCAGCGTCAGCGGGTCAACCACATAGTCCCATATCGGCTGGACACCGGCCGGGTTTAAGGAGAAGTAATTGTTGAAGAAGAGGACAGCGACCGCGTTGATCAGACACAGGATGGAGACGAGTCTGAATAGCGTGGACATTGGAATCACTCCTCTCAGGAACGTGCGAGGCGGGCGGGGCTATATCACCCCGGCCTCTCGCCAGTCGGCCAAATCTTCAGGCGCATAACCCAGCAGTCCACAGTAGACCTCTTGGTTGTGATCGCCGGGCTGTGGAATCGTTCCAATCGCCCCGGGCGTATCGGAGTATTTGACGGTCAGACCGGGAACATAGGTCGTGTCGCCCTGGTCCTCAATTTCGACCAGCATCTGGCGCTCCCACAGGTGGGGATCTTTGGCCGCCTGGGCAATGGAGTGGACCGGCGCAAAGGGCACCTCGGCCTGCTCCAGGACGGTGCTGACCTCGGCCACGGTCCGCGCCTTGACCCACTCGGCGACCAGACCGTCAATCTCCTTGGCGTGCTTGCCCCGCCCGGCAATGCTGGAGAACCGCTCGTCGGCCAGCAAATCCTCGCGTCCCACGCCCTTGCAGAAACGGCCGAACATGTCCTGGGGCACGGCCAGAATGTAGATCCAGCCGTCTTTGGCCTGATAGGCGTTGCACGGCGATATCCCGCCCGGACTGTTGCCGTTGCGCTGAGGCTGTTTGCCGCTCAGCAGGTAGTTGGCAATCGGAATCTCCATCAGCGTATAGCCCGTATCCAGCAGGCACACGTCAAGCGCCTGACCCTGGCCGGTCACATCGCGGCGGTGCAAGGCTCCCAGCGCGCCGATCGTGGCGTGCAGAGCGGTAATGCGGTCGATGATGGGCGAGTTGGTCATCACCGGCGGACCGTCGGGAAAGCCGGTGAAGCTCATCAGCCCGGACATGGCCTGGCCGATCGGGTCATAGGCGGGCCGATGCTTGTACGGCCCCTCCTGGCCAAAGCCGGACACGTTGATCAGGATCAGGCCCGGATTCAGCTGTTTGAGCGTGTCATAGCCCAGGCCCATGGCCGCCATCACGCCGGGCCGGAAATTCTGCAACAGCATGTCGAACTTGGGCACGAGTTCCTTGATCAGGGCAATCCCCTTTTCGCTGCGAACGTTGAGGGTAATACTCTTTTTGCCCCGGTTGTAGACCGACCAGTAGACCTTGCCGATACCGCGCGATTCATCCCCACCCGGCGCCTCAAGCTTGACCACCTCCGCGCCCAGATCGCTCAGAATCATTGCGCAGCGCGGTCCGGCCTGGTAGCGCCCCATATCCAGAACCTTGATGCCGTCCAAACAGCCCGCCATAGTCGTCCCTCCTTATTGCTGACTCTCTTCTCGGCCAGCTCATTGCCCGCCGTCAAATCCCAGACGCGCCAGGGCCTGCCGGGTTCTCGGCGCATCGTCCTGCTCGCCCGCCCGCCCGCGTGTCTCGCTCGCCAAGCGGAGCAAATCCTGGGGCGTATCCACGTCGTACCAGGACGGGACCAGGGCCACGGCGTAGCCATGCCTGCGCGCCTGTTCCAGGGTCTGCTGTAACACTTGTGGGGTACTCCACGCAATGTTTTCAAACAGCGGGCGGTGGACTTCCCGGACGCCGACCAGGTAGTAGCCGCCGTCGCGGCTGGGGCCGAACACCGCGTCACAACCGGGGTCTTCGAGCCTGCGGAAGGCGGCCTGCACGTGGGCTGCGGGCAGGCTCGGAATATCGCTGCCGATGAGGACGGCCCGCGAAAAGCCGGCCGCCAGCAGGTCGTGCAGCGTATTCATCTGACGCTCGCCGAGCGAGGCGCCGTGCTGGGGCTGGTAGCCGACCGGGAAGGGAATCAGGCTCCGAAAGAGCGGCTGGCTGTGGGCCGGGGTAATGGCCATGAACACCTGGACCGCGTCCAGCCGACACATCCGCTCGACGGTGTCGAGCAAAAAGCAGCGCGACAAGTCGGCGGCCTGCTCGGGCGTGAGGGGTGGACACAGCCGGGTTTTGACCTGACCGGCGACCGGCGCTTTGGCAAAAATGGCGAGGGCGTTCGGCATGCTGGAATCCTCAGTCCGCTTTTGTAACGCGTCTGTCCGGCCCGGCGCAACTCTCGCTTGACACGCCCACAGCGCCCCAGTATCGTGCCGCTGGCATGGCGGTCGTGGACGAAATCGTTGGTATTGTAGACGAGCACAACCGGGTGGTCGGGGCTGTGCCGCGCAGCGAAATGCGGGCCAAGCGTCTGGCGCACCGCAGCACCTATATCCTGGTGTTCAACTCTCAGGGACAGCTGTACGTCCAGAAGCGGACGCCGACCAAAGATGTCTTTCCGGGCTACTACGACCTGGCCACCGGCGGGGTCGTGCTGGCCGGCGAGAGCTACGAACAGGGAGCGGCGCGTGAGCTGGAAGAGGAGCTGGGCATTCGGGACGTGCCCCTGACCAAGCTGTTCGAGTTTTACTTTGAGGATGAGCACAACCATGTCTGGGGCGGCGTCTTCACCTGCGTCTACGACGGGGAGCTGCGTCTGCAGGAAGAGGAGGTCGAGAGCGTCATCCTGCTGACGCCGGACGACACCCTGCGTCACGCCCAGACCGCGCCGTATACGCCCGACGGGCTGTACGTCCTGCGCCGCTACCTGAGTCAGCTTGAGTAGGAACGCGCCCAGAATCTTCACCCAGAATCTTCGCCCAGGACCGTGGTGTTATGAAAATCGGTTATCTGCTCGATACCCATGCCGGCCCGTACAACATGCCCCTGCCCAACAGCGCGCAGGCTCGGGCGTTTATCGATCACCTGTGGCGGGAAGCCGAAGTCGCCGAACAGGTCGGCTTTGACTCGCTGGTCGTGCCCGAGCGGCATACCCGCACTGAGTGCCTGTTTCCTTCACCAATTGTTCTGCTGAGCGGCCTGGCGGCGCGCACGACACGGATTCGGCTGGGGACCTACGTGCTCATCCTGCCGCTGTACGACCCGGTCCACATTGCCGAACAAATGGCCCTGATCGATCTGATGTCCGGCGGCCGGCTGATCTGCGGGCTGGCCTCGGGCTACCACCCGGATTACCACAACGCCTTTGCCATTCCGATGCAGGGCGGCCGGCGTCGTTTTGAGGAGGGACTTGATATCCTGAAGCTGGCCTGGAGTCAGGAATACTTCTCCTACCACGGCCAGGTGTTCAATTATGACCGAGTCCGGGTGACGCCCAAGCCCCTGCAAGAGCCGTATCCCGAACTGTGGCTGGGCGGCATGTTCCCCTACACCACCCGGCGTGCCGGACGGAGCGGCGACGCCTGGTGTTCGGACCCCTTTCCGATTGAGAAAGACACCTGGAAGGATCGGGTCGGCATGTATCGGGAGGCTGCGGACAAGGCCGGCCATCGCGCCCAGGTTGTTTTGATGCGCGACGGCTGGGTCGCCTCAAGCCGGGCCGAGGCGGAAAAAACCTTTGGTCAGATCTACGTCGATGAGACGCTCTTTTACTTCCGTCACGGCATCCTCAATCACCATCCGGACTTCCGGTCCGAGTCCGATTTCACCGTCGGCACGTGCTTTCAACACGCCGTCGCCGGTACGCCCCAAGACTGCATTGAGCAACTCGAACGCTATCGGCAGGAGTACGATGTCGATTATGTGATCATGCGTTTTCGGCTGCCGGGCGGCCCCGAGCGTGAGCGCGTGCTGGACTGCATGCGACTGTTCGGCCAAGAGGTGCTGCCGAAGTTTCACGGCTGAGTCATACGCTTCGGAGGCGGCGCGATGAGCATGTATAACCCGGCCCATCCGGGCGAGATTCTCAAGGAGCTGGTCATTGAGCCTTTAGGCTTGTCTGTCACCGACGCGGCCAGGCATCTGGGGGTGAGCCGGAAAACGCTCTCCAAGCTGCTCAACGGACGTGGCGCAGTCACCCCGCAGATGGCGTTACGGCTCGAAATGACGTTCGGCAAGCCGAATGCTGCGCACTGGCTCAGACTGCAGAACGCCTACGATCTTTGGCAAACCCGACAGCAGTCCGCTGCCATTCATGTAACGCCTATTGAGGAGTATTCGGCTTGAACAGTGAAAAAAGCTGTTCGGTCAAGAGGTATTGCCGCAGTTTCACGGCTAAAAAAGACCCTTCCACGACTCCTGCTCACACTGCATCAACATTGACAGGCATACGCCAAAGGCGTAGATTATTTTTGTGTTCACGTTCATCGAGTCCGCCATTTTTGAACGCGTACGAGAAGTGTACCTTGGTGACAATGAATACGCTGAACTGCAACAGTTCATGATGGAAAGTCCAGAGGCCGGAGCATTGGTGCGCGGGTCTGGGGGTGTGCGTAAACTTCGCTGGAAACGCACGGGTATGGGTAAACGTGGGGGCATACGCGTGATCTATTTTGTCCGCTACCAACCAAACGAGTTCTGGATGCTCACCCTCTACACGAAAGCCAGTCAGGATAAGGTTCCCGCCCACATTCTCAAACAGCTGAAGGAGGCGTTTGAAGGTGCCTAAAAAACTCACAAGGCATGCCCTCGCCAAATTCGAGGCAGAGCGCAGCGTCTGGCAGGAAGTCCTCGACAGCGTGCATGAAATCAAGGCAGGCGGCGGGAAGCGAGTGGTGGCTGAGCCGCTCTCGCCTATTGTACGGGCACGCCTGAAAGCTGGCCTGACCCAAGCCCAGTTCTCGGTATTATTGGGAGTCTCGAAACGGACGCTGGAGCAGTGGGAGCAAGGTCGCCGCGAGCCGAGCGGAGCAGCAAAAACCCTTATCAAAGTTGCAGAGTTGTATCCGGAAGTGTTACGTGCCCTTGCCGCATGACTGGCTCTCGTCTGGTCAAGGTTCTCATCGGGCTGAATCGCGTCAAAAGCGGGCGATGATCTGCTGGCTGAACTGTGTCACAAACTCGGCGTAGCCATGCGTCGGCGGGATAAAGGCGACCTGCTTGACCCCGGCGTCTTCAAGGCTGTGCAGCCGCTCAATAAGCGCCTCAGGCGTGGCGGTCATGGTTGCCGCCCGAATCAGCTCCGGGGTGACAAAGCGCTCTTCCTCGGGCTGGACGTACAGACAGTGGCCGTCGTGCAGGTCGAGATGGTAGGTATCGCTGGCGGCAACGCGCCGGTCGGTGAACGCCTTGTACTCGGCAAACAGCGGTCGGATCGGCTCCGGCGCCGTGCCCGGGTCTTTGACCGTCTCATACAGGGAATGCAGGGCGACCGTGGCCCACGCCCCGACCGCAGCTTTGACCCGGGGCGCATCAACGCCTTCTCCCGGCCTGAGCAGGCAGGTCGCGGTGATGAGCGCCGAGTACAGCTCGGCCGGATCTTTTCCGACCCGCTGCGCGCCGTGGCTGACGTACTGCCAGGCGTCGCGCCAGCCCTGGGCCGTATTCGTCCGCGAGGTCAGGAAGCCGTCGCCGACTTCGCCGGCCAAGGCCATCGCCTTGGGCGCGTTGGCCGCAACATAGATCGGCACCTCGGCCCGGGTATTCATGAACTCCATGTCCTGGTGAAAAAAACGCACGGCCCGCTCGGTCGCGCCTTCCCGGTAGGTGACCTGTCGGCCTCGGAGCAGTTCGCGGACGACCTGGACGTGGTCGCGGAGTTCGGCCAGCGAGCACGGCGGAAAGCCCATCGCCCGTCTGGCACTGTTGCCGGTACCGATACCCATGCTGACCCGGCCCGGCGCCATCTGGTTGAGGGTCGCCACACAGCTCGCCGTCAGCGGCGCAATCCGTCCGCCCGGCACGGCCACGCCGGTGCCCAGGCGAATGCGCGAGGTCGCGGCCGCCATCAGCGCCAGGCACATATACACATCCCCGGCCATCATATGCGAGTCCGCCACCCAGGCGTGGCTGAAGCCGCACTCTTCGGCCAGCTTGGCCTCTGCGGCGCAGCTGTTCGGTCGGGCAAAGACAACCGTCCCGAAGTCCATGACACCCTCCCGGCGGTTAGGATTCCAGGCCCGTGTAGTCCCGGTCGGCGTAGGGAAATCTCGCCAGCTCAAAATGGGGCTGGGTATAGGCCAGATGGCGGTTGATATAGTAGGCCCGAATCTCGGCGATCCGGTCTCCGCGAAAGACGTACCACTCCGCCCCTCGCATCAGCTCCTGCCGGTTTGTTTCGGGCGGCGTCCAACTCATCGTCCATTCGATAACGGCCTCGTCGCCCTGGACCAGGGCATGATCGACCGACCAGGTGGCCTGAATGCGCGGCTGCATTTTGGCCCAATAGTCGGCCAGGTTTTCCGCGCCCCGGATCGGCTCGTGGTGGGTGAAGTAGTGCACCACGTCGTCGGTGAAGGTCGAGAGCATAAGGGCCCGGTCGGCCGTGCTACAGCCGTGGTAATAGCGTTTGATGGTGGTCACATGTTCGTGGTTCATGGCTGCTCCTGTAACAAAGGGTGGGCCACTCGGTACAGTTCTCCTCGCTTCATAGCGGCGCCTGATAGCACAAGACATCCTGGGCTTCCTTGTTCAACGCATCCGCTCGTCTGCTCAGGATTGTGCGGTCTCGGGCGTTTTGCTCATCGCGGATTTTCTGTTTAATAAACGCCCAGAGTGCGGCCTCAATAAAGTCTGAGCGGTTCTTGTACGACACGACGTGTTCTTCGAGCGCACGGAGCACGTCTTCGGAGAGCGTGATGGAAGTCTTGACTTTCATACGCCTTTCATACCTCCAGGCATTTACCCGGTCAAATACCGGCCCGGCGCGTGTTGACCTTGTGACGACGACAGGAAATCATGGGCTCTTCGCAAAGGGGGACGCACATGAACGCAGGAAATTTTCGTGGTTTTGAGGTTGCCGTACACGACCCCGGCATCGCCTGTATCACCTTCAATCAGCCCGAACGCCTCAACGGCATGACCCACCACCTCAAACGCGACCTGGTCGAAACCCTCCTCCAGGCCCAGATGGACGACAGCATTCGGGTCGTCGTCTTTACCGGCTCGGGCCGGGCCTTCTCGGCCGGCGACGACATCAGCGGCCGCCCGCTTAGCGCGGCCACGGCCGAGGCGCTGGTGCCCGACATCTTTGCCGGTCACCACAATGCGACCGGCACCTACAACGGCCTGCGGGCTTTTTCCCAGCCGCTCAACCTGGCCGTGCGCAGTCTGGACAAGCTGAGCATTGCGGCGATTAACGGCGTGGCCATTCAGACCGGGTTTTCGCTGGCCCTGGCCAGTGATTTCCGGATTGCGTCCCAGGGCGCCAGGCTGGGCAGCGCCACACTGCGCTTTGGTCTGCTGCCGGACGAAGGCGGCCAGTATCTCCTGGTCCAGCTGCTGGGGGTGGCCAAGGCCATGGACTTCCTGATGCGCAAACGCATTGTGTCGGCCGAGGAAGCCCTGGAACTCGGTCTGGTCCACGAGGTCGTGCCGGCCGGGGAGCTGATGGACCGGACGCTGGCGCTGGCCCGCGAACTGGCCGACGGGCCGCAGGTGTCGATGCGGATGCTCAAGCGCTCGATCTACAACGCGGCCGAGATGACCTTTAGCCAGTCGCTGGATGAAATCGCGTCCAAGACTGCAGTGACCGATCACCACCCGGACGCCACAGAGGGCCTGCGGGCGTTTCAGGAAAAACGCACGCCGCGCTTCAATCGCTGGCTTGAGGACACATAGGCTACGGCGCACTTCCTGATCTCCTACCGGACGAGAGCTATATGTCTTCCCAAACCCAATCCCGCTTGACGCCTGAGGAATACCTGGCCCTGGAACGCCAGGCCGAGACCAGGAGCGAATATCTCAACGGCGAGCTGTTTGCCATGTCCGGGGCCAGTCGCAGGCATAATCTGATCACCGTCAACATCACCGCCGGACTCCACGCCCAGCTCCGTCAGCGACCGTGCGAAGTCTATACCAGCGACATGCGGCTGAGGGTCAGTCCAACCGGGTTGTATACCTACCCGGATGTCGTAGTTGTGTGCGAGACTCCGCAGTTCGAGGACGCAGAGTTGGACACCCTGCTGAATCCGACCCTGATTGTCGAAGTGTTGTCACGGTCCACCGAGGACTACGACCGGGGCGGAAAATTCGAGCATTACCGCCGCCTCGACTCGCTCCAGGAATACCTGCTGGTAGCCCAGGACCGCTGCCACATCGTACACTACACCAGGGAGCCGGAGCATACCTGGCTACTCTCGGAAACGACACAGTTTCATGATCGCCTCCGCCTTCCGTCTCTCAGTGCGGAACTCCTGGTCGCCGACATGTATGCCAAAGTCCGGTTCGACGCAGAGCCGAAACCGCTGAGCCAAAAGGACACCCCATGAGCCGACTGCGCCAAGTTCCAAAAGCCGAAGCCTCACCCGAAGTGCGGGCCATTTATCAGGAATTTTTCGGAGAACGCGACCCGGTTGCCGAGCCGGGCACCGCAACCGGCACGCCCGGGGATTACTGGACGACGTTCGCCCTGGTTCCCGACCTGATGGTCCAGGCCCGGGACTGCCTGCTCGGCATGCTCGGACCCGGCCGTCAGCTCGACCCCCAGCTGCGCGAGCTGGCCATCCTGCGGACCGGCATTGTCGGCGACTCCCGCTTTGAGTACTCCCAGCACATGAAGGTCGCCCGGACGGTCAATATCCCGGAGGCCAAGCTGGCCGCCATCAAGGGCTGGACAACGAGCGAACTGTTCAGCCCGGTCGAGCGGGCGGTCATGGCGGCGACCGACGAGCTGTTGTCGCGCAACCTAGTCGAAGACACGACCTTCGCCGAACTCCAGCGCCACCTGTCGGACCCGCAGATTCTGGAGCTGTTCTACGCCATCGGTTTATGGCGCATGCATGGCCTCATTACCCGCGCCCTGCATCTGGAGTACGACACGGATACGACCGAGCGGATGCAAGAGGTGCCGGCGCCGCCGGCCGAGGACTAGCCCTCCGACCGGATGGTCAGACACTCAGGCCAGCCGCCGTCCGTCCTTCCAGGGGGCGCACTGCGGCTTAATGGGCAAAGCGCTCCCAGGCTTTGGCCGGTTCCGGGACTGGTGGGACGTGCGGCTGCGGTTCCGGTGGCGTACCGGTGACGGCAAAAGGAACGTGGTTGCCAAAATACATCACATGCTGACTGTACGGCTCAACTTTCTCCGGTGTGAGAACCAGGGTATGGCCGTCGAGCAGGGTATGGTCGTGCGTCTTGGTCCACTCCAGGGCCGGTTCCAGACCGCCGGCGTGCGGCACCCCAATCCCGTGGATGTAGTAATGGGACGGAATGACGATTCTGGCCCCCAGCTTTTTCATGACCACATCGGCCCACTTGGGCGTCAGGATATGACCGTCGTCGCTGACCGACAAAAACGCCACGTCAATGTCGCCGATCATCTCCCAAATATGTGCGGGCGGGTTCTGTCGGTTGTCCCCCCAGTGCAGAAACCGCAGTCCGCCGGTTTCGATCACGTACAGGGTATTGTTCCACTGGGTGCTTTCGTCGGGCGGGCAGGGATCCTTTCCGGTAGCGGCAATCACCGCGCTGCGAAAGGGATACTTGCCCTGGGCTTCGCACATGTGTTTTTCAGCAATCCCGAGAATCTTGACGTCGCCCAACTCAAACGTCCCGGCCATGCGGTCCAGAATCATGGTCGCGTCAACCCGCTCGGTTGCGTCATGATCGAAGTGGGCATGGGTGACGAGCGCGATGTCGGTCCGCTGCTTGGGCAGATGCATCTGATACCACATGCCGTACATATGCGTCGGATCGTTACGCCACGGATCGATGAGCAGCTCAATACCGCGCGGTGAGGTGATCTTGAACGCCATATGACCGTAATAGGTGACGGTCACCTCCCCAGTACTCTTGCGGACCCCGCCGTACTTCTGAGCGGCCATGATCCTATCGTTGTTCGAGTCTTGCTCGTGGGCGACGCTGTGGGCGACGGCTGTCTGGGGGGCAAACAAAACTGACAGCAGCACCAGGGACCGGATAACGGGGGGGATTAGACGACTCGTCTGTGTTCTCATACGCCATGCCTCCTTATTCAAAAATGCCCGCCCCACTCTCAGACCTTCACATCCTCAGCTGCCGCCTCAATCCCCTTCGCCAAAAAAGCGCAGCAGCTTTTGGGTCAGATACTCCGGCTGCTCCTCGGCCACCCAGTGGCCGCACTCGTCAATCTCCTCGCCCCGGACATCCTCGGCCAGGGCTTCGAGCGAGCGTTTGGTCTGCTTGCCAAAGCTGTATTTGCCGCCCATGGCCAGGACCGGCATGGTCAGCTTGGTCTTGGCGTTTTCCGTATTATGGTCAACGTCGTCCCAGATGGCCCGGTAATACTCGAAGCCGGCCCGCATGCCACCCGGTGAGGCGTAGCAGCGGACATACTCGTCAATGTCTTCCTCGCTGATGGCGCTCGGGTTGTAGGCCGTGCGGTAAAACCAGGACAGGTACAGGCGCTCCCGGCCCGCAATCAGCTGCTCGGGCAGGTCCGGCACGCCGTGAAAAGAGAGATGCCACAGCCCGCCGCGCCGCGACGCCTGGGGAATCTGTTCCAGTCCGGCGCCTGGAATCGGCACATCGAGAATCACCAGCCGCCGGACATCCTGGCGGTGGGCGCAGGCATAGGCGTAGGCGACCGGTCCACCCCAGTCATGGCCGACCAGAAAAATCCGTTCAAAACCGAGCCGGCGAACGAGCTGATAGATATCGTCGGCAACCGTGCGTTTGTCATAGCCGACCAATGGCTTTGACGAGTCGCCCAGACCCCGCATATCGGGTGCGATAACGGTGTAGCGCTGGGCCAGGGCAGGAATGATTTTTCGCCACTGGTACCAGGTCTCGGGCCAGCCGTGGAGCAGGACGACCGGGTCTCCCTGCCCCGCTGTCACATAGTGGAGTTGGACATTGTTGACCGCTGCGGTGTGGTGGGCAAGCGTGACTTCAGACATGGCGCGCCTCCTTTTCGTGATGCATCCTAGAGCCCGAACCGGGCTGCGTCCACTCGGCCTCCGGTCGGCTCAATGCTTCGCTTGCTTTTTGCCGCAAAAGGGGCGACAAGAAAAGCGAGAAGAAGGGACAGTTGGGCCGACACGATCTACCCTAAAGGAGGTGCACCATGAAAGTCGGGATGTCCGTCTTTATGCAGAACTCAAACAACAAGTGGTCGGACTACGAGGTCTACCAGAACGACCTGCGCCTGGCCGACCAGGCCGAGGCCCTGGGCTTCGACTCGCTGTGGAGCGTCGAGCACCACTTTACCCCCTACACCATGGTGCCGGACGTGGTGCAGTTTCTGACCTATATGGCCGGTCGCACGACCAAGATTGAGCTGGGCACAATGGTCATCGTCCTGCCCTGGCACGACCCGGTGCGGGCCGCCGAGCAGATTGCCATGCTCGACATTCTGTCCAAGGGCCGCATCATCGTCGGTTTTGGACGCGGCGCGGCCTCGGTCGAGTACAACGGCTTTCGCGTGCCCATGGAAGAGTCGCGCGAGCGTTTTGTCGAGACCGCCGAGGTCGTGGTCAAAGCCCTGTCAAACGAGCGCTTCTCGCACGAAGGCAAATATTTTCAGATTCCAGAGACGAGCATCCGGCCGCGGCCCTTCTCGCATCCCGAGCGCCGGCTGTACGGCGCGGCCGTCAGCCCCGATACGGCCGAGCGCATGGCCAAGCTGGGCCTGGGCGTGCTGGTCGCCATTCCCCTGCACGGCTGGGACGCGGTGGCCAAGGATGTCGAGCGCCACGACAAGATCATCCGCGCCGCAGGCCACGAGCCGGTCAAACCGATTGTGGCCAGCTTCGTGTATGTCGGCGAGACCGAGAAGGAGGCTCGCCAGGGCGCGTTTGACTACATGGGCGGCTACTGGGCCTCGGCCGACGCCCACTACAACTTCTCCGACGGGCATCTCAAGAACGTCAAGGGCTACGAGCACTACGGGGTGATCGCCGACAACGCCAAGACAACCACCCCGGACCAGGCGGTCGAGGGCTTTATCAATCTCCAGGTCGCGGGCACGCCGGACCAGTGCCTGGAGCAGATCTACGCCATGCGCGACAAGGTGGACTTCGACCATCTGATCTCGGTGTTCAGCTATGGCGGCATGCCGCCCGAACTGACCGAGCGCAGCATGAAGCTGTTTGCCTCTGAGGTCATGCCGAAACTCCAGCAGGAGGGCGTGCCGGTCACGGCCGAGCCCGCCTCCGAGGTCCAGCTCGCCGCCAAATAAGCGGCTTCCCGGGGGCTCCGTCCTGGGGCTCCCGGGACACAGTGTCTATACCGGCCACTGCTCCTGCCGGTAGGCCTGATCCCAGAACAGATATTCGTAGCGGCTGCTGTGGACAAAATGTTCGATCAGCCGCTCGCGCTCAGCCGCCCCACACCCGGCGGCCAGGCGGTCGATCAGTTTCAGCTGCTGCTCCACGTGCGCCCCGAAGCCTTCGGCGCTATAGGCCTGAATCCACTCAGCGTACAGCGGCTCGGCGGGCAGCCGGTCTTTGAGCCGCTGGCCGACCTCCCAATAGATCCAGTAGCAGGGCAGGACAACCACCACGATTTCAGCCAGGCTGCCGGCCTGGGCAACAGCCAGCATATGCCGGGTGTAGGCCTGGGTGACGGGCGCCCGGACAGTGCGGGACAGCTCGTCGGAGGAGATGCCCAGCTTCTCGCTCCAGCTGGTATGCAGGCTGCGCTCGACCCGCACCACAGTCGCTGCGTGGTCGGCAAACATGTCGAGGGTGTCCAGGGTGTCGGCCCTGGCCCCGCCCAGGCACAGGACACGGGCAAAGTCCTGGAGGTACAGGGCATCCTGGCGGACAAAAAACAGAAAGCGCTGGCGGTCCAGCGTCCCGTCACCCAGCTGTGTCACAAAAGGATGGGCAAAGATCGCCTCCCATACCGAACCCGCGGCCTCGCGCAGTACTTCCCGAAAGGGCTGAGCCATGATGTTCTCCTGAGTTTGGATATCCTCTGCCAGAGGATCAGCAGTCATGTCACGATTCAATAAACCCGCAGTTTCGACACTGCACCTTCCCCCTGCACAGCTGGGCGGCGTACAGGTTGCAGATGGGACACAGCAGCAACTCCTGGGTTGTTCCTGATTCTGGCTGGGCCTGTTGTGTCTTCTCCACTCCTCCCCCCTTTCTCAGCCGTATGCCTCAGCTCGTCGGCCCGAGACGTACGGCTTCATCGAGCTGTTCCTTGACCTCAACTCCGCTGCATCGCAGGCGCCGCAGCCGCTCCACCAGCCGCAGAATGCGGACGGCCGCAGCTGCGGGCGTCACCCCTCGGCGGTGGATGTTCGAGATGAGATTCCGCTCCGCGTCGGTATGGCCGGCCCGCGGCTGATAGGCCATATAGGCTGACAGACTCTGAGCGGTGGCCAGCCCGGGACGCTCACCAATCAGTAACACCACCACCTCGGGCTCCAGCAGCTCACCGATATCGTTCAGCACCCCCACCCGACAGTGACGAATCACAAACGGCTGACCAAAGCGCCAGCCCCGCTCGCCAGCCCCCCGAGCCAGCTCGTCCACAAGCACCGGCACCTGAGCCTTGACCGCAGCGACTGACAAGCCGTCGCCAATAGCGACTTGGACATCAGCCCGGCGCGGACAGCGCTCCTGTATGAGCTGGCGAGCCGGCGGGCTCAAACGCCGCCCCAGGTCGGGCCGCAGCAGGTAGTCGGTTTTGCTCTCCACGCAGGTCGTTACCAGGAACAGTCCCCAGCGCTCGACCAGTTCGGGAGCAAAGTCGCGTGCCAGATCAAGATCGGCCTGGACCGCGTCCAGCGCCGCCGCGTGGTCGCGGCGCAGAGCCAACTGGGTGTGAGTCCGATAGGCGGGTCCGGCCCGGCCGATCAGGATGCGGGCGGGGGTGCGCTGGCGGACGGCACCGATGAGATCGGCCGCCCGGTCAGAGTCGGCCTGAGCCGGAGGTTTCATTGCGCGCCGCGTGCCCCCAGCCCGTCCTCAATCGCCCGCACGCTGTGGACGAGTTGGCGACGGATCGGGCTGTCGGTCTGAACGGGCTGGCCGTTACGAAAGATACCGGTCCGCTCAAGCCAGGCCAGAAACTCCGGGGCGGGCCCGAGCTGAAACAGACGCCGCACGCCGAGGGCGTCATGAAAACTGGTCGATTGATAGTTGAGCATGATGTCGTCTGCGCCCGGCACGCCCATGAAATAGTTGCAGCCGGCCGCAGCCAGCAGCAGCAGCAGATTGTCGGCCGAGTTCTGATCGGCGTCCGCATGGTTGGTGTAGCACACGTCGCAGCCCATCGGCAGGCCGAGCAGCTTGCCCATGAAGTGGTCTTCCAGCCCGGCGCGAACGATCTGGCGCTCGTCGGCCAGGTATTCGGGGCCGATAAAGCCTACTACGCTGTTGACCAGAAAGGGCTCAAACACCCGCGCCAGCCCATACGTCCGGGCTTCCAGGCTCAGCTGATCGACCCCGTGGTGGGCGTCGGCCGACAAGGCGCTGCCCTGGCCGGTCTCAAAATACATCACATTATTTCCGACCCACTCCACCTCCCGCCCACGATGCTGCTCCAGCACCCGTTGCCGGCCTTCGCGCAGCAGCTCGAGCGTAATGCCGAAGCTGGCGTTGGCCGCCTCGGTCCCGGCAATCGACTGGAACAGCAGATCGACCGGCGCGCCGCGCTCCAGGCTGGCCAGCTGGGTGCTGATATGGGCCAGGCAGCAGGCCTGGGTCGGAATCTGGTAGGTCTCGATCAACCGGTCCAGGCTGTGCAGGATGGCCGACACGCTTTCAACCGACTCGGTGGCCGGGTTGACGCCGATAACCGCATCCCCGCAGCCGAACAGCAGGCCGTCCACGGCTGACAGCAGAATCCCGCCCAGGTCGTCGCTGGGATGGTTGGGCTGAAGACGGATGCCCAGCACCCCGGCCTGGCCCATGGTGTTGCGACAGCGAGTGACGGTCCGGATTTTGGCCGCAGCCAGCACCAGGTCCTTATTGCTCATCAGTTTGGCCACCGCCGCCGCGACCTCGGGCGGGATCGCCCAGTGCAGCCGTCCAAGCTCTTCCTGACCGGTGGCATCATCCAGCAGGTATTCGCGAAACTCACCCACAGTCAGATGAGCCAGCGCTTGAAAAGCCGTATGGTCCAGGCTGTCCAGCAGCAGGCGGCTGACCGCGTCCCGATCGGGATCGATCAGCGGCTGGGCCAGAATGTCAGACAGGGGAATGTCGGCCAGAACCCATTTGGCGGCAACCCGTTCCTGTTCGGACCGTGCCGCGATCCCGGCCAGACGGTCGCCCGATTTGTCCTCATTAGCCTTGGCCAGCACCTCGCGCAGGTCGGCGAACGCAAAACGCTCGGAGCGGATGGTGGTGGCGTACGCCATGCGAGACCTCGGCCGGAACGCTCAGGAGGCGGCCAGCTCGGAGCCGGGTCGCTCGTCGCCAGCAGTCAGCTCGTGTCTCAGCCGGGCAAACACGCCCACCCCCTCTTTGACCACGGCCGAGCCCATCTGCACCGCCTTGATGCCGCTTTGCAGCGTGTCCACCGCCTCGGCGGCCGTGGACACGCTACCGACCCCGATCACATCGAGTTTTCCGCCCGAGGCGTGCAGCACGGCCTGAGCCTGGGACGGACCGCCGTCGGTCGCGGCGTTGTGACAGACGGCGGCCGGCGCACCGGCTTCGAGCAACGCGGCCACCACCTCGCTCAGCGGCAGGGGAAGCTGCGGCGGCAGCTTGACCACCAGCGGCGCCTCCACCGCCCGGCAGAGGGCCGCCACCGTCTCGCTCAGAAACCCGGCCGAACGAAACGGATTGAGATGGGTGTGGACATGGGGATCGTTGAGATTGATCTCAATCAGGCTGGCTCCAGCCCGGGCCAGCGCCCCGGCTGTCTCGATATACTCGGCCACGCTAAAGCCCGCCACGCTGGCGATGACCGGCTTGCCGGCCCGCAGGATGTCGGGCAGCCATGCGACGTAGGCGGCATAGCCTGGGTTCTCCAGACCGCACCGGGCGCCCGGATCTTCAAACGGAGCGGTGGTGATCGACTTGGTGACCACCGCTCCGCTCTCGGACCGGGCCAGAGCCAACAGCTCTTCGCGGCTGGTCGAAAGCGCCCCGGCAGCATTCATCAGGCAGAACGGGAGAGGCACGCCGGCAATTGTTGGTGTGAACTGTGTCATGAATTCTCCTCCATCAATACCGTATGGCGCCTTGAGGCTCATCCTTTCGGAGGGATGACGGCCGCTAGCCTCTTCCTTTCCACTTGAGCCCGGTGTCGGTGAAGATCACAAGACCAATGACTAAAGCGAGTCCTCCAAGTCCAATGAATACTATTTCCAACAGATTCATACTCAAATAATCCGCACCTGCGTCCCTCTTTCTCAAGGACGAGTGCTGCGCTAGTCAGCAATCGGTATGGTCTCCGCCAACTCCGGCTTTTTGCCCGTTGGCGGGGCAAGGCGACCAGCCGCCAGCGTGTCATCGTGCGAGAACGAAACCCACAGGTTCCCGGCCCGGGCCTCGGCAAAAAAGCGCTTTTTGGCCGCAATAGTCGCCAGGGGGTCGGTATCATAGGCGGCGTTCCAGGCCGGCCGCAGGTGCGAGGTGGTCGGCACGATGTCGGCCAGATGAATCAGCCCGGTACCGCCGGCTTCGACAATCACGCACTGGTGCGGGGCCGTGTGCCCGCCCGAAACTGCGGTGCGGACCTCGGTCGTCAGCCGTGTATCGCCGTCAAGCAGCTCGACCCGCCTGAGCGCGTGCAGGCACTCCGGGGCGTGCCGATAGGCGGCGGCCAGACGCTCGTCCGGAGGCTGGCTGGCCAGCTCCCACTCGGCCCGCTGAATCACGACCTGGGCCTGGCTGAAAATCGGGCGCGCCTCGCCCTCGGCCGTCTTGTCGATCAGCCCGCCAACATGGTCGAAGTGCAGGTGCGACAAGACCACATGGGTCACGTCCTGGGGGGCAAGGCCGAGAGCGTCCAAGCCCTTAACCAGCCTGTCGGCCGGGTCGGGCGTATAGATCTGGACCTCGCGCTCGCTCAGCCGGTTGCCGATCCCGGTATCGACCAGGATCACATCCTGTCCAGAGACGATCAGCGGGCAGGTCAGACTCATCTTGATCCGATTGCGGGCGTTGGGCGACTTTTCGCGTGACCACAGCTCGCGCGGCACGATGCCGAACTGAGCGCCGCCGTCGTCATACCAGAAGCCCACATTCAAAAAGTGAATCGTCACCCCACCGGCCCGTAGCATGGGCCGACTATAACCGAGGCATCCGGCCAACACAAACCCGCCGGGCGTCCTCTTCTCGGCTTTGGTCCGGCTGTGCTAGGCTCGGCCGTGACAGACAACATCCAGGCCAATCGGAAAGGAGCAGGTATGCATATCGGTGTGTCGGCGTTTCTGACAGAACACTCGGGGGAGCCGGGGACGATTGCCCAGACGGCTGAGAATCTTGGTTTTGAGTCGTTTTGGGTGGCCGAGCATCTGGTCATTCCGGCCAGCTATACGACCTACTATCCCCGCTCACCCGACGGCAAGGTGCCGGACTTCTACGCCCATCTGGCCGACCCGTTCGTGGCCCTGGCGGCGGCGGCGCAGGCGACCAGCACTATTAAGCTCGGCACCGGCATCTGCCTGCTGCCAGAACGCGACACCATCACCACCGCCAAGGCGGTGGCCACGCTCGACCTGTACTCGAACGGCCGCGTGATCCTTGGCGCGGGGGCGGGCTGGTTTCCGGAAGAGGCCGAGATCATGGGCGTCAACTTCAAGCGACGCTGGACGCATCTGCGGGAGTCGGTCGAAACCCTGCGCGAGTTGTGGAGCACGGACGAGAGCAGCTATGCGGGTGAGTTCGTCAACTTTCCAGCGGTCAAACTCTTTCCCAAACCGGTCCAGAAGCCGTATCCGCCCATTCTGCTCGGCGCCCACGATCCCAAATACGCCGTCAAACGGGTGGCCCAGTACGCCGACGGCTGGTGCCCGGGCAATCTGAGTCCCGAGCAGGCCGCCGAGTCGATTCCCGAAATCAAGCGTCTGGCCAGGGAGGCCGGCCGCGACCCGGACAGCCTGGAGTTTTCCACCCTGCTCATAGCCCAGGGAGACGGGCCAACGCTCGACACGATGAAAGCCTATGAAGACGCCGGCCTGAGCCGGCTGGTGGTCCTGGCCTGGGCGGCCGCCACGGGCAGCGGGGTCGAAGCGGTCAAGAGCCTGGCCCCGGTCGTAGAGCGGGCTCAGCACGTATAAGGAGATGCGGCGGGGAGGGACACTGCACTGTGACGCAGAGGTAACGCTATGGCACGACTCGACGGAAAAGTCGCATTTATCACCGGCGCCGGTTCGGGCATCGCCCGCTCGGCGGCGCAGATTTTCACCCAGCAGGGAGCCAGGGTTGTCATTGCCGAAATCAAGCCCGAACTCGGTCAGGCGGCCGAAAAGCTGGTCCGTGAGGCTGGAGGCGAGGCGACCTTTATTGAAACTGACGTGACCAAAGAGGACAGCGTGCAAAACGCCATCCGGCAAACGGTCGAACGCTACGGCACGCTGGACATCTTGTACAACTGCGCGGGTGGCTCGCTTATTGAGGACACCACGGTGACCGAGGTCGACATGGCGGTCTGGCACCACACTCAGTCCTTAGACCTGCTGGGAACCTTTCTGTGCTGTCGCCACGGCATTCCCGAGCTGATCAAAGCCGGCGGGGGAGCGGTGGTGAACATGTCGTCTGTGGTGGCCTTACGCGGTTCGTTCTCGGCGCATGTGTATGTGGCGGCCAAGGGCGGCATTATCGCCTTCACCAAGGCGCTGGCCGGCGAATACGCCAAGAACGGCATCCGGGCGAACGCGATCTGCCCAGGCGGGGTGATGACTGAGCGGGTCAAGCAGCGCTTCGGCGATGACCCGGACGCCCCGGCCGCCACGCCCCGGACGCAGTTCATCAAATCCCAGCTGCAGCGCTATCCGTTCTCGGTCGGCGAGCCTGAAGATATCGCCCACGTTGCCCTGTTCCTGGCGTCGGATGAGGCGCGGATGCTGACCGGGGTCATTCTACCCGCAGACGGGGGATTATCGTCGTACTGAGGCCGGGGTCTCTGCCTACACCACCGCCCCGGCGCTGGTATGAATCGTCTGGCCGGTGATCTGGCGACTGGCCGGCTGACACAGAAACAGAATCGCGGCCGCCACATCTTCCGGCTGCGAGACCCGGTGGAACAGGTTTTCCAGGGGACCGCTGGAAGCCACCTTCTCCAGGGCGGCGGCATCACCGATGACCTTGGTCATGCCGGTCGCAGTAATCCCCGGCGCAATCGCATTGACGTTGATATTGTGCGGGCCTAGTTCGGCCGCCGCACTGCGGGTGAGCTGGACCAGGGCGGCCTTGGAGCTGGCGTAGGCGATGGGCGACTGGCGGGCGCGAAAGGCCGAACTGGAGCTGATATTCACAATCCGACCGCCCCCGCCGCGCTCGATCATATGTTTGGCCACGTGCTTCATCATCAGCATGGCGGCTTTGAGGTTGACCGTCTGGACAAAGTCCCAATTGTCTTCTTCCATGTCGAGCAGGCTCTGAAAACGGCCGGTCACCCCGGCGCAGTTGACCAGCGCGTCAATCTTTCCCAGGCGCTCAGTCACCCGGGCCACCACACTCGGAATCTGGGCTGTGTCGGCCAGATCAATCGGCAGCGCAAACGCCAGCTCGCCCTGCTCGGCCGAGGCGGCCGCGCCCGCCTCATCCCGGTCCAGCACAGCCACCGCCGCCCCGTCATTCAGCAGGGCGGCGACCGTCGCCCGGCCAATACCGGAGGCGCCGCCAGTAACAATCGCGGCCTGACCTGAAAGTGCACCACTCATAGTTCCCTCCTGATGTATCTGGAGTCCACCTGTAGCAAATCACCGAGCGCCTGGGCAAACGCTTTTGCCGTAGCCTTTTTGCGCCCGACACCGCTATGATAGCAGGCCACGGGAGGGAGCTGAGCATGCAGACCGAGACTATCGAGTATCAAGACGGGGCCGTGAGCCTGCGCGGCTTTGTGGCCTATGACGACACCCGGTCCGACCCGCGTCCGGGCGTCCTGGTCATGCCGGGCGGCTTTGGGCTGGGCGTCAATGCCAAACGGCGGGCCGAGATGCTGGCCGACCTGGGCTATGTTGCCCTAGCCGGCGATCCGTATGGCGACGGTGTTGAGTTTGACGATCTGGAACAGGTCATGCGGCGCGTCAGCGCCCTGCGTGACGATACAGACGGGTTTCGCCAACGGGCGCGGGTTGCCCTGGAGACGCTGGCCGGCCTGCCCCAGGTCGATGCGGGGCGGCTGGCGGCGATTGGCTACTGCCTGGGCGGAACGTTTGCTCTGGAGCTGGCCCGCGACGGCGCGCCGCTAGCCGGCGTGGTGACCTTTCACGGCGGTCTGGAAACCAAACGTCCGGCCGTGGCCGGTCAGATCACAGCCAAGCTCCTGGTGTGTACCGGGGCAGACGACCCGTCCGTCCCGGTCGAGCACGTCAACGCCTTTGCCGACGAGATGACCCGGGCCGGTGTTGACTGGCAGCTCGTCAGCTATGGCCATACCCAGCACGGGTTTACCTACCCGGACGCCGCACAGCGGGGCATAGACTGGATTGCCTATAACGAGGCGGCCGACATACGCTCGTGGCAAGCCATGCGGCTGTTCTTTGAAGAGGTGCTCTAGTGGCCCACGCATCGGCCGGCTCCGGCCGAGCCGTTTCCCTGCGCCGCTTTGTCTATCACCTGTTTCGGCGCGAGACCGTTGTGCGGGCGGCCAAGGTCGCAGCCATTGTCGGGCCGATTCTGACCGTCATCAACCAGTATGACGTGCTGCTCAGCCTCGACCTGTCGCTACGCCTAGTGGCCAAGATCGGGCTGACCTTCCTGGTACCCTACAGCGTCTCGTCCTTCTCCTCGGCGCGCGCCTATATGGACAATGAAACGGCCATGGACACACCTTCAGACAGATGAAATCCCGTAGGTTGATGTAAAATATTTTACTTGATTTAACGTCAATAGAATGATATTCGACTGCCCAAACAGTGTACGAGAAGCGAATTCGCCCTAGAGGGAGCGGATGACCTTAGCAGAGATTAAACAACTCGTAGCGGAAGGGCGGTATCAGTATTCGCAGAAAGTGCAGACTTTTATCGAAGAAGGATTCTTCGATGAGGCAGATTTGGTCCACTGCATTCTGTCTGCGCCTCGCATTCACAAGCAGGAACGTGACGAGTTACGTCGGGCTGTTCATGGAATGAAGTATGTGATTCTGGGCAAAGACACTCATGGGCAACCGTTCTACACGGCTGGCAAAGTCCTCCAAGCGAACCCAGGCAGGCGCTTCTATTTTTATATGACGGCCCACCAAGCTGACGAAGGCGTGTAGGAGCATGAATACCATGAACACAGAGATATTGTTCGACTATGCCTGCCCGGAATGCGGGCAGGGCAGCGTACAAGCCCGCCGGATTCTCAACTACAAGACAAAGATCAAAGGCTATCCTTTTGTTGTCGATGAGGCGCTCATCGGAGAGTGCGATCAGTGTGGGGCACGGTCGTTCGCCCCACAGGAAACCCAACGCTGGGAGGAACTCTTCACCAAATCTCTTGAATCCCGCCAGGCTTTTCTGTCCCCCGAGGAGATCAAAAAACTCCGCAAATCGCTCGGTTTATCCATGGAGGATTTCGCCAGACTGATCGGAACCACCCGCCAATCCCTCTCCATGTGGGAAAAGGCCGAGCGGCCGTCGCCTCCCGTACGGACGGCCGACCTGCTGATGAAGCTCGTTCAGCTGTCACTCTCCCCCAAACCGGTTGATCTTCTCCCGTTCCTTGTCGAAGAGGCCCGGAAATGGGGTGTGGTCATCCAGGTCAGTCTGCCCGGGCCAGCCGACACGAACGGCACGCTTAGTCGGCGAGGGTGATCACCAGATTGTGCCGGGCGTCCATGTCGTCAACCAGTATGACGTGCTGCTCAGCCTCGACTTCTCGTTGCGCCTGATAGCCAAGATCGGGCTGACCTTCCTGGTGCCCTACAGCGTCTCATCCTTCTCCTCGGCACGGGCCTATATGGACAATGAAACCGCCGTGGACGTAAGCATGGAGAGCACAAAGAGGAACAAAATATACTCTTCACGGAATCGGAGCAGACGGAACGACCCGTGTGGGGACAGTTGGACGATTCACCCCAACCGGTCGCTATCTCATTATCACTGTGTACGAAGTAACGGAGTCAGCACCATGAAAGAGCATTTTGGCTATCGGTGTGAGTACTGCGAGGGAACGGTTCGAGAGAAGCGCGTTGAGCGGGAAGCTTTCAAACACAGAGCCGGCTTTGTCATCCTGGAAGATGTGCTGATTGGAGTCTGTGACAGGTGCGCCAATCGCTACTACAACGCCGAAATCCTCAAACACGTTCACGCCATCGCAACAGGCAAAATCCTCCCGGCGCGTACCGAGCCCGTTCCAGTCTCCCAGGTTCAGTGAAGGACTCTGCGGCAGTGTAGCCAGATGAAGCGTAGCGGAATCCGGGATTCCGACTGACACCTCAGCCCCGAGGGCCCCTATGTGGAGCTGAGAAAGTCGCTGAGGCGGGTGATTCCGTCAGTTCGTAGTATCACTATCTTCAGCAACGAGAATCTTCACGGTTTCGACGGATGCGACCGGGCAAGTTCAGTGCTGAGGGGCAATTCATCAGCCTCATCGGTCTCGATCACGTCGTAAAAACGCCCACAGTAGTCCAGGGCTTCCTCAAGAGCTTCCACAGGGAGAGACCAATCTTGAGCAGCGTTCTCAAGGCTCTGGCCATTCGCTCGCATGGTCTCAATAACGCGGGACACAGGCAGCTTCGGCCGTCCAACAAAGAATGCCTGCCGGAGCCAGTGGTCTGGTTGCTGCATCAGATAACGATAGACAGGTGCTGCTCGTGTCGTGCCAGCGGTTGCAGCGGGAATGTCTAAGGGATTGACATCAGTCATAATGATCCCCCGTCCTCTTACCACCATAGCGCTCTCAGCCTGCCCGGGCCAGCCGACACGAACGGCACGCTTAGCCGGCGAGGGTAATCACCAGATTCTGCTCGGCGTCGACCTGCCCCCCGGCCCCCGGCCCGACGACAACCGTGCATTCCCGCTCTTCAATAATGGCCGGCCCGGAAAATGACGTGCCGACCGGCAACACATAGCGGTCGTAGACCGGACACGGGACATAGCCCTCATGCTCGGGGAAGTAGACCTGGCGCTCGCCCTTGCGGGCGGCTTCGAGCGTGCGGCCCAACCCGTCAGCTGACGGTAGGCTCACCTGGGGACGCGGACCGGAGGCCAGCAGACGCCAGTTCACCACCTCGATCTCGACGCCCGGATTGAGCCGTTTGTACAGCCGCTCATATTCCTCGGCAAAGGCTTGGCGCAGAGCCGGCAGATGCTGGGCGCTCAGGACGGGCGGCAGCGGCACCCGGATCTCGAACCCCTGCTGCACGTAGCGCATATCGGCCGAGCGGCTGAGCGTAATATCGCCCTCCACCCCAGCTGCCGTCAACACCGCCCGACCGCGTTCCTCCAGGTCCGCGTACAGGCGCTCCAGGCCCGCAAAATCCAGCTCGGACAGGGTCGTCACATAGCTCTGCACAAAATCGAAGGCCAGCGGCGCGGTCAGCATGCCAAAGGCCGAGGTCACGCCGGCCGCCAGCGGACACACCACGGTTTTGAGTTTCAGCCGCTCGGCGACCCGGTAGGCGTGGACCGGCCCCGCCCCGCCAAACGCAATCAGATGCGCGCCGCGCGGGTCGCGCCCCTTTTCGACCAGGTGCATACGCGCCGCATTGGCCATATTCTCGTTCACCACCTGGTGAATCCCCCAGGCCGCGCGCAGCACGTCGAGCTTGAGCGGCCGGGCGACCCGGTCGGCAATCGCCCGCTCGGCCGCCGCCCGGTTGAGCCGCATCTTGCCACCCAGAAAATAGTCGGGGCTCAGATAGCCCAGCACCAGGTCGGCGTCGGTCACGGTCGGGTCGGTTCCGCCCTGGTCGTAACACACCGGTCCGGGCTGCGAGCCGGCGCTGTCGGGGCCGACCTTGAGCAGCCCGAGACTATCGACCCGGGCGATACTGCCCCCGCCGGCGCCGATTTCGATCATCTCAATCACCGGCACCTTGAGCGGCAGGCCGCTGCCCTTTTTGAAGCGGTACACCCGGGCCGCCTCAAAATCCGTCGTCAGCATGGGTTGGCCCCTGTCAATCAGGCAGATCTTGGCCGTGGTACCGCCCATGTCAAACGAAATCACCCGGTCAAGCCCCTGCCGGGTGCTGTAGAAACTGGCCGCCAAAGCGCCTGCGGCCGGGCCGGATTCGATCAGTCGGATCGGGTACTCGCCGGCCACATCACAGCTCGTTATCCCTCCGTTCGACAGCATGACGAACATGTCGCGCGGTACGCCCAGGGCGCGCAGCTCGGCGTTCAGCTTATCCAGGTACTGGCGGGCCAAGGGCTTCACATACACGTTGGCGACCGTCGTCGAGGTCCGCTCGTACTCCCGGATTTCGGGCATGACCTCGCACGACAGCGAGCAGCTCAGGTGCGGGAAATGCTCGGCCGCGACTCGCTTCACCAGTCGCTCATGGGCCGGATTGCGGAACGAGTGGAGCAGGCACACGGCCAGGGCATCGACGCCGGCCTCGACCAGCTCGTGTATCACCGCCCGAACTTCGGCCGGATCGAGCGGGATCAGCACCGCGCCGCGGTGGTCGAGGCGTTCGTTGACCTCGCGGCGCAAAAAGCGTGGCACAAGAGGCTGGGGATTCTCCAGCGAGATATCGTAGATGTCGTAGCGGCGCTCGCGGCCGATTTCGAGCGCGTCCCGAAAGCCCCTGGTCGTGATCAGACCCGTCTTGGCCCCCTTGCGCTCAATAATCGCGTTGGTGATCAGCGTCGTGCCGTGGACCAGCTGCGAGACGTGTCGGGGGCTGATGGCCGCCTGACCGAGTAGCTCGCGCACGCCGTCGAGCACGGCCGCAGCCGGGTCGTGCGGCGTCGTCAGCACCTTGCCGATGGCCATGCCGTCGTCAGACAGCAGGACGAGATCGGTAAACGTCCCGCCAATATCTATCCCCAGCCGATACGTTCCAGCCTGCATGTCCGCCCCTAGACCTCGACGATCATCTCAATCTCGACCGCGATGTTGAACGGCAGCTGGTACATGCCGACCGCCGAACGGGCGTGGCGGCCGCGCTCGCCGTACAGCTCGACGAGCAGGTCGGAGGCGCCGTTGATGACCTGGGGTTGCTGCTGGAAATCTTCCGCGCAGTTCACAAAGCCGAGCAGCTTGACCACCCGTTTGACCCTGTCGAGGTCGCCAAGTTCCTGCTTGAGCGTCTGCAACAGGTTCAGCATGACCTGCCTGGCCGCCCCGTAGCCCTGCTCGACCGTCAGCTCTCCACCGACCTTGCCCTGGATGAACTGTACCTGCCCGTCCTGGAGCAGGCCCGGGCCGTGCCCGGACAGGAACACCAGAGAGCCGACCCGCACGGCCGGCACGTAGTTGGCCACCGGTGTGGGAATGGGCGGCAGCTCCAGGCCCAGTTCGGCCAGTTTTTTTTCAACGTCCATATCTTCCTCCTTATGGGCAGCCTGCCCTCCCCCCTTTCCCAAAGGGGGGCTGGGGGGGGATTTTCTCAGTCCTTCTCCTCGGCCAGCGCCTCCAGCACCGCTGCGGCCAGCAGCGGCACCAGCAGCTCGTGGTGACCGGTGATGGCGTAGCCCCGGCCGCCGACTCCGGCCGGCCGGCCGACCACGTTGTGCAGCGGACGGTAGTGTTGCTGCATGTCAAGATTGACCGTGACAAACTGTTTGAGATCACTCCCCAGGTTCTGGGCGATGGTAAAGGCTTTCAGAAACACCTCGGGCAGAATCACCGCCGAGCCGACGTTCAGATACACGCCACCGCCCGACAGTCCGGCCACCAGGCTGCTCAGCAGTCGAAAGTCGGTGAAGCTGGCCTGGCCCAGCAGCGAGCCGGCGGCGTTGTCCCGCATATGAATGATATCGGTCCCCAGCGCAACGTGAACCGTCAGCGGCACCTCGAGCCGCAGGGCGGTCGCCAGCAGGCTGTACGCCGCGTAAGGCGGGTTCAGGGCGACGAGCTTATGGCTCAGGGCTTCGCCCAGCCCCATCCGGCCGGCGTGCACCTCGTCACGGTCGAGCGCCTCGTTCATCAGCTGTCCGGTTTCGGTCACCATGCCGAAGCTGCCGTCGCCCAGACCCGAGGCCACGTCTTCCGAGGTTTCGCCGATCAGGGCGATCTCAAAATCGTGGATCGGGCCCGCCCCGTTCATGGCCAGGGCGCTGATGACGCCCCGGCGCATGAGTTCGATAATCCACGGACTCAAGCCGCACTTGATCAGGTGCGCGCCCATGCCCCAGATGACAGGCTTGCCGGCCCGACGGGCGGCAACGAGAGCCCCCACGACCGCTCGGAAATCGTTGCCGATCAGAATCCCCGGCAGGCTGTCGAGAAAGGCGCGCAGCCCGCCCTGCGGCTCGTACACCGTGGCGAAGTCCTGCACGCTGACCTTGTTCCGACGCTCGGCCAGCGGATAGGTCGTCACCCGGCGTAAATCGATCGGCTCGACAGACTTGTACATGGGGAAGACAGTAAACGAGGACGACCGCCTCAGCAAGCAGAGGGCCGCGTTCGCTTTTCAGACGGGTTGCGCAGTGTAGGCGCGGTCCACCCACTCACACACGATGTGACCGATGGTGATATGCGCCTCCTGGATACGGGCGGTGTTGGACGCCGGCACGACCAGAGCCTGATCGACCAACTCGGCCAGTCGGCCGCCGCCCTTGCCCAACAGCCCGATTGTCGTCAGGCCGCGGGATTTGGCCGCCTCGACCGCGCATACGACATTGGCGGAGTTGCCGCTGGTGCTGATTGCCAGCAGGACATCGCCGGCTGTGGCCAGGGCGACGACCTGGCGGGCGAACAGCATGGCGAAGCCACAGTCGTTGGCAATCGAGGTCAGAGCAGAGGAATCGGTGGTCAGGGCGACGGCCGGCAAGCCCTCCCGCTCGACCTCGAACCGCCCCACCAGCTCGGCCGCGATATGCTGGGCGTCGGCCGCGCTGCCGCCGTTGCCGCACAGCAGGATTTTGTTCCCGCGTCGCAGGGCGTCGGCCACGCTTTGCGCTGCCGCAGCAATGTCGGCGGCCAGGGTCTGGGCCAGCGTGTGTTTGGTCAACGCGCTGTCCCGCAGACGCTCGACCACCAGCCTGATGCCCGCGGACTGCTCGGCCGGCCCCCAGGCTTCAGCCCGCGCGTGCTCCATCAGGCGTGTTGACGAATACTCGGGCACGCTGCTGGAGATGGACACCACTCGTCCGCCCGCGGCCTCCACCACCTCGCGGCCCACAATCCGCTCCACCGACCAGTCTCCGCCCTTGGCCAGCACGTCCGGCACCAGCCGCTCAATGACCCGGGCCGGGGTCGGCTCATCAAAAATCAGCACATGGTCAACACACGCCAGGGCCGACAGCACTGCGGCCCGGTCCGCCTCGTTCGAGACCGGCCGGCCGGGCCCTTTCAGGGCGCGGACCGAGCGGTCGCTGTTGAGGCCGACCAGGAGGAGCTGTCCGTAGGTTTTTGCCTGTTCGAGATATTCGACATGACCGCGGTGCAGCAGGTCGAAGCAGCCGTTGGTGAACACGACCGGCCGACCGGCGCGTTTGGCCTGTCGGCGTATGCCGACCGCTTCCTCCAAGCTGATAAGCGTGCCCATAGGTGTTCCCGCAGGTCTCAATATGCTAACCGAAGACTGCTGATGACTATATCCTATCCGCCCAGAGCGCAACTCAACTCTGCCGGAGAGAAGAGGAGAGACTTATGGGACGCATACGACAGCTGCTGACGGTGCACGGCAGGGACAGCTGGACGCTTTTTGATAGCGGAGCCCGGAATACCTACATCATTCCAGAAGTCGCCGCCGTGCTGACGACCTCACCGCTCGCTCACCCCATCCGAACCGCGCTGGGTGGTTCACTCAAGGCCAGCAATACGGCTGCCCTGCTTGAGGCCGAAGTCGAAGGGCTGCCCATATCGACCCATGCCATCGTCATTGAAAAGATCGGCGATGACGAAGACGGGCAGCCGATTGAGATACTGTTTGGAGCCTTGGCCATGCAGCAGTGGGGGATCCGTTTGATTCCAGAGCAGGAAAAGATCGATCTCTCGCACTATCCGACCGAGTTCCTCGAGTTCTGATGTTGCCGAGCCCTGGTTTCGTGGCGCTCGCGGCAGCGCGGGCTGTGGGAATGACAAAAAAATGGTATACCCGCAGGCAACCATGGACGCCTACGGACACAAGCTCAGGCAGTTTATTACGGCCAACAATATCGAGGCGGAACAGCTCTTCTTCGATCAGTCCTGTCATTCGGTGGCCGAAGCCGCGACAGCAGTTGGGACGAGCCCGGAAAATCTCGTCAAGAACATCTGTATGACGGATACACACGGCCGGGTGATTGTCGCCATTGTCAAGGGCGAAGACCGCGCCAGCACCTCGCGGGTTGCCAAGGCACTCCAGACAGACCGGGTCAGAACCATGACGCCGGATGAAATGCTGGCCACAACCGGCTATCCGTGTGGCGGGACACCATCATTCGGGTTTGCCGCGACCTTTCTTGTTGATCCCCGGGTCATGCAGACGGATGAGGTGTATACCGGCGGCGGGTCACAAACCGCTTTGGTCCGGGTCTCGACCCAGGCGCTCCTGCGGGCCAACGGAGGTACGGTCGCCAGAGTCAGAAAATAAACAGGAAATGAGACAGATGCAGGAAAGGGACGGTGAAGAGCGGCGTGCGGATTGAGATGAGAGAGGAGCACGCGCGAAGGAGCACCTATGAGCAAAGCTACACTCACGAGCTTGGGACCTGACGCCGGCCAGCAAGCCTACCTGTCCGCGATTGAGCGGGACGGTGGGGTGATTGTGGAAAACCTGCTTGAGCCCGACCTGTTGGGACGACTCAATGCCGAACTTGACGGCTATATCGCCACCCACCCGCCCGGCAGTCGCAGCGACAGCGAGCTGTGGCAGGTCTTTCATGGCCAGAAAACGATCCGATTTTGCGGTCTGGCGGCAAAATCCCCAGCGTTTATCGAGGTGCTTCTCCACCCCGTGCTCAAAGCGTTTGCGGACCATTATCTGTTACCCAACTGTGGTTCGTACTGGCTGAACACCTCTCAAACCATGATCATCGGCGGGGGAGAACCGGCCCAGATGCTGCACCGCGACGAAGGCAACTGGCCTCACTTCCCCTGGCCCGGCCCGGAACTCACGGTCAGCTCCATATTCGCGCTGAACGACTTCACCGAAGAAAACGGCGCCACGCTTGTCGCTCCGGGCAGCCATCGCTGGCCAGACCCCCAGCGCGAGGCGCAGCCCGAAGAAGTGACCCAAGCCGTCATGCCGGCCGGGTCTGTCCTGCTCTACACGGGAAAAGTCATTCACGCGGCTGGGGCAAACCGGACACCGGATACGTGGCGGCGCGGGATGCATGTCAGCTTCGTGCTGGGCTGGCTGCGCCCCGAGGAGCACCACGCCCTGGCCGTCCCCCTGGAAGTCGCCCGCCAACTGCCCGAACAGGCCCAGCACCTCTTGGGCTACCGTTCGTACCATCCGTCTGCCTATGGTGGCCGGCTGGGTCTGGTTGATTTCGAGGACGCGGCTCTGGTGGACACGCCAAGCTGAACGCGGAGCCAGCGGGGTTTTCCCTCAGCGTTTTCCGCGCCGCTCGTCCGCTGACCGGCTTGGCGGCGCGTCCTGGGTCTTGAGCGTATCTTTGAGCGTATCGAGGGCAGCCGCTCCCCGCTGGGTCAGCCACACATACAGGTATTCGGACGCTTCTATCACCAGCAATTTCTGCTCGACCAGCACGTCGACCGCAGCCAGCAGCTCTTGGTGGGGGTGCCGGGCCAGAGCCCGGTAGCCCGGCATGGCCGCGTTTTCGGCTGCCGGACGCGCGCCGAGGTCTGTTGTCCCGCGCAGAAAATGGGCCACGCCGGAGCGTGACAGCTGGCCGTCCTGGGTCTGGACGGCGCCCAGCACTGCCCGACACACCTCGGTCGGCAGGCCGCCAAACGGGGCGGAGGAAGGGCTGGGGGCTGGGGGAGCCTGAGGTGATGGGAGTGGCTCGGAGGGTGGTGGATGGACGGGCTCGGGAACGGCTTGAGCGGTCTTTTCGAGCGGAGTCGAAGCGGCCTTTTTGCCCGAGGGCAGGACAACGCGCGGGTACTGACCCGGGATCAGACGCAGCGCCCCGGCCTGAATGCAGTCATCGATCTGGGCGATGATCTGATCCTGGGTGAAGCGGGCCAAGGCTCCGTAGTGGGGCGACGTATCGAGCTGGAGTTGGCGCATGCGCCGCGACTTGCTGCCGGCCAAGACCTGGGCCAGACCGGACCGGCCCAAGCCGCGTTTCTGCAGGTCGGCCACCGCAGCCAGAATGGCCGGGTGGCTGTCGAACGTCTCCAGGACAGGCGGCTGCACTGCCGCAGCACCCGCCTCACGGGCGGCGTGGCACGTATCGCAGTTCTCGCAGCGGTAGCCGACCGCCACTTTTTCGCCAAAGTAGCGCAGAATGACGCTGCGACGGCAGCCCTCGGTCGTCAGATAGTCGAGCAACTCGCCCAGACGCCGGTAATCGGCCCGTTGGCGCTGTTCGACAAAAGAAAAATCGAGCCGTAGGGCTTGCGCGTCGGTTTGGCTGAGGAAACGGACACCGGCGCCCGCCCATTCGATATAGTGCTGATCCTGGAGCAGGCTCAGGGCGACATTGACCTTTTCCTCGCTCAGCCCGGACACGCGCTGGGGGAGGTCGCGCGGCTCAAGCCCGTCTTTGAGCAGACGATAAATACCGCGCACCTCGCCCAGATTGGGATAACGCTGGGCGATGAAAAATCGCTGCAAGCCGCTGTCGCGCTTGTCGTACAGGACGATGCACTGGGCCGGCTGGTCATCCCGGCCGGCCCGACCCGCCTCCTGGTAGTAGGACTCCAGCGAGCCGGGATGCTGGTAGTGGATCACCGCCCGAACATCGGGTTTGTCGATGCCCATACCAAAGGCGACGGTGGCCACGATGACCCGCGTCGTGCCGTCAATAAAAGCCTGCTGGTTGCTGCGGCGCACCGGCGGCTCCAGGCCGGCGTGGTAGGGCACGGCATCAATCCGCTGCTCGTTCAGGGTTACGGCCAAGCTTTCGGCATCCCGCTGGCGCGAGACATACACGATGCAGCTGCCCGCGATCCCCCGCAGCAGACTGACCAGGGCTTCAGGCTTGGCCTTGGTGACGCACGGCACCACGCCAAAAAACAGGTTCGGCCGGTCAAAGGAGTTGACGAGCAGGAAGGGGTCGGCCAGGCCGAGCTGAAAGGCGATCTCGCGTCGGACCGCCGGCGTTGCGGTGGCCGTCAGGGCCAGCACGGCGCGGGGCTCAAGGGCGCGGATGGCCTCGCGCAGCTGGAGATAATCGGGCCGAAAATCGTGCCCCCACTGGCTCACGCAGTGAGCCTCGTCGACCACGAACAGTCCGAGCTGCACCCGCCCCAACAGCTCCAGAAAGCCCGGCACCCCAAAGCGTTCCGGCGCTACATACAGCAGCTTCAGCTGTTGGCCGACCAGACGCTGGATCCGCCGCTCGCTCTCGGCCCGCGACAGGCTGGAGTTCAGGGCTGCGGAATGCAGAATCCCCCGAGCGTGGAGTTGATCGACCTGATCCTTCATCAGCGCGATCAGCGGAGAGACGACCACGGTGACGCCCTGGCTGAGCAGGGCCGGGAGCTGGTAACACAGCGACTTGCCGCCCCCGGTCGGCATGATGGCGACGGTTGAGCGGCCCGCCAGCACGGCTTCAATCACCTCGCGCTGGCCCGGGCGGAAGACGTCAAAGCCGAAGTAGCGGTGCAGCGCCGCGTCAAGATCCGGCGGCCCGGCGGACGGGGCAACGGGTGCGGTGGGTGGGGATGGCATGGGCAGAAGACAAATGTCACAACGCAAACGTCAAAACGCAAATGTCACAACGCCCCACGCCACCGGTGTCTTGTGCGGAGCGGCGGTCATAGGGTCATCAGCACGCCGCCGAATATGGCGGGATGGTAGAAGCGCACGACATAGAAGAGGATCACGGCCAGGAGAATCATGCCCCAGCGCAGTTCACGGCCGGGGAAGGGTTGTTTTTTGCCCACGATGGCGGCAAAGGGCACGAACGAGGTGGCGGCCTGGAACTCGGCATAGCCGGGCAGGTCTCGACTCTTGCGCTGGTCCTGGTGCCTGGCCCCGAGCCAGGCAAACACCACAAAGCCGCCGAAAAAGGCCACATCACTCAGGGCGCCGACCAGCGCCAGGTGGGCCAGGCCAAACAGGAAGGCGGCGGCAAAAACGGGGTGGCGGGTAATGCGGGTCATGCCATAGGCCTGGGGCGTACCCTGGGCCAGCAGGGAGCTGGGCGGACGCTGGAGTATGCCGCCCACCAGCAGGACAAAGGCCAGCAGCATGCACCCGATGTTGAAGTCACGGGCCAGCAGATACGGCTCCAGGGTGACCCACAGCTGCGGGCCGAGGTGCTTATGGCGGCCGTAATACACGCACAGGGGCACGAAGGAGGCCAGCGCCAGCAGCGAATACACGGCCTGAAACGAGCGCTCGCCCAGGCGGTCGACCAACCTGGGCCGCACCCGAGCCGAGGACAGGAGCACATGCGTCCCACCGAACAACAGCCACCAGCCGGCGATAATCAGCGTGGCGCTCATGGCTGGTGCCTAGCGGGCGACATACCCGCCGTCAATGACAAACGGCGCCCCGGTGGCAAACGACGACTCGTCGCTGGCCAGAAACAGGGCGGCGTTGGCGATGTCCTGGGCTTGACCCAGCCGGCCGATGGGTTCCAGCCGGACCACCCGGTCGTCGGGCCGCTCGCCCATGACGCGCTGAGCCATGGGTGTGGCAATAATGCCGGGGCAGATACAGTTGACCCGGATGTTCTTGCTGGCGTATTCCAGGGCAACCAGGCGGGTCAGGTTGATCACCCCGGCTTTGGCCGCCGCATACGCCCCACTGCCGGGAAAGCCGACCATGCCGGCCACCGAGGCGGTGCTCAGGATCACCCCGCCACCCTGCTGGACCATGTGGGGGATCACATACTTCATGCCCAGATAGACCGAGGTCAGATCGATGGCGATCACCCGCTCCCAGGCGTCTTCATCATAGTTGGCCAGCTTGGCCGAAGGCCCCTCAATACCGGCATTATTGAACAGGATATCCACCCGGCCATAGGTCTGGACGGTATGCCGAATCATCTCCTGCACGTCGGCCGATTTCGACACATCGGCCCGGACAAAGCTGGCCTGACCCCCTGCGGCGCTGATGTCGCGGACGGTCTGCTCGCCACCCTCGGCCACAAAGTCGGCAACCACGACCCTGGCACCGTGCTCGGCAAACAGGCAACACGACGCCCGGCCAATGCCCGAGCCGCCGCCCGTAATCAGGGCGACCTTCTCCTTGAGTCGATCCATAGCTCCTCCCCCTTCGCTGTTGCTATCAGCTATCGGAGCGTGGCAAAAGGGGCTGCTCAGGCGCGCAGGCTGTCGAGCAGACGCTCGGCCTCGGCGACGATATCGGCCACAATCCGGGCGGCCGGCTTGATGTCGTGGATCAGCGCGCACGACTCTCCGGCGTACAACGCGGTATGTTCCATATCGCCCTCAAAACCCGGCAGGGGCGGGAAAATGCCGTAGCGCGGGACATCGATTATCGTGCCGGCCATTGGCATGCGGCCAATCACGTCACCCTCGCCCGGTCGCCGACCGCTGGCCGGACAGCCCGCAGCCTGCCATTCTTCGACCGCGGTGTTACGCAGCACGCGGTGGGCGGCTTGAGGCCAGCCGACATCGAACACACAGGTATGGACGGTGTCTTCGGCCGTGCTGTCAACAATCCGCCGCTTGTAGGCGGGAATGACCTGTATCTCCTGGCTGGCCACAAAGCGGGTGCCCATGGACACGGCCTGGGCACCGAGGCTGAGCGCCGCCACCACCCCCCGGCCGTCGGCAATACCGCCGGCGGCCAGCACCGGCAGCGGCCTGGCCGCCTCGACCACGCGCGGCACGATAGTGGACAGCGCGGTTGTGCTCTTGACGTGACCGCCGGCCTCAAGGCCCTGGGCAATAATGCCATCCACCCCGGCCTCGGCTGCGGCAACGGCCTCGTCAACACCGCCGACCTGCACGAACACCCGCGTTCCGCGCTTATGGGCTTCGGTCACATATGGCTGTGGGTCGCCCCAGAACAGGACCAGCACCGGCACCGCCTCTTCCAGACAGGTCTCGATCTGGCCCTCTTGCAGCAGGGGCAGGATGATATTGACCCCGAACGGTTTGTCGGTCAGCGTCCGCAGGCGCCGAATCTGCCTGCGGATGTAGGGCGCGGGCAGCCCACCCATGCCCAGCACGCCACACGCCCCGGCGTTGGACACCGCAGCCGCCAGCTCCGGCCCGGCCATGCCCCCACCCATACCAACCGAAAAGATCGGGTGCTCGATACCCAGCTGCTGACACAGCGGCGTGTGCAGCCCTGTTTTTGCCATACTCCCTCCAGTCAGTGTCGAGCTGGCATGTGGCCGGCGGCTCGGTGCGAGCGGTCAGGCAATCACGTAGCCGCCGTTGGGACTGATGGCCTGACCGACCACAAAGTCCGACTCTTCAGACGCCAGGTAGACGGCCAGATTGGCGATGTCCTGGGGCGAGCCGAACTGGCCGGCGGGTGTCGCCATGGCAATCGCCCGCCGGACCTGATCGTCCAGCCCTTCAGTCATCGGCGTATCAATATAGCCGGGCGCAATCGCGTTGACCTGTATCCCGCTGACAACCGCCTCGCGGGCCAGCGCCCGGGTGAAGCCCAGAATGCCGGCCTTGGCCGCGCTGTAGTGCGGTGCGCCCGCACAACCGGTCATGCCGCAGATCGAAGCAATACTGATGATCTTGCCCGAGCGCTGTTTGTGCATGATCTTGAGCGCCTCGCGGCTGCAATAAAACGTGCCGTCGAGATGCACACTCAGCATCCGCCGCCACTCTTCATCGCTCAGGTTCTGGGTCGCCTCAAGCGCGGTCTTGATCTTGCCCGTCTTGGCCAGCTCGGCCTGCTGCTTGGCCAAGACCTTGTTGAACCGCGCCCGCACGGTCGGGTTGTCCAGGCCGATGCCGGCATTGTTGACCAGAATATCGAGCTGTGAAAAGCGCTTGGCCAGCCGGGCGAACATCTGAGTCACCTGGCGGCTTTTGGACACGTCGGCTCTGACCGCCAGGCCGCTGGCCTGCTGGCCGCACTCCTCGACGACCTGCCGGGCGTTTTCGACCCGCAGGTCGTTGCACACCACCGTTGCCCCTTCGCGGGCAAAACTGAGACAAATCGCCCGGCCAATGCCCGACGCTCCACCGGTCACCAGCGCGACTTTTCCGTCTAAACGTCCCATACTTGCTCCTTTCAACAGTCAGACCTATTCCGTCCAAAACGGGCCGGGGTACAGCGGCTGGGCCTCGGCCACCTGGGGCGGCCAGACGATTTCCTTGCGCCCGTGCTGCCACTGGGTGACGAGCATGGGGTGGGCGGTCTGGCGGCCGGTGTCGGCGTCAATGGCGTATGGACCGTACAGGGTGGTGCAACGCAGCCGGCTGGCCGCGTCGCGCAGGGCGCGCTGGTCGAGACTGCCGGCCTGCTCCACACAGCGCTGGGCGATGATCCCGGCCGTATAGCCCTGGACGGCCGGATAATCGACCGGCACGGTGGCGCTCTTGAGGTAGTGGAACAGAAAGGTCTCTTCCGACGGTCCGCAGTCCGCCCGGTAGCGGACCTGCGGCTCCCACTGGCTGGGCGCAAAAAAGCCGTTGGCCCGCTCTTGCAGTTCGGCCTTGAAACGGCTGATGGCGGCCACCACCAGGCCGGCGGCCTTGATTCGCGGCCTGAGTTCGCACAGCTGGCGACCGAGTAGAATATCGTCCTCCACCCGTCCCACGCTGAGCACGATATCCGGGGGATCGTCGTCAAGCGCGGCCAGCAGGGGGCGGAAGTCCTGGGTGCCGGAACGGTAGGTCTGGTTCAGGCTCAGGGTATACGCTTCGCGCTCTATCCAGCGCAGCACGCCGGCGGCCATGTCGGCGGCAAAGCCGGTCCGGGCGTGAAACAGGGCGACCCGTCGGGCGGTCGGGTCAACCGCCTTGAGCAGGTCGAGAATGGCGCACAGGTAGAGCGAGGCGGGCGTCAGGATACCGACCAGCCAGGACAGGTTGCACTCAAAGATTTCGTCCGAGGAGCCGCTGTGATTCCACACCACGGTCTGGCGCGCCTCGGCAACCTCCGCCGCCGCCAGGGTCAGCCCGCTGCCGTAGGGACCGATCAGCAGGTCAACGCGATCCTGGTCTATCAGTTTTTCGGTACACGTGCGGACCTTCGCCTCGTCGCTCTCGTCGTCCTCGACCACCAGGGACACGGGCAGGGTCGGTTCCTGGCGGTTGGGGCGCATCCCGCCGGCCGCATTCACGTCCCGGACATAGCACTCCAGACCCTCCAGCACCTGGCGACCGAGCCGGCTGTAGCGTCCGCTGAGCGAGACCGTAATTCCCATGCTGATGTGTGACATGGCTTCCCCTCAGTATTTGGCAATCACCTGGCGGCTGAATTCCTCAATCATCTCTCTGCCGTCATTCACGACCTGAATCGTGATCTGCTTGAGCCCGACGGCCTCCAGGGCTTTCAGGCGGGCGATGATGTCCTCGCCGGTTCCGGTCAGCGAAAAGCCGCGGATGAGCGTCTCGTCCAGATATTTTTCCTCGCCCGGCTTCATATAGATCAGATGTCCCTCGTGGATCTCCAGGTAGCGCCGGTCGGCTGGGGTGCGCAGGCCGGCGACATACTCCGTCTCGTAGCGCTGGTACAGCTGTTGGAGGGCCGGGGGCAGGTCGGCCGCCACCGCCGAGCGCTCCCACAGGGCGTGCAGGGCGACCAGGGCAAACGGTCCGACCCGCTCCAGCACCCGAGGCGCGACCGCAGACTCGCCGGGCTGCAAGACACAGCTGGTGGTCAGCATGGTGTTGGGCAGGGCGCTGGCCTGACGTCCGACCGTATCCGCCCCACGCTGGACCTGGGCCAGGTTTTTCTGAAAGCTGTCGGGATCGCTCAGGGTCGTAATCCAGCCGTCGGCCAACTCGCCGGTCAGGGCCAGGGCCTTGGGGCCGTTGGCCGCGATATAAATCGGAATCGGGTCCTTAAGGTTGATGTAGCCGCGGTCGGGGTGCAGGAACTTGATCCAGCGCTGTCGCTGGCCGTCGCGGTACAACACCTCCTCGCCCCGCAGCAGCGCCCGGCACTGCTCGGTCTGTTCGCGCAGCGCACCGAGCGGCAGGGGCGGCAGGCCCATGGTATTGCGACCGGTAAAGCCGGTGCCGAGGCCGAGGATGACCCGGCCCGGGGCGAGCTGGTTGATGGTCGCAATCGAATGGGCAGTCACCGGCGCGATCCGGTTGCCGGGAATCGCCACACCCGTACCCAGGGTCAGGCTTGTGGTCTTTTCCGCAGCCAGAGCCATACAGACGTACACATCGCTGTACAGCATCTGGGAGTCATAAAACCAGGCGTGCGAAAAGCCGTGGTCTTCGGCAACCACCAGGTCTTGCCAGGCGTCGGGACGGGCGGGATAGGCAATTGCAAATTCCATTCAGTCCTCCTCACGGTCAGTCTAATGCAAATACGCCAGCAGCTCGGGCAGGCGTTCAATGACGATGTCGGCGTCGACCGGCCAGGACGGCGTCCGGCCGTTGGTCAGCAGGACCGTCCAGGCGCCGGCCGCACGGCCAGCCTGGGTGTCGTGGCGAAAGTCGCCGACCATCGCCAGCCGGTCGGGGCCGATGCCAAAGCGGTCGGCGACCAGCCGTAGCGCCGCCGGGTCGGGTTTTGGCGGCGCGTCTTCGCGGGCGACCAGCAGGTCAACCCGAATGCCGAGCCGGCGGCACACCGCCTGCAGCGAGGTGCGGCTGTTACGGGTGATAATGGCCACCGGCAGGGCCAGGGCCTGGACCGCGTGCAGGGTGTGCTGAGCCCCGTCATTCCACTCCACGTGCTCCACCCCATCCTGCTCAAATGCCTCGATCACGGCCCTGGCCTGCCGCTGCTCGGCCGGAGGCAGCCGGTTCAGCCAGTCGAGAATGTCCCCCTCGGCCAGCCCCAGTTGGGCGCGCAGCTTGCTGAAGTCGAGGTAGGGTCTGGTCAGGGTGCTGTCGAGGTCAAAGGCCACCGCGGCCAGGGGATGGGGATGGTCCTGAATAGTGATGAAGCGGCGGGCGGGCAAAGGGAATCGTGATGTCCTCTCGATCTTTTTTGTTGTCACGCTTCCCTCTGTCATACGTCATAGTGTTTATCACGCTTGCCTTGCAGCCGCAGGGTACTGGTTCACCGCTGGAATGGCAACACGGGAGGTCGGCCAGGCTTGACGCCCAGGCGCGGCTGGGTCAGGCTAACATGCCTGGAGCACGGCGGATGACACGGCAGTTCGATGTCAGCATTGTTGGCGGCGGTATTATCGGTCTGGCCACCGGACTGGAACTCAGCCACCGCTTGCCCGGAGTCAGGCTCGCCATTGTGGAGAAAGAAGACCGGCTGGCCAGCCACCAGACCGGCCACAACAGCGGCGTGATCCACTCCGGCATCTACTACCGGCCCGGCTCGCTCAAAGCCCAGACCTGTGTGCGCGGCTCGCAGGAATTGGTCGCCTTTTGTGAGCGTCACGCCATCCCCTACCAGCGCTGTGGCAAGGTCGTGGTCGCCACCTCGACCGACGAGTTGCCGCGGCTCGAGGAACTCCACCGCCGTGGCACAGCCAACGGGGTACAGGGTTTGGCCATGATCGGGCCGGAACGCCTGCGCGAGCTTGAACCGCACGCCACCGGCATCAGGGCTCTCCACGTGCCGAGCACCGGGATTATCGACTTCTCCCGGGTAGCCCACACCTATGCCCGGCTGGTCGAGGACGGCGGCGGAACGATTCTGCTCAAACACCAGGTCCAGCAGCTGCGCCACAGCCAGGGCGAGCTGGTCCTGGAAACCACCGGCGGCGCCATCCAGACCCGCTATCTGATCAACTGCGGCGGGCTGTTTTGTGACCGCCTGGCGCGCCTGGCCGGGGCGCAGCCCGCGCTGCAAATCGTTCCCTTTCGGGGCGAGTATTATACCCTGACGACCGGGCGTCGCGGGCTGGTGAACACGCTGATCTACCCGGTCCCCGACCCGGCCCTGCCGTTTCTGGGCGTGCATTTCACCCGGACGATCGACGGCCTGGTCGAAGCCGGTCCGAACGCCGTCCTGGCTCTGGCTCGGGAAGGCTATCGCAAATCCGACTTCAACTGGCACGACGCGCGGGAAACCCTGAGCTTTCCCGGCTTCTGGACCATGGCCCGCAGGTATTGGCAGACCGGCCTGGGAGAAATGTACCGCTCGTTCAGCAAACGGGCCTTTCTGCGCGCCCTGCAACGCTTGCTGCCGGACCTGACCGAGGCCGACCTGCAGCCGGGCGGGAGCGGGGTGCGGGCTCAGGCGATTGCCGCCGACGGGGGACTGGTGGACGACTTCGTGATTTCCCGGACCGGGAATGCCCTGCATGTGCTCAACGCTCCATCGCCCGGCGCGACCGCCTCCCTGGCCATCGGCCGGATGGTGGTCGATCAGGCCGTGCAGGCCTTCGAGCTGTAGGGAGAAAATCCCTCCTCAATCCCCCCTGGCAAACGTGTGATGCAAAAAGGCACCCACCCCGGCCTTCGGCCACCCCTCCGAGGAGGGGAACCACCTCCATCCCCTCCTGGGAGGGGTGCCGCGTGAGCGGCGGGGTGGGTTCTCTCCGGCCCAGCGGCTTCTGCACGGCTGGGAAGAGGAGATGCCGGGTAATGTGCATCACACGTGGCAAAGGGGGGAGGGCGGAAACATGGCTGAGACGATGTCACACCGGGTCTTTATCGCCCTCGGCTCCAACCTCGGGGATCGGCAGGCCTACTACCGCCAGGCCCTGGAGCGGATTACCGGCCTGCCCGACACCGTCATCGTTCGCCAGTCTTCCCAGTATGAAACCCAGCCGCTGGGCGAGGCCCGCAACTGGTATCTGAACGGGGTGATTGAAATCCGAACCGGGCTGGCGGCCGAAGCCCTGCTCGGGCGGCTGCAAGCCATCGAACACGCATTGGGACGTGTGCGCTCGACCGTGCGCTGGGCCTCCCGCACCCTGGATCTCGACATTCTGTTCTTTGACGCCGCGCGGATTGACACCCCCCGTTTACGCGTCCCGCACCCCGAGCTGCACAAGCGGCGCTTTGTGCTCGAACCCCTGTGTGAGATCGCTCCCGCCCTGTGCCATCCCGGCCTGGGCCGCACGGTCGCCGAGCTGCTGGCCGAGCTGGACGACGAGAAACACGTCATCAAGCTGGTACCCGAGCGCCGATGAGCCCCGGCCTCGGGCCGGTCAGGCTTCCTCCGCAGCCAGGGCCGCCTCGACCCGCCCAGCCCATTCCTGCACCAGAGCGGCCCGCTCCCGAAAGCCCGCCAGGTCGCCCTTCAGAACCCGCAGCCGCTCGGTCTCCTCAAGCAGGTCGGCATAGACGGCGAGCAGACGCTCGAACTGCTCGAGCGAGGTCCGTCCTTCGTAGAAGCGCTTAACGATCCGGACAAAATCCCGGGCACGCTCCAGGGGGTACAGAAATTCGTTCATCATCCGCGGCGTCATGGCTCGGTCGTCCTCCAGAAAGCTGCCCATTTTATCGGTCATGGCCAGCAGGAGTTCGACATGGGTGCGCATCAGCTTGGTGTATTTGATCCAGTAGCAGCCACCGAGGCTGACACCCGCGACAACCACACAGGCGACAAGCGCGACCCTGGCCCGCCGCCAAAGGGCAAACGTGCCAACATTTTTCATGGGCGGGGAGGACACGTTTACCCTCTCCTGGTCTTGACGACCACGGAAAGCCGAGCCTAACATAAGACGCAGTTCAGAAGACTGAGCGCGACCGAGACGGTCGAACAGCCCTAGAACCGGGCCAAAGAGTGGGTATCCATCCATGTTCCAGCTTCCTCCGGTGTACTTCGAACGTCTTCTTGAGAGCTTTCCCGACATCGTCATCGCAGTTGATCGCAAGGGCCAGATCATCTTCTACAACGCCGGTGCGAGCAAGACCCTGGGCTACACCTTCGAGGAGTTGCAAGACGCCTACCAGCGTGGCCAGCGGGTTATGCTGTACTCCGATTTGGCCGAAGCCCGGCGAGTCCTGGAAGCCCTGCGCGGCGAGGAATTCGGCGAAAAAGGCACGGTTAAAAACTTTGAGACCACGCTCGTGGCCAAGAACGGCGAACACATCCCGGTGTCGTTCTCCGGCGCGCTGATCTATGACGAGGAGGGCCAAGAGATCGGCTCGATCGGCTTCCACCGTGACCTGCGCGAAATCCACCTGCCCCCGGAATATTTCGAGCGGCTGCTCGAAAGCTCGCTCGATATCGTCATCGCGGTGGATCGCAAGGGCCAGATCATCTTTTACAACGACGGCGCCCAGCAAACCCTGGGCTACACCTCGGCCGAGATTCACGGCAAGCGGGTGTGGCCGACCATCTACCCCAGCCTTGAGGAAGCCCGCCGCGTCATGGACGCCATGCAGAGCGAAGACAACGGCGGCACGGGCAAGATCAAAAACTTTGAAACCACCCTGGTATGTAAAAACGGCGAGCACATTCCGGCCTCCATCTCCGGCTCGCTGATCTATGATAGCGAGGGCTATCAGGTCGGCTCGGTCGGCTTTATCAAGGATCTGCGCGACATCCGCCGCCGCGACCAGCTGGCCACCCTGGGTGAGCTGGCGGTCGGCCTGGCCCACCGGATCAACAATCCGCTGGAGATCGTGTTCAACAACCTCGATGTCCTCGACAAACATATGGCCCAGGTCTTTTCCGACGAAGAATACGTCGTCCAGGAAGAGCGGGTCGAGTCCATCCAGCGCGAGTTGCTGAAGATTCGGACGATCATCGGCCGGATTGACGAGATGGCCCACGGCGAGCGCTATGATACCACCGAGTACCTCCACGGCTCGCGCATGGCCGACCTGGGCCGCGACGAGCAAATCATCGCCCCCCACCACAGCCATCAGAAAGCCGCCAGCCAGGAGCTGACCGGTCTGACGATTCTGGTCGTCGATGACGATCTGGGCGTGTGTTACTCGCTGCGGGATGTCTTGCAGGAGGAAGGCGCGCAGGTCGAAGTCGCCACCGGCGGCCTGCCGGCGCTGAATATCCTGACCTACAAAACGGTCGATATCGTCCTCAGCGACGTGGTCATGCCCGACCTGGACGGCTACGACCTGTATATGGAAGTCCGCGAGCGTTTTCCCGACACCCCGGTCGTCCTGATGACGGCCTATTTCTTTGACAAGGATCACGTCATCAAGCGCAGCAAGCTCGAAGGTTTGCAGGAGGTCGTGTTCAAAAAACCGCTCGACCCGGAGAAGCTCAAAGAGATCATCCTGGAGCGCTGCCGCCCCGAACGCACGCCCCGATAAGCCGCCCTTCGTTCCTGCTCCAGCTGTCAGGTTTCGCCCCAGTGGCCGTCTCATGGTCTCCTATCTTGACGCCCCCGAACTCGCTGGATACAAGAACTTTTCCGCACACCTCCCGCATATCGCCAAGCCCTAGCAAGAGAGGACACGCTTCATGCCAACACCCTTAGAACAGTGGGTTGAAGAAACCGCCGCCCACACCAAACCCAAACGTATCCACTGGTGCGACGGCTCCGAGCAGGAAAATCAGCGTCTGATCGAAGAGATGATCGAGTCCGGCACCCTGCTTGAGTTGAACCGTAAAAGGTACCCCGACTGCTACCTGCACCGCAGCGATCCCAACGACGTGGCCCGCACCGAACACCTGACCTTTGTCAACACCGCCAAGCAGGAAGACGCCGGCCCGAACAACAACTGGATGCCACCGGCTCAGGCCAAAGACACCGCCGGCGCCCTGTTTGCCGGATCAATGAAAGACCGCACGATGTATGTGGTGCCCTATATCATGGGCCCGCAGGCCTCGCCCTACAGCCAGCTGGGGGTGGAAATCACCGATAGCCCGTATGTGGCCGCCAGCATGCGGATCATGACCCGTATGGGCCAGGCCGCGCTGGACCGCCTCGGCTCATCCGACAACTATGTCAAGGGGCTGCACTCCCTGGGCGACCTGAGTCCCGACCGGCGCTATATCATGCACTTCCCGGAAGAGCGGGCCATCTGGTCGGTCGGTTCCGGCTATGGCGGCAACGCCCTGCTGGGCAAAAAGTGCTTTGCCCTGCGGCTGGGCAGCTATATGGCGCGGGAAGAGGGCTGGTTGGCCGAGCACATGCTGATCATCGGGATCGAAGAGCCCAGCGGCCGCACGACCTATATCGCGGCCGCCTTTCCGAGCGCGTGCGGCAAGACCAATCTGGCCATGCTGGTCCCCTCAGCCAGCCAGCACGGCTATAAGGTCTGGACGGTCGGCGACGATATCGCGTGGATGAACATCGGCCCCGACGGGCGCCTGTGGGCGATCAACCCGGAGGCCGGCTTTTTTGGCGTCGCGCCCGGCACCAACTCCCACACCAACCCCAACATGATGGCGACGGTCGACTCAAACTCGCTGTTCACCAACGTGGCCTTAACGCCGGACGGCTGCCCCTACTGGGAAGGCATGGACGGCCCGGCTCCGATTGAAGCCCTGGACTGGCAGGGCCGGCCCTGGAGCCCGTCGAGCGAGACCAAGGCCGCCCATCCGAACTCGCGCTTCACCACCCCGGCGCGCCAGTGTCCGGTCATGTCGCCGGAGTGGGAAAGCCCCCAGGGCGTGCCGATTTCGGCCATCCTGTTCGGCGGCCGGCGGGCCGGCCTGATCCCCCTCGTGTTCCAGTCCCTGAACTGGCAGCACGGCGTCTTTCTGGGTTCGACCATGGCGTCCGAGACGACCGCCGCCGCCACCGGCAAGGTCGGGGTGATCCGGCGCGATCCCATGGCCATGCTGCCCTTCTGCGGCTATAACATGGGCGACTATTTCGGACACTGGATGGACATGGGCACCCGGATCGCCAACCCGCCCAAGATTTTCCGCGTCAACTGGTTTCGCATGTCCGAGAACCTCGAATACCTGTGGCCCGGCTTCGGGGAAAACCTGCGCGCGCTCCGCTGGGTGCTGAGCCGCGTCCACGGCGAGGTCGAGGCGCGTGAAACCGAAATCGGCTACCTGCCCTACCCCAAAGACATCGACACCAGCGGGCTGGACCTGAAACCCGAGACCATGGAAGAACTCCTGTCGGTCGACCGTGAGGGCTGGAAGCACGCCACAGAGGGCCAGCAGGAGTTCTTTACCCAGTTCGGGGATCGCATGCCGCAGGCCATGTGGCAGGAACACGACTCGCTCAAACGGCGTCTTGGCGTGTAATGGCTATTCGCATCACCAAGGTCTACACCCGCAGCGGCGACGCCGGCTTCACCAAGCTGGTCGGCGGCCAGCAAGTCGCCAAAGACGCGGCGCGGGTCGAGGCCTACGGCACGGTCGATGAGCTGAACGCCGTCCTGGGACTGGCCCGGGTCTTCAACGACGACCTCAAGGATCGCCTCAAGGCGTCCAAGGAGCTGGACAAAATCTTTCGCCGGCTGCAAAACCAGCTGTTTGACCTGGGCAGCGAGCTGGCCACGCCGTCCGATTTTTCCTACGAGGGCATGTTCCGGGTCGGCCCACGCGAGGTCCGGGCTCTGGAGCGGACGATTGATCGGCTGCAGAAAGACCTGCAAGCGCTGAACTCGTTTGTCCTGCCCGGCGGCGGCAAGGTCGGCGGCTTTCTGCACCAGGCGCGGACCGTGTGTCGGCGGGCCGAGCGCGATATCGTCCGGCTGTCGCGGGAAGAAGACCTGAGCCCCTGGCCGCTCAAATATGTCAACCGCCTGAGCGACCTGCTGTTCGTGCTGTCGCGCTGGGTGAGCACCCACCTGGACGAGCCGGAGTATTTGTGGGAGCGCGGTCTGCGCGGCCACGACAGGGCCAAGCGGGTCAAGAAGACCCGGCAGACCTGACCCCAGAGAGGCCGAGCCATGGCTGACTCACGCATCTATTTCAAGCAGATCGAAATCGGGCCGATGCAGAACTTCGCTTATCTCATCGGCGACCCGGAGACCCGCGAGGCGCTGGTGATTGACGCGGCGTGGGATATTCCGGCCCTGGTCAATGTCGCCCAAGAGGACGGCTACACAATCAGCAAGGCGCTGGTCACCCACTATCACCAGGACCATCTGGGCGGCGAGTTTTCCGGCCACCATATTCAGGGCGCGGCCGAGCTGTTGGAGCAGGTCAAGGCCAAGGTCTATATTCACAAGGCCGAGGCCGAATTCCTGAACCGCATCGCCGGGCTGTCCGACTCCGACCTGGTCAAGGTCGAGGGCGGCGACACCACTGCGGTCGGCAACATTGAGGTCACCTTCATCCACACGCCCGGCCACACCCCGGGCTCACAGTGTTTTCTGATCGGCCACAACCTGGTGGCCGGAGATACGCTGTTCATCAACTCGTGCGGCCGCATCGACCTGCCCGGCAGCAGCCCGGAAGACATGTACTACAGCTTGCAGACCCTGTCGAAGCTGGTCGACGAGACCCGGCTGTTTCCCGGCCACAACTACAGCGGTCAGCCGTCGGATACCCTGGGCAACCAGAAAAAGCACAACATGTATCTGCACCTGACCACCCGCAGCCTGCAGGAATTCCTGTCCGTGATGGGCCACTGAGCACGCCGATGCGCAAGAAACGCGGCAATTTTCTGGAAGACTTTCGCGCCGGACAACACTTTCGTCACAAGGTCGGCAAGACGCTCACCGAGGGCCTGTTCAACGCCTTCACCGAGTTCGGCATGACGACCAACCCGCTGTCCAAAAACCTGCGCTACGCCACCCGCTACGGCTATCGCAGCCTGGTCGCCCCGCCGGGCCTGGTCATGAACATCGTCTTCAGCCAGAGCGTCGAGGATATTTCCGAGAACGCCCGAGCCAACCTCGAGTATCAGGACATGCGTTTTGGCGTGCCCGTCCATATCGGCGATACGATCGAGGTCGAGACCCGCGTCATCGGTCTCAGCCCCTCGTCGCGCAACCCCGACCGCGGGGTGGTGCACGTCCAGACCACCGGCCGTAATCAGCACGAGGAGGTTGTGCTGACCCTGCGGCGCAAGGTCCAGATCTGGAAGGACGATATTGCGGCGCCGGTTGAGGCCGGCGAGCTGGCGAGCCTGCCCGACGTGCCGTGTGAGCTGGGCGTACCGGTCTACGACGCTAGTCGGGAGTACCGCGGACTGGCGCATCTGAGCAACGCCGATACCTATTTCGAGGATCTGTCGCCCGGCCAGACCATCGAGCACTCACGCGGCCGGACCGTGACCGCCGCCCACATGGACCTCACCGCCATGCTCGACAACACCTCGCAGGTCCACACCAACCAACACCTGATCGACCAGAACCCGGACAAATATATCGGCGGCCGGCTGATCGTGTACGGCGGCCTGGCCTTCAACCTGTGTCTGGGGCTGTCCTGCCCGGATGTGGCGGATAACGCGGTCGGCGATATCGTCTACGTCACCGGCCGCCACACCGGCCCGGTTTTTGTCGGCGACACGATCTTTGCCTCGACCGAACTCCGTGACCGACGCGACTATCCCGGTCGGCCGGACCTGGGCATCGTAGCCACGACTCTGCGCGGCCATAAGTTTGTGGAAAAAGACGGCGGCTGGAACAAGACGGACATCTTTTATTTGGAGCGCGAGATGGCCGTCAAGCGCCGCAGCCATTACGCCTGAGCACGGGAGGCCGGCATGTCCGACGACACCCGCATCGACGTCTATCTCATCTGCAATGCCAAGTATCACGACACCAACTTCGCCCGGCTCGAACTGCTCACGCTGCTGGCCGAACACGAGGACGTGGTGGTGCGGGTGGCCGAAGACTACCGGGATGTTGGGGCGATTGCCGAGTCCCGGCTGCTGCTCACCTACACCTGCGACGTATGCCCGACCGTCGAGCAGCAGGACGCGCTAGGGCGCTTCCTCGACCAAGGCGGCCGCTGGTTTGGCCTGCACGGCACGAGCGCCATGCTGGAGTTTGTGGGCGAGCCCATGGAAACCGACGGCATCGTGATTCCGGGCAAGGTCGATACCCCCCGCAAGGCGCCGGCCCTGTCCGACATGCTGGGCAACCACTTTGTGTCCCACCCGCCCATCCAGCCCATTCGGGTGACCGTGGCCGACCCGAGCCATCCGCTGGTGCGCGGCATCGATCCCTTTGAGGTACAGGACGAACCCTACTACTGTGAGTTCTACGGCCAGATTCACACCCTGCTGGAGTCGCGCTACACCGACCGGTCGGTGGGCTATGTGCGTGAAAGTCTGGACAACGACGAGCCGCGGCCGCAACTCTACCTGCACCCCTACGGTCAGGGCCAGGTGCTGTATCTGACGCTCGGCCACTGTCGCGGAAAATACGACATGCAGCCGCTCATGCCGGTGTGCAGCGTCGAGCGCTGTTCGTGGGACGCGCCGGTGTACTACGAGTTGCTGCGCCGCGGCATCCGCTGGGGTATCGGCCAGCTCGGCGACTGAGCGCCCCGGCGGCCTGCGTCGCATGGGGCAGCCTCGGGACGGGCAGAAGAGTCAGCACGAAGAGACCACGCGCGCCTCAGACACCCAACACGAAGCCACGATGCGCACCTTGCGGGAACTCATCGCCCGGACCGCTCGATAGCTCCGCTCTTTTGAATTGCTCCCTGCCAGAAGGGTAGGAGCCTCCTATACTTTGCTACCCATCCTTATTGCTGACGGAAGCGCCGTTCGGATCGGCCCGATTCGCCATCTTTGGTTGAGCGGGACTTCCTGCGGAGCAGTTCCAGTGCCGTGTACTGAAGGTCCCTCAGGTACGCATTGTCTCTCTTGCCCGTATGCCAATGGGCTATGTCGTTCCGATACTCCTTGAGTTCCTTCGGCGTCCTTTCGCCTGCGATCACCGTGTCAAGATTATCGAGTTGGAGATATCCGAGGCGTCTCTTCGCATCTTCAAGCGCCTGCCAGAACCGCAGATACCAAAGCCGCAAGTAGCCGTCGTCCTTGGTCTTGTCCAAATTGTATCAAAGAGGTTGAAAAATGCGGCAGAGAACGTTATTATTCCTAACGCATGAGAAAGTATTTAACAACAGGAGAGGCTGCTGAATACCTTGGTGTTACACCCTCACGGGTGCGTCAGTATATCGTTGAGGAACGCCTCGAATCTGAGAAATACGGCAGGGACCACATGATTGAGGAGGATACTCTAGCCGAATTTGCAAGACACGGAAAAAAGAAAAGGGGCCGGCCTAAAAAACAACAGCAAACCTCGCGAATGCGTTGAGAGCATTCCAAGCTGAAAAAAATGACGACAGTCCTTCAAACAACCGCCGAGACCAATATAGCCCTCCCAACTCGCCAGCATCCGGTCATGACGCTGCATGGGGATGCACGTGACCTGATTCGACAGTTCCCGGATGACACGTTTCAATGCGTCGTTACGTCGCCGCCGTATTGGGGTGTCAGAGACTATGGCATTGAGGAGCAGATTGGTGCTGAGCCAGACTTATCCCACTATATTGAGCATCTTGTCGACGTCTTTCGTGAAGTCCGCAGGGTACTGAAGCCTGACGGCACGTTTTGGCTCAATATCGGTAACACCTACTCATCCGGTGGCAGAAAATGGCGAGATACTGATGATAAGAATAAGGGTCGGGCCATGTCGTACCGCCCGCCAACCCCGCCCGGACTGAAGAAGAAGGACCTGATTGGGGTCGCCTGGCTACTAGCCCTGGAATGCCAAAAAGACGGCTGGTATCTACGGAATGACATTATCTGGCACAAGCCCAACTGCCAGCCTGAAAGCGTCAAAGACAGATTTACGGTTTCCCACGAATATCTGTTCATGTTTTCAAAATCCGAGCGATACTATTTTGACCAGGAGGCAATTAAGGAGAATACGACAAATGGTAACGGACGGAAAAACAGGCGGACGGTCTGGTCGATCAATACGGAGCCCTGTCCGGAAGCGCATTTTGCGGTCTTTCCCAGAGCCTTGATTCGCCCCTGCATTGTTGCTGGCAGTCGGAAAAACGATATTATCCTTGATCCTTTTTATGGGGCCGGCACGGTTGGGATCGTGACAAAAGAACTCGGGCGGCGGTGTATCGGCATAGAACTGAATCGTGAGTATCTGGACATCGCAGAGCGAAGGGCGGCAATGGTGCAAACGGTCCTCATTCCTGAGGTATAAAAAATTCCCACTGTGCATGCACTCGACAAGCATCTTTACTCAAGTTCTTGATCTGTAATTTTCTCTCACCTCCACCGTCAAAGTACAGACTGAAAATGATCTGGCCGTCCTCATTGCGAACATGACAGTAGCCGGGCTTTGGAAACTGTTTGCTGCCTAGTTTCATTTCCAACTGACCGCTATTGGCGAGCCTGAGGATATCTATCGGGATTTCAACAAGTTCATATTTCCAGCGCGGGGCCTTTCTGACAGCCCGGAGACTCAGTATCTTCTCATAGCGCTCCAGATGGTTGAGAAACTGGATACGCAACCCTTCAAGGTCTCTTGGGTCATCGCCCCAATCTCCTCTCCCCAATTCCATGAATTTGCTGATCCATAAGACGTTTTCCTTAATATTTTTATCCGCCTGCGTTTTCAGTGATAATTGGACCCCATCAACGTTAGCGTCATGGCCTGGATTGCCTTTTGGGGCGAGTTCCGCCTCATGGCCACTCATTTTCAGGACATGGACGAGAACGTATTCAAACTTATCTTTACTGAATGGTTCTGACGAGAAACTATGATGAACCCGCAGCGCATCTCCGAAGTTTTGTAGGATGGTTTCATCGAACAAATCACTCCCATTTAGGATAAATCTGTGATCGGCCGAGAAAACAGAGACCGCACGCTGAATCCAGTGGAGTTGGCCGGCGGTCAATTCTGGGATTGAGCGTACCAAGGATTCTATAAGCCGTCGTTTATCGTTATTCATGCTTTTTCAGAGCTACCCATCAGAGAGAATTGGCTCGTGTTCACGCCGGGCCGTTGCGCAGAATCTGCTTGCGTTCTAACTCTTGTACCTGCTCTGGCGCATAGCCCAGCCATTGGGGCAGGATTTCCCTATTATGCTCGCCCAGTGTCGGGGTTTGCAGCTCGAAGGTCTGAAAGTCACTGACCAGGATGTAGCGCGGGCGACCGCGCTCGGGCAGGACGTCAAAATAGTCCCCGGCTTTCACGCTCCAGGCAGTAACTGGAACAACCTGGATCACGGGAACTCGCTCGTTGTATGTGTCGTTGGTGACGATGATACAGGGGCGAATCCTGCCCGTCTCCGAACCTTTCGTCGGATCAAGATTCACATCAATAACCGTCCCTCGCTTCAACGGGCTCACTTTGGCCACTCCGCTAGCGCGGATGTCGTCAGCTCCCGAGTTTCTTCGTCTTCTGTGTAGACCTCTGAGTAGAGGTCCGCAGACTCCCGTAAACGTTGCCGGGCGAATTCTTCACGCAGACGGTCGAGCGCCATCCGAACAACGGTGCTTTGATCCTTGAATCCATACGAGCGGCATTCATCGAGAAATTGCAGGTGCGATTCTTCGAGGCTGAATTTTGCTTGGACCATAGTGACCTCCCTCAGAAGTTGCCCTTGAGAATGTATGCACCCTACTCCTCATTAGGCAGGTGCTCAATCACGGCTGCGGCTTCTGCTACGGCGCCGTTGGCAATGGGGGGCGTAATCGGCGTTTTAGGAGAAGCCGACGCTGACCCCGACGAACCAGTAGCGGCCCAGGGCGTCGTACAGGCCGGGGAAGGTGTTGCCGTTGCCGGCGATGGACGGCCCGGCCGCATTGCCGGCCAGCGGCGGCGCCTTGTCGAACAGGTTGTTCACGCCGACCCGGATGCTGGTGTAGTCGTTGTAATGCCAGATCGCGGCCAGATCGAAGTAGTGCCGCGCTCCGAGATCGACCTGGGTGGAGTTGAGGTCTTCGACGCCACTGATGTAGCGCCACATGACGCTCGGCCGCAGGCCCCACGGCGTCAGCCAGGTGGCGCGCAAATTGTTTCGAATATCCGGGGTCGGAAAGCCGCAGGTCGCCCCCCAGTTGCCATTGCAGTCAACCTTGCGCGCCCCTTCCAGCTCCTGCTGGTCCCAGGTGGCGGTGATGGACAGGATATCGCTCAGGCGCAGACTCCCCCAGCGGCCGATATCAAGCTCATAGCTGGCGGTCATGTCGTAGCCCTGCACCTCCTCGATGGCCAGGTTGTCCAGCAGGGATACGATGTGGCCGCTGTTATCGAGGTCGGAGCCCAGCCACAGGTCACCGCTCCGGCCGCGTCGGACCTTGGCGCACTGCGAGGCGTTGCCGTCCAGACATTCGTTGAGGATGAACTCCGGGGTCAGGGTGCTGATGCCTTTGCTGATCTCGATGGAATAGTAGTCGAAGCTGAAGTCGAGGCCGTCGAGAAAGCCGGGCGTCCACACCAGTCCGAAAGAGTAGGTGTCGGATTCCTCGGGCGCCAGGCCCGGGTTGCCGCCCTGCAGAAAGTTGTACTGGGCGGCCGGTGAATTTTCGATGTTGCCGAACTGCGCGGCGGTCACCCCGCTACGGGCGCATTGCTCAAAGCTGCGGCCCTCGGCCGTCCTGCCGTCGGTGACCGGCCCGGCGCAGGGGTCGGCGTTCATCTCGAACAGGTTGAAGCCCTGCGGCAGAAAGCGCTCCCGCACCTGCGGGCCGCGAATCGCCCGCTGGAAACTGGCCCGCAGCCTGAGGTCGGGATGGAGCGCCCAGCCGGCGCGGACGCCAAAGGTATGGGTGTGCTCACCGTAGTCGTAGTCGGAATAGCGATAGCCGCCGTCCAGCCGCAGTTCCTCCGCAAAGCGGACGCCGTCGATCAGCGGAATGCCGGCTTCGAGGAAAAACTCCGTCACGTCGGACCCCCCGCTGACGGGGTGGCTGGCGCCACCCTGGCCGGCCCCGTCACCGCTGCGGTAGGCCTGGTTGGGAGTGAACTTGAGGTTGTCGTCACGGTATTCGCCGCCCAGGACAAGGTCCAGCCCGGTGGCGGCAAGCGGCGATCTGAGGCCGTAGCGACCGAGATTGCCGGCGATATAGCCCGACACCACAGTCTGATCGGTAGCCCCACGGGCAGACAGGGGCAGGCTCAGGTAGTTGACCATGTCCTGGGTCACCGCACCCTCACGAAAGATGTTCCAGGGGACGCAACCGGGATCGGAACCGTCCAGCACCGAGCGACACACGACCTGCCCGCTAGCCGGATCTCTGACCGCGTCCAGCGCCCGCCTGATGCGGGTGATCGACAGGTCGTTCAAATACGAGTTCTGCATGCGAACCTCAGAGTACTGGTAGTACAGGTCGTAACGCCAATTCTCGCTGAGGTCGCCGCGTAGCCCGAATACCCCCCGGTAAGAGGTGTGGCGCAGGTCGTTTTGCCGGCTGCCGCCTCGACGTTGCGACGACCGATAAAAACGTGCTGGCTGTCATCCCGCGTCAGACCGTAGGCGCCGCACAGGGCGTCAAACTGTTGCCGGGACAGGAAGGCGTTGCCGCAGTTCAGGGTGTTGGTCACAAAGAAGGCGCCCGAGGGCGCGATCTGGGCTACCGAGCGATTGTCCATGAACATGAACTCGGCGTAGGTCTCAACCCGGTCGTGGAGGTCGTAGTGGGCAAACAGGCCGGCGGTCCAGCGTCGGTCGGGACGCTGAAAATAGTTCGACGGCCCGTAGTTGAACAGGGTCCCTTCGCGGGGCACGAAGCGGTCGCCCTCGACCTTGTAGTCAAAGCTGTCCAGACCCTGACTTCGCAGCACGCCGAAGTCGGCAAACGTGCCCTGGGGCTGGGTCGCCGAGCCAGAGCACTCGGAGAGGTCGTTGCTCAGGGCGCACGAACTGTAATCGCGGTCACCCTGGAGCACCGGATCGATATCGCGGTAGGTGCCGTAGACTGTGACGTTGCCGCGGTCCCGGCCCAGGTTGCGGCCCGCGATCAGCGACACATTCGAGATATCACCATCCCATGTTGAACCATCGGCGACCTCATAGCCGGCGTCGCGGACAATCCGCTGCCACCGGTCACTGCCGTTGTCGTGCTGGTACTGGCTGAACTGATAGTCGAGCTTGATGCCCTCAAAGTCGTCGCGCATCAGGAAGTTGACCACCCCGGCGATGGCGTCCGAGCCATAGGTGGCCGAGGAGCCGCCGGTCAGCACCTCAACGCTCTCGATCAGCGCGGCCGGGATCTGGTTGATATCGGCGCCGACTCCGCCTTGCAGCGGCGAGCCGGCCGGCAGACGCCGACCGTTGACCAGCACCAGGGTGCGCTCTGCGCCCAGGTTGCGCAGATTCAGGGTCGCGGTCCCAGTCGCCCCGTTCGACTGGCTGGCGTTCTGGGTGGAGTACAGCTGGGGCAGGTTACGCAGCATGTCCTCGACCCGGACGGTGCCCAGCAAGGCCAGGTCTTCAGCCTCAACCTGGATGACCGGGCTGGAGCTGAACAGGTTGGTCTGCTGAATGCGCGAGCCGGTCACCACGACCGCTTCGAGCTGCTGCGGCTCTTCGCTACCCCGAGCCTCCGGTGGCTCGGCGTCCTGGGCAAGAGCGGTCGCTGCTACAATCAGGAGGAACGCCAGCGCAATCCCTGTCCACGTCTTTCTTCTCAGCATGGGCACCTCTCAACACGTGTGATGCACATTACCCGGACTCGGTTCTTACCAGCCGTGCGGAAGCCGCTCAGCTGGAGACAACCCACCCCGCCGCTCACGCGCATCCCCTCCTGGGAGGGGAACCGCCCGCATCCCCTCCTGGGAGGGGTGGCCACAGGCCGGGGTGGGTTTCTTTTCGCATCACACGTTCAACACGGGGCGACGCCTCAGGAGAGGGCCACGCTCACCCCGACAAACCAGTAGCGGCCCAGGGCGTCGTACAGGCCGGGGAAGGTGTTGCCGCCTCGGCCGGACTCGCCAACAATGGGCGGTTCCTTGTCAAACAGGTTGCGGATGCCAACCCGCAGGCTGGCATACTCGGTGACCTGCCAGACCGCAGAAAAGTCGAAATAGTGGCGGTCATCGACCGGAACCGGGCGGTCCGGGTCGGGGTCAGTGCTGGTGCTGATGTAGCGCCACAGCAGACTCGGCTGTAAGCCCCAGGGACTCAGCCAGGTGGCGCGCAGGATGTTGCGGATCCTCGGGGTTGGCGTGCCGCACGAGTAGCCCCAGCTGCCGGCGCAGGCGATCTTGGGAATATCCGCAGTTGCCTTCAGATCGTAGGTCTCAAGATACGACAGCAGATTCCTGAAGTTGAGGCTGCCGTAGCGGCCAAGACTGAGCACATAGTCGATGGCAAAGTCGTAGCCGCGGACCTCGGCGACGGCCAGGTTCTCCAGCACGGCCTCGACATGGCCGGTCGTCTCGACCCGGTCGGAAGGCAGCCACAGGTCGCCGCTCGGTCCGCGCCTGACCTTGTCACACTGGGAGAGTTTGCCGTCCAGGCAGCGGTTCAGCACAAGCTCCGGTGACAGGGCGCCGACGCCGCCCTTGAGTTCGATGTCGAAGTAATCCACGGACAAGCTCAGGCCGTCGAGAAAACCGGGCGTCCAGGTCAGGCCGACCGAATAGGTGTCCGCGTCTTCGGGAGCCAAGCCCGGGTTACCTCCGATCAGGAAGTTGTACTGACCGGCCGGCGAGTCGGGAATGTGGCCGAACTGCTCGGCCGTCACCCCGCTGCGGGCGCACTCCTCAAAGCTGCGGCCGGCTGCGGTTTTGCCGTCAACCACCTCGCCGGCGCACGGGTCGGAGGTCATGTAGATCAGGCCCAGCCGCTGGGGCAGGAACTGTTCGCGGATACTCGGCGCGCGCACCGCCCGCTGGTAGCTGCCGCGCAGGCTGATGTCGTGGTTGATGGCCCAGCCGACCCGGACGCCGTAGGTATCGGTCTGGACGCCGTACCACGAGGAGCGATAACCGCCGTTGACGATCAGCTGGCGGATGAACGGCACGTCCTCGATGAGCGGGATACCGGTCTCAATGAAAAAGGCCGGCACGTCGAAGCCGCCGCTGAGGGGCTGCGGCGCACCGCCCACGCCGGTGCCGTCCCCGCTCTGGGTGATCCGGTCGGGCCGGTATTTGAGATTCTCCTCGCGCCACTCGCCGCCCAGGGCGATGTCGATGCCATTGGTGGCAAACGGCGATACCAGGCCGTAGCGGCCGAGATTTCCGGCCAGATAGCCCGACACCACGGTCTGGTCGGTGGTGCCGCGCGTCCGGCGCGTCTGGGTCAGGTAGTCGGTCATCCGGCTGGTGACCGCGCCGTCTTCAAAGATGTTCCAGGCCACACAGTCGGGGTCGGTGCCGGTCAGCACCGAGCGGCACACGATGTTGCCGGTCGCCGGGTCGCGAACCGCATCCAGAGCCCGGTTCATCCGGCTGGTCGACAGGCCGTTGACGAACTTGCTCCAGGCGCGGACCGCCGCGTACTGGTAGTACACATTGTAGCGCCAGCTATCGCCGAGTTCGCCCCGCAGTCCGAACACGCCACGGTAGGAGGTGTGATGCAGGTAATCCTTGCGGTTGCCGCTCTCGACGCTGCGCCGGCCGATGTAGACGTTCTGGATATCGTCCTCGGTCAAGCCGTACTGGCCGCACAGAGCCTGAAACTGCTGCTCGGACAGGAAGGCGTTGCCGCAGCGCAGGTGGCGCTGCCTGAAGAACGAGCCCGAGGGCGCGATCTGGGCGGTGGTGCGGTCGTCCATGAACATCAGTTCGGTGTAGGCTTCGACGTATTTGTGCAGGTCGTAGTGGGCAAACGCGCCGGCGGTCCAGCGCGTATCCGGGCGCTGAAAGTGGTTGGGGGGCGCGTAGTTGTAGAAGCGGCCGTCCCAGGGTGCGAACTCACCCCCCTCGACCTGGTAGAAGAACGGCCCGCCCGGGTCGTGGCCGGGCGCGACCTGACGGGCGCCGAAGTCGGCAAACAGGCCCTTGGGAATCGTGGCCGAACCCACGCACCGATCAAGCTCGGGGGTCAGATCGCAGCTGCTGTGATCGCGGTCGCCCAGAAACACCTTTCCGCCGTCGCGCCAGGTCGCGTAGGCGGTGATGTTGCCCCGGTCGCCCAGGTTTTTGCCCAGGATGACCGACACGTTGGACAGCTCGCCGTCGGCGGTCGCGTCGTCGGCAACCTCATAGCCCTGGTCGGAGATCAGCCGCTTGAGGCGGCGGTTGTCGTTGTCGTGCTGGTGCTGGCTGAACTGGTAATCGACCTTGATGCCCTCGAAATCGTCGATCAGGATGAAGTTGATCACGCCGGCGACCGCGTCCGAGCCATAGGTCACCGAGGAGCCGCCGGTCAGCACGTCGACGCGCTTGAGCAGGGCGCCGGGTATCTGGTTGATGTCCTCGTTGCCGGTCCCGCCCCAGGGTGAGCCGGCCGGCATGCGACGGCCGTTAATCAGCACCAGGGTGCGCGACGAGCCCAGGTGGCGCAGGTTGAGGGTGGCGATGCCGGTGGCGCCGTTGGCGCTGGAGGCGTCCTGACCGCCGGTAAACACCGAGGGCAGGGAGCGGACCAGCTCTTCGACCCGAACCGTACCCTGGTGCAGGATTTCGTCGGCGTCAATGCTGACGATCGGGCCGGTCTCGACCTGATCGACCGTCTGCCGCAGGCGCGTGCCGGTCACGACCAAGGCTTCCAGGGCTTCCAACTGCTGCGGCTCTTGTTCGGCCTCGGCGGCCTGTTGGTCGGCCTCGGCCTGTTGCGCCTCTTGTTCGGTCTGTTGGCCGGCCTCGGCCGGCGGCGGTTCCGTCTCCGCCTGCTGCGCGCCGGCCGGCACGACACCGGCCAGGGCCAGCGCCACTGCCACAGCCACCAGCCTGGCTCCAGGTATGAGAGCAGCGTTTCTCAACATGGCCATTTTTTAACCGATTCCAGGCAGCAGCGGTAGGAGGGGGGTTCAAACCCGCCCTTACAAAGAATTATCATAACATGTGATTAAAGTTCAAGCGTCCGTCGGCAGGCAGGCCGGAGAGCCCTCACCCCAACCCCTCTCCCTCACGGGGAGAGGGGCTTTTTTACCCTCTCCCCGTGAGGGCTGGGGACACGACAGTTTGGCAGAGACAGGGAATCAGGGGGCCGGGAACCGCCTCTCCCCGCCTGGGAGGGCGGCCATCCTGGCCTGGCTCGTAGGGGCACGGCATGCCGTGCCCCTACACGGATCACCCCGCCCGGCCTTCCTCCAAACTGTCGTGCCGTGAGGGAGAGGGTGGCCCGCAAGGCCGGGTGAGGGCGCGCACGGACGGCCTGAAGAGAACAATCGGCCCAATATGCATCACACGTCCTCGGGGGGGTGACCCGCAGGGCCGGGGTGGGTACGAGCCCGCTGCCTCAGTCTGCCTGCGAACGCCGAAGGAGTTCGTTCTGGCTTTGTAGGAGGGATTCCAAGGCACGCCCCTGTTGGTCTAACTGTTTGTTACGTAAGTCGGACGCACGGTGCATCTGCCACAAGCCGGCGCCAATCACGAGGAGTTGAGTGTAATACGCAATGATGGACAGCCATTCAAAGGTGGTCATTGTTCGTGCTCCTGCGGTGGAGAAAAGTCTAGGCGTCTCTCCTGTCTTTGTCAAAGGAACGGGTCACCGGAACTCGGCGACCGACAGCACCAGCCGCACCAGGTCCGCCTGCCGGGAGAGGGACAGCTTGTGGTAGATCCGCTTCAGGTGCCAATAGACGGTGCCCTCCGTGCGCCCCGTCGTCACGGCCATGTCGCGCACGGTCCGACCCTCGGCCAGCCAAACCGCGATGTGGCTCTCTGACGGGGTGAGGTCCAGGGTGCGGGCCACAAGGTCAGGATCCAGGCGGGGCTGATAGTTCGGTTCAACCAGCAGCACGAGCGCGGCGACCCACCGTGCCCCAAAGTCCAGTTGGAGCCCGCCCACGGGGGTGACGTGGACCACGAAGGCCGGCAACAGGGACGCGCGGCGCAGCAGCATCGAGCCGCTGGCGGGGGTGCCGGCAGTCGGCAGGGCGCGCGCCACCAGCCGCGCCAACTGGTCCTGCTCGGTCGGCACGGTGGCCCGCAACAGCCCCTCCGGGTCTGACACTCCATCGCCGCGCCGCAGGAGGTCCCGGGCGCGGTCATTGGCCTCGATGACCCGCCCCTGACGGTCCAACTGGATGACGCCCACCCGGGTGTTGTTGAGCAGGGCGGTCGCGGAGGCGTCGAAGGCGTCGGCGCGGACCAGCGCCTGGCGGACACGAACAAACTGGCGCAGATGGGGCAGCAGTCCTCTGATCAGCGCCACCTGCGGAGACCGCCAACCGTCCGGGGCGAGAGGCTCATAGAGGCCCCAGACCGTGCTGGAGCCGTCTGGCTCGATCAGGCGCACGTTCAGGCAATTCTGGCTGTTGTAGCGGGGCAGGATCTCGTTGTACATCGGCGAGGTCTTCAGCTCCTCCTCGGTGTACAGGGCCGTGTTATGCACGAGCTGGCTGTCCGCCAGATGCCGGTAGCGCGGGACGCGTTCGTCCAGGGAAAAGTAGTGTTCGAAGTACTCGCGCTCCCAGTCGGTGAGGCGCTGCCCCCGGTGGTACACTCCCACGAAGCTACAGCCCCCCAGGGCCTCGTCCTGCAGGCCTCCGCCGACCGCCAGGACATGGCCCCACAGGCCGCAGGCCTCATCAATCAGGGCCGAGGCCACCGGCCACCGGCCGTCGTAGAGCATGGCGTCGTACAGCGCGGTAACGATCCGGTCAAAAGCATCTTGGTCACTCATCACACAACCTCCTCTCTCTCCATCTCTCTCCATTGGCCTTGCCACGCTGCCCACGCGGCCGCGCCCGCCGGACCACAGGGTCCGTCACTCGGAACGGCGCGGGGAGCAGACATGAACAACATTAGCGCCCCCCTATACCTCATCTCTGCACATTTTGTTCCCCCAAAATTGGTGGATAAATAATAAATTTTAGGGGACTCAGCAAAAAAATTGGGGGGAATTTCAGACGTGTGGCCGGGAATCGTCAGCCCTCCAAAATTGGAGGGTTTGCAGTTCTATATAGATCATAAAAAGTTATATAAATCGAGATTTTCAGAGACCTACCAAAATTGGAGGCTTGACGGTTCTGTCCATCTTTCACAGATTGCTACCTAAGTGCAGTTGCAATCAATTATCAATTGAATCACTGAGGCTAAAAATTTTTGCACCCAGCGCCCCGCAGGACACGCGTCGTGTCGGGCTGGGACTCGAACGAACTCGAAGTGACCTGGAGCAATTCATAGAGGAGGGAGGAAGGAGTGAGGAATGAAGACTTAATCAACGGCACCTAGAGGAACGAAGACAAGTGGAAATGACCAAAAACCATTCCAAGAACGCAAAAGGAGAGCACGGAATGCATCGACCGACCCGACTCCGACCCCTGACCCTGACCTTGGCACTGGGAGCGCTGGTAGCCCTGTTCGGCGCTGGCGCAGCACACGCAACCGACCCCGAAGCCTGTTCCGCTGAGCCCGCGGATGAGGTCCCCTCGAACCGCGTCGCCCTCTTCGATGTCTACTGGAACAATAGTGACGATAGAAATGACCCGAATTCCAAAACCCTGGTCAACAATCCCTGCCCGCCGACAGTCAGCCATACAGCAGGTGGTACTGACCCGATTACCGGGCTACCGACACCACCAACCACCACCCGCACCGCCTCCGACATCCACATCGACCACACCATCATCCATATTCCCGAGTCGGCCAAGCGGACGGTAACCAATAGTAACAGCGAAGATTACGGCGGAGGCTTCTACAATTTCTTGCGCCGTGGGCCGGATGAAGAAAACGGAGATGCCTCATACGCACCTTCAGCCGAGGTGTATATTGTCCCCGCCTGCGAGAAGACGGCCACGAACCCGTCCCTCTGCCTGGGTGCTTCCGCCGGCCTGCTGACCCCCGGAGACTGGGCCCCGGACCCCGCGAACCGGAATGAGGGGACCAAGATCCAGTATGAGTTCGAGGCCATTCGGGAACCGGGACACGCCACGCAAGGCTGGGGCAATGTCTTTGTCTTCAAGATAGAAGAGGACCCAGAAATCCAAGCCCAGAGACCGAGGATAATCTGGCGCACCGACGATGCCGACGACAACGAGTGGAAGGTCGCCCCCGGTGCCTACGACTATGCCTACTGGGCCTTTACCGAACCGGGTACCTACGTGTTTCACGTCCACGCCAAAGGCCACCCCAATAAGCAGCGTACCGGCGGTCCCCTCACCACTGCCGACACCGTGACCAGCGAGGTACGGCGGTACACCTTCCAAGTGGGCAATTTGCCCGTGAACCATGAACCGCTCTTTAATGTTACGCGGAAGGTGACGGAAAACGCCCCCGCCGGGACCAACGTGGGAGAACCCATATTGGTGAAAGACCTGGACGCCGACACCCTGTGTTTCGCCCTGGACGGACTCGGCGCCCATGAGAACTTTACCATTAACGGCGCTGCGAACGCCGAGAAATGCGGCACGCTGACTGCCGTGAACAGATCCGGGAACGGCCAGATGAGGGCCCAGATTCAGGTCAAGGCGGGCGCGGATCTGGACTATGAGAGCATCGACTTTTACGACATCAAGTTGTTGGTGAGCGATGGCCAGGACCATGAGGGCAATGTCGACCTGTCCACCATCGACGACAGCGTCATAGTGTCCATCAGCCTGAGAGATGACACGTCAGATAATCCGGAAGGACCCAGCAGGAATCCCTTCTCGGTGACGGCTGAGTACCCATCACCATCAGCAGGAGAGGCAGGGTTTGACTTGGTCGCGACGTGGAATGGCCCCGCAGCAGGTGCGACATTCAGGTGGTACCGCCTTCCCCATGGCGACGAGGGGTTTCAGGCTGGTACGGACAAAAGGATCACCGTGCGACCCGGCCATACGGGAGCGTGGGAATACTGGGCACGGGTGACCTATCGGAATGGCGGTGTCACAAGGACGCGGGAATCCAATCGAGTGAGAGTCGTCTGGCCCTGGCCGTCATCTGAGTAATGACGGGTGGCTCTCCGGTTCCACGCCTTCTGCGACTTCCCGCTTGAGGCGTGGACCTGCCCGGCCCTCCGTTCGTCCTGAGCGTAGCGTAGTAAAGTCGAAGGGCGAACGGAGGGTCAGAGGTGCAGCAGGGCTACACCTCCCACACACGTAGAGCAAATACCAATGCTGTTCTCGTCATTCCTGCTTCCGCAGGAATCCAGCCCCCGACTTCCAGACCCCGGATCAAAGCCGGACCCCGGACATGATCCGGGGTCCGGCAAGACGAGAGTGGTTATATTGCGTCGCTTGTTCATCTCTCTGCTGACCCTTGTCGGTGTTGCCCTGAGCGGGGCGGTTGTCGGCCCTGGCACGGCTCATGCGCAAGGGAGTGACATTGACTTGGCTGTCAGCATAGTCCTTCAGGACAACGTACAAAATCCAACCATTACCGTTGCGAATTATGGGTCTGACAACGCGTACCATGTACGGGTTGTGATGAAGGTTGACGGCATTACGCTCGGTACTACGCTCGGCCGCCCATCGCCAGGCACCGTTGCGCTCCACCCAACTGATTCCACCACTACACTGATTTGGAGCATTCCCCGGATGCCGGGGAATAGAACCTCATACAAGTATCTATTACGCACGACAGCTTCGACTTCGATAACAGTGGTTCAATATACAGCTACAGTCCATAGTGGCGTTTTCCTTGAGCCCGAGGCATTGCGGCACAACAACCACGCCGAAGTCTGGCAGCTGAGAATCTCTGGGACTCGGACCGAGACGCCGGACCCTACATACGCTATCGAGGCGACAGTTGACAATCGTTTTCCGCAGGCCCAAGGGAGCGTGACCTTTACGCTGGTTGCCAGAAACTTGGCAACGGGAGGCACTGTGGGTCATCTTTCAGATGCTCGGGTAGACGTTCTTCTGCCTGCGGGGGGCTTGACCTATACATCGCATACCGCTCCAACAGGCACCAGCTATGATTCCAACACCGGGATATGGACCATTGGCGATTGGCGACAGACTACCGCCACCCACTCGCTAACGCTGACGGCGACGCTGGCCGCCGACGCCGTGCTGAATGAGCAATGTGTGACCGCGGAAATATCGGCCAAGCCACCGGAACCAATTGACGAGACGGTGAACAACCGGAGTACGGTTTGTTTGGGGGTGCTCAACGAGCCCGTGCTGTTCCAGAGCGAGCAGGTTAACCTGTTCACCCCCTACCCATGCGTTGGTAATACTACCTCCCCATGCAATAGCCAAGACACAGTGGAAATGCTCGCACTCAAAGCAGAAGGAGAGCAATATATTCTGCCTCAGGCCACTACCGTTCAAGTATTGGACCCCGAGGGGCGCATCGTTGACGGCGCGAATATCGCGTGGAGGATTCCCTCTAGTGACACTCTCACTTTGAAACCCTCTATAGATAATAGCTTGCTCTCTTCTTCTGATTGGACCAAGTGGCTGTGGAAAATAGCAGCAGTGCAACTGCCGACTGGGGGGCACCTCTCCATCGGCCCAGCAACAAGTACCGCCTTCGCCTATGTACACACTGGGACCAAGGCCCAGCATCCGCCTGGCGGCCTCACAGCCCTGCCCGCGGCCCTGAAGACAGCAGTACCGGTATGGATCAAATTCGAGGCCCTGGGAACTTACATCGTAAACTTCACTCAGGCAACCGCCCACGCCACCGCTAGTGGCGACTGCGACACCGACGGTGACAACACCAACGACGCCCTCTGCGCCACCGAGGCCTACACCTTCCATGTCGGCCCGGTGGCTGAGTTGGCCGTGCGCGACGACGGTCCCAGCCCGGACGCCACCTCCAGCCAGCGTGCCTTCACCATCATGGCCCTCAATACCGGCCCGGACTCCGCCCCCGCGGCCAAGGTGACCGTGGACCTGCAAGGCGCCAGTGTCAGTCCGCCCATTGCCAGCCAGGGCACCTACCGCAGCGGCGAGTGGTTCCTAGGCGAGTTGCAGACCACAGACTACTACCAGACCCTTGGCCAAACCGCCGGCCCGACCCTGACCTTCATCACCACCGACCCCGTGGATGCCCCCATCACCGCCACCATCACCAACACCCAGGACTACCAGGTGTGCATCGACAGCAGCGGCAACGACCTCAGCCACACCACCCAAGCCACCTGCGAAGCCGACACCACCAACGGCGGCAGTTGGCACACCGCCAAGTACTACGACTACATTTCCACCAACAACACCGCCACCGTGACCGCGCAGACGGGAACAGCCCCCCCACAGGCGGACATCACCGTCGAGTGGACCGCGCCGGCGGATGTCACCGTGTCCCGCTACCAGGTCTGGCGCCAGGGCAGCCCCTGGAAGCTGATCGCGGAGGTGCCGACGGGCCAGACCAGTTACACAGACTCCACTGCCGAACCCGGCCGGGCGTATCTTTACATGGTCCGGGCCATGGACGCCCAGGGCATCCCTGTGTCGTCAGAGACACTGGTGGCCGCACCACCCCAGACCGGCGGCCAGGGCGGCCAAGACGGTTCGGGCGGTTCGACCCGTCCTCCCCCGACCGACCACCACGGCAACAGTCCGGCCACCGCCACTCCCCTCGCCCCCACCGCCCGCGTCGGTGGCCTGCTGCACTACGGCGACCAGGATTACTTTCGCCTCGTCCTGCCCCACACCGGCCTGCTGTACGTCGAGACCACCGGCTGGAGCAACACCGTCGGCACCGTCTGGCAAGGCGGCGTCGAACTGGGCAGCGCCGAACTGGGCGGGCGACTGTACAACTTCAAGCTCGGCGTGCCCGTCCAGCCCGGCCCGGTCGTCATCCGGGTGACTGAGCGGTCGCCGACCGCCTTCGGGACCTACCGCTTGTACACGCGCTTCATCGCCGGGGCGGTCGAGCAACCGCGCCCCATCACCGTGCAGAACGGCCTGGGTATGGTAGCCGGCTGGCTGTGTAGTGAAGACCCCGTCGTCCTGGAAATCGACGGCCTGCCCTATCACCCGGCCCCGCAGCCCGCCCCGGTTCCTCCCCCACTCCCCCACGTGGTCGGAACCGGCGGCTCCGGGCTGCCGCCCCGGGCGGTTGATCCCCACGAGCTGTGCGACGACACGGCCACCGGCTTTGGCCTGCCCGTCAACTGGAACCTGCTGGGCGACGGCCAGCACACCCTCATCGCCTACCTGGACGGCATCGAATTCGCCCGCACCCTCGTAGACGTGACGACCCTGGGCGAGGAGTTCGTCCACGACGCCCACGGCACCTGTAGCGTGGCCGACTTTCCGCTGCCCGACCACAGCGTCAGCCTGGTGTGGCAGGAAGCCGGCCAGCACTTCGCCCTGAGCGACGGCCAGCCCCCGCCGTCCGTCGGCGCCACCAGCGCCAGCGATGTGCTCGGCCGGCTGGAAACCCCCGCGCCCAGCTCCTTTCAGAGCGGCCGGGGCAGCATCAGCGGCTGGGTGTGCGACGCCGAGGCCGTCAGTGTCGAGATCAACGGCACGCCGTATCCGGTCGCCTACGGCACGGCGCGGTTGGACGTGGCGGCGGTGTGTGAGACCCCGGCGCCCGGCTTTGGGCTGAGCCTCGACTGGAATCGGCTCGGGCCGGGCGACCACGAGGTCGTGGCCCTGGCCGACGGGGCGGAGTTCGGGCGGGCCACAGTGCGGGTGACGACCCTGGGCGCGGCGTTCGCGCGCGACGCCGAATCGGCGTTTATACGGGGGCTGGCCGGGGAATGCGTGGTGGAGGACTTTCCAGCGCCCGGCGAGGCCGTCCATCTGGAGTGGCAGGAGACCACCCAGAACTTCGTCATTACCGGCGTCGAGTAAGACGCCAACGTATCCCCTCCACGGAGGGGGGGCCGACCCGGGGACCCCATCCTCCCCCCCGGCCCGCTGCCCTTTCCCCTCCGGGCAGCGGGAGCCCGGCCCATTCTCCCCCGGGCGGGGCGGGTGCCACAGCAGCCCGCTCCGAGAGGGGCTGCTGTGGCGGGAAAATCCCCCTCACTCCCCCTTTGTCAACTGCACATGGCGTCATACAACGCCGCGAGGCTGCGCTCAAAGGCGTCTCGGTCACTCACCACATAGCCTCTTCGCTCCACCGCCCCGCCAAACGGCCCGTGTCCGCAGGATCGACTGCCCCCTAAAATTGGAGGCTTGACGGTTCCATCGGTCTTTCACAAATTAAATGAGATAAAGTTGCAATTACATATTAATGTCAATTAAGTCCTTACCTGTCCAGTGGAGGCCCTGACTGCGTACTGAGGCCCGCGGTCCCCGAACCGAGCGCTCGGTAAGACCAACGTCATACTGGGTGAAGGTGGAGGACCGGAGGAGCAAGAGGTGTGCAGTAGCGTCCGACCCATTCCCCCGCATCCGAGGCGTCATCCGTTCCGCTTCCCTATTGCGCTGAGTCTGATCCTGGCCGCACTGCTGGGCGGTACGGCAGGAGCGCAGCAACCTTCTTCATTGATACGCTGGCGGGCCCAAGCTGGCCCTATCCTGACTATCCCAATAGCGTGGCGGTCGCCAGCGACGGCACCATCTACCTGGCCGACCGCGACAGCCATACCGTCTTACGGGTAGAAACGGACGGGAGCCTCAGTGTCCTGGCGGGAACGGGATTCGCCGGCTACAGCGGCGACGGCGGAGCAGCAGCGGCAGCCCAACTCAACACGCCCACCGGCGTGGCGGTGACCGCCGATGACGCCACCGTGTACATTGCCGACCGAGCCAACAACCGCATCCGCAAGGTCGATGTGGCCACCCGGATCATCACCACGTTCGCCGGGACGGGAAGCGCCGGCTTCAACGGCGACGGCGGGGCAGCAACGGCAGCCGTCTTGAACCTGCCCATTGGCGTGGCGGTGGACGGCGACGGCAACGTGTACATTGCCGACCTGAACAACCACCGCATCCGGAAAGTGACGGTAGCTACCGGAGTTATCGACACGATTGCGGGCTCGGGGGCTTACGGCTCCGGGCAGGGCGGCTACGGAGGGGATAACGGGCCGGCAACGGCGGCGCGGCTCAACAACCCCGTCGGTGTGGCGGTGGACGGCGACGGCAATGTGTACATCGGGGACTGGAGCAACAACCGCGTGCGCAAGGTAGATGTCAGTATGGACCCTCCGACCATCACCACGATTGCGGGAAACGGGACCTCCGGTTTCAGCGGTGACGATGGCCAGGCGACTGCGGCTCAGCTTGCGAACCCCTATGGTGTAGCGGTGGCCAGCGATGGGACGGTGTACATCACCGATTCGACCAACCAGCGTGTGCGCAAGGTGGCCACCGACGGGGTCATTACCACGGTTGCGGGCTCGGGAGCGAGCAGCGGCGACATCTACGAGGACGGCATCCAGGCAACCGCAGCGCGGCTTGTGAATCCCCGCGACGTGGCGCTGGACAGCAGTGGCAATTTCTATATTGCTATGCAGGGTCAAAACGACCAAGGCGCCATCCGCAAGGTTGATACCAGCGGGATCATCACCACGGTCGCGGGGGGCTGGACCCGCGGCTTCAGCGGTGACGGCGGGCCGGCGAAGGCAGCCCGGCTTAATGGAGCCACTGACGTGGCGGTCGACAGCAGCGGCAACGTGTACATTGCCGATTACACCAACAACCGCATCCGCAAGGTCGATACCAGCGGGATTATCACCACATTTGCGTCTACGGGGATCACGAGCCCCCGTGGCCTGGCGGTCGACAGCAGCGACAACGTGTACGTTGCTCAGAACCACCGTATCCTGAAGATTGATGGCAGCACGGCTCCCCCGACCATCACCACAGTCGCCGGAACGGGGAGCAGCGGCTTCAGCGGCGACGGCGGAGCGGCAACCTCGGCCCAGCTCGACTCTCCCTATGGCGTGGCAATCGACAGCGCCGGCAACATCTACATCGCCGATGGGGGGAATCATCGTGTGCGGAAGGTCGACGTCAGTGCGGACCCGCCGACCATCGCTACGTTCGCGGGCTCGGGGAGCCATAGTTCCGGAGGGTTCAGCGGCGACGGCGGAGCGGCAACCTCGGCCCGGCTCGACTCTCCCTATGGCGTGGCAATCGACAGTGACGGCAACGTGTACATTGCCTGTTATTTCAATCACCGGGTCCGCAAGGTCGACGTCAGTGCGGACCCGCCGACCATCGCTACATTCGCGGGCTCGGGGAGCCATAATTCCGGTGGCTTCGGCGGCGACGGCGGGGCGGCGACCGCAGCCCGGCTTAACAGCCCCTACGGCGTAGCGGTGGCCAGCGATGGGACGGTGTACATCGCCGATGCGAACAACCGCCGCATCCGGGCCGTGGCGACCGACGGGACGATTAACACAGTGGCGGGAACGGGGACGGGGATCACCTTACCAGGCGTACCCGACGGCAGCCTGGCGACCGCTGCCACTGTCTATTTTCCCAGAAAAGTCGCAGTCTCCAGCACCGGCGCTGTGTACATCGCCTGGAGTAACCTGGTGAGCGTGTTGACGACAAACGGACCGCCACAGGCGCGTGACGCCAGCCCAATGACGCCAACAGGGACGCAGGCTATCATCGCTCTACCGGTATCCGACCCGAACGGTGATCCGATGACCGTAACGGTGAGCACGCCGCCAACAAACGGCACGACGACGGTCTCCGGCACTACCATCTACTATACGCCGAACGCGGGCTTTACCGGCGTTGACACCTTCGCGTACACGGTCTCCGACGGCCAGGGCGGCAGCGCCACGGCAACGATCAGAGTCAGGGTGGGAGCCGAAGCCGGGGCCCCGCCCCCGCCCCCCGCGGACGGCGCAGGCGGCGCAGGCGGGGCGGGCCGGCGCCAGCCAACCGACCACCACGGCAATAGCCCGGCCACCGCCACTCCGCTGGCTCCCACCGCCCGCGCCGGCGGCCTGCTGCACTACGGCGACCAGGATTACTTTCGCCTCGTCCTGCCCCACGCCGGCCTGCTGTACGTCGAGACCACCGGCTGGAGCAACACCGTCGGCACCGTCTGGCAAGGCGGCGTCGAACTCGGCAGCGCCGAACTGGGCGGACGGCTGTACAACTTCAAGCTCGGCGTGCCCGTCCAGCCCGGCCCGGTCGTCATCCGAGTGACCGAGCGGTCGCGAACCGCCTTCGGGACCTACCGCTTGTACACGCGCTATCTCCCTGGGTCGATTGACCACCCGCGCCCCCTCACCGTCCAGAACGGCCTGGGCATGGTAGCCGGCTGGCTGTGCAGCGCCGACCCCGTCGTGCTGGAGATCGACGGCCAGCCCTACTACCCGGCCCCGCTGCCCGCGCCGGTCTCCCCGCCGTCCGACCTCGTGATCAGCCTCGGCGGCTCCGGGCTGCCGCCCCGGGCGGTTGATCCCGATGAGCTGTGCGACGACACCGCTACCGGCTTTGGCCTGCCCGTCAACTGGAACCTGCTGGGTGACGGCCAGCACACCCTCATCGCCTACCTGGACGGCATTGAATTCGCCCGCACCGTCGTAGACGTGACGACCCTGGGCGAAGAGTTCGTCCACGACGCCCACGGCACCTGTAGCGTGCCCGACTTTCCGCTGCCCGACCACAGCGTCAGCCTGGTCTGGCAGGAAGCCGGCCAGCACTTCGCCCTGAGCGACGGCCAGCCCCCGCCGTCCGTCAGCGCCACCAGCGCCAGTGAGGTGCTTGGCCGGCTGGAGACCCCCGCGCCCGGCTCCTTCCAGAGCGGCCGGGGCGTCATCAGCGGCTGGGTGTGCGACGCCGAGGCCGTCAGTATCGAGATTGACGGTACACCGTATCCGGTCGCCTACGGCACGGCGCGGTTGGACGTGGCGGCGGTGTGTGAGACCCCGGCGCCCGGCTTTGGGCTGAGCCTCGACTGGAATCGGCTCGGGCCGGGCAACCACGAGGTCGTGGCCCTGGCCGACGGGGCGGAGTTCGGGCGGGCCATGGTGCGGGTGACGACCCTGGGCGCGGCGTTCGCGCGCGATGCCGGATCGGCCTTCGTGCGGGGGCTGGCCGGGGAATGCGTCGTCGAGGACTTTCCAGCGCCCGGCGAGGCCGTCCATCTGGAGTGGCAGGAGGCCACGCAGAACTTCGTTATCACCGGCGTCGAGTAGGGGTGCCGCGGGCGTCTTCCCTCCCGGGCCGGCTACTGCAAAAAGGCACCCACCCCGGCCCTCCAGGCCACCCCTCCGAGGAGGGGAACTGCCCTCATCCCCGCCTTGGAGGGGCGATACAAATGAGATACAGTTGCAATTACATATTAATGTCAACTAAGTCCTCGCCTGTCCGGTGGAGGTCCTGATTGCGTACTGAGGCCCGCGGTCCCCGAACCGAGCGCTCGGTAAGACCAACGTCATACTGGGTGGAGGTAGAGGACCGGAGGAGCAAGAGGTGTGCAGTAGCGTCCGACCCATTCCCCCGCATCCGAGGCGTCATCCGTTCCGCTTCCCTATTGCGCTGAGTCTGGTCCTGGCCGCACTGCTGGGCGTGGGCGCACCTCCGGTCCAGGCCGCGCCCAGCTTCACCGTTGACAGCATTGACCCGGTGGTCTTCACCACGTCGCCTGGGACCGGGTCGGGTTGTACGCAGCCCACCAACTCCGTCACCCTGCCCGACGCCACCGGCACGGGGACCATATCCTACACCATCACCCCCACCCTGCCCGCCGGCATCACGCTCTCTGGCAGGGATCTCACCGCCGCACCAGCGACGGTGCAGGCCCAGGCCGCTACGGCCTACACCTACACTGCCACCGACGACGCCGACGCCCAGACGGCCTCCCTCACCTTGACCATTGAGGTCGTGGACGAGAGAGCCGTGTTGCAGACCCTCTACAATGCGACTGACGGCCCCAACTGGAAGACCACAACCGGCGGCTGGGCCAATCCCATCACGGCCACCTGCCTGGCGGACTTGCAAGGCGTCACGCTCACGAGTGGGCGGGTAGCCAGAATCTCTCTCATAGAAAACAAGCTGACCGGCTCGATTCCCCCTGAACTGGGCAAGCTAACCGGCCTGACCCGTCTCTTCCTCAACAGCGTCGAACCGGCCGACCCGAATGACAACCAACTGACCGGAGAGATTCCCCCTGAGCTGGGCAAGCTGACCAGATTGACCCAACTCCAACTCCACAACAACCAACTGACCGGAGAGATTCCCCCTGAGCTGGGCACCCTGACCGAGCTGACCTGGCTCTGGCTCTACAACAACCAACTGACCGGAGAGATTCCCGACCTGAGCAAGCTGGCCAAGCTGAGACTGCTCCACCTCCACAACAACCAACTGAGTGGGGCGATCCCCGCCGGGACGGATAATGCTAACAATCCGACCGGGTTGGCCAAACTCACCAACCTGGAGGTGCTTAGCCTCTCCGACAACCAACTGACCGGAGAGATTCCCCCTGAACTGGGCACCCTGGCCAACCTGCTAAATCTCTATCTCGACAATAACCAACTGAGTGGGGCGCTTCCCACAGAGTTGGGCAGCCTCGCCAACCTGAGCGGCCTCTTTCTCAACAACAATCGACTGGAGGGCGCGCTTCCCACGGAGTTGGGCAACCTGACCTACCTGACCTATCTCTGGCTCCACAACAACCAACTGAGCGGGACCATCCCGACCCAATTGGACAGCCTCACCAGCCTGATCTGGCTCTATCTCCACAACAACCAACTGAGCGGGACCATCCCGACCCAATTGGGCAGCCTCACCAGCCTGCAACGGCTCTATCTCCACGACAACCAACTAACCGGGGCGCTTCCGACCCAATTGGGCAGCCTCGCCAGCCTGCAAGGGCTCTATCTCTACAACAACCGACTGAGCGGGGCGCTTCCCACGGAGTTGGGCAGCCTCGCCAACCTGCAACAGCTCTATCTCTACAACAACCCCCTGAGCGGCCCGGTGCCGTCAGGATGGGGCGGCAGCACGTATCCTCTCACGAGCCTGACTGATCTTGACCTCAGCTACACCAACCTGACCGGCACGCTGCCAACCGCCTTGGCCACCCGGCGGGATGCCGATCCCCCCACCCTCACCGTGACGTGGGACACCATCGTTGACCGGACCTCCCTGCCCACCGAAGTGGCGAGTGTCCGCATTGAGTGGGCTTCCCCCCCCGATCCGACCGTCACGGATCCCACCGCCTTCAGCGTGGGGCCGCCGGCCGGCACCACCTTCCCCGAGCCCCGGCAAATCTATACCCTGACGGCCCTCGATAGTGGCGGGGACGCCGTAACGGACCGCCTGAGCGCCTCCATAGAGGTGTGTCTGCCCCGACCGGCGGGCCTGACGGCCCCACTCTATGTGTACCGCTACCAGCCGGCGGCGGACACGACCCAGCCGGGACGCTGGGAGCGTTTGACCGCGGGGTGGCGCGTCAGCGATAGGGAGGTGTGCGCCACAGTCTCGCAGTTCTCCGACTTCCAGGTCGGCACGTACACGCCTCCGCCGCCTCCGCCACCGTCACGACAAGGCGGCGGGGGTGGTCGTCCCCGCGACGACCATGGCAACTCCGCCAGCCGGGCTACTCGGATTCCGCTGACCGCCCGCATGGTCGGACAGATCGGCACCCGCAGCGATGTCGATTATTTCACGCTCACCGTGCCCCACGCCGGAATCCTGGTCGTCGAGACCACCGGCTCGACCGATACCCGCGGTACGGTGTGGCAGGACGGCGCACGGCTGGCCACCGCCGATAGCGGGGGGACGGGGCAGAACTTCCGGCTCAGCGTGCAGGCCGAAGCCGGACCGGTGGTGATTGCCGTACGGGGCAACGGGCGACAGACCGGCCGCTACGTCTTACAGACGACCCTGGTCGTCGGCTTTCTGGAGAACCCTAGCCCGGACTCCTTCCAGAGCGGTATCGGCACCCTGTCGGGCTGGGTATGTGAGGCCGACGAGGTCGTGCTGGAAATCAACGGCACACCCTTTTCTGCCGCCTACGGCACGGCCCGCAGCGACACCCAAGACACGTGCGGAGACACGGACAACGGCTTCGGCCTGCTGTTCAACTGGAACGAGCTGGGCGACGGCCGGCACGAGGTCGTGGCCCTGGTCGATGGGGTCGAGCTGAGCCGCACCAGCGTGACCGTCACCACCCTGGGCACGCCGTTTCTGCGGGAGGCAAGCGGGACGTGTGAAGCCACCGACTTTCCGAGCACGGGTGAGCATGTGACCCTGGTATGGCAGGAAGCCAAGCAGAACTTCGTCATCACCGACGGCGGTAGCCCGCCCACGGGCAGCTCTGCCGTTGAAAGCGAAGTCACCGGCTTTCTGGAGAACCCCGCCCCCAACTCCTTCCAGAGCGGGGTCGGGCTGCTGTCGGGCTGGGTGTGTGAGGCGGATGGCGTCACCCTGGAGATCGACGGTCAGACGGTGACAGCTGCCTACGGCACTGACCGAGCCGACACGGCCGACGCGTGTGGCGATACGGACAACGGCTTTGGGCTGCTGTTCAACTGGAACGAGTTGGGCGACGGGGACTACGAGGTCATCGCCCGGGCTGACGGGGTAGCGTTTGACCGGGCCACAGTACGGGTGGTGACGCTGGGCGAGCCGTTTCTGCGCGAGGCGCGCGGGACGTGTGAGGTGGTGGACTTTCCAGAGGTCGGCGACACGGTGACGCTGACCTGGCAGACAGCCCAGCAGAACTTCGTCATCACCGCTGTCCGGTAGAGGCGGGCGCCCCGACCGGCACTTTGCACTTCCCCCTTTGCTAGAGCAGTTTCATCCTGTTGTGAGTCATGGGCGGAGGGGCGAAGTCGGCAGGGTATGGGGCGGGCGGGGAAGCCGGGAGCGCGGGCGTCCCGCCCGCCTCTTCTGACGCATCGGAAATCACCGAAACTGCTCTAACGTCTGATGCATATTGCGTTATCCAGCGCCTAGAAAGCACCCACCCCGGCCCTCTGGGCCACCCCTCCGAGGAGGGGAACCGCGCGAGCGGCGGGGTGGGTGATCTCCGGCTCAGCGGCACCCGGGCGCAAGTTCCTGGGAACGTGCATTACACGTTGCCAAAAGGGGATCGGGGAGGATTTGCCGGCACCGGCGCCGTTGGGAGCCGGTCCGGTCAAACCTGAGCCGCCGGCTCTTTCTTTTGCTCCCCTGAGAATGCTAGACGAAGGACAGTCCATATTCGTCCGCGACAAAGGAGGAAAGAGCCATGGCACAAGATCTCGAAGCCCGTATCCAGGCGCTGGAAGCCCAGGTGCAGGCTTTGCAGGACCGCGAGGCGGTCCGGGCGCTGCGCTACCGCTATCACGAGTGCGTCAACGAAGGGCAACTGGACGCAATCCCGGACCTGTTTACCGAAGACGGCGACCTGGATTTCGGCTATCTGGGCAAGGCTCGGGGCCGGGAGGAGCTGACCAAGTTTTTCGGTGGTGTGTCCCAGCTGCTGTCGTTTGTCAAGCAGTTCGTCCATAACCACGCGGTTGAACTTGAGGGCGACGGCGGCACCGGCTACAGCTACCTCGAAGCCAAGACCATCTCCAAAGGCGAGGCATACGTGGTGGCCGCCCGCTACGACGACGAGTACGCCAAGGAGAACGGCCAGTGGAAGTTCAAGAAAATGCACCTCACCCCGTACTTCACCGTACCGCTGAAAGAGGGCTGGGCCCAGGAAGACCGGCTCAAGATGGGCCGCTAAACACGCGCTGAAAAAAGTGTAGTAGGTCGGATTAGCGGAGCGTAATCCGACACGCACGGGATGTCAGGTTACGCCTCCGGCTAACCTGACCTACACGGCTGCACCTAATAGTCAATTGCTCTAGGCAAGCGCTGAAAAAAGGAGGACGAGCATGGCCTACCAACAACTCAGTCTGGATCAGGTCACCACCGCAGCCACCGGCTTTAACGGCCCGGAAGGCGTGAGCGTCGACCGCGACGGCAACGTCTACGGCGGCGGGGCGGACGGCATCATTCGCAAGCTGGCCCCGGACGGCACGGTGACCGAGCTGGCCAACACCGGCGGCCGGCCGGCCGGCATGGCCCTGGACCGCGACGGCAACCTGTTTGTGTGCGACCCCGGCAAGGCTGCGGTCCTCAAGGTCAGCCCGGACGGCACGGTCAGCCTGTTTGCCGATCAGGTCGGCAGCATAAAACTGACCCTGCCGAACTTCCCGGTCTTTGACGCCGAGGGGAATCTGTACGTCTCAAACTCCAGCGACATCGGGGTCGGCGACTTTGACAAGCTGATGGCCGAGCTGGAAAATCCGTCGCCCAAGGGCAGCCTGGTCCGCTTGCGCCCGGACGGCAGCGGCGAGGTGGCCGCCACCGGCATTTATTTTGCCAACGGCACGGCCATCGATCCTAACGAAGAGGCGGTGTATGTGTTGCAGTCCAGCCACCACAACTGCGTCCGGGTGGCCATGCACAAAGACGGCAGCCACGGCCAGCCCGAGGTGTATGGCGACAACCTGGGCGGGCTGCCCGACGGCATGGCCTTTGACACCGAGGGCTATATGATCACCACCCTGCCGATGATCAACCGGCTGGTGGTCGTCGCTCCCGACGGCAGGGTCTCGACCCTGATCGACGACCCGGACGGCACCAAGACCAAGGGGCCGACCAACTGCGCCTTTGGCGGCCCGAACTTTGACGACCTGTATATCGCCCACCTCGAAGCCGACCATGTGGCCAAGGTCCACCTCGGCCGCAAAGGCCACCCGCTGTACGACCGGCGCTAGGGCGTTTGGGGCGGGTTTGAAACCCGCCCCGACTCAGATGCGACAGATAGCGCAGGGCCTGACGAATAAGCCATTGCGCTACTCGGACCTGATTGCGGAGTAGAGAAGAAAAAGCCCGACCGTTTTGTCGGGCTCTGTTTTGATCAGGTACGGCTATTTGATCAGCTTTAGCCGTCTCAAATGGTCTTCATCCCACCCTGCATCCTCAAGCAATTTCGTTAAGAGTTTTATGCCGTAGGTTTTCTTTGGGTGATAATGAATGACGATAGGTGGCAAGTCGCTTTCGGGCTTGACAAAGGCCCTTGTTGCTCCAGACGTTTTTTGCTCTTCCCACCCGTCACTCTTCAACGCACGGACTAAACGTGCAGCTGTGCATTTTTTTAGCTGGCGGCTAATTCGGTTTGGGTAGGCCATTGCACGGTAATCTGCTGCTGCTGTGGAGGCTGAGAATTCGGTGCGCCACTATCTGATAGACCGACACCAAACTCAGAAAATCCTCCATATGGACCTGCTATCGAACGAACCATGAGATCAGGTCCTACTGGCAAAGGCTTACCATTGTTTTGCAGCGTCTCCAGGTAGACGACGATGCCCTCCCGAATCCGTTCAAGCGCTTCGTCCTTCGTTGCCCCGTCAATGTGGAGCCCAGGAAGGGCCGGAGCATGGGCATAAAATCCATCCTCGTCTGGCTCAACTATGACCTTAACGAGAATTTCGTACAGTGCTTCGGTTTCGTTCAACATGACAAGTTCCTCCTGGCCATGTCGTTACGCCCCATTGTTCTCCTCATACCTCCACTGCTTCTTCGGCGGCTCTTGCATACAGGCGCGGGCAATGTGCTCCGGGATGTCCGGGATCAGGTCGGGCGTCGGTCGAGTCAGTCGGCCAAATAGGCTCTTTGGTCTAGAGCGTCGGGGTGGTGATTTGGCCTTAGTGGTCATACGCATCTCCTCCTTCTCGTCTTGTACCACTTTCAGCGTAACATGGGCTAGCACGCCGTGCTACTGCGGGCCGCGTAATCCAACCGACCCTAGCCTGTCAAGAGGTCTGGCCCGCAGATCGTGCCTGACAGATCAGACCTCACTCAGTGTGTCATGGGGCTGCCCTACCTGGACAACACCGCATATCATTCCCGTCGCAAAAAGGAGGAAGCGCGCCAGTGCCGGGGGATTTCGGCGGGAGGTCGAGCGGTGGAGGGCGTTGGGCTAGAGGTCTTTGACCGACTGCTCAATCATAGTGTCGAGCTGCTCGGCCTCCTCCTTGGCCATCTGGGTACGCTGGGCCAGGATCTTGCCCCACGACTCGCCCTGGTATCTGTGGAAGCGCTCGGTGTTCCACAGCTCGGCGCGCTTAAAGGACTTCGGGCAGTGGAAGTAACACTCCTCAATCTCGACCTTGATCGCCATCTGGGCCGGACGGCCGCGCGCGCTGAGCTTTTCCAGCAGCGGCGGATCGTCCACAATGCTGGCCCGGCCGTTGACGCGCATGGTCCACTCTTCGCCCGGAATGAGGAACAGCAGACCGACGTGCGGGTTAGCCAGGATGTTGCCGATGCTCTGAAACATCCTGTTACCGGCCCGGTCGGGCAAATACAGGGTGTGCTTGTCGCCGACATGGATGAAACCCGGCGGGTCACCCTTGGGCGAGGCGTCGCAACGGCCCTCGGCGTCAGCGGTCGAGACGATGACAAACGGGCACTGGGCCAAAAAGCGCTCCGCGGCCTCGTCGATATACGGCAGCTTGTGCTCGACCGCCAGTTCATGGGGCGCGCCAAAACGGACGGCGAGGTCTTCGGTCGTGCTGGGAACGGTGGGCTGTGTTGACATCGTTCTCTCCTTCCGTGGGACACATGACTGTTTGATTCTGTCCTACTCCATCCCTTCATCGCCCGTCAAGAGAAAATCCCCCGGCGGACCGGCGTCTTGACACGGGTCGGTCGGGTGTTCCATGCTACCGGCCAGAATCTAACAAGGAGGGACAGTATGGCAACACAAGACATGCACACCACAGTGGCGCGTTTTGCGGATCTGGAACCGATCGACTACTCCAGCTTCATCAAGAACTACAGGCCGGACGGCACCCAGGGCTATGCCCTGATCGGCAAGGCCGGCAAGACCAAACCGCCCATCGCCGGCGACCACGGGTTCTATATGGGCATCAACAAAGTCAGCCCGGGCAAGGGAGCGCCGCTGCACAGCCATCCCAAGCCCGAGGTGTTCGTCGTCCTGGACGGCCAGTGGACGTTTTTCTGGGGAGAAAACGGCGAGAATGAGGTCAACCTGGGTCCGTGGGACACGATCTCCTTTCCGGCCCAGACCAACGAGGGCTTCCGCAACATCGGCGACGAAGAGGGCCATCTGCTGGTGGTGTTGAGCGGTTCCGAGATCGGCAAGGTGACCTTCACCAAGAACACGGCCGAGGCCCAGACCGTCGGCGCCTCAGCCTAAACACAAGGAGCGACAGCCGTGGCGACATTTTCGGTTGATCAGGTCGAAATTTTTGGCAAGGGCGTGCTGCAGGCCGAGGGCGTGGTGATCGACAAGGACGGCAACGTTTACGGCGGCGGGCGCAACGGCATCATGTACAAGGTCAGCCCGGACGGCGCGGTCAGCGAGTGCGCGACCCTGCCCGAGGGCTCGATTCCGAACGGCATCACCCTGGACCGCGAGGGCAACATCGTGTACTGCGACCTGGGCAAACAGGCGGTGATGAAGGTCTCGCCCGACGGCCAGGTGTCGCTGGTGGCCGACCAGGTCGGCGACGTCAAGCTGACCCTGCCCAATTTTGCCAGCTACGACGGCGAGGGCAATCTGTATATCTCGAATTCGAGTACGGCCACGATTGATACCGCCCTGGCCGAAATGAAAACCCCGGGGCCCAACGGCGCCCTGGTCCGCGTCCGGCCCAACGGGCAAGGCGATGTCGTTGCCACCGGCATCTATCTGGCCAACGGCACGGCCATCGACCCCAACGAAGACGCCGTGTACGTGCTGGAGAGCACCCGCAACGACTGTCTGCGCATCCAGATCAACAAGGACGGCAGCTTCGGCAAACCCGAGGTCTACTCCAAGGACTTCCCGGCCCTGCCGGACGGCATGGCCTTTGACACCGACCGCAACCTGTACATCACCCTGCCGGCCCGGATTGAAGACGGCGGCATGAGCCCGGCCCACCAGATCATCAAGGTCGATACCGACGGCAACTGGACCATGCTGGTCGACGATCCCCAGGGCCAGAAGCTCAACTTTCCGACCAACTGCGCCTTTGGCGGGCCAGGCCTCCAGACCCTGTACTTTGCCAACCTGGAGGGCGACCACTTCAGCTGCGTGCAGACTGCGGTCACCGGCCATCCGCTGTACCACCAGCGCTAGGACAGGAGGGCGCCATGAAAGCCATGCGGGCTCACCAGGCCGGTGGGCCGGAACAGCTCCGCTATGAAGACGCCCCAGAGCCGTCGCCCGGCGCCGGCCAGGTTCTGGTGCGGGTCCGGGCGGCCGGCATCAACCCGGCCGACCTGGTCCGGCTGTCGGGCACGCTGGCTCCGCTGAAATTTCCGTATATCACCGGGACCGACGTGTGTGGTGAGGTCGAAGCGCTGGGTTCGGGCGTGACCGGCGTCACGCCCGGTGACCGCGTTTTTGGTCGCTCGCTCGGCGCCGGTTATGCGGAAAAGACCTGTCTGCTGGCCCGCGAGGCCATCCCGCTGCCCGACGGGCTGTCGTTCGAGGAGGGGGCGGCCATCCCGATTCCGTTTTACACCGCCTACTATGCCCTGCACCACAAGGCCGGCCTCAAGGCCGGCGAGACCGTGCTGGTCACAGCTGGCGGCGGCGGGGTCGGAGTGGCCGCGATTCAGCTGGCCAAGGTGGCCGGGGCGCGGGTCATCACCACGGTCGGCTCTCAGGACAAAGCCGAGCGCACCCGTGGGCTGGGGGCGGATGTGGCCATCAATTACAAACAGCAGGACTTCGCCGCCGAGGTGCTCACACATACTGACGGCAAAGGGGCGGACGTCATTGTTGAGAACGTGGCCTCGGACAATCTGGCCGCCGACTGCACGGCCGTGGCCCGCAGCGGCCGCATTGTGCTGATCGGCACCGGAACCGGCAAGGCGCCCGACGCCAGCTTCGGCGTGCTGCCGGCTCTGATCAAGGACATTACCTTTTACGGCATGAGTCTGATCAACGCCGACGACGCGATTCCCGACATGGCGGCCGCCATCAGCCGGTTGTTTGAGGCGGGCAAACTCACCGCCCCGGTCAGCAAGACCTATCCTCTGTCCGAGGCGACCCAGGCCCTGAACGATCTGCTGGACGCCAAGGTGTTTGGCAAGCTCGTCCTCAGGCCCTGACTGACCAGACACGAAAGGAACGCTATGGCACTGACATTAGCCCTGGCCGAACAGTTTATCGCCGCCTGCAAGCAAAAAGCCCAGGACCAGGGCTGGCAGATGAGCTTTGTAGTGGTCGACGTGGCCGGCAACCCAGTCGCCTCGGCGCGCATGGACGGGGCGCGCTGGATGACCGCCGGCATTGCCCAGAGCAAGGCGTTTACCGCAGCCACGTTCAAGCGCAGCTCAAAAGAAGTCGGCGAATTGGCCCAGGCCAGACCGCAGCTTATCGACAATGTGATCAACATTGTCGGCCGGCCCCTGTTGCTGGCCGGCGGCGGCCTGCCGCTCATCGTGGGCGACGAACTGATCGGCGGCGTTGGCGCCAGCGGCGGGACGGAAGATGAAGACGTCGAGTGCGCCCAGGCCGGCCTAAGTGCGATCGGAGCGGAGTAGCCAGGCTTGCCGCCCCTCAATATCCTGCTGCTCGGCACCTTCGGCGAGGGAGCCGCCACGCGCGTCCAGGCCGTCGTTCCCGGGGCTCAGATCGTTGACGCGCGCGGCAGGTTCGAGGTCGAGTACGCCGAGACCTGGCCGGCGGAGAGCGTCCAGCGCTATGTCTCGCAGCGCGCCATCGCCGACAACCCCTCGACCCGAGCCGAACGCGACGCGCTGTTGGCTGCGGCCGACATCATCTGCCTGCGCTTCCCCTTCCCGCTCGACCTGCGCTCCCGCGCCTCCCGCCTGAAGTGGCTGCACCAGACACCGGCCGGCGCCTCCAACCTGCGCCGGGGAGACCTCTGGGGCAGCGACGTGCTGGTCACTACCTCGCGCGGCCTGAACAACTGCCTGCCGATTGCCGAGTACACGCTGGCCACGATTTTCAGCTTTGCCAAAGCCCTGCCCCAGGCTTTTCATGACCAGGCGCGGCGCCGCTTCGACCGGCGCCAGTACCATTCGGTCCTGATTCAGGACAAGACCCTGGGCATCATCGGCCTGGGCGGCATCGGTAGCGAGGTCGCGCGGCTGGCCAAGGCCGTCGGCATGCGTGTGCTGGCCACCCGTCGGTCGGCGACCACAGCCCAGCCCAACGTACAGGGGGTGGACGAGCTCCTGCCGCCTGCGGACCTGCCGCGCCTGCTTGAACACAGCGACTTTGTCGTGCTGAGCACCCAGTGGACGCCCCAGACCGAGAAGCTCATCGGCGCGGCCGAGCTGCGGCTGATGAAGCCGAGCGCCTGTCTGGTCAATATCGCCCGGGGAGAGCTGGTCGATCAGCCGGCCCTGGTCCGGGCCCTGGAGGACGGGGAGATCGCGGCGGCTGCGCTCGACGTGTATGTGGACGAGTTCAGCGGTCCGCCGCCCGAAGAGCTGTGGCGGCTGCCCAACGTCCTCATCACGCCCCACACCTCGGTCAGCACCGATGTCCAGTACGCGCGGGGGATTGAGCTGTTCTGCGACAATCTGCGGCGCTATGTGCAGGGCCAGCCCCTGCTCAATGTCCTCGACTGGGAGCGCGGCTACTAGGACTCCTTGGGGCCGATGTCTCGGTCCCACAGGAACTTGGCAACCGGCATGACGGCGACACCCAGGGCAATCTGCAAGATGCCGTGCGACCCCTCCTGGCTCATGGTCTGGTAGCCGTTCATGATCCAGTAGCATCCAACAACAACCAGCGCCAGCGCCGTGGCTTTCATGGGCGTCTCCTTGTGTCTCGTCCAGCTGCTGCACGTCCTATGGCACGAGGCCACGGGTCAGGTCAAGCGGTGTGTCACGACGGCACTCACCCCGGCCCGGCGGTCAGTACCCAACAGGAGAGCGCAGGTTCCTGGGAATGTGCACCGCACGCTGAGACGGGACGATTTCAGTGCCGCGTCAGGCTGCGATGGATAATCGCAATCCAGCGCTCGGCGCTGATCATACCCGCCTGCCAGTCTTTCCACTCGTCCGGGAAACCGGCCTGGGTGATCTGCTCCAGGCTCTGCTCGGCCGCAATCCGCTGGCGGACGATGTCGGTCGTCTCGACCAGCATACGGTGATAGGCCCGCAACTCGTCCTTGTTCGACAGGGGTCCGTGGCCGGGAATGACCTGTACGTCATCGGCCAGCTGATCGAGCACCGTGGCAATATTGGCGGTGAACTGCTCGACATCGCCCCCGCTGTCGAGATCGACAAACGGGAAGCCGCCGGCAAAAAAATGGTCGCCCATATGGACGACGTTTGAGCCGGTGAAGAACACCACGCTATCCCCGTCGGTATGGCCGCGCGGGAAATGCACAACCCGGATCTCCTCGCCGTTAAAATGAATCGACACCGACTCGTCAAAGGTGACGACCGGCCAGGCGGCCGGGGGAGCGGCCGGAATCGCGCGGCCGCCTATGTTCTGCTCGGTCATGAGCCGCTTGCGGACGTTGGTATGGGCGATGATCGGCGCCCGCTGGCCAAACGTCGCATTGCCGCCGGTATGATCGCCGTGCCAGTGGGTGTTCAGGATGAATCTGAGCGGCCCGTCGGCCAGCCCGGTCAGGGCGGCCTGGATCTTGTCGGCCAGGGGCGCAAACTGGTCGTCAACAATCAGCAGCCCGTCGGTCCCGACCGACACGCCGATATTGCCGGCCGCAGGGTTGGCCCTCAGCATGTGGACCGCCCCGTTGACCGGGGTGGCGCTGACCTCCACCCCGCTGAAATCCTGCTGGGCGAGGCCGAGGCTGGCGCTCAGAACAAAGACGCCGAGCCAGACGCCGCAGTACATTAACCGTTTCATAGCCTGCTTCCCTCCCGCCCAGAGGCGTCAGCGGTTGACCAGCTCCCAGGCCAGTTTTTTGGCGGTCTCCAGGTCGGACACAAAATGTTCCTGCGGCAGGTGCTCACGGATACCGAACACCTCCAGGGCTTCCTCGGCCGGGCCGGACAGGCCGACCACAACGCACCCGCGGGTCTCCGTCTGGGCGGCCGCGGCCAGATCCTCGACGACGAGGGCTGCGCTATCGTCCAGGGAGGTCGTTTCTGAAAAATCGAAGATGACCGCCTCGTGCTCCCGAATATCCGCCGCGATCAGCTGGGCCATTTCCCGCGAGGACGCCACGGAAAAGCGCCCGCGCAGGGCGACGAGGCCGACCCGGGCCTCGTACGACTCCGATGCCTCAGGAGACAGCAGCGTATCCATCAGCGGGACCGACACCACGTCCCGCAACTCCTCGGGTTCCGACCGCCGGGCCGAGACAAAGCCGGCCGCTATCAGCCCCACGCCGACTGCCATCACCAGGTCAACAAACACGGTCAACACCAGCGTCAGCAGCATGATGACGACATTTTCAACCGCCGCCCGAGGCAGCTGCCTCAGAAACCGCCAGTCGATGATATCCCAGCCAACCTTCAGCAGGATGCTCGCCAGACAGGCCTGCGGGATCCGCTCGACCAGCGGACCGAGGCCCAGACCGAAGGCCAGCAGGATCAGCGCGTGCAGCGCGCCGGACAGCGGCGTTCGTCCCCCGACCCGCACATTGAGCACCGTCCGCATGGTCGCCCCGCCGCCGGGCAGGACGCCGAGCAGCCCGGCGGCCACATTGCCGACCCCCTGGCCAAACAGCTCCCGGTTCGAGTTGTGCCGTGTTCGGGTCATGGAATCGGCAATGAGCGCGGTCAGCAGACTGTCGATGGAGTTGACCAGAGCCAGAATCAGGGCCGATTGCAGGATGTCGGCCAGCGCTCCCAAGGGCAACACCGGCCAGTGCAGGTCGGGAAGACCCATAGGCACTGCGCCGAGCACCGGCGCCCCATGCTCCCACAGCCCGGCGACTGCCGTGCCCACAATCAGGGCCGCCAGCGGCGAGGGTAAGAGGTCGCGCAGCCGTCGGGGCCAGAAGACGGAGACGGCTAGTGAAACGCCGGCGATCATCACGGCGCCCGGATTGAGGTGGGCCAGCGCCTCCGGCCAGGCATAGACGGCGTCGCGCGGCTCGGCCTCAATCGGCGCGCCCAGACACGGCAGGATCTGGAGCAGAATGATGATGACGCCGATGCCCGACATGAAGCCCGAGACCACGGAGTAGGGGGTGTAGATGACAAAGCGTCCTACTCCGAGCAGACCGAAGGCAATCTGCAACAGGCCGCTCAGCACGACAATCGCCGCGACCTCGGCCGGATTGTGGGCGTGGTGAGCGACAATGACCGCCACGGCAATTGTTGCCGGCCCGGTGGGTCCGGAGATCTGCGACGGCGTGCCGCCCAATATCGCGGCCAGGAAGCCGACGACTATCGCGCCGTACAGTCCGGCAACCGGCCCCAGACCGGAGGCCACCCCAAAGGCCAGGGCCAGCGGCAGCGACACCACCGCTGCGGCGATCCCGCCAAAAATATCTCCGCGCAGGGTTTTCAGATCGAACCGCATTGTTCCTGTGTCTTGCTGGCGATTGTGGCCTCAGTTAGGATCGGCGGCGCGTCCCCGGATGCCGCCGTGGGGCGGTATCCTAGCTGAGGCAAACAGCCCGAACAATGGGCTACAAGGAGTCGCAGTGAACCTGTCCGCCCGGTCTTGGGCTCTGCTGTCAAGCGTGTTCCTATGCCTGGCCGTTCCAGGCTGCGGGTCGAACGACCCGCCCCAGGCGCAGCCCTTTGTGGTGTTTGCCGCAGCCAGCCTCCAGGACGTGGTGGCCGAGCTGGGGACGCGCTTTGCCCGAGACCAGGGTGTCGAGCTGGTCTACAATTTCGCCGCCTCAAACACCCTGGCCCAGCAGATTAAGGCCGCTCCGGTCGCGGATGTGTTTTTGTCCGCCAACGTCCGCTGGATCGAGTTTCTGGAACAGGCCGACCGGCTGGTTGCGGGCAGCCGGCGGAATTTCGCCTCCAACCGTTTGGTCGTCATCAGCCGCCACGATGCGCCCCTGGCCCTCAGCCGCCCCCGGCAGCTGGCCACGGCCCAGTTTGCGTTTCTGGCCCTGGCCGACCCGGACGCGGTGCCGGCCGGCCGCTACGCCAGGGCGTTTCTGCAATCGGTCCGGGTCGGCGAGCGTGAGCTGTGGCAGCTGCTCAGAGACCGGCTGGCGCCAACCTCGGACGTGCGGGCCGCCCTGGGTCTGGTCGAGTCCGACCCGGCCATCGTCGGCATCGTCTACCGCACCGACGCGGCGCGCTCGTCCCGGGTCAAGGTGTGGTATGAGGTGCCGGCCCAGCCCCGGAATCCGATTGTGTACTGTGCGGTCGCAGTTAAGGACCGACCCAAGGCCGTCCTGGCCGAGCGGTTTCTCGACCTGCTGGGCAGTGCGCAGGCCCGGGCGGTGTTGGCCGAGCACGGTTTCGTCACCACTCCGTCTCTTGCTTTCGACCCGGCCAGCGGGCACATAGAGGGGCGAGCATGCTGCGTCAAGACATTGTCTCCATCCTGCTGCTGACCCTCCAGACCGCCTCGGTTGCCACGGTGTGTATGATGGCGCCGGCCACCCTGCTGGGCTATGCCCTGGCCCGGCGCGATTTCCGGGGCAAAGACTTTGTGTCGGCCGTAGTCGGCCTGCCGCTGGTCTTGCCGCCGACTGCGGTCGGCTTTCTGCTGCTGCGTCTGTTCGCTGTCGATGGTCCCCTGGGACGCCACAGCCTGGGGCTCGACCTGGGCGTGCTGCTGAGCTGGAGAGCCGCCGCGCTGGCCGCTGCGGTGATGTCGTTTCCGCTCGTCGTGCGGACCGCCAAAGTGACGTTTGAGGGCATCGACCCACGGCTGGAGATGATGGCCAAGACCCTCGGCCACAGTACGCTGGCGACCTTTTTTCGCTACACCCTGCCGCTGGCCAAACGCGGTCTGCTGGCCGGCCTCATCCTGGGTTTCACCCGGGCGCTGGGCGAGTTCGGCGCCACCGTGACCATTGCCGGCAATATCCCGGGCCGGACCCAAACCCTGTCCGCAGCCATCTTCAGCGCCCAGCAGCTGGGCGACACGGACCGCGCCTATGCCCTGATGCTACTGGCCCTGGGCCTGGGTTTTGTCGCCATCCTGAGCGCGGAACTCCTGTCCCGCACGCCAAGAGCAAGCCCATGACCAGCCCCATGACCGGCCTCCCGTCCCCGTCTCACACCCTGGTCGCGCGCGTACGCCTGGCGCTGGACCGCTTTGACCTGAACGTCGATATCACCACCCGTCACCAGGTAACCGCCATCTTTGGTGTGTCGGGCTCGGGCAAGACCAGCCTGCTCGAAACCATCTGTGGGCTGCGGCGCGAGGCTCAGGGCTACATCCGTCTCGACGACGAGGTGTGGCTGGACACGGCCAGGCGAACCTGTGTCAAACCCGAGCGGCGCAACATCGGCTATGTCCCCCAGGATGGCCTGCTCTTTTCGCATAAAAACGTCCGCCAGAATCTGCTGGCCGGCGCCAGACGGGCAATCCGCAACGGTCATCCGCTCCGGGTCACACTGGGGCTGGTAACCGAGATTCTGGAGCTCGGCCCCCTGCTTGAGCGCAGTGTGACCACGCTGTCGGGCGGAGAGCGCCAGCGCGTGGCGCTGGGCCGGGCGATCTGTTCCGGGCCGCGGCTGCTGCTGCTTGACGAACCGTTCGCCTCGCTCGATCTGGCCCTGCGGCGCAAACTGCTGCCCTTTCTGCGCCGTATTCGGTCCGAGTTCCGGATTCCCATGTTGTTTGTGTCGCACGACCCGCTTGAAGTCCAAGCCTTGTGCGACGATCTGATCGTGCTCAGAGATGGCGCGACCATCGCCCACGGTGAGCCGCGTCAGGTCTTGACCGACCCGGACATCTTTTCCGTGGCCGAACAGCAGGGCTTTGAAAACATCCTGGCGTGCCGTCTGATCGACACCCAGGCCAGCACCTGTCGGGTTCGTCTGGGACAGCGGCCGCTTGGGACAGACGCGCAAGCCGGCTCTCGGCCGGTCGAACTGACGACCATGCGGACTGATGCCCAGCCGGGCGACCTGATGCTGGCCAGCCTGCCGGCCACCGACATCATGATTGCGACCCATAAGCCCCAGGGGCTGTCGGCCCGCAATGTCCTGCCGGCGCGTATTACTCAGCTGCGGCTGGTCGGTTCGGTCGGGCTGGTCACGGCCGAGCTGTCCGCCGACCTGCCGCCCCTGACCATCGAGGTTACGGAGACGAGTTTTGTCGAGCTGGGCCTGCGGCCTGAGCGTCAGATTTTCCTGGTCATCAAGGCGACCTCGTGCCGCCTGTACGAGGGCGAGCGCCGCCTGGCGCCGGACTGAGCCGAGTCGCAGTGTGTCCTCATTCCGCCGCCCCCTTCCAGGTCCGGTAACTGTCCGGGGTCATGACCTCCCAGTAGTAGCTGCACGCCCGGTTCTGACAAAAGGCCATGATCTGAGAGGTCAGGTGTCGCTTGCGGTAGTAGCGCAGTTCAAAGGGGTAGCGCTTGATTTTTTTGGTAAAACGACCGCACTCTGGGCAGCGTACGCTGACCAGCTTGTCTTTGTTCCAGACCTCTTGAATTGCCATCGGTCACAGGTGCAGCGCGCAGGTCAAACGGGCAAGACGCGATAAGGGAGCCAGCATGGATCACGTCGTCGGGGTCTACCAGGGCATAGTACGGGATAACCGCGACCCGCAAAAGAGGCTGCGGCTCAAGGTCGAGGTGTTTGAGGTGCCGGGCGTGGCCGAGTGGGCGCTGCCGTGCCTGCCGCCGGGCGTGGAGAGCCTGCCCGGCGTCGGCGAAACGGTCTGGCTGGTGTTTCAGGGCGGCGACCGCCGCAAGCCGGTCTGGCTCGGCGTGCTGCCGGGTAGTCTGGCCTAGCGCGTTTCACCCTTAGGTGTAGCCGTGTAGGTCAGGTTAGCCGGAGGCGTAACCTGACATCCCGTACGTGTCGGATTACGCTCCGCTAATCCGACCTACCACACCCTATCGGGAAACGCGCTAAGCCGGCTGAAACGGCCCGGCATACGAGGCGCCATACTCCAGGGCCAGGCTCCACAGCTGATAGCCGAGCAGCAGCCCGCCGAGCAGCAGGCCGACCGCCAGCGCCAAGCTGGTGCCGGCGATGAGGCTGGCGCTGGCGCCGGTTCGGAGCCGGGTTGTCCACACCACCCGCATGCCCGGCGGCGGAACGCGGCCGGACCGCAAGACACGCACGGCAAAGCTGGCCAGCAGGGCGGCCAGGCCGCTGAGCAACAGCCCGCTACCCACCGCCCAGACCTGGTACAGCTGTTTCAGGCCGGCTGCGGCCATGCGGGGATAGATCGCCCGCAGTTCCAGCATCGAGTCGAAATACGCCTGGGTGTAGACCAGGGCGCCAAAGCCGAGGGCCAGCGTCAGCGCTGCGGTCAGTATCGCGCGGGTTCTGACCAGCGGGTCGGCGGGGATGAGTTGGGGTGTCATAGTCCCGGTCCGGCGTCCGTTCTGTTACCTCACCATCACGATTATGCTAGCCTGTCGCCCCATGGCAAACGACCCCCTGTCCGACACCCGCCGCCAGAGCTACTGGCGTAAGAATCTGGCGATTGTCGCCGCCCTGCTGAGCGTCTGGTTCAGCGTGTCTTTCGGCCTGTCAATCCTCTTTATCGACGCCCTGAATACCGTCCGGGTGGGTGGCTTCCGGCTGGGCTTCTGGATGGCCCAGCAGGGCTCGCTGTACATCTTCGTCATCCTGATCTTTGTCTACGTGTGGCTCATGAATCGTCTGGACCGGGCCTACGGCGTCCACGAGCACGACCCAGCGGGCGGGGGAGCATGATGGACATCGATCCGGTCAGAACCTGGACCTTCATCATCGTCGGTCTGTCGTTTGCACTATACATCGGGATCGCCTGGTGGGCCAAGGCCGAGTCAACCAGCGATTTTTATGTGGCCGGCTCGCGGGTCGGGGCGGTGGCCAACGGCATGGCGACGGCGGCCGGCTGGATGAGCGCGGCCTCGTTCATCTCCATGGCCGGCATGATGTCCTTTCTGGGCCGGGACGGCGCCATGTATCTGATGGGTTGGACCGGCGGCTATGTGCTGTTGGCCCTGTTGCTGGCCCCGTATCTGCGTAAGTTCGGCAAATATACGGTGCCGGATTTTGTCGGCGAACGCTATTACTCGCAGACCGCCCGGATCGTCGCCCTGGTGTGCGCCATCTTTGTCTCGTTCACCTATGTGGCCGGCCAGATGCGTGGCGTGGGAGTGGTGTTTGCCCGTTTTCTGGAGGTGCCGGTTGAGCTGGGCGTGGTCATCGGCATGGCGCTGGTTCTGGTCTATGCCGTGGCCGGTGGCCAAAAAGGCATTACCTATACCCAGGTCGCCCAGTACTGTGTGCTGATCTTCGCCTATATGCTGCCCAGCTTTTTCATTTCCCTGCTGATGACCGATACCCTGCTGCCCCAAATCGGCTTTGGCGCCGAACTGAAGACCGAGCCGGGCGTGTCGCTGCTCGACAAGCTCGACGGGCTGAGTCAGGAACTCGGTTTTGCCGCGTACACGGGCCGGGGGGCGAAGACCGTTATTGACGTGTTTTTCATCACCCTGTCGCTGATGGTCGGCACGGCCGGTCTGCCGCACGTCATCACCCGCTTTTTTACGGTGCCGCGGGTCAAGGACGCCCGCATCTCGGCCGGCTGGGCGCTGTTGTTCATCGTCATCCTGTACGCAACCGCGCCGGCCGTGGCAGCCTTTGCCCGCACCAACCTGTTGACCAGCGTCCACAACGCCGAATACGCCCAGGTGCCCGACTGGTTCTCCAAGTGGGAAGAGACCGGCCTGATCCGCTTTGCCGACAAGAATCAGGACGGCCGCATCCAGTACTACAACGATCAGAACCCGGCCTTTGCCGACCGCGCCGCAGCCCAGGGCTGGAACGGCAACGAACTGCACATCGACCGCGATATCATCGTGCTGGCCAACCCGGAAATCGCCCGACTGCCGGCCTGGGTCGTAGCCCTGGTGGCGGCCGGCGGCCTGGCCGCAGCCCTGTCTACGGCCGCCGGTCTGCTGCTCGTGCTGTCCACCTCAATCTCCCACGACCTGATGAAAAACGTGCTTAGCCCCCACATTACCGAGCGCCAGGAGCTGCGTTACGCCCGGCTTGCGGCGGTCGTGGCGACTGTTATTGCCGGCTATTTCGGCATTCATCCACCGGGCTTTGTGGCCCAGGTCGTGGCCTTTGCCTTTGGGCTGGCCGCGTCGAGCTTCTTTCCGGTTATTGTCCTGGGCATCTTCTCCAAACGCATGAACCATCTCGGCGCTATTGCCGGGATGATCTGTGGCATGAGTTTTACCAGCGCCTATATTATCTATTTCAAGTTCATCAGCCCCGAGACCAACACCGCCGCCCACTGGCTGTGGGGCATCTCTCCCGAGGGCATCGGCGGGGTCGGCATGCTGCTCAACTTCGGGGTGGCGATTATCGTCTCGTCCCTCAGCCGGCCCCCGGCCCAAGCCGTCCAGAACCTGGTTGAAGAGATCCGCGTCCCGCGCAAAGAAGAGCCGCTTTCCCCTTGAGACAGATGCCCCTGACGCGGATTCGCTCACGGCTATCGGCCGGCTTCTGCTCCCCCGCTGACGACCTGAAAAGGCTTGGACACTGCTTGAGCGGCAATGAGTCGAGTAGTACTCTTACCGGTAATACTCAATGGCCGACAGAGGAGATGCCATGAAAGTCACCGTGAAAGGTCAGGTCACCATACCGCTGCCGATTCGGGAAAAACTCGGTATCACGCCCAACAGCGAGGTGGATTTTGTTGAAGAGGGCGAGCGGGTGTACATCAGAAAAATTCTGTCCAGCCCATCAACCGGGCGCTTTCACCGATTCCGCGGAGCGGCGACCGTCAAAATGACAACACAGGAAATCCTGTCCTTGACCAGAGGCGAGGCATGACCCCCTTTCTCGTGGACTCCAATATCCTGCTGGATATTTTTGAGGACGATGCACAATGGGCGGACTGGTCGGAAACCACCTTGCAGCAGTATGCCGCGTCACACACCCCAACAATCAATCCGGTTATCTGATTACCCCCACAGTCCGTTTGAACTGACAGCCTGCCTTGGGTACACTGCGTCAGGATGGATACCGCGCGTGGCGGACCGGCTGCCCCCCGCCAGGTGCGGCGAGCCTATTGCTCAGAAAGGGGAAAGTGAGATGCCTCACATCAGAGCGGAATACATCTGGATAGACGGCAACCAACCCACGGCCACACTGCGCTCAAAAACGAAAATACTTGACGGACCGGTCAGTAGTCTCGAAGAGATTCCTCTGTGGGGATTCGATGGTTCGAGCACCATGCAGGCCCAAGGCCATGACAGCGACCGCCTGCTCCGCCCTATCTACTATGTGCCTGACCCCATTCGCCGCGGCGACAATATCCTGGTGATGAACGAGGTGCGGCTCCCGGATGGGTCCGTGCACGAGTCCAACACGCGGGTTCGCCTCGTCGAGTTGCAAGGCCAGTATCAAGACCACGAATCCTGGTTCGGCATTGAGCAGGAATATACGTTTTTCCGGGGGCGGTCGCCTCTGGGTTGGCCGGAGGGTGGCTATCCCGCGCCCCAGGGCCCGTTCTATTGCGGTGTTGGGGCCGATGAGGTCTTTGGCCGGGAAATTGTCGAGGCGCATATGAATGCCTGTCTGGAAGCCGGGCTGGCCCTCTCCGGCATCAATGCCGAGGTCATGCCCGGTCAGTGGGAATTCCAGATCGGCCCAATAGGGGCGCCCGATATAGCGGATCAACTGTGGGTCGCTCGCTGGTTGCTGTATCGCATCGCCGAAGATTTCGGCGTCAATGCCACCCTGCATCCCAAGCCGGTCAAAGGCGACTGGAACGGGGCCGGCGCCCACACCAATTTCAGTACGAAAGCCATGCGCGAGGAGGACGGCTTGCGGGTGGTGAAAGCCGCCTGCGAGGCGCTGGAAAAACGGCACGAGGAGCACATTGCGGTGTACGGCGCCCACAACGAAGAGCGCCTGACCGGCCTGCATGAGACGTGCAGCATCCACGAATTCCGCTACGGTATCAGCGACCGGGGCGCCTCGGTGCGTATTCCGATGGCCACAGCCAACGAGGGACGCGGCTATTTGGAGGATCGGCGGCCGGCCGCCAATATGGACCCCTATCAGGTCTGCGCCGCGCTGCTTGAAACCACGTGCGGCTGAACCCGGTCCGCCCGCAATGGGCGGACTAGGTGAACGAGCCGGTGCCCGGTTATTCCAAGCGCCCGGTTCCCTGTTAGAGCAAATAACGATGCTCTGTAGCCGCCTGTCATTCCTGCGCAAGCAGGAATCCAGGCTCCCAGCCCCCCGGCCTCTGGATGCTGGCTCGTAGCCTGCCCCGGACATGATCCGGGGTCCGACATGACGAAAGCGTACTGGCAAGGCTACAACTTATCGTAAACCGTTCCAGGACCTGCGCCCGGCGCGCCCGCTTGCGCCATACCTGCCACCCTCGGCTATTCTTGCCCACCGCAAAGAACAGCGGCTCTGCCATATCCAGCCCGATTGTTGTCGCCTGCATCGTGCTCCCTGCTGTGACTCCCGATGGATGTCGTTGGTCTCCATCCTGGCTCACTCGAAGCCATAATGGAAACGGGAGGGTCCATCCCATCGCCCGACACGGCTACACTGTCGCGCTTCCCCCTTTGGCAAAGCCTGCCCTGAGCTATGTGTCGAAGGGGGGAGTGCGGGGAATGTACCCGACACAGCAGCCACCCTCGGAGCGGGAGGGACAGGAAGACCGGCCATTTTTCCGGCTGTCTGACTCGGTCCACTAAATTTTGTAGTGAATCCCCCTAATTTAATGGCTTTATCTACCAATTTTGGGGGAACAAAGTGCGAATGGATGGAGTATGGACATGTGCTAGCATTATTGATGTCTGCCTCTCACGCCGTCCCGAGGAGCGGCCTCCGTGGTCCGGCGGGCGCGGCCGCGCGGGCAGCGTGTCAATGCGATGGAAGGAGGAAGATGTGTGATGAGTGACCAAGACGCCTTTGACCGGATCCTCGCCACCTTGTACGACGCCATGCTCAACGATGCCTCCTGGCCGACCGCCTCGGCCCTGATTGATGAGGCCTGCGGCGGCCTGCAAGGCCATGTCCTGGCGGTCGGCGGGAGCCCGCAGGACGAGGCCGTGGGCCGCTGCAGCTTCGTGGGAGTGTACCACCGGGGGCAGCGCCTCACCGACTGGGAGCGCGAGTACTTCGAGCACTACTTTTCCCTGGACGAACGCGTCCCGCGCTTCAAGAGCCTGCCGGACAACCAGCTTGTGCATAACACGGCTCTGTACACCGCCGAGGAGCTGAAAACCTCGCCGATGTACAACGAGGTCCTGCCCCGCTACAACAGCCAGAATTGCCTCAACGCGCGCCTGGCCGAGCCGGATGGATCTCACATCATCTGGGGCCTCTATGACCCGATCGCCCCGGACGGTTGGCGGTCTCCCCAGTTGGCGCTACTCAGTGGGTTGCTGCCCCATCTGCGCCAATTTGTCCGCGTCCGAAAAGCCCTGGCCAGCGCTGGGGTGCTGGAGGCGGCCGGGACCGACCTGTACGACACCCCGCGGCTGGGCGTCATCTCTCTGGACCAGCACGGGCGGATCGTGGAGGCGAATGACCGCGGCCGGAACCTCCTGCGGCGCGGCGATGGAGTGTCAGACCGGGCCGGGCTGTTGGAGGCCGCCGTGCCGACCGAGCGGGACCGGCTGGCGCGGCTGGTGGCGCGCGCCCTGCCGCCGACCGCCGGCACCCCCGTCAGCGGCTCAATGCTGCTGCGCCGCGCGTCCCTGTTGCCGCGCTTTGTGGTCCACGTCACCCCCGTGGGCACGCCCCGGCTGGACTTTGGGGCGCGACGGGTCGCCGTGCTTGTGCTGCTGGTCGAGCCGGGCTATGAGCCCCGCATTGATCCCGCCTTCGTGGCCCAGACCCTGGACCTCACCCCGGCGGAGAGCCACATCGCGGTCGGGCTGGCCGAGGGCCGGACTGTGCGCGACATGGCCGTGATGACGGGGCGCAAGAAGGAGACCGTCTATTGGCACCTGAAGCGGATCTACCACAAGCTGGACATCTCCCGGCAGACGGACTTGGCGCGGCTGGTGCTGTCGGTCGCCGAGTTTCGGTGAACGGGCGGAACACCTGCCGTCCACGACACTGAACAGCGGCGTCCCGGTCGGGTGGTGGTTGTGAGTCACCCGGCCGGGACGCCATGCCGCCTGCGCGGGTCAGAGGTGCGCACAGACGGCATCCGTCGGGGGCAGACGGTCACGCCGCTGCCCGCTTGAGGTGTCCCTGAGGCTCACTGCTCCGCCGGGCGCAGCCCCTCGAAGACCCGGATCAGTACAGTCGTCATCTCGGCCTGGGCCTGCGCTCGGTTCTCCGCCGCCGCGATGTACGTCCCCGCCGTAGAGAAGACCGCCCACAACAGTGCGACGAGGGGCTCGAGGGGCTGCGGCTTCATCAACCCGGCCTCCATCAGCCGCGCACACAGCCGCCGCAGGAGGTCCAGCCCGGGGTCCTGCTCCCGGCGCGCGGGCCGCGCCAGGACGGCCGGGCCGTCCACATACACGATGCGGTGAACCGTCGGCTCGGACAGCGTTGCCACAAACGCCCGGCAGCCCGTCACCACGAGGCGCTGCCACAGGTCGCCGTCGGCCGCCTCGATCACACGCTCAAGATGGGCCACGCGGTCGGCGCGCACGTCGACAAAGACGGCGGCGAAGAAATCCGTCTTGTCCCGAAAGTGGTAGGAGAGCGCGGCGTGCGTCAGGCCCGTCCGCTGGAGAATCTCTGTTGTCGTGGCGTGGGCATAGCCCTTTTCGGCAAAGAGAGCCCGGCCGGCATCCAGGAGCAGGCGGTGGGTGCGGCGGGAGCGTTGCGCATAGGAGAGGGGTGTGTCACTCATCGGGGCAGTCCTTTCACATCAGGGGCTACAGCCCACCGTGGGGCATGCCAGCGCACCCCTATACCCCATCCGCTTACATTTTGTTCCCCCAAAATTGGTTGACTCAGCAAGAAAAAGGGGGGAATTTTCTCGGAAAAGGGGGGGGCGACCGCCCTGCCTCGGCCGCCCTTGTGGAGCGAGGCGGGGCGCTGATGACGACCTGCCGGGCGCGAGCAGCAGACCTTGCGCAGGCGCGTCGTCGCGCTGCCCACCTCTTGCACGCCGTTCTCAAAGAGGCGTGTCATCCGACCGCATGAAACGGACCGGCCCTTCCTTCGACTTGAGTAGGGGCGACCGGCCGGTCGCCCCTACATCGGTGAATCTGATGACGGCCGCCCAGCTGAACCCCTCGCTCAGCAAATACAAAGGCACCCTGCGTCGTTGTCGGTCGAAAGGGATCATGCGGGGTGGCGGGGTGGATTGCTTTTTGCATCACACGTCTGGAGAAGGGCGCGCCCTCAGTCCAGCCCGGTGATGACGAAGTTCTGCTGACGCTCCTGCCACTCCAGCGTCACCGTCTCGTCGGGCGTCGGAAAGCCCGCCAGCTCCACCCGCTTCGTCAGCCCCCGCACGAACGGCGCCGTCGCGTCCACCAGCGTCACCGTGACCGTCGCTCGGCTCAACTCCAGCCCATCGACCAGGGCGACCACCTCGTGCGCGCCCGCCCCGAACTCGGCCCAGTTCACCAACAGGCCAAAGCCGGTGTCCACGTCGCCACACACGTCCAGCGTGTCTGCCCGCTCCGTGCCCGCAGCTGCGGCAATGGCCTGCCCGTCAATCTCAATGACGACTTCGTCGGCTTCACACACCCAACCCGAAATGACGCCGATGCCACTCTGAAAGGAGGCCGGGCCGGGGTTCTCCAACACGCCTTCGATTCCACCGGAGCTTGGCGCAGGCGCGCCTGTTGCTCCCCCCTCCACCGGGGCCAGCACGAAGTTCTGCTGGGACTCCTGCCACACCACCCGCACCTGCTCGCCCGCGCGGGGAAAGTCTGCGACGAGAAAGCTGCGTTGGAGCCCTTCGACAAACTCCGCCTCCAGCGTCGTCACCGTCACCGAGGCGCGGCTCAGCTCAATTCCATCGACCAGGACGACGACGGCATGTGTGCCGTCGCCCAGCAGGTTCCAGTTGAACAACACGCCAAAGCCGTTGTCCGGGTCCCCGCAAATCGCGGCCGTGTCCGCCCGCGCCGTGCCATACGCCGTCGCCAGTTCCACGACGGTTCCGTCCGCTCGCTCAATCTCGACCGCCACCCCTTCGGCTTCGCATACCCAACCCGAGATGACTCCAATGCCGCTCTGAAAGGAGTGGGCCGCAGGATTCTCCAGATAGCCCACGATGAGCCGTGCGCTCAGCCTGTAGGCGCCCGTCCGGCCCTGCTCTCCAGCCACGGCGATGACGACCTCCCCAGCCTCGACCGGCACGCTGAGGCGGAAGTTCTGCCGCTCCCCGCCGCGGGTGGCCGTGGCCAATTCTGCGCCAGCCTGCCACACGCTGCCCTGCGTATCGGACGAACCGCTGGTCTCGACCACGAACACCCCGGCCCAGGGCAGGCTGAGCCGAAAATAGTCCCGATCACTCCGGGTGTTGATCCGCCCCGCAGTGGTGACGGTCCGGGGTGTGACGCGACTGAACGACACGCGGGTCGCCCGCTCGGCGGTGTTGCCGTGGTCGTCGCGGGGGCGGCTGACCTGCCCGCCGCCACCGCCCGTGGACGGCCGGACGACCTGCTCGGTCTGCTCACTCGTCGCCTCTTTGGCCGTTCCGTCGGCGTCAGTATAGGACGCGGTTGCCCGCAGAGAGTGGCCAAGATCGTTCGCACTCGGCGTGTAGGTCGCTGTCGTGGCCTCATCAAGCAGCTCCCAGGTCGTGCCATCCTCCGACCGCTCCCAGCGCCACGTCGCAATCGAGACGGGCGCGTCGGGGTCGACCACGGTCGCGGTGAGGGCCCGCCCCACGAGCGGGCGCGTCGAGGAGACGGTCACCGTGCCTGGCGCATCGGTGACGGTCACGGTCACGGCGATGGAGGCGGAGTCCGGGGTGGGATCATGCGCCGTGGCAGGGTCAGTGGCCGTGACGGTGACGGCGTAGCTGGTCCTGGTCTCGTAGTCAAACGTCGTCCCCGAGGCCACCGACAGTTGCCCGCTGCTGTCGTCGATATCAAACGCACCGGCATCCGTGCCCGAGAGCGTATAGGTCAGCGTCGTGTCATTGGGGTCGGTGGCGGCGACCGGAGCACCCACAGGCGTCCCTGCTGTGGCCGTCTCAGTAACGCTGCGGGTGGTGGTGGCGCCCTCCGCAAAGGAGGGCGCCTCGCTGAGGGGCGTCTCCGTGAGGGTGGATGACCAGACGCCGTCGCCCTGGGCGTTGACCGCCCGCACCTGGACATCGTACCCCACGGGCTCCAAGCCGCTGAGGGTGTAGGACAGCGCGCCGCCGGCAGTCCAGCCGGTATCCACCTCGGTCCAGTTGGCATCGACCGTCTCATCTGCGGTGGTCTTGATGTAGCGCACCTCGTAGCCGGTGACCGCGGAGGCGCCGGGGTTGGTCGGGGCCGTCCAGACAACGGCGAGTGAGCTGTATCCTGGGGTCAGCGAGTCGAGGCTCGGAGCCCCGGGGGTGGACCGATGCCCGTAGACGGTCAGGCTCCACGAATTCAGCGTGCCGGTGTCCTCATTCCAGACATCGAGGAGGCGCAGCGTCCACGTCCCGGCGGGGTTCTCACCCAGGTGCTTGGCCGAGCCGAGCCGCACGCTTCCCGTGAGTGGACTGAAAGATCCACCGGCTGGAACGGACAAGACGGACACCTTCTCCGACGGGGAGACCAGTTCTACCTGCAAGTCCCGGAATCTCATGTGGCTGAGGTTGACATTGATATCGACGAACTCGATGAACTCGACCTCAGCGCCCATCGGGAGGCTGCTGCTGACCGGGTCGCTGGTGAAGCAACCGGAGGGGTCGGGGCAGTCGGGGATACTCAGGTTGAGAGTGGCGGCCGAGTCGACCTTCTGCTCCACGAACGTTGGCAGCGTGGTCCAATCGGCGGCCACATCCACGGCGGCCCTGGCATCCACCACCCCAAAGCCGTACTTGTGGTTGAAGTGGTAGCGGTCCGTGTTCGCGCCGTACTTGAGCGCCCCGTCCTCCCAGCCGGTGTCGTCCGCGTCATTCTTGCGGGCCGACGCCGCCAGGATGAGCTTCACGTCCCGCCAGGTCAGGGCGGTGTTGGCGCTGCGCACCAGCGCGGCCACGCCGGAGACGATGGGCGTGGCCGCGCTGGTGCCGGTGAAGCCATCGCTATAGATATATCCGTCGTCGTTGTCGGTGGTGATGATTCCGTGGCGATCATCGTCAGTCTTCTGGAGTCCGGCCTGCGAACCCGACGGTGCGCAGACCCACAGGTTGGAGCCCTGTTCCGAATACGGGGCGTGCTCCCCTTGGTCAGTCACCGCACAGACTGTGGTCACGCCGTAGTGATTGGTGACCCCCTCCAAGCTGGCATATTTCCGTGGGCCTGCGTTCCCGGCGGCAAAGACATAGACGGTGCCCTTATCCCCGGCACCCTGCGCCAGTCCTGTCTCTATCGCCGTCTCCCAGATGGCGGGGATGAGCTCCACTCCGGCGCCGCTGCGAGCGGTGCCCCAACTGTTGTTGGAGACATGCGTCTCCACCAAGTTGCGTTGCATGGCGTTCGCCATGTTTTCATCGGTCGGAGCCTGGATGAAGTTGTAGCCGTAGATCGTCGCCCTGGGCGCGACGCCGCGCACGCCCAGACCGTTATCCCGCGCGGCGATGATCCCTGCGACTGCGGTGCCGTGGTTATTGTCGGGATTATAGATATCGGTCGGGTCTTCGCCCTCTTTGGCGGTGTAATCGTGGTTCCGCGTCGCCTCGACGTTGGCGCTCAAGTCTTCGTGGTCAGCATCCATGCCGGTGTCGACCACGGCCACATTGATTCCGGCTCCCAGGATGCCGGCGGCCCAGACCGCTTCGACGTTAATGTCCTCGTCTGACACGCCGCCTTTGCGTTGCCCCGCGTTATTCAGATGCCACTGACAGCCGTACAGCGGGTCGGTGATCGAGGCCGGGGTGGCGACGCCCTCACACAGCGCCGCAAATCTGTGGTAGCTCGGATCGGCAAGGGCGAGAATGGTGTAGTTTCCGGTACTGGAGGCCGTGACCTTGATGTAGTAGGTGCCCACGGTTAGGCGGGTGGCGGAGAATACGGCGTCGGAGGCCGTAGACACCGTGACCGCGTTGCCGTCCGCATCAAGCAACGCTCCGCTGATACTCACCCCTACGGCTACGACGGCCCTCACGACGATGTCCGTGGTTTCGGTGACCTCGAAGCGAAAGTGATCCACATCCGACGTGGAGGCGATGTCCCCTCCGCGCGCTTCACCAAGGCGCAGGAGAGTGGCGGTCGCGGTGGTGTCGCCTGGATCCGTCACGGTGTTAACGTGCACGTTGTAGAACCCGTCCTCACCATCATACTGACGGCTATTGATCTTAATGTAGTAGGTCCCGGCGTTGAGTGAGTGGCGGACCAGAGCCGGATTCTCTTTAGGACGGCCCGGCCACAGCGAGCTGCCGCGGTTGGAAGTGATCTCCGTTGTTCCGTTGCTTTGCAGGAGTGTCACGACCGGACTTTCAATACTGCCGGTAGTATGAATGATGACCTTGGTCGTTGCCGAGAGCGTGAGCTTGAAGTAATCCTCGTCATCGTTAAAGCCACCGCCGGGAACGAGGATCCCCTGCTCTACGGCGATTCCGTCACTATCGAAGGTGATCTCGTGCGCGTCGGCAGTACCGCTGCTATCGACTATCGCCCTGGTATGCAGGACGTAGGCCCCCGTCGTCCCTCCATAACTGGCAACCTTGATGTAGTAGGTGCCTGCGGCGAGGGTTTTCCACACGAAGAAGTTCAACGGGGCGCTGGACAGCGGGTCGTCATCGGAAAACGGGGTGTCATCGTTACTGGCAAGCACCGTGCCGCTGCTGTCCTGGAGTTCTCCTACGGTATCGAGATCACCAGCCGTCCAGATAAACAGGCCGGTCTGTTGCGTCAGCGTGAACGTGAAGTAGTCCACATCGGTCCCAGGGGTGATCCCGCCTGCCATATCGGTGTCCAGGGTCAGGGCCGTCGCGGTTGAGGTACTGTCCCCATGATCCAAAGTGGTCCCCGTGACCGTGCCGGACCAGTCTCCGTCGCCGGTGGCGTTGACCGCTCGCACCTGCACGTCGTACTGGGTGCTTTCAGTCAGCCCGGAGATGGTGTAGGTCAGGCTGCCGGTAGTCCAGGCGTCGTCTTCCTCGGTCCAGTTGGCGTCGTTCGTCTCGTCGTCGGCGGTCTTGATAGAGCGCACGTCGTAGGCGGTGATGGCCGAGCCGCCGGTGTTGGTGGGCGCGGTCCAGGTCACGGCCAGGGTGAGCCCGGAAGTGTTCCTGCCGGCCGTCACGGTGGCGATGGTGGGAGCGCCGGGCACGGTGGGGGTCTGGGCCTCGACTGCGCCGGTAATCAGCAGCAGCCCACACACGCCCGCCACTGCCGTCCGCAGCAGGGTTTTCACGACGCTCAGGCGCATGGTCTGGAGTCAGCCGCTCACCGTGTTGTGAGTTCTCTCCACCAGTTGGGGCTGGCGATGCGCACCCCGTCCTGGGCGGCCAGGGTGTTGGCCAAGTCCAGGGATGGAAAGCCCGGCGCGGTCTCGACGAAGAAACTGTTGGTGGTGACTTCCATGACCGACACCCGGTCCAGCGTGATCCGGTTGCGGGCGAAAAAGGCATGCGTCTCCGCCGTGCTCCACTCCGCCTCCAGCACCAGCAGCACGCCGCCGGGCAGGGTCATCAGGGTGCCTGAGGATTCAGACCGGAAGACCGGTTGTCCGGTGCTTCTCCCGGCACTGTCCTTGGCGACGATGTGCTCCCCCGTGCTTCTGGTGCTGCTCCCGCTCACCTCCAGGTCGGACTGGAGCACCACCCGCACGGTCCGGTCGCCGTCCTGGTAGGTGTAGACCTGTCCCTGGACGCCTTGGCCGGCGTCGCCGGGCGTCTGAGGGCTGCGCTGTTGCAGGGCGGGGGCACCTGCGGAAGGCCGGTCGGTTGATTCAAACTCAAGCGGCTGCGCCCACGCGACCGGCGAGGCAATCACTGCCACCACAGCCACAGCGATACCGACCGTGCTCATCTCACCTCGCGGTCGGGCACCCCGGTCCCGGTTTGCCTCAAGACTGGAACCGCGCATCCAATGACGACCAGTCTGCTTTGCAAAGGTTCCGTGAGTGTGCATCTCTTCCCCATACTCCATACACTCACATGTTGTTCCCCTAAAATTGGTGGATTCGGTAAGGAAAATGAGAGAATTTTTCCCGGAAAAGGGGGAAGCCGGCCCGAGACCGGCGGGGCGTGTCTCACAGTGTGGCGCGTTCCCCCCCGCGTGCGGCACGCCCGTGACGAGATGTCGGACGGGGGCGTGTCTACGGAGCGAACCGGCTAAAGACCCGACTGGGGGGAGTGGCAGGTCGGATGAGCCGCAGGCGTAAGCCGACAAGACGATCCGCTCGGACTGTATATCCGTTCAGGAGGGAAGATGCTCGCAGAACACGACCGTTACGCCCGGTCGCTCGCACAGACATCACCCATACAAGACAGATCAGCTCGGGGTAGGTCGGGGTAGGTCGGATTAGCGAAGCGTAAGCCGACACTCTCGATAGAGAGACGCGCAGCGGAGTTCGGCGCGATGTCTTGGTCGATGTCTTGGTCGATGTCTTGGTGAAGAGTGGAGCCGATGGGATTTGAACCCACGACCTCTAGAGTGCGATTCTAGCGCTCTCCCAACTGAGCTACGGCCCCACGGCTGAGGCCGCAGACTCTACCAGCCGGCCCCGGCTTTTGCAAGCCACGCCGGCCCGGGCTACTGCGTCAGTTTGAAAATGCTTGCCTATCTCATCCCCAGCGGCCCGCGCCGAGGGACGCTCCGTACGCCGGAAAAATCCCCCTCAGTCCCCCTTTGGCAAAGGGGGAAGCGCGAAGCGCAGGGGGATTTCTGCGTCAGGAGTGTTCTCCTCGAAGAGGGAAGTTCAAAATGACGCACTACCCGACCCGGATGTGGGCCGCTCAGGTGAGGCCGACTTGCAGAAAAGTCACAATCGCTCTGAGGCCCAGGTTGTCGTACTGGGCGTCGATATCGGAGCGGAAGATAAAGTGAATCAAACCGTCTTCGGCCCGGGCTTCCGGCGGGGGATTCTGATCCCAGGCACCCTGCTCACAGGCGTGCAGCAAGGATTCGTCGATTGAATAGCTGCCGGACCGGCCGCGCAAGACCAGCCCGACCAGATCACCGTCCAGCGAGAGCTTGGCTTCGATGGTCACCCAGTCGCGGGCCGCAATCACATCGTCAAGCTTGAGGTTTCTGCGCTGGTCGATCACCAGGTGCTGAAACACGCGCTCGGCTACCCGACGGACAAACGGGGCAAACCGGGACGCCTTGGTGTTCAAGAAGGTCATGTTGCCGCGACGCACGTCGGGCAGGTGGTCCGGCGTTCCGGTCGGTCCGGGCAGGGATAGCATGCTATTCCGGGCCGGCGGAGCCATGCTCAGCAGCTCGTTGCCGGTCGGGGTACGCCGTTCGTCTTGTTGCTCCTGCTCCCTGCCTCGGTCTTTGATAAAGCCCTGGGCTAACAAATCGGCGGGGCTGGCAAACAGTTGGGGCGTCGGTTTGGGGGCGTCGGGCGCACCGGGTTGGAGGGCCTGCGGGCTTTCCTTTGGCGGGGTGTTCTCGGGCTCGCTGTCGAGCGGACGGTCAAACGGCGGCGTGAGGGCGGCCAGCTGGGTGGGCTCTTTGGGCGGCTCGGCCGGTTTCTGGGCTTCGCTGTTGGGTTGTTCCTGTTGTTCGGGGTTCGTGCTCGGCAGCGGGGTGCCGACCGCAACCGTTTCTTCCTCGGCGGTGGTATTGCGGTCGCTCAGAAAACGCGTCTGGTCCGGGATCTGCTCGTTGACGACATCGGGCGGATTCACAATCTGCTCGGGCAGGGGCGCGGGTGGCGGTTCGGCGGTTTTCTCCTCGACCGGCTCTTCTTTCGGCACTGCCTCGGGCTCAGCCTGGGCGGGCAGCTCAGCCTGGGCCAGCTGCTGGGGCTCCTCCGCCGGCAACAGCTCCACCTCGGTCAACTGTTCCGTCTCGGGCGGGAAGATCGGGTTTGGCACGGGGAACAGCAGAAGCAGGAGCAGGTGAAAGAGGAGCGAGAAGAGCAAAAAAACGACCAGCGGGTCGCGCTGCTGGGGACGGATGGAGAGACTGGCCGTTGACATCGGCCGTATTCTAGCCTTCTTGACCGATGCCCGCAAGAAAAGCGTGTGTCCGCCTTGCCCGTGGGCAGAGACCTCGCGTATAGTGGGAAAACTATGTTTGGTCTTGGTGTGGGAGAACTGCTGATCATTCTGGTCATTGTCCTGGTCATCTTTGGCGCAGGGAAATTACCGGCGATTGGCGAGGGACTTGGCAAGGGGATTCAAAACTTCCGGAAATCGGTCAAGTCGCCGGAGATTGATGTCACGCCGGACGGCGAAACCGACAAGCGGTCCGACAACTCCTCCTGACGGTCTGGCCTCGACGCTGTCAGGCTCGATAGACCCGCACCACCCCTAGGCGCCTTCAAACTGGACAGACACCACCCGTCCTACAATCTCCGCAACCGAGCCGGGAGGCTTGGTGAAGACCAACAGACATTGGACGGCTCGGCCGGCGGGAATGTGAAAGTCTTGTGGCGGCACGAATTTCTGTAGGGTAGCGATATCCCGTACCGTCAAGCTTTCCAGCAGCTCGGCCTTGGCCTCGGAGCCGCAGAAGACACGTTGCCGTTCAAGCTGCTCGCCAACCCCATTGTACAGCGTGCCTTCGATCCGCACCCGCTTGGCCGACACGCTGGCGGTATTCAGGGCCGTGCCGGCGACGGCAAACACGCGCCGGTTGTCTTTGCTCAGCCAAAAGCCGCCGCTCAGCTTATCCAGACGAATATGGCGGGTGGAAAACGGCTCGGCGGCAAGCAGGCTGCCGACCACCGGGAGCCGGCTGAGGAGTTGCTGTGTCTGCCCGGGGTGGGTCAGCGCCGAATAGCTCAGCAGGGTATAGCCGCAGACAACAGAGCCGAGAAGGACCAACACGTTACGGACCGAGAGCAGGGCGACCGATGGCGCGTCCGTCGCCGCAGGACGCTCTGACCCGGCATTCCCGCCCGGCCCGGTGGACACTGGTACAATCGGCCCGCCGGGCGACTGCGCTGCGGCCTGCGGCCTTATGGGCGCCACCGGTGGCTCGGCCGGCAAATCCGCCACGCGGCGGCGCTCAGGCTCGGGCCCGCCCCCCTCATCTTGCTCGTCTTGCTCGGCCTGCGGAGCGCGGTCCTGGTCCATAATCGGTGGGAGCGTCTCGATTTCCTGGCGGACAAATGCCGGAACGCGACCCGGCGAGTCGGCAGCGGTGAAGCCAGACTCGTCTTCGGGGTCACTCTCTGGCGGGTTTTCGTGGGCGGGCTCGGGCTGAGACGGGGGATTCGGGGGCGCGGTCTCGCATTCCTGACCATTGCCCTTCCACAACACCGGCGGCGTATAGACGAAGACGTGTCCGCATTCCTCTTGGCAACACTCGAATGAGGTCTCTCCGGCCACCACCAGAGCGGCGTCGACACGGTAGCGTGTTTGACACGCAGGACAGACAACTACCACACCATCCCCTCCACTAGAGCGGCCCATTGTATAGAAAGAAGTGCAGGAAAATCAACTACATTGACGGCAAGTCACAAGAGAAACTATAATAGCCCGCATCGAGTCCTCAACGGAAAGAGGTGTGATTCTGCTAGCTATCGTGCGTCTTGTCTTCATCGCCCTGAACACCATCGTGTGGAGCGTGCCGGTCCTGTTGCTCGCGCCCCTCGACACCTACGCTCAGCGCGCGGCCCGTTGCATTCGCTTCTGGGCCAGGGGCAACCTGTTCATCTGTGGGGTCAAGGTCGATGTCCGTGGCCGGGAACAGCTCGACCCCGGACAAGCCTATGTGTTCATCGCCAACCACCAGAGCATGTTCGACATCGTGGCGGTCATGGTCAGCCTTGACGCCTTCCAGCTGCGCTGGGTCGCCAAACACGAATTGCGCAAGGTACCGCTGTTCGGCCTGTGCATGACGAGCACCCATCAGGTCCTGGTCGACCGCCAGAGCCGTACCCAGGCGGTGGCGACCATCCGTAAGGTCAGGGCGCTGCTCCAAGCCGGGATTTCCGTCCTGTTTTTTCCCGAAGGGACCCGCAGCCAGGACGGCCGCCTGCTGCCGTTCAAGCCCGGCGCCTTTGCCGTTGCCGTCGAGGCCGACCGCCCGGTTGTTCCGGTCACGATCAACGGCGGGGCCGATATTCTCCCCTCGGGTAGCTGGAAGGTTCGGTCCGGGCGGATGAGCGTCGTCTTCAGCCGGCCGATTGTCAGAGATCCGTCCATGGCCAAGAAAACCGCCCGACAACAGCTTCTCGTCCAGGTCGAAAAAGCGATCACCCAACACCACACGCCTCCTGCGGCTCGGCCTACGCCGCCGGCCTCCGCCGAATACCCGGAGCCCATGCGGCTCATGATCGGACACGCCTATGAGTGAGGGCCAACTGCGTATCATTCCCCTTGGCGGCCTGGGCGAGATCGGCCTCAACTTCATGCTGATCGAATACCGCCCGGCCGGGAGCGGTCGCCCGAGCGCGATTGCCGTGGACTGTGGCCTGATGTTTCCCGAGCAGGAGATGCTTGGCATTGACGTGGTGATTCCGGATTTCAGTTATCTGCACCAGCACTACCATCTCCAGGCGGTCATCTTCACCCACGGCCACGAGGACCATATCGGCGCCCTGCCGTATTTGCTCCAGGAGTTCGATGTGCCGATCTATGGCACGCCGTTCACCCTGGGCCTGATCCGCGACAAGCTGGCCGAACGCGGTCTGCTCAAGCAGACGACCATCCACGAGTTTCGTGCTCGCCAGGAGTGGCAGGTCGGGCCGTTCCACATCGAGAGCATCCCGGTCACCCACAGCATTGTGGACGCCTCGGCTCTGGCCATTACGACTCCGCTGGGCACAATCATCCACACCGGCGATTTCAAGATTGACCATACGCCGATTGACGACCGGCAAACCGACTTGGCGCGTTTGGCCGAATGGGGAGAACGCGGCGTCTTGCTGCTGCTGGCCGACTCGACCAATGTCGAGCGTCCGGGCTCGAACCCCTCGGAGCGCAGCCTGACTCGGCCGCTCGAAGACATTATCGCCCAGTCCCAGGGCAAGGTCCTGGTCGCCACCTTTGCCTCTCACATCCACCGGATTCGCCAGGTCATCGACCTGTCGGTCAAACAGGGCCGGGCCGTCGGTGTGGTTGGCAAGCGGCTGGTCGGCAATATCGGCATCGCCCAAGACACCGGACATCTGCCCCTGGAGTCGGATAGCCTGATCGACATCGGACAGCTGGCCGAGCGCGATCCGCAAACCGTAACCCTGCTGACCACCGGCTCCCAGGGCGAACCCATGTCGGCCCTGTCGCGGATTGCCGCCGACGCCCATCCCCAGGTCCGGCTGGCTGCCGGCGACACGGTGGTCCTGTCGTCGCGGGTCATTCCCGGTAACGAACGCACAATCGCCCGGCTGCTCGACCACCTGTCGCGGCGCGGAGCCGATCTGTTTTACGAGGCGATCTCGTGCGTCCACGTCTCGGGACATGCCTGTCAGGACGAACTGCGGCTGATGCTCAACCTGGTCCGGCCGCGCTACTTCGTTCCCATCCACGGTGAATACCGCCATCTGGTCCGCCACGCGGCTCTGGCCCGTCAGGTCGGGGTTGAGCCGGACCAGGTCTTTTTGTTGGAAAACGGCCAGGTCTTGGAAATCGACCGTGAGGGCGCGTTTCAGACCGATCCAGTCCAGGCCGGGCGGGTGTTTGTCGACGGTCTGGCCGGTATTGAGGAAGAGCTGATGCGTGACCGCCGCCATATGGCCAGCGACGGCATCGTGGTCGCCGTCCTCAGCATCGCTCAGCACACCGGGGAGCTGGTCAGCGGACCGGACCTGCTGTCGCGCGGGTTCTTGACCGCCACCAACGGTGAGGGCTTGCGCGAGGCCAAGGATGTCGTGCGCAACACGCTCAGCGAGCTGCCGCTGGAGTCTCGGACCGATATCGGCACGGTCAAGGAGCAGGTCCGGCTGTCGCTGCGGCGTCATTTTCGCCGCACCCTGGGGCGCCGGCCGGTGGTCTTACCGTTTGTGACCGAGATGTGATCAAGATGTGACCAAGATGTGACCAAGATGTGAGGAGGAGGTGAGTGGGGTGGCACGACACACACAGTCCGGCCAACGTTCCCTTGGCTACGAGGTCAGCGGAGTTGCCCTGGTCGCAGTAGCGATTTTTTTAGGCCTCGCTTTGTTGTCCTACCAGCCGGGCCGTCCCCAGACCAATCTGGTCGGCGTCATCGGCTATCTGCTGGCCGACCTGCTGTGCTCAGCGCTGGGCAAAATGAGTTATGCCCTGCCGGCCTTGGCCGTATATACCGCAGGCCTCCAGTTCCGGCTGTGGCGGTGCACGGCCGTGACCTCCCAAGCCGTGTCGCTGGGCGTCTTCGGGCTGGCCAGCACGGCCCTGTTGTCCCTGTGGTACGCGGACCGACCGGCGGTCTATGCCGGCGGCTGGATCGGGGGCTGGCTGGCCGCGTCTCTCCGTACCGGCTTGAACCAGCTCGGCGCCTATCTGGTGCTGATTCCTGTTCTTGTCGTCTCGCTGATGGGGATTTCGCGTCTGTCTTTACACGCCCTGGGCGGCCGGCTGCTGGTGGGCGGCCGGTTTGTGGGCGACTGGTGTGGGGTCGGGCTGCGACCGCTGGCAGCCGGGATGCAGTCGCTGGCGACCACGCTGTGGTCCGGGCTGCATCGCCTCCCGTCAATCAGATTCAGCCACCGGCAGGGCCGGGTCGCGGAAACCGAGGCATACGCGGACCTCGAACCCCGTTTTGTGGCTTCCGAAGCACAGGCACAGACGCCCCCGTCCGACCCGCCGGTCAAAAAGGCGGCGTCCAAACAGCCCCGCAAGCCCGTCAAAGAACAGTCTCCGTCCGAAGAAGACCAGGCTCCGCCACCGATCATTATCAACCGCCCGTCACCTCCGGCGGCGCCCAAAGCCGGCCGTTCGCGCCCGCAGCCGAGCCCGGCTGCAGTGCTTGAGGACGAAAAGCCCTATAGCCTGCCCGGCCTCGATCTGCTCGATCCGCCGCTCGAATCCCGGCTCAAGGTCGACGAAGAGGCCCTCCACGCCAGCTCTCAGATTCTCGAGAGCAAGCTCAACGACTTTGGCGTCAAGGGAAAAGTCGTGGCCGTGCGGCCCGGCCCGGTCATCACGACGTATGAGTTCGAACCCGCCCCCGGGGTCAAGGTCAACCGGGTGGTGTCGCTGGCCGACGATTTGCAGATGGCCCTCCGGGCGGTATCGGTCCGCATCCTGGCCCCGATTCCAGGCAAGGCGGTCGTCGGCATTGAGGTCTCGAACCCAAACCGCGAAAAGGTCTATTTGCGAGAGATTCTGGACAGCCCGGGCTTCCAGCAGACCGAATCGCCGCTCGGCCTGGCCCTGGGCAAAGATTCGATCGGTAATCCCATCGTCGCCGACCTGGCCCGTATGCCGCACCTGCTGGTGGCCGGCGCCACCGGGACCGGCAAGTCGGTCTCGCTCAACGCCATGATCATGAGCCTGCTGTATCGGGCCAGTCCACGCGACGTGCGCTTCATCATGATTGACCCCAAAATGCTGGAGCTGTCGCTGTATGAAAACCTGCCCCACCAGCTGTCGCACGTGATTACCAACCCCAAGGAAGCCGGCGCGGCGCTGCAGGAAGTCGTGCGGCGGATGGAGTATCGCTACAAACTGCTGCGGGACAAGGGGGCGCGGAATATCAGCGCCTATAACCGGAGCCTGGAGAACGGCGCACCCAGTCCGAACGGCGTCATCAAGCTGACCGAGGTGGTTGAGGACGAGCTTGACGAAGACGCCGCCGGACCGGGCCTGGACGCCCCGGCCGCCCCGGCGCCAGCCGCCGATCCCCACGACGACGCCATGGTTCACCAGCGTCTGCCCTATCTGGTCGTGATTGTCGATGAGTTGGCCGACCTCATGCTGACCGTTGGCCGTGAGATAGAGGAGCCGATTACCCGTCTGGCCCAGATGGGTCGGGCCTCGGGCATTCATCTCATCCTGGCCACCCAGCGTCCCTCGGTTGATGTAATTACCGGCCTGATCAAGGCGAATTTCCCGGCCCGGGTGTCCTTTCAGGTGTCCTCGCGGATCGACTCGCGGACGATCCTGGACGCGGCCGGAGCCGAGCGCCTGCTGGGCGCCGGCGACATGCTGTTCCTGCCCCCGGGCAGCGCCAAGCCGCAGCGTATTCACGGCGCGTTTGTCTCCGAACCGGAGATCAGTAAGGCGGTCGGGGCGATCAAGAAACAGGCCAAGCCGGTGTTTGACTCCGAGCTGGTCAGCGCCCTGGAAAAGGCCCGCAGCACCAAGAGCGTCGATACGGCCGATGACGATACCTATGACGAAATGTACGAACAGGCCCGGGAGCTGGTCATCGAAAGTCGCCAGGCGTCCATCTCGTGGGTCCAGCGCCGCCTGCGGGTCGGCTATAACCGCGCCGCCCGGATGATCGAACGCATGGAGCGCGAGGGGCTGATCGCCCCGGCCGCCGAAGCCGGCAAGCCGCGCGAGGTGCTGGTCGAGGCTGCGGTCGAAGAGTGAAGACAAACGCGCCGAACGCACCCCGATGAAACGGCATTGGCTCCTGCTCAGCCTGACGGTTGTGCTGTGTCCGCCCCTGCTGGCCGGCGAACCGGCCCCGTCAGCGTCGCTCACGCTGACCGAGATTGTCGCCCGGCTCCAGACCCGGTATCAGGAAACCCAGGGCTTTCAGGCCGACTTTGTCCAGGAAGTCGAGTCCGCAACCCTGGGCTACACGCTGACCTCCGAGGGCCAAGTTTTCTTCAAGAAACCGGGCAAGATGCGCTGGGACTTCCGCCAGCCGGAGCAGCTGCTGGTCTCGGACGGGACGTTTTTGTGGCTATACCAGGCGGCCGAGAAACAAGTCGTCAAAACTCCGTTTCACCAGGCTTTTCGCTCGCATACCCCAATCTCTTTTCTGACCGGGGTGGGACGCCTGGAGGAAGACTTCGCCATTGGCCTGCAGGAGACGGCCGACCAGACCTATGTGCTGAGCCTCGACTCCAAGCACGACGCCGAGGCGGTCGGGCAGCTGACGCTGGCGGTTGACGCCACGACTTTCGATATTGTCCGGGCGACGGTCAGCGACCCGCTGGGCAATATCACCCGTCTCCAGTTTCACAACATCACTCGCAATATCCCGCTGCCGGACAGCCTTTTTCAACTCCGCATCCCGGACGGTGTTGATATTGTCGAGCCCCTGCCCCTGTCCTGAGCCTCCACATTCGAGCCCGGCGTCCGGCCGGCCGCAGCTTGACCCGTTCCCCAAAGTTGCCTAGACAGGAGGCAGCACGAAACTGGAGGCTGTTGTATGGAATCGCTCCGAGGCAAGGTAGCGATCGTGGGGGCGGCCGACACCGAGGTCGGCGTCGTTCCCCACCTGAGCGCGACCCAGATGTATGTCAAAGCGGCCAAGCTGGCGCTCGAAGATGCGGGGATTACCAAGGACGATGTTGACGGGCTGATCACCTGCAACTCGTGGGTTGAGCCGTATATGTACCACGCCGAGATGATTGCCGAGTATATGCAGATTTTCCCCCGCTACTGCCTCAATGTGGCGACCGGCGGAGGGACGACCCTGGCGATCATGCAGCACGCGGCAACGGCCATTGCCACCGGCGTGTGTAACACCGTCCTGATCACCATGGCCGACAATATGCTCTCCGGCCTGTCACGCGACAAGGCGATTGAAGCCATGTCAACGGCCGGCCACGCCCAGTTTGAGCGACCCTACGGCCCGCCCATCCCCGGCTTTTACGCCCTGATCGCCCAGGCTCATATGCATGCCTACGGCACCACCAGCGAACAGCTGGCCGCCGTGTCGGTGGCGTGTCGCAAACACGCCTCGCTCAACCCGGCCGCCCAGATGCGCGACCCGATTACGGTTGACGACGTGCTGAACTCGAAGATGATCGCCGACCCCCTTCACCTGTTGGACTGCTCGGTGGTATCGGACGGCGGCGCGGCGATCATCATGACCGCCGCCGAGCGCGCCAAGGACTTCCGTCCGCAACCGGTCTATGTGCTGGGCATTGGCGAGGGCCACTCGCACGAACACATCAGTCAGGCCCGCAACCTCACCACCTCGGCGGCCAAGGAGGCCGGAGAACGGACCTACGCCATGGCCGGTCTGGGCCCCCAGGCTATCGACGTGGCCGAGCTGTACGACTGCTTTACGCCGGTCGTGCTGGTCGAGCTCGAAGACCTGGGCTTCTGTCCCAAGGGCGAGGGCGGCCGGTTTGTCGAAAACGGCCGCATTGAGCTGGGCGGCGAGCTGCCGGTCAATACCCACGGGGGGCTGATGTCCCACTGCCATCCGGGCCATCCCGGTTCAATGTTCTCGGTCACCGAGGCCGTGGCCCAGTTGCGCGGCGAATGCGGGCCGCGTCAGGTCCAGGACGCCGAGGTCGCCCTTGTCCATGCCCAGGGCGGCATCATGTCAACCCACTGCTCAATGATTGTGGCAAAGGAGAGAGGCTGATGGCGGCATTACCGGAAAAACCGATCCCGGAACCGACCCGCGAGACCCAGCCGTACTGGGACGGCTGCAAAAAGCGCGAGCTGCGGGTTCAGAGATGTCGGGCCTGTGGCCATTACCAGCTCTACCCGCGCATCTACTGCACCGCCTGTATGAGCGAGGAGGTCGAGTGGGTCACAGCCTCGGGCCGGGGAACCGTGCTGTCGTTTACCACCGTCCATCGGCCGGTGACCAAGGCGTTTGCCGAGGAGGTGCCGTATGTGGTGGCCCTGATCACGCTCGACGAAGGCCCGCAGATGATGAGCAATATCGTCGGCTGTCCACCCGGGCAGGTGCAGATCGGCAAGACGGTCGAGGTCACCTTTGAGGACTGGACCGAGGAGATTTCGGTGCCGAAGTTCAGGTTGGTCGAATAGGCTCGGCAAAAAGGAGGATTGCAATGAAACCGGTCGGTACGGGTCAATACACCTATGAGGTGATAGAGCAGTGGGGCTCCCTGCCCGCAGGCATGAGCTTTGGTCCGATGAGCGCGGTGGCGGCAGACTCTCAGGGCCGCATTTACGCCTTCCAGCGCAAGGACCCGCCCGTTCTGGTCTTTGACCGTGAGGGCACGTATCTCGACTCGTGGGGGGACAGCGCAATCGCCGACCCGCACGGGTTCTTCATCGGCCCGGACGATGTCGTCTACCTCACCGACCGCGACGACCACGTGGCCCTGCGCTTCACCCTGGACGGCAAACCGTTGGGCGTGCTGGGTCAGCGAGGCCAGCCGTCCGACACCGGCTGTGAGGAAGACGGCGGGCGGGTCGTGCGCGCCGCCGGTCCCTTCAACAAGCCGACCGAAATGGTCGTCGCCCCGTCCGGCGAGCTGTACGTGACTGACGGCTATCGCAACAGCCGGGTCCACCGTTTCTCCGCCGACGGGCGGCTGATCGACTCGTGGGGCAGCCCGGGCAAGCACGCTCCCGGGGAATTTCACCTGCCGCACAGCCTGTGGATAGACGAACGCGGTGAGGTGTATGTGTGCGACCGGGAGAACAACCGCATCCAGGTGTTCAGCCCGAGCGGGAAATACCTGACCCACTGGGACGACATTCACCGCCCGACCGATATCTACATGGACGCCCAGGACAGGGTGTACATCAGCGACCTCAAGCCGACCGTGACCATCATGGACAAAAAGGGAACGGTTATCGCCCGCTGGGATTCGCCCATGGGCCATGGTCTGTGGGTAGACCCGGAGGGGGATATCTATCTGGCCGACGTGATGGGCAAGCGCATCACCAAGTACGTGCGGCAGCGCTAAGCCCTGCCGGTCAGGGCTGTTGGTGAGGCGCGCCGTCACCGGGGGACAGATCGCGGCGCATGCGAATCGCGGTTTCGCGGCCGGCATAATAGCCGGGGATGGACGCGATGGCCCGGTAGCCGAGCCGTCGGTAGAAGGCTTGGGCCGTGTCGTTCGCGGCCCGTACTTCCAGAGTGATATACAACAGGCCGCCCGTTCGGGCGGTTTTTTCCAGCCAGGCGAGCAGCCGTCGGCCAAGGCCGAAGCGCCGAAGGACCGGGTCTACAGCCAGCAGGTTCAGGTGCGCCCGTTCGGCGTAAAACTGCATGATCGCAAAGCCGGCCAAGCGGCCCTGGGTCCAGGCCGTCAGTACGGCCGTTTCCGGCTCACGGATGGCGTGGGCAACCCGTTGCGGGGTCCAGGACCAGGGCAGTCCGGCCTCGACCAGATCGCGCGACATCAGCGCGATACGTCTGGCGTCAGCCCGGCGGGCCAGTTTCAGCTCCAGGCTGTGGTGTGTCGGAACGCTTCCCATACCCCACGTGTCAGCCGGCTCTGAGCACCTGCCCCGGCGTCGCCCCGGTATGCTGACCGTCTTCCAGAATCACCTGGCCGTTCACAATCACCGTTTGTATGCCCTCCGCTTTTTGGATCAGACGCGGCTGTTGGGCGGGCAGGTCGTACACGGTCTGGCGGTGTCCACCACGAATGCGGTGGCGGTCGAAAATCACCACGTCGGCGGCCAGACCGACCTGCAGGCGGCCGCGGTCGTCCAAGCCCAGCACCTCGGCCGGCCGTGAGGTCAGACGGGCGACCGCTTCTTCCAGGCTGAGGACGCCAGTGTCCCGGACCCAGTGGCCCAGCAGGTAGCTGGGGAAGTCGGCGTTGCACAAAGAGGTCAAATGCGCGCCGGCGTCGGTTTCGAGCAGGGTGTGCGGATCCTTGAGCATCTGTCCCATGGGCTCTTCAGCCATATCCGCCGCCCAGTAGGTGAACTCCGTCTGGCACTCCTCGGCCACACACAGGTCCAGGTAGGCCTCAAGGGGGTCGGTGCCAGCCTGGTCCGCTATCGCGGTTATGGTCTGGCCTTCGAGGTGCTTGTGCTCCGGCCGCTTTGCCTCTCTGACCAGCACGTGCTGCCAGCCGGTAAAAAAGGCGGCTCCTTCCAGCTCGGCGCGCATGGTCTGGCGTCTGGCCGGGTCGCGCAGGGCGGCCGTCTTTTCTTCAGCGGCCAAAAACATGACCTCACGCCAACTCGGCAGATGGGCAAAGACCGGAATGAGCTTGTGCCAGTTCATAAAGGTCTCAAACGGCCGGCAGCCGATCTGGGGATGGAGACGCACCCCCTCGCGTTGGTTGGCCTGGGCGACCTGAGACAGAATGAACAGCGAGCGGCCGGGATAGGTAGGCAGATAGCGCACCGAGGCCCAGGTCACCGGCCGGCCGGAGGCTTTGGCCAGGGCGACCAGGTCGGGCAGATCGCCGGCCTCGTGCTCGCCCTCGGGCAGAACCATTTTGGCGGTGATTTCCAGCACCCCGCAGCCGGCTTCGCCCACGGCCCGGCCCAACGTCAGCAGTTCCGGCAGGTCGGCATAAAAGCTGGGCACGGACTGCCCCTCGCCGTCAACGTGGAGGGGAATCCGGGAGGAGGAAAAGCCGAGCGCGCCCGCCTGTATGGCTTCCAGCACAATCTCGCGCATGCGGGCGACCTCTTTGTCGCTAGCCAGGCGTCGGCAGTCGGCGCCCATGACATACCGACGCACGGCCGAGTGGCCGATATAGCAGCCGATATTGATCGCCTTGGGTTGCCGCTCAAGCGCGGCCACATAGCCGGGAAAATCCTCCCAGCTCCAGACAATGCCCTCTTGCAGGGCTTGCAGCGACATGTCTTCGACCACGGCCAGGGTCCGGGTCAGATAATCCCGATCCTCGGGCCGGCACGGGGCCAGGGTAAAGCCGCAGTTGCCGGTCACCACCGTGGTGCTGCCGTGCCACGAGGACGACGAACACAGCGGGTCCCAGAACACCTGGGCATCGTAGTGGGTATGGATGTCAATAAAGCCCGGGGCGACGACCTGCCCGGCCGCGTCGAGCGTGTGGCGGGCCTGGCCCGAGATGGCGGTCTCAATCTCAGCGATCTTCCCGTCCCGGATCGCCAGGTCCCCGGCAAATCCCGGGCTTCCGTTGCCATCGACGATCCACGCGTTTTTGATGAGCAGGTCAAACATGACGGACTCCTTGTGTGGCCATTGGGGCTCAGGCGTCATCCCGGAAATGCGGCATGACCTTGGCCGCGAACAGCTCCATGCTGCGCATCACCTGGCCGTGCGGCACGGTCCCGCCGGGATTGAACCAGCAGATCATCCGGCCCATGCCAAACTCTTCGTGCAGCGCCTGCAGGCGCTCAACGCAGGCCTGGGGCGTTTCAAAAATGCCCATCACCTCGGCAACCTTGTCGTAGGTCATGCGCCGCACCCGCTCCATGACCTCTTTGATGCGGCTCGACTCGGGCCCCAGATCTTGTCCCTGCGAGGAATAGATGGAGGAGACCGATTGCAAAAAGCGCCGGATGCTGGGCTCCAGCTCCTCGCGGATTTGGCCCTGGCTGTTGCCCACGTAGAGCGGGCCGAGCAGGGAAATATCCTCGGCCCGCGCCTCGGCGTGACCGGCCGCCGCCCGTGCCTGGTGGTAGACCGGAATCAGTTCGCGCATTTTCGCAAACGGATTCACCTGCGAGGCGACAAAGATAGGATAGCCCAGACGGCCCATCAGCTCGAACGTGTCCAGGCTGTTGGCCGCCGCCCGGATGGGCGGGGAGGGCTGCTGGACCGGCTTGGGAACGACCGCAATATCGTCCACGCTGTAGAACTGTCCGTGAAACGATACCCGTTCCGAGGTCCAGGCCTGGCGGATCATGTCGAGCGCCTCCATCATCCGCCCACGGCTCTCTTTCTGGTCAATACCGAAACCGCTGAAGTGGGTGGGGATGGAGCCGCGCCCAATCCCAAACTCGACCCGGCCGTTGCTGATCACATCCAAAACGGCAATTTCCTCAGCCACCCGGAGCGGGTGCGAGAGCGGCAACAGGACAATCGCAATCCCCAGCCGCAGGGTCGTTGTCCGCTCGGCCACGGCCGTCAACAGCAACAAAGGCGCAGGCATGATGGACAGCTGGGGGTTGAAGTGTTGCTCAACCGGCCAGATCGACTCAAAGCCCAGGCTCTCGGCGTGGACGGCCTGCTCGATAGTGTCCCGATAGCGCTGGACCGGAGACTGCGTACCCGTGCACGGCAGCTGGTAGTGAAGTCCGAATTTCATGCGCGTCCCTCCTCGCGAGCCGAACCCCTGCCCTGGGTCGGCCTCCCCGTTTTCGCCGATCCAGACTGGGTTTGCAAGGCCGATGGGTTTGCAAGGCCGAGCCGACCGCCCTCGACAAGCTCTGTCCGTGGCACTATGCTGCACGCCCGAGCGGCGAGGTCAGGCGTGGACACAGACGAGCTTATTCTGAGCGGACGAGCCTGGGTTATGACGGGTGGGGGCTCACCCGCAGATATCCTCAACCGGCTGGCCGAGTCCGCGCCGGCCGAGGACACCATCCTGCTGGTGCCCGGCCCGGTCGGAGACGGTCCCAACGCGACCCGGGCAGCCGAGGCCCTGCAAGGCCACGGCATACAGGCGGTCATTGCCCCGCGCTTTGCCTGGTCGTTTTTCCGGGCCTGCCTCACTATCGGTCTGCCCCCGCTGACCCTGTGGGAGGCGGCCGAGATTCGGGCTCACGACCGCTTACGCATCGATGTCAGCGACCTCATCGTCAAAGACCTCAGCTCCGGGACGCGCTACCCGATTCGCGACCTGTCGGACCTGTATATTGACATCCTCAGCTGCGGCGGCCGGGACGGCTATGTGCGGGCACTGCGGGCGGCGCGCTCGGACGCGGACTGAAACCCCGTCCCGACCCGCTCTTCATCCGCGTCGCACTCGCCAAGATTGGCTCCAGGGTGCTGGAGCAGTTAGACCCTGAGTGGCGCAAGTCGGCGGACCGTTTGACGCATTGCGACGGGTTCCTGAAGATATTTCGACCACTCTTCGATAAATTCCAGATTCGGCATCGGGAGCATCTGAGCCGACTGGAAAGAATTGAGACGTTACTGGATGACTTCAGGTTCCCGTCCCACCAGCATATCCATGCTGAGGGCTGTGACGAGTTGGAGTCCGAAGGTAGCTCCCCAAAAGGACAAACAGCCTCCGAAATTATTGCCCTTCATCATGGTGTGCGAGTTCTTCTCGCACAAGGTCAGCAAAACTCTCTGCGTCGTCCTCCTGGAAAAATTCATGGTCACAGGGCATCCTATTAAGGATGTTCTCTGCCCTGCTGAATGCCTCTTTCAACTGACTCCGGTTTGGCTTACCAAGCAGCAAGTAGACTTTGAAATTTTCCTTGCTTTTGTCCAAATTCACGGCCCGTCCTAACCATCGGTTGGCTTTTTCGATGATGCTTCCAGGCTCCACCAGATCAAAGGAGACCGCTTCTGAAGCATGCCATATGCCGTTTTTCCAGGAGTAAGGAAATTCGTGTTCGTAATCCGCTCCCACAATCTTCTTTGGGCGAAGTCCTCCGAGAACTCGTCTCCGTGCAAGTACATCGCGGAAGACTCGCTCGACCTCTTCATCAGATCGGCTTTGCGGGTGTCCCGGCTGAGCGTAGCGCTCAACATAGCGCTCGTAGAGCTTTTCTAAGGTCGCTTGTGGATCATCTGTCAGACCGCCTTTTGGGGGAGAAAATTGTAGAGAGGAATCATCTGCGGGCAAAATCTCGTCAGTCCACCCTCTGATATCAACAGGCTGCCGGAAAGCGAACTCGGTGTCTGTCTGCTCCTTCAACTCTTTTATCCTGGAGGTGAGATGACGCAGCATTCTTTTGAAATGATCGCCATTGATACCTCCAAAGAACTGAGAAACCCTGCCATAGGTGCTGACACAGGTGATGTCGAGAAAACGGGCGTCAGGGGCATAGAGCGCTACACCAACATTCACAAACTCCCCCGGAACAACGTCATGGATGTAGCGCAGGATGGAGAACGTATACGGTGTCTTCATTGCAGTATACTCCTCAGAGCGCCATCAATGTTTTTGGCTCTCTCACGTGCGTTTACAAGCCGCTGTCGTATCTTTCCCACATACTCCTTTCCAAAGGCAGTGGGAATAGCGCTTAAAATTTCGTCAATATGGGAATCGGGCAGCTCTTCAAGCCTGGCAAAAAAACGAGAGAGGTCTAAAGTTCGGCCATGCAAGTCGGCAAAGAATGGATGGTCGCGGAGAAAACGCATGGACTCATACCCAAACGGGTCCTGCGGCTCTCCAATTAGGCGCGTGAAAGCAAAGGCCTTTTCGTGGTCAAAAACGAAGAGTTTGTCATCTTTCCAGAGAAGATTTGGATTCTGGCGAGATCTGTCCGTATTATCTATGACGGCGTCGAAGGCCATCACTTCAGAAGCAATTTGCCGTAATGAGGAGGGAATAGAGTCATCTACTTGCCAGGTTACATATCCGGCTGAGAGAAATTTCGTGCCAAAGTTGAGTCCAGCGCTCGCACGAATGCGGTTCGCAACCTCCTCTTCCTGAACCACTTCGGCCAAGCGTGGGTCTATTTCGATGAGAGCTGGTTCCGGCATAGGAATCTGCATATGTGCGGCCAGTTGGGCCGCGACAAACTCAAAAAGGAGACCTGTTGGCCCACCTGTGACCTCGGAACGGAACTTCACTACGTACTCCTCTCCTACGCCAGCATCTTCTGCGTCTGCGCATTCAAAGATGCAGGGAGAAGAGGCACCAGAATGAAGATGCTTCAGAAGAGCCGTTGCTGTCAGTCTCGGGAAATGAATCAATACACCTTCACCCTTTTTCCAAACGAGGTCCTATCTCACGATAGGAGCAGCTCTGTCAACACTGGGGAATCCGAGAAAGCCAGGAGTGGAGCAGGTTGAACTCAGCCAGTACTGACTCCAGCCCGCCCTTTTCTCCGTCCCGGCCGCTTGGTAACATGACCGCGTTTGGAGGCGCGTCGGTGCGACGGATTCGAGACTTGCGTAAATACGGTCTGCCGGACACTCTGCTGGAGATTTGGGAACACCAACAGGGCGAGTTTCTGCTACCCGTCCAAGAGGTCGCGGTCCAACGCTATGGGCTGTTTGAGGGCCAGAGCCTGATCATCTCCTCTCCGACCTCTTCGGGCAAAACCTTTGTCGGCGAAATGGCCGCCATGCGAGCCACCTTTGCCGGCAAACGGGTCTTGTACCTGACCCCGCTGCGCGCCCTGGCCGAAGAAAAATACCAGACCTTCCGCGACCGCTATGGGTCGTACGGGGTCAAGGTCGCGGTGGCCACCCGCGACCGCCACGAGTTCGACCGGGCGATTGAACAGGGCGACTATCATCTGGCCGTTCTGGTGTATGAAAAGCTGTCTCAGCTCCTGGTCCGTCATCCCCACCTGCTGCGCGGCGTTGCCCTGGTCGTGGTCGACGAGCTGCAAATGCTGGGCGATGCCGAACGCGGAGCGGGCCTGGAGCTGAGTCTGGCCAAACTCCTGGGCTGTGAGCCGCGCCCACAGCTGTTGGGGCTGTCTGCGGTCTTGCGCGAGGCCGAACCCATCGCCGAGTGGCTGGAGGCCGATCTGTTGCTGCAAGACGAACGGCCGGTCGAGCTGTACCGCGGCGTCCTGCTGAACGGCAACTTTCGCTACAGAGCCTATAATACCGGCGAAGAGGGCCAGGAGCGCTTTGTTGACACCGAGAGTGACGATCCGACCGAGGTCTTGTTGACCACCGTCACCCATCTGGTGCACCAAGACGAGCAGATCCTGATCTTCCTCAAAGCCAAACGGGACACCGTGCAGTGCGCCTTGGCCCTGGCCAGTAGCGCCCAGCTGCCGCCCGCCCAGACAGCCCTGGCCGAGCTTGACGGCTGCGAAGAAACCGCGCTCAAAGCCCAGCTCAAAACGGCTTTTGCCGGTGGGGTGGCGTTTCATCACGCGGATCTGACATCCCAGGAACGCCGGGTGGTCGAGGCCGCCTATCGGCGCGGAGAACTGCGGGTGATTGCCTGCACCACCACCCTGGCTTTTGGCGTCAACCTGCCGGCTTCGACCGTGTTCGTCGAGCCGATGAAGTGGGCGACCGACGAGCGGACGGGTACGCCTATCGAGATGCCGGTGTCGTGGGCCGAGTACGAAAATATTTCCGGACGCGCCGGGCGCCTGGGCTTTCGGGAAGATTTCGGTCGCTCCATCCTCATCGCGGTCAACCAGTTTCAGGCCGACCTGCTGTGGAACGGCTACATCCAGGGTGAGCAGGAACAGTTCGCCCTGGCTCCCGGCCAGGCCGGTTTTGCCGACCGCGTGCTGAACGTGATTGCTTCCAAGCTGTGCTCCACGCGTGATGAGGTCATGGCCTTCTTTGCCCTGACCTATGTGGGTTTTCTGCGGCGTAGCGCCAAGCCGTCCCAGACCGATGAGACCGCCCACGACCTCGACACCATTCTCGACAGCCTGGTCCAGGCCCACCTGCTCAACCGCAGCGAGGACGGCCGTCTGGAAGCCTCGAGCCTGGGAGAAGTGGCCGCCCGGCGCGGCGTTCAGGCCGCCACAGCGGTCAAGCTGGCCCGCTTTTTCAGTCAGGCCCGAGACCGGGCCGTGCCCGAGCTTGAGCTGCTGCACCTGTTCAGCCTGACTGCGGACGGCAAACGGCTGTACGTGCCGCTGTCCACGACCGAACACCGCAGCCGGGTGTATGAAAGCATGCTGAACGAGCGGCTGCCTGAAGACGGCCAGCCGCCCGGCGAGGAACTCGGGCGACTGCTGCACGCCAGCATGCTGCCGACCAGCAAAGAGGTCCGTTCGGCCAAACTGTCCCTGCTCCTGAGCGAATGGATCAAGGGCGACGCCCTCTCCGGCCTGGAAAGTCGCTATCAGTGTTACGCCGGGACGATCAAAGCCCTGACGGACGAAATCAGTTGGCTGGCCGATGCGGCCAACGAGGTGGCCGAGGTGATGGGCTGGACCGCAGCCGAGCACCTCAAAGACCTGGCCGATTGTGTGCGTTTCGGCGTCGGGCCGGACGGCCTGGCCCTGGCCCGCGCCCAGCTGCCCGGCCTTGACCGGGAAGCGCTGCGCAGCCTGGTGGCGGCCGGCTTTGACTCGCCCGCAGCCGTCCAAGAGGCATCCCCGGAAATCCTGGCCGCCTACCTGTCCCCCGGCCAGATTGAGACCCTGCGCGCCGCAGGCTGAGCCGGTCAGCCGCAGGTGAGCCATGGTATTCCTACGGAAGGCGTTCCGTTCATGACCGATCGCATCACTCCCGAGAGTCTGGTCCTGGCCCTCGAAACCCTGGCCCTGGAAGAGGTCGCGCCCGAGCAGCTCGGGCGTCTCAGACACGCTCTGAGCCAGGCCGTCAGCGACACCGCAGGCGACCTGCGTCATAACGCGCGGCTCGTCGCCCGACGCTCTCGATACGGCAGCCTGAGTCTTTTCGTGCCCGGGGATGGACCGCCCCACCAGCCGCTGCGCTTGGCGACGTTTGACCGCCACGGACGCCTGCTGCTGCTCCTCAGCTGGCAGGACGAGGGGAGTCGGCGAGCACTCCAGCGCTTTAAGGTGCGCGGACTTGACGGCCGTTTCCTGGGCGTGGTCGCAGCCACGGCGTCCCATCTCGGTTGGGGCATTTCGGACTGTGTATGGACCCTGGACGGTGAGGTCGGCTTTCGTCAACAGCGTTTCCTGACCCTTTTTCGGGCGGTGAACTACACCGATGTGGCGGCGATTCCGCCCCTCGACGATCCCGGCATCCTGCCGACCGGAGCCGGGTCGAGCCTGCTCAACGTCTTGTCGCTACTGAGCCAGGATCAGGGCAAGCAGGTCCTCCGCTATCGTGGCCCCTACCCCAGCGAACGCTTGTTCGGCACCCTGCGCGAAGCCTTTCATAGCGGCGGAGAAGCCGGCAGCACCCGCGAGCGCTTCACCCGCGGAGCCCAAGAGGCGGCTCTGCGCATGGAGATGCGCGAGGCTGAGGTCGATTGGACGCCCGCTCCGCATGAGTACTTCTTCCCTGCGGCTCACACCTGTGTCCAGCTGCGCAACGGAATCGAGAAGGTGTATGACCGGGGCCGGGTCTACTACCACCCCGTCCTGTCGGTCAACGCCCACGCCTTGCGAACGGAGCATAGCGAGGACGGCCAGGTGCGCCATATCGCCAGCCTGACGCTGCTCGGCCAGTCGGTCGAAGACCACCTCATCCTGAGCGCCGAGGGCACAATCCTGGCCCGCCCCCTGCCGCCCCGGCGCTGGCACGTCCGAGAGCCGGTCCGGCTGTCAGACGAGTGGAAGGCGGTCCTGGTCCGTCTGATTGCGGCCGAGAGCGCCCCGGCCCTTCAGCCCGAGCTGTGGCCGGTTATCGACGACATGGCGCTGACCTGGGGGACGGTCGAGGGCGAGCTCTGGGAGGAAACAAAAACCGCGTTCGTGCTCCACGCGGGCATGGTTGCCGTCTATCGTGAGGCGCTGGCCGAGGCGCGGAGCGCGGGCCACGCTCTGTTGCTGGCCGCCCGCTTCACCTCGGAACTCGCCCGGCTCATCGGTCCCCTGGTCCGGATACGCGCCCAGGCCCGCCTCGCCCAGCGTTCTCTGGAAGACCAGCAGGTGGCGCTCTTTTTTCAGACGCCGGCCGACTCGGGTTTATCGGACGACGAGCTACGCACGATTCTGTCGCGTCTGGCAATCGGGGAGAGCCTGCCGGTGGTGAGTGCCGAGTAAGGGCCTTATCGTTCACCGTACGGAGGAGTCGCTCAGCCCAGACACGCCCTGACAATGGCGACCGTCTGACAGTGGGCCTCGACAATCACGTTGATATCCCGCGCATAGCCACCCCCGAAGGTCACCACAAGCGGCAGGCCGGCCTGACGGGCGAAGCGGGCCACCAGCCGGTCCCGCTCTCCAAGCCCGTGCATGCTGAGGTCGAGCCGCCCAAAACGATCGCCGGCCAAGACATCAACACCGGCCTGGTAGAAAATCAGCTCAGGCTCGCAGCGTTCCAGAAGGCGGGCCAGAGCCGCACGAAGGCGGTCGAGGTAGGGCTCATCGGTGGTGTGGTCGGGCAGGGCAACATCCCACGAGCTGTGCTCTTTGCGGGCCGGGTAATTGTTTGCGGCATGCATGGAAAAGGTGAACACGTCCGGGTCGGTCTGACACAGCGCCGCAGTGCCGTTACCCTGGTGGACATCGAGATCAATAATCAGAAAACGCCGGGCTACGCCCTCGTGCCGCAACCGTCGCAGGCTGATGACCATATCGTGAAAAATACAGTAGCCCTCGCCGTGGTCGGCAAACGCGTGGTGGGTGCCACCGGCTAAATTCACCCCCAGTCCGTCGGACAGGGCGACGCGGCTCGCCGCCAGAGTACCGCCAATCACCACAAAGGCACGGCGAACCAGGGCTGCGGACCAGGGTAGACCGAGCCGCAGCATGGCCCGGCGGTCGAGCGTACCGCTGCAAAAGGCGTGGACATACTCCGGGGTGTGGACCCGCAGAATGTCGTCTCGCGTTACCGGCTGGGGCTCACGGATGTCGTCTCGCGTGAGCACGCCGTCGGCCAGCAGACGTTCCGGCACCAGACGGTACTTGTCCATCGGATACGAGTGACGCCCCAGCGGAATAGTGTAGCCGGCAGAACTGAAAGCACGCACCTCCCCCCTCCAATCGTGCGGTCTGAGCCTCCCCCCCTTAGCCCAGCCGCACCGAGAAGTAAAGAAAACGGCGCTGCGGGCTGACCTGGAGCGGACAGGTGGCCTGGTGAATCCAGACACGATCTCTCTCACGCAAAAAGCCCAGCCCGACTGGCCGGACTTGAGAGTAAGAGGTAGGGGGAAGAGGCGGGGAAATCTGACAATGGGGTAGCTCCCGGCCCGTACTTGCGTTGACGTTCCAGGCGTTTTCCGCCAGAGTCAGGCTGTCTGCATCAAGCGACCCAGGAGTCGGGACGCTTGCTGAACGCAACAGCCTGTCCCCAGGCGGGGTGAACAGGCAAGACCTGACTTGTTGCTGTGTAGACACGACCCGGTATCCCAAGGCCGAGGGTCAGAATCATAAATGTGTCCTGCGCCGAAGTGCTAGTTCGGCGCAGGACCCAGACACCGCTCAATGGAAGGCAGAGCAGGCCTGGTACATTCACACTGTATGCCTCATTGAGCGGAGAAAGAAAAGTCCGCTTGATGAGGCATACACTCAGTCTGCTTTCTTTTCTTCTCTTTCTAGGGGTGGCCGCATCTGCGGCCTGTAGCCCCAATCCCCGCGCACAACACAACAATGAGGATGCGTACAACCGCGCATTTTGTGAACAGGTCGGCGGCAAAACAGAGGTCCGTCATAACTACACCTACCCGACCGGCGACAGCCATGTCCGGGTGGATTGCGAAACTGAGGATACCGTCTACGAGGGCGGCCTGGATAAACGCAGCAGCCTCGACAGCGTACAGCAGGCGCTGTTCTTTGCTGCGCTGACCGGCAAGCAGCCGGCCGTGGTGATCTATGACACGGACGGCCAAGTCGGGCGGTATGAATATCGGATTCGCATGGCCTGTGAGCGGGCCGGCGTGCGCTTTGTGACCGGACCGTAAACCGCCACCGGTTTCCCCAACCCAGGACGGCACCGCGCCGCAGGCAGGCTTGGATTGGATAGTTGAGTCGGGCTGACAAACTCGCTAGGCTGAGACGTGAGTCATCCTCTTGTGAGCAGGCGATGCGAATTACGGTACTCGGCTCGGGCGATGCCTTTAACAGCGGCGGTCGGCGTCACAGCGGCTATCTTGTTGAATCCGGCCGCACGAGCTTCCTGCTCGACTGTGGAGCCACGACCCTGCTGGCGCTGAAGGATTTGAAGATTCCAGCCGAGCGCATAGACTTTATCGCCATCAGCCATATGCACGGCGATCATTTTGGCGGCCTGCCTTTTTTTTTCCTGGAGAGTTTGTACCAGCAGCCCCGCTCCCGGCCGCTCGTCATTACCGGCCCGCCCAATCTGCAAACCCGCGTCGAATCGCTCTACCGGGCGATGTTTGGGGAGCTGGCCGAGCGCCCGCTGACCTTCCCCATCGTGTACCGAGAACTCAGGGCCGACTGCACCGCTGACGTGGACACAGTCGAACTCACGCCCTTTGTCGTTCCTCACCTGGAGAAGGAGACCTGCTTTGGCTATCGGGTGCGCCTGGACGGGAAGACCCTTCTGTACTCGGGCGACTGTGGCTGGAACGAAAATCTGGTCCGCTACTCCCAAGGCGCCGACATCTTTATCTGTGAGTGCTGCTATTTTGACTCACAAACGCCTTTTCACCTGAGCTATCCGGAGCTGGTTCGAGAGCGCGACCGCCTGGGCTGTCAGCGCCTGATCCTCAGCCATCTGGGACGCGAGGTTCTCGCCCATCAGGAGGAAGTGGGCTTCGAGTGCGCCCACGACGGTTTCGTGCTCGAAGTGTAGATCACACAGTGTTTGGTACCGTCTGGTGCGCGACGGGAAGAAGGAGCGGACGAGTGGAGCCGAGCAGGATCGAACTGCCGACCTCTTGACTGCCAGTCAAGCGCTCTCCCAGCTGAGCTACGGCCCCACAAAGGTCAGGCGATAGTGCCACTTTCTGTCTTGGGAGTCAACTCCGTCTAGCCCGGCCCGCCCGCCAGGCCGATCGGCCCCTCGCCGACTTCGACGAAGCCGATCAGCCCGTACCGGGGGTGGTCGTTCTTCACGCTGAAAATGGCAAGATATCCGCCCTGTCCACTCCGGCCAAACAGCGAGACGTAGAAGCGCAGTCCGTTGGGAGTGACCAGAATCCCGTTTGGTTGGTCATACACCGTGCGGTAGCGATATCGCCTGACATAGGGCGTATCCAGATTGGCCCGCGTTGCGGCATCAATGATCGACACCGTATCGTCGAGCGAGTTGGTCACAAAAGCCCTGCGGCCATCGGGAGAAAACGTCACCTTCTGCGGTACGAGTCCGATACGGCCCTCTTCTTCTTCTCTGGTCAGCGTCGCCACCACGCGGTTCGTGCGCGTGTCAATAATCGACACGGTGTTATCGTCCTGTTCCGAGTTCACGACGTAGACTTGGCCATCGCCGGGGCGGACCGCAACCCCGTTGGGCTCCTCGCCGACGGGGACTGTGGTCAGCTGCTCATTTGTCGCCAGATCAATGACCGAGACCGTTCCATCTCCAGAGTTGGTGACATACGCCCGCGTGCCGGCGGCATTGATGGCAATCTCTTGCGGTTCGCTCCCAACCCGTATGTGTGTCTCAACGGTCTGTGAGTCCGTATTGATCACACTGACCCGATTCTGGTCCGCGTTGACCACGTAGGCATACTGCCCGTCGGGCCTGAAAGCCACACCGACGGGCTCACGGCCAACGTCAATCGTTGGGAGGGTGGTGTCGGTGTCGGTGATGGCAGCGAGGTCGGTCAGATCGAGGACCGACACAGTCCCGTCGCCAAAGTTGGTCACATACGCAAGCGCTTGGGTCGGGCTAACGGCTATGCTGCGGGGATTGTCGCCGACCCGTATAGTGCCGACCTCTTCATGAGTCGCGGCACTCACCACGGAAACGCTGTCGTCTCCGCTATTGGCGACCAAGACAGGCATGCCACCCGTGCATTCCTCCAGTTTCAGATTACACTGCTCAGTACAGCTCAGGTCTCCGCCGTCAAAGCCCAGGCTCTGGCACGTTTGCCCACCGAAGGTCTGACCGTCACACTCTTCGTTGGATTCGATATTTCCATTGCCGCATTCGCCCTGCACAACAAAACACTGGCAGCTCTCCCGCCAGATAAAGCTGGCGTTGATCTCGTGACTGAACTGGCTGGCTTTATCCCGGACCTGCACCTGCTCGATGGATACCGTGTCATCAAATATGTCAACTTCGGCGTTCGTCATATCGAACCGGTCCAGAAACTCCGAATCGCCCAGTCTCACGGTCTCCACGCTACGGCTCAGGGTGTGAGAACTCCCGCTCGTATCCTCGACCGTCAGCGCAAAGGTATGTGAACCGCTGGGCAAGATATTAAAGTTGGTGACGAGTCCAAACCCGCTCTCCGTCGCCCACGGCCGCTCAGGAAAAGACGCCTGGACATCCCCGCGCGAAGCACCCCACGGCACCTGTATGGGCGCGTTGTCGTCAATCGTGAGCACGACACTGTTCAAAGTAGCGGCGGAGACGTTGGTGAAGGCCCAGCCCGACACCAGACCGATCCCGCCGACAAAATCTCCGAACGGGTTTTCAAAGGCAGCCGAGAACGGCGCGCTATCAACGACGATCAGCTGGCCGTCGGACGCAACGGCGATATCAACCGGCACCCGCAGTTCGAGTCCGTCGCCGGTCTCCGGCCCGGAGATGATGCTGCGCTCACCGCTGCGTGGATCGACGCGGAGCACGGCCCGGGCGCCCTCATCCACGACGGCCAGCCGGCCGTCCGGCTCAATCGCCAGGGCTCGGACTCGCTGGAAAGCGGGACCGCCGCCGGTCCCCGCGCCCGACACAATCGCCCGATTCCCATTTGTCGGATTGACCCGCACGATAGCGTTGAGGCCGACATCAACCACAAACAGCTGGCCGTCGGACGCAACATCAACGTCAACCGGGATCATCCAACCCTCATCTGAGATAATCGTCCGCTCCTCAGTCTGCCGATCAAGGCGAACAATCGCCCGCAGGCCGGCATCGGCCACTACGACCCGGCAGTCATCCTCCGTGCAGCTGTTCTCAACCGCGATACCAAACGGGTCCTTGAGATCCACCTGTTCGGATTCATCATCAAACTCTCTGTTCGAGATGATCGTCCGGTTGCCATTCAGTTCAAAGACACCCGACCGGCCGGAGTCTGCAATCGCGAGCGTTCGATCCAAGCCCGATTCCTGGGGATAGGCGGCAACCCCATTCGGCCGTGCCAGGCTCGGCCCGGAGCCGGCGAAGGCCTGACGCCGGCCCGTTACCGGATCGACCCGGATCAGCGAGTCGCGGCCCGCATCGGTCACCGCGATCTGACCGTTCGGCTCAATCGTGAGCCCTTGGGGGATGAGCCAGGTCGGCCCCGGATCGGTCAACGTTTCGTCGCCTTCGGTCTCGGCACCGCTCAGGTCTGCTCTGGTCGGGGTGTTCACATCGGACAGAATTGTCCGGTTGCCGCTATTCGGATCAATCCGAATGATGGCCGGGTTCCGCACCCAGTCGGGCTCCACAGCCAGTTCTTCGGCACTCACCTGTACGGGCTCCCCACCCGGGTCCTCGGCACTCATCTCGGCAGCCTCAAGACTCGCACTGAGGGCAGCGGCCGCAGCCGTGCTTTCTTCGTTCTCGCTACGCGCGTCGATAATACCCAGCGCCTGGAGGTTCTCCTGCCAGGCCAGACGGAGTTCGATCTCCTCGGACTCCGTGCTGCCTTTCTCCCGGACGATCACTCCGGTGATCAAGATTTCTTGTTTGTCTTCGCTCAGTTCGGCGTCGGCCCGGTCCAGATCGAGCGCGCCGAGAAACTCAAACCCACCGGGCCTGACGGTTTCAATCCTCTGCACTCGTGTCTCGCGCGCGCCGGCCGCATCCACAAATTCAAGGGTCAGGGTATGGGCGCCTTTTTCGAGCAGACCGGCATTGAAGACCTGGCCGAATCCACTGCTCAGGGCTTGGGGATAATCGGGATGCTCGTTCGCGACATCGGCCCGCTCGACACAACACGGCACCTCGATGGCCTCACCGTCATCGATCCATAAGCGGACGCTGACCGGCTCAACAGACTCGGTCGAAAACGCCCAGCCGGATATCACGCGTATGCCGCTGAGAACCTGACCCGGTGCCGGGTTTTCGAGGGCGAATTTGACATCGGCCAGGCTGCTGACAGGCATAAGGCACAGCAGCCCGCTCCAGAATAACGCGCCAATACTTCTCCACACTAGCTGTTTCATACCCATTCCGACCCGCCGCCTCTTACTCTCGCTCTCCCTGCGACACCAGAAAACCCGTCTCTGTTGGCGTGACCGAGACAGCCACTACGCACAGCCCGGCGGCATCAGCCTGTCGAACGACCGCAGGCTTATCCACCATCAGGGTTTTCTCGGCCTCGACGGCGAGCACACGCGCCTCAACGGCCTGCATCTCTTCAATCGTCTCCGGTCCGACCGTTGGCACATCGAAGCGCAGGTCTTGGTGCGGCTTGCTGACCTTGACAATGACCAGCCCGGCTCCGGCCAGTTCCCCGCCGCGCCGAATTGCAGCATTCGTGCCTTCCAAGCCCTCAACGGCAAACACCGTGCCGCGCTTGACCACGACGCTCTGCCCAATATCCCAGCGTCCGATTTCCTTGGCCACCTCAACTCCCAGCTCGATGTCCTGCCACTGCGGCTCATCCGGAGCGGCCTGGGTGAACACCCCCGGCTGGGGAACCAGGTCGGGCAGCAAGCGGGTGGACTCGACCACCCTGATGCCCTCGCCTTCCAGCTCTTGGGCGATACCGCGCAGGATCACATCGTCCTTCAGACTCGGCAGCCGGCTGATAAACGCCAGGCCGCGCGCGTCGGGCTGAATATGGCTCAGGGCGCCGGATTTGTGGATCCCACCGGCCATGACGGCCTGCGTCACACCAGCGGTCTTGAAGATGTCGATGATCTTGCCCAGCTCGCCAACCCGAACCCAGCTGACCTCGGACACCAGATCGTTCAGCGTCTCTAGGGTCTCGCCGTGGTGGGCGACCGCCACAAGGTCGAGCCCCTGGGCGTGTGCCGCCTCAGCAAAGAGCAGGGGGAAGCGGCCGTTGCCGGCGATCAGCCCGAATCGAGACATCCCGTCTGCAATCTGTGGGGGAGTCCGCCGGACCCTAGTCGGCAGCCCCATCGGCGTCGGCAGACGCCCCACTCCGGGGCCGACATACGCCGCGCTGAGAGCGCGAGATAAACTCCACGAGGTGAGCGACCTCGGGACCGTCGCCATACTCCTGACTGACGCGGGCCAGAGCCTGTTTGAACGGTTCGCCCTCGCTGAACAAGGCCCGATAGGCTTTTTTCAGGGTTTCGAGCTGGGCGGTCGTAAAACCGCGCCGTTTGAGCCCGATCAGATTCAGGCCGAACAGGTAGGCCCGGTCGCCCTGGGCCATACAGTATGGCGGGACATCGAGAGAGACCATGGCTCCCGCGCCGATGATCGCGGATTCGCCGATCCGGGCGAATTGATGGATACCGGCCAGCGCGCCGATCACCGCAAAGTCTTCAATCGTGACATGGCCGCCCAGGTTGGCGCTATTGGCCATGACAATATGGCTGCCTAGCGCGCAATCGTGGGCGACATGCGAGTAGACCATGAACAGATTATGGTCACCGACCCGGGTGATCATGCCACCTCCCGTGGTGCCGGGCTGGAGGGTGGCAAACTCCCGAACGGTATTGTGGTCGCCAATAATCAACTGGCTGTCTTCGCCGGCGTACTTTTTGTCCTGGGGAACCGCGCCGACGCTGGTAAACTGAAAAATCTGGTTGTGCCGCCCGATTGTGGTCCGCCCCTCAATGACGGCGTGGGGACCAACCTGGGTTTCTTGTCCGATCCGCACATGCGGCCCAATGACCGTATACGGCCCGATCTGGACTCCGCTGTCGAGTTCGGCGCCCGGTGCGACGACTGCCGAGGGATGGATGTGGGTGGCTGCCGTCATGATCGCTCCCCATCCGTCCGCGTGTCTGGCGTACGGCTGTCGGGCGGGTCCGTCTCGGCAAGCGTAAATTCCAGTTCAGCCGCCAGCGCGTCGGCCACCGAGGCAGTGCCACGCATCTTCCAGAACTTTTTTCGCCGGTGGACAGTCTCGGCCTCCAGACGGAGCTGATCTCCCGGAGTGACTTGGCGCCGAAAGCGGACCTTGTCCAGCGCCGTCAGCAGCGCGTACTGGGGGCGGCGACCCCCTTCCGGCGCGGACGAACAAACGAGAATGCCCCCGGCCTGGACAACGGCCTCACACAGCAGGACGCCGGGCATGACCGGATAGCCGGGAAAATGGCCGGGGAAGAAAGGTTCGTTGATGGTCACGTTTTTGAGCGCCACAATCCGTTCGGCAGCGACGATCTCCACGACTCGGTCAACGAGCAGGAAAGGGTAACGGTGGGGCAGTAGGGCCGCAAGGGTATCCATACCGGCAGGCAGCGGAGTCTGAGACGCGCGCTAGCGTATCAGCCGCGCAATCTTCGTTCCTCTCTTGTTGTAGGCGGCAATCACCGCTTGGGTCAGATCGATGGTTTGGGCACCGTACAAGACGACCGTGTTGTTGCCTTCCAGAATCAGCGTGAAGTCCCCCTGCTGGCCCATGTCGTGGATGATGTGTCGCAACTCAACCAGAATGCGGCCGGTCAGCTCGCGGTCTTGTCTTTCGAGTTCCTTTTTGGAGTCCTCGTGCAGACGCTGAAATTCGCGGATTTCGACCCGATACTGACGTGCCAGCTCGGTCCGCTCCTCGGATCTCAGTAACTGGGCCTTCTTCTCCAGGTCGTCCTTGAGCGCCTCGACCTTTTTCTTGCGTTCCTCGAGCTGGGTCTCCATGCGGTTCATTTCGGCGCTGAACGCCTGCTGGGCCTTCTTGCCGGCGCTCGACTCGGTGAGCGCCAACTGGAGATCGACATAGCCAATCTTCACCCCTTGGGCGGCGACCGGAACGGACAGCCACACCAGGCCGAGGACGCTGAGCAGGGCTCCACTAGCAATACGACGCATAGCTGTTCTCCACCGTCCGCTCGCAGCAACAGGCCTAGAACAGCGAATCGAAACGGTTGGCGCCACCGGTCTGGCCGATCCCGCCAAAACCACCGAAGGAAAAGTGAATACTGCTGGTGCGCTCATCATTCTTGACATTCAGCGGTCTGCCCAACTCAATGCGGATCGGACCAAATGGCGATTTCCAGCGGACTCCCGCTCCCACAGAATAGCGGAGATCTCCAAGGTCGATGCCCTGGACATTGGTAAACGCATTCCCGATGTCGTTGAACAGCACTCCCTTGAGGTTGAGAGCCGGGACGATCGGAACGATGATTTCATTGTTAATAATCAGCTGGTGGCTGCCCCCGATGGGACGACGGTAGGTGCGCGCTTTTCGCCCATCCGGCGAACCACCGTCACTGATGACGACCACCGTTTCTTCACGAGGACCGAGGCTGCGCTCGCCAAAGCCCCGGATCGAGTTGATGCCACCCGGGAAGTAGCGATCAAACAGGGGCACATCACCCTTGAGAATACGCTTGCGGTGGGTCGCAATGTGGCGATTTTCGGTAAAGTCGACATCACCCATGCCATAACCAAAAACGCCACCGGTCATCAGGGTCACCTCGCCAAAGCGACGGCCGCGCCAGATAGGCAGAAAGTAGCGCGCCTCAAGCTCAAGCTTGGTGTAATCGGCATTCCCACCGGGTCCGGCAAAGGTGAAGGAGACCTGCTGCAGCGAGCCGGCTGTGGGCTCGAACGCGTGGTTCAGGGTATTCCGCATGAGCACCGGCGAGATCAGGGAGGCCGTGTTCGCGCCCCGTTCGGCGCGAACCGCGTCCGGCGTGATCGGATCGAAGTTGCTGATCCGCGAGCGCTCCCACTGGTACTGGAAACCGACCTCGACATCGGTCAAGGAATAGCCCCACAGCGAACGATAGCCCAGGGCGGTCAGCGGGTAGAACAGCCGAAAGCCACCGCCGGTTCCCGAGCGGTCAAAGTCCTCAAAGATGAACCGCCAGTCAAACAGCTCCAGCCCGAGCCGCAGGTAGGTATCCATGAAGTACGGGTCCATGAAATTGACCTGCGTATTCCGATAGCGGGTGCCGATGCTGCCCCCGACAATCAGACGCTGGCCCCGACCCATGAGGTTGTTTTCCTGAATCCGGGCATTGCCGACCACGCTGGTTGACGAGTTGAAGCCGGCGCCAACGCTGAACGAGCCGGTCTGGGCTTCCTTGACATCAACCAGCACGTTCAGGAGATCTTTGCGCTTGCCCCGCTGGGTGGTCAGATTCACGTCTTCAAACAGCCCCAGGCGTTTCACTTGGTCTCGGCTGAACTGGAGTGAGGAGGCGGCGAACAGACTTTGCTCAACGATCGACAGCTCGCGCCGAATGACCTTGTCTCGCGTTTTGCGGTTGCCGGCAATAGCGATCTGGTCGATGTAGACCTCGGGGCCTTTATTCACCCGGTATGAGACGTTCACCAGCTTCTCGTCGGGCTGGACATCGGTTTCCGGCTCGATGTTGACGAACGCGTAGCCCTGATCACTGAAATATCCGGTCAGGTTAAAGACATCGTCACGCAGCACGCTGGCCTTGAAGGTCCGCTTTGAGCGCAGGGTCAAGACCCGTTTTGCCGCAGCCTCACCGCCCACCACATCGCCCACGACCCGCACCTCACCGACCTTATACTTGGGTCCCTCCTCAAGGCGGATGGTCACCACTAGGCCGCCTTCGCCACGGGTCACCTGCGGCTCATCAATACGGACGTTGATATAGCCATTATCGTAGTACCAGGCCGTCAGGCGTTCGACATCGGTTTTGAGGGCTTCATTGCTCAGCACCCCGAACGGCAGGAAACGGGACAGCCAGTTCTTCTTCTTGGTCTGCATGAAGCCGGCCAGGATCTTGTCGGAAAAGGCCTGATTGCCCTCAAACACCATGTCAACCACGCTCGTTTGGGTGTTTTCGGAAATCGTAAAAGAGACAATCGTTTCGCCGTTGGGCGTCGATTCGGTCCGGTACGAGATATCCGTATCCAGATGGCCTTTTTTCTCGTACAGGGCCTTGGCGTCCAGAATCCCGCGGCGGATTCTGACCGGATTCAGAATGGTGCGGGGATGAATTTTCAGTTCGGTCAGGATTTCTTCCTGGGTGACTTTCTCATTCCCCTCGACCCGGACCCGGCGGATCAGCGGGCGTTCGCGCACCCAGTAGGTCAGCACGCCACGGCCGTTGTCCTCGGTCAGCCGCGCCTCGACATTCTTGAAGAAGCCCATCTCGTAGATGGATCGAATATCGGCATCAACCGTTTCATGATCGAGCGGCTGGCCGGCCCGGGATGAGAGGCGGATGCGGATAGCCTCAGTATCGACCTGCTCGTTACCGCCGATCACCACTTCGCCCAGCAGCGTCGCTTGAGGAGGGTCGGTCGGTGCCGAAGCCTCAGCTGGATCGGACACCTGGTCCGGCACCGAAGTCTGTCCCCGCACCTGACCGGGTAGACCGAGCAGAACCAAGCTGAGGACCAAGATCAGCCATCGGGTGCCGGTTGTTCGAGATATTCCCCACATTGGTGCGCCTTTTCCCACCGGCTCCCCCTAACAAAATCCCCTCAGATTGTAAAGCCATTCAGCCCAGCCGAGAGTCAGTCGGGACCGCGTCCGTCTCCGCCCGAGCCTGGATCTCATGCAGCCGACCCGCTTCAAGCCGCAGCGTCCGATCCATGCTGGTGGCCACTTTGTCGTTATGGGTCACAACCACCATGGTGATGTTCATGGCCTGATTGAGCTTGAGCAGCAACTGCAGCACGCCCTCCCCTGTCCCAGGGTCAAGATTGCCCGTTGGCTCGTCAGCCAGCACGACACGCGGACGCAGCACCAGCGCCCGCGCCACGGCAACCCGTTGCTGCTCGCCCCCGGACAGTTCTCCAGGTCGATGGGTCAGTCGATCTGTGAGCCCGACCTGCTCCAGAATCTCAACCGCCCGCCGCTTGGCCTCGGCGCGCGACAGCCGGGCGATCAGTCCGGGCAGCATGACGTTCTCAACAGCGTTAAAATCGGGCAACAAGTGGTGGAACTGGAAAATGAACCCGAGTTCCCGGTTGCGCAGCCCGGCCAGCTCCTCGCTCGGCAGGGCAAACACGTCGTGGCCATCCAGCCACACCTTGCCTGCGCTGGGCCGATCAAGCGTCCCCAGGATATGCAGCAAGGTCGTTTTGCCGACCCCGGACTCACCAATGATAGCAACGCGCTCGGCCCGCCGGATGTCGAGGTCCAACTCCGAGAAGACCTGGATCGCCTGCCCTTCCTCGCCGTAGCGTTTGCTGAGCTGCTCGGCTCGAATCAAAACCTGCGCCACACCACCTCTCCTCTCCGTCTGGTGCTCAGGCCGGTCGCCACTCACTCGTAGCGGATGACTTCAACCGGCGCCAAACGGGCCGCCTGACGGGCGGGGTAGATCGTGGCGCCCAGGCAGATCGCGACGGAGGCCAAGCCAACGATCAGGAAATTGTGGACCGACATCTTGATCGGCACGGTCGAAACGTACCACACGTCGGGTGGCAGTTCGATGAACTCGTAGCGCTGGAGCAACCAGCACAGGACAAAACCGCTCAGCGTCCCCAGGAACGTACCGACCAGCCCAATAATCAGCCCTTTATAGATAAAAATCCGACCGATTGCCGCATCCGAAGCGCCCATGGATTTGAGCAGCGCAATGTCCTTGCGTTTTTCCATGACAACCATGATCAGGGTCGCAATGATGTTGAACGCGGCCACCAGGACGATGAGCAAAATCACGATCGAATACACGAACTTTTCAAGGCTCAGGGCCGTAAACAGGTTGCGGTTGATTTCGGTCCAGTCGCGGGCGTTGTAGGGGAAGCCGAGCAGTTCCTCGATCTGCCGGGCAATCGGCTGCGCGTTGTAGACTTCCTGGAGCCGAATTTCGAGCCCAGACACCTGTCGGTCAAGCTTGAAGAACTGCTGGGCATCCTGGAGAGCCATGTAGAGCAAGCCACTGTCATACTCGACCATGCCGGAATCAAACAGTCCGACCACTACGAAACGTTTGAGGCGAGGCGCCATGCCGAGCGGTCCCGGCGTCCCGCCAAGGGGAGAGATCAGGGTGATGGGATCGCCGATCAGCAGACCGAGCTGGTCGGCCAACTCCTCGCCGATCACAATCCCTGCCAGCTCAACGCTGCGCTGGCCCGTACCATTCCCAAGATGCACGAGCTGCTTTTGGCCGAGCCGGGCGAGACTCCCCTCTTTGATGTGGTCGGCGATATTGACCACCGCACTGGCCAGGGCCGGTTCGACCCCGCGCACCACCACCCCGGACACGCCCCGTGGCGAGCTGACCATCACCTGGCCGTACAGAAAGGGCGCGGCCGCGGCGATCCCCGGTACCTGTCGGACCTGTTCCGCCACCTGCTCATAGGCGTCCAAGGGGCCATTCAGGCTGGACAGCAGGATATGTGGATTAAAGCCCAGAATCCGACTCCGCAAATCTTCTTCAAATCCGGTCATGATGGCCAGGGTGACATTCAGCACCATCACCCCGATCAAGACTCCAAGAGTAGATATCGTGGTAATCAGGGAAATGAAAATCTCACGCCGCTTGGCACGCAGATAGCGAAAACTGATGAAGAGTTCGTAGTGCACCGAGGAAACCCGTTCTCATGCCCATCTGGACGAGCCTTAAACGATGCCGAATAAGGAGTCAAGCATGGCAGTTAAAGGAGAGGATTTATTCATACTTACCCTGAATTATTCATGTTGATCCTGAAGAATGAAAAAAATCTCATGCAAAGCTTGAAATGTGTGACGATGTCCGCTATAAGGGTAGTGGATGTGGTGGTGGATGTGGTGGTGGATAGAGTAGTTGGTGTTTTCGTCGCTACACGGTTGGTACTTCTAACGCTGCTGGTTCATTTCAGCTCGTGGACGGCGAACAGACGGAGCGCGATGTGGGTCGCGCTCCCGCCAACTGCTCTCAACCAAGAGACTCTCTCCCCGATAACCCCTCGGTATCATCTTTAAGCAGGTTCAGTCCTCAACAACTTCCACCCAATGCTCGGTGTGCGGAACAACCGCACCGATCACGGCTGCGGCCGATACCCCGGCATTCTCGAGGGCCTGCACACAAGCGCTGGCCTCAGACTCGGGTACAGCTATGAGCAGGCCGCCCGAGGTTTGTGGATCAAAGGCAAGCTCGGCAAGCTCGGCGGTAAGCCCTGGCGACACATGGACTTTATCGGCCAGATAGCTGCGGTTGCGTTTACAGCCACCGGTCAGATAGCCCTCTGAGGCCAGACGCAATGCGCCCGGCAAGACAGGAAATCGGGCAGCTCGCAGCCGGAGGCTGGCTCCGCTGCCGTGGGCCATCTCATAGCCGTGGCCCATCAGACTGAATCCGGTTACATCGGTGCACGCGTGGACCGTGTAGCGCGCCATGACATGGCTGGCGGTACGGTTCAGGCTCGCCATCGAATCGACCGCCGCCGTGTATTCCGTATTGTGTTCCGTATTTTGCCGATCCTGGAGACGGCCGCGTTTCAGCGCAGTGGTGATAATGCCAGTGCCCAGCGGTTTGGTCAGGATCAGCACATCGCCCACCTGAGCGCCAACATTGCGCACTACGCGCTGGGGATGGACCACTCCGGTCACGGCCAAACCGTATTTAATCTCCTCATCGGCAACCGAATGTCCGCCGACCAGCGCCGCTCCAGCCTCCCGCACTTTTGCCGCTCCGCCGTGGAGAATCTCGGCCAGCACGGTCTTATCGACCCCATCCTGGGGAAAACAGACGATATTCAGCGCCGTTTTCGGCTCACCGCCCATGGCGTAGACATCGCTGAGCGAGTTGGCAGCCGAAATGAGACCGTAGGTGTACGGGTCGTCTACCACCGGGGTAAAAAAATCGACCGTATTAATGACGGCCAGGTCATCGCTCAGGCGAAACACGCCAGCGTCATCAGAGGTTTCCACGCCAACCAGCAGATCGGGGTGCTGCTCGCGGGGCAGCTCACTCAGGACGTGTGCCAGGTCCGCCGGACCCAATTTCCCCGCTCAACCCGCAGCTTTCACTTTTTCGGTCAGGCGGATTCTCGAACGCTGATCCTCGGTCCGCTGAGGTGTGGTACGCATACTGTCCTTCATACTGAGGGTCTTGCCGTGGTTGTCTCGGCTTTGCGCAGTTTCCGAATATCGCCAACCCGTAGCGTCAGCCCGGTCCGGTCGAAGTACTCCAGAAGGGGGATGGTCGTTTTCCGACTGATGCCCAAGGCATCCCGAAATGTTGCGGCCGATATTTCCCCATACTCGGTGAGGTGTTCGACCAGGACAGACCGGGCTCGGTCTACACGCTTTTGACTCAAGTAGAGGTCTGTGGTGACCTTCACCAGCTTGTGTTGGGACTCCAGAATGCCCAGCAGGTCAAGAAACTGCTTGCGCGGGACGGCCAGCGTAGTCTCCAGGTCTTTGACCTCCGGGGGCGTAAAACCACCGTCGGCCACCAGCCGCTCCAGGCGGGCGCTCAGCTCCTGTTCTGCCTCGCTCAGCTCCACGCGGTGCGATGGCAGGCGGAGCGTGCTCTGCTCGCGCACCACAAAGCGCTCGGCGACTAATCTGTCCGTCACCGCCCGAAAAATTTTCGGCGCAAAGGCAAGCTGACTGCGCAGCGACTCCAGCTCCATGCCCTGGGCCAGGGGTGTGCGGGCATGAAAGTCAGTCAGCACACGGTCCACCGTGGCGGTCAGCCGCTGCCACTTGCTGAGCGTCGCGTACGCCTCGGGATGATCGGCGTCCGGCAGGGGCAGAATCTCCGCATCTTGGACCAAGAGCGGCGCGACTTCTTTTTCCTGCGCGTTCACGCCCTGATAAATGTCGTCGAGCGAGACGGCAAACTCGGGCTGTATTTCAATATAGGCGCGACAGGCTTGGAGCAGGTCGGGCGTCCGCAGCAGGGCCAGCCGGTCATGGATACCGCCCTGCCCTGCCGACCGGGCCTTGAGGCGGCGGTGACGGGTGGCAAAGGGGTTGACCACCTCGCCACCCCCCAGCGTAGCCTGGGCGGTGTGATTACGCACGATGAAGCGGTCGCCACGCAGGGCAACGACCGGCTCCTCGACAACGATCTGGGCAAAGGCGGTCGAGCGGGGCGCGAGGCTATCCTGACCGTTCAGCAGAATGATTTTCCCCAACACCTCGGCCGTCCCGACGTGCACCCGAATACGCTCATGATTGATGACTTCGCGCTTGACCCCGGGTCGAATCTCAACCCAGGCGTCGAACCGTTGCGTTGTGCGGCTGAGCTTGGGATGACACACGACATGACCGCGGGTGATCGCGCTTTTTTCCAAACCGACCAGATTGAGTGCTACGCGCTGACCCCAGCTGGCCTGGGAAACCGTTTGGCCGTGGACCTGCATGGAGCGCACCCGGGTTTCTTCTCCACCGGGCAGGAGTCTGACAGTTGCCCCGCTCTGGACACTGCCGGCTGTGGCCGTACCCGTCACCACCACCCCGTGGCCCTTCATGACAAACGCCCGGTCCACAGGCAAACGGAAATAGCCCGGCAGGGATGGCCGCTCGTAGCCCGCCAGCCGAGCGGCGATGGCGCTGCGGAGTTCGGCAATGCCATCACCAGTCATGGCGGAAACCGCCACAATGGGAGCGCCTTCCAGAGTGGTATCGAGGGTCAGGATTTCGACCTCTTCATGCACATCGGCCAGGCGCTCGGCATCAACGAGATCGGCCTTAGTAATCACGAAGATCCCATTTGTGAGACCCAACAGATGCAAAAAATCCAGGTGCTCTTCACTCTGGGGCATGACGCCGTCATCCGCAGCCACGGTGAAGAGAACCAGATCAATACCGTGCGCCCCGGCCAGCATATTGCGGATAAAACGCTCATGGCCGGGCACGTCGACAATCCCGGCTCGCTCGCCATCGGGCAGGTCCAGATAGGCAAATCCCAATTCGATAGAAATGCCGCGTTCCTGTTCCTCCTGGAGGCGGTCCGTGTCGTGGCCGGTCAGGGCCTTAATCAGCGCCGTTTTGCCGTGATCAATGTGGCCGGCAGTCCCGATGATGTGCGGCATGGATTCATTCTCGCGCAGGCAAGCGGCATTCTGACAAAAAGGATGGGGAAAAGGAAGCCATCCGGGAGAAAAGACCGGCGTCAATCGGAAAGCAGATTTATATACAGACAGTTTGCTTATTCATGTGGGGTGTGGTATCCGGTGCGAGAGTTTCAGAGGTGCAGGAGGGTCGTATGTTTCAGACGTTTCACAAGGACAACACAGGCTTTACCCTGATCGAACTGCTCGTCGTCATCACCATCATCGGCATCCTGGCCGCCTTCGCCGTCCCGCAGTTCGCCAGCTATCGTCGCAGCGCATATTGCTCGCGGGTCGAGTCGGATGTGAGCAACGCCATGCTCGCCCTCGAAGCCTACTACGCGGCCAATAGCGAGTACACCACGGATCTGAGCCTGCTGGGAATTGCTGCCAGTGACGGCGTCAATCTGTCCATCGACACCAGCGGGCTTGTCACTGTCACCGGCACCGATCTCCAACCCGACGGCTCGGATTGCCCCAAGGGCAACAGCTACATCCTGGCCCAGGGCGGGCAGCCCGAGTGGCAATAGCCGGCCTGGCGGAATTATGGACCAAGCCTGAGGCTGAGCCGGGATGCGGACACGAGTCGCAGCCCGGGATATCACTGCCCAATCTTGTCGGCCAGGAAGGGCGCGACTTGGTCGAGGCCAATGCGCTCCTGTTGCAACGAATCGCGGTGGCGCACGGTCACGGTCTGATCGGTCAGCGTCTCACCGTCGATGGTGAAACAGTACGGGGTGCCGGCCTCGTCCATGCGCGCGTAGCGCTTGCCGATGCTCTGTTTGGCGTCAAACTGGACGGCGTACTTGGGCCGCAGCTCGTGGTACAGCTTTTCGGCAAGCTCGGGCATGCCGGCTTTGTTGACCAGCGGAAAGACAGCCGCCTTGAGCGGGGCCAGCCGTGGGTGGAACCTCATGTAGACCTTGCTGGGCCGCTGGTCATCGGGAGTGTAGGCTTCACACAGCGCGGCCAAGGTTCCCCGGTCAGCCCCGGCGCTGGGCTCAATGACGTGCGGGAAATAGCGCTCATTACGGTCCGCGTCGAAGTAGCGCAGCTTGTCGCCCTGCCCGCAGTGCTCGGCGTGCTGGCGCAGATCGTAATCGGCGCGGTGGGCAACGCCCTCCAACTCGCCATAGCCGGGGGCGGTAAACGGGAAACGGTATTCGACATCGCTCGTCCCGGCCCCTTCTCTGGCATAGTGGGCGAGTTCATCCTGGTCGTGCTCGCGCAGGGTCAGGTTCTCGCCGGCCAGACCGATTGCCTGCCACCAGCGAAACCGCGTGTCGCGCCAGTACTGGTACCACTCCTGAGCCTGGTCAGGATGAATGAAGAACTCCAACTCCATCTGTTCAAACTCGCGGGAGCGGAAGGTGAAGTTGCGCGGCGTGACCTCGTTGCGAAACGCCTTGCCTATCTGGGCGATGCCAAACGGCACCTTCACCCGGTTGCTGTCGAGCACATTCCAGAACTGGGTAAAGATGCCCTGGGCGGTCTCCGGCCGCAGGTAGGCGACCGCAGACGGGTCTTCAACCGCGCCGGTAGTAGTTTTGAACATCAGGTTGAACGGTTTTGGATCGGTGATTTCTCCGCCGCAAAACGGGCACGGCGGCAGCTCGCTTCTTCGCTTCTCTGTGGTCGTGAGGTGTCCGATCAGGCGGCGAAGCGGGGGGGAGGACGGGGTGTAGTACATCTCGTCTGGAGGAGTCCGAGGATCGGGGATCAAGCTGGCAGTGGTCTCCTTTGGTGAACGCACCAGCGCCAAATTTGGTGCCTGTTTACTTAACTTTTTGTTTTTGGCCCAATCCTGCATGCCTGCTACGGTTACTCCTCCTTCCTTGCCATACAGTTCCGACAGCAGGGCATACCATGGACTCTCTTCGATCATTTCCCAGATGTGGTCATAGCGCAGGAGTTTTTTGCAGTGCCGACAGGTGCTCATCAGATCGGAAAAACCGCCCAGGTGCCCCGAGGCTTCCCAGACCTTGGGATTCATGATGATGGTCGCATCAACCGGAACAATCTCAATCGGCCTGCCGTCCGGGCCGGCGGCCGGGCAACGGACCACATCCTGCCACCAGGCTTCCTTGAGGTTGCGTTTCAACTCGGCGCCGAGCGGGCCGTAGTCCCAGAATCCGTTGATGCCGCCGTACAGCTCGGACGACTGGAAAATGAAGCCTCGGCGTCTGCACAGGGCGACGATGGCGTCCATGGACTTGACGGCGGGGGCGGTCGATTCACTCATGGCAAAAACTCATCCTTCCAGCGTGGGAGATCGGAGAAATACGAGAGGCAAAGGCCCTGGGCGAGACAAAGGATTCAAGGCTGTGGCAGGGCGGCTAGCGCTCGGGCCGCGTGTCGCGCAACCGAGACAGTCGGTTCATCACAAAGGCACGCGAATCGCTATAGTACATGCCGCGCAGTTTCAGCGGCCGGGTGCCGGGTTTTTCGGCCAGCAGTTCTTCCAGCAGATAGTCCGGGCCCCGGACGTACATGCTCGGGGTGCGGATGCGCAGATCGGAAAGAAAGCGCTCACGCAGAAACCGCTGACCCGAACTATGCACATCGTGGAGGGCGAAAAAAATGTGTTGTTTTTTGACCTCCAGGGTCAGCACGTCACTCCCGGGCCAGCCCTGCACCATGCCGGTGAACTCGATCAGCACCGTTCCCCGGGTCGTCGTCTGAGCGGCGGGAGAGGGGACAAGGCCCAACACCACAACCAGACCAAACAGTAGGCAGAGCGGGGTCTTGACGGGCCGTGGCAGCGCCAGTCGTTGGCATCCCATGCGTCAGTGTCCGATCAGAGGGCACCGCCCCGGCTAGGTCAGCACCTCGTCGGCGCGCAAGGTCGCGACCTCGTCGGCCGAATAGCCCAAAAGGTCCTGGAGCACCGTGTCGGTGTCGTGGCCCAGACACGGGGCTGGTTGGCGGACCTGGCAGGGCGTATCAGAGAACACCCAGGGCACACCGGCATGGCGGCGTGGACCAACCTCAGAGTGCGCGTGTTCGACAAAAAAACCGCGCTCTTGGAGGTGTTGATCCTGGGCCAAATCTCTATTGGTGAGAGCCGGAAAAGCCGCCACGTCTGCGGCTTGCAGGGTACGGGTGACCTCGGCCTCCGTCCGGGCTTGGGTCCAGGCGCCGATCAGCGCTTCGAGCGCATCCTCATTGTTTTTGCGGTCGGCCAGGCTGGCAAAACGCGCGTCAGTTGCCAGCTCGGGCTGGCCCATAGCCTGGCACAGGCGTTGCCATTCATCCTCGTTGGCCACGGCAATGCTCACCCAGCGGTCTTGGCCCTGGCACTGGAACAGCCCGTGGGGCGCCATATGGGTGTCTCTATTACCGACCCGGGGCGGCGGTGCGCCGTGCATCTGCTGGGCCATCAGTCCCTCGCCCAACAGGGTCACCGAGGTCTCCCACTGGGAGAGGTCGATATACTGGCCCTCGCCCGTCCGAGCCCGGTGCATGAGCGCAGCCAGGACGGCGAACGCGCCGTGCAGACCGCCGTTGGGGTCTCCGTATGAGAAGCCCACGTGCATGGGCGGAAAGCCGGGAAAACCCGTCACCGACGACAAGCCACTCATCGGCACCTGAGCTGGGCCGTAGGACACATAGGCACTCTCCGGCCCGGTCGCCCCATAGCCCGACATGGAGATCATGATGATATCGGATTTGATCTGCCTCAGGACCTCGTAGCCCAGACCCATCTTGTTCATCACCCCACCGGCAAAGTTCTCGGCCACAACATCGCTGGCCGCGGCCAGCTTTTTGGCGATGGCGACGCCCTCGGGCTTCTTCAGGTTCAGACACACCGAGGCCTTGCCCTGATTGTACTGGTTGTAATACCCGCTGCGATTGGGTCCCGGCTCGCCGTCGGCAAAGGGCGGAATGCGACGGGTCACACACACCCGGTTCTCGGTCTCGATGCGAATCACCTCGGCGCCCAGATGGGCCAGCTGCAGGGTCGCAAACGGGCCGGCCCAGACCCAGGTGAAGTCGGCCACACGAATACCGGACAGGGGAAGCTGGTTATCCATACGATACCCTCTTCAAACGCTGAATGATGAACGCTGAATGATGAATGAAAGACACGGCAAAGAGTCCGCCGTTCAGCGTTCTGCCTTCTGCATTCATCATTCAGATGACCTTGTCTTCTTTCAGCCGCTCCAACTCCGCCTGCCCAAGGCCCAGACGACCGCCAAATACCTCGACGTTGTGCTGTCCCAGGCAGGGGGCCGGGCGGCTCAGCAGCCACGGTGAAGCCGAGAACTGATACGGAGCGCCCGGGTAGCGGAGCGTCCCCGCTTCGGGGTGCCCAATGCTGGCAAAAAAACCACGTGCGTTCAGGTGCGAGGAGTCCAGCAGATCGCCCATGGTCGAGACCGGAGCAAACGGCACCCGCCTGGCCTGGGCGGCATGGTAAGTTTCCTGAACCGATTTATCCTGCAAGTAGTCCTCAAGCAGGGGCTTCAGCGCGTCCCAGTTGGCCGACCGTGAGGGGAAATCCTGAAACAGATCCATTGACGCCCACTCGGGGTTGTCCATCAGCTCCATGGCCCCATTCCACTGGTGATCTTCAATGGCCAGGACGTAGATATACCCGTCACGGCACGGCAGCACGTCCTGCGGAATCAACCGAAAGCCGAGGCGCGAGGCGACACTGCCGTCATACGGCCAGGAGATATAGTTATTCTCCATGATCGCCACCAGGCACTCCTGCACGGACACATCCACGTGTTGCCCCTGTCCGCTGGCGGCGCGTCTGAACAGCGCGCCGAGAGAGCCGACCGCCGCGTTCACCCCGGCCTGCAGCCCGGCCTGCTGGCCGAAGGCCTTCAGCGGCGGCAAATCTTCCCGCCCGGAGGCACCGCTCAGGTAGACAATACCGCCCGCACTCCACATGGTCAGATCGTGAGCGCGGTAGTCACGGTTGGGGCCAGTCTGACCAAACGGAGAAATCGAGGTCATCACCAGACCGGGATTCAGCTCGCGGAAGGCTTCGTAGTCCAGGCCACACGCCGCCATGTCGGGCGGCAGATAATTGTGGACCAGCAAATCGGCCTCTTGCACCAAGCTGCGGAACAGCTCCCGTCCCCTGGCCTGTCGCAAGTCCAGTGTCACGCCGAGCTTGTTGGTATTCAGGTACAGGAACAGTCCGCTCTTTTCCAGGTCGGGGATATTGTCGGGGTACGGACCCCGGCGTCGGGCATCATCGCCGCCGGGTTCTTCCACCTTCACCACCTCGGCACCAAGGTCGGCCATCAATTTTGTGGCATACGCCGCCCCAACCATATGGCCGCATTCAACGACACGAATCCCGTGCAGGGGACCGACGGACTTCTCGGCAACCATGCGCGTCCTTTGCTTTGACTCGGCGATAGATCGTCTGATACTAGACAACCGACTGATGGCCCGCAAGGGCGCGCTATTCCACCAAGGAGGAGAGACTATGGCAGAATCGGAACGCTACCAAAAAGGCGCCGCCAAAATGAAAGAGCTGTTTGGCGCGGAACCACGCCCAGGCATGATGCAGAACGATTTTTTGAACATCACGGTCGAGAATCTGTTTGGCGATATCTGGGGTCGGCCGGGCCTGGAAACCCATGAGCGCTCAATGATTACGGTCGCCGCCCTGACCGTCCTGGGCCGCAGCCCGGAACTCAAGGTGCATATCCGAGGGGCGCTCAACGTTGGCCTCAGCCGTGAGAAAATCCAGGAGATCATGATTCATCTGGCCCACTACGGCGGCTGGCCGGTCGGGGTGAACGGGCTGCGGATTGCCCAGGAGGTGTTTGATTCGATCGATAAGAAGGACGCCCGCTGAGGCTGTATTGGAACGCTAGGGGCGGGTTTGAAACCCGCCCCTCCGCGGTACCGAGCAGGATGGACCTCACACGCCCCTAGAGATGGATGAGACGGCGGTAGGCGTCCAGCATGGACGATTGATCACCGGCCGAGTAGAACACGTTGACGCAGATGACCTCATCGACGATGCCCTCGTAGTCGGCCAGCCGTTTGCGCACCTCGTCTGCCGTCCCGGCCATGGTCAAACGATCAACCGCCTCGTCCGGGATAGCCTCAACCGCCCGCTCCAGCTGACCCGCAGGCACGTACTGACAGGCCGCATCGGCTGCGGCCGAGAACCCGTGCTCGCGCAGCATGTACTCGTAGTAGGGGTGCGGCAGCGGCGCAAACAGACGACAAATCGCCTCGCGGGCAGCCCGTCGCGCCTGTTCGCGGTCGTCGTCAACCGCGACCATAGCCGCCATCACAAAGCCCAGTCGGCGCGGATCGCGCTCGGCCTCTTCGGCTGCGGCTCGCGCGGCCGGCTGAATCACGTCTCGGGCGTACTCAGCCGACAGGATGGCACCCAGGGCCAGGCCGTCCGCCACCCGACCAGCGACCTTGACCATGCGGGGAAAAACCGCCGACAGATAGATGGGGACATCCGCCCGCAGCGGCGTGACCGCCGGCACCCAGTTCATACGATGGATTTCGCCCTCGTATACAACCCGCTCGCCGGCCTTGGTGTGGAAAATCTGGCGTAGCAGTTCCACATACTCGGTCATCTTCCGGTACGGGCGTTCGTGTGGGACGCCCTGCCAGTCGGCGTTGATGAAACGGTTGCCGCTGCCAACCCCGAGCATCAGCCGGCCGCCGGACAGCTCGTCAACATCAACCGCGCTCATGCCCGTAATAAACGGGCTGCGGCCATAGGCGTTAAGCACATAGGTGCCGAGACGAACCCGCTCGGTTGACAGCGCCAGCGCGGTCAGGGGCACGAAAGCGCTCCGCCACGCCTCGGTGACATACAGCGCATCGAGACCCGCGGCCTCGGCTTCCCGGGCGATCTGGATCATGTCCCGCTGGGCCATACCGCCACCGGGAAAAATCAGTCCGCGTCGCATAGCATTCTCCTTCTCCGGTCGAACATCTCAGGCTTGCAACACCAGCAGCCCGTCCCGCACGGCCGGGCCGCCGTCCTCGGTCCGCACCTCGAAGTGCACCGCGTCACCGTGTGGGGTGGAGTGGCGCGCCAGGATACGGACGGTGACCCGTGAGGGCATCAACACCATCGCCCCGAACCGACACGCCACGCGCTTGACTCGCTCCGGCCTGTTGTCGGCTTCCAATTCCAGCACGCGCGAGACTCCTATCGCCAGGGTCGCCGTGCCGTGCAGGATAATCGCCGGCAGACCCGCGGCCGCAGCAACCGCGGCATCGGTGTGGACCGGATTCCAGATGCGCGCGCACTCGGTATACACATGGGCGGCTCCTGGAGCAATTGGGACCGGCACTTCGGCCCGCACTCCAGCCTCGGTGTCGGGCAGCGGGATGGGCGCGGGCAGGTCTGGCGCCTGACGGTCCGGGCCGCTGACCTCAACCCCGCGATAGATCGCCCCCTGCCAGGTCGAACTGACCAGCTCGCCCCGTGCGTCGGTCGTGTCCAGGCGCAGCGTTTGATAGGCACCGGGTCGGCGCTGCTCAAGCCCGACAACCGAGGCTCGGGTGGTGAGCCTGTCTCCGGCCCTGATCGGACGGTGGATGACCAGCTCATGGGTGGCGTGGACCGCCCGCACATATTCCTCCTGGCTCAGCGAGGTATTGACCGGATGTTTGCGCATGGCCACAATCACCGGCCATTCCACGCACACCGGGAATAAGGGATGGGCAATCACCCCCTCGGGGCGCAGGGTATCGAGATAGCATGGCAGGCTGTCGCCGATGCCCGTAGCGTAGGCCATCACCCAGCGGGCGTCGACCTCGTGTACGACCGGCTCGCCTGAACTTCCAACACTGTCTGAATTGAGTGGCATGCTGTCCTCCTGTGCAGCAAATGCAGCGTGTACTGGCCTGGTACAACAAAGCGTCTGTTCCCGCAAGCCGTTTGCGTCTGGCGCGTGTCCCGGGGTACAACAGGCGGTCGGGAGAACGGACATGCGATACATCATCTACGGAGCCGGAGGGATTGGCGGCGGGATTGGCGCCCAGCTCTTTCACCACGGGCATCAGGTCATCCTCATCTGTCGGGGGGAGCATCTGACCGCCATCCAGAACTGGGGTCTGACCCTCAAGACCCCCCACCACAGCCTGACCCTCAACATCCCGGCCGTCGGCCATCCATCGCAGATCCGCTTTGACGATCAGGATGTCGTTCTCTTATGCATGAAGTCTCAGGATACCGAGCAGGCCCTGTGCGATCTGTATCAGGCCGCCGACGACAGGCTGCCCGTCGTGTGTGCCCAAAACGGCGTCGACAACGAGCGCATGGCCGCCCGGCGGTTTCGGTACGTGTACGGCATGGTGGTCTGGATGCCCGGCACCTATCTGGAGCCCGGTGTGGTGCTCAATCATGCGGTCCCGATCGGTGGCATTCTCGATGCCGGCCGCTATCCCAGCGGCGTTGACGGACTCATCACCCAGCTTACCGCCGATCTCAGCCACAGCGGGTTCAGCGCCCGGGCCGAGCCCGATATCATGCGCTGGAAGTACACCAAACTGCTGTCCAATATCCGCAACGCCCTGCAGGCCGCGTGCGGGCTTGACGCCCGGTCCACAGCCTTCGGACGGGCAGCCCAGGCCGAGACCCGGGCGTGCTATGAGGCGGCCGGCATTGCCTTTGCCCCCGAGGAGGAGTTGCAGACCCGCGTTCGTAGCCAGCTCAAACTGGTCGAGATTGAGGGCGAACCGCGTAGCGGGGGCTCGTCGTGGCAGAGCCTCAAACGCGGCCTGCCGACGATTGAGGCCGATTTTCTGAACGGCGAGATCGCGCTCCTGGGCCAGCAGCACGGCGTCCCCACCCCCTATAATCGCGTCTTACAGCGCATCGCCAACCACATGGCGGCGACCGGTCAAGCGCCCGGCAGCTACAGCGTTGCAGAGCTGCAAAAGCTGGTCGATGCCGAAGGCACGGACTGAGACCCCGGCCGACCAGAACCTTTCGGTTGTATCCGAATCGGGTATACTGGGCCTCATGTCTTTTCCTTTTGTGGCCAGCCTGCCGGACTGGATGGAGTATATCGAGGGCGAGGCGCCCATCGTGTTGGTGGCTCCACACGGCGGACGCCGGCCGAGTGACGCACCCGTTCAGGACAGTGTCAAGGTCAACGATCTGCATACGGCCGGGCTGACCCGGCAGCTGGCCGCCCGGACGGGTGGCTATGCGCTCATTAACCAGTCGCTCGACCGGAACGAAATCGATCTCAATCGGGTCAGCCGGGTGCGCGCCGATGCACCCTGGTTTCCCGCCGCCCTGCTCGAACTGGTCTCTCATCTGGTAGCCGTGTACGGCACGGCCAAGGTATTTTTTGTCCACGGCTGGAATGTGGTCCAGCCGGTGTGCGACCTGGGGGTCGGCCTCAAACAACACGGCACACGCCTGGTGCCCGCGGGTAAGGGCGCGCCAACAGTTGGCAGCGCTTTCCTGTCCGAAGAGCTGCTGCCGTTTCAGACCGCCGGGGCGGCTGCCGGGCTCGATGTGGCGCTCGGTCGCCGCTACCCGGCCGCAGCAAAAAACAACTTCATACAGGTCTTCAGCCCCCGTTTCGCCCAGGACGAATGGCTCCCGATTCGGACCCTGGCGGAACTGTCGAGCCAGGAAAAGATCCACGCCGTCCAGCTTGAATTGGGCGTCGGCTTGCGCTGGCCCGGTCCCGAGCGGGACCGTTTCATCGACATCTTTTGTCGGACCTTGGGCCAAGCGTCCAAGCCCTTGCCGCAGCGCGGCCGCGACTTTTCGCACCTGAGCCTGGCCGGGTCGGACGCCTCGGTCGGCCGCGACGGCGCGTTTCTGCCCGTTCACCACGATTCGCCACCGAGTCGTATGAGCCTCCATTTCCACGATCTGGTCAGCGGCCTGGGTCTCACCGGCGGGATCGAATTTGACGCCCAGGCGTCCACCCACTCGGGCCGGCTGCTGTTATCGTTGGGTGGCACTGAGATGCTGCTGTTTACCGGCGAGGATGCCGCCAGCCCACACTCCAACCAAGTCCGTATCGGTGGCTATGTCTGGCAGCGCCATGCCGACGGCCTGTCGATCTCGTACCGCGGCACGGCCATGCGCTTTTCCCACCCACAGGCGTTTATCCGTTTGGAGGACGGACTGGCCGCCTCCTGGATCGAACCGGTCGAGATGCAGCTGCAGCTGAGCATCCCCCAACCATCAAGCCCGCCGCCGGCGCCGATCTACCTCGCCCGCCTGCACGGCGAGATTCGCCTGCGCGACCGCAACGCGGCTATTGACGCCTGGGGTTTCATGGACATGTTGCGGGCCGAGGAAGCCGGCCGTCTGCTGCCCCGTCAACTCGTCTCGCTGCCGTTTGGCCCCGACCTGGGCATCTTCCTGGCCCGGACCGAGCTGCCGGAAGGGCCGCGCTCGGCCGGGGTGATCTATGCCCACGGCAGACCCTACCCGCTGCGCCCCAGCGACTGGGCTCTGGACTATGTCCACGAGCATGGCCGTCCGGTCACGTTCGAGCTGTCCCTCAATCCAGACCTGCCGGACTTCTCCCTCAGCCTGAACTGTCAAGGAAAAACCACAACGGCGATTCCGGTCGTTCGGCACGTGACCCAGGGCCGTGCCCTGGCCGTGACGTTCGGCATGGCCGAGACCTGCTGGCAAGGTCGCCGGGCTCGTGGCGTCTACGAATTTTCGGAGTTTCTGAAAAAACCGGCAGGACGCGCCTCTGCCTGATGCTTCGTGGCTACTCGTCCTCGGACGCCGGAAGATGGAGCTGACGGATCACTTCCCCAGACCGTCCCAGCGGGGGGAGCCGATCATCATCAAACGTCACCTCAACTCCTCCCGCATTGCCAACCGTCAACGTAAAATTATCCCTGGCCTCCCACCGCACCTGCTCGTTCGGTTCGAGCACCACGTCTTGAATGAGTTCTTCATCGATCACGACACGGATCCACGTTCTTTCTCTCGCCTGTATGTGGAGCTGATGGAAGCCGGAGGGCGCTTGCGAAAGCTCGGGGGCTTCCGGGCTGGGCGCAGACGGGGCGAGGGCGGGCAGCGTAGAGGGCAGGGCAGGTTCGGGAGTTGGCGAGAGGCTCGCAGCCTGTTCCTCTTCAGGGACTGGCGGCGTAGCCGCAGGCGCTTCCTCGCCTGAGGGTGCACTCGCCTCTCCTGGATCAGCCGCGACCGGCGGTTCGATCAGGTCCGTCGCGTCTTGTCCCTGCTCCGCGACCGGCGGCGCAGCCATGGGCGCCTCCTCGTCGGGCAGCAGACCGGCCTCTTCTGGATCAGCCGCGACCGGCGGCTCGGTCGCGCCCGTCCACCACAAACGCAGATCGCTTGACTGGAGGAGAAACGCCCCGACGACCAAGCCGCCCACCAACACCATGAGGGCAACGAGCCAGCCCGAAAACCGGACAGGTCTGACAGGATTGGTAGGCGGCTTGTTGATCCTGACGCCGCCGCTTTTTCGCGGTTCTGCCAGGAATTGCCGCACCGCTCCATCAGGATCGAGGTCCAGATAGACGGCGTATCTCCGCAGAAACGGGATGAGATACACCGGGTCAGCCAGCACACGAGAGTCTTGTTGCCCCGTCTCCAGAGCCTGGAGGTAATGCACAGGGATGTTCGCCGCCTGGGCGGCGTCCTGCAAAGAGATGTCTCGCTGCTCACGCGCCTGCCTGAGTGCCGTGAAAACCGATCTCAACTCCTGTTCCCCCATGATCTCCCCCGTATCTGACACGGCCCCACCATCCCCCAAGATCGAGACACGCGGAACTCACACCAAACCGTCGAGCGTCCGGCCGGCCTCCGGTCCCTTCTCCTGGTCTGTCACCTGGCCCGCCTTGCCCTGCAAGAAATCGATGAACTCCTGTACGGCGGGCGTAAACTGCCGCCCCCGTTTGGCAATGATGCCGAGCGGTCGGGTCAGGATTTCGTCCTGGATCTGTACCGCAACAAGGGTGGCGTTTTTCACTTCCTGGCTGATGGCCGGCTCCGGCACGATGGACACCCCGGCCCCAATCTCGACCCCGCGTTTGATGGTCTCAATATTGTCCATCTCCATCACATAGCGCACCTTGACGCCATTGCGCCGCAGTATGCGATCCAGAGCCCGCCGGGTGGCAATATCCCGCTCGAAGCCGACGAACTTTTCGGTATCGAGTTGCCTGATAGAGATATCAGAAAATGTCGCAAACGGATGCTGGGGAGCACAGATCAGGACGAGTCGGTCCTCACGAAAAGGGGTGACCAGAATCTGCGGACGCTTGCTCGGATAGGCCACAATACCAAGGTCAACATCCCCCCGGCCCACCTCATCATAGATTTTATTGGCCCGGGTATATTCGAGGTGAATATTGACCTCGGGAAACGTCTGGAGGTAGCGCTTGAGCGGGGCGGACAGTTCGTACAAGCCGACACTATACACCGTCGCAACCCGGACTGTGCCGGCCACCGAGCGGGACAGGCTGTGCAAACTGTCCTCAATCTCCCGGTACTTCTGGATAATCTCCTTGCCGACCTCGTATAACACCTGGCCGGCCTGGGTCAGCCGCACGTGGCCTTTGGAGCGCTCCACCAACTCTCGGCCGTAGCGCTCCTCAAGACTCCGAATCTGTTGGCTGACCGCCGACTGGGTCACGAAATTCTTTGAGGCCGCCAGCGAGAAGCTGCCTGTCTCGGCCAGATCACAAAAAACCTTGAGCGTCTCGACATGCATGTTTCTAATAATGTGATAAAGTTTTTTTCACTTTACTTATAGCTCGAATTTCGTTAGGGTTCCACCTCATATCATGTGGCAGCGGGATGCTGCTCTTCACTCATAGCGCTGCGGTAAGGAGAGGAATTATGTTCGAGCCGGATACCCTTCTCCCAGAACAGTTCTTCAGTATTCTGGGCAGAAAACCTTTGCAAGGAGAAAAGCGCCTCTTGCTGGCCATGCTAGAGGATGCGGTGCACTGTTTCCAGACCTATCTGCTGGCCCGCAAACCGCACGAACGCCGTCTGTTCCAAGAGGCCCAGGAATGGATCGAGTCGACCGACACCCGCTGGTTTTTCTCGTTTGAGAATATCTGCGACATCCTTGGCATCCACCCCGGCCGGATGCGTGAAGCCCTGCAGGAGTGGAGAGAACAACAAATTCTCCTCCGCCAGCAAGACCTGGCCGAGCTTGAGGTGGGTCAAGGCATCCCTGTTCAGCCCAGTCTCTCTCAGCCCGAAATGGTCCAGCCCGCCGGTTAGACCTGTCCAGCGGGGTGCCGGGCACCCCGCTCGTTCCAGCATGTCCCCCTCACCCGACCACGCTCTCCAGCACCGCGAACAGACACACCGCCCCGGTTTCAACGATTTCGCCCAGCGCTCCGATCGCGTCTCCGGTCACTCCGTCCAAGCGCCGATTACAGTATAAGATCCAGCCGATCATGATGCCCGCCAGCCCCAGGAAGACGAGCAGGCCGCCCACTTCCACCAGGCTCAACACCAGGACCAGCGTCATGACGCTGGCCGTGCCAAACTCCCGAAACCCAAGGTCCTGCATGAACGCGGCACCCAGCCCGTAGTTGCGGGCGGGACGCGAGCTGTAAGCCATCACCACACACGCCCAGCGACCCAGCATCGGGCTCAGCAGCACGGCCGCCCCGCGGTAGCCGGTATCAAGACAGGCCAGGGCCGTAACTTTCAGGACAAGGAGAGCCGCCAGAGCCGCTATCCCCACGACACCCCAGGGGCGGTCTTGCATAGCAGCCAGACGAGCCGCCCGCGGTTTGCGGCCCAGCAGGCCAACCGCACTGGCCGCCACGCCTCGTAACTGCAAGCCGCGACCTAATATGGCCAGGAGCGCGACGAGGACCATGCTCAACAGGCTGACCGGCAGCATTGGCCGCAAGCCACTGTCCACGCTCCAGGCCGCGACGCCGAGCAGCAGACCGATCAGCGGAAAAAAGACGCCCGACCGACCAAAGCGGACAGGCTCAAGCACCGGCGGACGGACGAAATGGACGCAGGTCAGGAATTGGAGGGCGATCAGGAATTCACGCAGCACCCCGGCTGCTATAGCACGTCCCAGGACTGGCGCAAACGCGGCGGCGGCGTTGCAGAGGCGGAGGTGGGGGCGTATGCTCGACGGCGTCGTCCCTTTCTGTCGATACGGTCAGCACGCCACACACAAGGAGCACACGCCATGGGTGAGCCAACGATTGTGATCGAAAAAAATGTTCCCGTGCCGATGCGCGACGGGGTTGTCCTGTACGCCGATGTCTATCGCCCGGCCGCAGCCGGCCGCTATCCGGTCATCCTGCAACGCACGCCCTACGATAAGGGTCTCACCAGCATCGGCATGCTGATGCTTGACGTGATCCGCACCGCAGGCGAGGGCTATGCCGTCGTCATTCAGGACTCGCGCGGCCGCTATACCTCGGAGGGCACGTTTTATACCTTTCGGGACGATGTCAATGACGGTTATGACACGGTTGAGTGGTGTGCCGTCCAGCCCTGGTCGGACGGTCAGGTCGGCATGTACGGGGCCTCGTATGTCGGCGCCACCCAGTGGCTGGCGGCCATCACCACCCCGCCGCATCTCAAAGCGATTTTCCCCCTGATTACCGCTTCGCACTACCACGAAGGCTGGACCTATCAGGGCGGGGCGTTCGCCCTCGGCTTTAACGAGAGCTGGACGATGATCAGTCTCGCTTCCGACACCTACCAGCGCCTGGCCCAGACCATGCCCGAAGCGGCCGAGGATATGGGCAAGATGGTGGCCGGCATTGACGACATGTGCCACTGGTTCCGTCACCTGCCGCTCAAAGACTTTCCCCTGTTCGGCCAGGCCGCAGGCTATTTCTACGACTGGCTGGCCCACCCGGACGACGACGAATACTGGGCGGCCTGGAATATCGAAGCCCAGCATCACGCAGTCACCGTCCCGGCCTGCAATGTTGGCGGCTGGTACGATATTTTCCTGGGCGGCACAATCCGCAACTACCTGGGCATGCGCGAGCGGGGCGGCAGTGCGGACGCCCGGCAGGGACAGAAGCTCATCGTGGGTCCTTGGCATCACACCTTGCCGCTGAACAACGTGGTCGGCGAGGTCAACTACGGCTTGGCCAGCACCTCACTGGCGGTTGATCTCGACGGGCTGCACCTCAAATGGTTCGACTACTGGCTGAAGGGCAAACAAAACGGCCTGCTGGAAGAGCCGCCGGTACGGATTTTTGTCATGGGCGAGAACGCCTGGCGGACCGAGGACGAATGGCCGCTGGCCCGCACCCAGTACACCCCGTACTACTTCCACAGCCAGGGCGACGCCAAAAGCCTGCGCGGCAACGGCGCCCTGAGCCCGGAACAGCCCCACGGCGAGCCGGCCGATGTCTACGTCTCAGATCCCCGCAACCCGGTGCCGACCAAGGGCGGCGGTCTGTGTTGCTGGCCGGCCGCAGTGCCGGGCGGTGCCTTCGACCAGCGTCCGGTTGAAGAGCGCTCGGACGTCCTGGTCTATACCACGCCGGTGCTGGAACACGATGTCGAGGTCACCGGACCGGTCAGTGTGCGGCTGTACGCGGCCAGCAGCGCGCCCGATACCGATTTCACCGCCAAGCTGGTCGATGTCCATCCCGACGGCTATGCCCGGAATCTGACCGATGGCATCATCCGGGGCCGCTACCGAGAGACGCGGGAACGCGCAACACTCCTCACTCCCGGAGAGGTGTACGCGTATACCATTGATCTGTGGTCTACCAGCAATGTGTTCAAAGCCGGCCACCGCATCCGGGTCGAGATCGCCAGCTCAAACTTCCCCCGCTTTGACCGCAATCCCCAGACCGGAGAAGCCAGTGCCGAGACCGACCGTCTGGAGCCGGCCCTGCAGCGCGTGTTCCACGACGAGACGCGGCCGTCACATATTGTGTTGCCGATCATTCCCCGCTAACGCACGGTCCCGAGCCGCAAGGAGCCCCCAGTATGGAACTCACCATCGAAGACATTGGCCGGGTCCGCAAGCTGATCCTCAACCGCCCCGAGTTCATGAACGCGTTCAACAACGCCCTGTATAAAGCCGTGCACGAGAGCCTCAAACAGGCCGAGCAGGACGCGGGCGTTGCGGTTGTCCTGCTCACCGGCGCGGGACGGGCCTTCTCGGCCGGACAGGATTTGACCGAGATGCAGCGCATGGTGGACGGCGGTGGTGACCCCTACCAGTTTCCGGGCTTCCTGGCTCAGCTCACCACGTTTCGCAAACCGCTGATCGCGGCGGTCAACGGCGTGGGCGTGGGCATCGGCATGACCATGCTGGCCCACTGCGATCTGGTGCTGATGTCGAGCACCGCCCGTTTGCGTACACCCTTTCCCCAACTCGGCCTCGCCCCTGAGGCCGGCAGCAGCGGTCTGTTTCCGCTGCGCATGGGCTGGCAGAACGCAGCCCACACCCTGCTGTCGGGCAAATGGTTGAGCGCTCAGGACGCCTATGAGGCGGGCTATGTGTGGAAGATCTGCGAGCCTGAGCAGCTCATCGAACAGGCCCTGGCCGTGGCCACGGATATTGCCGCCAACCCGATTCCATCGTTGATCGCCACCAAAGAACTCATGCTGGCCGGCGGCCGGCTGGCCGTGGCCAAAGAATCCCACGCCCGCGAGCTGGAAGCCTACAAAGACCTGGTCGGTGCCCCGGCCAACCGCGAGGCGATTGCGGCCTTCTTTGAGCGGCGTGAGCCCGACTTCAGCAAGGTGCCGGGGGCATGAGGAGGACGAGTCATGACCCAATGGCATTACACCAAGGGACTTCACGACCTGGGGAACCAGGTCTACGCCTATCTGCTGCCCGACGGCTCGTGGGGCTGGAGCAATGCCGGCCTGATTGTCGGCGGGGACCGATCACTCCTGGTCGATACCTTATTTGACCTGAGGCTGACCCAGGACATGCTCGACACCATGCGGGCCGCCATACCGGCCGCCGCCTCGATCAAGACCCTGGTCAACACGCATGCCAACGGCGACCACTATTTTGGCAACGAGCTGGTCCACGGCGCCGAGATCATCGCCTCGCAGGCCTGCGCCGACGAAATGGGCGAGTTGCCCCCAGAGCGGCTGGCCGAGATGATGCGGGCCGCCCCCAGCATGGGGGAATTAGGCGCTTATCTGTCCGAAATCCTTGGTCCGTTTGAGTTTGAGGGCATCACCGCCACGCTGCCCACCCGGACGTTTGAGGGCCGTCTCGACCTCCACCTCGGCGACAAGGAGGTGCGTCTGATTCAGGTCGGTCCGGCCCACACCCGAGGCGACGTGCTGGTCTATGTCCCGGATGACCGTACCATTTTTACCGGCGATATTCTCTTTATCGACGGCACCCCCCTGATGTGGAACGGCCCGGTCGCCAACTGGGTCAAGGCCTGCGACCTGATGCTCGGCCTTGAGCTCGAGACGGTTGTCCCGGGCCACGGACCGATTACCGACAAGCGCGGGGTGGAGGCGGTCAAGGGCTATTTGCAGTATATCGAGGCCGAGGCCCGCAAACGCTATGATGCCGGCCTGTCGTGGACCGAAGCGGCAAACGATATTGGGCTGGGCGATTACTCGGCCTGGGGCGACGCCGAGCGCATCGCGGTCAATGTCAATACGCTGTATCGGGAGTTCAGCGGCGACCCGACCCCGCCGGCTTTTGCCGACCTGTTCGGGACGATGGCCCGCTTGGCCAAGCGGAGTAAAAGCTGAGGGCTCGCCAGAAGCGGAGAGGACGGCTCACACAAAGATATCATCGACCGCCATTGTCCAACCGGGAACGGCAGGTTCGGCTTCGGCGGTCTCGTCCCGGCGATAGCAGGTTGGCGTGTCAGGATTGCCGGAGCGGTACACCCGAACCACGTTGTCACTCAGCAGATCGACATCCCAGACCACGAGTGTTCCGGCGGCGAAATAATCGGCCCGTTTGGCCGCCATGTCCGTTTCGGCCTGGGGTCCATAGTCATTTTCGCTACGGACTTCAACCGCAAAAACAGGCGCTCCGTCAAAAAACCGCATCCCTGCGCGTGGACCGGTGTAGTAGGCGGCATCAGGACTGAACGATTGGCGATGGGGAAGGTTGACGCGGAAGCCCTTGTTATCACTCACCGCCCGGCCCCGACCAACACGTCTCGCGTAGGCTCGTAACGACACAAAGATCTCGTCACCGGCATAGCCTGGCTCGTCGCCTGTGGGTGCCATGTATCTCAGCTCTCCGTTGACAAGCTCGGCTTTGCCATGCTCAGGCACGCGGTACAGATCCTCGAGGGTGGCGCCATGCGGCACGGTTTGCATTGAGAGCTCCGTCGTGCGAGATGTTTTACCCGCTCCCACCGGCCACCGGCGGAAAGATGCTCAGGCTGTCGCCGTCGGCCAAGACCTGATCGAACTCGCGGGTCTGTTCGCCGTTGACCAGCACCATCTGGGCCAGATCCTCCGGGATATCCAGCTGTTGGATCACGTCTCGTATAGTGGCGTCCGGGTCAAGCGTCAGGACGGCCTTGCCGGCCTTGGAGCCGGGCGGCAGCTTTTTGCGCAGGGTGGCAAACAGCCTGAGCTTGACTTCCATTACTCGGCCTTTCCAATCCCCGGCGTCGGCGTCGGATTCAGTTCGCGGTAGCGCTCGGACTGGCTGCTGACCAGCGGTCCGTGGGTGGCGGTTTTATCCCAGGCTGGTGGCGTTTTGCCGTCAACTCGATAGGCCCGGTCGCGGGCCGGCGCGCCGAGCAGCGTCCGTCCGATCAGAGCCTGGGCGGCTCCGCTGGCCACATAGGCGCGACGCACATCGGTCGGATTCGCCTTGATATAGGCCGCCCAGTCACCCAGGGGCTGCTGGGTCTGAATCAGGCCCTTGACCATGCCCACATCGTTCAGCATCGTCACGTCATCAATCGGCCCGACGAACAGGGCGCCGACGATGCGGTCTTCGTGCCACACATACTTGCGGTAGATCGGCCGGCTGGCGTTAAACACCGTCGTGGTGTCGTGGCCCTCGTCCCGCCACAGGCCAAAGCTGGCGCAGTGCAGATTGACCACGTCCAGGACGTTGAGCAGCAGGCTGCCCGGGTAATGGGTCTCGTGGCCGGCCATATTGGCCCCGGCAATCCGACCATGGTCAACCGCAGTGGGCTGAATGGCGTGGGCAGAAGCCGAGGTGTCGGACGCAGTGCGGCCGGCCAGGATATCCGGGCCAATCGCCACGTCGCCAGCCGCATAAATCCCCGGGATATTGGTCTGCATCCGGTCGTCAACCGGAATCCCACCGGGTTCGACACTGACTCCTGAACCGGCCAGAAAATCACTATTGGGCCGGATACCGGTGGCCATGATGACAAGATCAGCCTCAAGCGTCTGTCCAGAACTGAGGGCCAGCGACAGTTTTCCGTCAGCGTTGCGCCGGATCTCCTGTACCTGGGTCGCGGTATGGACGGCGATATCCCGAGCCGTGAGCCAGCCCTCAACCGCCCCCGCCCCGGTCGCGTCGAGCATGCGCGGCAGGACTTGGCCCTCCGCCTCGACCACCGACAGCTTCCAGTTCAGCTTGGCCATGGCGTTCAGAACAATAAAACCGATGAAGCCCGCGCCGATGAGTACCGCGCTGGGCGTGGCCTGGACTTTGGCGATGACTTTTTGGGCGTCATCCAGGGTCCAGAACGAGTACACTCCTTCCAGATCACTGCCCGGAATCGGCGGCTGTTGGGCGGATGAGCCGGTCGCAATCAGCAGGCTGTCAAACGCGCGGGTCGTACCATCGCTGAGGGTGAGGGTTTTTTGTCCGCCGTCAACCCGGGTAACCGCAGTACCGAGCAGCGCCTCGATACCCCGCTCGGCAAAATAGTCCCGGTCGCCGGTCAAGACGTGCTTTTCCGGAATTTCCTGGGCCAGATAATACGGCAGCACCATCCGCGAGTAGGCCGGTTCGTTCGAGATCAGGCTCACCGACGCGTCGGCATCGTGAGCCCGAATGGTTTCGGCCGCCGCCACGCCGGCCGGACCCGCGCCAATAATGATATGTCGTGCCATGCTCAATCCCCCAGGTGAACGCTGATTTCGTCCTGATGAGTGGTCAGCAGCGCTCGCCTTATTCGTCCAAACCCAACTCCTTCAGCTTCTCCGGCGTCACATTGCCGTCTTTGTCCCAGCCGCGCAGCTGATAGTACTCGGGCAGCATTTCGCCCAGCCGGTTGACCTTGCCCTTGGCCGGGCCGGACGGCAGCGGCTCCTCCAGAATGCGCTTGGGCAGGGTATCCGCGTTGCCGCCCACGCCGGCCCGCTCATTCCAGCGCCGCTCCAGATTCCAGATCCGCTCGCCAATGGTCAGCAGCTCTTCCAGCTTAAAATCCACCCCGGTTGCTGCGGCCAGCTGGGGCAGCATTTCCTCCAGCCCCACGCCAAAGGTCAGGAACTGGCACAGCCCGGTGGCATCGACCGTCGAGGTGGCATCCTGAAACAGCTTGGTAATCTCGGCCTTGCCCTCGGTTTCATTGGGGTCCATCTGACGCGGCAGGCCCAGAATCTCGGCCGCCACCGTATACGCCTTCAGATGACACGCACCCCGGTTCGAGGTCGCATAGCCCAGGCCCATGCCCTGAATCGCGCGGGCTTCATAGGCGGCAAACTCCTGACCGCGCACGCCCATGAAGAACTCGGGATGACCGAACTTCTCGGTCATGCGTTTTGAGCCCTCGGCCAACTCGGTGCCAAATCCCCGGCGATAGGCGATCCGCTCGGCCATGCTCAGCAGCGCCTCGGAACTGCCGAAATCCAGCGGAATCTCGGTCTGGTCGAGCGATACGGCCTGCTTTTCGTACAGCTCCATGGCCGCAGCCACGGTGGCGCCAAAGCTGATCGAGTCCATGCCCAGATCGTTGCACAACCAGTTGGCCTTGATCAGGGCGTCCAGATCGCCGATCCCGCACTCCGAGCCCATGGCCCAGGCGGCCTCATACTCGGGTCCCTCGCCGGCAATCTTCCAGTTCCGCGGGCTGGTGCTGACCTCGTATTTGCTCGACGCCTCGCCCGGCAGGGTGGACACCCGGCCACACGCAATCGCGCACGAAAAACACGCCTTGTTGGCCACCAGCCGGGTTTCGGTCAGCGTCTCGCCACTGATGTCTTCGGCCTCTTCAAACACCGATTGCTGGTGGTTGCGGGTCGGCAGGGCGCCGTGTTCGTTGATCACATTGACCAGGACCTCGGTGCCGTACATCGGCAAACCCTGGGAAGTGACCGGCGACTCGCGCAGCTTTTCCTTCATCGTCCACATGCCCTGCATGAAGGCCATTGGATCGGCCAGACTGACCCCGCCGGTCCCCCGCACGGCAATCGCCTTGAGATTTTTGGAGCCCATGACCGCACCGACCCCGGAGCGACCGGCCGCCCGGTGCAGATCGTTCATGATGCAGGCAAAGCGGACCAGGTTCTCACCGGCCGGACCGATGCTGGCGATAATCGTGTCGGGCACGCCCAGTTCGGCGCGCAGGGTTTCCTCAGTCTCCCAGACCGTTTTGCCCCACAGGTCGCCGGCCTCCCGGAGTTCGACCACATCATCATAGATCCACAGATAGCACGGCGACGACGCCCGGCCTTCGAGAATCAGCATGTCATAACCGGCAAACTTGAGTTCCGGCCCCCAGTAGCCGCCCGAGTTGGAGGTCGTAATCGCGTTGGTCAGCGGCCCCTTGGTGACGACCATATAACGCGAGCCACACGAGGCGCTGGTTCCGGTCAGGGGTCCGGTCACAAACAGCAGCTTGTTGTCCGGGTCGAGCGCGTTGACCGTCGGGTCCACTTCCTCGGTCAGATACCTGGCGCCGATCCCACGGCCGCCCACATACTCTCTGGCCCACTGTTCATTCAGAGGCTCTTTGGAGATGGTCCGCTCCGTCAGGTTGATACGCAGCACCGTGCCTGTCCATCCGTTTGCCATAGGTCGTCTCCTTATTTGTCAGCCGGCTCGGTCACAAAGCCGTGATTGACCCGGTCCGCCCAGCTGGCCAGCCAATCGGCCTGTTCCAGGTCAACATATTCGAGGGCGCCGGTCGGACACGAGTGCACACAGGCCGGCTCGCCGCCGCACAGGTCACACTTGAACGCCTTATGCGTGTCGGGATTATAAAAAACCGTGCCATACGGGCAGGCCACCGTACACACCGCGCAGCCGACGCACACGTCGTCCATCACGACCTTGGCTTCGGTGTTGGGATCGATGGCGATCGCGTTGACCGGGCAGGCGGTCAGGCACCAGGCTTCTTCGCACTGAAAGCAGGTGTAGGGCGAGTAGACGGCCTGCTCGTCAAAAATGTGGACCCGGATCACGGACCGTGATGGTTGGAACGTACCGGTTTGGACAAACGCGCAGGCAAGCTCGCACTGCACGCAGCCCGTGCATTTATCGGTGATAACACGGAGCTGTTTCATACACCCTCCTTGCTCCGCACCGGGGTCAGCCCCGGCGTAATCGGTTCCGGTCATCTTAAACCTCTGGGCTCAGAGATCAACTGTCAGGGCAGTCTGTATCACGCGTTCTGAGGTGCCCCCTCTCCCACCCGTGCCATGAATGTGGTACACCGGCGGGAGCTTGGCAGGAGGAATGGTATGCGTAGAGTTGATCCACGTCTGGTGGTGTGTCTGTTGGCCACACTCCTTGTGTTCCATGCGCCGACCTGGGCGGACGATACGAGTGTCGCCCCGCAGGCCGAACGCAGCTGGCGGCTATTGTCAGAACTGACGCCCGAAGAACGCCAGCGGCTCGACTTTTCGACCGATACCCCGCGCGACGCCACCATTCCGTACATGCCGGCCGAGCCGTACCCCTTTGAGCCGCCCTACACGCCCGAAGAGATCGGCTTTCGCTCGATGGAATTCCCCCACATGCCGCGCTGGAACTGCGTCCAGATCGAAGACAGCGGCACCCTCACCCCGACCGGCTATCTGTTCATCAACCAGATTATTGTCCTGGTCCAATATGATGAGCCGGCCGGCCTGATGGGCCAGATCCTGGCCAAACCCGGCGATATCTTCTCACGCTGGCTGAGCCAGGATATCGCCCCGCCGGAAAACCACGGCAACCAGCTGTTGTTTGCCACCTATCGGACCGACAAGGAGCTGACCAAGAAGGCCGATATGTTCGGCTATTCACCAACTCTGCGCCGTGTACGCCGTTTTCCCCAGCCACGGCGTCAGGACAAATTTCCCAACCAGCCGGTCGCCTACGACGACTTTCTGGGCCGCGACGCCTGGGAGTTCTCGTGGCGGGTGATCGGCACCGATGTCCTGTACGAGACGGCCCGCTTTCCGAGCACCCGTCAGTTCATGACCCTGCGCGCCACAGACGGCACCTTTACCGATGTGCCGGTGGCCGACATCAAGCTGATGGGCAAAGACTACGCCTATTACACCGAGGACGGCGGCGTCCGCACCTACGTGATGGAGGCCACGGCAAAACAGGATTGGCTGCCCACCTATTACGCGCCCCGGATTCTGTACTGGGTTGATCAGGAATACTTCTATCCGCTGCGGATCGAGGCCTACGGCCCGGACGGGGAACTCGTCCTGATTGAGGAACGTCTGGCCGAGCTGATGAACCCCGATCTCAAGGAGCGTGGCTACCACAACCTGCTGGCCCTGTGGTGGGACCCCCAGCAGGACTTCTACTCCTACGGGGTGCATGACGCCATGGATCTGCGCGAGTGGAGCCAGGCCGACAAAGACGTGTTTTTCAACCCCGACTTCATGCGTCGCGGCTGGTTTCCGGTCCCGCTCAAAACCCAGGCCGGGGTGAGTACGCCCGAAGAGTTCTATCTGCGGCCCCATCTGTACCGGGACAAGTTTCCAACCGAACGCACAATTCGGCTGTCGGACGCCCTTGAAGCCCGGATCAAGGCTCAGAACGAAGCCGGGCATATTGTCTTTATCGGCGGGGAAAACTGATTGTTCAGGGCCGGCCCGGCGTCGGGCATCGGCCACATTCTGATCCTGCGGTGGGAAAGTAGTAGTCGGAGGGGGCTGGTCGGCGCCTCAGCCGCCGGCAATGCCGACCATGAAGACGACCGTCTCGCCGTCTTCCAGGCTGTCGTCAATGAAAACCCGGTTGCCCTTTGAGTCGAGATACAGCGTGCCCTTGGTGTTCAGGTCCTGGGTGTCGGGATCGATCAGCAGCGCCTGCATATCTGCGCCGTACTTCCGGGTGATCCGCTCGGCCAGCTCAGACACCAACGGCTGTTCAAGCTCAAAGCTCTCTCCCGCAATCCTGGTGATTTCCCGGAAACGGGCCTGATATTCCGTGTGTACCGTAATCACGATGGGGTTCCTTGTTGAGCAGAGCCCCCTCCCGAACAGGAGAGGGCTCTACGGTCTTAATCAGGCAGGCCAGGGTCGTCGCCCCGCGCCTTGAGCACCTGCACCGACTTGCGGCCCTGTTCACCGGCCAGGGCTCTTTCCGAGGCCAGCACGTCGGCCACATCCTGCAAGCCCAACTCGTCGAGTTTGGACTGCGTTTGCAGGCCGGTTGCTCTGTCCCAGCCGCGCCACTCGTAGTACTCGTCCAGAACCTGGTCGAACATGTCGGCCGCCACCCGGCCCTCGTACATGCCTTCCGGTGCCGGCTCGTGCATCCAGCGCTCACAGATGGTGTCGTGTTCGCGCCGCATGCCCAGGCGTGAGTTGAAGGCTTTTTCCAGGTTGCAGATCCGCTCGCCGTCCCGCATCAGCTCTTCTTCGGTCCGGTCGATACCGGTCACCTCGGCGTAGGCTTTGCCGTAGTAGCTCTCCGGCGCATAGCCCAGGGGATCGAGCAGCCAGTGGAACATGCACACCCCGTAGGAGTTGATCAGCGCCACCTGGTTTTCAATCACTGCGGTACAGGCGCCCTTGAGATCGGGTACGGTCGGATCGCCGGCGATCGGCGTGCCAAAATACGCCTTGGACAGGTCCTTGCGCTGGAATTTTTCGATCAGGCCAATGCCCTTGAGATGGTCGGCCCCGCGCGAGGCCACCGCCATATTGTTCATCCAGGTCGGGAACGGCCGCATCTCCTCGGTGAAGCTGGCCCCGCCCTTGCCGTAGATGGCGTACTTCATGAAGTTCTGGCCCATCTTCTCGGAGTAGCGCAGCGCACCCCAGTAGGCGCCGTCGCGGAACATCCAGCCGAACGGGTTCTCCTGGTGGACGACGCTGCGTATCAGGCTCTCGATGTCCTCCATATTGCCCCACTCCAACCGCTGGGACTTGCCGAACAGCTCGGCCACGTCCTTATCGGAGATCAGCTCCCGTTGCCGCAACTCCATGATGAAGCTGATGGAGCAGCTCAGATCCTGATTATCAATGCCGTACTCGTTGGTGATCTTGCCCCAGTGGGCGACTTCGGCCCAGTCGCGGACATCCATGGCTCCGGCACTGCTACCGGTCGTCAGATACTCGGGATGGCGGAAGGATTCGCCGATATATTTCTCGGCCTTATCCGACTCGTTGCCCTCGATTTTGTACCGCCCGTCGCAGGCAATATAACAGTCGGAGGAACACACCTCGGAGTATTTGTGGTATTTCTTGACCCAGTTGTCGGAGCGGACCTCTTCGCCCCGAAACAGCGCACCCTGGTTGTTACGCCAGAAATTGCCGCCGATCCGCTGGTACATCTCCACCGCCCCCAGCGTGCCGCGTCGCTTGAAGCCGTAGCCGGCCTCGTTGGTGTCGATCTTGTGGCGGAAATCGTCCGACCAGTCGAGCAGCCCACCCGGGTTATCGACCTTGATGCCCAGATTGCCCTGCACGGCAATGGCCTTGAGGTTCTTGGAGCCCATGACCGCCCCGCCACCACAGCGGGCGTGAATCCGCCAGCCGTCCGAGATCACGCCGGAAATACCGACCTGGTTCTCACCGGCCTGGCCGATGGTCAGGGTATGCACCTCTGACGGGTAGTCGCCCAGCTCCTTTTGCAGCGCCTCGTGGGCTTCCGAGCTGTTCTTGCCCCACAGGTGGCGGGCGTCACACAGGGTCACCTCGTTATTAGCGATGTGCAGATAGACTGGCTTGGGCGCCTTGCCGGTCACGGCAATATAGTCATAGCCGCTGAAGCGCACGACGTAGGGAAACTTGCCGCCACCGGTCGAGTCGCCAAAAATGCCGTAGCACGGGCTCTTGAAGGTGATCCGGCCTTTGACGCCAATGCCCGCCCCGGTCCCGGCCAACGGCCCGACGCCGAACACAAAGATATTGTCCGGCCCGCGGGGATCGCAGTTGATGTCGTGGTTCAGGAAGTGCTCCCACATGATCCAGTTGTTGATCCCCGAGCCGCCAATCCAGCGCTCGAACAGGGCGTGGGGGATGACCTCGGTCTTGATTTCGTTGGTGCTGAGATTGACCCGCAGTAAACGACTTTCCATGGCTGGGACTCCTTGTCTTGTTCGGCCGGCTGGGCGGCCTTATGCCGAGCTGCTGATTTTCCCCTTTGACAGCATGGCTTGCATGATGCCGACTTCATCCCGCTCCTCCGGCTTGCGGCGCAGGATCTGGCTGAAGGCCGCCTTTTCCTCAAAGAACAGCACGCTGGAGCGGTTGTACTGTTTGCCCGCGTTCAGCATTTCGGGCCGGGTCGAACACGCTTTGACACAAGCCGGGTCGCCGCCGCACAGGTCGCATTTGAGCACCTCGCCACTGGGGGCGACAAAGACCGTGTCGAACGGACAGGCCGGCACACACTCCATGCACTGGATGCACTTGTCCTGGTCAATAATGGCCGCCTGGGTGACGGGATCGTAGTAGAACGCGTCGGTCGGGCAGACCTTGGCGCACGGCGGGGGGTTGGCGCAGTGGTGGCAGATCTCGGCCGTAAAGCCGAAGCCGTCCTTGCTGACCCGCGTTTCCACGGTTGGCGCGTGTTCGATCTTGATGCGTGTCCACAGCGGGTTGAGTTCCCCCTCGGGCGAGTGGATGAGCGAACAGGCTACCTCGCAAATCTTGCAATCGGTGCACAGGTTCTGCAGGGCGAAGAGCTTTTTGTCAACGTTGGGAACCTTCTCGCCCGGCTCATACCAGACCTCCCCGTTGGCCAGCTCCTTCTGGGGCAATACCGACATACGGCCCTCCTTCCGTGCCCGCCATGTAATCCATTTCTCGATTGCCTGTCAAGGAAAAAACACGTATGCAGAAGGAGAAATGACGCCAGTAAGGAGACCCGCCGCATGAGTGACAGCAAACCGACGGAGGCACTGTTACATCCCGATCTGGGCAAACTGCCCGCCCGCAAAGTCCTGGAGTGTATCTTTGCCCTGTCGCCGGACGGCCCGTATATCCATCACCACCTTGAAGAGGTGACCGCGCAGGAAGACGCCAGCGCTATCGTTTACAACCTGAACGGCCAGCCGCCGGCTGCCGGGCGCGAGCGGTGCCGGATTATTCCTCCCCTGGTCAACGAGTTCGACAGCTTCGAGAGCGTGTCCTGAGACCCACAGGAGCCTACCTATGGATCACCCAGTCATGAGCCCTCCGGAAGTCAACGCCGCCCTGGGCGGCGACGAGCCCGCGACCTATGTTGACGTACGGACGGTGGCCGAATTCTCCACCGGCCACCCCAAGGGCTCGGTCGTCAATATCCCGCTGGTCTTCTTCCATCCGACCACCAAAGAGGTTTTTCCCAACCAGAGCTTTCTGCAGGTCATCGAAGACAGCTACGCCAAAGACACCGTGCTGATCACCGGCTGCGACGACGGGGAACGGGCCGCCCAGGCTGCCCACAAGCTGACCGAAGCCGGCTACCGCAACGTGCGTATCATGCCGGACGGCTACCCCGGCTGGCGCAAACACCAGCTGCCCACCACCCAGGACAACCGGGACGGCATCAGCTACGTCTCGCTGCTCACCCGGGTCAAACGCAAAAAGGGCAAGAAAAAGGCCGCCCATTGAGGCCATATGAACGGGACGATTCTCCTCATCCTAGCCCTGGCGGTCGGGCTCCTGCCGGCAGACCCGGCCGGAGCCGAGACTGACGCTGAGCTGCTGGCTCGGGCCACGGCCATCCACGAGCGCGTCATCACCATTGATAGCCACGTGGACATCCCTCCCGATTTCGGCACCGAAGCCTATGATCCCATGCAGGCCAAGAGCCCCCGCCACCAGCTGGACCTGCTCGGTATGCAGCGCGGCGGCCTGGACGCCGCTTTTTTCATCGTCTACGTGCCGCAGAGGGAGCGCACCGAGGCGAACTATGCCCGCGCCATGGCCGACGCTTTCATCAAGTTTGCCGCCATCCGCCGCATGACCGACGTGCAGTACCCGGACACCATCGGTCTGGCTCTCAGCGCTGCGGACGTACGGCGCCTGCACGGTGAAGGCCGGCGCGCAGCGCTGATCGGCATCGAGAACGGCTTCGCCATCGGTCGCAGCCTGGAACTCCTCGATATCTACTACGACTTCGGCGCGCGCTACCTCGGCCTTCTCCACAACGGCCATAACGACATTGGCGATTCGGCCGTGCCAAGCCTCAGCCGCGAGGAGCCGGACGTCGAGCACGGTGGTCTCAGCAGTTTCGGACGCACCGTGATCGACCGGGCCAACGCACTCGGTATCATCGTCGACGTTTCCCACTCGGCCATGAGCACGACCCTGGACGCCATAGCCGCATCGCGCGCGCCGGTGATCGCATCCCACTCGTCTGTACACGCCCTTCAGGATCATCCCCGTAATCTGCCCGACCCAACCCTGACGGCACTCAAGGACAACGGTGGTGTAGTCCAGATCGTCGCCTTTGATTCCTATCTGCGCCAGGTACCCGAAGAAAAACAGGCCGCACTCCTGGCCCTGCGGGAGAACATGAACCTCAAGGAGGCTGCCGACTTCGCCCGGCTGAGCGAAGCGGAACGCGACGCCTACTACGCCCGCCGGGCCGAGATCGACCGGCAATGGCCCCGGGCCTCGGTGAAGGCATTGGCCGACCATATCGACTATGCGGTCAAGCTCATCGGCATCGACCATGTCGGCATTGCCTCGGACTTCAACGGCGGTGGCGGAGTCGTGGGCTGGAATAACGCCCGAGAAACCCTCAACGTCACCCTCGAACTGGTACGCCGAGGCTATAGCGAGGACCACATCGCCCGGCTGTGGGGCGGTAACCTGCTGCGGGTCATGGAAGCGGTCGAAGCGGTCGCCGCAGCGTCCAAAAACAACTGATGAGCCTCGTAGGGGCGGGTTTGAAACCCGCCTCTACCCGCCTGGTAATTCGCATCACATGTTGGCAAAGGGGGAAGCACGCCAGCGTAGAGGAATTTCGGGAAGACGAGGGAACGCGTCCGGGGGACCCGGCAGTACTGTCCGCTGCCTGATTGTTGGACCGAAAGCGCTGGCAATCAGAAAGAGCACTAGACAGGGGCAGCTCATCAGCCCGTGCCATAGCGCGGCACACGGGCCAGCAGCGCCCGGTCGCCCAGCCGTTCACACAGCGCCTCCAGCTCGGCCCGCCGAGCGCCCCGCCATTCCAACGCGGTAACCGACTCTTCGAGCGGCACATCGGTTCTGAGCGTCGCCAGCCGTTTATACAGCCGGGCTTTGTCGCGGCGGGTTCTCAAGCTCTCAGCCAGGGCGGCCGCCCCGCGCAGCGTGACCGTCCACTCCGTCGCGTCGTCCGGAATGCGCTCAATCGAAGCGTATGCGGCCAGCAGCCTGGCCGAGGAAGCCGCCCCCCAGCGCGGAATACCGGGAATGCCGTCGGCGGCGTCACCGACCAGGGCCAGCCAATCGGGAATGGAGGTCGGCGCAACCCCAAACTTGGCCCGCACCGCGTCGGCATCCACCACCTTTTTCCGACGCCGGTCAACACACACCACACGCTCGCCAACAACGCACTGGCACAGGTCTTTGTCCGGGCTACAGATGAGGACCCGCGAAACGTCGCCGTGCCGGGCAAACCGCCCGGCAGCCGTGGCCAGGGCATCGTCGGCCTCAAACTCGACCATCGGCCAGACGACCAGACCCAGGGCACGGGCCATGTCCTCGGCCAGCCCAAACTGCCCCCACAGCGCGGGATCAATGCCCGCCCCGGTCTTATAGCCGTCGAACAGCTCGTTGCGGAACGACTCGATGACGTGATCAAAAGCCACGGCGACATGCGTCGCGCCTTCGTTCCGCAGCAGGGACAGCAGCGAGCGCGCCAGCCCACGTATCGCGCCTACCTCCCGCCCGTCAGGCGCTTTTGCCGAGGGCGCGCCATAATAGGCGCGAAACAGCTCATACGTGCCGTCAACCAGATGGATGTCCATCCGCGTAGTCTAGCAGCGGACCGAGCGCCCGGCGATCATGGGCAGGCAAATACGCCGTGTGCTCCTAGCCTGTTGGCAGGGTCGTGAGGGCCGCCTCCGACCGGGGGGCGGCTCGCCCGCGATGAGGAACGCCGACCCACACCGGCCGCTACTTCCTGCCCGTTGCCACGCGAAGGCCACACCGGCGGGGCTCTGCGCTCTGCCCCAGGCCCGACCATGCGCTCACCGCTCCCGCGTCCGCCTGCTGTCCCTCCCTTGTCGGCCTGCCTTTTGCCCTCTTGCCCTCTTTGTCTTGCGCTTTCCTCCCAAATTGGAGGAGACAAGAGCCAAGGCAAGCGCGTAGGATAATCGTCAGAATCTAAGCCGCCGGTCGAGGCGGGGGAGGCCAGAAGCAGCCAGGGGGGAGTCTGGGCGGCACTTTTCAAACTGATACACTACCGGTCATTTGGAGGAGATTTAATGTACCGCCCCAAGTTCTTAAAAGTCCTGATAGTATTCGTCTACTTCACTGCTGTTACAGGGATACTGCTTGCGCAGACGAGCGCTGCGCAAGAAGACCAGCTTGGTGATGAGGAAGCCGCGGCCGTGACCGGCTTTTTGGAGAACCCAGGCTCCAACTCCTTTCAAAGTGGCATTGGCGTGATTTCGGGCTGGGTGTGCGAGGCCGACGAAGTCGTGATCGCCTTGAACGGCGTGCCCCAGCCGGCGGCCTACGGCACGGAGCGGCGGGACACCGAGGCGCTCTGCGGGGACTCGGACAACGGCTTTTGGTTGTTGTTCAACTGGAATCTGCTGGGGGACGGCGAGCATACCGTCGTCGCCCTGGTCGATGACGTGGAGTTCGGGCGAGCGACCGTGACCGTCACCACGCCGGGCACGGAATTCCTGCGGGACGGGGCCGGGACGTGTACCGTAGAGGACTTTCCCAGTCCGGGGGAGAGCGTCACGCTGGAGTGGCAACAGACCACGCAGAACTTCGTCATGACAGACGGCACCGCTCCGGACGGCACGAACCATGCGGGAACACCGGACGTGGGCTATCTGGAGAACCCCGGTCCCAACTCTTTCCAGAGCGGTATCGGGGCGATCTCGGGCTGGGTGTGCGACGCAGACGAAGTCGTCATTGAGATGGGTGACTTGGCCCCCCAAGTGGCGACGTATGGGACTGAGCGGCGGGATACGCTGGATGTCTGTGGGGACTCGGACAACGGCTTTGGGCTGCTGGTCAACTGGAATCTGCTGGGGGATGGCGAGCATGAGGTGGTGGCGCTGGTCGATGGCCAGGAACTGGGCCGGGCCACGGTGCGAGTGACGACCTTGGGGACGGAATTCGTGCAGGGCGTGGCCGGGGAGTGTACAGTCGAGGACTTCCCCACCCTGGGGCAGACGGTCACGCTGGTGTGGCAGCAGAACAGCCAGAGCTTCGTCATTGCGGGCGAAACTCCAGACCGGCTGAGCACTCTTGTCAACGAGCTCAAGGCGAATGCCGAGGCGTTCGAGTACACCATCGGGCAACCCGGCGGCGCCCTGACGTTCGCCACCATCTCCGAACCGCTGACGTTTAACCTGGCAGTTTCAAAAGATAGCGGTTCGTCGGGTGTCTTGGGACACCTCTTTGAGGGCCTGACAGAGACTTCATGGCTGACCGCTGAGGTGGAGCCGGCGCTGGCCGAGTCCTGGACCCATTCGGAAGACGGGCTGACGTGGACTTTCCGCCTGCGCCAGGACGTAAGATGGCACGACGGAGCACCCTTCACGGCGCACGACGTGGCGTTTACCTTCAACGACATCATCTACAACTCCGAGATAGACGCTAGCGCCCGGCCGGAGTTCAATTTCCGTTTCCTGGACGAAAAAACCGGGATATGGATGACGGAACCGATGACTGTCGTGGCACTGGACGACTATACAATCCGCTGCGACCTGCCAGTACCGTTCGCCCCCTTCCTGCGTTCTATGGGCACCGCCATCTACCCCCGGCACCTCCTCAAGCCGTACGTTGACGACGGCACGTTCAGTGAGGTGTGGGATATCAATACAGACCCATCCGAGATCATCGGCACCGGCCCCTTCACCATCGAAAGCTATGAGCCCGGTGAACGCGTGGTGTTCCGTCGCAACCCCGACTACTGGCTCTCGGATGACGCCGGCAATTCCCTTCCGTATCTGGACGAAGTCGTTCAAATGATCGTTCCCGACCTGGAAACCGAACTTGCCAAGTTCAAGGCCGGTGAGTCGGACGTTCACGGCGTGCTGGGCGAAGAGTTCGCGGAACTCGAACCGCTACAAGCGCAGGAGAACTTCACGATCCACAAACGGGGACCCGGCTTCGGATCGACGTTTCTGACCTTCAACATGAATCCTGGCGCCGTCGAGCCAATCAAGCTGGGTTGGTTCCAAAACACCCAGTTCCGCCGCGCTGTCGCGCACATCGTTGACAAAGACAGGATCATCGACGAGGTGCAGCACGGCCTCGGCTATCCGCAGTGGTCCTCCGTCAGTCCGGCCGCAGGCGATTTCCACAACCCCGACGTGCGGCGCTACGAGTACAGCATTGCCGAAGCCAACCGCATCCTGGATGAACTGGGCTGGCTGGATACCGATGGAGACGGGACGCGCGAAGACGACAAGGGCAACCCAATCGCGTTCTCACTGGTGACCATCACCCAAAGCAGTGTGAGTGAGCAGATTGTCGCGATCATCCAACAGGGACTCGAGGCCATCGGCATCGCGGTGGAATTGCGGCTGATCGCGTTCGGCGACCTCGTCGCCCGATTGACTGTTTCCTACGATTGGGAAGCAGTTTTCATCGGCTTGACCGGCGGTCCGGACCCCCATGGCGGCATCGGTGCCTGGCACAGCAGTGAATCGCTGCATCTGTGGCACCCCAACCAGACGGAGCCGGCGACGGCATGGGAAGCCGAAATTGACGACCTCTACATCAGGGCCAGCCAGGAACTGGACGACGAGGAGCGCGTCAGGCTGTACCATCGTGCCCAGGCAATCGCCGCCGAGAACGTGCCGCTCATCTATACGACGCTGGGCGAACGGCTGAGCGCGGTGCGCAACGTCTTCGGCAACACGACGCCCACGCTGTACGGGATCTGGGATACCCGCTACCTGTACCGGACGGATCAGTAACGGGGGCCGGCCCCGGCCAGGCTCGAGTCAACCGGGCGAACGTTGAGGATAAGCTGCCCGAATACCCGCCACCCTAGTCGGCCGCGGTGGAATAATGCTAAGAGGGCAGCGGAGGCGGATTCACAACGTGCAACACCTGCCCAAAGCCTTTCACGATCTTGAGCCGTGGCTGGAGTGGTCCCTGGCCACCGAAGGGGAACGCAGCGCCAAGCGACAGTCCAGCAGCATGGCCGAGCTTCGGGCATTTTACGCCGCCATGCTGGCGCGCATGGAAGAGATCCTGGCCCATCTGGAACAGTTTCCGCCGGACGAGCTGCCACCCGAGGCCGAACGCCTGCTGCTCATGACGCTGTCGCTCGCCGAGGTCGCCCCGGCGGTCGAGCTGTTCGGCCAAGCCAGCGTCGTCGATGGCTACGACATCACCCGCCTGATACCCCAGCATGACCAGCGCAGCCCTGCCCTGCCTGTAGAGAAAGTCGAAAAAAGCGAGTAAGGATAAACTCATCCCACACAGGAGGTTCCGCTATGATCCGCCCCGAACGTATTGGCCACGCTGTTATTAAGGTCCGCGACCTCGAGCGTTCACGCAAGTTCTACACCGAGGTCCTGGGTATGCAGATCATGAAAGATGTGTCCGAAATTCGGGCCGTCTTTCTAGCCAACCACGGACGCGACCACCACGAATTAGCCCTGTTTGAAATCGGCTCCGAGGCCGAGGCACCCAACCCCAAAGCGGTCGGTCTGGCCCATATCGCCTTTCGTCTCGGCAGCCAGGAAGAGCTTGAGGCCGCCTACCACGAACTCAAGGACAAAGGCGTGCCGGTCCACTTCACCGTCAACCACGGCATCACCAGGAGCGTCTATTTCGAGGACCCGGACGGCTACGAACTCGAAGTCTACTGCGACAACGACGCCGCCGAATACGTACAGTACCCCAACGCCTATCTGGGGGTGGAGAAGCTCGAGTACGCCCAGGAGGACAAGGGTCTGCGCGACGTGATTGCGGCCATGCGGCAATAGGCACGCTGGGGAGGGATTCCAATGGGTATTCGGAGCGGCGCGGAGTATCGGGAAAGCCTGCGCGACGGGCGCAGCATCTATGTCAACGGCGAACGGGTCACGGACGTCACGGCCTATCCACCGTTTCAGGGTGCGATCAATACCCTGGCCATGCTGTACGACCTCCAGCACGATCCCCAGCACCAGTCCCTTCTGACCTATCCCTCGCCGGCCGACGGTCAGCCTGTCAGCCTGTCCTTTCTGATCACCGACACCGCCCAGGATGTGGACCGCCGGGTTCGGGCCGAGGAGTTTCGGGCCGAAGCTACGTTCGGGCTGATGGGCCGGCTGCCCGACTTCATGAACGCCCTGGTCACGGACGCGGCGGTCGCCCACGAGTTCATCGGCCAGCGCAACAAACAGTACGGCGCCAATACCCTGCGCTATTACGAAGACTGCCGGGACCGCGACTGGTGTCTCACCCACACCCTGGTCGATCCCCAGATTGACCGCTCAAAAGGCCCGGCCGAACAGGCCGACCCTGGGGCCGCCCTGCACCGGGTGCGCGAGACGGACCGCGGCCTTGTCGTCCGTGGCGCGCGCATGCTGTCAACCCTGGCCCCGTTTTCCAACGAGCTGTGGGTCGGCCCGTTTTACCCACGCAAGCCGGGTGAGGAAGCCTACGCCCTGTGCTTTGCCGTACCGATGGATATCCCCGGCCTCAAATTCGTGTGTCGTGAAGCCTACAGCACCGGCCGCAGCGACTTTGACCGGCCGCTGTCGTCCCGCTTTGACGAAGAAGACGCGCTGGCGATTTTCGACGATGTGGAAGTGCCGTGGGAGCGGGTCTTTATCAATGGCGATATTGAGGCGTCCAACTATATTCTGGGCCACGCGCCCGGCTATGCCCTGCTCCAGGGGGTGATTCGCGGCACGGTCAAGCTGCGTTTCATGGCCGGTCTGGCGTGCTCGGTGGCCGAAGCCATAGGCCGGACCGCAGCCGCGCATGTCCAGACCCAACTCGGAGAGTTGATCGCCAATGTCGAGATTGCCAACGGCCTGGTGCGGGCGGCCGCCCAGGATGTGGACGCCGGCCGGCGTGAAGGGACCTCGCTGCGCGCCCTGGCGGCCAGCCTGTGGGTGTTTCTGCCCCAGGCGCATATGCGGGCGGCGGAAGTCCTGCGTCAGCTGAGCGGCAGCGGTCTGATTCTGACGCCGACGGAAAAGGATCTGCAGAATCCCGCCATTGCGCCGTATCTCGAACAGTACCTGCGCGGTAAGGATTTGCCCGCCCAAGAGCGCGTGCGGTTGTTCAAGCTGGCCTGGGACATGCTGGGCGAGCAGTTTGGCAGCCGCCAGCTCCAGTACGAGTGGTTTTACGCCGGCGACCCCAATTTTACCCGTGCCCGCTTCTACCGCTCGCCTGCGGTCAAGCAGTACCGGGCCATGGTTGAGCGGCTGCTCGACACAACCGCTACCGATTGAGAGCGGGCCTAGCGGGGAGCGTCCTTGAGATCACTCGTGTCTTCGAGGCCCAGGGCACGGATTGAGGCCTGGAAGCGCTCCTGCATGACGCCGTCGTCGTCAACAAAATCGCGCGTCAGGCAGCAGAATTCCAGCTGCATGCCATTCGGGTCCTTGAAATAGATCGACTTGGCCCAGTCGTGGTCAACGACCTCAGACACGTCTACGCCCTTGTCCAGCAACTCCTGACGCTTGGCCGCCAGGCCGGCCTCGGTCCCGGCCTCAAACGCGAAGTGATAAAACGCGTTCGGCACGCCGAGCCCGCGGTTGATCCCCGCGTCGTACTCCTGGGGCACGCCCGGCACGTCACGCGCCTCCATGAAGGCCAGTAGCTGGTCGCGGCCGGTATCAAAGAAGATATGCCGGATATGCCCGCCCTCTTTGACCTTGATCGTGTCGCAGCGCACCGGCTTGAAACCCAGAATATTCTCGTAAAAGTCGCGGGTCTTGTCCAAATCCAGGGTGGACAGACCCAGATGCGAGAAACCTTTTTGCGTCGTCATAATCGAACCCTCCTTGTGGCCGCCCTCATCCCCCGCATCATTGCAGGGAGACAGGGCAGGTCTACCCACATGCCTTAGCATAGCCCCTCCCCTCATGGGAAGCCGTGGTCTTGAGCCCCATACCCGGACTCCGCCGGCGCATGGCTGCGATTTCGGTAACGGCGGTTCTTGCGCGTATCGCTTCGGTCGGTGATAACAAGCAAATGCCAGCGATGACAAGGAAAGTGCCGATATGGCTAACAGGACCTGAGCGGCAACGCTCACTGGCGCAACGTTCCCGCTGCGGTCTGGCGCTACAAACTCGGCGGCTACCAAGTCCTCAAGAAATGGTTGTCGTACCGCGAACGCTCCATTCTGGGACGGGCGCTGTTGCCGGAGGAGGTGTGGTATTTTGCAGAGGTAGCACGGCGGATTGGGGCGATAGTGGTAGCAACAAGACCAAAGAGAGAGAAACCATGAGCGAAAACGACATCAAATGTCCAATCTGGGGGACGCCAGCCCGTATAGAAAGAGAGAATTCTCCCCATCATCGCGATGGCTCTTATGCAAATTCGCCGCGTGCAGGAGGCGCGTACTTCATCGCTGCTGGATTGCACGAAGGTGTGGTAGGGGGACTTGAGATAAAGATGAGAGCACTTGATGTTGGGACAAAGGCCCGCCTGACATCATGGTTAGTCGAACAACGGCGTTTGGGTGAGGAGTGGCCGGAGATAACAGACAAAACAATTGAGGACGCAAAACACAGGCGTGATCTCCCCATCTCCGAGCGTTCGGACAGAGTTCTCCGATATTTCAGACAGATAGAACCATCCGTCGGGCGGCAATTTACTATTGATGTACAGGATCAAAAGTATCGCGATACGCTCATGGCTATACAAGCATGGTCAGAATCCAAGTTAAGCGGAGAACTGAAGACATCACACATACAGGAGATGCATTTTTTTATTGACTACTTAGGGGGTGTCATCAGTTAAGGAGGATCACCGAGGCAGCGAGATAGATGGCTCCGAGAAAGCTGACAGCGCGTTTGTCGTAGCGGGTGGCGAGAGCACGGTATTGCTTGAGTTTGGCGAAGAAGTTTTCAATCAGATGGCGCGCTTGATAGAGGTGCTTATCATAGGGGCGAGGCTGGCGCCGATTGGCTTTGGGGGGAATGACCACCGTCACCTCCGCCTGCTCCAAACGGTCAATGACGCGCTCGTGGGCGTCATAGGCTCTATCGGCGAGCAAAGCCCGCACGTGCTTCAGCAGATGGGGCAAGAGGGCCTCCGCACCGGCCAGGTCAGAGGCTTGGCCGGGCGTGAGATGGAAGCCGGTCGGATTCCCGAGCGCATCGCACGTCGCATGGATTTTCGTGCTCAAGCCCCCGCGGGAGCGGCCGATGCATTCGGCCGCGGGGTCCCCCCTTTTGCCCCCGCCCCATGTTGGTGGACGCGGATGATCGTGGCGTCGATCATGGCATATTCGTTATCCGCATCGGCGGCCAGCTGCTTGAAAACCTGCTCCCAGACCCCACTTTTACTCCAGCGCATGTGGCGCGTATGAATCACGCGAAAATCCCCGAACCGGCTCGGCAAATCGCGCCAGGGAATCCCCGCACGATAGCGGTATAAGACCGCTTCCACAAACAACCGGTTATCCCGCGCCGTGCCCCCGACGTGGCCCTCCCGGCCGGGCAGCAGGTCCTGAATCCGTTCCCACTGATCCTCGCGTAACGCATACCGTCTCGCCATTGTGCACCCTCCCTTCGCTTGGGCTGACCAGGGCAGTATACCGAGACGAGACAGGAAAGCCGACCAGGGGGGCACGCTAACTGATGACACGCCCTAGACACAAAGGGTTGGATAAACAATCTTGACAGGAGGTATAAAGCTTACAGCCTAACGGTGGAGGGATATAGCCATCTTGAAGAGCTTGAACGCCGGGCGATTGATTCAGCACAAGCCTTCGTGGCTATGTGGTTTGACGACGCTATGGAAAATGTATGGAGAGACGGTATTAAGCCCGCGATTGAAGACGCCGGGTACAAAGCACTCCGCATTGATCGGAAAGAATATACTAACAAGATAGATGACGAGATTATCGCCGAAATCCGGCGCTCTCGATTCGTCGTGTGTGATGTGACCTGTGAGCTTATCGAGCACAATGGCGAACAAATAGCTATTCACCGTGGTAGTGTCTATTACGAAGCGGGTTTCGCGCACGGGTTGAATATTCCCTTGATCTTTACGTGCCGAAAAGATGTCTTGGAGAAGATTGCCTTTGACACGCGCCAATACCCTCATATTGTTTGGGGGACACCGGAGGAATTGCGGTACAATCTCGCAACCCGCATTGCTGCTGTCGTTGGGGATGGTCCATACAGGAACGGCGATGTGTGATGCCGATTCGAGGCCGAGGCTTCAGTCGGGCCGTCGGAGTACGCCCCTGGCTCATCCGGCCTACGGGCTGAATTATGTGACGAGATACGGGAGTTTACCGTGCTATTTCAGGAAGAGGATCGGGCTGATGCCACGCATTTGTGAGGTCTTCGGGAAAGAGCAATAGTATGCCGCGTCCAGTACGTATTCGTGCCGTCGAACCGCTGGAAGATTTCAAGGTCCGTCTGGAGTTCACTGACAACACCCGCAGGGAAATCGACCTTGAACCCTACCTGCATGGTCCGATTTTTGAGCCAATTCGGACCAATGCCCAAGTTTTTCGTTCGGTCCAGGTTGATGCTCGGATGGGCACGATTCGGTGGGAAAATGGAGCCGACATCGACCCGGACGCATTATACAAAGGCATCCCTCCCGCCTGGATGGAAGAGGACGGGAACAGAGAGAACCGTGCCGATTAAGCCTGAGCCGCCAGCGCGTCGGTCGGCTGAGCGACGCGAAAGCCGTGCTTCGACTTCGCTCCGCTCCGCTCAGCACGAACGGCGGTGTCGGATTCCGCCTCCGGCTTATCCGTCCTACGATCTTCAGCGGAACAGGTCTGCATGAGTGCCGGTTCTGATGAGCCGTATTTCTTCCTCATCCTCGTCCCAAATGAGGAGCCAGTCAGGTTCGATATGACACTCCCAATTGGGGGCGAGCGAGCCACTCAAACGATGACGATTATTGCGTGGATCGAGGGGTATTTCCGTCTGAATTTTCTTGATGATCTCTTCGAGCTTTGTGATGTCCTTCCCCCGACTCTTTGCTCTTTTGATGTCTTTTTTGAACCGAGTGGTAGGACGCAGTTTACGCATCGTCAAGATCGGCCATCATGTCCTCAACAGTATCGTAACTCGTCAATCCCTCTCCAGTCCGAGCCTGTTCGAGGGCTTCCAGCGTTTCCGCATTAGGGATTTTTGCTCTCTTCTTCCGTTGAGAGGAGGGGCTGTGATCCGTCGATCCGTGTACGCCCTGAGCAGAGAACCCGTCAGCAGTACTTGATTTGTTGTCCGCCATACGCTCCCTCCTGGTGTGCGATAGGCCTAGGGGCTCTTTTGAATCTTCAGCATAGCGCGATTATTTGCCTGCCTAGTGTCCTCTTTACATAAGCTCTGCCTGAAGTAAACCGCTGAACTTGCGAATTCGTCCCGATTGACCTCCGAGCCTGTCCTACGCCTCCTCGGTGTCATTCTGGACTACACCCGACATCCCACGTCCCGGACACGGCGCGGGATCCGGGGTGAAGCTCTCCAGGCATTCTCCCTTGCGTGATACCGATCTTTTCGCTACGACGTGGGCGGTTTTATGCGAGGAAGTGAGGAGAAGACCATGCTGACACGAGACGAGATGTCTAGGGTCAGGAGAACAAAGCATGAAGCTCGGCGTGAGAGCGATGTCCTGCACTTCAAAGACGGCAAGATCATTCAAAAACTCACCTACTCCAAGACCACGGTCGAACTGGACGGGGAGTGGGTACGCCTGAGGCCGTAATAGCCTCAGCATAACAGCAAAAGGAGCGTGGAGCATGGCGACATTTTCTCTGGACCAGGTAGCAATTTTTGGCAAAGGCGTTCTTCAGGCCGAGGGCGTGGTCATTGATAAAGACGGCGCGGCCTATGGCGCGGGTCGCAACGGCATTGTGTACAGAGTCACCCCGGACGGGACAGTGGGTGAAATGGCTCGCTTGCCGGAGGGCTCCATGCCCAACGGCGTGACCATGGACCGTGAGGGCAATATTGTCTACTGCGACCTAGCCAAGCAGGCCGTGATGCGCGTCTCCCAGAGCGGCCACGTCTCGCTTATTGCCGACCAGGTGGGCGAGGTGAAGCTCACCATGCCGAATTTCGCCAGCTATGACGCGGAGGGCAATTTGTACGTCTCCAATTCGTCGAGCGCGCCGACGCTGGAAAAGGCGCTTGACGAGCTGGCGCAGCCGGCCCCGAATGGCGCGCTGGTCCGCATCCGCCCGGACGGCCGGGGTGATGTTGTTGCCACGGGCATTTACCTTGCCAACGGGACGGCTATCGCGCCGAATGAAGATGCGGTCTACGTGCTGGAAAGCACCCGGGATGACTGCCTACGCATTCAGATCAAGAAAGACGGGACTTTTGGCGCACCTGAAATATACTCCAAAGACTTTCCCGCCCTGCCCGACGGGATGGCCTTTGACGTAGACGGCAATCTCTACGTCACGCTACCGGCCAAGATTGGCGGCTCACATGCGCTCCAGGGCATTGCCCATCAGGGTGTCAACATGGTTCCGGCCCATCAGATCATCAAAGTGAATACTGATGGGCAGTGGAGTCTGCTGATTGACGACCCTGAAGCCCAAAAGCTGAATTTTCCCACCAACTGTGCGTTTGGCGGTCCGGACTTGCAGGACCTCTATTTTGCCAATCTGGAGGGCGACCATTTCAGCCGGGTGCATACCGGCGTACGCGGGCATCCGCTCTATCATCAACGCTAGGCTGTGTTGACCGAAACGAGAACTTATCCCAGATGGATAATGTCAACATCGCCCCAGTGCCTTTCGAGATATTCGGCAACCAGCCGGCGGTGACAGTGTTCGGGCTTGTCCTCGCTGCATAGCAGGCAGCCGTTGGAGATTGTCCTTTTTATCCCTTTCTTGCCGATGCGACGCTCATCCATAAGGGCCAAAAACTGGCGCTCATACGTTTCCCAGTCCTTGTGCTCGTTACGATAGGCGTCCAGCATCTCTCGGGTGGGGGCGAGCTGCGGCAAATGCACGTACTCCATCCGACAAATTTTTTTCAGAAAGTATGCGAGGTCGTCTTTTTTGGTGAAGCCCGCCAATTGGGAGCTATTGTTCAGCCGGACATCGACCACACGTTTTGCGCCGGACTCACGCAGGAGTTCAAAGAAAGTGGCGGCGGATTTTTTCGTGAAGCCAAGGGTATATATTTTCAAAGTATGCCCTCCCGCCAGCGAACATCGACGACTTCAGCCACGTCGTGCCGTAGCAGCAGTTGGATGAACGTTTCCGGCGAAGAGCTGGAATGGCCGGCCGTGAACACCGGATATTGGGTTGCGCTCATTGTGCCATTCCTCCGTCAAGGCTTGATGATGGCGGCAATGAGCTGTCCGTCCAGCGGCTCGCTCACAGCCAGGCGAACTTCCCGGCGAAGAGCAGCGCAACCACAATCAGCGTCGGCGAGCATTCGTGGCGACGGCCGGCCATGACCTTGATCAGGACGTAGGTCAGAAAGCCGAGGCCGATGCCGTCGGCGATGGAGAACGTCAGCGGGATGGCGATGACGGTCATGATGGCGGCGGCGGACTCGGTGACATCACGCCAGTTCACGTCCACCAGCGGCCGGACCATGAGGCAGGCCACGTAGAGAATGGCCGCCGCCGTCGCGGTGGCCGGGATGGAGCCGGCCAGCGGCGCAAAGAACAGGCAGGCCAGGAACAGCACCGCGACGACGACCGCCGTCAGCCCCGTGCGTCCACCGGCGCTGGCGCCGGCGGCGCTCTCGATGTAGCTCGTCACCGGCGAGGTGCCGAGCAGCGCGCCGCCCACCGTGCCCGTCGAGTCGGCAATCAGTGCCGGCTGCATACGCGGGAGCTGGCCACGGTCGTCGAGGAGCCGCGCCTGGTGCGCGACGCCAATCAGCGTACCGGTCGTGTCGAACAGATCGACGATGAGGAACGTCAGGATGACTGCGATCATGCCCGCCTGCAGCGCACCGACGATGTCGAGGGCCAGCAGTGTCGGCGTTGGATCGGGCGGCAGCGAGGCGACGCCTCGCCACTCCGAGACGCCCAGGACGAGGCTGGCGGCGGTCACGCCCAGCATCCCGATGAGCGCGGCGCCCGGCACCCGGCGGGCGGCGAGCGCGACGATCACGCAAAAGCCGAGCAGTGATAGCAGCGGCCCCGGCGTCATCAGTTCGCCGGCGGTGACCAGCGTCGCCTCGCTCGCCTGGATGATGCCGGCGTTGCGCAGCGCGATGACCCCCAGGAACAGGCCGATCCCGGCTGCGATGGCCAGCTTCAGCCCGTGCGGGATGGCCTCGACGATCCAGCGCCGCACCGGCAGCATGCTCAGGACCAGGAACAGCACGCCGGACACGAACACCGTGCCGAGCGCGACCTCCCACCTGTGGCCCATGCCGAGGACGACGCCGTAGGCGAAGAACGCGTTGAGGCCCATGCCCGGGGCCAGCGCAATCGGATAGTTGGCATACAACCCCATCACCAGCGTACTGAAGGCCGCCGCGAGACAGGTAGCGACGAAGACCGCGTCGAACGGCATACCGGCATCGGAGAGGATCTGCGGATTGACGAAGGCGATGTAGGCCATCGTCAGGAACGTTGTCACGCCGGCCGTCACCTCCGTCCGCACGTCGGTGCCGCGCTCCGCCAGGCCAAAGTAGCGGTCAAGAATCGCTGTCATGGGTCCCTCTCAATCACGCCGACGCAGTCCCGCAGCACGTCATGCCGCACGTGGGGTGACCTCCCGCTCGATCTTACGGCGCAGAGTATGCTCGGCGACATCGAGATCGTAGCGAGTCTGAAGATTGAGCCAGAACTCCGGCGTCGTTCCAAAATAGTACCCGAGGCGGAGCGCGGTATCCGTCGTCACGGCACGGCGTCCATGCACGATATCGTTCAACCGCGGTCGTGACACCTTGAGTATCTGGGAGAGCCGGTACACGCTGAGTTCCAGCGGCGCCAGAAATTCGTCACGGAGAATCTCACCGGGATGGACCGGCGGCAGCCGCCGTCCGGAGATCACGTCCGAGAAGTCTACCCGTCCCCGGTCCACATCGCTGCGTTTGATAGACATGGTCACCCTCACTTCTTAGTGGTAGTCAATGATCTCAACCTCCCAGGCTTCGCCATCGCGCCAGACAAAACAGATACGCCACCGGTCGTTTATGCGCAGGCTATACCGCCCTCGACGATCTCCCCGCAATGCCTCCAATCGATTGCCAGGCGGAGCCCGCAGGTCATCAAGCTGAGCGGCCGCCTCAATAGCCAGGAGCTTTGCCCGCGCTCGTCGCTGAATCTGCATCGGCAAGCCACGAACGGCCTGCCCCGCGAAGACAGCCGCGGTGCGCTTGTTGGCAAAGGTTTTGATCACGAACCGAGCGTAACGAGAAACATTACGCTCGGTCAAGTCCCGTAAGGCGGCGGGCGTCGACAAGCCGAGGTATCGAATGACGCCTCCGGCTTATCCGTATCCGACCTCCGGGCGTGCCTCCGCGCCTGTACCACAGCCACCCGCACGCGGAAAGGGTGCATGGGACACCGGACTTGACAGGCGAGTATGAGAGATATCCCATTGAACTATGCCTTCTCATACGCCTCGCCCGCAGTCCGCCATCATTCCCGAACCTAGTCGGCACGCTTTATTCCTGATCCTGCGGGTCCACGATCCGGAAAAAAATGGCCCGGCAGTGGCGAAAATCCTGACCGAAGTCCCGGCCTTGATCGGCAGCCTTGGTGCAGCCGACCGGGACGCGGCCCTGGTCGGAAGCGTCGCTTTCGGATCGGGATTCTGGGATGTCATCTCCCCCGGCAAGCGCCCGGTCGGGCTGCGACCGTTCAGCGCCATTGACGCGGGCGGGCAAGCCGCACCGAGTACCGGCGGGGACGTACTCGTGCACATCATCTCCGAGCGCCAAGACCTGAACTTTGAGCTGGCTATGCAGCTCCGCACCCGCCTGGGTGACAGGGTGGCGGTGATGGACGAGGTCCACGGTTTTCGCTACCTCGACTCGCGGGATCTGACCGGTTTTATTGACGGCACGGAAAATCCCGAGGGAGACGCGGAACGGGCCGAGATCGCCCTGATTGACGACGAGGACCCGGATTTTGCCACCGGGAGTTATGTCTTCACCCAGCGCTACACGCATCAGCTGGCAAAATGGGCCGCGATCTCCGATCAGGAACAGGAGGGGGCGGTCGGACGCCGCAAAGCCGATAGCGAGGAACTCCCGGACGACATCAAACCGCCGACCGCCCACATCAGCCGGGTCGTTATCGAAGAGGACGGGGAAGAGCTTGAGATCGTGCGCCACAGCTTTCCCTACGGCACGCTGAACGAGCACGGCCTGTTCTTCATCGCCTATACCAAGAACCTCGATATCCCGGAAAAAATGCTGCGCCGGATGCTGGGAACGAGCGGTGACGGCCACCATGACCACCTGATGGACTTCACCCGAGCCGTGTCCGGGGCGCACTTCTTCGCCCCGTCTCTCGAAGTCCTGAGCCAGCTCTGAGCAAGACCGGCCCGGGCCACCACGGCCAGCCTTTCGCGCGTTTGACAAGCCTACCCTCTCGCCGGTATGGGAAGACTCACAAGGAGGCGGGAGTATGTTGCCACGGCCCACTATCGAGGATGTGATCGCACACGGCAGAACGCTCGGCCTCGCCCTCAGCCAGGCCGAGGCGCGCAGCATGCAGTCGCGCATGCTTGAGCACATCGACAGCTTCGAGCGCTTTCACGAGCTGCGGATTGAGGAGGAGCACCTGCCCCTCGACGTCACCGACCGCGACCCGGGCTACCGTCCGACCGAAGATGAAGACCCGCTCAACGTCTTTATCCGCAAGTGCTGGGTGGCGGGCGCCGACGAGGGTCCGCTCAAGGGCAAGACCATCGGCCTCAAGGACCATATCAGCGTGGCCGGGGTTCCGCTCACCCTGGGCTCGCATTTCATGGACGGCTATACCCCCGACTTTGACGCCAGTCTTGTCACCCGGCTGCTGGCCGCCGGCGGCACAATCGTCGGCAAGATGAATATGGAGGACTTTTCGTTTGGCGGGCCGGGCCTGAGCGGCATTGGCGATTTCGGCCGTCCGCTCAACCCCCACAACCCCGCCCATGTCACCGGCGGCTCGTCGTCCGGCTCGGCCGCAGCGGTGGCCGGCGAACTGGTGGACATCGCCTTTGGCGGCGATCAGGGCGGCTCAATCCGTCTGCCCGCCGCCTGGTCCGGCTGCCTGGGTCTGATGGCCACCCACGGGCTTATTCCGCACACCGGCGTGTTTGGCCTCGATCCGAGCATCGACTACGTCGGCCCGATGACGCGCACGGTGGAAGACCTGACCGCCGTGCTGAGCTGCGTGGCCGGGCCGGACGGCTACGATCCGCGTCAGACCCAGCTCCCGGCCCGGCTGCCCGACTACGGCCAGGCGTTGAGCCGCGGCATTGACGGCATCACCATCGGGGTGTTGTCTGAGGGCTTCGGCTTTGCCGGCAGCCAGCCGGAGGTCGAGCAGGCGGTCCACGCCGCCCTGGCCAGCCTGGAGGGTGCCGGCGCCCGGCTCAGCTCGGTGTCCACCCCACTCCACGACAAGGCGCTGCTGGCCCTGCTGCCGATCTACTTTGAGGGCGGCAAACACATGTTCGATACCAACCTGGGCGGGGCTTTTGCCAGGACCTACTACCCCAGCTCCCTGATCTCCAGCTTTGGCCGCTTCAAGCACGGCCACGACCACGAGTTGCCGCTCAACTACAAACTCGGCCTGCTGATGGGCGCCTATCTGAACCGCTTCACCCACGGCCGGCTGTACGCCAAGGGTCATAACGTCCGCCCCACCTTTGTCAAACAGTACAACCAGGCCCTGGCGCAGGCCGATGTCCTGGCCCTGCCAACGAGCCCGATGACCGCTCCCGTCTACCGCCAGCCCCAGGACGCCCAGGAGGCGATTGAGCACACCCTGTTCGGCGGTCAGCTGGGCATGGACCTGGGCCTGGTCGCCCACAACACCGCCCCGTTCAACCTGACCGGTCATCCGGCGCTCAGCATCCCGTGCGGCAAGGTCGGCGGGCTGCCGGTCGGCCTGATGCTGGTCGCCCCGTATTTTCGTGAAGACCTGCTGCTCCAGGTCGCGGCGGTCTACCAGTCCCTGAAAGAGTAAACGTGTCCTCCAACCACATGAATATGTTGACACGTTTACTCTTTCCCCAAGCCAAGGATAAGCCGTATGGCACGGATTATTGACGCCGACAGTCACTTCATGGAGCCGCTCGATATCTGGCAGCGGTATATCGACCCCCAGTACCGCTCGCGCTGTCTGCGCTTTGTGCCACGCCCGGACAGCGACCGCTACACCATCCTGATTGAGGAGGGCACGCGGGCCCGCTTCAATGTCGAGGACTTTTTGGGCGTGCTGATCGGCTATGGCCAAAAAGAGTCCGGCGCCGGACTCGGCTCTTTCGATCTGGCCGCAGTCTCCAGCCACAGCCTGGAAGACATGCAGGCCCGTATCGCCTTCCTGGACCAGGAAGGCATCGCCTGCCAGTTTTTGTACCCCTCGCTCGGGCTGCTGACAGACGGTCTGGTCGAAGACCCCGAGTTGGCCGCAGCCCACTGTCGGGCCTACAACACCTGGGCGCTGGACGTGTGCGCCGCCCACCGCGAGCGCCTCTATCCGGTCGGCCATATCTCGCTCCGCCATCCCGCCGAGGCGGTTCGCGAGCTGCGGCGGCTGGCCAAGGCCGGCCTGCGGGCGGTCTTTATCGGGGCGATGCCGGTCGAGGGCAAGAGCTTCGGCCACCCGGACTTCGATCCGGTCTGGGCCACGGCCCAGGAGCTGGACCTGGCGGTCAGCCTGCACCTGGTTGTCCACCCCTTTTATCTGGGCAACGAGTGGCGCCGGGAGCCTAAGCCGGACTTCATGTTTGTCAGCATGAACGTCATTCAGGATCCGCGCATGGCGCTGACCACCATGGTCTACGACGGGGTCTTTGAGCGCTTCCCAGACCTGCGGGTGGCGGTCGTCGAGTCGGCCAGCGGCTGGCTCGTCGAGTGGCTCGACCGGTTCGATTACCGCTACAGCTACATGGGCCACACCACGGCCATGAAGCGCCCGGCCAGCGAGTATTTTGCCCGCAACATCTGGGTCTCGGCCGACCCGGACGAGCGCAGCCTGCCGTATATGGTCGAGCTGGTCGGCGATGACAAGTTTTTTATCGGCTCCGACTACCCGCACGCCGAGGGCTTTGTCCGGCCGGTCGACAAGGCGCGGGCAGCCCTGGCCCGCCTGCCCGCAGTCTCGGTTGACAAAATCCTGGGCGACAATGCGGCGCGTTTCTTCGGCGTCTGAACGCCAGTCCGCCTACCAGGCGACGCCCTTTTCCTTGAGGGCGACAATCTCTTCCGGTGAGTAGCCGCACACCTGCTCCAGAATCTCGTCGGTGTGCTGACTGAAGTCCGGCGCGCCGTTTCGGAGCGGTGGAGTCTTTTCGAGACTGAAGGGCGCCGACACGGTCTTGAGCCCGTTGTCGAGTTCCATCAGGTAGTCGTTGGCCGTCACCTGCGGGTCGTCGGGCAGGTCGCTGACCTTGTTGACGACCGAGAACCAGAAGCCTTTTTCGCGGAAGATCGTCTCCCAGTGATCGCGTGGCTGGGTGGCAAACGCCCCCTCGATACGGGCGATCAACTCCCGGTGATGTTCGGCCCGTTTTTCATCGCTGCCGAAACGCGGGTCGTGCTCGATATCGGTCAAGCCCATGACCTGACAGAAGTCCGACCAGAAACGCGGGGCGACGAACAGCCCGCACGCAATCCACCGCCCGTCGGCGCAGCGGTACAGATTCATCAGCGGGTTGGCCACTTCGTGGCGGTCGTAGGGCGCAAAGTCCTCTCCCACGTTCGCATACTGGGCCACGTTGTAATACTGGAGCCACATCATGGTGCTCAGCTGCGAGGCCCACACCGACTGGCTGACGCCGGTTCGCTCTCGGGCCAGCAGAGCGGCAATCACCCCAAAGCCGAGCATCGTACCGGACAGGATGTCGCTCAGCGCTCCGGTCGGATACACCGGCGCCCCGGCCGCATCCGGGGTGTTGAACATAAAGCCGGAGCGGGCCATGCCGACCGTGTCCTGACACGGGTCTTCGGCGTGCGGGCCACGCGGTCCGAAACCGGTCGCGTGCGAGTAGATCAGCTCGGGATTGATGCCGAGCAGCGTCTCGCGGTCAACCCGGAACTCGCGCAGGGCGCTGGGGTGGAGGTTGGAGAGAAAGACGTCAGACTTTTCGATCAGACGGTAGAGGGCCTGCTGGCCGGCGGCCTGACGCAGGTCAAGCGCAATCGCCTTTTTGTTGCGGTTGGTAATCTCGAACATCAGGTTTTTGCCGCTGGGCAGGAACTGGGGCTGGCCAAACAGGGACTGCACCCCGCGGGAAAAATCGCCCTGGCCGGGCTTCTCGACCTTGATGACCTCGGCCCCCAGGTCGGCCAGCATCATGGCCCCCAGGGGGCCTTGCGCCCAGATCGTCAGGTCCACGACTCGAATACCCTCAAGCGGCATGCGTCCATTGTGCTCCATAGCCAGCCTCCCTGCTTAAAAGAGTCAACGTGTCAACATGTTCATGGGGTTGGAGGATACGTTTACTCTCAATGGTCTCCGACAGCGTCAACGTGCTTGTGTTTGATCCGGATTTCCCTGGCCTTGGCTTCCAGCACCAGCGCCTCGTCCTGGCGGTCCGCCCGGTGCAGCAGCGGGGCGTACTTCTCGATGAGCAGGGCGACCGCCGGATGATCGACACCGAGTTTTTGTTGCCGGATGTCCAGGGCGCGCTGGAAAATCGGGGCGGCCTCCGCGTCCTTGCCCTGGGCCACCGCGACCTCGGCCTGGCCGCACAGGGTGGTTGCCACCGAGTGATGGTCGGGACCGAAAAAGCGGGTCCGAATGGTGAGCGAGCGGTCAAACAGTGAGGACGCCTCCTCGTAACGCGCCTGTGCCATATACACCGCCGCCAGATTGTTGAGACAGTTGGTCACCCGCCAGTGGTCGGGGCCGACAATGGCCTCGGCAATGGCCAAGACTTTTTGCAGAAAGGTCTCAGCCTCGTCCAGCCTGCCCAGCTCGCGGTACAGCGAGGCCATGTTATTCAGGCTCTGGGCCACAAAAGGATGGTCCGGGCCGTACTGCTCGCGCCGAATGTCCAGGGCGCGCTGATAGTGCTGTTCGGCCTCGTCGAGTTTGCCCTGGTTGTGACACAGGTTGGCCAGGTTGTTGAGGACCATGGCCACCCGCGTGTCTTGTGGACCGAAGGTCTCGACCATTTCCAGGGCCTCGCGAAAGAGCTGTTCCGCCCGGTCATACGCCCCCTGTTGATACAGCCGGAAGCCCTCCTCGTTGAGCGTTTGCCACTGCTTGTCCGTAGTCATGTCCCCCTCCGTACCCAGCCCAGCGTCGATCCAACAGAGCTGGGAGGGCTACTCTAGCAGAGTGTCTGGGCTTTGCCCATGTTTTGAGGACGGGAATGGCCGAGCGCATACTTCAGGGTCACGCGGGGGCAGGAGTTGCAACAGGGCTTCCGCGAAAAGCTGAAATTAAGATATCCTCTCGGCGCGTCTGTATCAGAGACAGCGAAGGCGGATGAAACGGCCAGCCGAAGATTGTTCAGTCCGGAGTATGGGTGTGGGCCTGGCCCTTGCTCCCAGTGTTCCTGCTAGCCACAGTCATCGGCTCAGAATAGGAAGAGACGGCGCGGGACAGGAGAGGCGGGGCAGCCACGCGCCGTGGCCGCCCCGCTCGTCAGGGATGGTTGTTAAGCGCGAGCCAAGGGACCGCGCAGCAACTGACCGGGCAGGGCGCCGGTGTGCTCGTTGTTGCGCAGCACAACCTGACCGTTGACCACGGTGGCCAGGAAACCGGCCGCCTTCTGCTTGAGCCGCCGCGCGCCGGCCGGCAGATCGTAGGTCAGCTCGGGCATCATCGGGGCGACGGTGTCGGGATTAAAGACCACCACGTCGGCGGTCATGCCCTCGCGCAGCAGGCCGCGTCCGTTCAGCCCCCACTGGAAGGCCGGGACGAAGCTCAGCATCCGCACCGCCTCCTCAAGCGTTACTTCCTGTTTCTCACGCACCCAGTGGCTGAGCAAATGGGTTTGCAGCGAGGAGTCCATGATCTGAGATACGTGCGCCCCGGAGTCCGAGAAGGTTACCACCGAACGCGGGTGCTTGATCATCTGCAGCGCGTGGTCCTGATCCTCGTTGGCCAGCGGTTGCAGGTAGAACTGCTTCAAGCCCTTGTCGAGGGCCAGGTCGATGAACACCTCGACCGGATCTTTGCCCTCGGCGGCGGCAACCTCGGCAACCGAGCGGTGGGGCGGGTTGGGGCTGTCCATGACATACAGCCAGTCGTAATCGGCCGCCCGGGCTTCAGGGCCGGTGCCCCGACCGCCGTCGGGCTCTTGCGCGCGCGCTTCTTCGACGAGCGTACGACGGAAGTCAGGATCGCGCAGCGCGGCTTCCTTTTCTGCCAGCGAGCCCATCTTTTTCAGCCGCCGCCAGCTCGGCAGGCGGTCAAACGGCGTATTGGTCTCAAACGACAGCACCGCGTTCAGCGAGCGGCTGTGGACCTGGAGGAACATCCGACCGCCGGCCGCGGCAGTCTCGTCGGCCAGCTCGTAGTAGGACTGCCAGCTGTTCGGAGCGCGGCGCATGGTAAACATGCCGTAGGTCACCGGCACGCCGGTCTCGACGGCCAGGGCCTTGAGCCGGGCCTGGTAGTCGGCGATCCGCTCAGGATCACGACCGGTGTCTTCGCCGGCGATCTCAAAAATGCCGGCGCCGCATTCACCCATCACTCCAACCAGCTGGCGGACTTCCTCCCAGGTCGCCAGGCGGCTGGCCACCGGTTGGCGCTGGGGCGTCTGATGGTTGCGCGTCCGCGAGGTGGTAAAGCCCATCGCCCCGGCCTGAATGGCCTCGCGCACCTGCTGCTTCATGCGCTCCAGGTCGCTCTCGGTGGCTTCCTCGGTAAACGCCCGCTCGCCCATGATATAGGTCCGCAGTGCCGAGTGGCCCATGTAGGCGCCGTAGTTGATGCCCTTGGGCAGGCGCTCAACGCTGTCCAGGTATTCAGGAAAGGTCTCCCAGGTCCAGTTGATGCCAGCGTTCATGGCCTCGGGCGCAATGTCTTCGGCGCGCTCCAGGTTGCGCATGACCATGTCTTTTTCGCTCTCTTTGCACGGCGCGAGCGAAAAGCCGCAGTTGCCCATAATCACGCTGGTGATGCCGTGCCAGCACGAACACGTGCCCAGCGGGTCCCAGGACACCTGGGCGTCCATATGGGTGTGGCCGTCGATAAAACCGGGAGCGACTACGTGGCCCTCGGCATCAACGACTTCTTTTGCGCTGTCTCCCCGAATCCGGCCGATTGAGGCGATCTTGCCGTCGATAATGCCGACATCGGCCCGAAAGCGCGGCAGACCCGAGCCGTCGATGACCGTTCCATTCTGAATAATCAGATCGTACTGCATGCGACCTCCTTCTCCCTATCGAAAGACTTACACAACACCCGGGCTGAGACTTTGTCAACACGAGCCTGGCGGACAGAGAAGCTGAAAAAATGTTTACGGCCCACGCTCCGAGCGGTCGAGGACCGGGAGCAGGTACTGGCCGATGCCCTCCCCGGCTGTGAGCGGGCGGGGAGGACGGAGTCTGGGCGACTAGGGATCGACCCGCGCCGAGGCGTAGCCGCTGATCACTTCCACGCCGTCCTGATTCACGGTCGAGACATCAAGATCGACAATCGGTTGCTCGCCTTCGAGACGAACCTCCTTGACGGTCGCCCGGGCGGTCAGGCTGTCGCCGGGCCAGACCTGACGGGTAAAACGCACGCCATACTTGGTCAGACGCCCGTCTCCGACATAGTTGGTCAACATTTTGCCGGTCAGGCCCATGCTGAGCATGCCGTGGGCAAACACCGAGGGATAGCCGGCCACCTTGGTGGTGAAGACTTCATCGGTGTGGACCGGGTTGTAGTCACCGGACGCACCTGCGTACTGGACCAGCTGGGTGCGGGTCAGGTTCTCGACAACCTGCTCCTCGTGTCTGTCACCGACTTTGAGCTGACTTGCTGATAAGGCCATACATGTTCTCCCTACTGATCGACCGGCCGTTCGGTCTGGACCCCAACGCCCCGGGCGGTAATCACCAGCTCACCGTTTTGATCCCGATACTCGGTGACGGTTTCTGAAAAGATCAGTTTCCCCGACCGCCGGCCCTGCTTTTCCCACTTCTTGCCGGGTTTCTGGATCGCCGTCAGCACATCGCCCGGTTTGGGATGGCGGTGATACTCGAAGTGCTGCTCGGCGTGCAGACCGCCACCGCCCCCACCACCGCCGCCGCCTTCCTTCTTCTGGATACCGGTGGGTTCCTTGCCCGAACCAAACCAGGGCTGGCCGGTTCTGGGCCGCAGGAAATAGTCGGGATCGAACTGGGCGCTGGCCTGGGCAAAGGTTGGCGGCGCGATGATCGTCCCCGGCTCGGAGTCCTGGGCATACTCCTCGTCGTAATAAATCTTGTTCTCGTCTCCGACCGAACGGGCAAACATCATGATGTGGCTCGCCTCGACCGGAAATTTGTCTACTGCCATGTCTCCCTCCTGACTGTCGGGTGGGCGAGACCCCACCCGACTCGACTACGCACTGAGATGTTTGTCGTAGAACGTGAGGACCCGGTGCCACATGTCCTGGGCCGGAACCGGCCGATAGCTGTCGCGGTAGTCGGCAAAGAAGGCATGGCCGGCGTTGGGATACATTCGCATCTCATACGTCTTGCCATGCTTGTCGAGTTCGGCCTGGAGCCGCTCGGCGTGCTCGGGCGACGGGTTGGGGTCTTCTTCGCCAAACAGCCCCAGCAGGGGGCAGTTCAGATCCGCGATCATGTCAATGGGCGGAACCGGACGGGTGTCCTCCTGCTCGTTGGGTCCGTCCTGGGTGATGAATCCGCCGGCCGAATCCACCGCCGCATCCAGGTTTTTGCTGGTGCAGCCGAACATCAGGGTGTAGCGTCCGCCCGAACAGAAGCCGATTGCGCCCACCTTGCCGTTCGAGTCGGCCTGGCTCTTGATGTACTGCGCGCCGGCGTCAAGGTCGCCCATGGCCTGCGAATCGGGGACCGAGAACATGATGCGCATCACGTTCTGGAGCATGGTGTCCGGGTTGCTGATATCGGGGGTTCCCTCACGGGTGTACATATCCGGCGCCAGGGCAATGTAGCCTTCTCTGGCAAAGCGGTCGGCCACGTCTTTGATATGGTCGTTCAGCCCAAAGGCTTCCATAATCACAATCACGCCGGGATGCGAGCCCGACGTCGTTGGACGGCTCAGATAGGCACTGACCGAAGTGCCGCCATGACCAGGATAGTACATCATCTCGGACTGGACCTCTGGTGGTTTCATACGCTTCACCTCCCATGAAAAATTATGTGATGCCGGGAGCATACGTCTGAGCGGATTTTCTTGCAAGCCTCGGCCGGCCGCTACGGCCCCGCCGCAAGCTTGCCGCTGCGACCGGAAGGTGCTAGGAGGCCAAGAAACAGCCGGAAAACCGTGTTTTGGACAAAAGGAGGACCGCGATGGGACGCAGCTATAATGTGATTGATTCTGACGGCCATGTCTTGGAACCACCGAATTTCTGGGACGATTATATCGACCCGGCCTACCGCGACCGGGTGCCCGAGCTGTTCACCGATACCGACGGCAAAGAGCGCCTGCGCATAGAGGGCCGGGTGTACGGGGGGCCCAAAGGGATCGGCTTTGCCGGCGCGATCGGCGCCCGGCAGGGTGAAGCCTCAACCGAGATCAAGTACATCGAAGGCCGTAAGGGTGGCTTTGACCCCCACGCCCGGATCCCGGACATGGAGCTGGACGGCATTGATGCGGTGTTTCTGTATCCCACCCTGGGTCTGTTCGCCGGCGCGGTGCAGGACCCGTCTCTGGCTGCGGCCATGTGCCGGGCCTATAACCGCTGGCTGGCCGATTACTGCCAGCCCTACCCCGACCGCCTGTTCGGCGTGGCCATGCTGCCCATGCAGGACATCGGTCTGGCCGTTGAAGAGATGCGCTATGCCCGCAACGAGTTGGGCATGAAGAGCGGCTTTCTGCGCCCCAACCCCTACAACGACCGGATGCTGGGTGATGCGGACTACGACCCGTTCTGGGCCGAAGCCCAAGACCTCGACTTTCCGATTGGCATTCATGAGGGCACCGGCGGGATGCCGGCGGCCGGGGTCGAGCGCTTCGACGATCTGCCGGCCCGGCACATCGTGTCACATACCGTGGAGATGATGCTGGCCAGCCTGAGCGTGATCTGGGGCGGGGTGTGCGAACGCTTTCCACAAGTGCGTTTCGCCTTTCTGGAATCGGGCGGCGGCTGGATTGCGCCCTGGCTGGACCGCATGGACCGCCATTTTGACGATCACGGGGTGTTTGGCTCCACCGCGCTCAAGCTGTCGCCGAGCGAGTATTTTCAGCGCCAGGGTTGGATTTCGTACGAACCGGTCGAGGGCAGCCTGAGCCATCTGGTCAACTATCTGGGCGCCAATAAGATTCTGTGGGCGACCGACTATCCCCATCCCGACGGATTTTTTCCCGGCGCGCCGGCCATGATTGCCGAGAAGCTGTCGGACAAAGACAAGCACGCGGTGCTGGCCGGCAGCGCGATCGAGTTCTACCAGCTCGGCTAAGCGCTCCTGAGTCGCCCGATTGCTCAAAAGAGGGGGGAACCGCCATGGCTCGCAGCTATCGTATCATTGACGCGGATGGGCATGTGTTGGAGCCGCTCGACCTGTGGGACCAGTATATGGAGCCCGCCTACCGCGAGCGCGCCCCGCAGCTGTTTATGGACACCGACGGCAAAGAGCGCCTGCGGCTGGAGGGCAAGGTGCTGGGCGGGCCGACCGGCCTCGGCCTCGTTGGCGCCATTGGCGCCCGGCAGGGCGAGGCGTCGATTGACATCAGCTATAGCCAGGGCCGTAAGGGCGGTTTCGACCCCCACGCTCGGATTCCCGACATGGACCTCGACGGCATTGACGCCGCCTTTCTGTATCCCAGCATCGGCCTGTTTGCTGGCGCGGTAGACGACCCGCCGCTGGCTGCGGCCATGTGCCGGGCCTACAACCGCTGGCTGGCCGACTACTGCCGGCCCTACCCCGACCGTCTGTTCGGCGTGGCCATGCTGCCCATGCAGTCGGTCGAGCTGGCCATTGAAGAGGCGCGCTACGCCCGCAAAGAACTCGGCATGCGGGGCGGCTTTCTGCGGCCCAACCCCTACAACGGCCGCATGCTGCACCATTCCGACTACGAGCCGTTCTGGGCCGAGGTACAGGACCTCGACTTTGCAATCGGCCTGCACGAAGGGTCTGGCGGCGGCATGCCGCAGGTGGGAGTGGACCGCTTTCAGACCCGGGCCGAACGGCACATCATTTCGCATCCGATGGAAATGATGCTGGCCTGCCTGAGCGTCATCTGGAGCGGGGTATGCGAGCGCTTTCCCAGGCTGCGGATCGCGTTTCTGGAGTCGGGCGGGGGCTGGATCGCACCCTGGCTCGACCGCATGGACCGCCACTTCGACGACAAGAGCCAGTTCATGGACCACTGTCTGCGGATGCGGCCCAGCGAGTATTTCGAGCGTCAGTGCTGGATCTCGTTTGAACCGGTCGAGACCGGTCTGGCCTATGCGGCCGAGCGCCTGGGGCCGCATAAGATTCTGTGGGCGACCGACTACCCGCATCCCGACGGCTTCTTCCCCGGAGCACCGGCCCAGATTGCCGAGAAGCTGCCGCAAGAGTACCGGCGTAAGGTGCTGGCCGAAGGCGCCATGCAGTTCTACGGCTTGAGCTGAGGTGAGAGGGGGAAAATCCTTGGCTTTCTGGCAGAGAGAACAGGATGGAAACTGAACTTGTACAGTTGGCGCGGGAGGCCGTCGTAGCGCTACAGGCCGCGAACAGGACGAGCTGGATTGAGGTCGCGCAGCTGTTCGTCAGCAGTGTGGGGCTCGGAGCAATCTTCTGGGGCTTGGCGCAGATGCAGCAAGCCGGCCGCCGGCGCGACAAAGAAATTGACGAGATGGCCGCGAATATGCGGGAAAGCACCCGCGTCGTCGGCCAAGCGCTTGAGCGCCAGGGGCAGGCCCTGGAGCGTCAGGGTCAAGCCATGACCCAGGCATTCACGCAGCAAGGCCGGGCCCTTGAACGTCAGGGCGAAGTGCTGGCCGAGCTGTTGCGGCGCACCGCCTAGCCGCCCCCGGTCCCATCCCTCACCCTGAACAATCTTCGGTCAGGCCGGCCGTTCGCCCGCGATTCATTCAACCAGGCCGCGCCGTCCTCGTCCCGTAAGTGCCTGATATTCTGACACCCGCTCTCGGCCGCGCTGACCGCAGTGTCTGATGACGGCCAAAGTGTCACGCTTGGGAGCGGGGGTGGAATTCCCTCTCATTTGAGAGTGACCGGGAAGGGGAAATGCCGTATAGGTGCAGGAGGCTCAGACTCGCTCGGAACCGCCGCCGCTCCGGATTTGCTAAGAACTGCGGCGGCTCCCAAATCGCGTAGCCAGAGGAGGAGCTCCCCATGTGCAGGACACGACGAGGCATTGCCGCAGTCACCATCACCGTCCTGACGACGCTGGCGGTGGTTGAGGCGCAACCCACCCACTTCCCACCGGACGAGGAACGGCCCCCCGCGTCGGCCACGTCACCCGCTGCGGCGGCGGACACGCCCGAAGATGTGATCTTGGTGCCGACCTGTCACGGGTCTCTCCCCGTTCCGAAGACCGCATTGCAGGCCATCGTCCCCCGCGACTCGGCCCTGACGACCGCTGACCAAACAGAGCCAGCCCCGCATTCGGTGATAGATATTGCTATCTTTTATACCTCCCAACTGCGCATTGAGCTGGGAGGAACAACTCAGGTTAAAGAAGAGATTGACCGCCTCATTGAATTCTCCAACTATGTGTACAGGATACAAGGTGTCCATCAAAGCCTCAATCTGGTTGCAGCAAAAGAGGTGCAATATACGGAAACTGATGTCAATACTGATTTAAATCGCTTTCATCGCAAACAAGACGGTTACTTGGATAGAGTTCATATCATCCGTGAACGAACCCAGGCCGATGTTTTAATGTTGCTACGATCAACTCCTACGGGAATTGCATTTGTAAATACCGGTCTATACGACCGGAATCGACTTGAGAACAGTGCCCAATTAGCTTTTGGTGTTTCCAACAGAAGTACAGTTACATTTCTCCACGAATTAGGGCATATCATGGGGCTGGAACATGACCGTTATGATGCTGGATGCGAAGGACGTTCTACCTGTCAAAATGTTGCTGCGTACCACTATGGTCATGGTTATGTCAACCTAAGGGGCCTCGCCTCAGGAGCACCCGAGTCCACGCGCTGGGGAACGATTATGACAACTAATAAGCTATGCGGCGATTCTAGAATTTATTGTAGGAGGATATCTTTCTTTTCAAGCCCACGCCTCTTATACCCAAGAGATGGGGGAGACCCCATGGGGATAGAGAGCACTTCAACTGCCACAGGAAGAGATGGACCAGCAGATGCAGCTAAGGCCCTTGAAAACGTCCGTACTCTGGTGGCCGACTTTCGGACGGGTGAGCGCCGCCTGGGCCGCATCGATTCTTTAGAAAACCCGGCCCCGCACTCCCCCAAAGCGGCATTGGACTGGTGGGCGGCTGGGCGTGTGAGGCCACGGAAGTGATGATTGAGTTTGCCTTGGACGATGGCCGCATCGTGAGTCTGCCGGCGGCCGTGGGCACGCTGCGCGGCGACACCGCCTCCATCTGCGGCCACGCGGATACGGGCTTCGGGCTGCTGTTTAACTGGAACATCCTGGGCGACGGGACGCATACGGTCCGCGCCTTTGCCGATGGCGTCCTCGTGGACGCCCACCATATCACCGTGACCACCCTCGGCCTGGGCGATTTTCCCCGCGATCTCCAGGGTGCCTACACCGTGCAGGACTTCCCCCGGGTGGGCCAGCAGACCGCCCTGGAGTGGAATCAAGCCCGCCAGAATTTTGTCATCACGGCGGCACGGACTGCCACCGAGGCCCCCGGCCAGACGAGAGACCCCCGTGTCGGGGTCCTGGAGAATCCCGGCCCCGGGTCACTCCACAGTGGCATCGAGGTCGTGTCCGGGTGGCATTGCCAGGCGGAGGCAATCACCATCGAGTTCACCAATGGCACCACCGGACAGGTGATCCGCACCCAGGCCGGGGCGGGCACGGCACGAGCCGACACGGCGGGCGTCTGTGGCCGGAGCGCTACGGGGTTTGGGCTGTTGTGGAACTGGAACTTGTTGGGCGATGGGTGGCACACGGTGCGGGCCTTTGCCGACGACGAGACAGAGCCGTTTGCGTGGAGCCGCGTGTTTGTGACGACCTTGGGCGAAGAGTTTGCGCAGGGCTTAAGCGGGGATTACGAATTGGCCAATTTCCCGGCGCCAGGGCAATCGGTGACGGTGGAGTGGCGGCAGGAACAACAGAATTTTGTTATTACCGCCGTGCAGTAAGGTCCTCCCAGAACACACGGCGTCGCACGAAGCATTTCGCAGCTGCGGTGGAAGTGTACTGGATGGCCCGAAAGAATGCCTCTATCTCGTCCCTTGTGAGTGTTATCTTTACGAAAGGAGGTATGCTCTTGCCGTACTATGATACGTGTTGCCCTGCCCGCGAATCTATGCCGCAAAGGCCGCAGAAGCGAAGGTATTAGCAGCCCACTCAATGTATCGACATCCATCGAGACCTAGAGCACTTCACCATTATGTATGGCTGTGTAGGTCGGGTTCGCCGTAGGCGTAACCCGACAGCCCGTCCTTGTCGGATTACGCTCCGCTAACCGACCTACGACTGCCCGCAAGTGTCGGGCGGCGAATCGTGCTGGAGGATCGTTGGCCGCTTGCAACAACGACCTCGGCTTTCCGCATGGAAACCGCAGCCAGCGTAGCCGCCATGTCGGCTTCCGCCTGGCACGAACCCTCTACCCCTGTGCTCTTAACTTGTTACCCTTTGCGGTGGTGGGGCGCTCCCAGCGCTGTCTGAGGAAAGGGGGGGTTGCTGGGCAAGCCTCAGGTTTCTCCTATCAAGCTGCGAGGCGCAGCAAGGCAATGGAAAACCAAGCCGATTCCCGTCTATGGGGCTTAGGCACGGTGCAGGCAGGCTCTGCCTGAGGTTGGATTGAACGCTCTGCGGCTCAGTGCTATACGACTAAGTACTATAGTAAAGACTGGTGCGGATGGGGTGGAATGCGCGTGTTCAAGACGAAGCCCTTCGTGCGCTTCGCCGGACGCGAAGGGATAGACGATGCGACCCTGTGCGACGCCGTGCGCCGTGCGGCGCACGGCGTGGTGGATGCCGACCTCGGGGGCGGGGTGATCAAGCAACGCATCGCCCGGCCGGGGCAAGGCAGGGCACGCGGATTTCGGAGCACCGTGCTGTTCCGCCGGGGCGAGCGGGCCTTCTTTGTACACGGGTTTGCGAAGAGCCACCGGGCTAATCTCCGCCCAGACGAATGCAAAGCCTTCCAGGCCCTCGCAGACGCGCTGTTGGGACTGGACGATGCCGAGGTGGCAGCCGCGATGGCCAACGGAACGATCAGGGAGGTGGACTACGATGGCGAGACAATACAAGAGTGAGGCGCTGGCGGCCGTGCATGAAACCGCGCTCGGTCTGACCGAGGCCGGCGTCATGCCGAAACGGACCATGAAGACGTTCGACGCGCTGTGTTTGACACCCGTAAAGGACCTCAGCCCGGCGGAGATCCGCGCGATCCGCCTGCGGGAACAGGCAAGTCAGGCGGTCTTTGCGCGTTATCTCAACGTCACCCCCGGGCTGGTGAGCCAGTGGGAACGAGGCACGAAGCGCCCGCGTGGGGCTTCGCTGAAGCTGTTGACGCTGGTGGCGAAAAAGGGGCTGCAAACGGCGGCGTGACGCCTGTAACCCGCCTGGCAGTCCTCTCGTGCTCGGTTTCATTCAGCCGGGCCTGACCGGCCCCGCACTGTATCGACATCCATCGGGATCTGGTGGGGGAGCTGCCGCCCCCTTCACCCTCCGACGCGAGGTCGCCTGACAAGCCAAGGCGGGACCGCCGGCGTCCCATATCGGCAGCGGCGCGCGTCACTGCACGTTATAAATCTTGGCCGCGTTGCCGCCGGTGATCAGAGCCCGCTCCTCGCCCGTCAGGCCGTCGAAAAACTCGTCGATCTTCTGCAAGGATACCGGCCAGGTGGCTTCCCGGTGGGGATAATCGCTGCCCCACATCATGGTCTCGACCCCGATCTGCTCGCGCAGAAACAGGCCCAGGGCGTCTTCCTGAAAGGTCATGCGGACGTTTCTCCGCCAGAAATCGCTGGGCAGCATATCGTTCTTGAAGCGGGGCTGCTTGTCACCGCCCAGGTGATAGGTGAAGTCGGCAAACTCCTTGTACGTCCAGTCCATGCGGTTCAAAAAATACGGCACAAAGCCGGTGTCATACTCGACCGCGACCACGTACAGCTGGGGGTGGCGTTCAAACACGCCCGAGAAAATCATCTCGCCAATCGCCCGTCGAACGTAGAAATCGGTCGTCGCCAGGAAGTCAATCGGCTTGAAGGCGACGTTGACCTGGAGCCCTGTTTCGTCCACACCCGTCCGTCCGTCCGCGCCAACCACCTGCTCGCCGATGAACTGCGCGACCTCGGGCTGCTGGGCCGAGGCCGGTCCCATCTGGCCGTAGACCGGCTGCGGCCGCCAGGACTGGATGTGGAGGCCGAGCGGCATGCGTAGCGCCTCGGCGGCTTCCCAAAACGGTTCGTACAGCTCGGCGTCATACGGCCGGTGGGGTTCGGGGTAGGTCGGAATCTGGGCCGCAGCCAGCCCCATCCGATGACACCGCTCCAGCTCTTTGACGCTCTCCTCAATATCGTCCAGCAGGATCATGGCCACGCCTCTGAGGCGGTTCGGGTCCTCAGAGCAGAACTCGGCGATCCAGTCGTTATAGGCCTGAAAGATTGCCCGCAGCAGCGGGCTGTTGGGCCGTTTGAAAAAGATCAGGCCGACGCTGGGATAGATGACCGAGGCGTGGATGCCGTCCAACTCGTTGTCTTTGAGGAATGCCTTGGGCTGATAGGCGCCGGGCATGACCGCGTCCCAACGCCGGGTCGGCGCCGCGTCCCAGTCCTCGACGCTCAGCTTGCCGAACTGTTTGCCCTCATAGATCTGGTTACGGTACTGAGCCTGGACCAGGGTGCTGGCCGCCGGCTGGATGAATTCGTTGCCGATCCACCACTCGTCCAGGACCTTGCCGTGGACCATGTGGGGGACCTGGTCCTTATACTTGGCCGGAGCGCGGCTGGTCCACAGATCGGGCGGTTCAACAATATGGCTGTCGGCCGAAATCACCTTGTGCGTCGCTGGCATGACGCGCCTCCTTTTTTGAGCGGCTTACTGTTGCGGAGCGGTGTACGATCTAAACGTTTCCAGATAACAATTGCAAGATACCGCCAATTTCAGCACGGAGTCCGGCCATGCCCAGCGAATTGCTCAACCTGTTCGACTACCGCGCCCGCGCCAAAGAACTCATGCCCAAGACGGTCTGGGACATGGTCCATCGCGGAGCGTTCGACGAAGTCACCACCCGGCGCACCCGACCGGCCTTCGAGTCCATCCTGCTCAGGCCCAGGATGCTCCGCAACGTGGCCAAGCGCGATACCACAACGACCGTCCTGGGCCACACCATCGCCTTTCCGGTCATGCCCGCCCCACCGGGCCAGCACCAGTACGCCCACCCGGACGGCGAGTTGGCCACCGCTCGGGCTGCGGCTGCGGTCGGCACGCTGATGGTGCTGAGCCATTTCTCCAACTACAGCCTGGAAGAAGTCGCCGCAGTCACGGACGGGCCGCGCTGGTTCCAGCTGTACGCGTACCCGGACCGGGAGTACACCCGGGACTGCATTCAGCGCGCCGAGGCGGCCGGCTATTCGGCCCTGGCCCTGACGGTCAGCGTGCCGAGCGGACCGGGGGCGGTACTGGCCCGAGAGACGGAAGCCCGCAACCGTTTTCCGTATCCAGACATGCCCCAGGGCAATCTGATGAAAAAAGACCCCGACGGCGCAGAGCGCCTGCTGCCCGTTCTGGCCGATTTCGATCCGGCCCTGACGTGGTCAAGCCTGGACTGGATTCGCTCGGTCACGTCGCTGCCGGTTGTGGTCAAGGGGCTGATGAGCCCCCACGACGCCCGCCTGGCGGTCGATAACGGCGCGGCCGGCGTGGTCGTGTCGAACCACGCCGCACGGCTGTTTGACGGCCCGATCACCACGGTTGAGGCGCTGCCGGCCGTTGTCGATGCGGTTGCCGGGCGGTGTGAGGTCTACCTCGACGGCGGGGTCTGGCGCGGCATCGACGTGCTCAAGGCGCTGGCCCTGGGCGCCCACGCGTGTCTGATCGGCAAGCCGCTGTTCTACGCCCTGGCCGTGGCCGGCGAGGCGGGGGTGCGCCATATTTTTGAAATTCTCAGAAACGAACTCGACTTTGCCATGGCCATGTGTGGAGTCAGAACGATTGGTGATATTGACCCCAGCCTGGTGACCCGGCCGCAGCTCCAGGCCGTCTGAGCCCGTCTTTCCGCCCGCATGGAGAGGACGCCTATGTTTGAAGAACACGGTCTGCTGAACCTGCACGACTTCGAAGCCCGCGCCCGAACGGTCATGCGCAAAAGCATATTCGACATGGTCGATGGCGGCTTCAACGACGAGATTACCTACACGCGAACCCGACCCGCCTTTGACTCGGTCGGTCTCATCCCACGCTACCTCAAGGATGTCAGCCACGTCGATACCTCGACCGAGCTGCTGGGACAGCGGATCAGCCTGCCCGTCCTGCCCGCCCCGTCAGCGCCCCAGATCGGCGCGCATCCCGACGGGGATCTGGCCACCTGTCGGGCGGCCGGGGCCATCGGCACAATCGAGATTGTGAGCCACGGCTCAGACTTTACCATTGAAGAAGTCACCGCCGCAGCCGGCGGTCCGGTATGGTGCAACATCTTCATGCTCAAAGACCGGGAATACATGCGCCAGTACGTGGAGCGTGCCGAAGCCGCCGGGTGTACGGCCCTGTGCTGGACCATAGATACGCCAAGCCTGGATATGCTGAAAGAGCAGATGCTGCGGAATCCCGACCCGCAGCTGGAAACGCTCGGCCGCTGGGCCAATCTGGTCCGCAGCGAGCCCGACGGCAGTCAGATCAAACTGGACTTCATGCAGCAGATCGATCCGGCTACGACCTGGCACGACCTGGACTGGCTGCGCTCCATCACCTCGCTGCCGATTGTCGTCAAGGGCGTGCTGCGGGCGGACGACGCCCAGCTGTGCGTCAGGCACGGGGCGAGTGGGATTGTCGTGTCCAACCACGGGGCGCGGCTGGTGGACGGGATGATTACCGCCATTGAAGCCCTGCCCGAGGTGGTCGACGCGGTGGGAGACCGCTGCCCGGTCCTGATGGACGGCGGGATTCGCCGCGGCCTGGACGTCTTCAAGGCCCTGGCTCTGGGTGCCACAGCGGTCCTGATCGGGCGGCCGATCTGGTACGGTTTGGCGGTCGGCGGGCAGGCCGGTGTGGAGCAGATTTTTCGTATCCTGCAACGCGAGCTGGCCTACGCCATGACCATGTCTGGAGCGGCAAAGGTCGAGGACTGCAACCGCGAGCTTGTCGTCAAAGTCCCGACCTTATACGAGGCGGGCGGATTTGCCGCCCGGTGGACACGGGACCGCGGGCTGTAAGACCCACCTCCTTCTCTCTCCGGGACTCAAGGTCCGGCAGTTTCGTGTCAAAGGGAGAGGAAGAAAAATCCTTGGCCTTTTGCTACAAGAGAGGGCGGTATGGAACAAGAAATCATCGCTATGTGGGTACAGACGCTTATCAGCGGTGTGGGGCTCATTACGATCCTTGTGGGTCTGGCGCGGATGAAGGAAGCCGGCGCACGGCGCGATCGGGAAATTGATGAGCTGGCCGCTGCGTTCAGAAAGCAGGGCGCAGCGTTAGAGAATCAGGGCACAGTCTTGAGAGCATCCGCCCAGGCGCTTGCCGAACTGTTGCGGCGCACCACCTAGCCGCCCACTCCCCACGTCCGCTGCCGGCTGAACAATCTTCGGTCAACCCGCCCGTTCACCCGCGTCGTCACATGGCGACCAGCCGCCTTCGCTCCCGTGCACGGGACAATTAGGCGGGATCCTGGTGCCGAATCCACTCGCGCAGCGCCGCGTTGATCCGCGTCTGCCAGCCACGCCCGCCCGCCTTGAAGTGGGCCAGCACGTCGGGCGACAGCCGGATAGTCGTGGACACTTTCGGGGCGGCGATGGGCGGCCGCCCACGGCGGACCCGCGCCTTGGCAAACTTCTCCGGCCACTCGCCCGCCGACAGGTCCGGGGCCGTCTCTGGGTCAAAATCGCGGGGTGTAGAGCGCTCGTTCCCGTTCATTGGCTTTTCTCTTTTTTTGTTACTACATTAAAGACAGCGAGAATGAGGAAGTCAAGCGCGGGCCGGGGCTCTCCTCCCCTGCGGCGTACCCGAACGGACCGTTCCGTCTGAGAACGCCTAAAGTGTCAACTCTGAGAAAGCGAGGGAAATGGAGCCGTGCTCAGTAGGCTGGGAGGAGCACGACCCCTGTCCCCCCCAGAATTGGAGAAAAATGGACTGCCCCAGGAACCCGTGCTTTCCCGTCGGGGGCTGACGGGGGTTTTTCCGGCGTGTCTGCCGCACTCGGAGCAGATTACCATAGGTGAGAGGGACAAGCGTTTTCAGACTGAGACACCACCGGCGGGCGCCGCGTCTTGACTTGGTTTGGCTTGGGATTCTAGTGTGCGGCAGGCAAAGGAGGAAGACGCGATGCCCATGCGTGACAATCAACTCAAGCAAAAGCTCAAATCGGGCGGCGTTGTCCTGGGGACGGCGCTGCTGGAACTCCGGGGACGGGGAGCGATCTATCCGCTGGCCGAGGCAGGCATGGAGTTTGTGTTCATCTGCAGCGAGCACTCCGCGCTCAATCTGGAGTCGGTTGTGGATATGGTCGCCCACGCCCACGCCGCAGGTATTGCGCCTATCGTGCGTGTCCCCGACCTCGAATACCAGGCCGTGACCCGCCTGCTGGACAGCGGCTGCCAGAGCCTCATCCTGCCCCACGCCAGAACCGGGGACGATATCCGTCGCTTCATCGAATACGCCAAATACCATCCCGAGGGGCGGCGGGGCATGGCCATCTACGGCGGAGCGAGCACCAATTATGCCGAGGTCGATCAGCTCACCGCCATGCAGCACGCCAACGCCAACACGCTGCTGGGGCTGGTCATCGAAACCCGGGAAGCCATCGACAATATCGAGGACATGCTGCTGCCGGGTATCGATCTGGTTCTGGTCGGCCACCAGGATTTGAGCCAGAGCCTGGGCATCCCCGGTCAGTACACCCACCCCTCGATGACTGAAGCGACACAAAAGGTCCGCAGCCTGTGCCAGGCGCGCGGTATTGCGACCGCAGGCGTGCTGGGCCAGCCCGACCAGATCAAAGCCGCCATAGACGGCGGGGCGCAGTTTCTGATGTATGGCGCCGACGTGGTGTTCTTGCGCGAAGCGGCCAAGCGCGCGGTCGAGGCCCTGGCCGCAGTCCAATCCTAGTCAGCCACAAGGAGGAAAGCATGGCAGTCGAAAAAGTTGATGCAAGAGTCGAAGCCCTGATTGATCTCAACGCCGAGATTGAGTGGTTGGGCGAGGGCTACGGCGGGTTTGACGCAGACGGCAAAATTCGGGGCGTGGCCGAAGGCCCGGTGTGGTGGAAGGCCGGCGGCTGGTGGAACGAGGGCGGCTTTCTGCTGTTCAGCGATAACGCCACCAACAAGCGCTACAAGTGGCAGGAAGGCCAGGGGGTGAGCCTCTACAAAGAGCCCACCAACGACGCCAACGGTCTGACCCGCGACCGCCAGGGCCGGCTCATCGCCTGCGAGCACGCCAGCCGTCAGGTCACCCGTGAAGAGTTGGACGGCAGCATCACCGTCGTGGCCAACAACTACCGCGGCCAGCGCCTGAACCGCCCCAACGATGTGGTGGTCAAGTCCGACGGAGCGATCTATTTTACCGATCCGGTCACCCTGGGCGTCCAGCCCGAACTCGACATCGCCGGCGTGTACCGCGTGTCGCCCGACCTGGGACAGATCAACCTGCTGGTGCGTGACTTTGTGTTACCCAACGGCCTAGCCTTCTCGGTCGACGAGAAAACGCTGTACATCAACGACTCCATCAGACGCCACATCCGGGCCTTCGACCTCGACGCCATGTGGGACTCGGGCATGCTGAATTTGGCCTCCGACCGGGTCTTCTGCGACATGAGCGCCGACCCCCGCCCGGGCGCCCCGGACGGCATGAAGGTCGATGTCGAGGGCAACGTCTACTGTACCGGCCCGGGCGGCATCTGGATCATGGATTCCTCGGGTGCGCACCTGGGCACGATTCCGAGCGGCGGCAAACACGTCACCAACGTGTGCTTTGGCGGAGACGACTGGCAGACGCTGTACCTGACCACCTTTGGCGAGATGGGTCGGATTCCGCTCAAGGTCGCCGGCCTTCCGGTGCCCAGGGGCGAGGTCTAGCCGCCGCTGCCGGCCGTCAGTCAGCCCGGGGCGGAAGGCCGAGGACGTAGTCCAGCTCGTCCACAATCCTCAGCTTTCCGGCCCAGCGCAGCAGATACGACCGATTCAGGCTGGCGCGGTTGCGTTCGACAACTCTGAGCGCGTCATCAAAGTCCCGGTCCCGGCCGACCTTGAGCTTCATCAGAATCAGATCCTCTGGAGCGGGAACCCACAAGACATGTCCGGCAAAGGTCTCCTGGCGGCGGCGGCGCAGGACGTTGCGATCATGGGCATCGCGGGGACGCAGAAAGTCAACGTGTAGATTTTCCAGCCGACAGCGGATCATCAGGCCGCGCAGCAACGGGTTCAACTCCAGAAACTGGTCCTGGGGCTGGAGGCCGCGCTCGGCTCCCAGGCTGATCAGCCTGTCAAACTGAGACCGACGGCCGCCGACCAGGAGGTCAATGTCAAGCGTCGCTCGACCGACACCCCACACATTCCCGGCAAAGCCGCCGACGACCGCATAGGGAAGCGGGACCAGACGGAACAGCTCGTGCAGCAGCAAAAAAGCCCGATCAACGATGTCGGCCATGGCGAAACGAACGCCTCGGATGCTGGTGTTCAAACCGTGTGCGTTCGCACAGGTAGCGCGTCATCCGGTCTCGGAGTTCAGCCTGTGAGGCCGCAGGATATTGACGCCGAAACGAGTCTTCAAACGCCTCAAGCCCTTTGACGATCAGCGCCTTGATCGACTCGTCGTGTGCGGCCGACCGGGGCGGCGCGTGAACGCGGCGGGTTTTCCGTGTGCGCGTGCCTTGTGCCATAGTTCGTGCTAGCTCTCTCCTATCAGTAGAGACCGCAAATGGACAAGGAGGCCGCCATGTCAGAACCCACCGCATCCGCACTGCTCGAAGAACTGCGCCAGTACGACACCCCGTCCATCACCAACGTCGTGGCCACCTATCCCGACAGCGAACACTGTCTGGGCCTGTACAACCCGTGGACCGAAAACTGGTATACGGATACGTCCATCCGCTGCATGTACCCGGAGTTGGGCCGCACGGTCGGCTATGCAGTCACCTGTGTCTTCGGCCTGCCCGACCCCAACTACTCGCGCCTGTCCTTTCTGGACGTGGTTGACGCTTTGGACGCCTCGCCCAAACCGACGGTGCTGATCCTCCAGCAGAAGTTCCCGCCCCAGCTGGCCAATAAGGTCGGGCTGGCCGGCAGCATCATGACCACGGCGATGCAGGCGGTCGGCTGTGTCGGCGTCATCTCCAACGGCCCGTCACGCGATATCGACGCTATCCGTCCGCTGGGCTTTCAGTACATGCTGAGCGGGGCGAGCGCCGGACACGGGACCATGGCCGTGCAGGCGGTCAACGTCCCGGTCAGCGTCGCCGGCATGGACGTTGCCCCGGGCGAGCTGATCCATATGGACGAGAATGGGGCGTGTAAATTTCCGGCCGACCAACTGGCCGCCGTCCTGACCAAGGTTCGCGGTCTGCTGGCCGAAGAGGACGTGCGCATCGCCGCCCTGCAGAAAGCCACCAACGCGGCCGAAGTCCGCGCCGCCTTCAGCGGCCAGAGCTATGCGGCCGACAAACAGCCGCGCCCCTAGCGGGGCTTCCGCACGCCGCCGGTCGGCGCTATACAGGCCATGGGAAAAGGAGGGGCCCAATGCTGAATCCCTACCGGGTGCTTGACCTGACAACCGAGCGAGGTTTGCTGTGCGGTCAGATTCTGGGCGACCTGGGCGCCGATGTGATTAAAGTCGAGCCCCCGGGCGGTTCACCGGCCCGCCGGCTGGGACCGTTCTACCAGGACCGGCCCGACCCGAACGCGTCGCTGCTGTGGTGGGTGTATAACCGCAACAAACGCAGCATCAGCCTGGACCTCACCACAGACGAAGGCCGGGATATTCTGCGCCGGCTGGTCAAAAGCGCCCACTTCTTCATCGAGTCCGACATGCCCGGTGCGCTGGCCGAACTCGGCCTGGGCTACGCAGAGCTGGCGGCTGACAATCCCGGCCTGATCTACGTGTCGATCACGCCCTTCGGTCAGGACGGTCCCAAGGCCAGCTACGCCGACAGCGACCTGGTCATCCTGGCGGCCGGCGGTCCGCTGGTGCTGACCGGCGACGATGATCGCCCCCCGGTCCGGCTCAGCGTGCCCCAGGCCTATCCCCACGCCAGCGCGGCCGCTGCCGCAGCGGCCATGATCGCCCTGTACGAGTCCCTGCACTCCGGTCAGGGCCAACACCTCGATATCTCGGCCCAGCAGGCGGTCGCCCAGGCCACCCAGTCAACCCTGCTGGCGGCTCCCCTGGGCGACGCTGACTCGCGGCGCATGTCGGGCGGGGCCAAGCTGGGCGACATTCCGATTCGTCTTGTCTGGCCGGCCAAGGACGGGCACGTGGCGATTACCTATCTGTTTGGCTCGGCCATCGCCCACTTCACCCAGCGCCTGATGGACTGGATGTGCGAAGAGGGCTTTTGCGACGAAGCCACCCGCGACCAGGACTGGGTCGGCTACGGTGGCTATTTGTTCGGCGGCAGCCAGGAGGCGATTGACGACTACCTCGGCCTGACCCAACTGGTGGAACGCTTCACCACCACCAAGACCAAGGCCGAACTGCTGGACGGCGCGCTGGAGCGCGGCCTGCTGATTGCGCCCATCACCACCACCCAAGAAGTCGTCGACAGCCCCCAGCTGGCCGCGCGTGAATACTGGCAGACGCTGGAGCACCCAGAGCTGGGGCAGAGCTTCAGCTACCCGGGACCGTTCGCCAAGTTCAGCGCCTCGCCGATCACTTATCGGCGCCGACCGCCGACGATTGGCGAACATAACACCGAGATTTATCGCGACGAACTCGGCTTCAGCCAACAGCAGCTGGCCGAGCTCAAATCGCGGGGGATTATCACATGACACACACCGATGCACTGGCCGGGGTCAAAATCCTCGACTTCATGTGGGCCATTGCCGGGCCGGCCTCGACCCGCATGCTGGCCGATTACGGCGCGACCGTGGTGCGGCTTGAGAGCACCACCCGTTTTGACGCGGTGCGGACCGTCGGGCCGTTTCAGGGCGGCAAGCCGGGGCTTGAGAACGCCGGCCTGTTCTACAATATGAACGCCGGCAAACTGCCGGTTACCCTGGATCTGTCCAAGCCTGCGGCCCGCGAGGTGGTCCTCGACCTGGTTCGTTGGGCCGATGTGGTGACCGAGTCCTTTTCGCCCAAGACCATGCAGGCCTGGGGACTGGACTACGCGTCTCTGCGTCAGATCAAACCTGACATCATCATGCTCAGCACGTGTCTGATGGGCCAGACCGGCCCCAGGGCCAAGTTTGCCGGTTTTGGCAATCTGGCGGCCGCCATCTCGGGCTTTTTTCATCCCACCGGTTGGCCCGACCGCCCGCCGGCCGGACCGTTTGGCGCGTATACCGACTACATCGCGCCGTGGTACAACGCCACCGCCGTCATGGCCGCCCTGACCCATAAACACCACACCGGTGAGGGCCAGCATATCGACCTGTCCCAGGCCGAGGCCGCCTTGCAGTTTCTCGGTCCGTCCCTGTTGGACTACACCGTCAACGGCCACATCCAGGGTCCGGCCGGCAACCGTGACCGGAACTTCGCCCCGCACGGCGTCTACCCCGCCCGCGGCCAGGATCGCTGGATCGCCATCGCGGTCGAAAACGACCGGCAATGGCAGGCCCTGTGCCGGGTCATCGGCCGCCCGGAACTGGCTGACGACGCCCGCTATGCCGACCGGGCGGCGCGGCTGGCCAGACACGACGAGCTGGACGAGCTGCTGGCCGACTGGACCCGGCAGCACGACATGCTGGAGGCCGAGACCCGCCTCCAGGCCGACCGCGTGCCGGCCAGCGCGCTGCGCAGCATACGCGAGCTGTACGACGACCCGCAGCTCCAGCAGCGTCAGCACTTCGTCGAGCTGTCGCACCCCACACACGGCACGACCACGGTCGAGGGCTCACGCTTCAAGTTTTCCCGCACCCCAGCCCGGGTGGAGGGCGCGGCGCCGACCATGGGCCGTGCAAACGCCTACGTGCTGGAAACGATTCTCGGCTACAGCCAGGAACGGATCACGGAACTCGTCGCAGCCGGCGTGCTGGAGTAGACCGGGCGCCCGCGTTGCGACACGGAACACGACGGAGAGAAAGGAAACCACCCCATGGGATATGCCGCCCCCCCGGCCGACCTGCCCCGCTGCCCAGGCCCTTCGATGCAAGACATTCTCAGCGCCGACGGCGAATCCGCGCCTGCGGTGCTGCGCGAACAGAGCTTTCTTGAGCTGGGCGACGCCGAGCTGCCGGTTGAGCGCTACACCTCGCAGGACTTTCACCAGCGCGAAATGGACAAGATGTGGCGCAAAGTCTGGCAGATGGCCTGCCGCCTGGAACAGATACCGCAGGTTGGCGACCACTGTGTGTACGACATCGGCGACGACAGCCTGATCGTCACCCGCACCAGCCCGACCGAGATCAAAGCCTTCTACAACGCGTGTCTGCACCGCGGCACCCGGCTGCGGGACGAGGGCGGCTGTGTCCAGGCCTTTCGGTGTCCGTTCCACGGCTTTACCTGGGGCCTGGACGGCAGCCTCAAAGGCGTGCCCTGCCGCTGGGATTTTCCGACCATCAGGGACGACGAATTCCGCCTGCCCGAGGCCAAAGTAGCGACCTGGAACGGTTTTGTCTTCATCAACATGGACCCGGACGCCGACCCGCTGCCCGACTACCTGGGAGACGTGGCCCGGCACTTCAGCCGCTGGCCGCTGGAGGAGCGCTACCTGGCCGCGCATGTCGGCAAGGTCGTCAAGGCCAACTGGAAGGTCGCCCAGGAGGCGTTCATGGAAGCCTTTCACGTCCCCGACACCCATCCCGAGATCGGCTCCAGCCTGGGCGACTGGAATGCCCAGTACGATGTCTACCCCGGCGGCCACAGCCGGCTGTACAACGCCATGTATGTGCCCAGCCCGAGCGCCAGCCGGCGCGGTGTATCTGAGCAGGAGGTCGCCGATGAGGGCACGACCATGCTGGGCTTCGACCGGCTCAGCCTGCCCGAGGGAGCCAGCGCCCGGTCGGCCGTGACCGACCAGTATCGTTCCGTTCTGGAGCGTAAGACCGGGGCCGACCTGTCGGGCCTGAGCACAACCGAGATGGTGGACCTGATCCAGTACTTTGTGTTCCCCAACTTTTTTCCGTGGGCCGGGCTGGGCGGACCCATCGTCTATCGCTTCCGGCCCAACGGTCACGACCCGGACTCGTGTCTGATGGAGGTCATGCTGCTCTACCCCCGCCCGGCCAGCGGAGAGAGTCCGCCGCCGGCGCGGCTGCGGATGCTGGGTCCGGACGAGCCCTGGGCCGAGGCGGGCGAGCTGGGCACCCTGGGTCCGATCTTCGACCAGGACACGGCCAATATGCCGCGCATCCAGGCCGGTCTCAAAACCACCCGCCGCTCAGGCATTGTGCTGGGGCATTATCAGGAGAGCCGGATTCGGTATATGCACCACGAGCTGGATCGCTACCTGAACGCCGCCACCTGAATTCTGTTCCGTCACGGCTCAGGCAAACGCGCTCACATGGGCCGCGTAGCCGTCAAGCAGGGGCAGGATGACCTCCGCCCCCTTTGACGGTACCCCGAGCACAGCCCGTTCAACGCCCATATCCCGGTAGCGTCCGAGCACGGCTTCGTCGTCGGGAGCCGAAAAGATCGACACCGGCACCTCGCTCGGCTCCCGCCCGACCTGCCGCGCCTGGGCGTGCAAGTCCTGAATGGCGGCCGGGATATCCTCAATCCGTGCCCCGACCGGAATCCAGCCGTCGCAGTAGTTGGCCACCCGGTTCAGGCCCTTGGCCGACAGGGTGCCCAGAATAATCGGCGGATGCGGCTGCTGAAGCGGCTTGGGATAGCTCCAGATCGGATCGAAGTTCACGAACTCACCGTGATACTCGGCCTCGTCCTGGGTCCAGATCTCCTTCATCGCCTCGATACGTTCGCGCAACACCTTCCAGCGCCGCCCAAACGGCATGCCATGATTCTCCATCTCCTCAACGTTCCAGCCGGCCCCAATGCCGAACAGCAGCCGTCCGTTCGACAGCTGGTCAACCGACGCAACCTCTTTGGCCAGCGTGATCGGGTCGCGCTCGATCACCAGACAGATCCCGCTGCCGAGCTTGATCGTGGTGGTCGCTGCGGCGGCGGCGGTGAGGGTGACAAACAGATCGTGCAGGTGCCACAGGTAGCGCGGCGTTGCTCCGCCGTACGGCGGGGGGGTCCGCAGGCTGGCCGGGATATGGGTGTGTTCCGGGAACCAGACCGACTCAAAGCCGCGTTCCTCACAGGCCCGGGCAAACGCGTCCGGGCGCATCGCGTAATCCGTGGCAAACAGGGTCACACCGATTTTCATGGGACTGTCCTCCTGCTTGTCGTCTTGAAGCTGGGCAGAGTATAATCCGTCCCCGAATAAAGGACCAGAGACATGCCACCATCTCCCATCTCACTGGCCAGCCTGCCGGATCTGCCCCAGGTTCGCGCCATCTCCCACGCCGCCCGAGCCCTGGACCGGCGCCAGGACGTGCATGCCGTATGGCTGGGCGGCAGCTTTGCCCGGGGCGAGGCCGACCGCTTCAGTGATGTGGATATGCGGATTGCGGTCGGCCGGGATGATCTCAATGCCTGGCAGGAGCCCGACTGGCCCGAGCTGCTCGGCGAAGCCGCAGTCGGCTGCCAGCTGCTGCGATTCGCCGAGACGTCCTTTCTGCATCATCTGATCCTCAGCCGGGGAACGCTCATTGATTTCTTTGTCCAATCGCTGGACCATCCCCTGTCCAGGGACGCCCAGCTCATCATCAGCTGTGACGATCCGGCGCTGGCCGAACGTATCCGCGCGGCAGATCAGCCCCAGCCGACACAGCTGCCGGCAGCCGACCCGCAGCGCCTCAAAGCCGCTATTGAGGAATTCTGGATTACCTCTCACAAGCATGCCAAGGTCCTGTATCGCAAGCTTGACGTGATGGCCCTGATCGGTGTCGAGCGTGAGAGAGCGCTGCTGATGCGTCTGTGGTACGCTTGGCTGACCGGCAAGGACCTGGGCGGCCAGCGTCCAACGATTCACCTGTTCAGCCAGTTCTCCCGCAGCCTGCAAGACCAGCTCGGCCCCAAAGCCCTGTCCGTGCTTGGCGCTTCCCTGGCCAGCCGCCAGGATATCCTGGGCTGGATTCGTCTGGTCCGGGACGAAGTCGGCAGCGTCGGCAGAAGCCTGGCGACCGCCCACGGCTTTACCTATCCCCAGGAATTGGAGCAAACTGTGCGGCACTGCTGGGCGGCGGACGAGCCGCTGCTTGACGGCACGGATGAAACACCCTAGCCCAGTCACAAGGAGGACCCCATGGCAAAGCTCAGACACATTGCGATTGCGACCCAGAACGCGGAGGAGACGGCCAAATTTTATGTCGAGGTGTTTGGCATGACCCAGCTGTCCAGCATCGAGACACCGATTGTATCGGGCGCGTTTCTGACCGACGGGACGATCAATCTGGCGATTCTGGATTTCAAGAATGACCAGGTCGCTGGCGCCGAGCGGGGCAAAAACTGGAGCGGCATCCACCACATCGGCTTTGAGGTTGAAAACCTGGAAGACATCGCTCAGAAGCTGGCGGCGGCCGGGGGTAGCCCCCGCGAAGACATCAACCAGGCGCTGGGCATGGGCCTGGACAGCGGCCGCCACGGCAACGCCGAGGTGCGCTATAGCGGGCCGGACGGCGTCATGTTCGACGTATCACAAACCGGCTGGGTCGGCACCGACCGCCGCCGCTCACGCAAATCCTGAGCGTGGCCGGCGAGAAAGGGAGAAGCACCCATGGACAGAACACAGATCGGCGTGGTCAAAGACTTATTTCGCTATCCGGTAAAATCCATGCTGGGGGAACGGCTCGACGAGCTTGACATCAGCCCCACGGGAGTGGTCGGAGACCGCGCCTACGCTCTGCGGGAAGCCAACGGCCGGGTGATGACGGCCAAGAAGTGGGCCCGCCTGTTCGAGTTCTCGGCCCGCTATGACAGCCCGCCCACGGCCGGGGAGCTGGCCCCGCTCAGCATCGGCCTGCCGGACGGTCGGCACGTGCAGGCTCAGGCCGCCGACGCCTCGGCTGTGCTGTCCGACGCGCTGGGCCGTCAGGTCGTGCTCGAACGCGCCCAGAGCGAGCAGCGCAACAAGGCCGAAATTGATCCAACGACCGTTTTTGGCGACCTGACGGTTGAGCAGGCGGCTCCAGACTTGGGCGCCACGACCCTGCCCGACTTTTTTCCCCTGCCGCCCGGCACCTTCTTTGACTCGGCCAGCATCCACGTTCTGGCCAGCAGCAGCCTGGCCCATGTGGAGAGTCTGATCGGCGACGACGCCCAGCTCGACGCGCGTCGTTTCCGACCCAACATCCTGGTTGAGACCGACCCCGGTCAGGACGGCTTTGTTGAGGACGGCTGGCTTGAGGGCAGCCTGGAAGTCGGCGGGCAGGTCAGGATTGTCCAACTCCAGCCGGCCCTGCGGTGTGTGATGACAACCCACCAACAGGCCGACCTCAAGCGGGATATGCGGATTCTGCGTACGGTCGCCCAGCAGCATCGCAACAAGCTCGGGGTGTTTGCCGCTATTGAGACGCCCGGCACGGTCCGGGTCGGCGATCCCGTCTTCCTGGTCACACAAGGGTCCGACGCATGACAACACACAGGGCAGCAGACACTTGGGCCGAACAGCTACGGCAGGCCAAAATCGACCTGACCGCAGCCCTACGCTGGGCAGACCGGCAGGGACTGAGCGAGGGCATCTGCAATCATTTCAGTCTGGCCGTGCCCGGGACCACCGACCGCTTTCTGCTCAACCCCCAGGGTCTGCACTGGTCCGAGCTGCGGGTCAGCGACCTGCTCGTTGTTGATGCGGCCGGCCGGATTGTCGAAGGCCACCGGCAGACCGAACCGACCGCCTTTTTCATCCACTCCCGCATCCACCTCAGCCACCCGTCGGCCGCGTGTGTGCTGCACACCCACATGCCCTACGCTGCGGCGCTGTGCGCGCTCGACGGCGGTCGCCTGGAGTGGGTCAGCCAGCAGTCGCTACGCTTTTACCAGCGGGTGGCCTACGAGCACGAGTACAACGGCCTGGCCCTGGACGAGTCCGAGGGACAGCGGATCAGCGCCAAGCTGGTGAACAATACAGTCGTCTTTCTGGCCAACCACGGGGTGATTGTCACCGGCCCGGACGTGGCGACCGCGTTTGACGATTTGTACTACCTGGAGCGGGCGTGCATGATTCAGGTCCTGGCTCAGTCAACCGGGGGAGCGCTCAAACGCATTGCCGACGAGGTCTGTCTGCGCACCCGCCGGCAGTTCGAGACCGAGCGCCGACAGGCCCACTCGCATCTGGAGGCGGTCGTCCGCATCCTGACCCGCGAGACGCCCGAATTTCTGGAATGATGCCAAACCTCAGCTTTGGGACGACCCTGGGATCGTTTGGCGCCGGACTGGTGTCCGGACCGGTCCTGTGTGACTGGGCCGAGGAAATCGAGCGGCTGGGCTTTGATGTCCTGCTCTACCGCGACCATGTGTTGTGGCACAGCCCCGTGCTCGACCCGTTTACCGCCCTGGGTGCCTTTGCCGCCCGCACCAGGCGCATCCGGCTCGGCACCGGCGTGCTGCTGCTGCCGCTGCGCAACCCGACCCTGGTGGCCAAGGCTATTGCCACGCTCGATCATTTCTCAAACGGGCGAGCCCTACTCGGGGTCGGCCTGGGCGGAGAGTTTCAGCCCGAATATGCGGCCTGCGGCATTCCGTTGCGTGAACGGGGCAGACGCGCCAACGAAGCGCTCGAAGCCATCACCGCCCTGTGGACGACGACACCGGCCAGCTTCAGCGGCCGTTTCTTTGAGCTGGACGGGGCGGTCATGCAGCCGCAGCCACTCCAGCAGCCGCATCCGCCCATTTGGGTCGGCGGGCGCTCGGACGCGGCTCTGGCCCGGGCGGGCCGCTACGGCGACAGCTGGTTTGCCTATTTTGTCACCCCGGAGCGGTTTCGGACCAGCTTCGACATCGCCGCCGCCCACTGGCACAAACGCGACACACCCAAAACCAGCTTCAGCGGCGGCATTGTGCTGTATTTCTGCCTGGCGTCGAGCTACGAGCAGGCCAAACACGAGGCCATTCGCTATCTGTCAACCGAGTACAACCAGGACTTCGCCCGCCTGGCCGCCAAATACTGCGCGCTGGGCTCGGTTGCCGAGTGTCTGGAGACCATCGAACGCTATGTCGAAGCCGGGGTGACCCACCTCAACCTGATTCCGCTGTGCCCCCCGCCGGCGGTCATGGACCAGCTCCGGCAGCTCGGTGCAGGACTGCTGGCCCGTTTTCAGCCACCACAGAACTGAGGCAGCGGCCACCTGGGCCACGCCTGGTATTTCCAGCCCGGACAATGCTATACAGACCCTACTGACGAGTAAGGAGGGACGAGCTATGGCAAAAGACTTTACCATCTGTGTGGGAACGGTCGGGGCTGGCGTATGGTACAGCTCAAACGGCGGGGACAACTGGCGCAGAAGCAAAATGAAGCTGCCCTTTGACGACGAGCCCGGCGAAGTACAGATCCGGGCCCTGGCTGTCTCGCCCCACGATCCGAACCAGCTCTACGCCGGCTCCGAGGCCGGTCTCTACCGCAGCGACGACCGGGGCGCCAGCTGGAACTATATTGAGTCGCCGATGTACGGCAAGCAGATCTGGTCGGTGGCGGTCAGCCCGGACGATCCGAACGAAGTCTGGGCCGGCACCAAACCGCCGGCCGTGTACCGCACCAAAGACGGCGGCCAGACCTGGGAGCAGGCGGCGGTCGAGACGGCCGAGAAATGCCTGGCCGGCGCCCCCAAGATCACCAACATCACCTTTGACCCGCGGGACTCCAAGACGATCTGGGTCGGGGTCGAGATCGACGGCGTGTATCGCAGCCAGGACGGTGGGGAGAGCTGGGAGCGTCTGCCGGACCTGGGTGACAGCGTCCTCAACCAGGATGTCCACGGCCTGACGATCAGCAATGGCCCGGAGCCGAAAGTGCTGGTTTCCACGCCGGACGGGATCTGGTCCAGTCCCAACGAGGGAAAAAACTGGGCGCTGCACGGCTTTCCGCGTTTCTACGAAAAAGATCAGATCTCCTACTGTCGCGGCGTGGCCGTCAAAGCCGACGACCCGGACACGATCTTTGTCGGCAACGGGGATTTTGTGCCGGGCAAGACTGGCGCCATTCAGCGCTCGACCGATGGCGGGAGAAGCTGGCAGGCGGCCGACCTGCCGGTGACTCCGAACTCGACCATCTACTGGTTTGGCACCCATCCGGCCGACCCCAACGTCGTCGTGGCCAACAGCCTGCACGGCTATGTGTATACCAGCACCGACGGGGGCGCCTCGTGGGAAAAGGTCGAGCGCGAGTTCGGTGAGATTCGGGCCATCGCCTGGACGCCGAACTAGAAGTGATGATGCTGCCTCGGGGAGTATTTTTCCCGGAGGAGAACCAACCTGCCACACCAATCCCCCTCAGCCCCCCTTCGACAAAGGGATGGAGGGGGATTTTCTGTGCGTGAGTATCCCAGACAAGAGGAGGAAGAGATGGCCGCACAACAGGTCACATACAGTTTTAACCATCGCCACCTGATTGTTGACGACGTGCCACAGACCGTCGCCTTCTACGAGGGCACCCTGGGCGCCAAAAAAGTCCAGGAGCTGGAGTTTCGCGGCATCCCGATTGTCCGCCTGGAGATGGACGGCCTGCCGCTGACGATCTCGCAGCAGATCCACGCCGGGGTGGGCGACCACATCGGCCTGGCCGTAGACGACTTTGAGGCGGCCGTCGCCGGGCTGCGGGACCGGGGCGTGGAGTTTATCGTCGAGCCGACCGACATGGGCTTTGCCAAGTTTGCCTTCATCAAAGACGCGGCCGGCACCACGCTGGAGGTCATCCAGTTCATGGACCAGGACTGACACGGGAGGAGATACGATGGCGAGCATTCCACTCAGCGAGATTGAAATCTTCGGCAGGGGAGCATTGCAGGTCGAGGATGTGGTGATCGACAAGGACGGCTTTGTGTACGGCGGCGGCCGCAACGGCATCATGTACAAGGTCAGCCCCGACGGGCAGGTCAGCGAGCTGGTGCAGCTGCCCGAAGGGTCCATCCCCAACGGGGTGACCATGGACAAAAACGGCGACCTGATCTACTGCGATCTGGGCAAACAAGCCGTGATGCGGGTGACCCAGGCCGGCCAGGTGTCGATGATCGCCGACCGGGTTGGCGACGTGAAACTGACCCTGCCGAATTTTGCGACCTACGACGCCGAGGGCAATCTGTTCGTGTCCAACACCAGCACGGCCGATATCAACACAGTGCTGCCCGAGCTGTCCCAGCCGGCGCCCAACGGAGCCCTGGTGTGTATCCGGCCAAACGGCAAAAACGAGGTCGTGGCCACCGGCATTTATGCCGCCAACGGCACGGCGATTGATCCCCAAGAGGAAGCCGTGTACGTCCTGGAAAGCTCGCGCGACGACTGTCTGCGCATCGCCCTGAAAAAGGACGGTACGTTTGGTCAGGCCGAGGTCTACTCACAGAATTTTCCGTCGCTGCCGGACGGCATGGCTTTTGACACGGCCGGGGTGATGTACGTGACCCTGCCCGGCCGGGCCAAAGACGGCGGGCTGGCCCTGACCAACCAGATCATCAGGGTCGAGACCAACGGTGAGTGGACGCTGATGATTGACGATCCCGACAGCCAAAAGCTGGTTGCCCCGACCAACTGCGGCTTTGGCGGGCCGGGGCTGCAAGACCTGTATTTTGCCAACCTCGAAGGTGAGCATTTCAGCCGCATTCACACCAACGTGAACGGCCATCCGCTGTACCATCAGCGGTAGGGCGTGTAGCGATTCCCTCCAGCGCTAGGGGCGGGTTTCAAACCCGCCCTTACTCGAAATCCCCCTGCGCTTCGCGCTTCCCCCTTTGCCAAAGGGGGATTGAGGGGGATTTTCCGGACGGGAACAAGGCGCCATTTCCTCTCACCCGCCTTAGCGGCAGGCGGGCATGACCTTGCCGGCAAACAGCTCCATCGAGCGCCGAACCGTGGCATGGTCAAGCAGCCCGCCCTGGTTGAAGTAGCAGATAAACTCGGTGGTCTGGAATTCTTCCTGTAGCGCTTTGACCCGCTCGATACAGTAGGCCGGGTCGCCAAATATCCCGCCAATTTTCTCGACCCCCTCGTAGGATACCCGCTCAAGACGCTCCCGGAGCTGCTTATACGCCTCATAACCCTTGATCGTCGCCCCGGCCAAGGGCTTCACCACCTGACTGGCCATCTTGAAAAAGTGCATCAGACTCTCTTCGCACTCCTGGCGCGCCTGAGCCCGGCTGCCCGACACATGGACCGGAAAGGCCAGCGCAATGTCCTGCTTGACCCCGGCCGGCAGCGCGTCACGGTGCGTAGCCAGATACTCGCGCAGCTTGTCGGGTGGATTGATCAGGGGCGAGGCAAAGATCGGCAGGCCCTGTTTGCCGGCCAGGACAAAGGTGTCGGGACTGTTGGCGGCAATCCGAACCGGCGGATAAGGCTTCTGGACCGGCTTGGGAGTCAGGGTCAGGTCGGTGACCTGATAATACTTGCCCTGATAGGTCAGCTTGTCGCTCGTCCAGGCCTTGAGGATGGCGTCCAGGCATTCTTCGAACCGCTCCCGACTCTCCTCCTGAGGCACGTTATAGCCGGAGAAATACACCGGAGCGGCCCCGCGTCCGACCCCGAACTCCAAACGGCCGCCGCTCAGCACGTCGGCCGTGGCCGCGTCCTCGGCCATTTTGACCGGGCTGTGCAGGGGCAGGAGCGTCACTGCGGTGCCGAGCCGGATACGCTTCGTGCGTTGGGCCGCCGCTGACAGCACCATGAGCGGCGAGGGCAGACACGAGATCCCGGGCATGAAGTGGAGTTCGCCCAGCCAGGCCGTGTCCAGTCCCAACTCGTCGCCCAGTTCAATCTGGGCCAGGATGTCTGCATAGCGCTGGCTGTCCGATTGCCAGTCGGCACGCGGCAGTTGATCAAAAAATCCAAAACGCATGTTCTCCTCCTTGGTGTGTCAGCGGGCACATGGCCCTAGGTCCGCAAGCGCGCATACACGTCCCCCGAGGCGCCGTCCGGGGGCAGGCTCTTGAGGTGAGCCGCCATGTCGTCAGGGCTGAGCCACGAGGCCGACTGCAAACGGTAGGATTCGCCCAGGGCGGCCGGTTTCCAGTTAAACGCATACGCTCCCAGCTCGCCCAGGCGCTCAATGCAGCCCAGCGCGGTCTCCATGGCGGCCGGAATGTACTCAAAGGACAGGGCCGGCAGCGGCTGGGACAGGCCGCGCAGCACCTCCAGTTCGTATCCCTCAACGTCAATCTTGCAAAACGCCGGTCTGCCGTACTCGGCGATCAGGCGATCAAGCGTAGTGACCGATACGCTGACGCTGGCATCCCAGCGAACCCAGGCAAAGGACTCGATGCGCTGGACCGTGTCGATCCACTCCCGCGACAGACTGCTCACCGTCGGGGTACGTTGGCTCACATGCAGGGCCTGGGTGCCGGGGACCGCGCCGACCGCCTGTTCAACCAGGGTGATGGACGGATGACGGCGGTAGCAGCGCTTCAGGAAACGCATGCACGCGGGCTGCGGCTCGACTCCGACCACCCGCGCACCCAGACGCGACCAGACTCGCAGCTGGTTGCCAACGTGGGCGCCGATGTCAAAACACAGGTCGCCAGCCTGGATGAACTGGGCGTAGAAACGGGCCAGCTGGCGGCCGCGAAAGGGAACCGCGTAATACATGAGCAGCGAGCGCAGCAGGCCCAGCTGCCCCGCACTCAGACCGAAGCGCATCCTGATCGTCTCGTTTCCTCCTGATACCCACCCGAGTCGGGATCAGGACTGCCACCGTCTCTCCCTGCGTGCCCTGCTCGGCCAGTTCCGCAACCTGCTCGGGTCGCTCAATCGGTTCCGGAACAACCAGAAAATACAATACCAGGGCCGCGTTCAACAACACCCCGGCAATGACCACAAACGGCAGCGACCAGTCTCCGGTTGCCGCCGTCAGAAAGCCGACGCTCATCGGCCCGAAGATACCGGCAAAATTGCCCGCCCCATTCATCGCCCCGGAAATCGTCGTTGATCATGCTGCCGCTGGCCAGCAGCCCACCCAGCCGGTAGCGAACGGGCCAGGCCATCGTCTGCCTCCTTTGTGTTCTGCGCGGTCGGCCGAGGGGGGGTACGACGGCGCAAACGTCCGAATCCTACTCCAAGTCGGCCGACGCGGTCAAAGGAAAATAAACGCCGGCTGAGCCTAGAATCGGATTTGTCAGGTTGACAATAAAACCTATAAGATTGACAATACATTACATCAAGGTTGACAAATGGAGACAAAAAAGACAATGCCAGGAACACGGGAGAGAGGCCGAGCAATCCGGCGCTTTATTCTTGAGCGGGTTGACTCGAATCGTAAGAATATTGCTCACCTGACTGCCACCCATTTCGATATCTCTCGTCAAGCCGTCAATAAACATCTCCACCGTCTTGTGAGAGAGGGACTCCTGACTGTCGAGGGAACGACTCGTAACCGCCAATACGCACTGGCGGTCCTTCATGAAGAATCCATATCCGTTCCATTGACCAGCACAACGGCAGAGGATCTCGTATGGCGGGAGCAGATCGCCCCTCTGCTCTCAGACCTCCCTCAGAGGGCCAAGGGTATTTGGCAGTATGGCTTCACAGAAATGCTGAACAACGCGATCGATCACTCTTCCGGCACGAGCGTGTACGTGACCATTGAGCGGACAGCCCTGTCCGTCAAGATGAATCTTAGAGACAACGGGGAAGGCATCTTCCGCAAGATTCAGAGAGAGCTGAACCTGCTTGACGAACGACACTCTGTGCTCGAATTGGCAAAGGGAAAGCTGACGACGGACCCCGACCATCACACGGGGGAAGGTATCTTCTTTACCTCACGAATGTTTGACAAGTTTTACATCCTTTCTGGTGAGGTTTTCTTCTCGCACCAGAACCCTGAATTCGAAGATTGGATTTTAGAAGCGCCTTCAACATCGGGAACAGGGGTCTTTCTTACCTTAGACAATGCCACCAGGAGGACAACCAGAAAGGTCTTTGATCAATTTGCTTCAGGCGAAGACTACGGGTTTTCGAAGACCGTCGTTCCTGTCGACTTGGTTCGCTACGGAGACGAAACGCTGATATCGCGCTCACAGGCCAAGCGTTTGCTGACACGATTTGATCAGTTTCGCACTGTCATTTTAAACTTTGAGGGTGTTGAGCAGATTGGACAGGGTTTCGCTGACGAAGTGTTTCGAGTATTTGCGCGTGAACACCCGGAAGTTGAACTCGTTCCAATCAGGGCAAACACTCAGGTCCGAGCCATGATCAGGCGGGTCAACAGCACGGGATGACCCGCTCGGTGTAGTTGATTCGGCCGGCGCGGTCAAAGGAAAAAACGGGGCTCGTGCCGTGCCTGCGTCCCATCTCCGGGTGGGACTGAACCGGCGTTTGACATGCTTTTGCACATGCACTAGACGGGGGACAAAGGAGGGACGCCATGGCACGACTCAGTCTGGTTGAGGAAAAACAATTCCGTCCGGAGTACGCCCAGCTCGTGGAACGGGTGCGCGACGCCGACGGTTATGTGAGTTTTCTGAGCATCATGGGCCACCGCCAGGAGGTGGTGGAGCCAATGTGGAAGGCGTATGTCGATATGTTCGAGGCCGGTATCGTCGAGCCGCAGCTCAAAGAGCTGGTCCGCATCAAGATCGCCTACCTGAACGGGTGTCTGTTTTGACAGGGTTTTCGCTATGCATCGGTGATGCAAAAAGGACTGACCGAAGAAAAAATCGCCCAGCTCGAAAACTACCAGGACAGCCCGGCCTTTAGCTCGCGTGAAAAGAGCGCCATCAGATACGCCGAGAAGCTGGCCGTCGACCATGATTCGATTGATAACGACGAGTTCTTCATCGGCCTCCAACAGCATTTCTCCGACGCCGAGATTGTCGAGCTGAGCATCGTCATCGGCTTTGATACCGCTTTTGGGCGTCTGTTGCGCGTGTTCGACGCCGATCCCAAAACCTGCGAGCTGCCGGGAACACAAAGAGTGAACGTACCGGAGTCCGTCTCCGCGTCGCCGTAGATCCCCGCGCCTGCCGCCACCTCACAATCTCTTGCTTCCGATTCGCGGACGCAGTAATAACGGAGAGAAGTCAAGCCTATCAGTAACGCTGTTTCGACTATATACGCACTAACGCCAAAGGAGGGAGAGACATGGCAGAATTTGATGTGGTGATCAAAGACGGGACGATTATTGACGGCACCAAGGTGCCGCGCTACCGCGCCGACCTGGGGATCAAGAACGGCAGGGTGGCCAAGATCGGCCGGCTGCAAGCCAGCGATGCGACTCGGGTCATTGACGCCAGCGGGCTGATTGTCGCCCCGGGCGCGATCGATCTGCACACCCACTATGACGCCCAGATTCACTGGGACCCCTACTGCACGATCGGCAGCTGGCACGGAATCACGTCGGTGACGCTGGGCAACTGCGGCTTCGGCTTTGCCCCACTGCGGGCGCAGGATGCCGAGCGGGCGATGCTGGCCCTGTCGCGCAATGAGGCGATTCCGCTCGAACCCATGCAGGTCTCGATCAAGGTGGACTGGGAGACCTTTCCCCAGTATATGGACCGGATCGAACGGCTGCCCCTGGGGGTCAACATCTCGCAGCTGTTTCCGATTTCGCCGGCCGTGGCGTATGAGATGGGCGGCTTTGACGAGGCCAAAAAACGGCTGCCGAACGATAAGGACATGGATCGCATCCTGCGCCACTTTCACGGGGCGATGCAGGCCGGCGCCGCCGGCTGGTCGACCCAGCGCCTGATCTCGCGCGGCGCCCTGCAACGCGACTATGACGGCACACCGATGATTTCGGACATCCTGCCCGAGGATTTCTATCTGACCATGGCCCGCGAGTTGGGCAAGAGCGGCGGCGACGGCTTTATCCAGATCACCCAGTCCACGGTCGAGGCCGACCAGTCGGCCTTTGGCACCCAGGGTGATATTGACTTCAGCGCCCAGATGGCCTCGGAGAGCGGCTGCTCGGTGCTGTTCAACGCCATCGTGGTCAACGACCGTTTTCCCGAAGTCCACCAGGCCCAGCTGCAGCGCATTGCCGAGCATAACGCCGAGGGCCGGCGGGTGCTGGGACAGGGTCTGACCACCCGCATGCCGGCCCGACTGACCCTGGAAGACTGGAACCTGTTTGACGACAGCGAGGCCTGGCGCAACGCCACGGTCGGCACGGTTGAGGAGCGCAAGGCCAAGCTGTCCGACCCGCAGATGCGCAAGGCGCTCCAGCAGGACTTCGACAGCCCGAAATCGAGCGACTTTCTGTTTGGCGAGCTGCCCAAGTTCATCGCCCGCAAAGTGCGTCATCCCGGCCTCAAAGACAAATACGAGGGTCTGTCAATCTCCCAGATTGCCGAGCGGGAGAACAAACACCCGATTGACGCCATGCTCGACCTGTCGGTGGCCGACGACCTCAGGACCGAGTGGGCCGGCCCGGTCACCGCAGCCAAGGTGGAAAACTTCAGGGAGCTGATGGAGTCCCCCTATGTGCTGCCCGGCGTGTCGGACGGCGGGGCGCACGTCAAGTTCATCACCCCGTCCATCTATCCGACCGAGGTCTTGGCCTGGATGTCACGCGACGCCGGGTTGCTGAGCCTGGAGGAGGCCCACTTCCGGCTGAGCGGGCTGATGGCCTGGGCGTCGTGCATCAAGGATCGGGGTACCCTGCGCGAGGGCAATGCCGCCGATATCATGATTTACGATCTGGACAAGCTGAACGCTCTGCCCGACGAGATCGTCCACGATCTGCCGGCCGGCGAGTGGCGGCGGGTGCAGCGGGCCGAGGGCTATCGCTACATCATAGTCAACGGCGAGCCGATCTTTGAGGACGGCAACTGCACCGGGGCGACCCCGGGAAAACTGCTGCGCGGCGGCCAGGCGCGCTAATCTGGACCTGAGAGAATCACTCGGATTCTCTCAAGCCTGTCCCCGGGGAACTGGCGTCCTCGGGGAAGGAGGAACGCTATGGATATGACGCAACGGCTCGACCCGGAACTGGCAGCCCCGCTGGACGCCTGGCTCAAGGCCACCGGCGGCGGGATCAAGCTGCACGACATCCCGGCCGCGCGGCAGATGATGGACGAACTGATCGCCGCCCAAATGGCCAAGGTGCCGCCGATTGAGGGGATTAACTCCGAGGATCATCAGGCACCCGGTCCCGAGGGTGATCCTGATGTCTTCGTTCGGGTCTACCAGCCGACCGACCGGCCGGACAGCCTGCCCGCTCTGCTGTGGATTCACGGCGGCGGCTACGTCCTGGGCAGCGTTGAGCGGGACGACTTCCTGGCCAAGCATCTGGCCAGGGTCGGGCAGTGTGTGGTGGCCTCGGTCGAATATCGGCTGGCCCCCGAGCACCCCTTCCCCGCTCCGGTCGAGGACTGCTATGCCGCCCTCAAGTGGCTGGCGGCCCACAGCGACGATTTCGGGGTAGACCGGTCACGGATCGCCATTGGCGGTGCGAGTGCGGGCGGGGGACTGGCGGCCGGCCTGGCCCTGCTGACCCGCGACCGGGCCGAGGTCGAGCTGAGCTTTCAGCTGCTGATCTATCCGATGATCGACGACCGCAATATCGCCGTTGCCAGCCAGACAACACCGGATACCTTTGTGTGGAGTCGCGAAAACAACCTGATGGGCTGGCGCGCCTATCTCGGTCACGAGCCGGGCGGGCCGGACGTGTCGCCGTATGCCGCAGCCGCACGGGCGACCGACCTGAGCGGCCTGGCGCCAGCTTATATTCCGGTTGGCGACCTCGACCTGTTCCTGGACGAAAACGTGGACTACGCGCAGCGGATGCTGGCGGCCGGCGTGCCCACCGAGCTGCACGTCTACCCGGGCGGCTTTCACGGCTTTAACGGGTTTGCGCCCGGCGCCGAGATCTCACAGCGCTTTAACACCGAGCGCGACAAGACCCTGAGGCGCATGCTCCACCGCTAAGCGCGACCATCCGTCCCGCCTGACAGGCGGGACGGATGGAGCAGGCTCTCATATTCGTTCGATAATCGACGCAATACCCATCCCGCCGCCGATACACATGGTGACCAGCCCGGTGGTTTTGTCCTGACGCTCAAGCTCGTCAAGCACTGTGCCGACCAGCATGCTGCCCGTTGCGCCGAGCGGGTGCCCGAGGGCGATCGCCCCGCCGTTGACGTTGACCTTGTCTGGGTCGATGTCACAGTCTTTCATGACCTTGAGCGGCACGGCGGCAAACGCCTCATTGATCTCGACCAGATCAATATCGTTGATCGTCATACCGGCTTTTTTCAGCACCCGTCGGGTGGCCGGGACCGGCGCCGTCAGCATGATGATCGGCTCAGCCCCAGCCGTTGCGGTGGCCACAATCCGGGCCCGCGGTTTCATGCCGTGACTGCGGGCGTATTCGGGCGAGGCCAGGAGCAGCGCCCCCGCCCCATCGACGATGCCGGACAAGTTCCCGGCGTGGTGGACGTGCTCGACGTGGTCAAGCTCGGTGTAGCGCGACAGGGCTTTCTGGTCGAAGCTCAGCGTATCGCCCTTTTGGACGTATTTGCCGAGTTCGGCAAACGACGGCGGCAGGCCAGACAGTCCCTCCAGGGTCGTGCTCGGACGTGGGTATTCGTCGTGTTCGAGCACGACCTCGCCCTCGGCATTCCGCACCGGAACCAGGCTCTTGGTAAGGCGGTCCTCCTGGTGAGCCCGGGCATAGCGCTGCTGACTCGACACGGCAAACCGGTCACAGTCCTCACGGCTGAAACCCTCGATGGTAGCGATCAGGTCACCCGAGATGCCCTGCTGGACCAGCGGATGGAGCCGACGCAGCTTCCGATTATGCCCGTCGATACCGCCCCGGTCGGCGTTCATCGGTACGCGGGACATGGATTCCACCCCGCCGGCAACGACCAGGTCTTGCTCTCCGGACTTGATGCCCATGGCCGCAAAGTTGACCGCCTGCTGACCCGAGCCGCAGAAGCGGTTAATCGTCACGCCGGTGGAATCGTTGGGCCACTCCGCAGCCAGCACCGACATGCGGGCGATGCACATGGCCTGGTCGCCGTAGGCGGTGACACACCCGACCAGCACGTCTTCAACATCCAGCGGGTTGAGCTGATTGCGGTCCTTGATGGCGTTCAGCGCCTGTGCCATCAGTTCCTGGGGATGAATCTCGGCCAGCGCGCCGTTTTTTTTGCCCCGTCCGCGGGGGGTCCGAACTGCGTCAATAATCCAGGCTTCGCCCATGGCGTCCTCCATACGTTTTGTCTCGAACACGGCGACGGGCTCTCTCTCCCGCCGATAACTATGAGTGATATTCAGACGATCCCTCCACGCCGATCCTCCGCCCGCAGGCAGACAAGCCCCGATGCCGGGCGGCACCAGGACAGGGCGGTCACAGGCGCGGTGGGTTCTGGCTCAGTGTGGCGTCAGCGCCATCGCCATCATGACCGACTCTTCGATTTTGGCGATCACGCGGCCGACTTCGCGACCGATCAGGTCCATCTTGCGGAGCTGCTCAATCCGGGGTGTCGCCCGCTCAATCTCCCGCTCGGAAAAGATGTCGCGCAGAAAGTCGCAGGCATCGACCAGACAGATGAGGGCGATATCCCTGGGGTCGGGGGTATCGTCGGACAGCAGCGCGTCCTCAATCCGCAGTTTGACCTCACGTTCGACACGCCCGTCAATCGTCGGATAACGCCGCGAACGAAAGACCCACAGGAAGCGCTCGTCCTGGGACTCCAGAATGCCGCGCTCAATCAAACTCGTGAGCGCCTGCCTGCGGATTTCGGTCGTCCCCTGCCCGGCCAGCGTCTCCAGCCAGCCCTTGGTATCCTTTGTCTCGTCGGAGTCCGCGAGAAGCGCCAGGACCCGGTCGAGCATGGGGATGCCGGTCGGCGTTCGGTCGAGAAGCATCAACTGCTCGGGATCGGTGTCGATGCGGTTGGCAAAGGCCAGGTCCATCAGCACCGCCCCGGCCAGGACATGTTCCACCGAGCCCCCACGGATCGGCAGGAACAGGCCGTCGTCATCGAGCATCAACAGCATGATCTCTTCGGCGAATGTCAGCATGACCTGTCCTCAGGACTCGACCGCCAGGGCGGCTTCGCGGGTGTCATAGTGATCGAGTATGGTCAGGAAGCCGCTGACCTCCATGACCGCTTTACACGCGGCCTGAAGCGCGCAGACCGCCAGCTTGCCGCCCTCCTGCTGGCATTTTTTGGCACCAACCAGCACGGCCCGCAGACCGGCGCTGCTGATGTACTCCATCTTGCCGCAATCGAGCAGCAGGCGGGTATTGCCACGGTCGACAATCTCCGAAATACGAGTCTCCAGCTCGGGCGCGCTAAAGCCGTCAACACGCCCATCGAGCGCAACAATGACCACCGAACCTTCTGTTTGCTCTTCAATTTCCATGCGATAGCCTTTCTTTTCGATCCCGATTGGACGACTCCGTTTCCGTGCCAGGCGGCACGGAAACCTGCTTGCTGCGGAAAAATAGAACTAGCATGGCGACCGGGCCACGGCAAGCCGTCGCCCAGGCGACATAAGGGGGTCTCTCGGGGGCAACCCGGAAGCTTGGCGAGCCGCGTGATTACTGGCAGAATGGCCCGGACTCGGGTTTCTGCACACCGCCGTGTGCTCGCTCCGGGGAGAGGAGAAAAGACCGCGAAGGCCTGGGCAGGAACCTCACATTCAGTCAAAGAGGGAGACGCATATGCACGACGGAATTCTATCGGGACTGCGGGTTATCGACTGCGGAACCTATGTCGCCGGGCCGGCCTCGACGACGATCATGTCGGACTTCGGGGCCGAGGTGTTGAAGATTGAGCGACCCCAAGGCGGGGATCTCTACCGTTCCATGTCGTATCTACCGGGATTTGCCCAGGCCGACCTCAACTGGGGCTGGATTCTGACCAGCCGGAATAAGAAGAGCGTCGCCCTCGACCTCGCCTCACCCCAGGGCCGGGACGTTCTCATCCGTCTGGTCAAGACCGCCGACGTGTTTGTCACCAACTACCAGCACCCGCTGCTCGACAAGTTCCAGCTGACCTGGGATCACCTGCAGCCCGAGAACGAGCGGCTCATTTACGCCCACCTGACCGGCTATGGCGACACGGGCGAGGACGCCGACGCGCCGACTTTTGACGCGCTGGCGTACTGGGCCCGTTCGGGTCTGATGATGAGCGTGGTCGGCATGGACGGCACGCCGGGCGGCCCGCGCCCGGGCATGGGCGATCACCCGACCTCGGTGTCGCTGTTCGGCGCGATCATGCTCGGCCTGTATCAGCGCGAACGCACCGGACGGGGCCTGAAAGTCGGGACCTCCCTGCTGGCCAGCGGCGCCTGGGCCAACGCCTGTGACTTGCAGGCCAAATTCTGTAACGCCACATTTCCCGAACGCCGCAGCGACGGCACGCCTCCGAACCCGCTGGCGGCCGGCTATCGGAGCCGTGACGGCAAAGCCTTCCTGGCCGTCCTGCTCGACCCGGACAAGGAGTTTCCCAATCTGTGCAAAGCGCTCGGTCAGCCAGAGCTGGCGACCAGCCCGCTGTTTGCAAGCAACGAGGCCAGAACGGAGAATGCAGCCGCCCTGTTTGCCATTTTACAAGGCCAGTTCGAGTCGCGGGATCTCGACGAATGGCGGGTCCTGTTCAAGCAGGCCGATATCAAATGGGCTCCCCTGCCACTGCGCGACGAAGTAGTTGACGATCCGCAGATGCGGGCGGCCGGAGCGTTTGTCGAGATGGAGTATCCCGGCCACGGCCAGCTGACGACCATCAACAGCCCCATCTTCACCAGCGCCGGCGACAAGCGCACGCCAACTGCCGCACCGCAGCTCGGCGACCATACCGGTGAGATACTGCGCGATCTGGGCTACGACGACGCGGCGATTGCCGCGCTGGTGCGCGACGGGGTGGCGGCAACAGAGAAATGATTTCAGCGCTACGGTGTCGGCTGTTGTTCTGGCTTTGGCCAATCTAGCTGTCAGCCATACAACGCATCCACCTGTGACTCCTCCAACGAACAGTCCGGCTACGAGCCCAATGATAAATTCCACGTTGCTGTCTCCTTAGAGCGTTTTACGATAGGTTGTAGCCAGTCAGCCGGGAGTGTAGGAGTTGGCAGGAGAGGAGGGCCGCAGGGATGCCACGGGCCTATTCGAGGGATTTACGCGAACGCGTGTTAGCGGCGTGTGACGCGGGCCACGCTTCGCGGGTGGTGGCCCGGCAGTATCAGGTGAGCCGGGCGTGGGTAGATCGGCTCAAGCAGCGCCGCCAGGAGACCGGCGAGATCGGGCCGCGCCGCCCGCGCCGCTTCAAGCCCCAAGCGTTAGCGGGGCACAGGGAGCAGCTGCGGGCGCTGGTGGCGGCCCAGCCCGACCTGACGTTGGCAGAGATGCGCCAGGCTCTCGGAGTCTCGTGTAGCCTCGTCTCGGTGTGGCGGGCGCTGCGGCGGTTGGGCCTCACGCTAAAAAAAAGTCCTGTTCGCCCAGGAACAGACCCGGTCTGATGTACTCCTCGCGCGCCAGCGCTGGCGTGCAGCTCAGCCCACCCTGGCCGCCTCCCGGCTGGTCTTCATTGATGAGAGTGGATTTAGCACGACCCTGACCCGGCGGCGTGGCTGGGCGCCCCGGGGCCAGCGCTGCGTGAGCCGCGTCCCGTATCGGCGCGGACAGACGACCTTTGTGGGAGCGCTACGGGTGACGGGGCTGACGGCCCCGCTGGTCCTGGATGGCCCGCTGACGACCGCCGCCTTCCGCGCCTATGTGGCGCAGTTCTTCGTGCCCACCTTACACCCGGGTGACCTCGTCATCCTCGATAATCTCGCCGTCCATAAGGACCCGGTCAGTGCCCAGTCCATTGCCCAGGCGGGGGCGCAGCTCGTGTTCCTGCCCCCGTATAGTCCCGACCTCAATCCCATTGAACAGGTGTTTGCCAAACTCAAAGCCTTGGCACGGGGCGCCGCCCCACGGTCGCGTGAGGCGCTCTGGGCCTATCTCGGCACGGCCTTGCGCCACGTCTCCCCGCTGGAATGTCAACACTACTTCCACCATTGTGGCTACACGGTAACGTAAATTGCTCTAAGTCCTGTAGGTCAGATTAAAGAAGCGTGAACCGACATTCTCAGCTCTTCGGAAAAGGAGACTTCCAATCAATGCAGGGTCTTCTTTGCTTTATCCAACTCGGACTGTTTTTCCCACTTCTCCCGCTTCCGCTGCTCCTGTCACAGTTTTACGGTCATCCGCTGGCATTCGTCAGAGCAGTACTTTTTTCCCAGCAGCGCATGTACGTGTAGAGGCGCTCGTCACAATACGGCGCAGCGCAGAACTTGAAGTTCCAGCGGCGGCCAGAACGGTGTTGCTGGACCTTGGACATAGGTATATGGCTCTCTGGAGGTGCGCCGCACTCCTCGACGATTTGCGAACAGGAGCGAGGGGAAGAACTATGAGTCCATCAGGTCGGGGTCTTCAACTCCGGCCAGGATAAGAAAGCCTTCGCTCAGCAGGATATCTACACTCTTCTCCGCCACTTGGGTGCTCAGTCTATCGCGCTGATCTTCTGTCATCGTGGCGGGTGCCGTGACCCAGATGTGAGCGTCTTCCGTTTCGTAACGGACGAACGAAATCTCGAGACGGGCATCAGGGCACAGGTCATGAATGTGACGGCTGAAGCTTGTGACCGCTGTGTCGAGGCGTGTGCGATAATCAAGGACCGTCTGGAGTGGCTGTGTCATGCGAGGTCTCCTCAGCAATGCTTGTGACAAACTCACGTGCATAACGAATCGCCCGGGTCGCTTGTCTTCTGCTGACGCCTTTCAAACGATAGTCCGCGTCGAGGCGCAACAGAAGAGTTTCGTTGAACTGTGCGCCAAAACGGCTCGGATATCGTTTGCGTCGTTTCACCAGTTCGGTCATAAAAGCCGCTTGCAAGGCGCGATGACTCCACTCTGAATCCGTGACTCCAATGTCGGCCAAAGCAACTTGCGCCGCCCAGAACATCGCATAATACGCTCTGCTGGTGGCGGAGTGGAGGAGGTCCTGTTCTAAACAAACCCGTGCGGCTTCCAGTCCTTCCTGGGCGCGTTCGATGGACGGCCGATTTTCTTCTCTCTCGCTCATCCTTCTTCTGGCGCACTGTACCAGTCGCTATCCGAGGCGACAAGTTTGGAGGCCGAAGTCGGGCCGGCATGACTCTCACCGTTTCACAGAGGACAGGGCGGTCAGTCCGAAATGGGCTTCGCTTTTTGACCGAGCAGGATGGCCGGCAGGTCACGGATTGACTGCACGACGCGGCTGGCGCGCGAGAAGTCCTGGGACTTCGTGAACGCGTGTTCGATCACGATGCACTCAAGACCGGCGGCCACCGCCGAGCGCAGACCGCGCTCGGAATCCTCAATTGCAATCGCCTCGTGGGGCTGAGCCCCGAAGCGCTCCAGGGCCGTCAGATAGGGATCGGGGGCCGGCTTGCTGCGCGCATAATCCCCGTTGGCAACAACAAAGTCCATGTAGGACACAATCGTCCGGTCCTGGTGGATCAGGCCAAAGTCGGCCTTCTTGGCCGTGGTTACAATCGCCATGGAAAAGAACGCTGACAGCTCGGCCAGCACGTCCAGCACGCCCGGAATCTCAATGTCCTCGGTCCGCAGATGTTCCTGATAATAGCGGTCCCGGTTGTGGCGGTGGACGGCGATGACATCCTCCGAGACGCCCCGCTGCCTGGCCAGCTCCCACATCGTCTGACCGCTGGTCGTGTGCGCCACGTATTCGTCTTTGTCAAAATATATCTCGAGTTCGGCCAGGGCCTGCTGGGTCGAGACAAAGTACCAGTGCTCGGTGTCGACCAACACGCCGTCGTGGTCCCACAGAATATATTTCAGCATGGGGGGGTGCTCGGCCGGACGCAGGCCCGGCCGTTATCGGCTCTTCAGGCTTTGTCGGCCCAGCTCTTTTCGTAATCGGTACTCATCCGCCCGCGCGCCCGCAGGTGCTGAATCTTCCACTCCCCGTTCACCTTGACATAGTCGTCCTGGTAGCGGGCGGCCAGCCACTTGGCCTGGTTGTTCTTGTAGAACGTAAACGGCCCGAAAAAGTACCAGATACCGGTCGCCCGGTCGCCATCGATCTTGATGACCGGGTTCAGCACCTGGTGCTGGGAGAAGCTGATCAGGGTCTGGAATTTCTTGAACAGCTCACGGATGGCCGCATGCCCCTGGGCTTTGCCGAACCCGGCGCCTTCCCAGATACCATCCTCGGCGAAAATCGTGGTGATACGGTCGGGATTATGGTCGTCGTCGCAGATGTCGCAGTATTCGGCCTTGAGCTGCTTGATGGCCTCCATGTCTTCCATGCGGGTCAGTCGTTGTTCGAGTTCGGTCATGTCCATTGGGGTCCTCCTGTCAGCCGACTTCAATGCCATACAGGCGCTTGGCGTTGTCAAATACGATATTGCGCGTCACCTCAGCCGGAATATCGGCAAAATGCTGGTTAATAATCTGGAGCGAATGGGGGAAGGTCGAGTCGGCATGCGGAAAGTCCGACGCCCACATATAGTTATGTTGACCGAAGAATCGCCACGTCGCCGGGCCGATCGGATCGTCCTGAAAGGTGCCCCAGATGTTACGCCGCACGTACTCGCTGGGTTTGAGCGGCAGGCGCCTGGTATCCGGGATCTTGGCGTGGACGTGGTCGAGCCGATGCACCCAGTTCGGCATCCAACCCACGTCATTCTCGGCCGAGACCATCTTCAGCTCGGGGAAGCGCTCGAACACGCCGCCGTACACCATCCGGGTCAGACACTGCTCAACAACGTGGATGACATGAATCTGGAGGTCGGCCGGGGTTGGCATGGCTGCGGTTCGCGGCATGCCGGACACCAGGGGTTTGTGCAGCGAGATGGGCAGCCCGGCCTCGGCACACACCCGCCACAGCGGCTCGAAGCGCTCGTCGCTGTAGGGCAGCTTCAGCGTGTCGGAGGCCAGGATCAGGACGCCTTTGAGTCCGAGCTTGGCGCAGCGCTCAATCTCCGACACATCGGGCAGGGCGCTGAGCGGGTACAGGCCGATGCCGACCAGACGCTGCGGGTCATGGGAGCAGAACTCGGCCAGCCAGTCGTTATACACGCGCAGACACGCCTGTTGCAGTTCGCCGTCCGGCATGCCCAGCAGGACAATGCCCAGGCTGGAATACAAGACCTCGGCCACCACGCCGTCCAGGTCCTGATCCTTCAGCCGCTCGACCGGGTCCCAGCCGCTGGGCCGGGCAGCCTCGTAACCGCTCTGCATGTGTGCGCGCAATGCATCGCCGCTGCGGCCGGCGGCAAACACACCGGCCACCGTCAGCGGATGAATGCCGGGCCCAACAAACACATACGGCGCAGCCTTGGACTGCTCGTTTTTGACGACCCGCGGGGCATCGTCACGGTATTTGCGGTCGAGCCGTTCGAGCCACAGGTCACCCGGCTCAACCATATGCGAATCGGCTGAAATTACATGTTGTATCGACATGGCTCGTCCTCCCTCAGGCCGGCTGCCCGCCTCGGATCACCTGACCGGGCAGGACGCCGGTCTGCCGTTGTCCTTCGTACAAGACCTGACCGTTGACGATGGTGTACTGAATACCTTCGGCCTGGGTCACCAGACGGCGCCCGCCGCCCGGCAAGTCTTGGCGAACTTCCGGACGCTCGGGGGAGTCGATGGTGTTCAGGTCAAACACGGTAATGTCGGCAGCCAGCCCGACCCGCAGCGCGCCACGGTCGTTGATGCCGAAGAACTGGGCCGGCTCGGCAGTGATACGCCGCACCGCGTGTTCGACGCTCAGCGCCTGCTTGTCCCGCACGAAAGTCCCCAGCAGATAGCTCGGGTAGCCGGCGTTGCACAGCATGTCCACGTGCGCTCCGCCGTCAGAGATGCCGATCAGGGTGCGCGGGTCGCTGAATTTTTTTGCCACCCGTTCCTCGTTGATGTCGAGCAGCGGCAGCATGTAGTCGAGACCCAGGTCGTCCTCAAGGGCGATATCGAAGAAGGCGTCCAGGGGCGCCACCCCGCGCTGCTGGGCGATGTCGTCTATCGTCTTCCACTCAAGCGCCTTGAGCGCCGGGCTGCTGACTTCCTTGACCTTGGTCCGTTGCCAGATGTCATGAAAGACCGTGCCGCGCTCCAGCTCGGCCCCAAAAGCGCGGCGGAACTCGGGGTCGGCATAGGTGCGTTTCTGATCCTCGGGCGTGGCCTCGCCGAACACCGGCTTGGTCGAACGCATGGCGGCAAACAGGAACGGGTTGCGCAGATTGAACTCCACCACCAGCGGCCGCACCGCCACCTGGGGTCGGCTGCCGCGTTCGAGCAGCGGGGCGACGCGTTCCAGGGTGTTGGTCCACGCCTCGGGATCATCGTCGCGGTCGCGCAGATTGAGCCAGGTGACCGGCCGCTCGCTCTCGGAAACCAGCAGCTCCAGGAGCGCGTACTCCCTGTCGGACACCGCGCTCGGCTTTCTGGTCAGGGCCACCTCAATCGTCCCCTGGCCGCGTTCCCGCAGCAGGCTGGCATAGGCGCGCAGTTCATCATGACTGGCCAGCCGACAGGCCAGGGGCTGAGCCTTGTAGCCGAGATGCTGGGGCAGAACGGTCAGCGACAGGCCCAGGGCGCCGGCCTCAAGCGCCTCGTCCAGCAGGCTGCGAATCTGTACGGTTTCGGCCGCCGTGGCCTCGCGCTCCATGGCCTCATTGCCCATCACAAACTGGCGGAAGGGTGACAGGGCGGCCAGAAAGCCGACGTTGATACCCAGCCCGCGCTGCGCTGCGGCGTCCATATACTGGGGAAAGCTCTCCCAGTCCCAGGGCAGCCCCTTGTTCAGCACATCATACGGAATGGCCTCGACGTGGACCAGATTGGAGGTAGCGATATCCCGTTCGGCAGGCTTGCACGGCGCCAGCCCAACGCCACAGTTGCCGACAATCACGCTGGTCACCCCGTGCCACGACGAACAGGTGATCAGCGGATCCCAGCATAGCTGGGCGTCGTAGTGGGTGTGTGGGTCAATGAAGCCGGGCGCGACAATCAGGTCGGACGCGTCGATCACCCGCACGGCGCTGCCCGTGACCTTGCCCAACTCGACGATACGCCCCCCGCTCACCGCCAGGTCGGCCCGGAAGCCGGGTGCGCCACTGCCGTCAACGATAGTTCCATTCTTAATGACGATGTCATACTCGGCCATGATTGGCCCTCCTTTATCGAACGCTGGATGCTTCCCCACTCCGTTCTAGGAGATCGGCCCCCGGCCGTCAACAATTCAAGCTTTGGCTTGCCCCGCTTGGAACTCTTGGGCTAGAGTCTGGACGTTTTTCGGAGAGGAGCATGTCAACACCGACCCGGACCCGTTGGCTGATTATCGGCCTGCTGTACTGCACCTATGTGCTGATGTTCATTGACCGGATCAACATCTCGATTGCGGCCAAGTACATCATGCCCGAGTACGGCCTCAGCGAGGTGCAGTTCGGCTGGATTTTCAGCGCCTTCGTGTTGGGCTATGCCGTGTCCCAGATCCCGGGCGGCTGGCTGGGCGACCGCTTCGGTCCCAGGGGCGTGATGGCTGCGGCGATCCTGTGGTGGTCGTTTTTCACTGCCGTGACCGCGCTGGCCGGCGAGCTGTTTCTGGCCTCACTCATCGGCATCGTGGGCTCGTTTCTGGTCGTCCGGGTGCTGATCGGCATTGGCGAGGCGGTCGCCCCGCCAAACGGCAACCGGGTGATCGCCAACTGGGCTGCGGCTCGGGAACGCGGTCTGGCAGTCGGCATTACGGTCAGCGGCAGCTCGCTGGGCGGGGCGCTGACGCCGCCCTTCATTGTCTGGGTAATGGTCACCTGGGGCTGGCGGGCAGCCTTTTATATTGCCGGCGCCGCCGGCATCGTCCTGGCTCTGGTGTGGTACTGGCTGGTTCGCGACCGGCCCGAGCAGCATCCGTGGGTGAACGCCGCAGAGCGGGAGTATATTGCCCAGGCGTCGGCGGCTGAGGATGAACCCGAAGATGAACCCGAGGATGCCGGGGCGACGCTCGGCCCTGTTCCGTGGCGGGCGCTGCTCAGCTGTCCGAGCCTGTGGCTGGTGACCGCCGCCTACACGGTACTCGGCTATATCGGCTACATCTATCTGTCGTGGTTCTACCTGTACCTGGTCAACGTGCTGCATTTTTCGGTCGAGAGCGGCGGGCTGTACGGCATGGCGCCGTTTGTGGCCGGGGCGATAGGCGCACCGTTCGGCGGCTGGCTGACGGACCGCCTGAGCCAGCGTTTCGGCAAACGCATCGGACGCTGTGGGGTCGGGTTTGTCAGCCTGCTGCTGACCGCCGGATTGATCGCTATCGGCGCCAGCGTGACAAACCCCTACCTGGCCGTGCTCTTCCTGGCGCTGGGCGCGGGGACCCTGTTTTTGGGGGTGGCGGCCTATTTTGCCACAACGATTGATCTGGCAAAAACCTATGCCGGCACGCTGGGCGGTTTCATGAACATGGGCGGCAATCTGGGCGGGACCCTGTCGCCAACCCTCACCCCGCTGCTGGCCCAGCACTACGGCTGGGACAGCGCGCTGTACACGGCCGCCGGGCTGGCGGCCGTGGCCTCTCTGTTTTGGCTGGGAGTCCACCCCCAACGTCCCATCCGGCTGGAAGCGGCGTAGGGGATGGACGCAGGCGTGATGGCTCCTAGGCCGCAGCCATGTCGTAGCTGCGCAGAACCTTGCCCGGCAGTGCGCCGGTACACTTCTGGCCCTCAAAGGTAATCTGGCCGTTGACGATCGTGTAGCGATAGCCGTCGGCCTTCTGCACCCGTCGCCAGTCGTTGTTGGGCAGGTCGTAGATGGTCTCCATGGGTAATACCTGGAGCTTTTCCAGATCGTAGACCACGATGTCGGCCGGCATGTCTTCACGCAGCCAGCCACGGTCACGGATACCGATGGCCCAGCCCAGCATGGTCGACAGCCGCCAGTGCGCTTCCTCCAGGCTCATGATCTGCTTGTCGCGAATCCAGTGGGCCAGGAAGTGGGTCGGATAGCGGCCCAGGGTCAGGAACTTGGTGTGCGCGCCGCCGTCCGAGGCGCCGATCAGGGTCAGCGGGTGTTTGAGGATCTGACCCACGGAGTCTTCATCACTGTTGAGCGAGTCCTGCATGGCGAACTCGGTCTTGAGGTCTTCCTCGACCGCCAGATCCAGCATGGCATCGACCGGGTGCTTGCCCTGCTCCTGGGCCAACTGGGCGATGGTCTTGCCCCGCAGCGGCTCGTTCTTCTCCAGGTGGACATCGTCGATGACCGTCGCCTGCCAGTTGATCATCCCCACCTGACCCTGCTCGCCGTCGCTGTCCTTGGACGGGACGATCATGCGCCGTCGCTTCTCCATATCCTGGCGCAGTGCCGGACGCCGGGCCGGGTCGGCCAGTTTGGCCTTGCGCTCTTCGAGCGTGCCGACAGTGGCCTCATTCCAGGCCGGCAGCTGGTCGAACAGGCCCATGGTCTCCAGGGTGAAATCGCGCTCGATCGGCACACAGATATCGACCGGCAGGACAATCGCCTCACGGTAGGCCTGCTCACTCCAGGCCAGCTGCTTGCGCCAGCCGTCGGGGTTGTTGGAGTCGGACACGATGGCGTTCCAGTTCACCGGCCGACCGCTGGTCTTGGCCAGTTCCAGCAGAAAATCCAGCCCCAGACCCTGGAGGGCCGAGCCCATGGTCCACTCGATTGAGCCGCGGTTGAACTCGCGCATGACCTCGGCCATTTCCAGGAGTTCTTCCCGGGGCGCGACCTGGGTCGGCAGATAGCCGCCGTCATAGTCCCGGTTGGACATGCTGAACGAACCCGAAAAGCCAAAGCCGCCGGCCTGCAGGGCTTCGCGCAACACATGCTTGATGCGCGCGACCTGGTCCGAGCTCGCTTTGTAATCGGGATCGCGGGCCGCCTCATTGCCCATGACCCAGGCGCGCAGCGGCGAGTAAGGCACCAGCGAGGCGGTATTCACCCCGACCTTGTTGCGTTCCAGGCTGTCCAGAAACTCGGGAAAGGTCTCCCAGTCCCAGCGCATTGAGGCCTGCATGATGGACAGCGGGATGGTCTCGGTGCGCTCCATGCGCAGCATCGCCCGCTCCTGGTCCTCGGGCCGGACCGGGGCAAAGCCAAAGCCGCAGTTGCCGATGGCCACGCTGGTCACCCCATGCCAGCCGGACAGCGTGGCGTAGGGGTCCCAGCCGGTCAGGGCCGCGTCGTAGTGGGTGTGGATGTCCATGAAGCCGGGCGCTACCACGCAGCCGGTGGCGTCGATGACACGCGTCGCGTCGCCGGTGATATTCCCCATCGCCGCGATCTTGCCGTTGCGGATGGCCAGATCCCCACGGTACGCAGGTGTGCGTAAGCCGTCGACGATCGTGCCGTTTTTGATTAACAGATCATACTCCGCCATAAAGAACCCTCCTTAATTGGTTGTTGCTGCGGGCGGGTAGGAGATGATACCAGGATGTACCCTACCACCCTTGTAGGAGATCGACAGGCCGTCGTCAACGCACACGAAGAACCATGACCGCACCAGACCGAGATTTTTCACGGGGCTTTCTGCCCACCCCCGACCCGCTCATCCGCCTGCCCGAGCCCTGCGGAGAGTGGGAAGCGGTCGCCTGCGATCTGTCCAAGCTGGCCCTGAACACCGCCCTGCGCCCGACCCTGGAGCGCCTGCCCCCATTCCCCCTGGCCGCCCTGGGCACCGAGCGGGAGTGTGAGCGGGCCATGAGCATGGTGTCGTTCATGGCCAACCTGTACGTGTTCGCGCCCGACCGGCCCATCGCCACCCGGCTGCCCACGCCCCTGGCCGTGGCCTGGCACGGGCTGGCGACGCAGCTCGGCCGGCCGCCGATGCTGACCTACGCCTCGCAGACGCTGCACAACTGGCGTCGCCTCGACCCGCACGGGCCGATCGCGGTCGGCAATCTGGCCATGATTCAGAATTTCCTGGGCGGCATGGACGAGGAGTGGTTCGTCACCCTGCATGTGCATATCGAGGCTGCGGCCGGCCGCGGCCTGTCAGCCCTCTTCCCCGCCCAGCAGGCCGTGCTGAAGCAGGACAGCCAGGGCTTGGCCGGCTGCCTGCTTGAGCTGGCCGCAAGCCTGCGGACCATGCAGGCCCTGCTGCGGCGTATGCCGGAGCGCTGCCAGCCTGACACCTACTACCGCCGGGTGCGACCGTATATGTTCGGCTGGAAAAACAACCCCGACCTGCCCCACGGCATGTACTACGACGGCGTGGCAGCCTACAAAGGCCAGCCCCAGCAGTTCCGCGGCGAAACGGGCGCCCAGAGCAGCGTGTTGTACGCCTTTGACGCAGCCCTCGGCATCCAACACGACTGGGACGCCATGCGCGCCTACCTGCTGGAACTGCGGGACTACATGCCGGTCCAGGACCGTGCCTGTATTGCCCGCTTTGAGCGCGGTCCGGCCATTCGGGACTATGTCCATCGGCATCGCTTCAGCGCTCCCGCACTGCGCGAGGCGTATAACGAAAGCGTCCAGGCTCTGGCCGAGTTCCGCCAGCTCCACCTCGACTACGCCGCCAGATACATCCTCCAGCCGGGTCGAGCCGACACAACAGCCCAGGTCGGAACCGGCGGCACCCCTTTCACCGTTTCCCTGCAAAAGCACTACGAGCGGACCCTGGCCCACCTGGTGTAAATCTCTTTCTTTTGGCGCCCCGAGCGTGCTACAGGAGGAGGAAGAGCTGTATGTTTCGGACAAAGGAGGAGCCTTATGACAACAGCATCTGAGCGTTTTCCGTATCCCGGCGCGATTGACGCCGACGGCCATATTCTTGAGCCGCCCGATGTGTGGGAGAAGTACATGGAGCCCCAGTATCGAGACCGGGCGATCCGTATCAGCAAAGATCGGGACGGACTGGAAATCCTGGAAATCGGCGGGGGACCGTCAAAGTATCGCCGCCCCGGCCAGCTCGGCCAGTCGGGCGCCATGGGCAAGAGCGGCGACGAACTGAAACCCCACCCCGACAAGACCTATGTGGGCGAGGCGCCGTTCGGCTCCATGGACCCCAAGGAGCGGGTCGCGCTGCTCGACCGGGACGGTCTGGACAAGGCCATTATCTATCCGACCCTGGGGTTGGCCTGGGAAACCGAAGATGTGGACGACCTGGCACTGCAGGCCGCCTACGCGCGGGCCTACAACCGCTGGGTGGTGGACTTCTGTTCCGACTCGGACGGCCGTCTCATCCCCATTGCCCATATTTCCTTTGGCGACCCCCAGGAGGCAGCGCGTGAGCTCGAACGGGCGGTCACCAGCGGCGCCAAGGGGGCCTTTTTTGTGCCCTTCACGCCGACCAACAAGTCGCACGCCCACCCGGATTACGACCCCTTCTGGGCCAAGGCCCAGGAACTCGACGTGCCGGTCGGCATTCACCCCAGCGGCGAGCCGCCGGCCAAACGGGTCCACCAGCGCTTCCGCGATATGCAGAAGTGGGCGCTGTGGCACTTCAACGTCCACGGCGGACAAGGTCCCTTGCAGGCGTTTACAGCCCTGTTCCAGTACGGCCTGTTCGACAAGTTCCCCAAGGTCAAAGTCGTGGTGCTGGAGTCCGGGGCGGGCTGGGCCGGCTATCTGCTCAACCGTATGGACGCCGTGTATGACAGCCCGCTGGGCGAGTCGGTGCCGCTCAAAGAGAAGCCGAGCCATTATTTTCATCGGCAGTGCTGGGTGTCGGGCGACCCCGACGAAAAAGCCTTCGGCCATGTGGTCGATTTTGTCGGGGCGGACAAATTCTTCTGGGCCTCGGACTTTCCGCACCTCGACCATCCGGGCAACTACATGGACGAACTCAAGGAGTTGGTCGAACCCATGTCGGACGCGACCCGCCAAAAGGTCATTGGCCAAAACGTCACCGAGGTGTACGGCCTATAACACACAAAGGAGGAAGAGCCATGCTCGACCGTATCTTTCATGTCAACATCTGCGTGCGGGACATGGAGCGCTCAATCCGCTTCTACGAGCAGATCGGTTTCCACAAGGTCAACGACTTTACCGGTGACGACCCGCGCATCGGCGAGGGTCTGGGTGTCGAGGCCAGCAAGATACGCGGCGTGTTCATGCGCATCGGCGATGATCCCAACGCCCCGGTGCTCGACCTGGTGCAGTTCCTCGACCCACCGACCCAGGGCCAGCCCTACGCCAGCCTGAACAACGTCGGCATCTGCCGCATCGCCTTTGCCGTCAGCGACATCGAGAAAGCCTACGCCGAGTTGCAAAAGCTCGACGTCGAGTTCGTGGCTCCGCTGACGACCATCGACGGCCCGGGAGACGGGCAGGCCAGTTTTGTGTGCTTCAAAGATCCCGACGGAACGATTCTTGAGCTGATCAGCGGAGCCTAGACACATAACCCAGCCGAAAGGAGAACAAACACATGGCACGTATTCCGTATGTGGAAAAAGACACCGCAAGTGACGAAACCAAGGAGTTATACGCCTCGTTCGAGCAACAGTTCGGCATCCCCCAGGTGCCCAACGTCGTCAAGGCGCTGTCCAACAGCCCCAAGCTGGCCAAGCGCGTCTTTCCGCTGGCCAACTACTTCATGAACGAGTCGGCCCTGGACCCCCGGTTGCGCGAGCTGGCCGTGCTGACGCTGATGGATCGGCTGAACTGCAAGTACGGGTTTGTGCGGCATATCGACATCGCCGAGCGCACCGGCATTTCACGCGAGCAGATCGACAGCATCGCCTCGTACCAGACAAGCGAGCTGTTCAGCGACGACGACAAGCTGATCATCCGCTACGCCGAGGAGCTGACCCAGAAGGGTCAGGTCGATGACGGCCTGTTTCAGCAGGTGCGGGATCTCATCGGGCAGGACAATATTCTGGATCTGACCGCAGCTACCGCCTTCTGGAACATGATGGCGCGGAATCTGAACGCCTTGCAGGTCGATCTGGAGTAAGCAGGCCGTGACAAAGCGGAAACGTGCCAACAGGTGACAGCGTGGAAGGACGGCTCGTTTCCGCTTCTAGGGCTCGGGCTCCAGACCGGGCACGAACGCCGGGCGGTCGGCCCGTAGCTCCGGCGCCGTCCCCGCCGCCCCGGCTCCGACTATGAACAGCCCGATACAGCCCACAAACGCCCAGTCGTAGCTTCCCAGGGCGTCAAAAATCGCGCCGGCGATGATCGGCCCGGAGGCGCCTCCGATGCTGAGGCCGATCGTCCCCAGCACCCCGGCGATGGTCCCGAACGCCCGCCGACCAAAATCATGGCCGACGGTCAGCGGCCACAGCACAATCATGCCGCCATGGCCCAGACCGAACAGGAGAATGAACAGCGCCAGGCTCCAGGCCCCCAAGAGGTCGAGATACATCAGAAACCCGGTCCCGACCGCCTGCATCAGCAGACACCCCGCCAGGATATAGTGCGGACGCGGAAAGTGCTCGCTGAGCCAGCCGGCCGCAAAACGCCCGACCATGCTCATGCCCAGGCTGACGCCGGTAATCGTCGCGGCCAACTCAAGCGACTGTCCGATGTCTTGCAAAAAAGCGACCTGGTGGGTGTAGACCGCCCCGGCCGCCATCAGGCCCAGGCAGAAGGCCACGCCCAGCAGCCAGAAGGTCGGGGTGAACAGGGCTTCTTTGAGCGTCCAGTCTCTGGTCGCCGGCGCGGCCGGCGTATTGTCCGGCTCGATAGGGTCGGCCGAGCCGTTCTGACCCAGCGCCCGTAAGCCCTTCTCCTCGGGAGTGTTGACCACAAAGAACCAGATGAGCGGAAACATCAGGCCGAGTGACAGAACGGCCAGAGCCTGATAGGCCACCCGCCAGCTGAACTCGGCGATCAGGAATCCGCACAACGGCACCAGGACCAGCCCCCCACCGCTGGCGCCGACCAGGGCAATGCCCATGGCCAGACCCCGCTTGGCCACAAACCACTGGGTCACGACCTTGCCGACCGGCATGGGACCGATACCGGCCAGGCCGACGCCCAAGAGCAGATACCAGCCGTAATAGCTGCTCAGACTCTCGACCGCGCTGAGGAACAGCAGGGCCACGCCGTCAATCACCGCGCTCAGCAAAAATACGCGTCTGGCCCCGATGTGATCGACCAGCCAGCCCCAGCCGGGCAGCACCAGCCCGCCGATCAGCAGGTACAGCGAGAAGGCGGTTGCGGTTTCCGCCCGCGACCAGCCAAACTCCTCGGTCAGCGGCTTGAGAAAGGTCGAAAAGGTGTAGGTGAAACCGCCGTCGATGATCGACACGAAAAACAGGACGGCGATAATGAACCAGCCGTAGAATACACGCTCAGCACCGTCTGCTCCTCCACGCTCTGTCGCCTGCTCGTCCATGGCGCGGTCTTCTCAGCCGAGTATGGCTCCTGACGACCTGAAGAGGAAACGTGTCCAGCATCCTCATGCCAGAGGACGACACGTTTCCTCTTTTCCGCCCACAAGTATTAGCTGCCGGACGGGAGCTGCGAGGCGTGAATGGCCACCTCCTGCCACTTCCCGTCAGTCTTGGCAAAAATAAAGGTAAAGCGCGCAAACGTTGCGCTCAGCGGACCATCCTTGGGCTTGACCGCCAGCGACATATGGCCCCACACAATCCCCGTACTACCGATAACACGGCACTGGGGGTTGATCGGCGTCAGGCTCAGGCTCTCGGCGTTGGCAAAGTTCGCCTCGGCCAGCGGCACCAGGCTGGATTTTCCTTCCACCGCAAACGGCGAGAAGGGCGGGAAGGCGACGATCTGCTCGTGCCAAAAGGACGAATACGCACCGGCGTCACGCCGGTTGATCGCGGCCACGACCTGTTCGAAGGTCCCGGCAAGGTCATCAATGTCTGCCATATCTTCCTCCCGAAAAAAGGCCGAGAAGAATGATTCTTCTCAGCCTGTATGTCTGCGGACCGGGCCGCAGCCCGGTCTCCACAAGTTGTGCTTACCTGGCCGCGCCGTGACGCAGCAAGCCGCCCGGTGTGGCGTTGGTGCACACGCCATCCTCGAAGGTGACTTCGCCGTTGACCAGCATCCAGCGGTAGCCCTCGGAACGCTGCACCCGGCGCCACTCTCCGGTCGGCAGATCCTCGACAATCTCGGTCGGCAGGATGTTCAGCTTGTCCAGGTCGTAGACCATCAGGTCGGCCGCCTGCCCCTCGCGCAGGTAACCGCGGTCCCTGAAGCCTGCGGCCCAGGCCGGCATACCGCTCAGACGGTAATGGCCCTGCTCCAGGGTCAGCATGCCGGCGTCACGCACCATCCAGGTCAGCAGATCGGTCGGCCAGATACCGGCGGTGATGAACTTCATGTGCGCCCCGCCGTCGGACAGACCGGCCATGACGTAGGGCGAGTCCATCATCTTCCTGGAGTTCTCCTCGCTGACGTTGAGGACGGGCGTGCGCCACTGGGTCTTGAGATCGTCGGCGACCGACAGATCGAGCAACGCGTCGAGCACGTGCTTGTTCTCCATCTCGGCGATCTGGCCGACTGACAAGCCCTCGTACTTTTCCTCCAGATCGGGTCGGCGGACCTTCTTGGCGATAAAGGTCGGGATTTCCCCGAACAGGTCGATGGGCACCTGCCCCGAGTCATACTCCTCCTTCATCGCCCGGCGGGTATCGGGGTTGGCCAGCTTGGCCTTTCTCTCCTCGACCGTCCCCAGGGTCGCCTCGCGCCACACCTCGCTGTTGTCAAACAGGTTCCAGTCCTCAAAGGTGAACTCCAGGGGTAGACGCACTGTGACGCCCTGGCCGAACACCCGGATGCCCTTGTTATTGGCCTCTTCCAGCCACTTGAGCTGCGACTGGAACACCTCGGGATACTGGTCGTTGACCGCCACCGCGTTGAACAACACCGGCTGTCCGCTCTCCTCGGCCAGCTTGACGTTGAAGGCAAAGTCGTACTGCGGCCCCTTGGTCGGATCGTGGATGCTGGCGCTGGCCTGGGTGTACTGGATACAGCCGGCGTTGCGCTCGCCGAGCGCTTTGGCCATGGCCAGGTAGAACTCGTCGGACAGCACGTCCGAAATCATGGGCGAGCCGTCATAGTCGCGCTGGACCGAGGCCATGCCCTCGGGGAACAGGCGCTGGGCGCCCCAGCCGACCGCTCCGGCGTCCATGGCCTCGTGGAACATCTGCAAGACCTTCTGCATCTCCCTGTCGTTCGGCAGGCGCTTCTTGGACTCCTCATAGCCGCCCATGGCGTAGGCGACCAGCGGCGTAATCGGCACCAGCTGTGAGATGTTGACCCCCAGCGGCAGGGTGTCGATATGATCCATCCACTGCGGGAAGGTCTCCCAGTCAAAGGCCATCGTCTCCTTCATCGGGGCCAGGGGAATCGCCTCGTTGCGCGACATCGACAGCATGGCCCGCTCGGCATCCTTGCCATGAACGGGTGCAAAGCCGAAGCCGCAGTTGCCGATGGTGACCGAGGTGACGCCGTGCCAGCTGCCGATGGTCAGATACGGATCCCAGTGGATCTGGGCGTCGTAGTGGGTGTGCAGGTCGATCGCGCCCGGCGCGACGATCAGCCCGCTGGCGTCCAACACCCGGCCGCCGTCGCTGGTCTTGAGCCGCCCGACTTGGGCGATCTTGCCGTCCTTGATACCAACATCGGCGCGGTAGCGCGGAACCCCACTTCCGTCAACAACTGTGCCGCCTTTAATCAGCGTGTCAAACTGTGCCATGACTCCCTCCTGTGTGTTGGGAACGAAAAACGAACGCGGAACAGCTCACTCGAAATGATACACCCGGGCGGCGTTCCCGCCGGCGATCTTGGCCTTCTCCTCTTCGGTGCAGCCGGCCAGGATATCCTCCAGGATCTGCCGGGTGCGGGGGAAGGTCGCCTCGGGATGCGGATAGTCCGAACCCCACTGCAGATTGTCCACTCCGATGATGTGGCGGTGCTGGATACCCAGGGCGTCCTCCTGGAAGCCGAGGAACACGTTGCGGTGGAAGTACTGGCTGGGCAGCATATCGCCCGGATAGCGGTCCCAATAGCCCTTCTTGAACAGGTCGCGGGCGCGCTGGGTGTAGTTATAGTCGAGCCGGTCGATGAAGTGGGGCACCCACGACAGCTCCATCTCGACCGCGCCGACCTGGAGTTTGGGATAGCGGGCGAACACGCCGCTGTAGATCATCTGGGCCAGCGACATGCGGACCCAGTAGTCGGCATTGGCCAGAAAGGCCGGCGTCAGCTCGTCGAACACAAAGGTCTGGCCCGGGCCGGGCCGGTTGGTGCCGATATGCAGGCCGAGCGGTATGCCCAGATCCTGGGCCGCAGCCCACAGCGGATCGTACTCGGGCATATCGTAGGTCTGGCCCTCGCGCGGATAACAGGTGATCATGGCCCCCGCCAGCCCCATGTTGGCGCAGCGCTCCAGCTCCTTGATGCCGGCCGGCAAATCGTCAATGTCGAGCATGGCGATGCCCTTGAGCTTGTTCGGAAACGGCTTGCAGAACTCGGCCAGCCAGTCGTTGTAGGCGCGGAAGATGGCCGTCATGAGTTCGCTGTCCGACATGGTAAACAGCAGCAGCCCGACCGTCGGATAGATCACCCCACCGTCCACTCCGTCCAACTCCATATCCTTGACGTGCTCCTCCGGCAGGTAGCCGCCGGGCCGGACGTTGTCCATGGTATCGGCGCTGCTGAGCTTCTCGGGTTCCTCAAACCGTCGGCCGGTCTGGGCTCCGGCAAAGGCGCCCATGACCTTGCGACCGTCGCAGAACCACCAGTCGCCCCCGTCGTCGAGACGCCGCACCTGGGGGGCGCGCTCGCGCCACTTGGGCTCAACCCGCGTCGCCCACAGATCGGCCGGCTCAAAAATGTGATTGTCCGAGGAGATGATCCTGTATGTGTCCGTCATAGCCCCCTCCTTGTGTATGGTCAAAAACGTCGGGGCGGTTGATTAACCGCCCCGACTGTGTCCAGACTCCCCCGAGCGACTCGGACGGCGGGTCGGCTACAGTTCGGGCGGGGCCAGAATCGTGAAGCCAAAGAATGGGTCACTGCCGGTGCGCAGGGTATGCGGCGCGCCGGCCGGAATCATCAGCACGTCGCCGGCCTTGAGGTCCTGCTCTTTGCCCGACACCCGGGCGGTTGCTCCGCCGTCGATCACATAGATGATCTGATCACCCTTGTGGGTGTTCTCGGTGTCGTTGCTGTAGTTGGCCGGCAGATTGAACACCACCGTCTGGCTCTGTTCGGTTTCCTGGAGCTTCTGGACCGATTGGTCCTTGAAATCGAACACGTTGGCCACGTCAAGACCACCCGCCCCGTTGGCGGCGCCAAGCTCATTCATCTGGGCCTCGAACAGCTCGTCCGAAATCAGCCCTTTCCGATACGCCTTGAGGAGCTGTTGCACCTCAAAATCCTGTGTTGCCATACTGCGTCTCCTTTCTCCGTATGCTTACCTCCGCCATACTCCCGAGGCAGGGCAAAAGTCAAGACTTCCCCGCTTGCGACATCGGCGTGCCTTTTGGCGGTCCTGAAAACCGTCCTGTGGTCGTTGTCCCGAGCTGAAATTGCCCTTGCTCCACAGGGAGCACAAGGAGTAAAGGGAAGAGGGGATCAGCCCGCCGTTTTGTACGCCAACCGCAGGAGCACGGGCAAGCATAAAGGAGGGAAGCACGATGACAGCCTATCGGGTGATTTCAGCCGACTCACACTTTGTTGAGCCGCCAAGCATCTGGGCCGAGCGCATGGATGCCAGGTTTCGGGACCGGGCGCCGCATACAGTCCAGGGACATGAGGGCCAAAAAGGCGAGTTTTTTGTGTGCGAGAATATTTCTCCCGTTCCCGTAGCCGGGTTCTTCGGCTCGGGCAAGAGTGCGGAGGAGCTGCCGGAGCACCGCACGCGGGGATTTGAGGTCGCGCCCAAAAGTGTCTGGGACCCGGCCGAGCGACTCAAAGAGCAGGACATTGATGGGGTGAGCGCGGAGGTGCTGTACACCTCTATGGGCATGCTGCTGTTTGGCCTGGACGATGGGGAGCTGCGCACGGCCTGCTTTCGCGCCTTTAACGACTGGGCGGCCGAGTATTGCAGTTATAACCCCACCCGCTTGATCGGGACGGGCCTGGTGACCCTGGAAGACGTTCCCGCCGCAATCGAAGAGCTCGAACGCATCGCCCACAAGGGCCTCCGCGGAGCCTTGATCTGGGGCTCTCCACCGGACGACCGGCCGTACAGTCTGCCCGACTATGATCCGTTCTGGGCGGCTGCCCAAGACCTCGGGATGCCGCTCAGTCTGCACATCCTGACCGGACGTGGTGGGGTGCGGTTTGACCCGCGCCGCGTGTTGTATCGCTATATGCGGATGCCTCAGGAAATCCAGCTCACGTTTGCCGACCTGATCGTCGGCGGCGTACCGGAGCGCTTCCCGCGCCTCAAACTGGTATCGGCAGAGAACGACATCTCCTGGGTCCCGCATTTCCTGTACCGCTTAGACCATGCCTACGACCGGCTGCGGCACCTGCAAGGCTTGACGCTGCCCATGCTGCCGAGCGAGTACATGAAGCGCAACGTGGTGGCGACGTTTCAGTTTGAGACGACCAACGTGGACTTTACCCGCCAGATCTTCGGGGCGGAGCACATCGCCTGGTCTTCGGACTATCCGCATACGGACTCCACCTGGCCGCGCTCCCAGGACATGATTGCCGAGGCCTTCGCCGGGATTCCCGAAGAAGACGTGCGGAAAATCGTGGGTGGAAACGTCGCCCAGCTGTACGGGGTCAATTAGCAGCTGCCAGCTCTGATACGGCTCTTGCCTCACCTCCCGATTGTGCGTACCTTGCCGGCTCGGTCGGGTGCCCTTGGCACTTGGCCGGTACATGAGCGTCCCAATTCAAGAGGATGGACATGCGGAAATTTCGTCTTTCCCCGGCCTACCATACGGAATCGATCGTGTTCGGCTCTCAAGGACCGGCTCTGTCCGCCCTGCGCATCGGCCAGTGGGTGGCCTATATGAAGGAGCAGGGCATCAGGCGCGTGTGCTGCCTGCTGCACCAGGACCAGCTCCGCGCCTACCGGGTAGACCTGCTGGCCGCGTACGGCGAAGAGTTCGGGCCGGACAATGTGTGCTGGGCGCCGGTCGCCGACTATCACCTGTGCGACGTGGGCCTGCTCAAAGAACGCATCCTGCCCTTTCTCAAGGAGTCGGACCACACCGGCCAGCCGGTCGTCGTCCACTGTCAGGGCGGCCGCGGGCGGGCCGGGCAAATCCTGGCCGCGTGGCTGATCTTCGGCCGCGGCTTTCCGGTCACCGACGCCATTGCCGCAGTCAAGGAAATGGGCCGCAATCCCCACGAGGCGGCCGACTGGGGCAACGCCGAGCCCGAGGATTTGTACACCCTGCTGGAAGCCTGCCAGTCCGGCCCTATTGTCTAGCGCGGCGTGCAGAATGAACGTTCGCTCAGCACTTGACAGTCCCCGGCCGAGTGGGCCATGCTGACACAAAATCGCAACCCAACAATCTCAACAAGGAGGGAGTTATGGCTGAGTTTGATGTCATTATTAAAGATGGCACCATCATCGACGGCACCCGTGTCCCGCGCTACAAGGGTGACCTCGGCATCAAGGATGGGAAGATTGCCAAGATCGGCCGTCTGAACACCAGCGATGCCAAAAAGGTGTTGGATGCCAGGGGACTGATCGTCGCCCCGGGCGGTATCGACCTGCACACCCATTACGATGCCCAGCTGCACTGGGACCCGTATCTGACCATCTCCAGCTGGCACGGCGTGACCTCGGTCACCATCGGCAACTGCGGCTTCGGCTTTGCCCCGGTGCATCCCAAGGATACCGAGCGGGCCATGCTGGCCCTGTCCCGCAACGAAGCCATCCCGATGGAGCCGATGCAGGTATCCATGGCCTGGGACTGGGAAACCTTTCCCCAATACATGGACCGCATCGACGCCCTGCCCAAAGGCATCAACGTCTCCCACCTGTTCCCGCTCGGCCCGGCCGTCGCCTACGCCCTGGGCAGCTTTGAGGAGGCCAAAAAGCGCTTTCCGAACGAAAAGGAAACCCAGGACATCATCCGCCTGATGCACGAGGCGATGGATGCCGGCGCCAACGGCTGGTCGTCCCAGCAGCTGGTGCCGGGCGGCTCGTCATCGGTTCAGCGCGACTTTGACGGCACGCCGATGATCACCGACATGCTGCCGGACGAGTTCTATCTGGCCATGGCCAAGGGGCTGGGCCAGCGCAACGGCGAGGGCTGCATCCAGTTCACCCGCTCGACGGTCGGGGTCGATGATCCCCGAGCCGGCATGCACAACGACTTTGATTTCAACGCCCTGCTGTCCGAAGAGAGCGGCTGTTCGGTTCTGTTCAACGCCATTGCCGTCAACGACAAATACCCGTATGTCTACCGGGCCCAGCTGCGCTGGCTGGCCGAAGCCAACAAGAAGGGCACCCAGATCTTCGGACAGGCGGCAACCGCCCGGGCGCCCAACCGCATCACCTTCGAAGACTGGAACCTGTTTGACGACAGCGAGGCGTGGCGCGAGGCGACAACCGGAACGGCTGAGGAAAAGCGCGTCAAGCTGGCCGACCCGCGCCTGCGCGAGATCATGCGCGAAGAGTACGACGCCGGCACCAAGTCGCGTGACTTCCTGTTCGGCGAGCTGACCGAGTTCATCGCCCGCAAGGTCCACAACCCGGCCATGAAGGACAAGTACGAGGGGCTGTCGGTTGCCCAGATTGCCGAGAAGGAAGGCAAGCACGTCATCGACGCCATGCTCGACGTCTCGGTCGCCGACAACATCAAGACCGAGTGGGCCGGCCCGGTGCTCAACCAGGACGTGGAGAACTACCGCGAGATCATGGCCTCGCCCTACACCCTGCCGGGTGTGTCCGACGGCGGCGCCCACATCAAGTTCATCACCCCCGGTACCTACTCGACCGACATGCTGACCTGGATGGTGCGGGACTCCGAGATCATGACCCTGGAAGAAGCCCACTTCCGGCTGAGCGGGCTGACCTCGTGGGCCGCCCGGATCAAAGACCGGGGTACGCTGCGCGAGGGCATGGCCGCAGATGTCATCGTCTACGACCTGGAAAACCTCAAGATCCTGCCCTCAGAGGTCGCCCACGATCTGCCGGCCAACGAGTGGCGGCGGGTCCAGAAGGCCGAAGGCTATCGCTGGATCATGGTCAACGGTGAGGTGACCTTCGAGGACGGTCAGTGCACCAACGCGACGCCGGGCGCCCTGCTGCGCAACGGCGCGGCCGCCTAAACGGCTGAACACGCAGGGACTGGGCTATCGCCCGGTTCCTGTCAGCAACCGCCAAGACAGTTCGGGGCTGAGGAGAGCTTTTCTTCTCAGCCCTTGTTTTTCAAGGATCTTCCCCTGTCTCCAGCAATGAGGACGCTGATTCGTGCTCTCCGCCTCCGCTGCCGGTTGGCCGCTCTGGCCGTGCTGCTGAGCGTCCCGGCGTTCGCCCAGGAGCCGCCGCCGACCATCGAGGCGAAGACGGCCGGAATGACTGCGCTCTCCGGGTTCATTCCGCTCTACTGGGACGAGGCGACGGGAAAGCTGTACATGGAGTTCGGGACGCTGGAGGAGGAGTTCCTGTATCAGGTCTCGCTCGCCTCGGGGCTGGGCAGCGCTCGGGTGAGACTCGACCGCGGTCAGCTCGGCATGAACGCCATCCTGCGGCCGACCCGGATCGGCCCGCAGGTGCTGCTGATGGAGACCAACTACCGTTACCGGGCGGTCAGCGCCAACCCGGATGAGGTGCGGGCGGTGCGGGACGCCTTTGCACCGTCGGTTCACTGGGGGTTTTCGGTCGCAGCCGAAACCGGCGACCGGGTGCTGGTAGACGCGACGGATTTCTTCCTCCGGGACACCCACGGAGCGGCGGCCCGGATTGAGCGCGCCGAGCAGGGAACCTTCGCTGTGGACCGGGACCGGAGCGCCTTCTATCTGCCGCGCACCAAAGGATTTCCTGACAATACGGAGGTCGAAACCCTGCTGACCCTCACCAGCGACAGTCCCGGTGCGCTTGTTTCCAGGGCGGCGGCTAGCGGCGAGGCCGTCACTCTGCGCCAGCACCACTCGCTTGTTCGCCTGCCGGAGCCGGGCTTCGAGGTCCGAATCGCGGACCCCAGGATCGGGGTGAACGGCCCGACCTTCACCGACTACGCGGCCCCGATTGACCAGCGGATGACGGTGCGGCTCGCCGCACGGCACCGACTTCAGAAGAAGGATACGACAGCCGACCGCTCCGAACCGGTGGAACCCATCGTCTACTACCTCGACCGGGGCGTACCGGAACCGGTGCGAAGCGCGCTGCTCGACGGAGCGCGCTGGTGGAACGAGGCATTCGAGGCGGCCGGCTTCATCGACGCTTTCCGGGTCGAGCTGCTCCCCGAGGGAGCGGATGCGCAGGATATCCGCTACAACATGATCCACTGGACGCACCGCCGCACGCGCAGCTTTTCCTACGGCAGCTCGGTGCAGGATCCCCGCACCGGAGAAATCATCAAGGGGAATGTGAACCTGGGCAGCCTGCGGCTTCGCCAGGATCACCTGATCGGCGTGGGTCTCGTGCCTCCGTACGACGACGCGGCCGGGAACCTCCCGGCCGGTCTGCCCCCGGAGCCGGCAGGACCGCATTCCTGCGGCCTGTCGGAGGTACCCGGCTTCTCCTACCTCGCCCAGGTGAGCGAGGGGATCTCAGCGGTCGAGCTGGCGCTGGCTCGGGTGCGACAGCTTGTCGCCCACGAGGTCGGCCACACCCTCGGCTTCCCGCACAACTTCATGGCCTCGACCTACGGAGGTCGGGCGAGTGTCATGGACTACCCGGCGCCGCTCGCCGTCCTCAAGGACGGCAGGGTATCGCTCGACAACGCCTACGGGGTAGGGGTCGGTCCCTACGACATGCTCGCGGTGCGCTGGGCCTATGGGCACTTCCCGTCGGATGAGACAGCGGCCGCCCTCGACGCGATTGTGCAGGAAGGGCTGAGGTCCAAAACCCTGTTCATGGCCCACGACGACAACACCATCGGCGCCGGGGCGCATCCGCTGACCTCGGTATGGGACAACGGCGACGATCTGGTCCGCCATCTGGAGCACGAGATCAAGATCCGGCAGGCCGGTCTTGACGCCTTCGGAGAGAGAGTCATCCGACCCGGCGAGGCGCTGTCGCTACTGGAAGCCGGTACTGGTGCCGCTCTACCTACACCACCGCTTCCAGCTGAAGGCGGCCATGAACACGATAGGTGGCCAGGAGTACTACTATGCGGTGCGGGGCGATGGACAGCGTCCGGTAACACCGCTGCCCGGCGACCGACAGCGTTACGCCCTTGAGGTCGTGCTCCGCACTCTGGAGACAGACTTTCTGGCGCTTCCCGAGCGGATCGTGGAGATGATCCCGCCGCCGGCCTACCGGGAGGCGGGCGGAGAGACTTTCGACGGCCACACCGGCCTCGTCTTCGATCCCCTCGCTGCGGTGGACAGTTCGGCGGATTACACCGTCCTGCTGCTGCTCCATCCGGAGCGGATGGCACGCCTCGTGAACAACCACGCGATGGACCCGGGGCAGCCGGGGCTCGGAGAGGTGCTTGACCGGCTGACGGAGAAGACCTGGGGCGCCGAGGAGCCGGCGGACAGCTACCGCCGTGCGGTCCAGGACGCCGCCGAACGGAGTGTCCTGAACGGCATGCTGCGGGAAGCGCTGAACCCAGACAATCCGGCCCGGGTCCGGGCGATCATCGAGGATCGGCTGACACAGCTCGGCGGCGTGCTCGCCGGGATGAGCGACCCCAGCCCGCACGAGAAACTGGCGGCCGCCGACATCCGACGCTTCCTCAGCCGGCAGGAGAGCCTCGACCCCGACGCACGGCGGCCGACACTGCCACCGGGTGCGCCCATCGGGGCGAACGCTTACGGAGTCCGGGCACAGCCCCGGCGCTAATACCCGCTGCCCGGCGCGTCCTTCGGCTTCAGAATTGAGAGGAGGACTGGCCGATCTCACTTGCGTGGAGAGAGCTTTTCTTCTCAGCCCTTTTTTTTTCAGCTGTCCAAGTGATGCTGCTGCGAGAGTCCAGTTACGAACCAAACGGCCGCTCGCTACTGCCCTTTAGCCAGGCATCGACTGTTTCGGTTGCATCCAGAAGGCCAACAACGTTCAGGCCAAAGATGTTTGGCAGGGCTTCACGAAGAGCGTGAATTCCCTGAATTCCTTCCTTCTTCTTTGCGATATGCTCGAGAATCTTCACGGTGATATTCGCCTTAGTGGTAGAGAGAAGTGGCTCTTGATACAGCAGCACGAGGAATCCCGCCGCCAACCGGAGTATCTGTTCGAGGCTCGCGGATTCTTCAGCGAAGCCTGACAGGGCCTGTGAAAGAGGCCAGCTGTCCACCTTCCACTCCGCGATCACTCCGGCCTGCCGAACAATCTCGGGGTTTGGACCGGTGAAGGAATACCGGTATCCGAGCAGTTTGGCACTGGCATCAAGAAATATCTCGGGATCAACCATGCCGGACTCGGCACGCGCTCCGACGACCAACTGTGTCCACACCCGCGACGCGCCGTACTCGCCCCTGGCCAGTGCTGCCTGCACGAAGTCATCAGTCCAGAGCACTCCTCCCGGCCCGGCAGCCAGCAGCACTGCCTCTGCCCCGTACTGGCCAAAGCAATTGACGAGCGTTTCCCGCTTCTCCGGCTCCATGGTCGCAAGTGCCTCGCAGGACTCGACCTTGCAGGTAGCCTCCACCACCTCAACAAGATGGCGCAACTTCCCGACATAAGCCTTCTTCTGCTCCGCCGTCCTTTCCACAAAAGCGTATCCTGTTTCAGTCTTTGCCAATTGTCCTGATGCTCCACTGTGAACCTGCACCTCATTGGCGATTATCTGCCGGAGTTCATTCACCGTGTTTCTGGACACCACGAGATCAATCGGCCAGCTCTCCAGGATGTCGAGCCTGTCCAGCAGGAACAGTGAAGCAATAGCACTCACATCCAAAACAAGTGTATTGCAGGACCTCAGGGCTTTCGCAGCATGATCGTGCTCTTCCCCCGAACCATGACAGCATCTGACCGGAACATCCGTCCTTGAAGCCAAATGCTGGAGTGCAGTAAACGCGTTTCCGCCGAAATGCTCGCCGAACATATGGAGCGGCGGCGGGCTCTCCTTGTACATCCGTTCAATCTTACGGGTGTCCTCATGGCGCCTGTCAACGGACTGGAAAAGCACGTCAATGTCGAGCTCCGATTCGCCCGATTTGCCAGGCTTCTCCGGCAGCTTAACGGCCTCCACGACTGGCAATTCTGGAAACCGTACCTGCCACTGTTTCATACAGTCCCGAAGACGATGAACATACTTATTCTGAATTTCTTTGATTTCACCGGTGCGATCCTGGATGGCACCTTTGGCAAGAACGAAAGTGTCTCCGACCTTCTTGCCCATCATGGCCTTGCAGCTTGCGCTATCGGGCGAGAGTTCGGAGTCCGGGAACTGCGAGTTAGGATCTGGTGTCGCCTCAACAATAATCCAGCGAGGGACGGAGTCCCCCTGCTCCACGTAGCACACCGCGGCGTCAGTCTCGACGCAGTCCGGCTTCTCCACCTGCGGTTCGTTCCCGAATAGACAAGCCAGCGTGAACGCCCCGTGGGCATCAGGGTCCTGGAAATTGTGGCGAAGGACGGTGTAGGCGTACTGAACAGCATATTGTTCTTGTCCAATTGCCTTGAGAACGCGCACGGCTTCCACAGCCGTGCGTGGTTCCACCTCCTCAGCTGCTGGCACGCTCGACGGGTCCTGGTCTACCAAATCAGCCCGGTCGAGCGCCAATCCTAGCTTCGAGCGTCTGAGCTTGAGCGCCTTATCCTCCGGCCGTCGGCTGATTTCCTCGTTGAGAATCTCTATTGCAGCATCCGTGTCGTACCTCTCAAAGAAAGAAAGTTCATTGTCGAGCAGTGTCCGGTCGATTGCTCCCGCTTGGCGCAGCTTTCGGAAAGTTTCAAGCATGATGTCATGCCTGTTCAGCCGGCTCGCACAGTCCAAAAGATATCTCGTATCGGAACTCAACACGTTCAGCGCGGCGATCCGCTGCCAAAGGAGCAGCGCGTCAGGAAAGCGCCCCAGCGTCGACAGCAAGAGCGCCAGGCGACGGACGTCGAATACTGTTGTCGTGTCCTGTATCGAGGCGAGCGTATCATCTGTGCCCTTGGAAGCTTCGTCCCGCTTGCCTTCCAGTAAATGGAGCCGAGCCGCGAGCGTCTTGAGGCCAACCTCAGAGACAGTCTCTCCAGGGACCTGCTCCAAAAGCTCACGGCAAGCGTCGAATTGTTCTTCCTTGGCAAACGCCTGTAGGCCAAGCTCAATGCAGTGCTCCCGAAATCCCTCTGGCAGTCTTTCCTCACTCTCTACCACTTGCGAGAGCACGTCTCCTGCACTGCGGAAATCGCCGGGACCTCCGCGCTCCAAGAGCAGCGTACCCAGGTGCATTTGACCGTGAGGCGACAAGGCGTCAGGCAGGAGGCGACGCAAGACCTCAATCGCCTCATCAGACCTTCTCTCAAACCCAAGCGATTCACCGTAGGCTTCGATGACCATCGGCTCTTGCGGAGCGACCTGCCGAGCTTCTTCTAAATCCCTACGGGCCTCTGCATCTTTCCGGAGCGCGATTCTTGTCAGTCTTCTGTTCAGCAGCGCTGCCACTGTCCCAGGAGTAGAACGTTTTTCTTCGGCAAGTCTCAATGCTTTGCCGAAGGCATCCTCGGCCTCTCGCAGCCTCACCGTGTCGTAAAACAAGACTTCAGTGCCGTACCGCTCGCGACTCTCTGATATTTCTGACTGAAGGATGATATTGCCGAGCAGGAGCCAGATGCCGGATGCGCGGCTGTTAGCGACTGTCGCAGCTCTGATGCATTTCTCCGCTTTCTGCATATCACCAGAATCCAGCACTCGCTGAGCCAGGGCAGCGGCCACTTCGTCCTTCTCAAGCAATTCTTGAGGCATTGACTCTTCGAGCGACTTTAGGTCCGTCGAGTCAGGAGCGCTTCGAATGAAGATTCCGAGCGCGCGCTCGGAGCGGGGGAACTCCTCCCGTAGCGTGTCCGCCAGCTCAAACGCGTGTTCGCGCTGCCCGAGCAGAAAATAGCCCAACGCTTCGTTGGCCTGAGCCATCTCATCATCAGGTTGGTGCGTCTTTGCTTCAAGATACAGCTCAGCGGCCTCTTTGAGATTATCAACCGACATCTCAATAGACGCCAAATGGGTTAATAGCCTGAATTTGTGCCGCGCCTTCAGCTCGTCCCAGTTCCGGACTTTGAGGCGCTGAAGAAGCAGCTTTGCCATCTGGTAATCGTGCTTTTCGAGGTACGCTCGTGCCTCATCAATTTCGGCATGGAATCTGTCTTGGCTGTCGTCGCCGCGGTCCGTTGCGGAGAGCTGCTGAGCGACCTCAGACAGCTTGTCAACCTTCGACTCAATTCTTCCGAAGGCAGCCACAGACGGGCTGTCTTCGTACCAGGCGCGGACTTCTGGGTACTCGTCGAGAAGACCCTCAATACGACTCCAACCAAATGCTTCTACGATGAACAGCTTCTTTTGTCTGTGCTCCCGATTTATCGTTATCAGCAAGTCTTGGACTTCTCTTCCGACCTCCCCCGTTGTCATGATGACGTACTGGTCGAGGGGAAGTTTGAATCCCTTCGCCTTTTCGATCTCTCTTCTCACCTCGGCTGGAGTCGTCGCTTTCCTTTCTTCATGCAGCTTGCATTGTGCCGCGCGCAGAGGGTCTTGTCCGCTTACATCAATGATATCCACTCCGTGCTGAGCCTGTCCCGAGATACCATACCGCTGCAATGCCGGGCATTTCCAATAAGCCCGTAGTAGCCTCAAACAGAGCTCTTCAAAATCTTGGTGGTTCTTTGGTCTGTTATAACTTTTGCGCATGTTCCTATCCGTAGCTGATGGCATCTCTCCAAAACGCTTGATGAAGCTCCCATATGCCGTTTTCTGGAGGGTATCGGAATTCTACTGTGAAGAAGGGGCTGAGAAGTCCCTACCGGAATGGTTGGATTTGCGTTGAAGGCGTGAATTCAGGCGATGTAAGAGGCACCTTCTCATCTGGATGAAGACTGGCCGATCTCGCTTGCGTGGAGAACGGTTATTCCAACAAGTTCTTTGTCTCGGCAATGGTAGATCAGGTCAGCGTCCATGCGACTGTCAGTCGCTCCCTGAGGATGACGAAAACTGACATACAGCACATCGGCTTCCTCATCGTAATCCAGCCAGAGTTTTTTCGCGCCAAGCTTCAGAAAGTGAGGAACAGCTTCCAGGGCATCTGCGACCTTCACCATACAATTTCCCTACCAGTATCCCGGTGACTTGCCTAGGTCGCCAGGTCCTGTTTCAGGCTGGCGTAGTACTCGTTGAGCGAGCGGAGCAGTTCGGGTCGGTCGCTCTGGAACAGGCTGCGCCCCAAGCGCTCAGCCACAGCCGCAGCCACATGGCTGGCAAACACATGGTAGATCAGGGGCGAAAACTCCTCGCGCGTCTCGCCCTGCACGGGTAACACGGCGTGGGCATGGCGGGTGACCTCGGTATCGTCCGGATGGGCCACGGCAATGACCCGCCGGCCCAGGCCGCGCGCCGTGGCCGCCACCTCGGCCGCCCGCCAGTGGGAGCGACCCGGCGGGGCAAGCACAAAAACGGGCATGTCAACCGGGTAGGCAAAGCGCTCAACGTGCCACCACTCTTCCAAGTCCTGGCCCAGGGCAAGAACGCCCGCCGCCTCGACCAGCTTGGCCGCGCTGAAGAGCGCCGTGCCGTAGCTCGGTCCGCTGCCCAGCATGACCAGCGTGGAGGCAGCGGCAACAGTCTCCGCCACCTCCTGGCAAGGATCTTTCACGGCAGCGGTCGTGGCGTCCACAACATCGGCCAGGGCGACAAGCTCCTGGCGCAGGGCGTCCGCCTCGGGCTGAGACTGTCTGCCCTGCATTTCGCCCAGCTGAATCGCCACCAGCAGCAGCCCCATCAGACTGGCCTGGTAGGTACGGATGCCGGGTGAGCGTTCTTTTTGGGGCAGTTCGACCACAATGGCGCGGTCCGCCGCCCGGGCCACCGGGCTGTCGGGTGTTCCGGTCACGGCCACGCTGAGCGCCCCGTGCTCTTTGGCGCGCTCAATGGCCTGCACCACCCGCTGGGTGCCGCCCGAGGCCGAGATCGCCAGCACCAGACTCTGCCGGCGCATCCACTGCGCGCCATAATCCACAAAGCGCTGGGCGCTCATCGGACGGCAGCCCACATCGGCAATGGTCTCAAAAGCCATCTCAAGCGCACACGAGGCGTGGTAGGAATCCCCGTCCCCGGTCAGGTACACGTTCTCGACCGCCGCCCACTCCGCAGGGCTGAGGACGGTCCCAATCTGTTGCGCAAACGGGCGGGTCAGCTGGCGCAAATCGCCGGCCAGGCCGGCCAGCTGTCTCAGCATCACCTCGAACGTGAGCGGTTCCACAGAAGGCATGGCGCTATCCTTCCAGTCCTCGCACGATATCGACATAGGTCTTCACCCGCTCGATATCGATCTGTCCGCCCCAACCGCCGCGCTCCAGGCAGGTTCCCACAAACGCCCCGTCCGCAGCCGCCATCAGCCGTGGCGCGTTCTCGTGGTTGGTATAGCCGGCCAGAATGACGGGCAGTCCGGGCATGCTTCTGCGCACCGAGGCGATCATCTCCAGCGTGGTGTGCTCATTGGGACTGCCCAGGGACACAGCATCGGCCCCGACATACTTTGCGCTGCGCGCCACCTCGGCCACCGGCTTGGCCTCGCCAAACCATTTGAACTGCATGGAGTCCACCTCGGCAATGACTTTGACCCCGCCGGCGTTGATCCGTTTGCGATACTCCATCACCTCGAGCGGAGTGGCCTCGACCATGCCGTGGGCGGTGAGCGTCATGCCCACCACCGCCCCGGCCCGAATAAAGCTGCCGCCCGCCACCTTGGCCACCGCCAGCGAAGCCTTGAGCGCGTTACGCATCAGCTGCACCCCGACCTGGAACTCGTCGCCCGTGGCCTGCACGATAGCCTGGACGATCAGGCTCATGGCCGCCGTACGGGCCGGGTCGGACTCGTCTTTCACGCTGTAGATGCGATCCACCGTCTGGACCAGACAGCCGTCGGCGCCACCGTCGTACAGCGCCCGAGCCGACTGCACGGCCAGATCGAGGGTCCGGCTGAAACTGCCCTCCTCATACAACAGGGTGCCGGGCAGCGGTTTCAGGTGAATCATGCCCAGCACGGCCTTGCGTTTGCCGAGGCTGGTAAACTCTCCCATGTTCGGCTCCTCCACCTTAGTGCCCATCGCCTATAGCCTCAGGCTGCCCGGCCGTGGCGCAGCAGTCTGCCGGGCGTCGCCCCGCTGCACTGCCCATCTGTGAACGTGACCTGGCCGTTGACCACAATCCACCGATAGCCGGTGGCCTTTTGCACCCGCCGCCACTCGCCGGTGGGCAGGTCGTGGGCAATCTCGATCGGCTCGATGCCGAGCTCGGCCAGGTCGTACACCACGATATCGGCCGCCATGCCGGGCCGCAGCGTGCCCCGGTCCTGAAAGCCGGCCGCCCAGGCCGGCAGACAGCTCAGCCGGAAATGCGCCTCTTCCAGGGACAGGGCCTGGGTGTCGCGCACCATCCAGGTCAGCAGATCGGTCGGCCACACCCCGGTGGTGAGGAATTTCATGTGGGCGCCGCCGTCGGACAGGCCGGCAATCGTGTACGGCGAGTCCATAACCTGCTTGTGGTGCTCGACCTGGACGTTCAGCAGCGGGGTGCGCCACTCGGTCTTGAGATCGTCGGCAACCGACACGTCGAGCAGGGCGTCGATGAAGTGCTTGCCCTCCTGCTGGGCAATCTGGATGACCGACAGCCCCTCGTATTTGTCCTTGAGGTCGGCTCGGAACACCTTCTTGGCGATGAACTGGGCGACCGCGCCGAACAGGTCAATCGACACCCGGCCCGAGTCATACTCGGCCTTCATCGCCTGACGGACCTCGGGGTCGGCCAGCTTGGCCCGCTTTTCCTCAAGCGTGCCGACCGTGGCCTCGCGCCAGACCGGGCTGTTGTCGAACAGGTTCCAGTCCTCGAAGGTAAAGGTAAACGGCGCCCGGACGGTGGCCGCCTGGCCAAACACCCGCCGGCCCCTGGCGTTGGCCTCGGCCAGCAGCTTGAGCTGGGTCTGGTAAAAGATGGGCAGCTGATCGTTGGCGGCAATCAGGTTGTACAGCACCGGCCGACCGCTCTTCTCGGCCAGCTGTTCGTTAAAACCGAAGTCACGTTCCAGCCCGGTCAGCAGATTCTGGAAGCCCTCGCTCAGGTCCCCACCGGCCTGGGTGAACTGGATGCAGCCCGCCCGGCGCTCACGCAGCACCGCCGCCAGGCTGAGGTAGAACTCGTCGGATAACACGTCCGAAATCATGGGCGAGCCGTCATAGTCGCGCTGGACCGCCGCCAGGCTGTCGGGGAACAGGCGCTGGGCGCCCCAGCCGACCGCGCCGGCGTCCATGGCCTCATGCAGCAGCCGCTGGATGGCCTGGACTTCCGTGTCGTTCGGCAGCCGCTGCTTGGCCTCCTCAAAACCGCCCATCACATACGCCACCAGCGGGGTGACCGGCATCAGCTGGGACAGATTGATGCCCAGTGGCATACGGTCCAGGTGGTCCATCCACTCGGGAAAGGTTTCCCAGTCAAACGGCATGCTGGACTGCATCGGACCCAGCGGAATGGCCTCATTGCGGGACAGGGACAGCATGGCCCGTTCGGCGTCCTTGGCGTGCACCGGCGCAAAACCGAAGCCGCAGTTGCCGATGGTGACCGAGGTCACGCCGTGCCAACTGCCGATGGAGCAGTACGGGTCCCAGTGCAGCTGGGCGTCGTAATGGGTGTGCAGGTCAATCGCGCCGGGGGCGACAATACAGTCTGCGGCCTCAAGCACCTGAGCGGCATCGCTGGGCTGGAGTTGCCCGACTTCGGCAATCCTGCCGTCCTTGATGCCGATGTCGGCCTGGTAGCGCGGAACCCGTGTTCCATCGACAACCGTCCCGCCCTTGATGACCATGTCAAATGCCGCCATACCGTCCTCCTCAATTCGTACTGTAGAGATAGAAGGCCCCAGGGTAGCTGATATCCGGCCCCGGAAAAAGCTGGGGGCAACTGCGCCAGTGTCTCCGTTTGCATTTCTTTCCTGGAGGAGCAGGCTCCTGTCAAGAAATCCCCCTGCGCGCCGCGCTTCCCCCTTTGAAAACGTGTGATGCAAAAAGAAACCCACCCCGGCCTTCGGCCACCCCTCCGAGGAGGGGAACCACCTCCATCCCCTCCTCGGAGCTGACAAGGGTAGGTAAATATGGGGTCATGGCGGTCCATACGTCACCTGGAGATGAGGGGGCGGCGCGGGCCAGGGCTCGGGGAGCAGCCACAAGCCCCGCCACAGCCGGCCCTGGAGGAGTTGGCGGCCGAACCACTGCACGCCTTGGCGAAAGACACTGAGGTGGCGGGGGCCGGCGGGCGGCGACGCGGGCGGGGTGCGTAAGCGGGCGGGCGGCACGCCCTGCGTCTGGGCATCTTCACTGCGGGTGCCATAGGCCAGCACCCACAAGGTCGCCACCGCCAACACCAGCCAATGGCGCGCGACGCGGGCGGGGTCGGTCCGGCGGGTGTGCTGCCACTGCCAGCCCACGCCTTTCAGCGCGCGGAAGCCCAATTCAATCCACATCCGTAGCCCATACCAACACAGCCCGACCTCGGCCGGGGGGAGATCGGTCACCACCACCCACGGTTCCCGTTGCTCCGCGCCCCAGACCACCACGAGCGTGACCGCCCGCTGGCGCTGGCGCTCCCGAAAAACCACCCCGCGCCCGACCCAGCCGTCGCCCGGGGCCCGGACCAAGGTCGCGGCTGGCTGGCGCTGACCGCCAAAGGGCTGAAAGGATGTCGCCTGGCGGACCCGCATCACCGGATGCCAGCCCCCGGCGCGAATCGTCCGCCACAGCCGGGGACTCCACAGTCCCCGATCCGCGAACACGACCACCTGCATCGCCTTGGGAATGGCGGGGCGCAACTGGCGCAGTAAGCGCCCCAGGGGGCGCAGCCACGCCCCTGGCCGATTGGCCCGCAGGATATGCCACGCCACCGGCACCGCACTCCCGCGATACAAGACGCTGACCACTAACGCCGTGACGCGCTGCCCGTGCAAGGTCGCATCGATGGCCAAGGCTAACTCGCGCCCGTGCCACCACGCTAAGAGCCAGCCCAGCAACGGCGCGAAACATTGCTCGACCTCCACTTGCGTCTGACACGGGGCCGCTTTATCTGCCCCATCGTACAACCATTCCCGCAGGTATTGGCGCACGGTATGGAAGCGGCCGACCGCCAATAACGCACTCACCACCGCGTTTTGACACGCGCTCTGGGCTACCACGGCCCCATACACCCACCGCGCTAACCCCCGCCGCTGGGCCGGCCGTAAGACCGGCAAATACTGGGCAAGCTGCTCTTCCATCTGATAACATTCGCGTGGCAAGTGCATGGGCCTCCTCCGACACCATCCGAGTTTCAGCACTCCAAATGATGCCGGGGGACTTGGCGCTTGCCTACTCCTCCGGCTTTTTACCTACCCCTCTGAGCTCCGAGGAGGGGTGGCCGAAGGCCGGGGTGGGTTCTCTTCGGCCAGCGGCTTCTGCACGGCTGGGAAGAGTAGATGCCGGGTAATGTGCATCATACGTTGAAAAAGGGGGATTGAGGGGGATTTGCCCGCCATGGCGACTGCCCTCGGAGCAGGCTGCTGTGGGCTATACGGGGGCACCATTCTCAACTGAGACATCACCGTATGCACCCTACCCTTGCCAGCCCCCGGCTCGGCGGAGTAATGAACACAGGAGCACCAGCATAAGGAGGATCACATGGACATTGGCGTATTCTTTTTCACCTCAGCCGAGTCGGCCGACCCGGCTGTGGTGGCCAAAAAAGCCGAAGACCTCGGCTTTGCCTCAATCTGGGTCCCGGAACATCCGGTCCTGCCGGTCCACACCACCACCGGCTACCCGGCCGCACCTGACCGGCCCATTCCGCGCACGGTCGGTATTATCTCCGACCCCTTTGTAGCCCTGGCCCGGGCCTCGGCCACGACCAGCACGATCAAGCTCGGTACCGGCATCTGCCTGGTGCCCGAGCGCAACCCCCTGCTGCTGGCCAAGGAGATCGCCACCCTGGATCACTACTCCAACGGACGCTTTCTGTTCGGCATTGGCGCGGGCTGGCAAAAAGAAGAGTGCGAGGTCATGGGCGGAGATTTTCCGCGCCGCTGGACCCAGACCCGGGACTCGGTGCTGGCCATGAAAGAGCTGTGGACCACCGACGAGTCCGAGTACCACGGGAAATACTATGACTTTCCGGCCGTCAAGTGCTTCCCCAAACCGGCCCAACAGCCCCATCCGCCGGTCCTGCTGGGCGGCTCGGCCAAGAATGTGTTCAAGCGCACGGTCGAGTGGGGCGACGGCTGGCTGCCGGTCAGCACCTCGCCCAAAACGATCAAGGAGGGCCGCCAGACGCTCAATGAGCTGGCCGCCGAGGCTGGCCGTGACCCGGCCTCAATCAGCGTCCTGGCCTTTGGTCAGCCCGGCCAGCTGCGCAAGCGCGACGACCTCCAGGGACTCGAAGAAGCCGGGGCCGAGCACGCCATTGTCTGGCTCAACGCCTTTGGGCAGACCGAGGTCATGGCCGAGCTGGAAGAGCTGGCGGCAGAGCTGTTGGGCTGAGGCGGAACGATAAACGATGAATGCTGAATGCTGAACGATGAACGGCGGACAGGATGAAGAGCTACCCGTTCAAGCAGGTCGACGTGTTCACCGACCGGCCGCTGCGCGGCAATCCGGTCGCGGTCGTGCTCGGGGCCGACGGGCTGACAGGTGGCGACATGCAGCGCCTCGCCACCTGGACCAACCTGTCGGAGACCACCTTCGTGCTGTCTCCGACCCGGCCCGAGGCGGATTACCGGCTGCGCATCTTCACCCCCAAGGGCGAGCTGCCGTTCGCCGGCCACCCCAGTATCGGCAGCGCCCACGCCGTGCTGGAGAGCGGCCTGGTGAAGCCCCAGCGCTCACACTTTGTTCAGGAGTGCGAGGCCGGTCTGCTGCCCGTCCGCGTCGAGCGGACGGGCGACACCCGCCACCTGTTCGTTCAGACCCCGGCGGCCACAGTCACGCCCTGTGATCCAGCCCGGCATGCCGCGCTGGCTGCGGCTCTTGGACTGGAGCTGCCGCCCGAGCCACGGCCGCTGCGCGTTGATGTCGGCCCGGTGTGGCTGATCGTGCAGCTGGACAGCGCGGCCTCGGTCCACGGCCTGCGGCCCGACCTGGCGGCCGTGACGCAGCTGAGCCACGCCCTGGGACTGACCGGCATCACCGTCTTCGGCCTGACCGGCGGAGGTCCGAGCGCGGTCTATACCCGCTCCTTCGCCCCGGCCCTGAACGTCCCGGAAGATCCGGTGTGCGGCAGCGGAAACGCCAGCGTGGCGGCCTTTCTGGCCCATTCCGACCAACTCGGGACGACCGGCCCGAACTATGTAGCCAGCCAGGGCCACGAGCTGGGCCGGGACGGCTTTGTCCATATCGCGGTCAGCCTGCCCGAGCGCACGATACAGCTCGGTGGGGCGTCGGTGACCTGCGTGGAGGGCAGCCTGCGGGTGTGAGCAGTGTTGGCAGTGTTGGCAGTGTTGGCGGTGTTGGACCGGGGCGACCGGACGGCCGCCCCTGCGTCTGTCTGGGAGGTTAGTTGAGACCGTAGAAGTTGATGACGTTCTCGCCCACGATCTTCCGCATGCCGTCCTCAGGCACGTCCTTGAGCGCCTCGGACAGGAATTCCTTGGAGCGCGGCCAGGTCGAGTCGGTGTGCGGATAGTCGGACGACCAGGCGATATTCTCGGCGCCGTAGATCTGGCGGGTGAACTCCACGTTGGCGCTCTCGAACTGGAAGGTCGCCAGCATATTGCGCCGCATATATTCGCTCGGCAGCATCGATAAGGTCAGCCCCTGCAGATGCCGCAGCCTGTCATAGGCGTGGTCGAGTCGATACAGGAAGTGCGGAATCCACGACACGTCGTTCTCGGCCGAGACGACCTTAAGGCGGGGGAAGCGCTCGAACACGCCGCCGGCAATCATATCGGCAAAGGTCAGCTGGACTTCCTGCGGCAGCTTCATATAGCCGTACAGCACCCGGCGCAGGTCGAACTGCACCCCGCCCCGACCGGTCAGAATGTGGAGGCTTAAGGGTATCTGCAAATCCTGAGCCGCAGCCCAGAACGGGTCATAGTCGGGCAGGCTGTAGGGCCGGTCCTCGGGCGGTGCACCCCAGATCAGGGAGCCGCGCAGTCCCTTTTTGGCGATCCGTTCCAGCTCGGCAATCGCGGTCGGAATGTCCTCCAGCTCGACCACCCCGGCGCCAACCAGGCGCTGGGTATTATAGCTGCAATACTCGGCCGCCCAGTCGTTAAAGGCCCGGAAACATGACGCCCGGAGTTCGGCGTCGTCGAGGCCGAACAGCAGCATGCCCATCGACGGGTATAAGACCTCGCCGCTGACCCCGTCGGCGTCCTGCTCTTTCAGTCGCTCGGCCGGGTCCCAGACACTCTTGGGCGCCACGTCAAAGCCGCGCTTGATGTGCTCCGGCAGCTCCTCGGCCGTCTTGCCCGAGCCGAAAAATCCGGCCACCGCCACCGGATTGATGTTCTCGCAGGCAAAAAACTCACCGTCCTGGCCGTCATGGCCCTGAATCGTGTGCGGCGCCCGATCCCGAAACTTGGCATCCATGCGCTCGGCCCACATGCTGACCGGCTCCACAAAATGGGAGTCCGCTGAAAAAATCCGATAGTCCGTCATGATCGCACCCTCCTTTGTGTTGAAAAGAGGAAACGTGTCGTCCCATGGTCACGGTTGACACGTTTCCTCTGCGACGAACGTCCTGCTCGCTTGACTGTCTGTTTTGTCTCTACAGGCCCTCAACCCCGCGCAAGACCCGGCCGGGATAACTGCCTGTGTGCTTGCCGTCTTTGACCAGCACCTGCCCGTTCACGACCGTGTAGTGCATGCCCTCGCACTCCTGGACCAAGCGCGGTCCGTTGCCCGGCAGATCGCTGACCTTGTGGGGCTCCAGGGGACGAATGGTGTCCGGGTCGAAGATCGCCATATCGGCCGCCATGCCAGGGCGGATCATGCCCCGGTCTTTGAGCCCCAGGGTCGCGGCCGGATGGGCGGCCAAGACCTCGATCGCCTTCTCCAGGCTCATCGCCCGGTTTTCCCGTACCCAGTGGCCCAGCAGGTATGAGGGATAGGCCGTGTCGCAGATGAACTGCACGTGCGCCCCGCCGTCCGACAGTGACACCAGCGACGGCGGGTAGTTGATGATCTGGCTGACCGCCTCCTCGTCGCCGTTGGCCAGGGGAGTGATGAACTGGGTGTCCAGGTCTTCTTCCAGCGACAGATCCATGAACACGTCGAAGACATCCCGGCCCTGCTCGGCGGCAATGTCGGCGACGCTCTTACCTTCGAGCGCCCGGTTCTTGTCCAGCTTGACCTCGTTGACGTACATCAGATCCCAGCGCTTGGAGAAGGCCCGCGGGGTGGGGTCGTCGATCAGGTCATAGCGCAGATCTTTGCGCATGGCCGGATCGCGGAAATGGCGCTTGCGCTCTTCGGCGGTCAGGAAGTGGACCCGCTTCCAGTTCGGCAGGTCGTCAAAAATCGTCGCGATATTCTTGAGCGAAAAACGGAACATGATCGGCCGACAGCTGGCCTGGGGATAGATCGGCAGCCCCTGCCTGAAGGCGCCGTCAAGCTCGCCCATCAGCTCCGACCACAGCTCGGGCTGATCCCACTGGTGGATCAGACCGATCCAGGTGGTGGGCAGCTTGGTCTCCTTGGCGATCGCCTTGAGCAGAGCCAGGTCGCGCTCGCGCTCGGACTTGTCTTTTTCATAGATCAAGACCCGCGGGTTGAACTCGAAAAAGCCCCGACCGAACTCGCCGACCGCCTTGCACACCTCGAACAGCTCTGCGTCTTCGGCCACCTTGCCCGGCATGGGCTCGCCGTGGTCGCCGACCTGGACCGGAGAGCGCGACACCGACAGCCCGGCGGCGCCAGCCCGCATGCCCTGGCGGACCAGCTCTTTCATCTGTTCCACCTCGTCCGCAGTCGCCGCCCGCTCAATGGCGTCGGTGCCCATGACATACATGCGCAGCGGCGAGTGGCCCATCAGGACCGCGACATTCAGGCCCGGGTTCATGCCCTCGACGGCGTTCAGGTATTCGGGAAACGAGGTCCAGTTCCACGGCACGCCCTTCTCCAGGGTCTCGAAGTCCAGGCCCTCCACCCGCGAGAAAATATGCATCAGCGGGTCGCGGTGTTCGGGCTTGCACGGGGCAAAGGCCAGGCCGCAGTTGCCCATGACCAGGCTGGTGACACCGTGCCAGCACGACGAGGTGAGCAGCGGGTCCCAAAAGACCTGGGCGTCGTAATGGGTGTGTACGTCAACAAAGCCGGGGGTCACGGCCAAGCCGTCGGCATCAATCGTGTGTGTGGCCTGGCCGTCGACTTCTCCGACAGCAACGATATGGCCGGCCTTGACCCCAATGTTGCCGCCATAGCTGTCGGTCCCGGAGCCGTCATAGATCCGGCCGTTCTTGATCAGCAGGTCATAACTCATACGCTTCCTCCTTATCGAACTTCAGACAAAACGTGGCGCGTCAGCAGGCAGAGGTGGACGGGGTGGGGGCAGGCATCACGCACGACGCGGCGGGTGTCGTCCCATCACCTGTATAACCCGCTCGGGCGGCGATGAACAGAGGTCAGCACGGATTTTTGGCACGGCGCTGAGGTATGCGCCGAGCGTTTGGCTCATCACGGATTGCAGCACTCACGACACCCATGCGCCGCGACGCCGCGCGCAGGTTGACAACTGTCGGGCAACGGGACTAGGGGGAGAGGAGGAGCGTTTTCGGGGACACCACCGGCCCGTCCGTGGTGTCGTTCCGCTCTTCCTCGCTACCGTCCGGCCGAACAGCAAGAGCTATCGCCGAAGAAGCCAACACAGCAGCACAAAGCCTAAGGAGGGCTATCATGGAACAGCGCGTCGTCCATTTCTACAGTGAGGGCAGCCGCCTGGAAGGCGACCTTTTTCTCCCGAGTGATTTGCGCAGTGGCGAAAAACGACCGGGTATCGTCCTGTGCCACGGGTTCACCGGTCTGCGCGAGGTGGTGCTGCCGGACTACGCCAAGGTCTTTGCCGCTGCCGGCTATGTCGCCCTGGGGTTTGACTACCGGGGGTTTGGCGGCAGCGAGGGATCGAAATGGCGGCTGCTTCCCCTGGAGCAGATCGACGATATCCGCAGTGCGATCACCTTTCTCCAAGCCCAGGCTGAGGTCGATCCTGACCGGATCGGGGTGTGGGGCACGAGTTTTGGGGGTGGACACGCCCCGTATGTGGCCGGGGTCGACGAGCGGGTCAAGGTCGCGGTTGGCCAGGTCGGCTTTGGCGATGGAGAGCGGTTCATCAACGATGTCCGCTCCTACGCTGAACGGCTCGAACTGGCCCAGACCCTGGAAGAGGACCGCCGGCAGCGTGTCTTGACCGGCCAGGGCCAGCAGCTCGATCCCCTGGAGCTGTCCCTGCGAGACCCCCAGTCACGCGCCTTTTTACCAAAGGCGCTCGAAGCCTTTCCCCATATGCGGTGTGAGCTGTCCTGGGAAACCGCCGAAAAAACTCTGGAATACAAGCCGATTGACGTGATTGAGCGGATCTCGCCCCGAGCGCTGTTGCTGATCGGGGCGGAGAAGGATTCCATTTGCCCAATTGATGGCTATCGGAAACTGTACGAACGGGCCAAGGAGCCCAAGAAGCTGGAGATCCTGCCCATCACCCACTATGAAATCTACGAGGGCCAGTGGTTCGAGACCTCGTCTCGGCTGGCGCTCGAGTGGTATGATCGGTTCTTCAAGTAATCGCAGGAGCGCGGCTCAGCCCGAGTGATCCGCTGCTCATTTCAGGAGACATCAGCGTGGAATACACCAGTCTGGGACGCAGCGGCCTGCGGGTCAGCATCGCCGGCCTGGGCTGCGGCGGGCACAGCCGCCTCGGCACGGCCACCGGCAACAGTGAGCAGGAATCAATCGCCGTGGTGCGCCAGGCCCTGGATTTGGGCATCAATCTGATTGACACGGCCGAGGCCTACGGCACCGAAGCCATTGTCGGCAAGGCGCTCCGGGACGTCCGGCGCGATCAGGTCGTCATTGCGACCAAAAAACTGCTGCCGGCTGACGACCATCCCGATCCGGCCGGCGCCTTCAGACGCGGCCTGGAGCACAGCCTGCAACGGCTCGGGACCGACTATGTCGATATCTACTTTCTGCACGGCGTACGGCCCGAGCAGTACCGCTTTGCCCACGAGGTCCTCGTTCCGGTCCTGACCAGCCTGCGCGAGCAGGGCAAGCTGCGCTGTATCGGCATCACCGAGGCGTTCAGCCGTGACTCCGGCCACCAGACGCTGCAACAGGCGGTGCGGGCGGACTGTTGGGATGTCATGATGGTCGGCTTCAGCCTGCTGAACCAGTCCGCCCGCAGCCGCGTGTTTCCCCACACCCAGGCTCGCAACATCGGGGTGCTGGGCATGTTCGCCGTGCGCACAGCCCTCAGCCAAACAGCCCGGCTCAAAGCCGTGCTGGCCGAGCTGAAGGACAGCGGTCAGCTGGCCGCCGAGGTGGCTGAGGCGGCCGACCCGCTCGGCTTTCTCACCCAGAGTGGCAAAGCGGCCAGCCTGCCCGAGGCCGCCTACCGCTACTGCCGCCATGAGCCCGGCATCGACGTGGTGCTGACCGGCACCGGCAAGCTCGAACACCTACAGGCCAACGTCGCCGCGCTGCTCAAACCGCCGCTTATCGAGGCAGACGTACAGCGGCTCTCAGACCTGTTCGGCCGAGTGGATTCAGTGTCCGGGAACTAGAAGAGTAGAATTCCCAGCTGCCAGAAGCGATGAGGTAACAGTATGGATCTCAAGACCGTTGAGCACGAAGCCCTGCGTCTGTCCCCAGAAGATCGCGCTAAACTTGCCCAAAAACTCCTCTTGAGTCTCGACACCCTGTCCGAAGAGGAGGCAGAGCAGGCTTGGCTCATTGAGGCCGACCGTCGGGCGCGCGAGCTTGATAGAGGAGAGGTACAGCCCATCTCGGCAGACGATGTTCGCCAGAAAGCGAGTCACGATTCTGTATCGTGAATCCAGGGGAACAGTCCAGGCTCTGGCTGTTGCTCATCAACGCCGTCGGCCCTTGTACTGGCTCAGCAGAGCCTGACACACCCGCAGCCCTGCCCCAGGGCCGTCTGGATGCGCCCGTGCGCTGGGACAGTCTACCGAGGCGGCCCCAGGATAATGCGCACGAGTTGCTCCGTTACAACTCCTCAGCCTCCAAACGCGGCCTTTCAGGTCATACCCTCCGATGGCGCGCATCGTTTGACTCAATAAGGGGAGGCTCTCATAATTGGCCCAGGCTTGATATCCTTGCGACTGGATTGAACGAAAGGGGATTTGCGATGTGGTCCCCAGGATTTTTCGATCCTGAGGAGTGGTTTGCCAGACTCTGGGGGATCGGGAGCTTTTTGGTCAAGATTGCCGAGGTGGAGGACTGAAAAGGCTGAGTGGAGCGATGCAGCACCCTGCGGATTTCGTTGATGCGCACCAACGGCACTGGGAAGACGCGGAATTACTGAGGGATCATGCTAGGTGGGCAAACGCCGATCAGATGTACGGATTCAGCGCGGAATGCGGCCTGAAGGCGGTTATGAAGGTGCTTGGAATGTCCGTCGACGCTAGCGGAAAGCCCGAAAATCCGGAGCACCAAAAGCATGTTCAAGATCTTTGGCCGGTTTTTTCGACTTTCGCCACAGGTCGAGGCGGGGCGCGGTACCTGAACCTCCTTCCGGGTGGCGAGCCGTTCTCAGACTGGTCGCATCACAACCGCTATGCGCATCGGAGGCATTTCGAAAAGGCGAATGTAGAACCGCATCGCGAAGCGGCTCGGGATATTCGAAGAATGGTTCAACTCGCCAGGCAGGATGGTCAACCATGAGCGACAAATTCGTTGCGTTCGATGACATTGTTGACTGCGTCAAACACCTGCTCGAAACGCTGGAGCCGTTCCCAGATAAAATCGACCGTCTCTACCTGGTGCGAGATCTGTTCGGCAAGGTACGCATATCGCTCTCGGACGCCGTTGAAGAAGACAAATCCTGTCGCGATCCACTACAACGCTTCGCCAGTAGCCTGCACGAGGTTCTAGGCGCACATGGATATCCCGTGGAAGACGCAGTGCTGTTCGTGGATGCCGACCTGCTGAGGGACCTAGACGACGTAGCTCAGGAGATCCATCCCAAGGTGTATTGGATTGATCGTCTGGTGACTGGGCGCGACTGGTGGACGGTCGGCAGTGCAGGCCTGGGAAGGAAAGCGGCACGTTACACGCTCTTCTCGGTCAAAGGCGGCGTTGGACGCAGCACCACCGCTGCGGTTCTCGCGTGGCACTTGACGCGCAACGGCAAGCGGGTCCTGGTCGTTGATCTGGATCTGGAGTCGCCGGGCTTGTCATCGGCGATGCTCGAACTCAACCGTCAGCCGGAGTTCGGCGTCACCGACTGGTTCGTAGAGGATCTGGTCGGGCAGGGTGATCGAGTGATTGAGCAAATGATGGCAGCGCCGCAGTGGGCGCAGGACTTCGATGGCGACGTGCGGGTGGCACCCGCCCATGGCCGCGAGCCCGGTGAGTACCTGGCCAAGCTCGGTCGCGTCTACATGGATACCGCCGATCCATGGACGGTACGGCTGAAACGTCTATTGAAACGCTTGGAGGCCGACTTCGAGCCGCAAGTCGTCCTGTTGGAGAGCCGCAGCGGACTGCACGACATTGCGGCGGCGACCGTCACCGACCTTGATGCCCAGGTCTTGTTGTTCGCCACCGATTCGGCGAGCAACTGGACCGACTACGAGATCCTCTTCCAGCACTGGCAACGTCGTGATCTGGCAAGGCAAATGCGGGAGCGCCTGTCTATCGTCTCCGCGCTGACACCTGAGCTCGACACGGAACGGTATCTACAAGGGTTTCGGGAGCGGGCGTGGAACCTGTTCCGCGACTGTCTGTATGACGATGTAGCCTCGTCAGGCGATTCCAGCGACCCGTTCTCGTTTGACCTCCACGACGAAGATGCCCCCCACGACCCGCTCGCTATTCATTGGACGCGTGGTCTCGCCGCAGGTGCTTCGCTACGCGACCTGGAGCAGACGACCGTGGAGCAAGCTTACAAGCGGTTCCTGGAACATTTCAATGTACTTATGAAAATCAATGACTACGGAGAAACCCCGTGACCGATATAATCAGCGCTGAGGCCACCCGCGAGGCACTCGCGACCCTGCCGGAAGAAACGAGCCACGGAGAGAGTCCGGAGCCCGAGCGCGTCTACCTGCCGCCGTCCCACGTCAAGGCGATGGACCCGAACACCTTGCTGGTGACCGGCATGAGAGGCGCTGGAAAGACCTTCTGGTGGAGTGCGCTTCAGGATCGGGGGGTACGTCAGTTGGTTGGTCAGCAAAGCAAGCCGCCCAAGTTGAGCGAAGACACCGAGATACGAACGGGATTCGGCGTCATACCTAAGCTCAATGAGTATCCGAGCAAGGATGTACTGCGGGACCTAATGGAGGGCGGTGTCGAGCCACGGACCATCTGGCGAACGGTGCAGGCGTGGCAACTCGCAGATAACGATCACGATCATCCGCTTCGGCGACGAACATCATGGGCAGACCGTGTAAAGTATGTCGTCAGCGACCCGGAGGCGATCGAGCGTCTTTTTCAGGAACGCGATGCTGAATTCGATCAGAAAAGTGTCTACTTTCTGATGCTGTTCGATGCCTTGGACCGCTGTTCCGACGAGTGGAAGGGCATGTATCGGGCGATTCGCGGCCTGCTGCAAACCGCGCTTGATATGCGCCCGTACCGGCGGCTACGGGTGAAGGTGTTTCTACGGTCCGATCAGGTCAACGAAGCCGAGATCGCCGACTTCCCGGATGCATCGAAGGTCCTTTCCTCAGCCGTTGAATTGAGCTGGCCGCGCCGCGATCTTTATGCGTTGCTCTGGCACGTCCTCGGCAATGGGCAACATGGTGACAGATTACGAACATTTCTCGGTGATGAGTGGAAAACGGTGGAAATTGACCCGGCAGATGGAAAGTACATGTTCACCGTTCCCCGACAGTTATTCGACGAGGATCATCAGCGCGAAAGGTTCCACCACATGACCGGCCCGTGGATGGGAACAGGCCGCCGACGCGGCTTCCCCTATACCTGGATACCAAATCATCTGGGGGATACCGATAGAAGAGTGAGCCCGCGCTCGTTCCTCGCTGCGCTGCGAAAGGCGGCCGAAGATACCACAAGCCAACACCCGGACCACGAGTTCGCTCTGCACTACAACAGCATTAAGAGCGGCGTACAGGAAGCCTCGAAGATACGAGTCAATGAGATTCGAGAAGATTATCCCTGGGTGGATAGAGTCCTAGACCCCCTTAGAGGCATGGTTGTGCCCTGTGAGTTCAATGAGATCGAGGAACGCTGGAAAAAAAGCAAGGTTCTCGATCATCTAGCCGAACAAGTGGAGGGGAACGAGGTGAAGCTTCCGCCCAGCCATATTGACGAGGGCGCCGCCGGCGTTCGCCGGGATATAGAATCGCTGGGTGTCTTCCTGCGTATGCGCGACGGCCGGATCAACATCCCGGACGTCTTTCGGGTGGGATATGGTCTGGGGCGAAGAGGCGGCGTAAGACCCGTTCGGTGAACGAGTCGACGAGGCAGATGTTGTTCCGTCGGACCGGCAAACAGTGGGCGATGCACTGTTATTGGGCTTCGGTAATTTCCATCCCGCAAGCCTGCTACACCTTGCTCCTGTAGCGTGGACACGCCCTAGGCCCGGGGGGAATGCCTCAAGTCTTGCATTTGAAACAAAAAGCGGCGTATCGTACATGAACAGGGGATGTTGAGGAGCCGAGCAGAGCAATCTACCAACCATAAGGAGGGGCCTATGCCACAGTTTGACACGGTTATTAAGGATGGGACGATTGTCGATGGTACCCTGGTGCCGCCGTTCCGTGGCGACATTGGGATCAAGGACGGCAAGATCGCCAAAATCGGTAAGATCAACACCAACGAGGGCGCCAAGGTTCTCGACGCCTCGGGCATGATTGTCGCGCCGGGCGCGGTCGATCTGCACGCCCACTACGACGCGCCGTTGCACTGGGACCCGTACTGCACAATCGGCAGCTGGCACGGCGTGACCTCGGTCACCAACGGCAACTGCGGTTTCGGTTTTGCGCCGGTTCATCACAAAGACGCCGACCGTTCGATGTACTCCATGGAGCGCAACGAAGCCATCCCGTTCGACGCCATGAAGGCAACCATGCCCTTCTCGTGGGAAACCTTCCCCGAGTGGATGGACCACATCGACAGCCTGCCCAAGGGCATCAACATGATTCAGCTTGTGCCGGTCACTCCGCTGGTCAGCTATGTGATGGGCGGCTGGGATCAGGCCAAGAGCCGTCAGCCCAACGAGACCGAGATGCAGGAGATCATCCGCATTCTTGACGAGTCGATGGCGGTTGGGGCCAACGGCTGGGCGGCCCAGCGCCTGACCGGCTACGGCGCGTCGGTCCAGCGGGACTACGACGGCACCCTGATGGTCTCGGACATGATGTCGGACGAGTTCTACCAACAGCTGGCCAAGGCGATGAGCAAGTACGACCGAGGCACCATCCAGTACGCCCAGAACTCGGGCGCCATTGACGAGGGGGTCGAGGGCAACCGCCGCGATATGAGCTTTGGCGGCCAGCTGGCCGCGTTGGCCAAGAACCCGCTGCTCTTCAACGCCGTGCTGGTCACCGACGAGAAGCCCGAGGTGTTCCGGACCATGCTGAGCGTGGTGGACGAGTACAACAAGAAGGGCGTGCCGCTGGTCGCCCACGGCCTGACCAAGCGGCTCGATTTCCGCTTCTCGTTCTCGGACGAGTGGAACCTGTTTGACAACGTGGATTCGTGGCGCGAGGCGACCCTGGGCACCGAGGAGGAGCGCAAGATCAAACTCGCCAACCCCGACCTGCGCCAGGCCATGAAGGCCGAGTACGACCGCACCAAGCAGCCCAGGGCTCTGGGCGATATCTCCACCTTCATCTGCCGCAAGGTGGAAAGCGAGGAGATGAGCAAGAAGTATCGGGACCGCATGGTCGGAGACATCGCCCGCGAAGAGAACAAGCATGTCGTCGATACCCTGCTCGATATCTCGGCCGCCGACAACTGGAAGACCGAGTGGCTGACCCCGATGCGCAACCAGAACCCCGAGTACTGCAAGGAACTCCTGAGCCACCGCACGGTCGCCGGTTTTTCCGACGGCGGGGCGCACACCAAGTTCCAGACCCTGGGCGCGTATGTCACCGACCTGCTGACCTGGATGGTGCGGGATACCGAGACCATCACCCTGGAGCAGGCCCACTATCATCTGAGCTACCTGCCGGCCTGGACCGCAGGCTTCAGGGACCGGGGCTGTCTGCGGGAAGGCATGGCGGCCGACATTCTGGTCTATGACCTTGAGAAACTGGCGGTCAAGCCGACCGAAATCCTGCACGACGTGCCGCCCAACAACTGGCGGCGGGTCCAGGGGGCGGACGGCTATCGCTGGATCATGGTCAACGGCGACGTGACCTTCGAGGACGGCCAGAGCACCGGCGCGCTGCCGGGCAAGCTGGTCCGCTGCAACCAGTTCTAGACCGGACGGGCTGGGCACCGCCCAGCTTGAGCGATAGCACGGGGAACCGGACTCAGACCGGTTCCCCGTTTCTTTTTGTCAGGGAAAAATCATGGCCGAGCGACCCTCCCTCGGGCTGAGCGCTCCGTTTGTCCTGGACCAACACAGAGTCCGGGAACGCATCAGCCTGTGCTGCAACGGAGACGCCAGGCGTCTGGTGGATCGGATCCGTATTGCGATTCCGGTCGATGACGCACGGGCGGTCTACGCGGTCTTGGCAGACGCGGTGCAAGCGCTGCGTGCGGAGGTCGTGTCACAAGACGACCGCTTCAAGCACCCGGCCCCGGACGGACACCGCGATCATCAGGCTCGCTTTCGCCTGCCAAACGCCTCAGACGAGATCGCCACCCTGATGATCGTCTCCATCGAAATGCTGGAGGCCAAGCGCCGCTGCCTGCCGCTCGAAGCGCGCCTGAACGCCAGCCAAGGCGTCCTTTCAGCCACATCGTCAGGTCCGCTTGTCGTTGTGTCCGACCTCTTCAACTATGTCCGGCCCAAGGCCAAGCTGTGTTTCGCCGGCTTTGATTCACTCCAGACCGCAACAGACTTTGCACGGCGCCGCACCAGAGACACTATCCGCTCCCTCCACGACACCGCCCGCAGCAGATATCTGCTGCGGCTCAGCTGGCTGATGTACGGAGAAGATGTCATCGTGGTTCGGAACGACGGGGCGGAGAGAGAACCCAAGCTGGTGTACCACGCCTTCGATGAGGCGGACGAACTGCTCATACACCGGCCGTGGACCGATGCAGAGGTGGATTGGTGGCGAATACAGGAGGAAGGCCGACTGGACGTCAGCCTTTTGCCGGATGCCTGGTGAGTCAGCCCGGTGGCCATCCACCGGGCTGCTCTCGCTCGGCTGAGGAGGAGTTTCCGTCAGCCGGCTCGTTTCAGGACTGTTTGAGCCCCAGGTCGCCGGCGATATCGAAGTGAATTTTGCGGACCTTGAACCGCCACGTGTCTCCCTGCTTGACCAGCAGGTCTTCGTAGCGGCCGGCCAGTGAGGTCAGAATGCCCTGCTCGCCCTCGCGCACCACAATGATATAGCTGTCGGCTTTGGCCTCGGTGCCGTTGACCTGTATCATGCTGTTCATGGTGCAGTGTTTGCGGGCCGGCCCTTCGCCCTGGGTGGGAACCGCCTTGGCAATGAAATCCCGGAGCGCCGCCCGGCCCTGGACTTGTCCCCGAGGTCCGGCGTCAAACAGCGCGTCCTGGCTGAACAGCTCGGCCCATTTGTCGAACTCGCCGCCGTCAACATGAAAGCAGTAGGCCGACAAGACATCACGAATGGCTTCTTTTTCTTCCAGAATTGAGGCCATAGCGGAGTCCTCCTTTGTGTGTACGGCCGGGGCGGATATGCCCCGGCCGTCGTCTGAGACAGCCCGAGAGCAATTCACCATTATGTGTAGCCGTGTAGGTCAGGTTAGCCGGAGGCGTAACCTGACATCCCGTCCGTGTCGGATTACGCTCCGCTAATCCGACCTACTACACCCTATCGTGAAGCGCCCTAGCCGATCCGGTACAGTTCGGCGGCGTTGCCCACCACCAGCTTATGCACATCGGCCTCCGGCAGCCCGGCAAAGTCCCGGCTGATCGCTTCCTGCGAGTACGGGAAGGTCCCCTCGGTATGGGGATAGTCCGAGCCCCACATCAGCCGATCCATGGGTACCAGCCCCTCGCGGGCCAGGATGATCCCGGACCGGTCTTCCTCAAACGTAGCCCAGAACTGGCGGTTGAAATAGAAACTCGGCGGCTCCTCCAACTGCGGCTCCATCCAGCGGCGATGATCCGTCCACCAGTGATCCATGAAGCCCAGCACGGTCGGGATCCAGCCGATGCCGGCCTCGGCGATGATGAAGCGCAGCTTGGGATAGCGCTGCGGAATACCGGCCCAGATCAGTTCGGCCATGCCCAGCTCGCCGGTCACGATCTTGGCCTGCACCACCCCGACACCAATGCCCAGCTTGACGAAGTTGTCGTAGACAGGCTCGCCGGTCGTCCCGATATGGATCGAGACCGGATAGTCAATCTCCTCAAGCGCGGCCCACAGCGGCTCGTACTCGGGCCGCGAGTAGGGCCGGCCAACCATGGTCGTAGGGATGGAGATGGTCTTGATGCCCGGCAGCTTGGCCACCCGGTAGGCTTCCTCGACCGCCCACTCGACCGGCCCGCGCATCGGCACCATGGCTCCACCCAGGAAGCGCTCCGGCGAAACCGCGCAGAACTCGCTCACCCAGTCGTTATACACCCGGATACTATCACGCTGATATTCGGCATCCGGGGCGGCCCAGAACTGGAGTCCGAACGCACCCGGATACATGACCTCAGCCCGGATGTGATCCAGCTCCAGGTCGGTCAGCCGCGCCTGGGGATCCCAGGCGCCGGGCCGCGTGTCGGCGTGCCGATGGCCGCCCATCATCTTGATTTCTCCGGCAATCTTGTCCTCCATGGAGGCGCCCTCAAGGCCGACCGGAAACGGCGTCACCCCGTCAATAACGTACCAATCGGCATCGTCGCGCGCCTCAACGCGGGGCGCCCGGTCGCGAAAACGCGCATCCATGCGCTCCGTCCACAGCTTGGCCGGCTCGACAACATGCCCATCAGCCGAAACATAGCCGTCTTCAAAACTTGCCATACGCTCTCCCTCCTTTGTTTGGCAGAACAATCCCTGTAAAAAAACGAAACACCGGCCTCAGCATGAACGCGATTGCTTCCGCTTGTCAAGGCGCGCCCGACCCAGGCGGAAACGTCACGCCATCGACTTGAACAAGCTGGATTGGTATTGATCGCTCAGCCGTCCGGGGGGCCACCGCGCTGGGCTGCGGACCGAGCGTCCAGCACAGTGTGTGATGGTCAGCCGTGACGGGCTGGAGCATGAAGCTCAACGAGACGCCGATGCAATCTACGATCATGAACCTGCTATCCGAACTCCGCGTCGACGCCCTGTCGGGGAAAATCTCCCCGGCCCTGTCGGTTGGCCTGATCTCGGGTTTGGTCGTTCTTGTGCGAGGCATCTCGTGGGGCGTGATCGTGTTTTCAGGCCCGCTGGCGCCGTACTCCTCGCAAGGCACCAGCGTGGTGCTGTTCGGGAGTTTCGCCGCGTGCCTGGTGGTCGCCCTGACCGGCAGCTACCGGGGCACGATCTCGGCTCTGCCCGCCCCGTGCGTAGTGATGTTGGTGGCGATCAGTTCCACGCTGGACGCGGCGAGCGACGCGCTGTTCATGTCCATGGTTGCAACCCTCATGCTCAGCGCGCTGGCCGGGGGCGTGGGCTTTCTTCTGATCGGGCGTTTCCGACTGGCCGACCTGACTCGGTTCATTCCCTACCCCGTGGCGGGCGGGTTTCTGGCCGGGACGGGAGGCGCCCTGTGCCTGGCCGCCCTGGTGCTGATGGGACTCAGCCTGGACCGCCAGCCGCTTCCCGCGCTTCTGAACCTTACCGTGGTGTGGAACTGGGGTCCAGGCATCGCCTATGGTCTGGGCCTGTGCCTGGCCACGGCGCGCTGGAAAAGCTTTTGGATATTACCGGTCAGCTTCGTGCTCGCCGCCGTGTCGTATCATCTGAGTTTGCCCGTCCTCGGCATCTCTGGAGACGAGGCCAGAGCGGCCGGCCTGCTGTTCAGGGGCACGACGGAAGGCGCACTATGGCCCGCCTTCGGGCTTGGTGATGTGGCGCGGGTGGACTGGACAGCGGTGGCTGGTCAGATTCCCAACATGCTGGCCCTGATCCTGGTCACCCTGCTGTGCCTGGTCACGGGTGTGGGCGGCCTGGAATTGGCCGCGAACCGGGAGCTGGAGTGGAACAGGGAATTCAGAGCCGCGGGCCTGGCCAACCTCGTCGCCGGCTTAGGCGGCGGCCCGCCCGGGTGTCTGATCACGTCAAACACCGTACTCAGCCACCTGTTTGGAGCCGAAACACGGCTGACCGGCCTCGTCGTTGCCGGTGTCGTAGGCGGCGCGCTGCTCTTCGGCCAGGCGGTGTTGCAACTGGTGCCGGTGCCGCTGTTGGGAGGGGTCTTGCTCTTCACCGGCCTGCGGATGATGAATGACTGGCTCGTAGCCAGCCGCAGCAGGCTGCCGCGCACGGAGTACGCCATTGTCGTGCTGATCTTTGTCGCCATCACGTTCTTCGGTGTGCTCGAAGGGGTGGCCGTCGGCATGGCCGTCACCACAGCCTTCTTTGTCGTGCGCCTCAGCCGGATGGAGTTGATCGAGGCGCGGTTCAGCGCGCGTGAACGCCACAGCAACAAGGTCCGTCCCGTCCCCGACCGCGCCATCCTGCGGGCGGAGGGCGAAGGGGTCCACGCCTACCGGCTGCGCGGCTATCTTTTCTTCGGGAGCGCCTACCGCCTGGCCGACCGTCTCAGGCAATCCCTGCGCAACGACCCGCATCCCAGCTGCATCCTGCTGGACTTCAAAGCCGTCTCCGGTCTCGACTTCTCGGCCATCAATGCCCTGGGCAGGGTCATGCACGCCGCGTACGCCGCCGAAGCGCGGGTGGTATTGAGCGCGGCGTCGGCACAGCTCAAGAGCGAGTTGGCGCATGGACTTCCCCCGCCCGTCTACGACAACCTGGTGTGGGAGCCGGACGCGGACCGCGGCCTGGAACGCTGCGAGGATATCGTCATCGCCGCCTGGCGGGCAGACCCAGGTAGGGAGAAGAGCCGGCGCGGCGCCCTCCTGGAGCGTGTCACTGACGATATGGAGCGCCAGCTCGATAGACAGGTCCTCTTTGAGAACCTGGTCCATGACCTCCGAGACTGGCTGGAGCCGCGCGAATATGCTGTCGGTGAGGCGCTGGTCACGCTGGGCGATCCACAGCACGGTTTGCAGCTGCTGACGGCGGGTCGGGCCTCCGCCTACGATTCCAGGGGCGCCCGGCTGTATCAGTGCGGCCCGGGCGATGTCATCGAACCGCAGGGCGCCTTTGGCGCGCATAGCGCCACGCGGGCAACAGTCGCCGACGAGCCCTGCCGGGCGATGCTGCTGACTCCCGCCGCCACGGCCTGGCTGGAAGAGCACGAGGGGCAGCTGAGCCTTCGGCTCTATCGCTATCTTCTCACCGCCGCGACGCCTGCCGTACCGTCATAGCTCGAAGCCGCCAGAGCGTTCAGGCGTCAGCGCTGTCCATCACCCGGCCCGGAAACACCCCCTGGTGCTCACCGTGGTCGAACAGGATTTGGCCGTCGACCAGGGTGTACGCAATACCCTCGGCCCGCTCAATCAGACGCCGCTTGCCACCCGGCAAATCGTCCACCCACTCCAGCGGACACGGCTTGACCGTCTCCAGATCGAACAGCACCAGGTCGGCGTCCATGCCCGGCAGCAGGCGACCTTTCTTTGTCAGCCCCAGAAAATCGGCCGGCTCGGCGGTCAGGCGCTGGACCGCTCTTTCCAGGGACAGGCTGCCGCGGTTGTGCACCCACTCGTGCAGCAGATAGGTCGGCACGCCCGCATTACAGCTCTGATCCACATGCGCGCCGGCATCCGACAGGCCGAGCAACACGTGGGGGTTGGTAATCAGCTCCTGGACCGCCTCCGGGTTGGTGTTGGTGGCCGCGAACAGAAAACCCGTCTCCAGATTTTCGGCAATGACCAGGTCGAGCAAGGCGTCAACCGGGTCCTTCTCGGCCAGTGCGGCAATGTCCTCAATGGTCTTATTGACCAACACCTCGTGCTCCGGCCGGTTCACCCGGACCACACTCAGGCGGTCCCACTGGCCGGTAAACACCACCCCGCCCTTGCCTTTGAGTTCGTCTCGAAAGGCGTCCCGGAAAGCCGGGCTTTTGTACAGGGCGATCTGCTCTTCCACGCTCCGGTTAAAGGCGTCCTTCCACGAGGCAAAGCTGGCAAAGATAAACGGGGTGCGCAGGGTATGGTACTGGCGCGCCGGACGCGGGGTGGCCTGGGGGTGGATGCGCATCCCGGCCTCGATATACGGCGCGACGGTGTCGAGGGCCGCGCGGTAGGCGTAGGGCATATCCGTTCGGTCCAGCAGGGCCAGCCAGGTGATGGGCCGCTGGCTGCGTTCGGCCAGCAGTTTCAGCAGCTCCAGCTCGTCCTCCGACAGCAGGCCGGCGGTGCTGGTCAGGGCCAGTTCAATGACGCCGTGGCCGACCTCGCGCAGCACGTCGGCCAGCGCGCCCAACTCTTCGTGACTGGCCAGACGGCTGGCCAGGGGACGGCCCTGATAGCCGATATGCTGGCGCAGAGTGCTGAGCGAAAAACCGAACGCGCCGGCCCGCATGGCCTGGCGCAGGGCATCGGCCATGGCTTGAATCTCATCCGGTCGGGCGGCCCGCTCCGGGGCGGCCTCACCGAGCACAAAAAAGCGCAGGGCGGACAGCGGAACGAGAAAACCGGTATTGATCGCCAGGGGCCGTTTTTTCATTGCGGCCAGGTATTCGGGAAAGCTCTCCCAGGCCCACGACACCCCGTTGAGCAAGACCTCATAGGGCATGGCCTCCACATTCACCAGGTCCCAGGCCACAATGCCACGCTCATCCGTCCGGCACGGGGCCACGCCCACCCCGCAGTTGCCCATGACCACACTCGTGATGCCGTGCCAGCACGAGCTGGTCAGCAAGGGGTCCCAGGAAATCTGGGCGTCATAGTGGGTGTGATGGTCAATGAACCCCGGGGCGAGGACCAAGCCCTGGGCGTCTATCTGTCTGCTCGCCTCGCCCGAGACATCGCCCAGCCCGGCAATCTTGCCGTCCTTGATGGCGAGGGCTCCGTCAAAGGCCGGGGCTCCGGTCCCGTCGCAGATACGGGCGTTGGTAATCAGCATGTCATAGCTCATCTCATCCTCCTGACTGTTCGGGACATCCCGTGGCTCTTCTCAGCACTGTTTCAAATCGATCTCCAGCTTGGGCCTTCTCTTCCCTCTACCCCCTGCGACCGCCTGCCTGCAAGCCACACTTTTTCACTCTGCCGCCCCTACCAGGGCGTGGCGGCCTCGGCCAGCCACATCTGGACCGGAGCGTCGAGCAGCCCCAGACTGGCCAGGGCGTTGCGCTGCATCCAGTCAAGCTGGCGGGGCATGGTCTGCTCGGTCAGCGAACCGACATGGGGGGTGATGATGATCGGCGCCCCGCCCTGGAGCAGCTCCAGCAGCGGGGGCGGCGCAGCCCGCGCCTGGCCGAACTCGCGGCTCAGCACGTCAACAGCCAGACCGCCGAGGTCGTGTCGTTGATAGGCCGCGACCAGGTCTTCCTCGACCACCAGCCCACCCCGCGAGGGATTGATGAGGACGGCCCGGGCTTTCATTTTCCGCAAAAACTCCGCGTTGACCATGCCCGCAGTCAGCTCGGTCAGGGGCGTATGAATGCTCACCACATCACACTCGGGGAGCATCGCGTCCAGGGACGCAAAGGCCGTCATGGTCGATCCCCGGCGGCCCAGAATGTCCCGGTCGCCCTCGGCATTATAGGCCCGAACGTAGGACTCAAGATCGACCGCAACCGGATCGTAGGCCGCAATCCGTACCCCCCAGCTCAGCAACCGTCGGGCGACCTCGCGTCCGACCGCCCCCAGTCCGACCAGCCCCAGGCTGAGGCCGATGAGGTCCCGGCCGAGCGGCCGGGTGTCCCAGTCCCCGGCTGCGAGCGCTCCACGCAGGGGGACGATATGGCGCAGGGTCGCCAGCATCAGGGCAATTGTCAGCTCGGCCACCGCATCCTGATTGGGAGACAGCTCGGGTCTGCGGGTGATGCTGACCGGCACACCGCGCCGCTTTGCCGCCGCCTTGTCGATATCGTTGTGCCCGACCCCGCATTTGTGGATAGCCACGTGCGGGTATGGATCGGCGCTGACCCGGTCGGCCAGCGCGTCGATCACGGCCGCGCTGAGCGTGTCGTCGCCGACCAGACAGGCGTGAAACGGACCGCGCTCAGCGATGACCCGGCATAAGTGCGCCTCGTCAAGCGGATAGTCGTCGCTCACATCAACGACTTCGGCCAGGCGTGGATGCGCATCCAGAAGATTCGCATAGCCGGCGCTGGCCATGCTTGTGCGCCAACTACGCATGGTGACCAAAATACGAAAGCGGGGTTCCACTGAACATTCTCCTCGGAGGGCGACCACGGGGGGCACCTGTTCCAACTAATTGCCAGGCAGGGTAGACGGCGGTTGCCGAGCGCACTTGCGGTGCGCATAGCGCGGCGGGCGGCTCAGCTCTAGGTCGGGCGGGGCCGGGCGGATGGCCGCGTCCGGGATGGGGGGCGCGTGGATGCGCGTGCGCCGCGACGGACGAATGAAGCCGAGGGCCCGCCCGCGCTCCACGAAGACCTGCACCGGGTCACGCCCTTCGTAGGCATAGCGGGGGGCATATTCGACCAGCAGCCCGATGGATACCTCGAAGGGGTCCACCCCGGCCTGCACCGCGATCTCCAGCCGCAGGGCCTGGAGCACCTGGGCAATGATCAGCGTGGCCCAGAGCTGCTGATGGATGACAACCGGCTTGGCCGACCACAGGAGGCGCAGCTTGAGGTGCTGCTTGACCAGGGCAAACGCCAGCTCGATATCCCACCGGCGCGCGTAGACGGCGGCCAGCGCCCGCAGCGGGAACGTGTGCGGCGTCCGCACGTTGGTAATATAGCGGCGCAGCGTGCCGCCCTGGCGGAACGTCACCAGCCGCACGGCATGCCGCGCCCGGTCCGCCCGGTGGGCTCCCAGCCACACCAAGCCGTCGAAGACCTCGCCACGCTGATAGAACACGTGGAGGACCGTGTAGCTGGTCTTCGCGCGCAACCGGCTCACCCAGTAATACCCTCGCTCGGTGAGCCAGTCGAACCAAGCGAAGCCGAAGTAGCCTAGGTCGGCGACCACCAGCGTCTTGGCCGGTAGCCCCGCCACCAACTCGCGCGCGCCCACCTTCGCGTTTTGGTGGGGATGTGGCTGCAAGCGCACGCTGCGCCACTGCTGGCGCCGAATGTCAAACACCCCGGCCAGCTTGCCGGGCAGGAGCCGGCTGGCACCCGCCGGCACTCCGCGCAGCGCGGGCAGCCGCCGCGCCACGGCGTCCAGCGTGCTCTCGTCGAGACTCACCACCTCCGCAGCGAAGGGCGCTAGCCGCGCGCAGACCGCCCCCTGCACGCGCTCCGCCAGCACTGTGCTGATCTGGCCGAAGAGCCGCGCCAGGGGCGCCGTTCCCGCCGTCTGGAGCCGCTTATAGACCGCCTGATCGGTCACCGCAAAGCGCGGGAAGAACCACAGCCCCCGGTCCGACAGGAGGCGCCAGAGGGCCAGTTGGCTCCCAAAGCCGCGCAGCACGCAGACCAGCAGGCCCGCCCACAGCGCCAGTGCCGGCAGCACGCGGGGCCGCCCCGGCCCCGGCTGCCCAGGGTCGGGCTCCATCTCCGCCAAACACTGGCAGAGGAACTCCTCGATGCTCCCCATGGGGTCGGGCGGCTCCGCACCGCTCTGGGCCACCCGCGCCATAGCGTGCCTCCTGACAGCGTAGTCGTGTCCTTGTACGCCGCCCAGACGACCACGCCAAGGCCACACCAGACCCTGGCTCAATTAGTTGGAACAGATGCCACGGGGGGTCGCCCCTACGTATGGCCAGGCGACCACGGGGTCAAGCATTCACGGGTAGGGCGGCGGAGGACCGGCCGGGCCGTAGCGCTCCAACTCGCGCAGCGCGTCCATCAGGCTGTAGCGCGGCTGATAGCCCAGGCAACGCCGGGTTTCCGTCAGGTCGTATGTGAAGGGCTTGTCTTCCGGCGCCAGACCATAGCGCCGGACCAGAGCTTCGTAGGCCGCATAGTAACGCCGGAAGCTTGAGCCCGGCCCCTGGGCGTCCCAGTTGGCCAAGTCCTCATGCGTATACTCATAGGCACCGTCAAGCACTAAGACCGGAGGCGTTTCCAGGCGGGTCGTGCTCAGCAGGTCGAGGCTTTGCACGACCGCCCGAGCAACATCGTCAATATGCACCGCGCCGCGCCAGAACCACTTCAGCCAATCGACAAACGAGTCATACACGGCCCGATTCCAGTGCGGAATAAACCCGCGCGGCCGCAGCACCACCACATTCATAGCGTGGCGACCGGCATAGCTGTGGGCGACTTCTTCGCCCATCACTTTGGTGTGACCGTACACGCCGTGCCTGTTGCGGACGCTGGTGCTTGACACATACACCAGCTTTGCGATGCCGGCTCTGGCCGCAGCCTCACACACGTTGAAGGTGCCGGTGACGTTCAGATCCCAAAAGGCGTAGACGTCTTTTCCCAGGGGCGGCGCAGCCGTCTCGTGAACGCCGTGCCAGGCGGCAATATGCACCACGCAGTCGGCCCCGGCCAGACAGGCGGCCAGGCCGGCGCGATCAAGGACAGAGCCGGCCACATACACGCCCCGGCGGTCGCGCGGCGGGACAATGTCCAGGCGCACCGGTGTATCACCGCGCGCTTCCAGTCTGGGGGTCAGCACGCTTGCCAGGTCGCCCGAACCGCCGGTCAGCACAATCCGCACGCCCGCTCTCCGTACCTGGGCTCAGCACCTGGCTCAGCTCGGCCCGGCGACAATGCCGGCGCCCACAAATTGCGCGATCTGGTCCGCAGCGTAGCCGAGACCGCCCAAGACCTGCGCGGTGTGCTGGCCCAGGCTCGGAGCCGGGACCGGGGAGAGGCGGGCTATGGGCTCGGAACACCGCCAGGGCACATCAAGAGTGGCATAGGTTCCGGCCACCGGGTGCTCCAGCTCCTTGAGCATGCCCAGGGCTTCGACCTGCGGGCTGTGAAACAGCGTCTCGGCCGTATTCATCCGCACGATTGTGCCGCCCATGCCCTGCACCAGCTGCTGCAAGTCGTCAAAACTCCAGCTGGCCAGAAAGGGTTTCAGGGCCTCGGCCAGCTCGGCCTTGTTGTTCAGGCGTTTGAACCACTCGTTGAATCTCGGGTCGGTGCCGAGTTGGGGCGCGCCGAGCGTCGCGCACAGGATCTGCCAGGCGTCATTCCGGTTGCCCCAGTCCATCAGGAAATGGGCGTCTTTGCACGCAAAGCCGTGGTCCGGCGCTTCGGTGTAGCCGGACAGCGGTCGGGCGCGCCATTCGTCCGGGTTGCTTTCGGCGGCGGTCGTCCACTGCATGATGGCGACCGCAGCGTCCAGCAGGGAGGTTTCAACCCGCTGGCCTGCCCCGCTCGACTCACGCGAGTACAGGGCGGCCAGAATGCCCTGGCAGGCAGCCCAGGCCGCGTTGACGGAAATGATATCGAAACCGACCCGCAGCGGCGGCTCGTCGGGCGTGCCGAGCTGGCGAAATTTTCCGACAAAGGCTTGCAGGTCGAGTTCGGTGGCAGGCGTCCGGGCCAGAGGCCCCTGGCTGCCGTAGCCCGAGATGGCGCAATAGATCAGCCCCCGGTTATGCGCGGACAGCTCGGCGTACGACAGTCCCAGACGCTCGACCACCCCAGTCGTATAGCCCTCGACGAACACGTCGGCAGCCCGGACCAGACGCCGGACAATGTCCTGGCCGGCCGGTTCTTTCAGGTTGACGCATATGCCTTTTTTGTTGCGGTTGAGGCGGATAAACAGGTCGGATTCGGACTCGGTGAAAGGCCCGACCGTCCGCAGCCAGTCCCCACCCGGGGGTTCAAGCTTGATGACCTCGGCTCCCAGATCGCCCAGCATGGTCGAGCACAGCGGGCCGGGAACCCCCTGGGAGATATCCACAACCGTGATGCCGTCGAGTGCTAGGTCCATAGCCGCTCCTTCAGCTCCGGCAGCCGTCAGGCGGCCGAGGCCCGTGACCGGTCCGTGATCCCAAGCTCCTGCAAAACCTCCTGCTGATGCTCGCCGAGCCGGGGGGCCGGACGGGCGATGGCGGTGCTGTCGCGGCTGAACCGCCACTGAGCCCGACTGACATTGCACGGCCCCCACGGGGTCTCAATGGTGTCCATCATGCGATTGGCCCGGGTCTGGGGGTGGTCTTTCACATAATGGGTGCGCGGCGTGTCGCGCCGATACTGGGCGCACGGCACGCCGTGGGCTCTAAGCACCTCCTCCCACTGCCAGGCCGCCTTCTTTTTGAAGCGGGCCTCCAGCAGCGGGATCAAGGCGTCCCGGTTTGTGACCCGCGCGTCATTGGTGACAAAGCGCGGATCGACCGCCAGCTCCGGCGAGCCCAGGGCTTCGCACAGGCGGGCCCACATGCCGTTGTGGATCACCGACACGCTGAGGGCTCCCAAGCCGGTGGCAAAAGCTTGGTCGGGCACGATATGCGGGCGGGCGCTGCCCATCCGCTCGGGCACCGCGCCGGTCGAGAAGTACTCGGCATAGCGGGTCAGGCCGGCCAGGGCCGTGGCGTGGAGCTGGCTGGTTTCGATCTTCATGCCCCGGCCGGTCTTGCGGCGAACGTACAGCGCGGCCAGCAGGCCGATGCAGTTGAGCATGGCCGCGTTCCAGTCCAGGTTGGCCGTACCGCGCAAAAACTCCGGCTTGCCGCCCGGTTTGCCGTTCAGGCTGGTATAGCCGCCGGCCGCCTGGGTCATCCATTCGTGGCTCAGCATGCCCTTCCACGGCCCACGGTTGCCAAAGGCCGAGGCCTGCAAATAAATGATCCGGGGGTTGATCCGGCGCTGGACCTCGTAGCCCAGGCCCAGGCGTTCCATGATGTCGCCGGAACGGAAGTTGTCCAGCGTCACGTCGGCCGTGGCCACCAGCTTGCACGCGACCTCGCGCTCGGCGTCATCCTTGAGGTCCAGGCACACGCCGCGTTTGGTGTGATTATTGCCGATGAAGGTCGTGCCCATGCCGCCCATCGTCGGGCCGCTGGGCCGGCGGACAATATCGCCGCTGGGCTGCTCGACCTTGATCACGTCTGCGCCGAGCAGGCCCAGATAGGTGGTGGCCAGCGGTCCGACCGCAGCCATACCGAAATCCAGCACCCGGATGCCTTCGAGCGGTCCAGCCATGACGCCCTCCTCGCTGTCGGTCACTGTGCCCCGAACCCGGCCCACAAATCAAGCGTTCGCGCCCTCTGTCGGTGTAGTCAGCCTGGCAACAGCCAGGGTTGTGTGCAATATAGACAGGCAGCGCGGAAGGAGTGAAAACCATGCTCACAACGATTGAAGGCGTGTACCGTGGAGGGAAGATCGAACTCTCGGAAACGCCCCGCGAAGCGCGTGACGGCACTCCCGTCATCGTCACCTTTCTTGCGTCCAATTCCGTCAATTTGCGGGACCGGGATATTGACGAGGCACAGGCGGCAGACCTGCGGGCACGCTTGGCGACCTTTGCCGAAGACTGGGAAAGCCCCGAGATGAGCATCTATGACAACTATGACGCAGCCAAATCCAAGCTACCGCCGCGGTGATGTCGTCTTAGTGCTCTTTCCAGATTCCAACTTGCTGACGGCCAAACCCCGACCGGGCTTGATCGTTCAAGCTGACAATCTACAAACCAGCCTGCCGCAAGTGATCGTTGCGATGATCACCAGCAAGATGTTCCGCGCCAATCATCCCAGCCGTGTCGTCGTCTCCCTTGCCACTTCCGAAGGGCAGCAATCGGGTCTCCTCACCGACTCGGTCGTGATGACCGACAATCTTGCCACAGTCGTCGAATCGGCAATTGAGCGCGTCATTGGCTCACTTCCAATGACCACAGTTGATTTGGCTTTGCGACACACGTTGGATCTGGAATCGCCACTGAAAGCACGAGAATCTCCCTAAAATACCGGCCGACCGATTCACCTGGTTGATACAGCCCGCCCTGTCGTGGCAGGCTGAGGGCATGAAGCACCACGATTCGCATACCGACGATCTCGAACGTGAGGCCAGGAAACGCGTCAAACAGCTCAAGGGATTTTATGCTCATCTGGGCAGCTACGTGCTGGTCAACGGTTTCCTGGTATGTATCAATCTCCTGACCTCGCCCCACACCATATGGTCTCACGGGGCCGACGTTGGAACGTATGGGCCCCCGCCCTACACCATGTGGGCCGTATGGCCGGTGCTGGGCTGGGGGCTCGGCCTGGCGTCCCACGCCGTGTCCGTCTTTGGCCTGGCGGGCCTGGGTGGTGAAGCCTGGCAGGAGCGCAAAGTCCGCGAGTTCATGCGCCAGCGCCAACACGGCCTGAGTGCCGAGCAGGTTCGGCAGCTCTTACGCGAGGAACTTCAGCCCGATAGCCATGTCGTCCTGAGTCAGGCCGAGTGGCAGGCCGTGCTCCGTCGGCTCGAAAATCTGGAGACCATTATCACGAGCAAGGACTGGACCTTCATGGAGCACCTGTCCGATGCCGGCAAGGCGAGCGATCACGCTCCGTCGCCCGAGTCCAAGATCGGTCCGAACGGCGTTCAGTGAGGAGCTGACGCTCAGCAAGTTACCAACCGAGTTCCAGACCATCACGGCCTGAAGGGTGAAGCGTTTCGTTCTCGTCTGTGTCCTTGTCCTGTCCGCCATCCTGCTGAACTGGGGGGTGCTGGCTCTGTTTGGGCAGCACAGCGCCGACCGGGCCGAGCACAGTCTGGTCGGGATTCTCCTCCTCATGGGCTATGTGGCTCTGCGCGCCAAGAGCCGCCCCGTTGGCATCTTTTTCACCGCGCTCATCCCGTGTTACCTCGGCACGGTCTTTCCAGACTGGGATATTCGCCTGTTGGGCATTGGCGGCCATCGCAATCCCCTCTTCCACAGCAGCCTGTCTTTCTTCGTGCTGGCCGTGCTGATCGGACGCCGAGCCGGCTTCCTGGCCACCCTGGTCGCCGGTTATGGGGTGGGCCTGGCGAGCCACCTGTGGTGGGACGTGGTCTACTACGGCGATGTCCGCTGGCTGCCCGGCGGTGCCCTCGACCGCCTGTGGCTGGGCGTGCATGGTCTGCTGTGCCTGACCACCCCAGGCGGAATCAAAGCCACTTTCGATTAAGTGGTGTCTCCGTTTGAAAATGGGCGTCGCGTCTCACCCACACCAGGCAAATCCCCCTCACTCCTCCTTTTTCAACGTGTGGCGCAAAAAGAAACCCACCCCGGCCTTCGGCCACCCCTCCCAGGAGGGGAACCGCCTCCCTCCCCTCCTGGGACGTGTGATGCGTATTGTCGCGTCAGCCGACGAAGAGCGTAGCCAAGGCCAAGGCCGGTCGGCCGAAGAGCTGGTTGAGGCAGTGGCCCAGATTGACGGCGGCGAGCTTGGCCGCCAGGCGCGTCAGCAAGCCCCGGGGGCTGCGGGCGCCCGGGAAGTGCAAGCCAAAGGAGCGGATCAGCTGGCTGTTGATCGTCTCGACGATCTGACACCGGCGCCGGTGCTGGCGGCGGGCCGGGGCGGCGGCCGGGCCCGAATAGTCCTTGGGCGTGGTCAGGGCCGCCCCATAGTCCTGCCGCCAATGCTGTTGCCACCACCGGCCCCAGAAGCCCTTATCGGCCAGATACCCTCCACGGCTGGGCGTCCCGGCCCCCTGCGGCGGCCAGCGCGGGCCGGTGGGGCCCACATACGGCCGCCCGTTGGGGCGGCGCGGCGAGGGCAAGTCGGCCACCTGGAGGGGCGCCGCGTGCGGGTCGGCCCGCCAGCCCAGCAGCGCGTCGGCGACCCACCGCTCTTCGGTGTTGGCCGGAGCCACGACAAAGCCCGTGACGACGCCCGTAGGCGTGACGGCCACGAGCAGCTTACAGCCGTAATACCACTCCTTATCGCTCCCGCCCCGCCCAATGGCGGCGGTCGTCCCAAACAGGCGCTGGTGTTGTCCCCGACAGCGCCGCAGCAAGGGCACAGCGACCGTGTCCAGGACCTCATACGCCGCGCCCGCCGCCCGCAGGTCCCGGGCCACGAGCGGGACCAACGCCACCAGCTGCTCCGCCAAGGCCCGACACCGCCGGTTATAGGCACTCTGGCTCAGGAAGCGCGGACAATACGCCCGCCAGTGCGCCCGGGCATACCGCAGAAAGGCGCGCTCCGAGCGCCCCCACCACTGCGCACACAACGCCAGGGTCAGGATCTCACTGTCCGCCACCGTCGGCCGGGCGCCCGGCCGCTCCGGCCGCCGGAGCCCCGGCCGCTGCTGGTACAGGTCGTCCACGATGGTATAGAGGGCGACCAGGAACGTGTCGAGATCGATGGCCATGGCTCACCTCCTGTGGTGGGGAATGTGAGTCGAGCCTATCCTCGACACGCTCCTCCTACACTACCGGGTAATCTGCATCACACGTCCTCGGAGGGGTGGCCCGAAGGGCCGGGGTGGGTTATCTCCAGCCCAACGGCTGCCGCGCGGCTGGTAAAAGCGCGGGGCGCGTTGTAAGACACAGGCAGGACAGCACTATAAAGGAGGGGACTATGCCACAGGTATACACCAACGCCCGGCTGATTGACGGTCTGGCGGATCAACCGCAGGAAGGCGTGTCCATCGTTGTCGATGGCGAGCGCATCGGCCAAATCACCGGAAGTGACGCGCCGGCGCCGACCGGGGCCGAGGTCATCGACCTGACGGGCAAGACGGTCGTGCCGGGCCTGATCGACACCCACGTCCACGCCACCCTGTTGGACAGCGAATCGCTGCCGCTGTTCATAGCCGCCGGCGTAACCACCGCCCGGGATGTGGGCGGCAAGCTGGAGAAGGTCACGCAGCTGCGGGAAGATCTCAAGACCGGCGCCAAGCTCGGTCCGCGCTTGTTCGTCCTCGGCCCACTGCTCGACGGGGTGGACCAGAGCATGGACTATAACGGCGAGTTGGGCGAAATGCTCGACAGCGTACCCTCGGTGGAAGCCGTGCCCCAAAAAATCGGCGACCTGCTCAAGGCCGGGGTTGATGGGGTCAAGCTGTATTTCACCCTGCCGCCCGACACGGCCAAGGCGATTATCCGCTTTGTCGATAAGCGCGTGCCGGTCACCGGCCACCTGGGCTATACCCACTCGCTCGATCTCATCAACGAGGGCATTGACGGCCTGGAGCACATGTGGATCTCGCCCTACAACGAGTTCTGCGCCCTGGACATGCAGTTCGGTCAGGGGGCGTCGATGATGGACCCCGGGTTCTGGACTCAGATTACCAAGGGCTGGGAAGAGGCCGACCTGCAGGGCGAGAGCGCCAAGACCTGGTTCGGCGCCATGGTCGACAAGCAGGTCAACATGGGCACGACGCTCGACCTGCTGTGGCTGGCGAAATTCGGCACCCAAGCCGCACTCAAAGACCCCGATCGCCGCTATATTCCACCGATGGCCCTGGGACGCCAGCGGGCCATGGCCTCCCGTATTGGCGAGCGACCCGACTGGGACATTCACCCCGGCATCTTTGACCCCGCAAAGTGCGTCAAAGCGCTGGAGAAACACCAGGAGGCGACCCGCATCCTGCACGAGTCCGGGGGGCTGGTGGTTGGTGGCACCGACTGTGGCGGGCTGCCCTACCCGCCGCCGGGCTTTGCCCTGCTGCGCGAGATTGAGCTGTTGGCCGAAGCGCTTGGAGCCATGGACGCGATCAAGGCGGTGACCTCGGTTGCCGCCCGCTATCTGCGCCAGGAGGACAATGTCGGCAGTGTGGCGACGGGCCGCTATGCGGACTTTTCGATTCTTGACGGCGACCCGCTCCGCGACGTGCGGGAGCTGCGCAGTACGACCACGGTCGTGCGCGGCGGGGTACGCTACAATCCGGCCGAGTTGCTGGAACAGGTCCCGCACTCTGAGGTCGTCAGCTAGAAGACAACGCGGTCAGCGTCTTGCCATCGGTGTGGCCCGGCGCTAAGAGGAAGCGATGGACCAACACCGCTTCAACCAAGGGCTGGCCGCCTTCCTGACCGCCTCCCCGACCCCCTTCCACGCCGTCGAGCAGATGGCCGCCGGCCTGTCTCAGGTCGGGTTTGAGCGCCTGGCCGAGGCCGACGCCTGGTCGCTGCGGCCCGCCGGGCGCTATTTCATCACCCGCAATGACTCGTCGATTATTGCCTGGACCATGCCGGTCGAGGGCTCGCCGGCCGAGGGCGGCTTTCGGATGGTCGGGGCCCACACCGACTCACCGTGCCTCAAGGTCAAACCCCAGCCCGAGGTACACCGCCACGGCTATGTCCAGCTCGGGGTCGAGGTCTACGGCGGGGTGTTGCTCAACCCGTGGTTTGACCGCGACCTGTCGCTGGCCGGGCGGGTCAACTATCTCAACCAGCGCGGCCGGCTCGCCTACCGGCTGGTCAATTTTGCACAGCCCGTGGCGATCATTCCCAGCCTGGCCATTCACCTCGACCGTCAGGCCAACACCAGCCGCTCAATCAACGCCCAGACCTATCTCCCGCCCATCCTCGGGCAGACCGAGGAAAAACCAGAGCTGAAAAGCCTCCTCCAGCGCCGCCTTGAGGCCGACGGCGCTGCGGAGGTCGCCCAGGTGCTGGACTATGAGTTATTCTTCTATCCGACCCAAGCCCCGGAATTCATCGGCCTGGAACAGGAGTTCATCGCCTCGGCCCGGCTCGACAACCTGCTGAGCTGCTTCATCGGCCTTCAGGCCCTGACCGAGGCCGACCCCGAGCAGGCCACCCTGCTGGTGGCCAACGACCACGAAGAGGTCGGCAGCACCTCGGCGGCCGGAGCGCGCGGGCCGATGCTCAGGCAGATGCTGGAGCGCGTTGTGCCCGACCCCCAGCAGCGCGGTCGGGCGCTGTCACGCTCGGTGCTGATTTCGGCCGATAACGCCCACGGCCTGCACCCCAACTTCTCCGACCGCTACGACGATAACCACGGCCCGCTGCTCAACCACGGTCCGGTCATCAAGCTGAACGCCAATCAGCACTACGCGAGCAACAGCGAGACCAGCGCCATCTTTCGCAAACTGGCGGCCGAGGAAGACACTCCGGTGCAAGCCTTTGTGGTACGCAGCGACATGGCCTGCGGCAGCACAATCGGCCCGCTGACCGCAGCCGAGATTGGCGTGCGGACGATTGACGTCGGCGTGCCGCAGTGGGCTATGCACTCTATTCGTGAGGTGGCCGGAACGCGGGACGCCTTCAACCTGAGCCGTATCCTGCGCCGTTTCTTCAGGACCGCCGCGCTGTAAATGATGAAAGAGGAATGCTGAATGATGAACGGCAGACAGAATGTGGCGGGAATGAGGAGAAGCACCACATGTTAGACCAAGCGCTTGATTTTCACACGGAGAGTGATGTCTTCTTTGCACTGCTCGACAGTCTGAACGAACGCGACTGGGGCCGCGCGACCCAGTTCAAGGACTGGACCATCAACGACGTGCTGGCCCATATCCATCTCGGCAACTATCTGGCCGACCTCTCGCTGCAAGACAGCCGGGCCTTTCTCGACTTTATCCAGACCTTCGGTCGGGCGAACAAAAAAGGCGCCAGCCGTCTGGCCGCCACCCACGAGTGGCTGGACGGCCTGAACAACCGGGCTCTGTTGCAGCGCTGGCGAGAGTTCTACACAGAGATGGCGGACCGTTTTGCCGACGCCGACCCCAAGCTGCGGGTCAAATGGGTCGGCCCGGATATGAGCGTGCGCTCAAGCATCAGCGCCCGCCTGATGGAAACCTGGGCGCACGCCCAGGCCGTGTACGATGTGCTGGGCAAAGAGCGCAGCGCGACCGACCGCCTCAAAAACGTCGCCGTGATCGGCATCAATACCTTTGGCTGGACCTTTCGCAACCGGAGCCTGCCCGTTCCCAGCGATCCACCCTATGTCCGGCTCAGCGCTCCGTCGGGCGAGGTGTGGGAGTGGAACCCACCCCAAGACGGGAACACGGTCCGGGGACAAGCGCTTGAGTTCTGTCAGGTCGTGACCCAGGTACGCAATATCGCCGACACCAGCCTCCAGGTACGCGGCGATACGGCGCAGTCCTGGATGTCAATTGCCCAGTGTTTTGCCGGACCACCGGAAAACCCACCGGCGCCAGGAACCCGGTTTCGACAAGCGGGGCGTCCTTGATGGCGCCCGCCTCAGCCCGCAGGGAAGCCGCATGTGTTCTGGAGAAAAGGAATGTTCACCTGGCAGCCGTTTCGTCTCAGCCAGCCGTTTCGCCTCAGCCTCTTGGGCCTTGTGTCGGCCGGCGTTGCGGGACTCCTCCTCATCGGCTGTTCCGAATCCGAAGAGTCCGTCCATCCGGCGCTGACCGAAGCCGTTCAGCTGTTTGAGCAAGCCCGGGCGGCCGAACGCACCAGCTTCGTCACCGCCGCTCAGCTGTACCGGGCCGCGCTGCACAAAGCGCGCAGTGTCCACCCGGCTCCGCCCTCCGCTCGTCGCTCCGCCCGACGCGCCGCCGACCCTGTTCGTATCGGTCCCTACACCCTCGGCGCCTTACAGAACGCGATTATTCCCAGTGTCACGGCCAAGGCTGAGGCCGAACGCAATACCCTCGCCTGCGCCCTGTTCCTGGCCCAGCGACTGCCCGAGACGGTCTATAAGGCGCAAATTCTCGAACAGATCGGGCTGGCCTATCTGGAACTCGGCCAGGACGACCGGGCGGCGCAGGTGACTCAGCTGATCGGCAATAGTCCGCACGGGGCGAATATGTTGGAGCGTCTGGCGCGCAGAGCCATACGCGCCGGCCGCTCCGAGCAGGCCCTGCGGTTTGCCCGGCAAATCGTCACGACTCACGCCCTGTTCGGAGTCGAGCTTTTAACCGACATCGCGCTTGAGCATGTCAGGCGTGGGCAGTACGCGGACGCCCTCAGAGTCGCCCATGGAGCGGGGAAAGCGTCGTCGAGCGCCTGGGTGATGGCCGAGATCGCCGGCACGCTGACCGACCCCGGCCAACAGGCGACAGCGCTGTCGATGCTGGACCAAGCCGCCCAGCTGGCTCAGCGGGTTCCTCACCCTCCTCTCAAAAGTCTGGTGTTGGGACAGATAGGACATGCCTATGTCCGCCTGGGCCAGAGCGACCGCGCCCTCCAGACTGCCCTGAACCTGAGAGACGTGCGGCATCGGATCGATCTCCTGGTCGCGCTCACGCAGGCCGCAATGGAAGCCGGTGAGCCCGAGCGCGTTTCCGGGCTGATCCAGCACCTGCAAGCGAGCCATGAAGCGAGCTATGACCGGCCTTTCCTCATCGCCCAAGCCTTGACCGAGATTGCCGAGAAACATCTCGAATTCGGCCTGGCTGAGCGGGCCCGGGACGTGTTATCGACAGCCCGACGCGTCGCCATGGCAATCGACGAGCAAGCGCAGCAGGCAAATATTATCGGACGCATTGCCCTGGGCTACCTCGAAGCCGGCCGGTCGGACACGGCTCACGCGCTGGTAGACACCATTCAAGACCCCGTGCAACGCCTCGATGCCAGGGTCCAGCTGGCGCTCGGTCAGGCTGAGGCTGGAGACCTTGAAGCGGCGCGTCAGACTGCGGAAACGATGACCGACCAGATGCGTCGGGCCGAAATCGAGGAAAGCATTGTGCTCAGCTATCTGAATCGAGGGGAGCTGCAACGGGCGGGTCAGCTCGCCCAAGCAATCCAAGCGCCAGGCCAGCGGGCAGAGGCTTTGGGACACGTTGCCCGTAGCTATCTTGAACTCGGGCAAATCGCGCCCGCCCTACACCTTACCGAACTGTTGACCGGCCAGCCTCAGCGGGATGAGGTCGTCGGACGTGTCGTCCGCGCCTACCTTGACGAGGATGCCGGCCCACAGGCGCTCCGGCAGGCCAAGACGATACACGACCCGCGCCTGAAGGCTCAGGCTTTTTCCCGTATTGCCCGGAGTCACGCCAGGGCGGGTGAGTTCGCCGCCGCGCTCCAGATTGCTGAATCCATGACCGATCAGGCGCGTCAGGCCGAGGTCGTGGCCCAGATCGGGTTGGAGTATTTCAGAGCCGGTCAGACCGACCGCGGCTTGAGTCTGATCCGATCTCTTCAGGACTCACCGCCCAGAGCCAGCGCCCTGGGACAGCTGGCGCGCTATTACGCGCAGGCCGGTGAGAGCCAAGCAGCGATACAGCTGGTGATGGCCATCAAGCGGCCAGACCGGCGCGAAGCCACGCTGCAGATGATGGCCGAAGTCCACCACCAGGCCGGTCGGCACGACCAGGCGGTCGGTGTCATACAGCGTATGCAGGCGGCGCCGGAAAAAGCGGAACTCCTGGCCAGAATCGCCGCTGACTATACACAACAGGGGGCGCAAGAAAAATCTGTCGCCCTGACCGTCCAGGCGCTCAGCATAGCCAAAACGCGCCCCAACCCAGCCTCACAAGCCCACACCTTGGCGGCTGTCGGCCGGTGGCAGGCCAAGGCTGAGCAGCGTTTGGAAACGCAAGCCCAGGCCATACTGCATGACATGATCGTTGAGGCGGCGTTACGCTGACACCACCCTCACCCCGGCGCGTCTCACGTTAGGCTGTAGCCCTGCCGGACGCGATCCGGCAGCCCTGCTTCGACTTCGCTCCGCTACGCTCAGCACGAACGGGAAACCGTTGGTCCTGAGCGTAAGGCGCAGTAGTAGGTCGATGGGATGGACCCTCCCGTTTCCATTACGGCTTCAAGCGAGCCAAGATGGAGCCGAACGCTATCCATCGGGAGTAACAGGAGGGACCACGATGCAGGTTACAACAATCGGGCTGGATATGGCAAAGCAGGTGTTCTTTGCGGTGGGCCAGGATAGTCGCGGGCGGCAGGTCTGGCGGAAGCGGCTGCGCCGGGGGCAGGTCTTAGAGTTCTTCGCCCAGCAGGCCCCCTGCCTTGTCGGGCTGGAGGCGTGGGGGGGGGCACAGTACTGGGCGCGCCAGCTCCAGGCGCACGGGCACGACGTGAAGGTGATGGCGCCGCGCCATGTGCGCGCGTTCCGGCGGGGGCAGAAGAACGATTACAATGACGCGGGCGCCATCGGCGAGGCGGCGCGCCAGCCGGCCGTGCGCGGGGTGGCGTTGAAGAGCGCCGCGCAGCAAGACTTGCAGGCGTTACACCGGGTGCGGGACGGGCTGGTGCGCCAGCGCACGGCGATTGTGAACCGGGTGCGGGGGTTGCTAGCGGAGCAGGGGATTGTACTGGCGGCGGGGATCGGGCGGTTTCGCCGGCTGGTGCCCGCCCTGGTAGAGGAGCCGGCGACCCCGGCGCTCTCGGGGGTCGTGCGCCGGCTGGTGCGCCAGGAGTATGAGCGGGTGCGTGCGCTGGATCGGGACATCAAGGAGGTGGAGCGGGAGTTGGGGGTGGTGAGCCAAGCCGATGCCGCGTGTCAGCGGTTGCAAGCCATCCCAGGGTTGGGGCCGATTGGGACGACGGCGCTGTTGGGCGCGGTGGGGGATGGGCGGGCCTTTGGGTCGGGGCGCGAGTTGGCGGCGTGGCTCGGCTTGGTCCCCCGGCAGTACACGACGGGCGGGAAGCCCCGCCTGTATGGGATCAGTAAGCGGGGCGATAAGCGGCTGCGCGCGCTGCTCATCCACGGGGCGCGAGCCGTGGTGCGCCACGCGGCATCCAAAGCCGATCCGTTGAGCCGCTGGATTCGGGCGGTGCAGGCGCGCCGCGGGACCAATGTCGCCACGGTCGCCTTGGCCAATAAGTTGGCGCGGATCGCCTGGGTGCTCCTGACCCGGGCGGAATCCTACACTCCCGCCCGGGCAGCAGCGTAATATGGCTTCTTCATGAGGAGTATCCATTAGCGAGGCGAGCAGCGGCGACGAAATAGGGGAAGCCAGTCAGGGAGCGGACCCGAGCGAGGGAATAGTGGCGGAGGCGGGTCGTCAGTAAGGCCGATAAGGCGTCTAACGTGGTCGGCTGGCGGGGGGCGAGCCAATCTTTGAGGTCCCGCCAGAGGCGTTCGATTGGATTCAACTCTGGAGCATAGGGCGGGAGGAAGAGGAGACCGACATTGGGGGGCCGGCGCAGGGAGCGGGCCTTGTGAAAGGCCCCATTATCGAGGACGAGGAGATGGAAGTGGGCCGGCGCAGTGGCGGCCAACTGCTCCAGGAAGAGTTGAAAGAGAGAGCTGGTCAGCGCGGGCAACTCCAGAAAGAAGCTCTGGCCCGTCGTCGGTTCCGCGGCCCCATACAGATAGAGACTCTCGAATCGATAGGCGGCCGGGACCACGGGCTGCAAGCCCCGGGCGGTGATCCGGCGGCGCACGATCGGCAGCAAGCCACACCGACTTTCATCCTGCGCCCACACCCGGCACTGGGGATAGCCGGCGCGCCGGGCCTGGCGCCTCCAGTACCGGAGTTGCTGGGCTAGAGCCTTCTGTTTTTAGGTAGACGCATAGCCGGCATGGGTGAAGTAATGGGCACATTCCTCGGGCCCGAAGCGGTCGAGGAGGGCGCCGATCCGCCGCCAGGTGGCCTCAACGGTCCGTTCGGCGGCGTGGCGCAGCAAGGCTTTGAGCTTGGCAAAGACCTGTTCAATCGGATTGAGATCGGGGGAGTACGGAGGGAGGAAACGCAGCGTGGCCCCCACCCGTTCGATGGCTGCGCGCACGGCCGGGCTCTTATGACTACTGAGATTGTCCATAATGACGATAGCGCCGGGGGGGAGCGTCGGCAGCAGACACTGTTCGACATACGCCAGGAAGCAGGGCCCGTTGAGCGGGCCATCAAAGACACACGGAGCGGCAACACGGTTGTGGCGCAGCGTGGCCACCAAGGTCAGCGTGTGCCAGTGGCCGTGGGGGCGGGTCGCTCGCAACCGCTGGCCCCGGGGACAGCGGCCATGCGAGCGGGTCATGTTGGTCTTGGCCCAGGTCTCATCCAGGAACACGAGCCGATGCGGATCAAGCTGGCCTTGCCCGCGCTGCCACCGGCGCCGACGGCGTACGATGTCCGACCGCTCCTGCTCGGTGGCCACCAGACTTTTTTTTAAAGCTGATCCTGGCCCCGTGGAAGAACCGCGACAGCATGCTGGTGTCGACCCGTACGCCGCGCTCCGTCCACAGCCGGGCCGCCAACGCGGCCAGCGTGATATCGGGCTGGGCCGCCAGGACCGCCAGCACCCAGGCCTGGTGCGGCTGGATCTTCGAGGGCCGATGCCCCCCGGTCCCTGCACTCCCGCGCTCCCCGGTCCGGTGGAAACGCTGGAGCCACTTGATCGCCGCCGCCGCACTGACCCCAAACCGCCGGGCTGCCGCCCGCCGACTCAGGCCCCCGTTTTCTACGGCGTCAATCACCCGATCCCGTAAATCTTGCGAATAGGCGCGGGCCATCGGCTTCCTCCTTTCGCCGCTCTCTCTGCTCGCCCTCCCCAGGATGCGGCAAAGCCTCCGCTGATTCAACCTATTCCCAGAAGGCTCTAGCGTCCGGCGAAACTGGGCGACCGCCGCAGCGTTTTTTTGGGATGTGCCCGCCGCGGTGCTTTGGGCTTGGCACCCAACTTATAGCGGACCAGCCCGTGGACGGTACTGTAGCGCAGGTGCACCTGGTGCGCCTGGGCCAGATAGCGCTGAATCTCGCCGTAGCTCGCAAAGCCCTGCGGCTGCGCCAGCCGCTGTTGGAGGTGGGCCAGGATCGCCGGGGTCAGGGCGCTCCGTTTCCCTGGCGCGGTCTTGATGGTCAGCAGCCTGGAGAGGCCGCCCGCTTCATACCGCCGCAACCAGGCGCCAATGGTGTGGCGATGGACGGCGAGCAGGGCCGCCAGCGCGACGCGGGACGTGGCTTGGCCACTGGCCAGCAGATACAGCGCTTGTAAGCGTTGGCGCTTGGGAGCCGCGGGCTCCGCTCGCAACCGCCGTTGGAGATACTGGGGGCTCTCAGTAATCGTTGGCAGGGCCTTGTTCATAGCCCGCAAGCTTGCCCGCATAATGGCTACTTGTCAAACAGAAATGATATAAGCGGGGGGTAAGCCAGAGTCTTGGTTCCTTCCTCGGGAGTGCGAAGGCAGTGAGCACGGAGATGACACCACAGGCTATCGGCGTCCTGAGAGCCTGGGCTCACCCACGGTCCTTGCAGACCGCTAGGTCGGAAAGGCCAGGACGCGCGGATTTCATCACGGGCAGAGGCCCATACTGGCCTCACCCACAGCCCGCATATACGGCCGCATCCCTGTCCCTGTCCTCTCGCCCCACCGCCTTCCCAAACGGGAGAGGTCCATATACGGATGAGCGGAGCGTAATCCGACACGTACGGGATGTCGGGTTACGCCTCCGGCTAACCCGACCTACACGGCTCCAGACGAGAGTCTACGTGAACCGCCAGGCTCCAGTGAAGTCGCTGGTCGGGTAGGTCAGGTCCATTGCTGGACCTTTCCCCCCTCAGAACCGTACGTGCCAGTTTCCCGGCATACGGCTCAAGCGGATTGTAGAACATGGGTTCCTCCGTGTCGTTTCTGGTGGCAGTACAGGTGTAAGAGAACGAGGTTTGACAAGTTGTCTTTTCCACCTTTGGCTTTGTGCGTGATGTGGTGAATATCGAGTTGTTCACCATTATGCAGGCTCATCCGACAGTCTGGGCAAAGCCCGTGTTGTCGTCGTCCTATTTCCCGCTTTCGGCCTCGGAGGTATCGGCATTTCTTGTTTTCCCGTTCCTTCCAATAGTCTTTGAGGGCAGCATTATCTGGCGAAGCGTCATGTGGGACTTGTATGTGCCGCATGATGTGGGTCCAGGCGAACTTTGTCAGGTATCCCTGTGGTCCGCCAAAGACCCATTTGTCTCGTCGTCCTGCTTGTCGTTGTCCGAAATAGGTTTTTGTAATCCACTTCCAAGATTTCCTTGGGTGGGTGCGTTTCGTCCAGCGGTACATCCTGCTCCACATCCAGCGGTCAAGAGTGCTGAATGTTTCTGTGGATATTCCTGTTTGGAAGTAGTTGGCCCATCCTCGGATGATTGGGTTAAGCGTTTTGACGACAGCTCTTGAGCTTTGGCCCGTATGTTTGAGCCATTCCTTTTTGAGTCGTCGCTTGAGCGCTTGAACCGATTCTTTGCTTGGCTTAATCAGGAGTTTGAGGCCAGTCTTCGTGTTGGTGACTGGATACAATCGAACGTTGAATCCTAGGAAGTTGAACCCTTCTGTCAGGTGGCGAATACTGGTCTTCTCACTTGACAGTGTGAGTCCGCGTTCTTGAAGCCAATTTTCGATTTCTTGTTTTGCCTGTTCGGCGTCTTCTCTGGTGTGTGTCAGGATAACGAAGTCGTCGGCATAGCGAACAAGTGCTCGTTCTCCTTTGATCTGAAAGTATCCGTTCTTTTTCCGGTAGGTGATACCGACGGCTGCTTCCATTCCGTGGAGTGCAATGTTTGCCAGGAGGGGGGAGATAATTCCACCCTGTGGCGTTCCCATCTCGGTTTTGACCCATCGTTCATCCTCAACGAGACCAGCTTTGAGCCAAGCCTTGAGAAGTCCCTTTGCGGGGAATCCCTTGCAGGCTGTGAGGATAGTTTCGTGTTGGATGTTATCGAAGGCTCCCTTGATGTCTGCATCGACTGCCCAACGTTTTTTAGCGTTTGGTCGAACGTTGGAGAAGATGCGAGAAATGGCGTCGTGACAGCTTCGGCCCGGTCTGAATCCATAGGAACAAGGCTCAAATCGGGCTTCCCATTGGGGTTCCAGTGCGTTCTTGACGACTGCTTGCATACAGCGGTCGAGAATGGTGGGAATTCCCAGGGGTCGTCGTTTGCCATTAGACTTTGGGATGTACACTCTGCGTACCGGCTGCGCTTTCCACGGCTTATAGGCTGAGAGTTCGGCCATGAGCCGGGTTCGTGCTTCCGGGGTCTTAACTACCAGTTTATCCATTCCGGGGGTTTCACGTCCGGCATTGATTTGTGTGGCTCGTCGGATGCTGGTCTCCCGATTAGCCCGACATCTCAACATGAGACGTTGCAGGTCTCGCACCTTGCGGTGGTTCCCTTCCCGTTCGGCTCTAAAGATGCGTTGCCTCAGATTGCGAACAATGCGCCTGTTCTGGTTCCAGTTTATGTCCCCCCAGGCGCGTTGCTGCCTAACCGAGGTTACAGTTTCTTGTCCCTGTACCTTTCCATCAGTCATGCTTAGCGCTCCTTGCAATGGTCTTTAGACAATCCACCACCCTCACGTCAGCAGGCTTTCACCTTGGGTATGGCCCTATCCGGCATGTTATGTCTTCCATGTGCCTTTCGGCTGCCGGCATTCGCTTCTTGAGGGTTCCTACACCCACTGGAGAGTTGACCGCGCCTTACGGGTTGGCTACCTCGTGTGAGGACTCCATTGGGGTTATCACGTTCCGCTTGTGAGACTTGAGACGGGTTAGGTGCGCTCTTTACCCCGGGGAATTGGTATGCTGTCCCATCGTGTGGCCAGTGATGGGCCTTTGAGCCGGGCATGACGATCCCGACCCCTTGTTCCCAGAACCCTGTGTCAACTGTCGCTTTCAGGGTGCAATGCTGTCGAGGCTTCGTTAAAGCGTTCACTTTCGTTCACCATACCATCTTACACCTTGCCCGGAGTCGGGGGACAGTTCCCTTTCTCCTTAGACGTTTGATCCCGCTTCACACCCTGGGATTACTCCCAACGCATGGGGATCATGGTGTCAGGTTGCATACTACCTGGAGTCTTTCGACTCATTCTCTCAAGCGACTTCGTGTCGCACGGCCACCTTCATTTTACAGTGCCGGGGTAAAGCGCACGCTCAGCACATACGCTCCGCTCGCGTCCCCAAAGCTGCTCACCCGGATATAGTAGGTCCCGGCCGTAACCTGCCGCGCCAGCCGGAAATTGAGCCCGCTGCCTCCGTCGTCGTCCTCGCTGAGCCGCTGGCCGTCGGCTCCCCACAACTGCCCGACCGTATCCGTGTTGCCCGTCGTCTCGACCGTCAGGGTGCCGGCCTGGGTCGCCTCGACCCGGAAGTAGTCGATATCCCCCCCATCCTCCAAAACCCCCGAGGTAGACGAGTTGAGCGCAACGCTGCTGGCTTGCCCAAGCGTTCCGGCGTGATCCTCTCCCGGTGTTCCTGTTCCGGCAAAGCGCACGACCAGCGTGTACGGTCCAGTCGCATTTTCAAAGCCGCTCACCCGGATATAGTAGGTCCCGGCCGTGACCTGCCGCACCAGCCGGAAATTGAGTCCACTGCCCCCATCATCGTCCTCGCCGAGCCCCTGGCCGTCGGCTCCTCGCAGCTGCCCGACCGTATCCGTATTGCCCGTCGTCTCGACCGTCAGGGTACCGGCCTGGGTCACCTCGACCCGGAAGTAGTCGATATCTCCCCCGTACTCCAGCGAACGCGGGGTGGAGGACGCCGAACCCAAGCCGGTCGCTGCCTCGCGCGTATTCCCATCCATATCCCCGTCGGGATCCAGATGGTGGCGGATCAGGGGAAAGAATCGATCAAAACGACCATACACGACGCTGGCGCCGCACTCCATGTCGGCAGGAGTGCCCGACAAGACGCCACGCAGCTGCCCGTACGCGTCAAACAGGCCGGAGCCGCTGCTTCCCGGTTCAACCGTGCCCTGCGACCAGATCACCTCAACAGTCCGCACCTCCTGTAGCTCGGGACCGAGATAGATATTGTGGAAATCTACGGTTAGCCCGGCACTGTATTTCTTGAGGTCAGCCGCAGGGTGATGCACCCCATACACCTCGGTGGGATGGGTGAGGGGCGTCTCATCCCAGCTCACATACTCGCGGTCACCCGGTGGGGGGCGCCTGAGTCTCAGCAGGCTCGAGTCCGACTCGGGATGCGTCGCCAGCAGGTCGGCTCCACCGGTCAGCTGGGTCAGCGTCGTTGGATCGTCTCCCTCACATTCTGCACGTTCAAAGTCCCAATAGGTAACCAGCGTCCGGGCGACGGACTGGGTCTCGATACAGTGATGGGCGGTGAGAAAGTACGGAATGACAGAGCCGCCTGCGCCATCCTCCAGCAGGGTGCCCGTACAGGCGGCGGTATAGCCATCCTCGGTCGTAAAAATCATTTTGGCCGTTGCGGCGCGTGCCTCCTGGGCGGCTTCGCAGCGTGCCTGAAGGGCCATCGGCAGGTCTGCGCAATCCACCGGGGCTACACACTGAATATCAATGTGCTCACAGGAAGCGCGCCCAATATCGACCAGACGCTGCGGCTGGTAGCGCGGAACGGAAGAGACCGGGTGAGAGACCAGATGAGAGACCAGATGAGAGACCTGGTCCACATACAGCGAGAAGGTGGACAGGGCTTGGGACGACGGCAGGCTGATTTCCATCCCGACGGTCTCGCCCGCAATGACGGGAGACCAGACCGGCAGGGCGGGCAGCTCCAGGTCTTCGGCCGACCCGGTATTTTGGTCAGTATTTTGAGACGCAAAATCCTGCTGGGTCAGGGGCTCGAAGTGCTGAGCGGGGTCAGCCGGATTGAAGAAGCGCAGTGTGGCGTCGGGGCCTAAGATGGCAGACACCGCCACCCGCAGCGCCCAGGCGTCGGGGGACGTGACCCTGACCGCGCTGACCAGGGTCCCATCGCTGCGTGTAACCCACTCCAGCCGAGACGCCAGGTCGTCCTGATAGGCGACCGGGAGTTCCCGGCCAAAGCCGACTTGCAGCGGGCCGGTCGTATCCCTCAGCGCCCACTCCGCCCGCTCGGCGTTGGTCACCGCCGGCAGGGTAATGCTGAGTGCGGTGGGAGTTGTGGCGTCAGCCGTGGCCTCGGCTGGTCTGAACGCGCCCGCAGCACGCCCGTCTTGGGTCTGGCCCACGGAAGAAAAACCGAGCACCAGCACGAAAGCGAGCAGCGCGGGTCTGCAGCGAGAGCCCGGAGTGCGATAATAACTCATCATGGGTGACGAATCCTTGCCAAAGCAACAAGATACTTGATTGGGAGGACGCGCTATCGTGCGCCCGACACTCTCACCTCTCCTCCAGCCGTGGGCACGCCCCGCTCCCGGTCGTCCGCCGCCGTCTGCGGATACGACATCCGGCCGCTGTTCACAACATATACGCCCAGGCACACCCCCGCCACACCGACGAGTTGGCTGACCCCCATGTACTCACCGAGCAGCAGCCAGCCGTACAACACGGCAAACACGGGCGACAGAAAGGTCAGCGCCGCGACCCGGGTTGCCGAGTTGCGCTGGATCAGCCAGGCATAGGCAACAAAGCCAAAGGCGGCCGACACAATGCCCAGGTACAGGATAGACAGAATCGCGCGTTCAGAAAAAACAAACGCGGCGTCCGCTTCCCACATCCAGGAAGACAGCCCCAACAGCGGCCACGACATCCAGGACTGCCAACAGATCAGGGCCACCGGGTTGATCCGACCGGCCACCCGCTTGGTCATCACCCCGGAGACAGCGGTGGCGACCGCACCGCTCAGCACGATGGCGTCGCCTATGAGGGTCGGCGTGATGCCGCCGCCGAGCTTGGCCAGAAACAGCACGATCACACCGCCAAAGGCCAGCCCCAGGCCGAACAGCTTGCGCAGGGTGAGCCGGTCACCGGGCAGGAAATACGGCGCCAGCAGGGCCAGAAAAATCGGCTGGGCGTAGAAGAAGACCGCAGCCCGGCCCGAAGTCGTCCGCGACGTGCCAACGTAGGCAGCCACATTGGTATAAAAAAACAAGACCCCCAGAATCAGCAGCAGCATGGCTTCGGCTCGCCCGAAGCGCAGCGGAACCCGCCGGTAGTAGGCCCAGCCGGTCAGCACCAGGCTGGTCAGCAGAAAGCGTAGCGCCCCGGCTCCGAGCGGAGGCATATCCATCGTCCCGACCTTGATGGCGACAAAGGCGCCGCCCCAGATAGCGCACAGCACGATCGTCAGACTCACGGCCAACAGGTCGAGGGGGGAGTCGGTCAGGACGTGGGGATCGGATGCCCGGCTGTTGTGCGGCATCGGCTTGTTATAGCCAGTGACCGACCAGCGTCAAGCCGGAAAGGGGAGATTCCCGGACCTCACGAACCCTGGTGTCACGACTCGTCCGGGGATATACCCTGGAGGTAGGCGATGCTGACCAAGATTCAGAAATGGGGTAACAGCCAGGGGCTTCGGTTCACCAAGGCGCTTTTGGAAGAAGCCCAGATCAACGTAGGCGACGAAGTGCAGGTGTCCGTCCACGAGGGGCGGATTGTCGTTGAACCCGTGACCAAGGTGCGGGGCAGATACGACTTGGAGGCGCTGGTGTCCAAAATGCCGGAAGGCTATCAGGCTGAAGAACTGGACTGGGGACCCCTTGTCGGCAGGGAAGTATAGTACTGGTTGCCGGGTGGCGTTTGAGCACCTCTATCCGTACTCATATCGGTCAGCTCAAGGAAGACTCATGACCGGCCCGGAAATCATGACCATGGTCTTGGGGGTAGCTCTCATTGCTGCCCTCGGCGTGTTTGTCTGGAAAATAACTGCTCCCTGAGATATCCCGAGTGCAATCCACGCCGCCCGTCGGTGGTATATCATGTTGAAATTCTCTTTTCGCGGAGGACGCTCCTGGCGCAGAAATCCCCCTGCGCTTCGCGCTTCCCCCTTTGCCAACGTGTGGTGCAACAAGGCGCCCACCCCGGCCTTCGGCCACCCCTCCTGGGACGTGTGATGCAGATTACCCGGTAGTGTCGTAGGAGCGTGTCGAGGATAAGCTACGCCCACTTTCCCGACCATAGGAGGTGAGCGATGCTCATTGATCTCGACACGTTCCTGGTCGCACTCTATACCATCGTGGACGATCTGTCCCAGCAGCAGGCGGCCCGCCTGAAGCCGGCGCGGCCCGGCGCCCGGCCAACGGTGACGGACAGTGAGGTCCTGACGCTGGCGTTGTGTGCGCAGTGGGGGGGGCGCTCGGAGCGCGCCTTTCTGCGCTATGCCCGGGCGCACTGGCGGGCGTATTTTCCGCGCTTCCTGAGCCAGAGTGCCTATAACCGGCGGTGTCGGGCCTTGGCGGAGCAGCTGGTGGCCTTGGTCCCCGCCGTGGCCGCGCAGGTGCAGGCGGCCACGGCGGCCTACCAAGTGCTCGACACGGTGGCTGTGCCCTTGCTGCGGCGCTGTCGGGGCCAACGCCAGCGCCTGTTTGGGGCGATCGCCGCTATCGGGCGGGGCGGCAGCGATAAGGAGTGGTATTACGGCTGTAAGCTGCTCGTCGCCGTCACGCCCACGGGCGTCGTCACGGGCTTTGTCGTGGCCCCGGCCAACACCGAGGAGCGGTGGGTCGCCGACGCGCTGCTGGGCTGGCGGGCTGACCCTCACGCGGTGCCCCTCCAGGTGGCCGACTTGCCTTCGCCGCGCCGCTCCAACGGGCGGCCGTATGTGGGCCCCACCGGCCCGCGCTGGCCGCCGCAGGGGGCCGGCGCGCCCAGCCGTGGAGGGTATCTGGCCGATAAGGGCTTCTGGGGCCGGTGGTGGCAACAGCATTGGCGGCAGGACTATGGGGCGGCCCTGACCACGCCCAAGGACTATTCGGGCCCGGCCGCCGCCCCGGCCCGCCGCCAGCACCGGCGCCGGTGTCAGATCGTCGAGACGATCAACAGCCAGCTGATCCGCTCCTTTGGCTTGCACTTCCCGGGCGCCCGCAGCCCCCGGGGCTTGCTGACGCGCCTGGCGGCCAAGCTCGCCGCCGTCAATCTGGGCCACTGCCTCAACCAGCTCTTCGGCCGACCGGCCTTGGCCTTGGCTACGCTCTTCGTCGGCTGACGCGACAATACGCATCACACGTCCCAGGAGGGGTGCCACCTCCAATCCCCTCCTGGGAGGGAAAGAGGAAACATGTCAACATCTGTCTGGTCTGTTGGAGACACGTTTCCTCTTTGTGCCGCGATAGCGGCGGGGTGGGTTATCTCCGATCCGGCAGTCGGTACCCGACAGGAGAACTCAGGTTCCTGGGAATGTGTATCACACGTTGCCAAAGGGGGACTGAGGGGGATTTTCCGGCGTCTGGCGCGTCCTCGGCGCGGGCCGCTGGGGATGAGACAGGCAAGCATTTTCAAACTGAGACACTACCCGTCCGTCATTCCCGCGCAAGCGGGAATCTCGCCATCCCTGCTTCGACTTCGCTCCGCTACGCCCTTCGGCATGGCTCAGGACAGGCTCAGCACGAACGGGAAGCCGCTGGGCCTGAGCGTAAGGCGCGGTGCGCCTGAAGTCGAAGGGCTATACCTTATCGTGGAGAGCCCTGGAAGCTCTTGTAGGACTGACGGTCTGGACCAATCGGCCACGCCTACCTTTTCCTGACCTCGGCGGAGCGCCGCCACGAGGCGCGTTCGGCCGCAGCCAGGCGTCTCTCATCGCGCGGATTATCCGTCACTGCGGTAAGGTAGAATTCACACATCTCGTCAGTCGACTGCCAGCCCCAGCGAATCCGCTCGGGCGGCGAGTGGGGGTTGTTGCTGTTGGCGACCGAATTGTCATACGTGAACCAGGCGTCAATCCGGCTGCCGGCCGGGATGCGGAGCGGCTGGCGAAAGGTATAGATATTCTGCCACCGAAAATCCCAGTCGGGCACATGGAGTAAGGGCAGGGTCTGGCCGTCCGGCAGCGTGGCCACGGCCCGGACGGCTTTGCCGACGTAGTGCATATGCGGCTGGATACCGAACAGTGTCATGCCGACCGGAACCTGCATCTGCAGGTGGCGCTGGTAGTCGGCCTCGCCCGCATGGATATCCACGTCAAGCGTTCGCATGGCCAGGGTTCGCACGCTTCTTTCAATCGGTTGCTTGGCAAAATACAGTCCAACGGCGCTACGGTCAGTCGTGGCTTTGCCGCTCAGATGATAGTGAATTTCTATCAGCAGGTCGCCGCCACGACCGAGCGGCACGCCAACGCCCGGAGGCAGGTGACGGGCCAGACTGCCCGGCGCCCAGCCACCAATGGCCTGGGCGCCGCGCGGCAGACTGGCCGAGTTGTTGAACAGCGAAAAGCCCGCTCCCTCACCTTCCTCGTCCTGAGCAGCCTGAGCCCGCGCCCAGCCGCTATAGTCCATGTAGGTGATATTATGGTGCACGACGGTCGGATCGCCGGGCTTGAAATCGAAGGCCACCAGGTGGCGGTCCTGACTCAGGACGTTCGGCACGACAAAGTACCGATACACATCCCGACCGGTTGCCGGAACGGCATACGCTTCGGGCAGCGGCACCACAAGGTCGGGCTCGCCCAGCGGCCAGTCCGAGGCGTGGGCGGACAGCACCGGCAGCGCATCCGCCGCCCGCCCGTGTGGCGCGCCGGCCGCCGCCCAGGCAGCCAGCAGCTCAATCTGGCGCTGGCTCAGGCGTCGTTCGTTCTGGAAATGGCCGAAGCCCGGCGCCGCATACCAGGGCGGCATCCGGCGTTCGGCGGTGACCAGGGCGATCATCCGGGCGCGTCGTTTTGCCCCCTCATAGCTATCCAGGGCAAACGGACCGATCCGTCCCTGGCTGTGACATTCGACACAGTTGGCGTGCAGGATCGGAGCAATATCGCGGGTGTAGCTGGCCGACTGTACGCGCGTGTCGTTCCACGCCTCAAAAACACAGCCCACCCCGGGAGTGACGTGGCGTGGTGGTGTGCGGCCGGCAGCGACTGCGGTGATGGCGTCTCTCAGATCGTGAGCGGTGATCGTCTGGCGCAGCTGGCCGATTGCGGCAAAGCGGTTGTCGATCCGTCCCCGGTAGACGAGCCGGTCTGAGGGGTCGATCACAAACACCTCGGGCACCACCTGGGGACGTAGGGTCAGGGCCAACTCGCCCGAGCTGTCAAACAGCAGGGGATAGCGCAGTTGGTACTGGTCACGGAACTGTCGGGCGTCCTGGGGGGTGACCTGGGGATCGGAAATCACCCCATAAAAATCCAGCTGGGCCGCGTTAGCCTGACGGAACAACTCGTTCAAATACGGCGCGTAACGGGTTGAGATGGGGCAGGCGGTGTCGAGAAAAACGAGGACGAGCGGACGTGCCGTGTCGTCGAGTCCGAGCAGATGGAGACGCCCGTCAAGATCGAGGCTGCGGCGTCCGATCAGACCGACCGGACCGTCCGGGCGTGGCGGCGGGGTTTGGGCCTGCGGCAAGGGGTCGGCCTGGGCCATGTCGGGCGTGGCGGCCGGACGACCAAAGACCAGACCGAAAACGGTCAGACATCCCCCGACGGCCAGCAGTACTCGTGTCCTGTTCCGCATCAGCACCTCCCCGGCTCGGAGCCATGATACGTGTTCATCATACTCCTGGATTCAGCCGGCTCAGCCCCTGGGTTGGCGCTGGGCGAAATCCGCCGCAATCTCTCCCAGCGTGCACCAGCTCACCCCGGCGTGGCCGTTGATGTATTCGATCAGCCGCTCGTGCATCAGCAAGACCTGCGGGCGGCCGCTCACATCCGGGTGGATGGTCATCGCAAACACGGCATAGTCGTGCTCCCGGTACACCCAGTCGAACTGGTCGCGCCACAGCTGCTCGATATCGTGCGGATTGACAAAGCCGTGGCTGTTGGCCGACTTCTTGATGAACATCATCGGCGGCAGGTCGTCGAGGTACCAGCTGGCCGGGATTTCGACCAGGTCCGTTTCCTGGCCGCGCTGCAGGGGCTTCATCCACTCGGCGGCCGGTTTGGCGTAGTCGATGGTGGTCCACCGGTCGCCGACCCGGACGTAGTAGGGGTGGAAGTCGTCGTGCATCAGGCTGTGGTCATACGAAAAACCGTGCTTCAGCAGCAGCTCGTTGGTGATGGGAGAGAACTCCCACCACGGGGCCACATAGCCGGTCGGTCGTTTGCCCGACGCGTGCTCAATCAGCTCAATGCTCCTGAGCAGCACATCTTCTTCCTGCTCGGGCGTCATGGCAATCGGATTTTCGTGGGCATAGCCGTGCGCGCCGATTTCATGCCCGGCCTCGACGACCAGCCGGGTCTGCTCGGGAAAGGTCTCGATTGAGTGGCCGGGGACGAACCAGGAGGTTTTGATGTCGTACTTGGCAAACAGTTTGACCAGGCGCGGCACGCCGACCTCGCCGGCGAACAGGCCGCGTGAAATGTCGTCCGGCGAGTCCTCGCCGCCATACGAGCCCAGCCAGCCGGCCACCGCATCCACGTCGATACCGTAGGCAATTTTGATGTCTTTTGTCGCCATGGGTGATACTCCCTTCCGTCTCAGCTGCCCAATCATTGAGCCTGGCCGAAACCGAGTCAAGCCGCGTCAGCGGGCGAACTCCGTGTGATGATCCCACCACCACCGGGCGATATCGAGCCGTCGGGCAAACCACACCCCGCCCTTGTTCAGCGCGTAGTCGAGGAACTCCCGCAGCGCGGCTGTCCGGCCGGCCTGGCCGACCAGACGCGGATGGAGACCGATCGACATCATTTTGGGATAGCCGGCCGCCCCCTCGTGCCACAGCTCGTCCAGGCCGCGCCGACAGGTCTCAAAGAAATCGGTCGGGCTGCCGTAGCCCTGGGGCAGGACGTAGCGCGCGTCGTTATAGGTCAGCGAATACGGCACGATCAGATGCTGGCTGCCGCCCACCTCGGTAAAGTAGGGCAGGTCGTCGTTATAGGCGTCCGAGTCGTACACAAAGCCGCCCTCCTCGACGAGCAGCTCGCGGGTGTTGACGCTCGGTCCGTAGCGACAGTACCAGCCCTGGGGACGCTGACCGCAGGTGTTCTGGATCGACTCGATAGCCCAGCGCAGCTGCTGGCGCTCTTCGTCGCGGCTGAGCAGCCAGTGTTCGCTCCAGCGCCAGCCGTGCGAGCACGGCTCGTGGCCGCTGGCCTGCATCCATTGGCCGACCTCGGGGTTGCGCTCCAGGGCGACCGCGCAGGCGAAGAAGGTGGTCTGGAGCTGGTACTCGTCAAACAGACGCAGCAGGCGCCAGATGCCGGCCCGGCTGCCGTACTCGTACACCGACTCGGTAGCCAGATCGCGGTACTTGGGACTGAGCGCGTAGTTGATCTCGGCCAGGCCCTCGTTGCGCTCATCGCCCAGGGGCTTGGCGTACTCGGAGCCCTCTTCGTAGTTGACGACCAGATTGACCGCCACCTGCGCCTCGTCGGGCCACACCACTTTCGGCAAGCGGCGACCGTAGCCCACATAGTCGCGTTTGGGGCCTGGAATATCGCGGTCTTTGAGTTGTTCGGCTGCCATAGTGCGTCCTCCTTTTCCCCCACTCTGCCTTGACGTTGCGGGCCTGACAAGCCTAAAAGCGTTCGATATGAGAGACCCAGCCATGACCCATCCCAGCCGCCTGAGGATACTCCTGTGTCTGCTCGCCATCTGGCTGCTGCTGCCCGTCTCGTCCGAGGCCGACCAGCGCAGCTGGCGCACGGTAGCCGAACTGAGCGAGCAGGAGCGGGCCGAGTTCGACCCCCGCACCAACACCCCGCGCGACGCCCAGTACCCCTACATCCCGGCCGAGCGCTATCCGTTCGAGCCGCCCTACACGGCCGAGGAGATGGGCTTTCGGGCCATGGAGTTCAGCCACTCGCCGCGCTGGTCGTGCAACCTGATCGACGTCAGCGGTACGCTGACCAGCGAGGGCTATCTGTTCACCTCCAAACTCTACAGCCCGATCTTCTACGTGCCCAACGCCAGGGGGCTGACCGGCTTTGCCGGCGAGTTGTACGGCACCCTGCCGGGCCAGCCGACCCGCCAGATTACCGGCCAGGATATCTTTCCGCCCGAGACCTACGGCAACCAGATGAACCTGATCCAGTACCGGACCGACCTGGAGCATCCCACCCGCTGGGACCTGTTCGTCTACACCGAGGGCATGCGCCGCGTCCGCCGTCAGCCGTCGCCGCGACGGGGCGATAAACTCGCCCAGGGGGCGGAGGGCTTTGACGACGTGTTCGGGCGTGACCCGTGGGAGTTTGACTGGGAGGTGCTGGGCACGGACGTACTGCACGAAACCATCCGCTTTCCCTCAACCCGGCCGACCCTCACCCTGGCCCGTCCCGACGGTACCTTCTACACGGTCGAGACCAAAGACTTTCGGCTGATGGGTGAGCCCTACCCCTTTTATACGGCCGACAACGGGGTCGCCTGCTGGGTGGTCAAAGCCCAGGCCAAAGAAGAATGGCTGCCCAACTACTACGCGCCGACGATCGTGTACTGGCTCGACCAGCGTTATTTTTATCCCCTGCGAATCGAACAGTACGGGCGCGACGGCAACCTGATCTTCATTGAGACCCGTCTGGCCGACCATATGAACCCGCCCCTGGGCGACCAGGGTTACGGCATGCACTTCAACTACTACTGGGATGTGAGCATCGACTATATGCGCTACAGCGTGCACGACGCCCATGTGCTGCGCGAATGGTCGGAACAGGATCAAAAGGTCTTTTTCAGTCCGGCCGTGCTGCCCCGCAAGTGGCACTTTGCCCCACTCAAGAGCCAGGTCGAGGTCACCTCGTCCGAACAGTTTTTTCTGCGCCCCCACCTCGACCGCGACAAGTTTCCCCAGCACCGCAAGATCGAGCTGCCGGCCGCCCTTGAGGAGCGGGTCGCTGCCCAGGAGGCGGCCGGCTATATCGTCTTCAGCGAGTAGGGGCGACCGGCCTGTCGCCCCTACCTTAAACGATCTTTCAGAAAGTCATTGAGCCTGGCGTGCCCAAGCCACGGCTTCGGCCACGTCCGTTTCGGACAAGCCCAACTCGGTCAGTTTAGACCGCACAGCATTGGCTCGGGTGAGCCGCACGGGGGTCAGCACGAGCCGCCCATTTTCCTGGGTGACATCGAAGTACTCCGTCCCTTGGAAGGCGGATAACAGCGCTTTCGGCAGGGTGAGTTGGTTCTTGGAGGTCAGTTTGGCAAGCATGGAGCAATCCCTCCTTGGTAAGGAAACAAGGATAAAGGGTATCCCTCCTCAGAACAAGCGCTGCGTCGCTTCTTGATGAGAAGACCATAGCTCGTCATAACAAGACCATAAAAAGATCGATGTGGTGAGGCTGCTCAGAGAGGACCGGGACCAGCGTTGATCGTCTATCTGGATATCAACGCGTAGGGGCGACCGGCCGGTCGCCCCTACCCCCTCGCGGCGAAGGGCGGTTAGCTCGCGGCGTCCTCAGCGGCGAAAATCCGGGCTGGACCTTTGGGCACGATGCCGGTCGGATTGACCCGGCCGATGCCGTAATAGCCGTACTTGATGTGGTGAAAATCCACCGTCTCTTCAATGCCCGGCACCCGGTATAGGCGCCTGAGGTAGGCCGACAGGTGCGGATAGTCGGCCACCCGCCGCAGGTTGCACTTGAACAGCCCGTGATAGGCGACATCGAACCGGATCAGCGTCACAAACGCCCGCCAGTCGGCCTCGGTGATTTGCTCGCCGCACAGATACGAGCGCCCCTCCAGCTGCTCCTCCAGCTCGTCCAGACACCCGAACACGTCGCTCACCGCTTCGTCGTAGGCGGCCTGGGACACCGCAAAGCCGGTGCGGTACACTCCGTTGTTCAGCGCCTCGTACATACGCGCGTTCAGCCGGTCAATCTCCGCCCGCAGCTCCGGCGGGTAGAAATCGACCGAGGCGTCACCGTAGGCGTCAAAGGCGCTGTTCAGCATGCGGATGATGTCGGCCGACTCGTTGTTGACCATGGTGTGCCGGGCTTTGTCCCACAGCACCGGCACCGTGGTCCGGCCGCTGAAATGCGGGTCGGCCCGAGTGTAGAGTTCATGGACATAGCGGATATTGTACAGCGGGTCGGGAATCGAACCGGGGTAGTCGCCGAACTCCCAACCCTCTTTGCCCATGGCCGGAAAGGAGATCGACACCGAGATCACGTCTTCGAGTTTCTTGAGCTTGCGGTAGGCCAGGGTGCGACACGCCCAGGGACACACCAGGGCGATATACAAGTGGTAGCGGCCCGGCTCGGCCTTGAAGCCGCCCACGCCGGTCGGGCCGGGCGAGCCGTCGGGCGTAATCCAGTTGCGAAAGGTCGAGTCCCGACGGACAAAGCGGCCCTGGGCGTCGGTCGATTGTGGCGCCTGGGCGTCGTCTACCCATTTTCCGTCAATAAGCATGCTCGCCTCCTGTTGGTGTTGATCCCTGTCTCTTACAGCTCCATCGGCAGCACCAGATACTCGTCATAGATGAAGTCCCGGTGTTCGACCAGGGCCGGGTCGACCACGGCGCTGATCTCCGGGTCAGCCGCCTCAAAGGCTTTGCGCAGCCCCTCGACCATCGGGCATTTATCGGGCGGCAGGGGCGCGACCAGGGCGGCGAAGGTCGCCCAGTACACGTCCAGGGCGCTCAGGCTGTCGCCGAGCAGAAAGCGACCTGGGTGGGCGTGGAGCTGCTCGGACAACAGTTGCAAGACCTCAATCGTCCGTTTGCGGACCCGGGAGCCGACGCCGGGCCGATAGCCGTACTTCGAGCCGAGGTACTGGGCGGCGCCAGGGTCCATGGGAAACTCGACCGCAGGATCGAGCGCCCGGTCAACCATCACCAGCCGTATACTCCAGCCAAAGCCCAGCTCACCGCAAATCTCGTGGGCCAGCCCGAACATGAGCGCCCGCTGAGCCGGGTCCTCAGGAATCAGCTGCGGCTCGGGAGCCAGCCGTTCGGCCAGCAGCAGGATTTCGGCCCAGCCCGAACGGGCGGGTTCGTTCTCGTACACAATCGCCGGTCCGCTATCGACCCCGGTCCATTCGACCAGGGCCGAGTTGTCGCCACCCGGGAGATAGCGTGTGGCCACACACGGGAGCTGCTTGATGTGAAAGAAGCCCTTGGCCGCCTCGCCCCACGGGCTGGGCGCCCCACCGACAAACGCACCGCGCAGCCCAGGGCTGTTCTTGGCCGTTGCAACATCGACAAATTCCATCGCTTATCCTCCTGTTGTGAATTGCTGACCGATGTTTACACAAATCGTCCGGTGCGATAAGCCTGCCCGGTAGGGGCGACCGGCCGGTCGCCCCTACTGTGAATTTCGTTCTCCTCCGCGTTCGGCACGCCCGTCCCGCCCATCTGAGAGCCTGCGTTCATCATGAACAGCCGCTTCCCGCCTTGAACTCTAAGGTTGGAGCGAGAGCACTCGGCCTACCAATTTTGGTGGCGACAGACGGCGGACAGTCTTGTAGAGAGGGTCCGTGGCCTCCCGCGTGCGCGTCTGCGTCGGATAAAGGCGCCGAGCGGTGGGCTCTATGCCTGAGAGGGATGGTTTCGCAGTGACGCGAGCGGGACTCACGACCGTGCTGTACGCAGTCCGCCTGCTGCTGGCAGCGATACTGCTCGGACTCGGGTCGAGCGCTTCGGCGCAAACCCCGGCGGTGACGGTGTCTTTCGGCGCTGCCGCCTACTCGGCAGACGAAGGCGGCAGCGTGGCGGTGCAAGTCCGACTGAGCGCCAACCCCGCGCCTCCCCTGACCATTCTCCTGGACGCGACCCCCGGCAACGGGGCTGGGACCGACGACTTCACAGTCCCGACCCAAGTGATCTTCAACTCAGGCCAAACCTCGAAAACCGTGACCTTCGCGGCGACCGAGGACACCGAGGACGATGACGACGAGACGGTTGAACTCAGCTTCGGTACCTTGCCTGCCAACGTCTCCGAGGGCAGCCCCAACACCACCGTTGTGGCCATCGTCGACGATGACGACCCGGCCGTGACGGTCTCGTTTGGCTCGGCGACCTACGCCGTCACCGAGGGCTGGACCGTGGACGTGGTGGTCACACTCGACGTTGACCCCGAGCGGACCGTGACGATTCCAGTCCAGGCGTCGCCTGCTGCGGCCGACGATTATGCCATCTCCGGCAGTGTCAGGTTTGAGGCCGGCGAGACCCAGAAGCCGGCCAACTTCGCCACGGTCGACGACACCGAAGACGAAGACGAAGAGACGTTCACGGTGTCCTTTGGCAGCCCGTTACCAACCGGAGTCAGCTTAGGGAGCAGCCAGACGACTACCGAGGTGACGATTACGGACGACGACGCATCGGACCCCGGAGGGCTGGAGCTGAGCGCGCTTACGGTGACCGGCGGGGTGGGTAGTATGTACCCGGTCTTTAATCCCCGGACGTACCACTACGCCCTGCGGTGCCGGGATGCCACCACCTTGCGTGTGAAGGCCACCGCGCAGGGCGCCTCGCACCAATTGAAACTGAACAATATCCCGGTGGCGGGCACGGAGCTGGCAGCTGGCAAAAACGTCATCGTTGACCGCGACCAGGATGTCGCCATCGAACTCAGCGACGGGAGTAACTCGGTGACCTATGTCGTCCACTGCATTCCGGCGACCTTTCCCAATATCACAATCGTTAAGAAGCAGGTCGGTGTGTCGGATGGCCTGCTGTTTGTCACGCCTGCGCGGCAGACTCTCCCAAACCCTCCGGCCTTTATGGCCATCCTGGACAACAACGGTGTGCCCAGATTCGTCAAAGACTCCTTTCCCTCGGGTGAGACTCCGATGAACTTCCGCCGTCATGCCACCAATCCAGTGGTCAACGGTCGGAGCGTCCACTATTCGGTCACCCACCGCATCGGGGCGTCGTTTAACGGCAAGCACGTCCTGCTCGATGAGTCCTTCAACACCATCAAGACCGTAGAAACGGCGCGCACGGATCACTTCACCAACCTGCACGATTTTCTGATTACCGAAGACGGCACCTTCCTGTTTCTCTCCCGCGGGACTGTCACCCACACCGTTGGGGGGAAGGAAGTAGAGACACTCCAGAACATTATTGAGGAGGTCTCACCAACCGGAGACGCCGTGTGGAGTTGGAGTTCCTGGGACCATCTGACGATCGATCCCGACTGTCTGGGATATACCTATGGCGTGAGCACGGAGCCGGACATTACTGCGCACATCAACGCCCTGACCCTGATCGACGGAGATGTCGTCGCGTCCTCCAGGGGCTGCACCCAGGTCGTGCGGATCGACCGGTCCGCGAAGTCGGAAACGAATGCCGGCACCGACCTCGTGTGGCAACTCGGCGGGACGGACCAGGACAGCACGTTTCCCGACAGCCGCGCCTTCCTGGCGATCAGCGGCGACAAAAACGGCCGGAACGAGTTTTGCCGCCAGCACCACGCCACAGAGACCGCTTCGGGGACGGTGGTGCTGTTCGACAATGGCGTGAACTGCCTGTCCGCAGAACTCGATGACGAGTCTACTGAGCCGAAAAGAGGTGATCTGCCGACATTCTCCAGAGTCGTCGGATATGACATCGACACGACCTCCGGCACGGCCGAGTTCCTGCGCGAGTTCCGGCTGGACCGCAGGTATGGCCATGCGCCGTTTACCGGCAGCGTTGACGTACTGGACAACGGGCACTGGCTGTTCACCTGGGGCTACCTGCTGTATGCGGACTCCAGCCTGAGCGTGGAGGAGCGTGCGGTAGCCATCAGCGAGATGGACTCGTCCGGCACCGAGCTGTTGCGCGTCAACGCCTGGGCGGGCGGCTATCCGTACTTCACGTTCCGGGCCTATCGCGAATCCGAGGCCGACGTAGACCTCGCGCTGAATATCCCGGTGGTGCTGACGCTGGAGGACCAGCAAGCGGCAGAAAGCGCCGGGGAGATGGTCTTCGAGGTCGAGCCGAGCGTGGCGAGTAGTGAAGAAGTCACCGTGGACTATACGACTGCGAACCGCACGGCAACGGCAGGGCGGGACTACACGGCCCAGAGCGGCAGGCTGACCTTCCCGGCCAACAGCACGGACCCGCAGGAGATCCGCGTCCCGATTCTCGACGATGACACAGACGAGGCCGAGGAAGAGACGTTCACGGTCCGGCTGCGCAACGCCACGAACGCGAGACTGGCGGGTGGCGGGACAAGCTTGAGCGCGGCGGGGACGATTACGGACGATGACGATCCGGTGGTGGCGGTGTCGTTCGGGACGGCCCGTTACTGGGCGCCCGAAGACACGACCGAGGAGATCACGGTGCGGCTGAGCGCCGACCCGGAACGCTGGGTCGAGATTCCGCTGACTGTCACGCCGGGGGACAACGTGGATGCGTCTGACTATGACGGAGTCCCGTATACGGTGGAGTTTGAGAGCGGCGAGATCGTACAGACCTTTTCCTTTATCGCGCTGGCCGACGACGAGGAGGAGGGGGCAGAGACGGTCACTCTCAGCGTGGACGAACCACTGCCACCGAGGGTGGAGCGGGGCAGTCCCGCTACAACAGTCGTGACGATTGGGAGGCGGCCCCCACCCCCGCGTAGAGGCGGCGGCGGCGGTGGAGGAGGCGGCCCCACCTGTGCAGAGGACGCGCATGCCAACACCGCTGCACGGGCTACGGTCATTGCATTGGCCACCAGGACCGCCGGAGCGATCTGTCCGGCCGCAGACCGGGATTATTTTAGCGTCACCGTTCCGGGCCGGGGCGTGGTCTTTGTCGACACCACCGGCAGGGCGAATACCCGAGCAACGATCTGGCAAGACGAGGTGGCCCTGGCCTCCGGTCTCACAGGGAATAATCGGCTTGGCGCCCTCGTGCAGCCTGGAGCAGTGGTGGTGGCCGTACAAGGCCAGGCTGGAACGACCGGAACCTACGACGTGGTCGTCACCTTTGTGCAGGGCGCCCTGGAGAACCCGGACCCGGATTCCTTCCAGAGTGGGCTGGGCCTGCTCTCCGGCTGGGTGTGTGACGCCGACGAGGTCAGCCTTGCAATTGACGAGCTGCCCGCGCAGGTGGCCGCCTATGGGACACCGCGGGCGGACACGGCGGGGGCATGCGGCGATACGAACAACGGCTTTGGTCTGCTGTTCAACTGGAACCTGCTCGGCGACGGGGTGCATACTCTGCGGGCCTTGGCCGACGGCGCCGAGTTCGGGCAGGCGACGTTTACCGTGACGACCTTGGGCGAGGAGTTTGTCGAGGATGCCACGGGCGAGGCGCTCCTCGCCGGCTTTCCCACCCAGGGCGAAACCGTGCGGCTGGTGTGGCAGCAGGCCGGCCAGAACTTCGTGCTGGCGCCGTTGGACCGGGAACCGCCTCCGGCCAGTTCACCCGGCCCCCAGGACGGCCCTCCGGGCACGCTGGAGAACCCCGAACCGGCGTCCTTCCAGAGCGGCCTCGGCCTGGTGTCGGGTTGGGTGTGTGACGCGGAGGTGGTCGAGTTGGAGATCAGCGGTGGAATGCGCCTTGCAGCCGCCTACGGCACCGACCGGACCGATACCGCACCGGTCTGCGGGGACACGGACAACGGCTTTGGCCTGTTATTCAACTGGAACCTGCTCGGCGACGGGGTGCATACTCTGCGGGCCTTGGCTGACGGCGCCGAGTTCGGGCGAGCGACGTTCACGGTGACGACCTTGGGGGGCGAGTTTCTGGAGGGGCTACAAGGTGAGGTCGTTGTCCCCGACTTCCCCTCAAGAGGCGAAACCGTGCGGCTGGTATGGCAGGAGAGCAGCCAGAATTTTGTGATAGAGCAGGTCGAATGAGCGGCAAAGCCACCGATGTTTGCCCAAATCGGCCAGGGTGATAAGCCTGCCCGACAGTAGGGGCGACCGGCCGGTCGCCCCTACATCGGCGAATCTGATGACGGCCGCCCAACTGAAACCCGACCCTGCCGATAAGGATTCCGGCGTGCTGTGGCTGGGGGAGGTGCCGGCGCATGGGACGATGGTAATGGGATACGGCGCATAGAACGCCCAATTGACCTCCTCAACGAATCCCGCACCCGCTTGATCGCCGATGTCGTCACCGGCAAGCGCGACGTGCGCGAAGCGGCGGCGGCGCTGCCCGAGGTCGATCCCCTTGCTGCCGAAGACACTCTGAATGATACCCTCAATACCGAGGCTGTGTAGGGGCGACCGGCCGGTCGCCCCTACGCCCTCACTCCACTCCGGTAATGACGAAGTTCTGCTGCGCCTCCTGCCACTCCAGCGTCACCGTCTCCTCCAGCGTCGGAAAGCCCGGCAGCTCCGCCCGCTTCGTCAGCCCCCGCACGAACGGCTCCGCCGCGTCTACCAGCGTCACCGTGACCGTCGCCCGGCTCAGCTCCACCCCATCGACCAGGGCGACCACCTCGTGCGCGCCCGCCCCGAACTCGGCCCAGTTGACCAACAGGCCAAAGCCGGTGTCCACGTCGCCACACCGGTCCAAGGTGTCGCCCCGCTCCGTGCCCGCAGCCGCCGTAATGGCCTGCCCGTCGATCTCGATGACGACGGCCTCGGCTTCACATACCCAACCCGAGATCACCCCAATGCCACTCTGAAAAGAGGCCGGGCGGGGGTTCTCCAAGACGCCTTCGATGGCACCGGAGCTGGGCGCGGGGGCGACTGTTGCTCCCAACTCCGCCGGGGCCAGCACGAAGTTCTGCTGGGACTCCTGCCACACCACCCGCACCTGCTCCCCAGCGCGGGGAAAGTCTACGACAAGAACGCTGCCCTGAAGCCCTTTGACAAACTCCGCCCCCAGCGTCGTCACCGTCACCGGGGCACGGCCCAATTCGATCCCATCGACCAGGACGACGACGGTATGGTCGCCATCCCCCAGCAGGTTCCAGTTGACCAGTACGCCAAAGCCGGTGTCGGTGTCCCCGCAAATCGCGGCCGTGTCCGCCCGCTCCGTCCCATACGCTGCTTCCAACTCCACGACCTCCCCATTCGCTTTCTCGATCTCGACCGCGACCCCTTCGGCTTCGCACACCCAACCCGACAACACTCCGAGCCCGCTCTGGAAGGAGGCCAGTCGGGGATTCTCCAGATGGCCCACTACCAGGGCCGTCTGGAGGGTATAGCGCCCGGTCTGCCGCCCGGTGCCCCGCACGGCAATCACGACTGGTCCGGCCTCGACGCGCACGCTGAGCCGGAAGTTCTGCCCACTCCCGCCACTGTCGGCACTCGCCACTTCTACGTCGTCTTGCCACACTGTGGCGCGGGTATCGGTGGCGCCGCTGGTCTCGACCACCACCACCCCGTCCTGTGGCGCGGTGAGCGTGAAATAATCCACATCGCTCCGGGTATCGAGTTGCCCGGTCGTGCGGCCGCCCGGCTGAATCCGGGTCGCACTCCCGGCGGTGTTACCGTGGTCGTCGCGGGGGCGGCTGCTCCCACCGCCACCACCACCACTGCCACTGCTGCCACCACTGCCACTGCTGCCACCACCACCACCACCGCCGCCACCGGAGGGCGTTTGGTTGCGCACCCACAGGTCGGTGAAGTTCTCCGACTCGTTCCCCGCACGGTCCCGAATCGGGTTGGAGCCGGCCGTGTAGCTCATGAGGACGTACCGGTCGGGCGTCAACGCCGGGGCCAGGGTCAGCGTCACCGTGCGCCCGCTCAGCGCGACGTTGCTCACCGTCCAGCTGCCTCCACTCCCTCCCGCACCCGTCACCGCGAAGTCCCAGGTCGCCGGCCTGGAGCTGAGGTCCAGGTCTCTGTCATAGATGAGCCACAGCGTCGCCCCGTTGGCCTTTATGTCCCACACCTCGGGCGGCGTGGGCCCTTCAGGTGCGGTGCGGTTCTCCGCGGCCTTGAAGTCGAAGGGCTTCACCACGTTGCCGTTGCGGTCCTGGAGTTTGTTGCCACTCGTGGGCGGGGTGTAGCGCACCCGGACCGCCTGGCCCACGGTCACCGCCGAGGCCAGGGTCAGCGTCACCGTGTAGCCGTTCACATCAACGTCGCTGACACCCCGCGCCTGGTTCGCCACCTCCACGGTGAACGCATTCGCGGCCGGCTCGGCATTGTCGTCCAGCGCGTTCTCGAAGGTCAGGGCCAATGTGGCGCGGTTCACCGCCACACCCCAAGCCGACGGCGCGGTATGGTTGTCCAAAAATGTGTGTTCTATTTCCCTCAACTCGTTGCCGGCCAGGTCCCGGAGCCTCTTGGTGGTGGAGGGGAGATCGTCGATGTCGTAAGACAATTGGGCACACCGGCCCGATGCCGCCCGTCTGGTCCCCCTCAAGCCGACCATCACCGTGTTGCCGCTGACCGTCACCTCCCCTCTCGCAGTAGACTCGTGCCAGCAGACGATAGGGAAGCCGGGGAGGCGGTAGCCGGTGTGGGCACCGTCGACGTCCTGGTGGCAATAACTGCGCTCGCCGGCGCACAACAGGTACTCCAGATTCAGGCGAAAGGAAGGCCCTGGTATCCAGTTCTCGTCCAGCGACTCGTCAAAGGTGAGGGTCATCGTCCCGCCGTCGATCTTACCCCGCTCCAGCATGGGCGGCGTGGTGTCGATCTCCTGGGTGAAAGACGCCACCTCATTGCCGGCGGCGTCCTGCAATGTGTTGTTGGTGCCCGAGGTCGGCTTCGTGTAGCGCACCTGCACGGCGGTGTCAGTGGACACGACCGCCGTCGCCAGGGTCAGGGTCACAGTAGCGTCGCTGATGGATGGCGTCCCGCTCAGGTCCACCGTCTGCTCGCTGCCCCCCTGTGGGGTCTTCTTGACCGTGAAGGCACTGTTCGCCAGGGAGGGGGCCGCGCCGAGGGTCTCGTTAAAGGTGAGGGTCAGCGAGGTTCCGCTCACCTTCGCGATCTCCAGCGTGGGCGGCGTGGTGTCCGCCTGCGCGGACGCGGGGACCGCGCCGAGCAGCACGAGGGCCAGACCGAACGCAAGCATGCCCTTCATGGCCGTGCTCACTCCACCCCGGTGATGACGAAGTTCTGCTGCGCCTCCTGCCACTCCAGCGTCACCGTCTCTTCTGGAGTGGGAAAGCCCGGCAGCTCGACCCGCTTCGTCAGCCCCCGCACGAACGGCTCCGCCTCGTCTACCACCGTCACCGTCACCGTCGCCCGGCTCAACTCCACCCCATCCACCAAAGCGACCACCTCGTGCGCACCCGCGCCGAACTCGGCCCAGTTGACCAGCAGCCCAAAGCCGGTGTCCACGTCGCCGCACCGGTCCAGCGTGTCCGCCCGCTCCGTGCCCGCAGCGGCGACGATGGGCTGCCCGTCGATCTCGATGACGACGGCCTCGGCTTCACATACCCAGCCCGAAATCACCCCGATGCCGCTCTGGAAGGAGGCGGGCGCAGGGTTCTCCAACACGCCCCCGACCCCACCAGAGCTTGGCGTGGGGGCGACTGTTGCTCCTAACTCCGCCGGAGCCAGCACGAAGTTCTGCTGGGACTCCTGCCACACCACCCGCACCTGCTCGCCCGCGCCGGGAAAGTCCTCTATCGGAAAGCTGCCCGCGAGCCCTTTGACAAACTCCGCCCCCAGTGTCGTTACCGTCACCGGGGCGCGGTCCAGCTCGATCCCATCGACCAGGACGACGACGCTATGGTCGCCATCGCCCAGCAGATTCCAGTTGACCAGCACCCCAAAGCCGGTGTCGCTGGCGCCGCACACGTCCGCCGTGTCCGCCCGCTCCGTCCCATACGCCGCCGTCAGTTCCACGATGGTTCCATCCGCTTGCTCGATCTCGACCGTGACGCCTTCGGCCTCACACACCCAGCCTGAGATGACGCCCAACCCACTCTGAAAGGAGCGGAACGTGGGGTTCTCCAGATAGCCGATGACCAGGGTCGTCTGGAGGGTATAGCGCCCGGTCTGCCGCCCGGGGCCCCGCACGGCCATCACCACCGGCCCGGCCTCGACGCGCACGCTGAGCCAAAAGTTCTGGCCCGCCCCGCCACTGTCGGCACTCGCTACCTCTACGCCGTCCTGCCATACCGCGCCCCGGGTCGCGGTCGAGCCGGTCGTCTCGACCACCAACACCCCGGCGTGGGGCGCGGTGAGCGTGAAATAATCCACATCGCGGGTGGTGTGAAACTGCCCGGCGGTGCGCCCGCCCGGCTAAATCCGGGTCGCACTCCCGGCCGTGTTGCCGTGGTCGTCGCGGGGGCGGCTGCTCCCACCGCCACCACCGCCACTGCTGCTGCCGCCACCCCCGCTACCGCCACCGCCGCCATCCCCGGTAGGCGCTGGATCGCGAATCCAGGCCATGGATAGCGCCTTGTTCCCTGCACGGTCCCGAAGCGGGTTGGAGCCGGGCGTGTAGATCAGTATGAACTCCTCGCTGCCGCTCACCGCCGAATTCAGGGTCAGGGTCACTGTGCGCCCGCTCAGCGCGACGTTGATCACCACCCGGCCGGTGGGCTCCCCTCCATAATTCGCTACCTGGAAATCGTCGGGCGCCGGCTTGGAGTTGGGATCCAGATCTCTGTTATAGGTGAGCCACAGCGTCGCCCCGTTGGCCCTCGTGTCCGCCACCCTCGGCGGCGTGTAGTCGATCTTGACTGCCTGGGTGAAGGCCAGCACCGCATTGTCGGCGGTGTCCTGCAAGGTGTTGCCGGTGCCCGAGGTCGGCGGCGTGTAGCGCACCTGTATGGCGGTGTCGGTGATCAGGACCACCGTCGCCAGGGTCAGGGTCAGCGTGGTGCCGCTGATGGCCGGCGACCCGCTCAGGTCCACCGTCTCCTCACTGCCCCCCTGCGGGGTCTTCTTGACCGTGAAGGCGCTGTTCGCCAGGGAGGGAGCCGCGCCGAGGGCCTCGCTGAAGGTGAGGGTCAACCGGGTCACGCTCACCTTCGCGCTCTGCACCGTGGGTGGCGTGGTGTCGGTGACGTTGTTGACCGACATGAAGTCGAAGGTCTTCACCGCGTTGCCGTTGCCGTCCTGGAGCGTGGTGCCAGTCGTGGGCCGCTCGTAGCGCATCCGGACCGACTGGCCCGTGGTCACCGTCGAGGCCAGGGTGAGCGTCACCGTATCGCCGCTCACATCGACATCGGTGACACCCCGCGCCTGGTTCGCCACCTCCACGGTGAACGTACTCGCTGCCGGCTCGGCATTGCCGTCCAGCGCGTTCTCGAAGGTCAGGGTCAGCGTGGTGCGGTTCACCGTCGCAATCCAGGGTGACGGCGCGGTGCGGTTGACCAAGAATATGACTGGGGTGTCCCTCACCTCGTTGCCGGCCAGGTCTCGGAGCTTCGTGGCGGTGGAGTCAGTGGGCCTGATGTAATGAAACAGGGCAGACCGTCCCGAGACCGTCCGTCTGTCCTCCCCCAAGCCAACCTCCACCGTCTTGCCGCTGATTTCCACCCCTCCTGTCGCAGTAAAGGATACGTTGCAGAAGTGAGGGGTCATGCCGGTGCGGGGATGGCCGGCATTGCACAACACGCACAGAGTCAACCGGAAGCCCCCCCCCGCCGCGGTTTCGTCCAGCGGCTCGCTGAAGGTGAGGGTCACCGTCTCGCCGTCAATCTCACCCCCCGTCAGCGTGGGCGGCGTGGTGTCATCCTGCGCGAACGCGGGGACCGCGCCGAGCAGCACGAGCGCCAGACCGAGCGCACGCATGCCCTTCATGGCTGCCCTCAGCGCACCCCGGTGCTGACGAAGTTCTGTGGAGTTTTCTCTCATGCTGCGTGGTGTGGAGACTCGGAGGCTATCGGTCCCCCTAGCAAGATTGCCCACTGTTTGTCGCCTCCAAAATTGGTGGACGAGAGGCCCTTTTTTCAGCCTCGACACTCGAGGTGGGAGTGACGTGCCGAACGCCGGAGGAGGGGGGCGGCCGCCCTTGTGGAGCGAGGCCGGGCACTGATGACGCCCGGCCGGGCGCGAGCAGCGAACCTTGCGCAGGCGCGGCGTCACGCTGCCCGCCTCTTGCCAGCCGTTCGAGAGGTAGGGGCGACCGGCCGGTCGCCCCTACAGCGGTGAATCTGATGACGACCGCCAACCTTGAACCCTACCCTGCCTACAAGGTGAATGACCGAGACCATCCTCAAGAACAAATCCTCTCCGTGACAATCGCCGAGAGCGCCATTCGACAAATGGTTGACCTGGTGTTCGACTTTTGGTCGTTTAGGCAGCGCGGGACTATCAAAGGAGGCAATCGTCGTGAACGACCAGCTGAATTCCGAAGAGCAGGAAATTTTGGAGAAGTTCGAGCGCGGCGAGTTGCGACCTGCTCGTGAGGCTGAACGTGAGATGGAGACAGCGCGTCAGGCAACCCGCAGCACCTTTCACAAGACCCGGCGAGTCAACCTGCGGGGGACCGAAAATACCTATCGGGTCGGCTGGTCGAGAAGAGATAGGACGCCGACCAAGACACAATGGAGGAAGAACAGATGAGACCGGCCGAGATAATTTTCGAGGTCACGGAGGCCGTAGGGGCGACCGGCCGGTCGCCCCTACTCATCAAGGAAGAGGCCATCGCGGTATGAAGCTGCCCCGTGACCTTCTGGGAAACGAGTACGATCCGAAGAAACAGCGTCGGTCGATCCGATTGCGCCACTACGACTATTCACGGGCAGGCGCATACTTTATTACCGTCTGCACGGACAGGCGGGAACTACTGTTCGGCGAAGTGATTGACGACGGGGTGAAGTTGAACACATTAGGCCGGATAGCTGCGGAGGAATGGTTGAAGTCTGCACAGGTCCGCACCGAGATCGAATTAGACACCTGGGTCGTGATGCCCAACCATATCCACGGTATCGTCATGATTACCGACGACCGCAGAAAGAGCGACCGACCGGTCGCTCCGAGCGGGCCACGCCCGAGGTCACTCGGCGCGCTGATGGCCGGGTTTAAATCTGCCGCAACCAAACGCATCAACACAATGCGTGGCACGCCCGGCACATCGGTCTGGCAGCGCAATTACTACGAACACGTGATCCGAAATGAATCCGCATTAAATCGGATTCGGCAATACATTACGGATAACCCGGCCAGGTGGTCGGAAGACCCGGAGAATCCTGCCGTCAGGGACGGCGTAGGGGCGACCGGCCGGTCGCCCCTACCCTTGGTCTCTACACAATGAACCAACGCCCAGCAGAAAGGAGCCGCCCATGAAAGCCATGCGCGCCGCCGAGTTTGGCGGACCGGAAAACCTCCGTTTGGAAGACGCCCCCGCACCCGAGCTGCGAGACGGCCACGTCCTGATTCGGGTCAGGGCCACCGGCATCAACCCGGCCGACCTCGTCCGCATGTCCGGCCGCTACCCACAACGCCTGCCCCTGCCGTATATTCCGGGCACGGATGTGGCCGGAGAGGTGGAGGCGGTGGCAGCGGACATCAGCCACGTCAGCGTCGGCGACCGGGTCTTTGGTCGCTCAATCAACGGCGGCGGCTATGCCGAGAAAGCCTGCCTACCGGGATCCGAGACCATCCGCCTGCCGGACACGCTGTCATTTGCCGAGGGTGCGGCCATCCCGGTTCCGTTCTATACCGCCTACGTGGCGGTCCACCACAAAGCCCAGCTCAAGGCTGGTGAGACCGTGCTCGTCTCGGCCGGCGGCGGCGGGGTCGGCGTGGCTGCGGTGCAGCTGGCCAAAGTGTGTGGCGCGCGGGTGATTACCACCGTCGGCTCGGCCGACAAGGCGGCCAGGATACACACCCTGGGCGCCGACTCGGTCATCAACTATAAGACCCACGACTTTGCGGCCGAGGTGCGGCGGCTGACCGACGACAGGGGGGTGGAGGTCATTCTTGAGAATGTGGCCGCCGACAATCTGGCCAAGGACTTTTCGGCGCTGGCCCGCAGCGGCCGGATTGTCCTGATCGGCAGCGGCACCGCCAAAGCGCCCGAGGCCGCGTTCATGGTCGGTCCGGCCCTGTTCAAAGACGCGGCTATCTACGGCATGGCCCTGGGCAACTCGGCAACCCACATCCCGGAGCTGGCCCGCAGCCTGGTCCCGCTGTTCGCTGCGGGACGGCTGAAAGCCGTGGTGCATCAGACCTATCCCCTGGCCCAGGCTCAACGCGCCCTGGGTGACCTGGTGGCGAGCCGGGTGTTCGGCAAGCTGGTGCTGGTCCAATAGAGCACTTCACCATTCTGTGTAGCCGTGTAGGTCGGGTTAGCCGTAGGCGTAACCCGACATTCCGTACGTGTCGGATTACGCTCCGCTAATCCGACCTACTACTGGCGCAGAAATCCCCCTGCGCTTCGCGCTTCCCCCTTTGACAAAGGGGGATTGAGGGGGATTTTCCGGCGTCTGGCGCGTCCTCGGCGCGGGCCGCTGGGGATGAGACAGACAAGTATTTTCAAACTGAGACACTACCAACCGCTCTGATCACTTGCCCTTGAGCATCAGGGTCATCACGCTGAACTGGGTGTCGCTCATGGGCCGGTTGTGAAAGATCTTGAAGATCTGAAACGTGTTGGACATCTCCAGCTGATAATCAATCGAGGCCTGGGCTGCGGTCTGGGGAAACCACTCGGCGTTGTCCCACGGATTATAGTCCGGGTGACGGTAGACCAGCAGAAAGGTGCGTTTGTGCTTGCCGTCGTGGTCGTAGGCAATAGCAAACAGGGGGACTGAGGTCTGGACATCCAGATACAGCAGGCGGCGACTGTACAGGGGGTGGGAATTCTTGGGCGTCATCTCCAGCACATCGGCGTGCCGAAGCTCCCACGGATCGGTCAGATACCACGTGCCGCGCCCGCCCCAGGTCGGCTCGGCCGCCTTGATCGGCCCCGGCGTCAGCACGACCCGGCGACCCAGGTATGTCCAGTCGTAATCGTGGATATAGCCCAGGAAGCCCGACCGATCCTCAATCAGCACAACGCCATTGCCGGGCGACACATACGGGTTATAGACGATCTTGCGGGTGCGGCGGGTTTTGGGGTCGTAGGCCCACTGATCGTTGGGCAAGCGGTCATCGTCGTAGAGCACGCTCAGGATCTGGTTGCCCTCCGAGTCCGAGGGGGCGACCATCATCGTATACTGCTTTGAGAAGACGCCCTGCTTCTGCCACGGGGCGACGTTTTCGTCTGAGGCAGGCCGGTGCATGCCATGCTTGAAGGAAAACAGAAAGCGCTGTTCGCGCTCCACCGTTCCGCTGCCGTTACGCAGCCCGTTCGAGGCCCACATCAGGGCGGTTTCGCCCTGGTCCCGGTAGCGGTGGTTCCAAGCCATCTTGAGACCGGCCTGGGGGTCGCCGATCTCAACAACCGGAAAGGGCCGGCCGGCCACATAATTGCTGAGCGTGCCCTCACCGAGCGTCACCCCGGCGGCGTGCTGGACGGTCGCGTCAATAAACGCCTGGCGCAGCGGAGTATCGGTCGTTTCCCGGATGGCAACCGAAAAATCGCCGGCCTCGACATAGCGCAGAATCTCCGCCGGCAGGACATCTGTGGCCAGCTGGGCGGTTGACGAGTCGAGCGTCATGCCCGGGCTGATGCCCTCGACCTGCGGAAAGCCGTCCTGATACGGGAAAAATCCGGCCAGGACGGACGCCCGGCCCTGGCCGGCGGCAGTCCCGGCCGACAGCAGTCCGATGATACACATGAGGCTGAAAATCCGGGAAATCTGCAAAGTCTGCAAAGTCTTATGAACACGGCGCATGGTTCCTTCTTTCGGTAGTGTCTCAGTTTGAAAATGCTTGCCTGTCTCATCCCCAGCGGTCCGCGCCGAGGACGCGCTATCCGCCGGAAAATCCCCCTTTGGCAACGTGTGATGCAAAAAGAAACCCACCTCGGCCTTCGGCCACCCCTCCCAGGAGGGGAACCGCCCTCATCCCCTCCTGGGAGGGGTGCCGCGATAGCGGCGGGGTGGGTTGTCTCCGGCTGAGCGGCTTCCGCACAGCTGGGAAGAACAGATTCCGGGGAATGTGCATCACACGTTTTTCAAAGGGGGAAGCCTGTCCTGAGCGTAGCGGAGCGAAGGCGAAGGAAGCCCTGTCGAAGGGTGCGAAGCGCAGGGGGATTTCTGCGCCAGTAGGGGCGACGCATGCGTCGCCCCTACCGAGAAAAGAGAACTTCAAAGCGATACACCACCCTTCTTTTCGATGTGGCACGGGCGGGCACAGGGGCCGGCCCCTACCCGCCCAGGGCAAACGAGCGTTTGACCTCCAGAAAAACGCGACCGTTTCTGCCGGTAAAATAGCCCCGCCTCAGCCGCCGGGCCGGGGCGGCGTACTGGCCGAAGAAGCCCGAGCGGGGCCCGATGAAAAAGTCCGCGCCGAGCGTGACCGACAGATAATCGCTGAGCTGATACTCGATCTGGGGTCGGATCAGCAACTCACCGAAATTGATGCCGTACAGGGCGATCAGTTCGGGAAACAGCGTCTCGTTGATGAAGTCGGCGCGCAGAAAGACCGAGACGATATTGTTGACCGCCTCATCTGGAATATCCTTGGGCTTGTTGAAGATCACATTCTGAAAAAACTGGAAGTTGGCCATCAGGTTGTCGTTGACCGTCCAGTCCAGGCCCAGCACATAGGACAAGAACTCGCGCTGCCGGACGCCGTCCGCATCCCGAGGGTCGGTGGATATAAAATGTTGTCCCAGCTTCAGCCCGCCCTCACCCCGGATGACGAACACGTCAAAGGCGTAGTTGAAGGTCCCGCCCAGCAGGTGAAACCGGGTGTGACGCGGCTCGACCAGAAAGCGGTTGCCGCCAATCGTGCGCCGGAAGCCGACCGGGAAATCGCTCCAGGCGTAAAAATAATTCAGCGACAGGTCCATGTTGCGCAGGAAGCGGGTGACCCGCAGGCCGACCTCGGAATCGCTCAGCCGGCCGTCCCGGGGTTTCTTGGTCTTGGCCAGCTGGACCGCAGGAGACTGCAAGAACAGGTCGAGCTGTCCGCTCTCTCTGAACTGCCACTCGCTGCCCAGGTCGGCGGGCCGGTTGTCCTCAAAGTCGAGAAACCACACGCCCTCAAACACCCAGTCGTCGAAGGTGTAATCGAGCCGTGCGCCCCACAGCGGGATGCGCGCGTCAATGAAGTCGTCGAGGATGAACTCCCGAAAATCCTGGGGATTGATGACATCCAGAATCCGCAGGCCGAGCGACTCGCCCCACACCACCTGCTGGCGACCGACCCGCAGGTCAAAATCGCCCTGGACGATTTCGAGATACAGCTCGCGCAGCTCGGCCTGGAAAAAATCGCCGCTGGCCCAGCGGTCAATCGGCCCGGCGGCAAAGTCGTGGGTGTTGCTCTCCAGGTGGTTGGCCGGGTCGATCAGCGCCCGCCCGATCGTGGTCAGGGTCATCCAGTCGCTCAGCTCGAAATCAACGTCGATCTCCAGCCAGTTCTGGGCCTTGGAGAACTGGCGCGGCGAGTACAGCCGAAAGGCCGTCTCGTTTTTAATGAAAGCCACCCCGTCAACCCGCTCCTCCCACAGCTGATGAGCCCAACTCGGCAGGATATTTTTTTCGTCGTCGTCGTCCTCCGGCGGCGCGGGCACGACCGGCACAAACGCCCGGCGGGTGGGTGGCGCTGCCCGAGACGGTTGTGCGGGCGCGGGCGCTTCGGCCACAGCCGGCGCCGGGCTCGGCGAGGTCGGCGCAGTCGGCGCCCGGGCGGCCAGGGCGGTCGAGCCCGGACGACGAAACAAGACCTGGGCCTCCACTCCCTCAGCCGACGACTGGGCAAAGACCAGGCGCAGCCGGCTTTCCTGCTGGCGCACCTCAAACGGCGGGACGTGCGCACCGCTCAGGTCAACCACAAAGCGCAGCCGGTCCGGATGGGAGCCGACCCGCACCGCGCTGACCAGTGCGTCGCGCGCCGTGTAGCGTGCCGACGGCCCGGGCGCGACCGGCCCAGTCACATCAAGCACCAGCCGGGGCGGGTCGGACAGGGCAAAAGAACGCACGCTGTGCGGCGACTGAGAAAACACAAAGCTGAGCGCCTGGCGGGCGTCCTCAAGCCCGAGCTGGAGTTCGTGCAGGTACAGCCCGGCCGCAGCGGGCGGCGCTTCCCCGGACGCGGCCGGGGCGGCGGCTGGCGGCCGAGCAGGCGGGTCGGCGGGTGTTGCAGGCGCCGCCTGACCGGACGCGGTCAGGAGCGGCGGAAAGAGCTGCCGGCTGGCCTGGCGGTCATCCCCCGGGGTTTGGACAAGCGCGCTCAGCCGCGTGCCGTCGTGCTCAATGGTATAGCTCGGCAGACTGTCGGTCTTGAAGTCGAGCACGAAGCGCAGGCGCTGGGGATGCGCGCCCTGGCGGATACGCCACACGGTCTCGTCGTGGGTCGTATAGCTGGCCGAGCGTGTGCCCTGAGCCGGACCGCTGACATCAATGACCAGCCGCGGCGGGTCGGACAGGCCAAAGGCTTTGACCTCGCTTGGGGCGGTCGAGAAGCGCCAGTGCAGCCGCTTGTGGCCGGCGGTAGATTCGAGCCGGAGTTCCTGGACCTCAAGCGTGGGCGGCCCGGAAGCCCGTAGCTCAGCGGTCTGGAGACCGAGCCCGGCAAAGAGTCCGAGCCAGCCCAGGCTGATAATCCGACGCAGTGTTTTCATGTGTCTTGACCGCGAGCCGTCAGGTGCGCCAGATTTCAGCTCCCCACTCCGGCATCCACCATCCGAGCCTCAGCGCGTTCCCGCGTGCGGGCAACGCCCTTCAGCGTTCAGTGTAGGTCGGGTTAGCCGTAGGCGTAACCCGACATCTCGTACGTGTCGGATTACGCTCCGCTAATCTGACCTGCTACAGCCTATCGGGAAACGCGCTAGGGCGCGCCCTTGCGCAGGGAGCGCTCGGTGAACAGACTCTCCCGAAAGCCCTGGTTGAATTTCACATTGCTGATATCCAGCTCGGTCTTGTGACCGGTGAGCTGATTTTCGACCACCGTTTTGCTCCAGTTCCAGATGCCGTCAATCTGCACCCAGTCCTGATACATGATCTTGAGCAGGCGACCCTTGCGGTCGTAGAACTCGACCTTGGGCGTTGTCCAGGTCTCGGCATTCACCCAGGTCAGCTTCTTGCTGTAGATGTAGTTTTCCTTTTTGGCCACCGCCTGGACGACGTACAGCTTGGTGCCGTTGTCGTTCTCGACCCGGACCAGGGTGTGGGTGTCCTCCTCAACCTCGCGGTCACCCATGTCGTCGTAGATCATGTCGCTGCCCATGAACGAGTTTTCCTTATCGCCCGAGGCAATCCGGCGCACCTTGCGCAGGGCCGGCAGATAGATCCACTGGTCGTCGTCGGCCTCGGCGTCCTCCTGCGACCAGTTCAAAAACGTGGTGTCTCTGACATCCGGCGGCGAGCTGAAATAGATGAACGACTTGCTCGACAGCCCCTCCTCACCGTCATAATCCTTCCAGTAGCGCAGGGTGTGACGCTTGCGCTGTTTGCCGGCCTTATTGGTCAGCGTCCAGCTCGCCTCCGACACCTGATCGTCGCCGTCTTCGCGCTCGTCGACATTGATCGCAATCTGGAGGCCGCTCGGCTCGCCCGGAATCTCTTCCGCTCCGGCGAACGCGGGGGCCACCAGCATGACTCCAGCCACTAGCAGAACAGTTCGCATAGTCCTTCTCCTTTCTCTCGCTCAGGCCCTGTCTTCAGGGCGGGTTGGCAAAACAGAACCGTTGTGTGGACCATACACAAAACGGGGCTTCCAGGTATTCAACATCACCGGCAGCAGCGTCATGGAGGCCACCAGACACGCCCCCATGTTCAGCGCCATCATCGCGCCCAGGTAGTAGTTGGGCAGGAACTTCGAGCTCAGAAAGACGAGGAAGCCGCCGATGACCACGACGGCATTGAAAAAGATGGCTTTGCCCGAGGTCACCATGGTGGCCAGGGTAATCGCCTCCGGGTCCGCCAAGCCCTCACCCACCTTGAGCCGATACTTGTTGAGAAAATGAATCGTATAATCGATCCCGACTCCGATGACCATTGAGGCGGTGAGCGATTTGCCGATTTCCAGCGGACTCTGGAGCAGGCCCAGCAGGCCGAAGCTGAAGACGATCACCACCCCGATGGGAATGACTGTGATCAGACCGGCCATGAGCGACCGGAACATGAGCGCGGTGAGGACGAACACCGCGCCCAATGAGGTGACCAGGCTGGCGGCCTGGCTGCTGACGACCAGCTCGCTCATCCGGTTGACAAAATACCCATTGCCCGCAAAGCCGATACGAAAGCCGCTCTGGGTCTCCCAGTTGGTGATCGTCGGCTCGATGTTGACCAGCCAGCGCCCCAGGCGGATGGACAGCGGGTCGCGGTGGCTCAGCTGTCCGTTATCGGCCGACTCCGCGCGCCCGAACTGCTGCTCGGCAAAGTCCTGGGCGCGCTGGACCACCCGCAGCACATCGTCGGTGCTGTCGGAGCGCAGATAAAACGCCACATTGGCGTGCTGGTAGTCATAATCGACGACCTCGTCGAAATCGTCCGGATCGCCCGAGAACGAGTACAGCAGCAGGTACTGGGCCACCAGGTCACGGTCGGTCGGTACGACCTCCATCTCGGGCCGGTCCTCGTTCATGATCCGGTTCATGCGCTTGACGTACTCGGCGATGGACACCGAGCCGCCGACCATGGGGTCCTGTTCGACCTCGGCCTGCAGCAGGTCGAGTTTGGCCAGCAGACCGGGATCTTTGAGCCGGTCGGGCTCATGCCCCTCAATGACCACATACACGGGCGTCGTGCCCTGGAAGGTGTCCCGCAAGATCCGATCCGCAGTGCGCACCGGACTGTCGGGATGAAATATGCCAATGGGTGAGGAATCGACCGGAATATAGCGGCTGCCGACCAGACACAGGCCAACGATCCCCAGCGTCGGCAGCCACACCAGCAGCGGCCGCCGGGCCACACCCCGGCCCAGGACGGCCAGCGTCCGGGCGGCCCAGCCGGTCGCCGCCAGGTCGCCGCTGCGCCGCATCTGGCGCACCAGGCCCCGGCTGACCTTGGCCGGCAGCATGGACAGCAGGGCCGGAAAGAGGGTCAGGGAGAAGACCATGGCCGCCAGCACGCCAAAGGCGGTGAAAAACCCGAATTGACGGATCGGGGGCATCGGGGCGGCCACAAACGACAGGAAGCCCGCCGCCGTGGTCAGCGAGGTGAACACCACCGGCCGCCACATCTCGCCCATGGCGGCCACAGTCGCCTCGGACGAGGACAGCTGCGGGCGCTCCAGGAGTTCGTCGTAGTAGCGGCTCAGAATATGAATGCCGTCGGCCACCCCAATCGCCATCAGCACAACCGGCAGCATGGTCGAAATGAAGAACATCGGGACTTCGAGCGCCGCCATCAGCCCCAGGGTCCAGATCACCGCTCCGACCACCACCACCAGGGGCAGCAGCACGCCGCGCAGACTCCGGTAGGTACAGTACAGCGCCCCGAGTACGACCAGGATGACCAGAGGCATGAAGGTCTGCATGTCTTCACGCCCATAGTCGCCGACCATCACCTCGATGGCGCCCCGGCCGGCGATATAAAAGGCTTCAGGCGCCCCGGCCTCCTGCTGGGCCTCGACCATGTGTTCGATCGCGCTATAGACGGCAATCCGGCGCGCCACTCCCTCAAGCGTGCCCCCGGACTCCTCCATTTTGGCCATAATCAGCAGCCCGGTGCTGTCCTGCGACACCAGCCAGTTGACGTACATCGGGTTGCCGAACAGATTCTTCTTGAGCGCGCCCAGCGCCTCGGGCGTGTCCGGCACGTCCTCCATGAACGGGTCGACGGCCATGCCGTCAGCCGTGCCGGTGATATTATCCATGGTCGCCACGCTGGCGATGTCTTCATCCCGGATCGCCTTGATGCCCGGCAACAGGGCAATCTGCTCGGACAGGTCTTTGACAATGCCCAGGCTGCGTGGGTTGAACACGCCGTTTTCGGCCGGGTTGTCGTTCAGCACGCCGACGACAATCAGGTCGCGGATGCCGAAGCGCTCTTCGACCAGGTCGCTGTAGTGCAGGACCGGGTCGTCGGTTGGAATCATGGCCTCGGCATCGCTCTCAAAGCGCAGCGCGCCGAGTTGCACCCAGGCCAGGGCGGTGCAGCCCAGGACCAGGCCGATGGTCGGCCACCGAAAGCGGATGAGGGTGCGAAAGACGGCTTCCATGACGCCTGGCCTCAGCTCTGGGACGCGCCTTGCCGGCCATACACAAACCGGGGTTTGAAGGTATTCAGCAGCGTCGGCAGGACCGTCATCGACACCAGCAGACAGGCGCCCATGTTCAGCATCAGCATGGCGCCCAGAGAAAAATTGGGCCGAAAATTGGAACTCAGAAACACGGCAAAGCCGCCGATGACCACTACCGCATTAAAGAAGATGGCCTTGCCCGAGGTGACCATGGTCGCCTCGGTGATGGCGGTCGGCTGGCTCAGCCCGCTGCGGACCTTGAGCCGGTACTTGTTCAGAAAGTGAATCGTGTAGTCGATGCCGATGCCGATCACCATCGACGAGGTCAGGGCCCTGCCGACCTCAAGCTCAAGGCCGAGCAGGCCCATCACGCCAAAGCTGAAGATAATCACAATGCCGATGGGGAGGACGTTGATCAGGCCGGCGACCACGGAGCGGAACATGAACGCGGTCAGCACGAAGACCGCGCCCAGCGAGACCAGCAGGCTCGACACCTGACCGCTGATGACCAGCTCGCTCAAGTGGTAGGTGAAGTAGGCGCCGCCGGCAAAACCGATCCGGAAGCCCTGGTCCGTCTGCCAACCGATAGACGTCGGCGCCAGGTCGAACAGCCGGCGGCCGACCCGCAGCGCCAATGGCTCGTCGGCGTCGTTATCCCCCTCGGCGCGGCCAAACTCGGCCAGGGCATAGTCCTGGACCTGTCTGACCACCCGGGCGATCTGCTGGCTGCTGTCCTCACGCAGGTACAAGGCCACGTTGGCGTACTGATAGTCGTAGTCGACCACCTCGTCGAAGTCGTCCGGCTCGCCCGAGAAGGAGTACAGCAGCAGGTACTGGGCGACCAGGTCGCGGTTGGTGGGGATGACCTCCATCTCGGGCCGGTCTTCGTTCATCACCCGGTTCATGCGCTTGACGAACTCGGCGATGGACACCGAGCCGCCCACAATCGGGTTCTGCTCGGCGGCGGCCTGCATGCGGTCGAGCTGCTGCAACAGGACAGGGTCTTTCAGCCGGTCGGCCTCGTGGCCCTCGATCACGACGTACAGCGGCACGGTGCCCTGAAACTTCTGGCGCAGGACGCCCTCGGCAACGCGGATGGAGCTGGAGTCGGGAAAAATGCGGATGGCCGAGGCATTGACCACAAGGCGCTGGGTGCCGACCAGACACGCCAGGACAACGACCACGCTCGGCGCCCACACCAGCAGCGGACGCCGGGCCACGCTGCGACCCAGCCAGGCCAGGCCGCGGGCCGCCCAGCCGGTGGCGGCCAGATCGCCGCTACGGCTCATCTGGCGGGCCAGGCCGCGGCTGACCTTGACCGGCAGCATGGCCAGCACTGCGGGCAGCAGGGTCAGCGACAAGACCATCGCCGCCAGCACCCCGACTGCGGCAAACAGGCCAAAGTCGCGCTGGGGCGGCAGGGGGGCGGTCAGAAACGATAAGAATCCCGCTGCGGTGGTCAGCGAGGTCAGCATCACCGGCAGCCACATTTCGCTCATCGTGGCCACCACGGCCGTCGGTCCGTCGGTGTCCGGGTGTTCCAGAATTTCGTCATAGTAGCGGCTCAGAATGTGAATCCCGTCCGCCACCCCAATCGCCATCAGGACGACCGGCATCATGGTCGAGATGAAGTACAGCGGAAAGCCGAGGCTGCCCATCAGGCCCAGGGTCCAGATCACCGACCCGACCACCACGGCAAACGGCAGCAGCACGCCGCGCAGGCTGCGATAGGTCAGGTACAGCGTCACCAGCACCACCCCGAGCACCAGCGGCAGAAAGGTGGCCATGTCCTGGCGACCGTAGCGGCCGACCGTGATCTCCATCGCCCCGCGGCCGGCCACGTACAGCTGCTCGGGCACGCCGGCGTCGCGCACGGCCTGGACCATGGCCTCAATGGCGTTATACGCCTCGGCGCGCTGGGCCAGCCCGGCGGCGTTGTCCACCGCCGACTCCAGCTTGGCCATGATCAGCAGCCCGGTGCCGTCGCGCGACACCAGCCAATCGACGTACATCTCGTTATGAAACAGACTCTCCCGCAGAGCGGCCAGCGCCTCCGGCGTATCGGGTACGGTCTCCATGAACGGGTTGACCGCCATGCCGTCGGCCGTGCCGGTGATATTGTCCATGGTCGCCACGCTCGACACGTCTTCGTCGCGCACGGCCTTGATGCCGGGCAGCAGGGCGATCTGTTCCGACAGCTCCTTGACGATAGCCAGGGTGCGCGGGTTGAACACGCCGTTTTCGGCGGGATTGTCGTTCAGCACGCCGACCACGATGTTGTCCCGCATGCCGAAGCGGTCTTCGACCTGCTCCTTATACATGCTGACCGGGTTGTCGGCCGGCACCATGGCGTCGAGGTCGCTCTCAAAGCGCAGATGGTTGCGCAGCTGTCCCCAGGCCAGGACCGAGACGCCCAGGACCAGGGCGATAATCAGCCAGCGCAGGCGGATCACGCCATGAAAGAAAGCGCTCATGCCGACCCCTCCGGCTGCCGGCCGAAGCCGAGGCGTGTATCTGGCTCCTGCGGCTCCTGCGGCTCCGCGTCCAGGGTCGCGGGCGCTGTCCCGGCGTACACAAAGCGGGGTTTCCAGGTGTTCAGCAGCGTCGGCAGGACGGTCATCGACACTACCAGACAGGCGCTCATGTTGAGCGCCAGCATCGCCCCAAGATAGAAATTGGGCCGAAAGTTGGAAGTCAGAAAGACGAGGAAACCCGCCGTCACAACCAGGGCATTAAAAAAGATGGCTTTGCCCGAGGTCGCCATCGTCGCTGCGGTAATGTCTTCCGGGTCCGTCAGACCAGCCCGGACTTTAATCCGATATTTATTCAGGAAGTGAATCGTATAATCGATGCCGATCCCGATGACCATGGAGGCGGTCAGCGACTTGCCGACCTCCAGCGGAATATTGAGGAGTCCGAGCAGCCCGAAACTGAACACCATCACCATACTGATCGGAATCACATTGATCAGCCCGGCGACCCAGGAGCGAAACATGAACGCGGTCAGGCAAAAGACGGCCACCAGTGAGACGGTCAGGCTCGCCAGCTGCCCGGACACCACCAGTTCGCTGAAACGACTCGTGAGATAGCCATTCCCGGCAATCCCAAGCCGAAAGCCGCTGTCTGTTTCCCAGCTGATGACGGTCGGCTCAATGCCGGCCAGCCAGCGGCCGAAGCGGATGGCGAGCGGGTCGCGTGAGGCGGTATCGGCCATACCACTGTCTCCGGCATGTCCGAATTCACGCACGGCAAAGTCCTGGACCAGACCCACCACCCGTTCGATATCCTGCGTACTATCCGACCGCAAAAAGATCGTCAGGTTCGCGTGCTGATAGTCATAATCGACGATTTCATCAAAATCGTCCGGGTCGCCAGCGAAGGAGTACAGCAGCAGGTACTGGGCGATGAGGTCTTGCGCGTCCGGAATCACTTCCATCTCCGGCCGGTCCTCGTTCATGACCCGGTTCATGCGTTTGACATACTCGGCCAGCGACAGCGAGCCGCCGACGACAGGGTCTTGTTCGACGAGCGCCTGGAGGCGATCCAGCTTGGAGAGCAGCACCGGGTCTTTGAGCAGATCCGGCTGATGGCCTTCAATGGCGATATACAGCGGCAGATTGCCCTGGAAGGTCTGGCCTAACACGCGATCCGCAACCCGGACAGGGCTAGTGGGGTCGGCCATCTTGATAAAGGACGTATCCACAAAAACACGCTGGGCACCAAGCAGACACACCACCATGACGAAGGCGGTCGCCCCCCACACCACGAGCGGTTTCCGGGCAACGCTGACGCCGACGTGGGAGAGCAGCCTGGCCACCACGCCGGTCGCCGCCAGGTCGCCGCTGCGGCCCATCTGCTCCCGTAAGCCACGGCTGACCTTGGCCGGCAGCAGGCTCAACAGGGCCGGGAAAAAGGTCAGGGAGAAGACCAGGGCGGCGACGACGCCCAGAGCGGTGAAGACGCCAAAATAGCGGATGGGCAGAATGCTGGCGGTCAGAAAGGATAAAAACCCGGCTGCGGTGGTCAGGGAGGTGAACACGACGGGCTGCCACATTTCCCGCATCGCAACGAGCACGGCGTCGGGTGAGGACACACCGGGATGTTCGAGGACTTCGTCGTAGTAGCGGCTCAGAATATGAATGCCATCGGCTACCCCAACGGCCATCAGGACCACCGGCATCATGGTCGAAACGGAATACATCGGCACACCGACCGCCGCCATGATGCCCAGCGTCCAAATCACCGAGACAATGACGACGGCCAGCGGCAGTAAGACGCCGCGCACACTCCGATAGGTAAAAAACAGCGTGCCGAGAACGATCACGATGATCAGCGGCATGAACATCTCCATATCGCGCCGCATACCTTCTTCGAACGTGACCTCCATCGCTCCCTGGCCGGCAATGTGAAATTCTTCCGGAGCGCCGGCCGCTTTTTCGGCGGCCACCATGTCCCGGATGGTGTTATAGATAGCCATCCGTCTGACCGTGCCCTCGGCGGTCCCGCCGCCCGGCTCCATTTTGGCCACAATGAGCAGGCCGGTGCCGTCCTGGGAGACGATCCAGTTGACGAACATCGAGTTGTGAAACAGGGCCTGCTGTAAAGCGTCGAGGGACTCGGGTGAGTGCGGGACTGTTTCCATGAAGGGATCGACGGCCATGCCGTCCGCCGTCCCGGTAATATTATCGAGTGTGGACACGCTGGCCACGTCTTCGGCGCGGACGGCTTTGATGCCGGGTAAGAGGGCAATCTTTTCGGAGAAGTCTTTGATCGTGGCCAGCGTCCGGGGGTTGAAGACGCCGTTTTCGGCGGGATTGTTGTTGAGCACCCCGACAATGATCAGGTCGCGTATGCCAAACCGCTCCTCGACCAGATCGTTATAGCTCATGACCGGATCGTGTTGGGGAATAAACGCGTCGGCGTCGCCCTCAAAGCGGAGCGACTGCAACTGCATCCAGGCCAGGCCGGTGCAGGCCAGGATCAGGACAATGACCAGATACCGAAAGCGGATAATGGCGCGGAAAAAGGTCTCCATGCGTGACGCTCTCCCTCAGTCGGCGGCGACCGGCACGGCGGCCGGGACCGCCTCCCGGCCGTACACGAAGCGGGGCTTGAAGGTGTTCAAGACCACCGGCAGAACGGTCATCGACACCAGCAGACACGCGCTCATGTTCAGCACCAGCATGGCGCCCAGGTAAAAATTGGGCGTGAAACTCGAGGTCAGAAACACGGCGAAGCCGCCGATGACCACCACCGCATTAAAGAAGATGGCCTTGCCCGAGGTGGCCATGGTGGTGGCGGTAATCTGCTCCGGGTCGCGCGAGCCGCTCTGCACCTTGAGCCGGTATTTATTGAGAAAGTGGATCGTGTAGTCGATGCCGATGCCGATGACCATAGAGGCGGTCAGCGACTTGCCGACCTCCAGCGGAATGCCCAGCAACCCCATCAACCCGAAGCTGAAGACAATGACCAGGCTGATCGGGATGATGTTGATCAAGCCGGCCACAAAGGAGCGGAACATGAAGGCGGTCAGCAGAAACACCCCGACCAGCGAGGTCACCAGGCTCGACAGCTGACCGGCCACCACCAGCTCATTGAAGCGGATCGTCAGATAGGCGGCCCCGGCAAAGCCGAGCCGAAAGCCGCTGTTGGTGTCCCAGCCGGTGATGGTCGGCTCGATATTGCCCAGCCAGCGCCCAAAGCGCAGAAACAGCATATCGCGCCAGCCGGCGGCGGCGCCGTCGCGCTGCTCACTGCGGCCGAACTCGTGGACGGCAAAGTCCTGAATCCGGTTAATGACCCGCTGAATATCCCGCGTTCCGTCGGAGCGCAGATAAAAGGTCACGTTGGCGTGCTGATAGTCGTAGTCGACGACCTCGTCAAAATCGTCCGGATCGCCCGAAAACGAGTACAGCAGCAGATACTGGGCGACCAGATCGCGCGAGGTCGGCACGACCTCCATCTCCGGCCGGTCCTCGTTCATGACCCGGTTCATGCGCTTGATGAACTCGGCCAGCGATAGCGAACCGCCGACCATCGGATCTTTTTCGCCCTCGGCCTGCATGTTATCGAGCTGCTGGAGCAGCTGCGGGTCCTTGAGCACGTCCGGCTCATGGCCCTCAATCGCCACATAGATCGGCAGCGTGCCCTGAAAGCGCTCGCGCAACACCTCGTCGGCAATCCGCACCGGGCTCTCGGGGTGAAAGACCTGGATCCAGGAGCTGTCCACCACGATTTGGCGCACGCCGACCACGCACAGGACGGTAATGACACAGGCCGGAACCCACACCGACAGGGGTCGGCGGGCCACCCCGCGACCCAGCTGCGACAGCGTGCGGGCCGCCCAGCCGGTGGCCGTCAGGTCGCCGCCGCCGCGACCGATCTGGTTGCGCAGGCCGGCGCTGACCTTGGGCGGCAGCATGCTCAGCACGGCCGGAAAAAACGTCAGCGAAAACACCATGGCGGCCAGCACGCCGATGGCGGTAAACAGCCCGAAGTAGCGAATCGGCACCATGGCGGCGGTCAGAAACGACAGAAAGCCGACGGCGGTGGTCAGCGAGGTAAAGACCACCGGCTGCCACATTTCGCCCATCGCCACCAGCACCGCCTGGTGGGACGACACCTCGGGATGTTGCAGGACTTCGTCGTAATAGCGGCTCAGGATATGAATGCCGGCCGCCACGCCAATCGCCATCAGGATGACCGGCATCATGGTCGAGATGAAGTACATCGGGACGCCGACCGAGGCCATGATGCCCAGCGTCCAGATGATCGACACCATCACCACCGCCAGCGGCAGCAGCACGCCGCGCAGGCTGCGATAGGTCAGGTACAGGATGACCACCACAATCAGCAGGACCAGCGGCATGAACGTCTGGAGGTCGCTCTGCGCCTGCTCGGAGAAGGTCACCTCCATGGCCCCCCGGCCGGCCACGTAGAACTGCTCGGGCGTACCGGCCTGTTCCCGCTCGGCGATCATCTCGCGGATCGTGCGGTAGAGGGTAGCCCGCCGCCGCACGCCCTCCAGGGTGCCCTCGGACGACTCCATCTTGGCCATGATCAGCAACCCGGTGCTGTCCCGCGACACGATCCAGTCGACATACATGCTGTTGCCGAACAGGCTGTCCTTGAGCCCCTGCAACTCGGCCCGGGTCTGGGGCACGCTTTCCATGAACGGATCGACCGCCATGCCGTCGCTGGTGCCGGTGATGTTGTCCATGGTCGCCACGCTGGCCACGTCTTCGTCCCGCACGGCCTTGATGCCGGGCAGCAGGGCGATTTTCTCGGAGAACTCTTTGGCAATGGCCAGGGTGCGCGGGTTGAAAACCCCGTTTTCGTCGGGATTGTCGTTCAGCACCCCGACAATGATCAGATCCCGCATGCCGAAGCGGTTTTCGACCATGTCGTTATAGTGCTGAACCGGATCGTCGGGCGGCACCATGGCCTCGGCATCGCTCTCAAAGCGCAGCTGGCCCAGCTGAACAAAGGCCAGGGCGGTACAGGCCAGGACCAGGGCGATGACCAGCCAGCGAAAACGGATAATGCCTCGAAAAAAAGCGTCCATCGCAGCCTACTCCTCGTGCTTCTTTTTACCTTTGGAGACAGGCGGCCGATCAGTCCGCAACAGGGCCAGGACCAGGTCGGCCAGCTGGGCCAGGACCTCCGGGCCGGAAAAACCCGGCGTAATGCGGTCCATCAACCGGTTGGCGCGCAGGGCGTGGATGATGATGCCGACAATCACAAACGGCGTGGCGTCGGGCGGCAGGGGTTTGAAGATACCCCGGTCCATGCCCTCGGTGGTAATCGCCTCCATGGCCAGATGGGCGCGGGAGAACCAGCGCTCGGCCAGGGTATGGGCGGCCGGGCTGTGGTCGTCAATGGCCCGCTGCACCAGCCGAAAGCTCTGCGGATCGACCTGGTAGCGGTCCAGGAAGACCTGGACGATAGCCCGAATCTTCTGCTCGGGATCGCCCCCACCGGCCGCCACCGCCTCGATCTGGGTCACGACTGTGGCGGCCTCTTTTTCCAGCAGCGACAGATAGAGCGCTTCCTTGCTCTGGTAGTAGTGGTAGATGAGCGCCTTGGTCACCCCGGTCTGCTCGGCAATCTCGCGGATCGGCGTGCCGTCAAAGCCGCGCTCGGCAAACAGGCTTTCGGCGACCTGGTCGATCTTGGCCCGATAGTCGGGCGAGTCAACGGTTTTGACCGGACGTGCCATGCTGCGGACAAGAATTAACCGACCGTTCAGTTAAGTCAAGTGGGGTAGGCTCTGGGTAGTGTCTCAGTTTGAAAATGATTGTCTGTCTCATCCCCAGCGGCCCGCGCCGAGGACGCGTCATAGGCCGGAAAATCCCCCTCAATCCCCCTTTGTCAAAGGGGGAAGCGCGAAGCGCAGGGGGATTTCTGCGCCAGGAGTAGGGGCGACGCATGCGTCGCCCCTACCGAGAAAAGAGAATTTCAAAGTGATACACCACCACGATTTGGGCACAAAGATCGTAACGGTCTTCACTTTTGCCCTTTGCCTTTTGCCTTTTGACTTTTGCCCTGTCCTCAGGGCGCCCAGCCCGGCTGCCCGGACAGGGAGATGGCAAAGACCGGCACGCCGATCAGATACAGCAGGACGGGCAGGATCAGGACGCCAATCACGTTCAGCCCCAGACCGGTCCAGAACATCTGGGGCAGGCTGACCCGTCGGCTGGCAAACACGATGGCGTTGGGCGCGGTGGCGGTCGGCAGCATGAAGGCAAACGAGGCGGCAAAGGTAGCCGGGATCATGAGCAGCAGCGGATCGATGTGCATGGCGCCGGCGCTGGCGGCCAGGATGGGCATCATCAGGGTGGTGGTGGCTGTATTACTGGTCACCTCGGTCAGGCCGACCAGCAGGGCGCATACCGAAAAAATCGCGCCAAACGGCGACAGGTCTTGCAGAAAGCCGAGCTGGTCGCCGACCCACACGGCCAGACCCGAGCTGCCGACCCCCCGGGCCAGGGCCAGGCTGCCGCCGAGCAGGACCAGAATCCCCCACGGCATGCGCTCAAACACGCTGCGGTCGAGCAGACAGCGACCGGTGCCCTCGCCGGTCGGAATTATGAACAGCAGGGTGGCCATGAACATGGCCAGGGTGGAATCCTTGATATTGTCCGGGACCGGAAAGACATGCACCCAGCCAGGGATGGTCAGCGGCCCGAGCGGTAAATCCTCACGGAACATCCACAGCAGAGCGGTCAGGGAAAACAGGATCAGCACCCGCCGTTCGGGGCGGCTCATCGGACCGAGGGCGCGCAGCTGTTCGGTCAGAAAGCCCCGGTCTTCCTGCCAGCCAGAGGTCGGCACCCGGAACACACCAAAGACCAGGTACAGCCAGGCGCACACCAGCATGATCGCAGCGGTCGGCAGGCCAAACAGCATCCAGTACAAAAAGCCGATGCTCGGGCCGTCCGGAAACAGGTTCTCGAAGGCGCCCAGAAACACCGCGTTGGGCGGGGTGCCGACCGGGGTGCTGACGCCGCCGATTGAGGCGCTGTAGGCCATGCCCAGGATCAGCGCCGTGCCAAAGCCCCGGCTCGTATCATAGCCACGGGCGTCAACATGGCTGAGAATGGCCAGGGCGATCGGCAGCATGACCACGGTTGCGGCGGTATTCGACATCCACATCGACAGCAGGGCGGTGGTGCCGAAGAAGCCCAGGATCAGCAAACGCGGTGAGCCGCCGATGCGCGACAGAATCCACAGCGCGACCCGTCGGTGCAGGCCCCACTGCTCGGTCGCCAGGGCCAGAAAAAACGCGCCGAAAAACAGAAACACAATCTGGCCGGCATAGGCGCTCGACACCTCGCCGGCCGGCAGGATGCCGAGCACCGGGAACAGGAACAGGGGCACAAAGGCGGTCACGGTCAGGTCAATCGCTTCGCTGACCCACCACACCGCCATCAGCGCCGCAACAGCCGTCGTCCGCCAGGCGGCCAGACTCATTCCCTCCGGCGGCGACAGCAGCAGCAGCACGGCGCACAGCCCGACCCCGCCCAGCAGGCCCAAGCGGCGGCGTGTTGAGTTGGAAGATTCGGCGTCGGCCATTATCGTGTCCCCGTATACCGGGCGCAGCCTAGCAGCCCCGCCCCGGCTTGAAAAAGGGGGGGTTGCTCGGACAACGGGGCGAAGACCCCAGTCGCCAGAAAATTACAGAAAAAAGCGGGCCGCCCCGAATTCAGGCGAACGCGGCGAGCGACAACACCAACCGCACCAGGTCCGCCTGCCGGCTAATGCCCTGCTTGCGGTAGATCTGATTCAGCGACCAATAGACGGCCCCGGACGTGCGGCCCATCGCCGCCGCAATCTCGGGCACCGTGCGGCCTTCCGCCAACCAGGCCGCGACCTGGCCCTCCACCGCCGTCAGTCCCAGGGCCGCAGCCACCGGGGCGGGATCGATACGGGTGACCTGGCCGGGCTCGGCGATCAGCACCACCGCCGCGACCGGCCGGGCGCCAAAGTCCAGCGGCCGGACATCTACGGGGGTGACGTGCACCACGAACGGCCGCCGCAGGGCGCCCCGCTGGAGCGGCATTGACCCACTGACGGCGGGCGGACCGGAGGTGGGCAGGGCAGCGGCAATCAGCCGCGCCAGGCGGGTGTGGTCAGCAGGCTTGCGGGCGGCCAGCTCCCCACCCTGGTCCGTCAGCCCATCGCCGGCCCGCAGGATGGCGCGGGCGCGGTCATTGGCCTCCACGATCTGCCCGTACCGGTCCAGGGAGAGGACGCCGATCCGACGGGTGTCGAGGAGAGCGGTCACGGCTGCTCCCAGCGTCTCGGCTCTGACCAGCGTCTGGCGGACGCGGACGAATTGCCGGAGATGGGGCAGCAGCGCTGTGATCATGCTGAGCTGCGCGGCTCCCCAGCCGTCCCGGGTGACCGGGTCCAGGGGACACCAGGCGATATGGGAGCCGTCCGGCTCGATCAGACGCACCTGCAAGCTATCCTGGGCATGCGAGCGGGCAAACGCCTCGTTGTAGGTTGGCGAGGTCCGCAACTCTGCGGGGGTGTACAGGTCGGGGGTGGGCACCACGCGGCTGTCGGGGAGTTGGCGGAACCGTGGGACGCCTTCGTTGATGGGATGGTAGGTTCTCAGGTACTCCTGCTCCCAGTCCTCGCGCCGCTCCCCGCGGTAGTAGAAGCCGGTGAAGAGGAGCCGGCTCTCGTCCTGCCGGCCTGCGCGGACCATGAGGGCATTGCCATGCGTCCCGCAGGCTTCATCAATCAGGGCCGAGGTCGCCGGCCACAGGGCCTCATCGAGCGCGGCGTCGTGTAACGCGGCCAGGACCCGTTCAAACGTCTCTTGCTCGCTCATGACGGCGCTGACTCAAGACAAACAGAACCACTCCTTGGCCCTATACTGTATTACGCGGTTCTCGTCACTATAAAATTATAGGAAAGCGCCCCACACGGGAGTCCGGCGAACGCACGGCAGCCGTCAGCGCCTGAGCCTTAGAGCGTTGTACTATAGGCTGTAGCCCCGCCGTTACGTGCTCGTCCTGCCGGACCCCGGATCATGTCCGGGGCAGGCTGTGATCCGGCATCCATGCTTCGACTTCGCTCCGCTACGCTCAGCACGAACGAGAGACCGTTGGGCCTGAGCCTGTCCTGAGCCATGCCGAAGGGCGTCAGGCGCAGCGCGCCTGAAGTCGAAGGGCTACACGGAATCGTCATTTGCTCTAGGCGGAGGACATTTTTCTACAATTTTATAGCGACACGAGTCCCGGCAACGTGGTAGGGCCTCCCTCTCGGGTGTCAGTGCCTGACAACCCTCACCGATGCGGTGCCGCTACACTCCACTCAACAGAGGACGAAGAGGCGGCAGGAAGAAGGAGAAGCGGACCCTGTTCTTGACACGTCTCTGGTATCTGGCCGCCGGGCGTCCCGCGCGTGCCCGCTCCCATACTGCCGGGCCGGGTGCCCGGCGGCCGCCTCTTCGGCCGCCTCTGGGGCACGTGCCCACACTGCAAAACCTGGATCGCAGCGGAGGAGCGCTTGACAATGCACACCGTATGTAATGATTTCCTCACCCCTCGGAGAGCGTCCTGATGCGGTGCGCCGGATGGCCGGCCCGCATGTCCCGGCCGCTGCTGGCTGTCGCGCTGCTGGCCCTGCTGAGCGCGACCCCGGTGCAGGCCCAGACTGCGGTCTGGTCCGCTACCCTGACCGTCAAGGAACCCACCAGTGGTACTCTTGGCTGCGTGAACGGCTTCTCTGGCGCCAGTTGCAGCGACAGCGCCGTTCTCAGCGACGACGACTTCACCCACGCCTCCACGACTTACGCGGTCACGCATATTTCCCTGTCCTCGACCAGCCTCGGCTTCAATGTCGACACCACCTTCGCCACCGCGACCCGCCAACTCACTCTGGAGGTTGACGGGGAGCTCTTCGCCCTGGCCGATGGCGGGAGTGGAAACACCAGCCTGCGCTGGAGCGACCCCGACCTGAGCTGGGCCGTGAACGACACGGCGACGCTGCGGCTTATCAACTTGAGAGACCAAGTGCCGCTGGCGCCGGCGACCCCGACCGTGGCGGCCGTGCGCGACACGCTCACGGTGAGCTGGACGGCGCCCACCAACACCGGCCGCCCCGCGATCGCCAACTACGATATCCAATACGCCACGAGCAGGGACGGCCCCTGGACGGCCGGCCAGTACAATTTTACCGGCGGCACCTCGACGACCTTCACCGGGCTCCAGCCCGACACCCCGTACTGGGTCCGGGTGCGCGCCAGGAACAGCAACGGCGCCTCGCCCTGGTCCGACCTCGCCCAGTCCGTTGACGCCTCCACCGTGCCCGACGCACCCACCGCCCTGGCCGCCACGCCCGGCGGCCCCGACCGGATCAACCTGTCCTGGACCGCTCCGACCAACGACGGCGGCCGCGACATCAGCGGCTACCAGGTCGAGCGGTCCGACGACGGCACCTCGGACTGGACCGTCATCACCCCCGACACCGGCAGCTCCACCACCTCCTCCGCCGACACCGGTCTGCCCGCCAGTACCACCCGCCACTACCGCGTCTCGGCCATCAACGCGGTCGGCACGGGCAGCCCCTCCAACGTCGCCATGGCCACGACGCCCGCCGCCGAGGACCTCGCCGCCTGGTTCCTCGACCTGCCCACTACCCACGACGGCCGCACTCGCTTCGTGGTCATCATCGCCTTCAACGCGACCCTCGACCTGGCCGACGAGGCCGACTTCGCCCAGGCCGTCTCTGTGACCGGGGGCACGGTCGAGAGCCCTGGCAGGGTCGGCCTCACCAACAGCTGGTGGAAGGTCGTCGTCCGCCCCTCCTCCCCCGGCCCCATCACCGTGACCGTTGCCGGGAACCGGACGTGCACCCAAACGGGCGCCGTCTGCGCCACCGACGGCCGGCAACTGTCTCACACCCTCTCGGGCAGGGTCACCCATGTCGTGCCCCGGCTGGCCGTCACCGTCCCCGCCGGCGCGCCGCCGGTCGAGGGCGCCCCGGCCATGTTCAGGGTCCTGCGTATCGGCCCGCACTATCTGGCAGACGCCGTCGACATCAGCCTGCGCGTCACCCAATCCGGTGACTTCCTGGCCGGCAGCCCGCCGGCCACGGTGACCATCCCGCGCAACGCGGAAAGCCACCTGCTCAGCCTCGCCACCGTGGACGACCAGGCCGCCGAGGCCCACGGCGCCGTCACCGTCACGCTGCTGGGCGCCGCCCACTACGAGATCGACGCCAGCGCCGACTCGGCCACCGTGCAGGTGCGGGACAACGACGGCGGCGGTCCCCCCAACACCGCCCCCACGGCGGCGCACGGCGCGGTGACGACGCCTGCGGACACGGCCTACATCTTTCGGGCCGCCGACTTCGGTTTTATGGACTCCGACCCCGGCGCCACGCTGGCAAGCGTGACGGTCGTCACGCTCCCCGCTGCGGGCCGGGGTCGCCTGCAACTCAATGGAGCGAACGCGAGCGCGCCCGCAGTGGTGACCACGACGCAGTTGGAGAACGGACACTTGACCTACCGCCCACCCCCGGGCCAGAGCGGCACGGCCTATGCGAGCTTCACCTTCACCGTGAACGACGGCACCACCGACAGTACAGCGCCCTCTACCATGACCATCAACATCGGCAGGGGCGGCAGGGGCGGTAGTGGTGGCGGTGGTCCAGTCATCGCCGAAGAAGCTCCTGACCTCATCGGCTCCTTGGAGAACCCCGGCCCCGATTCTTTTCAGAGTGGCATTCGGGTGATTTCGGGCTGGGTGTGTGAGGCTGAGGCGGTGGAGGCCGAGCTGGGGCACCTCGGGCGGCAGACGGCCGCGTATGGCACCGAGCGGCTGGACACCCAAGCCGTGTGTGGCGACACCGACAACGGCTTTGGGGTGTTGTTCAACTGGAATCTGTTGGGCGACGGGGAGCATGAAGTGGTGGCCTATGTGGATGACGTGGAACTGGGCCGGGCCACGGTGACCGTCACGACCCTGGGGGCGGAGTTCGTGCGGGACATTGCCGGCACGTGTGCAGCCACCGACTTTCCGAGTCCGGGTGAGACGGTGACGGTAGCATGGCAACAGAGCCAGCAGAACTTTGTGCTGGTGGACGGAGAGAGGCCGCAGGGCACCACCCGAGCCGGGAGGGCGGGGGTGGGGTATCTGGAGAATCCGGGCTCCAACTCCTTTCAGAGTGGCCTCGGGGTGATTTCGGGCTGGGTGTGTGAGGGAGAGGCGGTCGAGATTGAGATTGGCGCTCTGGACCCCCAGCGGGCGGCGTATGGCACCGAGCGGCTGGACACGGAATCGGTATGCGGGGACGCGGACAACGGCTTCGGCCTGTTATTCAACTGGAATCTGTTGGGCGACGGCGAGCATGAAATCGTCGCGTTCGTGGATGACGTGGAGTTAGGCCGGGCCACAGTGACGGTGACGACCCTGGGCGAGGAGTTTCTGCAGGGCGTTGAGGGCGAATGCACGGTCGAGAACTTTCCCGGCCCGGACGAGACAGTCACGCTGGAATGGCAACAGAATAAGCAGAACTTTGTCATTATCGCCGTGGAGTAGGGGCAGTCGCCCCGCTCGCCGGCCCCCAGTTCTTGCCAGCCGTGCGGAGGCCGTTGAGTTGGAGATAACCCACCCCGCCGCTCACGCGGCACCCCTCCCAGGAGGGGACGGGGGCGGTTCCCCTCCTGGGAGGGGTGGCCGAAGGCCGGGGTGGGTTTCTTTTTGCATCACACGTTGCCACAGGGGGAGTGAGGGGGATTTGCCCGCCGTGGCGCCCGCCCTCAGAGCGGACCGCTGGGGAGGAGACAGGTAAGCATTTTCAGACTGAGACACTACGGAGGAGCCCCAATGATCGTCGTCATTCAGTGCGCTGCCAGGAAGCAGGACAATGCAGGCCATCTTCGCACGATCCATGGCCGGAACGTCATGTTCGTGGCGCAACCCGAAGCCGCGCCGGCCGGCGGAAGCGCAGTCTATACGCGACCGGACGACACGGCCGACACCGGTCAGTCGTGGCGCACCGTTCTTCAGGAATACAATGCAGCTCCGGGTGACAATCCGCTCGGACTCCTCCCGGCATGGCGGCTCTACAAGAACCCGGCATACAAGCTCCTGGCCGAGCATTGCGGCAGGGATCGCTTCTACATCCTCTCGGCAGGATGGGGGCTGATCCGGGCTGATTTTCTGACCCCCAAGTACGACATTACCTTCAGCACGGCCAGGAACGTGGAACCGTTCAAACGCCGAGGTTGTCAAGAAAACTATGCCGATTTCAAGTTACCGTCCGGCACGACGGAATCCATCGTGTTCTTCGGAGGGCGCGCCTATATCCCTTTGTTCTGCAAGCTGACCGCCAGTGCGACAGGGGATCGGACCGTCTTCTACGCAGGACGCAACGAACCCGACGCACCGGGCTGTACGCTTCGGAGATTCAGGAAGAAGGCATTCACGAACTGGCACTATCAATGCGCTCGGAAATTCGTCGAAGGAAATTCGTCGAAGGAAATCTCTAATTCCGGTATCGGCCGGAAATTGCGCCTCAGGGCGACCAGCTCACCAGGAACTCTCCAGGAGGATTTACGATGACGGAAAGAGAATGGGTTGATGAGATTCTCGCTCCGGAAATTCAAAAGGCTGCTAAGGCGTACGATGAGGAGAAGGAGAGATGCAGTGAAGATGCAGTGGCATATTGAGGACAGTGACATCGAGCGTGTCAAAAAGGTGATCGAGGATCAAGCGGAAGCCCAGCTCGTCAAAGCCCGGCAGCAGAATCTTGCCTCCCAAAGGTCTGAGGTGAGCAAGGAAGCCTTCTGGTGCCATATGGTCAAGGCCCGGCTCACCACGCAGAACAGAGTGGGACCGAGGGCTCCGGTAGGGATTTTCGTCGGAAAGCGCCCCTTCCCCCTGTCCTATAAGAGGGTCCGTTCCAAACGGAATGTTGAGCATGTTGAGCGCTTCATTGCCAAGACGGTTAAGCAGGCAAAGATTGGGAAGTTCAACAATATTGCGCGAGACCTCGCCGTCAATTGGTTCTACCTCAAGAGCGGGGAGTGGGAGCGGGCACTCCACGAATGCAATCGGCTGACCAAACTGCCAGCCGAGACCGACGAGAAAGAGCGGAAGAAGACAGAACGTGCCGTAGCGAATTACATCGAAGACACGTTCAAGGGATTCGGCCCCAAGCAATCCCGCAACTTGCTCCAGATGCTGGGGCTGACCCAATACGAAATCCCCATCGACAGCCGTCTGAGCAAGTGGCTGAATCCCTGCCTCTCCCCGGTCGTTCTCACCTCCCCGCTCCTGGGTGACCGCGCATTTTATGAGTTTGTGCTGAACGGGATTCAAGAGTTGTGCAGGCAGGCCGGGACTGTCCCCTGTCTGTTCGACGCTTCTGTCTTCGCCGCCATGGAACCGCGATGACAGGAGGAGCCGGCCGCCCTCCTGGTGTTGGATGGTCCGCTGACGACCAGCTGCCTTCCGCGCCTATGTGGCGCACCTCTTAGAGCGTTTCACGTTAGGCTGTAGCCCTGCTGCTACGTGCTCGTCAGGCCGAACATGATCTGGCCTTCCCTGCTTCGACTTCGCTCCGCTACGCCCTTCGGCATGGCTCAGGACAGGCTCAGCATGAACGGGAGGCCGTTGGTCCTGAGCGTAAGGAGCAACGCGCCTGAAGTCGAAGGGCTACACGGTAACGTAAAAGGCTCCGGGGAGGGGGAGAGGAGCCGCGTCGAGGCGCAGGCGTGCTCGCCCCCCTGTGGGTGATTTTTCTATAATTTTCTAGTGACAAGGAGCGCGTAATTGAGCGATACGAAGTAACTCTTATCCGAGCGTCGGTGCTGACCTGAACCTACACTGACTTTTGACCACCCCATTCGGAAGCCTAGCAGAGGCCAGAGGGGTGGCTGGCTGAGAAGCTTCGTATGTCCCTGACGTGCCTGTGGCATAGGGTCGTCAAGCGGCCCGCCTCTGACGCCTCCCGTGCTGCCGCCCCTGGTGCCGGGCGGCAGGCTGTTCGCACCTTGGGCCAGCGCCTCGGTTCGCTCCCCGGCAGGCGATTCGTACCATTCCCAAGGCGGGCTGCCCTTTCCCCTCCGTCCCCGTGCAGAAGATCGGTCGTGGCGCTTGTCGCGCTCACCGTCCTCCTGGCGCGTGCCATACCGGCGGCCGTACCGACCCCGCCGAAATTCGCCGGGAATGTGGGCCAGGCGCCTGCTGGAGTGCTGCTCTCTGTGGTATCTATTTGTCGGGACGCTGCGCAAAGATTCACCACAGGTTCGGACTCGGGCGGGTACAGCCTCCAGTATATTGGAATCGGGACAGAGGGGACTCTCCCGCCTGGCGAGATTCCGAATCCTGGCTATGTCGTCGCCCAGTACGATTGCAAAGGCGACGAGGAAGCCTTGTCCGATTGCCCCCTCATAGGGAACAGCTTTTCGGTTTCCGTGTGTCGGGTGCTGGCAAGTGGTTACCCGGACAGGTCTGCCTGTCAGCGACTCGACTTGCAGGGCAACTTTGAGGTTGGGTGGAAGATCTTCTTCGCCGACCAGGATGAGGATGACACGAAGGTCTTCCTGGCGCCAAATATAACCTACGCCCTGCTGCTGCGTTCTGACGGTCTACCGGTGGTGTACAGCGTAACCGACGCAGACGCGGAAGATGACACTTCCCCGCCTGGGTGGTCGATAGGGAATAATTACGATTGTCATTCCTCCGGGACCACGTGGACCCCCCACGCTACGAAATCGCTCCGAACCCAGATCCATTTCACCACCGGCATCCCGAATGCCATCATCACCTCGGTGGCCGTGACCTCGACGCCGCCGTCCGATGCCTACGTCTCGGGCGACAGTATCGAGGTCACGGTCACCTTCGACGAGGCGGTGACGGTGGTGGGCGACCCGCAGTTCAAATTCTCGCTCGGGGAAGACACCAAAGCGGCAGGTTACGACGCCGGTCGCAGCACAACAACGAGCCTGGTGTTCATCTATACGGTGCAGACCGGCGACGAGGACACCGACGGTATCTGGATAGGCAGCGGGCCGCAGACCTTCAGACTCGGCGACGACGACCACATCCGTACGACGATGAGCGGGATAGATGCCCTGCTCGACCACAATGCGCTCGGAACGCTGTCCGGCCACAGGGTTAAAATGAGCAGCGACGCGACCCTGAGCGGCTTGGCGCTGTCGGCGAACAATGCGTCCATCGGGCTCAGCCCGGGCTTCGCATCAGCCCGCACGCGCTACACGGCGTCCGTGACTCACGAGATAGGCACGCTCACCGTCGAGGCGACGCCCAACCACGCCGGCGCCCGCGTCGCCTACCTCGACGCCCGCAACAGAGAGATTCCTGACGCCGACCCGCAGCAGGACGGCCACCAGGTGGCCCTCACGGTCGGCCAGACCACCATCAAGGGGCAGGTCACCGCCGAGGATAGCACTACCACGCAGACCTACACCGTGACGGTCTCCCGCGCGGACCAGAACACGGTCAGCAGCGACGCGACCCTGAGCGGCTTGGCGCTGTCGGCGAACAATACGCCCATCGCGCTCAGCCCGGTCTTCGCGCCAGCCCGCACGCGCTACACGGCGTCCGTGACTCACGAGATAGATACGCTCACCGTCGCGGCGACGCCCAACCACGCCGGCGCCCGCGTCGCCTACCTCGACGCCCGCAACGCGGAGATTCCCGACGCCGACCCGCAGCAGGACGGCCACCAGGTGGAACTCACGGTCGGCCAGACCACCATCAAGGGGCGGGTCACCGCCGAGGATAGCACTACCACGCAGACCTACACCGTGACGGTCTCTCGGGCGGCCGCCGCCTCGCAGAACACGGGCGGCGGTGGTGGCGGGGGCGGTGGCAGCGGGGGCGGTAGCGGCGGCGGGGGTAGCGGCGGCGGCAGCGGCGGGGGTAGCGGGAGCGGCCCCACCATCGAGGAGGAAAAGCCAGCCGAGGGCGTCGGCTTTCTGGAGAACCCCGGACCGGCGTCACCCCAGAGCGGCATCGGCGTGATTTCGGGTTGGGTGTGTGAGGGAGACGTCGTCGAGATCGAATTGGGGGACCTCGGGCGGCAAGTCGCCGCCTATGGCACCGAACGGCTCGATACGGTGTCCGCGTGTGGGGATGCGGACAACGGCTTTGGGTTGCTCTTCAACTGGAACCTGTTGGGCGATGGGGAACATGAGGTGGTCACCTTCGTGGATGACGTGGAGTTGGGCCGGGCCACTGTGACGGTGACGACGCTGGGCGAAGAGTTTCTGCAGGAGGTGACGGGGGAGTGTGCGGTGGAGAACTTCCCTGGTCTGGACCAGATGGTCAGCCTGGAGTGGCAACAGAGTAGTCAGAACTTCGTGATTGTGGACGGCGGGGCGCCGAGTGGAGAGAATCAAGCGGGGAGGTCAGGGATAGGGTATCTGGAGAACCCCGGCCCCAATTCCTTTCAGAGTGGGATCAGGGTGATTTCAGGCTGGGTGTGTGAGGCGGACAGCGTCGAGATTCAGCTGGGGAACCTGGGGCGGCAGGTCGCCGCCTATGGCACCGAGTGGCTCGATACGGCGTCAGCGTGTGGGGATACGAACAACGGCTTTGGGCTCTTATTCAACTGGAATCTCTTGGGGGAGGGGGAGCATGAGGTGGTGGCCTATGTAGATGATGAAGAGTTAGGCTGGGCCACGGTACGGGTGACGACGCTGGGCGCGGAGTTCGTACAGGACGTGAGCGGCGAGTGCTCGGTCGAGGACTTTCCGAGTCCCGGCGAGACGGTCACGTTGGAGTGGCAGCAGAGCCACCAGAACTTCGTTATTACGGAGGTGGAATAGAGCCCCCGCCACCGGGAACAGGTGGTCGTTGCGCGCCAGCTGAACGTCTCCCCTGTGCTCCATCGTGGCGGCTCATTCTGTCTTGTGTTCAACCTGGCCGGGCGTCCGTCGTGGAGGAAACGCGTTGTCCTTCAGCGTCAATCGGTGAACACGTTTCCTCTTTTCAACCGCCCGTACACGTCCGTGCCCTGAAGAGCCTTATTCTCGGCCGCGTAATCCACGGGCGACTTGCCGTCATTGTCGCGAAGCGTGGCATCGGCCCCCCGGTCCAGCAGCAGCGCCACCACCGCTGGATTTGCGGTGGACCGCGCCGCCTCATGCAGGGGCGTCATGCCATACGCGTCTCGCCCATTCACGTCCGCCCCCCGGTCCAGCAGCAGCGTCACCACCGCCGGATTCGCGGCGGACTGCGCCGCCTCATGCAAGGGCGTCCGGCCTATCTGGTCTCGCGCATTCACCGCCGCCCCCCGGTCCAGCAGCAGCGTCGCCACTGCCGGATTCGCGCTATACGCCGCCATATGCAAGGGCGTCATGTCACTCACAATCCGCGCATTCACCGCCGCCCCCCGGTCCAGCAGCAGCGCCGTCACTGCCGGATTCGTGTTATACACCGCCCGGTGCAAAGGCGTGTAGCCATTCTTGCTCGGCGCATTCACCGCCGCCCCTCGGTCCAGCAGCAGCGCCGCCATCGCCGGATCTGCGTTGTGCGCCGCCGCCTCGTGCAAGGGCGTCTCACCCTTCTCGCTCCCCACATTCACCGCCGCCCCCCGGTCCAGCAGCAGCGCCGCCACCGCCGGATTTGCGTTATGCGCCGCCCGGTGCAAGGGCGTCTCGTCCTTCTCGTTCCGTGCATCCACCGCCGCCCCCCGGTCCAGCAGCAGCGCCATCACTGCCGGATTCGCGTTGTGCGGCGCCACCCAATGCAAGGGCGTATTGCCATACGCGCCCCGCACATTCACTCCCGCCCCCTGGTCCAGCCGCGTTTGGACCTCAGCCAGAGTCGCATCGGACCAATTGAGCACCGACTGGGCAGCAGCTGGCGGGGCAGCGCCGGCCACGGTAACGACCAGCACCAGAAACGCAATCTTCATGGGGGCATCCTCCTCCCAGAGGCGGGCTCACAGCCGTTTCGCACAAGCTTCCACGGGCATGCATCCGATAAGGACAGAGGCGTCACGCTTGTCATACATGCCTCAGGACCTGGCCTTGCGCACGGTCTCGATACTGATAAACATCCGCAGCGGCTGCGACGGCAAGGACTGAAACCCCATAGCCGCGTAGAATGCCCGGCGTCTTTCCGTTATCTCGGCGCCGCCATCCTCAATCACGTCCAGGATCACTGCCTTCAGCCCGATCTGATCGGCAGCCCCGAGAACACGGGTCAAGGCGTCCGCGAGGAGAAAACGGCCAAGCCCGCGGCCCTGGTGGCGGTGGTCAACCGCGATCATCGACAGGTAGACGGCCGGGATGCTGCCAGACCGGGGCGCATGCTTCGTCAGATGATCGGGGAGGGCCTCGCCTTCGAGCGCGTGGGCATTCAGCGCATAGTAGCCAAGAATGGCTGCCCCGTTCTCCGTGGCCACCCACACCCGCGTGAAATCGCCCGCCTGGTGTTTCCGGGCAGTCCGTTTGAGAAAGTTGTCGAGCCGGGCGGTCCCGCAAGAAAAAGCCGCGCGATCATGTTTGTGGGGATCGAGCGGCTCAATGATGATTCCTTTGTGAGCGGTCGGGGCCGTCATGCCGCGCCTGTTTTGTGCAGCGCCAGAGCCTGCCGCAAGGCAGGAGTCGGCTCCGCCGGACTCTCCAGGGCGGCCAGGATCACCTCCCGATCCTCAGCCGACAGGAGCGTCCGTTCATGATCGGCAATCGTGCTCCGGGCCTGGGCCAGGGCCGCGCTGGTCACAAACGTGGTCTCGTCGATGCCGAGCAGCGCTGCGGCCTGCTGGATCTGGGCCTTGACGCTGGGTTTGGTGCGTTGTTCCATCCGGGCCGTCTTCGGCTCGTCGATGGCAGCCGTACTGTCCTGAAAGCGCAGCATGGGCTCTTCTCCTTTCTCCGCCTGTAATATACGGCAATCTGCCGGACACTGTTCTCCGAAAGTAAAAGAGGAGTGCCCACCGTGTCAAGTAGAAAATCAGGAAGAGCACACACGAACAATCTCGCACCTGGGAAATGCTGAGGAGGCCCGGCGGCCGCGCTCGGTCTTGCTAAACGGGGAACAGCGGCAAGAATAAGGACGATGCCGTTTCAGCCGCTGCGACACGTCACCAGCCGTCAACACGCCGAGGACATCTCCCTGCTGCTGCAGAGCCTGGGCATGGAGGTGCATATTGACGAGCCGGCCCCCCAAGCCGGATGGCTGATCTGGGTCGAGAGCAGCCGCCATGCCGAGGCCCAGCGGGTGCTGGCAGAGGAGGAGGCTGCGGTGCAGGTTCCGACCGTGCCGGTCCACACCCCGGGGCAACCCGGCGATTTTGCCTGGGTGCTTGGTCTGGCCCTGATCAACATTGCGGCCTGGGCGATCATGGAACAGCACGGCGGAACCCACGACCGGCACACCCTGCTGCGCTTTGGCGCCGTACACAGCCCGCTGCTGCACGCCGGGGAGTGGTGGCGGCTGGTCACCGCCCAGTTCATCCATATCGGCGTGCGCCATCTGTTCGGCAATCTGGCCGCGCTGCTGGTGCTGGGCGGCCTGACCGTGCGGGTGCTGGGACCCGGCCGCCTGCTGTTTGTGTACGTCGTGGCCGGGGTGTGCGGCAATCTGGCCGGTTTTGCCTTTGGCTCGGACACGGCGCTCAAGGCCGGGGCCTCGGGCGCGATTTTCGGACTGCTGGGCGCGCTGGCGGGCAGCCGACTGCGCCAGCTGCGCCGACAATCGGCCGCAGCGCGCCCAGCCCGCTTTAAGCCGTGGCATATTCTCGCTATGGTGCTGGCCTTGTACGGTTTTATCGGCGGGGTCCAGTACCCGCACACCGATCATATCGCCCACTTTGGCGGCCTGCTGGGCGGCGTGCTGGCCGCCGCGCTGCCGACCGCTGCGGAAGACACGGAGCGCAAGATCCAGGCCGGCCTCGGGCTGTTGGCCGTCGGTGTGTGTGTAGGAGCCTGGCTGTGGGCGGCTGCGGCAGGACTGGCTGCCGAATACTGAACGGAAGAGAGGAGGACCAAGCAATGAAATATGGCTTACATCTGGCGGGCGGGGCGTCTGTGTGTGATCGCGCAGCCCTGCGTGAGGTGGCGATGGCCGCCGAGGAGGAGGGCTACGACTGCATTCTGATCGGCGATCATATTGTGCTGCCGAAAACCATCACCACCCCCTGGCCGTATGAAGAGTATAACGACGGCAAACCCAACTACGATATCTACACCCAGATGGAGTGGCTCGACCCGTTTGATACAGTCGCCTTCATGGCCGGGGTGACGGAGAAAGTGCGGCTGGGTCTGGGGGTGTTGATCGTGCCCTACCGGCATCCCTTTGATGTAGCCCGGCGGGTGGCGACCATTGACATCTTAAGCGGTGGACGCTTCGTGCTCGGCACTGGAGTCGGCTGGCTGGCCGAGGAGTTCAAGCTGCTGGGCGTGCCGTTCGAGCGGCGGGGCAAAATGAGATCACGATTGCCTTTTTCCGACACGGATGAGCCAGGATACGATACAGCGCTACCGCGACTTTGGGGTGAAGACCCTGTTCACCGTCCCGCTGAGCCGAGACCCCGACGGCATTGTGCGTGAAGTCCGCGAGTTCGCCAAAAGGGTGCAGGATGTGAGCTGACAAGATGCGGGCATAGCCGGCCCTATCCGTCATGCCGCAGAATCTGATCCAAAACCGAAGATAAGGATGGAACTGCTGCAAGCTCGATTCCAGCTCTGGAATGTCGATGGGCCGGCCGCAGTAAGGCTGGCCTGTGCGCCGCATTATCGTAGCGGAAGATGACGCTTCGGGCGTACTCAAGGAAGGTGACAGCGGGCATCTTCCAATTCTTGGAGTTCGCCTTCCAGCCCACCTAGCAACTTGGCCTCCCCGGCCCACTCCACATACTCGATATCTCCCCCGTTTAAATCCTCAGCAGTCGCCTGGCGCAGAAAACGGCTTGTGTCCATTCCGTAGCGAGCCTCGAACTCGGCCAGATGGCGTTTTGTTCGTTCGATACTGCTCCGCAAATGGACCTTATACGCGTCAAGCGCCTGTATGACTGTCTGAGCGCTTTCTCGGTCCCGCAGTTCGATCACCATCTGGACGCTCATGCTCATCTCCTCGACCGGAGAGGAGACGCCCCGTTGGGGGCGTCTCGCCGCTACAGACTCGCCGACGGAACAACGAGCTTCTCGGCCAGCTTTTCAATCTCGCCCCGGATCTTGCTCGGATCGTCGGCAAAGCCGCCGACAATCACCTGGTCAATCCCAAGATCGCGATAGCGCTTGACCTGATCCATGTCCACTGTCGAGCCAAGTCCCGGAGACACCGCAAAGCTCAGGGCCTCAGGGTCACGGCCGGCGGCTGTGGCGTACGCTTTCATGCGCGGAATCTTTTCCTGGGCGTCCTCGAAGCTCACATTCACCCCAAACCAGCCGTCGCCCACCTCACCGACCCGCTTGAGGGCCGGCGTGCTCTCGCCGCCAAAGATAATCGGCGGGTGGGGCTTTTGGACCGGCTTGGGCAGCATGACCGACTTGGGAAAGCTGCAAAATTCGCCGCTGAACTCAGGCTCGTCCTCAGTCCACAGCAGCTTCATGGCGTGGAGATATTCGCGGGTGCGCTGGGCGCGGCGCGGCCACGGCACCCCGACCGCGTCAAACTCCTCGGCCAGCCAGCCAACGCCAACACCAAAATCAAAGCGTCCGCCGGACAGTTTGTCGAGGCTGGCAACCTCCTTGGCCGTGACCACCGGGTTGCGCTCCGGCACCAGACAAATCCCGGTGCCCAGGCGGATGTTTTTGGTCGTGGCGGCGGCAAACGTCAGGGCCGTGAACGGGTCGAGAATATCGATCTGGGTCGACATCGGCAGCCGGCCGTCCTGAGAGTACGGATACCGGGAGGCGTACTGGTTGATCAGCACCACATGCTCAGGCGCCCACAAGGAGTGGAACCCGGCCTGCTCAGCCGTCTGCGCGGTGACCGTCACGTTCTCGGGCTCGGCCCCAATACCAATTCCCACTGCAAAATAGCCAATCTTCATCGCTGTCCCCTTTCTTTACGTCTTTTCAAGCTTGGCCCGGGCCTCACGCCCCTTGTCGGGGGTCGGGTCTTTGACCAGTCCGTAAATCTGGCGACCCTCGTGGTCTTCGGGCAGATGCTCGGTAATCGGCACGCCCTCGGGGGTCACAAACAGCAGACAGTGACAGTACTTCCACTGTTTCATCTCGTCACAGGCGCACACCCACTCGCGGCTGCGCTCGACCTCGGCCTGTTTGTCGGGATAAAAATTGCACGGGCACAGCGGTCGGCCAACCTGGTCGATATTGCTGGCCAGCCCCATGATGACCGACTCGGTGACCTCCTCATCCGGATGGCGCGAGGTGCCCGTCTTGTGAAGATACTTCTCAACGTAAATCCGCATCCGCTTGAGGCTTTTTTCCGACGGCTGTTCCATACCGGTGTTCCCTTTCCTAGCCTGGCTGTCCAGGCTAGTATTGTCCGTCTGCATCAAAAGATAAAGAGCGTGAGAGGCAGCAGCGTGCCAGCAGCAAAGATTTACGTCACCCGCACCCTTCCGGATCAGGCCCTGGCACTGCTCAGACCGTGCGGACGGCTGGGGCTGTGGGAGCCGGACGAAGCCGTGCCCCGGGACACCCTGCTGCACGAGGTCCGGGACACGACGGCCCTGCTCAGCATGGTCACCGACCGGATTGACGACGAGTTGCTCGACCACGCCCCCCGGCTCCGCATCGTAGCCAATATGGCGGTCGGCTACGACAATGTAGACGTACCGGCCCTGAGCCGTCGCGGGGTCCTGCTGACCAACACGCCGGGCGTCCTGACCCAGACCACCGCGGACCTCAGCTTTGGCTTGATTCTGGGCATTGCCCGGCGCATTGCCGAGGCCGACCGGTTTGTGCGGGACGGGGGCTGGCAGGCGTGGGGGCCGCTCTTTTTTGTCGGCCGCGATGTCCACCACGCCACCCTGGGCATTATCGGTCTGGGTCGGATTGGCACTCAGGTCGCCCAGCGGGCCAGGGGTTTTGATATGCGGGTGGTGTACACCAACCGGGGCCGGAATCTGGAGGCCGAAGGGCGCCTCGGCTGCGTGCGGGTCGATCTGCCGAGCCTGTTGCGGGAATCCGACTTTGTGAGCGTCCATGCCCCGCTCAGCCCGGACACCCACCATCTGCTGTCGGGCCCGCAGTTTCGGCTGATGAAGAAGACCGCGTTTCTGATCAACGTGGCGCGGGGCGGGCTGGTCGATCAGCGCGCCCTGTATGAGGCGCTGCGCGACGGGGAGATTGCCGGGGCTGCGCTCGACGTGACCGACCCGGAGCCGATCCCCATGGACGACCCCCTGCTGTCGCTCACAAACTGTCTGATCGTGCCCCATATCGGCAGCGCCAGCCTGGCCACCCGAACCCGCATGGCCAGCCTGGCGGCCGAGAACATCGTAGCCTTTCTGGCCGGCCAGACACCGCCGACACCGGTCAACCTGGAGGTCCTAACCCCAACTCAGGGCTGAGACGCCGAGGAGATCGACTTCTCCCTCGGCCTGATCTGGTATTTCTGAGTCGCGCGTAGCGCACGGCGGGCCATAGCGCCCGCCGTGTATATGAAACCGTCTATAAGGCTGCGGCGCGGGCGTCTTCGCTGATCAGCCGGGCCACGATGGTATCCATGACCGCGTCGGCACGAGCCCAGACTTCTTCCTTGGTCAGGGGCACGATGGGATGCGGGACCGTCACTACCTCATACGACGGAACGCCCAGGTTCGTGCACTGGACCTTGGCTGCGGCCACAAACTCGGTGGTGGAAATATTGGCGGTCGGAATGCCCTGCTCTTCAAAATAGGCCACGTCGTGCGAACTGCACGAAATGCACGAGCCTCAAGAGCTGACCGCTTCGATGAGTCCCTGACAGCGGGATACGATATCCTGGCGCGCCTGGGGATTGACCACCCGGGTCGGAGACGGCTTGGCGTGGCGGACCACCTCGGCCACCCCGTAGCGGTCCTTGAGCAGCGTCTCAACGCGGTCCAGAAAGATGTTGCTGTTGGGGAAGCCGATGTCGACCAGCGCCAGGGTGGCACCCCGCAGGCTGGAGAGACGCGGGGCCAGCGCTTTCTCGGCCTTGCCGCTGTAACCAATCGGGTCAAGCATGTCGTCTGCCATGTGTGTCCTCCTTGTCACAAAGCTAGAGTGCTATTTTTTTGCTCACCGGCGTGCTGCCCAGGTCGTCGGCAACCCAGCCGGGAATGGTGACCGAAAAACGGCCGGCGGTGCCGCCCGAGACAACCACCAGAATCGAGTCCGGCGAGCGGAATTTGCGGACACGGTCGTTGACCACAAAGCCGCCCTTTTCGGCCGCTTTCAACAGGCTGGCGCCAAACCCCTCGCCGCCCTTATCGCCCGGTTTGAGGTCGTCTATGGCGCGCGTGACCTGCTCGTACAGAAACTGCCGCACGTCTTTGCGCGACCAGCCGTCGGCCGCAACGACCTGGGCGTGCTCTGGGCTCAGGATCAGAATCGTATCGCCAAACAGCGGATAGTTTTTGTAATTCCACAGCCCGCCGCCCATGGTCAGGCCGACCGAATACATCAGCTGTTCGGCGCTCCGGCTCTGAAAGTCGCTGATCTGCTGCGGCCCGCCACCGGCAAATAGGGTGATGGCCGACTCATCCTGAGTGAAACCCCGCTCGGTATGGAACGGCGGCCACGGTGATTCTTCCTCGTTCTCGCCAATAATCGCGCTGTACTGACCGGGCTGACCCATGGTCGCCTTGGTCAGCTCATGGGGGCGAGCGCCGCCGATATTCATGATGGTCAGCCGCAGGGCGCGGCCGATGGTGGCGTTGGGCCGGAAACCGTGGCCGAGCGCGTTATGCCCGCAGTTGAGCCCGATGTGCAGCCGGGCCGGGCCGTTGATAATCGCCCACGGCGCTGCGGAAAAGAGCGTGACATTCATGCCGTGGGCGCACAGCCGCTCGTCGCACAGGGCTTCGACACCGGCCAGCACGACCGGAAAATACGTCGGCGCACAGCCGGCCATCACCGCGTTCACCGCCACCCGCTCAACCGTGGCCTCGCCATAGCACGGCCCCAGCGTCCCGATGAGTTCATCCCTGGCCCGGTCTGGCGCACCGGCCAGCATGCGTTCCACCCGGTCGCGGGTCGGCGGCACGGCCGGCAGGCCATCGGTTACTCCTCGCTCGAATAACTGTTCGATGGGATCATCAGGAAGCGTCGATGTTTCAGCTGCGGCGGTCGCCATGACGTGCCCTCCGTTGGCGTCGTAGTCTAGGAGCTTGGACCGGGGATTGCAAGCGCGAAAAGTGCGGCGGCCGTTTTTGCAAGCCCGGTAAAAACGGCTATATGGGAGCTCGGGGACGGGGACACACCTGGGGAGAGAGCAACGAGGAGTCACAAGCATGTCGGAACGCTTGTCCATAGAAAATGATCGCGTTTTCACATTACAAGTCACAGTCTTCGCCGTCCTGCTGTTGTGCGCCACGCCGTCCGCCGCCCAGCAAGCGTTGACGAGCGGACCAGCGGCGCAGCAGGCATTTGAGGAGATCACCGTCACCGCCCGCAAGCAGGAGCAGCGCGCCTTTGACGTGCCGCTGTCGCTGTCCGTGCTGCGGGGTGAAGGGCTCGACCGGCTGCGCGCCTCGGGTATGGACATCCGTTTTCTGACCAACCGGGCGCCGAGCCTACAGATCGAGTCGGGCTTTGGCCGCGCCGCGCCGCGTTTCTATATTCGCGGCCTGGGCAATACCGACTTCGACATGAACGCCTCCCAGCCGGTTTCGGTCATGCTTGACGGCATTCCGCTGGAAAACCCGTTTCTCAAGGGCATCCCCATCTTCGATGTCGAACGGGTCGAGGTCTTGCGTGGGCCCCAGGGCACGCTGTTCGGACGCAACACGCCGGCCGGCGTCCTGAAGTTCGAGTCGGCTCTCCCGACCTGGGACCTCGAGGGCTACAGCCGGCTGTCGTACGGCCGCTTTAACGGCGTCAATTTCGAGGGCGTGGTGTCCGGTCCGCTGATTCCGTCGGTGCTGGCGGCGCGCGCCTCGCTGCTGGTGCAGCGCCGGGACGACTGGGTGGACAACGCCTTTAGCGGCGAGGACGACGCCTTTGCCGGCTACCGCGAGGTTGCCGGCCGTATGCAGTTCCTGTGGACGCCGGTCGAGAACTTTTCCGGGCGCTTCAAGGTCCAGGTACGGGACTTCGACGGTAACGCGCGGATGTTCCGGGCCAATGTGGTCAGGCAGGGCCGGTCTGACCTGGGTCCGGGTTTCCGGCGTGACAAGGTCTGGCATGACGGCAAAAACTCGCAGACCCTGGGCGAACACGGTTTCTCCGCAGAGATGCAATACACGCTGGGCGACTTCCGCCTGATCTCATTGACCGGCGGGGAATGGCTCGACAGCTTCTCGCGCGGCGACGTGGACGGCGGCTTCGGCGCGGTGTGGAGTCCGCCCAGCGGGCCGGGCCTGATTCCGTTTCCGTCCGAGACGGCCGACGGCGTCTCGGCCCTGCGCCAACTGACTCAGGAAGTCCGGCTTGAAAGCACGGCCTGGCAACGCCTGGACTGGCGGGTCGGCTTCTTCTACTTCCGCGAGGATATGGAGGCCGAGGGCTTCAGCTACGACACGCTGGCCGGCAACGAGCAGAACGGCTACATCCGCCAGCAGCAGCGCACCGAGGCGTGGGCCGTGTTCGGCGCAGCCACCCTGACGCTGACCGACAACCTGGAGGTGGCCGCCGGCGTACGCGTCTCCGAGGACGACAAGCGCTTCGAGGCCGAGCGCCTGGTGTCGCCAATTGGCAGCGGTCCGCTGGGTCCGCTGCGCAGAACGGCGCGTGATTTGGTGCCGAGCTGGGACCTGAGCCTGCGCTACCGGGTGACGCCCGGTATGCAGCCCTATGTGCGCGTTGCCAGCAGCTTTCGCGCCCCCAGCGTTCAGGGCCGGCTGCTGTTCAGCGACGAGGTGAGCGTGGCCGACACCGAGGACATCATCTCGGTCGAGACCGGCCTCAAGCTCCGCCTGTGGCAGCAACGCCTCCACCTCGACGTGGCGGCCTATCACTTCTGGATGCACGATCAGCAACTCACCGCAGCCGGCGGCGGCACCAACGCCATTCGGCTGCTGAATGCCGACCGCACCATCGGCCGGGGCGTTGAGGCCGAGGGTGCCCTGAACCTGGGCTACGGCCTGCGCCTGACGGCCGGCATGAGTTACAATTACACCCGGCTGGACGACTCGGACCTGGCGGTCCAGCCGTGCGGCTCGCCCTGTACGGTGCTCGACCCGCCCGGCGCAGTTCCCGGCACGGTCTCCATCGACGGCAACCGTCTGCCCCAGGCCCCGCGCTGGATCGCCAACGCCAGCCTGAGCTACATGCGGCTGCTGCCCGGCGGCTCGGCGCTGCTGTTCTCGACCGACTGGGCGTACCGCAGCCGCATCAACTTTTTTCTGTACGAGTCGCGCGAGTACCGCGACAACTACCTGCTTGAGGGCGGCCTGCGCCTGGCCTGGCTGTCGGCCGAGGGTGGCCTGGAGGTGGCAGCCTTTGGCCGCAACATCCTGAACGACGTGTCGCGGACCGGCGGCATTGACTTCAACAACTTAACCGGCCACGTCAACGAGCCGCCGGTCTGGGGCATTGAAACGGTCGTGCGTTTTTGAGTTGCGCCGAGTCCGGCGAATCGCGTATCTGAGGAGCAACAAGCCGGAGCTTAAGAATCATGGAGTGGAGGAATGGCTAGACCGTCTAAGTCCAAGGCAATAGAGCGTCTGCGGGAAGTGCTGGATAAGATACCTGAGCTGAAGCAATTATGGATGGAAAAACAACTATGGATAGACTCGCCGAAGTTTGAAAGATGGAAAAGAGAAGCAGAAGTCGCTATTGCCTATACATTCGATAAGAACTCGCCTTACGTTCGCGACTTCGACAAGAGCCTCATGTCGATTATTTTGAGCAATCTAAGAGGCTGGGACTCGGCAGAGTCAGTACTCGAATCAATGATTGATGAAATCAAGAAGCACTGGGAAGAGGAAAATCTTATGCCACCGTCTTCCGCTTCCCGAGAGGAGGAACGGACGAAGACGAATGAAGTCTTCGTCATTCACGGAAGGGACAACGAAGCTAAGGAAACAGTAGCGAGATTCCTCACAAAATTGGCTCTGACGCCGGTTATATTGCACGAGCAGCCGAACCAAGGCCGGACAATAATCGAGAAATTTGAGCAAAACGCGCAAGTCGGGTTTGCCGTGGCTCTGCTGACTCCGGACGATGTGGGATCACTGAAGAACGATGAAAAGAACCTTAAACCCCGCGCCAGACAAAACGTTGTGTTTGAGCTGGGGTATTTTCTCGGACGCCTCGGCCGAGAACGAGTCTGCGCCCTGACCAAAGGGAATGTAGAGCTTCCGTCGGACTATGACGGAGTGGTCTACATTTCGCTGGACGATGGGGGTTGGAAGATGGACCTTATCAGAGAGTTGAAGAACGTCGGCTTCGAGGTCGATGCGAATCGTGCGTTGTAGGAGAAATGAAACGATGACCGCTCATATTGCCATTCTGCAAGACCAGATTCGGGAGTTCTGTCAACACTGGCAGATTACCGAGCTCGCGCTATTCGGCTCGGTTTTACGGGACGACTTCAGACCTGACAGCGACGTGGATGTCCTGGTACGTTTTGAGAAAGAAAGCCGGCATACCCTCTTCGACCTGAGCCGCATGGAGGCAGAGCTGGAGGCCATATTCGGCCGTGAGGTTGATCTCGTCAGCCGGCGCGCCGTTGAGACGAGCCGCAACTACCTGCGCCGGAAAGCCATCCTGGAGTCAGCCGAGGTCGTCTATGGACCGTGATTCTGTCTATCTTCTGGACATTGTCTCATCGGCACAGATGATTCGGTCTTATCTCGAAGGCGTCGTGCTGGATGAATTTCTGCGGGATACGAAATTGCAGGACTCAGTCATTCGTCGCCTTGAGATTATCGGCGAAGCAGCAGGGCGGGTTTCGGCACAGTTTCGAGAAAAACATCCAGAAATTCCCTGGAGCGAGATGAGGGGGATGCGAAACCGGATGATTCACCACTACGACGATGTGGACCTGCATATTGTGTGGAATACTGCGCAAGACAACATCCCCCAACTCCTGGAACTGCTCGAGCCATTAGTACCTCCAGAGGAAGACTGAGGGCCGCCGTCCCTAGGGCGTGTCATCAGTTAGCGTGCCCCCCTGGTCGGCTTTCCTGTCTCGTCTCGGTATACTGCCCTGGTCAGCCCAAGCGAAGGGAGGGTGCACAATGGCGAGACGGTATGCGTTACGCGAGGATCAGTGGGAACGGATTCAGGACCTGCTGCCCGGCCGGGAGGGCCACGTCGGGGGCACGGCGCGGGATAACCGGTTGTTTGTGGAAGCGGTCTTATACCGCTATCGTGCGGGGATTCCCTGGCGCGATTTGCCGAGCCGGTTCGGGGATTTTCGCGTGATTCATACGCGCCACATGCGCTGGAGTAAAAGTGGGGTCTGGGAGCAGGTTTTCAAGCAGCTGGCCGCCGATGCGGATAACGAATATGCCATGATCGACGCCACGATCATCCGCGTCCACCAACATGGGGCGGGGGCAAAAGGGGGGACCCCGCGGCCGAATGCATCGGCCGCTCCCGCGGGGGCTTGAGCACGAAAATCCATGCGACGTGCGATGCGCTCGGGAATCCGACCGGCTTCCATCTCACGCCCGGCCAAGCCTCTGACCTGGCCGGTGCGGAGGCCCTCTTGCCCCATCTGCTGAAGCACGTGCGGGCTTTGCTCGCCGATAGAGCCTATGACGCCCACGAGCGCGTCATTGACCGTTTGGAGCAGGCGGAGGTGACGGTGGTCATTCCCCCCAAAGCCAATCGGCGCCAGCCTCGCCCCTATGATAAGCACCTCTATCAAGCGCGCCATCTGATTGAAAACTTCTTCGCCAAACTCAAGCAATACCGTGCTCTCGCCACCCGCTACGACAAACGCGCTGTCAGCTTTCTCGGAGCCATCTATCTCGCTGCCTCGGTGATCCTCCTTAACTGATGACACCCCCTAGCAGTCGTCCGATAATCACCTCGTCCCACAAGGAGCTGGGGCAGCATTGGAAGAATGAGATCACTGCGATGTGAACCATTTCTCAGGGCGCTGTAGAGAACACGCAGCCGCTGAACACCAGGACTGTCACATGACGCGATTGAGGAAAAACGCCTGCGGAAACATCGGGCATAGCATGCGGACCAACCGACAGTGGACAAAACGCTTCTTGTTAGGTGCGGTGGCGGCCACACTCTTGTGTGGCGCGGATGTGGCGCTCGGGCAGGAGGGCCGCTTTTATGTCGGAACGACGGGAGTGTTGGAGCTGCTGGACGCCGCGTATGACAAAACCACCGACAATACCGACCCGCGTAACATCTCGCCCCAACGCGGGAAGGTGTATCACGATACCGATTCCGACGCTGAAACGGGATCTGGGTTTGGCCTCCTGGCCGGCTATCGGCGCCTGCTCACTCAGAATGGGCTATACCTGAGCGGCGAGCTTGATGTGACCCTGCACGGCGGTTCGGTGCGGAGCCAGCAGGACGGAGTTGGCGAGTCTGAAGGGCGGAATCAATATGGAGAGAACTGGCCCGATAGCTGGGTTTTTGAAAAGGACTGGAGCTATGGATTCACCCTCAAACTCGGCGCCAGCCCTGCCTTGCTACGGAAGTGGGCCGGCCCCGACACGAGTGTATACGCGCTGGCTGGCGTCCGCCGGCTGAGAACACGCATGAGGATTGCCTATACCGGCTGTCCCTATGCCACCGATGTCTGTCCGCCGGCTGAGTTTGTCTCGGGGGCGGATGCCTGGACCGAACATCTGATCGGCTGGACGAGCGGCGTCGGTCTGGAAAAGATGCTTGGAGACAACCTCGCGCTGCGGGGTGAATTTCGTTACATCGGCTATGAAAATCACAAGTGGGTCAGTTTCCCCGACGATGGGAAGATCCGGGTTCCGGCGGAAATGGACAGCGACGAGGTGGACCTGTCCTTGGGTCTGGTCTGGTATTTCTGAATTTGGGCTACATCCCTCAGGCTTGTTCGGGAAGCAGGGTCAACGAGCGGGTATAGCGTTCTCCAATTCTGAGAACCCCGAAATCTCTCCGGTCTATCGTGAGAATGCGATACACCCGCCTGCGTTCTACCACCGCCGCGACAATTCCGTCTACCAGCCCGAGCTCGAGTTCGGAAAATTTTTCATCAATTTGCAGGGCTCGGACAATATCAGAGGGCAGAGCGGTCTCGAACTCGTACGTGGTTGCGGGATCAAATAGCTCAGCGACGAGCTTCCTCATCGCGCGCCGTTCCTTGCGGAGAAAATAGTCAACTTCAGCCAGGATAGAGGAAGGGACGATTACAGCCGAGGCTTGGCGCAGAGCTTCCGTATAGGCGGGCCAAGCCGGCTGACCTGAAGGGCGTCGCGCGAGGGCTCGGAGCAACCCGCCCGTATCAGCAACCAGCGGCAGTCTTACTCTTCGAGATCCTTGAATAGTTCGGTTTCCTCTCCCAGCTTGGCAGCGGTCGAAACAAAGAGACCGGTCGAAGGTGGGCGCCGCCGACCACGGTAGTATTTCGCGGCAACCATCCGCAATCCCTGGCGAATCAAGTCAGACGCCGAGAGTCCATCGGCACGGGCGCGGGCCAGAGCCTCCACATCCTCGGCATCCAAACGAACAGTTGTCGAGCGCTTATGTGCCATACAATCGCCTCTTACATCCTATCCGTGTCTTGCCGGCCCTTGAGAATAAGCGAACTGCCCACCAGCCCGATCACGATCCCGAGTATGCCATCGACGTACATCATGACCCAGCCGCCGGCCAGGGCAACGATTGTTCCTAAGACCATCAGATTCATGCGTATCTCTCAGAACGAAGCCTGACCTCCCCGCCCCTTTGCTACGACCGGGCTGGTCAGCCCATATTTCTCAATCTTGCGATACAGGCGCTGCCGGTCAATGCCCAACAGCCGCGCCGCTTCATTCTTATTGCCCCGACTCTTGTCCAGGGCGGCGGCGATGAGGCTCTTTTCCATCTCTTCCAGGCTCGGCAGCCGGGCCTCGGTCCGAAACGGGGTCGGCGCGTCGTGCAAACCGGCAAGCGGTTCCGGCAAATCGTCGAGTCCAATCTCGTGCCCCGGACACAGCGCAAACAAACGCTCGATCACGTTCTGCAACTCCCGAATGTTGCCGGGCCAGGCATGGGCTTGCAGCTTGGCCAGCGCCTGGGGCGCGATCATTTTTGGCTCGACCTTGTAGGCCGCGCTGAACACGGCAATGAAATGGTCGATCAAGAGCGGAATATCCTCACTCCGCTGGCGTAAGGGCGGCAGATGGATGGGGATCACGTTCAGCCGGTAGAACAAGTCTTCCCGGAACGCGCCGTCTTCGACCGCCTGGGACAGCTCGCGGTTGCTGGCCGCAATAATCCGCACATCGACGCTGACCGGTTTGCCGGCGCCGAGCGGGGAGACCTCGCGCTCCTGGATGGCGCGCAGAAACTTGACTTGCAGGTCGAGCGGGATCTCGGCGATTTCGTCCAGGAACAGGGTGCCGCCGTGGGCGGCTTGGAACACCCCGTTGTGATCGGCAATCGCGCCGGTAAAGGCGCCCCGGCGGTGCCCGAAGAGCTGGCTGTCGAGCAGGGTCTCTGACATCGCCCCGCAGTTGAGGGCGACAAACGGCTGGGCGGCCAAAGGCCCTTTTTGGTGGATCGTGCGGGCCACCAACTCCTTGCCGGTGCCGCTCTCGCCGGTGATCACGACCGTGCTTTTGTTGGTGCTGACCGCCTGAATCACCGCGTAGATGTCCTGCATCGCCGGGCTCTGGCCGATCAACTCGCCAAACTTCTTGTACGCCCAGACCTCGCGCCGCAGCTGGCTGACCTCTTGCTGCAAGCGTCTGGTTTCGAGCAGCTTCTCGACCTTGATGAGCAGCGCGTCCGGGTTACACGGTTTGGTCAGATAGTCGGCCGCCCCGCACTGCATGGCCTCGACCGCGCTCTCAATAGTCCCGTGTCCGGTCAGAACAATGACGGCACAGCCCCGCTCTTCAATATTCATGCGGCGCAGCAACTGCATGCCGTCCATGACCGGCATTTTCAGATCGGTGATAACAATGTCGAACGGGCTGGCGTCGAGCTGACGCAGCGCCTCCCGGCCGTTGCCCGCAGTGCTGACCACATAGCCCCGGCGCTGCAGAATCCTGGCCTGGGTTTTGGCCATGTTGATTTCGTCTTCAACCAACAGAACTCGGGCAGACATGGCGATCCTGGCCCTTGTGTTCCCGCTATGTCACAGCCGCAGGGCTGAGGGCGGCATCCTGGTGACACGGGCAGGGCAGGTCGATCAGAAAAGTCGTGCCCCGCTCCGGCTCACTCTGGACGGTAATATTGCCCTGGTAGCGCTTGAGCACCGAATGCACGACCGACAGACCCAGGCCCGTGCCCTGGCCCGGCTCCTTGGTGGTGAAAAACGGGTTGAAGATATCCGTGAGGTGCTCCTGGGCGATGCCGACTCCGGTATCGCCAAATTCGATCCGGACTTGCGTGGGGTCGTGCCGCTGGGTGCGAACCCGGAGTTGTCCGCCCTGGGGCATGGCCTGAACGGCGTTGGTGATCAGGTTCAAAAACACCTGCCGCAGGGCATTCTGGTTGGCAAAACACGTCCCCACCTCGCCCCACGCGGTCTCGACGGTGACATGATGGTTGGCCAGGTATTTCTGCATCAGCTGGAGCGTCTTGCGCAGCAGATCGTTCAGATCGACCGCCTCCAACTCGGTGCCGCCGTCGCGCGAAAACTCCAGCAGGTTGGTGATGATTTCCTGGGCGCGGGCGATTTCTTCCTGGGCAATCTGGAGGTCTTCACCGATTTCGGGCTTGTCCGTATCGACAATCTGGCCCAGATCGTAGACCGCGTTCAGGATAATGCCCAGCGGGTTCCGAATCTCGTGCGCGATCCCGGCCGCCAGCTGACCGATCGCCGCCATCTTTTCCGACTGGATGAGCTGGCTCTCCAGCCGTTTATGGGTTTCCTGCTCGTTGCGCAGGGCCTCCTCGTGGGCCTCAACAAAAAAATCGGTGATATGCAGGATGCGCTCGGAGAACTCCTGATCCAGCAGGCTGGCCAGCTCGGCCAGCCGTTTGGGGTCCGCGGCATAGGCTGTCTGCAGGCGTTCAAGCAGCAACAGCCGGATCTTCATCTGCCCGGATAAAAACCGGGAGGCGGGCGAGTGCGAGATGAACCCATGACGGGCGTGTTGGTAGAGATAGGCGTAGGTCTCGGTGTTGGACGGATCTTCGATATGCGTGGCCCAGCGCACCAGGGCGTCGTACATATTCTGGGAGATCTCCGGCATCAGGCTGGCCTGAATATCAAACACCGGCGCGATGCGCGCCGTCCATTCCGAGACGACCTCGGCCGCGTGGCTGCGGATGAAGGCCGCCAGCTCGGTTCGCAACGGGCCGCGTCGGCGCGGCCAGGGGACCAGCGCACAGCCGCGCATATAGTTTGCAATCCGCCGCAGGTGGGCTGCGAGTGGCTGTTCAAAAAGCGGCACGCCGGGCTCCTTTTTCCTCTTCTTTCCTCTTCTTGCAGCCTGTCCTGCCTAGCGCCTCTGGAGGGGTGAAACAAGCCCTTACGGCTCTTCATTTTCTGGCCTGTCCTGGCTATGCTGAGCGGCCCTCGGCTACCGATACGACCGAAGCCGGCGCAACCGCGCGCGCGTATAGATGTTTGATGAAGCACCACACGCATTCTGTTGGGGAGGACCCCGACGTGCAGCTCATGCTGCGCTTTCAGAATGGAGACATGCAGGCCTTCGATGCGCTCTTCCAGAAATATGCTCCAGCGCTCGTCAACTTTGCGGCCCAGTTCCTCGGCAACCGCGCCCGGGCCGAGGAACTTGCCCAGGACGTGCTGCTCAGAGTCTACGGCCAGCGGGACCGCTATAAACCCACCGCCAAGTTTTCGACCTGGCTGTTCAAGATTGCCCAGAATCATTGTCTCAACGAGGTGCGCAGACGAGAGTACAAGCTGCGCCGTGAACCGCTCGACCCGCAGGAGGGGCGGCCCGAGCCGAACCTGCCGAGTCCGCAGGCCGGCCCCGAGCAGGTCTTGGAGGGAGAAGAGCTAGCAGCTAGAATACGCGGGATATTGCTTGCGATGCCAGACAATCAACGGACGGCGATTTTACTCAGCCGCCAGGAAGGGATGTCCTACCAAGAGGTCGCCACAGTCATCGGGTGCACCCAGAAGGCCGTCAAAAGCCTGGTTTTTCGCGCCACCCAACGCCTCAGGGCAGGACTCCAAGACATAACGGACGAGGATGAAGCCTAGCCGAGAAACCCAGGTCACGCCGGAGCTGGTGGCCTATCTTGACGGCGAACTCCCAGAGCGGGATCACAGGCGGGTTGCCGCAGCCGTGGGAGACTCCATGCACCTGCGGGAGGAAGCCGCCCGTCTTGCACGAATAGGCTCTGCAGTCGCCGGACTGGAGCGCATCGCCCCGTCCGCGGACTTTGCCGCCACCTTTCGGCAGCGGCTTGAGCGTGAGGGCCGGTTTGAGCCCGAGTCACGGCTCGCCCGCTGGCGCCGCATCTGGTCCGCATGGCAAGCCCGGTTTATTGCCAAAGAAGGCTGGAGACCAGACACTGAGCACTGGGCGCCGGTCTTGGTGCCGGTCGCCAGCCTGCTGATTATTCTGGCGACCCTGTTCTCGGGCACACTCTCGTCGCCGCCCTCTCCCCAGCTGACCCGGTCGGAGCGGATTCCGGCTCAGACAGAGGCGATGCGCGCGAGGGCTGCCCTGGCGGACGACTCATCCCGCCTTCCTCCCCCGTCCGAGCCTCGACCCCGGTCGGAGCGGATTCCGGCTCAGGTGATGGAAAATGCGGCCTTTTTCCGTGACTACTGGCTCACCGCGCGCCTGGAGCGCTGGACGCATTTTGATGACATCATGCGTACCAGGGTTCCGCGCCGTCCCAGCAGCCTGACCCGGGAGCAGCTGCCCCCCCCGCTCATTGAGAACCCCAGCTTTTTTATGCATTATCAGATTCTGCGCCGGATGGAGCAGTTTCAGCATTTTGAATCCGTCCAGAGTCTCCCGTTTGGTCGGGCAGACCAACGGCAAGGCTGAGCGCTCGAGCGAGGAACAGGTATGGAGTCTCCACACATCATCCGAGGCGTCGTGGCTGGCGCGCTGCCGCTCATCCTGACACTCGTCTGTTGGCCGGGACGGACTGTGGCGGACGACGCCGCTTTCCGGCTCAGTCTGGTTGACCAGGGCTGGGAGGAGATGTCGCCGACCGAACGGCAACGCGCCCTGAGGAACTTTCGGCGCTTCGAGCAGCTGCCCGAAGACCGCAAACAAGACCTGCAAAAGGCGTATGACACCTGGCAGCAGTTGCCCGCAGCAGAGCGTGAGCGCCTGCGACACAACTATCGGCGCTACCGCGAAATGAATTCCTACGAAAAAGAAGAATTCCGCCTCAAGTACAGGCACTGGCAGTCGCAGCGACGCTGACCGCCCCCGCCTGCCCCTGTTTCCCATCGTTCTATCGTTCTCACCGCTCGGTGACCCTTTCTTCGGTCGGGTTTGACCGCTAGGATGGGCGGCTATGGCCTCCTCAGACCCTCTTCTTCCCCCTGTATCTCCGCTTGCCCAGGACCTGCTGTGCCTGCTGTCCGAGCGCATCCTGCTGTTTGACGGGGCGATGGGCACCTCAATCCAAGACCGCCATCCCGATGTCGCCGCGTTTGGCGGGCCCGACTACGAGGGCTGTAACGAACACCTGGTGCTCACCGCTCCGCACCTCATTACCGATATCCATGCCGGGTTTCTCGAAGCCGGCTCCGACATTATTGAGACGAACACCTTTGGCGCAACCCGCATCGTCCTGGCCGAATACGGGCTTGAGGGCGCAGCCGCAGAGATCAACCGGGCTGCGGCTGAAATCGCCCGGCAGGCGGCCGACCGCCATAGTACGCCAGCCAAGCCCCGTTTTGTGGCCGGCTCCATGGGTCCGACAACGAAGACGATCTCGGTGACTGGCGGGGTGACGTTTGCCGAGATGCGGGCCGCGTGTGCCGAACAGGCCGAGGGGCTTATTCGCGGCCGGGTTGACCTGCTCATCCTGGAAACCGCCCAAGACGCGCTCAACCTGAAGGCCGGTCTGCTCGGCATTGATGACGCGTTCTCCACGCTCGGCCTGCGGCTGCCGGTGATTGTGTGCGGCACGATCGAAACCATGGGCACCACCCTGGCCGGTCAGGGCATTGAGGCGCTGTACGTCTCACTGGCCCACAGAGAGCTGCTGGCCATGGGTCTCAACTGCGCGACCGGCCCGGACTTCATGACTGACCATCTACGCAGCCTGTCCGAGGTGTCCCGCTTTCCGGTCATGTGCATGCCGAACGCGGGTCTGCCGGATGAAGACGGGCACTACAACGAATCCCCCCAGCTGCTGAGCACCAAGCTAGAACGCTTTGTCGACCAGGGCTGGGTCAACATGATCGGCGGCTGCTGCGGCACCACCCCGGCCCATCTGCGGCTCTTGGCCGACATGCTCGACGGCAAACAGCCACGCCAGCACCGCCCGCCGCGCCGCAGCGTGGTGTGTGGTCTTGAACCGCTGGTGATTGACGAAGACAAGCGGCCGGTCCTGGTCGGAGAACGGACCAACGTGATCGGATCGCGGAAATTCAAACGCCTGATCAGCGACGGGGCGTTTGAAGAGGCGGCCGAGATTGGACGGCGGCAGGTCCGGGGCGGCGCTCAGGTGGTGGACGTGTGTCTGGCCGACCCCGACCGTGAAGAACAGCAGGACATGACGGCCTTTCTGGACATCCTGGTCAAAAAGGTCAAAGTCCCGCTGATGATTGACTCGACCGATGCGCGGGTCATCGAAGCCGCGCTTGAGCGCTGCCAGGGCAAGGCGATCATCAACTCGATCAACCTCGAAGATGGTGAGGAGCGCTTTCAACACATCGTCCCACTGCTCAAACGCTACGGCGCGGCCGTGGTCGTCGGCTGTATTGACGAAGACCCGGTCCAGGGCATGGCGGTCACCCGCCAGCGTAAGCTTGACATCGCCCGGCGCAGCTACGAGCTGCTGACCCGGCAGTACGGCCTGGACCCGGAAGACCTGATCTTCGATCCGCTGGTGTTTCCGCTCGGCACGGGCGACCGCAACTATATCGGCGCGGGGCAGGAAACGGTCGAGGGGGTGCGGCTGATCAAAGACGCCTTTCCCGCCTGCAAAACCATCCTCGGCATCAGCAATGTCTCCTTCGGCCTGCCGCCGGCCGGCCGTGAGGTGCTGAACTCGGTCTTTTTGTACGACTGTGTCAAAGCCGGCCTGGATATGGCGATCGTCAATAGCGAAAAGCTGGAGCGCTACGCCTCGATTGCGGAAGAAGAACGGCGGCTGTCGGAGGACCTGATCTACTGGCGGGGCGCCGATCCGGTGGCAGCCTTTGCCGACCATTTCCGGCAGCGCAAAACACGCCCAAAGGCGGAGATGGGCAGAGAGCTGCCGCTCGACGAACGCCTGGCGCGCTACATCGTTGAGGGCTCCAAAGACGGGCTGATCGACGACCTGAACGAGGCGCTCCAAGACCGCAAACCGCTCGACATCATCAACGGCCCGCTCATGGCCGGCATGGACGAGGTCGGCCGTTTGTTCAACAACAACGAACTCATTGTGGCCGAGGTGTTGCAGAGCGCCGAGTCCATGAAAGCTGCGGTCGCCCACCTTGAGCCGTTCATGGAAAAAACGGATGAGGCGCTCAAAGGCACGGTCATGCTGGCAACGGTCAAGGGCGACGTGCACGATATCGGCAAAAACCTGGTTGAGATCATCCTGGGCAACAACGGCTATCGGGTCGTCAATCTGGGCATTAAGGTCGCCCCGGAAACCCTGATTGCGGCGCACCGGGAACATCAGCCGGATATCATCGGCCTGTCCGGCCTGCTGGTCAAATCCGCCCAGCAGATGGTGGTCACGGCCCAGGATTTGCGCAACGCGGGCGTGCGCTGCCCGATTCTGGTTGGCGGAGCCGCCCTGACCGCCCGGTTTACCGCCAACAAGATCGCCCCGGAATACGAGGAGCTGGTGTGCTATGCCAACGACGCGATGAACGGGCTTAATCTGGCCAACCAGCTGCTTGACTCCGACAAACGCCCGCACCTGGTCCGGAAAATCGCGGCCGAACGGAAACGCCTGGCGCGGCCGATGGCCGAGCCAACGCGCGTCGTCAGCAACGGACAGCAGGCGCCGCAAACGTCGGCGGTGACCCACGCTCACCCCATACCCAGCCCACCAGATCTGCGGCTGCACGTGATTGAGGATCACGACCTTGAAGAGATTTTTGCCTATGTCAACCCGACCATGCTGTACGGCAAACACCTGGGCCTCAAGGGCAACCTCGACACGCTGCTGGAACAGCAGGATGACAAAGCCGTGGCGCTGCACACCCAGGTTCGCAGCCTGCAGGATCGCGTGGTGGCGAAAAACCTGATGCGCGCCAAGGCGGTCTACAAATTCTTTCCCGCCCAGTCTGAGGGCAATACGCTGCTGGTGTACAATGCGTCCGGCAGTCAGGTAGTCGAGACCTTCGCGTTTCCGCGCCAGCTGCACGGCCAGGGGCTGTGCCTGAGCGATTTTGTGGCCCCACGGGCCGGCGGTCAGATGGATTATATTGCGCTTTTTGCGGTGACCTGCGGCGACGGCATCCGTGAGCTGTCGGAGGGCTACAAACAGGCCGGGCAGTATTTTGCCTCACACGCCGTGCAAGCCCTGGCGATTGAGAGCGCCGAGGGATTTGCCGAACTCCTGCACCGTCGCCTGCGCGAGATGTGGGGCTTTGCCGACCCGGCCGACATGGGCATGCGCGACCGCTTTAAGGCCCGCTATCGGGGCGTGCGGGTCAGCTTTGGCTATCCGGCCTGCCCGCGTTTGGAAGACCAGCGCATCCTTTTTCGTCTCTTGCCTGCGGACCGCATCGGTCTCCAGCTGACCGAGGGCTGCATGATGGAGCCGGAGGCCTCGGTGTCGGCCCTCGTGTTCCACCATCCCCAGGCGCGCTACTTCAGTATTCTGGAAGACGAGCTGCATGCCTTCGAGCAGCGGCTGAGCGCCGCCGATTGACGACGGACAGGCGGAAGATCTGGGGAGCAGTTCGGACTTTACAGACGTGCTGCGGCCTTTTTCAACTCGTTCATGCTAAAGAGCGCCTGGAGCGCAATGCCTTCAGACGCAAGTTGCTCGGCTCCTCCAGCTTCCCGATCAATCACACACAGAGCATGGGCTACCCGAGCACCAAGCTTGCGCAAGTCCTGGGCAGAAAGCATGATCTGGCCGCCCGACGTCACAACATCTTCGACGATGAGCAGATGTTTCCCGGTGATAGCTCCCCCCTCAGCGAGCTTACACGTCCCATACTCTTTGGCCCGCTTCCGGACGAAAAGGGTCGGCAGGCCGGTGAGCTGGGAAAGCACGGTCGCAAGAGGAATACCCCCCAATTCCAGACCAGCCAAGGCGTCAATGCGGGGCGGAATCAGCGGCCGCAACGCTGCCGCAATGTCTTTGAGCAGCTGGGGATCCGATTCGAACAGATACTTGTCGAAATATTCGTCTGCAATCGCACCGGACCGCAGACGGAAGGCGCCTTTCAGGTTGGAGACTGTGGAGATGCGGGCGGCGAGGTCTTGAGAAGCCATTCAGTATTCTGGAAGAAAGGGGGGACTACCAGATTTCTCCCAAGTCCAAGTGGAAGCCAGGCAGGACTGGATCGCCGGATAGGCTGTCGGGATTGTCGAGCCGCACGACGGGCGAGTCAGGAGAATAGACGTAGACATGGCCTTGGACCGGATCGATCAACCATCCCAACTGCACCCCGTTTTCAATGTATTCGAGCATTTTGGATTGAAGCGTTGTCAGCGAATCGGTTGGGGAACGGAGTTCAATCACAAAGTCGGGGCACAGCGGGAGAAATTTTGTTCGCTGCTCTGCGGTCAGGCTCGCCAGCCGGTCGTATCGAATCCAGGCCGCGTCTGGCGAACGGATGGCTGTATTGGGGAGGATGAAGCCGCCCGAAGAATCGGTTGTCGTGCCTGTTCCATCACGCTTGGCCCACTGCCTCAACTGCATCGAAATTTCCGCGTTTTGCTCGCTGGTCTCCCATCCTGCTGGCGGCATAATCAACAGCTCTCCCCGGGCCGTCCGCTCGATCCGTAATTCGGCGTTCAGTTGGCAGAATTCGTAGAACTGCTCATCCGTGAAATTCAGAACAGGCTGGACCTGGACAGTCAGCGGTAAATGTTCCGGCAAAAGCCGGGCATCGGCATACCGAGCAGTACTCATAACGACCTCATCGTGTGTCTCTTGCATACCACACAATGAACAAGCGTAAAATCTGATCCGCTGCCCGAGCACCGAGTGGCCGCGCCTTCTCTTGACAAAGCCCAGCCACCCGACTAGTCAGGGGGCAGTTTTTTCCTGAGAGGGGCATATGCCAACAAAATACGTCGAGGTGGACGGCTACGCGGTCCATTATTTTCATACTGGCCAGACAACCCTGCCCCCGGTCGTTCCGGATGTCAGCCGGGGCAAACTGATTGTGTACATTCACGGGGCGGGCAGTAACGGACATTTTGCTCATAAGCTGCTCGATATCCTGTCGGCCCAGCACAGCCCGCTGTCCTTTGATTTTCCGGCCCACGGCCGTTCGAGCGGCATCGACAGCCTGGGCAGTATCACGGCCTATAGCGATTTCACCTACAGTCTATGGAAGACGCTCGGCGTGCGACCGGCCGTGTTGATGGGCCACTCTATGGGCGGGGCGATCGCCCTGGATCTGGCCCTGCGTTACCCCGAGATGGTCGATGGGCTGATCCTGACCTGTACGGCCGCCACCTTCAACATTCCGGACGAGCGGGTTGAGACCTGGGCGCAGGTCATGAAGGGCCGTCAGCCCCAGCCGTTTACCAAAGATTCCTGCTCGCCCCAAACGCCCCAGGACATTGTCCAGCAGGGCTGGATGGAGCAGATCAAGACCGACCCACGCGTCCGTCACTTCGATCTGGTGGCCTGCCAACAGGTCGACCTGCGGCCCAGGTTGGGCGAGATCAAGACCCCGACCCTGGTTCTGGCCGGCCAGGACGATAGCGCCACGCCGGTCGCCCAGAGCGAAGAGCTGCGCGACCAGATTCCCGGCGCCCAGCTCAGCGTGATCGAAGCGGCCGGCCACTGGCTGCCCATCGAACAGCCCCAGGCGGCCTGCGACGCCATTCAGGCGTTTTTCGGCTGATCGGGAAAAGAGGACGAAGCATGAGCATTACAGGAAAAACCGCAGTCGCCGGCGTGTACGAGCATCCGCTCCGCTGGGCGCCGCATAAAACCCAGTACCAGATCATGGCCGAGAGCGCCCGCGGCGCGCTGGACGACGCCGGCCTGACGCTCAAAGATGTCGATGGCCTGTTTACTTCCGGGGTGAGCGGGATGGGCATCGTCTCCCTGGCCGAACACCTGAATCTGAACCCCGATTATCTGGACTCCAACTCCATCGGCGGTTCGTCTTTTGTGTCGCACACCGCCCACGCGGCCGCAGCTATTGCGGCCGGCTACTGTACCGTCGGCCTCATCCTGTACGGCAGCAAATGGTCGTCCGACCGGTTTGCCATCGGCACGGCCGGAGGCGGATCCGGCGATCCGCCCGACCAGCACGAAAACAGCTTTGGGCCGACCACGGTCGGGGCCTACGCCCTGGTTGCACAGCGGCATATGCACGAATTCGGAACGACCAGCGAGCAACTGGCCGAAATCGCGGTGGTCACCAGACAGCACGCCTCGCTCAACCCCAGGGCCAAGTTCCGCGATCCGATCAGCGTCGAAGACGTGCTGAAATCGCGCGTGGTATCGTCTCCGCTCCACCTGCTGGACTGCTGCATGATCTCGGACGGCGGGGGCGCGATTGTGGTCACCTCGGCCGAACGCGCCCGCGACCTCAGAAAGAAACCCGTCTACATCCAGGGAGCGGCTGAAGCCTGCTATCACACCAGCGCCGGCCTGCGTGATCTGACCGATGCGGCGGCCAAACAGTCCGGCCCCAAGGCTCTGCAGCGGGCGGGCGTGACGCATCAAGACATCGACATGGCGATGATCTATGACTCGTTCACCATCACCGTGTGCGTCACCTTGGAGAGTCTGGGATTCTGCGGCAAGGGCGAGGGCGGCTCGTTCGTCCAGAATGGTCGGATCGGGCTGGGCGGCGAGCTGCCGATCAACACCGACGGCGGTGGCCTGTCGTCCAACCATCCCGGCATGCGCGGCATTTTCCTGGTCATCGAAGCCACCAAGCAGCTGCGCGGCGAGTGTGAAGACCGCCAGGTCCCGAACTGTCAGCTGGCGTTCTGCCACGGCACCGGCGGAACCCTGGGGCTGCGCCACAGCGGCGCCAGCCTGGTGTTGGGTGTGTAAGGGAGCAGAGCTATGGCTGAAGAGAAAAAATACCGCAAACCGCTGCCGCGCATCGACGAGGAAAACCGTCCCTTCTGGGAAGCCTGCGCCCGGCATGAACTCTACGTGCAGAGATGCCGCAGCTCCGGCACCGTCTTTTATTACCCGCGGGCGTTTTCCCCGGAAGACCTGTCCACCGACCTGGAGTGGATCAAATGCAGCGGTCGGGGCACCGTCTACACCTATACCGTGACCTACCAGAATCAGAGCGCCGGCTTCCGCAACAATCTGCCCTACATCATGGCCTACGTGGAGCTTGAAGAGGGCGTGCGCATGCTGACCAATATTGTTGACTGTACACCGGAAGAGGTCAGCATCGGCATGCCGGTCGAGGTCACCTTTGAGGACGCCACGCCGGAGATTTCCATTCCGCTGTTCCGTCCGGTCCGCTAAGCACAGAGCCCGCCGTGGGTGTCGACGCACGGCGCCCGCGTCCATCAAAGGGAATCGTGCTCACAACACGATATCCACAGGACATCACGATTCCCTTTGTTGCCAGACCGGGGGAGTTCTGGCACTATAGGCGCCGATATCGACCAAAAGCCGAGCCGTTGGGCAGGCTATTTAGGGCAGATACGCTATGGCACGTATTCTCGATCTCCATTCACACTCCGAAGCCTCCGACGATAGCCGCGCCCCGGTTGAGGCCTACCTGAAATGGCTGGCCCGCAAACGCGAAGAGCGCCCCATTGACGGCCTGGTCTTGACCGAACACCGCAAATTCGATTCCACCAGCGACTACCGCGCCCTCGAAGACAAATACGGCCTGCTCATCCTCAAAGCCTCCGAGGTCGAGACCGAGTACGGCCATATTCTGGTCTACGGGGTGAACGACGACATCCTCAAGCACTTCGACTTTTCCAATGTGCGACTGCCGGCCCAGCAGGTCATCACCGAGGTGGCCCGGATGGGCGGCATCGCCATGCCGTGTCATCCCGGTCGGCCGACCATCGGCCTGATTGAACATTACGAAAAGCTGCCCCCGCTCGAAGGGGTGTGCGGGGTCGAAGCTCTCAATGGCGGCAGCAAAAAAGGCGAGAACGAGCGGGTGGCCGAGCTGATTGACCAGTACGGCTACCACGCCTTTGGCGGCAGCGACTCGCATCTGGTGAGCTTTATCGGCATCTGCGCCACCGAATTTGACCGCGACATCACCTCGACCGGAGATCTGGTCGACGCGCTACGGGGCGGTGGCTACCGACCGCTGGACTTTCGGGTACGCAGAGCCCAGGCTTCAAACGCAGCCTAAAGGATACGCCCATGGCACTCGACTTTGACCGTTCCATCCTGGGGGCCGTCTTTGATGAGACCTCCTTCGCCCCTATCACCACCCAGGAAATCCTGGACTTTGCCGCCGCCCTGGGCGAGACCAACCCGCTGTATACCGACGAAGCCGCAGCGGCCGAGGGTCCGTACGGCAGTCTGGTTGCGCCGCCGACCTTTCTGACCAAGCTGCGGCCGAACAAAATGACGCCCGAGAATATGCCCAAGTTCGGCAATGTCGGATTTGACGGCGGCAGAGACCTCGACGTGTTTGAGCCGGTCCGACCCGGCGACAGCCTGACGATGGTCAGCAAGATCCACGACATCTATGAAAAAACCGGGCGCAGCGGCAGCATGTATTTCATCGTCCTGCGCAATGAGGTCAGTAATCAGAACGGTAAAAAAGTGGCCGTCATTGACCATAGGATCATGCAGCGATGAGCAGTCTCTACTTTGAAGATGTCGAAGAGGGCGACGAGTTCCCGACCCTGGACCTGTTTCTGACCAAAGACCAGGTCCGTCGCTATGCGCGGACCGCCAATATGGATTTCCCCCGCTTCACCGACGACGAGGGCGCCCGTAAGGAGGGTCTGCCCGGCATGATTGCCCCCGGCGTGATGAGCATGGGCCTGCTGGCGCGGATGATCAGCGACTGGAACCCAGCCGCGCGTATTACCCGCATCGGCACGACCTTCCGCAGCCCGGTCCTGCCCGATAAGAATATCCACCTGTGCGGAGCGGTCACCCAAAAAGACGAACAGACCCATACCGCCGAGTGTGATATCTGGATGGAAAACGACGACGGTGAACGCTGGGTGATCGGGACAGCGACCGTTGCTTTACCGGCCAAATCGGCCTGATGCTCCTCCCCTACTTGTCTGCGTCCGAGCGTACTCTATCCTGGGAGAGAGGAAAGAGAGAGGGAGGCCCTCACATGATCAGTCGAATCGTTCTTCAGTCCCTCGTAGTGCTGAGCCTGTGCCTGGCCGTGGGCTGGCCGACGCCAGCTCGGGCGCAGCTCGGCGCCGGTCTTGAAGACTCCCTGGACATTCCGACCGAGGTGTACAAAGATTCTCGGCTCGAAACGTTCAACGAAGCCATGTTTGACGTCAACCTGTGGCTGGATGAGAAACTCATGCGCCCGGTGGCCAGGGGCTACACCAAAGTCGTTCCCGAGGAAGCCCGCCTGGGAGCCCAGCGCTTCTTTCTCAACCTGGGTGTTTTGCCCCGTGTCGCCAACAGCCTGTTTCAGTTCAAGTTTCGCGGCGCGGCACGGGAGGTCAGCCGCTTCATGCTCAATTCAACGCTGGGTGGGCTCGGCTTTTTTGATGTGGCCAAGAACCAGTTCGGGATTCGGGAGAGCAACGAAGACTTCGGGCAGACGCTGGGCTATTACGGCGTAGAAGGCGGAGCCTATCTCGTCCTGCCGTTTTTGGGCCCGTCAACCGTCCGCGACACCGTCGGCTTTGTGATCGATGGGGCGATGGACCCCAAACAGTATATCCTGTCCGGGACGCACAACCTTGCGATCAGCAGCGGCACGACCGTCAGCAACGCCGTCAACGAGCGCTCCCTGAACCTGGAGCTGTTTGAGCAGGTTGACCGCTTCTCGCTGGATCTCTACAGCGCCGCCCAGGACTTCTACCTGCAGCGTCGAGAACAGCAGATTGAGGAATAGCGCGGCATGCCATATCGCCGAGAGACTGTCACGGAGTTGCGCCGCCGTCCGGCCCGGGCCTGGATGAGCCTCAGCCTGGGTCTGGTGCTGGCCTGTGTCGGGTTGGCTCGGGCCGAGACCCCGACCCAAATGACGCAACAGCTGATTGAGTCCATCATCGCCTGTAGCGAGACGAACGGCACCCAGCCGAGCGGCTGCGATGTTGAAAAAATCGAGGCTCATCTGGCCCTGGCTCAGCTTGCGCGCTGGCTGATGGGTCCCTACTGGCAGGATTTGGGCCAGGAAAAACAGCGCGATTTCGCTGCCCTCCTGGCGCGCCTGCTGCGCGATATCGCCTATCCGCGAGCCGCCGAGTTCTTGTCCAGCAACCAGATCGTGTACGGTCAGAACCATGTTGAGGGTCAGGAAGCCGTTGTTGAAACCTCGCTCGTCAACGCCGAAGAAGGACAGGTCGTGATCAAGTACCGCCTCCACCTCATCGACGACAGGTGGAAGGTCTGGGACGTGCATCTCGACGGGGTGAGTATGGCAGGGAACCTGCGCAAACAGGTCCAGTCCATCATGGCCCGCAAATCCTACGAGGAACTGGTCGAGCGCATGCAGAGCAAACTCACATGGGACGGTCCTGAGTAGGCGCTAGGTGGAGAACACACGCGTGCCCGTGTCCGCCCCTCCCTCTCCCTCCCCTCCGTCGCGCATGAGCCGGGAGCAGCGCGCCCTGCACGCCCTGGCCCGGCTGACCACAACTTATCCGGTCACGATTCTGGCTGCGTGTCTGGTCCTGGTCGGGGTGGCGCTGAGCTATACCGCGACCCATCTGGAGTTTGTCACCGGTCGCAACGACCTCATCGACAGCGACAAACCGTATATCAAGCTGGAGGAGCAATACACCGAGGAATTTGGCAGCGTTGACCAGTTCTTCGTTGTTGTCGAACCGCAGGATATCGCCCAAGGCAAAGCCTTTGTGACCCGGCTGGGCGAGCTGCTGGTCCGCGAGACGGCCTATATCGAAGAGGTCTTCTACCAGATTGACACGACCTCGCTCGACGGCAAAAAGCTCCTCTACCTGCCCAGCCAGGATCTGCGCAGCCTCTTCGACGATTTGTCCGGCTCGCGTGAACTGGTCCACGAGATCACCACCACCCCAGGCCTGAATACCCTGTTTGAGGCCATCAACCATCAAATCGCCGAAGCAACCGTCTCACACCTGGTCGGTGGGCTATTCGACTTCGCTCCCTCCGAAGAGGAACCGCTCGGAAATGACCGGGGACAGGTGTCTTCCCCTCAGCCCGGTCTTTTTGACTATGACCTCCAAGACCCATCCCCACCAAGCAGTGAGGAAGCGCAGGACGCTGCGGACGAGACACCGACACCCCAGATCGGTTTTCTCAACTCCCTGCTGTACGAGATGGACCAGACCCTCAGCAACCCGACCCACCGCTACCGTTCACCGTGGGAAGAGTTTTTTGGCGACACCCAGGAGCTGTCGGACGAGGGTTTCCTGGTGTCCGGCAACCGCCGGTTTCTTTTCATGCTGGTCCAAGCCGCCGAGCCCGAGGAGGCCGGACTGACCGAGCTGCAAGACGCTATTGTGACGATCCGGCGCATTATTGACGAGCTGCGCGCGGAATTTCCCGGGCTGGACGCCGGTCTGACCGGCATCGAGGTGCTTGACACCGATGAGATGACCAGCGCCCAGAGCGACGCGCCGGCCGCCACCCTGGCCACAACTCTGGGCATCGGCCTGCTGTACCTGGGCTTTTTCCAGCGCATCCGGCATCCGGTGCTCATCCTCTCCTCGCTGCTGGTCGGGCTATGCTGGACCATGGGTTTTGTCACCCTGGCGGTCGGCCACCTGACGATCATCAGCGTGTTTGTGGCGCCCCTGCTGCTGGGTCTGGCCGATGATTTCGGGGTCCACTTCATGACCCGCTACGAGGAAGAACGCGGCGCCGGCAGAGACCCGGTTGCCGCCCTGCACCAGGTTTATATTCATACCGGGCCGAGCATTATTGCCGGGGCATGCACAACCGCGCTGGCCTTTGCCGCCATCATGCTGGCCGATTTTCGGGGCATGCAGGAACTCGGCCTGATGTCCAGCGTGGGCATTCTGCTGGCCCTGCTGGCCATGTTCAGCTTTCTGCCGGCCCTGATCGTGGTGGTCGAACGCATTCGGCCCTGGCGGGTCCGTCCCACCCGAGCCGGCTTCCTGAGCGCCGGCTTCGCCGCCCTGGGCAGGCTGATAGAGCGCCGGCGGCGGCCGGTGCTGGCGCTGGCCGGTCTCCTGACGTTGGCGTCCCTGGTTGCCCTGCCGACCGTGCGCTTTGACTACGACCTGCTCAACCTGCAAGCCCACGGCACGCCATCGGTGGAGTGGGAGCGACGCATCATTGCCCACTCGGAACGTGCATCCTGGAACGCCCTGGCCACGGCCGTAAGCCCCCAGGCGGCTGTGCAGAAAGCAGCAGCCTTTGAAGCCCTGCCGGTCGTTGAAACGGTCGAGAGCGTGGCCTCGTTCATCCCCACCGGGCAGGACCAGCGACTGCCCCTGGTCCGCGCTCTGCAACCCCTGCTGGCCGACCTGCCACCGACCCTGGCGGCGACCCAGCCCGTTGTCGTGCCGTCCCTGCAACGTTCCCTGGACCAGATTCGGTTCAAGGTCCGGGAGAGCAATGAAGACTGGGACCCCGAAAACAGGCCCACCGAGAGTGAGCTGAGCACAGCCCGCGCCCGGTTGAAAACCATTGTCGCCCGTTTGCAAGACCTGCCTGAGGATGAGGCCCGAGCCGCGCTCAGCCGGTTTCAGACCGATCTGTTTCAGGATTTTGCCGATGTCTGGAGCCTGCTGCGCAACAATATCCAGCCTGCGGGTCCGATTACCATGGCCGATATTCCGCCCCAGCTCAAAAAACGCTTTGTCAGTCGCACCGAAGACAAGTTCCTGCTCCAGATCTATCCCAAACATAATATTCGTGAACAGCACGCGCTCGAAGCCTTTATCCGCCAGCTGCGCGAGCTTGACCCGGATGTCACGGGCTCGCCAGTCATCGGCTACGAGTCGATTCGGGCCATGCAGCAGGGTTATATCGAGGCCGCGATATACGCTCTGGTCGCCATCGTGCTCGTCACCTTTGGCACCCTGCGGCGTGTCACCGATACCCTGCTGGCCCTCCTGCCGCTGGGACTCGGCATGGTCTGGGCCGCCGGCCTGATGTGGCTGTGCAAGTTGCAGTTCAACGTGGCCAACCTGGTTGCCGCCCCGCTCATCATCGGCATCGGGATCGAAAACGGCATTCACCTCGTCCACCGTTTTCGAGAGGACGACCGGATGACACCGGCCAGCTTGGTCGCGGGCAGTACCGGCCAAGCCGTGGCCCTGTTTTCGCTAACCACCATGGTCGGCTTCGGCAGCCTGATGATCGCCAAATACTATGGCGTTTTCAGTATGGGCTTGTTACTCTCGCTGGCGGTCGGCAGCGTCCTGGTCGCCTCTCTGGTTGTGCTGCCCATGTTGTTGACCCGTCCGGCACACCAGACAGCGGTCGTGGGGGAAAGCTATCGCGGCCGGGTCGAGGCCGAGGGGTGAAACCGAGCGTCATGATGACTGGAACCGACTTTCTCAGTGTGCTGCGGGCCGAGGGCTTCGACTTTTTCACCGGTGTGCCCTGCTCGCTGGTCAAAAGCCTCATTGCCCGCCTGGAAGACGGGGGGGGGTATATTCCTGAAACCCGCGAAGACGCTGCGGTCGGCCTGGCGGCCGGGGCCTATATGGCCGGTAAACAGCCGGTTGTGATTATGCAGAATTCGGCCCTCGGGGTGTGTCTCAACGCCCTGGCCTCGCTGAGCCTGATCTACGATCTGCCGTGCCTGTTGCTCGTGACCTGGCGTGGCTATCAGGGCAAGGACGCACCCGAACATCTCATCATGGGCGATATCTCCCCCCGTTTGTTCGAGACCGTCGGTATTCCGCATCGGGTGTTGAGCGCCGAGACCGCCACGCAGACTGCGGGCTGGGCCGCCCGGACGCTGCGCCAGACCAAAAAACCGGTCGCCCTGCTCCTGCCTCCAGGGGTGCTGGCGTGAAGCTGGCAGACGCCTTGGGGGTGGTGATTCCCCTGCTGGACGACGCACTGGTCGTACACGCCAACGGCTTTATTTCGCGCGAGTCCTTCAACCTCAACGACCGGCCGGGCAACTTCTACATGATCGGCTCAATGGGGCTGGCCTCGTCCATCGGGCTGGGATTAGCTCTTAACCGCCCCGAGCGGCGTATTGTGGTCTTTGACGGCGACGGCAATGTGCTGATGAACATGGGCTCATTGGCGCTCATTGGCGCCACCCGGCCGCCCAACCTGGTCCATATCGTTTTCGACAATGAAGCCTACGGCTCAACCGGCAATCAGCGCACCATCTCGGGCCAGGTTGCCTTGGACGACATCGCCCGCTCCAGCGGTTACCGCCACGCCGGCCGGGTCGAAACGCCGGACGCCCTCAGAGCCGCAGCAGGCGAAGTGCTCGGCCAGACCGGCCCCGCGTTTCTGCTGGTCAAGATCGAACCCGACTGGCAGGAACGCAAAATCGGCCGGATCAGCCACGAACCGCCTCAGATTGCGCAGCGGTTTATGGAGGCGGTGCAAAAATGAAGACAAGTCAAAGGGCAAAACGCAAAAGGCAAATGTCAGAAGTTTTGACCTTTGCCTTTTGACTTTCAATTCCCCATGCAACCCATTCTCCTCAACCCCGGCCCGGTCAACGTCTCCCCGCGCGTCCAACAGGCGCTCTTGCGCGGCGACCTGTGCCACCGCGAAGCAGAATTCTCGGACCTGCTGGCCGCTATCCGCACAAAACTCCTGAGCGCCTTTGCCCCCCAGGACTATACCTCGGTCATCATCGGCGGTTCGGGCACCTCGGCGGTCGAAGCCATGGTGTCCTCAGCCCTGCCACAGGGGAAAAAACTCCTGGTCGTCAACAACGGCGTCTACGGCGAGCGCATGCTGCGTATGGCCACCGCCCACCGGATACCGAGTGTGGAGCTGCGCTACGACTGGACCGAACCGCCCGACCTCGGCCAGATCGAAGCCCGGCTTGAGGCTGACCCGTCCATCGGCGGGGTGGCCCTGGTCCACCATGAGACCACCACCGGCCTGCTGAATCCCGTGTCCGCAATCGGCGCCCTGACCAGGCGGATGGACCGTGTCTTCCTGCTCGATGCGGTCAGCGCCCTGGCGGGCGAAGATCTTGACCTCGTTCGTGACCAGGTCGATATATGCGCCTGCACGGCCAACAAATGCGTGCAGGGCCTGCCCGGCGTGGCCTTTGTCCTGGTTCGGACGGCTCTCATGCGGGCGATGCAAGACCACCCGGCCAGCTCGCTGTCGCTGCACCTGCCCGTCCACTGGCAGGCCCAGGAACGCAACAGCGTCGCCTTTACCCCGCCGGTGCAGACCTGCTACGCCCTCGACGCCGCCCTTGATGAGTTGCTGGAAGAAACCGTAGCGGCGCGGGTCGAGCGCTACCGTGCGGCCGCACAGCTGCTACGGACGGGCTTCAACCGTCTGGGGCTGCGCTTTCTGTTGCCGCCGGAGTTGCGGGTCAATTCGCTGACCGCCCTGTTCCTGCCCGAAGGGATGGCCTACCACGACCTGCACGACCGACTCAAACAGCGCGGGTTCGTCATCTACGAGGGCCAGGGCCGGCTCCAGACCGGTATCTTCCGGGTCGCCAACATGGGCCATCTGAGCCTGGATGACTTTCGTCGTTTCCTGGACAGCCTCGAAGAGGTCCTGGACTGAAGTGCTCGCCTGCCGCTGAGGAGTGAAGCTACGCCATGAAAGCCATCATTCTCGCCGCCGGTATCGGCAAACGCTTCACCCCCCCCTCTTCTCCCCCTCCGACAGGGGGGGAAGGGGGCGGGCTGCCCAAGTGCCTGATCGAAATTCAGGGCCGGACCCTCCTGGAACGGACCCTGTCCGCCCTTGGCGCAGCTGGGGTTGACCAAGCGGTGGTCGTCATCGGCTATCGGGGCGAGATGGTTGAGGACAGGATTGGGGCGCGCTGCGGCGGCGTCCAGGTCTCGTATATCACCAATCCCCGCTATGACCGGGGGGCGATCCTGTCGCTGTGGAGCGCCCGCGAGGAATTTGACGACGATCTCCTGATCATGGACGCCGATGTCCTGTTCCCGACCGCCATGCTACGCCGGCTGATTGAGTCGCCCCAGCCGAACTGCTTTCTGCTCGACGCCAGCGCCACCAATACCGGTGAAGAACAAATGCTGCTGACCCGGGGCGGACGGGTGCTGACCATCATCCGGGGCGGGTCTGGGGATTACGACCTGATTGGCGAGTCCATCGGCTTTCTCAAGCTCGGCCAGGCTGACGTGGCGCTCCTGCGGGCCATCCTGGACGACCACATCGCCCGCGGACAGGACACCATCGAACATGAAGAGGTCTACCCGATCTTTCTCCGCCAGCGCTATGTCGGCTTTGAACGGGTCGAAGATCTGCCCTGGATAGAGATCGATTTTCCCCAGGATCTGGAGCGGGCCGAGCGGGAAGTGTTGCCGCGTATTGTGGCCTTCGATCAGTCCTAGACCGCTCTCCGTGCGGCTTCCCGTCGCCACACAGCTGTTCGTGATGTCCAATCGAACGAAATCCGATCACGACTATCTCTTGCTCCCCTCCGCCCTCGCTCCCCTCACCCGCCTGTCCCCACCAGTGCTGGCGGGTCTGTTTGTGCTCGTGGCCAGCCTGATCTTCCTGTGGCGACTGGGTGAAGGCCCGATTTACCGGACCATGGAGGGCCGGGAGGCCCTGGTCATGCAGGAGATGCTGCGCACCGGCAACTGGGTGCTGCCCCTGCGCAACGGAGAGACGATTCCCTCCAAGCCGCCCCTGTTGCACTGGCTGGGCGCCGGCGTGGCCCGAATGGAGTTCATCCTCTCTTCCTCTTCAGAAGGTCAGGATGAACCCCATTTGCTGAGCGGCGGGATGTCGGAATGGGCCGCCCGCCTTCCGGGCGCTCTGTTTTCGGCCCTGAGCGTCGGCCTGACCTGTTTGCTCGGCTGTCGGCTGGCCAACCGGGAGGTCGGCATCCTGGCCGCCCTGCTTGTCCTGACCACGCCCATGTGTGTCGAAATGGCCCGCGAGGCCTGGGTCGATCCGGCCCTGGCCTTTTTTGTGCTGGCCGCCCTGACCAGTTTCGCCTGCATGTATGAAGCCGACGAGTGGCGGGGCTGGCGCAGCCTGGCCTTTGGCCTGTCTCTGGCCGGCGCCTGCCTCAGCAAGGGACCGGTCGGCATCATCCTGCCCGGCGTGGTGATTGGTCTCTATCTCGCCGCCCAGGGGCAACTGTCGCGCGTCCGCCAGCTGCTCAGTCCGGGCACCGTCGTGGTGGGCGTCGGCCTGCCGCTGAGCTGGTACGTGCTGGCGCTTGACCAGGAGGGCTGGGCCTTTTTTCAGAAGCAACTGCTCCAAGAAAACGTCCTGCGCTTCACCTCCGGGTCGGGCAAACGGATTCCCTCCTCGGCCTTTTTTTTCCCGCCCTTCGTGCTGGGCGGCCTGCCCTGGAGCCTGCTGTTCGGCTTTGGTGTGTGGCACTTTGTCCGCCAAGCGCCCATCCGGGAAAAGGGGGTGCTGGCCCTGGTGTGGTGCGTGGCGATCATGGCCTTTTTTTCGGTCGCGGCGGGCAAGCGGGACGTGTATCTGCTGCCCCTGTACCCGGCCATGGCGTTGTTTGCTGCGGAATGGGGCTGGGCGCGGGTTCCCGGCCGGACGGACCCGCTTCCCCGGTGGCTGGGAACGGGACTTGTCCTGGCCGCCCTCGGCCTCAGCCTGGCGATAGTAGCGGCTGCGGTCGTAACCGCGTTCGGCGGCCTCAGCATTGACTCGGCCGCCGTGGACTCGGTGTTTGGCGACGCGAAATGGAAAAGCGTGGCGCCCTTGATCCGCTTTGTCGATGAGCAGCCGGTGTATGGAACGGCTCTGCTCGTCGCTCTGTGCGGGTGTGGCCTGGGTGCGGTCTGGGCTGCCACCCGGGGCTGCTGGCAGAACGCGCTGTGGCTGGTGCTGAGTCTGCTGCTGCTGGTGACCGCCGGCCTGTATCCGTTTACCCGGGCCTACGCCAAAGAGTTCAAAGCCCTGACCGGATTTGCCGCTCAGATCAGCCGGACCGTTGGGGTCGAGCAGCCGCTGTTCTTTTACACCCCACAGCCCTACTCGTCGGAGTTTGACGAATTTTCCCAGGTCTATTTTTACCTGAACCGTCCGGTTCCCCTGGCCCGGTGTGCCGAACAGAGCGACTTTTCGCGCTGTCCGCCAGGCTATTATGTGCTCCGCGAGCGACACTGGCGGCCGATTCAAGCCACGCCCGACAGCTATCTGATACTGGACAGCCGAAACGGCTCAGGACCGGATGCGCGGCCCCATCTGGTCCTGGTTCGACGGGATTGATAGAAGGAGCAAGCGATGAGTCTCAATGAATGGATCGCGCTTATCGGTGGTCTCGTCCTCTTCTTCTGGAAAGCTGTTCGCTACAACTCAGCCCATATGCTCGCACCTACCTTGGGTGGACATTCCAATGATATGAGGCCGCATGGCTGCTGAGGCATCACCCCCTCCCCCCCTGGGCGAACGCCCGGCCGGCCTCATCCAGACCGGCTTTGCCGCCTGGCTGCGTCGCTACCGGCGCAGCCTGCCCATTCCGCTGGCTATCCTGGTCCTGATCTTCTTTCCGCCCACCTACCCGCTGGCCAGCCCGGGGCTCGACCTACTCAGCGATATCGTCGGCACGGCGGTGTGTCTGCTCGGTCAGTGGCTCCGGGCCTGGGCCTGGGGCAGCAATGCCGAAGTCGCCAAGTTCGGGGTGCGCGAACGCGGCCCCTACGCCCTGATGCGTCACCCCCTGTACGCTGGCAACTTCCTCATCGTGCTGGGCCTGGTCGTGGTGTATCACAACCTGTGGGTCTATCCGCTCTTGCTGCTGCCCTTTGCCTATCTGTACGACGCCATTACCAAGCTCGAAGAACATCGCCTGCACTGGCGCTTCACCCAGGACTACGAGGGCTATCGGGCGGTCGCCGTGCCCCGCTTTCTCCCAGCCCTGAGCCATCTGCCCCAGGCGTTCGGCACGACGCTGCCGTTTGGCTGGCGGCTGGCGTGGCGCAAAGAGTACGAGTCGGTGTGCGGCTGGCTGGCCGGCATTGTCGGCATTCAGCTCTACGAAGGCGTCGCGGCCGAGGGCTGGACCGCGGCCTGGCCCACCACCCGCCTGTGGTTTGGCCTGCTGGTCGTGATCGGCCTGGCCAATGTGGCTCTCAAGACGCTGAAACGCAGAGCCCGACGCAACAGCAAATGACGATGGCCAGCCCACCGAGCGGAGAGCATCCGCATCCCGGACACAAACGCCTGATCGTCAACGGCGACGACTTCGGCCTGTCCGAGCAGGTTAACGCGGCCATCCTCCACGCCCATCGGCACGGGATTCTGACCAATGCCAGCCTGATGGTCAGCGCGCGGGCGTGGCGCGGGGCGGTCGAGCTGGCCCGCGCCACACCCAGCCTCCAGGTCGGGCTGCACCTGACCCTGGTCCAGGGGCGGGCGGTCCTGGACCACCGTTACATTCCGCAGCTGACCGACCGCGACGGAAACTTCCTCTCCAACCCGACCCGGGCCGGACTGCGCTACTTCTTCTCAGCCCGTGCCCGGTCCCAGATCCGGGACGAATGCCGGGCGCAGATCGAACGCTTTCTGGCCACCGGCCTACCCCTGGCCCACATTGACGGCCACGTCAATATCCACCTGCACCCCATTGTCTTGCACAGCCTGTTGGAGCTGGCCGAGGAGTACGGCATCCGGGCCATGCGGCTGACCCGGGAAGATCTGGCCTGTAGTTTGGCCCTCGACCCACGCGCCGGGCTGCGTAAACGCTGGGAGTCGGGCGTGTTCACTCGTCTGGCCCGGCATGCGGAACACAAGCTGGCCACAGCCGGCATTGTCTGGCCGGACGCCCTGTTCGGTCTCCACCAGACCGGAAGGGTGGACGAGCCCTACCTGATGAAGCTCTTGCCCCGCCTGCAAGCCGGCGTCACCGAACTGTACTGCCACCCGGCCTTTCTTCCCTGTCCCGAGGTCGAGCGCTGGACGCCGGGCTATCGCCGCGACACCGAGCTGGCCGCCCTGACCAGCCAGGCCGTTCGGCGCGTACTTGAAGACCAGCATATCGAGCTGATCGGCTACCGGGATCTGTACCAACAGAGGAAACGTGTCAACCTGATGTAAAGGGAGGATTCGTGTACACGGCTCACGCTAATTCGTGACGTGTGGTAAACGATATCGACGGATTCGCCGGGGGTGAATTTTAAGGACTTGCGTTTTTAGGGAAGGTCAAGGAGGAATGGAACCTATGGAGGACACATTCTTCTCGGAAGAGTTCTGGGAATCTGCCACATTGACGGAAGTGCAAGCCGAGTTGGCAAATGGAGCAGACGTTCAAGCCCGAACGGAGGACGGCTGGACTCCGCTACATATGGCGGCATTTACTGGAAGTCCAGAGGCGGTGACAGCATTAGTGGAAGCCGGGGCAGACATCAAGGCCCGGACTGGAGGAGAGGGCGAGACCCCGCTGCATAAGGCGGCGGCATATAATGAAAATCCAGCCGTGGTGACAGCGCTGGTAGAAGCCGGAGCGGATATCAAGGCCCGGACTGAAGGAGGCCTGAGTGAGGGCGAGACTCCGCTGCATAAGGCGGCGGCGCGTAATGAAAATCCAGCCGTGGTGACAGCGCTGGTAGAAGCCGGAGCGGATATCAAGGCCCGGACTGGAGGGGGCGAGACTCCGCTGCATGAGGCGACACGAAATGAAAATCCAGCCGTGGTGAAAACGTTGTTAGAAGCGGGGGCGGCTATCGAGGCGAAGGACGAAGTAGGTTGGACCCCACTACATAACGCGACGGGCTTTGGGGGAAATCCGTCCGTAGTAATGGCGTTAGTAGAAGCCGGAGCGAATGTTCAAGCCCGGTCTAAGCTTGGTGAGACCCCGCTGCATGAGGCGGCGGCCAGGATGCCCTTGGCCGTAGTAAAGGCGTTAGTGGAAGCCGGGGCAGATGTGCAAGCTCAGTCGCATCACCCCTCCTCCCCTTCATTCCCGCTGCATCGTGCGGCGCGGTTTAATGAAGACCCAGCCGTGGTGAAGGTATTGGTGGAAGCCGGGGCGGATGTGCAAGCCAGAGACCGGGACGACTATATTGGCAACACTCCGCTGCATTGGGCAGCGCATAATAAAAATCCGGCGGTAGTGAGGGCATTGGTAGAAGCCGGAGCGGATATCGAGGCCCGGAATAAGTCGGGCAATGCCCCGCTACATGAGGCAGTGGATAATGAAAATCCGGTGGTGGTGAGAGTATTGGTGGAAGCGGGGGCAAACATTCAGACTCGGAATGAGGAGGGCCAGACCCCACTGTACCTGGCGCTGAAAAGTAAGAAAAATCAGGCAACTATGATGGTGTTGGTAGAGGCCGGGGCGGATGTCCAGACGCGGACTAAGCAAGGCTCTACCCCGTTGCATCGGGCGGCACGTACTGCAAATCCAGCGATGGTGAAGACGTTGGTGGAGGCCGGAGCAGATGTTCAGGCCAGAGACAAGGCCGGCTGGACTCCGCTACATGGGGCGGCGAGGTTTAATGAAAATCCAGCGGTGGTGAGGGCGTTAGCGGAAGCCGGAGTGGATATCCAGGCTCAGGATCGGATCGGCTTAACTCCGTTGCATGAAGCGGCGCAGTCTAATGAAAATCCGACGGTGGTGAAGGCATTGGTGGATGCGGGGGCGAACATCGAAGCGCAGGACAAGGACGGCTGGACCCCACTGCATAAGGCGGTGAGGTTCAGTAAAGCTCCGAAGGTGGTAATGACATTGCTGGATGCGGGAGCCGACCCCAAGGCCGAGACCAACGACGGCAAGACCGCTTTTGACTTGATGCAGGAGAACAAGAAACTGGAAGGCACGGACGCTTATTGGCGGCTGAACGACCTGAAATATGACTAAGAGATGTTCACGGCGGTGTCTACAAGCCCACCGTGGCATGCGGATGATGTCGGATTACTCAGTGCTAATTCGGCCTACGATTGTGGCGAAATATAAAGGAACTCAGGCTCATGTCTCTATTTGATCCACCTGACAATGAGAACGTCAAGATATGGCGATACATGGACTACACCAGGTTTATGAGCTTGGTCATGAACCGAGAGCTTTATTTCATTCCTGCTGATTTGCTGGGTGACGAGTATGAAGGCTCTCTACCAAAGCTCGTAGCCAGCGAAAAATATAGTAAGAGTGCGGATCCAGATTTAGCCAGAACTATCCATAGGAATATGCGGAAGGCGATCTCTGTTAGTTGTTGGCATATGAATGACTCCGAATCGACTGCCATGTGGCAATTATACGCAGAAATGGACAAAGGTATTGCGATACAGTCCACCTATAAACGGCTTCGAGATTTCCTAGCACCTTTCCCTGGAGTCAGGTTGGCAGTAGTAAAATACATAGACTACGATACCGAGTCATTTGATTATCAAGACCCTTTGATGCCGTTTATTCACAAACGTAAAGCATTTTCGCACGAACAAGAATTGCGAGCGATTGCGATTCGACCTGAGAGGATTGAAGCTGTAAGGAAGCAAAAGTATCCTTTCGATTCCCAAAGGCCCAGTAAAGATCGGCCCAGGGGAGATCGATATTCGGTCAATCTGTCGGATTTGATAGAAACTATTTATGTTGCGCCAAACATGGACCCCTGGATTGTATATCTAACGTGTAAAATTCTCGAAGAAAGGAATATCAAATCACCTGTTATCTGTTCCGACCTGGATAAAGAACCATTATTTTGATGAAGAACACAACGACACCTTGAAATGTTCGATTCGGCTACGGAGGAGGCAGCGATGGGATGGACATTGAAATTAGATGTCAGATTACGCTACGCTAATCTGACCTACTGCTAAAAAGAAAATTTGGGGAATTATATGCAATAGTGCCGAAACGCCCTCACCCGCAAGCGTTTTCAGCGACCCACTACTGCGCCTTTGGACGGGGGATATACGTGACGGTTCCAGGCTCGACAATGGCGCGCATCACCTCTTCAAAAGAGGCGTCAATGCTCATGTCTTCTTCTAACTCTGCCTTGGATGGCTGATAGTCTGAACGGACGATTTCAATCTGCCGTGGGGAGGTATCCTGTTTCATGTCACCCTACCATAGCACATTGCGTGCCAGAGGGATAGTGCCTCTGCTTAGTGGGATTTAGGGAAAGGAGAATCCACCCCACCATGTACATGAGCAGCGCCAGCAAGAATGCCGATGTCACGATTGAGCGTAACGAGATTTCCTGACAGGAGCACGTTTGTACTTTCAATGCGCGTCTCTAACGCACTAAGACGAGTATGAAGACGGTCAAAATTACTGTCCAGCTGATTCAGAATCAGAACGATAATGGCTACAGTAGCGATGACAGTAGTTGCAAGGGCCGTAACCGTGTTCATCAGTCAACTCCTTTCGTCTGTTGGCCCTCACCTTATCCCCTCTAAACCATTTCGTCAAACGCTTAGCAGAGCTGGGACCGCCCCCGTCGCCTTAACTCGTAGGAGTGCGGCCCCAGGCGTGGCGCAGGAGATCACGATAGCGCCACGGCGGTTTATGTACGTGGTTGTCGCGGGCCGGTCAAGACGTGGCGCAGCACTGACTGAACGTTTGTTCAGATTTCTTGTTTTTCCTCTTGACTTTGTTTGCCGGGTTTTCTAGCGTCAGCCCCGATACGCATTGTGCAGGACTTCCCGCTACGTCGGGTTGCCTGCGGATAGAACAGCCACACACACCCGGCGTGGGGTCGCTCCCTTCGCCACGGCGAAGAAGCAGGACCGTCATATTCCTGTATGATGCGTATCAACGGCCCGGCAACCCCTGGGCCGCTCAGAGAGCACGTCCGTAAAACGTGCTCTGCGCCGAAATAGCCCTTCGGCGCAGAGACCAACACCGTTCGTCAAGATGAACCGTGCTGGTATCGGGCTGCGCTGTTCTATCTTGCCGGACGGGGAAAGGCAACGCCCGCCTATGTCTCGTTTCGGCATTTTCCTGAGTTTTTTTGTCGTCCTACTACTCCCTGTCTCATTCGGCTGGTCCGCTACCCTTGAAAGTCCGGCGCGTGGAGCAGTTCTGTCGGGCTTGGGGTTCATTTCAGGCTGGAAATGCAACGCCAGCCGGATCACCGTGCGGATCAACGGGGGCGCAGCCATGCCTGTCGCTATGCGCCAGCCGCGTCAGGATACCCGGTCGGCCTGTGGCAGCACAGATAACGGCTTCATTACACAGATGAATTGGGCGTTGCTCGGCGATGGGAGACATTCCATCGTGGCCTACGATAACGGAACAAAATTCGCATCCGCCACCTTTGAAGTCACAACCTACGATGAGGAATTCGTGCGAGGCGCAACAGGCACGTGGGACGTGCGCAATTTCCCGAACCGAGGAGATAGCGCAACATTCACGTGGAACGAAAGCACACAACACTTAGAGTTATCCGACTTTGATGCTGCTGGAGGGTCAACCGTCACCCCTGATCCCCCACAGGACCCGACTCCAACGAGCGGAGCAGGGCAATTCCTCGGGACGTGGCGATTCACGAACAGCCGCACGACACAGACGTATCGCTTTCGTTCTGAGGCGTGTAATACCGGCACCTGTATCATTGACCGCAATCAGCTTGCCATCATCGGCTCGGCGAGCATTCTGAATTACCGCTACGTCCTGCTGCACATCGACGGCAATATCTGTCGGTCCATGTTACTCTACGAACCGCAGGGCACAACCGTTCGAGGACATTATGGCGACGGGCAAGGATCGTGTGAATCGAATGCCGCTATCAATTCGATTGCCGAAGACCTTGCGCTTGAACGCTACCCCACGACAGGCACACGGATTAGTCAATCCGCTGCGGCTCCATTGGTTCAGCACATGGAAGAACACGCCCCTGCGGATATACAAGAGGCGATTGAACAGGCTATCGGAGACTCGTTGTCCGATTTGCTGGACTAACGCGCATGACACAACTCGGATACACGCTCTGCTCCCACGGAAAAGCCGTTCTCGGCTGGTTCCTGATGCTTCTCGTTGTGCCCTTGTGGATCGTGACAAGTGACGCACAGGAACGCATAGACCCTGAAGACCTGGCCGAACGTATCGTATCTGCCTTCAAGAGCTTGGCCGATGAAGACACGCGCAACGATGCCTTCTGCGCTGCTGTAGGTGGTCAACGAGAGACACGCCACCCCTACGAGTACCCCAGCGGGGAGAGCTACGTGGTGGCCGATTGCGAGACGGACACAGCAATCTACGAAGGCGGACTAGATAAGCGGTCGAGCCTGGATTCCGTACAGCAAGCATTGTTCTTTTCCTATCTCACGGGCAAAGACCCGGTTGTTGTTGTGTACGACACAGACGGTCGGGTTGGCCCGTATGAGCATCGGATTCAGATCGCGTGTGAGTTGGCCGGAGTACGATTCATCCGACACCCCTAAAGAGAAAACACATGAAAGACACCGCACACACAAACGACCCCATTCACGTCATGGCGACCACTGTCGGAATGGTCATCGGTTTCAAGGTGCTTGCCGTGGCGCTGATCCGTTCCTACGTTCGTCGCCCATCAGAACGAGACGCATTGGCGCAAACACTTGCCGGGTTATTTGAAGAAGCCGAGCGACAGATAGCCGCCCTGGAGGCTCCATTTCCCCAAGACCCGACAGAAATGCATGTGGGACTGCAAACCATACGGCAAGAGATTTTCGAGGAGCTGCGCCGTCCGTTGCCGCCGTCAGGAATGTCTCTGTACCGAAGATTACGCCGATGGGTGGGGAAAATGATACGATGTTGAGTCAGTTGAGACGTGTCAGATATACGATTCTCACGAAGAAAAGACAGAGGCTCTCCCATGCGGCATATCCATTTCTTTCTTCTCATCTGCCTGTTTTTTTCTCATGCCCCAAGCTTCGCCACGACCGTGTTACAACATGATTTTGCCTCACTCGTCCGACAAGCCGAGACGGTTGTGGTGGGCACCGTAACCACGGTTCACGCAGAATGGGACGTAGAGCAGCAGGTTCCCTATACCTTTGTCACGTTTGCCGACCTGGAGGTTCAGAAAGGATCGGTATCTACAGATACCCTCACTTTGCAATTCCTCGGCAGACCGAATCCTGATGGCATGGTGTTGCATGTCGCCGGAGTCCCGACATTTCGTCCCGGAGATCGCACATTGCTCTTCATCGCGGGCAACACACAGCAAGCCATCCCGCTTGTTGGAATGTGGCAGGGGGTGTATCGGATTGTGCTTGATCCCGACCAAGATACGGAAGTCGTCTATACACACGCAATGCAGCCGCTTACCTCACTCCCCCAATCTCAGGGAGGTGTCGTGCATGATGATGACCATATACAGCGCCGGTTAGAAATAGGCACAGGAAACCCGCTCACGCTTAATACGGTACTGGATGCTATTCGACAGGAGATGTCCCATGAGTAAAGGGCTGCTGTTGGGCATCGTGGCTGTTTTAGCCTTGTGGATCGGGGAAAGCACCGCATATATTCAATCAAGGGACCCCTCGGGTATCTCTGTCGCATGGGGAACAAATCAAGTCACGCTAGAATTACAACTCGGCTGTTCTCCTAGTGGCCCCCTGAGTCGGTCCATATGGGGACCGTGCTGGGATGATGTAGCGAAGGCTGCCGCAGCGCAATGGAATAAGGCCGGCGCACAGTTCACGATTCAAACGCCCCTTGCCCCCCGTCCTGTTGTCATCTGCGGAGAAGATGGCAGAAATTCCGTAGGGTGGGAGGACACCATTTGCGGGAGGCCATACGGAGAAGATACGCTTGCCGTGACATCAACATGGTCTTCTCGTACTGGCCGCATTGTGGAGAGCGACGTATTTTTGAACAATACGATTGACCGATGGAGCGCGTATCCTGGTCGCTGGCGCTCTTACATCTTAGACTTGCATCGTATTTTAGTGCATGAATTCGGGCATGTTGTCGGTCTCGACCACCCGGACGACCATGGTCAAACTGTTTATGCGGTCATGAATAGTCGAGCAAGTGACATCGAACATCCCCAGGCGGATGATAAGGCGGGGATTCAGGCCATCTATGGATCAACGCACACGGGAGGAAATTCAAGAGATGGTCGCCTAGAGGTTCCTGCGCCCTATGCGTCTGTGAGCGGCCCAAGTGTGATTTCCGGGTGGGTGTGCGACGCGGATCGACTTCTCATTGATATCAGGCGTTCGGGTTCGCAGGTGGCGTTGCTGCAACCGACGTATGGCATTGAGCGCCCCACTACCTTAGCGACGTGCGGCGATACAAACAACGGGTTTCGTGTTGCGTTTGACTGGAGTCAGCTACGCGCCGAAACACACGTCATTTATGTTGAAGTTGATGGCTATCGACTAGACGATCAAGGCACAACGGTGCGTGTGGTCGCAGATACCAGCGTAACGTGTTGGGACGGGTCGAAAGCCCCGACACAACGTGACTGTCCACGCGATACCCGTGTAACATGTTGGGACGGGTCGAAAGCTCCAACACAAAGAGATTGCCCAAGGGATACCCGTGTGACCTGCTGGGATGGGTCCAAGGCTCCAACACAAAGAGATTGTCCACGCGATACCCGTGTCAATTCTCAGCCACAAATAGGTTCTTTGGAAAATCCTGCTCCTAACTCATTTCACAGCGGTATTGGATTGATCTCAGGGTGGGTCTGTAAAGCAAGCCAACTGGCCATTGATATCCGGGGGTCTGGCGGGCGCAGAGTCCTTTTGTACCCGCCTTACGGCATGGAGCGAGGGGATACCGCGCAGAGCTGTGGAGACACAAACAATGGATTCGGTGTCTTGTTCAATTGGAATATCTTGGGTGACGGAACATACACCATTTACCTAGAGGCTGATGGCAGTCGATTGAACGATCAAGGCGCGACCGTCACGGTGACGACACTCGGACGTGAGTTTCTGCAAGGAGCCGCAGGCAGGTATCGGCTCGTCGATTTTCCCAGGCAAGGCCAGTCGGTCGTTGTGGAGTGGAGCGAACCGTTGCAGAATTTCGTGATTGTTGAAAGAAGGTGACACCAGACAGCGGGGCTGATAGGAAAAAGCCATGCACGACAGCCCTAGGGGATTTCGTCTGACTCTCATGGCACGGGACGGTCAGGTCTTTGAAGCGACGATGACGAGCGATCAGGCGCTTTCCGATGCGTTGAAAGATGCGTGTTTTGACCTGCTCCACATGGCAACGACTGACCCGGAGCGCCGCGAATTAACCGTGACGATTCGGGTCAGTCAGGAGATTGCCTAAGATTTCCACTCTCAAAAAAGGAGAAGTCATGCCAGGAACCAACCGATATTGCCAAAGCTCCGGCCCTTATCGTAGCAGTTGCGAGTGTAAAAGACTCGACTATATTTTCATTGGTCACACGTTCCCCGCATGTCCAAAGTGCGATTGGGTCAATTGGAATGCAGTTCCGAGTACCATATGGGAAGGAGAATCAGAGACTCCCTACAAGTATTGGACTCTTTCCTTGCCGTGCAAACTTCCAAAAGATTGGGTGGGCAACTATATCTTCGCTAAACAGTTGCCGAATGGAGAGGAATGGGCTGCCGTGAAAATCGGAGAAGGGAAACTACAAGATCGGTATAATTGCGCTCAACAAGAAGGCTGTGTGTCAGATAAGGGGGCGACACACTATCATTTTCACACCGACCATGAGAAGCACAAACAAAATCGCATCAAGGAAGAAGGCGACATTATCGACAGTCACCCGGAGTGCATGAAGCCGGAAGGCTGTCATGATATCAAACGGTAGATTCTACTCTCACCCAATATCTCGGATGAGGGATAGGTGGAATTTGTCTGCGCTTGATAAGGCCCTTGTGAAAAAGCCTGATTCGATCTCTAATCAAGTCCTCTATGTCTCTCTTAGTCATGAAGGAGTCAAGCGTCGGGTCTGGGGGATATGGACACTCGCCACGCCACTCTGACTGCTCGGCAGTCCGTACTGTATCTGGATAAATGATTCCTGCTCGTCGCATAAAGATTCCCTTATCACATTTTGTCCACCTATGCAAGCGTTTTCTTTTGATTGTGCGAACAGCCCCTTCATGCTGCTTGTTCACAGGCTGTTCGGTTTGTTTTTCCCCTTAGTGAGTGCTATTCGATCAAATCCCGATACCGCAGCCGCTTGCCCACGAGCCCAGCGGCAATCTGTCCCATCTGGTCAATCGTGTCGAGTGGGCGGGCATTATGCCGACCGGCAAATTCATCAACATAGCGAGAAAGGTGTTTCGGGCTCATATGATGATAAATCCCGTGATAGCCTCTTTTCAACGTGCTCCAAAACGATTCAATACCGTTCGTATGGGCCATCCCGTTGACGTACTGGCTCACGCTATGGTTGACGGTTTCGTGATCTTCTAGGCCCGTGTACGCCCGGAATTCGTCCGTGTAGACCATGGCTCCTTCGACCCGATGCTCATTCACAAACCCCTGAAGCGTCGGCGCGTCCGTCCGTTCGACCACCGCAGCCCGTACCTGGTTCGTTTCGCGGTCTTTGATCCCGACCACAGCAGTCTTGCCGACAGCACCACGGCCAGCATGAATTTTCTTGTTCGCGTGTTTGTTCCGTTCCAGGCCACCGATGAACGTTTCGTCGGTTTCGGTCGGGCCGGCCATCCGAGTCTTGTCCCCAGGGACGAAGGAATCACGGATACGGTGGGCCAAGTGCCACGCCGACTTTTGCGTGATGTTCAGCTCCCGATGCAGCCGCATAGAGGACACACCCTTGAGGTTTGTGGTCAGAAGGTAGGTGGCGAACACCCACGTCTGATAGCCGAGGTTTGAGGACTGCATGGCTGTGCCGGTCTTCACGCTGAACCGCTTGGCGCAGCCCTTAGCTCGGCAGCGGAACGGCATGGTCTTGTGCTTGGCTCCGGTCTGTACGTTGTCCGTGTCGCAGTACGGGCAGCGGACGCCGTTCGGCCAGCGCTGGGCGATGAACCACTGCTCGGCTGTGGCGTCGTCAGGGAAGCGGCGGGTGAGGGCCAGCAATGAGAGTCCTTTACGATGATGCTTGCCAGGTGCGTTCTGTGCCATATGCTGTATCTCCTTGATCTACAAAGAAAATACAGGAAAGTGCCGAAAAAGTCAAGCGGGTGGGGTGAGTATTTCGGCACTATTGCATATAATTCCCAAAATTTGATACTAACCACTACTCGGAGGTACGTATGGGCGAGTATGAAACGGCCAGTCTCGCTATTCAGGAGGCAACGCTAGTCCTCCAGCGAGAAGGGCTGATAGCGGCCTATGTCCAAGCAGGCGCCGCGCTCCTGGTGGGACTGGCGCAATGTGGTCTCATCGCCTGGGGCATCAAGAAGATGGATGCGAGCAATCAGCGCAGAGAACGCCAAGAGGCGCAAGCCGAAGCGCGGCATGAAGAGACGATGCTGGTCTTGCAGCAGCAGGGAGAAGCCTTGAAACAACAAGGAGAATCCATGCGGACGCTGAGAGAACGCCAGGAGGCGCAAGCCGAAGCGCGGCATGAGGAGACGATGCTGGCCTTACAGCAGCAGGGAGAAGCCTTGCGGACGCTGATTGAGCGGACGGCACCGCAAAAGTAAGCCTGGGTTTTGCTCATCCGCCCTACGGAGAGAAGGGGGGAGAATGCGATGAATATCATACCAGCCAGTATGAAAGTTGCGACGCGGACACTCCTCGTCGCTGCATTCGCGCTCGTTCCGACCGTGCCCGAGTCAGTATTTGCTGATCCATACGGCCGGCCGGCTTTCAGTCCCCGCAGCAGCCCGTCGTATATGAGTCCGTATTCCAGTTCCTACCGGAGCCCGTCGTACACAAGCCCATCGTTGCCGAGCTACACGTACAAATCACAGAGCAAGAGCTACAGCGTGGGGGATTACAGCCGTCACACCTACAAATACAAAGACAGCCTCGGCAACCGCTACAAGAGCAAGACCCAGGTCCTTCCCAGCGGGACGACCGTCACCAAGGGCAAATACCGCAGCCGCAGTTCGCATCTCAGTCCGCCATTGCCCGACTACACATACAAAGCGCGGACGAACAGCTATCGTGTGGGAGATTACAGCCGTCACACCTACAAATACAAAGACAGCCTTGGCAACCGCCATAAAGGGACAATCGAGGTGTTCCCTGGTGGTACGGTCCGACACAAAGGCAAGGTCAACGGCCAGAAGTTCAAAGAGACTTACCGTAAAAGATGATAAACCATCACGCTCATCAGTCACGCTTCCTCTTTCCAGGCTCCACCGGCCTGAGCCTCGCCGTGTGTGCTACAAGGTCTCGCTGTGTGAGACATCGGGAACAACGTCTTCGGCGTCAAGGAGCACCATCGTGCCGTCCCGACGCACCCGAAAGGTATGCTCACCCCAGCGGACGGTATTGCCGCCCAGACTCCAGACCCAGATGCCGAACGACAACAGGTCGGTGAGCAGGACAAAGCCGAACGTCGCCAGGGTCAGCTTGACGCCCAGAAAATAACGTCCCAGCAACGTGGCCGACACACACCGGACAACTAGGGTCAGGATGGCCAGGATGGCCAGGGGTGTGGCCCAGCCCGACACCAGACCCAGCCCGGCCCAGACCGTGCCGTAGGTCACCACCATACCCGCATAGCCGACCGGCCGGCACAGGCGTTGGGTCCGCGCCCAGCGCAGCTGATGGTGGAACAGCCCGCGCAGGCTGTCCACATCGGGATAGGTTTCGACCACATAGGGCAGGATGCGCACCTGATAGCCGGCTCGGGCGGCCAAGTTGCCCAGATAGTAATCGTCGGCCAGATAGTCGGCCAGGGCCGCAAAGCCGCCGATCGCCTCGACACACGAGCGCGTCACCGCCATCGTCGCCCCAAAGGCGTAGGCCGTCTTCTCGACCTGGCTGGCCAGCACGACAGACGGCATGAAGGCGGTGTTGATCAACACCGATTCGAGCAGAGCCGGCAGGGGCTGTCGGGTGGCGCTGCGGTACGGACAGGTCACGACCCCGACCTGGGGACCGCCCAGGGGCGGAATGATACGTCGCAGATAGTCCGGGGCGACCCGCACGTCGCTGTCGCTGACCACGAAAATGTCGTATGTGGCCCGCTGTGACAGAGTGTGCAGTGTACTGACCTTGTAGTTACTGCCGATTACCTCAGGATTGACGACCAGCCCAATATCACGCTCGGGGAAGTCGCGCTGCAAGCGCTGGACGACCGCAATCGCCGGATCGCGCGGATCGCGCACCCCGAACAGAAGCTGAAACACCGGATATTCGATCCGACAGAAGCTGGCCAAATGCTCGTACAAGTCGGGCGTGGCGCCCTTGAGGGGTTTCAAGATGGAGACCGCCGGACAAGCGCCGGGGCGGACCGGGGACTGCCGGAACAGCCGCCAGGCGGCATACACGGACAAGAGGTAATACACCAGCGCGATACAGGACAAGACGGCGAGGAGTGTCGTGACCATAGGGTGGGCAGACAAGCGGAGGAGAGCGCCTCAGCCCCTCCTGCCAAGACGTCCTAGGCGGCTGATGAGGCGCTCTTGCCGGTCATCTGACGCCGGGTGCGCATGGTCCGGAAGAAATCCTTGCCCTCTTGCCACATCCGTTTGCGCTCCTCGGAATCGGCGGCCATCTTCTTGACCGCTTTCAGGATGTAGCGGGGACGCAGATAGTACGAGGTGTAGAAGCGCTCGACCGTCGAAAAGATCTCCTCGCTCGACAGGTGGGGATAATTAATCACACATTTCTGATAGCCCGTCTCGTCGACCATGTCTTCCGGCTTGATCAGGCCGTGCTCCACGGCATGATCGTAGAAGGCGGTCCCGGGATACGGCGAGGCCAGCGACACCTGTATGGTCTCGGGGTTCATTTCCCGCGCAAAACGCATGGTCTCGCGCATGGTGTCCCGTGTTTCGCCGGGCAGACCCAGGATGAACGTGCCGTGAATCAGAATGCCGAGGGTGTGACAGTCTTTGGTGAACCGCCGCGCAGTTTCGAGCGCTACGCCTTTTCTGATGTTCTTCAGAATCTGGGCGTTGCCGGACTCATAGCCGATCACAAACAGGCGCAGTCCGCCGTCTTTCATGATCTTGAGCGTTTCGTAGTCAACATTGGCCCGCGAGTTGGTTGACCAGCATAGACCCAGCGGTTTGAGACGCCGGGCGATCTCCCGGGCCCGCTTAGGGTCGGCCGTAAAGGTGTCATCGTCAAAGAAAATCTCTTTCATGCCCGGGAACAGACGGGTCATCTCCTGGACTTCGGCGATCACATTGTCGACCGAGCGGGTCCGGTACGAGTGTCCGGTGGTGACTTGGGGCCACAGACAGAAGGTACACCGCGCCGGGCAGCCGCGACCGGTGTACAGCGACACATACGGGTACTGACAGTAGGGACTGTTGTATTTCCGGAAGTCCAGATCGCGGGCATAGATGGGGGTGACAAAGGGCAGGCGGTCCAACTCCTCGTCGGTCATCGGCGTCCGGTCGAGATTGTGCACAATCTGCCCATTCTTCTGGTAGCTGATGCCGCGGATGTGTCCCCAGTCGAGGCCCTCGGCGACTTCTTTCATCGACCAGTCAAACTCTTTGCGGGCGGCAATATCAATGGCCGTGGAGGCCTGCAGGGTCTGCTCGGGCATGGCCGTAGGGTGGCCGCCGACAAAGGCGATGATCGCCTGCGGGTTCCGGTCCTTGATCATCTGCGCGGTTTGCACGTCCATCTTGAACGAGGGCGTACTGGTATGCAGCACGACGAAGTCATAGGCTTGGGCAATATCGACGCTCTGGGCTTGATTGAGCCCCTCGGGCGGCGCATCAAGCACCCGGCTGTCCTGAATCATGCCGGCCGGGTAACACAGCCAGGTTGGATACCAGAAGGACCACACCTCCCGCGTTGCCTGATAACGAGACCCCGCCCCACCGTCGAAGTTGTCGTAGGCCGGGGGGTTTAAGAACAACGTGCGCATTCCCTTCTCCTTAGCTGTAGCCGTGCTCAACGCCTCTCAGAATCTGGTCCGGAACCATCGTTGCCAAGGCGTCTGGCTGCGTTTGTCTTCGGGTCGCCCCTACATACCAAAGAACGAACAGCCGGCATAGGGGGCGCGCCTAGGGCAACATCTCAGGCAGCACCGGAGAGCGTTCCTCAGCCCGCCAGGTGTAGCCGGCGCGGGTCAGAAAGAGCAGGCCGATGCCGTTATAGACCGCCTCCCGCGCCCGTTTCAGGACCATCAGGGCCAGTCCGGCCCCGATATCGATCCCAAGCAGACGGCTCAAGAAGACCCCGGCGGTCTCTCTGACGCCCAGCGCGCCGGGAATCACCAGGGCGGCGGCAGTCAGGGGTTGGACCATCGACTCGATGATCAGCGCCTCGATCAGACCGACCGGTATGCCGAGCAGGGCAAAGATGACCCAGATTTCGACTGCGCCCAGCAACCAGCCCAGCAGGTGGTATAGGGTCGAGACCAGAAAGGCGCGCGGATTGCTGTCGTACAGCTGGAGCAGCAGGGCGTCGATACGCCGCGCCCCGGCCTCCCAGCGCTGCGGGGCGGACCAGCGCGGGAACCAGCGTCCCAGGCTGCGGACCAGCTTTTCCATCAGACCGCGCCGTTGCCAATGGATCAGGCTCAGGACAAAGCCGCAGGCCAGGGCCATGAGCAGACTCATCACCCACCAGCTGTGCAGCCCCCAGCCAAGCCGAAACAGAAAAAACGGCAGGCCGAGAAGAATAAAAATGATCTGCGATACGGTCAGGGCGGTTTTGGCGGCCACCACCGAGGCCATGCCCACCTCGGGACGAATGCCGCGCCGACGGAGCAGGTAGACCTTGAAGGCTTCACCGCCAATGGAGGCGGTCGGGGTGAGATTATTGATCGACTCGCCGGCCAGCCGGCTCAGCGAGAAATACCACAGCGGGACGGGTCGAGCAGCACTGTCGCGGGGAATCAGCCGCGACCAGCCCTTGGCATCACACACCGCGATAGCGGCGTAGGGCAGGAGCACGATGGGGGCGAACCAGCCCAGCCGCGCCATGTGCGCGGCAACGTCGGTCAGCCCGACCGTCCATACCAGAACGCCGAGCAGCCCCAGGCCGAGCGCAGCGAACAGCAGCTGCACGCCGCGTCGTTTTCTCGTGTTGCTGGTCATGCAGGAGTTCAGTCGGACTCGGGCGAGGAGGAATCCCCGGGCTCCAGGCCCGCCAATTCCCGGATCACCGTAATCAGGGCGCCCCAGTCCAGATCCCCGCGTCCGCGCGCGTGAGCGGCCAGCAGGTTGTGGTGGACCACATCGGCGAGCGGCAGAGGAGACTCGGCCTGGTCGGCCAGGCGACGCATCAGATCGACGTCTTTGATGCCCAGACGCAGGGCGAAACCGGGCGGCGAAAACTCATTGCGGACCATCCGGGCGCCATAGCCCTCAAACATAGGCACCGGCAAAAAGGCTTTGACCAGCGCCAGAACCGTCTCAGATTTGAGCCCCGACTTTTCGGCCAGGGTCAGGGCTTCGCTCAGGGTCTCGATGGCCGCCACAACAAAAAAATTGCCGACCAGCTTCAGACAACTGGCCAGATACGGCTCGGCCCCAACTACAATCACCCCTTGGCCCAGGCTTTCAAACACGGACCGGCACCGCTCGATGGCCTCCGGTGGACCGGCCGGACAGATCCACAGCGTGGCCGCAGCCGCAGCCTCGGGCCGACCGAAAACGGGCGCGGCCACAAAATGCGCCCCTTTGGCCCGGTAGCGGTGGTCAAGCTCTCTGCTGACATCGGGCGACACCGTGCTCATATCAACATGGAGCTTGCCCGGCGTCAGACCGGCCAGCACGCCGCTGTCGCCGAGAGCAATCGCCCGCAGCGCGGCGTCATCGGCCACTATGCTGAGGACAATGTCATGCTGCTCGGCCACAGCCCGCGGCGTGGCCGCCCGTGTGGCGCCCTGGGCGCATACGCCGTCAGCCCGAGCGGCCGTGCGGTTGAAGACCGCCAGGCGATAGCCGGCCTCGAGCAGATTGTGGGCCATGGGCAGGCCCATGCGGCCGAGGCCGATGAAACCGACGGAGGCAGGCATAGGCTTATTGCAGCGCGGTTGGCTCACTCAGGGTGAACTCGGCAATGTCCGCGTCGAAGCGCTCGCCGCCGGTCGTCACCATTTGGTACGTCCCGCGCATCGAGCCAAAGGGCGTCGGCAGCGGACAGCCCGAGGTGTACTCAAACGACTGGCCGGGACTGAGCACGGGCTGCTCGCCGACCACTCCCGGACCCTTGACTTCTTCGACGTGGCCGGTCGCATCGGTGATAATCCAGTGGCGGGTGAGCAGCTGGGCGGTTTCGCTGCCCTCGTTTGAAATCCGGACCGTGTACAGGAAGAACCAGCGGTTCAATTGCGGCATGGACCGGCTGGGATCATACTGGGTCGTCACCCGGACCCGAATGCCTTTTGTCACTGCTTCAGAGCTTGCCACGGCTCACCTCTCTGCTCATAGTCCCGCAATTCATAGCAGCTTCCCGGCTCGGCTGGGAGAGGGGACGGCTCAGGTCTGGAGCTGGGCCGCGATGGCCTGGGCCAACCGGTCTCCATCCTCGGGACTCAACGAACCGACCGGCCAGTCAATACCGAGGCCGGCGCCGTCAGAGAATTTGGGAATGATATGAAAATGCACGTGCCCGACGGCCTGGTGGGCGGCGACGCCGTTGTTCTGGAGGACATTAAAATCCTGCGCCCCGGTCGCCCGCAGCACCGCCCGACTCAGCCGCGGCAAGACCCGCCCCAGGGCGGCGGCCGAGTCGTCCGACAGCCGGTCAAGCGTTTCGGCCGGTTCTTTGGGGATGACCAGGGTATGCCCCGAGCTGAGCGGACCGATATCCAGAAACGCCAGCACCTTGTCGTCCTCGTACACCCGATGACAGGGGATCTCTCCAGCGATGATCCGCGTAAAAATCGTGTCAGGCATGGTGCGAACCTATCCCAAGCCCTCAGGGCAGACCAGCCCCGGGCGTGTCAACCCGGACGGTTTCCACCCGGCCGATGGATTTTCCCTGGGCCAGTTCTTCGAGCGTCGTCTCGGCCGTCAGCAGGAACAGCGTCTGGCGCTGCGGCCCGCCCAGCGCGCAGGCCACGGCCCGCTTACCCGGCACCGGGATGCGATCAGTGATCGTGCCGCCGTCTTCGACCCGCACAAACTCGCCCGACTCAAATGAGCTGACCCACACCCCGCCCCGGGCGTCGAGGCAGATCCCGTCGGGTGTTTCTTCGTCGAACTGGGCGAAGACCCGCCGCTCGGACAGGCCGCCGTCGTCGGCAATTGAAAAGGCGGTCAGCCGCCGGCCAAACGTTTCGGCCACAATCAGGGTTTTGCCGTCGGGGCTGATGACCGTGCCGTTGGGAAACTCCAGCCCATCGGCCACCTCGCGGACCTGGCCGTCCGGCGTGACCAGCAACAGGCTGGCCGGTCTGGACTCTTCGCCACCAAACAAGTCGTAGCCGAAATGGCCGATATAGGCCCGGCCGCGGGCGTCCACGACCATGTCGTTGGGACTGCCGGCCGCCAGGTCGCTCAGGTCGGCCACGCTGGTCAGCCCAGTCCGGTCGAGGCGTAGCAGCTGACGGTTTTGCATGGAGACAATCAGGAGACGACCGTCGGGCAGGAAACCCAGCCCCGAGGGCCGTTCGGCCACCTCGGCGACCACCTCCGCATTGCCGGACAGATCGACCGTCCTGACCTGGCCGGCAAACATGTCTGAAAACCACAGCTTGCCGTCGTACCAGCGCGGTCCTTCCAGAAAGATCAGGCCGTCGAGCAGGACTTCGGGTGTTGTCATCGCTTCTCTCCTTTGCTCAGCGCCCCCGAAAAACCGGCTGGCGCTTTTCCATAAACGCGGCCACGCCCTCTTTATGGTCCTCGGTCTCGCCGCAGCGCAAATGCGTCTCGGCCTCGCGGTCCAGCATGGTCCGAAAATCGACCGTGGTCGAGGCGTTGATATTGGCCTTCATATAGCGGTAGCTGACCAGCGGGCCGGCGGCGATACGCTCGGCAATCGCCAGGGCTTCGTCCATCAGCCTGTCGTGCGGGAACACCCGGTTCACCAGACCGAGGGCGTGGGCCTCCTGAGCCGAGATCATATCCGGCAGAAAGAACAGCTCCTTGGCCTTGGCCTGGCCGACCAGATTGGTCAGCTGCCAGGTCGTGCCGTAATCTCCCCCGTAGCCGACCCGGGCATAGGCCGTGCCGAACCGCGCCTGCTCAGACGCCAGACGCAGGTCGCACGACAGGGCCAGGCCCAGCCCGGCCCCGGCCGTCGGCCCATTCACCACCGCGATGACCACCTTGGGATAGGTGTGCAGCAGCCAGGGCAGGCCGTGCGCCTGGCGCAGCTGATCAATCTTGTCTTCCAGGGTCGAGCTGACTCCGCCGATCTCGGTGCCTTTGTGCATGGCCGAGACATCCCCGCCGGCGCAGAAGCCCCGACCGGCGCCGGTCAGCACCACCGCACCCACGTCCGGGTCGTTCTTCCATTCCTGGAGGGTCGCCACCCCGATGTCACCCATTTGGCGGGTCAGGGCGTTCAGTTTGTCCGGGCGGTTCAGGGTCAGCAGGCCAACCCGATTTTGTACGCTCACCTCGAGATCTGCCATGGCCGTGGTCTCCTTTCCGGTACAATGCTTGCACTCTAGCCTGTTTTGCGCATAAAGGAAAAGTGCGCATACAATACAAAGGAGGCGACGATGACTGCTGTTGATTCCCACCGTATCTCGACCGTGGACGAACTGCGGACTATTATCGGCACGCCCAGCGACCTGGTCCCCCACAAGCTGTGGACGGCGCTGGACGAAACCTGCGCTGATTTCATTCAGCGCTCACCCTTTCTCCTGCTGGCCACCTCGGACGCCGAGGGCAATATGGACGTGTCGCCCAAGGGCGACGGCCCCGGCTTTGTGGCCGTCGAAGACGCAACCACGCTGCTCATCCCGGATCGCAGCGGCAACAAGCTGATCTTTGGCCTGCAAAATATCCTGGCCAACCCCCACATCGGGCTGATTTTTCTCATTCCCGGCACCGGCGAAACCCTGCGGGTCAACGGCACGGCCGAGCTGACCAGCGACCCCGCCATTCTGGATCGCCTGTCGGCCCGAGGCAAACCGGCCGTGGTCGCCATCCGGGTCCGCATCAAGGAAGTCTTCTACCACTGTGCCAAGGCGTTTCTGCGCGCCCAGCTGTGGAAGTCCGACACCTGGCCGGCAAAGAAAAAAATCTCGTTCGGCAAAATCCTGGCCGGTAAAATGGGCGCGGACGACAAGATGGCCGAGCAGATCGACCAGTTTGTGGAGCAGGATTACAAGACCAACCTGTAGGTCAGTTCTACCATTTGCGGGAGGGAGCCAGTGCCACTGAATGGGAAGCAGCGAGACTCTCTCGCAAAGTATGCATATGATGTGAGTAAAGGCTTCCTCCTCGCCGGGGTCGTTGGGACCTTCACAAATAAGCTGAGTGTCTTCGCTTTTATCGGACATCTGATTATTGCCTTTTATGCCGGTGTTTTTGCTGTGATGATGGAGCGAGAAAAATGAGCGATTATGAGTCCGTCTTCTGGGTCATCTTTGCGCTATCGACCGTAGCTTTTTTCGTTTTCCTCTTTTCCGAGTGGCGTCGTGCGCAGAAACACTGACCCCCGCGTTGGGCAGGGATAGCCATGGGGCTAAGCCACTTCTTCGCCTATCTGTCGCGCATGAAATTCATCCGGCGCTGGGGGCTGATGCACAGCACCTACCCGGAGAACATCCAGGAGCACAGCTCCCAGGTGGCGCTGGTGGCCCACGCCCTGGCCATTATTCGCAACCGGGTGTTTGCCGGGCAGGTCAACCCCGACCGGGTGGCAGCCCTGGCCCTGTATCACGACGCCGGCGAGGTGCTGATTGGCGACCTGCCGACTCCGGTCAAATACTTCAATCCCGACATCAAGACCGCCTATCAGGCCATTGAGCAGACCGCCAATGCCAAGCTGCTGAGCCTGATTCCGGCCGAGCTGCGAGCCGACTATCGGGCCTTTTTTCAGCCCCAGGCAGCGGACGCGGCCAGCCTCGAACTGGTCAAGGCCGCCGACAAACTGTGCGCCTATCTGAAATGCGTCCAAGAGGTCAGCGTCGGCAACACCGAGTTCAGCCAGGCCGAGAAAACGCTCAGAGCCACGCTGGAAGACATGCGGCTTCCCGAGGTGGGCTACTTTCTCGACACCTTTGCGCCGAGCTTCAGGCTGACCCTCGACGAACTCAACTAAGCTCGCCGAGCAGAATATTCTGCGCGTTGTAGCGGGTCTGAAACTCGGCCAGGGCAGCCTCAAACGCGGGATCGGGTTCGTCGCCAAGGCTGGTGTCCGGTCCCGCTGGAGTGATGCGCGCAATTCGCCCCCGCCACTCGACGCGCAGTTCGTCGTCCTGGGGCACGGTAGTAGTGTAGTGGGTCTCGCAGTCGGCGCTCAGAAAGATCGCGGCCAAGCGCTCCTGGCGGGGCAGTTTGTCGAGCAGCGTAGCATCCTCGGTCTGGCGTGGATTCAGGAAGAACACCCCGGCCCGCGCCTCGCCAAAGCTCGGCGACAACTGGTAGGCGATGGCCGCCAGCCACACGCCCCGACTGCTCTGCCAGGTACACAGCGACACGGCCAGCGGCAGGCCCGACCCCACAAACCATTCCAGCTCCTCAACCCGCACGACGAGGGCCAACTCATCGGTCCCGTCGCGGTCAATAAAGCGGGCCGAATACAGCGGCTCGTCCCGCAGCAGCAGCCAGCTGTCTCGGCCAATCACAACGCCCGTCTTTTCCATTGGCGGTCCTCTCGGTCCAGGTCACGCGGCACTCTCAACCGCTTCTTCCAGCAGTTCGTGCAGCACGGTCTGGTATGGTTTCTTCCTCCGTGTTGCGAGCCGGCGCAGTTTCACCAGCAGCCGGGGGTCGAGTCGGATCGCAATCAGCTGTTTGGCGTGATCTTTCTTCGGTCGGCCTACCCGCCGGCCCCGCGCAAGTTCCTCGTCGCTCATTTCCGGGATGTCGCTGAAGTCAATCTGAGCGTCCGGCATATGCCGCACGCTCTTTGCGTGAGGCTTGGCGGGCGCTGATGATACGGACCGTTTCCGTGCCATTGTTCTGCCTCTCTTACATCACAGGAGAATACAGTTTTGTATGGGCGGAAATTTCAGCCGGTGGGAGCGCTTATTCAAGAAGATGCGTTTACTTGGTCTGTTGTGGCGGACGCTGCCTGGATATGTCGTATGAGCGCCTGAGCATCCGAGGCTACCTGATGCAGCCGCTCAGCCGTTTCGGTACGTGCCCGTTGCTGCCCTGTTAGGTCGTTCAGCGACGCTTCAAGCGCTGCCAACTCTCCGTCGTAGAAGTCGCCGGAGAACACCTCATAACTCGCCCAAAATTCCGCTTCGATCTCACGAGACGCCGCACGATAAGCGCGCCGAACCGAATCTCGCGCGTCCCGTAATTGTTGTCGGTGTTCCTCTTGCTTTTTCTGGTCCCAATATTCAGCGATGACGTCGAGAAACGGTGCTACTTTTCCTAAGATTTTCCCTACCCTCCCTATGTTCCGCGCTACGTTCACCGCACCCCACGGCTTGAATTTCGTTCCGAAAAACTTTCCAACATTGTAGATAACTTTGTGTGCATGGCTTCCCCTTGTCGCAGTCGCGGAGCCAAGCTTTGCTGTTTGGGCGAAAGGCCCTGTGGTCCAGTCGGCGGCATACTCACCAAAACTTTGAGCAATATCGCCGACCTTCTGGAGACGCGCCATCCGGTCCGAAGGCGCGTCGTCGAATGATCCGGTCCACTCGATCTTAGGTCCTTCGACTTTCTCTGCACCACTCCGACCGCGGATAAGCGCAGCCTTGACCTGTCCTCGAAGCTGCTCAGCCAAGGTCCCCTCGTGCAGCATTTCCAACCCTTGCTTGAGACCCTGTAGTTCCGCCTCGACCGCCGCCCTTACATCCTGTTCCAGTTTGGCGCAACGTTCCTCGGCGCGTCTCTGCGCGTGCTGGTGTTTAGCCCGGACACTTTCTTCCGTGCTCTCGGGATCGATACTCTCCGCAACCTCATCTCCATACGTCGTGATGTCTGCGCTGATCGCACTGACAAGTCCTCTCAATGTTTCTTTCAAACGCGCCCGGGATGAGAAGAACAGATGTCGCTTCCGATTCAGCAGCTCAAGCGCCGCCCGTTCCTCGGGCATATCGGCCGTGAGAAAGGCTTCAGCCTGCCGCGCCAGGGATCGAATACCGAAGAGCGGCGTGGTGAGGCGACCCATGAAGCGACGGTCCCGAACGTATGTGTCCAAGGCCGTGACAAACTGATCGAGGTCGGCAATGTCGAAAAGTTCCTTCCGGTCTTCGGCGTCGGTCTCTTCAAGCGCCTCAAGATAAGTCTTGGCATCAATAAACACTGTTCCGAAGTCTTCAGGAGATAATGGCTCCGTCACTTTGGCTATATCGGGCAGCTTGACCTCGGGCGTACCAGGATCCATCCCCATTTTATTTACTACGAGCAGGATTTCCCGCGCTTTGTTGCGCTCGAAGGCCAAGTCCCGAAAGTGGTTGCCGATCACATCTTCGAACAGTTCGCTTGTAATCACGAAAACGAGCAGGTCGGCCCTGTCTATCGTTCGGTAGGTCAGCTCGTCATGGTCCGCGTACCCGGCGTGGATGCCGGGTGTGTCGAGCAGGCTTATCCCCTCCCAGTCGTAGGCCGTCACCGTGTCGGTGCACACGTCAGCCTTAATGGGGATGTCTTGTTTGCCCGTCAACGCTCTGATGATCGTTGACTTGCCGGCATTGTACTGGCCAACGAATGCGACAGTGAGCGCGGCCTCGCTGTTGTCTGATGTAACAGGTTCGGGAACATCGCTTATGAGGTCATTGATTTTCTCGTCGTCCGCCGTTTTCAACGCGTCCACGAGCCGCACTCGAAGGCCACTGACCTTGCCAAGATACTCCTTGAACTCAAACTGTGCTTCGCTCATGATTCAATCCCCTTGTCCTCTCGTAACTGAATCGGAGTCTTCAACAAGCTCTCGGCAAGACGTAAGTTGGTCCCATCTCTGCCTTTTGCTCGACTCAGTTGGTTCCGGGATAACCGGACAATTGCTCCATCTTGGTCGAAACAGATGTTCGCAGGATCAACCTCCGCGGGGCGTAGCGCCTCGGCGATCATTTCCTGCATTGATCCAGGCTCCTGTACCTCAACCCTCTCGCCCAAGGCTTTACCGACTTTTCGGCAAAACGAACTCGAAGCCGTCCCAATACACTTCGTCTGAGTGCCTGGAGCACGAGCGATCCATGCATAGACTGCATCCTTAGCGACCCGTTCCCTAACGAGCTGGCCGCATCTGAGAAGCAACCAGCGATTGAGGCCCGCCTGCAACTTCGCGCATGAGGAGGCGGTGTCTCCAAGCCCTTTTGCAACCTTGAACATGCCTTCGTAGAGTAGCGATGCGTCTTGTTGAGTCCCTTGAACGAGTTTGTTAACGATCTCTTTATCAAACCAACGTTTCATCTCTTTAACTGTGTCGCGTGAATGCGATTCGATCTGATTTCTCAACCGTCGAGATTCCTCATTCTTGCGTCGTTGTAGTTTTTCTTCACGACTCGGTATAAACCATGTCAAAATCGTGGAAGCAGCTGTCATCAGGGCCTTTGCGATCGGTCCGATACCGGGGACTAACCAGAGAAGATTGGATGCCCATTTTGCTATCCTCTTGACGTCCAGTGGATCGTATTGCTCCGGCCCTTCCATATTAATCTTTCCTAATAGCTCAAATTCGGAAGCGAGCTGTTTATTGAACTCTTGGAGATGTTCTTGAACTTTATAGCGTAACTCGCCGCAGAACTCGCCTATCTTTTTCTCGATTTCTCCTTCCTCTAATTCTACATGTCTTTTCCAGAGTGCTTCAACATCAGACTCTTCGAGCTTATCGTCTATGAAGGTAGATACCGAGTCGCGCAACGGTCTATAGATTTCGCTGACACGGCGTTCGATGCGCTCGTCAATGTCACCGATATATCTGTCAATCCATACGCCGAGTTCCGCAAATTTGTTTTTCAGATAGTCTGCCTCGCTGTTGAGGTTCTTAGGGGGTGTCATCAGTTAAGGAGGATCACCGAGGCAGCGAGATAGATGGCTCCGAGAAAGCTGACAGCGCGTTTGTCGTAGCGGGTGGCGAGAGCACGGTATTGCTTGAGTTTGGCGAAGAAGTTTTCAATCAGATGGCGCGCTTGATAGAGGTGCTTATCATAGGGGCGAGGCTGGCGCCGATTGGCTTTGGGGGGAATGACCACCGTCACCTCCGCCTGCTCCAAACGGTCAATGACGCGCTCGTGGGCGTCATAGGCTCTATCGGCGAGCAAAGCCCGCACGTGCTTCAGCAGATGGGGCAAGAGGGCCTCCGCACCGGCCAGGTCAGAGGCTTGGCCGGGCGTGAGATGGAAGCCGGTCGGATTCCCGAGCGCATCGCACGTCGCATGGATTTTCGTGCTCAAGCCCCCGCGGGAGCGGCCGATGCATTCGGCCGCGGGGTCCCCCCTTTTGCCCCCGCCCCATGTTGGTGGACGCGGATGATCGTGGCGTCGATCATGGCATATTCGTTATCCGCATCGGCGGCCAGCTGCTTGAAAACCTGCTCCCAGACCCCACTTTTACTCCAGCGCATGTGGCGCGTATGAATCACGCGAAAATCCCCGAACCGGCTCGGCAAATCGCGCCAGGGAATCCCCGCACGATAGCGGTATAAGACCGCTTCCACAAACAACCGGTTATCCCGCGCCGTGCCCCCGACGTGGCCCTCCCGGCCGGGCAGCAGGTCCTGAATCCGTTCCCACTGATCCTCGCGTAACGCATACCGTCTCGCCATTGTGCACCCTCCCTTCGCTTGGGCTGACCAGGGCAGTATACCGAGACGAGACAGGAAAGCCGACCAGGGGGGCACGCTAACTGATGACACGCCCTAGACGGGAAAGCGCAAAAACTGGTCAAGTTCATTAGCGGTCAATCCTTCTTTCGAGCCAAGTCTGACCGGCTCTTGGTTGCGGCCTTGGATTCCTCGGACTTCGCGGCACTCAATCCCATGACCGAACTTCCATTCTTTTAGGAAGTTCGCCGCTGCGCTGAGTACCTGGTCTTCCTCGTTGTTTTCCGGTCGAATGTGCAGGCCACCCTGCCAAAAAAAGAAGCGCATAGTATTTTCCTTTTTTCCGTTACGGGGTTACGGGGATTTCAGATTGATACAGTAGGGAGGTCGAGCCCTACCTGCGACGCAGCTTTGCCCTGTCCGAGACAATTACCTACCGCGTCCTCAAGGTCGCCGAGTTGGGCGAAAGCCGGGTGGACGACGAAATCGGCCATCTGATCGCCAACTCACACAATCCGACGGTCGGCGTGCTGGCCCATCCGGGTCAGGTCGATGTACGGATTGCGGCCAAAGCGGCTAACAGAGACGCGGCCAACAGCCTGATTGCTCCGCTCGAAGCCGAAATCAGACAGCGCCTGGGCAAACACGTCTTTGCCGTAGACGACGAAACCCTGGAGGAGGTCGTCGGCCGGCTCCTGCGGAGCAGGGGAATGACCATCTCGGTGTGCGAAGACCTGGGCGGCATGTTGGCCGAGCGGCTGCACCAGGCCGACCCCGAGCGGTGTGTCGAGAGCCTGAGTGCCAGCGGCCGGCCAGCGTTGCAACGGCTGTTGGGGGACACGGCTGACGAAGCCGTCTGGAACGAGCCCGAGCGGCTGAGCCAGGCACTCGCCCGAGCCGTCCGGGCACGCGCCGGTAGTGATCTCGGCCTGGCGGTTCACTCACGGCCCGACCCGACCGATACGTCTGAAAATCTGGCCCGGGGTCAGACCTTCCTGGCCGTCACCGACGGCGCCCATGTCAGGACCCGCAGCTACAATATGGCCGGACGCGGCAGACCGGACCGGACGCGGATGAGCTTTAACGCCCTGGCCCTGGTGCGTCTGGCCCTGGTGGAGGGCGTGGGGGAATAGGGCCGACCGCTGCCAGCAGATTGGCCAGCTTGCGGGCCGGGCTGCGACCGGGCTGCTGCGCCCAGCGCGCGGCAACACCGTCCGGCCCTCCCGCTGCGGCAAGCCCGACCCGACCAAGCTCGTAGCGCAGTTCACCAGCGGCCCAGGCAATCTCCTGGGCCGCCCGGCGTGAGACCAGCCTATCGGCGGTCTGGATATGCCGGTGATGCTCGGCAATGGCCGTTTCCAGCCGATCGAGGTTCAGATTGCTCAGCGCGCTGACGGCCACCAGCGGGCTCGACCAGCTGCCTTCGTCCGATCCCGGCTCAGCCAGAGGAAACGTGTCGGCCTCCCGTGTATCTGCTGACACGTTTCCTCTTGTCGCCAGGGCGGCTCGGACCTCGGCCATGGCTTTGTCGGCCAGGGCTGCGTCGTCGGCCTTATTGACGGCCAGGATGTCCGGGATTTCCATCACCCCGGCTTTGATGAACTGGAGTACGTCGCCGGAGAAGGGCTGGACGACCAGCACCACGCTATCGGCGAGATTGGCGATATCGGTCTCACTCTGGCCGACGCCGACCGTCTCGACCAGCACCACGTCACAGATGTGGCGCAGCAAAAAAACGGCCAGAAACGCCTCTCGGCTTAAGCCGCCCAGCCGGTCGCGGGCGGCAAAGCTGCGAGCGTACACCGGGGCTGCGGGCGGCAGCTGCATCCGGCTGCGGTCGCCCAGCAGCGCCCCGCCGGAAACCTTGCTCGACGGGTCAACCGCCACAACGCCGAGCCGACGCCCGGCCTGAACGGCGCGCGCAATCAAACGCGCAATCAGTGAGCTTTTGCCAACCCCGGGCGGGCCGGTGATGCCCACGACATGAGCCGCAGCCGGCAGGCCGGCGAGTTCGTCGAGCACGGCCAGAGCGCGTTCCTGGCGCTCGGCGCGGCGGTCTTCGAGCAGATTGAGAGCGGCCGCTATGGCTTTTCGTTCAAAACGCAGTAGGGCCTGGAGGTCGATAGGCTGGGTGCCGGGAGCAGGCATACTCAGAGTCTTCCTTAAAATCCACCTTGTCAAAACTCTGGAGCATCATACAATGACACCAGTGGTATGGATAAGGAACGACGGAAAACCTTGGTGACAATCCTCATTGAGGTCGGCAAATTTACGACAGGTGGTTTGGTAGTTGGTTATTTTGTCGCCCCACGGCCCATCAGCGCTTTTGTAGCCATTGGGGGAGCTGCTTTCGCCCTGGCCTGTTTTACCTGGGCCGTTTTTATTGCTCGCGAACAATAAGGAGGCATACGGTGGATGTCATGGGCTATATTTTTCTGGTGGGCATCGTGATCGTGACGATGACCGGAGGCTGGGTCGTCTACCAGGACCGTAAGAATCGTCAACGCTGAGAGCGTGCCTGCTCCTTACGGCAGGCCGAGACAGCCCCTAGCGCTCCGCCCCTTCGGCCACCTCAACCATATCCGACACAATCTGGACCATCTCGAAGTCCTTGGGCGTGTACACCCGCGCCACGCCGGCCCGGCGCAGGGACTCGGCGTCATCCTCAGGAATAATCCCGCCGACCACCACCGGCAGCGTGTCGAGTCCTTCGGCCTTCAGGCCGTCCAGGATTTCCGGCACCAGGCGCAGATGCGAGCCGGACAGGATGCTCAGGCCAATGACGTGCACGCCCTCATCCCGGGCGCTAGCCACGATCTGGTCCGGGGTGAGTCGAATCCCTTCGTACACGACCTCCATGCCCGCATCCCGACACCACACCGCGACCTGCTCGGCGCCGTTGGAGTGGCCGTCCAGGCCGGGTTTGCCAACCAGCACCCTGAGCGGCCGGCCCAGCACCTCGGCCGCCTCGTGGACGCGCGCGCGCACGGCCGCCAGCTGATCGGTCTCCGTTCGCCGACCGACGGCCGGCGCCCCGCCCAGGCCGGTCGGGGCTCGGAAGGCGCCAAAGATCTGTCGCAGCGTTTCCGACCACTCGCCAGTCGTCACCCCGGCGTGGGCGCAGCGGATTGAGGCCGGCATGATGTTGGCCGCGCCGCGGGCGGCCTCGGCCAAACCGGCCAGCGCCGCCTCAACCTCGGCCGGCTTGCGGGCCGCCCGAAATGCGTGCAGGCGCTCGACCTGATCGCGCTCGGCCGCCTCGTCAACCTTGAGAATGGCCGACGACTCGCCGCTGTACAGCGGGGAGGGCGCGGTCTCGGTAAAGGCATTCACGCCGACGACAAGCTGCTCCTTGGTGTTGATCCGCCGCACCCGCTCGGTATGGCTGGCCACCAGCTGTTCCTTGACCGAGTCCAGGGCGGCAATGACCCCCCCCATGTCCAGCACCCGCTCCAACTCCTGGCGGGCTGCGGTCTTCACCGCTGCGGTCTTGGCCTCAATGACCGTGCTGCCCTCAAAGATGTCCCCGTACTCGAGCAGATCGGTCTCAAAGGCCAGGATCTGCTGAATGCGCAGGCTCCACTGCTGATCCCACGGCCGGGGCAGACCCAGCGCCTCATTCCAGGTCGGGAGCTGCATGGCTCGGCAGCGGGCGTCTTTGCTGAGGGTGACGCCGAGGGCCTCCAGGACAATCCGGGGCACATTGTTTTCGGGCTGGGCCTCGGTCAGCCCCAGGGAATTGACCTGCACGCCGTAGCGAAAACGGCGCAGTTTCGGCTCCGTCACTCCATAGCGATCATGGGCCAACTCGTCCCACAGCTGTCCGAAGGCGCGCAGCTTGCACACCTCCTCGATAAAGCGAACGCTGGCATTGACAAAGAAACTCATCCGGCCGACCGCCGCCGCCAGCTGCTCAGCGTTGAGCCCACCGGCATCGCGCAGCGTATCGAGAATGGCAATCGCCGTCGCCAGGGCGTACGCCACCTCCTGGACCGGCGTCGCGCCGGCTTCCTGCAGGTGGTAGGAACACACGTTGACCGGGTTCCACCTGGGCACGTGGCTCACGGTGTAGGCGATGACATCGCTGATCAGCCGCAGGCTGGGCCGGGGTGGAAAAATATACGTCCCGCGCGACAGGTACTCTTTGACAATATCGTTCTGGGTCGTGCCCTGCAGGGCGGTCTGATCCACGCCGCGCCGCTCGGCCAGAGCGATATACAGGGCCAGCAGCCAGGCGGCCGTGGCATTGATCGTCATTGAGGTATTCATCTGATCGAGCGGAATCTCGTCGAACAGCGCCTCCATATCGTCCAGATGGCAGATCGGCACACCGACTTTCCCCACCTCGCCTCGGGCCAGACTGTGGTCGCTGTCGTAGCCGGTTTGGGTCGGCAGGTCGAAGGCGACCGACAGGCCGGTCTGGCCCTTGCTCAGGTTCAGACGGTACAGCGCATTGCTGGCCTTGGCCGTGGAGTGGCCGGAGTAGGTGCGCATGACCCAGGGTTTGTCTCGTTGCATGGGAGCGTATCCTTACTATGGACGAACTAGCGCGACACCAGCTGGAGCAGCACGCCGTGGGTGTGTCTGGGGCTGATCATGGCGATATCGCCGACCGTGCCGCGGATCACGTTGGCCTTGATGCCGGCGTCGGCCAGGGCCTGGACCGCACCGTCGAGATGATCGACGTCCAGCGACAGCAGGTACATGCCCTCACCCTTTTTGTCGATGAACTGACCAATCGGGCTGGCGTCGCCCAGCGGGGTGACGATTTCTATCTTGGCGTCGCCGATCGGCAAAAACGTGTTGCGCAGCCCCAGGGCCGGTACGTCCCGGGCCGCTTCCCGCTCCAGCCCGAAGTTGTGCTGATAGGTCGCCACCGCGCCCTCCAGGTCCTTGACCGCAATGACCACATGGTCGAGCCGCCTGGCGGTGAAGCGTCGGTCGCGGCCCTGACTCAGCAGCGATGCGTGCTCGGAACGGTCGACCGGCTGGGCGTACTCGACCAGCACGCTGCAACACGCCCGGGGGTGCAGAAAAGCGATGATCCCGGCCAGACCGTTGCGCGGCTGCTGGTCAATCAGCCGAATGCCCTTGTCTTTGGCGTCTTGCAGCTCGGTGTCGATATTATCGGTCTCGAAACACAGGTGGTGCAGCCCGCCGCCCTTGTTGTCCAGGAACTTGGCCACCCCGGAATCCGGGCTGATCGGCTCAAGCAGCTCGATTTCGCTCTCGCCAACGGGCAGCAGGGCGGCTTTGACGCCCTGGTCTTCGACTGTCGCCATTTTGCCCAGCGGCAGCCCCAGGGTGTCACGATAAAATGCGTAGGCGTCTTCGAGATTGCGAACGACAATGCCAACGTGGTGAATTTTTGACAGCATAGCGCGTCCTCCACGGGGGCGCCCAGGAGGACGCCCCTACATGACCCGTCTCATCTGCTCCAGAATATCGTAGCCGGTAATGGCCTTGCTCTTGGCCGCCTGCTCGGTCAGATAGGACTGCTCAACCGTGCCGGCCTGGGCGGCTTTGGCCAGATCCATCAGGGCGATTTTGACCGTTGCCTCGTCGATCATCTCCCCCGTCTGGGGGTCGGGCATCGAACCGCCGCCCTTCTCGTGGTACAGGTCGAGGACGCGGGTGGCATAGCCGACCTGTTCCTCGGTCGGCGTAAAGCAGGCGTTGGCGATAGCCGCCTGCTGGGGGTGAATGACCCAGGTGCCGTCCATGCCGATGTTGGCCGAACCCACGTTCTTGTCGCGCAGGCCGGCCTCGATCTCGGCTACTTTCTCGGGCGGGTCGTTTCTGCGCCACAGCGGCAGATAGACATTGTCGATGGCGTGCAGCCCGGCCGCCTTGGCGGCAACCACAACAGCCTGCTTGGAGTAGTGAAAGTTGACATTCTGATCCTTGACGATTTCCCGAATGCCCAGCGTGGCGGCAAAGTCGGCAATACCGAAGACCAGCCCGGCCATGCGGTCCGAGGCGCTGCCGATGTCGTAGGCGCGGACCACGGCCTGGGGGATTTCGATCAGGGCTTCAATCTGAATCCGGCTCTTCCAGCCGGCCTGTTTCTCCAGATTATCCAGCAGGCTGGACACGTATTTGATATCGTCCGGGCCGTGGACCTTGGGCAGGATAATGCCGTGGAACCTGTCCACCGCGCCCTGCACGATGGCTTCCATATCGCCCAGGAAGAACTCCGAGCGGATATTATTCGGCCGCACGGTCACGACTTTTTTGCCGAAATCCAGACTGGTCAGCGCCTCCACCACGCACGCCCGGCTCTGCGGACCCTTGAACTCGTAGGGGCAGGCGTCCTCGAAGTCCATCATCACATGGTCAACCGGCGATTTGACCGCATCGGCCGCGTTCTGGTGGAGCTTCATACTGTGACCGGGATAGGTCATCTCGGTCCGGGGGATCACAAAACGCTGGCCGTCATCGAGCACAAACATGCATGCCTCCTTGGATGTCAATGAGAGTCGGGGGTCTTGTTTAGCAGATTCGGACCGGCTGCCCAACTGCCCTAGCCCGGATTTGGAGCGGATGGTATGGCTGAAGCCGAGGAGACCCATTCCAAGGAGACCCGTATGAGCGATGTACTGCGGCAGACCCAGACCATTGTAGACGCCCTGCAGCAAGTCCGTGACGAAGCCCTGCATCACGGCCGGAGCCTGACCGCCAACGGCAAGGCGATTGACGAACACCAGGTTCACGCCGAACGCCTGGCCTATCTGGCGACTGAGGTCGAGGCGGCCCGCGCCCTGCTGAACTATGCCACGGCCGCCACCGAGGCCGGCGACACCGGAATCGACGACAAAGCGCTCGGTTTTGCCGCCGAGGTCGGCCACAAGCTGCTGGCCACGGCCGATGTACAGCTGGCCGACTTCGGGTTTTCCGAGGCATTTCTGGCCGACACGCTGGGCAGCTCCGAGGTCAAGGCGGCCATCCGGTCTGGGGCGAACGAGGAGCGCTTTCGGCACATCGGCCGGGCCGAGCTGGCCGGCCAGGGCGTCAACAACTCGTGGCTGGAGAGCGATATCGGGCTGATGACGCGCGACTCTGTGCGACAATTCGCCAAGACCGAGGTGGCGCCGATTGCCGAAGCCGTACACCGCAACGACGATCTCATTCCCGAACACATCATCACCAGCATGGCCGAACTCGGCTATTTCGGCATGTCGGTGCCCGAAGAGTACGGCGGTGGCGACATGGGCAACCTAGCCATGATTATCACTACCGAAGAGCTGTCCGCCGCCTCGCTGGGCGTGGCCGGCAGCCTGATTACACGCCCCGAGATTCTGATCAAGGCCCTGCTGCGGGGCGGCACCCCAGCCCAAAAGCAGAAATGGCTGCCGCCGGTCGCGTCCGGGCAGCTGATGGTCGCCATTTCGGTCACCGAGCCCGATACCGGCTCGGACGTGGCCTCGGTGGCCTGCCGGGCCGAGCCGGCCACCGTCGACGGCACAGCCGGCTATGTGCTGAACGGGGCCAAAGCCTGGTGTACGTTTGCCGGCCGGGCCAACATCATTGCCCTGCTGGCCCGCACCAACCCCGACCTCAGCTCCGGGGCGCGCGGCCTGTCGCTGTTTATTGTCGAGAAGGACGCCTTTCCCGGCCATGCGTTCGAGATGACCCAGCCCACGGGTGGCGTGTTGCAGGGCGACGCCATCCCGACCCTGGGCTACCGGGGTATGCACTCGTATGTGTTGAACTGCGACAAGTATTTTGTGCCGGCCGAGAACCTGGTGGGCGAGGAAGCCGGGCTGAACAGAGGCTTTTACCTGCAAATGGCCGGCTTTGCCGCCGGGCGTCTCCAGACCGGCGGACGGGCAACCGGCCTGGCCCAGGCGGCCCTGGAGGTCAGCGCCGGCTATGCCGCTGAACGCAGGCAGTTCGGCGCCGCGCTGGGCGACTTTCAGCTCACCCAGTACAAGCTGGGCCGCATGGCCAGCCATCTGGCCGCCGCCCGCCAGCTGACCTATGCCGCCGCTCCGGCCATGGACAAAGACGAGTCGGCCACCCTGACTGCGGCCATGGCCAAGCTGCTGGCCTGTGACGTGGCGGTGTGGGTCAGCCAGGAGGGCCAGTTGATGCACGGCGGCTGGGGCTATGGCGAGGAGTACGCCATCTCGCGCTATGTGGTCGATGCCCTGGTGCTGCCGATCTTCGAGGGCGTCAAGCCGGTGCTGGAGTTGAAGGTCATCGCCAGGACCCTGCTGGCCTAGAAAACAACGACTGTGGATTGATACGGCTCGCGAGTTTGGCGATCCGATCCCGGAACCAAAAGGTGAGCGTCTGATACTTGCCTAGCGCGATCCCGAAGTAGGGGCGACCGGCCGGTCGCCCCTACCCAAGCAAACCCTGATAGCGGGCCATGAACCGTCGATCAATCCAGTCTTTGAGCTGCCACGCCCAGCGGCTGTGAGAAACCAGCCGTTTATAGCGCAGCAGCGCCTTACCATCCGCAGTATTCAGGATCGACAAGAAGCCGGATTGCGGCCGGTAGCGCGGCAGCGGGCGGCCGTTCAGGCTAGCCCGCAGGCTCTCCCACAGCACCGGTCCCTGCCGGACCGCATACACCCCGGCTTTGGGGGTGTGGGGATAGGCGGCCAGGGTGGCACAATCGCCCACGCCAAACACCCGCCGGTCGTCGAGCGCGTGCAGGCTGTCGCCGACCAGCAGAAAGCCTCGGGCATCCAGCGCCAGACCACACTCGCGGAACACCGGGGGCGCGGCCGCTCCACTCAGCCAGACGGTCAGATCGGCAGCACGGGTCTCGCCATCGTCCAACTCGACCGCGTCGGCATGCACCCGGCGCACGGACCGACCGGTCTGCACGGCAATCTTTTTGTGAGCCAGGATACGCGCGGCGTGGTGGCGAAAGGCCGGGGAATAGCCGCCCAGCATAACGGGCGCAGCCTCGAACACGGACACCTGACGCGCCTGCCCGGCTCGGGCCAGCGCAGCCTCAAGCGCGCACGCCACCTCAAAGCCGGCCGCCCCACCGCCAACAACCGCAATACGGCAGGTGCGGCCGTTTTTTTCCCGCGCCAGGGTCTGGAGACGCTGACACAACGCGGAGACCTGAGAGAAGGGTTTGAGCAGGACCGCATGCCGTGCGACGGCTTCGGCCTCAGCCCCCGCAGCCTGGGAGCCGAGGTTGAATGAGATCAGGTCGTAGGCGACAGGGGCGGTCTCGGCCAGCCGCAGCGTCCGTCTGTTCGGGTCGAGACCAAGCGCTCGGGCCTTGATAAAGCGCCCCTGCGCCCGCCGGACCAGGCCGGCGATATCGACACGGACAGCGTCTGGCGGGTAGATCCCGGCCACATACCCGGGCAGCATCCCCGAGTAGTAGTGATAGGCGTCCAGAGAAACGACGCTCAGCTCGACGTTCGGCAGGGGAGTGAGGAGACACCGCCGCAGCACTTCAAGATGGGCGTGGCCGGCTCCAACGAGAACGAGGCGGGTGGGCTGGTCGGCGCGTCCGAGTCTGGAATGTTGCAACATACAATGACAGGCGAGACATGTGTCTAGCACGGTGCACAATAGGCTGTAGTAGGTCGGATTAGCGCAGCGTAATCCGACACGTCCGGGCTGTCGGGTTAGCCGTAGGCGTAACCCGACCTACACGGCTGCATGAGCAAACAAAACCGACGCATCAAGAAGGGAGAGGAATGGCGAGTTGTCTGCAAATCCGTAGCGCAGTGAAATCGGGGATTTCTCGGTGCCGTATCAGGTCGCGCCGTTTCATCGCACAGCGGGCTGAGGAACGACGCTGACCTGTGAGGCCGCGCTCAGGAGCAGATGAATAGGTTCCTCCAGATCAGCCTCAGGATCGGTACAGGCAGGATCGGGCTGGGGGAGAGGTTCGCCCTGGAGTAGATGTGTTTCAGCCATATCCACCAAGGCGCTGGCCAATGAACGACGGGCTTCAGCGAGGGTCTCGCCGCAGCTTATCGTCCCGGGAAAATCCAGCACTTCTGCGTGGACGCCCTGATCAAGAAATTTATACATCGCTTTGTAGGTCAGCATGGAACACCCGCACAGCCGTGGCGGCACGGCGATTCAGCGCTGCCTCGGCTCCAGCCCCTCAAACCACGGCAACACCAGCTCTTCATTGATGCGCGAGGTGTAGGCGTGGCCCCAGTCGGGCAGTTCTTCGTAGGTCGCCTTATAGCCGATGTTGCTGAGCAGCTCGTAGCCCTGGCGGATCGTGGCCACCGGGAAAATAAAATCGTGGACCCCGTGGACGATGTAGAGCGGCAGGTCCTGGCCCTGCTTACGGCGCAGCATGGGATCCAGCATGGCGTGGAAATCGCCCGCAATCGGAGCAATGCCGGTAAACATGTCCGGGCGGCTCAGACCCAGCATATAGGTGAAGGTTCCGCCGTCGGACAGGCCGGACAGGTAGACCCGGCTCGTATCGACCGCGTAGGTAGCGCACACCTCGTCGAACATCCGGGTGATGGACTCGACATCGAGCGGCGGCTGCAAGACCGACCACGTCACATCCACCGACTTGGGCGACAGCAGCAGATAGCCCTTGCTCTTGGCCGGCCGCAGCCAGGCCCAGATATAGTCCTCACCGCGGCCATAGCCGCCGTGCAGACAGATGATCAACGGCCATTCTTTGTGTGGATCATAGTTTTCCGGCACGTACAGGGAGTAGGCGGCGTGGGCGTCGGTGCGCTTGGTGTGCATCAGGCCGACGGGTACCCCGGCGGCGTCGGGCGTCCGGGCTTCCAGGGCGTCCCACTGCGGCAGCGCCTCGGGCAGCAACCAATACTCCTGGAGGGTCGGGGTGTGAGCCCGCAGGTCATACAGCAGGTTCATGCCTTTGCACAAGGCCCAGCGACTCTGCAAAAACGCCAGCGAGAAATCCTTGCCGCCGGGCTCCAGAAACGCCTTGGCCGCTCCCGCGCACTGGGCCAGCGCGGCGGTGAAGCCGGCGTGAAACTCGGTCAGCGCGTCTGGGGGCGAGAGCGCGGCCAGCTCATCGGCCAGGGCCGAGAACATGTCGCCGCTGACAGCCTGAAGCTCGGCCTGGGAGTCGCCGATCTTATCAAAGCGAATATGCTCCTGAATCGACTCAAACGTCCGCAGAAAACGGAGCAGTTGCTCCTCGGCCGTGTGGATGAGCTGGGTATAGTGTGCGTCTGCCATCTCGCCCTCCCGTGTCGTCGCTTTGCAGCCGGACCCTAGCAGCCGGGCGGGTCCGGCCGCAAGAGTCCGGCCACGCGCTATTGCGACTCGGAATCCAGTAGCCCCAGCCCTTCCAGTGCCAAGCCATAGCCGAGCAGGTCGAGCATGCGCCGCTTGAGTTCCTGGGTCAGCACCACCCGGCTGTAGCGCAGGGTGAGCGGTGGTTGGCGCAGCAGCTGTTCGGCCAGCTCCCAGGCCCGGGGCAGCAGGACATCCGGCGCCACCACCTCGTTGACCAGACCCAGCTCCAGAGCCTGCTGGGCCGACAGGATTTGCCCGGTCAGCAGAAAATAGCGGCCCCGGTTGGGCCCCAGCAGCAGCGGATAGACGACGTGCATGCCGTCGCCCGGCACCATGCCGTTAGGGAAATGCGCCGAGTCCTGGAACTCGGCCGTCTCAGACGCCAACACGATGTCGCACAACAGCGGGATTTCAGAGTGGCGCAGGGCCGGGCCGTTAATGGCGCTGATCATCGGCACCTCGATATCCAGCAGATTGCTCAGCAGGTGCTTGCCCTCCCAGTAGACCGGGTCCCAGCTGCGGGCATCGACCTGAGGCCGCGACGACGGCGTCGAGCGGGGCCCGGAAAAATCGGCGCCGGTGCCGGTCAGAATGATCAGTTTGTTATCCGGGTCGGTGCCGATCTCGGCGAACGCCTGGGTGAACTCACGGTGGGGCAACAGCCCCCACTGCAAGCTGCCCCCGTCGGTATGGAAGGTCAGCTGCAACACGCCGTCCCGGCGCTCCATGCGGATCGTCTGGTATTTGTTGGCATAGTCCTCAAATCTGGCCATACGCAGTCCTCCTTTTTCGTTATCGGACGTGTCTGTTCAGGCGCGGCTCAGCCGCCCCGCCCGTCCGTGTCGGTCTCAAGCACCCGGACATTGGCTGCATAGCGTCCGTGCGGCCCCTCGGCAATCTCGAAGACTACCCGGGCTCCGGGCTTCAGGCTGCGGTCTCCCTGACCCGGAATGGCGCTGAAGTGGACAAACAGCTCCTCGCCCTGCTCGGAGCGGATCATCCCCCGCCCGCGCGCGAACCACGCCACCCGCCCCCGCCCGTGGCCGACCATCCGCCACGGCTTGGCCGTGTGTCCGGCCCAGTACGCGGCCGGGATACGCACCGCCCGAACCTCCGGGGTATCCCAGGCCGCCTGCCCATAGTCGGCCAGTTGGGTCTTGAGAGCCCGGATATCGCCCCGCAACTCTTCCACGCTCGGCCGTCCGGCCAGCCACCAGCCGGTGTAGACGCTGTGGATGGTCAAATCAGGGGCCAGACACACGGTATGCGGGATGGCAACCTCGGGATACTCACCATCGGTGTTATCGACGATGCCCAGCCGGCGAATCGCCCGCCGCTCATGGTCGCTCAGAAAGGGAAAGCGAGCGCCCAGACCCGCCCGGTAGGCGGCGGCAACCGGCGGCGGGTCGGTGCTGAGCGCCACCAGGCCGATCTGGTTGAGTTCGACCTCGGGGTAGAACGACACCAGCCGGCTGAGCTGGAGACGATCTCGGGGACAGAAAAAGCCGCGATACACCACCACGATCAGCGGCCGGCCGTGGGCAAAGCCGAGCCGCCGGTCAAACTCGTCCGGGGCGGTCAGCTGCGACAGGCTGAGGAGCCGGCCGGTGTGGTCGGGCAGGGACAGATCGGGAAAGCGCGCACCGGCCTGAAGCGATGTGGACATGCGTGTCTCCGAGAATGACGAAGCGCATCTTAGCCCAGCAGCCGCGGAAACGCTTCCCGCCAGCGCCGACTGAAAATCGCGTCGTCGTTGTATTCTGCTCGCAGCTCAATAGTGACAAGAAATGTGTCCGCCGTACAGCTCAGCTCAATCACACTGTCGATCACCACCTTCCAGTCCGGCCGCTGCCATTCCAGGTGGCGGCGCATCCGGGCCGTGCAGCTCAGGGGGTCGCCGTCCCGCACGGACAGCTCTTTGGCGTTCGTCTCGGTCATGCGCAGCCCCTGCTCGGTCAGGATGCTGCTCCCACCTACTCGAGTGTCGAGCGTCGTTGTTCCGTCAAGCATGTCGCGCCGAACCGTATAGGAGCGCTCGCCGTCTTCTGAGCGGACGGGCGCGACCGGCACCTCGGGCGGGGCAAAGACCGGCAGAAAGGCGAACGATGATCTCTTCTCGATGAGGTGGTCATCATCGTTCACCTTTGCCCGAGACTGGGCCGGAATGACCGGCAGGACGAGCCGGGAGGGATGGGCGGTATCATGGTAGATCGTCAGGCTGGCCGGACGCGGCGGCGGCCAGACCAGCGGCCAGTCGGCCCCGGCTATGCTCAGCCGCAGGCGGCGGCCCGGGGCGAACACGTGGCAGATACTGCTCAACTCAAGACGGACCGGATAGATGCGGCCGGGCACCAGCGGGCTCGGTCGGGCGTGACTGTCCCGATGGGTCAGGTTGAGCACGCCGCGGGTGACCAGCAGAGAAGCGCCGTCGGGGCCGACATCGCACAGCTTGACCGCCAGCTGGGCGACCGGTTCCGAGGCCGCGACGTACAGCTCCAGCCGGGGAAAGCCCAGAATCTCCAACGGCTCGGCAAGCGGAGCAGAGGTGTAGCTCAGCGCACACGCGTCATCGCCGCGCTGGTCGCGGGGCAGGCCGCTGGGCCGCAGGCCGGTGCACCAGAATGGAGCGGCCAGACCGGGGCTGGGGGATTCAGAAGACCAACAGTCCGGGCCGGCGTCCGACGGCGGGTGTGGGGCAAACGTCCCGTCCGGCCCGACATGCCAGGTCTGATAGTCGGTCCGGGCCACCGGCCACTCGGTTTCAGACCGCCAGTGACCGGGCGTCGTCTCCCGGTACGGATCGGGCGAGCGCGAGCCCTGGACCCAGACGGTCAGCTGCGGCTCGTCCATGACGCCGTTCCGGATCCCCCTGAGCCAATAGTCCCACCAGCGCAGCATCTCCCGCAGGTGGTCGATCTGAGGACCGGGCCGCGCCACGTGCGGCATGTCGTGCAGCCACGGACCGATCAGGCCCTTGCACGGCACGCGCAGGTGCTGGAGCAGCTGGAGGACAAAATCCTGATAGCTGTCAGCCCAGCCACCGATGGCGAACACCGGGCACTGAATCGCGTCCCAGTCGTCACACACCGAGCCGTTCTGCCAGTAGGCGTCGCGGGTCTGGTGGCGCAGCCAGGCCAGCGGCCACTGCGGAGTGTGCTCAAGCCGCTCGCGCCAGCGCGCGAACCACTCCTCGCCGACGATGTCCGGCAACGGCGGCAGCGCGTTCAGGGCCACCATACGGCCGGCCCAGGCAACGGATTCGTTCACCGGCAGACAGCCGCCGTGGTAGTGCACGTCCTGGCCGTAGCGATCAGCCAGGGCGTGCATGGCAACAATCGCCTTGAGCTGAGGCGGAGCGTGCATGGCAGTCTGTAGGGCGCTGATGCCCCCGTAGGAGGAGCCATACATGCCGAGTTGGCCGCTGCACCACGGCTGGTCGGCCAGCCAGGCCAGGACCTGGAGGCAGTCGTGCTGTTCCTGGCGGGTATACTCGTTCTCGGCAATGCCTTCCGAGGCGCCGCTGCCTCTGATATCGAGCCGAACCCCGACATAGCCCTTGCGGGCCAGATAGCTGTGGGTGCGCCAGTCGCGGGCGATTTTGTTGTCGTCTTTACGGTACGGATGCGACTCGACAATAGCCGGAAACGGGCCGTCGTTCGGAGCGTCCGGCATGTACAGGCGGACGCCGAGCCGGACCCCGTCGACCATCGGGATGGTCAGCTGCGGGATGACGCGGACCGGATAGTCTGGAGCCTTGTTCATGCCACCGCCTCTCTTGTTCTCTCTTGCTCTCTCTTGCGGCCTCGGGCGGGAAAACGCTATCGTTGGTGCCTGATCCCCGGCCTCAGCAGAGTCATAGGCAAGAGACAGCCGGCACGCAAGGAGCACAGCTATGCCCCAGGCTCGTATCGACGACAGCTTGACCCTGTACTATGAGCACGATGATTATACCGACCCGTGGACGAGCCCGGAAACGATTCTGCTCATCCACGGCGTAGCGGATACCAGCAAAGCCTGGTTTGCCTGGGTGCCGCGTCTGGCCCGACGCTTCCGCCTGGTCCGGCCCGACCTCAGAGGCTTTGGCCAGTCCAGCGTACCGTCGGCCGACTATGCCTGGTCGCTGAGCGGCTTCGGCCAGGATCTCAAGGGCCTGCTCGACCACCTGGGCCTGCCTGCCGTCCACGTTGTCGGCCAGCGGGTCGGCGGCAGCGTGGCCATGCAGTTCGCCCATGACTATCCCGACTGCGTCAAAAGCCTGACCGTCATCGGCGGGCCGGCCAGCCTGGCCAACAGCGCCCTGAATCCTGGGGCCTGGCTTGAGCAGGTGAAACAGGAAGGCGTTGAGAGCTGGGCGCGCACGACCATGGACCGGCGCTTGGGCGAGGTCAGCCCGGCCATGCGGGAATGGTGGATTCAGGAGATGGGCAAAGCGCCGGCCCAGGTCATGGCCGGGATTTTTGCCTATGTCGGCGGCATGGACATCACCGCTCTCCTGCCCCGCATCCAAGCCCCGACCCTGGTCATTACCAGCGACAGGGGGGCGCTGGCTGCGGTTGAGACAGTCCGCGAATGGCAGACCCGGATTCCGAACTCTCAGCTACTGGTCCTGCCCAGCACGGCCTACCACCTGGCCGCAGCCCTGCCGGACGCCTGCGCCGATGCGGTTCTGTCTTTTATCGGAGAGCTGCAAGCGTGACGCTGAGCGACACGAAAGACCGACCCCCGAGTAAGAAGAGAGCAACGCCGTCTTTGCCGGACAGTGTATGGCTGACCGAGGCGCCCCCGGCTGCTCCTGCGCTGCGCGGCCGCGTGCGGGCCGATATCGCCGTCGTCGGCGGCGGCATCACCGGGCTCAGCGCGGCCTACCATTTCAAGCAGCGTTATCCGAACAAACAGCTTGTAATCCTCGAAGGCCAGCGCATCGGCTTTGGGGCCAGCGGCCGCAACAGCGGGTTTATCTCCCAGGAATACCACGGCTGGGACAGCCTCTTTTTCAGCCAAGGGGCGGCTGCGGTCGAGCCCTACGCCGAGTACGCCGAGCGGGGCTATCGGCATCTGGTCGAGACCATCGCCCGCGAAGCGATTGACTGCGACCTCCAGGAAAGCGGCGCGCTGCGACTGGCCAAAAAGGACGCCGAGGTGCGGACGCTGGAGAAGCAGGTAGCGGCCTACGCCCAGCTTGGCCGCTCCGTCGAGCTGTGGCAGGGCAAAGACCTGGCCGCACGGATCGGCTCGGACTTTTATCCGGCCGGGGTTTTCCTGCCCCACTGGGCAACCCTGCATCCGGGCAAACTCGTTCGGGGTCTCAGCAGCGCGGTCGAGGCGCTGGGCGTCCACATATACGAACACACTCCTGTGCAGCTGCTGCGACGAGGCAAACCGGTCGAGCTGGTCTGCCCGGACGGCCAACTCAGCGCCGACACGGTTGTTGTCGCCACCAACGCCTACACCCCGCAGCTGGGTCTGTTCAGGCATATTCTCATGCCTCTCCACCTGTACGTCATGGTCACCCAACCGGTGGACGAGGCCGTCATCGGCCACGGCGCCTGGACCAGCGTCCCGGGACGCTATGAAATGGATGCCACCCATACGATTCGGCTCACCCCCGACGGTCGCCTGCTGATCCGAGGCGGCGCCCGCTACGACTACAACAGCCGGGTCGCCGACCGTCATCAGCCGCGGGCCTACCGACGCCTGGCCGAGCGCCTGCTCGCCCGCTATCCCTACCTGGGCAGCGTCCGGGCCGCCTATGGCTGGAGCGGCGTAATGGCCCTCACCCGCGCCCACACGCCGCTGCTGGGGCGTCTGGAAAACGACCCGCGGGTCCTGTTCAGCGTCGGCTACAATGGTTTCGGCCTGGTCAGCGGGTTTTACGGCGGCAGGCTGGTGTGCGAGCTGTACGCCGACCAGCCCAACCCCGATCTGGCGCTGATGACCTCGCCCGCCAAGGCCGGCTGGCTGCCGCCCGAGCCGCTACGCTATGTCCACATGAACGTGTCGCTGGCCCTGCGGCATCATCGTTTGTGAGGCTACCCGGCACTTACGTTTGTCTCCTGGGCGTGTCGATCCGGCCGAGAATTACGTCACCAAACTCATAGCTCGCCGTAGACGGCGTCATCGGGATTATCCCAGATTTTTTGGAAAGAAACTTCGGACAGCGTTGTCGCCGTCCGGGTAAGGCGCTGTCTCTCGCTGCGCTGTTGCAAGAAATCGACAAAGGCTTCGACCTCAGCGATTTTCTCGGGTGGGAGAATCTGGATTTTTTCTATAAGGATTTGTACCTGTGTCCGATCAGAGTCCATAGCATTCTCCTGCTGGGCCTCACAGCTTTTTCGATCCTCACGCTTTCTGAAACCAGACCGAAGAGATGAGCCGGTCAGGAGCGCCGAGAGGTCGCAGAAATTCTGCGGCCTCTCACGCGGCCCGAGCTATTGCAGGGGCGAAAAACTGGCCGGCGTCATGATCTTGTTGTACTGACTGACAATCATCGCCTGGGCGCGGGGCCGGAAGGCTTGTAGGGCGGGATCTTCGCCCTGGGCGGCCCGGGCTTGAGCACGGTGATTCATGTCTTCATAGGCCCAGATGTGGACCACCTCGTTGAGCGGACCGACCTCGGTTGACCACCAGCCGACCAGCTTGGAGTATTTGCTGATCACGGGCAGGGCTTCCTGTTCGATCAACGCCTGAAACTCCGGCACCTTGCCCGGCTGTAGTGTGTACACACGCATTTCGTAAACCATACGCTACCTCCTTTTGGGTCATGGATGCGTCTGTTGTAGCAACTCCCGACCCCGATTTCCAAGGGTTGACGACCGGCGAGTTGCCCTTTTTCTTGGTTCTCCGGGCGTGCTATGGCAGGGGTGCAGACACGAGGAGCCGCACCATGCAACACCACGCCTTTGTGATTGACATCCCCGAGGAAACCCTGAGTGACCTGCGGGGCCGGCTGGCCAACACCCGCTGGCCGGACGAAATCGGCAATGACGGCTGGACCTACGGCACCCGGCTGGCCGACCTCAAGCAGCTGGTCGAATACTGGCACACGGGCTACGACTGGCGCCGTCACGAGCAGGCAATAAACGCCTTTCCGCACTATACGGTCAGCATCGACGGCCAGCCGATTCACTTTATCCACCAGCCGGGTCGCGGGCCGAAGCCCATGCCGCTGGTTCTGACCCACGGCTGGCCGTGGACCTTCTGGGATTTTCACAAGGTCATCCGCCCCCTGGCCGACCCGGCCGCGTTCGGCGCCGACCCGGCCGATGCGTTTGACGTGGTCGTGCCGTCTCTGCCGGGCTTCGGCTTTTCGACGCCGCTGCGGAAAACCGGCATTGCGATCCGGGAGGTGAGCGACCGCTGGGTCAGCCTGATGCGTGACGTGCTGGGCTATGAGCGCTTCGCCGCCCAGGGCGGGGATATCGGCTCGCTGGTCAGCACCGACCTGGGCCACGCCCACGCCGCGCACCTGATCGGCGTTCACACCACCCTGCCCGTCCCGCTGTCGTTCGAGCTGCCGCCCGAGGCGGACTACAGCGCCGAGGAAGCCGGCTGGTATGCCAAGACGCAACACTTCTTTGCCGAAGAGCGCGGCTATGCCGGCATTCAGGGCACCAAGCCACAGACGGCCGCCTACGGCCTGACCGACTCACCGGCCGGGCTGTGCGCCTGGATCCTGGAGAAACGGCGTACCTGGAGCAATTGTGGCGGCAATGTGGCGAGCCGTTTCAGCCCGGACGAGCTGCTGACGACCATGACCCTGTACTGGGTCACCCGGACAATCGGCACCTCGTTCCGGTCCTACTACGAGCGCCGGGTCCATCCCTGGCAGGCGGTCCACGCGCGCCACCCGGTGGTGGAGGCGCCGACCGCCTGCGCGGTCTTCCCGGGCGACGTGATCCACATGCCGCGACGCTGGGCCGAGGGCTATTACAACCTGAAACGCTGGACGGTCATGCCCGCCGGCGGACATTTTGCGCCCATGGAAGAGCCGGAGCTGCTGGTCGAAGACGTGCGGACGTTTTTCCGCACCTTGCGCTGACCGGGGACAGGTCCTGTCAGCGCACGACGTGCCGCGCGTCAGCTGAACTCGGGTGCGACTTTGGTGGCGAACAGCTCAATATCCTCTATCAGCTGGGTCTGCGGCTCCAGGCCGTTATAGGCGACCAGGGAAAAATACTCGAACGGAATCTCGGTGTAGATCTCGTCGAGCTGGCGTTTCACCTCGTCCACCGTACCGGCCACGATCAGGCCGGTGTTCATCACCCGCTCAAACATCGAGCCCTGGCCTTCGGCCAGCAGAACCGGGAAGAAATGGACCGCAAACTGTGAGAAAAACGGCACAATCGTCTTGTTTACCTTCTCATACGCCTCGTCCCGCGTCTTGCCGACAAACAGGAAACGCAGCAAGCCCTGGCCCTGGCCCGGACTGAGAGTCTGGCCGACCTCGGCCGCACCCTCGCGATAGGCCACATCCTGGGCCCGCGCGCCCTGCATGGGCGCGAAATAACAGCAGGTGAAGCCCTCCTGGCCCGACCAGCGGGCCGACTCGGCGCTGCCCGACGAGCTGATAAACACCGGCGGGTGGGGGCGCTGGTAGGGCGCCGGGACGACGCTGATCTGCCGCACCCGGTTCTGCTCGTCAATCTCGCCCGGTGCGCCATACTCCTGGGCGCACGGATAGGCCGGATAATTCTCAATGCCGCTGGCCGGATAGGGCACTTTGAAATATGTCCCGTCGTGGGCAAAACTCTGCTGGGTCCAGGCTTTCTTGACGATTGTGACCATCTCGCGAAAAATCTGCTGGTTGTTCTCGTCGGCCTCGGCCTGCTCGGGCGACTCGCGGTTTGACAGCGTCGGCAGCGATTCATACGCCTGGCCCAGGGTGCGCACCCAGCGCGCCTGATAGCCACGGGCAAAGCCGACAAAAAAGCGGCCTTTCATAATATGGTCCAGCAGCGCGGTCTCTTCGGCCACCCGCAGAGGGTTATGGGTGCCCATCACATAGCCCAGCTGGCCCATCCGCATGCGGGTGGCATACGGCCCCAGCCAGGCGTTCATGATGCCCGGGCAGGGCAGCATCTCAAAGCCCTCGGAATGAAAGTGGTGCTCGATGAAGCTCATGCCCCAATAGCCCAGGCTGTCGGCCGCTTTAACGATATCGACCATACCGTCGATGATCTCGGCGTACTTCTCAACACTGCGCCCGACCGGTCGAAGCCGTTTACGCTCGGCGTTGGAGCTGACCGGCATGGACGGAACCATCTGAATCATTGTTTTCACCCGCGTCCTCCTTATCGTGATCGTGCTTCTTAAATCTGTCCGGGCTCGCAGCGTCAAGCCCGCCTGCCGGTCGGCTGCCTCGCTTGCATCCAGGTCTGAGGTTTTGTATAGCTCCGGCCAGACATAAGGAGGGAGCCTATGGGGCTGGCTGAGCTACGGGATCGGGTGTGTATTGTCGGCGTCGGCGACACCCCGCAGGGCTCGGTACCGGACAAAACCGGCGACGAGCTGGCCATTGACGCGGCCCGGGCCGCCCTTGAGGACTGCGGGCTCAACAAGGACGATATCGACGGTCTGTTCGTCCAGCCCAGCTACGGCCGCCAGGGCGATTATCTCAAGGTCGGGCTGATGCTCGGCCTGAATCCCAGGGTCGGCGGTGCGGTCGAGGCCTCCGGGGCAACCGGCTGTTACATGATCCAACACGCCGCCCTGCTGCTCAACGCCGGCATGGCCAACTACATCCTGCTGGTCTACGGCACGAACCAGAAAACCAATCGCAACCGCTTTGGCGGCGCCCTGCTCGAAGAGCACGCCCCCTACGGCGGCTTCAATCCCTCAGGGCCGTTTGCCTTTGCCTTTCGGCGCCACATGCACCTGTACGGCACAACCGAGGAGCAGCTGGCGACGATTGCCATCAACCAGCGCCGTCACGCCGGGCTCAACCCCAAGGCGGCGCAAAAAGCCCCGCTGAGCCTCGACGACTATCTGAACGCCCGCTACATCGTGTGGCCGCTGCGCATGTTTGACTACTGCTACATCACCGACGGCGGCCACGCCTTCATTCTGACCACCCCCGAGCGCGCCGCAGACCTCAAGAAACCGCCGGTCTTCATCCGCGGCATGGGCCGCCAGGAAGCTTTCCGGGCCTATGAAACGCCCGACCTGGTCATGCAGAGCTTTCAGCAGGAGGCCGCAGCCAGGATGGTCTTTGGCATGGCCGACATGAGCGTCCAAGATATCCAGGCGCTGTACGTGCAGGACGCCTACAGTCCGGCCGTGATCGCCGCCCTGGAAAACTACGGCTTTTGTCCGCGCGGCGAGGCCGGCCGCTGGATACAGGACGGCCGGATCGGCCTGGGCGGCGAGCTGCCGCTCAACGTCAACGGCGGCCAGCTGTCCGAGACGTATATGGTCGGCTGGCAGAACACCTGCGACGCGGTGCGCCAGCTGCGGGGCGCGTGCGGCCCGCGGCAAATCCAGGCCGTCGAGCGAATCATGTGTACCTATACCGGCGGGCTGCGCGAGCACGCCGGGGCCCTCATTCTGCGGAGGTAAAGCGTGGCCGACTACACCAAACCCCTGCCCGTCATTGAAAAATGGAACGCGCCGTACTGGCAGGCGGCCAAGCGCCACGAGTTTGTGGCCCAACGCTGCCGCGCCTGCGGCTATACCCATCTGCCGCCCGGCCCGGCATGCACCAACTGCCTGAGCGCCGACCAGGACTGGGTGCAACTGAGCGGCCGGGGCACGATCTATTCCTATGGCGTGTACTATCAGTGCTGGCACGAGGGCTTTGCCGGAGACATTCCGTATAATGTGGCCCTGATCAGCCTTGAGGAAGGCTTGCAGATCGTCAGTCAGGTAATCGGCTGTGACAACGAGGAGCTGGACTGCGGCCTGGCCGTTGAGGTGAGCTTTGACGACATCACGTCTGAGGTCAGTCTGCCCAAATTCCGTCTGCTGAGATAAGGCTTCGTCTGCTGAAATAAAGCTTCGCCTGGAATAAGGAGGACATCATGCGCATCGGGTTTATTGGACTCGGAAATATGGGCGGCCCCATGGCCTCTCATATCATTGCCGCCGGCCATACGGTGACCGTTCACGACATCCGCAAAGAAGCGGCCAGCCCCCAGCTGGACAAGGGCGCGGCGTGGGCCGACAGCCCACGGGCCGTAGCTGCGGCGAGCGAGATCGTGTTCACCTCGCTGCCCGGTCCCAAGCAGGTCGAAGAGGTCGCCTTGGGCGAGGGCGGCATTTTGCAGGGCGCCGAGCCGGACAGCGTGTATATCGACCTGTCAACCAGCTCGCCGACCCTGATCCGGGACATCTGCGCCACCTTTCAGGACAAGCAGGTCCAGGTCCTGGATGCGCCGGTCAGCGGCGGGCCGGTCGGCGCCCAGGCCGCCACCCTGGCGGTGATGGTCGGGGGCGACAAAGCCGTCTACGAGCGGGTCAAACCGGTACTCGACGTGATCGGCGACAAGGTTTCCTATGTGGGCGGCATCGGCTGTGGGGAAATCGCCAAAATCGTCCATAATATGATCGGTATTTGCAGCCTGTCCCTGCTGGCCGAGGGTCTGACCCTGGGCGTCAAGGCTGGGGTTGAGCCCCAGGCCCTGCTTCAGGCCATCCAGGACGGCGCGGTGGGCCAGGGCCTGATGCTGAACTACATGGTGCCGGAAGTCGTCTTCAAGGGCGATTTTGATACGGCCCGCTTTGCCCTGCGCTGGGCGCGCAAAGATGTTGGTCTGGCCACCGCGCTGGGGCGGGAATTCGAGGTGCCGCTCAAGCTGGCCAACGTGGTCGAGCAGGAGTTTGTCGAAGCCATGGCTCGGGGCTGGGGAGAACGGGACTCCAGCGCGCCGTTTGCCCTGCAGGAGGAGCGGGCCGGGGTGACGGTCCGCAAAACCTCCTAGGAGCAATCCTGTCGTAGTGGATCATGGCCTGTAGGGGCAACCCCCTGTGGTTGCCCTGGAATTGCGCGCCGTTTTGACCCTACCGGAAAGGGCCGTGCCAGGGCCGCCGAGCCTGTTCGGTTTTGGCGCGCTGGTGGGGCTGCTGTTTGCCTCGGGCGAGCAGGTCTTTGAGTGAGGGCGCAGGGCGCCCTCCGCTGTCTACTGCGCTTCGAGCGCGTCCAGCCCGGCCTGGGCAGCCTCAATATCTTCGGCCTCGGTCCCACCGCTGGCGCCAATGCCACCCAGCAGCTTGCCATCGACCTCAATAGGCAGGCCGCCACCCGCCGGCAGCAGGGGCTCACCGATCATCTTCTGGACGTTCTTGAACAGCTGCGGACGATTCTTGGTGAACTCTTCGACCGTAGCCGAGGGGCGACCGAAGGTGGCCGAGGTCAGGGCTTTGCCGTGGGCCACCTTGGGCGTCATCCAGCGCGTGCCATCCATACGCACCATGGCCACCGGACGCCCGAAACTATCGACCACGGCGAAGCTCATCAGCCAGCCTTCCTGTTCGGCCTTGGCTTTGGCTGCGTCGATAATCGTCTCGGCCATGGCCAGGCTGACCGTAGTCGGCGCTGCGTCTTGAGCCCGCGCCGTAGCGGAACTGAGGATGAGACCCATACCGATTACCACTCCGAGGAACATGCTCTTTTTCATACGTGTGTCCTTTCTTCTGGTTCTTGCCTCTGCGAGCCGACGTGCCGCTCCGAGGGATGTTCAGCCTATAAACCACCGGCCCGTAGCACCTGGCCGGGCAGCGCCCCGGTGTGTTGCTGCTCGGCGTACAAGACTTGGCCGTTGACCAGGCTGTACTGCACGCCCTGGGCGGGCATGACCAGCCGGCGTCCGCCGCCGGGCAGATCGTAGCGCATCTCGGGCCGCCGCCCGGAGCCAATCGTGTTGTCATCAAAAATGGCGATATCGGCCCGGAAGCGGAGCGCGCCGGTCCCGTCTACAAGCGTGCCGTTCCGAATCACTACATCGCAGGCCATGGATCCTCCTTTGTTCCAAAAATTTTTGACCACAGGGTCAGGGGGTCCTCGCCAGGCGGAAGCCGAGGCCGTTGTAGCGATTGACCGGCGCAAACCCGTGACGATTTGCCACGCGGTGATAGCGGGCGCCGCTGCTCCAAGCTCCGCCGCGACGGACCCGGCCAACACCCGCCTCAGGGCCACGCGGGTCGGTTACCGCACCACCGGGGTAGTCGCCATACCAGTCGTGCACCCACTCCCACACGTTCCCATGCATGTCAAACAAGCCCCAGCCATTCGGCTGCTTCTGCCCTACGGGGTGGGTCCTGTTTCTTGCATTGTCCTTATACCACCCGTACTGCTCCAACTGATCCGCCGCGTTCCCGAAATGGTACACCGTCTGCGTCCCCGCCCGCGCCGCATACTCCCACTCCGCTTCGGTCGGCAGCCGGTACACGCTCACCCCCTCCCGCCGATTCAGCTCCGCAATGAAGCCCTGGGCGTCCTCCCAGGACACGCCCTCCACCGGACACGCGCCGCCACACGAGGAGAAATTCGAGGGGTTGCCTCCCATCACCGCCTCCCACTGTTCCTGCGTCACTTCGGTCTTGCCCAGATACAAGGGCTGGCTGAGCGTCACGGTGTACTGCGTTTCATCGTCATCCCGACCGGGCTCGTCAGACGGCGAGCCCATCTCGAACGTGCCCGACTCAATCAGCACGAACTCCATGCCAATGCTGTTGCGCAGCTCGCGCGGAAGCTGGTCCGGGCGATGCCGTTCGGCCTCCTCGGCCTGCTGTTGCACGGGCTCTGTCGCGTCCTGCGCGCCCAGCCCCGCCGGCACTGCCAGCAACACCATCACACTCCACCCGACGAAGACTCTGCTCATGAAACCATCCAACGCAACACCTCCCGACACGTCCAGCCACCTCACAGCAGATTGAACTGTTTGAGCACGTTGGCGACCGCCGGATCGCGCTGACCTAAGGCACGCAAGGCGTCCAGCAGAGACTCCATACGTTGCCGGTTGGCGCTCAGCTCCTCTGTCAGACTGCTGGCCGTGCGCTCAAACGGTCGGATCATCGTCCGCCGATCCCACAACGCAAAGCCGATGATGGCCGCCACCAGCGCGCTGAAGGCACCCAGCAAGGCCAGGGTCAGACGAAACTGGCGGGCGAACTGCCTATCCATATCCTCGCGCAGCTGTTGATTCTGCCGGTTCATGTCCTCACGTAGCTGCTGGTTCTGGCGGTTCATGTCCTCACGTAGCTGCTGGTTCTGCTGGGTCATGTCTGCGCGTAGCTGGCCCAGCTCGACCCGCAGCTGGCCCAACTCGGCCCGCAGCTGGCCCAACTCGGCCCGCAGCTGACCCAACTCGGCCCGCAGCTGACCGACGGCCTCCCGCACGCCGTTCTGGCCTTCTTCGAGCCGCGTCAAGCGCTCGACAATCTCACGGTCAGTCAAGGCCGGCGCCGCTTCCACGGCCCACACCGGACCGGGCAGGATGAGCAACACCACGACCCAACAGACGACACAGCGGCTCATGGGCTGATTCAATGTCGGACCGCTCGGAATGTCAAGCAGTGGCATATGCCACCGCAGTGGGCTGCTGGTAGAGTACCTTCGGCAGGTTCCTGGAAATGTGCATCACACGTTGAAATAAAGGGGACTGGGTACTACAGCATGCGGATCAACACACAGTGGCGGTTGTGTTTCCGGTGGGAAGCCGACGGGGCGCACGACGTGGAGATCGTAGACTATCACTGAGGGAAGGCAACGATGGATGTGAAGAACGGGATGAGACCGGTGCATCCGGGAGAGGTTCTTCGCGAGGAACTGGATACGCTCGGGCTGTCGGCCAATGCGCTAGCCAGAGCGCTGGGCGTACCGGTGAATCGGATCACGCTGATCCTGAACGGCCAGCGGGGGATAACGGCCGACACAGCGTTACGACTGGCGCGGTATTTCGGAACGACACCACAGCTGTGGTTGAACCTGCAACAGACCTGGGAGTTGCGCCGGGCGGAGCTTGAGACAGGCGACCAGATCGCCGCACGGGTGCAGCCCCGACGAACAGCGGCGTAGCAGAGCGACAGCCCCCCTGTCCGTCGCTGATTGTCCCACTTTCCTGCTTCCTGTGGAAAAACTCTGAAGAGGCCGAGAGGAGTCGCACAAAACCCCTGTTTTTCGTCATCGATCAAGGCGGAATCGTAGGTTCGGGTGACGACCAGGGTCAGGTAGGGGACGGCATTTTTGACGAAAAAATGCTCGCGAATCGCCACCACCTCTTTGTCTTTGAGCATGGCGGGTGGTCGAAGCGGGCCAGGATGCGCGCCTCGTCCAGAAACCGGTCGAGTCCCCAGCGGTAGTCGGATTCATCAGCCGGTGAGGTAGGTACGACGGTGCTGCCGGCGGTGCGGATGGCAAAGTCGCGCGGCAGGTATTCCTTGAGCGCCACGTCTATGTTGAGGCTGGTGTCGGCGGCCAGATAGGTGATGCCGAAGCCGCCCTGGCCGAGCACGGTCCGGATCTCATATTCCTGCAGGCGCGTGCCCGCGCGCAGGGCGTTCAGATGCTCCATGGCGCGTTCCCTCAATCTCTGACAGGACAGGCTCCGTCAGGCTGGATGCGTCAACTCGACGCTCTGGTGGGTAGTGTCTCAGTTTGAAAACTGCTGAGCATGAACCCCCAAAACTCCCGGCTCTCTCCTGTCGTGCGTATCTCAGATGCACGGCAGGTATCACACCGCTCTATTTTTCACCCTGCCAAAATTGGCAGGCAGCCGCAAAATGTGAAGCAATAGTGCGAATTTCCGAACGCGCCTGGCCGGGCTCGGGCTGGCGCTCAGCCCTTGGGGGGCGGGAAGTGGTGGCCGAGCACGGTGCGGATCTCATATTCCTGCAGGCACGTGCCCGCGCCCAGGGCGTTCAGGTGCTCCATCTCGTGGTTCTCGCTTCCCGCCTCATCAGTCTCGTATGGGTCTTAGAGCAAATGACGATCCTGTGTAGCCGCCTGTCATTCCTGCGCAAGCAGGAATCCAGCCTCCGAGCTCCCGCCTCTGGATGCCGGATCGCGTCCGGCATGACGAGAGCGGAACGGCTTGGCTACAGCCGAACGTAAAACGCTCTAGCCCAGCCTCGTCCACGGCTTAAGGCAAAAACAGACTGGCCCCATATCGCCGCTCCTAGGCTGCGTCTGCCTGGCGTGCTAGGACAAACGCAAAGGCTGTCAGGAGGACGCCCCGTGGCAGATGAGCATCACCACCACGATCACCATCATGGCCCAGGTTTGCGGTTCTGTCCCAGATGCGGGGACCGGCTGGAACGCAAGAGGGTCAAGGCCAACGAGCCCGAGCGGCGGGTGTGTCGCGGCTGCGGGTTTATCTTCTACGACGATCCCAAAATCGCGGCCTGCACCATCCCGGTTATCGACGAGAAGATCGTCCTGCTCAAACGCGGCATTGAGCCCAGCTATGGCAAATGGGTCTTCCCCGGCGGGTTCATGGACCGGGGCGAACGGGTGGAGGACGCGGCCATTCGGGAAACCTGGGAGGAGGCTAATCTTGAGGTCACAATCGACCGCCTGCTGAACGTCTATTCGTATACCGGCTATCCGGTCGTGGTCGTGGTCTATCTGGTCCGTGTCGTGGGCGGGCAGCTCAAGGCCATGGACGAGACGCTGGAGGCGGCGACCTTCGCCCCGGCCGAGATTCCGTGGGACGAGTTGGCCTTTGACAGCACCCGGGACGCGCTGCGGGAGTATATGGCCTTGACGGGTGCGTAGATCCCAGGGCAGGCACGGGGGCCTGCCCCTACAAAGCCACCTGTCCACCCCGACGAATCTCCCACCTTGACGTATCCGCCCACAGAAACGTATACATTTCAGTAGACACACGGGGAGGACAGCCATGCAAAGTGTCATGATGCGGGTGAGCGCGCGATCCCGGGAGACGCTGCGTGAACTGGCCGCACAGACCGGACAGTCAATGCAGAGCATGATCGACGAAGCCGTGGAACTCTATCGGCGCCGACGGTTTCTTGAGGCGGTCAACGCTGCCTACACGCCGTTACGCCAGCATGCCGAGACCTGGAGAGCGATCGAGCACGAGCGGAGCGAGTGGGACACGGCGCTGGGGGACGGCTTACACGAGAAGCAGACCGGAACCGGCTCGGAGCACGACAGGCGTGAGCGAAAGAACAGGTCGCAGGCAACCCGCCCGAGGTGAGGTCTGGGCCGCGAATCTGAACCCGACGCGAGGACGTGAGCAGGCCGGCCATCGCCCTGTTGTGGTGATTTCCGAAGACGTATTCAACCAGGGACCGGCCGGCTTGGTGGTGGTTCTGCCCGTGACTTCGACAGACCGCGGCATACCCATCCATGTCCCGATACAGCCGCCTGAGGGGGGACTGAAAAACCGCAGTGTCATTTTATGCGATGCGGTACGCTCTATCGCCAAAGAGCGACTCACCCGCCGCTGGGGACGCATCTCTCCGGCGACGCTGGCTGCGGTCGAAGACCGTCTGCGTATCCTCATGGGGCTGTAATCCCTCAGGGCAGGCAGGGGGCCCGCCCCTACGACGACGCCTCTCTCTGGAACGTGCGGGAGGGGCGGGTTTCAAACCCGCTCCTACGCGGCCAGCCACTCGCGCTGGCCGTTGATAAAGCCGGTCACGCTCTCCACGGTCGTGTGCGGCCGCTCGATATTGAACAGGTGGCTGGCGTTGGACAGGATGAGCAACTCGGCGTTCGGAATGCGGCGCGATAACGTCACCGAGTTTTCGGGCGGCACCAGACCGTCCTCTTTACCGGTGATGACCAGCGTCGGTACGCCGATCTGGGGCAGCCGCTCGTAGGTGTCGTGGCTCTGGATGGCCGCCATCTGACTGACCATGCCGTGCTTGGGCGTGGGGTGGACCGCAGACAGCCGGTTCAGCTCAATCAGGGTGTCCATACGCTTCTGCATGAACCACGGCGTGACCGCGACCTTGGTCATGGCCAGCGCGGCTTCCTCGACGCTGACCGCGTCAATGTGCTCCAGCATACGCAACACCTCGGGGTCGCTGGACAGCATGGTGTTCTCGCCCCCGCAGTTGGTGCAGCCGAGGGTCAGGCTGGTGACCCGCCCGGGATGACGCAGGGCGAACTCCTGGGCGATCATGCCGCCCATGGAGATACCGAAGATATGCGCCTGCTCGATGTCCAGGCCGTCGAGCAGCCCGGCCGTGTCGTCGGCAAACATCGCCATCGAGTACGGCTCGTCCGGCTTGTCGCTCTGGCCCACACCCCGGTTGTCAAAGGCGATGGTGCGGAAGGATTGGGCAAAGGCCGGGATGTTCCAGTGCCAGCCAATAGAGCTGACGGTAAAGCCCATGATCAGCAGCAGCGGCTCGCCGCTGCCGTGTTCTTCGTAGTATAGCGAAACCCCGTTGGACTGGAGGTGCGGCATGGTTCAGGCACTCCTTACAGATAGTGAATAAAATTCTTCATCGCCGACAGCAGGGCTTCGAGGTCGGCGTACTCCTGGAGTTCATCGTACAGGAAATAGTACTGGCTGCGGACCTCGGCCTCGTCCTGTTCGGCTTCGTCCACCGACACCGCAGCCTCAAACTCCTTGAGCATGGCCTGGGTCTGGAGTTTGGTCTCAACCGGAATCGTGTCGTCGGTTGCAATCAACAGCCGCGTCTGATGGATCAGGCGGCCAACGATATAGGCATCGCTATGTTCGGCCATACGCACCTCGGAGGCTTACGAACCCTGGCCCAGCTTCTTCTCTTGCAGCTCCCGCTTCCAGTCCAGCACGCGGGCCTTGGCGGCCTCGGCCTCAGCCTCGGGAATCATGCCCTTCTGCTGATAGAAGCGGGACAGAATGGTGAAACCCATGGCGTCATCCGGGGTCAGGGCGATCAGCCGTTTGGCCGTCTCAATCGCCTCGTCGAGCATGTCCTTATCGGCATACGCATGGGCCAGATCGTGGACGGCATCGACATAATCGGGATCGATATCGAGGACCGCTTTATAGGCGGTGATCGCTCCGTCCGCTTCGCCGTCGCACAGCAGATCGTAGGCCTGATCGTACAGTTCTTCGATGGATGGCATGGCTGGTTCTCCTCAACCGAGGTGTACCCTATTTACACCACACGGCCAAGCCCGGTACAGTTTCGACCATGGCTGACATTGCGGCGGACGTGCTCGCTTTTATCGCCGAGCCCGAGGGCAAGGATTTCAACGCGCTGGCGCTGGCCGTTTTTGCCCACCAGTTCGAGCACAACACGCCCTACCAACGCTTTTGCGCGGCCCGCGACGCCAGCCCAGCCACGCTCAGCCGCTGGCAGGATATCCCGGCCGTGCCGACCGTGGCGTTCAAGGAGTTGGACCTCAGCTGTGGCCCGCCGCAGAAGATTTTTCGGACCAGCGGCACGACCCGCGGCCAGGAAAAACGGGGCCGCCATCTGGTGCCCGACCTGGCGCTGTACCACGCCTCGGCCCTGGCCCATTTCGACCGCTGCGTGCTGCCCGACGCCAGACGGCTGCGGGTGCTGGCGCTGATTCCGTCTCCCGCCACCCACCCGAATTCCTCGCTGAGCCAGATGGCGGACTGGATCATCGCCGAACGGGGCGGGCCGGGCAGTCAGTTTTTTATCGACCACACCGGCATGCGGCTGGACGCTTTTGGGGCCGCCCTGGACCAGGCCCAGACCGAGGGCAGCCCGGTGTGTATCCTGGCCATCACAGCCGGTTTGGTCGCCTTTTTCGACTGGTGCGCCGCCCATCAGACTGCGTTTGAGCTGCCCGGCGGCAGCCGCGTCATGGACACCGGCGGAGACAAAGGCCAGGGCCGGGTTCTGTCCCGCAACGGATTTTTTCAGTCGTGCTGGAAGTATCTGAAAATCGCCGGCTACTACTGCGTCAACGAGTACGGCATGACCGAGATGGCCTCGCAGTTCTATGACAATGTGTTAGACAGCCGGTTTTGGCGCAGCAACGAGCCGCGCTATAAAATCGGCCCGGCCTGGACCCGCACGCTGGTCGTCGATCCGGAGACCCTGCGCGAAGTCTCACCCGGTCAACCCGGCATTCTGCGCCACTTCGACCTGGCCAACTGCGGCTCGGTCATGGCGGTCCAGACCGACGATGTCGGCTATCTGACCGGGGACGGATTTGAGATACGCGGCCGGGCGCCGGGCGCTGAGGCGCGCGGGTGTGCCCTGGCCTTGGACGAGTTTCTGGCCGCCATAGAGAACTCGTGACACGACGCCCCTGCGGCGCTCGCCTCTGAACATGTCCGCCCTCACGCCCGACTCCCTGCGCACGATTATCGACGGCCTGCTCGCCGCCCGGGAACGTACCCTTACCCGTCGTCCGGTACGAGACATCGTGGCCAGCATCGACGCCGTTGTGGCCCGGTTTCTGGACCCGAACTCAGACGAGCGCCGACAGGCCGAGGCGGTGCTGCCCGACGAAAGCGGGCTCTCACCAGAGATGGTCCGGCATAGCCTGCCGCTTATCTTCCGGGAGTATCAGGCCGAGCGCCTGAACGGCCTGCTGCGCGCCGAACTCGGCACCAGCGCCGTGCTTGACCGGTTTACCAACGGTCTCCGAGCCCAGGGGCCGCGTCTGACAGCCCACGTCCTGGCCGGCAACCTGCCCGGCGCGGGCCTGGACGACATCATTTTTTCACTTCTGGTGAAATCGGCGACGCTGGTCAAAACCGCCTCGGCGGGCGCCAGCCTGCCGCGCCTGTTCGCCCACAGTCTGCGTCGGCACGACCCCGAGTTGGGCGCCTGCCTGGCCCTGCTCAACTGGCCGGGCGGCACGCGGGAGCTTGAAGATATCGCGTTTGCCGAGGCCGGCTTGGTCGTGGCCTCGGGCTCGGATCAGAGCCTGGACGCGATTCGCCCCCGCGTTCAGGGACGCTTCATCGGCTACGGCCACAAGCTGAGCTTCAGCCTGATCACCCACGAGGCGCTCGACCAAGCCCAGGCGTCGGCCGAGCAGGTTGCCTACGACATGGTGCTGTTCGACCAGGGCGGCTGCCTGTCCCCCCAGCTGGTGTATGTCGAAGACCACGGCGCGGTTTCACCATCGGAGTTTGCCGTGCTGTTGGCGGACGCGCTGGCCGTCTGGCAGACCCGCCTGCCCCGGGGCCGGATCAGCCTGACGGCCAGCAGCCAGATCCGACGGATACGAGACGAGGCCGAATGGCAGGCTCTGGCCGGCAAAGACGTTGTTCTCCACGCCAGCCCGCAGGGCACCGAGTGGACGGTGATCTATGAGGCCGACCCGAGCTTTGCGCCCTCACCCCTGTACCGCACGGTCCGGGTCAAACCGCTCGCCGATCTCGGTCGGCTCGCCGTGCTGCTCAAACCCTGGCAACCGTATCTCGAAGCGGTCGGAACGGTTGTGCCGGCTGACGACCGGCGTCGTCAGAGTCTGCTCGAAGTCCTGGCCGGCAGCGGGCTGAGCCGCATTTGTCCGGTCGGCACAATGCAGACGCCTTCGCTCGGCTGGCGGCACGGCGGCCGGCCGCGGCTGGCCGAACTGGTGACCTGGACGGCGGTCGAGGCGGGCTGAGGCGGACGCCCCTTTGCCCGCGGCATAGGTCTGACGTATGCTCTGCTCCCATGAGCAGCCTGCGCGACGATTTTCTGCGTTTTGTGTGTCAAACCTCGCCCGAACCCATGGGCATCGAGGTTGCCTCGGCCCGCGGCTGCGTGGTGCTTGACACGAGCGGCCGCGAGTATCTGGACCTGCTGTCCGGCATCGGCGTGGCCAGCATCGGTCATGCCCATCCGGCCGTGATCCGCGCCGTTCAAGACCAGGCCGCCTGCTATCTGCACACCATGGTCTATGGAGAATACATCCAGGAACCCCAGGTCCGGCTGGCGCGGCGCTTGGCCGAGCTGACGCCCGACCCGCTGTCGGTCACCTATTTCACCAACAGCGGGACCGAAGCGGTGGAAGGCGCGCTCAAAACCGCCCGCAAATACACCGGCCGGTCGCATCTGGTCAGTTTTGTGGGCAGTTTCCACGGCGATACTCTGGGTTCGGTCTCGGTCGGCGGCAATCCGACCTACCGCACTCCGTTTGAACCGCTGCTGCCGGGGGTGACGTTTTTGCCGTTCAATGACAGCGCTGCGCTCGACGCCATCGACGACAGCATTGCTGCGGTCATTATCGAGCCGATTCAGGGCGAGGGCGGGGTACGGATTCCAGACGCCGGGTTTCTGCCGGCCCTGCGTCGACGCTGTTCCGAGGTCGGCGCGGTGCTGATCTTTGACGAGGTCATCACCGGTTTCGGGCGGACGGGCACAGTCTTTGCCGCCGAACACTGGGGGGTCGTGCCCGATATCCTGGTGCTGGCCAAGGCGCTGGGCGGCGGCATGCCGCTCGGCGCATTCATGAGCACACCGGAAATCCTGCAAACCCTGTCGGTTGACCCACCCCTGGCCCATGTGACGACGTTCGGCGGACATCCGGTGTGCTGTGCGGCCGGGCTGGCGGCTCTGGATGTCATGTTTGCCGAGCGGCTTCCCCAGCGCGCCGAGGAAAAAGGCGGCGAGTTCATGACCAAACTGCGCGGCCTGGTCGGTCGTGGCGGACTGACCGGCGTCCGGGGCCGGGGCCTGCTGATCGGCTTGGACTTCGGCGATCCTGCGGCCACCCAGGCTTTTGTCAGCCGGTGTCTGCGCAACGGCCTGGTGCTGGGCTGGACGCTGCACGAAGATACGGTTGTGCGCCTGGCCCCGCCCCTGGTCATCTCGTCGGCCGAGATTGATCGGGCGGTGGCGATCATGGGCGCGGCGCTCGACCACGGGTCATGATCCGGTCATGAGTGAATCTTGCCCCAGGCGTTCACCTTGGTGGGGGTGATGCGCACCATGGCGTTGTGGCCAAAGCGCAGCTCCATCGCCCGGTACTGCGGATAGCGCCCACGCAGCAGGGCCAGCGCCCGGTCATACTCGGCCCGCTCCTCGACCAGGGCGGTCGTGCCACGCACCATCACATACGCCAGCCGGCTCCAGTCATCGGCATAATCGTCAATGACCAGCGCGGCCTGCGGATTCTCCAACATATTCTGAATCCGCTTGAGCGGTTTCCCGGTCTGGCGCTTGGGCTTTTGATCGACCACAAAGTAGAAGTGTCGGCCGTCATACGCATAACAGAACGGGATGACGTGGGGCTCGCCGTCCTGCCCCGCCGTTGCCAGCCGGGCCACCTGGTGGGCGTCAATAAAGCGCCGCACGGGTTGTGCAATCAGCTCGGGCATAGGGCTAGACCGTCATAGAGTTCGGGTTGAGAACTGCGGACGGCGCAGACGGGGCTCGGTCGTCACCGCCCTCCTGACGACCCTCGAACGTCTCTCGGGCTTCCCGGTACAAGACCTCGGCCTGACCCGAGTAGCGGGGCGAAAAGTGAAAGACGACCAGTTTCTTGGCCTGGGCCGCCCGTCCCAGCAGACCGGCCTGGTGCGCGGTCAGATGATAGCGCCGAGTCGCCTGCTCGTGGTCGGCGTGCACAAAGGGCGACTCACAGAACAACACATCCGCCCGGTGGGCCAGGCCGGCAATACGGGCGGCGTTGTCCGCGCTGTAGAGCGTATCAACCACATAGGCGATTTTGTGTCCCGGAGTGTGTTTGACCAGCCGCTCGCGCAGTTCGCCGAGCCCGAAGGTCCGTTCATGCCGGCGTCCGTCCTGCCGCCACTCGGCCCGAATACAAAAATCGTCCGGCCGCTCAGCCCGCACTGCACGCTTCAGCTCGGACAGCCACGGCCCGGGACCGAGCCCGAGTTCGGCCAACACTGCGGTATCCACATTCAGGTGCGTTTCTTCCTCCAGGGCAAAGGCCAGACAGTCAATCCGGTGGTCAAGATGCACGGTCCGCACGCAAAATCCAGCCTCCTCGACCAGTGTCCCGGTAAACGGCAGGGAAGCCAGCGGCTGGGGTCTGAAGCCGGTCGCAGCCTCAAAGCGCGCCCGTTGCATGGTCTGGCGACCGACCTCGGTCACCTCCAGGCCAAAACCGTATCCGTCAACCAGGTTCCAGGTATAGCCCTGCAGTTTCCCGGCCACGCACGCCAGCAGGCCCGGCGGTCCAAACAGCCGGAGAGTCCTGTGCTGGGATAAAAATACCCGCAGCAGACGGTCAAAGCCAATGAAGTGGTCCATGTGGCAGTGGGAGACAAACACGTGGCTCAGGCGCAGCATGTCGGCAGTCGACAGGTCGTCATTGTGGCCCAGGTCACACACCACTGCTCGGCCCTGCCAGGGCAGGCGGATATACAGGCCGGGGTCACCAAACGGCCCGTTCACCAGACGCGCGGAAACGGCGGAGTTCATAGCTGGCAAGCATTATCCCGGCTGGCTGGGGCCTTTGCAAGCCGGGGACATTGACAGTACGGCCCGGGAAGGCTAGCCAGGGAGAGAGTCTTGATAGGGAGAACACCGCTATGGCGACCATAATTACCGACGACTGCATCAACTGCGGAGCCTGTGAGCCCGAATGCCCCAACACCGCCATCTACCAGGGCGGGGTCGAGTGGGACCTGAACGGGGTGAGCGGCGAGGCCATCTCAAACGACATCTTCTACATCGTTCCCCAGAAGTGCACCGAGTGCGTCGGCTTTTTCGACCAGGAAGCCTGTGCCGCAGTGTGTCCGGTCGATTGCTGCGTGCCCAATCCGGACATCCCGGAAGCCGAATCCGTCCTGATCGCCCGGGCCAAAGAGCTGCACCCGGAAGAAACCTTTGGCGACGACTTTCCGTCGCGCTTCAAGGGCGGTGACGCCACCGAATCGGCGGCCGAACCCGCTCCGGCGGCCGAGCCTGCCCCGGTCGCGGCTCCGCCACCCGCTGCCCCGGCTCCCGCCCCGGCCGCAGCCGTCGAGGTTTCGACCCTGGCCATTCCCGAAGTCGACGACTGGGAGGTGCCGCTGAGTTGCTATAAGTGCGAACAGGAATATGCGCTGGCCTTTGCCCGCTTTCGGATCGGCACCGTGCTGAACTGTCCCAACCCCTACTGCACGGTCAGCCTGACCGTCACCTCAACCATGTACAAAAATGTGGCCAACGTCCTCGACACCTTCCACGCCCGGTGGAAGGCCGAGTTTGAGGCCTTTCGGGAAAAGCGACGCCGAGAGCTGGAAGCCTTTGAGGCTGAGAAGCAGGCCGAGTTGGAGGACTTTGACGACACCCTCAGAAAAGCCGTGTCCGATGTCAAACCAGCCGGCAAGCCGTGGCGGCGGTTGTCGCTGTTCGGCTTTCAGCGCGTGGGCTAAAAAACGCTGCATACCCGACGATGAACGGCCCTTGTCCGCCGTTCATCATTCAGCATTCATCCTTCATCTTTTCATCCTCATTCGTACTTCTTGCCAATCTCCATGGCCTCGGGCACGCCCAGCAGATTGGTCATTTCCTCAAAGCAGCCCCAGCCCGCATCGGTGGCGATCCGGCCGGTGGTCTTGAGTTCCTGCATGGCGTCCCGCATCCGAATATAGGCCGCCATCAGCGTGGCCGAGTAAATCGTCAGCTTGAAGCCGAACTTCTGGATTTCCTGGACCGGCAGCAGCTGGCCGTTGTACAGCAGCGGCAGGTCGCCCAGTTCCTTGGCGTAGCGCTCCATATCGGCCAGGGTTCTGATGCCGTCGACAAAGATCAGGTCGGCGCCGGCCTCACGGTAGGCGCGCCCACGGGCAATCACATCCTCCCAGCCGTTGACCGCCAGGGCATCGGTCCGGGCAATAATCACGAAATCGTCGCTGCGCCGGGCGTCGCACGCCGCCCGCACCTTGGGCACCATGTCGTCCATGGGGATGACCTGTTTGCCGGCCAGAAAGCCGCAGCGTTTGGGCCACACCTGATCTTCGATGTGCAGGGCGGCCGCGCCGGCCGCCTCATACTCGCGCACCGTCCGATAGACATTGACCGGATTGCCGTAGCCGGTGTCGGCGTCGCAGATCAGCGGCACCTCAATCGCGCTGGCGATATAGCGGACGTTCTGGACCATCTCGGCCATGGTCAACAGTCCCACGTCAGGAAACCCGCGTGAGGCGGCCGTCCCAAAGCCGGTCATGTACACGGCCTCAAAGCCGGCGGCCTGGGCAATCCGGGCCTGGAAGGCATCAAACACAAACGGGGCGACGACCATGTCGGGGCCGTCAAGCAATTGGCGCAGACGGGTGGCTGGAGCGGGCATACAGTCCTCCTGGTTCAGAAAAAAGCCGACACCCTGCCCCGTACTCACGACCAGAAGTCAGCAATGGACAGCGTGGCGTCGGGCAGTAGGACCGGCGCAATGGACTCATCGTTGGCAGGATACAGAACCTCGCCATAGCCTTCAGTCCCGGGTTGGCGGTAGATCTCGATCTGTGTGTTGTGCAGATCCAGCAGCCAGACTTCGGGGATGCCGTGACGGGCATACAGCGGAATCTTCACCTCTCGGTCATAGCGAACGCTGGTGTCCGCAACTTCAATGATAAGCAGCACATCTTGCGGTTCGGGGTGCGAGGTTTCGTAAAAATCGCTGCGGTGACGGAGGACGGTAAAATCGGGTTGGGGTTCAGAGTCTCCACCCAGGCGTATGGGATTTTGCGCAGAAACAAGCGCTCGTCCTGCCAAGGCTGCACTGAGCAGAGCGGTGAAGCGTATCACCTTGCCCGCATGATCGCTGCCGATGGGAGCCATATCAATCAGCCTGCCCTCAATCAGTTCAACCCGCTCATCGTGGTCGAAGATGCCAGCCTCGCCCATCCTGTGATAGTCGTCCACACTCAGGCGATGCTGGGACAGAAGAGCTTCGCTGTACGGCATCAGGATCGGCCCCCTAGCCTGGTGAGCGGATAAACCTGAGCAGGGCGTCAACACAGTCCTGGGCGGCATCCACATAGATCTCATGCCCGCTGCCCTCGATCACTGCCATCTGCGCACCGGGGATGGCGTCGCGGATGGCCAGCTGCTCGCTCAGCGGCGTGAGCGGGCTGTTGGCCGGGGCCAGGACCAGGGTCGGTACGCTGACCTGGGACAGGATCGGTTCCACATCCACACTCGGCACCAGACGACACAGCCCCTGGAGTACGTGGGTCGGGGTTTTGTCCCACTCGTCAAGTACCCAGCGCAGATGGGGCGAATCGCCCGCAGTCAGCTCCGAGCCCTGTTCGATCAGGGCTTTGGCCCAGCCGCCCGACCCGAGGGTGCCGAGGGCGGTTGGCCAGTCCTCATAGCCCAGGGCAAAGGTCTTTTGGATATGCGGCCGGATAGAGGTCGGTGAGGCGCACAGGGTCAGGCTCTTGAAGCGCTCGGGCCATTTGGCGGCAAACGCAATGCCCAGGATGCCGCCCACCGATTCGCCAATATAGTGCACGGCTTCAATTTCTAAGGCGTCCAGAAAGCCTTTCATGTCGTCGAGCAGGTCATCGACCGACCACACGTAGTCCGGGCCTGGGTCGGCCGACCCGCCGTGGCCGCGCATATCGCGGCGCAGCACGCGGTACTGCCCGGCCAGGAGCGGGATCCAGTGGTACCAGAAGTTGAGGTTACGGCCAAAGCCGTGCTGAATCCAGATGGTCTCAGACGTACTCCACGGGTCGGTGAAGTCATCGATCTGGTAGTGCATGGTGTAGTTATTGGCGGTCAGCTGTGGCATACGGCTTCCCTCCTGAGCGGCCCGGCGTCTCACCACTCTGTGCGGGCGGGCGGCAGCGCCCCGTCGGGACGCGGCGCCTGGACAATGTCCTCATTGCTGACAATGTCTTTCTGCAAATACTCTTCAAGCAGCTGGACCGCGCGGCGCAGCAGCTCGGCCTTGCCGTCAAACACCTCTTCGCGCACCCACTCGCCCTGGATCCAGCAGTCAAACGAGGCTTCGTCAATAAAATTGAACTCCAGCAACCGCTCGTACATCGGCGTTCCGGTAACAATCGCCCGCAGCGACAGGCCGGAATCGACCAGCACGGCGTACACGTCGGCAGGAACCGGCAGCGCGCGTTTGATCTGTTCGATCTCTCGGGCCGGGCAGCGCTCTTCGACCAGCGGACAGTAGGCCCACTCGCCCGGCTTGGGGTCGGCCTTTTGAATCAGTTTGATATTGGGATCACTGAGCCACTCGCGGGCTTCCTCTTGATCGTAGTTCTCAAAGCTGCGGAAAAAGACTGCGCCCGCAGGCTCGCGCTGCTCCTCGGACTGCGCCTCCGCCCGCCCCGATCTCAGCCCGAAACGCGCGGCCGGCCGGTCCTCGGGCTCCCGCCACTCCTCAAGCTGCGGCTCGCTCCGGGCCGGACGCACACCCGCCTTGGCCGGTGGTCTGGTGCGGGTGGCTGGAGGACGCCGTTCGGCCGGAGCAGCGGCCTGCGGTCTGGCCGCCTGTTTGCTCGGTCCGCGCGGCGTTTTCGCCCGACCCCGGTCGGACCGCGGCGCAGGGCTGTCTGCCTTGGCTGTCCGTCCCTCCCGGGCGCGCGGCGTCGCGGCCTGAGAACGGTTGCGGCTCCGGTTTCTGGACCGGCTGCGGGAGCGTTTTTTCCGGCGCTCGTCTCCGTCTGAGGGCTCAGCCGCCTTTTTCTCGTCGTCCGCCATGGCTGATCTCTAGGGCAGGAAAAACGACACGCCGGCCAACAGGGAGTGGGAGTTCAGGCCGTCATTTTCGTCGTACAGGCTGGCGTTTGAGGTATGACGGAACCGATAGCCCAGACTGAGGGACACGTTATCGTGCAGAAAATACGACAGGCCGGCGCCGGCCATCTCGGTGAAAGTAAAACCGTCGCCCAGGTCATACCCCTGGTAGTCGTGGTACAAGATACCCAAGCCGCCCTCGATATACGGAGACAGCCGAGAGCCCAAATCAAAATGATAGCTCAGGACCGGCAGCATGAGGCCGGCCTCAATTGAGGCGTCGCGTTTTCTGCCGCGCTTGACCGACTCGGTCCCTCCATTCCTCAGGATGCTACTCCCCTCTCGCTGATTGGAGTGGCGTGTCACCGCAGACAAGAAGGGCTCGGTCGCAATCTCAAACGCCCCTGCGGGCAAGATTCCTGGCTTGCCCTTAAACAGGGTGTAGCCGATATGGAAGTGGATCGGCACGCTGTCGATATTCCGTTCACTGATAGAGTAGCCCGAGCGCAGGCCGACATTCCACGAGCCTGCGGCAGGCCCCTGGGCCTGGGCGGCACTCACGCCCAACACGAACATTCCGACCAGACAACCGACTACGCGTATCGCCTTGTTCATTATCCCTCCCCTGAAAGCGGACGATGATCTCTTTCTGCCGGTCATCTTCGTCCACTCCTGTATCGCGTCCACGCCTCGCTCCTATCCTACCGGTCTGGCTTGTGCAAGCCGTTTGACACCCGTTTGACACCAAGCTGAACGGTGCTGACCTCCTCATCAGAAAGAGACCAGCGTTCAGCCTGTCTCGGCGTGCAGCTCGGTCTCGACAAAGTCTTTTTGCCCCTCGTCCCACTGAAAGGCCTTGATCCGGCGCACCTGACGGTCGTAGATCGAGACCACCAGATAGACTGCCTCCGGATATGACGGTTCATCGCCAAACATGGCCTGGCGTTTGTCCTCGGCCGAGAAATACGCCTCGTGGTTCGGATGCGAGTGGTAAAAGGCGGTCAACTCGGCCGTGCCGCTGTCGGCGTCCTGAATCACGGCCAGCAACTGTTTGGGTTGCATGAAATACGCCGTGCGGGCGTCGCGCGGATAGGTCTCCGGGTCCTTGGCGCGCATGGCGTTCTGGATATTGTCAATGCGGCGTACTTCGGCCCTGCCGTCCCGGGTCAGGATGGCCCCACAGCATTCGTCGGGAAAGGCGTCCTGGGCGTGCTGACACAGGGCCTGCCATGTCGCGGCGTCGATATGCGTCATACGTGTGCTCCAGCCCTAGCCCGGCTTGCGCGCCAGCACCAGACCGGTGAAAGCCGGTGGCGGCAGCCTTTTCTTGTGGCCGTCAACAAAGCCGATGTCGTGCAACCAGCCGATGATCTCCTCGCCCGGATAGGCTTCGCCGTTGGGGAACACCAGCAGCATGAACAGCGAGAAGACCGCCGGTTGGACCGGCTCGATCAGATTGGGCTCGGGCATAATGCCGTGAATGAGGATCTGGCCGCCGGCCTGCAAGGCCGCAAAGGCTTTGCCGAGCACCATCTTGCCGGTCTCGCGGCCCTCGGTCTGGAGCATATTTGACAGCAGGATCGTGTCATAGCCGTGGCCAAAGTCATCGCTGAAATAATTGCCCTCGCGCACGCTGACCCGGGCGGCCATGCCCTCGCGCTCAATGATACGGCGCGTGCGTTGCAGGATGGGCGGCAGGTCAAACACCGTAGCCGACAGCTGCGGGAACGCCTGGCACAGGCGGATCGAGTACACGCCTGAGCCGCCCGCAACATCGAGCAAACGGCGGGACTGATTCAGGTCAACCAGACCGCCAATCCGCCCGGCCAAGCCTTTGCCCAGCTCGAACAGCCCGTGGACATAGTTGTCCAGCACCTCGGGCGGCGCATGCTCAAGCTCGGCACCGGTCAGGGGCAGGACCGGCCTGTCGCTCCGAATGGCCTCGGACAGCTTGCCCCAGGCCTGATAGCGGTCGCTGGCCTGTCTCAGCATATTGCCCACATAGCCCGGCCTGTCCTTGACCAAAAAGGCATCGGCCGCCGGCGCATTGCGGTAGCGCCCGGCCTCCTTGGTCACAACACCCAGGGCTGCGCTGGCGTTGAGCAGACGCTCGACCCCGCGCACGGGCAGGCCGGTCTGGGCGGCCAACTCGGCCACCGTCAGCGGCCCCTTGGCCAGCGGCGAGAACAGGTCGAGTTGGGCGGCTCCCAGCACAACCGCAGCCTGCTCAAATCCATTCACAATCTTCATCAAGCCCGGCATATCGGCCGGGAGTGGCTCAGGCATAGCCTTCCCTCCTACCTCTCAGGTTCCGCCAGCCGAGGTGGACGATGATCTCTTCCCTTTCAAGCGGTCATCATCGTCCAGCTTGCCCTCCGTTGCGCAGGCTGGCAGCGCCGCTATAGTGGCACGAAATCCGCAAAGGAGTCTAGGCTGATGATAAGCATAGAGGAATTTGGCAAAGTTGAGCTGCGGGTGGCGACCGTCACCGCCGCCGAAGCCCACCCCAACGCCGACCGCTTAGTCGTGCTCAGCGTTGACCTGGGAGACGAACAACGCCAGCTCGTGGCCGGCATCCGCGCTCACTATACGACGGAAGAGCTGGTCGGCAGGCAGATCGTGGTGGTGGCCAACCTGCAGCCGGCCAAGCTGCGGGGAGTCGAGAGTCAGGGCATGCTGCTGGCCGCGACCGATGCCAGCAGCGGCGGGGTGATCGTCTTAAGCCCGGAAAAACAGGTCGCCCCGGGCTCGAAAGTGTCCTGAACAGCTCTCAGCGTGGAGCGTATGCCCACAAAAGAACAGCTGACCGAGCGCATCAGACTCATGACCGAGATGTGCCGGCTGGCCTGGTTGACCGTGCTCGCAGCTACGACCGGGACCGTAGGACTGCTGCTGGGTGAATTGAGTACAAAACGACTGTTCTTCGCAGTCTTCGGCGTTGTGGCCATAGCCTGTTTCGTGGTAGTCATCGGTTATCTGATCTGGCGGATTACAGCCACTATTGACCAACTTTCGGAGGACTAATTCATGGCCGAGTACATTGCTATCGCCCTTGGAGGCGCGGCATTTGCCCTTCTCATCTGTGCCGGCTGGATTATCTCGATCGGAAGTTTTAGAGAGCCTCGCCACAAGCCCTAGAACGGGAAGGTATCAGCATAGCAGCCAAGCCCGTTATCGAAAGCGCTGGGCAGGACCTTTCCACCTCCAGGCGTCAGTCTCTTGTCCGGTTCGCGGCGCGCCGCCTATTTCCTGCCGGCGAACTGATCGATGCTGATCACCGCCCGTTCGTGAATGCCTTCGCCGATCTTGGTGCCGTCCTCGTTGTAGGCTTCAACCGTGAACTTGAGACGCCGGCCCTTGATCTCATCCAGACTGATCTTGCCGGTGACTTTCTGGCCGATCTGGGTCGGCGCCATGTGTCTGACATCGATGTGAAAGCCGACCGTCTGCTCGCCGGCGTCCATGTGCGGCGTCAGGAACTCCACACAGGTGCCCTCCATCAGCTGGACCATGGCCGGGGTTGAATACATCTGCGGGGCGTCCGGCCCGAGGTGAACAATGCCCATGTCCGGGGTGGTGGTGATTGTTCGTTCCGAAGACATGCCGGTTTTGAGCGAGTCTTTCATGCGTGCTTCCTCTTGTTGCCGGGCTAGGGGACCAGGGCGGCCCGGGTAATCTCCTTGCGGTCGGATTTGTCCATGGCTTCGGCCGCGTGTTTCAGCGGAAACTCGGCATCGACCAGCTCGTGATACGGATATTGATCCATGTGCTCGGACAGGAACTGCAAGGCTTTGTGCAGATAGTGGGGGTTATAGGTGGACACCCCGACGACCGAGATGGATTTGAAGGTGATCAGCGACGGCGAGATCGTGGCCTGCAAGCCTATGGAGATATTGCCCAGCTCGGCGATCCGTCCGCCGCTCCGCACCAGCTGAATGGCCTCCTCAAACGCGGCCGGCACCCCGGCCACCTCCAGGACCACGTCCGGCCCGAGCCCGTCGGTCAGCTCCCGAACCCGCACCGTGCGGTCTTTGACCGAGGCGTATTCACGCATGTCAATCACCTCGTCGGCGCCAAACGCCTTGGCCCGTTGGAGACGCAGCTCAACCCCGTCAATGGCGATCACCCGCGCCCCGCGCGCCTTGGCCACGGCCATGGCGTGCAACCCCAGGCCACCTGCGCCCTGGACCACCAGGGTTTCGTCGTAGCGCAGGTTGAGCCGGTCGAGGCTGAAGAACACCTGTGACAGGGCGCAGTTGGCCGACGAGGCGGCGTGGTCGGGGACATTATCGGGCACCTTGTACACGTGCTGGCCGGGGTGGATGTAGTAGTGGGTCGCCCACGGGGTGTGAAAGTGGGGCGCTTCGTCGGGAATCAGGCGCTTGGCCCGGATGCTGAGCCCGGTACAGGCGGCGGCGTTGCCCTCCCGGCAGTTGGCACACAGGCCACACACCCGGTAGTAGACCGGCGCGATGCGATCGCCCTCTTTGAGCGGCTGGCCGGCCGTGTCGGTCGTCACGCCCTCACCCAGGCTGTGTACCCGGCCGACCATCTCATGGCCCGGCATGGCGCCGCGCCGGCCGAACTCGCCCCGCCACATGTGGACCTCGGAGCCGCATACGTTGGTCCGCGTCACCTCGGTCAGCATCGCCCCGGGTTCGGGCTGGGGCAGCTCATACTCGTAAAAGTCGATCTTGCGGGCTTCAGGAATGAAGCTCAGCGTGCCTTTCATCGTTCCTCTCCTTCAATGGCAATCGTGATGCCCTGTGTCACCCCGCCTACATGAACGACGGAGCCTGATACTCGCCAAAGACGTTGCGCAGCCGGTCGGAGATCTCGCCCAAGCTGGCGTAGGCGCGCACCGCGTCGATCAGCACCGGCATCAGGTTGCCCCCGTCGCGGGCGGTCGCTTCGACCTGCTCCAAAGCCGCCTGGGCGGCGGCCTGGTTTCGCTCGGCCCGCACGGCGGCGAGTTTTTCTTTTTGGCGCTGTTCGAGCCGCAGGTCGATTTTGAGCAGCTCGTTTCCGGGCACCTCTTCAACCGTGAAGTCGTTCACCCCGACAATGATCTGTTGTTTCTCCTCAACCGCCCGCTGGGCGCGGAAGGCCGCGTCGTGAATCTCACGCTGCTGATAGCCGGCCTCGATGGCTTTGACCGCGCCGCCCAGTTCGTCGATATGCTCGATGTACTCGACCGCCTGGGCTTCCAACTCGTCGGTCAGCGATTCCACATAGTATGAGCCGGCCAGCGGGTCGATTGTATCGGCCACGCCCGACTCATAGGCGATCACCTGCTGGGTGCGCAGGGCGACACGCACCGCGTCCTCGGTCGGCAGGGCCAGGGCTTCGTCCTTGGAGTTGGTATGCAGAGAATTCGTGCCCCCCAGCACACCGGCCAGGGCCTGGAGGGTCACCCGGATGATATTGTTGTCCGGCTGCTGGGCGGTCAGGGTCGAGCCGGCGGTCTGGGCGTGGGTGCGTAGCATCCATGAGCGGGGATTTTTGGATCCGAAGCGCTCCTTCATGATTTTGGCCCACAGACGGCGGGCGGCGCGGAATTTGGCCACCTCCTCGAAGATGTTGTTATGCACATTAAAGAAAAACGACAGCCGCGAGGCAAACCGGTCCACGTCCAGGCCAACCGACAGCGCGGCATCGACATAGGCAATGCCGTCGGCCAGGGTAAAGGCGACCTCCTGGGCGGCGGTCGAGCCGGCCTCGCGGATGTGATAGCCCGAGATGGAGATCGTGTTCCAGTTCGGCACATGGTCGGCGCAAAAGGCAAAGATGTCGGTGATGATCCGCAGCGAGGGGCTCGGCGGATAGATATACGTCCCCCGGGCGATATACTCTTTGAGCAGATCGTTCTGGATTGTGCCGTTGACCTTGTCCCAGGCTACGCCCTGTTTTTCGGCCACCACCAGGTACAGGGCCAGCAGGATGGCGGCGGTCGAGTTGATCGTCATTGAGGTGCTGACCCTGTCGAGCGGAATCCCGTTCAGCAGGGTCTCCATATCGGCCAGCGAGTCAATCGCCACCCCGGCCCGACCGACCTCGCCGGCGGCCAGCTGGTGGTCCGAATCGCGGCCCATTTGGGTTGGCAGATCGAAGGCGACCGACAGCCCGGTCTGGCCCTGGTCGAGCAGATAGCGATAGCGCGCGTTGGACTCTTCGGCCGTACCAAAGCCGGCATACTGGCGCATGGTCCAGAACCGCCCGCGATACATGGTCGGCTGCACCCCGCGGGTGAACGGATATTGGCCCGGAAAACTCAGCGCCGCCTGGTCATCACGGCCGGCCGTGTCGGTTGCGGTATACAGGCGTTTGATAGGGATGCCGGACGAGGTCTGGAAGCTGTCTCTGCGCTCCGGCGCTCGGGACAGGGCTTTTTTCAGGGTCGTGTCTTCCCACTCCTGGTATGCCTTGGCAAGGGTCGTGCTCATAGTGCCTCTCGCATGCGACAACATTCTCGGATTAGCGCGCCTTTTGCCTACCCCAAATCTCACACCGAGACAAGTGTCAGGACGGGCCGGACGCGGCCTGAAAGTGCAGGCGCAGCAGCGTGGTCGGCGCCTGAGGGGCGGGAGATTCGGCTGCGGTGTGGAGGACTCCGAGCGCGCCCAGCTTCTCCCGCAGCGCAGACAGCAGCGGGGTCGGCAGAGACAGCACCAGCAGGCCGTCCTCGTCTTTAACCACCACCACACCGTCCATTCGGGCGACTGCGGTCCGGGCTTGGGCGTGCAGGGCCAGCGGGTCGGCTGCGGACAGCTGCCAGCTGCGCGTCTCGATAATGCTTGAGCTGCCCTCGGGATAGACCGCCTCCTCGGCCCAACCGGCCGTCAGGCCGGCCAGGGCCAGGCACAGGCAGATAAACGCTACAGACGGGGTATGCATGTCAGGCTCCCTCGTGTTTTTGAAGCACATCTTTCGCTGGCGGAAGACCTCGGAACCAGCGTCATGATTCGTCGCCCATATCTCCAAGAGGCCTGGATTGAGCAAGTCCTCAAGAATCCCATTCAGACCGAGAAACAAGCGAATGGTCGTATTCGTTATTGGGCTTTCATTCCAGCGCTTGGTAAACATCTGAGAGTTGTGACAGAATCAGACGCGGAGACCGTTCATAGTGCTTTCCCAGACCGCGGTTTTCAGAAGGAAACAGGCCGATGATTTTCCGCTACGATCAGACGAGTGACATGTTATACATCGAACTGGCGTCCGCAGTCAGCACCGAGTCGGAAGAAGTGGCTCCCGGCATTGTCCTTGATTTCGATGAAAAGAATAAGGTTGTCGGGATTGAGATTGAAGACGCAGGGACATTCATTGATCTGTCGCGTCTGGAATTGTCCGCCCTGCCGCTTGCCAATCTGATCTTCAACACAGACGTTTCTCTTCAACCGTGAATCAGCCAATGACATTTTTCGGAGAGCATGGCCTTACCCCCTATCTCCGAAAATCGCGCCGGTACACTACATAGTTGGCGCATACCGAGGCGCCCAGTTTTTCTGCGGTGCGGCGCGACGGCCAGTTATCGTCCAAGACCAGGGTATAGCTCAGATACCGGGCCCCGCGGCGAATGAGTTCCAAAAATCCATAGCTGGCCATGGCCAGATTCACCCCGCGCCCGCGGGCGGCCTCGCACACCCCGATGGCCAAGACGTTCAGCTTCTCCGACTCGTGAAGCGTTCGGCCAGCCTTGAGCACGACGCCTGCGGTATGCGCGGGAGTGAGTGACAGCAGGCCGACCGGCTGCCCGTGTCGATAGGCCAGGACCGAGGTGTCCAGCCCGCCGACCCGGCCGATGCCGGCCAGCAGCGCGGCCACTTCCGGCTCGGTGTACGGCGTCCAGCCCCAATGGGCCTGAAACGTGTCGTTAAACGTGGCGGTAAACTCGGCCACCCGGCGCTCCGGCGGCACCTGACGCAGGGACACGATCTCATAGCCGGCCCGACGGACGTCTTGCAGCGTTCCGGCCCAGCCCGAGACCAGGGTCGGATTCACCGCAAGCTTGTAATCGACATAGCTCTGTTCCGAGACAAAGCCGGCGTCTTTCAGCACGGCGTGATAGTACGGCGGGTTATAGCGCAGAATGCGTGGTGGGAGCGGTTCATAGGCATCGATCACAAACGGAAACTCCAACAGGCCCGAGCCCGCCCGGGCGGCTCGCAGCCCCTGCGCTTCGAGCCAGGCACACGCCGCGTCCATCAGCAGACGGACCGCCTCGCGGGCGTCGGGCAGGGCTTCAAACAGACACAGATGGCCGAGCCGCTCCTGCCAGTGGGCGGTGTAGCGGGCGTCAACGACGGCCAGCACCCGAGCCACGATGCGCGGCCCGTCACGGACTACAAACGGCCGCAGGCGGCGGTCGGCGGCAAACGGACTGTGACCGCTCAGAATCGACAGCTGGAAGCGCACCGGGGCCGGCCAGCGGGCCGTCCGGTAGGCGTAGACCTGATCGTAGAACTCGATGAACTCAGTCAGCGCCGGCCCGGAGTCCGGCACCTCAACCCGCAGGGGCGGCATACCACCCTCCTCCTGTACTCTTCGTCGCTTGTCTCATTTATGCCCGAAACCTGGCGGTCGTAAACCGGGCCGAGGATAAACACACCCAACCGTGTTACACGTATTGTCCGAAGGTTCCGGGAGACAAGGGGAGCAGCATGAAACACGATATCGCCAGGTTTGTTGCTGTGCAGCTCGGCGTTTTCGCCCTTGGTGTTTACAGCCAGGCGATCGGGGCGGTAGACAGCGCGCAGGAAAAGCCCGTCGGTCCGGCGACGGAACAGACCGTGCAGGCGAACAATGACTTTGCCATGACGCTCTACCGGCATCTGTCTCAAGAACAGGACAATCTGTTTTTTTCGCCCTACTCTCTGTTCAGTGCGCTGGGTATGACCCTGGAAGGAGCGCGTGGAGAAACGGCTCGACAAATGGGTGCAGTCTTGCGCCTGCCCGCAGAGTTCCGACACGCCGACAGCAACGAACAACCCTGGGATACCGCCGCCATCCATACCGGCGTGGCTGACCTCCAGCAACGTCTGAGCGGCGGTCCGACAGAGCCGGCCCAGGCGCAAGACATCAGGAACAGAATTGCCAGCCTGGAAGACGAACTCGACGCGCTCAACCGACAGCTGGAACAGCGCTCACGCGCTGCACAGACGGAGATGGACCGACGCGCCATATCTGTTGCGGCTGAACTCAACAGCCTGCGCCAACAGGTGAACCAGTATGAACTCCGCATTGCGAACGCCCTGTGGGTCGAACAGACGTTTCCCTTTCAATCACAGTTTGTGCAAACCCTGCAAAAGGCTTACGGAGCGGCCAGCTTTCCGGTTGATTTTCTCCGGGCGCCAGATGCCGCTCGTCTCCATATCAATGCCTGGATAGCGCAGCAGACGAACAACCGGATTCGGAACATGCTCCCACCGGCAAGCCTGGATCGGACAACCCGCCTGGTGCTGACAAACGCGATTTACTTCAAAGGCGAGTGGGTCAGGCCGTTTCAGAAGCAGTCCACCAAGACGGCGGACTTTACACTTTTTGACGGACGCCAGACACCGGTCCAGTTGATGAGTGCCCAGCAGCGGCGTTTTCGGTATGTGGAACTCATGCCTGACGGAACGGAACGAGAGCCTATGCCTATTGACGAAGTCCCCGGCTGGACCCTGCCCCCCAATCCCGATGGCTTTCAAGTGCTGGAAATGCCGTACCGCGGCAACACACTGTCAATGGTGCTCATCCTGCCTCGCCGGCACGATGCCATACACCAGCTCGAACACCGCCTCACAGCCGAAGCCCTACCCGCCTGGCTGGCACTGCTCTCTCTTCAGGACGTGCAGGTCTCTCTGCCCAGGTTCAAAATGGAAACCAGCTACAGTCTCACCAGCACACTGTCAGCCCTGGGTATGCCGGCCGCCTTTCAGGCGGGCGGATTTACCGGGATGAGTGACGCCCCGCAGGCGTCTCGGCTGGCTCTTTCGCGGGTTGCCCACAAGGCATTCGTACACGTCGATGAGGAAGGGACCGAAGCCGCAGCAGCGAGCGCAATCGCAGTCGTGGCAACCTCAATGCGGATCTCTCCACCCCCGGTCTTTCGGGCCGACCGCCCCTTTGTCTTTCTCATTCGTGACAATCAGACTGGAGCGCTGCTGTTCCTGGGGCGGGTCATGCAGCCACACGACTCATGATGGGCTCGTCCGGTTGACCGGCGAGTCCGTGGCGGCGGCCGGAGCAGGGCGCTCGCGCTCGAGTTGCCCGACAATGTCCTCGACCGCCCGCAGTACGCTCGGCCCGTCGCCCTCGGCCGTGCCCGGGGCAAACCGCACCTGCTCGCATATGCTCAGGACCTCGGCGACACGCCCTACGCAGTCGGCCGACACCCCGCGTGCCGCAACCGTCCCGGGCTCAATCCGGCCCGGCGGCAGGTCGAGCTTGGCCGCCAGGTAGTCTTGCAGGGTGCGTGACAGCAACGCATAAAACGCGGCCGAGTCGGACTCGGCGAGCGCCTGCTCGGCCGCCCGCAGCCCGTGGCGGGCCTGCTTGCCAGCCCGGGCAAAACGCGCGTAGCGGGCATCGCCACTCAGACGCCGGCGGCGGCGGTCGTACCACACGGCCGCGCCCAACAGGCCCAGCGGCACGACGTGCCACAGCCAGAAAACCGGGCTGCGATACCAGACCCGGCCTGGGCTGTGGAAACGACCCGGCTCGTCCTTGATGTACACGATATCCCGGCCCAGCTGTTCTGGCTGAGCCGGCAGCCCGCTCACCTGTGTCCCGGCCGGCTCGTCGGGAGCGGGCCGTAGCAGGAGACGAATCGGCTGGCTGCTGAGCGTTCGGTATTGGGCTGCCTCGGGATCGAAATAGCTGAAGTGGACGGCAGGAATGGCGTCGAGCGTCTCGTCCTGAGGAATCAGGACCTGCTCAAAGACGGTGGTATCGGGGTCGGGCTGATCCATCTGGGGGCTATAGGTCCGCAAACCCTCGGTGTTGACCAGACTCGGCGGCTGGGCGTCGGTCACCCGACCGGCGCCGCTCAGCAACATGCGCAGGGTAAGCGGATCACCGACCCGCAGCTGGGTTGGTTCGGCTGTCACGTCCAACTCGAACTGTCCGACCGCTCCGGAAAACGTGGGCGGGCGACCCGCTTCCGGCAGCGGCCGCACGCGCAGGCTGAGCGGCTCGGAGGTCAGCGTCCGGGGCCGGCGCTCCGTCCCAAACAGGGAATCGGAAAAAAACCGGTCAAACAGGTTGAGCGAGGCAGACGGAGTCCGGCGGATCACGTTCAGCTGGAGCGAGGCCGGGCCCAGCTCGATTGTGCCCGAGCGTAGCGGCACCAGCGTCGTCCGAAAGCGCAGCACACGAAACGCCCGGTCGCCCACAGTCCGCCGTTGTCTGACCGGTTCTTCAAACGCCTCAAGCGCTACCCCGTCTCCGGGCAGGAGCGGATACTGGGCATTGGCAACCCGCACACCGCCAACGTGCAGGCTCACCTCAAGCGGCACGCGCTGGTGCAGAAAGACCTCATGGTCAGGGGTCGTGATCTCAAGCCACACGTCCTTCCCAGTCTGGCCGGGCCGAGCACGCGCCGCCCGGTCGGGCGAGGCCGGACGGCCGGCCCGAATCTCGACCTCGACCGTTCCGGTCTGATACTCCCGACCCTGGTGTTCGACCCGAAACGGCCCGAGCGTGAAACGGCCCTCCTTGCGCGCCCGCAACGTGTAGCGATGTCGCACCGAGGCGCTGTAGCGATTGTTCATGATCGACATCTGGGTCGAGGGACCACCATAGCTGGCATCGAAGGCATCCAGACCGCTCAGCGCGGGCGGCTCGACATCTTGCGCCCCCTGGACCTCAATCACCAGCGTCAGCGACTCTCCCAGCTCGGCCTGTTGGGGGCTGATATCCGCTCGGACCCGGATATTCGCCCAGGCTGGCGAGATTCCCAGGCCGAGCAGGAGGACGGCCAGTCCTATCCTGAACGCCCGGCTCCCCATTACCAGTCCTCCACAGGCTCGGCCACAACGCCGCCCTGGGCGTGACGGAGGAATTCCTCGGCACGCAACTCTTCGCTCTTGGCGGTGTCAATCAGCGCCGAGGCTTCTTCTTCCGACAAGTCCGACGTGTCCCGCTGCTGCTCGCCGCCACGGCCCGGCTGCCGCTCAGGCGCCGATTCCTGAGAACGTTCGGGTCGGGCTGTATGGCGGTCCTGTTGGCGGTCCTGACCCGCGTCCCGGTCGGGCTGTTGCTCGGCCTGATTGCGCCCCTGCCGGTCGGGCGGCGGCTGGTTGTGCGGCGGATGCTGCTGCTGGTTCTGCATCCGCTCTTTGAGCTGTTCGATTTTTTTGGCTACCAGCTCGTAGTTGAACTTGGCGTCCCGGTCGCTGGGGTCGAGTCCGAGCGCACGACGATAGGCGGCCTGCGCTGCGGTGTAGGCCTCTAGCGCGGCCTGGGGCTGGGCGGCTTCTGCGGCGGCTCCGATCTGATACTGAGTATTGCCCAGATTATAGGCCGTCCGGGCGGTACGAGGCTGGGCGTCGTCCTCGCCCGGCACCCGGGCAAGGGAGGACAGGGCCGCGTCATAGTTGCCGGCTTTGTAATGCGCCGCCCCCATATTGAAGTTGAGCAGGGGAGAGTCCGGGTCGTCGACCAAGACCTGGCCGTAGTGCGTCAGCGCTTCCTCGAACTGCCCGGCGTGAAACAGGCGGTTGCCTTCTGTGACCGCGTCGCGGACCGGGTCGAGCCAAGCGAGATTACTGATCGCCAGACCCACACACGTCACCAGACGGAGGGTGTTTCTCAGACCGGGGGCTTTTCTCACGTGTCGGGTTGTGTCCACCTCATTCTCCTGTGGCAAACCGGTCGCGCCGGGCCGTCTTTGGTCTGAGCGCGGGCAGTACGGCTTCGAGTCCCAGCAGCAACAGGGCGCCAAACAGCGGCCACTGAAAGCGCTGGTGGAAACGCCGCTCCACGCTGCTGGTCAGGGTCCGGCCTTCGAGACGAGCGATATAGCGGCGGTACACCTCGTCCAGACCCAGACTGTGGCCGACGGCGTAAATATAGGCCCCGCCGGTCGTAATGGCGATGTCCTGCAGGCCACGGGCCTCGAGACGCGACTTCACAATCCGGCCCTGGCGATCCTTCACAAACGTGGACTGCCCATCCTCGCTGACCACGATCAGCTCGCCCTCTGGGGTGCCGATCCCGACCGGATAAATCCGAATCCCCGTGTCGCGCGCCTGCTGAGCGGCGGCCTCGACCTGGCCCTCGTGGTCTTCACCATCTGTGACGATCAGCAGCACCGCGTCCGCGCCGGAGCGACCCTCAAATGCCTCAATCCCGGTCCGAATTGCGGCCGCCAGCGAGGTCCCACCCTTGGGGATGATGCCGACCTCGACGGCGCGCAGATTTTCGGCAAACGCCCCGTAGTCCAGGGTCAGAGGGCACTGAATGAAGGCCGAGCCGGCAAACGGCACCAGACCCAGCCGGTCACCACGCAGCTGCCCGATCAGCTCCTCAATCGCCAGCTTGGCGCGTTCCAACCGGTTGGGCTTGATATCTTGGGCCAGCATGCTGCGCGAGGTGTCGAGCGCAATGACGATGTCCACCCCGCGCCGCTCAAGCGTCTCCCAGCTCAAGCCCCACTGCGGGCCGGCCAGGGCGAGCAGCAACAGGCTCACGGCCCCCAGCAGCAGACCGGCCCGCCATAGCTGACGACGATCATCCAGGCGGGGCGACAGCGCCGGCACCAGGCTGGCCAGCAGGCGCGCCTGGGCAAAACGCAGCAGCGCGCGGCGGCGCTGGATGACAGCCCACCACAGACCCGCGCCGAGCAGCGGCACGAGCGTCAGCAGCCAGAGAAGATGTGGGGCGCGCCAGCTCATCAGGGCAGCTCCCGCAATAGGCTATGCCGCAGGCCGATTTCAAGGCCGAGCAGGGCCAGGGCCGGGATCAGCAGCCAGGGGTAGAGTTCGTCATAGTCGAGGTAGCGGGGCGCGTCGAACGCGGTGCGTTCGAGCTGATCGATCGTCTCGTAGATGTCTCTGAGGCTCTGGGTGTCGGTCGCTCGGAAATACCGGCCGCCGGTCGTATCGGCGATCCGGCTCAGGGTCTGCTCGTCAATATCCACCTGGACCGGGCGGTAGACCAGGTTCCCAAAGGCGTCGCGAGCCGGATACGGCGCCATGCCCTTTGTCCCGGCTCCGATGGTATAGACCTTGATACCGAGCGCCCGGGCGGCCTCGGCTGCGGTCAGGGGAGAGATTTTTCCGGCGTTGTTCTGGCCATCGGTCAGCAGGATCACCACTGCGCTTTTGGCTGCACTCTTGGTCGAGTTCTTGACAGATGCCTGTTCGAGGCGACCGACGGCGGTGGCCAGGGCCGAGCCAACCGCCGTTCCGTCTTCGATCATGCCGATCCGAGCCCGCTCCAGATTGCGCAACAGCCAGCCGTGATCCAGGGTCAGCGGACACTGGGTATACGGACGGGCGCTGAACAAGACCAGGCCGATCCGGTCGCCCGGCCGCTCGGTCACAAAGTCTCTGACCACCGACTTGACCACATCGAGCCGGCTGACGCGACGCCCGTCCAGGCGAAAATCCTCAGACCGCATGCTGCCCGAGATATCGACGCTCAGCACAATATCGATCCCAGCCCCGACATACCGGCTCTCGGCCTTGCCGAGCTGGGGCCGGGCCAGGGCCAGGCTGAGCAGGACGAGGACCAGGCCGCGTACGACCGGTACGACCCAGCGCCAGCGCTGGCGGCCGCCCGTCGGCAGACCGCGCAGCAGGCTGAGGCTGGGGTAGCGCACGGCCGCTCCATAGCCCGCCCGCCAGCGCCAGACGAAGAGGAGGGGGATGAGGACCAACAGGACCAGGGCCCACGGATCATGAAGGCGCATCCGACACCTCGGTCGCGGTCGCCGCAGGGCCATTGTGGTCCTGCCGGTCCTGGGGGGGGCGGGTTTCTTCGACAAAACGCCGGGCGGCCCGGTAGGCGGCTTCGCTCTCCTCCAGCCCCGGCCGGTGACGGGCGAATTTCACCAGGTCGGCCTGGGACAGAAACTCGGCCAGCCGCGCCTGCTGTACGGGACTGAGTTGGTGGTCGCGGGCGGCGACGGACAGGAATTCTTCGGTTGTCATCTCGGGCGCTCGGAGATTGAGGCCGTTTTCCAGATACTCCCGCACGATGGCGGACAGACTCACGTAATACGTCTCAAACTGTTGCTTTTCAATCAGACCCCGGGCGTGCAGTCGGCGGAGGGCTTCCAGGGCGACTTGGGAAGCGGCTGGAGCCACGGCTGGAGCCGCGGCTGGAGCAAGACGCCTGAGGTAGAAAAACAGTCCACCGCCGAGCCCGGCCAGTACCAGCCCGGCGACGGCCACCAGCCCGTACGGCCGCCAATCGAAGGGCAGGACTTCCGGGGGCTTGATGTCGCGCAGGGCCGGGTTCTGGCCGGCCTCGGCCAGCAGGCTGATGACCGTAATCGAGATGTCGTCGCCGTCGATCCGCTCCCGCTGTCCGTGATGTCGATAGCGGATCGTCGGACCAGGCAGCAGGTGGTGGCCGGTCTCAAACGTCGTCAGCCGAAACCAGCGGCTCGTCACCACTTGGCCGTTTTCGTCCCGGGGCGGCAGCTCGCCAAAATCGAGGACCGTAAGGTCGCCCAGCTGCTCGCCCAGCAGCGGGATCTCGACCTCGATATTGGCCGCCGCCGTCACGCTGATGGTGTAGCGAATGGGATCGCCGATCGTCACTTCGGTCCGGTCAACGCTGACGCTGACGGACGGCGCCTGGGTCTGATCGGCCGCCGCCAGGCCGAACGCGGCTCCGCCCCACACGACAACAAGGAAACATGTCAACAGTCCAAGCAGAGAAGGACGACACGTTCCCTCTTTCCAGCCGAGCCACAGACCCCGGCCTGTCCAGGCGTTCGGCTTCACCGGCCGCCCCTCTCCTCGCGCAGGCGAAAGAAGCGCAGCAGCGCCTCAACGTAGGGCCGGTCGGTGCGGACGGCAATTGTATCCATGTCCACCCCGTGCAACAGGCGGGCGCGCTGGCGGCGCGCCTCCTCGGCCTGGCGTGCAAACGCCTGCCGGACACGCCGACTGCCCGTATCGACCAGCAGCCGCTCGCCGGTCTCGGCATCCTCGAAGACCATCAGGCCGACATCGGGCAGCGTCCATTCGCGCGGATCGTCCAGCACCACCCCAATCACGTCGTGGCGTCGATTGGCGATCTTGAGTGCCAGGCCGGCCCCGGCGTCCAGAAAATCGGAAATCACGAACACCACCCCGCGGCGCTTGCTGACCCGGTTGAGGTGTTCGAGCGCAGCGGCGATATCCGTTCCCGCGTGCTGGGCCTGAAAAGACAAGACCTCACGGATGACCCGCAGCACATGGCGGGTGCCTTTCTTGGGCGCCAGGCTCAGTTCGACCCGGTCACTGAAAATCACCAGGCCGACCTTGTCGTTATTGCTGATCGCCGAAAAGGCGAACAGGGCAGCCATCTCGGCCGCCATTTCGCTCTTGAGTTGAGAGACCGTGCCAAAACGGGTCGAGGCGCTGGCATCGACCAGGACCATCACCGTCAGCTCACGCTCCTCGACAAAGCGTTTGACGTGCGGGATTCCGGTCCGGGCGGTAACGTTCCAGTCAATCGCCCGAATATCGTCGCCCGGCAGATAGTGGCGGACCTCGGAGAACTCCATGCCCTGGCCCTTGAACGCGCTCTGGTACTGTCCGGCAAACAGATCGCTGACCAGATGGCTCGTCCGCACGTGGATCTTGCGGACGGTTGTGAGCTGTTCGGTACGAAGAGGAAACGGGTCCTCCTGTCCTGGATATGAGGGTGACACGTTTCCTCTTCTCAGCATGACGGTCCTGCCTGGTCCCGGCTCGCGTGCCCGCCCGGCCTAGGGCACCGGCACGCCATCCAGAATACGCTCCACGATGCTGTCCGAGCTGATGTCTTCGGCCTCGGCCTCGTAGGTCACGATCACCCGGTGGCGCAACACATCCGGGGCGAGCGATTTCACGTCTTGGGGGGTCACATAGCCGCGCCCGCCCAGCAGGGCGTGGGCCTTGGCGGCGAGCGTCAGATACAGGGTCGCCCGCGGTGAGGCGCCATACTGAATGAACCGTTGCAGGTCGAGCTGGTAGGCCGCAGGTTCGCGGGTGGCAAAGATCAGGTCGAGAATATAGTCCTTGATTTTGTCATCGAGGTAGATGTGATCGACCAGGCGCCGCAGCCGGACGATGTCGTCCGCAGTCAGCACGGTCTCGACGCCTGGGGGCTCGGCAGTCGAGGCCATCAGCTCCAGAATGCGGCGCTCTTCCTCTTTTGACGGATAGCTGACCCACACCTTGAGCATAAAGCGATCCACCTGAGCCTCGGGCAACGGGTAGGTGCCTTCCTGTTCAATCGGGTTCTGGGTCGCCAGGACCAGAAACGGCGCGGGCAGCGGGTAGGTTGCTTCGCCAATGGTCACCTGACGTTCCTGCATGGCTTCGAGCAGGGCACTCTGCACTTTCGCCGGGGCGCGATTGATTTCGTCGGCCAGCACGATGTTGGCAAAAATCGGCCCTTTCTTGGTGGTAAAGCTGCCGTCGCGCGGACTGTACACCAGGGTGCCGATCAAATCGGCCGGCAACAGGTCGGGAGTGAATTGCAGGCGCTGGAAGCTGGCGCTCAGGGTCTGGGCCAGGGTCTTGACCGACAGGGTTTTGGCCAAACCCGGCACGCCTTCGAGCAGGACGTGGCCGTTGGCCAGCAGGCCGATCAGCAGCCGCTCGATCAGCGCCTGCTGGCCAACAATCACCCGACCGATTTCTTCCCGCAGCCGAGTGAGCGCGGGCGCCTGGGCCTGCACCTGCTCGCCAAGCGCGGTGATGCCAACGGCCGCCTGCTCAGGCTCGACAACACGATCCTCATCCATAGTGTGTAACGCTCCTCCGCTCGCCGACCGGCCTGCGCGGACGGGGCGGCGTGGCATGTGCCGCTGCCGCCGTCCTCATCCCTCGCTCGCTTTATGCTTGACAATGCCCAGGGGGGTGTATACGAACAGGGCACGCTCAGGCTCTTCATCATGACCAAACAACCATATCTCAGCCAAATGTAGGGGATGTATGCACATTCTTCAATCTCCTTGGTTACCTTTGCCAGGAGCTGGTTGTACTCACGTAGTCCGGCAACGTGACTCATCCGGTGTGTTTCGTCCACGGCTCAGGCTGCACCCCTGGGTCGTGCTGGTCGCGCTGTGTATGGCCGGAGTCCTGCCGGGCATCGTCCCGCAGGCGCGGGCTGCGGCAAAGTCGGTCGTTGAGATTGCCCAAAATACGATGCCTGCGGTCGTCAATATTTCGACCACCCAAAAACCCGGATCGCGCTCTCAAGGGCGTCGCCAGTCTCCCCCGGTGCCCGGCCCGTTTGGTCCGGGCGATCCGTTTGGCGAGTTTTTTCGGCGGTTCGGTCCGGAGCGTCCACCCTCGGACAGACGGCGCGGCGTGGGGTCTGGTTTTATCATCAGCCAGGACGGCTATATCGTCACCAACAATCACGTCATCAATGGGGCAGACACGATCACCGTCCGCATGTCTGACGAGGAAGAGTACCAGGCCACAAAGATCGGCTCAGACGAAAAGACGGATCTGGCGCTGATCAAGATCGAACCCGACCAGCCCCTGCCGAGCGTCCCCTTTGGGCAGTCGGCCGGTCTTGAAGTCGGCAACTGGGTGATCGCCATCGGCAATCCGTTCGGGCTGAGCCAGACCGTTACGCTCGGGATTGTGAGCGCCAAGGGACGGGTCATCGGCGCCGGCCCATACGACGATTTCATTCAAACCGACGCGTCCATCAATCCGGGCAATTCCGGGGGGCCGCTGCTCAACCTGCAGGGCGAGGTCGTCGGGGTCAACACGGCCATCTACAGCCGCATCGGCGGCAACATCGGCATTGGCTTTGCCATCCCGATTGATCTGGCCAAGTCGATTGTCCAGCAGCTGCGAGAAACAGGCGCGGTCACCCGTGGCTGGCTGGGGGTGATGATTCAGGCCGTCACCCCGGAGTTGGCCAAGTCGTTTGACTTGGCCGAACCCAAGGGCGCCCTGGTAGCCGAGGTGACGCCCGACAGCCCGGCCCACAAAGCGGGTCTGGAGCGGGGGGACATCATCGTCGCCTTTAACCAGGCGGAGATCGGCGATTCGCGCGAACTGCCCGCTCTGGTTGCCCAGACGCCGGTCGGGACACAGGCAAAAGTCGGCGTCCTGCGCGGCGGCGAAAGCCAAACCTTGACGGTCACCCTGGGCGAACTCAAGGATGAACAGGTTCAGCTCGCCGGCGGTGAAGCCGGCACCCGTAACTGGGGCATGACCGTCGCCGACATCACGCCCGAGGTCCGCCGCCAGCTTCAACTCGACGCCGCTCAGACAGGCATCGTCGTATCCGATGTCGAGCCGGGCAGCGCGGCCCAGCGGGCTGGGATTCAGCGCGGGGATGTCATCGAGGAGGTCAACCGCCAGGCCGTGGCATCGGTCAGCGAGTTCACAGCCATCCTGTCTGAGATGAACGAGAAGGACAGTCTGCTGCTCCTGGTGCGCCGCAACGAATTTACCTCTTTCTTCGCCCTGCGCCAGGAAGACTGAGGCGCGGACTGGCCGCTTCGTGTGGCGGCGGAAAGAAATGGCTCACAGGACTGCTCGCGCCTCAGATTGCCGTGCATCTGTCGGAGGTTGACGCCACGCGATTCAGCGTCGGCGAGGAAGATCAGGCGCCGAACCGGACCTGATATGGGAACTCCCCATGAGCGGCCGAGATATCCGCTGGGTCCAGAGGGCCAAGCATTTCGACAAGGCTTTTTCTCAACTGCAAGAGGCTGTCGAATTGGCGCGGCAGCGTCAGCTCTCGAAGCTGGAAGCACAGGGATTGATACAGGGCTTCGAATATACGCACGAATTGGCCTGGAATACGCTGAAGGACTTTCTTGAGGAACGTGGCGTCCAGAACCTCTATGGCTCAAGGGACACAACACGCGCCGCTTTCAGAACAGGCTTGATTGAAAACGGCGAAACATGGATGGCGATGCTCCAAAGCCGCAACACGACCTCGCATACCTATAATGAGGACACCGCCAGCCAGATTGTAACGGCGATTCTTGACACCTACTTTGCGGAATTTCAGACCTTGCGCGCCACACTGGAGCGTCTGAAACAGGAGGAATCGGCATGAAGCATGGCTTGCCGGAACATGTCCTCCAAAAGATACGCGCCGTCTTCGCCCGCTACCCGCAAGTGACAAAAGCGATTTTGTACGGCTCACGCGCCAAAGGCAGCCATAAAAACGGCTCCGACATTGATCTGACCCTGTGTGGCGACGCCGACCTGACGCTGGACATGCTGTACAGAATCGCCAATGACCTTGACGACCTCCTCCTGCCCTATACGCTCGACGTATCCATCTTCCATCACATCAGCGACCCCGATGTGATTGGACATATCCAGCGGGTGGGGGTGACGCTGTATGAAGCGGGACGATCACAAAGTTCTGCTGAGTCTGCTGCCACTCCAGCCGGACCGCCTCACCCCGACTCGGAAAATCCGTCACGAGACATTCGCCTCGCGCACCCTGCACAAACTCGTCGCCCAAGGTGGTAACGGTGAACGTCGCCCGGGCAAACTCCACCCCGTCGGCGCGCGCCACGACAGTATGGGCACCATCACCGAGCAGGTTCCAGTTGAATAGCAAACCGAAGCCATTCGTGGTGTCGCCGCACGTCATCGCTGTGTCCGCCCGCTCGGTGGCAACGGCTGCCTCAATGGGTGGGCCACCATCGATTTCCAGGGCGACGACTGCGGCGTCGCACACCCAGCCCCAGATCATGCCAAGCCCACTCTGGAAGGAGCCCGGCCCGGGATTCTCCAGCGCTCCCTCGGGCCGAAGATGCGCTGCCCACACCACCCCATCGCGGTCCACATACTCGGCCCAGGGCAACGCCGCGATGGCGGCCCGCTGCGCATCGAGCTGGGCCAGCGTCAGGGTGTCCGGCGCGTACCTGGCCGCGAGCAGCCCGAGCTGGTACAGCCGGGCCGTGACCGTCCAGCCCGCAAGCTGCTCTACCGCCTCGGCCGCCTGATCGACAGTGTAGCCACTCGCCACTTTCACGATGATGCTGTCCAGGATCACGCAGGCGTCACCATCCCGAGCGACGCGGCCGAGGCCGAGACTCTCGTCACAGGTGTCAGCGATGCCCTCGACCGCGGCCGACGGGCTGGCCGCGAGGCCCCCGAAGAACAACGCGACGGCCAGGACGAGGAACCCCTGCCCGCCGCGAACGCCGGGGGTCAGTCCTCTGCCTCCTGTCTTTTTCATCTCTCCTCCCTCCTTGGGCAGCCTCTCCCGCCCAGGGAACGGCTCGGGAGTTGGGCGGTGCAAAGCTTGACACTGTGGCCGGTATCAGCCGGAGAAAGCGCGGTAGTCGCTCGGCCGAGGTCGAACCGAAACTCTTGGCCCAATCCACGAGCCCCAGCACCTCACGGCAAATTTGTCTGCTGCACTCATCCCGCCGGCGTTGCCTGAGCAGATCCAAAATTGCCCGTGGAAGGTTTCCTCCAGACAGACCCACCGGCTCGCGGTGGTCGGCCCGATCCCAAACCGGGCAGCCGCCCCGCGGGCGGATTGCCCTGCCGCCACAGCGGCCAACACCCGCTCCCGCAGATCAGCCGAGTAGGCTCTACTCATCGCTGTCCTCCCACCCTCAATTCGCCCCAGAGCTTCCCACGCTCCCGCCCGCTTGCCCAGCCCGCTAAGCGTTTCGCGTTAGGCTGTAGTCCTGCCGTTCCGCCCTCGTCATGCTGGACGTGACCCGGCATCCCTGCTTCGACTTCGCTCTGCTCAACACGAACGGGAGGCCGTTGGGCCTGAGCCTGTCCTGAGTGAGCCGAAGGGCGTCAGGCGCGACGCGCCTGAAGTCGAAGAGCTACGCAGCATCGTTATTTGCTCTGGTCCCTGCTCCAGCCCTGGGCCGGGGACCCAGTCTACGCCCCATTTTTCCCACTGCCGCCTATCTGGGGCAGCGCTTTCTGTGGCGCCTTTCGTCTACGCTCGTGGCCGAAGAGGAGAGGAATGCCCCCATGATTTCGCCCATCCAGTTATGACGCAACACAGCGCGAAAATGCTCTAAATGAAATTAAATTGCAACTAATTTCCCACTACTGCCCATCTGGGCAGCGCTTTCTGTGACGCCTTTCGTCTACGCTATGGCGCGAAAATCCCTAAATGAGATTGAACTGCAACTAATTGTCAATTTCACTTAAATTCTCATCTGTTCGGCAGATGCTTCTACTGCATACCGAGGCCCGCGGTCTCCGCACTCTGCGCCTAGCAAGACGAACATCATGCTGGGTGGAGGTGTAAGACCGGAGGAGCAAGAGATGTGCAGCAGCGTCCGACCCATTCCCCCTCATCCGAGGCGTCATCCGTTCCGCTTCCCTATTGCGCTGAGTCTGGTTCTGGCTGCACTGCTGGGCGTGGTCAGCCCGACGCAGGCGCAGCAAACCCTCCTCATTAACACGGTGGCGGGGCCGCGCGGGCTCCATGCGTATCGGCCCAACAGCGTCGCGGTCGCCAGCAACGGCACCGTGTATATGTCCGACCCGACCCACAACAGCGTGTTTAGGGTGGCCACCGACGGGACCTTGCTCCCCTTTGCCGGACCGGGAGAGGGACAGGCTGGCTTCGGCGGAGATGGTGGACAGGCGGCGGCGGCTCAGCTTGGCGGGCCTTCCGGCCTAGCGGTCGTCAGCGACGGCAGCCTCTACATTGCCGACCGGCTCAACCACCGCATCCGCAAGGTCGATGGGACCACCGGGATCATTACCACGGTGGCGGGAGATGGGACCAGCGGGGACAGCGGCGACAACGGCCAGGCGACCGCCGCTCAACTCAATCAACCGATCGGCGTGGCGGTGACCAGCGACGGCACGCTGTATATTGCCGATGCGTTCAACCACCGCATCCGCAAGGTCGATGGGGCCACCGGGATCATCACCACGCTGGCGGGAGATGGGACCGGCGCCTACGGCGGCGACAACGGGCCGGCGACAGACGCCCAGCTGTTTTATCCTACCGGCGTAGCAGTGGCCAGTGACGGGACGGTGTACATCGCGGATTGGAACAACCACCGCGTGCGCAGGGTCGCATCCACCGGGACCATCACCACGCTGGCGGGAGATGGGACCGGCGGCCACAGCGGCGACAACGGCCAAGCGGACGCGGCCCAGCTCAACAATCCCTATGGCGTGCTGGTAACTGCCGACGGCAACACTGTCTACATCGCGGACTGGAACAACCACCGCATCCGCAAGGTCGATGTCAGCATAGCCACCCCGACCATTACCACGGTGGCGGGGACAGGCACTCAAGGCAGTGGCGGGGACGGCGGCCAGGCGACAGAGGCCGACCTCAATTGGCCTACCGGCGTAGCGATAGACACCGTGGGGAATCTCTATATTGCTTTTAATGGGACCAACCGCCAAGGCGGCGTGCGCAAGGTCGATACCGCCGGGATCATCACCACGCTGACGGGGGGGGTATTTCCCGGCTTCAGCGGCGACGGCGGCCAGGCGACGAAGGCCCGGCTCCGGGGACCGACTGATGTAGTGGTGGACAGGGCGGGCAATCTCTATATTGCCGACCGAGCCAACTACCGTATCCGCAAGGTCGATACCGCCGGGATCATCACCACGGTCGCGGGTGGCCACGAGACCTGCGACATGAGCGATCCCCCGCAGTGCACGGTGCAAGGCTTCAGCGGCGACGGCGGCCCGGCGACCGCCGCCCAGCTCAGTTTACCCATGGGCGTGGCGCTCACCGCGGATGGCAGCACCCTCTACATTGCCGATGAACACAACCACCGCATCCGCAAGGTGGTGCTGGCCACCGGGGTCATTACCACGGTGGCGGGGTCGGGGACCTCGAACGACGAAAACGCCGGCGGCTTCAGCGGCGACGGCGGGGATGCGACCATGGCCCTACTCAACAATCCTCAGGACGTGGCGGTGGACAGTGCCGGCAATCTTTACATCGCCGATACAGAGAACAATCGGATCCGCAAGGTAGTGGCGGCTACCGGGATCATTACCACGGTCGTGGGAACGGGGACCTTCGGCTACGGCGGCGACGGCGGCCAAGCCACCGCCGCCCAACTCGGCACGCCCATAGCCGTGGCAGTAGACGCGGGTGACAACCTCTACATTGCCGACGCATCCAACCACCGCATCCGCAAGGTGACGGCGGCTACCGGGATCATTACCACGGTTGCGGGCGGCCACGAGACCTGCGACATGAACGATCCCCCGCAGTGCACGGTGGAGGGCTTCAGCGGCGATGGCAGCCCGGCCACGGCGGCTCAACTCAACTTTCCGCAGGGCGTGGCAGTGGCCCGCGATGGGACCGTGTACATTGCGGATACGAACAACGAGCGCATCCGGAAAGTGGCGACCAACGGGGTCATCACCACGATTGCGGGCGGCGTCTTCTGCACGAATCCCGCGGATGACAGGACCTGTGTGGACCATGGCTTTCGAGGCGACGGCGGCCCGGCGGCGATAGGCTGGTTCAATGGGCCTCTCGGCATCGCGCTAGCGAGCAACGGCGCGGTGTACATCAGCGATCTGTTTAACCACCGGGTGCGGGTGCTGGCATTGCCACCCCCGCCGCCTCGTCGTGGAGGGGGAGGTGGCGGTAGCAGTCGCCGCCGCGACGCGCACGGCAATACTGCGGGGCAAGCGACCTCAATCGCGCCAACCTCATCCACCGCCGGCGAGATCGCGCCCGCCCGCGACCGGGATTACTTTCAGTTCGACGCGCCTCACGCCGGTATTCTCGTGGTCGAGACTACCGGCTCGACCAATACTGTGGGCACGGTCTGGCTCGATGGGGTGCAGCTCGCTACCGCTACAGAGGGCGGGAGTAGGAACAACTTTCGGCTCGGCGTGCCCGTGCAGCCCGGCTCAGTCGTGATTGCCGTGCAAGGGGCTGGCCGTGCCACCGGGCGCTATGCGCTGCGCACGACCTTTGTCGCCGGGCAACTGGAGAACCCCGGCCCCACCTCCTTCCAGAGCGGCCTCGGCGTCCTCTCGGGCTGGGTGTGTGACGCTGACATAGTGGAGATTGAGATCAACGGCCAGCCGCAGCCGGCCGGGTATGGGACCGCGCGCGGGGATACTCAGGCGGCGTGTGGCGATACGAACAACGGCTTTGGCTTGTTGTTCAACTGGAACCTGCTGGGCGACGGCAACCACAGCGTCGTGGCGCTGGTGGACGGGATCGAGCTGGCCCGGGCGACCGTGGCGGTGACGACCTTGGGGCAGGAGTTTTTGCGCGATGTCGAGGGAACGTGCGCGCTGGCGGACTTCCCGACGCCTGGCGAGACGGTCACGCTGCGGTGGCAGGAGGCCAGTCAGAACTTTGTCTTGACGGACGGCGCCGAACCGGCCGCCGACAGGCCGCCTCCAAGCGCCCAAGAGCCGGCAGGCCAGGGCCGGCTGGAGAATCCAGGGCCAGGGTCCTTTCAGAGCGGGATCGGTGTCCTCTCGGGCTGGGTGTGCGCGACCGACGCGGTCACGATTGAGCTTAACGGCACGACGCAGCCGGCGGCCTATGGCACCGCACGCGGGGATACCCAGGCGGCGTGTGGCGACAGCGACAACGGCTTTGGCTTGTTGTTCAACTGGAACCTGCTGGGCGACGGCGACCATGAGGTCAGCGCCTGGGCCGATGACGAGGAACTGGGTCGGGCCACGGTGCGGGTGACGACCTTGGGCGAGGAGTTCGTGCCGGATGCGCGTGGGACGTGCAGGGTTGAGGATTTTCCAGAGCCCGGCCAGACGGTGACACTAACCTGGCAAACAGCCCAGCAGAACTTTGTCATTACCGCTGTGGAGTAGGGGCGACGCCTCCGCCAGCCCCCCGCCGCACCGGCGCCGGCGGCCTGTCTTGGAAAAGGAGCGTTTTACGACAGAGCACCGAGCCGAGCACGGCAGGGCAGCTGGGACGGGCAAAGGTGTGCAATTTCCCCGTCTCAGAAATCTGTGTCGCGGATACTCGATATCCCCGCTGCAAAATGAGACCGCGCGCGTGCAGGGACGGGCCTCAGCTTGACTCCGACGGGGGTGGCGGCTGGCAGACCCACGGCGGCAACCCGTCAGCCCGGAGGCCGGCCTGCCAATCCTGAGCGTCCTTGTCCAGTTCGTCCGCAAAGTGGGCGAGCAGCTTGACGATCTCCTCGGAGGGGGAGTCAGCAACAATTTTGTCGCAACAGCGAGGGAAAGGCCCTGTTTGCAATCCCTTACTCAAGCCCCCAAAGGCATCTCATCCTGCTCAAGTGTCAAGTCGCCAAGTTAAGCGTCAGCAGTGCGCGCAGGGCGGCATCATCGGAAATATCCGCAGGCCAACCGTAGGCTGCACCCCGCGGGAGTGGGCGTCTGAGGGCGAGCCTTCAAGGCACGAGCGGGACGATCACAAAGTTCTGCTGAGTCTGCTGCCACTCCAGCCGGACCGCCTCACCCCGCCTCGGAAAATCCGTCACAACACATTCGCCGCGCGCACCCTGCACAAACTCGTCGCCCAAGGTGGTGACGGTGAACGTCGCTCGGGCAAACTCCACCCCGTCGGCGCGCGCCACGACAGTATGGGCGCCATCACCGAGCAGGTTCCAGTGATCGGACTTGGGCGCAGGGGCCTTGATCAACTGCTGGATTCGCCCTCAAGAATGGCGTTCAACTGTTCCCGAGCCAAGCGCTTGACCGCAAAGTCCTGATCCTGGGCCAAGAGGTGCAGAATTCTTTTTCTGCCCTCTCCCCCGAGCTGAGCGGCTCGAAAAGCGACTTCTCGCCTGACTGCCGGTGTCCGGTCCAGCATCAGAATACTGAGAATCTTCTCGCCTTCCGCTCCCCCGACCTGACTGGCATACAGGGCCAAGCCCTTTCTCACCTCAAGCGCGGGGTCCATAATCAAGGTGCTGATCACCACATCGCTTTTTTTGTTCAGCTGGTAGGGACTGACAACAACCGCCTTTCTCACCTCAGGCTCGGCGTCTTTCACCAAAATTTGAAACGCTTTTTCTGCCTCTTCTGCTCCCAGCTTGCTGACATGCAGCGCCACCTCTTTGCGGACCTCCGGCTCCGGGTCACGAATCAACGTGTCCAGGACCACGCTTGCCGTCTGGCCGCCTAATTGACAGACGCGCGTGACCACATCCCGGCGGATATGCGGGTCGGGGTCGCGCGCCATCCGGGTAAAGACACGTTCGGACACCGCTCCTCCGAGTTGGAAGGCGGCGAACAGCGCCATCTGCTTCACCGAAACATCGCTGTCTTCAGCCAAGCTCAGGAGAAGGGCTTGGGCGGAGTCCGGCCCCAGCAGATGGGCGTTGACCGCGACCTCTCTTCGAATCACAGCCTCCTCTTGCCCGGCCAGCAGGCTCAATATCCGTCCTCCCTCTTCTCCTACATGCCCGGCATGTTTTGCCACCAACTTTCTGATCGACGCATCCTGCTGTGGCTGGGCGAGAACCCGTAGGACCCGCCCCCCCTCGCTGCCGCCTAATTCGACAGCCCTGAGCACCACGGCCTCTTGCACCCCGGGGTGGTCATCTTCGGCCAGCAAGGTCAGGTATTTTTCTCCAACCGCACCGCCCAAGAGGCTCGCATGGTGGGCCAGTGCAATTTTCACTTCGGGTCGAGGGTCGTCCACCACAATGGCAAAGACCCGGTCGGCCGCCTCGGCTCCCATTTTGTAGGCGGTCTCAGAGGTGTTGGTCACGACATCCACCGAAGGATCGGTAGCCGCTTGCTCCAGTTGCTGTATTTGCAACTCCATCCATTGAACGGCGTTGACTCGCATCTGCATCTGCGCCCAGAGTTGAACGGGCACGGCCAGGCAAAAAGAGAGGGCACAAGCTCCAGCGAACATCATCTTCATCATGGTCTCCTCAGACTTCTGGTATGTCGGATCGAGTTTCGCGTCTGGGATACATATATGCTGTTGGCATAGATCGTAAGGGGGGACTCCGTTTGCCCCGGACACAGCCTGGTGCGTTCCCGGCTCGTCATACCGGACGGAACCGACTGGCTCTTCAGAATCGTCAAGTGTGCCAGCGGTCCGTTCTGCCACGACCAAGCGGGGTTGGGAGGACATACCGCACGGCATACTACCCTCTGGCGCCGAGCGCTCTTTGAGTTCCGAGGCGCGCTACTTGGCGATGAACTCGCTCGGGGTCACGACGACATCCTATTGACGAAAACCCAGTCGCGCAGTTGGGCTTTTGATATCCTCAATCCGCAATCGAGTAGGGGCGACCGGCCGGTCGCCCCTACCTCAGTGGAGCGTATCAGCCTGTTCCGCCTCGTTTCTGGCGGCAACGGCTTCTGGAGGCGGCTCAAGCGGCAGGACAACCGTCATCTCGGTAAACACACCCTCCTCGCTATCCACATGAATCGACCCCCCGTGGCGGGTGAGGATGTCGGTGGTCAGCGACAGGCCGAGGCCGGTTCCCTCACCCGTCTTCTTGGTGGTCATGAAGGGCTCGAAAATCCGCTCCCGTATCTCCTCCGGGATGCCGGGGCCGTTATCGTGGACACAGAACTCGGCCCGATCCCCAAGGCGGCGGCTGCTCACGCGCAGCTGCGGGTCATAAGCGTCGTCCGACTGTTGACGCTTTTCCTCAAGCGCCTGGCAGGCGTTCGTGACCAGGTTGAGAAACACCCGCCCAATGTCCTGCGGCACGACCTCCAGCGGCCCCATCTCCGGGTCAAGGTCCTCGCTCATCGTCACGTTGAAGTTCGAGTTGTGGGCGCGCATGGCGTGATAGGCGAGGTCCATGTACTGCTTCAGCAGAGCGTTCACATCGGTCTCCCGCCACTCGCCCGGCGTCGAGCGGGAATGCTCCAGCATGCTGCGCACGATGCCGTCGGCGCGCTGGCCGTGCTCCTTCACCTTCTGGAGGTTGAGCCTGAGATCGGACAGGATGGCGTTGATTTCTTCAACAGTCTCAGCCTGCCCGTCCTGCTCAGCTTGCCCGTCCTGCCCGTCCTGGCCATTTTGGCCATTCTGGCCTTCCTCCATGATTTCCTCGATCTCGTCAATCAGTTCGACCGACACATCCGAGAAGTTGTTGATGAAGTTGAGCGGGTTCTTGATTTCGTGAGCCACCCCGGCTGTGAGCTGGCCGAGCGAGGCGAGCTTTTGCTCGGCCACGACCTGTTCCTGCGCCTGTTTGAGATTCTCCAGGGTCTGCTCAAGCGTCTGGTTCTTGGCGTCCAGCTCTTCGGCCAGCTTCTCGACCAGGTTCAACCGCTGCACCTCCAGCGCATAGCGCCGGAACACTTCCAGGGCTGTGGCCATATCGGTCACCTCGTCATTGCCGCCCACCTTGACCGGCACCTCCAGGTCACCGACGGCCATGGAACGCATCGCGGCCGCCAGTCCGACCAGGCGACGGACAAGATGACGCCCGACGAACAGCCAGCCGAGGAGGAGCGCGCCGACGGTGCTCAGGATGTTGAGCAGCACGAGCAGGACGATGCCGGTCTGGGCGGCAGACCGCGAGGAGTTGCTGGCTCTGACAGCCTCGCTGTTGATCTCGGCCACCAGCTTGTTGACTTCGGCCAGCAGCAGTTCGGAAGCCGCCTGTCCTCGGGTCAGCGCTTCCTGCTCCTGTTCAAGCCGGCGTAGGGCTTCCAGGCGCAGCGGAATGATACCGCCCTCGTCGGATTCCCCCATTTGGGCCAGGCGCTCCAGATCCCCGCCAAACAGGCGGTCGTGGGCGCGAACCGGCAAGGCCGCATAGGCGCGCTGGAAGTTCTGCACGGCGCTGTGGAAGCGCTCCTGCAAGGGTAACAGGAGCCCGCGGTCAGACAGACCGAGCGCCTCGTCCAGCAGCAGCACGGCGAGGGTGGTCTGGTGGTTGATCGCGACCAGGTTCCGATAGTAGGCGAGTTCGTCTTCAGACGCCCGCTCGGCGAGCGGACTCGGCCGGTCCGGCAGGTTGCGCAGCCCCTCAACCAGGTAAAAGGCCTGGTCGTCGATGGCGGTGGCAAGGTGACGCTCAATGCGCCGGTTCGTCTCGGTCAGTTCCTCCCGGAGGCCCCCCAGGGTCTCGGCGATGACGAGGCGACGGGCGGCCGATTGCTGGATCAACTCCAGGTGGATGCCAAGTTCGCCCAGGTGGACTTCGATCAGCCGGGTCTGCACGCCGAAGGCGGAACGGGATTCCAGCTCTTGGATGAGCCCGCTGAGGGCGGCCCGCTCCCTGGCTATCGCTCGGGTCACCGCCTCGTGCTGCTGGGGCGAGTCAGCCGAGATGAGCCGTAGCGCCCCGGTGACCACGACAGCGCTTTGGCGAGCCGCGTCGACTGCGCTGCTCAGGTTTGGAATGCTGTAATCCGAAAGCCGGACCTCGTAGTGGAGAATCTGGCGAAACGAGAAATAGGCCACCAGGCTGGCGCTCAGGGTGAGGAGGACACCGACCAGCAGGCCGATATACAGCTTGGGCCCGATCCCAAAGCGCATGCCGACATCCGCAGTGAGGAGCTGCACATAGTTCGCCCTGTCGACGAGAGGGCGCTGTGACTCACTCCCGGCCCGGTCTGCCTGTTCTGGTTTCGTTTCACTCGCGGGCGCCGCAGACTGCGGCGCGGACGCGGTGTCGGCAGAGGACAGCGAGCGCTCTTGTTGCTGCTCGTCGTGCTCACGCTTCCCTTTGGCCTTGGAATCGGTGACAGGCTGACTCATGGCCGCGTCATTCTTCGCACGGGGCGCACCCGGCCCCGCTGGTCAAGGATCGTCAGATACACACGGTCGGAGCCCTGGTTGTCGGTCGGACCGTAACGGAGCAGGAAGCCGCCCAGGTCTATGCTCTCAGCCTCCAGCAACGCATTCAGAAAATCTTCGCGGGTCGGATTCGGACCGGCCAGCCGCACCCCTTCCACGACCAGGCGGCCGGCCAGATAGCCTTCCAGCGACACAAAACCCGGCTCGCTGTCAGGGTCTATGGCAGCCAGGGCCTGCTGATATTGGGCGACCACGGGAAGGCTGGCATCGGTGGGAAAGGGGACGACTTGGGTCACATACACTCCCGCGCCGTCCGGACCGAGCTCCCGCGCCAAAGCCGCACCGCCGACAAAGGAGATAGTGATAAAATATGGGTTGAAGTCGAGGCGTCGCGCCCAGCGGATCAGGGCGGCTGCGGGCTTATAGGCGCCGATGATGACAATCGCCTCGGGCCGGGGGCGGCGCAGGTCGAGCAGGGCGACTTTGACCGCCTCGGTATTGCGCGGATAGTCCGCTTCTACGACCAAGGGCAGGTTGTAGCGAGCGACAGCGCGCCGGACGCCCGTCAGCCCGGCGCGGCCGTAGGAATCGTTCTGGTACAGAATGCCGACCCGTTGCACGCCCAGGTCGGTGGTCAAACGGGTCAGAATCTCCTCGGTTTCCTGGTAGTACGAGGCGCGCATGTTGACCACGTTGGAACGCCGCTGTGCGTCGCGCAGAAACTCGGCCCCGGTGAAGGGGGCGATATAGGGCACTCCCGCCTCGGTAGCGATAGGCTGGGCAGCCCTGGAGGTGGGGGTGCCGACGGCACCGACCAGGGCGAAGACGCCGCGCTGGTCAATGAGCTGGCGCGTGTTGGCGATGGCCGCCTCGGGCTCATACGCGTCGTCCAGGGACTCAAGCACCAGACGCCGGCCGTGCAGCCCTCCCTCCCGGTTGATTTCCTCAAAGGCCGCCAGGAGACCCAGACGCATGCCCTGTCCCAGTTCGCTGGCCGGCCCGCTGAGCGAGGCCGACTGGCCAAAGACCAGCTCGCCGGTCGTCTGGGCCGGACTGTCCGTCGACACCAGCCCCAGCAGAGCAATGACGAACACGGCAACTCGGACACAGCCGAACAGGAAACGCATGGAGTACCGTCCGCAGTTAAGAGAGCGTGGCGTTGAGACGCAGCGCCACACAGGTAATGTCGTCCGACTGCGGGGCATCCCCGGCAAAGTTCTGCACGGCGTCAACCACCGTCTTCGCGATGTCCCCGGCAGTCGCCCCGGCCAGACTGGCAAGCGTCCGGTCGAGCCGCGCTTCTCCAAATTCCTCCTGACCGGCGTTCTCGGCCTCGGTGATGCCGTCCGTGTACAGGAAGAGGGTGTCGCCAGGGGCGAGCTGGATTTCGGCGTCGCGATATTCGTGCCCGGAGACGACTCCCAGCACCAGGTTGCCCGTCGGCGGCACGACCTCAACCTGCGCATCGGCCTGCACCACGCGGGGAGGATTATGGCCACCGTTACAGTAGCGTAAGATACCGCTGCGCAGGTCGAGCACCCCGTAGAAGAGGGTGACGAAGACACACCCATCGTTGTCCTCGGCCAGCAGGTCGTTCACTTCGGTCAGACACCGGGCGGGTGACGGAGAGTTTCTGGCCGTGCTCTTGAGCAGGCTGCGGGTCACCGTGGTGAACAGGGCGGCCGGAACTCCCTTGCCCGAGACATCGGCAATGACCAGGCCGACCCGGTTGTCATCCAGGTTGAAAAAATCGTAGAAGTCTCCGCCGATCTCCCGGGCCGGGATCATCAGCGGCTCAATGGCGTGGGTCTCGCTACTCAGCGAGTTCCTGGGCAGGATGGACATCTGCATCTGCTTGGCGACATCGAGTTCCCGCGTCAGGGCGACCAGCCGGTCCCTCGACTCCAGGGCGCTCTCCAGGGTTCGGAGATGCTTGAGCGTCTTTTCAATGGTGATTTCGAGATCGTTGAAGTCGATCGGCTTGGTGACAAAATCGAACGCCCCCCGGTTCATGGCGGTGCGGATATTTTTCATGTCGCCATAGGCGGAAATGATGACCGCCCGGACCTCGGGTCGGGTGTCTTCGAGCTGGCTCAGCAGCGTCAGCCCGTCCATCACCGGCATGTTGATATCCGACAGCACCAGGTGAATGTCGGGGTGCTCGGCGAGTTTTTCGAGCGCTTCCTTGCCGTTATGGGCAAAAACGAAGTCGAGTTCGCCTTTGCGGATCCGCCGGCGGAATTTCTGACGGACGAGCAGTTCAAGGTCTTCTTCGTCGTCTACCACGAGAAGCCGGATGGGTGATGTCTGCAAGGCCGACCGCCTCCTTTCGGAACAGGTGTTTAGAGACTGCTCAGGGCCTCATCGCGGCTGCCGTACACCGTCAGGATGCTATTGAAGCCGCTGATTTCAAAGATGTGCGCGATGTGTTCGGCCAGCCCGCAGAAGAGCGCAGCTCCCCCCTCCGTCTGCAGACGCCGGGCCGCTACCAGGAGCGTCCGCAGCCCCGCGCTGCTGATGTAGACCAGATGCTCAAAATCGAACACGAGTTTCTTCTCGCCCGCTTTGAGCTGTTCCTGGATAGCGCTTTCCAGGATCTCGACGTTACTCCCGTCCACACGTCCCGAAGGACACACAATCGCAGCCTTTTCGCTGCGCTCGGTTCGGATCGACAGGGTCTGCTCATTCGCCATCGGACTTTCCTCCTATCAGGTGACGCACGGTAATGCGATTCCGCCCGCCGACACGCTCATAGCTGCTGCTGTCGGCGAGCTGTTTGGCCAGAAAGACCCCTAGGCCGCCAACAGGCCGGTCGGAGAGATCCAGACTGAGGTCCGGCTCCGGGGCTTCCTCAAACGGGTTGAACGCCGGCCCGTTATCTTCGAGCTGGGCAACCACGGCGTCTCGGTCAACGGCCAGGCGCAGGCGCAGCTCGGGTTCGGCAACCTGCGGTAAGCCATAGCTGACGCTGTTGGTGACGAGTTCGTCCAGGACGAGATTCAGGCGGCCTTGGAGATCCTCGGGCAGGGCGCGCGCCGCCCCGAAGTCCTCAACGGCCCGAGCCAACACACTCAGGGCCGACAGGTCGGGGGTCAGAGACAGCTCAACGACGTTGTCGCTTGGGAACGATTCGGAAGACGGCATCAGCTTCCTCAGGTGCGCTCGCCGGACATGCCGACTTCAGTCGGGTAATACACGTATGTCCGTTCCAGGGCTTCATGAAACTTCCAGCCCAGGTCAATAAACTCGGCAAGTTCCTTCTCACCCCGTCCGCCGGCTGTCAAGTCGATGGCCGTTTGGCGGGAGAGGAGATCGTCCAGACGCCCGGCAATGGCGTGAGGCTCTGCCGGAGAACGTCCACGGACGGGCGGATCGATGACTTCCAGGCTGCCGCGCAGCCGGTCCACCGCAAAACGCAGCGAATAGGGGAACTCGGGGTCGTAGGCCAGAAAGCTGACGACCTCTGCCCCTCTGATCTGGGCGCCGTGCAAATGGCAGTAGGTCTCGAAGGCATGACAGCCCTGGAGGAGACCGGTCCAGTCATTTTCCTCCTCGGCCAAGTCCTTGGCATGTGCGCCGATAAGGGCGGCGATGAGCTGGGCGCGCTCAATGAATCGCCCCACACGCATGAAGTGCCAGCCCGCATCGCGGCGCATCGCGCTTGCACACACGCCGTCAAAGAGCTGCACCGCTTCGCCGATAGCCCGGTACAGCATAACGGGTTCCCTCTCCCAGACATCCACCAGGCTCGTGGCCCGCAGGCGCAGATACTCGCGGTTGAGGCTTGACCAGATCGCGTTGCTGAGAGAGTCGCGAACCTGTCGCGCGTTCTCCCGGGCTGCGGTCAGACAGCAGATGATGGAGGCGGTATTGGCGGCCTCGAAGCTGAGGTAGTCGGTCAGGGTATAGCCGTCGGCGAAAAAGAAGGCGTCCTCGTCCTCCGGGCCACCATAGATATCCGCCGCGGGCGGACGCGTACCGAGGCCGTGGAAGATGCGTCGCCAGCCTGCGGCGATTTCCTGGGCCGGGCTGGACGGCAGGCGTTCGAGCTGCAACTCAAGCAGGCGGGCGGTATGCGCGACCCGCTCGAGGTAACGGTTCATCCAGTAGAAAGAATCGGCGACCCGAGCGAGTATCACGGCGTATCCTGTTCAATCACCCAGGCGTCCTTGGACCCGCCGCCCTGGCTCGAATTCACCACCAGGCTGCCCTTACGCAGGGCCACCCGACACAGCCCGCCCGGCACCAGGCGGGTCTCTGTCCCGTGGAGCACGAAGGGCCTGAGGTCAACGTGGCGGGCTTGGAGCCGCCCGTCAATCAGGCACGGCGCCCGGGACAAATCCAGGGTGGGCTGGGAGATATAGTTCTCAGGATTGGCGCGGAGCGTGGCCGCAAACGCCTCCCGCTCTTCCCGGCTGGCGTGTACTCCGACCAGCATGCCGTAGCCGCCGGCTTCGCCAACCGCCTTCACTACCAGTTGATCGAGGTGCTCAAGGGTGTAGGCCAGCGCTTCGGGCTCCCGGCATAAATAGGTTTCGACGTTGTCCAGGATCGGTTCCTGGTCGAGGTAGTAGCGAATCATGCGAGGCACATACGAATACACCGCCTTGTCGTCCGCCACGCCGGTGCCCGGTGCGTTGGCGATCGCCAGATTACCCGCGCGGTAGACCTCAAACAGCCCGGGAACGCCGAGGTGGGAGTCCGGGCGGAAGACCTCGGGGTCGATGAAGTCGTCGTCGAGTCGCCGGTACAGCACGTCAACGGGCTGCAAGCCGCCAACGGTACGCATGTACAGCCGTTTCCCCTGCACGACCAGATCATCGCCCTTGACGAGTTCGATACCCATTTCTCGGGCCAGAAAGGCGTGTTCGTAGTAGGCCGAGTTATAGACGCCCGGGGTGAGCAGGGCGATACGCGGCTCTTCTCCCTGCTGGGGCGAGAGGGAGCGCAGGATGCCCAGCAGTTCCCGACCGTAGTGGTCCACCGAACGCACGCGATAGTGGCGGAAAAGACGCGGGAAGGCGCGCCGAATCGCGTCCCGGCAGGCCAGCATGTACGACACCCCCGACGGAACGCGGAGGTTGTCTTCCAGGACCATGAAGCCGTCTGCGGTGCGCACGATGTCGCTCCCACACACCGAGACGTAGGCCCCGTGCTGCACCTGCACCCCCTCCATTTCGGGCCGATAGTTCGGGCAGCCGCGCACCAGTTCGCGCGGCACGGTGCCGTCGTTCAGGATATGACCCGGGCCGTAGACATCGGCAAGGAACAGGTTCAGAGCCTGCACGCGCTGGGCAAGCCCGCGTTCGAGGTAGTCCCACTCCTGGGCCAGCAGGAGGCGAGGCACGCAGTCGATAGGGAAGACCCGCTCAATGGACTCGTCGTCTCCGTATACGGTGAAGGTAATGCCCTCGTGCAGGAATGAGCGGGTCACCCGGTCCTGGAGCCGCTCCACTTCGTCACCGGACATCCCGCCCAGCGCGTCGAGGAGCATGCGGTAGTGAGGGCGCGGCCGCCCTTCGGACTCAAAGGTCTCGTCGAAGAAGCGGTCTTCAATGTCGTAGCGTCCAAAGAGATCGGACATGTCGTCCCGACCGTTGCTCGATCCGGACGAATCGCTCAAGGTCATGTTTCTGGTATCGCTGTTTTTTCCCGGCGTGTCAATCTGGGACTGGGACTGGGGCGCCTTTTTCACAGCCCGGAAACGGGTTTCACTGCTGACACGATGCCGCCTCAGCAAGGAGCGGTCGGTGCGCCTTGATTGACCAGCGGATCGCCCACGCCGAAATATCCCTCCATCCACAGGTCCCCCAGCAGACCGCCGTGCTCCAGGAAATCGCGCACCCTGGAGAGATCGGCCACGTGCTGCGACTGGGTATAGCCCTGCTCGTCACGCCACAGGACACGCACCTCTTTGTGCTGCAAGGCGTTCAGGAAAAAGGGCGAATGGGTGGTCACGAGCAACTGGGTGCGCTCACTGGCCGCACGGCACTCCTCGGCCAGTTCGGACAGCAGCCGGGGGTGCAGGAAGTTTTCCGGTTCTTCGATACCAATGAAGGGTGGCGGTTCAGGGTCGTACAGCAGCACGAGGTAGGCCAGCATCTTCAGGGTTCCGTCGGAGGTGAAACGGGCCAGCACTGGATGACTGAACGGGGCGTCCTTGATCTGCAACAGCAGACGCCCGTCGGGCATGATATCGGCCAGCACACGCTCAATGCGTGGTACCCGCCGGCGCAGCACGCTGAAAATGCTGTCCAATCGTTCTGAAGGTAAAGAATGCCTGAATACACCGTGCTCGCCCGAACCTGCAAGTTTCCCCCTAGGGTACTAGGGGGTGTCATCAGTTAAGGAGGATCACCGAGGCAGCGAGATAGATGGCTCCGAGAAAGCTGACAGCGCGTTTGTCGTAGCGGGTGGCGAGAGCACGGTATTGCTTGAGTTTGGCGAAGAAGTTTTCAATCAGATGGCGCGCTTGATAGAGGTGCTTATCATAGGGGCGAGGCTGGCGCCGATTGGCTTTGGGGGGAATGACCACCGTCACCTCCGCCTGCTCCAAACGGTCAATGACGCGCTCGTGGGCGTCATAGGCTCTATCGGCGAGCAAAGCCCGCACGTGCTTCAGCAGATGGGGCAAGAGGGCCTCCGCACCGGCCAGGTCAGAGGCTTGGCCGGGCGTGAGATGGAAGCCGGTCGGATTCCCGAGCGCATCGCACGTCGCATGGATTTTCGTGCTCAAGCCCCCGCGGGAGCGGCCGATGCATTCGGCCGCGGGGTCCCCCCTTTTGCCCCCGCCCCATGTTGGTGGACGCGGATGATCGTGGCGTCGATCATGGCATATTCGTTATCCGCATCGGCGGCCAGCTGCTTGAAAACCTGCTCCCAGACCCCACTTTTACTCCAGCGCATGTGGCGCGTATGAATCACGCGAAAATCCCCGAACCGGCTCGGCAAATCGCGCCAGGGAATCCCCGCACGATAGCGGTATAAGACCGCTTCCACAAACAACCGGTTATCCCGCGCCGTGCCCCCGACGTGGCCCTCCCGGCCGGGCAGCAGGTCCTGAATCCGTTCCCACTGATCCTCGCGTAACGCATACCGTCTCGCCATTGTGCACCCTCCCTTCGCTTGGGCTGACCAGGGCAGTATACCGAGACGAGACAGGAAAGCCGACCAGGGGGGCACGCTAACTGATGACACGCCCTAAGGGCAGGACGGAGATGAGCGAGGAGAAACGGTCGAAGTCTTTCTCATTGTGAGTAAAGAGTTGTTTGATGCCGTAAGCCTGCATTGTTGCAACAATGTTAGCGTCGTGGACTTGCCTCCCACCGATAGAAAATTGTTCCATAAGCGTCAGCAGATGACGGGTGACATGTGCAGTATCTTCGGCCACTTGAAAGCGGTCGGTGAAAAGGCGGACCTGCATGATGAGCGTCTCCTTTGGTATCGGCCGGTCAAAAGCGCCTGAACGAGTCAGGACCGCTAGATACTCACGCAACACTTGACGGCTGACCCACAGTGAAGAGCCGGCCTGCTCGCTCGTCCTTATCACTTCAAGAGCGGCGGCGTGGAGGGGTGCCTCGGTGATATTTGCATAGATGAGGATATTCGTGTCGAGAAATACGCGCTCACCTTCCCCATTCGTCATACATGTCCTCCCGCCGGAGAGAGAGGTCTTCCGGCCATGACCCGGCTTGAATGACAGGAAAATCCTGTTGGGGTGGCGGCGCTGTCTCCTCCCGTAAAAAGTACGAGAGCTGCTGGAGGGTCAGGAACCCGATAAGGCTTGATTTCTCTGAAAAATCTTCTTCTCGCGCAACTCCATGTCCAACCGTATTCCGTGACGCGCCTTTCGGCTGACTTGAATCAAAACTCCGAAAGTACACCTCTTTAAGGTACTGTTGGAATTTCTCTGGAAAGAACGGCATCATTGGTGTACCTGCTGCTGATAGTCCTACCTTTACTGTTGTTTCAGCAAGTCGATCCTGAGTCACCTTCTTCTCTGGTTCGTGAGAAAGGGGAGCATTCCGAAGAATACCCTCTATTCGGGGGTAAGCGAGGCTGACAGTGCTGTGGTAATCAGAGTCAAAAAACCGCTCTGCCGCTGTTCTCAGGAGACTGATATGGTCTTTGTATGAGGAGTTCTTCGCCCACTGTTCGATCCATTTGCGCAGAGATCCTTTTACCTCGTCCGCGATTTTTGGCAGCAAATCGTCAATATCCCATCCATTCTCCGCATGGCTCACCATCTCTTTCAGAAGAGATGGTGAGAGAGCAGCGAATGGAAACCAGCCTTGAGCGAACAAGTTTTTCCATGCGTCATCCGAAATCTTCAAACGATCCCGGAACATGAGACGCGCAAAAAGTTCGCCAAGGCGATTAGCAAGGTCGTAGTCTCTCACATACTTCAACCTCGTGTGAAACGGCCCCAGGTCATAATACAAACCTTTTCTCCATCCGACGGAAAAAAGAAAAACAAGGCCGGCATCGCCGGGTATTTTTACACCATCGAATTTGAGCGAGCGGATATCGGCCATGTCGGATTCATAAATAAGCTGGTAAGCTTCGATTTTCTTTTTGATTTGTACTTGGGCTATTATTGACAATTCGTTGATATAGAGGTCCGCGGTTTTGTCCTTATGAATTACAGCGAGCATATGATCGACTTGAGATGGATTGGGACGACGGCTGTGGGGAATCCTGCTTAACAGATCAGATACCATTTCAAGGCGGCTAATCAGTTTGTCTCCGTCCTCGGAGGAACAGAATTCTTGGTAAATTACTTCTGCCGTTTCTCCCTCCCGGCCAGACGATGCGGCAAACCCGATGTGCGGCGCGTCGAGAGTAATGGTGATCGGCATTTGATCCTCCAGTCTTCTGTCATTTCCCTATCACGGTTCCCAACGCTCCTCAATTCGCTGCATCTGGTTGATGGTGAAGCGCAGGACGTTGACCACATTCTGGATAGTCTCAATTTCATCCAGCGACAGCGTGTGGCCTTTGCGGGGTTTGAGGTGTTGGTTGAGCACCTGATAGCCGCCGATGTGAAACTCCCACACGTCTTGCGGCACCGAGGAGAAATACTGCGCTGTGTTGATATGCAGCCGTTCGTGTCGCGCGTCGTAGGCGGGCTTCTCTACCACAAAGTCGCCGGGGGTGGGCTCTACGCTCAACCCTGACGGTATGGATTTGAGCAAATGTGCCTGTACCAAATCCCAGCGGAGTCTAGGCGCTGTATCGCGTCGAAGTATGGTTGTAGTGGGTCCATACGTCCTCATTCCTCATCGGGCACATCCCGGCCCAGCCACGGCATCAGGCGCGAGCCTGAAGGCGCGGCCATTCTGGCCAGCCAGCCGGCGCGCCGGGTGAGCTTCTTTTGCGCCACAATAGCCTTGTCCACCAGCACGGCTTGGAGCGCGTTCAGCCAGCACTCGTAGTAGGTCGGCCTCGCGTCAGGCGGCTGGCGGTCGGCATCGCCGATGGCGGCGGTCAGCCGCTGCTGAAACTCCGCCCAGGTGAAGTGGCCCCGCTCACACAGAGCGACGGCCAGAGCAAAGGCAATGCCCTCCCACGGGTCCTGGAAGAGCAGCTCTCCGCTCTGCCGTGGCAGGGCTGTCGGTCCGGCCATATCGGCCACCCGCCGGTCGGCGTCGGCGTCGCGGGTCGGTGTGTCACGTCGGACCTCGGCCACACCGATCATGGCGTCTCGGGTGACCAGACCGGCCAACTCGGCCTCGCCCATCTCCTGGGTGCCGACCGGACGCTGGGGGAGCACCAGGTAACGGGTCTGGGCAGTGCTGTTCCAGACCAGGATTTCCCGCTCTGGGCCGATCTCCAGGCCAAACTCGCTCAGGACTTCGCGTGGCCGGCCACCGATCCGGGAACGGTAGGCCGGGCTCTTGTACCAGAACGGGGGCAGGCCCAGGACCGGCCACGGGTAACACGAGCACAAGGTGCACACGACCGCGTTGTGAACCCCAGGCGTGTTCTCGACCACCGTCAGCTGCTCGCCCTGCAAACCGCCGAAACCCAGTTCGGCAATCGCTTCGGCGCCGTTCCGCAGCAGCCGCTCCTTATAGGCCGGATCGACCCAGGCCCGGGCGACCACCTTGGCCCCGTTCAAGGGTCCGATGTCGTTTTCGTAGGTGTTCAGGACGGCGTCGAGATCGGCGGGCGTGAGTAGCCCGTCCTCTTCCAGGACAGACTCCAGCGCTTTGGCCTGGACCTCGCGCGCTTTGTTTTCGGCCCGGCTGAGCTGGCGCTGGGTATAGGCCGAGGTTGGCCCGTGGTGATCGTGCCGGTCGCTCATGAGCGTCACGCTACTCTCGGCCAGATGGCGAGTCAAACAAACAGGCGTGTCCCGCGTCTGCCCCCAATCCTCGTCTTGCGTTCTCCACCCGTCCCGCGATAGGTATAGGCGAAGTTGAGGAGGACGTTACCGTGCACGAGTTTGATTTCGCCGCTCCGGACAGCTTGCAGCAGGCGGTCGAGCTGCTGGGTCGCACCGACGGCGAGGCGCGCGCCCTGGCCGGCGGGACCGACCTGATTCCCCAAATCAAAGAAAACCGCCGCCACCCGAGTCTGGTGGTGGACATCAAAAAAATTCCAGAACTCAACGTGCTGGTCTACGACGCGGATGGCCTGCGCATTGGCGCTGCGGTGTCGTGTACCCGTATCGCCGAGTTTGACGCGGTCAAGCAGCACTATCCGGCGCTGGCCGAGGCCTGCGCCCTGGTCGGCTCGTATCAGATCCAGAACCGGGCCGCCCTGGGCGGCAATATCTGCAACGCCGCGCCCTCGGCCGACGCGGTTCCGCCGGTCCTGTCGTACGCCGGCAGGCTGCTGCTGGCCGGCCCGAACGGACAGCGCGAACTGGCTGCGGAGACATTTTTTACCGGTCCGGGGCAGACCGTCCTGACCCGCGGAGAAGTGCTGGTCGCCATCCAGCTGCCGCCGCCACCGGCCAACTCGGGCGCGGCCTACCTGCGCTTTATCCCGCGCGAGGAAATGGACATTGCGATAGCCGGAGTTGGCTCCTTCGTGCAGCTCAGCGCCGACGGACAGCGCTGCCAGCAGGTGCGGATCAGCCTCGCCTCGGTTGCGCCCACCCCGGTCCGGGCCGACGAAGCCGAGGCGTTTGCGGCCGGCAAGCCGCTGGACGCGGAGACCATCGCCGAGGCCGGTGAGCTGGCAGCCCGAGCCGCGCGGCCCATATCGGACGTGCGGGGCTCGGCCGCCTATCGGCGTGAGCTGGTCAAGGTGCTGGCCCGCCGGACCTTGCAGACGGCACTGGACAGAGCCAGGAGAGACACATGAAACGGACGATAGAACTCACCGTCAACGGTGACGCCCACACCGCCATTATTGATGCCCGCGAGACCCTGCTCGACAGCCTGCGCTATAAGCTGGGCTTCATGGGTCCCAAGGAGGGCTGCGGAAACGGGAACTGCGGGGCCTGCACCGTCGAGTTGAACGGCCAGCTGGTCAACTCGTGTCTGGTCCTCAGCCTGGAGGCCGAAGGCGCCGAGATCACAACGGTCGAAGGGGTGGCCGCCAGAGACCAGCTGCACCCTGTCCAGCGGGCCTTTATCGACAACGCCGGGCTACAGTGCGGGTTCTGCACGCCGGGGTTCATCATGTCGGCCAAAGCCCTCCTGGAGCGCAATCCGAATCCCAGTGAGGCTGAAATTCGGCTGGCCATTTCGGGCAATCTGTGCCGCTGTACCGGCTATGACAAGATCGTCAAGGCCATTCAGGCCGCATCTCAGGCTCTGTCACGGGCCGCCTGAGACACATATCCCGCGACCCGGCTGACACGTTTCTTCTATTTCTATGAGGAGAAGGTATATGGCAGAACATACGGTTATTGGCACGCGTTTGGCGAAGGTCGATGGTCCGGAGCGGGTGACCGGCAAGGCCGCCTTTGGCGCCGACCTCAGCCTGCCCAATATGCTGTGGGCCAAGCTGGTCCGCAGTCCCTACAGCCACGCCCGGATCAAAAAGATTGATCCCAGCAAGGCCCTGGCCCTGCCCGGGGTCAAAGCCGTCATCTGCGCCGACGATCTGCCGCCCCTGGCCAAGGGCACGACCGCCCCGCTGGTCGGCGAGGTCAGCATCGACATGAGCGCCATCCGTGAGCTGGTCATGGCCTCGGACAAGGCCCGCTATCACGGCCAGGCCGTGGCGGCAGTGGCCGCCACCGATCCGTTTACGGCCGAGGAGGCGGCCGAGCTGGTCGAGGTCGAGTACGAGGAGCTGCCGGTGGTCGGCGATGTGCTGCAGGCCATGCAGCCCGACGCCCCGCTGGTGCACGAAGACTTGTACACCACCGAGGAGGCGAGCCAGGAAAAGTCGGCCCAACCGAGCAATATCGCCACCCACATGGTGTACAGCCACGGCGACCCGGAGGCCGGTTTCAAGGAGGCCGATGTCGTCCTGGAAAAGACCTACACCACCCAGATGGTCCATCAGGGCTATATGGAACCCCAGGCGTGTGCGGCGCGGGTCGAACCGGACGGCAAGCTGACCGTCTGGACCTCGGCTCAGGGCCATTTTACCGTCCGCAACCAGCTCGTGGCCCTGCTGGATCTGCCGGCCAGCCGCCTGAACGTTATTCCGATGGAAATCGGTGGCGGCTTTGGCGGCAAAGCCCTGGCGCTGTTTGAACCCACCGTGGCGACCCTGGCCCAGAAGACCGGCCGGCCGGTCAAACTTGTCATCTCCCGTGAAGAAGTGCTGCGGGCGACCGGACCGGGTTCACCGGCGGTCATTACGGTCAAGGCCGGGGCCAAAAAGGACGGCCACCTGACGGCCGCCTCGGCCATCATGCGCTACGACGCCGGGGCGTTTCCCGGCTCGCCGGTCTCGCGCGGCCTGCTGGTCGGCCTGGCGCCGTACAAGCTGGCCAATCTGCACGCCGAGGGCTATGACGTGGTCACCAACAAACCCCGGGTGGCCGCCTATCGGGCGCCGGGCGGGACGCCGGCCGGGTTTGCCGTGGATTCCCTGATGGACGAACTGGCCGAAGCCCTCGACATTGATCCGCTGGAATTCCGCCGTCGCAACGCGGCCGAGGAGGGCGATATCCTGCCGCTCGGCATGCCGCTCAACCGCGTCGGCCTGCGCCAGATGCTCGACCAGATCAAAACTCACCCGTGCTGGACCGAGCCGCTGGAAGGCGCCGACTCCAACTCCAACCGGGGCCGGGGGCTGGCCCTCGGCTACTGGATCGGCGGGTCTTTCACCTCCAGTGCCGAAATCAAGATCAACCCCGACTCGACGGTGTCGATCTTTGTCGGGACCGTTGATCTGACGGGAACCCGGACGACGATCAGCCAGATGGTGGCCGACGAACTCGGGCTCGACCCCAGCGAGATCACCATTAAAGTCGGCGATACCGATAGCGCGCCCTACGCCGACCTCAGCGGCGGCAGCCGGATTACGTATACGATGAGCGCGGCCACCCATCAGGCCTGTCAGGATATCCTGGGTCAGCTCAAGGCTCGGGCTGCCGAAAAACTCAAGGTTTCAGCCGACGAGGTCGAGTACGCCCAGAAAAAGCTGTGGGCCAAAAACAATCCGCAGCAAGCGGTAACGCTGGAAGAGCTGGCCCGCGAAAGTGTGGCCTGGGGCAGCGGGCCGATCATCGGCAAGGGCAGCACCACCCGCATGCAGCCGGCCCACGCCTATGCGGCCCACGTGGCCGACGTGGAAGTCGACCCGGATACGGGCAAGGTCCAGATCCTGCGCTACACCTGTTTCCAGGATGTTGGCAAGGCGATCAATCCGGCCCAGGTCGAGGGTCAGATTCAGGGCGGGGCGGTGCAGGGCATCGGTTGGGCGCTCAACGAGGAGTACGTCTTTGACAACGGGGTACTGACCAACGCCAGCCTGCTCGACTATCGCTGCCCGGTCGCGCTGGATCTGCCGATGATCGAGGTCTCGTTGACCGAGGTCCCGGCCTCGGAAGGCCCGTACGGACTGCGGGGGGTGGGCGAGGTGCCGATTGTGCCGCCTGCGGCCGCGCTGGCCAACGCCATCTATCGGGCGACCGGCGCGCGCCTCCAGCAGCTGCCGATGAACCCGGAGCGCGTGTTCTGGGCACTTCACGAGAAGGCCGACCCGCCGCTGGCTGCGGCAGACTGAAGAGCAATCCGGTCGGTAACAAGGACGAACACATGCCATCAGACACACCGGCGCCGAGCTGGTCGCCGAGCGGACTTGAGAGCCTGGCCCAGAAAGTCGGCACGCCCTTCCTGATGTATCGGGCCGATATCATTCGGGCCAAGATCGCCGCCATCACCACCATGACCGACAGCCCGGGCTTACAGGCTCGCTTTGCCATGAAAGCGTGTTCCGGCCACCAGGTCTTGCACGCCATGCGCCAGAACGGGATCTGGATTGACGCGGTCTCGGGCAATGAGGTCTTGCGGGCGCTACGCGCCGGGTTTCCGGCCGGTCAGAATCCGCCGACTATCCTCTACACCTCGGATGTGTTCCGCGACAACGCACTGGAGGTCATCCGGGCCGAGAACATCCTGCCCAACCTCGGCACCCCGTCCATGATCGGAGCGCTGGCCCGGGCCGGCTATCGGGGCGCAGTCGGACTGCGGCTTAACCCCGGTTTCGGCCACGGCCACGTCAAGGAGTGCGACACCGGCGGCCCCAGCTCCAAACACGGTCTGTGGTACGAAGATATCGAGGCCATCAAACGCGAGCTTGAGACGGCTGGTTTAAAGGTCAGCCTGCTGCACGCCCATATTGGCACCGGGCCTGAGATTGCCGAGTTCCAGACCAATATGCGCCGCCTGGTCGATTTTTTTGTCGAACGCCTGCCACTCTTTCCCCAGGTTGAGGCGATCAACTTCGGGGGCGGTATTCCGCATCCGTATAAGCCCGGAGCGGCCCGCATCGACCTGGACGCCTGCGGAGCGGTGTTCCGCCACGCCCAGCAGGCGTTTCAGGAGGCGGCCGGGCGCGACATCCGGGTCGAGATCGAGCCGGGCCGTTTTTTTGTCGCCGACGGGGCGTCGCTGATTACCCGAGTCCACGGCCTCAAATCGACCCGGACGAACGAAAAAGGCCCGGGTCAGAAATTCGTCATGGTCGACGCAGGGTTCTGTGACCTGGTCCGGCCGGCCATGTACGGCTCCTACCACCATATCGAGGTCATCGGCAAAACCGGTCAGCCCGAGGAAGACCTGGTCGTCGCCGGCCCGATGTGCGAGTCGGGCGACGTGTTTACCCGCGATGCCGACGAGGTGCTCGACCCGCGTCCCCTGCCAGCCCCGGAGGTCGGCGACCTGATCGCCATTCACGACGCCGGCGCTTACGGCGAGACCATGAGTTCCAACTATAATTCACTCGGCCGTGTGCCCCAGGTGTGGTGTGACGATACCGGCGCCTACCTCGTCTCTCGGCGTCAGACGCTGGACGATATTATCCGGACCGAGTGTTTTGAGGAGTTGTAAGCGGGCCACGGACGCGCAGGCGGGCCGTGCGCTATCCCTCAGGCGGCCGGTCAGGATGACCCGCCTTGTCTGCCCCAGCGTGTGGGTCGCAGTCGTCTGCCTGGGCCTGCTGTCCGGCGGCTCGGGCGCGATGGCCGAGGCTCCCCACACCGCCTTTTTCCAGGCCAACACCTTGTACAGCCAGGGCGACTACGACCGAGCCATCGACGCCTACGAACAGCTGCTGGCCGCAGGCCGGCATAGCGGGCATGTGTATTTCAACCTGGGCAACGCCTATTTCAAGAATGGTCAGATCGGCCGGGCGATCCTGAACTACGAGCGGGCGCGGCGCATCACGCCCGGCGACACCGATATTCAGGCCAACCTGGCCTACGCCCGTTCCGTCGCCGGCACCGATGACTGTCCGCCCAGGCTGTGGCACAGCCTGATCTTTCCCCTGACCCACCGCTTCTCGACCGAAACCCTGGTATGGATGACGAGCGCAGCCTACAGCCTGGCCCTGCTGAGCTTTGCCGTGTCCCGCGTGTGGTCGCGGCGCGCCCGCTGGCTGGCGTCCGTGGCTCTGGTGTGGGCCGGGCTGTTTGCGCTGGCCGGGGGGTCGCTGGCGCGTCAGGTCTATGTCAACAGCTGGCAGCGGCCGGCCCTGGTCCTGGCCGACGGGCAGACCTCGGTCCGCTTTGAACCGGCCGACACCGGAACCGAGCACTTTGTCCTCACACAGGGCGCGCTGGTCCAGGTGCTCGACAGCCGTCCGGGCTGGCACCAGATTGCCCGCTGCGACGGCCGACGCGGCTGGCTGGCCGCGCCCAGCCTGGAGCGGCTGTGGGCAACCGACGGCTAAGGACTGAATCGGTGGGCGTGGGTTTTTGAGCACGTTGGCGAGTGGTTTGCCACAACCATCGCAACGGAACACCTGATTCCGCAGATGTTGCCTGGTGAGGTCGGAGCGGGAGCTGTTCGATCTGCCGCTTCAGCCGCCCAAGGAGAATTCCTCACCTAACCTCTGGCTCTTATTTTGCCCGGGACGAGTCGGCCGGGAGCCAAGTTGCCCCTGATGCAAAAGGCCAACCGGCTGCTATGATGCTCTGCATGGTTTCTCTCATAGCCCTCCTGAAGTTGCTTCTCTCAGGCCCGACCTTCGGGAGGGAATAGCCCGGTCTGTGTACCGCAGGTGGTCAATTCGGTAGCAGACAAGCAGGATATGGAGCCGTCTCCCCAAGCCACACGCGTCGTGTGGTTGACCCATAAACAGTTGAAGGAATGGGAAAACGGAGAAGACGGAAGTCCGCGCCCAAGGGGCACATGGTGCTGCTGCTCGGGGAGGAATGAGAGAGAAGAAAAAAGTGAGGAGTCGTTCTGATGCTGACTCGCCTGAAGCTACGCAACTTCAAATCATGGCTCGATACCGGAGACCTGACCTTGCGCCCAATCACAGGTCTGTTCGGCGCCAACAGCTCCGGTAAGACGAGTCTGTTGCAGGCCCTGTTGTTACTCAAACAAACCTCAGAGTCGTCTGATCGTGGCCTGGTATTTCACTTTGGCGACCATACGATGTTGGTCGATCTGGGTGACTTCCGTAGCGTCGTGCACGGTCACGACCTCGGTGCGGAGATGGAGGTGTCGCTTGATTGGGAGATTGGGAAGCCATTCAAGGTGATCGATACCAAGAGCAGCAATAAGGAGATTCTTTCGGATCACAAACTCGGCCTTTCGGTTGTGACCAATCAGCGTAGCGGTGCACGAACTCCACGACCGATGGTGAGAGAGATGGTCTATCGGGTGGGCGCAGCCACATTCGGAATGCGGCAGAAAGAAGAAAAGGGGAAAGGTGAGTACGAGATCTACAGCGACGGCACCGAATTTCAATTCATTCGCAGTACGGGGCGAGCGTGGCCGCTTCCGGCGCCTGTCAAAAATTATGGCTTTCCAGATCAGGTCCGTGCCTATTTCCAGAATGCAGGATTTCTCGCCGACCTGGAATTAGCTTTCGAGGAATGCCTCGAAGGGGTCTTCTACCTCGGCCCGCTACGAGCCTATCCCGCACGGCAGTATACCTGGGCGGGTGCCCAACCCACCGATATGGGCGAGGCCGGCGAATTTGCGATTGATGCCTTACTGGCCGCGCGAGAGCGGGGTGAGAAGATCTCCCGTGGCAAAGGGCACCGAAGGCTGACCCTTGAGCAGTATGTTGCCCACTGGCTCAAGAACCTCGGCCTTATTCATGAGTTCCGCGTTGAGTCAGTCGGTGAAGGGAGTCAGATATTCCAGGTCAAGGTTCGCAAGACACCGCGATCCGAGGAGGTCCTTATCACCGATGTTGGCTTTGGCGTGTCGCAGATTCTGCCGGTTCTGGTGCTCTGCTTCTATGTACCGGAAGGTTCCACCGTGATCCTTGAACAACCGGAAATTCACCTGCATCCGGCCGTTCAGTCGAGTCTTGCCGATGTCCTCATCGATGCCTGGCAGAAGCGCAAGGTTCAGATTCTCCTCGAGAGCCACAGCGAGCATCTGCTACGCCGGCTGCAACGGCGTATTGCTGAGAAGACAGTCAGCAAGGATGATATCGGGCTCTTCTTCTGCGGCACGGATGCGCGTGGTTCCAGAATCACGAAACTTACTCTTGATTTGTTCGGCAACATTACAAACTGGCCGAAGGATTTTTTCGGCGATGAGTTTGGTGAAATCGCAGCCATGACCAGAGCAGTTCAAGAACGGCGCAAGGAGGCAGCGGAGTGAGACCGGCGGTGGTGATGGATACGAATGTGGCAATGGTGGCCAACGAAAGGGCGGATCAGGCAAGCCCGGATTGCATCACACGGTGTCTCGACCGGCTGCAAAAGATTCAAGACACGGAGAGGATTGTATTGGATGATATGGGACGCATTTTCGATGAATACCTTGGCAATCTGAGTCTTTCTGGACAGCCGGGGCCGGGCGATGTGTTCTTTAAGTGGCTTTGGAACAATCAGGGAAATACCGACTTGTGTCAGCACGTGCATATTACGCCTCACGAAGCCCGCGTTTTCGAGGAATTTCCCGATAGCGATGAATTGAGAGATTTCGACCGCAATGACCGAAAATTTGTGGCCGTTGCTATCGCTAGCGGAGAGGAGCCGCCGATTCTCAACGCCTCTGATACTGACTGGCGGGAGCACCGTCTTTCCCTGGAGAGCTACGGAATCCACATTGACTTTCTTTGCCCCGAGTTGATGGAGGAGCGCTGACGTGGCCACTACCAACCACGACCGGCACGGACCTGAACGGCAACACGACAGAAAGGAGCTACTGATGTCTTTCCTGTTTCGCCTTTGCCTGGGGCTCACGGTCTTGGTGCCGTCTCTGGCCCATGCCCAACTCACCGGGGCCCTGGAGATTCCCGGCAACGGGACCACCGTATCGGGCGTCGGAATGATCGCGGGCTGGAAGTGTGAGGCCGCGGGGGACATCACCATCGCTCTCAACGGGGGAGCCCCTTTTCCTGCGACGTATGGGTTGGCCCGTGAAGATACCCGTGGGGCCTGTAACAATGATGGGAGGAATGGATTTTTCAGCTACGCGAACTGGGGGACCTTGGGCGATGGAGAACACACCGTCGTCGCCTACGACAATGACCAGGAGTTTGCCCGGAGTACGTTCGCGGTGACGACCTTCGGGACGGAGTTCCTGACAGGAGCACACACCCAGGTCAGTGTCCCGGACTTTCCGCAGGCTGGTGAGACCACGACCTTTCGGTGGAATCAGGCGACGCAGCATCTGGAAGCGGACTCGCGGGACCCGGCCTGCCGAGCGACGCTCACGATGAACCCGGGAGAGACGTGCCGTAGCGCCATCTCTCTTGAGCTTGAGACCTCCCGCCTGGGTGCGATCAGCACCGGCTTTGCTTTTACTGTTGAGGCTGAGGGCCGGGCGTGCATCAGCATCAGTGGCATTCCTGCACTCGACTATTGCTATTCGGCCCGCCTGCCGGACGTGCTGGGGAGGATCGGGATTTCTGTCATCAGGAATGAGGATGGGAGTTGGACCATTGATCGCTTCCCACTTGTTAATCTTGGAGAGTGCGTTCTTGACTTAACGGTGCAGCCGGGAGCGCAGTGCAGCGGCTCTATAGACCTTCCCGTTGGCGAGATTGACTTTACCTTTTTTGTGGAAGACAGCGGACGCGGGTGTATCGAGGCCGAGGTGGATGTGCCGTTCGTGGGAGATGAGGACATTGAGGCGTGCTTTGATAATCGTGCGGCGTTCCAAAGGGTGCTGGACAAAATCGACGATGTGATCGAAATCAGCGCGTTTGCCGCCAAGAACGTCGATAACAGTTGGACTATTCTCGACTTCCTGTAGGCGCATTCCCTCTCGCCGGTTTCTGGTCTGCCTGCTCGACAGCCGTCCGGGCTGGCATCAGATTGTCTGCCACGCTTGTGAGCAACGGACAGCTAAGAGCTTAATCGGGAAAATTGGTAATAGTCCTGTTGATTATACGGACAATCCACAATAGAGTTGTGGATCATGAAGGTCCAACGCCGTCTCGATTTACCGCGTCTGTTACAAAAGAAGTCCTTTTTTCTGTTTGGGCCGCGGGCCACGGGCAAAACATTTCTTATTCGGGAACAGCTCGCCGACCAGGCCCAGGTGATCGATCTGCTGCGTTCGGACCTGTACCTCCGCCTGGCCGGCTCACCGGTTGAACTGGAAGCCATCCTAACCGGTCAGGCATCGAACTCGGTGATTGTCATTGACGAAGTCCAAAAAGTGCCGCAGCTCCTGGACGAGGTCCAGCGCTTGATTGAGACCAAGCGGCTGCGTTTTCTGCTCACCGGCAGCAGTGCCCGCAAGCTGCGCCGCGGTCAAGCCAACCTGCTGGCCGGGCGGGCGTGGCAGGCCAACCTCTTCCCCCTGACCTGGGACGAACTGACCGACACCCATTTTGATCTTGATCGCTATTTGCGCTACGGCGGCCTGCCCAGCGTCTATCTCAGTCAGGACCCGGTCGAGGAGCTGCAAGCGTATGCCCATACCTATCTGACGGAGGAAATTCAGGCCGAGGGTCTGGTCCGGCGGCTTCCCCAGTTCGCCCGTTTCCTCCAGGTTGCGGCATTGGGCAACGGGCAGATCCTCAACTTTACCCGGATCGGCAATGACGCTCAGGTTGCGCCCTCGACAGTCCGTGAGTACTACCACTTGCTGGAAGATACTCTGCTCGGTTTTCTCCTGCCGCCCTGGACCAAGTCACGCAAGCGCAAAGCCATTACCAGTGCCAAGTTCTATCTGTTTGATACCGGGGTGGCGCATACTCTGGCCGGCACGCGCACGCTTGAGCGCAACTCCGACCTGTACGGACGGAGCTTTGGGCACTGGATTGGTATGGAATTGCGGGCCGCGCTGAGCTATCAGCGGACCCACCAGGAGCTGTGCTACTGGCGCTCAACTCATCAGCACGAGGTTGACTTCATTATCGGCGATGAGGTCGCAATCGAGGTCAAAGCCAGCCAGCGCATCACCAAACGCGACGGCAAGGGCTTACGGGCACTGCAAGAGGAAGGCATCTGTCAACACTTCTACCTCGTTTCCCAGGACCCGATTGAACAGCTGGACAACGGGGTCCACGCGGTCCATTGGCGGACCCTGCTCAGCCGTTTGTGGGCGGGCGACTTATAGACCGCGCCATCATTGCACTCCCGTTCTCAACCCCAGGTCGCCTCGTCATCACTCATCGAAATGTCGAAGGCCGTCTTGCCCAGCAGCTCGAGCGTGTCGTCGGCGTCGACCGGGTGAAACAGACCGGCCCGCACGTCACGGAAATAGCGCTCCAGGGGCAGCCGTTTGTAGTAGGAGATACCACCGACCGTGCGCATGGCCAGATCGACCACGCGGACCGAGTTTTCAATGGCGATCATCCGGGCGGCCACGCTTTTGCGGCCCCACATACGGATGTCCTCGTGTTCGACCTCGGCCCCGGCTTTCCACATCGCCGCCCGCGCGCCCTCAATCAGGACATCCATCTCGCCGACTTTGTTATACACGCTAGGCAGATGGCTCATCGGCTGCTTGTGCGGAAAGCGCGGGCGGTCGCGCATGAACTCGACCACGAAATTACGCGCCGCCACCGCAATGCCGATATACACCCCACCCATGGAAAACGGGGCTTTGAGAAACAGGCTCAGGACACCGCCCCGGGTGAAGACCGGACGCTCCAGAAAAATCGCGTCGTCCGGGATAAAGGCGTCCTGGAGTTCGGTGCTGCGTGACTCGGTCGCCCGCATGCCCATCGTGTTCCAGTCGTCTTTCATCAACAGGCCGGGGGTGTCGCGGGGAATCAGAAACGAAATGATCTTGCCCTCTTTGGGGTTGTCGCTCGGTCCCCAGGTCGCCTCGGAGAAGTAGCGATCAAGGGCAATGCTCTGGGTGCTGAAGATCTTCTTGCCGCTGACCTTCCAGCCGCCGTCCATGGGCTCGGCCGTGGCCTTGGGCCGCAGCACGGTGACCGCATTATTGGCCTCCGAGCCCGAGCCGCCCACAATCCAGCGGTTGGCCGCAATCTGGCGCAGCAGGGCTTCGGCCCGCGCGTCCTTGGTCGTGCGCCACACATCGGTCACCACGCCCAAAATGTTGAAATGCATATTGATCGCCAGGGCGGTCGGACCGCAGCCCTGGGCCAGACGTTCCTGAGCCTTGACCCGCTCCAGCAGACTGACCCCACCACCCCCCAGCTCGGTCGGAATGGTCATGATCGAGTAACCCGTCTCGCGCAGTTGCTCATAGTTCTCGTACGGGAAGGAGCGCTCTTCGTCGTGCTGGGCGGCGCGCAGCGCAAAATCGTCGGCCATGCGGCCGGCTATCTCAATCCAGTGCTGCTCACCCGGGCTGTGATGTTGTTGCATATCCATGCTGTTCCCCTCCGTTCCCTATCTGGGTGTGAGTCCGACTTCCCTGGCAAAGCGTTCCATCAGCCTCAGCACCTCGTCGAACTGGTCGGTCCAGGCAAAGAAAGCCAGGACAACGTGGTCCAGACCGCCAGCCTCATAGCGCGGCAGGGCGGCCAGCACGTCCTCGAAGCTGCGTTCGTACGACAGCGCGGCATAGGTCAGCGAGTCGGGATCGCGGCCGGCCTGCTCGGCCAGCCGTTTGATGGCCGCAATATCCCCGGCAAAGCCGTCCGGGTCGCGCCAGAACACGTGCCCATACCAGCCGTCGCCGAGCGTGGCGGTGCGCCGCAGAGCGCGCTGGCTGTGGCCGCCGATCCAGATTGGCGGGTGCGGCTTTTGGACGGGTTTGGGCGCGCACACAATGTCGGAGAATTTCTCGTAGCGTCCGTCAAAGTGGGCCTGGTCCTGGGTCCACAGCGCTTTCATGACCTGCAAGTATTCATCGGTCTGATCCCCACGCTGGTGGTAGGGCGCGTGGAGCACCTCGAATTCCTCTTGCAGCCAGCCCGAGCCGCCACCGAGTATCACCCGCCCGTGCGACAAGACATCCATGCTGGCCACCATCTTGGCCGTCACGACCGGATTCCGGTACGGCACGATCAGCACCCCGGTGCCTAGCCGGACGGTTGTGGTACAGGCCGCGACATAGCTCAGGACGGTCAGGGGATCGAGAAAGTTATCGTTGCTGTCAACCGGAAACCTGCCCTCGGGGTGATACGGGTACTTGGACTGGAGCTGGGCCGGAAACACCACGTGGTCGCCAACCCAGACCGAGTGATAGCCCAGCCCGTCCGCCCGCTGGGCCACGGCCTGAATCCGCTCGACCACCTGTTCGCGGGCAAACGCGCCGATGTGGGGAAGCACAACGCCGAATTCCATGCGCCCTCCTTTTGCCAGCCTCCGAAAAGCGGAGCCGGTCTTCTCAGCGTCTTGCCACGTTTTGGCCGAAAAGCCAAGAACCGCACACTCCCTCAGGTCTCCGTTCCAGCTTGACAGCCCCACGGCCGAGCGGAAGACTTGAGCGCTCAGGATGGAACATGATGGACAGGGGTGCAGGAAGAAAGCCGCAGTTGGTGAACGCGGTCGGACTGTGGTGCGCCCTCGGCTACGCGGTCCTGGCCGGCCTGGCCCGGCAGCCCGGCGAACCGCAGTTGCCCGCCTTCGGCGGCCTCGTCGTCTGGAGCGGCCTGCCGGTCTTCGGCCTGTTCCTGTATTTCCGCAGCTGTGGGGCGTCTTTTCCTGTCGGCCGGCTGCTGTTGTGGGCGGTGGCGTTCAGGGTGTGCGGCTTGATCGGCGGACCGTTCTTCGAGGACGACTTCTACCGCTACCTGTGGGACGGCTACCGTTTTGCCACGGCCGGCACCCCGTACGGCAGCCCACCCGAAGCATTTTTTGTCGACCAGGCGTTCCCCAGGCCTTCCGCGCGGTGCTGGATCACATCAACCACCCCGAGCTACCGACCATTTACGGCCCGACAATGCAGTTCGTCTTCCTGTTGAGCTACTGGCTGTGGCCGGCCAGCGTTGCAGGCTTGCAGGCGCTCCTGATTCTTGTCGATCTCGCCAGCATAGGACTGCTGCTGCGCCTGGCGCCGGCCAGGAACGTCATGCTGTACGCCTGGTGTCCCTTAGTCATCAAGGAGGTCGCCTTTACCGCCCACCCGGACGGGATCGGCGTGTGTCTGCTGCTGGCCGCAATCGTGCTCGGCCGGTCGTACCGCTGGCATGCTGCGGCCGTGTGTCTGGGGCTGGCTGTCGGGGCGAAGGTATTCGCCCTGGTACTAACCCCGTTCGTGCTGGTCGGGGCCAGCGCCCGACACTGGGCGCTGTTTGCGGCCGTGCTGGCCGGGCTGTATGGCCCGTTCGCCCTGAGCGGTGGGACAGACCTGGAATCCCTGCTGGTCTTTGCCCGCGAGTGGGAATTCAACTCGGCCGTCTTTGGGCTGGTGACACTCGCCGTGCCCGCGTTCGAGGCCAGGCTCGTGCTGGGGATAGTGTACGGGGGGTTCTGGGGCTATTATTATGTGCGGTACCGCGGAAACGAGACGCGTGGCATCCCGCGGGGCGACTGGCTGTACGGTGTGTTGCTCGTGGTGTCGCCCGTTATCAATCCATGGTACCTGCTGTGGCTGTTACCCTTTGCGACGGTCTTTCCGAGCGCGTGGGCGTGGACAGCCTCGGTGGCCGTCCTGCTGTCATATATGACCGGGCTCAACATGAACGACTACAGCCTGCAAGCCTATCAACAGCCGACATGGGTGCGGCTTGCGGAGTTCGGTCTGATCCTGCTGGCGCTGGCTTGGCCGTTGTTCAGGACCCGTCTCCCTGGCCGCTGCACGCCATGAAGATCAGGCGTCTTTATGCCACGAGATCACACCGGTCGAGCTCGAGACACCGCGCATAGACAAGCCTGACACGAGAGCATAAATTCTCCGAAGCAATAAGGACGCTCTACGCTTGTAGGGTGCGAACAAAGAAGAATGATTCATCTCCCAATCCTTAAAGAACTGAAGGTCGACAACTATGGCCTCTTCCCGGGAGAGTCTGATGGTAGCGGAATAACGTGGTCATTCCGGCCCGGTCTCAGCCTCATTGCCGGGATCAACGGTCTTGGTAAGACGACCCTCCTGATGATGATCCTGCGTTCGTTCACCGGAGCGTATGATTTGAATAGCGACGGCGTTTCCCAAAATCTGAGTGTTGTCCTTCGAGAAAGTCCGGTCCGGCTGAGGCAACGAGCTCTCAAGTTCTTCGCACAACGCGTCGCCGATGAAGCGCAGCAGGCGACAGTTACACTGTCCGCCATAATTGACACGTCACATCTCAAAATCTCACGCCGACTTCATGACCTCTACCTTGAACAATGGTACCTCGACGGAACCTTTGTCGACCTGCCGCCTAATAATGCGGAGCGTGAGGAAAGATTTCAGTCGATGCTCGCAGATCTCATGGGGCTCAGCAGCTTCGTAGACGTGCTCCTTGTTCTGCATCACGTCATTCTTTTCCACGAAAATCGGCCAGGAGCTTTATGGGACTCCAACGCGCAGCGGCAACTGCTTAGGGCGCTGTGTCTGGATAGACAAGACGCCTCCCGTGTAGTTGAACTCGAACGTACAGTAGAAAGCGCAGACAGCCAAGCTCGCAATATTCGTACGCGCATCACTGCAACACAAAGAGACCTTTCCCAGACACGACAGCGAGAAAAAGGAGAAAAGGGCGTCCTCGCTGAGCTTGAAGCAGAGCAGAAACTTCTCGACGCCGAGCTCGAGGAAGCCACCCGGCTCGAGAAGAGGCTCGAAGAGTTAGATGAGGCACGCCAAGACACCAGACTAGGGCGTGTCATCAGTTAGCGTGCCCCCCTGGTCGGCTTTCCTGTCTCGTCTCGGTATACTGCCCTGGTCAGCCCAAGCGAAGGGAGGGTGCACAATGGCGAGACGGTATGCGTTACGCGAGGATCAGTGGGAACGGATTCAGGACCTGCTGCCCGGCCGGGAGGGCCACGTCGGGGGCACGGCGCGGGATAACCGGTTGTTTGTGGAAGCGGTCTTATACCGCTATCGTGCGGGGATTCCCTGGCGCGATTTGCCGAGCCGGTTCGGGGATTTTCGCGTGATTCATACGCGCCACATGCGCTGGAGTAAAAGTGGGGTCTGGGAGCAGGTTTTCAAGCAGCTGGCCGCCGATGCGGATAACGAATATGCCATGATCGACGCCACGATCATCCGCGTCCACCAACATGGGGCGGGGGCAAAAGGGGGGACCCCGCGGCCGAATGCATCGGCCGCTCCCGCGGGGGCTTGAGCACGAAAATCCATGCGACGTGCGATGCGCTCGGGAATCCGACCGGCTTCCATCTCACGCCCGGCCAAGCCTCTGACCTGGCCGGTGCGGAGGCCCTCTTGCCCCATCTGCTGAAGCACGTGCGGGCTTTGCTCGCCGATAGAGCCTATGACGCCCACGAGCGCGTCATTGACCGTTTGGAGCAGGCGGAGGTGACGGTGGTCATTCCCCCCAAAGCCAATCGGCGCCAGCCTCGCCCCTATGATAAGCACCTCTATCAAGCGCGCCATCTGATTGAAAACTTCTTCGCCAAACTCAAGCAATACCGTGCTCTCGCCACCCGCTACGACAAACGCGCTGTCAGCTTTCTCGGAGCCATCTATCTCGCTGCCTCGGTGATCCTCCTTAACTGATGACACCCCCTAGCGCTCGAACGCACCAAGATCGAACGAGAGCAGGCCGTGGGCGAAAGCGAACGTCTAAAATATACCGGATTACTCCGACTCTTTCCCAGAATGAACGACACAACGCGCTTGGTGCTCTCACGGATCATGACCCAGGAGCGCTGCCTTGTATGCAATGCTGACGCGAAAGAAAAACGGATTGAGCTTGAGCAGCAAATTGCTCAAGGCCGCTGCCCCGCATGTGGCGCAGAACCAGCGAGGCAGGATAATGTCACCGCGCCACATGAGTTTGAACAGGCCAAGCTGGACAGAGCACGAGAGAGCGCAGTACTTGCGAAACAAGAAGAAGAAACAAAATCTAGGCAGCTGAAGGATCTCGAAACCAAGTACGACGAAGCTATCAAGGAACTGTCTGGCCTTAGAGAATCAATCCGGGACCGTAAATTTAAGGACTCGCGCCTCCGTTCACAATTACCCCAAACTACGACGAGCGCCGATTACGAACGCGTATTGGAGACGCTACACAGTCAGCGTTTGGAAAAGGAAGCAGAGCGCGCTACCGGAATGCAAGAATTACGCTCTCTTCTTAAGAGCAAAGAGTCCATGATTACCGAAAAATCGGATGAACTGACGACTACATTCAAAGAGCTGACAAAAGAACTCCTCGTCGAAGAGGTTCGTCTCGTTCAGGTAAGTGCAGAACCACGCTATATGCAGGCCCCAGGGCTATCTGCGGGCCGTCTCCAAGTTCCTGCGTACGTTGCTGAAATGACAGCCGCGGACCACTCCGGGTTCGTGCGACGTGGGGATCTAACCGATGTCTCCGAGTCGCAGCGTGAACTCGTCGATCTAGCCTTCCGCTTGGCACTCGTGAAGGTCTTCGCGGGTGGAAATGCATGCACCTTTGTGATGGAAACGCCGGAAGCAAGTTTGGACGGCTTGGCAATGGAACGTGTAGGCAAAGCGCTTTCTGCTTTTGCGGGCGAGAGTGACAATCGCCTTGTTGTCACAAGCAACCTGACCAATGCCGGCATAATCACGGCGCTTTTCGGTGGTCCTGTAACAAAGCAGCAACAAGTGGATGATCGATTGCAGAGGGTTCTTAACCTCCTGCAAATCGCGGCTCCGAATCGCGCGTTGACGCAAGATAGGCAACGTTATGATACTATTCTTCGTAACGCCCTCTCCGGGAATACCCGATGAGCGAGTCTACCCCCGGCGGAAATATCACTGACAGACACCTGCGTAAACTGAAACAACGCGCACGTGTACTTCTCCTGCTCGAAGCCGTAGAGCGTGCGGGAATCTCTCCCTTATCCTCGTCGCGGCTCCACGCATTCGCGTATCTCGCCGACGTACTAAGCCCAGTGTGGGACCTCGTCCCGTTCGATGGCAAAATTTACAAATCTGATGGGGGTCCTCACTATCCAGAGTTGCAAAACGAACTCGATTGTCTTGTCGCTCTGGGCCTTATTCAGGTGACAAATCTGCGCTACGAGCCCAGCAAAGATGGGGCACGAATTACCGCTGACTATGCACTGAATTTTTCTTCGGAACATCTGGAGGCCATATTGAGCGCTTTAGGAGCCAGCGGGCCTGAAGCTGCTCTCGACCCTGACGATTGCAATCTCTACGCTTTTCTTGTGGAGCTAGCCGGTGCGCTCGCCACTTTGCCCGACGACCAGATCGATACTGCAGCCAGCGTCGACGTTACATATCTAACCAAAGCATCTCTGTATAACGTCGTGGATTTCGCCGAATGGGTGGAAAACAATTGGGATGCGAATCCGAGTTGGCGCACAGCCGAACGTTTCCGTGCCTTTCTTCCACAGGCATCTTCTCTGTCGTCTGGCGAGAAGCTGTACCTTTACGCGACCTACCTCGGAAAGGCGATGCATGCAGCCTGAGCCGCCCAAAGAGGTCCCCGGCGTTGATGAGGACCAGCTCGCGGCTGTCGTCGGGACTCTTCCGAATCTGCCGAATATTTCTGCTGAAGACGCTGACCGTTTCACCCAGGCTGTCCGAGCTATAGCGGAGACGCGCGCGCGGCGTGGCTGGGCGAATGAAGATAAAGAAGACATTGCTGTTTTTGTGATGGTCAAGCGCCCTCGTCAGGCGGGAGAAAATTTCGACACGCAGCCGTTTACGGATCTGATCGTGACAGACGAGCCGCTACTGGGTCGGCTATTCTTATCGAGTCGGGACGGGTCTAACGGTCGAGTCATGCGAATGCCAGTGGCACAAAATGCCATCCTCGAATGGTTAGAGGCAAACGCCTTGGCCTCCTGTCCAATAGTAATCGTTTACAAAGACTCGAAAAAGATGGTCACGCGTCGAAATGGCATTAACGATGACACTCGCATCGATCCTATTCGAGACCATCCACCGTCTGCTACACTAGGAGAACTCTGCGAGGCCCTCGAACATTTTCACTTAAGTCATCTGCTCACGCCGACACATTGTCCAGATGGTGTGTGGGCGAAAGGGCGTGCAAAAGAATACGGACTTACAACTTATGGGCTTAGGCTAACGGAGGGGATTCGGACGGACCCCCCCCATCACTACCACCACCTGCTAGAGAAGGAAGGCAGTCACCATGAAAAAATCAGACTTAGGATACATTGAGGAATTTATTCAAAATTACTCACAGCAAAAGCAGCATCAAGCAGGCGAAACATGTGAGTATTTGCTTCCTCTTGAAGATCGGCTTCTAGCTGAAGTGATGAGGCAAGCTCATATTCTTGTAGACGCTCTCTCACCCCCTCAACCATAGTTTTTCGTGCCTGCGGATCGGGGTAACGCTCACGGAGTAGTATTCCTGTGAGTGTTACAACTAGGGGGTGTCATCAGTTAAGGAGGATCACCGAGGCAGCGAGATAGATGGCTCCGAGAAAGCTGACAGCGCGTTTGTCGTAGCGGGTGGCGAGAGCACGGTATTGCTTGAGTTTGGCGAAGAAGTTTTCAATCAGATGGCGCGCTTGATAGAGGTGCTTATCATAGGGGCGAGGCTGGCGCCGATTGGCTTTGGGGGGAATGACCACCGTCACCTCCGCCTGCTCCAAACGGTCAATGACGCGCTCGTGGGCGTCATAGGCTCTATCGGCGAGCAAAGCCCGCACGTGCTTCAGCAGATGGGGCAAGAGGGCCTCCGCACCGGCCAGGTCAGAGGCTTGGCCGGGCGTGAGATGGAAGCCGGTCGGATTCCCGAGCGCATCGCACGTCGCATGGATTTTCGTGCTCAAGCCCCCGCGGGAGCGGCCGATGCATTCGGCCGCGGGGTCCCCCCTTTTGCCCCCGCCCCATGTTGGTGGACGCGGATGATCGTGGCGTCGATCATGGCATATTCGTTATCCGCATCGGCGGCCAGCTGCTTGAAAACCTGCTCCCAGACCCCACTTTTACTCCAGCGCATGTGGCGCGTATGAATCACGCGAAAATCCCCGAACCGGCTCGGCAAATCGCGCCAGGGAATCCCCGCACGATAGCGGTATAAGACCGCTTCCACAAACAACCGGTTATCCCGCGCCGTGCCCCCGACGTGGCCCTCCCGGCCGGGCAGCAGGTCCTGAATCCGTTCCCACTGATCCTCGCGTAACGCATACCGTCTCGCCATTGTGCACCCTCCCTTCGCTTGGGCTGACCAGGGCAGTATACCGAGACGAGACAGGAAAGCCGACCAGGGGGGCACGCTAACTGATGACACGCCCTAGGATTTCGATGCTAACAAGTTCCATCCGAAGGCTCGTGAACTGCTGCTCTATTTTTGTTGGGTCACTAGACATGTCGATACTCCTTTCAGGTTAAGTGTCATCGTCAACGGTATCCTTTTCGGAATGATACCGACCCATTCGATTGCCCTGCCTTGCCTTGCCCTGGCGTGCGAGGCATTGCCTCGCCGTGCCCTGCCGCGCCGTGCCTGGTTATGCGGATTTTAGCGGTGTGACCTGGACCATTTGGAATCGGCCATAGGTTCCAGAGCGCTCCGGTCGCCAGTCACCGAGTCCGATCCGTCGCCCCCCAATATCCAGCCACGATTTGAGGTGGCGTTGATCCACCTGGGCATCGTCGCACTCCACGACAAACGTACACGCCCACTCGTCAAACTTCGCCCGTGTCCGTAGTAACCGATTGCGGTTCACGACCACGGCCGTTTGAAACTGCGTGGTTTTTCCGAGTCGCTTACGTGTCGTCCCGTACTGCTTGGTGTCGTACTCAAACGCCTCCACGGCCGTGACCATCAGGCCCTCCCGAACCCGAGGACCTTGCTTCAATTTCTTGGCGCTCGTTTCCAGCATCGTCCGCAACGCCGCCTTCGGGATCGTGGGTCGGCCATTATCGTCCAACCACAGCGCCAACTGACAATCTAACTCGGACAGTCGTGCTTCGTCTGAAGCGGTTCGGTCGGAGCGGAGCCGACGCACAATCTCACTCCGCTCCTGATTCAACGGAGAGCGGGTATCAAGGTTCGCGGCTCCATTGTGTTGCAGCAGCGGTTCCGTGCCTTTGATTGTAATACGGTACAGCATGGTTCCTTCCCCCTTTCTCTACTGCTCAATGTCTACGATCTCGAAATTCTGCGACCCGTTATCCCATCGGAGAATGGTCGTGACACCGGAGCGTGGGAAGTTCGGCACGGCCACGTCTTCAATATCTTCACCGGGGATCGTCAGGGTTTCTTGATCCGAAATACGCACCACCGTAAAGCGGTTTGTCTGCGGCTGGACACCGCGACCCTCTTGAGACCCTATCTGCGCCACAGTCCGCCCCTGACCGACGAACGCCTCAACCGTGTACGTGCCCTCGGCCAGCAGATTGAAATTGAACTGCACGACAAATCCGAAGTCAGACCCGCGTCGGTCACAAACCCCCGCAGCCGCCACATCCCCTCGGGAAGACCCGGACGGCGCAGCAAGTGTCACGCGCCGGTTCGTGTCCGTATTCGTGAGCCAGATTGCCACGTCTTGCCCGCCGGCGTCGCAAACCCATCCGCGAATGATCCCGATGCCCGACCGGAAACTGCCGTTGCCGGGTTCATCAATATGGCCACGGGGATCAATCGTGCCGTCTGTGGTCGTGCCTCCAGTATCATCCGGGTCCGGCTCAGGATCAGGCTCCATTCCGGTGTCCGTGTCGCTCGGTTCATCGTCTGTTGCACCGAGAACAAAGTTTGCAGTAAGCGTATACTCAACACCTGCATTTGACTCGCTTTCCACGGCCAGCATATACAGTCCAGGTTGAACAGCAGCAACAATCCTGAAGTTCCGCCCTGCACCGCTGTTCCGATCCGTCTTGATAACGGTTCCATCTGGGCCGTATAAGGTACCCAAGGTGTCATCGTTCCCGCCTGATTCCAGGTACAGTGTTCCGGTGTCCGTGATATCAAAGAGATAGCGATTGCGATTTTTCTTGGGCTGACCGGGGGATGTTGTCGCAATCACCTGCCCCGAGAGTACCCCGACGTTATTTCGTAGCGTTCCTTGAGTCTCGGGAATTTCGGCAACTGGGGAGTGGTCAAACTGAAGTGTATACCCCCCGCCCGCTGTTCCCGTCACACGCACAGCGTACCGCCCTCCTGCCTTGACGGGGATGTTCTCGAAACCAAAATGTGTTCCTCCGGGGCCGCTGTTTGAATCGGTCGCAATGGCTCCACGTGGGCCGTAGAGTGTTCCTGTCGTCTTCGCATGAGTCCCGCCACTCCCATCATTCCCGTTGACCGTGAGCAAGCCTGATGCGGTCGCGTCGCTGCCTATCGTGAACACGAACACGTCCACATCTTGATTTGCTTGTTCGTTCGCGTTTGGGCGAGGGGCAATCTGCGTATTGGTTCCCTCGTCTTCAGGGATGCTCGTTCCGGTTTCTTCATCGCCCCAATCTGGAGCAGCCGCAACCGCATTCGAGTTGTTCGGTACCGTAGCGCTTGTGGATTGTGCCACGTTGAAGGTCACGGCTAAGCTGTATTCAATTGTTCCTCGCGTTTGAGATCGGGCGGCAAGTGTGTATGACTCAGCCGTGCCCGCAGTCGCTAGGGTGAGGGGGGTAGCAAGCGTAAAGGTGGTACCGGAGCCGTCCTCTTCTGCGATAGGGGTAGCGGTCGCTGCAATCGGGGTTCCCCCCGTATACAGCTCCCCCTTCAGGTCGCCGGAACTGGTCGCCGTGACGGTCAGGAGTCCCGGTGCTGTTGCGGTCAGCACGTGAAATTGGGCGTTTCCTTCGTTTGCCACACGCCCCTTGCGGTTAGCCGAAAGAACCCCGTGAAACCGAAATCGTAAATCTTCAGTAGAATCCTGATCTACGACCAGAACGTATTCCCCGTCTCCTGACGTAACCGTCGCCCGAATCGTAAAGTTTTCATGAGCCCTGATATGTGTGGCGGTTGTTCTCAGGTTCTCTGCCACGGTCCCGAGGTTGCTCGCTGCGGTTTCAAGGGGGGTCGGATAATCACTCACGACTGGGGGGTCACTTAAGGTGGGAGTACGTGCGGCAGTTTCAAACCCTTCGGCTGCCGTGATAAAGGCTGTCACGGCACCGGCATTCGTAGAGTCGCCGGCATCCGTGAGTGCCTTTTCAGCCGCTCTGAACACGACAATAGCATTCCTGATGTCATCTGCTGCGGCACGCAACGCACTCCGCGCTGTGGCGATATTCGCGTTCGTTTCTCCAGCGTTTGTGCTGGCATTGGTGGCGGTCGTCTGATCTCTCTCGGCCTGACGGGCAGCATTTTCGGCGCGGTCATGAATCGCATGAGTCTGGTAGCTGACCCGATATCGTGCATGTTCCCGACCATCGTGACACAGGACGGCGTTTGAGTGTGCGCCTGCGATACGCAGTTCTCCTGCGGCAAACGGTGGAACCGTGATTTTGGCATAGCGGTATTTGTCGTCTCCGTCCTGTGCAGGGGTACCGCTTCCTCCTCCACGTGTGGGGGTAAGTGTTCCTGTTTGAGTCGTTCCAATAGCCCGGAGTGCATCTCCAGTGAAGAAGTCGTTACCATCAGTCCCCTCGGTCGGCAAAGATGGACAGGTAAACGTTTGCGTATGCGCTGACGACCGAGCGGGCAACAGAACGAGGAAGGTCAGGATGAGAATAACGAGAAAAACGGTGTTCCAGGTGAATGCAGTACGCATATCCCCCTTGGCCTTTCTCCGCCTGCTCGCTATGATGCCGCGTCCGCAAAACCGACGCTGCCCGTGCAAGCAGGCGGTGCTGGACTCTGCGTCGGACTTGCGCTCCGATGCAGAGTACGTCTCTTGTAGGACACTCGTGGCCCAGGGTTGCCGGGCCGTGATACTCACCACACAGGAATGTGACGGCCTGCCCTTTCGCCTTGGCGATGAGGAGCGACCTCACGCCGGGTGTACGGCTGTTATATGAGACAAGCGACCCGACGCATCGGGTCCCGCATAGTGAGTATCAAGCTGACGCTAGAAAACTGCACGAACAAAGTCAAGAGGAAAGACGAGAAAAGCTGAACAAACGTTCAGTCAGGCAACGGCCAGGATGGCGGGATAGCCCCCATCCGTACGACCGAATTACCGCACGGACGGGGTGCTGGCCTCCTACGGCTGATCCAGATACCAGAAGAAGGCCAGCCCACGCCGCGACGGGATCGTGTCCGCAGCGCAGGGGGATTATATCATGCGGAATTTTGTCGTCATGCCCCGCTTGACGTGAGGGGAAAAGCTCGGTAAGGAGCGGGGCTGCTGCGTCGTCACGGGGAAGGAGAGGCAGAACCCCGATCCCCTCCTCTCCATAGCGGCGCACGGGCGGGCACCGGCTCCCTCTCCATCGTCCCACCCAGAGTCGGTGCCAGCCCCCTTCCCCGTTCCCTCCGTTTTCTTTCTAGTTCGACGGGCTCCAGTCGGTCAAGGACAAACTTCGGCTCCAGTGACCGCCATAAAGCGTTTGACGGAATGGCTCAGAGGGTGTAGAAAGAAGAGGAGTACTTTATCCTAACCCTCCACACACAACCCGGAAGGTTAATCCAAAATGCTTGATTTTTCACTGCCGACTATCTTCGGGCCAAAAACATGGATTGTGATTGCGCTTATGGGTTTGGGTGCAGGTGAATATGGGCTGTGGGGTCGAGTTGATGCAATCGACTTGCGTCTTGACCGAATGGAAGAACGGATAGATGAACGTATAAATCGCCTAGAAAAGCGAATGGATGCAGGTTTTAACCGAGTGGATAAACGGTTTGAAAAGATAGACGAACGGTTTGAAAAAGTGGACGAACGGTTTGAAAAGATGGAAACACGCCTCGACACGATAAGTCAGACGCTTTCAGGAATTGTGGTAATTCTGAACAGAGTCGAAAAGGCAAGCCATAGCCACACATCTGAAGGTTAATGAAACACACCCCGCAGAAACGTGCTGAACACATTCGGGTTCTTGCGCTCATTGTACTTCCAACTGGTTTCAGCGACGTACAGCGGCATGAAGCGTTTCGAGTAGTGGTGATGGGAGCCGTACCAAGCCCGCTTAATCAGCGCCCAGAACGATTCAATCGTGTTCGTATGCAGCCACCCGTCCATATCCACAAATCGCTCCTCATGATTGATGATGGCATGGGGCAGGAACGTATCAACAGCGTTGTAGGCCGGGTATTCGTCCGTGATAAGCACCGAACCATCCGGGTCAATCGCGCCTTTGAGAAACTTGGCAATGCCGGTTCCACTCAGGCTCTTTGCGACTTCGGCAATCACGCGGCCACCACGCTCGACCGCGCCGATGACGGCGGTTTTTCGTGTGCCTCGACCGCGCTTGTTCGGGATATGGTCTTCTTTGATGTTGCTCCGCCGAGGGCGACCGCCGACATACGTTTCGTCCGCTTCGATGATGCCGTTCAGCAAGGCGTCCGAATCGGTCATGGCGGCGCGAATCCGATGCTGCATGTACAGAGCGGTCTGCTGCGTCAGGTTCAAGTCTCGGCTCAACTGGGGGCTCGACAGGCTCTTTTTCGCGTTCAGCATGAGGCTGATGGCGAGGAACCATTTTTGCAGCGGAACACGGGTCTTCTCGAAAATCGTGCCGGACAGGACGTTAAAGCTGGACCGGCACGCATGGCAATTCCAGCGACCGACTCGGTTCTTCTCGGTCTTCCGAGCAACGTGCGCACTGTGGCAGAAGGGGCATTCAGGTTCGTCGCCCCAGCGCACGGCTTCCAGATGGTCGATGCAGGCTTGTTGTGTCGGGAATTTCTCGAAGATCGCAATCAGGTTCATGGTGTGTCTCCTTATGCTTAAGAGTGTACCTGAACCCGTGGGGGTTGTCAAGCCCATAGCTTGTAATTCCGAAAGAATATGTTCCTGGTCCTCAACCTGAAAAGAGCATACAAGCCGATCTTCGATTGGCTCTCAGCTTTTGGTTCCACGGTGTTGTCAGAGTTGAAAAAGAGGATCCGACAAACATAGGTCGAATCGATGTCCGGCTGCTTGTAAGGAGCGATCAAGACGGTCCATTCACCTACTGGGCTATCATAGAGCTAAAGGTCGTTAAGTCATTCTCCCATCCACAAAGAGACTCGGCCCTGTCCAAGGTCAGCGTTTCGAAGAACATTGAATCTATCACTGAGGGAATCCGGCAGGCTTGGGCATATCGTAAGAACCGCGAAGCAAATGAAGGCATGTTAGAAATATTTGATCTCCGCAGAAATAAGGATGAAAATTTGATGGAACACGATAAAGTCAAAGCCGTCATGGCGGAATGCAGCCCTGCACCAACTCACCATGTTCGGGCCATCTTCGGAAGCTCTAGCGATGCCCGCGCCGCCGGGTTCAGCGGTGGTTAACGTCGTTCGAGCACGATGAGCGTTTCCTGAAGCTCGTGTCGGCCACCCTGCTGAGGGGAAGAGCGCATTGAGCGGCAAGGTTTAAGCCCATTTACGTCATAGCCTAGTGACGGCGCTATCTCTGTGATTATTGTAGCTGCGGGAACGTCAATGCCCGCGTACCGGCTGTCACCAACGATCATGTAAACGCGTCCACGCGGCCGCATGCCAACCGCAAGCTTTTCTAGGATAATTGCCATATCTTTGCCATATGCCCCAACCATCTCGGGAATGTTTCGGTTCCACAGTTTACCCCTCACGTCACTCAGCGCGTTCATGGTATCTTTCAAAGTCACGCTTGTGACTCCACCATCGTCCAAGTCCCGCGAGATCTGAACGTGGCTCCTCAAGGTCGAGCGGCGAAGCCGTGTGTTTGCCTGGCGACTGTCTAGGTAACCTAAGACCCACAACTCGACATTATAGACATCTGTGTAGTCGAAGGAATTGGGATAAGGTGGAGAGAACACAGCTAAATCGTGTGGCCCCACTCTAGCACTGAGTATGCGCGCGTCACCCTGCATCACACAGTATTCTGTGTTTTTACGCGCTGCGAAGAGACGAAGGTCATAGAGCGCTCGAAGAACACCTTTCTGAAACAGATCATCGACAACTCCTGGATCAATGTAACGGTCTTGCCATCCTTTTCGATATCGTCGCCCCTTACCGCTGATGACAACATTGCTTGCTGGGATGGCTGTAGATGCCAAAATCACACGAAAGAGTCTTTTGCAGGCGGTATCCTCAACTTTCTCGATCGCGGTACGATAGGCGAGAAAGCGGCGCGCCACGGCCTTCGAGAAAATGTAACGGCCCTTGCAACCAGGTTCGACAAACGTCGCTGGGGCGCCTCTAAAAACGGGGTTCTCCGGTTCAGCTTCCCGGGTTGCATGGTCGACGACCTGCCCAAAAGCTCGGGTAGCAACATCGTAGCTGATCGGTGCAATCTTGGCCTCAATGAGATCAACTAGGAAAGGGTTAACCTCAATTGTGGTAGGCTTAACTCCAAGAAATTGCGCGGCCAATGCAGTCGTGCCTGAACCGCCAAACGGATCAACGATGTGCTTAACCGTTCCGGCCGTCTCCCTGAGAGCCTGTTCCACGAGTTCAGGAGCAAACGCCTCCTTGAAGCGATGCCATGTCTGGAACGGTAAGACAGTGGCACCTGCGTTTGTACCTATCGTTGGTATACTTCTCCCGCCCGTCCATTTGCTAAACTGAACGTGAGACCCTTCGGGATGCTCCGAAGTAGCAACTTCGTCTGGGGCTCTCATGTTTTCCATAATGCCGACTCTTGACATCTCAGGAACAGCGTCGATTTCGGCTTAATTTACCAGCGCCCACATCGCGATCAGTACCGTGCTTAAGTTTCCGTACATGACTTCACCCCAGTCTTGAGTTACCCCCAGCCCACATTTCCCACTCGCGCAATAGTATCAAGGTCATGTTTCTCACTAGAAAGTGTTGTAAATCCGAGGCTTAACGCGCGAGGGGATACGACCTCATGAAGACAGTCTGTAAACCAGACCGGCTTGCCTTTCAAGCCCAGAGTAACGGCGGATTTTTCGGAATGATGCTAGAGCGTTTTGCGTTAGGCCGTAGCCCTGCCGTTCCACTCTCGTCAGGTCGGACATGATCCGGCATCCCTGCTTCGACTTCGCTCCGCTACGCTCAGCACGAACGGGAGGCCGTTGGGCCTGAGCATCAGGTACAGCGCGCCTGAAGTCGAAGGGCTACACAGCATCGTGAAGTGCCCCAGGCAGGTCTTCGAGATGTTCCTGACCAGCTACTTCGTCCCCGCGCTACGTCCTGACGATATCATCCTGCTCGATAATCTCGGCTCCCATATTGAGCCCACTGCGTATCAAAGCGATGGCTAAGCCCCCTTTCTGCCATCGTACTCCACCCTCCTCTCTCATCAATCCCTACTAGTCGAAACCTAAGACGTTCCTACGGATGGTTGGTGCGGACTACGGCCACCTTACAGCATCCCTTTTGTGGCCTTCCCTTGCGGTCCGACCCACCTGATCGCTAAAATCGTCCAAGATGATCAATTCACCAAAATACTTCAGCCTATGCTCCTCACACGATCCGCCTTGACCACTACTGGCCGGAGCAGCGGTTGTCGGGTGGGGTGTGTATCTGCTAGAGAAAACTGCCTCGCTGCGATGCGCTGGGAAACTCAGATTAGATGCAACTCTTCGTATCGATGCTGTCCAATGTCCGGTGCCCGCTCCTCAACGGACGGAGCCGAGTTGAAGGTCACAACCAGAACCAAGGAGAAATGCTTATGCGGTTTGTCCAGATCAAGAAGAGCCTCACCCGTGCCAGGGACCGGATCATGCTGGGGCTGCTCGGCGTCGCGCTGCTGGCCGGCGTTGCCAAGGCCGCCCCCGGCTCGGAGCTGCTGTCAGCCTGGGAGGCGAGCGTCGAAACCAACGCCGCGTCTATCGATCACAGCGCGTGGCAAGGCATCCTGGACACCTATCTCACAAGCCATCCGTCGGGCATCAATCGCTTCGATTACGCCGCGCTCAAGGCCAACGCCGAGGATGCCGCCAAGCTGGCTGGCTATCTGACCTCGCTGCAAGAACTCGACCCGCGGCACTACTCCCGCCAGGAACAGCAGGCGTACTGGATCAACTTCTACAACGCGCTGACCGTGCGGGTCGTGGTGGACGCCTATCCGGTGGACTCCATCCGCGACATTTACCAGGGCTGGTTGCCGCTCGGTCCCTGGGACGACGTGCACGCCGAGGTCGCCGGCATGCCGCTGACCCTGAACAATATCGAACACGGCATCCTGCGCCCCATCTGGCGCGACCCGCGCATTCATTACGCGGTCAACTGCGCCAGCCACGGCTGTCCGAATTTATCCCCGACGGTGTATACCGCAGCCAATACCGAGGCGCAGCTTGAGGCCGGCGCGCGCGCCTACATCAACCATCCCCGCGGCGCGAGCTTCGTGGACGACGACTTCCTGCTGATATCGAGTATCTACGAGTGGTACGTGGAGGACTTCGGCAGCACCGAAAAGACGGTCATCGACCACCTCATGCAGTATGCCGAGGAAGAACTCGCCGCACGCCTCAAGACCTTCAGCGGATCGATAGACTACGAATACGACTGGAACCTGAACAAACCCTGAGGGACCGCCATACTCAGAACGCGTAGGTGTCAAACGCGTAGCCGAGCGACACGCTGAACACGTCGGACGCTGCGGTATTCCGACCGGCAATGACTGTTGCGTACGAAAGACCGAGGCTGATCTGATCTGTGAGCGAGACGGTCAGCCCTCCGCCAAGCAACTCAATTTCTTCCTTCACTTCAGGAAAACGGGCCGGGGTGAAGACACCGGGCGGCTCGCCCGGGCCGATGTCCAGACTCCCCCACGGCGTGTCAATGCGCTCATAGTTGATACTGAGGCCCAAGCGCTCCCAGAGCAACACGCCACCGGACAACCTCAAGAAAAGGTTATCCGGGATATTCTTGTTGCGGTAGCGGTAGCCGAACTCACTGGACAGGGCGAAGCGGTCGGCAAAAAACTTGCCGGCCAGCCCCGATATCTCGAATCCCTCGCCCCCATCGCCGAGCGAGTTGATAGAGCCGGTCTCATAATCCCCGGCGATGATCGCGCCGGCGCGGAGTGCTAGACTCGGGAGCAATTCGTTCTCGACGATGGCCTCGTCCAGGAGACGGTAGGTCACTCCGAAGTTGACATCGCCCAAACCGCTGGGGCTCTTTTCGTCCAGCGTACCGTGCTGTCGAAAATAGCTCTCCGCATATCCCAAGCGCAGATCCAGAGCGACCGACTCAAATAAGCCGTATTTCACATCTACCAGCACGGTGTGCTGCTGGAGGTCGCTCGGCAACGGCACCGTATCGACAGAGCTGGTCGGGGAGGTTTTGCGATGGTATTCGTCGGCCGTCTGATAGGTATAGGAGAGACCGATAGTTCCCGCCCCCGGAGCCGGGAGCCACGGCGAGCCGCCCGAGAAGGCGGGTGAGACGGCGAACACGATGACCAGAGCGGCCACGGCAAAGATGAATGCGTACAAGCGCTGCATGGATGTCTTCCTCCAGGTGTCTATGGATGTCGCCGGCCCTGAGCGGCCGGGTGAGTAGCCGGAGCGCGGCTCACAGCTGGTAGCGCCGGGTCAGGTAGTAGTGGACGAGTTCCTGTTCATCCGGCTTGCCCGCGCAGTCGGCGCCCTGACTCCCCGGACATAAGACCTGGATATGCTCATCGTCGGGCGTGCCCGGCTTGGCGTCCGCCTCCCGGGCTTCAAGGCTGTTCTTGAGGCTCTGAGCGCGAGTCCGGTCCAACTCTCCGCGCTGGATGGGGCACGAGGAACAGACGAGCTTTTTAAAGGTCAGCGCCTTGCCCTGGGTGTAGGCGTCCCGAGGACTGATGCCGCCGGCCGTCGTAAGAGAACCCGAGGTAAAGGCCAGCCCGGGCAAGAAGCTCCCAGCGATGACCAAGGCCAGCAGACCGATACAATATTTCATGATTCCCCTCTCCTCTTCTGACGTTCTCGCAAACTCTTATCACGTCTGGAGTTATAGGACAATACACATGTTGACATTCTCCCTGTATGTAAAATGGACGGCACACGCTACCCCGTCCCGGGACAGCAGCCTCGTGATCGGATCAGAGGAGGCGACATCGCACGGGTCGGCTTCATAGGCTGCAATTGAGTCGTGCCGGTCTATCTCTCGGCCCAGCCCTCCAGGAGCAGTCTGGCCTGCTGCAAATCCGCGGTTTCAAGTTCAGGGGCAAACCACCCGGACACCTCCGCGAGCAGCTGCCGGGCCTCGGCCGTTTTGTCCTGGGCCTGCCACAGCCGGCCCAGGCTCATGGCCGCCCGCAGCTCCAAAGACTTGGCCCGCTGTCTCCGGGCCGTCTCAATTGCACGCTGAAAACACGCCTCGGCGGTGGACGTCTGGCGATGGGTGAGCGGGTGGTCTTCCCGCACGAGCAGGCACTCGCCCTTGCGCCTGTGCAGCTCGGCCTCGTAGAAGCGTTCCCCGTGCTCTTCAACGGTCTGCAAGGCTTGGTCGAGGCTGTGCAGGGCGGCGTCCAGCTGTCCGTTCTTTTGCTGCACCTCGGCCACCAGAGACAGAAAATACGGACGCAGCAGCGCTGAGCCGATCGCCTGCCAGGCGGCCAGCCCGTCTTCCAACTGGGTCGCGCCATCCCCGGTCGACACCTGCATTGCCGTGGCCCAGCCTTGCAGCATCCGCCCCATCGCCAACCAGTGGGGAAAGCCGTGTTTCTGGGACATGGCCACTGCGGTCGCAGCCGTGTCCTGGCTGGCCGACAGGTCACCCCGAATCTGGTGCAACATGGCCAGCCAGTTGTGGGCGGCGGCAAGGCTGTGGGGGAGGCCGTGGGCGGCGTCCAGGGCTTCGTGGCACTGGCGCAGAGCCTGGTCGGGATAGCCGAGCAACCACAGGGTCAGGGCGTTGTAGAACAGGCACACCACCTTGGGGTCGGAACCGTAGCGAAAGGCCAGGCTGCGGTGGGTGTCGGGCTGGTAGAGGGCAATCGCGTGTTCGAGATGCTCACGGGCCAGGCCGAACTCACCCAGCCAGAACAAGGTGTTGCCGCACGCCCGGTGGACTTCGATCAGCGAGGCCGGATCGGGCAGACTGGAGGTCATCGACAGCAGCTGTTCGCCGAGTTCCCGGGCGGCGTGGAGTTCGCCCCGCATCTCATGAACCATCCACAGCCCGCGCAGGGCGGAAAACGCGTGGGACGGCTGGCCGACCTGGTGGCCCAGTTCTTGAGCCCGGACGTAGGTGTCTTTGACCTCCGGGTCAGCATAGCCCTTGGTGGCGATCAGACCGGGTCCGCGCGTGGTGTGGAAATCCAGCTCGTGTTCGGCTCGCTTGGCTCCCTCGGGCAGGGCTTTGAGCAGGGCCAGTCCCTGGCCCAGGTGTTCGAGCGCTTCGACATAGGCCGAGCGTTCAAACGCGCGTTGACCGGCGCGTTTCCAGTAGTCGAGCGCCGCTTGCTGGAGACCCGCCTGGGTATAGTGGTGGGCGATCAGCTCGGGCTGGGTCTCGGCCGTCTCAGGAAAACGTTTCTCCAGGACGCGGGCAATATGGGCGTGCAGTTCGAGGCGCTGGCTTTTGAGCAGGGACTGATAGGCCGCGTCCTGAATCAGGGCGTGTTTGAAGACCCAGCGGGGGTGCGGCGGCTCTCCCCGGCGGGAGATGATCTCGGCGACCGCCAGCCGCTCCAGGCCGTGCTGCAAGGACTGGTCGTCGAGCGACCACACGGCCCGAATCACCTCGTGGGGAAAGGCACGGCCCAGGGCGGCACCGAGCTGGGCGACCTCTTTGGCCGGGCCGAGCTGATCGAGGCGGGCCATCAGCAAGTCGTGCAGGGTGGCCGGAATGGCCAGGTCAGGCGCCTGAGACGCCGACGAAGAGGACGATTCGGCGGCCAGCACCATCGTGGTCAGTTCTTCGATGAACAGCGGAATGCCGTCGGTCTTATCCAGAACCTGTTGGACGAGGGCATGTGGCAGAACTTGGTCAGCGGCCAACTCGGCAATCAGCTGGGCCGCCTGTTGGCGTTCGAGACGGCCCAGGCTGAGCTGTTTCATGTGCGGGCGCATAGTCCAGGCCGGCGTAAAATCAGACCGAAAGGTCAGGACGACCAGCAGACGGGCGTCGGCAACCCGGTCAATCAGGACCTGGAGCAGATCCAGGGTCGAAGGGTCGGCCCACTGGATATCCTCCCACACGACCAGCAGCGGGCTTCGAGCAGCCTGTTGCAGCAGGCCGGCGACAATGGCCTGCTGGGTGCGCTGCTTTTGGCGCTGGGGGCTTCCCTGCCAGGCTGTATAGCGCTCGTCCAGCGGGATGGACAGCAGGGCCGCCAGCAGCGGGACGACTTCCTGGCGGCCAAAGGGGTGATCGGCCAGCAGGGTTTCCAGCCGGGAGAGTCTGTCGGCCGACCGTTCCTCCGGCCCGGTCTGGAGCTGGCGCTGGAAATACTCGATCTGGGGGTAGAAGGCGCTGTGCTGGAAGTGGTCCGAACAGCGAAACTCGAGTTCGGTCCCGCCCTCGGTCGGGATGCGTTCCTTGAGTTCCTGGACCAAACGGGATTTCCCGATGCCGGGCTCGCCGCTCAGCAGCACGACCTGGCCGGAAGCGTCTTTGGCCTGACGCCAACTGTCGAGCAATGCCGCCAGGGTCTCCTGGCGACCCACCAGGGGCGACAGGCCGCGCCGGACCGCAGCCCGAAAGCGATCCCGCTCGCCGCTCTCACGCAGGACTTGATACACCGCCATCGGCTTGGACAGGCCGCGCAGCGGGCGCTCGCCGAGCGCCCGCCACTCACACAATCCCTCAACCAGGCGGGCCGTCGCCCCGCTGATGATGACCGTATCGGGCCGGGCCAGGTTCTGCAGGCGCGCCGCAATATTCGGGGTCTCGCCCAGCGCCAGCCGCTCAAACCGCCCGGCGCCGCCCATTTCTCCGACCACCACCTGACCGGTATGAATGCCGACCCGCACCCGCAACGGCCGGGCGGCCTGCCTGAGCAGGGGTGAATCCTGGATCGCCCTGACGATGCGCAGGCCGGCCCGCACGGCCTGGATCGCGTCGTCCTCATGGGCGACCGGATGCCCGAAATAGACCAGCAGCCCGTCGCCCAGGTATTGGGCGATATAGCCGGCAAAGCCGGCCACGACCTCCGCACACAGCTCCTGGTAGCTGCGGATGACATCGCGCAGTTCTTCGGGGTCCAGCTGCTCGGCCAGGCGGGTGGACCCCACCACATCGCAGAACAGGACGGTCAGCTGACGCCGCTCAGCCGCCGGGCGAGCCATCCCGGACACAGGCGTCAGGCCGGCGCCGCACTGATCACAAAACCTGGCCGCCGAGCGATTGTGGGTTCCGCACTGGGGGCAGCGCATTGGTTCCCTTCCTTCGGGCGATTACGACGAACTGAGAGGCGCCGAAGCCAGAAAGCGCGGCAGGGCGCAGGCCGTCAGCCCGAGCGGAACCGCCAGCAGAAGCGCCGCCCCAAAGACGTGGACCTGCTCGGTGACATAACCGCCCAGCCAGGGGCCAAGGACAATACCGATGCTGAAGGCCATGTTGTAGAAACCAAACGCCTTACCGGCCTGGCCATGGCTCAGCCCATCGGCAATCAGCGGCATCGACGGGGCCAGGGCGGCCGACAGGGCGATGATCGCTCCCAGGGCCAGGACAAACAGCCCCGGCGACTCCAGGGTCAAAAACAGGCTCGGAATCAAGACGGCGGACGCAAGCAGACCCAGGATCATCGGTTCCTGGCGTCCGCGGCGGTCTGACCAGACGCCGATCAGGGGTTGGCAAATCAGAGCCGCAGCGCCCCAGGCCGTAAACAACACCCCGATCTCCTGGCGCGACCAGCCGATCTGGGCCAGCTGGAGCGGCAGCAGCATCTCAATCGCGCCCAGCGCCGCACAGGTCACCAGAATGACCAGACAGGCACTGGTCAGACGGGACGACAAGAGCTGCCGCAGGGACGCCAGCGAGAGGGGCTGGTCGTGCTCGGCCGGGGAGCCGGTCGCCGCCATCCGGTCCGGAATGACAAAAAAGGCCAGCACGGCCAGGACACAGGGCAGGACGGCAAAATACATGAACGGCTCGCGGGCCTGACCAAAACTGCCCAGCGCCGGCCCGCCAATCGCTCCCAGGCTGAAGGCGATGGGCACGATGCTCATTTCCAGCCCGCGCTGGTCTTTATCCGCCAGACGGGCGGCCAGCGGCAGGGTCGCCGCCCAGGTTGCCGAGGCGGCCGCCCCCTGGGCCAGCCGACACAGCAGCAGGGGCCAAAAGCTCGACGCCATCGAGAACGCCACCGCAGTCAGGCCCAGCACCAGCATCCCGGCCGTCAGCCACAGGCGCTCGCCGACCCGATCAACCACATAGCCAAAGGGCAGATACAGCAGCAGGGAGATCAGGCCATACGAGGCGTAAAAGATGCCGGCCCAGGTTTCGGTCAGCCCCAACTCCCGAGCCATGGACGGCAACATGGGGATAATCAGGGTATAGCCGACCGAGTCGGCAAACATGATGGCGGCGGCAAGGGCCAACACAAACCAGCGTGACATGGAATCCGTTTCATGCGCCCGTCACGGGCGGAATCTCAGGCCATGTGTTTTCCCGGCCTCGGGCAATGACGGGACCGGGCGGGCATCGCCGGCCATGATACGCCACCAGCCTGGCGGAAGAAATGGGGTCGGCCTTGCCAAGCGGCGGGCGGCGTGTCTATATCCAGACCCACAAGGAGGACCGTGCATGGCAGGACTACTGAGCGGAAAAGTCGCGCTGGTCACCGGCGGCAGCACCGGGATCGGCAGAGCCTCGGCGCTGACCTTTGCCCGCGAAGGGGCGCAGGTCGTGGTCGCCGACGTGGTGGTCGACAAGGCCGAGGAGACGGTGCGACTCATCAAGGACGCGGGCGGCGAGGCCCGCTGCATCAAAACCGACGTGACCCGGGCGGCTGAAGTCGAGGCCATGGTCCGCTTCACCCTCGACGCCTATGGCCGGCTCGACTGCGCCCATAATAATGCCGGCATTGAGGGGAAGGTCAGCAATACGGCCGAGTACGCCGAGGCGGACTGGGACCGCGTTATTGGGGTCAATCTGACCGGGGTGTGGTTGTGCATGAAGTATGAAATCCCGCCCATGCTTGAGCAGGGCGGCGGAGCCATCGTCAACACCGCCTCGGGCGCCGGCCTGATCGGCGCTCCGGGCATGCCGGCCTATGTGGCCAGCAAGCACGGCGTGGTCGGCCTGAGTAAAACCGCAGCCCTGGAATACGCCAAGGCCGGCATTCGGGTCAACGCCATGTGCCCGGGGGTCATTGAAACCCCGATGGTCGAGCGGCTGACGAGCGGCAATCCGGGCATGATGGAAGGCTTTGTCTCCATCCATCCAGTCGGCCGGGCCGGCCAGCCCCAGGAAATCGCCGAAGCGGTGGTGTGGCTGTGCTCGGACGCGGCCTCGTTTGTCACCGGCCACGCCATGTCGGTCGACGGCGGGATCACCGCCCAATAGGGAGAAGGACATGCCAGGATTCGTCACCGACAAGGTCGCGCTGATCACCGGCGGGGGGTCGGGTATCGGCCGGGCGACGGCCCTGACCTTTGCCCGCGAAGGGGCGCGCGTTGTGGTGTCCGATGTGGCGGCCGAGGCCGGCCAGGAGACGGTGCGGCTGATTGCCGAGGCCGGGGGCGAGGCGCGCTTCGTGGCCGCCGACGTGTCCCGCGCGGCCGAGGTTGAGGCGCTCGTCGCCGGCTGTATCGACGCCTACGGACGACTCGACTGCGCCCATAATAACGCCGGCATTGAGGGGCCGGGGGCTCAGACGGTTGACTATGACGAGGCCGCCTGGGAGCGGGTCATTGCCATCAACCTGACCGGGGTGTGGCTGTGCATGAAGTACGAGATCCCCGAGATGCTGAAACACGGCCGCGGCGCCATTGTGAATACCTCGTCGGCCGCCGGCCTGTTGGGCTTTCGGGGCGGCTCGGCCTATGTCGCCAGCAAACACGGCGTGCTGGGCCTGACCAAAACCGCCGCCCTGGAATACGCCAAGGCCGGCCTGCGGGTCAATGCGGTGTGCCCCGGCGCGATTGATACTCCCATGATGGGCCGCATCACCGGCCATAAGCCGCAGCGGGCCGAGCGCATGGCGGCCAGCGAACCGGTCGGGCGTATGGGCAGTCCCCAGGAAATCGCCGAGGCCGTGGTGTGGCTGTGCTCAGACGCGGCCTCGTTCGTAACCGGCCACGCCATGTCGGTCGATGGCGGGCTGGTCGTGCAGTAGCGCCCTACTGATCGGCCCAGAGCAGCGCCGCACAGCCCAGCGTCCAGCAGTAGTAGGCAAACGGCGACAGACTCCGGGCCTTGGTCAGGCGGATCAGCAGCGGAATGCTGGCATAGCCGACCCCGGCCGCGACCAGGGTCCCGAGCGCATACGAGGCCACATCAATCCCGCCGACCACGTCTTCCCAGTGCGACACGAGTTGCAGGCCAAAAGCGCCGCCAACGGCCGGGATAGACAGCAAAAATGAATAGCGAACCAGCAGCTCACGCTCCAAGCCGAGGAAGACCCCGGTCGCAATCGTGCTGCCTGACCGGGACAGACCCGGGATAAGCGCCAGCCCCTGGGCCAGTCCGATCAACACCGAGTCGCGCACCCGCATCTCGGCCAGGCTGCGACCCGACGGCCGCACCCGGTCGGTGGCAAACAGCAGGCCGCCGGTGACCAGCAGGGCCAGCCCGGCGGCCTGCGGGTCGCTGAACAGGGCCTCAAAGTGGCGGCGAAAGCTGAGGCCGATGAGCAGAGTCGGGACCGAGCCGGTTGCCAGCAGCCCCAGCAGACGCCGCGCACTTGCGGCTTGGGGATGCTGGGAGGACACGCACGACACGGCCAGGAGATACAGGTCGCGCCGAAAATAGACACACACCGCAAGCAGCGTACCCAGGTGGAGGGCCGCGTCGAGCAGCACGCCGGGTTGAGAGAAGCCGGGGATGCCGTGCCGGGCCACCACCAGATGGCCCGAACTGCTGACCGGCAGGAACTCGGTCAAGCCTTGCAGCAGGCCGAGCAACACCACCGGCAGGCTGGACTGCACCGGCGTCTCCCTGTAAGTCGGGCCCTCAGACCGAAAAGATGTGGATGGAGGCCGCCGCGTTTTCTCCACCCAGCACTCCACCGCCGTTCTCGGTCAGCCCCACCCGCGCGCCGGGGACCTGGCGCTGATCGGCCTGACCGCGCAGCTGCCAGAAGATTTCGGCAATCTGAGCGACTCCGGTGGCGCCCACCGGATGCCCCTTGGCCAGCAGGCCGCCGCTGGGGTTGACCGGCAGGCGTCCGCCCAGAGACGTGACGCCATCAGCAACCAGCTGACCGCCCCGGCCCGGCTCGCACAGCCCCAGCTCTTCGTACACCAGCAACTCGGCCGGCGCCGTAGCGTCGTGGACCTCAACCACGTCGAGATCATCCGGCCCGAGTCCGGCCATGGCATAGGCTTTGTCGGCCACCTTGGCCACAATGCCGGGCGCGTGGGGATCGTGCTCCTGGCTCGAGCCGAGCGTCGACGCGCGAACGAAGACCGGTGTGGACGTCAGCTGTCGGGCTTTGGCGGTCGTGGTGACGATGACCGCAGCCGCCCCGTCGCCAATCGGCGAACACATCATCCGGGTCAGCGGCTCGGCAATCAGCGGGGCGGCCAGGACCTCTTCGACCGTGCGCGGCGTCTGGTACTGGGCGTGCGGATTGAGGCTGCCGTTGGTATGATTTTTGGCCGCAATCCCGGCGTAGTGCTCTTTGGTCGTCCCATACTCGGCCATGTGGCGGCGGGCCAGATTGGCGTAATAGTCCATGAACACACTGCGGGACTGGCCCGCTCCGACACTCTGCTCGCCGCTCATTTCGCGTGCAAACGCGTCGGCCTGCTCCAGGTCAATGGCGCTACCGATGGCCTCGAAGGTGCGGCGCTTTTCTGCATGAAAGAGCTTCTCCATGCCCAGCGCCAGGACCGTGTCATACATGCCCGAGGCTACGTACAGCCAGGCCAGATGGAACGCGGTGGACGAACTCGCACACGCGTTTTCGGTATTAATCACCGGAATGCCGCCAATCCCCATCTCGCGCAACACGACCTGGCCGCGAATGCACTCCTGGCCGGTAATCAGGCCGGCCACCGCGTTGCCGACCGCAGCGGCTTGCAGCGCCTGGGGTTCGATACCGGCCGTGCGCAGGGCGTGGTCAACGGCCTCCCGAGCCAGGTCCTTCATGCTCCGGTCGATATATTTTCCAAAACGGGTCATGCCCGCACCAACCACGGCGACCTCTCGCATACGTCCCTCCTGTCCAAAGGAAATCGTGATCTCCTTTGGATAGCTTTTGCTCAATCTTCGCCAATGCGCTCCAACGTGCTAGGCTGGACAGCTTAGCAGGCAGGACAGCAAACGCAAAGGAGACCGACATGGAAGACGCACTGGCGGTGGTGGGGCATTGGATCGGTTTACTCAAGGCGGCCAAGTTTGCCGTGGCCGAGGTCAACCGCGACTGTGAGGAACGTGTCACCGCCGGCAGCACCGAGGCCGCAGACGAGTTCCGCCACGACCTTGATACGGTCTTTGAGACCCTGAGTGCCCTGATCGTCGGCCTGGAGGAGCAGGCCGACGTTCTGGAAGACGAGTTGGAAGATGACTGAGGAAATCACGATTCCCTTTTCCAATCCTGCCAGCGCAGGAGGCGAAAGCGGCCGGCCCCAGTCCGTTCGACCACCCCCGCCACCCGCCGCGTCACCTCGCTGTCATCCACAAAGCCCACACTCTCGATGGTCATCACGCTCGGCGGGCTCAGGCTGCCCGGACTCTGGCCATAGGCGACCAGCAGGCTGGAGGCGTCGGGTCCAGACATCTCGGACCGCTGCTGGACAAGCTCGGCGGCTTCCTCGGCCCCGATGCCTAAAATCGCCTGCAAAACTACCGGACCGGCCGTCATCAGGTTGGTCTTGTCCGCCCCGTCGGCGCCGCGCCGCCCGCCGTATACGGTGAAGACATCCGTCAAAACGCGGTCGTACAGCCGGCGGCTGATCCCGCGTACCAGCAGCAGCTCGTCCGGGGTGTCAAACGGACCGTCCTTGGCCGGATAGGGCAGTGGCAGGCTGAGATAATAGTCGCTTTCGACCCCATTCAAGCGCTCCAGGGGATCTGGATCGCGCCAGTCCAGAATCGCGTCTGTCAGCGCCTCACCCCACTCGGGCTCGAAGTCGAGATGGGTGAACACTGCCCGCAGGGCGTCCTCGGCAACGGTATTGATATTGATCTTGCCGCCCTCATCGCTGACCCGGACCCGATAGCCGCCCGCGCCGAACGTCTCCCTGACCCAGCGTCCGTCTCCCCGCAGCCATATCTCGACCGGCTCGAGCGGGGCGGACGGATCGAGCGCGTCGGGGGTATTGAGCGCATCCTGGCCCAGCTGAACCGCCCGCAGAATGGCGTGCAGAGCCCGATGAAAGCCGGCCTGGGCCAGATAATAGGCCCGGGTTTCCTGCTCGTGGGTCAGCGCCGTCAACGCCTCGACCCGCATGGTGCGTGACAGCTCAAAGGCCAACACCATCAGCGCCATCAGCGCCCACAGCACGACCACCAGGACGATGCCCCGCTCGTTTTTCATCGGCGGCCCCGCCTACGGCGACGCCCCTCCTCGTCTCCACTCTGGGGACTGGCCCACAGCTCTGAGGGAGCGGTGTGGACCTGAATCGGAACCTCCAACTCCCATTCCAGGGGCAGTTGGCCGAGCTGGGCACGCCAGGCGCAGCGGATTGCCCTGGGCAGACGCCGATACTCCTGGCCGTCCCACTCATCGGTCCACTCGTCGTCGGCCCACTCATCGTCGGTCTCAGCCCGCCCCAGATAGGTCCAGTTCAGTTCGTCCACCTCGGGCAGCAACTGCGTTTCCTGCACCACCCCACCCTCAACTTCGTCTATCAAGTCGACCGGCAGCACGGGGGCGGCGGTCCGCACCCACAGGCCGACCCGCCCGTCCTCTTCCCTGAGGAAATAGGTGATTTTGCTCAGGCCGCCGGCCTCGGCTCGTCCGTCGCCGGAGATGAAACTCAGCTCCTGAGAGGCGCCGAAAAAATACACAAAGGTTTCGCCCTCGTCCTGCAGGGTGAGCGGATAGGCCGACTTGAGCTGACGGGTCAGCAGCGACAGCGCGGCCCGGGCATGCTGGTTATCGAGCGCCCGCGCCGTTCCCCGCCGGGTGGATTCGGTCCCGATGTTGAAGGCGGCGTAGACCGCCACGATGATCATGCTGACAATGGTCAGGCTGATCATCAACTCCAGCAGGGTAAACCCGCCTGACACAGGGAAGCGTGATCTCATTCCCCATAATACGGTCATCACGATTCCCTGTGACCTCACGACTCACGTCCTTCGTCCAGCCCGGCCTCGTCCTCGTCTATGACCGTTCGCAGCGAGCGCAGGATAAAGACCTTGGGTTCGAGGTACTCCTGCCACACAATCCGCACCTCAATTTCTTTGAGATGCAGAAAATCCGTCGGACCGTCCTCATCGGCAGGCGGGCGGTCGTCATCGTCGTCGGGATAGATCTCCCGCACCCGGACCTGCCAGCTATAGCCGCCCGGTAATTCCCCCCCGTCCTCGCCGTCTTCAAGGACGTCCAGGGCAAAGGTCCGATCCATCACATTTTGTCCGTACAGCGCAGCCTGGGTCCGGGACGAGGCTTTGCTGCCCAGCCGCACGCTGCCGGCGAAGAGTTCCAGAAGGGTGACGAGGCCGACCGCCAATATCATCAGGGCGATCATGATTTCGAGCAGGGTGAAGCCGGCCGTGTGATGCAGCTTGGCCCTGCGGTATAGCCTGTCCATGCCGGTCTCAGTCCTCTTCACGTTCATGGCGGATGCTGACCGTCCCCAGAAGCGGGTCGAGCGCGACGACAAAGACCGGCCTGGAGCCGGCCCCTCGCTCGTCCCGGGCCTGCTCAATCCGGATTTCTCCCCCGGAATTTGTCCCGTCCGGATAAAAATGAAACTCCACCTCATCGTCTTCGCCGCGCCACCGGCCAGCAGCCGACAATACCCCGTCCCGGGACGCCACCTCGACCACCTTGCCGTCGTGGCGGTAGGCATTGCTGTTCGGATCCACCACAAAGACCTGAGCCTGGGCGCGCTGGACGGCATACACGCGCATCAGGCTGAGCGCCGAGCGCAGCCGCCAGGCGGTCTGCTCAGGATCGCCCCGACCCAGCCACTGGCCGACCATCGGCATCGCCAGGCCGGCGGCCACGGCCATGATCAGCACGACCAGCAGGAGTTCCAGCAGGCTGAAGCCTGCGGTCTGTTTCCACATCGAACGCATCGTCCGGACGCTCGATCCGCCTTGTGACTTCCCCGGACGCGCGGCGCGGCAGGGGCGTGCCTACTCGTCTGCCGGGGCGTTTTTCAGAGCCTGTACTTTGAACACAATGACCAGACAGGCCAAGCCGCTGGCCACCAGACAGCGGACCTCGCTGAACGGCGCCGGCGAGGCCAGCAGCTCTTGGCCGCACACGAAGATCACTATCGCCATCAGGCCGATCATGACCCGGTCCCAGAGTTTGCGCATCATCCCTCTCCCAAAGCCGACGATGATAACCTGTTGACGCGGAGTGTCCTCATCGTTGCCTTTGCCTAGCGGATCGCGTCCATCCGACGGGTCAGATCTTTGGCGATATTTTTCTGGTGCGCTTCCAAGGTCCCACCGCCAATCTCCAGCAGTTTGGCGTCGCGCCACAGGCGTTCGACCACATACTCGCTGAAATAACCGTAGCCGCCCAAGACCTGCATGGCGTTGTCGGCCACCTGCTTGGCCATGGTGGTAGCCACGAGCTTGACCCCGTCAGAGTCGATCCGCTGACCCGGGGAGTCGAGGTTCATACGCGCCGCAGTGTGGTAGACATAGGTACGGGCGGCCATGTACTGGGCGTAGGAATCGGCAATATAGCGCTGGACTTGCCCGAACGAGTTGATCGGCTCGCCGTAGGCGGTGCGTTCGCTGGCGTAGCGGGTCATGATTTCAACGCACCGTGCGGCAATCCCGGTTGACATGGCTGCGATCGTGACCCGTTCGATTTCCAGGTTACGCATCATGTGCAGCAGGCTCTCGCCCTCCTGGCCCAGACGGTTCTCAACCGGCACCGCACAGTCTTCGAACACCAGCTCGGCGGTCATTGAGGCCCGCATCCCGGTTTTGCCGTGCAGGCGTTGGCCGAGTGAAAAGCCGGGGAAGTCTTTCTCGATCACAAACGAACTCAGACCCTGGTCGGTCTTGGCGTAGACCAGGAAAATATCGCCCAGCGTCGCGTCGTCCAGAGCCCCGTTGGTGATGAACATCTTGCGGCCGTTCAGGTAATACATATCCCCGCGCCGGACCGCCTGAGACTTCATGCCCAGCACGTCGGTGCCGGCCGACGGCTCGGTCATGCACATACCGCCCACCCACTCGCCCGACATGACTTTCTCGAGATAGCGACGGCGCTGTTCGTCGTTGGCGTTGCGACAGAAATTGTTCACAAACAGCATTGAGTGCGCCAGATAGGCCAGACACAACCCGGGATCAACGGCCGACAGCTCCTCGTGAACGATGACAGCCGCCACGGCATCCATGCCGGCCCCGCCGTAGCGCTCCGGCACCGAGATGCCGAGCAGACCCAGGTCGCCCAGCTGACGGAACAGGTCGAGGTTGAAGCGTTCCTGCCGGTCCGATTCGAGCGCCTGGGGCTCGACCTGTTCGCGGGCGAAGTCTCTCACTGTTTGGCGCAGCAGGACGTGCTCCTGGCTCGGTTCAAAAAGGCTGTCGGTTCCCATACCGCGTTCTCCCCAGGCGGCCTCAGGCCGGCGCCTGGTCCTGGGTCATACAGGCGTGGACCTGCGACTCGACCGCCGTGCCGACAAAGAAGTCGGGGTTCATGCTCGTCCACAGCCGGACCGGATTGGCAAACACAAAGTCACGAAAATCGTCTTGGCTGAGCACGCCGTCCTCAACCCCTTCGTAGGCCTCGCCCAGCACGTCGGTCATATCCGGCACGTCAAAGTGGCCGATGTCCGAGCCGAAGACCGCGTTGAGTTTCGCCCCAAACGGATTGACCTGACGGTTGAACGCCCAGGCGTTGACCGGATCATCCGCCTCACAACCAAAATAAAAATTCGACACGAACAGGTCCCGAATGTCCTCGGCGCGCTCAATCTGACACCGGGCAAAGTCGTCGAGTTGCTCGGGTTTGTCGGTCAGCAACCCCTGGCCGATGGACGAGCGCAGCTCGCCCACCTTGTCCACCATCCCGGTGGAGCCGTAGCGCCGGATCAGGTCGACGAGGAGTTCATGGTTCAGGTTGGCCGGATTGACCTCTTCCAGCGCCCCGGGGTTGCGCTTGCTCCAGTGGCCGATCAGGTCGCTGTACAGGCCGCACGCCCAGCCAACCCCGCCCTCCAGAAACGAGAAACGCAGCCGGGGAAAGCGCCGGGTCACCCCGTTCATGAAGATGGACTTGCACACGGCTTCGCTGGCTGCGGCAAAGTGGCCGATGTGGTTGTACACGAAGTTGGAAATCGAGGTCCGCAGCCCGATACCCGACGAGGCCGAATGAAAGCTGGGCGGGATACCGAGTTCCACACACTTGGCCCACACCGGGTCGTAGTCGTGCTCGCTATCCAGCCCCAGAGTATCGTGCCACTGGGCGTAGCGGCTGGCCTCGGGCGTCTTTTTGGCCACTGCCGGGACCGGTCGGCGCTGGAGGCTGGCCAGCATGGCCGCCTTGGTGCCGCAGTGCGCGGCCACAAACTCCAACTCTTCAACCGCCTCCTGGGGCGTGTGCATGGGAATCACCGCAGCCGGAGTCAGGCGGTCCTCCAGGCCCTTGAACTGCTCGGCCGTGTACATATTGAACGCGCGGCAGGCCGCCCGGCGTACCTCCTCGTCGCGCAGAAAGGGGGCGAACAGGGCGCCCCCGGTGGGATACATGACCGAAAAGTCCAAACCCAGCTCGCCCATCCGTTCGTACAACAGCCTGGGCAGCATGGCCGTGGCCCGGTCCCGCGTATTCTTGGTCGGCACCCCCCACCAGGCAGGCTGCAGCATCCGCCGCTCACGGCGCTCCTGGCCGGACAGCTGCGCCCACTTCTTATTGCCAAACTGGTTGGCGACTTTCTGGTAGCGCTCGACAATGCGCTGGCCGCCGACCTGGTGCAGATAATCCATGGCCGCGGGTTCAAACTCGATCCAGTGACCATCGGAATCAATCACCGGGTGAGATAAGCGGGCGTGGATACTTTCGGCTGATGCGTGTGGCATGGGTTTCCTCCTCGTGCGTCGGACAGCTCGGACTTTCAGCCTCACCGATTGCTGCGCACAATGCAACTCCGGTCGGTGCTGGACTGTCCCCGTCTCTCCCCTAAACGCTCGGCGCGGACAGGTCAAGATGACGGGTCGAAGACGTACTTGAGGCGGGCGGGAGAGGGGCCAGAAGCGCCGTGTCAGCAGTGCCGTCCGAAGAGTGAATGACGGTGACTCACAACGCCAGACAGGCCCGCAAAGGAGCAATATTGTGATGGTCTAGGGACAGCCTGTACTCGGACAACCGATGCTCTAGGACCGGAGGGTAGGGCACCTGATCCGAAGAACGAATTTGATCCATTCTTCGCAGTACCTGATCGACGTATCTCTCCGTCACCCGATACAGACGGTTGCCCCGCTCTTTCAGGCGGGTCGGCCCCATATTATAGGCAGCCAGGGCGGTTTGCTGATCGTCGAAGAGAGACAGCATGGTTTTGAGATAGCGCAACCCACCGTACACGAGGATCGGCAAGGAGTGTTCAGACCGAGACAGGCCGACTTCTTCCAAGGCACCAGGTCTGATTTGCAGAGGTCCACGACCGCCCCGGCGGCCCTGTTTCATCGGATTGTGGGCGTCACTTTCCTGAATCAGGACGGCCAGGGCCAAGGGCTCGTCAAGCTCCAACTCCCGCGCCAGGCAGCGGGTATACTGCTCGAGGGTGAGTCTGCTGTGTGACTGGGAGGGCTGGGATGTGCTCCGTTGCGGGAGGGAATGGCCGGTGGCCGGCAACTGTGGAGTCTCCGCTATCCGTTTGATTTGGCTCGATTTTTGGGTCGGCTCTCGACTCGGCTCTTGGCTCAGCTCTTGGCCCGGTTCTTGACCGGGTATCAGCGCCGAACTCGTCGGCGGTCGCAGAACGAGGAACCCGACGCTCAGCAGGACGGCGCCGAGGCAAGTATAACGCCACGCCGGATAGATCGGTGAGGAAGACGGGACAGCGTTCATACGACACATTTCTCCTTGAGACGAAACTTTTCCTGGGTATGCGCAGATCAGCAGAACTGGAGGGGAGAAACGGGGGTAACCCGTGTCAGTTTTCAGAAGCGATGCAGAACGGGGGCGGGATGTCACCCGAATTAATCCGCCAGGACAAGTCTTGTAGAATGGGAGACATGCGGCGTGCGCGAGAGGTCCGGTATGGCGGCATTTCAGTATCCAGGGTCCGCGACTACAGACGCCTCGCTCGACCAACTTGCTGAGCGGGCGATTGCTCTGGCCGCCCGTCTTTTGACCAACGCCAAACAACGACAGAACGACCAGGAACTCACTCATAATAGCAAAATTGCCCGCAGGATGGAAGATCCACCGGGCAAAGCCCTGACGCTGGCGCTGGCCGACCAAGCCTTCCGCAGCCGCACCCCGGCCCGGATTACCGACCAACTCACACACCTGATCGAGCAGTACGGAGTGCCGCACTCCTTCGCCATGTCGGAACAGGCCGGCCTCTTTCTGGCCGGTCTAATGGCCACCTACATGCCCCAGCTAGTCGTGCCCCGGCTGCGTAGAGAAACACACGATGTGATTCTTCCGACCGAAGAGCGGGAGATGCGGGCCTATCTGGACGAGCGCTACCGGACCGGCACCCGGTTCAACCTCAGCCAGCTGGGCGAGGCCACTCTGGGCGAAGACAAGGCCGAGCGTTGTCTGCACGTCTATCTCTCTCTGTTAGAGCGTAACGATATGGAGGGCGGGAGCAGCCTGAGCGGCCTCACTCGTCGGCCAGGGCAAAGACCCACAACACTCCGCCCTGGGGCACATGGACGGTGTGGCCGAAGGCTTTGTCGAGCAGTTCCTGTTTGCGCTGGGCATCCACGCCCCAGCCGGACTGCACGGCAATATACTGCACGCCGTCAATCGCGTAGCTGCTGGGCACGCCGGTCACCCCCGAGTTGGTCCGCTGCTGCCACAGCACCTCACCACTTGTGGCGTCAAAGGCGCGGAAATAGCGGTCGTTGGTGCCGCCCGAGAACACCAGACCTCCGCCGGTGGTCAGCACCGGTCCCCAGTTGTGGGACCGAAAGGTCGTCGTCCAGACCTGTTTGCCGGTGTTCATATCCCAGGCTTGCAGCTCGCCGATATGCTCCTTGGCGTCCTCGTGCAGGATGATCTCGATATCCGAGATCTTCAGCCCGACGAACAGATCGCCCGGCCGATAGGTGGCCGGCTCACCCTGCATGGCGCCGCACAAATTTTCGTTGGCCGGGATGTAGACATAGCCGGTCTTGGGATTGTAGGCCGACGGCGGCCAATCCTTGCCACCCCACACCGAGGGGCAGAACTCGGCCCGCTTGCCGATATCGGGGATCTTATCCGGATCGTACTCGGGGCGACCGGTCTGGGGGTCGAGCCGGGTGAAGACGTTCTGGCGGACAAACGGCTGGGCATCGACGAAGCCGATTGTATCGGCGCTGCGCTCCAATAGCCACAGGTAGCCGTCGCGCCCGGCGTGGACCAGACTTTTGAAGGTCCGGCCGTCGCGGCGCACGTCGAGCAACAGCGGAGCCGACACCTCGTCCCAGTCCCAGGACCCGTTCCAGTGATACTGGTGATGGCCCTTGAGTTCGCCGCTGTCAGCGTCGAGGGCGATGACCGAGGTGGCGTACAGATTATCGCCGGGACGGGCGCTGCCCATAAACGGCCCGCCGTTGCCCGTCCCCCAGTAGGTCAGGTTCGTCTCCGGATCGTAACTCCCAGTGATCCAGATCGACACTCCGCCGGTCTTCCAGCTGTCCCCAGCCCAGGTGTCGTGACCGGGCTGGCCGGGACCCGGAATGGTATGGGTTTTCCACACTGGCTCGCCCGTCTCGGCGTCGAATGCCTGGATGAAGCCCCGAATCCCCATCTCGCCGCCGGACATGCCGACGATGACCTTGCCCTTCACAACCAGTGGGGCCAGGGTCATGTAATAGCCGGCCAGGTAATTCTCGACCTCGGTCTCCCACACCACCTGGCCGGTCTTGGCGTCCAGCGCCACCAGATAGGCGTCAACTGTGGCCAGGTAGACCTTGTCCCCATACAGGCCGACCCCCCGGTTGGTCGGGTGCAGCTGGAACAAATCCTCGGGCAACTCACGGCGGTAGCGCCACAGCAGGTCACCTTTTCTGGCGTCCAGGGCCAGCACCTGATTCTGCGGAGTCGTAATGAACATCACCCCGTCATTGACAATCGGCGGGGCCTGATGACCCTCATCGACTCCGGTCGAGAAGGTCCACACCGGCACCAGGCGCTTCACATTCTGGGGCGTGATCTGATCCAGCGGGCTATAGCCCCAGCCGTCATAGGTCGCCCGGTACATCAGCCAGTTTTCCGGCTCGGGCTTGAGCAGGCGCTCGTCGGTGATCGGGCTGTAGGTGTCAAGCGCCTGGGCAGCGGCAAAGCCGGGCAGTCCGCCCAGGACCAGCATAACGATCAGAACAATGAATATAGGCATACCGATTTCCTCGCTGTGTGCTGCCAGCGTTCTCCGTTCCCCTCAGGCAACCGGCCGGAACTCGATGTGCAGCTCCTTGAGCGCCCGCAGGGCGACGTTGGGGGCGACACCGAAGTCGTTCCTGCCCGGCGCAAACCACATCTCGTCAACCCGCTCTAGCAGCGTCTTGAACGACCAGTACAGCTCACGCCGGGCCAGCGGCGCACCCAGGCAGTGATGGACGCCGGAGCCGAAGGCCAGATGCCGGCCGGGTTTGTCGCGCTCCAGGTCCAGCGCCTCGGGGCAGGCGAACTCCCGCTCGTCGCGGTTGCCGGCGGCGTAGCGCAGGTTGATCAGCGCCCCCTTGGGGATGCTGACGCCGTGCAGTTCGATGTCTGTGGCGGCGACCCGGAACAGTCCCTGCACCGGGCTCTCCAAGCGCAGCACCTCCTCGACAAAGGTGCGCAGGTAGGCGTCCGGTTCGGCCTTGAGCAGCCGCCAGGCCGGCGGGTTGTCGATGAGCAGTTTCACGCCAAAGCCGATGGCGTTGGTCGAGGTCTCGGCGCCCCCGACAAAGGTATCGGCCATCATTTCGGCGTGCAGCTCATTATCGTTAAGCGGCCGCCCCCACTCGGGAATAACGCGGTTGACCAGCTCGGACAGCAGCGTGTCGTCAGGCTCCTTGCGCAGCCGCTCGAAGATGGGCTGAAAGTAGTGTTGGGCCTCGATCTCCATCTCCACCGACCAGTGTTCTTCGGCCTCGGTCTGCATCATGCCGAGGCGTTGGACCCAGGCGTCGGTCCAGGCTTTGATCTTCCAGATGTCCGCTTCAGGAACGCCCATTTGGCGGCCGATGATAATCAGGGGCAGCGGGACGGCGAACTGCTTGACCCAGTCGCAGCGGCCGTCGTCGATGAAGGCGTCAATCAGCCTGGCGGCGGTTTCCCGGACAAAGGGATCCATCTCGTTGATCTTCCGGGGGCGAAACGCCTCGTTGAAGATGGCCCGCATCTGTCGGTGGTTGGGGTCGTCGCGGGCGGCCAGCGTCTGGGCCGGCACCCAGCCCTTGTCCTCGTACAGCTTCAGTACCCGCTCCGCGCGCTGCGGGTCGGTCCGATTCCGTCCACCGCTCTGCCCGCCGCGCATGCTGCTGACAAAGCGTTCGGTGTCGAGCAAGACCTGGTGCAAATCCTCGAAGCGGGTAATGACGTAGAAGCCGGTCAGCGGGTCGCGCCATACCGGCGCCTCGTCGCGCAGCTTCTGGTAGGCGTGATACGGGCAGTGCTGCACGTCCACATCCAGCAGTTTGATGTCGTCAAGGGACTCCGGCACGACCGGCCGGTAGGGCGTTTTTTCGGGCATTGAGGTTTCCTTGGACTGATTGTTCTCGGGATTCTTTCACCTTCATACCGGACGCGCAACGCGGGCGAGAAGAACCGCCCGACTCACGTTTTCTTGCCGCCGACTCTGCCGCTGAACGGCCCGGCGACCCTCAGGCTGCCCTCGACCAATCGCAGCGGCAGGACCGGCAGCGGCTTGGGTGCGGGACCGCCGTGAATACGCGCCCGGTCTTTTGGATCAAAGGCCGAGGCGTGACACGGGCACACAAAGTGTTGTTGCTCGGCGTCCCACTCGGAGATATTGCAGCCGGTGTGGGTACATACCCCGGAGTAGGCGATAATGCCGCCCACCGCGACCTGGCGGGTCTTCGGGCTCAGTTCTTCCTGAGTAAAACAGACCAGCAGAATCTGGTTCAGGCGCGACCGGTCGCGGGCGACCCCGGTAGCCGCGTCTCTGGGATAGGCCAGGACCGGCGGGCCGCCGAGCGGGATGTCGTCACGGGTAATCAGGCGGCCGTCGTTTTCCCAGAAGGGATAGACCAGTTCATCCCCAGCTTGGGGAGGGAGTCTTCTGGGATCGTCCTTTTTCCGTGCGGCCGCGCTGTCGGCCAGCGCCAGGCCCGCCCCGGCCGCCCCGACCAGCGACTTGAGCAGCGTCCGGCGGCTGACACGCCGGCCGTGCGGACAGTCGTCACAGTTCACAAGACTCCTCGACATGGGGCTTCTTCTACGTGCGGGAGGGGACCGAGTCAATTGCGGCCGAGAATAGTGTATGGCGGACAGTGTGAGAAGCGTTTACCGTGCGGTATGCGGACAGAGGAGGCAGACGCTATCATGAGCGATCCGACGCCATCTGGAGCAGGCTCGGGGGAAATCCAGCCGACTCCGCAGTCCACAGAAAAATACGACCGGCTGAAGGATATTCTGCGGCAGAGCATTGGGCAGCCCACTCCACAGAGTCGGCAGTCTGGGAGTTGATGTTCGAGGGAAGTGCCTGGTAAGAGGAAAATATGAGTCCAGAAATTATTGCCATCACCTCCGTAGGAGTAGCCCTGGCCGGCTTAATCCTGACCGGCCAACGATCCATCCGTACTGAGTTGGCGGCCCAGCGACAGGATATTGCTGCTTTGCGCGAACGGATGGCGCACCTGGAGGGACTGCTGGAGGGCCTCAGGGAGGCAATCACTCGCGAGCGAGCGGCTTAGAGGGTCGTTGGGTTGGACTCATCAGCTTGTCTTGACAGCTGGCATTTCCCTCGGCTAGAACACGGTCTCCTCAGGCCGGGATGGCGGAATTGGCAGACGCAGTGGATTCAAAATCCACCGCTGGAGACAGCGTGCGAGTTCGAGTCTCGCTCCCGGCATTCATGCAATTGGGCGATAGCCGCCTGTGAAACGCAGTGGGCCTTGTCAGCACGACGGCACGAGGCATGTCCATGGCACAAGACGCATACGAGCTTGAGGATCAGGCCGACCTGATCGAGTTTTACTTTGAGCAGGGCGTGACCGACGGCCTGCCGGTGGTCCCGCCAACCGAACAACGGGTGCAGGCCATGCTGGCCGCCACCCGACGGTCCGCCGATGAGGTGATTGCTGCGGTGCCGCCCAACTACGCCGACGCCACGGTAGAGAAGATCGCCGTCAACGCCGTCATGGCGGGCTGCAAGCCGGCCTATCTGCCGGTGGTGATCGCCGGGGTGCGGGCCATGTGTGATGAGCGGGCGAACCTGCACGGGGTGCAGGGCACGACGCATACCGCCACGCCCCTGTTTATTGTCAACGGTCCGATTCGCCAGCAGCTCGATATCAACTGCGCCACCGGCGTGTTTGGCTCAGGCTGGCGGGCGAACGCCACGATTGGCCGGGCGCTGCGGCTCATCATGGTCAATATCGGCGGTGCTCAGCCCGGAGAAATCGACAAATCGGCCATGGGCCACCCCGGCAAATACACCTACTGCATCGGCGAGTATGAGGAGGTCAGCCCGTGGGAACCGCTGCACGTCGAGCACGGCTATGAACGGCAGCAGAGCACCATCAGCGTGTACTGCTGCGACGCGCCCCAGTGCATCAGCAACCACGGCAGCCGGACCGCCCGGGGTATCCTGAGCACAATTGGAGCCAGCATGAGCGTCGGCTGGAGCGACAAGACATATTTGTCGGCCAATTATCTGGTCGTCATCGGTCCTGAGCACGCCGAAACCATTGCCGCCGACGGCCTGGACAAACGGGCCGTCAAACGCTTTCTGTACGAGAATGTCCGGCGACCGCTGCACGAACTGCTGCCCGGCCCGGACGGCAGCGAGGGCCTCAACCCGGAGCGTCTGCCCGGCTGGCTCGACGCCACCAACACGGCCAGCCTCATTCCAAAAGTCGCCAGCCCGGACAACATTATTATTGCCGTTGCCGGGGGGACGGCCGGGCGCTTTTCGGTCCATATGTGTGGCTGGGGAGGTGGCGCGGGCAGCAGCCAGCTTGTCACCGTCCCGATTGACGACAACTGATCGACCCACAGGAGGAATCACGCATGGCTAAACTCTACAACCCGACCGCCGCCCCGGTGCAGACCAGCGCCTCGCTTGCCGCTCGCGTCCCGGACCTGCGCGGCAAGACGATTGGTTTGCTCGATATCAGCAAAGCCAAGGGCAATTTCTTTCTCGACCGGCTCGCCGAGCGGCTTGAGGCGCAGTTCCAGCCGGCTGAGATCATCCGGCGCATGAAGCCGACCTTTGCCCGTCCCGCGCCGACGGAGACGCGCCAGGAGCTGGCCCAGAAGTGCCATCTGATCATCGAAGCCCTGGCCGATTGAGGGTCGTGTACAACGTGCAGTGTGCACGACGGAATCTTTTTTGAAAAAGCCGGTATTCCTGCGGCGGTCTTTGCCACCACCGAGTTCAGCAATGCGGCGCGCGCCCAGGCCAAGGCCCTGGGGCTGCCCGATTTTGAGGTCATTCTGGTTGAGCATCCCATTCAGCCCCTGACCGCAGAGGAGGTCCACGGCCGAGCCGATGCGGTCTTTGCGCAGTTGCTCACCAAACTGACCGGCGGCCCGTCCCTTGGGCTACGGGCTGCGGGCTGAGTAGGGGCGACCGGCCGGTCGCCCCTACTGAACATTAGCAGTTTTCAGCCCCTACTGGACATTGGCAATTTTCAGCAGCTGCTTGCCCAGATTCTTGCCCTCAAACAGGCGCAGGAAGGTGCGCGGCGCATTGGCAAAGCCGTCCTGAATATCCTCCTGATGGACGAGCTGTCCGCTGTCCAGCCAGCCGTTCAGCTCCTGTACGCCCTCGGCAAAACGCCGGTAGTAATCGACCAGAATAAAGCCCTCCATGCGCGCCCGCTGAAGAATCAGGTTGAAATAGTTCTTGGGGCCGGGCTGGAGTTCTTCGTCGTTGTAGCGGGAGATACCGCCACACAGCACGATGCGCGCCTTCATCGCAATCTGGGCCAGCACCGCGTCCAGAATCTCACCGCCGACATTGTCAAAAAAGATGTGAATGCCGTCCGGGCACAGCTCACGCAGCCGGGCGGCGACATCTTCGGACTTGTAATCAATCGCCGCGTCAAAACGGGCCGCATCGGTCAGCCAGGCGCATTTGTCCGGTCCGCCGGCAATGCCGATCACCCGGCAGCCCTTGATTCTGGCGATCTGGCCGGCAATAGAGCCGGTGGCGCCGGCCGCCCCGGACACGACACACGTCTCGCCGCCCTTGGGCTGGCCAAGATCGAGCAGCCCGAAATAGGCAGTCAGGCCGGTGATGCCCAGCACGCCCAGGGGCGCGGTGAGCGAGGCGCCGGCCGGAATCTTCGAGGCCGGCATCAGGCCGCCTTTACCGGTGGTGACGGCGTATTCCTGCCAGCCGAATCCGCCCTGCACACAGTCTCCGGGCTGATAGTCGGGATGCTTGGAGGCGACCACCTGTCCGGTGGTCACGGCCCGCATGACCTCGCCGACCTGGATTGGCGGAATGTAGCTCGGCCGGTCGTCCATCCAGCCCCGCATGGCCGGTTCAAAGGCGATATAACAGTTGCGGACCAGAAACTGGCCGTCTTCGAGTTCTGGCACGGGCGCCTCGTGGTACTGAAAATTCGACTCTGTGACCATGCCCTGGGGGCGGGAGGCCAATAGCCACTGGCGGTTCATGTCTGCCATACACATCCTCCTTACTCGGTGTGGTCAAAGTGCGCGCGGATAATCCGGGCGACCTCGGCCGGCTTTTCCATGGGCAGGAAATGGCTGGTGCCCGGAACGGTGACCAGGCTGCCCTGGGGCAAACGCCGGGCGGCTTTTTCTGCAACCGTAAACAGGGGCGGGTCTGTTTGCTCGCCGCGGATGACCACGGCCGGACACGCGACCCGGCTCAGCGGCGAGTACAAGTCCTCAAGAGGAGCCCTGGCAAAGACGTGGGCTTCGACCGTGACTGGGCACTTGAGCCGAATGCTGCCGTCCGGCAGGTCGGCAGTCCCGTGGTTGACATAGTCCCACAAGACCGCTTCTTGCCAGCCGGCAAAGGCGGCTTTTGTCCGGTAGGCGTCAAACAGCTGCTGGCGCGAGTCCCACACCTCACGCCGTCGCAGGGTCTGTGCGACCAGGGGCCGGTTGGCCGCCCGCTCCACAAAAGACGGCTCGTGCGGAAAGGTCACCGGCTCAAGCAGGGCCAGCCCCTTCACCCGGCCGGCATGGCTGGCCGCATAGCCCGCCAGCAGGGCCGCCCCGCCGGAATGACCCAGCCCATAAAAATTCTGGAGCTGCAGGGCGGCAATGACCGCCGCCAGGTCACGAGCCATAGCCTGCCAGTGCTCGTCTCCCAAGGCCGGCTTGTCGCTGTCGCCCTGACCGCGCAGGTCAAGAGTGTAGACGTGGTAGGCGTCTTCCAGATGCCGGATCAGCTCTCGGTAGACTCGGCCCAGAAAGCCGTTGGCGTGCACCAGCAGGACATCCGGCCCACCGCCGCCCCAGTCGGCGACGTGGAGTTTGACGCCGTCCACCTCGATGAATCGGCTGTGGGGCTCCATGGCGTCCTGGTGTAAACCACGCGCCGGCATTTGTCCAGCAAGCCGCAGGATGATAACCACAAGTCGTTCACCTGAGGCCGGCGTCCACTTGCACATGCCCCCCGACCTTTAGTAAAAGGCAGGCTGAGACCAACCCTATTCCTGATTCTTCAAAGGAGGACCGCGTATGAGTGCCCAAGAGATCGAAGCCCTGACCAGAGAGTTCTTTGACACCTTCACCCGCAATGACCTGGCGGCAACGGCGAACATGCTGTCCGACGACCTTGAGGTCATTGACCACGTGCCCTATCGGTTCGACACCAAACAGGCGTTTGTCGATTTCTTGGTTGGCGCCATGGCCGGCATTGAGACCGGCACCTTTGGCTGTCGTCAGCTGTCGTGCCGGGTGTTCAATGACAACGGGGCGGTGGCCAACATGTACGACACCTTCTCGGGCGTGGGCAAAAACGGCAAGCCCATGAGTGGGCACGGCCGCACCAGCCTGGTGTTTGCCAAAGAGGGCGGTCAGTGGAAGATCGTCAGCTGCCACTTCTCGCCACTGCCCGGCCACTAAAAGCGAAACGTGACGCCAGCTCTTCTCTACACGTTTCACTTTTCTAAGGAGAACCGCTTATGAGCGCAGAAATTGAGGCCCTGGCCAACGAATTTTTCGCCGCCTTCGACAGAAACGATCTCCAAGCCGGGGTCAATCTGCTGTCCGACGACCTTGAGGTCATTGACCACGTGCCCTACCGCTTCGATAACAAGCAGGAGTTTGTCGAGTTTCTCCAGGGCGCCATGGCCGGCATCGAGTCGAGTACGTCCGCCATCCGTCAGCTGTCGTGTCGGGTGTTCAACGACAGCCTGGCCGTCGCCAACGGCTACGACACCTTCAGCGGGGTGACAAAAGACGGACAGGTCCAGAACCTGAACGGCCGCACCACCCTGGTGTTTGCCAAAGAGGGCGGTCAGTGGAAGATCGTCAGCTGCCATTTTTCGCCGCTGCCGACGCACTAGACACACCTTTCGCCTCCCTCCCGCCGGGCTCACGACACGATAGTCGTAGGGGCGGGTTTCAAACCCGCCCCTACCCGCTTCCATCAAACTGTCGTGTAGTCAGCTCCCGCCGGGGGAGGGAGCCGCCACCCGCCCCAGCCCGGGCTTGGTTGAGCAGCGGGCAGCTGTTCGGTCCGCCCAGAGGAGGACGGTATGCAAATCGGGCTGAGTCTGAACGGCGATCAGGTCACGCTCGAAGAAACCCTCCAGTTTGCCCGCCAAGCCGAGGCCCAGGGCTTCGCCTCGATCTGGGTGCCCGAAGCCTGGCGAGACGCCTTCGTCCCCCTGACCGCCATCGCCCTGCAAACCAGCCGGGTTCGCCTCGGCACCGCCATCGCCCTGGCCCTGGCGCGCAGCCCGGTCCTGATGGAAAAGGCGGCCGCGTCACTCGACGAGCTGTCCCACGGTCGCCTCACCCTCGGCATCGGCCCCGGCCCAAAAGCCTGGAATGAGAATTGGCACGGCGTCACGTTTCATCCGCCGGCCGCCTACATCCGGGAATATACCCAGGTGTTGCGGCTGATGTGGTCGGCCCACTCGGGGAGGCGCATCAGCTACGCCGGGACCTATCTCAACATCACCGACTATGAGCGCTTTGGGCGGCCGTACCGGGAGCGCGTTCCAATTTACTTCGGGGCGGTCATGCCACGCTTTCTGCGGGCCGCCGGGGCGACTGCCGACGGTTTGTGCGTGGCCTCCTTTCATACCGCTCGCTATCTGCGCGAAGTCGTCCAGCCCAACCTCAATGCGGGCCGCAGTGCGACAGGCTCCAAGCAGGAGGTCGTCGCAACCGTCATCTGCGCGGTCGATCCCGACGGCGACGCGGCCAGACAGCGGGTCAAGGGCCAGCTGGCCTTTTACGCCAGCATTCCATACTACGATGTGGTACTCGACCTGCACGCCTTCGACCGGGACACAACGCGTATCCGCGAGGCAGCCCAGCTCGGCGATAACGCCGGGATGATCGCCGGGATGATCGCCGGGGTAAGCGATGAGATGGTGGATCAGGTAGCCATTGCCGGCACCCCGCAGGAATGCCGCGCCCAGCTGGCCCGGCACGAGGGGCTGGTCGACGAGCTGATCCTCACCTCCCCCTCGTTCGGTCTGGACCGGGCCGAGGTTGTGCACAATCACCACCAGCTCCTGGCCGCCTTTCCTTAGGGCGTGTCAGGGGCCAGCCCCAGAAAGGATCGCCATGCCCTATCCGGTTCGCTTCGGCATCCAGACCCCCCAGCAGAACAGCAACGCCTGGCCCGACGTGCTGTCCGTGTGGCAGGAAGTCGAGCAGCTCGGCTTTGATACGGCCTGGGTGTTCGACCATTTCCTGCCTATTTTTTCCAATCCGACCGGTCCCTGCATGGAGGGCTGGACCAGCCTGGCGGCTCTGGCCATGGCGACCAGCCAGATCCGGCTCGGCGTCATGGTCAGCGGCAACACCTATCGCAATCCGGGCGTGCTGGCCAAGATCGCCACGACCGTTGATATCATCAGCCGCGGGCGCCTGATCCTGGGCATGGGCGGCGGCTGGTTCGCGCGCGAACACGCGGCCCTCGGCATCCCGTTTCCCGGCATCGGCGAACGCCTGGGCCGGCTCGAGGAGTCCCTGACCGTCATCAAGCAGCTGTGGAGCCAGGACACCACCAGCTATACCGGACGCTACTATCAGCTGGACGACGCACCGTTCCTGCCCAAACCGATCCAACAGCCGCACCCGCCGATCCTGGTCGGCGCCTCGGGCGAACGGGTGGCGCTGGGCATTGTCGCCCGCCACGCCGATATGTGGAACAGCTTTGGGCCGCCGGCGCTGTTCCGGCACAAGATCGTCAAGCTGGGCGAGCACTGCCAGCGCATCGGGCGTGACCCGGACACGATAGAAAAGTCGGTCCTGGTGACCGGCATGTTTGCGCCCGACGAGGCTCACGAACAGATCGCGGATTATGTGGACGCCGGGGTGACCCATATCATCTTTTCGGTTGAAGCCGAGCGGGACCGGGAGGCGATCCGGGCCTTTGCCCGGGATGTCATGCCGGCCTTTCGGACCTGACAGCCGCCGTCTCGCAGCACAAAGGAGGACACGCGCAATGGACACCAAAGACATCATCGTCGCCAAGCTGGCCGAGTGGGACCTGGAGCTGAGCGACGCCGAGCTTGAACAGCTGGTCGAGCCGTATGAGAACCTGCTGCGCTGGCGCGGGACGGTCGAGGACATGCTCCGCGCCCGGCCGATTGCCGAAGGCATGCAGTTTCCCGAGAGCGAACCCCTGCTGAGCCACGCGCTCGACAAGAGTGACAAGAGTGACAAGAAAGGAGGTGCCGCATGAGCGCCGACCACGACCTCGTGTATGTGTCGATTGCCGAGCTGTCGGACCGGATTCGGACCAAGGACATTTCTCCGGTCGAGGTGGTCCGGGCCACGCTGGACCGCATAGACCGGCTCGAGCCGCAGCTCAACGCCTATAATACCGTCTTCGCCGATCAAGCCCTGGCCGAGGCGCGCCAGGCCGAGGCCGACATCGGGCGTGGAGACTACCGGGGCCCTTTGCACGGCATTCCCATCGGCATCAAGGACATCTACGAGTGCGGGCCGACGACCTGCGGCTCGGAGTCGCTGGCCGACTACGTCGCCGACCAGGACTGCACCTCGGTCGCCAAACTCAAACAGGCCGGGGCGATTGTGGTCGGCAAAACCGCGACCTATGAGTTTGCCTACGGCTTTCCCACCACCCAGTCCTATTTCAAGCCGACCCGCAATCCGTGGAGCCTGGACCACGACGCCGGGGGCTCGAGCAGCGGCACCGCCGCCTCGACCGCGGCCGGCCTGGCCTACGCCGGCATGGGTTCGTGTACCGGCGGCTCCATCCGCTGGCCGGCTCAGGCGTGCGGGATTGTCGGGCTGAAGGCGACCTACGGGCGGGTCAGTCGGGCGGGCGTCTATCCCTTGTCGTGGAGTCTCGACCACACCGGTCCGCTGGCCCGCAGCGTGACCGACGCGGCGTTGATGCTCCAGGGCTGCGCGGGCTACGATCCGCTCGACCCCGCTTCGGCCAAGGTGCCGGTGCCCGATTTCACGGCCAAGCTCGGCCAGGATGTCACGGGCCTGCGTATCGGCCTGCTACGTTCGCTGTACGAGGACAACTGCGATCCAAAGCTGCTCGGGCCGTATAACGCGGCGGTCCAGAAATTTGCCGACCTTGGCGCGCAGGTCGTTGACCTGCCGTCGATCAGCCTGACCCAGATGCAGGCCATTGAGTGGCCGGGCCTGTTTGCCGATTGTGCGACGATTCACGTCAACAACGTGCGCCACGCAGGCGACAAGTATAACCCGCACGCCAAGCTGTACGTGACCTACGGGCTGCTGGTCAGCGGGGCGCAGTATCTGATGGGCGCCCAGGCCCGGGCTCAGGTCCGGGACGATTTGATCAATGCGCTCGAAACCGAGGTGGACGTGCTCATGCTGCCGACCTCGGGTTTCCAGGTCAACACCATTCAGGACAGCTCGCCGGGGCCCAGCATTGTGTCGAGATCCTTCTCGGTCTACACCCCGATCTTCAACTTCACCGGGCTGCCGGCTCTTCAGGTGCCGTGCGGTTTTGATACGGATGGATTGCCGGTCGGCTTCCAGCTCGCCGGCCTGCCCTTTGATGAAGCCACGATCTGTCAGGTGGGCCACGCCTATGAACAGGCAACCGACTGGCATACCCGCCATCCGGAGCTGTGAGGCGGCTGCTACCCTTGGAGCCCGAATCCTGGTAACTAGGGGCTCACAGGAGGACGCTGAATGGCAGAGCTATTGAAGGACAAGGTTGCACTCATCACCGGCGGCAGTTCGGGTATTGGCCGGGCGACTGCCCTGGCCTGTGCCCGCGAGGGCGCCAGGGTGGCGGTCGCCGACATCGCCACCACGGGCGGCCAGGAGACCGCCCGGCTGATCACCCAGGCCGGCGGCGAAGCCATTTTCATTCAGGCCGATATGACCAAGGCGGCCGAGCTGGAAGCCATGGTCAACACCGTCGTCGAGACCTATGGGCGGCTCGACTGCGCCCATAACAACGCCGGTATTGAAGGCGCGCTGGGCAAGACTGCGGTGTACGAAGAGCCGGCCTGGGAGCAGGTCATCGCCATCAACCTGACTGGGGTGTGGCTGTGCATGAAGTACGAGATTCCGGCTATGCTCACAAACGGCGGCGGAGCGATTGTCAACACCGCCTCGGCCGCCGGCCTGTTGGGCGTACCGAATATGCCCGCCTATGCGGCCAGTAAACACGGCGTGGTCGGCCTGACCAGGACGGCCGCCCTGGAATACGCCAAGGCCGGGGTGCGGGTCAACGCGGTGTGCCCGGGCATCATTCAGACCCCGATGGTGTCGCGGCTGACCGGCGAGCGGCCGGGCATGTTTGAAAAAATCGCCACCGCCGAGCCGATTGGGCGGGTCGGCAAGCCGGAGGAAATCGCCGAGTCGGTGGTCTGGCTGTGTTCGGACGCCGCCTCGTTTGTGACCGGCCACGCCATGTCGGTCGACGGCGGCATTGTTGCCCAGTAGCGATACACAAGACAGCGGTGATGCCCTGCCCGCTTCAGGCAGAACTCACCGCTCTCTTCTGAGGAGACACACATGCGGTACGGCTTACACGTAGGCGGCGGCGCGGTCATGGGCAAAAGCTCGGCCGCCCAGCAGATTGGCGAACTGGCCGAAGAACTCGGCTACGACGGCATTGTAACCGGCGACCATATCACCATCCCCAAAGAGATCGGCTCAACCTATCCGTATACCAAGCTGGCCGAGTCCATGGGCTACAATCCCTACGCGGTCTTCACCACCATGGACTGGCTGGACGCCTTTACCGTCCTGGGTCTGCTGGTGCCGGTGACCAAGACGGTTCGCCTGGGCACGAGCGTCACGATTGTGCCCTATCGCCATCCCCTGGACATGGCCCGGGTGGTGGCCAGCCTGGACGTGGCCTCGGGCGGACGGATTATTTTCGGGGCCGGAGTCGGCTGGATGCGTGAAGAGTTCGAGCTGCTCGGCGTGCCGTACAAGGAGCGCGCCCCGCGTACGCGCGAATATCTGCGCGTCATGCAGGAGGTGTGGAGCGCCGACAGCCCCCGCTTTGACGGCCGGTATGTCCAGATCGACAAAGACCTGCACTTCGCTCCCAGGCCGGTCCAAAAGCCCCATCCGCCCATCTGGGTCGGTGGAGAATCCACGCCGGCCCTGAAACGGGTGGTCGAATTCGGTGCGGGCTGGCATATCGGCCCGGTCGATATCGAGGATGTCCGGCCGCGCTTTGATGAGCTGAGAGGGCTGATGGAGGCTGCCGGTCGCAAGTATGACGAGCTGGAGATTACCTGGATGGTCGATACGACGCGTACCGACGCGGCCGCAATCCGGGCCTATCGCGACCTTGGGGTGCACGGCTTATACGTGACTTCGGCCAGCGCCGATCCCGACGAGGTGTGTGCGATCATGCGTGACTTTCCAAAGAAGGTGCAGGACGCGCTGGGCTGATGGCCGGACTCGATCACTCCTGGTCCTGTCCTGGCCAGGAGTCGAGCGCTCCCAGCCCTTCGAGCGTCAGACCATAACCGAGCTGATCCAGCATCAGCCGTTTGAGCTGCTGAGTAAGGGCAACTCTGGCGTAACGCACGCTGAGTCGCGGTTGCCGCGCAATCTGCCCGGCCAGCTCCCAGGCCCGGCCCAGCAGTCGCTCGTGGGCCACGACCTCGTTCACCACCCCAAGCCTGAGCGCCTCTTGGGCCGACAGCTGCTGGCCGGTGAGCAGAAAGTAGCGCCCCCGGTTGATGCCCAACACCAGCGGCCAGACCACATGGACGCCGTCGCCGGGCACCAGGCCACCGGGAAAGTGAGGCGCGTCCTGAAAACAGGCTCGCTCCGAGGCCAGCACAATATCGCACAGCACGGCCAGCTCGGCGTGGATAATCGCCGGGCCGTTGACCGCAGCGATCAGCGGCACCTCAATGTCCAGCAGATTCATCAGCAGGCGCTTGGCGTCGGCGGCCATATGTCCCCACTGGCGGGCGCTGATCCGGCCAAATCCGTCGGCGGCAAACTCGGCAGTAAACGTGTCGCCCGTCCCGGTCAGGATGATGACCCGGTTGTCCGGGTCGCGGCCGATGTCGGCAAAACACGCTCCAAACTCGGCGTGAGGCCCGGGGCCCCATTGCAGGCTACCGCCCCCAGTGTGAAAACGGATCTGAAGGATCCCGTTGCGGCGCTCCATATGGACGTGTTTATACTTGGTGGCATAGTCCTCAAAGCTGGCCATGGCTGCCCCCCTTCTCACCTCCGCCGCAGACTCGGCGGTACTGCCTGTGTATCACAAGCGGTCCGCTGACGCTTGACAGTGTCGAGCGTCAGGCAGAATAATCTTTGCTCAAACCTGAGGTGTTCACAAAGGAGGGAGTATGCCGTTCCAGCTGCGCTACAGTATTGACGATCAGGACATCACGGTTGTCGCCATCGGCCTGTTTGTCGCGCCGAACAAAATGTTACTGGAGCTGATGCGCTTGGGGGTGCGGGTGATCCTGGTTGAACCGATCATCGGCGCCCACAAGCACCGCGGCCTGCCCGACCGTGACCGCGGCCCGCTCAGCCGTGACGGCCTCAGCATTCCGTGGCATATGCTCCACCGCGGCATGCATGCCCTGGCGGTCGATCTGCGCCAAGAATCGGGCCAGCGGCTGGTCCTCGATTTGATCAAAGCCACCCACGTCCTGGTCAGCAACTGGCCGCCGCGCATGGCGCCCTGGCTGGAGTACGAGCACCTGGTCGAGCACTGCGGTCCAGAGGTCATCAAGATTCAGTTCGACGGGGGCTACGACGGCCGGGTGGCGAACGACTACTCCATGCAGGGCGCGACCGGCCTGGCCCACGCGACCGGCGAACCCCACGGCCGACCGCTGACCATTCCGGTCGCCTTCTTCGACATGATTACCGGCCTGCACGGCCTCAACGCCTTTCATGTTGGCCTACGCCGTCTGGCCGAAACCGGCCAGGGCGACTGCTACAAGATCGCCCTCGAACAGGTCGCCTTCCAGACCCTGGCCGAGCTAGGCTGGTATGCCCAGGCCGAGACCACGGGCGAGAGCCGCGAGCCGATCGGCGACAATCTGCTCGACGCCGTCCACGGCCACTACGCGACCCGCGACGACAAATTCGTCACCCTGAACCTGATCGGCGACAGCGTGTTGCGCCGGCTGCGTGAGGCGACCGGCATGAAAACCCTGGCCTACGATCCCCAGGGCCACGAGATCCACGGCGATCACGCTCGCTACCTGGTGGTCGAAGAGATCAAACGGCATATTGCGGATTGGATCAGTGCACGTTCGCAGGACGAAGTACTGCGCGTCCTCCAGCAGGCCGGCCTGGTCGCCGAGCCGTGTCGGGACAGCGTGGAAGCCGAAGAATACACCCACCGGCTGCCCTGCTTTCACGACGTTGACGATCCCGATCTGGGACCGATCTGGACTCCCGGACCGGTCATCGACGCGCGAGATCTGGAGCCGGTCGATCTGTCTCGGGCGCCCCATCCGGGCGAGCACACGTATGAAATTCTGGACAGCATCCTGGGTCTCGACCGGGCCGCCATCGCCGAGCTGGAGCGGCGGGGGATTGTCGCCGGACCGGAGCCGAATGGCTAGGCGTGGCGCCGTCATCAGGCATCCGGTGCGGGATAAAGAGAGGCCGAGATGGCCGTCAATGGCGAGGCGACGGAAGCCCAGACGGGCCGCAGCTGAGGTCTCAGAGAGGCATTCGATCTCGCTGCCCCTGGGGACTCAGCCCGAAAGGGTCTCGGGGCTTTTTCAGCTTCTTCTCGTCAGATAGGGTATTCAGCCCTATCGGAAACAGCCATGACCACATCGAATCGCACTCCCCTGCGCTGGACTGTCCCCCTGAGCGCCGCCATCAGCGTGTTTCTGCTGTGGCTGATTTACTGGAAACCGGCCGCCGCCACCCAGGCCGAGTGGGTCACGGTTCTGCCCGCCACCAACGCCCTGTGTAACAGCTTGAGCGCGTGCTGCCTGCTGGCCGGATTTTTCAATATCCGACGCGGCAGACGCACCGCCCATCTACGCTGCATGCTCGGTGCGGTGGCGTGCTCAGTGGTGTTTCTGATCGGCTATATCGTCTACCACCATTTTCACGGCGATACGCCGTTTCCCGGCCAGGGCCTGGTGCGACCGATCTACTTCGCCATTCTCATCAGCCATATCGTCCTGTCCATCGTCGCCCTGCCGCTGGTCCTGACCACGCTGTACTATGCCGCAACCGCCCAGTACCCGACCCACCGCCGGCTGGCCCGCTATACCTTTCCCATCTGGCTGTACGTCTCGGTCAGCGGCGTGGCCGTGTTTTTCTTTTTGCGCGCCTACACCTGAGCCGGCCTACAGTGGCGTGACGAGCAGCGAGTCGATCCGGCACGTGTCAACAATCACCAGCCGTTGCCTGAATTTTGGACCGCCGTCCTCAAACACGATCCGGTCGTGGTAGGCGCCCGTACTGAACACCTCGGTCGCCCCGTACTGGACCACATCCGCCCAGGTCCGAAAGACGACATAGTTCGAGCGCGCCGCAATCAGCCCGTCGGCCTGCTCGGTCAGCAGGATGCTACTGACCACATGACGATAAAAATGGGGCCCGAAGATATTGGCCCGGCGATGGGCGGTCACCCGGTCGCTCAACATGCCCTGGCTGTCGCACGACATGAGCGGAATCGGCAGCTCCTGATCCGCATTCTCACGCGGGACGATCCGGTATTCGCACTCGGCGGCAAAAAATCCCGGCCACTCCTCCAGCCTGTCCTCGTCAATACAATGGACATAGGCGTGCAGCAGGTCTTCGACGGCAAGACGGCGTTCCAGACTGATCATGGCGGCCTCTGGGTGGGGACGCTCAGGCGGCAAAGCCCATGACCCCCCGATAATACTGCCAGAAGCCCCGGATGGCGGTCTCGGTCAGCAGATTGTCCTGATTCTCCACCCTGTCGCCGCCAAAGGCGATATACGAAGCCGCGTCTCTGCCGCGCACGATAGCCTGTTGCACAATCTCGGTCGCATGGCCGTCTTCCATGGAGATCAGGCCGGCCGGACCAACAAAATTCGCCTGCTTGAGGCGGATGGCGCGCAGCTCATCGTCGTCGTCCTGATAGCCAAAATAGGTGAAGATCAGCTCAAACTGATCGGGCGCTTTGGGCAGCACCTGACGGGTGGCCAGGGTATTCTGAATCTGCTGCAAGACCAGACCGGGAAAAATCGTCTGGATCTGATTGGTCAGCTGCGGCTCCAGCTCGGGCCGCGACTGGAGCAGCGAGGGGTCGGCCAGGCTATAGCCTTTTTTATACGTCCGCAGCCCGGCATTTTTGTAGGCGGCGGTTTCCTGTTCCTCGGTCCGCTTGTAAGACTGGATCGTATCGTGGCGACCCTGCTCGTCCATGGTCACTCCGCCGCCCATTGACGACCGGTACAGGCCAAAGGTGGTGTGAAACAGGTGCAGCAGGCTGGCGTGATAGGGGTCGCGGACATTCTCGGCGTACAGCTTCCAGTTGGCCCGGATGAACTGCCGCGAGTAGCCCAGGATCTGGATCGGACGGCCGAACAGGCGGTCAATCCAGGGCCGCATGTCCGGCCCCAGGTAGTCTTCGAGGGCGTGCAGCTCACGCGCAAACGACACAAAAATCAGTCCCTGGTAGGAGTCGATAGTCAGCTTGTGGAGCGCGTGCTGGCCGGGATCGAAGTCCGCGCCATAGCCGCCCTTGCCCTCGATGCCCTTGCGGAACGGGACGCCGATCAGATCGCCCTCGAGGTTATAGCTCCACTGATGATACACACACGTATGGGTCATCCGGTTGCCGCGCAGCTCTCGACACACCAGCGAGCCCCGGTGCGCGCAGCGGTTGACAAAGGCGTGCAAACGGCCGTCCTTGCCGCGCGTCACCACAATCGGCGTATCCCCGATAAAGCTGGCCTTGAAATCGCCGGGCTCGGGCAGCTCGGCCTCCAAGCCGACGTAGTTCCACACCGGACCCCGGAAAATACGCTCCTGCTCGCGTTCGTAGACGGCGGGGTCAACAAACACCTGATACGGAACGTGGCTGTCGGCCTGTTCAGGCCAGGCGATCTGCGGTGCAACATCAACGGCTTGCATGGGATTCCTCCTCACCGGCGACACAGGTTTCGCCGTGCCAGACCGGGCGTGGCGCTCATCCTAGCACTTCGGGAGAGCGGGGCAATGGAAGGCCGCCGTTGCCAAGTCGGCCGAAAACAGCCAGGATGCAGCCATGCGTATCGGCCTCGTCACTGACACCCATATCCCGAGCACAATCCAGCACTTGTGGGACGAAGTCAAAGATGTCTTCGTCGGGGTAGACCTGATTTTACACGGCGGCGACATTGTGACGCCCCGGGTGCTGGACTGGCTTGAACAGATCGCTCCGACCCTGGCGGCAGAGGGCAACAACGATGGCGGATGGCACGACCCCCGCATGCAGCCCGTCCACTGGCTCGACCTTGAGGGCTGGCGGGTGGTCATGATCCACGACATGGAACCCGAGGAGCGCCCGATTGCGCGCCTAAAAGAGGTCTACCTCAAGGACCAGCACGCCGACATCATGATTACCGGCCACACCCACTATGAGCGTCTGGACTACCGGGACGGGGTGCTGCAAATCAATACCGGCAGCGCCACCCATCCGCACCTGTGGTCAACCCGGCTGGGGACAGTCGGCCTGCTCGACCTGGCGCCGGGCAAGATCACGGCCCGGATCGTCAGTCTCGGCGACAGCCCCGAGCTGCCCAACCCCGGCCAGGAGCTGTTTTTCGACCTGGAGACGCATCAGGCCCAGCAGGCCGCTGCATCAGCTTCGTCCACACCGCCGGATTAGAACCGGGTGAGCCGGGCAGCTCCCTGGCCCGAGAACGGCAAGACCGCTCAGCCACGTCAAGACACAAGCGTCGCAGCCAGCCCCTCCAATTCGGCCAGCGCCTCGTCCCCCTCGGTCTGGGTCAGCCAGATCGTCACCTGATCGGCCCCGGCCCGTTCCAGGGCGACCAGCTCCTCAGCCGTCCGAAATTCTCCCGGCATGCCAAAGGCCACGATGGTCAGCGTCTGCGGGTCGCGTCCCGCCCGCTCGGCCAGGGTATTGAGCGCCGCCCGACCCGCCGCAATCTCCTCGACCGTGACCCGAGCTGGAATCCAGCCATCGCCCCAATCAACGATGCGCTGGAAGACCCTGTCGTCCATGCTGCCCAACAACACCGGCGGATGGGGTTTACGGGCCGGTTTGGGAAAGGAGCGTAGCGCCGGAAACCGGTAGTAGCGCCCCGCATAGCTGGACTCATCGTGTGTCCACAGTTGCTGCATGGCCCGGACCGCATCCCCGGTCTGCGTCCAGCGCCGTGGAAAGTCGGCGCCCATGAGTTCGGCCTCCTCCCGCAGCCAGCCGGCACCAATTCCGAACACAAACCGACCGCCGCTGCACGCGTCCAGCGTCGCCACCCGCTTGGCCAGCAGCAGCGGGTTGTGCTCCGGCACCAGGCAGATACTTGTTCCCAACTCGATCCGGCGGGTGACGGCCGAGGCTCGCGCCAGCGCCACAAACGGGTCCAGAATGCGGTCGTAGGAGTCGGGTCGGCTGGCAAAGGTCCGGGACAGCAGCCGGGCGTAGTGCGCATCCCGTTCTTTGCCTCCGGCCGAGCTGGGATAGCGTGAGCGATAGTGGACCGGCATGACCGTATGTTCCGGCACCCAGAACGAGGCAAAGCCCAGCGCCTCGGCCCGCCGGGCCAGAATCGCCGGGTCGGTCGAGTACTCGGTCGCAAAGACAAAAACGCCGATTTTCATCCGGATTAATGCGTGTGCGGGAGCGGCGCATTGCCGGTCTGACCGCCAAAGCGCGGCAACTCATCGTCGAGTGTGATCCACTCGACCCGGTCCGAAAAGTAGTAGTGCCCCTGTGGCTCACGGTCGATCTTGTCCTGCAAATTGGCCAGGACGATATCAATAACGTCGGGGTGATGGCTCGATATGCAGAACATGGTGCTGCCACACACTTGGCAGAAGGAGCGGCGGCCGTGGTCTGAGGACTGGTAGACGGTCAGCCGTTCTTCGCCGTTCACAAACCGGAACTGGGCGTCCTTGACCGCAATCCAGGTCACGTAGCCCGCCCCGTGAATGCGCCGACACATCGAGCAGTGGCAGTGCCCGCAGAACAGCGTCGGCAGACGGACCTCAAACCTGACCGCCCCACAGAAACACGACCCTCGGACCGGCCTGCCCTCTCCATTGGTCTCGCTCATGATCTTCTCCTCGGCTCACAACGGTTTGTCGTCCCTGTATAACCGAGATGCCAAGCCGGCGGCAAGCCGCGCACCCGTATACGCGGGCCACCCGGTCGGCTATACACAGCAAAAGCGCCAGCAGTGAGGACAGTGCCCATGAGCGTCACGTTTCGACAGTTGACTACCAGCTTCGGGGCCGAGGTGTCGGGAGTTGATATTGCGGCCGGAGTCAACGACGCAGACATCAGCCGTATCGTCGCCCTGTTCAACGCATGCTCGGTTCTGGTCTTTCGCGGCCAGCCGATGACGGACGCCCAGCAGATCCGGTTCAGCCAGCGCTTTGCCGAGTTGGGGGATTTTCCAGGGTTGGAAAAGACGGTCGTACAGAACCCCGGAGCCGGCACGCCCATCGCCGTGCTGTCCAACCTCGACGAACACGGTGCCATCATCCCCCCGACCGATGAGCGCATGGTCTTCAACTCCGGCAACGAGATGTGGCACACCGACAGCTCCTTCAAGCGCGTGCCCGCCACCGCCTCCATGCTGTCCGGCCGGGACGTGCCGCCCAGCGGCGGCGATACCCAGTTTGCCAGCCAGCGGGCGGCCTATATAGACCTGGACGAGGAGCTGAAGCGGCGGATTGACGACTATGTGGCGATCCACGACTTCGCCTATTCCCGCAGCCTGATTGACCCCAGCGTGATGACCGAAGAGCAAAAGCGCGAGACCCCGCCGGTTCCCCAAGCCATCGTCCGCGCCAACCCGGTCAACGGCCGGAAGAACATCTACACCGGAGCCCACGCCTCACACGTTCGCGGCCTGCCGCTCGAAGAAGGCCGGGCGCTGATCGGGCAGCTGACCCGGTTCTCGGTGCAGACCGCCTACACCCACACCCACAGGTGGCAGCCCCAGGACTTTGTGATCTGGGATAACCGCTGCTGTCTGCACCGTGGTCGGCCGTGGGACAAAGCCACCTACCCTCGGGTCATGCACCGCACGACCGTGACGGGCATCGGCCCAACCGCTGAATAGAGACAAGGCTGTATTAAACGCAGCCTTCACCGAAGCCGAGTCAAGGCTCCTTGGTAAACGCAGCCTTTAATGTGGGGCTGTTAAACTGCTATCCTAAAGGTGACGGGCGGGATCATCAGAGGGCTGAGAGTCACGAGAGCGCGCTACGACTCGGATAAGCATTGACGCCGTTCGATTCGCCCGCGCGGCTGTAGTTATTAACAGGCCAGAGTGCCTTTCGTCATCGCTTGCACGGGAAGGTACAAACTTTTATTCGGAGAAATCGTGAATGAAAAATTGCAGCCTGTGGTATTGCAGAGGCATGTCCAACTGAGCGGAGGATTATTGTGGCTCTGAAAAGAATAGACCTGGAACATTTTACCTCGTTTTCCAGCCTGTCGTTGGAGCTTTCGCCCGGCGTCAATGTTCTTGTGGGCGCAAACGGAACGGGAAAAACTCACCTCATGAAGGTTTGTTATGCCGCGTGTGACGTATCGAAGACACGGGCACCTTTCGAGTTCGCGGAGAAACTGATCCGGGTGTTTCTTCCCTCGGGTGGAGCTTTAGGACGATTGGTCAAACGTCAAAATGTCAGCGCAACCGGAGCGATAAGGGTACGGCGTAGCCACCCGTCACCCTCCCTGCGGCTGTCGTTTTCAAACCATACAAAAGCGCCATCGTCGGCCAGCGGCATAAGCCCCAGAACCGCCAGCCGATGGGCAGAGCAGAAAATAGAATGCGTCTATATCCCGGTGAAGGAAATGCTTTCCAACGCGCCCGGGTTCTTGTCCCTTTATGCGGAGCGCGAAATCCACTTTGAAGAGGTTTACGCCGACATCCTACACCGGGCCTACCGTCCGTTACTACGTGGTCCTATGGACAGTCTTCGCAAGCGTTTGCTCACCAAACTGCAAAGGGCCATAGACGGAAAAGTTACGGTCAACAATGACGAATTTTTCCTGCGTAACAAACAGGGCAACCTCGAGTTCACTCTGCTCGCCGAAGGAATGCGCAAACTCGGGCTGTTGTGGCTTTTGATACAGAACGGCACTTTGCAGAACGGCTCTGTCCTGTTCTGGGATGAGCCTGAGACCAATCTGAACCCGAAGCTGTTCGGCATCTTGATAGACATTCTGCTGGAATTGCAGCGCGACGGGGTGCAGATATTCCTGGCAACCCACGATTATGTCATCCTCAAGGAACTTGATCTTCAAAAGAAGAGCAGCGACAGAGTGGCTTTCCACTCGCTCTACCGAGAGGAGACAGGCGAAATAGCCTGCAACACGACGGACAGCTATCTTGACATTCACCCGAACGTGATTGCGGAAACGTTCACCGACCTGTACGACCGGGAAATTGAACATAGCCTGAAAGGTTCCACAGGATGACGGTTCTCAGGGAAGGCGACCTGCAAATCACCATCAATGACGCGATAGAGGCGCGAAAGTTCGATGACGGGGCCAGCCACAGACTGAGCCACTGCATGAAGGCGGTGGATTTCGTTGTTGAGCTTTCCGACCATTATCTGTTCATCGAAGTTAAGGACCCCCAAGACCCTCAGGCTCCCTCAAATGCTGGTGATCAGTTTATTCAGCAATTCCGAAGAGGCAATCTTCACGAAGATCTCAAATACAAGTATCGGGACTCCTTTCTCTACGAATGGGCGGCAGGACGAGCTGACAAACCCGTCGATTACTTGGTGCTGATTGCTCTGGACGCTCTGGACAGATCACACTTGCTGAGCGGGCAAGAAGAGTTGAAACGCAAGCTGCCTTTGCGGGGACCAGAGTGGACTCGTCCGATTGTCAGGGGCTGCGGCGTGTTCAATATCGCCTCATGGAACCAGCGCTTCCCGAAGTATCCTGTGAAGCGTCTGAGCCGTGACGGGTAATAGGCAGTGAGCACAACAAATGTACCTGACAGTGCGGAAGCCTTTGAATATGTTTTTCGATTGATGGAGAATTGACGATAAGAACCGCCTTCTGGCCAGCGCAGGCCGATGCTGGCCGACCTAGCGCTCGGTCGGCCCGACAAGACGCCACATCTCTTAACAGCAGCGTGAAAATTTTGGCGCCGACTGCTTGCCTTTCTGACGGGGTATGTTTTATTCCCCAATGGCAACACCGAAGGAGGGAGACCATGGACCACACCGTTAAAATCAAGATGCAACCGCTGACCCCCGAAGCCTTTGAGCCCTACGGCAAGCTGCTCCAGAGCAAAAAGCTGATCTACCCCGAGACCGAAGAGGGCAAGGTGGCCATGGAGCTGCTGCGCCTCAAGCACCGGGCCAACGCCAACCGGATGGACCAGATGGCGATCCACTTCAGCTATAACCAGACCTTTATTCCGGTCCAGGGCTCGATGGTCCTGGTGGTTGCCCCGCCGCCGAGCAACCGCGAGGCCGGGCCCGACGGCTATGAGATGGACTACGATAAAATCGCCGCCTTCGTGGTTGATCCCGGCCAGGCCGCGTTCATCTACAAGGGCACCTGGCACAACGCCCTGACCCTCGGCTCGGAGTGCCAGTTCATCAATGTCACCCGCAAGGACAAGGGTGAAGGCACCAGCCCGGGCGAAGAACTCGAAGGCAAGATTGAGCGGGTCACCGCAGTCCGGCCCTACGTCGAAAATATCAATATGAGCAAACGTGACGGCAAGGTGATTGAGCTGGAGGTCTGAGCGGACGGACCCGGCTCAGGCGGTAAAAAACGCCAGCACGGTCCAGCACAGAGCCGCCAGGCCGGCGGCGACCGAGGCCTGCGGGATCTGGGTCTTGACGTGGTCCATCAGGTCGCAGCCGGTGCACATGGCGCTTAACACTGTCGTGTCCGAGATCGGCGAGCACTGGTCGCCATACACGCTGCCGTCCATCACCGCAGCGAAACACAGGGTCATGAACAGCTCGGGGTGGGCCAGCCCGTGCGCCCCGGCAATCGCCCAGGCGAGCGGCATGGCGAGCGGAAAGGCCACGGCATAGGTGCCCCAGCTCGTTCCGGTCGAAAAGGCGATAATCATGGTCAGGAGCTGAAGCAGGACCGGCAGGAGGAAGTAGGGGATGCTCTGGCCGAGTTGATCGACCAGAAAGACCGCCCCGCCGGTCTGGGTGTTGATGCCGCCGATTGTAATCGCCAGCAGCAGGATGACGGAGCCGAGCACGACTCCCTTGATGCCATCGTGAAACCCGGCCATGAGTTCCTTGAGATCCATGCCCTTGGCCAAGGCGATGCCCACCGCCAGCAGCAGCGCCGCTCCAAACGCCCAGTGGACGTTGGGCGAGCCAGTGACCACAAAGGTGCCGACGGCAATCCCGATCAGGGCTGCCAGCGGTAGAAAGAACTCCAGCACGTGCGGACGGTAGCCGTCGGGCACGTGGCTGGCCTGCAATTCCCTGGCGCTCAGCGGTTCGGCGCCGTCCGCGTCAAGTTGGCCGGTAGTACGCGAGCGCTGCATGGCTGCGGCCAGCCGTTTGCCGAGAAAAAAGGGCTTTTCTATGCCGAGCAGAAAGGTGCTGAGGACGGCGAAAATGGCGTAGAAACAGAACGGCACGCTCTGAAAGAAAAAACTGATGCGGTCGGCTTCGGTGGCCAGAAACCCGACGCCAGAGACAAAGATGAACGCCTGCACATAGCCCGGCCAGGCGTTGAAGGCCAGCTGTGAGGCGATGGGCGAGGCGGTCGAATCAACAATATAGGCCAGCTCTTCGTGACTCACGTTTTCCCGGTCGGCAATCGGCTTGACGGTGGTGCCGACCACCACCGTACTCATCGTCCCGCCCTGAAAGAAGATCACGCCCAGCATCCAGGCCACCAGTTTGGCGGTCTTCGGGCCGCGCACAAAACGGGCGGTCATGAACTCGGCAAATGCCTGGGCCGCGCCGGTGCGCGACCAGACGCCCATCAGCCCGCCGAGCAGCCACAGATAGAGCACCAGAATGCCGGCCGCATTGGTCGTAGCCAGGGTAGGAATCAGCACCTGGCCGGTCAGGTCGTACTGACCCAGCACTAGCGCACCGGACACAATCCCACCCAGCAGCGCCGTCACCGGTTCTCGGGTGACCCAACACAGGAGTACGGCGACGACCGCCGGCAGCAAGGACCAGGAGCCCCAGTGGTACTGGGCGCTGAGCTGGTAATAGACGGTCGTGGCCTGTCCATCGCGCAGCTCGACGGCCGAAACAAACTCCTCAGTGACCGACGGCGCCTCGTTCGAGCCGTCGAGCCGTGCCGGGTTGAGTTCGGCCTGCTCAAGCGGAACCGGCTCAAAATAGCTCGGCTCCTCTCGGGCGATGTAATACAGGCGGCCGTCGCTGTCGGTGTGGGCGTCCAGGGTGGTCTGGGTCACCGTCCAGGTCGGTGCGACCGTCGCCCCGACGAGCCAGGAGACAATCAGGGCGGCGGCAAAGAAAACGAAGTTCAAGCGAGACAGGCTCATGTGTTTCTCCCTATGGACGGATAGGCAACCCCCGGAGGTTTGTCAACGCGGCCGCTTTTAGGCTATGACACGGGCAGCACAGGGAATCGTGTTCACAATCAGAGTCCATCGGACAACACGATTCCCTGTGGAGGAGACGCCTATGTCAGCAGCCTACCACGATCACACGCTCAGCCTGCGCGGCCTGAACTTTCATTACCTCGACTGGGGAACGGCGGGAAAACCGCCCTTCGTCCTGCTCCACGGCGGGGCTCAGACGGCCCACTCGTGGGATGATTTTGCGCCGGTCGTGCGCGCCGACTACCACGTCTACGCCCTCGACCAGCGCGGTCATGGCGACTCGGACTGGGCTGCCGACGGGGATTACACCCGCCACACCCAGGCTGAAGATGTGGCCGCCTTTGTCGCTGAGCGGGGTATCGCGCCCCACCTGCTGGCCGGCCTGTCCATGGGTGGCATCAACGCCATCACCTACACGGCGCGCTACCCCGAACGGGTCCGGGCGCTGGTCATCGTCGATGTCGGCCCCGAAATCGAACAACAGGGCCAGGAAAATATCCAGGGCTTTGTCGGCATTGACGCCCTGGACTCGTTTGAGGCCTTTGTGGAGCGCGCCCACAGCTTCAACCCCCGCCGCTCGCTCGACAACCTGCGCCAGCGTCTGTCGCATAATCTCAAACAGCTGCCCAACGGGCAGTGGACCTGGAAGTTTGATCAGACCCGCCGGGGGTCCGGCAGCCTGCGGTCGAGCCTCAAGCCCGAAGAGCTGTGGCAGGATGTGGGCACGATCCGCTGTCCGACGCTCATCGTGCGGGGCGGAGAAAGCGATATTCTGTCTCCGGCGGCGGCGACCCGACTCCAGGCCGCCATTCCCGCCAGCCGGCTGGCGGTCGTGCCGGGCGCCGGGCATTCGGTAATGGGTGACAACCCGGACGGCTTTGCGGCCGCAGTCCAAGCCTTTCTGCAAAGCCTGGGCTAAAACACCATCTCCATCTGGGCGATCAGATTATCGCGGTCGCGCAGAAAGCCGATGCCGTTGAACTGCCCGTCGAGGTAATTGTACTGGAGGGTCAGCCGGAACGGGTCGCGGGTCAGGGTCACCCCCGGCTGCACCAGCCACGAGCCCTGCCAGTCGTAGAAAAACACCAGCTGGGGGGCGATCACGCCGGACCGAAATGAGGTCGAGACGCTGAACGTATTGACGAACTGGTGCTGGTCGATCTCGACCAGAGCGTCGTGGTTGGGATCAACGACGCCCACCGCGTAGTGACCAAAGCCGTACGGCCGCACATCCTTGAGCGGCGTATTATCAAAATCGACAATATGGGTGGCGAACAGCTGGCCGCTGAAGATGAACGACTGCTGGGGGTTGAGGGACCGGATATAGCGGTTCACATCCAGGCCCAGAGCCCAGCGTATAACGTGTGAGCGGTCGATATCGCTCTTGTAGCTCAGCAGCCTGGAGCTGTCCGGGCCCACGCCGACCTGGCGGAAGCCCGGCGTCAGTTCGTCCTCCAGAACCGGGCCGAAAATCGCGCTCGGCCCGGAGTTCTTGGTGAAGTACTCGCGCCAGAAGACCGCCACCTCGCTGCGCACAATCGCGTCAAGGCGCGGCAGGCTGAACGAGGCGGTGGCGCCGCTGATGGCGATCTTTGGAAAACGGACGTTGGCCTGGAAGTTATCGACCAGAAAGCGGGCCGCCTCGCCGGCCTCAACCGCAGCCTTGTAGTGGGCCAGGGAGACCGGCCGGTCAGCGGGCGTGACGACCTGGACCATGGGCGCGTCGAGAAAGGTGTAGTAGTGGGCTGCCGACAGGGTCAGGTCGCCGATTCGGCCGCTGACCCGGAAGCCGCCCCGCGAATCGGTGATATTCCGGGCCGGGTTTTTGACATAGCCGCGGATGCCGGGCGGGTTGGGCACCGACCACGGCGAGCCGGCCGGGGTCGGCACCGAGATGGCGTCGTCGAGCACCCCGAAGGCTTCGAGGTTCAACTCCGAAAAGGGACCGATGTCTTCCAGGCTGTACACGATGCGGGCCATGTCCAGGGGCACGCGCCGGTCGTCGAGGGAAACCAGAAAGCCGCCAAAGCTGGCGTCGAGCGGGTTGATCTGGTCCAGCAGACGAAAGGCGTCCGTCTCGCCCCAGGACAGGTTTTGACGGCCGATGCGGATAAACAGGGTCTCCCACGAGAGATCGACGTAAGCCTCAAACAGCCGATGCCGGTTGCGCAAAGCGCGTCGGGTGTCTGAACGGGTGCAACCGGCGACAGTGCGCGGTTTGCTGCGCGTCTGCTTGGTAACCGTCCCACAGTCGGCCTGGACCGGGTAGCGTTCGCTGAACACGTCCGGCCCGTAGTCCCAGACCCCGTCGTACTCCCCGCGATAGGTCATGAAATAGCTCAGGTCTTCGAGTCCCAAGACCCGGAAGGGAGCAAAGATGGGGGCCAGGATATTGAGATTGCCCTCGTACTCGTTGTTGACCAGATCGATCAGATCGTGGCGCAGCTCCATTTGGACAAAGGTCCGGCTCTGCAACATGTTGAACGAGTTGTAGGGGGTTTGCAGACGGCTGAAATCGGCCGCGTCCTCGACCGCCATAGCCATCCGGTTGTACACCCGGCCGTTCACCCGCAGGGTCTGGGCTTCGTCAATGAAACGCGCCCAGGCGGCGGTGCCTTGAAACAACACGATCAGGATGAGGACAAGAGAGGGTAGGTATTGCATAGCAACCTGGAGCAGCCGTGTATCACCCGGCGCATCAGCGGGTCGGGGTCTTTGTCTATTTTCCGCGACGGATCATCTCTTTGACCGTAAACCGCCTGGGCTTGACCGGCTTGTTGATCAGCACTTTGCCGGTCCACAGACTGGCCACATCGTTCTGGTAGTCCACACACAGATTGCCCAGATGCACCGAGATGCCCGGCACGTCGGTATTGTCGGGATGAAACGCCGAGTAGCCCAAGAGGTGGAACAGGGTCCGCCAGTGCTGGCCCTCGCGGTCATAGATGAGGGAGTAGAAGACGGCGTACAGCTGGCGGTCAATGTACAGACGCCGCTTGCCGTACGGGTGGTTGGGGTCTGAGGGCGTCGCCTCGACCACGTGCACCCGTCGCAGTTCCCACGGGATCTGGGGGTACCAGTTGCCCTTGCCGCCAAAGTCCTCGGGCGCCTGACCCTTGACAATGCCCGGGATCAGCACGACCTGCTCGCCAAGATAGGTCCAGCTGTGGTCGCGGATATAGCCCTGAAAACCGGCGTGGTCTTCGATCAGAAAGTTCAGGCCAAACGAGGTTTCGAGCACGTTGGAGGCGATGCTCCGGGTTCGGCGACTCCGGGGGTCGTAGGCCCACACCTTGCGCTCGGCGCTGTCGTCGTCGTAGTGGAAGGACAGACTCTGAGCGCCTTCGAGGTCCTGCGGCTGGAGCACGACCGAGTGCTCGCGCCACCAGGTGCCTTCCTTTTGCCACTTTTCCACGTTGTCGGCCGGGTCGAGCCGGTGCATACCGTACAGACGGGCGTAGTCGGTATCAACGCTGCGTTCGACACGGCCCGAGCTGTTGATTGAGCGCAGCACGCCCTGGGTTACGAGGCTGTCGCCCATATACCGGTAGCGATAATTCCAGGCCGCCTTGACCCCGGCCTGCGGGTCGGACACGTCCAGGATTGGGAAGGGTTGACCGGACGTATAGTTCTCAAGCCTGCCGTCCGTGCCGAGCTGTACCTGACCGACGTTGCGCGCCGAGGCGGCCACATAGTCGGCAAACAGGGGCGTGTCGGTGGTGTCCTGGACACGAATCTCAAAGTCACCGGCCTGCACCACCCGCAGAATCTCGGGCGGCAGCACCGTTTCGGCGACCTGGGCGTTGTCCTTGGTGATCGTCATGCCCGGCGTGATCCCCTCGACCTGGGGCGTGACCTCACGGTAGGGATAAAAAATGTCCCGCAGCTCGGTCGGAATATCCGCCTGCTGGGCGTGGCTGCCGGCAGCGGCAAAGGCCAGGCTGCACACAGCGACAAGACTCATCAGGGCTCTCGCCCGCATGGACCGCATGGTCGTTCCCTCCTTGGGTCAGTGGTCCTGTTTGGGCCTCACTTGCCGCGACGGACCATTTCCTTGACCGTGAAGCGTCTCGGCTTGATCGGTTGATTGACCAGAAACTCATCGGCCGCCCAGACTGCGGCCGAGTTGCTCTTGTAGTCCACCCAGCTGTTGCCCAGATGCAATGGAGCACCCTCGGCGTGCTTGTTATCGGGATCGAACTCGGGACGGCCAAACGAGTGGAACAGGGTGCGCCAGTGCTGGCCCTCCCGGTCGTAGACAAAGGCGAGCAGAATGGAAAAGGTCTGCCGATCAAAATAAAAGCGCCGCCTGCCGTAGGGATGGCCTGCATCCTTGGGCGTGGCGTCAACAATGACGACCTGGCGCAACTCCCAGGCACCCTGCGGATACCAGCCGTTTTTGTCGGCATAGTCGGGCGGCGTACCCTCCAGAAAGCCGGGCACCAGGGCGATCTGCTCGTCGATAAAGGCCCAGTCATGCTCGTGAATATAGCCGTTGAAACCCGAGTGGTCCTCAACCAGAAAGTTCAGGCCAAATGAGGTCTCGTGCAGATTGACGACCACACTCCGCGTCCGGCGGCTCTGGGGATCGTACACCCAGCCCTTCTGAGCGGCCGTGTCATCGGCGTAGTGCAGGCTGAGGCGCTGGGCTCCCTCCAGATCCTGGGGTGAGAGGACGATGGAGTGCTCCCGGTACCAGGTGCCCTCTTTCTCCCACTCCGGCACATTGTCTTCGGCCTTGAGGCGGTGCATGCCGTAGCGCCGGACATACAAGGTATCCACCCCGCGCTCGGTATTCCCGGAGTTGTTGATCGAGCGCAGCATACCCTGGGTCAGGACGGTATCGCCGAGATAGCGATAGCGGAAGTTCCAGGCCGCCTTGACCCCGGCCTGCGGATCTGCCGGGTCGAGCACGGGAAAGGGCAGACCGGCGACATAGCCGCTGATCTGGCCGTCGGCCCCGATCTGAACGCTTCCGGCGTGCTGCACCGAGGCCTGGATGTAGTCTTCCAAGGCCGGAAAGTCGATCGTGTCCTGGACGGTAATGGAAAAGTCTCCAGCCTGGACGATCCGAACGATTTCCGGCGCCAAAACCTTCTCGGCCAGCCCGACATTGTCCTGGTTGATCGTCACACCAGGGCTGATGCCCTCGGCTTGGGGCTTGCCCCCGCGATAGGGATGAAAGCCGGCCAGGGCATCGGCCGTGCCGTTCTGGGCTTCCACAGCTGTTCCGACCAGGAGACACAGCCCCATGGTCATCACGGCGATCCACGCTTGTGTCGCTCGCACTCTGATCTCCTCCTTCAGGCTGAGTGAACGTTCAGTCTGTCTTAACGAAATGGAGGCCGCTCCGCAAGGGATGGGGCGCATTGACGGGCCGCCGGGATTGTCAGCTCTGGGGGGCGGCTCGAATCGGGATAGCCAGAGGTCGAACCGGGGTGCCGGTTGCCCCACGGAGTTTGATCGGCGCGGCAATAAAGGCGAATTCGTTCACCCCGTCTTGGGCCAGCTCTTCCAGCCACAGGATCTCCAACAGACACACCCCGCGTTCGGCGAACAAATAGGTGTGGACGCTATCTTTCGACATGGGGAATTTTTCGACTCCCATATTATCCGCGCCAATCAGGATTGCGCCGTTATCGACCAGCCAGCCGGCGCTTTCGCGGGTGATGCCCGGCTCGTTGGGCACAAACTTCTGGGGATCGGGCCAGACCCTGATCCGACCGGTCCGAATCAGGACCACGTCGCCCGCCTGCAGCGCGATGCCCTGCCTGGTCATGGCGCGTTGCAGATCGTCCGAGGAAATCTCGTACGAGTCGGGTAGGATGTCGAGCCCCTTCTCAGCGGCCACGTCAATCAGGATGCCACGGGCGATGATGGGCGGAATTTTATCCGCCCCGGCTTTGGTCCAGCCCTTATCGCTGAGGTAGGTGGTGTTATCAAAGCCGTTGAAAATCTTGTCCCCATAGCCCAGGTGGTTGAGCGCATCGAGGTGGGTACCGGTATGGGTGGACATGATGATCGCGTCGTCGTACAGCGCCAGCTGGTCCGGGCTGCCGGCCGGCGACAGGCCCTCGACTTTGACTCCGTTGGGCGTATGGGTCATCCACATATGGAAGGGCGGGTCGCCCATGCCAAGGTCGGCCAGGCCCGGCATACCGACGAAATTGTCGACGCTCAGGTCATAGATCTTACCGCTGTTGATGCGTTGCAGGACGGCCAGGCTGGTGGCGGCGGTGAGCATATTGAGCGCGCCGATCTCGTCGTCCGGTCCGTAGGGGCTTTGGGCGACCTCGGCGGCGTGGCTCGGCGGCAGGCTCGACATGCACAGGGCGAATCCGACGGCAGCACAAACTGTGCTCAGCGCGTGAGTTTTCATCATGTCCCCTCCTTTGCGCTGCCATCTTCCCACGCCCGCGCTCAGGCTGTCAATTTCAGGCGCGGACGCCTTGTATTCGCCACTGTTCTGGAAAATAAGAGAGCAGACAGGAGGGACACGATGACACCAGACACACAGCTGGAGTTGCTGCGCACCATGCAGACCATCCGCCGTTTTGAGGAGCGCGCCTCGGACGACTTTCAGGCCGGCCGAATCTACGGCGTCGTCCACTGCTACATCGGACAAGAAGCGGTGGCGACCGGCATCTGCGCCAACCTCAAGCGCGACGATCAGATCATCAGCACCCACCGCGGCCACGGCCACTGTATTGCCAAGGGGGCGGACCTCAAACGTATGATGGCCGAGCTGTACGGCAAACGCACCGGCTACTGCAAGGGCAAGGGTGGCTCGATGCACATTGCCGATTTCAGCATCGGCATGCTGGGCGCAAACGGCATCGTGGCCGGCGGCATCCCGATCATCACCGGCGCGGGTCTGGCCGCCCAGCTCGAAGGCCGGGGGCGGGTGGCGGTGTCTTTTTTTGGCGATGGGGCGTCGAACGCCGGCCCGTTCCACGAGTCGCTCAATATCGCAGCCCTGTGGAAGCTGCCCATGCTGTATGTGTGTGAGAATAACCTGTACGGGGTGAATACGTCGGTGGCCGATTCGGTGTCGGTCAAGGATGTGACCGAGCGAGCCGCCGCCTACGGGATTCCGGGTGTGGTGGTTGACGGCAACGACGTGCTGGCGGTGTACGAGGTTGCCGAGGCGGCGGTGCAGCGCGCTCGGGCCGGCCAGGGGCCGACCCTTATTGAGTGTAAAACCTACCGCTGGCGCAACCACACCGAGATTCAGGGCATCCCCGACCCCCGCTCGCCCCAGGAGCTGGACGAGTGGAAAGACAGGGATCCGGTCGCCCGCCTGGTCAGTAGCCTGACCGAGCAAAACCTCCTGACCGAAGACGCCTGGCAAAGCCTGGACGCCGAGGTTCTCCAGGACATCGAAGACGCCGTCGCCTTTGCCCAGGACAGCCCCTTCCCGGAGCTGGACACCGCAGTCGAGGACGTGTTTGCCGACTGAAAGGAGCCTCCGATGCGCCAACTGTCATACGCCGCTGCCGGCATGGAAGCCGTGCAGGAAGAAATGCGCCGCGATCCCTCCACCATCCATCTGTCCACCGACGCACCGGGCCGGTTGATCAAAGAGTTTGGCGCGGAGCGTGTGCGGGGTACGCCGATCACCGAGGCAGCCTTCACCGGTCTGGCGCTCGGGGCGGCCGGCTCCGGCTATCGGCCCATCGTCAACTGGAGCATGGTCACGTTTTCTTTTGTGGCCATGGATCAAATTGTGAACCAGGTATCAAAAATCCACTACATGTTTGGCGGCCAGGCCAGCTTCCCACTGGTCTTTCGCGCCTCGGTCGGCGGCGGCCGCCAGTTGGCCGCCCAGCACTCGCAGAGCCCGTACTCGATGTTCATGAATCTGGCCGGCCTGAAAATGATCCTGCCCTCGACCCCATCCGACATGAAGGGGCTGCTCAAGTCGGCCATCCGCGACAACAATCCGGTCATCTCGTTCGAGTCGAGCCGGCTGATGGGCTTCAAGGCCGAGGTGCCGGACGACGAGCATCTCGTACCTCTGGGCAAGGCCGATATCAAGCGCGAGGGTGGCGACGTGACCATTGTCGCCCTGGCCTGGATGGTGCACGAGGCTCTGGCCGCTGCCGAGACACTCCAACACGACGGCATTGCGGCCGAGGTCATCGATCCGCGCAGCCTGGTGCCGATGGATCAGGACACCATCCGCGCCTCGGTCCGCAAAACCGGCCGGCTGGTGATTGCCGACGAAGCCGGGCCGACCGCCGGCGCCTCGGCCGAGATTGCGGCCCTGGTCACCGAGGACAAGGACACCTTTGCCTGTCTCAAGGCGCCGCTCAAACGGGTATGCGCCCTGCAGGTCCCGATTCCCTACAGCCCGGCCCTGGAAAGCCACGTGTTCCCCAGCCGGCAGACCATCATCGCCGGGGTTCGGGAGGTGCTGGCTTAGCCCTCCACCATCGGCACGTCGTCGACGATGAAAGACACGCAGTTCGGCAGGTCGAGAAAGCGCAGTTCGTCGGGTCGGATGATTTCCAGGTAGCGGGGCTCGGCAAACGCCTGCTGCATCTGCTCCACACTGTCGAACCACAGTTCGGCGATGCCGTCGTAGGGCGAGGTGGACTGAGACGGAAAGAGCGAGGCCGCGCTCTGGGCGGTGTGGGACTGGATATAGCGGCGCACGTAGCGGCTGAACTCGGACACGCTTTTGACCAGCGGGCCGTGGGTGTCTTTCCAGTAGCGGTGAAAAGCCTCTTCGGACATGTCGGGCTTGCGACGTAAACAGGCCATCAGCTTCACCATCGTGCAGTCCTCCTTTTCATCAGCCGGCCAAATCCGGCTCGTCGGCAAAATCCCAGACGCGGAGCACGTCCGGCTCAAGCCGAATCAGGGCCAGAGCGGCCTGGGGTATCAGCTCGGCATAGCGCGCCCCCTGCTCGGAACCGAGGTAGCGCACGGCAATCCGTCGCATGACTTCCCCGGTCCCTTCCTTGCTGACGGTCGCCCGACCCCGGACCTCGATCCCCCGATACGGCGGCGTGTCTTCGGCGACGCTGATACTCACCCGCGCGTCGCGCTCGATATGACGGGCTTTGATATCACCAGCTCCAACCGCAACGTTGAAACCGCCGTCCCGCCACTCGTGCCACACCGGCGACAGCAGCGTCGTACCGTCACGGAACCGGGTGGCCAGGGTGGCGCACTTGGCCTGGTCCAGCAGGTCGCCCAACTCTTCGAGCTTGAGGTTTTTTCGCATAGGCTCGTCTCTCCCTTACGGGCTGGAATGTGGCACCCGGCGTGGGGCTTGTCAACGCGCGTGTCCGCCGTGGGCCGCAGGTGTTGCTTTGGACTGGGAGCTGGGGTTTAAGAAGAGGGGGACGGACACACATACTCCGCGACTCCGCTCCAGGCAGGAGGATTGTATGGCTGGCAGAAATTTTCTGATGGTGGTGGCACTCGGCGTCTGTATCCTGAGCGGACCGGCGGCCGCCCAGCAAGACCAGATGGCCCAGATACGCAGAATATTTGAGACCGACATTCGTCTGTTCAACGGCCAGGACCCGAGCGCCTTCACCATGGCCGCTCACGATCAAGCGGTCTTATTCGGCACCCTGACGCCCTTTGCGGTCGAGGGCAAGCCTGCTATTCAACAGCTCATCCGACAGTATTTTGCCGACCACGACTACGCCAAATGGGAACCGATCGACGCCCAATTTTCCATTACCGGCACAAGCGCCCTGGCCTGGGGGCATTACACCCTGCGCGAACAGCGCCGGGTTGGTCCACGCCGGGTGCTGCACGGACGCTATACCTTCACCTACACCCGACAGGGCGACGAATGGTTGCTCGTCGCCCTGGATTTCTCACCGCTCTCCTGAACACCCCGCTCAAGAAAAAGGACAGGTCTATGCATGTGCTCCGAGCCGGCTTGCTGGTATGTCTCAGTCTGTGTGTGAGTAGCCTGACCCCGGCCTGGGGCCAGGACCTGCGGCAGGCGCTCATCGACAGTTTTCAGGCCGAAATCCAGGCCCTCAACACCGGAGACCTGGCGGCTGCGGTTGACCCGGCCGACGACAACATTGTCCTGTACGGTCTGTACTCGCCGTTTCCGATCGAAGGAAAAGACGCCTTTGAGCAGGCCGTCAAGGAGTATTTTGACAGTCACGACAGCGCGGTCCTGCGGCTCGTCTATCCCCAGTATCTGGTCGCCGGAGGGACCGGGGTCGCTTGGGGCCACTACGAGCTGACGACCACCCTCACCGGCGGCACACAGGAACTCTCCCACGGCCAGTACATGCTGACCTACGCCCGTCCGGCAGAAGAATGGCGCATCATCAGCATGCATTTCGCTCCCCTGCCCGGCTCATAGCCGCCAACGCAATGGCTCTGACCCAGAAGCGGAAGCCTCCCTCATCATCACCTGTTGTCCTCCGCTTTCTGCTGGAAAAGAGCGGACTGGTAGCATAGGCTTCCTCTCATGAATCTCCGGCATCTTTACTGGAAGCCCGTGCTGGTTGTCATCCTGGCGTGGATGCTCGGCCCGTCTCCGGCGCAGGGGACGGAACTGGACACGCTGACAGACCGGATTGTCGGTGGCACCTCGCTGCTGCTCACTCACCAACCCAGCTTCCGCACCCGCGCGCTGCATGAGGCGGCGCTCCGTTTTCAACAGTCCCGCTACGCCAGCCCAGGCGGGCTGCACAGGCAGTATGCCGAATTGACCCAAGCGTTCAGGAATGTCCGCCAGACGCGCGGCTTCTTGCTCGACCGCGAGGTGGAGTTCATTCTGGTCCACCTGCAACAAGACATTCGGGCGCTGGACGGAAGACTCGCGCGCACGCAGCGGTCATTGCCGTCTGTGGCCACCGGCTACTCGCACGGCTTCATTCAAGAGGAGACGTGTCTCGGCGGAAACCCCGTTGGCAAGCGCCCCTGTCCCACCCCGACCAGGATTCTGAGGTTCCGGCTGCCGCGTGGCGCGGAGCGCGTCACCCACATGGTCGGCGAGTGGCGGGACTACGGACTGAAGGGCGAGTTGGAGGTTCGCATCGACGGTGCCCGCGTATGGCGTACCGACGTGAAGAAGAAGTGGGACCGCGACAGCAGGGTCTTTGACCATCCCGTCTCGCCCGGGGCGACGATCAGCCTACGCAACACGACCGGCGACCCGGTCTGGATTCGCCGCTTCGAGATCAGGTACGACCGGCGCGGACGGCGTAGATGAGGCTTGCCGCGTGGCGGCTCTGTGGCGGCAAGCGGGCCTTGATGGCAGCCCTCGGTTTTTCATGCGGTCCGACTCCGACGCGACCGTCTGAATCGAGCCTGCGCCCGCCGCAAGAGGCCCTGATGTCCAGCCGGTCCTACCGCTCGCCCAAGACCACGGTCAGAGACAGCCCCATTCACGGCCGGGGACTGTTTGCCGCCGAGCCGATCAAAAAAGGCGAAGTCGTGGCCATCAAGGGCGGCGCTATCTTCAATCGTCAGACCCGTGACGCGCTCGAACACACCCTCGGTCCGGCCGAACTGCCGATTGCCGAGGATGTGTATATCGGGCCGCTGTCTGCGGAAGAACGCGACGCCAGCATGATTTTCAGCAATCATTCCTGCGATCCCAATATCGGCGTCCAGGGCCAGATTGTGTTTGTGGCCATGCGCGATATTGCCGCCGGCGAGGAGCTGACCCACGACTGGGCGATGACCGACGACGAGCCGGACGCCATGGAGTGCCGCTGCGGGGCAGCCAACTGCCGCAAAACCGTCACCGGCCAGGACTGGCGGCGCAAGGACCTACAGGAAAAATACGCCGGCTACATGTCGTGGTATCTGCTTGAGAAGATCAAGCGCGAAGCGCGGTGAGACGAGAACCGGGCGCGCTGAAAGAGCAGACCGGAGACTGCTCTCCCCACCGACTAGAGCGTTTCACGCCAGGCTGGAGTAGGTCGGATTAGCGGAGCGTAATCCGACAAGTATGGGCTGTCGGGTTACGCCTCCGGCTAACCCGACCTACACGACCTACACGGCTCCACATAATGGTGAATTGCTCCAGCTACGGCCGGACTTCGTAGTAGGCGTTGATGGGGTTGTTGAAGTCGTGCTGCTTGAAGCGGCTGAAACCGACCTGGCCGACCATCCTGCGGGCTACCGGCTCGGTAAAGCCGAGCGTGCCCAGCCCCTCGCCGTTGGGCTCGGACATGGCCGAGGACATGCAGCACAACACCGAAAAGCCGTAGAACATGGACGCCAGGGGATTTTGCTCCAGGTTGTCTTCAAAGGTCGGCAGGCTGTGGATGTCGGCAATCAGCCACGTCCCGTCCGGCTTGATGGCCTGATAGATGGCGCGCATGACCGGGGTCGGATTGGCCATGTCGTGCAGGCAGTCGAAGGTCGAGATAAAGTCAAAGCTGTGATCGTCGGGGATGGCATCGCCGTTGGCGTCGTGAAAGCTGACGTTCTGCACGCCGGCCTGAGCCTTTTTCTCTTCGGCCCGGTCCAGGGCGTATTTGGAAATGTCATAGCCGTGAAAGTCCGACTTGGGGTAGGCTTTGCCCATCTCAATCAGGGCCACACCCGAGCCGCAGCCCACGTCGGCCGCCTTTGCACCGGCCTCAAGCTTGGGCACAACGCCGTCCAACTGGGGCAGGGCGCGGGGCACCAGATGCGCCCGGAACCACGGCGCGATCAAGCGCTCGACCCCGCGTGCGCCCTCGGGTCCGAAGGCGTCATACGGCAGACCCAGGCCGGTTTTGAACGAGTCGGGCAGTTTTTCCAGGACCGCCATCTGCTGCGGCAGGGCGCAAAACCCACCGGCGGCAAAGGCCGGGCTGTCCTCGTTGGCCAGAACCAAGGCGGCTTCCGGCGACAGCTCAAAGCGTCCCTGGCCCCGATATTCAACCAGCTTGGCGGTGGCCTGACCCTGTATCCACTCCCGAATCCAGCGCTCGTGCAGCCCTGTTTTGTCGGCCAGCTCCTGGCTCGTCAGCGGCCCGGCGTCTTCCAGGGCTCGGTACAGCCCCATCCGGTCGCCCAGATAGACCATGCCCGACATCACAGCACCACTCAGCAGGCCAAAAACGTTTTCGGCGATTTCCTGAACTTTCTCGCGGTCAATCTCTTTTTTGTATCCAGCCATAATCTGCCTCCGGAAAGGGCGGTCGTGATGTCCCTGCCTGTCTGATCTGTTATCACGATCAGCCTGCGTGTCATTCCCGCCTGGGTTCTCTCTATTTGGCCTGCCGTCTGCCCTCTGTCAACGCACCGCCGACTTTCGTATACTTCCTCCATGGCGTTCTTCGAGGTCGTCGATCAGGCGCGCAGCCTGTTAGCCCAGCGCCAGCGGGTGGCCTACCGCTCGCTGCAACGCGAGTTCGATCTGGATGACGGCGCGCTTGAGGCGCTCAAAGTCGAACTCATCACCGCCCAAGGGGTGGCCAAGGATGAGGACGGTCTGGTGCTGGTCTGGCTCGGTCACGCGGACCAGACCGAGCCGGACAGCGGCCACAGCCGTCCGAGCACGCCCGAGGCGGAGCGGCGGCAACTGACCGTCATGTTCTGCGATCTGGTGGGGTCGACCGCCCTGTCGGAGCAGCTCGATCCCGAAGACCTGCGCGAAGTCATCCGCGCCTACCAGGAACTGTGCGCCGGGGTTATCCGTCGTTTTGACGGCTATATCGCCCAGTATCTGGGGGATGGCCTGCTGGTCTATTTCGGCTATCCGAGGGCGCACGAAGACGAACCCCTGCGGGCGGTGTGGACCGGGCTGGGCATTGTAGAGGCCCTGCCACAACTCGCCTTTCCCCACCTGCCGTTTCCGCTTCGGGTACGAATCGGTATCCATACCGGCCGGGTCGTGGTCGGCGAAGTCGGGGTTGAGGGCCGGGCCGAGCAGCTGGCCATCGGTGAGGCGCCCAATATCGCGGCGCGCTTGCAGACGCTGGCGGAACCCGACTCGGTGCTGATCAGCGCCACGACCCATCGTCTGGTGCAGCGCGTGTTTGACTGCCAGGATCGCGGCAGCCATAGCCTCAAAGGCATCTCCGCCGCGCTGCACGCCTACCGCGTGGTGGGTGAGCACCCGTCCCGAACGCGGTTCGCCTTCGCCAGTGACGTTATGGGCTCGGGCAAGACACCGGCCCTGGTCGGTCGTGACACGGCCGTCGCCTTCCTGCGGGAGCGCTGGGAGCGGGCCACACGCGGGGCTGGACAACTCGTGCTGCTGAGCGGCGTGGCGGGGATCGGGAAGTCACGCCTGGTCCAGGCGGTGTCCCGGCAGCTTGAGCCTGACGAGGTGACCCGGATTACCGTGCGTTGCTCACCGTATGATCAGAACAGCGCGCTGGCTCCGCTGATTGATCTCCTGGAAAGAGCTTTGGCGTTTGAGCCGTCCGACACTGGTCCGACCAGGCTGGCCAAACTCGAACAGGCCCTGGCCCGCTACCGTTCTCCAGACGCCGAGACGCTGGCCCTGTTCGCCAGCCTGCTGTCCCTGCCCCTGCCCGACTCCGTTCCAAGCCTACGCCTCAGCCCACAGCGGCAGAAACAGAAAATCATTCAGGCCGTTGTCAGCTTCCTGCTCGAAGAGGCCGAACTCCAGCCGGTCTACTGCGTGTGGGAAGATCTGCACTGGGCTGATCCCTCAACCCTCGAATTCTTCAACGCCTACCTCAACCGTCTGCCACACAGTCGCAGCCTGGTGGTTGGCGTCTTTCGACCCGATTTCTCGCCGCCCTGGGAAGCCGGCCCGTTTCTGCACGCTCTCAGCCTGGACCGCCTCAGCCCGGCTCAGGTCGAAGAGTTGGCGCTGCACGTCTGCGACGGCAAGCCTCTCCCCCCCACCGTTCTCCACCAGATTCGCACTCGAACGGACGGCGTCCCCCTGTTTGTTGAAGAACTCACCCGGATGTACATCGAGTCCGGCATTGTTCAGGAGAGCGACGGCCAGTACGAACTGACGGGTCCGTTGCCCTCGCTCGGCATTCCGACCACCCTCCAGGATTCGCTTGAGGCGCGGCTCGACCGACTCGCAGTCGGTAAAGAGACCGCCCAGCTGGGCGCCACCCTGGGTCGAGACTTTTCCTACGCCTTGATCCAGACCGTCTCACCCCTGACGGAAGACCGGCTGCAAGCAGAACTCGCCGGCCTGGTCGATGCAGACCTGCTGTCGCACGACGGCTTTCCGCCCCAGGCCCACTACACCTTCCGTCAGACCCTGATCCAGGAGAGCGCCTATCAATCCCTGCTCAAGAGCAGACGCCAAGCCTATCACCACCAGATTGCCCTGGCCCTGGAAGACCGTTTTCCCGAGACCGTGCAGACCAAGCCTGAGCTGGTCGCTCACCACTACACCGCAGCCGGGCTGTCCGAGCCGGCGATTGCGTACTGGCAGCGGGCCGGACAGCGTGCGACCGAGCGTTCGGCCAACGCCGAAGCCACCCGTCACCTGACGACGGGCCTGGAACTCCTCGACACGCTGCCCGACTCGGTCCAGCGTCGCCAGCAAGAGCTGAGCTTACGGATCGATCTGGGAACGCCATTGACCGCCACCCGGGGCTATACCGCTCCAGAAGTTGAAGCCCTGTACACGCGGGCGCTGGAGCTGTGTCGCGCCTTGGGTGAAACGCCCCAGCTGTTTGTCGTCGTCTTTGGTTTGTGGCGGTTTTATATGGTGGCCGGCAAGCTGGACATTGCCCGTGAGCTGGCAGAGCACTGTTGGCGTCAGGCCGAGAGCGTCGGGACGCCGGAGGCGTTGCTGACCGCCCACCTCAGCCTGGGCATGACCTTGAGCGCGTCGGGCGAGTTGGCTGCGGCGCAAGAGCATCTGGAGCGCAGTCTGCGCTTCTACGATCCTGAGCGTCACCGGCCGGACCGGCCCGAGGGCGCCCATTTTGGCCAAGACCCGCAGATTATGAGTCTTGCCTTCCTGGCAAATTTCCTGTGGTTGCGCGGCTACCCGGATCAGGCCCTGGCCCGGAGCCAGCAGGCCCGGCAGGCTGCCGACAACCTGGCCCACCCATTCAGTTCGGTCATGGCCCTGGACTTTGCCGGAACAGTCCATCGCTTCCGGGGAGAATACGCCGCCGCCCACGAATACGCCCACGCCGTTATCGCCCTTGCCCGAGAACAGGATTTTGCCTTTTGGGTCAGCCTCGGACAGCTTGCCCACGGCTGGGCGCTGACCGACCAGGATCGCGTCGAAGAAGGCTTGGGGCTGGTTGAGCGGGCAATGACCGCTCTCCATACCATAGGCCCCCACCAGCAGCCGTTTGTCTTTTGTCTGTGTGCGGAGGCGTATCGCAAAGGCGGCCAGCCGGCCCAGGGACTGGCCATCCTCGAACCGGCAATTGCCCACATCGACCAGACAGGCGGACGTTCGCAGCAGGCCGATGTGTTCCGCCTCAAGGGCGAGCTGCTGTTGGAGCAGGCCGCCCAGGACGGGCAGCCGGCGAACGGGCAGCGCGGCGCTCCCCCGGCTCCCGTGGTCGAGGCCGAGGCGTGCTTTCAGCGGGCGATCAGCCTTGCCCAGCGCGACGGAGCCAAGTCGCTCGAACTGCGCGCCGTCATCAGCCTGAGCCAGCTGTGGAAAGACCAGGGTCGGGTGGATGCTGCCCGACGGCGGCTGGCCGACATCTACGACTGGTTCACCGAAGGCTTTGACACGGCCGACCTGCGCCAGGCCCGGAACCTCCTGACACAGCTGGGACAGTAGCGACATCGGCATCGACGCCAGGCGCGGCGCGGGTGAGACGAGTCCCTGGATGGGCCGCGCCTCAGTTTGCCTTGCTCTCTTCGAGGAGAACCAGCCTGTTCCGGAAATCCCCCTGCGCGTCGCGCCCTTCGACACGTGTGATGCAAAAAGAAACCCACCCCGGCCCTTCGGGCCACCCCTCCGAGGACGTGTGATGCAGATTACCCGGTAGTGTAGGAGGAGCGTGTCGAGGATAGGCTCGACTCACATTCCCCACCACAGGAGGTGAGCCATGGCCATCGATCTCGACACGTTCCTGGTCGCCCTCTATACCATCGTGGACGACCTGTACCAGCAGCGGCCGGGGCTCCGGCGGCCGGAGCGGCCGGGCGCCCGGCCGACGGTGGCGGACAGTGAGATCCTGACCCTGGCGTTGTGTGCGCAGTGGTGGGGGCGCTCGGAGCGCGCCTTTCTGCGGTATGCCCGGGCGCACTGGCGGGCGTATTGTCCGCGCTTCCTGAGCCAGAGTGCCTATAACCGGCGGTGTCGGGCCTTGGCGGAGCAGCTGGTGGCGTTGGTCCCGCTCGTGGCCCGGGACCTGCGGGCGGCGGGCGCGGCGTATGAGGTCCTGGACACGGTCGCTGTGCCCTTGCTGCGGCGCTGTCGGGGACAACACCAGCGCCTGTTTGGGACGACCGCCGCCATTGGGCGGGGCGGGAGCGATAAGGAGTGGTATTACGGCTGTAAGCTGCTCGTGGCCGTCACGCCTACGGGCGTCGTCACGGGCTTTGTCGTGGCTCCGGCCAACACCGAAGAGCGGTGGGTTGCCGACGCGCTGCTGGGCTGGCGGGCCGACCCGCACGCGGCGCCCCTCCAGGTGGCCGACTTGCCCTCGCCGCGCCGCCCCAACGGGCGGCCGTATGTGGGCCCCACCGGCCCGCGCTGGCCGCCGCAGGGGGCCGGGACGCCCAGCCGTGGAGGGTATCTGGCCGATAAGGGCTTCTGGGGCCGGTGGTGGCAACAGCATTGGCGGCAGGACTATGGGGCGGCCCTGACCACGCCCAAGGACTATTCGGGCCCGGCCGCCGCCCCGGCCCGCCGCCAGCACCGGCGCCGGTGTCAGATCGTCGAGACGATCAACAGCCAGCTGATCCGCTCCTTTGGCTTGCACTTCCCGGGCGCCCGCAGCCCCCGGGGCTTGCTGACGCGCCTGGCGGCCAAGCTCGCCGCCGTCAATCTGGGCCACTGCCTCAACCAGCTCTTCGGCCGACCGGCCTTGGCCTTGGCTACGCTCTTCGTCGGCTGACGCGACAATACGCATCACACGTCCCAGGAGGGGAACCACCTCCATCCCCTCCTCGGAGGGGTGCCGCGTGAGCGGCGGGGTGGGTTCTCTCCGGCCCAGCGGCTTCTGCACGGCTGGGAAGAGGAGATTCCGGGTAATATGCATCACACGTTTGAAAACGTGTGATTGAGGGGGATTTTTCCGGCGTGGCGGCCACCCTCAGAACAGGGCGCCGCGGGTGAGGCAGGGCAGCCATTTTCACACTGAGACAGCACTGCTCTCGACGCCTTTTGCCCGGCGGTTTCTGGTCTGCTATGCATGAGCCTGAAGACCCGTCAAGAAGGAGGACGCAGGATGGCCACGCTGAACTCGGACGGCTTTATCGCAGCACTGCGCAGCTATATGGCCCAGCAGGAAAAAGCGCCCCTGTACGGCGCCCATTTTTATGCCGGGGTGATGGCCGGCAGCCTGGACCGTGAGGCGCTCAAAAAATGGGCCATCCAGCACCACTATCGTACCGGACAACACATCCGGGCCTTTGGCGGGATTTTTCTGAACACGGGCTTGGGGCCGACCGATCAAAAGATTCGGCGCCATATTGTGGAGAACCTGATTGACGAGGAGACGGTCATGGGCCGTGGCGACGACGCGCACTGGCGGCTGTCCCGGCGGCTGGCCGAAGCCCTGGGCGCCAGCGCGGCAGAGTTGGCCCGTCCCCGGGTCGCCCGGGCCGCCCTCGACTATGTTGAGTGGGTCATTGAACTCGGGCGTCGGGAGTACGGCCTGGTGACCCTGGCGGCCATGTCAATCGGCGGAGAAAGCCGCCGGGAAAACTCCACCGCCCGGCTCGTGCAGGGCTTGGCCGAGCACTACGGCCTGAGTCGCCACGAGCTGGAGTTTTTCTACGCCCACATGGGCGAGGCCGAGGCTCACGGTGAGCCGGTCTACGAGCTGGTGCGGGAGTACGCCACCACTGCCCAGCGCCAGGAGAAAATTCGGACCGCGCTGGCAAACTGGTGCGAGAAGTTTCGGGCTGCCCAGGAAGGCATTCTGCGGGTGGCGATGGGCGAGGAAGACGGCGTGACTGCGGTGTAGACCGCCCTGTCAGGAGAGATTGTGTATGGACTACGGTATTGTTCTGCCCCATTTTACGGCGTTTGCCAGCGAAGACCCGGCCCACAGAATTGCCACCGCAGCCGAGGCGGCCGAGGCGCTGGGCTACAGCACAATCTGGGTGGCCGACCATCTGGTGTTTCCGTCCAAGATGGAGGGCGGCTATGCCTTCAACCCGGACGACCCGTTTCTCGAGCCGCTGAGCGTGCTGGCCGCCCTGTCGCTCAAAACGACCCGGGTCAAGCTGGGTACCGCAGTCCTCATCCTGCCCTACCGCCATCCGCTGGCCACGGCCAAAGCCCTGGCCACAATCGACGTGCTGTCCGGCGGCCGCACGGTCGTCGGGGTGGGCGCCGGCTGGCTGGAGCAGGAGTTTGACGCCCTGGGGGTGTCGATTAAGGAACGCGGCAGCCGTACCGACGAGACGATTGATATTATGAAGGCGGCCTGGACCCAGCCGGTGGTCAACTTCAGCGGCAAACACTTTGAGATTGCGGATATCAAATGCCTGCCCCAGCCGGTCCAGACGCCGCGGCCGCCAGTCCTGATCGGCGGTATGACAAAGGGCGCCCTGCGGCGGGTGGCCCGCCGCGGCGACGGCTGGATCGCCATGGGCAATAGCCCGGAGGCGATTGCGGCGCCGCTGGAGACCCTGGCTGAGCTGACCGAGCAGGCCGGCCGCAACATGGCCGACCTCCAGCTGTGCATGCTGCCCCTGGCGGCGCCCAGCCTTGACCGGCTTTTGGACGACCTGCCCGGCTACGAAAAACTCGGGCTCCAGCATGTCTACCTGTCCTTCCGGGCCTGGACGAACGACTTCTCCGAGCTGATGCGGCTGATGGAACGCTTTGCGCGCGAGGCGGGGCTCCGCAGCTGACGGCGGGAGGGGGCAGCATGGACGGCCAAACCAACGGCAAAATCTGGCACACCGACTATCCTGAACTCGGCACCGGGCCGATTCCGATCGAACCCTGCGTATCACCCGCCTACTTTGCCCAGGAGCGCGAAAAAATCTTCAAGCGCTTCTGGCTGAACGTCGGACGGCTTGAGCAGATCCCACAGCCCGGAGACTATTTTGTCAAAGACCTGCCGGTGTGTCAGACCTCGGTCCTGGTCGTGCGCGGTCGGGACGGCCGGGTGCGGGCCTTTCACAACATGTGCTCCCACCGCGGCAACAAGCTTGTCTGGGACCGGGGTGGTCGCTGTCGGGCGTTGACCTGCAAGTTCCACGGCTGGTCGTACGGGCTCGACGGCGGGCTGCGCTTTGTGCCGGACGAAGCCAATTTTTTTGGGCTGGAGAAAACCCGGCTCGGTCTGAGCCCGATTGCGAGCGAGAGCTGGGAAGGCTTTATCTTCGTCAATCTGAGCCCGCAGCCGCCCGAAAGCCTGTCACACCAGTTGGGCGAGTTGGGCGCCGGTCTGACGGGCTACCCGTTTGACAAGCTGAGCACCTGCTTTGCCTGGACGACCGAGATCAAGGCCAACTGGAAGGTCATCAAAGACGCCTTTCACGAAGCCTACCACGTGCCGTTCATCCACAGACGCTCGCTGCCCGACTCGTTCACCAGCAAAGACAACCCGTACGCCCACGCCTTTGCCTTCCAGCTGTATGAGCGCAACCACCGCATGTCGGTGTTCGGCAACCCCGAGCACAAGCCGTCAGCGGTCGAGCTGCTGGCCCAGCGCTTCGGCTCGTCCATCGTCAACCGCGGCTGGGATATGGACCGGCTGCCGCCGGGCGTGAACCCGACCCGCAGCCGCTTCTGGGCCTTTGACGCCAATATGCTCTTTCCAAACTTCGATGTGTTCGTCTTTGACGGGACCTACCTGACCCATCAGTTCTGGCCGCTGGCGGCAGACCGGACGCTGTGGGAAGTCCGTACCTATTTCCCCCAGGCCGACAACGCGGCCCAGCGCTTCAGCCAGGAATACAGCAAGGTGTTGCTGCGCGATGCGCTGCTCGAAGACGCCAGCACCCTGGAAGCCACCCAGTCGATGCTGGCCTCAGGCGCCAAGACCCACTTTGTCCTGCAAGACCAAGAGCTGCTCGTCCGTCACGCCCACACCGTCATCGAAGAGATTGTCGGGTTTTATGCAGACTAGAAAGAGACAACCCATGGCCGAAAGCGTAAAAAACGTGTCCGCCTCGTATTTCCAAGCCCATTGTCTGGATATCCTTGACGAAGTCGCCAAGACAGGTCTGCCGCTTATCGTCACCAAACAAGGGAAACCACTCGCCAAACTCGTTCCGTTCGATTCTGCCGAGCCTCCGAGCCTGCTCGGCAGCGTGCGCTACAAACGCGAGCGAGACTTATTGTCTCCCGCTACCGAGTCCTGGGAAGTCGATCAGTGATTGTTCTCGACACCCACGCCTGGATTTGGTGGGCGAGTGATCCAACCAAGCTGTCTCAAAAAGCGCAGACTGCAATCACCGACGCAGAGACGATAGGCATCTGCCCGATCAGCTGCTGGGAAATTGCCACAAAGGTTATGCAGGGCAAGCTGACGCTTGACCGGGACGTTCGTGTCTGGATGCGGCAAGCTTTGGCCCGTCCCGGTGTGACGCTTGTGACGCTGTCTGTCGATATCGCTATCACGGCCGGGCAACTCAGCCAATACGGCTTTCACGGAGACCCTGCTGACCGACTGATTGTGTCGAGCGCCGTGCAGAACGGGGCTGAATTAGTCACCAAGGATAGACACATCCGAGCGTTTCCGCTCGTCCGAACAGTCTGGTGACACTCTGGGTTATTGGAACAACATCAGGCCCAGCAGGGCGACCGCGAAATAGCTGGCAATAACCACCGCCCCACCATAATCCTGGGCCAGCCGCTGGCCAAAGAAGAGGCTCAGCAGGGCCAGGGTGGCGACAACGATACCCCACACCGCCAGGCCGCCGCCCAGGCCGAACAGGACTTGCACGGCCCCAATGGCGCATAGGATTCCGGCCGCCGACTCGATAACCGTGATTGCCCAGAACATCGGCGTCACCGTTCCGGCCAGAGGGCTCTTGGCAAAGTGGCCGGTCAGAAACTCGAGGTTGCCTGTACTGTCCATCCACTTGTCGGCTGCGGATTGCAGAAAAGCCACGGCAAAAAACGCGGTGACGGCAAACTGTCCAAACCACACGGGATCCATGCTGTCCTCCTTTTTCTCCTCAGAACCGGCTCAGCCGTGTCAACACCTCAGACAGGAAAGCCTCATACGCGCCGGCCTCGGGATAGCCCGGCGCCGGGGCGATGCCCTGGGCCTGCTTGGCGCACTCGAAATTGAACACCCGCAGCAACCACAGCAACTCATACAACGCAAAGGCCAAAGACTCAACGATGGCCTGCCCGGCGTTGCCGTAGCCCCCGACAAAAGCCCCAAACAGCGTCGGGTGGGGGGACAGCAGACCAGAGGGGTTCTTGGCCGTCCAGTACTTCATTTTCACAAAGTCCAGGGCCGGCGCGTCAACCACGGCGTTGTCCCAGTCGATGATGGCGGTCAGACGGCCGTCCGCAGTCAGGATATTGCCGGGTGAAAAATCGTTATGCACCAGGCACGGCCTCACCTCCAGGGTGTCGGGCAGACGCAGCCCGGCCGCAGCCTCGGCAAACGTTGCCGGCAGGTGGCGGCGGGCGGCGTCCAGCTCTTTGCCGAGGGCTTGGGGGAAGCGTTCGGCCCAGGCCAGCGGCTTCTTTCCCACCGACGGGAAATCGGCGTACCAGGCCTCAAATCGAACGGTATGGATCCGGGCCAAGGCCCGGCCGGCGGCACGGTACAGGGACGGCGAGGGCGTGTCCCAGAGGGGCGCACCGTTCGCCCAGTCGTAGACACAGTAGGGGTGGGCCAGGAGCTGCCGGGTCCAGTCGTAGTAGCGCAGCCGGGGCAGGACGGTCGTCTCGCTATCAAGCGTGCCGCGCCGGGCGGTCAACAGGCTGTCGAACAGCCGGGCGACAGCGGCGTCGGTAGATGGCCGCGCTCCAGGCGTGAGCAGGGCGGCGACAAGGGCTTCTTTGACCAGGTCCGGCTCGTAACGGTAGACCTGCTCCTGGGTTCGCACCCGCAGCCCGTACAGCCGGCCCTCACACTCGACCTTGACAATCGTGTTGATATTGCCGGACAGGACGGCGCGGACGTGCAGGGGCGGCCGTCCCGACAGCCGGGCAAAGACGCGCTCCAGCTGTCGGCTGGAAAAGGGCAGGGTTGCGGAAGACGCGTCGGCCATCAGACCACTGCGGCCAGCACCAGATCCGACAGACGCTGGAAGCGCTCCATGCTGTTAGCCTCCTCCAAGCCTCCGGCGGTCAGACACACAAAGCTCAGCTCGCGCTCGGGATCGACCCAGAACAGTGTCGTGCCCGCCCCAACACCGCCAAATGTGCCGGGCGAGGCCATTGTTCCAAAATAGGTCGGACAGATGCCGGTTCCGCGCAGGAAAAAGCTCAGTCCCAGAAAGGCCGGGAAGGCGTCCCAGCCGCGTTCCTCTATGGCGTAATTCCATAAATTGTTGGGCTGGGTCCCGGTATGGTTGGTGGTTGCCAGCCGGATGACGGCCGGCGACAGAATCCGCGCCCCGTCCAGCTCGCCGCCACGCCGCAGCATCTCGGCAAAGCGGAAGATGTCGGCCGCAGTCGAAACCGCACCCCCACCCGGGATTTCGGCGTCCTCGGTGATCAGCTCATTAAAGCTCTCCAGGGCTTCTGGCGGGAACAGACCCTGGGTCCGATCCCGCACCACGACCGGCACTCTGCGCTCGGCCAGATCAGCTCGCAGCCCCAGCGCGGTGTCATCCATGTTCAGGGGCGCAAACACGTCTTGGGCCAGGATCTGCCCAAAGGACCGGCTGCCGCCGTCGACCCGACGCACAATTTCACCCAGCACGGCGTGGGCCGTCATCGGACTATAGCTCACCTCTTCCCCCGGCCGGGCTTCGAGCCCCTGTTGGCACACGGCGCTCACCACCGTTTCAAGGTCGCCGAGCAGCTCTGGGGGAACCGGCGGAAACCCGGACGACATGCCCCCGGTGTGGGTCAGAAGATGGGCCACAGTCACCCGCTGTTTTCCCTTGGCCGCAAATTCGGGGATGACCTCGGCCACACGGGTCGTCAGGGCCAGCTCGCCCCGGTCGATACAGGCCAGCACCGCCGCCCCGGTCAGGGCTTTGGTGACCGAAAAGAGGCAGAAGATGTCGTCCGTGCGAGCCGGCCGAGCCGTCTGCCGCTCGGCAAAACCGAGGGCCTGGTGGAGCGCGACGCGCCCGCTGCGGGCGACAATCACGACGGCGCCGTCGTAGCGCTGCCACTCAATGTCGCGCTGGACGACCGCGCTGAAGTGATCCAAACGTGCGGCGTCGAGTCCGCACTCGTGTGGATGAAGCGTTTCGAGTTGGGCCATGGCCTGTCCCTCCTTGTCAGTCGTGCGGCCGGCTGGCGATTGACGAAGACAGCAGTCCGCCGTCCACCAGCAGGGTTTGTCCCCGAATGAAGTCGGCGTCTTCAGAACACAGAAAGGCCGTGACCGCAGCGATGTCTTCGGGCCGCCCCACCCGGCCGGCCGCCGTATTGGGGATCACATCGCGTTCGTACTCGGCGTAGGCCGCGTCCCCGCCGGCATACATCTTCGACGAGTCGGTTTCGATCAGGCCGGGATTGATGCCGTTGACCGCGATCCCGTGGGGACCGAGTTCGTGGGCCAGATACATGGTCATGTTTTCCAGGGCGGCCTTGGCCGCGCCGAGCAGCCCGTGTCCGGACAGCATACGCAGGGAGTCAATGCCCGAGACGGTCACAATTCGGGCCGCCCGACCGCGCATCAGCGGCACGGCCTCCTGGACCGCCAGCAGCGAGCCGCTGATCGTCAGCCCGAACGTCCGCATCACATTGTGTTCTTTCTGCTGGAGCAGGGGCCGAAAGGCCGTGGCTGCGGCGTTGACGACCAGGATGTCGAGCTGGCCATAGCGCTCTTTGACCTGTCGGAACATGGATCGCACGGCCTCGCCGTCACTCATATCGGCCTGCACCGCCAGGGCCTGTGAGCCGAGCCGCTCGATCGCCGCAACCACCGCCTGGGCCTGCTCGGTGTTGCGGCGATAATTGACCACAATCCGGGCGCCTTCCTCGGCCAGGCGTAGGGCAATCGCCCGGCCGATGCCGCGCGACGAGCCGGTAACCAGGGCGACCTTGTCTGTAAAGCGCATACGCCCTCCTCAGCCGGCCATGGTCAGGCCGCCGCTCACCGACAAGACCTGGCCGGTCACAAAGTCGGCGTCCGGCGAGGCAAAAAAGGCCACCGCGTTGGCGATCTCCTCGGGCTGACCCAGGCGTCGGAAGGGCACCGCCCGGGTCATGGCCTCGATCACCCGCGCGCCGCGCGCCCCCTGGGTGACCTGCTGGAGCAGGGCCGTATCGGTCGGACCGGGGCAGACGACGTTGACGTTGACCTGCGAGCGGGCCAGCTCGCGGGCCAGGGTTTTGGAAAAGCCGATAATGCCGGCCTTGCACGCCGAGTAGACGGCCTCCCCGGTTGAGCCGACCCGTCCGGCGTCCGAGCTGATCGAGATGATCTTGCCCTGCTTACGCTCCATCATCTGCGGCGCAACCGTATGGCAGAAGTTGATCGGGCCGCGCAGATTAATCGCAATGACCTTGTCCCAGGTCTCGGGAGCGCTCTCGACAAACGGCTCGATTCTGTCCCAGCCGGCGTTGTTGACCAGAATGTCTATCGGTCCCCAGGTGTCGGTGACGTGTTGGACGCAGGCCCGGACCTGGTCAAGTTGGGTCACGTCGGTGGTCACGGCCAGGGCCTGGCCGCCTGCGGCAACGATCTCCGCGGCGGTCTGCCCGGCCTCGCCTTCCAGGATGTCGGCAATCGCCACCCGGGCGCCTTCCTCGGCCAGCCGGCGGCTGATCGCCCGGCCAATGCCCCGGCTGCCGCCCGTGACCAGGGCGACTTTGTCTGTAATACGCATTGCTTATCCTCCGTGCAAAACCCGATCAGGCTCCAGGCCGGACACCCGTGTCGGTCACGCCCCGATCCTGTAGAACGCCGCCGCGTTGGTCCCCAGGATTTTGTCCAGCGAGGCGGCCGGCAGGTCTGACAGCAGGCCGCGCATGGTCTGGATAGGCTGGGTAAAGCCCTCGGCGTGCGGATAATCCGAGCCGACAAAGAATTTCTCGTCGCCCACGAACTGGACAATGTACGGCAACAACTTTTCGCTCGGGTCGGCGTTGATCCAGATATTGCGGGCAAAATACTCCCGGATTGGCCGCCTCATCTGCGAGGTGTGGCGCATGTACTGATAGCGGTAGTCAAAGCGTTCAATCCACTCACCGACCCAGCTGCCCATCGACTCGACGGTCGCCACCCGCAGCTCGGGGAAGCGCTCGAACACCCCGTCGTACACCATTGTGCTGAGCGACATGCGCGGGTCTTGGATCACGTTCATCGAGATGAACATGAAGCCGGGATTGCGGTGTCTGTACCAGGCGCTGCCCAGGTATTCCTTGTTGCCGGCGGGATGGATAGTGACCGCGACGTTCGCGTCCTGGGCGGCCGCCCAAATCGGGTCATAGTCCGCGTGACCAAAGCTTTTGCCCGCCACCGGCGCCGAACCGAGCATGATCGAATGGGCGCCCAGCTTGGCCACCCGCTGAATCTCGTCGACGGCCAGTTCGGGATCGCGGAGCGAGATATGGGCCGACGGAAAGAGACGGTCCAGACGGCCCGCACACACCTCAAACGCCCAGGTGTTGTACGCCCGACACAGCGCTGCGGCCAGCCCGGGGTCTTGCACCTCGCCCTCCCACAACAGCCCCAGGGTCGGAAACAGGACTTGGTAGTCGATGCCCTCGGCGTCGAGAAACCGTACCCGTTTGTCCATGTTCTGCCAGTCGCCGCCGCTCATCAGCGAGCGGTCAAACTCGTCGAGCGCACTGCCCTCTTCCTTCTGCCCATAGCCGACGATGATGCTGAGCATTTCGTCGATATCCCGGCTACCGAGCCGCATGGGTCGGCCATCGACCAGCATGCGCTGTTTGCCGCTGTCCGGGTCGCGCTCCACGCGCATGGCCCGCTCCCGAAAGGCGGGGTCAATATAGCGTGGGTAGACATCGAGCGGTTCAATAAAGTGGCTATCACCGTCAACAACTTTCATCGCGTCTCCTTCTTGAGCTGGCAGGATCGCAGGCTGTCGGTGTGGCGGAGGGGGACCGGTCAGCGGCGCCCCGTGCGCGGGCGGAGGTGCATAGGGCAAAGCCGGATGCCTCGCGTCAGCTGACCTCATGCAGGCGACCGGTCGCCACGTCGTAGACAAAACCGCGTATGTGGTCCTTCACCGGAATGAAGGGGCTGGCCATGATTCGACGCATGGATTGACGCACGTCCTCCTCAAGGTCCGGGAAGGCTTCGAACGCAAAAGCGGGCCGTAAGCCGGTGTCGGCTTCAATCTCGGCTTTCAGATCGTCGTCGCGGAAACTCATCATCCCGCAGCCGGTGTGATGAATGAGCATGATCTCTCTGGTTCCCAGCAAACGCTGCGAAATGATCAGAGAGCGCAGCACATCATCGGTCACGACCCCGCCCGCGTTGCGTATGACGTGGGCATCGCCCTCCTCGAGGCCCAACAGGCGACCGGTTTCGATGCGGGCATCCATGCAGGTGACGATCACGGTCTGCTTGCCGGGCCGGACTGGCGCCTCGCCTTTCTGAAACTGCTCGGCGTAGCGGGCGTTATTTGCCAAGAACACCTCGGTCGATGACATGCGACAACTCCTCAAGAACTGGCCACCCCTGCCGGGGATATGCGTCTGGTCTATAGAGCGGCACCCGGGAAAGCAAGAGGCATCTCAGACACACGCCGATTCGGCCTGGCGTGACCGGACAGCAATCGCGCACCGCATACCACCTGCCCCTTGGTCTGGCCCGGTTTCGTTGCTAGCCTCAGCCCAGCTTGCAGACTTCCTTCTCACACTCCCGACAGTCAGCGACGCGCCGGGGCGCGGAACAGTGGACCCTGGCGGCCACGATTCTGGGCTCCGGCATGGTGTTTGTCGATGGCAGCGTGGTGAATATCGCCCTGCCGGTCGTGCAGCGGGAGCTTCAGGCGACGATCAGCCAGGCCCAGTGGGTGGTGGAGGCGTATGTCCTGTTTCTGGCCTCGCTGCTCCTGGTCGGCGGCGCGCTGAGTGACCGGCTGGGACGCCGGCCGAGCTTTGCCGCCGGCATCGGCGTGTTTACCCTGGCTTCTCTGGGCTGTGGTCTGGCGCCCGACATCCAGACCCTGATCGTCGCCCGGGTCGGACAAGGCGTGGGCGGCGCCCTGCTGGTCCCAAACAGCCTGGCCCTGCTCAGGGCCGCCTTCTCTGACCGGCAGCGCGGTCGGGCGGTCGGCACCTGGTCGAGCGGGATTGCGATCTCGTCGGCCCTGGGTCTCGTTGTGGGCGGGTGGATTGTTGACCACGGCTCGTGGCGCTGGGTGTTTTTTCTCAATGTACCGCTGGCCCTGGTTGTCCTGAGCGTGGTGTATTGGCGCATCCCCGACAGCCCGGCCAGCGCACCGGTCGGCAAACTGGACTGGCCCGGCGCGTTGCTGGTCACGCTGGGGCTGGGCAGCCTGGTCTACGGTCTGCTCGAAGCCCCGCAGCTCGGTTTCCATCATCCGTTCGTGTTCGGGGCGCTGACGCTGAGCGCTGGCGTCCTGGCCGGGTTTCTCCTGGTCGAGCGCTCCAGTCCGGCTCCCATGCTGCCGCTCGGCCTGTTTCGGTCACGGACGTTTCGGGGGGTGAATCTGCTCACCCTGCTGCTGTACGCCGCGCTGGGCGGCAGCCTGTTCTTTTTGCCGTTCTGTCTGATTCAGGTCCACGGCTATTCCGCCACCCAGGCCGGGGCGGCGTTTCTGCCGATGAGCGCCATCATGTTTGCCGGCTCGCGTTGGGCGGGCGGTCTGGTGGCTCGCTACGGCGCCCGCCGACCGCTGCTGATCGGGCCGTGTGTGGCGGCCGGCGGCTATGCCGTCCTGGCCCTGCTGGGTCATGAGAGCCACTATTGGCGCGGCTTCTTTCCCGGCATTGTGGTGGTGGCGACCGGCATGATGCTCACGGTTGCGCCGCTGACCAGTACCGTGCTGGGCGCGGTTGACCAGCGCTACGCCGGGCTGGCCTCGGGCCTGAACAGCGCGGTCTCACGGACGGCCAGTCTGCTGGCCATCGCCGTGTTGGGCATTGTGGCGGTTGGCGTGTTCAACGCCCAGCTCGACCGGCGGCTGGACGCGCTTCAGGTTCCAGCCCACATTCGACACCAGCTCGATGCCGAGCGCGCCAAGCTGGCCGCAGCCCAAGCCCCGGCCGGTCCCGACGCGCAGCTCCGTTCGGCCCTGGAGAGGGCGATTGACGACTCGTTTGTGACGAGTTTTCAGTGGCTGATGGCCATTGCCGCGGGCTTGGCCTTGCTGAGTGCGGGCAGTGTGTGGTGGATGATCGAGGATACCGGACCGGATCGCACGGACGTTTCTCTTACGTGACAGCGCTCAGCCAAGATCTTTCGCGCCGTCAAAGCCCAGGGCAAACAGGAGCGCCTCACGAACTGCGCGAAAAACCGGCGGGGTCACAGTCCCGACAAATGTACGTAAACCAGCCTTTGGTACGGTCGCTACATTATCCAGATTAATCGCCGAGCGGGTTTTAAGCCCACTTTCGGGTCCAACGACAACCTCTGACGGAATACCGCGGATCGTTGTCGTCAATGGGGCGACAGTCACGGTGTGAAGATGGTCGATCACCTCCTGCCGCGTCAGGACGAGGACTGGCCGTCGTTTATTGGGATGAGGAAAGCTGAACTGCCAGATTTCGCCCCGATTTATTTCGGCCATACCTGGGCCTCCAGAACAGGCGCGAATTCATCGGCGACGACCGGACTCCGTTCATAGCCTTGTCTGTGACTCCGTATTTTCTCGGCAAGCGTCCGCCGTTCGAGCCACAGCTCAAGCGCCTCGCGAACAATCTCGGAGCGCCGTCTGTTGTCCCCCTTGCCAACCATGTCCACGGCGCGCAACAGTGACTCATCAAGACGAATTGAAATTGTTCTTGTCATACAAATCGTATTGCAAAAGGCAACTCGAAAGTCAAATTTCTCCTTCACCCTCCCCTTGGCTACAGCCGCCCGATGGTTATAATAGGCGCCGTTCAGGAGACGCCATGCTGTCAGATCACTACCAGCGCCCGCTCAAAGACCTGCGTATCTCGGTGACCGACCGGTGTAATTTTCGCTGCACCTACTGCATGCCGCTCGACGAGTACGAGTGGCTGGAGAAGAGCGAAGTCTTATCCTTTGAAGAAATCACCCGGGTGGTGCGCCTGTTCGTCCGACTCGGTGTGGAAAAGGTCCGCCTGACCGGTGGCGAGCCCATGGCCCGGCGGGACTTGGAGACACTGATCGCCAAACTGTCGGCCCTGGAAAACGCCCCGGAACTGTGCCTGACGACGAACGGCTCGCTGCTGGCCGACAGAGCCGCCAGCCTCAGAGCCGCCGGCCTGCGTCGCATCAACGTCAGCCTTGACTCGCTGCGGCCCGAGCGCTTCCGGCAGATCACCAAGCGGGGCGATCTCAGCAAGGTCTTGGACGGCCTGTTTGCCGCCCAACGGGCCGGCCTGTCTCCGATCAAAATCAATGCGGTCATCGAACGCGGGGTGAACGACGACGAACTCCTCGACCTGGTCGCCTTTGCCCGTGAGCACGGCTTTGCCCTGCGCTTTATTGAATTCATGGATGTCGGCAACGCCAACGGCTGGCAGTCCGACAAAATCGTCACCAAGCAGGAAATCCTCCAAACGATTCAGCGCCGCTTTCCGCTGCGGGAGATCGGCCGCGACAAGGGCAGCGCGCCCTCGGTCGATTATGCCTTTGTGGATGGCGACGGGGATATCGGCGTGATCGCCTCGGTCAGCGAGCCGTTCTGCACCAGTTGCACCCGGGCGCGTCTGACCGCCGACGGCAAGTTTGTGACCTGCCTGTTTTCCAACACCGGTTATAACCTGAAAGCCCTGCTGCGCAGCGGTGCCTCGGATGACGACATCCTGGCCGTTCTGGGCCGCATCTGGGGCACACGCCGGGATCGCTACTCAGAAGAGCGCCTGACGGCGCTGCGGTCCGCCGCAGGCTACGATCCGAAAGAGCACAAAAAGATCGAAATGATCAGTCTGGGCGGCTGAGCTTCCAGCGCGCCCAAAACCAGCCCTAAAACCTGGTCGTCAGCTCCGGCATGACCGCCAGCGTCTTGAGATCGTACACGCTGAACTCCCCGCCCCCGCGGTTGTCGGCGAGCTGCAACACCCCCACCGTTCCGGGCTGGGCCGCATAGTTGTGGGGAAAGGTCGGGCTGCCGGGATTGATGACTAGCACCTCGCCGTGGCGCTTGACGCCCTCGACATGGGTGTGGCCGCACACGATGAGATCGGTGGGGCCGTCAAAATAGAACTCCATGGTGCGTTCGATGGGCCACTGGGAGAATTCCGCGGGATCCAACACGTCGTGCACCAGTCCGATCCGATAGCCGGCCGCGCTGGTGACGGCGGCTTCACGCAGACGCGGATCGTCGGGGACAACCGGACGGCCGCCCGAGCCGTCGTCGCCGTTGCCCCGACAGGCCAGCACTGGGGCGAGGTCTTCCAGCCAATCGAGCACCTCCAGACAGTGCAGGTCTCCGGCGTGGAGGATCAGATCCGCCCCGGCAAAAACCGTGCGCACCTGGCTCGGCAGTTCAGGCATGGCTTCGGGAATATGGGTGTCGGAAATCAGACCAATTTTCATCTGGTGGCTCGCTTTTTGGGGCGACTATATCGGCTGGACAGGCGTTCGGCAACGTGAGATGTAAGGGGGAAGCTTCAGGCGAAAGGGGTCGGCGCATGTCGAGCACCAACACGGCAAGTCTTGCACTCACGACACTGAGCGAAGAAGAGGGGCTGTTTCAGTCCATGGTCCGGGAGTTTGCCGAGGAGAGGGTCAAACCCCAGGTGATGGACATGGACCGGGCGGCAAAGATCCCGCGCGAGCTGATCGATCAGCTGTTTGACCTGGGCGTGATGGGGGTTGAGATCCCGCTGGAGTACGGCGGGGCGGGGTCGAGCTTTTTCATGGCGATTCTGGCCATCGAGGAAATGGCTCGGGTCGATCCTGCGGTATCGGTGTGTGTCGATGTCCAGAACACCCTGGTCATCAACGCCTTCCTGCGCTGGCTGACGCCCGACCAGCAGGCCAGGTTCCTGCCCCGGCTGGCCACAAACACGGTCGGCAGCTACTCGCTGTCAGAGTCCGGTTCGGGCAGTGACGCGTTCGCCCTGAAAACCCAGGCGCGCCCGGACGGCGACACCTATGTGCTCAACGGTCAAAAAATGTGGGTCACCAATGGTGACGACGCGGGCCTGTACATGCTGTTCGCCAACGCCGATCCCGACAAGGGCTATAAGGGCATCACCGGTTTTGTCATCGACCGTGAGATGCCCGGGTTCAGTGTCGGCCGCAAAGAGGACAAGCTCGGCATCCGGGCCAGCTCGACCTGTGAGTTGATCCTGGAAGACGTGCGGGTGCCGCGTGACAACGTGATCGGTCAGGTCGGCCAGGGCTACAAGGTGGCCATTGAGACGCTGAACGAGGGACGCATCGGGATTGCAGCGCAAATGGTCGGGCTGGCCCAGGGCGCGTTTAACGCGGCCAAAGACTACGCCCTGGAGCGACAGCAGTTCGGCCAGGCCATCGCCCAGTTCCAGGCTGTGCAGTTTCAGCTGGCCGAGATGGCGACCGAAATCGAAGCCGGCCGTCTGATGGTCTACAACGCGGCGCGGCTGAAAGACGGCGGCCAGCCGTTTCGCCAGCAGGCGGCGATGGCCAAGTACTACTGCTCACAGATTGCCGAACGGGTAGCCTCGCAGTCGCTGGAAATTTTCGGCGGCAACGGTTTCATCAAAGACTTCCCGGCCGAGAAGTTCTACCGCGACGCCAAGATTGGCAAAATCTACGAAGGCACGTCCAATATCCAGCTCCAGACGATCGCCAAGAACATGTTGGGGAGATAAACACATGGCAGGACCGACCCGTATTGTGACCGACACCATGGCCGGGCTGACAATGCCCGATTTCGATATCTGGAGTGACTGGGTCTCGACCGTCCTGGGCCAGAACCCCGGTCCGTTCACCGGTCCGGGCACCAACACCTATCTGGTTGGCAAGGGCAAGAAACCGATTTTGCTGGACACCGGCATCGGGCTCGACGTGTATGATCCTCTGCTCAAGCAGGGTCTGACCGAGACCAAGAACGGCGCCACCGAACTGCAAGAGATTGTCATCACCCACGTGCACCAGGACCACATCGGCGGCACGCCCCACGTGCAGGCCCAGTTCGGCGAGCTACAGGTGTCCAAGAAAGCCTGGCCGGGCAAAGACGAGGTCCACACCTTTCCGCTCACCTATATCGAGGACGGGGCCAGGGTTGAAACCGACGGGGCTACCCTGCGCGCGATCCATACTCCGGGCCATGCGCGAGATCATCTGTGTTACTACCTGGAAGAAGAAAAAGCCCTGTTTACCGGCGACCTGGTTCTCGGAGCGGGCACGACCGTGATCCCGGAAGAGGGCGGCGGCTTGATCGAGTATCTGCCCTCGCTGCGCAAACTCCTCAAGCTGGACCTGTCGGTCATCTATCCGGCCCACGGCCCGGCCATCCGCGAGCCGTATAAGAAGCTGAACGAGTATATCGCCCACAGAGAGCTGCGCGAGCAGCAGGTGCTGGACGCCCTACGGGCCGGGCTGACTGAGATTCCGGCCATGGTCAAGCGCATCTACGTTGACGTGCCTGAGTTTCTGCACAAGGCTGCGGCCGGCTCGGTCCGCTCACACCTGATCAAGCTGGAAAAGGAGGGGGTCGTCAAACACGAAGGCGAGGAGTGGGCACTGACCTAGCGTCTTGTCCGTAGTCATGGCCGACAGAGAGACGGACGCTAACTGAACAACACCTTGGCCAGCTCGGACCGAAAATGCTCGGCTAACTCGCTGCGTGGCCCGACCACGTCAAAGACCTCCAGCATCGCCTTGCGTGCGCCGTCGTCCTGAAAGCCGCGATCTTTTTTTACGATCTCCAGATATTCGGCCAGCGCCTCTTGGTATTTGCCCGAGGCGGCCAGAGCCTGGGCCAGCTCAAAGCGCGCCTCCAGGTCGTCGGGATTTGCCTCTAACTTATCTCGGTACTCTTGCTCGTTGCCCGCATTCTCCCCACCCTGTTGGAGGCGAATCTGGGACATCAGCTGCTGAGCGGCGTCCGATTCCGGCGCGTTGAGCGGGATCTTGCCCAGCAGCGCCAGGGCATCAGCGGCGTCCCCACGCTCAACCAGCAGGCGGCTCAGCCCGAGCAAGGCCAGCGGCTGGTTTTCTTCCTTTGACAGCGCCGCCCGATACAGGCTCTCGGCGCCCTGGGTCTTGCCCTCCTCAGCCAGCCGCATCCCCTCACGGGCCAGACTCTCGGCCTCGGACGGCAGCAGGTCGGCCACAAACTGGCGGATGGCCGGCTCCGGCTGGGCGCCCAGAAACTCTCCGGCAATGGCTCCATTGCGGATCGCCTTGACGGCCGGAATGCTCTGAATGGCAAACGCCTGGGCCAGCATCGGGTTGTCATCCACGTTGATCTTGGCCAGCACGAAGTTGCCGTTCTGCTCTTCGGCCAGCTGTTCGAGCAGCGGCCCGATCGCCTGGCACGGCCCGCACCACGGCGCCCAAAAATCGACCACCACCGGCACGGCGTGCGAGCGTTCCACGACCTGCTGTTCAAAATTCTGGTCCGTGACCTCAATCGTCCACTGATTCATCAGCTTTCTCCTTCATCAGAGCGTCAGCCTACCACAGCTCACAGCGCGCTTCCATCTGCTTCCATTTTGCCGACCGATAGGATATCTGCCAGGGGAAAGTTCATGCTGAAGGCTCGCTCCCTCCTCGGCTAGACCAAAGGAGGAAGCAGCAAGGAGTAACAAATGGCCGCCAAGACCATGTTTGAAAAAATCTGGGACGCGCACCTCGTGCGGACCGAACCGGACGGAACGGCGCTGCTGTATATCGACCGCCATCTGGTCCACGAAGTCACCTCGCCCCAGGCCTTCGAGGGCCTGCAACTGACCGGCCGCAGCCTGCGCCGGCCCCAAGCCGCCCTGGCCGTGCCCGACCACAATGTACCGACGACGGATCGCGACAAACCAATCGAAGACCGGGTCAGCGCCAAACAGGTCGAGACCCTGGAAGAGAACTGCCAGGCCACCGCTATGCCGCTGTTCTCCATGAACGATATCCGCCAGGGCATCGTCCACGTGATCGGTCCCGAGCAGGGCTTTACCCTGCCGGGCACGACGATTGTGTGCGGCGACTCGCATACCGCCACCCACGGCGCGTTTGGAGCGCTGGCTTTCGGCATCGGGACCAGCGAGGTGGAGCACGTCCTGGCCACCCAGTGTCTGCTGCAAAAACGGGCCAAGACCATGGCTGTCCGGGTTGACGGGACGCTGCCCGAGGGATGTACGGCCAAAGACATCATCCTGGCCGTGATCGGCACGATTGGCACGGCCGGCGGCACCGGGCATGTGATTGAGTATATGGGCTCGGCCATCGAGGCGCTGTCGATGGAAGGCCGCATGACGCTGTGCAATATGTCGATTGAGGCCGGCGCCCGGGCCGGCATGGTCGCGCCCGACCACAAGACGTACGACTACCTGCGCGGTCGGCCGCTGGCGCCCCAGGGCGGCCTGTTTGATCGGGCGGTCGCGACCTGGCAGCATCTGCCGTCCGATCCCGGGGCGCAGTTTGATACCAGCGTCGAGCTGCGAGCCGAAGACATTCTGCCCCAGGTGACCTGGGGGACCAACCCTGGCATGGTGACCGATATCGCCGGCACGGTGCCCGACCCCAAGGACATGCCGACGCCGGACATGCAGGAAGCCACCGAACGCGCCCTGGCCTATATGGACCTCAAAGCCGGCACGCCGATCACCGACATCCCGATTGATAAGGTATTCATCGGCTCGTGTACCAACTCGCGGATCGAAGACCTGCGCGCCGCCGCCGCGTGTATCGCCGGCAAGCAGGTCGCGGCCAGTGTTCACGCCCTGGTGGTGCCGGGCTCGGGGCTGATCAAGCAGCAGGCCGAAGAGGAAGGGCTGGATCAGATCTTCAAACAGGCCGGTTTTGAGTGGCGCGAGGCTGGCTGCTCCATGTGTCTGGCCATGAACGCGGATGTGCTCCAGCCCGGAGAACGCTGCGCCTCGACCAGCAACCGGAATTTCGAGGGCCGCCAGGGCAAGGGCGGTCGGACCCATCTGGTGTCGCCGGTCATGGCTGCGGCCGCTGCGGTGGCCGGGCATTTCGTCGATATTCGAAGCTGGAGTTGAACGTCTTCGACCTGTCCCGCCGGGGCCGGCCACACACAGAAGAACGTCGAGGAAAACATCATGGACAAATTCACCGTCGTCACAGGCATTGCCGCCCCGCTGGATCGGGTCAACGTCGATACCGACCAGATCATTCCCAAGCAGTATCTCAAAACCATCAAACGCACCGGACTGCGCGAGGGGCTGTTTTCAGACTGGCGCTACACCAGCAGTGGTGAGACGGACACCAGCTTTTTCATGAACCAGCCGCGCTACCAGAATGCCGCCGTCCTGGTCGCCGGCAACAACTTCGGCTGTGGCTCGTCGCGCGAGCACGCGCCGTGGGCGCTGCTCGACTACGGGTTACGGTGTGTGATTGCGCCCAGTTTTGCCGATATCTTTTTTAATAACTGCTTCAAGAACGGCATGCTGCCGGTTGTGCTCACCGCCGACGAGGTCGCCCAGCTCATCGCCGAGATTGAGGCCAGACCGGGCTATGAACTGAGCGTTGACCTGGCCGCCCAGACGGTGACGACGCCGTCCGGGACCAGCTTCCACTTTGAGGTCGATCCCTTTCGCAAGGACTGTCTGCTGAACGGGCTGGATGAGATCGGCCTGACCCTGCAGAACGAGACCGATATCACGGCCTATGAGCAGCGCCGCAGGCAGGACGCGCCATGGTTGTTTCTTGAGGACGCCTGAGAGCGCAGGGGTGAACCTGAACGGCCGGCCTCTCTCACGCTTTTCCCATGCAGAGCTACGCCCTCAGCGCCGCCGAGTGCACCCTCCTGCACCAAGCCGCAGGCATGGCCGGCGACCGCTTGTCGCGCCACGAGAATGACGCGGGCGTGCGGGTGATGGAGACCCTGATCGCCCAGCTTGAAACCCAACCCGCCACGGTGCAGTTGAGCGAGCTTCAGCGCGAGGTCCTGGGCAAAATGCTGATGAACATGAGCTACGATCTGTTGCAGGCGGATGAGGACGAGCGGTCTGCACTCGCCGAAACCCTGGCCGAGCGTCTGTTTGAAGACGAGTAAGGAGAAACGCAATGAAAGTCGGCGTGGTGATTCGGAATATGGGCCCCCAGGCGACCAGACAGATTATTGGCGACTGCGCCAGGGCTGCGGAACAGGCGGGCTTTGACGCGGCTTTTGTGGTCGATCACCTGGCCATTCCACCCGATCAGACCGAGGGTTCGGGCGGACGCTATTTTGATCCGCTGATGACGCTGGGCTATATCGCCGGGGTCACCGAACGCATCAGGATCGGCATTTCGGTCCTGGTCATGCCCTACCGGCCGGCCGTGCTGACCGCCAAACAGCTGGCGACCCTCCAGGAGCTGTCCGATAATCGGGTTATTCTGGGGGCCGGGGTCGGCTGGCTGAGGCAAGAGTTTGAAGCCCTGGGGGTTGATCCGCGCAAACGCGGCGCGCTGACCAACGAAACGCTCGAAGTCATTCACCAGCTGTTTGCCAACGATGTCAGCGCGTATGACGGCACGCACGTCAAATTCCCCGAGTTTGTGTTTGCGCCCCGGCCGACCCGGCCGCCAATCTGGGTCGGGGGCGCCGGCCCAAAGGCGCTGGAGCGGACCCTGCGCTTTGGAGACGGGTATTATCCGATTGGGCTCAAGCCGCCCGAGCTGACCGAGGTCAAAACCTATCTGGCCGAAGAGGCGGCGAAACGCGGCCGGGACGCGCCCGAACTCATCACCGGCGGTATGATCCGTGAAGACCCGGTGGCCATGCTGGACCGAATCAAGATGGTCGAGGAAGCCGGGGCGGACTACTACGTGCTGGGCCTGGGGCGCTACGAGAATGCCGATAGCTATAAGCGCAGTATCGACAAGTTCGCGGCCGAGGTGATGCCCAAAGTGTGAAAAAGTGTGAAGGGGACACGCCGAGCGGCCGGCCGCCTAGTCCGTCTGCGCGCCCCGTTTGTGGGCCACCTCTAACAGGCGTCCTGGAAAGTCGGACATAATCCCGTCTACGTCGAGCTCGAACAGGCGTTCCATCTCGTGTCGATCATTCACGGTCCACACGTGGACCTCTGCGCCAAGGTCGTGGATGGCGGCAACGGTTTGGGGCGTGACCAGGGCCACGCCCTCGTAGTCGGGCGGGATCTGGAACGCCCGGCCGGGCGGCCGGTAGTCGCCGAGCTGCTGGCTGAAGACCCGCTGCATAAAAGCAAGCACCTCTGCCGCCGCACAGTTGGTGGCAATATCCGGGGCCAGGCTTCTGGCCCGGGCCACGACCGCCTCGTGCTCTGAGGCCAGGATGACGGCCTCGGCCATGCCGCACTCCCGCACGACCGCAATCACCTGCTCCTCTATCGGCGGCTCTTGTTGTTTGATCTCAACCGTGAAGCGGACGTGCGGGAAGCGGCGCAGCACGTCGGCCAGGAGCGGGATGGTGACGCCCTGGCCTCGAAACGGAAACGTGTTGCCATTGTCGGGCGTGAAGTGATAGCCGGCGTCGAGCCCGTGCAGTTCGGCCAGGCCGTGCTCCTTCACCAGCCCGCGGCCGTTGGTCGTGCGCTCCAGGGTGTCGTCATGCATGACCACCACCTGACCGTCGCGGCTCAGATGCACGTCCAGCTCCATATACACGACACCCAGGGAGGCGGCCCGCTGGAATGCGGCCAGGGTATTTTCCGGGGCTTCGCCACTGGCACCCCGGTGGGCGAACAGCCGTGGGGTCGGACCGCTGAAGAACTTGCTCATGTGCTTCTCCTTAGACAGACTCGTCGTGTGTCTGTCCTAGCTCAGCCGTCAGGATTGTGCGAGAGGTAGCGCCGCCCAAAATATCGCTCGGGAGATGAGCGTCATCCCCTTTGCTTCCCTCTGGAAAAAGAGATACGGAATACTCCAATGTCCCTCCAGACGCCGATTCAGGCAAAGCTCTTTCCGTCACCCTCCCGACCCTATCTGCCAACCGCAGGGAGAGGGATTGAACGCCAATTCAACATCCCGTTTGTCGCGGGTCTGGCGCTGCGAGAGAAGCAAATTCAACAAAACTACCGTCCGACCATAGCGGTCCATAAATGGTTCGCGCGCAGACCAGGAACACTGTTCCGAGCGCTGCTCCTCTCAGAGTTTGCCGACGGCCCGGTTCGAGACACATTCTTTCAGGCTCATCAGCTCAAGGGGATACGAGTCGCCGACCCGTTCATGGGCGGCGGGACGCCACTGCTGGAGGCGAACCGAGTCGGCTGCGACGTGCTGGGTTATGATATCAATCCGATGGCGTACTGGATTGTCAAACAAGAGATCGAACGCTTAGACCTGCCGGCCTATCAAAAAGCGGCCCATGAGGTATCGACGCGGCTGGAGGAGAAAGTAGGGCCCTGGTATCGGACCACATGCCTCTACTGCCGTCAGCCGGATGCCCAGGTTAAATACTTTGTGTGGGTCAAGACTCAGCAGTGCTCGGGATGTGGCAAGAACTTTGACCTGTTCCCGGGTTTTCTGCTCGCACAAAACCGGCGCCACCCAAAGAATGTGCTGGTCTGCTCTGCCTGTGGCGAACTCAACGAAGTCGCCGATAAGAAAGCTCCCGGCGTGTGTTCTCAGTGCAGCAACCCCTTGCTTCTCAAAGGTCCCGCGCGTCGCAGCCGTTGCCAGTGTCCCCAGTGTGGAGAGATAAACACGTATCCGCAGCGGCGTAGCGGTCCGCCTCAGCATCGCATGTTCGCTATCGAGTACTACTGTCCACACTGCCAACCCCACCATCGCGGTCGTTTCTTCAAAAAACCGGATCCTGGAGATCTCGCCACATACACCCAAGCCGCTCAGGCCTGGGATCGGATGCACTCGACCTATGTCCCAGACGAAGAGATACCGGCCGGAGACGAAACAAACCGCCTCCACCGCTGGGGCTATCGCTATTACCGAGAAATGTTCAACGAGCGGCAACGCTTTGGGCTCGAACTCCTCTGCCGTGCGATTCACGAACAGACAGATGAGCGGATAAAACAGGCGCTGGCAACAAATCTGTCGGACCTGCTGCGCTACCAAAACATGTTGTGTCGGTATGACGCCTATGCCCTGAAGTCTCTCGATATCTTTTCTGTCCACGGCTTTCCGATCGGTCTGATCGAATGCGAATCAAATATTCTCGGCATCGTGAACCAGAAGACCGGGAACAACGTAGGCAGCGGGGGCTGGTCGAATATTGTCGAGAAGTTTCTGAGGGCCAAACAGTACGGCGATCACCCGTTTGAAATCGACCACACAGCAGGGAGAAAAGTTCAGATCCCGATACATGGCGAATGGATCGGAGAAGGCCCCAAAGATGGCGCCGCGCGTCAGGTTTTCCTTACCTGCGGCAGTTCTACCCAAGCAACAATCCCTCCGGGGTCGCTGGATGTCGTTTTGACCGATCCCCCTTACTTTGCCAATGTCCAGTACGCAGAGCTGATGGACTTCTGCTACGTCTGGCTTCGCCGCCTGCTGGGGAAGAAAGAGCAAGCGTTCAGGCGTACATCGACGCGGAATAAAGATGAACTCACGGGCAATGCGACCATGGCCCGGGATATGACTCATTTCACCCAGGGTCTGTCAGCTGTGGTCTGCCGAATGGCAGATGCACTCAAACCCGGGGGGCCCTTCGCCTTTACCTATCACCATAGAACGGTTGAGGCATATTTTCCTCTGGCCGTCGCTCTTCTTGACGCCGGCCTTGTCTGTTCAGCCTCTCTTCCTTGCCCGGCTGAGATGGGCGCCTCCATCCATATCAACGGGACGACGTCTTCCGTTGTTGACACCGTATTTGTGTGTCGCTCGACAGGACACGTCTCGCGTCGCACCCTTGTTTCAACGGCCGAAGAGATCGCTCGCTTGGTTATCAACGATGTAGCCCAGCTTCGGGAGGGCGGTCTGAAACCAAGCCGTGGTGATGCGCGGTGCATTGCCTACGGCCATCTCATCCGTCTGGCCGTCTGGGTTCTGCGCAAAGAGTGGCGCCCCGAGCATTCGGTCGAAGAAAAGATGCGGCGGGTCGCCAACGCAGTCCAATCCCTGGGAGGTGTTTCAGAGGTTGAACAGCATCTCCCGGATGATCTCCTCCAGAGGGTGAACAGCAAGAATTTCCAGATCCACGAGGCCACAACAGCCTACGGTCCCGACGATGAACTATCCTTTTGAGGCGTCGTACCAGGCAATACAGGCCGATCCAGAGCCGTTCATTTCTTCGGTGTTTTCCTCATTGGAATCAGAGTTTCTGGTTCTGCCCAAGGGAGACGGCTTTATTGACTATCCACGTTTTGAGCAGGCGTATGAAGCCTTGAAGAGAGCCACGGGCGGTTTTGACAATCTGAGCGGCGACAGCGTTCTTCCCGTTGCCATGCAGAGCCCTCTCATCCTTATCGTCTTACGCACCATGCTCGGCTTCACCCCTCCTGAGTGGGCCTATGTTGCTGCGCAGAGAACACAGGTCGAAATCACCCAAGGGTTTGCCCGGGGCTTGGACCGCAAGATTCGGATGGCTCCGCTCGTCCCGCTCCGCCCAGGCCGCGCTACAGCTCATCGGGTTAAGGCCCTGGTCGACGTAGCCTGCCAGCTGCTCAACGCTTCTGCTCCGCAGACTGACAGGGACAAGATTCACCGACTGAACAAGGCCGACACCCGGGAGGGGAGTCTGACGATTCGGAACCTGGCAACGATGGGAGTTCCCTACGCCATGCTCCTGTACGAAAGACTGCTGGGACGACCTTTTGCCGGACACCGGGATTCAGTGTCCGATCTGGTCGGCAATATCCTTGAGGCTGAAATTGCGAAGATTTTGGACGGCGCGAGAATCAGTGTTCGCCAAACCAAGAGGGCCCAGAAGATTCCAGGCTTTGACCAGACTCCAGACTTCGTCATCCCGGATGAATATAACCCTCAGGTCATTATCGAGGCCAAGATTACCGAAGACGACGGGACGGCTCGCGACAAAATCACTCGGATTCAGCACCTCGGAGCCTTGAGTCTGGAGGGACAACCGCCGGACTCTCCCAAATACGAGGTTATTGCCTGTATTGCCGGGCGGGGTTTCGGGGTTCGCAGAGAGGATATGAAAAAGCTGCTTCTCGCCACACGCGGAAAAGTGTTCACCTTCAAGACGCTGGATCAACTCATCCCCAATACGCGCCTGCAAGAGTTTCGTACCAGGCAAACTCCCATTCGTGTAGACGGGCGAGGCTAACTCGACACGGTCAGGCCATCGACCAGCACGGCTGGAATGAACATCCGGCTCAGGTTTGGCTGGTAGGTATTCCCCCGGGCGCGGATGGCTTTCAGCACGTCGAAAAAGTTGCCGGCAATCGTCACGCTGTCAACGGCCTGTTTGCGCTGGCCGTTCTCGATCCAAAAGCCCTGTACGCCGATGGAGATATCGCCGCTCAGCGGGTTGCAGCCGGCCGCACCCTCCAGCTCGGTCACCAGCAGACATTTTTCCGGCAGGCCGACCAGGGCGTCCGGGCTGTGGGCGCCGGTCGGCATCACAATATTATGACCCGAGGTCACAATCCCGCCGCTGTAGCTCCGCCCGGCGTGTCCGTTGGACTCGCGGCCGTCGTGGCGCGCCGACTCGATGTGGTACATGAACTCCTCGAACCGACCTTTGGCAATCAGCGGAACCGTGCGGGTCGGGATTCCCTCGGCGTCCATATAGCGCGAGCTGCCCGCTCCGACCCGGTGGGGTTCGGTGCTCAGGTCCAGCGACTCGTCGGCAATCAGCTCGCCCAGCCGACCCTGCAAGCGGGACTGGCCCTTTTGGGCGGCCTCGGCCGAGAAGCAGCCCAGGTAGAGGCCGAGCAGCTGCGGTGCACAGTACTCGTCGAGCACGACCGGCACCTGCCCGCCGGACACCGGGCCGGCCGTCAACAGGTCGGCGGCTTTGCGAACGGCCGTGTTGCCGATGACTGCGCTCTGAGCCGGGTCCCAGGCCCGTCCGGCCCACATATGGCCGCCGCTCTTACGGCGCTCGCCGTCTTCGAGCAGGGCCTGGCAGTAGGCCCCGACACTGTTCTGGCGCTGTTGGTAGTCAACCCCGTGGGTCGAGACGATGCGGTAGGCGGAGCTGGAACGCGACACAGTCAGGTAGGGCACCGCAGTCACCCGCGCGTCGGCCTGGCGGGCGGTGGCTTCAAGCTCCAGACCAAATGCGCCCAACTCGTCAACCGTCAGCCGCTCAATGGCGGGATTCAACAGCTCAAGGTCCTGGGGGTCGGGCAGGTCGGGAGCGGCCTGGGGCAGCAGCACCTCGGTCGGATCGTTGAGCAGAGCATTTTCCCTGGCCGCCCGGAAGGCTTTTTCCAGAGCTGTGGCCTCCAGGCGTTCGGTCGAGGCGATACCGGTCCGGCCCTGGTGCACGACCCGGATACCGAGCCCAAGGGCGGTCGCCTGGTCAATCTTCTCAACCTGGCCGTTCAGCACGCGCAGCGACAGCTGTTCGTTACGCTCGACAATCAGGTCAACGTCGGGCTCGCCCTGCTCGCGAGCCAGGGACAGCACGTAATCAATCGCGGCCTGCTGATCCATTAGCGGCCTCCGACCAGAATGGAGTCGACTTTCAGCGTCGGCTGGCCGACCGTGGTCGGCACCCAGCCGCTCGACGCGCCGCACATGCCGGCGGCAAACTCCAGATCGTTGCCGACCATCGAGATACGCGGCAGGATTTCATAGCCCTTGCCGATCAGGGTTGCCCCCCGCACCGGTTCGGCAATTTTTCCGTCCCGCACGATGTAGCCCTCCTGGACCGCAAAATTGAACTCGCCGGTCGACGGATCAACCGAGCCACCGCCCATCTTTTTGGCGTACAGGCCATACTCCACAGAGGCGATGATCTCCTCAGGGGTATGCGGTCCGTTGTCGATATAGGTGTTGCGCATCCGCGACACCGGGGCGAATTTGTACGACTCGCGCCGCCCCGAGCCGGTCTGCGGCACGCCGACCTGGCGGGCGCCGATACGGTCGGCCAGATAGGCTTTGAGCACACCGTTTTCGATCAACACGGTCCGCTTGGCCGGCTCCCCCTCGTCATCAACGTTGAGGGACCCCCAGCGATGGTCGAGCGTGCCGTCGTCAATTGCCGTCAGGACGGACTGGGCGACGGTTTCGCCGATCTTGCCGACAAACGGCGAGGCGTTCTTGCGGATGGCCTCGGTTTCCAGCGGATGGCCGCAGGCCTCGTGGAAGATCACCCCCCCGAAGCCGTTGCCGATAATCACCGGCATCGTCCCGCCCTCAATATAGCCGGCCCTGGCCATGCGGATCGCCCGCTGCCCGGCGTCGTTGGCCAGGCCGGCCAAGTCGAGGCCCTGAAAGAACTCATAGCCGCCCAGCACCCCGGGGCTTTCCATGGCCGTCTGCGGTCCGTCGCCGTCTTCGGCAATCGCGCTGAGCCGCAGCCGGGAGTAATGCGCGGAATCCTCAACCCACAGGCCGTCGCTGTTGGCGATCAGCACCGAGCGCTGTTTCTCGGCCACCGAGGCGCCCACCTGGCGGATGACCGAACCGGTCTGGCGGGTCAGGCCGTCGAGCTGGCGCAGCAGCTCGACCCGCTCGTTTTTGGACACGCTGGCCGGGTCGATCATCACCGGATGCCGATCAGGCGCCTGCTCCTTGTGAAAGGCGGCAGGCGATCCACCCGCTTTGGCCTCGCGGGCCAGATTCGAGGTCAGCCGCAGCAGGGCGTCTTCGGACACGTCGCTGCTGTAGCCATAGGCGGACTCGTTACCGAACAGCAGACGAATGCCGACGCCAAAGGCGTTGCCGGAGTTGATCCGGTCGAGCTTCTGTTCCAACAAGTCGATGGACGAGGTTTCGGATTCTTCGACAAAGACCTCGGCAAAATCCGCGCCGCGGCTCAGGCCGAGATCCAGAATCTTGCGGACTATTGTTTCAGGCAGCATAGCGATTCCTCCAGTAGGGTACGAACCCATGCTTTAGCACAGCAGGCCAGATCGTCAAAAGGTCCTGGCGTATTCACGAGACGAACCGGGGCGTTTAGGCCGGTTGCCGGACAGGGGCGTTTGTATTCATCGAAGGGCTGTTGAATCCACGATAGCTCTTCCTGTCCGTACAGCTACGAGTTTTCTGCGCGCACCCTGGGGAGAATATACACCTCCATCTCGTCCTCAATCGTCGCGCTCGCCGCCAGGCAGTGGTCGAGGACGGCCTCCTCGTCCATCTCGGGGGGGATAATGACCGCCAAGGTAAAGTCTTCATCTTCGTAGGGTGTCATGGGTTCGAGGCGCGCTTGAGGCACCCGCTCGTGAACGTCTTCGATAAACCGGGTTACAGCCAAAGCGAGCTGCTGGTCGTCTCGATGCGAGGTGCCACTCATGATGAAACTCCAGTCCTTCTCTGTTGGATTTCCTGACAAACCTGCTCGGCAATTTCAACGGCTCGGATGGCCGCTGCTTCGGTCACTGGCTTGATATCGTAATCGACATCGAGCCGCTTTTGATACAGCCATTGCAACGGACGGCGCAGATGCTCCAGACGCCCAGGACCGGTTCGCGGATGAGTGGGAACGAACCAGTAGCCACGAACAAAATGGGCGGCAATAGCCGCGTGTCGCCACTGGTTTGATTGCGGCGGCGCGCCCAAGGCTGCCCACATCGCCTGGTAGGCGCAATAGTATGCCCGAGAAATGGCGCTGGCCCAGCGTCCTCCACGCAAAAGATGTTGTGCGTCATCCAGTATCGCCAAGGCGGCATTAAGCCGGACGGTTTCCACGCCTTCAGCCTACCATAACCAAAACGACTCTGTCGTCCGTTCGTCGGACACATTCGGCATTGGCCGCCTTATAGCAAAGAACGTCGGAAAACTTGATCCTGTACCGCGCCGGTGCTAGGCTCGGCTCACTTTTTCGAGGAGTCAAGACGATGAACGGTCCACACGATATGGGCGGCATGACGTGTTACGGTCCGGTCGAGCGCGAAGACAACGAACCCCTGTTCCACGCCGCGTGGGAGAGGCGGGTGTTTGCCATGACCATGCTATCACTCGGAGGCGTGGCCAATCTCGACGAATTTCGACACGCCATCGAGCGCATGGACCCGGTGCACTATCTGTCTTCGAGCTACTACGAGCACTGGCTGGCGGCCCTGGAAACGCTGGCCGTGGAGAAGGGGGTGCTCACCGCGCAGGAGCTGGCCTCGGGCAGGCTCCAGGGCGAGGCCGCGAATGCCTCCGACCCGCTGCCGTCCGAGGTCGTCGCCCAGGTCGTCCGCCGAGGTGTTTCGGCCGAACGCGACAGCGGGCGGCTCACCCCGCGCTTCGCTCCCGGCGACCCGGTTGTGGCCCGCACTATCAATCCAGCCGGTCATACCCGGATGCCGCGCTATGTACGGGGCAAGCCGGGCCGGATTGACCGCGTCCACGGCACCTTCGTCTACCCCGACAGCAACGCCCACGGCGGCGGCGAACAGCCCCAGCCGCTGTATTCGGTCCGTTTCGAGGCCCAGGCTCTGTGGGGACCCGATACGCCGCGCCGCGACAGCCTGTACATCGACCTGTGGGAAGATCATTTGGAAGCCGCGTGAGGAGAGTCTTATGAGCAACGACCATCATACCGCTCCGCCCGATCCCAGACTCGAAAAACACCACACGCCCGAGCAGACCCAAGCCCTGGAAGAACGAGTCGGGGCGCTTGAGTCCGTCCTGACCCAAAAGGGTCTGGTCGCAAGCAGAGCGCTCGATAAGATCGTCGAGCTGTACGAGAACGACCTGGGGCCGCTCAAGGGCGCCCAGGTTGTGGCCCGCGCCTGGGTTGACCCGGCCTATAAACAGCGGCTGCTGAGCAATGCCACCGCCGCCATTGAGGAGCTGGGCCTGGGAGGTTTGCAGGGCGAGCACATGGTCGTGGTCGAGAACACGCCGACGACCCATAATGTGGTCGTGTGTACGCTGTGCTCGTGCTACCCCTGGCCGGTCCTGGGCCTGCCGCCGACCTGGTTCAAGAGCGCGCCCTACCGCTCGCGGGTGGTGATCGACCCGCGCGGCGTGCTGCGCGAGTTCGGCCTGGAACTGGACGAGTCGGTCGCCGTCCGGGTGTGGGACAGCAGCGCCGAGATTCGCTATATGGTGCTGCCCGAACGGCCGAGCGGGACCGAGCAGCTGAGCGAAGACGAGCTGGCCCGGCTCGTCGACCGGGACGCCATGATTGGCGTGACTCAGGTGCGCTTCGACCCCGACCCGCAGTCAGCATGACCAGACCCGCCAAATCGACCATCGCCGAAATGCCCGGCCAGGCGTCGCTGCCCCGCCGCAGCGGCGAACTCGTGTTTCACGGCGAGTGGGAGCGGCGGGTGTTTGCCATGGCCGTGTCGCTGTGCGAGCAGGGCTATTACTCGTGGGACGAGTTTCGTGAGCACCTGATCGCCGAGATCGGCGCGGCCGAACGGGCCGAGCAATCCCAGCCGACGGGCCACCCCCGACCCTACTACGAGAGCTGGCTGGCCGCGTTTGAAAAGCTCCTGGCCGAAAAGCAGATCTGTGTTCCCCCGCAGCGGTCGAACACCCGGGACGAATGAGGAGGACAGCGTGCAAAAAGAACCGTTCACGATTGATGTGCCCCAGGACGTGCTGACCGACCTTCAGCAGCGGCTCAGCACGGCCCGCCTGGCCCAGGACTTTGCCAATGCCGGCTGGGAGTACGGGACCAATGGGGCCTACCTGCAAGAGTTGGTCGCATACTGGCGGGATACGTACGATTGGCGCCAGCACGAGCGGGAGATGAACTCGTTTGCCAACTACAAGACGGCAATAGACGGCATTCCGATTCACTTCATTCATGAGCCCGGCAAAGGCCCCAAGCCGATTCCGCTGATTCTGAGCCACGGCTGGCCGTGGACCTTCTGGGATTTTCATAAAGTCATTCGGCCGCTGAGCGACCCGGCCGCGTTCGGCGGCGATCCGGCCGATGCCTTTGATGTGGTGGTCCCGTCGCTGCCCGGCTATGGGTTTTCCACGCCGCTGACCACCTCGGGTATCAATTTCTGGCGGACGGCCGACCTGTGGGTCAGGCTCATGCAGGACGTGCTGGGCTACGACAAATTTGCCGCCCAGGGCGGTGACTGGGGCGCGATCATTACCGCCCAGCTCGGCCATAAGCATGCCGACAAGCTGATCGGCACGCATGTCAACCTCATGGTGCCGCTGTCGGTTTTTGTCGGCAGTCTGCCCGACGAGTCCCAGTACGGGCCGGGTGAAGAGGGCTGGTATGAGAAGAACCTCAATTTTTTCACGGCCGAGAGCGGCTATTCGGCCCTGCAGACGACCAAGCCCCAGACCCTAGCCTTCGCCCTTAACGACTCGCCGGTTGGGCTGTGTTCCTGGATTCTGGAAAAACGCCGGACCTGGAGCGACTGTGACGGCCAGGTGGAACAACGCTTCAGCAAAGACGATCTGCTGACCACGATGATGATCTACTGGGTCACCCAGAGCTTCGGCACCTCGGCCCGCTACTACTACGAGGCCACCCACAACCCCTGGCAGCCGTCCCACGACCGCAGCCCGGTGGTGGAAAGCCCGATGGGCGTGGCGGTGTTCCAGAAAGAAGTCATCCTCATGCCGCGCAAGTGGGCTGAGAATTATTACAACCTCAAACGCTGGACCCTCATGCCCTCGGGCGGACACTTTGCCGCCATGGAAGAGCCGCAGCTGTTAATTGACGATGTGCGGGCGTTTTTCCGCGACCTGCGCTAGAGAGGAGACAGCCGTGTCAGCCGAAGACCATATCGCCATCCAGCAATTGTTACACCAATACTGCCACGCGGTAGACCGCGGCACGGCCGACGACGTTGCCGCTCTGTTTCATGAAACCGCAGTGCTCGTGCCCCGCTATGAGAGCGACCAGCGCCACCAGGGCCGCGAGGCGATTCGCGCCTGGTACGGCGCATACATGAAAAACTTCCGGGCCAAGGTGCGCTATTTGCGGCACAAGATCGAGTCGCCGGTCATTGAGATTGCGGGCACGACCGCCACCTCGACGTGCTACCTCGACGCCGACTCCATCACCATCTCGAAAAACGAGCCCAACGTCGCCTTTGGTCGCTACGACGACGCTTTTATCAAAGACGGGGGCCGATGGTGGTTCAAGGAGCGGACGATTATTGTCTACTACTCGTATCCCGTATCGGCCTATACCGAGGGCCGCGGGGCCTAGGCGGCGGCAAGAACCCTTCGACACCTTCGACAACACAGGCAATCGTGATATCTGTTTGATCTCTTTTGTTATCACGATTGCCTGTGAAGGAGCGTGCGCTACATGAAGACCGTTGTATTGATTAAACAGGTGCCCATGGTCTCGGAAATGACCCTCGACCCCGAGACCAAGACACTGCGGCGCGAAGGCGTGCGTTCCGAAGTCAGCTCGTTTGATATTCGCGCTCTGCTCAAGGCTGTTGAGCTGCGTGAGGAGGGTGGCGGAGAAGTGGTGGCCATGACGCTCGGCCCGCCCCAGGCCAGCGACGCCCTGCGGCACTGTCTGGCGCTCGGCGCAGACCGGGGGGTGCATATCACCGACCGCGCCTTTGCCGGCTCGGATACGCTGGCCACGGCCCGCGCCCTGGCCCTGGCCCTCAAGCGCGAGGGCTATGACCTCATCCTGTGCGGCCGCAACAGCACTGACGCCGAGACCGGCCAGGTCGGCCCTGAAGTGGCCGAGCTGCTCGATATCCCGCAGATCACCGCCGCCCGCAGCCTCAGCATCAACGGCGACACGCTGACCACCGAACGAGAAACCGACAGCGGCTTTGACACGCTCGAGTGCTGCCTGCCGGCGCTGGTGTCGGCCACCGAAGACCTGGCGCCCGAACGCTTTCCAAAAAGAGCCGAGCGCGAGGCGGCCAAGGACAAACCGATTCAAGCCGTGAGCGCCGCCGAGCTGGCCTCGGACCTGTCTCTTTTTGGTGCCGCAGGCTCGCCGACCTGGGTTGAGTCGGTTGAAACGGTTGAGGATGTCCGCGACAAACGGGTGCTGGAGGGCGAGCTGTCAGACCAGGTCAATGCCCTCGTCGCCTTCCTGCTGGAGCGCGGCCTGTTTGGCACCTGGGCGGATGACGACGACGCGGATGCCGGCGGATCGCCAGACCGCCGACCGGGCGACGGCAAGGCCGTCTGGGTGGTGGCCGAAACCTCTGGCGACGGGCTGCGTCCGGTGACGTTTGAGCTGCTGGGCAAGGCCAACGAGCTGGCCGCGAAATATAACGGCGAGGTCGGGGTGGTGCTGGCCGGCAGTGGCGTGGACCACCATCCGGCCGGCCTGGCCGTGCACGGGGCGGATGTCGTGTATGTGGCCGATCATCGCCGCCTCGCCGCGTATGCGACCGACGAATATGCGGCCCTGCTCAGCGTCGCCATTCGGGCTCATACCCCCGGTGTCGTGCTGTTCGGTTCAACCGCCATCGGTCGGGATCTCGCCCCGCGGGTGGCCGCCCGTTTAGCCCTCGGCCTGACCGGCGACTGCATTGATCTTGACGTCAACGACCGCGGCCAGCTGCTCCAGTATAAGCCCGCCTTTGGCGGCAACATCGTCGCCCCGATCCTGTCCAAGACCACGCCTGAGATGGCGACCGTTCGGCCCGGCATGCTGAAGAAAGCCAAGGCCAGGCCCGCCCGTCAGGCCCGGATTGAGCTGCTCCAGCCGGACGGGGCAACCCCCAGCCGGGTTCGGCTGGTATCGCAAACGGGCGCGGATGCGGGCAAAGCCGCCGAGCTGGATTCGGCTGAGATTGCAATTGGGGTCGGCAAAGGCATTCAGGGCCCGGACAACCTGCCGGTGATTGAAGAGCTGGCCGCCGCCTTGGGCGGGGCGCCGCTGGCCGCCACCCGCGACATTGCCGACCTGGGCTGGCTGCCCAGACAGCACCAGGTCGGCCTGACCGGCCGGGCGATATCTCCCAAGCTGTATTTCTCGATCGGGATTCGGGGCGCCTTCGAACATACGGTCGGCATTCGCCGGGCCGGCACGGTGATCGCCATCAACAAGAACCACAAGGCGCCCATGTTCAAGAACGCCGATATCGGGATTGTCGGGGATTACGCCGAGGTGGTGCCGCTGCTGACCGCCGCTCTCAAACAGGCCAGACCAAAGACCTGAGCCCATGCTGCACAGCCGTCCGGCCTCAGGCTTCTCGCTGATCGAGGTCCTTGTTGCCGTCCTGCTCTTCTCGCTGCTGGCCCTGAGTATCGGAGCCAGCATCACCAACCTGCTGCGGGTAGACACCAGCAGCGAACGCCTCAACCGGGCAACCGTCCTGGCCCAGAATAAACTTGAGGAGCTGAGCGCGGGATTTGGTGCCCGCAGCGGCAGCGATACGCCCCAGCCCGGTTTCAGCCGAACCTGGAACACCACGTCGAACCATCCCCCCGGCAGTACGGCGCGGGCCGAGGTACGCGTGTCGTGGCAGGATCCCCACGACCGCACAATTTCGCTGGCGACCCTGTTCAATGACTAAGCAAGCCGGAGTCACCCTGGTGGAGTTGCTCGTCGCCCTGAGCGCGGCCGGGATTTTCAGCCTGGGCCTGTTTGGGTTTCTGTTTGTGCACCGGACCCACCTGGCGGCCGGAGAACTCAGAATCAGCCTGCGCGAAGACGCTCGGCTGGCGCTCGATTTCATCGTCCGTGAGCTGCGACAGGCCGGAGCGCGGCCGGTTGATGGGGCGTGCAGCGGCTTTCAGCGCCTGACGGCTGCCGAAGCGCAGCGGGTGGTCATGCAGTACGACTTCCGGGGCGACCGTGCCGGTCGGCCACCCGACGGCTGTCCGGACGATCCCAGCGAACGGGTGGTGTATCAGTACGACCCGGACCGCCAGGCCATCCTGCGCGCGACGGGCCGGCGTGGACGCCCGCAGCCCTTCATCACCAATGTTCCGCCGGGCGGATTTGTACTGCGCTACTATGACCGCACCAGGAACGAACTCATCCCCAGCCTCGACGCGGCGGGCCGGGCTCGTGTCCATGCGGTAGAGCTGACCGTCCAGACCAGCCATCCTCACCCCGACCGATCAGTCACCCAGCCCATCAGCCTCCAGCTGCGCGCCGTAATCCACCTGCCCAATCCCCCCTCGTGATTCGCATGTGGTGCCAGCCCTCGACATCCAGCGGCCGGGCTCAGTCTGCGGCTTGGATCGCGCAGCAACGCGGCTTTATCCTCATCTCGACCCTGCTCCTCATGAGCCTGCTCATTCCGCTCAGCCTGAGCGCTCTTACCCGGCTCCAGACCGACCTGCATATTTCGCGCAACCTGCTGTCCAGCCTCCAGGCCGTGTGGATCGCTCGGGCCGGACTTGCGGTCGGCAAAGACTGGCTCGAAAACAGCGGGCCGCAGACCGCTTTCCCGGTGAGCCTGGGTCCCCAGCCGTTTGCCGATGGCAGCTATAGCGTCAGCATAGACAGGCTGGGCGGGGGCAGATACCGGGTGTCAGCTCTCGGCCAGGGCGCGGATGCGGCGCGACGGCGCATCGAAGAGATCGTCCACGTCCCCGATTTCACCCCGGCCGGCGTTGTCACCAGCGACGGGGACGGACTTCACCCGGATTTCGATGACAACAGCGGCGGAACCGGCCGGCGCATTCCAGACTTCAGCATTGACGGCAGAAATCATGCCGCCAGCGGTGGGCTGTCGACCAGCTGCCCGGCCATCTCCCCCTTTGCCACGGCGCGGTCAAGCGCCCACAGCGACCTGTCGGTCGCTCTCAGCAGCCTGAAGCGCGGTATTGTCGAGCGGGCCAACAGCTTCTGCCAGGCCGACGGCGGCAGCGCCTGTACGCCGGGCTTGTTCTGGGTGCGCGGCGCGGACAGCCTGCCCCGCTTTCGGACCGATGCCTGCGAGGCTGGAGAGCCGGGCTGTTTTCTCAACCTCAACCTCTCGGCCCCAGCCCTGCGGCCGCTCCCGCCGCATGACCACGGCCCCTTTGCTCCCGGACCAGTTCCGCTGGTCCGCCCACTCAGCCCGCCTCAGCGCAATCACACGCGCAAGGCGCTGCTCGATATTGTGGACCGTCTCCCCGACCTGCCAGCCGAGAAACTGCTCTTCCTGCGCTCATCACTGCTGGCCGGGACGCATACCTACGGAACGCCCGAGGCGCCCAAGGTCACCTGGGTCGAAGACGGCGGGGGACCACTCGACCTGGACGGCGGAGCCGTCGTCCGAGGCGCCGGTTTGCTTCTCATTTCGCGCGTTGTCCGGCTCGGGCGGGCCAGCCTCAACTGGCGTGGGCTCGTCCTGATTGTTGACGGCGGAGACTTGCGGGTGACTGACGCCGGGGCCTGCGGCCACATCCTGGGTGCGGTTGTGATTCGGGACAACGCTGTCCCAAACCAGAAGTTTGATCTGGATCGGGTCCGAGCCGGCCCGCGCTGTCGCCCGTTTACGGTCAGCTACAGTTGTGACGCGGTCCACCGCGCGCTGAATCTGTTCATGCGTACCGTCGCGTTTCGAGAGGGGTTCGATGAGTAGGGCTGCGGACACCTGCTGGAGCAGGCGCGGCATGTCCCTGCTGGAGCTGCTGGTCGTCCTGGCAATCCTGAGCGTTGTCGGCGGGTTGGCCGTCGGGCAGCTTACTCCCCTCGTGTCCCAGGCCCGGTTCAACGCCGGGGTGCGAAAAATTGTCAGCGATCTGCAGCTGGTGCGTATGCGGGCGATTGCCCGTAACCACCGTTTCCGGGTCACGTTCCGGCCGGACACCCAGGACTATACTGTTGAGGAGTCGCGGGCAGGGTCCTGGACCCGGCTGCACCTGCACAGTCATGATACGGAGCCGGCGCCGGAAGCACGCATCCCGCTTCCCGAGGGGGTGCGGATCGTTGCGGTCAACTCGCGCGGGGACGTGATTTTTGTGCCGCGCGGGCATGTCGATGCCGGCATGACGCTGACCCTCAGCGCAGACGGGGCGGAAGCGCCCCGCCGGATTATCATCAACCTGGCCGGTCGGGTCCGCATAGAATAGAGTGGGGGCTTCTGCCTGCGCCTGATGGACCCGCGCACGCTCCACCGCGACGGCAGCAGCCGGTAGGTCGGATTAGCGGAGCGTAGTCCGACCTACAGGACTCCAAGACTCCATGCAGGCGTTGTGGTACTATCAGCACCTGATGCGAGCTTCGCCCGCATAGGAGCCTCATATGGTGAAACAATTCAAGGTCATTGTCGAGAAACACGCCGATGGCTATGTGGCCTACCCGCTCGGCCTCAAGGGCGTTGTTGTCGGTCAAGGCGACACCTACGAAGAAGCGCTCACCGATGTCAAATCGGCCATCGCCTTTCACATTGACACGTTCGGATCTGACGTGTTTGAGAGTTCGTAGGTCGGATTAGCCGGAGGCGTAATCCGACATCCCTGCCATGCACTATCGCCGCGCCTTTGTCCCTGGCGCAACCTACTTTTTCACCGTCGTCACCGCCCACCGACGCCCGGTGTTCCGTAACGCCGTGGCCTGTGACCTCCTGCGCCAAGCGTTTCGGCACGTCGCCCAAAAACGGCCCTTTACCGTCAATGCTATGGTCGTCCTCCCGGACCATCTGCATTGTCTGTGGACTCTGCCGCCGACGGATGTTGACTATCCGACGCGGTGGCGGCTGATTAAAACCCGGGTCACCCAACGCTATAGGATCGGCTCCCCTCGCCCCATCATGCGGACGCTCTGGCAAGCGCGGTATTGGGAACATCTCATCCGGGATGACCAGGACTACCGCCAGCATGTGGAGTATATTCACTACAATCCGGTGAGACACGGTTATGTCCGTATGCCGGTGGCGTGGCCATATTCCAGTTTTCGGCGGCATGTGAGAGACGGACTGTATGCGGAAGACTGGGGAGCCACGGAGCCGAGATGGGATGGGGAGATTGGGCACGAATAGGGGGGTGTCGGATTACGCTTCGCTAATCCGACCTACCCGCTGATAGCCACCGAGTTTGTGGCCGTGTAGGGGCGACCGGCCGGTCGCCCCTACCAGCGTGGCATGTTCGTCCGTCGTGTACTCGCGTTCGACAATCCGGCCTTGGCCGGGCATGACCGCGTCGCCCGTGCCGTAATGCCCCAGCCGGCGGTCAGCGCGAAGTCGTCTCTGTCCATGTTGCGTCCGTCTACCGTGGCGGGCACGGCAATGGTGGCAATGTCCGGGCGCAGGGTTCCGGTCGTCACGCCGGGCACGGGAGTATCGGGGTCAAGCAAAGCGGCCAGTTCACGCCCCCGTGCAGCAGAGCGGGCCAGGGCTTCAGCCGCCTCGGAAGCGTCTCCGTCCGGCCAGCCGGGCAGTGGGATGCGCGGCCATTCCATGCGCAGCGCTCCGGCATTGGCCTCGCGGTAGGCGGGATCGTGCAGCACGGCCAGAACGTGATGAAACAGGTCTTCCACGTCCATGCCTAGACCATCGAGATAGCGTTGCGCTGCGCCTGAGAGATTGGCGCGGTGGCCCATTCCGTCATTGTCTTCGAGGCCGCCGTCACAGAGCCAGACTGGGAACATACTTGCACTCCACTCGATCAAGTGCAGGGACGCAACGAATGGTGTAACTACGGTTTGCGGCTCGGTCCACGCGGCTGAGCGCCGCCGCAGTCCAATCCAGGACTTCGACCAGCCCCAACGGTTGCAGCCGGCCGGGTTGCGCGAGCTGCGAGAATAAAGCGGCCAGGACGGGGGCGCGCAAATGCCACACCGCGTCGTGCCAGTTGAATCCGCTCCGCAGTGTGGGCGCGTGCCGGGCCCACAACACCCAGGCCGAGAACACCCCGTAGAAGAGGGTCTGGACCAGGGTGGAGTGGAAGAAACGCCCGCCGCGTTCTCCCTCGAAACGGACGCCCAAGGCTTCTTCCAGGGCAGCACGCAGGGCGGTGAGTTGTGGGGTGTCGCCGGCTGCCTCAACGCGGGCCAGGGCATCGCGGGCATACGAGGCCAGCAACCACGCCACATCTTTGGGTTCGGTCAGCGTGGCCCGGTGGGACAGGGCGCGGCACAGATATTCCCCCAGCCCTGCGCCACTATCACGGGCAAAGGCGCGGGGCGTTTCCAAGCGACGCGCAAAGTCTGCGGCATCGCGGGCCAGCCGGAAGGTTTCGAGCGTGGCGGGCTGGCCGGACGCATCCTCGCCCACCAGGACGAAATCGCGGGTATTGGTCACCAACACCAAGCGGTAGCGACTCCAGTAGCGGCTGACCTGTTGGCTCTCCGCAGTCAGCCAGGCATCATCCTGCACGGATTTGACTTCGACCACGCCGCGTTCCGGGACCTGTCCTTCCTTGGGCTGGCCCTTCTGTACCTGCTTGGCCGCGTACAGCCCAAAGTCGGGATGGCCCGCACCCTGGTCGGCCAGTTCACTGACGCAGATGACTTTAGGCTTGAGCGTCGCGCCGACTGCGGTCAGCAGTCCGGCCAGCGCCGGATAGCTCGACCGTTCCCCGGTCGCTCCGCCCGAGGCTCGTGCGTGGCGCAGTTCGGTCAGATAGGTTTCGACTGCGGTTGTCAGTTTGGTGTTCGTTGCAGGCATCCCGTCCGTTGTCGCCGAGAGCAGCCCGACATGCAAGCGGGGGTGCGGGGCGGCCGCGCCCGAGTTCGGGCTTCTCTCTTCGAGACGTGTGATGCAAAAAGCAACCCACCCCGCCACTATCGCGGCACCCCTCCGAAGGAGGGGATTGGGGAGGCGGTGATTCCCCTCCTGGGACGTGTGATGCGTATTGTCGCGTCAGCCGACGAAGAGCGTAGCCAAGGCCAAGGCCGGTCGGCCGAAGAGCTGGTTGAGGCAGTGGCCCAGATTGACGGCGGCGAGCTTGGCCGCCAGGCGCGTCAGCAAGCCCCGGGGGCTGCGGGCGCCCGGGAAGTGCAAGCCAAAGGAGCGGATCAGCTGGCTGTTGATCGTCTCGACGATCTGACACCGGCGCCGGTGCTGGCGGCGGGCCGGGGCGGCGGCCGGGCCCGAATAGTCCTTGGGCGTGGTCAGGGCCGCCCCATAGTCCTGCCGCCAATGCTGTTGCCACCACCGGCCCCAGAAGCCCTTATCGGCCAGATACCCTCCACGGCTGGGCGTCCCGGCCCCCTGCGGCGGCCAGCGCGGGCCGGTGGGGCCCACATACGGCCGCCCGTTGGGGCGGCGCGGCGAGGGCAAGTCGGCCACCTGGAGGGGCGCCGCGTGCGGGTCGGCCCGCCAGCCCAGCAGCGCGTCGGCGACCCACCGCTCTTCGGTGTTGGCCGGAGCCACGACAAAGCCCGTGACGACGCCCGTAGGCGTGACGGCCACGAGCAGCTTACAGCCGTAATACCACTCCTTATCGCTCCCGCCCCGCCCAATGGCGGCGGTCGTCCCAAACAGGCGCTGGTGTTGTCCCCGACAGCGCCGCAGCAAGGGCACAGCGACCGTGTCCAGGACCTCATACGCCGCGCCCGCCGCCCGCAGGTCCCGGGCCACGAGCGGGACCAACGCCACCAGCTGCTCCGCCAAGGCCCGACACCGCCGGTTATAGGCACTCTGGCTCAGGAAGCGCGGACAATACGCCCGCCAGTGCGCCCGGGCATACCGCAGAAAGGCGCGCTCCGAGCGCCCCCACCACTGCGCACACAACGCCAGGGTCAGGATCTCACTGTCCGCCACCGTCGGCCGGGCGCCCGGCCGCTCCGGCCGCCGGAGCCCCGGCCGCTGCTGGTACAGGTCGTCCACGATGGTATAGAGGGCGACCAGGAACGTGTCGAGATCGATGGCCATGGCTCACCTCCTGTGGTGGGGAATGTGAGTCGAGCCTATCCTCGACACGCTCCTCCTACACTACCGGGTAATCTGCATCACACGTCCTCGGAGGGGTGGCCCGAAGGGCCGGGGTGGGTTGCCTTCGGGTGGCCAGACACCGCTGGATCGTCGGTGGTGTATCACTTTGAAATTCTCTTTTCGGGGCGGACGCTCCTGGCGCGGAAATCCCCCTGCGCTTCGCGCTTCCCCCTTTGACAACGGGGGATTAAGGGGGATTAAGGGGGATTTGCCCGAAGGGGCGACTGCCCTCAGAGCGGGCCGCTGGGAATGAGACAGGCAATCGTTTTCAAACTGACGCACTCTACCCGGATCGTCATCAATCTTGCCGGTCGGGTTCGCATGGAATAGACTGGCCGCTGCCTCGCCATGCGGTCCAATCGACCCGAGAGTCTGTCTTGCTCGTGAGTACACCTCCTCCCTCATTCATCGTTGCGTCTTTTGTCTTCGGCGCGTGCATTGGCAGCTTTTTGAATGTGTGCATCTACCGCCTTCCGCTTGGCCGGTCCGTGGTTTCTCCCCGGTCGCAGTGTTTGCGCTGCGCGAGCCGCCTGGCCTGGTATGACAACATTCCGCTCGTGAGCTATGTGGTTTTGGCCGGCCGCTGCCGGGCGTGCGGGGCGCGGTTTTCCTTCCGCTACTGGTGTGTGGAAGCCCTGACCGGGCTGCTGGCCGCCCTGATTGTGTATCGCTTTGGGTTGAGCCTGCCCGGCCTGGGCTTTTTCGTGCTGGGCGCAGCCCTGGTGGTCGTCAGCTGTATCGACCTGGACCACCAGATCATCCCCGACGTGATCAGCCTGCCCGGTGTGTTGGTCGGCGTCGGCTTTTCCGCCGTCAATCCGGCCCTCAGCTGGCACAGCTCGCTGCTCGGGGTGGCGCTCGGCGCCGGGATCCTCCTCGCCCTGGCTCTTGGCTATCAGGCGCTGACCGGCAGACAGGGCATGGGCGGCGGCGACGTGAAGCTGCTGGCCATGATCGGCGCCTTTCTGGGCTGGCGGGCGGTGCTGTTCACCCTGCTGCTGGCCTCATTCCTCGGCTCGGCGGTTGGGCTGGGCACGATGATTCGTCAGCACAGCGACACCAAGCTGGCTCTGCCCTTTGGTCCCTTCCTGGCGTGTGGTGCGCTGGGCTACGTCTTTTTTGGAGAGGCGGTCATCGCATGGTATTTTGGCGTCTTCCGCTAGCGCAATTCACCATTAGGTGTAGCCGTGTAGGTCGGGTTAGCCGCAGGCGTAACCCGACATCCCGCTTGTCGGATTACGCTCCGCTAATCCGACCTACTACAGCTTTTTTGGAGAGGCGGTCATCACATGGTATTTTGGCGTCTTCCGCTAGATGAGCGACCGGCGACCGGCCGGCGTTCGGACAATCTGTTCAGTGAGAGCTGGTTTTGAAAGACACACCCTGTTCCCCCGTTTCTGAGGCGCCCGCCGAGTACACCCGCCGGCTGCACGCCCGGCGGACGGTTGTCGAACGGTTCACCGGCTATGACAGGCGGACGGGTACGGCACGGCTGGTGGTGTTTCTGGTGGGCGCCGGGCTGGGCTGGTTCTTGTGCCGTCCGGGGCTGCTGTCGTGGTGGTGGCTGACCGGGCCGGCCCTGGCGTTTGTCGGGCTGGTGGTGGTGCACGAACGGTTCAGACGCCGGCTGCGTCTGGCCGAGCGCAGCGTCGCCTTCTACGACCGGGGCTTGGCCCGGCTGGAGAACCGCTGGGCGGGCGGCGGGGAAGCCGGTCTGGACCTGCTTCAAGAAGACCATCCCTACGCGGCGGACCTCGACCTGTTCGGACCCGGGTCGGTGTTCGAGCTGCTGTGTACAGCTCGGACGCGGGGCGGAGAGCGGACGCTGGCAGCCTGGTTGCAGACGCCGGCCCAAGCCCAGGAGATTCAGGCCCGCCAGGCTGCGGTTGAGGAACTCCGGCCCAAGCTCGACCTCCGCGAAGAGCTGGCCCTGCGCGGCGCAGACGTGCGGGCCGGCACTGACCCGGATGTGCTGGTCAACATTGCCGGGCAGGAGGCTGCGGGACGCAAGGTGAGCCCGGCGCAGATAGCCCGGGCGCGTGGACTGGCTGCGGCTCTGGCGGCCGGCTCGGTCGTGTGTCTGGTCGGCTGGCAGCTGGCGTATTGGGGGGCCCTGCCCTTTCTCATTGCGGCCAGCCTGGCCGGAGCCTATGCGCTTGGACTGCGATCTCAGGTCAAGCGAGCCGTGGCCGGTGTCGAACGTCTGCTCCACGACTTGTCGGTGCTGTCGGATATGCTGGCCTGCCTTGAGACCCAGCGCTTCAGCAGCCCGCGCCTGAGGACGCTGCACGACCGACTGACGCACGGCGTGCGGCCCCCATCTCGCCAGATCGCTCAGCTCCGGCGGCTGATCGCCCTGCTCGAATCGCGCAAAAACCAGATTTTTGCTCCACTCGCCGCGCTTGTGCTGTGGACCACCCAGGTGGGGCTGGCGATTGAAGCCTGGCGCGGCACGTCCGGCCAGAATATCGCAACGTGGCTATCGGTGCTTGGCGAGTTTGAGGCGCTGTCTGCCCTGGCCGGTTATGCCTACGAGCATCCGGCCGACCCGTTTCCGGAGCTTGTGTCGGCGGGACCGTACTTCGAGGGTAGGCGGCTCGGCCACCCGCTGCTGCCCGAGGCCGACTGTGTCAGAAATGATGTCCGGCTGGGCGACCCGCTCCGGGTGCTCGTCGTCAGCGGATCGAATATGTCGGGCAAGAGCACCCTGCTCAGAACGGTCGGGACGAATACGGTTCTGGCGCTGGCCGGTGCGCCGGTTCGAGCCGAATCTCTGCGCCTGTCGTTGCTGATGCCGGGAGCCTGCCTGCGCATTCAGGACTCGCTGCAGGCCGGCAGCTCACGCTTCTACGCCGAAATTCTGCGGCTGAGTCAGATTGTGGCCCTGACCCGGGCAGACGTGCCGGTCCTGTTTCTGCTGGACGAGCTGCTACACGGCACAAACTCTCACGACCGGCGCAGCGGCGCCGAAGCTGTGGTCCGCAGCCTGCTCACGCGCAACGCGGTCGGCCTGGTAACCACCCATGACCTGGCGCTGGCCGAGGTGGCCACCGACCTGGCTCCCCGAGCCGCAAATGTATGCTTTGAGGATTATTTCGAGGACGGCCAGCTGCATTTTGATTATCGGATGCGCCCTGGCGTGGTCGCTAAGAGCAACGCCCTGGCGTTGATGCGTTCAGTCGGCCTGGAGGTCTAGCGCAAGTCACCATTATGTGTAGCCGTGTAGGTCAGGTTAGCCGTAGGCGTAACCTGACATCCCGTACGTGTCGGATTACGCTCCGCTAATCCGACCTACCACACCCTATCGTGAAGCGCATTGGAGGTCTGAACACGCTGGCGGTCGGGCCGGATTTTCGCTATGCTCCGCAACGCTGAGGAAGGCCATGGCCGGATTTTTTCTCACATTCGAGGGGGTCGAGGGCGGGGGCAAGACAACCCAGGCGCGTCTCCTGGCCGAGGCGCTGCGGGAGCGGGGACACACGGTTCTTGTCACCCGTGAGCCCGGCGGCACCGAGGTCGGCAAAGTCCTGCGCCGGCTGGTCTTGGAGCCCGCCGGGACGCCGTTGGGCGCCGAGGCGGAACTGCTGCTGCTGCTGGCCGACCGAGCCCAACACGTGCGGGACGTGATCCTGCCCGGACTGCGCGATAACGCGGTTGTGATCTCAGACCGGTTCCTGGATTCCACTATCGCCTATCAGGGCTATGGGCGAGGCATCCCGCTCGATCTGCTGCACCGTTTGAACAGTTTTGCGAGTCAGGCCCGCCTGCCTGACTTCACCGTTCTTCTCGATGTCCCCGTCGAGGTCGGTTTGCGGCGGGCAAGTCAGAGCCGAGGAGCCTCAGAGGTAGACCGCTTTGAAGCCCAGACACACGCCTTTCACCACCGCGTCCGGCAGGGCTTTTTGGCTGTCGCCCGGGAACATCACGGGCGGGTGTGTGTGGTTGACGCGGCTCAGCCCGTAGACCGTATTCATCAGCAGATTGTGTCGAGCGTGCTGGAGCGGATGGGGCAGGCCGCAAGTCCCAAATCGCAACCCTGACGCGTCACCGGACGTTTCCTCTTTACGTGTGACCGTTTAGTCTCTACCTTGCCCGCATGTCCTTTGCTGCCATCGAAGGTCAGACTGCGGCTCTCGGCACACTTCGCAACGCGCTGGCGGTCGAGCGTCTGGCCCATGCCTATCTGTTCGTCGGGCCGTCCGGGGTCGGCAAAAAGCGCACAGCTCTGGCCCTGGCCCAAGCCCTGCTGTGTCCCGAGCAGGCCGGCACCGGATGTGAGACGTGCGCACCGTGTCGAGCGGTCGCCGACGGCGCCCATCCCGATCTCAGCCTGGTCGCGCCACAGGCGGGCAGAACCACGCTGGGCATCGATCAGGTTCGTGAGCTGCAACACTTTCTGAGCCTCCGGTCCGCCCGCGGCAACCGGAAAATCGGAGTGATTGAGGACGCCCAGGTCCTGACACCCCAAGCCCAGAGCAGCCTGCTCAAAATCGTCGAAGAGCCGCCCGGGAACGCGCTGTTGATCCTGCTGTCGGTCAGTGCCGCCAGCCTGTCACGCCCGCTGCTGTCCCGCTGCCAACAGGTGCGCTTTGCCGCCCTGCCGCCGGCTACGGTCGAGCAGCTTCTGGTCCAGCAGCATGCCTTGCCGGCGGCCGAGGCGCACGCCCTGGCGCTCTACAGTCGGGGCAGCATCGGCCGCGCCTTATCACTCGACGCCGGGGTCTTCACCGAAGAGCGCCGCCACCTGCTTGACGCGCTGGAGCAGCTCGAAGGCGCTCTGTTTGGCCGGGTGTCGGAGCTGGCCGAATGGCTGGTGGCCGACCGCGGCAAGAAATCCCGCACCAAGACAGACCGTTCCGAGCGGTCGGCCGGCGGTGATCGCCTGGAGCTGATCCTGAGCTGGTACGAAGAACGCCTGCGCTATGTGTTGCTGGGCCAAGACGGTGTGATACGCTATGCGGACTGTCTGCCCGTACTCGCCCAGACAACGCAGGGCTTAGATGTGGAAGAGGCCCTGCGACAACTCAGCCTCGTCTATGCTACGATACGTGCCCTGGGCCGTAACGCCAACCCGCGGCTCGCGGTCGAGGACATGCTGCTCCAGCTTACTGCCCGGGATACGGGTGCAGGCTGAGGATTGGCTGATGAAGAGAGCCCCGTTCACCCGCTAGGAGAAAGACATGAGCCCGTCACGGAAAATCCTCGTTGGCGTTGCCTGGCCGTATGCCAACGGCGAGCAACATATCGGTCACATTGCTGGCGCGTATCTCCCACCGGATATCTTTTCGCGCTACCAGCGCATGATCGGCAACGAGGTCTTGATGGTGAGTGGCTCGGATACCCACGGGACGCCGGTCAGCGTGCGGGCCGAGGCAGAGGGGAGCAGCCCGGTGGCGGTGGTCGAACGCTTTCACACCAGTTTTGTAGAGAGCTATCTGAAGCTGGGGCTGACGTTCGATCTGTTCACCCACACCGACACCCAGAACCACTGGGACGTGACCCAGCGGATGTTTCGCCAACACCGAGACCACGGCTATATTTACGCCGATACCCAGCAGCAGCTGTACGACCCCGAGGCCAAGCGTTTTTTACCCGACCGGTATGTCGAGGGCCGGTGTCCGTTTTGCGGCAGTCCCGAGGCGCGGGGGGACCAGTGTGACAGCTGTGGCCGGACCTACGAGGCCATCGAGCTGAAACAGCCGCGCTCACGGATTACCGGCAATACTCAGCTCGAGGTGCGGCAGACCGAACACTTTTTCCTCGACCTCGGCAAGCTCCAGCCCCCGCTGCGTGACTGGTTGCAGCAGGGCAAGAAGCACTGGCGGCCGAACGTTATTCGGTTTTCCCGCACCCAGGTCGAACAAGAGGTGTTGCGCGGCCGTCCCATCACCCGTGACCTGGAGTGGGGGATTACGATTCCGCTCGACGGCTATGCGGATAAGCGCATCTATGTCTGGTATGACGCGGTGATCGGCTATTTCAGCGCCACCATTGAGTGGGCCGCACTGAACAACACGCCCGACAAATGGCGCGAGTGGTGGGACCCGAGTGTCAACGCCGACGCCCGGGCTTACTATTTTATCGGCAAAGACAATATCCCCTTCCACGCCATGATGTGGCCGGCGATGCTGATCGGCTACGGCGGGCTGCACCTGCCCTACGATGTCCCGGCCAACGAGTACCTCAACATGTACGGCCGCAAGTTCAGCAAGAGCCGCGGCCATGTCATCGGCATTCACGGCGCCCTGGAGCGTTACCAGGCCGACTCCTGGCGCTACGCCCTGACCGCCATCGCGCCGGAGGGCAACGACGTGGACTTTACCTGGGACGACTTTGTCGAGCGGGTCAACAACGAGCTGGTCGCCAACTGGGGCAATCTGGTCAACCGGGTGCTGGGCTTCGCCAATTCCCGCTTCAAGGGGCTGGTCCCTGAGCCGGGGCCGCTGGACGACGCCGACCGGGCCATCCTGGCCGAAATCAAGGCCGGGTTTCAGACCGTCGGCGATTTGTACGGGGCGGTCAAGCTGAAGCTGGCGCTGAATGAAGCCCGCCGGCTCAGCCAGCAGGCCAACCTGTATTTTCACGACAAAGCGCCGTGGACAACGCTGAAAACCGACCCCCAACTGGCGGCCACGACAATCTATGTGGCCCTGCAAGTCATCGATTGGTTGAAGCTGCTGTGGGCGCCGATTTTGCCCCACACCAGCCAGCAGCTCCACGAACTGCTCGGCTATGAGGGACAGCTGTTCGGTCGCCAGTATACCGAAACGGTCGAGGATGAGCGGGGGTCACACCTGGTCTTGCGCTACGATCACAGCGGGGCGAGCGGCGTGTGGCAGCCGACGACCTTGGCGCCCAAGCAGGCCCTGCGCAAACCCCATCCGCTGTTCGTCAAACTTGACGAGGACGTGCCGGAAAAGGAACTCCAGGCCCAGGCTGAGGCCGGCTAGACATGCTGGTCGACTCGCACTGTCATCTGACCGACGAAAAATTTGAGCCCGACCGCCAGGCGCTGCTCGAACGCGCCCGCGCTGCGGGCGTGTCGAGCTTTGTGGTGATCGGGGCAACCGGCGCCTTTGCCCATAACGACAAGGCGCTGGCCCTGGCTCAGCAACACGCCGATGTGTTTGCCGTGGTCGGCGTGCATCCCCACGATGCCAAAACGATTACGGCAGAGACGTATGCGCGTTTGCGCGCCCTGGCTCGCCAGCCCAAGGTCGTCGGCTTGGGCGAGACGGGGCTGGATTTTTACTACGAGCATTCTCCACGCGAGGACCAGCGCCGACACTTTCGGGCGTTTATTCGGTTGGCCCAGGAGCTTGACCTGCCCCTGTCCATGCACGTCCGCGACGCCTACGCCGAGGCCGCCCAGCTGCTGCGCGAGGAGGGTGGCGAACACCTGCGTGGGGTCATGCACTGCTTTACCGGTACTGCCCGGGAAGCCCAGACCCTGCTTGATCTCGGCCTGTATATCTCCTTGAGCGGGATTGTGACGTTTAAGAGCGCCCAGGCGTTGCGTGAGGTGGCGCGGGAGCTGCCGCTCGAACGTCTATTGGTAGAGACAGACTGCCCATTTCTGGCCCCCGTTCCCTACCGTGGCCGCCGGAATGAGCCCGCCTATGTCGTCGAGGTAGCCCGCACCCTGGCTCAGCTGAAAGACTGCTCCCTCGGCGCGCTTGCCGAGGCGACGAGCCACAACGCCCGGACCCTGTTCGGTTTGCCGGGCTAGACTGGCAGCCGGCGCTCATCCTCGGCTTGACGCCCCTCGCGACACTCTCGGCAGATGCCGTAGATCTCCATCTTGTGACTGGTGGCCACAAAACCGAAGCGATGGGCCATTTCTTCCTGCAGGGCCTCGATTTCAGGATGCATGAACTCGATAATGCGACCGCAGCGCTCGCAGATGAGATGGTCGTGGTGGCGTTCTTCTTCAATTTTTTCAAAGCGCGCCTGCCCGTCGGCAAAATGACGTTCCGCAGCCAGACCGCACTCTTTGAGCAGTTTGAGGGTGCGGTATACCGTGGCATAGCCCACCCGAGGATTGACATGCCGGACCTCGTTACACAGCTCCTCAACGCTGATATGCCGGTTGGACTCAAAGAAGACTTGAGAGATGTCGTCACGCTGGGCGGTCGCCTTCAAGCCCTGCTCCTTGAGCCACTGGCGAAAGGTTTCAAGCCGGTCGGTCACAGCGCGACTCCTCCGTCTCCCCGGCGGCGGGATGGAGAGAGACTGTCGGTCTGAATACCCCGTCCGCCCAGTTCATCGAGCAGCAGTTCAACTCTTTCGCCGAGCGGCATGGTCCGATCCAGAAACACCGTCTCTGTGCCGTACACCCGACAGCCTCCACCCCGCACCCGATAGCCCGCCCCGCCGAGCAGCTTTTCCTCGCGTACGCGGATCCCCCGCTGTTCGGCCAGGGTTTTGAGTTCTTGGAGCAGGGCGGCAGCTGAGGCCCGCGACCGCGATTTGCTTGGCATGGCTTCATTGTGACCAAGCTGTCCGGTCTTGTAAAGCGCGGGGCGGGCGAATCACGCTCCGGCTGAAGGGCATCCTCGGCGCTCTTGCCAGATCGAGCGCGCACCGATAGTATGCGCTGACCAAACGGTCAGGGGAGACAGACAAGAGAATGCGGTTTCCGCTACACATCACTACAGACATGCTCAAATGGCAGCTGAAGAACAAGCTGCAGGGCCGGCAGCGTTACCCGGTCGTGCTGATGCTGGAGCCGCTTTACACCTGCAATCTGGCCTGTGTCGGTTGCACCCCGGAACGCCATATGGGCGATCTCAAGGATCGTTTGAGCCTGGAACAAAGCCTGCAAGCGGTCGATGAGTCGGGCGCTCCAGTCGTCTCGATTTGCGGCGGAGAGCCCACCGTGTATCCCGAGCTGCCGGAGCTGGTGGCCGGTATTATCAGCCGCAAACGGCATATCTATCTGTGCACCAACGGCATTCTGCTTGACCGCTTCTATGAGAAGGGCAGCCCTCACAAACGCCTGTCGATCAACGTCCACCTCGACGGGCTGCGCGAAACGCACGATTTTGTGTGCGCCCGGGAGGGGGTTTTCGACCAGGCCATCGCCATGATTCAGCGCGGCAAGCAGCTCGGCTATTCGGTGTGTACCAACACGACCATCTTCCGTGAAACCAGCATGGACGAAATCGAACAGATGTGCGAGCTGCTGACTGGGCTGGGTATCGACGGCATAATGATCTCGCCCGGCTATCACTACGAGAACGTCAAGGAAAACCACTTTCTGTACCGCGACGAGATCCATCGCAAGTTCGAGACCGTCCTCGCCCTGTCCAAGCGCTACCCCATCTCTTTGACCCCGCTGTTCCTGGAATTTGCGGCGGGCAAGCGTGACTATCCGTGCACGCCGTGGGGCAATGTCACCCGTACGCCGTTTGGCTGGAAAGACCCGTGTTATCTGGTCGGCAAACGCTACTTCCAGACCTGGGACGCCTTCTGGAATGGGGTTGATTGGGACTATTGGGAGAGGCGCGAGGACGAGGCGTGTCAGAACTGTTTCATGCATTCCGGCTTTGAAGCGTCGGTGATGCGCAAGCTGCCCGAAAGCCCCAGAGATATGCTGACCATGGCCAAGTGGATGCTGTCGGCATGAGAGTCGCCCGGCTGTACACCGCACACGATATCCGTTTTGAGGAAGAGCCCGTCCCCAGTGTCGGGCCGGGCCAGGCGCTGATCAAAACCCGGGCGTGCGGCATCTGCTCGGGCGACGTGATGGCCTGGTATATCGAAAAAAAGGCGCCCGTCGTCTTTGGTCATGAGCCGGCCGGAGAGATTGTCGAGGTCGGGTCGGAGGTCTCGGATTTTCAGCCCGGCGACCGGGTCTTCATCCATCACCACGCACCGTGCTTTGGCTGTCGGGCCTGCCGACGGGGCGACTTCGTGCAGTGTTCGACCTGGCGCTCCTCACAGATCATTCCCGGCGGCATGGCCGAATATTTTCTGGTCCCCAGAGAGAATCTGGCGGGTGACACCCTGCGTCTGCCGGCCGACTTGTCGTTTGCCGACGGCTCGCTGATCGAACCGACGGCCTGCGCGGTCAAAGCCCTGCGTCGCGCCCGGCTGCGGGCCGGCGACAGCGTGTGTGTCATCGGCCTCGGCATCATGGGTCAGCTGAATGTCGCCCTGGCCCGGCATGCCGGCGCGGGTACGGTCATGGGAACCGATTTCGTGGCCTACCGTCGGGACAAAGCCCTCGAACTCGGAGCCGACGCCGCCTTTGACCCGGCCGACGGCCCGGTCGAGGACGCGGTTCGAGACTATACCAAGGGCGAGATGGCTGAGTTGGTCATTGTCGGTCCGGGTACGGTTGAGGCGATGCAGCTGGGCCTCCGCTGCGCGGCAAAGGGCGGTACCGTCCTGCTGTTCACCACCAGTACCCCCGAGGCCAGGCTGCCGCTCGCTCCTTACGAGCTGTATTTTAACGAAGTCAGTCTCGTCCCCAGCTATTCGTGCGGGCCGAATGACACCCGTGAAGCCCTGCGGCTGATCGGCGCCGGCGTCATTCAGTCTAAACGCTTCATCACCCACCGCTTCCCCTTCGCCGCAATTCATGACGCCTATCAAAACGCGGCTGCGGCGCAGGATTCGCTGAAAACGATCATTGAGTTTCCCTGAGGCCCTGCATGGCACACCCGCCGACCCGTTTGTCCCGTTTTCAGGCCGGCCGACCGACCGACGAGGGCTATGGATGGGATGGTGTTCAGACGCAGGCGTATAAATCGGGCCAGGAGCTTGGCCGCGAGTGGCGAGGCATCATTCGTCAGGTTCTGGTCGGCGACCGCTCGGAGGCTACCCGCTTCCATGTGCGCTATTTTGAGATCTCACCGGGCGGCCACTCCAGCCTGGAAAAACACCGGCACGCGCATGTAGTGATTGCCGTGCGCGGTCGGGGTAGAGCGATACTCGGCGCAACCGGCCACGAGATGCAGCCGCTCGACACGGTCTATGTCGCGCCGTGGACGCCGCATCAGTTTCTGGCGCTGGGCGACGAGCCGTTCGGGTTTTTCTGCATTGTTGACGCCGCCCGAGACCGTCCGCAACCGGTCTCGCCCGCCGAACAGGATTGTGCTGTCAGAGCAGGTGCGGTAAGTGGTAGGGATGAGTGAGCGGGCCGCTCACTCCGAAGAGGAAACGTGTCAAGCATACCCATGCCAGAGGACGACACGTTTCTTCTTGACGCACTCGGGCACGACTGAAGAGGGGGGAGGCATGGAAAACCCGCTGCGAGAGGTCCACCACCTCGGCCAAAGCATCTGGTATGACAATATTCGACGCAGCCTGATTACCTCGGGCGAGCTGCACGCCCTGGTCGAACACGACGGGGTGTGTGGCGTTACCTCCAACCCGGCGATTTTCGAGAAGGCCCTGTCCAAGAGCGCCGACTACGACCAACCCATGCGGGCCCTGGTCGAACAGGGCGTCGGCACGAGCAAAGACATTTATGAACGGCTGGCCATCCAGGACATTCAGATGGCCGCCGATGTCCTGGCGCCAATCTACCACGAGACGAACCGGCAAGACGGCTATGTCAGCTTCGAGGTTTCGCCCCATCTGGCGCACGATACGCACGGGACGATCGAAGAGGCGCGGCGGCTGCGGTCGGCGATTGACCGTGAGAATGTCATGATCAAAGTCCCGGCCACCCAGGCCGGTGTTCCGGCCATCACCCAACTGATCAGCGAAGGCACCAATATCAACGTCACCCTGCTGTTCGCAGTCGAGATGTATGAGGCGGTCGCCAGTGCCTATATTGCCGGCTTGGAGCAACTGAGCGCCAAGGACGGAGACCTCGACAAGGTCAGCAGTGTGGCCAGCTTTTTTGTCAGCCGGCTCGACTCCCTTATTGATGAGCGGCTGAACGCGGCCCTCAGCTCTGCCCATGACACGGCTCAGCGCTCCCACATTGAGCAGCTGCTCGGCACCGCAGCCATTGCCAATGCCAAGACGGCCTATGCCGCCTATCAAGACATCATCGCCAGCCAGCGCTGGCAACGTCTGGCCGAGCGGGGTGCCCGGCCACAACGCCTGCTGTGGGCCAGCACCAGCACCAAGAATCCCGCCTATCCGAAGACCATGTATGTGGATGAGTTGATCGGTCCCGATACGGTTAATACCCTGCCGGATGAAACCGTGCAGGCGTTTCGCCAGACCGGCCGCCCCCAGCCTCGGCTTACCGAGAACTGGCCCGAAGGGCTGGGCCACGCCCGAGCCACGCTCCAGAGCCTGGACCAGCTCGGCATTTCGCTGCAAGAAGCGACCGATCAACTGTTGGCCGAGGGCGTCAAAAAGTTTGGCGATCCATTTGACGCCCTGCTGAGCACCATCGAACACAAACGCCAGGCCCTGCTGGGCATGACCAGACAGGACTACAGCCTCGGGGAAGCGGGCGTGGCCGTTGAGGCGGGCCTCGACGAGTGGCGAACCGCAGGCAAGGTCCGTCGGCTGTGGCAGGGCGATAGCGCGCTGTGGTCGCGAACCGACGAGGACGGGTGGGTCGGCTGGTTGTCCGTGGTTGAGCAGCAGCGGGAACAGCTGGCCGACCTGCGCCGGATTGCCGATGACCTCCGCCACGGCGGCATCCATCACGTCGTGCTGCTCGGCATGGGCGGGTCGAGCCTGTGCCCGGAAGTCCTGCGGGCGACGTTTGGCCAGCAGGACGGCTTTCCCGAGCTGCACGTGCTCGACTCGACCGTCCCGGCCCAGATCCAGACGATCATCGACCGCATAGACCCGGCTCGGACTGCGTGTATCGTCTCCTCCAAATCAGGCGGAACGATCGAACCGCAGGTACTCAAAGACTACTTTGCGGACACACTCCGCCAGGCCATAGGGTCAGAACCACTAGGGAGTCGTTTTCTGGCCATTACCGACCCCGGGACCGCACTCCACCGGCTGGCCGAGGAAGAGGGCTTTCGTCACATTGTCCACGGTCTGCCCAGCATAGGCGGACGGTTTTCAGCCCTGTCTCCGTTCGGTCTGCTGCCGGCCGCCATCATGGGAATTGATGTGGAGCGTTTTCTCGACAGCGCACTGCGGATGGTCCAGGCCTGCGCCGCCAGCGTTCCGCCCGATGCCAACCCCGGCGTCAGCCTCGGGATCATCCTGGGTACACTCGGCCGGCAGGGCCGGGATAAGGTGACGCTCATCACCTCGCCGGCCATCGGCAGCCTGGGCAGCTGGCTGGAACAACTCATTGCCGAGTCAACCGGCAAAAACGGGCTGGGCTTGATTCCGGTCGATGGCGAACGGCTCGGTCCGCCCGAGGTGTACGGACGCGACCGGCTGTCTGTCTACATTCGCTTAAACGCAGCGCCCTCTGCCGAACAGGACGCCGCAGTCGCAGCCCTGGAAAAGGACGGCCACGCGCTGGTCCGTATTACGCTCGAAGACACGCTTGATCTTGGCCAGGAGTTTTTCCGCTGGGAAATCGCTACGGCGGTGGCCGGTTCGATCCTGGGCATTCATCCCTTCAACCAGCCCGATGTCGAAGCCAGCAAGCTGGCGATGCGGACCTTGATGGCCACCTACCAGGAACGCGGCAGCCTGCCTGGCGTGTCGGCGTTGCTGGAGGACGCGGGGCTTGGGCTGTTTGCCGACGCGCGGAACGCGACCAACCTGCTTTCCGCAGCCACGCACCGGACCTTGGAAGCCGTATTGGCCGCCCATCTCAATCAGCTCCGGACCGGAGACTATCTGGCGATCAACGCCTATCTGCCGATGAGTCCGGCCAATGAGCGGCTTTTGCAGCAGCTCCGCCAGACCGTTCGTGATACAAAACGAGTGGCCACCACGCTCGGCTACGGACCACGCTTCCTGCACTCAACCGGCCAGCTGCACAAAGGCGGACCTGACACCGGAGTCTTTCTCCAGCTCACGGCTGACGACAGCCCGGATATCGCCATTCCCGGCCAGGCCTACAGCTTTGGCGTGCTGAAACATGCCCAGGCCCAGGGCGACGCCGAGGTCCTGGCCGAACGTGGCAAACGGCTCGTGCAGATTCATCTCGGTTCAGATATTCAGGCCGGCTTGGCCCGTCTCCACGCCGTGATCCAGAAAGTGTGCGATGAGAACCGCTCTCTCTAGGAAGCGACGGGCGTTCGCTCTGCGCGCCGTGGGGTAGGATGACGCGTATGGTGACGAGCATTGCCGAACACGCGCTCAGCTTTATTGACGACGGCGCTGTCGTCGGTCTGGGCTCAGGCCGGGCGGCGAGAAATTTTGTGCGTGCTTTGGGGGCTCGTGTCCAGGCCGGCTTCCAGATCCGAGGAGTCCCCACCTCGCAGGCAACGGCCGACTTGGCTCACAGCCTCGGGATTCCACTCTGTCGGCCGGACGAGGTCGACCGGATCGATATTGCGGTTGACGGCGCGGACGAGGTTGATCCGTCGCTCCAGCTGATCAAGGGCTATGGCGGCGCGCTGGTCCGAGAGAAAATTGTTGCCGCCTCAGCCACACGCCTTGTCATTCTGGTTGGCCAAGAGAAGCTCGTGCCGGTTCTTGGCTCGCGCGGCAAACTGCCCCTCGAAGTCCTGCCTTTTGGGAGCGCCCTGTGTCTGCGTCTACTGGGCGGCTTTGGCTGGCAACCGCGGCTGCGTGAAGAAAACGGCACGCCATTTACCACCGACAACGGCAACTATCTTGTCGACTGCCATATCCCGCCCCTGCCGTCCCCGGCGACCTGGGAGCAGAAGTTGTCAGCCATGCCCGGGATCGTCGGAACCGGTCTCTTCCTCGATATGGCCCATACAGTTCTGATCCAGACCGGGGACACGGTCCAGGTTCGCCAGCGCAACCGCCCGGACTCTTAATCTTCTCAAGCATTTCTGATACCTCCATTACCCGTTTTGCGTCTCATGGCCCTGCTTCTTTCTTCTCTTTCTGGTTCGCATGCGAGAAGTGCAGAATGCCGAACGCGGAAATCTCCCAACACCCCTCCAGCATGGCTCCTCCGGGGACGTGGCTGCGCCTACTGTGGGAAAATGGCGGAGTAGCACCCGCCTATTGGGGCAAGCTGGCCCGCATTCTGCTGCTGACCAGCCTAGCCAACCCCCTGCGCCTCGCCGAGTGGGTCCGCTACGGGCGGCAAGTCGCACAGACGCAGATTGACCCCCAGCCGCTCTTCATCCTGGGATTTGCCCGCAGCGGCACGACGCATTTGCACAACCTGTTGCAGCGCGACCCGCAGTACGGGACGGTTTCGACCTTTCAGGCGATTGTACCGACCTTCTTCCTGATCGGACGCGGCTGGCTGAAGCGCCAGATGGCAAAGTCCCTGCCAGACACCAGACCTGGGGACAATGTGCAGGTGTCCCTTGACGCGCCCATTGAAGAAGAAGTCGCGGTGAGCAATACCAGCGCGCTTTCTCCCATCCATCATCTGTCGTTCCCGCAGCGGTCACGCATGTACTGGGATAAATACCTCACTATGCAGGGACTGACGAAGAAAGAACTGGTTCGCTGGGAGCGGGTCTATCTGGACACCTTGCGCAAGGCGACCCTCGCTAACGGCGGCCGGCCCCTGGTCCTGAAGAGTCCGAACAATACCGGCCGGATTCCGCATCTGCTCCGCCTCTTCCCGGAGGCGAAATTCATCCATATCGTCCGCAATCCGTACGCTGTGTACCGCTCAATGTTGCATCAGTATCGGGCGATCCTGCCCCTGTTTCAGCTCCAGGATATGCCTGTGGAAGACATGGAAGAGCATATTCTGTACGCCTACAGGCTCACTATGCAGCACTACCTGAAGGATCGTGACCTGATCCCAAGGGAGAATCTGGCGGAAGTGCGCTATGAAGACCTCGAACAGCAGCCGCTGGTCGAACTGGAACGCCTCTACGCCGAGTTGGCCCTACCGGGCTGGGAAGAGGCTCACCCCCCCATCCGCGACTATCTCCATACCCTGTCCGGCTATCAGAAAAACCGCTTAGAGCTTGCCCCCACTGCTCTTGATCGCATTACACAGGAGTGGCAGTTCGCGCTCGATATCTGGTCGTACCAGCCGCCCGCCTGAGCCCTCACACCCGCCACGAGACAAAGAGTCACGGCCATGCTGCGATTTGCCGAAGAGATTGTTCTGCTGCTGCTCGACGAAGAGCGTGGCGCTATCGTGTCCGCCTTTCCGTCACGCTCGTTGAATATCGTCCTGGCCGGGGCCGTATTGATGGATTTGGCCCTCGAAGACCGCATTGATACCGATCTCACCCAGCTCACGGTCGTCAGTTCGGCGCCACTCGACGACGACTTACTCGACCCGACGCTGGCCGACCTCGCGCAAGCAGCCGAGCCCCGGGCCGTCAGCTTGTGGCTGGCTGACATCGCTGAGCGGGGGGATGCAATCCGCGATACGGTGCTGGCGCGACTGGTCACCCGGGGCATTCTTGAAGCCGAGGGTGAGGACCTCGTCTTCCTGTCGCGCGCTGTGTCGCGTGCGCGCCGCTATCCCAGCATCGATGGCAAGGCAACAGAAGAGGTCAAGCTTCGCCTTATGCGGGTGCTGTTCAGTGACGAGATTCCCGACCCGCGCGATATCGTGCTGATCTGTCTGGCGGATGCCTGCGGCATCTTCGAGACTATCTTATCCAAGGCGGAACGGACCGAGGTGCAGGATCGGCTCGACGTGGTACGGAGACTGGACCTCATTGGGCAAGCGGTCACCCAGGCGATCCGGGAGCTTGAGGTGTCCTCGGCACCGGTCCCCCCGCAGCAACGCAGGGAGATTCCCCAGGCCCCAGGGCTCCCACTTGTCGGCAATGCCGTGGACATGGTCCGCGGTCTCCACGCCTTCTTCATACAACAATATCGCGCATTAGGCCCGATCTTTCGTATCCGTGCCTTCAATCGACGCTTTACTGTTCTCGTCGGGCCAGAGGCCAATCGGTTTGTGGCCCGGGACACGGGGCATCTGCGCACATACGAATCCTGGCTCCCTCTCAATTCAGACCTGGGCGCCACGCACCTGCTCGTTGGCATGGACGGTTCCGAACACATCCGGATGCGGCGGATGCATATAGATCACTATTCGCGTAAGCTGTTGGACGACCGCACGGATGAGGCGGTCCGCATCATGCGGGACGAGATGGCGGCGTGGCCATCAGACCAAGCGATTCCTGTGCAACATGCCTTTCAGCGCATTGTGACCACGCAATTGGGACAGCTGATTACCAGCACGGATGCAAGGGAGTACTTGGATGATTTCATATTTTTCTTCCAAACGCTTTTGAAGGTACACTTCTCTCGGCATCTTCCCCGCTGGGTGATTCATCTGCCTCGTTTTCGGCGTGCCCATAAGCGGATGGAGGAACTGACCCAGAAAATTCTGGCAGATCATGCCCCGGAGCGCCGTCACACCCGACCTCCGGATTTCATCGACGAAGTCCTGGAACTGAACCGTACCGATCCGTATTTTATGCCTGAGACCAATCTGCTGCTGACCGTGTTGGAAGCATTCATGGTTGGGCTCGATACCGTGTCAAGTCTCTGCACCTTCATCTCCTACGAGTTGTTAAAACAGCCGGAACTGCTCGCGCGCGTGACTGCCGAAGCCGACGCCCTTTTTGAACAGGGGACACCTGCTCTGAACGATGTACGCCAACTTGACGTCACCCACCGCGTGGCCCTGGAAACGCTGCGCCGTTATCCCCTCAGTCCCGCGACCGTGCGGACCGTTGCGAACTCGTTCGAGTTTGGCGGCTATCATGTGCCAGCCGGCGAACAGGTCTTGATTGGATTTGCCGTGCCCCACCTGATGGAGGAATACTTCCCTGAGCCGCACCGTTTCGATATCGACCGTTACACACCGGAACGCGCCGAGCATCGGCAGGCCGGGGTATATGCGCCCTTCGGTGTTGGAGCCCATCAATGCTTGGGCCGCAGTCTTGCCGAAGTGCTGATCGCGCTCAATATCGCGACCCTCGTGCGTGACACCACAATTACCTTGGAGCCCCCCGATTATACACTGAAGATCAGCCGCCTGCCTCCTGTTCGCCCCGACCGCTCATTCACGTTCCGCGCGGTTCGCCGCGGTTAGAGCAGGCGGCGATTCTCTGCAACGACACTGATGGAAGTCGTGCTGGCACTCCAGGGAGAAAAGTAGGCGAGGGCCGCTCAGATACGCCCAGAGTGCCTCGCAGGATTCAGCGGTGCCGCTCACAGCCGCGTCGTGCAAAACAACACGAGCCTTGAGGGGGCTGGTCTGTACAGAGGGCTGTGTTCGGGTGGGTGAACGGAACCGGCCGTTCCGCAGATGACGGTCGGAGCTTTTTTGAGGGAAAAGGAACAGAACGGAGGGGCAGAGCGGCAACAGGGCAGCGCGCGGCTGCCCTGACTGGTGTTTACTTCTGCATTAGCTTCTCAAACATCGCTTCCACCCGGGCGGCAGCCTCTTCCGCCCGCTGGGCGGCCGCTTCGGCCTGGCCCGCTGCGGATTCACTCCGACCGGTGGCGGCGTCCGCCACGCCCTCAACTGCCTGGGCTATCTCGGGGTGTTGATGCGCTTGTGGCTGGTGGGCTTGGTGGGCGTGCGTGTGCGATTGTGGTGCATGGTCTGGGTGTAGCGCTGAGCAGCCTGAGTTGACCGTTACGGACAGGGCAAGAACAGAAAGCCCGAGCAGAAGCCGTCTCGTCGTTTGCATGATTTCCCCTTCCTTCTCCGAAGTCAGATAGTGCATTATGCCATACGGGCGCGGGTGTTTTCAAATCAGTAGTCGTCGTCGAGATCTCCGTGGTCGTGGCCGTGCTCACCGGCCGGCTCGGGTTTCTCGGGCAAATCGGCGATCGAGGCCTCGGTCGTAATCATCAGGCCGGCAATACTGGCCGCGTTCTGTAAGGCGACCCGAACGACCTTGGCTGAATCGACAACGCCCGCTCTATACAGATTCTCGTACTGTTCATTGGCGGCGTTAAAGCCCCTATCACCCTTGCCATCACGGACCTTGTTGACCACGACGGCCGCGTCCGCTCCGGCATTCGCCGCAATCTGACGCAGCGGCTCCTCAATCGCCCGGCGGACAATGTCCACGCCCTGGGCCTGATCGTCGCTGAAGTCTAGCTCGGCCAATTTCTCCTGGGCTCGCAGCAGGGCGACCCCGCCGCCCGCGACGATGCCCTCTTCAGAGGCCGCCCGGGTGGCGTGCATGGCGTCGTCGACCCGCGCCTTACGTTCTTTCATCTCGACCTCGGTGGCCGCGCCGACCTTGATGACGGCCACCCCACCGGACAGTTTTGCCAGGCGTTCCTGAAGCTTTTCCCGATCATAGTCGGAGGTGGTGTCGTCGACTTGGGCTCGAATCTGGTCCATACGAGCGTTGATGGCGGCTTTTTTGCCTGCGCCATCAACGATCGTCGAATTATCTTTGTCCATGATGAAACGCTGGCAGCGTCCTAAATCCGACAGATCGACGGTCTCCAGGTTCATGCCGAGTTCTTCGGCAATCACTTTCCCACCCGTCAGAATGGCCATGTCTTCGAGCATGGCTTTGCGACGGTCGCCAAAGCCCGGCGCTTTGACCGCCGCGCAGTTCAGGGTGCCGCGCAAACGATTGACCACCAGGGTACTCAGCGCTTCGCCGTCAACATCCTCGGCCACGATCATAAGCGGGCGACCACTCTGGGCGGTCTTTTCGAGCAGCGGCACCAGCTCGCGCATGTTGGAGATCTTCTTTTCGTGGAACAGGATATACGGATCCTCAAGCTCGACCGTCATCCGTTCGGTATTGGTCACGAAGTAAGGCGAGAGGAAACCCCGATCAAACTGCATGCCCTCCACCACATCCAGGACCGTCTCCAGACCCTTGCCTTCTTCAATGGTGATGACCCCTTCTCGGCCGACCCGGTCCATGGCTTCGGCCAGGATACGGCCAACCTCGGCCTCCCCGTTGGCGGCAATCGTCCCGACTTGGGCGACTTGGTCTCGGCCTCTGACCGAACGGCTCTGTTCCTTGACGCCTTCGACGACTTTTTCCACCGCCGCATCAATCCCGCGTTTCAGTCCCATGGGATCAAAACCCGCCGCTTGAAGCCGCAGCCCTTCGCGCAGGATGGCCCGGGATAACACCGTTGCGGTGGTCGTTCCGTCACCGGCCAAGTCCGAGGTTTTCTGGGCCACCTCGCGCAGCATTCTGGCCCCCATATTCTCGAACTTATCCTCAAGTTCGATCTCCCGCACAACCGTCACACCGTCCTTGGTGACGACCGGGGCGCCAAAGCTCTTCTCGAGCAGGACGTTGCGCCCTTTTGGGCCAAGGGTGACCTGAGCCGCATCGGCGATCAAATTGACGCCTGCTAAGATTCCAGTCCGAGCTTGGTGGTGCAAATTCACCTGTTTTTTCGCCATTGCTCACTCTCTCCTTATCAGATCTCCCATGCACACGGGGAGCCAGTAAGATAAACACTCCTCACCAGATTGCAAGAGCCCATCCTGAGGAACGAGCCGCGCCTGAACGTCCGGGGGCAGCATTGGTCTGAGCCTCGCTCAACGGTGGACTCGCCTCCAGCGTGTTTCGGGAACGTGTCCCGGACTGAGAGCAGGGATTACGGCAAACACCTGATCGGTATTTCGCACGACGGCATGACCCAGGACTTGCCGGTCGGCGACCGGCGCTTTCACGACCGACGGCAGTTCAAGCGCGATTTGGAGATCTTTGATGTCCCGCTTGCGGACAAGAAACGTCGAGTCCGCCCCGGCAACCGGCTGAAGACTGGAAACGCTGCCGCCTTCGACCCGTACCTCTGCCCACAAGGGCTGTCCGGCTCGGATCAAACGCAGTCGGGTAAAATGGGTAAAGCCCCACTCTAAGAGGCTGGCCGCCGTCCGAAATCGAGTTCGACTGCTGCGCCCGCCCAGTACCACGGCGATGAGCCGTAAGCCATTTCGCTTGGCCGTGGTGACGAGGTTAAAACGCGCCTTTGCGGTATAGCCGGTTTTGAGTCCGTCCACACCATCGAGGCGCCCGACTAAGAAATTGGTGTTCCGGAAGTGTTGTTTGCCGGCTCGGAAAGGGATGCGTCGGCGAGAGGTCCATTCTAAGAGTTGGGGATAGGCCAGCAGGGCCCGCGCCAGGATCGTCATATCCGAGGCTGAGGCTCGATCAGGAGCAATCCGTTTGGACGGCGGTAAACCGTTGACCGTCTGGAAACGTGTCTGGTGCATACCCAAGGCTGCGGCCTGCGCATTCATCGCTCGGATATGCGCCTCGACCGAGCCGCTCAGCTGCTCGGCTACCGCAATGGCGGCACCGTTGGCCGAGGTCACCAGCATGGCTTGCAGCAGTTCACCGAAGAGCAGGCGTTCTCCCGCTCGGAGGTTCACGCTACGTCCACCGGCTCGGCTGGCCCGCCGACTGATAGGAACGGGGGTGTGGAGTGACACCCGTCCGTCGCGTAGGGCTTCCAAGGCGGTCAGACCAACCATCATCTTGGTCAGTGAGGCGAGCGGCCAGATCCGTTTCTCGTGCCGAGCGAATAACACCTGACCGCTGTCGGCGTCCTGAAGCAAGACAGCCGCAAAGTCACGCGACGGCGGTAAAGTCGGTGCGGCAACCGGCTGCGATGAAGCCGCAGACAGGAGGTCGGCCCGCACGGGAGGGAGGCCCCACAGCCACAGGCCGCCGATCAGGCCCCACACCAGAGTCTTAGCCGAAATCCTGGATACGCGTGCGGTCCCCATCCTCCCCATCCTTTCCACGGATTCTTTCAGCGGCCTCCTCCACCAACCACGGCGACCAGAACACGGACTCAGGCCTGATCCACAGGGGGAAACGATACCACACGGGGAAAAAGGGTCAAGACAGAAACGGGTCAGCACACCGACACCACACAGCCCGACGGGCTTTAGACCGGCTTGCGTTCAAGAGTGGAGTACAAGTCCTGAAGCTCCTGACGAATAGTCCGTAAGCGTCGGCGCTGCTCAGACGACGGCGCGCTGTGCGGTTCGACCGTCCGGGCTGCCTGGTCATCCGATTCAGCAGTCTGGGAAGGGCTTGTATCAGCGGCCTGAGGGGCCGAGTCTTCAATGTCGTCTTTCAGCCGCTTTTTGGCCCCGGCAATCGTAAACCGTTCTTCATACAGGAGGTTTTTGATTTCGAGCAGGCGCTCGACATCACGCAGGCGGTACAGACGGTGCCGGGACGGGGATTTCCCGGGTTTGATACTCGGAAACTCCGTCTCCCAGTAGCGCAGGACGTAGGGTTTGACCCCCACAATCTTGGCGACTTCCCCAATCCGGAAATACAGCTTGTTGGGAAGCTCGGGCTGATCCACAACACACCTGAATTAGGATGGGTTGAGTGCTTTTTTCAGCACTGGGCTCGACTTGAACGAGAGGACCCGACGTCCCGAGATCACAATCGTTTCTCCGGTCTGGGGGTTACGCCCTTTGCGGGGCCGTTTCTCATTGATGGAAAAATTCCCGAAGCCCGAGATTTTGACTTTCTCACCTTCCTCAAGATGGATCTTCATGATCTCGAAAATCGACTCAACAACCTCGGTGGCCTCTTTTTTCGAAAAGCCGACTTTCTCGTAGATCCGTTCGACGATATCTGCTTTTGTCATGCCAGCCTCCCACTCGGGCTCAGCAAGGTCAGCGGTGCCACGAGGCACGTCCTAGGCGGCCAGACGCTCTTTGGCGACCTCGGCGACGGCCGCGAAAGCATCTGGGTCGTGGACCGCCAGCGCGGCAAGAATCTTTCTATCCAGAGTAACCTCGGCTCGCGTCAAGCCGTGAATCAAGCGGCTGTAGGACAAGCCGTTCAGGCGGGCAGCAGCATTGATGCGGACATTCCATAAACGTCGAAAGGTGCGCTTTTTCACCCGGCGATCACGGTAGGCGTAGACCAAGCCGCGCTCAAGCGTTTCGCGTGCCTGACGGTAGAGACGGCGGCGGCCCCCCACAAAGCCTTTGGCCAGCTTGAGAATCTTCTTTCGGCGGCGGCGCGCTTTAAAGCCGCGTTTGGCTCGGGGCATGTTTTCTCCTTCGTCTACAGAAACGGAATCAGATAGGTGATAGCGCGTTCATCGGCCGCCGAGACGAGGCCGGACTGCCTCAGGTGGCGTTTCTGTTTTGTCGTCTTGGTGGAAAGAATATGACGCCGATAGGCACGGTAGCGGCGCACTTTTCCAGACCCCGTGATCTTGAAACGTTTGGCCGCCCCACGGCGAGTTTTCAGCTTTGGCATGGCTTACCTCGGAACAATGAGCATGGACATGTTGCGGCCCTCCAAACGGGCCTGGTTTTCGATCGTCCCAATATCCTCGATTTTTTGGAACACCTTATCCAGCAGATCCTTGCCAATCTCGGGATGTGTAATCTCCCGACCGCGGAAAAAGACCGATACCTTGACCCGCTGCTTCTTCTCCAGGAAACGCCGGATATTATTGACCTTGAAATCAATATCGTGCTCGTTGGTGCGCGACCCCAGTTTCACCTCTTTGACAAGCACCTGGGTTTGATGTTTGCGGGACTCCTGGGCCTTCTTTTTCTGCAGGTAGCGGTACTTGCCGTAGTCCATGATCCGACAGACTGGAGGCGAGGCAGTCGGTGATATCTCGACGAGGTCGAGTTCTCGCTCCTCGGTCAGACGGAGGGCTTCGGCCAAGTGGAGGATGCCGACCTGGGTTCCGCCTTCATCAATGACGCGAACTTCGCGTGCACGGATCTGTTGATTGATCCGAACCCCTGCTTCTCGAGCTATGGCCCACCTCCCGGCACATGGGCAGCAGCTATGCGTTCGAGGCGGGCCACAACAAAGCAGGAGGGAAACCCCTCCTCCGTGCGTCCTCTGGAGACCGCTGTCATAGTGCTCACGTGTTTATCACCATAGGCGCGGGCGGTATCGAACCGCCGACCTCTTCCGCGTCAAGGAAGCGCTCTCCCACTGAGCTACGCGCCTGCAAAATCGTCTCTTTCGCTGTCCTTGGCTTGCGCTAGCCGACCAGAGGGGAGCTGGCTTACGACTCGGCAGTGACCTCAAGCTTGATATTTGCCCGCAGTGCACCGCCCAGATTGACCGGCACCTCATATGATCCCAGTTGCTTGATCGGCTCGTCAAGAAGAATTCTTCGTCGGTCGAGGGTCAGCCCCTGCTCTTTGAGAGCCGCCTCAAGGTCGATATTTGTGACCGACCCGAACAAACGGCCTTCTTCCCCGGCCTTGGCCGGGATAGTCAGGCTCAGGGCAGACAGCTGGTCGAGCAGCGTCTGAGCCTGTCGCTGGACACGTTCTTTTTTGACTGCCACCAGACGTTTGTGGTGCTCGAGGACACGTACATTGCGTCGGTTTGCTTGAACCGCGAGTCCCCGGGGCAGCAAGTAGTTGCGCGCGTAGCCGTCTCGGACTTTCACGACATCACCGATCTGTCCCAGATTGGCGACCTCTTCCTGTAGAATAATCTCCATGGCCATTCTTGTTTACGGCAATGTGGACCAAAACACAAGGCGTCTCGTCGCCCAAGACTTACACCTGGGTTCTCACATACGGCAGCAGGGCAATTGCCCGCGCCTGCTTGACGGCTGTTGTCAGCTTACGCTGACACCAGGCACACGTTCCGGTAATGCGACGCGGAATGATCTTGCCCCGTTCGGTGATGAAGTCCTCAAGGATGCGTGTTTCCTTGTAGTCGATCGGCAGGCTTTTATCGGCACAGAACCGACACACTTTTCGTCGCAAGCGACGCCGCGCCGGGAATTTATCGTCCCCATGCTGTCCGCGTCGATATCTCCCTCCGCCTCCTCTTGCTGGTGATCGTGCCATGCGCTGTTCTCCTCTTGTCAGTGTGTGGCAGGCGGGGGTGGCTCGTCAGGCTCAGCATCGGCCGCCGGAGCCGCGGCTTCCTGTTCAGGCGCCGGCTGTGGGGCGGGCGGACTCGGCTCGGCAGCAGACTCGGCCGGAGCTTCGGGCGGCGTCTCAGCAGGGCTCTCGGTCACCGCTTCTGAGCGAGGCTGGACGCTCGGACGTTTTTCCGAAGGGGCTTTGCGCACGATTGACAGAAATCGGAGCACATCCTCGCTCAGCCGAAAGTTACGTTCCAGCTCTTGGAGCGCCGCGGGTGTGGCCTCGTATTCGAGGCGGACATAATACCCCCTGCGTTGTTTCTGAATGCGATAGGCCAGATCCCGCATGCCCCACTCTTCAACCTGGAGCACCTTTCCCTGGCTGTTCTCGACAAGCTGCTGCATCCAGGTCAGGACTTCCTTCACCCGAGCTTCGGCCAAGTCGGGATGCAGGATGGTGAGTGTTTCATAAATCGGCATGCGCTCCTCCGATCCAGGCAGTGAGTGTTGTGCATAGCATAGGCCAAAAGCAGCGACAATAGAGCGGACTCAGCCGGTAGAACCGATCCGGTTAAAGCCGTCCATTGCCCACTCCAGCCCTCGTGTGCATACCGCCTCGACCGCGTCTGCGGCGTGGCGAGCGGCACAGAGCATAGACGCTGCCTCTTCTGGAGTAAAGCGACGCAGCACAAATTCTGTCACCGGCGTGGCGTCCTGTGGTCGCCCAATACCGATCTTGACCCGCGGGAAATCTGGACTGCCAAGTCCATCAATGATCGACGCCACTCCCCGGTTGCCGCCAGCCCCGCCCCCACCCCGCTTTACGCGGATCCGGCCCGTAGGCAGGTCGAGATCGTCATGCACGACGAGAAAATCGGGAACAGACAGGCCATACCGGTGCCGAATCCGGTCCGCAGCCTCCCCGCTGTTGTTCATAAAGGTCTGGGGCTGGACCAGCAGGACGGCTTGGTCACAAGGGAATCTGAAGGACATCGCGTTTTTCCTTGCATGGCAGTAGCCATGACCTATCCGAGACAGTAGGGAGCTGGCAACGAGCGGAATGCGCCACCGTTCGGCCAGGATGTCGATCACCCAGAAGCCCAGATTGTGGCGGGTGTTGTGGTAGGCCGGGCCTGGATTCCCCAAACCGATCAGCACACGCACGATATCCCTCTGGACGGCTATTCGCTCGCTTCGGCCGGTGCGTCGTCGGCTGGCGTCTCTTCGGCGGCTCCCTCTTCAGCGGCTCCCTCTTCAGCGGCTTCTTCCGTGACCTCCGGCTCACGGCGCGCTTGGACGGCGACCAGGATCGTCTGCGGATCGACCGTGACGCCGAGCTGTTCGGGCAGGTTCAGGTCCGCAATCCGAATCGCATCATTGACGTCGAGTTCGGTCACATCGACCTCGACCGCAGGGGGCAGGTCGCGGGGCAGACACTCAACCGCAATGTCACGGACCATGGTCTGGAGCGTCCCGCCGGCGGTGACGCCTTTGGCTCTACCGACGATGCGGACGGGGATGGAGGTTTGGAGTGGCTTGCTCTCATCGACTTCAAAGAAGTCAGCGTGCAGGAACGCGCTGGTCACCGGGTGACGCTGCACCTCTTTGAGCAACACCAGCTTGTCGTTCACTTCAGGCGCCGAGGAGGCCAGTTTGAGCAGGGGCGCCCCCTGGATTTTCAACAGCTGGAGGCGAAACTCCTTGGCATCGACGCTGAGCGAGGTCGCCGCTCTGCCGGCGCCATAAAAGACGGCCGGCACTTTTCCCGCCCGCCGCATCTGGGCGGCGCGTTCTTTTCCTGTGGTCTGACGCGTTTCAACCCGCAACTGTACGTTTTCCATCGTGTCCTCGTTTTCTTCGCCTGTCTCCTACAAGAGGAATGTGATCTCTTCCTTAGATATAACGGTCAGCACGTTTCCCCTTGTCAAAACAGAGAGCTGATCGATTCCTCATTGTGGATGCGCCGAATGGCCTCGCCCATCAGCGGAGCGATGGACAGGACGCGAATTTTGTCCACACCGTGGGCCTCGGGGCGGAGCGGAATCGAGTTGGTAACCACCAGTTCCTCCAGGGCGGACTGCCCTATGCGTTTGATCGCCGGACCGGACAGCACGGCATGCGTACAGCAACCATAGACCGCCTGCGCCCCGGCCTCGCTCAGCGCGGAAGCCGCAGTGGTGAGCGTCCCGGCGGTATCCACCATGTCATCGACAAGAACGGCGACCCGCCCAGCCACGTCGCCGATGATGTGCATCTCGGCCACGTCACGGTTGGCGTTGGCCGACAGGCCGTCTTCAGCTTCCTGACCACGGCGCTTGTCTATGATCGCCAGGGACGCCCCGAGGCGCTTGGCGAACGCTCGGGCGCGCTCCACCCCTCCCGCATCGGGAGAGACCACACAGATCTGCTCGCGCCCGACCCGAGAGGTCAGGTAGGGCACGAGCACGGGGGCCGAAAACAGGTTATCGACCGGGATATTGAAGAAGCCCTGGATCTGCCCGGCGTGCAGTTCGGCCGTCAGCACCCGGGAGGCCCCGGCGGTGGTGAGCAGATCGGCCACCAGTTTGGCACTGATCGGTACGCGGGGAGCGACCTTTCGATCCTGGCGGGCGTAGCCGTAGTAGGGAATCACAGCGGTGATCCGGTTTGCCGAGGCGCGCTTGAATGCGTCAAGCATCAAGAGCAACTCCATCAGGTGATCGTTGACCGGGGTGCAAAGGGACTGCACCACAAAGACATCGCCACCCCGCACATTCTCGGTAATCTCAACCGAGCTCTCGCCATCGCTAAAGGTCCGGATATCAGCCGCCCCCAAACGCTCCGGCAGGCTGGCACAAATTTCTTCCGCCAACGGCAGATTCGATCTTCCGGCGAAGATCCTTAATACATCTCTCATCGGATACCCCCCGTGAGAAAAGCCGTGCCGAAAAACGACCTCATCAGGAAGAGAACAGCGTTCACCCGCACTGGGGAGGCAGGATTCGAACCTGCGAATACCGGGGCCAAAACCCGGTGCCTTGCCTGGCTTGGCTACTCCCCACCAGAATGTCCACGCACTCTCATTCTAAGCCGTCCAACTAAAGGCCAGCCAGGCAAAAAGTCAAGAGGGGAAGGTCGGCCTCTCCCCTTCGTGCTCAAACCGAGCGGACCTCCGGTGGGTTGGAGCACGGCGCTTCGGCCAGGGATTCGATCACGAACACTTGGCAGTGAAAAGGGAATCGTGATCTCCTTGGAGACATTCTGTTATCATGATTCCCTTTTTGGGCCACGGTCTGGCGCAGGCTGTCCGCCGCCCGCTGGGCGGCCTCCTTGCGGCCGAACAGCCCGAAGACGGCCGACCCGCTCCCCGACATCAGCGCGACCTCGGCCTGAGCGCTCAGGAGCATATTTTTCAGTTGCTGGAGAAGAGGATGGGCGGACAGGACGGCCCGCTCAAGATCGTTGAAACAGGCGACCGGCGGCGGCCAGCCATCGGCTGAGACGGTGATCGTCGGAGGCGGTGCAGTCGTCCCGACCAGCTGGTCAAACCGCCGGTAGGCCCACGGTGTCGAGACGCCAAAGCTTGGCACCACCAGGACCAGCCAGCGCCTCCCGACCAGCCTGACCGGGCGTAACTCCTCACCGACCCCCGTCGCCCGAGCCGGCCGGCACGGAATAAAGAACGGCACGTCGGCGCCTAGACGCAGTCCCAACTCACACAGGCGGGCTTCGCTCCAGCCGAGCTTCAGCAGGCTGTTGAGCCCTTTTAAGACCGCCGCCGCATCGCTGCTTCCGCCGCCCAGACCGGCACCGGCGGGAATGCGTTTAAGCAGATGGAGCGAAACCCGGGCGGTCAGCCCGGCTTCTCGACACAGCAGCGCGGCAGCGCGGCAGGCCAGATTGGTCTCATCGCTCGGAATGCGGGGGTTATCACAGCTCAGGCGAATCTGGGCAGACGCCGGAGGATGCTCGGCAGAGACCGCCCCGTCCAGCCGGATCCGAATCTCATCGCACAGGCTGACCGGCAGCATGAGGGAATCGAGCAGATGATAGCCGTCTTCCCGGCGGCCGAGGATACGCAAGAACAGGTTGACTTTGGCTGGAGCGAACACGCGCATAGGCCCCGTTGTTGCAGGCTCCGGCCGCGTATGCAACAAAGAGGCAACGTGTTCTCATTTCACATGGGATACTGGCACGTTTCCTCTTCGGTGACGCTATGCAGACCGACCCCTGGCACAACGATCTCGACCATTACCTCGATATTGCCCAGGACCTCGCGCAGCAGGCCGGCGCCCTGATCAAAGATCAGTGGCTCACGACCAAGACGGTCGAGATCAAAACAGATATAGTTGATCTCGTCACCAACGTGGACAAAGCGGCCGACGCGCTGATTACCGAGGCCCTCCACACCCGTCTTCCAGACCACCAGGTGCTGGCCGAAGAATCGGCTCTGTCAGGCCCCGACAGTCCGTATCGGTGGTATATTGACCCGCTGGATGGCACCACAAACTTTGCCCATACTTTTCCACACTTTGCCGTCTCGGTGGGTCTGACCTATGAGTCCCAGCCCATCGTCGGGGTCGTCTATGACCCGATTCGGAACGAACTCTTCTGCGCCCGGCGGGGCAGCGGGGCCAGCCTCAACGGCAGCCCCATACGGGTTTCCTCCACCCCCTCCCTCGACCGCAGCATGCTGCTGACCGGCTTCCCGTATGATCGGCGCCAGCGCAGCCACTTTTATCTCAGCTTCTATCAGGCCTTCATGCTGCGGACCCAGGGCATACGACGCAGCGGCTCGGCCGCTCTTGACCTGTGTTATACGGCCTGCGGTCGCGCCGACGGCTTTTGGGAGTGGCGTTTATACCCCTGGGACAGTGCGGCCGGCGCCCTGATTGTGGAAGAAGCCGGCGGGCGGATGAGCGACTTCGGCGGTCAGACCTTCGAGCTGACCGGAGAGCAACTCCTGGCGTCCAACGGAAAAATTCATCAGGACCTTATCAAGGTCCTCCAGCACGTCCTGTCCACCTCATCCGAGCGGTCCGGGGCCTAGCGACCCGGAATTGCCTTCACCGCCCATCTGGGCTATTCCCCTCGTATGCGTCTGGATCGGACACCCGGCGGCCGGCTGGTCTCCATCCTGCAAGGCGGCGTACTCCCGTGCGTTGGCCTGCTCCTGGCCCTCCTGCCGGGCCGCAGCGCTGCCCAAGAGCTGTACGTGAGCGACTATCGCGAGGTTCCGGTCTGGCTGAGCCCCAGCCCCGATTCAGAGGTGTTTGCCACGCTCAAGACCGGCGACGCCGTGCAACGCGTCCATGAGGAAGGCGAGTATTACCTGGCCGTGCTGCCCAACGGCCGTCGCGGCTATGTGCTACGCAGAGATGTCACCCAAGACGCCCCGGCTGCGGTGCGCCTCCAACGGCTGGAGGCCGAGGTCGAACAGCAGCGTGAGGAAATCGCCCGGCTGCGCAAAAAAAACAACGAACTGACCACCGCCACCACGGCCCAGACGGACCGGGAAGCCCTGCTCAAGACCGAGCTGGAACAACTGAAGTCTGAGCACAGCGAAACCGAACACCGGCGCAACCTGTCCTGGTTCCTGGCCGGCGCCGGCGTCCTGCTGACCGGCTGGTTGATCGGCTGGCGCTTCAAACTGCGGGACGGAAGGCGCGGTCAGGGGCTGCGGTTCTCCTGATCTTTACAGCCCCAAAAACTGCTGGGCGTTGTGGCCCAGGATCTTATCAACCGTTGTCGTCGGCAGGCTTGAAAGCAGGTCGCGGGCCTTGTCCATCGGCCGGGTAAACCCTTCTGCGTGGGGGTAGTCCGAGCCCACAAAGAAGCGGCTATCACCCGCAAAGCGGACCATCAACGGAAACATCTTTTCTTCCGGATCGCCATTGATCCAGATATTGCGGGCGAAATATTCGCTGGCCGGACGCTTCATCTGGGACGTGTGACCCATGTACGTGAAGCGATAGTTGAGCCGCTCCAGCCACTCGCCGACCCAGCCGACCATGGCCTCGATGGTTGCCACCCGCAGCCTCGGAAACCGCTCCAGCACCCCGTCATAGACCATGGTCGTCAGCGCCATGCGCGGGTCCTGAATGACATTCATGGTCACAAACATGAAGCCGGGGTCCTGGCCCTGATACCACTCGCTGCCGGTATAGTGCGGGTGACCGACCAGATGAATGCCGACGCTCAGGTCCAGGTCCTGGACTGCGGCCCAGATGGGGTCGAAGTCCGGATGGCCAAAACTGCGCCCGCCGACCGGCGCGGCCGCGACAAAGATCGTCCGACACCCCAGCTTGGCCACCCGTTCCAGCTCCGTCACGGCCAGCTGGGGGTCTCGCAAAGAGATGTGGGCGGCCGGAAACAGGCGATCTTTGTGCCCAGCACACAGCTCAAAAGCCCAGGTGTTGTAGGCCCGACACAGGGCGTCGGCCAGAGCCGGGTCCTCAACCCCGCCCTCCCACAACAGGCCGAGGGTGGGATACAGCACCTGGTGGTCAATGCCCTCCGCATCCAGAAACCGGACTCGGGCGTCCATGTCCTGCCACTGATCGCTGGTCACCAGATACCGGTCAAAGGTGTTGAGATCCCGGCCGGTTTCCTTTTGCCCATAGCCGACGACTGCGGCCAGCAGTGTCTCAACGTCCACCAGTTGCAGGGGCCGGCCATCGGTCAGGATACGCAGCCGACCGGTCCCGACGTCTTGCTCAAACCGCATCTCGCGCCCACGGAAGGCCGGGTCAATATACGTCTCGAACAGATCCAAAGGCTCGACGAAATGGCTGTCGCCATCAATGACCGGCATGGCTCACCTCCTCGCTTGCTAGCTGGTCTGCAGGGCCAGTTTGGGGGCTGTGGCCGGCGCTTCGCGTTTGGGCGACGGCAGGGTCAGAGCCAGAAGCGCAGCGATCATGCCGGTCGTCGTACTGGTCAGGAACGGCATCGCATAACTGCCAAACGAGGTGTGCATCATTCCTCCCATGAGGCCGCCGGAGCCCATGCCAATCGAGGCGACCATGAAGAAGACGCCCAGGATCGCGCCGATCGAACGGAGGCCGAAGTACTCACGAAACAACATCGCATAGACCGGCATCGGCCCGCCGTAGCCCAGGCCGAACAGCACCGCCCAGGTATAGAACGTCGGCGCGGTCTGAGCCTCAATGAACAGCGGAATCATGATCGCCTGGAGACCGAGAAATCCGGCCATCGCCCACTTGGCGCCGATCCGGTCGGCCAGCAAACCGTTGGCAATCTTGCCCACCATGCCGAAGATGGCCATGGTCGCCACTACCCGGGCGGCCACCGAGGCGTCCAGCCCGGTATCCGTCATATGGCTCACGCCGTGCAGCAGAATGCACGAGTGACACACGCAGCAGCCGATGACCATGAAATTCAGCGTCCAAAAGGCGCGCGTCCGCATCGCCTCGCCCAGGCTCAGGCCCGGCAACCGGGCCGGGCCTGACGACGCCTGCCGGGCGTGGTCGGGCTGCCTCGGCTCGGGCTCTTGGCGGATTCGATAGTCACGCATGAGCAGGGCCAGCGGAATGACAAGCAGGGAGATCAGGCCCAGCCCGACATAGGCGCCCCGCCAGCCATAGGCGCCCAGCAGGAAAACCGACAGCGGGGCAAAGACCGCCGAGCCCACGTTCTGGGACTGGGCAATGGCCAGGGCCAGGCCCTGATTGCGGACAAACCACTTGGTGACCAGGGCGGTGAGCGGCACGCCGGCGGCCGAGCGGCCGACCGCGATGAGCACGCCAAAAAAGAAGTACAGCTGCCACAAGGACTCGACCTGGCTCATCAGAAAGGTACCGACGATGAAGACCAGCCCACCGCCGATTATCACCCAGCGCGAGCCAAAGCGGTCGCTCAGCACGCCACATAGCAGGCCCGACACGCCGAAGCTCAGCCAGTTGGCCATCGAGGCGATCGAGACCGTACCTCGGTCCCACTCAAACTCGGCGACAATCGGCTTGAACATGACGCCAAAGGCTTCAATCACCCCGTACATGATCAGGCTCAGCACCAAGCCGGCAAAAACAATCACCCAGCCGTAGAAAAACCCGCCCGTTTTGCGTGCCGTCTGCTCCAGCGCTGCGGTCTGTTCCATCCCTCCCCCTGTAACGATGCTGCGATCTGACACGCGGGTCGTGCCTGCCTATTCAAGACACGCCGTGCATTTGATCTCGACCAGCAGCCCGGGCATGGCCAGGGCCGGGGTGGTAATCGCGGTCCAGGTCGGCAGTCTGTCGGGATTGCGAAAATAGCGGCTCTTCACCTCAATAAAGAGTGGCAGATCGCCCATATCGACGTGGTAGGTGACCATTTCCACCACCTGATCAAAGTCGGCGCCGGCGGCGGTCAGGACTTTTTTGACATTGTCAAAAGCCTGGGCAAACTGCGCTTCCTTCCCCTCAATAACATTGAGTTCGGCATCCCGACCAACCTGACCGGCGATGTACAACATATTGCCGACCTTGACTCCCGGAGAATAGCCAAAGCGCTGGCGAATGTTCTGCATATCGGCCGGAGTGATGTCTTGACGTATCGACACGGCGAGGCTCCTCGTGAGGGTTTGGCAGGCTGTTCGTTCCCCCGCATAGCAGCTGGGTAGGTGAAAAGATAGAGGACGCGCCGGTCCTGCGCCAGTTTGCAACGGAACAGGCGGGCGTGTCTCCCTTTGCCTGGCGTTCTCCTCCACGTTCGGCCCCCTCCTCCCTCCCGTCCGAGCGCTTGCGGTTCTCGCGGAACGCCGCGCCGGGCATGCGTGAAAAAGTTGTCCCGATCCTCCAATTTTGGAGGCGACAAACAGTGAGCAATCTTGCTAGGGGGACCAATAACCCCTGAGTCTCTACACCACGCAGCATGAGAGGAAGCTCCCATGAACATTCCGCTCTATCCAGCGTCGGCGCTCCGCACAAAGAGTGAGGAGGACTTGACAAATATGCCGGGCAGGGATGATGGCCCACAGCCCGCCCGAGGGGCGGCCATGAGGGGCGTGCTCACCGCCGTGGCGCTCGCCCTCACGCTGCTGGGCGGCATCGTGCCTGCCCAGGCAGAAGAAGAAGACACAACCGCCCCGACGCTGGTGGCCGGCACGCTCAGAATCAGCACCATAACGTTGCACTTCAGCGAGACCCTGGACACCCAGTGGACCCTGCGCACGGACGCGTTCAGGCTGCACAACGCCTCCGGCCTGGGTTCCATCACCGGGATGGCGTACGGCGGGGACAACACTGTCACCCTGACGATATCCGGTTCCGCGATCAACACCCATGTAGTCCTCATCACCGTCAACGGCAGCACCGTCGCTGACCCTGCCGGCAACTGGATAGAGAAGGTCACCAGATTCCGGCTGACCAACACCCTGGCCGACAACCCCGGCGCGCCGGTGCTCAGCACCGCGGAGGTCGACGGGGATACGCTGACGCTGACCTACGACAAGAAGATGCTTCCCAAGCGGCCGCCGAATGCGGCCTTCACCGTCTCAGGGACTGCCACGGCCACGACCGTGACCGACGTGGTCGTTACGAATGACCATGACGCGTCAACCTCGACCGTGGTGCTGACGCTGAGCAAGGCCGTGACGGGCGCCGACACGGTGACGCTGAGTTACAACACGGCAGACCACTCGCCTCGGTTCCAGAGCGAGTGGGGCACCCATGTGGCCGCGCTCACCGACCAGGCCGTGACCAACAACATGCCGCCCGTGGCCAGCATCACCGGGGGCGACGCTGTCACCGAGGGCGGGGATGTGGAGTTCACCGTGACCGTGACGCCGACGCCCACGGAGAGTGTCACCGTCAACCTGACGATCACCGAGACGGGCGGCGGCGGCTACGTGGCCAGCACCGACCTGGGGGCGAAGACGGTGATCATGGAGGCCACCGACATGGGCTCGGTGACCTACACCGTGGACACGAACGAAAACAGCACGGACGGGCCGGACGGGACGGTGACCGCCACGCTGACCGCGGACACGGGTTCGGATACGAGCTACACGGTATCCACGACGAACAACACCGCCAGCGTGACCGTCAACGACGATGACGACCCCGTCATCCCCGTGGCCAGCATCACCGGGGGCAGCGCCGTCACCGAGGGCGGGGAGGCGACATTCACCGTGACTCTGACGCCGGTGCCCACGGCGAGTGTCGACGTCAACCTGACGATCACCGACACGGGCGACTACCTGGTCAACGGCGAAGGGGGGGCGAAGACCGTGAGCATGACGACGGGCACGGCGACCTACACCGTGCGCACGGATGACGACAGCACGGACGAGGCGAACGGGGCGGTGATCGCCACGCTGACCGAGTACACGGGTACGGGTACGGGCTACACGGTCGCGTCGGCGCCGGGCAACACCGCCAGCGTCACCGTCAACGACAATGACGCCACCCCCCCCGAGGCCCGCATCACCGGGGGCAACGCTGTCACCGAGGGCACGCCGGCGGAGTTCACCGTGACCCTGACGCCGGCGCCCACGGAGAATGTCACCGTCAACCTGACGATCACCCAGACGGGCGGCGGCTACGTGGCCAGCGGCGCCCTGGGGGCGCAGAGGGTGACCGTGGGGACCGCGGGCACGGCGACCTACACCGTGCCCACGGTCGGCGACAGCACGGCCGAGACGAACGGGGCGGTGATCGCCACGCTGACCGAGTACACGGGTACGGGTACGGGCTACACGGTCGCGTCGGCGCCGAACAACGCCGCCAGCGTCACCGTAATCAGCACACCCGAGTCGGTCCCGCTGGTGAGCAACACCGGGCAAGCGTCTGCCGGCGAAGTGGGATTCAGCTACGACTACAGCCAGCAGTTCTTCACCCGTGAGGACGCCACCACGCTGGCTCACGTAGACCTCGAAATGCGCAGCACCGCCTCGACGTCGCCGACCTACACCGTGAGTATCTGGTCGAACCGGAGCGCCAGGCCGCTCACCCGCCTGGCCACACTGACGAAGACGAACCCGACCCGCCTGCCCGCATCCTTCGGAACCGTCCGGTTCACCGCTCCCGCCGGCATCGACCTGCGCACCCACAGCAGCTACCACATCGTGGTCGACGTCAGCGCCGGGGATGACACCACCGCATGGCGGACAACGGATGTGGGCGCGGAGGATGCGGGCCCCACGACGGACTGGCGCCTTCATGACAATCTCTGGTGGCGGAACCAGGACAACAGCGGTGAGTGGTGGGCCGCTGGGAACAGGGTGGCGAAGATCGCCATCCACGGCTTCGTGAGGGACATGACCGCGCCGACGCTGCGGGGCGGCACGATCAACTCAACCACCGTGAAGCTGTACTTCAGCGAGAACCTGGACACCACGCAGACCCTGGACGAGAGCGCATTCACCGTGACCGGCGGGTCCACCACCCTGGGGGACGTCAGCAACCCGAAGATCGACACGACCGAGCCCAACATTGTCACCCTGACGCTGGCCACGGGCGCGAACAATTCCGAGACCGCCGCCATCGCCATCACCGCCAGCGCCGGCATCCGGGATACGGCCGGTAACGCCCTGGCGGCAGTCACCAATTTCGCGCTGACCAACATCGGGGCCGCGCCTCCCGCCGCGCCGACGCTCAGCAGCGCCGTGGTCCTGCATGATACGCTGACGCTGACCTACAACCAGCGGCTGCTGCCCCGCTTTACGCCCCCGAGTGCCTTCACCGTCTCAGTGCCAGGGAAGACCACAACTGTGACCGGCCTCGCCCTTACCCCCGGCCCGTCGAGTTCGACCGTGGTGCTGACGCTGAGCCCGCCCGTGCAGCGCACCGACCGGGTGCAGCTGAGCTACAGCCCGGCCTCAGAGCCCCCGCTCCAGAACGAGTGGGGCGACCCGGCGGGCCAGCTCTTTGACCACCGCGTCACCTCCCGGAGCTGCGCCACGACCGACATCGCGGTGAGCGCAGTGGTCAATGGCGGGGATACGTTGGCCGAGGAGTGTACCGTCCTGCTGTGGCTCAGGGACGCCCTGGTCGGCACGGGCCTCGCAATGAATTGGGAGACAGGGACCACGATGGACGACTGGCACGGCATTACCGTTGCCGGGAATCCGGCGCGGGTGACGAGACTCTCCCTCGCAGGCTGGAGGCTCTCCGGCAGCCTAACCAGCCTGAACGCCCTGACCAGCCTCACGTGGCTGAATTTCACCCAGAACTACCTGACCGGGACCATCCCGGATTTGAGTAAGCTGACCAACCTCACGCACCTATCTCTCAGTCGCAACTACCTGACCGGACCCATCCCGGATTTGAGTGACCTGACCAACCTCACGTACCTGGGGCTCGAGGAGAACCGCCTGACCGGACCCATCCCGCGATCCCTGAGTCGCCTGACCAAGCTGGATACCCTGGATCTCGAAAACAACCACCTGAGCGGGCCCATCCCGTCCCTGGCCGGCCTGACCAAGCTGAGGAACGTGTATCTCCACGACAACCACCTGAGCGGGAACATCCCGGATTTGAGTACGCTGGCCATCCTGAAGTCCCTGAAACTCTCAAACAACCGACTGACCGGGAACATCCCGTCATCCCTGAGTAGCCGGACCACCCTGCAATTCCTGTATCTCAACAACAACCAACTGACCGGGCCCTTCCCGGATTTGAGGAGCCTGCCTATCCTGAAGCGACTGGAACTCAGCCACAACGACTTTACCGCCGGAGACATCCCCGACTGGGTCACCACTTTAGCCGGCCTGACCCATATCGACCTCAGCCACACCAACCGGACCGGGACCATTCCCGCCGCCTTGGGCGCCCTGACCAATCTGCAACGGCTCCGTCTCCATACCAACCCCCTGAGCGGCTCGCTGCCGACCACCTGGGGCGGCGCAAGCCACCCCCTGAATGACTTGCGGTTGCTTGACCTCCGGCACACGGCCGTGCAATCCGACCCCCTGCCAACGGGGTTGCGAGGGCGGGCGGGCCTCGCCGTGTGGCGGTCGGTCCCCTCCGTGACCCTGCCGACCGGCCACGCTGTCACGAGTTTCACCACGCAGCCGGTCCCGCAGGGAACGTCCACCCCGCTGCCCCCCGTCTACCGGGCAAGCGCGCCGCCCGGCACCAGCTTTCCCGCCGCCGCGGTGGTCTACGAGATCACCGTGTTTGATAGTAGCGGTAATCCCATCACCACGGCCCTGGAGACGCCGCTGGAGGTGTGTCTCCCCCTGCCCGCGGCTCTGCCGGCCTCTCGCGCCTATGTGCACCGCTATCAGCCCCACGCCACCGACCCTGAGCACCAACCGGGGCGGTGGGGGCGGCAGACCACGGGGCGCCGCACCGAGACGGAGGACTACACCATATCCCCCGATGGTCTAGACCAGATTCAGGAGCGTGAGGGCCGGGTCTGCGCCACCGTCAGCCAGTTCTCCCACTTCCGGGTCAGCCGGTACGCGTCGTCTGGTGGGGGCGGCGGTAGCGGTAGAGGCGGGGGTGGGGACAGCGACCGACCCGGCAACAGCGCAGCCACGGCCACGCCCATCGCCTTCCCGCCCGCCAGCCCGCGGGCGGGCTCTCTCGCCGGGCAGATCAACACCCGGAGCGACGTGGACTACTTTCGGCTCCGCCTGGCCCAAGCCGGCGTGTTGCTCATCGAGACCAATGGGTCCACCGATACCCGAGGGACAGTCTGGCAGGCGGGGGAAGAGCTGGCCGCCGCCACGGACGGCGGGCCGGGCGCCAACTTCCGGCTCGCCACGCCGGTTGAGGCCGGCGACGTGCTCATCGCCATCGCCGGCGAAGGGGGAGCGACGGGTGGGTACACGCTGCGGGCACGCCTGGTGGTCGGTCATGTGGAGAACCCGTCGCCCACCTCGTTTCAGAGCGGGCTGGGCCTCATCTCGGGCTGGGTGTGTGAGGCCGAAGGGGTCACGGTCGAGATCGAGAAAGCGGACGGGGAAGTCGTAGAACTGGCGGCGGCGTATGGGACCGCGCGGGCGGACACGGCGGGCGTGTGCGGAGACACCGACAACGGCTTTGGCGTGCTGGTCAACTGGAACCTGCTGGACGACGGCGACCATGCGGTCCGGGTGCTGATCAATGGCGTGGCCTTGGGCACGCGGGTCGTGCCCGGGGTCGGGCCAGTCCCGGCGCTCGTGGATGGGATCGAGTTGGGCCGCGCCCCGGTGACGGTGACGACGCTGGGAGCGGAGTTTGTCAAGGGGCTCACGGGCAGCGTTCTCGTTGAGGACTTTCCCGGCGCGGGCGAGCAGGTCCATTTGGTGTGGCAGGAGTCCCAGCAGAACTTCGTCCTGGCCCCAGCGGAGCTGGGAGCAACAGGCGCCCCCGCGCCCAGCTCCGGCGCCATCGAAGGCGTATTGGAGAACCCGGCGCCCGCCTCCTTCCAGAGTGGCATCGGCGTCATCTCGGGCTGGGTGTGCGAGGCCGACGAGGTGCTCATCGAGATTGACGGGCAGCCCATCGCCGCCGCCGGCACGGAGCGGGTGGACACGCTGGACCGGTGTGGCGACGTGGACAACGGCTTTGGCCTGCTGGTGAACTGGGCCGAGTTCGGGGCGGGTGCGCACGAAGTGGTCGCCTTGGTGGACGGGGCAGAGCTGAGCCGGGCGACGGTCACGGTGACGCTGGTGGACGCAACGGAGCCGTTCGTGCGAGGGCTGACGAAACGGGTCGAGCTGCCGGACTTCCCGACGCCGGACGAGACGGTGACGCTGGAGTGGCAGGAGAGTCAGCAGAACTTCGTCATTACCGGAGTAGACTGAGGGAGCATCGCTGGAGCCAATGGCGCGGCGGTGTCGCCCTTCGACTCCGCTACGCGACGCTCAGGGCGAACGGCCTTCCGTTCATGCTGAACGCAGACCGAAGGGGCAGAGCAGTAGGGCCGGGTTTCAAACCCGCCCTTACAAGCCCCCCTCGCCACCCCACAAATCCCCCTGCGCTGGCGCGCTTCCCCCTTTTCACAACGTCTGATGCATATTATGCCGATTGCTCTCTTCAGGCCGTCCGTTCGCACCCTCACCCGGCCTTCGGCCACCCTCTCCCTCAAGGGGAGAGGGTAAAAAAGCCCCTCTCCCCTTGAGGGAGAGGGGTTGGGGTGAGGGGTCTCCGGGCAGCCTCTCGGTGGACGCTGTAATATGCATCACACGTTTCACAAAGGGGGATTTTCCAGGCGGCGGGGCTGGCAGGCTTCCCCACTCTGGCAAAGCCTGCCCTGAGCGAGGTCGAAGGAGGGGGCTGAGGGGGATTTGCTCGACGGGGCGGCCGTCCTCGGAGCGGGCCGCTGGAGATGGGACAGGCAAGCATTTTCAAACTGAGACACAACCGACGCGCCGGGCCGCCCAGGCACTCAGGCGTCTGCGGTCACCGTCCGGGCGACCCGCGACAAAGGGTGACCCTTGGCGTCGATCTGGAGGGCGTTGAACCAGCCGAAGGGCGTGCGGATGGTCGTCAGACCGGCCCGGCTCAGAGCCTCCTGTGTCCGGCTCAGAATATCGATGGCCGACTGTGGAGCGGCCAGCTCGGCAAACAGATGGGCAAAGGGATGGAGGACAACCGTCGTCGCTTTCAGCTGGGCGGCCAGCGTGACAATCTCGGCGCTGGCCCGCTCGGCCACCAGCTGTGGATTGCGCTCATCCCCGCGTTCAACGCTGGCCAGCACCAGCAGGGCGTCGTCAACCCGGGTGACGGGATCGTCGTAGGCTTCGTAAACCTTTGAGCGCCCCTTGGTCGTGATCGTGCAGCAGAAGCTGTTGACGTGCAGGCTCAGAAAACGCATGGGTCGATTGTGGGCAAAAACAGACCGGAAATCCAGCCGCGCCCGTTTACGAGCCGGGCTTCAACTCGGGCTTCCTGGCCAGCAAAAAACACACCCCGCCCGCCAAGCTGCACCCCGCCAAACTCAAAAACGCCAGCTCATAGCTGCCCTGGGTATCGCGGACCCAGCCGGCAAACGGCGCGGCCACCAGCATCAGAATATTCATCGGCACGGTGGACAGGCCCAGGATTTTTCCAAACGCGGCCTGGCCGAAGTACTCACCGCGAATCGCTATGGTCAGCGGGTTGCGTCCCCCAAAGCCCAGGCCGAACAAGCAGGCGAACAGCACCAGCAGCGGCAGCGTGGTGGCGTAGGTCAGCACCAGCACCCCGGCCGCCTGCACAGTCGAAAAAATACACAGCGCAATCCGTTTGGGAATCCGATCGCCGACATAGCCGCCGATCAGCTGAGCCACCATGGCCACCGCAGTGTAGACGGACACGACCCAGGCTGCGGTCGGTACGTCAAACCCGGCATCGACGATCAACAATCCCAGGTGGGTCATGATGGCAATAATCACCATGGAGGTAAAACCATGGCCAAAAGCGATCAGCCAGAAGGCCGAGGTCCGCACGGCCTGGGCAGTCGTATGGTCGGTCTGGCCGGTCTGGCCGGTCGTGGGCCGGGCTGACGGTCCTCCCGCCTGGGCTGGCGTCGGGCGCGGCTGTGTCAGCGACGGCCGTTCGCCGTCCGGCAGCAGCCCGTACTCCTGGGGACGGTCACGAATCAGTCGGGACAGCGGAAGGGCAACGATCAGGGTGAACAGGCCGAGCACCAGCGCAGTGGTTCGCCAGCCCAGCTGGGGGTCGTCCGGGTCAATCGCCCAGGCAATGACGGGCACCAGGATCAGGGCGCCCAGCCGGCTGACGACATTGGCCCAGCCCACCGCAGTCGCCCGGCGTCGCGCGAACCAGTGGTTCAGCATCGTCATCAGCGGCAGCCAGCCGCCGAATCCCTGGCCTACGGCCATGACCACATAGGACAGGTAGAACATCCACAGATGCTCGACTTGGCTGAACAGCAGAAAGCCGCCGGACAGAATCAGCAGCCCAATCAGAATCATTCGCCGCGTTCCCAGGCGGTCGGCCAAATAGCCCTCCAGCGGCCCCATCAGCCCGCCCTCGATCCGGGTAAAGGTCAGCGCCAGCCCGAGTTGGGTGCGCGTCCAGCCGAACTCGCGCTCCAGGGCCACCGCCCACACGCCCATGGCGTGAAACAGCGGCACGTTGGCCAGCAGCATGATGAAACCGCTCAGACCGACCAGCCACCAGCCGTAAAAAATGCTCTCGGTGCGTTTGCCGAGAGAAGACACGCCCGTACTCAACCTGCTCATGCGGCATCCGTAGCGGCCAAGCCTAGCGTGTGCCAGCCCGAGACAATAGAGGGAGAGTGACGTGAAGCCCAGCGGTGTGGTACAAGGAGCCTGAAGGAGGACACACTATGGCAGATGTTCGAGAAATTACCTCAGGCTTACAGTTCCCCGAAGGCCCGATCGCCATGGACGACGGCAGTGTGATCGTGGTCGAGATCAAGCGCGGCACCCTCACCCGGGTCCGACCCGACGGCAGCAAGGACATCGTGGCCGAAACCGGCGGCGGTCCGAACGGCGCGGCGGTCGGGCCGGACGGCGCCATCTATGTGTGCAACAACGGCGGCTTTGACTGGATTGAGGTCAACGGCCTGACCGTTCCACACGGCATCCCCGCCGACTACAACGGCGGCTGCATTCAGCGGGTGGATATCAACACCGGCAAGGTCGAGGTCTTATACACCGAGGTCAACGGCTATAAGCTCAAAGGCCCGAATGACATCGTGTTCGACGCCAGCGGCGGGTTCTGGTTCACCGACTTCGGCAAGGTCAGAGACCACGACCGCGACCGGGGCGGCGTGTATTACGCCAAACCCGACGGCTCAATGATCACCGAGGTCGCCCAGCCGGTTGACGGGCCGAACGGCATCAGCTTGTCCCCCGGCGACAAGAAAGTCTATATCGCCCAGACGTTTGAGAGCCGGGTGTGGCAGTGGGATATCACCGCGCCGGGCGAAGTCGTGCGGACCGAGGGTGCGGGCGGTCCGATTCTGGACGGTCCGGGCGGCGCCACCCTGCTCAACAATCTGCCGGGCTATCAGCTGCTCGACTCTATGGCCGTTGACAGTGCCGGCTACGTATGTGTCGCCACCCTGATGGGCGGGGCCGGCATTTCCGCCTTTGCGCCGGACGGCTCAGGCGTTGATCACGTGCCGCTGTCCGACCCGTTCACGACCAACGTGTGCTTTGGCGGCCCCGATCTCACCACCGCGTATGTCACGCTGTCGGGCACCGGCAAGCTGGTGGCCTTTGACTGGCCGCGGCCCGGCCTGAAGCTGAACTTCACCGCCTAGCCTACCTCAGTCCAGCCCCTGTCGGTCGGGGAGGTTAAAACCCTCCCCCGGCCGATCAGAAGATTCACGCCGGAACCGGGCGACCGGGTCAACCTGGGCGAATCCCAGCCGCATCCAGACCGCCAGGGGCAGGAGGACAGCATGGACGCCGAACTTCTACAGTTGGCGCAGGAGGCGGTCGCCGCATTGCAGTTACAGGCTGCCGCCGCCGGTAGTACGAGATGGGTGGAGATTGCCCAGCTTGCCGTCAGTGGCGGGGGGCTGATTGCGATCCTTATGGGATTGAATCAGGTGGGGGAAGCCGGTGCGCGGCGAGATCGAGAAATTGACGTGCTGGCCGAGAATATGCGGGAAAACACCCGTGTGGTCGGTCAAGCGCTCGACCGCCAGGGGCAGGCGCTGGAACGCCAGGGCGAAGTGTTGGCCGAGCTGTTACGCCGCAGCGCGTGAGAACCTCGCCATGTCAACGCTTTTCTGAATGACAGCTCCCTTTCGCTGCGCGCGTTTGCTACGATGACGCGCATGAGGTCCCCTGAAACGCGCCAGGAACTCTTGCGGGTATTGAGCGAACTCAGTGAGGAATATCCGCAAGCTCGCTTGGGCCAGCTTGTCAGCAACTTGGCGACACTGGCCAAAGGTCCCACCGTAGAGGCAATTTGGGACGCGGAGGATGAAGAGCTACTCGAAGCGGCGAAGCGACAGTTGAAAATCTTTCGTACCCGTCACTCATCCGCAGCCTGACTACCCTCCCGATCCGTCACTCATCGGGAAGCCCCCTCTTCCTCAGTCTGCTCTTGTCGCCCGCCGGGCGCGGCGCTATCATGCCTCAGCCTCGGGAGGGACTGGTGGATTACACAGACACATCTGCCCGCTTGCAGCACCTGCGCGAGTTTGAGCCGCGGCTGAACCGCCCGGTCATGATGAAGGTGCAGGAATTTCAGCGTAACAATCGGCTCAAACACGTGATCTTCTCGGCCCAGTTCGACCGCGAGCTGCTGGATCGCCTGACCGGGCTGGCGACCATGATCCGGCAGCTGGCGCGCAACCGGCGGGGCAGCCGGCTGCTGCGAGAGACCCTGTGTGACAAGTCGGCCATGCTGCACTTCACCCAAGCCTCGACCCGGACCTTTCTGTCCTTTGTCAGAGCCTGCCAGCACCTGGGCATGGACTACGCCGAGATCCGCAACCCGGCCGTGTCGTCGGCCTATAAGGGCGAATCCGATCTCGACTCGATCATGATGTTCAGCACCTATTTCGATACCGTCATCCTGCGCGACGCCATGCCCAAGCTGGCCGAGTGTTTCGCCTACAAGATGAACGACATGGATAAGCCGGTGCCGATTGTGAACGGCGGCTCCGGTGCGGACGAGCATCCGACCCAAGCCCTGCTCGACTATTATACGATTCAGGAGGTGTTCAAATTCCGGGATCGGGAGAGCGACCCCGAGGGCGATGACCGTAACCTCGGCCGACGGCTGTCCGATCTCCGCACCCGCTGGCCAAACCTGCGGGCCGGCCTGGACGGCAAAACCTATCTGTTCTGTGGGGACGTGGGCCGCAGCCGAACCATTCGCTCGCTGGCCGAACTGCTCGCCCAGCACGAAGACGTGACCATGTATTTCGTCGGTCCCGAGCACCCCCGGCTGAGCGTGACCGCTGACTTGCAGTCCGATCTGGTCGAGGCGGGAGTCACCGTGCACGAGCGGCCGGCTCTGGCCGACTGCATCGAACAGGCCGACCTGGTGTATATGACCCGGGTCCAGCACGAGCACGACGACGAAGAGGTGGCCGCGTTTCTGAGCCAACTCGACCGCCAGCGCTTCATCCTCGACCGCGGGCAGCTCCACAGGATGCGCGAGTATGCAGCGATTCTGCACCCCTTCCCCCGCAATGACGAGATCTCGCCCGATGTGGATGGCGACCCCCGGGCCATGTATTTCGCCCAGGCCGAAAACGGCATGTGGGTCAGGGCGGCCTTGATCGCCCATCTGCTCGATGCCGAATCGGAGATCATGCTCCGCCACCAGGATTTCTTCAAAAAAGAACGTCGCTCGTGGAATGAACAGTAGGGGCGACGCCCCAAAGAGGAAACGTGCCCTCCGACACATGAACTGGTGGCACGTCTCCTCTTTCTATCCCAACGCGGCCCGCGCCCGCACCTGCTCCAGGGTCCAGGGGTGCAGCAGCTGGCCATTCCGAAAGACCGGAACCAACACGTCGCTCGCCCCCGGCGTCCCCTGGGCAACGGTCGTATAGCGTCGGTCTGTGTCACCCTCCACCAGCATCAGCCGCCCCCGTTTACTGTCCTTCATGGGGTCTGTGGCCGGCCGTTTCCACACCTCACGCGCCTCGTCACCCACCACCCCGTAGGCACACTTGAGGGCAAAATTCTGGGTATCCCGATTACAGTCCTGGAGCAGCCCGCCCCCCGAACCGAAGGTGACACAGTCGAGCGACCAGCCGCGCTCCAGAATGGCGTCCACGATACCGGCCAGGGTCTGGCGCTTGATGCCGTCGCCCTGGATCAGCCGCACCGTGTCGGGCAGGACCCGGTAGCCCTTGGGGTTGACGGTAAAGCCGAACCGCTCACCCAACACGTCCAGACAGTCCGGCACGACCACCTCGGGCGGACCGGAATCGGGCCGGACGACCAGACAACCCTGACGCTGCCGCACCTGCTCTTTGAGCCGCTCCCCCCACAACTCCCGGCACGCCCGATACACATCCCACGAGTCCGACACGACCGACACCAGACCGGCCGGATACTGCTTGAGAATATGGGCGAACGCGTCTCCCTCGGCGTCTTCGCCCCAGACCGTGATCGTGGAGTGTTCGGCCGCCGGAATACTCACCCCCGGCATATCGGCCGCGTAGAAGTCGATCAGCAGCTCGCAGGCTGCCAGGGTATCCGTGCCCTGAAAATTCACCAGATGGGCCGCCCCGCCGAGCGCTGCGGACTCGGGTGAGGTCGAACCCCGAAAGCCAAAGTCGTGCAGCTTGAGGGCTAGCAGGTCGTCGCTCGGCGTTCCCGACCGCTCCAGGCCGGCCCGGATAATCTTTTTCATCTCACGCGAGATCGTCCCCACCGTGCACGGGTACCACAGCTCAACCAGCACGGTTTCCAGATGATTGACCAGCCAGGCGCAGTGCGGACAGGTGTTTTCAATCGTCAGCAGCACGTTGCCCTCGGGCACGACCAAGCCCTCGGGCACAGCCCGGATCTCGACCGGCAAGGTTCCGCCGTGCTGGCTGAGAAGGTGCTCCCAACCCTCCCGATTGAACACCTCGGGCGCGCCAAAGTGGGCGGCGACAAATCGGGCCGCCCGCTCGATCTTTTCCGCCGACACCACAGCCCCGGCAAAATACTTCATCAGGAAGTATTGCAGGCCAAAAAACATCACCTCGCCATATTCGCCCCCCCGTCGGGCCTCCAAATAGGAATAAATCGTTCGCGTTCCGGGCGGATACATCTTCCAGTGGGTTTCTTTGTACGAATCGGTCAGCAGGATGATGTTGTCCAGCATCGCCGCGCCTCCTTCACTGCCCCTAGTCTAGAAGTCCGGACGGCCAAGTCAAACATTGACAAAATACCCCGGAACAACTCTTGTGCAGAAGACACAGCACTCGCACAAGAGGAGAGAAGTATGAAGACCATCATCGGATGTGCTGGCGTTCTCTTGGTCTGGTTGATGTCGGAAACAAGCCTGGCCCAAACCCTGGAGCAGCAGCGCGAAACGCTCCGGGGGCTGGCCGGCGTAGCAGTGGTGGTCGAACCCCTCAACGCCGAGGCCGAGCAGGACGGACTGCAACAGGGCCGGCTGCAAGCCACGGTCGAAAAACAGCTTCGCGCCGCAGGCATCCCGGTGCTCAGCGAAGAAACATGGTCAGTCACGCCCGGCGGCCCGTATCTGTACGTGAATGTCGCCGCGCTCAAGAAGCAGTACGAGTTGTACGCCTATTCCATTGAGGTGTGCCTCAACCAACTGGTCACCCTGGCCCGGGACCGGAACATTCGGCAGTTTGCCGAAACCTGGGAAACCCGCGAGGTCGGCACGGTTGGCAGCGACAAGCTGGTGACCGTGCAGGACAGCATTACCCGCCATGTCGAGACCTTCATTGCCGCCTACCGCACGGTCAATCCGGTCACTGCGGAACAGCTGACGTTGCGGCTCAGGCCCTAGTCGGCGGTCGTGTTTGTGGTTCTTCCCATGCCCGCCATATTGCACTCACGCGGCCCGATCTCCAGCCTGGAGCAGCGGTTTCCGCCTCCTCAAACCCATCTAGGCTTCCTCCTGCCGGCTTGCTATGCTGCCGGCCATTTCCAGGTGTTTTTCAAGGAGGAACGCATGCACGACATACGAAGACGCCGCCGCCCCGTTACACAGCTGGTCTGTCTCTTCGCCATCCTCGTCCTGGCGGGCGCGTGGTATGCCCCCAATCCGGCCCGTGCTGCCGAAGACCAGAGCTATCAGGCGATGGTGAATTGGCTCGAACACTACCGCGAAGCCCCGCCAACATTCGATCCTGGCCAGACCCTGGGGCTGCACGACCGGAAGGCGCTCGAGCCGTTCATCCCCCAGTCGGCCTGGGACTACTATTTCTTTGACGACATGGAGATGGAGATTGCCCAGACGAGTGAGTATCCGCCGCCGCCCGAGTGGGGCCAAAACGTCGTGCCCGGCTATTCTCTGGATGAACAGGGCGTGCTGGTCGATTTCAAGGGCGGCGGGTTTCCGTTTCCCGATATCGCCCCAGATGACCCGCAGATTGCGGTCAAGGTCATCTGGAATATGCTGTGGCGGCCCGGGCAGGACGACTATGTGATGCCGATGGTGGCGTGGCTGCGCAGCGAACACGGCCAGCTGAATCGGGAATTCGAGTTTACCGGGGTCAGCGCCGAGTATGCGCGGGGCGCAAACTGTCTGGTGCCGGGCTATGAAGAGGTGCGCAGAAAGATGTTGATGGAGTTCCGTTCGCCCCGCGATATGACGGGGGCCAAGAACCTGTCCATCACCTATGTCGATCACTACAGAGAAGACAGCGGCTGGATGTATCTGCCCGCGCAGCGCAAGCCGCGCCGCACCCTGGCCTCAGAGCGCACCAGCGAGATGATGGGCATGGACTTCATCCCGGAAGACATGATGGGCTTTGGCGGCAAAGTCTACGAGCAGAACTGGACCTACCTGGGACGCAAGAAGGTGTTGGCGACGATCAACGTGGAAACCAACCCCGAGGCCGGCGGTCCCCACCTGTGGGTACCGAACAAGGCGCGCTGGGAGCTACGCGACACCCACGTGCTGCGGATTGACCCCAAGAGCAAGACCCATCCCTACAGCCACAAAATCGTATTCATTGATACGGAAACCTACTGGACCTTGTGGATGGTGACCTTCGACCGCCGGGACGACCAGCTGTTTCGGCTGGGCCAGGCCTTTCTGAAGTACTCGGAGAGTTATGCCCACGAGACCGCCATGCAGGCGCCCTATCTCAAGCAGGACTTCTCCAACAACGTCGGCCATCATGTCTTCATTCATGTCGGCGAGACAACCATCAACGCCAAGAAGCCGCACGCGACCTACGCGCACTGTTATGTGATGAAGCGCCTCTTCTCGCCGGGTCGAGCCAAACAGTATTATTCGCTGCGCAACATGGTCAGCGGCCGGCGCTGAGGCGGCCGCCATTGTCCTCTACTGGTGAGGAGTCCTGAGCCCAGGAGAGAGGGAGAGAAGGAATGAAACATGTCGCCGCCGCCCTGGTCTGGACGCTGAGCCTGAGCGCCGCTCCCCAACTGTTGGCTCAGACCACCTCAAGCAGCGCTCCGCCTGTCGTCCTGCCCGAGCTGGAGGTCCGGGGCACCACCCCGCTCATGGGGCTCGGCGTTCCCCGCGAGCAGATTCCGGCCAATGTCCAGGTCACGACCGGGGAGCGCATCGCCAACCGCGGCGCCCTCAACATGACCGACTTTCTGGCCCGCGAGTTTGCCGGCATCAACCTCACCCACGTCCAGAACAATCCGTTTCAGCCCGACTTCAGCTACCGGGGCTTTACCAGTTCGTTTCTGATCGGCACCCCGCCGGGACTGAGCGTGTTTGTTGACGGCGTTCGGGCCAACGAGCCCCTGGCCGATCAGGTCAACTGGGATCTGATCCCGACCGATGCCATCGACCGGATCGAACTGCTGCCCGGCTCAAACCCGGTCTATGGCCGCAACACCCTGGGCGGAACGCTGGTCATGCAGACCAAGCGGGGCTTCAGCCATCCGGGCACCAGCGCCGAAATCTGGGGCGGCAGTTTCGGACGGCTGCGGACCCTGCTGCAAAGCGGCGGCCATCACGGCAAGTTTGACTATTTCATGTCCGGCAATTTCTTCCTGGAAGACGGCTTTCGCGATTTCTCCGACAGCCATGTCGGCAACGTGTTCGGCAAGCTCGGCTATCTGGACGATGTCCAGGACGCCAACCTGTCGCTGACCTGGGTCAATAACCGCTTGACCGGCAACGGTCCGCTGCCCGAGAGCCGGCTGAAACGCGACCGCTCGGCCGTCTTCACCCACCCCGACCGTTTCCAGCCCACGCTGTGGTTCTTGAACGGCAACTATCGACGCACCCTCACCTCTCAGCTCACGCTGTCCACCAACCTGTTCGGGCGTCTGCTCGACGTCGATCAGTTCAACCGGGACGTGGAAGAGGACGTGGACGCCCGGACCAACCAGAAAGGCTGGGGGGGAGCCGCCCAGCTCAGCTACCAGAGCCAGCTGTTCGGCATGCCGCTGACCGTCACCGCCGGTGTTGACTATTCCGGCTCGACCCTGGATCACCTGATTGCCGAGCTGGAAGGCGAGGACGACGACGATTTTGACGACGATGATCTCGCCGAGCACGACGCAGACGATGAGGACGACGACTTGGCCGACTCTGAGCACGAAGATGAGGAAGAAGGGCTTGAGATCGAAACCAACGTGAAGGGCGACACCCACGCCGGCGGACCGTTTTTCACCTTCACCCTCGAACCGATCGAAAAACTGGCGGTGACCGTGTCCGGTCGCTACGATGTCACACACTTGAAGATCAAAGACCGTTTGGCCGGCGACGATGATGACAACGGGACCGATGCCAGCGGCGCGCACACCTTTGACCGCTTCAATCCCGCCGCCGGAGCGAGCTATCAGCTGACCGACGACCTGAACCTGTACGCCAGCTACAGCGAGAGCTATCGCGCCCCGACCGCGATTGAGCTGACGTGCGCCAACCCCGAAGCGCCCTGCCCGGTGCCGACGGCGATTGTCGACGATCCGCCGCTCAAGGCGGTCAAGGGCAAAACCTGGGAGACCGGTTTGCGCTGGTCCCCCGTGCCGCTGCTCCAGGCCAGCCTGGCTTTTTATCGAACCGACCTCAAAGACGACATTTTGTTCCGCAACGAACCCCAGAGCCGGGTGCTGGGCTTCTTTCAGAATGTCGATGCGACCCGCCGCCAGGGCCTTGAGTTCCTGCTGCGCGGCCGCTGGAGCTGGGGCAACTGGTTCGCCAACTACACCCTGACCGATGCGACGTTTGAGGACGAGGTGCAGCTGTTCACCTTTGCCAACGAGGATCGCCTGGCTCAGGTCAAATCCGGCGACCGGCTTCCCCTGGTGCCCGCCCACCGGGTGAACGGCGGGGTGGAGATCGAGCTGCCGTACAACCTGTGGCTCAGCTTTGACGGCACCTATGTGGACGGCCAGTACCTGCGCGGCGACGAATCCAACGCGCACAAAAAGCTCGACCCGTACTTTGTCGGCAACGTCCAGCTGGCCTACAAGACCGGCCGCTTCGATATCTTCGTCCGCTTTGAGAACCTGTTCGACGAAGAGTACGAGAGCTACGGCGCGCTGTTTGAGAACACCCTCGACGAGACAGGACTCGAACGGTTTCTGGGTCCCGGCGCCCCGTTCGGCGCGTTCGGCGGCGTGCGGGTCCGGTTCTGAGCGGGAACGGCGTCTACGGCGCCCCTAGCGTCCGAATCTTTCCACTCGGTACGGGGCGAGCAGGTCTACGCTCACCTCGTCCAGGATCTCAATCGCCGCGTATTCACCGATCAGCGGGGCCAGCGTCACCCCGCTGTGGGTCACGGCCAGATAGACGTTCGGAACGACCTTGCTCAAGCCCAGAACCGGATAGCCGTCCAGCGGCATCGGACGATAGCCGACCGGCAGAGGACGGGCTCGGGCTGCGGCTAAGGCCGGCAGATAGCCGACCGCACGGGCCAGCAGCGCATCGGCGTGCGCCTGCGAATCGTCGCTGGCCAGGCGTTCCTGGCTGCCCTCACCAATGATGACCGTGCCGTCCGGTCGCTGACAGATATGAATACCCGGCTGTTCAGAGTCCGGCGCCGGCGCGTTCAGCACGGCCAGCCGCTTTAACACCGGCGGCTGCGGATCGGTCCGAACCACTACCCCTGGACTGCGCTGTTGCGGGAGATGAATCCCCAGCAGATCTGCCAACCGCGTGGCTTCCACCCCCGCCGCCAGAACCACCAGGTCACACGCCAGCTCTCCCTCGCTCGTTTGTACCGCAGTCACCCGAGGTGGCGAGCCGGCCAGCCTGAAGCCCTGCACCTCGGTGTGCGCCTCAACCGTTCCGCCTCGGACTCGCACCTGCCCCAGGCAGGCCCGAATGACCCTGGCCGGATCGACCTGACCGTCGTTGGGACTCAGGGCGCCGAGCACAAAGCGGTCGAGCCGCAGTCCCGGTTCCAGAGCCTGACACTCGGCCTCGTTCAGCAGCCGACTGTGGTGTCCACGCCGCCGCAAAACGGCTACGGCTGCGCGCAGCTCCTCAGCCTCGGCCGGGGTCGTGGCCCAGCGCAGCTCGCCCCCCCAGCGCAGACCGACATCAGCGGCCAGACTCCGGGCGAACCGGTCCCACATATCGACCGAGCGGCGGTTCAGGTCGTGATACGAGGCGGGTTCCTTGCCCGCCGAGGCGTTGATCCAGGCAAACGAGTGGCTCGACGCCCCCGACCCCGGCTCAGCCCGATCAAGCACGCTGAGTCGGACCGGCCGCCGGGACAGGTGAAAGGCGAGGGATGCGCCGACGATGCCCGCACCGACAACGATAATCCGAGGGGGCTGTGAGGACGACTCCATGCCGAGGGGACATACCAAGTTCTGGCACGGCGAGGAAGGGGAAGAAGCGCCTGTCCCCATCCCGCCGCTAACGATGAACATCTTCCGCTCTGCTTCGTCCTGACGTATAGATGGACGGGCATAATCGAGGAGGGATGTCCGTGACCATTTCAAATCACATCGAAAACGTGAGAGAAAAATTGCGGAGCGACGCTTTTCCTTCTGAGGCGGCTGTTTCCCAAGGCATCCTTTTGCCAGCTCTTCATGAGCTCGGCTGGCCTGTATTCAATACTCAAGTTGTTGTTCCCGAGTTCTCACTTGAGGGACGGCGTGTTGATTATGCGCTGTGCCACCCGGCGAACCGCCCTGCGGTGTTTGTTGAGGTCAAGAAAGTTGGGCTTTCGGACGGCGCTGACAAACAGCTTTTCGAGTATGCGTTTCATTCGGGAGTGCCAATGGCCATCCTGACAGATGGCCAAGAATGGAGCTTCTACCTTCCTGGTGAGCAGGGACGTTACGATGAGCGGAGGGTCTATAAGCTCGATCTCCTTGAGCGCAATATCGAAGATGCGGCGGATAGGCTGGAGAGATACCTCAGCTACAAAAGGGTATGTGCCGGCGAAGCGCTAAAGGCCGCGCGGTCGGATTATCAGACTGTTGCCAGAGGTAGAGAAATAACGGCTGCACTACCCAAAGCGTGGAGCACTCTGCTCGAAGAACCGGATTCATTGCTGTTAGATCTCTTGGCGGAAAAGGTTGAAGACCTGTGTGGTTACAAACCCGAGCCGGATTTGTGTAGTCGGTTTCTTGAACGTGTCTCAAAGCCCGGCGCGACTCCGACGGTATCCATTCCTGCGCCGTCCATGAGTCCCGCTGTAAAGAAACCAAAAAGACCGGAGGATGTTCATAAAAGATCGGTCGTTTCATTCGTCTTCAGAGGGAAAGCCCATGAATCCACTTCCGCGCGAGAAGTGATGTGCAGTGTCTTCCGGTTGTTGGCCAAAGAAGAGCCTGGTTTTCTTGAAAGGTTCGCGGCACGCAAACACAGCAAAAAACGAAGGTATTTGGCGCAAGACCGACAAGAGCTGTACCCCGGCAGGCCGGACCTCGCTGAAGATTTCTCTACCGAGATAGCCCCTGGTTGGTGGCTCGGAACAAACTATAGCCGAAGACACATGCGGAGAATACTGGATTTGGCGCTGGAGGTCGTTCAGCCAAGCCTTCGGTCTGTCATACAGATCAACATCGACAGTTAGGCGCTCTTCTGTTCATCCTGTGATACTGATCACGTCTTCACCGAAGGTTGAGAGAACAGCTTAGTGCGTGAGCTTCCAGGCGAGGATACCGACGATGGCAAAAAACGCGCTGCCTATGATCAAAGGCATCCATTCTAAGAACGTCATGGCGCTTCCTCCTCTATGTTTTCTATGAGCCGCTCAATTGTCCAGTGCTGTTGTGCCACAACTAGCGCAGTCACAGCAGTAAAGGCAATGCCAACGGCTGCGAGCGCAATCCTTACCGGTGTCAACGTGCCTAAGGCTATGCCTACTGATCCTCCACCAATTGCAAGCATGAGAATGGTGAGCAGCTTGAGCAGCTCCGTTTTGTACTTGATCTTTTCTGTCTGTCTCAGAGTACTCGGCATGGAAAATCCTTCGCGCCGAGGACCACTACGCCACTAACGGCCGCACTTCGGTGGCGAAGCGCTCAACCGTCTCGACCGCCTCGGACATGTGGCTGGTCCGAAAGTTGAACACCAGATGACTCACCCCCAGCCGTTGATACTCCCGGATATCCTCGGCAATCTGCTCGGGCGTGCCGATCAGCGAACGATGCGGCTGCTTGGCCTCATCGACAATCTGGAGGGGACGGATAAGGGACAGCTCGACGCTCTTGGGGTCACGGCCCACCCGTTCTGCCACCCGCTCAAAATCTTCCAACTCCCGCCGCAGCTGATCCGGCCGCGACCAGCCGGGCTGCCAGCCGTTGCCGAGTTCCAGCGCCCGGCGCATAGCCCGTTTGCTGTTGCCGCCGACCCACACCGGCGGATGGGGCTGTTGGACGGGACGCGGGTAGGAGGTGATCCCGGAAAACTTATAGTACTCGCCCTCGAACTCCGGCTCGGGCTGGCTCCACATCTCCTTGAACAGGCGGATGAACTCATCGGTCTGTTTCCCCCGCTGCTCAAACGGCATGCCCAGCGCGTCAAACTCTTCCTTCATCCAGCCGCTGCCGACCCCGATGATCGTCCGCCCACCGGACAAATAGTCCAGGCTTGAGATGGCTTTGGCCGCCACGACCGGGTTGCGGTAGGGCACGATCAGGACACTCACTCCGAGCTGGATCCTGGTCGTGCGGGCGGCCAGAAAGCCCATGAAGGTCAGCGGTTCGAGCACCGGCTGGGTCGCTCCCAGGGCAAACTTGCCGGTCGGGCTGTAGGGGTAGGCCGACGCAATACTGGTGGCGTTGATGACGTGGTCGCCAGTCCAGATTGAGTCAAGCTCGTGCCGCTCGGCCGCAGTCACAATCCGATCAATGCTCTCCAGGGTGGCTAAGGGACCCAGATTCAGGGGATGAAAACCAAAACGCATGACGTGTCCTCCCGGCCTGTGTGTTAGGGCTGCCCCATTGTGCCTGCAAAAGCCTGTCAGAGCGGACCGGTCAGGCCATCTCAAAGCGGGTGAGCAGGCCGCGCTTTTTGGCCTGGTACAGGGCGTGTTGAAAATAACCCAGGGCCAGCACCAGCAGGACGAAGGCCAGCCCCAGGGCCGTCAGCAGGGAGCCGGTCGCCAGTTCGCCGGTCGCAATGGCGTGGCGCAGTCCCTCGAAGACATGCGTTGTCGGAAACACTACCGCAATCGTCTGCACCCAGCCCGGCATGCTGTCCAGGGGATAGAAGACACAGCTGAAGGGCTGGATAATGAAGCCGACCGACCAGGCCAGGACCTGAATGCGCAGCCCGTAGCGGAAGATCAGGGCCGAGATCAGGATACCGATGACCCAGCCGAACAGCAGCAGTACGCTCGTGAACACGACGAGCGGCAGCCCGCCCAGGTGCAGGATGTTGTAGGCGTACAACGCCCAGGTCAACACGCCCAGGAACACGAAGCTGATGACACAGCGGATGAGCCCGACCAGGCCGATCGCGCAGAACAGCTCCAGCGGAGTGACCGGCGAGGCGAACAGGTTGTAGACGTTGCGGCTCCAGAAGTCTTCCAGAATGAAGGTGCCGATATCGGTCTGGGCGCGCCAGAACAAACTCCACAACACCGCGCCGCCCAGGAAAAACTCCATCACCCCCGGCAGGCTTGAGGTCTCGGCCACAAAGGTGCTGGTGAAGCCCCACAGCAGCAGCGAAATCACCGGCCAGTAGACGATATCGAAAACCCGGTCCAGGCTCCGATAACAGATGCAGTAGAACTTATACACCAGGCCCCACACCGTGGCCGAGGAGAAGGACAGATCGTGGCGCAAGCGGTGGCGCATGGGCTCAGAGTTCCCCCCGCGCGACCTTGATGAACACGTCTTCCAGGGTTGGGCGCTTGAGCTGGAGGTCGGCGATACGCGCTTCGGATTGGGCCAGCCGGCGCAGCAGAGGGTCGAGCTGTTGCTCAGGGTCGTCGAGCCTGAAACGCAGGCTGTCCGCCGCGCCCGGTTCGGCTCGGGGCAGACCGTCGGCAAACACCATGTGACTCAGATCGGCTCCAGGCTGAAATCGAACCTCAAGAATCTGCTGGGGGATCAGGCGCGTGATACGCTCGGCGGTATCAATCCGCAGGATTTCGCCCTTGCTCAAAAAGGCGATCCGTCCGCACAACTCCTCCACCTCGCTCATGTTGTGAGAGGTAAACAGCACGGTCGTCTTTTTATCGCGCTGGACCTGTTTGAGCGCCCGGCGCGTCTTTTCGGCGATATCCGGGTCAAGCCCGACCGTACACTCGTCGAGCAGCAGCAGTTCGGGATCGTTCAGAAAGCCTTTGCACAGGGTGACGCGGGTGTGTTGACCCGAACTCAGATACTGGAGCTTGGTATCGGCCAGGTCACGAATCTCAAACCGCTCCAGGAGTTCGTCGATTCTGGTCTTGATCTTTTTGACGCCGTAGATACGGCCATACACGCCCAGATTCTCACGCACCGTCAGCACGCCGTTCATGCTGGTCAGGGCGGCGGCGACGTTCATCCGGCGCCGGATGGCAACCGGCTGGGCGGCAAAATCGGTGTCAAACACCCGAATGGAACCGCCATCGGCCAGAATCAGGCCCAGCAGAATATTGATCGTGGTCGATTTGCCCGCCCCGTTGGGTCCGAGGAGTCCGAAGAACTCGCCGCGTTCAACCGAGAACGTAATGCCTCTCAGCGCCTCGACCGAGCCGTACCGCTTGCGCAGCTGGTGGATTTCGAGCAGTGGCATGCCGAGCCTGCGACGCTCCTCAGATCACCCCTTTGTCTCTGAGTTGGGCCACCTCTTCGGCACTCAGCCCGGCCAGCCTGGTGTAGACGGCTTCGTTGTCATGTCCGACCGGCACCGAACCGCGCCAGATCTTGCCCGGGGTTTCTGAAAAGAGCGGGGTCACCCCGGTGCCCTTGACCGTACCGACCTGTCCGTCTTCCCATTCGACGTGCAGCTTGCGAGCCTGGTAGTGGGGATCTTCGGCCATATCCTTGCTGTTCATGATCGGGCAGCAGGCGACCTGGGCGGCGTTCAGCGACTCCACCACCTCGGCCACCGTTCGTTCGGCCACCCAACCGCGCAGCAGGGCGTCGAACTCGATGCCCTCAATCGAATTCACGTCCGAGCTGGCGCCGTGCCATTTCTCGTCCTCCGGGTCGAGGCCGATGGCCTGGCACACCCGCGAGAAGACGGCCAGTCCAACCGCGCCGATCACCACCCAGCCGTCGCTGGCCTGAAAGGCGTCGTAGGGCTGAAACGCGGTGGCCTTATTGCCCGACCGGCCACGCACAAAGCCGTTGGCAAAATACTCGACCATGGTGCCCGACAGCAGACGGTGAATAGACTCAAACTGTGAGACATCAATGACCTGTCCCTTGCCCGTCCGCTGGGCGTAGATATAGCCCGACAGCGACGACCACAAACAGAACAGGGCGGTAATATAGTCGGCGGTCCACGGGTTGGCCCGGACCGGCGGCTCGGGGTCGGGAAAGCCGGTCTGGTACATCAGCCCGCCAAAGGCCTGGCCGATCATGTCGTACGAGGCCCGGCCCAGATAATCCGCATGTCCGGTCTGGCCGTAGCCCGATACGTGGGCGATGACGATCTTGGGGTTGGTCTGCAACACCAGCTCATCGGTGAGTCCCCACTTGGTGTACGAGCCCGGCTTGGAACTCTCCATCCAGATATCACACGCCTCGATGAGCTTGAGGAAGATCTGTTTGCCCTCGGGGGTACTGAAATCCAGGGTCGTATACAGCTCGTTGCGTCGCTCCTGGACCCAGGTGGTGGCGACCTGACCGCTGCCATCCGTGGTCGGCAGCTGCATGCCCAGGTGTCGCCAGGCGGCGTCCCCCTCGCCCGGGCGTTCGACCTGGATCACCTCGGCGCCCATTTCAGCCGCCAGGGCGGCGGCATACGGCTGGGCAATCAGACTGCCGGTTGACAGAATCCGGACGCCCTGCAGCGGGCCAAACTGTTCCGGTAAAAGCGACGGCGCACGACTTTCCATGACAACTCCTCAAAGCGGAAACGTGTCCTTCTGAACCTGTTGACAGGTTTCCTGCGTGATGGCTTACCCCTAACCGAAATCCAGGACCAAGGCAACGCGCGCCGGGCGCTGTCGGGAGTTCCCTTGGCTCTCACCAGCGCGCCTTTCAGCTACGATGTGTCGTATAGTGATCGGCCAGGACCCGGGCCACACAGCAGGTCAGCTTCACGCCGGTTGAGAGTTCGAGGAACTCGTTCGGACCGTGGGCGTTGGAGTGGGGGCCGAGTACGCCGGTAATCATGAACTGGGCCTGGGGAAACTGCTCGCCCAACATGCCCATGAAGGGAATCGTGCCACCCTCGCCCATATAGCACGCCTCGCGGCCAAAGAACTCCTGGGAAGCCCGCTTGAGGGATTGCTCCAGCCACGGGGCGAGCGCCGGCGCGTTCCAACCCGAGGCGCCCAGACTAGGCTCAAAGCGGACCGTGGCGCCGTACGGCGGGTCTTTCTCCAGCAGCGCTTTGACGTACGCCATGGCCCGGTCCGGATCGACCGTCGGCGGCAGACGCAGCGACAGCTGGACTGCGGTCAGCGGCCGTAAGACATTCCCGGCCTGGTCGAGCGACGGCAGCCCGGCCGCGCCGGTGATTTCGAGCTGGGGGCGCCAGGTCCGGTTGAGCAGCAGGGCGTCGCTGTCGCCCGCCACCGGCGCCGCCCCGGCCTGAAACGGGAACATGGCCGAGACGGATGAGCCCAACACCCCGGCCGCAGCCTCGGCCTGGCCCAGGCGTTCGGCGGGAATGTCGGCGTACAGCTCAGACGGCAGAATTTCCCCTGTTCGCTCGTCCTCCAGACGGCTGAGCACCTGGCGCAGCACGCGGAAGGAGGAGGGCACAACCCCGCTCGCCGCCCCGGAATGCACCCCCTCGGTCAGGGTCGAGACCGACAGGGTGCCGGTCACCAGACCGCGCAGTGAGTTGGTGACCCACAGCTGGTCGTAGTTGCCACACCCGGAATCGAGACACATGACCAGACTTGGCGAGCCGATCCGGTCTTTGAGGGCGGTGATATAATAGGGCAGATCGTCGCTGCCGCTCTCTTCGTCAGCTTCGATGATGATGACACACCGGGCGTGGGGCAGGCCCTGGTCTTGCAGGGCTTGGATGGCGGTCAGGGAGGCAAAGCCGGCATAGCCGTCGTCAGCGCCCCCCCGGCCGTACAGCTTGCCGTCGCTGATGACCGGCGTCCACGGACCGAGGCCCTCGTTCCAGCCGTGCATCGGCGGCTGCTTGTCCAGGTGTCCGTACAACAGCACGGTCTCCTGGGTGTATCCGGGTACCTCGATGAACACCAGCGGGGTGCGCCCGTCGAGCCGGACCACGTCGAGGCTGAGGCCGGGCACGTCCTGAGCCCGCACCCAGTCAACGACCAGCTCCACCGCGCGATCCATATGGCCGTTGCGATTCCAGTCCGGGTCATAGGCCGGCGACTGGTTCGGAATCCGCAAGTAGTCGGTCAGGGCCGGAATAATCCGGTCCGTCCAGGCGTGTTCGACAAACTGGCGGGTGGCGTGGGTGTCCATACTCTCCTCTCCTTGGCGCGGCCGGACTAGCGCGCCTGGGTCGGCCCTTCCGCCAGGCGCGGCGCGGCTACCGCCGGCAGCGAGGCGGCGGTACTCAGCCGGGCAAAGCCGAAGGTGCCGAGCACACCGGCCACGGCGCCGAACAGAAACAAGGGCCGCAGACCGGACACGTCGAGCACGAGTCCGCCCAGGACCGGTCCCAGCATCATGCCGACGCTCATGGCCATGTTGAGCATACCCATGACCGCACCCATATTGCCGTCCTGGCCCTCTTCTGCGGCCAGAGCGTTGAGCGCCGGCATGGCCATGGCGCCCATCGCTCCGGTCACCGCAGCGATCAGCATCAGGTGCCAGAATTCCCAGACAAAAAACATGAAGGAAAACACAAACGAGCCGATCAGACCGCTGGTGATGATCAACAGGCGCTTGCTGAAGCGGTCGGCCATGCGCCCGAACGGCACCTGGACCAGGGAGCTGACCAGCATGTAGCAGGCCAGCGCCCAGCCGATCCGCGTATGGTTCATGCTGAGGATTTCGGTGCCCAGCAGTGGCAGAAACGAAAACCACAGCCCCATCTGGATGGTGTTGACCACCCGATACAGGGCCAGCCCCTTGACCCGCGCGCGGGCCAACAGCTGCCGATACGAGGCTTGGCGGACGGCCGCCTTGCCGGCCGAGTGGGAGCTGGGCAGCAGGACGAGCACCAAGCCGCAGGCCAGGGCGTTCAGCAGGCACATCCAATAAAAGCTGAACTCCATGCCGTACTGATCGCTCAGCCAGCCTCCGACCAATGGGCCGAGACCGATGCTGCTGGTCATGGACAGATTGAAAATACCCATCAGCGTGCCGCGCTTTTCGGCCGGGGCGATATCGCCGACATAGGCGGTGGCGATCGGCAGGGTCAGGGCTACCGCCGCGCCCTGCAGAAAGCGGCCCAGGGTCAGATACAGCATGTTCGGGGCGTACACATACCACAGCGACAGCAGGCTGCTGGCCAGCAGGCCCAGCGCCATGAACATCTTGCGGCCGTGCCGGTCCGAGAGCCGGCCGATCAGCGGCATGAACACCATCTGGGCCAGGGGAAAGCTCGCAAAAAAGATACCGATGGTGATACCGGTCGCCCCCAAGCTTCTGGCGTAAATCGGCATGAAGGGCAGCACAATGCCCATGCCCAGCATGGAGGTGAAAACGGCAATGTTGAGCGTATAAAAAACGCGCTTGTCCATGGTGCGTTCGTTGTTTCATAGCGACTGGGGCAGCACAAGGGCGGCGGCTTTTCTGCCGGCGGTGCTTTCTGCTAAAGAGAGAGGGACGCAACAAAGGGAGGCACAGACCATGTTTACTCATCCCGTTATTTCCGCAGACGGCCATATCGATCTGCCGTGCTTGCCGGCCAGCCTGTTCACCGACAACGCCCCGGCCAGCCTGAAAGACAAAATGCCCAAAGTCATAGACAAACCCGAAGGCAAAACCTGGGTGTCCCACCAGGGCACGGCCATGGGATTGGTCGGCGGCATGGGCTCGGCCGGTCGCCAGTATGTGCCGGGCCAGATTTACCGTGCCGACCGGATGGCCGAGACCGGGCTGTACGAAGACCAGAGCCGGGGCATCATGCGGACCGCCGTGCCTGAGCTACGGCTCAAGGACCAGGAACGCGACGGCGTGGTCGGCGAAGTCCTGTACGGGGTTCTCGGTGCGGCCAGCCGCATCAATGATCCCGAGGTCAGCGACGTGGTGGTGACCATTTATAACGATTTTGCCGCCGACTTCTCCAAAGCCAGTCCCAGCCGGTTTGCGTGTGTGGCGAGCCTGCCGACCTCGACCGAAGAGCAGACGGCCGACGAGATCAGGCGCTGCGCCAGGCTGGGCCTCAGAGGCGCGGAGCTGGCGGTTCAGCACGGCATGAAGCCGCTGTGGCACCTGGACTGGGAGCCGGTGTGGCAGGCCGCCCACGAGACCGGCATTCCCATCCACCTGCATACCATCGGCCCCAAGGCCGACATGAAGTGGCTGCAAGACCGCCGCTCGCGGCGCATGTGGCTGGCCACGATTCTGACCGAGTTCCAGATCTCGATGGCCGGTTTCATGGGCGCGATCATTTATGGCGGCGCTCTGGAGCGCTACCCCAACCTGCGGGTCGTGATCGGCGAGGCCGGCATCGGCTGGATTCCCTACGTGCTCGAACGCATGGACTACGAGTGGGAAGACCAGTTCAAGGACCTTGAGCTGAAAATGAAACCCAGCGAGTACTGGTACCGCCAGATGTACGCGACCTTCCAGCAGGACCAGACAGGCATCGACCAGATTGAAAAGGTCGGCGTCAATAACGTCATGTGGGGCTCGGACTTCCCCCACCCGGACGGGGTGTGGCCGGACTCCCAGGACTTTCTGCACAAACAGCTCGGCCACCTGCCCGAAGACATCCGCCGCAAGCTGGTCTACGAGAACGTCGGCAAGCTGTACGGCTTTCCGCTCGGCCACTAGTCCGGTCCCAAGCCACTTCTATCTCGCCTCCCTCTGCCCTCGGGAACTTGTGATGCAAAAAGCAACCCACCCCGGCCTTCGGCCACCCCTCCTGGGAGGGGTGCCGCGTCAGCGGCGGGGTGGGTCGCCTCTTGCGCGAGGCTGGCACGAGCAGGTTCCAGGTGATGTGCATCACACGTTGGGAGAGAGATGGAGTGAGCCTCAGGAAGCCATACGAGAAGAGAGCCATGACAACACGCTTGACCCTGGTCTATTGGAAGTCGGAGACATTCTGGCTGGGCAAACTCCTCGAACATCCTGAGATCATGACACAGGGCGAAACGCTGGAAGAGTTGGAAGAAAACATCAAGGACGCCTACCTGTTAATGACCATGGATGATGTTCCTGCCGATTCGCCCTGATTTGGAACCTGAGTTGACGGGATAAGCGATTCGAACGCACGACCCGAGGTCAAGAGGGGACTAAGCCAAATGGATTTCTGTGCCTACCTGTTAGACACCGTCGGGCCGCAGTGGGCGGCCATGCTCGACCATCCCTTTTTGCGCCAGACCGCCGACGGCAGCCTGCCGCCGGGGCGTTTTGAGACCTGGCTGCAACAGGACTACGTGTTTGTCCGTGAGGAGCTGCGGGTCATTGGCGGGCTGATTGCCAAGGCTCCGCCCCGGCTCCAGCGCCTGCTCGGCGGTTTCATTCCCGGCCTGGCCGGTGAACTCGACATGTTCGAGGCCGCAGCCGCAGACCGCCGTATCAGCCTGGACAACATCGAACCGAATCCTGTGTGTCACGCCTATATGATGTTTCTCCAGGCCACCGTTCACAGCCGGGATTTTGCCGAGTCGTTTGCCGTGCTGTACGGGGTGGAGCGGGCCTATTACGATTCCTGGAGCCGGGTGAAACAGCGCCAAGACCACGCCAGCCCCTACCAGAGCTTCATCGACCACTGGAGCGGCGAGGCGTTTGGAGCCGGACTGCGCGAGGTCGAGCGCTGCCTCGACGGGCTCGCCGCCGAGTGCAGTGCGGCCGAACGCGCCCGCATGGAAGCCCTGTTTCGCCTCACAGTCCGGTACGAGTATCTGTTTTGGGACATGGCCCTGAACGGGGCGGACTGGCCGGTCTAGTTCCGTTTCCGCCCCAGCCAGACGTGCGTGGGCCGCGCCCAGCGGGTCTTCGAGAGGCACACCATGGACGATACGGCGATTCAAGAGCGCTTCCAGCGCATCGCGCCACAGGTCGATTTTTGCTCCCTGCGTCTGGTTAAGGAGCGGTCGCAACACGTCTCCGTCCGCCAGAATATTGTCCAACCGGTTACCAACTCGGAAGACCTGGGGGCCATGATTACGGTCGTCGACGCTGGCGGGCTGGGCTATGCCGCGACCAGCGATCTCAGCCAGGCGGGGCTGGCGCGGGCGGCCGAACGCGCTCGGGCCTGGGCCAGCCGCAGCGCCGACCGCAGCGTGCTGGATTGGTCCCGGCTGCGGCCGGCCGGGCAGAGCGGCGCCTATGCCACACCGCTTGTCAGGCCGTGGACCTCAGTTCCGCTGGGTGACAAGATCGACCTCCTGCGCCGCGTCTGCGAGCAACTCAAGACGGATGCCCGCATTGTCGACTGGGAGGCCAGCCTGTCCCACACCGAGCATCACAGCCTGTATGTTACGGCCGACGGGACCCGCGTCCGGCAGCGCCTGCACTTGCTGGTTCCGATGCTGAGCGCCACGGCCAACGCCGGCTCGGACACCCAGACCCGGACGTTTGGCGGCCGCGGCTTCTGCCGTCAGGGCGGCCTCGAAGTGCTGGACCAGACCGATTTTGAGGCCGAAGCGCCGCGGATTGCGGCCGAGGCTGTGGAGCTGCTCGACGCCCCCAACTGTCCGCAGGCCAGGATGGATGTCCTGCTCGCCCCAGACCAGATGATGCTCCAGATCCACGAGTCCATCGGCCACCCGCTGGAGCTGGACCGCATTCTGGGCGATGAGCGCAACTACGCCGGCACCAGTTTCGTCACCCCGGACATGTTCGGCAGCTACCGCTACGGCTCAGACCTGCTCAACATCACCTTTGACCCCAGCCGGACCGAAGAGTTTGCCAGCTACGGTTTTGACGATGACGGCCAGCCCGCCCGACGCGCATACCTGATTCGACACGGGGTGCTGCAACGCGGCTTGGGCGGGCTTGGCTCGCAGACGCGCAGCGGGCTGCCCGGCGTGGCCAACTCGCGCGCCCAGAGCTGGAACCGACCGCCCATTGACCGGATGGCCAACCTGAACCTGGAGGCGGGCGAGTCCAGCTTTGCGGACATGGTCGCGGCCGTAGAACGCGGCGTCTATATGCAGACCAACACCTCGTGGTCGATTGACGACTCGCGCAACAAGTTCCAGTTCGGCTGCGAGTGGGGCCGTCTGATTGAAAACGGGCGGCTGACCAGTGTGGTCAAAAACCCAAATTACCGTGGGGTGTCGGCGACCTTCTGGCGCAGCCTCAAGAGGGTCGGCAATCAGACTCAAGTCCTGGGCACGCCGTACTGCGGCAAGGGCGAACCGAATCAGATCATCCGCGTCGGCCACGCCGCGCCGCCGTGTCTGTTCGGCGAGGTTGACGTCTTCGGGGGCGCCTGATGCAGGAATACTTTGTCGAGCTGGCCGATAGCCTGACCTCGCTGCTGCGCGGCAACGAAATCTACACCTGTAGTTTTGCGGCCGAGGACTCGGACTTCGTCCGCCTCAACCGCAGCGCCATACGCCAAGCCGGAAGCGTAAGCCAACGGACCCTGTCGTGCGACCTGATTGACGGACAACGCCACGCCTCGGGCCAGCTGGCCCTGTCCGGCGACCTGGACCTCGACCGCTCGCGGCTGACCGGTTTTGTCGCTCAGCTCCGCGAACAGCTGCCCTCTCTGCCCGAAGACCCGCATCTCCTGTACGCCACCGAGGTGCGGTCAAGCGAGTACCTGGGCGACAACCACCTGCCCGAAGACAGCGGGGCGATTGTCTCGGCCGTGCTCGACGCCGGACACGGCCATGACCTGGTCGGCATCTATGCTGCGGGCGGCATCTACCGGGGGTTTGCCAACTCGTTCGGGCAGCGCAACTGGTTTTCGACCTATACCTATAACCTGGACTGGAGCCTGTATGTCCAGGCCGACAAGGCGGTCAAGAGCCGCTACGCCGGCTTTGTGTGGGACCCGGCCGAGTTCAGCCGCAGGATGGACGCCGCCCAGGCCCAGCTGGCCGGTCTGTCACGGCCGGCGCGGACGATTGAGCCGGGTGAGTACCGGGTCTATCTGGCGCCGACCGCTCTGATCGAGATTGTCGAGCTGCTGTCGTGGGCCGGGTTTGGGCTGAAGGATCACCGCACCAAGCAGACGACCCTGCTCAAGATGGTCGAGGAGGGCCAGCGGCTGAGTCCGCAAATCACCCTGCTGGAAAACACCGCCGACGGCGTGGCGGCCAATTTTCAGGACGCCGGTTTTCTCAAACCTGACCGGGTGCCCCTGATTGAGGCCGGCGCTTTTGGCGAGTGCCTGGTCTCGCCCCGCTCGGCCAAGGAGTACGGCGTGCCGACCAACGGGGCGTCGGGCTGGGAAATGCCCGCCTCCCTGGACTTGGCCGCCGGAACGATCCCGGACAGCGATATTCTGCGCCGCCTGGATCGCGGCGTGTACATCAACAACCTGTGGTATCTCAACTATTCTGACCGGACTGCGTGTCGCATGACCGGCATGACCCGCTTTGCCACCTTCTGGGTCGAGCACGGCGAACTCCAGGCTCCGCTCAACGTCATGCGCTTTGACGAGACCCTGTACCGGCTGTTGGGCGACAAGCTGCTGGGGCTCACCGCCGAGCGTGACTTTCTGCTCGACCCCAGCACCTACCACGCCCGTTCGACCGGCAGCTTTCGGGGACCGGGCGCGCTGGTCGAAGGCTTCCGGTTTACCCTGTAGGAAGTTACGAGCAGCTCAATAGTGATAACGAAGCTGGGCGAGTAATAAGGCGTCTTCTTCAACCTTATAGACCATCCGATGCTCGTCGGTGATCCGCCGTGACCAGTACCCGGACAGGCCGTGCTTCAATGGCTCGGGTTTGCCGATACCTGCAAAAGGAGTCCGCTGGGTCTCCTTGATGAGAGCGTTAATGCGTCGCAGGATTCTGCGGTCTGTGCGTTGCCAATACAGGTAATCTTGCCAGGCGTGCTCGGAGAAAATGAGTTTCACTCGCTCAGCTCTCGCTCCCTACCTGCACCGGATTCCAGTTCTGCGACGGCTTCCAGCAGGCGGCGGGCATTTTTCGGGCTGCGTAACAGGTAGGCCGTTTCTTCGAGAGCCTGATAGTCTTCGAGAGAGATCATCACGACCGAGCGCCGATTTTTCCGGGTGATGATGAGCGGAGTATGATCGTCACAAACCTGCTCCATGGTTTGAGCCAGATGACTGCGGGCGTGGGTATAGGTGATGGCGTCCATGATAATCTCTCCTCTATTCTACCTGTACGGGTAAATGTACAGAATGCCCCTAACACGGACATCTGATCCAATCAAGCTGGAAGGCCGCGCCAGTCAGCGCGACGGAGGCTTTACTCGCGTGAGGCTAGAGAGATGAGCGAGCATCGGCTGAGACGGCTGCCCTACTCCTGGGGTGGCCAGCCGTTTTCTCTGCCGGTGCAGTACGTTGGACTGCTAGACCAGATTGAAGCGCACCCCGCACACCACGACCTGATTGTCAGATACGCGGCAGCCCCGCTCCTCGGCACGCTGTAACAGCTGGGCGCGGTCGGCAAGCTTCAGGTCGAGGCCGGCCAAGCCCTCGCCCCGCTCGTCACCCATCTCAACAAAGCGGACGCCGACATTCTCGAGCCGCATCTCGATACGTCCCTGGGCGTCCCGGCCCAGGGGGAGTTCGGCGATACTGCTCCAGCGCTCGGCCAAAGACTGCGGGTCGGGCGACTGGAGTTCGACCCCGGCGTAGGCGCTGACGGTCTCGGTCCGCCGCTGGGCCGGCCAGTCGCCGCCACCGGCCGGCGCCCAGTGGCCCTCGGGCTCCATCTTGGCGTCCCAGTCGATCTCGAAAAACGCCCCGCCCGTGTCGGCCGGGTGGAGTTGCATGACATGGAAGCCCGACTCTTCGTGTTCGAGCGCGATGCGGACCCCCAGTTCGGCCGCCCGAGCCTTGCGGGCCAGCTGGGTCTCGTGGCTATCGCACTGGTCGGGTAGGTCGGGTCCATCGCTGGACCTTTCCCCCCTAAGAACCGTGCGTGCGACTTTCATCGCACACGGCTCAAGCAACCTGTTTTCGCCTGACGAGTCCATGTATTTGTCTGTGGCAATCCGGGTGGACAAGTGCGAGGTTTGATATTGCATCGTTTCCTCCTTGTGCCTTTGGAACTATGTGGTGGATGTCCCATCCTTCTCCGTTGAAGAGACTGTCCTTACAGTGTGGGCAGTGCCCTTTCTGTTTTGATGCGAGGTCTCTTTGTCTGGTTGTGGAGAGGACTTCCCCCTTCTTTTGTTCCCGTTCTTCCCAATACTGGGTGAGCGTTGGGTCATCTGGTGAGGCATCATGGCGGACCATGATGTGTCTCTTAATGGGTAGCCATTTGAGCTTCGTCAGGTGGCCTGCTTCTGCTGTTCCGAATACCCATTGGTCTTTATGACTTGGGCTCCATTGTCCGAAGTAGGTATTTTTGGCCCACTTTTTGCCCTTGTTTCGATGGCTTCGTTGAGCCCACCGGCGCTCCTTTTGGTTCATCCAGTGGTCTATTGCCGAGAAGGTTTCTTGAGAAACCTGGGTTCGGAAATAGTTTCCCCATCCCCGGAGGATCGGGTTCAAGCGTCTGATGACTGCAAGGACATTATGTCCGGCCAAGACCTTCCATTCCTGCCTGAGTCGATCTTTCAGCTTCTGAACTGAATCCTTGCTGGGTTTGACAAGGGTTTTCCAGCCGGTGCGAGTGTCCGTGACTGGATATTGCCTGACATTGAATCCAAGGAAGTTGAACCCTTCCGAGATGTGGGAGATTCTTGTCTTCTCTTCATTCAAGGAGAGCCCGCGTTCATGGAGCCATTTTGCAATCTCGGTTTTGGCTTGCTTGGCGTCTTCCTCTGTGTCGGTGAGGATCACAAAGTCGTCGGCGTAGCGGACAAGCACTCGACTGTCTTCTTTGATGTTGAAGCTGTCGTAGTGTTTTCTGTAGGACACGCCTACTGCTTGTTCCATTCCGTGGAGTGCTATGTTTGCCAGGAGGGGGGAGATAATTCCGCCCTGTGGAGTACCTAATTCGGTCTTCCTTCGTCGCTCATCTTCTACGATTCCGGCCTTGAGCCATGCTTTGACCAGCCCTAGGGCTGGAAAATGTTTTATGGCTGTGAGGATGGTGTCGTGTTGGATGTTGTCGAAGGCTCCAGTGATGTCTGCGTCTACTATCCATTTCTGTCGATTTCTCGGCGTTATGTTCCAGTAGATACGCATGATGGCATCTTGGCAGCTCCGGCCTGGTCGGAACCCGTAAGAACAAGGTTCAAACTTGGCCTCCCATTCGGGCTCCAACGCGTTTTTGACCACGGCTTGCATACAGCGGTCAAGAATGGTCGGAATACCGAGTGGGCGGAGTTTGCCGTTTGCCTTGGGAATGTATACCCGTTTAACCGGCTGCGCTCTCCACGGTTGATAGGTCGAAAGTTCGGCTATCAGTTGGGTTCGTGCTTCCGGTGTTGTGACGACCACTTCGTCAATACCTGGAGTGCTCTTCCCCTTGTTAGTGAGTGTGACCCGTCGAACACTAAGTTCTCGGTTGGCTTGACTCTGTAACATGAGGCGTTGCAGGGATCGCAGTTTCCTGTGATTCCCCTCCCGTGAGGCCCTGTAGATACGCTGCCGCAGGTTACGTACAGTCCTGATATTTTCTATCCAGTTGATGTCATACCAGGGTTGTCCTACGACGCTGCTTACCGTTTCCGGTTCGTGAGCACGTGTCATAGTTGGTTTCCTTTGCGTCGTTCTATGGACAGATTACCAGTCTCACGTCAGCAGGCTTTCGCCTTGGGTATTACCCTATCCGGCAGGTTATGATTTTCCTGTGCCTTTCGGCTGCCGGCCTTCGCTTCTTGAGACCTCCTACACCCTCTGAGGATTTCACCGCGCCTTACGGTTTGGCTACTCCGTAGAGACCTCCTCGGGGTTATCCTGTTCCACATTAGGTTCTTTGACAGGTTAGGTGTCTTCTCTACTCCGGGGACTGGGTGTGTCTGGAGAGAGGATCCGTTCCCCCTCTTTCCGTTCTCCGAAAATCGACCCATCATTCGGAGCCATTGTCCCGTCTCTCCTGTTTCGGTCTTCATCTCAGGAGTGCATGGTAACGGAGCATAGACCGAAGATTCACTTTCGTTCACCGTACTGTCTCCATCTTGCCCGAGTTCTGAGGATGATACTCTTCCCTCTTAGGCTTTCATCCCTGCTTCACACCCCGGCATTACTGCCGACGCATGAGGGAAGTGATGTCAGGCATACACACTTGCCTGGGTCCTAAGACCATACCCTAAAGTGACTTCAGGTCGCACACAGATGACCATGTAGCCGCCATCGCCGTCGCGGCGTTTGAGATACCGGCCGGCGGCGGTGTTGTCCTGAATCGGGGCAACCACCTCCAGGAAGTTGTTGCCGACCGGAAACAGCGAGTTCTCCAGGCCAAATGCCTGCACCGCCGGATCGACAAAACACACCTCCAGACCAAAGACGGCCTTCAGGTCATCGACAACCGGAGCCAGCTTCTCGGCCACCAGACAGATCTGACGTAGACGTATCGCCATCGTTGTTCTCCTTCAGGGGCGAGTCGGCTCCGGCTTCGAGGGACGGCTAGCGATCGTAACTCCGCAGCACCTGACCCGGCATGCCACCCTGGTACGCGTTGTCCTGGTACAGGATGTGGCCACCCACAATCGTGTTCTTGATGCCCTTGGACTTGGCGATAAAACGTTTGCCGCCGCCCGGCAGATCCCACACATACTCGGGATCAACCGCATCAACCGTGTCCAGATCAAACACGGTCAGGTCGGCCGCCATGCCCGGCGCAATCCGGCCCCGTTTGGGAATCCCGAACAGGTCGGCCGGGACCGAGGTCAGTTTCCGCACTCCTTCTTCCAGGCTCAGCACCTGATGCTGGCGCACCCAGGTCCCGAGCAAATAGGTCGCATAGCCGGCGTCGCACAGCATATCGACGTGCGCCCCGCCGTCGGACAGCCCGATCATGAATCGATCATCGCTGACCAGATTCTTGACCCCTTCGGGCTCAAAATTGAACGCCTGCAAGTCGAACAGAAGTTCCAGCTCGTCGGCGACCGCCAGATCCAGGAAGGCATCGACCGGGTCCTTGCCCTGGTCGCGGGCGATCTCGGCCACCGTCTTTTTGCTGGCCACATGCGCCTGCACGGCCTCGCTCTTGGCATCAATGAGCGTCATCCGGCCCCACTGGCCGGCAAAAATACGCCGCTGGTTCATCTCATCCCGGAAGGCGTCGCGGAAACCGGGATCGGCGTACATCCGCATCTGCTCCTCGACGCTCTTGTTGAACACCTGGTGCCAGGACGAGAAGATGGCGAACAGAAAGGGGTTCTTCATGTTGAACTGGACCCGCAGCGGACGGCAGGTCACCTGGGGCACGGCTTTGTCCCAGGCCAGGATGGGTTTGACCTTCTCGACCGCGTTCAGGTAGGACTCGGGCTTGCCCGGCTTGTTGAACAGGGCCAGGAAGGTCACCGGCCGCTGGCTCTCATCGACCAGGAACTTCAGCAGGTCGTACTCGTCGTCAGACACCTGGCCGACGTTGGTCCCGGTCAGGGCAATTTCAATCGTGCCCCGGCCCTCTTCCTGCATCACCTGACACAGGGCGCTGAGTTCGTCGCGGCTGGCGTTGCGGCAGGCCAGCGGCCGGCCCTCAAAGCCGATATGATTGTTCAGCACGGTGGTCGTCAGCCCGAACGCCCCGGCCTGCATGGCGTCCCGGAACAGCCGCTGCATGTCGGCGATTTCGTCGGCCGTGGCCGCCCGCTCAAACGACTCTTCGCCAATCGCGTAGTGACGGATCGGCGTCAGCGCGGCCAGCGAGGCAACGTTAATGCCCAGGCCGCGTTTTTGGAGCGCGGCCAGGTACTCGGCGTGGGATTCCCACTGCCAGTCAATGCCCTTTTCCATGACTTCATACGGAATGGCTTCCACGTTGACCAAGTCCCACATGACGATATCGCGTGACTTGGGGCGCACCGGGGCCACGCCCACCCCGCAGTTGCCCATCACCACGCTGGTAATGCCGTGCCAGGACGTGCAGGTCAGTAGCGGGTCCCAGGCGACCTGGGCGTCGTAGTGGGTATGGGGATCGATAAAGCCGGGCGACAGCACCAGGCCGTCGGCGTTGATTTTCTTGTGGGCGGCCTCGCCCGTGCTCTTGCCCACCGCAGCGATCAGGCCGTCTTTGACCGCCACGCTGCCGTGAAAACTCGGCCGGCCCGTTCCGTCAACAATCCGGGCGTTGTCAATAATGAGATCGTACATGCAGCCTCCTGTTTCTTGGCGGGCTGTCATCCGCCCACCCGTGTCATAGTCGTCAGCTCAGTGGCCGAGGTCAACTTGTACACCCGAGTCGAGTCCCATGGCAACCCGATAGCCGCCCTCCTGGGCGGCGCTGAACTTCTCACACCAGGTGTGAATGCTGTCTCGGATCTTGCGCTGTTTGTCCTCGCTGTCGGCATACTCGCTGACCATCTCAAAGACCGGCTCGCCGTGGGCCTCGGCCTCGCCGATATGGGCGTAGAAGAAGCCCAGGTCGTCCTTGGTCAGGCCGTATTTTTCGCGCAGGGCTCTGACCAGCCCCTTCATCGAGCTGTCGCTACGCGTCTCGCCGCCGATCGACATCGCGGCCAGGGTGACCAGCCCGTACTCCCGGCGACCCAGCTCAATCACCCAGTCCACATACTCGACCGCTTCTTTGGCCACGGTCGGGTGCATCAGTTCCTCATCGGTCGCGCCCAGGGCCTTGGCCAGCCGCATGGACAGCATCCAGTGCGCGTCCTCACCCCGGCCCATGACCGTCTCTTCGTCGATCAGGTTCTCGACGATATGGCGTCGGATGCGCTGGTCCATCGGGCCCAGGCCGGTATTCATGAAAATACCGCCAAAGGCCCGGATGTGCTGGCCGGTAACGTAGAACAGATTCAGGGCCCAGCTCTTGAGCTGGTGTCGGGACAGCTTCCCGTCAATCAGCCCCTGGTAGAAGCTGGGACCCAGCAGCGGCTTCTGGTCTTCGTGTTGAATATACGAACGGAGATTGCTGACAAAAACTTCGGTCGTTTCCATGGCGCTCCCTCCTTGCGTCGTCCCCCTGTATCTAGCCTGGCGGGCGTCGCAAAGGCAAGGGGAAACCCGTCAGGTAGCGGGGGGTTTGAGCCGGACCACCGTCGCCCCCCAGCCCCCGGCCTGGGGCGGGGCGTCGTCAAACCCCTCGACATACGGCAAGCGCGCCAACAGGGCTCGAATACTGTTGCGCTGCACGCCCTTGCCCTTGCCATGAATGAGCCGCACCGGACTGAGCCCGGCCTGACAACAGGCCAGCAGATACTCCTCGACAACGCTGCGTATCTCCTGGGGTGCAAAAGGGTGCAGATCGATCACGTCTTCGAGCGGCACGACGAGCGGCTCGTCCGGCTCTGACCAAGCCGGCTCCGGCGCGTCCTCGGCCGCCGGAGCGGCGGGCTCAGCGCGTGGCGCGGAACCACGCAGCGCCCGCCAGACCCGGCGGAGTGTTTCGATCACCGGCCGGCCTCGCTCGGCGCGGCCTGTCGCCCCTCTTCCTCGGCCCGGAGCACCATTTGGACATTCCAGCGGACCTCTTCTTCCTTGAAGAACAGCGAGCCTTTGGTCTTGCGCGACAACACGCGGCTGAGGTCGACATACTGGCTTTGCGCCGTTTTGAGCAGGAGCGGCACGACGGCGCGCGAGCCAGCGGGCAACTCTTCATAGATGATAGCCAGGATATACTGGTGCTCCAGCAGCGCGGTCGCCGCTGTTGCGGCCAGTCCCTGCGTGTCTGGAGTATCGGGGTCGAGAGCGGCGATCAGCCGGCCGGCCCGAGCCATATAGTCCTGGTAGCGGTCGGCCGCGACTTGTGCCGCGACCGCATTTTCGGCCTCGACCATCGCCTCGACCTCGGCCAGCTTTTCTCGGGCAAAGCTCAGATACAGCGAGGTCTGGCCGGCGGCGTTCCCGGCCCGCCACAGCTGGCTCTCCTCTTCCCAGCCGTCAAACGTGTACCACGCGCTGTCGGGCGTCTCGCCGGGTTCGGGCAGCCATTCAATATTGCCGAAGCTGCTCATGAAGCCATGCCCGGCCCAGGCTGCGGCCGCCATCAGCCACAGCCCACCTGTCAGCCACACGCGGGCTATCGCCCGTTTGACACCCGCCCCGCGCTTCACGAATCGGCTCCGTCCAGCGCGACAATGGACTCGATACGGGTGTCCCGGCCCTCGGCGTAGTCCACCACCTCGACGATGAAGTCCGCCACCAGACGTTGGCCGCCGGGTGCGGTCTCGAAAAACAGCTTGTACAAGCCCGCAGTCGGAAAGACATGGTGGACCGGCAGTTCGGGCCCGGTATACACCTGGCTGGCCGGTCCGCTCATCAGCTCGACCATCATCCGATTCATGCGGGCGGCCATCTCGGCGGTGTGGCCGGGCTCGTCTCCCATCGTTCTCATGCTGTTCATCAGGGCGGCCATCCGAGGCGTATAGGTATGCTGATGGCCAAAGTGCTCCCCGTCCAGCCGCCAGCTGGCCATATGCACCTCGGTGCCCAAATACAGCCCCAGGTCGGTCACCGGTGTCCCGTCGCGGCTGAAGACACACACCAGCTCCACCTCGTGGCCGGCAACCGGTGGATCGGGCGAGCTGCGCAGGCTGACCCGATACGGGCCAAAGGCTTTGTCCCGGCTCAGGTCCGGTTCGCCGGCCGCTGCGCCTTCAGGGGCGCTGGCGCCGCTCACCGGGACACGAAACTGCTTGAGCCAACTCCTGTCCTTATAGGTGAATTCGCTCACGATCATATACTCCCCGGCCGTGGGAAACACGTGCGGGAAGTGGAAGCTGGCCGCGCGCAGATCCTGGTCGGTCAGGGGAAAAAAATCTTCGTGGTGGGTGTGGGCGAAAACGCGCAGATTGCGGCTGACGATGAACGTATGCAGGGCTCGCTCGTGCAGGATTTGTAGCGGGCTGAGCGCCTGCCCTCCGGCCGTATCCAACAGACGAAAGCGCAGCTGCGTTTCCTGACCGGCGCGCGGGGCGGCCGGCTCAAGCGTCAGCTCCAGATGGTAGGGGCGGGCGGGTTGGCCGACCAGCACCCGGGTGTCCCGCTGCTCGCAGCCGAGCAGCCCGACCACCAGCCCGACCACCAGCCACCAACTCCTGCCCGTGCGCCTCGGCATCACGTCGTCCCCGGCCCCCTTTTCCAGGTGTCGGTCGAGCTGGCAGCCCCCGGCCACGGCTTGGTATTTTTTGGTATTTTGCGGTGTCTGCATGGCAAAGAAAAAACAGCAGTATTTGCCAATGTTTAGACGCATGAGTCAAGAGCCGAGGTCATTGCTTTTGTCCGACGCTTGCTCTATACTGGAGAACATCCCTGGCTGGAGCGCAGGCTCCGGATACCAGGCTGCACGTAGCGGAGGATACAAGAGTGACGCCAGTGGATCCTCGAATGATTCATCTGTTCAGCTATTACCGTGACGCCGAGCTGCGCGGTGCGAGCCTGCTGCTCAAGCTAATCATGCGCGTTGACGATCCCGAGACCCAGACCAAGCTGTCCCTGCACTTGGCCGACGAAACGCGCCACGTGTGGCTGTGGACCAAGCATATTGCCGACCTGGGGTGTACCCCGGTGCCGATTGACGACGGCTATCAGACGCGGATCGGCCGGTCGGTCGGCATTCCCAAGAGCCTGGTTGACCTGTTTGCCCTCACGGTTGTCGTGGAAGAGCGGGCGCAACGGCGCTATCTCACACACGCCCAGCGACCGGATGTCGATCCGCAAACCCTGCACATCCTCCACGAAGTGACCAAGGACGAGAAGTGGCATATCGGCTGGATCAAGGGCAAACTCAACGAGTTGGCCGCAGCCAACGGCGGACCGGAAAAGGCGCTGGCCACCCTCGAGCGCTACCGGGCCATTGACCGTGAGGTATTTGCCGACCTTGAGGCCAAAGAGCGCGAAGCCTTCGGCTTTTCCTTTTCCGACAATGTGGTTCATCCTCTCCGCTAATCCAAGCGGTCAGGATGAACCCCATTGATGCCCCCCAATGCCCCAAGCCCACGCCTCTGAACGCAAGAAAAAGATCATCCGCCCCGCCCGTCAAAAGAACCGGCTGCTAGCGCGTTGTGAGCACGGTCTGCTGCGGGGCGTTTTCTTCTTTTTCCAAAAGCTGCCGTTTCCCCTGGCCTTCCGTCTTGGCGAGACTATCGGGCGGCTGCTGTACTGGCTGGACCGGCCCCACCGACGGGTCGGGCTGACCAATCTGGCCCTGGCTTTTCCCGACAAGAAGCCGGCCGAGCGGACCCGGATTCTACGCGACAGCTGGCTCAACCTCGGGCGCTTGATCGCGGAATTCTGCCATCTCCACACCCTCACCCCGGACAATATCGCCGAGCGCGTTCGCTTTGCCGACCGCGACCAATGGCACGGCCTGGTCGAAAAATACCGGCACACCGGCGCGCTGATCCTGACCGGACATTTCGGCAACTGGGAACTCCTGGCCCATGCCCACGCCTGTTACGGCTTCCCGGTGCACATTATCCATCGGCGGCTGCGTAATCCGTTTGTGGATGATCTCATCGTTGCCCAGCGTCGCCTCGGCGGGAACGCCGTCATTCGGAAAACCACCGCCGGGATGGAAGTCTTTCGCGCCATTCGCAACAAAGGGGTCGTGGTGGCGGCCGTCGATCAGAACGCCTCCGGGCGCATGGGCGTCTTCGTACCCTTTTTTGGCCATCAGGCTTCGACCTCAACCGGCCTGGCCGGCCTGGCCCTGGCCACCAACGTGCCGGTCATCCCGGCCTTTCTGGTCCGCGAGCAGGATTCCTGGCGGCATCGGGTCGTCGTTCTGCCACCGGTCGAGCCCGTCCGCACCGGCGACCAGGCGGCCGACCTGGAGGCCACCACGGCAAAATTTACCGCCGTGTTTCAGCGTGTCGTCGAGCAGTACCCCGACCACTGGCTGTGGATCCATAAGCGCTGGAAACGCCGGCCGCCGGGTGAAGCGTCGCTCTACTCTTGACCAATCGGGCTGGACTGATCAGGATAAAGGATCATCACCATGTCAATACTCCGTCGCGTGTTCTGTCGTTCTTTGGCGCCGCTCGGCGCATGTGCCCGAGGCATCAGTATCCTGGACGTCCTCATCGCCGTGCTGGTCCTGACCGTCGTGCTACTAGCCGCCGCCAGCCAGTTCGGTCGCTATGAGCAGCCGGACGCTCCGGCCACCTCCGAGCAAGCCGCCGACCCGACCGCGACCGAGCAGTAGTCGGACTATTTTTCCTCGGCGGGTCCGGACCCGATCTGGAGAAGCTGAATGTCCGAGCCTTCGAGCAGCTGGCGGACCGTCTCCAATTTGTAGGCCCGTTCGTAGAACACCCGCCTGATGCCGGTGTTGATCAAGACCTTAAGACAGTGGATGCACGGGGTATGGGTGACATAGATATCCGCATCCCGAATGCTCACCCCGTTCTTGGCCGCCTGGGCGATGGCGTTGATCTCGGCATGAATCGTCCGGTAGCAATTCTCCTCGACCCGCCCGTCTGGAGTGTGCGACTCATAGATCAGACAGCCGACCTCGGTACAGTGGGGCAAGCCCGACGGCGCGCCGTTATAGCCGGAAGCCAGAATGCTGCGTTCGCGTACGATCACCGCCCCGACCTTGGCCCGGAGACACGTCGAGCGCTCCGCAACCTGACGGGTGATGTTGAGAAAGTAGTCATCCCACGACAGCCGCTCGCTCATGGTCGGTACACGAATCGTAGCCCGGCGGACCGAGGCCGGCCGGGACCGGCCGTCTCAGCCACAGCGAGTGTGATGGAGGAGCCGTGATTGCTCAGCAGGCTGGGCTGCGCCACCTGGTAGGCAATCGGCGTCACCTCTCCGCCGGGAAGCGGTTCCGGTTCGGCAATACGCAGCGGCACCGGCATGAAGGTCAGCCCGAACAGACCGACCGTACACCAGGCATAGATTTTCCGGCGGACATCGAGCGACGACAAGACATCGCGGGTCGGGGGATGGTTGATGCCCAGGAAAAAAAGCAACACCAGCCACACAAACCAGCCAAACCAGTACTGGTAGCCCAGCACAAAAATGACGACCAGGAAGGCCCGCGCAATCCAGCGATGGCCGTGACCGAACAGCGAGTACATGACATGGCCACCGTCCAGCTGACCGACCGGTAACAGGTTGAGACAGGTGACGAACAGGCCAAACCAGCCGGCCAGCGCCACCGGATGCAGGATGATGCTCATCCGCTCGGCCTCACCGCCGAGGACGAGGTGGGTCAGGGCCGAGAACAGCAGCGAATCGCCCAGAATGACTCCGCCTTCAAAGGGAGACAGGGGACGCACCTCGGACAGCGACAGGCCGATCACGACCGCCGGAATCGCTACGCATACCCCGGCCCACGGACCGGCCGCCCCCACATCGAACAGCGCCCGTCGATCAAGCGGGGGGGATTTCATACGGATGAAGGCGCCAAAAGTGCCGATCGGAAACAGATACGGCGGCGCCGGCAAAAAATACGGCAGGCTCGCCCACACGCCGTGGAAACGGGCAAAGCAGTAATGGCCCATCTCGTGACACAGCAGGATGGCCATCAGGGTCAGGGCAAAAGGCAGGCCGAGGACAATCGCGCCAGGGTCCACAAGCGGGTCCACACCGCGCTGAAAGGCGCCGGCAAAGGTGGTGGTGGCCAGGGTTGTGACAAACAACAGGAGGGGCAGGATCGGCAGCCGCCGTTGAGGAATGGACTGGGCTGGAAGTGGCAGCGGTTCCGTGAGCGGAGGCTGAGGGCGCCAGTTGCCCGGAAGCGGTAGTGCCATCGCGTATATCTAACCCAAAGCCTGGGGCTTGGAAAGGGCGGGACTCAGGGGCTCAGCCATAGCCCAGCTTATACGTCAGCAGGCCCTTGGCGACCGGCTGACCGCGGGCGTCGGTGACGTCAATATCGACAAACACCAGGCTGCGGCCTCGACGGATGACCCGCGCCTCGGCAAACACGTCAACGGCCTGTGCCGCAGCCATGAAGCTGACGCTCAGATTGGCCGTTGCCCCCCGGCTTGGTGCGTCGGTGACGTTTGACCAGGCGGCGACCACCCCGGCGCTATCGATCAGGGTCGCCAGAGCGCCGCCGTGGACCGTCTCTCCCGCCGTGCGTACGGCGGGCCGAAACGGCAGGCACATGCGACAGAAGTCGGGCCGGACCTCGTCTATCCGCAATCCGAGCAGGAGGGCAAAAGGATCGGTCAGCTGCGGGGCCTCCATTCCCGGGCTCCCTCAGCGCGAACGGGACGCCGGGAATGTGATCTTGAACGGCTGCTCCGCCGGCTCGGGCTGCGGTTCGGGCTGGCGCTGCTGCTGGGGGGACGGAACACCGCTCGGAACCGGGGCCGGGTCGTTGAAAAAGGCCAGCGAAATCACCGCGTAAACGAGACACCCGAGGGCAATAAACGGCATCCGGTCGTTGAACTGGATCGGACCGATGTCGATATCTTTCTTGCCCTGGACTTTGCGCAGCAGGAAGACGACCGGTACGGTGATGGCCAGGGTGATGAGGACCGGATACAGCATGAACGAGGCCGGCGTGCGTTCCGCCCCGGCGTCGATATACGGCTTGAGGCGCAGCCCCGAAACAATCGCGGCGGTGAGGACGGACAGGGCGGTGATCAGCAGCCCGGAGAATTGATTCATGGCAGACACTCATCCTGTGGCGTTGTGCTTCTCAGTAGCGTAAAAGCGGAGGGGAAGGAAGAGGCCACTGGTGAAACCCGGCAGGACTTGCACGGGCCGGTCAAGCCGGCTACGCCCAACACCACATGAAAATCTCAGGCGTTGAATTTGTCGGGGCGGCGGCCAAACCGGGCCAGACTCCGGTGCTGCCCTACCCCGAGATTGCGTTTGCCGGTCGCTCCAATGTCGGCAAATCCTCGCTGATCAACCGCCTGCTCAACCGCAAGATTGCCCGCACCAGCGGCACTCCGGGCCGGACCCAGCAGCTGAACTTCTTTGTCGTCAACCGCGCCCTGGCCTTTGTCGATCTGCCCGGCTATGGCTACGCCAGGGTATCGAAGAAAGACCGCCGCGCCTGGCAGCTGCTGATTGAGGACTATTTGGCCCATGCCGCCAATCTGTGTGGGGTGATCATCATCGTCGATGTGCGCCGCGGCCCGGAGGACGAGGAGTACGCCCTGTGTGAGTTCCTGGCCCATCACCGGCGGCCCTTTGTGGTCGTGGCGACCAAGTGCGACAAACTCAAGCGCGGCCAGCGCGAGCGCCAGCGTCAGGCCCTGGGCAAACGGCTTAACGGCTATCCGCCGCTGCTGTTTTCGGCCCAGGACGGCACCGGCAAAGACGAGCTGTGGGCCGCCCTGGAGGCGTTTGCCGACACTGGGGACGCTGACGGCCTCCTCGCCAAGAAGAAATCAGCGTCCATGGGCCGCTGAGAGGCGCCGCCATGCCCAGCGTGTCGGTCATCATTCCCACCCATAACCGGCGGGACTGGGTGCGGGAAGCCATCGCCTCGGTCGCAGCCCAGACCTGCCGGGACTTTGAGTTGATTGTAGTCGATGACGGCTCGAATGACGGGACCGGGACGCTGGTGGATGAATTTACGCCGGTGTGTCCACGTCTGCGCTATGTCCATCAGGCCAACGGGGGCGTGTCGGCCGCGCGCAACACCGGCGTCGCCCTCAGCAGCGGCTCCTACCTGGCCTTCCTGGATTCGGACGACGTGTGGCAACCGTCCAAACTGGCGCGCCAGCTGGCCTTCTTTGAGGCTCATCCTCAGGCGTCTATCTGCCAGACCGAGGAAATCTGGCTGCGCCGTGGCGTCCGGGTCAATCCGCACGCCAAGCACCGCAAGACGGGCGGCGATATGTTCGCCCGCAGCCTGGAGCGCTGCCTGGTCAGCCCCTCGGCCGTGATGCTGCGCCGCACACTGTTCGACCGGGTCGGCGGCTTCGATCCGCAGCTGCCGGCGTGTGAAGACTACGACCTGTGGCTGCGGATTGGAGCGACCGAACCCATCCATCTGCTCGACACGGCCCTGGTCATCAAGCGCGGCGGACACCCGGACCAGCTGTCCCGACGCTTCTGGGGCATGGACCGGTTTCGGGTGCGATCCTTGCAAAAACTGCTCGACTCCGGCGTCCTATCGCCGGAACAGCGGCGGCTGACGGTCGCAGTGTTGCAGAAAAAATGCGCGGTGCTGGCCCGCGGCGCCAGGAAGCGGGGCCGGACGGGAGCCGAGTACCTGCGGCTGGCGGCGCGCTATGCCGACGCCACGTCAGCGGATGCCGCGCTGGGGTTCCTCTAGACATGCCAAACGTGCTTTCCTCTCTGGGCCTCTACGCCGAGCAAAAACGCCTCAGCCAGGCCACGCTGGCCCGCTGGCGGGCCTGGCAGGCAACCGATCAGCAGGCTCTGCTGACGGTGGCTCAGGAACTCCGGCTGGGTGAGAATCACCTGCGAGACTTTCTGGACTGGCTGGAAGAAATCGTGCTGCGTGACGGGGGGAGTATTGCTGCGGTCTTGCAGCAGCCGGCCGTCCGACGCGCCCTCAAGCTCGGGCGCTCCCGAAACGATAAGCTGAAGGCGGTCAAGGACGCGCTGCGCAGGCTGCGCTACCCGGAGATCGCCCGCTTGGAGCACGAGTTGCAGACCTGCGTCAAAGCGCTCGCCCTCGGCCCGCAGGTCCGGGTCGCCTTTCCGCCCGCCTTTGAGGGTGACGAGGTGACGCTCGAAGTCCGGGTCAAGAGCGCGAAAGACCTCGACGCCGTCATGGCTCGCATCCGGCAGCGCCTCACCGACGGGACATTCCAGCGGCTGTTCGATCTCCTTGACGAGGCCTGAGGCGTTTGACGTTCCCGGCCCGACGTTTTATGCTGCGCCTCCGCCATGCACCGCTATCAACCGCAGGAAATGCTGATCGAACGGGGAGAAGAAAACGCGCCCGTTGTCCAACGCGCGCTGCAACGCCTGCCCCAGCTGCCGGTCCGACTCGTAGACCGGGGCTTCCGGCCTTCTACAGAAAGCCTGGCGGACCCCTTCGGCGCCGGCAAAAAAACGCTCCTGTTCACCCGCAACCGTTCCCGCTTTCTCGAACACTGTCCGGCCGGCACGCCCGGTCTGGTGTGCTGCAACTATCTGGTGGTCAGCCTGATCTCGAACTGCCCGATGGACTGTAGCTACTGCTTTCTCCAGGACTATCTGGCCAACAACCCGCTGCTGACCGTCTATACCAATGTGGACGACTTGTTGGACGAGCTGGCGGCTGTGGTTGACCGTCAGCCCTGGAAGCAGTTCCGCATCGGGACCGGAGAACTGTCCGACAGCCTGGCCCTCGACCCACTCCTCGGCTTTTCGGCCGAGCTGGTGCCGTTTTTTGCCCAGCGTGACAATGTCGTGCTCGAACTCAAAACCAAGACCGACTGCGTCGAGGGCCTACTCGAACTCAACCCCCAGGGACGCACCGTGGTGTCGTGGACGATCACGCCGGCCGAGATTGCCGAGGCCGAAGAACACGGCACCGCCTCGTTTGCCGAACGCCTCGACGCGGCTCGCCACGTCGCACGGGCCGGCTATCGGCTCGGGTTTCATTTCGATCCGCTGATCGAGTATCCCGACTGGCAGGCCGGCTATGGCCGGACCATCGAACGTCTCTTTTCTGCTATCGACCCGCGCCACGTCGCCTGGCTCAGCCTGGGCAGTCTGCGCCTCACCCCCGCCCTGCGCGCCGCCATGCGCCGTCGCTTCCCGCATACCCGTCTGCTGTCCGGCGAGCAGGTGCGCTGCGCCGACGGCAAATGGCGAACCTTCCAGCCCCGGCGGGTCAAGATGTACCGGACCCTCAGCCGCTGGCTCAGACGCGCCGCCCCCAACGCGCCCGTGTATATGTGCATGGAAACTGCGCCGGTCTGGGAGAAGGTTTTCGGTCAGGCGCCGGGCTGCGATAAGGACCTCGCCCGTACAATCCTCAGCCCGTCCCTGACCGACTCGGCTGCAATTGACGCGCCATAGCGCCTCTGGTAGCAGTCAGGAAACAAGACCACACACCGAGGAGAGCGGCATGGCTATCGATCCACGCGAGCTGCGCAACGTCATGGGGCACTTTGCCACCGGCGTGACCGTCATCACCACCAAGGACAAAACCGACAAACCCTTCGGCCTGACCGCTAACGCCTTCAGCTCGCTGTCGCTCGACCCCCCGCTGCTGCTGGTCTGCATCGATAAAACCGTCGACTGCTACGCCTGTTTCGAGGACTCCAGAGTCTTTGCGGTCAACTTCCTGTCGCTTGAACAGGAAGAACTCTCGACCCGCTTTGCCACCAAAGGCATTGAGAAGTTCGAAGGGGTGTCCTACACCCTGGGCGGGCTTGGCGTGCCGCTGCTCGACGGCGCCCTGGCCCACCTCGAATGCCGGGTGGCCGCCGGCTACGAGGGTGGCGACCACACGATTTACACCGGCGAGATCCAGACTATCACCACCGCCGACGCCGAACCCCTGCTGTTCTACAAGGGCAAATATCGTCAGCTGGCCGAATAAGCGCCGCCCCTAGTCGTCCCTGGCCGGGCTGAAAACACGCCTGTGTCATTCCTGGTCTTGATGCGGCACGGGGAGTCGGTGTGGAATTTTGACAATCGGTTCACCGGGGGCGTCGATGTTCCCCTGACCGCCACCGGCCGGGCCGAGGCTCGTCGAGCCGGCCGTCTGCTCCGACGCCATCGGCTCAGTATCGACCTGGCATTCTCATCCACGCTCCAGCGCGCCGCCGACAGTCTCGACATTGTCCTGTCCGCGCTGGGACGAGAGGACCTTCTTCCACACCGCACCCCGCTGCTCAACGAGCGCGACTACGGACGGCTGCAAGGCATGGACAAGGCCGAGGCGGCCCGCATCTACGGCGCCGACCAAGTCCACAGCTGGCGGCGGAGTTATGCCGACGGCCCGCCCGGCGGCGAGAGCCTCAAGGACGTTGCGACCCGGCTGTTGCCCTACTTCGAGGCTGAGGTCGCACCCCAGCTCAACGCGGGCAAGAATGTCCTGATTGTGGCCCACGAGCATCCGCTGCGGGCGATCATCATGCGGCTGGAGAAGCTGACACCGGCCCAACTTGTGGGGCTCGAACTGGCCACTGCGGTGCCGGTGGTATACACACTCGATTCCAGCCGGACTATTGCCGACAAGCGGACTCTTGCTAATGAATTGTTACAACCCGAATGCCGCGAAAAATCAGAGAATTGATCAGAGGCCGAACAATGAGAGCGAGCGACCGATACGTGAAGATTGTCGAATGGTCAGACGAAGACCAGTGTTTTGTCGGAAGCTGCCCGGGCCTGTTCTACGGCGGGTGCCACGGAGAGGATGAAAAGGCCGTCTTTGCCGAATTATGCGAGATTGTTGAAGAAACGGTTGCTCTCTATCGGCAGGATGGCAAGCCGCTTCCCCCTCCGGCTTGTGGGAAAGACTACGCCAACAAGATGTTGAATGTTGTCTGAGCCGTCTGCGGTAGAAGAGAGGGTCGTGCCTACAGCCCCGGACAGCAAACTGTTGGCGGAAGTTCACAGTGACAAACAACACAAACACAAAGTCGCTCGAATCCTGGCTGTGGGACGCGGCGTGCAGCATTCGCGGGACCCAGGCCAAGCTGTTGCTGGTCAACGCCTCGCAGGTCTTTGCCAAGGGCGACCCCAAGAACTACATTCCCGAAGACGGGATCGAGCGGGTCGCCTCGACCTTCCTGGGCTGGCAGGAAGAGGACGAGTTCAGCCGTATCGTGGATAGGGCCTGAATTTGGACATGGGCGCTAGCCTGCGGATAATGTAAAAACGAGGCGCTGGTGTGTGAAAAAAACAATCGCTAAACAATTCGACGCTGCCTTCGACAAGGGCGAAGATGTGACGGATTCCCTGGATATGTCCACCATCCGGCGCCCAAAACAGCAACTCAAGCGGGTCAACGTCGACTTCCCGGTCTGGATGATTGAACGGCTCGACCGAGAGGCCAAGCATCTGGGCGTGACGCGGCAGTCAATCATCAAGGTATGGCTCGCCGAACGTCTCGAACGCTCAACCCTGACTGAAATTTTATATTTGCGAAAATTATACGAATCAGACTCTCTCCCGGAGGTCCGGCGATCCTTCGACACATGGAAATCTCTTAAGACAGATTTATCGGATTGAACTCCCATGCCGAAACCCAGCGAACGCAAAACCGTTCAGGCCCGCATCCTCCAATACGCCCAGGAGATCGGCTGGACCTTTACACCAGCTTCAACCCTGAGCTTTCAAAGCGTCGAAAGTCGCTCTCGTTGCAGGTCGCTATGGAGGCCTGTTGAGCCAGTGCCGTCGCGGCGATCATGCAATCAATCATTGTCCCCCGGCGGCGGCCTGAGTCATTGAACAAGCGTGCGCTCAGTGCAGCAATTTCTTCCGTGAACGCAATACGTTCTCCAGTCACCTGACTCGCGAGCAGAAGCTCGGTCTCATCGATTGGGCCACACAGGAACTCCGCCCAGGCAACAGCACTCATGCCGAGCGGTTGCGCTGCCTTCAGCCATCCTCGAAGCCGCCCGTCTTCAGAGGACCCGCGAACGAGTGCCCGAATCAGGAAGCTCGTATCCAGATGGATCATGACGGCCTCTTGCCAACCGCTCGCTTCGCCGATGCACGTCGTTCCTGTCTGGCCTGCTTCTCCCAGCTTGCCGCTGCCTGTTCGTCCAGTGCCAGCAAGCGCTGTAGACGATCAAGCGCGTCCAGTCCGCTTGGATCGACAGCATTGAGCTGTTTGGCCGTAAGCTGGACGGCACGACGCAGGGCTGCCGATTTCGAGGTTCCCCAGAATTTCGCCAAATGCTCTAACTGACGAACGGTTTCGATGTCCAGGGAATAGGTGGATTTGATTGTTGGGACGGCCATACGCAGGAGTATGGCCGTACTACCTTGGATAGTCAATTGGAATTGCCAGTGGTGTCTCAGTTTGAAAATGGGTGCCCTGTCTCATCCCCAGTAGCCCGCTCTGCCTGTATCAACCACGGCAAGCTGTGGAAGAGCCTCATGCGCGCTCATCTGGGTGACTACGAAGGACTGGAAACCGAACTGAACGAACAAGCGCCTATCAGGACGCCGGGCTGGGCATGTGTCTGAAGCCGTCCGTCGGGTCTGTCCGACGATGTTGACAGAAGGCACACACGGTAGGATGATCGCCAGGGTGAGCGATTTCGACTGGGATGAGGAGAAAAACGCACGGCTCAAAAGCATACGGGGGGTCAGCTTTGAAGATGTCGTCTTTCATATTCAGAACGGAGACGTGCTGGACATCGTCAAACATCCGAATGCTGCCCGCTATCCCAAGCAAAAGATCATCGTGCTCAATATTGACGGCTACGCGTACCTGGTTCCCTACGTCAAGGAACGGGGCAGCCGATTTCTGAAAACCATTATTCCCAGCCGCAAAGCAACGCAGGAGTATCTCGGATGAAGCAGAAGCAAGCGCAACTGGACAAGGAGGAGCGACAGCTCCTGCAAGACTTCGAGCGCGGAGAGTTTGAAAGCCTCAAAAACTTCAGACACGAGAAGCGGCAGTTGGAGGCTGCGGCAAAAGAGACTCTCCACAAGAGAAAGCGCATCAATATCCGTATCTCGGCCCGAGACCTGGAACAGCTCCAAAAACGGGCAGTGGCAGAAGGGATGCCCTACCAGACCCTCATTGCCAGTACCTTGCACAAGTTTGTGACCGGGCAGCTTAAGGAGACCAAACCCTCTCCCTGACTCTTCCGAACCCGCGACGAAAGGCAGCCGATGAAACTTGCACCCCACCCCAGCCTGCCCGCACCCCACGGCCCGCTCGTTCTGCTCATCCTCGACGGTGTCGGCATCGGCCAGGCCGACGAGTTCGACGCCGTGGCCTGCGCCGCCACCCCGACCCTGGACGCGCTGGGCGAGGGCGGCCTGGCACGCCAGCTGCGCGCCCACGGCACTGCGGTCGGCCTGCCCTCGGACGCCGACATGGGCAATTCCGAGGTCGGCCACAATATCCTGGGCGCGGGCCGTATTTTTGACCAGGGCGCCAAGCTGGTTGACGCGGCGATCGAACGCGGCACGATCTGGAACGGGACGTGGCAGACCATCATGCGCCACCTCCAGAAGACGGGCGGAGCCCTGCACCTGATCGGTCTGGTGTCGGACGGCAATGTCCACTCCCACGAAAAGCAGCTGTTCGCCCTGATCGGGCGGGCCGCCGCCGAGGCCCTGCCGCGGCTGTATGTCCACGCCCTGCAGGACGGCCGCGACGTGCCCGAGACCTCGGCTTTGGTGTATATCGACCGGCTGGAAGACGTGCTGGCCGGCGTGCGAGAGACCGGCAAAGACTACTGGATTGCGTCCGGCGGCGGACGGATGACAACGACCATGGACCGCTACGAGGCCGACTGGGCCATGGTCGAACGCGGCTGGAAGGCTCAGGTGCACGGCAGCGGCCGGGCCTTTCCCAGCGCCCGCAGCGCGATTGAGACCTACCGCCAGGAAACCCCCGGCATTGCCGACCAGTTTCTGCCCGAGTTCGTGGTCAGCGGTCCCGACGGCCGGCCGCGCGGTCCGGTTCAGGACGGCGACGCGGTGATCTTCTTCAACTTTCGGGGCGACCGTGGGCTGGAAATCTCCCAGGCGTTTGAGGCTGGCCCGGAGTTTGACAAATTCGACCGCGGTCGCGTGCCCCAGGTCGTGTACGCGGGCATGATGTTATACGATGGGGATCTCCACATCCCCCGGCGTTATCTCGTCTCCTCGCCCGAGGTCGAGCGGCCGGTCAGCGAGTACCTGGCCCACACCGGGGTGCGGCAGCTGGCCTGCTCGGAGACCCAGAAATTCGGCCATGTGACCTATTTCTGGAACGGCAATCGCTCGGGCAAGTTTGATGAGGACAGCGAGGAGTATATCGAGATTCCGTCCGATCAGGTGCCGTTCGATAAAGCCCCGTGGATGAAGTCGGCCGAGACCGCGCAGACGGTCATTCAGGCCATCCACACCGGCGACTTTCCCTTCATCCGGGTCAATTTTGCCGCCGGGGACATGGTCGGCCACACCGGCAAGATTGCCGCTTCGATTACTGCGGTCGAAGAGGTTGACCGGGCGCTGGGCCGTATCCTGCCCGAAGTCTTGGCCAGCAAGGGTTGTCTGGTCGTCACCGCCGACCACGGCAACGCCGAAGACATGGTCCAGCGCGACCCGTCCCAGCGCCCCCTGACGGGTGCGGACGGCAGGCCGCAGCCCCGGACCTCCCACTCACTGAACCCGGTGCCCTTTCTCGTGGTCGAGGGCGACGGACGGGTCTTTTCGCTACGGGACGACCTGCCCGAAGCCGGCCTGGCCAATGTCGCCGCGACCCTGCTGGAACTGCTCGGCTACCAGCCACCCGAGGAGTTTGAGCCGAGTCTGCTCAAGCCCTAAGCCGCGTGTTCGGCCGGCTCCTCGGCCAGCCGTCTGACAATCAGTTCCAGCAGGTACAGCCCGACGGCCAGCGGCAGCAGATACGGCAAAAGCGGCCGGGCTTGGGATGGACCGGTGGCGTGAACAACGCTGTCGGGGTCGGGGTTCAGACTCCCGCCGGTGGCGTGGGCCAGGGTTTCCAACAGGACCAGATTCGGCTCGGGCTGCGGCACTTCTCCCCTCGGGTTCGGGACCGGCACGGTGTAGCCCAGCGGACCCAGCGTCTCGCCGGACGGCAGGCGCAGTTCGATGCGGTAATCGCCCGGCTCAGGCTTGGCATACACCGCCTGGTAGTGGCCCGGCGCCAGGCGGTCCAGGGACACGGAGTGGCTCGTGCCGCCCGGCAGGCGGAGGTCGGCAGAGGCCGACCGGCCGTGTTCCCGGCTGGCGTGCGAGAAGAGGTCAACGACCAGCCCCCGCCCGGTATGGCCCAGCTCGACGACAAAGTCGGTCTGCTTCTCCCGCCTGGTGGCTCCGCTCCAGCGGACAACCTGTTCCCAAAAGCCGCTGAACCCGTCCCAGCCAATCCACGGCGCCGACCAACGGCCGTTGGCGTCCGAAGCGAAGGTCACGGCCCGGCCCTGGCCGTAGGTCCACGAGGCGAGCAGCGGCGGCGGCGAAGCATCCTCCACTCTCAGTGATACGTCGCTGCGGGCGCCGGGCTTGAGCCGCACCTCAACATAGCCCTTGACCTGCGGCAGCCGACGCGCGGCCAGCCCCGCGAGCAGGGGCGAGCGCGGGTTGGGGATGGGGGTGAACTCCCGCTCCAGCATGGTCTTTTCTTGGGCGGTGTCCTCAAGCTCACCGATGAACAGCTCAGGCAGGCTGGAGGGGTCGGTGGTATGGTGGAACGCCCCGCCGCCATAGTCGGCCAGACGCGACAGCAGGCGCAGGTTGGGCCGGCGTCCGACCGCAATCGTCGAGATGGTCATGCCGAGTTCCTGGCGCATGACCGATACCAGGTCGAGATACGCGCTGCCGCTGCCGCCGGTTTCGCCATCGGTCAGGATCACCACATGCTTACGGGTGGCGTGTTGACGCTCCAGCTGACGTCTGGCCTCTTCCAGGGCAGGCAACAGATACGTCCCGCCGGCCGCCCTGAGTCTGTCGATCCGCGCCTCCACCTCGTGGCGGATCTTGCCCATATAGCTCAGCGGAATGACGGGAAACGGTTCCTTATCAAAGCCGATAACGCCAAACAGGTCGCTGTCTTTGAGGTTGCGGGCCACGCCGCGTACCCCGGCCAGGGCGAACAACAGCCGCTGTTCGCGGCGCATGCTGCCCGATTTGTCGATCACCAGCATCACGGCCGTACGCTTTTCCTCTTTTTGGGGTGGCGTCAGCACCACCGGCAGGGCTTGCTCGACCGGCGTGCCGACGTAGCCGCCCAGCCCCAGGCTCGACTCGCCGCCGACCATGATCAGGCCCCCCCCGTCGCGTACATAGGTCCGCAGACGGCTCGGCAGGGCCGCCGGCAGGCTGCGCCTGTCCACATTGTTCAGGATGACCGCGCCAAACGACTCCGGGGCCGGTAGCGTCGCTGAGGAAGAGACACGCGGAGTCCGAACCTCAAACCCGCGACTGCTGAGCGCCTGGCGCAAATAGCGGTTGTCGCGTTCCCGGCCGCTGAGCAATAAGACCGTATCGGGCCGGCTGACCCGGACCCAGGCTGCCGCCCGGTTATCGTCTGGATTGGCATCCTGCACGTCCGAGGCCGGGGTCAGCGTGGCCCGGAGCGGAATCAACCCGTCGTCGGACAGGCTGATCGCACGGGTCAGCACGGAAACACCCGGCGGCAGACTGACGACACCCTGCCACACCGGCTGATCACGCTGGCGCAGCGCCAACTCGGCCTCAACACGACCGGAGTGGGTGTTGTCGAGGACGAGGCGCAGCGTCACGCCGTCGCCTTTTTGCACGACCTGCGGGGCGCCGATACGCTGGATGGCGAGGTTCGGCAAGCGCTCGGCGCCCGGCGGCGCCAACGGATACAGGCGCTGGCGGCGTTCGGCCAGCAGGGGCAGGAGCGGGGCGGCCGAGCCGACCGTCTCCCAGCCGTCGCTCAGCACATAGGTCGTCCGGCCCGGTTGCTCGGCCAGAATGCCGGTCAGGGCGGCGGCCAGGTTGCTGTGCTCAAGCTGTAAGCGCGGGGGCGGGGCGAGCAGCAGAGCCTCAGCCTCGCTCCACGGCAGCCACTGGCGGGCGCCGGCAAACAGCAGGGTCGGCGTGTCGGGCGTCGGCGTCAGGTGTCGGGCAGCGGTGTCCCGCATCCAGCGGCGCTGATCGGGCGTCAGGCTGTGGGAAACGTCAAAGGCCAGCAGCGGGCTGCGGACCGTTCCCGGCCGGAGGCTGTGACAGCCTGCGGCAATCAGGATCAACACCCCGACCAGCAGGGAGTGCAGGGTCAGGCTGAGGCGTCCCAGCCCGGACCGCAAGGAACGCCGCTGCACCAGCCACAGCAGGGGCAGGCCGGCAAACAGCCACAAGAATGCGGGCCGCTCAAAGGCCAGAGGCGGCAGCCACTCCGCGAGGGAAAAAACGGTGTCCATGGTACGTGGAACCAGGGGCGACCGGCTGGTCACGCCCCGTTCCGGCTGCTCCCTTCCTCCCGCCCAACAAGCCAGCGCTCAAGACCCAGCAGCAGCAACACGCCGACAATGATCCACGGCCAGACCGGGTGCTGAGCCGTTTGCTCCGACTGCGTTGGGATGGAAACGTCCAGCCGCAGGGGCCGCCCGAGACGGGACTCCTCGGCACTGCTGATATTGACGGCCAGGCGGCGCTGGTGTCCATGCTCGGTGACCCGATAGACCCCCTGCTTGAGCAGACTCAGACTCCGGCCGACGACGGGGAGGGGCTGGCCGGCCGGGCCGGAGACCTGCGGCGCCTGGCCAGTCAGGCTGAGGCTCATCCCGGTTGTCAGACTGGGCGTGCGGCCGGCTTGACCGGCCAGCCAGTCCAGCAGGTTCAGGGTCAGAATCGAGGCCGGTAGATTTTGCCGGCCCAGATACGGCAACAGGTCAAATCCGACAGCGGCGTAGCGATACCCGCGTCGCTCGCCGGCCAGGATCAGCGGTCCGGGTGTGGCGTGTACGACCGTCGTGCTCCAGGCCGGCGGCGAGAAGGCGTGACCGAAGGCGGGCCGCAGCAGCGGGAAATGCACATAGCGCACCAGCGGGTGGCCAACCGTCCAGCGGGTGATGTCAGGTCCAGCCGCCGCCCGGCCCAGAGGAAAGACGGCGTTGCCCTCGGGCGGCAGCACGAAGGCGGCGTTGCTCGGCGGCAAGCTGTCGGGTGCGGTCAGGTGAAAGAGGACAAACGGAAAACGGGCGGCCATGTCCGGGCGGTAGTCCTGGGGGCTGACCTGCTCAAGCCTGAGCGCGGGAATCCGGGACAGACCCGCCGCGCCTTGGGGCAGCGGACTGACCAGCAGGCCCGAGACCGACCCCAGCCCGGGCAGGACGGCGTGGGCCTCATTATCCAGCTCAAGCCCGTCTTCGATCAGCAGCCGCGCCCGGTAGGTGCGGGCCACCGGCACGTCAGAAAAAGCAAAGGTCTGGTCCTGAGCAGGGGGGAGCGATTGGAGTTCCTGGCCGGTCTCGGCATCTTCAAGGCTGACCCGCCAGCCCTCCGCAGGCGCCGTGCCCACGACCCGCAGCGTGGCCTCGACCGCGTCGGGGAAAAAGGGGCTGCGGTGCAGGCGAAAGCCGCTGATGCCAAGATTCGGACCAGCCTCACCCAGCCGGACCACCGAGACCTGCGGCGGGACGGACGAGGCCAGAGGTCTAGCCAGAGGTCTAGCCAGAGGTCTATCGGTGAAGAAGACCAGGCGCTGAAAGCCGTCCTCGGCCAGCAGCTGAGCGAAAAAAACAGACAGCACCGCGTCGCTCGGGTCGGGCGTATCGGTGACCTCGACCCCCGCCAGCAGTCGGTCCAGGGCCGGTTCCGACCCATCTCCGACCAGGCTGCTATCGGCAATCTTTTGGGGAGAGGGAGCCGAGGTGAACAGCCCGATGCGCTGCCCCTCAGGGAGCGTTGCCAGGCTGGACTCCAGCGCGTGCTTGGCCAGCTCGAACACCCGCGCGGCGCCGTCCGGGGCGCGCGCCTGCATGCTGGCAGAGGTGTCGAGCACGAAGGCGACCGAGCCGCCGGGGCTGCGGACGACCGGCCGGGCCGCAATCAGAATCAAGAGCAGGAGGATCAGCAGGTGCAGGAAAAACAGGGGCGAGACCCGGAGCCGGCCCCACATTCCCCGCCTGGCCGAGGCGGCCAGCCCCTCGTACAGGAACAGGCTGGGGACAACGACCCGCCTGGCCCGCCGACGGAACAGATACGGCAGGAACAACGCGGGCAGGGCCAGCAGCAGGGGAGCTGCGGACGACGCGGACAGCAGGGCAAAGTCCATGTGACGAAGGCCCTCAGCTCAACACGCCCAGGGCCGGCAGTTCACGCAGGACGAAGTCGTGCACATCGCTCGACGCCTCCGCTCCGGCCACGAATTGCGCGTAGCGCGCCCCGGCCTGATGGCACGAACTGCGCAGCTCCCGGTTGTGACGCTCCAGACGCTCGACATAGGCCCGTTTGGCCCGGGCATCGAAACGGATCAGGGCTGAGCCGCCACCCTCGCTGTCCACAAAACGTGCGCCGGCCGGCAGGAGCGGCGGGTCGGTCTCGGTGCGGCCCAACACCTGGACGACCGCCAGGTCGAAGTTGGCCGCCCGCAGCAGGTTGAGCGAGGTGTGAAACACGTCCATGGGAAAGAGGAAATCCGACACCCAGATGGCTTTTCCCGGCCGGTGCAGGGTGTGCAAATGACGCGCCAGAGCGGTCGGCGGGTGCAGCTGGCCCTGGGGCTGGAGGTCGGCTAAAAAATCGTGGAGTTGGATAAAACGCCGCCGACCGCGAAAAAACGGCGTGGCCGGCTCGCTCTCGGCGCCGCTCAGGGCGTGCAGTTTGACCGCGTCGTCCCCGGCCAGCACGATATAGGCCAGAGCCAGCGTCAGGTCGCGCGCCGCAGCATACTTGGCATCGCCGCTGGGGTGGGCCATTGAGGCGCTCAGGTCGAGGAACAGGTAGGTGTACAGGTCTTCTTCTTCCTGGAAGAGCTTGATGTAGTGGCGGTCGGTGCGGCAGTACAGCTTCCAGTCAATGGAGCGCGGGTCGTCGCCCGGGGCATAGGGGCGATAGTCGGCAAACTCGAGACCGGCCCCGCGCCGGGGCGACGCATGCCGGCCCGGACGGCTGCCGACAAATTTGCGCCGTGACCGAAGCTGGAGGGTTTCCAGCCGAGCCAGAAATTGGGGCGTGAAAACTGCGGGCAACATAGCTTCTCGCAGGCGTGAGAACAGCGCATCGACGGCTCTCCCGATCCTACCAGACCCAGCGGACGGGGCTAGGCCGTCGTCCCGCCCCTCCTCCACAAATCCCCCTGCGCTCTCACGCTTCCCCCTTTGACAGTGTGTGATGTCCATTCCCAGGGACCTGCGCTCGCCAGCCGTGCGGAGGCTGAAGGGTCAGAGAGAACCCACCCCGCCGCTCGCGCGGCACCCCTCCGAGGAGGGGATGGGGGCGGTTCCCCTCCTGGGACGTGTGATGCGTATTGTCGCGTCAGCCGACGAAGAGCGTAGCCAAGGCCAAGGCCGGTCGGCCGAAGAGCTGGTTGAGGCAGTGGCCCAGATTGACGGCGGCGAGCTTGGCCGCCAGGCGCGTCAGCAAGCCCCGGGGGCTGCGGGCGCCCGGGAAGTGCAAGCCAAAGGAGCGGATCAGCTGGCTGTTGATCGTCTCGACGATCTGACACCGGCGCCGGTGCTGGCGGCGGGCCGGGGCGGCGGCCGGGCCCGAATAGTCCTTGGGCGTGGTCAGGGCCGCCCCATAGTCCTGCCGCCAATGCTGTTGCCACCACCGGCCCCAGAAGCCCTTATCGGCCAGATACCCTCCACGGCTGGGCGTCCCGGCCCCCTGCGGCGGCCAGCGCGGGCCGGTGGGGCCCACATACGGCCGCCCGTTGGGGCGGCGCGGCGAGGGCAAGTCGGCCACCTGGAGGGGCGCCGCGTGCGGGTCGGCCCGCCAGCCCAGCAGCGCGTCGGCGACCCACCGCTCTTCGGTGTTGGCCGGAGCCACGACAAAGCCCGTGACGACGCCCGTAGGCGTGACGGCCACGAGCAGCTTACAGCCGTAATACCACTCCTTATCGCTCCCGCCCCGCCCAATGGCGGCGGTCGTCCCAAACAGGCGCTGGTGTTGTCCCCGACAGCGCCGCAGCAAGGGCACAGCGACCGTGTCCAGGACCTCATACGCCGCGCCCGCCGCCCGCAGGTCCCGGGCCACGAGCGGGACCAACGCCACCAGCTGCTCCGCCAAGGCCCGACACCGCCGGTTATAGGCACTCTGGCTCAGGAAGCGCGGACAATACGCCCGCCAGTGCGCCCGGGCATACCGCAGAAAGGCGCGCTCCGAGCGCCCCCACCACTGCGCACACAACGCCAGGGTCAGGATCTCACTGTCCGCCACCGTCGGCCGGGCGCCCGGCCGCTCCGGCCGCCGGAGCCCCGGCCGCTGCTGGTACAGGTCGTCCACGATGGTATAGAGGGCGACCAGGAACGTGTCGAGATCGATGGCCATGGCTCACCTCCTGTGGTGGGGAATGTGAGTCGAGCCTATCCTCGACACGCTCCTCCTACACTACCGGGTAATCTGCATCACACGTCCTCGGAGGGGTGGCCGAAGGCCGGGGTGGGTTTCTTCTTGCATCACACGTTTCCAAAAGGGGACTGAGGGGGATTTTCCCGGCGCAGGGCTCTCGGTCACAGAGAACCGCTGGAGTGTGTCTGGGACGAACATTATCACACGAAGACACCACTAGCAGTCGCCCGGAGTAGCCGGGCTCCGACACCGTCGCTATAAAAGACGTATGCTGACCGTGCGCGCATCCAGGCTGGTCTGGGTATCGCTCTTCATCCTCGCCGCGTGGGCTGCCGGGGCGGCCGGCGACGCCCCGCAGTTCGGCCAGCGGGTAGACAGAGGCGTGGTCGAACACGCGCCCATCCGCGAAGCCTCGGGCATTGTGGCCAGCCGCAAAAACCCGGACGTGCTGTGGGTGCATAATGACTCCGGGCAGCCAAACCAGGTGTTCGCCGTCAGCTCCCGAGGCGGCCATCTCGGCACCTATGTGCTGGACGGCATCACCAACCACGACTGGGAGGATATCGCCATCGGGCCGGGGCCGCAGGACGGCCAGTCCTACCTGTACATCGGCGATATTGGCGATAACCGGGCGCGCCGGGATCTGAAATATATCCACCGCCTGCCCGAACCCCAGGTCAAGGCCGGACCGGCCGCTGTCCACCATCTGTCGGCTGTTGAGACGCTGTCCTTCCGCTACCCGGACGGCCGGCGCGATGCCGAGACCCTGCTGGTCGACCCGCTCACCAAAGACCTGTACGTCATCTCCAAACGTGAAGCCGGGCTGGGGGTCTATCGCGCCGCCTACCCCCAACCGACCAGCGCGCCGATGACGCTTGAGCGGGTCGCCACTCTGGTTCTTGAGGAGCAGCCCACGATGGAGGACTGGCTGGTCGGCGGAGATATTGCCCCGTCCGGGGCCGAGATCCTGCTCAAGAGCTATCGCGCGGTGTACTACTGGACGCGGGCTCCCGGACAGACGATCCATGAGGCGCTGGCCGTCCGCCCCATGTCGCTTCCCTATCAACCCGAACCCCAGGGCGAGGCCCTGGGCTGGAAGGCCGACGGAACGGGCTACTACACGGTCAGCGAGGAACGGGGCCGGATTCCGGCCCGGGTGTACTTTTATCCACGCTTGCCGGCCACCGCAGACGAAGACTGAAACATCTGTTCGCCGAGCGGCACGAAAGACGGTCGGCCCGGGACCAGACAGCGATGGCTGGCCCAGCGCACCGCCTGCGCATCGTCGTCGGCGTACAGCGGGAGCAAACCCAGCGCCTCGGGCTCGGGCTGCCAGTCAAAACAGTCTTCAGCCCGGCCAATCACCGACAAGGGCCGCACGGCCCAGGGTCTCGCCGCCTGTACGATGGCGTCGTGGCGCGACAGGCGGGCAAACCAGTCGCCCAGCTGCGGCTGGAGCTTCTTGATGCTGCGGACCAACCGGTCCATTTCGGTAAACGGCAAAAAGCGCGGCCGCCCGCTATCGTGCGTCACCAGGGCGAGTTCACGCAGCCATGGAAGATACTCGCGTGGCGAGGTCAGTAGCGCTGCCCGGTCACGGATGCCGATGCTCCGAAAATCACCCGGGTCCAGGGTAAAGGCCAGGGAGCAGCTGGCATACGGCAGGTCAGCCACCGTCTCCCGCCACGGATAGAAACGGCCCTTGAGATCGAAGAAGTCCCGCACGATCAGCACCCGGTCGGTGCTCAGCGGGTAGGGGCCGGAGTCGGCAATGCCCAGGTGTGCCTCGGCGTTCAAGTCGAACAGATACGCCTCCAGGGTCGCACAGAACTGCTCTGCCAGCCGGCCCATTTCCAGGTCGGCCGGCGCCAGGCCCTGATACAGCTGCTCGACCAGCGCCTTTGGTAGAAAACGGTTGGTCAGCCCCGCGTCGCTATTGTCGAGATGGCCGTCGCCCCGATGCGTAGCGCTCAAGCGCCGCCAGAAGGCCAGGATTTCGGCGCTGTCGTCATCGTGGGCGAACGCGGCCTCAGCCGCCACATCGAGAACGACCTCCCGCCCGACCAGAAAGAAGTAGCCCAGCATCCAGATGGACAGGGGCGAAACGGTGTCGCCCAGCCGCTGGCCCCGCCGGGCGATGGTCTCGGGGCTGGGCCGGCGCTCGCCCACCAGGCACGGAAAACGCCAGAAGGCGTCAGTCACCGCCAGTGAAAAAGACTGCTTGACCGGCAGACGGCTGGGGCTGGGTCCGATCGGCTCGACGATCTCGGCCCGAAATTTTTCCCCCATACTCAGGATGAGTCGGTTGAGGTCTTGGAAATCCTGCGCCACCTCCCACCTCCTCTTCCGGCTTAGCGGGGCCGGACACAGGGGTCAAGAGAGCGGGTCTGGCCGTTACTGCGTCCGTTTGAAAATGACTACTCCGCCTCACCCACAGCGACCCGCTCCGAGAGGGACCGCTGTGGCGGAAAATCCCCCTCAATCCCCCTTTGGCAACGGGTGATGCGAAAAGAAACCCACCCCGGCCTTCGGCCACCCCTCCGAGGAGGGGATTGGGGAGGCGGTGATTCCCCTCCTGGGACGTGTGATGCGTATTGTCGCGTCAGCCGACGAAGAGCGTAGCCAAGGCCAAGGCCGGTCGGCCGAAGAGCTGGTTGAGGCAGTGGCCCAGATTGACGGCGGCGAGCTTGGCCGCCAGGCGCGTCAGCAAGCCCCGGGGGCTGCGGGCGCCCGGGAAGTGCAAGCCAAAGGAGCGGATCAGCTGGCTGTTGATCGTCTCGACGATCTGACACCGGCGCCGGTGCTGGCGGCGGGCCGGGGCGGCGGCCGGGCCCGAATAGTCCTTGGGCGTGGTCAGGGCCGCCCCATAGTCCTGCCGCCAATGCTGTTGCCACCACCGGCCCCAGAAGCCCTTATCGGCCAGATACCCTCCACGGCTGGGCGTCCCGGCCCCCTGCGGCGGCCAGCGCGGGCCGGTGGGGCCCACATACGGCCGCCCGTTGGGGCGGCGCGGCGAGGGCAAGTCGGCCACCTGGAGGGGCGCCGCGTGCGGGTCGGCCCGCCAGCCCAGCAGCGCGTCGGCGACCCACCGCTCTTCGGTGTTGGCCGGAGCCACGACAAAGCCCGTGACGACGCCCGTAGGCGTGACGGCCACGAGCAGCTTACAGCCGTAATACCACTCCTTATCGCTCCCGCCCCGCCCAATGGCGGCGGTCGTCCCAAACAGGCGCTGGTGTTGTCCCCGACAGCGCCGCAGCAAGGGCACAGCGACCGTGTCCAGGACCTCATACGCCGCGCCCGCCGCCCGCAGGTCCCGGGCCACGAGCGGGACCAACGCCACCAGCTGCTCCGCCAAGGCCCGACACCGCCGGTTATAGGCACTCTGGCTCAGGAAGCGCGGACAATACGCCCGCCAGTGCGCCCGGGCATACCGCAGAAAGGCGCGCTCCGAGCGCCCCCACCACTGCGCACACAACGCCAGGGTCAGGATCTCACTGTCCGCCACCGTCGGCCGGGCGCCCGGCCGCTCCGGCCGCCGGAGCCCCGGCCGCTGCTGGTACAGGTCGTCCACGATGGTATAGAGGGCGACCAGGAACGTGTCGAGATCGATGGCCATGGCTCACCTCCTGTGGTGGGGAATGTGAGTCGAGCCTATCCTCGACACGCTCCTCCTACACTACCGGGTAATCTGCATCACACGTCCTCGGAGGGGTGGCCGAAGGCCGGGGTGGGTTGTCTCCGGCTGAGCGGCTTCCGCACAGCTGGTAAGAACAGATTCCGGGTAAGGTGCATCACACGTTGGCAAAGGGGGAAGCCTGTCCTGAGCGTAGCGGAGCGAAGGCGAAGGAAGCCCTGTCGAAGGGCGCGCCAGCGCAGGAGGATTTCTGCGTTCGGAGCGTCCGCCTCGAAGAGAGAAGTTCACAATGACGCACTACCGCCTGGCCTGACGCGATTGACCGGCCGGGAGGTCGGGGAGAGAATGAGACCCATGCCACGTCAAACCAGCCTCGTCGCGCTGGGGCTGTGCCTCCTTGTCACACCCGGTCTGGCCCAAGTCGGCTCGGCCCTGTTCCCCGGCGTTTCGCCCGCCCCGCTGGTCCGTCTGACCGGGGTGCTCGAGGCCAGCGATCAAGCCGGCGGCGCCGGATTTCCGGTCCTCAGAGTGCGGATCGCGGACAAACGCTGGCGGTTTCGGGTGAGCCGGGTGGAACCCGTCATTCCGGCCTACCGGGCCGAGGAGAAACTGCGCCGGGTGTCCCCGCTGGGGCTGCGCTTTGTGGCCGAAGCGCGCCTGCTGAGCGTCTTGCAGCGGCCGGACATGCGCGAGCGCGCCATCGTGCTGAAGGGCTGGTTGCGGCCGGGGGCGGGGGTACTGCGGCTGGTGTCGGTCGAGGTCGCGACGGAGCCCTGAGTCACGGCGTTTTCCCGCTCGGTGACCGCTCGGCCCGCAAACGCCGGGTGTGTGGCCAGTCGATCTCGTCCTCGGCGTCCAGCACCACGCCGTACTGCGTGCGGGCGGCCTCCACGGACACATAGCCGTCCCGCACGTCCTGGCGGACCAGTTCGGGGTCGCGCTCCAAGGGCGAGTAGAAACCGCCCCCGCCCGGCAAACGCAGGGTGACTTTCTGGTCGGGCAGCAAACGGTACTGAGCCTTGGGATGGGGACGGCTGCCGTCCGATAAGCGGAAATCGCCCAGCTCGCCGTTCTTGCCGCCTCCATAGCCCAGGGCCGGAAATTTGGTGCGGTCATACATGGCCGAGTGAATGACCGGCTCGGACGTGCGAACCGACAAGACCATCTCCTGGCCCAGACCGCCCCGGTATCGGCCCGGTCCGCCGGAGTCCGGCACTAGGGCGCGCCGCTCCATGAGTAGCGGGGAGACGTTTTCGATGATTTCGGCCGGCACGCCCTGGATGCCGCTGGGAAAGGCGGTGGCCGAGATGCCGTCTTTATCCGGCCGCGCGCCCATGCCGCCGGACGAGAAGAAGACGTAGGTAAAGCTTTTGCCGGCCGCGTCCGTGCCGGTGAACTGGGTGATCCAGATATTGGCCGCACCGTCGGCCAGGACGCGCTCAGGCACCGCCTGTGACAGCGCGCCAAACACGGCGGTGGAAAGAAAGTGGCCGATAATATGCCGCCCGCCGACCGGCGCCGGAAACTCGCAGTTCAGGATGCAGCCCGGCGGGGCGCTGATATGAATCGGTCGAAAGCTGCCCTCGTTGTTCGGCACGGCGGGCGAGATGGCGCATTTGAGGGGATAGGTCGTATAGGCCACACAGTAGGCGAACGGGACGTTGATCCCCCGCTCACACTGGGCCGAGGTGCCGCTGAAATCGACGGACAGGTCTGAGCCGTCGACGCGCACCGCAATCTTGACGACGATCGGCTCGTCGAAGCCGTCCATCCGAATCTCGTGTTGATATGTCCCGTCCGGCAGCTCGCCAATCGCCTCCCGCATGGCCGTTTCCGAGGTATTCAGAATGGCGTCCGACAGGGCATCCAGCCCGCTCAGGTCGGCCTCGTCCATGAACTCCAGAAGCTTAGCTCCGCCGACCTCATTGCTGCCGACCTGGGCCATCAGGTCGCCCTCGACCAGATCGGGCGCCCGCACATTCTGTTTGACCAGCCGGAACAGGTCGTCGTTCGGTTGCCCGGCGCGGAAGAGCTTCATGATCGGAACATAAATGCCCTCTTCAAACACCTGGCGGGCGTCGGCGCCCAGCATCCGGCCGCCGACATCGACCGCATGACAGGTGTTGGCAAACAGGGCGACCGGCCGGCCGCGGCGAAAGATCGGGGTCACCACGGTAAAGTCGTTGAGGTGGCCGGAGGTCAGCCACGGATCGTTGCTGATCAGGCTGTCGCCGTCTTCGAGCTGCGGCCACGGGTAGTGGCTCAAAAAGTGACGCACGGCCAGCGCCATGGTGTTGATATGGCCCGGCGTGCCGGTGACGGCCTGGGCGATCATATTGCCCCGAGTGTCAAACACCCCGGCCGACAGGTCGCCGGCCTCGCGGACCACGGTGGTAAACGAGGCATTCTGGAGGGCCGTGGCCTGTTCGTTGACAATCGAGATCAGGCGGTTCCACAGAATCTCTAGAGAAATCGGATCAATAGTTTCCATAGCTTGGGTTTCCATAGCTTGACGTATTATAGGCCGAGGGCTACCGTTCTGCCACAGGAGACACCATGCAACGCTTTGAGCGGCACGGTCGTGCCCCACTCGTGCTGACGACCTTCTCCATTACCGCCCGCTGCCCACGGACCGGCATGCTGGGCGTTGGGGTATGCACGGCCATTCCTGCGGTGGGCGCCATCTGTCCTTTTGTCAAACCGAAGCTGGGCGCGATTGCCTCGCAGTCCTTCGCCAACCCGTATCTGGGGATTGACGGCCTGGCCCTGCTCGAACAGGGCCACACGGCCCACAGCGCGCTTGACCGACTGATCGCCGCCGACCCGGGCCGGGCGCGGCGGCAGCTGAGCGTGGTGGATGGGGCCGGCAATGCCGCCGCCTTTACCGGCCAGGACTGCATTCCCTGGCACGGCGACCATGTTGGCCCGGGCTATGTGGTGGCGGCCAATATGATGGTCGATGCCACCACCGTCGAGGCCATGGTCGAAGCGTTTGAAGCCAGCCGTGACGAGGCCCTGCCGGAGCGCCTGCTGAGAGCCCTGGAAGCCGGCGATGCCACCGGCGGGGACTACCGCGGTCGCCAGTCGGCCGCCCTGCTGGTGTACGACACCGAGGCATATCCGTCGCACAGTCTGCGGGTGGACGAGCACCGCCAGCCGGTCCCCGAGCTGCGCCGCGTCTTTGCGGTATGTCAGCAACAGCTCTACCCGTGGTTGGGAACGTTGCCGACCCGGACCAACCCGCTCGGGACGGCCGACCCCAGCCCGGTCTCGACACTGCGCAAAACGCCGGGGCAGCGCTGACACGTCCGCCCCACTTGCCTCCAGGGGCATGGGCAGGCTAGAAAATCAGGAGCGATCTCGCACATGTCACTCAGCAAGGAGGAAGAGTATGCCGTTAGACCCACAAGCCAAAGCATTTCTCGATCAACTGGCCGCCGCCGGCGCTCCGGGCCTGACCGAACTGCCCGTTGACGAAGCGCGACAGGCCATCAAAGGGCTGTTTGCGACCGAAAACCCCGAGCCGGTCTCCAGGGTTGAAGATCGGACCGTCCCGACCCCGAACGGCCCCGTGCCGATCCGCATCTATATGCCCGAGGGGCAGGGACCCTTTCCGGTGCTGGTCTTCTTTCACGGCGGCGGCTGGGTCATCGGCGACCTGGAGACCCACGACCCGACCTGCCGGGCGCTGAGCAACGCGGCCAACTGCGTGACCGTGTCGGTCGATTATCGCCTGGCGCCGGAACATAAATTTCCGGCCGCTGCGGACGACTGTTATGAGGCCACCAAGTGGACGATCCTCAATATCGCTTCCTATGGCGGTGACCCCACCCGGGTCGCCGTCGGGGGGGACAGCGCCGGCGGCAATCTGGCGGCGGCGGTGGCCCTGATGTCCGGCGACCGGGGGGCGCCGTCGCTGGCCTTCCAACTCCTGATCTATCCGGTCACCAACCATGCCTTCGATACCGAGTCGTGCAAGCAGAACGGCAAGGACTATCTGCTGACGGTCGAGTCCATGGAGTGGTTCTGGAACCACTATCTGGCCAGCGAAATGGACGGCAACAGTCCGTACGCGTCTCCGCTCCAGGCCAAATATGTCAACAGCCCGCCGCCCGCGCTGGTGATTACGGCCGAGTTCGATCCGCTGCGGGACGAGGGCGAGGCGTATGCCGACAAGCTCAAACAGGCCGGCGGGCAGGTGACCACCTCGCGCTATGACGGCATGATTCACGGCTTTTTCAGCATGTTCGCCTTCGATGCCTGCCGCAAGGCGATTGACGAGGCCGGCAGCGCGCTCAAGGCTGCGTTTGCCAACTAGGAGGGCGAAGTCGGGGCCTGCCCCGACCGCTCAAAAAGAGGAAACATGTCAACAGTTCATGTGGGTGGAGGACACGTTTCCTCTTTCTTTGCCACAGGAGGGTTCCGCCGATGAGTACCGCACGCGCTTACGCCCGCCCGGTCGCCTACGCCGAGGCCACAGTCCGCTCGGACTTCATTCGCCGTACCTATACCCATCTGGCGTTTGCCGTGCTGGGCTTTCTGGCCGTTGAGAACATTCTGCTGTCGTGGTCCGGGGCGCCGGCCCTGGTCGGCCTGATGGTCGGCGGCTACGGCTGGCTGGTCGTCCTGGCCGCCTTCATGGGCGTGTCGTGGCTGGCCGACCGCTGGGCCCAGTCGGACGCCTCGCCGCAGCTGCAATATCTGGGGCTGGGGTTGTTCGTCGTCGCCGAGGCGGTGCTGTTCCTGCCCCTGCTGTATATGGCGGTCAATTTCAGCTCGCCCGAGGTGCTGTCCAAGGCCGGCCTGATGACGCTGGTGCTGTTTGGCGGGCTGACCTTCGTCGCCTTTACCACCCGCAAGGATTTTTCCTTTCTGCGCGGGATTTTGGCCATCGGGGGGTTCATTGCCCTGGGCGTCATCCTGGTCAGCATCCTGTTCGGGTTCAGCCTGGGCCTGTTCTTCTCGACCATCATGGTCGCCTACGCCGCCGGCTCGATCCTGTACACCACCTCAAACATCATCCACCACTACCGACCCGATCAGCACGTGGCCGCCTCACTGGCCCTGTTTGCCGGGGTAGCGCTGTTGTTCTGGTACGTCCTGCAGATCTTCATGGCCCTCGGCGACGACTGAGGTAAGCGTCACTTGCGGCCTATCCGTGCCCGGGCAGACAGGCTTGGTCTGCCCGGCTGTCTCACGCCGCCGATACCCTATCGTTTTGATATGGATACGCGCCCATGGGAGGGTTGCTAATGGCTGAGTCCCTAAATGGAATATACTCGAGGGAAGACCCTAGAGATATTGCCGCCTACACGGTGGCTGAGGCAGCAGGATATATTCACATGCCCCCCCAAACGCTTCGTGCCTGGATAGCGGGGCAGTCTTATGGTCAATATTCTAAGCGGCCTCCTTTCATCCGGCTTATTACAGCGTCAGAGTACAAACCTCTCCGTCTATCTTTCAATAACCTGATCGAAGCGTATACCTTACGGGCACTAAGAACGAAGCACGAGGTGTCAATTCGTGCTGCCCGAGAGGCTATCGCTGTGGCTGAGAAAACCTTCAATATCCAGCGGCTGTTTTTACATCCAGAACAGCTACGGACTGAAGCCGGAGAACTGTTCTTGGAGCAATATGGGAAACTTATTAACCTACGAAGAACCGGGCAGGGCATTCTTGTTCAGTTGTTCAAGGATCGCCTTCAGAGAATCGAAATCGACGGTCAGTTTATGCCATTTCGGCTTTATCCTGGGCCTGACAAAAAGACCGTTATGATTGATGCGAATATCTCTTTTGGTCGTCCTGTCGTGTCTGGGAGGTGCATTTCAACGGCTGCTATCGTTGACCGGCTTGATGCTGGTGAAAACGAGCGAGAGGTCGCAGAAGATTACAATCTTACCGGGGAGCAAATGAGAGATGCTATAACTTATGAATTGGCCGCTTAAGCATGGTATTTTTCACCGACCGAAACCTAGGGGTACAGTTTCCCGACATTTAGAAGCAAAATACAACGGTTCCTGAAAAAGAATAACCCTCCATTTATTGCGAAGGTCTACCGACCTTCTCCTAGGCGTCCACAACTAGGCGGGCGTGTCGAGCTATGGTTGTCATATGAAAAGTGGCAATCCCGTCAGTCGCGTAAGTGAAATAGTGCTGGGTCGGGTCAGGTCGATCATTCCCTATCAATTTGCCGGGGTGGCGCTGTTGTTCTGGTACGTCCTGCGGATCTTCATGGCCCTCGGTGACGCCTGAGGCAAGCGTCACTTACGGCCCTAGATTCTCCACCGTGAAACGCGACGAATTTTTTCAGAAGCTCGGCCAAGTAAAATTCTGGCGGACACGCGGCCAGCGCGCGCCGCATAAGCCGCTGCTGGTCCTGCTCGCGCTCGGGCGAGTTGCTCAGGGACAAGAGCGTCTGGCTCGCTACGAAGAGGACATCGAATGCCCGTTGATTGAACTGCTGAAACGTTTTGGACGCCCCAGCAAGGTCGTTCATCCAGAATATCCGTTCAGTCGTCTGCGAAACGATGGTCTGTGGGACATCCCCGGAGGAGAATCGCTGCCCGCCACGAGCCAAGGCGACCTGCATAGAAGTGGACTCATCAAACACGCGGTGACGGGCGGTTTTCCTGAACCGATCTACGAGCTTCTGCTTTCTGATCCGGTATTGGTGCAACAGGCCGCCCAAGCGATTCTCTATGAACACTTCCCTCTTTCATTGCATGACGACATCCGTGCCGCCGTGGGTTTCTCTCCCGACTTTCTCGTGCGCGAAGCTCCTGCCATTCCTTACGGCCCAGCAGTACGGCGCAGGGCCACTCGCAAACGTGACCGGGCTTTTCGGCACGACGTTTTACGCGCCTACGAATGCCGTTGTGCCGTTTGTGGTTTTGATCTCTGTCTGGAAAATGAAATCCTTGGATTGGAGGCCGCCCACATCAAATGGCACTCGGCTGGTGGCCCGAACAAGGTTACAAACGGGTTGGCGTTGTGCAGTATCCACCACAAGGCGCTCGACCGTGGGGCGCTCGGCTTGGTACAAATTACCGGAGGATTCAAAGTCCTCATCTCAGACAAGGTACATGGCGGAAGTGATAGCGCTCGGTGGTTCTGGGATTGTCACGACGCGCCGCTCCGATCCCCTCACACCGATGAGTTCAAGCCGAAAGCCGAGTTCGTGAGATGGCATACGCGCGAGGTCTTTCGTAGCCCGCCGCGAGATTCGCCGAGCCAGCCAACTCGCGGCGGCGCATAGGCGTATGCGCAGGTAGGCTGACCGTAGCTGGGTGAAAAATAAGAACTATGGACGCGTACATCACCTTGCTTCAGGAATTGGAAGAACTGGAAGCGCTCAAAGCCTATGACGCCGCCAAGTCCACTCCTGATGACGCCATCCCGCTCGACCAAGCCCTGGCCGAAATCGAAAAAGATCGGGAGTGGCCTACTCCGGTAAAAAGCCTCGATTGACTGCTGCCGCCTGAGACAGGTGTTGCACCTTCCTCGCTTCCTTCGGCTTATGGGCGAAGACAGCTTTCATCGCCAGGTTCTTGGCGTCTTCATCGTCACTCGCGCGGCAACTCGTCCCCCGGGTCGGGCGGCAGATCCGGGGCCTTGTCGAGATAGCGCGCCAGATCGCTCTTGACCGCACCCGTCGCGCGCTTCCGCAGAAAAGCCTCCGCCGTCTCGACGGCGCCGATCTTCTGGGCGACGGCGGCGACAATCCATTGATTGAGCGAAACGCCATCCTCCTTGGCGAGCCGTATCGCTGCATCTTTTAACGATATTGGTAGTTGCAGCGGGTACTTGTAGCGGCGGGTGTCAGTCATCTGCTCAGTTCCGTACCTTGGGAGCGGTGTGTCTGTCTACGCTTTGTTGCTCAGGAGCGCTGGCAGGCCCTTCATCAGGAGGAACAGGTGGTCGGGGTCGGTCGGGGTCAGCTCAAATTCTTCCTCCCTCACCGGCCAAGTCAAGCACAATCTGGCGAGTTGCAGCACTGAGACGGAACCGCAGTGCCTGAAGACGATCCAGCGCGGGTCGAATCGAACCGAGCAGGCCGCGCTCCTTCGCCAGTATCAGAATACCCAGGGTGCCTGTAACCTCCAGCTCTGCCGCCGTAGCGTACCGACGTGCGTTTCGGTCGTCCAGTACGAGCAGGGCGTCTGTCGCTTCCAATCCCAGGGCAAGAACTTCCTTCTCTCCATCCCCCAGACTGGTAATGAGCGGCAGTAGCGTCCGATCTCGTACCGGGCGAATGGTCACCCACGAGAGGTCCTCCAGTGTCGGCAGCGAAACGTTTCGGCGTTTCCCTTCGTCCATTTCCGCTGCGACAGCATGAGGGATTTGCACCTGCCCGAAGAGGGCAGGGAGCAGGTCCAACAGGTCAATCTGGTGCAGGTATTGCAGCACGGACGTGTTACAGATGACGATGGGCATTGGTCATATCTCGTCGAAGCTCCTCGTCCGACAGGTCGAAGGTATCGACACCATAGTCCGCCAGCTTCATCAGAAATAACGGCTTGGGGACGCCGGCAAGCTGCGCGGCGGCGCCGGTGGATAGTCGGCCCATCTCATAGAGCTTGACCGCAATGAGAATCTTCGCCTCTTCGCGGAACTGTTCTGGCGACAGACCGAGTGCCAACAATACCTCATCGCCGTAGTCGATGGTTAGAGACCGTATCATCGTGTGCTCCTGACTGATGCAGGAGAGCCTAGCAGAACGCGCCTTTCCGTGCCAAGGATCATCATGGCTCTGAGCGACGACTGAGGTGGCTGGGCGGGTCGGGCAGAGGCCGGCCGACCACAAACAGGACGGCCAGCGTTCCGCCCACCAGCAGCGCGTAGGCGGCCCAGACCGGGAGTCCCCAGGCCACCCCGCAGTATCCGGCCAGGCCGGCCAGCAGCATACAGGTCAGCGCGTATGGAGCCTGGGTCCAGACGTGGTCCAGCGGGTCGCAGCCCGAGGCGGTGGCCGACAGGATCGTGGTATCGCTGATCGGCGAGCAGTGATCGCCAAAAATCGCGCCGTCAAGCACCGCGGCGGCGGTCAGCCACACAATCGGTCCCGCCGTCTGACCATCACTCAGGCTGTAGGCCAGCGGCACGGCCAGCGGCAGCACAATCCCCATCGTCCCCCAACTCGTGCCGGTGGCAAAGGCAATGCCCGCAGCCAGGCCGAAGGTGACCAGCGGCACGGACAGGGGTGAGACACGCCCGCCGAGCAGGGAGGCCAGAAACACGTCGGTGTGCAGCACATCAGCAATACTCTTCATCGCCCAGGCCAGGATCAGGATCAGCACCGCCGGCCAGACCAGCGCGATGCCTCGGGTCCAGGCCGCCAAGCCCTCGGACAGGGTCAGGAAACGCTGCGACACGGCCAGGCCGAGGGCCAGACTCGTCCCGACCAGGGCGGCCATAAACAGGACCTGGCCCGAACCCGCGACCGAGCCGCCGACCGCCCCGAAGGCGAGCCGCCACACCGTGGGGTCGAAAACGGAAAACGACACCCCGGCGGCCCGAGTCGCCCCCGCCCCAAACCACAGCATCCCGCCCACGGCGGCCACGACCAGGCCGGCTACGGGCCACACCGCGTGGGACCACGGCGGCAGCCTGTCCGTGGCCGGCCGGATCTGCTCAAGCGTCCGGCTGGTGAGCAGCCGGGCTCCGTCGCGCAGGACTTTGCCGTCCCGCAGCGCCCGTACCTCGGCCCGGTACATCGGGCCAAAGTCTCGGCTCAGAGCCGCGTTACACACCACGAACACGAGTGTCGTCAGACAGTAGAAACGCAGCGGCAGCAACAGCAGGAAGATGGCGTAGCCGTCCAGTCCCAGCTCCAGGTCGGCCGCGATATCGTTGAGCAGTCCGACCTCGTAGGCAATCCAGGTCGAGATCAACGCCAGCCCGGCAACCGGCGCACTGGTTGAGTCAACCACATAGGCCAGTTTCTCGCGCGAAATCCGCCAGCGGTCGGTCACCGGCCGCATGGTCGTGCCGAGCACCACCGAGTTGGCATAGTCGTCAAAGAAAAAGACCACCCCGCCCAGGGCAGTGCCGAGCCGGGTCGTCCGGCCGCTCCTGGCCGCGCCAAACACGGCCTGGACCAGCGCCTGGGCTGCCCCGCTGCGGCTCACGATCTGCACCATGCCGATCAGGGTCAGGGTGAAGGCCAGGATGGAGAGATTGAACCCGCTGCTCAGGTTGGCCCAGATAAACGTCTCGAACCCTCGCGGCAGGGCCAGCCACGGCAGCGGGCCGTAGGCCAGAAAGGCGCCCAACACAACGGCCGCGCCGAGCGATACAAACAGGTGCTGAAAGAAGATCGCCAGCAGGATGGCCAGCAGGGGCGGCAGGACAGAGTACCACTGACCGCCGCTGGCTGCCGGGTCTGGAGCGGGCAGGGCCAGCAGCAGGCCACAGCTCAGCGTCCAGGCCGCAGCAAACCCTGTCCAGCGTCTGGGATCGGCAAACGGAGAGCGGGCCATGGGCCGAGCATATCACACGCCGGAGATCGTGAGCGTACGAGGAAGGAGAAGAGACACCCCGCCGCTTTGAACGTGTGATGCAAAAAGAAACCCACCCCGGCCTTCGGCCACCCCTCCGAGGAGGGGAACCACCTCCATCCCCTCCCGGGAGGGGCGCCGCGCTAGCGGCGGGGTGGGTTCTCTCCGGCCCAGCGGCTTCTGCATGGCTGGGAAGAGGAGATTCCGGGTAATAGGCATCACACGTTTTGAGGGAGGTGTCACAGCGGTGTTGACCGTCCCGCATGACGGACATAAAACGGCCGAACTGGATCGAGGAACTCCTGATCCCCCCTGGTCGCGCAGCACGCGCCCGCCGAAACCCGACATCGAGGAAATGCACATGGCAGCATCACACCCCCCACACAACAACGCGGCTCCGTTCGCCACTGCCGTTGCCAAGACGAAGGCTCCCCTGCTTCAAGCCCGCCATCTGCCCGGGGATTTTTATACTTCGCCTGACACCTATAAATTGGAACAGGAGCGCATTTTTCAGGCCGACTGGCTGTGCGTCGGCAGGCTTGAGGAGGTAGCGCAGCCCGGGGACTATCTTACGCTACGAGTCGGAGATGAACCGATCATCGTGTGCCGGGATGAAGACGGAGCCATCAATGCCTTCTACAACGTCTGCCGTCACCGGGGGACGGAGGTTGCCACCGGGCAGGGGAACACAAAGAGCTTCCAGTGCCCCTATCACGCCTGGACCTACGACCTCACAGGCCGCTTGAAAGGTGCGCCTTTTACGCAAGAAATCGAGAATTTCAGGCTGTCCGACTACGGCTTGGTGCCCCTGAAAGTGGACACCTGGGGTGGGTTCATTTTCGTCAACTTTGATCCTGACAGCTGCGGCTTGACGGAGTTTTTGGGCGACTTCACCGAGACACTCGCTCCCTACCGCCCCGCAGAGCTGCGACTGGCGACCAAGTTTGTCCTGGAATACGACTGCAACTGGAAGGCCACCGCCGAAAATCTGGTCGATATCTATCATCTTGCCGCGCTGCACGGCTCTTCCCTGGGTCCCCACCAGCCGGTCGAGGCGTACGAGTTTCGACTGACAACGGGGGGCTATAACGGTCTTTTCAAGGGCAACAGCCCGCTGACGCCCGACGGCAAGTCGCGCTTCGGCAACATGCCGTGGCTGTCGGGCAAGGCTCTCGAATACGGCTACACGAGCCATCAGCGTCCGAATATGAATTTCGGCTTACGCCAGGACAATATCAATTTCACGACAACCTGGCCGCTGGGGGTCGAGCGCAGCATGATCACATTCCATATGCTGCTGCCAAAACAGCACTTCAGCCTGCCCGACTTCAGACAGCGGGTGAAAGTCTATGAGGATTTTGTCACGCTGGTGTTGGAAGAAGACCGGAGCATGGTGCAATCCCTCCAGAAAGGCTTCAGGTCGCGGGCGTACCAACCGGGCCCCATGTCCAAGTATGAGATTGCCGTCCACCATGTGATCAACTACTACCTGGAGCGAATCTATCGGAGAAGATAAATGTCTGAGTACCGGAGAGCAAAGAAGCGCGTCGAGCTATCAGTCGGCGAGTCGGTCCGTATCATTCGTGAACTCCAGGAACTCAGCCAGAATGAATTGGCCGCAGCGACCGGCATCCCGCAATCCACGATTTCGGCTATAGAAAGGGAGCGGGTCAAGCTCGGTCTGGAGCGGGCGAAAACACTCGCCCGTGCCTTGCGTGTGCATCCTGCGGTTCTTGTGTTTCCGGGCTGGGAAGTTGAGCGAGAGTCAGCCGTCGCCTAACCCGCTCATCATGATCCGCCCGATCCTCCACCTCATCCTCCATGTCCTCGTTCCCGGCGCGGTCGCCCGGCTGGCTTTTGCCGACCGCTGGCGACGGGCGTGGCTGATCATGCTGCTGACCATGGTCGTTGACCTCGACCATCTGCTGGCCACGCCGATCTATGACCCGGACCGGTGCGGCATCGGCTTTCATCCGCTCCACTCCTACGTGGCGATTGGCGTCTACTGCGTCCTGGCGCTCATCCCGGCCGCGCGGGTGGTGGGCGTCGGCCTCTTGATCCATATGCTCCTCGACGGCATAGATTGTGTTTTCATGCCGTGATGGACAGCCGAGAGCAGCAGATTATTGACTCCTGGCAGGAACGCGCCCGCGCCTACCAGGAGCTGACCGAACGCTGGTCAATCTTTGGCCGACTGGCCGAGCGTCTGATCGACCTGTTGCCGTCACCGCTTGAGGGTCCGCTTATTGACCTGGCCGCAGGCGCCGGGCTGCTGAGCGCCCGCCTGCTGCAGCGTCACCCCCAGGCCCAGGTCTATCTGGTTGAGCCGGCCGAGGCCATGCTGGAGCTGGCCGTCCGGCGCATCGGCAGCCGCAGCATCGGCCACGCCCAGGTGTCGGCCGCCCAAATGGACCGGGTGCCGCTTCGAGCCAGGGCGGTGTTATGCAGCGCCGCCGCCCATCTTGTTGACGAGACCGCAGTCTTTCCCAGCGTGGCCCGTGTGCTCCAACCCGGCGGGCTGTTTATTTTTAACCTGTGGTGGCACTCGTGGGAGTCTACGGCGCATATCGACCCCGGCCCGCGCTGGCGCGCTCTGCTTGAGCAGGCCATGGCTGAGCTGGGAGAAACGGCGACTTTGCCCGCCCCAACCCAGCCGCGTATACGGACCCGCCACGGTTTCAGCCAAGCCGGCCAACGGGCGGGCCTGGACATGATTCATACCCAGACCGATACGGACCGCCTGCCGCTCGCCTTTTTTCTCGACTTTACGGCCATGGCGTCGGATTTTCTGGCCGACTTGTCTCCAGCTCGCCGGGCTATGGTGTTGCGGACTGCACAGGCGCGGGCGAACGCCGAGGTGAGTATTCAAACAACCCGCTTTGTGCTGCAAAAACGGGCCGTGCGCCCGTGATCGGAGAGAGCATGCAAGCATCCGACACGTCTGAACTGACCCTGCGGGCCGTCCTCATCGGTCTGGTCTTGTCGGTCGTCATGGGCGCGGCCAACGTCTACCTGGGGCTGAGAGTCGGCATGACCGTCTCGGCGTCCATTCCGGCTGCGGTCCTGGCCATGTTGCTCCTGCGGGTCGTGCTGCGTGGCGGGACGATTCTCGAAGCCAACCAGGCTCAGACGGCCGCCTCGGCCGGGGAGTCGCTGGCCGCCGGGATCATCTTTACCATGCCGGCCCTGGTCCTCATCGGGGTGTGGCAACGCTTTGATGTCGTCCTGACCACGCTCATCGCCCTGAGCGGCGGACTGCTGGGCGTCCTGCTGATGATTCCGCTCCGGCGCGTCTTTGTCGTGCCCCAGAATCCGACCCTGAAGTTTCCTGAGGGCCTGGCCTGTGCGGCCGTGCTGCGCGCCGGACAACGCGGTGCGGACGACGCCCGGGCGGTCATTCACGGCGCCGTGTTCGGCTTGGTCGGCAAGCTGCTGATCAGCTTTGTCGGCCTGCTCAAAGGCAGCCTGGAGGGGGCGGTCGTGCTGGGCCAGCGCATCTTCTATATGGGCGGGGACATTTCGGTCGCCCTGCTGGGGGTGGGCATGATTGTCCAGCTCAATATCGCCCTGCTCGTCTTCACCGGCGGCGCCCTGGGCTGGCTGGTCATCCTGCCGATTCTGGGCGCTTCCCCGCAGCTGCTTGAGAATCCGATTGAGGGCGCGTACGCGGTCTGGTCGAGTCAGGTTCGCTATGTCGGGGTCGGCGCCATGGTGGTCGGCGGCATTGCGGCCATCGCCCAGGTGCGCCACGGGCTGGTCGAGGCGCTGCGGGTGCTGTTCGGGGCCGGCGGGCTCGCGCGGCCGCAGACCGCTCAGCCGGAGGCGGCCAGCGGACGCGACATATCCTTCGGCGCCATCCTCGTGCTCAGCCTGGTATGCGTCGCGCTGATCGGCGGGCTGTACACCGTTCTCACCGGCCAGCTCGGCGTCAGCCTGTTGACCACACTGATCATGCTGGTCATGGCCTTCTTCTTCACCGCAGTCGCCAGCTACATCGTCGGGCTGGTCGGCAACTCCAACAGCCCGGTTTCAGGCATGACGATTACCGCCGTGCTGTTTACCGGCGGGCTGCTGTTTGTGTTCGGTTTCAGCGGCACGACCGGCATGCTGGCAACCCTGGGGGTGGCGGCGATCGTGTGCTGCACGGCTTGCACGGCCGGTGACGTGTGTAATGACCTCAAGACGGGTCAGCTGGTGGGAGCCAGCCCACGGCGCCAACAGCTCATGCAGATTGCCGGTGTGGCGGTGGCGGCGCTGGTCATGGCCCCCGTGCTGCAACTGTTGCACGACTACACCCCGGGCGGTATCGGCGGCAAAGAGCTGGCCGCGCCCCAGGCCCAGCTGTTTGCCAGCCTGGCCCGCGGCTTTTTTGGCGACGGCCACCTGCCGTGGCCGCTGGTCGGCCTGGGAGCGGGCCTGGGCGTGTGTATCCTGATCGTGGACCGGATCCTGCAGCTGCGAGGCACGGCCTTTCGGGCGCATCTGATGCCGATCGCCGTTGGCATGTATTTGCCGTTCGGGCTGTCGGTGCCGATTCTGGCCGGCGGGATTGTGGCCTTCCTGCTCACCATCGGGACGACCGAGCCAACCCGACCCGTCCAGCCCGGCGTCCTGTTGGCGTCCGGGGCCATCGCCGGTGAGGCGCTGATGGGGGTCGGGTTGGCCCTGCTGGCCAGCATCGGGATTCCCCGCCTGTCGCTCGGGCTGCCGGACGGGCTGGTGACGCTCCTGACCTTCGGGGCGGTGGTGTTTACGCTGCTGTTCTTTTATCGGCGGGCGCGGCGCTCAGGAGTTGAGAATTTGTGAAAAATGTATATATCATCGTCAAATTACTGCGAAAAATGACGATGAGATAGTCAAATGACAATTCCGCGCATACTTGAAGCGCCTCAAAAAAGCTTCTTTCTCTTAGGGCCGCGCGGCGTTGGAAAAAGCACCTATTTGCGCATCGCTTTTCCCGATGCCCATGTCATCAATTTGCTCGCCGAGGATACGTACCAGCGCCTGCTTGCAAATCCAGGGCTCCTGTCCGCAGAACTGCGGGCTGTGCCCGGCGACCGCTGGGTGGTGGTAGACGAAATGCAGAGACTGCCCGCGTTGCTCAACGAAGTACACCGTTTTATCGAAGAAAAAGGGCTGCGCTTTGTTTTGTGCGGGTCGAGCGCGAGAAAACTCAAACGGGCAGGTGTCAACCTGCTTGCCGGGCGCGCCCTGCGTCGCGCCATGCACCCCTTTATTCCCGAGGAACTGGGAGAGCAATTTGCACTCGACGACGCTTTGCAACACGGTTTGCTGCCCATTGTATGGGATTCAGAAGACAGAGCAGAAACACTCACTGCCTATACGCACATGTACCTCAAAGAAGAGATTCAGGCCGAGGCCCTGGTACGTAACCTGTCGGGATTCGCGCGTTTTCTGCCGTTGGCGGCACTCTTTCACGCCCAACCCCTGAACGTGGCCAACATTGCCCGAGAAGCCCAGGTAGCCCGCACGACGGTGACAGCTTATCTGGATATCCTGGAGGAAACGCTCCTGTGCTTTCAACTGCCTGCCTATGAGACCAGATTGCGCGTGCGCGAACGCAAATTGCCCAAATGGTATTGGTGTGACCCCGGTATTGTCCGGGCAATAAAAAAGGTCACGACGCCGCCGACGCCGGAGGAACGCGGGACCCTGTTTGAGGGGCTGATTGCACAGCTGATTCGATCATACACAGACTATCGCAATCTGTGCGACGAATGCTTCTACTGGGCAACAGCTGCACACACCCGGACCGAGGTCGATTTCCTGCTCAAACGCGGGGGAGAATTTGTCGCCATTGAGGTCAAGTCCGGCGGCACCTTTGCAGAAGCCTGGTGCAAAGGGTTGAGAGTGCTGACCGACTTGGAGGGTCTGTGCCGACGCATTGTGGTCTATCCCCAAGGGCCCGTATTACAAACGGCAGACGGCATTGAGATTCTGCCATTTTCGCAGTTCTCCAACCTGTTGGCGGCCGATGCCCTGTGGCCCTAAGCCGGCGATTGAGGGGCGTCCGAAACTGGCCGCCTGGTGGGCCAAAATTCAAGACCGGGAATCTACACACTAAGCGGAATGCTGGACGACCTGGGTGGCGAAATCGGTCATCTCGGAGGTGTTGGCCGCAATCGCGACCTGCTTCACGCCCAGCTCTTGCATGCTGCGGATGCGCTCCCGAATCTCCTCCGGCGTGCCGGTCAGAGTCGTCTCCTTGATCATCCGCTCGGTGACCAGCGACTCGTGCTCGGGTTTGAACTCGGCGCAATAGCCGGTGTACAGGTCCAGATGGCGGGTCTCAATCGGAGCGGTCGGCGTCCGGTAGGCAGTCTTAAAGCCCATCAGCTCGTCCCGAATATCGCCCGGCAACTGATAGGGATCGGTCACCGACAGGGCGAAGATGTTGCACTCCGAGACGACCAGCGGCCCAACCGCCCGCTGGAGGTCGGCCAGGCTCTCGCCCGGCTTGGTGAAGTGCAGGGCGGTCAGGACCAGGATGTACAAGTCCTCCAGGCGTTTGCCGGCCCGTTCGGCGCCGCGCCGGATATGGCTCAGGGTGTACTTGAGCAGACTGTCACCGACCGTCCCGAACAGGATCACTCCGTCGCCGATTTCCCCGGCCAGCTCCAGCGTCTTGGGTCCGCTGCCGGCCACATACACCGGGATGGGGTCGGCCAGATTGATGAAGCCCTCGTCGGGATTGAGGAAGCGGATCATGCGCTGCCGCTCGCCTTCCTGATACGGAACGGTCTCCCCGCACAGCAGGCCGCGGCACACGTCGATATGGGTCCGCATCTCAGCCAGCCTGGCCGCCGGCATGCCCAGCGTCCGCCGCGAGGTGTTGCCGGTGCCGATGCCCAGAATGAGCCGGCCTGGGGCGAGCACGTTCAGGGTTGCAAAGTTACCGGCCGTGACCGGGGCGATACGCGAGCTGGGATTGGTGACGTTGGTGCCCAGTTTGATTGTCGTTGTGTTGGCCGCACACAGGGCCATGCACTGGTAGACATCGGCCCAGACCATCTGCGAATCGCCGAACCAGGCGTGGCTGAAGCCCTGGCTTTCGGCCAGCGCCACGTCTTTGTAGCTCTTAACATGGGAGAGAAAAATTACTCCAAAATCCATTCCTGTCTCCTTACATGTGTATGATGCTTGCAGGTCCGACGGGAGTCTCAGACCTCGACATAGGCGACCTGACTTGAGGGCTCCGGAACAGGCAGACCATCCTCTCGGAGTCCAGTCACGTGTAATGCTATGGCTTCGCGGATCAGGTGTTCCGTCTCTTGTACAGTCGCCCCAGTGGCGATACAGCCAGGCAGATCCGGCACGTAGGCCGAATAGTTATTCTGCGCTCTTTCAATCACGATGACATAACGCATGCAGCCCCCTACTTCAGACCGGCTTGCTTGAGAATGCTGTTGAGAGGAGTTGACAACACAGCAGTCTCTAGCCGAGCCTTTCTAAGGCGCCGCCGCACGAACTGCCCGCCCCGGCCGTGCAGCCGTAGCAGTGCGAGCCGACCACAATGGCCCGGTGTTCCAGCGCCCGGACCAGCTCGTCGGAGGAGTTGACAACACAGCAGTCTCTAGCCGAGCCTTTCTAAGGCGCCGCCGCACGAACTGCCCGCCCCGGCCGTGCAGCCGTAGCAGTGCGAGCCGACCACAATGGCCCGGTGTTCCAGCGCCCGGACCAGCTCGTCGGCCGACTGTTCGCCCAGGCGCAGAGGTGTGTCGTGGCCGAGGCGCAGGTCGAGCATCTGGTTGAAGTCGCAGTCGTACACAAAGCCGTCCCACGACACGCTGATCTGAGAGCGGCACATCAGGTCGTCCAGAGTTGCCGAGTTGAACGCCTCGGCCAGCAGCCGCATATAGGCGTCGAGCTGGCCGTCGCGCTCCAGACTGTGGGCGAAGCGGGCAATCGGCATATTGGTAATGGTGTACAGCTGGTTGAAGACCAGACCGAAACGCGTGCCCAACTCGCGCTTGTAGTCTGCTTGCAGCTGGTGCTGCGGGGGAGGCAGGTGGGGTCCGACCGGGTTATAGACGAGGGTCAGGCTCAGCCCCGAGCCGTCCCGGCCGTAGCCCAGGCCGTTCAGCGTCCGCAGGGCCTGAATCGATTTGTCGTACACCCCCTGACCGCGCTGTTTGGTGACATTCTCCTCAGAGTAGCACGGCAGGCTGGCGATGATTTCGACGCCCATCCGGGCCAGAAACTCGGCCAGATCTTCCTGGCCGGGCTCAAACAGGACCGTCAGGTTACAGCGGTCGATGACCCGGCGGCCGGCGTCGCGCAGGCTCGTCACCGCATACCGAAACGACGGGTTCAGCTCGGGTGCGCCGCCGGTGATATCAACCGTGTGCGCGCCGGCCGCGCGGACCAGCTCCAGCGCCAGGTCAAGCGTTGAGCGGTCCATGATCTCGGTTCGCTTGGGACCGGCGTCAACGTGACAGTGCAGGCAGGCCTGATTGCACAGCTTGCCGACGTTGATCTGCACGCTCTCAATGCTTGTCCGGCGCAGTTGGCCACCCGTCTGGCACGCTCGTGAGGCAAAAGAAGGAATTGGGCTTGGCATACCGAAAATCATAGAGCAGTTGCCGGCTTTTGGGTAGCCGGGCTTGAAACTCAGACCCGCCGCGCCGTCCAGTCCTGCACCGCCGCTCCCAGCTCTGCCAGCACCTGCGCATCGGTGCGGCCCGAGCGCTTGAGCACGTGGAAAGAGTGGTCGCCGCCCTCGACGACGTGCAGGCTGGCCCGTTTTCCCAGGCGACGCAGCAGGGGGCGCAGCAGAGCCAGGTCGGCCAGCGTATCGCGCGTGCCCTGCAGGAAGAGCATCGGCGTGTGGATGTCGGTCAGATGCTCGCCGCGTTCGGCCGACGGCCGGCCGGCGGCGTGGAGCGGAAAGCCGAAAAAGATCAGTCCCCGGACACCGGGCAGCGCTTCTTGGGCCATGGCCAGCGAGGTCATGCGGCCGCCCATCGACTTTCCGCCGGCGAACAGCGGCAGGTCGCCGGACGCCTTGTCTGCCGCAGCGATGGCCGAGCGGACCGTTTCGATGAGAACCGGACCGGGGTTCGGACGCTTGCCGCCCTGCTCCATATACGGGAACTGATAGCGGAAGCTCGCAATGCCGCACTGGGCGAGCTGGGCGGCGCTGGCCTGCATGAAGGCGTGGTGCATCCCGGCTCCAGCCCCATGGGCGAATACGAGCAGACACTGCGCGGCCGGCGGACGAACCAGCACGCCAGACACCCGGCCCGCTTTTGGGCTAACCAGGAATCGGAGTGAACGCGTGGTCGGGCGTGGAGATTGGGCCATTGGCGGAGAGCCTGCTCGTGTCAGATTGCCAGGGGTGTATCACTTGTGCTGATGGCATCTCAAGGGGCTCCGGGGGTTGCCGTAGGCCTCGCTTTTCCTTGTTTCGGGCACGTCCTCCTGCTATGCCGGCGACAAGAAACATAAGAAGGAGGAAAGCCCGATGACAGACTACAGCCGCTACGAGTGCATCACGATTGAAAAGGCCGATAAGCTGGCCATCCTGACCCTCAACCGCCCGGACTCGCTCAACGCTGTGAATCCCCAGCTCCACAACGAGCTTGAGCGCATCTGGCTCGATGTGGCCGACGACCCGGAGGTCAACGCCATTCTGCTGACCGGCGCCGGCAGAGCCTTCTGTGCCGGCGGCGATGTCAAGGGCATGGCCACCAGATCGGACGGACACAGCGGGCAGCCGAAACGCTTTCGCCTGAATCCGGCCGGTGGGAAACGGCTGATCCAGAACCTGCTGGAGGTCGAGCAACCGATTATCGGCGCCATCAACGGCGATGCGGTCGGACTCGGGGCGACCATCGCCCTGTTCTGCGACGTGATTGTCGCCTCGGAGAAAGCCCGCTTTGGCGATCCGCACGCCCGGGTCGGCATTGTGGCGGGCGACGGCGGGGCGGTGATCTGGCCGCTGCTGATCGGTCCGGCGCGGGCCAAGGAGTTCCTCATGCGCGGCCACCTGGTCAACGGCAGCGAGGCGGCCCAGATGGGCCTGGTGAACTATGCCGTACCGGCCGAGGAGGTCATGCCAAAGGCGCGCGCCCTGGCCCAAGAGTTGGCCGACGGGCCGACCTGGGCCATCCGCTGGAGCAAACTCTCGGTGAACAAATGGCTCAAAGATCAGGTCAACCTCATCCTCGACGCCTCGCTCGCCTATGAGATGATCACCATGACGACCGAAGACCACAAAGAGGCCACCCGCGCATTTGTGGAAAAGCGCAAGCCGCAGTTCCAGGGCCGCTAGACCGCATCGCTCTCGTCCTGCTGGCCGTGATCCGGCATCCCTGCTTCGACTTCGCTCCGCTACGCTCAGCACGAACGGGAGACCGTTGGTCCTGAGCGTAAGGCGCAGCGCGCCTGAAGTCGAAGGGCGATACAGCATCGTGAAGGGCTCTAGACCGCATCCACTCAGTATATGGCTTCGAGCGCATAGCCGCGTTGGTGCAGGAGCCGCAGCACGCCCTGCTCGCCCGGCAGGTGCAGGGCGCCAACGGCGATGAACGCCCCGCCGCCGCGGATGAGGGCGTCCATGCGGTCCACCAGGCGCGGATTGCGCTGGGCCAGCAGACGCTGCATGAAGCCGTCCACGACGCGCTTGACCGCCGCATCGCTCGGACCGCTGTCCTGGCTGAGACTGACCAGCCCGGCCAGATCGCGGGCCAGGTAGCGCTCAATCAGGCGGGGCAGCAGGGCCGACTGCTCGGCATAGCGGGTGACGCTATCGCGCAGCAGGATCACCTGCTCGGCAACGGGCGCGGTATCAAAAACCGCCACCTGCTCCTCGACCGTTTCCAGACCACAGATGGACTTCCCCTGTTGCCGTGCGATCTCATACAGGCTGAGGTCCAGGACCTGGCCCGTCTTGTGGCGTGGACCGCTCAGCAGCATCACCACCGCCCAGGGTTTGAGGCGCAGCAGAGCCGGCTCGGGCACGCCGCGTTGCGCCATCACCGGCACGGTAGCGTCGAACAGCGGCCCGCCAAGCACCTCCCGCAGGCTGTGTCCCTGGGCCAAGACCATGCGCTGGGCCAGGACGGATGAAGCCCGCGCATCGAGCACGAGTTCCAGGCAAAAATGCTCGCTCTCATCAAAGGCCGTCTGCACTGCGGACGGGAGTCGGACAACGCGCGGGTCGGCGGAATGGATTGTGCCAAACACATAGCTTGGCCTGGGGCTGCCCGTACCGATCTTCCACAGCAGGCCCCGGTCAAAAGCGCCCGTCTGCGAACGGGCCGGTGTGGACTCCCCGGACGGAGTCTGGGCCAGGGCCGAGCGGGTGAGCAGCAGGCACACCGCCGGGGCAAGAATCAACTGGCAGAACCGTCGCGTGGCTTCCTCCGCAGCAGGCGAATCAGAGGCTCAGGCTGTTTCGATCAGATCAAGGGCGGCCTGGGGAGTGTCGGTCACCCGGTACACGTCGCGGAAGCGCTCATGGATAAAGGCTTCCTCAAACGCCCGGTCAAAAAGGCGCAGCAACGGGCTGAAGAACCCGTTGGTGTTCACAAAGATGATCGGCTTGGCATGAAAGCCGAGCTGCTTCAGGGCCAGCACCTCGGAGACTTCTTCAATCGTGCCAAAGCCGCCGGGCAGCGCAATATAGGCATCGCCCAGCTCTTCCAGACCCTGTTTGCGGGCACGCATATCGGTGACCACGTGCATCTCGTGGCCGTCTTGCGCGTAGCCCCGGTCGAGAAAGTCCTTGAGGATCACCCCCGTGACCTGACCGCCCTCGGCCAGCGCGGCACGGGCCAGCGCGCCCATCAGGCCGATATTGCCGCCACCGTACACCAGGCGGTGACCGCGTTGGGCGATCAGCCGTCCCAAGACTTCGGCTTCGGCGGTGTACACCGGGGCCAGCTGCCGGCTCGAGGAGCAGTACACGGTCACGGCGAGCGGGCGGGGAGAAAGCGTCATGGCAGCATACTCTTTCCGAAGCGGTTGAACGGGAGAGGGACTTAGCCAGCCACCCCATCCATTGACGCCCAGTCAACAATCGGGGTCAGCCGGCGTTTGGCAATCACGCCCTTGGCGACCAGTCCCTGAAAGGTCTCAAACGTCTTGGCGTGGTCTTGGATATCAAGGACGAGGACTATTTTTGGCTCTTCGTTGGAGGCCCACGGACCGCCGACCAGGCTCACCCCCTCGGGAAAACCCGTCGTCCCGTCGAGCACGCCCTTGAACATCGCCTTCACCTCACCGGTACGATCCGGATTCCAGTAAATTTCGTCGAGATACAGCGGCATACGATTTCCTCCTTGTAGTGTAGTCCGAACGCGCTTTCTCCCACGCGCGGCATACCATAGAGCGGCGTGGGCAAAAGGGCAAGCAGTCGGCCAGGACCGTCGCTTTGTCAGGGACCGGAGCGGGCGCGCTTCCCAGCCCGTCGAGCGTGTTCGCGCAGCACGCGGTTGATCTCAGTCTGGTAGCCCCGGCCGTCGGGAGCGTTGGCCCTGAACCACGCTATCACATCGGCATCCAGCCGCAGGGTGATCTGTTGCTTGACCGGCCGATACAGGAGACCGCGCCTAAATAAACGGTAATGTCAATAACATGAGCGGCCGGAAGTGATTGATTGAGCAGGCCTGACATTGATCTAACAACCCCATCATGGTAGACCGAAATCGGAACTCACAAAGGAAACAGACAACCATGCAAGACCTGAGATTTTTGCTGAAAACTAGCTATACCGCCAGTCGAGCGCTCGTTATCGGCATTAACGAATATGCAGACGTTTCTCCGCTTTCATACGCCGTTAGCGACGCTGAAGAATTTCGTAGCGTATTAATTTCCGAGCTTGGATTTCCTGCGGAAAATGTATCGTATCTTAGAGATGGTGAGGCGACGAGAGAGGCAATTTTGCGCAAATTTACGCGTTTTACTCGGAACGATGTGGAACTCGACGAACGTATAATTATCTTCTTTGCCGGTCACGGTCATACACAGCCGGGGATTCGTGGCGAATTTGGTTTCCTCGTACCACACGATGCTGATATGAGCGATCTCTCAACGCTAATCGGATGGTATGAATTAACCAAGATTGCCGAACTGATTCGAGCAAAACATATGCTGTTCATAATGGACGCCTGTTATGGAGGACTCGCTTTGAATCGAAATCTTCAGCCCGGCAGTACCCGTTTTCTCAAAGACATGCTGCTTCGATACTCACGGCAAGTTCTCACCGCAGGAAAGGCAGACGAAGTCGTCGCGGATTCTGGTGGTCCGTTAGCTGACCATTCAGTATTTACCGGGCATTTGTTGGAAGGTTTGCGTGGAAAGGCTATGACAGAAAAGGAGATTCTGACAGCGAACGGTCTGATGTCGTACGTATACAACAAAGTCGCAACAGATAAGGATTCCAATCAGACGCCACATTACGGGTATTTCGACGGAGACGGTGACCTCATACTCAGCGCACCCGCTCTGAACAATCCAGAGGAAAACAGCGAAAAAGATCATGACAAACTTGTGGTGGTGCCATTTCCAGAGAAGGAATCTCCAATAAGTTCGACAAACGATAAAATCAAATACGTAAAAACAGCTCTGGCAGACGAATCTCGGTCAATCGAATTACACGATTTTATGATTGAAGAAGTTCGCAGTTTTTTGGCATTGACGAACGAGGACAACTTCAGCGCAGGTGAACAGTTTTCAAAAGAAGAGCTACTCAGAAGAATCTCTCAATACGAGGAGGCATCCGCCGATCTCTCTATTCTCATTGCTTGTTTAGCTTATTGGTCCAAGCCGACTCACAAGAATATTCTTCAAAAAATAGTTGCAAGGTCCACAGACCGCCTAGAGGCACGGTCGGGACGGACCATTTGGCTCAACCTCCACTGGTATCCGATTATTTTAAACCTGTATACCGCCGGAATCGCTGCTGTAGAAGCTCAACGTTATGATGCGATAGCGGCTCTTTTTTATACGACCATTGCTCCGAATAATTATCTCCATACAGAAGAAGATGGACTTCTGATCGAGGCTGTATCTAGGGCGTTATTGGAATTCGCCCGGGGAGAAACATTCAAACAAATACCTGGCTATGAACTATACCATACACCGCTTAGCGAATATTTGTTTAAGATTCTGCAACCGAAAATTGACGACACTTTCTTCGTTGGAAGATCGTACGAAAGTGCGTTTGACGAATTTGAGATGATCTTAGGGCGTGTCATCAGTTAGCGTGCCCCCCTGGTCGGCTTTCCTGTCTCGTCTCGGTATACTGCCCTGGTCAGCCCAAGCGAAGGGAGGGTGCACAATGGCGAGACGGTATGCGTTACGCGAGGATCAGTGGGAACGGATTCAGGACCTGCTGCCCGGCCGGGAGGGCCACGTCGGGGGCACGGCGCGGGATAACCGGTTGTTTGTGGAAGCGGTCTTATACCGCTATCGTGCGGGGATTCCCTGGCGCGATTTGCCGAGCCGGTTCGGGGATTTTCGCGTGATTCATACGCGCCACATGCGCTGGAGTAAAAGTGGGGTCTGGGAGCAGGTTTTCAAGCAGCTGGCCGCCGATGCGGATAACGAATATGCCATGATCGACGCCACGATCATCCGCGTCCACCAACATGGGGCGGGGGCAAAAGGGGGGACCCCGCGGCCGAATGCATCGGCCGCTCCCGCGGGGGCTTGAGCACGAAAATCCATGCGACGTGCGATGCGCTCGGGAATCCGACCGGCTTCCATCTCACGCCCGGCCAAGCCTCTGACCTGGCCGGTGCGGAGGCCCTCTTGCCCCATCTGCTGAAGCACGTGCGGGCTTTGCTCGCCGATAGAGCCTATGACGCCCACGAGCGCGTCATTGACCGTTTGGAGCAGGCGGAGGTGACGGTGGTCATTCCCCCCAAAGCCAATCGGCGCCAGCCTCGCCCCTATGATAAGCACCTCTATCAAGCGCGCCATCTGATTGAAAACTTCTTCGCCAAACTCAAGCAATACCGTGCTCTCGCCACCCGCTACGACAAACGCGCTGTCAGCTTTCTCGGAGCCATCTATCTCGCTGCCTCGGTGATCCTCCTTAACTGATGACACCCCCTAGCACTCGCCACCGCGGATAGGAGAGTAATGAGAGGGAAGGGTATTTGGGGACCAGTTGGGCGTTTTGGGTGGAAACATCGTGAATACAATCCACCCTTGACACAGTTTATTCGAGCGGCTCAGAAAAACGGTTCCGAATGGGAACCTTTGAAGGGGAGCCTGTTTGGCGGCGATATCAAGAGATTCCAATCCGTGGCAGACCAATTTCAGAGCTTAATCGAAAGAAATCCACTCCCCTGATTTTGATCGCGATCTTACCAGAAAATGCGTGGTTGACCCGAACCGCTCCCTCAGCCTCAGGCCATGCTGCCAAGCTGCCCCCGGACTTCGCCGGTGCCGACGAACTGTGACAGCAGCCGGTAGTTGTGTTGCTCATAGCGAATTTTGCCGCCGATGATCGCCGGATGGACCTGCAGCACATGGGCAAGATTCATGACGGCCATGGGTGTCGGACGCTCCCGTGCCGCGCTGGCTTCCCAAGCCGCCTGAGGAACAAGTGCCTCGGTCGCCCATTCGTCGGCCTGCGCTTCTCTCGGGTCTTCCCGTCTGCCCTCCACCCCGCGCAGCGTCTGGTCATCGACAAAGGCATTGCCCTGGTTGTTATCCAGGTGACGGCCTACGTGAGCCAGTTCGTGCAACAGACAGAACCAGAAATTGTCGATCCGGTCGTAGCGTAGGGTCAACCCGACCACCGGCCGGCCGTCCCTGAGCTGGAGCGCCGCGCCGTCGAGGTAGGTCCTTGGCAGATGCGGCACAATCACCAGCGCGATGCCGTGTTTCGCCAGTACCTCCCTGGCCAGTCGCGGACCGTCCTCGAACGAGCTTAGCTGCGTAAGCTCCCTGAGAAAGTGCGGCGTCACGCTGCCAGGGACGTACTCCGTCTGCGGCGGGTTCTCGTTCGCCATCGCCAGCACCTGCCAGCACCACGCTTTGAGTGCATAGGCGTCCACCTTGGCGTTGGCACGCATATGATCGTTCTTGCGGTACAGGGCGGCATAGGCGACATCCAGCCCGCCCGCCCGGTCAATCAAATCGCGCATAATCGCCTCGGCGCGCTTCACCAAGTTGACACCACCTCGAATCCAGCCCAGCTTCGCCATGTCCTTGACGGGAAACCGGCTCCAATTGATGTCGGCCAGTTGATCGTCCAGGTCGACGTCCGAATCGCGCAGCAAGACATCGGCCGGGATGCCAAGATGCTGATGCAGCGCCCGAGCCATCGGCATGGTGATGGCGCGCTTGCCGGAGAGCACCTCGGACACCTTCGCCCGGCTACCGATGAACGGGATCAGGTCACGCGGCCGCAAGTTGCCCTGCTCCATACGGAACTCAATTGCGGCGAGTGGGCTCGGATAGCCCATCGGTTCGTGCTTGCTCTCATAGAGTTCAACCAGATCAACCAGGACATCGAGTTCGTCGAACTCCGGGCTGCCGGGCGCCGCATCCATCAGCGCGTCAATCCGAGCCAGTGCGTCCTCATAATCCTGTTCAGTCCGAATCGGTTTGATCTCTCCATTGGCCATCTCACACCTCCCGAACATTTACGCGGTCATATTCGGCGTGGGTTCCCACAAAGCGGACATAGACAATGCCTCCCGGGTAGTTGATCTTCGCCACGAGCCGATACTTGTTGCCCTTGATGTTGAAGACCACCCGGCTGCCGCCGAGGATGCTGGCATTGAGGTATCTCTCCTTCATCTGTACCGGCGTATTCCAATCCTCTTTCTCCACCTCCCGATACCAGGCAAGCAGCGGCTCCTTCGCGTCCGCATGCCGCTGCCAGAACTCCCGCAGCTTCTTTTTGCTGATAATCTGCATGACAAATTATAAACGATCCCAAAATACTATCAAGTACAATAGTCCTATAATTTGTTATTTGCTACACTCTCGGTAATCGCGGGTCAAGTGAACTCGTACGGGAGGCGATGAAGGCAGAAGGAACAGTCCGCCTCTGTCTCGGGTTGTGTCGGTATGCTAGTGTCTGCCACGCAAGCGAGGAGGGCACGCTATGGCATTACCGCTGGCAGGAATTCGGGTGCTGGATATCGCCAGCATGCTGGCCGGCCCCTACGGCGCCACCATGCTCGGCGATATGGGCGCGGACGTGATCAAGATCGAGCCGCCGTACGGCGATGAGTCGCGGGCGATCGGGCCTAAAGTCGAAAACGACAGCGGCTTCTACCTCGGCATCAACCGCAATAAGCGCGGCATTGTGCTTGACCTGACCAAGCCCGAGGGCAAGGCGCTGTATTTTCGGCTGGTCCGCACCGCCGACATCATTGTGGACAATCTGCGCCCCCAGGCCAAAGCCAAGCTGGGCATCTCCTACCAGGAAAACTGCGAGTATAATCCCAAGATTATCTGTATTACGGTCAGCGCCTTTGGCCAGGACGGTCCCTACGGCGGCCGGCCGGGCATCGACCCGCTGGCCCAGGCCCTGACCGGCTTCATGAGCGTGACGGGCGAGCGAGACGGCAAACCGCTCAAGGCCGGCCCGGCCATTGCTGATGCGACCTGCGCCAACCTTGTCGCCCTGTCGGCCATGGTCGGCCTGTGGGTGCGGGAACAACAGGGCATCGGCCAGCAGATCGAGCTGAGCCTGATGGACGGCCTGCTCCACGTTCAGCCGGCTCAGATCGGCCAGTTTTTTCTCCAGGGCTATATCCAGCCCAGGGTCGGTAACGCCAGCCCGTTTTATGCCCCGTACGGAACCTTCACCTGCCGGGACGGCCGGGACATTCAGATCGCGTCGTTCAACACCAAGTTCTTCCACAATGTCTGCCGCGCGCTCGACCGCGAGGATCTGATCGACGATCCCCGCTTCGCCAGCAGCGAGAGTCGGCTAGAACACGAGGCCGCCCTGAACGCCGAGATTCAGGCCGCGTTTGGCCGGCACGACAGCGACGAGATGATGCGTCGCCTGGTCGAGGCGGACGTGATGGCCGCACCGGTCAATACCTACGCCGAGACCTTCGCCGACCCCCAGGTGGTGCATAACCAGATGGCGGTCGAGGTTGAGCACGCTCGGGTCGGGACCATCAAGGTCGGCGGCATTCCGGCCAAGCTGAAAAAAACGCCCGGCGCGGTTCGCCTGGCTCCACCCATCCTGGGCCAGCACACGCGGGAAGTCCTGCGCGAGCTGGGCTATGAGGATGCGGAGCTGGAGCGCCTGTTGCAGCAGGGCGTGATCAAGTAGGAGGAAGTCGGCATGCCACGCGCAGCGGACGGGATTGTCGAGGCGCTTAACGACGCCGGGGTCAGCACTATTTTCGGCATCCCCAGTATCCATAACATCAGCATCTATGACGCCCTGCGCCGCGAACCGTCCATCCGCCATATTGTGTGTCGGCACGAGGCCGGGGCGACCCACATGGCCGACGGCTACGCCCGCCTCAAGGGGCTGGGCGTCATCATTTCGTCCACCGGACCGGGGGCCGGCTTTACCGTGTCCGCACTACAGGAAGCCTGGGGCAGCTGTTCGCCGGTCGTGATGCTGACGAGCAATATCGACGCGGCCAAGATCGGCCAGGGTCTGGGCGCGCTGCACGAGCTTGAGGAACAGACCGCCCTGTTTCGCACCATCACCAAGGCGACCTTTACGCCCCGTGCCGGGGACGATCTGCGGGCGCTCACGGCCGAGGCGATTCGGCTGGCTACCAGCGGCCGGCCCGGCCCGGTGTGTATAGAGGTCCCGACCGATGTCCTGGGCGGCGAGGTCACCCCACCGGGTCCGCCGGCGGCCGTTCCCGATGCCCCGCCGCCGACGCCCATGCCGAGTCAGCTCGACGACGCCGTCGCCATCCTGCGCCGGGCCAAGCAGCCGATCATACTGGCCGGGACGGACGCAGTCCGCTCCGAGCTGGCGGCTGACGTGACCGCGCTGGCCGAAGCCTTGTGCGCCCCGGTCCTGACCAGTACGCCGGGCAAGGGGGTGCTGGCCGAAGATCACCCCCTGTCGCTGGGCAACGCGGCCCGGCGTCTGGCCGTCCATGACGTGATGCCCGGCTGCGACGCGGCCCTGGTCGTGGGCACCCGGCTGCGTGAGGTCGATGCCAAACGCCGTGGGCTGGTGCTGCCCGAGCAGGTCATTCATGTTGACTGGGACGAACGCTGGATCGGCCGAAATTACCCGACCACGCTGTCGCTGGTCGGCGACGTGCCGGCGATTGTCTACGAGCTGCGCAGCCGCCTGGAAGGCGAGCCGTACACCGGTCCTCGCCAGGAACGGGTTGCGGCTTGGCGGCGGCAGGCGGATGAGGCTACCGCCCGACTTGAAGATGAGCTGGGCGTCATGCGCTATCTCAAAGCCATCCGCCAGGTCTTGGCCCGGGACAGCGCGCTGGTGATTGACAACACCCAACTCGCCTACTGGGCCGAGTATTTTTACCCGTCCTACCGGCCAAACGGCCTGGTCGGCGCCAAGGGCTCAGGACTCCTGGGCTTCAGCTTCCCGGCCGCAATCGGCGTCAAAGCCGCCTGCCCGGACACACCGGTCGCGGCCATCATTGGCGATGGCGGCTTTTTGTACACCGCCCAGGAGCTGGCCACCTGTGTGCGTCACCAGATCGGCTTTCCGCTGATTGTCGTGAATGATAACGCCTATGGCGTGATCGGCTACTTGCAGCGCAGCGCCTATCAGGAGGAGTATCAGGCCCGCCTGACCAACCCGGACTTTGTGGCCTTGGCCAATGCCTTTGGCGTGGCCGCCAGCCGGGTCGATTCACCCGAGGGTCTGGCCGAGGCGCTCGAACAAGCACTCGACCGGGGCGACATGCACCTGATTGAGCTGCAAACGGCAATTGATGCCCCGCCGTTCGGGCGCTACTGAAATTGAGAACCGGAAGAAACGTCACGAGGAATACAGACATGTCACAGCGTCGCACAACGATTTGGGGTTGGGGCTACGAAGACGAACAGCCCACGCCCGACCAGCAAAAATCCATTGCCAAGGCTTTGGCCGCCAGTTTGGGCAAGACAGATGTTGATCTGCGCCCCCTGCCCAGGGTCGAAGACCTGGAGCTGCGGCCGCCGCGCATCACGCCGCCGGCGTCCTTACAGGCCGTGTGCTCGACCACGACCTACGACCGCGCGGCCCACTCCTACGGCAAGGCCTGCCCGGACCTGTTGCGGGCCGTCCACGCCGAGTTTCCCAACCCGCCCGATGTCGTCGCCTTTCCCACAACCGAGCACGACGTGGTGTCGGTGCTCGACTGGTGTTATCAGGCCGGAGCGGTGGCGATTCCGTTTGGCGGGGGATCAAGCGCCGCCGGCGGGGTTGAGCCGCCGCCCGGCGATAGCTATCCGGCCAGCGTGTCGATTGACCTGCGCCACCTGAACAAGGTGCTGGAGATTGACGCCAGCTCCCGCGCCGCCCGTATTCAGGCCGGCGTATACGGACCGGCGCTCGAAGACCAGCTGCGGCCGCACGGCTATACCCTGCGCCACTATCCGCAGTCGTTCGAGTTCTCCAGCCTGGGCGGCTGGATTGCGACCCGCTCGGGCGGCCACTTCGCCACCCTGTACACCCATATTGACGACTTTGTCGAATCCCTGCGGGTGGTGACCCCCAGCGGTACGCTCGAGTCGCGCCGCCTGCCGGGCTCCGGGGCCGGGCCGAGCCCGGACCGCATGTTTATCGGCTCGGAGGGGATTCTGGGTGTTATCACCGAGGCATGGATGCGCCTGCAGGACCGTCCGGTCTACCGCGCCTCTGCAGGCGTACATTTTGAGCGCTTCGAGTCTGCCGTGGAGGCGGTCCGGGCGCTCAGCCAGGCCGGGCTCTATCCGGCCAACTGCCGGCTGCTGGACCCGGCCGAGGTCAAACGCAACAAGGTCAGCGACCGCTCGGGAGCGATGCTGATGCTCGGCTTTGAATCGGCCGACCACGGGCTGGAGACCTGGATTGAGCGCGCCCTGGAGTGCTGCGCCGACCACGGCGGCACGACGCCCAACGGTGTGGTCATTCGCGGCGCCGGCAAGACCACCGGACGCGGCGGCTCGGTCGGCGACTGGCGTGACGCCTTTCTGCGCATGCCCTACCAGATGGGCACGATTGCGGCTATGGGAGCGATTTTCGATACGGTCGAGAGCGCGATTCCGTGGCAGGGTTTCGCCGAGTTTCACGCCGGGGTGACGGCCGATATCCAAAAAGCGCTCGACGAGGTGTGCGGTGGCGGCCTGCTGTCGTGCCGCTTCACCCACGTCTATCCCGACGGACCCGCCCCGTATTACACCTTTACCGGCATCGGTACCCACGCCGGCGCCATCCAGCAGTGGCAGGAGATCAAGACCGCCGCCGCCGACGCGGTGGTCAAATACGGCGGCACGGTGACCCACCACCATTCGGTCGGGCGCATCCATCGGCCCCAGTACGACCGCCAGCGCCCCGAGCTGTTTGCCACCGCCCTGCGCGCCGCCAAGCAGTCGTTCGACCCCAAGGGCCTGCTGAATCCCGGCGTGCTGATCGATCCCTGAGCAGAGAGGCCACGCCCCCATCTTCAGCTGACACAAGGAGAGAAGTCTCGACAATGACGACCCCGATGCAAACTATCCAACACGCCATCACGTCCGGTCAGGCCGGCCCGGAAGACTATGCGGCCCTGCCGCTGCCGGATGCCATGCGAGCGGTAACGACACACAGAGATGAAACCGACATGTTCGAGGGGCTGGAGTCCTGGGACAAAGATCCGAGGAAGAGCCTGCATGTTGACGAGGTCGCCCTGCCCCAGGTCGGCCCGAATGAAGCCCTGGTCGCGGTCATGGCCTCGTCCATCAACTTCAATACGGTCTGGAGCGCGATTTTTGAGCCGATTCCGACCTTTCAGTTTCTGAAACGGGCGGCCAAACGCAGCCCCTGGGACCAGCGTCACGACCTGCCCTACCACATTCTGGGCAGCGACGCGGCCGGGGTGATCCTGCGCGTCGGACCCGGGGTGACTCTGTTCAAGCCCGGCGATGAGGTCACCATCCACTGCAACTACGTCGATATGCAGGCCCCGGACGGCCACGACGACTCCATGCTTGACCCCGACCAGCGCATCTGGGGCTTTGAAACGAACTTTGGCGGGCTGGCCGAGGTCGCCCTGGTGCGGGCCAACCAGCTGATGCCCAAGCCGCCCCAGCTGACCTGGGAAGAGGCCGCATCCATGCCCCTGGTCAACTCGACCGCGTATCGGATGCTGGTCAGCCCCAACGGGACCCAGATCAAACAGGGCGATATTGTCCTGATCTGGGGCGCAGTCGGCGGGCTGGGCGGCTTTGCCCTTCAGTATGTGCTGAACGCCGGCGCCTTTCCGATTTGTGTGGTGTCGTCACCCGACAAGGTCAGGCTGTGTGAGACCATTGGCGCCCGGTGGGTCATCGACCGCAACGCCCAGGGCTATCGGTTCTGGAACGAGGACGGGTCGCAGAATACCCGTGAACTGCGCCGGTTCGGCCAAGACATCCGTGACCTGACCGGCGGGGAAGACCCCGATGTGGTGTATGAACACCCGGGCCGGGAAACCTTCGGCGCCAGCGTCTTTGTGGCCCGGCCGGGCGGTAAGGTCGTGACCTGCGCCTCGACCTCGGGCTACGAGCACGAGTACGACAACCGCTATCTGTGGATGAACAAAAAACAGATCATCGGCTCACACTTTGCCAACTACCGCGAAGCCTGGGAAGCCAACCGTCTGGTGGTCAAACGCGCGATTCACCCCCTGCTGTCGGAGACCTATCCGCTGGACAGAACCGGCGAGGCCGCGCTGCAAGTCCACCATAACAAGCAGATCGGCAAGATGGGGGTCTTGTGCCTGGCTCCCGAAGACGGCCTGGGGGTCAGCGACGAGGAAGGCCGGGCCCGGCATATTGGGCAGATCAACCTGTACCGGAACGCGGTCAAGGGCGAATTCCGGCTGGTGAAGACAGAACCGTAAAGGAGAAATGATGAATGCAGAAGTATGAATGCTGAATGGTGTGTGTCTTCCGTTCCTCATTCAGCGTTCAGCATGCATCATTCAGATCATGCCCTCGCTCAGCATCCGCTCCGCCACCCCCGCCGACGTGGATACCATCCTGCACTTCATCAGGAGTCTGGCGGCGTTTGAGCGCGAGCCCGATGCGGTCAAGACGACGCCGGCCGACCTGCTGCGCGACGGTTTTGGCGAGCAACCCAAATTTGAAACCCTGATTGCCGAACTGGACGGGGCGCCGGTCGGCTTCGCGCTGTTCTTCCACACCTACTCGACCTGGGAGGGCACGGCCGGCATCCATCTCGAAGACATCTTTGTCGAAGAGGCGGCGCGTCGGCACGGCGTCGGCAAACGGCTGATGCAGCGCCTGGCGACCATCGCGGTCGAGCGGGGCTGTGCGCGCCTGGAACTCCAGGTTCTGGACTGGAACCCGGCTCGGGAGTTCTACCGGCGTCTCGGTCTGGAACACATGCAGGAGTGGCTGCTGTACCGGGTCAGCGGACCAGCCCTGCGGACGCTGGCCGGCGATAAAGACCCGCAATGAGATCAAACTGTCCAGCCTTCGCCATAAGCGGTAGATCTGAGGCTCCATCCTCGCCCGCCCAAGCTTGACACTTTGGGCGTTATCAAACGCCGACGTCCTATCTATCGGGCAGGCTCGGCGTCTGCGCCTGGAGCCATCATGGTTCGGGCAGGAAGTGGGCGATCGAGTTGGCGTAGTAGCGCAACAGGTCAAGCTCGGCCTCATGCACGCGGTATAGCCCGTCCGCTTCCTGCACCACGTGCCGCAGGACCAGCATCCGCAACCCCACGGTGGTCGCATAGTCGTGGTCGGCCCGCGGGATATGGACATAGGCCCCGTGCTGCTCAAGGGCGGTGATCAGGGTCTGGGCGTGCGCTTTGATCTCAAGGGCGCTCAGGGCGGTGTGAGGATGGCGGACAAACACGGTCGCGATGAGCGGCACCGGCAAGACCGGAACGGCGGCGGCAATCGCGCCGAACACTTCGCGGCCCAGCCGCTCGATGGCCGCAAAACGCGTCGCGGCGTCCAGCCGGTGGAAATCGGTCTGGGTGCGTGCGGTATAGGCGCGCAGGGAAAGCGGCGTGCCAAAGGTGACACAGGCATACCCGAAGCGATGCCAGCGCCACGCCAGCAGCAGTCTCGTCTGGTGGCCAAGAAACCGCAGGAAGGTAACGACTGTGTACGTCCGGCTGCGGGGACTGGCCTGTGGGTCGAGTTCACGCACCAGGCTGCGATCTTCCAGCACCCGATCGTAATTGATCCCCACCGGGATGAACACGAGGTCGCGCTCGCCCTGGGGGTCGAAGGCTGAGACCATGTAGCTGAGGAGGCCGAGTCGGGGTGGGCCGAGACGCCCATCGCGGGTAAAGCGACCCTCGGGGTAGAACGCCTGCACGACCCCGCCGGCGGTCGCCATCTGTACGTAGCGCGCCAACACGCGGCGATAGAGCGGATTCTCTGAGTCCCGCCGTACGAAGAACCCGCCGAGCGATTTAATCAAGGACTGGAGGGGCCAGGTCCGTGCCCATTCGCCCACCGCATAGCTCAAGGCGGCGCGAGTCGCAGCCAGGTAGGCGACGAGGAGGTAATCCGCATTACTGCGGTGGTTCATCACAAACACGACGCTCGCGTTGGGCGCGATACGGGCCAGCGCTGCGTCGTCGGCAGAGCCGAGGCGGACGCGATAGAGCACTTGCAGCAGGCGCCGGGCGAGGTGATAGCCCAGGCGGAAATAGAGGTAGACGTTGAACGACGGGACAATCTCCCGCGCATAGCGTGCGCCCTCACGCAGCAGGTCTTCTCGCGGCCGCTCGGACTGCTGCGCGGCGGCCTCGACTGCCGCCAGCACTTCGGGGTCGGATGTCAGGCGATCAATCAGCACCTGGCGTTTGGTCCGCTGGAACGGCGGGATTTGCAGGGGGAGGCGGGTATTGAGTTCGTCGATCACCCGACTGGCGCGCCGGCGGAACAGCCAGCGGATACTGGGCACAAGCAGGCGGTCGAGCACGGCCCACACGACCAGGGCACCGGCCACCACCACGACCCAGATCGGCAGGGAGATCGTTTCTGTCATGTTCGCGCCAGGTCTGCCGTCGCCACTGCGGCCAGCGGTTCTGCTTGTCCGGGTCTCTCAGATGCCCCCGGCTGGCGGTGCTGCGACATCTTGCAGGATCAGGTTGCAGGATCAGGACCAAGCCTTAGCACAAGTGTGGGTTCCGCTGCTACGCAAAGGCGTGCTCTCCTTCCGCAACTCCCCGCGCCCGGACAAGCATCAAGAGACACAAGAAACGCGCTGGGGGCCGACCCGACGCCGGTTGGCCTGCCTGTTCAACAATAATGCGTCAGAGAATCTGTGCCCCCTGTGCAGAAGGCGCAATGTGGTGGCCACGCAGACCGGCGACCTCCCAATTGACAGCCCCTCCAGCGGCCAGTACAGAGGAGGGCATCAACACTGGAGCCGTCCTCTTCAGCCGTCCGCCCGCGCCCGATCCATCCGCCATTGCCGTGTTGTCCAAAGGAAGAAGGAGAGGCAGGATGCCCACTAGCCGCACGAATGCCGAACGATCCGAGGAGACACAGGCCGCCCTGATAGCCGCCGCCCATGAGCTGTTTACCGAGCGGGGGTATGGCGACACGACGACCGAAGCTATTGTGGAACGGGCCGGGGTGACAACCGGTGCGCTGCATCACCATTTCAAAGACAAAGCCGGTCTCTTCCGCGCTGTTTTTTCCGCAACGGACCAGTCCATGCTGGACACCGTTGCTCAGAGCATAGAGCAGGCTGAGGGCGATGAGTGGCAGCGTATCATGGCCGGTCTCCACGCTTTTCTCGATCAGTGTAATACCCCGCACATTCAGCGCATCCTGTATACTGACGGGCCAATCGTCCTCGGTGCGGACTGGCCTTCCCAGACAGGGCTGGACCTCCTTCGCCAGAGTCTCGCGGTATTGATCAGTCGGGGGTATTGTGCGGAGCAGCCGATCGAACCGCTGGCCTACCTGCTTGATGGGTGCCTCGGACTGGGGGCTTTGTACATCGCCCGCGCGGACGATAAGCGAACAGCCCAGGAAGAAATCGAGCACGCCCTGCTGGCATTGCTCAGTGGGCTGCGGAGCAAGTCCTGACTGCGCGGCGACACAGCCGCCCGCCTCACGGTGTCGATCAATCTGAATAGTCTTTGGATCGCATGGCCATTTTCAAGCTGAGACGCCGAGCCGTTGTCTCAGGCTTCGCACGATCCGAAAAAAGATGCTATGGTAGGCCCTCTACGGCCCATCCGACAAACGCGGCGACATAGACCGCGCGGGTTCGTGGAGAGGAGGAGCGGATGTGGAAGAAGGAAACCTGCGCCTACCAATGTCAGGAGTGTGAGGAATCATTCCCCAGTATTCCTCAGGGCAACTGTCCCTACTGTGGCTCAGAAGCCATACTCACATTAGGCTGGGACCGAGTGTCTCCGGATGAACGAGACAATTGGCTTGATCGTATTTGGGGCCGGTTGCGCCGAACGCCTCGGGACGCAGTTGAACCACTGTCGTCGTGACGGCGTTGACAGTCCGCCGAGCGCTGGAACCCGAAGCCCGTCGAACCCGAAACCTTCATGTATCTTCGGCCGGCAGGTCAGCTCGGTCTCCGAAGCAGTCGCTTAGCGAAGTGTAAGCGAGCCTCCACGGGTCGGTTCGCCACGCATAGAGCCACCTCGGCTGCCCCAAAACGCAGTTTGACGGACTTCTACCCATAGCATATGCTATGGCATATGCCTTAGAGTGAGAGGGGATGGCTATGTCTTCGAAGCGACAAGTTCGTCTATTCCGAAATGGCCGTAACCAAGCGTTGCGTATTCCGCGAGAGTTCGAGTTAGAGAGCGATGAGGCTATCGTCCATAAAGAAGGAGACCGCTTGATCGTCGAGCCGGTCAGGAAAGGCCGGCTGCTGACCTTGCTCGCGATCTTGGAACCGCTCGACGAGACTTTTCCGGACGTGGATGAAGCCTTACCACCGTTGGATGATATGGAGCTTTGATTCTGATGCCGGGTCCCGGCTACCTCTTGGATACCAGTATCCTCTCCGACTTGGTGCGCCATCCCCAGGGGACGGTGGCGAGGCGAATTGCGCAAGAAGGGGAAAAAAGTATTTGCACCAGTATTCTGGTGGCGGGCGAATTACGGTACGGCGCTTTCAAACGTGGCTCCGAGCGGCTCACAACTCAGCTGGAGGCGATTCTTTCTCGCCTGGAAATCCTGCCTCTCGAAGAACCGGCAGATCAGCGCTATGGAGAACTCCGCGCGCACCTGGAAAAGCGGGGGCAGCTCATAGGTCCGAATGACATGCTCATCGCTGCCCACGCGCTCGCGCTGGGGTATGTTGTCGTCACCGACAACGTGCGCGAGTTCTCTCGCGTACCCGGACTCAAGGTGCAGAACTGGCTGAGAGGTCGAAGCGGGAGAGGGTGATTGCCGTGCAGAGTGTCGGATTACGCTCCGCTAATCCGACCTACCGGACTATGGTAGGCCCTCTACGGCCCATCCGACAAACGCGGCGACATAGACCGCGCGGGTTCGTGGAGAGGAGGAGCGGATGTGGAAGAAGGAAACCTGCGCCTACCAATGTCAGGAGTGTGAGGAATCATTCCCCAGTATTCCTCAGGGCAACTGTCCCTACTGTGGCTCAGAAGCCATACTCACATTAGGCTGGGACCGAGTGTCTCCGGATGAACGAGACAATTGGCTTGATCGTATTTGGGGCCGGTTGCGCCGAACGCCTCGGGACGCAGTTGAACCACTGTCGTCGTGACGGCGATGATACGGAGCTTTGATTCTGATGCCGGCTCCCCGCTCCCTCTTGGATACCGGTATCCTCTGAAGATATGGTCCCGGTTCCTGGTGAACCGGCTATTGCTCCGGTTGGCTGGGAACCGTAATGGCGGGTGGCATCTCTATGCGGTTGCCGCCCTCTTCGACGGTGAGGACGGTGATATCGAAGGTCAGCTCTTGGCCGGCCAGAGGATGGTTCGTATCAATCGTGGCGTTGGTGTCGTCAAGAGCGGTGACCTTGGCAAACCGTATCCGCCCGTCCGGCCCCACGCCCTGGAGTTGGGCGCCGACCTGACGCGCCTGCTCGGGGATTCTGTCCAACGGCACCTGCTGGGTGCGGCTGGGGTCAACCTCGCCGTAGCCGTCTTGAGGAGATACCACGACCTTTTTTGTGTCGCCGGCCTTGAGGCCGAGCAGTCCCTGTTCCAGTCCTTTGACCAACTCGCCTCTACCGTGGATATAGACCAACGGCTCCTGCCCGACGTTCGTGCCGGCTTCGGTGCCATCGCCCAGAGTTAAGGTGTATTCCAGTGAGACCTGTCTGCCGTCGGCAATCGTCATTGCGCCGGCGGCCTGGTCCTCAGCCCATGCGTTCCAGCCCGCTATGAGGAGCGCCATGACAAGCGCACTCGTGCTCCAGATGGGACGTGTCATTGTGTGTTTCCTTTCAAAAAAGGGTACGAGAACGTGATGCATCCTCTCTTGTTGCTCAGACAGGCGAGGATGCATCACCCCGTCCACCCTGGGGCAGAATGCTGGCGCTGGGAAGCGTCGTGCGCGCTACAGCATACGCGGCGGATTCAGATGAGAGCCGAGGGTGCCCTTGAACACCTTGAACAGATGGTCGAGATCCCACGGGCCCGGGCTGTAAATCGTCTTTTCCGGCTCAAGGTGGGTATAGACGGAGATGCGGTAGCCGCTGGCGCCAAACGCCTGGCCCGTCACCTCCTGGGCGTCGTCACTGGCCAGGAAGACCACAATCGGGGCGACATTGGCCGGGTCCATGGGGCTGGCCTGCTCCTGGGCGGCATCACTGCTCTCGGTCAAGCCCATCTGCTGGGCAAAGTTGGCCGGAATGGTATCGGTCATGCGGGTCGCCGCACCGGGCAGGATGGCGTTGCAGGTGACGCCGTATTTCTTGAGGGCGTTGGCGCAGCTGTAGGTCAACCCCAGGATGCCCGCCTTGGCGGCCGCATAGTTGGGTTGGCCGGGCGCGCCGAGGGCCGAGCCGGACGAAAAATTGATGATGCGGCCGCCCTTTTGCTGGCGCATCAGGGCCGAAGCCGGACGAATGGTGCAAAAGTGGCCCTTCAGATGGACCGCGACCACCGCGTCCCACTCTTCTTCGCTCATATTGAAGATCATGCGGTCGCGCAGAATCCCGGCGCAGTTGACCAGAATATCCAGTTTGCCGAAGCTATCGACCGCAGTCTGGATCAGCGCCTCGCCGCCCTCGACGGTGGCGATATTGTTGGTGTTGGCCACGGCCTGGCCGCCGGCTGCGGTAATCTCGTCCACCACCTGCTGAGCCGGACCGGTGTCCCGGCCCTCGCCGTCCACGCTGGCGCCGAGATCGTTGACCACGACCTTGGCCCCCTCTTTAGCCATGAGGGTGACGATCCCGCGTCCGATGCCGCGGCCCGAGCCGGTCACGACTGCAACTTTTCCGTCAAGTTTTCCCATTCGTGTTCCTCCTTGTGATGTCATCCTTTTGGTAATCCCAGGACCCGGTCGCCCAGGATGCCGCGCTGAATCTCCGAGGTCCCCCCGGCTATGGTCAGCAAGCGATAGGCCAGGGCGGCCTTGGACCAACGCCCGTTTCTGAGCGCGTGGTCCGAGCCCTGAACGAGCTGGGCGTAGGGACCGAGCAGTTCGGTGGCAAACATGGCCAGCCGCATATTCAGCTCCGAGCCGGCCAGTTTGTTGACCGAGCCTTCGGGGCCGGGCGGGCTGCCCTGAATGCGCTTGCTGAGGCTGCGGAACATATTATAGGTGATGGCCTTGCACTCAATCGAGAACTGGGCCAGTTGTTGGCGCACCGCAGGGTCCTGGCTGGCCGGTCTGCCGTTCAGGTCAAGTTCTTTGGCCAGGTCGATGAGTTCGGCCAGATGGCGGTGGACGGGCAGCTCGTTGCCGATCCCGGCCCGCTCGTGCATCAGGGTGGTGACCAGCACCTTCCAGCCCTCGTCTTTGGGACCGATCAGATTCGTGCGGGGCACACGCACATCCTCAAAAAAGACTTCGTTGAACTCGGCGTCGCCGGTCATTTGCACCAACGGTCGCAGACTGAGGCCGGGCGTCTTCATATCGACCATCAGACAGCTGATGCCCTTGTGCTTGGGGGCGTCCGGGTTGGTGCGCACAAACAGCTGGATATAGTCGGCGCGGTGGGCAAAGCTGGTCCAGACTTTCTGGCCGTTGACCACAAAATAGTCGCCCTGCTCAACAGCTCGGGTCTGCATCGAGGCCAGGTCGGAGCCGGCGCCCGGTTCCGACAACCCCTCGCACCAGATTTCGTCCCCGGACAGGATTTTGGGCAGATGGGCCTTTTTTTGCTCGTCCGTGCCCCAGTGGATCAGGGTCGGGCCGGCCATCATCAGGCCCAGGGTGTTGGCGAAACGCGGCGCGTGAGCCTTGGCCATTTCCTGGTTGTAGATGAACATCTGCATCAGACTCGCCCCGCGACCGCCGTACTCCTTGGGCCAGTGGATGCCGACCCAGCCGTCCTCGGAGGCGGTCTTTTGCCAGGCGCGTTGATACTCAAAGCGGGCGTCGACATCGATATCGTCAAAGTGCTGCGGGTCGTAGCCCTCGGGTAAATTGGCCTGCAGCCAGGTCTGGACTTCCTGACGAAAGGCTTCCTCTTCGGGGGTGAAGTTGAAATCCATGCTGTTCCTCCGCGCCGGCCAGCTTAACCGCTTCGCCAGTCAGGGTAAAGGGTTGCGGGGGCGAACAGGGCTTGCGGTTTCGGCCGCCGGACGCCATAAGGGCGTCTACAAGCAGGCACGACAGGAGAGCAGGATGGCGATCAACGGCAAGCGGTATTGGGGTATTCTGCCGCCGCAAACGGCGGCCCAGATTCTTGACGCGGCCACAAGTGCCGAAGAGCTGGGGCTGGACGGGCTGTGGGGCATTCAGCTGCCCGGCCCGCCGTTTCTCCCCCTGGCCACCGCAGCGGGCGGAACCCAGCGGTTGAAACTCGGCACCGGGGTGACGCTGGCCTTCACCCGGAGTCCGTTCGAGACGGCGCTGTCGGCCCTGGACCTCGACCTGATCAGCGGCGGTCGGACGGTCCTGGGCATCGGGCCCAGCGTGCGCCGCTTTAACGAAAACTGGCACGGCGTGGCCTACGATCCACCCCTGGCGCGCCTGCGCGAGGTCATCACCCTCGTCCGCCTGGTCATCGAACAGGGTCATCTGGGCAGACTCGGCAAATGGCAGGGCGCGTACTACACGGTCGATTTCAGCGACCTGAATATCCTGCGTCCGCCGGTCCGGCCCAGCATTCCGATCTACCTGTCGGCCCTGTTCACCGGCGCGGTGCGGCTGGCCGGAGAAATTGGCGACGGGCTGGCCGGCCACCCGATCTGGTCGGCGGATTGGATTCGAGACCGGGTGGAGCCGAATCTTGAGGCCGGGCTGGCCACGGCCAACAAAAACCGCCGCGATTTCGATCTGAACATCTGGGCCTATGTGGCGATTCATCCCGACCGGCGCCAGGCGATTGCCGACGCGCGGGGCACGGTCGCCTTTTATTCGTCCATCGCCCAGTATGAGAAGTATTTTGCCGCCCACGGCTTTGGCGAGGCCGCCCGCCGGGCTGCCGCAGCCGCTCAGGCCCAGGATCCCAAGGCCATGATTACGGCCATTCCGGACGCCATGGTCGAAACTTTTGCGGTGGTCGGCACGCCGGACGAGGTGCGTGCTCAGATCAACGCACGCTGGGAAGTGGCGGATTCGCTGACCCTGATGGAGCCCTCGTTTTTTCTGAAGGCCGAACAAGTACGCGCCTATCGGCAGGCCCTGATCGAGACGCTGTACCGCTGAGTGTCGGACCGGTCCGGGTCCACTTATTTTTCCTGATACAGTTTGTCCAACTGGCTCAGCAGGTCTGCCTGGCTGCCGGGAGTGGCCTCCTCGCCCGTAAGGGGAGGCCGTGGCGGGGATGACTCGCCCGCGTCGGCGCCAGCCTGGAGTTGGCCCAACTGGCTCTGGAGCTGGGCGATGAGCCGATCCTTGTCGGCCAGCTCCTGACGCAGCTGTTGGACCAGGGCCTCAAGCTCGGCCGTGTTTGCCTGGCGGGATGCCATACGCCCTGAAAGATGAACGATGCTGACCACCTCGTCAAGAAGAGATCGGGGGCGTTTGCAGGGCGGCTTTGACAAGCCGCAGCCCGATTGCTAGTCGGTACGGCTATGGATGCGCGCGTACCGGATGGCTTGAGGGAGGCGGTTGAGCGGGCCTGGGGGGCTGAGATTGCCGAGGTCCACGCCTTGGCCGGTGACGCCTCGAGCCGCAGTTACCTGCGTCTGCGCCTGCGTGGCGGCGGACCGCCGAGTGTGGTGGTGATGGTCCTGGCCGATACTGCTCTGCCGCTGTCGTCGGAAGAACTGTCGGTGTTTTCCGAGCCGCTGACCGAGCTGCCGTATGTGAATGTTGATCGCTTTCTGCGACCGCTCGGCATGCGTATTCCAGACCTGTATTATGACGGCCAAAAAGAGGGCTTTCTGCTGCTCGAAGATATCGGTGACGCGCCGCTCCGCGAGGCTGCCCAGGACTGTTCGGCAGCCGACGCGGAAGCCCTGTACCGTCAGGCCATTGATCAGCTGCTGTTGCTCCAGATTACCGGCACCCGCAAACGCGACAGCGCCTGCATCGCCTTTCAGCAGCGCTTCGACCGGCGGCTGTTCGTTTGGGAGTTTGAGCATTTTGTCGAGTGGGGGCTTGAAAAGCGCGCCGGTAGATCGCTGCCCGAGGCTGACGCCAAGGTGCTGCGCCCCCTGTTCGAGGACATTGCCGGACGGCTTGATCGTGCGCCGGCGTTTCTCAACCACCGCGACTATCACAGCTGGAACCTGTTTGTGCACGACCGCGAGATTCGGGTCATTGACTTTCAGGACGCGCTGCTGGGTCCGGCCACCTATGACTTGGCGACCCTGCTGAACGACCGTGATACGCCGGCGCTGGTCACCCCGGACCTGGAACACAGACTGGTCGAGTATTACTATGACGCCTGGCACCAGTCCGGTGGAGATTCGCTGTCGCACGACGCGGTGTGGCACGAGTACAATCTGTGCCTGCTGCAGAAGGCCTGCAAAGTGGTCGGCCGGTTTTATTATCTGGAGTTGGAAAAGCACAAGACCGGCTACAGTCGCTATATTCCGCCGACCCTGGCGACCATCCGCCGGGTGCTTGAACGCCTGCCCGAGTATCGTCCCCTGCAGGATATTGTGGCTCGGCATTTTCCTGAACGATGAGAAGCACTGCATCAAGAAGCACGCAGCGCTCAGCTTGCTCGCCATGCGCGCCATGATTCTGGCCGCTGGGCTGGGGACCCGCCTGCGGCCGCTCACCAACACGACGCCCAAGGCCCTGGCCCCGGTGGCGGGCCGCCCGCTGATCGAGTACGCCCTGCGTTTTGTGCGCGCGCAGGGCATCCACGAGGTGGTGATCAACCTCCATCACCTGGGCGATCAGATTCGGGCCAGGCTGGGTGACGGGCGAGACTACGGTGTGCGGATTACCTATTCCGTTGAGGAACGGCTGCTGGAGACCGGGGGCGGGGTGAAGCAGGCTCAGGCGTTTCTGGACGGTGGGACATTTCTGGTCGTCAACTCGGACGCCATTCTTGATCTCGATCTGGCTGCGGTGCTTGACGTCCACCAACGCAATCGGGCCGTGGCCAGCCTGGTCTTGCGGCCCGATCCCGACGCGGCCAGCTACGGTCTGTTGGAGATTGACCAGAGCGGCCGCCTGCGCCGTTTACGCGGCCAGCCGGTCGGGGTGGACGAGCCGCTGTCGGCCTATATGTTCACCGGCTGTCAGATTCTTGAGCCCCGGGTTTTTGATTTCATGCCCGAGCCGACGCCGTTCAGCCTCACCCGCCAGACCTATATCGAAATGCTCCGGGCCGGGGAGCCGCTGTACGGCTTTGTCCATACCGGGCCGTGGATGGTGGTGGACGATGCTGAGGGCATGGCCCGGGCAACGCAGGCCATTCACTCAGGACGGTTGCGTCTGTCGTATCTCTGATCGGCGTTGGTTCAGGCCGATACGGGCAAAGTTCTCCAGACAGCGCTGGGCGGCCGGAGCTTCGCGGACGCTCGCCAGCAGCCACTCACGCAGGGGCAGGGCGGCCGGCTTGGCGGGAAACGCCTCCGGTGGTAGGGCGGTGCTCAGGGAATGAATCAGGTTGTGGAGAATCGTCGGGGTGAACTCGGGGTGAAACTGGGTGCCCCAGATGCACTCGCCGAGTCGAAACGCCTGGTGCGGCCAGTGTTCATTATCGGCCAGGCTGACCGCGCCCGGTGGCAGGCTGGTGACCACGTCGCCGTGGCTCATGTGGGCCAGAAAAGAGTCCGCCACGTCTGCAAACAGGCGGTCGGCCCGCCCCTCGGCAGTCAGGCTGAGGCTGACCGTTCCCAACTCCCAGCCCTGGGGGCATTTCTCGACCCTGCCGCCAAAGGCTTGAGCTACGAGCTGATGGCCAAAACACACGCCATAGATCGGCACCTCGCGGTCTGCGGCCCGTCTCAGAAAGTCCTCGCTGCGGGCGATCCAGGCATCGCCGTCATAGGTCGAGGCTGGCGAGCCGGTGGCAATAATACCGGCCCAGCCGGTCTCGGCCAGCGTGTCCTTACGGGCGTCGAGCACCACGCACCGCTCGTCACCCAGCAGATTCAGAAAGGCCCGTTCATAGCGGCCCAGCTGTTCGGTCACCCGCCGGGGCAGATCGCCGGTCTTGAGGATGAGCAGGGGCTTCATGTCACCGGTCCCGGTGGTCGCGCGTCTGGCCGGGAGCCTTGGGGTGGGCGTAGGGGTGGGGGCGCTCGGTGGCAACCTCAAACGGAATGGCCTCCAGGCGGGCCATACTCTCTCGGTAGGCAGCGACCAGGCGATCTTCACCCTCGTAATTGAACGGGTCCTGGAGGCGTTTCTCGATTTCTCCGCCCCGTTCCGGTTGGTGCTCAATATACCATCTGACGGTGCTGGTCAGGGCGTCTTCGACCGTGTAGACATCGGTGTAGCCGAGCTGCTTCTTGATCTTGGTCAGATCGACGACCCGGTGGTGGGAGCTTTGCTGCATGGCATACGGATGGGACGGGCGGGCGATATGGTGCGGCATGCTGACAATATCCCACTCGTAGTCCAGCTCCTTGGAGATGACCTCGACGACCTGGCGCAGGGTGAGCTGCTGCTCATCGCCGCAGTTATACAGCTGGCCGGCCGAGGCTTCGGGCTGATCCACGGCCAGCAGGACGGCGTGGGCCAGGTTGCCCGCATAGCCGTGGGTAAACAGCATCAGGCCGGCATCCGGCAGAATGATATACGGCCGCTTATCCAGGATACGCCGGATGACGCTCCACTCGCGGGGAACGAGTTGGTACGGGCCGTAGACGTAGGGATAGCGGAAATAGGCGGCGGTCGGGTGGGTTTCCAGGACGGCCTGCTCGGTCTGGGCGATCAGATACGCAAAGCGCAGTTCCTCCTCGCTATCGACCACCGGCGCGTCTTCCGGCACCGCTACTTTCAGGCCGGGCGGGAACAGCGCATAGGCGTCCATATAGCCCCGATAGCTGGCCACCCCGCCGACCCCGACAAAGCGGCCGACTTTGCCGACCAGGGCTTCGGCCACAAAGCGGATGCGGCCATAGGTCACCACGGCCAGATCGAAGGTCCGCTTACCCAGGGTCTCATCAATGGTTTCCCGAAAGTGCGGGTCGCCGTGAATGTGTTCGAGTTGGGGCGGTAGCTCGGGAATTTCGTGGGTCCCGCGGTGAAAAATCGTGACCTCATAGCCCCGTTCGACCAGGCCATTGACGATAAACGGGCCGGTCGGGCCAGTCCCTCCGACGACAAGTGCTTTCATCTTCCCTCCCTATTTTTTGGCATCAGTCCCCCCCATCCAGAATCCGAGCGATATCTCGTCCACCGTACAGGACACGCTCAATGAAAACGGTCTGCTCTGTGACACGGTAAAAAATAAGATGTCTGGTAAACCCTCGAATGCGCCAGATGCGGAGTCCCTGTAACCGTGGATGGGAAGTCTGGTACTGTCTGCCCATCTCCGGTTGTTGCGCTAACTGTTCAAACGTCCTGCGTGCTGCCGTAACAAATCGTCTGGCAGCAGACGGACTATCTTGCAGAATATCCGTGGTCGTTGCAACGAGGTCTTCTTCCGCCGCTCGCTCAACAACAATCTGCCGTCTCACGACTTTCCAGGCCGATTTTTTCGTGCTGTCGGCTCTCGGACGATCCCTTCAAGGCGATCCCAAAACTCTGGAGTCACCTCGCGGTAGTCGCCCCGTTCTACCGCTTCCAGCAACTTCGCTTCTAGCTGCTGCCGGGTTGCTTGGTCCTGGTCGGCACGAATGAGGGAGCGGACATACTCGCTCACCGTATGAAAGCCCTGACTGGCGATACGCTCCTTAATGAACATTTCCATCGCCGCTGGAACAGGAACGCTCAAGATTTTCTTTGCATGGATTTCGGCACTCATAGGAGCAGCCTATCAGTTATCTGATTTATTCACAAGAAATCATAAGCTAAAGGAGCCCGTTTTCTTAACCCTTGTACACTCTGCTGTTCAAGGGCATAAAAGCTGAGGTTGCGTCCATTCTTCTTCTCTGAGGTTGGCTGAAAGATGATCGTCAAACTCCGTAAGCGGACCGCTCGCTATCCTGATCTCTCTCCGCGCCAGCAGTATATGGTGATTGGGATTGAGGCCGATGCGTTTCGTATCCTTAACGACGAAGGGCGTCCGTATCTGTATCCGGCGCGGCTCTTTGAGGTCGTTGATTCTCGTGAGCCGACGGATTGGACTACCGAATTTGGTGAAGATGGCGAGCGCTACGCTTATCCCCCACCACTGAATAACAACGGCTTTTTCGAGGACTTCTTTGAGGCCGACAAGGAAGCGGTCGCAACCTTCTGGCGCGTGGCCTTGCTGCGGCGTGACTGACAAGCCCTTGACCGCCATACCTGCTACGCTAGCCTATAACCACAGGAGAGCTGACACGGGCTTCATGCCTGGGAGATAAGGACAGAACCATGCAGCTGACAGTATGGGTCGAACGCATTGACGACCAGACGTATCGGGCGGCAATTGCTCAGCCGGTATCCTTGGCCACACAAGGGCGCACCCGCGAAGAGGCGGTGGAGCGACTATGCGAGCTGGCGAAGCAGCGGCTATCTGCCGGAGATGTCATTCAACTCGATCTTCCTGTTGGAACAGTTCCCCATCCGTGGGTGTCCTTTGCGGGGATATGGAAGGATCATCCCGAAGCTGACGCTTGGCAGAACACCATAGCAGAGCAGCGCCGCCAGCTCGACAAGACGGAGTCAGGGGCGTGAGCCTCTGGGTCCCTCGTTAAGAGAGCCCAAATTCGAGTTCCAGTTGCTCCTGTGACTCCTTAGGAAGAACAGCCTTCTTATAGGCCCTAGACATGAGGCTCGGGGCTTCTGGATGGTCAGTGGCATGAATCATGTGGTACATCAGCGCCCCTCCTCCATCCTGACGTTCGAAGATTGGCCAGGGTTTCACTGATCGGTAGCTCAGCTCTTCCTTGAATCGCTTCGTGAAAACCTTAACGCGTTCCTGCGGTTTCATCCGGCGGAGTTCTTGCCAATCTTCACGTCCCCACCAATCTTTCAACCTGTTCGTATCGCGTAGCGCTGCTAGGGATCGATCAAGCCACGAATTGGGAAGGAAGTAGAAGAGTTCTATCTTATGGCCGGAGGTTTTGTATTCCGCAAGCGATCTGACTGTAGACCAATGGCACTCGAAGGTCCTCTGGTCGAGAAGGCAAAACGTCGCCTCTTTCTGTCGAATGCTTGCAGATTCAAGCAAATCGGTAACCAGAATGTTGAAGTCCCCCCTGGTCACGTTGATAGTCCGCTTCGGTTCTTTCCGCTCCTTATTCGGGGGCGGCTGCGAATCCCTTAGGGCTTCCAGCTGCTTGAACTGATTTTCCTTTATGTCGTAAAGATGGAAATGTCGCAAACGGCGGGGTTCACTTTCCAGAACAAGCTTTGCAGCCCAAGAGTTAGCTTTGTCCTCGTACTGAGGCCCGGCGAAACCGTCGATATACGTTCCATGTTTCGTAATCAGAACAAAATAGTAGAGATAGCGTTCGATGAGTTTGGCTTTATTTTCTGTCCATATTGGTTCACGAATTGGACTTACTGGTGGTTCCGCCGGAGGCGATTCGGTAATCTTGAACGGAAAGGATTCTTGTTGTTCCTCTCCGCGACGTGCTCTAGCCATCTTTTCCCCTACTTGGTAGCTGAAAGACTCACGATTTTGGTCAAAGGTTACATCCCAGAAATATCCGCGAGCAGGCCGGTGAGAGGCTGCTTCCGCTCTACTTTGGCGAGTAGGGCACGCCGTTGAGCCGTATTGGGAATGGCAGCAGAGATACGTGTGGGACGCTCGTCATAGGTACGCCCATCTAATAGCCTGCCCGTTTTCTTTTTCTGGACTCCTCCCCACTGTTTGAAGAAAAAGGGGACTCCTGCGTTTTTGCATTGGTCGCGGATTGTTTCGACCCAGTGCTTCTCCATAGGTCGCGCTCCTGGACCGCTCTCTCCGCCAACGATGGTCCAGTGTATCCCACTTAGATCGACGGAGCCGAGATTTTCCAGAAGTGGCTCAATAGAGAGGAAACGGACCTGGGCCTGTGTCGCGCGGAGATGCTCAATGCGGGGAAGCCCGTACTGCTTATCTTCGACACTTACGCCCCACCAGATATGTGGCGCATGCGCTGCAAAACGAAGCTGCGTGGTCAGCATCTCACGCATACGTACCGCACGCTTAGTGAGCACTTGATAGGTGTGCCAGTCTGCCATTGTCATGATGCGAGCCACCGCGACTATGTAATCGTCTGGAACGGCATCTTGGAACAAGTCACTCATAGAGTTCACAAAGACGGTCTTTGGCCGTGCCCACCGGAGCGGACTTGAGAGCCTTTCCGGTATGAGACGGACGTCAAATCCTTGTTCGTATGGGTGACCAGGAACGCCTCGGAAGCGCTCTGCGAACGTCTCCGCATAGCAATTTTTACAACCAGGGCTAATTTTCAGACACCCACGGACAGGGTTCCAGGTTGTGTCAGTCCATTCGATTTTTGACTGCCCACTCATAAGTGATCATCCTAGTCCTGCTGGGTCATCTCTTCCGAGTCATCCGAGCCAAACTCTTCGAGCAACAGCGCTTCGAGTTTGTCTTCTGCCTTACGTTTCCCGTCTTTACTGTTGAGAATAACCATAACACAAGTCTTCTTCAGACGCCTCGCCCGCTGTCCTAACGCGGAATCACCGGCAACACTAGGTGTGACGGATAGCGGCTGTCATGAAAAATCGTCTGCTGGGCGGTCTGGAGTTCGCTATCGATCCCGAAGTCGTGGCCGGTGTTCGGGTTGCGGTCGTAGCGGGGGAAGTTGCTTGACGAGACTTCGAGTCGGAAGCGGTGGCCGGCCTTGAACACGTGGCTGGTGGCCCACAGGTCGAGGGTATAGGCGTACACCTCACCCGGCGTGATCGGGGACGGTGCGGTGTGCGACTCGCGGAAGCGGGCTCGGATCACGCCCTCGGCAATGTTCTGGGCGTAGCCGTCCGGGCGCAGGTCGACCAGCTTGGCGGTAAAGTCGGTGTCGGGCGCCGAGGACGCCGCATAGAGGCTGAGGGAGATCGGGCCGGTGACTTCGATATCGTCGCTCAGCACCTCCCCGGTGTACACCAGCACGTCTTGCCGTTTCTCAATCTTGGTTTGATCCAGCACGCCCATGGCCATGCCCAGGGTGGTCCCGCCCCGGGTCGGCACCGGGTCGTGGGGGTCGTACACATAGCAATCCTGGGGCTCTTCGTTCGGCGCCGAGCCAGACAGGCCGCCGTCGCCGCTAAGGCTGTTGGCTTTCCCATCGCTGTGCAGATACAGCTTGGTATAGCGTGTGCGCGCCAGCGGCCACTCGTTTTCGTCCCGCCAGCGGTTGTCGCCCATCACAAACAGCCGAATCGGCGCCTCGTCGGCCGCGCCATTGTCGATGCCTTTGAGGAAATAATCGAACCAGCGCAGCTGCACGTCGTGCAGCTCGATCAGGGCTTCGGGACCAAAGTCGATGTCGCCCGTTCCCTGCGAGGTGGGCTGGGCGTAGGGCAGCAGGTGAGCCCAGGGACCCATCAACAGACGTTGGTTGCGGCGCGCTGCCTGGGTCAGAGCCTGCTGCCGCAGACCGCTGTACATGCTCAGGGTGTCATACTGAAACACGTCGTACCACGAGCCCACGTGCAGCATCGGCACGTTGATGTTGTGGAACTGGCGGCTCAGGTCGAGCGCCTGCCAGTACGGGCCGTCTGTTGGATGGCGGAGAAAATCGGCGAAATACGGCGCACCGTCTTTGAAGCGTTCGGCCCAGTCGCTGAGCGGCAGGTGACGGTATTCCTCCTTTTTGAGCGGGGACATGGGCATGTCCGGATACGCGACCCGGGCGTCCAGCAGCGGCTTGTAGTGCTCGTACAACCCCTTGCGCTCCAGGGTGTCGCGCTGCATGAAAGTGAAGTAGGCCAGCATCCAGCCCAGCTCGAACACCCCGCGTCGGTAGGTACAGTTGTCGTAATAGCTGACCGGCCCCGAGACCGGGCTCATGGCCCGCAGATGGGGCGGTCGCTCGGGCGCGGCAAAGTACTGCACCAGACCCAGATACGACTGGCCGACCATGCCGACCTGACCGTCCGACCACGGCAGGCTGGCCGCCCACTCAATCGTGTCGTAGCCGTCTCGGCCCTCATGGATAAAAGGATAAAACTCGCCCTCCGAACGAAAACGACCCCGGGTGTCCTGGACCACCACGACATAGCCGCGTGACGGGAAATAGTCCTTCTCGGTCAGCGCCATATCGACGCTCTTGTCATACGGCGTGCGGACCACCAGAACGGGAAACCGTCCGTCCGCATCCGGCCGGTACACATCCGCGTAGAGCGTTACTCCGTCACGCGTCTGCATGGCGACATCTGTGTCTGCAACAACGCGATAGCTGGCTTGGCTGGGCTGTGGGCTCGTCATGGCTCCCTCCTGTGTGTCTGGTGGACCTCTATCCGGCCCGTGAGCGTGCCCTGCTGACGGACGCGACGGATGGCCTGTTGTCGCTCGATTTCATACTGACGGCGGGCCTCGTCCCGTTCGGCGGCTTTGTCGGCGCGGTCTTCTTCCTTATCGAACCAGGCCGTCACAGTTTCTTTTATGCCCCGAGCCGTGCGGGTGTAAAAGGCTTGTCCGGAAGAATCCCGGCCAAACCCGGCGCGGAGTTCTTCCCAGACGCTGTCTTGTTTGGCAGGCGGGGCATACGGACGCTGGCCGAGGCGTTCGGTCTGGGTCACACACGCACAGAGGAGGAAGACAAGAGACAGTGCCAGGAAAAGGCTTGGCCTGGATTTTGAGCTGAGCGGTAGCATGGGCGCAACGCCGTGTCGTAATTTAAGACAGCCAACTCAAAATGATATGTCTTCTTTTAGTCCAAGTCTGCCTGAGTGTCGAAGGCAAGGCATGAAAATCCGGGAAATTCTTCTATTTTCGCCTTTTATTCTCCTAAAACTTTTGGTACGCTTTGTGCTCATACATCTGGTATCGCCCGGGACGAAGCGAGGAGGAGTAATGTCCGACATGACACAGGGATACAGCGTAGCAGAACTCGAAGCCGATATCCTGGTCCCTTCCCAGTTCTTTGATCGGCGTCAGGCCGAAGGCTCGGCCCAGCCCGAAAAACGCCTGATGCTGGCGGTCATGGAAGACGCCATCGCCACGTTTCAGAAGTCGTTTCCCGAAGCCAACCGGCGGCAGCGCCGCCTGCTGCGGGAAACCGAAGAGTGGATCCAGTCAAACGATGCCTCGTGGCCGTTCTCCTTTGAGAATATCTGTGCGGCCCTGGATATTGAAGCAGACTATCTGCGCCAGGGGCTGTTCAAATGGAAGACCGCCCAGCAGGCGCGCTACCGGGAGCGTAGCGACCCCCATGCCCCGGCCCTGCATTCTCCCTTCCGACGCATCAGCGGACGGCGCCATAGCCTGTCGATGCACCACGCCGCCCCGGCAAAAGCTGCTTAGCGGGTGTCGCCCCCGCCGCTATTCCTGGGCGTCAAGCTGCTGACGAAAGCTGGCCGAGCGCTCAACGATATCCGCGTACTGGTCCGCCGTGAGGCGCCCCTGCACGAGTTCGAGCCGCAAGAACAGAAAATAGGTCTGGATCACATCGTGGCGACAGTAGCGATGAATCTCGGGCAAGCGCCCAGCTTCCCAGTACTGCTGGACCAGCGAACCGTCAATTCCGACCTTGCCCGGTAAGCCGATCATTTTTGCCAGCAGATTGAGCCCCCCCCGCAGGCGTTGGGCGCCGTAGTTGGTGACAAAGTCGTACAGGTCGTAGTGGCCGTCTTGGCTGAAACGGTAGCGGGCCTTGCCGCCAAAGTAGTGCGGAGCCGGACAGCCGTATCTGAGAGCCTGGAGTTCGAGGACGGGCAGGTCGAAACCGCGTCCGTTAAACGTGACCAGCGTGCCTCGAAAGCGGTCCAGACGCTGCCAGAAGGTCCGCACCATGGTTTCTTCGTCGGCGTCCTCTCCAGCAAGGGTCTCGACTGCGGTCAGGACGTGCTCCTCATCGACCTGACCCACGGCGATGGAGACCGGGATATGAAACGAGATGGGAAAGAAGTCGCTGCCCTGCTCCTGCTTGAGTTGTTGCCGAACCTGGCTGTAGGCGTCCTCGTCCGAGAGGTCGGCGTCCGGGTGATACACCTGCCGGACCAGCCGTTTGTCGATGCGGGTCTCAATATCGAGAATGGTGTAGCGCATGGACTCGGGACTAATGCGACACGAACTTGATGTAGCCGTCTTCATGGAGCCGTTCGACCTTGCCCTCGTACATGAGCAGGTGGAGGTGTGACAGGGTCTCAAAGGCGGCCGCCATGATGTGAAAAATGGGTGGTTTGTCTTTGCCGAAGTCAAAGATGTTCATGGCAATGTCAAACGCGGTGATGGGCGTGCCGTGGGTCTGGTCGTGAATTTCCTTGAGCCGGTAGACGTGGTGCTGAATGATCTGCTTGGCCCGGTAGCGGTGATCCTTGAAATTCCCGCCGTGGGCGGGCAGGACCAGCTCAACGTCAAGCTCCTGGATTTTTTCGTGCGAGCGGATGAAATCCTGCAAGGGATTCTGGGGACCGGAGTAATATACGCCGACGTGGGGGGTGATTTTGGGCAAGAGGTGGTCGCCGGCAATCATGACCTTGTCGTGGGGAAAGTAAAAGCAGCAGTGACCGGGGGTATGACCCGGCGTCCAGACGGCCTGTAAGGCACGGTCTCCGACATATAGCGTCTCGCCGTCCTCAATCGGATGATCGGGCATGACGGGCATATAGCGGTTGCCAAAGTGACTGGCCGGAGAGGGCAGGCCGTTTGGAAACTCGTCCAGCGGAATCCCGTGAGCCCGAAAGAACTCCATGGCCTCGGGCGAGGGCAGGTTGGACTGCATGCGCTCGACCCGCTGTTGCTCCAGCGGGTTGAGATACACCTCGGCGCCGGTCATCTCCTTGTAGGTCCGCGAGGTGCCGAAGTGGTCGGCGTGGTGGTGGGTGCAGATCAGCTTGCGAATGGCCGAGGGCGGACAGCCGACCTGCTCGATGGCCGATTTCAGGGTCGCCACACTCTCTTCGGTGTGCATGCCGGTGTCGAACAGCGCCCATTCGTCCTGGTCGCGAACGAGGTGGATATTGACGATGCTGGGCCGCATCGGCAGCGGCATGTGGATCTGGTAGATATCTGCGGCAACTTCACGAATTTTGGCGTCTTGCATCGTTTTACTCATGGACACGATCTTTGACCGGGAAGGTCGCTTTGATTTTGACTTTCCACAGTTCGACGTTGCCGTCCTCGACCAGCGCCTTGATATCGGTCACTTCGACTTCCCGGATGCCGCTGATTGTCGAGGCGGCACGCGAGACGGCCAGCGACACGGCGTCCTCAAGCCCGGCTTTTGAGATGCCGGTGAGTTCTATTGTTTTCTCAACCATGATCGAACCTCCTTACCCGCAGGGCGGGGATTTAGCGCTCAAGGGACGCAGGATCAGCCGTGGGCGGCTCTAACGGGGGAGGGGGCAGCCTGGTGTCCGATGACCCCGACAGGTGGGCATGGATGACCTGCCTGGCACGGGTCAGGAGTCCGCGCAGCGTCTCGGCGTTGTCCGGCTCGACAATCTGCTGGACCAGAACCCCGTTCAGGGTGGCCATGATCAAAGCTGCGTCTTCGGTCGGCTTGACGCGGCTGGTGAAGTGTCCAGTCTGCCGGCCACGCTCGAGAATGGTGGCCAGCAGGCTGCGGTAGACCCGGTAGAGTTCACTCACGTGGGCCACCAGATCCCTGGCGTTTTCTTCTTCGCGCACGACCTGGCCGAGCATGAACTTCACCGAGTCAACATTTTCGGCAATGAACTCCGAGTAGTCGGTGATCAGCTTCTCCAGCTGCTGGCGGGCGTTCAAGCCGCGCAACATGTTTTCGTCAATCGCGTAGGGGGCCAGAAAGTGTTGCAGGGCGGTCTGAAACAGCCGCTCTTTGGTCTCGAAATACCACAGAATCAGGGCTTTGCTGACCCCGGCTTCCCGAGCGACCTGGGACAATGAGGTATCGGCATAGCCGTGGATGGCAAACAGCTGCCCCGCCGTTCGCAGTATTCTTTCGCGCGCCGCCACGGGTGCAACGTATGGAAAATGCCCGCCAGTGTCAACGAGAATGGCAGTGCGCGCAGGCCCGGGCTCTGGCGGTCGTGCGAGCCCGCTCAGGCTGCCGCCGGAGCCTGGGTCTGCGTGGAGAAGCTGAGGCGCTGTCCGTCCCAATCCACTACCACGTGATCGTGGTCTCTGACTTCGTCGGCCAGCAGCTTGCGTCCCAGCTGGGTTTCGATTTCTTTTTGCAGCAGCCGTTTGAGCGGGCGCGCCCCGTAGCTCGGGTCATAGCCGGCCTCGGCAAAGTGGTCCTTGGCCCCCTCGGTCAGGTCCAGGCTGATATGCCGCTCGGCCAGGCGTGCCCGCAGCCGTTCGAGCTGGATATCGACAATCGCCTTGAGGTCTTGACGCGACAGACTGTGGAAGACGACCGTCTCGTCAACCCGGTTGAGGAACTCCGGTCGAAACTGCTGGCGGAGCGCGTCGAGCACGTCGCGCCGCATGCCGTCGTAGGCGTCGGGGTCGGCTCCGCCACGGTAGCTCAGGATATGGTGGCTGCCGATATTCGAGGTCATAATCACGACACAGTTTTTGAAATCCACGGTCCGGCCATGGCCGTCGGTCAGCCGCCCGTCGTCCAGAATCTGTAGCAGGGCGTTGAACACGTCGGGGTGGGCCTTTTCGATCTCGTCGAGCAGGATGACCGCATACGGGTGTCGTCGCACTGCTTCGGTGAGTTGGCCGCCCTCGTCATAGCCGACATAGCCCGGCGGCGCGCCGACCAACCGAGCCACGGCGTGCTTCTCCATGTACTCGGACATGTCGAGGCGGACCATGTTGTTTTCGTCGTCAAACAGAAACTCGGCCAGCGCCCGTCCGAGTTCGGTTTTGCCGACTCCGGTCGGACCCAGGAAGAGGAACGAGCCGATCGGACGGTTGGGGTCTTTCAGCCCCGAGCGGGCGCGGATCACGGCGTCGGCCACCGCCTGCACGGCCTCGTCCTGACCGATCAGGCGCTGATGCAGGTGGTCTCCGAGGCGGAGCAGCTTTTCGCGTTCGCCTTCCAGCAGCTTGACGACCGGAATGCCCGTCCAGCGCGAGACCACCGCCGCCACATCGTCCTCGTCAACCTCTTCCTTGAGCAGCCGGGAGCCTTCGTGCAGACGGGCCTCTTCGTCCGCCAGGTCGCGCTCCAGCTGGGCCAGCTGGCCGTAGCGCAGCTCGGCCACCCGGTTGAGATCATACTCGCGTTCGGCCTGCTCAATGTGAAGCCGGGTTTTCTCGATCTCTTCCTTCAGTTCGCGCAGGCGTCCAATGGCACCCTTTTCCATTTCCCAGTGGGCGCGCAATTGGTCGGCCTCGGCCTGACAGTCGGCCAGCTCTTTTTCGAGCGCGGCGAGCCGGTCGCGCGAGCCTTGGTCGGTTTCTTTGCGCAGGGCCTCGCGTTCAATCTCAAGCTGCATGACCCGGCGGGCCACCTCGTCCAACTCGGTTGGCATCGAGTCAATCTCGGTGCGCAGTTTTGCCGCAGCCTCGTCAATCAGGTCAATCGCCTTATCGGGCAGAAAGCGGTCGCTGATATAGCGCTGAGACAGGACTGCCGCGCTGACCAGGGCGGCGTCTTTAATCCGCACCCCGTGGTGAACCTCGTAGCGCTCGCGCAGTCCGCGCAGAATCGAGATGCTGTCGGCCACCGTCGGCTGGTCAACCATGACTGGCTGGAAGCGGCGCTCCAAGGCCCGGTCTTTCTCGATATATTTGCGGTACTCGTCCAGGGTGGTGGCGCCAATACAGTGCAGCTCGCCCCGCGCCAGCATGGGCTTCAGCAGATTCGAGGCGTCCATCGCGCCCTCTGCGCCGCCCGCCCCGACCACGGTGTGCAGCTCGTCAATGAACAGCACCACGCTGCCCTCGGACTCCTGGACTTCTTTGAGTACGGCTTTGAGGCGTTCCTCGAACTCACCCCGGAATTTCGCTCCGGCGATCAGCGCGCCCATGTCGAGCACGATGAGCTTTTTGTGTTTGAGGCTTTCGGGCACATCGCCCCGCACGATTCGCTGGGCCAAGCCCTCGACAATCGCGGTTTTGCCGACCCCCGGGTCGCCGATCAAGACCGGGTTGTTCTTGGTCCGCCGTGACAAGACCTGGACAACCCGCCGAATTTCCTCGTCGCGGCCGATAACCGGGTCGAGCTTGCCCTGGTCAGCCAACTGGGTGAGGTCGCGGCCGTAGCGTTCCAGGGCCTGGTAGGTCGTCTCCGGATTCTGACTCGTCACCCGCTGATGGCCACGCACCTTTTGCAGCGCGGCCATCAGCTTGTCGCGGCCCAGGCCCAGGGAGTGGAGCAGGCGGCCGGCCGCGCTACGCGTATCGGCCAGCATCGCCAGCAACAGGTGCTCGACGCTCACATAGTCGTCTTTGAGCCTGCTGGCCTCATCCTGGGCCTGGGTCAGCAGCTGGGCCAGACGTGGGGTCATATGCACGGCGTGGCCGTCTGAACCCGGCCCGGACACCTGGGGAATCTTCTGCAGCTCCCGTTCCAGGCCGTCCCTGACCGCGCTGGGCGCAATGCCGGCGGCGGCCAGCAGAGCAGGGGTCAAGCCGTCTTGCTGGTCAATGAGTGCGGCCAGCAGGTGTTCGATATCGAGACCCTGATGGTGGCGCCGGATGGCCAGGGCCTGGGCGTTATGCAGGGCGTCTTGCGACTTTTCGGTGAAACGATTGAGATCCATGCTTTTCCTCCATCAGTGCGGGCCAAGCGGTCCGAGCTTGTCCAAAAGCTAAGCCGGTTTGCCCGGCTGTCAAGGCGGACGAAAAACCTGGAGTGAGGTGTGGCCGGACGGGACGGAGAATCGGTCCGGCCCGGTTAAACCGGGCCGGAAAGCGGACGGCTGGGGACGTGGGGCTAGGTCAGATAGGTGTTGAACCGCTCGTTGACTTCCTGCTGAATGTAAAACACCGCCCGCCCGATCTGATCGGCCGTCCAGGTGATGCACGGAAAGTCGGGGTAGGTCGTATAGCCGCCCGAGAAGACCTCGTTGCGGTTGCCGTTGGGGCCAAAGAAATAGATCGTCGTCCCGCGGGTGATGCCGTGGCGGGTCGGGCCCATATCGATTGTGAGGTTGTTGCGCGACAGGGTGTCGCCGGCCCGCAGAATATCGTTCCAGCTGTCGAGCCAGAAGGCGTAGTGGTGCAGCTTGCCGTTCGGTCCTCTGACAAAGGCGATATCGTGAGCCTTGTTGGAGCAGAACAGAAACGCCGCCAGGAGTTCTTGGCTGTGCTGGTCGGGGACGATGCGCTCGCTCATCCGAAAGCCCAGCACCTGGGTGAAAAAGTCAACCGTGGTCTGCACGTCTTCGGCCGTCAGCAGCAGATGGTCGAGACGCGACGGGGAGATACCCGCCTGTTGGCTCGGCCAGGGGTCGGGGTTGAGTACGCCGACGCTGGTGCCCGGCTGCTCGGCTTCGGCGTACAGTTCCAGCACGTGGTCTGAGGGCAGGATGCACCGCAGCGCCTCACCCTGACCCAGGTTTTCTCCCTTCGACACCCGCTCAACGGTCAGGCCAAAGGTCTGGGCGGCGCGTTCGATGCGCGCGAGGTCGTCCGGACTCTCGACCTTGTAGCCCATTTTGACCAGCCCCAGGCCGCCGTTTTCTATCACCACACTGTGGTGGTCGTACTCGTCCCAGCACTTGAAGTAGCGCTTGCCGTCCTGGCGGGTGACCTCCTGGAGGCCCAGAACCTGCGTATAGTATTGGCTGGCTTTCTCAAGATCGGTTTCACGGACGTGGACAAAGCCGAGTCGCATAACACCCATGGCGCATCCCTCCGGTACGGAATGGTCCAGATGTAGCAGGAAAGCCAGCCAGGGGAAATCGGCCGCCGGTGCCGCGCCGTTGTCGTCAAAAGTGAACGATGATCTCTTCCGGATAAGGTGGTCATCATCGTTCACTTTTCAAAAGCGAACGCTGCTCTCTTTCTGATCCGGGCGGGCAGCAGCGTTCACTTTTCAGCCCGGAGCGGCTAAGGTCTGGGCCATGCGTTGTCGCTACTGCCACGAGCGTGCCGGCTGGTTTCGTCGGGTGTGTGCCGATTGTCGTCGCCTGCTGGCCATCTATACCCGGCACCAGGGTCAGCTCGGCCTGTTGCAGTTCCTGGACCTGTTCATCGCTACGGGGCTGCCGCGAGAGAAGATTGAGGCGTTCATGAATGCCGATCCCAACGGCCGGGGTAGCGTCAAGGATCAGATTACGGCCGACATGAGTACCGAGCTGCTGGGAGCGATGGGGGTCAACGTGCGGCAAACTGCCGATGACGTCAAACAGCTACGGCGCCAGGGCAACTGGCGGGGGATGGGTGAACGGCCGGACGAGGGAAAGTAAAGAAATGCTGAACGATGAATGATGAATGATGAATGATGAACGGCAGACCGGGCTCAGACGTTTCGGTGTAACAGTTTGCGGATCGACTCGGCTTGATTCTCCCGGCCCTGCGGGGCTATGAAGGGGAGCACTTTCACACGCAGGAGGACGCTCAATGGCGAATATCGAATTTGGCACCGCGCTACCGGGAACCGATAAGACTGCGGAATTTGCCCGCCGGGCGGAAGAGCTGGGCTTTGACTATCTGGGCTGTGGCGAGCACGTGATGTTCCACGGGCCAGTCGGGAATACCTTTATCTCGCTGTCGGTCGCGGCCGGAGCGACCCAAAAGATCAAGCTGATCAGCTCGATTGTGTTGCTGCCGCTGTATCCGGCAGCCCTGGTCGCCAAGATGGGCTCGGCGCTCGATGTGGCCTCCAACGGCCGCTACAATTTCGGGGTCGGTATCGGCGGTGAGTTTCCCAAGGAGTTCGAGGCCTGCGGCGTGCCGGTCAAGCAGCGCGGCTCGCGGACCAATGAGGCCCTGGAGGTGATCAGCCGTCTGTGGACCGAGCAGAAGGTGTCGTTTGCCGGCCGGTATACGACCCTGAACGAGGTCACGATTGAGCCCGCCCCGGTCCAGAAACCGCGGCCGCCGATCTGGGTTGCCGGTCGCAAAGACCCGGCCATGCGGCGCACCGCCACCTACGCCGATGGCTGGTTGCCGTATATGTATACGCCCGAGCAGCTGCACGACAGCATCGAGAAAATCAAGGCCTACCGCAAAGAGGCCGGCCGGGATGTGGAGTCGTTTATTCCCGGCGTGTTCATTTTTACCGCCACGCACGCCAACGGCGACACCGGCCGGGAGATGGTCGCCACCCGGCTGGGCAGACAGTACGCCCAGGATTTCTCAAAGCTGGCCGGAAAATACGCTCTGGCCGGCACGCCCGAGGACTGCCGCAAGCGTCTACAGGAGTACATCGACGCCGGAGCAAAAATGGTCATGCTGCCGTCGGCCTGTCCCGCCGATTACATTGAGGAGAATACCCGACTCATCGCCCAGGAGATCATCCCGGCGTTTCGCTGATCAGGGTTCGGATTTGCCCCGGGGGTCGCCGGCCCGGCACTCGGGGCTACAGAAGGTGCGTCGCGCGCCGCCTACGGACGCCCGAATGGCTTCCGGCTCAGGGATGAACTGCCCACACTCGGCGCACTGGACCAGCGGCGTCCCGACCCTGTCCAGGGGGTCTTTGGGCTCGTTGGTCAGGCGTTCGGTCGGCCGCAACAGGCTGCGTACCCCACGGTAGATGAGGTAGGTCGCCGCAGCCAGCAGCAGGAGGCGCAGCATCCCTGGCATGTCTAGCCCCCGCTTGCGTCCTGGGCTACGCCCGACTCGGCCAACGGACCACCGTTGTCCGCCGTGGTCTCCTGTACCGCCGGAATCTCATTCTCCTGGTTGTAATCGCTGCCGGGGCTTTGCAGGTAGTTGAGCAGTTCCGAGTTGGCCGGCAGCACCAGGGTGGTGCCGTTGCTCAGAATCTTTTCATAGGTCTGCAAACGACGGGTAAAGGCGTAGAACTCTTCGTCCTGACCGAACGCGTTGCCGTAGATCTGGGTCGCCCCGGCGTCGCCCTCGCCCTTGAGCTTTTCGCTCGTTTCGTAGGCGGTGGCCAGAATGATTTCGCGCTCCCGCTCTGCACCAGCCCGCACCTCACGGGCTTTTTCGTCGCCCTCGGCCCGATAACGTTTGGCGATACGTTCCCGTTCGGCGCGCATGCGGGCAAAGACGCTGGCCTGGACTTCCGTGGGCAGGTCGAGGCGTTTGATGCGGACATCACGGACCTCAATGCCGAAGGACTTTGAGGTCTCGATGGTGTCGCGGGTCACCACCTGCATGATGTTTTCCCGCTCTTCCCGAATCACGTCCAGGAAATTATGCTTGGCGAGTTCTTGGCGCAGACGGGCCGAGATAATCGCATCGAGGCGGGTCCGGGCCTGCTGGGGGTTGCGCACGCTGCGGTAGAACTCCAGCGGGTGTTCGATCCGCCAGCGCGACACGTGGTCGATCAACACCCGCTTCTTGTCCAGGGTCAAATACTCCGCCGGGCGGGCGTCGGTAGTCAGGACGCGCTTGTCAAAGCGAATCAGCTGGTGCATGAAGGGGATTTTGAAATACAGCCCGGGGTCGCGTAAGGTCCGTTGCCACTGGCCGAACTGGAGGATGATCCCCTGTTCCCACTCGCCAATGGTGAAGGCCGGCCGCAAAATCGCAAAGGCAAAAACTACGACTAAACTGATACCAACCAGCAGGCGTGCCATGCTGTCCCTCCTTAGTTCCCGGAGTTACCGGATGCGGCCTGGACCGCGCCGCCAGCCGCCGCCATGCCCCCCAGCTCTTTGAGCGGCAGCAGGGGCACGACGCCGTTATTGTTACCGGCGTCGAGAATGATTTTTTCTATATCAGGCATGATCCGCTCGACGCTCTCCAGATACAGGCGGTCGCGGGTGACCTTTTTGGCTTTTTTGTACTCGCCCAGGACCTGCAAGAAGCGGTCGGCATCGCCCTGCGCGCGTATGACCCGCTGGGCTTTATAGGCCTCGGCCTGTTGGAGGACTTGGGCGGCTTCACCCCGGGCCTTGGGCACGACATCTTCGCGGTAGCCCTCGGCCTCTTTGATGAGCCGGTCACGGTCTTCCAGCGCCCGGACTACGTCATGAAAGGCGTCCTGGACCTCGGCCGGCGGATCAACGGCCAGCAGTCTGGCCTCGGTCACTTGCAGACCGGTTTGATAGGCGTCGAGCAGCTCCTGGAGGGCGAGGTGGGCCTGCCCCTGGACCTCGAGGCGACCGTCGGTCATGGTGTGGTCAATCGTGTGGCTGCCGACCGCGCCGCGCAGGGCGACCTCTGCCGAGGAGTGCAGAATGCCCTCCGGGTCAGACGCGCCGAACAGAAACTTGACCGGATCACTGACCACATACTGGACAAACAGCTGGAGCTGGACGATGTTTTCGTCCCCGGTCAACATCAGGGCTTCTTCCGGTCGGGGGTCGGCCTGACCGCGTATGCCCCGGCCTACCACGCCGCGGGTCCGAAAGCCGACCTCGGCATTCCGAATCTGTCTGACATCGACCACCGCATAGCGCTGAATCGGCCACCAGCGCCAGCGCAGGCCCGGCTCGGTCAGTGCCGATACCCGTCCGAACATCAGCTCGACGCCCTGCTCTCCAGGCCCGACAATGTACAGGCCAACATAGAACCACAGGGCCAGGGCCAGGACGCCGATCAGGCCGAAGGCTCCCCAGCCGCCTTTGAAGCTCTTAAACCGTTGGGCTTTCCTTTTGAGCTCCTCGACGGCTTGGAAGAGCTCATCAGCCGGTGACGGGCCGTCATTTCGCCATTGATCTGACACGATTGGCCTCCTTCCGCTCAGAGAAATGAGCAGAATGTGTGAATATTTTTGCTATCCTACCCCATCCCCTGCGCTAACTCCAGTGTTAAATGTCGGTTGACTGGACATGAGCGGCAGCCCCGGGCTATTGTTCTCAGCACACCGGCACCCGTGACGGGGAAGGAGGACGCCATGCCTGATCACGCCCTGCTCTTACACAAGGAGCCACCGCTCGCCTGGCTCGTGTTTAACCGGCCTGAACGCCGTAACGCCGTCAGTCTGGAGATGTGGCAAGCCCTGCCCGACCTGGTCGCCGATGCCGCTGCCGACCCGGCTGTGCGGGTGTTACTGCTTCGTGGCGGAGGAGAGGAGTCGTTTATTTCCGGGGCCGATATCTCGCAGTTCGGCAAGGTCCGCTCCTCAAAAGAGACCATGAGCGTTTATAATCGCGCCACCGGTGCGGCTCTGCGCTGCCTCGAACAGCTGGAAAAGCCGCTGGTGGGCATGATTCACGGCTTCTGCCGGGGCGGTGGTTGCTCGGTGGCCCTGATGTGCGATCTGCGGCTGTGCGCCGATGACGCGAGTTTTGGTATCCCGGCCGCCCGGCTGGGCATTGCGTATGCCATTGAGACCGGCGTGGAGCGCCTGGTGCAGGTCGTGGGGACGGCCAACGCGGCAGAAATCCTGATGACCGCCCGGACCTACGGGGCGGAAGAAGCCCAGAGCATGGGCCTGGTGAATCGGGTCATCCCCAAAGCCGAACTCGAATCCTTCACCCGCGACTACGCCACCAAGATGGCCGACAATGCCCCGCTCAGCGTGGCCGCCCACAAATTCTTCGTCCGCGAGAGCACCAAAGCCGCAGCTCTGCGGGACGCAGAAAAGATTCGGGCCCTATCAACCGCCTGCTCAGAGAGCCAGGACTACCGTGAGGGCGTGCGCGCCTTCATGGAAAAACGCCGCCCCCAGTTTCAGGGCAAGTAGCGCTGGTCTGTCTGCTCGCAAAAGAGGAATGTCGTATGACTCCCGAGTTGCTGGCCGTGTGTGCCGTTGGCGTCGCACTCGCCGGATTGATACTGACCAGTCACCGTACTCTCATCCAGCGCGTGGAGCGTTTGGAAGACAGACTCGCCGCAGTGGAAAATCGACTCGCCGCGATGGAACGCGAGCAAGCCCATCTCGCTGGTTTGCTCGAAGGGCTGCGAGAAGCGATCAGCGGCCACAGAGTCGCCTAGCCCCTGGCGCGGAGATACGACCTCTGCACTTCCCCATTCAGCATCCTAGGTCGGCCGCACAAAGACAGCCGACGAGGGCTGCGACCGGAGGGGGCCACCTCACGCCATAGGCACGGCCGGTGCGTTGCCTGTTGACTGCATTGATGACTGACTGTATAGTCAGTCATATGACTAAAAATTCAGCCAGTACAAAAGAGGAGATGTTACGCGAGTTCCGCGTCCGGGAAATCCTGGACGCGACGTGTCGGGTGGTGTCGCGGCACGGCTTTCAGGGGGCGACCGTTGATCGCGTAGCAGAAGAGGCCAAGATCGCCAAGGGCACGATCTATCTGTATTTCCACAAAAAAGAAGAGCTGTTCAAAGCTGCGGTCGAACAGGGGATGGAGAACTTCACCAACCAGGTTCGGGCCGAGGTTAAAGAAGTCAGCGCGCCGCTCGAAAAAATCGTGTGTCTGGTCGAAGCCGTTCTGGAGCTGAGCGATACCAACCGCGACTTTTTTAAGATGCTGCTGCTTGAGCGCAACCTGCTGGCCGCCTCGCCGGACCATCCCGAGGCGTCCCATACGCTGGACCTGTACCTCGACTACATCCGTTTCATTGAGGAGACGCTCCAAGAGGCGGTCGATGCCGGGGTGTTGCGTCCGCATGACACCGAAGCCTCGGCCTTTGCCCTGAGCGAGTCGATGCGGGGCTGTTTCCAGCAGCGAGCCCTCGGGCTGACGGCGCGGTCAGCCTCGGAGGATGCCGAGATTCTGCTCGACCTGCTGATGCATGGGGTGCTCAACCCCAACTATAACGGTTACAAGGAGTTATCATCGTGAGACGTCTGGTGTCAGTCGTTGTGGTGCCGCTGCTGGCAATATTGGGCGGCTGCCAATCCGGGGACTCCGAGGTCGCCCAGGCCGATGTGGCCGAGGCTGACCAGGCTGGGGCGGCCGGCGCGCCGGCTCTGACGGTCGAAGTCGCCTCGCCGGTCACGCGTCAAATCCAACGCACCGGCCGCGGCCAGGGGGCCTTGTTTGCCCATGAGACGATTATCCTGTCGAACAAGCAGGAGGGCTATGTCAGCACAGTCGAGGTGGATTTCGGCGATCAGGTCAGCCGCGGCCAGATGCTGGCCCAAATGGAACAGGAAGAACTGGCCCTTGAGGTCGAGCTGGCGGAGAGTGCCGTCACACAGGCCGAGGCCTTGTATATCCGGGCCGCCGCCGAAAACGAACGCATCCAGGAACTGTTTGCCGAGCAGATTATTCCTCCCCAGCGCCGCGATACCGCCGAAGCCGAGTACAAAGTCGCCGCCGCTCAGGTCGAAACGGCCAAGAAAGCCCTGGCGCTGGCCGAGAAGCGCTTGCGCGATACCCGTATTGTGTCGCCGGTCAACGGTTTTGTCCAAGAGCGGTTCGCCAACCCGGGTGAGTACAAAACCGCCGCCTCAAAGCTGTTTGAGGTGGTGGTAGTGAATCCGCTCAAGCTGCGGGCGCCCGTCCCGGAACGGTTCGCCGCAGTGGCTCGGATCGGCATGGCGATGCGGGTCGAGGTCGAAGCCCTGCCGGGCGAGATGTTCGACGGCCGGCTGACCCGCATGGCCGCTCAGGTCGATCATCGAACCCGCACCCTGCTCATTGAAGCCGAAATTCCAAATCCGGACCGCAAGCTGCGGCCCGGCTATTTTGCCCACATCACAGGGGTGCTGGGCGAAGAAGAGGCCCTGTTCATCCCGCGTCTGGGCCTGTCGCGCTATGCCGGAGTGGAGCGGGTGTTCGTGGTCAAGGATAATGTCGTGACTTCGCGCGAGGTGCGGTCCGGGGTTGAGGACGGGGAGTGGATTGAAATCGCCGAAGGGCTTGCTGCGGATGACGTGGTCGCGGTCAGTCGCCTGAACCGTCTGGCCGATGGCATGGCTGTGCAGACCGAGGAAAGCGAAGGATGACACAGCGGATAATGCCCAAGAGACAGGCAGCACTCAGCGTCCAGTGTGTAACCTGATCAAGCAGCTCATCGTTCACTGTCGCTTGCGGAGGCCCAATGATTCTCGCCGATATCTGTGTTCGCCGGCCGGTCTTTGCCACCATGCTGATCGGGGTCCTGGTCGTGGCCGGGTGGTTTTCGTACCAAAGCCTGACTCTGGAGCTGATGCCCAAGGTTGAAATGCCCGTGGTCACTGTGACCACGACCCTGCCGGGCGCCGGTCCCGAAGAGATTGAAGCCCAGATCACCAAGATCGTTGAGGAAGCGATCAACACGGTCAGCGGGATCGACGAACTGCGCTCGGTGACCCGTGAGGGGCTGTCGCAGGTGGTGGTCCAGTTCGTGCTGGAGAAAGAACTCGGCATTGCGGCCCAGGAAGTGCGGGACAAAGTCGGCACAATTCTGGCCGATCTGCCCGAAGACGCCGACCCGCCGATTGTGGAGAAGTTCGATATTGACGCCACCCCGATTGCGACGATTACTGTGTCCGGTTTCCGGGGTCTGAAAGAACTGACCGAAATCGCCGAGAATCAGGTCAAGGAGCCCCTGGAGTCGGTATCCGGGGTGGGGGCGATTGATATTCTTGGCGGCCGCAAGCGTGAGATTCAGGTCTTGCTCGACCACGAGCGCCTGCTGGCCTATCGGCTGTCGATACGGACGGTGGCCGAGGCGCTGGCCAAACAAAACGTCGAGTTTCCCGGCGGCCGGATTACCCAGGACAGCGGAGAGACCGTCCTGCGCACGCTGGGCCGGGTCAAATCGGTCCGCGAGTTTGAAGATATTGTGGTGGCGACCCGAGACACCGTGCCGATTACCATCGCCGACATCGGCCGGGTCGAGGACGGGGTGGAAGAGCCCCGCTCGCTGTCGCGCTACGACGGCAAGAACGCCGTGTCGCTGGTCATTCGCAAACAGTCGGGCGCCAACACCGTGGATGCGGTCGAGGCTGTGCAGGAACGCCTGGTCGAGGTCCGTACACTCCTGCCGCCCGGGGTGGAAGCGCTCGTTACCCGCGACCAGTCGGAGTTTGTCATCGCCTCGGTCCACGAGGTCGAACAACATCTCATCCTGGGTTCGATCTTTGCCAGCATCATTGTGTTTTTCTTTCTGGGCAACCTGCGCTCAACCATCATTGCCGCCGTCTCCATCCCGGTCTCAATCGTTGCCACCTATACCCTGCTGGCGGCGGCCGGCTACTCGCTGAACCGGGTCACCCTGCTGGGCCTGACCCTGGCCGTGGGTATCGTGATTGACGACGCCATCGTCGTGCTGGAAAACATCTACCGCTATATCGAAGAGAAGGGCATGAGTCCGTTTGAGGCGGCCCGGGCCGCCACGGCCGAGGTGGGGCTGGCCGTCAGCGCCACCACCCTGTCGCTGGTGGTGATTTTCATTCCGGTCGGCTTTCTCAAGGGCATCATCGGCATGTGGCTTAGCAGCTTCGGCTTTACCATGGCCTTTGCCATCATGGTCTCACTGCTGGTGTCGTTCACCCTGACGCCGATGATGTGTGCCCGTTTTCTGCCCAAAAATACCGGACGCCAGGCGCATTCGTCCCGCGAGTCCATCTTTTACCGGCTTATCGACCGCAGTTATACGGCCATGCTGGCCTGGTCGATGCGCCACCGCTGGGTGGTGGTGTGTCTCACCCTGGGGCTGTTTATCGGCACCCCGTGGATTGCCGGTCTGGTCCGTCCCAGCCTGATGGCCAGCGATGATCGGGGGGAGTTTGAAATCAATATCAAGACCCCGCCGGGCTACTCGCTGGCCCAGACCGATGCGGTGACCGCCCAGATTGAGGACGAAATCAAGCCGCTGCCGGGGGTGGCCCATCTGTTGACCGAGGTGGGTTCGGTGGTTGGCGAGTCGGTCACCAAGGCCAAGATTGTGGTGACCCTCGACCACTACACCGAACGCGAGCTGAAGCAGTACGAAGTCATGGATCTGGCCCGCCAGAAGGTCGAGGGCTTTCCGGGGATGCGGATCAGCGTCGACCAGATTCTGCCCGTCAGCGGTGGCGGCGTCCAGAACGTTGACGTGTCATACAACCTGCGTGGTCCGGAGCTGGAGACCCTGCAAGACTACGCCGAGGAGCTGAAAACGGGCGTCCAGCAGATCGCCGGGCTGCGGGACGTTGATTCGACCTATGAGGGCGGCAATCCCGAACTGCAAGTCCACCTCAACCGGCGCAAGTCTTCCGACCTCGGCGTTGAGGCGGCCGATATCGCCTCAACCATCCGCATCATGGTCGCCGGCGAGAAGATTACCACCTACCGCGAGGGCGATGAACTCTACGACGTGCGGCTGCGGCTGGCGCCCGAGAGCCGCAACCGGCCGGAAGTCATTCAACAGACCAGCATCCCCTCGGCGGCGGTCGGCCAGGTCCAGCTCAGCAGTCTGGTCGATATGATTCCGGGCACCGGACCGGTCCAGATTGATCGCCAGGAGCGCCAGCGCCAGATCACGATTACGGCCAACCTGGCCCAGGACAAAGCGCTCAGCGATGCGATCGCCGATATTGATGCCGAAGTCGAGGCCATGGGCCTGCCGCTCGGCTATACGACCGGCGTATCGGGCATGGGGAAAATGTTTGCCGAGATGATCGCCAGCTTTCAGCTCGCCTTTCTGCTGTCGATCATCGGCATGTACATGATTCTGGCCGCCCAGTTCGAGAGTTTTCTGCACCCCGTCACCATTATGCTGTCGCTGCCCTTGGCGGTGCCGTTTGCCCTGCTGTCGCTGTGGATGTTTGACCAGCATCTGGCCCTGTTTGCGATTCTGGGCATGCTGCTGTTGTTTGGCATTGTCAAGAAGAATTCGATTTTGCAGATCGATCACACGATCAACCTGCGGGCTCAGGGCCTGCCCCGCGACGAGGCCATCATGCGGGCCAACCGGGAACGTCTGCGACCGATTCTGATGACGACCCTGGCCCTGGTGGCGGGCATGGTGCCGATCCTGATCGGCCAGGGCCCAGCGGCTGAGAGCCACCGCGGCATTGCGGTGGTGGTGATCGGCGGCCAGAGCCTGTGTCTGCTGATTACCCTGTTGGTGACGCCGGTCGCCTACTCGCTGTTCGACGATATGGAAGCCGGCCTAGCGGGCGTGTTTGAGCGGCTGCGACGGCTGGGCGGCTGGCTGCGCTGGCGACGCGCGGGCGGCCAGGTAGCCCAGGTCAGCGAAGATCCGGTCGGAGACTGAAGCCCGGACAGGTCGTCCTCAATAAAAGGTATTTTCTAACAGGATGTCAGGTCATTGAGGGAGAGATTCCGCGTAGGCGGGCGAGTTCGTCGCGCCTTGGGACTGGCGACGCGGGGCTCGCCTACGTTGACATAAGACAAAATTATCAGTCCAAGGCTGGCCCATGAGTGTCCCGTTTTACGGCCGAGTCATCGAGTATCTCTGACACAGATTGCTGAGACGGGTAAATAGAACAGACTTATGCCGTTTCAGCCCTCGGCCCGGCCCATCGTGGCGCTGGCTCACAAAACCCCCGGATACTGTTGGCGAACCTATTTTAGTGTCCTGCAACCACCTTCCGGCATAGGATTTTGAGGCTCAACCCAGTCAAAAGAAGCGAGATTCATGGCGGATTTTTCTCTCTTTTGAGTTCGCCAACAGTATCCCCCCGTTTAATGGGACAGGCCGCCAGCGCCGCACCGCCCAAGCAAACGTGGACCAAATAGGACCGAATCAGGTCTGATAACGGCCACAGTGTCTACCTTCGTTATTGTCGAGACGACTGAGAATACGCTGCGCTGCTGTTACGAGGTCCGCGTCGCCAGACGCTTGGGCCTATGTGGCTGAAGTACCTCTTTGCAGAGCAGTAATTTTATTGTAGGCGAGGGCATCATTCGGATTTAGGTCGATTGTCTTTCTGTACGCGGTGATGAACATGCCAGCGCCACATTCTTCTCACCCATCATCGGTGGCTATTGATGTTCTCCCCCAAACACAGCGTTCAATTCAGCCAGTACTGGATTGTCGGGAGACTGCGTCCTTAAAAGCCGCATGTAGTGTCCTGCTAGCTGCCTCGTGGTTGGATGATTATCTCCTAGGGGGTGTCATCAGTTAAGGAGGATCACCGAGGCAGCGAGATAGATGGCTCCGAGAAAGCTGACAGCGCGTTTGTCGTAGCGGGTGGCGAGAGCACGGTATTGCTTGAGTTTGGCGAAGAAGTTTTCAATCAGATGGCGCGCTTGATAGAGGTGCTTATCATAGGGGCGAGGCTGGCGCCGATTGGCTTTGGGGGGAATGACCACCGTCACCTCCGCCTGCTCCAAACGGTCAATGACGCGCTCGTGGGCGTCATAGGCTCTATCGGCGAGCAAAGCCCGCACGTGCTTCAGCAGATGGGGCAAGAGGGCCTCCGCACCGGCCAGGTCAGAGGCTTGGCCGGGCGTGAGATGGAAGCCGGTCGGATTCCCGAGCGCATCGCACGTCGCATGGATTTTCGTGCTCAAGCCCCCGCGGGAGCGGCCGATGCATTCGGCCGCGGGGTCCCCCCTTTTGCCCCCGCCCCATGTTGGTGGACGCGGATGATCGTGGCGTCGATCATGGCATATTCGTTATCCGCATCGGCGGCCAGCTGCTTGAAAACCTGCTCCCAGACCCCACTTTTACTCCAGCGCATGTGGCGCGTATGAATCACGCGAAAATCCCCGAACCGGCTCGGCAAATCGCGCCAGGGAATCCCCGCACGATAGCGGTATAAGACCGCTTCCACAAACAACCGGTTATCCCGCGCCGTGCCCCCGACGTGGCCCTCCCGGCCGGGCAGCAGGTCCTGAATCCGTTCCCACTGATCCTCGCGTAACGCATACCGTCTCGCCATTGTGCACCCTCCCTTCGCTTGGGCTGACCAGGGCAGTATACCGAGACGAGACAGGAAAGCCGACCAGGGGGGCACGCTAACTGATGACACGCCCTAGTGATGCCCGGAAGATCTCCAATGCCTGCTGATAGAACGACTCTGCCTCGACATACTGGCCGGTGGCCTGAAGCACGCCGGCGAGGTTGTTGAGGCTGGTAGCATAGTCTGGATGCTCCTCCCCGAGGGTCTTACTGCGAATCTCCAGGGCTTGGCGGTGGAGCGACTCTGCCTCGGCATGCTGGCCGGTAGCCTGAAGCACGGTGGCGAGGTTGTTGAGGCTGGTAGCATAGTCTGGATGCTCCTCCCCGAGGGTTTTCTGGTTAATCTCCAGGGCTTGGCGGTAGAGCAATTCCGCCTCGGTATACCGGTCGGTGGCTCGAAGCACGCCGGCGAGGTTGTTGAGGCTGGCAGCATAGTCTGGATGTTCCTCCCCGAGGGTCTTACTGCGAATCTCCAGGGCTTGGCGGTGGAGCGACTCTGCCTCGACATACTGGCCGGTGACCTGAAGCACGCCGGCGAGGTTGTTGAGGCTGGCGGCATAACGCGGATGCTCCTCCCCGAGGGTTTTCTGGTTAATCTCCAGGGCTTGGCGGTGGAGCGACTCTGCCTCGACATACTGGCCAGTGGCCCGAAGCACGCCGGCGAGGTTGTTGAGGCTGGCGGCATAATGCGGATGTTCCTCCCCGAGGGTCTTACTGCGAATCTCCAGGGCTTGGCGGTGGAGCGACTCTGCCTCGGCATACTGGCCGATGGCTTGAAGCACGCCGGCGAGGTTGTTGAGGCTGGTGGCATAGTCTGGATGCTCCTCCCCGAGGGCCTTCCGATCAATCTCCAAGGCTTGGCGGTGGAGCGACTCCGCTTCGGTATACCGGCCGGTGGTCTCCAGCACGCTGGCGAGGTTGTTGAGGCTGGTGGCATAGTCTGGATGCTCCTCCCCGACGGTCTTACTGCGAATCTCCAGGGCTTGGCGGTGGAGCGACTCTGCATCGGCATACCGGCCGGTGGCCTCTAGCACGCTGGCGAGGTTGTTGAGGCTGGTGGCATAGTCTGGATGCTCCTCCCCGAGGGTCTTACTGCGAATCTCCAGGGCTTGGCGGTAGAGCAATTCCGCCTCAGCATACCGGCCGGTGGACCGAATCACGCCGGCGAAGTTGTTGAGCACTGTGGCGGTTTCGGGAGACCTCTCGCCGTGCTCGCGGCGGGAGAGGTCTAACAGATTTTCGAGATGGTAGAGTGCAGTCTGATACTGTGCCGCACGCATTGCAAATATTCCGGCTTGGTTGAGATGGTCATAGGTCGGATTCAGGCGAGCGGCCTTGTCAAAGTGTGTTGCGGCCTCACCCCACTTGATTTGAATGGCGGCGATTCTGCCTCGTTGGAAAGCCGCCTCGGCGGCTCGCGCGACGACTACGTCCGTACGGTCTTCAATCTCCGCCAGCAGAGTATCGGCCTGTGAGAAATCCCCCCTCTCTATTGCTGCACGAATCTCAGCAAGCTGCTTGTCGCTGATATCGTCACCAAGGCGGGCCAGTGCCGTCTCCAGTTCGCTGATCTGCTTCAGCGCCTCGGCATGGAAGGCCTCAACATCGGACAGTTGGCGTTTGATCTCTGTTAGCTCATTCTCCAGCCTGTTGCGCTCGTCACCATGCGTCCGGGCAAGTTCCTTTCTTGTCTCTTGCTCTCGCCTTTCCAGTACAGCCTGGAAATCCGTGACCGACAGGCGAACCTCACCGCCCTTGGGCGGTGAGGCTGGACCCGTTCCGTTGTTGATGAATAGGCCCACCAAAGCGAAGATTGCGGTTGCTACTGCTGCAACGGCAATCACACGGCCACGATTGTTTTTGTCCTTCAGCCAGGCCCAAACTCGACGAGGATAGTCTTTCATTGGCTCTCTCTATAACACGATAACAATTATGGACAATTACCACACGTTACGTCCGATAAGGACCGTTGTGTCAAGTTTGGGAGAGGAGCAGAGACATAAGGCCCTTTGTGTCAAGCTTGGCCTGTAGGGAGAGGGAAGGATTCCAGGTATACACCCCGTGTCCGCTTCCCACAGAGACGGTCCCCAGCGCGTCAGACTCCTGAACCCATACTGGCCCCGACATCAGGCACAACCCTCCAAGCAGGAAGAAACCGAATCGTCTGAACCAACCCGTGTCACTCCGCGTCAAAGAAAACCTGTGAGCCCCCCTATACTTTTTATACTCTCCGACTCCTGGAGTGTTTCACGTCAGGCTGTGGTCATGACAGATCAAGTCTGGCGTGACGGAAGGGACCGGCTGGCTACACGGAATCGTGAGCGGAGATTTTGCCGACCTTGCGCTGCTTAAATGGCATCGAAGAAATTTTTGTCTACTTCAACGACTTCGACCATTTTTTCGCTTACACCGAGTTTGAGTTCCTTCAGCTTGTCTATCAACAACTCGCCGTCGATTAAATCTATCAGTGGCGCGCCGTCTCGCGTTGCCTCTCGCCGAGCCTCCCTTGTGAAATTGCCCGTCGTGATAATGATACCTTTGTCTGCTCGGCCCTGCATCGCGCCGCGAAAATCCCTGACCAAGCTAGGAGTGACGCTGCTGCCGTAACGTTTGCACTGAAACACCACAGGAAAGCTAACTAGCCCAGCGAGGCGGATTCTGCCATGTCCATCAATCCCACCGTCCCCTGCTCGGCCCGTTACTTGAACTTCAATGAATCCCGATTCGCGCAACAGCCTCTGGCACAATCGTTCAAACCCAGCGGGAGACATATTCAGGATAGTTTCCCGCAAATCCTCACGCCATCGGATGGTCTCATCTGGTGAGTCATCATCAACATCAGTCTTGTCTTTGGCGGGGGGTCTAGAATTCCGATCCGACTTACGAACAAACTTTGCGACCTCTCCAGGCTGAACGCTTTTTATTTCCCACGCCTGTGCTGTGAGAGACCACACGCCTCGCGCCGAGTTGTCAATCAAGCCATGTTTTTTGAGGTAGGTTCTTGCCCAAGCCAAGTTGTATTCCAGCCTCGTCTGAGCACTTTTCTGATTATGCGGTGTTTGGGCAATCTCGGAAGACAGGACCATGGCTTCAATGACCCGATCTGTGATCTCCCTGATGGAAGCGCTGCCGCCGAGAGCGCGAAGTGCCGCCAGCGTTGGATTCATCAATTCCTGATAGCCAGGAACCTGATCTGAAAAAGAACTGTCAGCCATGGAACGTCCTTCAATTCGGAGGTCTCCAGGGGATTTATTTGGCTTGAGCTGAATGTTTGTTCTTCTCCGGGTTCGCTCTACGTCGCGCGGTTGCCTGGGCGTCGATCTGCATCGTCGTTGGATCGATCACCACGCCGTAGTCTTTTTCGGCCATGGCAAGGGTGATGAAATCGTCCAGCACGTCGTCCAGCACCCGCTCCGGGTCGCGCTCGAACGGATCGCCGTAGCTGCCGCTGTTGGCCGTCTTGATCTGTAGCAATTCGTTGGCCTGCATCGGATAGCCGGTGACTTTGCTGTACAGACGCTGCTCGCCCTCGACCCCGGGGTTCTTGATCATGGACGCCCGGCAGCCGTCCCGGCCCTCGAAGATGCCCTTGGGCGGATCGAAATGTCGCTCGGCCTCTGAGGACAGATAGCCGGGCACCAGAAAGCGATTTTCCCGGACAATTCCGACCCCACCGCGCCACTTGCCCGGCGCGACCGGCTCTTCGCGCAGCTCGTAGCGCTCGTTGCGCATGGGAAAGCGCAGGTCAAGCTCTTCGACCGGATTATTCCGGGTGTTTTCAATCAGGCAGGCAATCGAGTCGAGGCCGTCCTTGCCGTGTCGGCCGCCCCAGTTGCCCTCGTTGACCTCCAGATACACCCAGTACTGGCCTTTGTCTTCCTGAAAGCCGCTGTAGCTCAGAAAATGGACGTGAGCCGCATTGCCCGCACACACCTTGTCCGGCACGGCCTGGGCCAGCGCCAAGTTCACGCCGTCGGCCAGATACTGGACCTGATTGAAGCGGCTGAAACAGGCGCGCGGAAAGCGCGGATTGAAGATTGTGCCTTCCGGCGCAATGACCTTGATCGGCCGAAAGATACCCTCGTTCTGGGGCACGGCATCCGGAAACGTGGCTTCGTCGAGCAGAATGCTGCGCACGATGACATACGAGGCGACCAGGGTGCTGCCCTCATACGGCACGTTGTAGCCGGTCGGGACTTCCGGGCTGGAGCCGGTCAGGTCAATCGTCAGGTCGCTGCCCTCAACCTTGACGCTGACGCACACGGCCAGCGGCTGGTCGCGGTTGCGCCCGTCATCGTCCAGATACTGGGTCGGGGCGGTGTACTCGCCGTCGGGGATTTTTTCGATCTCGGCCCGCAGCATGCGCTCGGAGTAGTCCATCAGCTCATGGGCGGTATCCAGCACCGTCTCCACGCCGTACTTTTCGACCAGATTGAGGAAACGCTCGCGCCCCAGCTGACAGGCCGCAATCATCGACTCGATATCACCGGTATTCATCTCCGGGGTACGGACATTGTCCAGGAAGAACTGCCACAAATCCTCGTTTTTGACCCCGGCGTTGTACAGCTTGATGCCGTTGAACAGCCGCGACTCGGCCCACACGTCAACCACATCTACATTCAGGCCCGGCGCCGCGCCACCCATGTCGAGCAGGTGGGCCGTAACTGCGGCAAAGCCGATCAGGCGGCCGTCCCAGAACACCGGCACGGCCACGGCCAAGTCGGGGGTATGGGTCGAGCCGTGGTAGGGATGGTTGTGCAGGATCACGTCGCCGTCGTTGATATTGCCGTCCAGGCGTTTGAGAAAGCCCCGAATATAGGCCGGCAGCGAGCCGACGTGCATGGGCGAGGTATCGCTCTCGCAGATCTCGTCGCCCCCGGCGTCGTACAGCCCGGCGCCGAGGTCTTCGGACTCGCGGATGATGCTGGAGTACGACATCCGGTACAGGACATGGGCCATCTCCTTGGCTGCGGCCGTGAACGCGCCGCTCAGGACGCGCAGGGTAATGGGATCGATTGTCCGAGCCGGGTCGGGGCTGCCGTTCGTGTGTGCCATACGCCTGTCTCCTTATCGACACTCAATCAGAATGGTCCCGTACTGATCAACCTCGGCGGTCAGGCCGGGGTTGATGACGACCGTACTGTCGAGCTGTTCTATGATGGCCGGGCCGCTGATGCGGTTGCCGGCCCTGAGCAGGTCTCGCCGGTAAAACGCGCTGGCCAGCCGCACCGGTTTGCCGTCCTGGCTGAACACCACCTCGTGGCTGGCGGTCAGCGCGTCTGCGGGCGAGGCATCGCCGGCCGGCAGCTCGGTGAGCCGCAGCTCGGGCATCAGCCCCACGCCCTGGACCCGGATGTTCACAATCTGGATGTCACTGTCCGGGAAGCGGCGCACGTATTCGCGCTCGTGGGCCTGATGAAACGCCTCGGCGGCTCGCTCCTGCCAGGCCTGGTCAATTGGTCCGGCGGGCAGCTCGACCCGCAGCTCATAGCCCTGGCCGATATAGCGGCAGTCGGCAATGCGACGCAGCAGGGTGTGTTCGGGGTCGAGCCGGTCGGCCTGCAAGCGCTCGGTCGCCTGTCGCTCCAGGCCGGCAAAGTCTGCGCCCAGCCTGTCGCGGTCCAGGCTGGAGAACAGCTGCATCTCGGTGCTGACAAACTCGTACACGATGTCGGTGGCCAGCAGGCCCAGGGCCGAGGTAATGCCCGGATAGCGCGGCACCAGGACCTGCGGAATCCCCAGTTCCTGGGCGATATCACAGGCAAACAGCGGCCCGGCGCCGCCGGCCGCCACCAGCGCAAAATCGCGCGGGTCGTAGCCTTTGCGCACGCTGCTGATCTCAATGCCCTCGACCATGCCGTGGGTCAGAATCCGCGCCACGCCCAGCGCGGCCTGCTCCAGGTCCGTCCCCAGGGGGCGGCACAGCTGGCGCTCGATGGCGTCTTCGGCCAGCCGTTTGTGGAGCGGAACCCGACCGCCCAGAAAGCTCTCGGGCCGCAGCCGACCGAGCACGACCAGGGCGTCGGTGGCGGTCGGCTGGTCGCCGCCCCGCCCGTAACACGCTGGCCCGGGTTCGGCGCCCGCGCTTTTTGGCCCGACCCGGAACATGCCGCCCGCGTCAATATAGGCCAGGCTGCCGCCCCCGGCTCCGATGGCGTCGATTTCGACCATGGGGATCATGGCGTGATAGCCCCCGACCTGGGTGTCGAGCAGGTGCTTCATGCGCGTCTGGCCGTCCGGCGCCACGCCGATATCGGCCGAGGTGCCGCCCACATCCAGGGTGATGACGCTCGGCGAACCGGCCGTTCTGCCGGTCCAAATCCCGCCGATCAGGCCGGCCACCGGTCCCGACATCAGCAGGTTCACCGGCCGTTGCATCGCCCCCTGGGGCGTGGCCACGCCGCCCACCGAGGTCATCAGGTGCAGGCCGCCACGCATGCCTTTGGCGCTCACCGCGCGGTCGAGGCGCTCGATGTACTGGCTGACCTTGGGACCGATCGCCGCGTTCAGACACACCGTGCTGAAGCCTTCGTACTCGCGGTACTGGGGCAGCACCTCGTGCCGGACGGACAGATAGGCGTCGGGAAACTCTTCCTGGACAATTTCCCTGGCGCGTTGCTCGTGGCGCGGGTTCAGAAACGAAAACAGAAAACAGATGGCGACCGCTTCGACCCCCTCGGCCTTCATCATCCGCACTGCCTCGCGGACCTCGTCCTCGTTGAGCGGGCTGAGCACTTCGCCGTCCGGGGCAATGACCCGCTCGCTGATCGGACGCCGATAGCGTCGCCGCACCAGGGGGTGCTGCTGCCACGGCACGTCCTGGTACAGGCTGAAGGACAGGGGGCGTTTATGGCGGGCGATGTGCAAAATGTCGCGGTAGCCCTTGGTCGTCAGCATGCCGACCTTGGCGCCATTGTGTTCCAGCACGATATTGGTGGCGACCGTTGTGCCGTGGAACAGGTGGTCAAGGCCGGCAGGTTCAACTCCGGCCCGCTCGCACACGGCGTCCAGTCCCAGCAGGGTGGCCTCGGCCGGGTCGGACGGGGTGCTGGGCAGCTTATGGATCACCACCTGTCCCTGGTCTTCGTCCACATACATCAGGTCGGTGAAGGTTCCGCCGACATCAATGCCAACACGTTTCATGCCCAGCCTTCTTTCTCGTTCTCTTGCTCGCGCTCTTGCTCGCGTTCTTGCTCGCGTTCTTGCTCGCTCTCCTGCTGCGGCTCGCCTCAGTCCTGAGCCACACGCGGAATGACATCCTTGAGCGCCGCCTTGCCAGTATCGGATACCATCACAACGGCGAGACCGCCACTGCGAAGATCGTCCTCCAGTTGCACCGCTGTGTCTTTCGGGGCGAAGAACGCTTCAAGCCCGTACGTGACGCGATACGGTGGGGTATTCCGGGTAATCCGGCCGCGCAGAAAAACGCCGTCGGCCGGCCGGTCGAGAGACGCCCCGGCAAACTCGTACACATTTCCTTCGCCCTGCTGGAGGCTCACGTACACAATTTCCCCGACGCGGAGGCGGCGTGTCAGCTCGCCCAGCGCGTCCTTGGGCAGGGTGCTGAAGGCATAGTTCAGGCGGGCGTAGTTGCCGCGAAACAGCGAGCGGGGATCAGCCGGAATCGTTGTGACGTGGATTTCCCTGCCGGTCCACAGAGGCGTGGCGGCGTTGACGACCATGCCGAGCAGGACGACAACCTGCAGGGCGATGGTGGCGCACAGCGCGAGCGTGGTATATGGGCGCGTCACGCTTGGGCCTCCTGTGTCTGTCGCACTTTCCAATACCGCGCCGCTCCCAGCAACACCAGGGCCAGCACCAGGAACAGCAGCGCGGCGCCGATGTAATCGCCGATCAAGTCCACATAGCGCAGGAAGGCGGTCAGCAGAATCGTCCCGACACCCAGCGAGAAGTAGTGCGAGATGCCGCGCAGCGTGCCCTGAACGATCAGCCAGGTGCCCGCCCCGACAAGGGCGATATTGCCGAGGATCTGGAGATACACCGCACCATCCGCATCCTCGATCAGCATCACCGCAAGCATGGCGGCGGCGCTCAGCAGGCTCAGCAGGCTCAGAGTGAGGAGCGAGGGCAGCCGTGCGGTCCTGATCCCCAGCCACACGGCGCCTGCCATCAGCGCGCCCACAACGACCCACATTGACCCCAGATTGTTCCAGTCGGCCTCGATCAGGCCGGCCCACGGCGCCTCAAAGCTCAGCACGAGCAGGCCGAGGAGACCCAAGCGCAGGGTCCACACCGACAGCACCGCACCATAGTCCTTGGCTTTGGTCTCGTCTCTGGCCTGCAAGTAATGGCTGGCGGCGCGGGCAAGAATGAACAGCGCCACGCCGACGAAGACGTGCTCGGCCGCCGGCTCCAGTCGCCCAGAGCTGTCTGCCCACAGGACAGACAACGCGGCTTCGATCCAGAAGAAAAGACTGACGACAGCGGTCAGAAACAGGCTGATGCTCGGTCGGCCCCTGACCAGGACGTACAGCTGGGCCGCCACAAACAGGGGAAACGACGCGCCGAAGAAGCCCAGCGCGTATTCCATGAAAAACCACACCAGGGCCAGCCAGGCGCTCAGCAGCGTGAGCCAGGGATGACACAGCACGACGCCGAACGGCAGACTGCCGAGCGCCCACCAGAACACCCCGTCGGGCATATGCTCGCCCAGGTGATAGATCTGCGCGATCAGGATGATGGACGCGCCGTAGAACAGGCTGCCCAGGATGAAGAGGCCCGCAGCCTGCGAGGTGCTGCCCGACAGATGGAGCCGCAGTGCGAGGCCGTGGGCGCCGACGGTCAGGGCGAGTAAACCCGCCATCCGCAGCCCACGCGGGATCGTGTCCCAGTTCGCCCCGACCACCGTGATCAGGGCCAGCCCGATGAAGACGCAGCCCAGGACGACCAGCAGGCTGTAGGCCGTCGAACGGGCGAGGATGGCGGTGTAATCAACGCCGTACAGTCGGCAGATCGCTTGCGCCTGGTCAACCGAGATCAGTTCCCGGTCAACCCAGGTCGCTATCTCCTTGGCCAAGTCTCTCTTGAGCAGGCGGATCAGTCGCACGCCCATCAGCATATCAGGATCGAGCGCGCCGGTTCCAGTCGGTGTCAGGCCGAATAGCAGGTTTTGGCTGTATGGTGAATGTGTCACCTGCCCCATGTCGGAGGGCCGAAATTGGTGTACAGTCTGCCACGAAGCATTGAGAAGGAGAGGCTTCGTCAGGATGTCCGCGGACAATCATATCGCAATCATCGCTGCCCTGTTTGTCATTGCCGGGCTGGGCTTTCTCGGAGAAAAAACCCGGCTTGGCGCGCAGTTGACCGGCGCGGTCATTGTCATTCTAGGTGCCATTACGGCCGCCAACCTAGGTCTCATCCCTCACGCTGCGCCCGCCTATGGATTCATCTTCACCTATGCGGTGCCGCTCCTGATTCCGCTGTTTTTGTTTCAGGCGGACCTGCGGCGCATCTTTTTTGCCACAACGCGGACGACCCTGGCATTCCTGCTGGCCAGCGCAGGGACGGTCGCCGGCGTCACCCTGGCGGTGCTGGCGCTGGACCTGAGCAGCCTGGGGGCTGCGGCTGAGCTACCGGCCGAGCAGCGCGAAGCGGCCATTGCCGGGCTGTTTGCCTCAACCTACATTGGCGGGGCGGTCAACTATGCGGCCCTTGGGGAGATTACCGGTTTGCGGCAGGATGCGTCATTCTTCTCGGCGGCGACGGCCACCGATAATTTATACAGCGCGGTCTATCTGGCTTTACTCGCCCTGCTGCCGACCCGGGCCTGGTTGGTGCGCTCCTTTCCTGCCCACGACCTGGCCCAGGGTTTGTCGGGGACAGGGCCGGTGGCGCCGGTCACGGCCATGTCGTTGACTCTTGCCGTCGCCGTGGCCCTGGTGATCGTCTCGCTGGGCGATGGACTGGCAGCCGTCCTGGACGCGCCCGACTGGCGCTACGTGATTATCACCGGCCTGACCCTGGGGCTGGCGACTCTCGTTCCCGGCTTGGCGAATAAACTGGCCGGGAGTTTTGAACTGGGGGTCGCCTTGTCCTTTGTATTTTTCGCGGCGATCGCCGCCGGTGCCGACATCGTCGCCATGATCGAGGTGGCGCCAATGCTGACCCTGATGGTGCTGATCCTGCTGAGCGTACACGCACTGGTGACCTTTGTAATCGGCAGATTGTGCCGGCTCAGCCTGCCCGAGCTGATTACCGCCTCCAACGCAGCGATTCTGGGCGCGACGACGGCGCCGGCGCTCGCGGCTGCCAAGGGGTGGCGCAACCTCGTGATGCCGGGGGTGCTGGTGGGCGTCTTCGGCTATGCCCTGGGCACCTTCATCGGTACGCTTTTGTTCAAGTACTGGACCCGTCTCTTCTGAGGACTCAACGCGACAGGCATTTGCAGTAAGATGGACGTATTCTCGGCTCGTGACAGGGAGGGCGTATGCACAAACGGACGAAAATGACGGGCGCTTGGAGAATGAGCGGGATGCGGGTAATCGGGCTTGTTTGCGCTGTGGGCCTGCTGCCGCTGGCCGCCCAAGCCCAAAGTACGGCCTACAACAAGACCGCGCTGGTGGCGCTGTGCAAAATATCCGCAGCCGGCGCCTCGGGGCGGTTCGACACCGCCGAGCGGCTCTTCAGCCAGGGCGAGGACGCCGGACTCAGCCAGCTCCAGATGTACGAGGCTGTTCTGAACCTGCTGCCCTACATCGGCTATCCGCGGACCCTGAGCACGCTGGGACGCTTTCAGCAAGTGTATCCCGACTACATCAGCCAACGCTCACAGGGCCAGAGTCCGCAGCCGACCGAACCCTGGCCGGAGTATGCCCCGAGCATTTGGGGTGAGCGTGGGATGCGGGTGCAGGAGCAGCTGACCGGCGGCAGCGAGGAGACTCAGCAGCTCATTGAGCGGCTCAGCCAGATCAGTCCCGAACTGGCCGAATGGGTGCGCTATGACGACTTTGGCCGGGTCTTCGGTCGGGCCGGACTGCTTTTGGTCGAACGCGAAGCCATCGTGCTGGGTGCGCTGATTGCCCAGGGAGCGCCCCAGATCGCGTTTCACTACAAGGCTCTGCTCCGGGTTGGGGGCGATGACAGCCTGGTCGATGCCCTGCTTGAAGCGGTATCGGGCATCGTGGATGAAAACGCGCTGGCCTCCGCGCGGCAGCATATTGCCGAAGCGCGCGAGTAGGAAACAAGCTTCATACCCAGTTTAGTAGGTCGGCTTAGCCCAAGGCGTAAGCCGACACGGCCGGGCGGGGGGCTTGTCGGATTACGCTCCGCTAATCCGACCTACCCGACTGCCGTCCTCACCAATCAGGAACGGAGAGCAACGGTAGCCTGTACGCTTTGAAGGAAGATCAGTCAACCAGAGAAAACTTCATGGGGACCATAGGCATGGACACATGCTTGAGCTGGGGCGTTATCGGCCTCCTCCTGGCGGTCTTTGGCAGTGCCTGCGATCCCTCAGCCTCCGCTCCGTTCGTCCCTCGACCCGACGCGCCGGTCAGCCCCTGGTCGGCCTATGGTGGCGACGAGGGAGGGCAGCGCCATAGCCCGCTTAGCGAGATCACCCGGGATAATGTGAACCGTCTGGCGGTTGCCTGGGAGTACCACACCGGGGACCTGTCGGACGGGACGGGAGACATCCCGTCGACCAGCGCCTTCCAGGCCACCCCCATCATGGTCGATCAGACGCTCTATTTTTGTACGCCCTTCAACCGGGTGATTGCCCTCGATCCTGAAACCGGTCAGGAGCGCTGGACGTATGACCCGCGCACCGACCTGTCCGGGCAGTACGCCAACCAGCTGGTGTGTCGCGGAGTTTCGAGCTGGCTGGACGCAGACCGGCCGGCCGGGTCTGCCTGTCGGCGACGTATCTTCACCGCTACCAACGACGCCCGGCTGATTGCCCTCGACGCGACCACGGGTGCGCCGTGCGCGGACTTTGGCGACCAGGGCATTGTCGATCTGAATCCCGGCGTTGGGGATATCCTGTGGCGGGGCGAGTATCAGGTGACTTCGCCACCGGCGGTCGTGCACGATCTGGTGATCGTGGGATCGGCGGTGGCCGATAATGTGCGCGTTAATCCACCCAGCGGGGTGGTGCGGGCCTGGGATGCGCGAACCGGAGCGCTGCGCTGGAGCTGGGATCTTGCCCCGCCCGACTTCGTACCGAGTCCGGACAACACCGGTTCGGCGGGCTATGCCCTGGGCACGCCAAACGTGTGGGCGCCCATGTCGGTTGATACCCGGCGCGACCTCGTCTTCGTGCCGACCGGGAATCCGTCGCCCGACTACTTCCGGGGCGGCTCAAACCTGGACTACTACGGCAGTGCGGTCGTGGCGCTCCGGGCTTCGACCGGACAGGTCGTCTGGCACTACCAGACCGTGCACCGGGATCTGTGGGATTTTGACGTGCCGGCTCAACCCGCTCTGATCAGCCTGAGACGCGGCGGCCAAGCCGTTCCCGCACTGGTCCAGGCCACAAAAATGGGCTTTGTGTTTGTCCTCCATCGTGAGACCGGTCAGCCCCTGTTCGAGATCGAGGAGAGACCCGTCCCCCAGGGTCGGGTGCCGGGCGAGCGCCTCTCGCCCACCCAGCCCTTTCCGCTCAAGCCGCCGCCGCTGGTGGGCTTGGACCTGCGGCCCGAGCAGGCCTGGGGATTGACCCGCTTGGACCGGGTCGTGTGCCGGGACAAGCTGAAGGCCCTGCGCTGGGAAGGGATGTACACCCCGCCAAGCCGGGAGGGCACGCTGATGTATCCGGGCAACGCTGGGGGGTCAAACTGGGGCAGCGTTGCCTTCGATCCTGAGCGGCAGCTGCTGATCGCCAACACCGAGGACGTGCCCTGGATGGTGCGACTCTTTGCGGCCGAGGACTATGAACGCGAACGTGCCGCCCGCCCCGGTGTCGAGATTGCGCCACAGCGTGGTACGCCGTATGGGCTGCACCGCGAAGTGCTCCTGTCCCCGCTGGGTCTGCTCTGCAACCCTCCGCCGTGGGGCAGCCTTGCCGCAGTCGATCTGGTCAGCGGTGAACTGCGCTGGCAGGAGCCGCTGGGTATTGCCCGGCTCGGCCCTCTCGTACTGGAGGGGCTGCCCAACGCCGGCGGTCCGCTCGTCACCGGCAGTGGTCTGGTTTTTATTGGCGCGACGTTTGACAACTCTCTGCGAGCCTTTGATCTGGAGACGGGCGAAGAAGTCTGGCAGGCCGATCTGCCGGCCGGCGGGCAGGCCACACCCATGACGTATCGGGCTCGCACCGGCGGCAAACAATATATTGTCATTGCTGCGGGCGGCTACGGGCGGGTCGACCTACCCGGCAACCTGGGTGATGCGCTGGTCGCTTTTGCGCTTGAATGAGGCGCGTCGGCCGCGCGTCGCCTGGACAAGCCGTGACTCGGCGGCTACAAGAATCCCCGAAAGGAGTATGCTCATGAGTGTCATGGTTCTGGTTCAAGGCAATCCCGACCCGACAAAGGCTGAGACGCTGAAGCAATACCAACAGACGGCCCGGACGGTCATCGCCAAGCACGGCGGGGAAATCCTGGCCCGAGGCGGCGGCCTCGGCAAGCTGCACGGTGCAAAAGAGTATCAGGTCGGTATCGTGGTCCGTTTCCCGGATAAAGCTGCGGTCGACGCCTGGTATGCCGACCCCGACTATCAGGCGGTGTTGCCGCTGCGCCACGAGGCGTATGCGGATTTAGAGATCACGCTGTATCAGGAATAAGCGACACACGGGGGGCGCAGCGATGAAGTTCGGCATTATGGTCATGCCCCAGCACCCACGGACCGACTCACCCACCAAACGGTTCCGCGAAACGCTCCAACTCACCCGTCTGGCGCGGGATGCCGGCTTTGATTCGATTGCCTGCGGCCAGCACTTTCTGTCGCCGCCGTACCAGAACCTGCAGAGCATTCCGCTGCTGGCACGGCTGGCGGCCGAGAGCGGTTCGATGGACCTCATCCTGTCGATTGTGCTGCTGCCGCTGTACAGCCCGGTCGGGCTGGCCGAAGACGTGGCCTCGCTGGACGTTATCAGCGACGGACGGGTGGTGTTCGGGCTGGGGCTGGGCTACCGGGACATTGAGTATGAGGCGTTCAATACCACCCGGCGGGATCGTACCGGCCGCTTTCTCGAAGCCCTGGAGCTGATCCGTCGGCTGTGGACCGAAGACGAGGTGAGCTTTACCGGCCAGCACTTCTCGCTGAGCGGCGGCACCTGCACCATCCGCCCGGTCCAACAGCCCCACCCCCCGATCTGGATTGCGGCCAATCACGATAGCGCGGTTGCCCGGGCGGGCCGCCTGGGCTGCGCCTGGCTGCTCAACCCGCACGCCACCCTGTCTACGCTCGAACGCCAGATGGAGGTCTATAGGGCGGCGCTCAGAGAGGCCGCCGTCAACCCTCCGTCAGATTTTCCCATCATCAAAGAGATGCACCTGGCCACCACCCGAGACGAAGCCGTGCGGGTGGCCCAGCCATATCTCGAACCCAAGTATCAGGCCTACGCCGACTGGGGGCAGGACAAGGCCATGCCGGGCCAGGAGTCGTTTCGGGTGCCGTTTGAAGCCTTGGCCCACGACCGTTTCATCCTGGGCAGCGTAGACGACGTGATTCAGCAGATTGAAGCCCATCGGGAGCGGTTGGGCGTCAACCATTTCATTTTCCGCATCTGGTGGCCGGGCATGGAAGCCTACCACGCCTACCGTGTGCTTGAGCTGATGGGCACGCACGTAATCCCGCATTTTCGGAGAAACTTAGTCCGACACTCCTGATGAGCGACATGTCCCCTCACCGGACACATCTGGCGTCCAGGTGCGCACAGGCCGGCTGCCCCCCCCTATCACTATGCACGTTGGGGTCGGCCCCGGCATCAAGGAGCAGCCGGACCACCTCAGCCGCAATGCTCTCATCCTGAAATCCAATAGCTTTATGTAATGGCGTCCGCTCCCTATCATCCTGCGCGTTGGGGTTCGCCCCGGCATCAAGGAACAGCCGGAGCACCTCAATATTAGAAGGATTGACTTCCACAAGAAAGACGACCTCATGCAACAGCGGGTCTCCCCGGTCGTCTTGCACGTCGGGGTCGGCCCCGGCATCGAGGAGCAGCCGGATCACCTCAATCATAGAAGGCACGACACGTACCGCAGAGACGGCCTCCTGCAACGGCGTGTCTCCCCGGTCTTTGTCTTGCACGGTGGGGTCGGCCCCGGCAGCAAGGAGCAGCCGGACCGCCTCGGCGCTCCCAGCCTGATGCAATGGCGTCCGTCCATTATTGGCCTGCACGGTGGGGTCTGCTCCGGCAGCAAGGAGCAGCCGGGTCGCCTCGGCGCTAGGAGCCCTATACAACGGTGTCTCTCCCCAGTCGTCTTGCACGTTAGGGTCCGCCCCGGCGGCAAGGAGCAGCCGGACCGCCTCAGCGCTAGGAGCCCTATGCAACGGTGTCCGCCGCTCCTTGTCTTGTAAGTTGGGGTCCGCCCCGGCGGCTAGGCAGAGCCGTATCCCTTTGGAAGAGTGCCAAACGTCGCTGACCTGACTGTACACACGACAGACAATCGGGACAGACGTCGCTGTTACTATTTCGGTCTCTGATACCCGGGTCAACTCCAGGTGTTGCGTGCTTTCGTTCCATTGAAAATGGGCGGTTTGTCCTGGAGCGGGAAAATTGGGAATCCGATAGATTGCCGGAGTCCCAGGCAACACTTCTCCGGCCGTCACTACAGAAAACGTGCTCCGGGCAAATGCCGCTCCGTCATCATAGGCCACAGCCGTATGTTCCCCAGTGCCCAGATGGTGCCAATTGAATTGGGTAATGAATCCGTTGTCCGGCCCGCCACAGACTCGGCGGGTGTCTTCGCGGGGCTGACGCATGGCAACTGGAATCGGCGCGCCGCCGTTGAGTGTGATCGTAATGTCTCTCGCGTCACACTTCCAGCCTGATATGAACCCCAAGCCCGACAGGCTGGTCCCATCGCGCGGACTCTCCAAAACTGCCGCTTGGGATAGGCTCGCCGTCACCCCGACCAACAAGGCGATGAGCAAGAGTCGTTCCATTCACCTTCTCCTCTCTCTGCTCTAAAGATCACCCATAACGGGACAAGAAATGTGTCAGTACCCAGCGGGGCGGGTAGAGTATCATGTTGAAAATTTGGCCAGGACAAACGGGGCAGAGCACACTCTCACAGTCCCTCTCAGGCATCGGGCTCCCCTCTCGGCGCCTGTGCCCTGAGCGGACGCGCGCACGGGGAACCGTAGGCCCTCTCTACAAGACTGCCCGCCATTTGTCGCCACCAAAATTGGCGGGCCGGGTGCCCCCGCTCCAGCCTTAGCGCTCAAGGCAGGAGCGGGTCTTCACGATAACAGAAGGCTCTCGGACGGGAGGGAGAGGCGTGCCGAACGCGGAGGAGAACGAAATTCAAAGTGAGACACTACTGCGGGGCGTAAGCCGACACTCCTGTTAGGCCCGCTGGGCAATAAAAAACAGGCGGCGAAACGGAAACGGCGTGCCGTGCGGACCCGGCGGGTAGGCGGCGGCGAGACGCTGTCCGTAGACGGCCAGAAACGCCCCGTGCTGCTGTTCGGGCAGCCGGCTGAGAACGGGCCGCAGCGCCGTACCCTTCATCCATTCAAGAACCGCATCCCGGCCGTCGAGCAGCTGGTGGTAGATCGTTTCCCACACCTCGCCCCCGAAGCCGGCCCGCCGCACGGTCTGGGCGTACCAGTCCGGCGTCTCTACAAAGGGGCGCTCCTCCCAGGAGTTGAGCCAGGTCGCCCACGGGTCTTGGCGGACCAGCTCGTACAGCAGCCGGTGGGCGGGCTGATCGAAGTTGCGCGGCATCTGCACGGCCAACACGCCGCGCGGGGCAAGCCGGCTGAGGAGGTGGGGAATCACGCGGGCATGGTCGGGCACCCACTGCAGGGCGGCGTTCGAGACAATACAATCAAGCCGCTGGTCGGGCTGCCAGGCGGCCAGGTCGGCCTGAATGAAATGCAGCCGGGGATGGGCCGCCAGCTGGCCGGCCTTTTCCAGCATGTGGGGGGAATTATCGACGCCGTAAACCGTGGCGTCCGGCCAGCGCGTACACAAGGTCTGGGTCAGCGTGCCGGGCCCGCAGCCCAGGTCGGCAGCGGCGTGGACCTGTCGGTCGTCAGGAATGCGGCCGACGAGGTCGAAGAAGGGCCGCGCGCGTTCGCGGCCGAAGCGTTGGTACTGGTGGGGATCCCAGCGGTTCATGCCTGCCGCCCTACACGGTCGGTCTGGCCAGCACGCTGTTCTCCACCCTGCGCTTGACCCACCGCCCGTCCCGCTCGCTGCCCACCAGCTTGCCGTCTTCAACGATGACCTTGCCCCGCAGCATGGTCAGCACCGGATAGCCCTGGCACCGATAGCCGTCCCAGATGCTGTAGTCCGAGTCGGCGTGCAGATCGCTCAGGCTGAGCGTCTTGTGCAGGTTCGGGTCCATGAGCACAATGTCGGCGTCGCTGCCCGGCTGGATCACGCCCTTCTGCGGATACAGCCCGAGCAGTTTGGCGGCGTTGGTTGAGGTGATCTCGGCAAAGCGCTGGAGCGGCATGTTGCGCTCGGCCACAAACTTGGTGAAGGCGACCGGCAGGCGGGTCTCAATGCCGTTATGCCCGCCACACACCGTCTCAATCGTATCGCCAAACAGCTTGGGTCCCTTGAAGGTCGTATATTCGTCGGTGGCGGTGGTGGCCAGGCGACCGTCCATGAGTCCGGCCAGCAGGGCGTCCCGGTCGTCGGCGTACTTGATGGCCGGGTAGGTGTGAATCGCCGTGCCGCCCGGCTTTTTGTAGTCTTCGCAGGTGAACTCCAGATAGTGGTGGAGCGCTTCGCCGTACACCGGCTGCCCCTGGGCCCGCGCCTCGGCAATGGCGGCCACACCTTCCTTGGCGGTGGTGTGGACAAAGTACAGCCCCACGCCGGCGTATTTGGCCAGCCGGATGACGGTCCGAAAGGCAATGTCCTCGGACATGTTGTTGTGCACCAGGTGGATGTTGTGCGCCTGGGCGCGACCCTCGCGCTTGAGCGTGTCGGTCATGTACGACACGATCTCATCGTCCTCGGCGTGGACCGCCATTATCCCGCCGTGCTTGGCCACCTCGCTAAAGATGCCGAACAGATGGCCGTACGGAACCCGAACCTCCATGGTGGTGAAAATCTTGAAGCTGCCGACCCCCTCTTCGAGCGCCTCACGGATCTGACCGATCGCGTGGCCGGCGGCCCGGCCGGCAATGATGTAGTGAAAGGCAAAGTCGGTGTAGCAGTGATCGCGGAACACCGCCCGTCGCCGGTCGAGCGTCTCCAGGACCGGCCGGCGGCGCTGGCCGCTGAGAGCCGAGCGTGACAGATCGCCGGTGAAATCAATAATCGTCGTCACCCCGCCAAACGCGGCCGCCCGGCTGGCCGCCTCCGGCGGCTGGGTCATGACATCGGCGTGCCCGGTCCAGTCCGGCGGCACCGGAATGCCGATGTGGGCGTGGGGTTCGATGCCGCCCGGAATGACGATTTTTCCGCTGGCGTCAATGACCCGCGTGACCTCGCCGCTGAGCGTCCCCGGCTGACCCACGGCAACAATTTTTTCGCCCTGAATACCGACATCCATCAGACCGACCGCCTGCGGCGTCACAACTTGTCCATTACGAATAAGCACGTCCAACATGGCGTCCCTCCCCGAAGAGAAATCATTGCTCCAATAGCCGCCGGATGCAATGGCTCGGCGCCTCTTGATCTCCCCGCCCAACGTGCTAGGGGGAGAGCAGTTGTGTACGTGGCAACAACAGTCCATACCCATAAAGGAGGGAGAGTTATGGCAGATACGCGTGTGATTTCGGCAGATTCGCACTTTGTCGAGCCCCCGGACATGTGGACCGAGCGGGTGGACAAGCAGTTCCGTGACCGCGCCCCACACACCGTCAAGGGCTATGGCGGCAGAGAGGGTGAGTTCTTTGTGTGTGAGAATATCGCGCCCATTCCGGTGGCCGGGTTTTTTGGCGCCGGCGTGCCGTCGGCAGACCTCGCCGCCCATAACCGGAAGGGCTTTGAAGCCGCGCCGGCCAGCGTCTGGGACCCGGCGGCCCGCATCGCGGACCAGGATCGGGACGGCTTGCAGGCTGAGGTGATCTACACCTCAATGGGCATGCCGCTGTACGGGCTGGACGATGTCAGCCTGCGGGCGGCCTGTTTTCAGGCTTACAACGATTGGGCGGTGGAGTACTGCAGCCACGACCCGAAACGCCTGCTGCCGCTCGGGCTCGTCACCCTGGAAGACATTGACGCCGGGGTGAAAGAGCTGGAGCGGGTCGCCAAGAAGGGCATGCGGGGGGCCATGATCTGGGCCGAGCCGCCTGCTGACCGGCCCTACAGCCACACCGACTACGATCCGTTCTGGGCTGCGGCCTCGGATCTCAACATACCCCTGTCGCTGCACATCCTGACCGGCCGCAAGGGCATGGGAGTCGATTTCTTCAAGGACAACCTGGCCCTCCAGGTCTCGACCCTGCACCACGAGGTGGAGCGTTCCATCGCCGTGTTTGTGCTGGGTGGGGTATTGGAGCGCTTTCCCAAGCTGACGATCGTGTCGGCCGAGAACGATGTGGCCTGGATGCCGTACTTCATGTGGCGGATGGATTTTGCCCACGGTCGGGTCGGCCAGGCCTCGGGCGCACCGGTCAAGCTGACGATGAAGCCGAGCGAGTACATCAAGCGTCAGGTCTACGCCAGCTTCATTGAGGAGCCGATTCTGCTGGACGGCTTCCACCGCTATGCGGCCGACAACGCCATGTGGTCGTCGGACTATCCCCACACGGCCGCCATCTGGCCGCGTTCGCAGGAGTTCATCAAAGAGACCTTCAGCGGTCTATCGGACGCCGACCGGCAAAAAGTCGTGCACGATACCGCCGCCCGGATATACAGCATCGAATAGCGCGGCGCTTCGATAACCCTCGGTAGGGACAGCCCATTGTGGCTGTCCCTACGTGTCCCCCGGTGGCTGCCCACGCCTCGGGCAACCACCGGTCCCTCCCCGCCTCTCTTTCCCGTTCCCCTTTTTCCTTGTCTTTTTGTGGTGTGCCTGATAGCGGAGAGCCGACCGCCGTGTGAGGAGGGCAACATGGTCCGGGCTTTGGACGATATCCGTATTCTCGATCTGACCCACTTCTATAATGGTCCCTACTCGACCCTGGTGCTGGGCTTCCTGGGCGCGGAAGTGATTAAACTCGAACCGCCACGCAAGGGAGAGCGGGCCCGAACGATCTTTCCCATCCCGGATACCAACCGGGAGAGCTTTCCGTTCGTCATGCTGAACTCGAACAAGAAAGGCATTACCCTCGATCTTAAAACGCCGCGCGGCAAAGAGCTGTTCCGGGAGTTGGTGGAACACGTTGACGTGGTAGTCGAGAACTTTGCGGTCGGGGTCATGGATAAACTCGGTCTGGGCTATGAGGTTCTGAAGCAGAAAAATCCGCAGCTGGTGTACGCCTCCAGCACCGGCTACGGACGCAGCGGTCCCTACAGCCAGTTTCCGGCCTTTGACCCCATTATCCAGGCCATGGTCGGGGTCATGAGCACGACCGGTTTTGCCGATGGACCGCCGCTCAAAGCCGGGCCGCCGCTTCTGGACATGCTGGGCGGGATTCATCTGGCAACCGGCATCCTGGCGGCCCTGCACCAGCGCGACCGGACCGGCCAGGGCGTTTTTGTCGAGACCTCGCTGTTCGAGGCGGCGCTCCCTCCCCTGACGACCCAGATCTCCAGCTATATCGCCCACGGCGGCAAAAAATACCGCCGGCCCGGCAATACGGCGCCGAATAACGCCTTTGTGCCCTACGACTGCTATCCGGCCCAGGACGGCCATGTGTTGCTGCTGTGTGCCGATGACCACCGCTGGCGGGCGCTGTGCCGGCTGATGGGACGCGAGGAGCTGGCCGAGAATCCAGACTTTGCCACCAACGCGGTCCGCCGCAAACGGACCGACGAGGTGAACGCCATCGTCAGCACCTGGACCCAATCGCTTCCCAAACAGGAGGTGATGAACCGCTGCGGCGCGGCCGACATTACCTGTGGTGCGGTCAAAGAGGTGGACGAACTGCTGACCGATCCCCACATCCGTGAGCGCGGCATGTTGCAGGACATCGAGCATCCCCGGGCCGGCAGGATGGCCGTCCTGGGCTCCCCCTGGCGGCTGAACGACGAACACCCGCCGATCGATTCCCCGAGTCCGGGGCTCGGGGAGCACAACGATCTGGTCTACGGTCAGTTGCTGGGCCTGAGCACAGGCGAGATTCAGACGCTGCGGGAGCGCGGAGTCATTTGAGCCACGCCTACCGGACTTGCCTGAGCCCGTCCGGTTTCTTATCCTGAACTCTATGATTGCTCGCAAGGCGCTGCCCGCCGGCCCAAAGGCGTCCGCCGCCGCTCAGCTGTTGCACTGGATTTTTCGTCCGATTCCGTTCATGCGCGATTGTGCCCGCCGTCATGGCAATTGTTTTACGGTACGTCTGCCCCGGAACCCGCCGATGGTCCTGTTCAGTACGCCTGAGGCGGTCAAAGAGATATTCACCGGCGATCCCGAGCAGCTCCCGGCCGGCGAAACGCGCGAGATCCTGCGCCCCCTGGTCGGTCAGCATTCCCTGTTGCTACTCGACGGCGCGCGCCACCACCACCACCGGCGGCTCATGGCTCCGTCTTTTCATGGCGAGCGCATGCGGGCCTACGGTCAGGTCATGCGTGAGATGACCGACCGCAACCTTGACACTTGGCCGACCGATCGGGCTTTTCCTATCCACGCCTGCATGCAGGAGATTACCCTGGATGTGATTCTGCGCACCGTCTTCGGTATGGACGAGGGACCTGAGCAGGGACGGCTGCGGCAGTGCCTGGCCGAATTCCTCACTCTGGCGGCCAACCCCATACGCCTGATTCCGTGGTTTCAGCGCCTGATCGGCTTTTTTACCAAAGGCCGGCAACTCGCCGACCTCTTGCAGGAAATTGACGCCCTGTTGTACGCCCAGATCGCGAGGCGTCGCCAACAGGGCGGAGCCGGGCGCGAGGATATCCTGTCGCTGTTGGTCGAGGCGCGCGATGAGGACGGTCGGCCGATGAGCGATGAGGAACTGCGCGACGAGATGATGACGATGCTGGTGGCCGGCCACGAGACCACGGCGACCTCCCTGGCCTGGACCTTCCACTGTATTCTGAGGCGGCCCGAGGTGATGGACAAGCTGCGGGCCGAACTGCGAGCCGTCGTCGGCTCAGGACCGGTCGAACCGCAGCATATCGCCAAGCTCGACTATCTCGACGCGACGATCAAAGAAAGCCAGCGGGTGTATCCTATCCTGCCCCTCGTTGGACGCCTGTTGCACGAGCCTTTGCAGATCGGCGGCCAAGACCTGCCGACCGGCGTGGTGGTTGCCCCGTGTATCTATCTGACCCACCATAATCCGGATATCTGGCCCGACCCGGATACCTTCGACCCGGACCGATTCCTGGGCAAACGGGTCAGCCCGTACGACTTCTTTCCGTTCGGCGGTGGTATTCGCCACTGCATCGGCGCGGCGTTTGCGCTGTACGAAATGAAAATCGTGCTGACTCAGGTGCTGTCCCGAGCCAGCCTGCGGGCCGCTTCGTGGCGTCGGGTGCGTCTGGTCCGACGCGGGATTACCTTTGCCCCGTCGCGGGGAATGCCGGTCGTGTGCGACGCGCTGGCGGCGCGAGGAGAGGCGACTCAGGATTTCTCGGCAGGTCTGCGTGCCAGCTCGGCATAGCAGTACACTAGGGCTAACCCGCGATACGGTCGCCAGCGTTCGGCGAACGCTCGCATCTCGGCTTCGGTCGCTTTTTCGGTTTTGCCCAGCAGGCCCTGGGCCAGGTATTTGACGACGCCCAGGTCACCGCCCGGAAACGTATCGTGGCGGGCCAGGCCGCGCAGCAGCGCGGTCTCCGCCGACCAGCGACCGATACCTTTGATAGCGGTCAGCCGCTCGACGACTGCTTCGTCGGCCACTCCGGCCCAGTCCGCTGCGGTGGCCGGGAGCGGGTCTTTGGCGGCAAAGGTTTGGCCCAGGCGAACCAGCGTACCGGCCTTGGCCGTGCTCAGTCGGAAGCCGCGCAGACTCTCCACGCTCTGGCCGGCAAATCGGCGCGGCTCTGGAAACGCGTAATAGGTCCGCCCCCGGTACCGCCAGCTGCGGCCGAAGCGCTCGACCAACTCTTTTTTGATCGAATACGCAAACGTCAGGTTCACCTGTTGGGACAGGACAGCCATGACCAGGGCTTCAAACAGCGTCGGGCTCGACGTGATGCGCAGGCCGCGAAAGCGGCTCACCAGCGGCGCCAGCATCTCGTCCTTGCGCGCCAGGCGGTAGAACGGTTTGAGATCGAGGTCGGTACACAGCATATGCCGCAGTTGCACCTCGAACGCCGCCGTCTTGAGATCGGCTCTGGACGGGCTGCACAGTTCGACGCTGAGCCGCGGCTTTGCCAGCGTGCCGACCTCCGTCACCGTGGCCAGCGCGAGTTGGCGGCCGACCGCCAGCAGGCGTTGATACCGTCCGCCCTCGATAAGGTCGATGTTCTCGCTCGCAAAGCGCATGAAACGCGCTGCGGTCAGCTCAAACGAGTAGGGCGTCCGTGGGATGATATCGAACGAATGCTTCGTCTTCACGGCCTTCAGTCATGGGCGGCCGGTCTAGGAGCGGCCGAGTGCTTTCCGAACAATGAACGAGCGCGCCATCGGCTTGGGGCCCTTGACTTTGTGGACCGCAAAGCCGTTGCGCCCGCCGGCCAAGTAGGCGCGGGCGTCTTCCAGTCCGGCCATGATCTTGTTGAATGCAGATGGATTGACAGCGGTTTGCCGGCGGGTGGACATGGAGGGAAAATAGGCGCCATTGGTGTCAGCGTCAATGGCGCCTATTCGTCGAGCGCGGCAAACCGGCAGCTTCAAACCTTGGCGTCACAGAGACGCCAGTGGGCGCTAGATGACTTCGCTGTCGCGGAATTTGGCCACATCCTCCCACGAATAGCCCAGCAGTTCGGTCAGAATCGTTTCGGTGTGCTGACCGAACTCGGGCGCCGGTGCCTTAGGATTGCCGGGTGTCTTGCTGAGCCGAAACGGCACGCCGACAATCTGGGTCTGGCCCCAGGTCGGATGATCGTAGTCCACCACGTAGTCGTTCTCGATCATCTGCGGGTCGCTCGGCAGGTCGGCGATGCTGTTGACCACGGTGTAGATGAAATCGCCGCCCTCCTTGAGGACTTTCATCCAGTGGTCGCGTGGTTTGGAGGCAAACACCTTGTCGATGATCGGGACCAGCTCGGCCGCGTTTTCGGTCCGCCTGGCCATCGTGTCGAAACGCGGGTCGCTGGATATCTCGGAGATACCCAGCGCGTCGCAGAAATCCGCCCAGTAGCGGTCCTGCTGGGCCATGGCCAGGCAGATCCACTTGCCGTCGCCACACTGATAGTGATTCCACAGGGCGCTGGGGGCGGCCGCCCGCGGCATGCGTTTGAACTCCGCGTTGAGAATCGTCTGGCAGGCGACGTTCAGGCCCTGCAGGGCCGTCATGCTGCCCAGATGCGAGGTATCGACCTCTTGGCCGATGCCGTACTTATCGCGGGCCATGAGGGCGGCCAGCACCGCGTAGGCGAGCATGATCGCTCCCATCTGATCCGCAATCCCACCGGTAATGTTGAGCGGCGGCATGTCGGGCTCACCGGCCGCATTCATGATGCCCGAGCGGGCCAGGCCCATATAGTCGAACGACGGCTCGGCCGAGTCCGGACCAAACGGGCCGTAACCGGTGGCGCTGGCGTAGATGAGCTTGGGGTTGTACTCGGACAGCGTCTTGTAATCGAGGCCCAGCCGGCCTGCCACGCCCTGACGGAAGTTCTGGACAAAGACATCTGACTTCTCCACCAGCTTGTACACGATTTGCCTGGCCTCGGGTTTTTTGAGGTCGAGGGTGAGGCTCTGCTTGTGGCGGTTATTGGCCTCGAAATAAAAGTTGTGGCCCTCGCTGGTGCCGATCATGGCGCCGGCAATGCTCATCACGCCCCGACCGGGGTCGCCGCCGACCCGCTCTTCGAGCTTGATGACCTCTGCCCCAAGGTCGCCGAGCATCATCGTCGCGACCGGTCCCTGCTGGAAAATTGTCCAGTCGATAATACGAACGCCGTCTAATGGCATAGCCATCGTCTTCCCTCCTTTGGAAAAGGCCGACCGTCTGCTCGCGGTTGGCTATATCACTTCTTCTTCTTTCAGGCGGCTGATGTCCTCCCACGAGTAGCCCAGCTGGTCAATCAGTATCTGCTCGGTGTGCTCGCCGAACTCCGGCGCGGCCGCCCGGGGATCGCCAGGCGTCTTGCTGAAGCGCACCGGCACCCCCACGACCTTGGTCGGGCCCCAGGCCGGGTGCTCGTAGGGGACTACATATTCGTTCTCGATCATCTGCGGGTCGTCGGGCAGATCGTTCACTGTGTTGACCACAGTATAGATAAAGTCTCCGCCCTCCTTGAGGGTTGCCATCCATTCGTCACGCGACTTGGCCGCAAAGCGCTCGTCCAGGACGCGAATCAGGGCTGCGCTGTTTTTGCCTCTCTCCTTCATGGTGGCAAAGCGCGGGTCGTGCTCCAACTCGGCGACGCCAACGGCCTTGCAGAAGTCCGACCAGTAGCGGTCGGCCTGAATCATGGCCAGACAGATCCACTTGTCGTCGCCACACCGGTAGTGATTGTATAAGGGGTTGGGCGCGCTGGAACGCTGCGAGCGGCGGAACTCCTTGCCCAGGGTCAGGCGGCAGGCCAGATTGAGGCCCTGCACCGCCATCATGCTACCCAGGTGTGAGGTATCGACCTCCTGGCCGATGCCGTGCCGTTCGCGGACCAGCAGGGCGGTAATGACTCCCGAGGCCAGCATGATGGCCCCCATCTGGTCGGCCACGCCGCCGGCAATGCTCAGCGGTTCCATATCCGGCTCGCCAATGGCGTTCATGATGCCCGAGCGGGCCAGGCCCATGGCGTCAAACGACGGCTCGGCCGAGTCCGGGCCGATCGGGCCGTAGCCGCTGGCGCTGGCGTAGATGAGCTTGGGGTTGTACGCGGACAGGGTCTTGTAGTCGAGGCCGAGCCGGCCCGCCACGCCTTTGCGGAAGTTCTGGACAAAGACGTCGGACTGCTCCGCCAGCTTATACACAATCTGTTTGGCCTCGGGCTTTTTCAGGTCCAGGGTGAGGCTTTTTTTGTGCTTGTTGTTGGCCTCGAAGTAGTAGTTGCGCTGACCGGCCATGCCGGTCCCGGCGATGCTCATCACTCCCCGGCCCGGATCGCCGCCGACCCGCTCTTCAATCTTGATGACCTCCGCCCCCAGATCGCCCAGCATCATGGTCGAGACCGGTCCCTGTTGCCAAATCGTCCAATCGAGTACGCGAATTCCTTCCAGCGGCATCACCATAGGCTTGTCCTCCTGTCTTAGGAGCGGACTCTAGCACAGGCGGGTCGCAGAGCAAAACGGAAAAAGCGGCTCGGTGGCACCCTCTTTCCGCTCCTGACCTGCGCCTTGCTCGCCCGCCATGAAGACGCTATACAGGGGCCTTGCGCCGATAGCCTGGGGCGCGTCACATGAAGGAGAACACAGCCGGCATGCGTATTGATTTTCATACCCATACGACCCGGGGCAGCGCCGACAGCAATCTCGATCCCCTGGCCATGATCGACCAGGCCCAGAAAATCGGTCTGGAAGGCATCTGTATCACCGAGCACGATAACGCCTGGAGCGATGCGGCCATCCACGATTACGCCGCCGAGCGGGGGGTGACGCTGTTTCTGGGTATTGAGGTCTCGACCGAGTGGGGCCACGTCGGCGCCTTCGGCCTCGACCGCTACGTCGGCGGCATCTATAAGGTCAAGGAGTTACGCCGGGTCATTGACGAGGTGGACGGCTTTCTGATTGCCAATCATCCGTTTCGCTATAAGCTTGATCCTCGCTTTCAGTTCATTCATAAGACCCCGGCGATTGATGTCGATGATCCCGTCTCGGGGGTCAAGGCGCTGGAAGTCTTACAGTATGTGGACGCGATCGAGATCATCAACGGCGCCTGTTCCGAGCAGGAAAACCTGTACGCCCACGCCGTTGCCGAGCACCTGGGCCTGAAAGGCGTCGGCGGCAGCGACAGCCATTCCAGCCCGTCAATCGGCTGTGCCGTGACGGTCCTGGACAAGCCGGTCACCACGACCCGGGAGCTGATCGCTGAACTCAAGGCCGGACGTTTTTCGGCTGGCCAGGGGCTGAACACCGGCCAGTTCAGAGCCTTCCCCGACTGAACGATGTCTGTTGCCAAAGCGCTGACCATCGCCGGCTCCGACAGCGGCGGTGGGGCCGGTATCCAGGCCGACCTCAAGACCTTCTTCGCCCTGGGCGTGTACGGAACGAGCATTGTGACGGCCGTCACCGCCCAGAACACCCAGGGTGTGCAGGCGGTCAGTGAGCTGCCGCCCGACTTTGTGGCTCAACAGTTCGACAGCGTCCTGCCCGATATCGGCGCCCAGGCGGCCAAGACGGGCATGCTGGCGTCCATCCCTCTGGTCACGGTCGTCAGCAAAAAAATCGCCGAGTATCAGATCCGCCGGCTTGTGGTCGATCCGGTCATGGTCGCCAAAGGCGGGCATCCGCTGTTGCGGGCCGAGGCCAGACGGGCACTCGTTGAGCAGCTCTTTCCCCTGGCTCTGATTGTGACCCCCAATCTGCACGAGGCCGGCCTGCTGGCCGACCTTGAGGTCATAGACCGTCCCAGCATGGAAGAAGCCGCCCGACGCATCAAAGCGCTCGGCCCGGCCCATGTCATCGTCAAAGGCGGGCATCTTGCGTACGAGGCGTGCGACCTGCTGTTCGACGGTCACAGCTTTCGCGCCTATACCAGCCAAAAGCTGGAGACCGTGTGCACCCATGGCGCCGGGTGTACCTTCTCCGCCGCCATCACCGCCGGTCTGGCCCAAGGCCGGCCGGTTCCCGAGGCCGTCGCCGCCGCCAAAGACTTTGTCACCCAGGCCATGCGCGCCGGGTTCCGTATCGGCCACGGGCACGCTCCCCTGAACCACCGAGCCGGCTGGGTTGGAGACTGAGGCCGGGGGGCGGCCGCCTCCGGCTCGCCTTGTCGCTGTATCTGGTGTGCGCTATGATGCGCGGCCAGTGGCTAATTCCTCATGGCTGGAGCTTCCAAAAAGACGACCCGCAAGCCCCGCACGTCGAAGACGCGGGCTTCCGCCCATGCCCAGCCCAGCCCCAGACGTGATCTCCGACTGATCGAGGATATTGGAGCCCTGATTGCCGGCTCGCGCGACCTCAAGCAAACGCTCGAAGAGGTCACCCAGACAATCGCCCAGCGGATGGCAACCGATGTGTGCTCGCTCTACCTGCTCGGCACCAAGAACCGCTGGTTGACCCTGTGGGCGACGACCGGTCTTGATCGGGGCGCGGTCGGCAAGGTGCGGATGCGCACGACCGAGGGCTTGGCCGGTCTGGTGATCGAAACGCTAGAGCCGGTCATCGTGCCCGACGCCATGGCCCATCCGCGCAGCAAGTATTTTCCCGAGACCGGCGAAGAGCGCTATCACTCGTTTTTGGGACTGCCGCTGCTCGAGCACCGCGAGCCGATTGGCGTCCTGGTGGTCCAGAGCCGCAGTCGGCGGCGCTTCTCGCAGGACGAAATCCGTCTGCTCACAACCATTTCGTCACACGTCAGCGCCATTATTATCCAGGCCCGGCTGTCAGAGACGCTTGAAACCAAGGAGCGCGAACATCAGGCGTATCGGACCCAGATGCGCGAGGCCATGCAGCGCCTCAGCGCGCCCCAGCCGGAGCGCAGCACACCGGCCGGCGCCCAGGAGCGCACCAGACGCAGGCGTCTGACCGGGGTTGGCGCGTCGCCCGGCTTTGGCACCGGCCAGGCCTGCCTGATCCGTCCCGAAATCCATTTTGACGCCCTGGCCGAGCGCCGGACGGACGATCCCCAGGCCGAGCTCCAGCAATTTCACCACGCCCTCCAGCGCTCAATCGAAGAGATTGAGGCGCTCAAGGAACAGGTGCACGAACGCCTGCCGGAAATCGACCGGGCGATTTTTGACGCCCATCGTCTGATGCTGGAGGATCCGGGCCTGATCGACAAGGTCGAGGCCCTGATCAAACAGGGCGTGGCTGCGGAAACCGCGCTCAAAAAAGTCATCGAAGAGTATATCGAGACGCTCAACCGCGTCGGCGACGCGCATCTCCAGGAGCGGACCACCGATTTGCGCGACATCGGCCAGCGGGTGTTGCGCCACCTGCTGGGTCTGGAAGAGCGGGAGGGTCCACAGGGCGAGAGCTTTATCCTGGTGGCCGATGAGGTGACGCTCTCAGACCTATGCCGGGTTGACCATACCCGGCTCAAGGGCGTCGTCCTGGCCAGCGGGGGGGCGACCTCGCACGCGTCTATCCTGGCCAAGTCGTTCGAGATTCCGACCGTCGTCGGCGTGTCTCACACCGAGTTAATCCAGCAGGCCGATACGCTGATCGTCGATGGCAACTCCGGGGTGGTGTATCTTAACCCGGGCGGTGAGGTCATGCGCGAGTACGGGCGGCTCGACCGAGAGTACCAGACGTTTACCCGCGACCTCGAAGACGTGCGTGAGCTGCCGGCCGAAACGCGAGATGGAGTCCGGATCAGCCTTGGCGCCAACGTTGGGCTGCTGAGCGACACGGTGTTTGCCAAACGCCACGGGGCCGAAGGAATCGGCCTGTACCGGACCGAGGTCCCGTTTCTGACCTATCACGATTTTCCGAGCGAAGAGGAACAGTTTTCTCTCTACTGCCGGGTTCTTGAGGGGATGGACGGCTTGCCGATGACGATTCGGACGCTTGACCTGGGACCCGACAAATACCCTTCGTATCTGCGCCTGCCGCAGGAGGACAATCCGTTTTTGGGCTGGCGGTCGATCCGTATCTCGCTTGAGATGCGCGATCTGTTCAAGGTCCAGCTGCGGGCCATCCTGCGCGCCGGAGCGCGCGGCCCGGTGCGTGTTCTGTTTCCCATGATCTCCGGCGTCGAAGAGCTGAATCAGGTCAAAGAACTCTTTGCCCAGGCCAAGGACGATCTCCGCGAGGAGGGCCTGGCGTTTGACGCCAACATGCCGATCGGCATGATGGTCGAGGTTCCGGCTGCGGTGTGGATGGCCGAACGGCTGGCCCAGGAGGTCGACTTTTTCAGTATCGGGACGAATGATCTGATTCAGTACGTGCTGGCCGTTGATCGCAACAATCCCAAAGTCGCGCCCCTGTATGAGCCGCTGCACCCGGCCGTACTGCGGGCCATTCATACCGCCGTCCAGGCGGCCAGGCAGGCCGGTAAACGGGTCAGTCTGTGTGGCGAGATGGCGGCCGATCCGCTGTGCACCCTGCTGCTGCTCGGGATGGGGCTTGACGAGCTGAGTATGAAACCCTTCTTCGTGCCGGTCATCAAGCGGGTGGTGCGCTCCCTGTCGGCCAGGTCGGCGCGTCGTCTGGCCCAGGAAGCGGTTCGCATGGAAACGGTTCAACAGGTCAAAGGGCGCCTGTTCAGGGAGCTGAAACAGCGCGGAATGATGGACTTGGTTGAGATGTATCATTGACTTTTCAGGGACCGACAGATAGAAAACGACGTGATCACGCGGGAGATCCCAACGTTTGCCAATAAACCCCTCATGGGGAATGGAGAAGGGAGAGCGGTGTTATGACGAAGACAGAGATGGTGAAGAAGTTGGCGGATGATTGGGGTGGGATCTCCAATCGCCAGGCGGATGATAACCTGACGGCCCTGGTGACTTTCATCACCAAAACCGTCAAAAAAGACAAGGAGCTGAGAATTCCGAATCTGGGGACCTTCCGGCTCAGGCAGCTAAAGAGGCGGACGGGCCGCAATCCACAAACGGGCGAAAAGATCACGATCAAAGCCCGAAGAAAAGTGGCCTTCACGCCGTCCAAGGCCTTCAAAGAAGGCATTCTGGGCGCGCCCAGAACGGCGGCCAAAAAAGCGACGACCAGCCGATCAACGGCGGCCAAAAAAACAACGACCAGCCGCTCCAGGACCAGGTCGACGGCCAGCTGATAAACGAAAAGGGGCGGAAAGCCCCTTTTTGCCTGGCCTCCCGCCATTCACACCCACCCCTACGGGATATTCACCAGGCCCCCAGGCCCAGCCTAGTCAACGAATGATACACTGCTCTTCGGGGTTCAAGCGGTCCGTTTTACCGACGGCCCTGCTGGTCCTGCTGCTGTTTCTCGCACCCGGCAGCGACAGGGACGCGGACCCCGAGCGCGTATTCGTGCCGAGCGTCCACTTGGTCGGTATCGCGACAGCCCAGAGCGGTGAGCATCCCGACACCTTTTCGGAAACCCATGGGGACTGGCTCGTGGAGTGTACGATGCGCGAAACCACGGACGGCCAGCACAACCGTCAGTGTGGGATGGAGCAGCGGCTCGCCCTCCATGATGAGGAGTCGGGTCAGACCCGGCAGCTGCTGACGGTAACGCTGACATTGCCGCAGCCGGATGGCGCGGCCATGACCGTTCTGACCCCCTTGGGCCTACTCCTCGACCGGGGCGTCGAGCTTGAGATTGATACCGGCCAAGGCTTCCGACTGCCCTTTCGGACCTGTCTGTCGGTCGGCTGCCTGGCCCAGGGGCAGCTGGCCGGAGAAATCCTGGACCAGCTCGGCGCGGGCAAGATTCTGACCGCGCGGATGATCGAATCGACCGGCAAACAACTCTTGCAGGTGCAGGTTTCGCTTGAGGGATTTGCTGCGGCCTCGGCGCGTTTGCAGGAGGCGGTCGCCCAGTAAGACCGCCGGCTTGGCCACGTATCAGAACCGCAGCCCCGTTTCTCAGCCGGCCAGGAGTGCTTTGGCCCGCTCGAACAGCAAGGACACCGAGGGAGCAATCACCTCCCACTCCGGGTCGTGGCGTTTGCCGCGGCGGTGAAGCATGACGTTAAAGCCGCTGATCACGCCAAAGCGGTAGCCCGCCAGGGCCTGATACCAGGCACTGTCAGCTACCCGGCGCTGCATGCCCTCTTCGTAGCGGCCAATCAGATCCTGAGCGGCCGGGGCGGCTTCAATCGGACGATGGCCGGCCTCCCAGCTCTCGGGGTCGGTAAACACCAGCAGCCAGCCGAGGTCGAGCAGATGGCCGCTGATGCCCGAGATCTCCCAGTCCAGCAGGGCAACCAGACGGTCTGCGTCAAACAGAAAGTTTGTTCCCTGAAAGTCGCCGTGAAACAATCCCACGGGCGGCGTGGCGGGCTGGCTGTCCAGCAGCAGCTCGCGGACTTCCTGCCCCTGACTGACCCACTGCGGCTCTGCGGCTTTGGCCAGGATGCTGTCCCAAAAGCGGATTTCGGTCTCCAAAGAACGCGGCTGTTCCCAGCCCGCCAGGTCGGTCTGCCAGTCCAGACTGTGGACCTGGACCAAAGCATCGACCGCCTGATGATACAGCCCGGCGACCGCCGACGGGCTGGTATCGAACGACGGGTCCGGCTCCCAGACGTTAAAGGTTCGGCCCGGCAGCCGCTCAACCATGATGTAGGGCACCTCAAACCAGCGTAGGTCAGCCCCCGACCAGCGGACGGTGGGCACCGGCACGCCTCGTTGCTTCAGTGCCCGTAGCAGCGGAACCTGGCGCAGCACATCGGTATTGCCGCTCTGCCGCACGCCCTTGGGCGGCAGGCGCATGACCAGCGCTTCGTTGCCGGCCTGGCCGTCCCGAGAGAAATCGACCCGAAAGCCAAAGCTGAGGCCGGCGTGACCGGGCATGACCTCCACCTGACTGACCGAGGCATCTTTGCCATAATGCGCTGTGGCAAAGTTGTGGAGCTGATGGGTGAGGACTGCTAAATCGACTGCCATTGCTGCCTCCTGTTTGCTACAGGCTCCGCATCATGCCCTATGCTCCCCTGTCTACTCAAGCCTGCCGCGTCCTGCTCAGCGCCGTGCGTCAATGGTACGGACATGCCGGTAGTGAAGAATCCGTTCATCGGCAGTCAGCAGGGTCAGCCGGTGAATACGCGCAGCGGCGACGAGAATGCGGTCCGCCGGATCTTTGTGAAAAGCAGATGGCAAAGCGTAGGCTTCCGCTGCGATCTCGTGCGTGAGTGGCAGGGTTGTTGCGGCCAGCTCCCTCAGGGATTGCTCGATCCAGTCACGCAAGGGCATGGCCAGAGAAATCGTTCCGACCGCCAGGAGGCGGGCCAGCTCCAGCGTGGATATGGTACAGATTGTGTTGGTGTACTGGGGAGTGAGGAGGGCCTGTACCGAACGTTGCCCGAGTTTCTCAGGCTGTCCCTGCGACCAGATCCAGACATGGGTATCGAGCAGCAGGGTCATGTGAGCATGTCCCAATCGTCTGCCGAGTCTGCCTGGACCAAGTCGCCGTGAATCTCCATCTTGCCCTTCAGTCCGCCCAGCTGTTTGCCGGCTGGATTCTCTGCGGCCGGCTGGATAAGCACCAGAGGCTTGCTGCGGAGGGTGATCAGCATCGGCTCACGCGTCCGCTGCACTTCCTTGAGCGTGGCAATACACTTGGCCTTGAATTCAGACACGACCATGGTCTTCATATGAGGAACCCTAACCAGGTCAGGTGACATGGTCAAGTGAAGCCTGGACGAAGTGATATTTTCTCGGTCGGGCAGTTGAGCACGAACCCCGAAGTGTGTAAGCCTAGCCTATTCGCACAAGAAGGAGTGTGTCATGCGAGGACTCGAAGGGGTACGGGTATTGGAGCTGGGCGAGATGGTGTCCGCAGCCTATGCCAGCAAGCTGATCGGTGATCTGGGCGCCGAGGTCATCAAGGTCGAGGAGCCCGGCGGCGATCCCGCTCGCCAGCGGGGGCCCTTCCCCGACGACCGTGTCGACCCGGAAAAAAGCGGGACGTTTCTGGCGCTCAATACCAACAAACGCGGGCTGAGCCTGGACCTCGTTCGGGACGCCAGCGCTCTCCGGCAACTCGTTGCCGAGACCGATATCCTCATCCACAACTATCCGCCCCGCCGCATGGCCGAGCTGGGTCTTGCCTATGCGCCGTTCCGCCAGCTCAACCCCCGGCTGGTGATGTGCTCCATCACGCCGTTCGGGCTGACCGGTCCGCACAAGGACTATCACGCCTACGAACTCACCACCGCCCACGGCGGCGGCTGGGCGTGGCTCAGTCCGGGCGCGTCAGAGCGGCCCGATCTGCCGCCCCTCAAGGCGGCCGGCCACCAGGCCGATCTGCAGGCCGGCCTGACTGCGGCCATGGTCTCGATGGCAGCCTACGCCAGGGCACTGGAGACCGGACAGGGGGAGCACATCGATCTGTCGGTCCAGGAATATGTGGCGTCTTTTCTGGAACAGAACTTTGTCTACTACAGCTATATGGGTCAGGTCGCCTCGCGCCTGGGCCAGCGGCTCCTCGCGCCGTGGGGCATGTTTGCCTGCCGGGACGGGCTGATTTTTATGGTGACGGTCGAGCAGGACCAGTGGCTGCGCCTCGTCGAGTTGATGGGCAATCCTGAGTGGGCCAGTTGGGAGATTTTCCAGGACCAGTTCATGCGGGCTCAGAACTGGGACGTGCTCAAACCCTATCTGGACGAATGGATGCAGACCTGGACGGTCGAGGAACTGTTCAAGGCCGGACAGGAGCGACGGATCTGTTTTGCCCCAGTCTACAGCCTGGAGCAATTGCCCAGGCAACGGCAGCTCCAGGAGAGAAACATTTTTGTCGAGGTGAGCCATCCCGCGGCCGGGACCCTCAGCCATCTCGGCCCGCCGTACCGTTTTCAGGACGACTGGTGGCAGATCACCCGTCCGGCTCCGCTGCTCGGCGAGCATAGTCAGGAAATCCTGAACCGGCCCGCCCGCTCCGCGTCGCCGGCCGCCCGTCCCCAGTCTGCGGCCTCCCGCCTGCCGCTTGAGGGTATTCGCGTCGTGGACTTCAGTTGGGCCTGGGCCGGGCCGTTCTGCGCTATGCAACTCGCCCATCTGGGCGCCGAGGTGATTCGGGTCGAGTCCCAGGCCCGGCCCGACCTGGGCCGGCGAGTGCCGATCTATCCGACCGGGATGGAGCCCGGCCTGAACCGCTCCGGTTATGCCAACCAGTGGCACCAGGGCAAAAAGAGTACCCTGCTCAACCTGAGCAAGCCGCAGGCCATCCCCATCGCCAAAGCCCTCATCGAAACGTCCGACGTGGTGGTCGAAAACTACGCCACCGGCGTGATGGAACGTCTGGGACTGGGCTATGCGGAGCTGAAGCAGCGCAATCCCGGCCTCATCATGGCCTCCATTTCGGGCTATGGACACACCGGCCCGCAAAAAAACTATATGGGTTATGGCCCGGCAATCGTGCCCCTGACCGGGCTGTCGTCGCTGACCGGCTATGCCGACGGCGGACCGAGCGAGGTCGGCATTTCCTACGGTGATCCCAACGGCGGTCTGAACGCTGCGGTGGCCATCACCGCCGCCGTCATTGCCAAAAAGCGGACCGGCCAGGGCCAGTATATTGACGTGTCGCTGTGGGAGTCGATGGCAGTCCTGGTCTTTGAGGGCTGGATGGACTACGCCATGAATCAGCGCCAGCCGGAACGCATCGGTAACCGCGATCCCCTGATGGCTCCCCATAACTGTTTCCGGTGTGTCGGAGAGGACGAGTGGGTCAGCATTGCCTGCGGCACAGACGGCGAGTGGCGGGCGCTGTGTCAGACCATCGGCCAGCCCGAGCTGGCCGACGACGCGCGTTTCCAGACCGCAGCGGCGCGCAAGGCCAACGAGGACGCCTTGGAGGAGCTGTTGACCACCTGGACCCAGGACCAAGACAAGTGGCAGGTGACCAAGACCCTGCAAGCCGCAGGAGTCGCAGCCTTTCCGTCCATGACCAGCAAAGACTTGGCCGAGGATCCACACCTGAACGCACGCGGTTTTTTTGCTCGCCTGGAGCATCCCGAGGTGGGCGTTCGCGCTCACACGGCCATGCCCTGGCGGCTGAGCAATTCGCCCAACGGGGTGCGCACGCCCGCACCGCTGATCGGCAACGACACCGACTACGTGATGCGGGATCTGCTGGGCTATACGGCCCAAGAAGTCGCTGAGTTGAAGGACGCCGAGGTATTGTATTAGGCCGTAGAATCAGGCGGCTGGTTCTGAAAACACCCGGTCATGGACAGCGCAAGGCGGACTGGCAAAGATCACGTGTCTTCGGTGCTCTCCGCCCACGCCGCGCGTTATTGTGCCGTATCCGCGTCTCCGCCCGCACCCTGACCGGACGCGACGTGTTTGTGGGCGAAGCGCATCAAGCTCGCTAGGGCGGTCCGAAGGTCCGGGTCATCCAGCCTGCCCAGCACTTCCCCGATAGAGCGCAGCAATTGATGGTCGGCACGACTCAGGCCAGCCTCCCGAACGACACCAGCAGAGGACACCAATCTCTCGCCTTGTTCTTGCAGCTCTGGGTAGCGGCTCGACTCGGATCGTGCAGGCTGCGAGCCCGTTTCGCGTAGCGGGCCAACGTAAAATTCCAGACCCAGTACCCGACACAGCGCCTGAAGGGTCGATACGCGCAGGTCTAAGCCACGCTTGAGGCTCCGAATGGCACTTTCGTGGCCTACCGCGTCAATCGACACATCTCTCCCCGAGCGTCCGCTTTGGGCCAAGGCCTCAAGAAGAGTCTGTGCATAGGTCATATATGCTCTATAGCAATTTTTTTGCTTGACACGAAGGGAATTTATGCCGTATACACGGGGCATGAATTCCCTATACCTGGATGCCTTAGACGACTCCTTAGTCACGCTGGCCGATCTGTATGCGGCCAAAATGGGGGTGAGCTTATGGCGGGTGGGACACTTGGCTGCGAGCCGTGGCTCATTCTTTGTTGATCTCAAAAAGAAGAACCGTCATTGCCAGACCAACACCTATCTTCGCGTGCTGCTGTGGTTCTTGGAGCACTGGCCCAAAGACCTGCCCTGGCCCTCGGACATTCCCTGCATACGGCCGCCCCGGGTAACGAACTGATTTTCCTGCGCCTTCACCGGAACCCCTGGATTCCGTTCCCCCTCCATCCAGGCTACCTTGTCCGAGACGAATGCGGAGGAAGGGGGACGCACGCATGCACTACCGCAGCTTGGGACGGACCGGCATCCCGGTCAGCACGGTCGCTATGGGCACCTGGCAGTCGTTTGATGTACGACCCAGAGCCAAGGCGGCTTTGGTCGCGTTCCCCCATACAGTGCGGCTATGCCCCCGTGCATAGCCGCCTGTCCTATGGCCCACAGCGGTGGAGTGGCTACGCCGCTTTCCTGGCCCGCGCAGCTTTGTCGAGATCGTAGGTTGCCTGGAGGTTCAGCCACAACTTTGGCGTCGTGCCGAGGGCGTCGGCGAGGTCTAGCGCCGCGGCGGCAGTGACGCCGCGCTTTCCCCGAATGAGTTCGTTCAGTCGGGTTCTCGTCCAGCCAATCCGCGTGGCGAACGACGCTTGGCTTATTCCCTGGGGCGCAAGAAATTCCTCCAGGAGGATTGCGCCGGGGTGAAACGGATTCTTGGGTTGTCTCGCCATGACTCTCTCCTTAGTGGTAATCAACAACTTGGACATTGAACGCGCTGCCGGTGCGCCATTGAAAGACCAGCCGCCATTGTCTGTCAATGCGGATTGAGTAGAAACCGTCCCACTCGCCCTTCAGTTTCTCCAGCCGATTGCCAGGGGGAACGCGAAGGTCTTGCAGCTCAGCCGCATCATGCAAAAAGAGCAGTTTTCGCCGAGCGGCCCGACGGAGTGCCACCGGTAACGACCGTGCGGCCCGGCCACTGTCATCCTCGAACAGTTGTTCGGTCAGCGCATTTCCGAATGTCTCAATCACGTTCCGATGTTATCAGAAAACGATAATACGGAAACTGCGCTATACAAAGCACCTCAACAGAGGAGCCTGGATGGAACGACGCAGAATCTGGGCCGCCGGAACCCCTGGATTCCGTTCCCCCTCCATCCAGGCTACCTTGTCCGAGACGAATGCGGAGGAAGGGGGACGCACGCATGCACTACCGCAGCTTGGGACGGACCGGCATCCCGGTCAGCACGGTCGCTATGGGCACCTGGCAGTCGTTTGACGTGCGGGGCGAGCGTGCCGTGCAACACGTTCGCCAGCTGGTGACTGAGGCGCTGGGCTGCGGGGTGAACCTGTTCGATACGGCGCCGATGTATGGGCAGGCCGAAGAAGTCCTGGGCACGGTCTTGCGCGGTCGTCGCCAGGACGTGCTGATCGCCACCAAGGTTTTGCAGTCAGACGCAGCCTCGGCCCGCCGCCAGATTGAGCAGTCGTTTCGCAAACTGCAAACCGATGTCATTGACCTGATGCAGATTCACAATATGGCCGGCTGGCAACAGGTCACGCCTGTTCTGGAAGACTACAAAGCCAAAGGAACACTGCGCTGGCTCGGCATCACCGATTACCGGACCGGCATGTTTCCCGAGATGATGCGGGCCATGCGAACCGGCGTGTTCGATACGATCCAGATTCCCTATAACCTGGGCGACCGCGAGGCCGAACGGGAAATCCTGCCCCTGGCCGCCGAGCTGAATATCGGGGTGCTGGTCATGACCCCGCTGTGTCCGATCTTTGACCGCTCACGGCTGCTCAGAGCCGTGGGCCGGCACGATATGTCCTTCCTCGAACCCTACGGCATCCGCACCGCCGGCCAGGCGTTGCTGGCCTATGCCGCAGCCAACCCGCAGGTGTCAAGCCTGCTGCCGGCAACCTCGCGCCTGGAGCGGGTGGCTGAAAACGCGGCGGTCGGCGACCTGCCGCCCCTGCCGCCCGACATCGTGCGGCGTTTGGAGGCGCTGTTGTAAGCCCTCCCGCCCCTAGAAGCGATACGTATAGCCAGCCTTGATCCGGCCTTCGCGCACGGTCGAGCGTATCTCGTCGTCACGGATGAGCCAGTTGTGGTTATACACCACGAACAGCTCGTTGCCGGGCTCGATGATCCAGCGCAGCTGGGTATGCAGCCCCAGGGTGTCCGACACCGTGTCGTACTGCCCAAAGGCGAACCACGACACATCCGGGTTGAGCGCCAGGTTGAGCCGCGCCCGGATGAGGCGCACCACAAAGCTGCCCCACGGCAGGCGGACATCGTTCTGCTGATACTCGCCACTGAAAAAAACGGCCGGACCGGGCCGGAAAGCTAGCCGGCCGATCCAGTCGTCCCGGCGCCCGCCGAAAAAATGTCCCCAGTCGTAGCGGATAAAGACCCCCAGCTTGCGCTTATCCGCGCTGTCAAACTCGATCCGCTGGCGACGGAACACATAGTCGCCCGGCGGGATCGTCACCCCCTCACTGATGCGAAACTCCTCATGCAGGCGCTCAAAGGTCTGGATTGTGCGAAAGCGGACGACATCCCCGCTCTCAAACCGCCACTCGCACGGAAAGTTGACATTCCGGGTCAGCAGCGTTCCGATATCGGGATCGGCAAAATAGTTGCCGTCAAAGGCGCAGCTCACCTGACGGGTCTGCCACAGATCGGGGCGTGGGGCGTACTGGAGAAACCAGCCAAAACGCCGGATACCGGTCCGCGGCACAAAGCCCATGGTCGCCTCAAAGTCTTGTTGCACCTCACGGTAGGTGCCGAAAATCCGCCACGTATCGTTGGGCAGGCTGAGCTGGCTACCCCAGGCCAGATTCTTGGTCGTGCCCGGCACAAAGCTGCGCAAGACAAAGGACGAGAACTCCAGGTTCTTATCGCCTCCCAGCTCCGAGGTACTGTAGCGGAAGTCAGTCCCGGCCAAGCCGGTCGCCGGTCCGCGTTCCGGGGTCCGGCGGGTGGCAAGGAAGCCGACTGAGGATTTGGTCAGGATATTGCGCTTGACCCGGACGATGCTGAAATTCTCGCCGGGCACCCGGCCCCGGTTCTGGGTCTGCACGCTCATCAGACCGATCCGATACGGCCCGGTCCGGCCGCTGAGCTTGCCGCCGCTGAGCACATCAACGGTTTTTCCGTCGTCGGAAATCCCGATCCGTCGGCTGAAAAACGGAATGATGACCAGCGGGCCGGATGTCGGGGTCAGCCCATCAACCGCAAAGTTGCCGGCGTCTTCCAAAAAGAACTGGCGCTTCTCAGGAAAAAAGAGCGAAAAACGAGTCAGATTGACCTGGGCGTCGTCCACCTCGGTTTCGCCGAAGTCGGTGTTCAGGCTCATGCTGAGGGTCAGGCTCGGCGTGAGCTTGTAAAACACGTCCAGGGACGGCTGGAAGTTGGTCGCCCCCCGCCTGGGTATCAGTGACCAGGAGGGAACAAGGTCGATTCCCAGTCCCTGCGACAGGCCGACCAGGCCGGTCAACAGGCCGGCCTCCGAGACCCGAAAAAAGTTCAGATTCTGTCGATATCCCGCCCACACCGCCTCCTCGTTGTTGCGCTTGAGCATCCGTTGGACGTTGAACCCCCACACGGTCTGACCGGGCGCGAAGCTCAGCGTCTGAAACGGAATCGCCACCTCCGCCGTCCAGCCCTGCGGGGTCAAGCGCGTCCGGGCGTACCAGATGCCGTTCCAGTCGGGATTCCGGTCCTGGCCCTCGTCGGAGATAATCTGATCAAAGCGCGCCCCGACGGCGTTGACCTGAAAGATGAAGGCGTTGCGGCGGTCGTGAAAGGTGTCGAACAGCAGACTCACCCGGTCGTCGGCATCAAGCTTGGCGTCGCGGTCAAAGCGCGAGACCACAATCGCCTCGGGGTTGGAGTCAAAGCAGGTAATGCCGACATACAGCCGGGTGGACGAATACAGGACGCGCACCTGGGTACGTTCGGACGCCGGCGCGCCCTCGTCGGGTTCGCGTTGGCGCAGAGTGTCGATAGTCTGGGCGGTCTGCCAGGCGGCCTCGTCCAAGACGCCGTCAATCGCAATCAACTCGGTCGTTGGCACGGCGATCAGCTGGGGCGTCTGAGCCTGGGCGGGGGCGCCGGACAGGCATGCCACCCAAAAAGTGAAAGATGCTATCCACCGTATCACGAAGGGACCAGCCGTCGCTCGGGAACGGGCGTTTCCTGCATCCGGCAACCGTTGCTCAGAAGCGGTAGGTATAGCGGACCTTGATCCGGCCCTCGCGCAGGGCGGACCCGAAACGGTCCGTCTGGGCGTACCAGTTGTGGTTATAGACGATAAAAAAATCATTGCCGGGCTCGATGATCCAGCGCAGCTGGCTGTTCAGGCTGAGCATATCCGAGACCGTGTCATACTGCACCAGGCTGAACCACGACAGATCGGGGTTCAGCGCCAGGCTGAGCTGGGTCCGGATCAACCGAACGACAAAGTTCCCCTCGGCCAGGCGCACATCGTTTTGCTGGTACTCACTGCTCAGGAAGACGTGCGGCCCGGGCCGAAACTCTACCCGTCCGGTCCAGTCGTCCCGCTTGCCGCTGTAGAATTTGCCCCACTCGTAACGCAGGTAGAGCACGACCGGGCGCTTGTCGGCGCTCTGGAATTCGGTCCGGTAGCGACGGTAGCGATAGCTGCCCGGCGGGATCGCCACCCCGTCGCTGATCTCGAAATCCTCGACCAGACGTTGAAAAGACTCAAAGGTGAAGGCCCGGAGTTCGTCTCCGCTGTTGAAGCGCCACCAGCAGGGGAAGCCGACAAAGCGGGTCAGCAGTCCGTTGGTCTGCGGGTCGGCGTAATAGCTGCCGGCCGTGCCGCACGAGAACTGGCGGGTGGCCCAGCGCCCCGGGCGCGGCGCGGCGCGCACAAACCAGCGGAAGCGACGGAAGCCGTAGCGCCGCACAAAGCCCATGGTAGCGTCAAAATCTTCCTGTATCTCCTGATACGAGGTCGAGACCTCCCAGGTGTCGTTGGGCATATTGAGGGTCGTACCCCAGGCCATGTCTCTGGTCGCCCCCGGAATGAAACTCTTCAGAAAGAAGGCCGACCACGACAGATTTTTATTGCCCCCCAGCTCCGACGTACTGTAGCGGAAGTCCCCCCCGGCCATGCCGCTGGCCGGCCCGCGTTCGGGCGTGCGGCGGGTGGCGATAAAGCCGACTGAGGACTTGGTGAACAGGTCGCGTTTAACCCGGATGACGCTGAAGTTCTCACCCGGGACGGGCTCGCGCTGTTGGGCCTGGACGCTCATGATGCCCAGCCGATAGGGGCCGGTTCGGCCGCTCAGCTTGACGCCGCCCAGCAGATCCGTGGCCTTGCCGTCCTCGTCGAGGCCGATCCGCCGGCTGAAAAAGGGAATGAGCAGGGGACGACGCGAGGAGGTGCTGGTCAGGTCATCGACCGCAAAATTGCCGGCGTCTTCCAAAAAGAACTGGCGCTTCTCAGGAAAAAAGAGCGAAAAACGGGTCAGGTTGACCTGCGAATCATCGACCACGGTTTCGCCGAAGTCGGTGTTCAGGGTGACGCTCAGGGTCAGCCCCGGGGTGAGTTTGTAGAAGGCATTCAGCCCCGGCTGGAAGTTGGTCGCCCCGCGTCTGGGGATGGCCGAAAAGAACGGCGACACGTCCAGCCCCAGCCCTTGGCTGATATTGGCCAAGCCGGTCAGCAGGCCAGCCTCCGAGACCCGAAAAAAGTCCAGATTCTGCCGATACCCGGCCCACACCGCCTCCTCGTTGTTGCGCTTGAGCATCCGCTGAACGTTAAACCCCCACACGGTCTGCCCGGGCGCGAAGCTGAGCGTCTGAAACGGAATCGCCACCTCCGCCGTCCAGCCCTGCGGGGTCAAGCGCGTCCGGGCGTACCAGATGCCGTTCCAGTCCGGGTTCAGATCCTGGCCCTCGTCGGAGATGATCTGGTCGAACCGGGCGCCCACGGCGTTGACCTGGAAGATGAAGGCGTTGCGGCGGTCATGAAAGGTGTCGAACAGCAGACTCACCCGGTCGTCGGCGTCGAGCTTGGCGTCGCGGTCAAAGCGCGAGACCACAATTGCCTCGGGGTTGGAGTCAAAGCAGGTAATGCCGACATACAGCCGGGTAGGCGAATACAGGACACGTACCTGGGTACGTTCGGAGGCGGGCGCGCCCTCGTCGGGCTCGCGCTGCCGCAGAGTGTCGATAGTCTGGGCGGTCTGCCAGGCGGCCTCGTCCAAGACGCCGTCAATCGCCATCAGCTCGGTCGTTGGCACGGCGATCAGCTGGGGCGTCTGAGCCTGGGCGGTGGCGGCGCACAGCCACACCATGCCACAAGCGAACGCGATGAGCCGTCGTATCAAGAAGGGGCCAGCGCTCGCTTTTACCACCAGAGTGGGTAATCCTCTCTTCCTGAGAGGGTGATCAGGAGCAGCCACCTTGCTCACAAGGCGGACGGGGGGGGAGCGGAGCATTGAGCGATGCAATCACACATATGTGACAGGAAGATGAAACCGCAGGCTTGCATGACGGGCAGGCCGGCATCTCTTCGAGACTCCGAGACTAGTCGTCCTTAAACCGCGCGTCCCGCCAGTCGAGTGCGGCCCGCAGGCCCTTTTCCTTACGGATTCGGCTAAAAGTTTCCTGCTCTTCGGTTCGGGTCGTATCGAACAGGGTCACCAGGTCGAGGTTCTGCTCAATGCTGTTCAGAAAACCCATATTCTCAAAGGCGCGGTTGATGGCGATCTTATTATACTTGACCCCGACCTGGGCAATGTTGATCATCGTCCGGGCCATCTTCTCGCACTCGGGGATGAGCTGATCGTGGGCCACCACCTTGTTAATCATGCCCAGCCGTTCGGCCTCCTGGGCCGACAGGGTCTGGCCGGTCAGCAGCAACTCTTTGGCCTTGGCCAGGCCGACGCTGAAGGGTGTGACCAGGACTGGCGGACCCGTCCCAAAGCGAATCTCCGGTTCACCCAGCGTGGCCTGTTCAGAGGCGATTTTGATATCGCACAGCTGGGCCAGTTCACACGCCCCGGCCAGCGCGTAGCCGTTGATGGCGGCGATATACGGCTTGGCCGAGTGCCAGATTTTCAGAAAGATGATGACGTTCTTTTTAAGGGCCGAGCGCCAGTCGTCGGCCGGGCGCTCGTACAGCTCGGGTTCGCCTTCCGGTCTGCCAATGTCGAAGCCGGCCGAGAAGGCGCGTCCGGCCCCGGTCAGGATCACGACCTTGACCTCCGGGTCGTCCTCAATGGTGTCCAGCGCCTGTCCCAACTCGGCCATCAGCTCCGGGCTCAGCGCGTTCAGTTTGCTGGGCCGGTTGAGGGTCAGATAGCCGATGCCGTCGCGCTTTTCAAACAGCAAGGTCTGATAGTCTGCCATAGCTCCTCCTGCGCGTGAGCCCGATGTCTAACCCAAAGGGGGGGAGAGATCAAGCTGCGGCTCGGGTCTTGCCCCAGCCCGAAAAAAATCGCAGACTTGTGCTTCCACACCGACGATGCTGACCTCCGACCTCCTCCAAACGCGCAACCACGGGCCCTACATCTATCCGCGCTACATCAAGACCGAGGCGCCCCGAGCTCAAGCCCTGGCCGAACAGCTGATCGCCATTTTCGGCGACCACCAGGGCAAGACCCGGCGCGAGCTGAGCGACGCCCTCAACCAGTACGCCCAGGACAGCACCGACTATCGGATTCAGCGCGGTCTGGCCAAGCTGCTGCGGGACGACCGCTGCGAGTTCAGCGAGCGCAGCGTTGCCCCCCCGGCCGAGGTCCGCGAGCGGGTGTTTGGCCTGGCCCGGGAGAACCACCCGGTCGTGCTCCAGCCGGATATGATTCACCCCGTGTCCAGGAACGACATTCTGGCCGAGGTGGCCAGCGAGTACAAAACCGATGTGGAGCAGCTGGCCTGGGCGGTGTACGCCGACCTGCCCGACAACCACATCCTGACCCGCTTCGACCCGCCCCAGTCCGAGTGGCTGCTGGAGCGCTACAACGTCGCCCTGGCCCAGGCCCTGCTGTACCGCTGCATTCGGATGAAGCTGTCGGTCCTTCGCAACATTCCCAGCCGCTATAAGCAGCTGTTCAAGTTTGTGAAGTTCTACCAGTTGATGCATACCATTCAGGGCGACCTGGACAGCGGCTACGAGATTGTGCTTGACGGCCCGGTCAGCCTGTTTCGCCTGTCCCAGAAGTACGGTCTGAAGCTGGCGGTCTTTTTGCCCGCCCTGCTGTTATGCACGCGCTGGAAAATGGAGGCCGAGATCGTGGCTGCGGACGGGGAGCGGCGTTTTTTCCCGCTCGACGAAAGCGCCGGGCTGCACTCCCACTACCGCGACAGCACGGTATATGACTCGCTGCTGGAGCGGACGTTTGCCGAGCGGTTCGGCCAGATTGAGAGCGGTTGGGAGATTGAGCGCGAGGTTGCCATCATCAACCTCAAGGACACGGTGTTCATCCCCGACTTTGCCTTCCGCCACGCCGACGGCCGCACCGCGTTGCTGGAGATCGTCGGCTTCTGGCGGCCCGACTATCTGAAACGCAAGCTGATGAAGCTCAAACGCTCGGGCCGCACCGATATGGTGGTGGCGGTCTCGGCCGATCTCAACGTCGGCGAGGAAGATTTCAAAGACGTGCCGGGCAGCGTGTTTTTCTTCAAGCGGCGCATCAATCCCCAGGAGGTGCTGGCGCGTTTGGAGCAGGTCGGGCAGGACGCCAGCCTGGAATCTTGAGCAGGGCTGTTTGCCCTGTACGTCTCTGACCTCGGCGCTTGGCAGACGGTCCATCCCTCCACCTGCGAGAGGAAGCTGCTGTACGGTCGTATTGGAATCGTGTATTGCGGGGACGGAAGGCCGGGCTGTTGTAAATCTGGGTGGACGCATCCGGCTCTCTGTCGGCGTATTGAACCTGGGGTAGCGTTCCCCTAGATTAGAAACGACTATGCAACCGGACTATACTGGAATCATCACGGTCGAGCCTGGAAAACGCGGCGGGAAACCTTGCCTTCGTGGTCTTCGCATCACGGTCTACGACATCCTGGAGTATTTAGCTTCTGGAATGACGGAACAGGAAATTCTGGCCGATTTTCCCGACCTCACCCGTGCCGATATCAGGGCGTGCCTGGCGTTTGCAGCTGACCGGGAGCGCCGTCTCGTCTCCATTCCGCCGGAATGAAATTACTGCTGGATCAGAATCTGTCTCCGCGTCTCAGAGAGGCATTACAGGACGTTTACCCTCAATCGCTCCATGTCAGGGATGCCGGTCTCGAGTCCGCTACCGATGCCGCAGTATGGGCCTACGCTAAAGAGCGTGGGCTGGTGATTGTGTCGAAAGACGCTGATTTTCGTCACCTTGGGTTCACCTACGGGCCTCCGCCCAAAATCATTTGGATTCGCCGCGGGAATTGTTCGACCAGGGAAATTGAGCTGCTTCTTCGTGAACGGTACGATAATATTCTCACGTTTTATGAGAATGAACGAGAAGTCGTCCTGGCCCTGGCTTGAACGTTGTGAGCAGGCACAAGACCCTCCGCGCTAGGCTGGGGCGGAGGTTGGGCTGACCGGACGGCCGTCGGTCAACTGCCAGGCGTTTTCCTGCTCGGCCAGCTCCCGCGCGTCGGCAGATATCCATTCTCCCGCGACCACGGGGATAGCCGGTGTCCCGACCCGGGACAGGAGTCTGGCCCGGCTGGCCGCCCGCTCAACATCGTGGACGCCAACACCCCACGAGACTTCGACGACCAAATAGACTGTGGCATTATCCTCGCGGCGTTTGCCGCGGACAATCACATCGGCCAGCAGGATTTCATCGGCCTGAGCATGGGTGAGTACGCCGCCGTCCGTCGCATCGTCTATGAGCACCGTGATTTCATCCGACGAGAGCACATGAGCCCGACGCAGCAGGCGTCCGAAATAGGCGTGGCCTCTTGTCTGGTAGCGATTTTCCAGACCAAAACCCTTCAGTTTTGCAACATCGTTGACGAGAGTCCCAACCGTCTGTGTCAGGGTCGCGACGTGCTCAGTGAGGGCCGCAAGCCGGGCTTCGGTCTGCTGCTGGGCTTCGGCGAGAGCGGTCATACGAGCGTTGGTCTGCTGCTGGGTCTCGGCAATTTGCTGAAAGCGCCGATCGATTTCTGTTCTCAGGCTGGACATCTGCTCCGGCAGGGCCAGCAGCTCGTCAGACAGTACCAGCCGGCGTAGCCGTACCCGCCATTCCGGCCGCTGCTCCAGGAGCCGCTCTAGGTCTTGAAAATCATCGACGGTGAAGGACATGGCTGGCTTCCCTGCCTCAGCCTAGTCTTTTTCCTCTCGACTGCCAAGCGCGTCCTTACAGCTCGCCCGTCTCCCGCAACTCCCTGACCCGGTCTTCTTGAATGATCGCTCCGTCCCGGTACAGGTCGGCAATCTGTTCGTCGGTGTAATCCAGGTAGTGGTGGAGGATGTCCTCGTTGTGCTCGCCCAGAAAGGCGGCCCGGAAGGGAATTGCGACCTGGGCGCTGGACAGGTGGAAGGGTGATTTGGCAATCGGGGTCGGCCCCAGCAGCGGGTGGGGTACGTCCTGAAAGAAGTCGCGGGTCTGGAGCTGGGGGTGGGCGACGGTGGCCGGGATGTCGAGGATGGGAGCGGAGGGAATCCGGGCCTCCTCCAGAATTTTCAGCGGGGTGTCGTCATCCTCGAAGCTTTGCAGCCAGTCTTCAATATGTTTGCGCACCTCGGGTCGGCGCTTGCAGCGTTCGATCTGGGTGGCGTAGCGCGGGTCGGTCGCCAGCTCGGGTTTGCCCATGGCTTCGACCAGTGGCGGCCATTGGTGCTCGGCAACGGCAAAGACGATATAGCCGCGTGTGGCCTTGTAGACGCCGTAGGGGCAGATGTTGAAAAAATCGCCGCCAAACCGGTGGGGCCGAATGGCGCCCTGGCTCATCTGAAAGAGCGGGAAGTTGATGTAGTCGAGATAGACCAGGGATTCGAGCTGCGAGATGTCGATGTACTGACCTTCGCCGCTCATGGCGCGGTGGAACAGGGCCGCGCAAATCCCCAGGGCGCCGTGAATCCCGGCGTTGGGGTCCCCGAAGTAGTTACCGACATAGGTCGGCGGGCCGGCGGGCTCGCCCGTCATGGCCATCACCCCGCTCTGCGCCTGGGCAATGATATCGAAGCTGGTATGCCGCGCATACGGACCGTCCTGACCGTAGCCCGAGACCGAACACATGATCAGACGCGGGTTCAGGGTTTTGAGCGAGTCGTAGTCCAGGCCGTATTTGGCCATCACCCCGGGGCTGTAGTTTTCCACCACCACGTCAACCTGGCGAACCAGCTCGCGCACGATTTCGAGCGCCTTGGGCTTCTTGAAATCGACACACAGACTTTTTTTGCCCGCGCAGGCGGCCAGGAACAGCGCGCTCTGGCCGTGCTCGACCAGGTGAATCTTGCGTCCCAGGTCGCCGTCGGGCGCGCGTTCGATTTTGACCACCTCGGCCCCCAGGTCGGCCAGCAGCCGGGTGGATGAGGGGCCGGCCAGATACTGGGTGAAGTCGAGCACGGTCACGCCGGAGAGCAGCTGGGTGGCGCCGGATGTCTGCTGTGTCATAAAGCCTCCCTGTTTTTCCTGGTGTCGCCTCTTCCTACTAAACCTGGACCGCAGCGGCAAGTTTATTGGCACGACGGTCGGTTGACTTTTGGCGTCCATGCATTTGAATGGAGGAGAGGAGGAACACGACCATGCTGATTCGTTCTCCGCGCGGCTGGGAGATGCCGCAACGTCTGGCCACTCCAGAAGCGGTGTATTGGAACCGCCGCCGGTTTCTCCAAGCCCTGGGGCTGACCAGCCTGAGCGTCCTGGGCGTGGGCTGTAACAGCTCGGCCGAAAGCCGGCCGGCTGACGAGTTGGGTGCGGCGTTTCGGGGCCTGCCCGAGCCCAGCCCGACCACCGATCTGTATCCGGCGCCGCGCACCGAGCGCTATACGCTGGACCGGCCGCTGACCCGCGAGCGGGTGGCCGCCACGTATAATAATTTCTACGAGTTCTCGCCCCGCAAAGAACACGTCTCCCGCCTGGTGTCCAATTTCCGAACCCGACCGTGGCAGATTGAGGTGGCGGGCCTGGTCAAGAAACCCCAGACCCTGGATATTGACGAACTGGTGCGTCGCATGCCGCTTGAGGAGCGGCTGTACCGTCACCGGTGTGTTGAAGCCTGGTCCATGGCCGTTCCCTGGACGGGTTTTCCGATCTCGGCATTCATCGATCTGGTCGAACCCCTGTCCTCGGCGAAATTCATGCGCATGCTGACCTTCAACGACGCCGACCAGGCACCGGGCATGCGGGATACGAGCTACCCCTGGCCGTATTTTGAGGGTCTGAGTCTGGCCGAGGCGACCAACGAGCTGTCGCTGTTTGTGACCGGTATTTACGGCCACGAGCTGACCAAGCAGCACGGCGCCCCGATTCGCCTCGTCGTGCCCTGGAAGTATGGCTACAAGAGCATCAAGTCGATTGTCCGCATCGAGTTCACCGACCAGCAGCCCGGCACATTCTGGTCCTCCCTCATTCCCTGGGAGTACGATTTTACGGCCAATGTCGATCCGACGGTTCCCCACCCCCGCTGGTCACAGGCCTACGAGCGGGTGATTGGCACAGAAGAACGCCGACCAACCCTGCCGTACAACGGATATGCCGAGTTTGTGGCCGGTTTGTATCGGGCCTGAGACGGCGGCCAGGTCTCTGAGCTGGCTCGGAGTGGTGCTGCTGGCGCTGTGCGCCGCTTGTGCCGTCCCGCCCGACCGCACGCCTGAGCCGCCAAGCGACCCCGCCTCCCTGTACGCCTACCACGGCGAGCCCGGCGCCTGGTTTACGCCCTGGCGACGCCGGGACGTGTCTGTTGGCGACATGCTGCGCTGGGCGGTATCGCGCAACGCCTACACCGGCGAGTGGCGCGACCCGCCCGAGGTGCCTCGGGTCGAGAACGACGGCAGTTCCCTGGCCATGCCGCAAAAGACGGCCGCGCTGACCTGGGTCGGACACTCCACCTTTGCCATCCACGACCGGGCCGATGTCTTTCTGACCGACCCGCATTTTGGTAAGCGGGCGCTCTTGCCCAAGCGTCACCATCCACCCGGCATCCCGATCAGCGCCGTTCCGGCCGACGCCTTTGCCCTGATCTCCCATAACCACTACGACCACCTCGACGCCTACACGGTTGACACCCTGCCGCCCTCGATCCGGTGGTTTGTGCCGATGGGCCTGGCCGAGTGGTTTCGTGATCGGGGCCGACCGAATGTGGTCGAGCTGGACTGGTGGCAGACGGTTGAGCACGGGCGCTGGACAATCAGCTGTGTGCCCTCCCAGCACTGGTCGCGGCGTATCGGTCAGGCCGAGAACTCGACCCTGTGGTGCGCCTGGGTCATTGTCTCGGACGAACGCCGCTACTTTTTTGCCGGGGACACGGGCTATTTTCACGGCTTTGGCGAAATCGCTCGGCGCTACGGTCCGATTGATGTGGCGATACTGCCGATTGGCGCTTATGAACCGCGCTGGTTCATGCGCTACTCGCACATGAACCCGGCCGAATCCTTTCAGGCGTTTCAGGATTTGGGGGCACGCTGGATGGTGCCGTGCCACTGGGGCACTTTCGATCTGACCGACGAGCCGTATGACGAAGCCCCGCGCGAGTTGCGCCGGGTGGTCCGGGCGGCCGGGGCCTCGCTCGACCCGATCAAGATCATGGCAGTCGGAGAAACCTGGCAGGTACCGGACGAGTAGGGGCACCCCCCGCGGGTGCCCCGCAGTCTATTGGGCAAAGGTCTCAATCGCGTTGCGCACCGCGTCTCCATAGCTCTCGCCGCCGACCGGCGAGGGGTTGAAGATCGGCATTTGAATACCGGCCTCCTGAAACGCGGCCAGGCGTTCACGGCAGCGATCCGGTGGACCGATCAGGCACAGCTCATCAGCCATCTTTTCCGACACAAAGCCGCTGCCGTCGCCCTTGAGCAGGCTGGCCGCCTCGTCCTCAAAGCCGCTGTCATGAAACAGCTTGTTGTAGAAGGGCAGGCCGCCGTAGAACATCAAGCCCTGTTTGGCCGCCTCCATGGCCGTGTCCAGATCGTCGTGAATGCAGGTGATGAGGCCGGTGGTGACATCGACCTCGGAGATCGAACGGTCGGCCTTGGCCGCACCTTTTTCCAGGGCGGCCAGGGCGGTAGGCAGCCGGCTGACGGGACACAGGTAGAGCATCACCCCGTCGGCCATCTCGCCGCTGAGCTGGACCGTGCCCAGAGCCAGCGCGCCGATATAGATCGGCACGGCGTAGCTGGCCGCGCGGGGCTGCATGGCCATGCCGGGGATTTCCTTACCGGCCGCCACGTCGCGCACCGCGCCGATATAATTGCGCAGGAAGGTGCGCGGTTTGTCCATTTTTTCCTGGTACACGCCCTCGACAATGGGCCGATGGCTGACGCCGAGGCCGAGAATCAGGCGGCCTTTTGAGGTGTCGTCAATAGCCACTGCGGTCTGGGCGCACAGGGCGGGGTGGCGCAGGTAGACGTTGGTGATCCAGGTGCCGACCTTAACCTTCGAGGTTGCCTGAGCCATGATCTGGCAGTTGATCAGGGAGTCATTCATGAACTCCGGTGAAAAAATGGCCTCAAACCCGGCCGACTCGGCATGGCGCGCCATGTCTCGCAGCTCGTTGAAGGTGAGGCCCGACATATTTGCGGCAACAACCCCTAATCTGGCCATAGTGTGTTCCTCCTTATTGGGTGCGGTTCCGACTGGTCCTATGCTTATCACCTGACCGGGAGCCTGCAAACAGACGCTCCACAGCGTCCGTGCTAAGGACACAGGGCAGTTGCCCTGGCAAGCCAGACCCTTCCCACACGATCTCTTGAGGGGGAGATGAACGAAGCCACCGCCCGTATCAAGATCAACAAACTGCTTGAAGCGGCCGGTTGGCAGTTCTTGATGGTTCCTGGATCGCCAGCCAACTTGAAAGGGAAGAGATCATGATTCTTGTTTTCGTAGGAGCCGGAGGCTCTGCTGCCGTTGATCGCGAACAATATCCAACCACCGTTGAGTTCTTCAACCGTCTTCCGGACGGCATCACGAGGAACAACTTGTTTGCCCAAGTCCGCGAGTTTTTGGAAGCCCAGAAAGGTGGAGAGCCGATAGATATTGAAGAGGTCTTGTGGAATTTAGATGAACTCCGAGACTATCTCCAAGCATCCCGTGACCCTGAGGCTGTAGCGGGATGGATGATGTCAGGAAATCGTATCAGCCAACTCATTGGAGGGCCTGACCTCTCACCTTTCTTAAGGGGGCTTCCTGGCTTGGAGGATCGAATTCAAAATCTAAAAAGCGAAATCAATACTCAGGTGTATCAGTTCTACGCAAAAGCCCCCGATCCCAAAAAGCTCCGGGATTGGATACAACTCCTCAGAGGACTCGCAGAGTCTGATTCAAATATAGAGATTTTCACGACGAACTACGATCGAGTGCTGGAACGGGTGATCGGCGAGGCCGAAATAAACGTAGAAATAGGTCTAAAACCTAATCCCGATCAGATGGCTCTAGACATGACTCTCTGGGATTCTTCCGGCCAGCCTCTCAATAACAATCGCGGCCGGCTGACCAAGCTGCATGGGTCTGTGAATTGGCAACGCAGCGCCGAGGGCATTGTCGCCAGCAATCCCATTTTCACAGGGGACCATCAGAACCACTCAATCTTGTACCCAGGATACAAAGGAGAGCCTGATCAAGAGCCCTTCATCAAATTCCATGAACATCTACGAGCAGTCGTACAAAAAGCAAACATAGCGATTTTCGTCGGATTCGCGTTCCGCGATGACTATATTAATGATATTCTTTCTGCTCTTCCTCCAGAGATTCCGACGTATGTCATAAACAGGGATGAATCACTGCCTTCTCTTCCTTTCACAAACGCTTATAAGCATTTCAATGAGGGGTTTACAGCAGGAGCGGCCACAGCCTGTCTAGAAAGTCTGCAACCGTCGCTGGGAATGACGATTGCCGACTATGACAAGGCAATTGAACTCCATCCCCAAAACGCCATATTCTACCGCAATCGGGGGATTGCCAAGCGTGCTTTGGGCGACCCGGAGGCCGAGGAAGATTTGGCTAAAGCAATTGAGATTGATCCAAGTCTGGAAAAATATGAGAGCGAAGACCACCCTTAAGGGGAGGTGGGGTGAGTGCCACGCTTGCTGTCTCGCCGGGGCCGTTGGGTTACGCCTCCGGCTAGCCCAACCTACGGGCTAATTACCAAATGTAGACCGAATTTCCTTCCGATACATCGCTATCAGGCTGTCCTCGGGAATCTGGCCCCAGATCGACAAGCAGAATAATTCATCAAAAACTTCAAGCGCATCAGCACTGAGTTTGTACTCGGACAATTGGTAAGCGTTATGATGCGTTCCTATTGGCTGTAGGTGATCTAGCCTCAGAATCGACTCCTCAGCGCCGGATGTCGGCAACTCATCCCAGAGAAACTGCGGATATTCGCAATGTCGAATTCGCTCTACGAGCGCAGGATTATATCCCCCACGGCTGCCATCCCTCGTTACACCGTAATATGGTGCGGCCAATACCGTTGGTGCCGTCGAATGTCTCGCCATACCCTGCGTGAGAGCGCGATCAACGTGCGGGAAATCAGAGCCGATTATCAGGCACGGCCTCCTCTTGGCTCGGTAGGCGGCCCAGACTTCGCCTGAAGGCAAAGGCATTGCTGCCACAGGTAATGCCGTCCTCTTGAGTGGTTGACCCACCCGAAGAGGCGCTACTCGAATCGTCGCACTATCGTGCCGGGTCGCTTCCGTTCGAGCTACAGGCTCGAATGTGTATGGAACTTGGTCGGTGTGCGGGACGAACGCGAAGACCAAGGCACCCCGGCACAAAACCCTGTCGGTGTTGTTCACCCACCAATCGCTTGGTTGGATAAGAGACTGTACGCAATCCTCAGGATACATCCCCGCCTTTCCTGGTAGGAGACTTCCAAACCTCGTCCGAAAACCGGACGACATGCTCGCCGTCCCGCAAAGGCTCGCCTGCGAGGCTGTCGAGCCATCTCATGCCCTCGTCATAAACATCGTCATAACGGGCATCTTTGACGGGGTTAATCAGCTTACGGTCTTTTCGTTCTCTGTTTTTATACCGAGTGCGCAGTTCGCGCATTCGTTCTTTAAATTGCTTCTTTTTCTTGTTTGATAAGCTCTCCATCCTCAACGGTTCTGACAGGGACTCATTCGTGACGATTTCATTCGTGACGGCCGTAAAATCCAGAAGTTCATTGGGCGCGGCAGAGAGCATAGGTTCCGTGCTGTAAACATAGTGTAGCAGGCTTTGGGTGTCTTTACCGAAGCGACGCACATCTGCTTTCAGGCCCGATGTTATGCCGAATGGAAGCTGGTCTTCTATCCTCTCTAGCAGTTTTTCATCGCTCAGATGCCAGCGAACCCAGTCCTGCCTGTCCTCGTAGTCGCTCTGAAACAGCTGTTTCTCTGCACCGACTGCGCTTAGTGCCGACTCAATACGCTCGTAGACCGGCTGAGCCCAGGGACCGAAATTGTAGAATCTCCATTCGATGCCGGTATAGGTAGACCCGTCGTGCTGTCTCGCGTGGAAGAGGTCAGCTAAGTAGACATATTTGATCAGATGGATGGGACCAAGCTGACGGTCCAGGAACTCATCTTGCTCTCCAGAAACCAGCAACGCGTACTGGAGCAGCAAGTCAACGCGGGAGAGATCTGCCGGCATCACTTCGCCTTGAGGGGCTGAAACTCGGGTCTGGGGTGGCGGGGGGAGGTGAACGCCGAAAAGTCTCCGATGGCGATGGTTCTCATAGGCTTCTCCTAGGGGAGTGAGCCTAGCAGAACCGTCGGCTCGTGCCTAGCCAACTGACGGCATGAGGGACCGGCTTCATCTTAGACCACTCCGTGCATAATCTCCCGAATAATCGGCGCCACGCCGCGTACTTACGTCCCACCGTAACTCGATCCCGAGCTTGGATTCCGACCTCAGTCAGAACTGTTGGGTTACGCCTCCGGCTAACCCAACCTACTCGGGCTGGCGACCCTACGTTAGAAGGCATACCGCAGGGAGAAATGCAGGCCGTGGCTCGCCAGATTGGCCCGCGTCTCGCCTATGTCGATATCGGCCAGGGTCGTCCCGGTGGCCTGACTCACGACCTTCGCAGTCCCATCACTCGTCTCGACCGTGCCGAAATCCGTATACCGATAGGCGATGTCGAAGGTGATCTTTTCGGTCAGTGATATCGCCACACCCCCGGTCAGCATCCAGGCAAAATTGAACTGCTGTCCGTCCGGGACGATGGTCGCCGTCCTGGTGAACCTCATGCGGGTGGCGTCGATGTCGATGTGAGAGACGCCGAGTCCGCCGCCGATGAACGGGCTGAACGGCCCGAGTTTCGGCAGGCCCAGCTGCGGCAGGTCTACATACGCGGCCAGCATGCCGGACAGGGCCGACATGTCTGCGGAGACCGCCTGACGGCCCGTGGTCTGTACGAAATTGGCCCGACCCTCAAAAGAAAAGTCCGGGCGGTGTTGAAAGACGGCTTCGAGCCGCAGGGGAGCGAGTATTCTGTAGCCGACCCCGAGTTCGTAGCTGCCTGTCAGGCCGAAATCGCCGAGCGAACTCAGCGGCGACCCGTCAATGCCTCTTCCACAGCCGTACAGGGCCAGGCGTGAGCCGCCCAAACAGGATTTGTCCTTGAAGCGGGTTTGCTCCGACCAATCGACATTGCCCCCGGCTCGCACGTATAGCGTGTCCGCCTGAGCCGCAAACCCAGAGCAGAACAGCGTGGCGACGACAAGAATCACACAAACCACCCACACGGTGTCCAAACGTATATTGATAAGTGTCATATCGGTGTTTTCCTTGGACGAACTTAACGGAAAGACAGTCGAGAGGATAGAACGCCCCGGCTTTCGCTCTCATATGCTATTGATATATCTTTTTCTTTTTAGTAGTCAGTTGGGTCATTAAGTAACGAACTAGATATAAGGGGGAAAGAATTATGGCAGAAGGGGTTGGGAGTCTCAGGAAGCAGGCCGCCAAAATCCTGGCCGGTCTGGAAAAAGAGATTGCGAAAAAAGAGCGGGAACTCGTCGCGCTGCGCAAAGAGGCCGATATCTGTAGGCAAGTCGTGGGCAATCAGACTGCTAAAGCTTCGACGAAAGCTGCCGCCAAGGCTGCGGCCAAAGCTCCGGCTCGGAAACGACTCAACTGGACACAGGTGCTTGCCGGCCTCCCCGACCAGTTCACCGCCAAGGACGTAGTGGCCAAGATCAAGAAGTCGCCGGCTGCGGTCTACACCCAGCTGTACCAGATGACAAAGACGGGCCGGCTGAAGCGGACCAAGGACGGATACGCGAAGGTCTAGGGGAGCCTGCATTCCGATGCTGGCAACGGTCCTGTCAGGCGCCCTGGTAGGTATCGATGGTCTGCTGGTCGAAGTTGAAGTTGATGTCGCACTCGGCCTCCCCCAGTTCACCACCGTCGGCCTGCCCGAAGGCGCTGTTCGCGAGAGCAAAGACCGTGTCCGCTCGGCCATCAAAAACTCCGGCTATGAGTTTCCCGCCCGCAAAATAACCGTCAACCTCGCCCCGGCCGATATCAAGAAAGAAGGCTCGGCCTACGATCTGCCGATTGCGCTCGGCATCCTGGCCGCCGCCGGCTACCTCGATAAACAACGCCTCGCCGAGTACGTTCTGTTCGGAGAACTGTCTCTGGACGGTCGGGTGAAGCCGGTGCAGGGGATTCTGCCCCTGGCGGTGATGGCCAAAGACAGGGGTCTCAAGGGCCTGCTCGTGCCCCAGGCAAACGCGGCTGAGGCGGCGGTGGTGGATGGCATCGACGTGTTCGGCGTACCAAGCCTCAGCGAGGCGTTTTTGTTTCTCAACCAGCAGCAGGAGCTTGTCGCGGAATCGGTCGATCTCCAGGACGTGTTTGCCGCCCACGGCGTCTATGACACGGATTTTCACGATGTCAAAGGCCAGGACCACGTCAAGCGCGCCTTTGAGGTCGCCGCCAGCGGCGGGCATAACCTGCTGTTGATTGGGCCGCCCGGCGCCGGAAAAACCATGCTGGCGCGCCGCCTGCCGACGATCCTGCCCGATATGACCCTGGCCGAGGCCATTGACGCCACCAAGGTCCACAGTGTTGCCGGGCTGCTGGACGGCCAAGCGCTGGTGGCAACGCGGCCGTTTCGCTCGCCGCACCACACGATTTCCGACGCGGGCCTGATCGGTGGGGGCGCGGTCCCCAAGCCGGGCGAGGTGTCGCTGGCCCACCATGGGGTGTTGTTTCTGGATGAGCTGCCGGAATTTCGTAAAAACGTGTTGGAAGTCCTGCGCCAACCCCTGGAAGATGCGCGGGTGACCATCTCGCGGGCGCTGGGTTCGATTACCTACCCGGCGAATATCATGCTGGTATCGGCCATGAACCCGTGCCCGTGCGGCTTCCTGGGCGATGCCCAACACGAATGTCGCTGTACGCCGCAGCAAATCCAGCGCTACCGGGCCAAGGTGTCGGGTCCGCTGCTGGATCGCATCGATATCCAGGTCGAGGTTCCGGCCGTGCCGTACAAGGAGCTGAGCCAAGAGCAAACGGCCGAAAACTCGGCCACGCTCCGGGCGCGGGTGAACCGTGCCAGACAGGTCCAGCTGGCGCGCTTCTCCGGGCGACGGGTGTTCTGTAACGCCCACATGACGAGTCAGGACATCGGCCGGTTCTGCCAACCCGACCGGGCCGGTCAACAGCTGCTTGAGAACGCCATGGCCCGGCTCGGACTGAGCGCGCGGGCGTATACCCGGATTCTTAAAGTCGCCCGAACAATTGCCGACCTGGCGGGTGAAGACCATGTCGGCGGGGCGCACATCGCCGAAGCGATTCAGTACCGCGCGCTTGACCGCCAGCAGGGGCATCGCCCCTAGGTGTGGTCCCGTCTCTTGGATGGATATGCTGATTGATATTGACCACGTCAGACGGCGACAGGACGAACTCCGCGTCGAGGTGGATGGTCTGCGCGCCTCGCCGCGCGTGTCTGAAACGACAGCCCGGCAGGCCAGATTGGAAGAACTCAAGACTCTGGACGATTTTCTGCGCAGGCTGTCGCTGGTGCACGCTCGGCTCGACCGGGGAGAGCCGGAGAATCTGGCCGAACTGGCCGACTACCGTCCCCCGGACAGCGAGCGGCTGTATATCTTTTCCGGCGACCCACGCCCCTTTCTGTCGTGGCGGGCTCTGCTGGAAGTCCGTCTGGTGGCCGGTCCGAGCGTGGAGGGCAAGCTGCCGGCTCTGTATTATCTCTACTCCGCGCCCCAGGGCGCGCTGGCCGTCATGGCCGGTGTCCGCTCCCTGCCACGCGACTACCTGGTGGCCGAAGAGGCCAGGGCGGGCGCCTCGCCATTCTCAGCCAGGGAGCTGTTGCGCACGTTTTGTGTCTATCCGCAGCGGGTCGGCAGCACGGCGTTTGTGTTTCGCAGCTTTCCCATCTGGCTGCCCGAGCAGTCCTCGGCCGAGCGGATAGAGGACGCCGTGTTTCAGTTTTTCCAGGAAAATTTTTCAGCCACCCGGCCCGCTCTTTTGTGGGATCATCCCAACTTTCATCGCATCGCCGAGCTGATGCGGATGGACTGGTGGAAGCGGCTGAAGTTCGCAGGCTGAATAACAAAACAGGCCGCAGCCTGTGGAGGGGCTGCGGCCTGTTGGGGATGGTGAAGCGTCCTCGGCCGGACAGGCGATCTCGCCTTAGGCGGCCTTGAGGTCGGGCACAACCGGGTCGCGTTTGCCGGAGGCCGGCAGCGGCCGGGTGCCGGGCTGCTTTTCAAACGGCCCGGGCAGGTCGAGTTCTTTGGCCATCTCGCGCATGGCGGGCAGGACTTCCTCGCCCAGCAGGCGCAGACAGGTCTTGCGCTCCTCAAAGTTCATTGGGCCGTGGTGGTACCAGATGCCGAAGATGCCCGGCCGCAGCTGTTCGAGCATTGTGCGGAGCTTGGGGATAACGGTCTTCGGCGTTCCGGCAATGACCAGGCCAGCTTCTTTGGCGTTCTTGTAGTTCTCGTCAATGCTGTCGAGGACTTCCTGGACGTTGACGTCGCCCTGCGTCTGGCGAATGATTTCGGTGCCGGTACGGGGATCGGTCAGCGCCTGGGCCAGCCGCTTGGTGGCCGCCTTGGAGTTGTAGCCCGGCGGGAACATCCACTCGGGTCGGGCGAACGAGCCGAAGCCGCCGCCATACACGAAGCCGCGGCCTAGCCGCTCGGCGTCTTCCTCGGTCTCGGCCACGACGACGTTCTGCAGGTAGCCGAAGTTCTCCGGTCCGGCCTGGTAGCCTTCCTGCTCGGCCACGTCGGCGTACAGGTTGACCATCTCAATCGTTGGTTCGACGTTGGTGCCCAACGCGACATAGGGATAACGGTGCTGGGCCGACCACACCACGGTCTCGGGGCTGACGAGGCCGGGGATCCACTGCTGGGGCACCGGCTTCTGGATCGGCAGCTGCCAGGGGTTGACGAAGCGATAGTGGAAGTGTTTGCCCTCGTAGCGCCACGGACCTTCCTTGGTCCAGGCCTGTTGGATGAAGTCGTGAGCCTCGTTAAAGCGCTCACGGTTGTAGGCCGGGTTGATGTTGTTGGCAATCTGCTCGCTGCCCGCGCCGCGCACCCAGCCGGGCACCAGGCGGCCGCCCGAGATCATGTCGATGGTGGCCAGTTCTTCGGCCAAACGCAGGGGATCGCCCACCGGCAGGGGGTTGCCGAGCAGGACGATTTTCACCCGGCTGGTAATCCGGGCCAGAATCGAGGCTTCGACATCCATCACGCCGCCGCCGCAGAACGGCGTCTGGTGGTGCTCGTTGAGCATCACCCCGTCAAAGCCCAGCTCTTCGGCGTAGACGCGCTCGTCCAGGTATTCGTTCATCAGCTGGCCGCCGCGATTGGCATCAAAAACCGTGTTGGGGATGCCAAAATAGCTCGGCCCGTTTTCGATGATGGCCTCTTCCGGGACATCAATATATTCCCGTTCCGAGAAGGACATAATGTGCATGGTGCTTCCTCCTTTGCTGTCTGCGGGCTCGCAAAATCCTGATGAAGCTAGCACCAAATACGCCAAAAAGATAGGCTCGGCTCGGACTTTCTCAGGGCACGAATGCAGAACGACCGTGGCCAGATCTTTGGCCACGGCCGCTGATGGATGACAGGCTGTTGTCCGGTGTCTGCACCCAGACACCGGGGCGGGCTTTAGGCGGCCTTGAGATCGGGCACGACCGGGTCGCGTTTGCCGGAGGCCGGCAGCGGCCGCATGCCTGGATGCTTTTCAAACGGTCCGGGCAGGTCGAATTCCTTGGCCATCTCACGCATGGCGGGCAGGACTTCCTCGCCCAGCAGGCGCAGACAGGTCTTGCGGTCCTCAAAGCTCATTGGGCCGTGGTGGTACCAGGTGGCGAAAATACCCGGCCGGAGCGTTTCCAGCATGCGCCGGATCTTGGCAATCACCGTCTTGGGAGTCCCGGCGATGATCAAGCCGGCTTCCTTGGAGTTTTGATAGTTCTCGTCAATGCTGGCCAGCACTTCTTCAACATTGGTGTTGCCTGCGGTTTGGCGGACGATCTCGGTGCCGGTCCGGGGATCGGTCAGCGCCCTGGCCAGCCGCTGGGTGGCCGCCTTGGAGTTGTAGCCCGGCGGGAACATCCACTCGGGTCGGGCGAAGGAACCAAAGCCGCCGCCAAACACAAAGCCGCGGCCCAGCTCTTCGGCCTTCTCCTCGGTTTCGGCCACGACGACGTTCTGCAGGTAGCCGAAGTTCTCCGGCCCGGCCTGATAGCCTTCCTGCTCGGCCACGTCGGCGTACAGGTTGACCATCTCGACCGTCGGTTCGATGTTGGTGCCCAGGGCGACATAGGGATAGCGGTGTTTGGCCGCCCAGACCACAGTCTCGGGGCTGATCACACCGGGGACCCACTGTTGGGGCACCGGCTTCTGGATCGGCAGCTGCCAGGGGTTGACGAAGCGATAGTGGAAGTGTTTGCCCTCGTAGCGCCACGGACCGGGCTTGGTCCAGGCCTGGTTGATGAAGTCGTGGGCCTCGTTGAAGCGCTCACGGTTGTAGGCCGGGTTGATGTTGTTGGCCAGCTGCTCGCTGCCCGCGCCGCGCACCCAGCCGGGCACCAGGCGGCCGCCCGAGATCATGTCGATGGTGGCCAGCTCTTCGGCCAAACGCAGCGGGTCGGCGACCGGCAGGGGGTTGCCGAGCAGGACGATTTTCACCCGCTTGGTAACCCGGGCCAGGATCGCGGCCTCGACATCCATGACCGCTCCGCCACAGAACGGCGTCTGGTGGTGCTCGTTCAGCATCACCCCGTCAAAGCCCAGCTCTTCGGCATAGATGCGCTCATCCAGATATTCGTTCATCAGCTGGCCACCCCTGTCGGCGCTGAACAGGGTGTTGGGCAGGCCAAAGTAGCTGCTGCCGTTTCTGATGATTTCCTCCTCCGGGACATCAATGTATTCCCGTTCCGAAAAAGACATAATATGCATATCAGCTTCCTCCTTTCTTCTTAGACTGTGAACCGTTCCTGCATCCGCTCCCACCAGGCGCGGAGATCAGGCGTGTTGTCGAACAGCGGCTCGTCGCTGACTCTGGTTATCCAGGTGAAGGTCCCGAACAGACAGATATCGGCGTAGCTGAAGCCGCCCAAGAGATATTCCTGACCGGCCAGCGTTGCGTTCAGATCGGCCACGACTTTCTGCAGCTGGGGGCGGAACTCGTCCCGCCTGGCCGCGATGTCTTCGAGCCGCGTACCGAGGCGGGATTCGCGCGACTGGCGGAAGTAGTCGCGGTCGCCCGGCTCAATCTTGTCAAAGATATCGCCGACAACGACCGGGGCCAGGGCCGGGTGGACGGTGTTGTCCACGTACAGATTAAAAAAGCGGCAGGCTTCTTTGTGTCCCAGACCGGGAAAAATACGGGGCTCGGTCTGGCGTTCCTCAAGATCGCACGCAATCGCCCACGAGTCGGACACGACCGTGCCGTCGTCATGTCTGATGACCGGGACGCGATCCTGGCCGGAGAAGGTGAGTTTGTGCTTTTCCGTAAAACGCACTGTCTCAGTCGTGTAGGGGAGGTTCTTATAGCGCAGAACCGCCTTGGTCCGCGAGCAAAACGGGCTGAAGCGCAAATCGTTCGCCCCAACGAGATCGTACAGTTCAATCATGGTCGGCCCCCTCCGCAGTCATCTATAAACCGCCTTTCCCACAGCGCTTATTTTTTGTCAAGGCGTCTGCTAGGTATGGCAGCAGGGAGGACAGCCGATGTGTGGACGTTACGCCTTGACCTCAGACCCGGAACGCATTGAAGAACGCTTTGGATGCTCGTTGTCCGACCTGTCCTACTCTCCCCGCTACAACATCGCCCCCAGCCAGCCGGTGCTGGCGCTGGTCGACGCCGATGACAACAGGCGGGCGGGCTTTTTGCGCTGGGGGCTGATTCCGCCGTGGGCCAAAGACCCGTCGGTCGGCGCCAAGATGATCAACGCCCGGTCCGAGACGGCGGCTGAAAAGCCGAGCTTCAGGCGCGCCCTGCGCCGTCGGCGCTGCCTGATTGTGGCCAACGGATTCTACGAGTGGAAAAAAGACGGTCCGAGCAAGGCCCCGCTGTACATCAGTCTGCGCTCGGGCGAGCCGTTTGCCCTGGCCGGGCTGTGGGAGAAGTGGGTCGCCGAATCCGGTGAGCCGATCCATTCGTGTACGATTCTGACCACCAGCCCCAACGCGCTGCTGGCGCCCATCCACCACCGCATGCCGGTCATCCTGGCGCCTGAGGCCGAAGCGGTGTGGCTGGACCGCAGCGTGCAGGAGCCCGACGCGCTACGGCCTCTGCTCAGCTCCTATCCGGCCGAGGCCATGATGGCCTACGCCGTGTCCGATCTCGTCAACTCCCCCCGCAACGACAGCCCCGAGTGCCTGAGGCCGCTGGACTCCGTGGAAGCGCCGCAGCCTGGCCGTTCCTAGCTGCGCGCGTCCGGCTCCAGATCGACCTGCATCGGCAGCAGAAAGCGCACGACCATATTGTAGAAGCCGGTATTCAGGGTCAGTTCGACGATCTGCTCATTGTCCAGAAAGTCGCCTAGGGCCTGAAACGTGGCGTCAGACACCCGGACCTGCTGGGTGACTTCGGTGGCATAGCGGATGACGGCGCGTTCCCGGTCGTTAAAGGCCGGGTCGGTTTCCCACTCGGCCAGCCGTTCTATCTGTTCGGGCCGCACGCCGACGCGTTTGGCCAGGGCCTGATGGTGGACGTACTCGTAGTCACACTGGGTGAGGCGTCCGACGGTCAGGATGGCCAGCTCCCGATAGCGGGGGTCGAGCGTGGTGCGGTTCCGCAGCCCGTCGCTGAAATACAACATGCGGCGCAACAACAGCGGACTGTGGGCGACAACCCGGAAGATGTTGCCGATCGCGCCGCGTTGTTCGAGCAGCGTGTCGAAGATATCCCGTTCCGGTTCGGGCAGATCGTCGCGTTCGAGATACGGCAGGCGGGCCATGGCGATCTCCTTATTTTCCGAATTCGGGCGGTCGTTTTTCCAGAAACGCCCGCATGCCCTCGCGGGCATCGGCGGACAGAAAGAGTTCGGCCTGGCTGTCGTGCTCATAGCCGAGGGTCTCGTCCAGGCCGGCGCTGGCGCCGAGATATACCCCGCGTTTGATATGGGCCAGGGTCTGGGGCGGACCGGCGGCCACCCGCCGGGCAAAATCGAGGGCCTCGGCGCGAAAGCCGTCGTGCGCATACACCCGGTTGAGCAGACCCAGCCGCAGGGCCTCGGCGGCGTCGATCCGCTCGCCGGTCAGCATCAACTCCAGGGCTTTAGCCGTTCCGACCAGGCGGGGTAATGAGGAGAAACCCGCCCAGTCCGGTACCAGCCCGATTTTGACAAAGCTCTCGGCAAAGCGGGCGGTGTCCGCGCCCAGGCGCAGGTCGCAACCCAGGGCCAGATTCATCCCCGCCCCGGCTGCAGCGCCGTTTACCGCCGCAATCACCGGCTTGGCCATGCTGCGGATGAGGCGAATGATCCTGCCGCCGACGACCATGCGGTCTTTGATCACGCCGTCGTTGTTGTCGGCCTGGAGTTCGGCCATGCTGGCGATATCGCCCCCGGCGCAAAAGGCGCGGCCCGCGCCGGTAATCATCACGCACCGCACCGCGCTATCGTCGGCCGCCCGTTCGAGCGCGGCCAGGAGTTCTTCGCGCATCGTGCCCTCAAAGGCGTTCAGCACCTCCGGGCGGTTAAGGGTAATACACGCAACACGATCAGATACCTGGCTGAGAATTCGATTCGTTGACATGGTGTTTCTCCGTACGCGCACACATAGCGCTTTTAGCTCAGCAGATGAAGCAGCGCCTTGGCGTCCTTCAAGTCCCGGGTGTCGCGCCCTTCGGTAAACCGTTCGGACACCTCGGCCAGCGTCGTTCTGGCTTCTTCCTTCTTTCCCTGGAGGTGCCACAGACGGGCTAGGTCGATAGCCGCGCGCAGTTCCAGGGCCTTGGCCTGCTGTCGGCGGGCAAGCGTCCGCGCTCGCGTCAAACACTCTTCGACATGTCTTCCCCGCTCTGTCTTTCCCCCAGAGCTGCTGCCCTGGCTCTGAAGCAGTATTCCTTTCGTCCGCCATAACTCCGCCTCCCACCATTCCTCGCCGGTCTGTCCCAGCAGCCCCAGGGCCTCGTTGAGCAACAGCAGTCCCTGGGCCGAATCGCCCTGTTGCGCGTAGCCTGCGGCCAGTAGTCCGAAATAGTAGGGGCGTAAGAGGACGGTCCCGCCAGCCTCGGACATGGCGATGCCTTCCCGGCTCTGGGCAAGTCCTTCTTTTGCGTGGCCCTGTTCAACCAAGGCCCAGCCGCGCAGGACTGTCGCAACCGCGCTGAGGTGGGCAAATCCGTTTTTGCTGGAGACGGCCAGGGAAGCCTCAGTCCAGCGCCGGACCTCGTCCGTCTCGCGGCAGAATTGGTGGACCATAGCCATCCAGTTCAGGGCATAGGCGAGCGTGTAGGGATGTTCGGTGTCCTGAGCGAGACGGAGCGCCTCTCGGCTGAACTGCATGGCGCGGTCTGGATAGCCGCGTAGCCACAGGGCAAAAGCGGCCTGAACCTGACATACGACTCCTGGGTCTTGTCCATACACAAAAGCGTGGGAGCGATGCTGGGCAGCGTCGTACAGGTCCATTGCCCGCTCAAAATGCTGAGAGCCGTGTTCCAGCTGTCCGCTCCATAACAGCGCCGAGCCCTGCCCCAAGCTGGCCTCTAAGAGCAGCGCCGGCTCGTGGCGGGTCTCGGCCAGCCGCAAGAGCTGTTCCCCGAGCGCCCTCGCCTGATGCAACTGCGCCCGCAGCAGGTATTGGGCCATCAGCCCCCACAGGACGGGAAAAAGTAAATCTGGCTCTTCAAGCTCTTGGCACAGAGTCCGTGCATTAAGATAGACCTGCTCAAGCTCCAACGCGGCGTGGCCTTTGGTGGCAATAAGCGCGGGTCCCAGCGTCAGGCACAGGCCGATCTCGTGCTGATACCGTGTCAGGCCGGGCGGCAGCTTCTTCAGCAGGACGAGGCCGCGCCGACACTGCGTGCTCGCCTCCTGGTAGCCGTGCCGCCGTAGCGCGTTTTCTCCGGCTTGTCGATAATACGAGACAGCCCGGAGCAGGTCGTCTCCCCGCTCAAAGTGGCTCGCCAGCTCCGCTGCGGCCTCGGTCGTTCTGTCGCCCTGGCAGGCTTCCAGATGTTTACCGACTCGCTGATGGAGGCGGGTTCGGCGGCTGCGGGGCAGTCCGGCGTAGAAGACTTCTTGATACACGGCATGGATGAAACGATAGCGGGTCCCGAGCGTTTCGTTCGGCCACTCCATCCCACTTTCATCCCGGAGAAACTGCTGGCGTGCGGCGAGTCTGGCGCAGACCTCCTCAACTTCCTCCTCGTCTTTTTCAAGCCCTGCGGCAACGGCGCTGACTACGAATTCCGCCCCGGCCACACTTGCCGCTTCCAAGACTGTCCGCTCTTCAGCATCGAGTCGTTCGATCTGTCGTTCAATAAAGCCTTGCAAACTGCCCGCCAAGCTTCCGGTCACGGCCGCCTCAATCTCCTGGAGTGACCGGACCTGCCCGCTATCTGCCAGCAGCCCTGCTCCGGCCAGGGCGTCAACGACGCTGACCATGAACAGGGGATTGCCGTCCGTCCGTTGATGAATCAGGCCTGCCAAGCGCTGTGGCAAAACGGTCTGACTACAGCGGTCGGCCAAATAGGCTTGAACATCTGTCTCACTCAGGTAATCGAGGATCAGTTCCTCACACTGTCCGTGGAGCTGTAACTCGCGCTGAATCGAGCGGAGGGGAGGCTGGCCGATTATTGCGTCAACCGGGCGGTAGGTTCCAATGACCAAGAGGCGGGCGGGTTCCTTCCGCTTGGCCAGGAAGGCCAGCAAGTCCAGGGTCGAGGGATCGCTCCAGTGGAGGTTATCCAGCCACACAATCACGGGATGTTTTTGTGTCAGCGCTTCCAGTCCCTCGGCCATCTCCCGCAGCATGCGTTCCTGGCTTGCCCCAAGCATCCGACGCTGGACATCTCCGAGCGTCGCGTCGCTGAGGAGCCAGGGCAACTGGGCCAGCCAGGTCGGAGCGTAGCGCAGCAAAACCTCAAGCAGGAATTCGCCCCGATGCAGGCGGCACAAGCGTCCTAAGGCATCGAGAACCGGCAAGTAGGCTTCACCTGCGCCATACTGCTCGACACACTGTCCACGAAGAACGAGGAGCTTGTCAGCTCCGGCAAGCCGGTCCAAAAATGCTTCTACGACAGAAGTCTTCCCGATCCCGGCTTCTCCACTGATGAAGACCACTTGACGCGTCCCGTGGAGCGCCTGTCCGAACCAGTCTGATAAGCGCTCCAATTCCTGCTCCCGTCCGACAAACGAAGAGCGTCGTGTCGTCAGGGGGCGGGCGGCGGGGAGTTTAGCGGATTCGCTGTACTGTCCTTGCCGCCCGCGCGTCTGCCCGTCTCCAACTCGGCCTAGAGGCGTCGGCGTTGCAATAAAGCGGTAGCCTCTTCGGTGCACGGTCTCAATGAAGCGGGGGGATTTTGCCGCGTCGCTGAGCGCTTTGCGAATCTCTTTTATGCAGGTGGTCAGCACGCCGTCACTGACTACGGCGTCAGGCCAGATTGTCGTGAAGAGTTCGTGTTTGGTGACCAGCTTCCCGTGGCGCTCAACAAGGTGGCGTAAGACGGCAAAGGCTTTCGGCTTCAGCGGAATAGACTCCTGATGCCGCCACAGCTGTTCATTTTCCGTGTCGATCTGAAAAGGACCAAAACGCTGAGGCGGCTCGGGGTTTTCTGCGCTCATACAAAACTCAGAACTTACTCACGACTTGTTCATGACGCGGCACTCATCTCGGCACTACGTTGTCTCATAACAGTGAAAACAGAGGTGCAAAAGATGGCCGGAGACTCAGCGAATAGGATCGGAGATAGCCAGAACCCCTCTCAGTTCTCCGTCCATTGTTCCTTTGTCGTGCAATTTCGGACAGCGAACGATGTAAGACACGGCTCCTGTGATGGACGAGTTGAGCATATCTCCTCTGGTCAGATCTCAGACTTCTCTTCGATCGACGACCTCCTGGCGTTTATCGAAAGAGTCTTAGCCAATCCTCGTCCACGTGAGTAAAACGCATACGCCCAAGGGCAGTCAGGAGTTCTGGAGTATGGTATCCAAAGGTACGCAGTTGCTCGGTTTTTTGTGTGCAGCCTTTTTTTGCTGGAGCGTTGCGGTCTGGGCGGCGAGCCCATTCATGATGATCGACCCGCCCGTTCACCTGTCGTTTACCGGCTTTGCGTCCTCATTTGCGGTTATTGGTGATGTCGATGGAGATCAGGTCTCCGACTATCTGGTAGGCGCCTATCAGCACAGATGGCAAGGCAATGACAAGCAGGGCCGAGCCTTTGTCTACAGCGGTCGCAGCGGCCGGCTTTTGTATGCCCTTGACAGCCCACGTCCCCAGCCGGACGCCGCGTTTGGATTTGCCCTTGGAAGCGCCGGCGATGTGGACCAGGACGGCGTACCCGATCTCCTGATCGGGGCCTTTGGCCAGGGCGAAAAAGGGAGTGCCTGGGACCTTGTTCAGCGCGAAAAAGAGCGTCGTGGTGACGCGACGGAGACGGAGCAGTATACCGCCGGAGGCGGTTGGAGGCTCATCGAAAAGGAGCAAGCCCGTCGCGGTAAAGCCATGGCCACAGAGAAAAACGTCGGCAGCGGGCAAGGCTTTGTATTTAGCGGTAAGGATGGACGCTTCCTCTACCCCCTGCAGGCGCCCCAACAACAGAAGGGGGCAGGTTTTGGCTGGGCTGTTGCCTCGTGCGGTGATCTCAACGGCGATGGTATTCCAGAACAGTTGGTCGGAGCCTTGGCTCAGGATGGATTGGGCAGGGTCTACATTTTCAGCGGCAAGGACGGCGCTCATCTGCGCACCTTGTCCCCGCCCGTCTGGGCTGGTCGTATGGCTTTTGGCTGGTCCCTGACGGGCAGTCCAGACCTCAACGCCGATGGCGTTGCGGACATTCTGATTGGGGCGCCGTATACGACCGTTGGGGAGGCAACCGTAGAAGGCCGGGTCTACGCCTTCAGTGGGAGCGATGGAACGGTCCTGTTTGCTATTGATGATCCACAACCCAGCGCTGGAGCGGTTTTTGGCTGGCATGTTGCCACCAGCGGAGATCTCAACCAGGATGGCGTCCCCGACATTCTGGTCGGGGCGCCCTATAAAGATATTGGCGCAAACTCTTCCGAAGGGGCGGCGTTTGCCTTCAGCGGCGCAGATGGATCGCTGTTATTGCCGCTGCATAATCCGGGGCTCACCACACCATACGCCACGTTCGGCTACGCGGTTACGGGTGTCCCTGATGTGAACCGGGATGGCGCTCCCGAGATCCTCGTTGGCGCGCCGTATCAGACTGTTGACGAATACCACCTGCAGGGCGAAGTCTTTCTTTTTGATGGCCGTGATGGCCAGCACCTGGCCACCTTTGATAATCCTCACCCGCATCAGGGGTCGAGCTTCGGCTATGTGTTGGCATCGCCCGGTGATGTGGACGGCGACCAGCTGCCCGACTTGGCCGTCGGTGCCGCTGGCCAGAGCATTCGCAACAAAGTCGCCGTTGGCCGGGTCTACATTTTTCTGTCGGGAGCAGGGGAAGACACTGCGGACACAAGAATCCGTCTCCGATAGGGAGACAGGTGAGGACAGCGCATGGCAGGTCTCACCTGAGGTGTCTCGAACTCACTCTCTGGTAGCACAGGCTTGCCCTTTGCCTGCTACCGCTGTCAGGCGGGGAGGCGGGCGGCCAGGTGAATCAGGTCTTGCACCGCTGCCGCGTCCTGGGTTTCCAGGGTCTCCAGTAGCTGGATACAGCGCTCGGTGTCTGCCTGGCTCAGCCGGGTCTGCAAACAGGCGCGGACCTTGACCAGATGTTCCTCGCGTTCCAGCGGCGGCAGGCCCCAAAAGCCTCTGGGACCGTTGCAGCGGGCGTGCAGACGGCGACCGTCGTTCAGGCTCAGTTCGACCTCGACCCACATCTTTTCCAGCTGGCCGGGAATGGCGTCTGACTGGACGAGGTCGATTTTGGGGAGCAAGGCCCGCATATCAGACCCGAACCGGCGCGCGTCGGAGAAGGTGTCGATCATGACCGTTCCGTCCAGCAGGGCTGCGGCCAGCGTGTACTGGAAGCTGAATTTGCCGTCCAGACCGTTGTGTGGGGCGGGACGGTCAACATACGGCATGACCGGGGTGGTGAGCCGGACGGCTCGAATGGCGGCGGGGTCGCCCAACCGACGGTGCAGTTCGAGCCCGGCGCTGATCGCAAAATGGGTCGCGTACTGGCTGGGAAACAGCTTGATGGCAAAACCCGGATCGACCAGGCGATACGGCTGACCAAAGGCCAGCAGTTTTGCCGTGTCAAAGCCCTCGCCAAAAAAGACCTCGACATAGCCGTTGGGCGCCTCAAAAATCTCGGTGTTGGCGCTGAAGCCGCGCCGGGCCAGCAGCGCGGCGTCCAGCCCGGCTGCGGCCGCCCAGCCGCAGTGGGTGGCCTTGGTCATAGTGCCGACGTTGGCCATGATGCCGCCGGCCCGAGAGGCGGCCGTGCCCAGGGCGTGGCCGAGCTGGTGTTGGTCGAGCCCCAGGAGATGGCCGGCGGCCACGGCCGAACCCATCACCCCTACTACGCCGGGCGGATGGTACTTGAGCTGGGCCGGGCTGTGCTGGTGTGAGGCCAGGCGAATCCGGCCCTGGATTTCGCAGCCCTTGACAAAGGCGGTGATGAGGGCGCGTCCGGCCGCCCGTTCGGTTTCGGCCAGGGCCAGGATACTTGGCAGGGTCGGCGAAGTAGCGTGGGTTGGCGGGCTCCACATCGGCTCGTAGTCGAGCACGTGCATGGCCACCCCGTTGACCGACGCGGCCGACACCGGAGAGGTTTTGAAACCCGCGCCGAGCACGCTCGAAACCGGTGTTCCGCCCAGGCTTTTCGCATGTGCGGCGGCAATCCGGGGCCCCTCTTCCAGGGAGCCGGCCACAGCCACGGCAAGCCCGTCCAGCATGATCCGCTTGGCAACCGTCACGACCGCAGCCGGCAGGCTGTCAAAGCGGGTTTGACTGAGCGTATGACACAGCTGTTGGGTGACGGACACGTTTTTTCCCGGGCTTTCCCTTTTTAGAGAAACCGTTTTTGCAGCGCCTCGACTTCGGGCGCGCCGATGACCTGTTCGCGTTCGGCAAACGACACCATTTCGTCGGCCAGGGCTGCGGTATTGCCGTCTTGGCGAATAGCCGCTGCGGCGCGCTGCATGGCCCGAATGGCGGCGCGCTGCAAGTCCGAGGGAACGATCATGATCCGGTAGCCCAGGGCGGCCAGTCGCGCAGGCGGCACCAGCGGCGTTTTCCCGCCCCAGAACATGTTGATCAGCTGCGGCGCCCGAACGGCCTGGGCGATGCGTTCGATCTCTTGGAGTGACTGCGGCGCCTCGACAAAGATCAGATCGGCGCCGGCCTGGGCATAGACTCGACCCCGTTCGATAGCCGCCTCCAGACCGCTGACCGCTCTGGCGTCGGTGCGGGCGATAATCAGCAGCCGGTCGCGGGCCGCGCAGGCGGCTCGGATTTTCTGGCACATTTCGTGCGCCTCGATAATCTCCTTGCCCTCGTAATGCCCGCAGCGTTTGGGTTCGACCTGATCCTCGATATGGATCGCGGCCGCGCCGGCCCGCTCGTAGGCTCGCACCGTCCGCAGCACATTGATCGCGTTGCCGTAGCCGGTGTCGGCATCCATGATGAGCGGCAGTCGGGTGACCGCCCGGATCTCTTCCAGCCGCTTGAGCATCTCGGTCTGGGTCACCAGGCCCAGGTCGGGATAGCCCATGCTGCGCGAGATCGCCCCACCGCTGATATACAAGGCGTCAAACCCTGCGGCCTCGGCAATCCGTGCCGACAGGCCGTCGTAGACCCCGGGGGCGGTGATCAGACCATCCTGACCCAGCAGGCTTTGCAGCTGGCTTGGTCCTTGGCTGTCGTGGAGCATGCTCAGTCCCGCCGCTCACGGGCAAAGCGCGCCGCGTGCGTCCCGGCCAGCCGACCAAAGACCGCTCCGCGCATGAGGCCGGCTCCGCCCGGATAGTTGTGGTAGAAGAATCCGCCCGTCATCTCGCCAGTAGCGAACAGGCCGGGAATCGGCCGCTCAAGCTGATCGACGACGGCGGCGGCGGTGTTGATCCGAATCCCACCAAAGGTGAAGGTGATGCCCAGACTGACCGCATAGGCGCAAAACGGCGGCGTCTCAATACGGGTGGCCCAGTTGGTCTTGTCGGGTCGTAGTCCCAGGGTGTGCTTCCCGTCCAGCACGTCGGGGTCAAACGCGCCGTCTTGAACCGCCGCGTTGTAGGCCTCAAGCGTGGCCAGAAAGCGGGCTTTGCGAAAACCCAGCGCGCCGTAGCGCTGTTCGATCCCGTCGGCCAGGTCGGGCAGGCTGTCGGCCACCACCGGCGTACCGGTGTTATAGCGCGTCTCCAGTAACGGAGTGGTCGTGCGGTCAAAGACCTGAAAAATGGTCGCTCTGGGCTGACGTAAAATCTCCCGACCCATTTTGGCGTAGGTGTACAGATTGAAATCCTCGCCCTCGTCAACAAAGCGCTCGCCGTCGAGGTTGATCATGACCGAGAAGGGGTATGACAGCCGGTTGGTCTTGTCGGTCAGCCGCAGCTCGCCGTAGCTCGGCGCGTCGGCATCGATCGGGGTGGCGTGACAGCCGGCCCACTCGCCGTAACTCTGGGCGCCGAGGTCCAGGGCCTGCCGAATCATCTCGCCGGTATTGAAGCGCGTGCCGCGCACCTTGACCAGGCTCCAGGTCGGACCCAGGTAGGCCGTGCGCATGTCGGGGCTGGCCTGAAACCCGCCGCTGGCCAGCACCAGCGCCCGGCAGGTCAGGGTCCGAATGCCCTCAGGCCCCCGGACCTCAAGACCGCTGACCCGTCCGTCCGGGTCGGTCACAATGCGTCCGGCCTGGGTCTCGTACAGCACCGGAATATCGGCCGCGTCGGCCAGCCGAAAGAGGGTGCTGGACAGCAACACGCCCTCGCCCTTGGCCCGCAGCGCTCCGCCCCGCGACAGCTTGACCTTGGCCGCCCCGGCAATCGTGACCGCGCCGACCGCCCGGCTGAACTCCCAGGCCACCCCCAGGTCGGCCATCCAGCGGACGGTGTCATACGACCGATCAACCAGGGTCTGGCTCAGCGCGGGATCGGTTCGGCCGCCGGTCACCCGCGCCAAGTCCTGGAGGTAGTCTTCGCGGGTGTAGGGATCGAGCGCTACGGTGCTGGGGTCGTCGTTGTCGCGCACCACGGCGGTCAGGTCTTCGAGGCTGTTATACACGCAGCGGAACACACCGCCGGTGAAACGCGTGTTGCCGCCCCGCAGTTTGTGGCTGGCCTTTTCCAGTACGACAACCCGGGCGCCTTCGGCGCGGGCGGCCAGGGCTGCGGTAAACGCCGCGTTGCCCGCCCCGACCACGATGACATCGAACACCTCGTCTGTATGTGGCACGGGCTGGTCCTCCCTTCATTGAGCAAGGTCAGGCTGTGTAGATCAAAGAACGCCAGCCTCCCCGGCCAACTACACCTTTTCCGGCTTTGCATCAACACGCCTATCCGCGTACAATCCGCTCACTCCACAGGAGGCGGGACACATATGAGCACGCTCAAGCTGGACGGACCGATGAATATCCTGGTTTTGCTGGGGCTGACCCTGCCCGAGCTGTCCGACCGGGACGTGGAGAAGATACGGGCGGCGGCCGCGCCCGGCTCGCGCATCCAAGTCGTATCGCGGCTGGACGAGGCCCTGGAGCAGGCCCGGGACGTGGATATCATCCTGGGCTTTCTTCCCGAAGCGCTGTTCCAGGCCGCGCCCAGTCTGCGCTGGGTGCACGCCATTGCCTCGGGCGTGGACATGTTCCTGTATCCGGCCATGCGTGACTCAGAGGTCGTCCTGACCGGTGAGAAGGGTCTGGTCGGCGGGCATTTGGCCGACACCGGCTTCGGTCTGTTGCTGGCCCTGACCCGTCAAATTGCGACCGCCATCCGGCTGGGTTCCGGGAGCTGGGACGCCCGCGAGGCCATGCGCCGCAAAGAGATCGAGCTGGAGGGCCTGACCATGGGCATCGTCGGCTTTGGCGGTACCGGCCGAGCCATGGCCCGGCGTGCCACGGCGTTTGGCATGCGGGTTATGGCCCTCGACGAGTGGCCGGTGTCGCCCTCCGACGGGGTGCAGGAGGTGTGGGGCCGCGAACGCCTGGCCGAGCTGCTGGGTGGCTCTGACGTGGTCGCCGTGTGCTGCCCGCTGACCGCCCAGACCCGGCATCTGCTCAACGATACCACCTTCGCCCAGCTCAAGCCCGGCGGCCTGGTGATCAATGTCACCCGTGGAGAGATCATCGACGGGGACGCGCTGGTCCGCGCGCTGCGGGACGGGCGCTGCGGCGGGGCCGGGCTGGACGTCGCCCCGCGTGAGCCGCTGCCGGCCTCGCATCCCCTGTGGACCTTCGACAACGTAGTCATGACCCCGCATACGGCTGGCGCCAGCCAGCTTCGCGCCCCGCGCAACCTGGCCCGTTTCTGTGACAACCTGGGCCGCATCCAGCGCGGTGAACCCCTGCTGGGTCTGATAGATAAACAGCTGGGATACTAACTACTGTTCGATCCCGCTCGGTTCACCTTTGCCGAGCACGCTAGCCTGAGGGCCGAGAGCTGACTGCCGCACTGAAAGAAGGGACTATGGACCAGAAAGACGTGCCCCTTTTGGTGGGTCACGTTGAGCGTTGCCCAAAGGCAAAGGATGATTACACGCGGCTCAACGGCACGGATTCGCCGGCACTTGAGACGATTTCGCGCTCTGTTCTCATCTGTGGCGACGCCGTTCAAGCGCTCACACTCCTCCCGGATAAGTCTATTCAGACGGTGGTGACTTCACCCCCCTATTGGTCTTTGCGGGACTACAACGTGCAAGACCAGATAGGACGAGACGACACTCTTGATACCTATGTGGCGAGCGTCGTGGACGCATTTGAAGGAATGAAGCGTGTTCTGCGAGACGACGGAACAGTCTGGCTGAACGTTGGGGATTCCTATACCTCGGGGAATCGTCGCTACCGTGCGCCGGATAAGAAGAACCGCGCCCGTGCAATGTCCGTTCGGCCGCCGACACCAAAAGGTCTGAAACCGAAGGATTTGATTGGCGTGCCGTGGCGGCTGGCATTCGCCCTTCAGGCAGCGGGCTGGTGGGTTCGATCGGAAGCGATCTGGTACAAACCAAACGCCCATCCGGAATCGGTCCGGGATCGACCAACAAAGGCGCATGAGACAGTATTCCTGCTGTCCAAGGAACAGGATTACTACTACGACCCCAAGGGCGTACTCGGCCCCCGAGGACGTCGGCTCCGCACCGTGTGGGAAATCCCGACCGAGCCAGTCAAGCGACGGAATGGCGACCTTGACGATCACCCGGCCATGATGCCGCTGTCTCTCGCGCGGCAGTGTGTCAGCCTGACCAGCTGCGAGCAGAGTGTTGTTCTCGATCCGTACGCCGGTTCTGGCACGACGTTGCTCGCGGCTCGTGACCTGGGACGGAGATGGGTGGGTATCGAACTCAAGTCCTCTTTCGCGGATTTGATCGAACGGCGGATGGTTGAAGAATGACGCGAGATGAGCCGAAAGCCACGCTCGACACGTTCTCGCCTGCCAAGGTGGAGTTTGTCTCGTCAGCAGTTATCAGCAAGCTGTCAGCTCAATCATGAGCCAAGTCTTGACCCGCCATGACCGAGTGGCGTACAGGATAAGAAGTCTCTGGAGTCTCACACCACGAAGGAGGGATTGTTATGGCAAGACCGAGAGGAATGTCTCATGTTGCGCTGTGCGCACGCGACTTTGATCGCTCGCTGCATTTCTACCGCGATCTGCTCGGCTTCAAGGTCTCCCAGGAGGGGACCAACGTGGAAGGCCGAGGCGAGGATGCGGGCATCTACCGGGTCAAAAACCGGAAGGTCAAATTTGCCACCCTGCGCTACGGCCGAACAAGAAAGGGGCCCTACGGCATGACCGAAGACGCCCCGATTGTGGTCATCATCGCGCCGGAAGGCAAGCCGCCGACCGGCAGAAGCATCAAGGTCGATCAGGTCGGCATCTCGCATATGGGTTTCTGGGTCAAAGGACTCAACGCGATGTATAAAGACCTCAAGGCCAAGGGGGTGAAGTTCGCCGCCGCGCCGCACGTCCTGGCCAAGACCAAAGAGGGCACCATCCGCAGCGCGTTTGCCGAAGACCCGGACGGCATTCTGATCCAGCTCGACGAAATGGTCCCGGCCAAGAAGGCTGCCTAAACCTGCGGGCTCAGGCATTCCGACTCCGGATTGCCTGAGCCCGAGCTTCCACCTCTTGGGCCTCGGCCTCACGCTCCATCTTCCTCAGCAGCCGCGCCTCGACCTCCAGCACGGCCGCCACCGCCGGATGCTCTGGGCCGAGCGCCTCTTCTCTGATGCGTAGCGCCCGCTCAAAAACCGCCCGCGCCTCCGGGTAGCGGCCCTGGCCGACGTAGGTTTCGCCCAGGCCGACCAGGCTGCTGGCGACGGCCGGATGGTGGGAGCCAAAGGCGGCCTGTCTGATGTCCAAAGATCGCTTGAACAGCTCCTCGGCCTCGGCGTAACGGCTCTGGTCGCCATAGATTGCGGCCAGGGTGTTGAGGCTGTTGGTGAGGCTCATGTGACGCGAGCCGTGCAGGTTTTCCTTGATGTCCAGCGAGCGCTTGATGAGGCTTTCGGCCTCGGCGTACTGACTGCGGTCGCGGCACAGCGAGGCCAGGTTGTTGAGGCTCTGGGCGACGAGTAGATGGGTCGGCTCGAGCAGCGCTTCGCGGATGGCCAGGGCGCGTCGGTACAGGGGCTCGGCCCGGTCGTATTTTTTCTGGTTGTGGTACAGATTGGCCAGGTTGTTCAGGACCAGCGCCAGATGCAGGTCTTCCTGACCGGACTGTTCGACCTCTTCGAGGGCGGCCACAAAGATGTCCTCGGCTTCGGCGTAGCGGCCCCGCAGGTGGAGCTGGGTCGCGGCGTGATTCTTGGCCTCCCAGGATGAATCGTCACTCATGGTTCGTTCCTCTATGGTAGCAGGGAGTCGCGCAGGCTCCAGCCCAGCTGGGCGTCCAGCCGGGCGTCAAGCGCCATGAAACTCATGAAAAAGTACCAGCCCGAGCAGGCCAGCAGGGCCAGCTGTTTCCACCACCGGGGCTGTAGGGCGGACGGCAGAAAGCGGCGGTTGACGTACAGCGTATGCAGGGCGCTGACCGCCAGTAGAAACCCGGCGATGTTCGACATGACCAGAATCATCGTCAGCGGTCGGGCGATCTGCATGGCGATAGAACACCAGGTGATATACATGCCAATGATCAGGTAGTAGATCTTGTATACGTTATGGGGCGGCATATGGCGGGCCAGAATGAAGGCCGAGCCAACCAGCCAGGCCGTGCCGAACACGAAGACGCTGACGGTCGTGCGCCACTCGACCCACATGCCGTCGGCGCCGGCCGTCTGACCGACCCTGAGCGCCGACATGGCGATGCAGCCGAGCACGCTGAACAGGTAGATCAGGACCAGCGGGGTCAGGACGCGAGCCTCAAGCTGGTCGGCCCGCAGGCTGGCGGTCAGCCGCCGCACGGCCCATATCGCGGCCGGCACGCCGTACACAAAGGCGATTGCCAGCAGCAGCTGGGGAGCGGACAGGAGCCCGGACCGCCACAGTTCCAGCAGCCCGAGCCCGACCAGACCGGCCGTCGCCGACCACACCAGGCGCGACCCTCTGGCCGTCCGCTCCGGCTGGCTGCCGGTCCAGATCATATCGCTCCAGCGCCGGCCGATGGCGTCCATACTGCCGAGCTGGCTGGAGAACAACACCCAGAAGCCGCACACCAGGGTGAGATACCAGAAGACGGCGCCGTAGCGGCTGGCAATGCCCTCGGCCTGAAACGCCGCCGCCTGCCACTGGCCCAGATTCCGGCTCGGATCGATGAACTCGACGGCCAGGATAGCCGGCAGGGCAATGCCCAGCATGGCCCCCCCGCCCCAGATCAGGGCCTGGTCGAACAGAATGTATTTCCACCACTCTCGAAAGCGACGCAGGCTGTCTGGGGTGATCCGAAAGACCATACCCAGATGCGACAGGCTGATCTCTTTGCCGCCGACCGCAGACGGAATGGCGCCGACCAGAGAGCCCATGCCCCAGCCTTTGTCGCGGACGTAATTGCTGATCGCCGCGTTACCCAAACCGCCCGCCCCGGCAAAGGCGGCAAAACCGGCAATCAGCGCCCAGTCGAGGGCCTGGCCGTCGGGGAAGTGGCCGAAGTTCACAAAACCGGACACGACCAGGCTCCACGACCGGCCGCTGACCATGAACAGGTCAACAAACAGCAGATAGCTGAAGATCCACACGACCATGAAGGTGATCGCCACCTGGAGCATGGTGTAGACCTTGCCGCCAAACAGCACCAGGCCGGCGCACACGGCAAAAATCGCGTAGGCGCAGGCGGTGATCAGAACGGCGTCAGCCTGGCTCGGCATGACATAGGCGTCGTGCTGTACGCTCAGGATACCGGCGGCCACCGCAGTAGCGGCATTGGTGGCCAGACCCGGCCACAGCACGCCGGCGTCCAGACCCAGATACCACATGCTGTACCACTTGCTGCCGGGCCAGCAGCGCATATAGCCGGTGAAGATCGGCTCGCCGGTGGCCAGGGTGTAGCGGGCGACCTCCTGATTCAGACACGACTGGAGCACAACCGAAACCGTGGCGATCCACAGCATGCTGCCGGCGTATTTGGCGGTCAGGGCCGGACCGAGCAGCCACTCGCCGCTGCCGATGGCGGCTCCAACCAGGATGACCCCGGGCCCGATTTCACGTACGGCATTGCGCACGCTGAAGTGCGGCGGGGCGGGTAGCTCACCGACATCCCAGGCTGGCAGACGGCCCGGGTCGGGAAATGCCTGGCTGTCGCGGCGGCTAGTGCGTTTCACGTTAGGCTGTAGCCCTGCTGTGACGCTGTCGTCAGGCCGGACATGATTCAGCATCTCTGCTTCGACTTCGCTCCGCTACGCTCAGCACGAACGGGAGACCGTTAGTCCTGAGCGTAAGGCGCAGCGCGCCTGAAGTCGAAGGGCTACGCAGCATCGTTATTTGCTCTAGGCAAACTCGGGCATCACTTCCTGGGCGAAGACTTCCAGCCCACGCCTGGCCCGGGCCGGATCCCGCGCCCCGGCGTGCATGTAGAAGGCCACCTGCTCAATGCCGAACTCGTCCCGCAGTTCCCTCAGCCGTCGCCGACAGTCGGACGGGTTGCCGACGATGGCCCGTTCCTCCAGATTGTCGGGCAGGGAGTGGATCAGCTCGAAAAAGGCGCGCAGCGGGTCGCCCGAGCGGAGTTGGGCCACCGCCTCGGGCGGGATGAACGACGAGATCAGATCAATATAATTGCGGGTACACTCTTTGGCCTCGGCCAGCGCCCGCTGGCGGTCGGGGTCCACGAACAGGAAAAAGATAAAGGTCTCCTGCTGTCCGGTGTGGCCGTGCTCCTTGAGCAGCGCCCGGTAGCGCTCGACCCGGCGCCGGACCTCGGGGTGGGGCGCCGATAGCCACGGCACGACAAAGGCGTTGTCGCCCAGCCGCCCGGCGGTTTCAAACGACTCCAGGCTGAGCGTGCCGCGATAGATCGGTGGATGCGGTTTTTGGCTGGGCTTGGGCGACAGGGACAGTTCCGGGACCTGCCAGAACTTCCCCTGGTAGGAAAAGCTGTCCTGGGTCCAGGCTTGACGGATAATCGCTAAGGCTTCTTCATAGCGGGCCTGACTCTCCTGGGGCGGAATGCGGAAGCCCTCAAAATGCTTGGGAATGATTCCGCGTCCGGCCCCGAAGTCGAGCCGGCCGTTGCTCAGAATGTCGAGCATGGCGAAGTCCTCGGCCTTGCGCAGCGGATTTTCAAACGGCAGCAGGCTGATGGCGGTGCCCAGCCGCAGGGTCGTCGTCTCCCGCGCCAGGGCGGTCAGAAACAGCTGGGGGCTGGGACAGATGCCGAACGAGTAGAAGTGTTCCTCGCCCAGCCAGACCGAGTCAAAACCGAGCTGTTCGGAACGGATCACCAGGTCGAGGGTGTCCTGATAATAGCGGCCCTCGTCCTGGCGGTCCTGGAAAAAGTCGAACAGGGAAAACAGCCCGAATTTCATACTGCGTCCTTTTCTTGCCAGATGTTGCTGCTCATTGCGTCTTGTGGACAGACACCCGGACGGGGCGTCTGTACTAGAACATGCCCGAAATCCTGCCGGTCGCGTCCATCTTCATGCCCAAGGCGGCCGGCTTGGCGGCCAGGCCCGGCATGGTCAGCATGTCTCCGGTCAGCGGCACGCAGAAACCCGCTCCGGCCGACAGCCGAATCTCGCGCACCGACAGGGTGAAGTCGCGCGGCCGGCCGTAGCGCTTGGGGTCGTCCGACAGCGACATCTGGGTCTTGGCCATGCAGACCGGAAAGTGGCTGTAGCCGAGATCGTTGATGCGCCTGAGATCGGTCCGGGCGCGCGGCAGCAGGCTGATGTCGGCAGCACCGTAGATCTTCTGGGCGACGGTACGAATCTTGTCCTCAATCGGCATCTCCGAGGGGTACAGAAAGCGCGGGCTGGGTACGTCTGCCTGACACGCCTCGACAATCGCCTCGGCCAGGGCCAAGCCGCCCTCTCCGCCCTGGCCGAACACGTCTATGACCGTGACCGGAACGCCCAAGCTCTGGCACTCGTCTACGATCAGCTGGAGTTCGTCCGGGCTGTCGGCCGCAAAGCGGTTGACGGCAATGACCGGTTGCAAGCCATAGGTGCGGATGCTCTCGGCGTGCTTGGCCAGATTGTCCATGCCCGCCTTGAGACTGGCCAGGTCGGGTTTGGTGACCTCGGCAACAGGCGTGCCGCCGTGCATTTTGAGCGCTTTGGCGGTGGCCACCAGCACCACCGCCGACGGCCAGATGCCGGCCTCACGGCACTTGATATCCAGAAACTTCTCGCCGCCCAGATCGAAGCCGAAACCGGCTTCGGTGACCACATAGTCGGCGTAGCTGAGGGCCATGCGGGTTGCCAGCACGCTGTTGCAGCCGTGGGCGATGTTGGCGAACGGTCCGCCGTGGACAAAGGCCGGCACGCCTTCGACGGTCTGGACCAGATTCGGTTTCAGGGCGTCCTTGAGGATGATGGCCATGGCGTCAGGCGCCTGAACGTCGCGGGCCAGGACCGGCTGGCGCCTGCGGGTGAAGCCGACCACAATCCGCGACAGGCGCTCAAGCAGATCGGCCGGGCCGCTGCTCAGCGACAGAATGGCCATGATCTCAGACGCGGCAGTGATATCAAAGCCGTCCTCGCGCGGCACGCCCATCAGCCGGCCGCCCAGACCCAGGACGATCTGACGCAGTGCCCGGTCGTTCATGTCCATGACCCGCCGCCAGCGAATCTGGCGCACGTCGCAGTCGGTCTGGCCGTGAAACAGGGCGTTGTCGAGCATGGCGGCTAACAGGTTGTGGGCCGAGCTGACGGCGTGGATGTCGCCGGTGAAGTGCAGGTTGATGTCCTCCATCGGCAGGACCTGTGAGCGGCCGCCACCACAGCCGCCGCCTTTGACGCCGAACACCGGTCCCATTGAGGGCTCACGGACGGCAACCGCAGCGTTTTTGCCCAGCCGCGACAGGGCTTGGCCAAGGCCGATGGTGGTGGTGGTCTTTCCCTCACCCGCCGGGGTTGGGGTAATGGCGGAAACGAGAATGAGTTTGCCTTGGGGACGGGAGGCTGCGTCCGACAGCGCTTCGAGCCCGACCTTGGCTTTGACCCGACCGTAGAGTTCAAGATGTTCAGGGGGAAGGGATAAGCGGGCCGCGACTTCCTCAATCGGTTTGAGGCTCACGGCTTGGGCCACCGCCAGATTCTGCTCACGGCTCATACGGCTGATTCCTTTCAAAAACGGACGCTGATGGCCCCCCGAGCCGGAAGACTTCCCCGTCCGCCTGTCTGGTCTCTGCTGCCGGATTGTCCACCCGGAGGCAAAGGCTTGTCAAGCAGGCAGCGCGTGATATACACAGGGCCGCCGGCACGGCAGCCCACGGAATTCGGAGGAAGCATGGCAGCGGCACGGGGTGACTCGCATCGCGTACGGAATCTGGCGCTCAGCCTGGTCGTCAGCGGCGGTTTTCTGTACCTGGCCTTTCGGAATGTCGAACTCGACGAGCTGGGCCAGGCCCTGGCCCGGGTGGATGGCGGCTGGCTGCTGGTGGCGGTGATCGTCAGCCTGCTGATCATGGTGTTCCGCGCCTGGCGCTGGCAGCTGGAACTCCGCCCCCTCGAACATGTACCGGTCGGTCGGCTGTGGGTCGTGACCTCGGTCGCCTATATGGCTATCAATCTGCTGCCGGTGCGCCTGGGCGAGATCGTCCGCCCCTGGCTCTTATCGCGCCGCTCGGGCGTGTCATTCTCGAATGTGGTCGGCAATCTGGTGGTCGAGAAGATGATGGATTCGATTTGCATCGTCGTGTATATGCTGGCCGGCCTGCTGTTTATTGAAAGCCTGCCCGTATGGGTCCGCCAGGGCGCTCTGGTCCCGGCCACGATTGCCGGCGTCTTCGTGTCCGTGGTCGTCCTGTTCTGGTGGAAGGGCGAGGCGTTCGTTGATCGCTGGATACTCCGCCTGCTTCCGGAACGCTTTGGCGGTCGGGTCAAAAGCATTCTGGCTGCGGTGACTGCCGGGATGCGGATTCTGCCCAATCCCGGTCTGTTGCTGGCGGTGTTTGTGGTCTCGCTGGCGCTGTGGTTTCTGCCCATTCTGTCCAGCTACATCATGATCCGCGCCTTTGATCTGAACGCCCCGTTCAGCGCCGCCCTGGTGGTGTTCATTTTCATCGGCTTCGGCACGGCCCTGCCCAACCTGCCGGGCATGATCGGCCCCTATCAATATGCCTGTCAGCTGGCCCTGGGGCTGTTCGGGGTCAGTCAGGTGGACGGGCTGGCCTATGGTCTCGTGCTGAACGCCGTCCAGTTTCTGACCCTGGTTGCCCAGGGTCTGTGCGCCCTGCCGATTGCCGGGGTGCGCTTTGCCGATATTCGCAAGGCCGGTGATGAGGTGAAGCTGGAGGGCGCGCCAGCCAGCTAGTCCCGGCGCGGCCCAAGGCGTCGGGCGTGCAGGAAAAAGCGTAGTCGCAGACCCATCGCCAGCAGCAGATAGGCCAGCCACAGACCGAGCAGGCCCTGCGTGGCGAGCCCAGGCAGGAGCTGCTGACCGGTGGCCGTGTGCAGCCCCAGCACGCCGGTGCCGATGAAATTGAGAATGCCGGCCCAGTGACCGATCGGGTTGGACACCAGGACAACGCTCGTATCGCGGTCTGACAGCAGCCAGGAGTCCAGCACGTACTGGCCGAAGGCCGCAGCCACGGCCGTCGGAATCCACCACGGGACCGTCCCCAGGTGAACCAGATAGCCGAGCGTGACCAGCAGGAAGCTGATATCGGCCAGGTTGTCGAAGATTTTCCCCCGCCCGGAACTCAGGCCCAGCGTCCGGGCAACTGGCCCGTCGCAGTAGTCGCTGGCGCAGATGAGGAGGAACAGCCCGGTCACCAGCCCGGCGTTCAGCAGGCTTGGCCGACGCCAGCCGGTGTCGATGGCGTACACAAAGAGCGGGGTCAGGACGAGCCGCAGGCCGGTCAGCACGTGGGCAAAATTGAACGGTCGCCGGTCAGGCAAGAAGAGCGCTTTTCTGTTGACAGACTGCTCTGTCGCCATAGCTCCCAGTGTAGAGGGAAAAAGGCCGAAACGGAACCGGCGCATGACCATGGGGTGCGCCACCCAGCCGCCCCCTAATACCAGATCTCCATCCGCAGGCCCTTGGCATCGAGTGGCGGTTCGGCCGGAAGCCGTTGCGCCGTGTCGGCGCCGATCCGCCCGGCCAGCCAGGCCAGGACACACGCATCCAGACAATCGTCGAGCCCGACCTGCGCACGCCGGTAACGTGTTGCGACCGTGTCGAGCAGTTCTCGCACAGTCCGAAACGACGCCAGCCGTTCGAGTGCCCGCAGGCGCTCCTCGCGTCCGGCCGGAGTCTTTTTACTGTGCTGCATCGGCGCTCCGGCCAGCGACCGAAAGGCCAGCTCGGGGTGGGCTTCGTACACCCGCCCTTGCAGTGCGGGTGTCATCAGCCGGTCCACTTCCCGAATTTTGGCCATAATGCCAAACGCCTGAATGCTCAGCCCGTGGCCGCGGACCTGGCTGTAGCGGGTTGCCCCGAGCAAACCGCGAACCGGCGGGCTGAACACGCTGCTGGCTCTGCCCGGCAGCCGGCGGCGCGCCAGGCGGTCGCATTCCCGCCCACCGACCTGTCTCTCGTCCAGCAGACCAATCGGGATATCAATGGCGATGAGGTCCGGCCGGGGACGGAGGGCAAGGACGGCGTCAAAGTCGGAGCAGAGCCGGATGACGGGTTCCTGCGTCTGGGGAGCAAGACACACCGCCAGCCATCCGGCCGGGCAGCCATCTACGCCAGCCGTCCACATGCTCTTCAGGTGCTCCGATCAAAAGACGCGGCTCAGGACTGGTCTGCCGTGGCCCGAAACGGCTCAAGGTCGGCAAAATTGCCGCTGCGCAGAAGGTCCACCACCCAGCGGTGACCCTCTTCGGCTTCCTGCTGTTGGTGCCACTGGAGGCCGTAGACGGCCTGGGCCTCGTCAGCCACGTCTTGGCCTTCCAACGGATACACCGCAGTGCCAAAGCGCGCGCCGTGTTTGGCCCGACGCAGGATATAGGGCGGAAATTGCTGGGTCGAAACCACGAACGGGTGCGGCTGCGCCTCAACCTGATCCTCCCAGCCCGTGGGTCGCCACATGGGACTGAAGCCGTAGTACCAGCCCCAGGCGGCGCTGACGGCGAGCAGGCCCAGGCTGCCGACGACCATCGGCAGTCCGTACGGAGAATGGTAGGCCCAGGCCAGACCGCCAAAAAAAAGGCCGGCCAAGCCGGTCACCACCCCGGCGTGGGTCATAATCGTAATGGTCCTCACCCGTGTCTCCTTTTCCTGCGGGCTGAGCCGTCTTTATAGTCCGCCGCCCCACGCCCCTGCAATCGGGCCTGACAGTGTCGGAGTTGTTCTTGCTTTTCCAAAAAAAGTCAGATAGGGGCGTGATCCCAGAGCCCTGCCCAAATCACACGGAGCCGGGAAGTTGGGGGAAGGAACGCGCAGGAGAGGGACGCGATGCAACGAGGATTGAGATTCTGGATACTGTGGGTTTGCGCCATCGTCGGAATGAGCGCGTGCAGTATGCCGGCAAAAAAGCGGGACGGGATGGTCCTCGGCGCGCTCGCCGGGTCTCTGGCTGGCGGAGGCATAGGCGCCGGAATCGGACCAGAGGCGAGTGACAATGAGGGCGATGGACGGGGGGCGGGGATTGTCATTGGCACGGCTGTCGGGGCCGTCCTTGGCGGCATGATAGGCTATGCGCTGGCAGAAGAGGAGCCCCCGCCGCCACCCCCGCCCCCGCCCCCGCCACCGCCGCCCCCTCCTCCCCCCCCGCCACCACCTCCACCGCCCCCACCCCCGGAACCGGACCCGTGTGAAGGACTGGTCCTGCCGGGCGTCATGTTTGACTTCGATATGTCGGACATCCGACCTGAATTCGAGCCCGTGCTCGATAAAGTGGCCGTGCGGCTCACCGAGTGTCCCGATGTCCACATCACGGTCGAGGGACATACTGACTCGCGGGGCTCTGAGGCGTATAACCAGGCCCTGTCCGAGCGACGGGCTGCGGCGGTTGCCGGCTATCTGGAAGCGCAGGGGGTCGCGGCCGAGCGGCTTGACTCGGTCGGTATGGGCGAGGGAGTTCCCATTGAACCGAATGAGAACCCGGACGGCAGCGATAACCCGGACGGGCGGGCCAAAAACCGGCGGGTCGTCCTGACGCCCCGCTAAAGGAGGAAGCTATGAGCACGGTGACACTGCCCAAGGGCCAAACCGCGCTGCTCATCATGGATTGTCAGAATGACATCGTTCATGAAGACGGCAAATTCGGCGGAAAACTGACCGGCGGCACGATGCCCAGGCGCATCCGGGAACAGGGCATCCTGGAGACCATCAGCAAGCTCGCCGCTGCGGCTCGGCAGGCCGGCGTACCGGTCATTCACGTCCGCCACGCCTACCGGCCGGACTATGTCGATCTGCCCACCAACGCCCCGCTGTGGGCAAACATGAAGGAACTCCAAGCCCTCCAGGACGGCAGCTGGGGAGCCGAGGTTCATGACACGGTCAGCCCCCAGGCCCAGGACATCGTCCTGGTCAAAACACGGGTCAGCGCCTTTTACGCCAGCCCGCTGGCCGGCATTCTCGAGGCCCAGGGGCTGAACCATCTAATCCTCACCGGCGTCGCCACCGACGGCGTTGTCGAGGGCACAGCCCGGGACGGGATCGACCGCGGCTATTCCCTGACCATCCCCAAGGACTGCTGTATCGCCACCAGCGAAGAGGCCCATCAGGTCATCCTGGGCGGGATACTGTCGGCCTTTGCCACCGTGTGTGAGGCCGACGATATCATCCAGGCCCTGGCCTAGGACGCCATCCCCTGTCACAAGGGGGACGCTGATCTCTTCCATCATCGTCCCCTTCTAAGGAGCACGGACATGACCCAGACCAGTGCGCTGGCCGGTATTCGGGTAATTGACCTCACCAATAACCAGGCCGGTCCGTCGTGCGGACAGATGCTGGCCTGGCTCGGAGCCGAGGTGATCAAGGTTGAGGAACCCAGCAAGGGCGATGTCGCCCGGACCAGTCTGGGCGATCAGCCGGGCGTCGACAGCCTGTTCTTTCTGACCTTTAACGCCAATAAGCGCAGCCTGACGGTCAACCTCAAAAGCGCCCAGGGCAAAGAGGTGTTCAGCAAACTGATCGAAACGGGAGATGTCCTGCTGGAAAACTTCGGGCCGGGTGTCCTGGACCGTCTGGGCTTTGCCTACCCGAAGCTCAAGAGCCTGAACCCCGGCCTGGTTCTGGCCAGCATCAAGGGCTTTGGTACCTACGGTCCCCACAGCCACTACAAGAGCTATGAGCCGATCGCCCAGGCCATGGGCGGTTCGATGAGCGTCACCGGTTTTCCTGACGCACCACCGACGGTGACCTGGGCGTGCGTCGGCGATTCGGGCACCGGCATGCACTGCACCATCGGGATTCTGGCCGCGCTGATGCAGCGCCACGCGACCGGCGAGGGACAGCAGGTTGAGGTGTCGATGCAGGACGCGGTGGTCAATCTGGTCCGGGTCAGTCTGCGCGATCATCAGCGCGCCGGTCGGCCGGTGGAGCGCAACGGCAACCAGCTCGGGCCGTTCGTGCCGGCCACGACCTACCGCTGCCATCCCGGCGGCCCGAATGACTATGTGTTCATCATCGCCCAGCAGCAGATGTGGCATCCGCTGCTACGCACCATCGGTCGCGAGGAGCTGATCGGCGACCCGCGCTATGACACGGTCAAGGCGCGGGTGGAGCGTCGGGATGAGGTGAACGCCTTTATCGAGGACTGGACCAGCCAGCGGCCCAAACACGAAGTGATGCGTCTGCTGGCCGAGGCGGGCGTCCCGTGCGGAGCCTGCCAGGACACCGGCGAGCTGCTGACCGATCCCCATCTGCACGCCCGAGACATGATCGTCGAGGTCGAGCATCCGGTGCGCGGCAAATACCTGACCGCAGGCAACCCGATCAAGCTGTCTGCCTCGGCGGTGCCGATCAGCAGCTCACCGCTGCTGGGCCAGCACAACGCCGAGATTCTGGCCGAGTTGGGCTATTCAGAGGCGGACATGGCGACTCTCAAGGAAGCCGGCGCAATTTAGCGGAGAGCACCGCTGCGTCTTATTCGACAGCCGCTTGGGCTTCGGCCCGGGGAATCGAAACGCTCAGCCCGAACTTCTCCCGAATTCGGACCTCAACGTCGGCCGCAATGTCAGGATTGTCCCGGAGATAGGTCTTGGCGTTCTCCCGGCCCTGGCCGATCCGGTCTCCGCCGTACGAGTACCACGCCCCGGCTTTCTCGATAATGCCCTGGTCCGTCCCGATGTCGATCAGCTCGCCCTCTTTTGACACACCCCGGCCGTACAAGATATCGAACTCGGCCTCTTTGAACGGTGGCGCAACCTTGTTTTTCACCACCTTGACCTTGGTGCGATTGCCAACAACCGCGTCAGCGCTCTTGACCGCTCCGGTCCGACGAATGTCCAAACGCACCGAAGCATAAAACTTGAGGGCGTTTCCGCCGGTCGTGGTCTCCGGATTGCCGAACATCACGCCGATCTTCATCCGCACCTGGTTGATGAAGACGACCATGGTCTTTGAGCGTGAAATCGTCCCGACCAGCTTGCGCAGGGCTTGGGACATGAGACGGGCCTGGAGTCCCATCTGTGGCTCACCCATCTCCCCCTCGATCTCTGCCCGGGGGACCAGGGCAGCCACCGAGTCAACGACAACGATATCAATCGCCCCGCTGCGCACCAGGGTCTCGGTAATCTCGAGCGCCTGCTCACCGTTGTCCGGCTGGGAGATCAGCAACTCGTCACCCTGTACGCCCAGCTTTTGGGCGTAGGCCATATCGAGCGCGTGTTCGGCGTCCACAAAGGCGCAGGTGCCGCCCTTTTTCTGGGCCTGGGCCACCACGTGCAGGGCCAGGGTCGTTTTTCCCGACGACTCAGGACCGTAGATCTCAACCACCCGACCGCGCGGCAGCCCACCAATGCCCAAGGCCAGGTCCAGGGTCAGCGAACCGGTCGATATGGCCTCAATGTCCTGGATGACGGCGTCTTCGCCGAACCGCATGATTGAGCCCTTGCCAAACTGCTTTTCGATCTGGCTGACCGCCAGATCAAGCGCTCGCTCGCGGTCTCTGTCGTGTTTTTCACTCGTCATGGCTACTCCTTAGTTTCTGAGGGGAACCGATCCCAAGGCGGTATAGATCGCCTCGCTGCGGTACAGGCTGACCCGGTCTATGACACTCGTGCCAAAAGAGGTGTGCCGGTAGTCCTGGACGAGGGGCAAGAGGCGGTCCCAGCCGCGCTGAGACCGGACCCGACCAAGCGTGACATGGGGGCGAAAGTCGCGCTGTTCGACCGGAAAATCCAGCTCCGACAGAGCCGTTTCAATGGCTTTGCTCAACCCGGGCAACGGGAAGTGCTGCTCGCCCTGAAGATCCTCATCGTTCGCGGTGTCGTGCAGCCCGGCCCAGATGACCCGCGGCCGCCCCAGACTCGGGAATCCGCCCAGCTGGCGGGCTTCGACCTGAAACGCCGGGCAGTCGCGTCCGACATGCCGCAGCCGGGTCAGGATGGGAGCGACCTGATGCTGATCTATATTCCCCAGAAATTTCAGGGTCAGGTGCATGTTTTCAACCCGGGTCCAACGCACCGCGCCCGGCTCGCCGTCGGCTCGGCGCAGGACAGTCTGGACTTTCGCTATTTCTTCGACTACGGATGGAGCCAGATTAACCGCGATAAAGGCGCGAATCAAGGGGATTCCTCGAAACGGAGCCTATCTCCGAATAAAACTGGCCTCATTGATCGGAAGCCCGAGCAGAGCCCGCCGGACCCAGTCAAGCGCCAGCTGGGAGATGAGGGTTTTGATCCAGTCGCGGTTGCCCCACAGTTTGTAGCGGCGCGAGACCACACCCGCATCGTTGGCCAGAGCCAGACAGGCGGTGCCGACCGGCTTGTCCTCGGTCGCGCCGTCCGGGCCGGCAATGCCGGTCATGGCAATCCCGATGTCGCTGGCCAGCCGTTCGCGCACGCCGCTGGCCATTTCACCCACCACCGCTTCGCTGACCGCGCCGTGGCGCTCCAGAGTCTGGGGCTGGACGCCCAGGAGCTGGGCTTTGGCCGTATCCGAGTAGGCGACCACACTGCCCCGGAAGTAGGTCGAACTGCCCGGCACGTTGGTCACCCGATGACCGACCAGCCCGCCCGAGCAGGCTTCGGCCACGCCGAGCGTTTTGCCGTTGTCTGTGAGCAGCCGGCCGACCACTTCTTCCATGGTCACGTCCCCCTCACCGTAGACGTAGGTGCCGATCTTGGCCCGGATCCGCTCGGACAGGCCCTCCAGCCGCTGCTCAGCCTCGCCCGGCCTGCCGCGGACCGTCACCCGCATTGAGATCTGGGGGAAATTGGCCCGAAAGGCGAGCCGGCCCTCATCCTCGTCAATCGTTCCGGCGATCATTTCGTCAAGCCCGGATTCGCTGATCCCGAAGGTCTGAAAGGTGCGGGTCAGAAACAGGTCACCCCCGCCGCGCATCTCCCGCACCCAGGGCAAGACCGTGTCTTCCATCATCGGCTTCATTTCGCGCGGCACGCCGGGCAGCACAATCAGATGCTTTGTGCCCTGGGGCGTCTCCAGATCGAGCCGATAGCCGGGCGCCGTACCCAGATGATTGGGCACAATGACCGCGCCGGCCGGGAACTGGGCCTGTTTCAGATTGTTCTCGGGCATGACCCGATTGAACGAGGCGAACAAGCGCCGGATATTCTCGGCCACCTCTTCGGAAAACGTCAGCTCCAGGCCGGCAACTTTGGCCACCAGCTCGGTGGTCAAATCGTCGGCCGTCGGCCCGATGCCGCCCGTTGAGACAATCACATCGGCCTGCTCCATGGCCTGGCGCCAGGCCCACACGATCCGCTCGGCCACGTCGCCGACGGTAATCACCGTCGCCACCTCCATGCCAGCCTCGACAAACTTATCGGCAATATAATTGGCGTTCGTATCGACCACTTTGCCGGTCGTGATCTCGTCCCCAGTGCTGAGAATGGCCACCCGTTCAATCATAAGACACTCCTGGCAGTAGGAAACGTGATAACAGATCATCTCAGGGAGAGATCACGTTTCCTAGTGTGAGAAGGCGGAGCGCGAGATTGGCGTACAGCCCCGCCACAACATCGTCGAATACAATCCCGAGCCCGCCGGCGACCTGGCGATCAAAGTAGCGCGCCGGCGGGGGCTTGAGGATATCAAACAGGCGAAAAAGCGCAAAGGCAATGAGCAGGCGGGACGGCGTGAGGTCCAGCCAGGCGGTCGCACATAAAAAACCGGCGACCTCGTCAATGACGATCTTGCCGCTATCGTGCTCGCCGAGATAGCCTTCGGCCGCGCCGGCCAGCCAGCACGCCGCGCCAATGAACGCGCCGAGGGCGAGGAGCTGGACGGCGGGCGGCAGCGTAGCAAAGACGAAGATCAGCGGCAGGGCGGCCAGAGAGCCGAACGTCCCTGACGCCACCGGCGCGTAGCCGAGGTAGGCGCCGGTGGCCAGAAAAAGGATCAGCCCGCGCACGCCGCGTTCCAGTAGGAAACGTGATAACAGATCATCTCAAGAAGAGGTCACGTTTCCTACTGCCAGACCTCAGAGGCTGTTTTGCAGCGCGTCTCGAAAATCCGGGTGGGCAATGCCGATCAGGGCTTCGGCCCGGACGTGCAGGTCTTTGCCTTTGAGTCGGGCGGCGCCGTATTCGGTCACAATATAATCGGTGCAGAAGCGCGGGGTGGTCACCATCGCTCCGGTCGCCAGGCTCGGCACAATCTTGGAGTGTTTGCCGTCTTCGGTGGTGGACGGCAGGGCGATGATCGAAATGCCGCCGTCCGACAGCGCGGCCGCCTCGACGTAGTCCAGACTGCCGCCCACCCCGCTGATTTGGACCGGCCCGATGGTCTCGCCGTTGCTCTGGCCGTGGAGGTCGATCTCGACCGCCGAGTTGATGGATATAAAGCGGGGCAGTTTGGCCAGCAGCAGGATATTGTGCGTCACGCTCGAGGTGACCATCTGCACGCTCGGCGTTCGACCACAGAAGTCATACAAGTCCTGGGTGCCGGCCAACTCACCGGTGACCAGCTTGGGCGTGTGGCGGACCTTATCCATGAACTCAATCAGCCCCTGCGAGAGCATGCCCGAGTACAGGTTGACCCCGCGTTTTTCGGCCAGACGGCCCAACACCATATCGGGCACCGAGCCGACTCCCAGCTGCACCCAGGCGTTGTTCGGCACCAGTTCCAGAACGGTCTCGGCGATCTTTCGATCCCGCTCGGTCTGGTGCGGCGGGGTGTAAACACCGAGCGGCTCGGACGATTCAATGGCTAGGTCAATCTTGTCGACCGGCACCCGGCTGTTGCCCGCAGTCACCGGCATATTGGGATTGACCTCGGCGATGACAAGCTTGGCGCTGTCAATAAAATCCTGGTACAGACTGACCGAAATCCCCAGACTGACCGCGCCTTCGCCATCCGGCGGTGAGACCTGGGCGACAACGACATCGGGCTGAATCGGTCCGTTCTTGCTGACAATCTTGGTGATCTCGCTGAACCGCATCGGCACGAAGCCGACCTTGTCGGCCTTGAACAGATGGCGAATCTGGGGCGCTGCCTGCCAGGTCTTATACGTAAAGTTCGTGCCCAGGCCACGGCGCAAAAACGGGTAGGAGCCAAAGGCCAAGCCGGAATAAATCGTCAGCTTGTCGAAGCGCTCAACCTCTTGCTCAAAGGCCTCATAAAACGTCATCGGTTCGACGCAGCCGTGGGGGAAAATAACGGTGCTGGCGTCGGGAATGGCCTGGACGGCCTGGCTGGGACTCACAAGTTTCATGCTGGCCTCGCTTTGAGTGGGTCATACACTCTGTCAGACTATGACGAGACGCCGCCCGCGTCTAGTAGTCGCCTAGGGAAGAATCGCATACTTGATCCCCTGTCCCTGCTGGAGGAGCTCAAACACCGCCGGCAGCTCGGCCAGGGGATAGCTGGCGCTGATCAGGGCGTGGCTTGGAATGCGTCCGCCGGCCAGCAGTTCATACGCACGGCGGACCGCCGCAGGGGTGAAGTGAAAGGGACTCAGCAGACGGATCTGATCGTAGTGGACCCGATACGTATCAAGGGCAATCGTCGTCCCCGGCGGACAGCCGCCAAAGAGCACCAGCTGGCCGCCCGGCCGGGGCCAAAAAACCGACTCCTGCCACACCTGGGGCTGGGCTGTGCACTCAACCACCAGGTCGGCCCCCCGACCGTGGGTGAGGTCCAGCACCTCGTCTCGGGCGTCTTCGGCCGAACGGGCGATAATCCCGCTCGCCCCGAGTCGGCGGGCGACCTCAGCCCGGTATGGGTTGCGGGCCACCACATACACCCGCTCGACTCCCAGCAGGCGCAGGACCGTCAGGTGCAGGAGACCAAAAGCCCCGGCGCCAATGATGAGCGCAGTATCGTCCGGTCGCAGCGCCACGGACTCCAGACCAAACATCACACATGACAGGGGCTCCAGCAGACACGCCTCGGCAAAAGACAGCCGGTCGGGCTTGGGGAAAAGATTGACGCGATGGACCCGGGCCGGAATCCGCACATATTCGGCATAGCCCCCCAGCACCATCGTCTCCATGAGCGACACACACAGGTTTTCCTGCTCACGCTGACAGTAAAAACACCGGCCACAGGGACCGGTCGGGGCGACCATCACCGCGTCGCCCTCGCGGACGGACTGTACACGACTGCCGCGCGCGGCGACCGTGCCCGCATACTCGTGGCCGAAGCGCACCGGCGGCGGCCACTTGGGATGCCCACGCCGAAACGCCTTGAGGTCGGTACCACAGGTCAGCGCGGCACCGATCTTGAGCACGATGTCGTCGTCTCCAGGCTCGGGGATAGCGGTGGGCTGAAAAGCCATCCGGCCCGGACCCAGCAGCATCATGGCCTGCATGTGTCCCTCGGGGGGCGGATCGGGAAGAGCGCGTGATGATGGCATGTGAGAGCGGACCGCGCCTCACCACAACAGCGGACGCACATGGAAATGATAGTGGTCCGGGATTTGACGCATGGTGTGGTCAAAGGTCCATTTGGGAAACTGGCCGGTGTATTTCTGCTCGGCGACCAGATTGAGTGCCTGTTCCATGAAACTGACCTCGTCCGGCGTAAGTTCCACCCGGTGTTCAGCCAGGACCGCAATCGGTACCTCACAGGCGTCACAGTCGAGAATGGTGAACTTCAGCGGTCGATGAAACTCGGCATACCAGGGGGTGTAGTGGGCCAGCTCGCACAAATCGCACACCCGACCCGACGGCATCGTCCCGACCGGGGGCGGCTGATAGTCGGCCGGCCGGTCGAATTTCCCGCTGGCCTGCTTGTCGGCCACCAGACGCCGGAGCTTTTCGATATAGGCCAGCTCCTCGGCGCTCAGCTCGGCCGGTCGCTCCCCGCCATCCGGGTCGGGCAGCACCCGAACCGTGGGCAGGCCCGACTCGCCGTCGAGGAGGACAAAATGCAGCGGCTGATGAAACTCAACCAGCAGAGAATCGGCTGTCTGTACGGGTGAACCGAACGACGGCCACGCCGGGTGGTCGGTCATAGGCAATGTCTCCTGTCGGCCTTCCGAGAGAGGGCCGTAATGCGGGCATCTTACGAAGCCGGCAGGGCAATAACAAGGCGCGGGTCGCCTAGAGTCCCGGCCATTTGCTGAACTCGGTATAGGTCCGGTCGGTCACGATTTTCCCGTCACGACAGGTGAGCACGGCGCAAAAGGGCAGCTGCCAGTCTTCACCCCGGTCCGGGTCGAGCAGCACGGCCTCAACAACCACAACGCTCCCGGTCGCGTGCCGCCGGTCAACCCGCATCCGACGTTTTGGGGCTGCTTCCACTACGTCTTGCTCAATCTGGAGCAACTGGGCGTGGCCGCGAACAAAGCCGTCGTTGACCTCGCAATCGGCCGCGTAGCAGTCAGACACAAGACGCCGGATGTCGGTGTTATAGGTTTCTTCCCACAGCTTGGCAAGCTCGATATTGCGCTGTTCCTCTGGTGTCATCGCTGTTTCTCCATGTGTTTTTCAAGCCGGACTTCCCGCGGCAGCAGAAAGAGGGGGAAGCCCAGCGATACGCCCACCGTATACGTGCCCACGACCGGCAGCCAGACGTATGGGATCTTGAGTCGGCGGCCTTCAGACAGGATGAAACCCACCAACACGAGAGCGGGGACGAGCTGCCAGAACGGCACGACTATGCCGAGCACGCAGCCCAGCGCATAAAACGTCTTCATGAGAACGGAATCTGGCTGGGTGGAGGAGCGGGTAGAGACACCCGCTCCAGTCCATGCGGCTTCCAGGGCGACGGTCCTCGCCTCGGTCCCGGCCGCGTCAGTTCAAATCGATATGATACAGCCGGGCGACGTTTTCACGTACGATTTTTCGCCGCACCTCGTCACCCACGCCCTGGAAGTTGCGGTCCACGGCCTCGCGCGAGTGGGGCCAAGTTGCCATCAGATGCGGGTAGTCGCTGGACCACATATAGTTATCGGTTCCAAACAGGTCGGCGTTACGCACGCCAACCTCATCATCGATAAAGGTGGCGTAGACCTGACGGCGGAAGTACTCGCTGGGCAGCAGGGAGAGCGTGGCGCCGCTCCAGGCGCCCAGCTTGAGTGAACCCAGCTTATGGTGGGTCAGGTCGGCGCGGGCCAGGAAGTGCGGCAGCCAGCCAATATCATTCTCGGCCGACACCAGCTTGAGATCGGGGAAGCGCTCCAGGACGCCGCCAAACACCAGCGCGGCAAAGGTCCGCTGCACCTCGTGGGGGATACTCATCGCGCGCAGAAACAGGTTGGCGTCGTAGCGGCTCTCTTTGCCGTGGCCCGTGCCCAAGTGCAGACTGAGCGGCATGTCCAGCGCCTGGGCTTCAGCCCAGAACGGATCGTAGCTGGCATCCGCATAGGTCTGGCCGTCGGGCGGCGAGCACATGATCAGCGCGCCCCGCAGCCCGAGCTTGGCACACCGCCGTAACTCCTCGATACCGCGCTCGATGTCGAGCAGCGGAATCATCGCCAGCCCGAGGAGTTGTGTGGGCGCATAGCGGCACAGTTCGGCCAGCCAGTCGTTGTAGACGCGGAACAATTCCCGCTGAAAGGGCTCGTCGAGCAGACCGAACAGGCGGAAGCCCAGGGTCGTATAGATGACTTCCGCCTCGACCCCGTCGAGCGCCATGTCTTTGAGCCGGGGGGCGGCTTCCCAGCCACCGGCAATGCCGTCGTCGTAGTTGGTGGCCTTTTGAAACTCGTTATACTCGCTCGGGTCTTTGCCGGCGGCAAAGGCCAGCGAGGCCGGGCGCGGCTCCAGGCCCTGACACATGAACCACTCTCCGTTCAGCTTGCCCGGATTGGTCTCAACCCGCGGGGCTCGGTCACGAAAGGATTGCTGCATCCGCTCGACCCACAGATTGCGCGGCTCAATGACGTGCGAATCGGCCGATATCATCATCTCCTGAGCTGCCATAGGTGTCCCTCCTGAAAAAAGACCGGGGAATTGAGGGGGCCGACCAACCTCCCCGATTCCCCGGTTCGTGTTGGGCTATGAGGGTGGATCAGAGTTCGATGTTATACAGCTTGGCCGCGGTGTCGTGCACGATCTTGCGCCGGTCGGTCTCGTCAAGCTCACTAAACGTTTTGTTAATGAAGTCTTGCGAGCGCGGCCAGGTGGCGGCGGTATGCGGGTAGTCCGAAGACCACATCGCGTTGTCCGGGCCGTACAGGTCGAGGGTGCGGATGAACAGCGGTTCGTTGATGAAGGTGGCGTAGACCTGGCGTCTGACATAGTCGCTGGGCTTCATGCTCAGTTCCGCCGGCGTGCCCATCGAACCCAGGCGGCCGTGGATCAGATCCATCCGCCACATGAAGTACGGCAGCCAAGCCACATCGTTCTCGGCCGAGACGACCTTGAGCTTCGGAAAACGCTCCAGCACGCCGCCGAGCACGAACACGGCCAGCGAGCGCTCGACCTCGTGGTACAGGGTGGTCGCTTGCAGCGCCAAGTTCTTGCTGAAGAAGTCGATGCCGGTACCCTTGCGACCGGTCAGGATATGCAGGGACAGGGGCATGTTGAGATCCGACGCCGCCGCCCAAAACGGATCGTAGATGGGATCGCTATAGGGGTGGTCGCCCGGCGGCTCGGCCCAGATCATGGCTCCCCGGATGCCTTTTTTGGCGCACCGTTCAAGCTCTTTGGTACCGGCTTGAATGTCTTCGAGCGTAATCAGGCCCAGCGGCAGAAGGCGTTTGGGGTCGTGGCTGCAATATTCGGCGGACCAGTCGTTATAGGCCGAGAAACAGGCGGCCCGCAGCTCAACATCGTCGAGCATGTACAGCGGCATGCCCATTGAGGTGTAGATCGCCTCGGCGACCACGCCGTCCCGGTCCTGGTCCTTCAGCCGGGCGGCCGGGTCCCAGACCGAGGCCGGAGCCTGATCCATACCTTTTTTATTGTGCTCGGGCAGGTCGGCCGACGGCACGCCAGCGCCAAAGAAGGCCGCCACCGGGAAGGGCGAGATGTTTTCGCACACAAAATACTCGCCCTCTTTGCCGTGCAGGTCTTTGACGGTGTGGGGCGCCTTATCCCGGAACTTCTTGTCCAGGCGTTCCTTCCACATGCTGGGCGGTTCGACAAAATGCGAATCCGCAGAAATAACACTGTAGTCTGCCATACGAGACCCTCCTTTTAGGTTGTGTTTCCTGTTTATCTGGACCTGCCCCGTCCCCCCGCAAGCGTGTGTCGGATTCCTCCTCGCCAAGGCTACGATACGCTTTTTTTCCCTCCCAGTGCAAGAGCTGGGGCCGTCCGCAGCATCAGGATTGCCGGGCGGTCGGTGACTCTGGTAAGCTCCTCCTGTCCCACCCTGAGCCCCCGTAGCTCAGCCGGATAGAGCATCGGATTCCTAATCCGAGGGTCGTGCGTTCGAATCGCGCCGGGGGCACTGTTGACTGCACATGGGCGGAGTGTCACGGCCATCATGACACAGTGGCCAGTCTGTCCGAAATGTCTGGAGGTACGCGAAACAGGAAGGTTTTCGCGCGTTTTGTTTGTATCAGGAGCCGTTTCTGGGCGAGATCCAGCAGGTCGGTTCGGGCGGTCTGGTAGCTGACTCCATGGCTGCCTCTGTGGGACTCGATGGTATAGTCCATGCCTGGGTGACGGAGTGCATGCCCAAGGAGAGCGATCTGCCTATGATTGAACGCCGACGATCTGAGCAGTTTTTCAGTGTTCTGGATTTCTCGCGTTTTCCTGTCCAGGTAGGCATACAGCTCTTCGATTCCCCGCCGAATGACGGTCAGCTGAAAAAGGATAAAGTAGGTCAGATCGTTCTCGTCAGTCTCGGTATACAGGAATGAGCGAGCATAGCGTATCGGAGCCTTGTGGATAATGCTGGATATGGAGACAAACTCGAAAAGCCAGAATCCCTGCGACAGGACTGACCAATAAAATAATGCGCGCGCGGTACGCCCATTCCCATCAATGAAGGGATGGTCGTAGGCAAGCCAGAAGTGAAGAATGATAGCCTTGAGAAACGGATGCAAAAAGGCTCCGGTTTGCTCTTCATTGGCAAATTGACACATCAAATCCATGCGCTGCGATAGCTGGCTAGCAGGCGGTGGCACATGTAAGACAGTGTCATCACGGTCGTCATAGACTTTGATGTCATCGTCCGGAGTCCTCAAATAGTTCCGCTCAGCCCCTTCAGACAAGGTCCCCTCAGTAATCGTTCGGTGCAGAGCAAAGACCAGCTCAGGAGTCAATGGTTCGTTTTTCGATCGGCTGATGAGCTGAATTGCACGATAATTGTTCAAGATCATCCGTTCGCTACGGTCCACAGGCTCTCGACCAGAGCGAATCATGGCCTTCGCCACTTCCCGTGTCGTCGAAGCGCCTTCAAGCTGACTTGAGGTGATGGCTTCTTCAACAAGCGAACGCTGGACATAGCGCTCTTTTGTAGAAGGATTCGTTATCTGTTCGCTGGTGGAGATGTGACCGCTCGCATCGCGGTCTATGGCGTACAACTTCTCAAGGACCGGGTCGGCTATCATGTAGCAGAAAGGATGACCTTCTGGCGTCCTGAGAGGGACTTCTCGTCTGATCTGAGAACGGGCGAACTTTACACCGGCCCAAAATTCCTGTGGTGCGAGATCTCCGGGAGGCGTGAGATGTTTCAGTGTCGCCCAGTGTCGATATTTACCGTCCGGTGCGGGGCCGACAATCCCTCGAGAAAGGATTTCCGCGAATCGCCGCATGCGATCAGGGTTCTTCAACTCCGCAAGAATATCGGAAAAGCTTGGAGGGCATTCAGGGATCTTCATGGCCAAAGCCCAAATACTAATTTCCTACTAATAAATGTCAAATTAGTATTTCAAGTTCCGCCGGCCATGACAAGATACTAATTCTCCTCTGATTAGTACCAAATTTTGAGGTATTTGAAAGGGAACGCCCAAGATGCTGCGGGGATTGACCTGCTCCAGGCTGAGTACAGGCTTTGAGGATTCGGGCCTGGGCTAGATTCCCAAGGCGTCATGGGTTTTCAGCCGATAGGCCCGGGCGGCCGTGTCATGGAACAGGGCCAGTCGCTCGTCGGCCGAGAAGTCTTGGGTGATGCGTTTGAACGCATTCCACAGCACGACGTAGGAACATGACGTTTTATCGACCGGGAAGTTACTCTCAAACATGCACCGCTCGACCCCGAACTGTTCGATACAGAACAGGTAGTAGGGTCCGAGGGCCTGGGCCAACTCGGCCGAGGTCGGCGGGGTGTCGTGTTTATGCCAGCCAAAGCCGCTCATCGGCATGGTCAGGCCACCGAGCTTGACCACGACGTTGGGGCAGGTCGCCAGCTCCGTCATGCCCCGTTTCCAGTCCTGAAAGACGGCGTCGCGCTGTCCTTCGTACGGACCAATGCCAAGCGGTCCGCCGACATGGTCGAGAATGATCGTGCCGTCCGGGCAAGCCCGCGCCAAGTCAACCAACTCCATGAGCTGGGTGTGGTACAGCCAGGCGTCAAGGCTCAGGCCCAGCCGGTGCAGACAGGCCAGCCCGGTGCGAAATGTGGTTTCCAGCATCAGCCCTTTGGGCGCGCCCGTGTGGGCGTTCCGAATGTCGGGGCTGGCGTGCCAGCTGGCCGCATGCCGGATCCCCCGGAAGCGGTTGGAGCTGGCCGCCAGGTGCGCCTCAAGAACCGCCTGCACCCCATCGCCCAAAGAGAGATCGGCAAAGCCGACAATCCCGCTGCACGCGGCCATCGGTCCATAGTTGCCGCTGGCGCTCTGGGCGGCGATGCCCTGGACAAACTCGGTCTCACCGACGGGTTTCATCTCGGGCGGACCGTCTTTGCGGTACATCGACAGACACTCGACAAAAACGGTCTGTGCGACCCTGTGACCGCTGTCGGTGTCGTGCAGCAACTCGTCAAGCAGATAGCGGTTGCCGGGATGATCCCACAGATGATGGTGCGGGTCACAGATGGGCAGCTCGGGGTCGAGAGCGGCCTCAGCCCCTGTCGTGTCATGCTCGTCTACCATATTCCCTCCAAAGGCAATCGTGATAACAGGCAGAGATCACAAAGGGGATCACGATTCCCTTTGCCTGCGTTTATTCGTCTCCGTAGGCTTCGGCCAACAGATCGACCGTATGCACGGCGTCAACCGCCAGGCCGCGTTGCTGCAAGCCGGCCCGAATCTGCATCAGGCAGCCGGGGTTGCCCATCACCACGGTCTCGGCTTCGGTGCGCTGGATGTTGTCGATTTTGCGACGCATGAGCCGCTCGGCCATCTCGGGCTCGGTAATGTTATACGTGCCGGCACTGCCGCAGCACCAGTCCGACTCGGGCAGTTCGGTGAGCCGCAGGCCCGGAATCGTTGCCAACAGGGCGCGCGGTTGGGCGCGTACCTGCTGGCCGTGAACCAGGTGACAGGCGTCATGATAGGCGACCGTTTTGTTCAGGGGCCTGGTCGGCGTGGTCGGCTCGATCTCGGCCAGAAACTCCGACACGTCTTTCATCTTGGCCGCCAGCTGCTCGGCCCGCTCACGGTATACCGGGTCGTCCTTCAACAGCTCGCCATACTCCTTCATCATTGCCCCGCAGCCGGACGCATTGATGATCAGGGCGTCGATGTCAAGCTCGCTGAAGACCTCAATGTTGCGCCGTGCCAGGGCCAGAGCCTCGTATTTATTACCGTTATGCAGCAACAAGGCTCCGCAGCAGGCCTGGCTTTTCGGCACCAGCACCTCGCAGCCGTTATGGCGCAGCACTTTGACGGTGGCCTGATTGGTCGTCCCAAACAGCTCGGGCATGACACAGCCGGACAGCATGGCCACCCGGTAGCGCTGGTCTCCGACTGGGGTGTAGCGCTCGTGCAGGACCGCCGAGGACAGCCGACCCCGGTCGGGAATGAGGCCAAACTGGGCCCGCAGGCGGGCGGGCAGCCAGGCGACCCGGGCCAGACGGCCAAGCCCGAACAGGGCGCCGAGTTTGAGCAGCCAGGCGAACAGGCGCACGCCGACTGGGTTGGGGAAGATCGCGTCGATAGCCCGACGGACCAGACGTTCGTGCAGCGGCCGTGCGTAGTGCTGCTCGATATACGGCCGGGCGCCTTCGATCAGCGCCCCATACTGGACCCCGGACGGACAGGCCGTCTCGCACGCCCGACAGCCCAGGCACAGGTCGAGGTGGCGCACGACTTCCGGGTCCAGGTCGAAACGGCCCTCTTGCAGCGCCCGCAGGGTTAGAATCCGGCCCCGCGGGGAGTCCATCTCGGTTCCCAACTCTGCATAGGTCGGGCAAAACGGCAGGCACAACCCGCAGTGCACGCAGTCGAAGAACTTTTCGTGGTCAACAAATTCATTGGCTGGCATACGCGGCCTATATTCCTCCGACAAAGCGGCCGGGGTTCAGCACCTGCTGTGGATCGAAGCTGTCTTTGAGCTTTTTCATCAGTGCGAAGGCGCCGCCGCTCGGCCCCCACACATCAAGCCGGTCCTTGAGGGCAGGGTCAATCTGCTCCACAACGATATAGCCGTGCATTTTTTTGACCAGGATACGCAGCCAGTCGAGCAGGGAGACGAACTGGTCGGGCGGGGCGCCCTCCGGGAGGGCAAAGCGGCTGTATACAATGCCATTCCCGGCCCGAGCCTGAAACTGGACCGTCAGGCCGCGCAGACCGACCTCTTCCTCGACCCGGGCACAGAACTCGGCCACCCGGTCCGGCAGCAGGCTGGTCTTACACCGCAACACCGTAGACGATTTGCTCAGCTGGTCATCATCGTCAACGCTACCGGCCGGGCCGCTGACCGGAAAGTCGCGCAGGGCGAGGGTCAGCGCGTGGGCGGCTTGGCCTTCGATGTGTTCGAGGCGACATCCGGCCGGTCCGGCCAACTCGCTCAGGCGTTGGCGCTGATAGTCCACCTCCTGGGCCACACCGGCCAGGCCGACAATCAGTCGAAAGCCGCTCGGAGCCTCGGCCGGGTGGACGGGATCGCCGTTGCTCAGCTCCAAAAAGAAGGGCTGCAGCGCGGTGATCTGGTGCAGGGCGAACTGCATAGCCTGATCGGCCGAGGGGAAATGCAGCATCAGCACGGCCTGGGCCTCGGGCCGGGGACGGACCTTGAAGGTCGCCTCAACAATCACCCCCAGGGTCCCGAACGACCCGCAGTAGAGTTTGGCCACATCATAGCCGGCCACGTTTTTGACCACCCGCCCACCGCCTTTGACGACGGAACCATTCGGCCGGACAACGCGCAGACCGATCAGAAAGTCGCGGACCGTGCCCTGTGACAGACGCGCCGGGCCGTTCAGATTGGTGGCGATCAAGCCGCCGACCGTGAGCTGGTCCGGGCTGGGCGGGTCGAGCGGCAACCACTGACCGTTTTCGCCCAGGACGGCCTGGAGCTGCGACACCGGCATACCGGCCTCGACTGTGACCGTCATATCGGTCGGCTGGTAATCGACCAGGCTGCTCAGGCGGTCCAGACACAGGGCCACATCGTAGCGCCGAGGCCGACCACCCAGGTGCAAAAACGCGCCGAGGCCGACCGGGGCGACCGCGAGTTTGTGCTCGCCAGCGTGGCGCAGGGTGTCTGAAACCTGCTCAAACGAGGTCGCAAACACCACCTCGTGCGGCTCCGTGCCGTCAATCGCAAACCGCGCCCTGTCCGTCAAAGGCAAGCGTCGTCTCCTTGTCTCCTCACAGTGGGACTTGGCGACGCGGCGCCCGCACGTCAATACAGCCCGTCCCGGGTGTGGGAATGATTTTGTGCGGATTACACCGGTTGTCGGGGTTGAACACCGCGCGTAACTCGGCCATGCACAGCAGGTCTTCGGGGCTGAAGATCAGCGGCATCTGGCCGCGCTTCTCAACGCCGATGCCGTGCTCACCGGTCAGGCTGCCGCCCAGATCGACACACGCCTTGAGGATCTCCTGGCCGGCCTGGATCACCCGCTCGGCCTCGCCCGGGTTGCGCTCGTCGTACATCAGAATGGGATGGATGTTGCCGTCTCCGGCGTGAAAGACGTTGGCAATGCGCAGGTTGTACTTTTCGGCCACCGCGGCAATCGTGCGCAGGATATCCGCCACCTTGGTACGCGGCACCACACCGTCCTGGGTACAGTAATTCGGGGCCAGGCGGCCCACCGCGCCAAACGCCCGCTTGCGGCTCGTCCACAGCGCCATGCGCTCGGCATCGTCGGCAGCCACCCGGACTTCGCGGGCGCTGTTGTGCTGGCAGATGTCGAGAATCTTGCGCGTCTGGGGCTCAAGGCCGGCCTCCAGACCGTCCAGTTCAATAATCAGTACCGCCCCGGCATCGGTCGGAAAACCAAAGTGAAAGGCGGCTTCAACAGCCTGAATGATAAGCCGGTCCATCATTTCCAGCGCCGCCGGTACGATCCCTGCGGCAATGATGTCGGATACGGCCTGGGTTGCCTGATGGACAGATTCGAACACCCCAAGAAAGGTGCGGTAGGCCTGGGGTTGGCGGGTCAGGCGCAGCGTCGCCTCGGTCACCAGGCCAAAGGTCCCCTCAGCCCCAATCGTCACGCCCCGCAGATCGTAGCCCGGCACGTCTTCGACCGCTCCGCCAAGCGTCACCACCTCACCGTCCGGCAGCACCAGCTCAAGGCCCAGGACGTGGTTAGTCGTCACCCCATATTTCAGGGTATGGGGTCCGCCCGAGTTCTCGGCGACGTTACCGCCGATGGTACATGCCTGCTGGCTAGACGGATCGGGCGCGTAGTGCAGGCCGTCGTTTTTAACCGCATTGCTGACCCACAGGTTGACCACCCCGGCCTCGGCGACAACATAGCGGTTGGTCAGATCGATGTGCTTGATGGTGTTCAGACGGCTGGTGCCGATCATGACCGGCGCCTCAACCGGCAGACAGCCCCCGCTCAAGCCGGTCCCCGCCCCGCGGGGCACGAAGGCGATGTTCTGCTCGTGCAGGAAGCTGACGACAGCAGCCGTCTCCTGGGTCGAGCGCGGCAGCACGACCACCTCGGGAACCGACTTCTCCAGGGTATAGCCGTCACACTCATAGGTCGCCAAGGCTCGCGCGTTGACCACCACGCCGTCGGCACCCACAATCTCGCCCAGACGCTCAATAAAGGGAATCGTGACCTCATTCCATGCTGATCTGTTATCACGATTCCCTTTGATCGTACTCGTATCCATACGCTGTCCTTCCCAGGGAAGCCCTTAATCGCTTGACCGGGCATTCTGGCCGCCAGGGTCAAGAAATGCAAGGACACGCATCGTGGCTGGCGGTTTATTCGCGGGGTTCTTCAGTAGATAACTATCTGACGCCCTGACGCCCTATTTCTGGCCGTTTTGGCGGGTTTAGCGGCCGACCTGAACGAATCGTGGGTCAATCGGTAGAACATCCGGGGGTTCACGCGCTGCGCCCCGTTCGCCGGCTGCCCTTTTCTTGATGCCCCCTTGGTGCCGGGAATTTGAGGGGGACTCTCAGCGGTCCGCCGGCGGCTGGCGGCGAATCATCCGCTTGACCGTATAGCGCAGCAGGACTTCATCTGTGGTGTTCAACACCTGCTGCTCAAAGGTGACGACGCCCCGGTCGGGCTTGCTCGTTTCCCGCTTGGAGACGACCCTGATCTTGACCCGGACCGTGTCTCCGCAGCGCAGCGGCGCCGGCACCTGCATGTCTTCGATGCCCAGCAGGGCCAGGCCGCCCCGGGCCAGGCCAGCCTGAATCATCAGCCCCTCTGACAGCCCAAAGGTGAACGCGCCCGGGGCAATCCGGCCGCCAAACAGGCTGTGCTGCTTGACAAATTCCATGTCGATGAACAGCGGTTCGGTGAAGCCAAACAGGTTGACGAAGGTGACAATGTCGGTCTCCGTCACCGTCCGGGCGGCGGTTTCGTACTCGGCCCCGGGCTCGTACTCTTCATAATACTCGACGGCCATGGCTCCTCCTTCCCGAGCCGCAAGTGTTATGGCTTGCGGGGGGGAAGTCAAGCGGCCGGGAGTTGACAAAAACACCCGGCTGCCGCTTATTACAAGCCTATGAAAAAGCGTGTTGCTGTGGTCGGAGCCACGGGTATTGCCGGACAACAATTTCTGGTTGCCCTCGAGAATCATCCCTGGTTTGAGGTTGGTCTGCTGGCCGCCTCACAGCGGTCGGCGGGGAAAACCTATGCCGAGGCGATTCGGGATCCCAAGACCGGCGCTCGGCAGTGGTGGTGCCAGGAAGAGCCGCCACAACAGATGCTGTCGCTGGTGGTCCACGAGGCCTCGTCGATCGATCTGAGCGGTATTGATCTGGTCTTCTCAGCCGTCGAGTCCGGCCCGGCCCGGGAACTCGAACCGCTGTACGCCGCCACCACGCCGGTTGTCAGTGCCGCTTCGGCCTTCCGCTATGAGGCGGACGTGCCGCTCCTGATCCCGGGCCTCAACCTCGACCATATTCACCTCATTGATACCCAGCGGAAAAACCGCGGCTGGCAGGGTTATATTGCGACCCAACCCAACTGCACTACGATCGGCCTGGCGATTACGCTCAAACCCCTGTTCGACACCTTTGGCCTGCAAACAGTCATCATGACCTCGATGCAGGGTCTGTCCGGGGCTGGGCGCTCACCCGGCGTCATCGGGCTCGATGTGGTGGATAACATCATCCCCTTTATCTCGGGTGAAGAGGAAAAGGTGGAAAAAGAAGCCCAGAAGATCCTGGGCAGCCTGTCGGCCGGCGCCATCACGCCGGCGGATTTTTCGGTCAGCGCCACCTGCACCCGGGTGGCCGTGCTGGAGGGCCATACCGAATCGGTCCTGGCCGTGATGGACAAGCCGTGCTCAGTTGATGACGCGCGGGCGGCCATGATTGCCTTTGGCCAGGAGTTCGGCCGTCTCGGCCTGCCTTCGGCGCCCAAGCATATGATTATCGTCCACGACGATCCATTCCGGCCTCAGCCCCGCCTGGACCGCGACGCCGAAGACGGCATGGCGACCTCAGCCGGCCGGTTTCGGGCTGACAGCGCCCTGGACAACGGGGTCAAATACCTGCTGGTCAGCCACAATACCAAAATGGGGGCGGCCAAGGGGGCGGTGTTGATGGCCGAGTATCTCTACCAGCAGGGCTATATATGAGCAGAACTTTTGCGTTTTGACCTTTGTCTTTTGACTTTTCTTCCCCTCCCCCATGCCGCCAGCCTACCAACCCGCAGACCTGCCTCCCAAGGTGGCCGGCTTCTGGCAGCTGGCCGGACCCGGCGCGGTCTTGGTCGGCCTGTCGATTGGGGCCGGTGAGCTGATCGTCTGGCCGCGCAATACCGCCCAGTTCGGTGCCAGTATGACCTGGGCGGCCGTGCTGGGGGTGTTTGTTCAGCTGTGGATCAACTGCGAAGTCGGCCGCTATACCCTGGCCACAGGCGAAAGTATTTACGGCGGCTTTGCCCGGATATCGCGCCACTTTGCCTGGATCTTTCTGGCGCTGAATGTGTGTAGTTGGATTCTGCCCGGCTGGGCACGGGCGTGTGGCGGAGCGCTCAAAGTTCTGATTGTCGGCCCCCAGGGCTGGGGAGATCCCTGGATGTGGACAGCGATTACCTTTGTTGGGGTAGCCTTGGTGCTGTTCGGGCCAAAACGGGTGTATGCCTCGCTGGAGCATACGGTTGAAGTCCTGGTGGCGTTGATTACCCTGGGGCTGGTTGCGCTGGCGTTTTCGGTCGGAGATGCAGCGACCTGGAAAGACCTGGGCCGGGGCATCCTGAACATTCCCTACAAAGACCCCGATATGGCCTTGTACGCCCTGTTCTCTTCTGTCGTGTTCGCCGGGGCCGGAGGCACCGCCAATCTGTTCTTCTCCTTTTATATCCGTGACAAAGGCTGGGGGATGGGCAGCCTGGTGCCGAAAGTACTCAACCCGCTGCGCCAGCGTCAGGAAGCAACAGCCGAGCACGCGTTTCGGGTCACCCCTGACGCTGACAATATGCAGCGTTGGCGGGCCTGGTTTCGGCATCTACAGCTCGACCAGGTGCTCTTTTTCTGGCTGCTGAACACCTTCACAATTCTGTTGTTCATCTATGGGGCGCTGGCCGTGCTCCATCCCCGCGGCATTGTTCCCAACCAGGAGCTGCTGGTGTGGCAAGAGGCGGAAATGCTGGGCAGTTTGTGGGGCTCGTTCGGAAGGCTGGTGTTTCTGCTGGTCGGCACCGCGTGTCTGTTCAGTACCCAGCTGACCCTAATTGATGGGGTCGCCCGGTCATGCGCGGATATTCTGCATACCAACTACGCCTGGGCTCAAAAAAAACCGCTCAGTTGGTGGTACGGCACAATTGCCGTGGTGTGGATTGTCGTCGGCATCGTGCTGACCTATGTCTACGAGAGTCTGCCGCCTATCCTGTTCCTGCTGGGATCGGCTTTTTTCGGCGGGATTGCCATGGCCATCTATACGCCGCTGGCCCTAGTCCTGAATCGCACCCGGCTGCCAGCCGAACTGCGACCCGGTCCGGTGCGCTGTGCGCTGCTGGGGGTGATCAGCGCCTTCTACATCGTGTTTGCGCTGGTCTCGGTTGGGGTGCTGGTGCAACACCTGTTGGTTTAGGCTGCTCTCCAAAACAAAACGGGCGACCCGCAGGTCGCCCGTGGTTACAGCTGAACGCCAAAAAGAGGAAACGTGTCAACAGGGTTCATGTGGTTGGAGGACACGTTTCCTCTTTCTTAGACGCTGCCCGACAGGGTAAACGCGATCACCAGGGCGTAAATCGCCAGCGCCTCCATGAAAGCGATACCGATGATCATCGGCGTCTGAATCCGGTCGGCCGAGCTCGGGTTGCGACCGATGGACTCCATCGCCGCCGCGACGGCCCGACCCTGGCCCAGACCAGCGCCCACCGCAGCAATGCCGATCGCCAGGCCGGCGGCTAGGGCAATCATGCCGCGCGAGGTGTCGCCCCCATCCGCGGCGAGTGCCGCACCGCTCGTTGCGAGCAGCAGCATCAGGGCAAACGACCCAGTCAACCATACTTTCTTCATACCTCTACTCCTTTCTTGCCTCCCACTGGCAGAAACCTGGGCACGCCTCTCTTGTCCTCCTCACCCGTCCTCGCCCCTCGGCCCTGGGATGACTGTTGGGTATGCTGTTTTTTCTCTCCCGACCTAGTGATGCTCGTCATGGGCCACGGCCAGCGACACGTACACCATGCTGAGCAGGGTAAATACAAAGGCCTGGACCAGGGACACAAACGCCCCGAGGCCATAGAACACGACCGGGACACCGACCTTGGTCAGATCGGTGAAGATCTCCAGCACCACATGGTCGCCGGTCATATTGCCGAACAGGCGCAGGCCCAGGGAAAAGGGCCGGACAAAATTGTCAATCAACTCCAGCGGCACCATCAGAAAGCCGAGCCACCAGATTGGTCCCACGAAGTGCTTCAAGTAGGCCAGGCCCTGTTCTCGAAAAGCGAAGAAATTGTAGGCCGTAAACGACAATATGCCTAGGGCGAGGGTGACGTTGAAATTGCTCGTCGGCGGCAAAAAGCCCGGCACCAGACCGCTCAGATTGGCAGCCAGAATGAAGAGAAAAAAGCTGCCGTAGAGATGCACGTAGCGCCGCGCCTGGTGCCCCAGGATACCCTCGGCCATACCCGACACGCCCTCGACCAGCAGCTCGGCCATGTTACGCAGGCTGAGCGAATCATCCGGGATATTGGGGTCTGGGGCGGCCTCCATCTGTCGCTTGGCCCGGTAGGCCAGGAAGATGAGCACAACGGTAATCAGGAGGGAGGTCGCAATGTGCCCGGGGAGAATATTCAGTCCGGGAATGGCGGAGACCCAGGTAAAAGGGTGGTGTTCCATTAGCGCTTTTCCACCAGATCTTGGATTTCGGTTCGCGGTTCGGACAGGCCAACTATCACGCAGGCCAGCAGCAGTAAAGACACCCCAACCGCAAAGCTCTGTCCGTGGACCGGGTAGCGCAACAGCACGGCGCTTAATAATCCCAGAAACAACAGACTCTTGGCCACAAACCAGACGGCCGCACGAGAGCGTCTGGGCCCGCCTGAGGAAGAGGCCGACAGCAGGCTGCGGACGAGCTTTTTGAGCAGCCAGAAATTGCCGTGCATGACGATGCCGCCCAGCAGGAGGCTCAGCCCATGCCCATATCCGAGCAGCCAGCTTAGCCCGGCCCCCAGGCCGACCAGCACGAGATTCAGCCGCTCAATCTTTTCTATCGTGGTGGGGCTGGTCTGCATGCGACAGGTGCTGGAGGACCACAATCAGACGGTACAGCGCCCCGGCCATCCCACCGACCGCGCCAAGCACCAACAATACGGGGGCGGTCCCCCACAGGCTGTCGAGGTAGCGCCCGAGGAAAATGCCGGCCAGCACCGCTCCGGCAAACTCAAAACCCAGAGCGCCATATCTGCCGTAGGTCAGGAGAGTGGGGTTACAGGCCATACCGATCACGAGCCGAGTTGCTGCATGACTTGTGTGGCGGCAAAGACGGTTTCATCAATCTCGGCCTCACCGTGGGCCAGGGACACAAAGGCCGCCTCGAACTGGGAGGGCGGGAGATACATGCCACGTTCGAGCATGCCGTGAAAATAGCGGGCAAACATCGCCGTGTCGCAGCTGACGGCGCTGGTGTAATCGCGGACCTGATCAACGCCAAAGAAGACGGTGATCATCGAGCCGAGCTGGTTGACGCAGGCCTGCACGTCGGCGTCTCGGATGGCCCGGCGTAGCCCCTCCGCCAGGCGGCTGCCGAGTTCATTGAGGCGTTCGTACGCGCCCGGGGCGTTCATGAGCTTGAGCGTTTCAATACCGGCCGTGACCGCCAAGGGGTTTCCCGACAGGGTCCCGGCCTGGTAGACCGGTCCGAGCGGGGCGAGACAGTCCATGATGTCCCGCCGACCACCGACTGCGGCCAGCGGCAGACCGCCGCCGATCACCTTGCCGAAACAGCTCAGATCGGGGTCTATCCTGTACAGTTCCTGGGCGCCGCCCCGCGCCAGGCGAAACCCGCTCATGACCTCATCGAAAATGAGAACTACCCCGGCCTCGACGGTCAGCCGTCGCAGCTCGGCCAGGAAATTCTGATCGGGCAACACCACGCCCATGTTGCCGGGGACGGGTTCGATAATGATCGCGGCAACCGTGTCGGGGTTGGCACTGAGCTGGGCTTCAACGCTGGCCAGATTATTGTACTCGGCGATCAGGGTTTGGCTGGCAAAGGCTTCGGGCACGCCCTTGCTGTCGGGTAGACTCAGGGTCAGGGCGCCCGACCCGGCTCGGACCAGCAGGGCGTCGGTATGGCCGTGGTAACAGCCGGCGAACTTGATGATCTTGGTCCGTTCCGTATAGCCCCTGGCAATCCGCAGGGCCGTCATCGTCGCCTCGGTGCCGGACGAGGTCAGGCGGACCGTGTCAACCGAGGGAACGGCGTCGACGACCATTCGCGCCAGCTCAATCTCTTTGGCGGTCGGCGCACCGAAGCTTGTCCCGCGTTTGACCGTAGCCTCAAGGGCGCGCACGACCTGAGGATGGGCATGGCCGGCAATCAGCGGGCCCCATGAGCCGATATAGTCGATGTACTCCTTGCCATCCGCGTCAACCACCCGACAGCCACGACCGCGCTGGATAAAGCGCGGTGTGCCGTCTACCGCGCGCCAGGCGCGCACCGGACTGTTGACTCCGCCAGGTATGATTTCCTGGGCTTGGCGAAAAAGCTTATCTGACGTGGACATAGCGCGTTTTCGAACCTCACGATGGGTTATCCCGTGCTAGCACCGGCCGCCTGGCGCGTCAAGGTAAAAAAATATTGTGCTGGAAAATCAGTGACTTTTCAGACCCTGACATCGCGTTCCTTGTATTTCTCATCAAAAACGTCTACACACCGTAGTGCGACTGCGACACCGGACGCACTCTCTTTTTCTCGAACAGATATGCTGTAACAGATGATCTTCTCCTTTGCTTCGCATCCCTATGGCTTCTTGGGCCAGGTTCCGCTGGGATGGAGGAAAAGAAGAGGGGGGAGAAGTGTGTGGAAAAGTCTGTGGAAAGGGTGGAAAAATCCTTTTTGGAATGAGGATTTAGTGAGTTATTCACAGGTGTGGATAACTCACCGGAAGACTTGGGACGAGTATGTGGTATGGATCGGGTGTGGGAAAACGTACTGGACGTTGTTGAGGAAAAGATTGGGAAGACCAACACCGAGACCTGGCTGAAGCCGGCCCGTCCGATTGGACTGCGAGGAGACACCTTTCACCTGGAAGTGCCAAGTCCGCTTTTTCGTGAATGGCTCCTCAACAATCTTCTCGAACCGCTCGAAGCCTCGCTGGCATCTGTCCTCGGCCAGACGGCGCAGGTTGCGATCCACGTTCGCAGCGGTCAGCAGGGCGAGCTGTTTCCGGCCGACGACGCGTCGCCCCAGGCTGCGGATCAAGACGCAGCCACCAAGCGCCGCTCCAAGCCGGCTTCCAAACCGCAGGGCTCCCCCAAAAGCAAAGGTCGGCCGACCAAGAAAAGCGGGCTGTTGCAGAACTTTACCTTCTCCAACTTTGTCGTCGGAGGCGGCAATCAGTTCGCCCATGCCGCAGCCCGGGCAGTGGCCGATCATCCCGGTAATCACTACAATCCGCTGTTCATCTACGGCGGAGTAGGGCTGGGGAAAACCCACCTGATCAATGCCATCGGACATGAAAGCCTCGTCAGGCAGGGCCGTAGCAGCGTGTTTTATCTGTCCTCCGAGTCCTTTACCAATGAGCTGATTTCGCATATCCGTCGGGACCGCATGGACGACTTCAAAAACAAGTTCCGCCAAGCCGACGTGCTGATTGTCGATGACGTCCAGTTCATGTCTGGGCGAGAGCGCACCCAGGAGGAATTCTTCCATACTTTCAACACCTTACACGAGTCACACAAACAAATTGTGATCACTTCGGACAAGTTTCCGAATGAGATTCAGGGGCTGGAAGAACGGCTGCGCAACCGGTTCGAGTCGGGTCTGATTACCGACATTCAACCGCCCGACCTGGAAACCCGAGTGGCGATTCTGCAAAAAAAGGCTCAGGCCCGCAAAATCCAGATTTCGTCCGAGGTGGCGCTGTTCATTGCCTCAAACGTCACCGCCAACGTACGCGAGCTGGAAGGCGGTCTCAATCGACTCGGTGCCTTGTCAAGCATGAATGCAACGCCGATTACCGTCGATTTTGCCCGTCAGGTGTTGCATAACCTGGTCAAGGAGAAGGGTCCCAAGGTCACAATCGAAATGGTCCAGCAAGCCATTGCCAAATACTTCGGCATCCGGGTCAATGACCTGATCTCCAAAAAACGGACCAAACTGGTGGCTTTCCCACGCCAGGTCTCCATGTACCTGTGCCGCAAGCTGGCGAATGCTTCCTATCCAACGATTGGCATTCGATTTGGCGGCAAAGATCACACCACCGCCTTATACGCCTGCAATACAATCGAAAAACGGCTCAAACACGACGAAGAACTCCGCGCCATCCTGGACCGGATTGAAAGCACGATCTACAGTCAGCACGTCAAGGACCAGCCCTGATGCCCAAGCTGAATCTCACTCTCAGCCGCCTGAACAATGCCTCAGCCTGTGGATAAGCCTGTGAATAAGCTGTGGATAACTTGTGAATAAGCTGTGAATAACTTGAGGGGGGGTGTGGATAACTTGAGGGAGGGGTGTGAATAAGTGCCTGACTTATCCACAGGGGGTGTGAATAACTTCTCTTTGTAAATCAATGACTTCAGTGAGTTATCCACATATTCACAGCCCCCTACTACTACTAATCTTTTATATTCTATAGAAAAAGAGAAGAGGAACCCCGCAAATACCCCCCAACCCAGAGGAAGCCGGTATGGAATGTCTGGTGGAAAAAGATGACCTGTTACGCTGTTTATATCTGGTCCAGGGAGTCGTAGAGAAACGCTCTTCGCTTCCCATTCTCGCCCATGTCTTAATTGAATCAAACGACGAACAGACCGAGGCTGCGGATCATGCCTTGTCGCTTCGGGCCACGGATCTGGAGATTGGGATTCGACAGCACTGCCGAGCGCGGGTCAAGAAGGCCGGCTCCATTACCACCGACGCTCGCAAGCTGTATGAAATCGTCCGGGAGTTGCCGAATGCAGGTGGCAGCTCTGCCGACCCAACCGTCATTGCTCTGCGCTCGGCCGGGAGTGGCTGGGTAGAGGTCAGCAGCGGAAAATCTCGGTTTCGGATGGCCAGCCTCGATCCCAAAGAGTTTCCGGCCATCGTCCAGGAGGAGGCTGACGGGGCGACTCTCAGCCCGGCGACATGTCCCGGCGAAGTCCTGCGCGAAATGATTGAGAAGACGCTGTTTGCCACCTCGCCAGATGAAACCCGGCTCAACCTGAGCGGAGTGTATGTCGAAGCCCTGGACTCGGGAAAGCTGCGGATGGTGGCCAGCGACGGTCATCGTTTGTCCCTCATCGAACGCCAGGCTACGATCACCGAGCCGACGGCTTGGCCCAAGGTCATTCTGCCCCGCAAGGGGCTGCTCGAAGCCCGGAAGATCCTGGAACGGGGGGAGGGCGAGGTCAGCTTCTCGTTGCAGGCCACAACCGCCGGGCTCCGCAAGGAGGCTACTGCGCTGTCGATGCGGCTGGTTGAGGGCGAATTCCCGGATTACCAGCAGATTCTGCCGACCGAGCACAATTTTCTGATTGCCTTCTCCCGCGAGGAGTTGTTGAGTGCGCTACGGCGCTTGTTGATTCTGACCACCGAACGCTCGCGCGGGATCAAGCTCCAGATTGAAGCCGGAAAGGTCGAAATCTCGGTCAATACCCCCGATCTTGGAGAGGGGGTGGAGGAGATCGCCACAGACTACAGCGGAGACAGTATCGCCGTTGGCTTTAACGGTCGCTACCTGGTCGAAGCCCTGACCGTCATGGAGGAAGGCCAACAGATTACGCTGTCGCTCAAGGATGATATGAGTCCGGGCCTGCTCAAAACAGTCGAGGATCAGGACTTCTCGTATGTGATCATGCCAATGCGCATATTTTAATTTTACAAAAACGTTTTAAAATCTTTCTTTTGTGCATACTGTGAGTTTACTTCCCAGCCGGAAAATGATAGCTTTCCAGCGAGAAAACAACCAGAAAAATAAGCGTTTTTTTGCTCTGGCGATCAGTCTGGGGAGTGCATGCTCGAACAAGAATACGGGGCTGACCATATCAAGGTTCTGGCCGGTCTGGAGGCGGTTCGCAAACGGCCGGGGATGTACATTGGAGATACCTCGGTCCGCGGTCTCCACCACCTGGTCTTTGAGGTGGTTGATAACTCCGTGGACGAAGCGCTTGCCGGACATTGTACCCATATCCGGGTCTCCATCCACATTGATGACAGTCTCACCGTCGAGGATAACGGCCGGGGGATTCCGACCGAGATCCATCCCACTGAGGGAATTTCCGCAGCCGAGGTGGTACTGACCAAGCTGCACGCGGGGGGAAAATTCGACTCCAGCGCGTATAAAGTCTCGGGCGGGCTGCACGGAGTGGGCGTTTCCGTGGTCAACGCCCTGTCGGAATCGCTAGAAGTCGAGATCAGACGGCACGGAAAGGTCTACACCCAGGAGTACCGTCGCGGTGAGCCGATAATGCCGCTGCGGGAAAGCGGTCGCGTTGAAACCAGCGGTACCCGGGTGACCTTCAAGCCCGACCCGCTCATCTTCGAGGTCTCGGAGTTCAGCTTCGACGTGCTTTCCCAACGGCTGCGGGAATTGGCCTTTTTGAACGGTGGCCTGCACATTGAGATTGAAGACGAACGCGATCAAAAACGTCATGATTTCCACTACCAGGGTGGGATTGTGTCGTTTGTCGAGCATCTTGGGGTGGCCAAGAAGCCGCTCCACTCCGAGGTGATTTACCTGGCCGGCAGGAAAGGCACGACCGAAGCCGAGATTGCCCTGCAGTGGAACGAGGGCTATACCGAGAACGTCTACACCTTTGCCAATAATATCAACACGATTGAGGGTGGCACGCACCTCAGCGGCTTGAAATCGGCCTTGACTCGTACGATCAATTCCTATGCCGCGGCCAACGGCCTGCTCAAGGCGGGGGCAACCCAGGCATCACCCGTTCAGGGCGAAGATATCCGCGAAGGACTGACCGCCGTCATCAGTATTAAAGTGTCTGAGCCGCAGTTCGAAGGCCAGACCAAAACAAAGCTGGGTAATAGCGATATCAAGGGCTTTGTCGAGACCCTGCTCAACGAAAAGCTAGGCATTTACTTTGAAGAGCACCCGAACGAGACCAAGCGGATCATCCACAAATGCATAGAGGCGGCCCGCGCCCGAGAGGCAGCTCGCAAAGCGCGGGATCTGACCCGACGAAAAGGCGCCCTGGATTCCGGTTCCCTGCCCGGCAAACTGGCCGACTGCCAGGAACGCGACCCCTCGCTGAGTGAGATCTATTTTGTCGAGGGCGATTCGGCCGGTGGGTCGGCCAAACAGGGCCGCGATCGCCGGACCCAGGCCATCCTGCCCCTACGGGGCAAGATCCTGAACGTCGAAAAATCCCGCTTCGATAAAATGCTCTCCTCACAGGAAATCCGGCTGTTGATCACTGCGCTCGGGGCGGGCGTCGGAAAAGAGGAAACCGACCTGTCCAAATTGCGCTATCATACCGTCATCATCATGACCGATGCAGACGTGGACGGCTCGCATATACGGACCCTGCTGCTGACCTTTTTCTACCGCCAGATGCCGGGACTGATTGAAAACGGTCATATCTACATCGCCCAACCGCCCCTGTATCGGGTCAAACAAGGCAAAACCGAGCGCTACCTGAAGGACGAAGCAGCTCTGGACGAATTTTTGATTGACCTGGGGATTGAAAACGTTCGGGCCGGCTCCTTGTCTGGAGAAGAATTGAAGGAGTGGATCAGGACGTTCCTGCGCTGCGAGAAGCTGTTCGAGATGGTTGAGCGTAAGCACAAAGATGTCCGGCTCGTGCGTGCTCTGCTCAATCAGTCCCGTCTTTCCCCGGCGGTGCTGACCGATACACCCCGCTTAACCGAGATATGCAGGGCGGCTGAATCGTTTGCTCGCCACCACTTTCCCGACCTCATTCCAGTCTCTTTTTCGATTGAGGCCGACACCACGCTTGGCGGTTCCCGCATTATCGCCACCGCCAAGCTCAATGGCTCGGGCATCCGAACGGTCTTTGACAGCGATTTTCTGCACTTTCCCGAGGTCCAAGAGATCGGTCGCCTGCTTGAGCAACTGCGGGCGGCCGGCGAAGCGCCGTTTGTCGTGGTCCACAAAGACGAAGAGCACACCCTGGCCCAGCAGCGCGATATTGTTGACTACATCCTGTCTCGTTCTCGCCAGGGAACCGAAATTCAGCGCTATAAGGGTCTGGGAGAGATGAACCCCGAGCAGCTGTGGGAAACGACCATGAATCCCGACACCCGGCGTCTGCTTCAGGTCCGAATTGAGGATGCCTATGAGGCGGATGAAATCTTCGCTACACTGATGGGCGATGAGGTCGAACCTCGACGGCGATTCATTCAAGACAACGCCCTGGCGGCCAAAAACCTCGATATCTGATCCCAAGCTTTCCGACTGTCATGAAAGAAGCGCACCGTCCCGGGAAAGGTGAACGATGATGACCGCCTCATCAGGAAGAGATCATCGTCCACCTTTCGTCAACATCGAACAAGAGATGCGTCAGTCCTATATGGACTACGCCATGAGCGTCATCATTGGTCGAGCCCTGCCCGATGTCCGGGACGGTCTCAAGCCGGTGCATCGCCGCGTGTTGTACGCCATGTCCGACCTGGGCAACGACTGGAACCGACCGTATAAGAAGTCGGCCCGTATCGTCGGCGATGTGATTGGCAAATATCATCCGCACGGGGACACTGCGGTCTACGATACCATCGTGCGCATGGCGCAGGAGTTTTCGCTGCGCTACCCCTTGGTCGACGGTCAGGGGAACTTCGGCTCGATTGACGGCGACCCGCCCGCAGCCATGCGCTATACCGAAATCCGCATGACCCGCATGGCTGCGGAACTGCTGACCGACCTGGACCTGGACACGGTCGATTTTATCGCCAATTACGACGACTCAAGCCAAGAGCCGAGCGTTCTGCCGGCTAAGCTGCCCAACCTGCTCATCAACGGTTCATCGGGCATTGCGGTTGGCATGTCGACCAATATCCCGCCGCATAATCTGGGCGAGGTGGTTGACGCGCTCGTGGCTCTGCTGGCCGACTCGACGCTGAGTAGCGGTCAACTCATGCACTATATCCGCGGGCCGGATTTCCCCACCGGCGGGTTTATTCACGGTCTGGCCGGCATCCGTGAGGCGTATGAAACCGGCAAAGGCATCGTTCAGATGCGAGCCCGGACCTCGATTGAGGAAAATGATCGAACGGGCAAGAGCAGCCTTATTGTCGAGGAAATCCCGTTTCAGATCAATAAAGCGCGCCTGATCGAACGCATTGCCGACCTCGTCAACGAGAAGCGCATTGAGGGCATTTCCGATCTGCGCGACGAGTCGGACCGCGAGGGAATGCGGATTGTCATTGAGTTGAAAAAGGATGTCGTTCCCGATGTCGTCCTCAACCAGCTCTACAAGATGACCCCCATGCAGGACTCGTTTGGGGTGATTCTGCTGGCCATTGTTGATGAGCGACCGCAACTGCTGACCCTTAAACACAGCTTGGTCCATTTTTTGAACCATCGTCGGGACGTGGTGCGGCGACGGACCGCTTTTACCCTCGCCAAAGCCCAGGACCGTCTACACCTGCTCGACGGACTGAAAATCGCCTTGGACAACCTTGACGCGGTAATCCGACTCATCCGCGCCGGCGAGAATCCGCCCAACGTCCGGCGCCAGCTCACCACCCGCTTCGTGCTGAGCGAAACCCAGACCCAGGCTATCCTGGACATGCGCCTCCAGCGCCTGACCCAGCTGGAACAGGGAAAAATCATCGACGAGCACACCGAAACGCTCGGCTTGATCCAGCAACTGGAACACATTCTGACCGACCCGAGTGAAATAGACGCGCTCATCAGCCAGGAGCTGCAAGACCTCAAGGCGCGTTTCGGCGACGCACGCCGCACCGAGATTCTGGCCGCCAGCGCCGACCTGTCTGTCGAAGACCTGATTGCCGAAGAAGACATGGTCGTCACCATTTCCCACGCCGGCTATATCAAGCGGACGGCAGCCTCGCTGTATCGCTCGCAGCGCCGCGGGGGACGCGGTATTGTGGCGGCGACCACGCGGGATGAGGATTTTGTCGAACACCTGTTTGTGTGTTCGACCCACGCCTATCTGTTGGTGTTCACCTCTTTGGGGCGAGTCTATTGGATCAAGGTCCACGAGATTCCGCAGGCCGGTCGGGCCTCGAAAGGCAAGGCCATCATCAATCTGCTACCGCTCGGCGACGGGGAAAAGATCTCAGCCTTTCTGCCCGTGCGCGAGTTCAAAGATGACGCCTACGTTGTCTTTGCCACCCGCAATGGGTTGATCAAAAAGACCGCTCTGATGGCTTACTCCAACCCACGCCTGGGCGGGATTATCGCCATATCCTTGGAAGATAGTGACGAAGTCATTGGCGTGCGGCTGACCCATGCCGAGCAGGAAATCCTGCTGTCAACCCGGCGCGGCCAAGCCATCCGCTTTTCCGAGCGGGATGTCCGTCCGATGGGTCGGAGTGCCCGAGGGGTAAAAGGCATCAGTCTGGAGGTGGACGACGAGGTGGTGTCCCTGGCCGTTCTGAACCCGGACGAAAGCCTGCTGACGGTCTCGTCTCTGGGCTATGGTAAACGGAGTAGTATGGACGCCTACCGGCTCCAGTCACGGGCGGGCAAAGGCGTCATCACCATACGGACGACCGACAAGACGGGTGAGGTTGTTGGCGTACGGGAGGTGACCGACGAGGACCATCTCATGCTGATCACCGATAGCGGACGGGTCATCCGGCTGCGTATGCGGGAGTTGCGCACTATCGGTCGCAACACCCAGGGGGTTCGGCTGTTTGATGTCGACCCTCAAGAGCGGGTTGTCAGTCTCGCCCTGCTGGCCGAAGACGAAGAAGAGGACAGGGAACAGATCGACAATGGCGTACGGTCTGGCGAACAGACCATACTTACTACACAGGAGGACGTATGAGCGTACAGGTTGGGCAAGCTGCCCCGGATTTCACCCTTAAGACGAGCAAAATGCAGGATTTCACCCTGAGCGAGCACAAGGGCAAGAAAAACGTGGTCCTGCTCTTTGTGCCGCTAGCCTTCACCGGAGGGTGAACAAACGAATTTGGCTCCGTGCAAGCCAATATCGCCAGTCTCCAGAACGATGACACGCAGGTTGTTGGTATCAGCGTTGACAGCCCGTTTTCCTTGGACGCCTGGGCGGCCAAAGAGGGCTATGAGTTCCCCCTGCTGAGCGATTTCAATAAAGAGGTCGCCGCCACCTATGACTCTCTCTATCCCGAGTTGCTGGTGTTCAAAGGAGTGGCCAAACGGACGGCTTTTGTGATCGACAAAAACGGTGTGATCCAGTACGCCTGGCTGAACGACGACCCGGGCACCCTGCCCGACCTTGATGAGATCAAAGCCTGCTTGCAGCAGTGTGGCTAAGCCTGTCCGACCGGGCGTTGGTGCCCGGTCGGTTCGAGGCCGTCGGCATCAGTCGGCTGAGAGCGTTTCCGAAAAACCGGAACAAGTATGATACTCAAGACCGCCCAGCCGCCACACACGAGACCGTACAGCGTCCACAGATTTTTGGACGAGCCGTTACGACCGGCAAAGACCCGACACACAACGGCGTCAAGCACATGAATGAAGGCAGCGGTAGAAACCAACTCCTGAAAATCGAGATCGTAGCCCAGAAACCGCAGGCCGGTCACATAGCCGAGAAAAATTTCAATAGTCATCGGTGTCGTCCTTTCTGGTGCAATGGCTGAAGAGAAAACAGTATTTGAACGACTCTATGAGCTTGGCGAGGAAAACCTCGCCCGGTTTGTCGAAGAGATGCTCACCAGTCCGGTTTTTGCCCAGGGCTTCGACCGCAGCCTGCGGAACGCGGCAGAAACCAAGGAAAAGGTTGACCAGAACATAACCGCCCTGCTGTCGCTTCTCAACCTCCCGTCCAAGGCCGATTACGACAGGCTGGCGGCCCAGGTAGAGACCCTCCAGGGCAGCTTGGTGAATCTGAATCTCAAGCTTGACCGGCTCCTGGCCGAACAGAAAAAGCCGCGGCGAAGCGCAAAGAAACGGGCCGCCGCCAAACACTGAACATCCCTCGAATGCGTATGAAACGTCATCTGCTGTGTGTGCTGGTAGGGCTCAGCCTCTTGCTTATGGGCCAACCCGGCTTTGCCTGGGACGAGGCGCGCTTTGCCCAGAAAAAGACTACGGCTTACTCCTATGCACCGCCCGATGGACAGGGAAATGGGCAGATAAAGACAGTCATTGGTTCTCCGCGGATCTACACCGTCCAGACCAAAGACACCCTGCTCGACATCGCCCGCTACTTTGACCTGGGCTTCAACGAGATCCGCGCCGCCCACCCCCAGCTCGACACCTGGCTGCCCGAGGTGGGATCAGAGATCCGCCTGCCGACCTTTTGGGTGCTGCCTAAAACGCGCTCCGCCAGAGTGAATATCGTGGTCAATATTCCGGAAATGCGCCTGTACTATTTCCCGACTCGGGCCAAACATGGTGCCCGGACTCTGGCGATGACCTATCCGGTCGGACTTGGCCGGGAAGACTGGCCGACGCCCCAAACGCCGTTTCGGATTCGGGGTAAAACGGCCAACCCGACCTGGGTGATTCCCCAGTCCATTCGGCAGGAACGGATACAGGAAAAGGGCTGGTCAGAGACCAGTATTCCCGGCGGCTCGCCAGCCAACCCGCTGGGCAAGTATCGGCTGGAATTGAGCCTGTCCCAGGCGTCCGGTGCGTACGCCATCCACGGCACGAACAACCCCTGGGCGGTCGGCAGAATGGTCACCCACGGCTGTATTCGGCTGTATCCCGAAGACATCGCGCGTTTCTTCGAGCTGGTGCCGGTCGGCAGTTCCGGCGAATTGACCTATCAGCCGGTCAAGGTCGGGATGCAACACGGTCGGGTGTATGTCGAGGTTCACGCCGACATCTATGGCCTGGTGGCCGACCCGTGGGCCGATGCCCAGCGCGTGGTGCAGGACAGCGGTTGGGCGCATCTGGTCGATCAGGACCTGCTGCTCCGAGCCCTGCGCGAGCAGTCCGGCGTTCCGGTCGATGTGACGGTCGAGCCGCTGACCGCGGTCTGGGATGATGACCGGCCTGGAAAGGGAAACGTGATAACCGATCATGGAAAATGAGACCACGTTTCCCTGTTGAGCAACACGATGGAACTCAAAGTACGGACCCGGAATAAAAACGATGTGGTTGATCTGACCCGGCAAATCGCCGAGCTGGTCCGGCAGGCCGATCTTGAACACGGGCTGTGTCATGTCTATGTGCCCCACGCCACGGCCGCGATCATTGTGAACGAAAACGACGACCCGCAGATTGGCCAGGATTTGCTCACGGCTCTCGACGGCCTCATCCCCGAAGGCGTCTGGCTACACGACAAGGTCGACGAAAACGGGGCGTCGCATCTGAAGGCGACCATTCTGGGTCCGAGCGAAACCGTGCCCATCCAGCGTGGACGCCTGGCGCTCGGCACCTGGCAGGCCATCATGCTGGTGGATTTTGACGGACCGCGCGACCGGACGGCCATTGTGACCCTCACCCGAGCGTGAAGCAATGGCACGGTCAATCAAAGACTGGCCGGAGTCGGATCGTCCCCGCGAGAAACTGATCGAGAAAGGGCCGGACTCCCTGTCCAATGCCGAACTGTTGGCCATTCTTCTGCGGACCGGGAATGCCAGTAGCGGGCAGACCGCGCTAGATCATGGGCGGGCCCTAGTCCAGCAGTTTGACGAATCTTTTCGGAGACTTGCCGAGGCCAGCATTCGGGACTTGTGCGGGGTCAAAGGCATAGGCCCGGCCAAGGCCGCCCAGATCCAGGCCAGCCTGGAAATTGCCAGACGGTTTGCCGCCGAGGAGCTGAAACAGGGCCAGCTGTTTCGCTCCTCGGCGGATGTCTTTCATCACTATCAGGAGCTGTTGGGCAACCTCAAAAAAGAGGAGTTCCACGTCCTGCTGCTCGACGCCAAGAACCGCAAGCTCAAGGATGTCCGCGTCTCGGAGGGCTCGCTGACCTCATCTCTGGTCCACCCGCGCGAGGTCTTCACCCCGGTGATCCGGGAGTCGGCGGCTGCGGTGATTCTGATCCATAACCACCCCAGTGGCGATCCGGCTCCGAGTCAGGAAGATCTCCAGATTACGCGGCGCTTACGCCAGGTTGGCGAAATCATGGGGGTGCACATCCTCGACCATTTGATTATCGGCAAAGGCCGCTATGTGAGCTTCGTGGACGACGGGTATTGGGAGGCATAGGAGATGGGGCTCAACCGCGCGCTGATCGGCAAACAGTATCCGGCTCAGGACTATGGCGTCACGGCCGAGGCGGTGGGCAAGTACGCCAGAGCCTATAACGAGGAGAACCCCCTCTTTTTTGAGGCCGGACCGTCCCACAGCGTGCTTGCCCCGCCCATGTTCGGGGTCGTGCTGGGCTGGCTGCCGATCATGACGGTGGTGACCGATAGCGAGCTGAACGTTGACGTGCTGCGGCTCCTGCACGCCGAGCAGGATATGCGTTTTGTGCTGCCCGTGGTGTCGGGCGACATCATTACCAGCACGGCGAGCCTGGTGGATATTGAGGACAGAACCGGCGGGGAGGCGTTCACGCTGGCGGTGGACAGCACCAACCAGCGCGGCCAGACCGTCCAACACATGCGCTTTACGGCCTTCATCCGGGGCGAACGACGGCGGGGCAGAAGTTTTGGGGCATTTGGCCCGTCGCCTCAGGTCCAGCCGTTGCTACGCGTCGCCCAGTCCATCGACCCTGACCAGACCTACCGCTACGCCGATGCCTCGGGCGACCGTAATCCCATCCACCTCGATGAGAACATCGCCAGAATGGCCGGCCTGCCAGGCATTATTGTCCATGGTCTGTGTACCATGGCGTTTACCTCAAAAGTGATGATCGATCACCTGTGTGAGCGTGAGCCCAGCCGTCTGAAGCGGCTGCGAGCGCGTTTTTCGCGCCCAGTCTTTCCGGGCCAGACCATTACCACCGCCGTGTGGATACAAAGAGGAAACGTGTCGTCCTCTGGCATGAGTATGGTTGACACGTTTCCTCTTTACAGCGAACCGACCAGCCGAAACAGTGTGTATATCTACGAGACCTACAACCCGGACGGTAAGGCGGTGGTGAAGGACGGCATTGCCGAAATCGCTCCGGCCTAGACCGGCAGAACTCCGCTAGAACGGGACATCATCGTCGTCCGGCACGGGCGGCGCCTCGTAGCCTCCTGCGCCCGAGCTGGCGCCACCGGACTCGTACTGGCCGGAGGATCGGCCCTCGCCCCCTCCCCCGCCGAGGAATTGGACACGCTGGGCGACGATCTCGGTGACATAGCGTTTGTTGCCATCGCGGTCGTCGTAGCTGCGGGTCTGAATCCGGCCCTCAACATAGACTTGTCTGCCCTTGGACAGATACTGCCCGCAGGATTCGGCCTGTTTGCCCCAGACCACGATATTGTGCCAGTCGGTGCGTTCTTGACGCCCGTTCTCCTGGTCCATCCAGGTATCTGTGGTGGCCACCGGAAAGTTGGCCACCGCCCGTCCGCTCTGGGTAAATCGCACCTCTGGATCTCTGCCCAGATTGCCGAGAATAATCGCTTTATTGACCGCAGCCATGGCGTGTTCCCCCTGCCCGGCAGCCTACCAACCGCCTCTTTTCAAGTCAATCAGGAACGGCGTCCGTTGCTGATTGGCCGGGGCTTACATATACTCTGAAGGGGAACGATGATCTCTTCCCGATGAGTGGTCATCATCGTTCTCCTTTGCTGAATGGAGGGTAGCGAGCTGTGCGAACTGTGATGGATACGCTTTCGATACGGTGGGCGTGGGCGGTCTGTAAAGAGGAAACGTGTCAACCATACTCATGCCAGAGGACGACACGTTTCCTCTTTTTTGTCATCTGGACTCTGCTCGGCGGTGTTCCGGCTTGGGCTGAGCCCGCCCAAGACACCACGTTTGTGGAGACCGGGCGGCAGGGCATGGTCGTGACCGCCAATGTTCAGGCCAGTGAGGCCGGGCTGGAGATGTTGCGCCGGGGCGGCAATGCGGTCGACGCTGCGGTGGCGGCCTCGTTTGCGATCAGTGTGACACGCCCGCAGTCAACCGGCATTGGGGGTGGCGGGTTTCTGCTACTGTACCTGGCCCACAGTAGGAAACGTGATAACAGCTCATCTCAAGAAGAGATCACGTTTCCTACTGAAGACAAGAAAGTCCTAGCCTTTGACTTTCGGGAACGGGCGCCGCTTGGAGCCACCCGCGACATGTTTGTGCGGGAGGGGAAAGCCGTGCCGGCGCTGAGCCGAACCGGTCCGCTGGCCGTCGGCGTGCCCGGGCTGGTGGCCGGCCTCGTTGACGTGCACGAACAGCACGGCAGCCTGCCGCTGGCCGAGGTGATGGCTCCGGCGATTGGCTTGGCCGAGAACGGTTTCCCGGTCTATCCGTTTCTGGCCCGGGCCTTGAGCTACCGTGAAGAGATGCTGGGCAACTCGCCGGCCACCCGGGCGGTCTATTTTCGGCAGGATCGCCTCCTGGGCGAAGGGGAGCTGCTGATTCAGAAAGATCTGGCCACCAGCCTGCGGGCGATCGCGGCCACTGGAAAAGACGCCTTTTATCGCGGTCCTATTGCCAGGGCGCTGGTGGCCGAAATGGAAACTCAGGGCGGACTCATCACCCAGGCCGACCTGGAGCGCTATCAGGTTATCGCTCGAACGCCGATGTCCGGGAGTTTTCAAGACGCCCGGATCTACGCCATGCCTCTGCCCAGCTCGGGCGGGGTGCTGATCATCCAGATGCTGAAGGTGCTGGCAGGCTTTCCGATCCAGAAGTTCGGCTTTCATACCCCAACCGCCACCCATGTGCTGACCGAGACTCTGCGTCTGGCCTTTCGAGATCGGGCGCGTTACCTGGGCGATAGCGATTTTGTTGAGGTGCCGGTCGAGATGCTGGTCTCGGACGACTACAGCCACAGGCTGCGGACCACCATTGATCTGGCCAAGGCCGGCTCCAGTCAGGATATTCCCGACGCGCCGGCCAAGATTGAATCGACCAGCACGACCCATCTGTCGGTCATTGACGCGGCCGGGAACGCCGTGTCAACAACTCAGACTGTCAACCTGTTCTTTGGCAGCGGCGTGATGGTGCCCGGAACCGGGATTATGCTCAACAATGAGATGGACGATTTCAACGCCCAGCCGGACGAGCCGAACGCCTTTGGGCTGCTGGGCAAGACCGATGCCAATGCTGTGGCGCCGGGTAAGACTCCACTCAGCAGCATGACGCCGACGATTGTGACCCGCGACGGACGCGTGCGCCTCGTCGTCGGCGGACCGGGTGGCTCGCGGATTATCAGTTCGGTGTTGCAAATCCTGCTCGGAGTGTTGGCCTATGAGCAGTCTCTGCCACAGGCGATGTTTGCGCCACGCATTCATCATCAGTGGTTCCCCGACCGGCTCGATGTGGAAGTCTGGGACGGCGCGCAAGACGAGGGTCTGGTCGAAGCGCTGAGACAGCTGGGCCACACCGTGCGGGTGCTCGAATCCGGCCCGGGCAAGTTTTCCCGTTTCGGCAATATCCAGGCGATCAGCGTCGATCCGGATTCGGGTCTCATCACCGGGGTGGCCGATCCGCGGGCCGGTGGCCGCCCGCGTGGATTCTGAACAGAAAGGGCAGATGTATGAGCATCGACGTTGACTACTACAATCTGGAAGACCTGCTCGGTCAGGAAGAGCGTCTGGTACGGGATGTGGCACGACGCTTTATTGAAGACGAGTTCATGCCCCGCATCCAGCACTGCTTCCGTGAGGGTCGGTTTCCCACCGAGTTGATCCTCCGCTTGGGTGAACTCGGCTTTTTAGGCATGACCCTGCCGACCGAGTACGGCTGCGCCGGACTCAATAACATCGCCTATGGCTTGGTCAGCCAGGAGCTGGAACGGGGCGACAGTGGCCTGCGCTCATTTGCCAGCGTCCAGTCCTCGCTGGTCATGTATCCCATCTTTCAGTTCGGTTCGGATGAGCAGAAAAAATTCTGGCTGCCCCGCCTGGCCACGGCCGAAGCGGTCGGCTGCTTCGGGCTGACCGAGCCGGACTTTGGCTCAAATCCGGGCGGGATGCTGACCCGGGCGCGCAGGGAGCGGGGCGGCTATGTGCTGAACGGCACCAAGCGCTGGATCACCAACGGGTCGATCTCCGACCTGGCCGTGGTGTGGGCCAAGCTTGAGGAGGACGGCACGGACGTGATTCGCGGCTTCCTGGTCGAGAAGGAACGCACGGGCTTCACCCGCCGCGACATTCCGGGCAAGTTCAGCTTCCGGGCCTCGGTCACCTCCGAGTTGATTTTTGAAGACTGCTGGATCCCCGAGGACAACCTGCTGCCCAAAACCGGCGGCCTCAAATCGCCCCTGATGTGTCTGACCCAGGCGCGCTACGGGATTGCCTGGGGCGCGCTGGGCGCGGCCATGGCGTGTTATGAGTCGGCTCTGGAGTATGCCCAAAACCGGATCATGTTCTCCCGGCCGATTGGCGGCTATCAGCTCGTGCAGGCCAAGCTGGTCACCATGATCACCGAAATCACCAAGGGCCAGCTGCTGGCCCATCGTCTCGGCACCCTCAAGGACGCCGGGACCATGCGGCCCCAACAGGTCAGCATGGCCAAGATGAATAACGTCTCGACGGCGCTGCATACTGCCCGGCTGGCGCGCGACATCCTGGGCGGCAACGGGATCACCGATGACTATCCGGTCATTCGGCATCTGTTGAACCTGGAGACGGTCAATACCTACGAGGGGACGGAAGACATCCACCGCCTGACCATCGGTCGGGATGTGACGGGACTGAGCGCGTTTGAGTAAGGCCGGCTACAAGACGGAGTCCCTTGAACGAACGGGAAGCGGAAACGTGTCAACAGTGCGTTGTGGTGTGATGACACGTTTCCGCTTTGGGACGCGGCGGGTGCGGCTGTTGCAGGTCAGGGACCTCGAAGACTGGATAGACCGCGACGCGCTGCTGCGTGACGAGACCCCCGAGCCGCCGTACTGGGCTCTGGTGTGGACCGGCGCGCGCAGCCTGGCCAACTACGTTGAGGAACATGTCGCCTGCGCCGACCGGTCCGTCCTCGACCTCGGCTGCGGGCTGGGCCTGACCGGCATTGTGGCCAGCCTCAAAGGCGGCTGGGTGACCTTTGCCGACCACGAGCCCCAGGCCCTGGCCTTTGTCCGCGCCAACGCCGCGCTGAACGGCTGCTGCGGCTACCGGACCCAACAACTCGACTTCAGCCACGACAGTCTTGGGCAGCGCTTTTCGCTGATTCTGGGGGCCGAGATCGTGTACGACCGTCCCCTGTTTGCAGTCCTGATCAATTTTCTGCTGCGGCATCTGACCCCAGACGGCAGTGTGTTGCTGGCCGATGCCCATCGGACCAATACCGACGAGTTCTACCGCCAGCTTGACGCGCGAGGGTTGGCGTGGACACGAACGGCCGTGCAGGAACGTGAAGACAATCTTCCCCTGACCGTCGATATCGTGACCGTGCGACGGTGAACGATGACAAAGCGGACGATGATGACCGATTGACGAGAAGAGATCATCGTTCACCTTGAAGGGCCAGCCATGGTAAGCCAGCGGACAATCCACAGCGTGTTTCGCATCCTGCGGCGGGAGGCGCCGCACTGGAACGCCCCGGTTGTGACCCACATGGCCAGCCTGTCGCGCGATCCCTACCAAGTGCTCATTGCCTGCCTGCTCAGCCTGCGGACCAAGGACGAAACCACCGGGCCGGCCGCCCGGCGTCTCTTCTCGCTGGCCGACACGCCCGACAAGATGCTGCGTCTGGCCCCCAAGCAGATCGAGCGCGCCATCTATCCGGTCGGCTTTTACAAAACCAAGGTCCGAACCGTCGTCGACGTGTCACGTCGCATTATCGAGGAGTACGACGGACACGTCCCGGATGATATCGACAAGTTAGTGGGCTTCAAGGGCGTTGGTCGCAAGACGGCGAATCTGGTCCTGACCCAGAGTTTTCAGAAGCTCGGCATCTGCGTCGATACCCATGTCCATCGTATCTCAAACCGCTGGGGCTATGTCCGGACAAAAACCCCGGAGCAGACCGAGATGGCCCTGCGCGACAAGCTGCCCCAACAGTACTGGATCGAGATCAACGATCACCTCGTTGCTCTGGGTCAGACGATTTGCCATCCGACCTCGCCCCGGTGCAGCCAGTGCCCGCTGGAACGTTACTGCGACAAACTGGGGGTTGTACGCAGCCGCTGAATCCTACCTCACCTCTTCTCACCACCCGCACAAAGCTGGCCTGGGTGGCGATCCTGTATTTTGCTCAAGGGCTTCCAGTCGGACTGCCGTTTTCGGTCTACTTCCGCGCCCATGGGATGAGTCTGGAAGAGATCGGCCTGCTCAGCCTGACCAGCCTGCCGTGGGCGCTCAAGTTTGTCTGGGCCCCGGCCGTAGACCTGCGGGGCAAGCGCCGGACCTGGATTGTCGTCTGCCAGGCACTGCTGGCGCTCAATATCTGCCTCCTGCTGGCGTGTGATCCCACCCGGCTGACCAGCCTCAGCTGGGCGCTCCTGATTGCCCTGCCTTTTTTGTCGGCGACCCAAGATATCGCCATTGATGCCTATACGATTGAGCTGCTCAATGAGGAGGAAATCGGTCCGGCCAACGGCATCCGCGTCACCACCTACCGGCTGGCCCTGATCTGTACCGGCGGCGTCTTTGTGGCCCTGGCCGGCCTGGTTGGCTGGGCGGTCGCCTTTGCCGGGGCTGCGCTGGTGCTGGCCGCTTCGGCCGTCTTGAGCAGTCGGGCGCCCGAGCTACACCCACGTCCGCAGACGGCCGACTGGGGGAAAGAGAAGAGGACACATTTCCTCTTTGTGGAACTCAAGCGGGTGTGTATCGGTCCGCTGCAGAGCTTCTGGCAGCGTCCCGGCATGGTCTATGTCGGGCTTTTTATTCTGAGCTTCAAACTCGGGGATATGGCCCTTGGTCCGATGGTGGGTCCCTTCTGGGTGGACCGGGGGTTCACGCTCGTGCAGATCGGGACGGTACCCGGAACACTGGGGGTGGTGGCGACCATCCTGGGAGCGCTGCTGGGCGGCAAGCTGACCCAGTCGTGGGGCCTGTTTCGGGCGCTGTGGATCCTCGGCGCTGCCCAAGCCGCCTCCAATCTGGTCTACGCCGCCGCTGCCGCGCTGCCGCCCTCGGCATTCCTGATGTACACCGCTTCGGTTGTCGAATCGTTCTGCGGCGGGCTGGGCACCGCGCCCTTTCTGGCTTTTCTCATGTACATCTGCGACAAGAACCGAGCCGCCACGCAATACGCACTGCTGAGCGCACTGTTCGGCCTCAGCCGCTCGGTGTCGGGCGCGTTTTCCGGGGTGCTGGCCGAGAGCCTCGGCTATGCGGCGTATTTTACGGCGACCTTTTTCTTGGCCTGGCCGGCGTTTTTGCTCTTGCCGTGGGTGCGAAAGTGGATTAGGCAGGAGGGGACTGGGGAGCGCGCCGGCGGTGGAGGAACAGAGAGAACATGAAAAAAATACTCGTGTTCGTTTTTACGGGGCTTGGGATAGTGCTAACGCTCCTCATCCTCGTTGGTGTGGTGATTGACCTCGCAGCGTTTGATCGCACCAGGGGTGGATACGAACCGCCTCATACCGCCTACACCGGCCAGCCCATCAATTGGGATGAAGCCGATGTGACAAAAACCGGCGTGGTGCGCCGTGGCTACGTCCTGCACGCTCTGTTTGATTGTACGAGCGGGATGATCAGTTTTGAGATATTCGGACAGCACATTCAGTTCCGTAAAGTGTCGCAGCGAGGGATCATCGTCCATAAACCGCGCGAAGCGTGTCTGGAACGAGGGTTTCGGCCAGAATTTTAAGGCGCATTGACAGGAAGAGGAAACGTGTCAACAGTTTTGGAGTCACCATGAATCTTATTCACACACTATACGAGCCACCGGGCGACGGCCCACACCCGACCCTGCTGACCCTGCACGGCTGGGGCGCCAACGCGCTCGACCTGCTGGGCTTGGCCCCGCATCTGTGCGGCGGGACGTTGCTGGTCCTCTGTCCCCAAGGTCCCGTGCAGGTGCCGATCGGCGGCGGCGCGGTCGGCTACGGCTGGTTTCCTCTCACCGGCGCTGGATCGGTCAATGTTCAGGCGGTTCTTGAGGCCCGCGAGCAGCTCCAGACCTTTCTGGCCGAGGCGCTCGGGCGCTATGCCATTGACCCCAAAAAGCTGGCCCTGCTGGGTTTCAGTCAGGGTGGGGTCATGGCCTACAGCCTGGGATTGGGGGAGCCGGAACGGTATGCCGGCTTGGCCGCTCTGAGTTCGTGGCTGCCCAAGGATCTGTTGAGCGTCTTTCCGGATGTGCCGGCCACCGAACAGCTGCCGGTCCTCATTCAGCACGGCAGCCAGGACGAGTTGGTCGATGCCGGCCGCGCCCGCCAGTCGGTTGAAATCCTGCGTAATGTGAATGTCCCTCTCACCTATCGCGAGTATGAGATGGGACATCAGATTAACGCCGAGAGCTTACGCGACCTCTCGACCTGGTTACAGGAAAAGGTCGTCTCGCCAATTCAGCTGGCCTCCTGAGCGTCGTGCAGGAAGCGCCGGACCTGGCGCACGAACAGGTCCAGTTGATCGTGATGAACCCAGTGACCGGCGTTGGCCACGGTCACGATGCTGGGCTGCCGAAAAGCATCCGCCCGGCCGTCCTTTTCCGGGTCTGACGCCCACGAGTCGGCGCCCCGCATGAGCAGGGTCGGGCAGGTAATCCGCCCCCAGATATCCTGGGCGTCGGTCATATTGAACCGGTATGGCGACTGAGCCCGCACATAGTTGTCGAACTTCCAGGTATAGCTGCCGTCCTCGTTCCGATTGGCCCCGTACAGCGTCAGATGGTGGGCCTGCTCCTGACTGAGCCGGGGGTTGGCGTTGCGCATGCGCTCAACGGCCTCCTCCAGGGTTGTGTAGCGGCGCGGCAGCCGGCTGGCAAAATCGCGCATCTGCGAGACCCACACCCGCATGCGCTCGTGGGCGGTGTTGGGTTGAGCGGCCAGCATGTCGGGCGGGGGCCCCAGCCCTTCGATGGCGACGACTTTTTTGACCCGGTCCGGGTACACCCCGGAGTACTGGAGGACGATTCCGCCGCCGAGCGAGTGACCGATCAGCGTGACCGGAAACCGGTCGGTCTGGGCCAACAGCTGGGCGATATCGACCACATGCTCGATCATGGAGTACTCGCTGCCGCGGGCCCACTCCGAGTCGCCGTGTCCGCGCAGGTCGGGGGCGATGATGTGATAGTCCTCGCGAAAGGCTTGGGCGACCCAGTCCCAGTTCCGGCAGTGGTCCCGCCCACCGTGAATGAGCGCCATCAGTGGCTTGTCGGGATTCCCCCAGTCGACGTAGTGGAGTTTGAGGCGTTGGGAGTAGAAGTAGTGTGATGTCGGCCCGATGATGTGTTGTCCCGGCATAGGTGTTCCTCTCTGGTCCGGATTGTAGCCAGGGACAACCCCGTGCCGCAACTCCGGGGGACATGCTTCGGGCGACCATGATTTTTCCGTGCATTGCTGCCATAATCTGGAATGACTTCTGAGGTGCCGCCTGAACAAGGTGCAGAAGCAGCGACCAGAGGTTCGAGAAAGATGAGATTTAGCGTGACGCTTGATCGGGACGAAGACGGCGTCTGGATTGTTGAATGCTCCGCCATTCTGGGCTGTGTCAGTCAAGGCAAAACGAAGGGTGAGGCGTTGGACAATATCAGGGAAGCCATCGCCCTCTGCCTTGAGGTACGGACGGAAAAAGGGCTGTACGAACAAGGAGAAACTGAAGATGAGAGCTGAGCTACGCACTCTCCCGATAGGTGAGAGAATACAACTGGTAGAAGACCTATGGGACAGCATCGCCGCCGCCCAAGCCCTCCTGCCGCTGACCGATGAACAAAGAGCTGAGCTTGATCGGCGCTTGGATGCGTATGAATCTGACAACATCAGAGGGCGCGAAGCCAGCGAAGTTGTGGCAAAGAATTGGCGACAGAGAACATGATGAGAGGCTGTTCGCCACGACGCCCCCGCCTAGCCGGTAGCGTCCCCGCGCATGTGACCACCTATGAAAGTGCAGGAGCTTGTGAGGATTATTGAAAAAGACGGCTGGTATCTCGCACGAACGAGAGGCAGTCATCGTCAGTTCCACCATCCGAGCAAACCCGGTACCGTCACTGTTGCGGGCAAGCCCAGTGTAGACATTCCGCCTGGGACATTAAACAGTGTCCTGAAACAGGCAGGATTGAAGGAGTAAGATGATGCGATACCTCGTGATTATTGAAAAGGGTGAGTCAAGCTGGGGCGCTCATGTTCCTGATCTCCCGGGGTGTATCGCGGTAGCAGAGACACGTCAGGAAGTGACCGCACTCATCAAAGACGCCATTGCCTTTCACCTGGAAGGTCTGCGTGAGCATGGGGAGCCTATTCCTCTGCCTACTTCCGAAAGCGAGTGTATCGAGATCGACGCGGCCTAGCCGTCAAGGCCAAAACTCGGCTTACGCTTCGCTAAGCCGACATCCTCGGAACGCATCGTAACCGTTCACAGCTCACAGCTCATGCAACTCAAAACCTACCAGCACAACGCCCTCGACCTGACAAAAGGCGCGCTCAAAGAGGGCTGGGACTGCTCGTTCGCCTATGTATTGGCCCTGCTGGACAACACCACAAGGACGTGGGCAAGGTGGTCGAAGGGGTGAAAGCCGGGCGGCTTCAACAGCCTGGAAAAGGACTTTGCGCTGTATCTGGAAAACAGCCGGGCGCTCTAGTGGCAGGAACAGGTCAGCGAGCTGTTGAACGAGACATATCAGAAACGGTAAGGGCAAAGGTACGAGCCACAAAAAGGAGAGACTTATGGCAGGACGACTCGACGGAAAAGTCGCGCTGATCTCCGGCGCAGCCCGAGGCATGGGACAGGCCGAGGCAGACCTGTTTGCCCAGGAGGAGGCCAAGGTGGTGCTGGCCGATGTGTTGGACGACCTAGGCCAGCAGGCGGCCCTGGACATTGTTCGGCAGGGCGGAGACGCGCGCTACGTCCACCTGGACGTGACCCTGGAGAGCGACTGGCAACGCGCCGTTGAAACGGCCGAACAGACCTACGGTCAGCTCAGCATCCTGATCAACAACGCCGGCATTGTCCGCATGGCGCCGCTGGACGAGACCAGCCTTGAGGCCTGGCACGAGGTCGTTAATGTGAACCAGACCGGCGTGTTCCTGGGCATGAAACACGCCATCCCGGCCATGCGCCGGGCGGGCGGGGGATCGATCATCAATATCTCGTCGGTCGCTGGGCTGGTCGGGCTGCCGAACATTCCCGCCTACCAGGCCAGTAAGGGCGCGGTGCGGCTGCTGACCAAAAATGCCGCAGTCCAGTACGCCCAGGATAATATTCGGGTGAACTCCATTCATCCGGGCCGGATTGAAACGCCGATGACCGCCCCACTGGCGTCCGAGCGGCGGGAGATGGTGCTCAACCTGACCCCACTCAGACGGGACGGCAAACCCCGAGAGGTCGCCTACGGCGCCCTGTTTCTGGCGTCTGACGAGGCGTCATATGTCACTGGGGCCGAACTGGTCATCGACGGCGGCTTCACCGCCCAATAGGAGGTAGGCAGGATGACTCCCAGACTCTTCTACCGGCCCGGCTGAAGCTCGTGCGCCAAAACGAAAGAGTTGCTTTCGTCGTGGGGCATCGCCTTTGAGGCGGTCAATGTTGAGCAGGACCCGCAGGCCGCAGCCGAGCTGAAGCGCCGTCAGGTGCCGCTCGTCCCGGCTGTTGCGGTCGGGGAACAGATTGTGCACGGCTGGAATCCGCCCGCCCTGGCCGCCCTGGTCGGTGTGCCCTATTCGGACTGCCCCCAGCTTTCGCCGCCAGAACTTGCCGCGCGGCTGGACCGGATTCTGGAAGCCACCCAACGGGCGTTGCGACCCGTCTCGGCTGAACGGCTGCAAAGAGGAAACGTGTCAACCATACTCATGCCAGAGGACGACACGTTTCCTCTTCGGACCACGGCTCCCGGTCGCGACAGAACGCTGGGCGACATCGGCTATCATATCTTCCGGCTCAGCCTCGGCTTTCGCGATGCGGCCCGAGAGAAGCGCTTTCCGGTGGCCTGGCTGCTGGAAGCCGCGCCGGCCGAGATGCGCGACGGAGCCGCCCTGGCGCGCTATGGGGAAACCGTGCGAGCCCAGCTGTCGGACTGGTTTGCCGCCCACCCCGGCCAGCCGTTTTCTGTGGTGGTGCAGACCTACTACGGACCCCAGTCGCTGCACGCTCTGCTGGAACGGACCAGCTGGCACGCGGCCCAGCACCTGCGCCAAGTGTATGCTCTGCTGGAGGCGGCTGGACTGCCCCCCGAGCAGCCCCTCGGCGCCCGGGATTACGCCGGTCTGCCGCTGCCGGACTCGGTCTGGTAAGATGCCGCGTGCCTATGTTCGGTGTGCTTGAGCTGCTCAAACGTGTCGCCCAGACACTCCGCAATGATCGGCTGGACCGGGTTCTGCTGGCCCTGGTGGTGATTATTCTGGCCGGCATGCTGGGGATTGCCTACTTCGACTCGCTGCCCCTGGCCGACTCGCTGTGGTGGACGATTGTCACGATTACCACCGTCGGCTATGGAGATATTTATCCGGCGTCCATAGGCGGCCGGGTTGTCGGTGTATTGTTGATGCTGTTTGGCATCGGCTTTCTGGGCCTGTTGACGGCCACCCTGGCCAGCATCTTTGTTGAAGAACGACGGCAGGAGGAAAAAGGCGTGAATCCGGTACGGGTCACTCAGCATCTGGTGCTGTGCGGCTGGAGTTATAAAGCCCGGGAAATTGTTGGAGAAATCCGGGCCGATGGGGCAAACCAGAGCCGCCCGGTGGTCCTGATCGCCGAGCTGGCGAACAAGCCCTTGGACGATGACCAGGTGTACTTTGTGAACGGCCCGGTGACCCAGGACACCTTACGCAAGGCCAACGCCGGGCAGGCCCAGGCGGCCATTGTCCTGTCCGATGAGAGCATCGAGGCGCACACCCGAGACGCCAAGACCATCCTCGCTACGCTGACGATTAAGGCGACATATCCGGAGTTGTACACCAGTGTGGAGCTGGTTGATAGCAAAAATGTCGAGCACTGTCGTTTGGCCAAGGCCGATGAAATTATTGTCTTGGGCGAAATCAGTACCAATCTGCTGGTCCGGGCCAGCCTCGACCACGGCGTGACGCAGATCATCACCGAGCTGGTGAGCAGCCGCTTTGGCAGCGAGATTTATAAAATCGTGCCGCCCCAAGCCTGCGTCGGCCGACCTTTTCTTGAGGTGCTGACCACCCTCAAGACGGACCGCAATATCATTGTCGTGGCGGTGGAGAGCGTGCACCAGGGCCGCTTTCTTGCCAACCCTCCGAATAGCTATATAATCGACAAGAGAGATCGTCTCATTGTGGTTGGCAAAGATCGCCAGGCGTAGGAGGAAGTGGGTATGCCCTCAGCATATTTCGAGACGGTGAAGACGTTTTTGCTCGACTTGGGCTATGCGATCACCGAGGAAGACCCGGCCCAGGAGTTGGTGGTGGTCCGGGATGAAGACAACGGGATTACTGACCTGATCGTGGACTGTGAAGATCCGATTCTTATCCTGGAGCAGATGATTCTGCCGGTCCCGAGCAATCCGGGCGCGATGTTCGAGCGGCTGCTGCAAATGAACCGGACGCTCGTCCACGGCGCGTTTGTGCTCGACGAAGCCGCCACACTGGTCTTGTTTCGGGATACCTTGCGTCTGGAAAACCTGGACATGAACGAATTGGAAGGCTCGATTGAGGCGCTCAGCCTGGCCTTGGCCGAAAATGCCGACGAGCTGCTGGCCTTCAGCAAACAATAAGGGAGAAAACCCATGGCAAGCGTTTTTCAGCGACTGTTCAAGTTCGGACAGTCCGAGGCCCACGCGGCCCTCGATAAATTTGAAGACCCGATCAAAATGACCGAGCAGGGTATCCGCGATCTCAAGCGTGATCTTCAGGCTAGCATGAGCAGTTTGGCCGAGGTCAAAGCCATTGCCATCCGGCTTCGACGGGAGGCTGACGACAATAAAAACATGGCCGCCGAGTACGAGCGCAAGGCCATGCTACTGCTCCAGAAGATGCAGAGCGGCGCGCTCGACCAGGCTGAGGCCGAGCGTTTGGCCGGCGAAGCCCTGCGGCGCAAAGAAGAGTGCCTGGAAAAGGCTACCCGGAGCCAGCAGGACTGGCAGACTCAGGATGATATGGCCTCCCAGCTTCAGGGGAAAATCGAGAAGCTCAAAGCCACCGTCTCGAAATATGAAAACGATCTGGTGACCCTCAAAGCGCGGGCTAAAACCGCAGCGTCGACCAAGAAGATCAACCAGCAACTGTCCAAGATCGACTCGTCCGGCACGATCGCCATGCTGGAAAAGATGCGCACCAAGGTGGAAGAGGACGAGTCGCTGGCCCAGGCCTACGGGTCGCTGGCCGACGCCGATCAGACCGTCGAGGATGAGATCGACAACGCCCTGCACACAAAGGCCGCCCCCGCGACCAGTAACGCCCTGGCAGAGCTGAAGGCCAAGATGGGGATCAGCGCCGGCGCCTAGCTAGCACCAAGGTGAACGCTGACAAAGTGGACGATGATGACCAATCGACGGGAAGAGATCATCGTCCGCTTTGTGACTACCTCATCAAGAAGAGATCATCGTTCACCTTGAAGGAGAAGGTCGGTGTCATTCCGCGACTGGCTACGGAGCGTGTTCGCCGGCAAAACGCCGGAACTGGACCCGCTCGATCTTTCTCTGACCGACCTGAAAAAGGGCTATCTGGTCGATTACGACCTCAAGACCTGGCAGGTTACCAGCCACAACAGGTATGACTTTGACGGCGACCAGGCCCACGAGTGGGAACTCTTCTCGGGCGATGAGCGCTGCTATTTGGGAGCCGAGAAGGACGACGAGTACGTCTGGTCGGTCAGCCGCAAGATTGCGTTTTCGGCCCTCGGCCCGGCGGTCAAAGACCATCTGCTCCAGCACGACGACCCGCCCCAGGCGATTGTGTACGACGGCACCCGCTACAGCCTGGAAGAGAGTGGCGCAGGGTATTTCTTTCCCGATGGTCGGGTGGCCGGCGATGAGATGATCTACTGGGACTACGCGGACGAGACGGGGGAGAAACTGCTGACGATAGAACAGTGGGACGAGACCGAGTTCGAAGCCTCGGTCGGCAAGACGGTGCAGGCCTACGAGTTTCGGAATATCCTGCCCCAGCACGAGGAGTGAGAGCGTGCCTGTTGCCTCGCTGCCCAGCCCGTCGCCCATCGTTCTCCACTTCGATCTGGCTTGTCACTGAGCCGTTTCTGGCTTGTCAGACAGCGCACAGAGCATTCTCGTCAATACACCTCCCAGCGGCCGCGTCGGTAATACTCGTGGAGAATCGGCCGGCTTTCCTCGTTCACTTCGATATGTTCACGGTCGTCAAACATCCCCTTGCCGAAATGCGCCATGGACAGCATGGCTTCTCGGTTCAGAAAACGCGTCTCAATCTCATCAAACGACAGCCCTGTGACGGTTTCTTTGAGCGCCTTGTCGTCCAGCAGGCTGGCGTCCACGCCTAACACGAACCCCCACTCGCCCATGGTCGGAATGTGGGTATGGTAGGCCAGCGTACTCAGGCCAGCCGCCCCGAGCGTCTTGTCTATGCACACAAACGCCCGGCGGGTGAAAAACGGACTCGTCGCCTGGGTGACCACCGCTCCGCCCCGTTTGAGCTGCTTCTTGCACAAGCGGTAGAAATTGAGCGAATACAGACGCGCCAGGGCGACCGAATTGGGGTCCGGCAGATCGACGATGATGACATCGAACAGCCGATCAGTCGTCCGCAGAAAGGCGAACGCATCGGCATGTACAATCTCGACCCGAGGATCGCGCAGGGCGTTCTCGTTGAGTTGGACGAGGATTGGATGGGAAGAGGCCAGCTCGGTCATGGCCGGATCGAGGTCAACCAGGGTGAGGTGGGTGACGCCCGAATGTTTGAGAACCTCGCGTGCCGCCAGACCGTCACCGCCGCCCAGAATCAGAATCTCTCGCCCAACAGGTGAACCCTGATCCCTGCCCGATGCCGTACTCGGCATCGTCCACCTGTTGCCGACCAGGCTCAGGGCCGGGTGGACCAGGGGCTCATGATAGCGCTCCTCGTCATAGCTGCTGAACTGCTGGTTGCCGTTGATGTATAGCCAATAATCCTCCCGCCAGCGCGTTATGACCAGACGCTGGTAGGGGGTGTGTTTGACCAGGATGACGGTATCTTTGTACAGCGTTTGCTCGCCAAACAGGACAATTGGTTGGGCTCCGAAGGCCAGGCCGACCAGGCCGAGGCTCACTCCGGCCCACAGCCCTGACATCAGCCGCGGGTGGGCCAATAAGGACCGGAAGCGCACCACAAATACGGACGCCACGGCAAAGTTGACCGTCCCCAAGGCAACCGGCGTATAGGTCAGGCCGAGATACGGCAGAGCCACAAAGGCAAAGATCAGGCCCCCCGCCAGCGCTCCGTAATAGTCCTTCTCCAGGACCGAGGAGATGTTCACCCGCAGCTCCTCGTAGTCGGCATTGACGCGGGTGATGAGCGGAATTTCCATGCCGATCAACAGACCAATGACAGCCGCCAGTGGATAAATCACGAACCCGACATTGTTGAAAAACGGGGACACGGCATAGCTGGCGACCGCCGCACTCGCGCACAGGACCGACAGGCTGAACTCGAGCAGGGTAAAGGTATCGAGCAGATTGGTGCTGAAGGAGCGGCTCAGGCGGCTGCCCAGCCCCATGGCAAACAGCATCAGCGACATCAGCAGCGTCCACTGCAGGGTAGCATTGCCGAGGAAGTAGCTGGCCAGGGTGCACAGCACGAACTCGGCCACAATGCCCGCGCAGCCGGTCGCAAACAGGCACAGCTTCAGAAGGCGGTTCATCCCCTCTTCCTCATCGGCAGCTTAGGATGAACCACCTCGAGGCTAGACACACCAGATGATCAGGAAAGACGCACTCACGTAGGAGAACATCTCGAGGCAGGCCACACCGAGATGGGGCTGGTCCTGTTCGACCAGCTTGGCCGAGATGCTCGTGCCGGGCAGCAGGAGTTTGTCGGTGGCGAAACGCACCACCGGCAGGAAGACCAGACCGACCAGGGCATAGCTGCCAAAGGCCAGGAAATTGCGCTGCCAGGAGAAGAATTCCTCGCTGGCGGCAAAGCCCAGGATATTGCCCATGGCGATCAGCGCCCCGGCAAAGCTGACTCCGACCGCGACATTATCGCGCTCGATCTCGGTATGAATGCTGTAGGGGGTAATCCACTCATACACCAGCCCGGTCAGAATCAGGCCCAGCTGTCCCACGCCCCAGAAGGCCAGGGCGGTCCAGATCGTGCCGGTTTCCCCCGACAGGGCGCCGAACAGAATGAGACCGGTGGCGGTATACACCCCAGCTTCGCTGATGCCGGTGCCCGCATTGTGGTCGCTGATGATTTCCCGTTCGTTGTCGAACTGAAACAGAATCAGCTTGTCACTGACCAGGGTCGAGAGGTTGAGCAGCACGATGCCCAGGGGGCCGTACAGCAGGATATCGACCATGTCTTCGATCAAGCCGTGCGAGGGGCCGCTGAGCACTCCGCCGATGGTGAGCACCAGCCCCAGGTAATAGCCAACCAGGGCCAGGGCCAGGGCTACATTGTCGTTGTCCACCAACTCTGTTTTGACCCGAAACGCGGGGTGCAGTAGGTCGAACACCCGCTTGCCGACCCAGAACAAGGCGTAGGCGCATACGAGATACAGCAGAGCCAGAATCAGTCCATCAAGCGTCATGGCGTCCCCGGTCGTCGAAAGGTGAGCGTGATGTCCCCTGGCTCTCTTGTGTGATCACGCTCACCTTTATTTGCCGAAGCCGAAGCTGCGCGAGCGGAGCGAGGCGCCGCTGCTGCGGCCTATCCGGTTTTGGAACTTCTGGCGGAAGCGTTGCTGGCTGGCCACCTCGCGGGCTTGACGGCGCTCAAAAAAGCTCGGGTTGCGCTGTCTGGTGGTGGTGCCGTTGGTGCCGTACTCGCGACCGGTCGGACCGTAGTAGGGCCGGTTCCGGCTCTGGTAGCCCCGATACTGGTCATAATCCCGGCGAAAGATGCTTCCTCCGGCCAGCCCCAGCACGTCTCTCAGCAGCGCATATTTGCCGTAAAACTCCCAGAAGGAGTTGCCGCTGCTATCGCTCCGCCACCGCCCGTATTGTTCATTGCCGACGTAGTGATAGCCGGCCGGATGGGGGGTGGTGGTTTCCTGTCCCTCGCGTTTCGAGGCCAGACTCATGCCGAGGAAGTTTTCGTTCCTGCGATAGAAATCCTCTGCGACTTCGAGCCAGTCGGTTGACCACACCTGCTCGCCCTGCAGGACCTTGTATTTGTGGTAATATGCAGGAAAAAATGTGCCGTCCTGCCGCATATCCTCCAGGGCGATGGTGTACTCGGGAGCGTCGCGCAGTTGAGCCTTGAGCTGGTCGAGTGGAGACCGGGGAGCGGAGCAGCCCGACAGCCCGAAGAGCGGCCCGAGGATCAGGCCGAGGATCAGCACCGGGCCGAGAAGCGGTGTGGAAAAGATACGACGCATACCGTGCCCTTGAGACACCATTCAGGATGAACAAACTTGTGGCCAGCGTCAAGCTCGACAGACACGCGGCATCAGACTGAAGCGGGACACGCGGTTACGACCATGCCCAGAATAGGTACCCATCTGCTCGCCGACCTGTACGGCATAGACTTGGCGTTGCTGCGAGACGAAGGAGAGCTGGTGCGCGTCTTTCGCGCCGCGCTCGATGGGGCCGGTTTCAGCGTACTCCACCAGCTCAGCCACCGCTTTGCCGACGGCGGACAAGGCGTGACCGGCATGTTTCTGCTGTCCGTGTCCCACGCTACCTTTCATACCTTTCCCGAACACGGGTATATGGCGGTGGATATTTTTTCGTGCGGCAGCGCCGATCCCCAGATGGTCCTGAACGTCCTGACCCAGACCTTTGCGCCCCACACCGTCCACACCCAGCAGGTGGACAGGGGGGAGCGCTGATCGCTGATCGCTTCCTGAGGTGGGTCGCCCCGCTCCCCGCTCGAGATTTTTCCCCTCCAGGACAAGATGAGAGGAAGAAAAATCCTTAAAGCCGTTCTTTTCTCATCAAATTACTCATGATATCTCAAGAGTCATTGATAGTTCTCTATAAGTCCTCTATATTCGTCTGAAACCGAACGAAGGAGGAAGCGTTATGGAGCTGTTCAGTGTCCAAGATATTGCGGGATTTTGGCGAGTTCAGCCTGAGATCGTTCAGGCGCACGTGGACGCGGGGCGCCTGAAGGGCATTAACCTCGGCATCGACGAGCCCCAGGTGAGGTTTCATCCAGATGATATCGCCGAATGTCTAAAAATCTTGAGGAGCCGCAGTGGTAGAGAACCAGCGGCCGCGTCTACCACACGGGTGCGCCTCTCTCTTCCAGGAGTCTATCGGCTCAACATAAAACCCACGGCTGAAGAGGGCATCGACCCTGGAGCATTTTGCCTTCGTGAGGGTGTTGCAGGCATGGGATGGCGAGTTGAGACGGCCAGCCCCTTGGATTGGGATCAGTATCGCCAATTGGCGACCGACGAACATCCTAAAGGGGACTGGGTGAGACCTGTAAGTACACTCTACGGTGCCAAGACTCACTCCGTGATTTGGACCCGACGTGGGAAGGGCCGCCGCCATACGAGGTTTTATGTGGGGCAGGTGATTGGCCCCTGGGCTTATCGATATGACGACCAGGCACGCGAGGCCGACATCGTCAACATTCGCCCTGTTATCTGGCACGAAGTGGGTGGATACGATGCTGTCCCCGAGTCTATCAAAAACGCCTTTACTCCCATTACCTGCGCACCGATAAGACAGCCAGAGGCTGTAGAGTTCACGGAAATATTGGCTAGCCAACTCGTCTCTGATGGTATCTGGGAAGAAATTTGACATGACTCCCGCCGATTGAACAATCTTCGGCTGGGACGGCTTGGACCCGCGATTCGTTCAGACCGGCCCGGAAATAGGCTAAAACGGGCCGAAATGGCCCGTCAGAGCGTCTGATAATGTTCTATTGTGTCAAATTTTGACGGGCGAGAGGACAGGGCTTCAGAGTGTATATTACTTCCCTTTTTTGGGGGAAGAGCCAAGCTCAGAGGTCCCTAACATACCACTCCGAAGCGACTTCCGCTCCCGTGTCTCTCAGCATGGCGGACTTTGAGACATCCTTTTGGGCACACACAATAAGCTGCAAGACACATCCTTGAGTCTTGGCCCATTGCCGGCAATGCTCTAACAAGCGATCCCCCACTGCCTTCCATAGCTCAGGGCGCTCCACCATATAATCGTCAATCATGCACACTTTCCCACCTGGATCGTACACGGGAGGGGCCTCGATCAGCGTCGCAATGAGTACACCGTCCACATGGTCATCGTTCTCATGCACGATCGAGAGGACATTGGTATTACCCACGAGAAGACGAATGAAGGGCTCCTGTTTCTCGACCGCGCGGGGCGCGATTTTCCAAAATGTAGGGGCGTAGTGTTGATATTCCTGGCGGCGTACATGAAGTAACGATAAGATGCCTGGGATATCAGCTTCCGTTGCCTCGCGTATGGGCATCGGTTCTTCCTTTCTCCGTGCGGGCCTCGCCGATCACGCCGCCCGCGTCTGCCGCTAGGGAATGAGTTTGACCAGGGTGACGGTCAGGCCGACAATGCCGACCGCCATGAGCCAGAGCTGTTTATAGAGGGCGGTAAACTGCTCGGCCATGTCCGCTCGCACGGCCGCGAGGTCGGCTTTCGTCTCGCTTCGCAGCTGCTCAATGTCCGCTTTTACAGCCACCATATCGGCTTCCAGGACGGCGCGAACCTCGGTGAGATCAGCCTTGGTGGCGACGTTGCCGCCCAGAGCCTCGCCCATGGTGTTGACCACAGCCTCCGCCTGGGCCTCCTCAAAGCCGGCCTGCTTGAGTGCCATGACGGCTTTGTGGGTGTCAAAGGCCAACGCACTCATGGCTGTGTGGCTCCTTTCTCGCTGTCCTGGCAGGGCTACAGCGCAAACAGCGCCTGATCTTGCGGTTCCGTTCGAGAAGCCGCTCTTCGGGCCACTTCCCACACCCGACCAATGGGGCGACCATCACCGCTCACCTTGCGGCTGCCGGCCGGCCCTCCTCAGCGCTACTCGGCTTTCAGCTTTTTGATTTCCTCGGTCAGCTCCGGGACGGCTTGAAACAGGTCGGCCACCAGACCGTAATCGGACACGTTGAAGATCGGGGCTTCGGGGTCTTTATTGATCGAGACGATGACCTTGGAGTCTTTCATGCCCGCCAGGTGCTGAATGGCCCCAGAGATGCCGACCGCAAAATACAGCTCGGGCGCAACGACCTTGCCAGTCTGACCGACTTGCAGGTCGTTGGGCACGAAACCGGCGTCAACCGCCGCCCGGCTGGCACCCATGGCTGCGCCCATGGCGTCAACCAGGGGCTCCAGATACTCTTTGAAATTCTCTCCGGACTTGAGTCCCCGGCCACCCGAAATGACAATACTCGCATCGGCCAGCGTCGGCCGGTCGGATTTGATCTCGTTAAAGACAACGAAGCGCATCTGTTGGTCGGCCGCCTCAAGGCTGACATCGGCCTGTTCAACCGGCGATTGGTCGCCCGGCTGGGCCGCGTCAAAGGCCGTGCCGCGCACCGACACGACCTGCACCGCCCCGTCCAGCGATACCGTCGCAATCGCGTTGCCGGCATACATCGGACGCTGAAATGTGCCGTCGTCATTGATCCCCACAATATCGCTGGCCATCCCGACGTTGAGCCGGGCGGCGACCCGGGGCAGCATATCCTTGCCCTGGGCGGTGGAGGTGGCCAGCAGAAGCGACACCTCGTTGCGACTGACCAGCTGTTCGAGGGCGGCGGCATACGCGTCGGCCAGATAATTGGCCAGCGCCGGATCGTCTACGGCCAGGACTTTGGTCGCACCATAGCCGGCCGCTTCCTGGGCCGCGCCTTCCACCCCGACGCCCAGGACCGCAACCAACACGTCTCCGCCGAGCTTGGCGGCCGCCTCTTTGCCGGCCTGAATGGCGATCAGCGTACTCTTTGGCAGGTGTCCGTCTTTTGTTTCGGCATAGATCAGTACATTCCCCATGACAGGCTCCTCAAAAGGTGATGGTGATTAGAGCACTTTGGCTTCGGTGTGCAGCAGTTCGATGAGTTCTTGCACCGACTCGACGATCTTGCCGGCTTCTTTCTTGGGCGGCGGTTGCATGGACTGCACGCTGAGGCGCAGGCTGGTATCCACCCCCAGCTCAGCCAGCGGGATCTCTCTGATCTCTTTTTTGCGCGCTTTCATGATCCCCGGCAGCGAGGCGTACCGCGGCTCATTGAGACGCAGGTCTGCGGTGACCAGGCCCGGCAGCCCAAAGCCGACGGTTTCCAGACCGCCGTCCACCTCGCGGATGACCTCGACCGACTGCTGATCGTCGGACAGCGTGACCTCTGAGGCAAAGGTTGCCTGCGGCCAGCCGAGCAGGGCGGCCAGCATCTGTCCGGCCTGGTTTGAATCGTCGTCAATCGCCTGCTTGCCCATCAGGACCAGGTCGGGGCTCTCGCTTTCGATCAGCGTGGCCAGCACCCGGGCCACGCCGAGCGGATCGAGATCCTGGTCGGCCAGCACCAGCAGAGCCCGGTCAGCGCCCATGGCCAGCCCGGTCCGCAACTGCTCGGTGTTGACCTTGTGGCCGATACTGGCCAGGATCACCTCACTGCCGCTGACTTTTTCCTTGATCCGCAGCCCCTCCTCAATGGCGATTTCGTCAAAAGGGTTGATCACATACTTCACATTATCGGTGACAATTCCGGAGTTGTCGGCATTGACCCGAATCGTGGTTTCCGGGTCGGGCACCCGCTTGACTGTGACAAGTATCTTCACCGCTGTTTTCCTCCTCAGCTTGCGCTGTGCAGCACCGTTCAGGCAGGCAAGGTGGACGACCCTCCCATTAAGAAGAGATCATCGTCTCCTTTGGATAGCCCAGACGGTTTGATAACTCGTGGCCGGCCTTGATGGCCAGCGGGATGATTTCACGTTCCGCCCGCTCGGGCGGGATCCGATAGGCAGGACCGCTGACCGCCAGGCTGCCGACAACCGTGTGCGTATAGTCTTTGACCGGCACGGCGACGGTGTGCACGTCGGGCACATATTCTCCATTATCGATCGCGTAGCCCTTGCTGGCGATCACGCCTAACTGCTCAATCAGAACCGGCCGGTCGGTAATCGTCCGTTGGGTGTGCAGGGTCAGCTCGTCGGACAGGATGCGCTGGATTTCCTCGGCCGGCTCGAACGCCAGATGCACCTTGCCTACCGCAGTGCAGTGCAGCGGCAGATTTTCGCCAACCTGGGAGACGATACGAACCGACTGGTCGGACTCGACCATGGCCAGCGGCACGGCCTTGCCCCTGCGCATGACGGCCACATAGGCACTCTCGCGGCAGTCTTTGACCACCTCGGTCATGATCGGCCGGGCCTGTTGCAACAGGCCCATATGCTGAATATAGGTCTGGCCCAGCTGGAGGCAGTGTGTTCCCAGGCGGTAGTTTTCAGTCGAGCGATTCTGTTCTATATAGCCACGGGACTCCAGGGTTGCCAGAATACGGAAAACGTTGTTTTTATGCAGATCCAGCCGTTTGCTCAGCTCGGTAACGCCCAACTCCCCATCGCCATGGAACTGTTCCAGCACATCCAAGGCATGGATCACGGCTTGGATGATATAGTTACTTTTTTCACGGCGGACCATGCTTCCTCCTCAAAGGGGAACGATGACAGAGTGAACGATGACCTTCTGAGTGAAATGATGTTATCGTTCACTGTAAAGACCGCCTCATCAGGAAGAGAGTACGGTTCCCCTTCACACCGCTGGGCTCTAAGCAAATGACGTTCTACCCTAGAGGATGTGATTTCCTTTTGTCAACATGGTCTGCGCCACGCTGGCCCAGCCCGGCCTGAGCAGGAGAGACACGGTGGATGCCGAGACGGCTTTTGATATTCTCAACCCGGACGGGCGTTTTCCACTCCTCTTGACCTGTGAGCACGCCTCGTGTCGGGTGCCGGTCGCCTACCGCAATCTCGGCCTGAGCCAGACCGCCCTGGGCCGGCATATCGGCTGGGATATCGGAGCCCGGGCGGTTCTTGAGGCTGTTGTACGGAGGCTGGACGCCCCGGCGGTCTGCTCGCGCTACTCGCGTCTGCTCATCGACTGTAACCGCACGCCGCACGATCATGATCTGATCGTGAGCCACAGCGACGGGACACCCATCCCCGGTAATCAGCGCCTCTCGGCAGCCGAGCGGCACGAGCGTATCACACGGTTTTACCAGCCGTATCACGACGCGGTTGATGCCACGCTCGGGAAGCTGCTGGCCAGGCACGTCCGGCCGGCCCTGCTCAGCCTGCACAGTTTTACCCCGGCCCTGCGCGGCCGAGCCGAGCACGAGCGCGCTTTTGACATTGGAGTGCTGTTTGATGACTACCGGGACGTGGCCGCCGACCTCGGCCGACGCTTGCACCAGGCCGGCTATCGGGTCCGCCACAATGAGCCCTACTCCGGCTATGAGGGGCTGATTTTCAGCGCCCGCAGCCACGGCCGGCGGCATCGGCTTGTGTATCTGGAGCTGGAAATGAATAATAGTCTGCTCGGGCAGCCCGACAGTATTGGCCGGATGGCGGAGGCCATCAGTCAGGCGTGTGTCGGGCTATTCGCTTGACGCGACCGGGAAGCAACACCGAAAAGGGGAGCGTATGCGTATTATTTTGATTGGCCAAGCCGCGTTTGCCGAAAAAACCTTGGAGAAGCTGGTCGATAGAGGCGAAGAGGTGGTGGCCGTCTTTTGCCCACCGGACGCGGCCGAAGGCAGATTCGACCCGGTCAAACAACGGGCGATTGATCTCGGTATTCCCGTCCACCAGCACAAGTCAATGAAGCGGGAGCAGGCCGAGGTGGTCAACAAGTTTGCAGACCTGAACGCCGATCTGGCGATTCTGGCCTTTGTAACCCAGATTGTGCCGCCGGCTGTCTTTAACACGCCCAAGTGGGGGAGTATCTGTTTTCATCCGTCGCTGTTGCCCAAGTATCGTGGCCGGAGCGCGATGAACTGGGCTCTGATCAACGGTGAAACCACAACCGGCCTGACCCTGTTCTGGGTTGATGAGGGGATCGATACCGGGCCGATTCTGTTGCAGAAAGAGGTCGCGGTCGATCCTGACGACACCACCGGCACGCTGTACTTCAACAAAATCTTTTCGCTCGGCGTTGAGGCCATTGCCGAGTCGGTTGACCTGATCAAGGCCGGCAATCCGCCCCGCCTGGTTCAGGACGAGTCGCTGGCCAACTACGATCCGCCGTGCGCCGATGAACACGGCCAGATCGACTGGTCCAAGCCCGCTCCGCAGATTCACAACCAGATCCGGGGCTGTGACCCGCAGCCTGGCGCGCATACCGTCTGGCAGGGCCAGATGCTTCGCCTGTACGACTGTCGGCTGCAGCCCGCCAGCGGCACGGCCGCAGCCGGACAGGTGCTTGAGGTCGGTCAGGAGACCGTCAGCATCGCGGCTTCCGGCGGCACGCTGGTGGCCGGGAAAATGCGCGGCCAGGGCAAGAAGCTGGCCGCCGCAGAAGTGGCCAAACAGAGCGGTTTGGGGGTGGGGGACCGGCTGGGTTAAAGAAACCCGGGTCGGCTGAGCCGTTGCTAGGCTTGGGATTCGAGCGGCTCCAGCTCAACCAGGATTTGGCCCAGTTCGACCAGCTCTTCCGGTGCGACGTGAATCGTTTTCACCCTGGCCTGTGCTCCGCTGGCCAGGGCGTTTTCCATTTTCATGGCTTCGAGCACGACCAGGGTCTGGTTGGCCTCAACCTCATCGCCCTGGCTGACTCGGACCTCAAGAATTTTGCCTGGCATAGGCGAGCGGATTTCGGGCTCCCAGCCACCGGCTTGGCTTTTGCGCTCACGGCCCTGGTTGCCCTGGGCTGTACTGAATTCGTACACCCGGCCCTCGACGGCGACCAGAATGCGGCCGCCGTGGCTGACAACATGAGCCTGGACCGCTCGGCCATCAAGCAACATGGACGATGATCTCTTCTTGCTCGGCCGGTCATCATCGTCCATGTTGAAAATCAGCGTCATCGACCCGTTGCGGGCCGAGATCAGCTGGGCCTGCCCGCTGTGCCCGTTCAGGCTGAATTCGTAGCTGTCCCCGTTTTGGGTGTAGTCGAGGACCAGCGCCTCGTCCTGTGCGTACAGGGTGGTCTTCATCCGCTAGTGTCCTAAGCGCCAGCCGCCGAGTTGAGTCCAGGGGCTTGGCGGCGGGGAGTGTAGGGTTGGTGCCTGGCCGGAACTTGGCTGGGTCTGGCCCAGCGCCGCAGCCAGGGCGGCGACCGAGCGATGGGTGGTCGTATCCGGCTGCCAGTTCTGGAAGTGTTCGGCCAGAAAGCCGGTATGGGTGTGCCCGGCAATGAAGGCCGGGTGGGCCAATACATCAAGGAGGAACGGTCCGTTTGTGATCGGGCCGAGCACCACACACTGGCGCAGGGCGGCCTGCATACGTTGGCGCGCCTGCTCGCGGTCTCGGCCCCAAGTGGATAGCTTGGCAATCAGCGGGTCGTAGTACACGCTGACCTGGCTGTCCAACTCCACCCCCGCGTCAACCCGAACGCCGGGTCCGGCAGGCGGCTGCCAGGCCAAGACCGGCCCGGGGGCAGGCAGGAAGCCGCCTGCCGGGTCTTCGGCGTACAGCCGGCACTCACACGCGTGGCCGCTGGGCTGAATAGCGTCCTGACCGAAGCCCAGCTCTTCACCGGCGGCAATCCGGATTTGTTCGCAAACCAGGTCGAGGCCGGTGACCAGTTCCGTAATCGGGTGCTCGACCTGGAGGCGGGCATTGACTTCCAAGAAGTAAAAACGGCCCTGATCGTCCAGGATGAATTCGACCGTGCCGGCATTGTAATAGCCTGCGGCTCGGGCGACGGCCAGGGCCGCTCGGGTCATGTCCGCCCGCAGCGGCTCGGAGACCGCAGGGGACGGCGTTTCTTCAAAAATTTTCTGATAGCGACGCTGAATCGAGCATTCCCGCTCACCCAGATGGACCAGCGTCCCGTGCTGGTCGCCCAGTAGCTGGACTTCGACGTGGTGCGGTTTTTCCAGGTAGCGCTCAATATATACTGTGCCCTCGGCAAAGGCGGCTGCGGCTTCGCGCTGGGCGGCCGCCAGGGCCTCGTCCAGCTCCTCGTAGCTGCGGACGATCCGCATGCCTTTGCCGCCCCCGCCGGCCGCAGCTTTGATCAACAGCGGATAGCCGAGCGCCTCGACCTGTTCTTTGAGCACCGCCGGCTCAGCCGATGGCTGCTCCAGAGCCGGGATGACCGGCACCCCGAGCGCGGCAACGGTCTGGCGGGCGAAAATTTTGTTACCGACGGCCGACAAGGATTGTGGCGCCGGCCCGATAAAGGTCAAACCGGCCTCGTGCACCTGCTGGGCAAACGCGGCGTTTTCCGACAGAAACCCGTAGCCCGGATGAATCGCCTGGGCGCCGGTGTGCTGGGCGGCGGCAATAATCGCCGCGCCATTCAGGTAGCTTTCGGTGGCGGGCGCCGGGCCGATACACACCGCTTCGTCAGCCGCGTGCAGATGGGGAGAAGACAGGTCGGCCTCGGAATACACCGCCACGGCCGCGATGCCCATCTCCTGACAAGTTCGGGCGACGCGGGCGGCGATTTCCCCACGGTTGGCGATCAGAATCTTTTTGAACACGACTCACTGCACTTTCTGGTACTTGCGATAGTCGTAGCCGGTTGCCATGGCCAGCAGCAGCTTGTCCATACCGCCCTGGCGCTCGCGACGCAGGACGGCCAGGCGGTCCAGAAAGTCCTGGTAGTCCTTGTGGACCCGCCGCTTGCGGTTGACGCTGCGAAAGACAAAATCCTTCAGCCGGGTAACGGTGAAACGCAGGGCCGAAAACCGCAGTTCATTGGGAAAGGCGTCCCACTCGACCAGGGCCAGGGTCCGCATTTCCTGGTAGCCGTCAATCAGGGCGTTGAAGCGGTCGAGGTGGTAACGCCCGTCCAGATAACACAGCGCATTCACCGCAGTGGCCAAGTCGCTGATCAGTTTTCCCTGTGCCGCAGCCTCAAAATCGAGGACGCCGGACACCTTTTTGCCCCGGAACAGCAGGTTGTCGGCAAACAGGTCGCCATGAATGACGCCCTTTGGCAGCCGCTCTTCGAGATACTCTTCATGGTGGGCCAGCTCATCGTCCAGGGTGTGTTTGACCTGCTTCAGGTGGGCCGGCAGGTTCATCCGCAGGTAGAGGTTTCGAATGCAGGCAAAGCTGAAACGGTTCTTCAGGTTGGACTTATAGCTTTGCCCGGCCAGGTGGAGGGTGGCGAGTGTTTTCCCGACCTGGTGCAGATGCTCGGGGCTTATCTGCTCGACAGCACGTTCCTTGCCGGACAGGGCCGCGTACACCGACACGACCTTGCCTCTGTACTCACGCAGCAGCAGACCGTTTTGGTCGGCAATCGGCTTCGGACAGGCGATGCCCTTGGTTCGCAGAAAGGCGAGCAGTGCAATCTCGCGCTGCGCCTGCTCAGCGTCCTTGACCTCGTCTATCTTGAGAAAGAATTTGCTTTTGCCGAATTCGAGACGGTAGTAGGTATTGACGGAGCCGGCAGCGACGCCACAGAAAGCCGACAACTCCCCCAGCTTATAGGGTTTGATGAGGCTTTCCAGTGTTCTTCGCTTGAGGACGGTGTAGACCGCCATGCTGCCGCCCCGTATGTCCGTGTTGTGATCAACGACTCTGAAAACAGGCAAATACAGTGACTTAGCTTACTCTCTGACTTCTGTTGTGTCAAGAAAAAATGACTGAGCGTCCATTCAGGGCAGCGTTTGCCCGGCCTCGGCTGGGTGACGGTCTACCAGCCCATGACATACGACGGCATGCGCTTGCTGTGTTCACCGCGCAGGTCTGCCCCGCCTTTGACGATACCGTGTTTCAGATCGACACAGATTCCGAGCACGTCGCCCTCGCTCCAGTCTCCGCTGACCTCGATGGTATGGCCCCGCGCCTCAAGCTGCTGGCGGACCTGACTCGGGATACGGCCTTCGAGGCGGAGCAGGCCGGGCGCGGCATTATGCGGAAAAAAGCTCGACGGAAAATGGGCTGAGGAGAAGCGTGGAGCTTCAATCGCGTCTTGGACCTCCATGCCGAAATCGACCATGTTCAGAAAGAATTGCAGGGTCCACTGATCCTGCTGATCGCCTCCGGGCGTGCCAAAGACCAGATAGGGTTCACCCTTGCGCAGCACTAGGCTCGGCGTTAGGGTCGTGCGCGGCTGTTTGCCGGGAAGCAGGGCGTTGGGATGGTGCGGGTCGAGGAAGAAGGTCTGGACCCGGGTGCCCAGCGGGAAGCCAAGGCCGTCAATCACCGGAGAAGACGGAATCCAGGCTCCGCTGGGGGTAAAAGAGGCCATATTGCGTTGGGCGTCGACCACCGTCACGTACACGGTCCCCGGTCCCCAGTTGCGAGCGGCAAACACCTCTTGGCCCTCCAGCAGCGCTACCCCGGTATGGGGGTCGCCCGGCCGTTGGTCGTGCGAGGCGTGGTGGGGGTCAATCAGGATACGACGTTGGGCTGCATACGCTTCGGACAGCAGGCTGTGCAGCGGGACATCGACAAATTTCGGGTCGCCGTAATACTGTTCGCGGTCGGCAAAGGCCAGCTTCAGACTCTCGGCCACGGTATGGATATAGTCGGCGCTGTTATGGCCCAGGCTGCCCAGGTCATAGCCCTCCAGGAGCGCCAACTGTTGCAGAAACACCGGCCCTTGACTCCACGGGCCGCACTTATACACCTCGTAACCACGGTAGGTATACGAGACCGGCTCTTCGACCGTAGTCCGAAACGCGGCCAGATCCTGGGCGGTGACCAGCCCGCCGTGGGCTTTGCAGTGTTCCTCGATAATCTGCGCGATTTCTCCCCGGTAAAAGGCGTCCCGGGCTGCCTCCAGCCCGGCCTCACGGCCGCCCGCCTGGGCGTCCTGCTCGGCCTTCATCAGGCGCCGGAAGGTCTGTCCCAGGTCCGGGTTTTTGAGGATTTCTCCCACCTCGGGCAAACGATCATCCGGCAGATAGACCTTGGCCGACGACGGCCATTTACTACGAAAACGCTCCGCATTGCCGGCAATCGAGAAGTCCATCCGCATGTACGCCGGAGCCGGGCCGCGCAGCGCGGTATGGAGCGGAAAGCCGTCCTCGGCCAGTTCCAGGGCCGGTTCCACGACCTGGCTGAAGCGCAGCGTGCCAAAGCGCTGGAGGACGCCGAGCAACGCATCAGGAGCGGCACACGGACCGGCCGCCTCAACCCCGTTGAACGGGATCAGCGGAATGTTGTGTTCCCGAAACCACGCAATCGTTGCCGCCTGGGGGGCAACCGTGTTCCCGTTAATCGCCGCCACCCGCCCGTCAGCCGCGGTATACACCAGGGCCGACAGTTCCCCGCCAAAGGTATGCATATGGGGGTTGAGCACGCCCTCGGCCAGGGTCGCCGCCACAGCCGCGTCAAAGGCGTTCCCCCCGGCCTGCAACATGCGTAGCCCGGCCTGGCTTGACAGATAGTGTTCGGTGGCAACCATGCCCCGCGTACCCATGAGTGTTGGACGGTAGGCCATAGACTTCTCCTTGAGGACGGCGATCCACACCACGCCCCCTAGCACGTCGGGTGAGGAAAGGGAAGCAAATCGGGAATAAAGCGGGCGCGCAGCGGATTGTCTTTGGATATGGCACGAGTCTGGTCTGAGAACGCCCCGGCTTGAAAGGTGATCGTGATACCCTTACGACCTTGTTGTCACGCTCACCCTTCCTTTGTATATTTTGCGCGGAAAACACCAACAAGGGGCGTAGCCTGACTGCGACACGGTAAACGATGATATCCACTTGATCGGCGAGAGATCATCGTTCACCTGTGGGGAAAGGGGTGGGGGTCCCCACCCTTTTTTGCTTGTGCGACGGTTTTGGGCAGGCACGGGGGTCTGCCCCTCCATACAAACGGCACCAACGGGCAAAGGCGCTGAGCCATGCGTATCTTAGTCGTCGAAGATGAGAAAAAGGTCGCCAGTTTCATCCGCCGCGGACTCGAAGCCGAGCACTACCAGGTTGAGCTTGCGGCTGACGGCCAGCGCGGTCTGGAGATCGTGCTTGAGGAAGACTACGATCTGCTGATTCTCGATATCATGCTTCCTAAACGGGACGGCTGGTCGGTGCTCGAAGAGATACGCCGCCGCCGACTGTCCATCCCGATCCTCATGCTCACCGCCCGGGATACGGTCAGCGACCGCGTGGCCGGCCTCGACCGCGGAGCGGATGACTATCTGACCAAACCGTTTGCTTTCGAGGAATTAGTGGCCCGGGTGAGAGCCCTGCTGCGCCGCGGAGCGCCTGCCCAGCCTCCGATTCTCCGCCTCGCCGACCTGCAACTGAATCCGGCCGAGCGAGCCGTGACACGAGCCGGACAACACATTGAGCTGACCGCCAAAGAGTTTTCCCTGCTGGAATTTTTCCTGCGTCGGCCCGGCCGGGTGTTGAGCCGCGCCCTCATTGCCCAGCACGTCTGGGGGGTGGATTTCGATACCTTTACGAATGTGATCGACGTGTACGTCAACTACCTGCGCAAGAAGATTGACGCCGGTTTTGAGCCCAAACTCCTGCACACCGTGCGGGGCGTGGGCTATGTGCTCAAGGAGCCGGGCACATGATAGCGTCCCGGCGGGCTTTCCTTTCTCTCTCTACGTGTGATGCGTATTATATCGTGGCCTGTGCCGGATCACGGCCGGCCTGGCGGTTGTGTCCTGGCAGGGCACCGGTCTCAACATCCCGGAGTAGGGGCGACCGGCCGGTCGCCCCTACTGGCGGCTCATTCGCATTGCACGTCCTGGGGAGGAATCGACCATGACTGCTGTGTGGCCCCGCACCCTCAGAGCCCGTCTGACGGTGTGGTATACGGCCTTGCTGTCCGGCATGCTGACCGTGCTGGGGCTGGCCGCGCTGGTGCTGCTCGAACGGGGCTTGCACGAAAATATCGACGCGTCGCTCGATTCCGTGGCCCGCGCGATTGCCGAGACGACCCGGGCCGCCCCCCGTTTCGGGCCGGGGCTGGACGAGGTTCTCGAATCCTTCTTCTTCCCCGGTTTTTCCCGCCGTTCTTTTCGGATGCTTGACCCCTTCGGTCGGCCTGACCCTCGGATCACCCCGCGCGGTCGGCTCCAGTTTCCCATCAGCCCCCAAGCCCTGGAGAACGCCAAACACGGCCGCTCCACCTATACCACCATCAGCCTCCCGGACATCTCTCCGGCTCCGACCCGCCTGCTGACCGTGCCCGTCTTCGAGCGTGGCCGTTTGCGCAACTTCATTCAGGTGGCGATGTCGCTGGAGAGCGCCGAAGCGGCCCGCTCGCGTTTTCTGCTCGTCCTGCTCAGTCTGGCTCCGCTGGCGCTTGGCGGGGCGGCGCTTGGCGGTTGGTTCCTGGCCCGGCGCGCTCTGGCCCCGGTCGATGCGATGGTCGAGGCCGCCCGGCGGATCGAGGCCGAGGATTTGTCGCGGCGGCTTGAGACCCGCGACAAGAGCGATGAGCTGGGCCGGCTGGCAACCGTCCTCAACGATATGCTGGCCCGCCTGGAGCGCTCCTTTAGCACGGTCCGGCACTTCAGCGCCGACGCCGCCCATGAGCTGCGCACTCCCCTGACGATTCTGAAAGGCGAGATCGAGCTTGCGCTACGGGCGTCTCAGACCGAGGAGGCGTATCAACACGTCCTCCGCAGTTGTCTCGAAGAGGTTGATCGACTCAGCGGCCTGGTGAACGACCTGCTCTTTCTTGCCCGCTCAGACGCGGGTCATCTCGAACGCGAGCACACCGCAGTCAATCTGGCCGAGGTGCTCGAAGACGTGCGTCCGGCCCTGCTGGCCCTGGCCGAGCCCAAGGCCGTGAACTGCACCATCACCAGCCCTGCCAGCGTGTGGGTCACGGGCAACACATCCATGCTGTTTCGGCTGATTTTCAATTTAGGCGAGAACGCGATCAAATACACCCCGACCCGTGGCCGCGTCGAGATTCGGCTGAGCCAGCAGGCGAATGCGGCCAGGCTGGAGGTGCACGACACCGGACCGGGCATCACGGCGGAAGACCGCGAGCAGGTTTTTGAGCGATTCTACCGGACCGATTCCGCCCGGACACGGGGTGGATCAGGTCTGGGATTAGCGCTGGTCCGCTCAATCGTGTTGCTGCATAACGGGCAGATCTGGCTGGACAGCGAGGTTGGGCGAGGAAGTTGTTTTCTTGTCGTGCTTCCGCTAGATAGCGAAGCATCTACAAAAGACGTGTAGCGCTCATTTCCCTCGCTGTGACCCTGAGCGCGGCGAAGGGCCGGAGTGGGTGCCGTTTCGCCTCAGTAAGGAAGAGGGAAGAGTTCATGGCCGATGTCATACCAAACGCCGAACGGTCTGAAAGAACTCGCCGAGCCCTGCTCGAAAGCGCTCGGGAACTGTTTACCAAACAGGGCTACCTGCATACCTCGGTCCAACAGCTTATTGACCACGCCGGGGTGAGCAGAGGCGCGCTCTACCATCACTATCAGGACAAACGCGCCCTCTTCATCGCAGTGTATGAAGAGGAACTCGCGGCACTCGTCCGAAAGACTGCCATCCATATCCAGACGCATATGAGCGCTGGGGACGACATGTGGCAGATGACAGTGGCGAACGTCCACGCCATTGTGGACAACGCGGTGAGTCCGAGCGTGCAGCGCATCATGCATATTGATGCCCCGGTCGTGTTGGGACGGACCGCCCTCCAACAGAACGGGCCGGGCCTGGAGGCGATCCGCCAAGTGTTGGAGCCGTTGATGGACGAGAGCGAGGTTGACCCGTTGCCGCTCGACCCGTTGGTTCACCTGTTCTGGGCGATACTCTTCGAAAGCCATCGCTACATCGCCCGCACAGACGATACCTCCACGGCTCAGGAGGAGATGCGCACCATGCTGCTTCGCGTTTGCACCGGGCTGCGGCAGAGGCCCTCCAGAGGAGAGAGGCGGTAAAGGGGGGGATATGGCAGCCGCCCTATCAAAAGCCGAACAGTATAAAAGGACTCGGCGGGCCTTGCTTGATGCGGCCCGCGATTTTTTTGCCGAGCACGGGTATGAAGAGACCTCGACCGCAGACCTCGTCCGCAGCGTCGGAATGACCAGAGGCGCACTGTACTTTCATTTTCGTGACAAAACCGATCTCTTCGCAGCAGTCTATCAGGAGCAGCGCCTCGCCTTGGCCCACACCATCGCCGCCCGCCTCCAGACAGTGAAGGGCGCTCCGTGGCGGCAAGTGATAGCAACGGCGTGCCAGGCATTTGTTGACAGCGCCATGGATCCGAAAGTACGCCGTATTCTCTTTGTCGATGGACCGGCGGTCATGGACCGGGAGGTCGTTCGAGAGCCTGAGCCCGCCCTGCTCGTCTTACGGGATGTATTGGAGCCGTTGATGGACGACAGCGAGGTTGACCCGTTGCCGCTCGACCCGTTCGTCCATGTGTTCTGGGCGGCCTGCCTCGAAGCCGGCATCTACATCGTCAGTGCAGCCGATAGCGCTGTCGCCCAGAAAGAAATGCTCGGCACGCTGGAACGCCTGGTCACCGGGATGTGGTTGAGCCCTCGCCTCGACTGAGAGAGAACAGCCCAGTGCTTGAGTCCATTGTCTTGCTGGCCTGTTGTGCGCTCTTCGGTGCCGCGCTCGTCTGCGATTTGACCCGTCGCTGGATCCCGGACAGCGTACCGCTCGGCCTGCTGGGCCTGTTCGTGCTCTATGTCCTGCTCACCGATGCGCACACCATGGCGCCGCTGTGGACCCATGCGCTTACCGGCGCGATCCTGCTGCTGGTGGGATTCGTCTTCTTCGCATTCGGTGGACTCGGCGGCGGCGACGGGAAGCTCATGGCCGCCGCCGGCTTGTGGGCCGGTCCGTACGATATGACCTTCTTTTTGATCGGTCTGGGACTGTTCAGCTTCGGCCTGACCCTGTTCGCCCTGTTGCCGTTTGAGCTGACCCGCCGGCTACGCTCCAATCTCCCCTTCGCCGTCGCCATCGCTCCGCCGGCCATCGTCCTCTTGACACTCCGCGCCTTTTCCGTATGACGGACAGCAACAGCCTATGCGAAGATACCGGACTCTGCTGCTTGTTCTGCTGGTCGTGATTGTCCCCGCTACCGTCCTGCTGGTCAGCGTGTGGCTGTATCTCGGCCAGGAGGCCCCCCCGCCACCACCCGAAGTAGTGGAGACCCCACTACCGCCGCCCGAGCCGGTTGGCCCTCCGCCGGTTGAGGTGGTCGCCGCCTCCCGTGACCTGCTCGTCGGCACGCTGCTCACGGCAAACGATATTACCTCCGTTCCGCTTGAGGCCGACGCGGTGTTTTCGAGCCATATGCGTAGAGACCAGACCGAACCGTCAGCAGTGATCGGGGCAGTGATCCGTACCGCGCTGCTGGCCGGGATGCCGCTGACCTCAGCGGCGCTGATACGTCCGGGCCAGGAAGGTTTCCTGGCCGCCGCCCTCATGCCCGACCACCGCGCTGTCACCATCGTGGTCAATCAGGAGACCAGCCACGCCGGCCTGATTGCTCCCGGCGACCGGGTCGATGTCATTTTCAGCATGCAGGTCCCCTCGGATGGTGCAAGTCAACTCAACTCGTTCAGTAGAACGATCCTGCAGAATATCCGCGTGGTCGCCGTTGGCCGCCGTGTTGAGAGCGCTGTCAGTGAGCCGGAGTCAGAAGAGAATGGCGGACGGAACAGTGGCGATACCGTGACCCTCGAAGTCCTACCACCGGAGGCCGACCGACTCGTGCTGGCCACCACCAGAGGCAGTATCTCCCTTGCGCTGCGCCCGCTCAGCCAGGCCGGCCAACCCAACTATAGGCCGCCGACCGGCCTCAGAACCCTGCTGCCGCCACCGGCAACAGCGCAGCCCGATCCCGACCCGGTGCGCGTCCAGATTTTTCGGGGCGAGAGCCGCGAGGAAGTCCTGCTGACGAAATAGTCCAGCCACTCTTGTACGGATCGCGCAGGTGGAGGCCACCCTCAGAACCGAAATTGCCGCCACCAAGACCAGCCTCATCTCAGTCCTGGAGGTCGGTCTCTTCGCCCTGAGAACACTCTGCTTTTGCCGAGTTCATGGCTCTGGCCGATCCCTGTAGGGAGAAGGTGAGTGCTGTATGACCCTGGTGCATCAGGTTCAGGCTCACCTGCATGGTCATCGCGTTGCGGATGTGTTGCAGGACGGGAGAATCCTGCCCAAAAATGATCATTGCCTCGTCATTGACGGTAGGTGGGGTAAAGGAACGTTCGTCGTCAAACTGCACGCGGATGGTGTTGGATACAGGCCGATCCCCCGCGAATGCAAGGATCAGCTGTGACGGCTTCCCGGGGATTGACGAGTACGAGATCGCCAATACCACCGCGCGCAAAGGTACTCCCGGCCCTCCAAGCGCTAAGCGTGTTCCCACTTCGCAGGTCTTGGCGTCGTCCGTTGTGTTTTGGAAGGACCTCGTCCACCATGCGTCTTGACGTGTTTCCGTCTCGGCTATCGCCGAGGCCGTCAGCATCAGCGTCACTGCGGCTGCCATCAGGTGTCGTGTCATGAGTGTCCCCTTCTGTCATGCAGTTTTCCAGGTCAAAGCGATGTCCGCCAAGATGGCTCGAACAAGATGGCTCGAAGCCCATTATACTGCCCCACTCCCCTGCTTGACAGACGTATTGACGGTCTTTAGCGTGGCCTATCTGCCGTGGTTCTGGAAATACGTCATGCTCATCATCTTCAGCGCAGTATATAGAGAGGAACGCGAGGCGCTCATCCAAGAGAACATCGCTCGTATGCAAGCGCATATGGGCGCTGAGGGTGACCTGTGGCAGGGGATGGTAGTGGCGGTCTTGCCTTTCCCCTCTGCGGACTAGCCTGATCATGTTCGAGGGCTTGCACGGGCGTGAGACATGGAGCTGAGCGGCTGGGGCAGATATCCGCGCATCGACGCGGAGGTGCTGTATCCTCTCGATCCACAAGACGTACTCAGCCGCCTGCGTGGCACGGCGCAGAGCCCGCTGATTGTCCGGGGGCTGGGACGCAGTTACGGTGACAGCGCGCTGTCAGCCCGTGTCCTCAGTACGCGTTATCTCAACCACTTGTTAAGCTTCGACGAGTCCACAGCGCTGCTCACCTGCGCGGCCGGGGTCAGCTTTGCCGATATCCTGTCCGTCTTTGTCCCCAGGGGCTGGTTCCCGCCTGTCACACCCGGCACCAAATTCGTGACGGTTGGCGGCGCCATCGCCAGTGATATCCATGGCAAAAACCATCACCGGGACGGCAGCTTCACCGACCACGTGCGTCGTCTGACTATCGCCACCGTCTCCGACGGTATTGTTGCCTGCTCACCCGAACAGCGCCCCGAGCTGTTCCACGCCACCTGCGGCGGGATGGGGCTGACCGGCGTCATACTCGACGCCACCTTTGGGCTGAAACCCGTCAAGAGCGCCTATATCGACGCCACGCTGCTCAAAGCCGACAGCCTTGAGGAAGCCGTGGAGCTTTTTCGCCTCCACCACGAGGCGTCCTACTCCGTCGCCTGGATGGACTGCGTATCGCCCGGCGACTCACGGGGGCGATGTGTGGTGATGCTGGGTGAGCACGCCGACCAGGGTGGACTCAGCCTGGGGAGCCGGCGCGGGCTGGTCGTTCCTGTAGACCTGCCGGGCTGGGTGCTGAATCGTTATGCCATGCGAGCCTTCAACGCGCTGTACTACAAGCGGCTGAGAAAGAAACGGACAGACCGGCGTCTGCACTACGAGCGCTTCTTTTATCCCCTGGATGGTCTCCGGCACTGGAACCGGCTGTACGGCAAGGCCGGCTTTACCCAGTACCAATTCGTGCTGCCCACAGAGGCCAGCCTGGCGGGGCTGAAGGCCGTCCTGGGCCGGATCGCCGCCTCCCGCCACGCGCCGGCGCTGGCGGTGCTGAAGGCCTTTGGCAAAGGCAACGCCAACTTCCTGTCCTTCCCGATGGAGGGCTGTACCCTGGCCCTGGATTTTCGGCTGGACGCGGGCGTGTTCGAGCTGCTGAATGAACTGGACAGTATCGTTTTGGATCATGGGGGGCGGGTGTATCTGACCAAAGACGTGCGCATGTCGGCCGAGACGCTCAGGCACAGCTATCCCGGCTGGCACGCCTTGACGCGGGTCAGGAAAGCCGTTGGTGCGGATACGGTGTTTCATTCCCTGCAATCACAGCGGCCGGGATTGTAAGCGATGCAACATATCCTCATGATCGGGGCGACTTCCACCATCGCCGAGGCCACAGCCAGAATGTTCGCCCAGCGCGGCAACCGCCTGTATCTGCTGGCCCGCAACCAGGACCGCCTGTCCTCCTTGGCTGAAGACCTGAAGATTCGGGGCGCTGCTTCGGTCGCCTGGCGTCGGTTCGACGTGCATGGGGATGGCGCGTGGGCGGACGCCATCGCCGCCGCGTTTGCCAGCCTGGGCACGGTTGACGTGGTCGTGATCGCCCACGGGACCCTGCCAGACCAGCAGATGTGCGAGAGGGCCCCCGAAGTCATGCTGGCAGCGTTGCACACCAATGCTATCAGCACGATTGTGCTCTTGACTCACCTTGCTAACACATTGGAGAGGCAGCAAAGTGGCACCATTGCTGTCATTACCAGCGTGGCCGGTGAACGTGGCCGTCAATCCAACTATGTCTATGGGGCGGCCAAGGCCCTGGTCTCGGTGTTTCTGCAGGGTCTCAGGAACAGACTCTACCAGTCCGGGGTCACGGTGATTGACCTCAAGCCCGGTCTGGTTGATACGCCGATGACGGCCGGATTCAAGAAGGGCCTGCTGTGGGCACAGCCTGAGACCATAGCCGCCGGGATCGTCAGGGCTCTCGATGCGGGGAGGAGCGTGGCCTATCTGCCGTGGTTCTGGAGATACCTCATGCTCATTATCAGAAGCATCCCCGAGCGCATTTTCAAACGGCTGGAGCTGTAGGATGGGCGCGCTGTAGTCCTGCCTGAAAGAGATTGAGGCTCTGCGTCATGTCTGAACCTGTCGGTGTGCCCGCGCGTTCCGCCGGCCTCGCGCTCGTCCTGCTGACGATCTTCGCTTTCCTTCCGATACTGGTGTGGGGCGGCTGGGTCTGGGATGACCTGGAATTCATTGTCTGGAACCCCCGCCTGCTGGACGGGGACGGGCTGTACGCCCTGTGGTTCGAGCCGGGCAGGCGGGCCGACGCCTTTGCCCAGCCCTTGGCCGAGCCGGACGTGTACTGGTGGCCGCTTCTGTACTCAAGCCTGTGGCTGGAGCGCTGGCTGTGGGGCGGGTTCTACGCGCCGGGTTTTCATGCGACAAACGTCGCCATTCACTGCCTGAACGTGTGGCTGGTGTGGACCTTGCTGCGGCGTTTCACTGTGCCGGGGGCGTGGCTGATCGCGCTCGTGTTCGCGGTCCATCCCGGACAGATGATGGCCCCGGCCCTGGTAATGGGGCGCAAGGAGTTGCTGGCCTCGCTGTGTGTCCTGCTGGCCGTGCGGGTGTGGTTCCCGCCTGGAGACGACCGGAGCCCGATTTCCTGGAAACGGGTCACAGCGGTCTGCCTGCTCGTGGTGGTGGGCAGCCTGTTCAAGACGCAGGCGGTCGTCATCCCTGCGGCCGTGGCGGTCGTCCACTGGTGGCAAACCGGACGCTTGGACCGGACGTTCCGGCTGCGTCTGGCTCCGGTGGCCGGTGTCTCGGTCGTGATGGCCGGGCTGGCCTGGTACATGTTTGCGGTGGTCAGCTATTCCAACTCCTACGACTTCACATTCATTGAACGCATCTTGATCGCGGCTCGGTCCTTGTGGTTGCACGGCTTCCTGTCGCTGGTCCCGGTCGAGAGCGCCTTGCGCTTGTGGCGCTGGGAGGTTTCAGCGACCGACCCGCTGGGCTGGCTGGCGCTGGCGGGCTGTATCGGGGGGCTGGCGGTCCTGTGCTGGTGGTCGTCCAGGACGCGCGGTCCGCTGGCCGCCGGTCTGTGGTTTGTGGTAGGCGTGTCGCCCGTTCTGGGGGTGATTGATCACGAAGCGCTGGGCTTGTCTTTTGCGTTCTCTCGGCACCGCTATCTGTCGTCCATCGCGTCAATCGCGCTGGTAGTCGGTTTCGCCTATGGAATGCTGCGCGTGCGCTGGGCAGTGGTGGGACGGTTTGCTGCGGTGGCGTTTATTCTGGTCTGCGTGGTTACCGACCTACGCTACTCGTTTGCCTTTGCGACGCCTTCGGCCTGGTACAGCCACCTCGCTCGTTACCAGCCTGAGTGGGATTGGCTACAAAGCGCCGTGGTGTGGGCCTTGTCTATCGAAGGCCGCCACGAAGAGGCGTTGGCGGTTGCACAGCGCAACGCGGCTGCTGCCCCGTTGAGTCTGCGCTTTCGCTACGATCTGGGGTTTGCCTACGCGTGGTCCGGTGACCCGACGAATGCGATGAGACACTACCAGGTGGTGGCGGGCGCCCTGGAGGCCGACCCGTCGTTGATGTACTCTGCGCGCCTGAAACGGCGTGAGCACACACGGGAGAGACCCTTGTCTCAGGAGCATGGCCACTACCTGCATTTTACTTACGGAAAACTGCTGGAGTGCGCAGGAAACAAGGCCGCGGCGGCGCATCAACACCGGCTGGCCCGGCGCTTATATCCCGACATGGACCTTGAGCGGCTGTTCGAGGACGACCCCCACGGGTGTTGAAGCGGTGCTGGCGGGTTGACAGTATGCCTTTGCAGTCGAAGACATCCGTTGCCGGCCTGTGGCGTGGGTTGCAGCGTCTCCCCGTGGGGCTCGTGCTATGCTGTCTGCCGTGGCTGGTCTTGCTGGCTTGGCTCACCAGCGTGGCGTGGTTCTTGTGTGACGACGCCTTCATCAGCTTCCGATATGTGCGCAATCTGCTGGAAGGGCACGGGCTGGTATTCAATCCGGGCGAGTATGTCGAAGGCTACTCGAACTTCCTGTGGGTGCTGGAGTTGGCGGCGTTGTGGGGTGTGTTCGGTGTCAGGCCGGAGGATGCTGCGCCGTGGCTGTCGGTCGCCTGCACTGCCGGCACCCTGGCCGCCATGCTGTGGTGGGTAGCGCGCGTACCCGAACTGCGCCGGCGGAGATTGGTTGCCTGGATGGCCTTGGGGCTGGTGTGCAGTAGCGCGACGTTTGCGGTGTGGACCTCGGGCGGGGGACTCGAAACGCGGCAGTTTACCTTCTGCATCGTGCTGGCCGTGGTGTGCCTGAGCCTGTACCGGCACCGTCTCCGGGGGTTGGTGGCGGCCTCGCTCAGCCTGGCGGCTGCCGCCTACACCCGGCCGGAGGGTCCGTTGATTGCGGCCTGCTGCTTTGGCTGGTTTGCCATGCAGCGGATGGTGGAAACGGGCCGGCTGCGACTGGATCGGCGGCTGGTGCGGGAACTGGCGTATCTGGTCGCGCCTTTTGTTGTGCTGGTGGCCGCACACTTTGTGTTTCGCTACGCCTACTACGGCGAGTGGCTGCCCAACACCTATTACGCCAAGCATGTCCGGCCCTGGTATGAGGCGGGTTTTCGCTATCTGATGGCCGCAGCCCTGGAGACCGGGCTGTATCTGCTGCTGCCGCTGGCCTTTGTCGCGCTGCGCGCACGCTGGCAGTCTTATCGAGACTTGGCCTACGCCCTGCCGCTGCTGTGCATCTTTTCGCACATGGCTTACCTCATGCGCATCGGCGGCGACCACTTTGAGTACCGTCCGCTGGACTTCTACTGGCCGCTGCTGGCCGTTCCCGCCTGTGTGGGGATTGTGCATCTGGGCGACCGGATTCGGGATTGTCTGCGACCCTCAACACGAGGCAGGGGCGGCGTCCCTGTCGCTGCGCTCGTCCTGTTCCTGCCCGTTCTGTTCTACACCACCGTGGTACAGAACACCTATCTGTACATGCAAGCCAAAGTCGATAAACCGATCCTCAACATTGCCGTTGGTTTGAGCCTGCTCGCCGGGCCGGGAACGGACCCCCTGTTCTTGATTGTGAACGACCTGTCCCGAGGCTTGTATCAGCAGTTCGTGGGACTGAGAGCCTTATCCCATCGCGACTTCGCCCGTCAGCGGGTCCGTGACTGGTCGCCCTATGAGCGCATGGCGCACGACGTGATCCCGGACGATGCGGTCATGGCAATGAAAGCCATCGGCATTCCCCCCTTCTACGTGCCATCCCTCACTATCGTGGATACCTACGGCTTGACTGACGTGACTGTAGCACGGAACCCGGTGGTAGCCGCCAACCGCTACCGAGTGATGGCGCATGACCGCCGCCCGCCACCGGGCTACCTGGACCAGCGCGGCGTCAACTTCATGCTGCACCCTCCGGTCGAGGATGGTCTGTGGGCACTGACCCGTGCGAACTACGCCGTGCGAATCGGCCCCGACCTGTGGATGCCCTTTGACACGACCGACCATCAGTGGGCGGTGGACCGCTTCTCCGGGCGCGAGCTGCGGGTCGCGAGCGACTTTGACGGGATTCGGGTGCTCGGCAATTTTGAGGCCGGCCTGGACGGCTGGCAACCCAACGGTGATGGGATTGGGGTTCATTCCCCGTACGATTTCCCTGCTCGATTGCCTGAGATTGGCTATTCCGGCTACGGCATACTGAACAGCTTTCATCCCCGTAAGGGATATGCGGCGACTGCGACAGCGCGTTCCCCGCAGTTTACCGCGAGTCCAGACGACTCCCTGGCCTTTCTGCTTGCCGGAGGCGAGTCGGAACACGTCGGCATACGACTGCTGGCCGACGGCCGCGAAGTCCAGGTCTGGCGGAGTACAAACACCGGGATTTTCAGTCAGGTCGTGTATCCGCTGGCTGAGGTCGCCGGCAAGACCCTGCAACTGGAGATGTTCGACGACGAGGTCGGATTCCGCGGGCATATCATGATCGATCACGTCGCGCTGGTGCGGGGGGCTGGCAACAGCGGACCCGAAGATCACCCTCGGCAGCCGTGACCCGCATTCCGTGGAGAGGGACCGAGCCCCACAGCGTTCCAATGCCGCCCTCGGCCCACGCTGAAAGGCTGGAGCGTTTCGCGCCAGCGCAATTCACGATTCTGTGTAGCCGCCCGTCATTCCTGCGAAAGAACGTCGCCCCGTACTTGATACGGGGCAGGAATCCAGCCCCCCAACCGCCCGACCGCTGGATGCTGGATCAAGTCCAGCATGACGCGAACGGAACATCCGGCTACACCTTAGCGTGGAACGCTCCGGCGCATTCCGGGTGCGCGGGCCAAGGTGGCTTGGCCTGCGACCTCGGAGACAACAAAGACCTCAACCGTATTGTGACCAGACTGGAAAGCGGCTTCCGGGACAACCGCCGACCAACTGCCATACCGGCCTTTGACGGGCACGCTCAAGGGCTGGGTCACGGCTTGAATCGTGCCGTTGACGACCACGGCGAGCGAGACGGGTTTACCGTTCAGGAGATCAGGCGTGACGTGACCGGAGATATAGGCAGGAATAAAGTCAGACTCAAGGTCCACAGCGGTAAAGGAGTCCGGGCGGTCAAGCGTAATCTGCACCGGGGTTTTTCCAGCCCTGCCGACCGCATTGATGGGTTTGCCGATCAATGCGGAGTGAGGACCGAGCCTGAACAGGTCAGGAAAGAACGGCCCGGAGCCAAACAGGCGGTGTTGACGGGCGACCGCACGTTCCAGGGCCTCGGCCAAACCGGTGAAGATTGTTGGTTGGTGGTCCAGGTGGCGGTAGAGGCGCGGGACCCGGTCGGTCGGTGGGCCAAACGCCGAGTGTCCATCAACGGCCCAGGGCAACTCAATGCCCAGCAGGTCGGCCAGGCTGGGCAGAATATCGACCGTTTCGGTTGGCCGGTCGTCAATGCGGCCCTGCGACTGAAAGGGCGCTTTGATGAACAGCGGGACGGGCATAATGTCCTGGAAGGTAGTCGGAGACGGCCAGCGGTAAAAGTCGCCCGGTCGGAAACTCACGCCGTGGTCGGCGGTCAGCACCAGCAGCGCCCGGTCGTACAGGCCACGTGTCCGCAGATGATCCAGCAGCCGACCCAGCCAGGTATCCACAAAGCCGACCTGGAGGAGATGACGTTGGTAGAGTTGGAGCACATTCCAGGTGTCGGGGGCGTAGCGCCAGTCTGAGGGATTTGTGCCTGAGAGACCCGGCATATGCATATCCGACTCATGGACGTAGCCCTTTGCCGACGGGAGATATCGAAAGGGATTATGCGGCAGCAGGAGATGCAGAAAATACAGCCCCGGCCGGTCCGTACTCTGTATCGTGCGGATGAAATTCAGCCCTTGCCAGCGACGATCAAGAAGGAAGTTTTGATCCATCCAATTCTTCGCATGTTTGGACCGGATGGTATCAGGAGAGGCTGAGGGAGAAACACTGGTAACTCCATCCCACTTGTGAGCAATCGACGGCAGCCGTATCCGCAGGTCCTGGGGCACCAGCAGATGGAGATAGACGACCGTCAGGTCGGACAGCAGGAGCGGCAGGCTGCCCCCCCCGGACTCTGGACACAGATGGGTCGGGCAGAGCTGGGTCAGGGTGCCAGCCGCGTTGAGGTCATACGTCCCGGCCAGCAGGGTGAACAGGTTGTGGGGGTGGTCAATGGCGTGGGGCAGCCGGTCAGGTTCGGGGTAGGTGCCGGTCAGGATGGCCGGAACCGCCTGGTAGGTCGAGCCGCTGACAGTGGTCGCATTCCGAAACCAAGTCGCATTCTCTGCCAGGGCTGCAAAATTGGGATAGCGCGCCGCGTCAATCTGGTGGTGTTGGTCAAGCAGTGAAGTCGTGGGGAATTCGTCCAGGATGATAAAGATGATGGGTGGTGGATTCGGAATCTGGACGCGCTCAACCGGAATGGACGCATCTGTTGGAAACACAATCCGAAAGACCGGCGAGGCGAACAGGAACAGACCCGGAAAAATCAGCGCCGCCGGAGACAACAGGCTGAAGAACAGCCGGACGGGCTGAAAAAAGGCGTAGAGCAGGGCTGCGTACACCCCCAGCACCAAGGCTCCGTATACCAGCCAAACGCCCTGTACGGCGTTGATCGGGTGGAGGGCGGGCGAGACGGTAAGCGTCACTCCCAGGGCAAGCAGCGCGTAATGGACCCAGCGTCTCAGCCGCCGATTCACCAGACCGATCAGCCCTTCCAAGCCGACGAGGCCGAGCGGGAGGAGCAGGCTGAGCAGCACGACCAGGGCGATAATGTCTATCGGCGTAATGTGCTGGAAGATGAAGAACTCGGCGTTGCGGGCCAGCAGGTCAAAGAAGGGCTGGGCTACGGCAAAGCCGACCACGACAAACAGATGTGAACTGTCGGACCAGAACGTGTCCCAGCCCGGTTGGTGGCTGTGTTCAGGGTTTTGGCTGGCCATGATAGAGACGAATCCTCAGGCTCGGATGGTCACTCCCCATACATCATCTGCCGCGTTCCCACCAATCTCGGCCGCCCGCGCTGCTGCCTCACACGCCAGTCGGCCACAGCACCCACAGGCAGATCGCCAGCCAGAGCAGGACCGTCACGAAAAGCTGCCAGTCTGAAAACAGGGCATCGGTGGGCGATTCCCCGCCTTCAAGCGTCTCCACGACAAACCAGTAACGGAACAGCCCATACAGCACGACGGGTATCGAGATGGCCATTTCGGGGCGGACTGTCATCACAAACAGGCTGTAGAACAGCAGTGTCCCGGTCGCTGCCATCTCAGCGTATCGATCCACCAGCGTCACCGAATACTGTTCCAGAACCCGACGCCCATCCCTGCCGCTGTGCGCCAATTCCTGACGGCGTTTGATGGACGCCAGGTAGAGGGCCAGGCACAGCGTGGTGACAAACATCCACGCCGATACCGGCACGTCCACCGCCACCGCCCCGGCCTGGACGCGCAGGATAAACCCGATAGCGATACTGAAGAGGTCGATAACCGGCTGATGTTTCAGGACAAAGGTGTAGGCCAGGTTCAGGACCAGATAGGCCAGGAGCACCAGCCCGACATTGGGCCGCTGGAGACCGCTCCAGACCAGCACGCCACACAGCAGGGCGAACAAGACCAGCGCGTGTGACTTCGAGACGTGCCCAGCTGCCAAGGGCCGCCTGGATTTGCGCGGATGCCTGCGGTCCTGTGCGAGGTCGTGGAGGTCGTTGAGGATATAGGCCGCGGACGAGGCCAGACTGAACAGCAGGGCGGCCAGCAGTGCCTCAGCCACCGCCGCCCGGTCAAGAAACCGCCCGGCAAAGATCAGCGGCGCCAGGACAAAGCTGTTCTTGACCCACTGCTCGGGCCGCATGAGCCTGATGAGGGCAAGTCCAACGGAGACAAGAGACGGTGTGTCTCCGTTGGCGGTTTCGTATTCGGTCATTGTGCGTCCTGCCTTCTTGATGCTGGAACAATGCTGGACAGATCACTGGCCGGCTGAGGTTGGCACGCGCCGGACAGTGGCTACCAGTCGCAAATTTCCCCGGCTTGGCGTCCCAAGGGGCGGAAGGTCAGCAGTTTCCGCAGCAGCGGGTGGGGCCGGGTGCTGAACTCGGGACTGTCTCCAGCCCGGACTACCTCTCGATACTGGCCCGACCGGATATAGGCGAGCCGTACCTCAGGGCGGTGGGCGAGGTAGGACCGCAGTTCAAAGTACGGCATGCGTGCGCCCGTCTGCACGTATTGCTCGTTAAGCAGACGATCAGACGTCGAGACAATGACGACCGAATCCGCCAGGAACCCGCCGATATCCAGACTACGGGGAATAAGAAAATGGTTTGAGCCGGAATCATCAACGCTCAAATTACTGTACATCTGCCATGCCGAGCTGAGCTTCAGGCCCAGGTACGGGCCGAGTCCGTTCAGAAAGACCAGGAAGGGAATGAGGAGGAGAGGGGACATTTTGAAGCCCAAGGGCGGAGGCCGGTCCCCCGCTCGCTCGCGGAGTTGTCTCCAGACGTAGCCCACGGCCACAAAAAGAGTGGCTGCCAGGGCCAGCCATAAGAGGCTGAAGCCGACGACGTTCAGTCCCAGGCTGAGTTCAGGGTACTGCCAGCACAGCACGAGCGTCAGCACATACCCGGCCAGAAAGTGAAACCGGTTGAAGAAGAGTCGCACCAAGCTGCGCCAGACCGGCTTGCTCCGCACAGCCCGGGCCAGGCGTTGACGCACCTGGACCAGAGGGGCGGCGGCCGATGGAGGAATACACACCCACAGCAGCGCGTACATCACGGACGAGAAATTATAGAAGATTTTTACGACATCCAAGGCGAGAAAAAAATGAAACCCGGCTCCCAAGAGGACCGCCGGCAGCCACAGCCGAGGAATGGCCAGCCCGATTGGGAGCAAGAACTCAACGGTCAATGTGACAAATATGGCGAGGGATTCGAGGGCGGGTAGGGACGGCAAAGAGAACGGGTCGGTGATATGGCCGAGAAAAGTCACGGCGCAACTGGATGACGGGTCGAGAAAATCGGCGTTGAGTTTATGAAAAAAAGTAAAAAAGTAAAAAATGATCACCTCAAGCCGGACGTAGGGCGTGAACGTCTGGTATAGCTCCGAGGAGTGGAGGGGAGCCTGCCAGCCTCGGGCTTTCAGGCCTATGGCTGAACAGATGATCGTCAGGTTGACAAAACCCGTCAGCAGCCAGTGATTGGGTATGGAAGGAAGCTGGTAGCCGACTTGCAGGACTTGGATGGTTGCCAGGATAAGGAGGCGCCGGACGGAGGAAGGCCGATGGATGACTGCCGCAGCAGAGAGAGCAAGGGCGATCTCTGACAGTGGCCCGGCTGCTGTGAATGGGGCGCTGTGGAGCAGGACGTTGTCCCAGATGATGTGCAACAGCGCGGCGATTGCCCACAGCAGAGAGAAGATCGAGAGGGCCGAGGAGTGTTGCTGTAACGAGGAGGACATCAGGCTCTGGAGGGACTCGGCACCAAATCGGGGAATCCCCATCCAGTATCAGCCGCCGATATTGCCGAGCGCCTCTATTGCCAGGAGGAAGGCCGGCCCCGCCACCAGCAGCAGCGTTCCTGGCGTCACCAGCAGCAGCATGGGCATACTCATCAGCACAGGGAGTCGTTCGATTTGGGTCGCCATCCGGGTCGCCCGTCGAGTCCGCTCGCCATGGGCGATATTGCGCATCGACTGGGCCAGCGGCGTACCGTAACGCTCGCCCTGCACGATGGTCGTGGCCATGTCGCGCAACCCCTCGATCTCGGTGCGCGTATACAGCGCGATCAGCACGGTTTTGCGGTCGCCGCCGAGCCGGAGTTCAGCCTCGACCAGGGCCAGTTCCTGGGCCAGATCGGGCGCCAAGGACCGGAGTTCCGAAGCAACCCGGGACAAGGCGCGATCAAAGGTGAGCCCGGATTCGAGACACAAGGTCATGAGGTCAAGCGCATCCGGTAGTGCGGCGACCATATGCTGGTGTCGGCGGCTACACAGCTGGCGCAGGCCGGTCTCGGGGGCCAGGCCGCCGATGACCGACCCGGCCAGACCGACCAGGATCAGCACAGGTATAGAGGTGTAGTCTCCTAGCCACTGCCCGCGCGCCGCCTGAAGGCCGAGCAGACCGCCGCCCGCCAGGAAAGCGACGAGCTTGAGCGTCATGAACACCGACAAGGCGTCAGGCTGGGGGAAGCCGGCCTTGGTCAGGAGCTGACGCAGTTTGGCCCGTTCGGCCGCCCCAACCGGGACCAGCATGGAGGCAATGTTGAGGAGGCCGGCCACCAGCAGCTGCGGGGAGAGACCCGAACCCGTGCGCTTTTTCTTCGGATCCAACTCTCCGTATACCCCTGCCGCCCACGCCCGTACCCCGGCAAGCCGGCGGTCGAGCACCTGGGAGCGGTGACTTGCCCGAAACACAAAGCGCGCCGCAGCCGCCACAACAAGCATGGCCGTCAACGCGCTGAAGAAGACGAGCCAGGACATCACCCTCCTCCGTCGAGTCCTATCCCCGCATGGCGCGGGCGGCCAAGCCCCGCGCGAGGAGGATGCCAACCACAATGAGCCCGATGCCGTAGCGCAACAGGCTCGCGCCTGACTCGGTGAAGAATAAGGTCTGTATCGTCTGTGGGTTGCTGAAGGTTTGCACGCCCAACACCACGGCTGGAACCACCGATATGACGATGAGGGTGAGCCGGGTCTGGGCTGTCGCGCTCTTGGCCTTGAGCCCGCTTTCGTATCGGCTGCGCAGCGTGGCCGAGAGGTTGCCGAGTGCGCCCGAAATCCCGCCGCCGGTCGTCATCTGCAAGCACACCGCCGCCGAAAACAGGGTGAATTCGGGAATGCGAACGCGGGCTGCGGTGTTGCGGATGACAGTCTCCGGGTCCAGCCCGGCTGACACCGCCTCGGAGATGCTGCGCATGACACCGTTGATCGGCGGCGGCGCCTCCTCAGCCACGACCGAGATCGCTTCAACCGAGGGCAGGCCGGACCGCATCAGCCGCACCACATGGTCCACCGACTCGGGAAAGAACTCGAGAAACTTGGCCCGCTGTTTCGCATCCTGCTTCGCCAGCACCGCCCAGCTCGCCCCCAGTCCACAGGCCGGCACCAGCAGCACGGACAGCCACCCGAAACCGGCAAACACCGCCCCCAGCCCGGCCACGAGCGCTCCCAGCGCGCCGAGCCCGACCGCCTTGGGCAGGGTCTGACGGGCGTCAATCATGGAGAACTGCTGGTCGAGATAGTCCGGCAGCCACGACTTGGCGCGTTGCTGACGAATCACGCTGATCTCAATAGTGCTGTCGTCGGCCACTGCCTCCCCGCTCAGCGGGGCTGCGACCCGGCGCATGCGCCGGTCAAGCACCTGCTGCTCCGAGTGATCGTACAGTATTAGCACGATGCACAGCAGCATGGCCGCCAGCGCACTCGTGGCGCTCAACAGTGGCTCGCCGACTATGAACAGAGCGAGTATGGCCGGGGCAAACACGGCTGCCACGAGCGCAGCCACTATGACGTTCAGGTTCACGCTGCCGCCTCTACGTCTTTTTTCCCGCTCGTTTGCAAGACTTCTATCAGCTCGGCGCGTAATCCTGCGGCGTCAACGGCCGACATCCAGGACGGCTGGCGGCCCGTGCTCTCAAACGCGTGCGCCTCACCCGGCAGGCGACGCCACATCTCTTCGGTGGTCACGATATCGCCCTCCAGCCCGACCACATCGGTAATACTGGTCACGCAGCGGTGCCCGGAGCGCAGCCGGGCCAGCTGGACGACGAGATCAATGGCCGACACAATCTGGCGACGCATGGCCGCCAGCGGCATATCACCCGAGGTCAGCATCAGCATGTTTTCGAGCCGCATCAGCGCATCGCGGGGATTGTTGGCGTGGATCGTACACATGGAGCCCGGATGGCCGGTGTTCATGGCTTGCAGCATCTCGTTGGCCTCGCCGCCGCGCACCTCACCCACAATGATCCGGTCGGGCCGCATCCGCAGGGCGTTGATCAGCAGGTCGCGGATCGTCACCTCTCCGGTGCCCTCGGCGCTCTTCGTGCGCGTTTCCAGCCGGATCACATGCGGCTGCTGGAGCTGTAATTCGGCCGAATCTTCGATGGTGACGAGCCGCTCGGTGTTGTTGATCTCGCGCGACAAGGCGTTCAAAAAGGTTGTCTTACCCGCCCCGGTGCCGCCCGACACCAGAATGTTCAGCCGGGATTGGGCGCAAATCTGGAGCAGCCGGGCCATCTCCGGGGTAATTGCGTTGTAGGCGGCCAGATTTTCAAGACTGATCTCCCTGGCCACAAAGCGCCGGATGGAGAATGCCGCGCCGTCAATCGCCAGGGGCGGAATGACGATGTTGACCCGGCTGCCGTCGGGCAGGCGGGCATCGACCATCGGGCTGGCTTCATCGACCCGCCGCCCGACCCAACCGGCGATCCGCTGGGCGATATTGAGCAGGTGCTGCTCGTCGCGGAAGCGGATATCCACCTGCTCCAGCTTGCCCCGGCGTTCGACATAGACCGATTTGAGGCCGTTGACCAGGATGTCGGAAATCTGTGGGTCATTGAACAGCGGCTCCAGCGGTCCGAGGCCCTTGATGTCATCGACCAGCCGCTGCACTACCCGCTGGCGGTCGAGCGGGGTCAGGTTTGCAGCGACCGAGTCCTCGCTGTCGAGAAAGGCCCGAAGCTGAACGGCCAGTTGGTCACGGTCCAGCGTGGCCGCCTTGGACATATCGAGGGACTGCACGACGGTCGGGTGAATTTTTGCCGCCATGTCGGCGATCAGCCCATCCGAGGTCTGGCGGCGCGCCGGTGAGACGGGCTCAGTCACCTCGGCTGCTGCGGCTGCCGGCTTGTGACGTTCTGGGGCCGGTGATACGGCCTGCGGCTCCGCCTTGGGGGTCGGCTGTTGCGGCTCTGTCTTGGGACGGCGGCCGAAAAGGTTGCGTGCCATGGGCGTGTCCTTCAGGCTTGTGCGCCGTTTGTGGCGGCGGTTGCCAGCGAGACTGTCTGCCGCGTGAAGCGGCCCGTCAGTTGGTCAAGCGCCTTGCGGTATTTTTTACTCAGCGTCCGGTCCGGCCAGCCGTAGTTGGTCGCGGCCGGTAGCCTGGAATCGAACGGAATAACGACATCCGGGTCGCGGCCGGCCAGGGTATAGCGGACCTCATCCGCAGCCAGGGCGTTCTTGGCTGCTCGGGTGTGGTTTTCAACCAGCACAACCTGGCGGTCTTTGCCCAGCATAGCCATACGACGGACCAAACGGTTGAGGCTGACCAGGGTCGGTTCAAAGACCAGCACCCGCTCATCCGCGTTTTCGAGGACCGAGAACAGCGTATCGGTGTCCGTCAGGCCGTCAACGATGACCAGATGTGAGCGGTTGGCGAGCTGTTCCGCCAGCCACTGGACGGCTCCGGCCGTGGGCTGGGGTGGCAGGCTGTCGCCCAGTCGGTAGCCATAGACGGCAATGCGCGGCGCCGCCACGGTCCGCACCCCGTCAATCAGGTCCGGATTCGGCTCGGCCTCTGTTGCGGCCAGGTCAAGCAATTCGTCAAGCCCCACGGCCGGCTCAATGTCCAGCATCAGGGGCAGTGCCCCGGATGTCCGCTCCAGGTCAAGCACCGACACATAGCTGCCCTGGGCGGCTGCGGCGTGGGCTGTCAGAGCGGCCAGGGTAGTCGCGCCGCTGCCGCCGCAACCGGCAAAGGCGATCACCCGTCCGGCGTACAGGCGGGCCGAGGTCTCATCGTCCTTGAGCGCCGTGCCCAGCGCCTCGTGGATATCGCTGGTCGAGACCGGTTTGGGCAGATAGTCGCTGACCCCGCAGGCCAGCAGCTCACGGGTGAAACGGGCTGTGTCGTTGGAGCTGATGGCAACGACCAGGGTGCCGAGTTCGCACACCGCCGCCAGTTCGTGGATACGTCCGATGGGAAATTCGCTGCCGTCGAGATCGACAAAGATCAGCCGGGGCGATGCTGACGTGGACAGCGTTTTGATCGCCACCCCCATGTCACCGCGCTGGACCTGTGCGCCGCGACCGGTCAGCGCCTCTTTCAGCACCTTTTCCGTCTCGGCGTCAACCGCAAAGGCGCGGATACTGCTGGTGTCGGTGGCTTCCATGGAAAGCTCTCTCAATCATACTATTCTGCCCCGGTCGTAAGCAGACCCACCCCGCTGCTCCGCAGCACCCCTCCGGGGAGGGGATTACAGCCGCCCCCATCCCCTCCTCGGAGGGGTGGCCCGAAGGGCCGGGGTGGGTTTCGGTTCCATCTCCCCACACCGCCGCACGTTCGGACTGCTCGTCGTGCTGGTTCAAGAGATGCATCGGTTTTTTTGTCTCGACAGACGTTCACGTCTATCGAGCCGTGTGCTCTATCAGGGCACGCAAGGCTTCCCCTTGCTGTTGCAGAGCGAGCATCGTTTCTTGATGCTGGTCTTTTGCTTCTTGGTGTTGAGCGTCCCGGACGCTTGCCGCCTTTTTCATGAGCCACAACCCGCCGGCAATCAGTGCGCATTGTATTGCACCAATCAGCACGTGAGCAGTGACGGCATACCTTTGGAGATCGAGACTTGCCGCTTGGAGCGCGAGGCTTGCCGTTTCGTACTCAGTCATATTCTTACAACCTGGTCTGGCATGTCTTGCCTGTCACATCGCCTCATCCCCTAGGGCGTGTCATCAGTTAGCGTGCCCCCCTGGTCGGCTTTCCTGTCTCGTCTCGGTATACTGCCCTGGTCAGCCCAAGCGAAGGGAGGGTGCACAATGGCGAGACGGTATGCGTTACGCGAGGATCAGTGGGAACGGATTCAGGACCTGCTGCCCGGCCGGGAGGGCCACGTCGGGGGCACGGCGCGGGATAACCGGTTGTTTGTGGAAGCGGTCTTATACCGCTATCGTGCGGGGATTCCCTGGCGCGATTTGCCGAGCCGGTTCGGGGATTTTCGCGTGATTCATACGCGCCACATGCGCTGGAGTAAAAGTGGGGTCTGGGAGCAGGTTTTCAAGCAGCTGGCCGCCGATGCGGATAACGAATATGCCATGATCGACGCCACGATCATCCGCGTCCACCAACATGGGGCGGGGGCAAAAGGGGGGACCCCGCGGCCGAATGCATCGGCCGCTCCCGCGGGGGCTTGAGCACGAAAATCCATGCGACGTGCGATGCGCTCGGGAATCCGACCGGCTTCCATCTCACGCCCGGCCAAGCCTCTGACCTGGCCGGTGCGGAGGCCCTCTTGCCCCATCTGCTGAAGCACGTGCGGGCTTTGCTCGCCGATAGAGCCTATGACGCCCACGAGCGCGTCATTGACCGTTTGGAGCAGGCGGAGGTGACGGTGGTCATTCCCCCCAAAGCCAATCGGCGCCAGCCTCGCCCCTATGATAAGCACCTCTATCAAGCGCGCCATCTGATTGAAAACTTCTTCGCCAAACTCAAGCAATACCGTGCTCTCGCCACCCGCTACGACAAACGCGCTGTCAGCTTTCTCGGAGCCATCTATCTCGCTGCCTCGGTGATCCTCCTTAACTGATGACACCCCCTAAGGGATTGGAGTTCGATCACGTCGCGGTGCTGGACGGCGGCTGGGGCCGCTCCAACCGGGACGAGGATCCGGACGCAGCGCGGCGCCTCTACTATGTGGCCATGACGCGCGCACGGCAGAGCTTGGTCCTCGCCCGCTTTGCGGGACCGTCTCAAGACGCTACAGAGCAGTTGCACCCCTTGCCGTACGCCTTTTCGGACAGTCCCTCGGTGTTGTCCCGTACTGCCGACGGCGCGGCGTCGCGCGCGCCAGCGTTTGCCCGTCAGTATCGCCGTCCCGCTCTGGACAAGATCAATCTGGGCTTTGCCGGCGGCTCCACTGCCGGTCATCCGGTGCATCGCGCCATCGCCGCTCTGGCGCCCGGCGACCCGTTGAGGGTGCGGGTGAAGGAGTCAGGACGCTGGACGGTGCTGAACAGGGCCGGGGTGGTGGTGGGGCGGCTGGCCAAAGGCTTTGAGCCCCCAGCCGGGACGCGGTGTAGCTCCGCGTCTGTCCTCGCCGTCGTGGCATGGAGCCGTGATGCGTCGCAGCCACAGTACCAGGACCGCCTACGGTGTGATGCGTGGGAGGTGGTGGTGCCGGAGCTGGTCTTCGAGCCGGATGGGCGGGCGTCCCGGTGAGGCAGGTGGATCTGGTCATCGGTTCATGCTGTGAGTCTGTCCCATTCCTCGTATCGGACACACTGCTGAGAAGATGAGCATAAATATGAACACGCAGGCGATCACGATACATGGGACGGCCGGTGTGCGGGCCTCGGCAGAGCAGCCGGGCGCCTGACGAGCCGCATCGGGAGCCGGGCCGCCCCACCGCATTCCGTCCCGCGTTGCGGAAGGCGGCCAGGGCGGTGTAGACTGGAAAAAAAGGAGCGGGTGATGGAAAAGCCGACCGGCAAGATTTTAGATTTCACCGTGAACGAGTGGGATCAACTCGGGGCGGCAGCAGGCCGCACGGCCCGGGCAGCCCGCTTTCGGAAGGGCTTGCCCGTGGTGATTGAGGTGGGCGGCGTGAGCCAGCCCGGGCAGGCAGAGGAGGGTGAGCAGACGGGGCATGGCACGCTCCACAACAGGGCCGACACGTTGACTCTACCACACACCAGATAATAGGGGGACGCTCTGCCCGCTCCCCCTAGAACCCTCTCGGGCGGCAGATGGTTGAAGGCCAGCGTGTTTCACACCGTAACGGAGGAGATCGAGTATGAGCGAGCGCCGTGCGGCGGGACGTGGCTGAGAAGCTGGCGGCGTTGCCCCAGGCTGTGGCTGAGCGCGTAGTTGAAGCCGTGGAGACGGCCGAGGAGCGCCGGGGCGCGACGTTTCTGGGCTGGAGCCGAGCGCAGTGGCAGGGCCTGCTGGTTGGCATGGTCTTGACCCTGGTGCTGGTCGGGATCGGGCTGACAGGGTATTGGCTGGTCGGGCCGCCGAGCGCGCTGGAGGCCGAAGGGGCGCTGTATCGCCGTCTGTGGGGCGTGACGACGGAGGCCGAACGAGCGCGGATACAGGAGCGCCTGCAATCGGGGCGGCCCAGCCGGTAGACGCCATGGCTATCGCCCTCGAACAGGCCAGGCCCTGGGAGGAGAAAACCCCTATGCAGATTGCGTTGCTGGCGCTGATTGTCACACTCACGGCCAGCCCGGCCTTGGCGCATCCCGGCGGACTGGCCGCAGACGGCTGCCACTATTGCCGGACCAACTGTGAGAAGTGGGGCGAGGTCGCAGGCGAGCGGCATTGTCATCAGGACCGGCAAAAATCCCGAGCGCGCCAGAACGTGCGGCCGCCCGCTCGGCAACCCCAGGCGGCTCAGGACCGCATCCGTAAAATCCCCATTGAGATCCGGGGTAGCGCGCCCCGGATCATCGACGCGGACACGCTGGAAGTGGCCGGGCAGCGGGTGCGCCTCCAGGGCATTGATGCCCCCGAAGCGGCGCAGGCCTGCCGCCAGGCCAGCGGCCACCGCTATCGGTGCGGAGACCGCGCTACCGAGGCGCTGCGGGCGCGGATCGGCGCGGGAGCAGTGACCTGTACGATTGCGGGCCGGGACCGGTACAACCGGGCGCTCGGCATTTGCTACGCGGCGGACGGGACCGACCTGAATGGCTGGTTGGTCCGGCAGGGCTACGCCCTAGCCTATCGGCGCTATTCCCCCAAGTATATCCCCGAGGAAGACCAGGCCCGGGCCGCCCAGGCCGGCATCTGGGCGGGCGAGTTCGTGGCTCCGTGGGCGTGGCGGCGCGGCCAGCGGTTAGACTGAAACTTGACATATCGCCCCTTATCGGACTGAAATGAGCCTTCAACCAAAGCAAGAAGAACGGGTGGGCAGTTGGGGGGAGAAAGTCCTTATCTTACCCTGCCCGCCTAAGAGACGGCGAGTGAGCAATCCCCGAGCTTGCCGCCGGCAGTCTGTGAGGAAAGAGGACCCGAAGATATGCAAACTCGAACCGTGCTTCCTCCGACATCACTGATTCTTAGCGGCCTGCTCGTGCTGGCCGGTGTCTTTTCCGATACACGCCCGGCCTTGGCGCAGGCGCAGCTCGCCTGCCCCCTGCCTGACGGCGTGACGCCGCCTGCAGACCCGCCTGTAACGGCGCAGCAGGTGGAAGACGGCAGCGCCGACCTGACTGACTTCGCCCTGGCCGCGAGAGACTATCTTGCGGGCGATCTCTGGGGAAGAATGCCACAGCAGCGCGCATACAGTAGGTGTCTCATCAGGCAGGAAGGGAGTCCGTGGCGTTCCGGGTCCACCTACCTCGTGAGGCTGACGCCCGACGGCAGGGTGTTGGTTCACGCGAAGGACATGTCCTTGTCCGGCAGGCTCCTCACCCCCGCGATTTATGGCGCGATCCTTCACGCTTTGGGAATCGACCCGGCCGCCCCGACCGACCCTGCTACGGGCCTGGCCGCCTTCACTGCCGCCGCAGCCGGGGATGGCGGTCCGTTCAACGTCCCCGCTGTCCCGGGCGCCTCTGGCTACGCCACCGTATATTTCTCGGCCGACTCCCAGAGCCCATACGTGCTGCTCGCCGGCTTCGATCTCCGTGCGTCTCACGTGGTTCCCATTAGCGAGGAAGCACTCGATTACGGCGACCCGCCCATTACGGCCAGGGACGTGGTGGATCGAGCCACCTTGCAGGCCTTCGTCACGGCAGCGGGGGAGTACTTCGTCACACTCCTGGAGACCGGTGACCTGGCCGCTATGTCGAAAGCCAGGATCGTCCTGCGGGATCCGAACGGGCCCTGGAGACACGATCCCGTGTACCTCGCCTTGATGGGACGTGCCAACAAGCAGATCCTGTTTCACGGCGCGTTTCCGGACCGGTTCGAGCAGCGACGAGGAGGGATTTCCCGCGACGCGATAACTGGCGAGCTCATCGTGGAGCAGCTCATCGCCGCCGCGGAAAGTGGCCCGGAAGGCGGCTTCTGGCAGTATCACTTCGACAACCCGGCCGACGATACCGACAGTGCCGACATCCCCAAGGTGGGCTACGCCCGCGTGTTCACCGCCCACCTTCCGAGACCGGACGGCAGCGCAGTCCCATTCGACTTCATCATCAATTCAGGTTTTTATCTGACCGCAGAGGCTGTGGGGGATCTGGGGGGGCGGCTGGAGAATCCGGGGCCGCACGCGTTTCAGAGCGGGATCGGTGCGTTGTGGGGCTGGCTATGCGAGGCCGAGCAGGTGGAGATCGAGATTGCGACCGAGCAGGGTGATTTCGCGTAGCACGTGGCGGCGTACGGCTTGGAGCGGTTGGATACGCTGGATACCTGTGGGGACACGGATAATGGGTTTGTGTTGTTGCTCAACTGGAACCTGTTGGGCGCTGGTGCGCATAGCGTGACCGCCTTGGTCGATGGGGTCGAACTAGGCCGGGCGACGGTGCAGGTGACGACGCTGGGGCAGGAGTTTGTGGAGGGGGCTGTGGGCGAATGTGTGGCGGAGGACTTCCCGGCCCTGGGGCAGAGCACCCTGTTGGAGTGGCGGCAGAACAGTCAGAACTTCGTGATTACGGATGTTGAGCAGGGACGGACGCCTGCGTCCGTCCCTGCTGGTGGTTCTGACACAGCGACCTCGCCCACAGAGTCCGGCCCCGCCCTCCCTTTTGGCAAAGTTGACAGTTTGCGCGTTATCGGACGCTCAGAGCGCCCAGAAGCGCCCCAGGCCAGCCCTAAGCCTCCCAGGAGAGGGGAAACAGGCCGACCGCTTCACGGGGCACACGGCGGCCCTACGGCCCGCTCTGGCGGTCCCCAGCTGGCTCCGGTGGCCTGGTTTCCGAGGCCCTGGGCAAGGTGGACACTTTGCGCGTTATGAGTCGCCCGCCGGGCCGCGTCCGGTGAGGAGGCGCCGTCACACCCCGCCCCGCTCGTGCAGCCAACGGCGCGAAGATGTCCCGTCACAAGGCGCTGGCCGGCCAGGCGCTCGCCCTGCCGGGCGAAGTACTGGCAGAGCTGTTGCGGCACCCCGCGTACCCGCTCCGCCAGCCCCCTACTCCACCCCAGTGATAACGAAGTTCTGTTGCGACTCCTGCCACGCAATGGTGACAGTCTCGGCAGGCGTCGGAAAGCCTTCCAACGCATAGACGCCGCTGAGCCCCTCCACATACTCCCCGCCCAGCGTCGTCACCCGGATCGTGCTGCGCGCGACCACCTCGCCATCCACGACCAGCTCGACCCCATGCACCCCGTCGCCCAGCAGGTTCCAGTTGAACAGCACCCCGAAGCCGGTGTCTGTGTCGCCGCACTCGGCGGCCGTGTCCGCCCGCGCCGTCCCATACGCCGCCGCCAACTCCAGCCGCTCCCCCCGCTCCGGGGCGATGACTACCTCCACGGTCTCGGCCGTGCACACCCAGCCCGCAATCACCCCGATCCCGCTCTGATACGAGCCCGGGGCCGGATTCTCTAATGCAGCCAAACCGGCCCGCCCGCGCATGTCGGCCGCCCCGCCCGGGGCCGGGCCGGCGGCCAGGACAAAATTCTGCTGCGGCTCCGCCCACACCACCGCCGTCGTCTCGCCCGCCTCGGGGAAATCTGTCAGGGTATACGTACCGCTGAGCCCCTGCCGGATCTCTGCCCCGAGCGTGGTCACCCGCACCGTGTACTCAGCCAAGATGACGCCATCAACCAGCACCCGTACGCGGTGCGTTCCGTCGCCCAGCAGGTTCCAGTTGAACAGCATCCCGAAGCCGGTATCCGTGTCGCCACACTCGCCGGCCGTGTCGGCGCGGTCGGTCCCGTAGGCAGCGGTCAGCCGGCCCGGCGGCCCGGTCGCCGGTGTCACCTCGACTTCGACCCTCTCCGCCGCGCACACCCAGCCCGAAATGATCCCCAGCCCACTCTGGACCGAGTCGGCTTGGGGATTCTCCAGCGCCCCCGGCCGGTAGTCGATAGCCAGGGTGTAAGCGCCGGTCGCACGGCGGGTGCTGTCCACGGCAATGTAGTGGACGCCTGGTGTGACGACCGCAGCGAGGCGGAAGTTGTGCCCGCCGCCCCGATCCTCGTCGCTGGCCACCATACTGCCCGCAGCATCCAACAGCTGGCCCCGAGTGTCGGTGCGGCCGCGGGTCTCGACCCACAGCACGCCGGCCGCGGGCAGGTCGAGCCGGAAGTAGTCTACGTCGGTGCCCGCCACCAAGTGCCCGCTGCGGGTCGGAGTGAGCTGTGGGGGGGCGAGCGCAACAGGAGTGGCTTGGGCCGGGGTGTTGCCGTGCGTGTCGGCGGGGACCCGAGAACGGCCACCGCCGCCACCGCCGGTCGTCCGCTGGATGTCAGGGACAGCAGCGGCCGTCACTCCCTTCACGACCTCTTCTTTGGGTGTCCCGGCGGCATCGGTATAGATCACCGTCACCCACAGATAGTGGCCGATATCGTCGCCGACTGGCGTATAGGTCGCCGTTGTCGTTGCGCTACAGTCGATGTCAGTGGTATCGCTGTCGATCAGGAAGTCTCCGTAGCGGGACCGCTTCCAGCACCATTCGGTGGTCGCCGTGTCCACCTTGTCCGGGTCGCTGACTGTCGCAGTCAGCACTGACCCGACCTTGGGACGCGACGGGGACAGACGGACCTCGCCCGGAGCATCCTTGACGGTGACGGTCACCGCCAACTCGCCGGTGAGCGAGCCGTCAGAAGCCTGCACGGTGACGTCATACGCTGTGTCCGCGTTGTTGACATCTTCATAGTCCGGGGACTGCCTGAAACGCAGGACTCCGTTCTGCATGGTAAAGGCAGAGGCATCCGGCCCGGCCACCGACCATGTGATCTTGACCTTCGCCGGGTTGCTGGCGGTGTACGTGGCCACTGGCCCCGTCCCGCCCTCCACGTATTCCGGGGCTTCGTCTCCCGCCACTTCAGGCGGGTCGTCATCCGTGATGGTCACCGTAACCGGCTCCACGCCCCCCACGTCCCCTTCATCGTTGGCCGTCTGACCCCTCACGTTCACCTCTTTGTCTAGGTCGTCAGTGTCATCATCCACCGCCTCCAGCATCACCATGCCTTGGCTCTCCGTCTCTCCTGCCCTAATCGTCAGTCTGAGCGGAGCCAGCCTGAAATCCTCCGCTTCCGCCGGACTTATTGCTGTCGCCGACACCTCTATCTCGATATCTTCGCTTGACGGATGACTCAGCCTCACCGTCACGTCTGCGCTGCTCCCCATGCCGCTCTCTGTGATCGAAGTCACCGACGATTCCAGCGTCGCTGTCGGTGGCTGGTCATCGTCCGTGATGGTCAGGGTCGTCCCCGTCACACTGAGCCCGGTTGCAGTGCCGCCCACGGTCAGCGTCTTGTTCGGCTCATCGATAGCGTTGTCCGCCGTCGTCAGGCTGAAGGTCGCCGTCCCGCTCGCCTGCCCCGCCGCAATCGTCAACGGAAAGTTCAGCACCGCGGTAAAGTCGGTGCCCGCCGTGGCCGTCCCGGACGTAACCGAGACCGTTACCACAGTATTCTGCGAGCTGGCCGCCCCGTCCAGTTCTCCTGTCACGGTCACCGTCCTGGTGGCACCCTCGGGCACTGCCGCCGGGCTCACCTTCAGGGTCACGGCCGTTGACGGGGTGTCGTCGTCGGTCACAGTGACCGCCACAGACGCGGCCTGGACGGTGTTGTCTCCGTAGTCCCCGCCTGTCACCGTGTGGGTGATCGTTGCCGTCTGCGAGCCGTTCACTACCCTGTCGTCGGTCGCGCTCACCCCGACCGTCCGCGCCCTATCCCAGCTTCCCGGTGCGAACCTCAGGCTCGTCGGATTGACGCTGACCGCAGTATTGTCTGACGCGATGCCCACTGTCACCGCCGCCGTCGGCTCGGACGTGAGGACGACGGTATAGGAGCCTGTGCCCCCCTCCTTGATCGCCAGCGTCTCCGGCTTCACCGTTACCCCGCGGGTGTCGTCGTCCCTGATGGTCAGCTCTGCCGCCTTCAGCTCCACCTGCGTGGTGCTGAGTGTCCCACGCACCTCTACAGTCCGGTCCGGGGCGTCTACGTCGTTATCCCTCGCCCTCAGCGTCACCGTGCCTCGGCTCTTTGTCTCGCCCGCCGGAAAAGTCAGTCTTCTGTTCCGGATCAATGCGTAGTACAGCGAGGGCGCGACCGTCACCACGATCTGCTGGCTGAAGGCGCGATCCAGCGTCGCGGCGACGGTGCTCACCCCGAGGTTCTCCTTGATCGAAGCATTCGACACCGTCAGCGTCACCACCGGCAGCACGTTGTTCTTCACCAGACGGGGCTGGGAAATGTCCGGCGCCTGGTTGCCGACCAGGTCCTGGAGGGGCGCAGTCCCCGGTGCCGTGTAACGCAACCCCACCTTGTCGTCGGCTCCAACCGGGTCCTGGAGTGTCAGCGTCACCGTCCTGCCGTCTATCGCCACGTCGGTGACAGGGTTCGGCGTGCCCCCAACGATCTCCTTTGTGATCCTGCCGTCATTATGGGTCCTCTCTTCCTCCGTGACTCCAATGAGCACAGTGAACGCCCCGGGGGCCGGCTCCGAGTCTTCGTCCAGCGCTTCGTCATAGCGCATCGTCAGTGTCTTGGCCTTGACGACCGGCGGATCATCTGCGAGCAGCCCTGGCCAGACACCATCCACCTTGTGGTTCCCGGCCTGCTTCAGTGCGTTAAAAATCAGGATCGCGTCATGACCGTCGCTGTCGCGAATGGTCCAGGGTGCCTCATTCGCTGGATCATCGTTCATTGACAGGGCCTCGGCTTCGATGCTCAACCCGTCTGGATCGATGTCCCCTACCTGAACATCATACCCCAAGAAGCGCAGGATTCGCCCTAGTACGGGTTCGAACCCTTCGGCGACGGTATACTCGAACTCCAGGACCGTCGTCCCCGAGCCGCTCGCGTATTCCGCAGCGAGCATCTCGGGAAAGTCGTTGCCCTTGAGGCCGAACGAGAGCCAGAGGCGCAGGCTGCCCGTGACCGTAACGGCCTCGCTGAACGTCACCTCCAGCGTAATGACTTCTCCGCCGCTGTAGGTCTGTTGTGCGGCGGGCGCTGATGTGATCTGCACCTTGCTCACGTGCGGAGCAGCGGTCGTCACCGGGTGGTCGGTCAACGTAGCGGCAGGATTCCCATCGGACCAGTCTTTGATGGGACGCGCTCCTACGGTGTAACTCACCGTCACTTGGTCGGTTGGCCGCACCGCCGAAGCGAGGGTGAGCGTGACGGCGCGGACGCTTATCGACACGGCAGTCACGCTGCGCACCACGTTGTTCACCTTCACCGTATAGGCGCTGGCTGGCGTCCGCGACCATCGAAAAAGTTTCTTGGAATAGACCAAGACCAGATGGTTTTTGTGGGCCGCCGCCGTCCAGAGTGTTGGTCCCCCGCTCTGGGCCTTGACCGGGGAGGCTGCCAGCACGGTTAAGAACAGGAACGTCACGGCGGCGAGACCCCACCTCGGATACGGCGGGCAGAGAAAAGAAGGGCTCATGGGAGTGGATTCGGGAGTAGATTGAGGATTGTGCAGGAGCGGGGGGGGGGACGGTAGACATGTCTTGTCCTGGTGCCTTTCTTTTTTCGTCATTGATGCGGGTTGCGAGGATGCGACTATGGTCGGGTGGCTTCTGTGTCCTGTGTCGCTTGGCTGTTGGGATCCGGGCCACTGTATTCAAACTGATATCGACTGTGGTGTGAAGTAGGAAAGTGGCACAGTGGCGGGGAATACAAGTTTGTCCCGGCCAAAGCAAGGCGGCATGGCCTGCGCGAATTGCATCACTACCCGCTGGCGTCCTACGGCAAGAACGCGGCGGGGATCTGGCTTCGGTTCCCAGCGGATGCTGCCGGAATTGGCCTGGACGTATCCCGAGCTGGAACTCGGCCGGACGGCCAACAGTAGGGAGGGCTCTCAGCAGACTTTGATTTCCTTGACGGTGCTGTTCAATACCTCCTGCCTTACGAGAGCTGGGGGAAAGCAATGATTGAGTGTCATGGATGCTCAGCAGAACACTTCACCGGAGTGGGCTGAGTGGGTGAGGGTGACGGCTGAGACTCACGCTGACCGCCGACGATAGACCTCCCGCCGATGGGGATGCGAATCACCAGCACCGCAAGCACTTCGTGCTGGACTTCGTACACGATGCGATAAGCGCCGACGCGGAGCCGGCGTAGCCCGCGGAGGTCCCCCTTCAAGGCGGTGCCAAGATAGGGGGTCTCCGCGAGCCGGTCAATAGCAGCGACGAGCCGCGTCCGGGCGGGTTTGGCGATCCGCCGCAGGTCTCGGGCCGCGCTGCTCTTAATCCGTATTGAGAAGCTCACGCCGGACCTGGTCCCAATCCAGCACCGGATCGCTGGGGTCCCGGAGCCGGTCGAGGGCGACGGACAGATCGTCGAAGTCTTCGAGATACTGTTCGACCGCCTGGCGGATAACCGCCGCCCGACTCCGCTGGAGTTGGCGGGCAGCGGCGTCGAGCGCCACGACCACCGAATCTGGTAAACGTGCGGTGATTTGCTGAGGCATAAGACTTCCAAAGTTGATGATGTAACTGACAACACAGTACTGTACATTGAAGCAAGGAACAACGGTATTGGGTACTGTCCTATTTTGAACTGTAAGCCACTGTTTCTGTTGAGGGAAAAACCTCAAATTAGGACAGTACCCGGTATTGATTCGCAAATTCCGAGAGTGGAGTACATCGAGTCCAAAGTTGACACTTTGAACGTTATCAGACGCTCAGAGCGTCCAGGAGCGCCCCAGACCGGCCCTAGCCGCCCAAGGAGGGGAGAAAAGGCCGGCCGACCGCCTCACGGGGCACACGGCGGCTCTGAGGCCCGCTCTGGCGGTCGCCAGCGGGACCCGGTGGCCCGGTATCAGAGACCCTGGGCAAGGTTGACACTTTGCCCGTTATCAGACGTAGCCGGCCCAGCGGCTGAGACGCGGTCTAGGCAAATCAGAGACTTGGCGCCTCAGCACGCCGAGGCCCGACTGAACAAATCGCGGGTGAAACCGCCTGACGGCCGAAGATTGTTCAGCTCGGCCTGTCGTTTGGCCAGCTAGGACGCTGGCGCGCGAGTGCGCGCCGTGCGAATAGCTCGCTTGGAGGGCGATATGGAAGGAGTTTGGATCGGTGCCGATCCCGGTGGGATCGAAGCCTTCGGCGTCGCGGTTGTTGACGGATCAGGAAATACTCGCTGCGTGACGGTTTCGTCGGTGGATGAAGCGGTGCGGTGGATCGGCGCGGTAGGGACGCCGCTGGGGATTGGCATCGATGCACCGATGTGGTGGTCGGCAGGCCAGGGCGGAGGCCGCCGTGCGGACGAGAGGCTGAGAGCGGCATATGGGATCCCCTCCGGGACCGTCCAATCGGTGAACTCCCTCCGGGGCGCTGTGCTCGCTGGCGGCGCGCTGTTGGCCTCGCGGATGCGGGAAGCGTTTCCCGGCGTGCCGATTACGGAGTCCCACCCCAAGGCGCTCTTGCTGGCGCTCAAGCTGGATGGCGCGGCTTTCACGAAGTGTTTCGGTCTACAAAGCACGTGGCAAGATGAGCATCAGCGGGATGCGGCGATCGCGGCCGTGTGTGTGCGTGAGGGTGTCCAGGGCAGGTGGCCGGTGGACCTGGCGGAGGACAGGTACGGGTTGGAACAGGATCCGAGACGCTACTGGTTGGCGCCCGTGTCCTACTACTGGCCGAAGTCCATTGCGTAGGATCGGCGCCCCCCACTGTGATACACCAGCTGGCCCCGTCTGGCTCGCGCGCACGGCAGTTTTTCCGGCACGAAGACGATACAGATGCGGAGTGGCGGATATGCAACGTGCTAGACAACGTTGCTGTGCCAGGGTGGCGGCGCCACCCTGAACCGGCTCCGCCGCCCGGCCCAGGCCGGCATTGCTGAGGAGAGTCGTCAGGCCCCGCCCCCAGAAACGCCCCGACGAAGGCCCCTCCACATCGGTCCACGTCCGGCTCCATCCGAAGGATCGAGAACACGAGACCAGAAGATAGGACGTGGCCGCTCCGCGGAGGTTTGCGAGCAGGCCCTGTTTTGAGGAAGGGCGAAGTTCGAGCGAGCACAGTATAAGCCTATTTGTTTCACTACGCAGGGGATATACTCCGATAACAGAATGATAGCCGCCCCTTACACTCGACTCTTCTGGGCCAAATCGGACCGGGAAGACCCACAGCGCATCCACCTGTTGGAGCACCATATGGCCGATGTCGGCGCATGCTTCGAGGCGTTGTTAGCGCAGCCGACTATCCGCCATCGCCTAGCGGTATCGGGTGGACTGGACGACCTCGATGCCGCGACTATGGCGCGGCTCTGCGTGTTCGCCGCTCTGCACGACATCGGCAAGGTCAACGTCGGCTTTCAGACACGCATCTGGCAGCCTACTGATACGCCAGCGGGCCAGAAAATGCCGCGCCGCGCTGGTCACATAGCCGACCTCACGCCTGTCCTGAATGGCAAGGATGAGAAAACCTCCGGCTGGTTCCTTGAGGCGCTGGGCTGCTGGGACGAGATGCTGACGTGGGATGCCACAGACGGACACACCGCGTGTGGGTTGTTCGTCGCCTCGCTCTCGCATCACGGGCGCCCGCTTCAGCTCGACGACCCTCGATACGACAAGAACCCGGCGATCTGGCGCGACTTCGGCGAGTTGAGTCCTCGGCACTACATAGAGCGCATCGGCCGACTGGTTCGCGAGTGGTTCCCTGCGGCCTGGACACCTGGCGCACCTCTTCTCCCATCGGCCTCCACCTTCCAGCACATGTTCTTGGGCTTGTGCATGCTGGCCGATTGGATCGGCTCCGATCAATCTCACTTCCCGTTCTGCGCCGAGGCTGGCGACGATTACATGACGACTGCCCGGCAGAACGCTCAGCGTGCCGTCTCAGGAATCGGGCTGAATCTGGGCAGCCAGCGACAGACCTTTCACCAGCTGCCTGCTCTGCCGGATTTTGACCAGCTGTTCGGCATACCCAATGCAGCGCCCAATCCCATCCAGCGCTCAGCCGTCTCCATACCGATGGACGAACAGCTGGCCGTCATCGAGTCCGAAACGGGTTCCGGCAAAACCGAGGCTGCGCTGTGGCGTTTTGCCCATCTGTATCAGCAGGGACTAGTGGACGGGCTGTATTTCGCTCTGCCTACCCGCGCGGCCGCCAGTCAGATTCACGGACGGGTCACGCGCTTCATCCGCAATCTGTTCCCCGCAGGCGTCGCCCTCGAACCCGTCCTCGCCGTACCCGGCTATGTCCGCGCCGGAGAGGCGACGGGTAGGCATCTCACGAACTATGAAGTCTGGTGGGACGATCATCCTGATGTCGCTACCGAAAAACGTTGCTGGGCGGCTGAAAGCGCCAAACGCTACCTGGCAGCGCAAATTGCCGTGGGCACCGTAGACCAGGCAATGATGGCGGCACTCCAGGTCAAGCACGCCCATATGCGCGCCGCCTGTCTGGCGCGCAACCTGCTGGTAGTGGACGAGGTGCACGCCTCTGACCCCTACATGCGCGTCATTCTCAAAGCTCTGCTGGATGTTCATATCAGGGCGGGAGGCTACGCCCTGCTGATGTCGGCCACGCTGGGTTCTGCGGCTCGCCGTCGCTGGTTATCCGAGAACCAAGAGGTTCCACCGGTGAGCGAGGCAATCAGGGCTTCCTACCCCGCTGTCACGACCCACGCGGCTGGCGGCGAAAATCTGATCGCCGTCGAGCGCAGTGGGCAGGAAAAAACAGTTCGGATTGAGGCCAGCTCGGCTATGGGGGACTTCGGTCAGGTCGCAGAGCATGCCCTGAAAGCGGCACGCGTCGGCGCCAAGGTTCTGATCATTCGCAACACGGTACAATACGCAATCGACACCCAGCAGATCGTGGAAAAGACAGCTATCCCTGACGAGCGTGACGTACTGTATGCGTGCAACGGTGTTCTCTCGCTGCACCATGGCAGGTTCGCGGCTGACGACCGCCGCCAACTGGACGAAGCGGTTGAAGCACAGGTCGGCAAAGACCGGTCTCTCGGCGGATGCATTGTTGTGGGAACCCAAACACTGGAACAGTCCCTCGATATTGATGCCGACCTGTTGATTACCGACCTGTGTCCGATGGATGTGCTGCTCCAGCGAATTGGCCGTCTGCACCGCCACCAGCGGGATGACCGGCCTGTCGGCTACAAGACACCCACCTGCATCGTGCTGATGCCGGAAGGGGACGACCTCTCGCCCCTGCTGTCCAAAGGCCCCGGCCGGAATGGACTTGGGCCGCACGGGTTCGTGTACGAGGATCTGCGTATTCTTGAGGCCACGCGACGGCTGATTCTCCAGTACCCCAAATGGCGCATTCCGGAGATGAACCGAGAGCTGGTAGAGCGAACGACCCACCCCGACGCGCTGGAAGCCATCACTGAAGAGATGGGAGACGACTGGCGTAACCACGCTACGCGTATGACAGGAGCAACCTTGGCCGAAAACCTGACCGCCCGCAGTGCCCTCATTCGTTACGACAAGTCCTTTTTCGGCGAGGACAACCAAGACGTGCTTTTTGGGAGCGAAGAAGAACGCATACGGACCAGGCTCGGTGACGAGGGCGTTGAAGTGGAATTGGACCCGCCAGCGCTAAGCCCATTCGGCGGAGAACCAATTGTGCAGCTGACCATACCCCATCATCTGGTACCCCGTCTGGCCGGCGACGCATCAGTCGTCCCTAGCTTAGAGGACGATGGTTTCACCTTGCATATCGGTGAGTCCCAGTTTCGGTACGACCGACGGGGACTGCGGCGGGCTGCGGACGATTTGAAAAAGGCAGTATCAGCAACCTTTCCTGGCCGATGAAGATGAGGGGCGTCCTCAATGGACGCCCCTGAATGAACCCCACGTTTGCGGGGAAACTTGCGCTAGACACCCAATTGTCGTAGTGCAAGGCGGTCTATCCCCATCTGTTATGAGGCGGCGCGATAGCGAGTTTGACAAGAGCAGGGCGATGATCTACCCTTCATCCTTATAATCCTTGTACTACTGAGCATGGGTGAGAGTCAAATGCTCGCAGAAAAATCGGTGGTGGTGGCGTGACCAAATATCGGATGTACGTGGATGAGAGCGGAATATCAGATTTGAATTATACGGGAGACCCAAACAGCAGATTTCTGGCCTTGACAGGTGTGGTTATCGACCTGGAGCACATCCGGAATAAAGTGCATCCTGAAATGGAGTCGCTCAAAGCGGCGTACTTCGATTCTCATCCTGACGAACCGGTCATTTTGCATAGATCGGACATCATGAACCGGAGAGGTGCTTTTCACCCTCTTCGCGACTCCCACGTCAACAACGCCTTTGGCACAGAGATATTACAACGCCTGAGGGAGTGGGAGTATGTTGTCATCACGGTATGTCTGGACAAGGAAAAGCACGTGAGGCGCTATGGCGCTTGGAGCCGAGATCCCTATCACTACTGCATGGAGATCCTTCTGGAACGCTTCTGTTTTCTGATGCGTCAGCTTCGCTCGACCGGAGATGTGATGGCGGAGAGCCGCGGGGGCAGGGAAGACCGTAGGCTGAAGAAGGAATTCCGCCAGCTGTGGGGAACCGGTACGGATCGCTTGAAACCGGAAGAGCTTCAACGTTTGTTGACGAGTCGCGAGCTTAAGGTGAAACCCAAGAGCGCCAATACCGCAGGGCTTCAGTTGGCCGACTTGATTGTCAATCCGTCCCGGTCCGAGATTCTTGCAGAGAATGGCTTCCTCAGACGAGAGCTTGGCGCATTCACCAAGGAGATCGTCGAAATTCTGAAGGAGAAGTACTACCGGCGAGGAGACAGCCTCTATGGGAGGGAGTTTTTATGAAAAAGGGGAGCCCCGAATAAGGAGTTCCCCCAATGGACAGACCATCCACCTTCGCATCAACGAATTAGCCACACGATATATCCCGAAATGAGCGATGTCAACTTTTGGTGGTGTATCACTTTGAAATTCTCTTTTCGAGGAGGGGTCTCCTAGGGCGTGTCATCAGTTAGCGTGCCCCCCTGGTCGGCTTTCCTGTCTCGTCTCGGTATACTGCCCTGGTCAGCCCAAGCGAAGGGAGGGTGCACAATGGCGAGACGGTATGCGTTACGCGAGGATCAGTGGGAACGGATTCAGGACCTGCTGCCCGGCCGGGAGGGCCACGTCGGGGGCACGGCGCGGGATAACCGGTTGTTTGTGGAAGCGGTCTTATACCGCTATCGTGCGGGGATTCCCTGGCGCGATTTGCCGAGCCGGTTCGGGGATTTTCGCGTGATTCATACGCGCCACATGCGCTGGAGTAAAAGTGGGGTCTGGGAGCAGGTTTTCAAGCAGCTGGCCGCCGATGCGGATAACGAATATGCCATGATCGACGCCACGATCATCCGCGTCCACCAACATGGGGCGGGGGCAAAAGGGGGGACCCCGCGGCCGAATGCATCGGCCGCTCCCGCGGGGGCTTGAGCACGAAAATCCATGCGACGTGCGATGCGCTCGGGAATCCGACCGGCTTCCATCTCACGCCCGGCCAAGCCTCTGACCTGGCCGGTGCGGAGGCCCTCTTGCCCCATCTGCTGAAGCACGTGCGGGCTTTGCTCGCCGATAGAGCCTATGACGCCCACGAGCGCGTCATTGACCGTTTGGAGCAGGCGGAGGTGACGGTGGTCATTCCCCCCAAAGCCAATCGGCGCCAGCCTCGCCCCTATGATAAGCACCTCTATCAAGCGCGCCATCTGATTGAAAACTTCTTCGCCAAACTCAAGCAATACCGTGCTCTCGCCACCCGCTACGACAAACGCGCTGTCAGCTTTCTCGGAGCCATCTATCTCGCTGCCTCGGTGATCCTCCTTAACTGATGACACCCCCTAGCGCAGAAATCCCCCTGCGCTTCGCGCTTCCCCCTTTGAAAAAGGGGGATTGAGGGAGATTTGCCCGACATGGCGACCGCCCTCGGAGCGGGCTGCTGGGGATGAGACAGACAATCATTTTCAAACTGAGACACTACCCAACTTTTTCGTGTCCGTTCTTTTTCGGCTGTCCGGTCGGCGCGAGAACTGAGCAGCAAGGAACCCTCAGACATGTTCAATATCATAACGGAGAGATTTGTACGGATAACGGGAGCAGGTGAGATACGTTCTGCCTCTCTCCCAGAGGTGTTCGCGGCGCTGATGACGGACGCGGTGAAAACGTTTCCGGCTCTGCGGCCTCACCAACGTCACGCCTGGCACGCCTTCTTAGTGCAGTTAGGCGCAATGGCGATGGACCGGGCTGGCGTTAGCACACCGCCGAAGAATGCGGAGGAGTGGACAGCTCTGATTCGTGGCCTGACTCCGGACTATCCCGACGAAGAGCCCTGGCAGCTTGTCGTGGATGACATTACGAAACCTGCCTTCATGCAGCCACCGGCCTCCTCCAAAGACAAGGAGAAGGAGTTCAAGAACACGGTCGAGACACCCGACGAGCTGGATATGCTCGTCACCGCCAAGGACCACGACCTGAAGGCAGCGGTGGCCAAGCGCGCTCATACGGACGACTGGATATTTGCGCTAATGACCTTGCAAACGATGGAGGGGTTCGGCGGTGCTGGGAATTACGGAATCTCGCGGATGAATGGTGGCCTGGGCAGCCGCCCAGCGTTCTCACTCGTGCCAGAGGGAGGCCCAGGCGCTCACGTCAGGCGCGACATCGAGGCCCTTCTTGAGCACCGGCCGGCCATGCTGGGCACCTATCCGATGACCGACAACGGCGCCGGCCTATTGTGGACCGTGCCGTGGGACGGCACTTCGGTACAAGCTCTGCTGGCCTCGCAGCTGGATCCCTTCTACATTGAGGTCTGCCGGCGTATCCGTCTGAGGTTCGACGCCAACGGAGAGGTCCGAGGGATCAGGGCCAGTTCCAAAGCCGCGCGTGTCGAGTCCAAAGGGATGAAGGGCCGGATGGGCGATCCATGGACACCGGTTGACCTCAAGGGCGAAAAGTCTCTGACTTTGGGGACTGGCGGTTTCATGTATAAGCAGGTGACGAAATATCTGACTTCGCCGGATTGGGAACGGCCCGCCCTGCTACGACCGACACACGCCGAGCAGCGTTCTGCCAAGACAATGCAACTCGTAGCGCGAGCGATGGTTCGTGGCCAGGGCAAGACAGAGGGCTACTACGAACGCACGATTCCCATCAGGTACAAGACCAAAATGGCCATGCTGCGTCGTGCGGCGACGCAGGACTTAGGCGACATTGCCCAGGCAAGGATCGAACAGGTCGGTACAGTACAGCGCATCCTCAGCCACGCGATACAGACGTTTGCGGCACGGGGTGACAGCGACAAGATCAGCCCAGAGCACCGCAAACTGGCCCGTCCCTGGTTGAACCAGCTGGATGCAGTCGTTGACGCTCGTTTCTTCGATGATCTGCAAGTCGAGTTTGAGGCTGAGGAAAGTGCGCGTGGCGGTATTCAGAACGAATGGCTGCTGAATGGGGTTGTTGCCGCCGCACGGAGCATCCTGCACACCGCCGAGGACGCCCTCTCGTGCCCAGCCATTCAACGGTATCGTGCACGTGTCGCCGCCGAAGGGCTTTTCGAGGGACGATTGCGCGGCAACCAGGGATTGCCGTTCCTATTCGTCGAGGAGGGAGAAGAGGATGACAGCTAGTACACCTGCACCGGAAGCACCTGAGACGCCGGTCTCGCCAACCCCATCCCCCAACCGGGGCGACACCGTTGTGTCGATAGCCGGACAGCTGGCGCGTGGCGATTTTCGCCGCGGCGATCTCGCCGAACTAAGACGGATGGATGTGGACGCTCCCGGTCCAGCCGTGTTCTGGCGACTGATGGCGGAGAACGAGTTGTTGGGCAGAGGAACCGTCCTGGAAAGCAAATGGGCGCTCATTCTGCATGGACTCGCCCTGATGACTCCGACTAGCAGCGAGGACAATACCAGTCGTTCTGCCCACGACGGACATATGCCGGTTGGCCGCGCCCTGTTCCTCGGCAGCGAAACAACCAGACAAGCCGGCTTCTACAGCGAATCGCGCCTCAACCGTCTGCTGACCGCACGAGGTCCGATCTTACAGACACTGTTGGCACGGATGTTTCGGATGCTGGCCGCCGCCGGCGTATCCTTCAACTGGCGGGAGATGGCGCAGTTCATCCTGAACGATAACTACGACGAAGATGCCGCCGAACTGTCCCGCCGGCGCATTGCCCGTGACTATTTCCAGACACAGCGGCGGTCTGCACAATCGAGTGCCACCTAGAAAGGGAGACAACACATGGCCACGCAGAGATTCTTGCAAATCCACAGCCTGCACTCTTACCCGGCGGCGCTGCTGAACCGTGACGACAGCGGCCTAGCCAAGCGAATGCAGTTCGGCGATGCCGTCCGAACCCGTATCTCCTCCCAGTGCCTAAAGCGGCACTGGCGCGTCGCTCAGGACGAGTTCGCTATCCATAATATCCCAGATGCGATAGCAGCCATCCGCTCCCGCAATGTGGTTGAACGCAAAGTCACCCAGCCACTTCGGGAGGCTGGCGACGTTGACCAAGCCGTCTTGGACGCAGTAGAAATCGCCTTCAATGTCGGTGTCTATGGCAGTAGCGGAACAGCCGAAACTGGCCGTCAGCCCCTGCTTTTGGGTCTGCCGGAGGTAGAATACCTGCGGGAAAAAGCCGTTGCTATCTGCGCTGAGCACCCCCATAACGCCGAGGGCGCCAAAAAGGCTGCCGAAGACCTCTTCAGCACACGCCGGGGAGAGGGCAGAAACTTTGCGACTTTTCGGGACAGCGCTAGGCTACCCGCAGGGCTGGAGGGGGCGCTGTTCGGTCGGATGGTTACTTCCGACCCCGGAGCCAACATCGACGCCGCCGTCCATGTCGCCCACGCCTTCACCGTGCACCGGGAGGAGAGCGAGAGCGACTACTTCTCGGTCGTGGACGATCTCCAGGGCAAGGACGAAGACGCCGGCGCAGCCCACATCGGCGACATGGAGCTGACCGCCGGACTGTTCTATGGCTACGTGGTCATAGACGTGCCGGGGCTGGTCTCCAACCTGGAGGGCTGCACCGCCGACGATTGGGAGAGTGCCGACAAGACACTCGCTGGCAAGGTGGTAGAGCACCTCGTGCATCTAATCGCCACCGTATCGCCGGGCGCCAAGCTCGGTTCCACCGCACCCTACGCCTGTGCCGACCTGATGCTGATCGAGGCGGGCAGCCGCCAGCCCCGTAGCTTGGCCAACGCCTTCCGCAAGCCGGTGCCGGCGCAGGTCGATGCCGCCACTGTTGCCCTGTCTGAATACCTCGGCAAGCTGGACGCCGCCTATGGCGCAAAAGAAGCTCGCCGTGTGATGTCCGTAGGGGACTGTGAGATTCCCCAATCGGAGCGTATCTGTCTGGACGACCTGGCAGCCTGGGCGGCGGCACGCAACGGCGAGGCGGGATAGCGATGCGGCATTTGATACTGAACCTGGAAAGCCCGCTGATGGCCTTTGGTGGCGAGACTATCGACAACTACGGTGTCATCCGTCCCTTTCCGGCGGCGTCCATGCTCACCGGGCTGCTAGCCAACGCGCTGGGCTGGCGGCGCATCGAGCGGGACCGGCACCAATGGTTGCAGGACAGGCTGGTCTTCGCCTCGCGCATAGACCGGGAGCCAGCCGGCTCTGCTGCGATAACCGACTTTCAAACGGCTCAGCTCGGCGCAAACGACCAGGGCTGGACTACGCGGGGAGTTCCCGAAGGCAGAGCTGGCGGGGCGAGTACGTACAACGCCCCCCACCTGCGGTATCGGGACTTCTGGGTAGACATGCGCGTCAGCGTCGCCTTCCGTCTGGAACCGGCCGACGCCGATCCGACGCTGGACGCCCTGGCGGAGGCGCTGCGGGAGCCCGTGCGGCCGCTGTTCATCGGACGTAAGCCATGTCTGCCGTCGGCATCCCTATTCGGTGGTTTTGCCGAGGGCGATTCGGCCTTAGAAGCCATTGTATCCGCCCCGCTGGCTGACGACGTGGCTGAGACGGCGTCCGTCAGGTTGTTGTGGCCCGACGACGAAGGCGCGGACGGCATCGAACCCAACAGGACGTATCTGCTGACTGACCAGCGCAACTGGATTTCCGGTCTGCACGGTGGCGGACGGACGGTGTGCGAGGGCACGGTTGATCGTGGCTGGTTTTCCGGTCGTCCGGTGCCCTCGGAGTAAGAAAGAAAGGACGAACGATCATGACCGATGCTCCCGGGTCGATTGGCTCAGCGACAGCCACAACGCCGTTGCAGATGATTCGCGCTGACATTGACGTGAGCAATTTCCGACGCTGGGCAGGCACACGGCGGCTCCAAGACCTCGACCACGCGATGCATTGTCTGCTGATCGAGTCTTTCGGCGACCTGACGCCCAAGCCCTTCCGGATGATACTTCCACGCGGCGGTTCAAGCGGCGTTCTGTACGGCTACAGTGCGGGAGACGCGGATGCTCTGCGTGAAGCAGCCAGAATTTGCGCCGACCCGCTGCAATGCCGAATCCTCCCTGCGGCAGCGCTCTACAGCAAAGCGATGCCCTCCGAATGGCGGACAGACAAGCAGCTGGGGTTTGAGACGCGGATTCGCCCGGTCGTGCGTCGCGCTCGAAACGCCGACTGCCGCCCGGGCAAAGAGTGGGATGCCTTCCAGCTGGAAGCAATCCGGTATCCCGAGGGCGAGATGCCACGTAGCCGCGAGGAAGTCTATATTGGTTGGCTGTCCGATCAGTTCGAGAGGAGAGGCGGAGCGCGGTTAGAGTTGGACAAAACTAAGCTCGTGTCGTTTCAACGAACCCGCGCCGTCCGGAAGCGCCATGCCCGCTACAGTGAGGGGCCGGACGCGGTGATGCGAGGCATCCTCACCATCACCGACTCCGCCGCCTTCACCGCGTTGCTGGCGCACGGCATCGGGCGGCACCGCGCCTACGGTTACGGGATGCTGCTCCTGCGACCAGCCAGTATCGCTGTCAATCCGTAGCCGCACGCGGCAGAGCAACGCGTGTCCTTCCCCGACATGCGATGCGTTCCGGGAGGAACAATTGCTGAAAGGCAGATTAGGACTTGAAACCGCAAGAATCCCCCACGCTGACCGCCATGGCTTGTTATGGTTGGCACGGGGGAATCTAACCGTCGAGGACGGGACCCTGCATTTTCGGACCGCAGGGTCTGCGGATATGGCTGCTGGGGATTATGCCATCCCCTTTCAGAATCTCTCGTTCATACTGCTGGGACCGGGCTCGACTGTGAGCCACGATGTTTTCCGGCTACTCGCACGGCATGGGACTGGGCTTGTTGCCGTCGGCGAAGACGGCGTCCGTATGTACAGTGCCCCACCTTTCGGGCCAAGTGATTCCAGGAGAGCGCGCCGTCAGGCAAAGCTCTGGAACGACAGACAGGCGCGGCTGCGGATAGCCCGTCGAATGTATGCCTGGCGTCTCGGTGAGGTCCTGCCCGAGCAAGACATCGCGATTATGCGCGGTATCGAAGGGGCACGGATGAAGACCGCCTATAGCCTGTTGGCGAAGAAGTACGGAATTGATTGGTCCGGACGCCGTTATGACAGACAGCACCCGGAAATAGCCGACGATCCCAACCAGGCCATCAATCATGCGGCCACGGCCACGGAAGCTGCGGCAATCGTTGCGGTGGCGGCCACGGGCACGCTGCCGCCGCTTGGTTTCATTCACGAAGAGGCGTCCATCGCTTTTTGCCTGGACATTGCGGACTTGTACCGGACCGAAATCACGATCCCTGTCGCCTTTGAGGCGGTGAGACAGCACTACAGCAACGGACAGTTCCCGCTCGAACGTTATGTCCGGCGGCTGGCGGGGCGCCGGTTTAGAGAGACGCGGATCATCTCGAAAATGATTGACCGAATAACTCAGCTGATTGACGGCGATGACGATAGTCGTGACGCGTGACGTTGCCCCGCGTATCCGTGGGTTTCTTGCCTCGTGCATGCTGGAGCTTGCTCCCGGGGTCTATACCTCGCCAAGACTCTCCTCCCGTGTTCGAGAACGCATATGGACGGTGATCGCGGACTGGTTCTTGGAGCTTGGGGGAGGATCTGTTGTCATGACGTGGCAGGACTCGCGTCATCCGAGCGGGCAGGTCGTTCGGGTACTTGGGACGCCTCCTGTTGAGCTGGTAGATCAAGAAGGCGTTATTCTCTCGAAGCGAACCGGTCCAACTCGGGGCGAATAGCTCTTTGACAATCTGAATTGCGTCTCTCGGTAGGACGTAATAGGCACGTAGTGGCAAAAAGTGTAATAAAATCAGTAGAGGCTTCCCCGTACACGCGGGGATAGACCTCCACCTGGGCATCATACGCCATCTGCTGACCCGGCTTCCCCGTACACGCGGGGATAGACCCTGCATATCCTGGCCACGGGCTTGGACACCATGGGCTTCCCCGTACACGCGGGGATAGACCCAGACGACGAGGCGGAGGCGTAGCACGGGGCATGGCTTCCCCGTACACGCGGGGATAGACCCTTTTCAAAGTGCCGCAAAGCAGACGAAATAAAGGCTTCCCCGTACACGCGGGGATAGACCTACGTGGGCCACTCTACCGGCCCTGTAGGTCTGGGCTTCCCCGTACACGCGGGGATAGACCTTTTTCCCCGTGGCTATGTGCCGTCCATTGGTGGGCTTCCCCGTACACGCGGGGATAGACCGGCTCTGGTGGCCCGCGGGGCGGACTCCTACACGGCTTCCCCGTACACGCGGGGATAGACCCTGCCCACGGAGTCGTACCTCCTCTACAGTGTCGGCTTCCCCGTACACGCGGGGATAGACCGTCGGGGGAGCCACGACCAGCGACTGCGCCTCCGGCTTCCCCGTACACGCGGGGATAGACCGATTCTGCTCACTCCGGGTGACACTGTGGAGGAGGCTTCCCCGTACACGCGGGGATAGACCGATATAAAGGCACGAGATCAGCGGCAGTAGCCGGGCTTCCCCGTACACGCGGGGATAGACCTTTTAGTCGGCTATGGGATGCCGTGAGCGCGATGGCTTCCCCGTACACGCGGGGATAGACCGCGTGGTGAAATACGCGCGCCCGCTGTGCTGCTGGCTTCCCCGTACACGCGGGGATAGACCGTGCGAACGCGTGACACGGTAATCGGCCAGCTGGGCTTCCCCGTACACGCGGGGATAGACCCGTGAGATCAAGCGGAAGCTCATACCGCGCGGTGGCTTCCCCGTACACGCGGGGATAGACCTCGATACTGCGCTCTCCCCCTGAGGCCACGTCCGGCTTCCCCGTACACGCGGGGATAGACCCATCAGATGTACACCACCCTGCTCTGGCCAGAAGGCTTCCCCGTACACGCGGGGATAGACCCGTGATAGTCTTGGTCCGAGACTGCCCACTGGAGGCTTCCCCGTACACGCGGGGATAGACCGGGGCCACAGAGGGCGACGCGACGGCCACCATCGGCTTCCCCGTACACGCGGGGATAGACCCGACACCCCCATAAAAGGGGACAGAGATGGCGAGGCTTCCCCGTACACGCGGGGATAGACCGGGCGTCCGCGTCGTCTCGGCGCGTGACTCGCAGGCTTCCCCGTACACGCGGGGATAGACCGCCGGTGCAGCGCTATCTGAAGCGTCTGCGCAGGGCTTCCCCGTACACGCGGGGATAGACCTGCTCGGGAGCACGGCTACCTCATGCTCCTCTAGGCTTCCCCGTACACGCGGGGATAGACCGCCACGCGAAGTCGTGGGTGGCCGAGGGGAGATGGCTTCCCCGTACACGCGGGGATAGACCCCATCTCTGCGGCTCTCTGACACCAGGGAGGCGGGCTTCCCCGTACACGCGGGGATAGACCTGAGATGTAATCACACTTCCTCCTCATTTTGCCGGCTTCCCCGTACACGCGGGGATAGACCGATGCCGTCATGGTCCAGGCCATAGTGCAGCATGGCTTCCCCGTACACGCGGGGATAGACCCGAGCTTGGCCTCACAGGACTCGCCTGATGAGGGGCTTCCCCGTACACGCGGGGATAGACCGTGCTCGATTTGACATGTTAGGTCAAAATGTTAGGCTTCCCCGTACACGCGGGGATAGACCCGCGACGAGGCAGCATGTCCTCAAACAGGTCCGGGCTTCCCCGTACACGCGGGGATAGACCGAGACTTTGTCATCGGTCGTCCCTGCGCTACCAGGCTTCCCCGTACACGCGGGGATAGACCCCAGGCGCGCATAGCATCGCTGTCCGAGACTATGGCTTCCCCGTACACGCGGGGATAGACCGTTATGGTCTTGGTCCGAGACTGCCCAGCCGACGGCTTCCCCGTACACGCGGGGATAGACCCCTCCGATCTGCGCTCATGAGCAGGGAGCGCTTGGCTTCCCCGTACACGCGGGGATAGACCCTAAACATGCTGACATCAGGCTCCAAAGTATCTGGCTTCCCCGTACACGCGGGGATAGACCTTGACGGAAGATGCAAGGTCATATTCAGGGATGGGCTTCCCCGTACACGCGGGGATAGACCCGTTTGAGATAGCGTTGAACGTCCTTGACCGCGGGCTTCCCCGTACACGCGGGGATAGACCAGACTGCGGTCAGCGAACATCTCGGCCGGGTGCGGCTTCCCCGTACACGCGGGGATAGACCTGGCATGAACACCGAGGTCCCTCAGTGGATACAGGCTTCCCCGTACACGCGGGGATAGACCTGATTGACGGTGAGCTGAGCCTGCCCAGCGGCGGGCTTCCCCGTACACGCGGGGATAGACCGGTCGTCGACGAGACTGGTCCTCTGCCGGGGGTGGCTTCCCCGTACACGCGGGGATAGACCTGAGTCCAGTGGTCCAGGGGATTGCGGCCGTCGGGCTTCCCCGTACACGCGGGGATAGACCTAGCGCAGCGGCCGCCACGCCAACTGCGGTCGCGGCTTCCCCGTACACGCGGGGATAGACCGTGTGACCGGCTCGACCTATAGTCCGCGAGCTGGGCTTCCCCGTACACGCGGGGATAGACCTTCCAAACTCGGATCGGCCAGGCGGTCATCTTGGGCTTCCCCGTACACGCGGGGATAGACCCGCGATCGTGGCGGGCACAGTTTCTATTGACAGGGCTTCCCCGTACACGCGGGGATAGACCTGCCCGATTTTGCGAAGCTGTGGACGGCCGTCAGGCTTCCCCGTACACGCGGGGATAGACCGTTGTGTTCTCACAGATGGAAAGGAGGCGGCATGGCTTCCCCGTACACGCGGGGATAGACCTGGGAGTCACAAAGTGTGACCTGCTCGACCTATGGCTTCCCCGTACACGCGGGGATAGACCCCTTAATGGCCTGCTGGGCGGAGGAGTCGTTCGGGCTTCCCCGTACACGCGGGGATAGACCACCTCATCATCGGGGGGGTCCCACTCGAGGAGAGGCTTCCCCGTACACGCGGGGATAGACCGCAGGTCCTACACTGCGGGCGTCCGCGTCGTCGGGCTTCCCCGTACACGCGGGGATAGACCCATGCCTCGTGGGTATGGCCCGTCTGCGGCGCCGGCTTCCCCGTACACGCGGGGATAGACCCGTTATCGTCTATCGGAAATAAAGATAGTTACGGGCTTCCCCGTACACGCGGGGATAGACCGGTCAGTAGAGGCGCTGTCTGTTGGCTTCTGCCGGCTTCCCCGTACACGCGGGGATAGACCGCATGCCACCGGGCTGATGGCCAGCTCGACTGGGGCTTCCCCGTACACGCGGGGATAGACCTGCGACCGACTGCTCCGGTAGTCCGGGAGCTGGGGCTTCCCCGTACACGCGGGGATAGACCGCCAGGCAAAATCGTGGCTGGCCAGGGGGAGGGGGCTTCCCCGTACACGCGGGGATAGACCCATCGCGGTCGCTCGTATTTCACCACACTTACCGGCTTCCCCGTACACGCGGGGATAGACCATACCCTGGCTGCCGCTAGTGCTGGCAACCGGAGGCTTCCCCGTACACGCGGGGATAGACCTGACGGAAAATACGACTGGGCCATACATCCTCCGGCTTCCCCGTACACGCGGGGATAGACCGGAGGAGTGATGCGCGCCGCCCGGCCTGTCGGCGGCTTCCCCGTACACGCGGGGATAGACCGGTGGCCTGGTCGGCCGCCTCCACACACATAAGGGCTTCCCCGTACACGCGGGGATAGACCCGACGCCACGCCGACCGACCGCCCACACGACGCGGCTTCCCCGTACACGCGGGGATAGACCCTGGTAACAGGGACGCGTATGGCCACCCGGGTAGGCTTCCCCGTACACGCGGGGATAGACCTGGACGAAGTCTGCCAACGATATCCTCGCTACCGTCAAACGGTTCTGTCACCGGGTTGAGCACCATTGATGCCACTGGCAGTATGTCCGGAAGGGGGATGCCTGTCGAGCCCAAAGCTGATATTCCGGGAGGGGATGGGCATCGCACGTTTTAAGCGGGAGAAGGGTGTCGTCAGTACGGCGCCGGTGTGGCTGTTTGCCGCAACGCTGTTCGTGAGCGCGACCCTCTTGTTCTGGATTCAACCGCTGTTCGCAAAAATGGTACTGCCGCTGCTCGGCGGCTCACCATCGGTCTGGAACACCGCCATGGTGTTCTTTCAGGCTGTCCTGCTGGCCGGCTATGGCTATGCACACCTGCTCAGCCGCCAGTGTGGTCAGCGCAGCCAGATTCTCCTGCACCTCGGCGTGTTGGCCGTGGCGGCGCTCGCCCTGCCAATCGGCGTCGCCCACGGCTGGCGCCCCGATGTCGGCACACCGCCGACCCTGTGGTTGCTGGGCCTGCTCGGCGCCTCAATCGGCGCACCCTTCTTTGCCGTATCCGCGACCGCTCCCCTGCTCCAGCGCTGGTTTTCGCACACCGGCCATCCCCACGCCCACGACCCCTATTTTCTGTACGGCGCGAGTAATCTCGGCAGTATTCTCGCCCTGCTGGCGTTTCCGTTCGTGCTCGAACCGCTGCTCAGCAGCTACGCCCAGGCCGTCGCCTGGACCGTCGGTTTTGCCGTCCTGGCCGTGGCCATCGCCGGGTGTGGCGGCATGGTCTGGCAACGCAGCGTCCGCCTCACCACCATGCCTGAGACAGGAACGCGCCCGAACTGGCCGCAGCGCCTGAGCTGGGTCGTCTATGCCGCCCTGCCCTCCGCCCTGCTGCTCGCCGTCACCACCCATATCTCCACCGACATCGCCCCCGCTCCCCTGCTGTGGGTCATCCCCCTGACCCTGTACCTGCTCACCTTCGTCATCGCCTTCGCCCGCCGCCCGCCAATCCCGCACTGGTTCGTCGTGCAGATCACGCCTCTGGCCCTGATGGTCCTGGTCGCAACGGTCGCCTTTCGCGAACCGGTTGGCATATTCCTCCCGCTGCACTTGCTCGTCTTCTTCATCATCACCCTGATGTGTCATGGCGAACTGGTCCGTCGCCGCCCCGGGGTGGCATCCCTGACCGAATTCTACCTGTGTCTGTCGCTCGGCGGCGTCATTGGCGGCGCGTGCATCGCCTTGGGCGCGCCGCTGCTGTTCGACTCGGTCTTTGAGTATCCGCTGAGTCTGGCCTTGGCCGCAGCCCTGTTGCCCGGCGCAAACCGCCGAGCCAAGCGAGGCGATATCATCCTCGCCGGGATCATCCTGGCCGTGTTGATCGGCGGTCAGGCAGGCGCAACGGCTTTCGGCTGGCCGCTCAACAGCTTTATCGTCTACTGCATCTGTGCCGCTTTTGTCCTGGTCGTCTTCGCCCTCAAAAACCGTCCGTTCGGCTTCGCGCTGTGCATCGGCACCATATTCGTTGGCGGCTCATACGCCTCAACCAGCCATGGGACCCTGTGGCAGGGCCGCAGCTTCTTCGGCGTCTATCGCGTAACCGAGTCCGACAATCCACCGACCCGCAGTCTGTTCCACGGCACCACCAATCACGGCGGCCAACTGATGACGGCCAACGGCGATATCAGCCCGACAACCTATCACACGGCTTCAAGCCCGGTCGTTGAGGTGCTGAGAGCAATACAGGCCCGAGGCAGCGGCCAGCGTGTCGGAGTAGTCGGCCTGGGTGCCGGCGCCCTCGCCTACTGGCAGCGTCCCGGCGCCGACTGGCGCTATTACGAGATTGACCCATTGATTATCTGGCTGGCGGTCGAGAGCGACTACTTCGACCTGATGCCGCGCGGCGCCGAGTCCATCCCTATCGTCCTGGGCGATGCCCGCCTGACCCTGGCCGAAGAACCCGACGGGCGCTTTGATCTACTTATCATGGAGGCGTATTCATCCGATGCCATCCCCATGCACCTGCTGACCCGCGAAGCCGTGGTGCTATACATGGACAAGCTCGCCGAGGACGGCCTGCTGGCCATGCATATCTCGAACCGTTTTCTCAATCTGGAACTGGTAGTCGCCCGTATCGTCGAACAAGCCGGCTACGCCGCCGAGCGCGCCTTTCGCGATGACATCGACGAGGAGACCGACCCCACCGGCAGCCCGTCGCACTGGGTGCTGATCGCCCGTCAGCAGACAACCCTCGACAGCCTGACGCTCGGCGAGGTCTGGCAGCCGCTTGACACGCCAGCGGAGGGGCGCGTGTGGAGCGACGATTTCTCCAACCTGCTCGAAGTCATCCGCTGGAAATAAGGTGACATGCACCCGGACGTGCTCGACACTGCGAATACAATGCTCACTGGAGCAAGCATGTTCCGGGAAATCGGGCCGAAAATCCGGTGCCGGAAACCGGATTGTTGCAGAGGAGGGGGGAGATACACCCCCTGGAGGACGATGTGAGGAAAATCAGAGGGTTACGCCGTGATAGGGGGAGTACAGGAGGGATCAATCTTTCGGGAGCAGTGCGAGCAGATTCCGGCCCAGCCCCAATGTGGGCTGTCAGTCCATATGATCCGACACTGCCTCAGAGCAGACGCGCCCTGCGGAGTTCTTCGGCCAGTTCCGGCACCCGCAGCGCATACTTCCGCAGAACCTCTTCAAGCCGGTGTTCCCGCTCCCGCATCTCCTCCAGCCCGCGCACGGCCGGCGCGAGCGCGCTGCGTCGGTCCCAGATCACAAAACCGACCAGGGCAAACATCCCGCTGAACACCATCCCGAACCCGCCCAGCATCAGGCGTTCCAGCCCATCAAGCCGCTGCTCCAGATCATCAAGCCGCCGGTCAACATGCCGCTCCAGCGCCTCAAGCCGCTGACCTAAGGCGTCCTGGCCTTCTTCCAGGCGGGTCAGACGTTCAATAATTTCCCGGTCCGTTATCCGCGGGGCTTCCTCCACCGCCCTGGCAGAGGCGGACCAGCACAGCACCAGACAGAGACTGTACACCACGGACTTCATGACATGTTCTCTCACCGCTCAGGAGGCAACACGGCAGCTCAGGCCGTGCCCCTCCTGTCTTACTGCCACACTGCCCACGGGAAGGCAATGGAAAGACGCCTTTTTCGCATCCCAGCGTCGAACCCAGCCGGGGGTGAAGACACACGCGGCATATTGCTGGGCGGGCACCAAAAGACTAAGCTGGCGGGCACTATGAACTTTATCCCAACCGTTGTCGAGCAGACGGGCAGAGGGGAACGCGCCTACGACCTCTACTCCCGTCTGCTGAGAGATCGCATTGTGTTTCTAGGCTCAGCCGTGGGCGACGAGGTCGCCGCCCTGGTCACCGCCCAACTGCTGTTTCTGGAGTCCGAGGACCCGGACAAGGACATCCATTTCTATATCAACTCGCCGGGCGGTTCGGTCACCGCCGGGCTGGCGATCTATGACACCATGCAATACATCAAGCCCGATGTTTCGACCCTGTGTGTCGGCCAGGCGGCCAGCTTTGGCGCCCTGCTCCTGGCCGCCGGCGCCACAGGCAAACGCTTTGCCCTGCCCCACGCCCGGGTGATGATCCACCAGCCGCTGGGGGGAGCCGAGGGCCAGGTCAGCGATATCGAAATCCAGGCCAAGGAAGCGCTGCGGATTCGGGAGCAGCTCAATCAGATCCTGTCCCAGCACACCGGCCAGTCGCTGAAGAAGATCACCCAGGATACGGATCGGGACTTTTTTTTCAGCTCCAAGCAGGCCCTGGAATACGGGCTGATCGATCAGGTGGTTGAGAATCGCGGGCCGAAAAAAGACACCGACGCCTGAGGTAAACAATGCTCCGAACAGTCGAAGCGGTCATTGATGAGCACGGAAACGTGCGTTTGTTGGAGGCGCTCCAACTGCCCGCAGCGCGAAAGGCGCTTGTGACGATCTTGGAGGATGGTCCAGAGACCAAGATTTCTGAAGCTGCTCTCCTTAGCGAACAGACACTTGCCAGGGATTGGGACCAGCCAGAAGAGGAAGAGGCGTGGTCACACCTGCAACCCAGGCGGTAGTATCAATCGCCTTTCCCTTTTCCGATCTGTCACGGACGAAACTGCGTCCTGCTGTTATCTTAGCCGATGCCGGTCGGGACGATTGGATTTTGTGCCAGGTGACGAGCAAACCGTATGGCGACCCTGTCCTCACTGAGGAAAGTTTCGCAACGGGTTCACTACAGGTGACCAGTTATGCCCGTCCTGGAAAGCTCTTTACCGCGAATCACGGGCTGATGGTAACGCAAATTGGCACCCTGAAAGAGGAAGCGTTCGAGCAAATCATTGAGGGGGTCTTGGCAGTCTTCCGTTCCGGGCTTGCTTCCTGAGAAACCGTGAGACAGAGCGGGTCACGCTATGTGGACTGGGGACATTCCTGTCCCCAGCCTGTTAGCCATACGTTATTCAGCAGACAGCGAGGCAAAGCGGCTGACGCCGTTCGGTCGCTGGAGCAGCAACAAGAGCGGCCTGCCGGTCTGTGCTGTGGCAAGCGCTGTTTGCAGCTCCTGAGCCGACCCGACCGGCATTCGGTTGACTTCCAGAATCACATCGCCGCTCCGCACACTGGCCCGCTCGGCCGGACTGCCCGGCCGGACGCCTGAGACCAGAACTCCCTCGCCCGCTTTGAGGCCGGCCTGGGCGATCTCGTGCGGCCGCAGATCACGTACGGCCAAGCCCCACTCGCCCTGGTCTACGGCTGCCCCTCTGGCCTGACGCTCTCCGGCCAACTCGCCGATGGTGACGCTGAGCGTTTCCCGCCTGCCCCGGCGGCTCAGCTCCACCGGAACGGTCTCGCCAACCCGCGTCTCGGCCACCAGGATGGGCAGATCGGACGAGGTCGTGACCTCCCGGCCGTTATAGCCCAGGATCACGTCGCCACGCCGAATGTCCGCCTGTTGGGCCGGGCTGTCGTCCACCACATCAGCGACCAGGGCGCCTACAGCCTCGTCCAGGCCGAGCGAGGCGGCCAGGTCTCGCGTCAGGCTCTGAATCGAGACGCCGAGCCAGCCACGGGTCACATAGCCGTGCTCTTCAAGTTCGGGCATGAGCGCCTTGGCCTGATTGATCGGTGTGGCAAAACCGATGCCGATATTGCCCCCACTGCGACTGAAAATGGCGGTGTTAATCCCCACCACCTGACCGTACTGATTAAACAGCGGTCCGCCGGAGTTACCGGGATTGATTGATGCATCGGTCTGAATGAAATTGTCATATGGCCCGGCGCCGATCGTCCGGCCTGTGGCGCTGACAATACCGGCCGTGACCGTATTGCTCAGGCCAAACGGATTGCCGATCGCCAAGACCCAGTCCCCAACCCGCAGCGCATCAGAGTCGCCCAGTCGGGCAACCGGCAGCTCAGCCGCAGAGTTGATCTTCAACACGGCCAAGTCCGTTTTGGCATCGCCGCCCAGCAGTTCGGCCTGATACTCGGTCTCATCGGCCAGCACTACCGTGATCTGCTTGGCGTTCTCGACCACATGGTTGTTGGTCAGGATCAGTCCGTCCTGGCGCACGATGAAGCCCGAACCCGAACCGCGCTGTGGCCTGGGCTCAGGCTGGGGAAAGGGAAAAGGCGACCGGAAACGCGGTCCACCAAAGGGTCCTGGTGGAAAGCTACGCCTGTGTTGAAAATCGGCCCGCTCCAGCGTGACGACCTTGATGTGGACGACCGCCGGAGAAACCTGAGGGGCCAAGCTGGCAAAAGACGGCAGGCCGGCTGGGGTGGCCGGCGCCGACTGGGGCGGGGGCTCAGCCTGGGCTCGGTCAAGCGGTATCAGACGGCCGAGGCTGAAGCCTCCCACGGCCACAGCCGCGACCAGCGTTCCCACAACAAGTGTTTTGTGCATACATTCCTCCTCTCAACTGGGGTGTACGTTCTGTCACAGACCATACACCGCCAACATGAGAGGACGATGAGAACCCGATGAGAAATTTCTCAGAAAACACGAACCGGCCGTACACTCACGAGCGGGGCTGGAGGCGCAGACGCTCGAACAAATAGAGCAGCCCCCAGCCCATGTCCTGCTGAACCTGGCCGAGATCATCGGCGAGAGCGATGGTGATGCCCGCTTCCAGAAAGGCGCCCCATAGCAGACGGGCCAGCGTTTCGCACGAGACCTCTTCTTCAATCAGCCCTTCAGCCACCAGAATCTCCAAGACCCAGCGAATGAAGGCCACGGTCTTGATGTTTGTGTGCCAGATCGACGCGTCCAGAACCGACGGACCGTCAAGATAGGCAATACGCTGGGTGCCTGTGTCAGAGGAATTCTGAATAAAGGCAGCGCAGCCCGTCTCAACCAGCCGCTGCCAGGTGTCGCCCTCAGCCGCGTCTATGCGCTGCTGAATTTTTTGAAGCCGCTTCGCCATGACCTGTTCATACACGGCTTCGAAGATGCCTTTTTTGTTCCGAAAGTGATAATACAGCGCTCCACGGGTGAGATGGGTCTGTTCCACGATGTCTTGCGTGGACGTGCCTGCATATCCGCGTTCGGCAAAGAGACGACCAGCCGTCTCCAGCAGAAGGGTCCGGGATCGGTCGGATTGCTCGGCCTTCGAAAGCACTGTACGTTCCATTGTCGATTCCCCTTCCGCTTAAAGACGCTTCGAGAACAAATAGTCTTAACGACAAAATGCCAACACTCCGAAAGTATGTCAAATATTTTTACATACGATTCCACACAGATCCTTCGCACAGCTCAATCAAGACTTGACGTATATTCGGAAAGCATCTTTATTACACAAGAAAAAGTATAGTAAAAACAGTAATTTACCCCCCCCCCTCAATTGTCGCCCCTCCGTATGGCCCGAAAAGACTTGACATGCATTCGGAAAGCATCTATGAAGTGACGCACGTACATTCGGAAAGCATCTCTCCGATGAGAGAAAATATCAATAGAAACAGAACGCTCATGAAAGCGCGTCGGTCGTCACGCCAGGGCGCACTCTGTGCAGTCGGCCTCATGGCGTTCCTGAGCGCCTGTACGGCTCAATCAAGCACCCTCGGCCCGGCCCAGCAGCAGATGCTGGACAACAGCCTGAGCGTGTCGGCTGCAGCACTCGAAACCGGCCAGCCGGTCGCCGCCGGGCGGCTATACGAGCAGTTGTCCGACACCTTCCCGAGCGCGCCCGAGCCCAAGCTCGGGCTGGCCTACCTGGCTCTCCATGCCGGCGACTTCGCCAGCGCGAATGCGTTGTTCCTCGAAGCCAGCGCTCTGGCCATCCGGCCGGCCCTCAAGGCTGAGGCCCTGCTCGGTGCCGGGCGGGCGAGCCTGGGCCGGGAAGACCTGGCCGGCGCCAAAGCCCACTTCCTGACTGCGGCCGACGTGCCCGAAAGCACGCAACAGATGCAGTCCTGGGTCAGGAACGGACTGGCCGTCGTAGCGACACTCGAAAGCGACTACCCGCTCGCCGAGCAGCGCTACAACGAAGCCCTGGCCCTGGTCTCCCATCCGCGCATCAGCGCCAACCTGACCCGGATGCTGGTCGAAACCAACCGCCTGGACGAAGCCCGACAATTGTTCGCCAGCCACGACGCAGCGTACTGGACAGAGAGCGACCGAACCGAACTGTCGCGTCTCCTCAACCAGCACGACGGCAGCGGGACACCGCGATGAAACACAACACAACACAACACAACACAACACAACACAACAGGACACCTTTTGTCCACGCCCTCACCCGGCCCTCTGGGCCACCCTCTCCCCCGGGAGAGGGGAAAACAAGCCCCGCGCCTTCTAGGACGAGGGGTGCCGCGTTAGCGGCGGGCTGGGTTGGCCTCCCGGAAAAACGGCGGCACACAGCCTTACGCCGTGCCTTCGCCGGCCTTCTGGCAGTTGGCCTCCTGTTCGCCGTCCACAGCGCCGACGCCGAGCCGATCAAGCCGGTCCCGCTGCGGGCTGATGTGGACTGGCCCAAAGCGGAACTGGGCAAACGGCTGTTCCACGACACCAGATTGTCCAAGGACGACAGCGTCTCCTGCGCCAGTTGCCACGACCTCAGCGCCGGCGGCGATGACGGACAGGTCGTGTCAACCGGCGTCGAGGGCAAGCGGGGTCTGATCAACTCACCCACGGTGTTCAACTCCGGGTTCAACTTCAAGCAGTTCTGGGACGGACGGGCGCATACCCTGGTGGACCAGATCGACGGACCGGTCCAGAGCGCTATCGAAATGGAAAGCCTGTGGCCGGACGTGGTGACCAAACTCTACCAGGACGAGGAGTATCCCCGACTGTTCCAGCAGATTTACGGCCACGAGGGAGAAACGATCTCCCGCCAGACCGTTAGAGACGCCATCGCCGAGTTCGTCGACTCGCTGACCACCCCCAACAGCCGCTTCGACCGCTGGCTGGCAGGCGATGAAGAGGCGCTCAGCGCCCACGAGAAAGAAGGCTACGCCTTGTTCAAAAGCTACGGCTGTGTGTCATGCCACCAGGGGGCAAATGTCGGCGGCAACATGTTCCAGGTGTTTGGCGTCATCAATGACTACTTCAAAAAGCGGGGCAACATCACCGAGGCCGACCTCGGACGCTTTAACATCACCGGCAACGCCGCCGACCGCCACGCCTTCAAGGTCCCGAGCCTGCGCATGGCCGCCCATACCGCCCCGTATCTGCACGACGGCAACGCCAAGACCCTGCGTGAGGCTGTCGATATCATGTTCGAGTTTCAGTTGGGACGAGAAGCGCCGGATGAACACAAGGACGCCATCGTCGCCTTCATCAAGACCCTGGCCGGAGAATACGCCGGAATGGATTCCCGATTAGACGGTATGGACAGCGTCCAAAGCCCCGTCACCGCCGTCGCCCAAGGCAGTCGCGGCAAAGGCGGGTCGTTCCGCCCGAACCGCAGTCCGACCCCAGCGACCGTCAGGACCCAAGGCAGTCGCGGCAAAGGCGGCCGGCCAGCCCCTGCCACCGCCGTCGCCCAGGACAATCGGTAGCAAACGAACAGCACATCGAAGACCGGCATGGCTGAGGAGTCGTCACACATGAAATCCAGATCCATTACCATCGGCATTTTCCTGTCCGCCGCCCTCTTCATGGTCGCGGGCGGCCTATACTGGCTGGCCAGCCGAGCCCAGGCCGGCAACCACCAACAGGCCATCACGCTCATTCGCCAGATCCAGCAGCTCGAATCCCAGTGGAGCATCGAAACCGCCCGCGTCCGCTCCGATCCCTTTGCCGATTTTGACGCCTTGGTCACCTTCATCCCCCGCATAGAGCGACTCAAGACAGACCTGTCGGAGGCCATGCTCACCACCCCCAACCTGTCCGACAAACTGGCCAACGATCTGGGGGCCTACCTCAGCGCGATTGACGCCAAAGAAGAACGGATCGAACGCTTCAAGACGGGCTACGCCGTCTTGCGCAATTCCATCCGTTACCTGCCGCTGGCCGCCAGCAGCGTCATGCAACAGGTTGAGGAGAACGGCGGCGAGGTCGCCTTCGTCCACAACATCTCCACCGTCACCGACGAGATCCACACCTATCTAGCCACCCCGGCCGCCCCGGAAAAAGAACGGCTGACCCGCGTACTGCAAGAACTTGGCGACGGCGTCATTGCCCGCCACCCCGCCCTGACCAACACCATGGCCAACTTCGTGGCCCACGGACGAGTGTTGCTCGATAAACAGGGTCCCACAGAAGAAATTTTCCAGGAGGCCACCTCGGACAGAATCGGAGTACTCGGCGAAGTCCTCATCACCGGTTTGGAAACCGAGATCGCCAGGGTAGAAGACCTCGTGTCCACCTACGAGCGTGGCATCCTGGCCTCGGGCGGCGCCCTGTGGCTGCTGTGGCTGGCCATCGCCCTGCGCCTGCCCAGGGAGAAGAACCAGCAGGAGAACAGCCGACCGACCGACCGCCAGCCGTCTCCCGGACACGACGGTACGGCCCTGGGCAAAATCGCGGCCGCAGCTGCTGCGCCGCCAAGTCCAGCCCCCGTCCCGTCACCGCAGCCAGCCTCTCCGCCCCGGCCCGAAGAAGACGGGAATCTGTCCCACCTGACCGCGCTGCTCCTCGACGCCGAGCAGCGGGGTGACGGAGACACCGGCCCGGCCTACCTGCTCGAACCCACCGCCCACCGGGTCGGGCTGGAAATCCTTGCCAAACAGTTGACCGCCCTGGCCGAGCGCATCGCCAGCAGCACGGACATGCTCCACATCGCCCCCAACGGCGAGCCGACCGTCCTGCCGGACACGCAAGCGGACGGGCAGGACGGTCGGCTTGAGCACGACGCCCTGCCCGCCTTCCTCACCGACGCCCCGGACACCACTGCCACAGACGACGCTCCGCCCGGCCTGGACACCACCGCCACCGTAGTCGCGGACATCCGCGCCCAGGCCAACACTATCGTCGGGCTGGCCGAACGCCTGCCGTCCTTCTCCATGACCCTCCACGACCACACTGCGATCAACATCGACGATGCGATCAACGAGGCCATAGACCAGACCCGGGCGGAGGCCAGCGCCCTGGTCGTCAAAGACGTGCAGCCGGTGGCGGACCTGGTCGCCTCGGAAATGGAAATCCGCCTGCTCCTGAGCCATCTGCTTGAGAATGCCGTGTGGGCGGTTCAGGAACGTGACCACAATAAGGGCGTCATCAGAATTGAGGCCAGACAGAAAGACGACCAGCTCCACATTGCCATCACCGATAACGGCACAGGCATCCGGTCTGCGGAGCGCAAGAAAGTCTTCGCCCCGTTCTACACCTCGCGCGAGAATGCCGCCGGGATGGGACTGGCCACTGTCCAGCATCTGGTCGAAAAGTACGGCGGCAGCATCCACATGAACTCCCTGCCCAACCAGGGCACCATGCTGCGGGTCGCGTTGCCGACCGGGACGGAAACGGAAGGGGCACAGGCATGAGCAAGACGCCCCCCGCGTGTCCCTGCGAGGAGGACCATGCGCCAGGCAAAACGGTTTCTGGCCTGTCGTCGGGGCGTCACCGCCCTGGAGAGTGCCATTGCAGCCATCCCGCTCATCTTCGCCCTGGTCGGAATCTTCGAGCTGGTGCGGACCCTCTTTGTCGATGACCTGCTCCAGCGCGCCGCCTACCGCGTCGCCTATACCAATGCGATGGCGGACAGCGCGGCCGATAATGAGGATACATTGCGCGAAGCCTGCCTCAAAGCAATCCGGGACGAAGTCGGCGACTGGCTCAGCTTTGAGTTGAACGGCCAAGGCGTGTGCAGTAAGACACCGGACCCGGATGACCCTGCGGTAGACTTCTGCCTGACTGTCACAGTCATCGCCTACGACGACCCGTCCGATCTGGACAGCGACACACAGAGCACCGCCCAGCTTGGCGGCAGCACCGGTGCCATGGTGGTGGTCAGGGTCACGGCAATCCCGCAGTACGCGCTGAGCGCGTTGCAGCAGCGTCTCTTCGGCACCGACGGCAGCCAGCAGGCCGTCGCCATCATGCGCAACGAACGTCTGGGGGACTGATGATGGAGAGCATATTCAAGCCGACAGCCTCGCCGGGCAAATCCCCCTCAATCTCCCTTTTGACAAAGGGGGAGGGGTGGCCTGAGCCCGGTCGAAGGGCCTGCGTGGTAGTGGTAAAGGAGGCATCGTGAGCACCTGGAAACAATTCATGCGCAACCGCCGGGGCGCGGCCGCAGTAGAAGCCGCGCTCGGCATCGTCGTCCTCGTCTCCTCGTCGGCACTCATGTTCGATGTGTATGCCTCGGCCTCCAGACAGGCGACCGGGCTGAACGTGGCGGTGACCATGGCCGACTATGTGAGTCGAGAAGAAAAACCGCAAACAACGGAAATCAGGACCTTGGCCAATGTCGTGCATGAAGAGTTCTTCGCCCAGTTCGCAGCCGCGTTTATTGTCTTCGCCGTCGAGGGGGTCGCACAAGTGTCCGGCCAGCCGGAGAAAAAGCCGACGGTCCTGTGGACCACCCCGCTCATCCGCGTCGGGCCGGACGCCAGTACCGACACCGACCTCGCCTCGTGCAGCCAGTTCACCGGAGCGGACGCGACGGCCCTGCCCTTGGCGCTGTCGCCCGACGAAATTGTGGTTGTGGCCGAGGTGTGCATCAAACAGGCGGGCGGCATGAAACACGCCCACCACATTCTCCCTATCCGCTCCGACACTGCGCCAAGCCTCCAGTCATAAGATACCGCCATGATACAGCACACCAGTACAGCAAGCAGGGCGCCGGTCTCAACATCCCTTGTAGGGGCGACCGGCCGGTCGCCCCTACTCCCGATGGAGCAGCCTGCCGGATGGAGAGGCCGGGAACGGCTCCTGCGCTTTGTCCGCGACCGGCGGGCCGGCGCCACTGCTCTGACCGCCGCCCTGCTGACTGTCATGAGCCTGGCCGGCATCGCCTTTGCCGGCGACCACATGTGGCTCGTCTACCAGCGCGACCTGCTCAAGGCCGCCACCGATGCGGCCGGCATCGCCGCCGCCCGCGCCCTGACCACGCTCAGTTCCAGCCTGACCAACGAACAAGTCGAGGCCAACCTGAAGCCCATTGCCGAGCGCTACATCCTGGCCAACATCCCGGCAGGCTACCGCGGCCAAGTGAAAAACTCCCTGACCGTCACCTTTGCTGAGATCAATCGTGCGGCCGGCACGGTCAATGTCTCCGCCACCGCCGACCTGGGCGGCGCAATTTTCGGCGCGTGGCTGTGGGGCAGCGTGGTCAGCAAGACCGCAGTAGGGAGTAAAACCGAGCGGACGGAGAGCATTATTGAGGTGGCGCTGGCCATCGATATAACCAACTCAATGAGTGCCCCAGCAGGAGGAACGGTTGAAGGTGAAGATCGCCAGAAGAACAGATTGGACGCCGTTAAGGGTGCTGCTCTCACCCTGGTCGATATGCTGACCGACGGGGCCGGGGATTCCGTCGCCGTCGGCCTCGTACCCTGGCACAATCAGGTGACACTCAACTCCGCCACACGAACGCGCTGGGCAGACCTAGGCTGGGCTGTATATCCGGACCAAGTATACTATCCCTTTCTCGGAGAACGGCAGAACGTCCTGCCAGACACCCAGCCCGAACCCTGGCTCGGCTGTGTGGAGCAGCGCTCAACCTCCGGGACGAACCCGCCCGGCCTGTCCACCGTCCCGCCCACAAGCGCGAAGTTCACCATGAAGTTTTACTCAGCGGGTCCATCAAACCATTCTAGAATTTCTTTCGAGTGCAGCCCGGATGATTCCAGTAGCAGGCCATCATCCTGTTATGCCGGCTGTGTCCAAGACGAGAATAAATGCGAGACGGTAGAGCAGGTATCCGGCTCTTTCTGTATACAAGGGGGTCAATGTTTCCAGACTACATACAATGTTGAACATATGCTGCCGCAATCCTACTGCAAGCCTGTACTTGCTGCAAATACATACTATCTGAGAGATCGTATGAACGAATTCCCCCCAATCCGGTCGCTGACAACAGACATCGCCACGATCAAGCGCGCCATTAACAACTTGATTCCGAGCGGGAGTAGCACCTATTCGGCGGTCGGCGTACTGTGGGGCCACCGGCTGCTGGCACCGACGTGGCGCAACATGTGGAACGACCCGGTGCATCCTGTGGACCCGAAGCAGCATAAGGGCGCGCAAAAGGCGCTGGTGCTGCTGACCGACGGGGAGGATACCTACACCCGCTATACAGGATGGACGCGGGAGCAACACCGCCAGACCACCTGCAAAGCCGCCAGAGACGCCGGCATTAAGGTCTTTGTCATTGGGATCGGGAACCTGTCGAAAGAGTCCCTCACCCGGTGTTCGAGCCAGGCCGATGACCCCAGCGGCAAATACTTCTTTCTTTACCAGAAAGCCACCTTCGAAAACCTGCAAGCCGCCTTTCAGTCAATTAGCCGGCAGCTCATCCGGTTTCGGCGTGTGAGCTGAGCGGGGCGTGGTGAAGTGGAGCGGGTGAGAGACATGACGGTATCCGGCAGCCTGGGGACGACCCTTTCGACCCCGTTCATCCTGGCGGGAGGGCAAAGGGGATTAAGGGGGATTTTCCCGACGGGGCGAGCGCCCTCGGAGCGGACCGCCGGGGAGGAGACGGGCAACCATTTTCAAACTGAGACACGACCCACCTGTGCGGTGGGCGGGGTGGTCAGGGCCGGGCAGCCGTGCGTTCAATCAGGGCCTTCAGCGCGACCATCGTTTCTTCGTGCTGACGTTGGCCTGCGGCGCTCGCCTCGTGCAGCGTCGCCATGGTTTCGTCATGCTGCGCCTACGGTCCGCCGCAGCCTCGCCCATCCGTCGCAACCCCATATAGATGGCCGCATTGCAGCAGCCCCACCCCCAGGCTCCCCACGGCTCCAGCCGCGACCAACACGTCTGTCCACTTGGGCTGATTGGCCGCCTGCAACGCCGCTACCGCCGCTCGCGCCAAGGCTTCGTATTCGTCCATGCCTTCCCTATAAAGGGCGGCCTCGGGGGGAGTGCCTGTCGGAAGCTCAGGCGACACCGCGTTGGAAGGCTATCGCCTCACGCAGGCCGTCCAGCAGCCCGGCCAGATGCGCCATCCGTTCGCGCAACTCGGCGATCTGTTCGCGCACTTCGCCGACCTCTTGGCGCAGGCCGGTCAACTCCGTGTTGATCTCTTGGCGCAGGCCGGCCAACTCCGTACTGAAGTCCTGCCGCAGCGCGGTCAATTCCGCGCTGACCTCTTGGCGCAGCCCAGCCAGCTCCGCGCTGACCTCTTGGCGGTGCGTGGCCAACTCCGCGCTGAAGTCCCGGCGCTGGGCGGCCAGTTCGGCCCGAATCGCCCGCTGCCCGTTCAAGGTCAGGCCGGCCAGGGTGGCCCCGACGGCCACGACCGCTATCAGCACGCTGATCAGTTCCACACCCATCGGAATGACTCCAGGGCCTCACCGTAGCAACCACTGCTCTGGAGGGCAAGGCTTTACTGCCCCAGCGGGCCGGGGACAACCCACCCCGGCCTTCGGCCACCCCTCCGAGGAGGGGAACCACCGCCATCCCCTCCCGGGAGAGGTGCCGCGCTGGCGACGGGGTGGGTTTCTTTTTGCGTCACACGTCCTCGGAGGGGGAGGCCGCATGGCCGTTGTTGCGGCGCAGTACATAAGCGCTCGCCGGTCCGCACGGGCATCACCCGCTTGTACAGACTATGTAGAGAGGAGGGAGGAGGAGAAGGACACCCCTGACCACTAGTCACTAATCACTAGAGCAGTTTCATCCTATTGTGAGTCCCGGGCGGAGGGGCGAAGTCGGCAGGGTATGGGGTGGGCGGGGAAGCCGGGAGCGCGGGCGTCTCGCCCGCCTCTTCAGACGCATCGGAAATCACCGAAAATGCTCTAACCACTCGTTTTTGTCTCCATCGCGTTCGTTGACCGCAACCCCTGACCAAGGAGAGGGAAAAGATATGACTACACTCACACGTCACACCAAGCAGTTCGTTCAGTACCTGCGCACCGTCAAGGCCGTTTCGGCGTTGGAGTATGCGATTTTGATTGGGGTCGTTGCCACAGCTATTGCGGTTGTACTCAACCAGCTTGGCGACAGTGTTGAAGAGACGATAAAGCAGGCAAAGAGCAAAGTAGAGAGAGCACAAAGAGACTCTGGGCTTAGAGGGAATTAGACTCCATTCATCCTTCCTTGGTTCCAGATAGGGGTAGAGGTCCCGACAGGCTTCCACCCCTCAGACCAAGAGAAAGAGCCGGTTATGAAGCGCACCGAACGCTATACACAAGAGTTCACCTGCTATCTGCGCAACGCTCGCGCTGTTTCGGCGTTGGAATACGCCCTTGTAATAGGAGTTGTGGCTGTGACCATTTTCGGTGCCTATCAGGCATTCGAGAACACGATCATTGCCTCGATGACTGCACTTGGTCAGCAGATCGGAGGGAATTGAGACGGGTAGCGAGGTCGCTCCGTCGGCGTTGCCTCTGCATAGCCTGCTCATATAGTATCGCAGTGTTTTGGAGAAGCGACATGCAATGGGTAGACGCCTGCTGGGGCTGCTCGTTGTCGGCCTCTGGCTGGCCGGCAGTCCCGGCCACGGCCAGGAGGCAAACGACGGAGAGGCTGCCCCCCGGGTCGAATCGGCCAGCTTTGCCGGGCCTGCGTCAGCAGACCCGGTGGTGGTCCGCGCCTGGGCGCATGACGACTTTGGCCGCCTCGTGTTCGACTGGCCGCGCGCCGTCGAACACGAGGCCCGCATAGAAGAACACACTCTGACCGTCATGTTCAAGCATCCGCTGAAAACCACATTCTGGCGCGTCAAGCGCCATCTCGACGCGTATATCGCCGATGTGGCCCTCAGCCCGGATGGGCGCCGCGTGACGGCGTCGCTGACCGGCGACCACCGGCTGCGCACCTTCACTATCAGCAGTGAAGAGGGCGTGACCAAGGTCGTCGTTGACCTGCTTGCCGACAGAAGGGCAAGCCCTTCGACCCCGCTCGTCCTGAGCGTAGCCCCAGAGGGGCGAAGTCGAAGGGCGGACTCCGTGCTTGCCCAGGCTCCGGCTCCTCCCACGCCGGAGCCATCTCCCGAGGCCCCCCCTGGAGAGGCCTCTCCCCATTCCTCCATCTCCGGGGGTTCCCCTCTCTCCCCCACATCCGAAACTGCCGCTGATCTATCCCCTCCCAGGAGGGGAGGAGGCCAGCCCCTGACAGCGGTGGCGGAGGAGGCCGGAGTTGCCGCAACGCCCGCGCAAGGAGGGGCTGGTTTGAAACCTGCCCCTATAGCCTCCGAGGATACACCGCCAGCGGAAAGCAGCAGCGCGGCTGAGGACATGGCGGCCGCCGAGAGACTGCCGGCGGAACCGACCGCTGAAGATATTGCCGTGAGAGAGCCTGCTGAAGCCAGCCCGCTCCCTGAGAGCGAGGGAGAAGGCAGGGCGGCACCGTCACCCGCCCCGGACCTGAGCCCAACCGAGGAGCTTTTGTCTTCCCCTCTCCCCCCGGGAGAGGGTGGCCCGGAGCCTGGCGAAGGGCCGGGTGAGGGCGCGGACAGCCTGCCCGCTGGGAGGGAAGCGCTAGACGACGATACGCTGACCGCAGACGAGACAGGCCCAGTTGATGAAACGACGCCCGCCGATATGCCGGCGGCGGAACCGACGCCCGAAACTCTCGCCACAGACCGCCCCGCGAGAGAACCTGCTGAAGCCGGCCCTCTCCCTGAGGGAGAGGGAGAAGGCACACCTCGTGCGGGGGCAGAGGCCGAAGACACGGCGGCAGCAGAGGCTCAGACACCCGACCCCAGCGCCGACCCCTCCCCTCCTCGGAGGGGTGCTGCGCAGCAGCGGGGCGGGTCGTCCCCCACCGAAGCAGTCCCCCCTCCGACAGACACCGCAACTGAAGTGCCCGGACCGGACCCACCCCAGCCTTCGACCACCCCTCCCAGGAGCGGATCAGACGTGCTACAGGCCACCGAGCCCGCCGAACCCGAAACGGCCACCGAACCGCCACTGCCGGACCCACCCCAGCCTGCGGCCACCCCTCCCAGGAGGGGAACGGCAGACGAGGAGCAAGCGGCCCTGTTCTCCATCCCGGTGTCCCAGAGCCGGCTGTTCCGGCTCGATGCGCCGGTCGCCTCGGCCGTGGTCGCCAACCCGGAGATTGCCGACGTGCAACTCGTGTCGTCCGGCGCGCTGTTCGTGCTCGGCAAGGCCGTGGGCCGGACTTCGGTGGCCGCGCTGGATGCCGACAGTGACCTGATCGCCGAATGGACCATCGCCACGGTCATTGATGTGGAGCCGGTCCGCGCCGCGCTGGGGGAGGTGGACGCCCTTGCAGACGTGGCCGTCCGCCAGCTCAACCGAGGCGTGGAACTCAGCGGCACAGTAGCGTCGGTGGCCGACGCCGACCTTGCCCTGCGTCTGACCACGACCGCGCTGCCGGAAGCGATTCCGGTCGAGAACCGTATCAGGGTGTCGGGCGCGCAGCAGATCAATCTCGAAGTGCAGATCGCCGAGGTGCAGCGCAGCGTGAGCGAAACGCTGGGCATCAACTGGGAGGTGGTGCCCAACCTTGACGGCGCAAGCCTGGCCGGCTTTCGGGTCGGCCGCCTGTTCTTCGATCCGGCGCTGGGCGGATTCCTGTCGCAAGATTTGCAGAGCGGACGGGCAAATGCGGCGTTCGGGGGCGGGACCGCCGGCAGGACAACGGTGCGGGGCCTGATCGACGCGCTGGCGACTGCCGGGCTGGCCACGGTGCTGGCCCGGCCCAATGTGACCGCCATTTCGGGCGAGACCGCCAGCTTCTTTTCCGGGGGGGAATATCCGCTGCCGGCCGGCTTTGAGGATGGGGCGATCATTTTTGAATACAAGAAGTACGGCGTGCTGCTCGACTTTGTGCCGACGATTGTGGACAGCGGGCGGATCGTGCTGACCGTGCGACCGGAAGTGTCGGAACGCTCGGAAACGGATTCGCTGACCGTCACCGGGATTGATATCCCGGTCATCAATGTCCGGCGGGCCGAAACCACGGTCGAGGTCGGCGACGGCGAGTCGATTGTCATTGCCGGGCTGTACCGCGACCAGAGCGAGGCGGTTGAAGCCGGGGTGCCGGTGCTCAAGGATATTCCGCTGCTGAACCTGCTGTTCGGCACCCGGACGGTGCGCTCGAACGCGACCGAACTGATTGTGGTGGTCACGGCGCGGTTGACCGCCGCCGCAGTCGGGTCCGGCCCGGCGAACCGGCAGGCGCCGGGCCGCCGGCTGCGCGGCTACCACTACTGAGGAGTGGCCAGGCACCGGTCTCAACCTGCTGCGGGCGCGGACACGCCGGCCGACAGAGGCCACGGCCCAATCTGCATCACACGTTATGGAAAGGAGAATGCCTATGCCAACCCTGTCTCCTGTACTTGCCGTTCTGCTGGCTGCGTGGCTGGCCACAACTGCCGGCTGTGCGGTGCTGCCGATTGCGCTCAAACGCCCTATGCCGCCGACGAGCGTTGCCCTGGACGGCATGGCCGAGGCGCAAGACTTTCTGGCCGACTCGTCAACGTATTACGAACGCACGTTCGCTGCCGCCGCGGACCGGCGACCGGTTGCCGCCCACGGCGCGACCCATGCGGCGTATCAGCGCTGGGTGGATGACGAGGTGCGGGAGCTGCCGGCGGTATCGGAAACCATCGCCATCGGAGGCGGGGATACCTAGAGCAAATAACGATGCTGTATAGCCGTCCGTCATTCCCGCGCAAGCGGGAATCCAGACCTCCAGCCTCTCGACCTCTCGATGCCAGATCACAGCTTGCCCCAGACATGATCCGGGTCCGGCATGACGAAGGCCGAGCGATAGGGCTACAGCTAATCGTAAACCGCCCTAGAAGAGGTTAAGGGAGGAACCATGGCGGCCCTTGTCACAAAAGCCGAACAATATGAAAGGACGCGGCGTGCCTTGCTTGACGCGGCTCGGGAGTTGTTTGCCGAGCAGGGGTATGCCGACACCTCAACTGAAGAAATCGTAGGCCGCGCCCGCACCAAGGTCACCCGAGGGGCCGTGTACTACCACTTTCGCAACAAAGTCGGGCTTTTCGAGGCGGTCTACAATGAGGAACATCAGGCTTTCCTGCAATTCATCGCCGAGCGCGTCCAGGCTGCTGAGGGAGATGCGTGGCAGCGGCTGGTGGTCACAACCTGCTACGCCTTTGTGGGACGCGCCGCTGATCCGCACACGCAACGCATTCTGCATGTGGATGGCCCGGCCGTGCTTGGCCGGACAGCCGCGACCAGGACTGAGCTGGGGATGGAATTCGCCCGTCAGACATTCGAGGCCCTGGTGACCGCCGGGCTGCTGAAACCGCTGTCGCTTGACCCGTTGATCTCCCTGTTGTGGGCGCTGTTTTTTGAAGCCGGGGTCTACATCGCCAACGCAGCAGATACCGATGCGGCTCAGAAGGACATGCTCGTCACGATGCTTGAAATCCTCAACGGGCTGCGCGCTGAACCCCGAGCCGACGTGACTGAAGAAGCAGGAATATGACGGAGTACGAATGCATCTGTATGACAGCGAGCAAGTCGAACGCACGGCGGAGCGGGCAGGTCGGCCCGCAACCCACCCCGGCCCGAGAAGAGCAGGATAGGCGAGAGCGCTGAGCATGGAAGCCACCCCAACCACCCGCATCCGCGCCTTTGCGGCTGATGCCCAAACGGAAAAGACGCTGAAGGAGGCGTTGGCCGACCACAGCGCGCAGGTCGAGCGGGCCGACATGGCCAGGGCGATCAGAACGCTGAGTGAGACGGACTCGCCGCGGGTGCTGTTCGTCGATCTCGACGGCGTTGAGTTTCCGGTCGGACGTATTTACGAGTTGGCGGCGGTGTGTGAGTTCGGGACGGCGGTCGTGGCCGTCAGCTCGAATGACACCGCGCGTTTCACCCGCGAGTTGCTGGCCTGCGGGGTCACGGACTACCTGCCCAAGCCGCTGACTGTGAGCGATGTGCGCGAGGCCGTGACCCTGGCGCTCGGGGACGAGGACGCCGCCCCCCGGCTGTACGCCGGACGGGTGATCGCGTTTGCCGGCTGCGGCGGCTGCGGCGCCACGACGCTGGCCGCGCTGACGTCCCTGACCGTAGCGGCGCAGGGCAGCTATGTGTCGGTCCTGGACCTGGAGCGGACCGCCGGGGTGCTGTCGCTGATGCTGGACAGTGAGCCGGCGGCCGGGTTTGACGAGTTGCTGGACCTGGCCGCAAAACCGGACCCGGACCCCAGCCTGATTGACGGCGTGCAGACGACGGTGACGCCGCGTGTCTCGCTGTACGGCTACCGGGCCGGTGACAGCCTGCCGGCCGCCCCCGCTCCCGAGGCTGTGCGCTGGCTGCTGGAACAGCTCGCCAACCGCTCCCACCTCGTCATCGTGGACGGCCTGACCGATACCGACCTGCTGTTTGCCGTGCTGGCCGACGCGGATGAACGGGTGCTGGTCTTTGAACCGACCCTGGTCAGCCTCAACCGGGTCATCCGTCGCCTGGCGCTGCTGGACCGCGACGCCCGCCATGTGCTGGTCGAAAACCATACCCGAGGCCCCAAGAACGCGCTGTCGGCCCAGGATATCCGCTACACCCTGGCCGGACGCGAGCCGGACGTGAGCGTGCCGTTCGAGTCCGGCCTGCCGGCGGCCACCAACTATGGTCTGCCGGAGCGGACCTTCAGCAAGAAATACCGCCGCGCCCTGGACGAGTTGACCAGTCGGTTGATACGACCGGCCGTCTCGCTGGCTGACGCCGCACCGTAGCCCATTCACCCCCCAGCCGAAAGACGCCGCCTATGCCACGCACGCTGTTTGGACGCCGTACCAAGCTCGCTCCTCCAGTTCCCAAGCCCGACGCCGGCCCCGCTCCGGCCGCGCCGTCTCCGACCGACGCGCCGGCCACGGCGCCCGAGCCGGCCGACCCGACACACGCCCCGGTCGTGGATAGCCGGATCGCCGACCTGGCTGCACGGCTGCACCCGACCGTCGTGCAGTCTCTCGACATGGCCAAGGCGGCCGACCTGAGCCGGGACGAACTGGCCAGCCAGTTGCGGACGTTTCTCGACACGGAAGACTCGATTGCCTCGGACCTGGCTCCGCTGGACCGCCGCCGGGTGGTCCAGCGGCTGGTGGACGACATCAAGGGCCTGGGTCCGCTGGAGCCGCTGTTCAATGACCCGCAGATTTCCGACATCCTGGTCAACGGTCTCACATCGGTGTATGTCGAGCGGCGCGGCAAGCTGGAGCGGGCGGATATCCGCTTCCGGGACGAGCAGCATCTGCTCAATATCGCCCAGCGGATTGCCGGCTGGGTCGGCCGCCGGGTGGACGAGGCCAGCCCGATGGTGGATGCCCGGCTGCCTGACGGCAGTCGGGTCAATATCATCATTCCGCCGCTGGCGATTGACGGCGCGGCGTTCTCCATCCGGCGCTTTGTGGCTCGGGGCATCAGTCTGGCCGATCTGGCCAAGCGCAAGGCGTTTACGCCGGCCATGGGCCGTCTGCTCCAGATTTGCGCCAAAGCCCGGCTGAACATTCTGGTGTCGGGCGGCACCGGAACCGGCAAGACCACGTTTCTGAATGCCTTGTCGCGCGAGATCAGCAATACTGAGCGGTTGGTGACCATTGAGGATTCCGCGGAATTGCAGCTCCAGCAGCCGCATGTGGTCCGGCTGGAAACGCGCACGAAAAGCGTCGAAGGCACGGGCGAGGTGACGATCCGCGATCTGCTGATCAACGCCCTGCGGATGCGGCCTGACCGGATCATCGTCGGCGAGGTGCGCGGCGGCGAGGCCAGCGAAGTGCTGCAAGCCATGAATACCGGTCATCCGGGTTCAATGTGTACACTGCACGCCAATAATCCCCGCGATGCGCTGATGCGACTCGAAAACATGCTGATGCTGACCGCAGGCGAGATGCCGCTGCCGGCCATGCGCCGCCAGATTGTGTCGGCCGTTGATCTCGTCGTGCAACTGGCCCGGCTGCGGTCCGGCCACCGCTGCGTGACCAGCATTACCGATGTGGTCGGTATGGAAGGCGACACCATCACCACTGAGGAGATGTGGCTGCGCCTGCCGGGCGAGGAGCACAGGTTTGAGACGAACGGCCGCCAGCCGTCGTGGATGGCCTCGGTGGAGGCGGCCGGGCTGCGCGACGAATTCCTGGAGGTGCTCCAGATGGCCAACGCGCACACGGTGGAGGCGGCGGCATGAGTGTGGCCCTGACGATCCTGGTGTGCGTGGCTGGAGTGATTGTCCCCGGTGTGCTGGCCCTGATTCTGATCGGCAGCCCGCTGCTGAGCATCGTGATTGCGCTGGTCGCGTTTGTGATTGAGATTCCGTGTGTTGTGCTGCTGACGGTCATCTGGCCGCAGCAGCAGGTGCTGAAACGCCGGCTGAACCAGGTCGCGGCGGGCCTCAAGGGCGGTGCGCCGACCGGTGCGCTGGCGGAGGCCCAAGTCAGCGTGTTCCGCGAGCAACGCAGCAAGTCACGGCTGGTGGTCCGGCTGGAACGCCGCTTCTCCATGACTGACGTGAGCCGCGTCCTGCCCAAGGCCGTGGGACTGGGCGTGGTGGCGGCGCTGGCGGGCGGGCCGGCCGCGTCCTTTGCCGGGTTCGGGCCGGCGGGGGTGGGGCTGCTGTCGCTGGGCAGCGGGCTGGGCGGCTGCTGGGCTGCGCTGGCCCTGCATGACGCCGGGCAGCGCGCTGCGTTCACCAAGGTCTTTCCCGAGATCAACGACCAGATTGTGCGTCTGGTGCAGGCCGGCGTTCCGGCAGTCGAGGCCATTACGATTGTGGCCAAGGAGGTGCCGACGCCGGTTGACGGCGTCATGGGCGACATCGCCGCGGCTGTGGCGGCCGGACTGGACCCGGAGACCGCTATTCGCGGGACTGCGGCCCGGGTGCGCATTCCCGCGTTTTCGCTTTTCTCTGCTGCGGTGTGCTTGCAGATGACCGTCGGGGGCGGCATTTCGGGCGCGCTGGGCAATCTGTCGGCGACGTTGCGGGCGCGTGAAGCGCTCCTGCTCAAGGCCAAGGGCGCGACCTCCCAGACCCGGCTGACGCTGGCCATTATCGCGGTGGTGCCGGTCGTGGTGCTGAGCGTTCAGAACTTCACCAATCCGCAGGTGATTGAGACGTTGTTATACACGGAGACGGGCGGGACGCTCTTGCGGTACGGGGTGGGGTGTATTGTGGGCGGGCTGCTGGTCGCCCACAGCCTGTCGGCCCGGATCGGGCGGTGAAGCCGTCCCAAAAGGGGATGCTTCGACTTCGGCCCTTCGACAGGCTCAGGACCTACGCTCAGCATGACCGGTCATCCTGAGCGAAGCGAAGTCGAAGGAAAGACCGGGGGGCTTTTCGAGAGGAGTCATCCGATGCTGTTCTGGATCATCGTTGTCACCGCCGTCGTTGCGTGCATGGCAGCCGCCTCCGTGGCGGTCTTTCGCAGCAGTCAGAACGCCCAGGTCATGGACCGTCGCATCGCCAGGGTGCGGGCGTGGGCCGTGACGGTGTATGGCGACCCGCAGAAACCGCGCACGTCACAGGCAGGAGAGGGCTCCCTTCACGTCCTGGTGGCGGCTGTCCTGGATGTGTTGTCCCGACTGGTGCCGGTTGGCGCGGCCGAGCGGGCCAAGCTCAGCGACCTCATGACGAAGGCGGGGTTTCACCGACCCGACGCCTTGGCGATATTCATGACGGTCAAGCTGGCTGCGGCTCTGGGGGGTGGTGTCCTGCTCGGCTTTCAGGTGTCGGCAGGACAGTGGCTGGGAGCCTACACCACCACACCGACCATTCTGCTGGCCGGTCTGGCCGGGGCGGTCGTGGGCGGGATTGTGCCTGAGACGTGTCTGGACCGGCTCAGTGTCCGCCGCCAACGCCAGATGGCCGCCGCCCTGCCCGATGCCCTGGACCTGATGACGATTTGTCTCGAGTCCGGGTTGACGTTTGAGCGCACCCTGTCTCGGGTGGTGAACGAACTGCAACTGATGGCCCCCGACCTGATGCGCGAGTTCGCCTTGGCCGAGGCGGAGTTGCGGCTGGGCACCGACCGCAGGAAGGTGCTGCACGACCTGTATGTCCGCACCGGGGTGGAGGGCTTGCGCGACCTGTCTTCCACGATTGCCCAGGGCGAGCGGTATGGCACGCCGCTGGCCCGGTCGATGAAGAATATCGCCGCCAGCGAGCGCCAGCAACGCGAGGCCCGGATGGAGGCCCAGATCGGACGACTGCCGGTGCTGATGAGCCTACCCATGATGCTGCTGGTCACGCCGGGGACGCTGTTGCTGGTGGCGGGTCCGGCTTTTGTCTCGACCATGGATCTGCTGCGCAATCTGGGTGGGTAGCGCAGGCCAGGAACAGGGGAGGTCACACATGGACCTCATCAGGGTAACGTCGTGTGATACAGCTTCCCGAGCAGCGACGCGCGTCGGACGGGCGGGGGAGGCGGGGTTACCCGGCCAGGGAGCGGACTAGGGCCGAGACAAGGGCGGCAATGGTGGCGGTGTAGGCGGTTATGATGGTCACCATCCATTTGATAAGGCTGGTCTTAGTAGCGGCCAGCTCCGTGCGCAGATTCGCCTCCACCTGTGTGATGCGCTCGTTGGTTGTGACCAGCTCCGTGCGCAGATTCGCCTCCACCTGTGCCAGCTCCGTGCGCAGGCTCGCCTCGACTCGCGCCAACTCGGCTTTCAGGGTGGCCTCCACCTGTGCCAGCTCGACCCTGGTGGTCAGATTGCCGCTGAGGAGTTCCACCTGCTTTTCGGCCAGCGTCTCGGCGATAGACTCGGCCATGCCGGCGGACATCATATCCCGCACAAAACGATGTGTGTCAAAAACCAGGCGCTCGCTCATACGAACGACCATAAACATCGGGAGGCTGCGGGACAAGAGCGATGGCGTCCCGGTCCGTATGGTACGAAGATGAGAGCAGAACTTTTCGGATATCAAAAAGGTCGAATTGATCGAGGGAATCGTCCATATGTCGTCACCCGTCCACTTTGCCGGCCATGCAGAACCGCGGCACGCGACCTTTGCCAAGCGTGTCCGGTTCGGTGCGTAGCCTCAACGGCGTAAGCACTGGCACGGCATGAACGAGATGATCGCCGACCTGTTCGACACCGGCTCTGCACTTGGGAGACCTTTTCTGGATCGGCTTCTTGTCGTCCTCAACTATCCGTTTAATCCGGAGCAGAGAATTTTTGTTGTCTGGCTGTTCACGTCCCTCGTGTTCGCCCTCTTCGTTTTTTTCCGCTCGCCCCCCGAGGTGCGAACCGGGCAGGGCGGATGACTGCGCGCTTTGGGGCGTTTCCTGTTCCCGCCGGCGGTGTGGAGTCAGCGGTCTGCCTGGCTTGATGTGCGGTACTTTTTCTTTCATCAGGTGTTCCGGGTATTGCTCGCCGAAGGGGTTTTGATGGCGACCGTCTCAGCTGCCGTCTTTCACAAAAGTTCCGACGTGCTGACAGACCTGAGCGGCGGGGGCTTGACGCTTGCGTCCGAGTTCATCTGGGGTCTGGAATGGGCCTCTGCGCTGTTGGCCGTGCTGCTGAGCGACTTTGTCGCCTATGCCCTGCATTATTACCAGCACAAAAATCCGTTGCTGTGGGAATTTCACAAGGTGCATCATTCGCCGTCTGTCATGCATCCCTTGACGAACTACCGAGAACACCCCATAGACAATCTCTTCTACTCTTTGGGCCACGGGGTCGCGATCGGACTTTCGGGAGGCGTGATTTCGTGGGCGCTCGGCTATGTCCCTGCGACGCCGACGATCTTTGGCGTCGCACTGTTTTCTTTCCTGTTCAACGCCTTGGGGTATAATCTGCGCCACTCTCACATCTGGCTCAGGTGGCCTGGGAAATGGGTCTATGTATTCGGCTGTCCTGCGCACCATCACATCCACCACAGTTGCCATCCCGACCATATCGACAAGAATTTCGCGTTTCTCTTGCCTGTCTGGGATGTCGTCTTCGGGACGTTCTGTCTGCCGGACGATAACCGCACGGTGCGGTTCGGACTCGGCGAGGGGCAGGAGGATATCTACACGAGTTGTCTGGCTCTGTATTTTCTGCCGCTGAAAAACGGCCTCGCCCGGCTCAGGGAGGTGTTCTTGCCAGCGCGCCCCGCTCAGCACGCGGATGATGTCCATGACAGTGATTCCGGTCGGACCCGGCTGGAATAGGACGCCTGGGGTGCAGGGACGGAGCGGGTTGCTCCCAGGCTGGCGGATCACGTAAGGTGGATCACCCGGAGAGGAACGCATGGACGCGGAATTTTTACGGTTGGCGCGGGAGGCCGTGGCCGCGCTGCAAGCGGCCAATCAGCCGAATTGGGCGGAGATTGCAGGCTTGGTCGTGAGCGCGGTAGTCGGCTTCGGGCAGATCGGCTTGATTGCCTGGGGCTTGCGGCGGATGGGCAAAGCCTCTGAGGAGCGCAACCGCCAGCTCGACCAGCAGGCGGACATCCTGGGCAAGATCGGCCAGGCGCTCGACCGCCAAGGTGCAGCCCTGGAACGCCAGGGTGAGGTGTTGGCCGAGCTGTTGCGGCGCACGGCGTAAGCACCGGGCCTGATGTCCTCCACGTCCCAACAGCACGACTCGGCCTGCTCCATCTTTTGCCTGCTGTGGGCCATCGCCGCGCTGCTGCACATTCTCTGGGACAATGTCCTGCTCCACAGCGACCCACTCACAACGGTCGGGCCGCTGTCGGAGATTGTCCTTGCTCTGTCTGCTGCGGCAGTCATCCAGCGACCGTCTTCGGTTCGGCGTCTTCTCATCCTGGCGACGGTTCAGGTCCTGCAAGTCGGCTGGCAGCTTCCCTATACTCCCAATCACTGGCTGCTGACGGGATTTGTCAACCTGACGATCCTGGGTGCGGCCATCGGCGTGAAGGTCCGGGACTGGCGGTCTCCTCTTCGTTCCTCGGACCTGTACCAGACGTTTACGCCCTATGTCCGGCTTGAGGTGATCATTTTTTATGGTTTTACCTTTTTTCATAAGCTGAACGCCGATTTTCTCGACCCGTCATCCAGTTGCGCCGCGACCTTCCTGGGTCATATCACCGACCCGTTCGCTTTGCCGTCCCTGCCCGCCCTCGCCTCTCTGGCCATCGTTGTCACCTTGGGCGTGGAGGGTGTGCTCCCAATCGGACTGGCCATTCCTCGGCTCTGGCTGCCGGCGGTCCTGTTGGGAGCCGGGTTTCATTTTGTTCTCGCCCTGGATGTCGTCAAAATGTTCTATAATTTCTCTTCTGTGATGTGGGCGCTGCTGTGGGTGTTCATCCCTGCTTCGGCTGCGGCCCGTCTGGACCAGGTGCGCCGGTGCCTTCCCCGAGCCGTGCGGGGCAGGCCGGGTCGGCGCAGCCTGGTGCGGCTCTTTTTCAACCGGTTTCACTTCCTGGCCGGGTATGGGCTGACGCTGGCGCTGTGCTGGTCATACCCGGAAGTCAGCTTGGGGCTGAACGTCATCGGCTTCAGCCTGTTGTGGTGGGCGCTGGCTGGCACGCTTTTTGTGGCTGTGGGCTGCGCCTGGAGATCACTCCGCGAGCGAGCCGGAGATCCGCCTCCGCCCCAGCGCTTCACCACGTCCCCCCTGCTCCTCATTCCCCTTCTGATCTTTCTGAACGGACTCGGCCCGTATCTGGGGCTGAAGCTCCGCTCGGCGTGGCAGATGTACAGTAATTTGAGCGTGGATGATGCCGGCTCAAATCACTTTCTGATTCCCCGGAGTCTGGATGTTGGCGGGTTCCTGGCGGATTCGGTCGTCATTGTCTCGACCTCGGATCGTGTGCTGCACGAGCGCCATGTGGAAACGGGGGCGCGCATGACGTATTTTGAGTTACGCTCCTGGCTCGCTGACCGACCTGAGGTGCGGCTCGCCTATATCCGGGCGGGCCGGTATTACGCGGTCGTCCGGGCTGGGGATAGTCCCGAGTTCAACACAAGGCAGCACCCGCTGCTGCGCAAATTGCTGACCTTCCGACCCTTGGGAGTCCAGGCCGGGAAAATTTGTGATTGGTAGCCACTGTCCGGCTCGCGTCAACCTCAGCCTGCCAGTGAACGGGCCAGCGCTGTGCGTAGATTCGCCTCTACCTGTTGAAAGATCACCAATCGTCTGTCAAACAGAGGAGCGGGGCGGCATAATGAACTGGAAGCCATCTTAGCGGCAATCGCTTCGGCCTGGAAAACTGCATGACAGGAGGGAGCGCCCATGACACGACACCTGATGGCAGCCGCAGTGACGCTGATGCTGACGGCCTCGGCGATAGCCGAGACGGAAACACGTCAAGACGCATGGTGGACGAGGTCCTTCCGGAGCGCAACGGACAACGCCAAGACGTGCGAAGTGGGAACGCACTTAGCGCTTGGAGGGCCGGGAGTACCTTTGCGCGCGGTGGTATTGGCGATCTCGTACTCGTCAATCCCCGAGAAGCCGCCACGGCTGATCCTTGCATTCGCGGGGGACCGGCCTGTATCCAACACCATCCGCGTGCAGTTTGACGACGAACGTTCCTTTACCCCACCTACCGTCAACGACGAGGCAATGATCATTTTTGGGCAGGATTCTCCCGTCCTGCAACACATCCACAACGCGATGACCATGCAGGTGAGCCTGAACCTGATGCACCAGGGTGACACAGCACTCACCTTCTCCCTACAGGGATCGGCCAGAGCCATGAACTCGGCAAAAGCAGAGTGTTCCCAGGGCGAAGGGACCGACCTCCAGGGCTGACTGGTGAAAAGCGGGACGGATTAAGCCAGTAGAGGGGTACTGCGTCAGTTTGGAAATGACTGCTCCGTCCCACCCACAGCGGCTCGCTCCGAGGGTGGCCGCTCTGGCGGGCAAATCCCCCTTTGCCAAAGGGGAAGCGCGCCAGCGCAGGGGGACTTCTGCGACACGAGAGCCCTCCTCGAAGAGAGAAGTTCAAAATGATGCACTACCCTACCAGTAGAGGAGTGAGGAGGCGACGGGGTGAGTGTCGCTGAGAAAGCCGGCATCTGGACGGGAGAGTCGCGTTTACCCGACGGGGAAGCGGGCCAGCGCTGTGACCAGAGTCGTAATGGCTGCGGTGTAGGCGGTCATGATTGTCACCATCCATTTGATGAGGCTGGTCTTGGTGGCGGAAATTTCGGTTCTGAGGGTGGCCTCCACCTGCGCGATCCGTTCGTTGGTCGTGGCCAGCTCCGTGCGCAGGTTCACCTCTACCTGCGTCAGCTCGGCTTTCAGGTTCGCTTCGACCTGGGCCAACTCGACCGTGGTGGCCAGATTATCACTGAGGAGTTCCACCTGCTTTTCGGCCAGCGTCTCGGCTATGGGCTCGGCCATGCCGGCAGACACCAGATCCCGCACAAAGCGGTGGGTATCAAACACCAGGCGCTCACTCATACGAACGACCATAAGCGCCGGGAGGCCGCAGAACAAGAGCGGCTGGACTATTTCGGCAACACGACTTCCTCGCGGGTGGTGCCGCGAAAAACCTGGACCCGGAGCGGATCGGGAGCGGGAGGCTTCGTTGCCGGCGGGGGCAGGAGCGTCCGCAGGCTGGCTGGCGGACGCCGGGCAGGACCGTTGGTCGGGCCGAGCGGACGCAGGGCCACGGATAGGCTGCCGCGGGTGATGGCCAGGGCGAGCTGTTCGGCTTCCGACGGGCGGACTTCGAGGGTGACGGTCGTGCCGCCGTCCTGGGGTGCCTCTTCGCCTGCGTCGCCGATAGTCGCGGTCCGGCGCCCGATGGCGATGACGCGGAGATCCGTCAGGATGGTTCGGCTGAAGGAGTTGAGTTGACTCGGATCATCGGCTGCGACCTGCATGGTGAAAATGACATCAACCCGGTCGCCTGGGGCCATCATCCCGGCATGGCCCATCTCCTGGTTGACCGTGATGGTCATGGCCCGATGGTCGGGCAGCAGGACGGCGGCCAGGAACCCAGCCGAACCGGGCCGGATCAAGGCCGTGTCCGTCAGCGGCATTCCGGCCAGGAACGGTATGCGGATAGCAGACCCGACGACTGGAGACACCTCTGGAGACGCTTCATCCTGTTCTTGCCGGATATGACTGGGCAGCACGGCCTGAGCCTCCAGCGGCACGTAGGTGAGATCGTCCGCAGTGAGCAGGGTCCCAGCCGGCAGATCGCGGGCCGCAGCCAGCACTTCGACCGGAGGAATGACAGGTTCGGGCTCCAGGGCGACGACCGGTCCCTGCTCGGGCGTCCCTTCTTCCTCCTCCGGGCTGAGGTACAGCCACAGGCTGAGCGACAGAGCGATGGCCGCCGGGATAATCCCGATGAGCACGACGAGGAACAAGGTTCGATATCTGCGCATGGAAGCTCAGTCCGTCAGAGGGAAAAGGCGCGGAGTGTCAAGAGGACTATGGCCGGCGGGGCGATGGCAACGGCGAAGGGCAGATTGGAGCGCAGCCGGCGGGTGGGCGCAAACGGCAGCAGGGCGAACAGGGTCAGGCCGAGGCTGAGCAGCCCCAGACCGAACAGAAAGAACCTCATGTCATACGGGCCGACCCACAGGCCAGCGACGGCCAGGAGCTTGCCGTCGCCGCCGCCGAGTCCATCCAGCACGAAGAGGGCGAAACCCACCAGGAGCAGGACGACGGCGGTGAGCACATGCGCCCACAGCGGCGCTATGGCAGGCGCATCGGCGAGCAGGACGTAGAGCACGAACAGACCTAACAGACCGAGCGGGATGCTATCCGGGATCCAGCGGCGGACGAGGTCGGCAACGATGGCGGCTCCGAAGAGGACGCAGCCTAGCAGCAGGAGAGAGGATTCAAGCATGGCGCTGCGCGCTGTCGGCATTCTCCATGATCGTCTGACGTGTGTTCATCAGGCCGCTCTTTCCTACGACCCAATCCACAGCGCGGAGAGTATATCCAGCAGGACGGTGAGCGTTTCCTGTTCAGCCCGGGTAGCAGAGGCAGCGTCAGCCTGAGCGATATGGAGCCCTGCTTCGAAGAAGGCCGCCCATAATATCTTGCTTAAAGGGATGACTGGCAGCGATCGGATCAGGCCCTGGTCCATCAACTGCGTGAGCGTATCGCGCAAGAAGGTCAGGCCGGGCGCGTTCTCTCGTATGGTAGACGCGCCCAGCACTGCCGGGCCGTCTATGTAGAAGATGCGCTGCATGGACGGGTTCTTGGCGTCTTGAATGAAGGCCCTGCACCCTTCCACCGCAAACCTGTCCCACATCCCCCCCTCAGCCGTCCGTATATGCTCAATAATGTCTTGCATCCCTTCAGTATTGAGTTCTTCAAATACCGCTCGGAAGAGACCGATCTTTTCGCCATAATGATACTGTAGGGCGCCCCGGGTCACGTTGGCGCGCTGGACGATCTGTTCTGTGGTCGTGGCGGCATAGCCGCGCTCGGTAAAGAGAGCCCGGGCTGAGTCGAGGAGGGCTCTCCGCGTCTTTTGAGACTGGACAGCTTTGGGGACGGGCTCCTTCATCAGCTTTCTTTCCTCAATGGTCTGTCCGCCGATGAGGACATGACCACTGGCATGTTCCAGAGAGTTCCTACGAGTTGCCAGCACATCGCTCCACAGACCGTCGGGAAGCGCGTCAGTTTGAAAATTTTCAGCCAATAGAAACAACAACTCATGTTTCAAAGTTACAGACTACCATACGTCACATCCAGAAAGCAAAAAGGCAGGTGGTGGGTACTGTCCTAATTAGGCCGTTGCAAAAAGCAAATTAGGCCGTGTCTCACTTCTGAGACACCTTGCCGCCCTGAATCAGTCGCAGTCTCGGCCGCTCGCGGGGCAGCTGGGGCGGAGGCGGCACCGGCGTTTCCTGCGCCCGCTCAATCAGCTCCGCCACGCTCCAGATGTGATTCGTCAAGCCCAACTCCATCGCCGGCGTCACGCGCAACGTCTCATGGACCCGACACCAGTGGTAGAACGCGATATGCAGCGCCACGGCCGCCCGGTGGCCGTCGAGCGTCTTGCTGTGAGCATTGGTCCGCCGAGCATGGCGGCGCAGGTGCATCCGCACCGTGAGGTTGCAGCGCTCTAAGAGCGACGTGCTGATTTCTTCCAAATCGGGGTCGCCTTGAATAACCCGCTTCTCGAAATCGGCCTCTTTGATAATCATGGCGTAGTCAGCCTGCGAGCCGAAGGCCGCTCCCACGGCGTCCACATAGGGCGCATAGCCGTCGCTGGTAATCTGCGGTCGGTTCAGGATACGGGCGCGCAGGTCAAGCAACAGCGCGAGGGCCTGCTCTCCCGTCCGCTTGCCAAGGCGGTAGGTGACAATGACCTTACTGACCGGATCGAGCGCCAGCCAGAGATAGCAGTCGCCGTGCTCGGGCGGGTGGTGGAGCTGGACGCGGTGCTGCTTCTTGTGGATGAACGCCCACGTCTCGTCGAGCTGGATGAGCGGGACGCGCAGCTCCCGCATCGTGCGGTCATGGAGCAGGTGACAGGCCCGCCCCACCGTGAGACTGAGCCGCATGATCGTATCGCGGTGGATGCCGGTCAGCCGGGCCACAGCGCGGATGGCCATGCCCTCAGTCAGCAGAGAAATGACTTCGACCTGACGCGCCAGGGAAAGATGGTTCACACCGGCCCCCTTCCTTTGGGCCGTGTCCAGTGCTATACGGAAGGTGTTGGAGGACTTCCCGATTGGAGCACCGAATACGGAAGTTCACCCCGGTATGAGTCGTCAGCTCGTGCCGGGGTTTTTTATTGCCAAAAAACCCTCTAACTGCCTGATTTTTCTATAAGATTTGGGGTGGTGAGTCAAGCCTGACCGCCGGCTTGACCTGCTCACCCAATGGTGTGAGTATAGCCATAAGACGCCGACAGCCCAGCTCGAAAGCTGGGCTGCCAATCACAAAGCGTCCGGCTCCCTGTCTGACCAGGGAGGCCAGAATCGGAGGCCATCCGTGCCTCAACTTATCAGTACCGGTGCGCCGCCTCAATGGTCTGGCATCGAAATTCTTGACATTCCTAACCCCGAGATTTCTCGCGGTATTCTCTGCGGGAAGCCGTATACCAAGCTGCTCCTGCCCCTGCGTGACCTCACTGGCGAGGATTGGCAGAGGATTCAGGACTGGCTGACGCTACAGCGGCCGCTGTAGGAGGAGGCTGAGGTGCGGCCCTCTTCCCGTGGCCCGCCGGCCCTGCGTCTTTCCTGACGTGGGACCGGAATTGCCACTCTGGCAGCAGACAAAGACTGTACAGAGGACCCGATGTGTCGGGTCGCCTGCTAATAGAAAAGCCTTATACCCGGCGCGGGGTCGCTCCCCGCGTCTTGGCGAATACGCAGGAGCCTCACTCTGTGCGGTCTTTGTCCGGCCCGGCAACCCGTCCCGTGGCTGAACCTCAAACCAGAAAGGACCGCAGAATGACAAAGACTGCAATCAGTGGATTCCTATGCGCGAGTCTCCTCGCCGTCGCCTCCGCCCACACCCACGCCGCCATGTTGGAAAGCCCGCCTCGGGGACGCACAGTGTCCGGGCTGGGTTTCATCTCTGGATGGAAGTGCAACGCCAGCGACATCACCCTCCGCATTAACGGCGGGGAACCGATCCCTGTCTTGTATGGCAATGACCGGCTCGATACGCACGTCTCGCGGGGCGGCCCGTGCGACCACCAAGACACTGGCTTTATCCTCCAAGTGAATTGGGCCGAGCTGGGCGACGGTGCCCATGCCATTGAGCTGTTTGACGAGGATTCCTCGTTTGCCCACCGCGAGTTCTATGTCACCACCTTTGGAGAGCCGTTCGTCGAGAACGCGGCAGGCTCCTGTGAGATCCCGGATTTCCCTGAGCAGGGGGAGACAGCGCGTTTTACCTGGAATGAGGCCACTCAACACTTGGAACTCTCGAAGTTTGTGGCCCGTATGCCGGACGACTTTGTTCCGCCCACGCTTGACGAGCTCGTCGGGACGAACTGGTCCTTCAGATCGGACCTCACGCCCTCCCAAAATACGGCGCTCATCATTACCTCTGCAGCCGGAGACACGGCCTACGGTCGCACCTTGCGCCGGGCAAGTCTCATCGTCGTGTTGAACTCGGAGACGTATTCCCCTCAGTGGCTCGCCCGAGGCTATACCCATACAGCCTATTGGGAATCCTCAACCTATTGGGTGCTGTATGTGTTCAAGTTTACCGGGCCGGAGACGACCGAAGGTTTCGCCTGGGACGGGGAAGGAGCAGGCCCAGGGAGTACCCGTGGCGGGCCAGGAGTGCCGGCGACTGCAACGCGGTATTAACCGCAACGCGCCGGGCCAGGGTGGCCGCCCTGGCCCGGACCACTACACACCTAAGAGGAGGTTGTGATGGCAAACTCACCCGAAGAGCTAGAAGGACAGATCGTTGCCCTACGCGCCTTTCTGGCGCACTTGGCCTTGCGTGTTGCCCCGCCACCAGTCTACGACAACTTTTTGCAGGCGGTGGAGCAAGCCCCCATTCCTCCTCTTCCATCCGAGGGTCTGAGGCGGGGATGGGACGAATTGCGCAAAGGGCTGACTGCTGACTTGAAAATCATTCGTCCTTGACATACCCCAACTGTACTCGCTTGCGCCCCAAAAGCAAATTAGGCCGTCACGGCTCAAAGTGGGCCGTGCGGCCGCAAACTAGGACAGTATCAGGTGGTGGGGTACTGGCCTATTTCGAACTGTAAGCCACTGTTTCTGTTGAGGGAAAAACCTCAAATTAGGCCAGTACCGGTGGTGGGTGCTGTCCAAAAAAGGGTAATAACATACTTGCCTAATCCACGCGTCGTGTGGTAGGAGCCCGCCCCATGAAGCGGCGCCCCCTCCGGCCAGAGAGTATATTGAAGGTCCCGAAGCGCTCCAGCGCTTTGAGGCCCTGACGAAACGGATGCTGACCACCCCGCCCCTACGGCCGAAGGCGCGCCGGACGGGACGGCCGAAGCGCAGCCCTGCCGTCCCTGCCCAGCAGACAGTTCGCCGTTTGACGGGCGGCTAAGTCCGCGAGGGCTCCCTCACCGATCAACTGCTGATAGGTGAGCCGTTTGTCCGCCAGCGCGCGGGCCACTACCACAAAGCGGTCCGCATCCCGCCCGCCTCGGGCATGGAAGCGAAAGACCTGCTCATCCAGATACCGACGCAGATGGACCCGCTCCACACTGACATACGAGCCTTTGATGGTGCGTTTGAGCAAGGCCCAGAAGTTCTCAATGCGGTTCGTGGTGATGTGATCCCGGACATACGCCTCGGCATGGTTGATGATCTGATGCACGTAGTCCTCGTCCAGCCCCCGGTAGCCGCTCTACTCATCGGTGTGGAGTTCGCTGCCTGGAGTGACGTGCTGGTGCACTTCCTGGTGCAACGTTGCCCGCTGCGTGTTCGGGAGCACCGTCGCATGAACCCGGCTCGTGCGAGGGCCGGGGGGCGCTCTAACAGCCCCATGACGGCCGTCTTGCCAGCTCCACCCGTGCCCGTGATCTTCCGCGCCTTGACCGCCGTATGCATGAACCGGGCCTTGCCGCCGATAAACGTTTCATCGGCTTCGACCTCGCCGCCTAGTGGCTCAGGCGGCTCCTGCTGCATGGCGTACCGCATCCGGTGCAGCATGAACCACGCCGTCTTCTGCGTCACACCCATGACACGAACGAGACGCTGATTGACATTCAGACCTCACCCTGATGCGGCAGCGGTGCTTGTTATCTTGTGAGGCGTGGGGGCGGTATGGTATAGGGGAGAGACACGAAAGCCCCACCGAAGCAGGGCTCACGCAGATGCTGAACGGATCGAAGCCGTTCCTTCCGTTCAGCATCTGCTGACCCCGACTTCAAGAGGCAAGGCGGAGATGCGGATGCGGTTTTCCTGCCAGCACAGCGACGGCCAGTTTGAACGAGGGCCACCACCCTTGGGCGTCGTCGTGCGCCCATCTTTGCGCTGGGCCTCACTGGGGTCCAATCCGTAGGTCCAGCGCCTCACCTCAAGCAGAGGGGGCACATGATCTATATCGAGAAAATCCTCCGTGAGGAACCCAACGGATTCCTGGTCTTGTCCGTCGTGGCAGGCAAGTATCGTGCGCGGGTCGGCATCCACCCGCACTGACCGAGCACCAACAGCGTCACGGGGGGCGGCCCCCTCGGGCGGGCACCTGCAGATCAAGTGCGGCGCTTCGTAGAGGCGTGGCTCAGACACTGAGGAAGGAGAAGGAACATGGCTGTGACACGCCAGATCACACCCGACCATTATGTTGTGCATATGGGGTCGCCCAGCAAATCGAAAGTGACCGTCGAGGTTCACATGAGCCGCGAAGAAGCCGCACGGCTGATGCAAAAGGAAACTGCCCGGAGGCAGCGACTCAATCCAAACCACCCGGTCGATGAGGTCGGGCCAACGGACTTAGCCGACGCTGTGCTGATGATTCTTATGATGGCGGCTACATAAAGGCTTCGCCCCCGGCCCCCAGCGAAACCTCGGGGGTGGAGGGCGGGTACCCTGGAGTGCGGCTTTCCCTCCTCACCCAGGGCGCCTGCGTGAGCTTGCCGGCTCAGCATCGGGCTGCGTCGGTGAGGGGCAGGGGATCGGGAACCCCTTGCCGGGCGGCTGGCTGGCGGTCGACAGCAGAGGGACCGAACCAGTCAGCCGCTGCGTGAAAGGAGCGATACGATGGCGAAAATAATAGCACAAGCCGAACCAAATGGTCGGTGTTGGTGCGGGTGCGGAGAGGAAGCCCGGAACTTTTTTGCGCCGGGCCATGATCGTCCAGCAATCGGCTATCTCACCGACCTCTACGAAGGCGAATATGAAAATGACGGGACAGCCAATATCCTCCTGACGTTGGGCTTCGACCCTGAAAAGAAGCTCCTGTACAAGCATTGGAAGCGGAAGCATGGGAGATGAAACCGATCAATCAGATCCTGCTCAGCGTCCTGATCTTCCTGCTGTTGATCTCAGCGCTGGTGCTCGGCTCTCCGGCGGCTTGTGCAGCCGAGGGAAAGCCACGCACGTTTACCATTGTCGCGGACGATACGCTTGGGAATACGAGCCGATCTGGCGGGAACGCGCAGGGCGCCCCTGTCACACCAGATCGCACGATGTCGGCCGACTGTCGCCAGTGGTATGACCCCCGGTGGGATGAAACCATCCGCATCTGTGGGGATGCTGGGTTCATCCTCGGTCAGAATTATCCGCTACTGCGGCTGGAACGATGGAGCCTGCTTGACGGGACCTTGGGTGGGCACGCCTATGCGATGGTGAGTCGGATCGGGAGCCCGGACAGTGTCTTTGTCGTGCAACCCGACGGCAAAATGGGGTACTGGCTAGGCTGTGAGACGGGACCATGCCGGAAACGCCGGGTGTTCTCTCGGAAGTAGGATTAAGGTGTGGGTGGGTATTGCACGTCGAGCCGCCGAAAGGAGCGAGATACTATGGCCGTTTTTGTTTAAGGGGCTTCAGCTCCGGCTTCTCGAACGCATTGCTGACGCGCTTGAGGATATCCGCGATATCATCCGGGATCAAAGCAAATCGCCCGGGCGTCTTTCTAAGCCCGAGTAGCCGATCTGTATCAACGTAGGCAGGGTGCGCGCAAACTAGGCAGAGCGGCCCGAATTTGGGCGAGTATCCAACCGTGAGGCGCAATCTCGGTCGTCTCGACAGCAACGCAGAGACGTGCCCACAGCGTTAGAGAAGTCCGGGCCGCCGGTGACGGCGTCGGGAGCTTGGTGGGCGCGGCACCGCAAACTTAACACTTTGTGCGTTATCAGACGTAGCGGCTTGACTAGGCCAGCGGCGATGTAGGAAAATCAGGTACTTGGCGGACGCTCTCGGAGACCGAGAGCTGAACAGATCGCGGGTGAAGCCGGCCGGTGGCCTAAAAAAGCGTCAAAGGGCCATGTAAGAGCGCCGCGTTTGCGCGCTGAGTTTGTGGCGGGATCGGCCATGCAGCAAACCCCACCCCTGAAACTGAAAAAGGACCACGCGAGAACGTCGGCTCCACGTCCACTATCCTAGGGGGTGTCATCAGTTAAGGAGGATCACCGAGGCAGCGAGATAGATGGCTCCGAGAAAGCTGACAGCGCGTTTGTCGTAGCGGGTGGCGAGAGCACGGTATTGCTTGAGTTTGGCGAAGAAGTTTTCAATCAGATGGCGCGCTTGATAGAGGTGCTTATCATAGGGGCGAGGCTGGCGCCGATTGGCTTTGGGGGGAATGACCACCGTCACCTCCGCCTGCTCCAAACGGTCAATGACGCGCTCGTGGGCGTCATAGGCTCTATCGGCGAGCAAAGCCCGCACGTGCTTCAGCAGATGGGGCAAGAGGGCCTCCGCACCGGCCAGGTCAGAGGCTTGGCCGGGCGTGAGATGGAAGCCGGTCGGATTCCCGAGCGCATCGCACGTCGCATGGATTTTCGTGCTCAAGCCCCCGCGGGAGCGGCCGATGCATTCGGCCGCGGGGTCCCCCCTTTTGCCCCCGCCCCATGTTGGTGGACGCGGATGATCGTGGCGTCGATCATGGCATATTCGTTATCCGCATCGGCGGCCAGCTGCTTGAAAACCTGCTCCCAGACCCCACTTTTACTCCAGCGCATGTGGCGCGTATGAATCACGCGAAAATCCCCGAACCGGCTCGGCAAATCGCGCCAGGGAATCCCCGCACGATAGCGGTATAAGACCGCTTCCACAAACAACCGGTTATCCCGCGCCGTGCCCCCGACGTGGCCCTCCCGGCCGGGCAGCAGGTCCTGAATCCGTTCCCACTGATCCTCGCGTAACGCATACCGTCTCGCCATTGTGCACCCTCCCTTCGCTTGGGCTGACCAGGGCAGTATACCGAGACGAGACAGGAAAGCCGACCAGGGGGGCACGCTAACTGATGACACGCCCTAGCAGAAAACAGAAGTCATGCTCGACAATCGGCGATGGTTTCGCGCCACGGAATGTATTTGCCTGTGTGCGCTTGACTGGAGACGAGAAACCTGAATCGGCAAGATGGACATCTCGTCCGATTCCGCGCTGGAGTGAGTTCTTTAGGGCTTCCAGACTCTCATCTCTGGTGAGCTTCCGCCCTCCGATCCTTACGACGATCCGCGCTTCGGTAGCTAAAAGCGGGGCTATCCCGGCCCAGGCTTCGGTCAGGAAGGTTCGGTATCGACCGACGTTGTAGTGCCGACCATCATCGCGCGGCTGGTGGACGGTCGCTTCTCCGCCAAGAAACCACAAGCGTAGCCATTGATCTTCACGATAGTTCGTTGTGTCGAGATACGGCGGCGAGGTGATAATGTCCGTCACGCATCCGGACAGGTGAGGAAACTTCTTGGCAGCGTTTCTCGCATCCGACAAGACGACTTCACCACGACGGGTGGGCGGGAGGGTTTTGAAGCGGTAGTCGTTCAGGTGTCTCAGGATCGAGAACACGTCCCTTGACGGCGGGGCGTATCCCTTCTCCCGCCACCATCGGACAGAATACGCGGGTTTTGTACTGATCGTTCTCGGCATACGGTTGCTGAAATAGTTGGGACTTCGGTGGGATTCGCCGTGCAGCGCACCGAGAGACAAGGCGGCAATGAAACGATCGGTACGATTCTTGCGCCAGTCAAGGGTATCTCTCAGAAAGCACACCTGGTTGTAGGTCGCTGGATCGAAACAGAGGTTGAAGAACTCAGCCAAATTTCCGCTGTCATTGCTGGTTTGGAATGAAAAGCTCTTTTCCTCCAGTACCGACAGGCGTTCGCGGACTTCGGAGTGCTCTGGCGGGTCGCTTTTGGCGCCAGCCACACATGCGGCGACGGGGTTCACATCGCATCCGGCGGCGTCCCGTCCCCGAATGAGACTCTCCAAAACCGTCGTGCCACGCCCGCAAAACGGGTCGAAAACCACGCCGTCAAACGGAGTAGCCGCAAGATGTTTCTCTACAAAGGTCTCCGGGAACATTGCGAAGTAGGGGCAAAGAGAGTGAAAGCGGTGTCTCATCCGATCTCCCTCCGCTTCACACAGGCAGCCCTCCTTCGTGTCACATAGGACTCTATCCATTGCGCCGCCGCTTCCAGCTGATCGAAGGCCTCAATCGCCACACCACTCCGGGCAAGGTCGGCCGCCTCCGCAACCCGACGCGGGACGCGTAGGCGATGCAGGACATTGCCCAGAACCCAAACGTCGTCGCGGAATTCTTTATCCGGCCGTGCGAATGGAATAACGTGGTATGGGACCATTTGGGTGGAGGGAATGGGATCAAACCAGCGTCTGGGAAACACATCGTCCACATGGGATTTGATGCTCTTTGCTTTCCAGTCCTTGCCGGTCGCGACCTGCGCTGCGACCAGAAGAAATCCGGGCAAGCCGTCTCTTTGTTCACGCCAAGCAAAGACATCCACTTGGTCATCTTTGGGTGAATCTGGAGCAGTGGAATCGGCCTTGACTCTCCCGTCTTTTAAGACAGTCCAGATTTCAGAGAGTTTTTCCAGGAAGCCAGTGCCGTCAGGACGAGGAAAGCCAAAGGACCAAGCAGGCCCGCCGATTTCGCCGGCGAGGGCAGTAGTTGCAAAATACTGAAAATGTTGGCGAAGTTCACGGACTTCTGGATCAGACGGATGTAGGACAGACTCGTTCAGTAAAGGAGAGAGGGCGCGTAGGTTGGAGAGTAAGAGCGCCACCAGATAGGCGGTCTGTCCGAGATCAGGCTGTTCAGCGGTGAAGAAAATCATGTCGCCACGATCATCGAAATCGAAGGGGTAGGACGCTGCGAGCGCGCGTTTTCGTGAGGCCATACGCGTGAGCGCGCCGGCCGCAATGTCTTCTCGCTCTTCTATTTCGGTATTGACATCAGGGAATTCTTGCTCGGCAGTAGTCTCCAGCGCAGCGATGATATCTTCACTGAACGATTGTCCATGTTCAGAGAAAATGGCCATCAATTCGAGATAGTCAGCCGCCAAATCCAAATTGGGCGGCTCGGTGCCCTCGAATTCGTCAGGAGGGAGATAGACAGGGGGATTCATTCGCTCCCTATCTCGGCGTTCTGCACTCTCTTTTTCATCTGCCCATACAGCGCCTGTGCCGTCTCCGAAATTTCATTCGCGATACCGACAAGTGCCGTATCGCGTTCATCAAATCCACGGAGGTTGTTTAGCGCTTCGCGGACTTCCTGTCGTGCTCTCAGTAATGCTTCTGAGAACTTGCTGTCGGCTGGCTGCGTACTTTCATGAGCTTCCGAGAGCGACCTTTTCTTCGACCTCAGAACCGTGAGCCCTTCGCTATTGCTTAGCACCTCTCCGAGATACTTGATGTCTGGATTTTGAGACTGCACCACCGGAGATACGTTCTCTTCCTGCGACCCGTACAACCACTTCAAAATCTCGCGTAATCGGTCCAGTTTATCCTCAGGGATAGGATTTGGGATCGGATCGAAGCGGGACCAAGCGGCTTTTAGGCCGAGAAACTCCATGTAGGGCGCGCGCGATAATGCCGTGTAGAGGTGAGAGAAGTTGAACCGGGGGGTTGCCCGATCCGTGATGTGGAAAATATCAGCCTCCGCCGCCTGCTCTAGCACATAGATCGCATTGACCATGCGCTTGATCGTGTCATGCCTGTCGCCGATATGAGCGGCGATATCTGCCAGCGACACCCCACCATCACGATACCATTTCGCGGCGAATTTGGCCTTTGCGTACGATTCCCACTTCGCAGCACCGTTAATGTGCTTGAATCCGATAAAAGCACGCGCCGCCTTCCGATCAGCGACACGGTAGACCGAAACAGAATTGAGCGTGTCGCGGTGTTGGTCTGAAATCTTCGGCAGGGCGATTTTGAGCCGCTCTTGGCGGGAAACTTGAGTGGCGAGTTCCGCTTCCTGGAAGAGACGGATGGCCGCCAAACGGCGATTGCCTTCAAGCACGATCAGACGCCCCTCTTCCTCTAAGACGATAAGAGGCTCAATGTCGAGGTAGCCGTTAGCCGCGATCGACTGGAGTAATTCGCTCAGGTCTTCCGCGCGGTAGAGCTGTGCAATGACGGCCGCTTCGTTCGCTTCGCTGTCTATGCTGGCGAGGCGGGGATTTTCGTGATCGAGAACCAGCCACGTAACCGGCACGGGCACGACCGATGCTAAAGGTATCTCGGCTGGAGATTTAACGCCGTTATTCATTGTCGTGATCCTTGCTCACGGCCGCTCCTCCATTCACAAATTCAACTCCCCCCATCTCAAGAGCTAGTTCTAGGTCTCGAACGGTTCTGGGATACGGTGTCCTGAGACCTTTCTCGAATGCCGCTATGGTGGCCGGCGCAACGCCGGATCGACGGGATAACTCAACTTGGCTCCAGTGCAAGCCTGCCCGGGCCATACGACACTGCTCAGGCGTGATAGGCATTGGTGACTATTCTCCCTGACAGATTAGTGCTAAACTTCAACATTGTTGAAAAACGGTAACATTGTAAGATGCCGCCGTCTAGACCTTTGCAGAGTAAGGCCAGCATTCCCGATTTGATTAGGCAAGGCTTTGTGTTTGTGGTGAGCCGCGGCGGCGCGAAGAACTGGTAAGCCAGACATCCCGTTGTTTGATCTGGCCATCGGATAAGACCCGAGGCGGCCGGGCGCTCACGCCGGGATCTCGTTTGTTCGCGGTTTCTTTGCGTGGCCGGGGTGGGCTTGCCCATCTGCCATAAACATTGTTATGTCCCTGACCCCCTCCCAAGGTTGACAGATCGGTCCTTATTGGACCGAGCGACCCAGGCGGGCGTGCAGAGGGAGGGCACTCCATGGGTGAGCCCAGAAAAACGCTGGAAAGGAGCCTGTATGAGAGACTCGGACCTAATGCTGTCTTTGCTTCGCGAGATGGCGAACAATCCCTTTGGGCGCATTCGTGCAGCCATGACAGCCGGCATGAACGAAGACGAGCAGCGCCGTGTTCACCACATCGAACTTCTAGTCGATGCGGGACATGCCGAATGGGAGACACCAGGAAGACGAGACGTGCGCATAACAAACGCGGGGTATGACTTCCTCAATGCTGTTTCGCAAGACGAGACGTACAAGGACCAGTTTGCCGATTACTTCAATCGCGGCATGTCATTTGTGGAAGCCGCGAGAAGAATCGTTGACCTTGTGGGCAAGGCGGCGGGAGGGGAATAGGGCGTTAATCGGTGGCGTTGCCACGCCAAAGCTGAACATTTTGGGCGTTATCAGCCGCTCTGGCCCGAGTCTCAGGAAAGGGGGGTTTTGTGAGACAGCGCCACGGCGGCCCGGGTCAGGGGCTGAAATGGCGGTAATCTGTTCTATTTACCCGTCTCACAAATCTGTGTACCATCTACCCAATGACACGGCAGAAAAATGGGACGGTGGGGGGCGGACGGTCGGCTATGCCCGGGTTAGTACGATGGAGCAGGACCTGCGCCTGCAAGTGGATGCGTTGAAGGCCCAGGGCTGCCCGGACGCGCTGATCTTTGTGGATAAGGCGTCGGGAGCCAAGGCGGACCGGCCGGGCCTGACGAAATGTCTGGAGACGTTACAGGCCGGCGATCTGCTGCTGGTCTGGCGGCTGGATCGCTTAGGGCGGTCCGTGGCGCACCTGGTGACGTTGGTGGAGGAATTGCAGGAGCAGGGGATCGGCTTTCGGTCGATCTGTGACGGGGCGATTGATACGACGACGGCCTCAGGCGAGCTGGTGTTCAATATCTTCTCGGCCTTGGCGCAGTTTGAACGGCGGCTGATTCAGGAACGGACGCGGGCCGGGCTGACGGCCGCCCGGGCCCGCGGACGCCTGGGCGGGCGGCCGGCGCTGGACCCGCAGGATGCTCGGGTGCAGATGGCCAAGGCGCTGTACAAGGACCGGGCGCATGAGGTGGGGGCGATTTGCGAGACCTTGCATATCTCCCGCTCGACCTTGTATCGGTATCTGGCCTTGCCGGATGGATAGCCGGCGCCGCTAGGGGGGAGTTGGAGGTGATTCGCTACCCGAGATGACAAACTCGGCTGAAACTATCTGACCTTCCTCGTCATCTCTTGCGTATGAGTTTGGCCCCTTAAACATTGGCGTTGGACTACGCCAACGCCAATGGAGATTGCGAGCCGCCTTTGATGAACTGAGCTGTGGCGGCATGAAGCCGCTTATGCAAAGGTAGCGCCATGGCCGACCCCTATCGAATCTTCGAAGTCCAGCCAGAATGGGTCCTAAAGTCTGAAGATATGGGGAGCAAGACAAAATTCTGGTATCGTCCTCAAGATCAGCAGGAAAGAGACTGGCTCTTCAAATACCCCCAACCGAACACAGGGCAGCACTGGGCAGAGAAGATTGCCGCCGAGATTGCAGGTCTCTTGGCAATTCCCCATGCGAAGGTGGAATTGGCGGTATTCGCGGAAGCGCGAGGGTCAGTGACAGAATCGTTCGCGCGTGGCGGTCGGGAATTGATCCACGGTAACCAGATGTTGGCGGGCGCCATTCACGGTTACGATCCTGGGAGGAAATTCCACCAGTCGGATCATACCCTGGCGAATATCTGGCAAGTAATGGACCATGTCTTTGCAGAACCTAAAGCGACAAGACGGGCAAAGCTCCGTATTGCAGAGTATCTGGTGCTCGACGCTTTGATTGGGAACACAGACCGTCATCACGAAAACTGGGGAATCTTGCGGAAGCGCGCAGGTGATGGCTGGAAGGGTTTTGTCGCGCCGTCGTTCGATCACGCCTCGTCGTTGGGTCGGGAACTTCTCGATAAACGCCGCGAGAGACTATTGGCAGAAAGTCGCGTAGGAAACTATGCTGAGAAAGGACGCGGCGCGATATACTGGTCAGAAAATGAAAGGTATGGCCCAAGCCCGCTGGAATTGGTGCGACGCGCGGCTCACGTCTGTCCAGCCCTCTTCCGTCCAGCGCTGGAGAAGCTCAAAATATTGGACGAAAGCTTCGTGAGTGATGTTGTAAACGGCGTTCCCGACGTTTGGATGTCCCCTTCAGCCAGAGCATTCGCGGTTGAGCTAACGCGCTATAATCTTGAACAATTAAGGAGAGTTCCCCTATGAACGAGAAGACATTGTTCCTGGCCTGGCAGGACACAAGAGAGGCAAGTCGGCCCTGGTTTCCGGTTGGTCGCCTGGATGCCGATGCCAAACGCTCGCTCTATCGCTTCCGCTATACGAGTGGGGCGGAGCGAGCGCAGGAGGAGGCGAAGTTTCCGCTGTTGATCGAGTTTCCTGAACTGAACGGAGACTATCGGTCCTCAGAGCTATTTCCGTTCTTCCAAAACCGCGTGATGAACCGGGCAAGACCGGACTTTGCCGACTATCTCCGCGGTCTTGACCTCCCCCCAGGAGCAGATTCCATTGAGATTCTGTCGGTGAACGGTGGCCGCCGCGTGACGGACGCTTATGAGGTCTTCCCAAAACCTGTGAAGCACGATGATGGGAGCTTCACATACCGTTTCTTTCTGGACGGATGGCAGCACGTCAATCCATCAGCCCAAGAGCAGTTTGCCTTCTTGGGTGAGGGAGAAAAATTGTATGTCACGCTGGGGGCGGCCGATCCGACTACCGGCTTAGCGGCACAAATTCAGACGACGGATGCTCATATGATCGGCTGGGCACCGCGTTATCTCATGCCTGATCCGATAGCGGCAATGGCGGCTCAGTGGCCCGGTCACTATGAGGCAGAAGTCGTGCGCATTAACTCTCTGCCGATGCTGCCGAAGCAGTACGTATTGGGCGTATTGATTGAGATGCGCGGCTACTGGAATGAGCATGAACCCATGACCGGTGGAGATTTCGAACCCTTGGTTGCCTGACCATTCCACTGAGGCTTCAGTGATCGTCTTCCACGTCCCGTTGCCTCTGTACTCGCCGCCGAGACGGCCTAGATGCGTCGTACAAGAATCGCTCGTTCCCGATCACAATCTCGTTTCCTTGAAATCTATCTGATAACCCCGTAGCAAGCCTGTTGGCAGGAAAGTACTCACCCTTTGCGAAGAGGCCGGGAGGCGGAATTGGAGGACAATAGGGTGCCCCGTGGAGAACAGGAGGTAGCTCACAGCCCAGGGACAAGACAGGCGGGCTCAGACAAAGAATCTGTCATCCGTCTGGATCGAGAATCTTAAGAGCCTTTGCGTTGGACGCTGAGGAAGCACGCGTATGAACGCGGTACTAAAAACACACGTAGCTCGCTTGAATGCCGATTACACAGGCGTCTCGAGTTCACCATTTCACCATTTCTTATGCCCCATTCTTTACCGGGATGAGGACACCAGGCTGTGCCGTGCTCACGTGATCAATGCAGCGTTTCGCGACTCTGACCGCTCGTGTACCGTCCAACGAGTCGATGTTGATACTTTTTACGGCGGCCTGTTCGAGGCGGAGTTCCTGTCCCTTCAGGAGAAAGACCGCCACTGGGCAGATGAGGTTCTGGCAGACAAAACCCTCGCTCGACAGCTCAAGCCACGGCTTATCTTGGACGGTGCGGATGCAGAACATTATCACCCTAAGGGCGATATTCCGCCAGAACATTCGGCGGTGAAGGTACTCACCCCGGCCCGTGAGGTCCGACTTGCGGTAAAGCGGCCCCCGGAGACGATCCCAGATGGACTCACTGGCGTGGTGAAGATTGAGAAGCGATTTCCCCTAGGGGCGCTCGTGTCGCTGCTCAAAGCGGCACACCTCACGTTATTTCACCTGCTGGGATACCGTTATGCGTTGTCGGCCGGTGGCTATTTTCTGGGCAAAACCGTGTTGGGTGATTTCTTTCTCCAGAATCGGAAACGGCAACGAGACGATATCTTCAAGTCAGCGTGGACCCACTTCAAGCAGTTCGCTACCATGGTCCGACCGATACTCTCCCGCCCCCTTTTTTCCCAGGGGACTTTGACAGACCGCGTTCTTTACTTTTGCATGAACGGCAAGCGACCCTGGGCTTTTCTAACCTTTGTCAAAACAGAGAGCCACATGAGTGCGGTAATGGTCCCTGTCATGGATGATGCTGAGACGGCGCTCCGCTTTACCGAGTTCCTTGAACGACCCTGTTCCACACTCGATATGAGGCTCGCTCGGTGGAAAGGAGAGGTATGGGAGGTATCCTCGAAATCGAAGACAGCCGTTTGGCCAGCAGCGCCGTTCAATTTTCCTGGTCGCCAAGAAACTTCCCCATGATCGGTGACAAGATGAAGGAGAGGTGATGAGCGAGTCTCATACATACGGAGTGCTCCGGAACGCTGTCATAAACAAATGTCAAGTGACCTGCTCGTACCAGGGCTATTATCGAGAGATGTGCCCGCATGTGCTTGGTCGGAAGGATGGTTACGACCAAGTGTTGTCGTACCAATTTGGCGGGCAGTCCCGGAGGGGTTTACCGGCTGGAGGAGAATGGCGCTGCATGAAGGTTGCCGAGATCGAGGCCGTAACGATCCGGGAGGGAGGCTGGCATACTGGCGGTGCCCATACCCAGCCACAGACCTGTGTCGATCAGGTCGACGTGGAAGTCCCGTATTAGGGAACGATGTTGTATTCCATACGGATTCTGACACGGACCTTTGCGTCTGGACCTTCAGCTCTCGTTGTATGAATTTCCGCTGGCGTCCCAGGCTGGTTTCATCCTGGGCGAGCGAGACACACGAAGCCCGACCAGAATGTTTGACGATGCTATCGAGGATTTTCGCTGTGTTCCGTACATACCTGGAAGGCCGGAGCGCTACCATCAAGTTTTTTCCGAGAGCCAGGAGCGGGTGTGCTAGCCGACTGTGATGCAAATGTCACCTTGTGTGCGGTCGCCTAGCAGCGGCGGGTGAGATGGATGTAGGGAGATGCCTCAAGCAGTGACAGAGGAACAGAGGTGAGATCGGGCTGCACCGGTCCGAGTGAACCTCTGGCCTCCCTTCCGTAGCAGCGTATCTCTTTGGCCAAGTGTTTTCCCATCCCACCGGACGCTCGGTCGCCACGTTGTTATCCATGACCGCGCCGCCTTTTGTCTGCCGGTGTCAGCCTGTATACTGCCTGGCACAATTCTCACGGTCTTTGCCACGTCAGCGCTGCTCAGCGGACTGATTTGCGGGAGTGAGGCACGGCTGTCGGACCGTCCCTCCATGAGAACAGGAGGTTGCACATGGGCATTGAGGCATTGCTCTCCCGAGACGACGGTACGCCAATCGCCGTTCCCGCGTCTCCCGACGATTGGCAGCCGTGGGTCGGCGCGGGCCGGACCCGGAACTGGATGTTGAACGACCCGCTTCTCGACTGGCTGCAACTGTACGGCAAAAGCCGCGGCTATATTCCAGACACCGAGCTGGACGGCTACGAGAGGAACCTGGACTTCCTGGCGTTTCTTGTCGAGCGCAGCCGCGCCTTTGAGACAGGCATATTCCAGCTGTTCCAGGAGCGCTCTGAGGTTATCCCGATAGCACGGGACTATCGGGACATCTGGAGGTTGGACAAGGCCGAGGAAACCTTTGCTGCGATGCAGCAGGGAGTGCCCATTCTCTCCCAAGCTGTGTTATGGGACGCCCACAATCTGACCTACGGTGCCCCGGATTTCCTGGTACGCAGCGACGTGCTTCATAATCTGTTCCCCGCGTCTTTGTCGGAGCAGGACGCCAAGCACTCCGCGCCCGATCTCGGAGATCCGGGCTGGCATTACCGTGTGGTGGACACCAAGTTTACGACCGTGCGTCTCGACGCCAGCGGTGCGCTAGCCAACACTGGTAGCGCGCCGGCGTACAAGGCTCAGTTATACGTCTACAACCAGATGTTGGGCCGCCTGCAGGGGTTCGAGCCGCCCGAGTCGTATCTGCTGGGGCGCGGCTGGCAACAGCGCCGAGACAGAGGCACCAACGCGCTGGAACGGTTAGGGCCGATTCCGCAGAAGGGAACCGTCACCAACAAATTTCCTATCGCCAACGCCGTGAAAGCCGCCCTCGGCTGGATGCGCCGCGTCCGTACTGAGGGGCAGGACTGGCGCGTCCTCCCCACGCCGTCCGTGCCCGAGCTGTATCCGAATATGAGCAGCGCTGACGCCGGCGAGATGATGCTAGACATCAGTCCTGCCGAGCGGGAACCCGGCGTAGGCGAAGATGACGACACCGGTCAGTGGGTGAGTGTCAAGCAGTGGTTGGCGACCGAGTTGAAAGAGCTGACCCAGTTGTGGCAGGTGGGAGCCGACAAGCGCAATGAGGCGCACAAAAGCGGTTGCTTCCGCTGGGACGACCCTCAGATAACACCGGAAGCGGTGGGCGTCACAGGCAATAAGCAAGTGCAGGTTCTGGCCCAGGTGCTGACGGTCAATCAGCCCGCCTATGCTGGTCCGCCAGTGCTTCCCGTGAGCATAGAGAAGACCAGCGGCGAGTGGCAGGAAACGCCCGGTGTCGAGTTCTACGTAGACTTCGAGTTTTGCAGCGATCTGAACGACGACTGTTCCACGCTGCCGGAGAAGGGCGGGCAGCCGCTGATCTTCCTGATCGGCTGTGGCCACGTAGAAAACGGGGCGTGGCAGTTCACGTCATGGTGTACCCACACCTTGTCCGAGGAGGAAGAACTGCGCATCATCCGGGCCTGGGTGGCGCATATGTTCGTCGTCCGTGACCGGCTGGACCCGCAAAACAGCCAGCCGCGGATTTTCCACTGGTCGGCCGCTGAACTGAATGTACTAGAAAACGCTCACAGCTCGGCCAGGGCGCGGCACCAGGAGCGAGCCGACTGGCCCGAATTGGGCTGGTACGATTTCCTCCAGAAGGTGATGCGTGCAGAGCCTGTGGTGGTGCGGGGTGCCCTGGGGTTTGGCTTGAAAGCGGTGGCCAATGCGATGTACTCCCATGGCCTTATCGCGACCAACTGGGATGATAGCCTCGTCGACGGCCTTGGGGCGATGGTTGGTGCGTGGCGCTGTGACGCGGAGGCACGCAAGACAGGTGTGGCCATGACCGACTTGGCGCTGATGCGTGAGATTGCCCACTACAACGAAGTGGACTGCAAGGTGATGATGGAAATCGTCCGCTACCTGCGCGAGCGGCATTAGCAGCTAGAGCGTTTTACGTTAGGCTGTAGCCAAGCCGTTCCACTCTCGTCATGCCGGACGCGATCCGGCATCCAGGCTCGGTGCGGCGCCTGGGTGGTGAGGCTCTGGAAGTGTAGAGTGGACAGGAGACAGGCAACTCCATGCAGCAGTGGTTGGCACCGTACTCGACTCCTCTGCGCTGCAAGGATGCACCTGCTATTTCACTCACCCGGTATAGGAATCTGAATAGCGCGAGAAATTCTCAGTCGCTGAGCAGATACTGAGTCGCTAATGCTCGGGTCAGTGCCTCACCGCGCCCTGTCAATCTCCGGATGGTTTCGTCAGACATTGAAGAAAAATCGGTCGGATAGTCGGCGACCTCGTCGCGCTCAATCCAGTTTGAGGGCTTGAGTGGCACCCGCGCGTCCATCTGACCGAGATGAACGTAGAGGAAGCCATCTATCTGGCCTTCCTCCGCAAAGCGGTGAAGCCGCTGCTTGGTGGCGTCGTTGACCTTCCTCATTACCGAGCTGAACGCTTGGGTCATGCGAGCAGCCCAGCTCGCAGGCAAGTCCGCCCCTGTCAGTTGTCCCGCGCTTGCATCGCTAGCGATGATTACCGAAGGCGAATAGCCAATGAGGCTGATTTTCGGATTGCGTCCCGGTTCCAGTACACTCACTCCCATGTTCTCGAAAACTCCTCCATCCGTCACGAAAACGCGTTCGTCCTGTTTACAGCCACTCTTGGTAAAGGTCTTTTTCCACTCAAAGGGCGGTAGCAGAGACGGATAAGCCGCCGACGCGGTGACAGCGTCGGCAAGAGGCAGGTCGCGCGCAGAGGCCCAGCCGTATCGCCACGACCCATAGTGCTCATTGCTCATCCTGAACGCTGTACTGGTGCGTAGCTCGCAGGCGTTCAACACAACGCTCATTTCGTGACGCGTCTCCGCAGCACACGATTGAGTTCCCACGAGAGCTGCTATCGCATCGCGCATGACATGGGTGTGTGAGTACCACAGGGGGATAGGCCACCGGAGGTTACCAAGGCACCTGTTCACGCGACTATTGCCGGGCAAAAAAGAAAAGAACTTTAGAGCAATACGCCTGGAAAGATTGAGCACGAACGTTGGGACCGCGACGATCATAAACGTCGCGAATACCTTGGTAAGCCGTACCGGGCGCAAGAGTTTCTTGAATGACGGCCACACTAACCCTCTCTTGAGGAACGCGGCCGTCTTCTTATCAACTGCCTGAAAGTCCTCATTCGTGTAGCCAAGAAGACCGGCCATGACCGCTCCACCCGATACACCGGAAAGTACCTGAATTTCGTCAAGGAATCCGAGATCCTCAAGCGCACGTAACGTTCCGAGGTGAAAGGCGACCGCCCGGGAACCACCGCCGGAGAGCGCGAGGCCAATTGACTGGCCACTTGCTGGGATAGAGGGGGCCGGCCTGCGCCCGCCATCAGGCGCTATTTCAGCGACCGCGCCCTCCTCGCATATTCTCACTGTACGCCTCTCGCAGACGTAAAGTCCCAGTTCCGTGTCTGCCCGCGCCGAGTTTCCTACAATCATCATGAGTTGATGGGGACCCTGACCAGGATTCATGGCGAAGATCGACGCGATACCGGCATAGTCCGTGCTGCTCGGCGTAGCAGGCCCTTGAGGATGCGAATGCCAAGTCCCGATATACCTCACCATCCCACGACTGTGCTCGTCGTAGGTCTCACTGAGCTTCCGTGTACCATCAGTGCCGCAGACAAACCGCTCAGGCGAGAAGCAGCTGTCTTGTGGGGGACCACTCACGTTTGAGATCCACGCGATCCCCAGCGTTTCATCGAGCTGCCCAAACACAAGTCCGCCTGTCTCATCTTCGGGCGTTCGCTCACGCGCGCCAGACCGTATCCAACCACGAACATCGCGCCATACAGAGGCTGCCACCCGAAATTGCTGTTTCCTTCCATTGACGACAATATCTGGACTGAAGTGAAACACTCCGTCACGCTTGTGTGCGGGCTCTGCGCTAAAGAGCACCCCCGCCGCTTTGTTTGTTTCGTGGGGCAGTTCTACTGCTAGGCTATTCAGCATGCGCGCAGCAAGTCCAGCGATATCAGCGTGGGATGCCACGAAGGTCGGGTCAGAACAGCCGGGTTCCGGTTGTCGCATGGGTTCTTCGGTGTCTCTTCCCCAAAACGCGCTGACCCAGCCCGCAAGCCACGTCCGATTCGTTGCGGCGAGACCGAGCCGGCGGTACGCATCAAGCGGACCGCCAGAATATCCAACCGGGGCTAGCACCATCGCCCCGTGGCGTGCGGCACCGCTGATCATCATCGCCGCGATTGGCACGCGACGCTCTTGGTTTTTCAGAACGGCTTCTAGCTTGCTACGAACGAGAAGCGATGCCGTTGTGTCAATCACGATATCAACACCGCGCTGCCAATCTGGACCGTTTAGTGTGTCGCGTACCACGTCTTCCGTATGCGCAGTGATGTTCACCTGAGGGGCTATCGTATCAAGCCGTCGTTTGAGGGCGACGGCTTTGCCGTCGTTGATATCCTGTTCAACAAAGTTCTGCCGTACCAGAATCCCGGGATGGACACGCTTGGTATCGTAGAGCTTGATTCCAGATACGCCAGCGCGAACGAGGTGTTCTGCGATCTGGCCTCCCAGGGCTCCGCACCCCCACAGCGCAACGTGCTTGCCAGCAAACCAGTGCATCGCCGTACCTTCATCCCGGCGCGTTACAATTTCCGGCCGGTTTTCGAGGACTGTACACCATCGTACCCGACTCGTTCGTTGCCATTTGACGAGATCTGCAAAAACTGAATCTATAATCGCCCGTATGTCCTCGGGCAGATCGTCGCCCCGAGACCGGTTCAGAAGGTCGCAAGCGAGCGCAACGGCCCGCAGATTGCGCGTGTCTATAGGGTCTATCTCCCAGACGCTTACATGCTGGAGGCGATTTTCGTGGTCCCCGGCAATTCCCCTGGACGGCGCGCCTGTGACCACATGCATCGGCTCGCCTGACGTAATCCGTTCCGCGGCCAGCATCATATGCACGAGGACGCGGCTGGTCTCGACACCGTGTTTCTCCAGGCATTTCAGTAAGCCCTGCACGGTCTGTGGGTACTCGAACGGCAGCTCAAAATCGAGCAACAGTGCTGGTGCAAAAGCCTGCTCTGGAGCACACTCCCCAATGTCGTGCCAGCCCACCAAGTCCAGTAAGTTCGCCTTCCTCTGCGCCAACTCGGCTGCGCCAAACCAAGGCCAGCGGTCGCGGCTTGGGGTATTCGCCTGAACACAAATTGTATTGGCTGATCCTATGTATGCCACGGGTGGGTGCAAGGGACCTTCCGGATCATCGAGTTCGTTGAGGGCTGCCTTCTGAAACCACCTATCGAGCTGGTCGATCAGCCCCACCATGCCGAGGGATGGTTGCCACTGGGTCTCTCGCGATTGATACAGGCAAAGCTGGGTTCCCCACTGCACGTGGGGGAATCCCAGAAATCGCGTATGGGCGGTTGTCACGATCGGAACCTGATACGGGAAGTCTCGGGGGATAGAGAGTCGGACACTTTCCCGAGTATGCAGGTCTAGTCCATCGGCTGCTCGTTCGTAATGGGTACAGTCAAGCGAGATGTCGATTGTCAGCCAGCCAGCTTGATTGGAGGCATCGTCGACATGATCGATCCGAAGTGCCGATGCCTCGACGTTGGCAATCCGTTCAAGCTGTTGTAAGGCGATGGCTTGGCCGTCACTTCTCATGGTTTCCGAATCCAGTTGCCGTTGCCGGAGCTTCAGCGCCTCCGCCCGCCTCTTTCACCGCATCGCGAAGCGGCCGAGTGGACGCCGTTTTGCCCGTGTACGCAAAGCCGCTATCTGAGACCTCAAAAATCACTGGTACCGGATTCTTTTCGTCCGGGTGCTCGTGGGTGCAAAAGAACTCGTCTGGCACGATACGTAGATACTGTGCTTTCGCCTTGGCATGCGGCGGATTATCGTTGGGCTTGTTGCGGGCGGGGATCGGCCTTGAGCTAGAGACCACGTAGCCCGGGCTGAGTGCCGCATTCCCCATGTCTCGGACGATATCTGATTTCAGGGTTTCCTCTTCCTCGCCCTCATCTTTCCAGTACATAGCCGATTTCGAGCAGTGATGCGGGGCCAACAGCACATTCCAACTCAGTGTCGAATCATCGCTGACATCGAAGATTCGACGAATGATAGGGTATGCGAGATCTCCCATGAGTAGTGCCTGACCGACGCCCCTGCCGTGCTTCAGCGTGATCTGGAACGCGAGGCTACAGTCGTTCCGGTCCCCGTAGCTGTCATCCTTAAAAGGCGCATGCACGAAAGCCTGGAACCGTGTGGCGTGATCCTCGCCATCAAGCATTGTGATCGTGTGGCCAGGTATCGACAAAAACTCCTCTGGGAATCCGTTAAACTCGTCTTCCTGCAGGAGTGTGTCGTAGCCAATGATACGGATACGGTGGCCTCTGCCAGGGTCCCCGCCAGCTTTGATCGTGGCTCTGACTCGTCGCATAGCCTCCTTGTGAAATACCTCAGCATCCTCACAAAGCCCTTCGTCAGCCTTGTATTCACGGAAGGTTCGGGGCGACATCCACAGCTCGGAAATGAATACCCTCTTGAGCAATTCTTCGAAGCCCCGGCAGTGGTCCCGGTCCGGATGGGTTAGCACGAACGTTGACAGATACGGCTTGCCGCCCAGAGTCGGCAGGATCGCAATGAGTTCGTCGATGATAGGCCAAGCAGGGTCGTCACCATCTTCTGATTTGTCCATATGGTGGAGATCGACTTGGATATACGCTGTCTTGGCGACGAGGATGGTTGTGCTGTCTCCCGTCCCCACGGGCCAGAAGATGAAGCCTTGCTCAGGTGCTGTAATTGCCATTTTCTTTTCTCCTTTCAAATCAAATGGTTACAGTTGGACCGGGTTAGCTCACTACTGTTGTCAGAAAATCGTAGCCTCTGCGTTTCGTGCGCAAAGAGACTCCTCCCCGAACATTCGTCTGACATACGTGCCGCGCTCCCGTCCGATAGACCTTTAGCGCTTGCGGATCCGGGTGGCCGTACTGGTTGCCGACGCCAGCGCTGATTAGCACTGTATTGGGCGACACTAGAAGGACCATTTTTGGATGCGAGGCGTTCTTGGAGCCGTGATGTGGGGCGCTCAGCACGTCTGACTTCAACGCACGCCCGAAAAGACGTGTTATCGTGTTCCACCGCGCATCTTCCGTATCGCCAGTCACCAAGTAGGAGAAGCCGTCAATGCCGATCCCGGTCAGCTTCAGGACAATGCTGCAATTGTTGGAGTTGTCCATATCCTCGATATGCGGCGAGAAGAGTTTTGGCTCAAAAGAGTGCAATAGATCTTGTGGCAATCTTGAATCGAGACGGTCGAGGCGCACGGAAATCTTGCGCAGCGGCCGACTCGTCCTCTCACGCCGACGCTCGTGCTTCCCTATTACGCTGAAGACCTCAGCCGCGTTGTCTGTGTCCTTGTAATACTTCGGATACATCACCCAATCGGGCCGGTAGACATTCAAAATGTAATCAACGCCGCAGGGATCCGCATGGTCATCGTCGAAACCGGTCAGAACCAGACCTGCAAGCCAGTGGTCTTTGAGAAAAAGGCGGAGTTGGTGTTCGATGGCTTCTGCTCTCTCCGTCGGCCACCGGGAATCCACGATGACCGCCTCTCTCCGGTGTCGAACCGCGGCCAACGCGCCCTGCCCTACGTATACGGTAAGTACTTCCATGATGGCTCCGTCTCTATGTGCAAAACAGTCCGACTTTTCGGTTGCCTCCATCTGGGGAAGCAGTCCAGCCGGACGAGGCTTGATGTTGGGATTTAAGGGCGAAGCCGCGCGGTTTCGCCCGGCGGCCGAGAAGGAATTCTCGGAAGAGTGGGACCGGGCCGGGCTCCTCAGCTTGCTGAACTTCTGGGTTGTTGCTTCTTTTGGAGCGGAGGTCGTATAATCCGTCCATGACGTTGAACCGCCTTTCAACGTCGCCCCCACCACAGATGTTGCCCGCGTCTGTGGTAAGAACGAAGCCCGTGCTCCTCTGGAGCCGGGTTCGTTCCCCCTATACCATATGTTGTATGAAAATGGAAGACTGAATCCATATATGGTGCTGTCCTAATTTGAGGTTTTTCCCTCAACAGAAACAGCGGCTTACAGTTCAAAATAGGACAGCACCCATTTTTCTGAAGCACTGGATTGGATTCGAGAGCCAGACCACACCAAGAGCCTTGTGAAGAAATGGCCGGTGTACTGGACCTTCCAGCCTGGGCCGATGCCAAATGATCTTCTCGTTGTCATGCTGCTGCGACGAAAGACTTCCCTAATGAGTGTCCCGTATGCCTTTCTAGGGCGTGTCATCAGTTAGCGTGCCCCCCTGGTCGGCTTTCCTGTCTCGTCTCGGTATACTGCCCTGGTCAGCCCAAGCGAAGGGAGGGTGCACAATGGCGAGACGGTATGCGTTACGCGAGGATCAGTGGGAACGGATTCAGGACCTGCTGCCCGGCCGGGAGGGCCACGTCGGGGGCACGGCGCGGGATAACCGGTTGTTTGTGGAAGCGGTCTTATACCGCTATCGTGCGGGGATTCCCTGGCGCGATTTGCCGAGCCGGTTCGGGGATTTTCGCGTGATTCATACGCGCCACATGCGCTGGAGTAAAAGTGGGGTCTGGGAGCAGGTTTTCAAGCAGCTGGCCGCCGATGCGGATAACGAATATGCCATGATCGACGCCACGATCATCCGCGTCCACCAACATGGGGCGGGGGCAAAAGGGGGGACCCCGCGGCCGAATGCATCGGCCGCTCCCGCGGGGGCTTGAGCACGAAAATCCATGCGACGTGCGATGCGCTCGGGAATCCGACCGGCTTCCATCTCACGCCCGGCCAAGCCTCTGACCTGGCCGGTGCGGAGGCCCTCTTGCCCCATCTGCTGAAGCACGTGCGGGCTTTGCTCGCCGATAGAGCCTATGACGCCCACGAGCGCGTCATTGACCGTTTGGAGCAGGCGGAGGTGACGGTGGTCATTCCCCCCAAAGCCAATCGGCGCCAGCCTCGCCCCTATGATAAGCACCTCTATCAAGCGCGCCATCTGATTGAAAACTTCTTCGCCAAACTCAAGCAATACCGTGCTCTCGCCACCCGCTACGACAAACGCGCTGTCAGCTTTCTCGGAGCCATCTATCTCGCTGCCTCGGTGATCCTCCTTAACTGATGACACCCCCTAGGCGATGGGCGGTGTATTGGCAAGGAGGTGCGTGTGCTTTTTCATCTGGCCTTTCCGGTGAGCGATCTGGTTGCAACCCGCCGCTTCTATGTCGATGTGCTCGGCTGTGGAGTCGGGCGGGAGAGCGAGCGCTGGATCGATTTTGATTTCTTCGGCCATCAGCTGACCGCCCACCTGACGCAGGGCGCCCGGTCGGCGGCTCATAATCCGGTTGATGGCGACGCAGTGCCGGTGCCCCACTTCGGGGTGATTCTGGACTGGCAGGCGTGGCACGAGCTGGCCCGGCGCCTTGAGCGGCGCGGCACAGCTTTTGTGATTGCTCCGCGGGTGCGTTTTCGGGGCCAGGTCGGCGAACAGGCGACGATGTTTCTGACCGATCCGTGCGGCAATCATCTGGAGTTCAAGGCGTTTCAGGACAGCCGCCAAGTGTTCGCCAGATGACGGGCGAACGGATATCGGCCGTTGTCGCCGTGCGTTCGTTTGCTGCCCTACTTCCAGCGGATCACTTCGAGCAGATTGGAGAAATCGTCGCTCCACACCCGTCCCGCCGGCGGCGTTGCAAGCGGCTGCCAGACCTCGCCGAGTGCCAGGCCGTCGAGCGTTGCCTGGTGACGGGCGATCAGCACCCAGTGCGACGCACTCCCTGCGGGGTCGGTGTCGGGGTCAATCTCATCCTTCGTGCGAAAGGCGACCTGGGCTGCGTAGCCGAACCGCTCAACGATACGAGCGACAACCGGTTCCAGGTCGAGAAAGCGGTTCGATATGTGCATCGCCAGCAGGCCGTCCTCGGCGAGCTTGTCCATGTACAGCGCCACGGCTTCGCGGGTCAGCAGGTGCATCGGAATGGCATCGGATGAATACGCCTCCATAATCAGCAGATCAAAGCGCCCGTCGGGTTCTTCGGCCAGGGTCAGGCGGGCATCGCCCAGGACGATGGGTATGGCCTCATCACCACGCGGCATCAACTCGAAGTAGCCGCTCTCAACCGCTAGCCAGACCACCAACGGGTCAATCTCGAAATAGCGCCAGTCATCAGCGGGGCGCCGATAGTAGGTGAGCGCGCCGGCCCCCAGGCCGACTACACCGACACGCTGGCTGACATTGTGCGCTTGCGTGGCGGCCAGGACCTCAGCGATTGGACTCGAAGCTGTGTGATAGGTGGTCGGGTGAATATCGCCGTTGGCTGCCATCAGTTGGCCGCCGTGGTTGGTCGTGCCGTGGATCAGACTGCGGGTTGGTGGATCGGCGGACTCGGTTACACGATAGACACCGAAGAAGCTGCGCCCCTCCCACAGGGTGTCATTGCTTCTCGAAGCGTACAGGCTGCCCACGAATATGGCGCCGATGCACAGCGCAAAGCCGAGCGGACGCTCTTTGAGGGCAAAGACGATCAGGACAAAAGCCACGCCGATGCAGTAGACAACAAAGCTGCTGAGCGGCCAGCCGAGAGCCGTCGCTCCTGCCTGGCCGCCGATCAATACAGCCAGGATGGCTAAAGCGAGGATGATGTCGCTGCGCGAAAGGTACTCGTGTTTGACCGGACGGCTTGGACTGGGCAACACGGCCGCAGCCAGCGCCAGGCTCAGCGGGTACTCAAAGACCGAGTCGAACAGTAACGGTGCGCCTAAGGCGGTAAACGCGCCGCCAATGACGCCGCCGAGCGACAGACACAGGTAGAATTCGGTCAAGGCTTCCACCCCGGGCCGCCGACGGACCAGCTCGCCGTGACACATCAGGGCGATGACGAAGAAGGCCGTCAGATGCAGTGGGAGAATCAGGCCGGTCGGCTGGCGCAACCAGAACACGCCGACCAGAATCATCAGGGCCAGGGGCATGATCCGCACCACAAACCAGTGCGGAATCGGCGGACGCCGGGCAAAGGCGATGACGAAGGTGAGCAGGTACAGGGTCAGGGGAATGACCCACAACAGGGGGGCAGAAGCGATGTCGGTGGAAATATGGGTGGTCACACCGAGCAACAGGGAAGACGGCAGCGCGGCATAGACGATCCAACTCAGGCGCTGCGGCCAGTTCGGGCGCTCTGCTGTTTCGGACGCGGCCATGACGCTGATGGTGCGCCGCCATACCATGCCACCACACCCAGCGATGGCCACCGCCAGGACGGCAAAGCCGAGGGTCCAGGCAAGAGCCTGGGCGCGGCTGCTGAGCAGCGGTTCGAGCACGAATGGAAACGCCAGCAGGGCGAGAATACTGCCCAGGTTACTCGCGCCGTACAGAAAATAGGGGTCGTGGGCGTGGGGATGGCCGGTGTGTGAAAACCAGCGCTGGAGCAGGGGAGCGGTCGCGGATACGGCGAAGAAGGGCGCACCGATTGAGGCGCCGAGCAGGCCCAGCAACCAGAGCGTCGGCGGTGTGCCAGCATCGGGGCGCCAGCCGTGGGCGACACCGACCGGCAGGGCGAGCGACGCCACGGCCAGCACGCCGAGGTGCAGGACGATCTGGCTGCGCTGCCCACACTGACGAATGAGCAGGTGCGCATAGCCATAGCCGGCCAGCAGGACAGCCTGAAAGAACACCATGGCGGTGTTCCAGACCGATGGCGAGCCGCCGAGCAGCGGCAGCACCATTTTTGCGAACAGCGGTTGAATCCAGAACAAAAGGGTCGCGCTCACGAACAGCGTTGCGGCAAACAGCCCTACCGGCGCGGCGCTGGCGATGCTTTTCTCCTCTAACGTCCGATACATATTGCGTTATCCAGCGGTCTGGAAGGCACCCACCCCGGCGGCTCCCGACCGTCAGGTATGACTACCGCCCCCCGTAGCACTCCGACCGCAATTCTTCCTGCGCTCCCCCTCGATTGCATGATGCAAAACCGATGCAGTTCCTTCTCTATTAGTTCATTGTTGCTCCTCGTGTCGCCACCAATTTTGGTGGCGACAAACGGCCGGCAGTCTTGTAGAGAGGGCCTAATTCATGCCCGGCTGATGGTTCACTGGCGCCCTGATCGCCCGAGAGACGGTGAGTGGGCAACCCCGAACTTACCGCTGGCAGCCCGTGAGGGAGGAGAACCCGAAGATGCAATCTGGAACCGTGCTGACCTCGACATCATTGATTCTGAGCGGCCTGCTCGTGCTGGCCGGCGTCTGTTCCGATGCCCGTCCGGCCTTCGCGCAGACGCAACTCGATTGTCCCCTGCCTGCCGGTGTGACGCCGCCTGCGCCTCCACGTGTGACGGCGCAACAGGTGGAAGACGGTAGCGCCAGCCTGCGGGACTTTGCGCTAGCCGCGAGAGACCAATTTGTGAGCGACCCCCAGGGAACACGTCCTCAAGGACAGACAGCCTACGTAGGCTGCCTCCTCAGGCAGGAGGGAAGTGTCTGGCGTTCCGGATCCACCTACCTCGTGAGGCTGACGCCCGACGGCCGGGTGTACATTCACGCGAAAGACATGTCCTTGTCCGGCAGGCAACTCACCCCCGTGATTTATGAAGCGATCCTGCACGCCTTGGGCATCGACCCGGCTGCCCTGGTCGACCCTGCGGCCGCCCGGGCCGCCTTCAGTGCCGCCGCCGCCGAAGATGGCGGCCCGTTCGACGTCCCCGATGTCCCGGGCGCCTCCGGCTACGCCACCGTATATATAGAGGCCGGCTTGCCGCGCCCGTTCGTGCTGCTCGCCGGATTCGATCTCCGTGCGTCTCACTTGATTCCCCTTAGCGAGGAAGCCCTCGATTACGGCGACCCGCCCATTACCGCCGGGGACGTGGTGGATCGGGCCACCTTGCAGGCCTTCGTCACGGCAGCGGGGGAGTACTTCATCGGATTCCTGGAGTCCGGCGATCTGGCCGCTCTCTCGAAATCCAGAATCGCCCTGCGGGATCCGAACGGGCCCTGGCGACACGGGCCCATCTACGTCGCCATCATGGATCGTGCCAGCAAGCTGATCCTGTTTCACGGTGCGTTTCCAGACCGGTTCGAGTTTCGACGAGGCGGGATTTCCCGTGACGCGGTGACCGGAGCACTCATCGTGGATCAACTCATCGCCGCCGCAGAAAGTGGCCCGGAAGGCGGTTTCTGGCAGTATCACTTCGACAACCCCGCCGACGATACCGACAGCGCCGACATCCCCAAGGTGGGCTACGCCCGCGTGGTCACCGCCCGCATCCCGTTGCCGGACGGACGCACAGGCTCAGCCGACTTTATCGTCAACTCGGGATTTTATCTGAGTTCAGATGGTCTGGGGGATCTGGGGGGCCGGCTGGAGAATCCGGGGCCGCACGCGTTTCAGAGTGGGATAGGCGCGCTGTGGGGCTGGGTGTGCGACGCCGAGCAGGTCGAGGTCGAGATCGAGACCGAACAGGGTGATTTCGCATGGCACGTGGCGGCGTATGGCCTGGAGCGGTTGGATACGCTGGATACCTGTGGGGACACGGATAATGGGTTTGTGTTGCTGCTCAACTGGAACCTGTTGGGCGCTGGCGCGCATAGCGTGACCGCCTTGGTCGATGGGGCCGAACTAGGCCGGGCGACGGTCACGGTGACGACGCTGGGGCAGGAGTTTGTGGAGGGGGTAGCGGGGGAATGTGTGGCGGAGGACTTCCCGGCCCTGGGGCAGCGTACCCTGTTGGAGTGGCGGCAGACCAGTCAGAATTTCGTGATTACGGATGTTGAGTAGGGGCGCTGCCTGCGGCCGTTCCTCCTGGTGATTCTGCAACAGCAGCCTCGCCCGCCCCAGCAGGAGTTGGATGGCTCACTGGTACCTAGACCGCCCACGAGACGGTGGGCAGGCAACCCCCGAACTTACCGCTGGCAGCCCATGAGGGAGGAGGCCCGAAGATGCGAACTGGAACCGTGTTGCCCCCGACATCGCTGCTTCTGAGCGGTCTGCTCGTGCTGGCCGGCGTCTTTTCCGATACACGCCCGGCCTTCGCGCAGACGCAACTCGACTGTCCCCTGCCTACTGGCGTGACCCCGCCTGCGCCTCCACGTGTGACGGCGCAACAGGTGGAAGACGGCAGCGCCAGCCTGACCGACTTCGCCCTGGCCGCGAGAGACCAATTTGTGAGCGAGTCCCAGGGAATCACGACCGTAAAGCAGGCGGCATACTTTGGATGCATCATCAGGCAGGAGGGAAGTGCCTGGCGTTCCGGTTCTACCTACCTCATACAGCTGACGCTCGACGGCAGGGTGTTTATTCACACGAAGGACATGTCCTTGTCCGCCAGGAAACTCACCCCCGTGATTTATGGCGCGGTTCTGCACGCCGTGGGCATCGACCCGGCCGCCCTGACCGACCTTGCTGCGATCCAGGCCGCCTTCGCTGCAGCCGCAGCCGGGGATGGCGGTCTGTTCGACGTCCCCGGAGTCCCGGACGCTTCTGGCTATGCCACCGTCTATCTCTCGGTCAACTTGCGACAACCCATCGTGCTGCTCGCCGGATTCGATCTCAGTGCGTCTCACCTGGTTCCCATTAGCGAGGAAGCTATTGATTACGGCGACCCGCCCATTACCGCCAGGGACGTGGTGGATCGGGCCACCTTGCAGGCCTTCGTCACGGCAGCGGGGGAGTACGTCCTCGAAATCTTGGAGTCCGGCGATCTGGCCGCTTACTCGAAAGCCCGGATCGCCCTACGGGATCCGAATGGGCCGTGGAGACACGGTTCGGTGTACCTCGCCGTCATGGAACGTGCCAGCAAGCTGATCCTGTTTCACGGCGCGTTTCCAGACCGGTTCGAGTTTCGACGCGGCGGGATTGCCCGCGACATCGCGACCGGAGAACTCGTCGTGGAGCAGCTCATCCGCGCGGCGGAAAGTAGCCCGGAAGGCGGCTTCTGGGAGTATTACTTCGACAACCCCGCCGACGCTTTCGACAGCATCGAAGTCCCCAAGGTGGGCTACGCCCGCGTGTTTACCCGCCACGCTCCGTTGCCGGACGGCAGCACAGTCTCAACCGACTACATCATCAATTCGGGATTTTATCAGAGTTCAGAGGGCTCAGGGGATCTGGGGGGGCGGCTGGAGAATCCGGGCCCGCACGCGTTTCAGAGCGGGATAGGCGCGCTGTGGGGCTGGGTGTGCGAGGCCGAGCAGGTGGAGATCGAGATCGAGACCGAACAGGGGGAGGTCGGGCAGTACGTGGCGGCGTATGGCCTGGAGCGGGGGGATACGCTGGATACCTGTGGGGACACGGATAATGGGTTTGTCTTGCTGCTCAACTGGAACCTGTTGGGCGCCGGCGCGCATACCGTCGTGGCCCTGGTGGACGGCGAAGAGTTGGGCCGGGCCACGGTGACGGTCACGACGCTCGGCGAAGAGTTTCTGCGGGAGGTGGAGGGTGAATGTGTAGTGGCGGACTTCCCCGGAGAGGGTCAGACGGTGACGCTGGAGTGGAAACAGACCCTCCAGAACTTCGTGATTACCGGCGGGGAGTGAGGGAGCCGACGTGGGGGCAGCCATGAGGGGCCGTGGTGCGTCCGGCTTCCTGGCCCTGCTGGTCGGGCTGTTCGTCTGCGTGGGGTTGGCTCGACCCGCTGCCGCCCAACTCGTGTTTACCCCCTCCAGCATACCCGATGTGGTCGCGGTGAAGGGCTTGAACTTCAGCCTGACCCTGCCGGAGGCCATCGCCGCCGGCACCTATACCCTCGACGATGATGATGACCCCAATAATACCCTTACCCTGCCCGCCGGGCTCAGCTATAGCGGCCGCATACTCAGCGGCACCCCGACCGCCACGGCGGCCGCCACGACCTACACCCTCACGGCGACCGGTAACTCCCAAACGGCGACCCTGACCTTCAGTCTGGAGGTGAAAGACATCGCGTTTCGATATGAGACCGTCCATGCGACCCCCACCGACCGCGCCCTGCCCCGCCTGATTCTGACCGAGCCGTGGACGGGGGAGGGGCTGACGTGTACGGCGCCGCCCACCAGCTCCACTCTGCCCGTAGCGGCGAGTCAGGGTGCGATCTCCGCCTATACCCTCGCCAGCCTCGACGACGACGGTAACGTCATGTCTGCCCTCGCCCTGCCCGCCGGGCTCAGCTTCTCCAGTACCGGCTCGCCCCCCGTGCCCCAGATTGACATCGACAATACCAAAATTGCGGCCACGGACGACCAGGAATATACCTACAGGCTGACGGCGACCGATTCTGCGACCCCCACCGCCAACACCGTCACCCTCGACTTCGCTTTGGAGATCGTGAACGAGAAGACGATCTTAGAGACGCTCTACACCACCACGGGCGGTGCCAACTGGACCACCGGCACGGACACGGGCTGGGGAGATCCGATCACCGCGTGTCCGGGGTCGTTGCATGGCGTCACGTCTCAGAACGGGCGGGTCAGCGCCCTCGAACTCCCCGACAACCAGTTGACGGGGCCGATCCCCCCAAAACTGGGCAGCCTGGCAGCCTTAACCACCCTTGACCTCCGGAACAACCGGTTGACGGGACCGCTCCCCTCGGAACTGGGCAACCTGACCAGCCTGACAGGGCTCTACCTCGGTGACAACACCCTGACAAGCGTGCCGGATGTGAGCGACCTGACCAGCCTGGTAGAACTCCACCTCAATCACAACCACCTGACGAGTGTGTCGGATGTGAGCGGCCTGCGCAGCCTGACCCATCTCTCCCTCAGGAATAACCGCCTGACAAGCGTGCCGGATGTGAGCGGCCTGACCAGCCTGCAATATCTCTGGCTCAATCACAACCACCTGACGAGCGTGGATGAGAATGCCTTTGTGGACCTGACCCGCCTGCTCGCCCTCTACCTCGGCGACAACCAACTGACGGGCGTGCCGGATGTGAGCGGCCTGGGCAGCCTGAGCACCCTCTCCCTCAATCACAACCACCTGACGAGCGTGGATGATGAGGACTTCGACTCCGACGACGTGCTGTTCGCCCTGACCTATCTCGACCTCAGTCACAACCAACTGGCGAGCGTGTCTGCTAATGCCTTCCGGGATCTGAAGGGTTTCCTGACCCATCTCTACCTCAATAACAACAAACTGGCGGGCAGCTCGCCTGATAGCTTTTGGGAACTGACCAAGCTGCAAGTTCTCTTCCTCAATCACAACCAACTGACGACGCCCCCCGCTTTGGGTAATCCAAACCTGGCGGTGCTCAACCTTCAACACAACCAACTGACGTTCTCGCCCCTTCAGACCGACATCCCCGCCGTGGATCGCCTCTGGCTCTACGGCAACGATGACCTGAGTGATCAGCCGTGGATAGACCAGACCGTGGACCTGACGGTCACCCCGACCACGGTGTCAGAGGGGGCTGGCACGCAGACCGTGACGGTGACGGCCACGCTGTCGGAGGCGGCGAACATAGATGGGGAGTTCACACTCCAGGTGCAGGTGCTTGAGGGCACCGCCCGCCCTGGGCGTGACTACACCGCGGCTTCGAGCCTTCTCGACCTTACCTTCAGCAACGACTCCAACATCCCCGACACCCAAACGACCGCGAGCGTAACGACCGAACTCACCATCAGAGACGACCGGGAGCGGGAGGCGGCTGAGACCGTGCGGCTGGCGCTGTGTCTGTTACCCGAGGGCGGGTGTGAGCAGGGGCTGCTTGGTGGTCTCTATCCCGGAATGCAGCCGGGCGACACGACCGCGGTGGATGTCACCATCCGCGACAACGACACTCCCACCGGCGGCGGGGGCGGTGGGGGTGGTGGGGTCAGCCGCGACGACCACAGCAACACCGCCCGGCGGGCGACCGAGATTGCCCCGACCGGCCAGACGTCCGGGCGGATCAACACCCGCAGGGATGTGGATTATTTCACGCTGACCGCCCCCCACGCCGGCATATTGGTGGTCGAGACCCTCGGGTCTATCCATTCGGTCGGGACCGTGTGGCAGGATGACGCAGAACTGGCCACCGCCGACAGTGGGGGGACCCAGCAGAACTTCCGGCTCAGTACCCCCGTCGAGGCCGGCCCGGTCGTCCTCGCCGTGCGGGGCAACGGGCGGCAGACGGGTCGCTACGTCGTACAGACCGCCTTCGTCGCGGGCTCTCTGGAGAATCCTGGCCCGGCCTCCTTTCAGAGTGGGATTGGGGTGCTGTCGGGCTGGGTATGTGAGGCCGAGGGGGTCGAGTTTGAGATCCTTGCCGCCGATGGGACCGTCCACCACTTGGCGGCGGCCTACGGCACCGAGCGGGGGGACACGCACTCGACCCCGGCGGGGGAGGAGCTGTGCGGGGACACGGACAACGGCTTTGGGCTGCTGTTCAACTGGAACCAGCTGGGGGACGGCGCGCATACCGTCGTGGCCCTGGTGGACGGCGAAAAGTTGGGCCGGGCCACTGTAACGGTGACGACGCTGGGGGAAGAGTTCGCGCGGGGACTGGTCGGGGAATGTGAGGTGGCGGACTTTCCGGGGCCGGGCCAGACGGTGACGCTGGCGTGGCAACAGACCCTCCAGAACTTCGTGATTACCGGCAGGGAGTGACCGGCTGCCCGACTTGGTCATGGGCAATCTGCATATCCCGCTGCTCCAGCTCGACGAGACCTGGGCGTTCATGCAGAAGAAGCAGAAGCGTGTTCAGCCCCACCTTCGATCCGCACAAGGCTCACGGTCAGCCGCGTGCCAGTCGCTGCGGCGTAGCGGCGCAGGGTGGCGAAGGACGGCGATACTCGGCCGCCCTCCAGCCGCGCGACCGCGGACTGGGTCGTGCCGAGGCGCCGGGCCAACTCCGCCTGCGTCAGCTGCGCCGCCGTGCGGGCGCGAACCAGCGCCTCGATGAGCGCGAACTCTTCCTCGACCCGTGCATATTCCTCCCGGAACTCGGGGTCCTCCATGAAACGCGCCTTCAGATCCTTCAGCTTTGTCATGGTTTCACCTGCCTCAGCCGTTCTCGGGCGGTTGCGAGCGCCCGGCGGGGCGTCTTGCGCGACTTCTTGGCGAAGACGTGCAGCACCACCACCCGCTGGCCGGCCACTGTCACGTAGATCCCCCGGGCGCTGCCCGCTGTGGCCCGGACCCGCAGTTCCCAGAGCTTACCGTCGAGATGCCGGACATGCGGTGCGCGCAGGGCCTCCAGACCGACATTCTCGACCGTCTCCAGCAGCCGCAGCAGCCGAGCCCGCAACGCCACCGGGAGCGCCTCAATTTCGGCGTCGACGGCCGACACCGTTTCGACCGTCCATGCCATTTTTGTCATATAGCGGATACGCTATAGACCTTCAAGCGCCAGCCTTGCTCGCAACAGTAGCCAGCACGGTCTAAAGCCGCCTTCCGCGGCCGTTCCCAGCGCTGCGGGTCCAGATTTGCGTGGAATCAGCTTCCGGGGTGACGCTTGCTTAAAGGCGGCTTCCGCTTTGCGGGGTAGATCAAATGATCTCGGGTGAGCGCGTAGTTGTGGACTCAGGACCTGGAAGGGCCCGTAAAACGGAAATATGGGCCTGATTCCGGCACATCGCCCTTTTTGGCCTATTCCGAGAAAAAACGGGGCGCTCATTTGCTGTATCCGGGCCGATCTCGCCTGGGCGAAGGGTAATGGTCGTGGGATTTCGGACCCCGGCCGCCGAATATTATTAGGCGGCGGTCCGCCGCCCGCGCGTCCCTCAAATATCTATTGGGAGGCTGGGAGAATCTCCTAATTTGGGAGGCTAGGAGAATTCCCCGAGTGCTGCTAGGGGCTCTTACTCAAGACAAGAGGAAGTGACCGGTGGGGCCGCCTGGCCGCCGGTCTTTTCCCATCAGCACGGAGGAGCACACTGATGTCCGACACACCCGGCCGTTTCCATTTTTTCTTCTTTCAGCCGCGGGAGCTTTTCGCATGGTGGGGGGGCTTGACACGGGCGGGGGCGGGGGATCCAGCCCAGCCCGAGGGGCGCGGCCATGAGGGGCATGCTCACGTCCATCCGCGATTCCTCTTCCGCCTTCCCTCTTCCGGGCGCCGCTTGCTCGCCCTCGCCGCTGCCCTCGCCCTGCTGGCCACGGCCGCCCCGGCGGCGGCGCAGAGCACAATCACGTTAGTCGAGAATACGAGTGGCTCCCAATCCAACCATTGGCACTGGGCGCAGAGCATCACGACGGGTTCCCAAGCCGCCACGGTCTCGGATATTTCGATCACCCTGGCCGCAGGCAGCGGCGACCTCTCAGTCAGGCTCCGGTCGGACAGCAACGGCTCGCCGGGCACTCTGTTGGCTACGTTCATCACCCCGACCGGCCTTAGTCACTTATCCGGTACCGTTGCCACCTTTACCGCGCCGGCCAACACCGTCCTTGCCGCGAACACGACGTACTGGATAAGCGGCCACGAGGGATTAACCAGTAGGAGGAGCGTCGTTAGGGCAAATGGTGCCACCGAAACGGGCGTGGAGGGCTGGACCATCGGGAACACAGTTTGCAGCGACTAAATGAATCGGGTGCCTGGCAAACCTTCAACCTCCCGAGGCAAGTCAGGGTGAGGGGGACCTTCTACCAGGCGCCGCCCCCACCGCCCCCACCGCCCCCCCGCCGCGACGACCACGGCGACACCGCCCGGCGGGCGACCGAGATTGCCCTGACCGGCCAGACGTCCGGGTGGCTCCACACCCGCGAGGATGTGGATTATTTCACGCTGACCGCCCCCCACGCCGGCGTATTGGTGGTCGAGACCCTCGGGTATATCCCTTCGGTCGGGACCGTGTGGCAGGATGACGCAGAACTGGCCACCGCCGACAGTGGGGGGACCCAGCGGAACTTCCGGCTCAGTACCCGCGTCGAGGCCGGGCCGGTGGTGCTCGCCGTGCGGGGCAACGGGCAGCAGACGGGTCGCTACGTCGTACAGACCGCCTTCGTCGCGGGCTCTCTGGAGAATCCTGGCCCGGCCTCCTTTCAGAGTGGGATTGGGGTGCTGTCGGGCTGGGTGTGTGAGGCCGAGGGGGTCGAGTTTGAGATCCTTGCCGCCGATGGGACCGTCCACCACTTGGCGGCGGCCTACGGCACCGAGCGGGGGGACACGCACTCGACCCCGGCGGGGGAAGAGCTGTGCGGGGACACGGACAACGGCTTTGGGCTGCTGTTCAACTGGAACCAGCTGGGGGATGGCGAGCATGAAGTCGTCGCCGTCATTGACGGGGTGGCGTTAGGGTACCTGACCACGGTGGACGGGATTGAACTGGGCCGGGCCACGGTGACGGTGACGACGCTGGGGGAAGAGTTCGCGCGGGGACTGGTCGGGGAATGTGAGGTGACAGACTTTCCGGGGCCCGGGGAGAGTGTGCGGCTGGTGTGGCAACAGCCGCAGCAGAACTTCGTGCTGGCGGGCGAGGGAGCCCCGGGGGGCGAGAACCGGGCCGGGAAAGCCGGGGTGGGGTACTTGGAGAATCCGGCGCCTCACTCCTTTCAGAGCGGCGTGGGCGTGATTTCAGGCTGGGTGTGTGAGGCCGCCGACGTCGAGATTGAGATCATCGCCGCCGATGGGACCGTCCACCACCAGGCGGCGGCCTACGGCACGGAGCGGCTGGACACCCACTCGACCCCGGCGGGGGCGGAGGTCTGCGGGGACGCGGATAATGGGTTTGGGTTGCTGTTCAACTGGAACCAGCTGGGGGCCGGCGAACATACCGTCGTGGCCCTGGTGGACGGCGAAGAGTTGGGCCGGGCCACCGTAACGGTGACGACCCTGGGGGAAGAGTTCGCGCGGGGGCTGGTCGGGGAATGTGAGGTGGCGGACTTCCCCGGAGAGGGCCAGACGGTGACGCTGGAGTGGCAACAGCCGCAGCAGAACTTCGTGATTACCGGCGGCCCGTGACCGGCTGCACGACTTGGTCATGCGCAATCTGCATATCCCGCTGCTCCAGCTCGACGAGACCTGGGCGTTCGTGCAGAAGAAGCAGAAGCGTGTTCAGCCCCACCTTCGATCCGCTGACCAAGGTGGTGGTGAGCTATCACCTGGGCAAACGCCCAGCGGAGAACGCCCGGGCGCTGCCGACCGACCTACGCGGCCGCATTCTGAACCAGCCGCAGATCACGACCGATGGGTTCAACGCCTATGTGGACGAGGAAATGCAAAGCCGCTACACCGAGCTGCTGAAAGGCCAGGCACTATAACCGCTCCGCCGGCAATCAGGCGGCAGCGGCCCTGCTGAACCAAGCCCGCGAGAACCGGCTTCCAGATTGGTCCCTCCAGGCCGAGTGAGCGCGTTTCACGTTAGGCTGTAGCCCTGCCGTATAGGGGGTGGGGATGGCCGCCTCAAGATCCCGGTTCATAAAAGCTCATTTGCCGGAAATCAGGTATCATTTGACACGAATTTTGGGCCTTTTTGCTTGTTTGGGTATCATGAAAGTATCATTTGACCTGCCAGGATGCGCGTATTTGGGGGTCACACTGAAGAATTTCAGGCAAGATTGCCTCTTGCCTCTGCTTTTCTTCAATTCCCATTCTTTTTGCAAAACTACACCCACAGCTCGGTGGTGTATCACTGTGAAATTTTCTTTTCGAGGAGGACGCTCCTGGCGCAGAAATCCCCCTGCGCTTCGCGCTTCCCCCTTTGACAAAGGGGGATTGAGGGGGATTTTCCGGCGTCTGGCGCGTCCTCGGCGCGGGCCGTTGGGGATGAGACAGACAAGCATTTTAAACTGAGACACTACCCACAGCTCTGGCCCCTTCTCCTGTCCGCTTTTGGCGTGGTAGAGTGCCGGGAAACCCATGTTCTCGGACAGGAGGAAAGCACCATGCCAGTCAAAGCCGGTTGGGAAGGTCGTTATTATGAAGATTTTGAGGTTGGGGACGTGTACCGCTGTCGGCTCGGTCGGACGGTGACCGAGAACGATAACATCTGGTTTACCCTGCTGACCAATAACACCAACCAGATCCATTTTAATACTGAGTACGGCAAACAGACTGAGTTCGGCCAGTGTCTGATCAACAGTGTGCTGACCCTGGCGATTGTGGCCGGGCTGGGCGTAGCCGATGTAAGCGAGAACGGCTTTAACCTGGGCTGGGATAATGTCGTTCTGCCCAACCCGGTGTTTGCCGGCGACACCCTGTACTCCGAATCCGAAGTCCTGGAAACGCGCGAGTCCCGGTCCAAACCCCAGTGGGGCATCGTCAAGGTCGAAACGCGCGGCGTCAAACAGGACGGCACTCTGGTGTGTAAATATACGCGCAACGTCATGGTCTGGAAAAAGGCCCACGCGCCAAAGCAGGACCTCTTCCCTGAAGTCAAACAGGCCTGACACCGCTGCTATGGAATGCCAGCGCCATCTCTTCTCCCTGCCCGAGGACCAGCACTACCTGAACTGCGCGTACATGTCGCCGCTGCTGAAGTCGGTCGAGGCGGCCGGCGTTGCCGGGCTGCGGCGCAAGGTCAATCCGGCCGAGCTTGTCCCGGCTGATTTTTTTGACGAAACACACGAGTTGCGTCGCCTGTTTGCCCGGCTGGTCAATACGACGCCAGAGCGGGTCGCGCTGGTGCCGGCGGTGAGCTACAGCATGGCCATCGCCAGTCACAATACCCGGCTGCGGCCGGGCCAGAACGTAGTCATCCCAGGCGAGGAGTTTCCGAGCAATGTGTATGCCTGGATGGCGCAGTGTCAGCACGGCGGGGCGCGCCTGCGTTTTGTGGAGCGTCCGGACCAGGGGGCGACCGACGGTTGGACTGCCCGTCTCCTCGACGCCATAGACCGCAACACCGCAGTGGTGACGCTCAGCACGGTCCACTGGACCGACGGCACGCCGTTTGATGTGGACCGGATTGGACGACGGGCGCGCGAGGTCGGCGCCCTGTTCATTGTCGATGGCACGCAGTCGGTCGGGGCTGTCCCGTTTGACTGCGCCCAGGTACGGCCGGACCTGCTGGTGTGCGCCGGCTACAAGTGGCTGTTCGGTCCCTATCAGTACTGTTTTGCGGTGGTGGGCGACCGGCTGCTGGACGCCGAGCCGTTTGAACACAACTGGATCACCCGCAAAAACAGTCAGGACTTCAGCTCTCTGATCAACTACCAGTCCGAGTTTCAGCCCGGAGCGCAGCGGTTTGACGCCGGCGAGCGGTCCAACTTCATTCTGGTGCCGATGCTGCTCGAAGCGCTGCAACAGCTGGAGTGCTGGGGTATCGCCAATATTCGGGCCTATTGCGCCCGGCTCAGCAGCGGGCTGGCCGAGGCGCTGGCAGACAGCCCCTACACGCTTGGCGCCGAGCGCTCGGCCCACCTGTTCGGCGTACGGCTGCCCGACGCCGGGCAGATCCCGGCCATTCTTGCCGAACTCCGCCGTCGCCGAGTGTACGTGTCGCAGCGTGGCAGCTCGATCCGGGTTTCGCCCCACGTCTATAATCGTCCCGAGGATATCCAGGCCCTGGCCGAAGCGCTGCTCAGGGCGGTGAGCTAGGCTGGCGGACGGTCTTTTCCTTGTGTGGCAGGGCCAGACTGTTCAGACTGGCGACTTTCTGCCCGAATAGCCGGCCGGCCGAGGAAACGGGGTGCCGTAGGCGTTCAGCCAGCTGACTTCTTCGACCGCTCGGCGGGTGACCGGCCCGAAGCGGCCCATGGGATAGCCAATGGGAATCAACGCATAGGTGGTGATTGTCTCCGGCAGATCGAGGATTTTTTTCATCTCGGCTTCATACTGGGTCGTCACCGAGGTCAGCGTGGCGCCCAAACCCAGCGCCCGGCAGGCCAACAGGATATTCTGCACCGCCGGGTAAATGCTGCCGCTGATAATCCGAATGAAGTTATGGGCGTTGGGGCCTGTCTTGCGCTCGGCGTGCAGGCGGCGCTCCCGCAGGCACGGCACGAGCAGCACCGGCGCCTCGGCCAGATGCTCGGCCAAGTAGGAAGCGGCGCGAACGTTTTTGTCGTTTTCGGGCGTGAGGCTGGCTGTGGCGTACTGCTTCAGGGCAATCTGCCAGCCGTGCTGGTAGAGATCGGCAATCTGCTGCTTGCGTTCCGGGTCGGTCACTACCACAAAGCGCCAGGCCTGGACGCCGCCGCCGCTCGGCGCCTGGGTGCCGGCCTCGATGATGCGATAGATCAACTCGTCCGGAACGGGGTCGGGTTTGAGGCGCCGCATGCTGCGGCAGGTATACATGATGTCAAACAGGTCGTGGTCAGTCATGGTGATTGGGGTGCTCCTTTTCACGAACCCGATATGTCAGCAGCTGTGTCACACTTTTTTGCGCTGCGCCTTCGCTGCTGATGGCTTTAACCAGGCCGACGCCCCGGGCGTACCACTCGGTATGCCGCAGCGCAAATTCCGCGCTCTTTTTGCGCGGGTCTGGCACGAAGCTGATCGTCAGCGTTTCGACTCTGAGGCAGTTGCGAAAGGTGCCGGCCGGCACCTCTATGGCGCTCGGATCAATCCAGGCCGTGGCCGATGAGCTGCTCTGCCCGCCGCTGGCCATGACCCGGGTGCTCAGGTTCATGCGCCAGTGTGTTCTCTCCACAAACGGACTCGGCATGATTTGATCCAGCCCCTGACCCAGCCGGGTGTCCCAGATGCGGTCGCCCTCGGAGTCCAGCCACGGATAGCGGTATAAAAACCCGTTTTTGCGAAAATAGGCAACCGTGCTTCTGGCCTCAGGGGCGCGGTCGGTGAGCGGCTCGTAGTCCTCGGCCACCACGTAGGACTGTTGGCCGAGCAGCGGCCAGTTGTCTTTGATGACGGTCTCGGTCATGTAGTAGTGATAGTCCCCGCCCGAGAACCTGACCTCATGGGTCCAGGTATTATGCATGGCCAGGGGGAAGAAGTCGGCCGCCGGCAAGCGGTCGGCCGCCGGCGGGGAGGCCAAGAGCGTGGCGAGTGCCCAGGCCATGACGACCGAGGTGACGAACGCAAGCATACCCATGCAGCATATACTGTCTGGCTCCCGACGGCGCAAGCGTTTTCACAAACGGCCGGCTGAGGTGTCTTTCTCTATACATGGCGACCCATACCGAACAGCAGGCCTTTGCCGAGTTGGTCACGCGCCACCAGGGCGCGGTGTATGGCTATCTGTTGCGCTTTACCCGCGATCCGCACGACGCTCAGGATCTGTTTCAGGAGACGTTTTTGCGCGCCTACCGGGCGTATGGACGCGCGCAAAATCGGTCGGCTGAGATGAACTATCGGGCCTGGCTGATGCGGATCGCCATCAACGTGTCCAAGAACTACGCGCGTGACCGCCAACGCAGAGGCCGGGTGGTGGTGACTCGGGACCACGAGCAGACTGGAGACAGCGCCTCGCCGCTCGGAAACGGAGCCGATATGGAGGAAATCATGGCCGCCAACGAGACGACTCAGACCGTGCTTGCCGCCATTGAAACATTACCCTTCCGGCAGCGCACCGCGCTTGTCCAACGCCAGTTCGAGGGGCTGGACTATCAGGTCATCGCCGGCAATCTGGCGTGTTCCCAAGAGACCGCGCGGGCGCATGTCTATCAGGCGCTGCGCAAGCTGCGGCTCGCCCTTCAGGAGGACTAGACTATGGTGAGAACGTGCGGATTTTCGGAAAACCGGCTGATTGCCGAGGCGTTTGGCGAGGCGCAGGCCGAGCTGAGCCAGCAGGTGCGCCGGCATGTGGCTGGCTGTGGTGTGTGTCGCGAGCTGTTGGAACAGTATCGGACGCTCCGCGCCCGCTTACCCGACTGGCCCGCGCCCGCCCAAGAAGCCGAGGGCCTGCGGCGTGCCCGGCAGGCGCTTGAGGCGCGGCTGTACGAGCCGCAGCGCCCGCGGCTGCGCGTCCAGCTATGGCGCTCGCCGGTCGGAGACATTCTGCTCGGAGCGACAGACAAAGGCGTGGTTTTTGTCGAGTTCGCGCGCCAAAATCAAGCCTCGACCCAGCTCACGCGCCTGGAGCAGGATTTCAGACCCGAGCAGGCCGGGCCGGAGACCACAGCCCTCGTCCAACAGCTCGACGAGTATTTTGCCGGCACACGCCGGACGCTGAACTGGACGCTGGATGATCGCCTGATGCGCAGCGACTTTCAGCGCCGCGTGCTGCGGGCCACCGCAGCCATTCCCTACGGCACGGTCATCAGCTATCAGGGCCTGGCCGACACCATCGGCCAACCCAGGGCGGTTCGCGCGGTCGCCCAGGCCCTGCGTCACAACCCGGTCCCGCTGCATATTCCGTGTCATCGGGTGCTCGGCAGCGATGGGCGCCTGACCGGCTATGCCGGCAATCTGGTCAATACCAAACGGGCAATTCTTGAGACCGAGGGCATTCCGGTCAGACACACCCGACGGGGCTTGGCCATTGCCGCCGCCCGGATGTATGTGGGCTGGCGTTCCCGCTCCCGCCTGTGTCGGCCCGACTGCGCCGACCTGCACGCTCAGACCGCCGCCGAACGGGTGTTGATTCCGTCCCTGGCCCGCGCCCGCGAACTCGGCTATCAGCCCTGCCCCGGGTGTCAGCCCGAGCTGCGCCCCGTAGACGCGAGCCCGCTGTTCGGTCCGGACTGAGCGGCCCGCCCGCGTCCGGCACGGGCCAGTCTTGTGTCGGCCCTGCCTTTTGTGTACAGCAATCAAGAGGGAGAGGAACGCCATGTCAGAGGCCAATAAAGCCGTCTTCCGGCGCTATTTTGACGAGGTCTTGAACGCGGGTCGGATCGAGCTGATCGACGAGCTGATCGCTCCCGATTATGTCAGCCATTATCCGACCGGCTATGATTTTGGCGGCGGCCCGGAGGATGTGAAACAGATTGTCTCAACGGTCCGGGGTGGTTTTCCGAATGTGCATTTTCAGATCGAAGACCTGCTGGCCGAGGAGGACCGGGTGGTCGGACGCTGGACGTTTCGGGGTACCCATCGGGGCGATTTCATGGGCATTGCCCCCAGCGGCAAGAACGTGTCGGTGGTGGGGATTGCCATCTATCGGATTGCCGATGGCCGGATTGCCGAAGCCTGGGTAGCCTGGGACGCCCTGGGCTTGATGCAGCAAATCGGGGCTGAGTCCTGAGCCGATGGCCGCCGGTCTTCCTGCCTTTTATACGGCCGTCTACCGTCTGGTCGCCCGCGTTCCCAAAGGCAAAGTCGTGACCTACGGGCAGGTGGCCGCTCTGCTTGGGGCACCGCGGGCGCCACGGGCGGTTGGCACAGCCCTACGCCATCTGCCCCCCCAGCTGTCACGCACAGTTCCCTGGCAACGGGTCATTAACGCCTCGGGCGGCATCAGCATTCGCGGTGACCTGCTGCGGGCCGAGCAGCAACGCTGGCTGCTCGAAGACGAGGGCGTTCGGTTCAGTCGCCACGGCAAGGTTGATCTGGCCACCTACCGCTGGGCGGGTCCGAAGCGCTGGGCACCGCCCACATGGAAGACCCAGTCCTGAGACCTCAGCCGGCGCCGTGCAGGCATTCGGCCTGTGTCCGCAGCTCCTCCCGAAAGTCCGGATGGGCGACGGCGCTCAAAGCCTGGGCGCGCTCGCGCAGGTTCTTGCCGCGTAGAGTCGCAATGCCGTACTCGGTCACTACATAATCGACAAAGGCGCGGGGCGTGGTCACCACCGTTCCTGGCGCCAGGGTGGGGACGATGCGGGAAATCCGACGGCGGTCTGGCCCGCTGAGTGAGCTTGACGGCAGGGCAATAATGGATTTGCTGCCGGCCAGGCTGGCGGCAATGCAAAAGGCGGTCTGGCCGCCCGGTCCGGTAAACTGCTGGGGGCCAATCGACTCGGACGCGACCTGGCCGGTCAGGTCGATGCTGAGCGCGTTATTGATCGCCGTAAAGCGCGGGTCCTGGCACAGCAGGCGGATATCGTCGGTATAGTTGAAATCGTACAGCTCAAAGACCGGATTGGCGTCGATATAGTCCAGCTCTTCAGGGCTGAGCATGGGGTGAAAGCCGGTGCCGACCACCGTTCCGGTATGGCGGGTTTTGTTCGTGCCGGTCAGCACGCCGGCCTGGACGAGGCCGACCACGCCGGGCGGGATGATCTCGGTCTGCATGCCCAGATCGTTTTTGCCGTACAGATAGGCGGGCAGGGGGCTGGTCATATCGCCGGCCCCGATTTGAATCGTGTCGCCGTCCTGAATCAGCTCGTTGGTGATCGACATGCAGATCGTGTCAATCGCGTCCTGTTTTTCCTGGCTGTAGACTTCGGGGCTGAGTGTCGGTGGGCTGACGCTGGGTGGGCGTTCCACGCAGCGGTCAATGGCCGAGATGTGGAGATAATTCTCGCCGCCGGTGCGGATGAAGCTCGGGTCGATCTCGGCGATGATCGTCCTGGCCTGTTTGGTCATGAGCGGCGACATGCCGACGCTGGTGCCGTAGCTGCAATAACCGTGTCGGTCCGGCGGCGACACGCTGACCATGTACACATCGAGATCGTCAATGCCGTGGGGCAGGGCCTCGGCCCGGAAATACGAGACCGGAATGTAGTCCAGGCTGCCCTTGTGCATCAGCTTCCGTTCACGCCGGCTCAGATACCACGACTCCAGCCGGAAGGCGTCGCTCAGGCCGGGAGTGTCCCAGTCGTAAAACGACACCAGGGTATTGACGCGCAGACCGCGCAGCGTGTCTTGCCGCTCAACCAGGGCCTGGCACAGGGCAAACGGGGTGGCCTGTATGCCGGCAATATAAACGGTGTCGGTCGGCCGGATGAGGGCGACCGCCTGTTGGGGAGTGACGAGTTTGTCACCGCACAGCGCGCGCCAGTCCATACGGAACTCCTTATCTAGGGGGTCAGGATCAGCTTGCCGACCGATTGGCGGGATTCCATGAAGCGATGCGCCTCGGCCGCCTCGGCCAGGGGGTAGCTCTTGCCGACCAGGAGCTTGAGTTTGCCCTCTTCCATGAGCCGGAACGACTCGGTAATCCCTTTCTGGTGCAGCTCGGGTATGGCCGAGGCCGTATACAGGCCAAAGCAGCTGACCTTAAGCGAGTTCTGGAACAGCCCAAAGACGTTGAGCGGCTCGGGCGCGCCGCCGGCCTGGCCGTACAGGATGGCGTGACCGAATGGAGCCAGGCATGTGAGCCCTGCGGCAAAGGTCGGTTGCCCCACCGCGTCGAGGATCAGATCCACGCCCTTGCCGTCGGTCAGCTTCTTGGCTTCTTCGGCAAAGTCCTGGCTCTCATAATTGATCACCGCGTCGGCTCCATACTCCTGGGCCAGGGCGACCTTGGCGTCGCTCGAGACAGTGCCGATCACCCGCGCGCCGGCCGCCTTGGCGATCTGCATGGCGACAATGCCCACCCCGCCGGCCGCAGAATGCACGAGCACGGTCTGGCCCGGGCTGGTCTGATGGCAGGTATACAACAGGTGGTAAGCGGTCAGGGTCTGAATCGGAAAGGCCGCGCCCTGCTCAAAACTGACCGAATCGGGCAGCGGCATGACCTGGTCGGCCGAGACGAGCGCGTATTCGGCGTAGGTCCGCATACCGATGGCCGCCACCCGGGTGCCCGGCGCGATATGGTCCACCCCCTCGCCGACCGCTTCGACCACGCCCGCAGCTTCGAGTCCGGGCGTATCCGGGAATCTGGGCTGCATGACATACTGGCCCTGACGGAAGCGCGTATCCGCGAAGTTGATCCCGATGGCCTGACTTTTGATCAACACCTTACGGGGTCTGAGTTCGGGAATGGGCGCTTCGCCCAGTTTCAGCACCTCGGGTCCGCCGACTGTCTCAAACAGAATTGCTTTCATATCGCTCTCCCTTCAGCGCGGTGTGTCTTGTGTACTATCCCAATGCCGCGGCTGAGCATAGGTCCCTTGACTTCCGACTGTGGACTGAGGGAAAACGGGGCACGAGTAAAAAGTGGACGCTGCTCTCTTCCTGATGAGGGGAGTATCATCGTTCACTGTCTTCGCAGGGAGGAGAACAATGGCAAGCATCCGCGGCGAACAGATCATCGGACAAGCGTTCAAGAACGAGGGCGTTGATACCATTTTCTTCATGATGGGCGGCCCGACCTCGGGAACGGCCGCCTCGTGCCTGACCCACGGCATGCAGGGCATCTATGTGCGTCACGAACAAGCCGCCGCCATGATGGCCCACGCCTATGCCCGGGTGACCGGCAAACCCGGCATTTGTATCACCCCGTCGGGGCCGGGCACGGCCAACGCGGTCACCGGGCTGGCCAACGCCTGGGCTGACTCCGCGCCGATTGTGGCGATTGGAGGGTCGGCGGCGATACGGGCGACCACCCTGGACGCGTTTCAGGAGATGGACCAGGTGGCAATGATGCGGCCGGTGGTCAAGGCCGCCTACCGGGTCGATATGGTCCAGCGCATTCCGGAGTACGTCAGCATCGCCTTTCGGGAGGCCATGGACGGCAAGAAGGGGCCGGTCTACCTGGACCTGCCCGGCGACATCCTGGCCGGCAAGGTGGAGGAAGACAGCCTGTACTGGCCGCAACAGTACCGGGTCGAGAGCCGGCCGGCCGGCGACCCGGCCCTGATCCGGCGGGCGGTTGAGCTGCTGCGTCAGGCCGCCAAGCCGATCATCGTCACCGGCAGTGGCGTGCTGTGGGCCGAGGCCAGCCAGGAGCTGCGGCAATTCGTCGAGACTACGGGCATTCCGTTCTACACCACCCCGCAGGGGCGGGGCGTCGTGCCCGAAGATCACCAGCGCGCATTTCCGGCCGCCCGCTCCATGGCCTTTCGGGAAGCCGACGTGGTGCTCGTCATCGGCGCGCGGGCCAACTCCATGCTGTCCTTTCTGCGGGCGCCGCGGTTTTCGGCCGAGGCCAAGTTCATCAATGTCAACCTCGACGGCCGCTCCCTCGGCCATAACCGGGGTGTTGAGGTAGGGATTATTGGTGACGCCAAGCTGGTGCTCCAGCAGCTGACCGAAGAGGCGGCCGGCAAGCTCGACGGGGCTCAGGAGACGGCCTGGGTCGCCCAGCTGTCGGCCAAGCAACGCTCAAACGAAGAACGCTCGGCGCCGCTGCTGCACTCCGACGCCGTACCCGTCCATCCCCTGCGTCTGTGCCAGGAAGTGCGCGAGGTCATCAGCCGCGATACGATCCTGGTGGTGGACGGACACGAAATCCTCAATTTTGCCCGCCAGTCGATTCCCATTTATGACGTGGGGACGAGCCTGAACGCCGGTCCGCACGGCTGTATGGGCGTTGGCGTCCCGTTCGGCATTGGCGCCAAGGCGGCCCAGCCGGACAAGCCGGTCCTGGTCTTGTCGGGAGATGGAGCGTTTGGCTGGAACGGCATGGAAATGGACTCGGCCATCCGCCACAACCTGCCGATTGTCGTGGTCGTGTCGAACAATGCCGGCTTCACCTCGCGCCAGACCGGTCGGGCGACGGCCAGTGGCCTGGGCATGGGGAATGTCGGGCGTGAACTCGGCCACCAGCGCTACGATAAGGTCGTCGAGGCGTTGGGCGGTCACGGCGAGTTTGTCGAGAACCCAAACGACATCCGCGCCGCGATCGAGCGCGCCATAGCCAGCGGCAAACCGGCCCTGGTCAATGTGTGCACCGACCCCGAAGCGCAGGCAACCACGGATATGGGCTTTGGCGGATATTAAGAGCGGGACGGCGTGCCGCGTTACGGCGGCACGCACGTCTGTCTGAAGAGGAGAGCGATTTGCAAACAAAGGGAATCATGTGAAGCCAGAAATCCGGTATCCGTGCCAGTGGTATTACAAAATCATCGGGGCTGACCGCCAGCGTATCCTGGACACCATCCCGACCCTGTTTGAGCACTGTGACTATCACCTGAGCGAGTCAAACCACAGCAGAACGGGTAAGTACACGTCCTTTCACTTCTCCCTCCAGGTCCACAGCGAAGAAGAGCGGAATGTGATCTTCATCGCCCTCAAGAGCATCCCGACGGTCAAAATCGTCTTCTAGCGCGTCCTGTGAATAGGTTGAACCGGCGGAGACGCTTCAAACCGGCGTCCAGCTGTGGTGAGGTCTTAAACGGCATTGTGTGGATGCTCCGCTCGGGGGCATGCTGGCAAGACTGACCGGAGCGGTTTCCCCCCTACCAGACCTGCCATCGGCGCTTCCAGCAGTGGGTGCGAATCGACGTGCTGCGGAGCGTCTTGGAAGCTATGGCCGAGGATTTCTGAGCGCGGGGGGAGGTAGACCTGAGCGAGTGTTTCATTGACGCCACCTTCATTGTGGCAAAAAAACGGACGGGACGTGCGAGCGACCAAGCGGGCAAAAGTACGTAGCTCATGGCAGTGGCAGACCGCCAGGGTCTCCCTCTGTCGGCTGCGGGTCGGCCAGCCAAGGCCCTGGCCTCGCTTCCGCCCTCTGTCGCTGCCCCTGGACCGGACCGGCGGTGGCCGAACTGCTCCGGCCGGCCGTGTCCGATCCTCCGCACGCTACGGCCGGCCAGGCCGCGCACCCGCGCCAGGGCATACAACCTCCGCACAGCTGGTGACCGGGCACCTCCTCAGTCCAGCCCGGTGATGACAAAGTTCTGCTGCGTCTGCTGCCATTCTACCGTCACCGTCTCCTCCGGCGTCGGAAAGCCCGGCAGTTCCACCCGCTTCGCCAGCCCCCGGACATACGGCTCCGTCTCGTCCACCACCGTCACCGTCACCGTCGCCCGACTCAGTTCCACCCCGTCAACCCGGGCCACCACCTCGTGCGCACCCGCCCCGAACTCGGCCCAGTTCACCAACAGCCCAAAGCCGTTATCCACATCGCCACACCTGTCCAAGGTGTCCGCCCGCTCCGTGCCCGCCGCCGCCGCGATGGGCTGCCCGTCCACCTCAATGACGACCTCTTCCGTCTCGCACACCCAGCCCGAGATGACGCCGAGCCCACTCTGGTAGGAGGCGGGCGTGGGGTTCTCCAATACCCCTTCAATGGCACCGGAAACCCGCGCAGGTGCGGATGCCGCTCCCAGTTCCGTCGGTGCCAGCACGAAGTTCTGCCCGGCTTCCTGCCACACCAGTTGGAGCTGCTCTCCCCTGCGGGGAAAGTTCGCGACCACAAAGCTGCCCTGGAGCCCCGTGCGAAACTCTGCGCCCAGGGTCGTCACCGTCACTGGCGCCCGGCCCAACTCGCTCCCATCGACCAGGACCACCACCTCATGCGTGCCGTCGCCCAGCAGATTCCAGTTGAACAGCAACCCAAAGCCGTTGGCCTCGTCCCCGCAGATCCCGGCCGTGTCCGCCCGCTCCGTCCCATAGGCGGCCTCCAGCTCCACGACGGCCCCCTTCGCTCTCTCGATCTCAATCGTGACCGCCTCACCCTCACACACCCAGCCCGAAATTACCCCCAGCCCACTTTGAAACGAGCCCGGCTGGGGGTTCTCTACAGAGTACGCCACCACGGTCGTCTGGAGGGTATACCGTCCGGTCTGCCGCCCGTTGCCCCGCACCGCCACCACCACCGGCCCGGCTTCGACTTGGGTGGTCAGCCGAAAGTTCTGCCCCGCTCCGCCACTAGCGGCGGTGGCTAACTCTTGGCCGTCCTGCCACACCGTGCCCCGGGTGTCGGTGGAGCCGGTCGTCTCGACGATGAATATCCCGGCCTGGGGCGCGGTCAGCGTGAAATAATCGACATCGCGGGTGGTGTTAATCTGCCCGGCAGTGCGCCCGCTCGGCTGAATCCGGGTCGCCCGGCTGGAGGAGTTGCCGTGGTCGTCTCGACTGCCGCCCCCGCTGCTCCCACCGCCCCCACCGCCACTCCCGCCACTCCCGCCACTCCCGCCGCCCCTAGTAGTAGATGAGGCGACCGTTATCCTGAGATCGCGCGTCGCGGTGTTGTCGTCCTCATCGGTCACCCGCACGGTCACTTCGTAAACATTATCCCCGTTGCGATCGACCGGATTTGCGTAATCCTGCGCCGCCATGCGCAGGACGCCGCGCGCGCCAATCGTAAATTGATAGGCGTCCGTTCCCTCCGTGGTCCACGTCACCTGCCCGACCGGCTTGCCGCTCACGGTCGGGCGGGCTGACGTGTAGGGCCTGTTCGTCTGGACCGTCGTGTTCGACAGGCCGCTGATCCGCAACGTCCTGATTTCCGGTCTATCGATCACCTCCACACGCAGGTCCTTGCTGGCCGGGTTCCCATCGTCGTCGCCGAGAGCTGTCAGGGTCACCTCATAGACGTTGTCGGTATTCGCGTCTACGGGATTCTCGTAGTCCCGTATCGGCATCTCCAGATAGTAGGATTTCACACCATAGATTGTGCGGTCGCTCAGTTTAAAGTGCGTCGCATCGGCCCCGGTCACTTCCCACGCCTTCTCCTCGCCGACCGGCTTCTTCGCCAGATAGGGTGAGACTCGGAAACCGACGTTTTCCCAGACCTTCAGATTCCCCCCAATGCCAATCGCTTGGTCGATGTTTTCGACGGCGTCCGTCACGGTCACGCTGATGGCCTGTGTGGCCGCGTTGCCGCTGGCGTCCACCGCCCGCACCGTCACCTCGTAGGCGTGGTCCGTATTCGCGTCCGCCGGACTCTCGAAGTCTTGCGCCGCCAGGGACAGCACGCCGTTCGAGGCATCAATCGTAAAGTGATCGGCGTCCGTTCCCTCCGCGAGCCATGTCACCGTCCCCACCGGATCCAGGGTCGGCACAGCCGAGGTCCAGGCGGCATTCTCCGCGACCTCTACGTCCGCCAGTCCGCTGACGGTGAGCGATTTCGCGTGCATCGTATCGTAGGTGATCTCCCCGGTGGCGGTGGCGTTGCCATTGCCGAGGGCATCCGACGCCTTGTTTGCTCCAACCGTCACAGTGATGGTCGTCGCGCCGGTGTTGGGTGTCACCTGCACGGTGTAGGTGCGGGCGTCCGCGCGCACCGGGGCCGCCACACTGGCGCTGGTCGCCGTCACGTCACCGGCGGCGTCAAAGCCCGTCACGTCCTTGTCAAAGCGGATGATCGCCGTGAACGGCGTACTGCCGGCGGCAGACGGGCTGATTGTCGGCTGCGGCGCGGTGTTGTCCAGGCTATAGCTCTGCTGGGCGGCGGCGGGCCACGTCGTGTCCAACGTCGTCTCGGTATCGTTGAGCTTCGTAATGTCTTGGTCGCTGGCGAACCCCAGGGTCACCGTCCCGGTCAGGTCGTCTAGACCCCCGCCGGTTACTGTGATGTCGTAGATTCGCTGGCTGCCGGTCTTAGCCGTCACGGTCACGGTTGGCGTGGTGAGCCCCTCCACCTCGAAATCCGTGCTGTCGACGTTTTGCACATCCATGTTGAACGCCAGCCGCCAGCGCAACTCGTCCGCGTTCGTGGTTTCCACCGCTGGCGACCGACGCTTGAGGGACGCCACGGTCGGCGTAGTGGGAGGAGTACGGAAGACGGCGGTGGCCGCCCTCTGAGCGTTGAGCGTGCGACGGGCGTCAACCGGGCCGACCGTTTCCGGGGACATCGAGTCGTCGGGCACGCCGAGCGGGTTGCCGGTGTGGGTCTGATCCGGATTCGAGAAGCGGTTCACCGACGAACAGGAAAAACGGCCCGCACACTGTGTGGAGTAGGCCATGATCGTGTACCAGCGGGACCCCGCCGGCGCGCCAGCCTGAAACATCGCTTGGTTCACGTAGCCGTAGTTGTCGGCGTGATTGTGAAAACTCCATTTCGTGTACCGGTCGTGCATGAGTCCGAAGTTGTGGCCGACTTCGTGGGCGAAGGTGATGCTGCTGGAGCCGCACGGCGACTCCAGCACGGTGCTGCCGAACGCGTGCGCTTCGCCCCCGCCTACCCGCGCGATACCGCAGTAGAGTAAACGGTTCGACACTCCCCACCTCTCAATCAGATGGACGAGGTCGGCGCCTACCGCGGTGCGCAAGGCATGCACCTCGTCCATGTGTCCGTCGGAAGGACTCTGGAGCCGCCCGAAGTCATCAGAATTCCTGGGCTCGACGTAGTCCAGCTCTTCGACATGCACCAGCCGGAGCCGGATGTTCACCCCGCTGGTGCGGAAAGCGGTGTTGGTTGAGGCGACCATCTCCTCGATCCGCGTCTCGATATTGGTCTCGCCGCCGGCCAACTCCTTGGCCGCCCTGGTGTAGACCACGAGGATATCGATCTCCGACTCCTCCGACTGCGCGTGGGCGACCTCCCCACACAGCAGGAGTAGGAGCACCAGCCCGGCGCACAGCAGGCGTGTGAGAGACGGCAAGAGACGCCGGGACGCTGGCCGGGACATCCCGTCAGTGCTGGTGGTCGGCTGTGGAGGGCACCGCCTCCACCCCGCAGTTGAGCGGAGACTCTGCCACTTCGCTGATCGCATACTGGCCCTCGCCCACCGAGCGAATGTGGTATATCTCTCCCATCCGCTGCACTGTGCCGGCCACGGTCTGGCCGTTGACCACCAGCGTCAGGCTGCTCAGCGGCTCGTCGACCAGACGGCCCGACACGGAATAGCCGCCCGAATACGTCGGCGCGGTATGCTCCACGACGGCCGTGACCACGACATCATCAAACAGGTTGAAGGTCAGGGTCGTGTCCGACTCGGGGAGCACCCGGCCACTGTCATCACGCGGGGTGGCGGCGGTGGCACGAAATGTCTGCCGGGCGCGCTGGAGTTGCGTGAAGTCGATGGTCACCGCCCGGCTACGAAGCGTCAGGTCGTCGGAGGGGAGGGACGACCGCGCCTCAGTGACCGGCGTAAACAGGTCGGCGGCCTGCCCCGCGATTGGAGAAAGGAGGAGCACCGTCAACAGCAGGCATGTGATGGCGGCCCGACCTCGCCTGAGACATGACGGCCCGAGAGGGGCGCGAGGGCGGATAGCAAACTGTTCGGACTGCTCCATCATCTTTGAATGCATAGAATTCTCCAAAGTGGGGAGCCGACCCCCAGGACGATGCAGAGGCAGACATCAACGATGATAGTCCACTCCCGTATTCCATCCGTTCACATTTTGCGCCGCCAATTTTGGTGGACTCTCCAAAAAATGAGGAAATTTTTCCCGGAAAAGACGGGTGATGCATATGACGCGGCCGTGTAGTCGGAGCGTGTCGAGGATAAGCTAAGCTCACTGTCCCTCCCAGCGCTCCCGATAGGCCACGGGGTCAAAGGGCTGTTTGCGCTGGCGAGTCGGGGTGGTGGGGATGATCGGCTGGCAGCCGCGCCGCCCCAGCCACGCCCGCAGGGCATCGCTGTCGTAGGCGGTAGCGGCCAGGCCGCGCGCCGGAGTCAGGGCGGCGACCAGAGCTGGGGCGACGGGCACCTCGCCCCGATGGCCCGGGCGGACGAGCAGCCGGCGGGGGCGGCCCGCTTCAGCGACGGCGGCGTGGACTTTGGTCGTGCGCCCGCCCCGTGACCGCCCACTGGCCTGGTGGTCCGCCCCCCTTTTCCGCCCGCCGCTGACCGATGCGCCTGGACCGGCGTCGAATCCAGCATGAGCGCTATGGGCGGCCCGCCCGCCGCGGCAAGCTCCGTAAACACTCGGTCCCACCGACTGAACCGGGCTTCGCCAAGCTCAAACCTTTCCTCCGCCCCGCGGCCGAACGCACGGTTGAGGCGACGTGGCGCCGGAGCGGGACCCTGCTCCAGCACTGCGGACCTGAGGAATGGGGCCATTCCTTTACCCCTGCTGGCTATGCGTCTACCCAAAAACAGAAGGCTCTAGGCGCTCTCTGCTCAGGGGTGTGCTATCCGCACTGAGCGAAAGGCCACGGTCTGCTGTTCGGGGCCGGCCGGCGGAAAATCCGGTCCGACCCGAAACCGTACCTCGTTCTCGCCGGCCACGACCCAAGCCGGGTCCAGCCACAGCTCATACTCTCGCCAGCCCCGGTACAGCAGCTGGCGGCCGACCGGATGGCCGTTTATCAGGACGCTCAGCGGGTAGCACGTTTCGGTCCGGTCGTGGACAAAGGGGCGGGCGGCAAAGCGCAGCAGATAGGCGCCGGGCTGGGGCAGGGACAGGCTCAGCCCGGCCTCGCCGCGTTTCATCCAGGTAATCGGCCCAGCCGGCTCGCGGCCCTGCGCGCCCCAGGCGCCGGCCAGGCTAAGGTGTTGCTTTGCCACGCCAAAGGAAATCCGAGCCACTGGCTCGGTCTCGGCTGTCCGCACCGAGGGCAGGCTCAGGCTGGCGTGAGGAAAGAATAATACGACCGGATAGCAGGCCAACAGGCCCACACTCCAGGCCAGGGCCGAACGGGAAATGGGAAGCCGGGCCGGCCGCGAGAGGCCGAAGCTGAGCCAGGCGGCGCCGAGCAGCACCGTCCCGACCACGTCGAGCAGCCAGTGGTGGCCGAAGTAGACGCGCTGCCAGATAATCAGGGCCGACAGGACGACGCACAGCCCGGTTCCGCCGTGCCGCAGCCCGGCGTTCCAACCGGAGCGCCGGGCCAGAAAAATGAACACGCCGCTCATCAGCAGGGCGGTGGTGACATGACCGCTGGGAAAGCTGTTGCCGACCAGGCTGGGGGTCAGGACACTGGGCCGGGCGCGTTCCAGGCCAGTCTTTAACAGCTCACACAGGAACAGGCCGCCGCCGATCACCCAGCTGGCCCGCCACGCCTCGGCCCACTGGCGACGGACGTATAAGACCGCGACCGGGACGCCGCCAAGGATCAGCAGACCCACCAGCGGCAGGTGTTTGAGCAGGCTGGCCAGATAATCGGCCCGACACGAGCGCAGGGTCTGCACCCAGCGATAGGCGGCCGCGTCGAGGCTGATCAGCCACGGCAGACACACCAGCTCGCACACGGCGAGTCCCAGGCAGACGAGGGAGAAGCGGGTCGCAAACTGAGGTGTCACCAGTCCGAAACAGCTAGCGCTGATGTCTTCCCGGGAGATCGGTCGCCACCGACAGCTTGATGGCCTCGGCTCGGGCCCACTCCATATTGTGGCGATGGCGGTTGGCCATTTCCTTGAGAAAGGCGGCAATGTCGGGGGGCGGATTGAGGTCCAGGACCTGCTCGACCTTGCGGGCAACCCAGGCCTGTCCCTGGGACAGCAGATCGATCTGGTCGGCCAGGCCGCTGAGCCGCAGGACCTTGTCGGCAAAGTCGCCGGTTTCGGTCGAGGGCGTTCCGCCGTGCAGGCGGATCAAGCCTTCGAGGATGGCGGTGTCGCTCACCTCAACATCGGTGAAGTTGACCAGCAGCGCGCTTACCTCGGAGTCGGTCGTTTCCTGGCCCATCGCGTCGAGCAGCTGGTGGCCGGCGCGCTCTGCTTCGAGCAGCCGATTGAGAAGAGCTTCGAGTTGAGAATCCATCACGCTGCCTCTGAAATACTTTCTTGCGGGGAATTGGTCATCACCGACGGCTTTGAAAGCTCTTGGTGATCTCTTCCGAGGGGTCGGTCGTCACCGAGAGCTTTTTTACCACCACCGCTCGGACCAAAGCAAGCTGGTGACACAGGGAATCGTGATAACAAAAAGAATCCTGTGTGGGCGGGACCGGAAAAAAATGCTAGGACGGACGGTATCAGCAAAAGGAGGGACGCCATGGCTACGGTTCTGGAAGAGAAAGATGCCATTCACGAGACGATTGCCAACTACTGCTTCCACTTTGATGGCGGCGAGTTTGACGAGTGGGTGGACCTGTTCGCCGAGGACGGCCGGTTTGACGCCGGCGCCAACGGGGTTCAGGAGGGCAAAGAGGCTCTGCGTGCTTTTGTGCGGGCCATCCCGGGTCGGGTGCCGATGAAAGACGGCGCGCCCCTGGTCAAGCACTGTGTGATGAATGAGATCATCAAGGTGAACGGCGAGGAAGCCACGGCCAAGAGCTATATCGTGGTCGTGCGTTCCAAGGGCGAGAGCGCCCTGGTGAACGGCTTGGCCGGGCGCTACGAAGACACTCTGGTTAAGCAGGGCGACCGCTGGCTGTTCAAGACCCGCAAGGTGCACTTCGATCTGATGGGCGATATGAGCTAGGCCGGTAGGCTGAGCCGGGGTTTCAGCCTCCCGGCTCGGCCATCTTGCGGACAACGCTCGACACTTTGTCGGCCATGGTCTGTGCGCGGTCGGTCCGGGTGCCGATCTTCAGGCTGGTCGAAATCCGCGGCGCGCCCATCTCGTGGACCACTTCGTGGCAGCGTTTGACAAAGGGAATCGTGATAACAAAAAGAATCCCAAGGAGATCACGATTCCCTTTGATAGCTGTAAAGACGGTATCCCACTCGCCCTCGATGTTTGTCCCATAGGCGTGCAGCTGGGTTGTCAGGCCGGCTTCTTGGAGGACGCGCTGGCAGGCGGCGACGTGGGCTGAGACCGACACGCCCACCCCGACCGGGACGACACACAGGTCAGCGATGACTTTCATTGCTTGCCTCCTTGGTGTTGCCAGGGACTGTAGCACGAAGGGAAACGTGATGTCCTGTGGGATCTATCTGTTATCACGTTTCCCTTTGTTGTCGCAGAGTTTTCCAACTGCCCCAGAAAGGAGCCCGACGATGTCATACCAGACGCTGACACTTGCGCGGAACGAGGCCGTCTTAACCCTTACCGTCAACCGGCCCGAGGTGCTGAACGCCCAGAGCCGGATCATGCTCGAAGAGTTTGATCAGGCCATGGCCCAGGCTGCGGAGGACGATACGGTCAAGGTGGTCATTGTGGCCGGCGCCGGCGAGCATTTTTCGGCCGGCCACGATATCGGCAGCCCGCAGGAACTGGCCGACCAGCGCCAGCGGCCCATGAAAAAAGGGACCGCCCACGAATATCAACGGACCTGGCAGCTGTACTTTGAAAACACGCTGCGCTGGCGCGATTTTCCAAAGCCGACCATCGCCCAGGTGCAGGGCTACTGCATTATGGGCGGCCTGATGCTGGCCTCGGCGTGTGACCTGATTATTGCTGCGGACGACGCCAAGTTCTGTGACCGGGCGGTGCGCTGGGGCGGCTCGCACGTGCAGTATTTCAGCCTGCCGTGGGATATCGGCTTTCGTAAAGCTAAGGAGCAGCTGTTCACTGGCGACTGGCTGACCGCTCACGAGGCCGAGCGCAGAGGGCTGGTGAACCGGGTGGTGTCCCGCGACACGCTGGCCCAGGAAACCATGGCGCTGGCCCAGCGCATTGCCCTGCAAGACGCGTTCGCCCTACGCACGGCAAAGTTTGCCATCAACCAGATGCAGGACGAGATGGGGTTTCGGACCGGCGTCACGGGCGCCTTTCAGACCTATGCGCTGACCCGGGTGTACCGTCTGGAGCAGGGCGAGGACAGCCTGGCCGGCGCCCAGCGGGCCAAAACGCGCGACGAGGCGTTTGGCGATCATCGCTGACGGCAACAGTGCGGGGGCGACAATCGTCGCTCCCCAGTTGACGTCCTGTTCAGAATCCGGGCCGCCTAGACGGCCTGAGCGCTCCCCCAGGCGATGCCGTTGCGCACCAGCTGCGCAAACGCGGCGGTCTCCCACGAACCCCGAAACGAGACCGGAGTCGTGCCCGACTCCTCCACGCTGGCGTCGACAAAGGGCTGGACATTGTTGAGCGGTGAGTGACAGTGGCCCAGCGCAATATAGGCAACCCCACCCTTGCCGACGTCACGCGTATAGCCCAGCACCCGGCTCTTGCCGTCCGGCAGCAGGGCGGTGTCGGCGTCGTACACAAAGCCGAAGCCGGGGGGCGATGGATCGGTCGGCAGCTGGGTGGTTAGCAGGATCTGGCTGCCGGCCGGCTCTTGCAGCTCAATCAGATACAGCTCGTCCATCACCTCAAAAGACGCCGGCAGCCCTCGCGTCAGCAGGTGGTCCTGCTGGGCAACCTCAACCCGGAACTTACACAAGGGCGGGTGGTTGAGAAAGAAACTGCCCAACACGGCGTGGTGGCTGGTCTTGACCATTTTGCGAACGCGCCGGTCGTCTCCAACCGGCGCGGCTCGGCCGCCGCTGGTGCCGTGCAGCCCAAGCCAGCGCCCGCCGTCCTCCAGCCACTGCTGCATGATGGGGCTCTGTTCGTCGTTCAGGTGTGGACCGGCCACATAGGTAATGATCAGCTGACAGGACGGCAGCCACTTGGCCAGATCGCTGAAATCGTTGCCGACGGTGGTCGTCAGATTCGGGGTTTCGCCCAGCAGTTGCAGAAGACGCAGGCGGGCGTAGTCCATATCGTGTCCGGCGGGAGAGCCGGCCGGATAGCCGCCGGTAATCAGGTGGACGCGGGTCGGTTGTGATGTACTCATCGTGAATCCCTCCTTAGGCCGTCTCTTTCTAGCCGAAGCTGCCTGTTCCAGTTGGCTCAACGGCTGCGCAGCGGACGGGTGGGTTGAATGCCTCTGACCGGATGGGGCTGGTAGGGCGCTTCAAGCGTGGTGATTTCCTCATCGGAGAGGGTGATATCGACGGCCTGTAGCGCGTCATCCAGATGGGACAGCCGGGTCGCGCCCAAAATTGGAGCGGCGACGGCAGGCTTGGAGAGCAGCCAGGCGAGGGCGACCTGGGCAGGCTTATCGCCACGTTGCCGCGCCACGGTTTTGACCGCCTCGACCACATCCCAGTCTGAGGGCTGATCGTACAGGATTTGATCGGCGCCATCGCTTTTGGAGCGCGTCGTTGAATCGTCCCCCAGGGTCGTCCGCGTCCCGGCCAGCATGCCACGAGCCAGGGGAGACCACGGAATCACCGCGATCTCTTCTGCTTCGCACAGCGGCATCATCTCCCGCTCTTCTTCGCGATAGACCAGATTGTAGTGATTCTGCATCGTCACAAAACGTGCCCAGCCGTTGCGTTCCGAAATGGACAGCGCGCGCATGAATTGCCAGGCATACATGGAGCTGGAGCCGATGTAGCGGACTTTGCCCTGGCTCACCAGCCGGTCAAGCGCGGCCAGGGTTTCCTCTATGGGGGTGTGCTGGTCGAGCCGATGGATTTGATACAGGTCGATGACCTCCACACCGAGGCGTTTCAGGCTGGCCTCGCACGCCTGCTCGATGTGCTTCCGGGACAGGCCGCCCATATTCGGTCCCTCGGACATGGGAAAGAAGACCTTGGTGGCCAGCACCACCTCGTCGAGATTGGCGTACTCGCGCAGCAGGCGACCGGTCACCTCTTCACTGACACCGACAGAGTAGGCATCGGCCGTGTCAAAGAAGTTGACCCCGGCCTCAAGCGCGCGTCGAAAGAACGGCGCGGCACCCTCGGCGTCCAGGACCCACGGCCGCCACGACGATGAGCCATAGCTCATGCAGCCGAGGCACAGGCGTGAGACTTTGACGCCGGTTCGACTGAGAAACGTGTACTGCATGCAATGCTTCCTTCTTATGTGACTGCTCTCACCGGTCATATAGGCCGGTCGTGGGAGAGAAATCAACGCTTTTGTTGCGGAGGCGCTTGTTCGTGGTATACATCCGGGACTATGGAGACAAAATCCAAGGGCGTAGGGGGCAGGATCGCTTCCGTTCGTATCTGTGGCTTCAGGTCTCTGGCTGATGTCGAGCTGTCGGACTTGTCCAACGCAACCGTCTTAATCGGTGCCAACGGTTCGGGCAAGTCCAATTTCATCCGCTTCTTCGAGATGCTGCGTTGGATGCTGTGGCGCCGGCTCGGGGAGTTTGTCGAGAGATACGGTGGGGCCGACGATCAGTTGTACGGTGGAAACGCTACTACCCCACGTATGCAGGCAGACATTGCCGTGGGCCCCGACGGAGGCCAGAGCGATGAACTGCTAGTGTACCAGTTCGGGCTGTCTTACGCCCAGCCCGACCAGCTGATCTTTACCGAGGAGTCGGTCGATGTTGGCTCCAAAGGCTTCCCGGAGATAGGACTTTTCCACGTCGGGAGTGGTGGTCATCGGGAAGCGGAGATCGTCGAAGCTGCCCAAACTGCAGATGCCGGAGGCCCCAATCAAGAAGCCCGAGCGCGCAGCCAGCACTACGAAGCGCGCAGCCAACAATTTGAGGCCCTCATCCGAGAAATCCGAGCCCTCACCCAACAATACGAAGCGCTCACCCAAGAGGCCAAGGCCCTCAGCCAACAATCCGAAGCACGCACCCAAGAGGCCAAAGCACTTAGTCAGCTATACAAAGCGCTGACCCCACAATACGAAGCGCTCACCCAACAAGCAGTCCGAGTACACAACCGAGCTGCCGCTGAGAACATCGTCAGGCTGCTGCGGAGCTGCTCCGTCTACCAGTTTCACGACACATCCGATAGCTCAAACTTCAAGAAGCGGTGGGACGTGGCAGACAACAATACCCTGTATACACACGGCGGTAATCTGGCCGCCGTCCTATACCGTTTGGAACACGAAGACATCAAACGGTTTGAGATGATCTGTCGCCATATTAGCCGGATATTACCAGTCTTCGACCGCTTTCAGATCGAAGAGAGCTATGGGAAGGTGTCGTTGCGGTGGAAAGCCAAGGACATGGACAAGACCTTCGGGGCGCATCTTACGTCCGACGGATCGCTGCGTTTCTTTGCTCTCGTGACCTTGTTGAACCTGCCCCCGGAAATGCTTCCTGGCATACTCCTGTTGGACGAGCCGGAGCTTGGTTTGCATCCGGCGGCCGTCGCTCTGGTCGGCGGCATGATCAAGGTGCTCGCCGAGAAAAAGCAGGTCATTGTGGCGACCCAATCGCCCCTACTCGTTGACGGGTTCGATCTTGATGAAATCGTTGTCGTGGAACTGCGGGATGGACGGACGCAGTTCAAACGTCTCGACCCGGATGCCTATCGGGTTTGGCTTGACGATAATTTTACAACGGGCGAGCTGTGGCAGAAGAACCTGCTCGGGGGCCGTCCGTGATCCGTCTGGCCATATCGGTCGAGGGACGAACCGAGGAAGAATTTGTCAAGCAGGTGCTCGCGGACTATCTACGGAGAAGGAACGTCGAGCCAACTCCCATCTTGCTGGGACGCGCTCGCAGTACCGGTCAAGGGGGCGGCAACGTCACAGCAGAACGTCTCACGCAGGATATGGTTCGGTTGTACCAAGACTTCAACGCAGTAACGTCGCTGGTCGACTTCTATGGGTTCAAAGACAAAGGCAACAGAACGGTCGATGAGTTGGAGGAGTATCTGCACCAGCAAATCGGTGACAGAATTGCTCGCAGTTGGAACGAAACGAGAGTGTTCCCCTACGTCCAGAAGTATGAGTTCGAGGGCCTGTTATTCTCGGACGTGAGTGCCTTTGCACATGTGAGCGATATAGGCATGCCGGAGAACGTTGAGGAACTACGGAATGCCCGCTCGCAGTTTCCGACTCCCGAGGACATCAATGATAACCGTGACACGGCGCCGAGCAAGCGGATTGAGAAAGTGATACCGCAGTACCAAAAAGTCGTGCATGGTCCCCTGCTGGCCGAGGAAATCGGCTTGGAGACGATCCGTGCCGAGTGCCCACGGTTCAATGATTGGGTGGCTCGTATGGAATCCCTGGCGTCTCGTCTGGATCCGTGACCCCCCAAAGCGAACACACCGATGCGCGCCCACCATTCAGTGCGGCGGCTCCTCCTTCGTGTCTGGTATGCGGGCCGACGAGCCTCAGAGTGGCTCGATCAGCACGATTTTGATGTCCATGACATTGGTGCCGGTCGGACCCGGCTGGAATACATCGCCCAACGCGGCAAAGAAGGTGTACGAATCGTTGTTGCGGAGAGCGGTGGACGGATCGAGCCCCTTGGCACGCGCCCGGCGGACACTGGTCCCATCGGCATAGGCACCCGCCGCGTCGGTCGGGCCGTCTCGGCCGTCTGTGCCGGCGCTGAGGAGAGTCCAGCCCACTTCGTCCTGGAGCTGTTGGGCGACAACCAGGGCAAATTCCTGATTGCGTCCGCCCCTGCCCGTGCCTGTCAGTTGGACGGTTGTTTCTCCGCCGGCCAGCACACACGAAGGGCGGCGATCTTGTGCCAGGCGGGTTCGGATCTGTTGGGCAAAAGCGCAGGCCGCCTGCGTGGTGTCGCCGGCCACGGGTTCGGGAAGCATGTGGACGTCAAAGCCCCGTTGCCGGGCGTCTGAGGCCGCCGCTTCGAGCGCCAGCCGACTGGAACCGAGCAGGTAGTTGTGGACTCGGGCAAAGATCGGGTCGTGTGGCTTGGGCGTCTCTGCCACGCTACCCTGCATACCGGCCGACAGATGACGGGTGACCGACTCAGGGCTGGCGGTCAACAACTCGTAGCGTTCCAGGATGCGCCACGCCTCGACAAATGTCGTGGGATCGGCAACCGTCGGCCCCGAGCCGACCGTACTCAAATCATCACCAATCACGTCCGACAGGATGAAACTGATCACGCTCGCAGGAGCCGCCAGGCGGACCAGCTGCCCGCCTTTCAGCCGGGACAGGTGTTTACGTACCGTGTTGATTTCCTGAATGTCTGCCCCGCAGGCCAAGAGCAGGCGATTCATCGTCAGCTTGTCTTCGAGCGAGACGCCTGGAACCGGCCCGACGAGCAGACTCGACGCCCCTCCGGTCAGGCAAAAACAGACCAGGTCGGACGGGCCGCGCTCAGCCAGCAGGGCTGCCAACTGGCTGCCGCCGCGCAGACTGCCCGGACCCGGCAGGGGATGCTCTGCGGCGATGACCGAAACGGGATCGAGGCTGAGAACCGCATCTTGAGGCACGACGATGCTTCCCCCAACCAGGTGCTCGCCGAGCAGCGGCAGCAGGACCTGAGCCATGCGCCCGGCACCCTTGCCCGCGCCAATGATGAAGGCGTTGTGGTTGAGGGGGAAGTGAGACGGCTGGCCGCCGACCCGGACGCTGAGTCGGTTTGCCTGCCGGGTGAGGCTGTCTTGGATGAGTCGCCCCGGATCGACGGCCGCGACTGCGGCAGAAAAAAGGGCGGCGAGAGAGTTACGCGGAGGGGCTGCGGACACAGGTGGACGATGATCCCTTCCTGATGAAGTGGTCATCAGCGTTCATCTTTTCGGTCTGAAATGCCTCGTTTGGAGAGGGAAGAACGGGAGTGTTCAGACGCCGTCGTCGTCAAGATCGACCATCGACCCACGTCGGCGGAGACGGTCGTCATCGGTGCGGCGGTGCAGTTTGGCTTCTTTTTCGATATCGCTCTGGCAAGACACACACAGCCGGGTAAACGGCAGGGCTTCGAGCCGTTGGGGCGTGATTTCTTCTTCACACATATCGCACAAGCCGTAGTCACCGGAGGTGATGCGTTCGAGGGCGTCTTCAATCGCCTGGAGTTTCTCCCGGTCGCGGTCGCTCAGAATCAGATTGATCTCCCGGTCGCGCTCTTCGCTGGCCAGGTCATAGGTGTCCATGCCTTCTTCGATCGTGCCCTCTTTGCCGACCCGAAACTCTTCGTCCAACTGCTCCAGGATTTGCTGTTTCTGAGCGGTCAACGTTTCGTGCATTTTTTTCAGAAACGTTTTTCGCATGCGACCTTCCCTCTCCGACTCGATTGCTGAAAAGTGCTCCAGCCTAATAGACAACCCACTCAAAGTCAACCGTTTGTCGGCAGCGCTCCAGACAGCCGTCGCACGTTCAGGTCATACCCGGTCGCGCCGACGATGCGCGTCGGCACAATCTCTCCGCTGGCCGCCTGGGTTTCCTGGGGGAAATAGGCTACCCCATCGATATCGGGCGCCTGGCCGCGCGTGCGACCCCACACCCGTCCCTGTTCGTCGGTGTCACACATCAGGACAGGCAGCTCAGTGCCGATCAGCGACAGCTGTTTTTTGCGCACGACCTGATACTGGCGTTCCATGAGCCGGGTCCAGCGCTCGTTTTTAAGCTCTGGCTCGACCTGGTCCGCCATCAGCCCGGCCCGCGTGCCCTCTTCCTGCGAGTAACGGAAGACGCCAACGTGATCAATTTCCGCGTCGCCGATAAAGTCGAGCAGCTGCTGAAAATCTTCTTCCTGTTCGCCCGGAAAGCCGACGATAAAAGAGCTGCGCAGCACAACGCCGGGGATATGGGTCCGAATTCGGTCCAGCAGGCGTCGAATACCGTCTCCGCTTTTTTCTCGGCGCATCGCCCGCAGCATCCGATCGCTGATGTGCTGGAGGGGCAGGTCAATGTAGGGGCAGATCTTGTCTTCCTCGGCGATGCAGCGCAGCATGGCCGCGTCCAGATAATTGGGGTAGCAGTACAACAGGCGGATCCAGTCAATGCCGTCCACTCGGCACAGCGCCCGCAGCAGCCCCAGCAGGGTGGTGCCGTCGCGTCGCTCCCGGCCGTAGGCGGTCAGATCCTGGGCGATCAGGTTGAGTTCGCGTACGCCTTGGGCGGCCAGGCTCTCGGCTTCGGCCAGCAGGGAGTCGATGGGCCGACTCTCTTGCCGGCCCCGAATCTTGGGGATGATGCAGAAGGCGCACTGATGGTTACAGCCCTCGGCGGCTTTGAGGTAGGCGGAGTAAAACGGCGTGGTCGGGACGCGCGGGGTGGTCTGATCGGGCAGGATATGGCCCGCGCCAACATACGAGACCGGACCGTCCAGGGCGACCCGTTTGGCGCGCAGAATGTCGGTGATCCGCAGAAACTCGCCGGTGCCGACAAACACGTCCACCTCGGGCAGCGAGGCCCGCAGTTCGGGTGCGTAGCGCTGGGCCAGGCAGCCGGTCACGATGAGTTGCTTGGTCGGGTTGTGCTCTTTGTAGGCGGCCAACTCAAGAATCGTTTCAATCGACTCTTCCTTGGCCTCGTTGATAAAGCTGCAGGTGTTGACCATCAGGATGCCGGCCTGGTCTGGATCGAGGCTCATGGTGTAGCCGGCCTGGGCCAGCAGGCCGAGCATCACCTCTCCGTCGACCAGGTTCTTGGGGCAGCCCAGGTTGACCATGTATACGGTGTTGTCCATGCCGGGTGTCTGGCGGCGGGCTACAGCTGCTGCCCGGCCTCATTCATCCTCATCCTTGTCCTCTTTGCGTTGCTGGAGGAAACGCTGTAGCGCGTCTTCCATATCATGGCCGTTGGCGTGACCGTTGCCGTTGCCTTTGGGCGCGGTCTCCAGTCCGACCCCCTCCTCCTGGTCCCGTTCTTCGAGCTGTTTGACATAGGCCGCCATATTGGGATTCTCGGACACGGCCTGGGCGACTTTGGCATCGAAATCGAACGCCTGTGTGCTCAGTTCGGCGGTTTCAATGCTGAACTGGAGGAAGGACTCGAGCCGCTCGACCAGGGCCAGGGCGGCCTTGGGGTTGGGTGTGGCCGAGATATAGTGCGGCACATTGGCCCAAAAGCTGGCCGAGGCCAGACTGGCTTGGCGGCAGGCGTCGTTGAACACGCCGACAATGCCGGTCGGACCTTCGTAGCGGGACGGGGTGACCTGAATCTGGCTGGCCAGGGTCGGATCGCTGGAGAAGCCCACCACCCGAACCGGCCGCGAGTAGGCCACATCGGCCAGCAGCGCCCCGAGGGTGATGACCAGATTCACCCCGCACTGTTTTGCCAGATTGAGAATGGCGGCCGAGTAGGTTTTCCACTTCAACTGCGGTTCAATGCCAACCCCCAGAATCAGGTTGCGGCGCAGGGCCGGAGTCGTGGAGTAAAAAAAGTCGTTGGCCGGCCACTTGATCTCCCGGTACAACCCTTCTTTGAGGCGGACCTGGGGCCGGGTTTCGGAAAAATCATAGAATTCCTCAGGGTCAATACCGGCAAACTTGCGGGCTTGCAGACCCTTGACCAGGAACTCGGCGGCATGCGTCGCCGCATTCCCGGCATCGTTCCAACCGGCAAAGGCGACGATCAAGACCGGGTCGGTGAGTGTGGGGAGTTCGTCTATCTGTAGTGCGCTCATCACTTCCCCTCCTTGTGAGCTACGGGCACATGGCACGCCCATGCGCTGCTGAAGCGTCGCAGGAGTCTACCTGCTTCCCGAAGTGTTGCCAAGGGATTCGAGCCAGGGCAGGCTGTCTTTGAACACATAGCCTCCCAGCACGACGAGGACGAGGAGAACAAGCCCGATGACGAGTGGACGGGAAAACGGGCGAGCCGTGCGCTGGGGCGCGCTCTCTCTGGGCGTCTTCTGTCGGATATCGGCCAGAAATCTGGGAACGGTTTCGGCCGGGTCCAGGTCGAGAAACGTCGAGTAGGTGCGCAGAAAGGGGACGAGATACAGGGCATCGGCCAGTACGCGCGGATCGCCCTGACCCTCTAAAATAGACAAATAGGACTCTGGAATGCGCGTCTGGCTGCACACCTCTTGGGACGACAGCCCCTGCTCTTCCCGTTTTTGCTTGAGTAGTGTGGCGAGTTCTCCGGTCATGTCGTATGCTTTCCGAGTACGGTGCCGACTCAGACGGCCAGGCGTTGGCAAAGGGGACGATGAATTCTTCTTGTCAGGTAGTCATCATCGTCCCCTTTGGAGCAAAGACGCTTCAATAAAGGGATCAATATCGCCGTCGAGCACCGCGTCCGTATTCCCGATCTCGACCCCGGTGCGGTGGTCCTTGACCATCCGGTAGGGATGCAGGACATATGAGCGGATTTGACTGCCCCAGGCAATATCCTTTTTGCTCTTTTCCAGATCTTCCATCCGCTCTTTGTGTTTCTCCAGTTCGTGTTCATATAAACGGGCGCGGAGGATTTTCATTGCCATCGTCCGGTTCCGGTGCTGCGACCGCTCATTTTGACAGGTGACGACAAGGCCGCTCGGCAGATGGGTCAGGCGGACGGCCGAGTCGGTTTTATTGACGTGCTGGCCGCCCGCTCCGCTGGCCCGATAGGTATCGACGCGAAGATCCTCGGAGCGAATATCGATCTCAACGCTGTCGTCGATCTCCGGGTACACAAACAGCGAGGCGAAGGACGTATGGCGCCGAGCGTTGCCGTCAAACGGAGAGATGCGGACGAGGCGATGAATCCCCGCTTCGGCGCGGAGATAGCCGTAGGCATAGGCGCCTTCCACGGTGAAAGTGGCGTTTTTCAGGCCACCGCCTTCTGCTGGCAGATACTCAGCAACCTCGGTGCGAAAGCCGCGCCGCTCCGCCCAGCGCAGGTACAGGCGCAACAGCATATCGGCCCAGTCCTGGGCTTCGAGTCCTCCGGCGCCGGGGCGCAGGCTGACGATTGCGTTGTGGCTGTCGTGCTCCCCGCCGAGCAGCTGATGCAGCTCGGCCGTGCTGACGGCCTGACTAATCTCGACCAGTGCGGTTTCGACCTCGTCGGTCGCCTCGGCATCGCCGGCCTCGGCCATTTCAAAGAAGACCAGGGCGTCGGCCAGTGCCTGCTGCTGCGTCTTCCAGTCGCCGACCGTATCGCGCAGCGCGGCGCGCTCTTTGAGGACAGCCTGGGCTGTATCCTGATCGTGCCAGAATTCGTCAGCGCCGATCAGTTCTTCGAGTGCGGCGATGCGGGCCTCTTTTGTGGCAATGTCAAAGATGCCTCCCGAGATTGTCCACCCGGGTCTGGAGGTCAGTCAGTTTTTCCTTCAACTCGGCCAGCATGTGGTCCTCCCTTGCGGACTTGATGTTGGTAATACCTCACAGAGCGATATCCTAGCATACCCAGACAGCTGAGGGCACACAGGTGCGCGAAGATGTCGCCATACCTGGTATAAAAGCTGGTCACCCGAGGCCAGCTGATGTCTTCGACAAAGAACGTCGTCTCATACAGCTGCGTGCGGGTTTGCACCGCGCCCGTCACATCGACCACTGCGGAAATGCCGGTGTTGGCCGCCCGGACGAGCGGCACCCGGTTTTCCACCGCGCGCAGGGCTCCCATCATCAGGTGTTGATACGGGGCGGCGGTTCGGCCGAACCAGGCGTCGTTGGTGATATTCACCAGAAAGGTGGCTCCCCGTTCAACAAAGCGGCGAGCCAGGTCCGGAAAAATGCCCTCGTAGCAAATCAGGACGCCAAAGGCGTGCGGTGGCAGCGGAAAAACGGTCGGCGTGGTTCCGGGGGCAAAGTCGCCGATGCCTTCGACGAGTTTATCCAGAAAAAACAGAAAGCTATCCTGAAAAGGGATGAACTCCCCGAACGGGGTGAGAATGAGCTTGTCATAGCGGTCCACAACCTCGGCTTCGGCCGACAGCAGATAGGCCCGGTTGAACAGGGTGACGCGGCGTGGGCCGCGCTCGAAGGCGGGGCTGCCGAACAGCAGCGGGGTCTTCATTTCGCGGGCCAGACCGAGAATCCGACCACGGTACGTATAGTCCGACTGGAAGAAGAAGGGCACCGCGGTTTCCGGCCAGACAATCAGCCCGGTATCCTGGGCGGCGGCCTGGCGCGTCATCCGGGCGTAGCGCGTAATGGTTTCGGCCTGAAAAGCCGGTCGCCATTTTTCGTCCTGTTCGACGTTGCCCTGAACGACACCGACGCGCAGGCGCTGGTCGTGGGGCAGGCTGGCCAGCTGGGCACGGCGCCAGGAACCCCAGGCCATGACGCACAGGATGAGGGCGACCGTCCCCACCAGCAGCCGCCCGCGTCCGGGGCCGCGCTTATAGACCAGGGTGAACACGACCAGGTTGCCGAAGATGACCAGGGCCGAGATGCCATACACGCTGGTCAGCTCGGCGATCTGGATCAGGTTCAGCGACCGATGTTGTGAATAGCCCAGGCTGACCCACGGAAAACCGATGAAGAAAAACGACCGCAGCCACTCCAGGCTGACCCACAGCAGGGGCCCAAAAATCAGGAGCCAGCGCCAGTTGCCCTTACACCAACGAACGCCCAAGGCAAAGGCGCCGGTGTAGGCGGCCAGAATGCTGCACATCAGGAAGAGGGGAATGACGGCAACGACCGGATGGATGTTGCTGTACAGACCGATGGTGTGCACGACCCAGTAGACGCTGCACAGATAGAAGCCCATGCCGCCCATCCAGCCGTAGAAAAAGGCCCGGCGCAGGGAGCCTTCCCACACCACCCAGACCAGGGGAACAAAAGCGACCCAGGCTATCAGGCCGAGATCGGCTTTGGGAAAGGCCAGCGACAGCAGCATGCCGCTGGCAAAGACCAGGGCGGTCTGCCTGGAGCGCAGTAGGGACAGCATGGTGAGGTCTTTACAGCCGGGCTTTGAGTTCGCGTTCCTTGCGTCGCATCCGCCTCGCCGCGCTGGTCGAGACCTCGTGGTCGTAGCCCACCAGGTGTAATATCCCGTGAATCAACAAGCTCTGGAGTTCTTCCGCCAGGCCGACGCCACGGCCGGCGGCCTGGCGGCTGGCGGTCTCGACTGAGATGATGACATCGCCGAGCAGAAACGGGCACGTTGCGTCGGCCAAGGGAAAGGACAGCACATCAGTCGGGCTGTCCTGATGGCGGTATTGACGGTTGAGCCGGCGGATCTGCGGATCGCTGACCAGGGCGATGCTGAGTTCGGCCGGGGTCTGTCCCAGATGACGGAGGATCTTCCTGGCCCAGCTGTGGAGCACGGTCCGACTCACCGTCGGCGTTGTTCCGCAGATGTCGATGACGAGTCCCGGCTTGGCGCTGCCGGCGGCGGTCTCGGCGGGCGTGTCTGGTCTGCTCTCGTTTTTCTTGGTCGCGTTCATAGGCGCTAATCACATCCTGGACCAGCCGGTGGCGGACCACGTCCTTTTCGGTGAACAGAGTAAACTCGATGCCGTCAATATTGCGCAGAATGGAGCGCGCCTCTTTGAGGCCGGACCGGGTGCCGGGCGGCAGGTCGATCTGGGTGATGTCACCGGTGATGACCGCCTGCGAGCCATAGCCGAGGCGGGTCAGGAACATCTTCATTTGCTCACTCGTGGTGTTTTGGGCCTCATCCAGAATGACAAAGGAATCGTTGAGCGTCCGGCCGCGCATGAACGCCAGGGGCGCGACCTCGATCGTGCCGCGTTCGATCATTTTTCGCGCCCGGTCAAAATCGACCATGTCGTACAGGGCGTCGTACAGGGGCCGGAGATAGGGGTTGATCTTTTCGGCCAGGTCGCCGGGCAGAAAGCCGAGTTTTTCCCCGGCTTCGACCGCCGGCCGGGTGAGGACCACCCGGCTCACCTTCTGCTTCATGAGGGCGGCGACCGCTACGGCCATGGCCAGATAGGTTTTTCCGGTTCCTGCCGGACCGATGCCGAACACGATGTCGTGGGTGCGGATGGCGTCGATGTACGACTTTTGGGCCAGGCTTTTGGGCGTGATCGTGCGGCGTTTGGACGAGATATAGACGGTATCCAGAAAGATGTCGCGCAGCTTGGCCGACCGGTTGCGGCTCAGGATGCGAATGGCGTAGTCAACGTCGCTGGGATAGACCGGATAGCCGCTTTTAATCAGGCCGTACAGCTGGGTCGCAACCCGGCCGGCGAGATCGCGCTGGTGGTCATCGCCGGCGATGTTCAGACCGGAACCCGTGGCCGAGATTTTCACCCCCAGCGCTTTTTCCATGCCGCGCAGGTGGGCGTCCTGGTTCCCCAGCAGGTCGCGGAAGAAACGCGGATCGTCAAACTCTAGGTGGGACGTGTCTCGGAGGTGATGCTCCATATGGCTCCGGGCTGACGTGTCGTCTCAGGACAGGGGAACGCTGAGCGTCTCATTGAGCCATCAGCGTTCCTCCGTACCGTGCTCAATCAGCTCATACACCTTTTGCAGCGCTTCATCCAGCCGGGCGGGATTTTTACCGCCGGCCTGGGCAAAGTCCGGTCGGCCACCACCACCACCACCGATGATCGGAGCGAGTTGTTTGATCAGCGCCCCGGCCTGATAGCGCTCGGTCACGTCTTTGCTGACCGCTGCCAGCAGACTGACCCGCTCGTCTTTGACCAGACCCAGCACGATGACTCCCGGCTGGAGTTTATCGCGCAGCCGGTCAGCCATCTCCCGCAGACCTGCGGCCTCAACCCCCTCGACCCGGGTTGCTAGAACGTTGATGCCGTGCAGCTGTCGCGCCTGGCTGAGCAGCGCATCGCTCTGCGAGCCGGCCACCTGGCTTTGCAGCTCGGCCAGCTGCTTTTCCAGCTTGCGCTGTTGGGCCAGCAGGCGGGAGATCTTGGCGGTCACGTCTTCTTCCGCGCCCTTGACCAGTGTCCCAACCTCTTTGAGCAGTTGCTCTTTGCGGCGCACCCAGTCGAGGGCGGCATCGCCTGTCGTGGCTTCGACGCGCCGCACCCCGGAGGCCACGCCGCTCTCGGCCCTGAGCTTGAACAGACCAATATCGCCGGTGCGGCCGACATGGGTGCCGCCACACAGTTCGGTTGAGAAGTCCCCCATCTGGACTACTCGGACGATCTCGCCGTACTTTTCGCCGAAGAAGGCCAGGGCGCCGCTTTTGAGCGCCTCGTTGAGGGACATCTCCGCGCTGCTCACCTCGGCGTTGTCACGGATATGGGTATTGACCAGGGTCTCGATATGGGCCAGCTCGTCCGGTTTGACCGGGCTGGTATGGGTAAAGTCGAAACGCAGGCGGTCCGGGGTCACCAGGGAGCCGGCTTGGCGGACGTGGCTGCCCAAGACCTGTCTGAGGGCGGCGTGCATCACATGGGTGGCCGAGTGGTTGAGCCGCGTCGCCTCACGCCGCGCGGTGTCGAGAATAAGACGCACCCGGTCGCCGGGCTGAACCGCCCCACGGCTGACCTGGCCGCGATGGACCGTCAGCAGCGGCTGGGGCTTCTGGGTATCGAGAATCTCGACACGATCACCCCGGGCGGTCTCCAGGCGGCCGCTATCCCCCACCTGACCACCCGATTCGCCATAAAAAGGCGTCTCGGCGGTGACAATCTCGACCGCTTGCCCCTGACCGACCGGACCGCCGCGCGATTCTCCATCGACCAGCACGGCCAGGATCTCGGATTCCCACTCGGTAATCCGGTCACCGACAAAACGGGAGTGCAGGTCCGTCAGACCAGTGTTGATATACATGAGGTCTTTCTGGCTCTCGCGGGCACGGCTACGCTGCTGTTCCATGGCCCGCTCAAAACCGTCCCGGTCAAGCGCAAGCCCCTCGGACGCCAGGAAGTCTTCGGTCAGGTCCAGCGGAAAGCCGTAGGTATCGTACAGGCGAAAGGCAATCTCCCCAGACAGGCGGGTGGCCGAACCGGCTCGTAGGCTGCCGATCTCCTGCTCCAGCAGGCTCAGGCCTCTGCCCAGGGTGTCTGAAAAGCGTTCTTCCTCGGTGCGGATGACCTCACTGAGATAGTCCCTGCGCTCGTTCAACTCGGGATACGCCTGGCCCATCAGCGACACCACGCTGTCAATGACGCGCCACAAAAAAGGCTGCTCAAAGCCGATCAGGCGCCCGTGGCGCAGAGCCCGGCGCATAATGCGGCGCAGCACATAGCCCCGGCCGTCGTTGGTCGGCACGACGCCGTCGGCAATCGCAACCGCGGCCGCCCGAGCGTGGTCGGCAATGACCCGAAAGGAAATGTCGCTGTCCGGCTCGCTGCCATAGCGAATCGTGCTGAGCGCTTCGGTGGCGCGGATGACGTCGCGCAGCAGGTCAGAGTCGTAATTGCCCGGCACGTCCTGGAGGACTGCGGCGACGCGCTCCAGACCCATGCCGGTATCCACATGGGTGGCCGGCAGATCGTCGAGCGAACGGTCGGGGTTGCGGTTGTACTGAATGAACACCAGATTCCACAGCTCGATAAAGCGGGGGCAGTCGGCGTTGACGCCGCAGGTGTGACCCGGGGTGTCGGTCAGCTCGCACGACCCCGGTCCACGGTCGATGTGAATCTCGGAGCACGGCCCGCACGGCCCGGTTTCGCCCATCTCCCAGAAATTGTCTTTTTCTCCAAAGCGGAGAATCTGGTCCGGATTGATGCTGGTCCGCGTCCGCCACAGCTCGTCGGCCTCATCGTCGGTGGTATACACGCTGGCCCACAGCTGCTCGGAGGGCAGATTCCAGACCTCGGTCAGCAGTTCCCAGGCCCAGCCAATGGCTTCGGCTTTGTAGTAATCGCCAAACGACCAGTTGCCGAGCATCTCAAAGAAGGTGTGGTGATAGGTATCGCGGCCGACTTCTTCGAGGTCGTTGTGTTTGCCCGACACCCGCAGACACTTCTGGGAATCGACCACCCGAGTATGGGCCGGCTGTTCCATGCCCAGAAAGATATTCTTGAACGGCACCATGCCCGCATTGGTGAACAGGAGCGTCGGATCGCTGGCCGGAATGATAGACGCGCTGGGCACGATGCGATGGCCCCGGTCGGCAAAAAAACGCAGAAAACTGTCTCGAATCTCGTTTCCCGTCATGGCTCGTCTTCTTTCGGCCGCTGGGCTCACTCGACCAAAAGGGGGTCAATGACGACGACCTCGTCTACATGAGATCATCGACCTCCTTTTCATTCTGGGGCGGGCTGCCCAACAGCTGTTTGGCAAGCTCGTAGGAATAGCCACGGCGCATGAGCAGGCGCAACGCCCGGGCATAGGTCTTGGCCTGTTGTAGCGCGTCCGCAGGGAAACGGCTAGCCAGCAGCTTGCGGGCGGCCTCGCGTTCGAGGGCCGGCTGTCGCGCGTCAAGCGTCTGCTCAATCAGGGTGGCATCGAGCTGGTGGTGGGCGAGTTTTTGCCGGATAGCGGCCGGGCCAAAGCCGTGCGCCTGCAAGCTTTGGGTCAGCTCGGCGGCCATCCGGACGTCGTTGAGATAGCCCTGGCCGCTGAGGCGGGCGACGGTCCGCTCCACCGCGTGGGGGCTGAAGCCGGTGGCGCGCATCTTTGCCGCCAGACCGGCCGTGCTGTAGGCGCGCCGGCCCAGCAGGCGGTAGGCGTAGTCGAGGGGGCTGCGCGTGCCTTTCGTGGTCATGAGCGCAGCCGCCGACGCCGGGCTCCGGTCGCCGAGTCGTAGTCGAGATACTCGCGCGGCGAGAAGTACTCGCGCGCCCCTCGGGTGGCTAAGTCTTGCAGCAGGGAGTCGGCCAGGACCAGGGCGACCATGGCCTCGGCAATCGGCACGCCGCGGATTGCCACACACGGGTCGTGCCGGCCGCGGGTGGCAACCGTGCGCGGCTGAAAATTCACATCAATCGTGTTTTTGTCCTGGGGGATAGAAGAGGTCGGCTTGACCACCAGCCGCGCGATAATCGGCGCGCCAGAGGAAATGCCACCCAGCATGCCGCCATGATTATTGCTCACAAAGCCTGTCGGAGACAGCTCATCGTTCATCTGGCTGCCGCGCATGGCGGCGGCGGCAAAGCCGGCTCCGAACTCGACCCCCTTGACCGCCGGGATGGACATCAGGGCGGCGGCGAGTTCGGCGTCGAGCTTGCCGAACACCGGCTCACCCAGCCCGGGCGGCACGCCTTCGGCCACGACCTCGATCACCCCGCCGACCGAATCGCGCTCTTTTCTGGCCTGTTCGATCTCGGCCCGCATGGCGGCCACGCTGGCCGGATCAACGCTGCGCAGCTCGTTGTCTTCGACCGTGTCCCACAGCCGCGTCTGCGCGCAGACCGTGCCGACCTGAGTGACGCCGCCCTTGATCGTAATCCCGAACCGGGTCAACAGCTGCTTGGCCAGAGCGCCGGCAAACACCCGCCCGACCGATTCCCGCACTGACGCTCTGCCTCCGCCCCGATGGTCGCGGTGGCCGTATTTGGCGAAATAGGTGAAGTCGGCGTGTCCGGGCCGGAACAGCTGGGCGAGTTCGTCATAGTCTCTGGAACGCATGTCGGTATTCGAGACCATGGCCATCAGCGGGGTGCCGGTCGTCTTGCCCTCGAACACGCCCGAGAAGAGTTCTATCTTGTCGCCCTCTTTACGCTGGGTGACCAGTTTGGATTGGCCGGGCCGACGGCGGTCCATTTCGTGCTGGATGGCGGCCAGGTCAAGCGGGAAGTCGGCCGGAAAGCCGTCCACAACCACGCCCACGGCTCGGCCGTGGCTCTCGCCGAAGGTGGTCACTCGTAAGACGGTTCCAAAGGTGTTGCCCGGCATGGCTGTCCTGATGCGGTGGGGAGAGGCAGAGACGAAAGTTATACTACCTCATCCTCGTGCAAGCGCTGGATTTCCTCCGCGCTCAAACCCAGCTGGCGCAAAATCTCATCGGTCTGCTGGCCTTTCTCCGGGGTGGGCGTGCGGACCCCGCCGGGCGTGCGGCTGAGGCTGACGGGCAGGCCCAGGACCTGAATGTCACCCAGCTGAGGATGGGCGACCGGGGTGGCCAAGCCCAGGTGTTGGACCTGTTCATCAGCAAAGACCTGATCAATCGACAGAATGGGACCGCTCGGCACGCCTGCGGCGTTGAGTGCGGCGATCCACTCGGCTGCGGTTTTGTGGGCCAGCCGGGCTTCCATCTCACGGCTCAACTCGTCACGGTTACGCGAGCGTCGGCCCGGCGAGGCAAAGCGCGGGTCGTCGTACAATTCGTCGGCTTCAAGCACGCGGCACAAGCGTTTCCACATATGCTGGCCGCCCGAGGCAATGTTGATATGGCCGTCTTTGACCTTGAAGCTGCCGGTCGGGATGCTGGTCGGGTGGTTGTTGCCGGCCTGGGGGGGGACTTCCTGGCCGATCAGCCAGCGCGTGGCCTGAAAATCGAGCATAGACACCATGGCTTCGAGCAGCGAGGTATGGACCCACTGGCCCTCGCCCGAGCGCTCGCGTTCGAGCAGGGCGACCAGAATGCCCTGGGCGGCGAGCAGGCCAGCGCTCAGGTCGGCGACCGGGATGCCGACCCGCCACGGTCCGCTGCCCGGCTGGCCGGTGATGCTCATCAAACCGCCCATGCCTTGGGCAATCTGGTCATAGCCGGGACGGTCTTTATACGGTCCGGTCTGGCCAAAGCCGGAGATGCTGGCGTAGACCAAGCGTGGGTTGAGGGGTCTGAGCGCCTCATAGTCGATGCCGAGGCGCTTTTTCACGGCGGGACGATAGTTTTCGACCAGCACGTCGGCGTCGCGCACCAGCTTTTTGAGAATGTCTTTGCCGCGCTCGTCTTTGAGATTCAGCACCAGGCTGCGCTTGTTGCGGTGCAGGTTCTGAAAGTCAAAATGATGCCGGCTGGTCCCCTCCTCGTCGTTGGGCTGCTCGACTTTGATGACATCGGCGCCCATATCGGCCAGCTGACGGGCGCAGGTCGGGCCGGCGCGGGCGCGGGTGAGGTCGATCACGCTGATATGCTCAAGGGGCAGTGCCATGTCTTTATCTGTCCTCGTATTTGACAGCCAATTTGACAAACCAGAAAAATCATAAGCTCTGTAGAAATAACGATTTTTTCTCCTCATAGCAAGGAAACAGGCAAAATTCCGTTCTTATTTGACAAGCTATTTGACAGGCTATTTGACACAGCTTTGGCCGGCAGTCGCCACCCCGAACGTGTCCACGACATCCGGGCTGTCGCAAGACGTGCTGGCCCACTTCAAGGCTGCCGGACGCGGTTGGCGGACACGGATCAACGAGAACCTATCGGTCCTCATCGGAAGTCGGGCGCAGTACGGCCCGGTATCAGCGTCACTTCAACACGAGTGGTTCTGGTCTTATCGCAAGCGGACGGCGGCCGCGACGGGACCGCTTTGTGTTCGTGCCTGGGACGGGGTAGGGTAGGAGTGGTTGGACCCAGCCTACGGTGATCAACCTGGAGAGGTGTCTTATGCCGGCTCATGTGTCCCCCAGTGCGGATTGGAAAACCGGGCTTCGGCAATGGGGCTTGGAGCCCGGCCGACCGCTGAAAGCGAGTGTGGAGATTGCGGTCCCAGCGGCGGACGTGTGGCAGGCCATCGCTGCACCGGGCAGTCTCAAGCAGTTTCACCCCTTCTGTGCCGTAACGGAAGTCGAACGCTGGCCGGGGCTGGGCTCTCGTGATTCCATCACCTATTACAGTGGCATTCGCTACCACAGGAATTTCGTGGACTGGCAGGAAGGGGTTGGCTACGACATCGAACTGGGTGATCCACCCCATCAGACCGCCCGGGTCCTGTGGCGCATTGCACCGACTTCTCTCGAGACCTGTCGCCTGTCGATAGAAGTGTTTCCGCTGTTGAAAGCCACGCTGAGTGCCGAGAAGAAAGCGGCGTACCAGGCCCGCCTCTTTGGTGCCGTCCTGCAACACTATCTTGAGTGTGTGGTGCAAGGCGTCAAGTTCTTCGCCACGACCGGCCAGCCAGTCAGGGAAGATCAGTTTGGCAAAAACTCCCTGTATTCCGCCTAGCCGCCCTCTCATCAACAGGTCAGCACGTCCCTGCTTTCCCAAGCGTGACACTTCATCCCTTATCGGACGGAGACGCCCAAAATTCTGGCTGGAGCAGACCTGCTAAGAAGACGATTCAGGTTGGCAATACACCGAGCGCAAGAATCCCAACGCCTTCGGCACGTTTCTGCGGGGGGTCTTGTTGTAAGGGGAAGCCTTGACTGCTTGTTCCGTTCGATTTAGAACCGCGAACGCAGTGGTAAGCAGTAAGCGTACACACAAGGAGAGACACTATGGCACCCCAAGCGATCTCAGCAGATTTTCCGTATGCACCCCACTACGTGGACGTCCACGGCTCCCGGATGCATTATATCGAGGAAGGCACCGGCGAGCCCGTACTGTTTCTGCACGGCAACCCGACCTCGTCGTATCTGTGGCGCAATATTATCCCCCACGTCCAATCCCATGCGCGCTGTATCGCTCTGGATCTGATCGGGATGGGCCAATCGGACAAGCCCGCTATCGACTATTCCTTTTTTGATCACGCCAAATACGTCGAGGGCTTTATTGAAACGCTCGGCTTACACAATCTCACCCTCGTCATTCACGACTGGGGCTCGGCCTTGGGGTTCCACTATGCCATGCGCAACGAAGCGAACATCAAGGCGCTGGCGTTCATGGAAGCGATTTTGATGCCAATCCCGAGTTGGGACGCGATGCCCCCGGACCTAAGGGAGACGTTCCAAGCCTTCCGGACACCAGAGGTCGGCTGGGACATGATCGTCAATCAGCATATGTTCGTGGAGCAGGTCTTGCCCTCGTTGGTCGTTCGCGACCTCACGGACGCCGAAATGGACCACTATCGGGCGCCGTACCTCGACCCGCCAAGTCGCAAGCCGTTGTGGCGTTGGCCGAACGAGGTTCCGATCGCGGGTGAGCCCGCCGCCGTCGTGGCGATGGTGGAGGAGTACCACCGCAAACTCCAGCAATCCCGGCTGCCGAAGTTGCTCTTGTCCGCCACCCCTGGAGGGATCATCGATGCCCAAGCCGTTGCGTGGTGTCAGCAACATCTCCCGAATCTGCACGTGGTCGACATTGGCGAAGGCATTCATTTCATCCAAGAGGACAACCCCCATCTCATCGGGACCGAATTGGCCAAGTGGTATACGAATTTATGAGCAGAGCGCCGTTTTCACTACGCCGCTGCCGCTCTGGGATCGCGCCAGTCGGGTATGGAGCAGATGAGCCCGCTTCTTTCTTTTATGTCCGAACCCGCTTAAACCGTTCCTCATAGCTGTCGGCCAACGTGAGCAGGGCACGTTCACAGTCCCCGCGAAAAGCGGCCCCATGCATCAACGCCAGCATCTCCGGCTTGAGGGCAGCCAGACGGCGAATGGTCGGGGCGGTGTTCGGGGTCAGCGCAGTGGCTCCAAAGGTGTCCTCTACCGCCAGAGCGGGCGCGATAGGATCGTCTTCCGAGATCGCCTCGCAGCGCCCGGTCCGGGTAAAAAGATCGCCGCAGAAGAGGGTTTTGCTCGTCTCTTCAAACAGGACGCCTGCATCCCAACCGTGTGGGACATGGGGCGTAGCCAGGTAACGCACCCGCTTGCCGCCCAGATCGAGACGCTCCTCATCTTCAAGCGGTTTGGGCGGGCGAACAGCCAGATCATTGACGGACAGCATGCAGCCCATGGTCCCAACGGCGACTTGGGCCTCAGAGGCGGCCTCCAGCCAGTCGTTCATCGCCCCCGACTCGTCGGCTTCCCAATGCCCGAACGAGATCCACCGCAGGCGCCTCAGCGGCATCACCTGAGGCACCGCTGCAGAGATCACCGGAAAGAGCGCTCGCATGCCGCAATGAAACAGCAAGGGCTGGTCAGCGTCAATGAGATACTGGTTAAACGTAAAGTCTACCTCTTCGACATACGTCGATAGGCGGTATATGCCAGCCGTCACCTCGTCGATATCAGTGTGCATCGCTTCTCCCTCCGGGCAGTTTCTTGAGCAAATAGATAGCCGGGCAGGGACACTGAGACAACGCCGTCTGTCAAGCGTGTCTGATAATTTGTATTGACGTCACATTTCCCCCTTGATTGTATTGGACTTTTTCGCCACTGGCCCACCCCACTCGAAAACCTCAGCAAATTCGGTCAATGTGCCAAGTACACCAGACGGGAACTGAAAGGACGAGGAGTTCGCAGCGATGACCATTGACGCTCTGACGGCACTATCTGCACTCCTGTTGATCTTGGGATCCTTGTCGTTTTGGTTTCGGGCAGCGTGGGCCCTCCGGCTGCCAGAGAATCGTGCGTACTATGTCGCAGCGTGCATAGCTGGTGTGGGGCTCGCGGTTTTCAGCTTGTCTGGTTCTCCGGGATGGTGGCGTGTCGCGGCCGTGAGCGCGTTGGTCGGGGGCGCGCTTTTTTGGTTCTGTTGGTTCTTCATTCGCATAGACAGGAGAGGAGTTTGCAGCGATGACCATTGACGCTCTGATGGCACTGTTTGCGCTAGTGTTGATCGTGGGAACCACATCACTTTGGTTTCGGGCAGCGCGGGCCCTCCGGCTGCCAGAGAATCGTTCATACCATGTCGCGGCGTGGATAGCTGGTGTGGGGCTCGCGATTTTCAGCTTGTCTGGCTCTCCAGGATGGTGGGGTGCCGCGGCCGTAATCGCGTTGCTCGTGGGCATGCCTATGCTGGTCTCGATGGCGGTTAGTCGGCAGAGAACATCTGGATGGGCCATACACCCCGGCGCATCGCTTCCCGAATTCAGCGCCCTCGACGACCGAGGTGCGCGCTTCGAGTCGTCTTCGCTGGCGGGCCAGCCCGTGCTCTTGAAGTTCTTTCGCGGGCACTGGTGACCCTATTGTGTCGCTGAGTTGCAGCGATGGGAAGAAATGCGGCCTGAACTCGAACAGCGGGGTCTCGAGATCGTAACGGTGTCCACCGACACCCCTGAAGAAATCGCTCGGGGCAGACACCGCCATGGACTCAAAGCCACCATGCTGTCCGATCCGGAGCTGCTGGTGACGGACAAGTTTGGCCTGCGCAATCAGGGTGTTCATATCACTGTGCCAGGCAAGGCCCCTGCCCTGCCGGTGCCTACCTCCCTCCTGGTGGATGCGGGCGGCACGGTAGTCTGGATGGACCAGTCTGAGCATTACCAACAGCGTGCGGATTTGGATAAGGTGGGCGCAGCCATGTGTGCGCACTTCGACTAACGAGGCCCTGTGGAAGCTCTCAAGAAGAACACCCCTGCCAAGTCCGCGCGGCACTCAAGGCGTTTGTGTCTTCGTCATGTGTCGTACGAGCGGTCAACTACGATGCTGCAATTTGCTGAGGACCCGATTTGGGTGGAGTTCTGCAATTTGATCGAGAGCTACCAATGGTTCTGTACGACGGAGCAACCTTCCGCAGAGCCCTAAGAAGCCGTGCCGGAGCGTTGGCCCACGGCCTAGCCGTCGGGAGCATCCGGTGGAACTGGATGTTGCCGATGCGGTTGGTCAACAGCTGGTGAGACAGATGTCTAGTGAAGTGTTGCGCGGACAATCTCTACGGCAATCATTCGCATTTCCGCCGAGTTTGACAGATAATGCGCTATCAGACGTAGTATGAGTGCTCTCTAGGCTCTCATCCCTTCCGCTACGCCGTCATTCAGCGCGCAAAAAATTCGGTGGCTTGTTGAATCCTCTTCTTCAGCCGGCGGCGTACCGAACGCAGAATTGACAGTACACCATGTCTCATCGGGCGATTTCCCCTTCGAACAAATCTGTGTGGTAACTGATCTGATCGGGGGTCTTCGCCCGAGTTCCTTCTCACCTGATCGATTCTCGCGCTCAGCTATTTAGTTGCAGGATTCTTGGTTGCAACGAGATGCTCGTTACTCGCCAGTCCTCACCGGAACCCGGATTCAGTGACTCGCAACGGAGAAAGGGCTAGCTATCGACGTGTTGCATCGGCCCTCGCTCAACGGCTGGATAGCTATCGTTGTCAGGGCGTTTGCGCGCTTCAACATCGTTGAGCTCAAGCGGTTCTCCGCATGCGGAACACGCGATATGAGTCTGATAATCGTGGCCACATTTCTTGTGGCGTCGGAGAATGGGTGGGCCTGCCTGATCCGAATAATATGTATCACCCCACGTAAGAAGTGTCGAAATGACGGGGAAAAGCTCCTTCCCCTTCTGCGTTAAGCGGTATTCGAACCTCGGGGGCTTTTGCTCATATTGGCATTGCGTCAATATTCCGTGCTCTTCCAGGAGCTTCAAACGCGATGTCAGCGTCGTTCGTGAGACCTGTAGTCGCTCCTGAAACTCTTCGAAGCGGCGCACGCCTAAAAAGCAATCGCTCAACAATGTGAGCGTCCAAGGGTCCCCTAAAACAGCCGAGGATCGTGCCACCGAGCACTGTTGGTTACCGAGTTGATCTCGTTTCATCTACTACCTCTGTATATCCAATTTACCGTGGCGCTGCCACCTACTATGACAAGTTAGCACAATCCTCTTGATTAAGTCCATAAGATGTACTAAGTTAGTCCAAATTGCGGACTTGCAATGACAGACTAAACAGTGAGGTCACCAAGGAGTCAAACGCATGAATCGAGCCAAACAGATTGAGCTCTTGAAGGAGTTGATCGCCCACCTCGACGGTCGTACGACCGTCGACGCCGGCCACGTGGTGCGAATCCCCACATCCTCGTACTCCTGTCCTGACCTCGCGAAGCGCGAGTGGGGGGCCTTTTTTCAGAACCATCCACAGATCATCGGACTCTCGGGGGATCTCCCGACGCCGAACAGCTTCGTCACCCTCGACGACTTCGGGATCCCCGTGCTGGCCACCCGCGACGCCGACGGCCGCTTTCGCGCCTTCGTAAACGCCTGCCGCCACCGCGGCGCCCAGCTCACCGACGCTCCCAGCGGCGAGTCACGAAAATTCTCGTGTCCCTTCCACGGCTGGTCCTACGCCAATGACGGACGCCTCCTGGGCATTCGAAAGCCCGGCCAATTTGGCGCCATCGACAAGAGCTGCAACGGATTGGTGGAGCTCCCGGCTGAAGAGTACGAGGGGTTGCTGGTCGTTCATCCGCAGGTGGATGGCGAGCTCGATACCCGTGCGTTGCTCGGGGATGTAGCCGAGGAGCTCGCTGCTTGGGAGTTCTTCCGCGCGGATCGTCTCGGCGAATCCACCCTCGACAAACCCATCAACTGGAAGATCGCCAACGACACCTTTAACGAGATCTACCACTTCTCAATCCTCCACAGCAAAACCGTCGGAAACATTCTCCACGGGGACGTGGCGACCTACCGGGAGTTCGGTCGACACCACCGCCTCTGTGCCGCCCAGAAACATCTCGACGTGGTTCGGCAAAAACCCGAGTCCGAGTGGAACCTCTCCGACGCTGCTATCACCCTCTATTACCTCTTTCCCAACGTCCAACTCGCGTTCTTCAATCGAGTCTTGGCCCTTGTGCGCATTTACCCCGACCCCACGGACCCGCGGCGTTCCATCACGAAGGTGACCCACTACGGTGCGGTCTATCTCGGCGACGAAACGACCGACGACGCGGCCGAAACGCTCGCTGGCAAGGAGGTGTACGCGGCCGACCCGACCCAGCGGCTGGAGTTCAATCTCTCGACTCAGATCGAAATCTTTGTGAGCACGACCGATGAGGAGGACTACGAGATGGGCCTCAAGACACAAGCCTCCGCCGAGAGCGGAAAGCTCGAACATTTCCTGTTCGGACGGAACGAGCCCGCACTTCATCACCTCCACAACACCTATCGAGACGCGCTGGGCATGCCGCCGCTCGAACGGGTCGAAGAGGGGTGAGGAGGTAAGGCTTCATGGGAATTCAGCTCTCCTTTTCGGACGCCCCGGTGCCGGTGCGCGCCGATTTGTGCGCCTCCCAGGAGCGCGCCTGGCAGCGGCTGTCGCAGCCGGGCACGTGGTGGACCGGGGCCGAGCGGGTGGCGATCGCCGACGAGGTCCGCCGCGCGCGAAGCTGTGCCACGTGCCGACAGCGCAAGGAGGCCCTGTCTCCGGAGGCGGTGCAGGGCGGCCATGACAGCGCCGGGTCGCTGCCCGAGGCGGTCGTCGACGTTGTGCACCGCATCACGACGGATCCGGCGCGGCTCTCGCGCGGGTGGTGTGAGAAGACCCTGGCGGGCGTCTTGAGCGACGCCCACTACGTCGAGCTCGTCGGCGTCGTCGTCACCGTGGTGAGCATCGACAGCTTCTGTCGTGCCGTCGGCATGCCCCTCCACCCCCTGCCCGACGCGCAGCCGGGCGAGCCGACCCGCCGCCGTCCCGAGAGCGCACGCGTGGAGGCCGCCTGGGTGCCGATGATTCCCCCGAACGGCGCCCAGGGCGAAGAGGCGGATCTCTGGAGCAGCCCGAGCCGGACGGCCAACGTGTTCCGCGCCCTGAGCCTCGTGCCCGACGAAGTGCGCGGCAACAACGACCTGTTTGCAACGCACTACCTGTCGTTCGAGAAGATGATGAACCTGAAGAATGGCCGCGCCATCGATCGCCGACAGATGGAGCTGGTCGCCGCGCGTGTGTCCGCACTCAACGAGTGCTTCTATTGAACGACTGCGCACGCGCTGCAGCTCCGTGTGAGCGCCGAGATATCGGGAGAGACCGTCGGAATCCAGGCGGTCACCGCGGGCAACGAAGCGCCCGAGAGCGGGGTGGCCCACGGGGACCTGCTCGTGACCTTTACCGAGGCGGCGGTCGGCCCCGACGACGCCGCGCTCGACGAGGCCCGGGCTCGTCTTCTCGAGGCGATGGGACCCGAGGCCCTGGTGGACTCGGCGGGGGTAGTCGGCAACTTCGAGCGCATGGTGCGAATCGCCGACTCGACGGGGATCCCGCTCGACAACACCACCGTTCTGCTGTCGAGTGACCTGCGGCGCGAGCTCGGCGTCGAGCGCTTCGGCTCCGCCGCCAACACGCCCGAGGCGGGCCCACTGCAGCGGCTGCTGAGCCGCGCGCTGCAGCCCGCGGTGGGCCCTTTGACGCGGATCGTCACGTCCCTGCGGCGCTGAGCGGCTCCAAGCGCTTGACGGTCTCGAAACGAGCCGACAGAGATTTACAACTCTCAACGAGGAGATTCGATGACTTTGTATGCTGACAGCCAACACCCAGTAGCGCCGAAAATCGATGACCTTCACGCCGATGAGCTTGCTTCGTTCGCGCAAACGGGAACGTGGGGCCGCGCGGCACAACGCACCGCGGTCGCGGCACTGACACGAAAAGTTCGGGTTGCCGCTGCATTGCAGGAATCTGCCGGCGATGAAGCGCTGATCGACACAGCCGAGTTGCCCGCACCCGTGCAGCGGCTGGTCAGCGAAGTCGCGCTCGGCGGCATTGGCATCGATCGCGCGTTTTGCGAAGAGGTGCAGGCTGATGGCGTGACTGAAGGGGCCTACGTCGAAATCGTTGCGCTCGTTTCGCGCATCGTGAATCTCGACGTTTTCGCGCGCGGTCTCGGTGTGGCGCCGCGGCCGCTGTCACCGCCATCATCGGGCGGCGCGCCGTCTTTTGACCGCCCGGATGAAGCAACCGACGAAGGATTTTTTACCGCGTCCGTTCCCTTCGTCCCAGCCGGCGGCGCCGTGGCGGAATTGATCTACGGTAAAGTGCGGGGGCCAGGGGGGAATGTGTGGCGGGCCGTCAGCCTGGTCCCCGACGAAGCGCGGCGTGTTGTGACGCTCGCTAGTCACCAGTATTTCCCGCTCGCAAAGATACTGGACATGAGCGCTGACAATGGCCATCACCTGTCCAGGGCGCAAATTGAATTGGTGGCGACGAAGGTCTCTGAGCACAACCAATGCTTTTACTGAACCACAGCCCACGCGTTCCTGCTCCGTGAGAGCGGCAAGAGTGAGAACCAGGATTACAACCTCGCGGGTGCGATCGACGCCAGCGTAGATAGCGGCGTGACATCGGGTGCGGAACTGGTCGAATTCGCGCATGCGGTGGTTGCTGGCGGCGCGCCCGCGGTCGCGGAGGCGCGTGGCAGGCTGGTCAGCGCGGCCGGGTCGGGCGCGGTTGTCACGGCTGCCGCAACCGCAGCCAACTTCAGCATGCTCGATCGGATCGCCAATGCCATCGGCATTCCGCTCGATGACAAGATGGTCGGCCCGAGCGCGGACATTCGCGAGTCATTAGGGCTCAATGCCTACCCGTCGGCGGCGAACACGAACATCATACCGCTACCAGGCGACAGGCAAACGTAAACGCGGGGACTGAATATGGGCATGTTGGTGCATGGTCGGTGGCAGGACGACGACCTGGCGGATTTTCACCGCGATGGCAAACAGGTGCGCTTCAGCGGCGGCTTTCACCAGCGCATCGCCGCGGACGGGTCGACCGCGTATCCGCCGGAACCCGGGCGCTATGCACTCTACTTCAACCGCACCTGCCCGTGGTCGCACCGTGCGGTGGCAACGCGCGCATTGAAGGGTCTGGACGGGGTAATCGACGCGGTACTGCTCGACCCGGCCATGAGCGCACAGTCATGGTGGTTCGGCGACAGCGGCGAGTATCGTGATCCCGCGCTCGGTGCGACCTGGCTGCACCAGCTCTACAGCGCCAGTGACGCGGACTTTACCGGCCGGGTCAGTACTCCGGTGCTGTGGGACAAACAGTCGGCGCGGATCGTGAACAATGACTCCGGTGCCATCGCGCGCATGTTCAACGACGAATTCAATGCCTCCGCCGAACGGCCGGAAATCGATCTCTGTCCGCCGGCCCTGCGTGCCGACATTGACGAACTGAACGAGTACATCGGCGACCGACTGACCGACGGCGTCTACCGCTGTGTGCTGGCGGCCAGTCAGGAAGATTATGAGACAGGTTTTGATCGCGTATTCGAGGCCCTCGACTCACTCGACCGACGCCTTGCCGACGCGCGTTACCTGCTCGGCGAGCAGCCGACCGAACCCGACTGGCGCCTGTTTGGCTGTCTCGTTCGATTCGATGCCGTCTATTACCCCTTGTACCGCTGCAATCTGAAACGCGTTGTCGATTACGCGCACCTGTGGGATTACACCCGAGATCTCTATCAACTGCCGGGAATTGCCGGGACCGTGGACATCGAAGCTATCAAGTCCGGTTACTACCGCAGCGTGCGCCACGGCGGTTTCGTGCCCAAGGGGCCGGCGCTGGATTTCGCAGCGCCACATGGGCGGGGATAAGAGTTTTGGAGAGAAGACTTGAGCAATCTAGCAGGTACCCAGGGAGGAGATTCCTATGATCCCCGCCGACAAAACCTTTGACGGAACCTGGCCCTTTGCCCCGCACTTCAGCGACGCACCCGGGTTTCGCATGCACTACGTCGACGAGGGCGCCGGTGACCCCATCGTGTGTCTGCACGGCGAACCGACGTGGGGGTATCTCTACCGGAAGTTCATCCCGCCGCTCGCCGCCTCGCATCGGGTCATCGTGCCCGATCACATGGGCTTCGGGAAAAGCGAGACGCCGCAGGATCGCGAGTACACGTTACTTACCCACGTGGCGAATCTCGAGGCGCTCCTCAACGACGAGCTCGATCTCCGCAATCTCACGTTGGTGATCCAGGACTGGGGCGGGCTCATCGGCGGTGCCTACGCTCTGCGCCATCCCGAACGCGTCGACCGGATCTTCGTGATGAACACGCTCCTCCCCGTCTACGTGCCGGGAACCGAGGAGCGGATGGCGCGCGTCTTCGAGGGCTCGCGCTGGTTCCAGTGGGTGGGTGCGGCGATGGAGGACGGCTCGCTGGAGGCCGTGCTCGGGAGCCTTCGCGTCACAATACTGAGCATGATGAAACTGATCGGGTTCGAGAACCTGGCCGCCGTGGACGAAACCTGGGTTGCCGCCTACAGCGCGCCGTTCGAAACCCGCGCCGAATGCAAGGGCGCAATCGAGTTCCCGATCGACATCTTGACTGGGCGCGCCAAGCCCTTCGAGGTCGCCGATGCGGCCGCGGTTGCCGCGCTTCGAGAAAAGCCCCTCATGCTGGCCGCCGGCATGCGCGACCGCGCAGGCGATCCCGAGTTGATGATCGCCCAATTTCGGGCCCAGTTTCCCGGCGCACCGGTCGTCGAGTTGCCCAACGCGGGTCATTTTGTCCAGGAGGACGTGCCCGAAACCGCCGTGGCGCTGATCCAGCAGTTCATTCAGAGCACGAGCTAGCGGTTTCGCCTTACGGGAAAGATCCGAGTGGGAGAAAAGAAATGAGCAATCTAGCAGGCAAGTTTGCTTTGGTGACGGGCGCAGGCAGGGGTATTGGAGCGGCCACGGCAAAAAAATTGAGCGATGCGGGCGCGCGAGTGATCGTCAACGACCTGGACGCCGATGTTGCCGAAGAAGTCGCTGCAAGCCTGCCGGGCACCATCGCTGCACCTGCGGATCTCACCGACCCGGATACCGGCGACGAGCTCATTGCGTTGGCGGTGGAGCAATTCGGCGGACTCGACATTGTGGTCAACAATGCCGGCTATATCTGGCACAGCGCGGTCCACAATATGACCGACGAGCAATGGGATGCGATGCTGGACATTCACATCAGCGCGCAGTTCAGGGTGCTGCGGGCGTACGGGCGCTGGTTGCGCGAAAACGCCGACAGAAACTCCGATATCCGCAAGGTGGTCAACATATCCTCGACAATGGGCTTGCACGGCGGAGCCACGCAAGTGGCCTATTCGGCCGGCAAAGCGGCCGTTGTCGGGTTGACGCGCACACTGGCCAAGGAATGGGGACGGTTCAATGTGACGGTCAATGCGGTTGCCTTCGGGGCTATTGATACGCGCATTACAAGCCCCTATGAGACCGAGCCGAACATCGCAATCGTCAAAGGCCAAGAACGAAAGGTCGGCTTTACCCACCAGCAGATTGAGGAACATAGTAGGGCCTCGCCATTGGGGCGCATCGGTTCACCCGAAGACGCGGCCAACGCGATCTATCTTATGTGTATTCCTGAATCCGACTGGATTACCGGAGAAGTGCTTCTAGCCAGTGGGGGAGTGCGGTCGTAGCAAAAGAAGGCGCTACCGCGACCGACAGCTTCTGATAGGTTGGGAGGCCTCGGTGGATCCTTGGCGCAGCGCGGCGCGCCGGGACTGGCCGCTTTTTCGGAAGGGCGGCTCCGTGCGATGGCGGTACGTTTTCTGATGGTGTACCGAAGGGCGAGGCGCAAAACTAGGCGGCGCAACTAAGACCCGGCCGCCGTTCTCTGACACAGGACCGACATGATCACGCTTCGCTACCTAGAGAATTCTCAAGCGATGAAGATCTTGTAGCTACTCGAGGAGCTTGAAGTCGAGTACGAGTTCAAGGGGAAATGGGCCGAGGTTTTTCAGGCCGTAGCACGCAAGATCCGATTTGGCGCGGACGCTAGCGTGGAACGCTCTTGCCAGGAGGAATTGCCATGACCGACCATCTGCTGCCCGTTAAGGGAGCCCCCGGATCGCCCTACACGCGCAAGATGTTGGCGCTGCTGCGGTTTCGCCGGATACCCTATCGTTATATCCAGTATGGATGGGACGCCGCCGGGTTGCCGCAACCCAAGGTCCAGCTGTTACCGGTGTTCTACTTCGAGAACGATGCCGGTGAGCTGGATGCAGAGGTCGACAGCACGCCGATCATACGGCGGCTCGAAGACGAGTACGGCGGCCGTTCGGTGCTTCCAACGGATCCGGCCTCAGCGTTCCTCAACTATCTCGTCGAAGACTACGGCGATGAGTGGTTGACCAAGGCCATGTTTCATTACCGTTGGTACTACGAAGCGGACATCGACATGGCGGGGTCCGTGCTGCCGCATTACGCCGATGTGACTCAGGACGACGAGACCATCGCACAACTGAAAAAAAGCTTCTCGGAGCGGCAGATCTCGCGCTTGTACGTGGTTGGATCCAACGCCACCACCGCATCGGTCATCGAGGACAGTTACAAACGGTTCCTCGACTGTCTCAACGAGCACTTGAAAACCTATCCGTTCATCATGGGGCATCGCCCCGGATCGGCGGACTTCGCCTGCTTCGGGCAGCTCACCCAGCTCGTGCAGTTCGATCCGACACCGGCCGGCATCGCCGTAGCGGGCTTTCCCAGGGTGCACGCCTGGGTCAGTACGATGGAGGACTTATCGGGTCTCGAGGTCACGGACGACGCCTTCATCGACCCGGACGAGATGCCATCTACACTCAAAGTATTGTTCAGTGAAATCGGGCGCACCTACGTGCCGGTGATGCTGGCCAACAGGGCAGCGCTTGATCAAGGAACGGACAAGGTAGAAGCGACGGTGGAGGGTAAACCCTGGGTGCAGGAGCCGTTCCCGTATCAAGGTAAATGCCTCCAATGGTTGCGGATCGAGTACGCACAGCTTGCCGAGGAAGATAGAGGCCGCGTGGACGCGGTATTGGCTGGCACCGGTTGTGAGGCGCTGCTCGCGAAACCGTGAACAAGGTACTAAGCAGATTACTGTTCTCATACACTCTAAGACGCTGACACACAAGGAGGTACACGATGGCGCCCCAAGCGATCTCAGCAGATTTTCCGTATGCACCCCACTACGTGGATGTCCACGGCTCCCGGATGCATTATATCGAGGCAGGCAGCGGCGATCCCGTGCTGTTCCTGCACGGCAACCCGACCTCGTCGTACCTGTGGCGGAATATTATCCCTCACGTCCAATCCCATGCGCGCTGTATCGCTCTGGATCTGATCGGGATGGGCCAATCGGACAAGCCCGCTATCGACTATTCCTTTTTTGATCATTCCCAATACGTCGAGGGCTTTATTGAAACGCTCGGCCTACAGAATCTCACCCTCGTCATTCACGACTGGGGCTCGGCCTTAGGGTTCCACTATGCCATGCGTAACGAAGCGAACATGAAGGCGCTTGTGTTCATGGAAGCGGTTTTGATGCCATTCCCGAGTTGGGACGCGGCCCCTCCGGGCACACAGGAGACGTTCCAAGCCTTCCGGACACCAGAGGTCGGCTGGGACATGATCGTCAATCAGCATATGTTCGTGGAGCAGGTCTTGCCCTCGTTGGTCGTTCGCGACCTCACGGACGCCGAAATGGACCACTATCGGGCGCCGTACCTCGACCCGCCAAGTCGCAAGCCGTTGTGGCGTTGGCCGAACGAGATTCCGATTGCGGGTGAGCCCGCCGCCGTCGCGGCGGTGGTGGAGGAGTACCACCGCAAACTCCAGCAATCCCGGCTACCGAAGTTGCTCTTCTCCGCCACCCCCGGAGCGATCATCGATGCCCAAGCTGTTTCGTGGTGTCAGCAACATCTCCCGAATCTGCACGTGGTCGACATTGGCGCGGGCATTCATTTCGTCCAAGAGGACAACCCCCATCTCATCGGGACCGAATTGGCCAAGTGGTATACGAATTTATAAGGATAGCGCCGGTTTCACTACGCCGCTGCCTGACAGGAAACAAAGGGGTACCCCAGCGTGAAAATAATGGACGCATTCTTTCGGGCCATTATCCGTTTCCGCTGGCTAGTCATCGCCCTGGTCCTTGGCACGACCGTGTTAGCCGCCCTCCCGCTTCAAACTTTACGCTTTGAGGGTGATGTTGAGGCTAATTTTCCGCCGGGTGATCCGATCCTCGGCTATAACGAGATGGTTGAAGTCCGCTTTGGCATCCGTGATCTCATCATGGTTGGGGTGATAAATGATAACGCCGACGAGAATGGCGTCTTTAACCCCCGGACACTCGGCATTGTCAAAGAGTTCTCAGAAAAAATTGCCTTGCTGCCCGGGATCAAAGCAGTCCGGGACGAAGACGTGGCCAGTATTGCCACCATGGATAATATTACTGGCACGACCGACGGCATGAATGTTGATCCGTTTATGGAAGCCGTCCCTGACGACCCTACGGCACTCACCGATCTCAAACACGCGCTGTTTGCCAATAGCATGTTCGTCAATTGGGTCGTATCGCAGGACGGCACGGGACTGCTCATCACGGCCAAGATGGAGCCGTCGGAGGACGCGCAGGAAAGCGCCATCACCCGCACGACGATATATAACACCCTCCGTGAGATGATCGATGCCAAAAAAGCGACGGGAGTACCGGAAGAATTCCATATTGCCGGGCGTGGAGCGCTCGAGGCCAACTTCGAGGGAGAAGGCCAACGCGATATAGCAACCTTCCTGCCACTGGTTCTGATCGTGATTGTGGGGACTTTGTACTGTACCTATCGGAGTCTGCGCGGCGTTCTTCTGCCGCTGGCAGTTGTGGTGGTGTCGGTAATCTGGACGCTGGGGCTGAGGACTGCTCTTGGCGTTCCGATGTTCTTTACCTCGTCCATGATGCCGGTTGTTCTCATGGCGATCGGGGTGGCGGATGGCATTCATATTCTGAGCCGGTATTACGACGAACTTCTCGCGCATCCGGGCATTTCTTCATCTGACGCTGTGATCGTGACCATGGAGGAGATGTGGCAACCGGTCGTTTTTACCTCGCTGACCACCGCTGCTGGGTTTTTAGCCTTTCTGACTGGAGCCTTGGTCCCGATGCGCTATTTTGGAATATTTTGCGGAGTCGGGACCCTGGCCGCGATGCTCTTCTCACTGACCTTTTTGCCAGCCATGTTGAGTCTGCTGCCGCCCACCGTCAGCCGGAGTCTGCGTAAGCAGATGAGCCGGAGTGGAGATGTCGCGGCCGCCGGCTGGGCAGCCAGCTTTTTATCCCGTTTAGGCCGCGGTGTAGCACGTCACCCGCTTGGTGTGTGGGTGCCGACGGCGCTCGTTATGGCCCTGTGCTTGTTCGGGGCGCAACGGATTGTGACGGACGTGACGATCGTCGGCATGTTTCATCCGTCCCACGTGCTGCGCGTTGGTGACACCGTCTTGCGCGAGAAATTTCAGGGCACCGTCCCTATCTATGTCGCAATTGAGGGGCATGAGCCGGATCGACTCAAAGACCCGGTGCTGCTTGATCAGCTTGATCGCCTCCAAGCGACAGTTGAGCAGGACTCTAACGTGGGCGGCTCGCTGTCGTTGGTGGAATATATCAAGCGCATGAATCGGGTCATGAATGAGGACCGCCCTGAGATGGAAGTCGTCCCCACTTCTCGTGATCTGGTCGCCCAGTACCTGTTGCTGTACTCGTTCTCCGGTGATCCGGATGATTTCGATGAAATTGTCGACTATGACTATCAACATGCCAATCTGGCCGTGTATCTCCGCTCCGATAGTACCCGGGATGTCCAGCGAGTCGTCGGTATTATCCGTGACTTTGCTATCCGTGAGTTTGGTCATAATGGAGATTCCAACGCCGCAGCGGACGATCCACTGGGAGTGCGTTTTGGCCGCTGGCTGTTGGGCATTGAGCCCACGATCCTTGGCTGGGAGACAAACAGTGGCTTTCGGATCGGGATCGCCGGCAACGGCTATGTGCTGAACCGCATGAGCGAGTTGGTGATTTCGGGGCAGGTGTCGAGTTTGGTGACCGCGCTTGGCGCAGTTTTTCTGCTGACGGCGTTCATGTTTCGCTCCTGGGTCGCCGGCCTGATTAATGTTATTCCGATCAGCTTCGTGATGATTTTTACCTTTGGGCTACTAGGGTTGCTGAATATCCCGCTCGAGGCTGGTAAATCCCTCGCGGCCTCGATGGTCATTGGCATTGGCATTGATTATACGATTCACTTTCTGAGTAAGTATCAGTTCAAAGTGCGCGACGGTTTAACCGACCCAGCGCAGATTACAGCGGCGACGATGGCCACCTCCGGCAAAGCGATCTTTTTTAACGCGGTGGTCGTTATCGGCGGTTTCCTGGTTTTTCTCACTTCCAACTTCCGTCCCAATTTCTTCTTGGGCGCCATGCTGTCTCTCAACATGGGAGCGTGTTTGCTTGTGTCGATGACGGTCCTACCGGCGATTCTCAATCGGTTTAAACCTCGCTTTGTGTATGGACAGGGTGCAACAGATAGGACCAGCGGGGGCATTTGAACAGATATGGTAATAGTGTTGCATGAAACGCCGCTGCGGGGACGGCGGGTTTGACAGAAAGTCCGCTTCTTTGGTACGGCGGATGGATCGTTGTCGAAAAAAGTGACCCAAAAAGCGGCTCCAGTGGCCCCCAGACCCCTCGCTCCTGAGTGCTGCCCCCTGCGTGGCCGCTGCGGGTTCTCATTGGCGCTTCACCTAAACGTATTTCTACTGAGGATAAGTCTATGGCTACCAACCGCCCCCTGACCTCTGAATTTGATGCAACATATGGGAATGATATACTTGACACGTCCAAACTGACGAATTTTTTGTAGGGGATTCAGACGGAATCCCCATCACTATCACCACATTGCAAAGGAAAACGACATGAACACAGACAATTTAACTATCGGTAGCGGATTCCTCGCCACGGACGAGTTCACGCAACGCTTCTTGAAGGCCCAGGACGAGATTTGGGCTTCTCGTCCCCGTCGAGTCTGGGACAAGCCTTGCCTCTGCCCGTGCCATGTCGAGAGAGGTGCTGAGATAGTCAAGGATGTCAAGTCGAATAGGCTCAGGCAAATGCCTGACGATAGAATGAATTGTACCGAGTAGTGCAATAATTTCGCCTTGTTGATGTTCGGGATCGTTTCGCACCTCATCCCTGGGGGACTCTTGTTTTGTCATAGCGATCCTTTCTGCTCGGTTCAGCCGAGGGGCTATTTGTAGGTCAAACGGAGAGCAGTAGGACACCCGAACCCTATCGCTCTCTCTGCATCCTGGTCGTTAGTTCCCGTACAGGATATGCTGTAAGAGGAAAATCAAGACCGTACTTTCTCCCTCTTGTACCAGTACGGCTTTCCACGAGTTGAGAAAATCGACAAACGTTGCATCTGAATAAGCGTCCCAGGTGTTAAGGTAGCCGAGGGGAATCCACAGCTCAGGGTTCGCCTGAAAGTGCGGAAGCAATTCCTTCCCTATCGCCCAATTCAGTTCACGGATGGTGGAATCTTCTTGCAGTGCGCCATAGTGCTGACGGAACCACGATGCCACGCGGCTGTGAGGATCAATGCCGCGCTCGACCAAGGTCGCTTGATGTTCCTCATCGCGTTCACGAAAGACTTCCATCCACTGCGCTTCGGAGAAGTCGTCGTAGGGGGTGTCATTCGCGTATTCTTGCACGGTATACATGACGGCCAGGTCCGCGATAGTTTCCTCAAACCAGCGATGTTGCAACGGATGCTCCAGGAACACGTTGGTCAGCGCATGGGTGATCTCATGTGCGAATTGTTCCGTCATCACTTCCTTATCGTGTGAGACCATAGAGATTTGATACGTAGGTTCCCCGTGTCGCTCTCCCATCGTGATGTAGGGGCCGCCCCAACGAAGGAGTTCTATGGGATAGAGCGTTTCTGTTTTGTCGAATACGTCAAGCAGCAGATCGTACGTAGGCTCTAACCACTCCCGCAATTCTTGATGGCTCGGTCCTCCCCACGGCGCGGCCCATTCATAATGAAAGAATAGGGGATCAAATGAGCCGGGGGCGGCTCCGGTATCTCCGACGTACTCCGTGATGACAAATCCCTGTTTCGCCTGATCCCATTCTAGCCGGACTTGGAAACCATTGCTCAACGTGACTTCTGTCGTTCCGCTCACGTCCGTGAGAAATGCTGTGCCGGGAGAGGCGACATAAAACGTCGCCCGGTCGAATTCTACCCCATTGTCATACACGACTGCTGTGTGTTGTCCGCTACTCAGGTTGTTCCAATTCATGATCGACACAAAGCCGTTGTTCCTGTCTCCGCAAATGCTCTGCGTATCGCCCCGCTCACTCCCGTGGAGCAGCGGCATAGTTGGCCCATCATCGAAACGGATGGTCAGATTACCGACATTGCATTTCCAGCCGGTAATTACCCCAATGCCGGAATGTGTTGTGTTGGGTGTTGGAATTTCTAGCGTGGCGGACCAGCCGGGTGTTGTAGCGAGAAGAAGAAGACCGAGAAAAATGGCGCGACGAAACATAGGCGGACGTTGCCTTTCTCCGCTCGAAAGGATAAGACAGCGTGGCCCGATACCAGCACGGCTTATCCTCAAGCGGTGTTGGTTCCCGTGTCGGACTGATCCTCCGGCACGGGGCACGTGAAAGTTCAATCTGGCCCAGGCTCAGGGGAGCCGGGCCATTGCGAACATCCTTCGGAAAGGGAAGTCCCCGCCTATTCGTCTGAGTCCGGGAGCGACCCGAAACTCGGTCTAATGGGACTTATTCAACGGGTAGCCCGGCGTGGCCGGGATTCCCGGAGGATGCTCGCAAGCAACAGGGTGGCGGGATTGCTGGGCAAAGTCAAGTCTGCGGTGAACAAACGTTCAGCCAGGTAACAGCCCAGGATGGCGAGGTTGCCCCTATCCGTGCGACCGAATTACCGCACGGACAGGGGCGCTAGCCTCTGCTGATCCGTCAGAGGCTAGTCTGCGCCGCGACGGGATCGACAGATCGCAGCGTTACTCGGATGTAGCAAAATGTCGGCACGGATGCCACGGCTGAAAGGTTGTCAGCCTAGTGCTTGACAGGTCAGAGCAAAGAGATTTAAGATTATCTTACAGAAGGAATCCCGAAAGGGGGACAAGGAAATGAGAGAAGTCACCATGACATTGACTGAAAAAGACATTGCAAACGTCGAAAGAGTGGCGGCTCATTTTACGACAGGAAACAAGGTGGATGCTGTTAGAAATGCGCTGCAAATTTTTGTGAGCCTGTCTGAGATGATCCAGCGCTCCGATGAAGTCATTATCCGGCAGCCAAACGGCGCAAGCTACGATTTGATAATTCCAGGTATCAACGATTAAAACTCATGGCAAACGAGGAAGGGGATATTCCTGAAAAATGGGGGTCAGGATTAGAACAAGAAGCCCTCATATCGAGAAGACAGCAGCGCGCCTACGAGAAGGACACAACATTCTACCGGATCGTTGTCTCCTGCTTGGGAGGAACGACAGTTGTGTGCGCTATCGGCGCGATCTATTTGAGTTGTGTCGGTAGACCTGTGCCAGACATCTTGATGGCTTTAGGATCAGGGGCAATCGGAGCGATTGCCGGAGTGTTGACGGATACGAGGTAGAAGAACAATCAGCCGCCCTTTTCCTTCTTTCGACCCGCCTTCTTCTTCCCCTTCTTCCCCTCCCCCCTGATCGGCACTCCCACGGTTGCCCGCAGGAGGTCATCAAAGCTCAGGTCGGTTTTCGCGTACTCTTTCTGTCGGCTCATTTGAACTCCTCACAGTCGTTACTCTGCCAGAATTGTATCAAGTTCAGCAATTTCTTCGCGGAGCTTCTTCATCTCATTGAAGATAGTGGCAATGCTGTCTTCGGTAGGAAACTGCGGTTTTTCTAACGGCTTTTCGTCTACTCGGTCAGTGGTAAATCCTTCCGCTACTGTTCCGGTCTTCCTCCGAAAAACGAGAATGCCGTGTTCTTTGTCCACCTGATAAGATACCCGTTCTCTGAGGCGGTCACTTACAACACGCATCCACTCCCCCCATCGGGCAGCTTGTTCTTCGAGTTTTGCCAATTCTTGACGGCAGGCTTTCCGACGATTGAAGGCACGACCAATACAGGCATCATGGGTTTCTTTTTCGGACATCGTTTGCTCCTTGTCTGCTAAGATTGTATTCTGGTTGAAATATGAGCATGATTCGTTATTCAGTCAACTCCTCATAGGTCAGGCGCTCCCCGATTCCGGCCTTCAGAATCGCGTCAACGCGCTGACTGCTGCTCAGGTCCAACATGTTCCAGCGGTGAGAAAATTCCGCCAGATAGCGGTGCAAATGTCGCCACGACAGCTGATGAAACACGCCGACATAGCCGCGCCGCAGCATGGCCCAAAACGACTCCGCGCCATTCGTCGAAGCTTCCCCTCGAACGTATTCGCCGATGGAATGATTCACGGTTTCGTGCTGAAAGAGTCCTCGGAGCGGCTGATAGGCGCGGGCTTCATCCGTATACAGCACTTCGTCATAGGCCACACGATCAAGCAGAAAGTCGGCCAGATGTTCGGTATCATCGCGCTCAATTTTCGCTGCCGAGACTTCGCCCGTTACCCGTGACCGCACGTTGACCACGGCCATCTTGCCGACCGGGCCACGACCCGCATGAAGCTTTTTGCTGGCGTGTTTGTTCTGCTCCCGACCGCCGAAAAATGCCGTGTCGGATTCGACTGGCCCCGGCATCGTCCCTGCTATGGTACTGGCTTGCTCGGATGCCTTGCGGAGCCGACCGAGCACGAACCACGCGGTCTTTTGCGTCGTGCCGATTTCTCTGGCGAGTTGGTGGGAACTGATGCCCTTCCGGCTGGTGGTCATGAGAAATGCGGCCAGAAACCACTTGCGCAACGGCAGTCGGCTTTCCTCGTAGACCGTACCCCGGCGGATGCTGAACTCCTTGCGGCAGGCTCCGCACTTGTAGATACCGGGCCGCTTCATGCGGTAAACTTTTTCGGTGCCCCCACACAGCAGGCAGACTGGGCCGCTCGGCCAGCGGATAGAGGCAAGGTGCTGGGCGCAGGCGGCTTCATCGGGGAACGCATCCAGCAAGCCGATCACGTTGTTGTAGCCTTTTCCGTTGCTCATGGTTCAGAGTATAGCGGAAAAGTTTGGACGTGTCAAGTATATCATTCCCCAACATATCGTCAGGAATTATGGACCAAGTCTGCTGATAAAGACGTGGCCGCAGATCGCCCCTTGCCCACCCCCACGCGCGACCTCGCCGAACTCCGCGCCGATCTGGATGCCCACGGCTACTGTCTGGTGGCCGATGCCGTGTCCTCCGCTGAGCGGACCGCGATACGCGAGAAATTTGAGCGGCAATGGGAGGCGGAAGCGCGGATTGGCCGCGGCCTCCCCAGTCCCACGGGAGTCCATGCCGTGTGCAACCTGCTGAACAAAGGCGAGATCTACCAAAAGACAGTCCTGCAGCCGGTGGTTGACGACCTGATGGAGTATGTGCTTGGCGACGGTTTTCTGATCTCAGCGATCTGCGGGTTGCAAACCGTCCCGGGCTCCAAGGCCCAGGGCTTACACACGGACCAGTTTCTGTTCGGCATCCCGGCCGATTTCTCGTTGGTGGCCAACGCATTCTTTATGATTGATGAGTTTACGGAAGAGAATGGGGCGACGCGGGTGGTGCCCGGCAGCCATCGGTGGAGTCCGGAGCAAGTCGCCAGCGTGTATGAAGGGATCGGGATTGCGGGCGATGGGGTTGGGGAGAATCCGGCCGGCAGCATCCCGGCGACTGCTCCGGCCGGGACCTGTATGGTGTTCGAAGGGCGCTTGGTCCATGGAGCGGGGCAGAACCTGTCTGCTGATCGTACTCGCTTGGCAATTTCGTCGTACTATTGCCGTCCGTGGTTGCGCCCGTTCACCAATGCCTTTTTGTCGACCCCCGACGACATCATGGCGTCCTTTTCGTCGGCCTTGCGTGCGCAACTGGGGTACGCGACGTGGCGGCTGAGCGGGGGCTATGAGGCACCGGGCATGCCGGCTTCTGTGGAGGTTGTGCGGCCGACCGATCAGGTGCGCGATCTGAGCGACACGAGTTCCTAGTGGCGGGGTTCACCGCTTTCCTCGCCCCATAGACGCCTTCAAAATCCCAGAAAATACGACCTGACAAACACTCGAGTTAGCACCATGTCGAAACCGTAATTTTCTGCGTTGTTGCGCCCGCTGGTCCAGATTCGCCTCCCGTCCGTGCTCCCGTTCCAAGGGATCTGTGTAACCACTAAAAAGCAGCTGCAGAAAAAGCGGAAAAATCCTTGAATTTCCAGTACTTAACTGACCCCCTACCGCTCGTCTCGGAGGGGAACTTCCGTTGAAATATAGAAAACCTCACCGGTCCAATAAAACCACATCGGATTCAGCTGCGGCGAGCCGTCTTTGCGGAGGGTGCCAAGGATGACGTTGCAAGGTTCGGTTAGAAAACGTTGGGTGTCTTCTTGTGATAATGACATGTTGGAATCCTTTCGTTTTCTTTCGATGCCCTTTTATGAGCGAGGGACAGCGCCAGTAATCGTCGTCCGATGCATGATGCGTGTCGCGTCCCCATAGTCGTGCACGGCGGATCTTCCAGAGGATGGGCGAGCGTAACTATTTGATTCACAAAGGGTTTTCAGTGGCCGGACCGGTCGCTGTTCGAGCTGCTGCCCCAGCCGCCCAACAAGAAGCCCTCAGTCAGGAGACACCATGGCTTCAGTACACCACCGGGTCCTCAGGACGAATGGCATCAACATGCATATCGCGGAGCAGGGTCACGGGCCGCTGGTCCTGCTGTGTCACGGCTTCCCCGAGCTGTGGTACTCCTGGCGCCATCAATTGCCGGCCCTCGCCGCAGCGGGCTACCATGTGGTCGCCCCTGACCAACGGGGCTACGGGCAAACCGACCGCCCCGACGAGATCGAAGCCTATAGCCTCCTCCACGCAACCGGGGATATGGTTGGCCTTGTCCAGGCCGTGGGCGCGGAACAGGCGGTCATTATCGGACACGACTGGGGGGCCCCGGTGGCCTGGTTTTGTAGCTTGGTACGGCCCGACCTCTTTCCTGCCCTGGGGCTCCTCAGTGTGCCCTATTTCCCGCGCGCCGATAGCCCGCCCTCAGAGGCGATGCAACTCGTTGCGGGGGAGCAGCAATTTTATCAGCAATACTTTCAAGACCCGGGGAAGGCCGAGGCCGAGTTTGAGGCGGATGTCCGGACCAGCCTGCTCAAGTTTCTCTACTCGAACTCCGGCGACGCGCGGCCGGAGCAGCGCTGGCAGTTTGTCTTCGGGAAGGAGGCGCACTGCCTCGACAGTGCCACCGTCCCCGAGAGGCTGCCGCCGTGGTTGACGCCCCAGGACCTCGCCATTTTCACCCAAGCGTTTGCGCGCACGGGGTTCCGCGGGGGGCTGAATTGGTATCGGAATGCTGACCGCACGTGGGAGTTGACGTCGTTTCTGCGGGGCGCGAAGCTGCGGCAGCCGGCGCTGTTCATCGCTGGGGAGCATGATACGCTCATGCCCCTCAACCGTCCGGCCATCGACACCCTCGAAGACGTGATGCCCAAGCTGAGGAAAAAGGTGGTGCTGCCAGGGGCCGGCCATTGGATTCAGCAGGAACGCCCGACGGAGGTGAATGGCTTGCTCCTTGAGTTCTTGGCTGGCCTGGACACCTAACCCCGCCCCGCCCCTCGCCCAAGCTTGACACTTGGCCCATTATCAGACGGAGGGGGCTGTGCGGCCAGACGGTGGTAGAGGAAAATCAGGGACTTAACAGCCCTAAATATGCTATGCTCGGCTGAAGAATATTAGGCAAAGGGACGATCTGACCGAAGAATGTTCGGTTTGAGGTTCGATGGTGCCCGAAGCGGCGGCGGGCGTGAGGAAGGAGCGGAAGGGATGACGAAGGAACAGGCGGTGTTGGAACTGCGGCAGGCGCTGAACAAGGTGGACCGGGACCTGCGGCTTTTCGGGTCTACAGAGGGCCAGCAGGCGGCGGACCGCACCTGGGGGGCGCTGGAACATGACATGGCCGCGCTGCAAACGACCTGGAAACAGATACGGGCCGAGCAGGCGCCGAGCGAGGTGAAGATCATCGGTCCCTACCCGTCAGCGGAGCAAGTCCACCAAGAGATCGGTGGGTATGAGGCGCGCGGGTGGCATTTCGACGGCGAGCAAGGTAACGACGCCGATTTAGAGCGCAATGGGGCGTATTATTTTGCCCGGGTGACGCGCCCCCGCCTGGAGAGGCAAACCGGATGAGCGGGCAGGCCGAATCCGGTTCACTGCCAAGGAGGCTCCGACATGGCGACTTCGATCCGTCTTCCTCCTGAGATCGAACAACGGCTTGACTTTCTGGCCTCACAGACCGGGCGCACCAAGGCTTTCTATCTGCGTGAACTCATCGAACGTGGTCTTGAGGACATGGAAGACTACTACCTCGCTGCGGACGTGCTGGAGCGTCTGCGCAAAGGCCAGGAGAAAACGCACACGGCGGCGAACGTGAGGGCCGACCTTTCGCTCTCCTAATGATAGGCGGAGTCGATAGCGCGGCTGTGGAGGGTGTCGGCACGAGAGCCCGGCCGGCCCTTTTGGCTGGACAATAGCGGCGCGGGTATGCCATGTAACACCACAAGGAGGGCGTGGCTATGCAAGGAGTTTCCCACGTGGCAATTGGCGTCAGCGATATGGATCGATCCCTGCCGTTTTATCGCGATGTGCTGGGCCTGACCGTGACCCGCGAGGCCGAGGAGAATGTCGGCGGTCTGCCGGCGCTGTTCCACGATGTGCAAAAAGGCAAACGCCGGGCGGCCTATCTGCGCTGGGAAGACGGGCCGGAGTCCGCGTTCATCGTCCTGTCCGCTCCGGCCGGACCGGCCTCTGGCGAGCCGATCAAGCTTGACCAGGTCGGGATTCACCACTTCTCTTTCTGGGTCACAGATCTGCGCGCCAAGGTCAAAAAACTCGAAGAGGCCGGGGTCTCGATCCTGGTTCCGCCCATGGAAGGCGACACCGCAGGCTATGGCGAGCCGCCGGGCGGCAAGGTGTTGACGTGTCTGTTTCAGGACCCGGATGGCATCATTTTGCAGTTTGACGAACGGATTTCCTAGAGCGAATTACGATCCTGTGTCGCCCTTCGACTTCAGGCGCGTTGCGCCTGACGCTCAGGACCAACGGCTGTCCGTTCATGCTGAGCGTAGCGGAGCGAAGTCGAAGCAGGGATGCCGGATCACGTCCGGCATGACGAGAGCGGAACGGCTTGGCTACAGCCTAACGCAAACCGCTCTAATACCACGAAGGAGGACAGGCATGGCACTCCGTAAGCCAACCGGTGATGAACTGCGACGCTTGGCCGAGGCGCATCATTTTGAACTCAGCCAGGAGGAACTCGAGGCTTTCCAGTCGATGCTGCCGGGCATGTTTGCATCCCTGGACGAGTTGGACCAGAAACCGACCAATCTGCCCCCGGTCACCTATCGAGACCGTGACCCCGGGGTCCGCCCCCGTCCTGAGGACGATCCGCTCAACGCGATCGTGCGGCGCTGCTCGGTCAAGGGCGCGGCGTCGGGCAAGCTGGCCGGCAAACGGCTGGGCATCAAGGACAATGTGTGCATCGCCGGACTGCCCATGACCTGCGCCTCGCTGGTCCTGGACGGCTATGTGCCGGATATAGACGCGACGATTATCACCCGGATTCTCGACGCCGGGGCAGAGGTGACGGCGGTCCTGAATATGGACAACTTCGCCTTTTCCGGCGGCGGGCATACCAGCGCCTACGGGCCCACCCGGAATCAGCATAATCCCGAACACAGCGCTGGCGGTTCTTCGGGGGGGTCTGGAGCCGCCCTGTCGTACGACGATATCGACATGACGATTGGTGGTGACCAGGGTGGTTCCATACGCATCCCGGCCGCGTGGTGCGGGGTGGTCGGCCATAAGCCCACCCACAGCCTGGTTCCCTATACCGGTATTGTCGGCATTGACCCCACCTTTGATCATACCGGCCCAATGACCAGCACAGTGGCCGATGCGGCCCTGCTGCTGGAGGTCATTGCGGGCAAAGACCCGTTGGATCCCCGCCAGTACGAGGTGCCGGTCCAGCCCTACACCCAGGAGCTGGGGAAAGATATCCGTGGGCTGCGCGTGGGCGTGGTGCGCGAGGGATTCGGTACGCCGGTGTCACAGCCCGGGGTGGATGCCAAGGTCGGCGAGGCGGTCAGCGCGCTGGGCGAGTTGGGCGCCGAGGTGCACGAGGTGTCCATTCCGGCGCATCTCGAAGCCGGCGGCATTACCTGGGCGCTGATTGCCGAAGGCATGGCCGCCCTGGTGTACGGCAATGGGGTCGGCCATCACTCGAAGGGGCTCTACAACGAGAGCTTCGCCAATACGCTCGGCAAGTCCCTCCAGGCTCAAGCCCAGGATCTGCCCGCCCAGGTGAAGCTGGTGGTGCTGATGGGCTCGTATTTGAACCAGGCCTATCACGGGCGCTTGTACGCCAAGGCCCAGAATCAACGTCGGGCGCTCCAGGCGGCCTATGACACGGTGTTGGAGCAGTGTGACGTGCTGGTCATGCCCACCACCCCGATGGTTGCCCAGCGGCATGAGGCCAGGCAATCCGTACAGCAGAACCTGAATTTCGGCTGGACCATGCTGGCCAACACTGCCCCGTTCGATATGACTGGCCATCCGTCACTGACCGTGCCATGCGGGAAGTCTGACGGGCTGCCCGTCGGCCTGATGCTGACCGGTCGGCATTTTGAAGATGGTACGCTGCTGCGGATGGGACACGCGTTTGAGCAGCAGGCGGCGTGGGAGACACGCTAGAAGCTGGAGTTCCCGAGTGGCCTCAGGCCAGCATGGCCACCGCTTCAATCTCGACCTTGGCCCGCTCGTCGAACAGGCCGCTCACCCCGGCTAAGGTCATCAAGGTGAACGATGATCTCTTCTTGATGAAACGGTCATCATCGTTCACCTTGCCGGGAAATGGCGGCCCATGTGTTTGCGACGACGAGCAGATTGATTTTCACAATGTCCTCGACTGTCCCGCCTGCGGCGCGGACAACCGTGATGACATTGCCCAAGGCCCGATCAAACTGCTCGACAAGATCGTCGCTGACCAGCCTGCCCTGCGCGTCATTACCGACCTGACCCGAAACATGCAGCGTCTGGCCGCTGCCGACTGCGCCGTGACTGAAGCCGGGCGGTTTGGCCAGGTCGGGAGGATTCAGCAAGCGATGAGCCATGACGCTTTCCTGTGGCTGGTCATCAGGATTTTGTGGCGGCAACCAGGAACTGTGGCAAGCAGAAAAAGTACTCGTCGCTGTCCAGCCGGGCTTTGATATCGGCCAGCCAGGCGTCGGCTTCGGCCTGACTGACCGCCCCGGAGACGGTGGCATAGTGGTACAGGCTCTTTTCCAGCATGGGCAGCGCGTGGCCGACCCGGTCGGGGCTGGCAAAGATCCTGGTCGTGATGTTGGTCAGCCCGGCCGCCTGACACAGGCGGGGCAGTTTGCGACCGATACGGGGCTCTTTGGTGGCGGTGGCGGTCACAGCCTGGAGAACGCGGTCGTGCAAGGCTTCGTCACTGGCATCCAGGGCCAGCATGTCCCAGTCGCTGTCGATCAGCACGATTGTGCCGCCGGGTTTTGCCACCCGGGCAATTTCCTGAACCGTTGTCGCGGCCGAGTCCACGTATTCCAGCACGTTCTTGCAGAACACCCGATCAAAAGCCTGGTCGGCAAAGGGCAGGGGAGGGAAGTCGGCACGTTCATAGCGGACCTGAGGCAGTCCCTGGTGTTGGGCCTGCGCCTGTGCGCGCTCGACAAATGTTGCATTGATATCAACGCCGACGGCTTGGCCATCGCTGCCGACCCGACGACCGAACTCCAGTGTGATGGAGCCGGGACCAGAACCAACGTCGAGCACCGACTGGCCGGGCTGCACATCGAGCGGCGCCAGCAGGGGTGCCATCCGCGGGTGGTAGCCGAGCAGGCTGTCGTAGATGGAGAAACGGCTCTGTTCGATGTCGATCCAGTGCTGCTTGTAATACGGAAGGGCCATTTACTCGCCTATCAGGATGTGTCTCGCCTCTTGCGGGGTGGCGGGCTGTCTGCCGTGGGCGCGGGCGACTTCGACCGCCCAGTTGACATAGTCGGCGTTGCTCTGGGCCGGGGAGCCGTCAATCAGCGTGTCGCGGTCTTCAAAGCCGATCCGCAGGTGGGCTCCGGTCGCAATGGCCAGGCTGGCGATGGTGAAAACGCTGTCTTCAATGCCGTGGGCGATCCAGGTGGCGTCTGGAAAGACTTCTCTGACGCAGTCCGTCATATAGGCGTAGCTGCGTGGGGTGCCCGGCATGATCTGAAACCCCTGACCGAAGCGACCTGAGAACTCAACCAGGAGGTAACGCGGTGGCGGCAGCAAGCCGTCTTCCACAAACATTGCGACGTTCGACAGGAAGCCGGTATCGAGTACGGCCGGCTCGGGCACAATCCCGCGCTCGCGGCACACCTGTATGGTCTGTCGGATATCGTCGTAGGAGTTGGGAATGGCGATTGTGCGCCGGCCCCCCTCGGACCGCGGGCTGTAGAAGACGATATTGCCCGAGTTGAGCGAGATCATATCGACCGGCTCGGGCGTTTCCCGCAAATAGCGCAGGACCTGCTCAATCGTGGCGTCCGGCATCCGAGCTGTGGTGTGGTTGATGATCAGATCGGTCTGGTCCCGAATCAGCCGGTCGGCTTCGGCATACCAGTCTGGATCGTAGCTGATGCCGCCTTCGGGGGTGCGGGCGTGGATGTGAACGACTGCGGCGCCGGCCTCCGCACAGCGGCGTGCCTCGGCCGCAACTTCCGCCGGCGTCCAGGGCACCTGCGGGCTGCGTTCCCGCCCGCGCATCCCGTTCAGGCAGGCTTTAATCACAATTGTGTCCATGGTTCATCTCCAGCTGATTCCTCCTGCACGACTGCCCAAGTCTGGCACTCCGAGAGCGCGACTGTCAAGCTGAAAAGGGAGAAGTCTTGTCCGCTGAATTTTTCTTGGAGGAGCGGCGCGAACCGCGCTTCGGCACTCGCTGTTCAAGGCGAGGCAAAGTCGGTCCACACCGCGGTTACAGGCGAGGTCGCGGTGAGCCGAGGAGCATGCAAGGGAGCGGGTAACAGCCAAGAGTGGCGTGGTACACCGCTCTCTTGCACAGCGCGTTAGCGAGCGCTCCGGATCAGGAAGTTCACCGAGAATGCCTCCGGGGTGTTAATCGGAGTCTGCTCGTTGAAGTACCACTCCTGAGTCCACTCACTCGAGTCGCGGGCGTAGCCAGACGGTCCATCCCACTTGGTGGCGTGCGCCAACTGCAGGTCAGAGCCATGCCCGTGGGGGGTGAAGGCCCACACGTCTTCGTAGTTGTACTCAGCGCCTTCCAGCCTGTTGGCCGGATAACCCTTGTACGGCGAGGAGACGTAGTTGAACAGGTTGAACCAGAACTTCCACAGCTCACCACCCTGGTCGTACATCTCCGCAAAACTCATCCCCCAGAAGTCCTTGTCAATGTACATGATCCGCTTCGAGTAGGCGTACTGACTGTACGCTGACGGGATCCCTTCGGTCACCAACACCGAGCGGCGCTCCCACGGTACTCTGCAGGGAACAAAGGCTGTGATCCCGCTCGTGCCATCGGGCTCGGCGCACCACACGTTGCGGCTCCCGTACTGGCCGATATGCACCGGGGCCAGGATGTCTTTCTCCGCCAAGACCCGGAAGGTCCAGTAGGAGTGCTTGGAGTTGAACCCCCACAGCGAGTCCAGATCCATGTCCGTGCCCCAGAAGGCGTCGCTGCGGTTGGCCACACTGATCCGGCGCACCCGCCGGAGCTCGGGCAGGTACATGTAGGAGTCATCCGGCACGTCCATCCCCAGATAGCGGTTGTTGAGCACTCCCGCTCCCTTGAGGTCGTTGGGAATGAACAACGGTCCGAACTGCTCCGTGTAACGCATCGGCGGGTTGTTGGGCACGACCGGCTTGGGATCGGTGTACAAACGGCCCGTCCACATCATGCGCCGCCAGAACTGTGACCCATAGGTCCGCTCCAACTCGCCCTTGCTGTTGACCAGCTCACAGATCCACTCGCAGCCGACATTGTCCACATACTGTGGCTTCTGTTCCTGATTCCACATGACCTTGGCCCCAGCCAGCGGGTCGTTGAGGTCAATGTTGGGAAAGGGCAAGCCCGCCACATAGTTGAACATCTCCCGCCCGTCGGGCGAAATCTCGACCTGGCCCGAGAACTTCTCGGTCGCTTCTTGGAAGAGGCGAGGCAGGGGGATCTTGATCGTCTCGATGACCTTGATCTCCATCCCCTCGTTGACGTACCACATCACGCCCGGGATGATCAGGTCACCGGCTTCGGCGATATTGTCTTTGGTATACACCTCACCGGTGTATTTGTGCTCAGGGCCGGTACACTCGACAATGGTACAATCTTCATACGCGGCGTTGACCGGCACCGCCAGACTGAACGCGCCCACGGCCAGCGCGACACAGGCGGTTCCCACAAGTTGCTTCAGCTTCATAGGATTCCCTCCTTGGTGGAGTTTAGCTCATTTCCTACAGCCAAGAGGAGGAGGAAGAGTGGTAACCACAGGGGAGGATAGAAGGTGAGGATCTGAAACGAGGAGCTTGTGTGAAGGTCTTCTGCTGGCTACCCTGTCCGGCTTATCGAGCGTGGCGGGGCGCGTTCCATGGCATCGTCTCCTTTCTGTCCAGACTGGACGTTTGCTAGGCGGCCTGTTGGACCTTGTCTCTCAGCAGCTTGGCGATGATCTGGTCGATGACCTGGTCGGCCAGGCTGCGGACCTCGTCTCGGGTTTTGGGCTGGATCGGATGCTGGACCAGAATCGGCTCGTAGTCCGGCATGCCGAGCGCGGTGCATTGGGCGTGGGCCGCCCCGATGAATTCGGTGGTGGTCACATTGGCGGTCGGAATGCCCTGTTCTTCAAAATAGACTACATCGTGCGAACTGCACGAAATGCAGCCCCCTCAATCGCTGAGGGCTTCGATGATGGCGTCGCACTTCTGGCTGAGTTCGGCTTTGAGCGGCTCAGGCGCGGTCCGGGCGACCGTCGGCTTCATACGGCGCAGGACGTCTTTTACCCCGTACTGCTCACGCAGGACTTCTTCCACCCGGTCGAGGAAGAAGGCGCCTTTGGCCTTGCTGATGTCAAGCAGGCCGACCGTCTTGCCGGCCAGACTCTCCAGCCGAGGAGCGAAGGCTTTCCGCTCGCGTTCGACGACATCAGTCGGGTCAAGTAAGATATCTCCCATTCAACACCTCCTTGTTCAGGTTTGAATTTCTTTGGTGGTAATGCGGCTGCCGGCGTCAAACCCGGCCCAGCCCTGGACGGCTGCGGAAAAGCGACCCGCCGTGCCACCGGCCACGATAATAACAATGTTCTCGGGTTTGGGAAACTTGGGAAACAGTGTGTCATCGGTCGGCGGGGGACGGTCTTTCTTGGGCGTCCTGAGCATGCTGACGCCGGCTCCTTCGCCGCCATTCACGCCGGGGCGGAGTTCGCGCAACGGGCGGCGGATGTTCTCGTACAGAAATTGGCGCAGATCGTGTTTCGACCAGCCGTCCTGGGCGAAGGTTTTGGCGTGCTCGGGGCAAACGACCAGAACGGTGTCCGAGAAGAGTGGATAGTTTTTATGGTTCCACAGTCCGGCCATGGTCCAGCCCAGGGACAGCGCCAACTGCTTGGCGCTGCGGCTGGCGTGATCGTTGATCTGTAGCGGAGAGTGGCCGCCGAACAGGGTCACGGTACTCTGCTCGGGACGAAAGCCTTTTTCAACGTGCAGCGGCTCCCAGGGGCTCTCCTCCTCGTTTTCGCCCACGCAGAAGGTGTACTGAGCGGGGTGGCCCATGGTTGCCTTGGTGATCTCGTGGGGCTTGGCGCCGCCGATATTGATGATCATCAGTCGCAGGGCGCGGCCGATGGTCGCGTTGGCCCGGAAGCCGTGGCCCATTGCGTTATGCCCACAGTTCACCCCGATCTGGTGACGAACCGGGCCGTTGATAATCGTCATCGGGGAGGCCGAGAAGGTCGTGACATTGATGCCGTGAATGCAGAACTGCTCCTCACATATGGCCTCAACCGCAGCCAAAACTGTCGGGAAATACGACGGGTGACAGCCCGCCATGACCGCATTGATCGCAATCTTCTCCACGCTTGCCCGGCCGTAATTGGGACCGATGGTGCCGATCTCCTCTTTTGGATCACGGGCTGTGGCGGCCAGCATGCGTGCCACCCGCTCCTGCGTGGGCGGGACAACCGGCAGGCCGTCCGTCACCCCCCGCCCATACAGCAGTTCAACCGGATCGTCTTCCTGGACTTCAATGTGTTGCGACGACAGGTGTGCTGAGGCTGCCATGCTGCGGGCCCTCCTTGTTATTTGATCGCCTGGGGATTCACCGGTGAGCCGACCGCTCCGGTAATCGTCAGCGGCGGGGCGACAAACATGAACTCGTACACCCCGTCGGCCGCACAGTCGTCGGCCAACTCTTCGAGGTCAAAAATCTCGCCCACCAGCATGCCGGCGTGCACAATCAGAATCATGTGCAGGGGTTGGAAGATGTCGGGCGTTTCATTTGGAATGACCTCGGTGCCCCAGGTGTCGGTGGCATAGCCGGCAACCTGCTTGTCACACAGCCACGTCGCGCACGCCACACCCAGCCCCGGCGCATCGCCGCCGCTGTAGGTGCCCCAGTCGTTTTCGGCCCGAACCTGGGCGATCTGGCCGGTGCGAATAATGACGATGTCGCCGGTCCCGACACTCACCCGTCCCAGTGCGGCCGCGCCGTCGAGGTCTTCGGGTTGAATCGCTTCTCCGGGCTCCAGCCAGTCTTTGCCCTTATAGCGGGGAATATCGAGCAGCACGCCGCGAGAGATAATCTTGCTTTTGGCGTTTTCAATGCCGTTTCTTTTAGCCCCGCTGCTGGTCACGACCTCCGCCCCGTAGCCGTTGTACATCTTGTCTTTGTACAGGATATGGGCCAGGGCATCCCACTGGGTGGCGCACTGGAGCGGCATGGTCACTGCGTCGTCGGTATATTGCAGGTTGGGCAGATGTTTCTGGGCGCCGACCGCGATGTCACCCCCGTCCTGGATCATGAAGTGAATGGGATTGAAGCGGCCAAAGGCGCCGGTCTGGGGGCCTTTATCGTCAAAGGGGATGGCCAGCGAAATGGCCCTGCCCTGGGTAACTAGTTGTGCGGCGCTGACCACTTTCTCGGGGGTGATGTAGTTCAGCGTACCGAGCTGATCCTCAGAGCCCCATTTCCCCCAGTTTTTGTACTTTTGGGCTAGGGCTTCAACGTCTGCCATTGAGTATTGTTGTCCCATATTTCGTTCTCCTTCTGCTCAAAGCCTGTCTTCCCACATCTGACAGCCGCGCGTCAAGACAAAGATATCCCTGCTGCCCTCTGCGATCAGGCAGACAGCAGGCCGTCCGGCGGCTCAGGTGCCGAGCAGCGTACCGGGCGTCTGGGGCTGACCCTTGAGGAATTCGGTAATGGCTAAGCGTTTTTTTCCGGCCAGCTGCACTTCTTCGAGGGCCAGGGCTCCACGGCCGGTGGCGATCAGCAGCTGGCCCGGGGCGGACGGCACCACCGTTCCCGGCGTCACGTCTGAGACCGCAGACTGTATGACCCGGGCGGCGAAGATTTTGAGCAGCCTGCCCCGCAGGCTAGTATGGGCCGACGGCCAGGGATGGAAGGCCCTGATGCGTCTTTCGATGCTGAGCGCGTCCTGAGTCCAGTCGATACGGCCGTCTTCTTTTTTGATCGCCGCAGCATACGTCACCTGGCTCTCATCCTGCGGTCGGGCGACGAGCCGTCCGTGCTTGAGCAGACCCAGGGCCTGGTCGAGCGCCTCGGCGCCGAGCACGGACAGTGTGTCGTGCAGGCTGCCACCGGTTTCGGTTTCGGTGATGGGACAGGCTCTTTGCAGCAGAATATCGCCTGCATCCATGTGCTCATTCACCTGCATGATGGTGACGCCGGTCTGCCGCTCGCCATGGGCAATCGCCCATTGAATGGGCGCCGCCCCCCGGTACTTGGGCAGCAGGGAAGCGTGGACATTGATGCAGCCGTGCGGTGGCAGGTCGAGCAGACTCGTGGGCAGCAGCTTGCCGTAGGCCGCAATCACCAGCAGGTCGGGCCGCCAGTCGCGCAGCCGGGCCACGACCTCGGGCGGGCGCAGCTTGGCGGGCTGAAAAACCGGAATGTCGTGTGCGAGCGCGCAGGCTTTGACCGCCGAGGGACGCAGCGCCATGCCTCGACCGGCCGGTTGGTCGGGCTGGGTGACCACACCGACGAGGGTGTCCGGTCCCTCAATCAGAGCCCGCAGTGACGGCACGGCGAAGTCTGGCGTGCCCATGAAGACGAGACGCAGGGGTTTCACCGTGTCCGTAGAAGGGAAGGGGGGGGTCTTCCTGACACGCTGGTCGTCATCGTTCGGTGTCAAATTGCCGCTCGAGTGGGCGGCCTTCACGGATCAGCTTCTTGACCCGCCGACTGTAGATGTCGCGCTTGAGCCGGCTGATGCGGTCGATGAACAGCTTGCCGTCAAGATGGTCGATCTCGTGTTGCAGGGCCACAGCCAACAGATCTTCGGCCTGCAGGGTGATTTCTTTTTGGTCAAGCGTCCAGGCGCTGACCTCGACTTTGGCGGCCCGTTTGACCTCGGCGGTATAATCAATGACGCTGAGACAGCCTTCTTCCCACACCACAGAGCCTTCCCTGGCGGTGACACGTGGATTGACCAGCTTCAGCAGCTCCTTGCCGGGTTCTTCATGATTCACGTCGAGAACGATAACACGTTGGGTTGTCCCGAGCTGAGGGGCGGACAGACCCACACCCGGCGCGTCATACATGGTTTCGACCATGTCTTCGATCAGGCGCGCCAACTCGCCGTCCATGTGCTCGACCGCAGCCGAGGTTTTGGTCAGACGCAGGTCTGGAAAATGCAGAATGTCTCGTATCATCAGGTCCTCTTTGCTGATTTCTATAACATGCTATACGGATCGACATCAACGATTGTCCGCAGGCGTGGCTTGGTCGGACCGAATTCCTGGACGAGTGTGTGGCGAACCTGCCGGATCAGACCGTGCAGGGCGCGCGCCTGCTCACCCTTGAGCAGCAGCTGCCAGCGGACCCGGCCCTTCATCTTTTCAATCGGCGCTGGCGCCGGACCCAGCACCAGCGCCTCTGGAACGTGGTCTTGGATGAGAGCCTGCAGACACTCGGCAAAGCGTTCGGCATAGGCCACGACTTCTTCGCTATCGGCGCCCTCAAATCGGATATTCACCGCCCGGGCGAACGGCGGGTAGTCGAGCTGTCTGCGGTAGTCCAACTCCTGGTCGGCAAAACGGCTGAAGTCGTGTTGAAGCGCAGCCCGGATACTGTAATGGCCGGGCGAGTAGGTCTGAATGATGACCCGGCCCGGTTCGTCTCCGCGCCCGGCCCGGCCCGCCACTTGGGCCAGGAGCTGAAAAGTCCTCTCGGCCGCCCGGAAGTCGGGCAGGTTGAGAGAGATATCGGCCAGCACGACGCCGACCAGGGTGACCCGTGGCACATCGTGGCCCTTGGCAATCATCTGGGTCCCGATCAGGACATCCAGTTCTCCCGTCCGCCAAGCGCCTAAAATCCGCTCCAGCGCGCCACGCCGGCGGATCGTGTCGCGGTCAAGACGACCGATCCGTGCGTCGGGCATCAGCTGGACGAGGGCTTCCTCAACCTGCTGGGTCCCGACTCCGCTATCTTTCAGCGACCCACTCGAACAGCTCGGACAGCGCTCCGGTGGAGGTTTGGAGAAGCCGCAGTAATGACACCGCAGGGCGTGGTTCGTGCGATGCCAGGTGAGCGTCACGCTGCAGTGCGGGCAGAGCAGCGCTTCCCCGCACTGCTGGCACTGGAGGTAGTTCGCATACCCCCGCCGGTTCATGAACACCAGACTCTGCCGGCCGGCCTGGTGGTTCTCCACCAGGGCCTGCTGGAGGGGGGGGGAGAAAATTCGATCCGCCCGGCTTGGCTGGGCGTCCGGTTTCGGCCGACCCTGGCGGCGCAGGTCCACCACCTGCACCTCCGGGAGCGGACGCGAGGCAATCCGCTGGGGCAGGCTCAACAGAGTGTAGCGCCCGGACTGGCTATGCAGGTAGCTTTCGAGCGACGGGGTGGCCGAGCCCAGGACCACCGGACAGGAGGATATCCTGCCACGAACCACAGCCAGGTCTCTGGCGTTATACCGGACACCCTCTTCCTGCTTGTAGGCGCTGTCGTGCTCTTCATCGACCACGATCAGGCCCAGCTGGCTTACCGGGGAAAAAATCGCCGAGCGGGCACCAATAATGACCCGAGCCTCTCCGCGGACAATGCGTTGCCATTCTGCCCGGCGCTGGCTGGGCCGTATACTGCTGTGCACGACGGCGACCTGCGTTCCAAACCGCTGTTGGGCGCGTTCGACCAGCTGGTGGGTCAGACCGATCTCGGGGACCAGTATCAGCACCCGCTTGCCGCTACCCACAACGGCCTGCGCGGCGTGGATATACACCTCGGTTTTCCCGCTACCGGTTACCCCATGCAGCAGAAACACCCGAAAGGTCCCGGCTTCGACGCCGGTGGTGATCTGTCTGCAGGCTGCCGTTTGTTCAGCCGAGAGGCGCAAAGGAGGGACGCTGGCCGCAGCCCCGGTTGGAGCTGCCGGAGCGGTTTCCGGTTTGGGCTGTCGTGTCCGCGGAATATGCTCTCGGACGGTGAGCAGTTGGTGGGCTTCGAGGCCGTGCAGAATTTTTCCTATCTGTAAGCCGGGAAAGCGTCGGCCGAGGGTCTTTGTAGTGACCCGTTTTTTGGCCAGCACGAAATCCCACACGGTTTTTTCTCCGCCACTCAGCTCTGGCGGGTGCGGCTCGGCAGCGGTTGAGGATCGCTCGTGAACGTCCGAAGTATCCGAAAAGTCTAGGCTTTTGACTTTTGACGGTTTGACCGGGGTCACCACCCGGGTACTCTCGCTACGCAGGCCGCTGGGCAGCATCGTGCTCAGCACTTCCCCCAAGGCCACCATATAGTACTTGGCTGTCCACTGCCACAATTCCATCATCTCTTCAGAAAAAATAGGAACTTCATCAAGAACATCAAGAATATCCTTCAAGTTCGTGTCGGTTAAGCCATGAGACGTGCTGACCCGTGTCACCACCCCGGTCATTTTCCGACGACCAACCGGCACAAGAACCCGTATGCCAGGGGCGAGGCGAGCCTGAAACGCCTCGGGAATGGCGTAGGTCAGTTCTTCGTGATGACTGATCGGGGCGGTAACCACCACAAAAGCGAAAGTAAAAGATGAAGTTTTCGATTCAAGCATTTGACAATGTACTTTTTGTTTGCAATATTAAGTGCCCGAAAAGACTAGAACTTGGAAATTTTCATGACGACTCTTGTGAGCGGCATAGGGGATTTCTTTCAGAAAGTCCTCAGACCTGTTTCGGTTTCATTCCGAGGAGAGAAAACCTATCTGACCCTGGACATCGGGACAAGCTCGGTCAAAATGCTCGAAATACAGGACACCGATGGCGTCCTGCAGGTCATGCAGGCCGGTATTGAACCCCTCCCGTCGAACACTGTCCAGGCCGGTCTGATTCACGATCCGGCCAGACTGGCCGCATCTCTCCAGAGCCTGATAGAGGCGCATCAGATCAAAACCACCGATGTGGTCACGGCCCTGCCTGGCTCTGTCGTGGTCAGTAAGCGTCTGACTCTTCCAGCCCAGGAACCGAGCGAGCTGCACCAGAGCATTTTGTTCGAGGCCGGCAATGTTATCCCCGAGAGCCTCGAAGAGATGAGTATTGACTACCAGGTACTGAGTCGGACCGAAGACACCCAGACTGTCGATATTCTGCTCGTTGCAGTCCGCAAAGATGTGCTTGAGGGGTATGTGACGGCGATGCGTCAGGCCGGCCTTGTGCCGCGTGTCGTTGATGTTGACTCTTTTGCCCTCGAAAACGGGTTTGAACTCAACTACCAAGCCGGGCTCGACGAGACGATTGGTCTGATTGATATTGGCGCGCAGTCCGCTTCCATTCATATCGTCAAAGATGGGCAGTCGGCGTGTACCGCCGAGGTGCCAGCTGGCGGGCAGCACCTCACCCACTTCCTCGCCCAGGAATTGGGTATTGACCACGGGCAGGCCGAGCGGCTCAAGCTGGGTGCTGAAGATCAGGACGCCGTCCAGCCCCTTCTCGCCCGAGCAGCCCAGCACTTGGTGGATGAAGTCCAGCGTGGACTGCGCTTTGCCTGGTCGGACACGGGCCAGGACCAACTGCATACGATCTATGTCAGCGGGGGCAGCGCCCGTCTGCCGGGCCTCGTTTCGGCCATGGCGACACGTCTGGGGGTAAAGACCGAGATTTTTGAACCCTTCCGCCTGCTGGACGTGCACCCGTCCGTTGATGACGTATGGCTCGACCGTTATGCTGCCAGCTTTGCCGTCGGTGTTGGGCTGGCCACCAGACGACCGGGGGACAGGTGAGTATTCGGATCAATCTGCTCGCCGATGTCGGCCAAGAGGTCAGCCCTTCACACCGAACAGAGGGCGTCCTTGCCAGCGCGCTGCTTGTGGCAAGCCTGGGCACCTTTGGCTCAATGTACACCGCACAGTCGAGCCAAACCCAGACCCTGATCACGCAGCAGGACCGTCTGGAAAGCGAATTGGGTCCCCTGCGTGAGCATGCCGCGGTTCTCCTCAGCCATCAGCAAGAGCAAGCCCGGATGGAGGAGAAAATCAAGCCTATTCAGGAACTTATGTCTCCTCAAAGTCAGGCCAGGGCGGTGCGGATTCTGGACGATCTGAGCGTTCATACCCCTGAATTTGCGTGGTTGACGGAGTTCGCCGAGCGCGCCGGCTCGGCCAGGCTTGAGGGGAGGGCGGTTGACAACCAGACGGTTGCCTCCTTCGCCCATAATCTGGCCCAGTCGGCCTACTTTGAGAACATCGAGATCCGCGAAACGGTCCGAGAGCAGGTGCCGGCCGGCGCGCCATCGCTCACCCGCTTTGTGATTGAGAGTGGGGTGACCGATGGGCGAAATACCTCGGCCGGGCTGGCAGCCGAGGCTGCTGAGCGGCAATTGACACAAGACAAAGCCGATCAGCTGCGGGAGTTTATCGAACAGACACGCTGAGCGTGATGGGGCACTATGTTGGACGATTTTTTTGATCTGCGCCTGCAAACCCGCCTCTTGGTGTACGGCCTCGCCGTTGCCACGCTGGCCGGGGGGTACCTGTTTGGCGTCCATTTCCCGCAGGCAGACCAGATCGCCCGTCACCACACGAAGCTCGCCGCACTGCGGGCCGAGCAGCACCGCCTCCAGACCCAGGTGGCCCAGGACGGGACAATCCGGGACAACGTCGCCGCCACAGAGCGCCGCTTGACCTCACTCAGAACCCGGCTGCCCGAACACACCCAGACCGCACAGCTGCTGCGTCAGGTTGCGGGCCTCGGCCAGGCTGCTGGCCTGGAGGTAGTCCTGTTTCGGCAGCAGCCCGAGGTCAAAAAAACCGTGTATGCCGAGATTCCTGTCGAGATGTCGGTCAGAGGCGGCTACCACCAGACTGCGTTGTTCTTTGACCGGGTCAGGCGGCTCGACCGGATCGTACATATCGGCAGCCTGAGTATGAAAAAACCGGATCAGGAGACGGCGGGAGCCAGCGATCAGGTTGAAACGTCCTTTTTTGCGACAACCTATCGCCTGCTCAGCGAAGACGAACTGGCCGAGCAGGCCACCCATGAAGAGCGGGCATAAGAGGGGAAGGACGAAGTCGCCATGTGTGTATCTTGGACCGAACCCGCCGTCGCCCGGAGCGTTGCTTGCCTGGGTGCAATCCTTGCCATGCTGAGTTGCCCCGGCTGGGTGTGGGCGCAGGCGGAGCACCGACCAGCAGAACCCGCAGGTGCGCAGGACGCTTACGATCCAAGGGGCAAACGCGACCCATTTTCTTCCCCGTTGTTGCAGCTGAGCGAGTCTCCAGAGCCGAGTGCCGAGCCCCGCAGCCCGCTGCAAGGAATTCAACTGGAGCAGATCCGGCTGGTTGGCATTGTCATGAATACCGAACACGCCAGAGCCCTGGTCGAAGATCAGACCGGATTTGCCTACGTTGTGAGTCCGGGAACGCCGATTGGGCCACGGGGAGGCGTGGTGAAAACGATTGAATCGCGCCGGATCATTGTCGAGGAGTACGAGACCGACGTGTCCGGCAAGCCGCAGCGCACCCAGCATGAGCTCACACTGATGGCGGCCACGGCTGCCCCAGCCCGGGAGACAAAGCGCTAGGCCGGCGCTGCCAGGGCGGCCACGGGTATGACGATGCGACAGGGATGGATGATACAGGCGCCAAGGACAGCGGTCGGAGTCTGTCTGGCTCTCGGCTTGGGCGCGTGTGCGGCCCAGGTGCCCGGCCCGACGCCGGCTGCCGTCCCAGCCATCACCGCGTCTGCCCGCCAGGTTGAACCGGCAGACCCGCTTCTGATCCAGGAAGTGCGCCTGACCGAAACGGCCGGACAGCGCCGCGTGCAGTTTCAATTTTCCCAACCACCCCACGGCATCGATTATTTCCCCTTACGGGATCCGAGTCGTTTGGTGATTGACGTCAAAGGGCCGATTGCGTCCCTGCCCCAAGTCGAAACCTATGATACGCTGGACCAGCTGGTCTCAGCCGTGCGGATCAGCACCTACCAGGGCCGAATCCGTCTGGTCATTGATATGGAGAGCGAAGAGGTCCCCCCCTTTTCGGTCGACCAGCGCGAGAGTGTGATCACGGCCTATCTCGGCCACAAGCAGGACGTGTCCGCCGCGCCCCAGATGTCGGACACCCAGGTGCTGATGGCTGCCGAAGATACCTCTGCCGATATCCCTGGAGCGCCCGCCCAAGCGCAACACCAGCCCCAGCCCTCCCAGCTGCCGGCCGATGCGGCACCCGAATCCGGACAGCGCGGCTCTGCCCCAATCGCCCGTGCCGAAGTCCCGGAACCGGCCTATACCGGAACACACATCTCGCTCGACTTCAGAAACGCTGACATTCACGATGTTTTCCGTATCCTGGCCGATGTCAGCGGTTTCAATATTATTGCCACCGATGATGTGCAGGCGCGGGTGACCCTGAAGCTCGTTGAGGTGCCCTGGGATCAGGCGCTTGACGTGTTGTTGCAGGCCAACGGGCTGGAGAAGACGCAGTCGGGCAATGTCGTGACGGTTTCTACCTCACAGCGCCTGGAACAGGAACGCAGCGCGCGCTTGGCGGCCAAACAGGTGGAACAGCAGCTCGCTGATCTTGAGACGGTCTATCTGACGATCAATTATGTTAAAGCGACCGAGGTGGTCGAGCTGATCAGCCACGAAGCTGCCTCCGACGGGGGTGGGGTGGCGCTGATGTCCCCACGCGGCACAATTGCTGCGGATTCCACCTCAAACGTTCTCATCCTGCGCGATACGCCGGAGCATATTGTTGCCGTTCAGGAGTTGATCAAAAACATCGATATCCAGACGCCCCAGGTCATTATCGAATCGTATATTGTCACCGCCAGCGAAAATCTGGCGCGCGACCTCGGGATTCAGTGGGGCTCTCGTTATACGACCGGTCCGGCGAGCGGCAATCCCACCGGCGTCAATTTTCCGGGCACTCTCGGCGTGGGTGGGGTGGGGACGCCCGGAACCGGTGGCGTGCCGTTTATCGCCGATTTTCCGGCCGCACTCGGCGCGCCGGCGCTGGATCTGTTCCTGGGTTCGCTCGACGGTTCGCAAGCCCTCAATCTGCGCCTCAGCGCGCTTGAAACGCAGGGCAAGGCCCGGGTCATTTCCCGCCCTCGGGTAGTGACGATCAACAACACCCCGGCCCAGATTCGGAATCGGCGCGAGGTCCGGGTTCCGATCATCTCCGGCAACACAGTGGTCGGCGGACCGGGGACGACCGGCGGGAGCGACGCATTTGAGGAGTTTGATGTGGGTATTACCCTCGAAGTCGTGCCCCAGATTTCTTCGGATGGGTATATCCTGCTGGAAATCAACGCCGAGAGCAGTGAGCTTGCCACCCCCAGCATTCCGGCTGGGGCGGGATTTCCTCAGATCCCGGATGTGCTGACCCGGACGGCGAGTTCGAACATTTTGATCAAAGCCGGAGACACCTTTGTTTTGGGCGGCATTCTCCAGGATGACCTCAGACAGGACGAAACCGGGATTCCATACCTGCGCAATTTGCCCGGCTTTGGTTGGCTCTTCCGGGGCAAAAACCGAAGCAAAACCAAAGATGAACTGCTGGTTTTTACCACCCCGCGATTGACCGCTGGGATGTCAACCGCCGGCCTGCCGACGGCTCAGCAGCTGTGGCAGAAACGTTTTCAGAGGCCGGGCGCGACTGCTTCAGATAGACTGCCGCCAGCCGCTGGAACGGCTGCAGAGGGAGTGTAGCGGGAAGGAGGGTTGAGAGAAAGAGAGCGTGGCTGGGACACTCGGAGGCTTGACTGTTAGTGGTGAGGTGGAGCGGCGGAGTGGTGGAAGCGGGGGCAACACGCTTCTTAACTTCGAGCCTCCGAGTGTCCCTGTCAATGTGGCGATTGGGTGGTTGTGGTGTGGAATGACAGGGATGAGATAGGGGTGAGGAGGGGGAAACTTTCCCTTGAGTATTGTCCTCACCCCTATCAGAAAAATTGCCTCAAGGCAAGGTTACGGTACAGGTGCACCTGTTCAACAGTAAGGAAAACACCGGTGTTGAGGGGTGTGGAGAGGTGGGACAGGCCTCGGGTCAGGACGGTGTGCTGGCAGGGAATGGTGGTTGGGATTCCTGACCTGAGGGTCTGTCTGTATGTCAGACAATATCATACTGACCGGCTTCATGGGGACTGGCAAGACCCAGGTTGGCAGTCGTCTGGCCAAGCGGCTGGGGTGGCGGTTTGTCGATACAGACCTCCTTATTGAACAGGAACTTGACACCTCTATCCGGCAGCTCTTTGCGGAAAAAGGAGAAGCCTATTTCCGTGAGCAGGAACGACGGGTGATCGCCCGGGTGTGTCAAGCCCAGCGGTGCGTGATCGCCATCGGAGGTGGAGCGATTGTCGATCCGGCCAATGCCCAGCAGCTTCAAAACAGCGGTTTGCTGATATGCCTGGCCGCGACGCCTGAGGTCATTTTCGCCCGGGTACAGGGGAACACCGACCGTCCGCTCTTACAGGCCGAAGATCCCCTGGCGACAATTCGGAGCCTGCTGACACGTCGGTCCGATGCCTATGCCAGGGCACGGCTCACTATTGACACCTCACAGCAGAGTGTGGAACAGGTTGTTGCGGCCGTGCTGAACGCATATCGGGACTACGCCCGAGTCTAAGACAGTCCGGTCGTCCACACGTCTGCACATGAAGAGCATTACGGTTGATCTTGGCCAACGCTCCTACCCCATCGGGATTGGGTCTGGAGTCCTGGCCAATCTTGGTTCGTTGCTGAACGAGCGCGGCCTGACTACCAGGCGCGTTGCGGTGGTGACGGATAGCAATATCGCGTCGTATTACCGCCAGCCGCTGGTCACTGGCCTGAGCGAGGCCGGGTATGAGCCGTGGGTGATCGTGCTGCCGCCCGGTGAACAGCACAAGGACCTTGCGACGCTATCCCTGGTGTATGACAAGCTGATTGAGGGACGGATTGAGCGTCGTTCTGCGCTGATCGCTCTGGGCGGGGGGGTGATTGGGGATCTGACCGGGCTTGCCGCGGCCACGTTTCAGCGCGGTGTTCCTTTTATCCAGGTGCCGACAACGCTGTTAGCCCAGATTGACGCCAGTGTAGGGGGAAAAACCGCAGTCAATCATCCGGCCGGCAAGAATTTGATCGGAGCCTTCTACCAGCCGCGTCTTGTCCTCATTGATGTTGATACGCTCACCACCCTGCCCCAGCGTGAGTTTGTGGCCGGCCTTGCGGAGGTGATCAAGTACGGAGCGATTCTGAGCCCGGACTTGTTCGCCATCCTGGAAGAGCAGCTCGACCGCCTGCTCGGCCTGGAGCCCGCGTTGTTGACCTCGATCATCAAGACCTGCTGTCAGCTCAAGGCGCAGGTCGTCGAGGCGGACGAGCAAGAGGCCGACTACCGGGCAATCCTGAACTTTGGCCATACGCTGGGCCACGCTGTTGAGAGCGCAACCGGCTATGGACGGTTCTTGCACGGTGAGGCGGTCGCCATAGGCATGGCGTTCGCCGCCAAGCTGTCGCTACAGCGTGGCGTGTGTCAAGCGGCCACCCGCGACCGTCTGGTGCGCCTGATCAAACGGGCCGGCTTACCGGTTGATATCCCGCCGGATATTGCAGAACAGCACCTCCGCGCCGCCATTGAGGCAGACAAGAAGGTCTCGGCCGGCAGCGTTAAATTCGTGTGTCTCGAACAGCTCGGAAAGACCCGCTTTGAGTTGCTGAGCGCCACCGACATCGTCCGTCACGTATCTCAGTGAGCGTCCCCATTCGTCATCCGCCTGGCCTGTGCACAGGCCGATGTTGATTACAGGAATGAGACGTTATACCCTGAGATGGACTACATGCTCAGGCCCCCATAGGTGTCGTATGAACGTATCGAAGCAGGCAGCAGTGTCTCATCTCTGTCTCGCCCTCATGCTCTCGGGGTGCTCCTCAATGAGCACACAGAATTCAACGCCGACCCCCGGACCGCCACCGTCTTCAGTTCAGGCCCAACCGCCCGCCATCACCGAACCGGAACTCCAGTCCAGCTCTCAGAACGATCCATCGCTGACCCAAGGAGAGAACGCCGAGCGCATGGACCAAGCGCTGGCCCGTTCGCTCAATAAGTATGACGCCCGCCGGAATGCCCAGAGCCAGGGCGGTGGGGGATCGCCCCCTGCCACCGCCGGCGGTGCGGCCGATACGGCCCCGGGGGCCGGTGGCGGCGCTTTTCCTGAGTTGGGATCGGGCGGCTCAATCGCCTCTTCTGAGATATCGGGAACCGAGACGAATCCGCAGGTTCCCGCTGGGGCGCTTGGCGGCCCAACCCAGGTTTCCGACGTGACGGAGTTGAGCCCGGCCCTGGGAATCCCGCCAGGGGGTGGCAAGCAAGACACGCCGGACAGGACCGCCGGACGGGTGCCGATCGGACGACGGCCGGTTCTGGGCAGCGGCCAGCTCCCGGAAGACATTCCTGCGGCCGACAACGACAGCGTCCTCGAGGCGCAGATCCGGGCGGCAGCCATGCAGGAACAGGATCCGCACATGCGGGAACGATTATGGAACGAATACCGTCGCTACAAGGGGCTGCCGGTACAAGAATAGGCGCGATTAGGTGTCAGGTGGAATTGGTGAAAACGTTTACCGTCTACCTGTTGTGTGTCGCCCTGACGCTCTCAGGCTGCGCCGCCAGCCCGGGATTGAGGCCGACTCACAGCGTCGGATTGGCCCCTTCGTCTGCCTCGGCTCAGGCTCCCGCACCCAGGCCGATCAGTAACCACCCCAGACTGGACATCATTGTTCCGGTCTTTGATCCCGGCCTCTCCGAGGGTGCCGCCGAGGATGGGGTATGGCCGGAACTGCGACGGGCCGAGGCCAACCGCTTTGCCCACAAACTGAAGCTGGCGCTCGAAGAGACCGGCGCCTTTGGGGCCGTCCGGGTCACTCCTGATGCGACCGCAACCGGCGACCTGTACGTGATGGGCGTCATTCAGGAGTCAACCGGCGAAGAAGTCACCATCGACCTGGAGGTTCGGGATATTTCCGGCGCCGACTGGTTTGACCAGTCCTTCAGCCATACGGTCGCCTCCAGTTTCCATACAAACATCCGCAACACGGGTAAGGACCCCTACGACCCGGTGTTCAGGAACGCCGCATATTACCTGGTCGAACAGCTCAAGCAGCGGCAGGCCGCCTCCCTGGAACAGCTGAAAATGCTGACCGACCTCCGCTTTGGCGTCAGCCTCACCGAGGAAGCCTTCTCCGAACATCTCAAAATGGAAGCCGGTCAATTCGCGCTGGCCAGTTATCCCAGCAGCGATGATCCCATGCTGCTGAGGACCAAGGCCATTCGTGTCCGCGACCAGCTTTTCGTTGATGATTTACAGGACAACTACCGGGTGTTCAGCGATAAGATGGACGCCAGCTACCTGATCTGGCAGGAACACAGCTTGGCCGAACGTGAGGCGGAGAAACAGACCAAGCGGAAAGCCCTCATTCAGGGAGTCGCCGGCGCCCTGCTCGTCGGCCTCGGCATTGCCGGTATGGCTATGGCGCCCCAAGGCGGCCTCGGCACGGTCGCGACAACCGCGGGACTGGCCAGCGGCGTCGCCGGTGCGGTCATGCTCGGCAAAAGCTTTCAGACGAGCAAGGAGGCCAAAGTCCACCGCGATGCGCTCAACGAGCTTGGCGAGTCCATTGACGTTGAACTCGCTCCTCAGGTTGTCGCGTTTGAGCAAGACACCCAGAAGCTGACCGGGACGGCAAAAGAGCAGTTCGGTCAGTGGCGCGCCTTTCTCAAGAAAATGTACGAACAAGAGCAGACGCCGGAGGTGGAACTCTAACAAGGTGAACGATTATCGTTCACCTTGCCTGGAGCGCAGGAATGCTGGATGAGCGGCTCGCAGGCGCGAATCGGTACGCGTGGAACACGTGGCTCAAGGCAGCCGCAGTCGTGGCCATCGGCATATCGGGCTTCGGACTGTGGCTGGCGGAACTCGTGATACCCCACCAACCGGCGGGCGAAATCGGCAGCTCCGCTCCCGAAATGTCGGGCAACGCGACAATCCCGGGCTTGGACGATCTCCAGTCCGCTGACCCGTCAATCGACGCCGACCCGCGCGAACGCTTCAAGCAGACCCTGGGTGAGTATATGCGCGAGGTCGAGCCGCTCATCCACAACCAGACGTTCGCCAGCTGGGATGCGGTCGCCCAGCGCGACCTGACGGCTATGAAGGCCGCCGCCCTGCAGGCCTTCAGCGACGGAAACCACGCCGCCGCGCTGTCACTGCTCACCACCGCGCTTGAAAAGGCGCGCACCGCGCTGGAGCACCGCGAGACGGCGTTCACCACGGCGCTTGCGGCTGCGGACGCGAGCCTTGAACAGGACGATTACGATGCCGCCAGCCTGCATATTGCCGACGCCCTGCGCATCACGCAGTCGCCCGACGCCCTGCGCTTGCAGGCCAAGATTGAGGCATTACCGGAAGTGCTGGTCCACGTGGAAGCCGCGCGGATAGCCAGGCTGGAAAACAATACCCAGGCCGAGCTGCGAGCGCTGGAGGAAGTTGTCAAGCGGGATTCCTCCCGGCCGGCCAGCCGTCAGCGTCTGGCCAGCCTGAGGACAGCGATTCAGGATGACCGCTACAGCCGTCATATTGCCCGCGGGTTTGCCGCCTTGGAAAAGAACGATCTCGGCAGTGCCCAGGAGCATCTCAACCACGCGCGTGCACTCTTTCCCAATCGGTCCGAAACCGCCCTGCTGGCCAAGCAGGTACGCGAACTTGATCATGGCTTGCAGGTCGAACGTCTGCTCCACCAGGCCCGCTCTGCCGAGCAGACGGACGACTGGTCCTCGGCGCTTGACGCCTATCGGCAGGTCGAGGCGATCCGGCCCGGACACGCACCGGCCGTCCAGGGCCGTCAGACTGCCGAGCGCCTCCTGGCTCTGCTCAGCGCCATCACGGCCCAGCTCGACGCTCCGCACCGACTGACGTTGCCACCCGTTGCCGCCCAGGCCCGAGAGCTGATCGCCCAGGGCAGGGAAGCCGAACAGGCCAGCCCGCAATTGGCCGCCCGGGCTGCTGAACTCCGGCACACGCTGGAGCGCTACTCCAGACAGGTCCCGGTTCGGATCGTCTCCGACGGCAAGACAAAAATATCGGTCAGGGGAGTCGGTCGGGTCGGAGCGGTCGTCTCGAAGCTGATCCACCTCAAGCCGGGCGCGTACCGCTTCGAGGGCAGTCGGAGCGGATACAAATCGGAGATCGTACAGGTTCGGGTCCCACCGGACGCGTTTGACGTTCAGGTTGAGATTGTTTGCGATGAACCGATTTGAGCAACGCATTAAAAGTGCCCGACAATACCAACGCAGCCGCTACGGGACCATCGCAATTGCGCTGGTGGGCGGTGTGCTGGTTGTCGCACTGACTGTCGTCTTCATGACCGGAACCTCGGTCAGGATCGCGCCTGCGGACGCGGCCCAGACCGGTTCCGTTGGTATTGAGGCGGGTATTGCGGTCGCCGTCTCGGGCGTGGTGTATGCCCTAAGCTCACAGCCCGTAGTTGCTGTGAGCGCACCTGGCTTTCGGACTGCCAGCCGCCAGATTCAGCCCCACGAACGGGGCGGTGTGGTCAGCGTCACGCTTCAGGAGTTACCCGGCCACTTATATGCACGATGCACGGTGATGACCGCCTCATCAGGAAGCGATCAGCGTGTACCGTGTTCGACCAGCCCGGTGGGTGAGGCCACCCGCTGGTCGCTGAACGACGACCGGCTGGCCACAGGCGCCGAGTTCGAGCGCGAACTCCTGCCGGGCGAATACCGGCTTGGCGTCAATCATCCCTATTACCAGACCGTTGAACAGCAGGTCACCATTGGCCGTGGCGAACGGCTCGAACTCGACATTCCGCTCCAGCAGGTGGAGGGCGAGATCGTTATTCAGTCTCTTCCGACTGGCGCCTCGGTCAGCCTCAACGGCGTGGTGGCCGGAACAACGCCGCTGCGCACCCGTCTGGCCGGCGGCGCGCATCAGCTCGATGTCGCACTCGACGGCTACGCGCGGGTTTCCGAAAGCCTGGAGCTGACCAACGCTGCCTTGTCAGTCGAGCGCTCCTACCGTCTCCGGCGGCCAACCGCGACCCTGGCCTTTGAGGTGAGTCCGCCGAACGGGAGCCTGCTGGTCAACGGCAAACGGGTCAATCCCGCTCAGAACCATAGCGTGGCGGCCAACACCCAGGTCAATGTCACCTATCTCAGCCCAGGCTATACCAGCCTGAGCCGCCAGTTGGTCGCTCGGGCTCAGCAAACCACCCGCGTGCGGCTGCACTTGCAGCCCGAGTTCGGCCGAGTCGAGGTGCGGGCTCGGCCCCAGGCCCGTGTGTTCATCGACGGCGCGGAACAAGGCGCGACGCCGCTGAGCCTGAGTCTGGCGACCAAACCTCAAACGATTTCCCTCAGGCGCCCGGGCTACCGGACGATTGACAAACAGATCACGCCGTCACCCACCCATACAACGGTGATAGACGAAAGCCTGGCTAGCGAGTTTGCGGCACGTCTGGCAGAAGCGCCCAAGCGGTATGCCAACGCTGCCGGCGTGGAACTGGTCTTATTTCATCCGACCCGTTTCACCATGGGTGCGCCACGTCACCAGAAGGGCCAGCGGGCCAACGAGTTTGAGCGGCAGGTGACCCTCAGGAAACCGTTCTATTCGGGCAAATACGAAATCACCAACGCCCAGTTTCAGAAATTCAAGCCCGACCACCGCGGCACGGCCGAGTTGCCCGTGACCGCTGTTGGCTGGCTGGATGCGGCGATGTTCTGCAACTGGCTGAGCCGCCAGGAAGATTTGCCGCCGTTTTACCGCATCAGGAACGGCGAACTGGTCGACCTCGACACGACCTCGGACGGCTACCGGCTGCTGACGGAGGCCGAATGGGAGTGGCTGGCGCGCCGAGCGGGACGCAAGGCCGAGACGGTGTTCCCGTGGGGTGACGAAGCCGTTCTGCCGCCCCGGACCGGGAATGTTGCGGATGAGAGCACCCAGGGCAGCACACGGTTCTACATTCCGAATTACACCGATGGACACGCCGGCCTGGCTCCGGTCGGGAGTTTTCCGGCTGAGTCGTCCGGGCTCCACGATCTGACCGGCAACGTCAGCGAATGGGTGCATGACTATTATACGATTGTGGCTGATCCGGCGGCTGTCGGCGCGGTCGATCCGCTCGGCCCGGCTTCCGGCCAGTCGCACGTCATCAAAGGCTCGAGTTGGCGCTCGGGTTCCCTGACCCCCCTGCGCGCGGCGTATAGAGACGGCCTGCGCGAGGGACGCGACGATGTGGGGTTCAGAATAGCCAGATACCTGTATGCCAATGAGGAAAACGCGACACACAGGCAAAGTGCACGATAATACTCGTCCGATGAGGAAGAGAGCATTGTTCACTGTGAAGAGCCGTCGGCTTATCATCATCCTGGTCGTGGCCGGCCTGATCGGCGCCGGCCTGCTGGCGGTTGCCGTTGCCCAGTCGAGCCGGGCCTCGTTCAGCCTGAATGCGCCGGCCTCATTCCCGGTGGATATCTGAGTATGACGAAAACCCTGTCGAACATGATCGCCCTGGTGGTGTGTGTGGTGACCGTGCATATCACCTATATCGGCTACATCCGGCCACAGGCGTCGCTGGTGCTCGAAGCGTCGAGACAGGCCGGCCAGTCGGCTCCCCGCCACCTCGTCGTCATTCTCAAGGATTACGAGCAAGAGATTTGTCTGATCCTGATGCTGTGGGGGATGTTCCTCATTCTCGGCAAATGCCTTGCCATCCTGCGTGAGCAGTATCTGTTTTCCGTTGATTTACTTGAGGAATCCGCCGAAGAACCCGAAGAGGCGGCCGAGGCTGAGGCGGCCGAAGACTCCCCGGGCGAATTCCATGGCTTGAACAGCGCCCTGAAAACGCTCGAAGCTCTGCCCCCCGATATCCGCGAAACGCCGCTGGTCAAGACCCTTATGACCAGCCTGCGCCGCTTCCTGATCACCCAGGATGTCCAGAATACGTCTGACGCCATTGAGTCCAGCGTTGAGGCCCTGGCCCTCAAACAGGATGCCGAGAACTCCATGATCCGCTATCTCATCTGGGCCATCCCGTCGATCGGATTCATCGGCACCGTGCGGGGCATCGGTCAGGCTCTATCCCAGGCCGACCAGGCGCTGGCCGGTGATATCGCCGGGATGACCGAGAGCCTGGGCATTGCGTTCAATTCCACCTTGGTCGCGCTGCTGATCAGCATCGCCCTGATGTTCATGCTGCATCAGCTCCAACGGCTGCAAGACAATCTGGTGGTGGATACGCAGGACTACTGCGAGGCGTTCCTGCTTAACCGCATCAGCAAAGGTGATGATGACCACCCGGTCAAGCTGGAATCATCACCATCTTTGTCAGCAGTAGGTCGAAACTGAAACAACGACGTGTCACATCGGGGCTCAATATCGCCTTCCTGGACATTATGTCCTGTGGGTTGGGCGCAATTGTGCTCGTGTTCATGCTGGTCAAGGATAACCCGGAGAGAGCCGAGCCCGAGACCGCGCTGCTACAGGCCGACCTGAGCCGCCTCGAACAACTCCACCAGGAACTCCGCAGCGGGATACAGGATCTCAGCGATCAGAGCCGGGCGGCTGACAGCCGCATGCAGTCGGTCTCCCAGGATCTGTCGCGTCTGCAGGACGAGGCGACCAAAAACCGTGACGCGGCAGACGCCAAGCGACAGCGGCTGGCGGCGCTCGAAGAGACGATTACCCAAACGAATATCACCACCCGATCGGATGTCATCGAGATTCCCAAGGCGGGCCAGGAAACCTACCTCATCGGTCTCAAGGTCGAAGGCCAGAAGATCGGTCTGCTCATTGATGTCAGCGCCTCCATGACCGATGAAACCCTGCTGGCGGTCATTCGCCGCAAAAATTCTTCAGACCTGGACAAAAAAGCCGGCCCCAAATGGCGCCGTACCAAGGAAATCGTCAGCTGGCTGCTGGCCCGCCTGCCCGACCGTTCGCAAGTGAGCGTCGTGGCCTATAGTGACAAGGCCGAACATTTGGGCGGACAACAGTGGAAATCGAGTCGTGACCCGAACAGCCTGGAGGGCATTCTGCGCGATCTTGAGGCGGTTGTTCCCTCGGGTCCGACCAATCTCCAGGCCGGCCTCAAGGCCATCTACGCGATGGGTCCCACCCACCTGTACCTTGTCACCGATGGCCTGCCCACGCAGGGCAGTGCTGGCTACAGCCGCCTCAACCCGTTTGCCGCCTGTAGCGCGCTGTGGGGCCGGTCCAGCAACATCTCCGGTGCATGTCGGGCTCAACTCTTCCGGCATACGATTCAAGACACTCGGCAGACCGACCGCCTGCCGGTCAGCGTCATCCTGCTGCCCATCGAGGGCGATCCCGAGGCGGCGTTCGAGTACTGGCTGTGGACGGCCATGTCGGGCGGTCTGCTCATCACGCCTGCGGAGACCTGGCCATGAAGCCCCAGCGTCGGACCTTCGATATTTTCAGCCTGTCGTTTCTGGACGTGGTGTCGTGCGGCTTTGGCGCGGTGATCCTGCTGGTCTTGATTTCAGACTTTTCAGAGGCGGTTGTGCCCCAACTCCAGGCTCGGACGGAGGCCCTGCTGAGGGCTATTCTGAACGCTGAGGCCGAGGCCGACGACCTGCTGGCCGACCTCGCCGACCGTCAGGCCGAGGCTGCGTCGCGTGAAACCACACTGGCAAGATTACGGGCGGCTGCCGAGGCGGCACGTCGGAGCGTCAGGACGAGCAAAGACGAGAACCTTGTGCTGGACAAAAATCTGGCCGGGCTGACGCTGGTCGAACAATCCGTCAAGCGCGCCGCCGTCCAACAGGAGACGGCTCAGGAAAGCGACGAGGAGGTGGGCGGCATCCCGGTCGACAGCGACTATGTCGTCTTTATTGTTGATACGTCGGGCAGCATGCAGCAAATCTGGGGTCGGGTGACGCGGGAGCTTGAGAATGTCATGACCATTCATCCCAAGATCACCGGATTCCAGATTCTGAACGACAACGGGGCGCATCTGATCTCCGGTTATGCCGGACGCTGGATTCCCGACACCCCGAGGCGCCGTCAGAACGTCATCCGGCTGTTCAGAACCTGGAACAGCACCTCGAACAGCAGCCCTGTCGAAGGACTCCACGTGGCCTTGCAGCGCTACGCCCGGCCGAACATCAAGCTGTCCATCTACATTTTTGGCGACGATTACACCGGCGGTTCCTACGACCCGGTCATTGAGGCTCTCCACCGGCTCAATACCAACGCCGCCACCGGCAAGCGCCTGGCCAAGGTCCATGCGGTCGGCTTTATTTCCCCCCATTACAACAAACGTTTTCCCATCCTGATGCGCGAGCTGACCCGCCAGAACGGCGGCACCTTCGTCGCTCTGCCGGTGCAGTAAGCCCCGCATTGACGAAGCTCAGGAAGCTCGCCTTCTCCGTCCGCTGGGGTTGATTGAACGCTGAGGGCCACGCATAGAGAGGCTAATCATGGCGATATTTGACATTTTCTCAAAACGTCAAAAGAAACTTCGAGGAGATACCCCTGACGTTTACGTTTATGATGAACTGCCGAATCCCCTCAGGGTACAGATTGTTCACCTCTGGATGGATGCTCTCGGCAATGAGGAGCATTATTCTTATGACCGCCAAGTAAGCCAGGCTTATGATTTCGTAGTCAATACCTTATGTCACGAGTATGGTGTTTTCACTCTTCATGAGACAAGGGGCCGCCATGGAGAGAGAAATTCCCTCAGAGAACTCACGAATTTCTTCCTCCAAGAAGAAGATGTAGAAAAGGCTCTTGATGCGGTAGAATTGTCGTTTTTGACCATAGACCGCTTTGCGAGAGAGTATGATTATCTAGGACGACAGGACGCGGCAGAAAAAGTAGATGAGGCGATAGAAGAGCTAAATGATAGATTCAAAGAGCATGGCGTTGGCTATCAATTCGCAAATGGAAGGATTATCCGCACGGACTCCGAGTTGATACATTCTGAGGTTGTCAAACCGGCTCTCATGCTGCTCAACCAAAAGCATTATGCCGGAACGCAGGCAGAGTTCTTAAGAGCGCACGAACACTACCGAAAGGGGAACGCCAAAGAAGCGCTCACCGAGTGCCTGAAAGCATTCGAGAGTGTCATGAAAGCAATTTGCGACAAGAGAGGCTGGCAATACAGTGCTAATGCAACCGCAAAGCCTTTGATCCAGACGTGCTTCGACAACGGATTGATCCCGCCGTTTTGGAAATCACACTATTCGTCTTTGAGAAACCTCTTGGAAAGTGGCGTACCTACCGGGCGCAACAAAGTGAGCGGTCACGGTCAAGGCACGACCCCAACAACTGTGCCGGATCATCTTGTGGCGTACATGTTGCACATGACGGCATCAGCCATTGTCTTTCTCGCCGAAGCTGAGAAGAATCTGTCGTAGCGCCTGAGCGCGAGTTATAAATGGATGGTCACTGCGAAGGCAGGGCGTATCGACGTTCCAACGGAGCATCACCATAGATTAAATCGCTCCTTCTTCCTTGAGGGCGGCCATGTCCGCCCCTGAATAGCCCAACTCGGTCAGAATCTCGGCGTTGTGCTGGCCCAACACCGACGAGGCCGACAGCTTAGAGCGTTTTACGTTAGGCTGTAGCCAAGCCGTTCCGCTCTCGTCATGCCGGACGTGATCCGGCATCCAGAGGCGGGGGCTCAGAGGCTGGATTCCTGCCTGCGCAGGAATGACAGACCGCTACACAGGATCGTAATTTGCTCTAATCGGGTTGCCTACGGTCAGGTTTGCCGCGCATCGGATGCTCGACTTCCACAATGTTGAACTCGGCGCTGTACCCGCTTTAGCGGGTGACATCATGGCCTTGATACTGGTCATAAAAGAGGAAATTGGAGAGAGGGAGAGGTGAAAGACCGCTGTCGGACAGCGATTACGTGGACTGCGGGTCTGACCACGGATTGACTATTGCAACGCCTGTCGGCGCAAAGTCCTCGACATTACGGGTCACTACCGTCAGCCCATGCACCAGAGCCGTGGCCGCGATGAGCGCATCACGATCCGGCCGTGGGGCGGGGACATGAAGTCTGGCGCAACATTGTGCGACTGCGGTATCGACCGGCAGAATACGATCACGAAATGCCGGGAACACATGCGTGTCGAGCCAAGAGCGCAGGATCGCGCCCTGTGGCGGGTCTCGACGCTCGACCAAAAGCACCCCCTTTTCAAGTTCCAAAATCGTAATGACCGATAGGAAGAGGCTTGCCGCCGGTACGCTGTCGGCCCACGCCAGGACGTTATGATTGACTTTGGGCGACTTCGCTTTTCTCAATTCGGCAACGACATTGGTGTCGAGCAGATACATCAGGATAAGTCCGCTGTTCTCCCCATTTCGTCGTCCAGGCGGGGCGGCTCAAAATCGATAGCCGCAGCTTCCGGCATGGCCAGTAATTCAACGATGCTTTCTTCCGTCTTGGTGATCCTGAGATAGTCCTCAATCGTCAGCAAAACATGCGCCCTACGGCCCCGGTCAGTGATAAAAACCGGCCCCATCGCGGCGTCCCTTTTGGCTTTGCTCACGTCTTGATTAAACTCCCGGCTGGTCAGGGTTGTGATCTTCATACGCTGAGCCTCCGTTTCTGTGTCCGATTGTAGGTAAATTGCTACAAATCACAACCCACAACGGTCAAATCCTTGGAAAGGAGTTCCGAGCCATGCTCCATTCGGATCAGAACAGACACAACTGGCATGGCCGAGGGCTTGTCTCTTTCCACCGGCGAAGTCGTTGACGCCGGCTGAGCAGCTTTGTAGGCTGCACGGGTGGCATCCCGACGACCCTCCTCACCGTCTCCTCGGCGGGGAAACTCGCGGCCAAGCGGCCAGGGTTCTTCCGCTTCTCATTCTCAGCCGCCCGGTACGAAACCGGGCCACGGCAACAAAGGCAAGCGTGATCACAGAAGAGGTCAGAAGGAGACCACGAGTGCCTTTGAAAGGAAGAGGTCATCGTCTCAGGCGCGACCTTTCCGAAAAAATTTTCAGGACAAGGCTCGGCCCAGGTCCGACTCGGGTGACAAAGCACCTCGACGGGAACAGCCCTCCCGCCCGGTATCCTCCGCCCGTCGCCCGCCCTGCCCGCATTACCCGGACTGCTATGGCTGTCCGTTTATCGGCATTCCCTACGAGCAGCAGCTGGACAAAAAACAGGCCCAGGTTGCGGCGGCTTTTGCCGACTATGCGTCTCTGCGGTCCGTCACCATTCCCACTCCAGTGGCGTCCACTCACCGCTTTGGTTATCGCACTCGGGTCAAGCTGGCCGTGCAGCGCATCAAAGGCAAGCCGGTCATCGGGCTGTATCGCCCGGAGTCACATCAGGTCATCGACGCCTCGGCCTGCGCGGTCCATCCACGCCCGGTCAACGCGCTGGTCGATACGCTGAAGCAACTGATCGAGAAACTCCGCATCACGCCGTATGACGAGCGGCACGATATCGGCCAGCTGCGCTATCTCGACATTCGGTACAGTTTTTGGCAGCGGCGCCTTCTGCTCACCCTGGTCACCCGCCATATGGATTTTCCGCAGGTCCGGGATCTTACCCGTGAGCTGCGCCGGCACTGTCCACAACTGCTCGGTGTGGTCCAGAATATCAACGACACCCCCGGTCGGGAGGGCAACAGCATCTGGGGACACCGCTTCCACCCGCTGCGCGGACGCGACTCGCTCCTTGAGCAGATGGGCCACCTGCGGCTACATTCCCCGGCCGATGCGTTTACCCAGATCAATCCACCGGTCGCCCACCAGCTGTACCAGACGGTCCTGGAATGGACCGAGCTGAACAAAGAGCACATTGCGCTCGATCTGTATTGTGGGATTGGGCCAATTGCCCTGTATCTGGCCGGCCAAGCCAGTCTCGTGATCGGGATTGACGACAATACGCGGGCGATCCGGGTGGCTAAAGAGAATGCGCGCCGCAACGGCTATCACAACACACGCTTCTTTGCCGGCGATGCGGCCCGTCAACTCAGACAGACGGCCAGCCAGCTGGCTCGGATCGACTGCATTGTCGTCAACCCTCCCCGCGCGGGTTTGAGTTCCCACGCCTTTGCCGCACTCGAGGCAGTGGCTGCGCCGCGTCTGGCCTATGTCTCGTGCGATCCCCTGAGCCTCGCCCGTGACCTTGATCACCTCGGGCAGGCCGGCTATCGGGTGGCCAAGGTCCAGCCTTTTGACATGTTTCCCCAAACCGACAAGGTTGAAACGCTGGTCCTGCTTGATCGGACAGGCCGGACAGATGACCGCCCTCTGCCCCAGATGGTATCATCGACCACTGTGGAGACGGACGCATGAGCCAGATGAACGCTGAGAGCCGTCTCAACAAGAACTCGTCGTTTCCCTGGTACGCTGCCGCTGCCTGGGAGCGGATTCCCCATCTCATTCATGGCTTTTCCGGTCGGCTATCCAACCAGGCCGCAGCCCTGTCCGGGCTGTCCGCTACCGAGCTTCCGCTGCATACGCTCACCCAGGTCCACGGCAACGCACTCCGGGTGGTCGGCCCGGACACTTCCGTTGCGGAACGACCCCGGGCGGATGGCATGTTGAGCGCCGCAGCCGGTCGGCTGCTGGGCATTGTCACCGCCGACTGCGTGCCTGTCCTGATGCTTGCGCCCCGGCAGCGCGTCGTTGCCGCCCTGCACGCCGGCTGGCGGGGAACGGCCAAAGACATCTGTGGGCGTGCCATCCGGGCGCTGAAAACAGACTGGGGTGTGTCTCCCGCCGACCTGTTGGTCGCCTTGGGGCCGTCCATTGGCGGCTGCTGCTACGAGGTTGGCCGCGACATCGGAGAAAACCTGTGCCGGCAGGCGGGGCCACGCGGTCGGCTGGCCTGGCGACCGACCGGCAAAGGCAATCGTGATACCAAAAGCGACCACAAGGAGACCACGATTGCCTGTGGTGACACCGGCTTTCTGGATTTACGTCTGGTCAACCGCCTGCAGTGTGAACAGCTGGGCGTTCCCCCCCAACACATACAACACGTTGGGCCGTGTACGTTTTGTTCAGGAGCGACGCTGTCCTCGTATCGCAGAGACGGAAAGCGCGCCGGCCGTCAGCTGAGCGTCATCGGCTGGGACAGGGAATGACCATGACCACCGCTTGCACCTGCACGCCTGCTCAGGGCCCTGGTGGGTGGCATTGGTGAGACGAAACTGTCATGCGTATTGGTGTCATTGGCGCGGGTGGCTGGGGGACAGCGCTGGCGGCCTTGCTGGTACGCGCCGGCCATACGGTGTGCCTGTGGGCACGCAAACCTGAGCGGTGCGCCGAACTGCAAAAGACCGGCGAGAATACCCGCTATTTGCCCGGTATTCGGCTTCCCGCAGAGCTGACCTATAGTGCATCTCTGGCTGCGACGGCTGGCAAAAAAGAATTGCTGCTCCTTGCCGTTCCGTCCCAGGCCATGCGGGCCGTCGTGTCTAAACTGGCCCCGCTCACAACTGCGTCCGCCTCGGCCGCTCCGCTGCTCGTCAGCGCCAGCAAGGGGGTCGAGGAAGACACCCTGCTGACGATGAGCGGGGTGCTCCGAGAGGTGTTGGGACCCGAGGTGCAGACCCGGCTGGCCATCCTGTCCGGTCCCAGCTTTGCGGTCGATGTGGCGCGCGACCTACCGACTGCGGTCACCGTTGCCGCCGCAACCCAAGCCCTGGCCCGAAAAGTCCAGCAGGTCTTTGCCACCGCCCAGTTTCGGGTCTACACCACGACCGATGTGGCCGGGGTGGAGATTGGCGGGGCGGCCAAGAATGTCATTGCCCTGGCGGCTGGGGTCAGCGACGGCCTGGGCTATGGCCAGAGCGCCCGCGCCGCGCTCATTACCAGAGGATTGGTCGAGATGACGCGCCTGGCCGACCGCCTGGGCGGCCTGCCCCAGACCCTGTCTGGCCTGTCGGGCCTGGGAGATGCTGTCCTCACCTGTACCAGTACGCTGAGTCGCAATTACCGGGTCGGGGCGCGTCTCGGCAAGGGCGAGCCGATCAAAGATATTCTGAACAGCATGTCCAGCGTGGCCGAGGGCGTCCCAAGCAGTCGCTCCATCTTTGCCTTGGCTCAGCGCTACGGGGTTGAAATGCCGATCATCGAGCAGATCCACGCTCTCCTGTACCGCCACAAACCCGCCCGTGAGGTGGTCGCTGCCCTGCTCGCGCGCGAGGTCAAACCCGAGTTCGGCAACCGAAATTGACATATCCGGCCCGAAAAGGTAAACGATGATGACTACCTACCTCATCAGGAAGAAATCGTCGTTTGCCTTTCATGGTGGGATAACAGCCCTGCCGGTTGAATTAGACATATACGGATGAAGGTCAATGAAAAGAACCTACCAACCCAGCAATGTCCGCCGCAAGCGCACACACGGCTTTCTGAGCCGGATGAGCACGCCGGCTGGTCGCGCCGTCATACGCCGGCGCCGCAGCAAGGGACGCAAACGTCTGAGTGTCCAAATCCCCCCCAAACAGGCGCGACGCTAGACACTGGCCGGCATACGTTTCCCAAAGCGGTTCGTATCCTGGTCCGCCGTGAGTTCTTAGCCCTGCAGCGTAAGGGTCGGCGCCGGCACACTCCGCACTTCGTGGTGATCACGCGACCGAGACACACCGGCTGCTCCCGTCTGGGGATTACAGCCACCCGCCGCTTTGGCAATGCGGTGATGCGGAATCGGATCAAAAGACACCTGCGCGAATTTTTTCGTCGTCACCGGGCCGACCTTGCTCCCAGCCAGGATATCCTGATCATTCCCAAGTCGGGGGCTGGACGGCTGTCTTTCCACCACATCAGCCGAGAGCTGGGCCGGGCGCTGTCTCTTGCTGAGAAAACCCGCCTCGGCGTACACTAGGAATAGCCAATGACGCCTCCCGTCGTATTCCGCACGCCCACTCTTCCGGCCCGGATTCTTCGGATAAGGTAGCGACGACACTATGGATAAAAAGAGTCTGCTCGCAATCGTCCTGTCTCTGATCATCCTGATTGGCTATCAGGAGTTGATCGGCTATCTGTATCCGACCCCGCCTCCGCGCCAGGCGCCCGCCGTCCCGTCCGAGCAGGTCGTTTCTTCCCCCGCCCCGCCTCCGCCCGCTCCTGTGCCCGAAAGCGTACAGCGGACAAGTCCCGAGGTTCCGGCGGTCTCCCCCCCTCAAGAGCAGGAAATCACAGTAGAAAATGCGGTCTATCGCGCCGTATTGAGTTCGCGTGGGGCGCGCTTGAAGAGCCTGATCCTCAAAGACTACCCCGGAGACGCGGGTGAACACAGTCCGCCGCGAGAAATGGTGCGTCAGGGTCCTGGAGAGGCCGCTCCGCTTGAGGTGCGCCTGGAGGGCAACGGCACGCGTCTGGATGATACCGAGGTTGTCTACACGGTTGAGGGCGACAACATCGAGTTTGCCGAGACCTTTCAAGACCAGGCGACGCTGAGCTTTCACGGCAGCCTGCCTGACGGGACGCCGATTACCAAAGCGTTCACCTTTGCCGCGGACAGCTACGGCATACAGCTGGCCGTTCGGGTCAGGCAAGCCCCGCCGGACATCTCGGCTCTGTCTCTGGTGTGGATCGAGGCCCTCGATCCGGCTCAGACCGATGATTTTTACACCACCTACGGTCCGGTGGCGCTGGTGGGTCGCAAGTTCGTCTATGAGGGCGCGTCCGGCTTGGATGAGCCGGAAAACCTCGGACCGGGCCAGATCCGTTGGGCCGGCTTCAGCGACTCCTACTTTCTGGCCGCCATGATGCCTCCACCCGGGGAGAATTACCGCTCCACGTTCAGGCTGGTGAATAATACGGCGCGGACCAGCCTGACCCTGCCCTGGACCGGGGAGAGCATCACCTATACCCTGTACGTCGGTCCCAAAGAAACGCAGGCGCTCAACGCCGTTGATCCGGTCTTCGACCGGGCGATTGATTTTGGCTGGTTCCATTTCATCGCCCGTCCGCTCATCTCCCTGCTGCGCCTGTCGCACGGCCTGACCGGCAATTACGGGCTTGACATCATTCTGCTGACCGTCCTGGTCAAACTCCTCTTTTTTCCCCTCAGCAATAAGAGTTTCCAGTCCATGGCGGCCATGAAAAAGCTGCAACCCCAGATGGAGCGGCTCCGCGAGCGCTATAAGGACGACCGCCAGAAGCTCAACCAGGAAACGATGGAGCTGTACAAGCGCAACAAGGTCAACCCTCTGGGCGGTTGTCTGCCCATGCTGGTCCAGTTTCCGGTCTTTATCGGCCTGTATCAGGGCTTGATGTATGCCATTGAGTTGCGCCAGGCGCCGTTTTTCGGCTGGATCAGCGACCTGTCCAGCCCCGACCGACTCGGCAGCCTGGCGATCCCCTTTGTCGATCCTCCTGGCCTGCCCATCCTGACCCTGTTCATGGGCGGATCGATGCTGTTGCAGCAGTGGATGATGCCCATGACAACTGGAGATCCGCTTCAGCAGAAAATGATGATGCTGATGCCGGTGATCTTCACCGTGATGTTTGTTAATTTTCCTTCTGGACTGGTGCTGTACTGGTTGGTGAATAATGTGCTGAGTATCACCCAGCAGTACTGGTATAACACTCAGCACGCCTCGTCGTAGGGATGCAGTCCCTCAATAGGAAAGGAAGAAGCCGGTATGAATGCGGTAGAAGCTGAAGGACGGACGGTTGAGGAAGCCGTTGCCGTTGCGCTCAGGCAGCTCGGCGTGGAGCGGGAGCAGGCCGAGATTGAGGTGATGTCACAATCGACCAAGGGCTTTCTCGGTATTGGTGGCAGACGAGCCCGAGTCCGGGCCAGCCTGCGCAGCCCGGCCGAGGTCGCGCCCAAGCCGGCGCCCGCCTCTGGCGGCCGGCGCCAGAAGCCTCGACAAGAGCCCCGAAAGGAGGCCCGGCAAGAGCCCCGAGCCGACCGTCGACAAGATTCCCGACAAGACGACCCCTATGTCCCGTCAGGTCGCACGGTGACCGCCCCTCCCCAGGCTATGCGAGAGGCGAACCACGACCTCGCTCCGACTGCGGCTCCGTCGTCCGAGCTGGTCGAACGCGCCAGCCGGTTGCTCCAGGAGATCCTGACCCAGATGGGCATGCAGACGGACGTGTCGTCCACCGTCCACGACAGCGAAGTGGTGCTCAGCTTCGAGGATGTCACCGACGGGCTGCTGATCGGACGCAAGGGTCAGACGCTCGACGCCCTGGAGTACCTGGTGAATCGCATTATCGCCAGAAATGACGACAACGAGACCCATCTGTTGCTTGATGCGGCCGGCTACCGCGACCGGCGCCGCCAGAATTTGGAGAGTCTGGCCATGCGCCTTGGCGAGCGGGCCAAGCGGCGGCGCCGGCCGGTTACCCTGAGTCCGCTCAATCCGCGCGACCGGCGTATCATCCATCTGGTGCTGGAGGACGACCCACTGGTGACCACGAAAAGCCTGGGCCGGGGCTACCTGCGGCGGCTCAGCATCGTGCCGGAAGAGGCTGCGCGCCGCGGCCGAGCCGGACCGCGCGCGTCGGCCGAGTAAAGTGAGTGTACGAACACGATACGATAGCGGCGATTGCCACGCCGGCCGGTTCGGGGGGCGTGGCCATTGTCCGTATCAGCGGCGAGCGGGCTGAACCTGTTGTCCGGGCGGTGTTTCAGCCCGACCAGCCCTGGGCCCACCTCCACTCCCACCACCTGTATCTGGGGCGGGTGACCGATCCGCTGACAGACCAGACCCTTGACCAGGCGCTGCTGGCGCTGATGCGTGCCCCCCACAGTTATACCGGCGAGGATGTGGCCGAAATCCAGTGCCACGGCGGCAGTTTTCTGGTCCGGCGAATTCTGGAAACCGTGCTCAAGCACGGGGCGCGGCTGGCCCTGCCGGGCGAGTTTACTCGGCGCGCCTTTCTGAACGGTCGGCTCGACCTGTCACAGGCCGAGGCGGTTCTTGACCTGATCCAGGCCAAGAGTGCGGGTGGCCTGCGTCTGGCTTGGGAACAGGTGTCGGGTCGTCTGTCCGAGCAATGCGGACGGCTGCGCGAGCGCTTGCTCGGCCTGACCGCCCACATCGAGGCTTTCCTCGATTTCCCGGACGAGGATATTCCGGCTCGCACCCAGGCTGAGATCGGCCGCGACCTGTCCGAGCTGATTGAGGCGGTCGGCCGCCTCCACGCCAGCTTCGCCCAGGGCAGGGTCTATCGAGATGGACTGCGGACGGTCATCGTCGGCAAGCCGAACGTCGGCAAGTCGAGTTTGTTGAACGCCCTGACCGGGACGGACCGGGCGATTGTCACCTCGGTGCCGGGCACGACGCGCGATACGCTGGAGGAGACAGTCACTGTTGGTGATGCTCCTTTGGTCGTCTGGGATACGGCCGGCCTGCGCGCCAGCCGCGACGAGGTGGAGCGGCGGGGCATTGAGCGCACCCGGGCCGGGATCGAGCAGGCCGAGCTGGTGCTGGCCGTGTTTGACGCCAGCCGCCCCTTGGACGCCGAAGACAAAACTGTTTGTGAATACATCGACGGCAAACAGGTAGTCCCCATTCTCAATAAGATCGACCTGTCGGTCCAGACGACTGCGGACGAGCTTGAGGCCCGGCTGAGGGTCGGCCCGCCGGTCGCCATCTCGGCCCAAAACGGGACCGGCCTTGAAGGTCTGGCCGACCGCATTACCGGCTTGGTTTTCGGCCCTGCTCCGGCCGGGCAGAAGGGCTCGGCCCGGCCCATCGAGCCGGCTGAGAACGGATGTGGCCTGCTTGTCACCCGCCTCCGCCACCGGGACGCGTTGATAAAAGCCGAGCAGTGTCTGACAAGCGCGTGTGACAGCCTGCGCACCGGCCTGCCGCTCGACCTCGTAGCGGTGGACCTGCGGGCGGCGCTGGATCAGATTGGAGAAATCACCGGTCAGGTGAGCAGTGAGGATATCCTGGACCGCATCTTTGGTGAATTCTGTATTGGAAAGTAGCGGGGAAACACCCTGAACGAGGAGTTCCCATGGACTATGACGTTATCGTTGTTGGGGCTGGCCACGCCGGGATTGAGGCGGCTCTGGCTGCTGCCCGTTCAGGCGCAAAAACGCTGATGTTGACGCTCAACCTCGACCACGTCGGGCACATGTCGTGTAATCCCGCCATTGGAGGCATCGGCAAGAGCCATCTGGTTCGGGAGATTGACGCACTGGGCGGCGAAATGGCCCGGGCTATTGACGAGACGGGCATACAGTTCCGGGTGCTCAATACGCGCAAAGGTCCAGCGGTCAGGGCGACCCGCGCCCAAGCCGATAAGGCGCTCTACCGTCAGCGCATGAAACGACAGGTCGAAACCACGCCATCGCTCACCCTACGGCAGGGCAGCGCCGAACGCCTGCTCGTGGAAGACCATCAGGTTCGGGGCATAGAGACCCAAATCGGCGAGAGTTTTTCAGCGCCCAAGGTCATTCTCACCACCGGAACCTTTCTCAAGGGCCTGATTCATGTGGGACTCAAACACTACGCCGCCGGCCGGGCGGGAGATTTTTCGGTTGAGGGGCTGAGCGGCCACCTCGCCACGCTCGGCTTTCAGCTCGGTCGCCTGAAAACCGGCACCTGTCCGCGACTCGACAGCCGGACGATTGATTACAGCCGGCTCGAACCCCAGTACGGGGACGAACCGCCGCCGCCGTTGTCGTTTTCGAGCCAGGCCATTCGCCAGAGTCAGCTGCCGTGCCATCTGACCTATACCAATCGGCAGACGCACGCGGCGATTCGCGCCGGCCTCGACCGCTCACCCATGTACTCGGGCGCCATTCAGGGCCAAGGGCCGCGTTATTGTCCGTCTATTGAGGACAAGATTGTCCGTTTTCAGGACAAACCGCGCCACCAGATTTTTCTCGAGCCGGAGGGACGGGATACCGTCGAGGTGTATCCCAACGGGCTGTCTACCAGCCTGCCGCTCGACGTGCAGCTGCAAATGGTCCGCTCCATAGCCGGTCTGGAAGGGGCGGAAATCATGCGGCCCGGCTATGCGATTGAGTATGACTATGCCGACCCTAGCCAACTCTTTCCGAGCTTGGAGACCAAACTGGTGTCCGGCCTGTATTTTGCCGGTCAGATCAACGGCACGACCGGCTACGAAGAGGCTGCGGCCCAGGGTCTGATGGCCGGTATCAATGCGGTTTTGAGCCTGCGGGATGAAGATCCGCTTATTTTCGGCCGAGATCAGGCCTATATCGGGGTCTTGATAGACGACTTGGTGACCAAAGGGGTGGGGGGTGAGCCGTATCGGATGTTTACCTCACGAGCCGAGCATCGCCTGCTGCTGCGTGAGGATAATGCTGACCTCAGGCTGCGCGAGTACGGACAGCGGCTAGGTCTTGTTGACGTTGCCGCTGCGCAGCGCACCCAAGACAAGAAAGCTGCCATTGCCGCCGAAATCCAGCGTCATGAACAGACGATGGTCGTGCCGACCGCCGAGATCAACGCCACTTTGACCGAACTTGGTACTCCCCCACTCAAAAATCCGGTCTCGCTGGCCCAGCTGCTGCGTCGGCCCCAACTGTCCTACGCCGTGCTGGCCGCTCTGGTTCCCCCTCCGCAGACATATACCCGTGAGGTCGGTGCCGAGGTGGAGATTGCGGTCAAGTACGCCGGCTATATTCGTCGCCAGGAGGAGGGAGTCGCCCGGCTGCGTCACCTCGAACACACCCGGATTCCGGACAATCTGAACTATACCGGCGTGAGCGGGCTGTCGGTCGAAATCCAGGAAAAGCTGGGCGCGCTACGTCCCCGTTCGCTGGGCCAGGCGGCCCGCATCCCGGGCGTAACCCCTGCGGCTGTGTCGCTGTTGGCCATCCACCTGAAAAAGGGCAGCCTGCAGGCGCAAACGGCCTGACTCCGAACAAAAGAGGAAACGTGTCAACTTTACTCGGATGGACGACACGTTTCCTCTTTCCAGCGCGAGCACACTACCTGCACGGTAAAGGTGAACGCTGATGGCAGCCTCTCATCAAGACGTCATCGCTCGCCTGTTGAGCCAGGGAGCTCGCTGCCTATCCGTACCCCTGGCTCGCACAACGCTCGATAGCGTATGTGTCTACCTCGACGAGCTTCAGCGCTGGAGTCGTATCGTCAATCTGGTGTCTGTTCCCGACCCCCAGCTCGTTATCCGTAAACACGTGCTGGATTGCTTGGCCCTGGCCTCCCAGCTCTCTTTTGAGGGACGTTTGGTCGATCTGGGCAGTGGAGCCGGCTTTCCAGGCTTGATCCTGGCCATGCTTGATCCCGGGCGGCCGGTCGATCTGATTGAAGCCCGCCGGAAACGGGTGCATTTTCTCAAAGCGGTGGTCAGGCGGCTGGGGCTGCGGAATGTGGCGGTGTATGAGGGCCGAGCCGAAACTCTTGTGCAACAGGAACGGTTTCGGGCCGCATATCGAGTTGCGGTGTCGCGGGCGACCTGGAATCTGGCGCAGTTTTTGTCTCTCGCCCAGGAGTTTGTTGAGCCCGACGGCTGGGCGATTGCGATGAAGGGCCCAGGTATCGAAGACGAGTTGCGTCACGTCCCGGCTCAGGCGAGTCCGTTTGTCCTATACTCCCGCTACGACTACGCCCTGCCGTTCGGCACCGAGAGCCGGACTCTGCTCACCTTTGCCGGACAATGTTTCACGTGACACACTGAGCCCTGATCCTAAGCTCCCTGACCGGAGCCGGACCCGGCGTATTGACCATGTTCAACGTGAAACAATGCGGAACAGGGCCGAAAATGTTTTACGTGAAACATTTTTCGACCCAGGCGCTGTTTTTTGTGGAGAAGCTATGCTAGGAAACCCGCAGTGGGAAGGGTTATCTGTATAGCCAACCGGAAGGGTGGGGTGGGGAAGACGACAACCGCGATCAATCTTGCCGCCTGCCTCGGTGTTATCAAAGCGCCAACCTTGCTGATCGACTGTGATCCTCAGGCCAATGCCACGAGCGGTCTTGGGGTGCGCGTTGAACAAGACAGCGCGACTTTGTACGACGTGCTGTTGGGAGAGTGCCCGCTTCAGGACGCGCTTGCCCAAACCGCAATTGAGCATCTCGATGTCCTGCCCGCCACTCACGACTTGATCGGCGTGGAAATTGAGCTGCTGAATATCGACAATCGCGAGTACGTGCTACACGGCCTGCTGCGTCGCCTGGCCGAGTATGAGTACATTTTGCTCGACTGTCCGCCGTCCCTGGGTCTGCTGACGGTCAACGCCCTGACCGCCGCCGATAGTGTTCTGATTCCGCTCCAGTGCGAGTACTATGCCCTTGAGGGGTTACGCTCTCTGTTGGAGACGATTGATCTGCTGCGCGCCCGTTTAAACCCCGACCTGGTAATTGAGGGCTTGCTGCTGACCATGTTTGACCAGAGAAATCGCCTGTCCCGGCAGGTTGAGGAAGAGGTTCGGCAATTTTTTCCCGATCAGGTCTTTCATACCGTCATCCCGCGTAATGTTCGACTCGGCGAGAGCCCGAGTCATGGACTGCCCATTATCTTGTACGATCCGTCGTGCCGGGGCGCACAGAGCTATGTGGCCTTGGCCCAGGAAATCCGCACACGGACGCCGACGACCGTCGTCGCCCAAGCTGCTTCTGAGGAAAAGGCGAATGCTGATGAATCTCTGTCCGAGAAGAACCCAGCGTTCGCTTTTGTGGAAACGACACGGGGAGGAATAGATGAGTGAAGTAGCGGTCAACACTGGTGCGAGTCCCAAGTCAGTCCCGAAACGTCGCGGCCTTGGCCGCGGTCTGGGCGCGTTGATACCCGAAGGCGTGTCCATGGCGCCGCCGGCCGCCGAACGGCGCGTGCATGTGTCCGAAATCCGCCCCAACCCGCGCCAGCCGCGGCGCTATTTTGACGAGCAGCGGATTGCCGAGTTGGCCGACTCCATTCGTCACCAGGGCGTGTTACAGCCGCTGGTGGTACGCAAAGCCGACTCCGGCTACGAGTTGATTGTCGGCGAGCGCCGCTTTCGCGCGGCGCAGCGAGCCGGTCTTGAGCGTGTGCCGGTCATCGTCAAGGAGGTCAGCGACGCCGAGAGCCTGGAAATGGCCCTGGTGGAGAACATTCAGCGCGAAGAACTCACCCCGATTGAGGAAGCCCTGGCCTACCGTCAGCTGATGGACGAATTTCAGCTGACCCAGGAGGATGTGGCCAAACGGGTCGGCAAGAGTCGGCCGGTCATCGCCAATCTGCTGCGGGTGCTGAATTTACCCGAGGAAATCAAGGAAGACGTTGACCGCGGCAATCTTTCGGTCGGCCATGCTCGCTCCCTGCTGGCCCTGGAAACGCCCGACAAGCAGATTGAGTTGGCCCGTCAGATCATCCGCCAGGGTTTATCAGTCCGAGAAACAGAGACCCTGGTCGCCCGCTCTTTGGAGGGCATCGAACAGACAGCAGCCCACGACCGGCCGGCCGAGCCGGAAAAAATAGCCAACCAGGCGCATATTTACTTAAAGGCAATTGAAGAGGAACTAATGCGTCAGCTGGGCACCAAAGTCCGTCTGCATCCCCGAAAAAAGGGCGGCAAGATTGAGATTGAGTACTATTCCAACCAGGAACTTGACGGTCTGCTGGCCCGCCTGAGAGGCGCAAATCAAAAGCCGCTTGTCTGATCTCTCCCGAGACGCCCTAGCCCTAATGCGGAATTCCCTTTATATTACACGCCGACTTCGTTCGGACACAGGAGACTCCGGGCCGTGTTAGCATTTCCTCCAGATTGGACATTCTTAGGCCAGATTGTTCTGTTTCTCGTCCTGTGGGCTGTTTTGCGTCGCGTGCTGTTTGAGCCCAACCTGGTCCTGTTGGCCAATCGGAAACACAACAGCGCCGGGGCGCTCCAAGAGGCGACCCAGATCAAGGCCGACGCCGAGGTCAAGGGCCAGGAATATCGCACCCAGTTGGCCGAAGCGCGCTCTGGCGCCATGCAGGAAGTTGATGCCGTCTACCGCGAGGCCCAGGAGCAGTCACAGGAGTTGATCGAACAGGCCCGCGAAGAATCCAGCCAGACGCTTGCCCAGCTGCGGCAGAGCCTTGAGAGCGAAATTGCCGAGGCGCGCCGCGACCTTGAACAACGCATTCCTGACTTTTCCAACGAGATTGCGGCGCGTCTGCTGGGAAGGTCTTTGACGTAACCATGCGTACATATATAGCCAAGACGGTCTGGAAGGTGAACGCTGAGTTCTTCTCAATGAGGTGGTCATCCTCGTTCGCCTTTCTCCTCGCCGTCCTCTTGCCGTTGCTGCTGGCGACCGCTGCCTGGGCGGCCGGAGGGGGAGCCGGCGACGAGCACCACGGGGTGACTGGAGATCAGCTGCTTGGCCTCCTCTTTTTTACCATTAATTTTGTGCTGTTTGTCCTGATCCTGCGAAAATTCGCTCTGCCGTTTGTCAGAGAAGCGCTCCGTAAGCGCAAGGAGACGATTGTTCAGGCGCTCAACGAGGCAAAGCTGGCCCAGGCTGAGGCCGAGCAGGTCCGTCGCGAGTACCAAGAGAAGCTCGCCGGCCTAGAGGCCGAGCAGCAGGCCCTGCGCAGTCAGGCCCTGGAATCCGCCCAACGCGAGAAGGAGCGCATTCTGGAAGAGGCCAGCCGTATGGCTGAGCGGGCCCGACTCGAGGCGCGCCAGATAGCCGAGCGGGAGGTGGAACAGGCCAGGCGAACCTTGCGTGAGGATGTCGCCGAGCAGGCGGTGGCCATCGCCACCGAGCTGATTCGCGCCCAGCTGCGTCCCGACGACCAGCGCCGTCTGGTCAACGAACTTGTTGACAAGGTGGATGGCTGACCACCAAACACCCTGATGAGGTAAGCGATGCCAGCAGCCGCCAGACGATACGCCAAAGCCCTGCTCAGCCTGGCCCAGGAGGCGGGCCAAGAGGAAGCGATAGGGGCCGAACTCACCCACATCGCTGGGGTACTGGCCGAGCCAAGCCTGGCCCGTACCCTGGCTCTGCCGACCCTGTCGCCTAAAACACGGAGTGATATTGTTGAGAGCCTGATCGGTGCCGCCACCCCCCAGGCGCTGGTGGCCAATTTCCTGCGTGTCCTGGCCGCGAACGACCGTCTGAATGTCGTGGCCGATATTGAAAGCAGCTATCACAGCCTGCTGGAGAAACTGCTGGGCCGGGTGAGAGTGCGGGTGACATCGGCGGCCGAGCTGTCCGAGGACGAACTGCAAGCCATCGTTGACGCCTTCAGCCAAAAGACAAACAAGACCGTCATCCCCGTCGTCGAGCGTGATCCCGAGCTACTGGGTGGGGTGACCGTTGAAATCGAGGGTCAAGTCTACGACGCGAGCCTCAAGTCCCAGCTCCAACGCATCGCTCAGGCGCTGGCCGAGCGGCTGTAGGAGGCACGCGGGGGCGCATCAGCAGACGAGTGTGAGGGAAACGAGAAACTCCAGAAACATGAAGAGGGTGTAATGGAACTGCGTGCGGCTGAGATCAGCGAGATTATCAAACAACAGATTCAGGGGTATGACGCCCAGGTCGAACTGCGCGAGACGGGAACCGTTCTGTCGGCCAGCGATGGCATCGCGCGGATTCACGGCCTGGATCAGGTCGCGTCCGGCGAATTGCTCCAGTTTCCGGACGAGATGTTTGGGCTGGCCCTGAACCTTGAGGAGGACAATGTCGGGGCGGCCGTGTTTGGCGAGGTCCAAGCCATTAAGGAGGGCGACGAGGTGCGCCGCACTGGGCGTATCGCTGAGGTGCCGGTGGGCGACGCGATGCTGGGCCGGGTGGTGAATGCCCTCGGTCAGCCCATCGACGGCAAAGGACCCATCACCAGCGCCGAGTCAAGGCGTATTGAGGTCAAAGCCCCGGGCATCGTGCTGCGCCAGCCGGTCAAAGAGCCGGTCCAGACCGGTCTGAAGGCCATTGACTCCATGATCCCGATCGGTCGCGGGCAGCGCGAACTCATCATTGGCGACCGCCAAACCGGCAAAACCGCTATCGTCATTGATACGATCATCAACCAGAAGGGCGGCGACATGCAGTGTATCTATGTCGCGATCGGGCAGAAGCGGTCCACCGTCGCCCAGGTGGTTGAGCGGCTGACCCGGGCCGGCGCGATGGACTATACGACCATCGTGGTCGCCAGTGCCTCGGACGCCGCTCCCTTGCAGTTCATCGCCCCCTACGCCGGGTGCGCGATCGGTGAGTACTTCCGCGATAACAGCAAGCACGCGCTCGTGATTTACGACGATTTGTCCAAACACGCGGTGGCCTACCGCCAGCTGTCGCTGCTGTTGCGGCGTCCACCCGGCCGTGAGGCCTTCCCGGGTGATGTGTTCTACCTGCACTCGCGTCTGCTTGAGCGGGCGGCCAAGATGAGCGAGGACGAAGGCGGAGGATCGTTGACCGCCCTGCCGATTATCGAAACCCAGGCCGGTGACGTGTCGGCCTATATTCCGACCAACGTGATTTCGATTACCGACGGCCAGATTTTTCTCGAAACCGACCTGTTCAACTCGGGTATTCGTCCTGCGGTTAATGTCGGGATTTCGGTCTCTCGGGTCGGCGGTTCGGCCCAGATCAGAGCCATGCGTCAGGTCGCCGGCTCACTGCGGCTCGACCTGGCCCAGTATCGAGAGATGGCCGCCTTTGCCCAGTTCGGCTCCGATCTTGATGCCGCCACCCAGAGGATGCTGTCCCGCGGCACACGTCTCGTCGAGGTGCTCAAGCAGGGCCAGTACGAGCCGCTGCCGGTCGAAAACCAGGTGGTCATGATTTACGCCGGCACGAACGGCTTTCTGGATCAGTTGCCGGAGTCGGCGCTGAAGAAATACGAGACCGAGCTGTTCCGGTTTGTGGAAACCAGCCATCCCGACCTCTTGCCGGATCTGCGCAGCAAGCGCGAATTGACGGATGATATCAAGGAGCGCCTTGAGTCGGCCCTGCGGGAGTTCAACGACACTTTCACGGCGTAACGATGGCTACCCTCAAAGCGATTCGTCGGCGTATTGCTTCGGTCCGCAACATTCAGCAGATTACCAACGCCATGCGGATGGTCTCCGCCGCCCGGCTGCGGCGGGCTCAGGAGGCGGCCGAGGCGGCTCGACCGTATGCGGAAAAACTCGAAGCCGTGCTGCACAACCTGGCCGGCCAGAGCCAGACCCTGGTTCATCCGCTCCTCACAAAACGTGAGGAGGCCAAGATTGACCTGATGCTGTATACCTCAGACCGCGGCTTATGCGGGAGCTTCAACTCGTCCCTGATCCGCGAGGCCGAGGCCTTCATCAACGCCCATCCGGCCCAGGAGGTGACGATCTCGTGTGTCGGGCGGCGCGGCTTCGACTATTTTCGGCGCCGCCAGACCCCGATGGCCGAAGAACACATCAACCTCGGCGGCAAATACACCTCGGCCCTGGCCCACGATATTGGACTGCGGATGACCGAGCGCTTCCTCAGCGGCGAGTCGGACGGTTTCTACATCCTGTACGCCCGCTTCCGCTCGGCCCTGGTCCAGGTTCCGACCCTCGATCAGGTCCTGCCCATCGTCCCCCAGGAGCAGGACGACGCGGCGTCGACGTCACTTGACTATCTGTATGAGCCGACCGCCCAGGGGCTGCTGAGTCGCCTGTTGACCCGCTATGTCGATATGCTGCTGTATCGGGCCATGCTGGAATCGGTCGCCAGCGAGCACGGGGCACGGATGACGGCAATGGAAAACGCCACCAATAATGCGGTCGAGATGATTGATACGCTGACCCTGGACATGAACCGGGCACGCCAGGCGGATATTACCCGCGAGCTGCTCGAAATTGTGGCAACCGGCGAATCCTTGAAATGAGGGACATGACATGAATGAGGGAAAAATTACCCAGGTGATGGGCGCGGTGGTCGACGTTGAGTTTGAGAGCAGCGATCTGCCGCCGATCTATAACGCGCTTCAGGCCACAAACCCGACCATCAGCGACAAGGAATGGAATCTCATCCTCGAAGTCGCCCAGCACCTTGGAGAAAATACCGTGCGCTGCGTTGCCATGGACAGCGCCGAGGGTCTGGTACGGGGCATTCCGGTCCGCGATACCGGCGATGTGATTACTGTCCCGGTCGGCGAAAAGACCCTGGGCCGTATCCTGAATGTGGTTGGCGAGCCGGTTGACCAAGGCGAATCCCTGGAGGGTATCCACCGCTCGCCCATCCATCGTCCGGCCCCGTCTTTCACCGAGCAGGCGACCGAGGTGGAAATCCTGGAAACCGGTATCAAGGTCGTTGACCTGCTCGCCCCCTATCCGCGCGGCGGCAAGATCGGCCTGTTCGGCGGCGCCGGAGTTGGCAAGACCGTGATTTTGATGGAGCTGATCAACAATGTCGCCAAACAGCACGGCGGCTATTCGGTCTTCGGCGGCGTCGGTGAACGCACCCGCGAAGGCAATGACCTGTGGCTGGAAATGCAGGAGTCGGGCGTGCTCGACAAGACCAGCCTGGTCTATGGCCAGATGAACGAACCGCCCGGCGCCCGTGCCCGGGTCGGCCTGTCAGCGCTGACTATCGCCGAGTATTTCCGGGATGAAGAAAACCGGGACGTGTTGCTGTTCATCGACAATATCTTTCGCTTCGTGCAGGCCAACTCGGAAGTGTCAACCCTGCTGGGACGGATTCCGTCGGCGGTCGGCTATCAGCCCACCTTGTCGACCGACGTTGGGGATCTGCAAGAGCGCATCACTTCGACCAAGAACGGCTCGATTACCTCGGTCCAGGCCATTTACGTGCCGGCCGACGACCTGACCGACCCTGCGCCGGCCACCACCTTCTCCCATCTGGACGCCACCACGGTGTTGTCGCGCCAGATTGCCGAGTTGGGCATTTACCCGGCGGTCGACCCCCTCGACTCGACCTCGCGGATGCTCGACCCGAACACTCTGGGCGGGGAGCACTATCAGGTGGCGCGGGATGTTCAGGAAATTTTGCAGCGCTACAAAGACCTGCAAGATATCATTGCCATCCTGGGCATCGACGAGCTGTCCGAAGAGGACAAGATCGTCGTCGCTCGGGCGCGCAAGATCCAGCGTTTTCTGTCCCAGCCGTTCAGCGTAGCCGAGCAGTTCACCGGCACGCCGGGTGAGTATGTCCAGCTCGCGGAGACCATCAGGAGCTTCAAAGAGCTGGTCGACGGCCAGCATGACGATCTGCCCGAACAGGCCTTCTACATGGTTGGGACGATTGAGGATGCGCAGAAAAAGGCCGAGGCGCTGTCTGCGGAGTAACGGTCATGGCAGAAACCCTGCGCCTGTTGCTGGTCACCCCCGAACGCACCCTGCTCGACGAAGAGGTCGATGAGGTCAGGGCGCCCGGTACGGTCGGGGAGTTCGGCGTCCTGCTCAACCATATTACCTTCCTGTCCTCCCTACAGGCTGGTCGCCTGGAATATACGCGGGGCAATCAGTCCACCCGCCTGGCGCTCAGCGGCGGTTTTGCCGAAGTAGTGGACAATGTCATGACCGTTCTGGCCGATAGCGCCGAATTGGCCGACGAGATTGACCTTGAGGCCGCCCGTACGGTTCTGGGAGAAGCCGAAGAGCAGCTGAAGACGCTGGGTGAGAGTGACCCGGAGTATGCCGAAACTGCCCAGGCCCGCCAGTGGGCGCAGGCGCGGGTTGACGTGGCCGGGGGGCGGTAGAAACGATCAGCCCAGCTTTTCCCCTCTTGAAGCCTTCTCAGCCTTGTCTGGGAAGGCTTTTTTCTTCGTGCGGCGAAGAGCGAGACGACTCTTTCAGTTTTTCTCAACCTCGTTGCAGCATATGCATAATATGCATATATTTAGGTCGTGAAAGTTGTCTTCGATCCCAAGAAAAACGCTGCGAATATTCGTAAACATGGTGTTTCACTCGCAGATGGAGATGGGGTCTTGAGCGATCCCTTGGCCTTGACGATTGAGGACGATACGGCAGAAGGAGAACGACGTTTTGTTTCGGTGGGTGCCAACTTCTTCGGGGCATTAATGGTCGTTGTCTACACCTACCGGAGCGACGAAGTGCGTTTGATTTCGGTTCGGAAGGCTGAGCCAAGAGAGAGACGAGCATATGAAAAAGGAATATGATTTTTCAAAAGGAAAACGTGGTGCTGTCGTTCCTTTGACCGGCAAGACACGGATCACCATCTATCTTGATGAGACGATTGTCCGACATTTTAAGGCCCAGTCTGAGAAGACAGGGAAGGGGTACCAAACCCTTATCAATGAGGCTCTGCATTCCCATCTAGGGCAGGCCGAGCACCCTTTGACGCCGGACCTCATTCGCCAGATCGTGCGGGAAGAACTCTCCGCCCATCAGTGAAGGCGGTCGTCATATTGTCATGTAACGGAATAAGAAAATTCCAGCTTGTCGTAGCCGCCTATGACCGATCATCATCCAGATGGGATCATCGAGCAGCGTAAGTACGGCTCGCGGCTGGAGCGATTGTTCTCAACGGTTCACCCTATCGTGCGCTACTTCCGCTGCGAGGTTGAGCCGCACATACCGGATGGCTGAATTGATAGAGAGAAAATCCGTACCGCTTACAAAATCAACTTCAATCGACACTTCTATAAATACACCCCCTCGCGCCCGTTAGCGGAAATAGACACCGATCTCAAGCAAATGGAAGGAAAGCTGGCCCGCCTGCCGAGAGGTGACGGTGTGAGTTGCGTAAAATGTCACTAAAGTACGTTGAACGCTTCGTGTGTGGTGAAGCGTCTATCTATACAGATGATAAATCTTAAGTTTACGTCAAGTTTTTCGGATCCAACAAGTCGTATAGGACTTTTCTCAGGTAAATACTTGGAATTCAGCAGTCATAATAGGGAAGAAGGTTCATACGAAAGATGAATTAGGGCGAAATAGACGTGTTTTGCTTCTAATCTAACCGTTTTGTCGATAATACTATGACAAAACGATGTTTGTTGTTTATTTTTTACGTTTTTTAGACGCTGAACCTCGATAAAGGCACGGATGAAGCAGCAGTTCCAGGACTCAATCGAGACAATGCTTATAAAAAGAAGGTTTTCGTCCCTCTGTTGCTTGAACAACGTGCCATTTGTTACCTTGGCGGCACGTCTGGGTTTGAGCGAAGGCTCGGTTCATAAGTTGGTTGATCCCGGTCCTCGCTCGCACCTCAGCAGCGTCGCGGTGGCCTTACGCGCCGTTGGCCGTGGCTTGGTGGTGGGAGACCGGGCAGTGTCGTAACGACCTGACTGCCCCCCAGCCGCTAAATGCCTGTGATGTCCTCAACGGTCGTCTCCAAGGCATCTCGGGCCATGGACTACGGCCCTTCTTTCAACTCGACCCGCGACGATTTCTTTAACAAGAGCCGGACCACCCAACGGGGTCAGGTCAAGAGGGTGTAGTCGGTGGCCACTTCGCTTTCGTATAGGGCCTTGATTGAAGTAGCGGATTGCACTGCCGACCGTACCGACTCTTCTTTGAGGTCGAGCACTCTAAACGTGTTGCCGAGCTTAGCCACAGCGTCAACTCGCCGGAAGACGTTGCCGTAGGTTGCGGCGTATCGCGCCAGTCCCTTCAGCTTCGGAACTGCGTCGCTGAACTGAGTACCATGCGGGTCAACGATATCAGCAGCAATCGCTCCGTCAGAAAGCTGAGCAAAGAAAATGAAATCTGGGCGCACAATCTTCGGTTCACCGCCGTCCTCATAGGCAACGCCCAGCGAATCTTGACTCGCACGAGACGGGTTCCGATACCATGCCACGGTGCCGGACCTCTTCAATTCGGCCTGCAGCACTTCCCCCTCCCAAGAGTTGAAGTCCTCTGGAAAAAGCCCGTCATCTGCGCAGAGCAAATGCCTGTCAAAACGAGGTAAGGGCTTCTCGCTTCCATTAGCCTCGCGGATGGTTGTTAGTTGCATCCGAGATGTTGGCCGGGCGAGATCTACGTCCATAGGATCGCGGCTCGTCTCGCGAATTTGCCGATAGACTTCTTGGCGTTCGTCAGACAGGCTCTTGATTTCGACGCGGTACTTGGTCAGCCACTGTATGGCACACTTCTCGGCCTCAGATTCAAGGTAATCCATTGCTTCTGGAACGAGGCCGAGCGCGGCAATCGTTACACGGGCTTCCATAAGTGACTCTTCTATGTCATCTGGGTTGCCTTCAGTCTGTGCGAGGAACTCGCTGTATGTCCTTGCCAGATCTGGGCTGATAGCTCGGCTCGCCCGACGGTACGCATCTTCGATTACAGCGTAGTCCGCGGCCTCAAGGAAATCGTTAAAGGACATCTCGCGCGTTTGGAGGTCGGTCTTCAGACTCTTGCCTTCGACCGTGAGCACGGCATTCCGAGCCTTCTCAATCTCCTCTCTGTACCGTGCTCGTGCCGCATTCAGCACTTTATGCATTTCTGAATGCGCCATCTTGCCGGCGTCAGGAAGAAGCTCATCGGCTGCTAGTTCGTGGGCGAGCCAAGTCAGCCGCTTTACCGGACGCGCCTGCTTCTTCGGCAAAGACTGGGAAGGCAAGGAAAGCAGCTTCTTCCACACTGCCTCGGGGATGGTGGGATTCAGCATCATTTCTTGTGGATTGAGTAGGACACGACGGCCCGGAAGCTCGTCGCCGCCATCGCCCCCCGACGTTAGGGCTTTGACAACATTATTGACCGATTGTGTATCGAAGAATGGAAGCAGGCAGTCCACTGAATTTAGCCGCTCGTTGCCAGGAATACGACGCGCAAGTGGGGTGCGAACCATGCGGCCAAGCAGCTGCGTGATATGCGTCCTGTCCGTGGCCGGCCGGAAGGAGACCATGACTTCGGCACGCGGGCAGTCCCATCCTGTACTGATGGCGTCCTTTGCGACCAAAACACGCACCCAGGTCGATTCCTGAGCACGCTCGGGTGAAATGTAGGGAACGGAATGGCTGCCGAATGTCTGCGTGGTATGTTCACCGAACACATGGGCGACTGCGCCAGCCGGTAGTTCCGGCCAACGCTCGTAGATCGTGTCGAGTGCCCGACCTATATCGTTGTGATCCGGCACGTTCGGAACCTGCAGGACCATGAGCGGCAGAACTGAGACCGCATCATCCTGCTGCTTGGCATACTCCTCCCAGACGGCAGAGATCTCCTTCAGCTTATCCGTCCCCCGACGGACCAGCACCGTATCGAACTGGCCTACCTCGTTCGGCACGTCGAGGATGATGGTGTCCTTCAGGAGCCCCGAGGCCTGAACCTTGCTGGAATCTACCTCCACGTTCGGCAGGGTTGCCCGGCCCTGCATGTCAGTCATCGCAGTGTTGAATCGCTCCACAGTCGCCGAAATACCCCAAACGATGGGAATACCCGGCACCGAGCCGGAGCCGTTGATCAGCCGCTTCACGATGGTTGGCTTCTCATCCCCTCCGTTCCCACCGGACGCCTTCATGCCGCGATGCGCTTCATCAAGCACAAGGTAGAGTGTCAGGCCCAGGTCCTCGATGGTGTTCTGGATCGTGTCCCAAATTGTGAAAGAGCGCATATCCGGCATGAGCGTCTGCTGACCATCCTTTTCGACTCCAGGGTCATCAGGGTCGTGTCCCCGCACCAGCAAGCTGGACTTGCTAAGCTTCTGGGTGTTCAGGAAGTAGATTTTCCCCGCCTCCAGCTTGTCTTGGTTGAAAGTGTTCTGCACGACGATGAGATCGGAAATCGAGATTCGGTCCGACGCCTCCAGCAGACGGAAGCGCGACTGCTCATTCAAAGAGGGGTCATCGCTGAACCAAATAACGACCGCGCTGGGATCGGGCTCGAAGTCGAAATTGTCATCGCCGTGGAACAGCGCCTCGAATACGGCCGCGGCCATGACTGTCTTGCCGGCACCGGTCGTCGCGGTCAGAGAAAAGGCATGCTTGTCGCCATCCTCATGCCAGCGTTTCGCGGCCTTCTTGAGATTGGTGAGCGCGTCCTTGACGGCTTCTTCCTGGTAGTCTTTGAGCGTGAACTTCATGGGTCAGCGGCCAATCGAATAGCGGAAATTGGAAAGATAGGATTCGTAGAGCCGAACAGGCTCCACGGCGTCGGGTAGACGGCGCACGACGGACTGGAAGCGGCGGTCGTCATCCGTGACGATATAGGCGATACGGATGCCGGCTCGTGCCTCGACCGCATTGCAGAACTCGGCCGACCGATCAAGATTGACGAGCAGTCCGTAGGCGTTGGCAACCTCCCAGCCCCTCTCCGGAACATTCTCAATGCGTCGCCCTTTTGCCCCGGCACGCATCCAAAGTAGTGGTGCGATCCGCTGGAACGCCCGGTTGTGGCTGACGGCGATCGGAGTCTCATAGGTCAGCGTAAAGAACTCGGTATTTTCCTCGAACCCGTCGGCCATAGGGAATTCGTCTGTAAATTTGTAATCTCCTTCTATCTCATCGCCGTCTGGTCTCTTGCCGGTGATCGCTGCCCTAATGCGCGGCTTTGTGATGTAGTCGCAGATTCCCCATTGCTCCCAATCTGGATCACCGGGGCGGAGGTCAACCTTTCGGAGCGCTGTTTGCTCGTCGGCAGCCACCTCGTTGTTCGTCACACAAATGGATTGCCGTTGTCCACTATCTTGGCGATTGAGTCGCATTACTGCATGTGCTGTGGTGCCAGAACCAGCGAAATAATCTAAGACAACCGCGTTTGGTTTATCAGAAACAAAAAAACGCAAGCAATCTTCAACAGCGTACAAACTCTTTGGATATGGAAAACTTTTCGTTCCTAATAATTCCTTCACTAATTCCGTTCCTGATACTTCGGCATTATGCGAAGATCGAATCCATGTCGATGTGGGCATTTTCTCCTTATACGTCAGGTATTTTGCGATGATACTATGATCAGAATTTCGCCCGACGATTTTGGCACGTCCAGATTTTATATCTTCAATTCTTCCAGAAGTGAGATACGAAATTTCATATTTCTGTGGTTTGTTTGGGGTATGTCTTCCCACTCGAACGAAGCCGTTCTTCAATAGGTCTTGCAATGAGCGCTGAGTAAGACCCCAATTCATCTCCGTACCATCGTCATGGATTGGAAAGACCGCGGTGCATCCTTCGATCCTTGGGACCGTATTTCGATCAACTGAATGCCGAAGGGGTTCTCCAATCTTGTTAATCCTTCCTGCTTTGTCCACATAAACTGGAAAGAATTGCGCTGGTCATCCCTTTTTTGTTCCCCTTGCCGAAGACAAATCACTACGTCTGAGAGTCCTCCAACTTACCATTGCGCCTTCGGAAAAGTCTTCGTCCCTTTCCCCTTGTACTTCCGCCTTACCGAGGGATACAAAAAAGATGTAGTCCTCAGACCGAGAAAACCGACCCCTTCGGTATTTTCCTCGTGGGTTCACTACTGTCGTTACCATATCAATCTGCGCTTCAGGAAATACTTGCTCAAGAAGCAAACTAAGCCTCGCGCTCTCCTTGTCGTCAATCGCAGCGATCAGCACGCTTTTAAGCGGATTTAGAAGTTCTTTAGCGATCTTGAGGCGCCGTTCCATCATCGCCAACCATTTAGAGTGGCGATAAAGATCTTCGGCTTCAACATAGTCGTTGTTGTATTTCCAGTCTCGAGCACCTGTGTTGTACGGAGGATCAATATAGATTGTGTCGATCTTTCCCCGATGCGTGTACGTAAGCGCCTCCAGCACATGAAAGTTCTCACCGTTGATTACAATGTGATACGGCTTGTCACCTCCGCGCTCGACCTTTCCGGTGCTGACGAGGCCCGGATAGATGTAGTCTCGGAATTCAGCCACGGCGACTAGATCGTTGACGGCCACGTCCGCTGTCTCTGGCTCGGTCGCATCCATCAAAGACACGTGAGCCAGACGTTGATCCTTGGACGCTTCGATGCGGAGCACCTTCCAGAGGCGCTGATCGCCCTTTGCTGTTGACCCGCGAGGAGGGAGAATGCGGACCTTATCGCCCTTTCGGACCGGCCGCCCCGGCAATTCGACACTTTCAGGACGGTGCCGCTCAAAATTCAGGCCGAAGGCCCGACGGGATGCCAGTGCCTTGAATTCCCGGTCAAGTTCTTCGCCAAGAGCCGGGTCCTTCGCCTTCGCCCGTGCGATCAGGTCGGTCAGCCGCGACACTCTAGTTCCTCTTCGCTACTCGAATCCATTAGCACCGAAATCGACAACATTCACACCCGATCCTCTTCTCGCGGAATGGTCGTATCGATCCCTTTCAGAAATCCCCGCATCTGTTTCACCGGACGCACCGGGATAAGCTCAATGCGGTCTTCATACAAGAAGGCTTGTATTTTCTGGCCAGGGGTGAGTTGTAGGGCCTGGCGGATTGCCTTGGGGATGACAATTTGAAACTTCGACGAAATCGTCACTGTCTGCATCATAGATTCCAATTACAAGAGATGCCTTCAGAAATGTATCGGCGTCCTGCCTTGCCTACCGGGCAGCGCGTCCGGAACGGTCCCTAAGGGTTGTCCTAAGGGACCGTTGCGCACGTCCGGCAGGTGGAACGTACCGATACCGATGTGGCTCAGAACTTCTCCTTGAACGGCCGTACCTCCAGCTCGGTTGTCCAGGCGCTGGCATCCTGGTGGGCCAGATGCCAGTAGGTCTCGGCAATGGCCTCGGGTTTCAGCATGTCCTCCTCCTTAAATCCTGGGATGTCACGGTCGGGAATGTCGATCACCCCGTCAACATTGATCCAGGCGACGTGAATCCCCTTGGGTCCCAGGTCGCGCGCCATGGATTGTACCAGCCCGCGCAGGGCAAACTTGGCCGGACCGAAGGCGACCGACCGAGCGCCGGCCTTGACACCTGCGGTTGCGCCGGTGAACAGCATGCTGCCGCGGCCTTTGGCAATCATGTCAGGCGCGACTTCCTTGGCACTCAGAAACGCCCCGTAGGCATTCACCCGCCAGGTGGTCTCGTACTGCTCCGGGGTGACATCGGTGATTGTGCCCCACGAGCCGCTGCCGGCGTTGTAGAGCAAGACTTCGGGCGGGCCGAGCTGTTCCCGAATCGTCTTGAACACGTTCTCAACCTGAGCCTGGTCGCCAATATCGGCCGGAACCTCTAAGACCTGGCCGCCGCTGGCCCGGATGTCGGTGGCCAGCGAGCTGAGATACGATGCCCGGCGCGCGTTAATGGCCACCGCGTATTTCTCGGCAAAGCGGCGAGCAAGGGCCGCGCCTAAGCCCGGTCCAACGCCGAGCACTGCGGCAACCGGAAGGGATGATGAGTCTGCCATGATAGTGTCCTCCTGTTGATGTGCGATCTTTCCCCCTAGAGCGGAAAACGGACCGTATGACAATGGGGGGTGGGTTGGAAAACATTGCGCGTCCTCCGAATCGTGCTAGAAAGAAGCCCATATGAGACAGCTGAGCGACTGGCTGCCCACCACCCGCAAAGAGGTCGAGCTGCGGGGCTGGGACGCGCTTGATGTTATTCTTATCTCGGGTGATGCGTATGTGGACCATCCGGCCTTTGGTCATGCGGTGGTGGGCCGGCTTCTCGAATCGGCCGGACTGAGGGTCGCGATTGTTCCCCAGCCCAACTGGCGCGACGACCTGCGCGACTTCACAAAGCTGGGCCGACCGCGCCTCTTTTTCGGTATCTCGTCCGGCTGCATGGACCCCATGGTCAACCACTACACCGCAGCCAAGCGCCGCCGCTCGACCGACGCCTATACGCCCGGCGGGCAAGCCGGTTTTCGCCCCGACTATGCCGCCAGCGTCTATTGCCGCATTCTGAAACAGCTCTACCCGGACGTACCGGTCGTGCTTGGCGGTATTGAGGGCTCGTTGCGGCGGGTGACCCACTACGATTACTGGTCCGATCAGCTCAAGCCCTCGATTCTGGTTGACAGCGGCGCCGACCTGCTGGTGTATGGCATGGGCGAACAAGCCCTCCGGGCCATTGTCCGCCTGCTGGCCAAAGGTGTGCCCTTCTCGTCCTTAAAGACTATCCCGCAAACGGCATTCTTGCAGGCTGAGTCTCAAGCCCTGCCCAAGAATAAAAACTGGCACACCCTGCGTCTGGCCTCGCACGAGGCGTGTCTGGCCGACAAGAAAACCTTTGCCCGGAACTTCAAATATATTGAGCAGGAGTCCAACAAAGGGAAACGTGATAACCGACGGAGTCTGGATGAGAGCACGTTTCCCTTTGCCAAACAGTTTGCCAAGCGTCTCGTCCAGCAGGTCGGAGACCAGACCGTAGTCATCAACCCGCCGTTTCAAACCATGAGTGAAGCCGAGATTGACGGCGCCTTCGATCTGCCCTACACCCGTCTGCCCCATCCCAAATACATTAAGCGCGGTCCGATCCCGGCCTTTGAAACGGTGAAGTTTTCGGTCAACCTGCACCGCGGCTGCTTTGGCGGGTGCAGCTTTTGCACCATCTCGGCCCATCAGGGCAAGATGATTGCCAGCCGCTCCAAAGCCTCAATCATGAAGGAAATCGAGCAGGTCACCCATATGCCCGGTTTCAAGGGCTATATCAGCGACCTGGGCGGCCCTTCGGCCAATATGTACAAAATGAAGGGCAAGGATCAGTCCATCTGCGACAACTGTGTCAGCCCGTCGTGTATTCATCCCAGCGTCTGTTACAACCTCGATACCGACCACGCGCCTTTGATTGATATCTACAAAAGCGCGGCTGCCCATCCCAAAGTCAAGAAAGCCTTTGTGGCCAGCGGCGTGCGCTACGATCTGCTGGTGGCGAAAAACGGGCAAGAGGAAAAAGACAATCATTATGAGGAATACACCCGTCAGCTGGTGACCCAGCACGTCTCCGGTCGGCTCAAGGTTGCGCCCGAACATACCTCCGATGCGGTGCTCAAGGTCATGCGCAAACCGTCGTTCCGGCTGTTCAAGGAGTTTCAGCAGAAATTTGAGCAGTGGTGCCAAAAGGCCGGCTTAGCCCAGCAGTTGATTCCGTATTTTATCTCCAGCCACCCCGGCTCGGGCCTGGAAGACATGGCGGAACTGGCCTGTCAGACCAAGGAATTGGGTTTTCAGCTCGAACAGGTGCAGGACTTCACGCCCACCCCGATGACGGTTGCCACGGTCATGTATTATTCGGGTTACCACCCTTATAGCCTGGAGCCGGTCAGCACTCCCCGCACAGCCCAGGCCAAAAGAGACCAGAACCGCTTTTTCTTCTGGTATAAAAAGGAAAATCGGGCCTGGATTCGCCGCACCCTTGAGCGCCTCCACAAACCCGGCCTGGCCGACGCCCTGCTGGGAAAAAGCCAGGCCAAGCGAGCGGGCCGAGCAAAAGCGAGTAACTCTTCAGGCTAGCGCCTTGCGCTTTTCCATATCACCGCCATACCCGGCGAGCGAGTTCGGTTCAGCTTGCGATGCCTGTCTCAGGGCCGTGTTAGCTGCTTTGATAGACATTTGACCTGTGTCCCACCTTAACAACATGCACCACAAGATGGTCGTCTTGTATTTCATAGACGATTCGGTACAAGCCCTGCCGAACTCGGTACCGCTCCTGAGATGACAGTTTGACGCAGCCTTCACCTCGGGGATTGTCGGCAAGTGAGTCGATCCGTGACAGGATGCGCTTCACGTCTTGATTGGGAATACGGCGGAAGTCCTTGGTGACGGACTTTTTGAAAGTGATCCTATATCTTGCCATGCTTTTTGAGGTCATCGAGCAGGGCTTCGTAACTGATTTCGGGCTCGTTTGCTCTTTCTGTGAAAGCCGAGAGGTCTTCTTGGTCCTCACGCATCAGGAGACGCACGGCTTCATCAACGATGTCAGAGATTGAAAGGTTTGACGCAGCGGCCTTCAATTTTAAGGCTTGATGAATGGACGGCTCAAAGTAGACAGTTGAGCGTTTTGAGAGGGTGCTCATAGACGCCTCCGTGTATATGGCTGACAACATCATGACGTTGTCATGTCGTAGTGTCAATTTCGGCAACTACCCTAAAATGTGTACTCGCTGCGGGAGCTTGGCCGCAGTTCCTGCACTATGCCGAATCGTCGCGACCCTCGCTTTCCCGAAAAGCCCTATATGGAAGTGTACGGCTTCGGAACCCCTTCGTCTCGACATCTTCTTGAGAAAGGTCCTGCTTCGCGCACGTCCTGCTTTTGACCTTGCAATAGCCGGGCGTCTGACTCCTCCTCCCTGGCGGCTGTGTCGTGTTGCCAAGCCGCGCACTTTTGGCCATGATCTGGAGACCGTGGCAGAAGAGTAGCTTCCATGAGTACGTGCATTGAGTGTGTCGTCCCTGAAAGCCTGGGCCTGAGTTCCGCCCGCCTGGGGCGGATTAGCGTTTACCTCAAAGATTATGTCGAGAGCGGCAAGCTGCCCGGCTATCTGGTGGTCGTCGCCCGACGCGGCCAGCCGGTCTATCTCGACCGCTATGGGTGGCGGGATGTTGAAGCCCGGGCTCCGGTCGAAGACGATACCATTTTTCGTATCTACTCGATGACCAAACCCATCACCAGTGTCGCCCTCATGAGCCTGTACGAGCGGGGCGTCTTTCAGCTCGATACCCCGGTCTCGACCTTCATCCCGGCCTTTCAGCACCTCGAAGTGTTCGAGTCCGGCGACCGCGATCACTACCGCAGCGTTCCGGCCGAGCGTGAGATGCGCATCGGCGATCTGCTGACCCACACCTCCGGCCTGACCTACGGTTTCATGAACCTCCACCCTGTTGACGCCATGTACCGGGCGCGCGGGGTGGAAGGCTCCCGCTCCGGCGGGACCTTACACGACATGGTCGAAACGCTGGGCGAGCTGCCGCTGCTGTTCTCGCCGGGCACGTGCTGGAGCTACAGCGTGGCGACCGATGTCCTGGGCTACCTGGTGGAAGTCCTGTCCGGTATGAGCCTGGACGCCTACCTGGCCGAACATATTTTCGCCCCGCTGGGCATGACCGACACGGGGTTTTTCGTGCCTGAGGATAAAGTCTCCCGCTTCAGCGCCAACTATGAATACGACGCGGGCGGGCTGCGGCTGGCCGACAGCCCGCCGGACAGTCCGTACTGCCGCAAACCCAGCTTTCTGTCGGGCGGCGGCGGGCTGGTGTCCACCGCTGCCGACTATCTGCGCTTCATGCGCATGTTGCGAAATAAAGGCGAGCTGAACGGCGAGCGTATTCTGGGCCGCAAGACGGTCGAGTTCATGACCATCAATCATCTGCCCGGCAATACCGATCTGGCCGGTATCGGTCAGAAGGTGTTCAGCGAAATGCCGTTTGACGGGATTGGCTTTGGGCTCGGTTTTTCGGTTGTGCTTGATCCGGCCAAGAGTGGCATTGTCGGCTCGCCCGGTGAATACGCCTGGGGTGGGGCGGCGAGTACGGCGTTTTGGATTGATCCGGTCGAATATATGAGCGTCCTCTTCCTGACCCAGCTAATGCCGTCGTCCTCTTACCCGATTCGGCGTGACCTGCGCGTGCTGAGCTATCAGGCGCTGGTGGATTGAAGCACACCATGGACAAGGAGTTCGATAGTCTGATGGCCTTCGATGACGAGGGTGACGGCGATGAGGAGGCCGAAGAGCAGCGTCGGGTCGAGTTGCTGGCCGAGTTGGAGGGCTTGGGCGAAGTGGCGTGTCTGAGCTGTGGGCGCGTCTTATGCAGCCACGCCTACGTCATCTGTGTGGCGTCCGGATTCAAAACCACCCCGCGCTGTGTCTCGTGTATTGCCGCCGGCTATGAGCGGCCAGTACCGGAGTTCCTGACCGACGCCGTGCGCTACATTCGGCGTCACCCGTGTTACTGGAGCGGCTGGCAGTGGGCCAACCGGCACGAGGGCCAGGCCCGGAACCTGGAGCGGCCCGCCTGTATCTGGTCCAAGGGTAGTTCGCCCGAGACGGCGCTTGGAGCGGAGGAGGCTGAGCCTCAGCCTGAAACCGAGCTGAAACCCGACGCGGTGTGGGATGCCGGGGACATGAGCTGTGGCGATCTGGTGCTGGAGCTGCGGCTGCGGATGAAACGACTCCAGGCCGGTCAGCTGCTGGCCCTGACCGCCCGCGACCCGGGCGCTCCCCAGGATATCCCGGCCTGGTGTCGTTTGACCCGCCACAGTCTGGCCGCAGCCGCGCATCCTCACTATTGGATCCGGCGCCGAAGGTAATCGTGATGTCCTTTATCTGAATGGAGCATCTCATGCCTGGGGCGAGGCCGAAGGCGGGCCGTACACAAAGCGGGGCCGGAACCTGTTCAGGATTGCCGGCAGGACCGTCATTGAGACGAGCAAACACGCCCCCATGTTCAGCGACAGCATGGCGCCGAGGTAGAAGTTGGGGCGGAAGCTTGAGGTCAGAAAGACCAGGAAGCCGCCGATGACGACCACGGCATTAAAAAAGATGGCCTTACCCGAGGTGGCCATGGTCGCGGCGGTGATGTTGGCCGGGTCGGTCAGGCCGTCCCGGACTTTGACCCGATACTTGTTGAGAAAGTGGATCGTGTAGTCAATGCCGATGCCGATGACCATGGACGCGGTCAGCGATTTGCCGACCTCCAGCGGGATGTTGAGCAGCCCCAGCAGACCAAAGCTGAACACCATGACCAGGCTGATCGGAATGACGTTGATCAGGCCCGCAACCCACGAGCGGAACATCAGGGCGGTCAGCACAAAGACTGCGCCCAGCGAGGTAACCAGACTCGCCAGCTGGCCGGACACGACCAGTTCGTTCATACGGTTCAGCATATAGCCGTTGCCGGCAATGCCAATCCGAAAGCCGCTGTCGGTTTCCCAGCCAAGGACGGTGGGCTGAATGCCGGCCAGCCAGCGGCCGAACCGGACCATCGGCGCGTCGTGGGCGGCCGCGTCGGTGTCTCCATTATGGCCAAATTCCTGGATGGCAAAGTCTCGAATCGTCCCCACCACCCGTTCGACATCCCGGGTTGTATCGGACCGCAGATAGACCGTGACATTGGCGTGCCGGTAATCATAGTCGACGATCTCATCAAAGTCGTCGGGATCGCCGGAGAACGAGTACAGCAGCAGATACTGGGCCACCAGATCCCGCGAACTGGGGACGACTTCCATCTCGGGACGGTCCTCGTTCATGACCCGATTCATGCGTTTGATATATTCGGCCAGCGACAGTGAGCCGCCAACCTGCGGGTCTTGCTCGACCGTGGCCTGGAGACGGTCGAGCTGAGCCAGCAGCTGGGGGTCTTTGAGGCGGTCCGGTTGCTGGCCCTCAATCGCCACATAGATGGGCACGGTGCCCTGAAATTTGTCGCGTAAGATAGTGTCGCCGACGCGCAGTTCGTGGTGCGCGTCAAACATGCGGATGACCGACGCATCGACCATAATGCGCTGGGTGCCGAACAGGCACAGCCCGACGACGAGCGCGGTCGGGACCCACACCACCGACGGACGACGAGCCACGCTCCGCCCCAGGCGTGACAGCAGGCTGGCCGCCCAGCCGGTGGCGGTCAGGTCGCCGCTGCGGCGCATTTGCTGGCGCAGGCCGCGGCTGACGGTCGGCGGCAGCAGACTCAGCATGGCCGGCAGCAGGGTCAGCGAGAAGATCATGGCGGCCAGGATGCCGACCCCGGTAAAGACGCCAAAATGGCGCACCGGGACCATGGCCGCAGTCAGAAAGGATAAGAAGCCGGCGGCGGTGGTCAGGGAGGTCAAAACGACGGGCTGCCACATCTCGCGCATGGCGGCGAGCACGGCGTCGGACGAGGACGTGTCCGGGTGTTCCAGCAGTTCGTCGTAATAGCGGCTCAGAATATGAATGCCGTCGGCAACCCCGATCGCCATCAGCACGACCGGCATCATTGAGGTGACGAAGAACATCGGGAAGCCGGCGGCAGCCATGATGCCCAGGGTCCAGATCACCGCGACGACAACGACGGCCAGGGGCAGCAGGACGCCGCGCAGGCTGCGATAGGTGCAGTACAGGGTGGTGACAATCACCACCAGGATCAGGGGCAGGAAGGTCTGCAAGTCGCGCTGACCCTCCCGTTCAAAGTTGACCTCAAGCGCGCCGCGACCGGCCACGTGGAAGGATTCAGGCACACCGGCCGCTTTTTTTTCCTGAACCATGTCGCGGATCGTGGTATACACCGCTATCCGTTGGGCCGAGCTTTCCTGCGTGCCCTCCCCCGGCTCCATCTTGGCCATAATCAGCAGCCCGGTGCCGTCCTGTGACACGACCCAATTGACGAACATGCTGTTGGCGAACAGGCTGCGTTTGAGGCTGTCCAGAGCGGGTGGGGTGTTGGGTACGGCTTCCATGAACGGATCGACGTTCATGCCGTCAACCGTGCCGGTGATGTTGTCCATGGTGGCGATGCTGGCCACATCCTCGTCGCGGATCGCCTTGATGCCCGGCAGCAGGGCAATTTCTTCCGAGAACTCTTTGACAATGCCCAGCGTGCGCGGGTTGAAGACGCCGTTCTCGTCGGGGTTGTCGTTGAAGACGCCGACCATGATGAGATCGCGTATGCCGAAGCGTTCCTCGACCATCTTGTTATAGCTGATGACCGGGTCGTTGGCCGGGAAATTTGCCTCGACATCGCCCTCAAAGCGCAGGCTTTGCAGAGGCAGAGCAGCCAGAACTGTACTGGCCAGGGCCAGTACGATGACCAGCCATCGAAAGCGGATGATCCACCGAAAAAATGACTCCATGTTTTCCTTCTTTGCAGGTTTGGGCGGCGGACAGAATCGTGTTTTGCTCCGGTCTTCTTATGGAAGCATCCTTATCTAGTGGACAAGAGGGAGTCACGTCAAGGACATGCTGCGATTGTTGTGATACAAACCGGAGCAGGCCACAGCAAAGACAAGGAAGGAGACGCGTATGCCAGCCTATCTCATTGGTCGAGTGGAGGTACGAGACCCAGCGTGGGTGGAAGAGTATGGTCCCAAGGTCCAGGCCCTGGTCCAGAAGCACGGCGGGCGCTACTTGGTGCGTGGCGGGGAGATGGATGTGGTGGAGGGGGCAACGCCGCCGTCGAGCGTGATGGTCGTGATTGAGTTCCCGTCCATGGAGCAGGCGCGGGCGTGGTACCATGACCCCGAGTACGCTCCGCTCATCACCTTGCGCCAGAGTGGCTCTGATGCCGAGCTTATTCTGGCTGACGGGCTGTCAGACTCCTGAGGCGGCCCCCGAGCGGGCATCGGGGACGATGCCCGCTCATCCAGACTACAATCGGGCTACAATACCTGACTGGCCAGGGAGTCGAGGTCTCCAAGCATTTCCTCGGTCTCGAAGGCGTTGATCCAGAGCGTGACCCGGTTCGCTCCACCCTGCTCAAGTGCTGCCAATTCCTCGCCCTTGCGCCACTGGCCGGGGCCGCCGAATACGGTGATGTCCACCGTGTCCATATCGCGTCCGACCGCCTCGCAGGCTCGTTTCAGTTTTTCCATGCCGTCATGAAAGGCCGCCATATCGGCGATCAGCGGGATCCAGCCGTCGCCCCATTCGGCGACGCGGCGATAGACGTAGGGTGAGCCGATGCCGCCGACGAGCACTGGCGGACCCGACTGCCGGGCGGGTTTGGGATAACAATACACCGGCGAAAACTCGGCATATTTGCCGTGATACTCCGCCTCATCGTCCTGCCACAGTGAGCGCATGGCGGCGATGAAATCTTTGGTCTGGCCCCAACGGTGGTCGAAGTTTCCGCCCAGGACTTCGCATTCGGCCCGGTTCCAGCCGGCGCCGATCCCCAGCAGAAAGCGGCCGCGCGTGGCGTCGTCTAGGCTGGCGATCTGTTGGGCGGAGATCAGGGGATGCCGCTCCGGTACCAGGTAGACTCCGGTGCCCAGTTTCAGCCTGGTGGTGACCGCCCCGGCGCGGGCCAGGACAATCAGCGGGTCGGGAATGCGGGTCAGAAAGCTGAGGGAGCTGCCGTCGGGAGGAGTGCCGGGATAGGTTTGCTCGCTGCCCACCGGCACGATCGGATGGTCGGGAACCCAGTAGGACTCAAAACCGAGTTCTTCGGCACGCTTGGCAATGATCGCGGGATCGGCGGCTGCGGACGGGGTGACAGAGAACACGCCAATATCCATGAGCCATCTCCTGTGTGTACAATATCGTGGCAACCTCCTAGCATTGTCTGTGAACGAAGGAAAGGCCGGAATGGACCTGTCCTCGACTCAGTGTGGCGACGAGAGTGGCTGAGGGTAACAACTTCTCCTTGACTTCTCGGACAAGTTGTTGCAATGCCTTGCACATATTCTTCAAAGGAGGGCAGGCCTATGTTCATGAAGGACTATGGGGAGCAGACTTATGCGCTGCTGCGCATCATTGCCGGGTTTTTGTTCTTTTTTCATGGTACCCAAAAGCTGGTCGGCTTTCCGCTACCGGTACCGGAGGCACCAGCCTTTATTATACGGAATAATCAGATAGGGGCTTGACTCTTTCGTCTCGAAAATCAAGAGCCAGGTTTACTGTTTCGATTTGATTATACTGGCGAGATGTCTGATGTCTTGAGAATTTCGTTTGATCCCTTGCGCATTTTCTCTGATCCCTTGCGCATTACGTTTGACATCTTGCCGAAGAAGATCAAGCAGAATACCATGTTGCTTCGTGCGTTCATCAATCGCTCCTAACGTCTGACGTATTGCCGCAAGTTGACCATTGATATCTTGATGCACCTGGCTCTGTTGACTATTCAAGGCAATCATCTTGGTTTCAACTGCCGCAGCTCGACCGTCAACAATCCAATACAGAATGAGCCACCCCGCAACAAAGGCCGACAATGCTCCGATAAGAGCCTGATTTGGCGTTTTAGCTTCGGGTAAATCCATTGCTGTTTCTCTCCTTGTGGTGTCTGCGATTGAGCTTGCGCCACCTTGACGGTGACGCAAGAACGCAACCTAGAGACCGTTCAGCCTTTCACTATCATCAGTGAGTGGAGTTTCAGGCTCGGTTGCCTCTTCCAATTCACCATCGTAGTTATAGGACCGAAGTTCAGTCAGTGTATCGTAATGACCGTATCCACCCATAAAGTAGGACATGACCAGTCCGACTGCCGCAAAACGACTTTCGCGGGTTCCGTTGGCTGGCGCACCACGGGGGGCAACTGGTGTTTGTGCAGCAAACGTGATGCCTTCGGTCTCCATTCCGTCCCCGACCACGATGGTGTCATCATCTTCGCGGGCAAGAGTGATGGGAGCCGCATTGTTGACGATGCGAAAACTGCCGACATCAGCGTCCAGCCCCTCGGCTACCATCATTCCGTTGCAAGAAATCGTGGTGCCTGTCATCGGTTCATCCATGTCCATGTCTTCGTCCGCGTCGTCCCTCATCATACCATCTTCGTCTGCCATCATATCGTCTTCTTCTGGCACCATGCTGGCAGGCATGAAGGAGCACATATTGACGGCCTTATCAAGCATGACTTCGTGGTTTCGTTCAGCAATGCCACCCATTTCATCGAACACGACAAGTGTCACCGGGTCTGTCCCCTCAGCCATTCCGGCATCATCGCCTTCTGCTGGTGTTGGCGGAGCCTCTGTGTCTTCATCGGTAGCAGCTAACACCCCATTCACCCCTTTGTAGGCCAGGTGATTACCGCCAGGGAAAGTCAGTACAACTGACGTGGTACTCGTGACGATAGCCGGAATATCCACGGCCTGCCAGCGACCATTCAGGATGTCTTTGTTTTCCTCGTGAAGTGCCATCTGAACCTGCTCGGCTGAACACATCCGTGGCGTAAATCTGTCGGCAACGTTATCCCCATCCTCATCGACATCAGTTGGTTCGTCAGTGTCGCCATTATCCCCGTCTCCAGCGGCATTAGTCAATCGGCATCCAATCGCCGTCGCATCATAACTCGACGCAAACCCGGACATCGCATTGAGAAGAACGGCCGTTCCGGCAATCGGCCGAGCATGGCCGTCATCACTCGCCTGTGGGGGGCCGGCCCCTTCATCGTCAAGCACATTTGCGTCCTGTAAGGTTCCCATCGGCTCGACATACGCCTCAATATAGCCGGACATGGCATCCAGCATGGCCATGCCTTTGTCGTTCAACGTAGACGGCTGCACGTCGCGTTCACGCTGCGGGGTGGTCTGAATCACGTCTCCGTCACACGATCCTGGGGCGACAACCTCAAGCAGAGACCCGTCCCCAGAGGGAATGATGCGCGCCGTCCAGGTGTTCGCTCCCATCAGGCAAATCCGAAAATCTCCGACAGCCATGCCCTTGGTGTCCTTGACCATCACGCGGACGACATTCTTGGTTTCCTTGGCCAAACTCGGTCGAACACCGAGCGGTGATTCAATGGCAAGGTGGGTGTTGGCGTTCTTCACTGTAGACCAGTAGGGGAAGATCAAATGGCCGTCCATGCCCGACGCATTGACCATTTGCGTCTGTTGTGCCCCTACAGACCCGGCAGATAAGCCCAGTCCCACTGCCGTTACGGCTAACCACATCCATACGTGCTTACGAAAACCTCGGTACATTCCGTCCCCCTTTCCTGTGTGAGCGGATTTCTGTTGGTGTTGGTGTTCGGTCACTCTTGCCAGGGTTTTGCAACGATGTGCCTATAGTCTTCTTCTTTCCCTTCCCCCTTTCTGTCAGCTCTCTTGCACCTTGGGGCAGAATCAGGCACAATCACCAAGCAAGAGAGCTGACAGAAAGGGGGAAGGGCTACAGAAAACCCCCGTCCGTGAGTCAGACGAACGGGGGCCGGGTGTCCTGGTGCTGAGTCAAAACACCAGAACGAATCCGCACGTCCTGACGGCGAGGTCCGCCCAGACGTGCGGATGGACGGACACGGGCAGCCTAGCGATGATAGCGGGAGGTGTCAATCGCCAGTCTCTAGGTATGCGAGAGGTGACTTTTTTGTTCTGATCTCTTGCAATTTGCCGCTCTTTGGTGGTATACAGAGAGAATCTTCCCCGCAGATGACTAGGAGATGGCAATGGCGAACAATCAACTCAATGGTAGCGTTGACCTTCTGGCACAGGCATTGCGTGATGTTGTCACCGAGGCTGTTACTGGAGCAGTTCAGGGGATTCGAGGCGAGATCAAGGAAGACATGGCCGTAATGGAAAAATCCCTGCGAGAAGAAATCCAAAGCGTGAAGACTGATCTTGAGCAACGAATCGACATCACGAATACCAACGTGCAAGCCCAACTGGCCGAACACCGGAAGAACATTGCGAGCGACTTCAAAGAAGCCTTAGACGGTCGGTGACATTCAGATTCCTCAGAAAAATTATGCAAGCCCAGCTTTTTAGCTGGGCTTTTTTGTTGCTTATTTCTTAGCTGAACACGCCCCGCAGAAACGTGCTAAAAGCATTCGGATTTTTGCGCTCGTTGTATTTCCAACTGGTTTCCGCGACGTACAGCGGCATGTAGCGCTTGCTGTAATGGTGATGCTGTCCGTACCACGCCCGCTTAATCAGCGCCCAAAAGCCCTCAACCGTGTTCGTGTTGAGCCAGCCGTCAAGGTCAGCATACCGCTCCTGGTGATTGATGACCGCATGGGGCATGAAGTCGTCAACCGTCCGATAGCCTGGGTATTCGTCGGTCATAAGCAGGCTCTTACTCACATCTACATGTTCCCGCACGAACCGCGCCAGCGCCTTGCCACTGATGCTCTCGGCGACTTTGGCAACCACTCGGCCACCACGCTCAACAGCGCCCAGGACTGGCGTCTTTTTTGTGCCACGTCCGCGCTTGTTCGGGGTGTGATCGTCTTTGACGTTGCTCCGTCGAGGCTTGCCCCCAACATACGCTTCGTCCATTTCGACAATTCCGCTCAGCAGTTCAGCGTCGTCCTGTGTCATGGCAGCGCGAATCCGATGGATCATGTACCAGGCTGAGGGCTGATTCACGTCCAAATCACGACCGAGCTGATAGCTGCTCAGACTCTTCTTTGCGTTCAGTACCAGGCCAATTGCCGCGAACCATTTTTGCAGCGGGATACGAGTCTTCTCGAAGATCGTGCCGGACAGGACGTTAAAGCTCGATTTGCAGGCGTGGCAATTCCAGCGCCCGATACGCTTTTTCTCGGCCTTGCGAGCGACGTGCCCACTGTGGCAGAAGGGACATTCGGGTTCGTCACCCCAGCGCACGGCTTCCAGATGGGCAATGCAGGCTTGTTGATCGGGAAATCGGTTGATGATCGTGATGAGATTCATGCGCTACCCCCTTACTGACTAAGAGTGTAGCGAAAACAGGTGGTTAAGTCAAGCCCCTATCTGATTATTCCGTTATTATATATGGGGCGGGCATCATTGAGCTGGTCGGCGGGATTCTGGTCATGATCGGTTTCTACACGCGTTGGGCGGCCTTTGTGTGCAGCGGTCTGATGGCGGCCGCCTACTGGATGGCGCACGGCACCCAGGCCCTGTTTCCTATCGCCAATCAGGGCGAGCTGTCCGCTCTGTACTGCTTTGTGTTTTTGTGTATTTCGGCCCGGGGCGCCGGCATGTGGGCCGTGGACGCGGCTGATGCCTAGCGACGAGTCTCAAAGCGGGGTTCTCACAATTCCGTCCCAAGGAAGCCTTGATGAAACGCCCAGTGGTGCGGTGGGTGACTGTCGGTGCGATGGTGACGGTGTGTGCCCTGTCAGGTGAAGCGGACGCGGAGCCACACCGGTCCCAGTGGTACATTGGTGGGGGAGTTGGGGCCGGTTGGGTGCACGACATGGAAGAGAGGGGCTGGAATCGGGATACCTACTGCTCTCCTCGTACGTGTGAGGAGCCGGGTCTGAGTGAGAACATCGAAGGGATTTCCATTCCGGGCTACCGCTGGAATTACGATCTCGACCTGGATCTCGGCAGCGCGTTCGAGATTGCGGTCGGCCGCACGTTCGACCGTTGGCGTCTGGAAATTTCGGCCGCGCAGCGTAAGAACGACATCGACCAGACCTTTACCGGCACTACCTATTTGGATGGCAGGGCCCGGGATCAACCGTCTGCAAGCAACAGGGTTGTCTCGAATAGCGTGTCCAGGATTGACGATCTCACGACGCGCACGCTGTCATTCAACGTGTATTACGATTTTTTGGACGTGTTCCACCCCAGGATCACACCTTACCTGGGCGTCGGTCTGGGCGTCGCGTTTGCCGAGATGTCCGACGTGCATTATTCCACCAGCTACGAGGATCTGGCCGATCCTGCGCGGGATTTGTCCTTCTATAACTCCTATAAAGATGCCGATATGTGGGATACGGTCATCGTTGGAAACTTCCACGTCGGCACCGATTACCACCTGACCGACACAATTCTGGCCGGGGTGAAATTCACGTATGCCATGATGGACGATCTTGACGACAGGGCCGGCTACCGTGATCACCCGGTGCATCGAGAGAATCCCGACTTTCGCTTCAACGAACATTTCAGCAGCCCGCATCAGTACTCGGTGATGTTCACCATGAAGTACCTATTCGGAGGATAAAACAGCTATGGCTGAGTTTGCATTTTCCGCCTATGTCAAGGTTGGCGAGAACCGCTACCGCGAGCGCTATGGCCTGGACTTTGAGGACTTCGAGGTTGGTCAGGTGTTTCAACACCGGCCGGGGATTACCATCTCCCAGCAGGACAATGTGGAAGAGACGGTCGATACCCTCAATCAGGCCATGCTGCACTTTGACGCCAACTATGCGGCTCAGACCGAGTGGAAAAAGCCGCTCGGGGTGAGCACCCTGACGTTGCAGCGACTGATGGGGCTGACGTGGAAGACGTTTAATAAAAAGAATCGGATCTGTAGCTGGGCGGAGATCAAGATGACCGCTCCCGTGTTTGGCGGTGATACGCTGTACGCCGAGAGCGAGATCACACACAAAGCCGCTGCCGCAGACGACGCGGACTGCGGACAGCTGACGGTTGTGACGCGCGGCATCAACCAGGCTGGCACGGCCGTGTGTGCCATGGAGTACGCCCTGCTGGTGTATAAGCGTGACCGCATTCCTTTTGATAAGGCTGGCTACTGATTCCCGCACCCCGAGATGGACACTATGACGACATTTTACTCGCACCGAAAAGTGGCCGACCACACCTACATCGAAGTGGCCGGGATCGAGTTTGAGGACTTTGCCGAGGGGCAGATATTTGAGCATCGGCCGGGCCGCACCTTCACCGCTGAAGAGAGCCGGCTGCACGCCATCCGCTCGCTCGATCTGTCCATGCGCAATGTGGATGCGGTCTATAACGAGAAGGTCTATGGCGGGCAGGAGATCATCGGCGAGTCTTTTCTGATCAGTGTGCTGACGGCACTGACGACCAAGACCTTCGGCAAGGTGGTGGCCAATCTGGGCTGGACCAACATGCAGTTTCCGGTGCCGGTTCACGCCGGCGATACGATCTACGCCGAGTCCGAGATCCTCGGCAAACGGGAATCCGCCTCCCGCCCCGGCCAGGGCATTCTGTCGGTGAAGACGCGAGCCCTGAACCAGCGCGGCGAGGAGGTGTGTTCGTTCGAGCGGCGGATTCTGCTGTATAAGCGCGGCCAGGGGCCGTATGAAGCGGCGGGCTATTAAGCGGCAGTAACGCTGTGGCTGACCTTGGTGAAGTACGTCATATCGGGATTGGTCATCGACTCGCCGACCTTGGAGTCGAGCCGCCGCTCAACCGCCTGGGTAGCCCAGCGGCCGATTTCGACAATTTTGTCCAGATCGACGCCGGTCTCAATGCCCAGACCGTTCAGCATGTAGATCAGCTCTTCGGACGACAGATTGCCGCTGGCCCCAGGCGCATTCGGGCAGCCGCCCAGGCCGCCACAGGCACTCTCCAGGACGCTCACTCCCATCTCCAGGGCCGCATAACAGTTGGCCAGCGCCATCCCGCAGGTGTTGTGAAAATGGGCGGTCAGGACGGAGGCCGGAACCCCTTCATCCATACACGCCTGAATGATGGCCTGAATCGACTTTGGCGTCCCGACCCCGATGCTGTCCCCAAGCCCGATCTCATAGCAGCCCATGTGGTAAAAACGGGCAACGAGCTTGGCCACCGTGTGGGGATCAACCTCACCCTCATACGGACACCCGGCCACACACGAGACCGCTCCCCGCAGCCCGATGCCGTGCTCCTTTGCCGCTGCGGCAACCGGCTCAAAGCGGGCGAAGCTCTCTTCGATTGTGCAGTTGATATTGGCCTGGCTGAAGGCTTCGGTGGCGCTGCCGAAAATCGTGATATACCTGGCCTTGGCCTTGAGCGCGTCCTGAAAGCCGCGCATATTGGGAACCAGGACACTGTATTCAACCCCGGGTTTCTGCCTGATCTGAGCCGCAACCTGATCGGTCAGCTGCATGGCCGGAATCACCCGGGGGCTGACAAACTCGCCAATTTCGATTGAAGGAAATCCGGCATCGGTCAGACGGTCGATCAGCTCGACCCGGAACTCGACAGGGATGAGATGTTTGAAGCCTTCCAGCCCGTCGCGGGCGGTGAGGTCAACAATTTTGACTGTGTTCGGCAGTGCCATGGGAGTCGCTCCTTGGAAGAGAATACAATGAAGGTAAACGCTGCTCTCTGCTTGGTGAGATGGTCAGCATCGTTCACCTTTGGCCCAGCGAGGCTTATCAAGCCCGCCGGGGGCGTGCAAGCAGTCCGCGCGCCGCAGGAGGAAGACGCGTGAAAGCCGGACTCCCGTGTCTTGAGACCGCTCGGCTACGGCTGCGTCCGTGCCGGCGGGACGATATCGACGTGCTGCACCACATCTGGACCGATCCGGGAGTGCGTAAATATGTGTGGGACGATCAGATCATCGCCCGCAGCCAGGCGGCTGAGATAGTCGAGGCCAGCCTGACCCAGTTTCGGCGCCAGGGGGATGGCATCTGGCTCATGCTGTTCGGCCAGGCAGACACGGCCGTTGGCTTTTGCGGCTTTTGGCCCTTCCACCAGCCCGCCCAGTTGGAGCTGCTGTACGGTCTCGTTCCGAGCCACTGGAACAGGGGCTTGGCCACCGAGGCGGCCCGGGCGCTGCTGCGGTTTGGCTTTGAGGAGCGTGGCTTTCCGACGATCAGCGCCAGCACGGACGCGCCGAATACGGCTTCGGTCCGCGTGATGGAAAAGATCGGCATGCGCTTCCACAAACGCGAGCTGAGCAACGGCCTGGATACCGTCTATTACACCATAGCGCGCAACGCCTTCCGTGAAGGTGAACGATGATCTCTTCTTGATGAGATGGTCAGCATCGTTCACCTTTGGAGCGATGAGCCGTATCAGCTCGAGTGGAGGCGCGAAAAAATCTGAACGTGCTGGTCCAGGCCGAAGTGGAACAGCTCGGTCAGATTCGTCTCAACGATGTCGAGCTCGGCTTGGAAGTCGAGCCCTTGGGTGTGGAGCGCGGACAGCCGCTCGGCCCCGTACCAGGCTCCGAGCAGGCTGCCGAGCAGCGAGGCCAGCGTAGAGGTGTTGCCGCAGCCGTGGGCGATGGTGCGCAGCGCCGTGGCTGGATCGTCGGGTGCGTAGGCAATCGTAGCTGCGAGCTGCGCCAGGGCGCGGTAGGGATCGTGTATCCCGCCCAGAAAGGCGTGGTCGAGAAAGGGTGGTATCGGCGGGTCAAGGACTCGCTGCTTAAAGACGGTGTTGAGGGTGGCTTCTGTCTCGCCGCGTAGCTCGCTGCCGAGTGGCGCCATGGCCTCCAGCACGCCGCGCAGGGAGGCGGTTTCTTGCGCCTGGGTCGAAGCGGCCAAGTCGTCCAGCACGGCGCGACCGTGGTCGAAGAACCAGTCGCCAAAAGAGCTGGTTTCCGCAGCTTCATTCACCGCCAGCGATACGAGCGTGGCCAGGAAGCCGGTCACGGCTTTGGCATAGCCCTGGTCGAGGCCGGCCTGCTGTTGATACACGGTAAAGGTTTCAAGCGGAGTCGCGCCGTGCCGGACGGCGGCCATTTCCAGGTACAGGAAGAGACCAAAGACGCTTGGAACCCCTGGACTGAACACGCCCTCGCTGCGATTTTCTTCTTGGGCCTGAAACATGTCCAGCCAGGCCGTGAGCTGATCTCGACAGGCGAACGCATACCACTCGGGATACAGCGGCTCGTGCCGGAGTGCGGCCATGAAGTCGCGTAGCGACGCCTCGTCAAACGTCCGGTCGCCGTCAGCAATCGCCGCCAACCAGGGGTGGAGGACACACAGGCGATAGCAGGTATCGTCGGTCGGCATGCCGATTCGCTTGGCGTGCACAATCGCCGGCAGCCAGGTCCCCCAGGCTTCACCCCACTCGGGCATGTCACGGGCGACCAGGTTTGTCGGCAGCGGGTCCGGCGTCGGCGTTTCCTGGCCCTCCTGGGCGGCGCCGAGCGCATCGCCATACGCTCCGAGCAGGAGCATGCCTCTGATTCTATCGTCAAATGTGCTCGACATAGTGGTTCATTCCTCGTCTAAACCCAAACGCCCCGAAGTTGCTGAAACTTCGGGGCGTCAGATTGGTTGCGGGGCTAGGATTTGAACCTAGGACCTCGAGGTTATGAGCCTCGCGAGCTACCGGGCTGCTCCACCCCGCGTCAAGAAAGGAAAACGACACAGAACCTGTGCCGCTCACCGGTGTATGTATCGACTGCGCCGGGCGAAGTCAAGAGAGGCCGACGTCTCGCTTGAGGGACTGGATCTCGAACGGGACGAGTGGACGGTAGGCGCCAGGTGCGAGATCGGTGAGCAGGATCGGGCCGAAACGGATTCGGATCAGCTTTTCGACCGGATGGCCGATGGCGTCACACATCTGTCGGACCTCGTGGTGGCGTCCCTGGCGCAGGGTAAGCTCGATCCAGGTCTTACGCTCGTTGCGGCGGATGGTGCGGAGATCGGCCGGTCCGCTCAGCCTGCCGTCGGCCAGACGCACGCCATGTTTTAATTTGGACAGCACACGTGACCCGCACGCGCCGGTCAACTTGGCATGGTAGGTCCGGGGGATCTGATAGCGCGGATGCAGCAGGCGGGCGGTCAGCTCGCCGTCATTGGTCAGCAGCAGCAGCCCGGTCGAGTGATAGTCGAGCCGACCGACCGGAAAGACGCGCTCGCGCACCTCACCGAGCAGCTCACGGACCGTTGGTCGCCCTTCCGGGTCGGCCAGGGTGCTGACCACACCGGTCGGTTTGTTGAGTAGAAAATACAGCCGGGCCGAGTCGAAGGAGACGGGCTGGCCGTCAACAACAATGGTATCGCGTCTCGGGTCCGCAGTCGTTCCCAGCCGGGTGACCGTCTGGCCGTTGACCTGGACCCTACCGGCCTCAATCAGTGTCTCGGCTTTCCGGCGTGAACTGACGCCGGCCTGACTGAGCAGCTTGTGCAGGCGCTGTGCTCGTGGTGGCGCGGAAGACCCGGGCGGCTGAGCCGTCTGGGAGGCCGGAGCTGTCGTGTCACTCCGGTCTGCTGTCCTGGCCGTTTGCGTTGTCGCTCGGCGAGTCTTCGGCCTCCTCCGCGCGGCTCGGGATGTCTTGGGCTTGGGCATGGCGTTCTCCGCCGCTGGTGTGGTCCCCCGCGTGCGTGCTGTCGGGCGTCCCGTCGAGGGCGTGGTCGGCGAGGGGGTTGGGGCTTGGTTCGTGGATATCGGGCAGCGACGGCAGATCGGTCAGGTCGTTCAGACCGAAGAGTTCCAGGAACTGGGGAGTCGTGCCGTACACCCACGGCCGACCGGGCACGTCCTTGCGACCCAGCTCGCGGATCAGCTGCTTGGTCAGCAGCGAGTGGATGACGCCATCCACGGTGACCCCGCGTACCGACTCGATCTCCAGCTTGGTGATAGGCTGACGGTAGGCAATAATGGCCAGGGTTTCCAGGGCTGCCCGACTCAGTCTGCCGGGTTTTTCTTGCAGCAGCGTCTTGACGTACTCGGCGTGATGCGGCGCGGTGCGGAACTGGTAGCCGCCGGCCACCTCGGCAAAGACAATACCCCGGTCTGCGGCCTGGTATTCTTCGCGCAGCAGCGATATGGCCGGTTTCACTTCCGCCGGTGTCACGCCAATGACTTCTGACAGTCGGCGCAGAGAGACCGGGTCGCCGGCGGCAAAGATCAGGCTTTCGGCAATCGTTTTGAGTTCGGCGGGATGCATAGCTCAGAGCTGTTCCAGGCCGGGCGGCAGTGGAGTATCCGGACTGACGGCCAGGCTGAGGAAAATGGGACCGAAGGGGGCCGTTTGGTGTACGTCAATCACCCGGCTGCGGACCAGTTCCAGGCTGGCCAGGAAGGTCACCAGGATTTGTAATCGGGTCGTATCGGCCGCGAATAACTCGGCGAAGCTGATGCGGCCACGCTCCCGCAGCAGGTCGAGGACTAAATCGACACGCTCGCGCAGAGAGATTTGTTCAAGCACAATCTCGTGCACCAGCTCGGGCTCGGCCTTTTTCAGCGCCTCTTGCAGGGCGTCAAGCAAGTCCCCCAGCCCGACATCATGCACATGCTTGGCCTGATCTTCGGTGGGCAGCGGCCGGCGGGTAAAGACATCTCGTCCCAGCAACGGTCGGCGGCCGAGCCCGACCGCAGCTTCCTGAAAGCGCTGGTATTCGAGCAGCTGGCGGGCCAGTTCTTCCCGGGGATCGGGGCCGGCTTCCTCCTCCGCCGTCTCGTGGCTAGGCAGCAACAGGCGCGACTTGAGGTGTAACAGGGTGGCGGCCATGACCAGATATTCTCCGGCCAGGTCAAGGTCGAGCTGGTGCAGCAGGTCGAGGTAGCCGAGGTATTGGTCGGTGATGGTGGCGACTGGAATGTCCGAGAGATCGATCTCATTCTTTTTGACGAGGTGCAGGAGGAGGTCGAGCGGTCCCTCAAAAATATCGAGTCTGACGCGGTATGACATCATGCTATACGGATCTTCTACAGCAGGGCATCCAAGAGAAAGACGGTGACCGGGCGAATCATATCACCCAGGATTCCGGTCATCAGCAGCCCGATAAGGATGAACATGCCGTAGGGCTCAAGGCGCGCCAGGGGGAAGGCCAGGCCACGCGGCAACAGACCGACCGCCACCCGCCCGCCGTCCAGGGGGGGCAGGGGAAAGAGGTTGAAGACCGCCAGGGCGACATTGATGAAGACACTGGCGGTGAGCATGGCCGCCACCAGACCCATGCTCGCCGGCTGGGCCTGGGGAAGATCGACCGGCAGCTGACCGGCCTGGAGCTGGTGGAGCAAAAAAGCCGAGAGCGTAGCCAGAAAGAGATTCATGGCTGGGCCGGCAGCGGCCACATAGACCATATCCCGGCGGGGATTGCGCAGATTGGTAAAATCGACCGGGACGGGCTTGGCGTAGCCGAACAGGATGGGCGAACCCGTCAGCACCAGGAACAGGGGGAGTAGGATGGTGCCGAACATATCGACATGGCTGACCGGGTTCAGGCTCAGCCGTCCGAGCCGGGCTGCGGTCGGGTCGCCCAGCCGGTAGGCCGTGTAGCCGTGGGCCAGCTCGTGGAGGATGACCGCGAGCAGTACCGGGACCGACCAAAAGGCGATTTTTGCCACAAGCTCCATTACTCACAGTGTATAAGCTCACGGCTAGAGAGACAAGAGACGAGGAGCGAGAGTGGGAGGGGGCTGGCTGGGAGGTGCCCTGGGGAGGGAAGGGCGACCGCCACAGCCAGCCTTGCTACAAGGGGTGTAGGCAGGACCTATCCAGCCCTCACCATGTAACACCCGCATGACAGGCGGGTGACAATTGCGTGAAAATCGTTGGGCGCTGCCTTTTACGTCCGCTCGGTCTGTTCTGCCCGAGGGGAATCATCGGAGCCTGGGATGTCGGGCAGCATCTCGCCGGTGCGGGTAAACTCGTACAGCCGTTCCTGGGAGCGGATTGGGGTGGCAGCAGGAAACGTGATCTCTTCTTGAGATGATCTGTCATCACGTTTCCTACTGGCGGCGGGTCTGTTCAGGTAGCGCGAGTGGCCGTCGGCCAAGACTTCCCGGGCTTTGGTCGAGTCGGTCAGCTGAATGGCCAGGATATGGCCGAGCTGGGCCTGGAGTCCGGGATCGAGTACGGGAAAGGCGACCTCGACCCGGTGGTCGAGGTTGCGCGGCATCCAGTCGGCAGAGGCTAAAAAGTACTCCGGTTCGCCGGCGTTCTGAAAATAAAAGATGCGGGCGTGTTCCAGAAAACGGTCAATAATGGAAATCACGCGGATATTATCCGAAACGCCCGCCAGCCCGGGCCGCAGGCAGCAAATGCCCCGAACGATCAGGTCAATCTGGACCCCGGCCCGGCTGGCCGCGTAGAGTTCTTCGATGAGGGTCCGGTCGACCAGACTGTTGAGCTTGGCAATGAGGCGGGCGGGACGGCCGGCTTGGGCGTGTTCGATTTCGCGCCGAATGCGGGCGATCATGCTGTCTCGGAGCTGGGTCGGGGCGACCAGGAGGTGATGGAAGTCCTGTGACTGGGTATAGCCGGTCAGCATATTGAACAGCTGGGTCAGATCCTCACCAAACGATTCCCGACAGGTGAACAGCCCCAGATCACAGTAGATGCTGCTGGTTTTGACATTGTAGTTGCCGGTGGCCAGGTGGCAGTAGCGACGAATCCCGTCCTCCTCTTGGCGGACAACCAGACAGGCTTTGCAGTGGGTCTTGTAGCCGACCAGGCCGTAGACCACATGCGCACCGACCTCTTCCAGTGCGCGCGCCCAGGAGATATTGGCTTCTTCGTCAAAACGGGCACGCAGCTCGACCAGGACTGCGACTTCCTTGCCGGCTTCGGCGGCCTTGGTCAGCGCCCGGGCAATGGGTGAGCTGGGACTGACCCGGTAGAGGGTCATCTTAATGGCCAGTACCTTGGGGTCACGGGTGGCTTCTTCGACAAAATTGGTGACCGCGTCAAAGGACTGATAGGGGTGGTGGACCAGAATGTCGTTGTCCCGGATCGCCTGCCAGATGCTTGTCGTACGCTCAAAAGCCGGCACCGACAGTTGGGGCATGGGGCGGTCTTTGAGCTGTGGTAGATCGACTGTGGCGTAGAGTTGGAACAGATCGGTAAAGGCGGTGAAGCCCTTGCTGGCGTACAGGTCGGACTGCTGGAGGTCGAGTTCGCGCACTAACAGAGACACAATGTTTGCCGGCAGGTCTGTGTCGTACTGGAGCCGTACGGCGGTGCCCATGCGTCGCTCGCGCATGGCTTCCTCAATGCTGGTCAGCATGTCTTGTAAGCGATCCTCGGGCAGCTCGAAGTCGGCGTCGCGAGTCACGCGAACCGCATGACAGGACAGAATCTCATAGCCCTGGTACAGCCGCGGCAGGTAGTGCTGCAACACGTCCTCAAGCAGTATGAAGACGTACTGACCGGATTGGGCGGGCAGAGAAATAAAGCGCGGCACCACATGACCCGGAATGTGGACCATGGCCAGGGGGGTCAGCGGCAGATGCGACTGGCCCAGCGCCCGCAGCCCGGCGACTAGGTACAGGGACCGATTGGCCAAGTGCGGGAACGGGTGACCGGGATCGATGGCCAGCGGGGTAAGAACCGGAAAGAGGGTTTTGCGAAAAAAATCCTCAAGGAAGCGTTCCTGTTCGGCGTCCAAGTCCGACGGGGTGACAAAATGGATGCCCGCCTCGGCCAGCTGGGGGTGGATTGTATCCAGGAAACACCGGTGTTGCTCATCAACCAGTTCGTGGACCCGAGCCGAGATGGCCGCCAGCGCCTGATTGGGCATCAGCTCGTCCGGGCCGGCCCGGAAGTTGCCCTCGCTGATCTGTCGCTTGACGCCGGCGACACGGACCATGAAGAATTCGTCGAGGTTTGAGCTGAAGATGGACAGGAACTTGACCCGTTCCAACAGGGGCACGCTCTCGTCTTGGGCTTCTTCCAGGACCCGTTTATTGAACTCCAGCCAGGACAGCTCGCGGTTGATAAAAAGGGGAAACGTGAGGTCCTTCGGACTTCCGTCTGTGCTCACGTTTTCCCTTTTCCGGCGCTCGCTGATGGAGGATGCCGGGTGGGAAGGGGAAACGTGAGGTCCTTCGGACTTCCGTCTGTGCTCACGTTTTCCCTTTGTCGAAGGTTGCTCGTATGAGGATGCCATACAGGAATTTTTCCCAACTGTTCGAGGAACGTGGTAATCACAGACCGCTGTAGCGGGAAAAATTTGTTTTGACAAGACGGCTGCTTGCGGGCTACTGCGTCATTTTGAACTGCTGTCTTCGAGGAGGGCTCTTCTGGCCGCAGAAATCCCCCTGCGCTTCGCGCTTCCCCCGTTGAAAAAGGGGGATTGAGGGGGATTTTCCCGACACAATGGCCACCCTCGGAGCGGGCCGCTGTGGATGAGACGGAGCGGTCATTTTCAAACTGACGCAGTACCGCTTGCGGCGCAGGCTGGACGAGGCTCTCTTCTTTGATACGAAATATGGGTTTTTTTGATAAAGCTTTTCTCGATGAGGAGTGTCGGTGTTGCGTAATCCTGCGGGCTCTCGTTGTGACAACTGCTCCCTGTAGCGGTTTCTACCGGATCAGGCTCATGCACATAGGGATACTTGCTCATAACGGGTTCTGCCTTCTGCTCGTCAGTTTCTTCCTCGTGCCGCTGTCGATTCCGACCGGCAGTCGGGCGGCCGTCTTTGGCCGCGACGGCTGGGCGAACGGAACCGTACCGGACTTTTCCTCCCGCACCGGCTTTGAGCGAGAACTGTTCGACCTGTTGGCTCACTTCGACCGGGCAGGGGTGCGGAATCTGGTCTTTGTCACGACCGACGTGCATTTTGCGGCGGCTCTTGCGTACGTGCATGACGCCGACGGCGACGGGCGGCCCCTGCGCTTCCACGAGTTTGTGAGCGGACCGCTCAGCGCGATCAGCGTTCCCGCCGTCAGCCAGGATCGGCTCGATCCCAGTCTGCGTCCCCGGCTGGTATATGCCGAGGGTGAGCTGACGAATTTTGGCTTTATCCGGGTCTATCAGGGGGCGGATGGCATGGGTCGTCTGGACGCCGAAGTGCGCGGCGAGGACGGTGTGCTGCGGCCCGGCTCACGGGTCGAGCTGGTGGCGGAATAATCCCCGTCTTCCGCCGTTCATCGTTCAGCCTTCATCGTTCGTTCCGTTATACTGATCCCGCCTCCCCGTAGCTCCCCGGCCACGAGGCTGATAGGGAAGGGGGCTGGCACCTGCCCTGTCTTCCGACCCTGTCTTCCGAGCATCGACCATGACGCCAACCTCGGTCCCTCCCCCGATGTCCATCGGCCGCGACGCCGCCCTCGCCGACTTGGTGATTGCGGCGGAGCTTGGTCAGGATGAGCGGGTGCGGGCGGGCCTGCCCGGTCTGCACCCGGCCGATATCGCCGAACTGCTCGACGTGCTCGAAGAGGCCGAAACCAAGCAACGGGTTTTCGGTTTTCTGCCGACCCGGCTGACCGCTGCGGTGTTGAGCTTTGTCGCTCCTCCCACCCAGGAGCTTTTGACCCGGGGCTTGTCTGATGCCGTGCTGGGCGAAGTAATTGAACAGCTCGAATCGGATGATGCGGTCGATCTGCTGGCCGGCCTGTCTCCGCAGCGGACCAGCGCCGTTCTGGAGCACGCTTCCGAAGACCTCGCTGCCGAGATCAGCCAGCTGATGCGCCACCCCGAGGATGTCGCCGGCGGTTTGATGCAGACCGAGTATATCGCGGTCGGCGAGGGCGCTCGGGTCGAACAGGCGATTGAAACCATCCGCGCCCATGTGGATGAGGTGAGCGATCTGCACAGTGTGTTCATTATCAATACGCCCGGCCATCTGGTCGGCGTTCTGCCGCTCAGAAAGTTGATCTTGGCCCGCCCAAGCGACTTGGTCGCCCACATCATGGATCGCAAGGTGATCTCGGTCCGGGTTGACCTTGATCAGGAGGCCGTTGCCCAGGTGTGTCAGAAGTACGATCTGGTGTCGCTGCCGGTGGTGGACGCTGAGGGGAAGCTGGTCGGCTTGATCACGGTTGACGACGTGGTCGATGTGCTGGAGGAAGAAGCCACCGAAGACATCTATAAGCTGGCCAACCTGAGCCGGGAAGAAGAGGTGTTCGAGTCGCCGTGGCGGTCAATTCGCCATCGTCTGCCGTGGCTGGGGCTCAACCTGATCACCACCACCCTGAGTGCGGCGGTGATCACCCTTTTTGAAGACACGATTCGGGCCCTGGCCGTGGCTGCGGCGTTCATGACTATTGTGGCCGCCCAGGGTGGCAACGCCGGCGTGCAGACCCTGACCGTGACGGTACGCGGCTTGGCGCTGGGCGAGGTCAGCCTGAACCACGCCAGGCGGGTGTTGTTCAAAGAGCTGAGCGTGGCGCTGGGCAACGGGTTGATTCTGGGCGGTGTCGCCGGGACGGTTGCCTACCTGTGGGAGGGCAGCCCCCTGCTGGGCGGAGTGCTGGGTCTGGCGCTGGTCGTCAACCTGGTGGTAGCGGCTCTGGTGGGCAGTATGGCGCCGTTTGTGTTGGAGCGCTGCGGCATCGATCCGGCGGTGGCGTCCAACGTCTTTGTCACCGCCTGTACGGATATCTTCGGCTTCTTTTCCTTTCTGGGTATCCTGGCTCTGGTGTGGGGCCTGGTGTGAGGGGGACGCCGCGCGGCGTCCCTATTGCCGGGTGCCGTTCAGTGCGTAATCCAGAATATCAAAATTCTGGATACGGGTTCGAGCGGCATAGGTATCGGCCACCGGCTCAGACACAATGAACGGCACCCGTTGCTCGCTGAGCCCGCCGTGCGAGCGGAGCGGGCTGGCGCCGAGTTGTGACAGATCGTGCTCCGCCGGGCTGGTGCCGAGAACCGTGTCCCGGTCGCCAATCACAACCAGGTCGCCCTCACGGTCGGGCGGCAGGCCAAAGCGGGCGCATGCCTGTTCACGTTCATACACCGCAGCAATACCGTCCAGGCTCTGTATCACGTCTGCGACCGAGCGGGGCGCCAGGGCCGGACAGTAGACGCGGACGAATGAGCCCAGGGCGCCGTGATGGACGACATACGGGTCGGTGATGGGGCAGATGACACGGCTTGTGGCCGGCCCGAAATGGCTGTCCAGGACTTCCTGCAGAAAAATCATCTGCGGCTTGAAGTTCATGCCGTGGTCGGCGGTCAGCGCAACTGTGGCGCCTCGCTCCACAAACTCGCCCAGCCGCGCATCCAGGCGGTGATAAAAGGCGTTGGCCTGCGGCTGGCCCGGAGCGTATTTGTGCTGCACATAATCGCTCAAGGACAGATACAGGAAATCCGGTTGTTCGCGTTCGAGCAGCCGCAGGCCGGCGTCAAGAACAAACAGTGATACGTCGGCCGAGTAGACCGCGGGCTGCGGCCGTCCGACGAGGTCGGGAACGTGGCTGATGCCGTTGTCCTCCAGCGTACAGCCGGCCGCCCGTTCGGCAGAGAAGCACACGCCGTTCCTGAGCCGGTGTCCGAGCATGCGGCGGAGTTTGTCTTTGGCGGTGATGACCGCCACCTTGCAGCCGGCGTGGGACAGCACGGCCGGCAGCGTGTCACCCCGGACATAGGCCGGATCGTTCAGCATGACGGCGTGGTTTGTGAGCGGGTCGAGAAAGTAGTTGCCCGAAATGCCGTGAACCGACTGGGGCGCACCGGTGACAATCGACAGGTTGTTGGGGTTGGTGAAGGTCGGGACCACGGCGTCGGCGGTGGCGGCGAAGCCGGTGTCGGAGAAGGCTTGCAGGTTGGGCAGAATCCCGTCGTTCAGCCCGCGCTCGATATAGGCCGGATCGCAGCCGTCGGCGCACACCACAACGACCGGCCGGCGCGGGACGGCGTAGGTGCGATGATGCAGGCTGACGGCTGAGTCTGAGGTGGGCATGCGCGACGTATACCCGACTTTCCGCCGAGCGAGAAGAGTCGGCCGTCAGTCCGTGGGCGCACGGGCGCACTGACCGGAGCAAGTCCCGGCGACCTCCGGCCCGACCGGCGCAGCCTTAGTCGTCTGCCGTTTGTTCGATCTGGGTCAGGGCGTTTTGAAAAGATTGAGCCGAAACCTGATAGTCGCGCATCAGGCGGCGTGCATCGACGAGGTCTTGGGGGCGGGTGCGTAAGTGTTGGGCAAGACGGGCGGCGAGTTCCCGTTGTTTAATCTCGGAGGAGGCAGATTTTGCATCTGTGTCCATACGGCTTCCTTTCTTGGGCATGGATTTGTGTCGCACAACACGTTAGCAGACACGCCTTACCGTGCAAGAGGGGGGAGTCTGTCCCCCATATTGATTGGCGTTCGGTCCCGTTCCCAATGATAAGATAGTCTAATGTCTTATTAAATTTTAATTCCTTCTGGCTTATATTCCAATTTGTTCTGCGTCTGCTATACTTCTGGACAGTCGGTTCACGACATGCGTCGTCGAGACCTCCCCAACTCGACGACGACAAGAAGCCCGCAGGTTTCCCCTCCTTTTTCCTGCGGGCTTTTTTTTGCTTTGAACGGTTACCGCCGTGTGATAACCCCCCGGTCAAAACCCTGACTTGGTGTGATAAGGAATGGGAGTACGTACACCGTCTTGAGGTGGAGGACCTGGCATGACGTTGCCCCGCCGACAGTTTTTGCGCTATCTGGGGATCGGAACCTATGCGGCGCTGCTCAATCCCCTGCGGCTCGCCGCCGCCGCGCCACGGGCCAGCACCTCGACGAGGCTCTCAGCCTGGACGCCGTCTTTTTTTGAGCCCATCAATCCCACGACCGCCGACCGGCTCAGGCTGCCGGCCGGCTATCGGGCCGACCTGCTCGGCGTGTGGGGAGACGAGCTGGGCTTTCCCGACCCGACCCGTAACCGGGAGCTGAGCTTTGGCAACGATAACGATTTTTTGGCCTATTTCCCAATCGCCTCTCAACCCGACCGCCTCGAAAAGACGGTTCATGATAACACAACGCTCAGCGGGCAGCATGCATCGTCTTTGACAGAGCAGGGCCTGCTGTGGGTCAACCACGAGTCGCCCCACCCGCTGTTTGTCAGCGGCTACAGCCGGGAAGACGCGCAGGCCGAGAAGCCCAAAACGGTAGAACAGATCCAGGCCGAAAAACGCAGCGTCGGCGGCAGCGTGCTCTACCTCAGACGCGAGGCAAACGGGCGCTGGAGGCGCGAGTACCATCACCGCTACACCCGCCGCTACACCGCCTGCGGTCCGCGCTTCGGCTTTGACGGACCTGCGGCCGAAGCCGTTGCCAGCCTGAGCGGCCAGCCGGACTGCCCCGGCACGCTGGCCAACTGTTCGGGCGGCGCCACGCCCTGGCACAGCGTGCTGTCGTGCGAGGAGAACTACCACTTCTACAATCCGCAAACCCCCAGGACCCTGCGCTGGAGCGATCAGCCCGATGAGGCCATCGTCGAGACTCAGTTCGGCTGGGTGGTCGAGGTGGATCCCTTTGGCGAACTGCCGCCGGTCAAGCACTCCAGCCTGGGCCGCTTCAGCCATGAGAATATCGCCCTGCGCTGCGACGGACCAACCGGACGGCTGGTGGCGTATATGGGCGATGATAAGGCCGACGAGTGTGTGTACAAGTTTGTCAGCGCCCAGCCGCTGTCCGCCTCGGCTTCACGGCTCGAGCAGCGGGCGGCGCTGAGCCAGGGGACCCTGTACGCCGCCGATTTTCAACACGGCAGGTGGTTGGCGCTGGACTGGAATGTACAGAAAAACCGTGAAAAGTGGCAGGCCTACAACGCCACAGCACGGCAAACGGGCGGCCCGCTCATCACCTCCCAGGCCGATATTCTCATCCATACCCGGATTGCGGCCCGGGTCCTGGGAGCGACGCCCCTGGACCGTCCCGAGGACTGTGAAATTCATCCGGCCGACGGGTCGGTGTATATTGCGCTCACCAATAATACGCGCCGGGCCAACTTCTACGGACAGATCGTGCGGCTGATAGAGGACAACGACAATCCCGAGGGCGAGCGCTTCCGGTTTGAGCTGTTCCTGCTCGGCGGCCGCCACAGCGGTCTGGCCTGCCCCGACAATCTGGCGTTTGACCGCCGGGGTAATCTGTGGGTGGCGTGCGATATTGCCAGCTCCCGGCTGGGCCGCGATCCGTATCAGGCCTTTGGCAACAACGGGCTGTTCATGGTCCCGACCACCGGTCCCGGGGCGGGCCGGGCCTACCAGTTTGCGTCCGGTCCCACGGACTGTGAACTGACCGGACCGTGGTTCAGCGGCAACGACCACACGCTGTTCCTGTCGGTTCAGCATCCCGGCGGCAACAGTCCCAGCCTTGAGCGGCTGTCCAGCCACTGGCCGCACGGCGGCCGGGAACTGCCGCGACCGGGGGTGGTGGCGATTACCGGCTTTGATCGGGTCTGAGCCGCGCACCGGCCTCGCTCGTCTCGAATTTCGATATGTGTCGTCTGGCGAAGGGGCAGTGCGTCGCTTTGAAATGGAGAGCTGAAAAATGGGATTTACCTCTTTTACCTTGTGTCAGACTCCATCGACTCATTAAACCGCCGCGTCTCTTGGAGCGCCCGCTCCATGCCAAACTTTGCTGTTCCAAAAAAATTTTGCCATGTGAGGCCATCCGGTTCCCTCACGCCGACCGTGTCCCCGCGCTCCGTTCCCCGGTCGCCCGCGCCCGACGCGCCTGGGCCAGCTCATAGCTCGCCTGCATCCGCATCCAGTGCTCGGCCGTGCCCCAGCCCAGGTCTTCGAGGGCCAGCGCCATGGTCGCCGACACCCCCGCCTTACTGTTCAGCAGGCGCGAGAGCGTCCCGCGCTCGCACCCCAAACGCGCCGCCGTCTCGGTCACCGTCCAGCCGCTCTCGTCCATGCTCTCCCGAATCAGTTCGCCCAGATGGGGCGGATTCAGCATCGGGCCGACCTGTTCGCCGTCGCTGTCGTTCATCGTCAGTGCTCCTTTCCCGTCAGTGATAGTCGATCAGGTCAACGCCCACGGCTTCGCCGTCCACAAACCGGAACACCACCCGCCAGTTGCCGGACACGCGCACGCTCCACTGGCCCGCCCGGTCCCCCTTCAACGGATGCAGCCGGAACCCCGGCGCCTCGGCGCTACGGGGATGGGTGGCCTCTTGGAGGCGGAACAGGATGCGGCGCAGCCGGGGCACGAGGCTGGCGGGGAGCTGGGCCGGGTCATCCCGCTCGTGCAGCGCCCGCAGCCCCTTGTGCCTGATCCGCATGGCCCATCTGTAGCGCGCGGCGCTACGAGCCGCAAGTGTGTAGGACGGAACGGAGAACCGCAGAGGTAAGGAGCTTTCGGGTCACTTCAGCCAACTTTTTATCAAGTCCTTGAGTTCTTCAACGGAGAAGACGCCAAGCTCCTGCCAGGCTGAGCGGAGGCCGATAAGACGACGAGCCCTTTTCAACGCATCGGTCTTAAAGAGGTGTTGCTTTTCTTCCGCATTCACATACTCGGACAATGCCCAGATGAGAGCGGCGCGAACCTTCATGTCACCCAAAACAGAGTTTCTCGATACCACAAGAGAAATGAGGTCCTCCCAATACTGCTGCGAATTGCCGAGCACTTTGAGCACATCTCTGGCCACAGCGTTGTGCTCGGTGTATTCGTCAACTTCATGCGCCACATATCTGCGCCACCAAGCCCTCGCCAGAGGACAGTTCGCGTACACACTTCTATTGCCGCGTGCCTCTGGCAATCCGCTCAAACGCCTCAACGCAGCACGCACGGTCCCATCAATCTCTTTCTCGCTGCCTTCTTTCAAAACTCGGTCAAGGCGCTCAAGACCACTAGGCAAAGTGCCGCCGTTGGCGGCAAGAAAGCTCGACTGAATTCTACCCTCCTCTACATGGCGTAATGTCATAAATCCCCAGAAGGTCACACGGCAGGCACTCGCCGGAGAGATAGACTTCCACGATTGAAAAATTTGCCGCTCGGTGCTCCTTGGCGGTTCCTTAAATTCAGACTCGGTTAGGCTGTCCTCAAGAAGGGGCAGCTCCTCACCAGGCACGATCTCAACAGTCTTCCTCATCCACGCCGTATATTGCTCGCTCGAACGCAGAACCTCCAGAAATTCTTTCTGCTGCTCAGACCCTTTTGCGCGGAGCAGGCTTTTCCGCAAGGCGGTATAGGAGGAATCCTCAAACTCTTGGTGCGCCACGCTATTCCCCCGACTCGTGTCGAGGAGGGTGATGAGGATAGAGTCGCGTGGCGACCTTATCAGCAGCAAACCCCTCTTCTTCCCACAGCGGTAGCTCGTACTTGTTCAACTCCTGGGCGAGGGCTTTCAAATTGCTGAACTGCTCCCATACTGCTCCTTCTTCACCATCCTCTCCCTGGGTGCTGTAGCTCTGTTGGAGAATCTCAAAACAACGGCTCACAATATGCGTCAGAATACTGCCCCGATGCTGTTCATACCCGCCGGCATGTTGGAGAAAGAGAAAGACATCTGGAGCGACCGAGACCTTAAAATAAAATCCGTCCTCCGTGCAGGGCTCAACCTCAAAACTTCCCGCCGACATCTCCTGGTCTTGATGAATTTCGAGCAATTCGGCGAGCGAGGACGACGCTCTCAGATAGCCCCGTAGCGCCAGCCGTGCACCTTTAGGAAATTTGACCGCTCTTCCCTGCCATACTTCCTCCACTCCGTCCTCCGGCTCGAAGGAATGCATAATTTCGGTAGTAGCCACGATGAGGGGACGTAATAGCGGCGGTTCGCCCACTACGGCCAGATCCCATTGAACATGCTGACGGGCATCATCGGAGAGATGCAACTTACGGTATCCAGTCAGGGGAATCGCAACGAGACACCCGTATTTGGCCTGCCCTTGGCGGAGCAGCTGGGTCAGAAACGAGGCACCCTGAAGCTGATGATGGATGATGACAGAAGCACCATCAGTTTGCGGAGTGACATCGACCGTATATTCGCCCTGTGGATAGGACAGGTTGCCATCCTCAAGCACGGGATACGGAAGGGACCTCAGGACTTGGCCAGCCCGTGCCACTATGTGGTCTCCTGTGTCGTGGACACGGCAGCACGGCGCATGATCTCTGTCTTGAGTACGACCGGAACATCGTCAGGAACCTCAACGCCTTCAGGCAGTTCATAGTCAACTTCTATTCTGATCTTTTGCCCAGGCCCGAGGGCGCCGAGCCGAACACCAAGCGCATGCCCTTTGTCATCGCGGGTCAGACCGCCGGATACCGGCCGACCATTGACTTTCACTGTCTTCAGTCGCACGAAGTCTTCTGCTCCCATGTCGTCGCAGGTTTCATCCAGGCTTTCATCCAAAACGAATCGGATCTCACTATCACGACAATGCTCTTCGGGCACGAGATCGAACCGGCAAGAGCGTGTACCAGTAGGAACGGAAAGCCCGCGCAGGTTCAGGGCATTTCCTGCCCGGCGAAATTTGCTCCTCCCACCCAGGCGGGGGCCTACCCCTCCCCCATTTCCCGGCGTTTTCAGCTCATGATGCCCTGGCCCGTCTTCATCCTCGCCATTGCCTTCGGTTATCGTTCTGCCCCGCTTGGTTTGTAGCTCACGAAACTTTCCTATCAGGGAAGGTCGTTTCCCGCCTGCGGTAACGCCATACGAGGAGATTGCCAAGAAGTCGGCTACCTTAAATCGTTCGCTCGAATGCTCTGGAACAACCTCACGGATTTTGTCGGCTATCGCTCCCATTGCCTGAGTCAGCTCTCTACGTTCGTCTGGTTGGAGTCTCTTCAATGCGACATCATTATGCAGCGGCCCTTCGGCCTTCCGCACGAGTTGGTGGATTCTTCCGTTTTCGGCATTCAGCAGCAATACACAGTGAAAAGGCTTCAAGCCGGAAAATTGGGAATCCCTGAGCTTGCCCGGCAACTGGTTAGTAATCCACATCCCATTCCGGCAGAGATCAATGCTCGTCTTGCCATCGTCTACCAGGCGCAATTTCAAGAGAACGTTGCCCACGTCTGTTGCGACGGTGATATCCTGGCCCGCTTGCGCCGTCTCGAACGCGGCGAAGGCACGGGAGCCGGATAAAAACTTGCTGCGCGCTCGCTTCTCATCGCTGAATTCTCGTAAGGTGGCTTCAATAGTCGTGTGATCCAGCGTGACCGGGACCTGTCCATCCTCCATAACCGTAATGCAGAGTTCCTTTTGCGCAAATGCCGCAAAGAAATTGCACGCGGCCGCCTTTGATATGATCTTCCTAAGAGAGCGATGTTGCTCCCGAAAATGATTAAATCCAGGAACAGCCACTACCGTTCCGAAAGACCACTGGCGAGCAATCCACTCTAGCCTGCTCCTGAGATACTCTGGGAGCTCACTTCCCTGTGGAAACTCGTACGGATTGAACAGGTCCGACCGGAGAGCTTTGACAAAATATCCGTCTTTGCTCATCGGTGTGTTGCCACTGGCGTTTTTGTGGGAGGCAAGGATAGCGTGGCCGGAGCCGATCATCTGCCCTGCTTCCGTGAGGCCGCCATACAAGACATAGCGGAGGTCCGAAGCGGGAATGACAACGAAGTGACCGTTCCCAACAGCACCCGCGCTCGCCCCACCCTTCACACTCACCCCATCTGCCAGAATGCCCTTCATCCTGTTCTCGTCGAGGCCAATGCCGTTGTCGAGGGCAAACAGTGTCATGGAGTGTTCAGAGGCCAGACAGGTCTCAATCGTCTGTACGATGTCCTGCGCTTGGTCCGACATCCCTTGGTAGCCAGCGCGTAGTCTCTCTTGCGCTTGTTTGGCGCGAGTGAAGACATTTCTGTATTTCTGGATACCTGGGATCTGGCTCAACTCGTGCCTGACCGCCTCGAACTGGATACACGCCATATCCCGTTTCGCTTCACGCGCTGCGTCCAGTGAATTTTGCATGATTTCCCGAACAATGGCTTCGGGATTCAAATCGCTGAATGCCGTAATACCGGCTGCCGTAAAGCCCGATATCTCTCCGCCTTGTCCGAAATGGAGATTCGCCCCTTTTCCCGTCACCGTCCGTCGCTTGGTCTTTCTCTTACCCATTTCTCAGTCCAGCTCTCCCTTATCCAAAAGATACTCGATTCGAGCCCCAACCATCTCTGCCCGACGGTCCAGAAATGAGGCATAGGCCGCTACCAAATCTGTCCCCGATCCCTCTCGAACCACTAACAACTGATCCGCCGGCAAGTGATGGGTCGCCAGTCGCTTTTTCACCTCTTTCTCGGCCTCGTTGCCCTCAAGGCCGGCATTCTGTATTGCCGAGCGAAGGAAATCCCCCGGCCATTTCGCCGACCATTCCTGATTCGTCGGACGATCCAAAAGCATGCAGTTCAGCGCAAGATCGCTTTTCACTTCTTCTGGCAGGGCGTCTGTCGGAAAGATGTGATGATGGTCGGTCTTACTGGTGCTGTCCTGTTTTAACTCCTCGTTCGACGCAATGTCTCTCGCTCCACCCAGTGAACAGGCCACAAGTATAGCCCGGCCCAATCTAGTCCGCGTCTTAGGCCAGCCCTCGGCCTTTATGGCGTCAATGTCTGGTGGTTCACATTTCAACGCCGGTATCTCGGATGCTCTCTTATTGCTCTCCGGTTTCTTTAGTGCGGAGACTAACTTGTCGTGGTCTTCCTTCAGACGGTCGTTAGCTTGCCGTTCATAACGATTCGTCAGAAATGCACTCCACAGGTATTTTTTGATCAGCCGGAGCGCCTGAGCTCGCTTTGCTCCGCTCCGTGGGATATGGCGATGGAGCGCGGGCAAGACGCGCAGAGGAACGGCCGTTGGTAATCGTTTTTCGTGACATATCCCTAAACTCGCTAATATCTCGGTTGTCCATTTCACTCCCTCTCGGATTTTTCCCCAATCCTTGGTCAGCTGTGGGTAATCGAGATTCTCGTAATTCCCGTATGTCGGTCTCCTGTTTTCTAAAAGGCACTGCACTTTCAGGATCAGATCGCCTACCTGGCTGTCCAAGGCTTTAATCGCTGGGACCTCGTTGATCAAATCATTAACTTTGTCTCGCAAAGATTCTTCTACTTTTCTTTCCATTCGAGCGACGGCGAGGTCATACGGAGTTAGTTTTACTGACGATCTGTTGGTATCGACAAAAATTTCTATTGCGTCGTCTCGTGACGTGTTTTGTGGCAACGACAGATACGGTAGGATCGCTGTCCTGAACTTGTTCCGCAGATCTGAGAGCAACTCGACTAGCATCACAATCGATCCCTCATCCTCCGTTGCTTGTTTGCGCCACGCCCTTGCTAGGTCGCTACCTGCCTCACCGGGGGCAAGGATACGGAGAGGCACCCATCGCTCAGAGAACTCCAATTTCGGATTACCAATTACGTGTTTATACCGTCCTCTTCTTCGGACCGAGAGAATATCGTGTGCTTCAAAACCATCGTCGGTCTCCGTAAAGGTGACGTACAGGGTATGCTCCTCATAATTATCATTGAAACTTCTCCAAAGGGCTGTGAGGCGCTGTTGTCCGTCCAGAAGATGCTCACTACATTTTTTGCTAGTGTCTGGCCCGCCTTTGAGCCTCTTAGTTTCAAATGTCGGATTATCTGTGTCGACTTTCAGGACCAAAAACACTCCCAGTGGGCGATCTTTCAAAATTGCCCACAGAAATTTCTCGACGAGGGGAGGCCTCCACACTTCATCACGTTGAAAGCGCGGCAGGCAGACTACACCACGCCGGACATCGTTGAGCCAATCTTCAATGTTTTTTGCTTCGGTATTCATCGGAATTGCTCTCCCGTCAAAGGTCACGGTAGGTCGAACATTCCAGTCCGCCGTATCTTTTCCTAAACTGGTGCTGAGAGGACGAGACAAGATTCAGTCGGTACAGTCGCAGGGCAGGACACTATTCGCGTAGAGAGAGTCCGCGGTTTCGTCGTTTGGCAATTCCGTTAGCCGTTTATACGAGAAGCCGCTTTGTGTGCCGAAAAACCCAATAAAATTATTGGCGACAGTACCCCGAATATCCCGCTGCTCCGCCTTGAGGTCGCGCCCGTATTTCTGCTCAATCCCGACCCACCAGGTAAGATCGCAGGGCGTATTCTTGAATTTTTCGTCGAAACTCCGGTCCAAAGCTGTACGTGCTTTACGCAATCCTCTGATTCCCTTGAGGAAACAATAAGTGCAGTTGGACAGTCCGTCCTCAATGTCGAGCGCTAAGTTCCAGCTCTGTTTCTTCCAGAACGCCTCGACGTCCTCCTGCGTGATGCCCATATCACTCAGGGGAAGATACACATGTTCCCCCTCGTATCCAGCTGTGTGTGGCCCGCCGTCGTTGCGCTGTCGTACCCGGACCACCCGTCGCATTTCATCGTGTCGGAGGCCGACGAAGGCTAGGGCGTGTCATCAGTTAGCGTGCCCCCCTGGTCGGCTTTCCTGTCTCGTCTCGGTATACTGCCCTGGTCAGCCCAAGCGAAGGGAGGGTGCACAATGGCGAGACGGTATGCGTTACGCGAGGATCAGTGGGAACGGATTCAGGACCTGCTGCCCGGCCGGGAGGGCCACGTCGGGGGCACGGCGCGGGATAACCGGTTGTTTGTGGAAGCGGTCTTATACCGCTATCGTGCGGGGATTCCCTGGCGCGATTTGCCGAGCCGGTTCGGGGATTTTCGCGTGATTCATACGCGCCACATGCGCTGGAGTAAAAGTGGGGTCTGGGAGCAGGTTTTCAAGCAGCTGGCCGCCGATGCGGATAACGAATATGCCATGATCGACGCCACGATCATCCGCGTCCACCAACATGGGGCGGGGGCAAAAGGGGGGACCCCGCGGCCGAATGCATCGGCCGCTCCCGCGGGGGCTTGAGCACGAAAATCCATGCGACGTGCGATGCGCTCGGGAATCCGACCGGCTTCCATCTCACGCCCGGCCAAGCCTCTGACCTGGCCGGTGCGGAGGCCCTCTTGCCCCATCTGCTGAAGCACGTGCGGGCTTTGCTCGCCGATAGAGCCTATGACGCCCACGAGCGCGTCATTGACCGTTTGGAGCAGGCGGAGGTGACGGTGGTCATTCCCCCCAAAGCCAATCGGCGCCAGCCTCGCCCCTATGATAAGCACCTCTATCAAGCGCGCCATCTGATTGAAAACTTCTTCGCCAAACTCAAGCAATACCGTGCTCTCGCCACCCGCTACGACAAACGCGCTGTCAGCTTTCTCGGAGCCATCTATCTCGCTGCCTCGGTGATCCTCCTTAACTGATGACACCCCCTAGGTATTCGACACCATCAGGGCCGAAACATGCCCTGTGGCCGAGACTCTTTCCCTCAAGGTATGGATTCGTGATGGAGCACTGGGTAGCTGAATAATCCGCAAAGCGCTGGGCTGGCCGAAACACGGGTCGAGAACGAACAAACTTCTTCTTTTCCAGAAGGATGTCCCGTGGTACTCCCCCGTTATGCCGTATGTGACTCTCGTACATGTCATCATCGTCAAGACGGCTGCTCTTCCCAAAATGCCCAAGGCGCTCTGTCTGCTGCTTGCAGGCCAACCAGTCTTTCAAGAATGCCCGTGTCGGCTCGAGCTTCAGATTCGAGGTGCACGTCCGCTTGAACTGGTTCGGCGCATACCCTGTCCATGACAGCAATTCCTCAAAGACCTCACCCTGCCAATGATAGCCGTCCGGATTCGCCTCAGAGCGGGGAACAGGCTGAACGAGGCGATACGTGGGCAGCCGGGTCCACTCACCGCTTCTGGCATCTTCGTGGGTCTGAAATTCAATCAGAAAAAACGGAATACCATAGGTGTTTTCGACGATCTCTTTACAGTGACGGACAAACTCATAGGTGGCGGGGTGTTCTGCCGAAGTGTTGTTGAACACCACTACGTCGCCCCGTTCGGCCTTGAAGAGCCCTGCTTCGAGCAGGACGAAGAGCATCATGCCGCTCGTCCGTCCGCCTGAAAACTTGACGACGTGAGGCAGGTCTTCATGCCCCGAGAGGTCGTAGCAAAAGGTTCGTGCCGTGGCGGATACCTGTCCTTCAGCGTGGTGAGAGTCCTGCTTTACTCTTAGTTTCGGTACATCGCTGATCTTGAGCCCAGTCATTGTTCTCCTCCATACTGTCTCGACATCACGCATTGCACGGGTACATCGCAGGTCTCTTCCTGCCGAATACCGGCCCACAGATTCGCACTCGCCTGCTTGTCGGCGTCGATCAACAGCACATCATGGCCAGTACGGCTGCGCACAGCCGCCAGACAGATAGCACTGAAGAAGGGGTGGACGCAACGGTCGTAACGGGTGGCGATGCGGCGCCAGTCCTTGAGGCGGCTGAACATGCGTTCAATGCGGTTATGGTGCTTGTACAGGCCTGGCTCGTGGACAATCGGGTTCTTGCGGTGGGCTCGCCCAGGGATGCAGGGGCTGATGCCACGCTGCGTCGGGGCGGCCCGGAACCGGTCACTGTCGCAGCCCTTATCCGCGAGGAGGGTCTCCGCCGCAGGCAGCGTCGGCAGCAGGCGCGCGGCCCCTCGAATGTCACTGACTTGGTCCGCCGTGAGCAGGAAAGTCACAGGCTTACCCGCTCCGTCATAGACGGCGTGGAGCTTGGAAGTGTAGTAGGTCGGTTAGAGTATTTTCGGTGATTTCCGATGCGTCTGAAGGGGCGGGCGGGACGCCCGCGCTCCCGGCTTCCCCGCCCGCCCAATACTCTGCCGACTTCGCCCCTCCGCCCATGACTCACAATAGGATGAAACTGCTCTAGCGGAGCGTAATCCGACAAGTACGGAATGTCGGGTTACACCTACGGCGAACCCGACCTACATGGCTGCTCGCGAACGGGTCCAGGACCGTGCTATCTGGAGGACAGAACTGCTGAATCAGCGTTTCCAGCAAGGCGATGGGTTTCTGCGCTCTGTTCTGTCGCTGTATCGCCGGCACCATCTTGACGGTCTGAAGGTCGCGGAAGGATGTCGAGCCGCGATAGGGCGTGCCCTGAAACGAGAGCAGTATCAGCTCTGTTTGCCTGTGCATTGGGAAGCCGAGCCCCAACCGATCCTTGTCCCACGCCACATGCGTTATCGGGGGGATAACCGTACCAAAAATTTGGCGTTCTCCCCGACGTATGCCACACTGCCCGCATGACGTTCGACTTCCTGTCCATCCTGATCGGTCTGGGCGCCACCGTGCTCGGCCTGGGGGCGTGGTGCATCAAATTTTCCCACAGCAACGAGGCCGGGCAGAAAGCGATCCTGACCCTGCTCAGGGCCATCAGTGCGCGTGACAAGATGGAAAAGCTCCAGGGGAATGTAGAGATGGTCCGCCCTCCAACGTTTCTGTCCGATGACCGCGAATTTCCCCCAATTCTTGTCTACCCCCCCTTCAAATCCTGGCCAAACTGGCCCAAAACAGGGTCAAAAAAGCACCCAAACACGCCATAAACACGCCAAAAAGTCGTGTAAGTCCCTGAAATCATTAGCCCTCACCTCAGAGGGGGGGGGGACCCCCCCTGAATCACCCACAAATAAGCCCGAATATTCGAGCCTCAGAGCCGTAAATATCAGCGACACTACCGGCAGGTAACGCATAAATAACTGCCCTGTCATTGTCCCGTAACATTGCCTCCTTACCTTCTGGCTCAACGACGTCCGTAGGGAAGGAGAAGAACAGTATGAAGAGACGAGGCAGCCTCGTGTGTGGCGGTCTGATCGCTGCCGGGCTCGTGTTGGCGGGCTCCGCTTTTGCCCAGGAGAAAAGTGTGGCGGTCGAGATTCTCGACATCCTCAAGGCCAACGGACAAATCAGCGATCAGCAGTACCGCGACCTGATGATCAAGGCTCAGGCCGAAGGAGAAAAGGTCGAGGCTGCGGTCCGTGCCGGCGAGGCAAAAGAGCCCGATCCGAAAACGATGCGGGCGTACTGGTCGTCGGGGCTGCGGCTCAAGTCCAACGACGGCAACTACTCGCTCAAGCTCGGTGGCCGGATCATGAACGACTGGGCCATCTACAGCACCGACAGCGATACCCCCGACGACTTTCGGAGCATTGGCGACGGCACCGAGATCCGGCGGGCGCGGCTGTATATGGAAGGCGAGATCTACAACAACATCAAGTACAAAATCGGGTACGACTTTGGCGGTCAGGACGCCGATTTCAAAGATGTGTACATTGAGCTGAAAAAGATCCCGACCCTGGGCAATCTCAGAATCGGCCACTTCAAGGAACCCATGTCGCTCGAACAGCTGACCAGCAGTAAGTACATGACCTTCATGGAACGCTCGCTGGCCGACACCTTTGTCCAGGGCCGCAACACCGGCTTCCAGATTGCGAACACCTTTGCCGACAGGCGGGCGACTGCTGCGGTGGGCGTGTTCCGTGACGTGGGTGACTCGGGCAACAGGTTTGGCAAGAACTCGGATTACAATGTGACCGCCCGTGTGACGGCCCTGCCGTGGTACGAGGACAAGGGCAAGCGGCTCCTGCACCTGGGGTTCGGCTACACCCACGAGTTCCGTGACAAAGACAGCGACATCCGTTTTCGGTCCCGGCCGGAAGCCCACCTGGGCCCCCGCTTTGTTGACACCGGGAAGTTCAAGGCCGAGAGCATCGATTCCTTCAACCCCGAAGTGGCGGCGGTCTACGGACCGTTCTCCATCCAGGGTGAGTACGTCTTCAGCGAGGTCAACGACTCCAACAAGGGTGGCGACCTGAGCTTCGACGGCGCCTACATCTACGCCAGCGTGTTCCTGACCCCGGGTGACTATCGTCGCTACAAGACCTCCAGCGGGGCCTTTGACCGGGCCAAGCCGGCCAGGGACCTGAGCTGGAGCGGCGGCGGCTACGGAGCGGTTGAGGCGGCGGTTCGGTATTCCCATCTGGATCTGACCGACGGCATGGTCCAGGGCGGGACACTGGGCAACTTCACTGCCGGCCTGAACTGGTACCTCAACCCCAACGTCCGTTTCATGCTGAACTACGTCCATGCCGACCAGCAGCATCCGCATGACTTTTCCGCCGATATTGTCCAGATGCGCGCTCAGGTCGATTTCTGAACCCTCGTCGCCGGTCGTGGGCCGTGGAAGCGGCTCGCGGCCATGTATCATCACCATATCCCAACGGGAGGAAGTCGTTATGAAGAAGTTCTCAGCGTTTGTCGGTGGCTTGGCCCTGGGCCTGGCCGTCGGCAGTCCGGCTGTCGCCCAGGTCGAAGTCGACCCCAACCTGCCCGCCTATGAGAAGGTCAGCGGTATCTCGGGCAGCCTCAACAGCGTGGGTTCGGATACGCTGAACAACCTGATGACCCTGTGGGCCGAGGGTTTCAAAAAGGTCTATCCCAACGTCAACGTCCAGATTGAGGGCAAAGGTTCGAGCACCGCGCCGCCGGCCCTGATTGAGGCCACGGCTCAGCTGGGGCCCATGTCGCGGGCGATGAAGAGCAGCGAGATGGACAAGTTTGAGAAGAAGTTCGGCTATAAGGCGACCCCGCTGCGGACCTCGCTCGACTCCCTGGCCGTGTTCGTCAACAAGGACAACCCGCTCCAGGGTCTGTCGCTGGAGCAGGTCGACGCCATGTTTTCCAAGACCCTGCGCTGTGGGGCGGCCAACGGAGTCTTGGTCTGGGGCGACCTGGGTCTGAGCGGAAACTGGACCACCGCGCCGATCAGCCTGTACGGTCGGAACTCGGCCTCCGGCACCTACGGGTTCTTCAAAAAGCAGGCCCTGTGCAAGGGAGACTACAAGGATACGGTCAAGGAACAGCCGGGTTCGGCCTCTGTCGTGCAGGGGGTGAGCGAGGATAAGAACGCCGCCGGCTACAGCGGTATCGGCTACACCACCTCGGGCGTCCGCGCCGTGCCGCTGGCCGAGAATGGCGGCAGCTACGTCGAGCCCAACCAGGAGACGGTCGGCTCGGGTCAGTATCCGCTGTCGCGCTTCTTGTACATCTACATCAACAAGGCGCCCGGACAGCCGGTTGAGCCCCTGGTCCAGGAATTTGCCAAGTATATCTTCAGCAAAGAAGGCCAGGAAGTTGCGGTGAAGGACGGCTACTATCCCGTCTCGCCGCAAATCGCCAACCAGGAACGGGCCAAGCTCAACTAGGACAGAGACGGTTAAGCGTCTCACGCCTCGTTCGTTGTGGGCGGGCGCTAGCGCCCCGTCCGCCACTTCGGTATTGAGAGTAGCATGCCAGAACCACCCTCCGCCGAAACCCAGCCGCCCGCCCCCTCTCCCACTGACCGGGCCGAGGTTGATGTCCGGCTGTCGGCGACAGAGGACAAAGGTCGGCTGCGTCGCAAGAAGATCTACGATAAGGCCGCCGGCCTCATCATTAGCTTTGGCGGTATTGCGATCATCCTGAGTATCGCCGCCATCCTGTTTGTGATTGTGGCCGAGACGCTGCCCCTGTGGTCGGCGCCCAAGATCGAATTCGGCGGGACGGTGAGGCTGTCCGAGCTGCTCAACGGCCAGGCCGCCCGGCCGATTGCGTTTGGCGTTGAAGAATACCAGGACATCGCCTACGTCGTGACCGAGGACGGCTGGCTCCATTTTGTCTCGCTCAAAGACCGGACGCTCCTCCAGCGCTATGAGATACGCCAGCTCCAGGGACAGCGTCCGACTGCGGTGTATCAGAACGGCTTCGATCACAACCTGGCCATCGGGACGGCAAACGGAACCGTCGTGCCGGTCTACGCCAGCTTTGTGATCAGCTACGACGAGCAGAGCCGCCGGATCATTACGCCCCGGGCGGGTGAGGAGGACGCGATTATTGTCGATCCCCAGGGACGGGCGATTCAGCAGCTCGTGTACCGGACTGGGGAGGATGACGAGGGCATCCGCATCGCGGCCCTGCTCGGTCCGCGCTCCCTGCTGCTCTACTCCCAGGTCGAACAGGAGTCGTTTTTGGGCCAGACCGAGACCCAAGCGGCTCGGCGCGAGCTGTCCTCCGAGTTGCCGGCCGATGTCACCGCCCTGGCCCTGGATGTTTTCCTGACCAACCTCCTGGTCAGCACCGCCGACGGACAGCTGTTGCACTGGCAGGTCCAGGACCCGACCGCGCCGCGTCTGATCCACAGCTTTCCCGTCAGCGATACCCCGGGCGTGTCTGCCACGACCCTGGACTGGTTGCTGGGCGAACGTTCACTGGTTGTCGGCGATAGCGCCGGGGGAGTGGGCGTCTGGTTTCAGGTCCGTGACCAGGGTCCGCCGCGCGACAGCCCATACCGCAAGATTCATGTCCTCCAGTCTCATCCCGCAGCGCTGACCGCGATGAAGCCGTCGGCCCGCAATAAGGGCTTTCTGACCGCAGACGCCGACGGCCATATCCTGCTTCACCACGCCACCTCGGAGCAGACCCTGGTCGAACTGACAACCGACCAGGGCGCGGCGGTTGAACTGCTGGCCTTTGCGCCACGCGCCAACGGCATCTTCGCCGTGGACAACCAGGCGCGCCTGTTCGACTGGTCGCTCGATAACCCCCACCCTGAGATCAGCCTCACCACTCTGTTCGGCAAGGTGTGGTACGAGGGCTATCAGGAGCCCGATTATACCTGGCAGTCGAGCAGCGCGACCGATGATTTCGAGCCCAAGTTCAGCCTCACGCCGCTGGCCTACGGCACACTGAAGGGAACGTTCTATGCGCTCCTGCTGGCGATTCCGCTCAGCCTGTGCGGGGCGCTGTACACCTCGCAGTTCATGCATCCCAGCCTGCGCAACCTGGTCAAGCCGTCGGTCGAGGTGATGGCGGCCCTGCCCAGCGTTGTCCTGGGCTTTTTTGCCGGCCTGTGGCTGGCTCCGCTGGTGGCCGATATGGTGCCGGCCATTTTCATGATGCTGGTCGCCCTGCCGGGTGTTACCCTGCTGGCCGCCTTCGCCTGGCGGCTGGTCCCCCTGCCGGTCCGCAACAGCCTGAAACCGGGGGTGGAATTGCTCTTTGTGGCCCCGCTGCTGCTGTTGACGGTGTATGTGTGCGTGGCCCTCAACGATGCCATCGAGGTCGGCCTGTTTGCCGGCGATTTTCCCCAGTGGCTGTACGACACGACGGGCTCGCGCTATGACCCGCGCAACTCGCTGATTGTCGGCTTTGCCATGGGCTTTGCCGTGATCCCGATTATCTACACCATTTGTGAGGACGCCTTCTCCAACGTGCCCCAGCACCTGGTGTCCGGCTCGCTGGCGCTAGGCGCCAACCGTTGGCAGACCGCCGTCCGGGTGGTCGTGCCGACGGCCAGCCCGGGGGTGTTCTCGGCGATCATGATCGGCTTTGGCCGGGCGGTCGGAGAAACCATGATTGTGCTGATGGCGACCGGCAACACGCCGGTCATGGACTTTAATCCGTTCAGCGGTTTTCGCGCCCTGTCGGCCAATATCGCGGTCGAGATTCCTGAGGCGCCCCACGGCGGCACCCTGTACCGAATCCTGTTTCTGGCCGCCCTGCTGCTGTTTGTGTTGACCTTTGTGCTGAATACCGCAGCCGAGGTCGTGCGCCAGAACCTGCGCGAGCGCTACAGCAAAATCTAGCCGGCTGGACTGAGGAAGGACCTGTGAACACGCGTTTTTGGAAGAGTGGCGATCCGTTTATCTGGCTGACCGGTGGCGCGCTGGGTTTCAGCCTGCTGATGATCGCTGCCCTGCTGTGGATTGTGGCGGCCAACGCCCTGGGCTTTTTCTGGCCGGATCGGCTGATGCTGGTCAGCCTCAGCGATGGCACCGAGCTGCTGGGCCAGGTCCGTGACCACGAGCAAGCCCTCCAGACCGGAGACGAACAAGGGGTCACGTACCGGACCCAGTTTCAGGTCGGCAACCGCGACCTGTACGGAGCGGATTTCCGCTGGGTGGACGACGCCCTGATCCTCGACCGCACATATCCAGCAGAGGCGGTCTCCTTTGAGCGTCTGGAGTGGGGCGCGCTGTTCGGTTTTCTCAGCTCGGTCAGCGTCGACGGTCAGGTAGTGGCCGAGGGCTTCAGCCACAGCTGGCAGACCTTCCAGGACCTGCACCCCAAAACGATAGACATCCGGCATCAGATTGAGCGTATCGAACGCCAGGAAGTCGGGGATATCAACTACGAGATGGAACGGCTGCGTTTGCAGATCCGGGGTATTCAGCTCCACGAATCCGACCCCCAGCGCGCGGCCCAGGAGATTCGTGGGCTCGAACAAGAAGTTGCCGGCTGGCAGCGGCGCTACGAGGAGATCACCGAGCGGCTGTCGGCCTTATACCAGGAAAATGCACGCTACGAGATCGTCGTCCAGGCCGCCGGCGGGAAGCAGAAAAACCTGCCGCTGGCCCAGGTCGTGCGGGCCTTTCTGCCCAATCAGATGAGTTGGGCCGAAAAAGCCGGCCTGTACGTCACCCGATTCTGGGAGTTTTTCTGGGAAGATCCACGCGAGTCGAATACCGAAGGCGGGGTCTTCCCGGCCATTTTCGGCACGGTCATGATGGTCATCATCATGAGCATTGTGGTCGTCCCGTTCGGGGTGGTGGCGGCCCTGTACTTACGCGAATACGCCAAACAGGGGCCGCTGGTTCGCGCGGTGCGCATTGCGGTCAATAACCTGGCCGGCGTGCCGTCCATCGTGTTTGGGGTGTTCGGCCTGGGTTTCTTCATCTATCTGATTGGCGGCTCGATCGATTCCTTCTTCTACGAAGAGGCCCTGCCGACTCCGACGTATGGGACCGGCGGAATTTTATGGGCCTCGCTGACCCTGGCGCTGCTGACCGTGCCGGTCGTTATTGTCGCCACCGAAGAGTCCCTGTCGGCCATCCCGCGCGAGTGGCGCGAGGGCTCGCTGGCCCTGGGCGCGACCAAGTGGGAAACCCTGCGCAAGATCGTCATTCCCGGCGCCTTGCCCGGCATTCTGACTGGGGCTATCCTGGCCATGGCGCGTGGGGCCGGGGAAGTGGCGCCGCTGATGATCACCGGCGTGGTCAAGCTGGCCCCGACTCTGCCGCTGGATGGCCACTGGCCGTTTTTTCACCTTGAGAGAAAGTTCATGCACCTGGGCTTTCATATCTACGATGTCGGTTTTCAGTCGCCCAACGTCGAGGCCGCCAAGCCGATGGTCTTCATGACGACCCTGTTGCTGATCGGTATTGTGGTTGCGCTCAACCTGACCGCCATCATGGTCCGCAATCGTCTGCGCAGTAAGCTCCGCTTTGGCACCTTCTGAAAGAGAGGCACGCGAGCATGGACAAAGATCTGTCAGCCTCGACCCCCGGCCTTGCCGTCCCGCAGCCGACCGGGCACGGCAATGGGACGGCTCCTGCCGCCGCGTCGGCTGCCGCGTCGGTTGAAATCCGTATCCGTGACCTGTGTCTGCACTACGGCAGCAATCAGGCCCTGTACAACATCGACATGGATATCGAGCGGGGGAAGGTCACCGCCTATATCGGTCCGTCGGGGTGCGGCAAATCGACCCTGATACGCTGTCTCAACCGGCTGAACGACCTCGTCGACGGGGTCCGGATCAGCGGCAGCATCACTATCGGCGGTACGGAAATTCTCGGTCCTGGCCTGGATGTGACCGAACTGCGCAAAAAAGTCGGCATGGTGTTCCAGAAACCCAACCCGTTTCCTAAAACGATTTACGAAAACATCGCCTACGGCCCGCGTATCCTGGGCATCAAGCAGAAGTCGCGGCTGGACGAGATTGTGGAGAAAAGCCTCAAGGATGCCGCGTTGTGGGAGGAGGCCAAGGACCGCCTGCACGACAACGCCCTGGACCTGTCGGGCGGCCAGCACCAGCGCTTGTGCATTGCCCGCACGATTGCGGTCGAGCCCGAGGTGGTGTTGATGGACGAACCCTGTTCGGCCCTCGACCCGATCGCCACCGCCAAAATCGAAGAGCTGATCCATCAGCTCAAACGCGAGTACACGATTGTCATCGTCACCCATAATATGCAGCAGGCCGCGCGGGTGTCCGATTACACCGCGTTCATGTACCTGGGCAAACTGGTTGAGTTCGGCCCGACCGATAAGCTGTTCACCACGCCCGAGAAAAAAGAGACCGAGGACTACATCACTGGCCGTTTCGGCTAGAAAGGGAAACGCTGATGACCACCTCATTGAGAAGAGATCAGCGTTCCCCTTGAACACGTATGCGAGATGCCTATGCCGTTACACACCGACCGACAGTACGAAGAAGACTTGCAGGAGTTGCGGGCCAAGGTGTTGGAGATGGGCGGGCTGGTTGAAAAACAGATCGGCGACGCGATCACCTCGCTCACCCAGCGTGATTCCGAGTTGGCCAGACAGACGATTGCGCGCGACCACATGGTCAACTACCTGGACGTGTCGATTGATGAGGCGTGTACCCGCCTGCTGGCGCTCCACCAGCCTGCGGCGCGGGATTTGCGCTTCATCATGACCAGCCTGAAGATCGGGACCGATCTGGAACGCATCGGCGATATCGCCCAAAACGTGTGCGAACGGGCGCTGGAACTCAACGAGGAGCCGCCCCTGCGGCCCTACGCCGACCTGCCGCGCATGGCCGAGTGGGCGCGCTCAATGCTGCGCGACAGTCTGGACGCCTTTGTCCGCGAGGACACCGGTCTGGCGCTGGACGTGTGTCAGCGCGATGATTTTATCGATGACCTGACGGCCGAAGTATTCGGCCGGATGTTGGGCCGGATGGCTGAGGAACCCGAAACCGTGGCGCGCTCGACCCGGATCCTGTTTCTGGCGAAATACCTGGAACGCATCGCCGACCACGCCACCAACATCGGAGAAATGGTCATCTATATGGTGAAGGGCAAGAATATTCGGCATGTCTCGCCGGTGCCGAGCTCGGTTTCAGAGACCTAGCGCCGTGTCTGGGGGAGGAAGCTTTTGTGGAAGGCGCCATGGCTGAGGCTCCACGGAAAATCCTGATTGTTGAAGACGAAGAAGATATCCGCAGCCTGGTCCGCTACAATCTGGAGGCCGAGGGGTTCGCGGTTGTCGATGCCAGCGACGGTGAGCGTGGCCTGCATCTGGCGGCCACACAGCGGCCGTCGTTGATCATCCTTGACCTGATGCTGCCGGGCCTGTCCGGCCTGGAGGTATGTCGTCTGCTGCGCGCTCAGGAGGACACCGCCCCGGTGCCGATTCTGATTCTGACCGCCCGAGCCGCCGAGCTTGACAAGGTCCTGGGTCTGGAGATGGGCGCGGACGACTATGTCACCAAGCCGTTCAGCCCGCGTGAGCTGGTCGCCCGGGTCAAGGCGATCCTCCGCCGCGCCTACGGACCGGCCAATGAGCGGCCCCACGAGTCTTATGAAAAGGGTTGGTTGCGGATCGACTTCGATACCTACGAGGTCCACCGCGACGGCGAAGCGGTGGGCTTGGGGCTGCGCGAGTTCGATCTGTTGAAGTTTTTTGTGCGCAATCCGCACCGCGTCTTTGGCCGCAGCCAGATTCTCGATCTGGTCTGGGGCCACAACGTGTACGTCGAGCCCCGCACGGTGGATGTCCACATCCGACGGCTGCGTCAGCGCGTTGAGCGCGACGATACCAGACCGACGCTCATCCTGACCGTCCGTGGGGTCGGCTATAAGTTTAACCCCGATGCTTTGGAAGAATAGGCTGGGCATCGCCATCGTCGGGTTTCCGAGTCTGGCCTGTGCAGGCCTGCTTGGCATGCTGGGCTTCTACGCCTTGCCCGACGCCGACCGCCCGGCCTGGTTGTGGTATGCGGCGTTCGGCCTGGGGCTGGGCGCGCCGTTCGGCGCTTTTGTCCTGAGCCGGAGTGTGGTGCAGCGCCTGGCCGATCTGCGGGCCTGTATCGCTATCGCCTCGGAGCGCAGCCTGCCGCCCGGCCTGCCGACGCAAAGACCCGATGAACTCGGCCTTGTAGAAGACGGCCTGGGCCGTTTGCTGTACGCCCAGCACAAGCGACTGCGGCGCCTGCACGACGCCCGCCAGGAATTCGAAGTGGTGCTCCAGAGCATGACCGAGGGGGTGGTTGTCCTGGACGCGGACAGTCACATTCGCTTCTCCAACCGGGCCGCCCACGATCTCTTGGAGCTGTCTGAGGAGACGGACTTCCAGGCCAAGCCGCTGCTCGAATTCTCCCGCCATCCGGTGCTCCACGAGCTGGTGCGGGCCGTGCTCGACAGCCCGCCCGGGGCTGAGGCGCTGAGCCAGGAAATCGAGATTGAGGGCGAGCAGCCCCGCTCGGTCGCGGTCAGCGCGATCCAGATGAACGTCTCGCCCCAGTCGCCGGTGTGGCGCGAGGAACACCCGGCTGTGAACGGACAGGCGGTCAGCGGTGTCATTCTGGCCCTGCACGACCTGACCGAACTCAAACGGCTCGAAGCCATTCGGGCCGACTTTGTGGCCAACGTCTCGCACGAGCTGCGCACGCCGCTGACCGCGATCAAGGGCTATGCCGAAACCCTGCTGAACGGCGCGCTCAACGACCCGCCCATGGTCACCCGTTTTCTGGCCATTATCGACCGTCACTCAGAGCGTCTCAGCCGTCTGATCGACGATCTGCTGACCCTGTCCGATCTTGAGCTGGGCAAGACCGAGCTACGCCATGACCGGTTGGTGTTCGGCCAGTTGGTTGACGAGGTGTTTGAGTTGGTCAAGGACAAGGCCGCCAGCGGGCAGGTGCGGCTGAGTGCGGCGCTGCCGGAGTCTTTGCCGTCCCTGTCTGGCGACCCCGACCGGCTCCATCAGGTCTTGCTGAACCTGGTTGATAACGGTGTCAAATACACCCCTGCGGGCGGACGGGTGACGGTTTCCGCCCGTGTTGCGGCAGTGTCTTCGGTCCCAGATGGGAACGGGGACGGGACAGGCCAGGCCGACCACGGCTGGATGGAAGTCGCGGTTGCCGATACCGGCTGCGGCATCCCCGAGGCTGATATTCCACGCCTGACCCAGCGCTTCTACCGGGTCGATAAGGCGCGCTCGCGCGAACTTGGCGGAACCGGGCTGGGCCTGGCGATTGTCAAACATATTGTGCAGGCCCACGGGGGGTTCCTGCATATCGAGAGCCAGCTCGACCGGGGAACAACGATGCGGGTCTTTTTGCCGCTCGGCGCTCGGGCAGGGCGCGATGCGGATCCTGAGGCCCGCCCGGACTCAGTGGACTGAGTAGTAGGTCGGATTAGCGGAGCGTAATCCGACACGTACGGGATGTCGGGTTACGCCTACGGCTAACCCGACCTACACGGCTACACATAATGGTGAATTGCGCTAGGCTCGACTCTGCTACCAACATGTCTAGCTTGGTAGGCCGCTAGGCGCGAGATGGTGTGGTGCGTTCGCTCAGTCCTTTATCTTGACTTGAGGCCCGCCCGGACTCAGTCGGCTGAGCGCTCCAGCGCCTGCAGAATCAAATCCGCAGCGCCGGCTTCTCCCCAGACGCTCGAATCAATCAGCAGGTGATAGCGGCTCGGGTCGCGCCAGTCGTCGTGGTAGAAGGTGTGGACGTAGTCGGCGCGCAGACGGTCCATGCCGGCGATCCGTTGGGCGGCTTCAGCGTGGGACAGGCTCTCGACTTCCATCACCCGGGCTATGCGCGCCTGGAGCGGGGCGGTCAGAAAGACGTGCAGGGCGCCGCGCTGTTCGGCCAGCACATAATTGCCGCCCCGACCGACAATAATCGCCCGTCCGCCTCCGGCCACCTCTTCGATCAGCGAGCGGGTCATGCGGACGAGCTGGGCGTCGTTGAGCCACAGCGGCGGCGGGATGTCGTAGGCCGACTCAAAGCCGCCCATGCCGAACAGTCCGACCATGCGCTCAATAAAGGAATCGACCCGTTCGTCCTTGGCATCGACATACTCTTCCGACACCTTGTACTGGGTAGCGATTTTACGAACGATTTCTTTTTCCCACACAGTCCAGCCCAGACGGCCACCGAGGTCGCGGGCAATCCGGCTTCCGCCGCTGCCGTACATGTGAGAAATGGTCAGGACTGACTTTGCCATTGCGGCCTCCTTGGAAGCAAAGCAATTGATGATCTGTGTGACACGCTCGGCATCGTCTTAACACGATACGAAGCCGCTGGCGATGATATAGGTCTCTGCCGAGCCCTTGCGCGTTGCCTGGGGTTTGGTGGTCTTGACCGTCGCAAAGCTGGCGCGCAGGGCTGCCAGCAGGGCTGGATAGCCGCTATCCATGAACGCCTTGAGGAGCAGGGTTCCGCCCGGCCTGAGCAGGAGGGTGGTACAGGCCACGGCCGCCCGGCTGAGTTCCTGAGCCTGCGCCTCGTCGCGCTCACGCACGCCGCTCAACTTGGGGGCCATATCGGACAGCAGGATATCGGCCGGTCCGTCGAGCAGGCTGAGCAGCCGGCGCTGCTGGTCCGGATCGGTCGCGTCGCCCTGGAGCACAGTCACATTGTCCGTCTTCAGGGGAGCGATAGGGACCAGATCAATGCCGATGACCCTGCCCCGAGGACCGACCAGCTCGGCTGCTACCTGCAACCAGCCGCCGGGCCAGGCGCCCAGGTCGATCACCCGCTGGCCGGCTCGCAGCAGCCCGAAGCTGTGGCTGAGCTCAAACAGCTTATAGGCGGCCCGTGAACGATAGCCGGCCTGTTTGGCCTTCTTGTAAAAGGCGTCCTTGCGCTTGTACACGGGCTTACTTTGGCGCCATCCGAATCGCCCCGTCGAGGCGGATGGTCTCGCCGTTCAGCATCACGTTTTCCATGATATGGCAGGCCAGGGCGGCGTATTCGGCCGGGGTGCCCAGGCGCTGGGGAAACGGAATGCTGGCGGCCAGGGACTGCCGGGCCGGTTTGGGCAAACCCATCAGCATCGGAGTTTCAAAGATGCCCGGGGCAATTGTGCAGCAGCGGATGCCGTCGCGGGACAGGTCGCGGGCAATCGGCAGGGTCATGCCCACCACCCCACCTTTTGAAGCCGAGTAGGCCGCCTGCCCGATCTGTCCGTCAAAGGCGGCCACCGAGGCGGTGTTGATGATCACCCCCCGTTCGCCGTCCGGGCTGGGTTCGTTTTTGACCATCTGGGCGGCGGCCAGGCGAATGGCGTTAAACGTCCCGATCAGGTTGACCTCGATCGTGCGTTTGAACGGGCCGAGGTCGAGCGGCGCGCCCTTGCCCAGGGTCCGACCGGCAGTCGCAATCCCGGCGCAGTTGACCAGCGCATTGATAGCGCCAAAGGTGGCGACCGCCTTGTCGATGGCCGCTGCGGTGTGGTCTTCGTCGGTCACATCGGCCTCAACAAAGACCGCCGTGTCGCCCAGCTCCTGGGCGATTTCCGCCCCGCGCGAACGACCCAGATCGAGGATGGCAACCCTGGCGCCTCTGGCAATCAGGGCACGGCTGGTGCCCTCTCCCAGGCCCGAGCCACCACCGGTCACAACGGCAACGGTTTTTTGCATATCCATACATCTCTCCTCTCGTTTTCAGTTTCGGCCGCTGACTCGGCCCAGAGTGGGCAGGACTCCTGCTAGACTCCACGCGGCCGGATATAGCGCTGATAGACTTTGGGCAGTTCGGTTGGCAACGAGGCCACGTCCTCAAGCACCAGGTAGCGCGACGGTTCGCACATCTCGCGCAAATAGTCGTGGCCGGCCTTATCGACCGTCAGGCAGAAGGTCAGCACGCCAGCCTCTTCGGCTTCGCGCAGGGCTACCATGGTATCCCGAATGCCGTACGTTGTGGAGCGCCGGTCCGGGCCATAATCCATGTCTTGGGGAAAGCCGTCGCTCAGCAGGATCAACAGCTTGACCCGGCACGCCAGGTCTTTGAGTTTTTCCAAGGCGTGGCGCACGGCCGGTCCCATGCGGGTCGAGCGCTTGGGCTCGATGGCGCCGATGCGCCCCTTGACGGTCGGGGACAGCGCCTCAACGAACGACTTGACATGGTAGAACTCGATATTGTCCTTGCCCTGGCCCGAGAAACCGTAGATGGCGTAGGAATCGCCAATCTCTTCGAGCGCCTCGGCCATGAGCACCAGGGTCTCCTTGGTGACGTCGATAATACGGCGCGGTTTGGGCTGGGCCAGGCGTTTCGCAGCCGAGCGTACATTCCGATCAGCTTTGTTCCACAGCGGTTGCCAGTCTTCGGGCTCGTCGCCGCCGTAGTCGCGCTCCATGGCAACCAGCGGCTCATCCGTCGAGGCGCTCATATCGAGCAGAAACAGGGCGGCCACATCGCGCTCGGTCTGACGCCGTTCGGTGTACAGCTTGGCCGAGGGCGCGAGCCGGGCGCGCATATCGACCGCTGCCGTCACCGCAGCGTTGAGATCAAACTCGTGGCCGTCTTCAAGACCACGCACCAGCCGGTACTGTTCCGGTCGGATACGCTGGAACTCGTGTTTGATGGTCGGGGTAAGGGCCGTGTAGTCGCTGAGCGTCTGGGCAAAGAACTCGCCGGCGTCGCCGTTCAGCACAATCTCCCGCAGGCGACACCAACGGCTCCGATAGTCGGCGATCTGATAGTCCCACTCGTCATAGTAAAAGGTCAGGCTCTCCTCGCGCTGAGCGCGGCCGTGAACGGCCGGAAGAGCCGGGTCATTGCCGGCGGCGATGTGCTCCATGTCGCCCTGGCCCGGCAACTTGCCGTTCAAATCGCTGACGTACAGCCCCTGGGGAATCAGCCTGTCCTGCTTGCCCTGGCGAATCTGGAGATCGACTCCGGCCTCGATCAGGGCTTTGAGTTCTTCGGCCGACAGGGGGCTGCCGCCGTGTTCCTCATCCTGTTCGTCCTCCAACTGTAGCTCGGGTATATCGACCGGCTCCTGGACCGGCGGCGGACTCTCGTCATCGTCCATGTCGGGATCGATCAGCGCATCGCCGCTCAGTTTGTCAAACAGCAGGCCGAAGTCCGACGCGTCGTCCGGGTTGAGGCGGGTGGTGGTCAGGGAGGACAGCAGGCGCAGGTAGAGTTCGGCCGCGCGGGTGGCCGAGTCATATACATCCTCTTCGGATCGACGGGCGGCGGACGGCAGAAGGTCGGACCACAACGCGCTCAGCGAGACCAGGGCTTCAGGCAACAGCGAGGGCAGGGACGCCGCGTTCAGCCACGCCACGTCTGCGCTCAGGCCCCGATAGACTGCCGCCAGGCGGGCGTGAACCCGCTGGGTTTCGATCAGTACGAACAGGGCCTCGACAATGTCGGGATGCAAAAAGCAGCGAAAGTACTCGGCCAGCCCGCCTACCGGAGCCGCGTCCTCGCGCATGATGTGACGGACTGTGGGCGGCAGGTCGGGCCACAGCCGGCTGAGCGAGAATTCGTAGGTGCCGAACTCACGGCGACCGGCCTGCTGAGCGGCAAAGGCGCGAAACAGCCGAAAGTTCTCGTCATAGGTCTCAAACACCTCGATGCGGCCCGGCAGGGGCAGGTGGCTCGAGGCTTCTTCAAGTGCGGGCGGGTAGGAGAAGAATTCCTGGCGCTGAATACTGACTGGGCTGCCGGTCAGCATCTGGACATACTTGCGCAGCAATTCCTGGACCTCTTCGAGATCAATGCCGGGAGAAGCCTGACGCAAGACCTGAAAGCTGGTGCGCGACTCCAGGCCAAAATAGGCCAGTCCGGCCTCAGGATTGTCGGCGGCGATACGGGCGCCTTTTGTCAGCCACTCCTGGAGACCCGTGGGGCCGGCTTCTTCATACGCCCGGGGGAGAGTCCGAATCAGCGGCGGGATACCGGCCGGAAAGGTGTCGGCGAGGCCGATCAGACGGTCTTGCAGGGCAGGCTGCTCAGCCAAGCCGACCGCCTTGGCCACCGGTCCCAGCAGCGGCAGCAGGCCGGAGACCGACGGCGGGTCCGAGCGAATCACCGGGCTCAGGATGGACAGATACACAGACCGCAGACCTGGACTGAGACCCGACAGGACCGGTGGCAGACCGAAAAAAATTTCTGTGGCTGCGGTGGCAGACTGACCGGCCGCGTGCTGGGCGGTATGCAGAAAGGCCAGGCGTTGGGTCTGATCCAAGGCCTGAAAACCGTCCGGCAAACGCGTATAAAACGTCCACGGCCCGGAATCCTGGACCAGGGCGCCGAGTCTTGCCCAGGCTGCTATTTCCTCGGGACTCAGCACTGGCAGGGCGGCCGCCGCTGCCGAGAAATACGACACGGCCAGAAACTCCCCCTTCCAGCCCTTGCAGCTGAGCAGCAGCCGGCCCTGCTCGGCCCAGACGCGCAGGTGTGACCCGCTGGGCAGCTGGCCGAACAGCGGCGCCGAGGCTTGAAAAAACTGCGCCCCAAGCCGGCGCGAAACCCGTAGCACCTCGCGTCCGATGGCGATCCATTCTGCGGCTCGGTCCAGACCCAGCTGCTCCACCGATTGGGGCGGAATCGTAAAATAGGCGACCGCTCCGTCGCGTGAGGCCGGTTCCTGGCCGGCCAGACCCTCGCCGAGGGCTGCCCAGCGTCCGAAGCCCGTCGCGCCAAACACCCGCCAGGCGGCCGGGGCTTGCCGACAGAAGGCTTGGGCCAGCGTCAGTGATACCTCGGCCAACCGGTCTCCGGTCGTCAGAATTGTCTCGCGCGCTTCAGAGGGCAGGGTCTGGAGTTCGACCAACAGCGCCTGGCCCGGCTCGTCTCCAAGCAGATGGCGGGTATCGAACCACAGGTGACGGAGGGAAGACATCAGGGATACTGAGAGCGGCGCCGACCCGCTCAGACGTATGTCAGCCAGTGCGTATAGCTGCTGTCCTGTCCCTTGGTCAGGGCGAAGAACTGCTGTTGCAGAAAACGGGTCACTTCTCCGGGGGTCTGGCCGCGAATAGGCCGGTCGTCGAGTTCGCGGATGGGGGTCACCTCGGCGGCCGTGCCGGTGAAGAACACCTCGTCGGCAAGATAGATATCGTCGCGGGTGAGGGACTCTTCAGACAGGTCATAGCCGCCGTTGCGCAGCAGGGTCATCACCGTGTCGCGGGTGATGCCGGGCAGCAGCGAGGTCGACAGGGGCGGGGTCCTGATTTTTCCCTTGCGGACCACAAAGATATTCTCACCCGGTCCTTCGGCCACATGGCCGTCGGTGTCCAGCAACAGCGCTTCGTCATAGCCCAGGGACCACACTTCCTGGCCGGCCAGAATGGCGTTCAGATAGGTTCCGACCGCTTTGGCCTTGGTCATCAGGGTATTGACGTGGAAGCGCTGGAAGGAGGAGGTTTTGACCCGAATCCCGTTTTTCAGCCCCTCTTCGCCCAGGTAGGCGCCCCACGCCCAGGCGGCAATCGCCACCCGAATGGGGTTGGTCCGGGCGTGCAGGCCGCGGTCGCCTTCGCCGACAAACACCAGCGGCCGGATGTAGCACTCTTTCAGATTGTTGACCCGGACCGTTTCCAGGCAGGCTTGGCTGATGTGCTCGGGCGTAAACGGAATTTTGAGATCCAGAATATGGGCCGAGTCAAACAGGCGCTCAATATGCTCGGCAAGACGGAAGACTGCCGAACGGCCGTCCTCGCCGGCGTAGCACCGAATGCCCTCGAACACGCCGACGCCGTAGTGGAGGGTATGGGTGAGCACATGTACAGTGGCCTCGGGCCAGGCGACAAACTCGCCGTCCATCCAGATTTTACCGTTTTCCACGCCGTCCTCCTTTGCAAGAAGCTCCCTGCAAACCAGAACACTTAGCGAAAGTCAATGGAGGGACAGACAAGGGTGCTGTCCTAATTCGGACACGCCGTCGAGAAATTAGGACAGGGGTGTGGTCATCCTGACTACAGTGCGGGGGGTGGGTCAAATTCAGCCTCTAGCACCCTTCATTTTTCGCGGAGATAGGGAGGAGAGTGCGTCACTTTGAAAAGGAGTTAGCGGACAAAGAAATGTATGCTTTATCGACCACTGAAAAAAGTTCACTTAACCTTTTTTCAAGAGCTATTAACTCACGCTTACCAGTACGCATAAAACCATCTCCATTATACCCTACTTCTTTTGATATGTGGCGGTACTCTTGCGTAAGTTTTGCGTACGCAGATATTACACTCTGCGCCTCTACTTCACTCAATTTTCCTACTTGCGGAAGACTCGCCGTGTATACCGGAAAATCTATCGCAACATTCAACGGTATCTCTAACGACGCTGCATTTGCCTTTATGCCATCTCTAGTTACCATTAAAGCCTGCCCTAAATCCGCTCGTAGATTTGCTATTTCACTCATAAGAGAAGAACGCAGCGCTTTCTGCTCTTTTTTCCGTTGCCATGATTGCTGCAAGTATGCCACTATTGCGCCACCAGCAACAGTGAGCAGCGCGGCAATAGCTCCAGCAGAACTGAGCCGGCATAAAACGCCCTGAAATACGTTTTCCATAAATCACCCTCTCCGCAACCGACCATACATGGTCGCTCAAGCCATACTCCATCGCGGGCGTTACGCAGAGCGCTTCGTGGATGCGCACCCAATTGTAGTGCGCAATCGTGAGGGCGACCGCCGCGCGATGGTGTTCCAGCTTCCATTTTCCATCATATGTGATGGAAAGCGATGGCAGCTGCCATCGCTTTCGTATGAACGCCATCCCCGCCCGTTCACAGGCCACCCGAATGCGGTGCGCGGGGCGGCCTGTCAAGATAAACCGGACTCACTCTGCGACGAGGCCATACAACGCACCTGCAACCGCCGTGACTCCTTCACGGGCTTCCGTTGGCGACTGGCCGTTCTGCCGTAACGTCAGATACATAGCAAAGACCTCCGAACAGGCGGGCGGGTCTATCTGTGCCCCTGACGCCCTGACGCCAATATCGACAGTCAAGCGATAGAGGGTATTCGAGAGTGCCAAGAGTCCCTCTTCCTCTCCAAGTCCTATGTCCATGATTTTCTGATATGAGGCAGCCAGCATATCCGCAGGGGAAGCTTGCGCTGGCGGGCAGCGGACCTCAAATTCCTTGAGCAAGAAGGTAAATCGTTTCAGGGTATTCTCATACTCACCCCATCCAGGCTCAGAGATAACCGTGAGCTTCTCTGCATCAGAATGGGTTGGCTGTGTCTGCCTGCTCTGTGGTGGCTGGTTATCATGCTCCCTTTCCCGCTTTGCTTGTCGTATCTGTTCTGGCGTCACCGGCGGGGGAAGTTCTTTCGATACGTGCGCCTGACCTTGCCGCTTCGCTTCAATCTCCTCCTCCTCGCCAAAGATCGTGTCGAGCACTGCCGCCAAGAAGAGAGCGAGAAATAACGCACCACCCGCTTTCCCTCGGGTGTTCAGTCCTAGCCTGGGCAACGGTCGAATCAGGGCGATTACCGAAATGGTCAACAGTGTGAGAACAACGAGTGCAAAAATCCCTTCCATAAGCCTGCTCCTTTGCGAGAAGGACCATATATCCGTGAAGAGGAGGAAGAAACCCCGCTGGTTCAGGTTGCCGGGATGTGTCAACTGCACAACCGTAGGTAACCTGACTCAGCAGGTCACGACTGTCAGTTGACGGGAAGGGCGATACTACGGGCAGGAAACCCCATGCAAGATGTGGTAATTAGGACAGGCCCATTTGAAACTAGGGGGTGTCATCAGTTAAGGAGGATCACCGAGGCAGCGAGATAGATGGCTCCGAGAAAGCTGACAGCGCGTTTGTCGTAGCGGGTGGCGAGAGCACGGTATTGCTTGAGTTTGGCGAAGAAGTTTTCAATCAGATGGCGCGCTTGATAGAGGTGCTTATCATAGGGGCGAGGCTGGCGCCGATTGGCTTTGGGGGGAATGACCACCGTCACCTCCGCCTGCTCCAAACGGTCAATGACGCGCTCGTGGGCGTCATAGGCTCTATCGGCGAGCAAAGCCCGCACGTGCTTCAGCAGATGGGGCAAGAGGGCCTCCGCACCGGCCAGGTCAGAGGCTTGGCCGGGCGTGAGATGGAAGCCGGTCGGATTCCCGAGCGCATCGCACGTCGCATGGATTTTCGTGCTCAAGCCCCCGCGGGAGCGGCCGATGCATTCGGCCGCGGGGTCCCCCCTTTTGCCCCCGCCCCATGTTGGTGGACGCGGATGATCGTGGCGTCGATCATGGCATATTCGTTATCCGCATCGGCGGCCAGCTGCTTGAAAACCTGCTCCCAGACCCCACTTTTACTCCAGCGCATGTGGCGCGTATGAATCACGCGAAAATCCCCGAACCGGCTCGGCAAATCGCGCCAGGGAATCCCCGCACGATAGCGGTATAAGACCGCTTCCACAAACAACCGGTTATCCCGCGCCGTGCCCCCGACGTGGCCCTCCCGGCCGGGCAGCAGGTCCTGAATCCGTTCCCACTGATCCTCGCGTAACGCATACCGTCTCGCCATTGTGCACCCTCCCTTCGCTTGGGCTGACCAGGGCAGTATACCGAGACGAGACAGGAAAGCCGACCAGGGGGGCACGCTAACTGATGACACGCCCTAGGACAGTGAGCGTCTATTTAGGACAGCACCCAGACAAGCCCTAGGGGACTTTCTGAACGTTCAAGCCGACATGGAGGAAGTGATCGTCATCTGTCAAGATGGACTCGATCTTTCTCTCCTGTATGAGCACTATCGAAGTGAGGTCTGTGAAAGAGAGCCTTGGCTTATCTTGAAACTTCTTGCGGAGATCCCACGCCGCGGAGAAGCGTTGCGAGGTGATCCGTTCGATCGCCAGATGTCCTATCTGGGCGGATTGGAATATCCCTGTCATGAATAGAAGCGCTTCCTCGGTGCGTTCTCGCCGAAAGAGAAGCGTTATCACTTCGTCGAGAATGTAATCCGTTGTAGAGAGTTTGTCTCCTGCTGCGTTGAGAGTTTGATAGAAAGCCTTGACCTCCTGATGTCGGGCATCACGCCGATGCCCGAGAGCAAGCCAGCCCCAAGTATCGATCAGAACTGATCCGGCCATCAGCCAGAATCCTTCCCATACAGCTCTTGTTCAATCTCTTCTGCTGAGATTGGAGCGCCAGACAAGCTTCCCAGGAGACGCAATAATGGATCTTCAGAAGCTCCAACTTGGCGTTCCCGAATGCTGAGAAATTCGACGAAATCGAGCACTTCTTGGAGCCTTGAGGCAGGTAGGCTCGTGATTTTCTCAAACAGTTGCTGCTTCAATTCTTCTGCTGCCAGGGCCATGTCTTCCTCCCGTGCCACGAATATCGCCGATAAAAATGCGCCGCGCCGTGTACTACACTACAAAGCCGTGAAGCTGAGCCAAATTCATAAGTATAGCAATTTGCGAGAGGGAGAAATAATGAAACTCAAGGCTGGTCCGTGTCGTGTAAAATCCGCCCGGTCTTGACCGCCCGGCTGTCGCGCCCGTGGGCCAGCCGGGTGAGAGACAGGTGCCCCAGGAAGTGTTGCTCGACCAAGCCCAGTCGGGCCGAGAAGGCGGGTGCGGCCAGCGTGGCCAGCTCACCGCCGACGGCCACCACATTGCCCCCAAACACGGGAAACACGGCCGTATGCGGCCAGGCGGTCTCAAAGGTCGCGCGGGCGGCCGCATAGCCGGGGATGCCCGAGTGCAGGTTAGTGACCAGCACGCCGCCCGGCGCCAGACAGGCGCGACATTCGGTATAAAACTCGTGGGTGCTCAGGTGGCGCGGCACCCCCTCAACGCGGTAGGCGTCGAGCAGGATCAGGTCGTAAGACAGCCGGCCGGCAGCCCGACGCAGATAGTCCCGGCCGTCCTGGACAATGATCCGCTGGCGCTCGTCCTGGACAATGCCAAAGAAGCGTTCCGCCAGCGCAACAACAAGCGGGTCAAGTTCGACGGTATGCAGCGTCACCCGCTCCAGGTAGTGGTGGAGGACCATTTGCAGGCGTCCGCCGCCCAGCCCGATGAGCAGAATACGCCGAGGATGGGGCTGCCAGATCAGGGACAGGAGCATGGCCTGGGTATAGGCCGAGGGCAGGACGAGGGGGTCATCGGGGTCAAGCCGTGATTCGGTTTCTTCGATCTGGCTGTGGGGGTGGCGGTAGCACAGCAGGAGCTGCTGTGTCGTACGACGCACGACGATGTGGTTATAGGCCGAGACCTGCTCATGCACGATGCCGGGACGGGCGGCGCGGACGGCGGCCAGACGACGGCCAATAGCGGTCAGGTTTTGCTCTTGCCAGGCGGAGAAGGTCGGTGGTGTGGAGCGCGTCGAGCGTGTCTTTCGTATCCATTTCATTCAGGATGTCCGACTCGGGCGGCGGTTTTCCTCTCGGCCAGCCTTTGGGCCTGTGTCATTTGACGGTGGCGATGGCCAGGCGGTGCAGACCCTCGGTCCGGGCCAGATCCATCACATTCACCACCCGGCCGTGCTGGACTTCCTGGTCGGCGCGGACCACCAGGGTGACCTCGCTGCCCTTTTCCCGCTCGGCCTGGAATACGTTCTGGAGCTGCTCAAGGCTGGTCTCCTGTTCGTTCAGAAACAGGCCGCCGGCCTTATCGAGACTCACCGTGAGGCGTGTCCGTTCCACCTGGGAGGCGGCTGACGACGCCTTGGGCAGACTGACATCGACCCGGCCCTCTCTGGTCTGATTAAACGTGGCCAGAAAGCTGAACGTAATGAAGAAGAAGATGAACATGTTCATGATGATGTCGGTCAGGGCCACTGAGTCGAGGTTCGGGCCGGGCTGTGGGCGCTTGCTAAACTGCATCGCTGAGGGGCTCCCGGGGCTGGGCTTGGGTGAGCATGTCGACCAGGGTTTCGGTCCGCTCTTCGGTCAGCCGGGTCAGACGTTTGACCCGGGCGGTGAGGTGATTATAGATCAGATAGTACGGAATCGTGACACTCAGACCGGCGGCGGTGGTGATCATGGCTTCGTAGATGCCACCGGCCAGGATATTGATCGTGATCTGGTCGCCCATCATTTCCCAGCTCATGAAGGCGCGGATCAGACCGATGATGGTGCCCAGAAATCCCAGCATCGGGGCCACCCCAATCACCGCCGCCAGCACGCCCAGATAGGACTCCAGGGCAGCGACCACATCCCCACCTAAACGCTCCAGACGGCGGGTCAGGTCGCTATGGCCGCGGTCCCGATACACAATGGCGGCCTCAAACAGCCGGCTGAGCGGGCTGGTGTATTCACGGCAGACGTCCAGAGCGACCGAGATATTGCCCTCGGCCAGCTGGGGCTCAATGCGCTGGTTGAGCGCGCTGAGGTGAGTACGGAACCGCCACAGCGACCAGAACTTGGCCAGCACAATGGCAAAGGCGACGACGGACAGGACGGCGATGATGAACAGCACCACGCCGCCCTTGGCCAGAAAGAGCCAGATTCCCTGATCTGTGGGTGAGACGGTGATCGTGATATCCTTTCAGGCTCTGTGTTATCACGCTCACCTTTTTTGGCCTAGCCCGGTGTGGGTCGCCGAGCCAGCCCGGGCGGTGGGGAAAAGCTGTGTCAGACGCCGCAGTTCTCGGTCACGAAATCCTGGATCTGTTTCTTGAGCTGCTGGTCTCCCAGCCGGTTCAGCATGGTGCGGGTGCCCCGGGCGGTTCGACAGCCGGCCCGGGCGTTGCCCAGCGAGACGTTCAGCACGGCGACCTCGTACGAGCCGCGGAACCAGATCGGGTCCCCGGCCTGCGAGTCTTGGAGCATCTCTTCCCAGTAGGCCAGCGCCCGTTCCTTGTCCCCGCTGACCTCGGCAATACGGGCCAAGCCGGCCAATGAAACCAGCGAATACGGTCCGTCCTGGAGTTCGGCGTACAGGGCGGCCGCCTGGTCGTAGTCTCGGACATCCAGATACAGCTGGGCCAGCTCGTATTTGAACTTGTCCTGGGACTCATCTGCGGCAAAGTCCTGACGCGCAATCTTGTCGCTGTACAGGCGGGCCAAGGTGCGTTTGGCGGCCTGGAGGTTGTCCCTGTCGTTCTGTTTCTCCAGGGTCCGAATATCCCGCGCGAGGACCTGGTCGAGCGCCGTGAGCAACTCGAGCCGTTTGTCGGTGTCGTAGGTGGCAAAGATGGCCGCCACATTCTTTTCCAGCTCCTCAAAGCGGCCGGCCTTCTCCTGCGTCACCAGACGGACACGGGCCACGGTTTCAAAGGCGTCTTTATGGACCGGATACTGCTGCTCGAAGTCGTGCAGCAGGTCGGCGATCTGGGCGGCGTTGGTGTCGGTGTCCTCGCTGAGCAGGACTGCGTGCATGAACTTGACCCGGCCGCGATAATTCCTGAGATTCTCACGGTTTTTGCCCTTGGGGTTCTGCTTTTCAAACGCGGCGCTGCTCTGCTCAAAGGCGGCCAGGCCGTCTCTGATGCCTT